>CP036290.1 GCA_007750655.1 Rohdeia mirabilis
ATGAATCAGCCCAGCGCCTTCGACCCCCTGCCCGACCACGCCCCCGCCGCTCGACACGGGGTCCATGGTGAACGGCGGGTCGACGGGTCGCTCGCGGCCGAGCACGGACCGGGCGAGCCGGCGGGACACCTGCCCAACTCGGAGCTCGCGCTCGTGTGGGAACGCGTGCGCCGCTCGCTCCAGGAGCGCATCCGCCCGGAGCAATTCCACACCTGGTTCAAGCAGGCGGAGCTGCGTTCGATCGGCGACGGCGCCGACACCACCGTGACCATCGCGGTGCAGAACAACTTCACCAGCTTCTTCATCAAGACCTACTACATGGAGCAGCTGGCCGACGCGCTGCGCGATGCGCTCGGCGGACCGCGTCCGGTGGACCTGCTGGTGGATGCGGGCCTGTCGCGCGGCGAGGGGCTCGAGAACGATCGCGCGCTCGAGTCGGCGCCGCTCGACGGACAGCCCGCGCCGTTGCCCGCCCCGCACGGAGCGCAGAACGGATCCTTCGGCGGATCCCTGCACGGGTCTCTGGAGGGCGGTGACGGACGCGCCGATGCACTGCGTCCGCAGGCCGACCTCTTCCGCACGCAGGATCCCGTCGGTCGGGGCGCGGGAGGAGGGCTGCACGGGGAAGGTGCACAACACGGTGGTGCACAACACGGTGGTGCACAGCACGGTGGTGCACAGCAGTCCGGCGCACAGCAAGCCGGTGCGGGTCACGGCGCGTCGAGCCGCGGGCTCGTGGACCGCTCGATGCTCGAGCGTGAAGCGCTCGAACGTGACTCGATCGGACGCGACGCCCAGAAGCGTCCGCGCGACACCTTCGGCGATCCCGCGCTCGAACAGCCGCGCGGTCGCCTGCTGTCCGCCTCGGACGTCGGACTCAACCCGACCTACCGCTTCGAGAACTTCGTCGTCGGACCCTGCAACCGCTTCGCGCACGCGGCGTCGGTCGGCGTCTCGGAAGGTCCGGGCCAGACCTACAACCCGCTGTTCCTGCACGGCAACGTGGGTCTGGGCAAGACGCACCTGATCCAGAGCCTGTGCCACTCGATCCTGGTCCGCGACCCGGGCACGCGCATCCTGTACCTGTCCTGCGAGTCGTTCGTGAACCACTTCGTGGACGCGCTCGACAAGGGCGACCTGCAGCGCTTCCGCAACAAGTACCGCAACGTGGACGTGCTGGTCGTGGACGACATCCACCTGCTCGCGAACAAGGAGCGCACCCAGGAGGAGTTCTTCCACACCTTCAACACGCTCTACAACGCGGGCAAGCAGATCGTGCTGTCGTCGGACTCGCCGCCCAAGGACATCCCGACCCTGCAGAACCGCCTGGTGTCGCGCTTCAAGTGGGGACTCGTCACCGAGATCGAGACACCCTGCTACGAGACGCGCCGCGCGATCCTCAAGCGCAAGAGCCGCGAGAAGGGCAACGAGCTGCCCGACGACGTGGCGAGCGACCTGGCCGAGGCGATCACGGCGAACATCCGCGAGCTCGAGGGCGCCGTCACGCGCCTGCTCGGCTACGCCGCCCTGTCGAACCAACCGGTGACCGTGGCCCTGGCGCGCGAGTGCCTGCGCGACCTGTTCGAGCACGCCACCTCCCAGCCGAACATCGACGACGTGCTGCGCGTGGTGACGAGCCACTTCCAGATCCGCCTCGTCGACCTGCAGTCGCGCAAGCGCACCCACGCCATCGCGTTCGCGCGGCAGGTGGGCATGTACCTGGCGCGCAAACTGACGCGTCTCTCCCTGCAGGAGATCGGCGGCCACTTCGGCGGCCGCGACCACTCGACCGTGCTGTACGCCGTCGAGCGCATCAAGGAAGGCATGCAGAAGGACGCCGAGATCCTGGAGACCGTGCGGCGCGTCGAGAGCGCCCTGGCCGCGCGCTGACGGACGCGGGGCCCGCCGCGCCGCAGCGGCGGGTGTGCGGGCTCGACCGAGCCGGCGTGGACGGATGGGGGCGAGCGCGCGCGGTGCTGCGTTGCGTGGAGCGGCCAGTGAACCACCCAGCCCAGCACCGGCTGGCCGCACTCCATCGCACTCGAACGGGCGCCGAGCGTGGTGAGCGGTCCAGCGCGAGCGGTTGACCGCATCCGCTCCGGCACGGTGCCGGCTCCGTGCCGACGAACGATCCGGCCCCGACGACGCGCCCGACCAGGCGCTGCGTCACGCCACGCCCGGCGTCGTCCGGGCCGGCATCCGACCCCGTCGCGACCTGTCCTCGACCGAACCCCGGCGGCGGTGTCGAAGGTGCCTGGAAGCCGCGCGCTCGGGTCGCGCGAACCTCGCCGGCGAGCCCGCTCCGCGCCCCCTC
This sequence comes from Rohdeia mirabilis, assembly GCA_007750655.1. GTDB lineage: Bacteria > Planctomycetota > UBA1135 > UBA1135 > Rohdeia > Rohdeia mirabilis. The sequence goes on from CP036290.1 coordinate 2,315, forward strand.
CACGGGCCCCTGGGCGCAGCCTGTCCGAGTGCCGTCGAACCGGCTCGCGCCGCGCTGGCGAAGACCCCCTCGAAACCCCGTCGGAACCTGCTGTCTTCGGCCTGCGCAACCATCCGTCGGGACCCCTGTTTCGCTACCATATGGCGTTCGACGAAGGCCCTCTCGGGTCCCGTTGCGAGGCGCGGCCCACTCGCTCACCAACCACTCGCTCACCAACCACGCGCTCACCAACCACGCGATCACCGCTCCTCGAGTCACCGGGTCCCGAGTCGCCGTCCCACCGTTCACGCAACGGCGCGACGACCGCTCGAGGCCCCGCGCGCTGGAGCGTCCCACTGCGCGGTGACGAGCGATCGCGACCGCACTCCCCACATCCGCTTGTGGAGAGCCTTCGGAGAACGCGTTGGCCGAGCCTTGGCGGCCCGTTCAGCGACCCCTGACAACTCCTGGAGAACGACGCTCCGACTCCACAGCCCTCCACCGCTGCGCGGCCGACGCGCGGACCCCGGTGGACAAGTGCGCGAGTCCTCCACGCCTCTCCTCAGATCGTCCACCGATCGCGCGCCTCGAACCACAGCCGCTCGAACTCCACAACCCACGTCGAAACGCCGACTTCCGAACCGTCGCACCGCCCCTCTCCACAATTCGAGGGGGTGCCTATTACGACGAATAGAAAGACAGAGAGCGCGCGAGCCCCTCCGACCCGGCCCGGTTCGAACGGCCCGCGGCGGTGCGACTCGGACCCTCGACACGAGCCAGCCGCACGGCGCGCGACCACTCGATCCACACCCCCACCGCCGACGAGCAGCGATCGACACCCGCTCGTCCCATCGACACCCGAACCGGCGGCGACACGCGTTCCGCCGGACCCACTCGGGAAACGGCTCTACGACTCCCCCACCCACCGCGACTCGCAGCGCTCCACACGTCCCTCGCGGACACCGCTCACGGACACACCTTTGCGGAGCGCTGAGATCCGACGGAACCACGACCCATCGCCTCGGCACCAACCCGGCCCCGGCGGTCGCGACCCCAACCAACGAACCTTCCGATGAAGCTCCTGTGCGACCACCAACGCCTGCGTGAGGGCCTCGCCCTCGTCAACGGCATCATTCCGAACAAGGCCACCCGCCAGGCGCTCGAGAACGTGAACCTCGTCGCGAAGGACGGGACGCTCGAACTCGTGGGCACCGACCTCGAAGTGGCCCTGCGCCTGTCGATCGAGGACGTGAAGGTCGGCGAACCGGGCACGGTGCTCGTTCCCGGACGCGTCACCGCGGACTTCGTCCGCGACCTGGTCGGCGACACCGTCTCGCTCGAGACCTCCGGCGAGAACAAGCTCATCGTCTCGAGCGGCAGCGGTCGCGGCGAACTGCCCACGTCGGACCCGGACGAGTTCCCGGTCGTCGCGCGCTTCGAGGAGAAGGGCGCCCTGAGCGTGCAGGGCGGCACCTTCCAGAAGCTGGTCGCGCGCACCGCGTTCGCCTCCGCCAAGGAGCAGGGCCGCTACGCCATGCACGGCATCCTCGTCATGGTCGAGGACGAGACCCTGCGCATGGTCGCCACCGACGGCCGCCGCCTGGCCGTGTCGTCCGCACCGATCGTCGGCGACGGCGGCCCCCCGCGCCGCGCCATCGTCCCGACCAAGGCCATGCAGGCCTTCCAGCGCGTCATCACCGACCCGCTCGAGCAGGTGCAGCTGCAGTTCACCGACAGCCAGCTCGGCCTGCGCACCAAGCGCGCCGAAGTCTTCGCGCGCCTGATCGACGGCGAGTTCCCGCGCTACACCGCCGTGGTCCCGACCGAGACCTCGCACCTGCTCGAGGCCGATGCCGAACAGCTGGCGCGCCACCTCAAGCTCGTGTCGAACGTCACGACCACCGACGCCCGCGCGGTGCGCCTGTCCCTGTCGACCGGGCGCCTCGAACTCTTCGGTCGCTCGGCGGCCGCGGGTCAGGCGTCGGCCCAGATGGACGCGGACTTCAAGGGCGACGACTGCGACATCGCCTTCAACCCGGACTTCCTCATGGAAGGCCTGCGCAACTGCGAGTCGGACGTGGTTCGACTCGAGTTCAACGACCGAACGAGTCCCGGCAAGTTCACCCTCGGCGAGAACTACGTCTACGTGGTGATGCCGATCACCGTCGACATCTGAGCGCTCGCGCTCGCGGACACCACTCGATGGGCGGACCCAGCAGGAGATACACCCGTCGCGGGAGCGGCCCGGCCGGTGATGCGGCCGCGGCTGCGAACGCCGAACGGGAACGCATCCGCAAGGAGTCCTTCGAAGCCATCGCCGACCGCCGACCCTCGCACGACGGACGACCCCAGAAGAACGACCTGCGGCACGGACGCGGCGCGGTTTCGCTCGGCGCGATCCTGAACAGCCTGGTCCGCGAACGCGACCTGCGCAAACGCGACCGCACCGACGACGCCTTCGAAGCCCTGCGCGAAGTGGTCGGTCCGTCGCTCGCCTCCCGACTCACACCACAACGACTGCGCGGACGCGAACTCAGCGTGCGCGTCGACTCGGCCAGCCTCTACCAGGAGCTGGTCGCCTTCACCGGCCGCGGCATAGAGAAGCGCTTCGCCGCCACCTGCGTACGACGCGGCCTTGCGGGCGTCGACAAGCTCACCTTCCGGCAGACGACCTGAACACGATGACCGAATCGACCGACAACCAGACGAACGAGATCGAACCCGCCGCTGGCGAGACGAGTGAGGCACCGGCCGAGACGCCGGCGCCGAAGCCCGTCAAGCAGAGCACGGCTTCGGAGCTCGGCACGGCACCCAAGCAGGCCGAGTACGGCGCCAGCGCGATCACGGTGCTCGAGGGCCTCGAAGCGGTCCGCGTCCGTCCGGCGATGTACATCGGCGACACGGACGTCCGCGGTTGCCACCACCTGATCTGGGAGGTCGTGGACAACTCGATCGACGAGGCGCTGGCCGGCTTCGCCACCAGCTGTTTCGTGACGATCGAGGAGGACGGCAGCATGACCGTCGTCGACGACGGCCGCGGCATCCCCGTGGACATGCACGTGAAGGAGGGCAAGCCGGCCGTCGAGGTCGTGCTCACCAAGCTGCACGCGGGCGGCAAGTTCGACTCGGGCGCCTACAAGGTCTCGGGTGGTCTGCACGGCGTCGGCGTGTCCTGTGTGAACGCGCTGTCGGAGTGGCTCGAGGTCAGCGTCCACCAGAAGGGCAAGATCCACCGCATGCGCTTCGAGCGCGGCGTCAAGGTCAAGGAACTCGCCGTCGTCGGGGAGACCGACAAGACGGGCACCGAGATCCGCTTCATGCCGGACTCGCAGATCTTCTCGACCACCGAGTTCGAGTGGGATCGCATCGCGCGCCGCCTGCGCGACACCGCGTACCTGATGGGTACCCAGGGCGTGCGTCTGCACCTCGAGGACCGTCGCACCGGCAAGAAGGAGGACTACCACTTCCCGAACGGCCTGGTCGCGTTCGTCGAGTCGCTCAACAAGACGCGCACCGTCATCCACCCCGACGTCGTGCACTTCCGCAAGGAGGTGCCGCTGCCGAACGACCCGGACACGCTGTACACGATCGAGATCGCGCTCCAGTACTCCGACGCGTACCAGGAGACGGTGCTCACCTACGTCAACAACATCAACACGCACGGCGGCGGCACGCACCTCGCCGGTCTGCGCGCCGGATTGACGAGCACGCTGAACACCTACGGGAAGAACTCGAAGATGTTCAAGGACGACAAGGTGCCGTCCGGCGACGACTTCCGCGAAGGACTGACGGCGGTCATCTCCCTCTACATCCCCGACCCGCAGTTCGAGGGTCAGACGAAGGACAAGCTCGGCAACCGCGAGGCGCAGGGCGTCGTGCAGTCGGTCGTCGGTGACGCGCTCGGGACCTACCTCGAGGAGAATCCGACGTCGGCGAAGGCGATCCTCAACAAGGCCCAGCGCGCGATGCAGGCGCGCGAGGCGGCCAAGCGCGCGCGCGACCTCGTGCGGCGCAAGACGGCCCTCGCCAGCGGCAACATGCCCGGCAAGCTGGCCGACTGTCAGAGCACGAACCTCGAGGAGTCCGAGCTGTACCTGGTGGAGGGTGACTCGGCCGGTGGTTCGGCGAAGGAAGGCCGCAACCGACGCTTCCAGGCGATCCTGCCGCTCAAGGGCAAGATCCTGAACGTCGAGAAGGCCACCGCCGACAAGATGCTCGGCCACTCCGAGATCCAGGTGATCATCTCGGCGCTCGGGTGCGGTATCGCCGAGGAGTTCAACCTCGAGAACCTGCGCTACGGCAAGACGATCATCATGACGGACGCGGACGTGGACGGATCGCACATCCGCACGCTGTTGCTGACGTTCTTCTTCCGTCACATGCGCCCGTTGATCGAGTCGGGCCGCCTCTACATCGCGCAGCCGCCGCTCTACAAGCTCAAGCTCAAGAGCAAGGAGCAGTACATCGCGACCGAGGCCGAACTGCGCAAGGTGCTCGTCGAGATGGGCGTCGGTTCGATCACGCTCACCGACCGCATCGCGAACAAGGAGTTCACCGGCGTGGCGCTGAAGGAGATCGCCGACGCGCTGCGCATCCTCGAGGGCGCCGTCGAGAGCGCGATCCCCGGTTGGACCCAGGTCGACCCGGTCGAGTGGCTCAACATGTGGGACGGCACCGAACTGCCGAGCGCCTGGGCCCGCGCCGACGGACCCGACCAGTTCATGAACAGCACCGAGGAACTCGAGAACTTCCTCGAACTCCAGCGCGGCGCGATCGGTGGCGGCGAGCTGCTCGTGTACACCGGACCCGAGAGTTCGGTCGACCGCCAACAGGCGCACGTGCAGTCCGCGCGCTTCCCCGGCACGAAGTCGGTGGCCGCGGCCGTGGCGAAGCTCGAGGAACTGGGGCTGAAGCTGCGCGGCGGCGGCGACTTCGAGGTCAAGGGCGGCAAGAACACCGTGCTGGCCACGAACCTCGTCGAGCTCGCCAAGGCCGTGCGCGAGAGTGCCCAGGGTCAGATCGACATCCAGCGCTACAAGGGTCTCGGTGAGATGAACCCCGATCAGCTCTGGGAGTCGACGATGGATCCCGAGCGCCGCCGCCTCTACCAGGTGACCCTCGAGGACGACATCAAGGCCGACGAGATCTTCACGGTCCTGATGAGCACCGGGGTCGAACAGCGGCGCGAGTACATCGAACGCCACGCTCTCGAGGCCACGAACCTCGACATCTGAGCGCGGACGGGCCGGCACTCCCCGGGCGACGAACCCTCGGGGACTGCCCGCGCCACGGACCGGGGCCGCGTGGGTCGCACCGAGCGACCGGCGCGGCCCCGCTACAATCCGCGGCCGCTTCTTCGAGGCGCCGCCCACCATGATCCACCGCTCCATCTGTGTCCTGGCGCTCGCAGCGCCCGTCGCGTTCTTCGTCGTTCGGTCCACGACCCAGGCTCCGGTCCAGGTCGAGACCACTCGGAGCGAGGCCGCGTCGACAGCGAACAGTTTCGACGCCCTGCTCGCCGGTCCGACCGCGGCGAGCCTCCAGAGCGCCGAGGACACCGTCGCGCCCGCCGGCACCTGGCAGGTGGAGGGCGGCGGCATCAACCGCGCCCGCATGACGGCCTCGACGCCGGTCATCGCCGGACCGCTCGAGAAGACGATCACCATCGACCCGGGCGGAGAGCTCGAGGCCGAGCCGATCTTCGACCAGGAGACGCTCGTCACGGTCCGCTCGAACAGCAAGGGCCAGAAGATCCTGCAGCTTTGGAACCTCGAGACGGGGCGCCCGCTCGGCGGCGAGAAGACCTTCGACACCTCGGCGCGCATCGCACCCTGCTTCGTCGACGGCGAGTTGGTCGTGCGCGCGGAGGACGACACGATCGAGGTGCACCGCCTCAGCGGCAACGGTCTGCGCCGCATCGACCGCATCCGCGAGAAGGATGTCGTGATGGGGCACCCGCTCTTGGTGAACGACAGCGTCGTCGTGCCGATGGGCGACAGTCTCGTGCGCCGCGACGTGCGCGTGAACGATCCGGTCTGGAAGGTCGAAGGCGCGTTCCGCGGCCACGTGGCCTTCTCGGACGGGAAGATCTACGCCGTCGACTACGACGCGACTTCCGGCATGTGCAGGCTCGCGGTGATCGACTTCGCGACCGGCGAGGTGAAGGGACGCCACGCGGTCGGTCGCGGCGCGGGCGGCGTGCCCGAGCTTCCCGGCGAGGACCGCGTCACCGCGCGCGGACTGCTGGCCTTCGTACAGACCGAGAAGCCCCTCGGCGTGAGCGGTGGCATCAAGAGCAACTCGGTCGGCATCGACCTGTCGAAGGATCCGAACGCCGTCACGCCGGCCGCGATCCTCGGTTCGACCTTCATGACCGAAGCCCCGGCGATCCTCGGACGCGGGTGGCTCGGCTTCTACGACCACCCGATCGAGGGCGAGAAACTCGTCGCGACGCTCTCGCCGCCCGAAGGCATGGGCATCCGTCAACCGACGCGCCTGTCCGGCAAGGGCTGGCACCAGGAACTGCTCGAGCACCCCCAGGCGCCGGCGTTCGCGCGCGAAGTCAGCTACTTCGGCGGACTGGCCTGGGACGCGACGACCTCGCGCATCCTGTGGCGGCAGAACGAGCTCGACGGCCCGACGCTCTACCCGTGCGAGAAGGGCGTCATCGCCGTGCGCGACGGACGCAGCATCGAGATCTGGCGCCCCACGCGCCACATCGTGGAAGGCGACGAAGTGGTGCCCAGCGCGCCGCCCACCGAACCCGGCGACGGCCTGCTCGTCCTGCGCGACGGCAAGGTCGTCGAGGGCGAGCTGCGGTTGCGGGCCAGCGAGCGCGCCAACGAGATCGAGTTGGTCGGCGGTTCGTCCACGCGCCGCTACCTCGATCGCGATTCGCTCTTCGCGGCGCTCGACGACGGCACGTTGCTCTACGCGGCGGACACCCAGGCGCTGATCGATGGCCTGCGCCGACTCGGCGACCGCGTCGAACTCGAGGCGCTCGACAAGGTGCTCGGGCTGGCTGCGAAGTCGGGCGACCCGAAGCTCATGCGCAAGGTGCTGATCCAGGCGCGACGCCTGCGGATGGAGGACCTCGACGAGTTGCAGGAGGCCTACGACGAGGCGCGCAAGCTCGACGAGCCCGACATCAGTCGCCGCAACCTCGAGAAGGCCGAAGAACGCTTCGACGAGGTCGGGACCGCGCGCGGCGAGCTGTACTGGAAGGCCGTCGAGTCGATCTGGGACGACGGTGAAGAGGTCGTCGACGATTGGGGCGACGTGGTGACGCGCAAGCTGCCGCGCCGTCAGTACCGCCTGCTCGAACTGGTCCTCGACGCCGACCCGGGCTTCGAACCGGCGCGCGAGAAGCTCGAGGAACTCCTGCCCGACGAGATCGATCTTCCGGTCGGCCGCGGCGTCGTCGAGTGGGTCGAGTTCGCCGAGGTGAACGCGTACCACCCGGTCGAGATCTGGTGGCCGACGGACGGGAATGCCGACGAACTGACCTGGGAGCAGGACAAGCTCGAAGAGGCGCAGATCGGCTGGCGCGACGACCTGACGGGCTATCGCTCCGAACGCATCTTCATCATCACGCCGCTGAAACGGCCCGGAGGCATCGCGCGCTGCATGCACCTGGCCGAACAGCTGTGCGACATCATGGAGGGCATGTTCGCCGGCGGCACGAACGAGCGCGACCTGCAGCCGATGGTCATCCTGCTGTTCGAGACGCGCATGGAGTACATCGAGCAGTCCACCAAGGGCGACCCGGCCTCGCGCTCGATCATCGCGCAGACGGCCGGCGTCTACACCCCTTCCGAGAAGGTCTCGCGCCTCTTCCTGCCCGACGAGACCGACGACGGTGCGTGGGCCGACATGATCGAGACGCTCCTGCACGAGCTGACGCACCACTGGGTCGACTGCCGCAACGAACGCATCCCGGAGACCGACGAGCCGCGCACGGGTCGGACGTTCGCACAGCCCGGCTACTGGATCGTCGAGGGCTTCGCGTCCACCACGCAGTTCTTCCTGCTCGACCCGTTCGTCGGCACCTACGAGACCGTCAACCCGCGCGGCAACCGCATCGACGTGATCGCGAACGCGCGCGACGACCAGCTCCTGCCGTGGAAGCTGCTCTTCCGCCGCCCCCACAACCAGCTGTGGAGTCTCAGCAGCCACTCGTTCGACCAGTTCCCGCTGACCTGGACGCTCGGCGGCATGCAGCAGCCCGGTGGCGTCGGCCTCTTCTACGCCCAGGCCGCGACGGTCAGTCAGTACCTCTACAACGCGGACAACGGCCGCCGTCGCGAACAGCTGTACGACTACGTCATCAACTACTACACGTCGAACGAGCCGATGCTGTCGATCCAGGAGGCCTTCGGCATGAGCGAGGACCAACTCGGCAAGGCCGCCGTCGACTGGGCGCGCGAGGTCGTGGCCGAGAGTCTGCGCGAGGACTGAGCGGTCCGGACTCGTCTGCGGTGCGGCGTCCGAGGTCCTCCCGGTCCGCGGGCGCCGCGCTGCGTTCCGGGGCCACTTCGCAGGGCGACATGACGGGGTGCCCGCGCGAGCCGTTCCGAGCGAACTCGAGTGGCCGCACAGGTCCCCGCGGCCGAACGGATCGGCGCTCGGGGCCGGGAGGAGGCTCGCGGGCGAGAACCGGCGCCGCGTGGTTCAACACTGCGCCGAGCCGGACCGAGCGGCGTCAAAGCCTGGCGGTGGCGGGGCTTGTGAGGGCTGGCCGCGCCCGTTCGCGGCGCTCGGACGCCCGCGCGCCCCCCGTCGGATCGCGCGCCCCCGCGTCTTTCTGCGCCGCTGGGTGGAGGCGACGTGCGGACCGGGTCGATCAAGACCCGTCCCCCTTCGCCCACCCCACGTGAAGAACAAACAACGCCTCGACCACGAACTGCTCGCCGAATCCCTGCGCGACCGCCGCATGGTCGAGCCCAAGACGCTGGAGCACGTCCTCCACCAGTGCCACCAGACCGGCGCCCTGTTCACCGAACAGCTCGTGCGCGACGGCGTCGTCTCGGACTGGGAGCTGGCCCAGGTGTGCTGCGAGGCGTTCGGCCTGCCGTTCATGCCGGTCGACCTGTACGAGCCCGACGTCGAGCTGATCGCGCTGTTCGAACCGCAGACCCTGCGACAGAACGCGCTGGTCCCGCTCGAGCGTTTCGGCAACGTACTCGTCGTCGCGATGCCGTGCATGGTGCCGTCCGAGGTACTCGACGACATCTCGGACCGACTCAACGTCAAGGTCATGCCGGTGGTCGGTTCGGTGCGTGCGAACGTGCGCTTCCTCGACGAGAACCTGCCCGACGTGGCGACGGAACTCGCGCGTGTGGCCGAGGAGGCCGACGGCGGTGCCTGGGCGGACGTACTCGACATGGCCGATGCCGCGGTCCAGGTCGACCTGGTCGGTGCGGAGGCCGAAGCGGCGCTCGATCAGGTCGAGCAGGCGGGCGAAGCGCTGGCCGAGGCCGAAGCGGAGGCGGAGACGCTCGAGTTCATCGGCGACACGTCGCTCGACGACCTGGGTGAGGATTCGCTCGAGCTGCTGGGGCTCGACGTGGACGCCCCGCCGGCGCCGTTGCCCGACCAGACGACCGAACCCAGCGCGGAGTCCGACCCGATGGACCTCATCGACAAGGACCTGCGGCTGCGTTTCGACGACTGACGGCGTTCGGGCCGCCGTGTGGCGCGGTCGCACCGGTCGCGGGGTCCGTGCGGTTCGGCTCGCGTCGTTCGCGCGGTGCCGTTCGCGCGGTGCCGTTCGCGAAGCAACGTTCGATGGACCCGGTCCGCCGGGCACGGACCGCTGGCCACCCGTCGGTCGGCGCCGTTGGAGAAGCACCGCTCGCGAAGCACCACTCGGCGGCTCCCGCGCACCGACCGCGAACCCGCCGGCGCGTCAGTCCCGGTGCCCGGGATCGCGCGGCTCGGGATCGGGAGCCCGTGACGCAGCCGGGTCGGGAGCCGGCTTCGCGGCGGACGACGCGCCGTCGCTCTTCGTCGCCGACGACTGCTCGGGCCCATTCGCGTCCGCGCCACCGCCCGCGCTCGAAGCGGTCCCGGCGCCGTGCGCCTCGTCGATGCGGGCCGACTCGGGGTTGCGCTCGACGCCGTCCGCGGGCGGTTTGGCCGTGCGGATCGAGTCCTCGAGGTCGTCCCGCACGCCGGTCACCGAGCGCCGCACCGCATCCTTCGCGCTCTGTACGGTCGGGATCGGCGCGGTCAGTTCACGCGCCTCGCGCTTCAGCGTGTCGCGCGTGTCCCGCAGCGCGCGCTGGGCGTCGCGCAGGTCCTGGTCGAAGCCCGACGAACGGCGCAGTTCGTCCAGGTGCTCGCGCGCCACGCGGATGCCGTGCAGCACCTGTGCGATGACCTCGGGCAGACGGCGCCCGAAGAGCAGGACCGCGACGACCGCGATCAGGATCCACTCCTGGATGTTCGGCAGGTTGAGGGCCGGCAGCATGGCGCGGGATGGTAGCGCGGCGAGCCTGGGCGGCGCGCCCCGCTGGGGTCGGAATGGGCGCGAACGAAGGCGGGGGCCGCGCTCGGAGCCGATCTCCGCGCGCGACCCCCGCCGCCATCCGCCGTTCGCCGCCGGTCGCGGCCCTACTTCAGCGTGATGTCCCCCAGATCGATGATCTGGGCCTCGGTCACCACGCGCACCTCCCAGTGGTGCTCGAGCCGCAGATTCAGGTCGAGCACCTCGCGCACGAAGTCCACCTCGGCCCACTGGACGGCGTCGCGCCCGCGGCAGACCAGCGGGTACTGGATGCGACCGTCGTCGCGCGAACGCACGGTCTTCGCGCCCTCGCCCTTCATCAGGAAGTTGCCGGTCTTGAAGTAGACGTCGATGTAGTCGTGCGACAGCGGATTGCCCTGGGCGTCGAGCACGCGCGCCATCAACAGCACGTCGCGCTCCTTGTACTCGATGCGCTTCGAGAGCACTTCGCCGGCCTTCATGGGCCCGGTCATCTCGATCCGCGTGACCGTCTCGCTGTTCGGGCGGCGCAGTTCGACGATCAGCTCGAGCCCCAGCCCGACGTGCGGGATCGTGACCTGCCCCGTGTCGGTGACGCGGCGCAGCGGCGGAGGCTCGATCGACGAATCGGTGTCGCGCCGGACCGCGCGCACGCGAACGTCGAGCTCACCGCGCAGGGCACCGCCCGCCGTTGCATCGACGATGGTCAGGTCGAGCGACGCGGTCGGCCGGCCGGTGAGCGTCAGCACCGCGGGGTTCGGCTGTTCGATGTCGACCTCCATCGTCGGCACCTCGCGGAAGACGCCGACCTGGGCGAGGGTGAGGCGGCTGCCCGCTTCGAGCTCGCCGACCCACTCGCTGGCGGCGAACAGGTTGGCGACCTCGTCCACCGTGCTCATGGGCGCGATGGTCAGGTCGTACTGGTCGATGCCGTCGTCGGCGCGCAGCGCGACTTCGCCGCCGGTGAGCGGCTTGCCACTGGCATCGGTCAGGCGCACGCGCACGTCGGTCGGCGTGCGCAGCGGACACTCGTGCGGCCCCCCGCTGCTGCGGAAGTTGCGTGCGAAGTAGCGCCCGTTCTTGTGCGCGACGACGAGCATCCCGTCCTCCCACAGCGGCACCTCGCAGATGCCGTTCATGTTCGTGCGCACCGAGCGGCCGAGCAGGGCGACCTTCGTGAACCAGTCCTGGTCGGCGATGCCGCGCTCCTCGAGGTTCCAGTCGCGCCCGCGCTCTTCCTCGAGCATGAAGATCTCGGCACCGCTGACCGGTTGGCCCTCCGCGTCGATGACTTCGAAGCGCGCCATCCCGTCGGGGATCGCGTCCTGGGCGGGGTCGACGGTCGCGGTGCCGGCGACGATGCCGGACGTCAGCGCGAGCGTGGCGGCGGCGAGGAGGGCGAGGCGAACGAGCGGCGAGGGGTTGAACACGGAGGGTCGAGTCGTCGAAGGGGTGGCGGTCGCGCACGGCGACGGGTGTCGCGCGGCGCGGTGGGCGCGGTGGAGCGGCCCGACACGGTACCCCAGCGGGGGCGGCGCCAGGCCCGGTGCCCCAACGCAGCCGGGCCCGCGGCGGTTCGTCCACACCCCGAGCGAACCTCGCGCGCCACCCCAGAGCCACCGCGGGCCCCCGCCCTCCCAGAGGGGCCACACACCAAGGACCGCGCGGGGCCCGTTCGGTGTCGGGTGAACTGCCAGAAACTCGCGCCGCACCTCGTTGCGCCGCGCCCGCCGCGCACCGCCCGCCCTAGCGGAACGCGTCGAGGCGCCGTTCGCTGCGCTTGCGGGCCGAGAACAGCGGCTTGACCGAGATGCCGATCGAGCTGCCCTCGCCCGTGCGCCGGCGCAGCTCGAGCTCGAACAGAAGGTCGTGGCCGTAGCGGCGCACACCGATCTCGTTCGACAGGGTGCTCTGGCCGGCCAGGGACCAACTCTGCCGCCCGTAGATGTCCCACTTCGGCGTGAAGCGGTACAGCGCACCGATCGTCACGGCCTCGAACAGCTTGGTGTCCGCGGCGTCGCGACCCATCGAGAACGAGACGTCGATGTCCACGTCCTCGCGCGGGAAGAGCTCGAGCGTCGAGCGCGAGAAGCGCGTGCGACCCGTGTTCGTGTCGTAGCGACCGTCGTGCTCGAGGCGCCACGGGACCAGGCCCCACTCGCTCGCGATCGAACCCAGAACGGCCACCGGCAGCCAGCGATCGCCCTCCGGCGTGTCCTGGTCGCTGGCGCGGGTCATGCGCGTCTCGAGGTCGAGCGAGAACGGAGCGCGCGGCGCGGTGTAGCGGGTGCGCAGGCCCAGTTCGACGAAGTCGCCGCTTTCGCGCAGTTCGACGTCAGGGTCGAAGACGGCGGGGACGGCGGTGCTCGTCTCCTCGACGAACACGCTGCGCGCCTCGATCCACGGGGCGAGTTCGACCCGCGAGCGGTCGCTCGTCCCGCGCCAAAAGCTGTTCGTCACGCGCACGGCCGCGGTGGCGAGCGCGCGCCCGACCTCGTCCTCCTCGAGTCCGTCGTCGCTCCAGCCGGCGAAGTTCGCGTCGACGCGCGGAATGGCGCGGAAACCGCCGCGCCCCAGGTCGAACGGCAGCTCGAAGCGGTGGTCCGAGTTCACGCGCAAGGTGCTGACCTCGCCGAAGCCATCGGCGTAGTCGGGCTCGTAGATCGGGTCGCCCTCGCGGCGATCGAGATAGCCGGCGCGGCTGTCCTGACGCCACAGCAGCGGCCGGCCGAACAACGTCCCGACCTGGGTCCGCTCGGTCACGTAGCGCACCTCGGGCAGGCGCGTCACCTCGCTGCGGAACGGATCGAGCGTGCCGCTGACCGTGACGCTCGTGTACTCGCGGCCGCGCGCGCGACGCCAGTGGACGTAGCTCTCGCGCTCCTCGAACTCGAGGTACTCCTTTTCGAAGAACTCCGACTGCACGCCGGGGTCCGACTGGCGACTGAACGCGATCTCGACGTACTCGCCCGGCGCGCGCTGGAATCGGCCGCGCGAGCGCAGCCACAGACGCCACGTGTCGCGCTCGCTCTCGGGCACGCGCGCCAGTCCGCGGTCGCGGTCGCCGTCCGGCAGCCCGGCGAGGTTGATGTTCCACTCGTAGTGGCCCGGGCTGCTGAGGCGCGTCTCGAGGTCGGTCAACAGACCGCGCGAACCGAGCCACGTCAGGTCGACCTTGAAACGGCTGCGGAAGTCGTCGGGATCGCCGCCCAGCCAGCGGTTGACGGTGTTGCCGATCTCCTCGCGCGTGTCGCGGCTGTAGCGGATGCCGAGCACCGTGCCGAAGCGCGCCTCGTCGCCGACGCGGACACCGCCGAACGTCGGTTCGCCGTCCTCGTCCGCCAGGTACGACAGCGGCGGCAGCGGCAGCGCGAACGAACGGCCGAAGCGCAGCTTGTTGTCGCGCATGCGCACGCGCCACGGATAGTCCGGGTCGTCCGTCGGCTCCATGCGCATGTCGCCGGTCTCGATCGTGTAGCTGGGGACCGCGAACTCCGACGTGGTGATGCGCGCGTCGCTCGACTGCAGCGAACCGTCGGCCGAGATGCGCAGCCACTTGGCGTAGATGTTCAGCACGTAGCTGCTGCCGCCGATGCGCTCCTTGACCGAGTAGCGCGCGCCCGCGACCCAGCCGTGCCCGTCGATGCGGTCGAGGTACAGCGCGTCGGCCGAGAAGACGCGCCGATCGCCCTCGTAGTACTCGATCGGCCCCTCGAAGTAGAGCTCGCGCACCTTCGAGATCAGCGGGTCGTTCAAGAGGCCGCGCAAGGCGGTCGGCAGCTGCGACAGCGCGTCCGTGTCGTCACCTGGATCGACCGGCGTGCTGGGGGCGAGGTCGCTCGGCGCGAGCAGTTCGTTGCCGAAGAAACTCGAGTCCTCGTCGAGCCAGAAAACGCCCCAGTTGGCTTCCAGACGTCGAATGCCGCTGGTGTAGCGCGGCTGCTTGAGCAGCAGGATCGTGGCGTCCACGTCCTTGAGCGAACTGCCGCCTCCGAGGGCCTCGAACCGCCAGGGCTCGACCGCTTCGAGGGGATCGTCCGAGGAGGGATCCACCGCTCCTGCGGTCGGGCTCGGTGGCGTCTCCTGCGCGGCCACCCCGTGACCCGTGAACGCGCACGCGGCGAGTGCGAGGGCCAGCACGGTCCCCGAGCCGAAGTCGTCCCTGTGTGCCGTCACGGCTTCTTGCTCGGCTCGCCGCCCAAGGAACTCGGACCGACGTAGAACGGCCCCGCCTCCCACAGTGCGTTGACCGTGTCGATGTCGAAGTAGGTGGCCACGAAGTCGAGTCCAGTTTCGCGCAGTCGCGCCGGAGTGCCTTCCACCCGCACGCGTTGGTCGAACGCGCGGGCCGTCATGGTATCGCCCTCGGCGCGCAGGCCCTCCGAGAAGACCACGCGCACGTCACCGGTGGCGACGAGTTCGCGCGGTCTGCGACGCGTGGACGTCTTCGAGCCACCCTCGGCTTCGGCACCGGGCTTCGGCGGCACCACTTCGGTGAACAGCTCGGCGCGCGCGCAGCGCAGGGTCCAGCTCTCCAGCGCCGGCGTGGTGCCGAGGAACGAGACGTCGCCGTCGAACACGACGGAGACCTCGGTCGCTTCGAGGCGCCTGCAGGTCGCGACCAGCTCGATGATCGCGGGCGTTTCTCCACCGCTGCCGTCGCCGGTGCGCATCGGGTCCTTCACCTCGATGCGCGGCTCGACGATGCTCATCGAGGTGGGATCGAACTCGATCGACGAGCCGACCACGTCGAACGGCTGACCGCCGCCGGGCAGCGTGCCGTTGGCCGAGACCTTGCGACCGGGGTCGGCGACGAGCGTGCCGCGCCCCTGGTGGTCGATCGAGAAGGTGTCGCCCTTGCCCAGGATGACGGTGGGGGCGCGGCTCTCGACCTCCACCGCGCCGCGCGCCTCGACCGAACCGCGTCGTTCGGGTGCCGCCTCCGGACTCGCGGCCCCGTCGGCGCTCTCGGAGCGCACGAACGGCGTCCCGATGACCAGCGCGTCGAGTTCGCGCGCCACCAGGTCGTGGTCGCCGACGCGGCCGACGACCGTCGCGACCACGCCTTCGCGAGCGCGCACCGTGGTCTGGACCTGGTCGCCGCCGGGCACGGGCTGGCGCACGACCTCGAGGTCCTGGGTGGCGATCGTCATGCGCTCGGCCCCGTCCTGTTCGACGACGTTCGCGTTCACGCCGCCGATCGCGCGCAGGCGCAAGGGGGCGTCGGCGGGGGCGTCGATCGAGCCGGTGACCTCGATCCGTTCCGCCACGAGGTCGAGCTCGAGCCCCGGTCGCTCGAGGTGGGCCGAAGCGCCGCCGACCGCGACGACGCGGTCTCCCACCCGACGCACCTCGCGCGCTTCGGCGTGCAGACCGGGTCCGTCGAGCAGCACCGGGCCGTCGCTGCTCTTCACGACCAGGTCGTCGAGGCCCTTCACGGTCAACTCCTGGCCGCGCAGGAACTGGCCGTCGACGGTGACCTGCACGTGTTCGTTCGCGCTCAGCATCGGTCCGAGCACCGGGTCGACCGTGAAGTCGTCGACGCGGTCGGCGCTCGCCGTCAACGGCCGCCGCCCGCCGGTCTCGAGGTCCACGCCGATGGCGCGGGTGACCTTCCAGGTCTTGCCGGTCAGCTCGAGCGCGAATCCCTCCCGCGCTCGCAGCTGGACCATCGATCCGTCGCGGTCCTGCCCCGTCGCGGTCGCGAGCGTCAGCGCCTCGAGTTCGATGACGGCGGGCGCGTCCGCGGACTCCGGCAGCCAACGTCCTTCGAGCTGTTCGGTGCGCACGACCCAGGCGTCGCGTTCGACGCGCACACCGGACCAGGCCTCGAAACTCAAGGGCCGGCCGGCCGAACCGGGCACGCCGCGCAGACCGCCCTCGGCCCACAGGCGCGTGTCCTCCCAGGCCAGCTCGGCTGGTCCGGCGAGGTCGAAGCCGCGATCCGTCCCGAGGCGCAGGTCCATCGGGCCGCGGCCCCACAGGCTCACGCGCTGGCCGTTCGCCGCGGCCAGGGCGGCGTCGTCGATGCCCGCGACGTCGGCGGTGGTGGGGTCGAGCTCGCCCTCGATCGCACCGCTCAGACGCACCGAGCCGAACGCGCCGTCGGGCGACATCACGAAGCGCGCCTCGCGACACTGGAAGCGGTTGCCGCGGGCGAGCAGCACCACTTCGCCGCGGGCCACGAGGTCGGTGAAGCGGAACGTGCCCTCGCGGTCGGGATCGCCCATGCCTTCGAGTTCGACCTCGTTGGCCTCGAGCGCGAGCCCCTCGTCACCGCTCAGTCCGAGGCGAGCGCGTCCGCGCGCGACGACGGTCACGGGCCGCGTGCCGACGCCCGGCGGACGCAGGACCTCGAGAGCGTCGCGCGAGTGGAGGCGCGCGGTGCGGCCGTCGCCGGCGGTGACCGTGGCCTCGGCGTCGCGCGTGAAGACGAGCCGACCGGCGTTCAGGTCGAACAGACAGCCCTCGCCCTCGAGGTCGACGTCGTTGCTGGTGGCGACGACGCGGTCGACGGTCTGGAAGCGTTGGTTGGCGCTGTTCACCACGAGCGAGGGCGTCGTCAGCTGCAGCGGCGCGAGGCGCGAACCCGAGCGCACGTCGACGACCACGGCCTGCATCCGGATCGTGTCGCTCGGCTCGGGGATGATCTGGTCGACCGACTGGTTGAGTTCGACGACGGCGCGCTCGGACGTGATGCGCGCGGTCGTGGTGCCCGACTCGGACTCGAACATGTCGATCTTCACGTCGATCAGAACCTGTTCGCCGTTGACCGTCGACAGCGCGTCCTCGGCGACGAGGCGCGACTTGAGGCCGCCGTCCGGCCCGTAGCTCGCGAACTCCTGACGATCCCAGATCGAGATCGTCCCGATCGGCAGGCGCGCGCCGCCGTCGGCCGATGGCGCGTCGGGAGCGAGCATCGGCACGAAGCTGTCCCGGGACTCGAGCCACGTCAGCAGCGCGAGCCCGCTGCCGAGCAGCAGGACGAAGGCGAGGACGCGCGCGATCACGCCGAAGGTGCTCCGCCGCTGTCGTCGATCGCACGACCGCCCGTCGCACCGTCGCCCGGACCGTGATCGGCCCGCGGTGCACCGCCGAAGCGCGGATCCCAGACGCCCATGGCCCGCAGGACGGCCTCGCACAGCTCGCGGACGGCGCCGCGGCCACCGGGCACGTCGGCGACGAAGTTGGCCGCTTCGAGCACTTCCGGCCGCGCGTCCGACGGGCAGGCGCGGACGGCCGCGCGGGCGAAGAGCCCGAGGTCGGGCAGGTCGTCGCCCATGGCCGCGGTGGCGCCGGGCTCGATGCCCCACTCGGTCTGCAGGTTCGCGAGCGCGGTGGCCTTGGGTCCCGAGCGCTCGAGCAGCCGCTCGACGCCGAGCTCCTCCGCGCGCCGTCGGGTCGCCGCGCAGCCGCGGCCGGTGATCCACACGACCCGCACGCCGTGAAGGCGCAGCCACACGAGCCCCTGGCCGTCCCGCACGTCGAAACGCACGAGTTCGGTGCCGTCGTCCAGGTAGGAGACGTCCCCCGGGGTGAGCGTGCCGTCGACGTCGAGGGCCAACAGGCGCACGCGCGCCAGGACCTCGTTCGTGAGGGGCGCGGACATGGGCGGAGAGTAGCGCGCGCGAGGGCCGCGACGTCCGCCTCGAGCCTCGGTCCTGCGCACACTTCCTGAGGGCGGCGCCGCGACCGTCGGCGGAGCGTGCGTCGGGAGGTCTTCGAACCCGGGGCGCCGGACCCGCGGCGTCGCTCCCGTACCGTCGCACCCATGGCCGATCCCGATCCTCGCCCCGCGAACGCGCCGCGCCCGATCCTCCTGTCGTGGAGTTCGGGCAAGGACAGCGCCTTCGCCCTCTACGTCCTGCGCAGCGATCCGCGCTTCGAGGTGCGCGGCCTGTTGACCAGCGTGAACGCGACCCACGAGCGCGTGGCGATGCACGCCGTGCGCCGCGAGCTCCTGCGCCAACAGGCCGAGATGGCCGGCCTGCCGCTGATCGAGGTCCTGATCCCGTCGCCCTGCACGAACGCCGAGTACGAGCGGGCGATGCGCGACGCGCTCGAGCCGCAGCTGGCCGCCGGGATCGAGGCCGTGGCGTTCGGGGACCTGTTCCTCGAGGACGTGCGGCGCTATCGCGAGGAGAAGAACGCGGGGCTCGGCCTCGATTCGGTGTTCCCGCTCTGGGGGCGCGACACGACCGAGTTGGCGCGCGAGATGATCGCCGTCGGCCAGCGCGCGATTCTCACCAGCGTGGACCCGAAGCAGGTGCCGGCCAGTTTCGCGGGGCGGGCGTTCGACGAGGCGCTGCTGGGCGACCTACCGCCCGGCGCCGACCCCTGCGGCGAGAACGGCGAGTTCCACACCTTCGTCCGGGACGCACCCGTGTTCAGCGCGCCGATCGAGGTGCGCGCGGGCGAGATCGTCGAGCGCGACGGCTTCGTGTTCGCGGACCTCGTCCCCGGGGCGTCCGCGGCCGGTGGATCTGCGAACCTCTGACATGCGCATCGCCTCCCTCCTCCCGTCCGCCACCGAGATCGTCGCCGCCGTCGGCGCGCGCGACGAACTGGTCGGCATCAGCCACGAGTGCGACTTTCCGGCCGGGGTCGCCGGGCTGCCCGTGCTGACGCGGCCGCGCGTCGCCTTCCCGCGCGCGAGCGGTGCGATCGACCGAGCCGTGCGGCAGGTGCTCGAGGACGCGCTCGCCGTCTACGAGATCGAGCTCGACCGACTGCGCGAGGTGGCGCCGGACGTGATCGTGACCCAGGCGCTGTGCGACGTGTGCGCAGTGAGTCTGGACGACGTGCGCGCCGCGCTGCGGGAGTTGGCGTGCGAGAACGTCGAGGTCGTGAGCCTCGAGCCCGGCCGCCTGTCCGACGTGTGGGGCGACGTGCGGCGCGTCGGAGCGGCGACGGGCCACGCGGAGGAGGGTGAGCGCGCGGCGGCAGAGCTCGAGCGGCGCTGCGACCTCCTGCGTGCGCGAACCGCCGCCTTCGACGCGCGTCCGAGCGTGCTGACGGTCGAGTGGATCGAGCCGGTGATGATCGGCGGGACCTGGATGCCTGAGCTGGTCGAGATCGCGGGCGGCACCGCGCTCGTGACCGTGCCGGGACAGCACGCGCCGACGCTCGCGCTCGAGGACCTGCGTGCGCTCGATCCCGACGTGGTGCTGGTCAAGCCCTGTGGCTTCGACCTCGCGCGCACGGCGGAGGAGGCGGCGCTGTTGCAGAAGGTGCTGCCCTGGAGCGAGTGGCGCGCCGCGCGCGAGGGCCGCGTGTTCGTCGCCGACGGCAACGCCTACTTCAATCGGCCGGGCCCGCGGCTCGTGGAGTCGGCCGAGATCCTGGCCGCGTGCATGCACCCGAGCGCGTGCGAGGACCTCGTCACGAAGCACGCCGCTGCGATGCGCCGCGTGCGCCCCGACGGAGTCTGGGTCGCCGCCGCCGACTGACGTTCGCTCAACGCGGTGCGCGCGCGACGATCGCGGGATCCGGAGCGAGTCGCAGCTCCGATTCGCCGCTCCTCGGATAATCGAGCCGCGACAGCACGTGCCGGATGCTCTCGAGGCGCGCGCGCTTCTTGTCGTTGCCGCGCACCACGTACCAGGGCGATGCGTCGGTGCTGGTGCGCGCGAACATCGCCTCCTTGTAGTGCGTGAACGCCGCCCACCGCTCCTGGGCCTCGAGGTCGACGGTCGACAGCTTCCAGCGCTTGAGCGGGTTCGTGCGCCGGTCGAGGATGCGCTTCTCCTGCTCCTCGCGGTCGATCGAGAACCACAGCTTCACGAGCACCAGGTCGTCATCGAGCAGCATCCGTTCGAAGTCGACGACCTGCTCCATGAAGAGCTCGTACTGCTCGTCCGTGCAGAAGCCCATCACCGGCTCGACGACGGCGCGGTTGTACCAGCTGCGGTCGAACAGGACGACCTCGCCGGGCGCGGGCAGCTGCGAGACGTAGCGTTCGAAGTACCACTGACCGCGTTCGCGTTCGTCCGGCTTGGGCAGCGCGACGATGCGCACGTGGCGCGGCCGCAGGTGTTGGCCGAAGCGGATGATCGCGCCGCCCTTGCCCGCCGTGTCGCGCCCTTCGAACAGCACGGCGACGCGCTTGCCCTCGGCGACGACGTGCGACTGGAACTCGAGCAGTTCGAGCTGCAGTCGCGCGAGTTCGATCTGGTAGTCGCGGTCGAGCTCTTCGTCGAGGACCTGTGCCAACCAGGCCGGCGTCGTGTCCGGGTCGTCGTGGTGGTGGGCGCTGGTCATGGTCGGGTGGGGCGAATCGGCCCGCGGCGGGCGGCGAGCGGCGAGATTCTGGCCGTGCGCGCCCCGAGCGCCAGCACGAAGTTCGAAGGCCGGACCGGTTGAGGGTTCGCCGGCTCGACCGTTCTTCTTGCCGCCGCCTCCCCACCGCCTCCCCCGCCCACCCTGGGAAGACGGAAGCACGCCGCGGTCGGTGGCGGGTTCGCCCCGCGAAACTCGATCGCCCGCGCTCAGGTCCGCAGGTCGAGCACGTCCTGCACGTCGAGCAGACCCATCGGCCGCCGCTCGTCGTCCAGCACCGCCAACTGGTCGATGCGGTGCTCCTTCAGGATCGCCATCGCCTCGTCCACCAGGCGGTCGGGACCGATCCACTTCGGATTCGTGCCCATGTGGTCGTCGATGTTCGCGGCGCTCGGATCACCGGGCGACTCGGACAGCCAACGCCGCAGGTCGCCATCGGTGAAGACGCCGACCAGCCGCCCGGCCGGGTCGACGATCAGCGCGGCCCCGGGACGGCCGGGCGTGCGACTGATGACGTGCAGCACGTGGCTGAGCTTCGACCCGGCCGGCACCAACGGCAGCTCGCCGTCCATCCGCATCACCTCGCGCACGCGCATGAGCTTGCGACCGAGGCTTCCGGCGGGGTGGTAGCGCGCGTAGTCCTCGCGACTGAACCCGCGCTCCTTGCTGACGACCATCGCCAGCGCGTCGCCGAGGGCCAGCATCGCGCTCGTGCTCGCCGTCGGCGCCAGACCCAGCGGACAGGCCTCGCCCACCGGACCGAGCTCGAGCACCACGTCCGCGTGGCGGCCCAGGGTCGACTCGGCGCTCTCGGTGATCGCGACGATCGGTGCGCCGATGCGCTTCGTCGCGGGCAGGAGCGCCTTGATCTCGGCCGTCTCGCCGGAGTTCGACAGGGCGATCAACAGGTCGACCGAGCGCACGCGCCCCAGATCGCCGTGCAGTGCCTCGCCGGGGTGCAGGCTGATCGACGGCGTGCCGGTCGACGCCAGGGTCGCGCTGATCTTCGCGCCCACGAGGCCCGCCTTGCCCATGCCGGTGACGACCACGGTGCCGGTGCAGGCCAGCACGCGATCGACGGCGTGTCCGAACGCCGCGCCGAGCCGGTCCTCGAGCCCCGCGATCGCCGCCGCCTCGGTCCGGATCACCTCGGCCGCGTGGGCCAGGCGCCGGGCCAGGGGGGTCGGCGTCGGGCTCAGGAGGTCGGCTTCTGTGGCGTCGCGGTCGGTGCGGGGGTCGTCCATGGGCGCGAGCAGTCTAGCGCCGGGAGTGGGCAGGGATGACGCGGTGGCCGGGACGGACCTGGGAACCACCGGACGGAGGGTCCACAATCCTCGGCCCCGGACGCCGACCGGCCTCCGGACGACCCGACCCATGACGCTCCTCGCACTCACCGACGCCGACACCCAACAGGTGGTGCGGATCGTGCTCCTGGTGGGCTTCGTGATCCTGTCCCTGTCGATCCACGAGTGGGCCCACGCCTACACGGCCCACAAGCTGGGGGACGACACGGCCAAGTCGATGGGGCGGTTGACCTGGAACCCGATCGTGCACATCGATCCGGTCATGACGATCGCGGTGCCGGCGATCCTGCTGATCATGTCGAACGGGACGTTCGTGTTCGGCGGCGCCAAGCCGGTGCCCGTGGACCCGCGCAACTTCAAGAACCCCTACGCGGCCAATGCCCTCGTCGCCGCGGCTGGGCCGATCTCGAACCTGGTCCAAGCCTTCGTGTTCGCGATCGTCTGGTACCTCTCGATCCGCGTCTGGGGCTACCAGCAGCACGAGCTCCTTCCGGCCGTGCTGAAGCTCACGGCGTACCTCAACGTCATCCTGGCGGTGTTCAACATGATCCCGATCCCGCCGCTCGACGGGTCTCGGATCGTGATGTGGCTGCTGCCGCAGGGCATGCGGCCCGGCTTCGCAGGGCTCGAGCGGATCGGCATCTTCATCGTCCTCGCGTTGATCTACATGACCCCGTTGGGGCCGGAAGTCTTCCGAACGATGCTCTCCCTCAACGCCCAGCTCTTCTCACTCGTGGGTGAGCTGATGGGGCTGCTCGGCCTCTGAGCGCCCAACGGACGTCGGCCACCGGCTAGCATCGCCCCCCGTGATCGATCAGTCCCAGAGCCAACCGACCGCCGAGCCCGAACCGGCCTGGCAGGACGACGACTTCACCGTTCGCCTCGAACGCGTGTTCTCGGGGCCGATGGACCTGCTGCTGCACCTGGTGCGCGAGCAGGAGGTCGAGATCCACGAGATCGAGATCCACGCGATCGTCCGCGACTACCTGGACTACCTCAAGCACCTCACCGAGCTCGACATCGAGGCCGCCGGTGACTTCGTGCTGATGGCCGCGACGCTGATGGCGATCAAGTCGCGCTCGCTGCTGCCGAAGGAAGAGCTGGACCTCGAGGAAGAGCTCGACCCGCGCGACGAACTGATCGAGCGGTTGATGGAGTTCCGGCGCTTCCGCGGCGCGGCCGAGGACCTCGAAGTGCGGCTGCTCGACCGCGGCAAATTGTTCGAGCGCGGCTGGCACGGCGACGTGAAGGCCAGCCGCCCCGAGCCGATGCTCGACCTGGGCGACCTGACGGCCTGGGACCTGCTCGGCCACTGGTCCCGCCTGCAGCGCGAGACCCAGATGAACCAGCCCCGGCACATCGCCGGGGACCGTCGGCCGCTGCGCTTCTACGTCACGGGTCTGGCCGATGCGCTCGTCCGGCGCCGGACCTCGACCCTGCGCGAGATCGTCGACAACGACCTGGGCGACGCGCCGTCGCGCGAGGGTCTGATCGGCTCGTTCTGCGCGGTGCTCGAGCTGGCGAAGCTCGGGCTCGTCTCGGTCGACCAGGACGACGTGCGCGGTGACATCCGACTGACGCTGATCGCCGGGAGCGCCGAAGAGGTCAGCGAGATCCTGTCCAGCGCGACGATGGACGAGGAGGTCGACGAGGCCCAGCGCGCCGAGGCCGAACGCCAGTTGGATGCCGCGGGCGCGGTCTCGAGCGACGAGTTGATCGACGACGAGCCGACCGCGGCCGCGCACGGCGAGGGCGCGCTCGACCACAGCGAACACGACGTGGCCGAGCTCGAGCCCACCCTGTCGGAGCTCGCTCCCGACCTGCCCACGGACGTGGAGCACACCTACACGGTCGAGGGCGAGGACGAGAAGTTGCTCGGGCGCGACGGCGACGAGGTCGAAGGCGACCGACGCGACGGCTGAGGCGGCGGATTGGACGGGCGGCAGCGGCGCGAAAGAGCGCCGCGTTTGGTCTAGCAGCCCGTTTCGAAAGTCCCTACTGCAACGTCCCTACTGGGGCTTCCTCCTCGCCGCCGATGCTTCGTCGGACTCGCCGATCCGTGCTCAACGACCCTGAAGGATCGCCTGCGCCGTCTCGTCTTCGTCCTCCTTGCCTCGACGACGATGAGTTCGCCTCGCTACGGGACTCTCGAGACAGGCTGCTAGTCATGTGAGTAGCGCTCTCGACGCATGTTCGTCGCCTCGTTCAAGGCGCCGAAATGATCTTGGAAGTGACCCACGCCACTAGGATCAAGCCATTCTCGATCGCCTTTGCGCTCCTTCCATTCGCTCGCCCCATCCCACCGATGACGCCCGCCACTCCGGTGCGCCGTTGGCGGCGGTCGCTCGGTGGACACCACGGGCGATCCGAACTTCGCGCTGCGTCCCGAAACCACCTGGGACTGGCGTGGCCCACTGCGGGTCCAGGACGAGGGCCGTGCGGGCGAGGTACCGCGCGACGAGATCCGGGCCGCGACCGAACGGACTTCGTCGGAGCTCGGCTACGAGCGCCGCAGCGACGGAAACGCCGACATCTTGGTGCGAGCGACGGTGGACGTCACCGCGTAGAGCGCGTGGGGTGGTCCGAGCACTCCGAGTCAGCCACAGACCAAGCTGCGCTGCGCCGACTCTTGCTCGACCGACCTAAGGTTGGGAGGGTTGCTCTTCGCCCGAGTCATTCCAGTGCAGGAAGATGCGCTCGCCTCCGAAGACGAACAAGAGCCCCGCGCCTGCCGCGTAGAGAACCATGGGGTCTTGCGATCCCTTCGTCCAGACGAGCGCAGCGAGAACGACACCATCAAGTACAAGCGCCGTGACGAGCACCCACGGCTTAGCTCCAATATCTCTCGCGTTGTTGCGCAACACACCCCAGTGCAAGGCCATGTCCATCAACAGGTAGAAGATTGCTCCGATGGAGGCGATGCGACCGAGGTCGAAGAAGACTGTGAGCAGCATCGCAGCCACCACCGTGTAGACGATGGTATGCGTATGAACGTCCCCAGGCATGCCGAAGTGGCGGTGGGGCACGAGCTTCATCTTGGTGAGCATCGTGAGCATTCTGGAGACCCCGAACACGCTTGCGATCACCCCCGAGATGGTGGCAAGGATGGCCAAGGCAATCGTTAGCGTCCGACCAAGTTCTCCGAAGGCCGGTCGCGCAGCTTCCGCAAGTGCGAAGTCGCGCGCCGCCACAATCTCATCAATCGTAAGACTGCTACCTACGGCCCAGGACACCGCCAAGTAGATACAGGCGCAGATGGCGATCGAGATGATGATCGCGCGCCCCACGTTCTTCTTCGGCTCCTTGATCTCAGCACCACTGTTGGTGATGGTCGTGAAGCCCTTGTACGCGAGGATTCCGAGCGCGGTTCCAGTCAGCATCCCGCCCACACCGAAATCTCCAGCCGCACCCTGAGAGCCACTCTCGAGCGAGATCCCCGACGCCCACAGCCCGGCCACGGCGAACGCGGCGATCCCCGCAATCTTGACGAAGGCTGTAAGCACCGACAGCTTGCCGATTAGCTCATTCCCAGCGATGTTCACAAGGAACGCGGCGGCAAGCAGGCCGACCCCAAGAGCCGGGATGAGGAGTTCCGTGTTCTCGACGTCGAACAGCTGCAGCGTATAGGTGCCAAAGGTGCGCGCCACCAGGCTCTCGTTGATGACCATCGAGAGGTACATCAATACAGCGAAGCTCGCGGTGGCCGTACCCTTGCCGTACACCTCCTGGAGGTAGCTTGCGATGCCCCCCGAAGACGGGCTCGCATTCGACATCTTCACGTACGTGTATGCGCTGAAGCTGCTGATGATTGCCGCCGCGACGAACGCGAGCGGGAACAGACGCCCCGCCTGCTCTGCCACCTGCCCCGTGATGGCAAAGATGCCTGCGCCAATCATGACTCCAGTCCCCATAGCGACCGCCCCAAGAAGCGAGAGACTGTCCTTTTTGAAGGCCTTTTCAGAATCGGCGTCGTGTTCGTCACTCATCATCGTCAGGGCTTCAGGGCTTCAGGGCTTCAGGGCTTCAGGGCTTCAGGGCGTCAGGGCGTCAGGGCTTCAGGGCTTCGTGTGGCAGGACCCCCTGAGAGTGCCCAGGAGCGTTCTGCCGCCGGCGATGTAGCCTGGTCCGGATGCAGAGTAGCCGCATCTATGCCCAGGTTCTCAGGTTGAAGGCGCCCTGAGGCGTCTCGAGCGTCGACATCGACGCTCGGAAGAAGGAGGTCCGGGTCTTCATCGAAGTTGGCCAGGGGGGCCGCTTGCCATACCCCGAGTGCGGGAAGGAGTGTCGCACCCACGACCGCCGCGAGCGGAAGTGGCGCCACCTGGACACATGCGACTACCGCACAGTCATCGTCGCGCAGGTGGCGCGTGTCCGCTGCCCCGAGCACGGCGTTCGCCAGGTCACGGTCTCCAGCGACGAGCTGATCGACGACGAGCCGACCGCCGCGGCGCACGGCGAGGCCGCGCTCGTCCACAGCGAATACGATGTGGCCGAACTCGAGCCGACCCTGTCCGAACTGGGCCCGACCTTCCCACCGACGTGGAGCACACCTACACGGTCGAGGGCGAGAAGTTGCTCGGGCGCGACGGCGACGAGATCGAACGCGCCGACTGAGGCGGCGGGCGGGTCGTACGGCTGGAGCCCCGGCCAACTTCGGTTCATCTGGGGGCCGAGTGTCGTCCAGCGCCCCATGTAGCGGCCGCTTGACGACCGCTCGCGTTTCGGAGCATCCGATCCGTGGGGCCGCCGCGCGGCACGAGGAGCCGCTTTCCCCCTGGGTGTTGGCCTCCACCATCTCAGTGGGCCGACGTCACAGTGGGGAGCGAATCACCTAGACCACGGCCACCAGGAGTACCCTGCCAAGTGGGTTTCGCCCGTGAGGCATCGGCTGGGCCGATGAGCAAATGGGGATTTCTAGTGCTCCCATGTCCATCACCACCATCACCTCACGACGCCTGGCAGCTTGGCTGCTGGTGTCGCTGGTGGTCCTGGCGACATCGACCGGACGCGTGTGCTGCTGCCTCGTGCAGGCCCATGGTGCGGACACCGCTGCGTTCGTGGAGAGCGGGGAAATCGATGCGGGTCTCGAGACAGCGAGTGCCCGGGTCGCGCACGTTCCCCACTCGCACTCGCACGGGGGATCGAGCCACCACCAAGCCGGCGAGACCGGTCATGGGCCCGCTTGCCCCTCGTGCTCCCACGATCAAGAAGGCTCGGACGGTCCTTGTGACGGCAACGCACCCGGTGAGGGCGACTGCCACTGCCTCACTTCGGCAGGTGAATCGGCAGAGCTCGATCGCTGGGGCGGCCCGGAGTCCGAAGCCGCGGCCGTGCCTTCGAGCATGAGGTTCGTCCTTCCGGTGGGAGCCCAATCTGCTCCGCCGGCACAGCGTCGCGTAGTGAGGAGGCGGGCCCCTCCACTCTTCGTCTTGTACTGCTCGTACTTGTGTTGAGACGAGGTCGCTGCTGTCCATTCGTGGAAGCAGCGCCAGTCCGTTGCGATCGGCTGGCCGGTCGAGCCACCGCGTGCTCGACGGTCTGAGCGGCGAAGCCCCGAGGGTCTCCAACCGCATGCGCTGATGAAGCGCTCCCTCCGGCGAAGCCGAGTCGCGTTTCGCTGGCGAGCCCGATCCGGGGCCCGCGACGCGACAGCCTCCCGGCAACCGGTCCTCGAGCTCGCCCACGCAGGTCATCTCGAACGTCGAGATCGATCCAGGTCAAGCCCGACGAATCACAAGAGAAAGCAGACCAATGAACACACTCACTCGCTCAGTAGCAGCGTTCCTCTCCCTCACGATCGCCCTCCACTCCCACCAACAGCCTGAAGCCGGACCTCATCTCGAGGCGACTGCCAACCTGACTTCCGCGGAGCAGACCTTCGACGGCGACCCCTACCTGCTCGACATCGACATCGTCTCGGGAGAACTACTCGTGTCGATCGAGCAGCAGATCGTTCTCGAACACGAAGGGCGGGAGATCCGCTTCAACTCCGAGGCTTCGTCCGCGACGTTCCGAGTAGAGCCCTCCAGCTTTCTACCGGCGATCGATGCCGCGCTGGTCCGCCTCCAGTTGCCCTACTACCCCATCGACTCCTGCGTCGTCTCGGGCGGCAGGCTCGGCGAGATGGGCGACCCGATCGAGCTCATCCACCGCAACCGCCTCGTTCGGCTGTGTTGCGCCGGCTGCCTTCCGAAGTTCAACAAGGATTCGGACAGCTTCATCGCCACGCTGGATACGGCGGTGGTCGCCGCGCAACGCGATGCGTACCCGCTCACGGACTGCGTGGTGACGGGCGAAGAATTGGGAGGCGCGATGGGGGCGCCCACCGAGTTCGTGATCGGCAACCGACTCGTGCGGCTCTGCTGCAAAGGGTGCGTCCGAAAGGTCCGCAAGGACCCGGCTCGCTTCCTTGCCATGATTGATGCGGCCCGACCGCACGACGAGCATGAACACGGGGAGCACGGTGGCGATGCGCACGAAGAGGCGCGGCCCTTCGCCGGCGATCCTTACCTGCTCGACACCGACCCGGTCTCGGGCAAGAAGCTCGCCCGCGTCGCCGACCTGATCGTCATGGAGCACGAGGGCCGCGAACTGCGCTTCAACGACAAGAAGTCAGTAGCCGCGTTCGAGAAGGACCCGGCCAAGGTGCTCGCTGCAGTCGATGCCGCTCTCGTTCGACTGCAATTGGCCTACTACCCGACGGATACCTGCATTGTGTCGGGCGAGAAGTTGGGCTCCATGGGGGACCCGGTCGAGGTCATCCACCGCAATCGTCTTGTTCGACTGTGCTGCAAGGGGTGCCTCGCCAAGTTCCACAAGGATCCCGACAGCTACATCGCGAAGCTGGAAGTGGCTGCCACCGAGGCGCAGCTAGAGAGCTACCCCCTCCAGACCTGTGTCGTCACCGACGAGGAGCTGGGAGGCGAAATGGGTGAGCCTGTCGATCTGCTGATCGGGTACCGGCTCGTGCGGTTGTGTTGCGCAGGGTGTGAGCCCCGCGTGCGCCGGGACCCGCTGAAGTACCTCGCACTGATCGACGCCGCGATCAAGGCCCAGTCGAAGCCGAACTCGCCCAAGGGCCACAAGGGCCATGAAGAAGGGCACGGCGGCGGCATCTGACGTCCGGGCGCCTCTAGTCGCTCGAGCGACTCGACTCGAAGAGTTTCGCGAGTGGAACCGGCGCCCCGTGTGCCGTCCACGCGCGAAGCGCATCAAGCGCGTCGGTCGCGCTCCGACACAACAACGATTCCTCCGAAGTGCGTCATGCCCAAACTCTTGACCATCCTATTCACGCCCTTGCTCTACGCAAGTTGCGTCGCGCCACCAGAGATGTACGGCGAACGGCTCGCATCGTGGGAGAGATCGAACGACACATTCGCCACCGAGCCGCGCGGCGACATCGAATTCGACGAAGGGGCTGGACCTCTGGAGCAGATTCTCCGTTCCGCACGCTCGCGCAACCCAGGGCTCGAGGCTTCGTTCCAGCGCTGGCGGGCTGCACTCGAACGCGTTCCACAGGCGACGACGCTTCCCGAACCGCGCCTGACACTGGGCGTGTACTTGGCTGAGGTTGAGACCCGCGTCGGCCCGATGCAGGGGCGCGTCGGCATCGCGCAGCCCTTCCCCTGGTTCGGAAAGTTGGAGCTCGCAGGCAACGCGTCGTTCGAAGCGGCCGAGGCTGCGCGCGAGCTACTGGAAGCGACGCGGCTCGAACTTGAGTACGCCATCCGCGACACTTGGTACGAGTACGCCTACCTCGAAACCGCGATCGAGGTCACCGAAGGCAACCGCGCCTTGCTCGTCCATTGGGAGAGCGTCGCACGCGCGCGCTTCGAGACTGGACTCGGGCAGCACTCCGACGTGATCCGCGCCCAGGTGGAACTCGGCAAGATCGAAGACCGGGTGCAGACACTCACCGACCTGCGTCGACCGCTCGTCGCGAAGCTCAATGCGGCGCTCGATCGGGATGGGAGCGCCGAGCTTCCGCGGCCGACGGGGGCGCTACCTGTTCCGCCCGCGATCGATGGCTTGGGAGGAACTGAATCGCTCGACGCGACGAACCCGATGCTTCGTGCGTACGAGCACCGCATCGCCGCTGCGCGCTACGGCGTTGGGCTCGCGGACAAAGAGTTCTTCCCCGACTTCACGGTCGGCGTTGACTACACGCTGATCGGATCGGCGACCAACGCTGGCGTGCCCGACTCCGGAGAGGACGCCATCGCCGTGACACTCGGTTTCGAGTTGCCGGTGTGGCGATCGTCCTACCGCGCAGGCGTGCGCGAGGCCGAAGCGATTGAACGAGCCATGACGCTCGAGCGATCACAACTCCGCAACCGACTTGCGGCTGAACTCGAGATGGCGCTCTACCGTTTTCGCGACGCGGATCGGCGCCTCGAGCTCTTCCGCGACGCACTCGTCCCCAAGGGCGAGGAATCGGTCGAGGCTCTCGACTCGGCCTACCAGTCGGGCGACCAGGGCTTCCTCGACCTGATCGACGCACAACGAATCTTGCTCGAGTTCCAGCTCCAAGTCGCTCGCGCCGAGTCCGACCGAGCCCAATCAGCAGCCGAGATCGAACGGATCACCGGCCTGCCCCTGCACGCGCACTGAGAACCATGACCACTCCGCAACCTCGCACCCTCGTTCTCACGCTTCTACTTCTCGGGCTGGGCTTCTGTGTCGGCCGCGCCGGTCGTCCGGAGGCGCCGACGGAGGCCGAGCAGACCGCAGCGACCGACACCGGAACGGCCGCCGAACCGACGGTCTGGACCTGCTCGATGCACCCGCAGATTCGGCTTCCGGAACCGGGCAACTGCCCGATCTGCTTCATGAAGCTGATCGAGGCGAACTCCGGTGGTGGAGCTGAACTCGGTCCGCGCATGCTGCAGATGTCGGAATCGGCGATGGTGCTGGCTCGCATCGAGACCGCACCCGTCGAGCGCCGCGCCGTCGCACACGAGGTCGGGATGGTCGGCAAGATCGCCTTCGACGAGACGCGCCTCGCGTACATCACCTCGTGGGTGAAGGGCCGACTCGACCGGATCTTCGTCGACTACACGGGTGTGACGGTCCGCGAGGGCGACCACCTGGTCGAGATCTACAGTCCGACACTCTACTCGGCGCAGCAGGAGCTCCTGCAGGCCATCGCGACGGCTGCGAAGATCGAGGGCAGTTCGCTCGACATCCTGCGCAACACCGCCGACCGGACGGTGGTCTCCGCACGCGAGAAGCTGCGCCTCTACGGCTTGAGCGTCGAGCAGATCGCCGAGATCGTCGACCGCGGCACGCCTGAGCAACACATCACGATCCGCGCACCGACTGGCGGCATCGTCGTGCACAAGAATGCGCTCGAGGGCATGTACGTGGACGAAGGGAGCCGGATCTACACTATCGCGGACCTCTCCAAGGTCTGGGTGATGCTCGACGCCTACGAGTCCGACCTGCGCTGGCTCCGATACGGCCAAGAGGTTGCGTTCCAGGTCGAGGCCTATCCCGGCGAGCATTTCAACGGTCGCGTTGCATTCATCGATCCCGTGCTCGACGACCGCACGCGTACGGTCAAGATCCGGCTGAACGTCGACAACGCGGACGGCAGGCTCAAGCCCGATATGTTCGTCACTGCCACAGCGCAGGCGGTCCTCACCCAGCACGGGAAGGTCGTCGACGCAGATCTTGCGGACATGTGGATGTGCCCGATGCACCCGGAGATCGTTGCCGACGGTCTCGAAGCCTGCACGGAGTGCGGCATGGACCTCGTGCCAGCAGAGGAGTTGGGTTTCGTCGCCGAGGTGAACACGGGCGCTCCGCTCGTTATCCCGGCGACCGCCCCGCTCGTCACGGGCAAACGCGCGGTCGTCTACGTGCAGTTGGAGGATCGCGACGAGGCGGTTTTCCAGGGTCGCGAGATAGACCTCGGACCGCGCGCGGGCGATTGGTACGTCGTTCACAGCGGCTTGCGCGAGGGCGAGCGCGTCGTCGTGAAGGGCAACTTCAAGATTGACAGCGAACTCCAGATTCGCGCGAAGCCGAGCATGATGAGCCCGGATGGTGGCGCGCGTCCGCCCGGCCACCAGCACGGTGGCGCGGGGGCTGCGGCTCCGGCGGGCATTCCGATGGAGGAGATGGATGCCGGAGGTGACACCCACCCCGTCACCTACCCGGTTCCGGTGGCGTTCAAGACGCAGCTCGGTGAGGTCGTCGACGCGTACCTGCAGCTGCAGACGGCGTTCACGATCGACGAGGACAGCCAAGCGATGGCCCAAGCGATCCTCGAGGCGATCGACCGAGTGGACATGGCTGTGCTCGAGCACGGGTCACACCTGGCGTGGATGGCGCAACTCGCAACCCTGCGTCCGGCCGCATCCGCACTGGCTGGAGCGAGCGACATCGATGCGCGACGCCTACTCCTGGCTCCACTCACCGAGCAGCTGGTCGACGCACTCGACGCCTTCGGGTACGCGCGCGACGACGGTTCGGTCGGCCTGTTCCACTGTCCGATGGCGCTCGACGACGTAGGCGCGAACTGGCTTCAGCGGGGTGAGACGGTCACGAACCCATACTTCGGGTCGGCGATGCTGCGGTGCGGGGAGCTCACCCGCATGGTCGAGGAGGAGAAGTAGGTCATGCTCGGCAAGCTGGTCCGCTTCTTCCTCGAGCAGCGCCTGATGGTCGCGCTGTTGCTGCTGTTCATCGTTGCGTGGGGTGCGATGACCGCGCCCTTCGACTGGGAACTCGGCATCCTGCCGCGCGATCCGGTGCCGGTCGACGCGATCCCCGACGTCGGCGAGAACCAGCAGATCGTCTTCACCGAGTGGATGGGGCGCTCGCCACAGGACGTCGAGGACCAGATCACTTATCCGCTGACGGTGTCCCTCCTCGGGCTGCCCGGCGTGAAGACGATCCGGTCGAACTCGTTCTTCGGGTTCTCGACCATCTACATCATCTTCGAGGAGGGCGTGGAGTTCTATTGGTCGCGATCGCGCGTCCTCGAGAAGCTGAGCAGTCTGCCGTCGGGGACACTCCCTGAGAGCGTCTCACCCGCGCTCGGTCCGGACGCGACGCCACTCGGCCAGGTCTTCTGGTACACGCTCGAAGGCTTGGATCCGGAGGGTGAGCCTACCGGTGGTTGGGGCCTCGACGAGTTGCGTAGCGTGCAGGACTGGGACGTTCGCTATGCGCTGATGTCCGTCGACGGGGTGGCCGAAGTCGCCTCGATCGGTGGATTCGTACGCGAGTACCAGGTGGACGTCGATCCTGACGCGATGCGCGCCCACCGCGTCACCCTCGACGAGGTCTACAACGCGGTACGCGGCTCGAACCTCGAGGTCGGTGCGCGCGTGATCGAGGTCAACCGCGTCGAGTACTTCGTGCGCAGTCTGGGATGGATCGAGGACGTCACGGACATCGAGCAGTCCGTGATCAAGGCCGTCGACGGCACCCCGATCCGAGTGCAGGACGTGGCCAATGTCTCGATCGGGCCGGCCCTACGGCGTGGCGCGCTGGACAAGGGGGGCGCCGCGGCGGTCGGTGGCGTCGTCGTCGTTCGCTACGGCGAGAACCCGCTCGCCGTCCTCGACGGCATCAAGGAGAAGATCCTCGAGATCACGCCCGGGCTACCGCGCAAGACGCTCGAGAACGGAGTGCTGTCACAGGTCTCGATCGTCCCATTCTACGATCGATCGGGGCTGATCAAGGAGACGCTCGGAACGCTCAACACAGCGATCAGTGAGGAGATCCTCGTGACGATCATCGTTGTGCTGTTCATGTTGATGCACTTGCGGTCGTCGGTGCTGATCTCCGCGCTGCTCCCGGTGACGGTGCTGTTCACGTTCATCCTGATGAAGCTGTTCGCGGTGGACGCGAACATCGTGGCGCTGTCGGGCATTGCGATCGCGATCGGAACGATCGTCGACATGGGGATCGTTCTGACCGAGAACATTCTCACCCGGCTCCGGGCGGCTCACCCGGACGAACCGCCACTCGAGGTCGTCTATAGCGCAACGATGGAGGTGGGTTCCGCGATCCTCACAGCCGTGAGCACGACCATCGTCGGCTTCCTCCCGGTCTTCAGCATGATCGGACAGGAGGGCAAGCTCTTCCGACCGCTCGCCTTCACGAAGACATTCGCGTTGATCGGGTCGATCGTCATTGCGCTGCTGCTGATCCCGCCGCTCGCGTTGATGCTCTTCCCCTCAACAGGCGGCGCTATCGGCCGCGCATGGGGCAAGCTGATAGGGCGCTCGCGTCGCGTCGCAGCGTCGTGGCCCTACTTGGTCACTGGCCTCGCCATCCTGTTCGTCGCGTCGGTCCTGGCTACGCACTGGGAGCCGCTCGGACCCGAGCGCGGGGCGCTGCGCAATATGGGATTCGTCCTGCTCGCTATTCTTGGTCTGTTGGTCGTCTTCTCCCTCTTCCTGCGGGTCTACGAGCCGATCCTGAGATGGTGTCTCGGGCACAAGGTGCTCTTTTTGATGCTGCCCGTGTCGTTGCTCGTCTTTGGTTCCACGGTCTGGCTGGGAGTCGATCGGGTGTTCGGCTTCGTACCGGCGTCCCTCGCGAAGCTCGGCGTGGATCGAGCGGCGGTGTATTCGACGACGCTGTGGTCCGGAGCAACGCACGAGTTCCCGGGACTCGGCAAGGAGTTCATGCCGCCGCTCGACGAGGGGTCCTACCTCTTCATGCCGACGACCATGCCGCACGCGTCGATCGGTGAGTCGATCGAGGTGTTGGAGTCGCTCGACAGGGCGATCGCAAACATCCCAGAGGTGGAGCTCGCGGTCGGCAAGATCGGCCGCGTCGAGAGTGCGCTCGATCCCGCACCCATCTCGATGGTCGAGACGATCATCAACTACAAGCCGGAGTACATGACCGACTCCAACGGTCACAGGCTGAAGTTCGAGTTCGACACGGAGTCGGACGACTTCGTGCGCGACTCAGAGGGCGGCTTGATCTCCGACCCCGACGGTCGACCGTTCCGCAACTGGAGGCCAGAGATCGAGAATCCAGGAGACATCTGGGACGAGATCGTGCGAGTGACGCGGCTCACGGGAACGGTGACCGCGCCCGAGCTCCAACCCATCGCCGCGCGCATCGTGATGCTCGCCAGTGGCATGCGAGCTCCGATGGGAGTCAAGGTCAAGGGGCCGTCGTTGGAGGCGGTCGAACGAGCGGGCCTGCAGATCGAGCGCCTGCTCAAGCAGGTGCCTTCCGTGAGGCCGGAAGCGACCTTCGCCGACCGCGTGGTCGGGAAGCCGTACCTCGAGATCGACGTCGATCGCGGCGCGGCAGCACGCTACGGCGTTTCGATCGCACAGGTGCAGAACTTGATCGAGGTCGCGCTCGGAGGGCGACGGGTGACGACCACTGTGGAGGGGCGCGAGCGCTATCCAGTCCGCGTGCGCTACCAGCGTGAGCTGCGTGACAGTGTCGAAGGCATGGAGCGCGTACTCGTTCCGACTGCGAGTGGCGCGCAGGTCCCGCTCAGCCAGCTGGCGTCGATCGAGTTCTCACGCGGGCCGCAGGTGATCAAGACCGAGGACACCTTCTTGACGTCCTACGTGATCTTCGACAAGCGGCCCGGGTGGGCCGAGGTCGACGTGGTCGAGCAGTGTCAGGAGTTTCTCGACCAGAGGATTGCGAACGGTGAGCTCGATCTCCCGACGGGAGTGTCCTTCACCTTCGCCGGCTCCTACGAGAACCAGATTCGCGCCGTGAAGACCTTAGCGGTGGTGTTGCCGCTCGCGCTCTTCTTGATCTTCATGATCCTGTACTTCCAGTTCAAGGCTGTCTCGACGACCTTGATGGTGTTCAGCGGCGTCTTCGTCGCGTGGTCGGGCGGCTTCGTGATGCTTTGGCTCTACGGCACCCCGTGGTTCCTGGACTTCGATGTCTTTGGCGTGAACATGCGGGACCTGTTCCAGGTGCACCCGTTGAATCTCAGCGTCGCGGTGTGGGTCGGCTTCCTCGCGCTCTTCGGTATCGCGACCGACGACGGCGTCGTGATCGCGACCTATCTCAAGCAGTCGTTCGAGAAGCGCGACCCGGACACGGTCGCCGAGGTGCGCGACGCCGTCGTCGCCGCGGGCAAGCGGCGCTGCCGTCCCTGCTTGATGACGTCGGCGACCACCATCCTCGCGCTGCTGCCGGTCTTGACGTCGACTGGGCGGGGGGCCGACGTGATGATTCCGATGGCGATTCCATCGTTCGGCGGCATGACGGTCGTCCTGATCAGCATGTTCGTCGTGCCGGTCCTCTACTGCGCCGTGCAAGAGCGACGCCTTCGTCGAGGGGCACGCAGGTGAACACCGACTTCCGACCAGGGCGGCGGATTGGGCACCGAGATCCACTGGAGCGCGTTCGAACTGTGGGTCGTCGTCGGCGGTGTTCCGTGCGAGCTCATGCGGGTAGGGAGCCGGCTTCTCGGGCTTTCGACGGATGCCTTCAGGAGGTAGCCTCGTCAGGGCGGTTTCAGCGAGGTCGACAGGAAGAGGCTCGTCGACCGACCGCGCCGCGCGCTGGGGAGGTGCGTAGAGCGAATCGGTTGTTCGGGCCAAGCACGTACCACGTGGATGCGCACCATCGACTCGCGAGATCGAAGAGCGCGCATGCGCTGTCGGGGCGCGGTCCAACGAGGGCCCACCTCGAGTCTCGGGCCCCGCGCGTGCTGCCTTCGGAGAGTGAGGCCTTCGAGGAGAGTTGGATCGATGAAGTTGTCCGAGTCCCAGGGCGCCACGCCCGCGCAAGCCACTGAGCCATGTCTACCAACACAACGACCGTGATCGACCCCGTCTGCGGCATGACCGTGGACCCCGCGACCGCGCGCGCGAGCGCCGAGCACGACGGCCGGACCTTCCACTTCTGCTGCGAGGGCTGCCGCGACCTCTTCGCGGCCGAACCCGCGAAGTACCTCGCTGCCGCGGCGGACGGAGAGTCGTCGTGCTGCCACGGCGATCGACCGGCTCCGCCGCCGCCCGAGGATCTGCCGAAGGACACGGTCTACACCTGTCCGATGCACCCCGAGGTGCGCCAGATCGGCCCCGGGACCTGCCCCGACTGCGGCATGGCGCTCGAGCCCGATCTGCCGAGCGCGGAGGAGGACGACTCCGAGCTGCGCGACTTCACACGCCGGCTGTGGATCGGTGGACCGTTGGCGCTCGCGCTGGTCGTCGTCGCGATGGGCGACATGGTCCTGCCGGGCGCGCCGATCCACGAGGGTCTGGGCGCGGCGCGCGGCTGGATCGAACTCGTGCTCGCGCTGCCCGTCGTGGCCTACTCGGGCTGGCCGCTCCTGGTGCGCGGCGTCGCGTCGATCCGACGCATGAAGCCGAACATGTTCACGCTGATCGCGATTGGCGTCGGTGTGGCATTCGCGCACAGCGTCGTGGCCGTCGCTGCGCCCGGCCTGTTCCCCAAGGGCTTCCGCGACGCGCAGGGACAGGTCGGCCTGTACTTCGAGGCGGCGGCCGTGATCATCGTGCTCGTGCTCGTCGGCCAGGTGCTCGAGCTGCGAGCGCGCAGTCGCACCGGAGCCGCGGTGCGCGAGCTGATCGGACTGGCTCCGTCGACCGCGCGCCGCGAAGGGCCCGACGGCGAGGTCGAGGAGGTCCCGCTCGATCAGGTGCGCGTCGGCGACCTGTTGCGCGTGCGACCGGGCGAGAAGCTGCCGGTCGACGGTCACGTGGTCCGCGGCCGCAGTTCGGTCGACGAGTCGATGCTGACCGGCGAGCCGATCCCGATCGACAAGGGCGAGGGCGACGAGGTGTCGGCCGGCACGGTCAACGGCACGGGCGCGTTGACGGTGAAGGCCGCGAGTGTCGGCGCCGACACGCTTCTCTCGCGCATCGTCCAGATGGTCGCGGCAGCCCAACGCAGCCGGGCGCCGGTCCAGGGCCTCGTCGATCGCGTGTCGGCCGTGTTCGTGCCGGCCGTCGTCGCGGCGGCGGTGATCGCGTTCGCCGTCTGGGCCACGTTCGGGCCCGAGCCGCGCCTCGCGTACGCGCTCGTCGCCGCGGTCAGCGTGCTCATCATCGCCTGTCCGTGCGCGCTCGGCCTCGCGACGCCGATGTCGATCATGGTGGCGACCGGTCGCGCGGCGCGCATGGGGCTATTGTTCAAGGACGCCGAAGCGATCGAGACACTGCGCCAGGTGGACGTTCTGGTCGTGGACAAGACCGGGACGCTGACCGAGGGCGCGCCGCGGTTGGTGGCCGTCGAACCCGCCGCGGGCTTCGACGAGGATGCCGCTCTCGCCGCGGCCGCGGGACTCGAGGGCGAGAGCGAACACCCGCTCGCCCACGCGATCGTGCAGGGCGCGCAGGAACGCGGCGTCGCCTTCGAAGCCGCGACGGACTTCGACTCGGTCACCGGCCAAGGCGTAGTCGGCAGCGTGTCGGGGCGCGACGTCGCGCTCGG
This sequence comes from Rohdeia mirabilis, assembly GCA_007750655.1. Lineage (GTDB taxonomy): Bacteria > Planctomycetota > UBA1135 > UBA1135 > Rohdeia > Rohdeia mirabilis. The sequence goes on from CP036290.1 coordinate 40,772, forward strand.
GAACGAAGCGCTCATGGACGCGCGCGGTGTCGACGTATCGGCTCTCGTCGCGGGCGCCGAACGCCGACGCGGCGACGGCGAGACGGTGGTGTTCGTCGCGATCGACGGACGCGCGGCGGGAACGCTCGCCGTGGCCGATCCGATCCGCACCGAAGCCGCTGCTGCGATCGCCGACCTGCACGCGGACGGACTGCGGATCGTGATGCTGACGGGCGACGCGCGACGCACCGCCGACGCCGTGGCCAAGCGCCTTCGCATCGACGAGGTCGTGGCCGACGCGCGACCCGACGACAAGCTGCGCGAGGTCGAACGCCTGCAGGCCGACGGGCACAAGGTCGCCATGGCCGGTGACGGCATCAACGACGCGCCCGCTCTCGCCGCGGCCGAGGTCGGCATCGCGATGGGAACGGGCACCGACGTGGCGATGGAGAGCGCGGCGCTGACACTCGTGCGGGGCGATCTGCACGGAATCGTCCGCGCCCGAGCGCTGAGCCGCGCGACGGTCCGCAACATCCGCCAGAACCTGGTCTTCGCCTTCGGCTACAACGCCCTCGGGGTGCCGATCGCCGCCGGCGTCCTGTACCCACTGACGGGTTCGCTCCTGAGTCCGATGCTGGCCGCCGCCGCCATGAGTCTGAGTTCGGTCTCGGTGATCGGGAACGCGCTGCGCCTGAGGACGAGCGGGGCGCTCGAGGAAGCGGACGCGTCGCACGGGAGCGAGCGGTCCCGAGCCGACGGCCATGACAAGCCCCGCTCGGCTCGCTAGGCTCGGCCCCCCCCACCCGGGGCGATTAACTCAGCTGGTTAGAGTGCTTCCTTTACACGGAAGAAGTCGGGGGTTCGAATCCCTCATCGCCCACCACCGACTCGGCGCTGCCGATCCTCGACGCTCGCGCGGGGGATCGTGCTCGGTGGACTCATCCGGTGATCCGGTCCGGTGATCCCTCGGTGGTGGCCGGCTCGCTCTCTCCCCCCACCAGGTCCCGCTCGGCCTGACGTCCCCAGCCCATTCGGCTCATGGCCCAGCACCTGACCGCGCCCGTTCCGTCCACGAAACTGCCCAAGGGCATTCCGTACATCATCGGGAACGAGGCCGCCGAGCGGTTCAGCTTCTACGGCATGAAGGCCGTGCTGACCGTCTTCATGGTGAGCTACCTGCACCTGATGGGGTCGCAGGCGCTGGAGCCGATGCCCGAGGCCCAGGCCGAGGCGAACTTCCACTACTTCACCGCGGCGGTCTACTTCACGCCGTTCCTCGGTGCGCTGCTCGCGGACATCCTGTTCGGCAAGTACCGCACGATCATCACGCTCTCGCTCGTGTACTGCATGGGCCACGGCGCGCTCGCGTTGATGGGCATCGCTGGCCCCGCGACCTACTGGATGCTGGGAGGCCTCGGACTGATCGCGTTGGGGTCGGGTGGCATCAAGCCGTGTGTCTCGGCGCACGTCGGCGACCAGTTCGGCAAATCGAACGCCCACCTGCTGACGACCGTCTTCTTCTGGTTCTACTTCTCGATCAACTTCGGGTCGTTCATCTCGACCTTGCTGACGCCGTGGTTGCTCGAGTGGTACGGACCGCACTGGGCGTTCGGTGTCCCCGGCGTCCTGATGGCGCTCGCCACCTTGATGTTCTGGATGGGGCGCAAGGTCTTCGTGCACATCCCGGCCGACGGTGCGGGCTTCGCGAAGGAGTTGTTCAGCCCGAACGGACTCAAGACGGTCGCTTCGCTGTTCGTGATCTACGTCTTCGTCGCGGTCTTCTGGGCGCTGTTCGACCAGACGGGCAGCTCGTGGGTGCTCCAAGCGCGTGACCTCGATCGCAACTTCCTCGGGATGGAGTTGCTCCCGTCGCAGATCCAGGCGGCGAACCCGATCCTGGTGCTCGCGCTCATCCCGGTCTTCTCCTACCTCATCTACCCGGCGATCAACCGCGTCTTCAAGATGACGCCGATCCGCAAGATCGGCGGCGGTCTGTTCGTGATGGTGACGGCTTTCGCGCTGGTCGCCTGGGTCCAAGGCCGCGTCGATGCCGGCGAGTCGCCTTCGATCGGTTGGCAGTTGCTCGCCTACATCCTGTTGACCGGTTCCGAGGTGATGGTGTCGATCACCGCACTCGAGTTCAGCTACACGCAGGCGCCGCGCAAGATGAAGTCCGTCATCATGGCGTTCTTCCTGTGGTCCGTCTCCCTGGGCAACATCTTCACGGGCCAGGTCAACAGCTACGTCCAAGTGCCGAGCGGCACCGCCGAGATCAGCGCGGTCGCCTCCCAGGCCAACGAGTGGCTGCTCGACAACCTCGGTACGAAGCGCGACGCCGGGACGCTGGCGGTTCCCGGCTCGGACGAGCTCGACGTGCCCGACAGCCTGCGTTTCGCGTCCCTACCGATCGGATTCACGGTGACCGCCGCTGGTCACGACGGCACGTTCGACAACGCGGACGACATCAGCGTCACGTTCGTTCCGAATGCCGACGGCAGCGCGGTCAAGCGCGACGTCGTGGCGACCGCCGGACTCGAACAGTCCCGTGCGGCCGTCGAGCGCATCCTCGAGGACTGGCGCGCGAAGGGCCGCTTGCCGCTGACGACGGACGGTCAGGTCTTGATCGACGGTCTGCTCGATCCCTGGGGAGAGCAACTGACCTACACGCTCCAGAACCGTCTGCAGTTCCGCGTCCTGAGCACCGGGCCCGACCGCGTGCGCGACACCAAGTTCGACCTCGGTCACATCGTCGAGATCGACGAGCCGTCCGATGCGACGAGCGAAGCGTCGACGGACGAGAAGCTGAGCTGGCTCGACCAGCGCAAGCTCGACCTCGGCCTCGACGACGAATCGACCCGCGCCGAGGGCGAGGACGCCGACGTCACCGCCTTCGTCGGCGGCCAGACCAAGCTCGAGGGCGCGAGCTACTTCTGGTTCTTCACCTGGGTGATGCTGGGCGCCGCGCTCCTGTTCATCCCGGTCGGGCTCGTCTACCGCCCGAAGGAGTACCTCCAGGAGGAGGGGCCGGCGGGCGAGGCCTGAGCGGCCAGGGCGCGGGCTTCGCCGCTCGAAGCTCGCGCCGATCACGGTGACGCCCCGCGTCGAACGCCGCTCACCGGGCTCCACCGGTCCCGCCGCGGCGCTCCTCGCGTAGGTCCGCCGCTGCCCGGGAGGATTCGTTCCGCCCGGGCGCTACCATCTGCGGCGCGAAAGGCTCGGCCGGGGGGCGCTCCTCCGGCGATCCACGCGCCGAATCCACGACCACGACCGACCCACCACTTGTCATGAGCACTGCCGCCGACGTCACCGACGCCCAGTGGGAGGGCACCGTCCTCCAGAGCACGGAACCCGTCTTCGTCGACTTCTGGGCCGAATGGTGCGCCCCCTGCCGCGCGATGTCCCCCGCCGTCGACCGCCTGGCCGAAGAGTTCGGCGCCAAGCTGAAGGTGGTGAAGATCAACACCTCCGACAACCCCGAGGTTCCCGCGCGCTACGGCATCACCGCCATCCCGACCTTCCTCGTCATCAAGGGCGGCGAAGTCGTGAAGCAGCTGGTCGGCAGCCAGAGCTACGCCCAGCTCAAGGCCGAGGTCGACGCCTTCGTCGACTGAGCGCCACGGCGCCACGCGGCCCGTCGCGCGCCGCCAGCCGGTTGTCGGAACGGAATCCGACACCGAACGGCGCGCGCGGCAGTCTCTTCCCCTGATGGGAGGGCGGGGGCCCGCGGTGGCTCTACGGGGTGTCGCCGGGCAGCGCCGCACCGACGTCCCAGCCGGCGCCAACCGCGCGCCCACCCCGACGGCGGTCCGACCACGGGCCGCCGTCTCCGTTTCCGACGGGGTTCCGCCCCACTGTCTCCCGCCTCGACCACCCTCCCGTGACCGAACCGCGCCTGCGCTACGGCTTCTGTGGGTCGCCACCCTTCGCGACCGACGTGCTCGCCGCGTTGATCGAAGGGGGCCGCCCGCCCGCGATCGTCGTCACCGCGCCCGCGCGTCGTGCGGGGCGCGGACGCAAGGACGTGCCGTCGCCCGTGGTCGAACTCGCCAGCGCACACGGGATCGACGTGCGCCGGCCCGAGTCGGCGAAGGACCAGGGGCTGAAGGACGAGCTGCGCGCGCTCGACCTCGACGTGCTGCTGGTGGCGAGCTACGGCGAACTGCTCGACCAGGCGTTCCTCGACCTGCCGCGACGCTTCTGCCTGAACGTGCACGGTTCGCTGTTGCCGCGTTGGCGTGGCGCGTCGCCGGTGCAGGCCGCGATCGCGGCGGGTGACACGGTGACGGGCGTGTCGATCCAGCGCGTGGTCAAGAAGCTCGACGCCGGCGACCTGCTCCTGTCGATCGAGACGCCGATCGACCCGGCCGACACCGGTGGGACGCTGTTCGCGCGGTTGGCGGCGCTCGGTGGCGAAGCGGCCCGTCGCGCGCTCGATCTGGTCGAGGCCGGGGCGGTCGAGTTCACGCCCCAGGACACGGAGCGCGTGACCCACTGCCGCAAGCTCACCAAGGAGTCCGGCCACATCGACTGGACCCGGCCCGCCGTCGAGATCGAACGCCTCGTGCGCGCGATGGACCCCTGGCCCGGCGCGGCGACGACCCTGCCGAACGGCGAGCGCCTGGTCGTCTGGCGCGCGACCGTCGATCCCGACGGGACGAGCACGACAGTCGCGACGACGGGCGCGGCACCCGGTACCGTGCGCACCCGTTCGGAGGGTTTCGACGTGGCGACCGGCGCCGGTGCGCTGCGGGTGCTCGAGCTCCAGGCCGCGGGCAAGAAGCGCCTTCCCGTCGCCGATTTCCAGCGCGGCGCCCGCCTCGAGGACGGGGTGCGGCTCGGCGCACCGACCGACACCGGCCCGAACGGCGCCCCCACTCCCGCTCACTGATGCCCCGTCAACTCGCCTACGACCTTCTGCGCAGCACGTCCCCCACGCCGCTGCGCGACCTCGAGCGCGAAGCGGACCGCCGCGGCATCGAAGGGCGCGACCGGGCGCTCGCGCGGCGCATCGTCGCCACCTGTCTGCGCCGACGCGGGACGCTGCTCGCGCTGGTGCAGACGTTCGTGCGCGGCAAGCCCAAGCCCGAGCTCGCGACGCTGCTGCACATCGGCATCGCGCAGCTGTTGTTCCTCGATCGCGTGCCCGACCACGCCGCCGTCAACACGACGGTGGACGCGGCGAACGACACGCTCGGTCTCTCGAAGGGCCGCATCGTCAACGGCACCCTGCGCAACCTGATCCGCGCGCGCATCGAGGGCACGACGGACGACCCGCACCGGCAGATCGTCGGCGCAAACTGGTACTTCGACGTTCCCGTCTTCCGCAGCCAGGACCTGCACCCGCTCCTGTGGGCGGAGGACGCGCTATCCATGCCGGCGCCGATCCTGAAGGGGTGGAGCGAGCGGCACGGGTGGGAGCGCGCGCTCGAACTCGCGCGGTTCGCGCTCGACGAGCCGCCGCTGTCCGTACACGTGCTCGCGGACGATGTAGACGGGGCCGTCGCAGCCCTCGAGGCCGCCCTCGTCGAACACGAACTCGCGCCACTCGCGCGCGAGGGTCGGAACCTCGTTCTCCCGACCGAAGCGACCGAACACGTGGTCGCGCTCGACGCCTTCGCGCGCGGCGAGCTGACGATCCAAGGCGCTGCGGCGACGCGCGCTGCGGAGCTCGTCGGTGCGCGACCGGGCGAACGCGTCCTCGACCTGTGCGCGGCGCCCGGTGGCAAGACCGCGCTCCTCGCGCGCGCGGGCGCCGAGGTCACTGCGGTCGACGTCGACGCGCGGCGACTGGCGCGCGTGGAGGAAACGGCTGCGCGACTGGGCGTGGCCGAGCGCGTGCGCTGCGTCGTGAGCGACGGAACGGCCGAACTCGAGGACGGCCTGTTCGACGCCGTGCTCGTGGACGCGCCCTGTTCGAACTCGGGCGTCTTCGCGGCGCGTCCCGAGGCGCGCTGGCGGTTCGGACCCGCGTCGCGCGCCAGTCTCGGTGAACTTCAACAGCGTCTCGCCCGTGAAGGCGCCGAGCGCGTGGCACCCGGTGGCCGCCTGGTGTGGTCGACCTGCAGCCTCGAGCCGGGCGAGAACACCGCGATCGTGAACGGACTCGTGCGCGACCGCGACGACTTCGAACTCGAGGAACAGCACCTGTCCCTGCCCGCCGGCAACGAAGTTCCGGTGGACGGGGGTTTCGCGGCGCGGTTGGTGCGGCGCATCTGACGCGGCGCCGCGCTCCAACGCGGGCGGGCGCAGCGAGTGCGGCGACCCATCGAACTCGCCGGTCGAGCTGCGGTCGATCTCGACACGTGGCCGAGACCCGCTGGCTCGCGGCGGACAGCGGCGTATCCCGCGCGCCGCGCTCGTGATCGAACGCCGAGCGACCGATCCGGTCCACCGTCGATCCCGCTTCGGTGACGGTCACCGTCGGCGCCGGTCCTGAACGACCGATCGCGAACGGCTGTTCACGACCGTTGGCCGCGATCGCACGCGGCGGTTCGGAAACGCTCCGTCGGTCCGGGTCGATCGAGTCGGGGTGCGACTCGAACGCTGGCCGCGCGTGGTGATCGCGCAGGCGGTTGGGGGGGCCCGACGGGTGGTAGAGGGCCTCCGGGGGCGAACCCCCGGGCGACCCAGAGCGAAAGCCATTGCTCCGTCCCAAGCCTAGCCCCTCGTTCCGACCGTGGGGGAGGCGTCGGTGGGTCCATTCCCACCGTCTTCGGCGCCGCGCGCGACGCCGCAGCGGGAACTGCTTGGTAAACGCCGGGAACTGCGCGACTTGTGGAGTGCAGGCTCGCACCTGCGCAACCTCGGGGTTCCCCCGTTTCGCGTGCTGCATCCGACCCCGTCGTCCGCGCGACTCATTCCGGGAGGCGTTCCGATTCGACTCGGAGCCCTCGGCCGGTCGATCTCACAGGATTCCAGAGCCTGCGTAGCATGGACCTTCGGTCGGGGCCTCTCCGGCGCCACCATCCAAGAGCTCGTCACCCCTTCGCACCACCACGCATGACACGAGTCCTCGACCGATCGACGCCGACGCTGTGGACCGCCGCACGCGTCGGGCGACTGCCTCTCTCACTGGGACTCGCGCTCGTCGCGTCCTGGGCGCCGCCGCAGCCGCGATCGAACGACGTCCTCGCGCCCGCGATCCTGGTGCAACTCGAAGAGCGTGTGGTGGCAGCGGCGGATCGAGCGCTCGCGGCGACGGTCGGACTGAAGATCCGCGAGAACAGGACCGAGGGCGACGGCAGCGGCGTGATCGTCAGCGAGGACGGCTACATCTTGACGGTGGCGCACAACTTCTCGCGCCCCGGCACGCGCATCAAGGTCTACCTGCCGGACGGCCGCGTGGTCGACGGCGTCGGCCTGGGACGCAACGAACGCGGCGACTGCGCGCTCGTGAAGATCGACGGCGACGGTCCGTGGCCCTACGCCAACATCGGGGACTCGGACGCACTGGTCGAGAACGAGCTGTGCGTCATGACCGGACACGCTGGAGGCATCGTCGCCGATCGCCCCGCCGTCGTCCGCGTCGGCACCTTCACCGACCGCGCGCGCCGCTACTGGCTGCAGACCGACTGCGCCATGATGCCCGGCGACTCGGGCGGCGCGCTGTTCGACCTCGACGGCAACGTGGTCGGCATCAACAGCTACATCGAACAACGCGTGGACCGCAACTTCCACGTCCCGGTCAAGAGCTTCCTCGACGACTGGGAGCGCCTGGCGGCCTCGGAGAACTGGAACGCGGCCCGCAGCCGCAGCAATCGCGAGAGTGGAGCGCTCGGACTCGCGGTCCGCACGGCCGACGGCGGCGTCGAGGTCCAGTACGTCTTCGAGGGCTACCGCGCCGACGAAGCCGGCGTCCAGGTCGGCGACCTGATCATCGCGGTCGACGGCCGCTCGGTGAGTTCGCCCTCGAGCTTCCGCGCGCGCGAACGCGACCTGCGCGTGGGTGAGACCGCGACGCTCACGATCGAGCGCGACGGCGAGCGGCTCGAGATCGACGTGGAGAAGGCTCGCAGGGAAGCAGGGGAGGACGAGTGATGACGAACACCTTCACGAACCGCGTCGGCCGCCGCGCGACGCTGGCCTGCGCCGTCCTCGCCGGAACGCTCGCACTCGCTCAACCGCTCGTCGGACACTCCGTCGCCGCGGGACCCGACCCCGTCCTCGTCGAAGGCGGTCGGCAGCAGCTCGAGCGCAGCTTCGACGTCCTGTGCCGACCCTTCGCCAGTTCGGTGCTGCGCGTCGTCGCCGAGGCCGAGGTCGGTGATGCGCGCCTGTCGCACGCCGTGGTCGTCGGCGAGGAAGGGCTCCTGCTCGCCAAGCTGTCCGAACTGGGCAGCGACGGCTTCTACGTCCTCGCACCCGACGGAACGCGCCGCGAAGCCACGATCCTCGCGAGCGACCTCGGCACGGACCTGGCGCTCCTGTCCACGGACGACGCCGGACTCGAACCGGTCGCCTTCTCGGCCGAACCGGTGGACTGGCGCGTGGGGCAGTGGATCGCCGCCGTCGGTCCGGGTGGTGACTGCATCGGTCTCGGCGCGGTGTCGGTCGGACCGCGCGACCTCGCCACGGAGAACAACGGGTTCCTCGGCGTCGAGCTCGATCGAACCGTTCCCGACCGGGCTCTGATCGGCCGCGTGCTCGACGACGGAGCCGCGATCTCGGCGGGCATCCAAGCGGGTGACGTGGTCCTGGCCATCGACGGCCAGCCGATGCGCAACTCGGAGTCGGTCATCAGCCAACTGCGCCGCACGGTGCCGGGCCAGGAGGTCGACTTCACGATCCGGCGCGGAGAGGAGTCGTTCGATCGCGTGGTCCGCGTGCGCGGCCGTCGGCTCGACGACTACCAGAATCCCTTCCAGGTGCCGCACGCCGCCGACAGCGTCGACGTCAGTGCGCGGCGCGACGGCTTCCCGTCGGTCGTGCAGAACGACGCGAACCTCCTGCCCAGCGAGTGTCTGTCGCTGGCGATCGACTCGCGCGGTCGCGTCGTCGGTCTGCACGTGGCGCGGATGGACCGTCCGGGGTCGCTGACGCTGCCCACGGACGTGGTGGCCCAACGTCTCGAGAGGCTGCTCGAGCGCGCCGAGCGCTCCGTCCAGGCCAAGAGCCTGCCCGTCGGCGCCGGCGAGACTCGCGACGTCTGAGGGCCTTCGGGGGCCCGGAACCCCGCTCGCGTGGCCACAGAGGGGGGCGCGCACTCGAACCCGCGACTCGACCGCGGGTTCGACCGCTTCTGGGGCCGATGACCGGGACGTCCGCGGCGCTCGTGGCCGCAACTCCGCTCGCGCCGTCCCGCTCGCCGCTTTCTGCCTCGCGAGGGGTTTCGCCGAGCGCGCTCGACCTCCATCCTGTTCCGCTCGATCCGCGGCCCGACCGGCGCCGCCCCACGGCCGACGCCCCGCCTGCGCCCACTCGACATGCTCCGTACCGCGACCCTTCCGCTCCCCGCCCTGTCCCTGGTCGCTCTGTCGATGTTCGCCGTGTCCTGCGGCGGTCGGAGCAGTGACGGCAATCTCCCCGCAGCGACCCCGGCGCAGGTCGCCAAGGCCGAGGCGGCCGAGAAGGAGCAGGCGGTGCGTGACGACAACCCGTTCGCGGCGGTGCCGGAGTACGAACGCCCCAAGCGCGTGATCATGCCGCGCACCAAGGCCGAACAGCTGCGGCTCGTGGACGACCAGGCCTGGCGCGACGCGGTCGAGAAGGCGCACCAGGCCGAGCTCGTCTTCCAGGGCGAAGCCGGTCGCGCGTTCAACTCGGGCAACCTGACCGAGGAGCTGCGCAACGAGATCAAGCGCGGCAAGGCGCTGCTCAACGAAGCGATCGACGCGACGTGGCAGATCGAGGAAGACCTGAAGGCCGACCCCGCGCGCTCCAGCGTGCTGGCCGCGGTCTCCAAGCTGCGCACCGACTGGCTCGATCGAGTGCGTTCGATCGGCAAGCTCGTGCGCGGCTGAGCGCACGACGTGAACCGCTCCGACGAGGACAGCGCGCGCTCTCGCCCGCCCGGGCCGCGGACGTCCCTGGTCACGGGGGCGTCGTCCGGCATCGGTCGAGCCATCGCGGAGGCACTGGCCCAGCGCGGTGATCGCGTCGCTCTGCTCGCACGCCGCCGCGAACGACTCGAAGAGGTCGCCGCCGCTCTACCGCCCGCGAGCGACGGGTCCGCGCACCTGGTCCTGCCGGCGGACCTCACCGACTCGGGCGCCATCGCCGCCGCGATCGAGACCCTGCGCGCGGAGTTCGGTCGACTCGACCTGCTGGTGAACGACGCGGGAATGGGGTATCGCGCGCTCGTGACGGAACTCGAGCCGGACCTCGTGCGCCGCGTCTTCGCGACGAACGTCGAGGGGCTCCTGCACATGTGCCGCCTCGCGCACCCTCTGCTCGCTGTGAGCGCGAGCCCCGTCGTCGTGAACGTGGCGTCCGTCGTCGGTCGCCGCGGCATTCCGGGCCAATCCGTGTACGCGGCCAGCAAGGCGGCCGTCTGTTCGATCGGCGAAGCGCTGCGGCTCGAGTGGGCCGCCGACGGCATCCGCGTCTGCACGCTCAACCCCGCGTTGACGACGACCGGTTTCTTCGACGCCCAGCCCAATCCGGCCGGGCTGCCCGACCCCGACCTCAGCGGGTCGGCCACCCCCGAGTCCGTCGCGCTCGAGGTGCTGGCCCTCGACGAACGCCCGCGCCCGGAGCGTTCGTTGCGCTGGAAGTGGTGGCTGCTGGGCGCGTTGACTCCGATCTTCCCGCACCTGTCCGATCGCCTCACGGTCAAGCGCCTCGGCGGCGGTTGGCGCGTGCCGCGCTGGTAGCGTGGTGGCGCGCGACGTGCACCGCGGCGCGCTCCCGACCATGACACGCGATCTCGAACGAGCGCTCGACGTCGCCCTCGAGCTGGCCGATGCGGCGCGCGCCACCGTGCTTGCCCACCTGGCGGACGGCTTCAGCGTCGAGCGCAAGGCCGACGGCAGCCCGGTCACCGACGTCGACCGCGCGACCGAGCGCGTGCTGCGTGACCTCGTCGCGCGCCGCTGTCCGGGCGACGGCGTGCTCGGCGAGGAGTTCGCCGACGAACTCGGTGGCGCCGACGCGGCGCTGGCGCACGAGTGGACCTGGGTCTTCGACCCGATCGACGGCACGCGTGCGCTCGCGGCCGGCATCCCCACCTTCACGACGCTGATCGGTCTCCTGCACGGCGGACGCCCCGTGCTCGGCGTCATCGACCAGGCGGTCTGCGCCCAGCGTTGGTGGGCGGCCGCCGGCGTCCCGACGCGACGCAACGGCGAGCCCGTGCGCGCCCGGACGAGCACGAGTCTCGCCGGTTCCATCCTGGGCTCGACGGGACCGCAGTTCCTCCCGGACGATCGGCGCGCGCGCTTCGACCGGCTCGTCGCCGAGGTGCGCGACGTCCAGTGGGGCGGGGACGCCTATCTGTACGCGGCGCTCGCGAGCGGCGGCCTCGACCTGGTCGTCGAAGCCGGCCTCGCCCTGCACGACTTCGCGGCGCTGGTGCCCGTGGTCGAGGGCGCGGGCGGGCGCTGCGTGGACTGGTCGGGTGCGCCGCTGCGCGCTGGGTCCGACGGCGGCGTGGTGGCCTGTGCCGACCCGCGACTCCTCGGGCCGGTGCTCGAGCTGTTGCGAGAGTGACGCGGCCTCGCTTCACCGGCTCCGCGCCGTGAGGCACACTCGGGTCATGCAGATCCAGCACTTCTTCGACCCGCGCACCTGGACCCTGACCTACCTCGTCAGCGACGAGGTGTCGCGCTCGGCGATCCTGATCGACTCCGTGCACGACTTCGACGCGCGGGCCGTCCGCTTCTCCGACGAGTCGGCCCAGGCCGTCGCGAAAGTGATCGACGAACAGGGCCTCGAGCTCACGCACGTGCTCGACACCCACGTGCACGCCGACCACTGCACGGCGATGCCGTTCTTCAAGGAGCGCTACGGCGCGCGCACCGTGATCTCCGCCAACGTGCGCGTGGTGCAGGAGACCTTCGCGAAGTACTTCGACGACGACGAACTGGTGCTCGACGGCAGTCAGTTCGACCAACTCGTCGAGGACGGCGAGACGTTCACCGCGGGCGCGTTCGAGATCGAGGCGATCCCGACGCACGGCCACACGCCGGCGAGCCTCTCGTTCCGCATCGGCGACGCCGTGTTCTGCGGCGACGTGCTCTTCCAGCCGGACTCGGGCACGGCGCGCTGCGACTTCCCGGGCGGCTCGGCCAAGGAGGAGTGGGATGGGATCCAGCGGCTCTACGCCCTGCCCGGTTCGACGCTGATCCACACCGGACACGACTACCAGCCGGGCGGACGCGAGCTCCAGTTCCGTGCGACCGTCGACGAGCACCGCAAAGGCAACGTGCACTGCGACGCGAACACCACGAAGGAGCAGTTCGTCGCGCGCCGGGCCGAACTCGACGCCGGCAAGCCGCTGCCCGCGCTGATCTACCAGGGCCTGCAGGTCAATATGCGCGCGGGGCACCTGCCGCCAGCGTCGAAGAACGGCATCGTGTACCTGAAGATGCCCGTCGCGCTGCTGTAGCCGCGCCGTTCCTACGCACTCCCTCGAGGACGACCGCGCCGTGACCATCGAGATCGCCCTCGTTCTGGCAGTGTTGGTGCTCGCCGTCGTTCTGTTCGCCACGGAGGCGGCGCGCGTCGACGTCATCGCGCTCGCGATCCTGTTGGTGTTGGCGTGGTTCGGACTGGTGACGTCGAAGGAGGCGTTCAGCGGCTTCTCGAGTCGCGCGGTGATCTCGATGGGCGCCGTGATGATCATGGGGGCCGGCGTCGATCGTTCCGGTCTGACGCGCGGACTCACCCGACCGGTCCTGGCCTGGGCTGGGTCGAGTCCGTCGCGCCTGTTGGCGGCGATCATGGGCGCCGTCGGGGTTCTCTCGGCGTTCATGCAGAACATCGGCGCAGCGGCGTTGTTCCTGCCCGCCGTGACGCGCATCGCTCGAGCCGGCAACATCGGCGTCGGTCGCCTGCTCATGCCGATGGGCTTCGCCGCGATCCTGGGCGGCACGGTCAGCATGATCGGCAGTGGCCCGCTGATCCTGCTCGGTGACCTGCTTCAGCAACAGGGCCTCGAGCCCTTCGGACTGTTCGCCGTGACGCCCTACGGCCTCGGTCTCCTGGTCGGCGGAATCGCATTGTTCGCTCTGTTCGGGCGCTTCCTGTTGCCGACGCGCGAGGCCCAGGACTCGGCGTCGGCGACCCAGGTTCGACTGGCCGAGACCTGGCGTCGCGCGAATGCGGTGCACGAGGTCGTGGTTCCCGCGAGCAGCGCACTGGTCGGCCGTGCGCGTGACGAAGTGGACCTCATCGACCGCTACGACCTGCACCTGATCGCACTCGCCGAGGGCGGCGACGTGCGGCCTGCGCCGTGGCGGCACACGCGCTTCGCCGCCGGTCAGACGTTGGCGCTGCTGGGTTCCGACGAGAACATCGCACGCGCGGCTGCCGCATACGGATTCGAAGTGCGCACGACGGCGCAGGTCTTCGGCGAGCTCCAGAGCACCGACGGCGCCGGCTTCGCCGAGGTTCTCGTGAGTCCGCGCGCGAGCGTCGTCGGCAAGCCGATCCGCGAGTTCGCGCTGCGGCGCACGTACGAGGTCGAGCCGGTCGTTCTCCTGTCGGGTGGCGAGGCACGTTCGACCGACTTCTCCGACCAGCCGCTGCGCGCGGGCGACATCCTGCTCGTGCACGGGCTGTGGAGCAAGATCGCCCAACTGGGCGCGTCCGACGACTTCACCGTCGTGACCGAGGTCCAGTACGACGAGGTGGACGAGCGGCGGCGCTGGCCCGCGGGCTTGTGCTTCGCCGGTGCGATCGCACTCGCCATCGCGGGCGCTCCGTTGGCCCAGGCGCTCGCGACGGGCGCGTTCGCGATGGTGTTGCTGAGGGTCCTTTCGATCGAGCAGGCCTATCGCGCCATCGACTGGCGCACGATGGTGCTGATCGGCGGACTGATTCCGCTTGGCGTCGCGATGGAGAACTCGGGTGCGGCGACGTGGCTGGCCGAGAACGTCGTCGGTCTGGTCGCTGGGACCCACCCGTTGTTCGTGATGGGCGCGATCGCGGCACTGGCAACCATCTTCACGCTCTTCATGTCGAACGTGGCGGCGACGGTCGTGCTGGTTCCACTCGTGATCGGCATGGCCGAGCCACTTGGCCTCGATCCACGCACGCTGGCGCTGCTCGTCGGAGTCTGCGCGTCGAACTCGTTCCTCCTGCCGACGCACCAGGTCAACGCGCTCTTGATGGGGCCGGGCGGCTACCGCAACAAGGACTACCTGCGCGCGGGCGGGCTGATGACGGTGTTCTTCGGCGCGGGACTCGTGCTCGCGCTCTACACCTTCGCGCCCTAGGCGGACCTAGAACCTGAAGCTGCCGCTCAGGTACGCGAAGAGTTGGTCGTCGTCGCGCGCGACGGCCGCCACGTCGCCGTCGGTCATGAAGAACGACACGCCCGCTTCGACCGTCCAGTGCGGCGCGAAGCTGACGGTCGCGAACAGGTCGATCTCGTCGCCGACCTTGCGACCGCCGTCGTAGGCGGGCAGGAGCGGCGCACCGAGCGCGTCGTACAGACCGTCGGCCTTGTCGGCGCGCAGGAAGCGGTGCAGAGCCAGGCCGAGGGCGAACCGCTCGTCGATCGTGACGTCGGCACCGAACCGCAGGTCGATCAGGTTCTGGCCACCGAGAACGTCGGCGCGTCCGTGGTTCAGGTGGGTGTCCGGGTAGAGCTGGTCGAACGTGCCGACCCGCCCGTCACCCGCGGCGTCGTCGCCGCTGGCGTAGGACAGCCCGGTGTAGAAGCGAGTGCCGCCGAACAGGTCCGAGTGTCCTTCGAGCTCGAGCTCGTACATGAACGCGCGGATGTCGGCCATACCCAACGTTCCGAACTGGAACGCGCCTTCCGCACTGGCCGTCGTGCCGAAGAAGAACGGGATCGAAGCGCCGAGGCCGACCGTCGCGCGCCGTTCCTCGCCGCTCTCGCCGGCCGCGCTCGAAAGGTCCGCGTGCGAGCCGAAGCCGAAGGTGTGCAGGCGGACCACGTCGTCGTACCACTCGCCGTACGCGCCGAAGAACGAGTTCGCGTCGTCGGTGTCGTCGAAGCCGTTCGGATCGCGCTCGACCTCGTCGAAGAAGAAGGCCGTGCCGCGGAAGCCGGGTGATTCGAGCAACACGCGCAGTCCGTCGAAGGCGCGCGGAGCGTTCTGCCAGTCGTCGGCGCCGACCAGGCCGCCGTCGCCGAGAGCGATCTGCTGGCGACCGACGCGCATCGCGCCGAAGAGGTCCTCGGCCACGCGCGAGCGGCTCTCGATGAACAGGTTCAGGAAGTCCGGGTCGTCGGCGTCGACCGCGCGTTCGACGGTTTGCGAGTCGCGTCCACCCGTGTCGGCGAACAGGCCCTCGGCGAAGAGGCGGAAGCCCTCGATCAGTTGGAGGTCCGTGTGCAGGCGCGCACGACCCAGGTAGGCGTCCTCGTTCACGATGCCGGTCGGCGTCGCTCCGAAGGCCTCGTCCTTGCGACCCTCGCCGCGCACTCGCAGCTCGCCGCCGACCGAGAGCCAGCGCGAGCGCTCGACCGTCAGCGGCGCGTACTTCCACGAGAGCCAGCGATCCGGGGCGATCCGCGACTCGAACGGAGCCAGCACCGTCCAGTCCTCCTCGAAACGCAGGTCCAAGAAGGGCTGGATCGGGAGCGGGGTCTCCTGCGCGCGCGCCAGACCTGAGAACGCTGTGGGGAACGCGGCGGCGAGCAGGAGGGCGGTCCCCAGCGCGCGCGCGCGGGACGACGCCGGTCGACGGGTGGCAGCCATGGGGGGATGGTCGGTCGTGCGCGGCCCGAGGCCACAGGTCCGCCTTCGCGAACCGGCGCCCGGACCCAGGGTTGCGACCGCGAGACCGTCGCTCCGGGGCCGCGGCGCGTAGGATCGGGGCCGTGCTGCTCGGCTACAACACGAACGGACTCGCCCACCACCGCCTCGACGACGCGCTCGCCCTCTTGGCCGACCTGGGCTACGGCGGTGTCGCGTTGACCCTCGACGTCGGGCACATCGACCCGCTGCGGGCGACCGCGGCCGAGGTCCAGGCCGTGGCGCGGCGCTGCGACGCGTTGGGGCTCGCGCGTGCGGTCGAAACGGGCGCGCGCTTCGTGCTGGACCCGCGGAACAAGCACTTCCCGACGCTGATGGAGGCGTCGGCCGTGGATCGCGCGAAGCGGGTCGACTTCCTGGTGCGCTGCGCGGCGATCGCGACCGACCTGGGTGCCGAGGTCGTGTCGATCTGGGCGGGTGCGGCGCCGGCCGGGGTCGTGGGGGACGGCGTGGGTGGGGATGGTGTGGGTGGAATCGGTGCGGGCGGGGGTGGTGCGAAAGGCGGGGCGGACGACGGCCTGTGGCAGCGCCTCGTCGACGGCGTCGAGGCCCTGCTCGCGCGCACGGCGCAACTGCCGGTGCGGATCTGCTTCGAGCCCGAGCCGGGCATGTTCGTCGAGCGCCCGGCGGGGTATCTCGAACTCGTGCGGCGACTGGGCGAGCGCGGCGTCGGAGCGGACAGGCTGCCGCTGACGCTCGACGTCGGACACCTGCTGTGTACCGGCGACCTGCCCGTGCCCGAGCGCATCGTCGAGCTCGCGCCGCACCTTCGCCACGTCCACCTCGACGACATCGCGAACGGCGTCCACGAACACCGACCGTTCGGCGAGGGCGACCTGGACCTGGCCGGGACGTTGGCGGCGCTCGAGCGTGTGGGCTTCGGGGGGATGGCCGCGGTCGAACTCTCGCGCGACAGCCACCGCGGTGCGGCCATGGCCGAGGAAGCGCTGCGCCGGATCGACGCCGCGCGCGCGTGATCGAGATCGCCGGCCGTACGGTGTCGGCCGTACGGTGTCGCACACCACTGGGGCCGTACGGTGTCGCACACCACTGGGGCCGTACGGTGTCGCACACCACTGGGGTGGTCGACCAGGCAAGAGTACCGGAGCAATCTCGAGCCGCAGCCATGCGGGGTCTGACCCCACTTCGTCGCCCCACCAACAGAAGGTGCCGCACGAGCCCGGCGACGTCCTGCTGCCTACAGGTACCCTCGCTCCTGGATTGGTGCGGCACTTCCTTCTGGTCGACCACCCCAGTGGTGTGCGACACCGTACAGGGTCACCGCGCGAGCTCGACCACCGAGCCGCCCGGGCCGGTGCGGAACGTGCGGCTCGAGTCCTTCACGCGGTACTCGGTGTTCGGGAGCAGGTTGCTGACCGTGATGGTCGACCCGCCCGCGTCGTCGTCCGTCGCGAAGCCGTACCAGTAGTCGGCGGCCGACGGGCCGAGGTCGGTCGGATAGACCTGCACCCATTTGGTTGGTGGAGCCCCTTCGTCCGCGAAGGCCTCGGGCGGACCGACGACCTCCGCTCCCGGCGCGAGTTGGAGGACGACTTCGGGGGTGTCGCCCGCTGCGCAGGTGACGGTCGCGCTCGCGACCTGTCCAAAGTCCAGTTCGCGCGCGGAGAGGCTGTCCTGGTCGATCGAGCCGCTCGCGCAGAACACGTAGACCGTCCACGTTCCAGCTGTGAGGCGAGCGACACCCTTGGCCTCCCACGGCACGCCCGCGGCCAGGTCCTCGGGCGCGGCGTCCTCGAGGTCGGCGACCAGGCACTCGCCCGAGTCGTGGTTCCGGACGAAGCCCCACAGACGCTGTTCGACGGTCGAAGGAGGCACCGAGACGTGCGCCGTGATCGCGACTCGAGTCGCCGTCGTCAGGTGCAGCTCGAGCCGTCGCGTCTCCGTACCGACCGCGTCGAAGAGGGGCTCGTACGTCCAGACCGGGTCGAGGAAGAGTGGAGCGACTTCCGTCGGCAGCTCCGTCTGGAGCACGAGGAGTCCGAATCGAGTGCCCGTGAGTCCGGAGAGGGTCACGGGTTCCAATCCATCGCTCTCGCCCTCGGCGACCGACGAGGTGGGGCTGTCGAACGCGAGCGAGGCCGATTGGTAGAAGGGGCTCGAGAGCCGGTCGGACTCTTCTAGTTCGGAAAAGACCTGCGGATCCATCGCTTCGAGCGAGGTGATGAACGCTGGGTCGCTGCACAGCACGTAGCGAAACTGCGCCCCGTCGAGCGCCCCGTCCAGGCGCGTCCGGTCGATCTCGCCGTCCACGACGACCACGGGCTCGAGCACGATCGTGGTGCCCGCATCCGGCGCGATCAGACCGAGATCGATCTGCTCGCCGGCGACGATCGTGAAGTTCCGCGTGGCTCGCTGTGCCACTCCGGCCGCGTCCTTCCAGGTCGCGAGAAGTTGGTGCTCGCCGGGCAGCACGGCTTCGAACGCGAAGGCACCGGACTCGTTCGCGGTGCTCCAGTCGTTCGGGTCCCACTCATCCACATCGAGCCACGGCCCGGTCGCGATCTCGCCCTCGGTGAACGGCGTCGGCAACTGGCCGACCACCGACCCGTGGCCGAGGTAGCGGACTTCGATCGCGATCGAGCCCTCCCGCGGCAGCTGGACCCGCGCTCCGCCGAGTCGTGTCCAAACGGTGCCGTCGGGCGCGGTGAATTCGACGTAGTTCTCGCCGCGCGGGCCGATCAGGACCGAACCCAGCGCGGGTAGGTCGACGATCGCGTGGGGGAAGGACGCGACCACTTCGGCTGGCCGGCTGGCGGCAAGCATGCCTTCGGCGCCACTGCCCAGGCCGAGCAGGCCGAGTCGGGAACAGATCGCGTAGACCTGGCTCGCTTCGACCTCTCGGGCGCCGTTCGGCGTCGTCGCGTCGATCGCGGTGGCGAGGCGGGTGGCCGCGTCGCGCAGAGCCACGACCTCGCCGTGACCCAGCGTCTCGTCGATCCCTTGCACCTCGAGCCGCATCGCGAACGGTGGCTGGGCCGGGTGCTGCGCGAGTTCGAGCCGCACCGAGACGGTCGGGTGCAACTGCACGTCGATCGGACCGCCCACCGTGTTCGTCACGGGCCGGAGATCGAACGGTCGCGGCGCGTGGTGCGGGCCGTCGAGCACGGTGAGGGTCACGTCGCGCCTGCGCCGCGGATCGAGCGCGTCGTCCGGACGCTGGACCACGAGTTCACCTCCGCGCATCACGAGCAGAACCTGCCAGTCCGCGATCGGCGCGAGCGTCAACGCGTCGATCGGCCGCAGCAGGTCGCTCCAGCGGGTCCCGTCGCTCGTCGCGGACACTGCGGAATCGCTCGCCCCGTCGACCGCGCGTCGCTCGCTCGGGGCGATGCCGTCCACCGTCGCGTCGTTCCGCGCCGCCGCGCCGTCGTCCGCGAGTGCTGGCTCGCCCGACGCTCCGCCCGCTTCGGCCACCGAACCTCCCGAGCCCCCGAGCGCGCGCGGATCGGCCGCCTCGTTCGGACCGAACGCCAGGAAGAGGGCTCCGGCGAGGACCAGAAGCACCGTCAGGAGGCCAAGGACGCGTCGTTCGATTGCCATGCAGGTCGTGCCGGGCGGTGCCGTGCCGAAGGGGATCGCGCGCCACCCCACCACTTTGGCTGTGCGCGTGCCGACCCGAGTCTAGCTCGACCCCCGAACCCCGACCGTACGGTGTCGCACACCACTGAGGTGGTCGACCACGAAGAAGTACCGGAGCAAGTGCGAGTAGCGCTCGCGCCGACGAACCCATCGGTGCCTTGGACGGCAGGTGGGCGACGAGGGTCGATGCGGCGCGCGGGGCCGCGATCGGCCCGCGGCGGGATGCTCGGCGTCAGCGAGGCGATTGCCCATGACGCTGGACCTCGAGCGGTCGGGCCGTGACCTCCAAGAGCCGGAGCAATCAACGTGACCGGACCGACCAGGAGAAGGGAGGGCTGGAGGAAGGGGGCCTAGCGAGCCGGTCTCGTCCCAGCCGCTCGTCGCTGGAGCCGAGATTGCTCCGGTACTTCCTCGTGGTCGACCACCCCTGTGGTGTGCGACACCGTACGCGCGCCCCTGTGGTGTGCGACACCGTACGCGTACGCGGTACGCGAGGAAGTCGACCCGGAGCTGGGCGTCGAACGAGGGCGTCACGCGTCGTCTGATGGTCTACGTCTTCCTCTTCCTCGTCGGTTCACTGAGCGCGTTCGTGAGCGGGCTGCTGAGCTTGGCCGATCCGAGAGGGCCGCGCTGGCACGACGGGGACCAGGGGGTCGCGCTGCTCCCCGACTTGATCGTCGTTCCGGCCTTCTGGTGTGCCGTTGGGTGGTCGCTCGAGACCTATGGCACCGACGGTGGAGCGGTGGCGACGCTCGTGTTCCTGATGGCCTGGAACGGGGCGAAGCTGGCCCTACTGCGCCGACGGAGAGCTCGGCGGATCGCTGCCAGCCAGAGGGAATCACCCGCGCGCGACGAGTCGTCGGCGGGCTCTCGATTCACGAAGAAAGAGCCGCCCGCCTGATCGGCGAGCGGCCCCAGGATCCGTTCTCTTCGGTGCCGCGCGGGCGGCGGCGACGTCCACCCACGTCGCGCGAACGAGTGTTCGCCGAGGCCCCGCTGCGCGCCCGGCGGCCAGATCGTCCTGCGGCGCGCGGCACCCCCCTTGGCCCGAACACACCGCCCGCTTCCGACGATGCACACGGATGCCGTCCTCGGTGCCCGGTGGCAGCGTCATCGCTCCCACTCGGGCCATGGGACGTACCCGCCCAAACCGCCGCGGTCTCGCGTCTCGCAGGGACCGACTCAATGCCCCGCCAGGTGCCACGGGTACCACTCGAGCCAGCCGAACACGATGTTGGCCAGCACGAGCAGGATCGACAGCACGGCGCCCGCCGCGAAGATCGACGCGCCGATGATCATGGTGTCGTCACCCGCGTTGCGCTGCGCGACCTCCTTCTCGGGACCGCTGCGACCCGCGCCCGCGCGCAACAGCACGACCCACTTGATCAGGCCTCCGATGAAGATCGCCATCGCGGCGTCGAGACCGAGCAGCATGCCGATGCCCAGTCCGAACAAGGACGGCATCCACGCCGCGGTGCGCGGCCAGACGGTCAGGAACGCGTAGCCGACGCCGACGAGGCTCACGACTCCGATGCCCCAACCGAGCTCGGGCGTGAACGTCACCTCCCCAGCCATCGCGTTCGCCATGCTGGCCCAGACCTGCGCGCCGGGAGCCTGCAGTGCCGTGCCCTCGCCGATCCCGAACTCGCCGACCAGCATGTTGAGCACCGGTACGCTGACGATCGCTCCGACGACGACGCCCACGAACTGCACCGTGGTCTGGTGCGACGAGTCCTGGTCGAGCAAGTGCCCCGTCCGGTAGTCCTGCATCATGTCGACCGCGACGGACGCGATCGTCGCACCGACGACGGCCATGCCGAGCAGAACCGTCGCATCGCGCGCCACGAGCCAGAAGAACGCGGACAGCAGCACGATCGCAACCAGACGCACCGGGTTGATGTCGGTGTCGCCCGTCACGCGGCCGTTCACGATCGCGAGCGGGATCGCCACGGCGACGGTCAGCACGGTCGCGAACCACGGCAGCCCGAAGATCACGTTGCCGGCGAAGCTGGCCACCCCGACCCCGAGGACGAGCAGCAGGACGTGCATCGTGCGCTGGGCCGTGGGAGCGACGTAGGTGGTCCGGCCCGGCGTGAACCCCGGCGGCGTGTAGGCCGGTGTCTTGAACAGGTACGCGAATGCGATGGCCGCGAAGGTCGGAAGGGTCAGGACCGCGATCGCCGTCCACTTCACCCACTCGCCCGCCGGACCCCAGGGGTGGACCGCTCCGCCCTCGAGCGTCAACGCCGGAACGATGACGACGCCCGGCAGCAGCGCACCGATGACCATGCCGAGGCCGATCCGCGGACCGACCACCATGCCGATGCCGTAGAAGAGCGGGTCGGTGGCGATCGGCAGCGTGTCGAGGCGCGCGAGTCCGAGCTTGATCTTCAGCGTCCCGATCAGCGCGGCGCTCGATTCGCCGAACGCGATCTTGGTCGGGAACGTCAGCGCGGCGGCGACGAGGCTCCAGATCTTGAGCAGGCGCACGGGGCGATTGACCTCGCCCGGTGCGAGCTCGCTCGCCACGGCGCGCTGGATCACCGCGCAGGCCGTCCCCGACGGGAAGAAGTAGCGCACCATCTGCTTGCGCACGGTGGTGCCGACGAGCGCGCCGAGGATGCCGGTCGACGCGAAGAGGGCGGCGAGCGCGTACGGGTTCGGATCCCAGTCCGGCCGCACGATGTGGATGGCGGCGTAGCTCGCGACCGCGAACCCGACGCCGCCGCCGGCGCTGACCATCGTCTGTCCGAGATTGAGCTGGTAGATCGTCGGGTTGCGACGCAGCGCCGACAGCACAGCGACCGACGCGAGCACCGCCACGATCGAACCCGTGTCGCCCCAGCCGATGAGCAGCGTCGTGTAGATGTTCGCGGCCGCGATGACCGCGGCCAGGATCCCGAACACGATCCACTCGATCGGTCCGAGCCGCGGAAAGAGCGTGGACGGACGGGAGGAGGATGAAGCGGGCGCGCGGTCGTCCATGGGGGGCGGGGGGCGATGGGGGGTGGGCGCGACGCCGTGTCGCGCACCGGGCGGCTGGTCTGCCGACACAACCTACCGGAGACGCCCACCCGTACGGTGTCGCACACCACCGCGGTGGTCGACCACGAAGAAGTACCGGAGCAAGTGTGAGCAGCGCTCGCGCCGACGAGCCCCTTGGTCCCTTGGCGGGCAGACGGGCGAATGGGGCCGATGCGGCGCGACTGGCCAGCGGCGGAGTGCTCGGCGTCAGCGAGTTGAGTGCTTCCGGACGCTTCACCTGGAGCATTCGGGCCGTGGACCGAGACGACCCGAGCCACGTGGTGGAGATGGCGCCCTTCAGGCGGAGCTCGTCCCACCCGTTCGACGATGGAGCCGAGATTGCTCCGGTACTTCTTCGTGGTCGACCACCCCAGTGGTGTGCGACACCGTACGGGGGGTCAGGCGCCGGCGGCCTCGACCACTTCGTCGTCCGACATCAGGCGCGGGCTGACCTTGGCCCTCTCGAGCACGCGCGCCACCCGCTCGTCGGTGGCCTCCACGTTGTGGCGCTCGAGCACCCAGCACACGTTCGAGCGCCCGCTCATCGGGCCGACCTTGATCGACTGGCACAGACCGACGAGGTCGGCGGGCACTCCCGAATAGACGCGGTTCGCGAGCCAGGTGTCGTCCTTCTTGAACGCCTTGATCACCGCGGCCGCGTGCACGCCGGTTCCGGTCTCGAACGCGTCCTTGCCGAAGACCGGGTAGTTCTCGGGGAACGGCACGCCGCAGGCCTCGTGCGCCAGCTGGCAGTACTTCGACAGGCTCGTCAGATCGTTGTCGATCAGGCCCGCGAGCTTGAGGTTGATGAGCAGCAGGTCCATCTCGGTGTTGCCGGCGCGCTCGCCGAGTCCGAGAGCTGTCGCGTGCAGCCGCTGCGCTCCCTCGTCCATCGCCGTGATCGTGTTGATCAGCCCGAGCCCCCGATCGCGGTGCCCGTGCCAGTCGATGCGCACGTCCGGGTTCTCCTTCGCGATGATCTCCGTCTTCACGAAACGCATCAGCGCGCGCACGCCCGACGGGGTCGCGTGGCCGCAGGTGTCGCACAGGGTCACGCGCGTCGCGCCGGCCTGGATCGCGGCGCCGTAGATCGCCTTCAGGTGCTCGGGATTCGCGCGCGTCGTGTCCTCGGTCACCATGCTGACCTCGAGGCCGTTCTCGACGGCGAACGTGACCGCCTCGCGCGACAGCTCGACCAGCCGCGCGATGTCCCAGTCCTCCGCGTACATGCGGATCGGGCTCGAACCGATGAACGTGTAGACGACCGGTGCGATGCCCGTGCGCTGGGCCAGGTCGACCGTCGGCCGGATGTCGCCGATGACGGTGCGACAGGCGACGTTCGGGAAGAGCTTCAGCTTGCCGGTCTCGATCACCAGCCGCTCGATGTGGTCGCGCGCGCGGTCGCCGGCGCCCGGGAGTCCGACGTCCGCCGTCGTGATCCCGATCTTGTCCATCAGGTGCAGGAGCTCGAGCTTCTGGTCGAGGTCCGGATCGTTCGCGGAGGGCGATTGCAGCCCGTCGCGCAGTGTCTCGTCGTCGAACTCGATGCCATGGGGCGGCTCGACCTGGGTGTCGTTCCAGTCGTGGATGAGTCCTTCGCGTTCGACTTCGGTCATCTTCTCTGCGGCCGGTGATGGGTGATGCGGTGCCCGCGTCCGCCCTCGTGGTGGAGCGGCGCGGGCCGAGGTGCGCGCGCCCCAGTGTAGAGGGTCGGACCGGCCTCGGGGGCCCGCGGCTATCCTCTGCGCCCATGCAGGACCGCACTCGCCAGGCACCGAAGCTCGCCGACGTCAGGTTGGCCCTGGAAGCCCGCCCGTCGGCGCTCCCGGAGATGCTGGCGGAGGTCCACGCGGCCGACCTGGCGGAGTGGCTCGGAGCGCTCGAGCTGGACGACGCGCGGCGCCTCTTCGACCTGACGGATCTCGCGACCCAGGCCGAGGCGCTGCAGGAGACGTCGGACACCGTGCGCGAGCACCTGGTTCCGAGTCTGCCGGTCGATCGGCTGGTCGCGCTGGCCGAGGTCCTGCCGCCGGACGAGGTGGTCGACATGCTCGCGCTCGTCGACGAACCGCTCGCCGAAGAGGTGCTGCACCAGGTCGACTTCGACGGCACGCGCGGGCTGCGGCGCCTGTTCCAGTACCCGCCCGAGTCGGCCGGCGGGATCATGACGACCGAGTTCGACGCCTTCGACTCGGGCACGCGCGTCGGTGACGCGATCAAGGGGTTGCGGCGCGACGAGATCGCCTCGGCCGGGCTCGGATCGGGCGTGTACGTGGTCGACGAGGTCGGTCGTCCGCTCGGTCACGTCACGGACCGCGAGCTGCTCACGAGCCCGATCCACGCGACGCTCGACGA
Source organism: Rohdeia mirabilis (assembly GCA_007750655.1). Classification (GTDB taxonomy): domain Bacteria; phylum Planctomycetota; class UBA1135; order UBA1135; genus Rohdeia; species Rohdeia mirabilis. The sequence goes on from CP036290.1 coordinate 65,617, forward strand.
GTTGATGGAGCCGGACCTCGTGCTCGTCACCGCCGACGAGGACCGCGAGGAAGTGGCGCTGCAGATCGCCAAGTACAACCTCCCGTCGCTGCCCGTCGTCGACCTGCGCGGGCGCCTGATCGGTGTGGTCACCGATGACGATGCGCTCGACGTCCTCGAGGAAGAGGTGCGCGAGGACATCCAGATGCTCGTCGGCGCGTCGGCCCAGGAGCAGACGCGGCTCCCGATCGCGCGCCGCGTCCGCCAGCGTCTGCCGCTGATGGGTCTGACGGTCCTGGGCGGCCTCGCGACGGCGAAGGTGCTCGACCTGTCGATCGCCGCGGCCGGTGGCGACCCGGGCGAGGGCGGCGGCATCCTCGACACGATGCGCTACGTGCCGATCATCCTCGGACTCGCGGGAAACGTCGGTATCCAGTCGTCCACGATTCTGGTGCGCGCGCTCGCGACCGGCGAGGTGCTGCCCGAACGCGAGCGCGCGGTGTTGGGTGCGGAAGTGGCGACCGGCGTCACGATCGGCGTCCTGTGCGGACTGTTGACGGGCGTCGTCGCGCTGTTCCTCGAAGCCGAGGTCGGCCTCGCCTACACCTTCTCTCTCGGCGTCGGACTCGCGATCGCCATCGCCGTCAGTTGGGCGTCGCTGCTCGGTTGTCTCGTCCCGATCCTGTGTCGGCGCGCGGGCATCGACCCGGCGATCGTCGCGGGTCCGTTCCTGATCACACTCTCCGACCTGTCGGCCACCGCGATCTTCATGCTCGTGGCCCAGGCCGTGCGTGGCTTCGCGGGGGCGGTCGGATGACGAGCTGGAAGCGGCGCTTGCGCCTGTTCGCGATCGGGATCGCCGTCGCGCTGGCCGTGGTGTTCGCACTGCGAGCGTTCGTCGGCGGCGTGTACCTCGTGCGCACGCCGTCGATGGAACCCGTGATCGACGGTTCCGGCGGCGGCGAGTGGGTGCTCGTGACCTACGACGACCCGAACGACGTCGAGCGCTTCGACCTGGTCGTCTTCACCGAACCTGGACGCAGTGCTCCGGTGGTCAAACGCGTGATCGGACTGCCCGGCGAGACCGTGCGACTGGTGGGCGGCGACGTCCTGATCGACGGGCGCAGACTCGCGCCGAGCGAGCGTTGGCCGGTGCTGGTACCGATCTTCGACTCGGCGCTCGTCGACGTCGAGTCGTACTTCCACCTGGGTTCGGCGAACGCCTGGGAGCGCGACGGCGAGGATTGGGTACTCGATGCGCTCGACGTGGTGCCCGGTTCGCGCGCCGGCACGCTGTCGTTGCACCGCGACGTCGGAACGGGGTACCTGCGCTCGGACGGCGAGCGCGTGGCCGATGCCCAACAGGCGAACGACGTGGTGGCGACGGCGCGCGTCGAACTGCTCGAGGGGGACGGCCACGTGCTGGTCGAAGTGCTCGAGGAGGGCGACGCGTTCCAGGCGCGGGTGGCGCGGACGGCATCGGGTGACGGTCTGGTGGTCGAACTGTGGCGTCTGCCCGGCACGGTCGGAGCGGCCGGCGAACCGTGGACGACGGCCGTGGTCCCGCTGCCCGCCGCGCCGCTGTTCGAGATCGGTCTGTCGAACGTCGACAACCGCGTCACCGTCTCGATCGACGGCGTCGAGGCCTGCGCGATCACCTACGACGCCAACCGCACCTATCTCGGCCAGACCGAGCCCACGGGGCCCGACGATCCGCGGCGGCGCGGCGGAACCGTGCGGCGCAGCATCGGACCGCGTGCGGTGTTCGGTGGCGTCGGGATCCGCGCGCGCTTCACCTATCTGCGCGTCGAGCGCGATCTGTACTACGCGACGGGCGACATCTACGGCGGGAACGCGGTCGACGCGCCGCTCGAGCTCGGGCCGGACGAGCTGTTCGTGCTGGGCGACAACACGGCGGACTCGGTCGATGGGCGGCGTTTCGGACCGCTGCTGCGTCGCGACGTCGCCGGCCGGGCGCGCGCGGTCGTCTGGCCTCCCCGGCGCATGCGGTCGTTGCGCTGACGGAGCTTCGGTCGTTCGCCCCGAAGTGACACACGAGTCACCGAAGTGGTCCCGGAGCGCTGCTACCCTGGCCGCTCCGTGACGGACCAACCCCTTCGACCGCCCGACCTCGGGCTCGCTTTGCCGAGTTTCAGCCTCACCGCGCCCACGCCGCCGGCGGGCGTTCCGATCGTCGACCTGCGCAGTCCGTCGGAGTACGCGCTCGACCATCTGCCCGGGGCGATCAACGTGCCGCTGTTCGACGACGACGAGCGCGCGGTCGTGGGCACGCTCTATCGCCAGCGCGGACCCGACGAGGCGTTCGAGCGCGGGATCGAGATCGTGGTCGCCAAGGTGCGCGAGCTGGTCGACGCGGTCGGTTCGGCGATCGGACACGCGGCCGTGCGCGACGGCCTCGAGGAGCGCGTCCGCCGCATCGCCGCGGGCGGGACCGAAGGGCTCGGCGGGCGCCTCGAGACGAGCGAACTCGACGAACTGCCGGCCGATGCGGTGCTGCTGCACTGCTGGCGCGGCGGCATGCGGTCGCGCAGCGTGGCGGCCCTGCTGCGCGAGCTCGGATGGCCCGTCGTCCTGCTCGAGGGCGGCTATCGCGAGTACCGGCGGCTGGTGCATGCGCGCGTCGGCGAGCTCGAGTTTCCCGCGGCGTTCGTCCTGCGCGGCATGACTGGTGTCGGCAAGACGCTGGTGCTGAACGCGCTCGAGCGTCGTCTGCCGGGATCGACGGTCGACCTCGAGGGCCTGGCCGATCACCGCTCGTCGATCCTCGGGATGGTCGGTCGCGAACCGCGCTCGCAGAAGACGTTCGAGACCGGCCTGTGCCTGCGCGTCGCCGACGGCTTCCCCACGGGTTGGGTCGCGTTCGAGGGCGAGAGCCGCAAGGTCGGCGACATCGTGCTGCCGGACGCGGTCTGGAAGGCGCTGACCGGCGGCACCTCGATCACGCTGACCACCTCGACCGAGCGCCGCGTCCAGGTCCTGTGCGACGACTATCTGGCGACGCCGGGCAGCCGCGCCGAGCTGCTCCAGCAGTTGCCGTTCATCGAGGGGCGGCTGGGCGAGCGTTGGAAGGGCGAGCTGTGCCGCTTGCTCGAGACCGGACGCGAGCACGAGTTGGTTGAGATCCTGCTCGAGCGCTACTACGACCAGCGCTACGGGCACTCCGAGAAGAGGCACCCGGTGGCGCACACGGTCGACAGCACGGATCCCGAGGCCTGCGCCGCCGAGATCGCGGCGTGGATCGCGGCGCGCGGCTGAAGCGGGCCGAGCGCTGGCGATGGGCGCGGGTCGGCGGCGGGTGCACGGGGTTCTCGCGGTCGACAGGCTGGTCGATCGGCTCGACCGACGCCGCTCCCAGGCCCGGGAGCGCCACACCTCGGTCCATGAGTTCGGGCCGGACTCGCGCCGATGCCCCCGCTCGACGCCCTCCCTTTCGGAGCCGCGCGAACCGACCCAGCTCATGTACGACTACGACCTCATCTGCATCGGCAGCGGCCCCGCGGGCCAGCGCGCCGCCGTCCAAGCCGCGAAACTCGGCAAGCGCGCCTGCGTCGTCGAACGGCGCTTCCAGTACGGCGGCGTCTGCACCGAGACGGGCACGATTCCGTCCAAGACGTTCCGCGAGGCGGTCAAGGGCTTCCGCGCGTACCAGCGGCTGGCGAAGACCCACAGTCCGGCGGCGAGCATGCGGCCGGAGATGAGCGATCTTCTCGGTCGCGTGTCCGAAGTGATCGGCAAGGAGGCCGAGGTCGTGCGCGATCAGCTCGCTCGCAACGAGGTCGACCTGATCAACGGGACGGCGCGCTTCGTCGACGAGCACACGGTCGAGATCTGGACCGGCACAGGTACCCGGCCCGTCACGTTCCAGAACGCGATGGTGGCCGTGGGCACGCGCCCGGTCGAACCGAAGGGCGTGCCGGTCGACGGGCAGACGATCCTCACGTCGGACGACATCATCTCGCTCGAGAAACTGCCGCGCACGATGGTCGTCGTCGGCAGCGGCGTCATCGGCGTCGAGTACGCGTCGATGTTCGCTCAGCTCGGTGTGCAGGTGACGGTCGTCGACAAGCGCGTGCGCCCGCTCGACTTCCTGGATCACGAGATCACCGACGACCTGGTCCATCAGATGCGTCGCAACTACGTGACGTTCCGCGGCGGCGAGGGCGTCGAGTCGATCGACATCGTCGAGATGCCGCAGAAGAAGGGCGTGGTGCGCCTCGATTCGGGCAAGTTCCTCGTCGCCGACGTCGTGCTGTTCTCGGCCGGCCGCCAGGGCGCGACGGACGGACTCGGTCTGGATTCGATCGGCGTGGAGCCCAACAAGCGCGGCCTGCTCGAGGTGGACGAGTTCTATCGGACCTCGTGCTCGAACGTGTACGCCGCCGGTGACGTGATCGGTTACCCGGCGCTGGCCGCCACGTCCGCCGAGCAGGGCCGACTGTCCGCCTGCCACATGTTCGAGCAGAGCACCGAATCGATGCCGGAGCACTACCCGGTGGGCATCTACTCGATCCCCGAGATCTCCATGGTCGGGCCGACCGAGCAGGAGCTGACCGAGAAGAAGATCCCCTACGAGACCGGCATCGCGCGCTATCGCGAGATCGCGCGCGGGCAGATCCTCGGGGACGATTCGGGCCTCTTCAAGATGATCTTCCACCGCGACGACAAGCGCCTGCTCGCGGTGCACTGCATCGGAACCGGCGCGACCGAACTCGTCCACGTGGGCCAGGCCGTGCTCGCGCTGGGTGGCGGACTCGACTACTTCCTCTCGACCGTCTTCAACTATCCGACCCTGGCCGAGTGCTACAAGGTCGCGGCCTACAACGCGGCGAACAAGCTGCGCCTGGCCGAGATCTTCGAGCAGCGCGACCACGTGAAGGTGGACGTCACGAGCGAGGACGAGCCGGTCCGCGACGTGGCTTGATCCACGGTCGATCTCGCTCGTCGCGGGGCGTCGAAGCTGCCGCGGCGGGCGATCACTAGAATCGCGACGGTGAAGAGTCGCTTCGAGTCACTGGCGGCCTCTGGACTTCGGGTCGAGCCGATCTCCAGGGCCGAGGCCACCGCCGCAATGGACGCGTTCTGCCGACGGTTCCTCGAGCCCGTGCGTGCACGCGTCGGCACGTACCGCCACAGGGGGCACTTGTGGCACGCCTTCACCTTCGGCCTGATGGATCCGCCGTCGAGGAAGCAGGCCTGGAGCTTGTTCGCATCTCGGGCCTGTGAGCCACTCATGATCGTCCCGGAAGTCTGGAAGCGGGACTTCGTGGGCGTGCGCATCACAGCGAACCAAGAGTGGCCCGACCTTCGCGAAACGCTGCTCCACCAAGACTGTGTGGTTCTCCCGAGGTCGTGCGACTGGGGCATGTGCTTCGACCACGAAGGCTGCGGACCGTGGTTCCTCGAACCCCCACTGCCCGAGGACGACGATCTCGACGATCTCGACGGTGTCGAGTGGGACGCCGCTGGACAGCCCGTGACGCAAACCGGGCGTCCACCGCTGACCGAGTGAGCGGCCGCTCCGGCGGTTCCGGGAGAGCGTCCGAACCGCCGCGGGTAGCGCCCGTTCACGTGGCGCGTGCGATGCCAACCTGTGGCCGACCACATCTCTTCGGTTCACCTTTCGATCGGACATGCCCAAGCACGAGCAGTTGAGCCTCGCCCCGAGACGGCCTCGAAATCGCTCGACGAGCGCGGCGATGCGGTGTTTCGCGATGTGGGCGTCGAGCGTCTGCCTGCTCGCTTCGTGCACGGCACCGAAGGCACAACCCTGCGACTCGCATGGAGCAGACCGGGCAGTCCAGCTCGAACCGACGAGCGCCGGCGCTGAGGCCCGCGTCGACACCCGCGCGCAAGCGTCCGCGGTGATGCCTGAAGTTCCGCTCTTCCATGCCGGCGCGTTCGGCCTGGGTGTCAGGTACGTCCCGCACGACACCGGCATCGAGCTCGAGTTCTGGCAAAGCGCCCCACGTGCGTACACGCGCACCGCCTTCCCCACCACCGGTACCATCGAAGTCGGCTACGAGCACCGGACCGAGACCTACTCGACCGACTACGCGGTCACCCACGTCGCCGCGGAATCCTCTGTCGCCTTCTTCGTCGTCGGGCATCCCGTTCGCGAGCACGCGGGGGAACGCGTCGCCGACCAGGGCACGACCGTCATCGAGCGTTGGGAGGTCGTCCCGTCGCGCGGGATGCCGTACCTCGAAGCGCACGTCGATCACCGGCCACTCGGAACGCCGCAGACCGAACTCGCACTCCATCTGCGGTGCGGCGACGGCGTCCTGAGTCCGCTGCGATCCATCCCCCGCCCCCACATCGATCGCCGTCCGATCGGAACGTTCGACTTCGACGTGGCAGCGCTCGCGGCCGACCCCGATGGGCGCTACCTGATCGTCGCGAACATGGACCTGGCAGTCCTCCAGCTCGACTTGACGACGCTACCCGTCGCGCTGCAACTGCTCGTCGCACCCGGCGCTGTCTCCGGCATCGACGGCTGGTGGAGCATCTCGCGCCTGCGCGGCTCGGACGGCGTCAAGCGCTTCGAGCTCTTCGCCCCACCGACCCGGACGTTCCTCGAGGGAGCCGTCCTCGTGTTGAGGGACCCGGAGAACGACGGCGTCCTGGACATCGGAACCGCCACGGACAACGTCCTCCACACAGAGCTGACGTACGACGAGCGAGAGCAGACCGACTACGTCAGTTACGACATCGAGTTGTTCGACTGAACGGCGGGTGCACAACACCGAGCCTCCACCACCACCGATCCAACACGATGTTCGTGCTCGTCCCCGCGCTTCTTTGCGTCCAGCTCGCCCCTTCCGCCCAGCCAACGGGTCCCAGTTCCATCGCACCCGCATCACGCTCAGCTCGCTCTACGGTGCTCGACGACGACGGTGGCTGGAGTTGGTCCCGGCGGTCGAACTGTCTGATCGTCGAGAACCGTCTCGTGGTCGGAACCGTGTCGGCCGGTGTCCACGATCCAACCCGGAAAGGTGACGTGAACCTGCTCGTGTTCGACCTCTCGAGCCGTGAGACGCGACTTGTGGAGTTGCACGACCGGCTCGAGTGCGACGATCACGTCGCGCCGTCGCTGGCCGTGTTCCAGGACGCTCGACTGTTCGCCGTGTACTCGAAAGACGGCGCCGACAACCTGATTCGCTCGCGATGGTCGGCGGATCCAAGGCTTGCCGAGTGGCACATCGAACGCAGCGTTCGCATCGCGACGGACGACTTCGACGTGGCCGATCCGCACGCGTTCGTCCTCGCCGACGGTTCGGTGTTCACTGCGTTCATCGGGCCCGGCGGGGTACCGCACGCCACCATCGCGACGGGTCCGGAGCAGGCCAGTTCCGAGCCGTTCGCACTGCTGTCGGGAGCGGGTCGAGTACGGGTGTGCTTCGCGCCGGATCGATTGGGGGACATCCATCTTCTGTGTACCGGACGGCGCTCGAGCGAGTTCAACGGGGGCGTCCGACACGGCGTCTTCCGCGACGGCCGTGTGCGTGCATTCGGTGACTCGACGCGCGCCGCAATCGGAGCGCCCGCGCCGGACATCGCGACCCTCACGCGCGTGTTCGAAGCCCGGTCGGACACCGCGGCTCGGGCCGGCGACCTGCGAACTGATGCGTACGGCGCACTGGTCGGCGTCTATTCCGTCCAGGTCGACGGGGTCGGTGACGGTCTCGAGCAACGCGCGGGGAGCTCTCGGCACGAGTACCGCTACGCCTGTTGGAACGGCACGCGCTGGGTCGACCATCGCATCGGCCACGCTGGCTCGCGGCTCCACGCTGGCGCAGACGATCCTCCGGGCCAAGTCACCATCGACCCGTCGGACAGCGCGACCCTGGTGCTCTCGACCGACGCGCATCCGGCGACCGGCGCGCCGTTGATCAGCGCTGCGGACGGACTTCGCCACCACGAGCTCTTCCGCGCGCGCACGCCGAACGGCGGTGCGACCTGGGCCTTCGAGGCGCTGACGGTCGATTCGACGGCGGACAACGTGCGGCCGCGGCTGGCGTGGAGTCCGGCGCGCGGAACGTGGCTCGTGTGGCTGCGGGGTGAGTACCGCAGCGCCCGCGACTTCGAGCAGCAGGTCGTCGCGCTGGGACTCGACGACGGGGTCGTGCTCACCGTCGATGCGGACGCCTTCGCAGACCTCGAGTTCGCGTTGCTGTTCCCGAAGAGCGCGTACCTGCCGTTCTCGTCGGCTTCCGATGACGAGGACCACACGCGGGCGGTCATCGGTCGCAGTCTCGACGCCGGTCGCGGCAGGGCCGATCCGACGTGGACCATCTACCGGCAGCTGCCCGGCGACTACACGTTGGAACTCTGGGCGAAGGCCGACCTCGTGCGCGGAGTTCCGACACGGGTCGTCGAGGTCACGCTCCCCCACGCGGGCCCGCTGGTCGTGGAGTGACCCTCCGGCTCACGGCCAACGCCGCTCGAGCGGGCGCATGGTCACCTTGCGGAACTCGATCGGCGTGCCTTCCGACTGCAGCGCGATCGCGCCGGCGTCGAGCGTGCCGTCGATGCCGCGATCGACTTCGACACCGTTCACGTGGACCACGATCGCGTCTCCGTCGCAGCGCACGCGCAGGTGGTTCCACTGGCCGAGCGGGTGTTCGAGTCCAGCGATTCGCCCCGGGATGTGGCGGTGCGAGTGCAGGTCGCCGGGCCGCCACGGCGTGCGCCGCGTAGCTGCGTCCTCTACGAGCAGGTCGACATCCTCGCCGATGGTCCAGAAGTCGCCGGCGTGGCCCGCGGCGAGTTGCACCTCGAGCGAACGCGGCCAGCCGTAGAACATCAGCGGCGTCGTGGTGTGGACCAGGACCCCGCTGTTCCCACCGCGCACCGAACCCTCGCTCGCCGCCGGCCAGCGCCACTCGAGTTCGAGCTCGTAGTCGCGGAACCAGCGCTTCGTCGCCAAGTACCCCTGCGGCGTTCCCGCGATCCTGACCACACCGTCGTCCTCGAGCGTCACCACGTCGGTGAGGGCCGCGCCCGCCGCGCTCGCGAACTGCCAATCGTCCAGCCCTTTCGCGAACAGGTCGATCTCGCCCGCCGGCGGCTGGAGCGACTCGGCTTCCGCAGCGCGCGGAATCTGCGCCAGATGCGGCGTGATGTCCTCGAAGCGCTCGGCGCCCGGCGGTCGCACGGCCACGATCAGCACGGGCGCGATGGCGCCGCTCGCGTGGTGCACCTCGAGCGCGTACCCGCCGCCACCGAGTTCGCGCTCCACCACGAGCTGTGTCTCGTCGGGCGTCGACGGTCCGAGCAGTTCCTCACCGTCGAGCAGCACCCGCGCCCGCCCGTCGCGCGTCTGCAGTCGAAACGCCCAGATCCCCTCCTCGGCCGGCGCGACGACGAGCATGCCGGTCAGGCGCTGACCCACCGGTTCGTGCGTGCGGTACGGGCCGCGCAGCTCGGGCAAGAGGTCGCGTCGGGTCGGCTGCCACACCGCGCGGTCGGTGAAGTCGGGCACGAATCCGAGTGGGCGCCGCGGCAGGTCGAACCACTCCACGCGGACACGGGCCGGGCGCTGGTCGAAGTCCTGCCACAGCTCGGCGCCGACCGGCTCGTCGTCCACGAACAGCTGAGCCCGCAGACGCGTCGCTCCGACGATCGCGCTCCTGTACTGGGCCGAGGTACTCGTCGGCCTCGAACCGTCGAGCGTGTAGCGGATCGTGCCGCCGTCGGCGTCCACACCCCGCGCCTCGAGCTCGACGCGCACGAAATCCTCGGTCCACACGACGTCGTCGGCGGTCGGGTGCGTCGGGTCCACGCCGACGCCTGCGATTCGCGCGTGCACGGGCTGGACCAGATCGCGCACGCGACTCTCGACCGCCTCGAAACGCCGCAGGTAGCCGACCCAGTCGCGCCCCTCGGGACGGTCGCCGGTCCACAGTCGATCCGCTAGCGCTGGCACGCGTTCCCAGGCGTCGCGCAGGACCGTGTGCTCCTTCTGCTCCCAGAACAGGAGTTGTCCACCGAGCACCTGATCGCGCTGGGACGCCGGCACCGGCCACACTCCGTCACCACGATCGGGGTCGTTCGGCCCGCGGTCCTCGAACACCGGCGTACCCGGCTGCCAGTGCCAGAACGCGTTCTTGCTCCACGAGTGGATCTCGCGCGCGGACCAGCGGCGCCCACCGATGTGCGGATAGCGCGGCGCGCCCGAGCCCACCACGTACAGCGGCTTCCAACTCGCGTTCACGACTTCATAGCCGGCGTCGAGCAGCGCCCACGGAGGGTTGTAGGCGGACTCCCAGGCCGACACGAGAATGCGGTCGTCGCCCGTCGCGGGCAGCGCGGCCGGCGCGCCGTGGAAGCCCTCCCAGACGACCATGCGACGGCGCAGCGCGGAATCTTCGTGGGTGCGCAGGTGCATGTTCACCGCAGCGAGGAACGGAACCAGGGCGTCAGCCGCTCCCGATTCGTCGCCGCCGATGTGGAAGTAGGGTGACGACGCGAACACCGCGTTCATGGCATCGATGATCGCGAAGATGCGCTCGTGGTTGACCGGGTGCGCCACGTCCGCGTCGGTCAGCGCGTCGTCGGGCGTCGGGTCCGCGAGGTAGCCGGAACGCTTCAACTGGGTCGAGTGCCCGGGCAGGTCGAGCTCGGGCACGATGGTCACGCCGAGCGCGTCCGCATGGGCGACGAGTGCGCGCCACGAATCGAGCGAGATGGTGCGCGGGTTCTCGAGTCCGTCGGTCACAGGCGCGAACGGAAAGGTGAACGCCTGATCGTCGGTGAGGTGCAGCTGCAGGTAGCGCACCTTGTGGAGATGGAGGAGTTCGACGATCGAGTGCAGCGTCTCGATGGAGTGCGGTTGGCGCGCCACGTCGACCAGCACCGAGCGGAAGGGCGTGGCCGGTTCGTCCTGGATCACACCGGTCGGCAGGGCCCAGTGGGCGTCCTGTCCGTCGCCCGTGCGCTCGACCATCTGCAACAACGTCGCCGTTCCGCGTGCGATGGCTTCGACCGACGCTCCCCACACGGTAATCGCGCTGTCGACGTCGATGCGGTAGCGCTCGGGGGTCGCGTCGGGGCGGCCCGGGTCGACCGCGAACATGAAGTCGGAGCGCACCGACGATCGCGGCGGGACGATCTGCGGCCGCTCGCCCGTGCGTCGCCACCACAGGTTGCAGAACGCTTCGGCGTGGGCGGTGAGCGCGACGTCCTGGGCACTCTCGCCGCGTGGACTCTCGAAGCTCAGGACGATCGTCGGCGGTCCGTCGAACTGGTAGCGAGTTTCGTCGCCGGGGACCCAGCTCCGCACCGCCGGGACGACTGCCGGGGTGTCGGCGGTGCGCTCTTCGCCGCGGGCGGTCGACGGGGTGGCGAGCAGAAGGCCGAGGGCGGCCACGGTCGATCGGAGGTACGGGTGGCGCATGGGCCCACCCTACGTCGCCGCCGACTCCGTCGTTGGCCACCGTGCCGTGTCGTGCCGTCGATCGGTGTCGCGCGATCCGGGTCGCACACCGTGCGCGAGACATCCCATCGGTGTGCGGCATCGACCGGCGACACCGCACGAGCGGCACCGTCCGAGGAGGGGACCGCGCCGACCCTCAGCCCGCGAAGTCCGCGAAGCCCAGGACGCTCTGGCAGTGCGGGCAGCAGAAGCAGTAGCCCAGCTTCGCGCGCATGATCCCCTTGTCGTCCGAGATGCGGTAGACCTCGTCGAGCGGCTCCTTGCAGAAGGGGCAGCGGGGCTTGAACTCGGAGTCCTCGTCGTCGATGTCGATGATCTTCAAAGTCGATCCGTATGCGTCGCGGTTCGGCGCGGTCGAGCGCCAGTCGGGTGCGCCGTGGCGCTCGTTCAGGACTTGTCGGCGAAGTCCAGGTTCGCCTCGCAGTGCGGGCAGGCGTACCCGTAGCCGTGGCCGTGGGTGAACATGTGCTTCTTGGCTTCGACTACCCGGAAGACTTCCGGCAGCTCCTCACGGCAGTGCGGGCAGCGCGGCACGAAGTCGGGTTTGGTCTCGGTCACGTCGACGATCTTCACGCCCGCCATGCTAGCTCCGGTCGCGCCGCCTGTCGCGCTCCCGGATCGCGCCATCTTCCCGATCGCGCTTCCGCTCGGAGCCGTTCGTCGCCGGCCAGGGGGCGGTGCGGGTCCGGCGCAGCGCACCCCCCCGTCTCCGCGTCGACCGTCGACCGACGCGTCCGACGTTCGCGCGCGCCAACGCCCGCGACCACGTCGACCGCGCTCGCCACACCGACGTCCCACTGACGGTCGGCCCGCCGCTCGCGAACGCCCCCGGGGTGGCCAGCGCGTGGGCCCGCCGCGATGATGCTCGCCGGTGAACCCCGCTCCCCCCCTCGAACCGCGCTCGCCCGCGGCCCTGGTGCTGTTCGGCGCGACCGGCGACCTCGCGCGCCGCAAGATCGTCCCGGCGCTGTTCCGACTGACCGCCGGCGGCCACCTGCCCGCGGGGAGCCAGTTCGTCGGCCTCTCGCGCAGCGCCGGATCGGACGACGGCCTGCGCGGCCTGTGGCGCGCGGCCCTCGAGGAGCACCTGCGCGCCGGCGAGTTCGACGAGGCCGTCTGGAAGGACTTCGCCGCGCGCATCCACGCCGTCCCGGGCAGCGTCGACGACGAGCAGGCCTACCGCGCCCTGTCCGTGCGCCTCGAGTCGATCGACCGCCGCTGCGGCACGGGCGGCAACCGGCTCGTCTACCTGGCCACGCCGTCGAGCGTCTTCCCGACCATCCTGCGGCACCTGTGCGACGCCGGCGTGGTGCGGCGCGCGTCGGAGGCGACCGAAGAAGCCCACCGCGACGGCGCCGAGCCCGCCTGGAAGCGCGTCATCGTCGAAAAGCCGTTCGGCCGCGACCGAGCCTCCGCGCGTGAGTTGAACGAGTTGGCGCTCTCGATGCTCGACGAGCGCCAGATCTATCGGATCGACCATTATCTGGGCAAAGAGACCGTCCAGAACATCCTCGTCTTCCGCTTCGGCAACGCGATCTTCGAGCCGCTCTGGAATCGCAACCACATCGACCACGTGCAGATCACCGTGGCCGAGTCGTTGGGTGTCGAAGGACGCGGCGACTTCTACGAGGAAACGGGCGTGCTGCGCGACATCGTGCAGAACCACCTGTTGCAGATGCTGGCGCTGTGCGCGATGGAGCCGCCCGCGTCGATGCGCTCGGACGAGATCCGCAACATGAAGGCGCAGGTGTTGGCGTCACTGCGACCGATCGCCGAGTTCGAAGCCGAGAACCTCACCGTGCCGGGCCAGTACGTCGGCTACCACGACGAGCGCGGCGTGAAGCCTGGGTCGAAGACGGCCACGTACGCCGCGCTCGTCGCGCACATCGACAACTGGCGCTGGCAGGGCGTGCCGTTCTACCTGCGCTCCGGCAAGGCGTTGAAGCGGCGCTCGACCGAGATCTCGTTCCACTTCCGTCGCGTGCCCTACAGCCTTTTCGGCGAGGATCGCGTGTGCCAGATGATGGAGCCCAACGTCCTCACGCTGCGCATCCAGCCCGAGGAGTCGATCTCGCTGCGTATTGCGACGAAAGTGCCCGACCAAGGTCTCGAGGTCGGCTCGGTGCAGATGGATTTCGACTACTCGGAGTCGTTCGACGTGCGCGCGCCCGACGCCTACGAGCGTTTGATCCTCGACGCCTGGCGCGGCGATCCGACGCTGTTCGCGCGCCGCGACGAGGTCGAGCTCTCCTGGCGTTGGTGCGATCCGATCCTGCGCGCGTTCGAGGATCCCGAGCGCGCGAACCACGTGGCGAGCTACGCCGCAGGCAGCGAAGGTCCCGCCGAGGCCGAGGACCTTCTTCTGCGCAACGGTCACCGCTGGGTGCCGCTCTCCCGATGACGACGCGCGGTGCGATCGATGCGAACGGCGACGGCGTCGAGATCGTTGCGGACGCGCACGCGTTGGCGCGGCGCGGCGCCGAACTCGTCGACGGGTGGGCCGCGGACGACGTGGCGCGCGCGGGCCGCTGCCGCATCGCGCTCGCCGGCGGGTCGACGCCGATCGCGCTCTATCGGCACTGGGCCGCGCACGCGACCGTCGCGGCGGACGCGCTCGAGCTGTGGTACGGCGACGAGCGCTGCGTACCGAGCGACCACACGGACTCCAATCACCGGGCCGCGCGCGAGGCGTTGCTCGATCCGCTCGGTGTGCCGGCTGCGAACGTGCACGTGGTCGACGGCGCGAGTCCCGACCACGCGGCGGCGGCGGCGCGCTATGCGTCGAGCCTGCCCGAGCGCTTCGACATCGTCCTGCTCGGCATGGGACCCGACGCCCACACGGCGTCGCTCTTCCCCGGCGATCGCGCTGCACTCGAAGAGCACGAACGCCGCGCTTTCCACGTGGTCGGCTCCAAACCGCCGCCCGATCGCATCACACTGAGCGCACCGGTCCTGGCGGGTGCGCGACGCGTGCTCGTGCTGGCGGCCGGTGCCGGCAAGGCACCTGCGATCGCGCGCGCGCTCGACCCCGGGACACGAGTGCTCGACGCACCGGTCGCCATCGCGCGCGGACGCGGGTGGTTGCTCGACATGGACGCGGCCAGCGAACTTCCGACGCACGAACGATGAACGACTCGACCTCGACTTCCAACGGCTGCCTCGGACTCGTCGGCCTGGGCGTGATGGGCGGCAATCTGGCGCGCAACGCGGCCGAGAAGGGCGTGCGCGTCGTCGCGTACGAGCGCGATCCGGACATGCGCGCGCGCTTCGCGAAGAGCGAGCTCGGCGGCGCGGTCGAGCTGGTCGACGATCTCGAAGCGCTCGTCGCCGCGCTGCCCCGTCCGCGCGCGATCCTCCTGATGGTCACGGCCGGCGACGCGGTCGATCAGGTCATCGCCGATCTGCGCCGCCACCTCGACGAGGGCGATGCGATCGCGGACGGCGGCAACTCGCTGTGGGCCGACACCGAGCGGCGCGCGAAGGCTCTGCTCGAGCGCGACCTGCACCTGCTCGGCATGGGCGTGTCGGGCGGTGCCGAGGGAGCGCGCCGCGGTCCGTGCATGATGCCCGGCGGCACCCGTCGCGCGTGGGAGGCGTTCCGCCCCGCGCTCGAACCGATGGCCGCGCGCACCGCGGACGGACCGTGCGTCGCGCACATGGGTCCCGGCGGTGCGGGCCACTTCGTGAAGATGGTCCACAACGGGATCGAGTACGGGCAGATGCAGCTCTTGGCCGAGGGCTACGAGTTGGCGCGGCGCGTCATGGGCGCGAGCAACGCCGCGACGGCCGAGCTGTTCGCGCGCTGGAACGCGGGCGCGCTCGATTCGTTCCTGGTCGAGATCAGCGCGAAGATCCTGACCGTCGACGATGCGGACGGCACGCCGTTGGTCGAGCACGTGCTGGACCGCGCCGAACAGAAGGGCACGGGCCGCTGGACGGTGATGAGTGCGCTCGAGGTCGGCATTCCGATCCCGACGATCGCGGCGGGCTTGGACGCGCGGTCGCTGTCGAGCCGTTTGGAGCTGCGCCAGCGTCTGGCGGCTCGCGTCGCTCCTTCCGGCACCGGAGCGGCAGCGAGTGTCACGGCCGACTTCGACGGCGACGCACTCGGCGGCGCGGTGCTGCTCGGCTTCGTCGCGAGCTTCGCGCAAGGCTTCGACCTGCTCGGCGCCTGGTCGACCGAGCGCCGCTGGAACCTGCCGTTCGCGACGATCGCGCGCATCTGGCAGGGCGGCTGCATCGTGCGCGCGCGTCTGCTCGAGACGTTGAAGGCCGGGTTCGAGCGCGGGGGTGGGTCCATCCACCTGTTCGAGGACGCCGCGGTGTTCGAGCTGATCGAGCGCCACCTCGGTGACCTGCGCCGCGTGGTCGCGAGTGCCGCCAAGAGTGGTGTCGCGGTCCCGGCTCTGTCCGCGAGCCTGTCCTACATCGATGCACTGAGGAGCGCGCGCCTGCCCACGAGCTTGGTACAGGCCCAGCGCGACGCGTTCGGGGCCCACGGTTTCCGACGCGTCGAGGATCCGACCGGCGCGCCGCAGCACGTGGATTGGTTGGGGTGACGCCGAGAGCGGCAGGTGCACCGAGGGTCCGTGGCAACCTTCGACCCAGGCCCACGACTTCCTTGGTTCAGTGAGTTGGTCCAGCAGGTGCCGGAGCGGGTTCGTGATGACGGTCGGGTTGCTGCTGTGGAGCCACCCGCACGCCGGATCGGAGCGCGCGGCGTCGAAGCGATCGAGCCAGTCACGGGCGTCGTTGCGTGCTGGTCTGACGTTCCTGCCGCGCACACGGCAGCCGCCGGCCGTCGGGCGACTTGCGCGGGCCGACGACCTCCCCTCCAGCCCCGGGATAGGTTTCGGATGACGTGGAATCCCCGCCCGGGGGCCGCGTCCTCCGCATGACCTTCCACCTTCGACCCCAGCACGCGCTCTCGGCCCTCCTCGTGGCTCTCGCGACCGCGCTCGCGGCACCCCTCGCCCACTCCCAGGGCGCAGCGGCGGGGCCGGATCAGCGGTTCGCGCCGGCCACGTCGGGCATCCAGGCACGTTTCGGGCACGCGCTGGACGGTGCCGGCGACCGGGCCCTGGTCGGAGCGATCGGGGACGGCGAGCTCGGCACGGACGCCGGAGCCGCGCACGTGTTCGAGCGCAGCGGGGCCGGCGCGACGTGGCTCGAGGCCGGCAAGTTGCTCGCGAGCGACGGCGAAGCGGGCGACGAATTCGGCTACGACGTGGCCCTCGAAGGCGACCGCGCGCTGGTCGGAGCACACGGCTGGGACGGTGCAGGCGTCGTGGACGCGGGCGCGGCCTACGTCTTCGAGCGCCAGGCGGACGGCGTTTGGCTCGAAATGGCCCGCTTGGAATCACCGGTGCCCGCACCCTTCGCCCACCTCGGATGGTCGGTCGATCTCGAGGGCGATCGCGCCTTGGTGGGCGCCGTGTCGGACTCCGGCGCGGGCGTGTTCGCCGGCGCCGCGCACCTGTTCGAGCGGCAGGGCGACGGCAGCTGGTCGCACGTGGCCGTTCTGACGGACCCCGACGCCCAGTTCGGCGACTCGCTCGGACACACGGTCGCGCTGAACGGCGACTCGGCCTTCGTCGGTGCGCTCCTGGACGACGACGCGGGCGACTCAGCCGGCGCGGTCCACGTGTTCGAGCGCGCCGCCGACGGGACCTGGAACCACACCGACCGATTGACCGCGTCGGACGCGACCGCCAGTGCGCGCTTCGGTCAATCGCTCGCGGTGAACGGCGACACGCTGGTCGTCGGAACCTGGATCAACGACGGCGCCGACCCCGGACGCGCGTACCTGTTCGAGCGCGACCCGAGCGGGGCCTGGCTCGAGGCGCAGCGATTGACCGGCATCGCGGGCAGCGACTTCTTCGGCTTCGGCGTCGCGGCGGATCTCGTCGGCGACCTGTGCGTCATCGGTACGCGCCGCATCAGCTTCGGCGCCTCCGGTCCGGGGATGGTGCGCTGCTACGAGCGACGTTCCGACGGCCAGTGGCACTGGGTCGCGGACGTGGCGCCGAGCAGTCAGGACAGTTTCGGTCGCTTCGGCGCTGCGACGGCGGTCATCGGGCCGGACGAGTTCCTGACCGGAGCCTGGGCCGCCACGACGCCCACCGGCCAGCTCTCGGGCGCGGCCTACTCGACCCGCATCGGACAGCTGATGCGCACACGTCCAGAGGTCAGCATCGACGACGCGGGGACCACGGATCTGGTGCTGTTCGCGGGTCCCGAGCGCGCCGGATCGATCTACTTCGTCGTCGGCTCCTACACCGGAACGTCGCTCGGCTTCGAGGTGGACGGCGTCACGCTGCCGATCGATCGCGACAGCTACACGGACCAGTGCGTGTTCGACTACAACGGCGCGATCCTCACGAACAACCTCGGGTTGCTGGACGGGGACGGCACCGCGGTCGTGCACTTCCGGCTCCCGAAGGGGCTCGATCCGGCGCTCGCGGGCGTGCGCATCTGGCACGCCGCGGTCGTGATCAGCCCGCCGGTCTTCTGGCCGCCAGCCCTGGTCACCGAGCCGATCGACGTGGCATTGGTGCCCTGATCGGCGTTGGTTTCGGGCGTTGGTGTCGCACACGGGGCGGAGATCTTCCGATCGGTGTGCGACACCAACCGACGGGCGCCGAGGTCGGTCCCGAGTCCCGGTCGCCGCGCAGCGTGTGGCGTCCAGCGCCAGCGCGACCCACGTCCCCGCACGCGAGCCCCCCGGATCGTTTGCGGTACTTTCCTGTGGGGAACTCTCGATCGGTGTCGCACACCGGTGGAGAAATCGACGACCGGTGTGCGACACCGCGATCGGGTGGAGAAGTCGACGACCGGTGTGCGACACCGCGATCGGAGTCCCGGTCGCCGTTCAGCGTGTGGCGTCCAGCGCCAGCGCGACCCACGTCCCCGCACGCGAGCCCCCCGGATCGTGTGCGGTACTTTCCTGTGGGGAACTCTCGATCGGTGTCGCACACCGGTGGAGAGATCGACGACCGGTGTGCGAGACCGCGACCGTTCAGGCCGGGTGCGGTTCACTCTCGAAAGAAGGCTCCGAACTGTGAGTCGGGCCGCCGGACCTCAGGTCTCCTGAGAATTCGGCCGATCAGCACGGCGAGACCGAACCATGTCGAGCCAACGCCCCTCGCACCGACCTTCCGCGTCCGCCCAACGCGGTCCCCAACCTCCCGGCCCGCTCCAGGCGCCGCGACCGCCGCAACACGCCGGATCCCTGTGGCCGCGCGACCTTCTGGCCGTGGCGCTCGAGGTGCCGCAGTCGGTGCTCGAGCTCCAGGCCGCTCACTTGCGCCAACTGGTCGGTGAAGCGCTGATCGTCAGCGTGCGTTCGACCGTCGATGCGGTCAGCGGCGTCGCGACCCACCGCTTCACCCTGTCGATCCGAGCGCTCGAGGGCTTCGACTTCGAGCTGCTGCGGCTCACGCATCCACTCTCACGGGTCTATCCCGTCGGCCTGCGTTGCGACGCGCTCGGAGTCGACGTCGGGTTCGACGACTCGCAGGCGCTGCAGAGTGTCGAGGCACTCGAAGGCATGCTGCACCGAGTGTTCTCGTCGCGCGAAGTTCGCGACTCGGTGTGCTCGCTGCACGCACAGGCCGTCGTGGAAGCCGCGCGCGAGAAGAAGAAGAGCGACTGACTCGTCGAGCCGGTCGTCCACCGTGGCGATCTGGCTACGCTCTCCCTCCGGGCGCGCTCACCTGGGCGCGCCGCTCGCACTTCACGTCAGGAGAGAGACGATGTATCTGGTCACCAATCGCGAGCTCGACCCGTCGCGCCGCGGTCTCGCCATCTTCGGCGACACGCCGAACCACAAAGGCCCGAACGAGCTGCGTCTGGTCGAAGTGACGCGCTCCGGAAAGTCGTACCGCACCCACGTCGTCGAGGATCGCGTCGACGACCCGGCCGAGAAGATCAAGCTCGGTTTCGCGCCCGACGAGGACGTCTTCGGGAGCGCGTTGGTGGCGCACCGCGTGATCGATCGCGCTCGCAAGGCGAAGCGCAACGTTCTGTTCTTCGTGCACGGCTTCAACAACGACGTCAAAGCAGTCGTCGAGCGCGCAGAGGTCCTACAGCGAACGTACGGCGTCGACGTTCTCGCCTTCAGTTGGCCGGCGAACGGAGGCGGAGCACGCGGCGTCCTTGACTACAAGAGCGACAAGCGCGACGCGCGCGCATCGACGGGGGCACTGGACCGCGTGCTCGCGAAGATGGCCGACTATCTCGAGTTCTACAACGAGAAGCACCGCGACGCGGCTTGGACGGCGGCCGCCGCGAAGTTCCCGGAGAACGCCGAAGCGCGCGACGCTTGGTTCGCGCGCGCGCTCGAGGCCAATTGCAAGTTCACGGTCAACGCTCTGTTCCACAGCATGGGCAACTACCTGCTCAAACAGCTCCTGAAGTCGACCTCGAGCGAAGGCAACCGCCTGATCTTCGACAACGTCGTGCTGGCGGCGCCCGACACGAACGCGCTCGACCACGATCTGTGGGTCGATCGCATCAAAGCACGCAATCGAATCTACATCGCGATCAACGAACGTGACTACGCGCTCGCGGCTTCACGCATGAAGGCGGGTCAGGAACAGCTTGCGCGCCTCGGACACTGCGTGCACGGACTCGATGCTCCGAGCGCGACCTACGTCGACTTCACGGGGGCGGCGCGGGTCGCTCGCAGCCACGGCTACTTCGCCGACGACGCTGTGAAGCGCAACGAGCGCGTGCGCGGCTTCTTCCAGAGGGCGTTCAACGGCCAGGTGGCGGAGACGTCGCTGCGCTACGAGATCGACCGCAATCTCTACCGCGTGCGCTGAGTTCCTCGACGGGGCGTGCGCGGTTCGAAGTGCGCGCCCGTCACGACGTGAGGTCGTCGAGCAAGCGGCGCAGTTCCGCGACTTCGGACTCGAGGGCGGCGACGCGTGCGGGGAGGTCGGGCGCCGGGGTGGCGGCGACCGCTGCAGCCTGTGTCGGCACCGCCACGTGCGGCCGCTCGATCGGCAACGCGCCCTCCGCGATCGACGTGCGCCCCGGACCCGCACTGCCCGCTTCGTCGGCCCGGTGCGCCACTTCCTGACCCGGCGCCGCGGCGACGATCTGGTCCCAGCGCGCCGCCCGCGTTCCGGGCAGGGGTTCGAGGCGCTGCACGAACCCGCGCGCGCGCAATGAATCGAGCACGGCGTCGAGCTCCGGCAGCGTCTCGATCTTCGTCATGCGCGACGCGCGCCCGCGCAGCTCGCCCGGCTGTTGGGCGCCGCGCAGCATGAGCTCGGCCAGAACGGCGAGTTCTTGCGCGGACAGGCCCCAAGTGCTGCCGGCGATGTGCTTGTACTTCTCGACGCGCGCGCCGGACGTGTGCGACGTGGAGATGAGGCTCTTGCGACGCAGGCGCTCGATGCCGGAGGTGATCTCGCTCGACGTCAGCGTCGTCTGCGGGTCGCGGTTCGATTTCTGGTTCGCGCCGTTCTGCAGCGCGTTGAGCGTCAACGGATAGGCGTCGGGCGTTGTGGTCTCCTTCTCGATCAGAACTCCGAGGAGGCGGGCTTCGATGGCGTCGATCGCGAGAGCGGGCATGGCGGGCGGAGCTGGGGTGGCAGGAGCGTGCGTCGCAGAGTTCGGGCGCGGCGGAACGGGCACGTCCGCGGCCGAGCCACTACCATGCCACGCACGCTGCGTTTCGCGACGCGCGTCCCACCTCGCTCCAGCCATGCTCGACCACGTCGTCCTCCAGGTCTCCGACGCCGCCCGCTCGCGCGCCTTCTACGAACGGGCTCTCGCGCCGCTCGGCTACGCGGTCCAGACGGAGTTCCCCGGCTTCGTCGGGTTCGGAACCGATCGGCCGGTGTTCTGGATCGCCCAGCGCGGCGTCACCAGCACCGAGGTCCACGTGGCCCTGCGCGCCGCGGACCGCGCGACCGTCGACGCCTTCCACGCCGCCGCGCTCGCAGCCGGCGGACGCTCGAACGGCGAGCCCGGCGAACGCCCCCACTACCACCCGGGCTACTACGGCGCGTTCGTGCTGGACCCCGACGGAAACAACATCGAAGCGGTCGTCTACGGCTGATTCCGCCGTACGGTGTCGCACACCACTGTGGTGGTCGACCAGACAGAAGTACCGGAGCAATCCGATCGCCCGGTGCACTTCTCCGGTGGCGTCGATCGCGTGGAGACGCACGGCGGTGTCTCGACGACGAACGAACGCGGGCCGCACCCTGTGACCGAGCCGCGGCGGTCGAGCGTGGACTCCTCCGGTACTCTGACGCGGTCGACCGCCGCGGTGGTGTGCGACGCCGTACTCCCGCACGCACCAGCGCAACCTTCCCCTTGCACCATGGCTCACAAGCAGACCTACCTCTTCGCGCGCAAGCCGGGGCTCGAGTCTCGGCTCGACTCGCTCGCCCGTTTCGTCAAGATCCTGGCGGTCCTCATCACCGTCTACGTGCTCGGGGTCAGCTGGGATGAGTGGTTGCCGGCCTCGGCGCGCGTGATGCTGGTGATCAACGTCGTCGCGGGGCTGCTCTTCGCCTGGATCTTCGCCGCGATCCTCAATCTGCTCGCCGAACACCTGCGCCTGCGCCGCAGCGAACTGGAACTCGAGTACGACGGCGATCTCGAGCGCGAGGCCGAGTACCGCTCGCGCTGCTCGGAGTGCGCCAGGCCGATCTTCAACACCGATGCGCGCTGCACCAACTGCGGCGCCGTCTTCGACGAGATCGAGCCGCCCGCGGGGTCCGACGCGTCCTGACCGTACGGTGTCGCACACCACTGCGGTGGTCGACCAGAAAGAAATACCGCAGCAATTCGCCGGCTCGGTGCGGGTTTCCGGTGGAGCGAGGCGACCGCGAACGCGCGGTATTCGCACACGAGCCGAGCGATCGGGACACGTGCCAGTGTCCGTGACCGGGCAGGTCGGGCTCGGATTGCTGCGGTACTTCTTTCTGGTCGACCACCGCAGTGGTGTGCGACACCGTACGGCCGGTCAGCGCTCGCCGAACACCGCGCGGTCGAACGACAGGCGGCCGGGGCCCATGGCGAGGATCAGGAGCGACACCGCCAAGTAGACGGCGGCGAGCTCGTAGGACGCGCCCCTGGCCACGAACGGATCGCCGTTCATGATCGCGTGCATGTAGACGGCCACGCCCATCGTGCAGGCGATGCCGAAGGTCGCGATCGGCGTCAGCAGGCCGACGATCCACGCGATGCCGCCGCCGAACTCGGCCACCGCGGCCAGCGCCAGCATGAAGCCCGGCGCGAAAGCATCGGGACCCATCCACCCCATCGGGTCCTGGATCTTTGGCCAGCCGTGAAGAACCATCGCGAGGCCGCCGACCACCCGCACGAGCAGGAGGGCGACTTCGGTGGGCGTGGTGTAGGAGCGGGCGGCGAGGAGCTTCTTCATTCGAGTGGACGTGGGGCCTGTGAGGGGGCGCGCCAGCGTATCGTCGCGCTCCCGTGAGCTGGAGACGCATCTTCCACCGCGGTGGGTCCGACCCCGCCGACTCCCCGAACGCCGGCTCGGGGTCCGCGGGTCCCGCGTCCGAGCCCGATCACCCGGCTGACCCCGCGCTCGCTCTGGTGCGCGACTACCACCGCGCGACCAAGCACGCGCCGGCTCGGTTCGCGCGCGGGCCCGGGTGGATGGACTGGGACACGCAGCCGAGTCCGTTCCGGCGGTGGGAGGGCGCTGAGTTCGTGCCGCTCGATCGTCCCGAGCCAACGGCGGCCGGTGAGCCGTTCGAGCTCGCGCCCGGGGACGCGCTGTACGAGCACGTGTTCGCACTCGGTCGTGTCGCGCCGGCACCCCTCGACCGCGCGTTCGTGTCGCAGCTGTTCTTCGACAGCTTGGCGTTGTCGGCCTGGAAGCGCGCCGGCGAGGCCCATTGGTCCCTGCGCGTCAATCCGTCGAGCGGCAATCTGCACCCGACCGAGGGCTATCTGCTCGCGCCCGCGATTCCCGGCTCGAGCGACGAACCGCTGCTCGCGCATTACGCGCCAAAAGAGCACGGCCTCGAGGTGCGCGCGCGGATCCCGCAGGACCTTTGGACGCGGCTGGTGGCCGGGCTGCCTGCGGACACCGTGCTGGTCGGGTTGACGTCGATCCACTGGCGCGAGTCGTGGAAGTACGGCGAGCGCGCCTACCGTTATTGCCAGCACGACGCCGGGCACGCGCTGGCCTGCGTGACGTTGGCCGCGGCGGCGCGCGGGTGGCGGGCGACGTTGCTCGACGGGCTCGGGTCGGACGAGTTGGGCGCGCTGCTCGGAACCGGCGACACGGCGCATCCCGAGGCGGAGGAGCCGGACCTGCTCGTCGCGCTGCATCCCGTCGGGAGCGAGGTTTCGGTGACGCGCCTCGACGCCGCCGCGATCGCCGAGATCGCGTCGCTCGAGCGCCGCGGCATCCCGAACACGCTGTCGCCCGATCACGAGGACTGGCCAGCGATCGACGCGGTGGCGGCCGCCTGCTCGAAACCGGCGGACGTGCTCGCGCGCGGCGGTTTCGAGCCGCCGTTCGCGCCGCTCGAAGTGGGCGACGAGCCGATCTCGTTCCGCCGCATCGCGCGCGGACGGCGCAGCGCGGTGGCGATGGACGCGCGTTCGGGCCTGGCGCGCGACGGCTTCTACCAGACGCTGCGGCGCACGTTGCCCGGTCGCGACGAAGCGCCGTGGTGCGCGCTGCCGTGGCGGCCGCGCGTGCACCTCGCGCTGTTCGTGCACCGCGTCGCCGACGTGGATCCGGGGCTGTACCTGTTGCTGCGCGACCCTGGCGCGCTGGACGAGTTGCGCGCGGCGCTCGACCCGAACTTCACGTGGGAGCGCGCACCGGAATGTCCCGACGATCTGCCGCTCTACCATCTGCGCACCGGCGACGCGCGCGGACTGGCGGCGCACCTGTCGTGCGACCAGGCGATCGCGGGCGAGGGCTGTTTCGCCGTGGCGATGCTGGCGCGTTTCGACGCGAGTCTCGAAGAGGACGGCCCGTGGATGTACCCGCGCCTGTTCTGGGAGACGGGCGCGATCGGTCAGACGCTGTACCTCGAGGCCGAGGCGTTGGGCCTGCGCGCGACCGGCATCGGCTGCTACTTCGACGACGGCGTGCACGGGGCGCTCGGGATGTCGAGAGCGCCCGGAGCGAGCGGCCGCGCGTTCCAGAGCCTGTACCACTTCACCGTGGGCGGAGCCGTGGACGACGCGCGCATCACGACGGAACCGGCCTATCCGGTGGCGGGTGGCGGCGGACCGAACTAGTCGATCCAGGTCGGGAAGATTCGGCATGTCGGGCTCGTCGAAGTCCGTCGTTCGCGCTCGCCGAGACCGGACCACCATCCATCGAGCTGATGTCGCCGTCGCGCCACCCGTGGCGGCATGAGACTGCGCCGATCACCTGCCACCTCGCACACGCACCATGAAGCTTGCTCTTCCGATCTTGCTCGCCCTGTTCGTTGGCCTCGCCCTCGGCTACACGCTGTTCTCGTCCGACCCCGTGGTCGAGCGCGGCGTCGGCCTGGATACCGACGTCGAGGTAGAAGGTGGCGGCGCGCTGGGCGACGTGAATCTGGCTGCTGCCGACGATGACGCCGAGGGGACCGAGCGGTCGTCCGCAACTGGAACATCAGGAGCCGCGCGCGACGGATCCGACCGCGTCGAAGTCGTCGTCGAGGAAGCGGGCTTGTTCAGCGATGCACTGCTCGCCCATGCGCGCGACGGCCTGCGCGACGGCTGGGCGGACCGGCGCGGTGACGCCATGCCCGACGATCAGCTGGCGATCGGGATGGCGCAGTTCGAGGACAACGTGCTCACCCTGCCCTGGGGCCTCGGCCACCAGCTCGCCCACTCACGCACGAAGGCCGAGGCGCTGGCGGCCGACGCCGGTCGCGGCGGAGCGTTCGCGTTGCTGGCGACGCTGCTCGAGGGCGACGGTGCGCCGCTCCCGGAGCTCGTCGGCGACGCCGCAGCGTTCGAAGAGCTGTTCGTCCGCGAGCACCCCGAGGCGCCCATGGATGCCTCGGGCCACGAACCTGGCGCGGACGTGCCGGACGGGAGCACGCTGAACTTCCCCGCGGGCTGCTTCCGGTTCAAGTTGCCGGCAGACCAGCGTGGTCAGGCCCCCGCCGATCTGTCCATCGCGGGTGCAGGGATGGATGCGACGCTGCTGGTGCTGTCGGACGACCTCGGGAGTCGCGGGGATCTCCAACGACTCGAGCTGCGCGACTGCACAGTCTTCACCAACGGTCACTATCTGTTCGACCATCGCCAGGGCGCGGCGACGGTGGTCCTCGAGCGCGTGCGCGTGATCGGATTCGACTCTGGCGCCGGATCGAGCTGCTGTTTCTCGCTCGACGACGGCGTGGCACTCCTGGTGCGCGACTCGATCATCGCCGGGGGCTATGGACGCTCGCCCGCGAGCGGCAAGCTGTTCGATCAGCGCAACGACGCTCTGCTCGCGCGCTTCGAGAACAGCTCGATCGAGCGCATGAACTTGAAGGTGTCGGGGATCCGATCAGACGCGACGGTGGTGTTTGCGAGCTGCGACCTGCTCGACATCATCACGAGCCAACCGCTCGCGCCCCAGATCGAGGCCCACGCAGGCGTGCAGCTGATCGCGTGCCGCCTGGAGGAGATCTCCCTCGAGAGTCTCCACGCGCCCGAGTCGAACCTGCAGGAAGGTCTGGTCCGCGACCTCAACGACCTCTTTCCCGACTGGCAGACGCGGCTCCAGTAGTGCCTCGGGTGGCACTCGTCACCGTCGAACTCAGTACCCCGCGTCCCGATCGATCACGTTGTAGAGCGGCTCGCCCGCAGCGAAGCGGCGCAGGTTCTCCGAGTACATGATCTCGAGGCGCGTCAGCGTCAACTCACCGCGGCCGGCCGTGTGCGGCGTGACGATCACGTTCGGGTACGACCACAGCGGGTGGTCCGCGGGCAGCGGCTCCGGATCGGTGACGTCCAATCCAGCGCTGGCCAGGCGACCACCGTCGAGCGCTGCCATCAACGCGGCCGTATCCACCACCTTGCCGCGTGCGATGTTCACGAGGTACGCGCCGTCGGGCATCAGGGCGAAGCGCTCCGCGTTCATAAGGCCCGTGGTCTCGTCGGTCAGCGGCACGCACAGCACCACGACGTCGGCGCGCGGCAGGAAGTCATCGAGTCGATCGGCTGTACCCTGCACGTCGACGTAGTCGGGGCGCTCGGCCTCGGATCGGCGCGTCGCGAGCACCGTCATCCCGAAGCCCTTCGCGCGCTTGGCGACCTCGCTGCCGATCCCGCCGAGACCGACGACGAGCAGCGTGCGGCCCGCGAGCCCCACCGGCTCGAATACGCCCGATCCCGCGCGGTCCCAGGTGCCAGTCGCGCGGTTCGCGAGGTGCACCGGCAGGTCGCGCGTCATTGCGAGCAGCAGCGCGAAGACGTGATCGGCGATGATCGGTCCACTGACCGCGCGCAGGTTGGTGAGCACGAGCGCCTCGTTGTGGCCGAGGTGTTCGGTGTCGATGTAGCGGTCCACGCCGGCGCTCTTGATCTGCACCCAAGCGAGGTTCGGCGCCGCGGCCACGAACTCGGGCGTCGCGTAGAACGAGTCGACACCGTGGGCTTCGTTCGCGCGGGCGAGCGCTTCCTCGCGCGACAGGCCGAGCACCAGTTCGAGGTTCGGCGCGTCCCGTTCGAGTCGCGCGACGTGCTCGTCGGACAGCGACGATCCGAAGTAGACGAGTCGCTCGCCCTTCGCGAGATCCGGGGCGGCGACGCGCGCGTGCCGCAGCGACCCGAGGGCAGCGGGTGCGTTCGGGTCGACGGGCGCTCCATTCGCGCCGGTCGAGTTGCAGGCGCAAAGAACGCAGAGAACGAGTGAGAACAGACCGGCGATGAGGGGGGCACGCATCGCCGAATCCTACGGCGGGCCCGTTCACGCGCGAGGCCGCGAACCTCTCGATTCGCGGCCTCCTGCCCGCCAGCGGGTGGCGCGTTCCTCCGTTTTCAGACGGCCGACGCGGTCCGGTCGTACGCCATCACGCGCTCGACCCAGGCGCGAGTGCGAGCGTGGCGCGCACCGAGGTGCAGGACCGTCGAGACGGCGCGACCGAGCGACTTCTCGGGGCTCGACTCCGGATCGCTGCTCGCGAAGTGGATGAACGGGGCGATCGCCAGGTCGGCGGCCGTGATCGCGTCGCCGGTCAGGAAGGCGTTCTTCTCGAGGGCCTGCTCGACGCGCACGGTCAGCTGATCGAAGAGCTTGTTGACGAGCGTGATCGTGTCCGCGTTCTGTTCGCCCGAGATCACCATGTTCAGCATCAGACCGAGCGCGGGCCCGTAGCCGTTGCGCGACAGGTCTTCCCAACGCTCGATCTCGCGCATGCCTTCGCGCGTGTTCGAGTAGAGGCGCGGGCCGTCGAAGTTGGCGTCGAGGTAGCGCAGGATCGCGAACGAGTCGAAGACCTTGCGGTCGCCGTCGACGATCACCGGCGTGAGCGGTTGGCCGGTGGCCTCGACGATCGCCTCGCGGCCGTCGAAGCCGTGGACCTCGACCGTGTCGTAGTCGAGGCCCTTGAAGCTCAGGGCCAGGCGGACCTTCGTGTTGAACGGGGAGGGCGGGAGCGTGTGGAGGACGAGTTTGGTCATGGTGCGTGTGTGGACCGACGGTCGGGCCGGATCCGATTGGTGGAGGTCGGGCTGGACGTGAGGAGGGAGGGCTCGCCCGGTTCGATTGCGAGTTGCAAGCTATCTTGTCGGTTGCGAAGTGCAAGTGAATTCGCGGGCCTCCGCTAGACTGATCCCATGTCCGCCGCCCGCGACTGCCGCTCCGACTGCCCGATCGCCTACGCCCTCGACGTCGTGGGCGACCGGTGGACCCTGCTCGTCCTGCGCGACCTGCTCTTCGGCGGCAAGCTGCGGTTCACCGAGCTGCTCTCCTCGCGCGAGCGCATCGCCACGAACGTGTTGACGGACCGACTGCGGCGGCTGGAGGAGGCCGGCCTGGTCGTCCGCGAGCCCGACCCCGACGACGGCCGCAGGGCCCTCTACCGCCCCACGGAGGCCGGACTCGGACTCGCGCCGCTGCTGATCGAGATGGTGCTGTGGGGCGTCGACCACCGCGGCACCGGCGAGAAGGGCCCCCCCGCCGGCCTGATCGCACGCATGCGCGCCGATCGCGAGGGGCTGCTCGCGGAACTGCGCGCGCGGCACCTGGGCTGAGAGGCTGATCGCCGCCGCCCCCGTACGGTGTCGCACACCACTGGGGTGGTCGACCCGAAGAAAGTACCGGAGCAATCCTGGTCGGTGGCACGCAAGGGGGCGCGTCAGCGGCCGATCCCGACCTGACCGGGAGCCCCCGGTACAGGGCTCTGACGGAGAGGTCTTCGGCGAGGCGCTCGATCGATGCGTGGGTACGGTGCGGGGCAGGCGGGCGGCCGTGGCCGTCGGAGTTGCTCCGGTACTTCTTTCGGGTCGACCACCCCTGTGGTGTGCGACACCGTACTCAATCCCGACCTGACCGGGAGCCCCCGGTACAGGGCTCTGACGGAGAGGTCTTCGGCGAGGCGCTCAATCGATACGTGGGTACGGTGCGGGGCAGGCGGGCGGCCGTGGCCGCCGGAGTTGCTCCGGTACTTCTTTCGGGTCGACCACCCCTGTGGTGTGCGACACCGTACTCCTTCTTTCGGGTCGACCACCCCTGTGGTGTGCGACACCGTACTCCCCGGGTCGACCACCCCTGTGGTGTGCGACACCGTACTCCGTACTCCGTTTCTTCCAATTCCCTGTCGAGTCCGGCCTGCCCGTTCGACGGCGCGTCGGAGGGTGCCGAGCGGCGCCCCACATCGAGTTCCGACCCACGACGCCCGGCCCACCGGCCCGGCACCCCCATGCGCTACATGCTCCTGATCCACGGCGACGAGACCCAAGAAGCCAAGTCGACCCCGGCCGAAGACGCGGCCCTGATGGCCGAGTACGGCGCCTTCCACGAAGGGCTCGCCACGGCCGGTGCGTTCGTCGACGGCGCGCGCCTGCAACCGACCGCGACGGCCACGACCGTGCGCGTGAAGAACGGCGACACGGTCACCACCGACGGCCCGTTCGCCGAGACGAAGGAGCAGCTCGGCGGCTACTACATCATCGAGGTCCCGAACCTCGACGCGGCGCTCGCCTGGGCGGCGAAGGTGCCCTCGGCGAAGCACGGTTCGGTCGAGGTGCGCCCGGTCTGGGAGATGGGTGCCGAGTGAGTCCGTCGGCCGGAGAGCGCGCGCGAGCGAGCGTCGAGACCGTGTTCCGCGCGGAGTACGGCGCGTTGCTCGCGGCGCTCGCCCGGCGCACCGGCGGCGACCTGATCGCGGCCGAGGACGCGCTGTCGGAGGCGTTCGCGGCGGCGACCGAGCAGTGGACGGCGAACGGCGTGCCCGACGTGCCCGACGTGCCAGCGGCCTGGGTGCTCGGTGTCGCGCGACGCCGCCTCGTCGACGGGGCGCGAAGGGCGCGGGCGGTCGTGGACGGCCACGAACGCGCACACGCGATTGAGACGCGAGCGGAGGACGAGGTGGACCACGAATTCCTGCTGGCGAAGGACAGCCTGCCGACCGACGACGATCGCCTGCGGCTGGTGTTCACGTGCTGCCACCCGGCGCTCGAGATCGATGCGCGGATCGCACTCACGCTCAACACCCTTGGCGGCTTGCGCGCGCACGAGATCGCGCGCGCGTTCCTGGTCGGTGACGCCACCATGGCCCAGCGCCTGGTGCGCGCGAAGACCAAAATCCGAGCGGCGGGGATCCCGTTCGCCGTGCCGCCCGAGGACGTCGTGCCGGAGCGGCTCGCTGCGGTGTTGCGCGTCGTCTATCTGATCTTCAATGCCGGCAATGGGGCCGGTGCGGGCGACGGCGTCGAGCGTCAAGGCCTCGTGCGCGACGCGTTGCGGCTCGCGCGGTTGCTCGTCGAGATGCTGCCGGACGACGGCGAAGTCGCCGGCCTTCTGGCGCTCCTGTTGCTCACCGATGCGCGGAGCATGGCACGGACGGACACGAGCGGTGAGTTGGTGCTCCTGCCCGATCAGGATCGCAGCTTGTGGGACCGGGACCTGATCGACGCGGGACGTCGGGAGGTCGAGCGCGCGCTCGTGCTGTCGAGCGGCGCCCCCGGGCCGTACGCGCTGCAGGCTGCGATCGCCGCGGTGCACGCCGACGCGGAGCGTGCGTCCGACACGGACTGGGCCCAGATCGTGGCGCTCTACGAAGTGCTCGAGCGCGTCGAGCCGACGCCCGTGGTCGCGCTCAATCACGCGGTGGCCGTGGCCGAGATCGACGGCCCCGCGGCCGGGCTCGCGCGCGTGGACGCCTTGGAGGCGGCGGGCGAGCTCGATCGCTACCTGTACCTGCACGCGACGCGGGCCGATCTGTTGCGCAGGCTGGGGCGGCCGGCCGATGCACGCGCTGCCTACTCGCGCGCCATCGAGTTGGCCGACGATCCGGTCGAGCGGCGCTTCCTGGTGCGGCGAGTCGCCGAACTCGACCGGGAGTGATCGCGCACGCCGGCTCGGAGCCGTCACCGTCCGGCTCCGTAGACTGCGTGACATGCTCGGACGACTCGGAACTGCACGCGCCGCCGTCGCGCTCGCTCTCCTGTTCGGGTTCGGGTGCCAAGGAGCCGACGGTTCGCGCGGCGCAGAGCGGCGTGCGCCCGCGGTGTTCGAAGGACCGCGACCGGCCGCGAGTGAGAGCGCGAGGACGGCGACGTGGCCGTTCGTGCTCGTTGCGCGTGACGGCGAGCGCATCGATCTGTTGGGGTACGGCGTCGGTCGCGGCGGATACGCGGTGCGCGAAGTGCCTGACAACGGCTTTGCACGCGAATTCAACGTCGTGACTCCGACCTGGACCGGTGAGGGGGCGTGGCTCGCGTTCGAGTACGTGCCGGCGGACGGCGACGCGGACACGACTTGGCGCATCGCACTGGCCGAGGGGCGCGGCGACGGGTTCCACGTCGTGGCGGTGAGCGAGCACCGCGCGGCGGCCTGGGCCGATTGGGCCGTTGCAACACCCGACGGCGCACGCATCGCGGCCTGGGTCCTCGAGGACGAGTACGCGCTGCACCTGATGGAGCGGATTGGCGACCGGCTCGTCGTCACCGAGCGACGTCATCCGGAGGCGGTGAAGGCCTTCCCGAGTTTCGGGCCAAATGGGCGCCTGGCCGTGCGTCTGCCGCTGAAGGGCAGTCCGCTGAGGTATGCAAACGCGATCGACGGGGTTCTCGGCGAGCCGCTGCACGCGGTCGACGAGGTTCGATTCGACGCGCGCGGCGAGCGCTGGGCATACTCCGGGCGGCGCGCGGACGGGTGGTACGTGTTCGCCGGGACGGAGTCGTCCCCTACCGCCGAGGCCGGACCGTTCGACGAGATCGGCCCCTTCGAGTTCGTTGGCGTCGAGCTCGTCCGGGCGCGGGTGCGCGACGCCAGTGGTTGGCGCTGGGTCGAGCTCGTGCCGCGTTGACGGGCACGGGCGTGCGGCGCGGACTCGAGCGCGATGCCTTTCGCAACGGCGCACCGTCCACTGGCAGCGCCCGATCCTACTCGGGCCGACGGCCTCGCGTAGCTGGAGCGACACTGACGATGACCGACGTGGGCACCATTGCCACCGCGTCGCACGTCCTTACCAGAAAGAGGCCTTCTCACATGATCATCGAAATCGCCTTGGCGTTCGCACTTCACGCAGGCGTCGCCCATGACGCTCCTGTCCCCGCGCAGGACGACCGAGCAGCAGCGGCCGAATCCGACGAACGCGCCTTCCCCGAGCGCATCGTCTGGTTCACCCAGCTCGACGAGGCTTTGGACGAGGCCGCGCGCACCAATCGTCCGATCCTCGTCCATTCGGCGTCGCCGTCGTGCAGCGGCGCGCCCGGCATGTGGTGACCGGGCTACCGCGAAGTAGAGGGGAGTTTCCTCTCTCACACGGAAGTCGTCCGCGCGTCGCGTGCCTTCGTCTGCGTCCGTCCCGCGTCGTACGAGAGCGAAGAAGAGGCTGAATTCCTGGTCGACCTCTTCAGCGGGCGCGACGGAACGCTCCAGAACACGGTCTTCGCGCTGCTCGCGCCGGACGGTCGGACGAAGCTCTCACGGGCGGGTCGCGGGCCGGGTTTCGCGTACGCGGACGCAGCGGAGATGGCGAGCGAGCTCGTGCGCGTCTCGAAGAACTACGAGCCGTCGAAGGCGGCGAAAGAGCCCGCGTTGCCGACGTTGCCCGACCTGCGGCTCGCGCTGAACGTGGCGGCCTGCGACTCGCTCGCACTGGTCGTCGGTGTGCTGCGTCTCGACGAGGATGCGAGTCAGCGCGAGCGTCAGGATGCCGACGCCGCCCTGCGTGGACGGCTCGCTGCGCTGTGTTTCGACGAGCACGCGCTTGGTCGCGCGCACTACGTGATCGTGGAGGGCGACGAAGGCCTGCGCGCGTTCGACGGGTTCGACGCCAAGGCGGACGTGTTCGTCCTCGCGCCCGACGCCTACGGGATCGAGGCGAAGGTGCTCGCGGCTTCACTTGCGACGGAGAAGGACCTCGTCGTTCGCGCGGTCGAAGCGCTCGACAGCTACGCCCCTGAGACGAAGGACGCCGCCGCCCACCTTCGCGCTGCGCGCCGCGCCGGAATCGAGTGGGAGACCGAGATCCCCATCACGGACAGTAAGGCTCGAAAGGGCGCGAAGGGGTAGACGCGGCCCTCGCGAGCTCTGGGCGTCGCACAAGAGCGTTGTCACCGCAGGGCGGCACGAATCGGAGCGAGCGACTTGGGTGCGGCGACTGTTTCGCCCCACCGGTCGTGGCGTTCGAACGCCGCACCGAACGACCGGATCGGTATGGTGTGCGACACAGCTCGCCCTGCTCTCCGAGACTCTGAACCCGTGGACATCCTGCCGTGACCACCGAACCCACCGACCCGCCCGACCTGCCGCAAGCGCCTCCCGATCGACCGCCCCACTACCTGTTCGAGAAGACCGACCGGAGGTTCAAAGCCTGGCGCGAACGCCTGTGGCCGCCGCGCCCGGCGCATGCGCGGCACATCGGGATCGGGTACCTGCTGGCGGGGCTCAGCGTCTTCGTCCTGGTGGGGTTCCTGCCGCTCCTGCGTGTCGTCCTCAGCAGTTTCGCTTGGATCGTGACGTTCGGCGGCCAGGGCTCGCGCGGCATGTCCGCCGACCTGCTCGCGGCAGTCATCGGCCTGTTCGCTCTGGCGATCGGGCACTTCATGTCGAACGCCACCTACCGCTTGCGGATGATCCACGAGTCGCTCGACATGGCTCACGACCCACCCCCCGACGACGTTCGATCCTGAAGACGGTCCAAGGACTTCGCCACATACTGGCTCCATACTCGATCTCAGCGATTCACGAGCACCCGGTCGGGCGAACCGTCGCGAGCCGACACGAGGTCGAGGTCGCCGTCTCGATCGAAGTCGGCCAGAGCCAGTCCGACCACCGTCACAGCGGGCGAATCGATCGACGTCGCCGCACCGAATCCTCCTGAACCGTCGCCGAGCCACAGGTTCTCGCCGCTCGCGTCGGCCACGATCAGATCGAGCACGCGGTCACCGTTCACGTCGGCGAGGACGAAGCTCGTCGCACCGCCCGCGCCGATCGACTGGCCCGAATCGGTGAACTGGCCGCTGCCGTCGTTCAGCCACAGGCGCGCGTCGGAGGTCGCCGACACGTCGAACAGCTCGATCAGATCGAGATCGCCGTCGCGGTCCACGTCGCCGAGCGTCAGACGCGCCGTGTCGGCCAGACCGAGCGACTGACCCGAGTCGGTGAACAGGCCACTGCCGTCGTTGAGCCACACCAAGTCACCGCCGCCGTGCACCGCGATCGCGATGTCCAGGTCGCCGTCGCGATCGACGTCGCCGAGTTCGACGCCGCGCGAGTCGACGGCGCCCCACATTTGCCCCGAGTCGGTGAACAGGCCGTTCCCGTCGTTCCACCAGATCGCGTCCGGCTGGCCGCCCGCCGCGGCGACGACCAGGTCGAGGTCGCCGTCGCGATCGAGATCGCCCAGAGCGATGGCGCTCGTGGCAGCGGTGCCGAGACTCTGGCCCGAGTCCGCGAACACGCCGCTGCCGTCGTTGAACCACACGCGATCACCGGCGAGGTCGTTGCCCGCGACCAGATCCAGATCACCGTCGCCGTCGAGATCGCCGAGGCGCACGCTCGTCGTCGTCGCCGATCCGAGCGCTTGACCCGTGTTCGCGAAGGCGCCCGCAGCGTTCGTCCAGACCTCGTTCGCGCCGTCCATCGCGAGCACCAGGTCCACGTCGCCGTCGCCGTCGAGATCGCCCGTGTCGAGGCCGCGTTCGAGACCGTTGGCCAGCGCTTGCCCACCGTCCACGAGCGTCGCGCTGCCCCACACGCCCGCGAGCGAAGCGTGGTGCACGCGACAGCCGCCGGTCCGGCTCGCGACCACGAGGTCCTCGTCGCCGTCGCCGTCCATGTCGCCCGCCGCCATCGCGCTCGAGTCGTCGTAGCCGAAGTCGAGTCCGCTGTCGGTGAACGTCCCCGCGCCGTCGTTCCAGTACACGTGGTCGGAGCCCCAGTCGTCGGCCGACGCCAGGTCGAGGTCGCCGTCGCCGTCGAGGTCCGCGAGCACGGCGCCGTTGCTCATGTCGGTGCCGAGGATCTGGCCGGGGAAGTCGAACAGGCCGGTGCCGTCGTTGACCCAGACCGTGTTGGCCCCGTCGCGCGCGCGCAGGATGTCCACGTCGCCGTCCGCGTCGATGTCGCCGGCGAGGATCGCGAGCGAGCGGCCGTGCAGGCCCTGGGTGCTGTCGGTGAAGAAGCCCGCGCCGTCGTTGAGGTACAGGGTCGTGTCCTCGATGAAGTTGCCGAAGATCACGTCGGTGTCGCCGTCGCGGTCCACGTCGGCGAGCGCGACCGCGTTGGTCGTGTTGGCGCCGAAGGCCTGGCCGCTGAACGTGAACGTTCCGCCGCTGTTGAACCAGATCGTGTTGGCCTGGAGCGAATTGGCCACGACCAGGTCGAGGTCGCCGTCCGCGTCGAAGTCGCACAGGGCGATGCCGGTCGTGTTGGACGCGCCGAGCGCCTGACCGGAATCGGTGAAGAAGCCGGCGCCGTCGTTGAGCCAGACCTCGTCCGGTTGCGCGTCGTTGCCGACCACCAGGTCGAGATCGCCGTCCAGGTCCACGTCACCGAGTTCGACGTCGCGGGTCGCGCTGAAGCCCAGCAGTTGGCCCGAGTCGGTCAGCACGCCGTGCCCGTCGTTCGTCCAGACCGTGTTCGGGGCGTCGAGGTTGCCGATGACTGCGTCCAGGTCGCCGTCGCCGTCCACGTCGCCGACCGTGATGGCGCGCGCGTCGAAGGATCCGAGCGCTTGGCCCGTGTTCACCCAGCCGGCGACGAGATCGAGCGCGGACGAGGCGGCGGCGTCGGACCCGCCGGCCGCTGCGATCGCTCCGCTCGCCATGTTCGGCGCTACGTCGATGCCGGTGGCGGCGTTCGCTCCGAGGGACTGCACCGCGAACTCGTGGCGCGCC
Source organism: Rohdeia mirabilis (assembly GCA_007750655.1). Classification (GTDB taxonomy): domain Bacteria; phylum Planctomycetota; class UBA1135; order UBA1135; genus Rohdeia; species Rohdeia mirabilis. Next base: position 101,564 of record CP036290.1, read on the forward strand.
TTGAGCACGGCGCCGACGCCGAGCGTGATCGTGACCTCGTTCGCGGCGGGACCGGCGGAGAGCGTCGCACCGTTGCCGAACGTGTCGTCGGCGACGAGGAGGGCGAGCGCGTCCGTGGCCGAGCTGCCGACGATGACCGGGTCGGTGAAGGGCACGACCACGCGATCGCCGGCGTTCGCCGTGCCGCTCGAGTCCACGTCGAGGAAGCGCGCCGAGCCGAGCACGGTCGGCGCCGGGCCGAAGTCGTCGTCGGTGATCGTGAGGATGTGGGCGCGGGCGGTGCCGAGCACGGCGGGCGCGCTCGGATCGCGCAGCGTGAGGCCGACCGTCTCGTCGCCCTCGCTGTCGCCGTCGTCGAGGACGTCGAGCGTCGCGTCGACGGTCGCCCCGATCGGCGAGCCGGCCGGGAAGAGCAGCGTCGTCGTCGTCAGGGTGAAGTCTGCTCCGGGCGTCGCGGTTCCGCGGACGCGCTCGACGTCGACGTAGAGGTCGTTCGCGAGCGTCGCGCCGGGCGTGCCGTCGAGGAGCACCGCGATCGCGTGCGAAGTGGTGGACTCGTCCGCCGTCGCGCTCGTCGACGTGGCGAAGTCGAACTCGGCGTGCTCGTCGTCGGTGAGCGTGACCACGTGCGCGGTGCGGCGGCCGAGCGCGCCACCGACCGCGTTCGCGAGCCGGAGCGCGAACGTCTCGTCACCTTCCACGAGCGTGTCGTCCTGGATCGGCACGAACACCGTGCGCGTCGCGCCATCCTTGGAGCCGCGCGGGAAGACGAGGCGTTGGCGAACGCCCGCGAAGTCGGTGCCGGCGGTCGCGGTGGCGGGGGCCTGCGCCGTCGAGCCGGTCGCCACCTCGACCGTCAGCGGTCGCGCGAGACGTCCACCGCCGCGCAGGCTCAGGACGACGGTGACCGGATGGAGCGCGGTGGCTTCGTCCGCGGTCGCGCTGTGCGAGGCCTCGAAGGCGACGCTGGCGGTGGTGCGGCCGAGCTGCTGGGCCGCCGGGGCGAGCGCCGGTGCGGCCGAGAGCGGCGCGACGGTCGCGAGCGCGGCCGTGAACGAGGCGGCAACGAAGGTGGCGAGACGCAGACGGTTCGGTTTCAACACGCAGTAGGTGCGGCGGGGCGAGCGTGCCCCACCGTTCGGCTCCATCAATAGGTATCCCGCTGGCCGTGCCCGCGCCGGATCACGCCTCTCGGCCTCGTCCAGCGCCCTGCGCCACGATCACCGTGCCCGCAGGTCGGAAAAACCTTCCGTACGGTGTCGCACACCACTGCGGTGGTCGACCCGAAGGAAGTACCGGAGCAATCCCAATCGGCAGGCTGCTGGGTGATGCCTCCTGTCGCGTGCGCGCCCGTGGTGGGTCAGCGCCTCGTGGCGCGTCCGAGGCAGGCGTAGGGGCCCGATCGGCTTCGCCCGTCGATGGGGCGCGTGCAGCGGAGCGAGCAGCAACTCGGCCAGGATTGCTCCGGTACTTCCTTCGGGTCGACCACCGCGGTGGTGTGCGACGCCGTACCCCCGCGGTGGTGTGCGACGCCGTACCCCCTAGCGACGCACCGGCTCCTTGGGCTCGAGCAGACGCAGCCGCGAGAGCCCCAGTCGCACGAGGATGGCCGAAACGGTGGACCGGGCCAGGTCCAGCAGTTCGGCGATCTGCCACGCCGCCAGACGCGCGTGGCGGAGCTTGCGGACGCGCTCGACCGTCCGGTCGTCGGTGCGATTCGCGATGCGATGAGGGCAGCTGGAGCGATCCTCCAGGCCCAAGATGCCCTCCGCGCGGAAGCGAGCGATCCACTTCCAGACCGTTCGCTGGCTGACGCCTCCGGCGTCAGCCAGCGAGGCCACGTCCCAGCCCTCCAGCAGGTGACGCTGCACCATGTGCAGTCTCTGGGCGGGGGTCGTCTTCGCGTTACGATGCAGCTTCACTCGGTCTCTCCTTGGTCTGGATGTGGTGGTACACACCCATGATCCAGGAGAGTCCCGAGTGAACAACCTCCCTGGACGCCACAGCTAGAGCAGGTCTTCGAGATGCCGCTCCACGTCGATGCCCTGACGCGCCGGTCGAGCCTGTGGAAGAAGGTGCGTGGCGCGCTGGCGCGGGCTGCGCTAGGGTCGAAGCCTGGGCGTGCTCGACGCCTCGCCGAACGCGAGGCGATCCTGGTCACGCTCGAGCGATGTGGACTTCTCAAGCGAAACCGAGGCGGGTGCCAGCCGCCGCAACGCGAGGCGGCAGGTGTTTCGTGAGCACCACAAAGGAGGAGGGTTCAGTGAGAGGTAATGAAGTGGATTGGCGGGAGTTGAGTTACCACAGCTGGGTTGTTCAGTACAGGGGGCCGGAGTTGCTCTGGCGTATGCCAGGGTGGGCCCAGGTTGGTCAATGCCTGGAGGGTCTCGAGCCTCTTGAGGCGGAGCTTAGTGGTAACGCGCGTGTTGAAGAGGTTGAGTTGCTGGGCGGTGGGCGCACTGGCAAGCGGCTGGGGCACCGTTCGTTCGGCGTCAAGCGCTTGATTGCCGGGGCGTGGACCTCTAAGTATGATGGAGTGTTTCAGCGTGTAGAGTATTTTCTTCCAAAGGTCAGCGGGGTCTCTTTTGGAGGAGATGGAGTGCCTGTCTTCTGCTTTAGGGTGTCCAACCCTTGGTGGTACCGTGGAGTGAATGGTCGGGCACCGGAGGGTGAGGAGGAATTGTGCGATATCGTGATAAGTGGTCGTGTTGGCAGTGGTGAGGTTGTTGAGGCGGCGCAGTCTATAGCGTCTAGGCTCCGTAGCAGTTTGTCGGGAGATGTTTCGATGTGTGATGGTTTGCATGGCCTGGGGGAGTCGGTCTTGAGTGCTAGTCATGTTTCCAATCCCTTCTGGGGATGGATCGCTGGCAGTAGAGGGTTAACCGCTCTTGGCGCAAGTTGGCCGGAGTCGCTTGTCGGCCAGCGTGGTTAGGTCGCGTGGGTGGAGTCAGGGTGATCTAGGCGTACGGTGTCGCACACCACTGCGGTGGTCGACCCGAAGGAAGTACCGGAGCAATTCCAATCGGCAGGCTGCTGGGTGATGCCCCCTGTCGCGTCCCCGCCCGTCGTGGGTCAGCGCTTCGTGGCGCGCCCAAGGCAGGCCTTGGGGCCCGATCGGCTTCGCCCGTCGATGGGGCGCGTGTAGCGGAGCGAGCAGCAACTCGGCCAGGATTGCTCCGGTACTTCCTTCGGGTCGACCACCGCAGTGGTGTGCGACACCGTACGGCTGGCTCACCGCCGCGCCACCACGAACGCGTAGCCGTAGGTCGAGCCGTGGCGGCGGTGCAGCTCGGGCTCGGCGGCCAGCTCGTCCAGGATCGCGAGCGCGTCGGAGTCGCCGGCATTCGCGGCCCGCAGTTGCCGGATCCGCCGCTCCATCGGCGCGTAGAAGTCCTCCCACCAAGCCGCGTCGGGGAGGACGAAGTGCTCGAGCACTTGGAAGCCTTCCTCGGCGACAGCTGCGAGCAGGTCATCGACGCCCCCCATCGACGGGTAGTCGGCGAACATCGCGCGCACCTCGTCCGGCGCGTCGTCCGTGCGCCACACGGCGTCGGTGAACGCGAGGTATCCGCCCGCTCGCAGCACGCGGCGGGCCTCCACCAGCGCCGGGCGCAGGCCGACGCTGTAGAACGCTCCCTCGGACCACACCAGGTCCACGCTCGCGTCGCCGAGCGGCAGGCGCGCCATGTCGCCGACCGCGGGAAGCACACGCGAGGCGAGGCCGCGCTCGAAGACGTGTGCGCGCAGCTGCTCCACCAACGGCGCGTGCCGGTCGAGCGCGACGATCGGACCGTCCGTCAGCTCCGCGAGGTCGAACGTCTGCGCCCCGCCGCCGCAGCCCAGGTCGAGCACGCACGGCGCTCGCGGCAGGTCGGGGCACGCCGCCAGCGCGCGCTCCGTGCACGCGCGCGACCCCGGCCCCTGGCGCGGAAGCGACTCGAAGAGCTCGAAGAAGAGTTCCTCCGGGGTCGGGCTCGCGGCGCTCATACGTTCAATCGCAAGAGCGCCAAACCTTCGCGCACCTGACGTCCCAGCTCGCGCGGGCTCTTCACGTCCTTCAGCCGCCGCCACAGGTATCCGGGCCGCAGGTAGAACTTGCGCACCAAGCTCTTCTTGAGCTTCAGCATCGTCGCGCGATCCAAAGTATTGGTCGGCAGGAACGCCTCGGCGCCGCCCTGGTCCATGACGAGGTCGCTCTCCTCGGCCAGGCCCATCGCGAGCGCAGCGCCGCGGAAACTCGTTCCAAAACGCGGCACGGCCATGTTCAAGCTCATGAAGTCGAGCGGCAGGCGCAGCGCGAGGTTCAACGTGCGCTCGAGCGTCGCCTCCGTCTCCTCCGGCAATCCGATGATGAACGTGCCGACGGTGCGCAGGCCATGCTTCTTCGCGCGTGCGAACGCCGCCTCGACCTCGGGCACGTCGTAGCCCTTCTCGTACGCGGCCAACAGCTCCGACTCGCCGGTCTCCACGCCCATGATCACCGTGTGGCATCCGCCGGCCCGCATCGCGGCGAGCATATCGTCGGTCGCCGTGTCGGGCCTGGTGAACGCCGTCCAGCTCAGGTCACCGCGTTCGGCCAGCGCGGCGCACAGCTCGAGCCCGCGCCCTTTCACCACGCCGAACGTTTGGTCCATGAAGAACACTTCGTGCACGCCGCGAGCGCGCAGGGCATCGAGTTCCTCTAGCACGTCCGCGACCGGCCGCGTCTGGAAGCCCAGCGTTCCGATCACGCAGAAGGTGCACGGATACGGACATCCGTAGTCGCTCAGCACCGTCGCGAAACGACCGTCGCGCGCGAACGAGAAGCGGTAGCCGTGCTCGGGGAACAGCTCGTGGCGCGGGCGCGGCACGCGGAAGCCGCCCTTGCGCTTCTTGCGGTCCAGGCGCAACAACCGCACCGGTTCGCCGTCCGCCCCGCGCACGGTCATGTCCTCGATCGCGCTCCAGGCGGCGGGCAGTCCGTCGTCGCCGAGCGCGGTGCCGGCGCCACCCGGTGCGTCGATTCCGTCCACGCCGCGAGCTCGGTCCGCAGGATCGGAGCCAGGACCTACCTCGCCGCTCGCGAGCGCGCCGCCGAGTTCCACGCCTCGCTCCACCGCGGCCTCGTCGCTCATCGCCGACGCGCCGCCACGCGAAAGGTCTCCAACGACAGCGACGTTCGGCGCCTCCACATCCTCGACATCTTCGACGCCCCGCAACCACGCCAGCACGTCCCCGTTGGCGAACACGTGCAAGCACGCGTCCAACCACGGTTCCTCGCGCATGCGGGCTTCGCTGGCTTCGTGCAGCACGTCGCCGATGCCGACCACACGCCGACCCTTCCGCGCTTCGCCCGCCAGGAACACACGGTCCTCGTCCCAGCTCACCGACCCCACGAGCGCGACGATGACGTCGGGCGCGAACTCGGCGATCCGCGCGCTCGCCGCCGCGGGATCGAGCCGCTCCGCCATCGCGTCCAACACCGCCACTTCGTGCTCCGAACCGACCGTGCCCGACAGCACCACCAGATCGACCGGGTGGAACAGGTAGTTCGACTTCGTCGTTTTGGAGCAGAAATAGTCGCGGATGTACGTCCGCTTCCCCGGCGGATTGAGCAAGAGCACGCGCATCGGACCGCTCACGCCTCGACCTCGACGCGCCCGGATCGCACTCCGTCGTCGCGAATCAGGTTCAAAGCCGCGGCCTCGACCAGATCGACACCGAGGTTCAACAGACACTCCGGCCGCCCGCGCCAACAGGCGGACAGCTTGTTGTCGTGGACGTTGATGCAGGGGCTGCAGGCCGGCGGGCGATAGAGCGCGCGCGTCCGCGTCCCGATGGGCTCGTACATCACGGGCGTTTCGGGCCCGAACAGCCCGACCGTCGGCGTCCCGAGCGCGGCCGCCAGGTGCATCGGCCCCGAGTCGTTGCCCACGAACAGGTCCGCGCGCTCGAGCAGCGCCCCCAGCTCGGCCACGTCGAGCCGCCCCGCCAGGTTCGCCGCGGCGCCGAGCCCCTCGCCGGCCTGGGCCAAGATCTCGCCCGTGTAGTCGCGCTCGCCGCGCGATCCGATCAGCGCCACGCGCGCTCCCGGCAGTTCGCGCGCGAGTCGGCGCGCCAGGTCGGCGAAGTTCGCGGTCGGCCAGCGGCGCTCGAGCGACAGGGCGCCGGCGTTCGGGTTGAGCACGATCAAGGGCCCCGCTCCGCCCAGACCTTCTTCGCTGAGCAGGGCGTCGAGGCGCTCGCGCGTCGTATCCGAGACCGTCAGCGGCGTCAGGTCTTCGGGCTCGACGGCGCGCCCGTTCTCACCCCCGGCGAGGCAGCGGAAGTTGCGCGCGACGTGCCAGTAGCGGTTGAACGGCACGGTCGCCGTGTGGAAGCGCCCGCGCCAGATCCGCGGCGACTCGAATCCCACGCGCAGCGGTGCACCGACGACCGCCGTGACGATCGCCGAGAAGCGCGTGAAGAACTCGAAGTCGTAGACCGCGCCGTAGCCGCGCCGCCGCAGCCGCCACAGGGCGCGCGTGATGCGTCCGAACAGGCGCAGCCAACCCGAGCTGTCCACGTCGAGCTCGAGCACCTCGTCGAACACGCCCAGCCCGCGCACGAACTCGCCGTTCTGCCGCAGGGTCAAGAGTTCGAGCCGCGCGTTGGGGTGGCGCCGCCGCAGGCTCTGGACCGCGGGCGTCAGGAGTTGGAGGCTGCCGATGCCCCAGAACTTGACCAGCAGCACGCGCTCGACGTCGCGAGCACGCCCGCGCGGCAGCAGTCGGAGCGGTTGCAGCAGCGCACAGGCGACGAGGCCGAGGCGCTGGTCGGCGCGCTGCAGCCGCTGCATCGGGATGGGAGATCGGGGTCGGGTCACGGGATGGGGCGCGCGGTGCCTCGATCCTATCCGGCGGTCCGTGGGTGCGGTCCCCGACGGACGGCGCGGACCTCCTCGACGATCCCTCCTGGCCGGGTGTTCCCGCGACCTCGCGCGACGTAGGATCTCGCGCTTCCCGACCCCGCGAGCACGACCCACGAGCGCCCGCACACCGCAGCGCCCATCGCGGCCGGGACCCACCCAACCATGTGCGGATTCATCGGCATCCAAGGCCCGGCCGGCTCCGACGTCGCGGCCGAGATCTACGAAGCGCTCCTCGCGATCCAACACCGCGGTCAGGACGCGGCGGGGATCACGACGTTCACGGACACGTTCCACACGCGCAAGGACTTCGGTCTGGTGCGCGACGTGTTCAGCGAGCGCCACATGGAGGCTTTGCGCGGAAATCTCGGGGTCGGGCACGTGCGCTACCCAACGATCGGTGGCGGTGGTGCCGAGGACGCTCAGCCGTTCCACACGAATTTCCCCGTGGGCGTCGCGATGGCGCACAACGGCAACCTGACGAACTTCCAGGAGCTGAAGGTCAAGCACTTCGAGAGCTCGGGCACGCGCCTGAACAGCTCGTGCGACGTCGAAGTGATCCTGTACGTGTTCGTGCGCGCGTTGTCGGCCCGTATGAAGCCCGGCGCGAAGGTCACCGGCGAGGACATCTTCGCCGCGGTCAAGACGGTCTACGAAGAAGTGCGCGGCGCCTACTCGGTGATCGCGGCGTTGCCCGACGTCGGTCTGGTGGCGTTCCGCGACCCGTACGGAATCAAGCCGATCTGCGTCGGATCGCGTGACGGCAGCGTCGGCACCTACTGGGCCTGTGCGTCCGAAAGTGTCGCGCTCGACATCAACGGCTACACGCACCGTTTCGACCTGGGCGCCGGCGAAGCGATGTTCGTGCCCGAGGGCGGTGAACCGATCCGCCGCGTCATCGGTGACAAACCGCACCGCCCCTGCATCTTCGAGTACGTCTACTTCGCGCGGCCCGACTCGATGATCGACGACGTGTCGGTCTACAAGACGCGCATCCGCTTCGGCGAGGCGCTCGCCGAGCAGTGGAAGGAGAGCGGCGCGCCGATCCCGGACTCCGTCATTCCGATCCCGGACAGCTCGCGCGACTCGGCCATGGCGATGGCGACGGCGATGGGCGTGCCGTACCGCGAGGGCCTGGTGAAGAACCGCTACATCGGGCGCACGTTCATCATGCCGAGCCAGGACAGCCGCCAGAACTCGGTGCGTCGCAAGCTCAACACGATCAAGCTCGAGTTCGAGGGCAAGGACGTGCTGCTGGTCGACGACAGCATCGTGCGCGGCAACACGAGCCTTCGCATCGTGCGTATGGCGCGCGAGGCCGGTGCGCGGAAGGTCTACCTGGCGAGCACGAGCCCGCCGCTCGTGTCCCCGTGCCCCTATGGCGTGGACATGGCGACGAAGACCGAGTTCGTGGCCGCCGGGCGTTCGAACGACGAGGTCGCGAAGCTGCTCGAGGTCGACCACCTCGTGTACCTGGATCGCGAGCGCATGAACGAGGCCGCCCGCCGCGGCAACCCGCACATCGAGAAGTTCTGCAACGCCTGCTTCACGGGCGAGTACCCGACGGGCGACATCAGTCAGACCGTGCTCGACAACATCGGCGGCGAGCGCACGGCGATGCAGAAGTCGTTCGCGTTCACGCCGGTGAAGTGATCGGTACGGCGTCAGGCACACATGTGCCACCTGCCGCCGACGTCGCTGCGATTCGCAGCGACTCGGCGCGGCAGGTGGCACATGTGTGCCTGACGCCGTACCGATCACTTCACCGGCGTGCAAGCTGGGCCCACCCCCGTAGCCATCGCCGACGTGGCACTTCGACGGCTCACCTGACCAGATCGGCCTCCCGAAACGGTCCTTCACCTGCGTCGATAGCTGGAAGGATGATGTTCGACAGGTCCCACGCCAGGGCCTCGACTACGTCTTGACCGTCCTCGCCAACAAGCCTCCAGTTGTCCTCGTCCCACTTCAGAAGAGGCTCGTTCTCACACCGAAGCACTCGGACCAGGTCGCAGTGGCTTTTCATGCTGACACCGGATCCCAGGACGTAGTTCGGCATCCCGAGCCGTGCTCCGCGCACGATCAGTCCGATTCGAATGGGTGGCCGCGAGAAGAAGCCCGCCGCGAACGACCCTCCCGAGTTGACTCCCAATTCACTCAACTCGAATTCGAAGCCAGCAGGCCAGAGGATTGGTAGCAGTCTCCTCACGATTCGTTCGAGCTCGAGTTCGGACTGGTGGGGCATCTTGGCGTCAGGCCGGCCTCGTGGAGCTCAGTGGCTGCCACGATCGGGAGCGAGGCGAGCGGGCGCGGCCATCCGCTCTAGCGGCCTGCTGGCGATCGACGGGGGTGTAGAGATCGAGGCTGGTCGAATCATCAGTCAAGAACGCACCGATCACTTCACCCGCGGGGCCGGCCAGTCTTGCTGGTCGGGGTGCCGCACCGAGCCGTCGAGGTAGCTCGCTGCATTGCGTTCGTCGCCCTCCATCGCGGGCTCGACGAATCGTGACACGACTCGAAAGCGCCCCGTCTCGTCGCGCGCCAGGTCCACGTGGCCCATCGGTGTTCGCTGCACGTTGAACTTGCGATTCTCGTGCCACATGACCGAGCGCAGTTCGCCCCGCGGCGAACGCAGCAGCTGTGATCGCACTGCCCCCCACTGGCCCTCGGAGTAGAAGTCGTTGCCGTCGGTGCGGTGCCGCAGGTCGAGGCGCAGGCTCAGATCGGGCAGGACGGTGAAGAAGTCGACGAGGTCGTCGTCGTCGGCGGTCCCGTTGTGGTGGAACTGCCGGAGCGCGATCTCGTTGCGGCCGTCACTGTCGAGGTCGACGAAGCGCACGCGCGGATCCTCGCCCCAGATCCACTGCTCCGATCCGAGGCCGGGGGTTCGCGACACAGCTCCGCTGACCGGATCGCGCACGAGCAGGATCCACCGATCGGCCGAAGTGATGGTGAACGGGTCCTGCTCGCACAGCCACAGTTCGAGGCCGTCGGGCATCCACGAGACGGACACTCGCTCGAGGCGCGCACCGAGTTCCGGGTCCTGTGCCGTGCGCGCCGCCGTGTGCGCAAGCACGCCCTCGGGCACGTCTGCGAACGCGTCCTCGTCCTCGTCGTCGCGCGCCGTGAAGCGGAGCCAGCGTGGCTCCCACCCACCGATCGGGTGCCAGATCCCGGCGGCGGGTTCGGCCGCGGCGGCGATTGGGTCCGCGCCGGGATCGATCCCCACCCGCAGACCCAGGACGAACGGACAGGCGAGAACGGCGGCGGCGACGAGGCCGCGCGGGGCGAGCGAGCGGAGCATGGGTCGAGTCTAGGATCCGGAGTGGCGCGTGTAGGGCCTTCAGCGTGTCGAAGCTTCGGTACGGTGTCAGGCACGCAGGTGCCACCTGCTGCCAATGTTGCTGCGGATCACAGCGACATCGACGGCCGGTGGCACCTGCGTGCCTGACACCGTACCGATCGAACGGACCCTCCATCGCGCATGGCTCTCCACCCCGCGGCCGCCCCCGGCTTTCTCCTGCTCGCCACCTCCGCGCTCGCGGGCTGCTCCAACAGCGACGGCGGGAGTGGCACCACCGCCGCACCGACGGCGCTGTTCCCCGGCCTGCGTCTCGGGGTCGGCTTCCGCCCGCTCGCGGTCGAGCTCGAGGACCTGGACGGCGACGGGATCCTCGACCTCGTGACGGCGAACCAGATGTCGGGGGACGTGTCGATCCTGCTCGGGGAAGGAGCGGGAACCTTCGCGACAGCCACCTCTCTCAGGGCCGGCGCACTGCCTGCCGCGCTCGCATCGGGCGACGTGGACGGGGACGGCGTCCTCGACCTCGTGGTGGCGAATCCCAACCTGGACCGGATCACCGTCCTGCGCGGCGCTGGAGGTCCGCCTTTCGGCACGCCCACGACCTTCGCGGTCGGCGACGCTCCTTCCGGGGTCGTGCTCGGCGACCTGGACGGCGACGGCCGCCTCGACGCTGTGACGGCGAACCTGGTTTCGGACGACGTGTCGGTGTTGCTCGGTGTTGGAGACGGTGCGTTCGCCGCGGCGACCTCGTTCGCGGTGAGCAACTCGCCCCGCGCGGTGGCGCTCGCCGATCTGGACGGGGACGGGAACCTCGACGTCGTCGTCGCGAATCCGAGCGCGCTGTCGGTGTTGTTGGGATCGGGCGACGGAACGCTGGGCGCAACCACCACCTTTGCGGCCGGGAGCGGTGTCGGTGCGCTGGAACTCGGCGACGTCGACGGCGACGGCGTGCTGGACGTGGTGACTGCGAACTTCGACTCGGACGACGTGTCGGTCCTTTTGGGCGTCGGGGACGGATCGTTCGGGGCCGCGACGGCGTTCGGGGCCGGCAATGGGCCCAGCGCCGTGGCGCTCGGCGATCTGGACGGCGACGGCGCGCTCGATCTGGCGACTGGCAACTACTTCTCGGACGACGTGTCCGTGCTCCTGGGCGCGGGCGACGGGACCTTCGGCGGTGCGATCACGTATGGAGCCGGGACCGAGCCCGAGGGCGTCGCCCTCGGCGACGTGGACGGTGACGGCGAACTCGACCTCGTGGTCGCCAACCGCGACTCGGAGGACGTCGTCGTGTTGCTCGGGGCGGGCGACGGTTCGCTCGTCCGAGCAAGTGCGTACGCGGTCGGCGACGAGCCGGTCCAAGCGACGGTCGGCGATCTGGACGGGGACGGCGCACTCGACCTGGTGACGTGCAACTCCTCCTCCGACGACGTGTCGGTCGTGCTGGGCGTGGGAGACGGGACCTTCGGCAGCGCGACGGCCTTCGGCGCCGGCAACGGACCGAACGCGGCCGAACTCGGCGACCTCGACGGCGACGGAGCTCTCGACCTGGTGACGGCCAACCTGGTGTCGGACGACGTGTCGGTGCTCCTCGGCGTGGGCGACGGCAGCTTCGCCAGCGCGACGGCGTACGCGGCGGGTAACGGGGCCGATGCGGTGGCGCTCGGTGACGTGGACGGGGACGGGAACCTCGACGCGGTGGCTGCGAACTCGACCTCGAACGACGTGTCGGTGCTGCTCGGTGTGGGCGACGGGACGCTCGCGATCGCGCTCGTCTTCGCCACCGGTGACAGACCCAACTCGGTCCTGCTCGGCGATGTGGACGGAGACGGAAACCTCGACGTGGTGACGACGAACCAGGACTCGGACGACGCGTCGGTGCTCATCGGTGTCGGCGACGGGACCTTCGGCGCGGCGACGCACTTCGGCGTCGGCGACCAGCCTCGGTCGGGAGTGCTCGGCGACCTGGACGGCGACGGGAACCTCGATCTGGTGGTCGCGATGTTCGCGCTGGACCAGGTCGCGGTGCTACTCGGCGCGGGCGACGGGACCTTCGGCAGCGCGACGAACTTCGAGGCCGGCGACGGTCCCACGGCCGTCGCGCTCGCTGACGTGGACGACGACGGAGCGCTCGACGTGGTCACCGGGAACCTCGGGTCGGACGACGTGACGGTGCTCGCCGGCGCGGGGGACGGGACGTTCGGCAGTCCGACGGCGTTCGTGGCCGGAAATGGTCCAGCTGCAGTGCGGCTCGCCGATCTGGACGGCGACGGGGACCTCGACCTGGTCACGACGAACGGACCCCTCGACAGCGTGCTGGTGCTGTCGAACCAGCTCTGAGCCGGGCGGTCCACCGAGGGGGCGATGCCACAGAATCGGATTCGGTGACAGGTGGGGCACGCGGACGGCGCTCGGAGGGTGCGGCCACTTCCGGCCCGCTTCGCACCAACGCTCCCATGCCGTCGATCCGTCCCTCCTTCTCGTCCTCCGCCGCTCTCCTGGCCCCCCTCCTCCTCGTCCTCCCGGCCTGCTCCGGCGGCGGGTCGAGCTCTCCGGCCCCGCCCAGACAACTCTTCGCCGGCGCCCAGTACCCCGTCGGATCCATCCCGTTCGGCGTGGCCTTCGCCGACCTCGACGGGGACGGCCGCGACGACCTGGTGACCACCAGCCTGACGGGCGACACGGTCTCGGTGCTGCTCGCGGCGGGCGACGGGACCTTCGGAGCGGCCCAGAGCTTCGCCGTCGGGGGCGCTCCGATCGGCGTCGTGGCGGCCGACCTGGACGGGGACGGCGCGCTCGACCTGGCGACCGCGAACAACGGTTCGGACGACGTGTCGATCTTGCTCGGCGTCGGCGACGGGACGTTCGGCGCCGCGACGAGCGCCGCCGCGGGCAACGGCGCGCAGGCCGTGGTGGCGGCCGACCTGGACGGGGACGGCGTGCTCGACCTCGCCGTCGCGAACTTCTTCGCGGGCGAGTTGAGCCTGCTGTTCGGCGTCGGGGACGGGACCTTCGCGGCGCCGGTCGCGCTGGCGGTCGGAGCCGAACCGACCTCGCTCGTCGCCGCCGATCTGGACGGGGACGGCGCGCTCGACCTGGTCGCGAGCAACTCCCAGGACGACGACGTGTCGGTGCTGCTGGGCGTCGGCAACGGCTCGTTCACAGCCGCCGTGGACCACGCGGTCGGGAACTCGCCCCAGTCGGTCGCCGCGGGGGACGTGGATGGCGACGGCGTGCTCGACCTGGTGACGTCGAACTTCAGCGACGACAGCGCGTCGGTCCTGCTCGGCGTCGGCGACGGGACCTTCGCCGCGGCGACCGACTTCGCCTGCGGCAGGCTCCCGCGCGCGATCGCGCTCGTGGACCTGGACGGCGACGGCGCGCTCGACATCGTCGCGGCCGACTCGAATCCCGACTCGGTGACGGTGCTGCTGGGAGCGGGCGACGGGTCGTTCGGCACGTCCGAGAGCTTCCTCAGCGGCGACAACTCCACCGCGCTGGCGTTCGACGACGTGGACGGGGACGGCCGGCTCGACGTGGCGGTCACGAGTGCCGGGGGCGCCAACGTGACGGTGCTGATGGGCGGCGGCGACGGGGCCTTCGACGCGGTGCGCCTGTTCGACGTGCCGGACCAGCCGCGGTCGGTGGCGATCGGCGACCTGGACGGGGACGGTGTGCTCGACGTGGTGGCTTCGACCGATGGCGGCGGTGGCGCACAGGTCCTGCTGGGCGTGGGCGACGGCGAGCTGGAACCGCCCCAGGACTACTTCCTCGGGTTCGATCCGGCGGTGATCCGTCTGGCGGACCTGAACGGCGACGGCGTGCTGGATCTCGTCAACGGGGACCCGGGTTCCGAGGAAGTGGTGCGGCGACTCGGCGTGGGTGACGGCACCTTCGGCATCCAACTGGCGTGGGGAGTCAGCGCCGCGCCGACCGATCTGGCCATCGGCGATCTCGACGGGGACGGCGCGCTGGAACTCGTCTCGGCGATTCCGTCGCTGGACGCGGTGTCCGTGCTGTTCGGCGTCGGCGACGGAACCTTCGCGGTCCCGCGCGTGGAAGTCTCCGCCGGCGCGAGCCCCGATGCGGTGGCGCTGGGTGATCTGGACGGTGACGGAGCGCTCGACATCGTGGTTGCGAATCGCACGGCCGACACCGTCTCGGTGCTGCTCGGCGTGGGCGACGGGAGCTTCGGCGCGATCGCGAGCTTCGCTGTCGGTGGTGCGCCCGACGACGTGGCCCTCGCCGACCTGGACGGCGACGGCGTGCTCGACGCGGTGACGGCGAACTCCGGTTCCGACGACGTGTCGGTGCTGTTGGGGGTGGGTGACGGAACATTCGCGTCGGCCGTGTCGCACGCGGCCGGCGACGAACCGCGGTCCGTGGCGATCGGCGATCTCGATCGCGACGGCGTGCTCGACCTGGTCACCGCGAACGCCCAGTCCGACGACGTGACGGTCCTGCTCGGCGACGGGAGCGGGAGTTTCGATGCACCGCTCGCGTTCCGGTCCGGCAGCAGCCCCCTCGACGTGGCGCTCGGCGACCTCGACGGCGACGGGCGCCTGGACGTGGTCACTGCGGCCAACTCCGTCGACCAGATCTCGGTGCTGCTCGGGCGGTGATCGGTAAGCCGCTCCAGCGCTCGACGCGATCCGTCGCTGTGCCTCACGGCGTCGCGCATCGCGGCATCGTCGGTCGTCGCCGCGTAGCTGCGGTGCTTCGTGGTTCCGGCGCGCGGCCGCGAGGGATCGCCGACCCCACCACTTCGCGACCATGACTCGACGCTCCCGACCTCCCGTTGCATCGGTGCTCGCGGTGTGCGGCGCGGTCGCGGTGCTGCTGGACGCGGTGGACGGATCCCTCGGTGTCGCCACGGCTTTCGGTGTGGGGCTACAGCCCACCGACTTGGCGCTCGCTGACCTGGACGGGGACGGGGCGCTCGACCTGGTGACGGCGAACCGCAACTCGGACGACGTGTCGGTGCTGCTGGGCGCGGGGGACGGGACCTTCGGCGCCGCGACGGCGTTCGCTGCGGACGACGATCCCCAGTCGGTGGCGATCGGGGACCTGGACGGGGACGGCGCGCTCGACCTGGTGACGGCGAACTTCACCTCGAACGACGTGTCGGTGCTGCTGGGCGCGGGGGACGGGATCTTCGGCGTCGCCTCGGACTTCGGCGCGGGCACCAGACTTTCGTCTGTGGCGATCGGTGACCTGGACGGGGACGGCGCGCTCGATCTGGTGACGGCGAACGGCACCTCGGACGACGTGTCGGTGCTGATCAACCAACGCTGAGCGCGGCGGCGAGGTCGGACCTCGCCGACTCTGCTCGAGCGCGTGGGGTGACTGGTTTCGGCACCACGCGTTCCATGCGCCGTGCGCGTCGGTGCGCAGCGCATGGAACGTGCGTTCGTTCGAGCGACTCGAAGTTTCGATTCGTCGCGCTCGAGCGCGAGGCGGCGTCGCCCCGATCGGGTCGCCGACCTCGTGCGACTCGTCGACGTGAGGCACGGCGGGTACCGTGAGGGCGCGTCGTCGGCGCGTCCGCGAGGGGCACCCCACCGAGATCGAGAGGGCTGTAGGCTCTAGGGCTCTTGCGACGCATCGTCCACTGGACGGACACGGGCCTCGACGCACCGCGGCTCTCGGCCCTTCCCCCCCCCCCACCCCAACGAGTTCCGCATGTCCTCGACGCTCCGCACCGCGTTGGTTCTCTTCCCCGTCGTGTTCGGTTCCTTCGCGCTGAGCGGTTGCTCGGGTGGCGGCGGTGGTGGCGGGGCCGCGCCGAGGCTCGCGTTCCCGGGGCTGCGGGTGCCGGTCGGCGACTCTCCCCAGTCGGTGGCGACGGCCGACTTGGACGGGGACGGGGCGCTGGACCTGGTGACAGCGAACGGCAACTCGGACGAAGTGTCGGTGCTGCTGGGCGCGGGCGACGGGACCTTCGGCGCCGCCGCGGCCTTCGGCGCGGGTGACTCTCCCCGGTCGGTGGCGATCGGGGACTTGGACGGGGACGGGGCGCTCGACCTGGTGACGGCGAACAGCGGCTCGGACGACGTGTCGGTGCTGCTGGGCGCGGGGGACGGGACCTTCGGCGCCGCCACGGCCTTCGGTGCGGGGAGTGGTCCCTTCTCGGTGGCGATCGGTGACCTGGACGGGGACGGGGCGCTCGACCTGGTGACGGCGAACAGCGGCTCGGACGACGTGTCGGTGCTGCTGGGCGCGGGGGACGGGACCTTCGGCGCCGCCGCGGCCTTCGGTGCGGGGAGTGCTCCCACCTCGGTGGCGATCGGGGACCTGGACGGGGACGGGGCGGTCGACCTGGTGACGGCGAACAGCGGCTCGGACGACGTGTCGGTGCTGCTGGGCGCGGGGGACGGGACCTTCGGCGCTGCGATGGCGTTCGCTGCGGGCGACAGTCCCCTGTCTGTGGCGATCGGGGACCTGGACGGGGACGGCGCGCTCGACCTGGTGACGGGGAACGCGACCTCGGACGACGTGTCGGTGCTGCTAGGCGCGGGGGACGGGACCTTCGGCGCCGCCACCGCCTTCGGTGCGGGGAATTTTCCCTTCTCGGTGGCGATCGGGGACCTGGACGGGGACGGGGCGCTGGACCTGGTCACGGCGAACAGGTCCTCGGACGACGTATCGGTGCTGCTGGGCGCGGGGGACGGGACCTTCGGCGCCGCGACGACGTTCGCTGCGGGCGACGATCCCTCCTCGGTGGCGATCGGTGACCTGGACGGGGACGGGGCGCTCGACCTGGTGACGGCGAACCGCAACTCGGACGACGTGTCGGTGCTGCTGGGCGCGGGGGACGGGACCTTCGCCGTCGCGACGGCGTTCGCTGCGGGCGACGATCCCCAGTCGGTGGCGATCGGGGACCTGGACGGGGACGGCGCGGTCGACCTGGTGACGGCGAACAGCGGCTCGGACGACGTGTCGGTGCTGCTGGGCGCGGGGGACGGGACCTTCGGCATCGCCGCGGCCTTCGGCGCGGGCGACTCTCCGATCTCGATGGCGATCGGTGACCTGGACGGGGACGGGGCGCTCGACCTGGTCACGGCGAACCGGTCCTCGGACGACGTGTCGGTGCTGCTGGGCGCAGGGGACGGAAGCTTCGGCGCCGCCGCGGCCTTCGGCGCGGGTGACTCTCCCCGGTCGGTGGCGATCGGGGACCTGGACGGGGACGGCGCGCTGGACCTGGTGACGGCGAACCGCAACTCGAACGACGTGTCGGTGCTGCTGGGCGCGGGAGATGGGACCTTCGGCGCCGCCACGGCCTTCGGCGCGGGGGACTCCCCCTTCTCGGTGGCGATCGGTGACCTGGACGGGGACGGGGCGCTGGACCTGGTGACGGCGAACTTCAACTCGAACGACGTGTCAGTGCTGCTGGGCGCGGGGGACGGGACCTTCGGCGCCGCCGCGGCCTTCGGCGCGGGTAACGGACCCACCTCGGTGGCGCTCGGTGACCTGGACGGGGACGGGGCGCTCGACCTGGTGACGACGAACAACAACTCGAAAGACGTGTCGCTGCTGCTGAGTGCGGGGGACGGGACCTTCGGCGCCGCGACGGCGTTCGCTGCGGGCGACGATCCCCAGTCGGTGGCGATCGGGGACCTGGACGGGGACGGCGCGCTCGACCTGGTGACGGCGAACGTGTTCTCGGACGAGGTGTCGGTGCTGCTGGGCGCGGGCGACGGGACCTTCGGCGCCGCGACGGCGTTCGCTGCGGGCGACGATCCCTCCTCGGTGGCGATCGGGGACCTGGACGGGGACGGCGCGCTCGATCTGGTGACGGCGAACGGCACCTCGAACGACGTGTCGGTGCTGATCAACCAACGCTGAGCGCGGCGGCGAGGTCGGACCTCGCCGACTCTGCTCGAGCGCGTGGGGTGACTGGTTTCGGCACCACGCGTTCCATGCGCCGTGCGCGTCGGTGCGCGGCGCATGGAACGTGCGTTCGTTCGGTCCTCGGGGTCTGCCGCGTCGTTCGCTCGAGCGACGGCCGGCCCGCTCGAGCCCCCTCGGTCGGGCCGAACCCGCAGATCGCGAGCGGATTGGGTCGGCCGGGAAATCGGGTACCGTCCGGCCTCTCCGTTGCCAGCGAGACGCCATCTCGGGCCCTGGCATGCCTCGGTTCATGGCTCGTTACCCGGACCAACTCTGCACACCATGTCGCTCAAGTCTCTTGCGGCCTTCGTTCTCCTTCCCGTCGTGCTCGGTTCCCTCGCGCTCAGCGGTTGCTCGGGTGGTGGAAGCGGTGGTGGAAGCGGTGGTGGAAGCGGTGGTGGCGGTCCCACACCGGAGCCGTTGTTCCTCGGGCTGAGCCTTCCGGTGGGGGTCAGTCCCAGATCGGTGACGACCGCCGACCTGAACGGGGACGGTGCCCTCGATCTGGTGGCGGCGAACAACGGCTCGCACGACGTGTCGGTGATGCTGGGCGCAGCCGACCGGACCTTCGGCGCCGCCACCACCTTCGGCGTGGGGAGCCGCCCCGTTTCGGTGGCGATCGGCGACCTTGACGGGAACGGTGCCGTGGACCTGGTGACGGCCAACAGCAACTCGAACGACGTGTCGGTGCTGCTGGGCGCGGGGGACGGGACCTTCGGCACGGCCCAGTCCTTCGGGGTCGGCACCTTCCCTCAAGCGGTGGCGATTCGCGACCTGGACGGGGACGGGGCGCTCGACCTGGTGACGTCGAACGGGTTCTCGGACGACGTGTCGGTGCTGCTGGGCGCGGGGGACGGGACCTTTGGCGCCGCCGCGGCCTTCAGTGCGGGGAGTGGTCCCAACTCGGTGGCGATCGGGGACCTGGACGGGGACGGGGCGCTCGACCTGGTCACGGCGAACGGTAACTCGGACGACGTGTCGGTGCTGCTGGGCGCGGGGGACGGGACCTTCGGTACCGCCACGGCCTTCGGTGCGGGGAGTGGTCCCGAGTCGGTGGCGATCGGGGACCTGGACGGGGACGGCGCGGTCGACCTGGTGACGGCGAACGGGTTGTCGGGCGACGTGTCGGTGCTGCTGGGCGCGGGGGACGGGACCTTCGGCGCCGCCGCGGCCTTCGGCGCGGGGATCCAGCCCTTCTCGGTGGCGATCGGTGACCTGGACGGGGATGGCGCGCTCGACCTGGTGACGGCGAACTTCAACTCGGACGACGTGTCGGTGCTGCTGGGCGCGGGGGACGGGACCTTCGGTACCGCCGCGGCCTTCGGTGCGGGCAACGGTCCCGAGTCGGTGGCGATCGGTGACCTGGACGGGGACGGGGCGCTGGACCTGGTGACGGCGAATCGGAACTCGGACGACGTGTCGGTGCTGCTGGGCGCGGGGGACGGGACCTTCGGCGCCGCCGCGGCCTTCGGCGCGGGTAACGGACCCACCTCGGTGGCGCTCGGTGACCTGGACGGGGACGGGGCGCTCGACCTGGTGACGGCGAATCGGAACTCGGACGACGTGTCGGTGCTGATCAACCAGCGTTGAGCTCGGAACGGCGATCGGTCGGTCGAAGCTCAGGCACCGCACCGATCGCCGCAACGTTCGTTCTCGAACCATGACTCAACGCTCGCGATCCTCCATCACGGCGCTCGCAGCGTGCGGCGTTCTCGTGGTCGGACTGTGTGCCTTGCTCGTGCTCTGGGACGCGGACTCCGATCCGCAGGGCGCTGACCTCGAGCCCGTCGTCTCGCTCGACGGCACGCTGCCACTTCGGGGCGCGGCGGACGAGCTGGAAGGCCATCGGCGCGACGCGGTTGCCGACGCCGCCCGCGACCGGCGCGCGGCCCTCGAGCACGAGCCTGCGGTCGAGGCCGCATCGGACATCGACGTGGATGCCCTGCCGGCCGGAGAGCTCGAAGTCGTCGTTCGCCTGGGCGCTCGCGCGGCGGACTCCCGGCCGGCCGACGGGTGGGTCGCCCTCCAACGCCTCGAGGGCAACGATCTGGCGACGCCGTTCGACCCGGCGCTGACGATCGAGGCGCCGCTCGAGAACGGCGTCGCGCGTTTCGAGGATCTGCCCCGGGGCGTGCTGCTGCTCGGCGTGCACGTGGGTCCGGGGCCGCCGCTGCGCACGACCTGGGTCAACTCGCGCGTGCGCGGCGCACGGCTCGAGTTCAGACTCGGTGACACGCGCCTCCACGGCTGGGTGCGCGACTCAAGCGGAGCCGCGGCCCATGGCGCGCGCGTGTGGATCACCGGTCGGCAGGGTGCGGTCGTCGCGTCGTGCGCACCGGACGGGTCCTACGACGGCGGCGGCGTCCTTCCCGCCGGGCGCTTCGAGGTGCGCGTCGAGGGCCACCCGATCGCCGATGTGTCGCCCCGGCGCACCGTCGATCTGCAGCCCGGCTCCGTGCGCGAGGTCTCGTTCGGACCCGGCGGCGACCTCGCGCGTTGGACGGGCCGCGTGCTGGCGCCGGACGGGTCGTTGGTCAGCGCCGCCGACGGCTTGCCCGCGAACGCCGTGCAGCTCGCCGCGCGGGGTGGTCGCGGACGTGTGTTCGATGTGGAGGTGGTGGACGGTGCGATCGACCGGTGGTTCGAGCGCGACGTGTACGCGCTGCGCTTCGTGGAAGATGGAGCGCCCGTTCGAGCGACGCGGTTCGACGACGTCTTGGATCGATCACCGGGCCGCGGGTACCAGAGCGCTCACGACACGATCGACCTGAACTCTGACCTGGTGCGCGACGTCCTGCTCGCGGGCTTCGTGCTGACGGGTCGGGTCGACATCGACACGAGCGCGGCCGCGAACGGCGCATCACCATCCGTCGAGCTGCGGTCAGCACATGTGTTCGACGGGCTTCGAGCCACAGTCGGCGCCGACGGAACGTTCCGCTTCGTGGCGCTCGAGCCCGGTACCTACGAGCTGCATTCGTCGGGCGCGGAAACGGCCTTCGTCGCCATCGACGCGCGCGGACCGACCGTCGTCGAGGTCGAACCGATCCAGGACTAGCCAGGCGATCGATGCCAGGGTGAGCGACGCGGCATCTGGTTCAAGGCCGTCAGCAGTCCATCGTGAACGCTGGTACTCTGCCGAAGCCCGAGCGGATCACGAGCCTCAGGCTCCGCTAGCACCACCCCGTCCACCATGAATCACTCTCCTTGCCTTGCACTGTTCGCCCTTGTCGCTGGCGCCTCGACGGCGACGGCGCAGTCCCTCACGGCGTTCATTGATGGGCTCGGCGGCGGATCGGAAGGCATGCGCGGGTTGCCCGAGTTGGTGCTGATAGGCTCGCCGATTCCCGGCAACCCCTTCGAACTCAGCGTCGCGAACACGGTGCCTGGCTCGCTCGTCCTGCTTGGCGCTGGAGTCGACGGGGCACCATTCCCGCTTCCTGAGTTCGACGCGACGCTCCACGTCTTCCTGCCTCTGTTCGTGCTCGCAACCAGCACCTCGGGCGCTGCTGGAAGAACAGCGCCGCTCGTTGGACAGAGCCCTCTCGATCCGGCACTCGCGGGCGCATCGTTCTTCTCGCAGGCCGTCGTCGTCGACACGGGAGCGACCGGATCGCTCGCCTTCACCAATGGTGTGCGCATCGGCATCGGAGCTGGGAACGACGATGCGACCGAGCTCTTCCCCGGATTCGCGAGCCCGTTCGATCGCGAGGTGATCCGCATGGAGGTCGCAGATCTCGATGGTGATGGGCATGTCGACGTCATCGCGACCTGCGAGAGCCCGAACGTGGTCGCTGTCAGCCTAGGGCGACCGAACGGGCGTTTCGACGCGCCAGTCGACTACGACTGCGGAGCTGCCGTTCAGCAGCTCACCATCGGCGATCTCGACCTCGATGGAAACCTCGATGCGATCACAGCGTCCGGCTTCCTCGGAGTCTCGGTGCTGCGCGGCCTCGGCGACGGGACGTTCGCCGCTCCGATGCGCGAACCCAACATCTCCGCCGCCACGAACATCGCGCTGGCCGACGTCAACGGTGATGGAAAGATCGATGCGGTCACAGGTCGCGGCAACACGTTGACAGCGGCGGTGCTGCTCGGCGACGGAACAGGCGGTTTCACACAGGTCATCGATTGGGGCCTCACCAGCACCCCCAGTTTCGTGGCTCTCGAGGACATCGACTCCGACGGACACATCGACGCGATCTTCAACTCGAGCCATCCAGACGTAGAACTGACCGTCCTTTTCCGGGTCGGGGGTGCGATCGTAGGCGCGCCTCTCATTGTCATTGGAAGCAGTGCCTTCAGTAATGCGTTCGAGCTCGTGGACTTGAACCAGGACGGCTTCTTGGACCTCGTCTACTTCGATCCAACAGAGGCTGTCTCGAAGACTGGACTAAAGCTCCGTTTCGGGCGAGGAGGCGGAGCCTTCGACCCTGTAGTCGTCATAGCGGATGGAACGAAGTTCTATTCACTCGACGTTCTCGACGTCGATGGTGATGGAATTCTCGATCTCAGCGGGCGCCCGAGCAAGGGAGGGGTCAGCGACGCGGACAGGGACCTCGCGATCTTCTTGAAAGGGAACGGCGATGGGACGTTCCAGGCGCCGCTCGTCACCGAGAAGTCGTCAGGCTCCCACCTGTCCATCGTGTCGGTTGACGCGGATGGAGTCCTCGACGCGTTGGTCCTTCGAGATTCGTACCTCGAAGTCCTTCCCGGTAACGGCGATGGGTCGTTCGGCGTCGATAGGCGAGTCGTCAGCGATGGCGAATACAGTGGCTTGATCGCGTACGGGGTCGATCGGACCGGGGATGGACTCACTGACATGATCGTCCAAGCGGGGGCGACCGAGACGCGTCTGCTTGTCTTGGACGGCCATGGATCGTTTGCCGAGATCGGTGTGCTGAGCGTGCCAACGCGCATAAAGGATCCGATCGTAACCGACGTGAATTCTGATCAGCACATCGACCTGGTCGCCACTCTGCCGTTCAACGACGAGGTCGCTGTATTCCTGGGCGACGGCGCAGGAGGCTTCGACATGCCGTCCACCTTCAGCGTCGTGAACGAGTGGGGGCTCGGCTTCGAGCCCACAGTGCTAGCGTCTGGTGACCTGGACGGCGATGGCTATCAGGATCTCGTGACGGCGAACAGGTCCTCGAGGGATGTCTCGGTGCTGATGGGCCTGGGGGATGGTTCCTTCGCGAGCGCTCGTGGTTTCTCGATCGCGAGCACGTTGTTCAACGGCAACAAGCCTGCCGATATCGCGCTGGCCGACTTCGACCGCGATGGACACCTCGATGTCGTCACGGGGAACGAGATGGAGTTTGCGGTCTTGTTCGGCAATGGAAGCGGTTCCTTCGGGCCGGCCATCGAGGCTGCGCCGGCCTCGTTCGCGAACTTCGTAGCGCCACTAGACCTCGACGCCGACGGGTTCGTCGATCTTGTGGGCTGTGTCTATGGGCCCACCGAAGCTGTCGTCTTCTGCCGCGGCAATGGCGACGGATCGTTCCAGGCTCCTGTTGCGTCACCTGTTTCGAGCATCGAGGGGCCTGTCCTGACGGACTTCGATGGCGATGGACGGATCGACTACGTCGTCGGCGGCAACTTCTGGAAGGGTGTCGGTGACGGTACTTTCGAGAGCGTCGGCAGGTTCAGATCGGGCCTCGCGAGCATGGTGTCACTCGCTATCGACTTCGACGGTGATCTGCTGCCGGACCTCGTCAACGTCGAGAGTGGGGGTGGTGCGGACTCGATCGTCGTACTTCCGAATCAGCTCGTAGGGCAATAGCACCGCAATGATCTTGCTCGGTCGCGGGCTCGTGCCGGACACCGTACCGATCACAGCGTGCTAGGCTCCCGCGCCCCATGCCCGCCCTCGAGATCCAGTCCCTGCGCAAGCGCTACGGCCGCCACGAAGTGGTGCACGGCGTGTCGCTCGGCGTCGAAGAAGGTGCGGTCTACGGGCTCGTCGGGCCGAACGGGTCCGGCAAGACGACGACGCTGTCGTGCGCGCTCGGGCTGCTGCGACCGACCTCGGGCACGGTCTCGGTGCTGGGTGAGTCGCCGCGGCGTCTGCACCGGCTCGGTGGACGGCTGGCGGTCGTGTTCGACACGTCGATCGCGGTGCGCGACCTGACCGTCCGGCAGAACCTGCGCTATCTGGCGCGCCTGAACGGGAAGCGCGACCTGCGCGACGAGGACGAGCTGCTGGGCCAGGTGGGACTGACCGCTCTGGCCGACGCGCGCGCCTCGAGCCTCTCGCTCGGGCAACGCAAGCGCCTCGCCATCGCGGGTGCGCTGCTCGCGCGGCCCGAACTCCTGGTTCTCGACGAACCCCTTTCGGGCCTCGACACCCTCGGCGTACGGCAGGTCCTGGCGCTCATGCGCGGCCTGCGCGACGAGGGCGTGACGCTGCTCCTGTCGAGCCACCGCCTGCACGAGATGCAGGAGGTCGTGACCCACGTCGGCGTGCTGCTCGGCGGCGAACTGCGCGTGGACGGGCCGCTCGACGAAGTGCTCGGCCGCGCGACCGGTCGGCACCGCGTGCGCGCCACGCCACTCGAACGCGCGCGCGAGATCGCTGCGCGCACCGACGGCGTCGAACTGCTCGACAGCGCGCGCACCGACGAG
Source organism: Rohdeia mirabilis (assembly GCA_007750655.1). Taxonomy (GTDB): domain Bacteria; phylum Planctomycetota; class UBA1135; order UBA1135; genus Rohdeia; species Rohdeia mirabilis. The sequence continues at coordinate 126,262 of CP036290.1, forward strand.
CTGCGACTGCGGCTCGCGCCCGACGGTGCGCCGCGTCTCGCCCGCGCGCTGGTCGAAGAGGGCTGCGAACTGTTCGCACTCGAACGCGAGGAAGAGAGCCTGCAGACGGTCTTCGAGGGCCTGGTTGACGCGCACGCCGCGGCGGCCACGAACTTCGAGGCCACGTCGTGAGAGGCACCCTGCTCGTCGCGCGCAGCGAGTGGTACCGCGACGTCCGCGCCCGCTCGACCTGGATCTTGGCGCTGCTCGTCGCGCTCGTGCCGACGGTGCGCGTCGTCGCCTGGCGCATCGCCGAGGCTCCCGCGCGGCTGCGGATCGCACAGTCCGGCGACGGCGGCGACGACCTCGGTGGCACCGGTTGGGCGCCGCTCGTGGAGAGCTGGCGTTTCGGCCTCGTCCTGGGTGCGCTGGCCCTGTTGATCCACTTCGCGCGTGGACTGGCCGGCGACCGCGACGCCCAGATCGCACGCCTGGCCGTTACGCGCTCGGTGTCGCGCAGTGCGCTCGTCACGGGTCGGGCCCTGCTCGCGCCGATCTACGTAGCTGCGGTGGTCGCGCTCACCGGTGTCTCGGCCTGGCTCAGCGTCGGCGCGTCGTACCCCTTCGGCGACCTCGTCGTGGACGGGTACACGCTGGTGACGTCGGACGAATTGCGCGCCGAGCTGCAGCGCTCGATCCTGATCACGCTGCCCGCGCTCGTCGCCCTGTGCTGCACGGGTCTGCTCGTCTCCGTCCTCAGTCGATCGGCCGTGGCGGCGGTCGCTCTGGCGGCGACCGGGTTCCTCGGCTACGACCTGTTCAAGGAGTTGCTCGGCGAGCACGCGCCGCTGGTCTTCGCCACCTGGGTGCCGTCGATCTTCGACGCGTCGGCCCTGGGCGAGACGGTGCAGGTGGCGCTGGGCTACTCGGACGCCGGGCTCGCCACCGAGAGCGTGCGGATGGCGGCGATCCTGCCCTGGCCCCAGGCCTTGGTGGCGCTCGGACTCGCGGTCTGGATCGCGACGCGGCGGCGGCTGTAGCGACGCGTTCGACGTCCGAGCGTCGGTGCAGCGAAGTCCACCACGATTCGGGAGACCGCGAGGCGCTGCGCGCGTAGTACCGCCCGCGAGCCGGACCGCGGCGATCGGCCGGTGGCCGCTACGATGCGGCGCGGCGACGCCTTCGGACGGTCCTCTCCTCGAAGCTCGACGACCTCGAACCGCGCGCGTCCCTGCGCGCGGCGACCCGACTCCCCCATGACGACCCTTCGATCCTCGCTCGCACTCCTGGCCGTCGTTCTCCTGGCCAGTTGCCGGTCGGTCGCGGTGCCGATCCCCGACCCGCCGCCCGAGGCCGCCGAGTGGGAGCGCGCGGACGCCCAGGTCGCCGGCGCCTACCTGGGACTGCGAACGAGCGAGAACGACAGCGGGCGTCTCGACGATCTCTCGTTCGATCCGGGCGTGCGGGTGGATCGCGTCGACCCGAGCTCTCCGGCCGACGTGGGCGGACTGCGCCCGGGCGACATCGTCCTGAGCTGGGACGGTGCGGAGCTCTTCGCGCCGGAGTCGCTCGAGGTGCTCGAACGAGCGGGCGCGGGCGGTCAGGTCGTACAGCTCGAGGTGCGCCGCGACGACACGATCTTCGAGGTCCCGGTCACTCTGCGCGCCGTCGCGGCCGGGAGCGCCGGCGAGGTCCGCGTGGTCGCGCGCGTCGATCCGGTGCGTTCGCGCGCGCGCTGGTGGACGGCGCCGGACGGTGCACGACTGGTGGCCAGCGACGTCGGTGGACCGTTCCCGGCCGGCGGCGTCCCCGTCGGAGCCGTGGTGCACGAGGTGGACGGCGAACCCGTGCTCTCGGCGCGCGGCCTGATCCGGCGGATGCTCGCGCTCGAGCCCGGCGCGACGCTGCGCGTGACGTGGAGCGCCGGTGGTGGCGAACGTTCGGTGTCGAAGGTCGACCTCTACGACGCGCCGCGGATCACGACCGGCTTCGGTCTGCCGATCCTCGCGCACTACGACCACGATCCGGACGCGCGGACGACGAGCTTCGTCCTGCTCGACCTGTACGTCATCAGTCTGCTGCGCTTCACGCGCGACGGAGAAGAGCGCGAGTGGCGCGTATTGCGCTGGTTCCGCACCTCGTCCGGCGTCGGGGAGCTGAGCGAATGATCGCGAACCTCTTCGCCGTACTCGCGGGCCTCGGCGCCGCACCGTCGAACCACCCGCCGGCGGCCGACGCCACCTACGTGGACGCCTCGATGACCTTCGAGGGCGAGCTGTTGGGCGTGGAGTTCGTCGAGCTCGATCCCGCCGCGGGGCGCGAGCTCGTGACGGTGCGCCTGCGTGACGACGGGCGCCGCCAGCTGCGCGTCCACGTGCAGGACGGACGCGGCTATCGAGCCGAACCGCTGCACGAGGTCGACATCCTCGAGGACGTCATCGCGTACGGATTCGCGGACGTGCGCGCCGAGGCCGGACGCGAGCTGATCCTGGTGACGCGCACCGGCGCGTGGTCGTACTCGCTCACGAAGCGCGGCTATCGCGGCAACATCGAACGGCTCGTGGACGCGCCGCTCCTGCTCGACGTGCCGAGCCCGCGCGCGCTGCCCTTCTGGCCGTACGTGCTCGAAGCGCCCGGCGGTGATCGTCTGCTGTTGCCCGAGCGCGAGGGGTTCGCGGTCTACGGTCCGCGCGCCGCGACCGGCGACGACGAGGACGGGGCGGCCTACGAACGCATTGCGCGCTTCGCGGCTTTCGAGGTCCCGGAAGCGGCCGGCGGTGCGGCGACGCGCGACCGCCGCGGTTCGGCCGGCGCGGACGAGGAGGGCGTCGCGTTCGTGCTGCTCGGTGGCGCGCGCGGCCCGTTGCTCCCCGAGTTCGAGGGCGGCGGAAGCCTGTTGTCCGACACGAAGGGCTATGCGGCGCCGGCGCTCGCCGACGTGAACGGCGACGGGGCGGCGGATCTGGTGCTCCTGACCGAAGGCGGCCTCCAGGTCCACCTGTCGCGCGCCGGGCGTTTCACCGCGCAACCCGATCGCGTCGAGGCCTTTCCCGACTACCTGAGCGGTTCCGAGGAGGAGCAGTCGCCGCGCCTACGACTCGTGGACCTCGACGGCGACGGCGACCCGGACGTGCTGGCCACGATCGAGCGCGAGGCCGACGGGTTCGCGGACTCGGACGTGCGCGTCCTGCTCCTGATCAACGACGGCCGCCGATTGCTGCCCGAGAAGCCGAACCAGGTGATGCGCTTCGAGACGGCGTCGCTGCGGATCGACGTGGTGGACGCGAACGCCGACGGTCGCCCCGACCTGTCGATGCGCAAGTTCAACCTGCCGACGCTCATGGACGCGGTGACGGGGCTCGAGTTCTCGCTGACCTATCTCGTCTACTTCGGCGAGAAGGCGCGCGACCGCGTGGTGGCGCGCAAACCGGCGCTCAAGCAGACGCAGACGTTCGACGAGAACGGCGTCGCCGAGGTCATCAAGTTCCGCCGCTTCGAACTCGACTGCAGCGGCGACGGACGCCCGGATCTGGTCGAGATCGACCTCTCCGGGCGCATCGCGATCCGCCGGCTCGTGTTCGACAGCGGCTTCTTCAGCGGCGACACCTGGGAACTCGAGCGCGATCCCTGGAAGCGTTTCGACACGCGCGGCGACGTGCGGCAGCTCGACGTGCTCGATCTCAACGGCGACGGCCTGGCCGACATCGCCAGCCGCAGCGACGACGCATTGACCCTGTTCATGTCGCGGAGGACGCGCTGATGGTGACTCTCTTCTGTGCGCTCGCGCTGCTGGCTCCGACCTGTGTCCAGGGGGCGCCGGCGGCTGCCGCGACGGCGGATCCGCCGAAGGCCGCGACCCACGGCTCGACCGTGATCGAACTCGAGGACGACGCCACTCGCGTCGCGCTGCGCGACCTCGACGGGGACGGGCGGCGCGACGTCGTGCTCGTCGGTCCCGCTGGCGTGCGCGTCCGCATCCAGGACGCGGACGGCACGTTCGGACCCGAGCGGGGCACGGCGGACGGCGCGGAGCTGTTCCGTTGGCCCGGCGACCACCTGGCCTGGTGCCTCGCGGATCTCGACGGCGACGGCGCGATCGAACTGGTCGTGCTCGGCGGCGACGGCGTCGTCTCCGTCCACCCCGCGGGCGCGGACGGCGTCGCCGAGAGCCGCGTGGTGCTCGAGAGCCAGTGCTACCTGCCCCACGGACTGACGCGCATGGGCTTCGCGCGCGACGTGAACGTGGACGGGCGCGTCGATCTCGTGCTGCCCGGGGCCGGCGAGTATCGCATCCACCTGCGCGGCGAGGACGGGACCTACGCCGACGCGATCCGCATCGCGTTCGACGTGAACGTGCGCTACGAGGTCGGCGATCCGACGTCGCTCGACTCCAGCTTCGGCCAGACGGTGCGCGTGCCGTGGTTCGGCATCGAGGACGTGGACGGCGACGGACTCGAGGACCTGGTCGCGCGCACGGCGGATCGGGTCGACTTCTACCTCGCGCGGCCCGAACTGCCAGCGGCGCCCACCTGGTCGCTGGACCTCGAGAAGCTGCGCCGCGAACTTCCCGAGCGCGGCGACATCGACTTCGACAACCTGCTCGCGAACATCGAGCCGGGCGTCGAATACACCCTGGCCGAGCTCGACGGCGTGGCGCCGCGCGACCTCGTCCTGCAGATGGCGGGCACGGTGAAGGTCTATCTCGGCGGTTCGGTGCGCGGGGTCGACGGCGATCCCGACCAGGTGCTGCGGATCTCGGGCAATCTGCTCGACGTGCTGGTTCGCGACACGGACGGCGACGGCGTCTCCGACCTCCAGATGCTGCGCGGCGACAAGGTCTCGCTCGGTCGCGTGCTGCGTTGGCTGATCCTGCCGGGCACGCTCGACTTCGAGCTCTTCACCTACCGCAACGAGGGCGGAGCGTTCAGCCGCAAGCCGACGCGGCGCAACACGGTGTCGTTGAAGATCCCGCGGCTCCTGTCGTTGATCGAGCAGGTCGAAGAGGTCGAGGACGAGGTCGAACGCCAGCAGTCGGTCCCCGCGCGCCGCATCCGCCTCGCACCGGGCGCGGCGGACGCCCCCGCGCTGGACGTCGTCGACGTGCGGCCGGGGCAGCTCGATTTCTTCGCCGCCTGCGCGCCGCCGCTCGAGGACGACGTGTTGCGCGCGTTCCGCGACGGCGACGTCCAGCGGGGGTTCCAGGACCTGGTGCTCGACGACCTCGATCGCATGGGCGACGGCGAGACGAAGGTGATCGACGTCGGCGACCTCGACACCTGGACCTACTCACCGGGCGCGGCGCTGCGCGAGTCGCACAAGGGTCGCGAGCCCGTCTCGAGCGTTCCCACCGTCTTCGAGGGCGACGAGGAACCGGCCATCGTCGTCAGCGACCTGGACGGTGACGGCGGCGGCGACGTGGTGCTGTGGCGCGCCCGCGAAGGCGGCGGACACACGCTGCAGCTGATCGTCCTGCGCAACTGACCGGTCCGGGCCGAGCGCTGGGTCCTGGACCGGTTCGGTCGATCCCCGTTCGCCGCGAAACTCGGCCACGGGGGGCGCCAGCGGGTCGCGCGGCCGCTAGTGTGCTCGGCCCGCGCGTCGGCCCAGCCCCCCCGCCGACGCCGGCCCCCATGCACCCCGAGATCGCACGCCGGCGCACGTTCGCCATCATTTCCCACCCGGACGCGGGCAAGACGACCCTGACGGAGAAGCTGCTCCTGTACGGGGGCGCGCTCGAACTGGCGGGTTCGGTGACGGCGCGCAAGGACCAGCGCACGACCGCCTCGGACTGGATGGAACTCGAGCGCCAGCGCGGGATCTCGGTCGCGTCGACGGTGCTGCAGTTCGAGTACCGCGACCACCAGCTGAACCTGCTCGACACGCCCGGGCACAAGGACTTCAGCGAGGACACCTACCGCGTGCTGACCGCGGTCGACGCGGCCGTGATGGTCGTCGACGCGGGCAAGGGCATCGAGAGCCAGACGCGCAAGCTGTTCGAGGTCTGCCGGATGCGCGGCGTGCCGATCTTCACGTTCATGAACAAGCTCGACCGGCCCGCGCGCGACACGCTCGAGCTGCTGGACGAGTTGGAGGAGGTGCTCGGGATCGGGTCGTACGCGGTCAACCTGCCGATCGGTTCGGGCCAGACGTTCCGCGGCGTGTTCGACCGCCGCGCGCGCCAACTGCACAAGTTCGAGCGCGTCCCCGGTGGCTCCTACCGCGCGCCGGTCGCCGTTTCCGACCTCAACGACTCGGCAGCGCTGGCCGACATCGATCCCGACGTGCTGGGGCCGACGGTCGAACAGCTCGACCTGCTCGACGGCGCAGGCGAAGGCTTCGACCAGGCGGCGGTTCTGGCGGGCGAGCTGACGCCGGTGTTCTTCGGCAGCGCGGCGCGCAACTTCGGCGTGCAGCTGTTGCTGGACGCGTTCGTCGATCTGGCGCCCTGCCCGGGTCCGCGCCGCGCCGGCGAACGGCTCGTGTCGCCCGAAGAGCCCGGCTTCTCCGGCTTCGTGTTCAAGATCCAGGCGAACATGGATCCCAAGCACCGCGACCGGATGGCGTTCGTGCGCGTGTGCAGCGGCGTCTTCGAGCGCGACATGGCGGTCACGCACACGGCCACCGGCGAGCGCGTGCGACTCTCGAGTTCGCACCGCGTCTTCGGCCAGGATCGCGAGACCGTGGACCGCGCCTATCCGGGCGACGTGATCGGTCTCGTCGGTCGCGACGGCTTCCGCATCGGCGACACGCTGGCCGAGGATCCGGGCCTGTCGTTCGACGTCATCGCGGCCTTCGCGCCGGAGACGTTCGTCTGGATCTGGGGCGACAACACCGGCGAGGCGAAGCGCTTCTCGAAGGGTCTGCAGCAGCTGCTCCAAGAGGGCGTCGTGCAGGCCTTCGAGGTCGAGGGCGAGGAACGGCGCGGAACGCTGCTCGGCGCCGTCGGTCCGCTGCAGCTCGAGGTCGTGCAGCACCGGCTGCAGTCCGAGTACGGCGCCAGCTCGCGCACCGAGCCCAGCATGTGGTCGGTGCTGCGGTGGGTCGACGCGCCGGCCGAGGACGTGCAGGCCGCGCACATCGGCGGCAGCGCGAAGCTGTGCAAGGACACCGCCGGACGCCCAGCGATCCTGTTCCGCGACGCCTGGGCGCTCGACTACTACACGTCGTCGGCCGGGGCGCTGCCGCTGGTCACCGTGCCGCCCGACGAACGCAGCGGCGCGCGCGCGAGCGGTCGCGCGGGCCGCAAGCGGCGCTGAGCTCGCTCCGCCGACGTCGCTTCAGTCCGGATCGGAGCCGTCGTCGGCCGCGGCGCGCGGTCCGCGCTCGTTCCGACCGAAACCCCGCAGAACGGGCACGTGGGCCAGCATCGCGGTGTCGCTCGCGTGGTGGTCGCTCGGCGGCAGCGAACTCAGGAAGCTCGTGTACGCCAGGAACGTGACCAGGTAGCGGTGGTCGCTCGCCCACGGCGGCAGGTACAGCGGCGGGCGACACAGCCCGAGCTCGGCGAGCCGCGCGAGGGCCGGGATGTCGTCGACGTCGAGCTTGCCGCAGAAGAGCAGCTGCAGGCCGTCGGTGCGCCCGAGCGAGACCACGGAGCGCAGGAAGTCGGACACGCGCAGGAACCCGTCGAGGTAGACCGAGTCCTTGGTGAAGGGCGCGCCGCCGGTGAGGACGCCGCCGCGGAAGACGCGCCGGGTGCTCTCGAAGGCTTGGCTCTCGCTCGCCGCGCGTTCGCGGTAGTAGCGGTAGACCTGGAGGAAGTCGGCGCCCTCGATCGCCATCTGGATCGCGAGCACGCGGTCGGCGAGGCGGCGCGTGCGGTCGGGATCGAGCGTGCCCGTGATGAACTCGGCGAAGACGGCGAGACCTTCCTGGGTCCGCGTCGTGCCCGCGTGCGACGCACCGAGGATCGGAACGGCGTCCTGGTGACCGCCGTTGAGCGACGTGCAGACGTGGACGTAGGCCTCGTGCTGGACGAGCTGTTCCACGTCGCGGTCGGTGAAGCAGGCGTCGCGGCGGATCTGGACGCGACGCGGACCGGCAAGAGCGTTCGCGGAAAGGTGGTCGACGACGAGCACCTCGGGGGCGTCCGTGCCGAAGAGCGTGTCGCAGGCCTCGCGCATGCGCACCGCCACGGCGTCGGCGAGGTGGCACGCGGCCGGTGGCGCGCCCAGATCCACGTGCGACACTTCGGCGAAGACGCGGTCGAACGTGCGCGCCAGCTCGATCGGACTGCCGCCCGCGTGCGGCGTCGTCGGCAGGCCGTAGAGGCGCGCGCCGTACTCGAGGAAGGCCGGCTTCTCCACCGAGGCGAGCAGGTCCGCGGAGGTGGCGATCGCGTCGGCGGTGCGTCCGAGCCAGGCGTCGATCACCGGCTCGAAGTCGATCAGCGCGCGCGCCTCCGCGAGCTGGGCGTGGACCGGCGCGGCGTCGAAGCTCGGGTAGCTGACGCGCGGCAGTTCGCGTGCGCCGTCCGCGAAGAAGCGCTCCTTGACCTCCGGCGACCACGCGATCGAACGCAGGATGCGGACCTTCGACTCGGCGAGGCGCAGGAGGCTCGTGGCGCGGGTGAGGCGCTCGGTGGAGAGGGTGGGCACGTGGGAGCGGGAGGTTCGAAGGCGGAAGAGGATGCCGATCGGAGCGGCGCCTGTCGCGTTCTGATCGACGCGCCGTGCCAATGCCCTGCAGGGCTGGCGCGCGATTCGCAGTCGTCGTGGCCGATGAGGACGAGAGCGAGAGCCTCGGCGCTCGAGAGTCCCGAGGGCGCCATGACGGTCGACTCCGCGTCGATCCCTCGGGTGCCGTAGCCTCTGTGGGGCCCTTCGCCCCGGACCCCCCACGAATGAAGCTCGCACCTCGACTTGGCCTCGCCCTCCTGGCCCTCTCATCGACGGCGTTCGGCCAGGTCTGCAACGACCAGGCCTTCGTCGAGAACCTCGGCGGCGGCTCGCCCGGCACCCACGGCGTGCCGGTGCTGGCCTACAACGGCTCGCCGATCGTCGGCAACCCGTTCGGATTGAAGGTGACGAACGCGCTGCCGAACTCGGTGGCGGTGTTCGCGGCGAGCGCGACCGGGTCGCCGATCCCCCTGCCGACCTACGGCGCGACCCAGCACCTGCTCCCGCCCTTCTTCGCGTTCGAAGTGCGCGCGGTGGACGGCGCCGGTGTCGCGCGCGGGTTCCTCGGTCAACGGGCGCTCGCGCCGAGTCTGTGCGGCGTCGAGTTCTTCACGCAGGTGCTCGTCGCGGACGCGAACGCAGCTGGCTTCCTGGCCTTCAGCGCCGGTCTGCACGTCGGCGTCGGGGCAGCCGTGGACCGCGATCTGTTCGTTGGCGCACGGAACGTGGTCGGCAGCGAACCGACCGGTGTCGCGATCGGGGACGTCGACAGCGACGGGATCCTCGACGTGGTGACGGCGGACGCCAGTTCGAACACTTTGACGATCCAACTCGGTGTCGGCGATGGACGGTTCGCGACCGGTTCGACCATCTTCCTTTCCGTCGGGCGTCCCTATGCGATCGAGCTCGCCGACCTGGATGCGGACGGTGCGCTCGACATCGCCGTGACGCTCTCGCTGTGGAATTCGACCATGATCCTGCTCGGAGCGGGCAACGGTACGTTCGTGCAGAAGCAGCTCCTGCCGACGGATTCGCTCCCCGTCGCGCTCGAGGTCGAGGACTTCGACGGCGACGCGATCCTCGATCTCGCGATCTTCACGGTCAGCAACGACAGCGTGATGGTCGCGACCGGCGTCGGTGACGGCACCTTCGTCAGCGGTCCGAGCGCCGCATTCGCTCTCGGCCCCCAGAACGTCCGAGCGGCCGACGTGGACGGCGATGGCGTCGTGGACCTTCTCGCCGCCAACTACATCACGAGCACGATTTCGGTCCGGCTGGGTGTCGGGAACGGAACGTTCGGCGCCGAGACGAGCTATCCGAGCGGCGCCGGGCCCATCGGCCTCGCCATCGGCGACTTCGACGGTGACGGGAACGTCGACGTGGCGACGACCAACGACGACACCGACACCGTGTCGGTCCAGCTCGGGACGGGCAGCGGCGCGTTCGGCCCCCCCGTGTCGGTGGCAGCGATCGAGATCCCGCGCCTGATCGACGCCGTCGACGTGGGTGGTGACGGCACGCTCGACCTCGTGGTCGGTGGCGCCTTCCCGCCCGAACTGTACGTCCTGACCGGATCCGGAACGGGCACCTTCGCGGTCGGTACGTCCTCGTCGATCGGACTCCTGCCGAGCGACCACGTGATTGCCGATCTCGACGGCGACGGCCGCTTGGACGCGGTGGTCGCCAACGCTGGGACGAACGACGTCTCCGTCCTCCTGAACGACGCGGCCGGTGGACTCGACGGCACGCGGTCCCACGACGTCGGCAACGATCCTGTCGGTACCGCGCTCGCCGACTTCGATCGCGACGGTCTGCCCGACATCGCGATCGCGAATCGGGGCTCGGACGACGTCACGATCCTCCTCGGTTCGGGGGGTGGAGACTTCGTTCACGGGGGGACCATCCCGGTCGCGGCCGGACCCATCGACGTGGCGATCGGCGACGTGAACGCGGACGGACGGCCGGACCTGGTCGTGGCCTGTTTCTACGGCGATGCGTTGTCCATCCACCTCGGCGTCGGCGACGGGACTTTCCTCGCGCCCATCGTGATTCCCGCTGGCGACGGTCCGCGGTCGGTCCTGATCACGGATCTCGACGGGAACGGTGTGCTCGACCTGATCGTCGCTCACTTGTTCGACGACGAGCTCGCGTTCATGCGGGGCAACGGCAGCGGTGGCTTCACGACCGTTGCCACGCGTCCGACGAATCGCGCCCCCGTGGATCTCGTCCTCGGCGACCTCGACGCGGACGGGATCGACGACCTCGCCGTCGCGTGCATCATCGATCCGAGCGTCCAGTGGATGCTGGGCGGCGCCGGCGGGAACTTCGGTCCGATCCAGACCCGAGTCCTCGCGAGCTTCCCCCAGTCGATCGCCGCCGCCGATGCAACTGGTGACGGCCACCTGGATCTCGTCGTGGCGGCCGGGGCCGCGTTCGGCAACACCGTGCTCGCCGGGGACGGCAGCGGCTCGTTCGCACCCGTTCAGATCGTCCCGAGCATCGCCACACCGTTCCATCTGGCAGTCGGTGACGTCGACGGCGACGCACGGATCGACCTCGTGTACGCGACGCAGTCGGCGAATGCGCTGTGCGTCCGTCGCGGCCTCGGCGGCGGGGCCTTCGCTCCCGAGGAGCGCTTCTCGGCGGGCTGGGATCCGTCGACCGTGACGCTGGCGGACGTGGACGGCGACGGCATGCTCGACGCGGTCGTGGCCAATCGCTCGAGCAACGACGTCTCCGTGTTGCTCGGGCGGTTGCTGGAGTAGAGGCGTGCAGCGCGTGCTCGGGACCGAGTGGGCGGTAGTCTGTGGAGCCAGCCTCCTCCCCCATGCGCGTCCTCATCACCTCCCCCGTCTTCCCGCCCGACCTCGGCGGGCCCTCGGTCTACGTGCCCAGCTTCGGCCGCTTCATGGTCGAGCGCGGGCACCACGTCGAGGTGGTCGCCTTCTGCTCGGACCCCGAACCGAAGGGCTACCCGTTCACGATCCACGCGATCTCGCGCGGGCGGCTGGCGGTGCGCTACCTGAAGGCGTTCGTCGAGGTTTGGAAGCGGGCCAAGGGCATGGACGTGGTCTACGTCCAGGAGCACCTGGCGCTGCTGCACGTGCTGGCCGCCAAGCTGCGCGGTGTGCCCTGCGTCATCCGGATCATGGTGGACGGCGCCTGGGAGATCTCGCACCGCAAGGGGTGGATCGACGGCGACAACATCGTCGTGTTCGAGACCAAGACCTACGGCTTCAAGGTCAAGCTCACGCGCTTCCTGCAGAAGCGCTGGTGGAACTGGTGCACGCGGCTGATCTCGTGCTCGGAGTTCCTGCGGCAGATCTGCGTGCAGCGCTACGGCCTGCCCGGCGACAAGGTCGTGAAGATCTTCAACGCCTACCACGGCCAACCGCCCGACGAGGCCCCCGCCACGCGCGAGCTCGCCTGCGAACAGCTCGGCCTCGACCCGTCGAAGCGCTACGTGCTGACGATCTGTCGACTGATGGTGTGGAAGGGCGTGGACGGGATCCTGCGGGCGATGCGTGAGCTGCCCGACGACGCCGTGCTGCTGATCGCGGGCGACGGCGACATGGAGGAGGAGTGGAAGCGGCTCGCGGGGGAGCTCGGCCTCGGAGATCGGGCGCGCTTCCTCGGCAACGTGCCCCACGCGCAGATCCCCGCGTACATCCGGGCGGCGGACGTCTTCGTGCTCAACTCCGAGTACGAGGGCCTGTCCCACACGCTGATCGAGGTGGCCGCGCTCGGCACCGCGACGGTCTGCACCGGCGTGTGCGGCAACCCGGAAGTGGTCGAGGACGGCGTCCACGGGTTCTGCGTGCCGCCGAAGGACCACGTGGCACTGGCCGATGCGATCGGCAAGCTGCTCGCCGACAAGGAGTTGCGCGAGCAGTTCGCCGCACGCGCCCGGGCCGACTCGGGGCGATTCTCCCGCGAGGAGACCTTCGCACGGGTGGAACAGGTCCTCACCGAAGCCGCGGGCCGCTGATCGCGTCCGGGTCGTCGCTCGCGACCGCGCCGCCGCCGGGGCGGACTCCCACGCCAATTGCCGGGCCAGGTTCCGCGAGGCTTCTATACTTCACCGAACCGTCCGCGGTCGATGGCCGTCGGATGGACACCACCCGGTGCACGGCCCCGGGTCCGCTCGCTCCCCGCCCGGGGAGCGCGGATCCGTCCGGAGACGGCACCCACCCCACCCGCGCCCTGCGGACGCCCGCCGATCGGTTTCGGCCTGCGACCGCACCGCGCGGGGAGCGAGCAAGCACATGAAAGTCCTCTTCATCAACGAGTACCTGCCCCAGGAGATGCTGGGGATGATGTGGCTCTCCCGCGCCATCAAGGACGGCGGGCACGACGCCAAGGCACTCTTCATCCCCGACAAGCAGTGGATCGAGAAGCTGAAGGAGTACGCCCCCGACGTGGTGTGCTTCTCGGTGACCACGGGCATGCACCTGTACTTCGCGGATGTCAACCGCAAGGTGAAGGAGATCCTGCCGGACGTGCACACGATGGCCGGCGGTCCGCACCCGACCTTCTCGCCCGAGTACCTCGAGCAGGGCGACTTCGATTCCGTCTGTCGCGGTGAGGGCGAGGGCGCGATCGTCGAACTGCTCGACAAGATGCAGGCTGGCGAGGACTTCCGCGAGACGCTCAACTTCTGGTTCAAGGACCGCGAGACCGGCGAGGTCACGCGCAACTGCCAGCGCCCGCTGGTGCAGAACCTCGACGACCTCGGACACCCCGACCGCTCGATCATCTACGACGCGGGCGCGATCTACCGCAACTCGGACCGCAAGGTGTTCGTCACGCAGCGTGGCTGCCCGATGAACTGCTCGTTCTGCTTCCACCACGCGTGGAAGAAGAAGGTCTACGACGCGAAGAACAAGGAGTACACGCGCAAGCGCTCCGTGGACCACGTGATCGCCGAGATCAAGCAGGTCCAGGCCGAGTACCCGCTGAAGTTCGTCCACTTCCTGGACGACATCTTCAACCTGCGGAACGACTGGCTCGAGGAGTTCTGCGAGAAGTACCCGAAAGAGGTCGGTCTGCCGTTCGACGTCATCCTGATGGCGAACATGACCACCGAGAAGCACATCGAGATGCTGAAGAAGGCGGGCTGCGTGTACGCGCGCATCGCCATCGAGGCCGCCTCGGACTACGTGCGCAACGCGGTGTTCCGCAAGAACACGACGCGTGAGCAGCTCACGAACTCGGCCCGCTGGGTCAAGGAGCACGGCATCCGTCTCGGCACGCTGAACATGCTCGGCGGTCCCGGTGGAACGATGGAGGACGAGCTCGACACCCTGCGGCTCAACATCGAGTGCGGCGCGGACCACCCGCTCGTCTCGATCATGCAGCCGTACCCCGAGTTCGACATCGCCGACATGACGAAGGACATGGGGTACGCGGTCGCCGGCTACGACGACTTCCCCGAGAAGTTCAACCGTTCGTCGTCGATCGAGTTCGAGCACAAGCGCGAGATCGAGAACCTCCACAAGCTCTTCCCGATCGTCACGCGCTTCAAATGGATGATGCCGGCCGTTCCGCGGCTCATCAAGATCCACTGGATGGCCAAGCCGTACCTGGTGATGTACATGCTGTTCAGCGAGTACATGGTCGCCGAGCAGGCCAAGCTGTACGCCAAGGCCCAAGGTCTCTCCGGCCCGCGCTACTGGGCGCCGGTGGACTTCACGATCCGCCTCGGCACCAAGGGCGTGCTGCGCGTCTATGCCCGCCTCGAGAAGATGTTCGAGCGCTTCGGCAAGAAGCAGACGGCCAGCCAGGCGGCGCTCAAGCTCCAGATGGGCGACGAGCGCGTCATGGCGCACATGGACTGAGTCCGGAGCGTCCGCGCGCCCGACTCGCGCCTCGCTCGGACAGCCCGAACGAACTCGGCCCGATCGCTCCTGCGGTCGGGCCGAGTCCGTTTCGGGCGGGTTGGTGGGACGGACGGGCAGCCACGCCCCGAGCCGATCTCCGTTCCCGGGGCCAGGCTTCGCAGGTGGTGAGCGGCCTCCCGCGGCCCCGGTCCCGCTCGCCGGTGGTCGGCTCGGCGTCCTGCGACCCCGCCGGGCACGATCGGCCACGTCGAGTCCCAGGTCCGAGGGTCGCTCAGGACCATCACCGGCGGACGAGGACCGTTCCCCAGGGGCCCGCACGGCACGTGGGCCGGGGCCGTACCGCCCCAGCGGGTCGTCGCGGCGGGCCCTCGGTCGGGCCAGTTCGACCCCGGGGCAACGAGTCGATCGAACGGCGGTCCACCCGTCTCGCGTCGCCTGCCCGCACAGACGGAAGTTTCGTTCCGCGCGAGACTTGGAGGCACTCGACACGGCGCCGACGGGGGCGGTGGAGTGGTACGCCCGACAGGATTCGAACCTGTGACCTCTTGCTCCGGAGGCAAGCGCTCTATCCAGCTGAGCTACGGGCGCGCGGAAGCCGCCCAGTCTGCTCAGCCGCCCCCACGCCAGCAAGCATTCCCCGTCCGTTACCCACACGGCCAGCTGGCGTATGGCTTACACTCACGAGGCTGGCTTTCAGTCCCGCACCATGACCACCCACCCGACCGCAACACGACAGACCCGCTCCTGGGTCGCACGTCCCACTCCTGGAGCGGCCCGACGGGCGCTCGGCGTGGCGTCGCTCGTGGTGAGCGGATTGGTGACGGCGGCCGCCGCCTCCTGGACCTGGTCCGTGGCCGCGGCCGACGAGGTGAGCGCCACCGCGATGGACCCGACGCTCGACTCCGACCACGACGGCGTCGTCGACGTGTTCGAGCTGATCATGGGCACGAACCTCGCCAGCGCCGACACCGACCAGGACGGCTGCGGCGACGCCGAGGAGATCGCCCGCCTGTCCGACCCGCGCGACCAGTACTCGCTGCCGGAGTCGGACGACACGCACCTCGGTCAGTACGCGTTCGTCGCGGACGACACCTTCCACCTCGTCACGCTCACCTACCTGCCGTACGCGATCGTCGACTGGCACGGCTTCGATCTGCGGCTGGGCTTCAAGAACACGGCGGGTCAGGTCGAACTGATCCCGCAGGTCTACCAGCAGTTCGCGACCGTCGCGTTCATCCCTGGTGCGGTGACCAACTCGCTGATCGTCAAACTCGAGATCAAGGTTCCTGCTTCACTCTTCGAGAACATCGGACCGTTCGCCTTCTTCGCGACGCTGAGCACCCAGCCCGGAACGGCTCCGAAGACCGCCGCTGCCACGAACATCGAGCAGGTGGCCGGCGTGTTCGCCGCGGTCGAGAAGTCCACGACCTCGGTCGTGGCGCCGCGCAACTACTGGTCCCAGAACGGTTCCGGCCCGAGCCTCTCCATCCGCCCGATCGTCGTGTCGGACGAAGTGCCGGTGGCCTTCACCATCGGCCAGATCTGCCTCCAGTCGACCACCGAGGTCGGCTACTCGAACGGTATCGTCGAGCTCTTGATCGACAGTTCGAGTTGTGAACCCGCGGACGCGTACTGCAGTCCGAATTGTCCGTTCGAGGCGGGGAACACCAAAGAGCTGGCGGACCCCTTGGCGCTGATCGGCGGCTGACGGAACGTCGGCGCTGCGGAAGCGCCAAGGCGTGCGCCAGCTCCTTGGTGTTCATTGCTGCTGGCCCAACGGCTGGCGCCGTTGGCGCGTCCAAGGAGTTTGCGGACCGGTTGGCCTTGATCGGCGGCTGACGGAACACAGGTGTTGCGACCGCACCGGGGTCGACGGCCGCGGTGCGCGGCTGTTACCCATGTGCCCGGACAGGTCCACCGGCGACGGGTCCCTGGGCACGGAAGCGAAGGCCCTGCACCGAGGGCGATGGAGAGGCTCCGGCTAGAAGATTCGATCGGTCACGGACGGTCCAGCTCGGACCGGGCACGCGCGAGGTCGGTCGCCCACCGCTCGGAGCCCGAAGAGAGCTCGAACGGCCTCGCTCGGGTGGAAACCCTTTCCACCCGGGCCACAAATCCGGTGGGGTGGAGGTGTAAGTGGCGCCCGGCGGGCCGCTTGTGGACTCCTCCCAACCTGGAGGAAGCCCCTATTCTGCTCGGAACCCACGGCGAATCGGCACCGTCCTATGTGCCTGCTGGCGCCTCCTGCGTCCCTTCGACATGCCGACCGAACCCTCCATCGACCCCGACCGTGCCCTGGTCGAAGCCTGCCAGGTGGCGCTCGCCGCCGGCACGCCCGACGGGCTCGA
The DNA here is from genome assembly GCA_007750655.1 of Rohdeia mirabilis. Classification (GTDB taxonomy): domain Bacteria; phylum Planctomycetota; class UBA1135; order UBA1135; genus Rohdeia; species Rohdeia mirabilis. Next base: position 143,047 of record CP036290.1, read on the forward strand.
CGGTCCGTTCTCGGAGCTCTACGGCCGGTTCTCGGACCGGGTCTACAACGTCTGCTACCGGATCACGGGCAATTCGACGGACGCGCTCGACGCATCCCAGGAGACCTTCGGAACGGTCTGCCGAAAGGTTGGCGACTTCCGCTTCCAAAGTCGTTTCTCCTCGTGGGTGTACCGCATCGCCGTCAACGCATCGATCGACCTCCGTCGCCGCAGTCGCGCGCGGCGTGTGACGTCCCTCGACTCGGCCCGCGAGGACGAATCCTCCGAGTCGGTCAAGTTCGACGTGTCCGACGACTCGATCGAGATGCCGATGCACAGCGCTTCCCGTCGCGAGCTCGAAGGCGAGATCCAGCGAGCCATCTCGCGCCTGAGCCCGAAGCTGCGCGCCATCACGGTGCTGCGCTACGTGGAGAGCCTCTCCTACGACGAGATCGCGGAGACCCTGAAGATCTCGCTCGGCACCGTGAAGTCGCGTCTCGCCCGAGCCCACCGCGCGCTCGACCGGGAACTCACGCCGCTCCTCGACAAGCACTACCTCGGATGACGCCCCTCGACCTCGAGTGCGCCCAGCCGTTGGCGAGTGCGCCCACCAACGAACACCTCCGACTCCGGAAGATCGGTCGCGCCGCTGGCGTGCGCCATGGAGTCGCCTTGCCGGCTGCGGCCCTCTAGGACCTCGCCGTCCGAGAGCCTTCGCGGCCCCCTCCCACACGTTCCATGCCCTCTCTCGATCACAACGACCCCGACGAGCGCCCGCTCGAGCCCCAGCGGCTCGCGCGTCTCGAAGCCCTGCTCGCACAGGGACTCGAGCGTCGTCACGTTCCGTCGGAACTGAGCGACCGCGTGCGCTCGATGCTGTCGAGCGACGAAGCCGGCGAGGCCGAGCGCGTGCGCTCGATCGTCGCGCACCTCGATCGCCACCACGCTCCCGCCGAGTTGCGCGACCGCGTCGCCGCCACCCTGCGGTCGGACGACGCCGAACTCGAGCGCCGCGCCGCGCGCCTCGAGTCGTGGCTCGCGCCGATCGCGGCGCCGGACGAACTGCGTGAGCGGGTCCAGCTGGAACTGAACACCGAGCTTTCGGTCGCGAGCGCTCTGCGTGGACTCGAGCGCCAGCGCGCGCCCCACGTGCTCGAACGCCTCGTCGACGAGGAGATTCGCGACGACAAGGCGGTCGCCAAGCGCTTCGTGGGCTCGCTGCCCAAGCCGGGTGCTCCGCGCGACCTCGATCTCGTGGCGCGTTTGGCCGCCGAGGATGCCCGCCGTTCGAACGCGAGCCCCGGCGTGGTCCTGACGGGCCCCTGGCGTCGCGCGATCGCGGCGGCCGTCCTGCTGCTCGCGACCGGTTCGATCGCGTGGGTCGTCATCGATGGCGACGGCACCGAGCCGATCGAACGACCCGCGTTCCGCCTCCAGGGGCGTCAGGTGGCATCGATCGACGAGTTCCACCCGATGGCGCGCGGCCTCGCGGAGGGACTCGGAGTCCTCGACGGGAACGGCACGCTCAGCGACGAGTCCAGGACGACCGATGGAGGAGGGCGATGAGCGCCTCCAACAGCGACCGGATCTCGGGTCACGGCGGCAGCGGTCCTGACCGCAGTGCGCGCACCCTCACAGGCGCTGAGCCGGCGGGAGTTCCTGGCACGCGTGGGCGCGCGACCTGGCGTCGTGCGATCCGCGACCTCGGACTCGGCTGCCTCGTGGCGCTGGCGACCACGGCGTGCTCGCCCGGTGGAACCCAGATCGCGCCCCAACACCTGGCCGCGGCGCAGGACGCGCTGACATCGGTCGCCGGCCTGCCGGACGTGGTGGCGCACACCGGATTGCGCCGCATCCGCTCCACACGCGACCTCTTGAACGATCGCGTGAGCGTCACCGAGTTCCGCGAGCTCGTGCAGGTCGCGCACACCGGCGATTTCTCGCTCGAGTGCACGGAAGTCATCAGCTCGCCGCTGGCGGATCCGACGGCGTTCATGCTGCGGCAGAACGCGCGCGAGGGCTTCATGCACCGCTACCGCGACTTCCGGATCCACGACGCAGGCCTGCTGCTCGAGAACTACGTCGTGCTGCAGTTCGTTCAGAACCACCAGGTGGCGGGGCGCGACTGCTTCGTCGTGCAGTTGGAACGCCGCGACGATCCGCGCCGCACCGAGCCGATCATCGGCTGGGTGATCGCGGTCGACTACCAGTCCGGCCTGATCCTGCAGTGGGAGCGGACGGCGAACGGAGAGGTGACCGACGAAGGCGTCTACGAGTCGATCGCACTCGGACCGCCGCGCACCCTGGTGCCCCACGTACCGGGGAACGCGGAAGAGATCATCACGCCGCACAGCAATCTCGACGCGCTGTTCGACTTCCGTCCGACGACGCCGATTCTCCTGCCCCGGGGCTTCGAGCGCATCGAACGGGCTCGGGTGGTCGACGGACGCGGTCGGCCGTGGCTGAAGGAGACGTTCACCGACGGCATCGAGGTGGCGTTCTTCCTGTACCGCGAAGAGCCGGCGGATCCGCTCACCGTCGCGCTCGGTGGCAAGCTCGGGCACGCCGCGACGGGAAACCGTTCGCAGATCGGCAGCGCGGCATCGTCGGTCGCGGGCAGCAGCCTCGGCGCTGCGACCGCCGCACCCACGACTCCGCCGACCGCAGAGCTGATCTGGGCGGAGAACGGGGACGTCGGGCTCTCGCAGCTGACCGATGGCCGTCGCACCGGCATCGTCGCCGGGCGCGTCGGTCGCGACGATCGCCAGTTGATGCTCGAGGCCGCGCTCTTCTAGGGCGGCCGGCTCGGTCGGGCCCGGGGGGGGTCCATCGGTGGTGGACGTTGAGGCGTCCGTCGTCGCGGCGTCGGTTCCGTGACCGCGTCCTGGCCGTTGCGCAGGGCTGTGGGCGATGCGCGCAGACCGTGATCGCAGACCGTGATCTCAGGCCGTGGAGCGCCCACCGATTCGGGTCTCACCGGGCCACGCGACGGCGATCGGAGCGCCTCGGGGAACCGGCCGCGGCGCCGTCCGTCCAAGAGCCGGCGCACGTGGGTCCTGACCACGGCGCCGGCGAGGGGGAGGTCTCTCGCGCGAGATCGGGCCGTGGGGCCCGTGCTCGTCCTTCAGCCCGATGCGACCTCCGACCGAAGTCCACGCCATGCGCGCTCTCGTCATCGACGATTCCCGGGCCATCCGGATGATCCTCGCCCGGATCCTCTCGGACGCAGGCCTCGTCGTCCTCGAAGCCGGCACGGCGGAAGAGGCACTGGCCCTGGTCGAACGCCAGGGCCCCTTCGATCTCGCGATCGTGGACTGGGACCTACCCGCCCTGGACGGCTTCGAGCTCTCCACGCGACTGCGCGAGTCCGAGTTCGGGCCGCGCTGCATCGTCATGACCCTGCCCAGGGACCGCGACGACCTCGTGGCTGCCGCGAACGATGCGGGGGCCGACGAGCACCTGACCAAGCCCTGCATGCGGGCCGGTGTCGAGACCTTGCTCGATCGCTTCGGGCTCACGCGCCGTTCCGCCTGACGGGTCCCGGCCGGCCGCTGGCTCGGTCGCGTTCGACCGCCGCGGGACCCGGATCGCCCTGCGAGCAGCGCACTTTCGCGCCATCGGGCTCACGCTGCGTCGCCGGGCGGCCGATCCCACCGTGCGAGGCCCAGCCAGCACCCGCCGCCGAGCGATCGATGGGGGAGGGCTGCCCGTCCACTCGACCGCTCTCCGATGCCGACCAGCGCGACCCCCAACACCTCTCCGGCGACCGCCGCGGAGGCGAAACTCACGATCCCGATCCTCGAGCGCGTGGTCGACGACCTGGCGATGATCGTGGATCGCAACTTCACGATCTCGAAGGCCCAGGTGTCCCGGATCGACCGGCGCGCGGCGGGCAAGGACTGTGTCCACATCTCGTTCAAGCTGCGGTTCGACGTGGACGGTGAGGACCGTTTCGGCGCACTCCTCGTACCGCTCGCCGACGCCATCGGGCTGGCCTCCTACCTGATGATGATGACGGACCAGGGCGTGGCGGAGCACCGCGGCGACACCGAGCTCGACCAGTCCATGAAGGACGGCATTCTCGAGGTGGGCAACTTCGTCGGGGGCGCCGTCGACGCGATCGTGCGCGAGAGCCACGGCGGCTCCGTGCGCGTCAAGTCGCACGGCTGTCAGGGCGTGCGCCCGAACGTCCGCCCGGCCTTCCCCTTCAACGAAGGGGACCCGCTGCTCCTGGTCTCCGCGACCGCGCAGCTGCACACGTTCGACCCGTTCGAGATCCTGCTCATGCTGCCGGAACTCGACCCGGCCTGAGCGATTCCCGGCCGGCGGCGCGAGTTCGGTCGACTCCGCCCCTGGTCGCCGTTCCACCCTGTGTGGAAAGAAGTTCCGACCGTCGGCCGAGCGCGCGCGTGCCCGCTCGGAACTTGCGATTCCCCTGTGCCCGACCGGTCGTCGGGGTAGGTTTGATCGAGCCCGGAAGACGGGACTCATCCGAACCGCCCAGATCACGACGACGACCGATGAGCGAGCACCGCGACGAGAACGAGTTCACCCAGGCCGACCTGGATTCCCCGGCCTACCGCCAGCGGTTGATGCGCAAGCTCAACTGCCTGATCGCGGTCCTCGAAGTGGCCTGCGCCAAGGTCCGTCGGTCGCTCGACGGCCCCGGCGCCGACGTCGAGCGTCTCGAGCGCATCAAGAGGAACCTCTCCGAGACCCTCGAGGTCTGCCGCAAGGCGAAGTCGGCTCTCGAGCGCCGCGAGCGCCTCCCGGAGAACCTGCCGATCCAGCTGCAGGACATCGCGTCCTTCGACCCGCAGGAAGGCGGCAGCCGTCCCTTCGAGCCCCGCGTCTACCGCGGCCCGATGATCGAGATGACCTCGTCCGACGAGATGGAGCGCTTCCAGCGGATGGGCCCGATCGCCGACAGCGAGATCCTCGCGACCGACTTCGACGCACTGGCCCGCGAGCTGCAGAACTAGTTCGACTGGTCCATTCGGTCCGCCGTGAACGAGGGCGGGCCCGAGAACGCGCGAACGCCGCCTCCGACCTGGCCGGAGGCGGCGTTCGCTCGTTCACGACGGGGCGTCGCCGCGTCTCACGACATCCAGTCGCGCAGGTAGCGGAAGTCTTGGTTGATGGTCCGGTAGCCGAGTTTCGCGATCACCGGCGGGCGACGCTTGTACTGGTTGCGGACGACGCGCTGCACGATCGAGGACACGACGGTCTCGTCGAACCCCTCGGCCACGAGGTCGGCGCGTGTGTAGCGCCGGTCCACCAGGCGGTACAGGATCCGGTCGGCGAGGTCGTACGTGAAGCCCAGGTCGCCCTCGTCGGTCTGCCCCTCCACGAGGTCCGCGGACGGCGGCTTCTCGAGCACTTCGCGCGGAACGCCGAGGTGTGCGGACAGCTGCACGACCTGGTGCTTGTACAGGTCGCCGAGCGGATTGATCGCGTGTGCGGCGTCGCCCCACTGCGTCGAGTACCCGAGCAACATCTCCGTCTTGTTGCTGGTGCCCACGACGAGTCCGCGCCACTCGACCGACAGGTCGTACAGGATGGTCATGCGCGCGCGCGCCATCACGTTCCCGCGCCGCGTGCCGTCTTCGACCGCATTCGGTTCGATGTACCCGTCGACCATCCGCGAGATGTCGATCAGCCGTCGTTCGACGCCGTAGCGATCCGCGGTGAGGATCGCGTGCGCCTCGCTGTCCGGGTTCGAGGTGCGGTAGGGCATCAGTACCGCCAACGTGTTCTCCGGCCCGAACGCCCGAGCGCACAGGGCGAGCGACAGCGCGGAGTCGATCCCGCCCGAGAGCCCCACGACGGCGCGTTCCATGCCCGCGCTGCGGACCTCCTCGCGCAGGAACGACACCAACAGGTCCGTCGCCAGCGGCAGGTCCAGATCGAGTTCGTGCGCCGTGCTCATTCCTCGTTCTCGTCGTCGATGGCGTCCAGTTCGGGATCGACGTCGATGTCGGGGTCGTCCGACCAGTCCTCGTCCCAGTTGCCGTCGAGGTACGACTCGAGGTCGGAGGCTCCGAAACGGCGCTCGAGTTCGCGCTGCAGCAGCCACGGCTTCGAGTCGCGCAGCAACGGCGTCATCGTGCGCTGGGCGGAGAGGTCGCGCGCGCTGAGCACGCCGTCGAGACAGCCTTCCTCGATGCTCTCGATCCGCGCGAGCCGCGTGCCGTCGGGCCCGTACACCGCGCTGTAGCCCGAGAAGCCGATCCCGTCCTCCCACCCCGTGCGATTCGCGTACAGCACGTAGCACGTCGTCGTCATCGCATGCGTCGCGAGCAGGCGGTCCCAGGCGGCGACCGAGGCCAGGCCGCCTTCTTCGGAGGCCAGGACGCCGCGCGCCGGACTCGCGCTCGGCACCACGATCAGGTCCGCGCCGTCGAGCATGTGCAGGAACGCTCCGTCGGTGTGCCAAGCGTCCTCGCACGTCAACAGCCCGACGTCGGCGCGCGCGCTGCGGACCACGTCGTAGTGCTCGCCGGCCGCGAAGTCGCGCCCCTCGTCGAACATGCCGTAGTGGACGAGTTGGACCTTGCGGTGCACGTGCACGAGGCGGCCGTTCTCGAACCAGCCGACCGCGTTGTAGCAGCGCCCGTCGCGCGCGCGTTCGACGAAGCCGGCGACGACCGCGGTGCCCTCGCGCGTCGCCTCGGCGATCCGCTCGAGCTCCGGAGCGCCGAGTTCGAGCGCGACCTCGGGCACCTGGTCCTTCAGGAAGTAGCCCGTCAGCGACAGTTCGGGCAGCACGAGCAGGTCGACCTCGTCCGCGCGCGCGGCGGCGATGCGCGTCAAGTGGTCGTCGAGGTTCGCGTGCACCGCGCCGAGTGCGGGGTTGGTCTGGCAGAGGCGATAACGCAGGTCGGAATTCATCGTGGGGCGCCTCAGGCGGAAGCGTGTTCGAGCAGGAGGCGCGCCAGATCGTCGGTGGCGACGCCCTGAGCTTCGCCCTCGTAGTTCAGCACCAAACGGTGGCGCAGTGCGGGCACGCACGCGAACGCGAGATCGTCCTCGTCCACGTGCAGGCCGCCGCGCACGAACGCGTGCGCGCGCGCGAGCCGCATCAGCGCCTGCCCGCCGCGCGGACTCGAGCCGTAGCGCAGGTTGGTGCGGATCGCGTCGGGCGCGTGTTCGTGGTTCGGATCGGACGCGAGCACCATCCGCGCGCAGCGCCGCACCAGATCGGACGGCACGGCGATGCGCTCGGCCAGCGCGCGGGCGCGTCGCACGGAGCCGTGGTCGAGTCGCGCCTCGAGCGCGGGCACGGCGCCGCCGGTCGTCGTCTCGAACACGCGCACCAGGTCGTCCTCGCCGGGCGTCGGCAGGATCAGCTTCGCGAGGAAGCGGTCGAGCTGTGCCTCGGGGAGGGGATAGGTCCCCTCCATCTCGAGCGGGTTCTGCGTCGCGAGCACGATGAAGACGGGATCGAGCGGGTGGGTCTCGCCGTACAGCGTCACCTGCCGCTCCTGCATCGCCTCGAGCAACGCCGACTGCGTGCGCGGTGTGGCGCGGTTGATCTCGTCGGCCAACAGGACCTGGCTGAAGATCGGGCCGCGGTGCTGGACGAAGCGTCGGCGACCGTTCTCGTCCTCGTCGAGCACGCGCGCGCCCAGGATGTCGCCGGGCATGAGGTCGGGCGTGAACTGCACGCGCTGGAAGTCGAGGCCGCAGCTCTGTGCGATCGAGCGCGCGAGCGTCGTCTTCCCCAGTCCCGGAGGGCTCTCGAGCAGAACGTGGCCATCCGCGACCAGCGCGCACACGATGGCTTCGACCACGTCGCGCTGACCGAGAAGCACCTGCTCGAGGTCGCGCCGCAAGCCCGCGAACGCCGCGACGAGCCCGTCCAGCTCGGCTTCGAGGTCGGCGCCGCCCGCCGCTGTGGTTTCGTCCTTCATCGCACTCGTTCGGTGATCCGGTCCAGCAGCGCCACCAGTCCGGCGGCGCTCGCCACATGGTCACCGCTGCGAGGGCCGGGGTCCATGGTCGTGTCGACCGCGCCGGGGTGACGGACGTGGACGAACTCGCAGCCGGCCTCCCGCGCCGCTCCGTCCAGGTCGACCCGATCGCCCGCGTGGCACAGTTCGGACGGCAGGACGCCCGCCCGCTCGGCCGCGAGCAGGAAGGCGCGGGGGTCGGGCTTCTCCACGCGGTCGAGCGCGGAGCAGACGACGAAGTCGAACGCGCCGTCCAGACCGACCGCGGCCAGCACCCGGGGCAGGCGCGCGCTCCAGTTCGACAGCACGCCGACCCGCAGGTCCAGAGCGCGCAGACCTTCGAGCAGCCGCTCGACGCCCGGGAAGAGGCGGAAGCTTGTGGGGGACTCGAAGCGTTCGAACAGCCGTTCGGTCACCTCGGGGAGTCGCTCGGCGCCGAGGCCGAGGTCGACCGCGAAGATCTCGGCGATGAAGCGCTCGAACCACGGGTCGCTGTAGCGGAACGCGCCGTCGAGTTCGCGCGGGAGGCGAGCGTGAGCGCCGCGCATCAGGCCCTTCATCCGCGCGGCATCGACGTCGAATCCCTCGCGTCGCGCCTCGCTCGCGTAGATCTCGAAGCGCGGCGGGACTTCGGTCAGGAGCGTGCCTCCCAGGTCCAACGAGACGGAGCGAATCATGGAGCGTGCCCGTGCGAGAGGTCGAGCGCCTGCGGGTGCCCCCGTCGGGTCGGTCGACCGTTCCACCGCCGTGGGTCCGTGGCGGCATCGTACGAAACGGCGCATTCCAGCCGCGGTTCGCGCGTCAGCGTCGTTCGTCGCCGTCGAGCGCGAGCGGCAGGTCGACCGTGAAGCGCGCACCTCCCGCCGGTGACCGGTCGACCTGGATGTCGCCGCCGTGACAGCGGGCCGCCGTGCGCGCGAGCGCCAGCCCGAGCCCGTATCCCGCGCGCGCTCCGTCCGGCACCGCGCCCATGTGGAAGGCTTCGAAGATCGCGTCGCGCTCGGCCTCGGCCACACCCGGTCCCGCGTCGTCGACGAGGATCCGCAGGCCGTCGCCCGACCGCTCGAGGACGAGTTCCACGGTGGTCGAACTCGGCGCCCAGCGGATCGCGTTCGCCACCAGGTTCCGCACCATCAGGACCAGCGCCTCGCGGTCGCCGAGCAGCTCGCAGTCGCCGGAGACTTCCAGATCGAGGCGCACCTTCCGGCGCCGGGCCTCCTCGCGTTCCTGTGTGAGCCGGATCGAGACTTCGGCGCCGAGGTCGAAGCGCTCGCGCCGCGGCAACGACTGTGAGTCGCGCAGCGCGGTGAGCGTCATCAGGTTGTCGACGACGAGCGCGAGCGAGCGCAGTTCTTCGAGCTGCGAGCGCACCAGGCTCTCGTACTCGGCCTCTGGGCGGGGACGCAGGAGCGCCACCTCGGCCGACGAGATCAGGTTCTGCAGCGGGGAGCGCAGTTCGTGCGCCAGGCCCGCGGTCAGGAGCACGTTGCGCGAGTGTTCCGCGCGCATCGCCTGCACCGAGCTGCGGAACGCGTCGACCACGTGACGCACCTCCTCGGGCGCGGACTGCGGAGCGTGCAGCTCCGACGACTCGTCGAGGCGCGCCGCACCCGCGGACTCGGCGATCTGCTCGAGCAATCGCGCCAGCCGGTGTGCCAGGAGCGAACCACCGAGGATCGTCGCGACTCCGCCGAGCAGCGACAGGAGCAGGAACAGCGCCTCCGTCCGGTGCAGGTCCGAAGCTCGCGGCGCGCCGTCGACGGCGAGCTCGGCCACGAGCGAGCGCTCCTCGACCGAGCCGTCCTCCATCCTCACGCGAGCGTCCACGGTGCCCGAGAGGCGGCGCATCGAGTCGCTGGCCGCGCGCCCGCTCCTGTGCTCGGGCGTGGTGTCCACCGGCCACCGCTCCGGCGGGATCGAGCCGCGCGAGAACCACGGCGGTCCCAGGTCGCCGTTCCGGACTCGGACCCCCATGTGGAAGCCCGGGTGCGCCAGTTCGAGCGAGCGCGTGATCGCGATCAGCTCGGACTCGTCGACGACCGAGCGCGAAATGGCGACTCGCAGTTCGGCCAGCTCCTCGACCACGAGCGAGTCGAGTTCGCGCCGCAGCGTGTCCTCGACGAACCACGACATGAAGACGCCGCCGATCGTCAGGAGGAGCGCGACGCCGACGACGAACCACAGCACGATGCGGCGGCGCAGACTCCAGGCGCGCGGCATGCGCTTCACCACGGGCGTCACTGCGGCGTCTCCCGCGCCAGTCGGTAACCCTCGCGCACCACGGTCTCCACGAGGCCCGAGCACGTCGGCCCCAACTTGCGCCGCAGGCGTGCGATGAAGACCTCGACCACGTTCGTGCGCGGGTCGAAGTCGATCTCCCACAGTTCGTGCAAGAGCTCGGCCTTCGAGAAGACGCGCTCTGGCTCGGAGAACAGGAGTTCGAGGAACGCGTGCTCGCGCAGGCTCGTGTCCAGCGTTCGCCCGTCGAGCTCGACGCGGGGCCGGTCGCGGTGGACGACGAGACCACCGATCGTGAACGGAGCGCGCTGGCCGCGGCGCCGGACGACGGCGTTGATCCGCGCGACGAGTTCCATCAGGGCGAACGGCTTGACCATGTAGTCGTCCGCGCCCAGATCGAGGCCGCGCACGCGATCGTCGACCTCGCGCCGCGCCGAGAGGTAGATGACCGGCGCGTCGAACCCGCCCGCCCGCAGCCGCGCGAGCGCTTCCCAGCCGTCGAGGTCCGGCATCATCACGTCGAGCAGCAGCACGTCCGGCCGCGCGCTGCCCGGGTGCAGGAGGTGCTCGACACCCGCGGTCGCCGAGGTGAAGGTCTCGCACTCGTGCCCGAGCTCCGACAGGCCGCGGCTCAAGGTAGCGAGCAGAGCGGCGTCGTCATCGATCAGGCACAGGTGCATGGCTTCGTGGCGGGACGAGTCCTGTGCGCTAGGAGCGCCGGACGAGCGCCCGGTCGGCCAGGGTGCAGCACGGCGCAGGCTTCCACCAGTGCTCGTCGACCCGTTCGCGATTACAGCGGCGCGAGGAGCTGCGGCTTGCAGACCCGTAATGCCGTGGGGCGTGAAGGGTCGGTCAATCTCGTTCCCGCGACGGGGGAACTCCGCGGCGCTGGACCGGCGACCCTCCCCGACGACCACCCCGTGACCCTGATCGATCAGCCCCCCGCTCCCGCGACCGCGCCGGGTAGGACCACCGCTCGCGCCGGACTCCTGACGCCGCACCTGCGCTTCCTGCTGCTGGTGCTGGCGGCGACGAGCCTCTCGCGACTCGGTCTGACCATCTGGCAGACGCACCGGATCTCGGGTCTCACGGACGTCTGGAACATCGTCTCGGGCGGCCTGCGGATGGACCTGTTGATCCTCAGCTACATGCTGGCGCCCGCGTTCGTGATCGCGCTCGTCGCGGGCGGAACGGGAACTGTCGGCCGGTGGACCTCGCGCGTCCTGCACGTCTACTTCGTGCTCGCGACGGTCGGGTTCCTGTTCCTCGAGATCATCACGCCGGCCTTCATCATGGAGTACGACAGCCGCCCGAACCGGCTGTTCGTCGAGTACCTCGTGTACCCGGTCGAGGTCGGATCGATGCTCCTGCAGGGCTATCGCCTCGAGATCCTCATCACGACGGTGCTCTCGACGATCGCGACGCTGGCCGCGTGGAAGCTGTTCTCGCGTGTGACGCGCCCGACCACGAACACCGGCGTCCTCGGCCGCATCGGCCTGTTCCTGTTGGTCGCGCCGCTGATCTTCCTCGGCGCGCGCTCGAGCTTGAAGCACCGCCCCGCCAACCCCAGCTCGGTCGCGTTCAGCCAGGACCACCTGCTCAACGAACTCTGCCTCAGTTCGTTCTATTCGGTGGCCTACGCGGTCGATCAGATGCAGCACGAGGCCGACGCGGGCGAGGCCTACGGCCGCATGTCGGGCGGGGACGAAGAGGTCTTCCGCCTCGTGCGCGAGTCGATGACCACTGTTCCGGCCGAGGCGTTCGTGGCAGGTGAAGTACCGACGCAGCACCAGCACGACTCGTCGGCGCCGCGCACGAAGCCCTACAACCTCGTGATCCTGCTCGAGGAGAGCCTCGGCGCGCAGTACGTCGGTGCGCTCGGCGGCGAGCCCGTGACGCAGTTCCTCGACACGCTCCAGGACGAGGGCTGGTGGTTCGACAACCTGTACGCGACGGGAACGCGTTCGGTGCGCGGCATCGAAGCCATGGTTTCGAGCTTCCTGCCGACGCCCGCGCGTTCGGTCGTGAAACTCGGCATGTCGCAGACGGGCTTCTTCACGATCGCCGACTATCTGGGTCGCAAGGGCTATCGCACGCAGTTCATCTACGGCGGGGAGAGCCACTTCGACAACATGAAGAGCTTCTTCTCCGGCAACGGCTTCCAGGAGATCATCGACCAGGACGAGTACGAGAATCCGAAGTTCGCCGGTTCCTGGGGCGTGTGCGACGAGGACATCCTCGACAAGACGCACGAGATGCTCATGGCGCGCGGCGACGAGCCGCTGTTCACACTCGCGTTCAGCGTGTCGAACCACTCGCCCTGGGAGTACCCGCAGGGCGACTTCGAGCTCTACGACGAGGACCCCGCGACCGTGCGGAACACCGTGCGCTACGCGGACTACGCGCTCGGGCAGTTCTTCGAACGCGCGCGCACCTCGCCCTACTGGGACGACACGATCTTCGTGATCGTGGCCGACCACGACTCGCGCGTGTACGGCGCGTCGCTCGTCCCGATCGAGCACTTCCACATTCCCGCGGTGATCCTCGGTGGTCCGGTCGAACCGCGCCGCGACGGTCGCATCGCCAGCCAGATCGACCTGCCGCCGACGCTCATGTCGTTGATCGGCGTGTCGGGCGTCCACCCGATGATCGGCACCGACCTGACCAAGTTGCCGGACGACGCCGAGGGCCGCGCGATCATGCAGTACGGCGCGAACCAGGCCTACATGGCGGGCGATCGCGTGGTGGTGCACCAGCCGCGCCTGCCCGCGTCGCACTTCACGTGGACCGGCAGCGCGCTCGTCGAACGCGCCGCGGACGACGAGTTCGAACGGACGGCACTGGCCCACGCGCTGTTGCCGTCGATCCTCTACAAGCGCCGGATCTACCACCTGCCCGAACCTGGAGCACTTGGATCGTCCGGAGCCGTGCACGCCGCAGAAGCCCGCGTGGAGCGCTGATTCGATGACCTACGAGAACGACATGCGGCGGGCGGGCGACCGACCGTTCCGCTGACAGAGCTACGTCCCCCTGGTGCTTGTGGCGCTCGTCGCCGTCGAACTGCGCCACTTCCACTGGCCGGACGGTAGTCACCACCTCGATCACGTCTGGGAGTGCGTGTGTCTCGTCGTCGGAGGCATCGGGGTCGCCATCCGCGCCCATGTGGTCGGCCACGCGCCGGCGGACACCTCGGGGCGCAACACGGAACGCGGCCAGGTTGCGGCGGTGCTCAACACGACGGGCCTCTACTCGGTCGTCCGCAACCCGCTCTACCTCGGCAACGCGTTCATGTGGCTCGGCGCGGCGATGTTCGTGCGCGACTGGCGCATCGTGCTCGTCGCGACGATGGCGTTCCTCTTGGTCTACGAGCGCGTCGTCATGGCCGAGGAGCGCTTCCTCGTGGAGAAGTTCAACGGCCCCTACGGTCCCCGGGCCGCCGCCACGCCGGCCTTCTGGCCGCGCTTCTCGGGCTATGTGCGGCCGAACCTGCCGTTCTCGCTGCGCAACGTGCTCGAGCGCGAGTACGGCGGCACGTTCGGCTTCGTCGCGGTGCTCTTCGCCTTCGAGATCGGCGGCGACTGGTTCTACAAGGGGGAGTTCCTCGTCGACCCGATCTGGGTCGGACTCATGGGCTTCTCCACTGTGGCGTACCTGACGCTGCGCACGCTCGAGAAGCACACGCGCTACTTGCACGTGGAAGGTCGCTGAGCGCGCGGGTGGCCGGCGCGCCATCCGCGGCCACCTTGCGCGCTATTCGTCGACGCGCGTCAGTCGCTGCAGCAGCGACTCGATCTCGTCGACGAGCGGCTCGGTGAAGTCGGCGCCGAAGTCCATCTCCAGCACGTCGATCTCTTCGAACGTGTAGCGGCCCGAAGCGGGGTTGTACGGAATGCCGTACTCCCACTTGCTGCCGTCCGTGGCCCAGATGGTGAGTGCGATCTGGGTGTCGCCCTCGACGGGCTCGAGGGTGTGGCGGTCGACGTCGTAGCTGGCCATGGCGTGCTTCTGGTGATCCGTCGGATCGGTGGGGCGAGGCGATCCGGGTGAGATCGGTGGGGAGGGCGCGGGCGGTCCGGCGATGGGTGTCGGGGCTGGCGCGTCGAGCAGTTCGTGTCGGGCAGTTCGCGAGCCGGCAGGGGGGGCGGCAGCCGGCATGCTACCGCGTGCGGGCGTCGCTCGGCGCACCGGGCACGTCCCCGTTCACATCGACGTTCCCGTCGGTGTCGCGGTTCCGGGGGCGGGTCGGTCCGTCGAGCGTCGCGAGGGCGGCGGCCTCGCGGTGGGTGTTCGCGTAGGCCGCGATCGTGTCCTCGATCGGATCGGCGTAGCCACCGCCGAGCGTCAATACGACCGGGAGGCCTTCGCCGCGAAACCGACCCAGCGCCGTTCGATCCCGCTCGCGCACGCCGTGGAGCGACAGGTCGAGCCGCCCGAGCGTGTCCGTCCCGAGCACGTCCACGCCACCCTGGTACAGCACCAGGTCCGGCTGCGAGCGCTCGAGCGCCTCGTCCAACGCCCGCTCGAGCGCCAAGAGGTACGCCGCGTCACCGGTCCCGTCGGCCAGGGCCACGTCGAGGTCCGAGACCTGCTTGCGCGCCGGGAAGTTCCTCGCGCCGTGGATCGAACAGGTGAACACGCGCGGTTCGTCGGTGAAGAGCGCGGCCGTCCCGTCGCCCTGGTGCACGTCCACGTCGAACACGAGGACGCGGCGGGCGCGGCCCGTGTCGAGGGCTCGTCGCGCGGCGACGGCGAGGTCGTTGAAGACGCAGAACCCGCTGCCGAAGTCCGCGTGGGCGTGGTGGGTGCCGCCGGCGAGGCTCGCTCCGAGGCCGAATTCGAACGCGCTCTCGAGGGCGACGAGTGTGGCGCCGACGCTGGCGAGCGACCGCATGACCATGTCCTGGGACCAGGGGAAGCCGATGCGTTGGATCGCCTTGCGGTCGAGCGTGCCGCCGAGGAAGCCCTGGACGTACTCGGCGTCGTGCACCGCCATCACGTCGTCGATGGCGGCCGGCTCGGCGGCCACCAGCTGGTCGGCGCGCACGATGCCTTCGCCGAGCAGCAGTTCGCGCAGCGCCGCGTACTTGCCCATCGGGAAGCGGTGCTGCTCGGGCAGCGTCACTTCGTGGTGGTCGCAGGTGGCGATGCGCATGGGCACGGTGGGTCGGGCGCAGGTCGTCGCGAAGGCGCGGTCGCCTGCCGTGGACGAGCGGGCACGCGGCGCAGCGAGGAGCTCGCGCTGCAGCGAGTTCGCGCAGAACGTCGACGCAGATGCCCTCGCTCGACCCGCCGCGGCGCACGCGAACGCGCGCCGCGGCCGGACCACTACCGCAGGCCGTCGAGCACGCTCAGCGACCACAGCGCCATGCCGGTGCCGTAGGCGCGGCCGATCTCGTGGCTGTCCACGAAGCAGCCGTCGAACTCGGGCAGGGCGAGGATCTGCTCGCGCGCCTTCGACGCGAGCCGGCGGCGCGCACCGGCGTCCTCGAGGTTCGCGATCGCCTCCGCGCGCCCGCGCAGGCCGTACCAGAAGAAGAACCCGCCGTAGGCGTGGAAGCGCGTGTGGTCGTCGTACTTGCGGATCTTGAACAGCGGCTCCTCGTGCTCGAACGACGCCTGGATCGCCGCGAGCAGCCGTTCCTGCGAGCTGCGGCCCCACTGCACCAGCGCCAGTTCGCACAGCGGACCGCGCGCGACGCTGGCCTCGACCGCCGCCCGAGCTTCGCGCCGCGGCATGCCGTAGGTGAACGCGCCGTCGGCGGTCCGACAGGTCTCGAGGGCGTCGAGCGCGCTGTCCACGACCGCGCGGTCGACCGTCACTCCGTGGCGCTTCACGTCGTGCAGCGCGACGAGGCACGAGGCGGTGACGAAGGGGTTCGGGTACTCGTGGTACCAGGGTCCGCCTTCGCCCTGCATCTCGACCAGTTGACCGGCGATGCGTTGGGCGGGGGCGAGCGCCCAGGACTTGGCCTCGAGGTCGCCGTCCATGCAGGCGGCGAGGAAGCGCAGGCGGTACAGGTGCGCCCAGATCTGCTCGTCGCTGTCGGACGGATTGATGTTCGAGTCGTCGAGGAGGTAGCGACGCGCCAGGTCGAAGGCGGCGCGCGCGGGTTCGCTCCTGTGGCCGGCGTGTTCGAGCGCGATGCCGCAGACCGCGCTCACCGCCACGTGCACGTTGGGCAGGCCGTCGGTGCCACCGAAGTCGTAGTACGAGTCCTCGAAGCCGCCGGCGTCGTTCTGCAGTCCGCGCAGGAACTGGATGCCGGCGCGCCAGACCTCGGCCGCTTCGAACGCGGACGCCGACTGCGTGCCGCGGCCGGGTTGGGCGAGGACGCTCGCCTTCAACGGACCGTAGACCTCGAATCCGCGCAGGAACGGGCCGTGACCCTCGAGTTCCATCGCGACCTTGTGGGCGAGCGGGTGGTCGGGGTGCTTGGCCATCAGCTCGGTCCACAGCTCGCGGCCCCAGGCGTCGTTGCCGGCCTGGTGCGCCTGCACGCCGAAGAGGAACAGCAGCTCGGGCACGATCTCGCCGCCGATCGCCGCGCGCATCGCGACCCGTTCGACGCGCGTGCCGGACTCGAGCGCCTGCGCCAGCGCGGCACCGGTCGGGAAGGACTTCAGCCGTTCGACGGTGACCGATCCCGGCAGGTCCGAGTCGATCGGCGTGCGCCCGACGAACGACTCGAGCGGCTGCAGGAACTGGCGCGGGTGGAAGGTCGTGATCTGGTCCACGCGCCACGCTTCCGAGCCGTCCGCCGCGAGCACGAGGTAGCCCGGCTCGATGAACTCGACGCGCTCGAGCCCGAAGCGCTCGTTCAGCTCCTTCGTGGTCTCCGCGCGCACCGGGACGTACGCGGCGTTGAGCAGCTCGATCGTGCGCGGCCACGAGAACGGGCCGGCGAGCATGTAGCGATCGACCTCGACCTTGCGATCCATGAACGTCCCCGCGACCGACGGCACGTACCAGAAGACGGGCTTGTCGGTGCGCGCGGCTTCGGCGATGGCCTCGTCGATCGACGCGCGCCATTGGATCGCTTGGCCGGCCTTCGCCGCCATGGCGCTCGGTTCCGCGCGGATCTTGCGGGTGGAGTTCTCGCCGTCCTGGGCGGTCGCGGGCGGCAGGAAGGTGAGGGCGAGGACGGCGACGAGGACGAGGCGCAGGGCGGTTCGCATGGCGGAGCGGTGGGGCGGGGTGCGGAGCGGTCCGTCGGGCGAGGACCGGCTCCGCATGCTACGCCGACGTGCGACGAGCGCGGGTCGGCCGGTGAGTCGGAAGCCGCCGGGTCCCGCCACCCAGCGATCGTGCGGGTCGGTCGAGCCCGCTTGCCGTGTTCCTTCCGCCCTGCCCGTCGATCGGCGCCATCCATCGGCGGGCCCGGGCCCACCGGTCGAAGCCCGAGCGCCCCGTCTCGCCGCGCGCCCCGTCCGCGTTCGGGACACCTCGGCGCCGGACGCACCGAACGAACCCGAGGTGCCAGGAGGGCCCGAGCACCGGCCGATCTCTCGCACGCGCCGGAGTCGGGCCATCGCGCGGGCCCGCTGGAGCCCCACGACACGCCGCCGCTCCAATGTCACGGGCCTACTCCGGGTGGCTGTTCCAGACGATGTGCACGATCTGCCACTCGCCGTTGGTCTTCGTGAGTTGCATGAAGTCCACGCCCCAATCGGCGACGAGCTTCGCGGTGGCGACGTTCTCGAGCACGTCCACCACCTCGATCTTCTTCCGCGGGTCGGCCGAGAGATTGCCGCTGTCCTTGTACCAACCCGCGAGCGCGATGAGCTGGTCGCGCGTCATGGGCATGCGCGAGTAGTCACCCGTCTCCTCGTCGCGGTACTAGCCGACCTTCGCCAGGTCCGGGGCGACGCTGCGCTCGATGCGCTCGGGCGTGGCCTCGTAGATCGCCAGGACGTAGTCCTCGACGGCGGCACGGATCGCGGCGTGGTCTTCGGCGGCCGGCTCCCCGTGCATCGAGGCGCAAGAGGTGAGTGCGAGGAGTGCGAGGAGAGCGAGGAGAGCGAGGGAGGAGAGCGTGAGGGCGGAGCGCATGGAATCTCGTCGGTCGGGGTCGGAGTGAGCGTGATCCTAGCGGACTCCCACAGGACGGGCGCAGCGCAGGTGAACGTGGCCCGAACGTGGTCGGCCGGTTCAACTCCCGATCACTCGAGAGTCGCATACCTCTGACGCGCTCTCGAGTGCGCTGGGTGTCGTGCGCGGATGCAGCTCCACGATGCTCCGCGCGAGTCCGAACGAGCAACCGGCGCCACGATCGCGATGTTCGGCTCGGTCTGGGGTCGCTCGATCCGTCGGCTACTCGGTCGAGGTCGATCCCACCCGCCACACGCGCTGACCCGCCGTCAACGTGCCCGCGACCACGACGCTGCACACCCACCCGCTCCGCCCGATCATCAGATCCGGAAAGCGGCGATCGAGCGGCTTCAGCGTGTTGCAGGGCTCGCGCACCTCGCACAGCTCGATCACGACCTCGTCGCCGACGGCCAAGCGATCGCCGGGACGCAGCGCGGCGCGATCCAATCCACGAACGAGCAGGTTCTCGCCGAACGCACCCGGTCCGCCGACCTCGACGCCGTCGTTCTCGAGCGAGCGCACGTCCTCCTCGCTCAACAGGCACACCGCGCGACTTGGGCCGCCGTGCAGGTGGTAGCGGTGCTTGTCGCCCTCGAGGCCGTTCGCGTCGACGCGCGCGGAAGAGACCGGGTGGTTCGGGATGCCGCCCGTGCCGACGCAGACGGCGACGACCTCGCCGACGTTCGTGGCTCGGTCGTCGTCCGTCACCGCACTCGCGCTCGCCGGTTCGCGTGCGTCCGCCGCTCCGCCGTCGGCCGCGCCATCCGTCTCGCTACCCGTCGCGCCGTCGATCACGGCGCGATCCCGTCACCAGCCCGCGGCGAATACAGCCCCACCAATCCCGGCTCGAGGAAGAAGTAGTAGAGCTGTCCTTCCGCCTTCGTGCGCCCTGCCCGCCGCCCCGCGTCGTCGCCGATACCCAGGTAGATGTCGCCGCGACCCGCGGTGCGAATGCCGCCGCCCGTGTCCTGGTCGAACATCATCTGGCGGAACGTGCTGTAGCCGTTGGTCGACGCGTTCGCGACCGAGCTGTCGACGAAGACCGGCGCGGCGGGCGGGAACAGGCTCTTGTCGGTCGCGAGCGACAGGTCCTGCGTCACCGGGAAGTCGAGGCTGCCGTGCGGTGTGCCTTCGATCGGCGTGAAGAAGACGAAGCGTTCGTTGCGGCGCGTGAAATCGAAGAGGCGCTCGCGATTGCGTTCGGCCCACTCGCGCAGCGCCGGGATGCCCGAGTGGTCCTCGGGGATCTCGCCTGCCTTCACCAGCTCCTTCGCGAGCGACGTGTACTCGCGTCCGTTCGTGCCGCCGAAGCCGAGCTTGAGCATCGTCCCGTCCTCCATCCGCAGGAACGCCGAGCCCTGCACGTGGCACAGGTACGCGTCGAACGGGTCCTTCAGATACGCGAGCTCGAGGCCGCGACCGCGCAGCATGTCGGTCTCCTCGAGCGCGCGCCGCGTCGGCGCGGGGAGTTCGCTACCTGTCGCCAACTGTCGCACAACCGTTCCGTCGGGTTTGCGCACCAAGCCCTCGGGCTTCGAATAGAGCGGATATCGGTACAGCGTGTCCGGCTCGCGCCGCGCGTCGAAGATTGGCGTGTAATACCCCGTGAACAGCACGCCGCCACCGCGGCCGTCCCAACCCGCGCTCTTGTAGAACACGAATTCCGACTGCACCGAGCGATTGAACGACTCGGCGTCGGGGCTCTCGCGCAGCAGTTGCCCGAGGCGCGTCACGCTCGCCAACGCGCGGCGGTGCTCGATCCCGGCGATCGGATAGCGATCCCGCGCGACCCGCCGCTCGAGCCACACGCGCGAGCGCTCGAGCGCCTCCAGAACGTCGTCGCGGTCGTGCCAGGCGGCGCCGACGTCGGGCCGCGGTTCGTCCGGGGCGAGCGGCAGCAGGGCCGACGCGCCCGGCGCGAGGCCGCGGCCGTAGTCGGGCGTGCTGCGACAGGCTGGGAGCAGGGAGAGGACGGCGATGAGTGAGACGACCAGCGGTACCGTGCGCATGGCGCCAACATAGCGGAGGCCCCGTCCGTTGTTCCCACCGCCCGCGCCGCCGATCCCTCGCGGCGGCACGTTCCAGCGCTCGGATCGGTTCGAGCGCGTCGGTCACCGGTCCTGACGGGCCACGGTCGGCAGGTCGCGGCCCTCAGGTCGGGACGCACAGCTCGCTGGTCGGCCGCGCACGCGCCCACCGCCGACCACGCGCCTCGATCGCACGCCTTCCGCGAACCGCCTGCCTCCGATCGCCGCTCGCGAGCCACCTCCTCGCCGCGCTTCGTCGACGCTCGCCCGTCTCCCCCTCGCCCCCCGATCCATGTCCCGCCGCTCGCAACTGCTCCTGGTCATCGGAGCCCTCGCCGTCGCCCTGCTCGCGATCCTGCTCGGCGGCGACCGTCTCGGGCTCTTCGGCCGAACGGCGGGCAGCGACGAGCAGAGCGACGAACGCGGTCCGCTCGGGCCGGTGGCGCTGGCCGGCGACACCGCGAACGGCACGACGGACACCGATGCGACCGCCGCGGACGAACCGCTCGTCGAAGAGGGGGCCGAGGCCGACGATCGCATCGCCGTCGAGGTCCCGGTCGCCGCGCCGAAGGATGCGCCGCCGGTGATTCGCGGTCAGGTGATCGATCGCTACGGCGCTCCGGTCGAAGGCGCCGACCTGATCTGGATCCCGGGCTCCGGCGCAGCACAGGTCCCATCCCAGCAACTGCTGTCGGGCGACGACCTCTACACCTACGACTCGGACTTCCACGAGATCGGCACGATGAGCACTTCGGCGCTCGGCATGAACACGGTGAAGGGCGTCGGCGACCTGGCGAAGTTCGGTACGCGCGTCGCCGAGGCCGCAGCGACGACGGACGTCACCGGTTGGTTCGAGATCGAAGGCTCCGACGCGCGCCGCGGCGGCCAGCTCGTCGTCGCGCCCGACCTGTTCGTCGGCGTCGAGTGGACCTACCCCGTCGACGTGCAGGGGCGCGACCACTTCATCCAGCTTCCAGCGCGCGGATCGGACGCGCCGCGCCTGGTCGTGCGACTGACGTCGGCGGTCGATGGTGCCTTGCTGTATCCCGACCATGTCGAGCTCACGCTCGAGGCGCTGGCCGCGATCCCCGAGGGCGAGCACCCCGAGTCGCTCCTCGTCGGCGGCTCGTTCCGCAACGAGGTCCATCCAGCCGACGTGGTGCGCAGCCCGGGGCTCCTGACGGTCGACCGCCTCTCACCCGGCCGTTGGCGCCTCGACCTGCACGCCAGCAACAGCGCGTTCACCACCGTCCTGGTCGAGATCCCGTTCGAGGGCGAGGACGTCGAACTCGACATCGCGCTCGCCACCTTCGACGGGCGCTGGCTCGGCGCGCCGTTCGAGGGAGAAGGCGTCGAAGCCCTCGCCCCCGACACGGCCAACGGTTTCGCCGCCCTCCCCGGAGACGTCGAGAAGTGGCGTCCCCTGGGCGAACGGCGCCCCGACCTGCACTTCGTGCACACGATCCGCGGCTTCGGCAGGGGGCCGGTCTCCGCGGCCGTCCTCGAGATCGAGCTCGAAGCCGCGTCGGGCATGGCGCTGAACGACGGCATCTGCCTCGAGTATCTCGGTGAGGACGGCTTCGCCTGGGGCAGCCGGATCAGCCTTCTCGCGGCCGGCGGGAAGTGGCCGACCGGCGCGCGCCAGACCTTCTACATCGACCTCGGAAGCCTCGAGCCGCGCGGCGACAGCCCGCCCCTGCTCGAACTGCTCGAGGACGGCGCGCTCGACGTCTACGTCCAGGACGACACGGCCGTTCACGGGCTCCAGCTGCACGTCATGCCCTGACGCGGCGCGAGTCGAGCGGGTCCGGCTCCCGGGCGCGGGAGGGGGCCGCCCGTCGACTGGACCACCTCGGCACCGGCGGCCGACGAATGGATGCAGCACGAGACTGCTCCCTCCGTGAACCCCGCCGAATCGAACCTAGGGCTCGTGATGTCCCGCCGCGACGAACGGCGTCGCCTGCGCATCGCGATCGGGCTGTGCCTCGGCGTTGTCGTCGCGGGCACGCTCGGCATGCATTGGATCGAGGGCTGGGGTCTGTGGGAGGCCTTCTACTTCACGATCATCACGGTCACGACGGTCGGCTACGGCGACCACGGAGCGTCGCAGCCCGGACAGCAGTTCGCGACGTTCCTCATGCTGGTCGGCATCGGCAGCGTGAGCTACACGTTCGCCGCCGTCGTGCAAGGCATGGTGGCCCATCAACTTGCTTGGAGACGGCGTATGCAGCAGCGCATCGAATCGATGAACGGCCACGTGATCCTGTGCGGCTACGGTCGCATCGGCACGACGATCGCGAACGAGCTCCGCGCCGCCGGACGCCCGTTCGTCCTGGTCGACCTGGGTGACGAGGCGGTGCGCGACGCGTTGGAGGACGGCCTCGTCGTCCTCCAGGGCGACGCGACCCACGAGAAGGTCCTCGTCGCGGCCGGGCTCGACCGGGCGACGCACCTCGTCGTCGCGATCGAACGCTCGTCGGACGCGATCGTCACCGCGCTGACGGCCCGCGGCCTCTGTCCCCTGATCACGATCATCGCGTCGGCCGACAGCGACGACGAGCGGCGCAAGTTCGAGCTCGCTGGCGTGGATCGAACCGTCGAGCCGTTCACCCTGGGCGGCATCGAGGTCGCCCAACGCATCCTGCGTCCCAAGGTCGCCGACTTCCTGTCGCACGACTCCTCGAGCTCCGACCTGGCGGTGGCCGAGGTCGAGGTGTTCGAGGGGAGCGCGTTGATCGGGTGCGAGCTGCGGACGTTGGGCGCCGAGCACTACGAACACGTCTCGTTCGTGCGTTTCGAGCGACCGGGCCAGCCGGTCCTGACGCCGCCGCGCGGGACCCAGGTCCTCGCGCTCGGCGACCACCTGATCGTGGCCGGCGACCCTGAGCAGGTCGCCGCGATGCACGCCGCCGGTCGCGAAGACGCCGCCTCGACCTCTCGACGCCGGTCGGGTTCGGACAGCGCCGCAGCTTGATCTCGGTCGAGCGGGTCCGAGGGCGCGTCGCTCCGTTCGACCTCTCGCCGCCCGACCGCCGATCGAACCGCCGAGCGCGCGCGCGTTCCGGCCACCCGGACGGGTAGTCTCTGGCGATGGCAGCCACGCTCGAGACCTTCTTCGCCACCTGCGCACCCGGCGTCGAACCGATCCTCCACGCGGAAGTGCGCGCGCTGGGGTTCGCCAAGTCCGAACAGCAGGTCGGCGGCGTGTACTTCGAAGGCACGTTGGCGGACGCGCGGCGCGCGAACCTGTGGCTGCGCACGGCCGTTCGCGTCCTGATGCGCGTCGGACGCTTCACGGCTCGCGACGCCGACGAGCTCTACCTGGGCGCGTCGACGGTGGATTGGAAGCGGTTCCTGCGCGTCGAAGGGCGTCTGGTCGTCGATGCGCGGTCGACGCGTTCCGAGCTGGACCACACGCGTTTCGTCGAACAGCGGGTCAAGGACGCCGTCGTCGACCAACTGCGCCGCGCCGACGGGACGCGTCCGATCGTCGATCGCGAAGGCGCCGACCTCGGTGTGCACGCGCACCTCTTCCAGAACCGCTGCACCCTGTCCGTGGACACCAGCGGTTGGGCGCTGCACCGCCGTGGCTGGCGCCGCGAGCAGGGGCCGGCGCCGCTGGCCGAGACGCTCGCCGCCGCCGTCGTGATGATGAGCGGCTGGAACCAGCGCGCGCCGTTCCTCGATCCGTTCTGCGGTTCGGGGACCCTGGCGATCGAAGCGGCGCTGATGGCCACGAACACCGCGCCGGGCCTGATGCGGCGCTTCGGCTTCGAGCGCTGGCCCGGCCACGACGCGGCGGCGTTCGAGCGCGAACGCGAGGCGGCCCGCGCCCAGGTCGTGCCGATCGGCAAGCGCGTGATTCGCGGCAGCGATCGCGACGGCGAGCAGGTCCGACGGGCCGCCGTGAACGTCGAGAGCGCGGGCCTCGCCGACGCGATCGTCCTCGAGGAGGCCGACGCTCGCGAATTCGCACCGCGCGCCGGTTGGAACGCCTGCGTGGTCTCGAACCTGCCCTACGGCAAGCGCGTCGGAGCGGGCGAACGCGGCGATCCGCGCGCCAAGCCCAGCGGCGGCGACGTGTCGATGCTGTACGCGCGCTTCTCCGAGATCCTGCGCGAGCGGGCGCGCGGCTTCGACTACGGCCTCCTGGTCAGCGACGGTCCGGAGCTGAACCGTCTACAACTGCCCGACGCGAAGCGCACGCCGTTCCTCAACGGCGGCATCGATTGCCAGGTCGTCACCGGACACGTGCCGGACTGAATGCCGGCGGTTCGGGTTCGTCGAAGGCTCACCGCTGACGAACCCGGGCCATCGTCCGTTCGGTCCACCGCTCGAATCACCGCTCGCTCGAACCACCGTGCAGCAGCCCGAAGCCACCTACATCTGTCAGTCCTGCGGCGAGGAGATCGTCGTGCCCGTGGACCTCACGGCCGGTCCCGACCAGGAGTACGTGGAGGACTGCCCCGTCTGCTGTTGCCCGCACGTCCTGCGCGTGCACGTGGACGGCGACGAAGCCTGGATCGACGCGCGGGCGGAGTAGGACGCGCGGGCGAAGGGCGACCAGCTGGGCTCAGGGTGCGAGATCGACGCGCACGGCGTTGCTGGCGCTCGTCACGTTGAAGTCCGGCGTGAACTTCACCGTGAAGTACGCGTGGTGCAGGGCGAGGCCCACGAGCGCGGGGTCGATGGCAGGCGGCACGACGAGCGTCGCGTCGGCCGCACCGTTCCCGTCGAGGACGCCCTGCCATGGGCTCAACACGCCGCGCCCGCCGGTGTTCACGATCAGGTCGGTGTAGGCGTCGAACACGAGCGGAAGGGTGAAGCCGCTGACCGGATCCGTCGTGCCCGGTGCGGTGCCGCTCATGCTGCCGAGCAGAGCGTAGGCGTCGCCGGCGCGGGCCGGGCCGGCGCGCAGCAACAGGTCGTGGGTGCCGCCGCTCGCCCCTGAGACCGAGGACGTGCCGTGGTAGAGCGTCGCACGGTCGAACAGCGCGACGTCGACGTCCGAGCCACCGGATCCGAGCCCTCCAGCGAAGCGGCCGGCGCTCGCGGCCACGTCGAAACCGAAGAAGTCGTCGGGCGCCGCGGACCCGCGTGTGAGCTCGACGCTGTGGTACCAGCTGCCCGAACCGTCGGGCTCGTAGACGTGGATCGAGCCCGAGTTCCCGCCGACCGTGTCGTCGAGCGACGCACCCACGACGATCGTCGTTCCGTCGATGGCCAGTGCGTTGCCGAAGTTCGCGAATGGCACGCCATCGGGGGGGTCGAGGACCTGCACGCTGCTCCAGGTCCCACCGGCGTCGCGCGTCATCACCTCGACCTGCTCCACGCCACCGAGTCCGCTGATGGCCGCGAGGTCGCCTTCGAGCGCAATACTGCTGCCGAGGCCAGAGGAAGCCGTGACGTTCCCCTGCACGCGCTGTACCTGGTTCCACGTGCCGTTCTGCTGGCGCTCGAACACGTACATCGCACCAGGTCCGGGCGCCCCGTTCGGCAGGTCGGGCGCGCCCACGACGATGCGGTCGCCGTCCAGTGCGACTGCCGCCCCGAAGCCGTCGTTCGGCACCGCGTCCGAGTTCATGAGCTTGGCCACCTCGAGCCAGGTGCCGTCCGGCTGGCGGTCGAACACGAACACCGCGCGGCCCAGGGGGAAGAGCGTGCTGCGACTCGCGGCCACGACCGCCCGACCTCCGTCGAGTGCGACGCGGTGTCCGAACGTGTCACCGGGCAGGGCGTCCGACGGGCGCAGCGTCGCGACCTCGAGCCAGGTTCCGTCCGTCCGACGCTCGAACATGTACGCAGCGCCGGCCGAGTTTCCGTTCGAGTCGTCGCCGGGCGCACCCCCGATGAAGTGGTCGCCATCGACGGCCACGTCCTGCCCGAAGAAGTCGCCGGGCAGCAACGCGGTCGGAATCAACGTCGCAGCGTCGCTCCAGCTTCCGTCCGGTTGGCGCTCGTAGATGCGCGCCTCACCGCTGTTGAAGCCGGCGGTCAGGCCGCCGAGCGCTCCCACGGCGAGGCGGTCGCCGTCGAGGTCGATGGCGTTGCCGAAGCCGGGCGGCGCCGGGGTCGGCGCGAGAGCGAAGGCGTCCTCGTTCGCGGTCTGGGCGCGGGCGTTCGCGGAGAGCGGGGCGAAGAGGAGCGCGAGCAGGGCTGCGCGCACGAGCAGGCCGTGTGTCTTCATGGGGCGAGCGAGTCGTGGATGGCGAATCCCTGGCCGTCGCGCGATCGCGCTGGCTGTCGAACCCGAATCTAGCCCGGACGGCCGGGAGAGGGATGACGACCGGTTCACCCCGGCCCCCGCCGACGGACAGCGGGCCCGCGACGCCCATGCGCCGCGGACCCTTCGTCCCGGAGTGCACCGGAACGCCCCGCACCGGGCTCGCGTCACCGGAGCGGGTCGTCGTGGTCGAGGTCGGCGAACGAATCAGGGCTCGACGATCTCGACGAGCTCGAGCACCTGGCCCGTCGCGGGTTTGATCTCCTTCACGAAGCCGATCCCCGGGGCGTAGAACTTGCGCTCGTAGACGCCGGGCTCGAGCGGGGTCCACTCCTCGGTCTCGATGCAGTTCATGAAGGTCCCGGCCGGCGTCGTGACGGTCAGACCGACGGCGCTCACACGTGCCACGTCCTCGGCCTCGCCGAAGAGGAACTCCTGGCGGTAGGCCTGGCCGGGATACGGGCAGGCTGCCATCGTCAGGCCGGGCTTCGCGCCGTCGACGCCGGTCCGCCACGACCCGTCGATGTCGGTGACGAAGCCGTCCTCGTAGTTGAGCGCGATCTCGCCGATGTACCAGACGTCCCCGTTTTCGCGCGTCGAGTACCAGTCGAACGTGTCTTCGACCAGTTCGCCCTCGAGCGTGACGACGTCGCGCACCACGCGGCAGTCGAACCCGGCGACGTCGAGTGTCTCGTCGAGCGTCGAGACCTCGATCCGCTCGAGGCCTTCGTCGGTACTCGCCTCGAAGACGAGGGTGCGGCCGACGACCAACGGCCAATACGTGTTGCCAGGTCCCGAATCGAAGTCCTCCGGGTCGACATCGGGGTCATAGGCACCGTCGCCGAGGATCGTGCACAGCTCGATCCGAGCGTCGAACACGTCCATCGCTTCTTCCTTCGCCTCTTCGGCCTCGGCGAAGAGCTCGTCGAGACAGTCGGAGAGCGAGACGTCGGTGTCGTGCAGACACACTACTGCCCGAGCGGATCGACCGTCACCGTGTCCGTCGGCGAGGTGCACGGAGTGCCGTGCGTGCGGGTGGAGAACGACGCGCCCGACCTCGACCCGTCCGAGCTGGCGATCCTGTCCGAGCCCTTCTGGCGCAAGGACGGCGCGCGCACCGACCGCAGTCGCGCGGGCCTCGGTCTGGCCCTCTCGTCGGGCTTGGCGGCGTCGGCCGGCGCCGAACTACGCTTCCGCCTCGACGACGGGCGCTTCCGTGCGGAGTTGATCGCGCCGAACGAGCTCGCCTGACGGTTCACGGCACCAGCTCGACGCGCACGGCGTTGCTCGTGTGGGTCACGTCGAACGTCGTGGGATCGATGACGAGGAAGGCGTGGTGCAGGACCGTGCCGACCAGCGACGGGTCGGTGGCGGGCGGGACGAGTACCGCCGCATTCGCCTTGCCGTCCTGGTCGAGCACGCCGGTGAACGGTGCGACGACGCCGGCGCCGTTGCCGAGGACGAGCGCGTCCGTGTAGGCGTCGCTCACGAGCGGGAGGCCCAGCGCACCGAGCGCGTCACCGAGGCCGGGCGTGGTGCCGCTCGCGCTGCCGAGCAGGGCGTAGAACGCGCCAGCGTGCTCGGAACCGGCGCGCAGGAGGAGGTCCTGCGAGCCTCCGCCCTGAGCCGAGAGTTCTCGCGCGCCATGGAAGAGCGAGCCGAGCTCGTGGATCGAGACGGGGCGCGGTGCGTCCGGAGGAAGAACATCTCTCACGTTGAAGCACGTGGCCAGTCGGTCTTCCGAGACGGCAATCCCCACGCCCCAGTTGTAGAGGCTCGGCCCGGGTCGAAGGGCCTCCACGTACTCCCATGAGTCGTTCGGGGTCTTTCGATGCACGAACGATTGGAGCGAGAAGAAGGGGTGGAACCCAATGCTGTTGACCACGAGGTGCGAACTCGACAGAGCGACGCCGCCTACGAAGACCAAGGCGCTTGCAAACTCATCCACCGAGAGTGTCTGCGAAAGCTGCCATCCCGCAAGCTCAGAGTGTTCGTAGACGACGACGCGGTTGTCGTCGAGATCGCCCTGGGAACACGCGACCGTCGAGCCACAGACAGCGACCCTGGTGATGAAGGCATCCAGGTTCGCGCCGACTGCGTTCGTGAGCTCCTGTGCCATGGGCCAGGTCGCATCCTCCGCGCGGCGGTACACACGGACTCGTCCGGTGTTCGAACTGATGACGAGCCAGCCTCCATCGAGAGCGACGCCGATTCTGGCCACAGGAATACTCGGAGGATCTGGATCTCCGATCACGTCTCGCACCGGCCACGAGGATCCGAGATCCTCGAAGACCGTCACTGAGCCATCCGACGAGTCGGGTGTGATCTTCTGCTCGAGGACGGCGGCATGGACTCCGTCGTAGTCGAGCTCTTCGCCGAACGCGCCACTCACCTCGGGGGTCGGATCGCGCAGAACAGCAGTCTCGAGCCACGCGCCATCGAGTTGGCGGCGGAAGACGAACACCGCGCCCGCGTTCGTCAGGACGCTGTCGTCGCCGGGCGCCCCGACGAGGAGCACGTCCCCTTCGAGAGCGACCGTCGTTCCGAAGCTACTCTCCGAGATGCTCGTGCTCGGCACCAGGTCGGCCACGACGACCCACGAGCCGGCAGCGTCGCGCTCGTAGATCGTCACGGATTCCGTCGCGGGTCGCGCCCTCGGTGAACCGACCGCGAGGCGGTCGCCGTCGAGGTCGACGCTGAGCGCCCAGTTCTTCGACGGCCCGGTCGGGTCGTTCAGCAGGACGTCGGGCAGTCCCAGTTGCGCGTGCGCCGCCGGTGCGAGGCACACTGCGACGAAGATCGAGGAGAGGCATCGATCGGGCAGCGATCGGATCAGAGCGAGCGAAGAGTCGAGCATGACGAGCGGTCCGTGGTCGTGGCGAGCTGGGACGGCCGAGCCGCCCATGTCCATCCATCGACCAGATCGTGCCCGGTCCGACGCGCCCGAACACGACCCTTCCCGGTCGAGGGTCGTCCGAGGCGTGTATGAGATCGCCTCGACCCAACTCCACCGGCCGCTCCCGCGAGCGTCCTCGCTCATGTGCACCGCCGCAACGCCGCACGGCCGCCGCGGATCGCTCCGCGACGGCCGTGCGTCGATTCGGACGGGCGCAGTCGCGCGCCCGCTCCCGCGCCTACTTCGCGTCCGGGTGCGTCAGCTGCGCGAGCCGCTTCTTGCGGTCACCGGCGAAGCGCAGCAGGCCTTCCCACAGGCTCTCGGCGTCGATCTTGGCCTCGACCTTCAGCTCGGCGACGTTGCCGCCCGTGCGCCAGCGGTCGTCCCAGTCGCTGCCCATCGCGTAGTCGTAGGCGACGCTGTGCGCGAGCCAGTCGCCCATCAGCTTGCGCGCGCCATTTGTGATGACCGTCGAGTCGAGCCAGTCCTCGTGGTCGCAGACGCTGTCGCGGTAGGCCTGCGATTGCAGCGCGTAGAGCTCGGGCGACACGGCGGCGATCAACTTGATGTTGGGCGCGCTGGCGTCGGCGAGGCGCGGCAGGATCTCGTAGATCGACTCGGTCGTGCTCGTTCCCTGCACGAAAACCGTGCCCTGCTTCGGACGGTTCGGGTCGTGGTCGCGTAGGACGTACGCACCCTTCGCCGCGTCGAGATGGCTGGGGATACCGAGCGCGCGCCGGTCCGGGATCGACACGGTCGGGCGCGTCAGGTGCAGCGCGACGATCGGCGCGTCGGCCTGCAGCGCGGCGGCCAGCATCGGCGCGACCTCGTTGTGCTCGAACGGGTGCAGGTTGATGACGTGCCCGCGCGGGAACAGTTGCGTGACCGCCGGCGCGAAGATGCCGAAGTGCGTGCGGCTGTCCTCGGCCGTTTCGGGGCCGGAGTGGCCGACGACCCAGATCGTCTTGCCGACCTTCAGCGGGCAGTCCTGCGCCAGTTGGCTGAACAGGCGCATCAGGCCGTACTTCAGGTAGCTGAACGAGCCATAGGTCGAGCACGCGCCCCAGAAGCCGACGAAGTCGTTCTCCGGGTCGGCGGCCATGTTCACCGTGGCGATGCCCGCGACCAGGCCGGCGTTCGTGAACTCGGTGATCTGCTGGGGGAGCAGCGCGCCGCCTACGTTCGAGTTGCGCTCGTACCAGCCGAAGCCGGGCTCGTCGCCCCAGGCTTTCGCGAAGCCGCTGATCGCCGTCGAGTCGGCCAGGTCGGCCGAACACGCGAGCACGAGCGGGCGCCCCATGCGCTGCTTGGCGACGCCGTTCACCCAGGCGCCGAACTTGGCGAAGCCGTCCTTGTTCGCGGCCTTCGCGCCGGGCGCTACGAACAGCTCCTTCGGCAGCGTGGACACGTCCAGCCACGAGCGGTCGGTGGCCAGGTTCGCCTCGCTCGTCAGGTTGAACGAGTCGGGGCGCGTCGGCACCGCTTCGCCCTGTTCGACCAGCGTGTCGGTCAGGTACTCGAGCAGCGCTTCGTCCTTGTCGAACAGCTCGAACACGGTCTCGAGCCACCCGCGCGTCTGCTCGCGGCAGGGGCCCTCGCCCGGGTCCTGCGTGTCGCCGTGCCCGTCGAAGGCAAGGCCGTAGCGCGACGCGAACTCCTCGCGGCACTTCCAGAACATCTCGCCGTTGCGCGCGTGCGCCTTGCCGTGGGAGGCGGCGTCGAACACGCCGTAGCCGCGGCCCTTGCGCACCTTGAACCACACGCAGCCCGGGCGGCCGCCGGTGTCGTCCGCGTGCACGATCTCGAGCAGCGCGCGCGTCAGCTGCGCGTAGTCCTCGCCGTCCTCGGCGCCGGCCACGCGCCAGCCGTAGGGCTCGAACCACTCCTTCGGACCGCCGTGCATCACCTCGGAGTTCGCGAACGAGTCGATGCCGTGGTCGTTCCAGTCCATCAGGTAGACCAGGTTGTCCAGGCCGAGCCCGAACGCGCTGTTCTTCACCTCGTGGTGCGCGCCGGCGGTGTGTCCGCCCTCTCCCTCCATCGCGAACACCTTCACGTCGCCCGCGCCCGCGTGCTTGAGCGCCATCGCCTCACCCAGCGCGGCCGGAGCGCCGTGACCCGACGGACCGGTGTTGAACTTGAAGAAGAGCGTCTTGCCCTCCATCTCCGCGTGCCCGGGCAGACCGCCGTTGTGGCGCAGGGTCAGAAGGTCCTCGGGATAGAGGCCCCACTCGTCCTGGTTGTGCAGTTGGAAGCGCGCGTCGCCGGTCTTCTCGAAGCGCCGACGCATGGCCTCGTTGTAGACCGCGAGCAGCGCGTAGATCGCCGGGTTGCAGTGGCCGGCCACCAGCACGAAGCGATCGCCGAACGCCGCCTGCGGGTTGCGGATGTCGAAACGCATCCCGGCGCCCAGCGTCGAGGCCACCAGCATCGGCACCTTCGAGCGCGAGCCACCCGGGTGCCCCGACTGCCGCAGGTTGAGCATCAGGTCGATGCACTGGTCCATCATGTCCCCGACCTTCTTCCAGTGGTCGAAGTGCGGGGCGAGGGCGTCGAACGTGGGGCGGGCCTGGGTCTGCATGGCGGCGTCGTGTGGGGCGTCGTCGGTGGATCGTCGTCCGGGGGGCGTCGGCTGGATGGCCCAGGGTCGGCTGGGAGCGACCTGGTGCTGGGCCGGGCAGGGGTCTGGGGGCCCCTGTCGGCCGACGAGGATACGCGGTCCGGTGCCGGTGCCGAGCGCGGATCGGGCGGTGGGTGGTGGGGCCCTAGGATGCAGGGATGGCGAGCCGCTGCGTGTCCGTGGTCCTGGCCCTGCTGGTCGTTCCGGCAGCGGGCTGCGTCGCGGGCCCGCTGTCCGCCCGTGGCTGGATCGCCGCGCCCGGGGTGCGGACGAACGATGCGGGAACGGCGGTGCTGGACGCGTCGGAGGGGTGGGGCGGGTGGCTCAAGCTGAGCATCGACGCCGAGCAACTGTCCGAGGGCTGGGGCGGCGTCGGCGGCGGCTATCGCGGCGTGTGGACGAGCGACGGCGACCTCGACCTGGTGGGGCGGACACGCAGGTGGGAGCTCGCGTCGAGTATCGCGACGACGGAGCGCTGTGGCTCCACTCCGACGCGCCGTGGCGCGAGCCGGATCTCGCGCCCGTGGTGCTCTTGCTCGTCGAGCCGACCGATCCGTACGAGGGTCGGTCGTGCGTTCGAGTAGAGATCAGACTGACCGAACGAGAAC
Organism: Rohdeia mirabilis; assembly: GCA_007750655.1. Taxonomy (GTDB): domain Bacteria; phylum Planctomycetota; class UBA1135; order UBA1135; genus Rohdeia; species Rohdeia mirabilis. Next base: position 175,679 of record CP036290.1, read on the forward strand.
CGGCCCGAAGGCAAAGCCGCTCGCGCGTCTCGCATGAGACAAGCCGAAGCTCACGACACTCTACGACCTGATTCGCGCGCCGATCGTGAGGCTCGCAGCGCGAGCGTTCCATCGCGCTGTACGAAGGCCTGTCGAGTCCTTCAGACACTCAGCGGGGCTTGCCGATCCAGTCCGACGAGATCTTGCCGATCTCGTTACCGGCCGCGTCGTATCCGATGATGGTCGCGCCGCCGTCGATCGGCACCCACTCCACGATGCCCGGCATTTCGTAATTCTCGAGCGATTCGGCCATCGTGTTCGATTGATGGTCGAAGTAGGCCTGTGTGGCGGAGACCTGGATGCTCAGTTCTCTCAGCTCGCGAAGTTCGGGAGTCGCGTTGACCGAGAGATCGACGTATCGAATGTCCGCGTACCGCTCCCAAGGCAAGTCCGGGTCCTGGACGATGTAGGTGCCGGGGTCGGAGCTGAAACGCTCGCGAGCCTCATCGATCGTGAGGTGTTCGCGCGCAAAGACCGGAACGGCGCTCAGGAGTTCGCGTTCGATGGCGGCTGCTCGATCCTTGGTCTGGCGGACCACCGTCAAGATTGCGTCGAAGTCGAGCGTGTCGAGATCGACTTGGCCGATCGGGACGCCATCGACGACGACTGCATCACCGATCAAAGGAAAGCTGTCTTGAACCGTCGTCGACTCGCCCTGGTTGACGTCGATCTGGGAATCGCCTCGCATCGGCGAATCCACCTCAGCGCTTCGTGGTGCCTCCCGTCGCGAATCGGCGAGCTCGATCCCGTCGAGGCGCGTTTCCGCGTAGCTCGCGCGGTCGGAGTCGGCCGCGATCGGATCCAGGTCCGTCACTCGAGGGTCTGGACGCTGCACGAGATGCATAACGACCGCGCCGAGCACGGCTCCTAGAAGAACGGCAGCCACTGTGGACTGAGTACGTGTGTTCGTCATCTTGGTATCAGACCTGGCTGCCGTTCTTCGTCGCTTCTCTGCTCTACAGGCCGGTGCACTCCGTGCAGCCACGCGTCACCGTCGCATCCGACCAGTTCCAGATGTAACCGCCCGGCGTCGCATGACCCAGCCCTCCATCAGGATCGAAGTCCGCCGTCGGCACGCAGTCGAAGCTCCAAGGGCTCGGGCACTCGTCCCGGAGGCACGTGATGTTCCTCCTGTAGTAGGCCTTGTAGCGAGCAATGTGGTAGTTCTCGTCGTCCGCGTCGAAGCCGTCGTCCTGAGCCTGCTGGTCGGTCACCGCAGAGATGACGCGGTGGCCGATCGCGAACGTACTCGTCCTGCCACACTCGGCCTCGATCGAAGCCGGAGGGTGATCGAGTCGCGAAGTGTTACCCATGTGCCCGGACAGATCTGTTACCTATGTGCCGGGTTGCACAGTTCACATGCGCACGATGGCGCGACGCCGCCCCTCTACTTCGTTCGATGCCTACCTAATGAAGTCCATTCTCTTGGTCGCGATCGCACTGGTGGCCGCCACATGCCTTGCCGTTCTTGCGTTCCGTGGTGATTCGATGCCACTGAGGGCCGGGCCTGGAGCGGCCGAGCCTAGTGCTCTGTCTGGCAACGGGTCACCTCAGGAAGGCACGGTGGAGTTGGCTCAGGTGGAGGGTGATGGGTCGATCCGAGGGCTAGTCGGGGAATCGGTCGAGCCTGCTGGCAGCATAGGTGCGGCTGGGGGCGATGAGCCCGAGTCGTCGCTTCCTGAGCTAGACAGGCTGTTCGATTTCGATGGTCTCGCCCCCAGCGACTTGCAGATCGAGAAATTGGAGGACGAAGCGTTCGCTCGGCTGCGCAGTTCATTCCTGACGTTTACATGGGAGACCGAGCGCAAATTGGTTGAGCGAGCAATGAGTCTCGGCCAGCAGCCCGGCTCGCGGGAGGAGGCGAGAACGCTCTTCGCTGCCACGCCAGAGTTGTACTTCGTTCGAGAGCAGATCAGCCCCGGAGCAGAGGGGAATGGGTACTACGTGATCTGGCCCGACGGCCAGTCGCTTACGCGAGAGTTGAGGGAGTTCTCGATGAGCCTGGTCCTCAACGAGCGAGTAGATGGGCGGATGCGAGCCAATGCGGAGGCAAAGGGTGTGGTGGAGTGGGAGAGTCAGCTTCATGGTGCTCTCAACATCGGCTACGACGCCTTGGGCAACCCGATCACCAAGATGACTCTCAACTGGGCCGGAGTCCCGCTGTAGACGCCCGATTGGTTCATTCAAATCCCGCGTGGTCGGTGGGCGTCTGATCAGTGATTGGGGAGTTGCTGCTCACCCCAACCCCCGATACGACTCCGGACCCGCCAATCGCGCCAGGCTCGACCAACTCGCCCGCGGTCCCGAGACCGGCATCGCCGTGGTCAAGAAGCGCGCCCGCTCGATCCGTTCCAACGCGCTATCGATGCCGGCCAACCAGACGGCCACGGTGCGGCCGCGGGCCAGGCCCACTTCGCTGACCAAAGGCCAGGCTTTCGCGCACAAACCGCGCACGAAGCCGACCTGCGACGCGATCAGTTCGGCCCAACGCGGATCGTCGGGGCGCTCGGCCAGGTCCACGGCGGTCAAACCGAGGCGCGCGAGCTCGTCCATCGGAAGCACCAATCGCCCGGCGGCAAGCGCGGCACTCGGATCGGCGGTCCAGCACGTCAGGCGCTCGGCCACCAGGCCCGCTTCCATGCGCGCGATTCGCTGCTCGAGCGCGCGCGCGGGATCGAGGCGGCCCTCGGCGCGACGACCGGTCGACCCCGCGCCGAAGTCTTCGCCCAACCGCTCCACCGCCGCTCGCCGCAAGCGCGCCCCCACGCTCGGCCGCGCGTCCCAGGCCTCGAGCACCGCCGTCGCCGCACCGCCCGACCAGGCGAGCGCTCGCTCGGCCAGCTCGCGCCGCGTGGAGAAGGCGCCGCCGCGCTCCAGGGCCCGCGCGGCTCCCAGCGCTCCGTCCAGATCGTCCGCCGACCACGCGCCCTGGCCCAGCGACCAGGCCAACCCGCGACCCAGGACCGTCGTCGCTCCGCCTCCACCCGACCCAGCGCCACTTGCCCCGCCGCCACCCGCTCCACCGTCCCGCGCCCGACCGAGCACCGCGGCCAACGCACCCAACGGGACCCCCGGGTCGTGCTCGAGCAAGTGCAGCCACGCCAACGCGGGCGCCAGCAAGGGATCGCGCCAGGGCTGACCGGGCAACAGGTTGGCGACTCGATCGGCGCCCATCCCGAACGCGCGCCCACGCTCGCCGGCGACCAGGCGTACACAGGCCCGCGCGGCGTCGAGGCCGGTGACGTCCGCCGTCATCAGCAGGGCGGCGCTCGCTCGGCGCGGCTCGGGCAGCTGTTCAGGCAGCGGCTCGGCGACGTCGGAGCGCTCGCGATCACGGCTCCGACCGACAGCCCGATCGCGATCCTCATCTCGCTCGGGCCCCCGCTCGCCACCCCGACCACGCCCCGCGCGACCCTCGCTCTCTCCTCCTTCTTCTCGCTGTTCAGCTCGCACGGGTGTGGGGCCGCCTTGCGACCCGCTCGCGGCCGGTTGTACCTTCTCCCGGCCGTCCGATCCGTGGGCGCGCACAACGGGTGTCTCGGCCGGACGAGTCCGCCGACCCGCTGTTCCCCCACCCCGAACCCACCGATCCCCCGTGGCCAGTTTCCGCATCGAGCTCGACGAGCCCAACAACATCGTCCTGGTCATGGTCACCGAGGACGACGGCAGCGAGCACGACTACCAGTTCGACTTCGATCCGCGCTCGGGGCGCTGGGAGTTCAGCGAGCGCGACCTGCTCGAGCGCGACTTCGGCGAGGAGTGGGCCGACGAGATGGAGGAGTCCATCGAGAAGACCATCCGCGGCGTCGTGGATCGGGACGGGGGCAGCTGATCCATGGCGCGCACCGGTCTGTTCGCCTGCATCGCCGTGGCCGCGGTCCTCGTGGCCTGCGGGGACTCGGAACCGACCGGTGACGGCGGAGCGAGCGGTACCGGCTCGGGCAGCGGAACAGGCTCGGCCAACGTCGGACCCACCGGGCCGACGCGCCCGGATCCCGACGCGCCGACGTCCCCCGACCAGATCATGATCGAGCCGGCGGTCGAGGCGCTCGGCGCCGACAGCGGCCGCGACATGGCGCTGCTCGAGCTGATGATCCGCCTGAACGCCGTGCACTTCGGCATGGAGCCGCACATCCGCGACCGCGAACGGTTCGAGGACCTGGCCGCCGCCGCCGACGTGATCGCCGGCATGTGCGAGGAGCCCGCGTTCGTGAACTACACGTCCCTCGACGAGTTCCAGCGCGACCCGACCCGCTTCGACGAGCTGCACACGCTGCTGCGCGAGTCGTCGCAGAAGGCGGCCACCGCGGCACGGGCGGGGGACGTCGAAGGGCTGTTCCAGGCCTACACGGCCATGGACGCGTCCTGCACGGCGTGCCACAAGCGCTACGCTCCGCTGGACTGAGTGGCAGGATGGTGGGCGCGGCCCGCTCCTGACCGCCCGATCCTGGCGGCCCAGCGCGTCGCCCACCCGACCCCCCATGTCCGAAGCCACCGACCGCCGCGTGTTCTGCCTCGTGCTCGACTCATTGGGGGTCGGCGCGCTGCCCGACGCGGCGAGCTTCGGCGACGCGGGATCGCACACGCTCGACCACCTGCTCGCCGCGGCCGGTGACGTGCGGCTGCCGAACCTCGAAGCCGCAGGACTCGGCCGCATCGCCGGCGTCCACGGTCCGCGCAGCGTCGAGCGCGCGCGCGGTGGGTTCGGTCGCATGGCCGAGCGCTCGCCGGGCAAGGACACGTCCACCGGGCACTGGGAGATGATGCAGTGCCCGCTCGAGCGCCAGTTCCCGGTGTATCCGGACGGATTCGGTGACGACGTGCTGGGTCCGTTGATCGAACGCACCGGCGTGCCGGGCGTCCTGTGCAACGCGGCGGCCTCGGGCACCGAAGTGATCGACCGCCTCGGCGCCGAGCACCTCGCGACGGGCAAGCCGATCGTCTACACGAGCGCCGACAGCGTGCTGCAGGTCGCCGCGCACGCCGAACACTTCGGACTCGAGCGGCTGTACGCCTTCTGCGAAGTGGCGCGCGACATCACGCGCGACGCGGGACTGGGACGCGTGATCGCGCGGCCGTTCGTCGGCGAGGTCGGCAGCTTCCAGCGCACCTACGACCGCAAGGACTACTCGCTCGATCCGCCGCGCGCGACGACGCTCGATCGCCTGGTCGCCGCCGGGCGCGAAGTGGTCGGCGTGGGCAAGATCGGCGACATCTTCGCGGACCGCGGGGTGACGCGTTCGATCCACACCGAGGGCAACGCGGACGGGCTCGAGCACACGCTCGAGGTGGCGAAGGACCTGGCCGGCGGCGGCTTCTGCTTCGTCAACCTCGTCGACTTCGACATGCTGTTCGGGCACCGCCGCGACGCGCTCGGCTATGCGCGCGCGCTCGAGACGTTCGACGCCTGGATGCCCAAGCTCGACGCGTTGCTGCGGCCGGGCGACCTGGTCCTTCTGACCGCCGACCACGGCAACGATCCGACGTTCATGGACGGAACGGACCACACGCGCGAGTACGTGCCGATCCTGGCCTACGGGGCGCGCGACGGCAGCGAATCGGCCGCCGACGTGGATCTTGGCACGCGCGCGTCGTTCGCGGACGTGGGCGCGACCGTGATCGAGTGGTTGGGGCTCGAGGCCGAAGCCGACGCACCCGGACGCTCGTTCGCGGCAGATCTGCGCGGCGCGCGCGCCAAGGCTTGATCGGCGACTCGAACGACCCTCGACCACCGCTCCGATGTCCGCTGCCAACCCGCTCCCCGATCCGCGCTCGATCATCGAGACCAAGCGCGACGGACGGACGCTGAGCAGCGAGCAGATCGACGCCTTCTTCGCGCAGCTCGCCGACGGCCGCGCCGAGCCGTACCACGCGACCGCGCTGTTGATGGCCGTGTTCCTGAACGGGATGCGGCCGGCCGAGCTCGAGCACTGGACGCGCGCGATGCTGCACTCGGGCGACGTGCTGTCGTTCGCGGGGCTCGACAAGCCGGTGGTGGACAAGCACTCGACCGGCGGGATCGGCGACAAGGCGTCGCTGCCGCTCGCACCGCTGCTGGCGTCGGTGGGGCTCGCCGTGCCGATGATCTCGGGGCGTGGACTCGGACACACGGGCGGGACCTTGGACAAGCTCGAAGCGATCACCGGCTTCAGCACCGCCGTCGAACCCGCCGCGTTCCGCCCCGCGCTCGAGGACGTCGGCGTCGTCTTCGCCGGCCAGACCGAACGCATCGCGCCGGCCGACCGCACGCTCTACGCGCTGCGCGACGTCACCGGATTGGTCGAGTCGATCCCCCTGATCGCCAGCTCGATCCTGTCGAAGAAGCTGGCCGAAGGTCTCGACGCGCTGGTGCTCGACGTGAAGTTCGGCAGCGGCGCGTTCCTGCCCGAGCACGAGCGCGGCGCCGAACTCGCGCGCACGATGGTGACCTTGGCCGAGGGCTTCGGCGTGCGCACGTCAGCCCTGCGCACGAACATGGACCGGCCGCTGGGGCTCGCGATCGGGCACACGCTCGAGGTCGCCGAATCGGTGGCGTGCCTGCGCGGCGGGGGACCGGCCGACCTGCGCGAGTTGGTGCTCGCTCTGGGCGCCGAACTGGTCGTCGCGACCGACCTCGAGCCCGATCTCGAACGCGCCACCGCGCGCCTCGCCACCGCGCTCGACGACGGCAGCGCGCTCGAACGCTTCGTGCGCGTCGTCGAACGCCAGGGCGGCGATCCGCGCCTGATCGAGGACCCGTCGCGTCTGCCCGCCGCGCCGTCGATCCATGTGATCGAAGCCACCGCGGCCGGCCACCTGCGCTTCGACGACCTGCGCGCCGTCGGAGCCACCGTCGCCGCGCTGGGTGGCGGACGCCGCAAGGTCACCGACCGCATCGACCTCTGCGTCGGCCTCGAGTTCACCGTGGCCGAGGACGCGCGCGTCGAGGTCGGCCAACCGCTGTGCCTGGTCCACCACGCGGGGACCGGACTCGACGAGGCGCGTGCGCTGTTGTCGCGCGCCTTCCACGTGGCCGATCGGCCGCGCAACGCTCCGCTCGTCGTGCGCGATTGACGCGCGCCCGCGACCTCGCGAGTCGCGCGCCTTCGATCGAGTGGGCGTTCGGTGGGCCGCGTTCCAACAGAGCTACGCTCGGGCCGCGACGGACGGAATCGGCGCTCGACGGACCCATTGAGGTCTGGCACGCTCCGACTCCGATCGACGCGCTGCGAGCCGGCGCGACCTGATCGATCGCGCGTTCGACCCGCTACCGTCCGATTCTCGACGACTCGACCCGACGCACGGAACGTTCTGCGACTCGGGCACCTCGTGGCCAGTCCCGGCGCGCCCTCGACCTCTCGCGGCCCACACCATGCTCATCGCCCGCGCCTTCCTCGGCCTCGCCCTGTTCTGCTTCTTCGCGTGGCTCGTGTCGTCGAACCGGCGCGCGTTCCCGTGGCGGGTGGTGATCGGCGGACTGATCCTGCAGTTCGCGCTGGGCATCTGGACCCAGACCACCGAGTCGGGCCGCGCGTTCTTCAGCAGCATCGCCGAGCTCGCGAAGAAGCTGATCGCGATGGCCGAACCGGGCGCGCAGCTCGTGTTCGGGCCGCTCGCGAACTTCGAAGCGATGGCCGAGGTCTTCGGCCCCGACAACGCGTTCGTGTTCGCCTTCGCCGGCACCGGACTCGCGGCGATCCTTTTCTTCTCGGCGCTGATGGCCGTGCTCTACCACCTGGGGATCATGCAGATCCTCGTGTGGCTGCTGGCGCGCGTGCTCAGCGGCGTACTGGGCGTCAGCGGCGCCGAGGCGATGGCGATGGCCGCCAACGTGTTCGTCGGGCAGACCGAGGCGCCGTTGGTCGTGCGCCCTTACCTGGCGAAGATGACCATGAGCGAGCTGAACGCGCTCATGACGGGCGGATTCGCCACGATCGCCGGGTCCGTTCTCGCGATCTACATGGGGTTGATCGGCGACGAGCTCGGTCCGCACCTGTTGACGGCGTCGGTGATGTCGGCGCCGGCCGCCTTCCTGATGGCGAAGATCATGCTGCCCGAGACCCAGGTGTCGGCGACGGGCGGCAAGCCGCAGCTGCGCTTCGAGCGCACGGCGTCCAACGTCGTCGAAGCGGCCGCCCAGGGCACGACCGACGGGCTCAAGCTGTGGCTGAACGTGATCGCGATGCTGATCGCGTTCACGGCGCTCGTCCAGTTCGTGAACTGGCCGCTCGAGGCCTGGACCGGCCTGAACCTGAACGACGTGTTCGGCTACGTGTTCGCACCGGTGGCCTGGATCATGGGCGTCGAGGGCTGGCACGACTGTCAGATGCTCGGCTCGCTCCTGGGCTTCAAGATCGCCGTCAACGAGTTCGTGGCCTTCGACCAGATGCACACGCTGCTGGCCCAGACCGGCGAAGCCACGTTCGAACACACGCGCACCGCGAAGATGGCGGCCTACTCGTTGTGCGGCTTCGCGAACTTCGCGTCGATCGGCATCCAGATCGGCGGGCTCGGCGCGCTGGTGCCCGAGCGACGCGCGGACCTGGCGAAGCTGGCCGTGCGCGCGATGATCGGCGGCGCCTGCGCGTCCTGGATGACGGCAACGGTGGCCGGCGTCTTCGTCTGAGAGCCCCTTCGTCCAAGGGCCCGCATGAATCGCAGCGCGCGTTCGGCGTAGGCTCTCGGGATGCTCGACGATCTTCTCCGACCGATGACGGCGCGCATGGAGGACGTGCGCGATCTCCAGCGCCGAACGCAACTGGCACGGCGCCGCGCCAACCGCCGCTCGCGACTCCAGCACGAGCGGATCGCCGTGCTCGAAGCGCGGCTCGACTACTTCGGACTGGTGCTGGCGGCGGTGCTGCAGGAGCTGGAGACCCAGGGCTCGCTGACGCGCGAACGCCTCCAGCAGGTGATGGGTGAGCTCGACGGCAGCGACGGCCAGCACGACGGTCGCTACGACCCGTCGTCCGCGCCGACGAATGCGCCCGAGCAGGGCCTGGCGCAGAGTTTCGGCCACGCGACGCCGCGTTCGCCCGGCGGGACGTCCGAGGACTCGATCGCGCCCGTGGTGCGTCGTCGTCGGCGGCGGCGCTGACACCGCCGGCCACCATCGGCGACCACCGTCGCGCGCGCGGCGCCGTTCACACCGGTCGCGCGATCGGCGCGTGCGTCCACTGCGGCCGTGCGGCTACCGTGCAGCCCGTGGACACCGCCCAGACCCTCGATCGCGCCGCACGGATCGCCGACACCCTCCGCGAGCAGGGGGTCGAGCAGGTGGATCTCCTCGCCGTGCTCGGTTCGGGCCTGGGCGGCGTGGCCGACGCGCTTGACGGCGCCCGTTCGATCCCGTTCGATCGGATCGAGGACCTGCCGCGCAGCACCGTGCCCGGCCACGCCGGCGAGTTCCGCGTCGGTCGGCTCGACGGACGGACCGTGCTGGTGCAGTGCGGGCGCGTGCATCTCTACGAAGGGCACCATCCGCGCGCGGTGACGTTGGCGGTGCGCGCGGCGGCCCAGCTCGGCGCGTCGCACCTGTTCCTGACGAACGCCTCGGGTTGTCTGCGAACGGAGTGGGCGCCGGGCACGTGGATGCGCATCGCCGACCAGCTCGATCTGCAGGCCGGCCCGGCACTGCTCGCGACCGAACGTTCCAGCGGCACGCCCTGGTGCGCCGAGCTCGGGCGCCGCATCGACGCGTTCGCCGAGCGCAACGGTCTCGCCTGGCCGTCGGGCGTCTACGCGGGGCTCGTCGGGCCGACCTACGAGACGCCGTCGGAGGTGCGCGCGCTCCAGGCGTTCGGCGCGGACGCGGTCGGGATGAGCACGGTCAAGGAGGCGGCGGTCGGGCACGCGCTCGGTCTGCGGGTCGCGGGCCTGAGTTGCCTGACGAACCTCGCCGCCGGCCTCGCGCCCGGTGTGTTGGCGCACGAGGAGGTGGTGGACGTGGGCGGTGCGGCGGCCGCGCGTCTGGCGACCGTGTTGCCGGACCTGTTCCGCGCGCTGCTCGCCGCGGACGCCTGACGCGCGCGAGGGCGGACGGCGCGGAACGCTCGGGGCTCGCAGGGCTGTGCGCGGCCCTCGTCCACCGGCTCTGGTGCGCGTCGCTCGCGAAAGATCTCGACCGACCTGACACCAGGCGCGGTACGCGGCGGTCCCCCGGGGTGGGCGGGGGGCGGGAGGGTGGGCTACAAGTTCTGTCCCGCACCGGCCATGACGATCCTCCGCACCCCCCGACCGACGCCCCGTGGCCGCGCCCAGGGCTCCGGCATCCTGGCCACCGCGATCCTCGCGACGCTCGCCGCCGCACCCGCCGCCGCTCAGGAAGGGGGCGCACAGCCGCCCAGCGCCGCCGAGGAGAGCCTCGAGTCCACCTGGCGCCAGGTGCTCGGCACCCAGGCCACCGCCGAGGAGCGCACGGCCGACGACGCGCGCCGGGACGGGACCGAGCGCATCGAGCCGGTGCCGCCCGTGCAGCCCGACCGCCGCGGTGAGGACTGGCGCTACGACGTGTCCATCGGCGGCACGCAGCTCGCGCGGACCGGCTTCGACACGGCGGCCGGCGACGTCGAGCGGCGCACCTACACCCTCGGCGTCGACGCGACGGTCGGCGGTCGCGACGGCTTCTGGCGTCTGGGCTACGAGTTCGAGAACCACGTCTACCGCTTCGCCGGTGCCACGGGCCTTCTGCCCGGCACCTCGTCGCCCGTCGAGTCGCTCGGCGTGCACCGCTTCGGCGTGACGCGACGCACGCGCCTGTCGGAGAGCTGGCACGGGACCGTGGCGGCGGGGATCGACCTCGCGCTCGAGAACGGCGCCGACATCGGCGACTCCATGACGTGGCGTCTCGCGGCGTTGCTCGGCTACGAGGTCCACGAGGACCTGTCGATCGAGTTCGGTCTGTTCGCGCGCGATCGCCTCGAGGACGACCTCTTGGCCGTGCCGGTGATCGGCGTCAACTGGCGGATCGACGAGGGCACGCGTCTCGCCTTCGACGGCCGCGGCCTGACGTTGTCGCACGCCTACGAGGACGGCGCTCGCGTGTTCACCCGCGCGGCCTACGAGAACCGCCAGTTCCGACTCGACGACACGGGACCGAACCCCGGCGGATCGTTCGCGGACTCGGCTTTCACGGCGATCGTCGGCATGGACTTCGACGCCGGCATCGCGCCCGACTCCCTGGCCACCTCGCGCATCGAGATCTACGCCGGCGCGGTGCTCGGCCGCGAGCTCGAGTTCCGCGCGGACGGCCAGCGCGTGGGCGGTGCCGACGCCGATCCCGGCGCGGTCTTCGGTCTGCGCGTCGAACTCGGGCTGTAGGGGCGCGCTCGGTTCCGCGTCGCTCAGCGCGCGGGGAGCGCCATCTGCGCCGCCGCTTCCTTGGTCCCACCGGTCGGCGCGTTCGCCACGCTCTCCCACGGCACGTTCGGCCACGCGACGTCGCCCTTCGCGAGCAGGAACAGGTACTCGCGGTTCGCCACGTGACTCGTGCGACCGACGCGGCGGCCTTCACCGTCGTGGATGCCGATGCGTGCGCCGATGTAGCGCGGACGCGCGATCGAACACTCTTCGAACCGGCCGAGTGAACCCAGCAGCGTGCGCAGACGCGCGAGGTCGACGAAACCCTCGTCGGAGAACGACAGCACCACGTACGGCGCGCGTGCACCGGCGAGCACCGTGCGCAACGCGTCCTCGCACTCGCGCCGCAGATTGAAGGCGCTGCGTCGTTCGCGACAGTCCGTGCGCTTGTGCGCGACGCCGTAGGTGGGCGGATCGTCGTTCAGGACGATCGTCTCCCACACGTGGTAGTTGTTGACGTACTTGTGTTGGTTGTAGGGCGGGTCGACGTACACGAGATCGCCCTCGAGTTCGTCCACGCATGCACACGCGTCCGCTCGCGTCGCGCGACCGGCGCCGGCGGCGGCGCGCGGCAACAACTCGGGAACGCGCAGCACGAGCGGCTTGTGCGACCGCGGCGACCAGCGCTTCAAGTACGCCATCTGCACGCCCGTCGTCGAGTCGACGCGATCGGCCGCTTCGAGCAGCGCCGTCAACAGGACCGCTTCGAGCTCGGGTTCGAGACACCACTCAGCGATCGCGCGCCGCACGCGGTCGATCCGCCGCCCGTTCGCCGGTTGGAAGTAGCGGCCCTGCTCGCAGAAGGTGGTCGTGACGTAGCCGACCTCACCTTCGAGCGAGTTCAGTTCGTCGATCAGCCGCTCGGCCCGGTCGTGCCACGTCTCGTGGTCGGCCTGCACGTAGCAGCGAGCGAGAACCTCGGCGTAGGCCGCTTCGTCGTTCGCGAGCACCCGTTGGCCGCGGCGCTTGAGCGCGTGACCGATCCGCGACGTCCCCGAGAACAGATCCACCGACGTGCGCACTCCGGGCAGCGCGTCGACGAGGCGCACGATCGCCGGCAGGAGTGCGCGCTTGGATCCGAGGTACTTGATCACGCCCCACTTGTCGCACCTGGCTCGACGCGGCGCCACGGTCGCGCGGCTCGGCGGTCGCGTGGTGGGAGCGGGCGGTGCGCCGCGCGCTTCGATTCGGTCGGTGAGCGGCCGTCGGCCGCGCACTCGCACTCAACGGCGCGGGCGCAGCGCGAGGACCTGGCGTCCGATCCGCGCCACGTCGTCCTCGCCCTCGAGCTGGGTCGCCCCGCACACCGCCGCGCCGCCACCCGCTCGCGCCGCGTCCACCGCTCGCACCAGGTCGAGCACCCGATCCTCGAGCCTGCGACCCGGGTCCAGGGCCACGACCAGCGTCGGCCGACCGCCGTCCGCCCGGTCCGTCCCCGCGGGCAGGTCGCTCCACCTGGGCGCGGTTCCCGCGCTCCGCGTCGCGAGTGGCGCACCGCCCTGGGCCTGCGTGGAGCCGCGCGGGGGAGAGGGGAAGGGCGCCCCGGGCTCCTCGCGGCAGGTGGAGCAGACCACCAGCCGCAGGCCGGGGCGCTCCGGTGGCCGAACGGGCTCGAGCAGGAGGGCCCACAGTCGGCTGCCGTCCGGGGCTCGGAAACCGAGCTCGATGGCCCGCCGATCCGCCCCCCAGGCCCCGTCCAGGGGTGTTCGACGCAGTTGGAGCTCCGTCCGATCGAGCTCCGCGAGCCGCTGGCACCAGAACGACCGGTCGAACAGGAATGGCGTCGGGGCGGGTCGATCCACGGGCGGCGGGAGGGCGGGCTGGGCGGCGCAGCGAAACGGGGCGGTCGGTTCCCGGTGCTCGACAGCTCGGGTCGACCCTCGGTTCAAGATTCGGGCCGCCCGAACCTGACCGAGAGCGTCGTAGGAGCGGCCACCGAACGCCGGCCCCCGGCGAAACCCGGCGGTTCACGAGATCCGTGGGCGCGACGCCTTCCGCAAATCGCGCCGCTGCCCTAGAACGGGGTCCCCGCTGCGGTCCCAATTTCCGGTCATCTGACCCCCCGTCCTTGGGAATGACCGCTCTGGGGTCGCGTAATGCGGCGGTCTGATCGACGGGGAGGGGTCCGTCGTGCCTGGACCGCTCCCACCGGTTCGGGCCCTCGGACACGGCCCGCGCTCGACCTTCGGGTCCTGCACGGCCTCGTTCACGGAAGGCCTCGTTCACAGCCGGCCTCGATCGTTCGCGATCGCCCACTTCTCCGTCGGCCCTCGTCCCACCCCCTCCCGCTCCACCTCCCCAGGACCTGCCGCGCGACCCGCGCGTGGCGCCAGGGAACGGAACGGCCCTCTTCGATCCACTCCGCCCCCGGCCCTCGCGGCCGCCGGCGGAACCCACGTCCTTCGCGTCCCCGCGCCCCGTTCCCTCATGCGATCGATCGCGACCCCGCTGGCGCCCCTCGTCGTCGCCGCAGGCCTCTTCGCCGCCACGCCGGTCCTCTCGGCGTCCGCCGTCGACCCCCTCGAGCCGACCTTCGCCCAGGAAGAGGAGGCCGCGCCCGCCGAGGAGCCGGCCCTGCTCGCCATCCGCGCCGCGCGGCTCATCGTCGCGCCCGGCCGCGAGATCGAGAACGCGATCGTCCTCGTGCGCGGCGACGTCATCCAGGCGGTCGGCGCGGACGTCGCGATCCCCGAGGGCACCGAGACGGTCGACGCACCGGTGGTCTGCGCCGGCTTCGTCGACGCCTGGTCCGCGCTCGGTCTGGACCGCGGCAGCCTCTTCGATCGCTCGACCCGTCCTTCCACGTCGAGCGTCGACGGACTCGAGGTCTACGGCGACGACTACCTGCGCGACGCCGCCCTCCAAGCGGGTGTGACCACCGTCCGCTCCCAGATCGGTCTCGCGGGCAACGTCCACGGCACCAGCGTCGCCCTGCGCCTGTTCCCGGATCTCTCCGACGAGCGCGCCGTCCTCGACCCGGACGCCGCGCTCGCGATGCAAGTGCTCGGCAACGACGCGCTCGATCGCATCGGCAACGTCGACCGCCTGCTCGGACAGCTCGAGAGCGGCGCCGCCTACCTCAAGGCCCAGCGCAAGTACGCCGCGGACCTCGCCGAGTGGGAGAAGAAGATCGCCGAGCTCGAGGAGGAGCTCGAGAAGGACTTCAAGAAGAAGAAGAAGGACCGCGACAAGGAGGTCGCCGAGGCCGAGGAGGAAGGTAAGGAGTACAAGGAGGAGCGCTACAAGGAGGACAAGAAGCCTCGCGCCCCCCGCTTCGACGCCGACAGCGAGGTGCTCGGCGCCGTCGCCGAGGGCGAACTGCCGCTGATCCTCGAGCTGCACCGCATCCCCGAGATGCGCACGCTCCTGCGCCGTTTGCCCGAGTTCGGTCGCGTGCGTCCGATCCTCGCGGGTGTCAGCGACGCGCGCTTCGTGGCCGACGAACTGGCCGCCGCCGGCGTGGTCGTCATCGTGAACCCGACGACCCAGGGCGAGGGCGGTGCCTTCGGTTCCAACCACCTCGAGCTCGCCGCCGATCTGGACGAGGCCGGGGTCGAGGTGCTCTTCGGGTCGGGTGGCCGCGACGCTTCGGCGACCGCCGCTCTGCCGTTGCTCGCCGCGCGGGCCGTCGCCCACGGCCTCTCGCCCGAGAAGGCCCTCTACGCGCTCACGCTCGGGCCCGCGCGCGCCCTCGATCTGGCCGACCGCATCGGTTCGGTCGAAGTGGGCAAGCAGGCCGACCTGCTGCTGCTCTCCGGCGACCCGCTCTCCGCCACGACGCGCGTCCAGCACGTGCTCATCGCCGGCGAGAAGGTCCTGAGCGCCGACGCGCGCTGACCGCGACGCGCACGGAACGCCCGGTCCGCCTCGAGCGGGCCGCCTCCCTGCGCGGCCGAGTTCGCGAGCTGCGATCTCCGATCGCCCTCGAAGGACCGTGACCGACCCCGAACATCCCATCCGCACACCGGGCCACGCGGCCCACGCCGACACCGTCCCTCCACGACGCATGCTCTCCACCATCCTCGCCGTCACCCTCGCCACCGCGGCGTGCGCGACGCCGTTCACAGGCGAGTCGTCCATCGACGCTTCGACCGCCCAAGGACCGCTCGCCACGCACGACGCGCGGGTCGCGACCGTTCAGCTCACGACCGGTGACTGCTCCTCCGACTTCGGAGTGTCCACCGACATCGGCGGGTCGTGGACTCCCGATGGGCGGGTCCCCGAGAGCGGTTCGGCTCTCGCGACCGACGGCGTCGAGGCCGCACCGGCGCAGCTCCTGGCGATCGTCGCCGACCAACTGCACCTGCCCGACGGTGCGACCGTGAAGGACGGCGTGCTGGTCGTGCGCGACGGAGTCATCGTCGCCGCCGGTGAGGTGGACGTCCCCGAGGGGGCGCGGGTCGTGCGCCACGACGGACACGTCACCGCGGGTCTGGTCGCGCCCTACTCGGCCGGCTACCTGCCGAGCGACGAGTCCAACGAGAACACGCGCCCGTTCCTGCCCGACGGACGGGTCGTGTACGGCTTCGACCCCGAACTGCCCCGTCTCGCCGACGCGCTCGAACAGGGCGTCACCACGATCGTCCTGCCGCCCGCCGTCAGTCAGGTCGTCGGCGGCCGCACGGGCGTGGTCAAGACCTACGGCGGACACGTCGTGTCGCGCGGCGCGCACCTGGCCCTCTCGATGGGATCGCAGGCGGCGAACGTCACGCGCGCGCCCACCAGCTACGGCGGCATGGTGCGTGCGCTCGACGGGCTCTTCACCGAGCCCCAGGGCGCCTACGCCGAGGTCGCCAGCGGCAACCTCGGGCTCATGACCTACGTCTCCGAGCGCCACGAAGTGGACCGCGCGCTGCGTCTGTTCGCACGCCACGGTCTGAAGGGCGCCCTCGTCGGACCCAGCCTCGCGGGCGAACTCGCCGAACGCATCGCCGAGTCCGGTTGTTCGGTCGTCCTGCCGACGCCCGACCTCGTCCCGAACGAACGCGAGCGCGACGCGATGGTCGCCCTCTTCGAAGCCAAGGTTGCCTTCGGCTTCTGGCTGAACGACCCGTCCCGGTACCGCTCGAGCGCGATCACGGCGCTCCGAGCCGGTGCGACGCGGGACGACGCGCTCAACTCGATCACGTCGACCGCCGCGAAGATCGCGCGCGTCGGCACGTCCGTCGGGCAACTCGCCCGCGGTTTCGACGCCGACTTCGTCCTGTGGTCCGGCGACCCTCTCGAATTCACGACGACCGTCGAAGCGGTCTACGTCCGCGGCGAACTCGCCTTTGGAGGTGACCAGTGATGGCTCTCGGATTCCTCTCCACGTTCGCCGCCACCAGCGCGGCCACGCTCGTTCTCGTCGGGAACGCGCCCACCACCGGCGCGCTCTCCACCCAGCAGGACGACGGCCCGCGCACGTCGTGGACCGTCACCGCCGACGCCATCTACACGGCGACGGGCACGGTGATCGAGAACGGTTTCGTCCGCGTCAGCGACGGCGAGATCACCGCGGTCGGTCGCGGCAAGATCAAGGGCGACTTCCACGTGGCCGCGATCACGCCCGGCTTGGTCGAAGCTTCGTCCGGCGTCACGATCGGTCCGGAGTCGGTCGAACAGGACAGCGAGTCGACCCCGCACATCTCGGTGGAGGAGGGGCTCGACCTCTTCAGCACCCGTTGGGCCCGCGAACTGAGCGGCGGCGTCACGACCACGATGGTCTCGCCGCTCGACCGCAACGTGCTCGGCGGACTGCCGGTGGTCCTCAAGACCGGCGGCGGAGAGCCGACCATGGACGATCGCGTGCTGCGCACCGGCGTCGGCGTCCGTGCCTGCATGGGGTCGGAGCCGTCCTCGGGCAACTCGCCGGTCTTCGGCCGCGCCTTCGGCATCTTCAACCGCCGCCCCACGACCCGCATGGGTGTGGAGTGGGTCTTCCGCCGCACGTTCTACGACGCCCTGCGCGCCCGCAAGGACGCCGACTTCACCTTCGAAGGCGTCGAGACGGTGTACCAGGTGCTCGACGGTGAACTGCCCCTGATCGTCCGCGCCTCGCCGCGCCTCGACATCATCACGGCGCTCGGCCTCAAGCAGGAGTTCTCGATCCCGAACGTCGTCATCGACGGCGCCGCCGAGGTCCTGCCCGAGGAAGAAGCGATCGTCGCGTCCGGCGTGTCGCTGATCCTCGCGCCGCTGACCTTCGACGGCAACACCGGCGCCGACCGCGCCTACATGGCCTGGAACACGCCGGCGCGCATGGCCGAGCGAGGCGTGACCTTCGCGCTCTCCGGCGGCAGCTCGCGCAACGACGACCTGGGTCTCGCGCTCCAGCCGGGCCACGCCATGCGCGGTGGACTGGCCGCCGACGCCGCGCTCGCGGCCGTCACGATCGTTCCCGCCCGCATGCTCGGCGTCGACGACCGCGTCGGTTCGATCGAGCAGGGCAAGCACGCCGACCTCGTCTTCTGGAGCGGCGCGCCCTTCCAATACACCTCGTCCATCACGGGCGTCATGGTCTCCGGCGAACTGGCCGTCGACCCGCGCCACGGCGAAGAGCTCTGATCGCCCTTCGGCCCGCATCGGCCCTTCGCCGGCGCTCCTCACGCACACCCATCACGACCTCGACCGAAACCGCCATGTTCAGCCTCGAGCCCACAGGCCGCCTCAAGGCCGCCTTCCTCGGCACCGCCCTCGCCACGGCCGCCATCGGCCCCTTCACCTCGACCGCGCTCGCCCAGGCGAACGACGCCTTGGTCATCGAGGCCGGTCGCATCGTCATCGACTCCGAGACCGAGATCGAGGACGGCGTCCTGGTCATCGAAGGCGGACGCATCGCCAAGGTCGGCAAGCGTTCGGAGGTCGAAGTTCCCTGGGACGCCCAGGTGCTCGGCGGCCCCGAGTTCACGGCGTTCCCCGGCTTCGTCGAGGCCTACTCCGCGCGCGGCATGGACCGCGCCAACGAGTCGATCGACGTGGCGCCCTTCCTCGACGTGCAGGACTCGATCGACCCGATCAACGTCTACTTCCAGGACTGCTTGCGCTGGGGCATCACCTCGATCAACGTCCAGCAGGGCGCGGACTGCGTGATCGGCGGTCGCGGCCGCCTGGTCAAGCCGGTCGGCATCACGATCGACCAGATGACCGTGCGCCCGCACTTCGGTCTCGTCCTCTCGGCCGACCCGAAGCGCGGCAAGTCGCGCGCGACCCAGGCCCAGGCGCTGCGCGAGTCGTTCTCCGAGCTGCACCGCTACCTCGAGGATCTCGTCGGCTCCGCCCGCGAAGACGCCGATCTGGCGCGCCGCGAAGCCAAGGCCCAAGGGCGTGAGCTCGAGGGTGAGGACGCCGAAGGCCGCGCCTTCAAGAGCGCCGCCACGTGGTCCGTCGACGGTCTCGAGCTCGTGCCCCGCGGCGCGATCGACGAGAAGCAGGCCCCGCTGCTGGACCTGGTCGAAGGTCGCACGCCGGCCTTCATCCACTGCGGTGGACCGCACGACGTGCACATCGCGATCGACGTCGCCCGTGAGAACGGCTTCCTCGAGCGCACGACGCTCGTGCTCCAGCCCGCGTGCTGGAAGGCCGCCGACGTGATCGTGGAAGCCGGCGTCGACGTCGTGCACACCGGTTCGCTGATCCATCGCGAGACCGACCCGGTCACCGGCGACGAGACCGAGACCTTCGTCCTCGACGTCTACCGCGACAAGGGCATCTCGTTCTCGCTGTCGAGCCAGAACTCCTCGACCACCTCGCTGTGGTACCAAGCCGCGCGCGCCATCGGTCACGGACTGACGCGCGCCCAAGCGATCGACTCGGTCACCATCGCGCCCGCGCGCGCACTGGGCCTCGAGGCTCACGTCGGCTCGCTGCAGACCGGCCGCCTCGGCAACGTCGTGCTGTTCTCGGGCGACCCGCTCGCGACCACGACCTGGGTCGAACACGTCATCGTCGAGGGCGAGCACGTCTACGACCGCTCGAAGGACCCGCGCAACCGGATCCTGATCGAGGGCGAGGACCCCTTCGACAACCTGCGCACCGACGGCTGATCCCCAGCGCCGGATCCGCCGCGCCGACGGGCCGGCCGCAGCGAGCCCGAGCTCGCGCGGCCCGGCGCCGACCGGCCCGCCCACGCCCCGCTCACTCACGCGTCACCACACCAAAGCCATGATCAGTTTCGCCCTGGCCCTGCTCGCCGTACCGAGCGCCCCTGCCATCGTCCCCGACGAGGAGTGGGTCGCCGTCCGCGCGGGGACCATCCACGTGGTCGAAGGCGACCGCACGGTGAAGGACGGCACGCTGCTCGTCCGCGACGGCGTCATCGTCGCGGTCGGCACCGACATCGACGTGCCGTCGGCGGCGCGCGTCGTGGACTACGGCCCCAGCGCCGTCATCGTCCCCGGCCTGATCGCGTCCGACTCGGACCTCGCGTCGGGTTCGCTGCCCGAGCGCACCGCGAACCCGGGACTGCTCGGTACCGACGGCTACGACGCCTACGGCAACTACGCCCGCATCCTCTCGGGCGGCGTGACCAGCGCCTACGTGACCCCGTCGCGCGCGCGGCTCATCTCGGGTCAGGCGGCGATCGTGAAACTGGCCGGTGACGACCCGCTCGCGCGCACCGTCGCGGCGCCGGTGGCGATCGACGGTTCGATCGCGGCCCAGGCGCGCGGCGTCGAAGGCTACTGGCGTCTGCCGATCCCCGGCACCGTCGACGTGGGCATCGGCCGTCCGCTCGAGCAACTGCCGCGCACCACGATGGGTGCGATCCTCGCCTTCGAGGAACTGCTCGACGGCGTCGCCGCGGGCGTCGAGCTCGAGCCCTACGGCCCGACCGCGGTCGGTCAACTGGCTCCGCTCGTCGAAGCCAAGCTGCCCTGGCGCATCACGGCCGACGAGACCCACGAGATCCGCGCGCTCATCGCCCTGGCGAAGGAGCGGGGTCTGAAGCTGGTGATCGAAGGCGCGCAGGGTGCGGCGCCCCTCGCCGAAGAGTTGGCCGCCGCCGGGATCGGTGTGGTCTTCCAGGTGCCGTTCACGCCCAACCGCGACGGCATCAACCGCGGCAAGGGTGCGAACGCCAGTTGGCCGGACCTCACCGTCGCCAGCGCGCTCGTCGAGAAGGGCGTTCGCGTCGCGATCGACACCCCGCCCGGCATGGCGCTCAGCGATCTGCGCTTCGCCGCCGTGCTCGCGCGCCGTGGAGGCATGTCGGCCGACGCCGCACTGCGCGCCATCACGCTTACGCCCGCCGAGATGTACGGCGTCGCCGATCGCATCGGCAGCCTCGCTCCCGGCAAGGACGCGGACTTCGCGGTCTTCGTCGGCGAGCCGCTCGAGTTCGGCGCCCTCGCCCTGGCCACCTGGGTCGGCGGCGAACTGGCCTACGAGGCCGGTGCTTCCGGATCGTCGAAGGCCGAGCGTTCCGAGATCGTCGTCGTTCGCGCCCAGGAGATCCACGTCGGTGACGGCACGATCCTCGCCCCCGGCGAAGTGCTCGTCGTCGACGGAACCATCGTCGAGGTCGGCGGACGCGTGGCTCGCCCCGGTGGAGCCGTCGTGGTCGACGTGCCCGTGCTCATGCCCGGGATCATCGACGCGATGGGCCGACTCGGACTCGACGGACGCCGCGGGACGCCCGACCCCGGCTTCGACCTGACCCTGCTCCTCGAGCCGGGTGACGAGACCGACGTGCGCGTGGCCAAGACCGGCATCACCACGGTCGTGCTCGACTCGCCCGGCATGTCCGGCGACGGCGCGCCGCTCATCGCCTACCGCCCGGCGTCCCAGGACCTCGAGAGCATGGTCGTCGATCCGCTCGCGGCCATCCGCCTCTCGTGGCCCGACAACGACCGCCGCCGTTCCGGCCGTCAGGTCCTCTCGATCCTCGAGAAGCTCGGCAAGTACAAGGAGTCCTGGAGCGAGTACCAGGAGAAGCTCGCGAGCTGGACGCCCCCCGAGACGGTCCCGACCTTCACTCTGCCCGCCGACGACGAAGCCGCCGCCGAAGGTGACGAGGACGCCGAGGAGGAAGAGAAGGACGACGACAAGAAGAAGAAGAAGAAGAACAAGGAGGTCGACCCCGACCCGATCACCGGCATCTGGGTCGGCGAGGCCATTCTCGTCGAAGCTCCCGATCAGGCCGGCGAGGACCACGCCGACGACGAGGCCGGTGATGACGAGGCCGGTGATGACGAGGCCGGTGATGACGGCGACGGCGACGACGACGGTGACGAAGCCGACGCGGATCCTACCGATCACGCCGTCGACCAGGACCACGCCGAGGAAGTGACCGAGCGGATGCGCCTCCAGGTCCGTCTCGACGAGGACGGGCCGAACGCCGAGGGCTGGCTGCGTTTCGCACCGCTCTCCGACCAGTTGATCCAGGTCAGCGGGACCTACGGCACCGAGAAGGGTGAGTTCGCCCTCTCCGGGCTCAGCTCCCAGGGTCGCTTCACGATCACCGGAACGCTCAGCGACAACACGCTCGAGCCCGAGGAGGCCATCACCTTCGAAGGCCGACTGGTCGGCGGTTCGCTCGACGTGCGCGTGCGCGCCGAGCGCACTTCGCGCGACTACCCGATGGCGAAGCGTCCCGTCCCGACCGACACCGAAGAGGTCGAGGACGAGGACGACGGCAAGCCCCGCGAGCCCCGCCGCGACCCGTCGATGGACCAGTACCTGCGCGCCCTCGAGGGCGAGGTCGCGGTCATCTGCCAGGTCGAACGCGCCGACGAGATCCTCGCCTGCGTCGCCGCCTTCGAGTCGGCCGGCATCAAGCCGGTGCTGCTCGGAGCGTCCGAGGCCCACACCGTGGCCGATCGCATCGAGGGCCGTGTCAGCGGCGTGCTGCTCAGCCACCAGATCGAAGCGACCGGCGCGACCGTCGACGTCTCGATCAACCGCTACGCGCGGCTGCAGGCCGCCGGGATCCCGGTCGCGTTCTACAGCGACGCGGAAGAAGGCGCGGTCGACCTCCCGCTCATGGCGACCTTCGCCGTCGAGACCGGGATGAGCCCGACCAACGCCCTGCGCGCGCTGACGTTCGACAGCGCTCGGATGCTCGCCATCGACAACCGCGTCGGCCGCATCGCGCGCGGCCTCAGCGCCGACCTCGTGGCTCTCTCCGCCGCTCCGTTCGATCCCACCACGAAAGTGCTGCGCGTCTGGCTCGCCGGACGCGAGGTCCGTTGATCGGCCACCGCCACGACGACGACCCGCACCGCCCGACCCGCACCACCTTCGACGAACCGCCCATCATGAAGCGCTTCACCTTCGCTGCCGCCACCGTCAGCACCCTCTTCGCCGCCTCCGCACTCGCCGGGACCAACCGTCCTGGCGACGCGATGCGCGCCCTGCAGCCCACGCTGTCCTCGGAGCCGCTCCCGATCCAGCGGGCCGCGAACGAGGCCGTCGCGCCCGCTGGCATGGTCGGCGGTCCGGGTCTGGCTCTGATGTCGGCCAAGATCCTGACCTGTGAGCTGGACGGTCCGGGCTACGTCAACAACGGCGTGCTCCTGGTCAAGGACGGCCTGGTCGAGGCCGTGGGTCGCCGCTCGGAGATCGAGATCCCCGGTGACTACGAGATCGTCGACGTCGGCGACCGCTGGCTGATGCCCGGGATGATCGACCTGCACGCCCACGTCGGCGGCACGTTCGACATCAACGACATGGTCTACCAGGCCAACCCGGGCGTGCGCGCGTCGACCGCGGTCATCCCCGCCAACCCCCAGCTGCGCCGTTCGATCGCGGCGGGTGTGACGACGGTGCTCTTCATCCCCGGCTCCGGCACCAACGTCGGCGGCCAGGGCGTGTTGATGAAGACCGGTCCGAAGACCTACGAGGAGGCGGTCGTTCGCAACCCCGGTTCGCTCAAGATCGCTCAGTGGGGCAACCCGGAGCGTTGGGCCATCGGCGTCGGCAAGAGCCACCACGGCTACATCATCCGTGGCACCCTCGCGCGCGGCCGTTCGTACTGGCGCTCGTGGAAGAACTTCGAGTCCAGCGGCGGCCCCGAGCCGTACGTGGATCCGCAGTGGGAAGTCTTCCGCTACCTCTTCGACGGTGACGCGCAGGTCTCGGTCCACACGCAGGTCCACCAGGTCGTGATGAGCACGATCGACATCATCAAGCGCGAGATGGGCCTCGACGTCTTCATCGACCACGGCACGTTCGACGGCTGGAAGGCCGGCGGCGAGGCCTACGCGAACGGCGTCAATGCGATCGTCGGCCCGCGCAACGTGTCGATGCCCGAGCGCGGTCTGATCGGCTGGACGGGCGACAACCCGGAGCGCGTGCAGGGGTGCGCGGCCGGCTACTGGGAGATGGGGCACCGCATGGTCGGCTTCAACACCGACTCGCCCGTCATTCCCCAGGAAGAGCTGCCGCTGCAAGCCGCCATCGCGGTTCGCCACGGCTTCCCCGACGACGGGCTCCAGACCGTGCGCGGCCTGACGATCGTGCCGGCGACGACCATCGGCATGGGCGATCGACTCGGCAGCCTCGAAGTCGGCAAGGACGCCGACGTGGTCGTGATCACCGGTCACCCCGCCGACCCCCGCAGTGCGGTCGATGCGGTGTACGTGAACGGCGAACGGATGTACGACGCTTCCGAAAGGCGCCTCTGGTAACGGCGGGCCGAGACGGCGCGTCGTGGGACCGCTTCGTCGAACAGGCCAACTGGAGCCATCCGATCGGATCCGCGCCGACGAGTCCCTTCCTCCGTCCACACCGACCCTGAACCCGCCACGAACATGTCGCTGCTCACTTCGTTGACACTCGCTGTAGCCACCGTCGTTCCGCTCGACGGTGGGCACGTCGACCGTTCGTCCGGTCTGATGCCGCCCGGTGCGAGCACGACCGCGAACACGGCCGCCAACGCGTTCGAACTCGAGAGCGCCAGCTACGAGGCGGCGCTCTTCGCGTGGCAGCAGGGTCTCGACGCCCTCGACGAAGCGGCGAAGCGCGCGCCCGAAGCTGGGGCGGTCGACGGTCCGGGCCTGGCTCTGCTCGCGTCCAAGGTCCTGACCTGCGAGCTCGAAGGCCCCGGCTACGTGAATCGCGGCGTCGTTCTGATCCGCGACGGCTTGATCGAAGAGGTGGGGCGTCAGGGCGAGGTCGAGATCCCCGAGGACTACGAGGTCGTCGACTGCGGTCAGAACTGGCTCATGCCGGGGATGGTCGATCTGCACGCGCACATCGCCGACGAGGACCAGTTCTCGGCCGTCAACGACGCGGTCCTCCTGTCGAACCCCGGCCTGCGGGTCTCCGCCGCGATCATCCCGGGCAACCGGCGCATGCGCGCCGCGCTGGCTTCGGGCATCACGACGCTGCTCTTCATCCCCGGGTCGGCGACGACGATCGGTGGGCAGGGCGCGCTCGTGAAGACGGCGCCGGGCACCATGTCGAAGCGCATGGTCAAGGACTCGGCCGCGCTCAAGGTCGCGCAGTACGGCAACCCGGATCGCTGGGGCCCGCGCGTCGGCAAGTCGTACCTCTACCAAGGGCTGCGCCGCTCGCTCGCCGTGGGTCAGGCCTATGCCGACGCATGGCGCGAGTTCGAGGAGGGCACCGGTCCCGAGCCCGCCGTCGACCCCGACCTCGAGATCTACCGCGGGATGTTCGAGGGCACCGTTCCGGTCGCCATCCACACCCAGTGGGTGCAGGTCGTGACGGCGTCGATCGACATCATGCGCCGGCAGTTCCAACTGAACATCTTCATCGACCACGGCACCTTCGACTCCTGGCGTGTCGCCGCCTACGCCTGGGAGCACGGTGTCAACGCGATCATCGGCCCGCGCGTCGTCTCGATGCCCGTCCGCCACATGATCGACTGGTCGGGTGACAACCCCGAGCGGGTCCAAGGCTCCGCCGCTGGCTTCTGGGAGGAGGGACACCGCATGATCGGCTTCAACACCGACTCGCCGAACGTGCCCCAGGACGAGTTCCCGCTGCAGGCCGCCCTCGCGGTCCGTCACGGGTTCCCGGACGACAAGCTCCAGACCGTGCGCGGCCTCACGATCATCCCCGCCATCACCATCGGCCTCGGCGACCGACTCGGCAGCCTCGAAGCTGGCAAGGACGCCGACGTGGTGGTCCTCTCCGGCCACCCGGCCGATCCCCGCACGAAGGTGCGCGAAGTCTGGGTCGACGGCGTGAAGTCGTTCGACGAGGACGTGAAGAAGCGCGCTCCCGAGTCCCGCTCGCCCAAGTAGCACACCCCATCACGCGCTCCGTCCAGGCGGAGCGCGCCACCGACGATCAACTCCGACGATCACACCTGATCACGGCCCGTGCGCACACGCGTCACGGGCCCCGTCGGACCACGACCCTTCCGTCCGCGCAAAGCCCCATGCTGTTCCCCTCCATCGTCCTCGGCGCGACCGTCGCCCTCGCAGGATCGATCGACGCTTCCACCACCGAAGCCGTGGCGACTCCGAACCTGTTCGCCCTGCGGGTCGGGACGGCCGAGACCATCAGCCACGGCACGATCCCGAACGCCGTGATCCTGATCGAGAACGGCCGCATCGTGATGGTCGGCGAGGACCTCCCGATCGAGCGCGGCATCCCGACCTTCGACTTCCCCGACGCGGTGGTGATGCCCGGCATGGTCGGCTCCCGCAGCCGCCTCGGCCTCGACGGTCGGGCCGGTACCGACATCACTCCGGAACTGAGCGCGGCCTTCGAGCTCGAACCCGGCGCCAAGGTCTTCGGTGACGTGCTCGAACTGGGTGTCACCACGCTCGGCCTCTACCCGGCCGGCGGCGGCATCCCCGGCGTCGGCATCGCGGTGCGCACGAAGGGCTCGACGTTCGAGGAGATGCTCCTCGCCGAGCCCACCAACCTGTCCATGTACATCTCGTCGAACGAGAGCGCCAAGAAGCTCATCGAGAAGGGCTTCGAGCTCGTCGACAAGTACATGGAGGACGTGGCGAAGGAGCGCGAGAAGTTCGACAAGGCCGTCGAGAAGGAGAAGGACAAGAAGAAGAAGGAGGAGATGGTCTTCACGCCTCCGGTCCCCGACGAGAAGGCGCTCCCCATGCTGCGCCTCGTCACCGGCGAGCTGCGCGCGGTCATCGGCATGCGCAAGGCCGCCGACTACCTGCACCTGATGGACGTCATCGGCGAGCGCGAGTTCGACTGGGACGTCCAGGCCAACCTCACGGACGACGGCGACTTCTTCTACATCGCCGATCGCCTCGGCGCCGCCGGTCGCCGGATGATCGTCAACCCGTCGATCACGCTGCACCCGGGCACCCGCCGCGAGCGCAACCTGCCGAAGGAGCTCCACGAAGCCGGTTGCAAGCTGGCCTTCGTGCCGGAGTCGGACTCGGTCGGTGGGTTCCGCGATCTGCGCGCGGACGTGGCCACGCTCGTGCGCTACGGCCTCGACCGTCAGGTCGGTCTGCGCGCGCTGACGCTGGAAGGTGCCGAGGTCATCGGCATGGCCGATCAGCTCGGCAGCATCGACGCCGGCAAGTTCGCGAACCTGCTCCTGTTCGACGGTGATCCGCTCGAAGCGGGAACCGAGCTGTTGGGCGTCATGCTCGACGGTGACTTCGTCGCCGGAGACCTGGCCGACTGAGCACGCCCCGCGCGCTCCGCCACCCTCCACGACCGCCAGACGACGACCGAACGACTCAGCACACCGACGACGAACGCGATGAAGCACCTCAACTCACTCAACGCCGCGGCCTTCGCAGCCGCACTCCTGGCCGCTCCCACCCTGTGGGCCGCGACCGCTCCGACCGCGCTCGGCCTCGCGCCGACGACGAGTGTCGCGGCCGACGACGACGAGGACGAGAAGGAGGACGAGTGGCACCTGGTTGCCGGCGGTGACGTGTACACCGGCACGGGCGCCGTCCTGCGCGGCGCCTCGATCCTGATCAAGAACGGCCTGATCCACGAGATCGGCTACGACCTGTTCGTCCCCGAGGGGGCCGGCGAGACCGACGTCAGCGGCTACCGCGTCTACCCGGGACTGATCGCGCTGGGCGCTACGAGCCGGGTCACGACCGGTCGCTTCGCCGCCGAGGATCCGACCTGGGCGATCGATCCGCTCAGTGATCCCGACGAGTGGATGACGTCCTTCGAGGACGAGGACCTCGACCTGCCGACCGTGGACCAGGACGGGTTCAAGTCGCGCTACATCGACAGCTACGACCCGTTCAGTCCCTACATGACCCTCGCGCTGGCCAACGGCATCACGGCCTGCGAGCAGAGCGGCGCCGCGTTCAAGCTGCGTCGCGACGGCATCGAAGGCGTGGTGATGAACGAGGACACCTCGACGAACTTCAACATGCGCGGCGGGTCCGCGCGCCAGCGCACCCGCGACGGGTTCGCCGGCGCCGCGAAGTACCTGCGCGACATGGCCACCTGGGAACGCCGCGGCAAGCCCAAGGACGACGAGCCCTCCACGCGCGGCGTCGACACGAACTCCCTGCGCGTGCTGCGCAACGAGCTCGACGCGACCTTCTTCGCCGACGACCGCCTGACGCTGCTCGCCATCGCGCGCCTCGCCCAGGACTACGGTTTCCGGCCCATCGTCCAGGGCTGTCGCGAGGGTTGGATCGTGGCCGACGAGCTGGGCCGCGCCGGCGCGCTCGTCGTGTTGGATCCGCGCGAGCGCTCCTGGAACGATCCCGAGTCCCTGTACGAGTCCGGCTCGAGCATCGAGAACGCGGCGATCCTGCACCGCTCCGGTTGCCAGATCGCGGTGCGCACGCCGTCGGCTTCGATCGACACGAGCGGTATCGCCGGTCGCGACCTTCTGTCGCTCAGCCTGCAGGCCGGCTACGCCATCCGCGGCGGCCTGGACGAGGAGGTCGCGCTGGCCGCGATCACGCTCGTTCCGGCGCGCGTCCTGGGCATCGACCACCGCGTGGGTTCGATCGAAGTCGGCAAGGACGCCGACCTCCTGGTGACGCGCGGTGACATCCTCCACTACGAGACGCTGGTGGACCTGGCCTTCGTCATGGGCAAGATCGCCTACGACAAGAACAAGGAGCTCTACTACGCCCACCTCCAGCCGCACCAGATCGCGGCCGATCTCGAGGCCGACGCCGCCGCCGAGAGCGAGGACGGGTCCGAAGCCGATGACGCGGACGGTGACACCGACGGTGACGCGGACGAGTCGGGCGACGACGACTGATCCCGCCGGGCGACCGGGGCGCGACCCGCTCCGATCGGAACCCCCACGACGCGGCGCGTCGGCCTCGGGCCGGCGCGCCGCGTCTCGTTCCCGGACGCCGCGCCCGCAGCTTCCAGCCCTCGTGGAGCAGGCATTCGACGGACGGGATAGGCTTGGGGCCGTCCCCGTGCGGCGTTCGAAGCGCGTCGCGACGAAGACACTCGAGGGGCCCGAACCCAGCCCCCGGACCGTCCTTCCCCGCCCTCCCATGATCCTCTCGCATCTCTTGCGCGCGCTCGGCTATGGAGCACGAGGCGGAAGGAACCTCACCTGCGAAGAGGCCTACGACGCGTTCGCCGCGATCCTCGACGGCCGCGAGAGTGAGATCCAGGTCGGCGCGTTCCTGGTGGCCATGCGCTGCAAGGGCGTCACCTGCGAAGAGTTGGTCGGCTTCGCCAAGGCAGCACGCGAGCGCGCGACGCTGCCCTGCGCCGGACTCGAAGGCCTCGTCGCCGTGTCTGGCCCGATGGAGGGTTTCCAGACCGCGTCGCCGCTCGAGGTGGCCGCCGGGTTGATCGCAACCGCCGCTGGCGCGAAGGTCCTGCTCATCACCGATCGCGCCGTCCCGCCTCGTCGCGGTCTGACGGCGGCGAGCGTGCTGCACCAACTGGGCGCCGGACTCGCCTGGACCGCGCGCGAGGCGGAGGACTCGGTCGAGCGTTTCGGCTTCGCCGCGGTGACGACCACGGGCCTCCTGCCGCCGCTGCTCGGACTGCGTCGCGTGCGCCGTGACGTCGCCGTCCGCACGCCGCTCGCCACGGTCGAGAAGCTGCTCGCTCCGCCCGGTGCCAGCGTCGTGCTCGGCGCGCAACCGGGTCCGGTGCTCGGCACCGCGGTCGAGGTGACCCAGGCGCTCGGACACAGTTCGGCGCTCACGATCCAAGGCGTCGAGGGCGGCATCGTCCCGGCGCTCACCCGGCGCACGCGCGGCATCCACCTCGACGGCAACCACCAGGTGCCGATGACGGTCGACCCCGGCGACTTCGGCTTCCGCGCCGACCACGAGCCCGAACTGCCGATGTTCGGCCCTCCCGACGAGGGTCAGGGTTCCGGCGACAATCCGATGCTCGTGCGCGCTGCCTGCGACCAGGCCTTGGCGGTGCTTTCGGGCGAGACCGGCCCCGCGCGCAGTGCCGCCCTGCTCGGCGCCGCCGTGATCCTGCGCGCCGGCCGCATCGCACAGACGTTCGCCGAGGGCGTCGATCAGGCCGCGGCCACGCTCGAGTCCGGCGCGGCGCACGATCTGCTGCGGCGGATGCGCGAGCCGCGCTGAGCCCCGCGGTGCGAGCGTGCGGTCGCGTCCGTCCGAGCGCGCTCGCTTCGAAGCGACCGCCGACGGGCCTCGGCCATGAGCGGCCCGTCCCCTGCGACCGGTCACCGGAGCGAGGGTCGTCCGACCCGCCGTCGTGCCGAACGGGTCGCTCTTCGCCAGCAGGTCGGCGCGCAACCGATCCCAACACGCGCGCGATCGGAAGACGGACGTGATCGGTCCTTCCCTCGCCGCTCGACCTCAGCCGTTCGACGCGCCGCGACCCTCGTCACCGACGTCGGCGAACGAGTCTCCGATCCGTCCGCGCAGGCGTTCGACCGCGTTCGCCATGCGCTGGCGCACGGTGCGGTCGGCGATGCGCAGACGCCGCGCGGTCTCCTCGGCGCCGAGCCCGCGGTAGAAGCGCAGGATCACCACGTCGCGCTCGGCCGGCGGGAGCGAGAGCACGGCTTCGGCGAGGAAGCGGCGCAGGTCCGCGTGGCTGGCGGCGGCGTCGGTGGCGTCGCCGACGTCTTCGTGGCGGGCGGTTGCGCTCTCGCGCCGTTCGCGACTGCTGCGCGAGCGGAAGTCCGAGTGGGCTTGGTTCTCGAGGACCCGCGCCAGCCAACGCCGCAGGTTCTCGGCCGTGGCGGGGGGCGAACTGAGCGCCTTGACCCACACGTCCTGGACCAGGTCCTCAGCCGTCGCTGCATCGCGGGCCATGCGCGCGGCGAGCGCCCCGAGGAACTCGGTGTGGCGCAGCATCTCCTCGATCGAGATCGGGGTCTGGTCGGAGGGCTGGCCGGACATGGACGCGTGAGTGTACCCCGCGTCCGCGGTCGACTACCGTGCGCGCCGCAGCACTCTTTCGCCGCTTCGAGCCCATGAACGCCCTTTCCGAGATCCCCCCGCTCGCGCCCGAGATCGAGCCCGATCGGATGACCGACCGGGAGCGCGAGGCGGTCGAGTTCGTCCAGACGCTCGGCAACGCGTTGCACCGTTTCGGCGCGCCGGCGAACAGGCTCGAGGACGTGCTCCAGGTGCTGTCGTCGGAGCTCGGCCTACGCGGCAGTTTCTTCAGCACGCCGACCGCGATCTTCTACGCCTTCGACCTGCCCGAGCATCGGCAGTTCGCGCGCCTGCACCGCGTCCATGCGAACGAGCTCGACCTGTCGAAACTCGCCGAGATGGACGCCCTGTTCAATCGAGCCCTCGAGGGCGGCATTGCGCTGAAGGAGGCGACGAGGGAGGTCGAACGGATCGTCGAACGCCGCCCGATCTACGGCGCGCCGTTGGCCGTGCTGGCGTTCGTGGCGGTGTCCGCGTCCGCTTCGACCTTCTTCGACGGGGGCCTGCGCGAAGCGGGGTTGGGCGCCATCTGTGGCCTGGTCCTCGCCTCCACGTTCTTCCTCACGCGGCGCCTCACGAATCTCGGTCGCCTGTTCGAGCCGTTGGGCGCTCTGCTGGTCAGCTTGACCGCGATCCTGCTCGCCGGCGCGTTCGAGGCCAACTGGTGGACGGCGACGCTCGCGGGGCTGATCGTGCTCGTCCCCGGCTTCAGCCTGACGATCGGCGCGACCGAGCTGGCGCTCAACCACCCCGCGTCCGGCGTCGCGCGTCTGGCCGTCGCGTTCACCACGCTGTTGATGCTGACGATGGGAGTGTTGCTCGGTCGTCAGTTGGGGACGGAAGTCCTGGGGTTCGAGCTGTTCGACGGACTCGGGCTGGCCGCGCCCGTGTGGCAGGAGCCGCTCTCGCTGCTCGTCGCGGGATTGAGCTTCGGCGTGCTGTTCCGCATCGCGCCGCGCGACCTGCCGTGGTCGGTGGTCGCGGTCGCGCTGCCGTACGTGGCGTTCGAGGCCGGCATCTCCGAGCTCGGCCGCGAAGCGAGCATCTTCGTCGGCGGCCTGATCGCGGGCTGTTTCGCCAACCTGTTCGCGCGCGCGTTCTCGCGGCCCTCGATGATCGTACGCCTGCCCGGCATCCTGATCCTCGTGCCCGGCGCGACGGGGCTCCTGTCGCTCGAACGCATCGCCGACGGGGACGCCGCGCTCGGTGTCGAGAACCTGTTCCGAGTCGCGATGACCGCCACGTCGCTCGTCGCCGGCTTCTTCGTCTCGAACGTCGTGCTGCCGCCTCGCAAGGCGCTCTGACCCGGACGCGAAACGGCGAGCGCGCGGCGCCGGACTCGTTCGAGGTCCGGCGCCGCGCGCTCTCCATGCCAAAGTCGTTCGCGGCTCAGTAGTTCTTGGCGAACAACACGCGTTGAGCGGAGGGCTTGCCGGTCTTGATGCACGTCCCGGCTTCCGCGGCGGGACCGTCCTCGGCGTAGGGCAGGCAGCGAATCGTGGCTTTCGTCTCGTTCTTGATGGCGAGCTCGGTCTCCTGCGTGCCGTCCCAGTGTGCGTACACGAACTTGCTGCCGCCGTCCTTGAACACGTCGACGAAGTCGTCCCAGCTGTCCACGTGGACGGTGTTGTCGGCGAGGCGCTGCTGGGCCGCGGTGAACAGACCCGACTGCAGTTCGTCGAGGACCTTGCCGAGCGCGACGCCCAGTCCGTCCATCGACAGCTTCTCCTTGATCGGCTTGCCGCGTTCGTCGATCTCGGCCAGACGTCGTTTGATCATCACCGCGTTGTCGGCGATGTCGCGCGGGCCGAGCTCGATGCGAACGGGGACGCCCTTGCGCTCCCACTCGTAGTACTTGGCGCCCGGTTTGACGGCGTCGCGGTCGTCGACCTTCACCGCCAGTCCGTCGTCGCGCAGTTCGCTCGCGATGCGGTGCGCGGCTTCGAGGACCTCGGCCTTCTCCTCGTCCTTGCGGTAGATCGGGACGATCACCACGTGGATGGGCGCGAGCTTGGGCGGCAGCACCAGGCCCTCGTCGTCGGAGTGCGTCATGATCAGCGCGCCGACGAGTCGCGTGGACACGCCCCACGAGGTCTGCCACACGTGTTCGCGTTGGCCTTCGGCGTTCTGGAACGTCACGTCGAACGCCTTGCCGAAGTTCTGGCCCAGATCGTGACTCGTGCCCGCCTGCAGCGCTTTGCCGTCCTGCATGTAGGCCTCGATACAGCGCGTCTCGACGGCGCCGGCGAAGCGCTCGTTCGCGGTCTTGACGCCGCGGATGACCGGCATAGCCATGACTTCGTGCGCGAAGTCGCGATAGACGTCGAGCATGCGCGCGACCTCTTCCTGCGCCTCGGCGTGCGACGCGTGCGCGGTGTGGCCTTCCTGCCACAGGAACTCGCTCGTGCGCAGGAACAGGCGCGTACGCAGCTCCCAACGCATGACGTTCGCCCACTGGTTGATCAACAGGGGAAGGTCGCGGTGGCTGTCGATCCACTTCGAGAAGAAGTGTCCGATGATCGTTTCCGACGTGGGGCGGATGGCGTACGGCTCTTCGAGCTCCTTGCCTCCGGCCTGGGTGACCACGGCCAACTCCGGCGCGAAACCCTCCACGTGCTCGGCTTCCTTCGTGATGAAGGACATCGGGATGAGCAGCGGGAACGCGGCGTTCTCGTGTCCGGTCTCCTTGAAGCGCCGGTCGAGATCGGCCTGCATCTTCTCCCAGATCGCGTAGCCGTGCGGGCGGATCACCATGCAGCCCTTGACCACGCCCGCCGCTTCGGCGAGTTGGCCGCCGGCGAT
The DNA here is from genome assembly GCA_007750655.1 of Rohdeia mirabilis. GTDB lineage: Bacteria > Planctomycetota > UBA1135 > UBA1135 > Rohdeia > Rohdeia mirabilis. Next base: position 209,119 of record CP036290.1, read on the forward strand.
GACGTCCTGGTACCACTGGGCGTAGTCGTCGGCGCGACTCGTGATGTGTTGCTGTGCCATGGTCGGTCGTCCGCGGCCCCGGGGATCGAACGCAAGAGCGGCCTCGCAAGAGTGCGAGAAGGGGTCGCAGGCCGAGCAAGGTAGCCGGTCGCTGTGCCCGGGCGGCCGCGCGCCGGTTCGAAATCACCCCCGGTGAGGCCACGGCGCGGTGCCGTCGCTCCGAGCTCGACAGGTCCGCGACCTCAGGAGTCCGCGACAGGACGGCCCAAGAATGGACGGCGTCCTCGAGTTGGGCAGGACGGGATCCTGTGCGGTGGGGGCGACGGTCGAGGAAGGGTCGAATCCACGATCCTGGCGGCCCATGGGTTCGGCTGCGCTCGGGCCTCTCCCGACGCGGCTCCACTTCAGAACCTTGGCCGGCGGACGTTCCCGCTCGCCGGCGCTCTAGACTGGATCCGGCGGCGCACCGCGTGCCAGCCACGCACCGGACCCGCACCGCCCGACCCTCCGCCTCACGACGCACCTCTTCAGGACCATGACCACCACCACGATCGAACCGGCCATGACGATGGCCGAGATCCTCGAGCGGATCCCGTCGGCCCAGCGCGCCCTGTTCCAGCGCTACCACGTGGGCGGCTGCTCGTCCTGCGCCTTCCAGCCCACCGACACCCTCGAGCAGGTCTGCAAGGAGCACAACATCCTCGACGTCAACGAGGTGGTCCAGTACCTCGAGCGCGCCGGCGAGGTGGACGCGAAGATGACCGTCGAGCCGACGGTCGTGAAGGGCTGGCTCGACGCTGGTGAGACGCTGCGTTTCATCGATGTGCGCGAGCCCCACGAGATCCAGCTCGGCCGCGTGCCCGAGGCCGAGCCGATGGACTACACGAACAGCCAGAGCTACATGGAGCTGCCGAAGGACACGAAGCTCGTGTTCCTGTGCAAGGACGGCGCCCGCAGCCTGGACGTCGGCGCCTACTTCGTCGGCCACAAGTTCACGAACGTGTCGTCGGTGAAGGGCGGCGTGGACGCCTGGCGGGCCCAGGTGGATCCCACGGTTCCGGCCTACGACATCGAGGACTGAGGCCAGCGCGTCACGTGCTCGGGACGCGCGAACGGCGTCGCTCGATCTGCATCGAGCGACGCCGTTCGCGCAGCGATCCCGCCGGACCGCGGCCGCGCCTGGTGTCTCCGCCGCGCACCGAGCCGACGCGGGCGCGGGACGAGCCCCTTTTTTCGCATCGCGCTCCCGCGAGACCTTGCACCCCCTCGGTCGGGTGGTAGCATTCCATCAGCCTCGCGAGACCCCCTCTCGCAGGCGCTTCGGACCAGCCACCCCAAAGAGACCCCCCTCTTCGGCTGGTTCTGCCTCGGATCGATCGAACCCCCTTCGATCTCCGTGGCGCCCGGAAGCACCCCCTGCCTCGAGACTTCTGGGCCGCTGGCCTGGTACCCCAACTGGAGTCCCCCTCCAGATCCAAGCTGGCCCGACAGCCTTCCCCAAGGCTGCCGACCGCGCGGAGTCGTCCCTGCGACCCTAGGGACGACTCCCTTTTTTTGTCTCGACGTTCGTTCGACGCCAGCGCAGCGCGAGCGTGCCACGACGCTTCGGATGGCCTGGGTGCGATGGCACTGCTGCTTCGCGTCGGTGGTCTCCGCCCAGAGTGGGACCCGTCCAGACTGGGACGACCGTTCCGCGTCTCCACGCACGATCGCGAGCGTGGAACGTTCGGCCGCGGGAGGGCCGCGCCACATCGCCACGAGCGGTGAACCGATCGTCCGCCGGCCCCCCGTTCGATCCGTCCGCCGCGCGCACTGGGTGGGCAGAGAAGAGGGCGGAGCCCGACCGAGGTCGAACTCCGCCCGGTGATCCACCCGTGGCGCGGGGAGATAGATGACTTCGCGGCGGGGCCCCTAGAGGCCCCCTCGTTCCTTGTCCTTTACCCCGAAGCACGCCTGGCCCCTGCGCCGGCGGATCACGCTCAGCAACCGTGGGGTCCCCGGCCTCTCAGGGACGCCCGCGGCGCATTCCATCCATCGTTCGGGTCGCGCCCCTTCTGAACCGCGACTCCTGAACAATGAGAGTCGGACCCCGCGGTTGCGCTCCTGGTTCCACTTCCGTGGGGTTCGATCACTTGTGGGAACAGGTAGTGCCCAGGTGTGGGACGCGCGAGCTGGGGGTCGCCCTAGGGCCCGGCGGCCGGGGACGACGACGGGGCTCAGCGCGGCAGCACGTGGTCGTCCGGATCGCCGGGCGTGGACTCGCGGTCGGCCGCGGCCTGCACCACCGCGGCACCGGGACCCAGGCCGAGGCCCAGGGGGCGGCTCGAGATCAGGCCGCTCGCGCTGTCGACCACCACCTCGCGCCGGTCGTCGCCGAAGCGCAGCACGATGCGGCCACCGCTGGCCACCTCGCCCCGGGCGTCGAACAGGACCCCCTGGATCGCCTCGAAGTCCGCCAGCTCGACCTCGACCCCCTCGAAGACCGCGTCGCGGGCGTAGTCGCGCACGAAGTCGAGGCCCGTCCGGGGATGCAGCAGCGGGATCCGCAGCGAGTCCACGGCCGTGTAGCCGTTGCCCTCGAACAGCACGTAGGTGGCGTCCGCGTGGACCAGCGCCCGGCTCTGGGCGGCCCGCAGGTCCTCCACGAGCAGCTGACCCGCGCTGTCCAGCGTGATCTCCGAGCGCCCGAAGTGCCCCAGGACCCAAACGCCGAAGACCACCCCCAGCAGCAGCAGGGAGAGGAACACCTCGAGCAGTGAGATTCCGCGACGTCGGGCCATGTTCGGTCGACAGGAGCGGCCGAAGCGGCACCCGTCGTGTCGGATCGACCTGGTGGGGGCCTCGACTTGACCCGGACGGCCCCGACCGTGATCCCGGGAGGATCCACAGGTCCTCGATCCGGTGCACCGCCGCCGGAGCGGCTCGAGCCGAGCCACCGTGCCCGCCGCGCCGGTTGACACCTGCCGCGCCGGCGCGGTTCATGGGGGCATGGACGCCGACTCGACGACTTCGCTGGGACGCCTGCTCGCACGTTTCGCCGTCTGGGGCGCGATCCTCCTCGGAACCACCGCGGGGTTCGCGGGAGTCGACGACGCCCGGGGTGCGGGGCCGCTCGGGTCCGCCGGCGCGCAGGACGACGAGGCCGGGGACGACCTGTTCGACTCGCGCGGCGAGCCGCGCCTCGACGCCGAGCGACTCGTCGCTTGGTACAGGCCGAGCATGCAGGTGGCGAGTTCGGGCGACAGTTGGGAGGCCTACGACTACTCCGAGCACGGTCGCCACGGCCAGTCGTTCTCGCTCGGCCGCTTCACCGTGGACGAGGACGCGTTCGGGGCGATCGACGGACCGTGCACCGTCGTCTGCGCCGCGCGCGTGGACGCGGGCGACGGCGGCTACCTGTTCGACGGCGCGGTGGATGGCGGGCGGCGCGCGCTGTTCGCGGGCTGGAGCCAGGCGCCGGCGCGCTTCACGACCTACGGCGGCGCGGCGCGATCCGGAGCGCCGGTGCGCGGGGGCACGTGGCAGGTCCACACCGTCGTCTTCGGTCGCGAGCACACGACGCACTACGTGGACGGCGTCGCGCGTTCGGTGGGGGCGGCGCCCACCGAACCGCTGCGCGGACTGACGGTGGGGCAGCGTTACGACGGGAGTCTCGCGCTGAATGGTGCGATCGCGCACCTCGTCCTGTACCGCGGCGAACTCTCGCGCGACGAGCGGCGCGGGATCGAGCGCTGGCTCGCGGCGCAGTGCGGATCGGACGGGATCGAAGCGGCGCCCTTTCCCGCGCGTCCCGTGTTCACCGCCGGCGACGGCCTCTACCACACCTACCGCATCCCGGCCGCTTCGGTCACCGCGTCCGGCGCGGTGCTCTGCTTCGCGGAAGGGCGTGCGTCCCGGAGCGATCACGCGGCCAACGACCTCGTGCTGCGGCGTTCGCCCGACGGCGGCCGCACCTGGGAGCCGGTGCGCACGCTGTTCTCCGACGGCGCCAACGCGCTGAACAACCCGTGCGTCGTCGCGCTGCACACGGGCGAGCACGCGGGGCGTGTGCTGCTGGTCTGGCAGCGCTATCTCGAGGGGCACGACGAACACGGCGCGGCCGCCGGCTACGACGATCCGAAGGTCTGCCGTAGCTACGTGGCGCACTCCGACGACGAAGGCCTGACCTGGAGCGAGCCGCGCGAGATCACGCGCGCGGTCAAGCCGCCCGCTGCGACGTCCACGGCCAGCGGCCCCGGTGCGGCGCTGCAGCTGCGCGACGGCCCGCACGCAGGGCGCATCGTGGTGCCGTTCAACTGTGGGCCCTTCGGGGAGTGGCGCGTGTACGCCGCGTGGTCGGACGACGGCGGCGCGACCTGGGAGCGCGGCGACTTCGGCGACGACACGGGTATCGCGGGACGCGGCAACGAGGTGCAGATGGTCGAGCTGCCGGGCGGCGCGCTGCTCTTGAACGCACGTGTGCAGGGCGGCGGGCGTCGGCGGGTCCAGGCGCGCAGCACGGACGGTGGCGCCACGTGGTCGCCGCTCGAGGTCGCGGCGAATCTCGTCGAACCCCAGTGCATGGCGTCCGTCCTGGCGCTGCCCGGCGGCCCGCACGGCGCGCGACTCGTCTACTGCGGACCGCGGTCCGAGCGCGCGCGGGTGGCCGGAACGCTGATGCTGTCGGACGACCAGGGCCGCAGTTGGCAGCTGGGCCCGTGCGTGTACGACGGCGGATTCGCCTACTCACAACTGGTGCGGCTCGACGCGGACACGCTCGGCGTGCTGTTCGAGCGCGACGGCTACCGCGGCATCGACCTGGTGCGCGTGCCGATCGCGGCGCTGCCGAGCCCTCCACGAGCAATCAGTCTCCACCCGCCACCGCCGCGCGGCCGGAACCAGCGCGGGGACGGTGCGGCTCCGCCGGCGCCGCCCTTCCCCGAACTGCCGCGCGGACCGGGACTCGCGGCCGAGTTCCCGCTCGACGCGGGCATCGACGAGCACGAGCGCGTGCTCTTCGCCGAGCGCTTCGACGGCTCGACCCTCGACGAGGTCCTGGCGCGCTGGACCGACCACACCCAGGACTCGAGCGTGTTCGAGCTCGTGCGCGGTGGCCCGCTCGACGGCGGTGACGGTGCGCGCGTCCTGCGCGTCACCGCCACGCCGAGCGAGAACACGGGCGGACATCTGTACCGCGTCGTTCCCGGCGTCGAACGCATGTACGCGCGCTTCTGCGTGCGCTATCCGTCCGACGCGCTCGGCTACCAGCACCACGGCGTGCACCTGGGCGGCTACGAGCCGTCGACGCCCTGGCCCCAGGGCGGAGCCGGTTCGCGACCCGCAGGCGACGATCGCATCACCGTCGGCATCGAGCCGTTCGCCCACGACGGTCGGATGGCGGCACCCGGCGCCTGGAGCTTCTACTGCTACTGGCACGAGATGAAGATCTCGGCCGACGGCAACCACTGGGGCAACGGCATCGAACCGAGCGAGCGTCTGCAGATCCCGGCCAATCGCTGGCAGACCGTCGAAGTGATGGTCCAACTGAACACGCCCGGCGAGCGCGACGGCGAACTGGCCCTGTGGCTCGACGGCGAGCCGGTCATGCACGTGCGTGCTGGCACACCGCGCGCCCACTGGAGCGGCCTGGGCTTCGACGTGCTCGACGAAGGCGACCCCGAGGCCGAGCCCTTCGAGGGCTTCTCGTGGAGGACGAGCGCCGAGCTCGAGCTCAACTTCTTCCAGCTGCTGCACTACGTCACCCCGCGGGCCTTGCGCCGGGCCGGCGTCACCGACGTGGAGGCCCCCGTGGCCGTGGAGTTCGACCACGTGGTCGTGGCCGAGGACTACGTCGGGCCGGTCGCGGCGCGGTCGACGAGCGAGCGCTAGTGGTGTGATTCGCTCTGTTGAGGCATTTCGGCGTTCCGTACGGGATGCGATGCAAGGCGCGCCGACGACTCGACTTCGCTGTGAGTCTCGGAGGAGGCGCAACGCAGCAGCGCGCCCGTACGGGACGATGGAAATGCCCCAAGAGAGCGAATCACACCACTAGCCTTCGCGGTCGGCGCCGCGCGCTCGAGGGCGTCGACCGCTCCACGTTCGACAGCGGAGGGCTCCAGGACGATGATGGACGCCATGTCCGACCGCCTCCACATCCTGTTCCGCCCGACGAGCTTCTTCTCGCGCAACCGCGAGGTGGTCGTCGACGGCGTGGTCCGCACGCGCCTGGAGCGGCACGTCTTCAGCCGCCGGTGCGACGTGCACCTGGACGGCCGGGCGTACTCGATGCGTCCGAAGGGCTTCTTCGGCCGCCACTACGTGCTGGAGCTCGCCGGCGAGGAGATCGCTCGCGTCGAGCGCACGGGGTTCATCAAGAACCGCTACTCGTTCGTCAGCAGCGGCCCGCGCACGCTCGTGATCGTGCCGCGCGGGTTCTGGCGGCCCAGCTACGCGCTGCTCGACGGCGAGCGCGAAGTCGGCCGCTTCAGCAACCAGGGGACGTTCGGGTCGCAACTCGTCGGCGACCTGCCGGCCGACACGCCGCTGCCGCTCGCGCTCTTCATGGGCTTCGTGTGCCTGACGGTCCGCGAGGAGCGCGACACGAACGCCTCGAGCTGAGCGGCTCTCGGCTCGCGACCGATCCTCGCGCGCTCGCCTCTCACTCCCTAGGATCGCCCTCCGCGAGCGCGCCACGGAGCCCACGACCCGCGCGCCCTCCACCACCTTCGGGTCCCCATCCATGCAGCGCTCACCCATCGTCGCGGCTCCGTTCAGCACGCTGCTGATCGCGGTCCTCCCGTTCGCCGTTCTCACGTCCTGCGCCACGACCGACGTGCACGATCTCGACCCGCCGTCGGCCCGCGTCCGGCCCCACGTGCTCACCGCCCACGACGACGTGCGCGTGGACGACTACTACTGGCTGAACCAGCGCGAGGACCCCGAAGTCATCGCCTACCTCGAGGCCGAGAACGCGTACACCGAAGCCGTGACCGCGCACCTCGCCGGCCTGCGCGACGAGCTGTACGACGAGATCGTCGCGCGCATCTCGCCCGACGACGTTTCGGTGCCCTACGAGGAGGACGGCTACTGGTACGCGACGCGCTACGAGGAGGGCGGCGAGTACCCGATCTACACCCGGCGCAAGGGCGCGCCCGACGGGCCCGAGCAGGTGCTGCTCGACGGGCCGAGGCTGGCCGAGGGACACGCGTACTTCGCGATCGGCGGCTTCCAGGTCACGACGGACGGCCACACGCTCGCCTACGCCTTCGACACGGTCGGCCGCCGCAAGTACGACGTGCGCTTCAACGACCTGATCGGGCGGCGCGCCTACGCCGAGGTGCTCGAGGACGTCACGGGGAACATGGCCTGGGCCGCCGACGGGCGCACGCTGTTCTACGCGCGCCAGGATCCGCAGACCCTGCGCTCGTACCAGATCTGGCGGCACGTGCTGGGCACCGATCCCTCCCAGGACGAACTCGTGTACCAGGAGGACGACGAGGAGTTCCGCTGCTTCGTGTCGCTCACGAAGAGCAAGCGCTACCTGTTGATCGGCTCGTCGCAGACGCTCTCGAGCGAGTACCACTACCTCGACGCGAGCGACCCGCGCGGTGCGTTCCAGGTGGTGCTGCCGCGCGAGCGCAACCACCGCTACTCGGTCGAGCACTTCGGCGACCACTTCTACCTCCTGACGAACGACTCGGCGAAGAACCGGCGCCTGGTGCGCACGCCGATCGGCAGCCACGATCGCTCGGCCTGGGAGGAGGTCGTGCCGCACGACCCGGACGTCCTGCTCGAAGGCACCGAGTTCTTCTCGGGCCACCTGGTGCTGCGCGAGCGCGCGGAGGGTCTGACGCGCATTCGCGTGCGCGAGTGGGCGACCGGAGCCGAGCACCTCGTCGACTTCGGCGAGCCCGCCTACGCCGCCGCCCTGTCGAACAACCGCACGTTCGACACCACGACGCTGCGCTACGTCTACTCGTCCTTGACCACGCCGCGTTCGGACTACGACTACGACCTGGTGACGCGCGAGCGCGTGCTGCTCAAGCGCGACCAGGTCCTGCCGACCGAGCGCTGGGGCGCGTTCGACCCGGCCAACTACGTGACCGAGCGGCTGTGGGTCGGCGCGCGCGACGGCGAGCGGATCCCGATCTCGCTGGTCCACCGCCGCGACGTTCCGCGCGACGGCACCCAGCCGTTGTTGCTGTCCGCCTACGGCTCGTACGGATCGAGCCGCGACGCGACGTTCTCGAGCGCGCGCCTCAGCCTGCTCGACCGCGGCTTCATCTACGCCATCGCCCACGTGCGCGGCGGCCGCGAGATGGGCGAGCGCTGGTACGACGACGGGAAGCTCTTCAACAAGAAGAACACGTTCACCGACTTCGTCGACTGCGCGCTGTACCTGACCAGTTCGGGCTACACGTCGACGGATCGCCTCTTCGCGCAGGGCGGCAGCGCTGGCGGACTGTTGATGGGCGCGATCTGCAACATGCGTCCCGAGCTCTTCCGCGGCGTCGTCGCCAACGTGCCGTTCGTCGACGTGGTCACGACCATGCTCGACGACACGATCCCGCTCACGACGTTCGAGTACGACGAGTGGGGCAACCCGAACGAGCGCGCCGCGTACGAATACATGCTCTCGTACTCGCCCTACGACCAGGTCTCCGAGCAGGACTATCCGGCGCTGCTCGTCACCACCGGTCTGCACGACAGTCAGGTCCAGTACTGGGAGCCGGCGAAGTGGGTCGCGAAGCTGCGCGTGATGAACACGGGCGACGAACCGCTCCTCTTGCGCACCGACATGGCGGCCGGGCACGGCGGCGCCTCGGGGCGCTTCAAGCGCTTCGAGGAGACCGCGTTCACCTACGCGTTCCTGCTCGATCTGGTGGGGGAGGAACGGTGATGCGACTCGGTCCGTACGGCGTCGCCGCGCTGGCCGCGCTCGGCGGCGCGTCCTGCGCGTCGACCCCCGTCGACTTCGCGCGTTGCCAGCACCGCTTCGCCTTCGAGTCCACGCCGGCGGAGATGACGATCGTCGACGCCGCGCGCACGGGAACGGTGGGCGTTCGCGACGACAGCACGGGCGCGTGGATCACGTTCCTCTACCGTCTGCGCGGCGACGAGCTGCTGGTCGACGTGCACGTACCGCCCTCGGGGGCCGCGCGGCTCGCAGTCGAACCCGACGACGACGGCGTCTACCGCGTCGGTTTCGGCGGCCCGCCCGACGTGGACGTCACCATCCACCCGAACGCCATCGGGACCATCGACATGGAACTGTTCGTCACGAACGACGAGGATCGAGACCGATGACGCGCGACGGCTACCAGGACGAGATCGACTACTGGGCGCGCGAACTCGCGCTCGAAGGCGTTCACCGCGAACACACCGAGAAGCGCCTCAGTCCGGCCGGTCGGAGCGACGAGCACCCGATCTGGATCGACGGCCTGATCGACGTGCTGACCGAGCGCAAGCAGGGAGGCGGCCCGCCGCGCGCACTCGACCTGGGCTGTGGTCCGCTGGGCACGCTCGGCCACGCGCACGAGGTCGGGCGACTCGACGTGACGGGTGTGGACCCGCTCGCCGACGCCTACACGGAGTTGCGCACGCGCTTCTCCATCGACTATCCCGAGCCGTTGATCGCGACGACGGGCGAACGCTTGTCCGAGCACGTCGAGCCGGCCAGCGTCGATCTGATCTATTCGCGCAACTCGCTCGACCACGCCGAGGACGTCCAGCGTTGCTTCGAGGAGGCGGCGCGCGCCCTGCGGCCCGGTGGCGTGTTCGCGCTCGAGGTCTTCGCCTACGAGGGCTTTCGCGAGGGCTACGACGGCCTGCACCGCTTCGATTTCCACGTGCACGACGGTGCGCTCGGTTGCACGGACGAGCACGGCCGCGAGGCGCTCGACCTCTCGGAGTTCGACCTCGAACTCGTGACGCTCGAACCGCGCGAGACGCGCAAGCCCGCGGGCGTCGGCGCCGACACCACGACCGTGCGCGCCGTGTTCGCCCGCTCGCGCGACGCGGAGCTGCTCGATCGGGTCCGTGCGGCCACGTGGCTCGCCGACGAACGCGCGCGGGTCGAGCAGTTCCTCGATCCGACGGGCGTCTACGCGCACCGCATCGCGGACGGTTGGGACACCGAGTTGTTGCGCAGCATGTACCCGACCTGGTCCGACGCGGTCCTGGGGGACGTGCGCCGCGCGGATCCCGGCCTGCCGCGGGTGCTCGAGCTCGACGCGCGTTCGATGCCGACGCTCACGTGGGCGCAGTTGAGCGGCCTGGCCCACGTGGAGGCCGCCGACCCGCAGGCGTCGGCCTTCGCAGCGATCTTCGCGCGTCACCGACTGCCGGCGCACCCGGTCGCGATGCGCGAGGCCACCGCGCGCGAGGCACTGACCGCGACGGCGCCCGGTTCGTTCGAGGTCGTCCACCTGCGCGACGCGCTCGAACGCGACAACGATCCGGTCGGTCTGGTCGAACTGGCCGCGCGCGCGCTGGCGCCCACGGGCGTCCTGCTGCTGGAAGGTTCGGTGCGTTCGAGTTCGGGCGAGGCCTGGCGCCACCCGTTCGGCAACGCGGTGCGTGTCGAGGATGGCCGACTGGTCGTGCGGCGCCACGCGCTCGGTGACGAACGCGTCGAGGTGATCGATCCGCAGGCGCTCGGACTCGAGACGGTCGTGCTCACGATGCTCGACGCCACCGATCCGCTGCGCGAGCCGGGCACCGTGTACCGCGCCGCTTGGCGACGGCCCGAGCGCTGATCAGCGCGGGTCGCTCGGCACCGTCTGGCCGTCGGCGGGCGCGGGTTCGAGCTCGGCCGGGTCGGCGGCTTCGTCGCCCGGACTTGCGCCGTCCTCTTCCGCGGCCTTCGCACCCGCGTTGAGCGCGTCCTCCAGCTCGAACGCGTTCGTCGGATCGAGTTCGTGCGACAGGGCGCGCGCGATGAGCCAGCGCCCGTTCGACTGCCGCCGCCACAGGTCGACGAAGCGCCTGAACGACGACCGGGGCTCCTCGCCCTCCGCGACGCGCTCGACGAACTCGACGGTTCCGAGCGCGTAGGCCAGCGGGCCGTGTCCGTTCAGCTCGACCATCTGCAGGCGCACCTTGCGGATGTCCGGAAGTTGGGCGTAGTAGGCCGTGAGCGCTTCGGTGCCGACGATCGGCGAGCCGTCGCCCGGCAGGATCACACCTTCGGTCTCGTAGCAGCTCGCGATCGCTTCCGCGTCGCCCGCGACCACCGCATCCGCCCAGAACTTGGCCTCGGACTCGATCACCGCGCGGTCGCGAGACGTGAATCCCGACGGCAGGGAACAGGCGGGGAGGACGGCGAGCGCGACGAGAGCCGCACCGAGGAAGAGTCGTTCGAAGCGCATGGCGGGCGACGCTAGCGCCGACGGCCGGCGTGCGCCAGCGCCAGTCGTCGTCGCGGGGCGCTTCTCAACGAGCGCCCGCCGCCAAACCGACCAGGTCGCGCACCAGGGCTTCGCACCCGGCCGACTGCTCGGGGTGCGGGCTCGAGCAGACGACGCGGCCGGTGCCGAAGCGACCCGACACGATCGCAGGCGTGTTCGGCATCACGCCGCCCGGCACACCGGCCTTCTCGACCTCGCCCCGGAACCAGGCCAGAACGCGGTAGTCGGGCAGGTTCGGGTCTCGCGCAGGCGCGAAGATCGGGCCGTTGGCGTAGCGCAGCACGAGGTCTCGTGACTCGGCTTCGAGCGTGGACGCGCCCCGGCTCGTCAGTTCGACGTCGACGTTCCCCTCGCCGCGCGCCCAATGCTCCCGGTCGACCACGTCGGCGTCGAGGATCCCGAGCGACCAGCTGTAGTTGTTCGCCGCCAGGTAGGCGCCCGCACAGATTCCGACGTAGCCGCCGCCGCCCTCGACGAACGCGCGCACCGCATCGCGTCCGTCCGCGCCGATCGAGTTGGCCTGGGCCGAACCGCTGCCGCCGGGGAAGACCACCACGTCGAACTCGGCGAGCACGCCCGCGCGGATGTCGCTCGCGCACACGCGGCGGACCTCGAAGCGGCCGTCATCCGGACCCGCGGCCTCGAGCAGTTCTTCGAGCCGATCGGGACCGACACCGCCCACGCCGGCCGACGCGTACAACGCCACCAACGTTTCGTCCGGGTCCGCCTCCGTTCCCACCAGTACGTCGGGACCGTGGTCGAGCATGCCCAACCCGGTCAGGAACGTCGCGACCAGGATGCGATGCTGCCGTGCGCGGAACGCGACCGCCTGGCCCTTGGTCGTGGTCTCGAGGATCATGCTCGGAATGCCGAGCACGTCGTGCGCCGCCCGCGCGAGACTGCCCGACACCGCCGTGTTCTTGACGATGAAGTGCTTCTTCTCGTCGGCGATCGAGGCGTTCAGCTCGCCGACCATCGCGGCCGCGCGAGCCAACGACGCGGGCGACGCGTCGGAGATGATCGAGCTGCCAACGCTCTTCGGCTCGATCTGCGTGAAGTGGTAGCCCTCGTGCAGATCGAGCAGGTAGTCGGGTTCGAGCTCCTGCACCAGGTCCCAGATCGCCGCGGGCAGAGCGCCGTCGGGTCGGTCGTCGTCCGAGCGCGGGAAGCAGCGGTTGAGGTCGCGTTCGTCGTCCACCGCTCCCGCTTCGGCCGCGGCGCGGGGTACGCGACGCGTGCCCGCCTCGAGCGCCGGACCGTTCGCGCGCGGCACGACGATCAACGTGCCGCGCGTCGGCGTCCAACCCGCGATCTGCTCGGCGGCCATCGCCCCGGCCGGTTCGTCGCCGTGGACGCCGCCCACCACCAACACGGTCGGGCCCTCGGCGGGCCCGACGATCGTGACGACGCGCGCGCTGTAGGGTGTGTCCGGCGCGATGTGTTGGGCGTGAATCGTCAGCTGCCGGCCGAGCTGCGCGGCCAGAGGTTCGGCGAGGACCGTAGGGCAAAGGCCGAACAGGGGCACCAACAGCGCGATCAGGAAGCGGACCATGGGCCGATCCTACGCCCGCTTCGCGACTCGCGTTGGGGACCGCGCCCGACCGTGCGGCACCACGGGAACACCGCGTTGGGGTAGCGTGTGGCTTCTGGGGTCGGCGATCCGTGCCGGACCCTTCGAACGTCGCCTTTTCCACCCGGAGGTCCCGATGTACAGCACCACGACTGTCGCCGCGGCTTCCGCCCGCGCCTGACCTCGCGCGAGCCCGCCCAGCGGGTTCCGCCGACGACGGAGAGCGGGCGGATGCGCCCAACAACGACTCCCGCCTCCGATCGAGGCGGGCGCACGCTCCGTCGTCGCCGCGCCGCTGTGCCCAGATCCGTCACGTGCAGATGTCACGTGCAGATGCTGTTGCGCCACGGCACCCGTTCCGTCCCTGGCGGAGCCCCGTCGACGCCACCGCGTGCGATCCACACGGACTCACACGATGAACGGCATTGGAATCCAATCACGACAAGGAGAAGCAGGTCGCGCGCCATCTGGCTGGTAACGCCAAGGCGCGCAGTCTCGCGGAACGGAAGGAACTGAAGGCTCGTAGCGCGGAACGCCGCGTCGAGCGCATGGAACGGGCCCGGCGACGCCAGCCCGACGACGACGACTTCGACGGACTGGACGGCGACGACGAGGTCGGGACACGCGTTCCGCCCCAGCGCGTCAAACACGTCCACGTGCGCGTACCGACGGCGGCGCTCGAACCGCCGGAGCCGATCCCGGAGTCCGCGGTCGACGCGCGCGATCTGGCGTTGGTCACGGGGCTCGCTCCGGGCCGCGCGCGCGTGCGCGACGTGGCCGTCGGCGAGACCGACGAGTTCGACGCCGATCTCGACGCGGCTCTCGCGCGCACCCAGCGTGCGAGCGTGGCGGTCGGCGATCGCGTCGTGCTCGAACGCCGCGTCGGTGGTCGGCCGCGCGTGGTCGGCGTCGTCGAACGGCGCTCGACCATCGCACGCGCCGACGGAACGCGGGCCGGCGCCGAGCGCGTCGTCGCCGCCAACGTCGATCGCGCGCTGGTGGTCGCGGCGGCCCGCAGTCCGCGTCTGCGGCCGCGGCTCGTCGATCGCTACCTGATCGCGCTCGAAGCCGGCGGCGTCCGGCCGATCGTCTGCGTCAGCAAGGTCGACCTGGTCGAGACCGCGGCCGAGCGCGCCGAGATCGAGGCGATCCTCGACGAGTTCCGCGCGCTCGAGGTGCCCGCCCTGTGCGTCTCGGTCGAGTCGGGCGAGGGCTTGGACGATTTGCGCGCACTGGTGCGCGGTCAGACTTCCGTGCTCGTCGGGCAGAGCGGCGTCGGCAAGTCGTCCCTCGCGAACGGCCTGTTCGGCGCGCTCGACCTGGTGACGGGGCGCGTGCGCGACGGCGACGGCAAGGGCCGGCACACCACGACGGCCTCGAGCCTGTTCGAGGTCGACGACGCCGGTACGCGCCTGATCGACACGCCCGGCGTGCGCTCGTTCGGGTTGGTGGACGTGACGCGCAACTCGCTCGAGTCGTTCTTCCCCGACTTCGACGCCGCGCGCGCGAGTTGCCACTTCGGCGACTGCGGGCACGTGGACGAGCCGGACTGTGGCGTGCGCGCCGCGGCCCTGGCGGGCGAGGTTCCCGCGCGTCGCTACGAGGCGTACGTGCGGATCCGGGCCTCGCTCGACGGCTGACGGAAATGCCCTGCGACGCGCAGAGCGCCGCGTCCGGTCCACTTCGGAGTCGTCCGAGGTGTCCGGGCGCGGCGCTCGTTCATGGCAGCCGAATCGATCAGTGGTCGGAGCCTGACTCCTCGATCGCCTGCAGCGCGAGCACGCACATGGCCGTCATCGCGACCTCGCTACCGGCGTCGTGCCAGGCGTCCACCGCGGCCCAGTACGCGCGGCCGTTCGCGTCGCGATCGAAGTGTTCGAGCAGCGCCGACTCGAGCCTGCGGTTCCAACGCTCGGCGAGTGCGCCACCGAGGACCTGGATCGCGTCCGTCCCGAAGGCCCAGTAGTAGCTGTCCGTCGTGCCTTCGCCGCGCGACCACCGGGGCGGCTTCGAGGCGAGGAGAGCCAGGCTCGCGATGTGTTCGTCCACCTCGACCAGGTCGACGCCCCAGTCGCGGTAGGCGCACAGCGCGACGGCCGTGGGGAACTCGACGGCGTCGCCGGGGAAGTCGTCCTTCTTCTTCCCGATGCGGCTCGTGGCGGTGCCGCAACCGATGTAGCCGACGCGGCCCGTCGCCGGGTCGAAGTTCTCGTCGAGGACCGCGAATCCGCCACGCTGCTCCTCCCGACCGACCTCGAGGCCGACGTCGCGCGCCGCGGCGAGCGCACTCAGCATCCAACCCGTGACGACGGAGTCGTTGTCGCCCGCCGGCGGATAGTCGTAGCGCCAGCCCTGGTAGGGATTGCGCGCTCGGGCACAGAAGTCCACGGCGGCCCTCGCCGTCGCGAGCCAGGCCTCCGAGTCCTGCGGAGCCAGCTCGCTCGTGTGGTACGCGATCCACGCCGTCAGCGCGCGGGCGTGGGACGGGTTCGTGTACCAGCTCGGTCCCGACAGGATGAACGCACCCGTCTCGTCGTCCTGCTGGTCGGCGAGCCATGCGATCGCACGGGACAGCGCGCGTTCGCGGCCGGGGAACTCGAAGCCGGCCGGCGCGTCGAGCAGTGCGAGGATCGCGTTCGCCGTCACGCCCACGTCGTCGAACTCGCCGGCCGCGGCCTTCGCGTCGTCCTTCGTGCTCGCGCGCCAACGGCCGTCGTCCGACTGGTTCGCGAGCAGGTACTCGAGCGCGCTCGCCACGACCGTGTGGCGGTCGGGGGTCTGGGGTTCGCGGGTCGGCGCGTCGGGGGTCCGACGTTCGGGCGTCCGTGACTCGGAAGACCGTGCTCCCGACTCCCCGGGTGCCGGCTGCTGCGTCTCGGACGCGTGCGGCACGCCTTCCGGAAGCGCCTGCAGGGTCAGCAGACACCACGCGGTCATCGGAACCTCGGTTCCGGCCACGTGCCAGGCGCCGACGGCGGGCCAGTAGGCGTTGCCGTTCGCGTCGGTCGCGTGGTTCGGCACGAGCGCGGTCTCGATCGCCTGGTTCCAGAGCGCGGCCTTCGAAGCGCCGAACGACTGGATGGCCTCGGTGCCGGCCTGCCAGTAGTAGATGTCGATCGATCCTTCTTCGATCGACCACTTGGGTAGCGCTTCGACGAGCCGCTCGGAGCCGAGGATGAGCCCGTCGTCATCCGCCGTCCCGCGCCCCCATTGCAGGCGCGCAGCGATCGCTTGAGCCGTGTGGGTCTCGACCAACTCGGGCGGATGGCTGTCGACGGACCGCTCGTAGCGCGCGCTGGTCAGTCCGCCTCCGATGTCCGGCCAGAACCCGGTGCGACCCGTCTCGGGGTCGAAGCAGGTCATCAAGTAGCCGAATCCTCCGTCGACTTCCCGAACACCAACCGTGAGACCAAGGTCGCGGGCCTCGACAAGAGCACACAACACCCATGCGGTGGTCTGGGCCTGACACGACTCCAAGTTGGGGGCACACTCCCAGCCTCCGAGCGTCGTTCGAGCATCAACAAGGAACTCGACAGCACGCTGCGCGATCGCGATGCGCCCGTCTCGCCCTTCGACCGGGTCGAGCGCCTCGTTGGCCGCGAGCCAGCCTCGAAGGGCGAAGGTGTGTGACTGGACGACCTGCGGCCCATCCGTCGAGCTGGCGAAGGACCCGGTCTCGCTATCGAATCGACTCGTGAGCCAGGCCATTCCAAGGCGCAGTGCCTGATCGCGTCCAGGCGTGGTGTCCGGGGCTTGCGAAAGCGCGAGCATGACCAGTCCGGTCGCGCCCGGGTCGTTCAACTCGCGCACGTATCCCTTGGGCGGGTCGGCCCCCGCGTCCGTGGTCGCGGCCCAACTCCCGTCGAACCGCTGCTGCTCGATCAAGTAGGCCGCCGCGCTCGCCATGACCTCGGCGCGCGACTCGGCGGTGCTCCGTTCCGCGGGCACGAACGGCGCGGGATCCAGGGCGACGACCTCGACGGGCGCCGCAGCCTCGATCTGCGAACCAGCGGCATCGGTCGCCAGCGCTTCGACCCGAGGCGTGGGCACATCGACCGGCCGCAGTCCACTGCCGAGCAGGCCGACCCCTGCGACCACCAGACCGAGAGCGGAGAAGGGCGACAGGCCGCGCGAGGCACGGACGGCGGGGTCGAGCAGTTTCATGATGCGCCTGCGTTCGAGGGACTCGGGGTGGGCGAGGGGCACGGCGCCGGTCGCCAGGGCGTGGCTCGAACGGCGGCGTTCGAGCACGTGGAGGAGGGTCTTGGCCGCGCGCGGTCCGTCGGCGCGGGGTTCGCGCGCGAGGGCCGCTTCGTCGCAGGCCAACTCGCGCTCGCGTTCGGCGAACAAGGGCGCGAGCCACACGGCCGGGTGCAGCGGCCACAGCGCGCGCACGAGGTGCACCAGCGTCGAGACGAGCACGTCGCGCCGCCGCACGTGGGCGAGCTCGTGGCGCAGGATCCAGTCGAGCGCCGGCGCGTCGAGTTCGGTGGCGAGCGACGCGGGCACGAGCACGGTCGCGCGCACGAATCCGGTCGTCGCGGGCGATTCGAGCTCGTCCGTGAGCCGCAGGTCCACGCGCCGGTCGAGGCCCGCATGGCGCGCGAGCGTGTCGAAGCGCGCGGCGAGTTCGGCCGCGGGTCGACCGGTCGCGCGGCGCACGAGGGCCGCCGTTCGCGCGAGACGCACGAGGACCAGCGCGACACCCGCGAGGGCGACCGCGAGCCACACGAGGACGCCCCAGGTCGCGGCGCGGAGCTCGACCGCGGCCGCGTTCGAGCGTGCGAACGGCGAATGCACACCGTTCGTCGAACCGAGCGTTCCGTCGTTCGCGGCACCGCTCTCGGAATCGTTCGCGGCGTCGCTGCCGGAATGGGCCTGATCGGCCTGGAGCGCGCGCGCTCCCGCGTCCCCGGCAGCCGCTCCCTCGAGGGCGAGTTCTCTCCCCGACGCTGCGCCAGTTGCGCGAGCGGGTTCGTCCGCGACGACTTCACCGGGCGTCCCGTCGTCCGCCGATCGCGACGAAGCGTCGAGCGCCGCCGTGCGGGTCGCACCGACCGTCGGCGCGTCCGACTCGTCCGCGCGCGCCGCCAACTCGAGCGGCAGCTCGGGGAACGGATCGACCCAACCGGCCACGGCGACGGGCGGCGCGACCAGCGGCACCAACGGCAGCAGCCACAGCCAGCTCGCCGCATGGGCCGACAGCCGGCGCTTCAGGAGTGGCCGCGCGATCAGCAGCACGGCCAGGACCGCGAGCGACGCCAGGCCCGCGCGCCAGGCCCAGTCGAGCCCGTCCGCGGCGGCGACGTTCCACCAGGTGATCGTCTCGGAGCTCATTTCGATCGACGCTCCTGCTCGTCCTCGACGAGCTTCTTGAGTTCGGCGAGGTCCGCGCTCGACAGCTCGCTGCGCTTCAC
Source organism: Rohdeia mirabilis (assembly GCA_007750655.1). Lineage (GTDB taxonomy): Bacteria > Planctomycetota > UBA1135 > UBA1135 > Rohdeia > Rohdeia mirabilis. The sequence continues at coordinate 227,493 of CP036290.1, forward strand.
CAGGTGCGCGAGCAGAGGCGCGACCGTGTCCTCGCGCGCCTTCGCGAGCAACTTCTCACCCGCGTCGAACAGCGCCCGTTTCGGCGAACGGCGCGCGCTGTACAGCTGTCCGCCACCGACCGCGGCCTTCGTCGCGAGGTGTCCCTTCTGCACCAGTCGGCGCAGCAGGGTCTTGATCGTCGAATCGGCCCAGCCCTCGCTCGCGGCCAACGCGTCGCACACGTCGCGCGCGGTGCAGGGCCCGTGCTCCCACACATGGCGTAGAGCCTTCCACTCGGACGGGCTGGGTTCGGACTTCGGGTTCTTGGTCATGGTCGTGGTCCTCGGGGGCGCTCGTGGCGCGTCGGCCATCCCTACGGGTCGGCTCCCGCTCGGTTACATCTGTAATCTTGTCTACAGCTGTAACCCAGATCCCGCAACCCCCTTTCCGGCACGAGAGCGGCCGACGGGGCGCTCGAGGCACCCCGCCGGCCGCAGTGGTCAGGGGTCGTCTCCCTCGTCGGGAGGCGCTCCGATCAGCCGCCCGAGCTGGCCGAGGACGTCGTCCTGCCCCAGCACGAAGGTGGCGCGCGTGCCCTTCAGGATCTCCTGCAGGGCCTCGAGCTCCTTCATGCGGCGCAGGGCCGGCGTGCTCTCGAACAGCTTGGCGGTGTTGGCCTGGCTCCGGGCCGCCGCGGTTTCCTCGCGACGACGGATCAGGTTGGCTTCGGCGCGCTTGGTCGCCTCGATCACCTGGTTGAGGATCGTCTTCATCTCCCCGGGCAGGATCACGTCGCGGACGCCGAGGCCGGTCAGTTCGAGCCCGAGCTGTGCAGCGCGATCCGCCAGTTCGACCTCCAGCTCGCTACCGACCGCATTGCGATCGACGAGCAGGTCGTCGAGTTCTCGGGCACCGACCGCTTCGCGCAGAACGAGCTGCGCGGCGCGGTAGAGGGCCTGTCCGGCGTCGGCCGCCACGTCGACGGCGCTCTGGACGTCGACGACGCGGTAGGTCACGAGCAGGTTGACGCGCAGGGTCACGCGGTCCTTGGTCATGATCTCCTGGCCAGCGACGTCGAGCGATTGCTCGCGCAGGTCGATCGCCGTCCACTTCAGCTCGGCCGACGACTTCCAGAACGCGTGCAGTCCGGGTCCACGAACCCCGATCTGCGCCCCGTCGCGGCGGAACACGACGCGCTCGTTGGCGTCGACGCGCACCGCGTGCACGAAGAAGGGCGCGGTCGGGTGCCGCAGGATCGCGTCGAGCCGCGGGTGTTCGAGCGCGCCGGCGCCGCTCACGTCGAGGACTTCCACCGCGAGCGTGTAGGGGCGCTTCCAGAACGCGTGGCGTCCCGGACCGACGATCTCGAACAGGCGGCCGTCCTTCCAGACGAGCGCACGCTGGTGGTCGAGCAGTTCGACCACTTCGAGCTGCTCGAGGATCGCTGCGTCCTCGATCAACACGTCGAGCAGCGGGTGCTCGAAGCGCGTGACGAGGACGTCCACGACCTCGAGCTCGTCGCGACCGAAGGGCCGCTGGAGCACGGTGTGGTTGCCCGGATCGAGCACGCGCGCGAGGTCGCCGCGGCGGAACACGAGTCCGATCTGGTTCTTGGAGATGTGCGTCTTGAACAGCATGGGAGGTCCTCCGTTCCGTCGCGGAATGGGGCAGGGGGGGCAATGAAGAGGGACGTGCCGTCGCCGAGGTCGGCGGCGGTGCGCGTGGATGCGGAGCGGTTCGGAACGGCCCGTGCCGGATGCATGGGCCGTCCGCGCAGAGCGGGTGCGGGAAGTGGAAGTGCGGTCCGCGACGCACTCGTGTGGACGGGCGCGTGTCCGGCGTGCGGTGGGGTGCGAGGTCCGGCGGCGGCGTACCGACGCGGACGGTGGTCGAGCGCTCCGATGGGCCGTTCCGTGCGCGCGAGCGACGGCGGAACGGGATCGGGCGCGCGGCCAGTCCGGCGTCGGCGAGCACGTCGTCGGAACGCGGCGCACCTCGGGACCGCGCGCCGGAGGGCGGCCGTCGAACGCTTCACGCGGTGCTCGAACCAATGGGTGGAACGGGCCGCGGAAGGTGCGACGACGTGCTCCGGCGCCCGTCGCTCGAGACGCCGCGGACCGCGTGGAGACCGTTCCAGGCCAGGGAGGAGTCGAACCTCACGTCACGGATCGAAAGCCGTGTGTTCACCACGAACACCACCCGCCGGCGACACTTCGAAACCGTGTCGCGGAACACGTGGCCGAGACGCGACGGATGCGTCGACCGCGCGCCGCCGGACGTCGTCCAGCAGGTGATCGGAGGGGTGGATGGCGTCGTGGAACGCCTGGAACGGTGGGGGGGAAAGAGCGGGCGAGTGGCTGGGCCGCACGGCTGGAGCGGGCCCGGAACGCAACGAGGCCCAGGGCAGCGGATGCCCCGGGCCTCGGCACGGATGCGCACACCCGAGGCGTGCGACCGCTGTTGGTCGGGGTCAGTCGGGCGGCACCTCGTCGATGCGACCGACCTGGTCGTTGGCCGTGCACGACACGTAGGAACGCGCCGTGTTCGACGGGTGGATGGAGCCGCGCAGGCCGCACCACGGCTGTCGCCGAGCCATCTGGGTGTCGAGGTGGAGTAGGGTCTTCATCGGTGGTTCGTGGTGTTCGGTGTGCGGTGCGAAAGGGCGCATGGAGCGCAGCGCGAGCGGGCCCACAACGCGAGGAGCCCGGGGGTCGCGACCCCCGGGCTCCTCTCCAAGGCGCGTGCACGCGCCGGAATCGTCCTCGTGGGTCAGGTGGATCGCGTGCCGATCTGCGGCACGACGATCAGGATGCCTTCGATCTGCGAGCGGTCGCAGAGCGGCATCGAGCTGTGGAGGAGGACGAACATGGGCGTTTGGTGCGGAACTTCGCCGCGCAGGTCTCGCGCGGCGGGCGGAGGTTCTAACGGTTCGAACGCGCCGCGTGATCACTCCTTTTCGGGTTTTCTTCGCGTTCGCCGCGAGTTTCGAGACGCGCGCACCACCGCGACGCGCACGTCCGACCTGCGCAGCGGGTAGCTTGGCGGCGCGTCGAACACGCCCGACCAACACCGACCCCGTGACATCCATCATCGTCGTCGCCAGCCTCACGCTGCTGGCCTCGTTCCTCTGCTCGCTCTTCGAGGCGGCGCTCTACTCGATCACGCCCACGGGCATCGGCATCCTGCGCCAGCGGACGCCCGGCCCCGCGGTCGAACGCTTGGCTCGACTCCGTGAGGACGTGGAGGAGCCGATCGCGGCCATCCTCACGATCAACACCGTCGCGCACACCGTCGGCGCGGCCTGGTGTGGCTCGATGGTCGGCCAGAAGTACGACAGCGCGGCGGTCGGCATCTTCGCGGCCGTGTTCACGGTGCTCGTGCTGGCGCTCACCGAGATCGTCCCCAAGAGCCTCGGTGTTCGCTACGCCCGCCAACTCGCCACGTCGATCGTCTGGCCCATCCAAGTGATGATCTGGAGCGTGTGGCCCGTGGTGTGGATCGCGAAGAAGGCGATGGGCCTCATCACCGGATCCGCGGTGGGGCACGGGCCGGGCGAGGACGAGGTCGTGATCGTGTCGCGCCTGGCCGCCAATCGCGGAGCCCTGCGCGCCGAAGAACACCGCTGGGTCCGCAACGTCCTGCGACTCGATCTCGTCACGGCCGGCGACCTGCGCACGCCGCGCACGGTCGTGGAGACGCTGCCCGCCGAGACGGCCGTCGCCGACCTCGCGCAGCTGTCCGAGCGGTGGTCGCACAGCCGCGTGCCGATCACGGAAGGCGGGAGCGCGGACGCCGTGATCGGACTCGTCCACCGACGCGAAGCGTTCGACGCGGCGCTGCGCGAGCCGGACGCCGATCTGATCCTGCGCGACCTCATGCGTCCGATCCGTTTCGTGCCCGAGACGATGCCGGCGCACCAGCTGCTCGAGCTGTTCCTCGCCGATCGCGTCCACATGGTGGCCGTGGCGGACGAGTACGGCGGGTTCGAGGGCGTGGTCACGCTGGAGGACGTGCTCGAACAGATGCTCGGCAGCGAGATCGTGGACGAGCACGATCGCGTCGACGACATGCAGGCACTGGCACTCGCACGGGCCGCGGAGCGGCAGGGCGAGCGCGACGACGAACGCTGAACAGGACTCGGCGACTCTGGCGGCCGCTGCGTTACGAGCCCCTCGAACGCCGCGTCGCACCGTTGATCGCCACGGTGCAGCGGGTGGCTCGATCGCCCCTGGCACGTGGTGGTGCACACCGCCGATCCAGGTGCTGGTCGGGCGTGGATGGACCGGGGCGCCGGAGCGCGGGGTGCGACGCGCTCGATCGCAACGCTTCGACCGAACGCCGCGTCGCACCGTTGATCGCCACGGTGCAGCGGGTGGCTCGATCGCCCCTGGCACGTGGTGGTGCACACCGCCGATCCAAGTGCTGGCCGGGCGACGATGGACTGGGGCGCCGGAGCGCGGGGTGCGACGCGCGCGATCGCGGCGCTTCGACCGAACGCAGGCGCCGCGACGTGGGACGCGCGGGACTCGCGGGGCGCGCGGTGCAGCGGCGCGGCTGAGCCGAGCGCTGTCGGTCGAGGCGAACGACGCGCCGCGGGTGAGTGGGTCACGCCGCGGCTCGCCCGTCCTCACCGCTGGGCGAGCGCCAACGCTTCCTCGAGGTCGAACAACAGGTCGCGCTCGTCCTCGATACCGACGCTGAGGCGCAAGAGTCCGGGCGGCAGGTGCTCCTGGCCGCCGAGGGCTGCGCGGCGTTCCATCGTCGACTCGACGCCGCCGAGACTCGTCGCGTGGTGGACGAGGCGCACGTGTGCGCAGGCCGCGTCGGCCACGTCGGCGCCGCCGCGCACGTCGAACGACAGCACCGCGCCGAAGCCGTCGAGCTGTTCCTTGGCGAGCGCGTGCTGCGGGTGCGTGACGAGGCCGGGGTAGCGCACCACTTCGACGTTGGGGTGCCTGACGAGACGTTCGGCGAGGAACTGCGCGGTGGCCTGGGCGCGCTCGAACCGCACCGCGAGCGTGCGCGCACCGCGGACCGCGAGGAAGGCCTCGAGTGCGCCGGGCGTCGCGCCGTTCAGCCCGCGCGCGTGCCGCAGGGCGTCGCTCACGCCCGGGTCGGCGGCGATCGCCACGCCGCACAGGAGGTCCGAGTGCCCACCGATGAACTTCGTCGCCGAGTGCACGACCACGTCCGCGCCGAGCTCGAGCGGTCGCTGCGTGATCGGTGTCGCGAACGTGTTGTCGACCACCGTCAACGTGCCGTCGCCGCGCGGTGCACCCAGGATCGCGCGCAGGTCGGAGAGCGCGAGCAGTGGATTCGACGGCGACTCGAGCCAGACGAGGTCGGCCGAGCCCGCCGCCGCGCACCAACCCGCGGTGTCGTCGACGGCGAGGCGCTCGACGGTCCAGCGGCCGGTGCGCTGGCCCTTGGCCGCGAGCGCCGCGACGCCCTGGTAGCAGTCGCTCGGCAGGACGACGCGCGCGTTCGCGGGCAGGAGTTCGAACACCGCGGCGATCGCGGCCATCCCGCTGGCGAAGCTGGTGGCGTGGGTCGCGTCGGGTGCGGACTCGAGCGCGGCGACGACGGCTTCGAGCGCTTCCCAGGTGGGCGTTCCGTCCTCGCGGCTGTAGGCTCGGAGCGAACCACCGTCGGCGTCGTCCGCCGGCGCGCGCCCGAAGTTTGAAGCGGCCACGAGCGGTGCGTTAAGGGCGGCGCCGGCGCCGTGCGGCCGACCGGCGGCCACGGCGAGCGTGCGGAGCGAGAATCGAGTCATCGTTGGATTGTCGGTACGGTGTCAGGCACGCGGCTGCCACCTGCCGCCGAAACTGCCGCGATTCGCAACGACTCGGCGCGGCAGGTGGCAGCCGCGTGCCTGACACCGTACCGACAACCCAACTCGCCCAGGAACCTCGATGGTCCACGTCACCTCGCGATCCGCACGCCTCCTTCTCGCACTGCTCCTCATCGGCATCGGGACGGCGATTGTCCTCGCGACAACCTCGAGTCGCCCCTTCTACGACCTGGACGAGATCGAGGTCGTGCTCGTGTCGGATGGTGAGTCGCAGCTCGCACTCGACTTCCATGTTCGCGACGGTCGTCCCTGTCCGGGAGTACGTCTCCGTCACCAGGGCGAACAACAGGTCGTCGCCTTCCTGCGTCCGGGTCAGTCGCAGGCTGCCGACGTGGTTGCGGCGCCGTCACTCTCGACCGACGGCGCCCTGCGTGTGGTCCTCCCCGTCGCGCCCGTGGCCCTCGACGAGGAACGCGTCGTCACCCTCGTCATCGAAGACGGGAACGAGTTCGAGACGGTGGTGACCTTCACGGAGTCGGCTCGTCCTCCGGTCGTGTCCGAGGGCTCGAACTGACGCACCTCGGGCGCTCCGTGCCCGGCGCCACAGTCACAGCACCGCTGCCGTCGCTCTCGGAGTTCGCGGCTCGTGCGGCCCATGGGTGCGATCCGAGCTCGGGACTCGCCGTCAGTCTCGCAGTGCACGCGGGTGCAGCACGTTGTTCTCGAGGCTGATGTGCTCCATCACGTCGCGCTCGAGCTGCTCGAGTCCCAGGTACAGCGCGCGCCACGTGGTGCACGCCTCGGCCGGCGGCACGTAGTCGGTCGCCAGCGCGCGCAGCTTCTCGAGGTTGAGGCCGTGGTCCTTGTGCTCGTCCTCCATGCAGCTGATCGGCATCGACGCCATGCGTCCGCGGCCCGCAAGGATCATCGGGAACAGCACCTGCTCCTCCTTCCGCATGTGTTCGTCGAGGCTCTCGAGCATCAGCGTCAAGTGCGCCGCGAGTCCTCGTGGGCAACTGGCCTTGTCGCCGTGCACGCGCTCGACCTTCTCGGCCATGTCGAGCAGGCGCGGGACCTCGGCGCGGTGGGCGGCGTGGAAGTCCTCGAGGATGTGCTCGATCAGCGCGGGGATCGGAGCGTCGTCCCAGCGTTCGAAGTCGGAAGCGTCGGCGGTGGCCGCTTCGAGCTCCGCGATCAGCGCCGCGGGGTCGAGTCCCTTCTTCGCGCTGATGTCCGCGATCGAGATGCGCCCGTTGCAGCAGAAGTCGAGGCCGTGGGCGTGGAAGACGCGGGTCGCGCCGGCGAGGCGGACGGCCAGGTCGGCGAGGGTCGAAGCGGGCGTGATGGAGGGGGTGTTGGTCGTGGACATGGTGGTGGTGGAGCGAGGAACTTCGAGGGGAGGCGTGCGGTGCTGACGTGTGCGGAGCTGACGTGTGCGGTGCGCGGACGAGCCGGGATCGAACGGCTGCGCTGGCGCCCGATGGACGAGTCGAACTGGTCCAGATCGGCGCGCCCGCAGTGGCGCCGCGCCCGGGTGGCAGGCGACTCCGTGGACTCGCGCTGCGCAGGGCCACACCTCTCTAGGCAGCAACCGTGCCGCGCCGCGGAACCCCGCTCCCCGCCCCCTGGGCACTATGGACCGGCCAAGGTGAGTCGATATGACACGCCGCGTACCGGTCGGCCGGGCACAATCGCTGTCGAAATGACATCACCCCTCGACCCCCTCGCCGGCCTGCTGCCCTTGGCCCTCGACATGACCGCGTCCCTCTCGGCGGCGGACCGACGCCGGCGGCTGGTGGAGGCCGTCACCCGCGCCCTGCCCTGTGACTGCGCGGCGCTCCTGCGACTCGAGGGCGACGTGCTCGTGCCGGTTGCCGCGATCGGGCTCTTGGCGGACCTCATGGGGCGGCGCTTCCGGCGCGGCGAGCATCCGCGACTCGACATCATCTGCACGGCGACCGACCCCACGCGCTTCCCCGCCGACAGTCCACTCGCCGATCCGTACGACGGTCTGGTCGAGGGGGCGACGGCCACTGCGAGCGGTGGAGTGCTGACCGGGCACGTGCACTCGTGCCTCGGGTGTCCGTTGATCGTCGAGGGCGAGCTGGTCGGCGTGCTGACCGTCGACGCTCTGCGCGTGGGAGCCTTCGACTCCGTGGGCGATCGCTACTTGGAGGCCTTGGCCGCGTTGGCGGGCGCGAGCCTGCGCACGAGCGATCTGATCGAGACGCTCGAGCGCACGGCCGAGCGCCAGCGGCTGGTCGCGAACGAGTTGGTGCGCGACGCGCTCGCCAGCCGCGGTGCGACGTTGGTCGGGGCGAGCGACGCGCTCACGAAGCTGCGCCGCGAGATCGAGTTGGTCGCGCCGAGCGACTTCGGCGTGCTCGTGACCGGCGAGACGGGCGTCGGCAAGGAACTGGTGGTGCGCATGCTGCACGCAGAGTCGGGCCGGGCCGATCGCCCGCTCGTGACGGTCAACGCGGCGGCGCTGCCCGAGTCGATCGTCGAGAGCGAGCTCTTCGGCCATGTGCGCGGCGCGTTCACCGGAGCCGAGACCGAACGCCTCGGTGCCTTCGCCATGGCCGACGGAGCGAGCCTGTTCCTGGACGAGATCGGCGAACTGCCCCTGCACGTCCAACCGAAACTCTTGCGCGTGCTGCAGGAGGGTGAATTCATGCGCGTCGGTTCGGACGCGGTGACGCGCGTGGACGTGCGCGTGCTGGCGGCCACCAATCGCGATCTGGAGGAAGAGGTGCGCGCCGGTCGGTTCCGAGCCGATCTGCTGCACCGCCTGGATGTGTGCCGCATCACCGTGCCGCCGCTGCGTGAGCGCGCCGAGGACGTGGCGCCGTTGGCCGGGCACTTCGCCGACGCCAACCGCGCGCGCTTCGGAACGGGGCCGGTGCGTTTCGCCGCGGACGCCCAGCGCGCGCTCACCGCCGCCGCTTGGCCCGGCAATGTCCGTGAACTCGAGAACACGGTCGCGCGCGCCGTGCTGCACGCTTCGTCGCGGGTCGAGCGCGGCGAATCCGTCCTCGTCAAAGCGAGCGATCTGGGCCGCATCGGTGAGGCCTATACCTTGGCGCCCGTGGTCGCGTCGTCGAGCGCGGGCGGGATGACGCTCGCCGAGTCCGTTGCGATCACGCAGCGTGCGAGCATTGAGCGCGCGGTCGCCGCGAACGCCGGCAACTGGGCCGCAGCCGCGCGCGAGCTCGGCGTCGACCGCGCCAACCTGCATCGGTTGGCGCGGCGCTTGGGGGTGAAGTAGGGCTCTCGGTGCCGAGGGCATTCGGTGCCGCACTCGCAGCATTGAATTGGACGCAGAGGTGTACCGGAGCAGTTCCGCTGAAGGTCGCCGCCACACTCACCTGACGGTGGGGCACAACCCCGTGGAAGCGGGCTGCTGCGACCCCTTCGCGTCGAGAAGGGCGCAGCGAGTGCGGCGCCTTCCAGCGCATCGCCCCATTGCTGATCAGCGACCCGCAAAGCCATAGAACCGTAGTTCGCCAGAGAATGTAGGCTCGAACGAGTTACTCCTGTGCGAGCGAACAACCAGATCGGACAGCGAATGAAGGCCAGGCCGCATTCAGACTCCGGGCGATGACCTTGCACCGCTGATCGTCGGTCGGCAAGCGACTCACCCGCGCCACACGTACAAGCGGGCTGGAGCTCAACTACACTTGATCGCCTCCCACCGGCAGGCCTCTCCACTCCAACAGATAGGCAACCAAGATCGAGATCCAATGAAAGATATCCCCGGCGTCGACGAGAACGGCAGTCCTAAGAATGGCCCCTTCAAACTGTTCTTCAAGAACGGCCTCATCTCTTGCCAGGGTGAGTTCGACAACGGAAAGAAGTCAGGAAAGTGGAAGTACTTTCTAAACAATGGACAGATGCAATCTTCAGGCAGCTTCAAGGACGGAAAGATCGCTGGACGGTGGAAGTGGTTCTTCAAGACCGGTGAACCGCGGGGGACGGGCGGCTTCGACGATGAAGAACAGAAGCATGGTGCGTGGAAGCGATACCACGCCAACGGCCAGCTTTGGGACGAAGGCCGTTTCGAACACGGCAAGAAGGTCGGCCCTTGGAAGGTCTACGATGAGGCGGGCGAGCTTCTGAAGACGCAAACATTCAAGTAGCAGAGCAGGCGCCCGGTCAACCTCTCATCGCAGCAGACGGTCCACTGCCCAGGCCGCCCTCGAGCGGGCACTCGTTCGACAGCGGGAGTCGGGATGGAACTCGACAGAACCGAGCGACTCGCAAGGATCCATGCAGTGTGGGCGCTGTTGCTCACAGGCGTAGCGGCTAGACTCGTCATGGCTGTTGGAGTCACACGAGACTGGAGGCTGATCATGCTCGTAGGTGTTGCGGTGCCTCTCGCCCTCGTTGCAGTCATCCAATGCGGTGCCGTGGCGCCACGAGCGGCCGAGCCGTACGGTGCCGCGAGCCGTACGGTGCCGAGCCGTACGGTGCCGAGCCGTACGGTGCAGCCGTACGGTGCCGCACACCAATCTGCTGGTGCACGACGCCGCATGCCCGAGTAACCTCTCACAGCCATGGCCATTGACCTGATGATCATGCCCCTGAGTCGCTACTTCTCTGGCGACTACATAACGCCCGCCATGCGGCAGGCGTGGTCGGTGGGCGCCAGCTACAAGATCCTCACCAGTGAAGGCGCGCGGGAGTGTCCGCCGGATGTTCCGTTGGGCGGCCTTGATGCGACCAGCAAGCGCCACGCCGCTCTGCCGGAGCTCATCGAGAGCCTCCGACTCTTGCCATTCGGAATCCCCGATTCTCTGTGGGACGAAGCATCCGATGTGGAGCCGTGCTTCTACCGTCTCGAGCTGAGCTCGCTGGAGATGCTCCTCGAGGAGGCCGCAGAAGCTCTCGTTGCGAAGCCGTCCTTTCTGGGGCGCTTGGTTGGCAAGAAGGCTGCGCCCTCTCACTTTCTTTCGGCGGAGATGTTTCTTCCTGTTCCGTTCTCGGAGCACTTCGCTCTCGGGAACACTCTCACTGGCTCTGTCCACACGGCAAAGAGAGAGCTCGAGTCCCACACGTGGTCGAGTGGGGCACGGCCTGCGTACGAGCACTGGATCGCAGCATTGGAGGACGCCATCGCGCTGAATCAGCCCCTCGTTGTCGACATGTAGTGCGCCATCGAGCTGCTCGTTGCAGTGGACCGAGCCGGCCGCTTCGAGCAGTGCCTCGGCCTCGGTGCCGCACTCGTAGAGTCGATTCTCACGCCGACGTGTACCGGAGCAATTCCATCGTCAGTCGCAGCCCCACCTACTCAACGACGGGGCCCGGCGCGCGGTAGCTCCCTTCTGCGGCACTCCTCCGCGCCGAAAGCGGCGCAGCGAGCGCGGCACCGCACTTCAGGTGGCGGGTTCGTGCCTGACGCCGTACCAACCATGAAGATCATCATCCCCGGAGGCAGTGGCCAGGTCGGCACGTTGCTCGCGCGCGCGTTCACGGACCGCGGCCACGACGTCGTCGTGATCGGTCGTCGGCCCGCGCCGGCGCCCTGGCGCACGGTCCAGTGGGACGCCGCCACCCACGGAGATTGGGCTGCCGAGTTCGACGGCGCCGACCTCGTCGTGAACCTCGCGGGCCGCAGCGTCAACTGCCGCTACACGCCCGAGAACCGGCGGCTGATCATGGATTCGCGCGTCGTGACCACGCGCCTCGTCGGCGAAGCGATCGCCGCTGCTGCCGCGCCGCCGCCCCTGTGGCTCCAGGCCAGCACGGCCACGATCTACGCGCACCGCTACGACGCGCCGAACGACGAGGCGACCGGCATCATCGGCGGCGACGAACCTGGCGCGCCCGACACCTGGAACTTCAGCATCGACGTGGCGCGCGCCTGGGAGCGCGAACTCGACGCCGCCGACACGCCGCGCACGCGCAAGGTCGCGCTGCGTTCGGCGATGACCATGAGCCCCGACGCGGGCGGCATCTTCGCCACGCTCCTGACGCTGGTGCGGCGCGGTCTGGGCGGAACCTGCGGCGACGGTCGGCAGTACGTCTCGTGGATCCACGAGACGGATTTCGTGCGCGCCATCGATTGGATCGTCGAGCACGAGGACATCGTCGGGCCGATCAACCTCGCCGCGCCCGAGCCCTTGCCCAACGCCGCGTTCATGCGCGAGTTGCGGCGTGCGTGGGGTGCGCCGATCGGGCTTCCGGCGACGGCGTGGATGCTCGAGATCGGCGCGGTGTTCATGCGCACCGAGACCGAGCTGATCCTGAAGAGCCGACGCGTCGTGCCGGGATTGCTGGTCGAACAGGGTTTCGAGTTCCGCTACCCGACCTGGCCCGAGGCGGCGAAGGAGCTGTGCGCGCGGTGGCGCCTTCGTGCGGGGTGATGGTCGGGACGTTCGGTACGGCGTCAGGCACGAAACTGCCACCGGCCGCCGAAGTCGCTGCGATTCGCAGCGACTCGGCGCGGCCGGTGGCAGTTTCGTGCCTGACGCCGTACCGAACGTCCCGACCATCACAGAGGGAGTAGCATGAGGCGTCCCCAACTCGCGAACGCTCCTGCCCAGCGCCATGCCGACCCTCGACGACGTTCTACGACAGATTCGCGCCCTCGCCTCCGCCGACACGTTCGGCACCACGAAGGAAGTCCGCCACCTGCCCGACGTGCTCTTCGACGACGAGCCGGTCCTCGGCATCACCTCGGGCATGATGGCGGGCGACACGTGGCTGATCGTGTGCACGGACCGGCGCGTCGTCCTCTTGAACCGCGGGCTCGTGTACGGGCTGAAACAACGCGAGATGCCGCTCGAGCGCATCAACTCGATCGAGCACTCGACCGGACTCGTGTTGGGCAGCATCGCGATCTGGGACGGTGCGGATCGCATGGAGATCCGGAACGTCGTCAAGCAGACCGTCATGCCGTTCGTGGACGCGGTGAATCGAGCGCGCGTGGCGCTCGGCAGCGAGCGTGCGAGCGGCGACGACCGGGTCACTCAGCTCGAACGCCTCGCCGACCTGCGCGAGCGCGGCGCCCTGACCGAAGCCGAGTTCGACGAACAGAAGCGGCGGGTGCTCGAGGCCTAGCTTCTGTTCTCTCGAGCGAAGACCGCTTCCATGACCAACCCCGACGCCGATCTCCCGCGCGATCCAGCCATCCAGCGCGAAGTGCGCATCCAGCTCGTCGAGCACGCCCAAGCGCTGCTCTGGCGGATGCTCGTCGGTGGCGTGGTCCTCGGAGTGATGTTCGCGTTCGCCGGAGCCGTTCGAATGGGCCCCGTCGGTCTGTTCCTCGGCGCCGCCCTGGGAGCAGCGCTCGGTGCACTCGGTGGCGCGCTCGTCACGCTCGTTCGAGCCAGTGCGTCGCACGACGCTGCGGGCGCAAGCACTGGAACGATCGCAACTGGACGGGCGCGCGACGAGGGCGCCTCGGGTGGGCGCCACCTTGAGGAGCGTCCCGACGCTCTTTGACGATCAGGCTGTTCTCGACGAGCGCGATCGATGACCGACCTTCCCGCAGAATCCTGCATCTCGCTGCGTCGCGGAGCTTGGTTCGTCTTCCCACACGGCAACCGCGTCGTGCGTGCTTGGGGTGGAGCGAGCGGCGCGGAGCGAGTCTACGTGGACGACCAACTCGTGGCCGAGGGGGGGGGCTGCGGCGCGGGAGCGTCCACACGTTTCCGATCGACATCTGTCAGTGTCGGCGCGGGCTCGCGCGTTCCCTCGGCGGATCGGCGTCCTGCCGGGTCCACCGGGCGAAGTAGTCGGTCGAGCCAATCGGTCGAGGTCGCGAGCAGGATCATCGTCGAGCGCTGTCGCGCGAGTCCTACACTCGCCCCATGCCCACCCCCTTCACTCCGCCCCACGGCGAGCCCGAACACGCCGGCGCCCACCTGCGCGAGCGCGGCTACACAGTCCTCGCGCCGCGCGGGCTCGCCACGCTGATGGGGGAGGCGGACGCGAGCGATCCGCTCGCGGCTCTTGCGCCGTTCTGGAGCGACCTGCCGATCGACGCGCACCTGCGCGACGGCGGCGCCTACCGGTTCCGGCGGCACGGTTCGTTCGTCGTCGAGGGCGGGGAGCTGCGCGGGGTCGAGCATCGCGCGCACTGGCAACCGCTCGACTACAACGCGCTGCACGGCGGCATCGAGCGCATGTTCGAGCCGCTGGCTCCCGCGCTCGTCGCCGATCCGCTGTGGGCGCGGCTGCTGTTGGCGCTGACCGAGCGCGCCAGCGAGTTGCGCGGCACGACCGGCCCATGGTTCGTCGAAGCGCACGCGTTCCGCATCACCACCGGCGACGGCATCGGCCGCCCGACGCCCGAGGGCGCGCACCGCGACGGCGTCGATCAGGTGGCCGTGATCCTCATGGCTCGCGAGGGCATCGTGGGCGGCGAGACGCGCGTGTTCGAGGCGAACGGCCCCAACGGCCAGCGCTTCACCATGACCGAGCGCGGCACGACGCTGTTGATCGACGACGCGCGCGCGATCCACGAGACGACGCCGATCCAGCCTCTGGAGCCGAACGGCGCCGGCCACCGCGACACGCTCGTGCTCACCTGGCGCTTGGGCGGCTTCCAGGAGCCGTGAGTCTTCATACGGAGTCGCACACCGTGCGGAAACTCTGGGCAAGAAAGTGCCGCACTCGACGGGCGCCGAATACCGCTCTGGAGCTCTCGAGAGCGGTTGTGCCGAAACGAGTGCGGCCCATACCTGCCCAGAGTTTCCGCACGGTGTGCGACTCCGTATGACGATCAGCTGGCGAGGGCGCGCACGAGCATCCATCCGCCCAGGCCGACGAGCACGAAGCCGAACACGGCGTCGACCAGCGCGCCGTTCCTGCGCAGCCAGCCCGCGGCTCCCGTTCCCGCCAGGACCAGCGCGACGACCACGTACCACAGGGTGTCGATCACCATGGCGACGCTCGCCACGCCGATGCGCTCGGCCAGCACGGCGCCGGGCGGCACGAGGTTGCTCAGCAGGGCGAGGAAGAAGACCGCGATCTTCGGGTTGAGGAACGCGATCAGGAAGCCCTCGCGAAAGCCGCCGCGGCCCGGATCGGCGACGGGGGAGTGGGCGAGCGCGGCCGCATCTGCGTCGGTCACTGCGTCGGTCGCGCCAGCGGTGAGCGGTGCCGACTCGGTCCCGCCGGAACCCGGACCCGCCGCCGCTCGCGGCGCCGACACCCCCTGTGCCGCCGTGCTCACCATCACCGCGCGCAGGATCTGCACGCCCAGGAACACGAGATACGCGGCGCCGGCCACCATCACCGGCCGCTCGATGAACGCGACCACCGCGCGCAGACCGATCACCGCCACGGCCGCGTAGATCCCGACCCCGAGCCCGTGCCCGACCGCGCACGCCACGCCGCGCGCGCGCCCGCCCGACACGGTGTTCTTGAGCACGACCGCGAGGCTCGGCCCCGGCGTCACCGCGCCGCTCGCGCACACGGCGGCGATCGTCAACCAGGCCTCGAGGTCCATCGGCGCAGTCTGACCGGGCGCGCGACTCGCGTCCACGCCAGCCGCTCGCGCTCCGGTGTACCGTGAGCGCCGACGCCCGGGTCGCGCCCGCGCCGGTCGCCCACGTCGGTGGGCGCGCGCTCCCGCACTCCGTCCGAGCGTCCACCGCTGCCGTCACCATCCAAAGCTTCAGAGCTCGACCATGCGCCTCCGCCTCGCCCCGCTCGTCGCCGCCGCCCTCTCGACCGTCGCCGTCGCCGCCGCCACCACGACCGCCGTCACCAGCTCGTTCGACTCCGCGCCCGCCGGCGTCCCGATCGTCGCGACCTCGGTGCCCCTGCCCCAGGTCGCGCTCGATCCGCACCTCCCGCTGCCGGCCGGTCGCCTGGGCGGGAGCTTCGGGCCGACGGCGGACGACCTCTTGAACGGCTCGCTCGTCGTCACCGAGGAGAAGCAGATGCGGCTCGTGTGGCGCGGGCTCTTCCGGGTGCCGTTCGACGCCTCGCTGTTCGACTTCCAGAACGAGGCCGTGATCCTCGTCGGCGGTGGCGCGCTGCAGACGGCGTCCTTCTCGATCAGCGCCGTCGAGCGCGTCGACGCGGAGTACGCGGGCTTCCTCTTCCTGCCCAGCGGGCCGTCGACCGAGACCGACCCCTTCCTCAGCGTGACGGCGACCACGGTCTTCGGCGGCATCCAGCCGTTCCCGACGCCGCCGGCCACCTACCGCGTGGCCGCCGTCGCGATCGACCGCGCGCTGCTCGACGACGTGGTCGTGCACCGCACCGCGATCTTCGCACCCTGACCAATCGCACCCTGAGCACTCGCGCTCGGGGAGCGCAGGCGTCGAGCTGGTCGGCCACGTCTCGGCCGCCCGGGCGCGGAGCCGCCAACTCCGAGCGCCCGGGCCAGTACGGCCGGTACCGAACTCTGGGTAGCGGCTCGCCCTGAGCGACATTGCGGTGCACCGCATCGGATGCCGCGATCTTGGTACCGTGCCTCGGACGCGAAGACCGACGTCGGTCGCACACCGTCGCCCCCGCGCGAGCGCCGTCACTCGAAGGGCGCCCGATCAGGCGACAGAGCGTCCAAGAGACAGCACCATGAGCAACGACATCCTGGACCGTATCCGCCGCGAACTCGACGACATGCGCGGCAAGGTCGACCACCTGCGCGTCAAGGCCTCCCTCGGCAAGATGGAGCTGCGCGATGCCGTCGCCGACCTGAAGCACACCTTCGAGCCGACCTACGAGAAGGCCCGTACCGCCGCCACCGAGGCGGCCCAGTCCGGCGCCCGTGAGACCCAGGCGATCGCGAAGAGTCTGATCGCCGGTTGGGACGAGGTGCGCCGCACCTACAAGGGCTTCGCGAAGGACGCGGGCGAGGACGAGTCGAAGGGCTGAGCGCCGTTCGACCCGCTTCCCCATGACGAAGCACGACGACGCCTCGTGGCACTACGGCGGCGACTTCCCGACCGATCTCCCCGACGAGGCTGGAGCGACGCACATCGGCATGTTCGTCGCGTGGGCGCTGCTCTCGGGGCTCGCGAGCGAGTTCTTCCAGGAAGAGTTGGCCGCTGAACTGGCCGAACTGCGCGCCGGATCCACGACGCCCGGCGCGTTCCTCATGGCTGCGTGCGACGGCAAGTTCACGGACGACGCGCTGAGCGACGAGGGCAACGCATTCGCCGCTGCGTACTTCAGCTCGGATCGAGGTGGCTACTTGGACGACTACATCGGCCTGGTCGGCGGCGACCACGACTCGCTCTACCACGTCCCCGACACCTGGACGACGTTCGCGATGCTGAAGCCCGACCTCGATCGACGCCTCGCCGCCTGGCGCGCCCAACGCTGAGAGGCGCGCGGGAGCGTGAACGCGCCGGGCTCCGCTATCTGAACGCTGCGCCGAACAGCTCGCCGAACGGCGCCCCTTCGTGACAGCTCAGGCACGAGTCGGTCCGACCGGACGAACGCACGTCGCCCGCGGGCCCGACCTCGGCGTAGGTCCAGACCCCGTCGGCGTCGGCGACCATGACCAACGTCTCGCTGCGGCCCGCCGGACGCCACGACACGCCATCGATCGTGACCACGTCCGCGGGCGGTCGGCCCGGGCCCGGCGGCGTCCAGCGCGTCGCCTCGTTCGTGGTCAGCACCAGCGCCTGGTGGGCCTGCGGCGCGCCGCTCTCGAGTCCGCGGTAGGCGGCGGGGTCGCGCGCCGCGAGACGGCCGAGGCGCACCGCTTCATCCTGAGTCTCGAGTCGACAGCTCACGGCCCGAACGGTCGTCGGCCCCGAGCCCGGGCCGGCGAGCGTCGTCGCCACGTTCGTCGGGACGACCGGCGTGAGCGGCATCCAGGTGGGTGAGTCGGCCACGACGGCGGCGATGTCGAGCGGTGGAGCGGGCGCGGAGAGGGTGTCCTTTGGCGACGCTCCACCTGGTCCGCGAGCGAGACCTGCGCCGAGCGTCGCGAGGCCGGTGATGGCGAGGGTCGTGGCGAGGAGTCGGACCGCGCCGGAGCTCGTCGCGGTGCACGGGGTCTGGGTTCGTTGTCGCATGCCACGGGAACGCCGGGGCTCGGCGCCGCGTTGGCACCTCTTGGTCCTGGCGTCGGGCCGTGCGACTTGCGGACCATGGCCCCGTGAACGAGCGCGACCCCCACGACTCCGAGTCGGCCACGCTGCCCTCCCAGCCGGACGCCCGTCCCCAGGAGAGCGCGGGCGATCGGATCGACCGCTACACGCTGATCGAGCAGATCGGCAGCGGCGGGTTCGGGAGCGTCTGGCGCGCGCGGCAGACCGAGCCGGTCCGCCGCGACGTTGCGCTCAAGATCCTGAAGCTCGGAATGGACACCGAAGAGGTCGTGCGACGCTTCGCGGCCGAACGGCAGGCGCTCGCGCTGATGGACCACCCCTTCATCGCGAAGGTCCACGACGGCGGTGCGACCGCGGCGGGCCGCCCGTACTTCGTGATGGAGTTCGTCGACGGCGTGCCGATCACGAAGTACTGCGACGACGAACGGCTGGGTGTGCGCGAACGGCTCGAGTTGTTCACGAAGGTCTGCGCGGCGCTCCAGCACGCCCACGCGAAGGGCGTCGTCCACCGCGACGTGAAGCCCAGCAACGTCCTGGTCACGAGCACGGAGTCGGGCCCGGAGCCCAAGGTCATCGACTTCGGGATCGCGAAGGCGCTCGAGGCGGACCTGAGCGAGCACACGCTGGTGACCGGCGAGCTGCAGATGATCGGGACGCCCGAATACATGGCGCCCGAGCAGACCGGGGTCGACGTCGGCGGCATCGACACGCGCGTCGACGTGTATTCGTTGGGCGTCCTGCTCTACGAACTGCTCACCGGAGCGCAGCCGTTCGACCTGCGCGGTGCGCTCCTGGACCTGGGCTTCCACGAGATGTTGCGCCGCATCCGCGAGGCCGAACCGACGCGCCCTTCGACCCGCATCGCGAGCGCGGGGGACAGCGGCATCTTCGTTGCGTCCATGAGGCGTGTCGGGCCGATGCAGTTGCAGAGCGAGCTGCGCGGCGATCTGGACTGGATCGTGCTGAAGGCGCTCGAGAAGGACCGCGAGCGTCGCTACGAAACGCCGGCGGCGCTGGCACAGGACGTGCGCAACCACCTGGACCACCGCCCGGTGGTCGCGATGCCGCCGAGCCGCGCCTACTTGGTCAGCAAGTTCGTGCGGCGCAATCGGATCCAGGTGATCGGCGCGCTCGCCCTCTTCGGCGTGCTCGTCGTCGGCGTGATCGGTACGGGTTGGGGCCTCGCGTGGGCGCTCGACGAACAGGACAGGGCCGAACGCGCCGCGGAGTCGGTGGGCGAAGCGAAGGATGCGGCGCTCGCGCTCGTGGACGAGCTCGAACTGGCGCGGGACGAGGCCGAGCAACAGCGCGACCGCTACCAGCGCGAGTACCTGCGCGCGCTCGAAGCCAAGTTCCTGATCACGGACATGTTCCAGGCCGTCGATCCGATCAGCGTCGACGGCGCCGACACGAGCCTCTTGCGGCGCGTGCTCGAGCGGGCCGAACGGTCGATCGTGGAACGCGAGGCCCGCGACCCGTGGGTCGACGTCGAACTGCGCAGCGTCTTCGCGGCGACGTACGCGAACTTCGGCGATCACGAGCGCGCGCGAGAGATTCTCGAGACCGCGATCGCCGACTTCGCGCCGCACGCCGAGGAGCGCGACGCCACGTTGCTCGACCTGCGGATCGAACTCGCGAGTGCCATGGTCCTCGGCGGCGCGTACGAGGACGCGGAAGAGTTGCTGGCGCGGATCCTGCCCGAGGTCGTGGCGAGCGGCGGGGGCGAGTCGCGCGCGATGATGAGGACGCTCGAACTGCGGGCGGAGCTCGCGGCGCGGACCGGTCGGATGCGCGCCGCGCTCGCCGACGGTGGGCGCGCGCTCGAGTTGCACCGGTCGGTGTACGGCGACACGTCGAGTCGCACGGCCGTCGCCATGGGGCGGCTGAGTGGTTGGTACGAGCTGGACGGTCGGCTCGAGCGCGCGGAGGAGCTGGCGACCGAGTCCCACGCGATCTTCGCCAGGAACCTCAAGTCGGACCCGATCTGGGCGTTCGAGGCGCTCGAGCGATTGGTGCTGATCCGCGCGCGCCTCGGGCACTTCGCGGCGAACCTGCCGCTCGCCGATGCGTACGTCGACGAGGCGGAACGACTCTTCGGTGCCGATCGTCCGGCCACGCTCCGCGCGCGGGCGGTGCTCGCGACCTACTACGCAGAGGTCGGCTCTCACGTACCCGCGATGCAGTTCCAGTCCGACGTCGTGGACGGTTTCGCACGGATCTACGGGATCGACGCCGCGCCGACCGTCGCCGCGCGCGAACGGCTCGCGGCCCTCGTCGAAGCGGCCGAAGCGTGGATCGACGGCGCGGACGCTTCCGGGCGCTGACGTGTCGCCGGACGGCGTCGGCTGCGCCCGGCGACGCACCGTCCTCGCGAACGGTGGTCGCTCGGACGGTGGTCGCTCGAACCGTGGTCACGGGGCGGGGCCGATCGTCGGGCACCGCGTTCGGGTGCTCGCTCAGCGCCGCAGCGGCCGCGCGTGCTCCTCGAGTTCCGCCGCGATCCGGGCGATGTCGGTCGCCTCGAGGCGTTGCGCGCCGCGCCGCACCATCTCGACGAACCAGGCGCACTCGGCCGGCGAGACCGGACAGCCGATGTTGCCCTCGGGGCCGTCGCTGGCGACCAGTTCGCCGCCGGTCGCATCGGTCACGACGGACCACGGGATGCCGCCGGTTCGATCACCGCGCAGTCTCTTCGCCACTTCGGCGCCGTGCGTGTGGCGTTCGGTGTCGATCTTCAGGAGGACGAAGTCGCGGGCCATCAGTTCCGCGACGACGGGGCGTTCCAGGAACTCCTGGAACTTGAAGCACCAGCCTCACCAGGGCGCGCCGAGGTGCACGAGCACGCGCTTGTTCTCGCGTGTCGCCTGTTCGAGCGCCGTCCTCCACAGCACCTCCGCGTCCTTCACCGGCACGCGATGCGCCTCGGCGAAGCGGCGCAGACCGGCACCGTCGAGGCCGGCGAGAGCCACGCTGCCGAGCACGTCACCGGCGGAGGTCAGCGCGACCAGATGCGCGCCGTCGGTCGGAACGCCGAGCGCCTCGACGAGATCCGCGTGCTCGGCCCGCAGGACGTTCGCGTTCACGTACTCGTTGAACAGGAAGCGTCCGAGATCGCGATCCCCCTTGGCGAGCGCGTCGAAGCCTCCGCGTGCTTCGGCGCCACCGACGATCGCGAGGATGCGTTGGTCCTTCCTGGTCGCCGTCGCGTGCGCCTCCGCCAGTGCCGGGTGGATCGCCGTCGGATCGGGTTCGGCCAGGAGGTACTCGATCGCGCGTTCGAGCTCGCCGTTCGCGAGGTCGGCGAAGCGCAGGTTCCCCGCTCGATCGATCAGGTAGTAGTCGGGGTAGGAGTCCACGGCGTACGCGGACTTGGTCGCGTTCGCCACGTCGATCGCGACCGGATAGCCGATCTCCTGCTCACGGACGAAGTCCGCCATCTTCTCGCCGCCGTTCGTCGTGTGCACACCGATGAGGACCAGACCCTGGTCCGCGTAGCGCCCGCTGAAGTCCTTCAGCTTCGGGACGCCCGCTCGACACGGGCCTCACCAGGTGCCCCAGAAATCGAGCACGACCACCTTGCCGCGCAGTTCGGTCAGATCGAGCGGCGCGGTGCCGTCCTCCCCGCCCGCGTTGAGCCAGTTCTCGACCGCGAGGGCCGGAGCCGTCCGTCCTTCGAGCGCGTCCTTCGCGCTGCGGTCGCCTTCCCGTGAGAAGTCCGCGTCCGTTCCTTTCGACTGCGCCGTCGCTCCCGTGGCCGCGAGGGCCAGGAGCGCGAACGCCGGCATCCATGTTCGTGTTCGCATCGGTTCGTTCCTCGTGCGACGCGTCGCTCGCTGCGAGCGGGATGCTCGACGGCGCGCGTCGCGGCCAGCGTAGCCCGTCGACCGCTCCGCGTGGGGCGGCGGGAGTCAGCGCGACCCACTGGCGCCGGCCGCGGCGTCGAACGCTCGCTCGATCTCGGCCAGCGCCTCGTGCGGCGTCGCGGCGACCACGACCGCGCCGCTCAGTCCCTCGCGCACGAAGCCCTCCTGGACGGCGTGCTCGAGCGTCGCCAGGAGCGGGCTCCAGTAGCCGCGCGTGTCGACCAGCACGATCGGCTTCGCGTGGATGCCCAGCTGTTTGAAGCACAGCATCTCCGCCACTTCGTCCAGGGTTCCGAGTCCGCCGGGCAGCGCCACGATCGCGTCGCACTTCATGTCGAGACCGGCCTTGCGCGCGCGCATGTCGGCGACGACCTCCATGTCGAGCGTCGCTTCGCACTGCACGCCCATGTGGACGAAGCGGTCGAGGATGACGCCGCGCACCTCGCCGCCCGCCGCGCGCGCCGCACTCGACACCGCGCCCATCAGGCCGTTCCGGCCGCCGCCCCAGGTCAGCGTCCAACCGCGCTCGGCGATGCCGCGTCCGAGCGCGCGGGCGGCCTCGAGGTACTCGGCGTGGACTCCGTCCGCGGAGGCCGCGAACACCGTGATGTGGTGCGTCATGGCCGCGATCGTGGTGATCGCCGCAGCGCTGCGCCAGCCCGCGGTCGGAGGGACCCAGCGAGCGGAGCTGCTGTTGCGCCAACCCGAGGAGCCACCCACGAAGATGCGGCGAGGAGCCCCCCCCGGAACTCCCCGCCGCACGGGTGTTCGGCCTGCCGGTCGCGGTGCGTCCGGGTGCCGTTCTCCTCGGCTCATGGGCCCTGGCGGCTCAGGCGACCAGGTCCCACATGACCAATTCTCCGCCGTCCACGCCTTCGATCTCGAGGGCGGCGCCGGCATCCACGGCGGCGCCGTCGCCACCGCTCAGCTCCTGGCCATTGATCCGCACGGTGCCGCGCGCCACGTGGATCCAGGCCGAGCGGCCCTCGGCCAGCTGGAAGTCGGTGCGCTCGCCATTCGTGAATTCACCGGCGAACAGGCGCACGTCCTGGCCGATCGTCAGCGATCCGTCGACGCCGTCGGGCGACACCACCAGGCGCAGCTGGCCGCGGCGTTCGCTCGCGTCGAACTTCTTCTGCTCGTAGCGCGGCGTGTACCCGTTCTCGGCCGGGAAGACCCACATCTGCAGAAGGTGCAGCTCGTCGTCGCCGGCGTTGAACTCGCTGTGCGTGACGCCGGTGCCGGCCGACATCAGTTGGACCTCGCCGTGGCGCATCTGCGAACCGTTGCCCATCGAGTCCTTGTGCTCGAGCACGCCGTCCAGGACGTACGTGACGATCTCCATGTCCTCGTGCCCGTGGGTGCCGAAGCCCTGGCGCGGCTGGACGCGGTCCTGGTTGATGACGCGCAGCGGGCCGAAGTGCGTCCACCTAGGGTCGCGGTAGCTCGCGAACGAGAAGGTGTGGTTCGCGTCGAGCCAGCCGTGGTTCGCGTGACCGCGTTCGTGGGCGCGGCGGATGGTGAGGACGTCGGGAGTGGCAGGGCGCGTCGTCATGGTCGGGTCGGAGGAAAGGTCGCTCGGGTCGTCGGTGGCAGGTCCGGTGCAGCTCGAGAGAGCGGCCGCGGGCAGCGCGAGGCTGGCGACGGCCGCTCGGCAGAAGGTGCGGCGGGAGGTGGTGGCAGGATTCATGGGTCGGCGGCGGCCGGGATCGACCGTTGAGGGCCCTGGTTCGGGCGGACGCCGGGTAGTGATGCCCGACGTCGGTGACGCACGAAGGATGGGAGCTGTATTTAGTTGTTGCAACAAGTAAAGGGGTGGGGCGGGCACAAACGTTTCTGGGAGCGCCATTTGGGGCGGGAGGGCCGGGGCCGCGGCCAACGGAGCGCCCGAGGAGCGCTCCGAGGCGTCGATGGCCGGGCCGGCGCAGCCCGGGGTGGGGAGGGAGAACGGCCACCTGCACTCGGCCGGTGGAAGC
The DNA here is from genome assembly GCA_007750655.1 of Rohdeia mirabilis. GTDB lineage: Bacteria > Planctomycetota > UBA1135 > UBA1135 > Rohdeia > Rohdeia mirabilis. The sequence continues at coordinate 251,126 of CP036290.1, forward strand.
GGAAGCAGTTCGACGACGCCTTGCGCACGGTCGGGCACCTCGAGAATCAGCTCTACTACGAGCGCCATCCCGACCTCCAGCGGATGCACGCGCTCTGCCACGTGCAGGTGCGTCAACCCGTCGAGGCGCGTCGCATCCTGACCGCGCTGACCGAGTCCGAGGCCGGCGCGCGCGACTTCGAGGCCTGGCGACTGACGGCGGACGTCGCGGTGTTGCTCGAGGACTCGCGCCTCCTGCGGATCGCCGCCGACCGCATGGTCCAGGCCGCACCGACGCGCAGTGAAGGCTTCCTCACGCAGGCGGTGAGCCGCCCTAGCGAAGGGGACGTGGCCGGCGCGCTGAAGAGCGTGCGACTCGCCGTCGAGCGCGCCGCCGAGGGTGATTCGACACCCGCGCGATTGGAGGAACTGCTGCTGCAGGAACTCCAACTGGAACAGCTGGGGCGCACTGGAGCCGGCTCGCGCTAGCCGACTTCGAACTCGATCCAGACCGCGTCGTCGGAACCTGGGTTCGCGCCCGGATAGAGCCGTCCCTTTCCGAGCAGCACCGTTTCGCGCCGCGAGAGGTGCACCGGCCGACCGTTGTCGGGAACCAGGTAGGTGCCGTTCGTGCTCGTGTCCTCGATCAGGAAGTCGGGGCGGCGGTAGAACACGCGGGCGTGCAGGCGCGATGCTTCGTGGTGCGCGATCGGGATGTCGCACTCGAGGGAGCGTCCGATCTTCACGGCGCCCTCGCCGGCCAGTTCGAGCATCCGGCCGAGGTGGGCGAGGCGGATCGTGCGCGTGCGAACCGAGGAGGGGCGCTCGGCGGTGACCATCATCGTCATGCCGGTCTCGACCTCCGCGGAACCGTGGCCGAGCACCGAGTACAGCTCGAGCGGCTCGCGCTTGCCCTTGACCGACACGTGCGGAACGGGGCGCGCCAGCTCTTGGAGTTCGGCGGGGATCTGCTCCCACAGCGGGCGCGAGATCAAGATCTCGTTCGCGCGGGCGATCGACGCGATGCGTGCGACGGTGTTGACCGCGTCGCCGAAGATGTCGCCGTCGACCTCGATCACGTCGCCGACGTGGACGCCCACTCGGATGTCGACCGGCTCGTCGTAGATGCGCTCGAGCATACCCAGCCCGGCCTTGGCCGCACCGACACCTTCGAAGCACGCCAGGAGTCCGTCGCCCATGGTCTTGACGACCCGCCCACCAGCCAGGCGCACCGCGAGCGACATCAGTTCCAGACCACTCGCCACCATGGCGCGCGCGCGCTTGTCGCCGAGGCGCTCGTACAGCGCCGTGCTGCTCACGATGTCCGCCACCAGCAGTGAGCACGGACGGCTCGGGTGGCTCGGGTCGGGGCTGGATTCGGGGTTCTCCATCGCTCGGCGCGGACGATAGCAAAGGGGGCAGCGGGCGGGTGGTCGGGAGTCCTGGGTGGGCGGCCGGCGACGTGCGAGTCACTCCACCACGGCGAAGCGATCGTCGGTGCACTCGACCACGATCGGCTCGTGGGCCCTGCGGTAGCGGTGGTCGCAGGTCGCGGCGTTGACGGACAGTCGGCCGTCGCTCGTCCGTGTCCCGCGACTCTCGTGGACGTGTCCGAAGACGTGCAGCTTGGGCGCGATCCGAGGCAGGGCGGCGGTGAGGGCCGCGCAGCCGATGTCGACGCCGTTGTGGATGCGATCCATCGACCCTCTGGGCGGCACGTGGGTCACGAGCACGTCGACTCGGCCCTCGACCGCGTCCCAGACATCTGCCATCGCCGCGCCGGCCGGGCGACCGAAGGCCCAGCCACCGAACTCGGGCTGCCACGGACTGCCCCACAGGCGCAGGCCGTCGAACTCGAGCGGTCCGTCCTCGAGGTAGTCGGCGAAGTGCACGAGCGCGCGCGCCTCGTCCGGCCGCTCTTGGAAGAGTCGATCGTGGTTGCCCGCGACGAGCACCTTCCGAGGGTGCGGCAGGGCCTCGAGCCAGTCGGCGAACTCCTCGACCTCGCCGCGCGTGCCGTTCATCGTGAAGTCGCCGGCGTGCACCAACACGTCGCCGTCCGGCACCGTCAACGAGCGGTGGTGGTTGTGGGTGTCGCTCAGACACACGAATCGCTGGGACGCCATGCCGCGATCCTAGCGCCATACGGTGCCACACACCGGTCGAAGACTCCCCGCGGCAAAGCACCTCACAAGAATCCAGCGCCTCCTAGCTCCTTCGGCGACGCTCGTTCTTCGTTCGGTGCCGCACGCCGGTCGGAGAATCTCCGACCGGTGTGCATCACCGTTCGAAGATCAGCTCGGGAAGCGGTCGGTCACCATGACCTCGTCGAGCGACAGCTGCCCCGGCTTCGGCCAACTGTCCTGGGTCTTCTTCCCGACGGCGATCATCGGGCCCATGCAGTGGTCCGCGGGCAGGTTGATCAGCTTCGCGACGGCCTCGTGATCGAAGCCGATCATCGGGCACGAGTCGTAGCCCATGCCGCGCGCCGCCAGCATGATCGTCTGCATCGCCATGCCGATCGAGCGCTGAGCCTCGTCGCGCTGCAGCTGCGGCTTGCCTTCGTGGAACGGGCCCATCCAGTTGACCAGCAGATCGGCGACGGGCTCCGGCGCGTTGCGCCAGTAGCGCTGCGGCTCCTTCTTCCAGGCGTCCACGTCGGCCGTCATCACGATCAGGAGCGATGCATCGGTAATCTGGGCCTGGTCGTTGCCGACGGCGCGGATCTCCTGGCGCAGCTTCGGGTCGCGCACGACGACGAAGCGCCAGTGCTGGATGTTGAACGACGTGGGCGACTGCATCGCGGTCTGGATCAGCTTCTCGACCTCGGCGTCCGTCATGCGGTGCTCGGGGTCGTAGTGCTTGATGGCGCGGCGGGAGGAAATGGCTTCGAAGAGGTCCATGGGGCGGAGTGAGGTCGTGGGTCTGCTGGTTCGAGCGGAGGGGGGACGGACCTTGGCACCTCGGCCGCGGGACTTCGAGGGTGCGACCTCGGAATCGCCGCCGGTCACGCTGAGTGGCACCGGTTCACAGCGGTGGCTCCACGTTGGCGAGCGACCGTGGGTCGGCTCGGCTCGGGACGCCCGCCGTCCGCTAGGGTGGTGTCCTCCGACTCCACGGAGGCACCCCCCCATGCTCGACGACGAAGCCCCCGACGCCGCTCCCTCCGAGGCCGCTCCGAGTCACGCCGCGCCGGGCGAGGGCGCCGGCCACGTCATCGACCGCTACACCCTGGTCGAGCAGGTCGGCGAAGGCGGCATGGGCACGGTCTGGCTCGCCGAACAGTCGGAGCCGGTCAAACGCCGCGTCGCGCTCAAGATCATCAAACTCGGCATGGACACGCGCGAGGTGGTCGTGCGCTTCGAGGCCGAGCGGCAGGCGTTGGCGTTGATGGACCACCCGTGCATCGCGAAAGTGCTGGACGGCGGCGCGACGGCGACGGGGCGGCCGTACTTCGTGATGGAGCTCGTCGACGGCGTGCCGATCACGCAGTTCTGCGACGAGCACCGCCTCGATCTGCGCGCGCGACTCCTTCTGTTCGCCAAGGTCTGCGAGGCGATCCAGCACGCGCACCAGAAGGGCATCATCCACCGGGACATCAAGCCGTCGAACGTGCTCGTGTCGACGGGGGACGACGGCCCGACGCCCAAGGTCATCGACTTCGGCATCGCCAAGGCCACCAGCGCCGAGTTGACCGAAGCGACGCTCGCCACCGAGCTCGGCCAGATCGTCGGCACGCCGGAATACATGGCGCCCGAGCAGGCCGGTGGCGGCGGGCTCGACATCGACACGCGCGCGGACGTGTACTCGCTCGGCGTGCTGCTGTACGAGCTGCTCACCGGCACCAAGACGTTCGACGTGCGCGAGGCGCTGCAGTCCGGCTACGACGAACTCCTGCGCCAGATCCGCGAGGTGGACCCGGCCCTGCCGTCGACGCGCGTCTCGAGCCTGGGCGACACGGCGACGACGATCGCAGGCACGCGGCTAGTCGATGCGGCGACCCTCAGCCAGCACCTGCGCGGCGAGCTCGACTGGGTCGTCATGCGCGCGATCGAGAAGGACCGCGAACGGCGCTACGAGACCGCCAGCGCGCTGGCCGACGACATCGAGCGCTACCTGGCGAACGAGCCGGTCGAAGCCGCGCCACCGAGTGCCATGTACCGCTGGCGCAAGTTCGTGCAGCGGCGCAGGAAGACCGTCGCGGCGCTGGCGGCCATCGCGTTCCTGCTCGTGACCGGAGTCGTCGGCACGAGCCTCGGCCTGGTGTGGGCGCTCGACGAACGCGATCGCGCGGACGAGGCGGCGGAGCGCGCGACCCGTTCGGCCGAAGCCGCCGCGACGGCCGAGCGCGTCGCGCGCGAGAACGAACAGCGCGCGATCGCCGAAGCCGAGCGCGCGGAAGCGGCCGCCGCGGAAGAAGTGCGCGCTCGGAAGCGCGCGGAGACGGTGACCACGTTCGTCACCGAGACCCTGCGCCGCAGCAGTGCGCTCGACGGTGGGCACGAGGACATGACCGTGCTCGAAGCGATGGACATCGCGGTCGCCGAGATCGACGAAGGGCGTTTCTCTGACGATCCCGAGACCGAGGCCCAGCTGCTCGGCACGGTCGCGGAGATCCTCGATCGCAACGGGCGCGCGCAGGACGCGTTGCCGCTGCTCGTGCGTGCGCGCGACCTCCGCCGCACGTTGGCGGTCGGCGACGACAGGGCCCTGGTCCTCGCCCAGGCGAGCCTGGGAGCGATGCTGCGCGATCTGGGGCGCCTCACCGAAGCGGCACCGCTGCTCGAGGAGGCCGTCGAGATCGATCGCCGGCTCGATGATGAGCACGGTCTCGCGCGGCCCGTCGTGCTGAACCACTTGGCGGCTCTGCGCTCGGCGCAGGGCAGGCGCACCGAGGCGATCGACATCTACCGCGAGCTGCTCGCGCGGCTCGAGGCCGAGGACAGCGAGCGCCAGGAGCGGTTCCAGATCGCGATCCTCCGTCACAACCTCGGCATCGCTCTGGTGGAGGAGGGCCTGGCGGGCGAGGCGGAACCCATGCTCGCACGGGCGCTCGACGAGCTACGTCTCTTCGAGGAGGGCGACGATCCTCGCGTCGCCTTGTTCATGGAGTCGCTCGCGTCCGCGCGGGCTGCGATCGGGAACACGGATTCGGCCCTGGATCTGTACGACGCGTCGCTCGCGATGTATCGGGCGATCTACTCGGGTCCGCATCCGGCGACCGCCCAGTGCCTGACGAACTTCGGTTCCAAGCTCCTGGAGTTGGGGGCGACCGCCGAGTCGGAGCCGTACTTTCGCGAGGCGCTCGAGATGTACCGGGCCGTGTATCCGAGCGGTCACCGGGACACCGCGCGCGCCCACAACTTCGTCGCCTCGGCACTCGCTCGGCAGCGACGCTACGACGAGGTCGGTCCAGAGCTCGAGGCGTGTGTCGCGATCTACCGCCGCGTTCTCGAGGAGCCGGAACAGGCGATGGCGCGGGCGCTCACGTTCCTCGCGAGCCAGCGCGACGTGACGGGGCGCTTCGACAAGGCGTACGAGCTCTACGCCGAGGCCGTCGAGCTGTACCGCGTCCTCGAACCGGAGCTCGCGCCCGGTGATGGGCGGGAGGTGGCCGATGCGTTCGGGAACGCGGCGGTGCTGGCCTGGCGTACGGGCCGTCTGGATCGGTCGGTGCCGCTCTTCGAGGAGCTGCTGGCGCGGCACCGTGCGACGCTCGAGCCCGACGATCCGCGCCTGCTGATGGCGGCGATGAACCTGGGCGTGAACCTGCGCGACGCGGGGCGCGCGGCCGAGGCCGTTCCACTGCTCGAGGAGGCCTGGCCGCTCGACGACGATCCCCAGATGTCGGGGGTGGTCGAGCAGGCGCTGCTCGTGACCTACGGGTTGGCGGGCGAGGTCGAGCGGGCGACGTCGCTCGCGCACGCGCGGGTGAGGGCGGCGCGCGAGGTCTACGCGCCGGGGAGCGGCGCCCTGTTGATCGTGCTCGGTGACTCCGCGGCCGCGCTGCTGCGGGTCGGGGAAGCCGCCGACGCCGAGGCGATGCTGGTCGAGATGGTGGAGGCCATCGATGCCGCGGGCCTGGCCTCCTGGGGTGCCCACGTGGCGCGTGTGCACTTGGGGATGGCGCAGCTCGCGCTCGGACGGGCCGACGAGGCGGAGCCGCTGCTGGTCGCCGGCCGCGCGGGCATGGAGGCCATGCTCGGTTCGGTCATGCATTCGCAGCTGCTGCCCTACGAGGAGTGCCTCGGGGCGCTGGTCGAGCTGTACGCGACGACGGGCGACGAGGAACGGGCCGAGTCCGCGCGTGCGGCGCTCGAGACCTGGCGCGCGCGGTAGCGGTGGCGCTCGAGGTCGCTCGGCGGGCGTAGGGACCGCGCGTCGGGTGCCGCATGGCGCGCCGAACGGGCCGGAGCACTTCGGCCGGAGAACGACCGCCGCCCATCGGGAATCCGCAGGGCGAGGAGTGCTCCGGGACGACTCCGCGCGCCGATCGGCGTCCCCGGTGCGACACCGAGTTCGCTGAACTACGCGCTCGGTGGCGACCAGACCGCGAGCTCGTTGCCGGAGGGGTCGCGGAAGTGGAAGCGTCGTCCGCCGGGGAAGTCGAAGGTCTCGACGGCGATGGTCCCGCCCGCCGCGCGCACGGCGTGCTCGGACGCCGCGATGTCGTCCGAGTAGAGGATCACGAGCGGGCCGCCGGTGGTGACGGTCTCGTCGAGCCGCAGGCCACCAACCTCGCCGTCGCCACCCGGGCGCTGGATCCCCGCGTACCCCGGCCCGTAGTCGGTGAACGCCCAACCGAATGCGCCCGCGTAGAAGCGTTGGGCGGCGGCCATGTCGGTGACGGCGATCTCGATGTAGTCGATCGTGTGGTGCTGGTGCGGCATGGCGGCGATCGTACGCAGCTGTGCTCGCGCATGCGGTCCACGACACCGTGTTGGGTCAGCGGGGTGCGGCCGCACGTCGCAGGCGGTCGTTGATGGCTTCGCCCAGGCCGATGTCGGGGATGGGCGCCACCGCGATGGCTGCGGCACCCGTCGCATCGAGTTGGCGGAGCAGCGCATAGAGCCGCGCCGCAGCCTCCACCGGGTCGCCGCTCGCCGACAGGTTCGCGGCGCCCGCCGGCGCGTCGGGACCGAACGCGAGCAGGACCTCGCCCGGCTCGGCAGCCGTCGCGTCCAGCCGCAGCCGCGCCTGCGGAGCGTAGTGCGACGCGAGCTGTCCCGGCGCACGCACCGCGCCGTCGTGCGCCGCGCTCAACGCTCCGACGAGAACCTCGATCTCCGCCCGCGCGATCGCCCCGGGCCGCAGCAGCCGCAAGGGCTCGCCGGGCAGCGCCGCGACGATGGTGGACTCGATGCCGACGTTCGACGGACCACCGTCCAGCACCAACGCGACCCCCTCGCCAAGTTCGTCGGCCACGTCGGCCGCGCACGTCGGACTGAGTCGCCCGGACGGGTTGGCGGACGGCGCCGCGAGTGGCCGCGCAACGGCTTGGAGCAGTCGCAGAGCCGCCGGATGGGACGGCACGCGCAGGCCGATCGTGTCCAGACCCGCGCGCGCCAACTCGCAGACCGCACCGCCGGGTGCGACCGGCACGACCAGCGTCAACGGACCGGGCCAGAACGCCGCGGCGAGAGCGAGCGCCCGTTCGTCCAACTGGCCCTCGATCCGCGCGGCGTCGACGGACGCGACGTGCGCGATCAGCGGGTTGAAGCGCGGCCGGCCCTTCGCGGCGTAGATCTCGGCCACGGCCCGGGCATCGGTGGCGTCGGCGGCGAGCCCGTACACGGTCTCGGTCGGCATGCCCACCGCTCGTCCCGCGTCCAGCGCCGCGACGGCCCGCGCGATGCCCTCGGCGTCCGGGGCGACCAGCGGCGCGCGCGTCACACCGAACCTTCGAAGCGCCAGGGGAGAGTCTGGCCGGAGCGGAAGGGCCGCAGCACCGCGTCGCCCGCCACCACCGACTCGGGCACGAGCGTTTCGCTCCGGCGCAGCTGCACGCGCCCTTCGTTGACCGGCAGCCCGTAGAAACGCGGACCGAACTCGGAGGCGAAACCCTCCAACTTGTCGAGCGCTCCCTCTTCGTCGAACACCCGCGCGTAGACCTCCAGCGCGAACGGTGCGTTGAAGATGCCCGCGCAGCCGCAGTCGGACTCCTTGGCGCCGATCGTGTGCGGCGCCGAGTCGGTGCCGAGGAAGAACTTCGGATTGCCGGAGACGGCCGCGCGGCGCAGCGCCTGGCGGTGACGCTCGCGCTTGGCGATCGGCAGGCAGTACAGGTGCGGCCGGATCCCGCCGGCGAACATGTCCGTGCGGTTGATCTCCAGGTGGTGCGGCGTGATCGTGGCGGCGAGGCGCGGGCCCGTTGCGCCGACGAAGTCCACGGCTTCGGCGCTCGTGATGTGCTCCAGGACCACAGGCAGATGCGGGAACGCGGCGACCAGCGGTGCGAGGGTCGACTCGATGAACACGGCTTCGCGGTCGTAGACGTCGATCTCGGCGGCGGTCGCTTCGCCGTGGATCAACAGCGGCATGCCGATCCGCTGCAGGGTCTCGAGCACCCGCGTGATGCGGGCGATCGACGTGACGCCGTGCGCCGAGTTCGTGGTCGCGTTGGCCGGGTACAGCTTGCACGCTGTGAACACGCCGGCGCGAAAGCCCGCCTCGAGGTCGGCGGGGTCCGAGTCGTCGGTCAGGTACGCCGTCATCAGCGGCTGGAAGTCGGCGCCGGGGGGCAGGGCGGAGAGGATGCGTTCGCGATAGGCCCGGGCCGCGGCGGTCGTGGTGACCGGCGGGGCCAGGTTCGGCATGACGATGGCGCGCGCGAACTGGCGCGCGGTGTGCGGCAGGACCGCCGCGAGCATGGCTCCGTCGCGCAGGTGCACGTGCCAGTCGTCGGGGCGGCGCAGGACGAGTGTGTCGCTACTCATGCGGCGTACTGAACCAGGTTCGTCGCCGCACTTCGAAACGAATCTCGGGATCGTCGGGGGGCGCGGCGACGGGCCCGAACCGCGGCCCGCTCGGTCCCCGGCGGGCCCGCGGCGGGTACCAGCGCGGGGGACCTCCCGGCAGTGGGGTCGTCCTCGAGCAGGCCGTCCGGACGGTCCGCCGCTGCGGATCGGAGCGCGACCTCGCGTGCCAGCGTGAGGGGCGCTCCCTACGGTGTCGCACGCCGTTCGCAGTTTCGTCGCCCGGTGTGCGACGCCGTGAGCGAAATGCCATGTGTGCAATGCCGCTCTCGACGCCCGCCGTTGGAGTGGCGCGCATCGTGTGCGGTACTTCCTCGGGGGATCTCGACCATACGGTGTCGCACACCGGTAGAAGATTCGTCGCCCGGTGTGCGACACCGTATGAAGGTCAGGAGCCCTGCAAGGTGCTCGCCTCGGCCCGTCGAGAGCCGAGTGCCCCCACGTGTGAGCACGTGCGGACCGCGCAAGGCCACGATCCAGCGCGAAGTGCCACAGCAGGTGCTTGGCGCTGGATCGTTGGCCTAGCTGTGGCGTCCAGGGAGGTTGTTCACTCGGGACTCTCCTGGATCATGGGTGTGTACCACCACAGAAGCGTCGCGTGCTCCTAGACTGGGGCGCGACCCGAATGCCGCGCCGCCCCTCACCCGCGTGCGCGGCAGCGATCACCCCGACCCCCCCCCGCGACCATGCGAATCAACCTTCTGCCGACTGCTCTTCTTCCGCTCGCGCTCGTCTCCTGCCAGTCGATGTCGGAGGGCGTCGTGTCTCTCGAGGCGCGCGCCATGGCCTACGACGACACGGAGATCAGCCAGTCCGGCGCCGGCTTCGCCGAGGAGAACGTCGACGTTTCGGCCTATGGCCTGCAAGCCGCGATCATGACGCCGATCCTCGACGTGACCGCCAGCGTCGATCGACGCGAGTTCGAGAACGAGTCGTCCAACGAGGTCGCCGTCGGACTGCGACGCCGCTTCCTCGAGATCGCGTTCGTGCATCCGTACGTGGCCGCCGACCTGCGCTACGGATTCGGGCTCGAGACCGGCTTCGACGAGGTCGACTACGCGGGCTGGGCGCTCGGCGTCGGCGCGCTCGTCGACATCTCGGACCACCTCTTCCTCGACTTCAAGGTGGCGTACGAGCGCACGCTCGACGACATCGACATCGGCACGTCCGACGAAGCGCTCGAGGGCGTCGTCGGCTATGTCGGCGTTGGCCTGACGTTCTGAGCGACGCGGACGCGGATGCGGCGGTTCGGCGGCGTCCGACCGTCTGCTACTCTCCCGCCGCACCACCGTCCCCGACCGCTCACCAGTCATGCCCATCCGATCCGCCCGGACCTTGCTCATCTGTCTTCTGGCCTCGGGCCTGGTCGGATGTCGTCTGCTGATGTCGATCGTGATGCTGCCTGTCGGACTCGTCGTCGCGGTCGTCGGCGGGATCGCGGGGATCCTCGTTTCGTCGGAGCATCCCGGTGCCGACACGGACCTCGTCGCGCGCGGCTACCGCATCGAGCGGCGCGCTCTCGACGTGACGATCGCCGAGGACTCGACGTTCGAGGGGCGACTCGTGCTGGAGCGCACCGCCACGGCGCCGGACGGGATCGACATCGTCGAAGTCGCTTCGCTCTCGTTCGATCCGAGCGTGCAGGAACTCGAGCTGCTCGATGCCTGGGTCACGACGCCCGACGGTGAAGTCCACCGAGTCGGCCAGGAGCACGTCTTCGATCGTCCGGCGGCCAGCGAACGTGGCGCGCCGGAGTTCATCGCCGGGCTCACGCGGACCGTGCTCTTCCCAAGGGTCGTCGTCGGCGCGACCACGCACGTCGAGTGGCGTTTCACCCAGACCGCACCGTCCACACTCGGCTTCGACTACGTCTGGAAGCCGCCGTTCGCGATCGACGTGGTCGAGTCACGGATCGCGATCACCCACCACACGGACGTGCCGTTGCGCTGGGCGGCGGACGACGGGTTCGAAGTGGCCGAGTCGAGCGACGGCGACCTCCGGACGATCACGGCGACGTTGACCGGCTACGAACGCCAACGCGCCGAGCGCGCCATGGTCGCCGCGCGCGACGTCGTGCCGCGCTTCCAGGCGACGACGTCGGAGAGTTGGGAGAGCGTCGGGGCTGCGTTCCACGCCGCGTTCGCCGATCGGGTCGAAGTTACGCCCGAGATCGCCGCGGTGGCCGAAGAGGTCGTCGGGGACGCTCGAGGCCTGGAAGCCGCGCGGCTCGTCCACGAATGGATGTGTGCGAACGTCCACTACGTCGTCGTCTACCTGCACCCGATGGACGGCTGGGTGCCGCACCGCGCCAGCGAGGTGCTCGAGAACCGCTACGGCGACTGCAAGGACCTGGTCGTCCTGTTCGCGTCCTTGTTGCGCGCGCGCGGCATCGCCGTCGAGCCGGTCCTGGTGAACAACGATCGCAGCTTCGTGCCCTACGAGTTGCCGACGCCGCTCCAGTTCGATCACTGCCTCGCGTACCTGCCGGACTTCGATACGTGGTCGAATCCCACCGACCGCTACCTCGAACTGGGTGAGTTGCCCGTGCACCTCTCCGACAAGCAGGTCGTGGTGGCGGGGGAAGCGGGGCGGCTCGCGCGCACGCCGGCCGGTCGCTCCGAAGAGAATCGCTACACGGTTCGCCAGCGCGCCGAGCTCGGCACCGACGGCATCTTCCGCGGCACCACGTCGATGGAACTCACGGGTCGGGCGGCGGGGCTCTTCCGCGAGCAACTGTCCGCCTCACCGGATCTCGAAGTGGTGGCCGATCACCTGCTCGCTGCGGATCCGCGTGGCGGCGTCGGTGAATTGACTTCGACCGATGTCGCCGACCTGTCGCGGCCTCTCGTGTGCTCGGGTGAATGGCGAACGGACGTGCCCGTGCTTATCGGAACGACGCTCCACTACATGGTTCCGTCCGGGATCGACTTCGTGAACGCACAACTCGTCCGCGAGATGCTCACCACGCGCGAGCGGCGCTATCCCGCGCTCGTCATGGCGTCGCACACGCACTGGCGCACGGAGATCGTGCTGCCCGAAGGGTTCGTGCACGGTGACGTTCCCGAGCGCGTCGAGTTGGAGACGGCGGCCGGCCGCTACACCTCGGTCGCCGAGGTCGGTCCGGACGGCGTGCTCGTGATCGATCGGGAACTCGTCATCGCCTCCGACCGCTTCGCTCCCGGCGACTACGCCGGGCTGCGCACGCTCCTGCTCGCGGTCGTCGTGGACGAGGAACGGATCCTCGTCGCCGAGCGGACCGGATCGGCGGGCTAGGTGAGCGGCGGCGACCAGACCGCCAGCTCATTGCCGGAGGGGTCGCGGAACTGGAAGCGGCGTCCACCGGGGAAGTCGAAGGTCTCGACGACGATCGTTCCGCCCGCGTCGCGGACGGCTCGTTCGGACGCGACGATGTCGTCCGAGTAGAGGATCACGAGCGGGCCGCCGGTGGTGACGCACTCCGCGAGTCGTAGACCGCCGACTTCGCCCGCGCCGCCAGGACGCTGGATCCCCGCGTACTCGGGCCCGTAGTCGGTGAACGCCCAGCCGAACGCGCTCGAATAGAAGTCTTGCGTCGCTGCCATGTCGGTGACGGCGAGCTCGATGTAGTCGATCGTGTGGTGCTGGTGGGGCATGGCTCGATCCTACTGGCCCAGCGAGCCGATCGCGCGAGGCTAGCGGTACTGCTCGACCCATTCGGGCACCACACCCGTGACGGTCTCGTCGCCGTACTCGGCCTGCAACTCTCGGAGCCGGCGCTCCAACGCACGGCGCTGCTCCGCGTGCGCCGGATCCGCGTACAGATTCATCTGCTCGTCGGGGTCGTTCGCGAGGTCGAACAGTTCCCACTCGTCGAACGGATAGTAGTGGACGAGCTTCCAGTCCGCGGTGCGTACGCCGTGGTGGCGCGGGACCATGTGCACGCTCGGATAGGCGTAGTAGTGGTAGTAGATCGCGTCGCGCCAATCGGCAGGCGCCGCGCCGCGCAGGAGCGGCACCAGCGAGCGACCCTGCACACCGTTCGGCACCGCCACCCCCGCGAGATCCAGGAACGTCGCCGCGTAGTCGAGGTTCTGCACCAGGTGGTCGTCCACGGCGCCAGCGTCGGTCACCCCCGGCCAGTGCACGATCAGCGGCATCGCGAACGACTCCTCGTACATCCAACGCTTGTCGTACCAGCCGTGGTCGCCGAGGTAGAAGCCCTGGTCCGACGCGTAGACGACGATCGTGTTCTCGGCCAGGTCGTTCTCCTCGAGCCAGGCGACCACGCGACCGACGCTCTCGTCCACGCCGCGCACGCAGCGCAGGTAGTTCTTCAGGTAGCGCTGCGCCTTCCAACGCACCAGGTCGTCGCCCGTGAGGTTCGCTGCGAGGAAGGCGTCGTTGCGCGGCTCGTAGTGCGCGTCCCAGGCCGCGCGCTGCTCCGGCGTCATGCGTTCGAGGTTGCGGAATCCGCTGGCGTCCAGCGCGTCGCCCTGCTCCGCCTCCTCGCCCGCGCGCGGCGTGACGAAGAGGTCGTAGAGCGGGTACATGTGGTCGCGAATCGTCATCTCCTGGTGCAGCGCGCCCGGCGCACGGTTCGCGTAGTCGTCGAACAACGTCGGCGGCTCGGGCAGGTCCTCGTCGGCCCACAGCTCCAGGTGGCGTGCCGCCGGCATCCACGTGCGGTGCGGCGCCTTGTGCTGGCACATGAGCAGGAACGGCTCGTTGCTGTCCTTCTGCGCGTCGAGCCAGTCGAGCGCGAGGTCCGTCACAACGTCGGTGCAGTGACCTTCGACACGACGCCGGCCCTCGGCGCTGATGAACTCCGGGTTGTAGTAGTCGCCCTGGCCCGGCAGCACGTCCCAGTGGTCGAAGCCCTGGGGATCCGAACTCAAGTGCCACTTGCCGATCATCGCCGTGCGATAGCCGGCCTTTCGCAACAGCTTGGGGAACGTGCTCTGGTCGCCGTCGAAACGGTCACCGTTGTCCATGAAGCCGTTCACGTGGCTGTGCTTGCCCGTGAGGATGACGGCACGGCTCGGCCCGCAGATCGCGTTCGTGCAGTAGCTGCGTCGGAAGCGCATGCCACGCTCCGCGAGTGCGTCGATGTTCGGCGTCGTGTCCACGCCCGCGAGCCACTGGCCGAAGGGCATGTCGGGATCGCGTGCGTACGCCCCGATCGCGTGCGACGCGTGGTCGTCGCTGAAGAGGAACACGATGTTGGGGCGCGTGGGCGGCGTGAGCGCCGGGTCGTGCGTGCCGACCGCGCACGACGCGGCCACGGAAGTGACGGCGACGGCGGCGAACGAACGGAAGGAGCGGCGCGGGTCGTGCATGCCGCGAGCGTACTGCGTGAACGACCAGGTTCGCCCTCGAAGATCTGCGTGGTCGCGGGTCGCCCGCGCGCGCGCGGACGGGCCCGCTCTCCGACCTGTGCGACGCGGCGTGCTTTCGCTCGGCGACGCGGCGCCGCGCCCGATGCGGACACTAGGATGGGCGGGCTCGCCCGACCCGATCCGCGAGCCTCTTCCATGATGATCCTGATCGCCGAAACGAACTGGAACGCCCTCCTCGAGAACATTGCGCTGCGCACGACCAGCACGTGGATCGGCGTCGCTCTCGCCGCCTGGCTCGCCAACCTCGTGACGAAGAAGGTCATCGTCCGCGTGGTGCGCGCGGTGATCGAGCGCAGTCGGTTCAAGTGGGACGACGCGTTGGTCGAGCACCGCGTCTTCGAACGACTCTCGCACCTGGCGCCGGCGCTCGTCTTCCACCTCGCGGCCACGTTCTTCCTCACCGCCGAGAGCCAAGCGGGCTCCGCCGATCTCGTTCGGCGACTGGCGAGCGTCTGGATGATCCTGGCCGGAGCCAGTGCGGCGAGCGCCGCCGTCGACGCACTGGCGGGCTTCGCCCAGCAGAGTCCGTCGCTCCGCGACAAGCCGGTCCGCAGCTACGGGCAGGTCGTCAAGATCGTCCTCCTGCTCGCCGTCGGCATCCTCGTCGTGGCGACCTTGGCCGGCAAGTCACCCTGGGCGCTGTTGACCGGACTGGGCGCGATGACCGCGATCCTGCTCCTGGTCTTCAAGGACACGATCCTGGGCTTCGTCGCCAGCGTGCAACTCGCCAGCAACGACATGCTGCGCATCGGCGATTGGGTCGAAATGCCGAAGTTCGGCGCTGACGGCGACGTCGTCGACATCAGTCTGAACACGGTCAAGGTACAGAACTGGGACAAGACGATCTCGACGATCCCGACCTACAACTTCATCAGCGAGGGGGTCAAGAACTGGCGCGGCATGAGCGAGTCGGGCGGCCGCCGTATCAAGCGTTCGATCGCGCTGGACATGACCAGCGTCGCCTTCTTGACGGAGGAGGACCTCGAGCGTCTGCGCCAGATCAAGTTCCTGACCGAGTACCTGGAGCGCAAGGCCGTGGAGGTGAAGGCTTGGAACAGCGAACGCGGCGTGGACGACTCGGTCCTCGTCAACGGCCGTCGCCTCACCAACCTCGGCACCTTCCGCGCCTACCTCGAGCTGTACCTGAAGGACCACCCGCACATCCGAGAGGACATGACGTTCCTCGTGCGCCAGCTCCCGCCAGCTCCCGCCGGGTCCCGAAGGCATCCCGATCGAGATCTACGTCTTCAGCGCGGAGCAACGTTGGGTGGAGTACGAGGGCATCGTCGGCGACATCTTCGACCACGTGCTCGCGGTGATCCCGGAGTTCGGGTTGCGTGCCTACCAGAGGCCGGGCGGCAGTGATATCGATGCTCTGGCCGCGGCCCTCGGCGTACGAGAGACCTAGACCTGTCCTTCAGAACACGAGCGTGGAGCGCTGTCGCGTGCTGAACGGCCGATCCCGCGACGACGCTCAACGCCATGCACCGCTCGAGCCGTGACCGAAGACCCCCTCGACCCCGAAACGATCGTGCGCGCCGCCGACGGAGACGACGCGGCACTCGGATCGCTGCTGCGCGCCGTCGAGCCACAGCTGCGTGCATCCATCACGGTGCAGCCCCTGTGGCGGCGCGACCTGGACGTGGACGACGTGCTGCAGGTGGCCTACCTCGAGGCCTTCCTGCGGATCGGTTCCTTGCGTGAACGGACCCCTGCGGCCTTTCGCGCGTGGATGCGGCGACTCGTCGACTCGAACATCAAGGACGCGATCCGCGGCCTCGAGCGCGACAAGCGCCCGGACGCGCGCCGCCGCGTGACCCAGGGCGGGCAGGGGAGCTCGGCGCGCACGCTGATCGGGCAGCTGGGCGGCCCGGGCTCGAGCGCCAGTACCGCCCTGTCCGACCGCGAGCAGATCGAACGCCTCCTGGCCGCCGTCGCGCGCCTGCCCGCGAGCTACCGGCAGGCGGTCGAACAGGTCGACCTGGCCGAGCGAGCCGTGGCCGACGTGGCGGCCGAGATGGGGCGCACTCCGGGAGCCGTCCACCTCCTGGTGCGGCGCGCCCACGACCGGCTGCGCGAACTCCTCGCCTAGCCGCACCGATTTTTGGCGAGGTCGGTGTGCATCCCGCAGCGTGCCGGCGTCCACCCTGGTGACCCCCCCGACGCACCATGACGCACGCAGATCACCCCGGTCCCGACTTGCCCGATTCCGCCGACGCCACGCGCCCCGGGTCGCCGGATCCCGTCCCGGCCCACTCCGCTGGAGAGCGCACGCACGAGCGCTCCGCCGACGACCTGGTCGCGGCCGCCCGCCGCGAAGTGGCCGCTTCCGAGCGCAGTTCCGCGGCACCGGCCGGTGAGTCCGCCGGCGACGTGATCGACCGCTACACGCTGCTCGAGCCGATCGGCGAGGGCGGGATGGGCACGGTGTGGCGCGCGTCGCAGACCGAGCCGGTCAAACGCGAGGTGGCGCTCAAGGTCATCAAGCTCGGCATGGACACCCGCGAAGTCGTCGTGCGATTCGAGGCGGAGCGGCAGGCGCTCGCCCTGATGGACCACCCGGGCATCGCCAAGGTCATCGACGGCGGCGCGACGCGGAACGGGCGGCCGTACTTCGTGATGGAGCTGGTTCAGGGCTCGCCGATCACGGACTTCTGCCGCGAGCACCAGCTCGGCCTGCGCGAGCGGTTGGAACTCTTCGGCAAGGTCTGCGAGGCGGTCCAGCACGCGCACCACAAGGGCGTGATCCACCGCGACCTCAAGCCGTCGAACGTGCTGGTCGCGATGGGCGACAGCGGCCCGCAGCCGAAGGTGATCGACTTCGGCATCGCGAAGGCGACGAGCGCGGAACTGACGAACCAGACGATGTTCACGCAGGCGGGCCAGATCATCGGCACGCCGGAGTACATGGCGCCGGAACAGGCCGGCATGGACGGGTCCGACATCGACACGCGCGCGGACGTGTACAGCCTGGGCGTGCTGATGTACGAGTTGCTGACGGGCACCAAGCCGTTCGACATGCGCGTGGCGCTACAAGTCGGCTACGACGAGCTGATGCGTCAGATTCGCGAGGTGCCGCCGGCCAAGCCGTCGACGCGGGTCTCGGGGCTGAGCGTCGAAGAGGCCACGACCGCGATCCCGCGGCGCGTCAACGTCGAGACCCTGAGCCGACGCCTGCGCGGCGATCTCGACTGGGTCGTGATGAAGGCGATCGAGAAGGACCGCGCGCGCCGCTACGACACGCCGACGGGCCTCGCGGACGACGTCGCGCGCTTCCTCGCGCGCGAGCCGGTCGAGGCGGCGCCGCCGAGCGCGACCTACCGCCTGCGCAAGTTCGTTCAACGCCGCAAGAAGTCGGTCGCCGCGGTCGGTGTCATCGCACTTCTGTTCGTCGGCGGCGCCGTTGGAACGGGCTACGGCCTCGTTCGCGCGCTCGACGAGAAGCGACGCGCGGACATCTTGGCGGAAGAAGCGCGTGACGCGGCCGATGCGGAGTCGATCGCTCGTCGCGAAGCGCAGCAGAACGAGGAGCGGGCCGTGGCCGAAGCGAGACGCGCCAAGGTGATCAAGGACTTCGTCGTCGAGACGCTTGGCTCGGGCAGTGCGATGTCCGAACGGGGGAGCCAGGACAAGACGGTTCTCGAGGCGATGGAGGACGCGCTCGCGGACATCGAGACCGGGCGCTTCTCCGAGGACCCGTACTCGGAGGCCGAGTTGCTCGCGATCATCGCGCGGGTATTCTCCGACAACGGTCGCAGGGTCGAGGCCGAGCCGCTGCTCGTGCGCGCTCTGGGGATGCAGCGAGAACTGTTCCCCGGTGACTCCGAAGCCACAGCGACGATGCTCAGCAACATGGGCAACATGCTGCGGGAGCTCGGCCGCCCGGCAGAAGCGGAGTCGTTCGCACGCGAGTCGATCTCCATGCAGCGCCGGGGCGATGCGCGTGGCCGCGCGCGTGCCATGTCGTTGAACCACCTCGCTGCAGCCCGGGGGGATCAGGGCTTCCGCGAGGAGGCCGCGACGATCTACCGCGAGGCGCTCGATCAACTCGAGGCGGACGACGACCTTCCGAGCGAGGAGGACGCTCACGACCCAGGGGGGCGTGAACGTAGGCGATCGATCGAGATCGCGGTCACGCGACACAACCTGGCCATCGAACTGATGGGGTTGGAGCGCTTCGAGGAGGCCGAGGCTCTGGTCGCGCGGGCGCTCGAGGAGCTACGACGCGTCTCGGACGACGACGACCCACGGACCGCGCTCTTCCTCGACACCTACGCCTCCACCCTCATCGCTCGCAGTGCGTTCGACGAGGCGATCGAGCACTACACCGCGTCGCTCGAGATGCGTCGCAGGCTCTACGAGGGCAGTCACCCGGAAACGGCGCTGTGCATCACGAACATCGCGAACCTCCACGCGATGCGTGGTCGGCCGAACGATGCAATGGGTCTGCACGTCGAAGCGCTCGCCATGTATCGCGAGATCTATCCCGACGGCCATCCCGATGTGGCCCGTGGCCTCCAGTTCGTCGCTTCGAATCACGCGGCGCGGGGCGAGAACGACGAAGTCGGGCCACTCATGGAGGAAGCGGTCGCGATGTACCGCGAACTCCTCGAAGGGCCCGACCTCCGACTCGCTCACGCTCTGGCGTTCCTGGCCAGCCAGCGAGAGGTCACCCGACGCTTCACGGAAGGGCACGAACTGCGGGCCGAGGCCCTCGCCATCTACGAGCGACTGCCCGACCTGGATGCCGAGGTCCTGCGCGACGCGCTCGAGAAGGCCGCTCGATCAGCGTGGATGGCGGGCCGGTCGAACTACGCGGCCGAGCGCTACCTCGATCTGCACGAGGACTTGGCCCAGAGTGGTGCGGGAGGCTCGACGGCGTTGCAGGAGGCGGCACTCAACGTCGCCGTCAACCTGCGTGACGCGGGACGAGCCCGGGAAGCGCTCGCCTACCTCGACGAAGCGCTCGCACTGCGAGCCGATCCACGCTTCCCGGACGCGGTCCTCGACGCTCTCGAGCTGGACGTCCTGAGCCGCGCGGGCGTGCAGGACCGTGCTGCTGCGATCGTCGAGGCTCGACTGGAGTCGGCTCGCGCGACCCACCGCGAAGGATCGTTGCGCATGGTCGGAGAGCTCGAGGACCTTGCGACCGCTCTGCTCAACCTGGGCGATGCACGCGCAGCCGAGCCGCTCTTGCGCGAGGTCGCTGCGTTCTACGCCAAGCGTCGCCAGCCGTCGTGGGCCGCACACGTCAATGCAGCCCGCCTGGGCGCCGCCTTGACCGATCTCGGCCAGCTCGACGAGGCCGAGGAGCTGTTGACCGCGGCACGATCCGGCCTGGCCGACTCGATCGCTTCGAAGGTGCCTCCACAACGCCTACCCTACTACGAGTGCCTCGAAGCGCTCGCGCGCCTCGCCGATGCGCGCGGCGACGACGCGGGCTTCGAGGAGTGGCGGGAGCTGCTCGCCACCACCCGTCCCTACTTCGACGAACTGCGACCCACGGACCGATGACACGCGACGACGATCCCGCGCGGGCTGCGCGCGACGAAGCCGATGCTCCCGATGTCGCTCGCGTTCCCGTCGAAGCGGGCGTGGAGCTCGGCGAGGCCGCCGGCGCCGTGATCGACCGCTACACGCTGCTCGAGCCGATCGGCGAAGGCGGGATGGGCACGGTCTGGCGCGCGTCGCAGACCGAACCGGTCAAGCGCGAGGTGGCGCTCAAGGTCATCAAGCTGGGCATGGACACGCGCGAGGTCGTCGTGCGGTTCGAGGCCGAGCGTCAGGCGCTCGCGCTGATGGACCACCCGGGCATCGCCAAGGTCATCGACGGCGGCGCGACAGCGAGCGGCCGCCCGTACTTCGTGATGGAGCTCGTCCAGGGCGCGCCGATCACGGACTTCTGCCGCGAGCACCAGCTCGGCCTGCGCGCACGGTTGGAACTCTTCGGCAAGGTCTGCGAGGCGGTCCAGCACGCGCACCACAAGGGCGTGATCCACCGCGACCTCAAGCCGTCGAACGTGCTCGTCTCGATGGGCGACAACGGTCCGCAGCCGAAGGTCATCGACTTCGGCATCGCGAAGGCGACCAGCGCCGAGTTGACGAACCAGACGATGTTCACCCAGGCGGGCCAGATCATCGGCACGCCCGAGTACATGGCGCCCGAGCAAGCGGGCATGGACGGCGCCGACATCGACACGCGCGCCGACGTGTACAGCCTCGGCGTGCTGCTGTACGAGCTGCTGACCGGAACCAAGCCGTTCGACATGCGTGTCGCACTGCAGACCGGCTACGACGAACTGCTGCGGCAGATCCGCGAGGTCGATCCGGCCAAGCCGTCGACGCGGGTCTCGAGTCTGAGCGCCGAGGAGGCCACGACCGCGATCACGCGGCGCGTCAACGTCGAGACGCTGAGCCGGCGCCTGCGCGGCGACCTCGACTGGGTCGTGATGAAGGCGATCGAGAAGGATCGCACGCGGCGCTACGACACGCCGACGGGCCTCGCGGACGACGTGGCGCGCTACCTGCGCCAGGAGCCGGTCACCGCGGCGCCGCCGAGCGCGACCTACCGCTTCAGGACCTTCGTCAAGCGGCGCCGCAAGACCGTGGCGGCCATCGCTACGATCGCAGTCGTGCTCGTCGGCGGCCTCGCGGGCACCGGCTACGGGCTCGTGGAGGCGCGGCGTGCGAACGACGAGCTCGCGGTCGCGAACGAGAGCCTCGAGGTCGCGATCGACGAGAAGCAGGACGCGCTCCAGGTCGCACAGGACGAGCGCGAGGCCGCGGAACGCGAACTCGCGCGCGCGACGGAGTTCAAGTCGGTCGTCGCGGACCTCTTCCTCGGTGTCCAGCCGAGCACGGCGCTCGACAAGGACACCGAGCTGCTCGAGACCCTCCTTCGCTCGACCTCCGACCAGCTCCTGGCCGGCGGGATCGTGGACGAGTACGTGGCCTCCGAGCTGAACCAGCTCCTGGGGACGACCTACAACGTGCTGTCCGTCTACGACCGCGCGGAGCGACACCTCGCGGAAGCGCTCGCGTTCGCGGAGCGTCGACACGCGCGCGACTCGATCGCCCTGGCCTGGGCCCGCGTCAACTGGGCGCAGCTGCTCACGACGCGGGGTGATCTCGATGCGGCCGTCGCTCTGTACGAGACCGTACTCGCCGATCTCCCCGAGCCGGTCCCGGGCCCGCTGGTCGATCCGATCCACCTCACCGTGCACCTCGACCTTTCCCACACGTACCTGGCCGGCGGATGGCACGAGGGCGCGCAACGGCATCTCGACGCCTACTTCGAACTGGTCGACGCCGGTGCGCCGACGGACGATGGGGACGAGTTCGACGCCATGACCCGCCAGCTGATGGTGTACACGTCCGCCGGTGAGAACGCATTGGCGGTCGAGATGTTCGATGAAGTGCTCGAGCCCTGGGCAGGCGAGGTCGACGTGCCTTCGCCGCAGCGCGCCTACGCGCTCGGCGTCGTCGCCAAGGCCCATCGCGATCTGGGCGACATGGTTCGCGCGGAGGAGGCCTACCTGGAGCAGCTCGACATCTATGCGCGAACGCTCGCGCCCAACAACGCGGTCCACATGTCGGCGCGTAGCAACTACGCGGACTTCCTGAGCGTCGTCGGTCGGTCCGACGAGGCGCTGGCCATCCTCGAGGAGGTCGCGCCGCTGTCCGAGGCGACGCTCGGCACGGACCATCCCGACCACGTGCGTCTGCGCAGCAACCTCGGCCGCACGCTGACCCACGCCGGTCGGCCCGCAGAGGCCGTGCGCGTGCTCACCGATGTGGTCGACGGGTACACCCGCCTCGACGGTCCCGACGCGACGGCGACCATCGTCGCCCGAGGGAACCTGGCCATCGCGCTCTACGACCGCGGCGGCGAGGACCAGAGGGTGCGCGACGAGCTGACCGAGTTGATTCCGCTGTTCGATCGCGTCCTCGGCACCACCTCGGGGAACACGATCAATGCGCGGCTGGTCCTGGGCGATCTCTTGTGGGAGTCGGGTGATCAGGAGGCGGCGCTCGTCCCGCACCGCGCGGTGCTGGCGGCACGGCGCGAGTCGCTCGGCGACGACCATCCCGACACGATCAACACGCTGCATCGACTCGGCGATCGCTTGCTCGTGCTCAGTCGCTTCGACGACGCGATCGAGGCGTTCACCGAGGCTCGCGAGCGAGGTCTGCGCGTTCTGGGTTCCGAGCATCGCAGCGTGCTCGGCATCACCACGAACCTCGGTATGTGTCTGACGTTCGTCGGACGTCCCGAGGACGCGGTCGAGCTGCTCGAGCCGAACGCGGAGACGAAGCTGCGTGTGCTCGGCATCGTCGATCCGTGGACGCACAGTTGCTTCCGACAGCTCGCGAGCGCCCATGTGAGGGCCGGTGACGTCGACGCGGCCGACGCGGTCGCTCGTCGCTTGCTCGACCTGCAGTCGGACTACCTGCTCGAGCACGCCGACGACTGGATGCAGCTCGTTTCCTTCGCCATGGCCTACCTCGATCCCGAGGTCGTGGCGGAGCTCGACCCCGCACGCGCCACGGCGTTGATCGAGCGCGCGCTCGCCCACGGCGGTGACGACCACCCCGAGCCCTATGCGACGCTGGCCCACGCGCGCGCCGAGTTGGGCGACCTCGCGGGCGCCGTCGAGGCGGCCGAGACGGCGATCGAGCTGGCCGAGGAGCCCACGCAGGTCGAGGACTTGACGCAGCTCCTCGCGGCCTTCCGAGCCGCGCTGGAGAGCGATTGATCACGACGGGGCCGCGAGCTTCGGCGCCGAACTCTTCGGGATTCGCCGCGCCGGGGCCGCGCTGCGTCGCCCACCTCCCCGGAGGCACCCCACCATGACCGAAGACGGAGCAGGATGCCGAGGTCGCGCCGTCGGATCGCAACGGGAACGACGGCGGCGCCGGATCGAACTCTGACGCGGGGGCGGGTGGCGATTCGCGCGACGGCCGTTGAGTGCGGCGCGGGCCGGCACCCGGGCCCGCATTCGGTCGGTGCCGGTCGACGCGGTCGGTGACGCGCGCGCGGGTGGTCGCGATGCGCGCGAAGGACCCGGCCCGTGCGCTCTCGGGCGACCGCCGTCGGTGCGCTGCGAGTGGTCTCGGCGGTCGACTCGCCCGGTCGACTCGCCGATCGATCGCGGATCCCGCTAGGATGCCGCGCCCCATGACCGCGCGCATCGACCACACCTACCTCCGCCGCTTGCGACGACTCAGCTACGTCGAGGCCGTCTCGACGCTGGTGCTGTTCTTCGTGGCGATGCCGCTCAAGTACCTCGCGGACATGCCGCTGGCCGTGACGGTCGTGGGCAGCATGCACGGCTTCCTGTTCGTGGCGCTCGTGATCGCGCTGGCGGTCGCGACCCTGCGCGTGCCGATCTCGCGCGGGCTCGCGCTGGGCGGCATGGTCGGCGCGGTCGTCCCGTTCGGACCGTTCGTCGTGGACCGGTGGCTCGAGCGGGTCGAGAACGGCGTCGGCGATGGCGGCGCGGAGCGGGTCGGCGAGAGCGCGAACTGAGCGTCGAGCAAAGACCTCGGAGCCACCTGCGAATCTCGCGCAGGCAGCGTCGACGCGCTTTCGGTGCCGGCATTCGCCTCTCTGTTCGCGTCGCCGCTCTGCGCGTCAAAGGGCGCCAGAGCGCGTGAGCCGGACGGACACGCGCGCGGTGGCTCGGAGCGCAGTCGTCGAGCTTGTCCCGACACGTCTCGGCGTGCAGCGCGCTGCAGCGTGAAGCGAGCGTGGGGCCCATTGGTGCCCGAACCGACAGGACGCGAGGTTCGCCGCTATCCTGGCACTCTCGTCCAGGAACGCCTCTCTCGGTGTGGCTTTGGCCCTGACGGCCGTCACCACCCTGGCGTTCCGCCAAGACACTCTGGCAGCCGCCCACCGAAGCACCTCGCCCTCGACCCATGCGCACCCTCGCACTCGGCGCACTCGCTGCACTCGCTCTCACCGCCGCGCCTCTCCACGCGCAGCACCTCGGCGAGGTGCCGCGCACCGATCCCACCGACTCCGCGCCGCGCGGCGAGGTGCTCGAGTGGACGACGCCACAGGGCCAGCCGTACTGGTACCGCCTGCCCGAGTCGTCGAGTCGCAAGAAGCCGTCGTTGGTGCTCATGCTGCACGGCACCGGACTGAACCACGGCTGGTCCTTCTGGAACTACCCGATCGCGAACGGGACCTTCCGCGGCGACGACATCGTCATCTCGCCCGACGGACTGACGCCGGGCCAGGGCGAGACGTTCAACTTCGTGCAGGGCACGAAGGACGGGGACCAGATCGTCGGTCTGATCGAGCTGTTCCGCGAGCGCTTCGACGTCGGCAACGTCTACCTCTACGGCCACAGTCAGGGCGCGTTCTTCTGCTACTGGTTCGCCGGCGAGCACCCCGAGCTCGTGGACGGGATCGTCGCGCACGCGGGCAACGTGCTGGACGTCAAGCACTCCAAGCTCTCGCGGTCGAAGGTCGCGATCGGGATCCTGCACGCCGACTCCGACCAGGTCGTGCCGGTCGACTGCGCCACGCGCACCGAGGCGATCTACCGCGAGGAGGGCTACGAGAAGCTCAAGTGTTGGATCGTCGAGGGCATTCGCCCCGAGGCCGGACACTGGCCGCTCCCCACCCACGTCGCGACGATGTTCGAGTGGCTCGACGAGGTGTGTACGTCGGACGCGTCGCAGGCGGTCGATGTCGCGCGCTCGGCTCTGCGCCGCAATCCGCCCGACTTCGCCCTGGCCGCGCGGATCGCCAACGAAGCGCGCGCCACCATCAAGAAGTACAAGGGCGACGACAAGGATCGGGTCGTCGAGCTGCTCGAGCTGGTGGAAGAGGCGTTGGCGAACAGCGCGGCCAATGCCTGGGCGCAGGCCAGGATCGGCTTCAACGAGCACGAGGAAGGCAAGCAGCCGGGTGTCTACGCCGCGGACGTGCGCTGGGCGCAGCGGATGTTCGGGCAGGTCGAGAAGTTCCAGGAGGTCGCCAAGCAGCCCGGCCGGCTCTTCGAGAAGCACGACAAGCTGTTCGAGAAGCTCGAGCGCATCAAGGACAAGGACTCCAAGTCGTACGCGAAGTCGTTGCTCGACGCGCTCGAGGAGGGGTACCTCTCGACGGCCTGGGACGAGGCCCATGCCGCTGCCGTCGCGCGGTGCGAGGACGGATGGCGCCCGCTGGACGACCTGCCCGAACGGCTCGAGGCGCTCGCCGCCGCGAACGGCACCGAGCCCGTGACGGGCGTGGTCCTGTTCACGCACATGGGCTTCCAGAACTTCTGCGCCGAGCACCCGCAGCTGCTGGCCGTGGACTGAAGAGCTGTGGAGTGCGCGCCGCGCGACTTCGGTGGCCGGGGCTGACTCGCCTGGACTTGAACGCTGCGAGCCCCGCACCGAGCGGCCACATCGAACGGCGACACCGCACGTCCATGTGGTACCCATGTACCCGGGCCCAATCGGACCGCAGGCGCACCTGTCGAACGATCCAGAACATCTCCTCCCACCTTGCGGCCGTGACCGGAACACCACTCGACTCCGAGGAGATCCAACGCGCCGCGGGCGGGGACGACGCGGCCCTGGGGCGACTGCTGCGGGCGGTCGAGCCGGAGCTGCGCGCGTCCGTCACGGTGCAGCCGCTGTGGCGACGCGAGCTCGACGTGGACGACGTCCTGCAGGTCGCCTACCTCGAAGCCTTCATGCGGATCGGGGCCCTGCGCGAGCGGACGCCGACAGCCTTCCGAGCTTGGATGCGTCGCCTCGTGGACTCGAACCTCGTGGACGCGATCCGCGGCCTCGAGCGGGACAAGCGCCCCGACGCGCGGCGCCGCGTGACCCACGTCGGCAAGGACGGCTCGGCGCGCACCCTGATGGGCCAACTGATCGGTCCGGGCACGAGCGCGAGCGCCGCCCTGTCGAACCGCGAACAGGTCGAACGGCTCCTGGCCGCGGTCGGGCGCCTGCCCGCGAGCTACCGCCTCGTGGTCGAGCAGGTGGATCTGGCCGAGCGACGCGTGGCCGAGGTGGCGGCCGAGATGGGGCGCAGTCCAGGAGCCGTCCATCTGCTGCTGAGCCGTGCTCACGATCGGCTCCGCGAACTCCTCGAGTGACTTTCGGGGTGGTTGGCGTGCATCGCGTCCCGCCCCGGCGTCCACCCTGATGAGCCCCCCCCAGACACCATGACGCACTCAGACCCGCCGAGCCCCGATCCCACGGGCCCCAACAACCCCACCGCAGCCGACCCGATCGCAGCGGCCCGCCGCGAGGTCGCTGCGGCCGAGCGCAGTTCCGCGATGCCAGCAGGTGAGCGCGCCGGCGACGTGATCGACCGCTACACCCTGATCGAGGAGGTCGGCGAGGGCGGCATGGGCACGGTCTGGATGGCGGAGCAGTCCGAGCCCGTCGTGCGCCGGGTCGCGCTCAAGATCATCAAGCTGGGCATGGACACGCGCGAGGTGGTCGTGCGCTTCGAGGCCGAGCGCCAGGCCCTGGCGCTGATGGACCACCCGCACATCGCCAAGGTGCTCGACGGTGGCTCGACCCAGAACGGCCGCCCGTACTTCGTGATGGAGCTCGTGCACGGCACACCGATCTCGGAGTACTGCGACGCGGCGGGCCTCGGCGTGCGCGCGCGGCTCGAGCTCTTCACTCAGGTCTGCGACGCGGTCCAGCACGCGCACCAGAAGGGCATCATCCACCGGGACATCAAGCCCTCGAACGTGCTGGTCGCGCTCCAGGACGGCGTCGCGGTGCCCAAGGTGATCGACTTCGGTATCGCCAAGGCCACCAGCGCCGAGCTGACCCAGAAGACGATGTTCACCGAGGTCGGGCAGATCGTCGGCACGCCGGAGTACATGGCACCCGAGCAGGCCGGACTCGGTGGCCTCGACATCGACACCCGCGCCGACGTGTACTCGCTCGGCGTGCTGCTCTACGAATTGCTCACCGGGACCAAGCCGTTCGACGTGCGCAAGGCGCTCCAGGTCGGCTACGACGAGCTGATGCGTCAGATCCGCGAGGTGGATCCCGAGCGGCCGTCCACGCGCGTCTCCACCCATGGCGTCTCGGGCGCAAGGACGGCTTCGAACGCCGCGTCCGCGACCGCGCCGACTCGCCACGTCAACGTCGAGTCCCTCTCCAAGCGTCTGCGCGGAGATCTCGACTGGGTCGTCATGCGGGCCATCGAGAAGGACCGTACGCGTCGCTACGAGACGGCGAGCGGGCTCGGGGCCGATGTGCACCGCTACCTCGGGCAGGAGCCCGTGGAGGCCGCGCCGCCGAGCGCGATCTATCGCTACAAGAAGTTCGTGCGGCGGCGCAAGAAGACCGTTGCTGCAATCGCGGCGATCGCCTTCGTCCTGGTGGCGGGCATCGTCGGAACGAGCTACGGGCTGGTGCAGAGCATCGCCTCCGAGAAGCGCGCGACCGAGTCCGAAGGAGTGGCGCAGCGCGAACTGGCGCGTGCGAACGAGGTCAAGCAGCTGGTGACCGACATGCTCGGCGGCGCGCGCCCGCAGGTGGCGCTCGGCCGCGACGCCACGATCCTGCGCGAGATCGCCGACGACACCGCGGCGCGCCTCGCGGCGGGCGAGATCGAGGATCCGCTGGTCGCGGCCGAACTGCACGAGGTGCTCGGTCTGACCTATGTGAGTCTGGATCTTGTCGAGCCGGCCGAGTTCCACTACACGCGCGCCGTGGAGGTCTACTCGCGCGCGTTCGGGACGGAGGCGCCGCGCACGCTGAACGTGCGACGACCGCTGGTTGTCATCTTGAACCAGAGCGAGCGGCACGCGGAGGCGATCGTCCAGGGTGAGCGGTTGTTGGACGCGGTGACGCGTGTGCTCGGGCCAGAGTCCATGGATGCGATCATGCTGCGAGGGCTCATGGGCGCGTCGCACTTCGAGCTCGGCGATCTCGAGCGTGCCGACGAGGTTCTCGGCGCCGAACTGGAGACCGCGCGTCGCGTGCTTGGTGACGAGGACGTCCAAACGCTCGCCGTGATGCGGAGTTTGGCGGCCCTGCGGACGGTCCAATCGCGCCTTCCCGAAGCGTTGGCCCTGATCGACGGGGTCATCGAGACGAACGGCCGCAACGCAGAGCCCGACGCCCCGTCATCCATCGACGCGCGGCGAACGAAGTCGAGGCTGTTGATGGTCATGTCGCGGCCCGTCGAGGCCGAACCGCTCGCGCGCTCGATCGTGGAGTCGTACACCCGTGTCGTCGGGCCGGACAACGAGAGCACCCTGGTCGCGCGCAGCGACCTCGCGAACCTGCTCAAGCGGCTCGGCCGCGCGCAGGAAGCCGAGGAGATCGCGCGCGACCTCGTCGCGATCCGCACGCGCACCCGGGGGGCCGATGATCCTTCGACGCTCCAAAGCCGCTTCATTCTCGCGACGACCGTCTTCGAGCTGGGGGACGCCGAAGGGGCCGTGGAGATGATGGACGCGATCCTGCCGCTCGCGCGCGAGAACGAGGTCGGCCTGGGCGGAGCGGGCACCTTGAAGATGATCAACTTCACGGCCCTTTTGAAGCGCAGTATTGGTGACATGGACGCGTCCGAGCAGCTGCAGGTCGAAGCCGTCGAACGCATGATCGAGATGTTCGGTCTCGAGCAGCGCGATACGCTCGGCGCGATCACCAACCTCGGCTGGCTCTACCTGCAGACCGGTCGCCCCGAGCAGGCCCTGGCCCAGTTCGAGCAGAGCCTGCCCATCAAGCGCCGCGTCCTCGGTCCCACGCACCAGTTCACCCGCGTTGCGCTCCAGGGCCTGATCAACGCCAGGACGGCGCTCGGTGATCGGGATGGAGCGCTCGAGGCGGCGCGCGAGATGCGCGCTGTTCACCTCCAGCTCGTCGAGGAGAGCCCCGGTGATGTCCAGGTCCTGAGCGAGTTGGTGGAGAGCGCGCTCATGTCGCCGTACACGGAATTGCACGACTCCGCTCTGGCCGTGCGCTATGGCGAGCTTGGCGTTGAACTCACCGAACGCGCGAGCAGCGGGCTCCTGGGGCTCTTGGCGACCGCGTACTTCGTCGAGGGTCGCGCGCAGGAG
The DNA here is from genome assembly GCA_007750655.1 of Rohdeia mirabilis. GTDB lineage: Bacteria > Planctomycetota > UBA1135 > UBA1135 > Rohdeia > Rohdeia mirabilis. The sequence goes on from CP036290.1 coordinate 280,501, forward strand.
GCGTACGACGCGGCGACCGAGTTGCTGGGATTGTTGGAGGAGGGCACGCCCTTCTACCGCCAGGTCGAGGGTGCGCGGGAGACGTACGGTCGCGCGGCGGCGGAGCAGGTGGAGAGTGACGCGGGTGCGAGTGGCGAAGACGATGGCGACGACGGTGGCGACGACGGTGGCGAAGATGGCGAACAGGACGATCTGTGAGCTGCGCCCCCATGTGAGGGCGCCCGTCGAGTAGCGCTGGGTTCGGTTCGAGGTGGTCGGCGGCGACGCGAGTGCGTCACCCGATGGCGCAACGAGCGCGCGACCGAGAGCTGTTCGCCCGCACCGACGTGCGCGCTTACTCCCGAACCGGGCCGGTCTCCTCTACGAAGCGCTACGCCTCCACAAAATCCGGCCAGCGCTTCATGTAGTTGATGAACGCCTCGCCCAGCGCGTTCTCGCGTAGGTGCTCCGCCGAGTACGGCGGCCGCTGGGGCTCCCACCCCGGCGTGGCGGCGTCCACCGGCCAGCGCGCGTGCCCGATCGCCGCGCGGCCCAATCCCACCAGGTCGGCGCCCTGCTCCAGCAGCTCGTCCGCCTGCGCCGGCGTCCACACGCCGCCCGTGGCGATCACCGGCACGTCGGGCCCGACCGCCTCCCGGAACCAAGCGGTCAGCATGCGGTCCGAGTCGGGGTGCGCGGCGGGCGGCTTGAAGCTGTCCCAGTTCGACACGTGCAGGAAGTCCACGCCGTCGTCGGTGAGCCAGCGCGCCAGCTGCAGCGCGTCGTCGAGCACCACGCCCTGGTCCGGCACCTCCGGCGACAGGCGCATGCCCACCAGGAAGTCGTCGGGCACCGCGGCCTTCACCGCCGCCAGCACCTCCCGTGCGAACCGCGCCCGCTTCTCGAGCGTCCCGCCCCACTCGTCGGTGCGCGTGTTCGTGACGGTGCCGAGGAACTGCGTGATGAGGTAGCCGTGCGCGCCGTGCAGCTCGACGCCCGCGAACCCGGCCTCCGCGCAGCGACGAGCGGCGGACGCGAAGGCTGCGATCGTGCGCTCGATGTCCTCGAGCGTCGCCGCGCGCGGCACCTCGAACTTCGGCGCGTCCAGCTCGAACGCGCTCGCGCTCCACGGCTGCTGGCCGGTGAGTCGCGACGGCGCCCGCACCCCGCCGTGGAAGATCTGCACGAGCGCGAGCGTACCGGCCGCGTCGAGCGCCGAAGCCAACCGCCTGAGCCCCGGCAGCAGCGCGTCGTCGAACACGCCCAGCTCGCCGTCCCAACCCTGTCCGTCCTGCGCCACGTGCGCCGCGCAGGTGGTCACGATTCCGAACGAGCTGCGCGCCACGAGCCACGCGAGTTCGTCGTCGCCGAGCGAGCCGTCCGCGTGGCTCTGCATGTTCGTCATCGCCGCGAGCGCGAGCCGGTTGGGGAGCGTGCGGCCGGTGCGCGGGAAGCGGAAGGGGGTGAGGACGCGGGGGTGGGGGGTGTGGGGGGAGTGGGCGTGCGGGTCGCAGTGTGTCGAGTCGCGGTCGTGCGGGTCGGGCATGGCGGGGAGTGTAGGCGGGCGACGCGGTCGGACCTCGGCGGCGCTCGTCCGATGCGCGTGTTCGTGGCCGCCGCCCGTGGAGTTCGCCCGCGGGTGGAGCCCTGTCGCGGCGCGAACGGCGAGCTCGGCGTTCCCGTCTCTGATGGAGCGCTCTGCCAGCGCGTGCCCGGCCTCGATCGTCGGTGGCGAGCGCGCGCCCGCTAGGCTGGGAGCGAGCTGCACCCGTGCATCGGCCCACGCGCCCGTTGCAGCGGTGCGGCACCACGAGCGACACGCAGCGAGCGATGCGCGAGACCGACCTCTACGACCCGATCAAGCGCTACCTCGAGGGGCAGGGCTATGAGGTGAAGGCCGAGGTGCAGGGTTGTGACGTGGTCGCCCAGCGTGCCGACGAGCCGCCGGTCATCGTCGAGCTCAAGCTGGCGATGAACCTGGACCTCGTGCTGCAGGGCATCGATCGCCAAAAGGTGAGCGACGCGGTGTACGTGGCGGTTCCCGACGACCGCGCGAGCACGGGTCGCACGCTCTTGCGGCGCGCACAGAAGGACGTGGTGCGGCTGTGCAAGTTGCTGGGTCTGGGGCTGATCGTGGTGCGGTTCCGAGCGCGGTCGGTCGTGGTCGATGTGCTCGTCGATCCGGCGCCGTACGTGGCGAGGAAGTCGCCCAAGAAGCAGCGGAGACTGCTCGCGGAGTTCGAGGCCATGCGCGGCGACCACAACGTGGGTGGGTCGCGAGGGGCGCGGGTCACCGGGTATCGGCAGGACGCGCTTGCCTGTGCGCTGCACCTACGCGAGCACGGGCCCGGCAGGCCGGCGCAGGTGCGTGACGCCGCCGGTGTGTCACGGGCCCAGCGCATCCTCTACGACAACCACTACGGCTGGTTCGAGCGGCTGGGGCCGGGGCGGTACGGGGTGACGGACGCGGGAGGGCAGGCGCTCGAGGAGTACAAGGCCGTGGTGGAGGCGTTGCGGGTGGGGTGAGGGCTGGCGAGTGGCGACGACGGCGGCGGCGCTGCTCCGGGGGGAGCGAGGCGTCGCCCGTCCGCCTGCCGGGCGCGGGCGCATGACCAGGACTTCCCCTCTGCGCGTGTGCGGCGCCGCGCCCGGGCCGGTACCCTGGCCTCCTCAGCGCCCGTAGCTCAGCTGGATAGAGCACCGCTTTCCTAAAGCGGGGGTCCCAGGTTCGAGTCCTGGCGGGTGCGCCATGAACCTTCTCTTGCTCACCCTGCACCACAGCAACTGCGGATGTGAATGCTCCGCTCTGTGTCTTCTGTTCCGAGACTGACGCGGGGCGCCCTCACTCATGACTCAGCTCGAAGACCTGAAGCCAAACGCCTCGGTACGCGGCGTTGCCACCGACTGCGCCGTGACGGTGGTTACCGTCCAGTGGTTCGGGTCCGAGGCCCTAGAGCTCACCTACAAGGAGCCCTCCGGGAAGGTCGAAAACGTCCTGCTATACCGCCACGATGAGCCCCGCCTGGAGCTCGTCGAGGAGGGGCGACCCTGGAGCTTCGACGGGGATGGCGAGCTCTTTCGGCTCGTCTCCGAGGCGCACCGGATTCGCCTCGCGCACCTCTTCGACCCGGTGCTCGCTGTGCACACGTCCCTCGTGGACCCGCTCCCGCACCAGATCACCGCGGTCTACGAAGCCATGCTGCCTCGGCAGCCCCTGCGCTTCCTCCTTGCCGACGATCCAGGTGCCGGCAAGACGATCATGGCGGGGCTCTTCATCAAGGAGCTGATCGCGCGGGGCGACCTCCAACGCTGCCTCGTCGTCTGCCCCGGAAGCCTCGCTGAGCAGTGGCAGGACGAGCTCTACCGGCGCTTCCAGCTCCCCTTCGAGATTCTCACCAACGACAAGCTGGAAGCCGCGAGGACGGGCAACTGGTTCCTCGAGAACAACCTCGTCATCGCCCGCCTGGACAAGCTGTCCCGCAACGAGGACGTCCAGGAGAAGCTCAAGGCACCGGACGGTGCCTGGGACCTCGTGGTCTGTGACGAGGCCCACAAGCTGTCCGCCACGTTCTTCGGCGGCGAGGTCAAGTACACGAAACGCTACCGGCTCGGGCAGCTCCTCTCGACGCTGACCCGCCACTTCCTCCTGATGACGGCGACGCCGCACAACGGGAAGGAGGAGGACTTCCAGCTGTTCATGGCGCTTCTCGACGGCGATCGGTTCGAGGGTCGGTTCCGCGATGGGGTCCACCAAGCGGACGTCACCGACCTCATGCGCCGGATGGTGAAAGAGCGGCTGCTGAAGTTCGACGGCAAGCCACTCTTCCCCGAGCGCATTGCGCACACGGTCCCCTACAAGCTCTCCGAGCCCGAAGCACGCCTCTACAAGGAGGTCACCGACTACGTCCGCGAGGAGTTCAACCGAGCTGAGGCTCTCCAGAACGACAAGCGCGCCGGCACCGTCGGCTTCGCACTCACCATCCTGCAACGGCGCCTCGCATCTTCGCCGGAAGCCATCTTCCAGTCGCTGCGTCGGCGCAAGGAGCGGCTCGAGAGCCGCCTGCGCGAGCTCGAGCTCCTGCAACGCGGCGCGGTGGCAGGAGCAATCATAGCGAGCGTGCCTCTGCTCGACGCAGAAGACGTCGAGGACCTGGAAGACGCACCCGAGAGTGAGGTCGAAGCTGCCGAGGCCCAGATCCTCGACCAGGCAACGGCAGCGCAGACGATCGACGAGCTGAAGATCGAGATCGGGACGTTGAAGCGCCTGGAGGGCCTTGCGCAGACCGTTCGGCGGGGAGGCGAGGACTGCAAGTGGCGGGAGCTTGCGAACCTCCTCTCCGAGATCTTCACCCCGTCGGGCTTGGCAGGAACCGTTGCTGAGGGGGAGCCGGGCTACGGCGAACCACGAGATCCGCGGCCCACTCCCTCCCCTAAGCAGAAGCTCGTGATCTTCACCGAGCACAAGGACACGCTCTCCTACTTGCAGGCGCGCATCTCCACGATCCTCGGCCGGCAAGAGGCGGTCGTTGTGATCCACGGAGGGATGGGACGTGAAGACCGGCTGAAGGCTCAAGAAGCCTTCAAACACGATCCGGACGTGCAGGTGCTCGTGGCGACGGACGCCGCCGGCGAGGGCATCAACCTCCAGCGCGCCCACCTGATGGTCAACTACGACCTGCCCTGGAACCCCAATCGTCTGGAGCAGCGGTTCGGGCGCATCCACCGCATCGGTCAGACCGAGGTTTGCCACCTCTGGAATCTCGTGGCGGAGGAGACCCGGGAAGGGGACGTCTACCGGAAGCTCCTGTTGAAGCTGGACGAGGCACGGAAGGCGCTGGGCGGTCAGGTGTTCGACGTGCTCGGCAAGGTGCACTTCCAGGGCAAGCCCTTGCGCGAGTTGCTCATGGAGGCCATTCGCTACGGCGATCTGCCCGAAGTCCGCGCCCGACTGGATCAGGCCGTCGATGGAGCCTTCGACAGGAGGGAGATCCAGGACCTCCTCGAAGACAAGGCACTGGCGCAGGACTCCATGGACGCGAGTCGGGTCCAGCGTGTCCGAGAGGACATGGAACGCGCTGAGGCGCGCCGGCTGCAGCCCCACTACATCGAGTCGTTCTTCCTCGAGGCCTTCCGTAAGTTGGGCGGAACCGCCAGGCAGCGCGAGACCAAACGATTCGAGATCACCCACGTCCCGGCCCCCATCCGGAACCGGGATCGGCTCATCGGAGTCGGCGAGCCCGTTCTCGCTCGCTACGAGCGAATCGCCTTCCAAAAGGACCAAATCGCTCCCCAGGGACAACCGCTGGCAGCCTTCGTGTGTCCCGGGCACCCGCTCCTCGACGCCACGCTCGACCTGACGTTGGAGCGTCACCGAGACCTCCTCCGGCGCGGCACTGTCCTCGTGGACGAACTGGATAGCGGCATGGAGCCGCGGATCCTCTTCTACCTCGAACACGCTATTCGGGATGGCAGCACGACGCCCTCCGGAGATCGCTGCGTCATCTCGCGGCGAATGATGTACGTCGAAGTGGACGCACACGGGAACAACCGTCATCTCCACTACGCGCCCTACCTCGACTACCGCCCGCTGAGACCGGACGAGCCGGGCGTCGCGGCCATCCTGGATCGACCCGAGAGCTCCTGGATTTCGCGCGGCCTGGAACAGGAGGCTCAGAGCCATGCGATCGCCAACGTCGTTCCAGGCCACCTCGAGGAGGTGCGCGAACGTCGGCTTGCGTGGATCGAGAAGGCACGCGCCGCCGTCAAGGACCGCCTCACGAAGGAGATCAGCTACTGGGACCACCGCGCCGAACAACTGAAGCTCCAAGAGCAGGCGGGCAAGCCTAACGCGCGGGTGAACTCGAAGGAGGCGCGGCGACGGGCGGACAACCTTCAGGCTCGGCTCCAGAAGCGGATGGAGAAGCTCGACCTGGAGAAGCAGATCTCCGCGCTTCCGCCCGTGGTGCTCGGCGGCTTGGTCGTGGTCCCTATGGGTCTGATCGCTGGAATGACGGGCACGACGATGCCGGCCGCTCTCCAGGGCGGAGACAAGCAGGCTTCGGCAGCGCGCGCGCGAGCTGCCGTGATGGAAGTGGAGCGCGGACTCGGCTTCGCCCCCGTGGACCGAGAGTTCGAGCGCCTTGGATACGACATCGAGAGCAAGGATCCGAGCAGCGGCAGGCTGCGCTTCATCGAGGTGAAGGGCCGCATCTCCGGTGCCGACACGGTCACGGTCACGCGCAACGAGATCCTCTACTCGTTGAACAAGCCGGAGGAGTTCATTCTCGCCATCGTCGAGTATCTGGACGACCAGTCGCATCGCGTCCACTACGTCCGCCGGCCCTTCCAGAAGGACCCCGACTTCGGGGTGACCAGCGTCAACTACGACCTCGGCGAGTTGATCGCACGAGCGGAGGAGCCGAGATGAAGACCTATACCAGTCATGAGCTGGAGAATCTGGCGCGCGATCTCGAATCCGACCTAGTCGAGCGCAAGGAAACTCTCAAGGGTGATGCTCCCACCAAGATTCGGGAGGCGATTTGCGCGTTCGCCAATGATCTACCCGACCACCAACGACCTGGCGTCGTCTTCGTGGGGCTCCGTGACGACGCCAGTCCATCCGGAACTGCCATCACCGATGAGCTCTTACTCTCCCTCTCCAACATGAAGTCTGACGGGAACATCGTTCCCCCTCCGACCATCACAGTCGATAAGCAAGACGTGGGGGGTACTGAGGTCGCCGTCGTGCTGGTACAGCCTTCGGACGCCCCCCCAGTCCGCTACCGCGGCCGGATATGGATTCGAGTAGGACCGCGCCGCGACATTGCGACCGCGCAGGACGAGCGGATTCTCAATGAGCGCCGTCGTCATCTAGACCGCCCCTACGACGCACAGCCCGTCTCATCGGCCTCGCTTTCGGACCTTAGCCGCGAGGCCTTCGAGGAAGAGTACCTTCCCTCCGCCATCGCGCCGGACGTGCTGGAGGCCAACGACCGCACTCTCGAACAGAGGCTAGCCGCCACGAAGATGGTCGTCGCATTCGACGATCCGATCCCGACGGTCCTCGGCGTCTTGGTGCTCTGTACGCGCACGCGGGACTTCCTTCCAGGTGCATACATACAGTTCCTCAGGATGCGCGGGACGAGTCTGTCCGATCCGATCGGTGACGAATCCCTGATCGATGGCACGCTCGGAGACGTTCTGCGACGAGTCGACGAGAAGCTCGACGCACACAACATGACCTCCGTCGACATCACGACGGAGTCTCGTGAGGTCCGGAGAAGCACCTACCCCCGAGGCGCACTCCAACAGCTCGTTCGCAACGCGGTCATGCATCGGATCTACGAGGGGACACATGCTCCCATCCGGGTGACCTGGTACGACGACCGGATAGAGATCATCAGTCCGGGCGGCCCCTATGGATCTGTCCGGGCAGAGAACTTCGGGATGCCAGGCGTCGCCGACTATCGGAATCCGAACCTTGCTGAGGCAATGCGCGTCACCGGCTTCGTCCAGCGATTCGGCGTTGGGATTGCAACCGCCCGGAAGCTGCTCGAGGAGAATGGCAATCCCCCGCCGGAGTTTGATGTCCAGCCGACGCTAGTCGGCGTCACTGTGAGGTCCGGACAATGAAGACGATTGCCTTCTTCAACAACAAGGGTGGTGTCGGCAAGACTTCGCTCGTCTACCACCTGGCGTGGATGTACGCCGAACTCGGTGTCAACGTCGTGGCTGCCGATCTCGACCCGCAGGCCAACTTGACGACGATGTTCCTTGACGAGGACACGCTCGAGGACCTCTGGGCCGGTAGCACTGGACGCACCGTAATGAGCCCCATCCGGCCGCTGCTCGAGGGCGAAGGAGGAATCGACGAGCCTGTCTACGAGGAGATCAACGGCATCGCGCTACTCGCCGGCGATCTCTCTCTCTCGTCCTTCGAGGACGAACTTAGCCTGCAATGGTCGCGCTGCCTCGAAGGGGACAAGCGGGCCTTCCGCGTCATCGCTGCGTTCCACGAGGTCATCGCCCGCTGTGCACGCGCGCGCGAGGCAGACCTGGTCCTGCTCGACGTTGGCCCGAGCCTCGGCGCCATCAACCGCGCCGCTCTGGTCGCCGCCGATCACGTTGTCGTCCCTCTGGCGCCGGACCTCTTCTCCCTAAAGGGCCTCGAGAACCTCGGGCCCAGGTTGCGGGCTTGGCGTGACGGCTGGCGCGAGCGTCTCGACAAGCGGCCGGAGAGCATGGACCTCCCCGAAGGCCGCATGGCTCCGGCTGGCTACATCGTCATGCAACATGCTGTCCGTCTCGACCGCCCTGTCAAGGCCTACAGCCGGTGGATGGAGCGCATCCCGAGAACCTATCGAGAGGCAGTTCTCGACGAGCACGCTCGGGTGCTTGCGCCTATCGCAAACGACCCCTACTGCCTTGCCACACTCAAGCACTTCCGCAGCCTCATGCCTCTAGCCCAAGAGGCGCGCAAGCCCATGTTCGCCCTGCGCCCAGCTGATGGGGCGATCGGCGGCCACGCACAAGCCGTGCAGGACTGCCATCGCGACTTCCGAACTCTCGCCCGTGAGATCGCGAAGCGCACGGGTATCGCGCTGTCATGACCACGCACAAGAAGAAGCTGATCGAAGTCGCCCTGCCCTTGGAGGCGATCAACGTCGCGAGCGCGCGGGAGAAATCCATCCGGCACGGGCATCCCTCGACCCTGCACCTGTGGTGGGCGCGGCGGCCCCTGGCGGCGGCGCGGGCGGTGATCTTTTCGCAGATGGTGGACGACCCCTCGGAGTACGTGGACGTCCTGCTCTCCGACCCGAAGCTCAAGTCGGCGGCAGCGCGCGAGCTGAAGAAGCGACTGGCGGAGCGCGCGGCCAAGCAGGACCTCTCGGGCGAGGAGCCGACCGACGCCGAGCCGACCCTCGAGGGCGTCATCGCCGACCTCGAGCGCCAGCGCCTCTTCAAGATCCTTGAGGAGCTCGTGCTCTGGGAGAACACCACGAATGAGCAGGTCCTCGAGCGGGCGCGGACCGAGATCTGGCAGAGCTGGCGGCGAACCTGCGCCGAGCACGCTGACCATCCGCGCTCCAAGGAGCTCTTCGACCGCGACCGTCTACCCGGCTTCCACGATCCCTTCGCCGGCGGTGGGGCACTGCCGCTCGAGGCCCAGCGGCTTGGACTGGAGGCCCACGCCTCCGATCTCAACCCCGTCGCCGTCCTGATCAACAAGGCCATGATCGAGATCCCGCCCCGCTTCGCTGGTCGCCCGCCGGTTCGGCCGGAGTCGAAGGGGTCGGGCAAGAAGCTCGTGAACCGCTCCTCGGGCGACTGGCGCGGGGCTCAGGGCCTGGCCGAGGACGTACGCCACTACGGCCGCTGGATGCGCGACGAGGCCGAGCAACGCACCGGGCAGCTCTACCCCAAGGTCCGGGTGACCGAGGAGATGGTCCACGAGCGCAAGGACCTTGCGCCCTACGAAGGCCGCGAGTTGACCGTCATTGCCTGGCTCTGGGCGCGCACGGTCAAGAGCCCAAACCCAGCCTTCGCGGACGTGGAAGTGCCGCTGGCTTCGAACTTCATGCTCGCGACCAAGAAGGGCAAGGAGGCCTGGGTCGAGCCGGCGATCGAGGCCGGCGGGTATCGGTTCACCGTGAATGTGGGCCGGCCCGCCGACCCCGAAGTGGCTAAGGCGGGCACGAAGCTCGGGCGCGGCGCGAGCTTCCGCTGCCTGATGTCCGGAGCGCCGATCGACGGCGACTACATCAAGGCTGAGGGCAAGGCGGGGCGCATGGGCGCGCGGCTCATGACGATCGTCGCCGAGGGCGACCGTCAGCGGGTGTACCTCGGGCCGACGGCGGAGCACGAAGCGGCAGCGCGCGCGGCAAAGCCGAAGTGGCGGCCTGAAGGTGACGTGCCCGCACGACTCACCGGCGGCACCTGTGTGCCCTACGGCCTTTCGACGTGGGGCGACCTCTTCACCCCCCGCCAGCTCGTGGCGCTGACGACCTTCTCCGACCTGGTCGGCGAGGCCACGGAGCGCATCCGCCACGACGCCCTCGCCGCCGGTCTCCCCGACGACCTCACCCCCCTCCGCGACGGTGGTACAGGTGCAACGGCCTACGCCGAGGCGGTTGCGACCTACCTCGCCATTGGGGTTGCACGGTACGCCAATGCATGCACCACAATCTGTTCCTGGAACCCAGGTCAGAAGAAGGAGGACATCCGATTCACTTTCAGCCGCCAAGCCCTGCCCATGACCTGGGACTATGCAGAAGGTAATCCCTTCAGCGCTTCCTCTGGCAACTACTCTGACAACATCGAAACGTGGCTGTACAAGGCTCTTCAGTTCATGCCGAGCGAGTCAGCACTTGGGTATGCGTCTCAAGAGGATGCTGCGGTTCAGGTGCGATCTACTTCGAAAGTCGTCTCATCAGATCCACCGTACTACGACAACATTGGGTACGCCGACCTGTCAGATTTCTTTTATGTCTGGCATCGCCGCGCGATGCGCCTGGTCTTTCCCGAGCTCTTCGCGACGCTTGCCGTTCCTAAGGCCGAAGAGCTGGTCGCCACGCCCTACCGCCATGGCGGCAGGGACCAGGCCGAAGCCTTCTTCATGAATGGCATGACCCACGCCATGGCGCGCCTCGCAGAGCAGGCTCATTCGGCCTTCCCGGTGACCATCTACTATGCATTCAAACAGTCGGAGACGGCCAGTGATACTGGAACCGCCTCCACCGGATGGGAGACGTTTCTCGACGCGGTAATCCAAGCCGGATTCGGCGTCAGCGGTACCTGGCCCATGCACACCGAGCGTGGAGGACGCTCTATCGGTGTTGGAACCAACGCCCTCGCCTCCAGCATCATCCTCGTCTGTCGCCCGCGCGCCGCCGACGCGCCGACGACCTCGCGCCGCGAGTTCCTCACCGCGCTCAAGGGTGAGCTGCCCGTCGCCCTGGCCCAGCTCCAGAAGAGCAACATCGCCCCGGTGGACCTCGCGCAGGCCGCCATCGGCCCCGGAATGGCGGTCTACACGCGCTACGTCCGCGTGCTCGAGAGCAATGGCTCACCGCTCACGGTTCGGACCGCGCTGGCGCTTATCAACCAGGTCCTCGACGAGACCCTGGCCGAGCAGGAGGGCGATTTTGACGCGGACACGCGCTGGGCCCTTTCCTGGTTCGACCAGTCCGGTTTCGACGAGGGGGAGTTCGGCCAAGCGGACGTACTTGCTCGAGCTAAGAACACGAGCGTCCAAGGCCTTGTTGACGCCGGGCTCCTGGCCTCGAAGGGCGGCAAGGTACGCCTCCTCGAACCCAGCCAACTGCCGCAGGACTGGGATCCCACCACCGACACTCGCCTCACCGTCTGGGAGATGGTCCACCACCTGATCCGCCGCCTCGAAGCCGGCGGAGAGAGCGCCGCCGCCGAACTCGCGGGCCAGCTCGGTCCCGCCGCCGAAGCCGCCCGCGAGCTCGCCTATCGCCTCTATTCCCTCTGCGAGCGCAAGAAGCGTGCGCCCCTAGCCCTCGCCTACAACGCCCTCGTCCAGAGCTGGCCCGAGATAGTCCGGCTCGCACGCGAGGCCCCGCGACAGCCCGCGGAACCGTCGCTGTTCGCCGAGCAGGAGGACTAGTCCATGCAGATCGAAAGCCTCGAGATCAGAAACTATCGGCTCTTCCGGGAGGCCGTCCTCCGGGACCTGCCGCGCATGACCGTCGTGGTCGGCGCGAACGGCTCGGGCAAGTCGACCCTGTTCGACGTCTTCACCTTCCTCAAGGAGGCCCTGACCCAGAACGTCGCCACGGCCGTGGCACGGCGTGGCGGTTTCCGCGAGCTGGTCAGCCGCGGCGAGAACGGGCCGATCGAGATCGTCGTCAAGTTCCGGGAGAGCGGCGGCAAGCTCGCCACCTACCAACTCGAAGTCGCCGAGGACGCGGGTCGTCCCGTCGTCCACCGCGAGGTCCTCAAGTTCCGTCGTGGCCAGTACGGCCAACCCTGGCACTTCGTCGACTTCTCCAGGGGGCGCGGGAACGCCATCACCAACGAGGCCGCTTACGGCCAGGCCGGAGTCGAAGCCGAGCGCAAGGAACACGTCCTGGACGATCCCAGCGTGCTCGCGATCAAGGGCCTCGGCCAGTTCAAGGAGTTCCGCGTGGTCGCGGAGTTCCGCGGCCTGATCGAAAACTGGCACATCTCGGATTTCCACATCTCCGATGCACGGCCAAGCGCCGAAGCGGGCTTCGCCGAGCACCTCTCGACGCGCGGCGACAACATCGCCCAGGTCGCCCAGTATCTCTACGAGAACCACCGCGACCGCTTCGATCGCGTGCTCGAGGTCATGAGCCAGCGCGTCCCGGGGGTCAGCCGCGTCGAGGCCAAGCCGACCGAGGACGGCCGACTCGTGCTGCGCTTCCAGGACGGCAGCTTCAAGGATCCCTTCATCGCGCGCTACGTCTCGGACGGCACGATCAAGATGTTCGCGTACCTGGTGCTGCTTTACGACCCGAATCCGCACCCCCTGCTCGCCGTCGAGGAGCCGGAGAACCAGCTCTATCCCGAGCTCTTGCACGAGCTGGTCGAGGAATTCCGGGACTACGCGCGGCGCGGCGGACAAGCCTTCGTCTCGACGCACTCGCCCGACTTCCTGAATGGGGTCAAGCTGGACGAGATCTTCTGGCTCGTGAAGGAAGCGGGCTTCACGACGGTTTGCCGGGCCTCCGAGAGCGAGCTGCTTCGGAGTCTCGTCGAGGAGGGCGATCTTCCGGGCGCGCTCTGGAAGCAGGGGCTCTTCGAAGGGACCGGGCTCCGATGAGTCGGATCGTTTTTCTGCTGGAGGAGCGGTCCATGAAGGTCCTGCTCGAAGGCCTTCTGCCGCGACTGTTCCCCGAACTACGGTTCTTCTGCGTGCCCCACGAAGGGAAGCAAGACTTGGAGAAGAGTGTGCCACGCAAGCTTCGGGCATGGCGCGAGCCGGGAGTCCGCTTCGTTGTGATCCGAGACAACGACGGCGGCGATTGCGCGGCCCTGAAGCAACACTTGCAGAGCCTGTGCTCGGACGGCCAGCGCAAGGACTCGCTCGTGCGGATTGCCTGCCAGGAGCTAGAGGCGTGGTATCTCGGGGAGCCGGATGCCTTGGCGGACGCCTTCGAACAGGAGAGCCTCCGGGGAATCGGAAAGAAGGCACGCTACCGAGACCCTGACGCCGTCGCTCGGCCGTCGGACGAGCTCGAGCGCCTCGCTCCCGCCTTCCAGAAGGTGTCGGGTGCGCGGCTGATGGCACGGCACCTCACCAGAGAGCGGAACCAGTCCCGCAGCTTCCACGCCACGCTCGACGGAATTGGGCAGATGCACACAGATATGCAGCAAGGGGAGAGGAACTGAACTATGGCCATCAGCAACCACGAACGGGTCGGCAAGGCGCTCGACCTCCTGAAGGAGGGCCTGGTTCCATTCGTCGAGCGAGAGCTCAAGGCTCAGCACGCGCAACTCTGGTTCGACGAGGTCAAGGCCGCCGTCAGCCCTCAGCAGGCCGAGCTCTTCGGCAAGAGTGACGAGCCGCGCTGGGACGTCGCATCGCTATTGCTCGTGATGTGGAACCAGTGGAACCTCGTTTTCCGCAAGACCCTCGGGCAGGCGGAGCGCACTCTCGTCAGCGAGTTGCGCGACGTTCGCAACCGCTGGGCACATCAGCAGGCATTCTCGGGCGACGACACCTACCGGGCCCTGGACTCGGCGACGAGGTTGCTCACGGCTGTCTCGGCTCCGCAGGCGAGCGCCGTCGAGAAGATGAAGATGGAGCTCCTGCGCGTCCGCTTCGACGAACAGGTGCGCAGCGAGAAGCGCCGGTCCGCGGGGACGGCCATCGAGAGCCAGGCCACCGGTCAGCTCAAGCCCTGGCGGGAGATCACGAGCCCGCACAAGGATGTGGCGAGCGGGAAGTACCAGCAAGCCGAGTTCGCCGCGGACCTTTGGCAAGTGCACGTCGGCGAGGGGTCGCCCGAGTATCGCGATCCGGTCGAGTTCTTCCGGCGTACCTACCTGACGGAGAGCCTCAAGCGGCTGCTCGTCGGCGCTGTGCATCGTGTGATGGGCGCCGGGGGCGACCCTGTCGTTCAGCTCCAGACGAACTTCGGCGGCGGAAAGACCCACTCGATGCTCGCGCTCTACCACCTTCTCTCGGGGGTGGTCCCGGGCGAGCTGCCTGGGGCGGACACCGTGCTCGAAGAGGCGGAGGCGACGAAGCTCCCCACCGTCAAGCGAGTCGTCCTCGTGGGCAACAAGATTTCTCCCGGCAACCCCAGCACGAAGCCCGACGGAACCGTGGTCCACACGCTCTGGGGAGAGATGGCGTGGCAGCTTGGTGGGATCGAGGCCTACGAGCGGGTGCGTGCTGACGACGAGAGAGCCACGAACCCGGGGGACGCGTTGCGGGGACTCTTCAACGACTACGGTCCCTGCTTGATCCTCATTGACGAGTGGGTGGCCTACGCGCGCCAGCTCCACGACCAGAGCGACCTTCCTGCCGGCAGCTTCGAGACGCAGTTCAGCTTCGCGCAGGCGCTGACGGAGTCGGCCAAGCTTGCGAACAACTGCCTCCTCGTGATCAGCCTCCCGGCCTCGGACACGGCCGGCTCGCCGCACACCCGGGCGGATGACTCCGAGGTCGGGGGACAGCGGGGCCGCGAGGCACTCGACCGGCTGCGGAACGTCATCGGGAGGGTGGAGTCCTCTTGGCGGCCGGCGAGCGCCGAGGAGGGCTTCGAGATCGTGCGCAGGCGGCTCTTTGAGCCGATGACGGACCCCAGCCAGTTCAAGGATCGCGACGTCGTGGCCCGGGCCTTCGCGGAGCTCTACAGGACCCAGCACCAGGAGTTCCCTGCGGAGTGCCGAGACACGGACTACGAGCGGCGGCTGAAGGCGGCCTATCCGATCCACCCGGAGATCTTCGACCGGCTCTACACGGACTGGTCGACGCTGGTGAAGTTCCAGCGGACTCGCGGCGTGCTGCGCCTCATGGCGGCCGTGATCCACAGCCTCTGGGAGAAGGGCGACAGGAACCCGCTCATCCTGCCTTCGAACGTCCCGATCGACGATCCGCGGGTGCAGTTCGAGTTGACGCGCTACCTGTCGGACAACTGGGTGCCGGTGATCGAGAAGGACGTCGATGGGCCTAACTCGCTGCCGCTACGCATCGACGGGGACGTGCCTAACCTGGGCAAGTTCGCGGCGTGCCGGCGCGTGGCGCGATCGGTCTACCTCGGCTCTGCACCGACGGCCGCAGCGGCGAACCGTGGCCTCGAGGACCGCCGGATCAAGCTCGGTTGTGTCATGCCCGGAGAGTCCCCGGCGGTCTTCGGGGATGCCCTCCGCCGGCTGGCCGGGGCGGCGACGTACCTCTACCAGGACGGCCCCCGCTACTGGTACTCCACGCAGCCGACGGTCACGAAGCTCGCGGAGGACCGGGCAGAGCAGCTCAAGCGAGACCCCGACGCCATCGTGCGGGACCTCGACGAGCGCCTGCGGGCCGATCTGCGGCGCACGGGCGACTTCGCCCGGGTCCACGCACTGCCCCAGTCAGGCCAGGACGTCCCGGACGACCTCGACTGCCGCCTCGTCGTCCTCGGTGCGGACCACCCCTACAGCAAGGAGAGCAGCAACGCGGCCGAGGGCGCGGCGAAGGCGATCCTGGAGTCGCGGGGGAGCGCCCCGCGCCTGTTCCGCAACACCCTCGTCTTCCTGGCGGCCGACAAGACGCGACTCCAGGACCTGGACGAAGCCGTCCGGCGCTTCCTGGCTTGGGACTCGATCCTGGCCGAACGGGAGACGCTCGACCTGTCACCCCACCAGGTGAAGCAGGCCGAGACCCAGCGGAAGGCGGCGGAGAGCACCGTGACCGCCCGGATCCCGGAGACCTACCAGTGGCTCCTGATCCCGACCCAGGCATCGCCCAAGGCAGAGGTCGAGTGGCAGGCATCCCGCCTGACGGGCCAGGAGGCATTGGCGGAGCGGGCGTGCAAGAAGATCCGGGGTGACCAGCTCTACACGAGCTTCGCGCCGACGTTGCTCCGGATGGAACTCGACCGAGTGCCCCTGTGGCGGGGCGATCATGTCGAGGTGAAGCAGCTCGTCGAGGACTTCGGACGCTACCTCTACCTGCCCCGGCTCCGGGACTCGGCGATCCTCCTCGGAGCGATCCGGGACGGGATGGCCCTGATCTCGTGGGAGCAGGACTCGTTCGCCTTCGCGGAGAGCTACGACGCGGAGGCTGGACGATACCGGGGATTGAGGGCCTGCCAGGGGGTCACCCTGGCGGACAGCGACGCCCAAGGTCTCTTGGTCCGCCCAGAGCGCGCAAGAGGCCAACTGGATTCGGCGGCCGCGGCCAAGGCGCCGTCCGCCGAAGGGGTAGCGTCAGAGCCTGGATCCTATCGTGTGGCTGGGGGTGCAGTGGCCCCTGACGAAACGACCTCGACTGGGCCGGCACTACCGCGTCGGTTCCACGGAAGCGTGGCCCTCGATTCGGCGCGCGTCGGCCGCGATGCTGGCCGGATTGGCGATGAAGTGATCTCCCACCTGGTCGGTCTCGTCGGAGCGAATGTGCGCGTGACTCTCGAGATCGAGGCCGAGCTCCCGGACGGGGCTCCCGAGCACGTCGTCCGAACGGTGACCGAGAACAGCCGAACGCTGAAGTTCGGCAGCCACGGCTTCGAAGCCGAGTAGGCCGGGCAATGCCGGCGCCTCTCGAGTTCGAACCGGCGATCGTCGATGCCCACGAACAGAAGTTCGAGGCGTCCTGCATCCCGTCGTGCGTGGAGCTTGTTCTGAAGCTCCTAAAGCGTGTCGATTTCGGCTACTACGACGAGCAGAACGCCTGGGGGAGCACGAGCGACGGGAGCTTTGGCAACTTCAACAATCGAGTGCTGTTCGGGCTTCGGTTCCGCAACCTCTTCTTCGAGCATCCGCGAGGGGCTGCGTTTCCACTCGCCGACCTGTTCTCCCGAATCAGTGTCGAGCTCGATGAAGGTCGTTTCGTCATCATCTCCCTGGCATCCTCGGCAGGCTGGCACATGTACGTCGTCTACGCGCAGGAGAATGGGGAGTTCCGAGCCATCTCGAAAGCCAGCCCACCACATGGGCACGTGACGATCGCCGAGGACAAGGTGAAGGCGGCGGTCGCGTGGATGCAGGGCACGGACATCCTGGTGTATGAGTAGGTGGAGATGTGAGGGGCCAGCTTGCCGAATCATTCATCTTGACTCGATTATAGTCTAAGCCAGAAAGGGCTCTGCGCATTTGTTGCAGTCCATATCGTGTCAAGCGATCCGTTGCTGGTTGATGCCTGGCCGGTGAGGCCAGCCCCTCGACCAGTTGACACTTCAGCCGCGCTGGATCAGGCGCTTGGACCCGTCTCCCGAACTACCGACTCGCACCGCCGCTTCTCAGTGCACGCCCACGGCGCAATGTACTTGACGCCGCCGACCTCCGGATCGTCGATGCGTTGGAGCAAGTCGGAGGCTGCTTCAGGTGTAGAACGGTCGGATGTGGAGCAGGCGATTCTCGTGGCATGGCAGCTGTTCGCGCGGGCACCGCTAGAATGAGCGAGTACGGGAAGCGGATGGCCCAATGGAGCCGTGAACGTGGAGCTCTCGGCGGAGCTAACGCATCGCGAAATGCCCAATCCGGCCAGAGATCCTGAACGCCTATAGGCCCAGCTTCGCCTCGACGAACTCCCTCGTCTCGTCGTCCTCAAACCAAATTTGTGCCCCGCGGATCCCACGACTCAGGAGGATCCGATACCCGCGCTTCAACCGCTCGAGCAACTCGTCCGCGTGCGGACCACTTCCGCCTTCCTTGCGCGCCTGCGAACGGGTCTTCTTCCAGGCCGATTCGTGGATGTGATCGAGGTTGGCCACCCAACGGTCGCCGCGTCGGACGAGGTCCTTGAGCCACAGCAGGCCGATCGTGTCGAAGTCGAAGCCTCGGACCACATAGGGGCAGCCGACCTCGGCCAGCTGGTCGGCGCCCATGGCACACCCCTCCGGCGCCTGGACGAAGAGCGTGTAGTCCTGCTCGGGGGCGTAGTTCCAAACCCGTGACCAGGTCTCCAGGCCACCGGGGACGCCACACTCGATGGCGAAGTCCTGGTCAGCGGCGGGCAGGTCGTGCGGCTGGTAGCTCTTCTTCGTCTTCCACGGTCGGGCGTAGGATGCCAGCAGGCGAACGGAGTGACCCTCGTTCAGCTTCGACCTCAATTGAGACTCGAGCTCGATGGGAGATTCGGCGATCTCGAACTCGAACGGGCCCCCGTGCCCCTTGCGCCACGCACCTTGATGCGTGCCGGCTGCTCTTAGATCGAGGAGTTCGTCGAGCCAGTCCATGTACTCCGCTGAACCGCCGCAGCGGAACTGGGCGCCGGCAAGGTCGACGATCTCGACGTTGTCGACGCCGAACTCCTTCGCGAATTCCACGATGGAGCTGCGGGAGGTCGTCTCGTTGTCCCGGTAGCTCTGGTCCCCGTCCATCAAGAAGATCGAGACCCGTGAGCTTCGGATGATGTGCCAGGCCTGCGGTCCAGCGTGCATGCACCAGCCGGATGGCGGCACGCCTTCACGGCCGGGAGCAACAGGGTCGATGAGCCCGTGGGCTTCGTCGACGATAGAGACAGCGTAGGCGTCGTCGGGGCAGCGCAAGCGATCGACTTGACGTGCGTACTCGGCGAGATTCTCTCGCCACTCGGATACGAGAGTGGGCCTCCCCTTCTCTCGCTCATTCTTCACCCAGATCGGCGAGAGTCCCGGGTTGTACTGGTTGGCCGTCTTGACCACGCCACGAGCGGCCCCCTGCTTGGAAGCTGTAGCGAACATCGAAGCCCAGTTCGACTTCTGCGAGCCGGACGTCGTGGTCATGACAATGTCACCATCGACCCTGTCGTTCGCCGCGAGGCTGGCCCACAGGTGGGCCGCGATGACGGACTTTCCCGAGCCGGGAGGCCCTTCGATAATGACGACGCTCTTCTGGCTCCGCTTCGGCTTTGCACTCACCTTCGCCGGCTTGAGGATGCGCTCGACCTGCTTCATGCACTTCTGGAATCCAGTGCGCTGCTCGTCCAGCAAGACGAACGGAGACGTTTCTGGATTCGAGATCGCGGCCGAGATCTGACGGACGAAGCCACGGTCCTGGCGGTAAGCGCCCTTCGAGAAGCGTTCGGCGAACTCGCCGTCCGGCTCGGACAGCCTCGATGTTAGGTAGCCGGGGAACTCGGTCGTGACGTCCTGCTCGCTGCGTGTGAACAGCGGGTAAGACTCCGCCAACGCATGGTGAGGAGCTTCTCGGTAGGGGTCTGCGCTCGAGGCATACGTGAAGAACACGCAGCCGTGTACCTGGGCGTCCTCTGATTGAACGGCACTGTGGAAGCGGCGGCAGTACTCGACGTAGCCACGGACTTGGTCCGATGGGTGCAGGGCGTCCCGGTTGTTGTGTCGGATCAGGCCTTCTCTTGGGCCTGGCTCGTCCCCGTCGGTGTGCCAGTCCTTCAGTTCCACGACGACGGCCGACGGTTTGTCCTCGTGGCGACCCAGTAGCACCAGGTCTGCCCAGGAGGCGGAAGCGGGAAGTCTGTACTCGACTTCGACACCACCGAGGCTGCCGATTTGGACGTGAAACGGCTGAAGCGCCGGCTGTTCCAGTACGCGTGAGAAGGCCGGCAGAGAGTTTCGCCAGGCCGCTGCCTCGGACGCGGTCGTACGCCGTGTCTCGTCCTGCAGGTCGCTTACAAGCCCGTCCAGGTCGTAGTGGACGCGGTTCTGGAAGGTGTGGACGTCGAGGAGCATCTGGGGCGGCGTGGGTGACGGTGAAGCTAGGCCTCGACAGTGTAGGCAATCCGGAAGCCATTGATGCGTTTGGGATTCGACCGTTGCAGTTACGAGCAATCAATTGCTGGTTCCACACATGGCCGAATGACCGATGCGGTGAGCGCGACACAAGCGCCTGGCGAGAGGCTCTTGATGTCGCGTCCACGGACCCAGTGCTCCGGTGCTGTGAAACGGCCCCAGTTGTACGGGGAAAGGGTCACTTTTCGGAAAGTGAAGGGCGGAGCGCCAAGGCGTAGGCGCCCCGAACCTGGTTCGGAACGCGGTGCATTGCACGTTGCGTCAGTCCAATGCTCCTGGCGCACGTACAAGTACGCCACAACGGTGGCTATCCATGTAGTCGCGTGTGGTGAGGGCTTCGGCCTTCGATGCGATCGGGACCATCAGATGGGCCGACCGAGGCGGACTGCCGCGCCACCGCAACGAATCCCGATACACGTGCGCCGACGTCATCGCATCCATGATGTTGGCCCGGCCCGTGCGGTACTTCGCGTCGAACACCTCGAACGACACGCTCCCGTCCGCGCCGTGCTCGATCACGACGATGTCCGGGATCCGCGTCTTGCTGATCGAGTACGGCCCGCGCTTGCGACCCTCGGGCCGACTGGGGAACTTGGGCTGGAACAGGATCTCGACCCCCCGCTCTCCTTCGACGCCACACCACCCCGCGTCCGGCCGCGCCACGTGCCCCGCCCGCTTCACGCGTGACCACACGAGCTCCGGCCGCGACTCCCGCAGCTCCCTCGCCATCCGCACGAAGCACCACCTCTCGTAGATCTCCCAGGTCGGGCTGATCCAGTGGCGCTCGTCGTTGCGCGGACCGGCGATCCCGCGGCGGATCGACCTCCAACCGCTCGACCAGGCCCGGGCGTAGGCGGGGTCGGCGTCGACGGCGATCAGGCCCGCGGCGGTGATCTCTGGCCGGCGCACGCTCGTGAACGGTGGGCGGCGCAGCAGTCGTGTGAGGTCGCGCTCGAGGGCTTCGAGCACTCGACGACGCTCCGGCCAGCGAGTGGCGAGCGAGGTCCTCGTCTCACTCTCGGCGCGCGGGTTCGTGGAGAGGCGCTCGAGGCGCACCGCGAGGGTGCGGCAGCGCGTCCGCACCGCCTGCGTCAGGGCGGCGAGTGCGCGGTTGGCGGCGCTGTCGAGGCTCTCCTCCGTGCGCGGGACGTCGAAGCGGGGGTCCGCTCCCGAGGCTCCCGTGCCGGAGTCCAGCTCGTCCAACGCCGCGCCCGTTCCACCAGGGCCGCCACCCGTCGCGTGCACCACCGCCAGGACCGCCGCGCTGCGCAAGGCCGCTCGCGCCGTGGCTTGGTCCACCCTGCGAACGCGATGGGCCGGGAGGGACTCGCGCTCGACCACGAGCCGCCGCCTGGGGCGCCGCACGACCTCGGCGATCGCCGCGCAGAACGCCGGCCCGTGACGGCGCAGGCGCTCGAACTCCAGCAGCGGGTTCTGCGAGGTGCCGAGGCGACCGATGCGGCGGGTGCTGGGTTCCGAGCCGAGGACCAGCTCGGGATCCTCCGCCCAGATCTCGTCGAGCATCGCCTCGAAGGCCTCCACGCCCGACTTGCGGGGGTCCGGCGAGACGTCGAAGCGAAAGCGAGCCACCGTCCGCTCACCGGCGCGCGCCTCGACCGCCACCTCGCCGGCGTAGAAGCCCGGCGTCCAGGTGAAGCGGCCGGTGGCGGGGTCGCGGGGGATGGGCTCGTCGTCGACGACCAGGGTGTCGATCGCGCCGCTGGGGTCGGCGATGGCGAAGGGGACGTTCTCGCGGAAGCCGAGGGCGGCGGCGGGAGCGGGTTGGGCGACGAACGGCTCCAGACCCTCGAGCGCACGCAGGGGCGTGATCTCGAGGACGGGCGCCGCGGGCGTGCGGGATGCAGCAGCGGGGACCGCGCCCGTGGTCGCCGAGTGCGCGCTGGTGGGACGCGCTTGTCCCGTGGAACCGGACACGGCGCTCAACGCCAGAAGCGCGCGCTGCCGCGGTGGTCGAGGTCTTCGGAGAGCTCGGCCAGCTTCGCCCGCGAGCGAGTCAGGCCGTGCTCGGCGAGGACCTTGCCGGCCTGCACGAGAGCCTCGCGGAAGCGCGGTGCGTCCTCGCCGCGCAGCTTGGGCAGCACCTTCGCGTAGACGACGGCGTCGAGCGCGTCCTGCAGCCCGAGCTGGCCGCCATCGACCTGGTTCCGCACGAGGAAGTCGAGCACCTCGTCCACCACGCGCCAGCCGAAGTGCATGCGCGCCGGAGCGAGCGCCTGCATCAGGTCGCCGAGCAGGGCGCGCGCCGACTTCGCGCTGTCGCTGGTCAGCTCGCGCCCGTTCCAACGCGGGTAGGCGTCCAGGTCGATGTCCCAGAACTCGAGCGTGAACGCCCGGTCGAGCACCTTGTCCGAGAGCCCGTGCGTGGTCTCGTCCATGTTCACCGTGCCGATGAGGACGAGGTTCTTCGGGTAGGGGATGCGCGGGGGCACGCCGTCGAAGACCTCGCCTTCGCTGTGCAGGTGGATCCAGTTGCCGGTCTCCATCGCCGACAGGAGCGGCGCCATGTACTGCTCGGGGTGCGAGAGATTCATCTCGTCGAGCACGCAGACGAACGGTTCGCTCGGATGCTCGACCACGCGCATCAGGAACTCGAGGAACTCCGTGCGTACGTAGGCGTCGCCGCGCAGCGGGTTCACGTAGCCGAGCAGGGCGGTCGGGTCGTACCAGCCGGGTTGGACGGCTACCACGCGAAGGTGCGTGTTGGCGCGGGGGTCGCCGTCTTCGAAGAGTGACCTGGCGTAGCCACATGCGAGCAGCGTCTTGCCGGAGCCCGAGAGGCCGGAGAGCACGGCGAAGTGGCGCCGCGCGTTGGCCCACAGGCCGGCGTGGAGTTGGGCGACGAGGGGCGGGGGGAAGGTGCCGTGGGCGGCGAGGCGGGTGGTGATCGAGGTGAGCTTGGGAATGACGAGGGTCGTGTCCGCGGCGACCGTGGGCTCGTCTTCGATCTCCTCCTCGTCCACGTCCTTCGGGACGAAGGGTTCCGGTTGCCAGGTGATGAGTTTGGCCCACTCCTCGCCTCGCTCGGTAAGCCGTGTCTCACCCGAACCCGTAGCTTCCAGCACGCCGAACGAGCGCAGCCACAGGAGAATCGTCGCCGGCTCCCGATCCGTGGTCCAGCCGGGATTCAGCCTTTGAATCCCAGCTGAGAGCGATTTCGACTTCTCAGGCCCATGGTCGCGGAGCCGACGCAAGGCCTCGTCAAACCCCAGCGAGTGCGTGAGGAGAAGGTCGGCAAGCTCGATCGGATCGCAGGAGTCGAGCAGCGACTCCCCACGTTCCGTAAGGGTGTACAGATCACCCGTTCGGTCGATGACACCGAAGTCGGCCCGCATCGAGTTGATCCAGGTTCCGAGAGTGCTGTCCTTGTGGGTGGGCGCGCGTTCACGCAGAAAGTCGAGCAGCTCATCTCGAGTTACGCCGTGGCTCACGAAGTCCGTGGTTGCGATGAGGGTCTCGAGCTTGCCCTTGATTGCGACGATTCCCTTCCTGCGCCGTTCGGGCGGCAGCGGGTGAAGCCGGCGGCTCGTCCCTGTCTCGACGCCCCGCGAGAGGGAGTCAACTCCTCCGTCGTGCAGTCTCAGGAGCATGCTCGAGAGCGCGAGCCGCATTGCCCGGTCCTCGGCGCTACTGCCGCAGGGACCGAGCACGGTCTCGAACCGCTTCGCGACCGCAATGCTCCGAACGAGAGGCTTCTGGATGCTCTGGAGCCCGAGAAGCTCCTGGAGCTGACCGAGTCCCGTCGGGTGGAGCTCGGACGTCAGGGCCTCCGGGTGGAAGATCGAAGCACCGCGACGGAGCCAGGCATAGGGGCGCGCGTCGAGAAGCGAAGCCAATAACTCCGTGCTCGCGTCCAGGTAGTCCTCGAAGAAGCGTCGCCGCGCCTTGATCGGGCCGGGAGACGTGGTCAAGGACCACTTCGCGAACCACCGACGGAACTCTTCATTGGCGATGGCCTCTTCGTCGATCTCGGGAGCATGCCAACTCACCGGGATGGGGTTGGATCGCCAGATTCGTTGATGGAGATCGATGCTGGCGCGTTCCGCCTCGTCGGCCTGTGCCGCGAACTCGATCAGTTCGACGAGGGCCGGGAACCAGGTCAGTTCCTCAGCGAAGGCGCCGGGCTGGGCGAGAATCTCGTTGCAGGCCTGTGCGAGACCGTCGTCGGTCGTGAGGTCGAAGTCGGGCAAGGTACTCCCCTGGTTGCTGAGAGGCACGAGCGCCTCACACGGCCAGAGTAGCCACCATGCCTTCGTCGTTCATTCCTCGTCGGCTTCCAGTGGCTCGAATGCGACGTCCTGGAGCGGAGCTGGACGTGCAGCCCTGAGGTGGTGGGTCGATCCTGGGCGCGACCACCTCCTCGCGTCACTGACGGTGAAGGGCCCACTGATCCATCGGCTCGGCCTCGAGGTTTGTACTTGGCACACCGATGTCGAACCCCCTCGACATGAACTCGAGGTGCAAGTCCAGCTCGGGGCTGACGCGCGCTCACTCCCCAGAGGCCGCCCGATTCGAGATCCGAGAAGTGGGCTCGCTCTTCGTCAACCGCTGCAGTCACATCGATAGCGGGGCACCAGGCGCCGCGAGCAGTGTGGAGCGCCAGTCTTCGCAAGGTGGCTCCGCTACCATCCCCCCGTGCCCACCCCGCCCAACCTCCCTCTTCTCACCGGCTACCCCGAGACCACGCTCGCACCCGTCCGCGAACTGCTCGCCTCCGGCCAACTCGGCGCACGCATTGCCGCGCGCTATCCGGACCGCCATCCGTACACGACGCACAAACTCCTGCACGGCTATGTCACCGAGTTGAAGCAGCGGCACATGAAAACGGCCAAGCCCGTGTCGAAGGTGCTCTACGACGACCGCCTCCTCGTCGTCGAGCACGCGCTCGGGCTGCACACCTTTCGCTCGCGGGCGCACGGGGCGAAGCTGCGCGCACTCAGCGAGATCCGCGTCGCCGGGCTGTTCAAGGACGTGGCGCCCGAGTTTCTGCGCATGATCGTCGTGCACGAGTTGGCTCACCTGCGCGAGCGCGAACACAACAAGGCGTTCTATCGGCTGTGCACGTCCATGGAGCCCGAGTACCACCAGTTCGAGTTCGACCTGCGGCTGCTGCTGACGGCGCGCGAGGTGGAGGGGACTGTGGGCAACGAGGCGCCGAGGGCCGAACCGCGGTAGGCCGAGGCCCCGGCGCCGTTCGCGACGGCCCCGCCCGTCGAGCGCAGCCACAGAGTCGCTAGACTCCCCGCCCAATGCCCTCCCCCCCGCCGATCCCGAACAGCCGCAACCCCCGCCGCACCGCGATCACCCGGCTCCTCGACGTCGTCGAGTGGCTGGGCAACCTGCTGCCCCATCCGGTCACGCTGTTCGCGCTGATCTGCGTCGGCATCCTGCTCCTGTCGGGCATCGCCGGGTACTTCGAGTGGCAGGTCGCCGACCCGCGGCCGAAGAACGCCGAGGGACGCGCGGAGGACGGGATCATCCGCGCCGTGAGCCTGCTCAACGCCGAGGGGCTGCGGCGCATCTCGATGGGGCTGGTGACCAACTTCACCTCGTTCGCGCCTCTGGGCACCGTGCTGGTCGCACTGCTCGGCGTGGGCGTGGCCGAGCGCTCGGGCCTGCTCGGGGCCGGCATCCGCGCCATGGTGCTCGGCGCGCCCAAGAGCCTGCTCACCTCGGTGGTCGTCTTCGCGGCGGTGGTCTCGAACACCGCCTCGGAGATGGGCTACGTGGTTCTGATCCCGCTGGCCGCCGTCGTCTTCCACGCGGTGGGCCGCAATCCGCTCGTGGGCTTGGCCGCCGCCTTCGCGGGCGTGTCCGGCGGCTACTCGGCCAACGTCCTGATCGGCACGGTCGACCCGTTGCTCGCGGGCATCACGACCGAGGCGGCCCGGCTGATCGATCCCTCGTACGCGCCGGGCGGGGTGAACGAGGTGCTGCCCACCGCCAACTACTACTTCATGGTGGTCAGCACGTTCCTGATCACGGCCGTGGGGACGCTGGTCACGACGAAGATCGTCGAGCCCAAGCTCGGTCCCTACGACCCGAGCCGCGGCGAGGAGGGCATCGAGGAGACGACGCGCGACATGGGCGCGCTGTCGCCCGTGGAGAAGCGCGGCCTGATGCTCGCGCTGGCGACGATCGGAGTGATGGTCGCGGGCCTGTTGGCACTGGCGTTGCCCGAGAACGGC
The DNA here is from genome assembly GCA_007750655.1 of Rohdeia mirabilis. Classification (GTDB taxonomy): domain Bacteria; phylum Planctomycetota; class UBA1135; order UBA1135; genus Rohdeia; species Rohdeia mirabilis. Next base: position 306,575 of record CP036290.1, read on the forward strand.
TGGTTCCGCGACCCCGCCGACAACGAGACGCTGGTCCAGGACCTGCGGCCGATGCTCAAGAGCGTCGTCGCGCTGATCTTCGTGTTCTTCATCGTCCCCGGCATCGTGTACGGACGCGTCACCGGCTCGCTGAGAAACGACCGCGACGTGATCGACGGCATGGCGAAGGCGATGAGCTCGATGGGGCTCTACCTGGTGCTGGTGTTCTTCGCCGCCCAGTTCGTCGCGTTCTTCAACTGGACCAACCTGGGCACGATCACGGCCGTCGTGGGGGCCGACCTGCTCCAGCAGTGGAACCTGACCGGGCCCCTGGTCTTCGTGCCGTTCATCCTGATGTGCTGCTGCGTCAACCTGATGCTCGGCAGCGCGTCGGCCCAGTGGGCGGTCACCGCGCCGGTCTTCGTGCCGATGCTGATGAGCGTCGGCTACAGCCCTCAGGTCATCCAAGCCGCGTACCGCATCGGCGACTCGACGACCAACACGATCACGCCGATGATGAGCTACTTCGGCCTGATCCTCGCCTTCGCCATGCGCTACGACCGCAAGCTGGGGATCGGCACGCTGATCTCGATGATGCTCCCGTACTCGGTCGCTTTCCTGGTCGGATGGGTGGCGCTGTTCTACGTGTGGGTGTTCGGGTTCGGGCTGCCGGTGGGGCCGGGGGCGCCGACGTACTACGTGCCTTGAAGTGGGGTGGGGGCTTGGCGGCGCCGAGGGGCGGGCGCTGTGTCGAGGGCGATGCAAGTTCAGCGCCTGCGATTCGGTACTGACCGAGTCTCGAGCATGTGATGCAGCTCTTGCTGGAGCATCGGTGGAGTACCTTCCTCACCATGGCCATCTACGAGTTGAAGGAGGACGGCATCGAGGAGCTGCGGGCGACCTCGTTCCGAATCGAGGGGGTCAACGAGCGTCAAGACCTACAACGGCTCCTGCGCAACGAAATCCATGTCGTCGACCCCAACGTCATGGTCCTCGCCGAGGAGTTCGGGCGGTGGGACGACAGCCGGCGACGCATCGACCTCCTCGCGCTCGACAGGGACGCCCGCCTCGTCGTCATCGAGCTGAAGCGCACCGAGGACGGCGGCCACATGGAGTTGCAGGCTCTGCGGTATGCGGCGATGGTCTCTCGAATGACCTTCGAGCAAGCGGTGGACGCCCACGACCGATGGCTCGCGGCCAATGGGAAGGAGCCGCGCGCAGAGCGAGCCATCCTCGATTTCCTCGGCTGGAGCGAGCCGGACGAGGAGCGCTTCGGACAGGACGTTCGCATCGTCCTCGTCTCGGCCGATTTCTCGAAGGAGCTCACGACGTCGGTGCTCTGGCTCAACGAGCGCGACCTGGACGTGCGGTGCGTCCGCCTCAAGCCGTACTCGGACGCTGGCCGGGTCCTCGTCGACGTCCAGCAGGTCATTCCGCTCCCCGAGGCCGACGAGTACGTCGTCCAGGTTCGTGAGAAGGAACGCCGCGAGCGTCGATCCCGCGAGTCCGGCCGCGATTCCACCCGCTACGACGTGACCATCGAAAGGACGCTCTTCGAGCGTCAGTTCAAGCGTCGAGCCATCCACCTCGTCGTCAAAGCGCTCTGCTCGAAGGGCGCCACGCCCGAAGAGATCTCCGAGGTCGTCTCGTGGAGGGGTGGGAAGCTCTGGCGCGAGACGGAAGGGGCCGTGAGCGCCGAGGAGTTCGCCCTGCGCATGGAAACTGACGCGAGGAACGGTGGACCCTCCTGGGAGCCCGGTCGCTGGCACAGCGGAGAGGACGGACTCGTTCGCAGCAACGGTCGGACGTGGGCCCTCACGATGCAGTGGGGGCCGCGCACCGGCGAAGCCATCGACTTGTTGCTCACGCACTGGCCCGACAGCGGAGTCGAGGTGCGCGAATCCGACGGTTGACGTTGTCAATCGACCCGCTTCGATCCAGTCTCGTCGTCACGGCCGTGCGGGCTCGTTGCCGGGGTGGACTCATGCGACCGACCAGTGCTCTTCTTCGAGCTGCCTAGCCGCGGCGAACCGCCGGACCCTGAGAGTCGATGTGGCGCCCGCCGATCTCAGGTCGCCATCAGTGAGTCCTGGGCTCGGTAGCCTCGAGGACACGGGCTACGTCGTGGCAGCGATCGCGCCGATGCCGGAGACGCTGCAGGGCTCGTTCATCCCGTCGAGGCAGCTCGGGTGATCTGCCAGGCGGGTGCGGACACCAGACCTTCGCCACAATCTCGAGATTCTCACTCGCGTCTCACCACCCCCCGGGAACCCCACGGGTGGACGACATGAAGGACCTCCACCTCGACGCCGCCGACCTGACCTGGCTCTCCAGCCTCGCTCGGGCGTTCATCCGAGAACCGAACGCGGCCGACGATCTGGTCCGAGAGACAGCGATCGCCGTGCGCCCGCATCGCCACCGGATCGCGGGACCGCAAGGTGCGAGACGCGAGTCGCGGTATCCACCGCGTACGTGCGGCACGTTCCAACCGGGTCGGTGCTCGCGCTCGTCCGTGAACCGATCGCCGCCGGTCAACTCGGCGCACGCAGCGCCGCGCTCTCCCCGGACCGCCATCCGCACACGACGCGCGAACTGCTGCACGGCCATGTCACCAAGCTGAAGCAGCGGCACACGAGGATCGCCGAGCTCGTCACCAGAATCCCCTGCGACCGCGCGCGTGGTGAAGGGGACGGGCAAGAGCGGTGCGTGCGGCCCTGGACTGGCGCGGTGATGGGTGTGGAGGCGCTTGGCGGCTCGCTCGGCCGACAACTGTGGACCTCGGGCGACGGGTCCCCGAGGATGGTCCGGCCATGGACGAACGCCCCCCGCCTGCCGACGAGTCCAACACCGCCGACTCCACCCGCCACGACACCAACACCCCCGACTCCAACGCGGGCGACGCCGCACCCAGCCTGATCGGGCGCATCGGAGCCATCTCCGGCGCCAAGTTCCGGGTCCTGCTGCGCGACGAGCGGACGGGTGACACGCCGGTTCCGCTGACAGACGGCTCCGCGTCGGACACCGCCACAGCGCGGAACATGGCCGCGGACGGCGACACGCCCACCGACGCAACAGCCTCAGCCCAACCCCACCCCGAAGCCGGCAAGTACCTGGTCCAGGGCGAGATCGGCCGCGGCGGCGTGGGCACGGTGAACAAGGGCCACGACCAGGACCTGGGTCGCGACGTGGCGATGAAGTTCCTGCGCGAGGAGTTCAGGAACGAGCCGCGCATCCTGCACCGCTTCGTCGAAGAGGCGCAGATCGGCGGGCAGCTGCAACACCCCGGCATCGTGCCCGTCTACGACCTCGGGACGATCGACGGCCGACCCTTCTTCAGCATGAAGCTGATCAAGGGGCAGACGCTGGCCAAGCTGCTGGAAGAGCGCGCGGCGACCGCGACCGACCGCGGCAGCTTCCTGCGCCTGTTCGAGGACGTCTGCCAGACGCTCGCCTACGCGCACTCGCGCGGCGTCGTCCACCGCGACCTCAAACCGGCCAACATCATGGTCGGCTCGTTCGGCGAGGTGCAGGTCGTCGACTGGGGGATGGGCAAGGTCCTCGACGCGGAGGGCACGCAGGACAGCGGCGCTGGCGCGGATGCAGCGACCGCACCGACCTCGTCGGTCGGCACGCCCACCGGCTCGGCGACCGACAGCGAGATCATCGCCACCGTGCGCACGGGCGACTCCGGCACCAAGTCGGTCATGGGCTCCGTCATGGGCACGCCCGCGTACATGCCGCCCGAACAGGCGCGCGGCGACGTGACGGCGATGGACGAGCGCAGCGACGTGTTCTCGCTCGGCGCCATCCTGTGCGAGATCCTGACCGGCGCGCCGCCGTACGTGGGCGACGTGACCGAGGTGATCACGCAGGCGATGCAGGGTGAGCTCGACGACGCGCACGACCGCTTGGCCGCGTGTGGCGCCGATCCCGAGATGGTCGAGCTCGCGCGGCGCTGCCTGCAGGCGGAGTCCGCCGCTCGCCCCGCCTCGGCCGCCGTGGTCGCGCAGGCCGTTCACGACCACCTCGCCGCGGTCGAGGCCCGTGTTCACGACGCGCGCGTCGAGGCGGCCGAGGCCGAAGTGCGCGCGGCGGCGCTCAAACGCACGCTGACGCTCGCCGCGGGCCTCGCCGTCGTGATCGCAGCCGGTCTCTTCGCTTCGTTGTGGTTCTGGAAAGCCGCCGAGGACTCCGCGGAGCGCGAACGGCTCGCCAGGCTCGAGGCCGTGGAGTCCGCGGAGAACGAGCGCGTCGCCAAGCTCGCGGCCGAAGAGGCGGAACGCGTCGCGCGCGCGAGCGAACAGGTCGCCATCGAACAGACGCAGGTCGCCGTCGAACAGACCGCGGTGGCGCGGCGCGAGCTCGAACGGGCGGTCGAGATCAAGGGCCTCATCACCGCGATGCTCCAGAGCGTGACGCCGGCGCAGGCCAAGCGCGCCGACACGACCCTGCTCGAGGGCATCCTCGACACGACGGCCGCGCGGCTCGCCGAGGGCGAGGTGGAGGACGAACTGGTCGCCGCCGAGCTGAACGGACTGACGAGCTACGTCTACCGCGCGATCGGCGCGTACCCGAAGTCCGAGGAGCACGGACTGGCCGCGCTCGAGGCCTACGAGGCTGCGCTCGGCGCCGAGCATCCGAGAACGCTCGACGTCCTGAACAACGTGGCGCTGGTCCTCCTCGAACAGGGTCGCTACGCCGAGGCCGAGCCGCTCCTGCGCCGGGCGATCGACGCCCAGGAACGCGCGCTGGGACCCGACCACATCGACACCCAGGTCAGCGCGAGCTACCTCGCCCGACTCCTGGAACTGCAGGGTCGCTATCCCGAGGCCGAGGTGCTCGCGCGCGACGCGTACGACGTCCTCGAGCAGCAACTGGGTGAGGACGACTCGCGTACGCTCGGGTGCCAGAGCGTGCTGGCGACCGTGTTCATGCGCATGGGGCGCTTCGACGAGGCCGAGGAGCTCTTCGAGCAGATCCTCGCGATCGAGGTACGGGACCGCGGCGAGGAGCACCCGAACACGCTGGCGACTTCCAGCAACCTCGCGAACATCTACGTGTTCCAGGAGCGCTACGACGAGGCCGAGCCGATTCGGATCCGGTTGCTCGAGGCCGACCGTGCCATCCACGGCGAGGAGCACCCGTCGACGATCCGAAGCCTGGGCAATCTGGCGCTCCTGAGACAGGGGCAGGGTCGGCTCGACGAGGCCGAGTCGCTCTTCCTCGAGACTCTCGAGCTCGCCGAGCGCGTGTTCGGTGAAGACCATCCCGACACGTTGACCGCGGTCTCGAGCCTCGCGATCGTTCTTCGGACGCAGGGGCGCCTCGACGAGGCCGAGCCGCTGCTGCTGCGGGTGCTCGAGATCGAACGCCGCGACCTGGGCGAGGAACACCGCAGCACGCTCGGCACCACCACCAACCTGGGCAAGCTCTACAACGACATGGGCCGCTACGAGGACGCGGCGGCGTTGTTCGAGATCAGTCTGCCCATCAAACGGCGCGTGCTCGGTCCGACCCACCCCTGGACGGGCGTCGCGCTGTCGGGGCTGATGCAGGCCTACATGGCTCTGGGTCGCATGGAGGAGGCGCTCGAGCTCGAGCGCGAGTTGGTGGACATCGACGTGGCGTACGCCGAGCAGAGCGACGACCCCGAGACGCTGGCGAGTGTGGCGTGGTCGCTGCTCACGCACGCAGCTGAAGAGTTGCGCGATCCGCAGCGCGCCCGCGGCCTTGCGGAACGCGCCTGCGAGCTGGCCGAGGAGGCGGGTTCCGAGCGGCTGTGGATCTACCTGGACACGCTCGGGATGGCGCAGCACGGAAGTGGCGACAGTGCCGCCGCCGTCGAGACGCAGCGGCGGGTCATCGAGCTCATGCCGAACACTCCCTACGCCGGAGAGATGCGCGCGCGGCTCGCCGAGTACGAAGCGGCGGCGGGCGATTCGTAGGGGTGTGATCCACTCTCTCGGGGCACGGACCTCCTTCGTGCCGGCATCGTCCCGTAAGGGCGCGCTGCTGCGTCAGGCCTCCTCCATGACTCGTGAGCCCGGTACTCGTCGAAGAGGGGGCGAGTCGCCTGTGCCACGCATCGCATCCCGTACGGAATGCCGAGATGCCTCGACAGAGCGAACCACACCACTTGGTCCGCACGGTTCCTTCGAGCGCGTCGCCTCGGTCCAGCCAGCCGATGGACGTGTTCGTGGAGCAGCCCCGTTGACTCCGTGTGTTCCCGGCCGCCGCGACTTCGTCGCCGCAGATCCGACCGCAGATTCGTGATGCGTTCGCGCCCGAGCGTTCGTGTGGTGCATGCCCCCTTGGGTCAGCTCGAGGCGCGGCCGCGCTCACCGGTCCAGCGGCGCGGCGGGCGCCTCCCCCTGCACGCCCCCGAGCAGCGTCAGCAGCGCACGACCCAGCGCATCACCGATCAGGTAGTAGGTCTCGGCGTTGCTGTTCCAGTGGTAGCCCTGGCCGGACGGGGACTCCTCGGCGCGGCGCCAGAAGTCTTGCGTCGCTACGAACGCCACCGTGCCGCGGAACTCCTCACGCTCGGCCACGGCGCGCTGGGCCGCCATCAGTGAGAGCGCGCGCGGGTGCGTCTCGTCGGGGCCGTTCATGCCGGTCTCCGCGATCACGAAGGGCAGGTCGGGCGCATCGAGCTCGCGGCGCACGTCGCGGATGAAGCAGGCCATGTTCTCCTCGTACGCGTCGTTGAACTCCTGGTCGATGCGGTCGTTCCAGCCCTGGTGCCAGCCGAAGCCGACCAGCTCGACGGCGTCGTACTCGAGGGCGGGGAAGCGCTCGTCGAGAGAGCCGAGGACCGCGCGCACCTGCTCGATCAGCTGGGTGTAGAAGGGGCCCACGTCGCCACCCGCGCTCGGCGGGCGGAAGTCCACGGCGAGGCTCTTGCCGCCCCAGGCCACCTTGATCAGCAGCACCGGCGTGTCGAAGGCGTCGCCGACCACGTGCCCGAAGCCGAGCTCTGGGCCGATCGTGTCCGCGCGGCTTCCGTAGCCGACCGTCAGCGGGCCTTCGCGCTCGAAGAAGCTGATCCACACGTCGTCGCGACGGACCCACGCGCCGTCATCGTCGACCAGGTGGGCGAAGCGCTCGCGCGTGGCGGGATCGCGGACCAGGTGCTCGAGCGAGCCCTGGCCGCCGTTGCGGTCCTCGCGCGCCGTGACCTGGCCAGCGCCGACCATGTTCGACTGGCCGGCGAGGATGAAGACCTTGAGCCTCGGTGTGTCATCGGTGTCCGCGCGCGTCGGCTCGTCGACGGACGGCGCCACGAACTCGGCCACGATCTCCGCCACCGTGCGCACCGGCGCCGCGGCGTCGTCCGCCTCGATCTCGACGATCGCGTCGCGGCACAGCTGGATCTGTTCCGCCATGCCCTTGGCCTCGCGGTGTCCGACCAGCGTCTGCTCGAGCTCCCGCAGCCGCGGCATCAGTTCCCGCGCCGCACCGCCGTAGGTCCGCAGCACCTCGAGCCCCTTCTTGATGCGGTCCTGCTTGCCCCACTCGTCGACGTCCATCGAGTCGAGGCACAGGGCCATGCCCTCGGCCACGCGGTGCTTCCCGAGCAGCTCGAGCCCCGACAGGCGGATGCCGTTCGCGAACATCACGCCGCTCGGGCTGGGCTCGCGCACGGATTCGACGATCGCGGGCAGGATCGGCGCGAGCTCGTCGAACGGCAGGTTGCGGTAGACGCTCTCGAGGCACGCGCGGGCGCGGCCGTCGTCGTTCGCGAGTAGGCGCTCGATCGCCGGCAGCAGCAGCTCGCGGTCCACGCCGTCCAGGTCGCGCGCGAGCAGCCCGCGCATGTTCAGCGCGCCGCCCTTGTAGAAGAGCGTGAACGCCAGGAAGCGTTGGGTGTAGCCGCGCGGGTCGTTCGGGTCGTCACGCAGCGCGAGGCGCAGCATCTCGGGCACGGCCTCGCGCGCCGCGTCGCCGATGTCGGCCAGCGCGAAGCAGGCCTGGATGCGCAGCCACACGTCGTCCGACGCGAGCAGCTCGGTCAACGCGGGCACGGCCTCGGCCGCGCCGGCACCCAGCTCGCCCAACGCCTGGCAGGCGCCGTAGGCCGTGGCCAGGTCGTCGTTCGAGAGCCGCCGCACGAGCCGGCGCACCGGCACTTCGTCCTTCTTCGCGAGGGCCAACGCCGCGCGCGTGCGCACGGCCGGCGACCAGCTCGTGAGCAGGTCCATCAGCTCGCGCTCGCGCTTCGTCTCGTAGTGCGCCGCGCCCAGGTCCCAGGCGTCGAAGCCGCGGCCGGCCTCGATCGCGTCGTCGAGCTCGGCGCCGACGAGAGCCTGGTCGGGATCGACGCCCTTGCCGGTGATGAAGAGCCGCTGCTGCGCCAGCGTGTTCGCCAGCACGAACGCACCCGTGCAGTCCCAGTTGCCGTACTGGTGCTCGCCGCCCGTCATCCCGGCGCCGCCCTGGTAGGGGAAGCGGCCGTCGTGCGCGCGATTGAGGTCGTAGAACCAACGCTGCTCGCCCAGGAACGCCGCGACCGCCGCGGGGCCGACGCGCGCGACGCCCAGCGGTCCCCACAGGTAGCTGAAGTAGTTGCCGGTGTGGCCGCGTTCGCGCTCGGCGTAGGACGCGACCGACATCTTCGCGAAGAAGCGCGCCTCCTCCCGCAGCCCCTGCAGGTCGAAGATGATCGCCGCGAGCGAGTTCTTGCCGTTGTCGTCGTGGGAGTCCCAGCCCGGTCGGTGGTCGCCGTAGGGGATCGCGCCCTTGCCCGCGTAGAACGACGCGAAGCGGTTGGCGCGCTGGATCGCGGCGTCCACGTCGGGGTCCTCGACGCCGCACTTCTTCGCCAGCACGAGCGCCAGGTGGCACACGAGCCCGGACTGGTTGAGCGCGCCGTAGCCGCCCAGCCGCCCGTTCAAGCGCCCATCGTTCAGGTCGGGCCAGGCCATGCCGTGTCCCCAGGTGCCGACGCCGCTCTGCCCCTGGGCCATCGTGCGCGCGTAGTCGGCGATCGCGGGCATCACCTCGTCGTCGCCGGTCGCCAGGAAGTACTCGCACAGGAACAGCGCGCGGTAGCCCCAGCGCCAGGCGAAAAGCCCCGACGTGCGGCCCTCGAGGGTGAGCGTCGGGTCGGGCTTCGCGACTTCGTGGGCGAGCTCGCGCACCAGCGGCTCGTACGCCTCGCGCCCGGTCGCCAGCAGCGCGAGCGCGTTCATCATCCCGTCGATGTCGCCCTTCATGTTCGCGGCGATGTGCTCGCAGGCGCGGTCGAGGATCGCGTCCGACTTGGGGCAGTCGAAGGGCGCGGTGCGCGAGTAGGCGTCGAGGACGGGGAGTTCGAGCGTCACCCGCTCCGTGTCGCCGTCGCGCCAGCGCACGAGCCGCAGGGTGCCCGAGCGCTCCTCCGCCGCGGTGATCGCGTCGCCCAGCGCGCGGCGCGGATCGCTGTCGAAGGCCTTGGTCCCCACGCCCAGGATGACGTCGCCCACCGCGAGCACGCCGTCCGCGGGCGAGTTGGCTGCGACGTCGGTCACGAGGACCTGCCGCGCGTGCGTCGTCTCGAGTCGCCAGCCCCACATCCACCCGCGCGCGCCGGTCGGGCCGAGGTTCCAGTCGTGCGCTTCGTCGCGCGTGCCGCCGGCCGTGAGGTCGGGGACGGGCGGAGCGTCGCGCTGCAGGGCGGCGGCCGGCGCGGCGGTGAGGGCGAGTGCGAGAGCCAGTGCGGCAGGTCCGCGCAGGACGGCGCGGGCGGCGGCGAACGGCCTGGCGGATGCGGTGGCACGTCGAGCGGAGACCGCGTTGGCATCGTGACGGGGCCGAAGAGTGGAGGTCATGGGGGGGGGCGGCTGCGTCGGGGGAGGGCGTTCGTGGCGTCGAGGACGGCGTTGGACCGGGAGCGCAGCCTAGCGAAGGCGCAGAGACCGGGTCGGCCGTCGGCGCCCGACCGGCTGGCTTCGAGGGGAAACGCGCAGCGTCGAAGCGCCGGGACCGATGCTCCTGTGCGCCACCGGGACGCGCGTGCCCGGCGGGTGGATGGGCGCTTCGGTCGGTCCGCGGCGCCCGGATAGGGTCGACCGTTCGCCGCGCGCGCCTCACCAGCGCACGCTCGTCGCCCCCTCACAACTCGCCCCCCATGGTCGCGCTCGCTTGCCTCGCGCTCGCTCTCGCCGTTCCCTCGACGTTTCTCGCTCCGCCCACCCAGTCCGTCACCGACGTTCAGCCCACGTCGTCCTCCGCGCTGCAGGCCGCCATCGACGCGGCCCAGCCCGGTGACACGCTCGTCGTGTTCGGCGGCGAGTACGAGCCGATCGTCGTCGACAAGCCGCTGCAGATCCTCGGCGTGCCCGCGTTCACGCTGAATCCGTGCCTGTCGCCCGGGCCGGCACCGATCGCGTGTGGCCAGCCGCACGTGACGCTCGCTGGGCCGGGGAGCGGTGTGGTGTGGATCGGGAACTTGGTGTGCGACGGCGACCTGAACGCGCACGTCGGCGTGAACGGTCCGCGCAGGCGCGTCGTCGGGGCGGGCTTCGATCAGGTGTGGTTCACGAGCTGCGACATCGCGGGTGCGCAGTTCACCGGGTTGAACGGTGGAGCCGAGGGCGCGCCGGCCATCGAGCTGACGGGCGTGGACTTCCTCGTGCTGATCGACACGAACGTCGAGCCGGTGGACTCGAAGACCGACATCGCATTCCCGCCCGACTCGCCGACCGGAATCGTTGCGCTGGGCACGACGGTGGTCGCGGTGGGATCGTCGGTGCGCGGCGGCGACGGCGATCTGCAGGCGATCGACTGCGGCTTCTACGACACGAACCTGCTCACGCAGGGCGCGGGCGGGACGGGAGTCGAGTCGCTGCGGCTCGTCGAGTCGGCGTCGACGGTGCGCGGCGGCATCGGGAGCACGTGGTATTGCACGGGTCCGCCCGGCACGACGGGGACGCTGCCCGACGGCGTGGTGTACATCGGCTCCGAGCGCGTGATCCTGCCGCCGAGTGCACAGGACTGCGACGGCGACGGCGTGCCGGACACGGTGGCGATCGCGGCGGGCCTCGCGACCGACTTCGACGGGAACGGCATTCCCGATGTGTGTCTGGCGCCGCCGCTCATGGCCTCGGGGAGCGAGATCAGCCTCTCCCAGGGCGGCGCGATCGACCTGACGCTGACCATGGGCCCGGGTGCGGCGACGGGTCCGTTCGTCCTGCTCGGCAGCGCGTCGGGCACGGCACCGGGGACGCTCGATCCGGTCAGCGGCCTGCTGCTGCCGCTGAACTACGACGCCTACTTCGAGTTGCTGCTCAGCACGTTCGGCGGCGGTGTCCTGTCGCAGATGTCGGGCTTCTTCGACGCCCAGGGCGTCGCGCAGGTGACGCTGACCCTGCCGCCCGGGCTCAGTCCGAGCCTGATCGGGATCGAGCTGCACCACGCGTTCTGCGTGATCGACTTCCTGGGCCCGATCCAGGTGAACTTCGTGAGCAATGCGGTGGGGGTGCGGTTGGGGGGGTGAGGGCCGTTGGTGCAGGAGCTCGGAGAGCCACTGTGGACCAGCCCAACCGTGGAGTACGCAGCAACCAAACTCTCGAAGTCGGAACGGTGAGGCCTCGAGCTGCGGCACACTGAGTCGCCATGAACCGCGCCTACTTTGACTGTTCGTTCCGCGACTTCTGCGCGGTAGACCCGGAGGCCGTCTTGGGCCGACTTGTCAAGGCGCATGGACATGCCACTGAGCACCTCCAGCGGGGCGCATGGGAGGTCGAGATTGCACACTTGCAGTCAAGCCTCAAGCAATGGACGACCGGCCACGTCTTCCTCGAGCTGAGCATCCCACGTATGGGGAAGCGCGCAGACGCTGTGCTCCTCCTCGAGGGTGTTATCTTCGTTCTTGAGTACAAGGTGGGCGAGTCGAACTACACGGCCAGCGCTGCTGCCCAGGCTCTCGACTACGCGCTTGACCTTAAAAACTTCCACGCGGGGTCGCGCGAAGCTCCGATTGTTCCGATCGTTGTTGCGACCAGGGCACAGCGAGAGGAGCCGCGCCTGGTGTATTCCGAGGACGCAGTCTTCGCACCTCTCTACGCCAACAGCGAGAGCTTGGTCGACGTGATAGAGGCGGCGCTCGAGTACAAGTCAGCCTCGATAAACGCCGAAGCGTGGCGCGAATCCGGCTACGAGCCGACGCCGACGATCGTTGAGGCCGCTCGGACTCTCTACGCTGGCCACTCGGTAGCCGAGATCTCACGCTCGGATGCCGGTGCAATCAATCTCTCGCGCACAGCCGCCGCCATCGACGCTCTCATCGATGAGGCGAAGGCGGAAAGGAAGAAGATTGTGTGCTTCGTCACGGGTGTTCCAGGGTCAGGCAAGACGCTCGCCGGGCTAAACGTGGCGACCCGCCGGCATCGGGCGCATGAGGATGAGCACGCCGTCTTTCTGTCAGGGAACGACCCCTTGGTTACTGTGCTTCGAGAGGCGCTCGCGCGCGATGACGTCGAGCGAGCCCGCGTTGCTGAAGCCAAGGTCAAGAAGGACGACGCGAAGCGACGCGCCAACTCATTCATCCAGAACGTGCGCCACTTTCGTGACGATGCACTCACGTCGCGAAGCGCTCCCGCAGAGCACGTTGTGGTCTTCGACGAGGCTCAGCGCGCGTGGGATCAGGCCATGGCGACCAAGTTCATGCAGGAGAAGCGTGGTCAGGCCGGCTTCAACATGTCGGAGCCGCAGTTTCTGCTATCCGTCATGGATCGCCACACCGATTGGGCTGTGGTGGTGTGCCTCGTCGGTGGCGGCCAGGAGATCAACACGGGAGAGGCGGGCTTGATGGGGTGGTTTGATGCCCTCTGGAAGCACTTTCCCGGGTGGACTGTGGCGTACTCCGACCGAATCTCGGGCGCTGAGTACTTCGATGGCGACGAGTTCCATGAACTCGTGGAGGGCCTCCGGGATTCCCGTAGGGCGCCCGACCTCCATCTCGGAGTCAGCCTGCGTTCTTTTCGATCGGAAAGCGTAGCTGCTTTCGTCTCGGGGATTGTCCGCGCCGATGCCAGGGAAGCCCGAAGGCAGGCCGTGGAGTTGGGTCAGTATCCGTTCGTTCTCACGCGTGACATCGATCAGGCGCGCAGATGGTTGCGCGAAAAAGCTCGAGGTTCTGAGCGCTTCGGCCTGGTCGCATCTTCAGGCGCGGTGCGGCTCAAGCCGAGTGGCCTCCACGTCAAGACACGGATCAAGGCCGCCGAGTGGTTCCTCAACCCGAGCGACGACGTACGTTCAAGTTTCGCTCTCGAGGATGCGGCGACGGAGTTCGACATCCAAGGGCTCGAGCTCGACTGGGTTGGAGTGTGCTGGGATGCGAACTTCCGGTATGGGAAGAGTGGTTGGTCCTGTTTCTCCTTCGTAGGCACGAAGTGGAACAAGGTGCACAGGGTCGAGAAAGTGCGATACCTCACCAACGCATACCGAGTGCTCTTGACGCGTGCCCGGCAGGGCGTGGTGATCTACGTTCCTCGAGGAGATGCATCCGATGCCACACGGCTTCCGGAGTTTTACGACAAGACCGCTGAGTTTCTCATCGACTGTGGCGTCGAGCCTCTCGATCAAGTGCTGACGGACATCTGATGCGGTCCGGCGGCGCGAAACCGCCTCGGATTACCCCATGCCCCTCGCCACCCGCGCCATCCTCGCCCTGCGCACCGTCCTCGTCCTCGGTGCGATCCTCGCCGTCGTCCAGGGCCGCTACCTCGCCGCCCTGACCACGCTCGGCATCGTCGGCGCGACCCTTCTGCCCCTCGCCCTCGGCCGCCGCTTCCGCGTGAACCTCCCGCCGCAGATGGAACTGCTCGCGGTCGTCTTCGTGTACGCATCGCTCGGGCTCGGCGAGGTGCACGGGTACTACGAACGCTTCTGGTGGTGGGACGCGCTGCTGCACACGGGGTCGGGCATGCTGCTCGGTATCTTCGGGTTCCTGCTCGTGCACGTGATGAACGAGCACGAGCGCATCGCCATGCACCTGAAGCCCGGCTTCGTCGCGCTCTTCGCGTTCATGTTCGCGGTCGGGCTCGGCGCGCTGTGGGAGATCTTCGAATTCACTGCCGACAGCACGTTCGGGCTGAACATGCAGAAGAGCGGGCTCGTCGACACGATGTGGGATCTGATCGTCGACACGCTCGGCGCGCTGGTCATCAGCCTGCTCGGGTGGCGCGACCTGCGGCGCGGATCGGACCGCTGGTTCCTGCGGAGCTGGATCCGCGAGATGGCGGCCGAGGATCCTGAGGTGTTCGTAGCCAGAACGGCGGAGGAGCGGCTGGTCGAAGGTGACCAATCGGGCGCGCACGTCGACTAGCCGTTCGCAGCGAGGGCCAGGTCGTGGTGCGCACCCGCCACCCGATGCTCGAGGTCCGAGGTCCGAACACGCTTCACGTCGCTCTCCCAACGACGTCGCGCCGCGCCCCCACGTGGGGCCGGTCGCTCGCGCGCCAGGCCAGCGGTTCAGTGGTAGGGTCGGCCGTTCTTTCGCGCTCCGCCCAGCCTCCTCCCCGAGTTTTCATGCGCATCCGACTCCTCGTCACCCTCGCTCTCTCCTTCGCTCTCACCGGCTGCAACAGCACCGGCGACCACCACCGCGGCATTCACGACCGCAGCCAGGTCGAATGGGTCGACTGGGGCGACGACCCGATGGCGAATCCCGCCTTCATGGAGGCGATGGGCGCCGCGGGAGCGCTCGGCCCGCAGCACGCGATGCTCGCGGCGCGCGCCGGCACCTGGAAAGTCGAAGGCGCGTACTGGATGGCGCCCGGCGGCGAAGCGACGCCGATGACGGCCACGGCGCGGATCACGTCGCTGTTCGGCGGGCGCTTCACCGTCGAGTCGTTCGCGAGCGAAATGATGGGCACGCCCTACGAGGGTCTCCTGCACCAGGGGTTCGACAACGTTACCCAGCGCTACTGGTCGATCTGGGTCGACAACATGAACACGGGAGTCTGGATCTCCCACGGCACCGAGATCGAGCCCGGCCTGATCGAGTACCACGGCGTCAACCGCGACATCTTCACGCCCGACGGTCGCCCGTCGCGGATGACGGTGAAGAACAACGGCGACGGCAGCTACACGATGCACATGTACGACTTCCGCGAGGGGACGGACGAGTACGTCGTGATGGAGCTGACGTACAGCCGCGGCTGAGCGCGGAGACACGGCGCGGGCCACCGCATCACGCGACTCGGCGCCACTCGCTCTCGCAGCGAGTGGCGCCGAGTCCGCCTTTCCCCGAGCGGTTCACTCGCAGCGGCGCGCGAGCTCGCTGCCGCGCTCGCTCGACCCCGCCCCGCTCACGTCCCGCAGAACGTCCGGTACGGCTCCGCGTCGCTCGGCGCCGGCTGGGCGTAGGCTTCGCGACCTTCCTGCGCGTCGAACGGGCGCGACAGCACCGCGTGCAGCTCGCGGAACGGTCCGAAGTCGTCGCGCTCGACCGCTGCCGCGAGCGCCTCTTCCACTTTGTGGTTGCGCGGGATGTAGGCCGGGTTCACGCGTGCCATCGCAGCGGCGCGCGCGGCGGGTTCGGCGGACTCGTGCGCGAGTCGCTCGTTCCAGCGCTCGAGCCACGCGTCGATCGCCGGCTCGCCCCCGAACAGCGTGCGCACCGGTTCGCGCTGTCCACCGGCCGCTTCGCACAGGGCGCGGAACGCGTTCGTGAAGTCGATCTCGCCCGCGTACATCGCCGCCAGCAGCGCACCGACCAGCTCGGCGTCGCCGTCGCGCTCGGTGGCCAGCCCGATCTTCGCCCGCATGTGCGCGAGCCAGCGCTGTTCGTAGCGCGGACCGAACTCCTCGACCGCTTCGATCGCACGTTCGACGGCCCGGTCCTTGTCGTCGTCGATGAACGGCAACAGCGTCTCGGCGAAGCGCGCCAGGTTCCACAGGGCCAGGCGCGGCTGGCGACCGTAGGCGTAGCGCCCGTTGCGATCGATCGAGCTGAACACCGTGCCCTCGTCGTAGCGCTCCATGAACGCGCACGGGCCGTAGTCGATCGTCTCACCGCTGAGCGACGTGTTGTCGGTGTTCATGACGCCGTGCACGAAGCCGAGCCGCATCCAGTGGGCGACCAGCTCGGCCTGGCGGTCGCGCACGCGCTCGAGCAGGCGGAAGTAGCGGTCGTCCGCGCCTTCGAGGTCCGGGTCGTGGCGACGGATCGTGTAGTCGGCCAATTGCCGCACCTTCTCGATCTCGTTGCGCGCCGCGAAGTACTGGAAGGTCCCGACGCGCAGGTGGCTCGACGCGACGCGCGTGAACACCCCGCCGGGCAGGGGCTCCTCGCGGTAGACCTGCTCGCCCGTGACGACGGCGGCGAGCGCGCGCGTGGTCGGCACACCGAGCACGTGCATGGCCTCGCTGACCAGGTACTCGCGCAGCACCGGTCCGAGCGCCGACAGCCCGTCGCCACCGCGCGAGAAGTGCGTCGGCCCCGAACCCTTCAACTGGACGTCGCGGCGCCGTCCGTGCGCGTCCACCAATTCGCCGAGCAGCAGCGCGCGCCCGTCGCCCAATTGCGGTGAAAAGCCGCCGAACTGGTGCCCCGCGTAGGCCTGGGCGATGGGCTGCGCGCCTTCGGGCAGTTCCATGCCGCTGAAGATTCGCGCGCCGAGCTCGGAGTCGAGCGCGTCCGCGTCGAGCCCCAACTCAAGCGCCAGTTCGCGATTGAAGGCCACGAGCCTGGGCGCGCGCGCCGCCGCCGGACGAGCGGCCATCCAGAAGCCCTCCATCTCGCGGGCGTAGGTGTTGTCGAAGGGGAACGTGGTGGTGGTCATGGGGTCGGTCTCGCTGCCCGACCACCCTACTGGATCGGCTCTCGGCCAAGTCCGCGGTCGGCGATCCCCGCCGAGCTCCGGAGATCGGTGCGGGTGGGGCGTCGGCGCGTCGTGGACGTACGGCGATGGCTCCGGTGGAAGCGGGCGCGGAGCTCACCCGGGACTTCGCGCAGCGAGCCGGCTCGGGGCCAGCGGCGAGGTGGGCTCGGGGCCTCCAGCTCGGCCGCCCGTGCTCGCTCCGAGGCGTTCCGTTCCCTGTCGACGGGTGGAAGCGGCGGCCGCGAAGAACCTCCTCGTCCTGCACCCGACGCGCCGCTCCGAGATCGGCAGTGCGGCCGAGAGCGTCGACCGTCGAGGTCCCGGACTCGATCGCGCCCCACCGGAGGGCTTCAGACCGAGCTCAGGGAACGATGCGGAACTCGATCCCGTTCGAGAACTCGCTCGCGAAGGTGGCCGTATCGACGACGACCGACTGCAGCGTGACACGTAGATCGACGAGGCTGGCAACGTTCGGGACGGCGAGCGGCATGGTGGCGACGCCCCCGGTCATGGTCGAGAGCGCGTAGTAGGTGGGGAACGGGGAGAGAGCGAGGAGCAGCTCCTGGGTCGCGGCGAGTTGCACCCCGCAGCCCGAGGCATCGACGCTCTTCGTGCCGTAGTAGGTCGCGACGACACCGTCGCTCACGACCGATCCGAGCAGGTCGAGCGGCACGGTCGTTCTGATGCGGGCGGGGAACAACGGTTCGACGTACGTCGCGCCGTTGCCGTAGCAGCCAGGAATCAGCTCCCAGTGGTCGAGGTCGAAGGCGTAGGCCTGACCGTACTCCTGCCACGGATTGACGCCGCTCACGACGAAGGTGTCACCCGCCAGGTCGACGTTCGTGCCGAAGTAGGAGCTCGCACTGGCGTCGGACGCCTTGACGTAGGCGACCTGGACCCAGGTCGGACCCTGGCGCGCGAAGACGTAGGCGGCGCCGGAGAGCTGGGCGAAGACGGAATCGCCCTGTGGCCCGTCGATCCCCGAGGAGGGGCCCCACTCGTTCGGCGCACCGACCAGGATCGTCGTTCCGGAGACGGCTACGCTGTTCCCGAACCAGTCGTTCGCGTCCGTGTTCGATGCCTTGAGGTAGGCGCGTTGGGCCCAGCTCGTACCCGAGCGAACGAAGACGTAGGCCGCACCGGAGAGGTTGGCGCCGTTGTCGTTCTGCGCCCCGTCGACGCCCGTCGCGGAGCTGTCCTCCCATGCGCAACCGACGACGACCACGTCGCCCGACACGTCCACGCTGCAGCCGAACTCGTCGCTCTGGTCGGTGTTGGACGCCTTCAGGTAGGCCTGCTGGTTCCAGTTCGCTCCGGAGCGGACGAAGACGTATGCCGCGCCAGACTTCTGAGCGCTGTTGTCGCTCTCGTTCCCGCCGACACCCGTGGCATTGCTGTCCTCGAGCACCGACGAGACGACGACCGTGTCGCTCGAGATGGCGACATCGGATCCGAAGGCGTCGCCCGGATCCAGGTTGGACGGCTGGAGCTTCGTCTGTTGCGACCAAACCGCCCCCGCGCGCACGAACACGTACGCGGCATTCGCCCCGCTCGCTCCGACGACGATCGTGTCGTCCGACGCGTCGACTCTTCCACCGAACCCGGACGACGGCTGTGTGTCGGACGCTTTGAGGTAGGCCTCCTGTGTCCAGGTCGTTCCCGAGCGGACGAAGACGTACGCAGCTCCGGCCCCGAGGGACGTGTCGTCGATCTGGTCGCCGTTCACGCCGGTCGCGTTGCTCCGCTCCTGGTTCGCGCCGACGACGATCGTGTCGCCCACGATGCTCACGCTGCAGCCGAAGTGGTCCCCGGCGCCGGTGTTCGAGGCCTTGAAGTAGGCCTGCTCGGTCCAGGTGGAGCCGCTGCGCACGAAGACGTAGGCCGCCCCCGAGTCGGTGGCGCCGCTGCTCGCCTGGTTGCCGTTCACGCCCGTCGAGTCGCCGTCCTCCAGCTCCGCGCCGATGACGACGGTGTCGCCGGAGACCGCGACGCCGCTGCCGAACAGGTCGAACACTCCGAAACCGGATTGCAGCGCACTTCCGAGCTTCGCCTGTTCGACGAGGGGGTCGATCGTGATCGGATACCGAGCGTCCGTGTCGTCGACGCGGATCGACAATCCTTCGTCGGTCGCGGCGAGTTCGGCCGGCAGCTCTCGGCCGAGCGCGTCGGCGACGAGCAGGTCGGCGTAGCGAGCCATCGCGGTCCCCGTGGCATCGCGGAGCACGGCGGTACGGGCGTCGTCCGAGATCTCGACGAGGAGTCCACCGCGAACGGCGAGTGCGAGGACGACCTCGCCCTCTCCCGCGGGAGCGTCCGCGAGTTCGAAGCCGTGCTCGAGCCCGCGCGCGCCGTTCACGTACCACTCGACCAGGCCTTCGTTCCAGGTCGCCTCCAACCGGCTGCCCTCGACCGAGTGCGCTCCGCGAGCCAACGCCGGTACGAGGACCCCGTCGCGGCCGAACGCCCTGAGTTCGAGTCCGAACTCCCAGTCGCCGGCGTCGGACGTCACCGTGAAGCCGCGCGCGTCGAAGCGCGTTCGGTACTGCTGCAGGGAGCAGCGTGCCTCGTGCCCGTCATCCGTCGTGAAGATGCGGTGGCGGCTGGTCTCGTAGACGGCGTGCAGACTCGTTCGATCGGCTCCCGACAGCTCGTCGAGCTGGAGCGCGGACGCGGCGAAGCACGGCGGCGCGGCCAGTGCCGCGAGAAGGCCGGTGGCGGCCGTGGCGAGTGCAGCGTGTGCGATGGCGCGGAGCGTCGGGGTAGCGGTGTTGGAGGCGTGCATCGGAGGTCGGGCAGAGGTTGAGCGAGGCGACTTCGAATCGCCGTCTCGAAGCAGAGGGTCGAGGAGGTTTCCTCTTCCGACCCAGAAAGGAGCCGAACAGACCGATGGGCGACTCCGAGCCACTGGGTCACGAATCCAGGCTTGGCGCCACCTTTCTGCGCGATTCGCGCGGCTGTGCGGCTCGGGCGGCGGTCGGGCGGTCCTGAACCTGGCCCCGTGCTCGGTCCTCGGAGGGTGCTCGTCGGCCCGTTCGAGGACACGACGCCGCCCCGCCGGATCCACGACCCAGTGCTGCACGGTGCTGACGAGGCTGGCTGGAGTCCGTCGGGCCAGTTCGTCGTGAACCGCTGCTCGTTCGACTCGGCGACCGCGTGGTGCGTGGCTGCATCGATCGCGACATGGGTCGGCCCAGGTGGGAGCGGCGGCACGTCGAAGCGGCCGCGGCGCGTCACCGAGGACCTGGCGGACGGCGACGCGCCGCGGGCCGGCGGCGAGCTCGGCCTGGAGGTGACGCGGGTGGTCTACGCCGCGTACCTGAGCGCGGAGCGCGGGCGGCGCGTGCTGCTCGACCGGCTGGGCGCGGACTGAGCGCCGGGCTCCCGCACGGGCGACCGCCCCCCCGTGCACGAGCCCGTGGGCTCTCGGCGGGGCGCGCCGGAACCGCTGAGGCGTCGGGAGCGCGTGCGGACGTCGTTCGGTGTCGCATCGTGGCGGCCGTCGGCTCCAGGACGGCCTGTAGACTCGTGCTCCGCCCCCATGTCCACCGACCGCCACACCCGCGCCCGCGAGATCCTCGCCGACGTCCAGCACCTGCCCGCGGCGCGGCGCGAGACGATGATCGAGCGCGCGTGCGGGGATGACGCCGAGCTGCTGCGCGAGGTGCGGGCGCTGGCGGGAGGCGACGGCGCGGCGGGAGCACCCGTTCCCGCCGCAGGCCCCCCGGGCGGGCCCGCCGCCGAGGTCGCCGGCCAGCGCATCGACCACTACATCCTCGTCGAGCCCATCGGCGAGGGCGGCATGGGCACGGTCTGGCTCGCGGAGCAGACCGAGCCGGTCCAGCGGAACGTCGCGCTCAAGATCATCAAGCTGGGCATGGACACGCGCGAGGTCATCGCGCGCTTCGCCGCCGAGCGCCAGGCGCTGGCGGTGATGGACCACCCCAACATCGCCAAGGTGCTCGACGCCGGGGCGACCGACGGCGGCCGCCCGTACTTCGTGATGGAGTACATCGAGGGCGTGCCGATCGTCGAGCACTGCGACCGCGCGCAGCTCGACACCACGGCGCGGCTCGAACTCTTCACCGAGGTGTGCGGCGCGATCCAGCACGCGCACCAGAAGGGGCTCGTGCACCGCGACATCAAGCCGTCGAACGTGCTCGTCGCGTTGCAGGACGGCGCGCCCGTGCCCAAGGTCATCGACTTCGGCATCGCCAAGGCCACCGAGGGCGACGGCGACGCGGAGACGCTGCTGACCCAGGTCGGCCAGGTGATCGGCACGCCGGCCTACATGGCGCCCGAGCAGGCCGAACGCGGCGGCCTCGACATCGACACGCGCGCGGACATCTACTCGCTCGGCGTGCTGCTGTACGAGCTGCTCACGGGCACGACGCCGTTCGACATCGCGACGCTCGTGCAATCGGGCTACGACGAGATGATGCGCGCGATCCGCGAGGTGGAGCCGCCCAAGCCGAGCACGCGGCTCAGCTCGCTCGGCGAGACCGGGACGCGCACGGCGCAGCTGCGGCGCGTGGGCCTGAAGGAGCTGCGCTCCCAGCTCTCGGGCGACCTGGACTGGATCGTCATGCGCTGCCTCGAGAAGGATCGCGAGCGGCGCTACGAGTCGGCGACCGCTCTGGCCGAGGACGTGCGGCGGCACCTGGCCGACGAGCCGGTCACCGCGGGTCCGCCGAGCGCGCGCTACCGCTTCGCGAAGTTCGTGAAGCGCAACCGCGCCCAGGTCGTCGCCGCGGCGATCGTCCTCGTGGTCCTCGTCGCCGGCATGGTCGGGACGACGTGGGGGCTGGTCTGGGCGCTGGACGAGCGCGACCGTGCGGACGCGGCGGCCACCCAGGCCCAGCTCGCCACCGCGGCCGAGGCCGAGCAACGCGCCGCGGCCCAGGAGAGCGAGCGGCGCGCCGTGGCGGAGGCCGAGCGCGCCACGCTCGCGCGGGAAGCCGAGGCCGAGCAGCGCGCGGCCGCCCAGGAGAGTGAGGCGCGCGCCGTCGCCGAGGCGGAGCGCGCGACGCAGGCGGAGGCCGAGGCCCTCGCGCGTGCCGAGGAACTGGAGACCGTGGCGGCCTTCCAGACGGCGCAGCTCAACGGGATCGACGTCCAGGCCATGGGCGCCCAGCTGCGCGAGGCGTTGCTCGCGGCCGTCCCCGAGGCCGAGCGTCCCGCCTTCGACGCGGCGCTCGCTCCGATCAACTTCAGCAACATCGCGCTGGGCACGATCGAGAAGAACGTGCTGGAGCGCTCCTACATGGCGATCCAGCGCGAGCTCGTGGGCCAGCCGCGGGTGCGCGCGCGCATGCTGCGTTCGCTCGCGGTCACCTTCGCCGAGTTCGGGCTGCCGCAGCGCTCGCTGGGTCCCCTGCAGCAGGTCGTCGAGATCTGGCGCGAGCACGGGGCCGAGGACGAGTCCGAGCTGCTCCTCGCCCTCTCCGACATGGGGGCGAGCCTCGCCGACATGGACCGCACGTCCGAGGCCGACGTGTACATCCGAGAAGCGGTCGAGATCGCCCGTCGGACGCGGGACGCGGACGATCCACAGCTGCTCCAGCTGCTGGGGACCCATGGGGTCCTGCTCTCCATGCTCGGCGACTTCGAGGCGGCGGAGGATTTGTTGCGCGCCGCGTACGCGGGTCTGGTGGAGACCACCGGCCCCGAGTCGCTCGACTCGCTGTGGGCGCTGACGAGCCTCGGCAACGTGCTCTCGGAGGTCGGGGCGCTCGAGGAAGCCGAAGAGCTGCTGCGCGCCGCGTACGAACTGCACGTGTCCGTGCTCGGTGAGAGCGATCCTTCCACGCTCCTGGCCCGGATCCAACTGGCGCACGTTCTCCTGTACGTGGGCGAGGAGGACGAGGCCGAGCAGATCTACAGGGAGGTCTACGAGGCGCGGCGGCTCACGCACGGCGACGACCACCTGACGACGCTCAACGCCCTGTACAACTACGCGCAGTCGTTCATGCGTCGGGGCGACTTCGCCGGTGCGCAGGAGCTGCTCGTCGAGGTGCTCGAGGCCCAGCGCCGAACCCTGGGCGACACGCACTGGATGACGCTGAAGACGCTGGAGGGGCTCGGCGATGCCGCGGTGAAGCTCGGACGGTGGGACGACGCCCTGCGCCATCGGCGCGAGGTGTACGACACCGTCGTCGAGGTCGACGGCCCCGAGTCCGAGCCCTTCTTCTACGCGGCCCACGATCTGCTGAAGGTGCTCGAGGACCACGGATCGCCCGCGGAGGCGCTCGAGCTGGCGACCTTCAGCTACGAGAGCGCGCGGGCGACGCTCGATCCGACCAGCGCCATGATCTACGCCTATCTCGCCTCCCGCGGTCGCTCGCTGCTGCGACTCGAGCGCTACGAGGAGGCCGTCGAGGCGTTGACCGAGTCCTACGAGGCCATGCTCGAGATCGGCGGGCCCGACGACTGGCAGACGAAGGACGCGGCCTGGTCGCTCGCCGCGACCTATGACAGCTGGGACCTCGCGGAGCCGGGCCAGGGCTACCGGAAGATCGCGGAGGAGTGGGCCGAACTCGGGGACGACTGAGCCCGACCGTTCGTGCGCCCAGCCGCCGCCGCGTCTACGCGTCGAGCAGCGTTTCGATCGCGCCCGTGAGTTCGGGACCGAGCGGCTCGGTGCGCGCGCCGAAGAATTGCACCGAGGAGCCGTCGCGCGCGATCAGGTACTTGGCGAAGTTCCAGTCCGGCAGTTGACCCGTGCGCGAGCCGAGCAGGCCGTAGACAGGCGACTGGCCCGGGCCGGCCTGCACCTCCACCTTCTCCATCATCGGGAAGGCGACGCCGTAGTTGCGCTGGCAGAAGGTCGCGATCTCCTCGGGCGTGCCGGGCTCCTGGCCCATGAACTGGTTGCTGGGGAAGCCGAGGATCACGAGGCCGCGTTCGGCGTAGCGCTCGTGCAGGGTCTGCAGGCCCTCGAGCTGGGGCGTGAGGCCGCACTTGCTGGCCGTGTTGACGACGAGCACGACCTGGCCCCGCAGGTCGGCGAGCTTCTGTTCGCGCCCCTCGAGCGTGCGGACCTCGAGGTCGAAGAACGACGTGTCCTTCCAGCGCGCGTCCTCGGTCACGTCCTTCGGGGCGGTGTTCGAGCGGCCGAGGACGAAAGCGGCGAGCGAGGCGAAGGGGAGTTTGCGGAGCATGGTGGGGCGGGTGGGAGGAGCGGGCGGCCGCGCCCAGTGTGGCCGACCGGTCGCGAACTGTCGCGGGAGCGGAGGGCGCGCGCACAGCGCTCCTCCCGCACCCGCGCTCCTGGCCGTCAACGCTGCGCGGGCGTGGACCGAGCGCGTCCCAGCAGCGCGAGTGCACAGAGCCCGCCGAGCACGAGCTCGAACCCCAACGCCACGAGCAGCTCGTCCGACGGTCGCCCGTCGAGCACCAGGCTCGAGAGCCGCGCCAGGCCGTAGCCCAGGTAGACCGCCGCCGCCGCGACGAGCGCCGCCGAGGCGAGCGAGGCGCGGAAGGCTCCCGCCAGCGCCACGAGTCCGATCGCGACGAGGGCGCCACCCGGCGCGCGCAGCTCGCTGAGAGCGCTCGCGTGGTGGCCGACCGCGAGGTGCTTTGCGTCGATCCCCTGGGCGGCCTGGAACCCGACCGGGTCCAGCGCGAGCGCCGCGCCGACGCCGATCGCCACCAGGCCACTCGCGGCCAACAGCAGCCGCACCGGCAGCGGCGGCGCCGCTTCGGCCATGGGGTCGGAACCGAGTCCGCCGCCGGGACGGCGATCCGGTCCGTTCGATGGGTTCACCGCGCAGGTCGCGCCCGGGCGAACGTCGAGGCGTTCGCGCGCCGTGAGGTTGGAGCAGGACATGGCTCAGGCCTCCTGGGTGGCGAGGGCCCACACGCCGTCCGCGACCGCGTCCGAGGCGTACTGATCGAACGAGCGCGGCGCGCGGCCGAGCGCGCGCTGGACACCGTCGGTCACGTACGCGTTGTGCCCGTCGAGCACGGCCGTGAACAGATACTCGAGCAGGCCGATCATCGCGGGCGGGAGCCCCGCGTCGGCGAGGCCCGCGGTGAACGCGTCGATCGGGATCTGCACGTACTCGACCGGTCGGCCGGATGCGGACGCGATGCGCGCGATCGCGTCGCCGAACGTCAGCAGCTCGGGGCCCGTCACTTCGTACACCTCGCCCGCGTGGCCGTCCTCGGTGAGTGCCGCGACAGCCACGTCGGCCACGTCGTCGATGTCCACGAACGGCTCGCGCACGTCGCCCGCGGGCAGCGCGACGGTGCCGGACAGGAC
Organism: Rohdeia mirabilis; assembly: GCA_007750655.1. Classification (GTDB taxonomy): domain Bacteria; phylum Planctomycetota; class UBA1135; order UBA1135; genus Rohdeia; species Rohdeia mirabilis. Next base: position 331,622 of record CP036290.1, read on the forward strand.
GAGCTCGGCGAACGGACCCTCGCTGAAGTTCTGCGCGAACCAGCTCGCGCGCACCACGGTCGCGTCGACGCCGCCGGCGGCCGCGGTGTCGAGCACGATCCGCTCGCAACGCTGGGCCTCCTCCTCGCCGCGGCCGGACAGCAGCACGAGGCGCCGCACGCCGAGGCGCACGGCCAGGTCGGTGAAGGCCTGGATCGCGGCCGGCGCGGCGGGCACCGCGAGGTCGGGCGTGTAGACGACGTAGACGCGTTCGACGCCGGCGAGGGCGGGTTCCCAGGTCGTCGCGTCGTCCCAGTCGAAGGGGACCTGGGCCGAGCGCGAGGCGCGGCGCACGGGCAGGCCGCGGGCCTCGAGGCGGTCGGCGACCCGGCGACCGGTCTTGCCGGTGGCGGCGAGGACGAGAGTGAGCGGCTGGGCGGTGCGGGCGTCGTGCGTGGAGGTCTCGGTGGGCATGGCGGTGTTCATGGCGGTGTGGTGGTGGGCTCGGTTCGAGCGGGTGTCGGAAGGCCGGTGGGGGCGGCGCCGGCGGTCCAGCGCCGATCCCTTCACCTGCATGCCGTCCAACCTAGGCGTCCATCGGCGGCGCCTCCATGACGCTGAGTCGCTGGTTCATGCTCATTCGTCCAGATCGCTTGGACCGACGCCCGACGGCCCCTAGGGTGGCGCCATGGCCCAGCACGACCCCCGGCACGACGCCGCCGCGACCGCCGCCAGCGCCCCTTCCGACGCCTTCCCCGCCTCGGCGGACCCGCTCGGCGAGGCCCTGCACTTCCTGCGGATGGACGGCGTGGTCTACGCGCGCTCGGAGTTGACCGCGCCCTGGTCGGTGGCCCTGCCCGCCATGCCCGACTGCGTGCTCTTCCACGTGGTCACCGCGGGCGCCTGCTGGTGCGAGGTGGACGGACTCGAACCGCAGCGGCTCGCGCCCGGCGAGTTCACGCTCGTGCCGCACGGCGAGGGCCACGTCATCACGAGCGCGCCCGGACTGCCGGCCATCGACTTCTTCGACCTGCCCGTCGAGCGCGTGAGCGAGCGCTACGAGTTCCTGCGCCACGGCGGCGGCGGCGAGGCCACGCACCTGATCTGCGGCGCGGTGCGCTTCGACCACCCGGCGGCGCGCGACCTGTTGCGTCTCCTGCCCAAGGTCCTGCGCACGTCGGCCTGGAGTTCGCCGCAGGCCGACTGGATGCAGAGTACGCTGCGACTGATGGGCGCGGAGTCGAGCGGTCGCATGCCCGGCGGCGAGGCGGTGGTCACGCGCCTCGCGGACATCCTCGTGATCCAATCGATCCGCGCGTGGATCGCCGACAACCCGACGGCGCGCACCGGTTGGTTGGGCGCGCTCGACGACGAGCGCATCGGCCCGGCGATCCTGCGCGTGCAGCGCGAACCCGAGCGTCCGTGGACCGTCGAGTCACTGGCGCGCGCGGTGGCGATGTCGCGTTCGGCCTTCGCGGCGCGCTTCAAGGAACTGGTGGGCGAGACGCCGATCCAGTTCCTCACGCGCTGGCGGATGCACGTGGCGACGACGCTGTTGCGCGACGGCGGTGCAACGGTGTCCGAGCTCTCGCACCGCTCGGGCTATCGCTCCGAGGCGGCGTTCAGTCGGGCGTTCAAGCGCGTGATGGGGCACCCGCCGAGTTCGGTCGCGCGCGGTGGGGCGCAGGCCGCGGCCACCGCGCCCGGGGCACCGACCGAGGCCTAGGCTCGCCGCGAGGCTGCGCGACGGGCGTCGGACGTCGCACCTCCACGCGCCGTCCCCACCTCGCGGTCCACGGTCGCTAGCATCGGCGGGCCATGAACTCGCAACGCTGGACGCTCGCACTCGCCCTCCTCGTCGCAATCGGCGCCCTCGTGTGGGTGTTCAGCGGGCCCGCGGAGGGCGACGGCGACGCGTTCGCGCGGACCGAGACCGAACAGAGCGAAGAGGCCGCCCCCGAGGCCAGTGCGCCCGTTGCACCACTCGCGGACGACGAACGCGAAGCGGTCACCGCGCCGCCGACCGACGACGTGGCCGACGTCGCACCGCCCGTCGAGCACGTGGTCGTTCCCGACCCGCGCGCGGACGGCGTTCCGACACGGCGCGTGGACGGAACCGTGGTCGTCAGCGACTCGGCCGGCGTCGAGCACTTCACCGAGAGCGGCACGGGGGCCGCGATGGTGTGGATCGGCAACACCGGCACGCTGGAGAAGCTCGCGATCGAGGACGGGCGTTGGTTCCTCGACGTGCCGCTCGAAGCGCGCCTCGGTTTCCAGGACTTCGTGCTCGGCGGTAGGACGGCGCGGCTCGATGCGGAGGCGCCGCGCGCGATCCCCGATCACGGCCGCGTGACCGTGAACGCGCGCTGGGTCGACGCCGCCGTCCTGCGCGTGCTCGCTGTCGACACGGGCCTCGAGCTCGAGGGCGTCGAGGTGCGCGAGATCGAGAACGACGTCGCCTACCCCGATCTGCCGCGCAGCCCGGGTGCGAGCGGCGAGGTCCTGTTCGCCGCGGCCGCGTCGCCCGTCGAACTGCCGACCACGCGCCGCCCCTTCCAACCGGCGAAGGCGGTCCTGCGCGTGCGCGCGCCCGGCTATGCCTGGGGAGCGATCACGGTGGATCTGCTCGCCGGTGGCCAGCACGACATCGTGCTCGAGCGCGCCGGTGGCCTCGACGTGGCGCTCGTCGGTGATGCGAGCGGCGCCACCTTGCGCGTCGAAGTGCCCTACGAGGAGTGGATCCGTGGGACGCCCGTGTTCGCGCGGGTGGACGACGCGACCCGCCAGCTCCTGCTCGAGAACGCGAATGGCCAGCGCGGCCCGCTGATCCGCGAGCAGGCCCTCGGCGACGAGCGCGAGATCGCGATCGACTCGATCCCGCCCGGCGACTACGACGTGCGCGTCGAGTTCGGGGCAGCGACCGCGGAGCCGGTCCTGCTCGGCCTGGCGCGCGCGCTCGTCCCGGAAGGTGGGCGCGGCTCCGTCGCGGTCACGATCGAACCGCCGCCCGAAGTCGTGTTGGTCCCGCTGCGCGGCGAGGTCGTGGTGCCGCCCGAGTGGGGGCTCGGCGCCGGCTTCATCCTGAACCTCGAACTGCTCGACGAGCCGGCCCCCGGCCGCTCCGCCCACAGCCATCCCGACGTGCGCTTCCCCGCGGACGCGAACGGCGTGTATCCGTTCGACGCGGGCGCGGTGGAGCCCGGGCGCTACGTGGCGTACGTCCACTTCCACATGCTCGCGGTCGAACTCGTCGTCGGACCCGAAGGGGCGATCGACGCGCGCATCGAGTTCCCACCGCCCGCGCGCGTTCGTATCGAAGCGCGCGACGCGGCCGGCGCCACGGGGCCCGAAGCGGGCCTCACGACGATCATATGGCACTCGCTCGGCTCGTGGAACACGGACAGCATCACGCGCGCGCAGGCCGACGTCGACCTCGAGACGGGCCTGTTCGAGTTCTTCGCGCCACCGGGGAGGATCGAGGTCGGGCCGGTCGGCAGCGCCTGGGAGAGCGGACCGCAGCAGTTCGACGTGGTCGCCGGAGTGAACGCGTTCACGCTCGACGTCCGTCGCGGTCTCGGCTTCCGCCTCGTGCTGATGGACGGCGAGACCGCGGTCCCGATGGGCACGTTCGCGGCTTTCGTCCAAGCGGTTCGCGTCGACGCCGAAGGCACGTCCAACGGCACCTACGTGACGGCGCGCGGCACCGAGTTCTCCGTCCCCGCGCCCGGGACCTACGCGGTGCAGGTTCCGCAGATCGCGGGCTTCCGGCCGCTCGCCGTGCAGGAGATCCAGATCGGCGCGGGCGAGTTCGTCGAGCGCGTCGTGCAGCTCGTCCGGGAGTGAGCCGGGACGACGTGTCGGTGGACTGCGTGTCGGTGAGCGGCGTGCCTGTGAGCGGCGTGCCTGTGAGCGGCGTGTCGGTGAGACGCGCGTGAGTGGACGGCTTCAGATCGGCGCGTCGTCGCCCATCGCCGAACGCCGCATGCGCTCGGCCGTCTCCGGACCGAGGTAGCGCTCGATCGCGCCGTGCACCAGGTAGATCACCGGTGTCAGCGCGATCGCCATCGTGAACTTGTAGGCGTAGTTGACGAGGCCGATCGAGACGATGCGCTCGACGCCCCAACCGGTCGCCGGGTTCAGACCGAACGCGATCCACAGCACGACGAAGCTGTCGAGCAGTTGCGACACGAGCGTCGAACCGGTCGCGCGCGCCCAGATCCACTTCTCGCCCGTGCGGCGCTTCAGCCAGTGGAAGACGACCACGTCCACGAACTGGCCGACGAGGAACGCGACGATCGAGCCGGCGATGATCCACAGGCCCTGGCCGAAGATCGACTCGAAGGCGAGCTGCATGTCGACCGTGCGACCGTCGCCGACCTCGCGCACGAGCCAGAAATCCGCCGGCACGAGCTGGATCGCGAGGAACACCATCGCGAAGGCGTAGACGATCATCCCGACCGCGATGAACGACAGCCGCCGCACCCCGCGCTGACCGAAGTACTCGTTGATGATGTCGGTCAGGACGAAGACGACCGGCCACAGGATCACGCCCGCCGTCAGGTTGAAGGACAGGGGCTCGTCGATGAACGTCTGGATCGCCGCCGGCGCGAGGCCGAGGGTGCGTTCGAGCGAGAACAGCTTCACGCCGACGAACTCGGCCAGGAGCGCGTTCGTGACGAAGAACGCGCCCAGGACGAGGAACAGCCGCGAGGGCCTGGCGTCGACGGATTCGTGCATGGGGAGCCGGGGGTGGTCGGCCGAGCATTGTGCGGTGGGGCGCGCTCGGTCGGCGAACTCGCTCCATCCCAGCGGGTCGATCCGGTGCGCCGCAGCGGCGGGCGGACCCGGAGCCGGCGGGCTGGCGAGTCGGATGCGCGGGGTCGGATTCGCAGGGTCGGTGGCGCAGAGTCGGTGGCGCAGAGTCGGTGGCGCGGGTCAGGACGCAGCTCGGTGCACGGGATCGCGACCCGCCGCCGCCTCGATCGCCCGAATCCGACGATACCCGGTCGCCTCCGGCGTGCGATCCTCTCGCGATGACCACGGAAGAGACGACGCCGGACGCGACGGGAGCCCACGACCTGTCGCGCGACCTCGGTGAGCAGCCGCTCGCCCGCAAGATGGCCGAGCGCGGGCTGCGTCCCGCGCACCTCGTGGAGGCGTCGACCGAGCAGCTGACGCACCGCATGGTCACGCGCGCGATGAAGGGTCGGCGACTCACGCCGAACACCATGAACAAGGTGCTGCGGGCCTGGAACGCGGCCGCGAGCGCCAGCGACCGCCACGGCGACCTGTTCACCTACGACCCGCGCTAGCCGTGTGAGCCACACGCTCGGGGCGCGGACTTCCTGCGTGCCGGCAGCCGCGCCCGCGCGAGTGCGCTGCTGCGTCAGGCCCCCGAGACCTACGGCCCGGTACCCGTCGAGAGGGGCGAGTCGCCGGTGCGCCACGCATCGGGTCCCGTGCGGAGCGCCGCAGCGGCTCGACGGAGCGCACCACACCACGAGGACGATCGGTGTCAGGACTCGGGCCGGCTCGGCGGGCCGTGCGCGACGCTCCGTGTCAGCGATTCGGTCCGCCCGCGTTCCCGAACAGACGCGAGCCCGACACCACGGCGATCCAGCCGTGCGTCTCGAAGAGAGCGTCGAGGACGTGCTCCGCGTCGTACACCCGCGCGAGTCGGGGGTAGACGAGCGCCAACTCCCCGAAGCCGTCGCCGTCCAGGTCGCCGAGCGAGAAGGCGCGATCGTCCCGCTCGTACTCGAGCAGGTCGCGATCCTCGAACAGGACGCTTCCGTCCGCGCCCGAGATGACGCGGACCAGGCCGTACTCGAGGCCGCTCGACGCGCCGGCCAGGATCACGTCCGCGACTCCGTCCCCGTCGAGGTCGAGAGGCCGGTTCGCGTCGCGCGGCGGAGCGGATCCTCCAGGCGCCGAACCGCGTCGCACGTTCCCGCTCGGGTAGTCGATCGTGAACACCTCGTTCGCGCGCGTGAGGTCGTTCGAGGGCAGCGTCGCGACGAACGACGTGCCGGAAGGCGCCGGCGCCACGTGGTACGCGGACAGCGGTCGCGACTCGGGGACCTCGACGATCAGGACGACGCCGTCGGGGCGCGGCTCGAGCCGATGTCGATCCACGAAGGTGAGCTGCGCGACGACCAGCGCGGCCAACACGGCGACGCAGCTGACGACGAGCAGCGCGAGCTTCCACGGCGTGACGGGGGCGCGCGGTCGCGGAGGGTCGAGTTCGGACACGCCCTGATCGTAGCGCGGAGGTGCTGCCCGTCCGTGGTGAGCGTCCGCTCCGAGTCGCGGGGGATGAACGGCGACGCCCGGCCATGCTCGGCGCATGCGCGACACGACGACATGTACGCGGTTCGGCGGAAGGGGAGCGCTCGTGGTGGCGACGTTCCTCCTGGTCTCGATCGCCTGTGGCGCCGCGTGGGTCGGGAGCGCTGGTGCAGCGCAGGAGTCGGGGCTCGGGGAGGAGGTGCACAAGGACGGCGGGACCGTCGACGAATCGGAGTCGGTTCGTGCGGCGTCGCCGATCGATCCGCAGGACGGCGCCGTCGGCGACGCTGCCGAAGTTCAAGCCGAAGCCGAGGCCGATCGCGCCGCCAGCGAGGCCGAGACCACCGAGATCCGCAGCGAGGAGGCCAAGCTCGGCGCGCGCGCGGCCGCGATCCTGGCGGCGGTCGACGACTTCGATGCGCTGCACGTGACGGTCGAGGCGGGGATCGTCGTGCTCTCCGGGACCGCGCCGTCGAGCGACGTGGTCGACCAGGCTCGCGCGACGCTCGAACAGCTCGACGGCGTCCTGATGGTGATCGACGACGTCGCGATCGAGCGGGCTCTGAGCGTGCGCCTCGGAGACTCCTGGCGCTCCGTGGTCGTTCAACTGCGCGAGGTCGTCGTGGCGCTCCCGCTCTACCTCGCGGCGTTGGCGATCGTTGTGCTGTTCTGGCTGCTCGCGCGGGTGTTGCGCGACGTCGACCTCCTGTACCGACCCGCGAGCAGTCGCGCCCTGCTACAGCTGCTCCTGCGTCAGACGGTGTACTTCGTCGTCGTGGTGCTGGGTGTGGTCGCCGCGCTCCGGTTCGTCGACGCGGGCGGTGTGATCGGGACGATCCTCGGTGCGGCGGGAGTGTTGGGCATCGCGCTCGGCTTCGCGTTCCGCAACATCGTGGAGAACTACCTCGCCGGCGTGCTGTTGGCGGTGCGTCAGCCGTTCCGCGCGCGCGACGTGGTCGACATCGACGGTCAGGTCGGCACGATCCTGCGCATGACCGCCAGCGAGACCACGCTGATGGACGTGGAAGGCAACCACGTGCGGCTGCCGAACGCGATGATCTTCAACGGCAAGGTCCTCAACTTCACGCGCAACCCGCTGCGTCGCTTCACGGTATCGGTGGGGGTGGGGACGACCGTGGACCTCGAACAGGCCCAGCGCGTCGGCATCGAGACCCTGCTCGGCATGAAGGGCGTGATCGACGACCCGGACCCGTCGGCGATCGTCGCGACGCTGGGCGACTCGTCGGTCCAGCTCGAGTTCTACGGATGGGTCGATCAGCAGGCGTCGAGCTACTCCAAGGTCGCTTCCGAGGCCAATCGCCTGGTCAAGGAAGCGTTCGACGCCGCCGGTATCGAGATGCCGCCGCCCGAGTACGCGCTGCGGCTTCGGTCGGCGCTCCCCGTGGAGTCCAGCGTCGACTCGTCCGACTCGGGCGCGACGCCGGCGTCGGTCACGCCTGCGCGGTCGCCCGTGGCACCGAAGGTCGGACCGGCACCGCGCGGCGACTCGATCGACGTCTCGCCCGAGAGCGACATCGACGGACAGGTGGCGAAGGAACTTGCCGAGTCGACGGAGAAGGACCTGCTCGAGTAGCGCGGGCGTACTCGAGGAGGTCCGGGCGCGTCTCAGGCGCTCGCGTCGAGCCAACCCGTGAACTTCGAGCGCGGCCACGGATCCGTCATCCACGACGTGTCCGGCAGCGGGCGATCGAGCAGTTCGCACACAGGGTGGAGCGCGGGCATGGCGTGGGACTTCGGCTCGCCGCGCGCTGAGATCCAGCGCAGTTCGCCGGTCCGCTCGATGTGTCCGAACACCTGCTCGGTCAAGCGGCAGTCCTGCGCCACGTAGTCGAGCACCGACTGTCGATTGCCCGCCTGCCACTCGTGCGGCGCGGCGGCTCCGTCCATCGACTTGCCCTCGGTGATGTGGAAGCCACGGGCGACTTTCGCGAGCGCGACGGGGAAGCCGCGCTCGACGAAGAGCTGGAACATCGGGTCGTAGAGGTCGAGCGCGATGTGCCGCGCGAGGCCGAGATCCTGCGCGGCGACGCCCATCCAGCGCAGGTCGAACGCCAGGCCGTTCCAGGCCACGAGGCGCGCGCCGGCTTCTTGTTCGCTCCGCAGGTGCATCAGCGCCGCGTGCACGTCGGCGGGCGCCATGTGCGCGTCCGGCTCGCCCGCCGCGTCGCGGCCGTACCAGTGCGTGACCGCGTTCCCGTCGTAGGCGGCGGCGCACGCGATGCGGAACGGGCCGCGACCGTTCAGGTCCTCGCCGGGAGCGAGGTCGATGATGTCGGCGAGCTCGATGTCGAAGGCGATGCAGGACGTCACGCTCGACACCCTAGCGCCTGCGCCCCCTCTTCCCGCCGCAGACCTAGACTGCGATGCCCGCTCCGGCGCAGGTCGCCGGTCGTGGGTCGACCTTTCACACCCCGAACTCGGATCGCTCCATGACCTCTCGTCGTCATTTCCTCGGTCGCACGGCACTTGGCACCACGGCCGCCCTCCTGGCCGGTTCGCCGCTCGGTACCGCCGCTTCGTCGCGCTCCTCGGTCTCGCAGGAGATGTCCGCAGCACCGTTGGTGGCGCCGGCCGCGGTGCCGCTCACGATTCTCGTCCTCGGCGGCACGGGCTTCATCGGCCCGCACCAGATCGAGTACGCCCTCGCGCGCGGCCACCGCATCACCATGTTCAACCGCGGCAACGATCCAGGTCTCTACGGCGACCGCGTGGAAGAGCTCACCGGCGACCGCGACGTTCGGAAGGGAACCGGCCTCACCTCCCTCGCGGGCGAGCGGCGCTGGGACGTGGTGATCGACAACTCGGGCTACGTGCCGCGCCACGTGCGCGATTCGGTGGAGCTCCTGAAGGATCGCTGTGGACGCTACGTCTACACGTCGACCGTCGCGGTCTACGACTTCGACGCCGCCCCGAACGTCGATCGAGACGGGCCGCTGCTCGCCGCGCCCGCGCCGGAGGTCGAGAACGTGACCTGGGAGACCTACGGTCCGCTCAAGGCCGAGTGCGATCGCATCGTGCAGCGCATCCTCGGCGAGCGCGCCACCATCGTGCGCCCCACGTACATCGTCGGTCCGGGCGACACGACCGATCGCTTCACCTACTGGATCGAGCGTCTGATGCGCGGTGGCGACGTGGTCTGTCCGGCCTACCCCCAGCGCCGGGTGCAGTGGATCGACGTGCGCGATCTGTGCCCGTTCCTCGTCCACCTGGCCGAGAACGGCACGCCCGGAGCGTTCAACGCCGTCGGCCCCGCATCGCCCGTGACCAACGCCGAAGCCATGCAGGGATTGCGGGCCTTCTGCGCGGCGCCGACCGAGCTGCTGTGGCCCAGTGCCGGACTGCTCGACGAACTCGAGTACCCGACCCCGATGTTCGACCGATCGCGCGGCGACCACCTCGCGGGCGCGAGCCACGCGATCGCGGCGGGCCTGACCTACCGTTCGCTCGCGGACACCGTGCGCGACACGCACGCCTGGTGGCTCGAGCAGTCCGACGAGCGACGGGCGCGAGCCCGCGGCTGGCCCTCGGCCGAGGCGGAAGCGGCCGTGGTCGCGCGCCTGCGTCGCTGAGCGCGTCGGGCACGGCGCCCCCGATCGGAGCTTTCAGAATGCAGCGGGCGGGCGCGGCCGATGTGGCCGCGCCCGCCCGCTGTTCACCGGAGTCACCGTTTCAAAGCCACCGTCTTGGAGCCACCGCTCGGTGGTCCCGCTCGGTGGCTCCCTCCGGTCAGCTGCTCAGAGGTTCTCGAAGACGAGGCTGTCGGTGCCGTTGCCGACCGAGACCAGGTCCAGGTCGCCGTCCCCGTCCACGTCGCCGAAGTAGACGCGGTACTCGGTGGCCGACGGACCGAGCGCGAGGCCCGAGTTGGAGAAGGTCGCGCTGCCGTCGTTGAGCCACACGGACGCGGGAGCTCCGTCGTTCGAGATGGCCAGGTCGAGGTCGCCGTCCGCGTCGAAATCACCGATCGAGACGTTGTTCTGGAAGTTCGTTCCGAGCGTCGCTCCGAACGCCGTGAAGATGCCGGAACCGTCGTTGCGCCAGATCTGCGTTCCGGTGGCGGTGACTTCCACCAGGTCCAGGTCACCGTCGCGATCCAGGTCCGCGGACTCGAGGTCGCGCGTGCTCTGGGCTCCGAGCGCTTGCCCCGAGTCGCTGAAGACGCCCGCACCATTGTTGAACCAGACGACGGATGCACCATCGCGCGCGATCGCCAGGTCCTGGGTCCCATCGCGATTGAAGTCACCGAACTCCAGGTCCGTGGGCGAACCGGCGACCGGAGCGGCGGGCAGCTTGGTGAAGATCGCCGAGCCGTCGTTGATCCAGATCTCGTTGACCCCGACAAAGTTGCCGAAGGCGATGTCGAGGTAGCCGTCACCGTTCACGTCGGCGACGTCGACGGCCGACGTCGTGGCAGAGGCGAAGGGCTGCGGCGACGACTCCTGGGCCGTCGAGGCGAAGGCGCCGTTGCCGTCGCCGAGCCAGACCCTGTTCGGCTGGAAGAAGTTGCCCACGACGGCATCGATGTGTCCGTCGCGGTTCATGTCGGCCATGTTGAGTCCGATCGAGAACGTGCTGGTGAGGCCGAGCATGGCATCGGTGAAGACGCCTGCCCCGTCGTTGACGAACAGGTTGTCCGGACCGTTGTCCACCGCGACGAAGACGTCGAGGCTGCCGTCCTCGTTCACGTCCGCGAGCGCGCCCCGCAGAGCGGCGCCGGCGCTGAACGGCATGACGGTGTCGACCAAGGTCGCCGTGCCCCAGACGCCCGTCAGCGAGCTGAGGTAGACGCGGTTGCCCCCGCTCAGGTTGGAGACGACCAGGTCGGGGTCGCCGTCGGCGTCCATGTCGGCCACCGCGATGCCGCTCGAGTCCAGGGATCCCAGCGCGATACTGGAGTCCGTGAAGGAGGCGGCGCCGTCGTTGCGCCAGACGCTGTTCGCGCCACCCGAGTCGGCGGTCAGGATGTCGAGGTCGCCGTCACCGTCGGTGTCGGCCACGGCCACGCCCAGGGTCAGGGCCGATCCGATCGTCTGGCCGATGGCGGTGAACGATCCCGTTCCGCTGTTGATCAGCACCGAGTTCGTGCCGTTCCGGCCGAGCACGATGTCCACGTCGCCGTCGCGATCCAGGTCGCCGAGCGCAATGGCTTGCGTGCCGGTGGGGAGCGCTTGCCCGGAGTCCGAGAACGTGCCGCTGCCGTCGTTGACCCACAGGCGCGACGAAGCGACGTTGTTGCCGAAGACGAGGTCGTCGTCGCCGTCGAAGTCGCGATCGATCACGGCGACGCAGGTGCTGTCGGCGTTGCCGAGCATCTGACCGGAGTCGGCGAAGACTCCGTTTCCGTCGTTGATCCAGATGGTGTTCGGCTGGCCTTCGTTGGCGAACACGAGGTCGAGGTCGCCGTCGATGTCGACGTCACTGAGCGCCACTCCGTTCGAGGCCGCCGTTCCGAGCGCCTGCCCCGAGTCGGTGAGCGTCCCGGTGCCGTTGTTGCGCCAGACCGTGTTCGGCTCGCCGAAGTTCGCCACCACCATGTCGAGGTCGCCGTCCCCGTCCACGTCGCCGAGCGCCACACCGCGCGAAGCAGACGTTCCCAGGGCCTGGGCCGAGTTCGTCAGAACACCCGTGCCGTCGTTGAGCCACATCCGGTCGGGGGTGCCGAAGTTCGCGAAGACGGCGTCGATGTCGCCGTCGCCGTCCATGTCGCCCAGCGCCACGGCGCGGCAGTCCGCCACTCCGATCGACTGACCGGAGTCCGTGAAGCCGGCCGTGAGGTCGCGCGCGCCCGACGGACCGGCGTCCTGTCCGTCCGTCGCTTCGATCGCGTCGGCGGGCAGGGTCGACGAGAAGTCGAGGCCCGAGGGCGAGCCCGGGGTCACCGACGTTCCGGCGTAGTCACCGCGGGCGACCAGCGTGGCGCCCGTGCCGAGCGTGATCGTCAGGTCGTTGGTGCCCGGACCGGCCGAGAGCGTGGCGCCGGAGCCGAACGTGTCGCCGGCCACGAACAGGTCGATGCCCGACGGAGAGGGGTCGTTCACCACAGGGGTCGAGGTCAACGGCACCACGACCGTGTCACCGCTCGAGAGCGTGCCACTGCCGTCGACGTCGTTGAAGGCCGCTTCGCCGTCGAACCGCAGTCCCAGTTCGTCGTCGGTGATCGTGAGCGTGTGGGTGGTCTTGGTGTTGAGCGGCGCAGGCCCGACCACGTTCGTGAGTTCGAGGATGACGGTCTCGTCGCTCTCCGCGTCGGCGTCGTCGATGATCTCGACGTCCACCGACATGGACGCTCCGTTGCCCGATCCGGCCGGGAAGGTCACCGTCGTCGGCGTGAAGTTGAAGTCGGAGCCCGCGGTCGCCGTGCCGCCGGTGCGGATCACGTCGACGCTCGTGTCGGCCAGCAGGGTCGTTCCGGCGGTGGTGGACAGGGAAACGACGACGGGGAAGAGCCCGACGCCTTCGTCCGGCGCGCTGCTCGCGGTGACCTGGAAGCCCACGCGCGCCTCGTCGTCGTCCGTGATCGTGACGCGGTGGGTGACGCGCTCACCCAGTTGGCCGCCGGTGACGTTCGAGATCGTCAGGTCGAAGGTCTCCGGACCCTCGATCGATCCGTCGGACAGGATCGGCACGCCGAAGGTGCGGATCGATTCGTCGGACGCCCCGAAGGAGAAGGACACGGGGTAGGAGACCGCCGTGTAGTCGACGCCCGCGACCGCGCTGACGTCGGAGCTCGTCACCATGAAGTCGACCGGCGCCTGGAGCGCCTCACCGTCGGGGCCTTCGAGGCGCACCGAGACGGAATGGAACGTCGCTGCCTCGTTGGTCGTGGCGCTCGACGGGCTGACGAACGTGACCTTGAACACGGGCTCGGAGGGTGAGCCACCGCCGCACGCTGCAAGGGTCGACAGAACGAAGAGCGAAACGAGGGTGAAGACGAAGGTGTGGCGGCGCACGGGATCCGAGGGTCTCGAGGTCGAGCGCGCCGGACGGGGAGCAGCTGGCAGGGCCGTCCCGCGTGGCGCGCGGCATGAGGACGCGTCGCGGTCGGCCGATGGCCGAACGATCGAAGCGCAGAACGCGTCGACAGAAGACTAGTCAGAACGGGCCTGCTTGTTGCACGGGGCCCCCCATCAGTTTCGCGGCCCGTCGGCGCCCACCCCCGCGTTCCCGATCACCGAAAGTGGCCGATCCGCCGGTCCTGGCCTCGAAGCCTGCGCTGCTTCGCATTTGGCGACTCCCGTCCGAGGGTCCGCAGCCGCCGCGCGAGGGTCCCGGCGGCGCGACAGGGTGTCCCCGAAATGGGCAGGGGCGTCCAGGGTGTGCGCGTAGGGGCCGGTCCCGACGCGCGGGCGTGCGCGCTCGGGGGCATGGACCGGATCGGCGCTGCGGAAGCGGCGGGTGCTGCGTTCGAGCGCCGGGTCGACCGCGGCCCGTCTGGGACGGCGCTCGAGGACGCGGGTCCGTTGGGGTGGCCGGCGGCTGGCGGGGGACTGGACGAGGTCGGCCCGGGCCCCCGCCCCGTCGGGGCCGATGATCGTCGCGCCGCTCGAACGGGTGTCCGCGCGGGGTCGCCGGGCGCGACCCGAGTGGAACGCGCTGGGTGAGGAGCTCCCGTCTTGGCGCTGGCTCCGCTACTCGTTGCGACAGACGAAGTCCGCGCCGCCCGCGTTCAGTCCGACGAGCTCGCGGTCGCCGTCGCGGTCCAGGTCGGCGATCAGCACGGCGCTGGTCGCCGACGTCGCGTTGAGCGCGATGCCGGAATCGGTGAACGCCGCGGCGCCGTCGTTGAGCCACAGGGTCGTGGCCGACGCGTCCGCTCCGATCACGAGGTCGAGATCGCCGTCGGCGTCCATGTCCGCGACACCGACGCCGGTCTGGTCACCGGTCCCGAGCGTCTGGCCCGTGTCCGTGAAGATGCCGAGCCCGTCGTTGAGCCACACGCGCGCGCCCACCGATCCGCTCGTGGTCTCGACGATGTCGAGCGCTCCGTCGCGGTCGAGGTCGGCCAGGGCGACGCGGACCGAGTCCGTCGCGCCCAGGCTCTGACCGGAGTCGGAGAACACGCCCGAGCCGTCGTTGGTCCAGACGGTGCAGCCGCCGCCGGTCACCGCGATCACCAGGTCGAGGTCGCCGTCGCGGTCCACGTCGCCGAGCTTCGCATCGGTGCTGGTCGTGGCGCCGAGCGTCTGGCCCGAGTCGGTGAAGACGCCGCCGCCGTTGTTGAACCAGACCGTGTCCGGTTGGTTCGAGCCGTTCGCGACGACGAGGTCGAGATCGCCGTCGCCGTCCACGTCGCCCATGTCGATGCCGTTCGAAGCGGCCGAACCGAGACTCAGGCCCGAGTCGGTGAAGCCACCGGATCCGTCGCCCTTCCAGACGGCGTTCGGTTGCGACAGGTTCGCGACCGCGATGTCGAGATCGCCGTCGCCGTCCACGTCGCCGATCGCCGCCGCCGTCGAGTTGGCCGTACCGAGCGACAGTCCCGCGTCGGTGAAGACGCCGCTGCCGTCGTTGGTCCACAGGGTGTTCGCGCCGTTCGCGACCACGACCAGGTCGAGATCGCCGTCGCCGTCCACGTCGGCGAGCTCGCCGTCGTTCGACGCTCCCGAGCTCAAGGTCTGGCCGGTGTCGATCAGGGAAGCCGAGCCCCACACGCCCGAGAGCGAGTTCAGGTGGACGAGGTTCGCCGTGCCCTCGTTCGCGACGACGAGGTCCAGGTCGCCGTCGCCGTCCAGGTCGCCGGCCGCGATCGCGCCCGAGTCGTCCGAGCCGAACTCGAAACCGCTGTCGACGAACGTGCCGGTGCCGTCGTTCCACAGCACGCGGTTGGGCGCTCCGTCCTCCGCGGTCGCGAGGTCCGGATCACCGTCGCCGTCGAGGTCGACGAGCACGAGGCCGAGAGTCGAGTCCACGCCGAGCGTCTGGCCGGGGAAGCTGTAGGTGCCCGTTCCGTCGTTCACCCAGACGGTGTTCGCGCCGTCGCGGCCGCGCACCACGTCGGGGTCGCCGTCGCCGTCGATGTCGCCGGTCACGATGTCGCGCGACAGACCGCTCAGCGACTGACCGGAGTTCGTGAAGAAGCCGAGGCCGTCGTTGAGCCAGACGCGCGCGACCTGGCCGTAGTTGCCGAACACCGCGTCGATGTCGCCGTCGAGGTCGGTGTCCGCGAGCGAGAGGCAGGTGGTCTCGTCGCTGCCGAGCGACTGGCCCGAGTCGGTGAAGACGCCGGCGCCGTCGTTCGTCCAGACCGTGTTGCCCTGCGCGAAGTTGGGGACCACGAGGTCGAGGTCGCCGTCCGAGTCGATGTCGGCGAGCTCGGCGTCGGTGGAGTTCGCGGTGCCGAGCGTCTGACCGGAATCGGTGAAGACGCCCGCGCCGTCGTTCGTCCAGACGCGGTTGGCCTGGGCGTAGTTCGCGACGACGAGATCGAGGTCGCCGTCGCCGTCCACGTCGCCCAGCGCCGCGCCGCGCGAGTCGGACGAACCCAGGCTCTGGCCCGAGTCGGTGAGCGTGCCCGCGCCGTCGTTCAGCCACACGCGGTTACCGGCGCCGCTGTTCGCGAAGACCGCGTCGAGGTCGCCGTCACCGTCCACGTCGCCGAGGTCCACGTCGCGACTGTCCGAGGTTCCGAGCGTCTGGCCCGAATCGCGGAAGCCCGCCACGACGTCGCGCGCGGCCGAAGTTCGCGCGTCCCAACCGCCCGCCGCTTCGAGAGCGTCGGCGACGAGCGCGGAGGCCACGTCGAGGCCGCTGGGGGAGTTCGCGCTCGCGTTCGAGCCCGAGTACCCGCCCCGCGCGCGCAGGGTCGCGCCGGTGCCGAGCGTGACTGTGACCTCGGCGCTGCCGGGACCGGCCGCGATCGTCGCTCCGGTGCCGAACGCGTCGCCGCTGACGAACAGGTCGAAGGCGGCCGCGGAGGTGGCGTTCACGACCGCGTCGATCGTCATCGGCACAGTCAGCGTGTCGCCGGCCGAGATCGCGCCGTCGCCGTCCACGTCGCTGAAGACGGCGGCGCCCGCGGTCTCGAGTGCCGGCTCGTCCTCGGTGATCGTGGCGGTGTGCGTGGTGGTCGCGCCCACGAACGCCGCAGCGCTGGGGTTCGCGAGCTCGAGCACGACGGTCTCGTCGCCCTCGGAGTCCGCGTCGTCGATCACGGCGATGTCGGCCGTCAGCGTCGCGCCGTCGCCGGAGCCCGCCACGAACGTCAGGTTCGCGGTGGTGAAGGTGAAGTCGGTCGCGTCGGTCGCGCTGCCCCCCGTGCGCGCCACGTCGATGGTGAAGTCCTCTGCCAGCGTCGCGCCGACCGAGGTCGTGAGTTCGACGTCGACGCCGAAGGTGCCGCTGCTCTCGTCGGTGGTCGCGCTCGAAGCCGCGGCGAAGGACACGCTGGCCGTCTCGTCGTCCGTCACGTCGACGCTGTGGGTGGACTGCGCTCCGAGTCCGCCGCCCGACGGGTTCGAGAGCGTCAGCGTCAGGTCCTCGTCGCCTTCCACGAGCAGGTCCGCGAGCACCGGCACGTTCACCAGTTGCACCGCACCGTCCACGGCGCCCGCGGTGAACGTGACGGTGGTGGCGACCGCGGTGTAGTCCGTGCCCGCGAGCGCGCCGCCGTCGCTGCTCGCCACGTCGACCGTGAGGGGCGCCGACAGCGTGCCGCCGCCCGAGACCGAGAGCGTCACGGAGACCTGGTGGTTCGCGGCGGACTCGTCGGCGGTGGCGCTGGTCGCGGTCGAGAAGCCGACGCGGATCACCGGGCCGTTCGCGCCGCGGTTGTCGTTGCAGGCTCCGAGGCCGAGGGCGACGAGGAGGGCAGTGGAGGCGAGGGAAGGCTTGGGACGGAGCATGGCGGCGGCCCGAGCGACGGGCGCGTGAAGGGGCGGGGATGGGCGTGGTCCCTCTTCGGTGCCCCTCCCGGCGCGCTTGAGCCACCGCTGTGCCGAGTGTCAGCGCTGGATTGTCGGTGCGGCGTCAGGCACGAAAGTGCCACCTGCCGGGCCGAGACGCTGCGAATCGCAGCGTCGTCGGCGGCAGGTGGCACTTTCGTGCCTGACGCCGTACCGACAATCCACTCAACGGCGCACGAGCTCCGCCACCACCGGCCGGTGGTCCGACGCCACGCTCTCGTCGACCACGCGCGCCGGGCCCACGTTCCAGGCCGCCGGTGGGCCCGCGAACACGAAGTCGATCTCGACTCGCGGCTCGTCGGCCGGCCAGGTGGACCGCGCCGCGTCGGGCTTGTCGGCCTCGGTCGCGAGCTCGCGGAACAGAGCCAGGGTGCGCGAGTCCGGCCCGTCGTTGAAGTCGCCGAGCAGGACGAACGGCCGGTCGAGCTCGGCGAGGTGTTCGGCCAACGCTCGCGCCTGTGCGAACCGGAACCCGTCGTCGTCGACCCAGTCGAAGTGCACGTTCACGACCAGCACCGTCGAGTCGTCGGGCAGGCGCGCCTCGGCGATCAGGGCGACGCGCGGCTCGTTGCCGTCGGGCAATCGCAGCGCGTAGGTGTCGACGAGCGGATGCTTCGACAGGATCGCCATGCCGTAGCGCCCGCCCTGGTAGTCCATGAAGCTGCCGAACGCGGGGTGCATGCCGAGCGCGTCCGCCAGCGCGAGCGGTTGGTTCACGCCGTTCGTGCGTGCGACCCCGAGATCGACCTCCTGCAGGCCGACGAAGTCCGCTTCGAGTTCGCGCAGGACGTCGGCGGTGCGCACGAGGTCGAGCACACCGTCCGAGCCTTCGCCGTGGCGGACGTTGTAGGTGGCGGCCCGCAGCGTTCCGACCTCGGTCGTGGAGTGCGGCCGACGTTCCAGTCGCGCGAGCACCGCCGCGTGGTCGGACGGGAAGCGCTCGACGCCGTCCACGACGTGCTCGCGGATCACGCGCGCCGACACGGCTCGCCACGGCCCGAGCGTGTTCTCCAGCGCGAAGGCCCGCCGCTCCGTGGCCGCCCGGGCCACGCGCGCCGGGTCCGGCCGCGAGCGGTAGTGGACGAAGTCGATGCGATCCTGTTCCTGCTCGGGAAAGCGCGGCGTCCACGTGGCGTCCGCGGCGCGGTCGACCACCGGATGGAGCTCGCGGTACGCGTCGCGGAAGCCGGCGCGGGCCATGAGCTCGCTCGTCGGCCAACGCAGCGCCACGCCGTACTGGTCGATCGCCGCCTCGCCGTAGTCGAGGTGCGACATGGCGTTGAAGTCGCCGGCGAGGACGACGGGAACACCTTCGAGCCGTTCGTCCGCGAGCCGCTGCTCGAGCGCGACCAGGAGCTGCTCCAACTCCGCGCGCGACGCCTCGCAGGCCGCGAGCATGGCGTCCGGATCGTCCGTGTCGCGCGTGCCTTCCGCCCAGATCTCGCCGCTGTACGGCAGCCAGACCGCGAACACGGCCACGCGCGAGGCGTCGGGCAGAGCGAGCAACGCGCCGACGCACTGGAACGGCTCGTGCACCGACAGGTCCGCGAGCACCGGGTAGCGGCTGAGGATCGAGACGTTCGTGCCGCGCGGGTGGAAGTGGAAGCCGAGCACGTCGGCGATGCGTTCGCCCGAGCCGTAGGTCTCCTGCATCGCGACCACGTCGGCGCCGTTCGCGCGGATCACGTCGACGACGCGCTGGGGGCCGATGTCCTCGCCGTCCTCGCGCCCGCCGTGCCAGATGTTCCAGGTGAGGACGTCGAGGTGGGGGTTGGCGCGCCAAGAGTCCGCTGCGGCGCGGCGCTCGGTGACGAAGGCCTCGGCGGCATCCAGCGCGCGCGCGTCGCCTTCCACCATGAGCGTGCGCCCCGCGACCCAGGCGACCTCCAGCGAATCCACGTGCCCGCCGGCCTCCGCGATTGCGGCGCGGGCGTCGTCGGCGAAGTCCTCCACGAGCCGCACGTACGGCGTCAGATGGGCCTCCAGCGCTTCCCAGTGCTTGCGAAACTCCTCGTTGGGTGCCCCCTGGTACACGAACCACTCGTCGCGACCGGGCTGGTACTCGGGCGGCGGCGGCAGCAGCCCGTGGAGGTCGAGTCCGCGGAACGCGAACGTGCGCCGTGCGTCCGCCCCGCTCGTGCCGCTGTGCTGCGCCTCTCCGCGGCCCGAGTCGGGTGCGGCGCAGCCCGCGAGGGCCAGCGAGAGGGCGAGGACAGGGAGCGTGCGGAGCATGGGCGGACTCTAGCGCCTGAATTGAATGTGTCAGACACGTCCTACTCATCCTGAATAGAAAGTGTCAGACACAACTTATTCACCCGGTGGCTCCCCACACGCCCTGCAGGCCCGTTCGGAGGCCCTCGGACGCTCCTTCGCCCGTCGCCCGAAGAGTCCGTGTCAGACACTTCCTACTGACACTTCCTACTCGAAGTGAGGAGGAAGTGTCTGACACGGACCATTCAGGCCGCGACCACCAGGAACCCGTTCACGCCCAGCAGGATCGTCGCCGGTAGGGTCGCCACGAAACCGTCGCCGGCGCGGATGCGAACCCCCACCCCGAGCACCATCAGCGCCGTCAGACCGCCCGCCGCCAGCAGGGTGAGCGGGGGGAACAGGTAGCCGCCCAGCAGCCCCAGGGCTCCGAGCGTCTCCATGACGCCCGTCAGCACGCGGAAGCGCGCCAGCCCGAATCGCTCGAACTCCGCTTCCATCGAACCGCCGAACACGCAGGCCAGGCCGTAGCCCGCGAAGGCGACGATCGACAGCACGCGGCAGATCTCGAAGGCGAATTCCATGGTCCGCGCTCTGTAGCCCCTCGTTCTGCCGACTCCCGCCCGAACCTCTCCGAAGAACCCTCCCATGCCGCCCGTCACCCTCGCGACCGCCCTGCAAGTGGTCATCGGTCTCGGCCTCCTCAACGTCTGGCTGCTGCGCTCGTCCATCGCGACGGCCTACCGCGGCGGCGATGCGACGTCGCTGAAGGAGGAGTTCGCCGCCTACGGCCTGGGGTCGGGCATGTTCGCGCTGGTGGGGACGCTGAAGGTGGGCTCGGCGATCGCGCTGCTCGTCGGACTGTGGGTGCCCGAGCTCGTCCTGCCCGCCGCGGTCGTCGTCACGGTGTTGATGGTCGGCGCACTCGCGATGCACGCGAAGGTGAAGGACCCCGCGCTGAAGTCGCTGCCTGCGTTCTGCATGCTCGCGATGAGTGGGACGCTCGTGATCGGTACGGTGTCAGGCACGTAGCTGTCACCTGCCGCCGACGTGGTTGCGATTCGCAGCGGCGCGTACGGCAGGTGACAGCTACGTGCCTGACACCGTACCGATCACGATCGCCCCGAGATTGCCACCGGCTCCGACCTGGCGCAGCGCGTCGGCCGTCTCCTCGAGCGGGTAGGTGCGCGCGACGACCGGATCGAGTCGGCCGTCCGCGAGCCAACCGCTCAGGAGCTCGAGATCGGCGGCGTTCGGCTTCGCGATCAGCCCGGCCATGCGCGGGCCACCGAACAGGGACAGCCACGCGGTGCGGCGCAGCTTGCCCGACACGGCCACGTAGCGACCGTTCGGCGTCAACGCGCGCCGGCAGGCGGCGACGGGCGCGCTGCCGATCATGTCGAGGATCACGTCCCAACGTTCGCAGCTCGTCGTGAAGTCGTCGGTCCGGCGATCGAGCACCGCGTCGGCTCCGTGAGCGAGCACGAACTCGTGCTTGGCCGCGCCGTCGAGACCCGTCACGTGCGCGCCGAGGATCTTCGCGATCGCCACCGCGGCCGAGCCCACCGCTCCGCCCGCTCCGATCACGAGCACGCGCGGCGCGGGCCCCGTCCGACCGCTCGCGAGCCGTCCCACGTCCCGCAGCCCCTGCAACGCCGTGATCCCCGCGACGGGCGTGGCCGCGGCCTGTTCGTGCGTGACGCGCTCCGGCTTCGCGGCCAGATGCGTCTCGGGCACCGCCGTGAACTCCGCGAACCCACCGCCCTGGGGGGCCTCGCCGAACACCGCGTCGCCGACCTCGAAGCGCGTGACGGCGGACCCGACGCGTTCGACCACGCCCGACAGGCCGTACCCGAGCACCGGCCGCCGGATCGTGAACACCCCCTGGTAGAGGCGGACCGCCACGGCCGGATCGGCGGTGAGCATCCGCCAGTCGCCCATCCCGACCACCGTGGCGCGCGTGCGCACGAGGACGTCGCGCGCGCCGACCGTCGGCAGCGGCAGGTCGCGCAGCTCGATCACGTCGGGCGTGCCGTAGCGCGCGTAGGTGGCGGCGCGCATGGTCGCGGGGAGGGCGGGCGGCGAGTCGGTGCGGGAGTCGGTCGGGGTGGCCATCGGAACGAGGATCGGGGCGGGAGCGGAGGCGGTCATCGAAAGGTCGGGGGCGGGGCGCAGGTCGAGCGGCGGGGCGAGGGCAGGCGTTGCATCTGAGGTGGCGGCGTCTCGCGGTGGTCCCGGGCCGCGGGCCGCCGAGGCGGGGCTGCTGGGCGGCTCTTCATGGCTTACGCTGTAGGTTTACGCCGTAAGGTATGCTCCCGCCCCGCGCCCGTCAACCCGCTACCAGCCTGCCCGCCAGCGCCGCCGACGACCGCTGGACCACCGCTCGGGCGTCGAACGGACCGGTGCGCCATCCACGACCGATCGGCCCGTCGCCCTTCCGAGCCCCCCGATGCCCGAAGCCCGCACCCCCCTCACCCGCGAGCGCGTCCTCGCCGCCGCCCTCGAGCTGGCCGACGCCGACGGGCTCTCTGCCCTGTCCATGCGCCGACTCGGCCAGGCGCTCGGGGTGGAGGCGATGTCGCTCTACAACCACGTGCCCAACAAGGCCGCGATCCTCGACGGACTCGTGGACCTGGTCTTCGCCGAGATCGAGCTGCCCACGCCCGGCGAGCCCTGGAAGGACGCCCTGCGCCGCCGCACCCACGCCGCGCGCGCCGTCCTGATGCGCCACCCGTGGGCGATCGGCCTGATGGACTCGCGCCGCAGCCCCGGCCTCGCGACCCTGCGCCACCACGACGCCGTGATCGGCTGTCTGCGCCTGGGCGGTTTCACCGTCGCCGGTGCGGCGCACGCGTTCTCGCTGATCGACAGCTACCTGTACGGCTTCGTGCTGCAGCACCAGGCCCTGCCCTTCGACGGCGAAGACGAGTTGGCCGAGGTCGGCGGGCAGATCATGGAAGGTCTGCCCGAGGGCGCGTTCCCGCACTTCGTCGAGCTCGCCACCGAGCACGCGCTGCAGCCCGGCTACGACTTCGGCGACGAGTTCGCGATCGGGCTCGAGGTGGTGCTCGACGGGATCGAGCGCGCGGCGACGTGGCAGTGATCGGTACGGCGTCAGGCACGCAGCTGCCACCTGCCGCCAAAGTCGCTGCGAATCGCAGCGACGTCGGCGGCAGGTGGCAGCTGCGTGCCTGACGCCGTACCGATCACACAGGCCGTGGCGGAGACGTTCTTCTCGATCGACGACGAACGTTCGAAGGGCGAGACCTCGAGTCCAAACCATCGTGCAGTGCTCATGTCGGACCCAACCGGCACGGTCGGTCGGTGCCGTGCGAGCGCGAGGCCGTCCGTGATGCGAGCGCTGGTGAGAGGTGGACCTGGGTCCGAACGGCCGGAAGCGCCCTCCAGCGCCCCAGCCTCGATCGGACCGTCGCGCGCGACCCGATTCGCCAGAGGTGTTGCGAGCGGCCCCCCACCTTCGCACTCCCGTGTTCCAATGCGTCGTCCGCTCCTCTGCCCTTGCCCGGGCTCCACACGCCCTTTCGTCCATGGCCATTTCGATCCGAACGGGGTCGCGCGGATGCACGGCATTCGCCGCCGCCCTCGCTCTCGCACTCCTGCTCGCTCCCGACGCCTCCGCTCGCGTTTCGCGCGACGACAGCGCGTCCTCCACCGACCTCGGCGGCGGTTCGCCGGGCACGGCGCAGGTCCCCCAGGTCGTCTTCACGGGCTCGCCCGTCGTGGGCCGACCGTTCCGACTGCAGGTGGAATCGGCGGCGGCGAACGCGCCC
Source organism: Rohdeia mirabilis (assembly GCA_007750655.1). Taxonomy (GTDB): domain Bacteria; phylum Planctomycetota; class UBA1135; order UBA1135; genus Rohdeia; species Rohdeia mirabilis. The sequence continues at coordinate 354,810 of CP036290.1, forward strand.
GGACTGATGGGCTTCAGCGTGACCCAGGTCCCCGTGCCGCTGCCCGAGTTCGACGCGATCGTGCATCCCGGCCTGCCCCTGTTCCGGCTCAAGTCCTTCGTCACCGACAGCGGCGGAGCGACGCCCGTCGGACTCGGCCTCCCGACCGTCGGCAGCGAGTACCTCGGCGTGGAGTTCGTGGTGCAAGCGTTCGTCGCCGACCCGCTGGCCCTCGGCGGACTCGCGTTCTCGGACGCGCGCCGGATCCGGTTGGGCGAGGTGCCGGAGGCGCCGCTCCTGCCGTTGCCGGTCTCGCGCACGGGTGGACGGGTCTACGACGTCGTGAGCGCGCAGTTCGACGGCGACGAGCACATGGACCTCCTCGTGTCCATCTACTTGCAGGATCGAGTCCTGGCCATGTCCGGGCGCGGGGACGGGACGTTCGAGACACTCGCCGAGTTCACGTTCCCGATGTCCCCGCTGGCCTCGAAGGAGATTCTCGCCCAGGACTTCGACGGCGACGGGAACGACGACGTCCTCGTCCTCGCGAACGGTCTCGGCTACCTCTACCTGAACGACGGCCAGGGAGGATTCGGTCTCGAGCAGGTGGTGCAGGTCGGGGGCGTCGGCTTCGCGGCCGCTGCGGCCGACCTCGATGGGGACGGCCTGCTCGATCTCGTCGTCGCGAACTCCTCGACCGTCTCCGTCCCGCGCGGCCACGGCGACGGGACGTTCGGGCTGCCGTTCGCCTACGCGGTCGGAGCGAACCCGACTTCGATCGCCGTGGCCGACTTCGACTCCGACGGTGATCAGGATCTCGTGGTGGCGAACTCGGGTTCGGACGACATCACGATCCTCTTCAACGACGGTGCAAGTGTCTTCCTGCAGTCGCTCACGCTGCCCGCGAGGAACACGCCCGAAGAGGTCCGCACGGCCGACGTGGATGGCGACGGCCTGCTCGACATCGTGCTCGTGCACCACAACGACCTGTTTGCGTCGGTCTGGCTCTCCGACGGCGTCGGTGGGTTCTCGGAGCGGATCGACTCGCCGGCCGGCCTGGACGTGTGCGCGCTTCTGGACATCGACGGCGACGGGCAGCTCGATCTGCTCACTCGCTCCGGCACTTCACCGTTCGCCGTCGAGCTCCTGTACGGCGACGGCGCGGGCAGCTTCGGCGACTCGGAGATCCGTTCGGTCGGCGCGGCGGCGTTCGTGTCCGCCGTCGAGGATTTCGACCTGGACGGGCGACTCGACGTCGCGATCGGCACGCGCGCGGGCGGGCAGAGCGCCGACGGCTACGAGGTGATGACGCTGATGGGGCGGAGCGAGGACGCCTTCCTCGCTCTCGATCCCTTGCCCGAACTCGACGCCAGGCCGCGCGACGCCGCCGGTGGAGATCTCGACGGCGATGGCCACCAGGACCTCGTCCTCCTGCTCGAAGACCTCGACGACGTCGGGCTGACGATCCTGCGCGGCGACGGAACGGGCGCGCTCGTCGAATGGAACACCATCGGCCCGGGAAGCAACCTGCGCGAGATCGCCCTGCGCGACGTGGATCAGGACGGCGTCCTCGACATCGTCGGCGCCGGCTGGTCGAGCGACGACGTGCGTGTGTTCATCGGCACAGGCGACGGAACCTTCGCGGCTCCGCTCCTGTTGCCGGGCGGCGACAGCGTGATCGGGATCGCGGTCGGCGACATCGACGGCGACGGGATCGTCGACATCGCCAACAGCGCCGAGGACGACGACCAGGTGCGCGTGCACCTCGGACTCGGCGGCGGCGCGTTCGCGGCGCCGCTCGTGTGGCCGGTCGCCAGCGAGCCGGTCGACGTGCATCTCGAGGACCTCGACGGCGACGGGGTCTGCGAACTGCTGGTCCTGTGCGCCGGCGCGTCCGTCCTCGAGGTCCACGAGTTCGGCGTCGGCGGATCGACGCTCGTCCAGTCCACCGCGGTGCTTCCCGACTCGACTCGCATCTTCACCGAGGACCTCGACGGCGACGGTGCCATGGACGTCGCCGTCCGCGCGTGGGAGTTGGTGTCGCTCCACGCGAACACCGGCTCGGGCGTGCTCGCCCTCGGATTCCAGGTGCCGCTCGGCACCGGGGACGGTCCGATCGCGATCGTGGACGTCGACGGCGACGGTCTGCGCGACCTCGTCGCTTCCGACGGGATGCTCTCCTCGCAGTTCCCGCGGCTCGTCGTCCGCATGCAGACGCCCGGACAGGGCTTCGCTCCCGGTCGGTTCTACGCCTGCGGCAAGAACATGAACATCGTGGTCGCGGTCGACCTCGACTCGGACGGCATCGCCGACATCGTCACGCTCTCGCGGAACGAGGAGATCGGCTACGTCCTGCGCGGAGCACTCCTGCGATGAGAACCAACCGCTCCAGTCGTTCTACGCTCACCTCTCCGCTCGCCATCGAATCCGTGAACCGTACTCGTATCTGCGCTTGCCACCGCACCCGCCTCAGCACCGACGACGGTCGACGCGCGCCCGATCGCGAGGCGCGCGCCGCGATCACGGCCGCCGGTTCGCGCGTCGCCTCGGGGCTGCTGACCGCCGCGGCGCTGCTCATCGCGACCAGTGCGTTCGCTGCGCCCGCCGGCGCACAGACCACCTGTTCGACCGCGGCCGACTCCGCGAACCTCGGCGGCGGCAGCAGCGGAGCGTTCGGACAGCCGCGGCTCACGTACGTCGGCGCGCCGATCCTGGGCGGAACGATGCGCATCCTCGTCACCCACGGTCCCGCGTTCGGCGTCGGCGGCTTCGCGTTCGGCAACACCTCGATCCCCGTGGCGCTGCCGAGCTACGACGCCGTCGCCCACCCCTCCGCGCCCTTCTTCGCGAGCGGGATCTTCACGCTCGACGCGGACGGCCGCTCGTCCAAGTTGCTCGGCGCCAGCGTGCTCGATCCGTCGCTGTGCGGCGTGTCGTTCGTCGGCCAGGCCGTCGTCGTCGACGCGACCGCCGTGGGTGGCTTGGCGTTCACCGACGCGCGCCAGTACGTGCTCGGCGACGTGTCGGGCGACTCGCTGTTCGACCAGGAGGTGTTCCCGACCGGATCCCTTGGGCGCGAACAGGTGCTGGCGGACTTCGACGGAGACGGCATCCGCGACGTGGCGGTCGTCTCCGGCGGTTCGACGTCCATCGCGGTGCTCCTCGGGATCGGGAACGGTCGCTTCGAGCCGAGTTGGTCGAGCCCCGTGCCGGCGAACGCGACCGACATCGACGCCGCCGATCTGGACGGGGACGGAGTGGTCGACCTGGTGGCGTGCGTGGAGGCGATCGACCTGGTGCAGGTCTTCCTCGGACTGGGAGACGGGACGTTCCAGGCACTCGTTCCGTTCGCGTCGGGCGGCGACGAACCGGCGGACCTGGTGATCGCCGAACTGAACGGCGACCTGGTTCCCGACCTCGCGCTCGCGCACCGTCGGTCCGACGAGGTCACCGTGTGGTTCGGTCAGGGCGGCGGGCTGTTCGGTGCGCCGAGTGCGCTCGTGCTGACGTCGTCGGAGGGCCCGACCGGGATCCGCGCCGCCGACATGGACGCCGACGGGGACCTCGACATCGTGCTCGTCTCGACCGATGTCGACGGCCTGACGATCTGCACGAACGACGGTACGGGCGCGCTGACCGAGTCCGGATTCGCGCCCTTCTTCTTCCTGAAGGACCAGGTGCGCGTCGCGGACATGGACGGCGACGGAGCGCTCGACGCGATCGCGGTGGTTCCGCAGATCACTGGCCGCGTCGTGATCGCGTTCGGTGACGGCGCCGGCGGCTTCACCGGGATCAGCGAGAAGTCGTTCGACCTGGTGAGCGAGCGTTTCGACGTCGGCGATATCGACGGCGATGGCGAGCTGGACGTCCTCGTCGTGGACGACAATCGGTTCGAGGCGGTGATCCTGCGCGGCCTGGGCGGCGGGGTTCTCGCGGACGGAGCGACGTTCGACCTGCCCGCCGCGGGCGCGTCGGTCGCGCTCGAGGACGTGGACGCGGACGGGTGGCTGGACACGGTGATCTGCGCCGCGGACGTCCCGAACCTGCTCGTCGTGCCCGGCGACGGAACCGGCGGCCTGGTCGAACCGACGCGCACGTTCGTGACCGGTGGTGGGGTGGCGTTCGCGCGCGGCGACCTCGACCACGACGGCGACGACGACCTGGTCGTGGTGCGCGGCGCGGGAGGCGTGCTCGCGACGCTCCTCAACGGCGGAGCGGGCGCGCTGTCCGCACCCGTCAACCATCCGATGCCGGGCAACGGCAAGCACGTCGCGCTCGGGCGGATCGACGGCGACGGCTTCCTGGACGCGGCCGTGCCGTCACCGGCCGAGGACGGCGTGCAGGTCCTGCTCGGCCTGGGGAACGGCGGCTTCGGCCTGCCCGTCTTCGTGGCCGTCGGCAGCACTCCGCGCTGCGTCGCTCTGGACGACGTGGACGGCGACGGCCTCGTCGATCTGCTCACGGGCTCTCCCACCGGCGTCACGATCCGCCCCGGCAACGGCGACGGGACGTTCGGACTCGAGGTGGGCTACGCGACCGCAGCCGTCGAACGCCTCATCGTCGCCGACCTGAACGCCGACGGCCTGCCCGACGTGGTCACGGCGCACCGCGTCTCGGGCGACGTGGGCGTCCTGCTCGGACAGGTGGGTGGAACGCTCGCGCCCGTCCAGACGACGTCGATGGGGACCGGACCGAGCGGCCTCGTCGTCCAGGACTTCGACGGCGACGGCGTGCTCGACGTGGCGACGGCCAACCGCGGCAGCGACGACCTCTCCGTCCGACTAGGCATCGGCGACGGGACCTTCGCGGCCGAGCAGCGCTACCCCGGCGGGTTCGAGCCGCGGTCGATCGTCTCGGGCGACTGGAACGGCGACGGAAGCCTGGACCTGGCCGTGTGCCACGGGTCGAGCGGCGACGTGTGGGTCTACCGCGGTCGTGGCAACGGTGGGTTCCTGCCGGCGCTGCGCTTCGCCGTGGACGAGTCGTGCGTCGCGCTCGCCAGCGCGGACCTCGACGGCGACGGGGTGGACGATCTGGTGGTCGTGGACGAGGCGATCTCGATGGCGACGCTTTTGATCGGGCGGTTGTTCGACTGACGCGCCGGCGGCGTCGCCCGCGGCACAGTTGCGGCAGGGCGGCGGCCGTGCCGCGTTGGGCGCCGGCATCCCTCTCGGCCTCTTCCCGGCGCCGTCGGTGGCGGATTCGTGACGGGCGCCGTACCGATCACTACCATGGCGCGATGGGACCGCGCCTGCTCCACGTCGTGCTGTTCGCCCTCTCGCTCGCCAGCGCCGGCTGCATGCCGGGCCAGCGCCTGCTCGACGCCCGCATCGAAGTGGACGGGGCGGTCGTGGCCGAGACGTACTTCTCGATCGACGACCACCGCTCCGAGGGCGAGGCCTGGAGCCGACTCGACGGCGCGGTGTTCGAGGCGGTGGGCGCGGGCCTGCCAGCTCCGGACGCCGAGGGGCGCGTCGAACTGACGGGTGCGATCGGCCTCGTGCTCGACCACGCCGGCGACCCGTTCGTGGGTGCCGAGCTCGTGGTGCTGCTGCTCGTGCCAGACGCCGCGGGTTCCGGTGGCTGGTGCCTCGCGCCGGGCGAAGTGGAGCGCACGCGGCCGCCGAAATGAACGTGTTGGGCTCGGCGCGACAGGTGCCGAGTGCGTGCCCGGCGCCGAACCGATCGATCCAGGGCCGCGGTGGGGCACGGAAGCCCGAGTTTCGATCCCCGCGTACGTTCGTTCAGCGTTGCAATGGGCGCCTGCCTCCTGCCGATCGCCCACAGGCCGACGGGAGGACTGCCCACCTGCCCCCGAGGACGCTCGCCCCCCCCATGATCGAATCTCGCTTCGCGGTCGGTGCTCTTGCGCTGTTGACCGCCACCCTTGGACTCGCACCGCTCGCATCGGCCCAAACGCCCGACGGGCTCACCGCCACCGAGTGGACGAGTCTGCGCGAGGCCTACGAGCACGGCCGCCACCGCGTCTTCGCGACCGACGACGGCCAGCACCAGACGCGCACGCCGCGCCAGCAGTACGCGACGCGCTTCGACGGGCGCGGGGCGTTGGTCAGGCCGGACGAAGGTGACTGGACGTTCGGGCTCGAGCTCGTGTCGTACGGCTTCGACGGGAGCGAGATCGAGGTGACGACGCCCGTCCGCACCGAGGTCGACCGCTGCCGCATCAGCTACGCGTGGGACGACACGGTCACCGAGTGGTACGTGAACGGTGACGATGGGCTCGAGCACGGGTTCACGGTGCGGGAGCGGCCGGAGGGTGCCGACAGCGGCGCGGGCGATCTGCGCTTCGACTTGCGTGTCATCGGTGGACTCGACGCGCGCGTGGACGCGGACGGGCTCGGTGCTGCGCTCTTCGACGCGAGCGGCACCTTCGTCGCGACCTACGCCGGACTTTCGACCGTGGATCACACCGGCCGCGAGCTCGCGTCCTGGATGACGTCCTCGCCGGACGGCCTCACGCTGCACGTCGACGACACGGGCGCGCGCTACCCGCTGACGATCGATCCGGTCGTGCAGCAGGCCTACGTCAAGGCGTCGAACACGGACGCGTCCGACCAGTTCGGCTACAGCGTGGCGATCTCAGGCGATACGGTCGTGGTCGGGGCCTACGGCGAGGACAGCAACGCCACCGGCGTCGATGGCAACCAAGCGAACAACGGTTCATCCCAGTCCGGCGCCGCCTATGTCTTCGTGCGAAGCGGGGCGACGTGGGCGCAGCAGGCGTACCTCAAGGCCTCGAACACGGACATCAACGACCAATTCGGTTTCAGCGTGGCGGTCTCTGGCGACACGGTGGTCGTAGGCGCCTGGCGCGAGGCGAGCACTGCCACGGGAGTCGATGGCGATCAGTCGAGCAACCTCGCCGGCTTCTCTGGAGCTGCCTACGTCTTCGTACGGTCGGGCACGACGTGGACGCAGCAGGCGTACCTCAAGGCGTCGAACACCGACGCGTTGGACGAGTTCGGCAAGAGCGTGAGCATCTCCGGCGACACGGTCGTCGTTGGTGCCGCGCAAGAACGGAGCAATGCGGCTGGAATCGACGGGAACCAGGCTGACAACAGTACGAGCAGTTCGGGAGCTGCCTACGTCTTCGTGCGCACCGGGACGACGTGGGCCCAGCAGGCTTATCTGAAGGCCTCCAATTCGAACCAGGGCGATCAGTTCGGGACGTCGGTCGCCATCGATGGAGACACGGTGGTCGCGGGGGCCATCTGGGAGGACAGTGGCTCCGCTGGCGTCGGTGGCGACGAGACCGATAGCAGTGCGTCCAACTCGGGGGCCGCCTACATCTTCGAGCGTTCGGGATCGACCTGGAGCCAGCAGGCCTATCTCAAGGCATCCAACACTGACGCGAACGATCAGTTCGGTTGGAGCGTGGGCCTATCGGGTGACACCGCTGTGGTCGGTGCGTGGCTCGAAGACAGTGCTGCCTCTGGAGTCGATGGAGACCAACTGGACAATAGCTCGAGCAACGCTGGAGCCGCCTACGTGTTCGCTCGATCCGGCTCGACATGGAGCCAACAGTCCTATCTGAAGGCCTCCAACACCGACGGTGGCGATAGCTTCGGGACCAGTGTCGCGGTCTCGGGTGACATCGTGGTCGTCGGCGCCAACTTGGAGGACAGCCTTGCGACTGGAATTGACGGAAACCAGGCGGACAACGGCGCATTTGCCGCGGGTGCCGCGTACGTCTTCTTGCGTGCGGGTTCCACCTGGAGCCAGCAGGCCTACCTGAAAGGGTCCAACACCGAGGAGGTCGACTACTTCGGAACGAGCGTCGCACTCTCGGGCGATACGCTCGCGGTTGGCGCAGTCAGCGAAGCGAGTAGTGCTGTCGGCGTCGACGGAGACCAATCCGATGACAGTGCTAGTGGCGCAGGTGCGACGTACATCTTCGACCTCGGCCTCGACCCCGACTGGCTCGCGTTCCCCGGCTGCTCCGGAATCACCGCGTCGCTCTCGACGCCCACCGGGCCATTGAAAGGCGGCCAGCCGACCAGCACGGACGTGAGCTCGACCGTCGCCCCGAACGGTGCGGCGGCGATCTACTACGGCGCGCTCGGCGTCGATGGTTCCGGCTGCGGAACGCTCTTGCCCGACGGCAATGAACTGCTGCTCGCGCTCGTTCCGTTCCCGTCCTTCTACAAGCTCGCATTCTTGAGCAGTGGTTCGGCCACGGTGTCGTTGCAGTTCCCGCCGAACCCGGCGCTCGTCGGCCTGCGCGTCGCGTTCCAGGCGGCGGTGATCGACCCGCTGACGTTCGCGTCCGAGGTCACGACAGCGATCGAGGGCGTCGTGCGCCCGTGATGGATTGGTCGGTACGGCGTCAGGCACGCAGCTGCCACCTGCCGTGCCGAGTCGCTGCGATTCGCAGCGACGTTGGCGGCAGGTGGCAGCTGCGTGCCTGACGCCGTACCGACCAATCCACCTCGCCGATTTCTCACCCCCGCACCCGCAACCGATCGCGCGCCCGTCCGTCTGTGAGGTGGACGGGGGCCGCCGGGTCGCTCGCGTAGGCTGTGCCTCGCCGATGGGGAAGATCGGATGGGTGTGCTGCACGAGGCGCACTGCCCGTCGCGTCGCTCCGCGCGGTTCCCGTCCCATCCACGTCGCTCCACTCACGCCTGCCGCGCCCCGCGATCGCACCCGATGCCCGACACGACCACCGCCTACGACCCCGCGCGTGCGCTCGAGCTGTTGCGGGCGGGCTGTGGCCGACCGGGCCAGCCGGCGGAGGACGCCCAGTTCCGCGAGGGCCAGGAGGAGGCGATCGCGCACATCGTCGAGGGGCGCGGACGCTTGCTCGTCGTGCAGCGCACGGGTTGGGGCAAGTCGTTCGTGTACTTCGTGGCGACCAAGCTGCTGCGCGAGGCGGGGTGTGGGCCGACGCTGCTCGTGTCGCCGCTGCTGGCCCTGATGCGCAACCAGATCGAGGCGGCAGGCCGCATGGGCGTGCGCGCCGAGACCATCAACTCCGCCAACGAGGGCGAGTGGGACGCGGTCGAAGCGGCGGCCGAGCGGGGTGAGGTGGACGTGTTGCTCGTCTCGCCCGAGCGCCTCGCGAACGAGCGCTTCGTCGCGCGCATGCTCGGCGGGCCGTTCGCGGAGTCGGCGCTGCTCGTGATCGACGAGGCCCACTGCATCTCGGACTGGGGCCACGACTTCAGGCCGCACTACCGGCTCGTCCAACGCCTGCTGCCGCGCCTGTCGGGCGACCTGCGCCTGCTCGCGACCACCGCCACCGCGAACGACCGCGTGATGGCCGACCTGGACGACGTGCTGGGGCCGGGGCTGACGACGATGCGCGGTGGGCTGGCGCGCGGGTCGCTCAAGCTGCAGACGATCACCTTGCGCAACCAGGCCGAGCGTCTGGCGTGGCTGGCCGAGAACGTGGCGCGCGTCGATGGCAGCGGCATCGTCTACACCCTGACGAAGCGCGACGCCGAGCGCGTGGCGGCCTGGCTGCGCACGCGGGGTCTGCGCGCCGTGGCCTACACCGCCGACTCGGGCGACGACCGGCCGCGGCTCGAGGCGGCTCTTCTGAACAACGAGATCGACGCGCTGGTGGCGACGACGGCGCTGGGCATGGGCTACGACAAGCCCGACCTCGCCTTCGTCTTCCACTACCAGTTGCCCGGGTCGGTCGTCGCCTACTACCAGCAGGTGGGTCGCGCCGGACGCGCGCTCGCCGCCGCGCACGGCGTGCTGCTGTCCGGCGACGAGGACCGCGACATCCTCGAGTTCTTCATCCGCAGCGCATTCCCGAGCAAGGACGAGGTGGCGGGGCTGGTGGCGGCGCTCGAAGAAGCGCCCGCGGGCCTGTCCACCGTGTCGCTGCAGCAGCGCCTGAACCAGTCGGGCGGCCGCATCACCAAGGCCTTGCAACTGCTGTCGCTCGAGTCGCCCGCGCCGGTGGTGAAGGAGGGCACGCGTTGGCAGTTGACCGCGGCCGAGCTCGGCGAGGACTTCTGGGAGCGCGCCGAGCGATTGACGGCGCTGCGCGAGGACGAGCTGGAACAGATGGAGGCCTACCTGGCGCTCGAGTCGGGGCACATGGCGTTCCTGATCGAGGCGCTCGACGGCGACCCGAGCGAGGTGACCGAGCCCGACGTGGAGCCGCTGCCCGAATCGGTGGACCCAGGCCTCGTGCAGGACGCGGTGGACTTCCTGCGGCGCTCGGCCCTGGTGATCGAGCCGCGCAAGATGTGGCCGGCGGGCGGGCTCTCCGAGTACGGACTGAGTGGCCGCATCGCTGCGGACGACCAGGTGCGGGAGGGGCGTGCGCTGGGGGTCTGGGGCGACGCGGGCTGGGGCCGGGCGATCAAAGACGGCAAGGAGGTGGACGGTGCGTTCGCGCCCGAGCTGATCGAGGCCTGCTTCGAGATGTATGGCGCCTGGGCGCCCGACCCCGCCCCGCAGTGGGTGACCGCCGTGCCGTCGCTGCGCCATCCGACCTTGGTGCGCGACTTCGCGGCGGCGCTGGCCGAGCGCATCGGCGTGCCGTTCGTCGAAGCCTTGGAGGTGGCGCGCGACCACCCGCCTCAAGCCGAGATGGAGAACCAGGTGCACCGAGCTCGCAACGTGGACGGGGCCTTCGCGCCGTTCCCCAGCCGCGTGCTCGAGGGGCCGGTGCTGCTCGTGGACGACTTGGTGGACTCGCGCTGGACGCTGACGGTGTCGGCCTTTTGTCTGCGGTCGGCGGGCAGCGGTCCGGTGCTGCCCCTGTCCCTGGCGGTGCGATGGAGCGACTAGGCGGGTCGGGCGAAGGTTCCGGAGAGGCGGGCGCCGGTGGATCGGGTGCGTCTGGCTCGGGTGCGCCGGACGCTGGAGCCGCGCGCTCGGGTGGCGCCCACTCTGGCGGGGTGCCGTCTCGTGGCGCGCCATCACGTGGAGCGCCGTCCGGCGACGCAGCTTCGAGTGGGCGCGAGAGCGACGCCCGCGGCCCGTCACCGGCCGCGCGCGTCGCGTTGCTGTTGCTGGCGCCCCTCCAGACGTCCGCCCAGTCTTCGTCCGCGCACGCCGTCCGCCCGATCACGCCCAAGGCCTATCGCCAGCTCGCGCACGTGCTGTCTCAACACGGTGCCGAGCCCGTCGACCTGCTCGACCGATCGCGCCGGCCCGAGCTCGTCGCCCGGGCCACAGCGGCCGTCGCCGACCTCGAGGCCGCGCAGGTCGAGCGCCTGCTCGCGCGCGAGGTGCCGCTGGCCACGAGTTTGGACCAGTGGCAGCAGCGTTCGATCTGGGTGCGGCACCGCACGGACCCGGGCTATCCGGCGGGCTGGCTCGAGCGGCTGGGGGACGGCGCGCCGGTCTTGGTGTGGGGCTGTGGGCGGTTCGCCGAGGCGGCCGCCGCGACGCCGCCACCCGTGGCTGGCGAGTCGCCGGGCGAATCGAGCATCGCGAGGTCGACAGGCTCGCCGCCCGGGCAGCGCCGTGGTTCGGGCAGCGGGTCGCCCGATGGCACGTGCGAAGGAATGCACGGTGAGGCACGAGGCGCGCCGAACGACGTGTCCGACCGAGCGCGCGTCCGACCCGACCCGCTGGTCGGTTCACCGTCGGCGCTGGCGGTGGTGGGCTCGCGCGTGGCGGACGAGGCGAGCCTCGCCTTCGCGGCCGAGGTCGGGCGCCTGTGCGTGGCGGCGGGGCGCGGGCTCGTGTCCGGTGCAGCGATCGGCGTGGACGAGGCGGCGATGCTGGGCGCGCTCGAGGCGGGGGCCGCAGCAGCACGAGGTGCCGCATCACGAGGTACCGCATCACGAGGTACCGCATCACGAGGTGCGGTGCCGTCCGGCGCGCCTGTATCGGCAGGCGAGGCGCGCGTGGTCGGTGTGGTGGCGGACTCGCTGGGCAAGGCGGCGCTCGACCGTCGCTGGCGCGTGCACCTGATGAAGGGCCGGCTCGTGCTGCTGTCGCCGTTCGATCCGAGCCTGCGGCCGCGTGCGGCGAACCTGCTCGCGCGCAACCGCCTCATCCACGCGCTCGGCGCGGCGTCGCTGGCGGTCGCGTCGGCGAAGGGCAAGGGCGGCACGTGGAGTGGCATGCGCGAACAGCTCGCGGCAGGACGCGGCGCCGTCTACACGCGCGCGGCGCCGTCGCCCGGGCTCGATGGCCTGCGCGAGCAGGGGGCGCGGACGTGGCCGGAGGGTTTGGATGCCGAGGGCTTGAATGCGCTGCTCGAGGCGGCGCCCTCGGTGGCGAGTCGCGCTCCGGCGAGTGGCGAGTCGGACGCGGGTGACGCGAGTCCCCACACGAGCGCTCCGCAGCCGCCGCGCCAGCAGGGTCTGTTCGACGAGCCGGGGTAGGGCGAGTAGGCCGAGCCGTTCACGCTGGTCGCCCGAGCAAGTCGCCCGGCGTCGAGGTCGTGGCGCGTGTCCCGATGCGGGGGCTGCGACTCGTGCTGCGGTGCGCCAGCGACGCCCGTGCTGGTCATCGAGTGCGCTGCGGATGGCTCGCCCTCCACAGGCGGCGCGCAGGGCCCCGCACATTTCGAAGACGCCACCCGCCACCCTTCGACACTTCGACCCGTCTGTGTGGTGGATGGCGAACGACGCGGCCCTGGCGAGTCGTCCAAGCACCTCGAGTGCCATGTCGAGGTGGCTCGTTCGCCGTCCAACTCTCCGGCTGGCTGCGACCGGTCGCGCCGAGGAGAGCAAGGGGGGGTGGGGGGGGCGGGGGGGGCTGGGGGGCCCCTGGAAGAGCACCGCGCCGAGATCGAGCCAAGCGACCTCCATCCTCCGAACGCTCGCCGAGAGCGCGCCCCGCCCGCTCGCTGCCGATCTACCGGACCCGAATCACCGTGTTGATCTCGCGTTCGGTCATCGCGCGTCCAACCTCCTCGCCGTCGACCAGCACGCGGTACTCGCCAGCCGGCACCTCGAAGAGCGCGATCGAGCCAGACCCATCGGTGACAGTGGCCGCGCCCTCGAGTTGACCGGTTTCGATCCACGACCCGACCGTCTCGCCCAGTCCCACGTGCTCGAGCTCGATCGCCAGCCCGACCTGCGGTACTCCCGCTTCGTCGCGAACTCGAACCTCGAGGTTGGCAAGCTTCGGGCACACGACCGTCAGCGGCGTCGAACCGCCCGTGTCGATCCGCATCGGCAACTCGCGGCTCCAATGCCCTTCCGCGTGGACGGCGAGACGATAGGGCGCGAGGGCCAGCCCCTCGTACTCAGCGACGCCATCGTTTCCAGCGAAGAACTCGACCAGCCACAACGCGTCGTCGTCGCGACTCACCACCACGCGCGCACCGTCGACCGACGCCGCCGCTCCGCCCGCAGACGCGTTGTCGACCACCTCCACTCGCAGCGTCCCGGGAGCATCGAGTTCGACCCGCGTCACCTCGCCGGCGCGCCAACCGCTCGTGTCCACGCGCGGCACGACGCCTCCCGTCGGACCGATGAGGACGATCCCGAGCGCGTTGTCGGGCAACAGTGGCATCTGCAGCCGTCCATTCTCATCGGTCTCGAGCTGCCGGATGTAGGGGCTGGCTCCGATCGTGAACTCGTCGAACGCGAGCACCAGCGTCTCGGGCAGAGGTGTGCCATTGCGGTCGACGACCTCGATCGTCGCGGTCCCTGGACGAAGGTCGACGACGAGCTCCTGCGTTCCGGTCAATGGCGGAGAGAAGCGGCCCCAGGCCAACTCCTCGCCCGACGGGCTCGAGAGACTCCAGTCCACCGCGTGGTCCAGCACCCCATCCATTGCGATGGCGCGGATGCGCGGCAATTCAGCGTCGAGGTCCACCTGCAACGAGCGCGAGAAGAAGCCCACGTTCGACTCCCAATCGAGTTTCAGCGTATGGAAGGTGTCGAGAGCGAAGTCGCCATCCTCGGCGCCGACGAAGCGGATTCGGAGCTCGTCGCGGCTGACCGGCCACTCGATTTCGATGGTGTCTTCTTCCATCGCATCGAAGAACTCGAGGCGTTCCTCCCGGCCGGTGGGATCGGTCACACCCAATGACCACGAGCCGCGGTTGAAGGGCAGGCTCGCCGTGCCGGTCGAGTCGAAGTGAACAGCTGGTGCGCCCGAATGGCGCGCTTCGTCGACGCTCCACCACTCGGGGTCGCTGTAGCCGCCGGTCAGGCGCACGTCGACGCGGGCGAGGGGCTGGAGCCGCACCACGCCGAAGTCGGCGACCGAGCCTTCCCAGTCGAACTCGGTGGCGACGGTCGAGGAGTAGCCGGGGGCTTCGATGTAGAGCGAGCCCCCCGACTCGGGGAAGCGGTCGATGGTGATGCGGCCGTCGGAGTCGGCCCAAGAGCGATTGGCTTCTGAAGCTGACTCGCGTGGTAGACCAGATAGCGCAGCTACCGACGACGCGCTGTCGACGGGGAGACTGGTGGTAGCGTCCAGAACTCGAACTTTCGATGACGCCCATGGCTTCACCGTAAGGGTCCCAAGGAACTGGCCTGACTCATGCACGTCGAGGACGTGAGGTCCAGAGTATCCGCGGTCGTTGCTTAGGAACAGTGTTGACCGACCGAGCGCAAGCACTGCACTTTCCGCAAGCCCATGGTTCGTCAAGACAAGGCTGGTGGCGGAAGATTGATGGGTGGCCTCGGTCGTCTTGGCTTCGAGAGAAAATGTCTCGAGCCCACTGAGCCTTGGAGCGAGTTGGAAGCTGACGGGGACTGTACGCGACATACGGAATGTCGAATGGCTCGTTCCGGCCTGCGTCCTGCTGTCGAATGAGAGTCCCAGGATGGACTGGTAGCCTATGGCGGAGATGTTGGCTGAGAATGTTTCGCTAGCCGGCAATGTGCTAAAAAAGGCCCACCCATCGGTGTCGGTCTCCTCGGTCCAGGGCGCGCCGGTGCTTTGGGTACTTTCGAGGGTGACTCGCGAGCCCACGATCGGCGCGCCACTCTCCGAGTCTACTGTCCTGATGTTGACGTGACCTTGGGGCTGTACTCGGATTGGTACTTTGAGGTGTGCACCGGGGGATGGAGAGATCGGGGCGATAGCGGGGATCAGGAATGGAGCGTCAATGCGAACGCGCCATGAGTCTGCACCGTCAATGAACGCACACTTGATTGGCTCCGTGCGACCGAGGCTGTCTGCCGAGCTGATGCCTGTGTCGATCCACTCCTGGGAGTCGTCGCTGAATGCTTGGACGCGGGCAATCGCGCCCCAAACCTCTTCGAACTCAGGATCCAGCCACGCTTCTACGAAGAAGGCTGGATGTAGTTCCAGGTCAAGGGTGGGAGGTAGTGGGCCGATGTAGGGAAGTGAGCACTTGAAGTCAGTCTCGGCCACGACCAAATGCTCTCCTCCGTGGTCGAAGGCTTCTACGGAGGACGAAGGGGGGGGTGAGTGTTCGAACTGATGGCAGGTGAGCGCTGGATTGAGGTCGTAGGCAGTACGACCATCTTGATCAAACCGATTGAGGGCGAACTGCGAGACTGTGATGTTGTCTGGGTGTTGAGAATCGCCTGGGTTTGTGATGGTGATTAAGTTGATTGTTCGCGGGGTGCTAGTGATTTCAATCGCCTCGCCATCAAGCCAGTTGCGGGCCGTTAGATGGGCTGGAGTTGAGGTAATGCCTGTTCCGACAACCCAGACTATGACTCCTTCTTCTGAGGGGGATAGTTCTGAAGTTACTAGGACGGCCTGGCCATTGGAGTCGAATGGCGATCGTATCCAATCGTCGTCGTACGCGAGCGGGGAGGCCAAGGACTCCCTCAGTCTGTGGGGCAGCTCTGAAGTCGAGTAGGCGCGTGACGGGAGCGGGGATGGGCTTGCAACTGCCCAGCCTTCAATCGGGTCACCTTGAGGCGTGTGGCCTCTGACGACGATTGTCGGTGGGGGCTGTGGCGCTTCCCGCCTCTGAACGTCGTCTTGCGCCTGCTGGGGGGCGGCACTTGGTGGTGTCTCTGCTGAGTCGCCAGGTAGCCGCTGAGGCTCTGCCTCAGCTTCGGAGACGTGTTCAATGCTTTCTTCGGGTGGACCTAGGGCCAACCAGATAGCGGTCAGAAGCAATGCCGCAGCCGAAAGGAGGGTCAGTGCAACTCTTAGGGGCGCGGTCACTCTCTTGTCCGCAGTCATGCTTGGCTGCGGCGTCGGGCGGCCTTCGTTCGCTTCTCATTTGGGGGGGCGGTCGGCGTCGGTAGATCACCACTGGCCGTCGCCTTGTCAACTTGACGAACGTCTGAGGGCTTCGTGGCGCCAGGCCTCTTGGCGGGCGGTGCTCCGCCTCCACCCTGGGGGAATGCCTGGGAGGTTGCGGCGAGCAAGATGATTGCCGACAGGGCGAGTTTCGTTCGCAGAGGCATTGATCTACTCGCTGAGCCAGCGTGCCAGGAGGGGGTCGGAATCGCTGATCATCTCAATTGATTGGGCGCTGAGGGCGTACCTTGACGACCTGCTGCGCAGCGCTCCTGAAAGCCAGGGGATGTGTTCGCTGAGAGTCACTTCAGCTTCCTCCCTTAGCGACGGAGCGATTGGTTCTTGAGACAGCACTGAGTTGAGATAGCAGCAAGCCAGAAAGCGAGGATCCGGGAGTAGTTCGTAGGCGCAGCGGTAGCTCCTTGCAGCGGCTGAGTGACTTCCGCCTACATAGCTACTGAATGCATGATTCGAGTAGTAGACCTGGAGGTCTACGTCGAAGCGGCTGGCTGCTTGGCCCATGAGCTGGGACGAGAGTCTTGCTTCTCCACTAAGGGCATATCCGCGCGATGCATTTACCAGGCTGGCGCCGCGCCTCCGTACCGTTAGCGCTTGCACGGCGAGAGTCTTCCAGTTTGGACTGTCGCAAGTGGCGTTCAGGCCCACATGCTCATTCCCGTGGTTGGTCTGCGCCACCCAGTCGCGTGTGACTCTTCGTCGTCCTTCCCGGTTGAGTAGCGATTCGTATCGGACGATCGGCTCCGAGTAGATGACCGTTTCAGGCTCGGTGCTCCAAGCCGTCACCGCCAGATACAGCGCGGTCTCAAACGCCAACCCCACCTCGTCCCGATAGCAATCCAGCAGGTGCTTCTCCGCAGGGCTCAGGAACGGCGCGCTCGACCGCAGCAGCGGCTGTCGCTCGTCGGCCATCTTCTCGAGCGGCACTCGCTGCACCCGCAGGAGGAACGAGTCCTCCTGCTTCGCGACGTCGTGGAGCACCTCCAGGACGTCGGGGCTCAGGTGGGTGAGTGCGCTCATCAGAGGAACTCTCCGTCGTCGCCGACGATGCGTGGGTTGAGGGGGTCGGTCGTGTTCGAGATGTGGGCGAGGGCCGCTCGCAGTTCGGACTGCACATGGGCGTGGTCGCCGAACCCGGCCTCGACGCATTGGTCCAGGCTCCAGCCCTCGACGATCGTCCGGAACGCGATGACGCGCCGATCGTACGCCATGTCGTTGAAACGCACCGCAGCCAGCCGCGCGTCGTCCGCAGGGATGCCCAGCAGCTCCGTCATGAGCGCGTAGTCGTCCTCCGCGCCCTCCGGTATGGGCACGAGATTCGTTTGGTTCTCGCGATCCTCGTAGAGCAGATCCCGCAACGACCGCGACAGCACCCACTCGAGCCACTCGTCGTCCGGCTCCTGCCGCCCCTCCGCCGTGCCGTGGAACACCGCGCGCGCCAGGCTCCGCATCCACACCCGCTGTGGATCGAACACGAGGCACCGCTCGCGCAACCGCCGGCGCACCCGCGGCTTCATCCCCAAGACGTCTCGCTCCGCCAGCTCGAACACCACCGTCGTCGGCGCGACGCCCTTCTTCATGCACTCGTCCACGTGCCGGAAGCGATAGCGCGAGCGCTCCGGCGGCACGTACGGCACGAGCAGGTCGCGCACCTGCTCCATCCCCGGCGCTTGATCGCCGGTGGCCGTGCTGGTCGGGTCGTCGGAGCCTGGTGACAAGTCTGCGCCACGCTGGTGAGGCGCGGCCGTTCGTGGCACGGGTCGTTGCGGGCAGGTTGAAGGCCGTGCACGGACGGACGGCCACGAGCGTCGAGCGAAACGCGATCGGGGGGATCGCGGCGAGGCAGAGGTCGCTGGACGATCGGCCGATGATAGCGAGGGGCCGCGATCACCGCCCAGTTGGCGCATGGGCCGCCGCGCGTGGGAACGTGTGGACCGCCGCCGAGAGGTCGGTCGGAGCGCTCGGCCCCGCCCGGACGTCCAGGGTCCGCAGAACTCGGCACGGCGGCCCGACGTCGGTGGGGAAGTTGTGGGGAAGCTGTGGAGAACGGGGGGGCGGAGCCCGTCGGAGCCTCAGCTCGCGCCAGAGTGCGGGATCGAGCGCGCGGGGAGCGGGTGGAAGGGGCCCAGGGGCGGGGCTCGCGGCCTCGAGGCGCGCTCCGGCCCCGCGAACGGCTCCCTGCGTGCCCGATCGGGCTTCTCGGCCGTCCGAGACGGGGTCGGCCGCGCCCGCCTGTGCCCCGTGCGGTGAATTGGCGTGCTAATCTCCGCAAGTCCTGCGGAGATTGAGCCCGCGCGGACGATCCGATGGCCCGAGCATGGGCCGTGACTCGACCCTGGTCCCGTGCGACGCCCTGGGCGCTTCCCGTGGCGATGCCGCCGCAGAAGCCCCAGTCGATGCCCCGGATGCACCGATCGCTGGCGCGTCGACGCGCTGGCGCCACCACAGCGCCCACCCCGCCTCCACTCGACCCGTGCCCTTCACCCACCAGCTCCCCGACTGGCCCCGCCTCACCTGGGACGCCGCGGCCCTGGCCGCGCCGCTCGCCGCCGTGCGCCACGCGCAGGGTCGGCACCTGGGGACCATGAGCGCTCTCGGTTTCGGCGCGGGCGACGAGGCCGAGCTCGAATCGCTCACCGTCGAGCTCGTCCGCTCGTGGGCGATCGAGGGCGAGGCGCTCGACGCCAGTGAGGTGCGCTCGTCGATCGCGCGCCGGCTCGGCCTCGACGTGGGCGGCCTCGACGCCGCTTCCATGTCGAAGCCGTCGCGCCGCGTGGACGGGCTCGTTCAGATGCTGCTCGACGTGACGCACGCGTGCTTCCAGCCGCTGACATCGGAGCGCCTCTTCGGCTGGCATGCCGCACTCTTCCCGACCGGACGCAGCGGTATCGAGTCCATCACTGTCGGAAACTGGCGCACGGCCGACTCCGATCCGATGCAGGTTCTGTCCGGAGCGATCGGCCGCGAGACCGTGCACTTCGAGGCGCCCGCCGCCGCGCGCGTCGCGGACGAGATGTCGTGCTTCCTGCGCTGGTTCGAAGCACGCGGCAGGGTCGGCTCGCCACAGCTCGACGCCCCCGACCTCGACCCGGTCCTGCGCGCCGGGCTCGCGCACCTGTGGTTCATCACGGTGCACCCGTTCGACGACGGCAACGGCCGCATCGCGCGTGCCATCGCCGACCTCGCCCTGGCGCGCGCCGACGGTACGCCCCAGCGCTTCTACAGCCTCTCGGCCCAGATCGAGGCCGAGCGGCGCGACTACTACGACCAGCTCGAGCGCGCCCAGCGCGGCACCTGCGACGTGACCGAGTGGCTCGCGTGGTTCATCGGGTGTCTGGGCCGCGCGATCGAGCGCGCGGGCGGCACGCTCGAGCGGGTGCGCCGCGCGTCACGCGTGTGGAGCGCCGTCGCCAAACTCGAACTCAACGACCGCCAGCGCCAACTGATCGAACGCCTGCTCGGCGACTTCGAGGGCAACCTGACGTCGAGCAAGGCCGCGAAGCTGACGAAGTGCTCGCCCGACACGGCGCTGCGCGATCTGAAGCAGTTGGTGGCGTGGGGTGTGCTCGAGCGGGGCGAGGCGGGCGGGCGGAGTACGGCGTATCGGTTGGTGGTGCTGGAAGAAGGCTGAACGGCGCGGTGTCGCAAGAGCGAATCTCTCCTATCAAACGCGAGCCATCTCCGTACGCCGTGACTCGATGGGCTGGGCAGCCCACGCGCCACTCCACACGCCAGCCCGCACGGTAGACGCCGGATGTGCGCCGCCGCGCACCACCATGAACATCGCACGCTCCGCCACCTTCGCTGCCATCTCCACAGCCGTCGTCCTCGCCATGGCCAGCGCGTGTCGGGCGCCCGCTCCCGTCGATGGAGGCGATGCGCTGCGACCGATCACGTCGTTCGAGAGGCATCTCTCACGGGAAGGCTTCGACATTGCGTCGGACCCGGCGAGCCCCGAGTGGGCGGTCGGTGGCGGCGCCGGACTCGCGCGCACGTTCAACCTGATCTGGTACTCCGTGAGCGGCGGCGGGGCGGACTTGGATCCCGAGGTCGGTCAGACGGTCGCGTTCGCCTTCACACCGATCGCCACGTCGTCCTCCACCCCGATGCAACTCCTGGTCGCGGGGGTCGATGACCGCGGGGCCAGCATCATCGAGCTGGTCGAGCTCCGACACCCGATCCTCGACTCGGTCACGGGGGACTGGATTCTCCGTGCGCCCGAGCGATCCGTGCTCTTCGACGAATTCACGGCTGGCTACGTCTCGGCGTTGCGTGAACTCGAAGGCGTGCCCCACACGATCCTCGCCGTCCTGCACGGGACCGGACAGGTCGTGACGATCGACACCGGGAGCGACACGGTCCAGGTCGTGGCTGCCGAGAGCCCGCTCTCCGGCATGCCGGACTTTCCACTCGGTAGCGATCGGTGGGTGACGCTCATCGAGACGCTGGAGTTTCCGGGCCACGGGTTCGCGTACCTCGTGCACACGGACATGGATCGGTCCAGCTATGCGGACATCGGCGATCCTCCGGCCGGGCTCACGACACAAGAAGAGCACGATTGGATCGAGTCTCAACGGCGGATGCGCACTTGGGACGTGCTCCTGCTCGACTCGACCGGACTGGGCGTCATCGATGGCTCCGAGATATCGGACTTCGAGACGCCTCCGTACGGACTGGCTGGAGACCTCGCCGACTTCGCGATCGACTGATCGTCCGTGGGCGCGATCGAGACCGCTCCCGCCGATCGCCCAATCGCGAGCGCCGCACCACTTCTTCGCCCTTCGCCGTGCCGGCCCTCCGAGGTCGTGGCGCGCTGGCCCATGACCCTCCCGTCGATTGGCTGTGGTGACCTCCGAGCGAACGTTGTGCGACGATGACGCGCGGCTCGGTGTCGGACTCGCTGCTCCTGCGGTGACCTCGCACGTGCATCACCTGCAACGTGAACGGGTCGAGCCGAGCGACCCGCACAAGGTGAGCGACGAAACGCGGCCGCGAACGCACGCACTACGGGCGCTTCGTGCGGCACACCGTGTCGATCGGTCAACGGGGTGAAGCCCGCTTCACCCCGCCGCTCGAGCGACGCATCTCAGTGTTGCCCCACACGGGACCCGGAGGCGCCGAGCACCCGCAGTTCAGTCTTCCGTACCCTGCTCCGTCCCCTCGTTCAGGATCTCGAGGTAGCGAGCATAGGCATAGACGAGGTTGCGACTTCCTCCGGTCAGCTCGTGGACGACGCCGAGGTCCTCGAGGCGGCGAAGGGAACTGATGACAGTGGGTTCGGAGAGCTGTGTCGCAAGAGCGAGTGGCTTGACCTTGGCGACCGGTCGACGCTGCAGTTGGTCGTGGACGAGCAGCGCTGAGCGCGCGGGTCGTCCGAGCTGCGCGATGCGGGCTCGGTCGGCCTCGGCGAGATCGGTCAATGCTCTCGCGGCGGCGGCAGCCGAGTCCGCCGTGGCACGTACGCCCTCGAGGAAGAAGTCGAGCCACGCCTCCCAGTCGCCGTCGCGGCGAACCGATTGGAGCAGCTCGAAGTAGGTTCTGCGGTGCTTGCGAAGGTAGACGGAGAGATACAGCAGCGGTTCGCGAAGCACTCCCTGGGCACAGAGCAGGAGCGGCACCAGGAGACGGCCCACCCGACCGTTGCCATCGAGGAACGGATGAATCGTCTCGAACTGCACGTGCGCCAGCGCCGCCTTCACGAGCGGCTGGGTCGGACCTGGATCGTCGTGCAGGAAGCGTTCGAGCGCGCCCATGCACTCGGCCAGTTCATCGTGCGGCGGCGGGACGAACTCTGCGCGGCCCGGGCGCGTGCCGTTGATCCAGTTCTGCGAGCGGCGAAACTCACCGGGCTCCTTCGACGCTCCGCGGCCGGACGAGAGCAGGATCCCGTGCACCTCTTTCAAGAGGCGGTTCG
Source organism: Rohdeia mirabilis (assembly GCA_007750655.1). Taxonomy (GTDB): domain Bacteria; phylum Planctomycetota; class UBA1135; order UBA1135; genus Rohdeia; species Rohdeia mirabilis. The sequence goes on from CP036290.1 coordinate 376,849, forward strand.
AGAGCGGCAAGCCCTCGCGAAGCCGGCTCACTCCATGGTCCAGCGCTCGTACGTAGCAGGAGACCTCGCGCACGTCGTCGAGCGGAACGCCGGGAGCTTCCTCTACTTCGTAGAGCAGGAGGTCCGAGAGCGTCGACCGCGTGCCCTCGATCTGCGACGACAGCACGGCTTCCTTGCGGACGTACAGGTACAGGAAGAGGTTGTGGTCGCGGAGGATCGAAGAGGCACCGTCGAGACGACAGACAGCACCATGGGCCTCGAGGAGAAGATCGAGGCGGGCGCCAGAGAGGTCGAGCGGCGGTTCGGGGGGGAGAGGATGAGGCACGAAGGCCTTGACCGTTTCGCCACCGAGGCTCGAAACGGGTCGGGTTCGTCCAGTGGGTCCGCGATGCATGGGTCGACTCCGCGACGAGGGCAGGAACTTTGGGATCGCCCCACTGTAAGCAAAGGTTTGGGCCTGAACCTTTGGCTTGGACAGGGTTGGGTCAGGGTTGGCCATGGGTTTGCAGTCTCTGAGCCCCCTGGACGCAGGCTCGACAGGCTCCCCCCAACCGAGCCCCGGACCCCACCGGACAGCGCTCGCCGGCTCAGACCCCCCCCGCCAACCCCTCCACCCCGAACCGCGTCGCACCCACCACGATCCCGACCCCACTCACCGGATCGATCTCGACCAGCGCGTTGCCCACACCAGTCCCCGACACCCGCGTCGCGAACAACCGCATCGTCCCCGCGTCGTACGCCAACCCGCGCAGGCCGTCGACGCCCACCGGCCCCACGCTCGTCCACTCGGTGCCGGGCAGCTCGAGCTTGAACAGCTCGCCGTCCGTCACCCCGTACACCACGTCCTCGCGCGCGTCGTACGCGAGGCCCTCGAGCGCCGGCGAGTTCAGCGCGCGGATGCCCTTCTCCTTCGCCGTGTCCGGGTCGAACGCCATGAGCAGCCCCGTCGTGCGCTCGACCGCGTACAGCGAACGGCGCCTCGAATCGAAGCACAGCCCGCCGCGATAGTCCGTGGCTCCGAGCGACGAAACGCCCGACAACAGCGCGATCAGCGCGCCCTCGCCCGTCACCGGATCGATGCGCACCAGACGCGGCGCGGCGTCACCGGCCCCGGACACGGGCGGCACCTCCAGGCCGAAGACCGCGCCCGAGCTCGGGTCCTGCGCCAGGCCCTCCACGTGGTCCCAGCCCAGCGCGCCCACGGCCTCGGGCGGACCGGACGCGACCGGTGCGCCGCCCACCACGACGACCGACGGTCCGGTGTCGGCCAGGCGGTACAGCGCGCTCGGACGGTCGCGCCGCGCGGCGAACAGGTCGCTCGTCGCGGGTTCGAAGGCGAGGGCGCCGATCGGCTCGCTCACGCCCAGGACGTCGCCGACCGAGACGCCGCCGCTGAACAGGTCGACGACCAGGCGGCGCGACTCGGACTCGCCCGCCACGACGCCCGCGCCGACCAGCACGCGCGCGACGGCATCGAAGGCGAGCGCGTCCACCGACTCCAGTTGGCCCACGTCCGTGCTCGCCACGAACGTCACCACCTTCGACACCAGGTCCACCGCCAACACCGCCGCGCCCGCGTCGTCGTGCACGAACAAGCGGTTCTGGAACTCGTCGAGCGCCAGCGCACCCAGCTCGCCGCCCAAGACGGCGAAGGGAGCGAGCGCGCCGGTCGCCGAATCCACCGTCACGATGCGCGCACCGTCGCTCGCGAACACGAGTCCCGTGCGGCCGTCGCGCACCAGGCCGCCGAAGTCCGTCGCAGCACCTGCAGCGCCCCCGGCGTCCGTCCGCGCGCGCACCGCACCCGAGGTCCGGTCCACGTCGCCCAGGCCAGCGCCCTCGAACGCCCCGAACAGCGCCGCGCCGTCGAACGCCAGTCCGGTGCAGCGACCGCCGACGATCGCGCGCCGCTCGAAGGCGGGCAGTGCCTCGGTCGCGACCACGCCGCGCGCTCCGTCGATGGCGACCAACGTGTCCGCGAGCGGATCGTGGGCCAGCGCGCCGGCCCCGAACGCCGTGCCCGCGGCGAGCGCTTCGCCGAACGCTCCTCCGAGCGCGGGCGTGCCGGGCACGGGATCGGCCAGCGTCGCCTCGCCGGTACTCGTGTCGATCGCGACCAGCGACCCCGTGGCCGCGTCCGCTCCGTACAGCACGCCGTCCACCGGATCGAAGACCGCTCCGCGCACCGCGTCGAAGCCGAGCCCCGCCGTGCCGACCTCGGTCGCGATCAGCCCGCCGCCACCGACGCCGAGGACGTACAGCCGATCGAGCGCGTCGCCCACCGCGTAGACGGCGTTCGTGATGGGGTCGCGGGCCAGCGCGCTGAACGTCTCGCCCGGCACGAGCACCTGCCCCACGAACAGCGACAGCCCGCTGGCCGGATCCACGAGGTCGATGCGCCCGCTCGCGTCGATCGCGACCAAGAGTCCGTTGTCGAGGTCGGTCATGCCGGTGGCTCCTGTGATCGACGGACCGACGATGTGAAGCGCGCCCGTCACGCGATCCACGCGCAGCAGGAGTCCCCCGGGCGAGAGCGCGAGCAGCGCACCGCTCGCGTCGACCACCGCTGCGCCGAGATTCGGCGCGCCGCCGAGGCCGAGTCCGCTGAGCGCCGTGGTCACCGCCGTCGTGCGCGTGACCGCGACGGCGAGGCCCTGACCGCTCGCGTCGGTCGCGCGCACGCTGCCGATGAACGTGCTCGAGCCGGCGCCGGGCGTCACGCCGCCGAGGCCGTCGTCGTTGCGGCTGTTGCAGGAGGCGCAGGCGAACAGCGCGAAGGGCAGGGTCAGGTGGGAGAGCTTCATCGTGGCGGGGCGGTCAGGGAGTGGGCGGGTCGGCGCGACGTGGGTGCTGGTCGACGCGGTTGGCCGAGTGCGAACTCTGGGCGGTCGCCGCTCGATCCGAGGGCGCGGCGCTCGCCGAGCTGGTGTGGGCGTGCTCGGGGGGGCGTTCGTGGCTGCGCGCCAAATGGAAGATCCTAGACGGAGCGCGCCGAGTCGGCGAGGCGTGGCCACGTGTGGGTCACTCGAAAGGCGCTTCGTCCGCGGGGGCAGGGCGGGCCTTCGAGCGCGCGAGCAGGGGTCGTGGTCGGCGACTCCCCGATCGCGGACGGGTCACCCGTGGCGGCGCGGCGGCGGCGCGGATCGCTCCGCGGTTCGTGCGAAGATCGCCGCGCCGCGCGAGTAGGGCGCAGCGCTGACGACGGCGGGGCCCACGGCAAGGCGCCCGCGAGCGGCGGCGCGCGTCCGACCCGTGGCGCGCGCGGATTGCCGCTCCACCCGTTCGGGCGCCCGTGCTCGCAGCTGGGCGCTCGCTCGTACCGCTCGCACCGCACGCGCCGTTCACCCGCCAGATCACCTGTCAGATCGCAGTTCGGCCGACCGCTCCTTGTGTCGCCCCGCTCGTTCCGACCTCCCCCGACCATGAACATGAGCACGCCCACCCTCCGCACGCCCGAGACCGTCCTCGCCAGCGCCGAGTTCGACGAGCGCCTGCCGACCTACTTCCTGCTGCAGACGCTGTTCGCTCTGACGATCATGTTCTTCACGATCCCGCTGGTCCCGATCTGGTTCATCCTCGGGCGGCCGCTGCACCAGAAGCAGTACGAGGCGCTGTCGGCCGTGCTCACGAACCGCGCGCTGAAGGTGAAGAGCGGCGTCCTGGTGCGCGTTCAGAAGAGCATCCCACTGGACAAGATCACCGACCTCGTGCTGACCGAGGGTCCGATCCTGCGGCGGCTCGGGCTGTGCGGGCTGACGATCGAGACGGCCGGCGCGGGCTCGACCACGGGCCAGGCGGCGCTCGTCGGCGTGAAGGACGCAGAGGCCTTCCGCGATCGTGTGTTGGCCCAGCGCGACGCGATCGTGTTCGGCGAGGAAGGCGAGGGGCGTGCCGCGATGGATGACGGACCGAGCGGGCGTTCGAAGGCGGGTGCGGCGAGCGGTGCGGCGGCGAGCGTCGCCGACGCGGCGGTGCTGACGGATATCCGCGACAGCCTCCAACGCATCGAGCGGATGATGGCGGAGCGGCGGGGGTGAGTGGGGTGGCGCGGCGAGCTCCGCCATTGTCGAGCTGCTAATCGTCTCCGCCCGACTCCAGCTCCAACTCCTGCTCGACAGTTCGCACCGACCACTCGTCCCAGGTGCCGTCGCCGCCTCGATCGACGATTCGCGCGAAGGCGTACTCCTCGTGGACGGACGTGTGGAGCGGGTACAGCTCGACCGTCACATCGCCGGTTGCGGGCGCGTCGACGTGTCGATCGATGAGAGCGATGCGAGTCCTGGGAGCCAACAGCGAGCGCAGGAGCCCGAAGCGCTGGGTGTCCGTGTCATCCGGCACATCACGCGGCGCGAACGCGATGGTGCTGAGCCCCTTGCTCGCGGGCCGCAGCGGAACCTCGCGCACGGTGCCGTCGACGGAAGAGCGTGCGAGGCAGACGCGGCGCCCATCGGCTCGATACATGAGCGACAGGCACTGCGGCGCCGGCATGCTCCCCTCCACGCCGTCCTGGTAGAGGCGGGTCCGACTCAGGGGGGTGGCGGGGACGATGCGCCGTGCGACGACCTGGTGCCGTTCGTCGAGCACGGTGTCGATCCGCGGTGCGTTCCACGTCCAGTGTTCGATCAGCGTCGAGCCGGCCGTGTCGACGCCAGCGATGAGCATTTCGAGCGGACTCGTCATGCGGATCGCGGTCGGCCGGAACGCGAGCGCGATGCTGTGTTCGAGGTCCAACTCGTCGGCGCCTTCGTCGGCCGGCGCCGTCGCGGGTGCGTGCCAGTGGTGGTGCAGCGCGAGGAGGAAGACGTCGACGTCGGGGTCGAGCGGTGATTCGTCCCACCAGACGAAGATCGTCGCGCTGAACTCCTCGTCGAAGCGGTGTCCGAACCCGCGCCAGTCCAAGGAGCCGCCGCTGGCCTCGACGTACTCCGGTGCCGGAGCGTCCTGCTCGTCGATCGGTGCGTCGACCGACCCGCACGACGTGAGCGCGAGCCCGATCAGCGCGGCGGTGGCAGCGGTGCGAACGGACCGGGACCGAGTGCTGGTGTTCACGTGCGCCTCGATCGGCCCGCTCGCTCCTGCACCACCCACCCGCGCTACCACTTCTTCGTCGAGCCCGACCCGTTCATCGTCTCGAGCTGCTCCGGCGTCAGGATCGACGTCAGCGCCGCTTGGAACGCCTGGGTGTTCTCGCCCTTCAACTGACCCAGGTACTCGAGGTCGGCACCCTCGGCCGCGAGGCGCGCGATCTCCTCGCGGCGCGCCTCCTGGTCGTACAGCGCACCGAGCATCGACTCGCGTTGCACGGCGTCGAGACCGAGCCAGGTCTCGTACTTGTTCGTCAACGTCTCGAGCACCTCGGCGCGGTCGGGGGCGGGCTTCGTGCGGTCGGCCGGACTCGGGGCCTTGCCCGACTTGATGTCGGCCGCCAAGCGTTCGAGGTCGGCGAGGCTCGGATCGTCCATCGCCTTGGCGTCGTCCTCGTCCGTCGCTCCAGCGCGTCCGCTCGCCAGCGCCTCCGCCAGCAGTTCCTCGAGCTCGTCACGCGTCACGTACCCACTCGCCGGCACACGCTCGCTCGGCTCCGCCACCAACTCGAGCGCGGTCAGGCGCAGGTCGATGCGCGCCAACTGCTCGTCGAGGGCGTCGAAGCGCGACACGTCGGCGCTCGTGCTCGCGCCGTCGTTGCCGAGCGACATGGGGGCCGCTTCGGCGCCACCGTTCCTCAGCACGATCGTGGACAGGAACGCACCCGTGGCGCCGGCGGCCAGCGCGACGGCGACGAGGTGGGGGACGGCGACGGTCTTCATGGGGCACGAGGGTACCGGCTGCCTCCGGTTCGTACCCCCGTCCGCGAGTTCGGCCGGGTGCGCGGGGACCCGTGGACTCACTCGCCGGCCTCGCCGCTCAACCCTTCTGCGCCGCGCGCGCCCGCTGCCAGACGTCGCCGTCCTCGAGCACGCCGCGCGCTCCGTCGCCCATGAGCCACGCGTGCGCGGCCGCATCGCCGAGCAGGTACGCGTCCCAGAACGCCGTCGAAAGCGCCAGGATCGCGCGGTGGTGGTTGGGATTGCGCGCCTCGGTCTCGCCGGGCAGTCCGCGCTCGCCGAAGGCCGAGTGCTCCGCCCCGTCCAGCACGAGTTCGTAGCGATCGATCGTCGCGGGCAGGTACGGATAGACCTCGCGGCGCGTCTGCGGCGTCTGGTCGCCGATGACCCCGGCGTCGTGCGTGCCGGTCATCAGCATCCACGGGATCGACACGGCGCCGAAGGCCTGGGCGGGCGTGCCGGTGGACGGCTTCGACGGACTCATCGCGAGCGCTGCGTCGATGCGCGCGTCGGTGAAGGGTTGCGCTCCGCTGCCACCCGAACGTCCGGGCGCCGCCTGCCCGCTGACCGCCTGGGTCGTGACCGCGCCGAACGAGTGGCCGGTCATGCCGACGTGCTCGAGGTCGACGCGGCCATGGAGCAGGTGCCCGTCCAGCGCGTTCCACAGCTCGAGTTGGTCCAGCACGGCGGGCACGTCGGCCACGCGCAGGAAGTAGTTCTCGGCCGACGCCGCGTCGCGCATGGCCTTCATCCGGCGCAGGCGCGGCACGTCCTTCCAGACCGACTCGTCGCTGCCGGGGTGTTGGAGGAAGACGCACAGGTACCCGCGCGCCGCCCAGTGTCGGCCGAGGTAGGGCGAGGCTTCGCGCGAACCGCCGAGCCCGTGGCTGAACACCACGACCGGAGCGGGGACGGGTGCGACCAGGGCGGCCGCGCCCGGCGTCGCGGTGCCGTTCGCCGCGCCGCTCTGGACCGGTTCGGGCGGCAGGTACAGACGGATCGGGATGGTGCGCTCGCGTTCGGTGTCGACGACGTCCAGGTCCACCACGCGCACCTCGTCGATCCGCGCGGTCGCGAGCGGGTCGTACGTGGACGCGGGCGTCGTCGTGCGCGCGGCGGGCGCCGGCTCGTCCTGGACGCTGGATCCAGCGCGCAGCGGTCCGGCGGCGGCGGCCGTCACGAGGGCGGCGAAGAGGGCGAGAGCGGTGGCGCGGCGGGCGCGCGAGCGTGTGGTCTGCAGCATGGTCGGTTCTCCGTGCCACCGATTGTCGGCCGCGCAGGTGCTGGGGACGCCGATCGCCGTGGAACCGGTCGCGTCCGTCGGAACTGGCTCGAACGGCGTCGCTTCGCTCGTTCGACGGCTCCTCTACGCGCGGCGAGGGTGGACGGACGCAGGACGCGACCCTTCGTGCCATTGCTCGATCGATGGATCGACTTCGCCGTGACGTTCGTGCCGTGTGTCCACCGCGCACGCGCTGTCGGGCTGCTGCGTCGAGTTCGCTCCCCAACGCAACAGCGGCCGCCCCTCGCGTGCGAGGGACGGCCGCCGTGTGGACCGCCGAAGCGATCTGGGTCCGCAGTGTGAACCGTGGACCGTGTGGGCCAGTGACCTAGTAGCGGTCGCGGCCTCCGCCGCCGCCGCCACCGTAGCCACCGCGACCACCGCCGCCGCCGCCGCCTTCGCGACCGCCACGACCGCCGCGGCCACCGCCGCCGCCGCCACCACCGCCGAAGCTACCGCGGGGGCGCTCTTCGCGCGGGCGGGCTTCGTTGATGACGAGGGTACGGCCCTCGAGTTCAGCGTCCTGGAGGCCTTCGATGGCGGCCCGGCCAGGTTCATCGTCCATTTCGACGAAGCCGAACCCACGGGGGCGCTGCGTCTCACGGTCCATGGCGAGGTGAACTCGGTTCACTTCGCCGTATTGAGCGAACAGGTCCGCGATATCGTCTTCGGTACTGCGGAAGGGGATGTTCCCCACGTAAATATTGATCATCTCGATCCTTGATCGATCCCGACGTCTCTTGCTTATCCGGTGACCAGACGAGACCCTCGGGACGATCGCCGTACTGGTGCGAAGCCCGATGGCTTCGCTGCTGCGACGCCCGTTGGCCTCGCAGGGCGCCGTTATAGCCGAAGCCATGGGTCCTGCGGGTCAAGTCCCGAGGGATCGCGCCCGGGTGCCACGGGCGGGGCGACGAGCCAGGTCGGAGACCCAGGACCGTTCCAACCCCGTTGCAGGGTGTTTCCGGGCACTTTTCAGGGGCGTTCGCGGGTCGGGACGCCCGAGCCAAGAGGCCCCGGGAGCCCCTGCGAGCTTTTCGAACTTCGTCGGTGGCACGACCCGCGGAACCGGTCGCGAAGGGCGGCCCGCCCTCCGTCGCACGAGCCTCCGTCGCACGAGGTCGGACGCCTGTGCGGTCAACGGCGGGGCGCGTAGGAACCGTCGGCCAGCTTGCGCCGCACGCGTGCGAGTACGTCGTCGGGCGCGTTTCGGAACGTGGGCCACGGCGACGGTCCTTGGGAGCGGCGCAGTTCGTGGAAGCGACCGTCGCGCCAAGCGTCGAGGACTTCCGCCATCAAACGACCGGCGAGGACGAGCGTGCCCAGACACAGGTCCTCGTAGGTGGCGCCGGCGGGGACGTCGAGCTCGCGCCGCATCAGGATGTCGCCCGTGTCGATGCCGCTGTCGCACAGGTGGCAGGTGGCGCCGACCGGAATGTCGTGCAGCACCGACCAGGCCGGCGACGCGGAGCCGCGGCACTCGGGCAGCAGACCTGGGTGGCTGTTCACGACGCCGTCGCGCGGAAGGTCGAGCAGCGGTCCGCGGACGATGCGCGTGCCGCCGAGCACGATCAGGTCGAGCGCGCGGTGGTGGTGGTCGGTGGTGTCGTGCTCGACGGTCGCGTCGTGATCCCTGGCGGTTCGCTCGTGCGGTGCGAGTCCGTGTGCGCGCAGAGCGGCGAAGACCCGTGCGCTCGTGTGTTTCGGCACGTGCGTCGTCGCGATGCCGTGTTCCGCGCACAGCTCGGCGATCGTCGGCGCGTCGAACGGAAGCCCGGTGATGCGTTCCTCGAACTTGTGGCGCTCGGTGTCCGCGACGGTGGAGCGCTCCGACACGACGAGCTGCGGCACGTGCCCGTGCTCGAGCAGGCGCCGCAGCATCTCGCGGCCGTACGGGTGTTCTTCGAGGACGAGGAACGCGAAGAGCGGTGAGCGCGGCATGGGCCAAGGGTCTACGGCCCCACGCGGCCGGTGTCCACGGCGCGGGACCTGCGCCTCGGTCCGGACGCGCTCCCCGGCGCGCGCAGACGACTCCGCACCGTTGGACGCGCCGTTCGGCGCACCGTTCGATCGCGCCCGCATGCCCGCGTGCCGTCCAACCGTCTTCACACACCCCTGATCAGCGAGTTCCCGGGAACCCACTAGGCTGGAGCCTTCCCTTCGCGCGGGCGCCCTCGCTCCCCCGCGGCTCGAACGCCTCTTCGATCCGCGTCGGCTGCCCCCCTCGTTCCTGTCCACTTGCACGGCCGCCATCGAGCGGCCAACTGCCATGCACCTGTCTGCATTCGTGCACGTCGGCCTCGTGTCGGCGTCGTTGTGCGCGCTCTGCCCCGCCGCACTCGCCCAACGCCAGTTGCCGTCGACCATCTCGACGGGCGGCTCGACCCAGATCCCCGACACGGAGCGTGCGTCGAAGTTCGCGTCGCTCGAGCTGGGACCGAACACGTTCCGACGCATCGCGACGTTCCCCGTCTTCCAGAACACCGACGCCGACGAGGACGCCGTCGCCGAGATCGTCGCCGCGGCGAACGACGGCACCACGCTGATCTACACGGACAGCGCGCAGGAGCTGCTCGGCTTCGTCGACATCACCGATCCCACGGCGCCGACCGCCGACGGGACGATCGACCTGGGAGGCGAGCCGACCTCGGTCGCCACCGTGAAGAAGCTGACCTTCGCCGGCACGAAGGAGTTCGCGCTCGTGTGCGTCAACACGAGCGACGGCGACTTCGTGAACCCGAGCGGCCTGCTGCACGTGATCGACGTCGACACCCGTACCGTCGTGCGCACGATCGACCTCGGTGGTCAGCCCGACTCGATCGCCGTCGCGCCGCTGGGTCAGTACGCGTGCATCTGCATCGAGAACGAACGTGACGAGGACCTCGGTGACGGAGCGCCGCCCCAGGCTCCGTCCGGTTTCCTCGTGATCGTCGACCTCGTCCTCACGCCCGAGTTCTGGAGCACGCGCACCGTCGGCCTCGACGGCATCGCCGGCCTGTTCCCGAACGACGCCGAGCCCGAGTTCGTCGACATCAACCTGTTCGACGTCGCCGTGGTGACGCTCCAGGAGAACAACCACCTCGTGCTCGTCGATCTGCCCACCGGCGCGATCCTGAACGACTTCTCCGCCGGGACCGCGGATCTCGAGGACATCGACACGAACGAGAACGACCTGATCGAACAGGTCGACGCCCTGGCGGCCGTTCCGCGCGAGCCGGACGGCGTGGCCTGGATCTCGCAGATCGCGTTCGCGACCGCCGACGAAGGCGATCTCGACGGCGGCAGCCGCGGCTTCACGAACTGGAGCGTCCTGGGCCTGCCGACCTACGGCGCGGGCAATTCGCTCGAGCACCTGGCCGCGCGCGTCGGGCACTACCCGGAGGACCGTTCCGAGAACAAGGGCGTCGAGCCCGAGGGGGCCGAGTTCGGTTGGTTCGGACCGCGCCGGTTCCTGTTCGTCGGTGCCGAGCGCGCGAACCTCGTCTACGTCTACGAGATCGTCGCGGGCCCGATCCTCGGGCAGTTCATCCCGCTGCTGCGTCAGGTGCTGCCCACGGGCGTCGCCCCCGAAGGACTGCTCGCGATCGGCGAGCGCGACCTGTTCGTCGTCGCCTGCGAGGAGGACGACCGCGGCGACGGGATCCGTTCGACGCTGATGATCTACGAGCGCAGCGCCGAGCCGAACTATCCGACGCTGGCCTCGGTCGATCGCGTGGGGACGGACGTTCCGATCCCGTGGGGGGCGCTGACCGGCCTCGCCGCCGAGCCGTCCGATCCGAACACGGTCTTCGCCGTGCACGACGACACCTACCAGCGCAGCCGCGTGCTGATGATCGATCGCAACGGTCCGGTGGCGAGGATCGTGGACGAGGTCGAACTGCGCGATCCGAAGGGACAGCTGTGGGTCCAGCTCTGGCTGACCGGCGCGATCTTCGGCAACGACGCGCCCGACTTCTCGATCGACGCGATCATCAACCCCGACAAGTCGGTCAACCTCGACCTCGAGGGCATCACGCTCGACTCGAACGGCGATTTCTGGATGGTGACCGAGGGCCGCGGCGAGACCGTCGGCGGTGTCAGCGTGGACGGCGAGGAGTTCGAGCTTCCCAACTTCATCGTGCACGCCACGCGCGACGGTGTGATCCAGCAGGTCTACCGCCTGCCGTTCCCCGTGGACGACGACCAGGGCCCCGACGGGTTCACGGGGCTGGCGAAGGTCGGGCGATTCGTCTACGTCGCGTTCCAACGCGCCTGGGAGGCGGACGGCGACCCCGCGGAGTTCGCGCGCATCGGTCGCTTCGACACCACGGCGAACGACTGGAAGTTCGCCTACTACCCGCTGGATCTGCCCGCGTCGCCGGACAGCGGCAAGATCGGCCTGTCCGAGCTCGTCCACATGGGCGGTGACGACTTCGCCGTGATCGAGCGCGACAGCGGCGTCGGTCCGGACGCGTCGACGAAGCGCGTCATGGGCTTCTCGATCGCCGGCGTGAACTGGCTCTCGTACCACAGCGTCCCGAACCTCACGGTGCTCGACAAGCACCTGGTGAAGGACCTGGTCGTCGACGGTGTCTGGGCGCCGTGGGCCGGTCTCGTGCCCGGGCAGGTCGACGGCATGACGCTGCTCCAAGGTGGGGCGGCGCTGATCGTCAACGACAACCAGGGCGTGGACGACAACAACGGCGAGACGCTGCTGGTCGAGATCGATCTGCCGGCCGCCTGCTCGCGGTAGCGCGGACCGACACGCGCCCGTTCCCACGAGCGGACGTCGTCCGAGCGGCCCTCCTTGCCTCGCGGCGGGAGGGCCGCTCAGTTGGTGGGCATGAAGCGCTTCCTCATCGCCATCGCCGCTCTCGCCCCGACCGTTCCGGCCCTGCTCGTCGCCGATCCCGAACGCGCGCCGCAGCAGACGCCCGCGCCCACCGCTGTCGCGGCGCAGGGCGGAATCACCGTGAACCCGTACCAGGTGAAGGTGGTGCGCGAGCCCGGGATCGAGGGGCTCGAGGTCTTCGACGAGCCCGGGATCGAGATCAAGGTCGCGATCCAGGTGCCCGGCAAGCCGCTGCTCGAGGTCGTGGACGATCGCTGCACCGTGCGCCGCTTCGTCGACGACGCCGGCACCGATCTCGCGCCCGGGCTCGAGGCCGGCTTCTTCCACTGGGCGCAGCTCGACTCGCGCTGGGGCGACGATCCGGACATGACGATCGCGTCGCTGACCCTGACGGCCGGGTCGTTGCCGAGTCCGAAGGCCGGGCGTCTCGAGCTCGACGCCACCGTCGTGATGCTGTCGGCCTCGGACCTCGACACCGACGAGGTGGCGCTCGAGTTCAAGAAGGGGGTGAAGTTCGAGTTGGCCGGCATCCCGTTCACCATCAGCGACGTGGAGGACGTCGAGGACGGGTGGGGCGACGCGGTCCAACAGATCACCCTCGAGACCAACACGGCGCTCGACGCGATCCAGAAGTTCACCCTGCTCGGTCCGGACGGCGCGGAGGTCGGGTGCGACGAGATGGGGACGACCACGATGTCGTTCGGCGAGCGCGTGACGATTCGCAAGGACATCGGTCCCCACGTGAAGCTGGCGAGCGGCACGCTGCGGGTCAGCTACTACCGCACGCTCGAGGAGGTCGAGGTGCCGCTCGCGCTCGACCTCGGCGTCGGGTTCTGAGGGCCGGCGCGGGCCGCGAGCGGGGTTCGATGGAGCGGCGGCGCGTGCCACAATGGTCGCCATGCAGCTCCGAGACCTCCGCTCCCGCATCTCCTCCGTCCTCGCCGCCGTCCTGATCGCGAGTTCCGTCGCGACCACGCACGCCGTCGCGCAGATCGGCGCGCCCGACGAAGGGCCCCAGCCGCTGTCCTGGTACCTGCCCGACGACGTCACCTACGACGCGGCGTTCCCGGTCCCGGCCGACGTGCTGGGTTGGGAGATCGGGACCTGGCACGCGCGGCACGACCAGATCGTGCGTTGGTTCGAGCTGTTGGCGGAGCGTTCGGACCGGATCTCGATCGAGGTCTACGGCCACAGCCACGAGGGCAAGCCGCTGGTCCTGGCGACGGTGACCTCGCCCGCGAACCACGCGCGACTCGAGGATCTGCGCAGCGCGCACGTCGAAGCGGTCCTCTCCGGCGCCGAGTCGTTCGACGGTCCGAACGTGGTGTGGATGGGCTACGGCGTGCACGGCAACGAGCCCAGCGCGTCGAACGCGGCGCTGCTCACCGGCTATCACCTGGCCGCGGCGACCGGCGGCGACATCGACGCCTTCCTCGAGAACACGATCGTGCTGATCGACACGTGTCTCAATCCGGACGGGCACGACCGCTTCGCGCAGTGGGCCAACTCGCACAAGGGCGTGAACCTCGTGGGCGATCCGGCGCACCGCGAACACCGCGAGGTCTGGCCCGGCGGTCGCACGAACCACTACTGGTTCGATCTCAACCGCGACTGGCTGCTGCTGACGCACCCCGAATCGCGGGGCCGCATCGAGCGCTTCCACGCCTGGATGCCGCAGGTGCTGACCGACTACCACGAGATGGGGACGGGCGCGTCGTACTTCTTCCAGCCCGGGATCCCGTCGCGCACGAACCCGCTGACGCCTTTCCGCAACGTCGAGCTGACGCGCGAGATCGCCACGTACCACGCCGCGGCGCTCGACGACCTCGGGAGTCTCTACTACACCGAGGAGAGCTACGACGACTTCTACTACGGCAAGGGTTCGACGTACCCGGACGCGCACGGCTGCATCGGCATCCTGTTCGAGCAGGCCAGCTCGCGCGGCCACTTCCAGGAGAACGACTACGGCGGGATCAGTTTCCCGTTCACGATCAAGAACCAGTTCACCACGTCGCTCTCGACGTTCGCCGCGGTCGACGGGATGCGCGCGAAACTGTCCGACTACCAGCGCAGCTTCTACCGCGACGCGGCTCGCGAAGGCGGCGAGTCCGAGATCGGCGGCTACGTCTTCGGGTGCGCCGAGGACCCGCTGCGCGCGCGACGGATGGCGGACCTGCTCGATCGGCACGGCATCGAGGTCGTGGCCGCGACCGACGCGCTCGAGGACGAAAGCTACGAGCGCGGTGCCTCGTGGGTCGTGCCGACCGGCCAGCCCCAGTACCGCCTGGTCCGCGCGCTGTTCGAGCTGCGCACGTCCTGGGACGACAACACCTTCTACGACGTGTCGAGTTGGGCCTTCCCGCTGAGCTTCGGCGTGCAGTACCGCGCGCTCGGTCGCGACGAGCTCGGCGCGGTCCAAGCCGTCGGCGAGGCGTACACGGAAGCGCGCGGTGGCGGGCTGTTCGAAGGCGAGGAGCGCCCCGTCGCGTGGGCCTTCGAGTGGCACCGTTCCTCGGCCGCGCGCGCGCTGAACCAGTTGCTCGAGGCCGGCGTCGTGGCGCGCGTCTCGACCCAGGCGTTCGGCGCCTCGACCCAGGGCGACATGCGGACCCGGTTCGACCGCGGGACGATCGTCGTGCCGCGCGGGATCCAGACGCTCCCGACGACCGAGGTCCGTGCGGCGCTGCGCGATGTGTCGGAGCTCGGCCTCGAGGTGCGCGCGTTGACCAGCGGCCTCACGTTCGAGGGCCTCGACCTGGGCAGTGGGAACGTGCAGGCCCTGGAGGCGCCGCGGCCGTTGATGCTCGTCGGTGGGAACGTGTCGGCCTACGAAGCCGGCGAAGTCTGGTTCCACCTGGACCAACGCGTCGGACTCGCGCTGTCGATGGTCGAGCAGGACGACTTCCGTGGCCTGGATCTCGCGCGCTACACGCACCTGGTGCTCGTGTCGGGCGCCACGTCCGGCTGGGGCGACTCCGAAGAGGAGAAGGTGCGCGACTGGGTGCGCGCCGGCGGCGTCGTGGTCGCGACCAAGAGTTCGGCCGTGTGGGCGGCGGAGAACCTGATGTCGAACGCGGACGGCGACGACGACGCGAAGGACGAGGACGAGGACGGCGACTCCGAGCCGCCGGCCTACGCGGACTACGCCCAACTGCGGTCCACCGAGCGCGTCGCGGGCACCATCTTCGAGGCGCGACTCGACCTGACGCACCCCATGTGCTTCGGCTACACGCGCGACCGCCTGCCGGTCTTCCGCAACTTCAACTCGACGCTGCCGGAGAGCACGGATCCGTTCGCGGTGCCGCTGCGCTACACGGACGCGCCGCTGTTGTCGGGTTTCGCGGCGGACGAGAACGTCGAGCGCATCGCGGGCACGCCCGTTCTGCGGGCCCAGCGCGTCGGCTCCGGCACCGTGATCGCACTCGTGGACGACCCGCTCTTCCGCGGCGTGTGGGACGGCACCGCCAAACTGTTCGAGAACGCCCTGTTCTTCGGCCGCGCGATCGATCGCACGGGACCGCTGGGCGAGGAAGCGGGCGAGTAGACCTCGCCTGCCGAGCGAATGCAGCTCTCCGAGGGGACGCGCGTCGTCCTGAAGGTTCCCGGTGCTGGTGCCGGCCGGGTCCATCCGGTCGGCGCTGTCGCCGTCGTCGTATCGATCCCGAGCGACTCGGCGCGCACGTACCGGCTGCGGTTCGAGGACGGGGACGAGGCCAACTTCACCCGCGGCGAGTTCGCCCGCCTGGTCGATGCGCAGGACCCTCGTCAGGGAGGTGCTCGGTCGACGCTGGAAGATCGCGAACTCACCGACTTCGTCGTCCTGCGCTCCGTGGTGGGCTCGCGCGCCTACGGGCTGTCGAACGACGCTTCGGACGAGGACGTGCGCGGCATCTATTTGCCGCCCACCGAGCGAACCTGGTCGCTGTTCGATCCTCCCGCACAGCTCGAGGAGTCGGGGACGGCCGATGCGCCCGCCGATGAAGTGTTCTGGGAGCTGCGCAAGTTCCTCCTGCTGGCGCTCAAGGCCAATCCGAACATCCTCGAGGTGCTCTGCACGCCGCTCGTCCTGAGTTCCACGCCGCTGGCGGACGAACTGCGCGCGATGCGATCGGCGTTCTTCTCCAAGCTCGTCTACCAGACCTACTCGGGCTACGTGCTCGCACAGTTCAAGCGCTTCGAGCGCCGCTCGTCGAAGGGTCTCGAGCCGAAGTGGAAGCACGCGATGCACCTGCTGCGCCTCCAGATCGCCGGCGCCGGCCTCATGGAGACCGGAGACCTCAGGCTCGACGTGGAGGGGGAGGAGCGCGAGAAGCTGCTCGAGATCCGCGCCGGTGCCTGGAGCCTCGAGCGCGTCGACGACTGGCGCGCGGAGCTCACCGAGCGTTTCGAGCGCGCCTTCAGCGGCACGTCCCTTCCCGATCGACCCGACTACGAGCGCGTGGAGCGCTTCCTCGTCGGTGCCCGCCGTGCCGCCTGTGTCCCTCCGGCCAGCCTCGCGTCCCCGTGGCGACCGTCGCCCGCGGCGTCGCGTGCTCCGGCCATCGACGAGCTGCGTGCGAGCGGCATCGAAGCCGAGGCGACGGCGGCCCTCCAGCGCGTCGTCGAAGAATCACCGCACCCGCTCGTCTTCGCGACCGTGACCGGAGCGCACCTATACGGGTTCCCGTCGCCGGACTCCGACTACGACCTGCGAGGAGCGCACGTCCTGCCCCACGCGGCGTTCGGAGGCCTGAGCGATCCGCGTCGGACGATCGAGGTCATGGACCCGGACGGGGAGGTGGATCTCGACCTCGTCTCCCACGACCTGGGCAAGTTCGCGGCGCTCCTGCTGCGGCCGAATGGAGCCGTACTCGAACAGCTCGCCTCGCCGTTGGTCGTCCACTCGACGGCCCTGCACCGTGAGTTGCTGGACCTGCTGCCGAAGATCGTGACGAGTCGACACGCGCGTCACTACTCGGGATTCGGCCGGTCGCAGTGGGTGCTGTTCTCGAAGCGCCCGACCGTCAAGGCGCTGCTCTACGTGCACCGCGCCCTGTTGACCGGGATCCACCTCGTGCGAACGGGTGAAGTGGAGGCGTCGCTGCCGCGGCTCCTGGACGCGGTTCCGTTGCCCGTGGCTCGGGTGAGACTCCTGGAGGAGCTGCGCGCGCGCAAGATGGAGGGCGACGAGAAGCAGTCGATCGCGACCGACGAGCTGGAGCGCTTCGAAGCCTCGTACACCTTCCTGCGCGAGCGCCTGGAGGAGGAACGCGACCGCAGTCCGCTTCCAGCCGCACCGAGCTGCCGCGACGAACTCGCCGACCTGGTGCGAGCGGCGCGCCACTGATGCGTCGGCGAATGACTTGGGGGCCGAACGAACCCGGGCCCCGTTCGACGGTTGCGGATGCAGCCGTCCGACCGAGGGCCCGGAAGTCGTTCGCAGAGCGTCCGACCCGGTCGTGTTCGTGTCGCGGACTAGCCGGCGTCGCTGGAGCGCCCGTCCTCGACGTGGCTCCCGCGCCCGGTGAGCTGTTCACCCAGCGCTTCGGTCCAGTCGTCGACGAGCACGTCCTTGGCACGCGCGAGGTCGAGCGTGCGGATCGGGAAGGGGATCTCGATCGCCGCTTCGTCGAAGGCGTGCTCGAGCGCGAGGATGACGCCGGTTCGCAGGGCGATGTAGTCGGTGTCGCTCTCGGTGTCGAACCAGACCCGCGCTTCGAAGTCGATCGAGCTGGCGCCGAAACCGGTTCCCACGAGCTGCGGCGCCGGCTCGGACCGCACGCCGTCGATCTGGCGCAACGCCTTCTCGGCGACCTCGACCGCCTGCTCGAGATCGGTCTCGTAGGCGACGCCGACGGGTACGTCGAGGCGACGTTTGTCGGTCGCGGTGAGGTTCTCGACCGGGTTCTCGAAGACCTCCTTGTTCGGGATGATCACGTGGTGCCCGGTGAAGGTCTCGACCACCGTGTTGCGCAGGTCGATGCGGCGCACGATGCCGAAGATGTCGTTCGTCTCGATCAGGTCGCCGATCACGAACGGCCGGCGGAATCCGAGGTACACGCCCGCGATCAGGTTCGCCGCCAGGTCCTGGAACGCAAAGCCGAGAGCCAGTCCGACGACGCCCGCGCCGGCCAGCAGCGAGAAGATCGCTTCCTTCAGGCCGAGGACGCTCAGCGCGAGAACGGCGCCGACCGCGACGACGGCGATCCGGACGATGGCGGTCAAGAGTCCCGTGATCGCGCTCGAATGGGCGACCTTGCCGATGCCCCGCTCGGCGCCGCGCGCGACGAACTTCGACGCGACGCCGAAGACGATCACCACCAGGAAGGCGACGGCGGCGTTCGGCAGGTTGGCGATCGCCGCGTCGTACCACGCGTTCAGGCGTTCGATCAGAGGCTCGAGTTCTTCGTTCCAGTCCATCGTCGGGTGTTGGTCGTGCTCGTCGTGCGAGTGCTGGTGTCGGTGGCGATCGGGCGGGAACGCACCCGGCCGGATCGAGGTGGTCTCGATCCGGCCGGCGCGTCACCGCTCAGCGCGACCGCGGGCGGGGAGTCTTCGTCGTCGGAGGGCGGGCGCGGTCAGGCCGTTGTGCTCGCACCCTTGCCGCGCAGGACGTTGACCACGATCAGCACGAGGGCGACGACGAGCAGGATTCCGGCGATGTCGATGGCGAGCGAGTAGACGCCGGAGAAGCCGAGGACGCCGGCGATGAGGGCGAGGACGAGGAAGGTGACGATCCAATTCAGCATGGGTCCGTTGGGTGAGAGTCTGGGGGCGCGGCGCGCGCAGGGCGGCCTCGGGGGGTCACGCGCTCGCGTCGATGACGGGGCGCGCGGTGAGGGATGGAAGGAAGGGGAGTTGGGCGATCAGGAGTCGAGCGCGCCGTCGATGTCGTCACCGAGGCGTTCGAGGCCGTCGACCACCGCATCGCGGGCGTCGCGCCAGGCATCGCCGGTGGCGTCGCCCATCTCCTCGAGCTTCTGTTCGAGGGCGGCAATGCGCTCTTCGAAGGCGTCCGACGAGGAGTCCTGGGCGGACTCGGCTCGCTCCTTCAGCGCCGAGAGCGCGTCCCGCGTCGAGTCGGCGAAGGCGTCGTACTGATCGGCCGTGTAGTCGGTGAGGTCGTCCCAGGCGCGCTCGGTGTGTTCACCGGCGCCCTCGAGGGCCTCGGCGTCGGAGGAGCAGCCGGTCAGGGCGAACAGCGGCAGGGTCGCGGCGAGGACGGTCGTGGCGATGGCGTGGTGCTTCATGGCTCCGGTGCAGGTTGGGCCGAGCGGGAGTCGCTCGACGACGTGCCCCTTTTGCGAGCCGCGTGCCAACGCCTCGGCGCGCGGCCAGAACTCCATTTCTACAAGGTGGTTGCGTTCAGATCTGGACTCGGCAGGCCACTCGAGCGCGCCGGGCTTTCGGGCCCAGGCACCCGACCTGGGTCGGGTTGTTGGGCCCGAAATCCACGGACATACCCCTCCGTGACGGCCCTGGCTCAGCGGCACGACCGGTCTCGGATCGAGCACTGGATCTGGATCGGACGCCCGATCGTCCGGCAGTCCCTAGGCTCGGGGCGTGGCGGCTCCGACGGGCGGAGCCGCGCGAGCCCCCTCAGCACCCCAGGTCCCACTCTCCTCCCGAGGATTCGCCATGGACATCACCATCCGACGCGTCGCCGCAGCTCTTGCGGTGCCTTCACTCCTCTGCGCCTCGGCCTTCGCCCAGCTCACCGTGGGCCCGGCCGGCAGCGGAGCCACCTTCGACCAAGTCTCGGACGCGCTCGCGGCCGCTGCGCCCGGAGCCGTGATCCACGTGGCCGCCGGCGTCTACGAGCCCTTTGTCGTCGACCGGGACGTGTCGATCGTCGGGGCGGGCTCCGATCAGAGCTTCGTGGCCTGGCCGGCCAACTCGACGGTCAGCGGCATCGCCGTGAACGGAGTGTCCGCGGGGGAGACCGTCCGCATCAGTGGCTTCGGTCTCGACTCGGCCACGAACGCCAGCGTGAACGTCCCGCGCATCCATCTCAGCCACTGCGATGGCCGCGTGGAACTCGTGGACCTGCGCTCCCTGACACTCGAGTCGACCGCCGCCAACTTCTGGGGCTTCACCGCGCTCGGCATCGCAGACTGCGACGCGGTCGTTCTGCAGGGTGTCGAAGCCCGTGGGAGCCACGGTGCGTTCGGCGGGACGCTCGTCGGCAGCGGGGGCACGGCAGGGTCGATCGTCGCCAGTCGCGTGTGGCTGAGCGGGTGTCTCTTCGCCGGAGGCCACGGTGGCGACGGCGGCGGAGGCGAGGCGCTCGTGATCACCGACGGCTCGTTCGTGGAGGTCAGCCGCAGCGAAATGCTCGGCGGCAACGGTGGCGCCCACTTCGGCTTCGAATGGTGGGACATCTACAGTTTTCAAGGTGAGCACGCGATCCTGACGACCGATTCGCGACTCGTCATTGTGGACAGCACCGTCATCGGTGGAGACGGAAGTCAAACCTCGGACCAGGACTGGTCAGGCGGAGGACCTGCCATCCGCACGGGGAACGGGACCGACCTGCGCTACTCGCCGAACTCCGAGCTGCGCTCGGGCGCCAACGGGATCGGCGAGTACCAGGCCGGATTCGACATCCAGAACCACGGCGTTGCGAGCGTGACGGTCGTCGCTGAGACCGAGAACCGTCCGACGCTGCGGATGTCGCCGCCGCTCGTCGCACCAGGTGACGTGACTGCGATCGAGGCGACCGGCCGCGCGGGTGCGGTCCACGCCGCGTACGCCGCGCTCTCAGGGTTGGTGCCGCTCGAGGTTCCCGGCATGGGCATGTTCGTGCACATCGACCCGCTGATCGCCTTCCCCGTCGCGATCCTCGTGCTCGACGGGAGCGGTACGACCAGCACCCAGCTCGTCGTCCCGCCGTTCGCGGCGCTCGCCGGGCTCGAGCTGGTCCTGCAGTCGCTCGACGTGGACATCAGCGCACTGCGGATCAGCAACCCCGCGCTCCTGACCGTCCGGCAGTGACCCGGTAGCACGCACGAACGCGAGCGGCGCCGCACCGAACGAATCGGTGCGGCGCCGCCGTGCGTTCAGGTGGGAGGACCGACGCTCAACGCAGCGCGTCCATCTCGATGAAGCGGTTCGGGATCTCCTGGTAGGCCGGGAAGCGCTTCTCGCGCAGCTTGCTGAAGATCAGTTGGCCGTCGCGGCTGACCTCGAAGGCGCCGTTGTCGCCCTTCACCACGTCGAAGGTGAAGTCGGTGTCGGGGAAGACGCCTTTCAACTCGGCGACCAGACCGGTCGCCTGCGGGAGGTAGTTTCAGCGGACGCAGTATTCGATGCGGATGTCCATGGTCTCGATGGGGTGGAGGTCGAAGGACGGAGCGGGCGAGCTCGATCCTAGGTGTTCGGCAGCCGAGCTCCAGCCTTCGGATCGCTGATCACAGTCGTTCGAAGAAGAAGACGCGGGCGCGCTCGCCGACCTGGGGGATCGAGCGATCGAGCTCGTCCTGCAGCGGTTGCAGCTCGACGAGGACCTCCTGGACCGCCGCGTTCGTGGCGTCGTCCAGGTCGCCGTTCTCCTCGATCACGCCGTCCCGCACGATCTGGTCGATCCGCTTCTCGAGGGCCCGGATCCGCTCGGTCACCTCCGCCACGCGCGCCTCCTGTTCCGGCGTCAGGGCGCGCGGCTCGGGCGTAACCTCGAGGTAGCCGCCCACCAGAAGGTCGAGGTCGCCGTCGCCGTCGTAGTCCACCGCGTCGGCGTAGGTGCCGCGTTCGGGGCCCGAGTGGGCGGCTCCGCCCCGAGGCGTGCGGTCGACGGTGTTGTACAGGAGCGCGATCGGCACACCGAACGCGGGCTCCTGGCGAGTACCGCGGTTCAGGTAGGCGAACACGCCGCCTCCGAAGCTGCCGCACACCAGGTCGAACAGGCCGTCGCCGTTCCAGTCCACGACACGTGGCGCCGTGCATCCGCCCGGAACGGTGAGGTGTTCGCTGGTGCGGACCTGAGTGGCGGCCGACGCCGATGCGTCCACGTCGCCGATGCTGGTCAGGATCGGCTCGCTCACGCCGGAGTAGACCGGTTCGGTGCGCGTTCCCACGTTGCGCTGCACGTACAGCCGACCCTTCTTCGCACCCAACACGAGGTCGAGGTCCCCGTCGCCGTCCCAGTCCACCGCCGCGGTCGAGATCATGTGGTCGGCCGGGTTCGGCGCGCCCGCGGGGCCGCGTTCCGCGTCGTCCCAGGACTCGGTCTCGTAGTTCCAGAAGGACGAGAGCTGCACCTGCCGGCCCTCGACGTCGCGGATCCGCTCGAAGGGCTGGTAGCCCCGTTCCGAGCCTCGCACGAGGAACGCCGCGCCGTCGAACGTGCCGGCGACGAGGTCCATGTGGCCGTCCGCGTCGAAGTCCACCAACTGTGGACACATGCCGATGCATCACCAGTTGGGCAGTTCGACGTTCGCGCCGTCGAAGTACTGGACGCGTTCGCGCGGGCCGAAGCGCACCGAGGCGTCGTCGGTCGCGATCCGTTCGTAGCGGAACAGGTTGCCCCACAGGTCGCCGACCACCAGCTCCGTGTCGCCGTCGCCGTCCACGTCGAAGAGGACCGGCGACGGGTACAGGAGGTCGTCCGCTCCGTTCAGCGGTGCGTCGCCCGCGCGGACCATGACCGGCGCAGCGAAGCGCGGGCCCCGAGCCTTCGCCGCGGCCGGTCCGAGCGAGTCCGCGGCGTCCTGGGCACCGCTGAGGAGAAGGCCGAGTGCGATCGTCGTGAGCATGGTTCGGTCGGGTGGGGTGGAACGAGGCCCGATCGTCGCGGGTGCGCGCGGCCGTCGTCGGAGAACGGGCGGTACGGCCAAGACGTCGGAAGTTCGTCTCCGCTCACGCCTGTCCGCTGCGTGGTTCGAAGCCGGTTCGAGAGCTGTTCGAAGCCGGTTCAGTAGCGCGGTTCGTACAGGTCGATCCGCACGCCGCCGGGCATTTCGAGCTCGATCACGAGGCCGTAGCCGCGGTCCTCGATCTCGGTGGCGAACTCGACGCCGCGGCCCTTCAGTTCTTCCACCGTCTTCGCGATGTCCGCGCAGGTGAACGACACGCTGTGGGTGCCCGAGGGCGGACCACCCGGATCGCCCATCGGGGGCAGCGTCGGATGCACACCCATGTCGGCCTGCGTGAAGTCGTAGATGAGCCAGCCGTGGCCGACGTCCTTGGCCGGGAGGCCGAGCTTGTCGCGCAGGAACTCGCGCAGGGCCTCGGGTTCGCTCGAATAGAACATGCCGTGGATGCCGTTGATCATCGGCCCAGTGTAGGCACGTTCGGATCCCGTCGCTCCGAACGCGGAGCGGGCCCCCGCTGCACCACGCGAGGTGCGACAGGGGCCCGCTCCGTGCGGCTGTTGCGGGCGTCGGTGCCCGCGCCGGGTCACTCGATCGAACGCGTCCAGGTCTGGCCGTCGTTGGCCGAGCTGTCGACCCAGCCCGCGCCCGCGAGCATGTTGCCGGTGCTGACGCGGCTGAGCGCGGCGTCGAAGCGCGGGATGCGCTCGAGGCCGACGTACAGACCGGAGCCGTTGGGCGTCTCGCACACGATGCCGTCCTGGTTGACGAAGAAGGCGCGCTCGCCGCTGACGCCGTGGTCGAGCGGCCAGGCGTAGCAGACCCACACGTGCGCGGCGGCCATCGGCTCGGGCGTCGTTCCGGTCGTGCTCGCACCGCCGAGGCCCGTGCTGCCCGCTTCCGCGAGACCGGGGTAGACGTCGTTCTCGTCGCCGGGGCCCGGCAGGTGCATCTGGAAGACGTACCCGTCGCGCACGAGCACCGTTCCGCGCACGGTCGACTTCAGTTCGCCGAAGCCGCGGTCGAGCAGCGGCGTGGCGGTGGGCTGTGGGACTCGGGCCGCGACCGGGGCCTCATCGGTGGACGCATCGGCTTCGAGGTCGCCGTCGACGTCGCCGCCCGACGACTCGGCGACGTCCACGTCGAACGACTCGGGCGCGGTGCGCAGCGGCGCGAGTCCCATGAGTTCACCGAAGTAGGCGTACTCGCCGAATCCGTCCTGATCGACGTCGATCAGCAGACGTTCCTGGGCGTCGCGCTGGGCGGCGGTGATCGTGTTCAGGGCTTCGACCGCCGCGCGCTCGTTCGAGCGCATGAAGGTCTCCTCGATGCCGGCGACACTTCCGGACAGGGCCTGGGTGCGCGCGAGCGGCGAGCTCGAACCCATCAGGCTGGCCTGCACGTGAACGGCCGTGACCGGAGTCGAGTCGTCGCGCGTGGTGAGGACGAAGAGGCCGGCCAGAACGGTCGCGAGACCGAGGCCGGTACAGACGAGAACGGTGGCGTCGTTGGGGTGGGTGCTGGACATGGCGAGGGGGGGATCGGCCGCCCGCGCCGCGGATCCTGAGCAGACCTCGAGGTTCTCGTTCGTCCCCGTCAGGCCACTTCGCACGGATGCGGGGCGTAGACCAGGTCGCGCTCGACGAGCGCCAGCAGCGCCGCTCGAGCCGCCGACTCCGGCAGGCCGCGGCCCACGAGTTCGGCGATCAGCTCGGCCCCGCGCCACGGGCGTGCGCGCCGCGACGCGAGGGCCGCGGCCAGCGCGGTCGGTGCGTCGGACAAGGGCTCGGCCGGGTGTTGGCGCTCGCGTACGGCGACCGCCTCGGTCCGCAGGCCCGCCGGCGCGACCCGCGTCGTGACCTCGAAGGCCGCGTCGGGGTGGGCGAGCAGCACCGTCGCGTCGAGCTGGGTCGCGGCGAGCGGTTCGCGCGGACCGTTCTCCGGCCGGCAGAAGCGCGCTTCGAGTCGGTCGGGCGCGGCGAGCTGTTCGATCGCGCGCAGTTGTTCGAGCGGCGGACGCTGCTCGAGCGCCGCGAGTGCCGCCGGGTCGGTGATCCAACGGGCCGGGTCCCAGGCGCGGCGGTCCGGAAGCTCGAGCGGCGCGAGTCCGGCCTCGGTCGCGGCTTCGATCAATTCGGTCACCGAATAGGCCCGTTCGCGCGGGTGCAGGTAGCGGTCGGCGAACTCGACGTCGCCACAACGCGCCGCGCTCGCGAACGGACAGGCCGGATCGAGCGCGTCCGCGCGGCTCGCGCACAGCCTGCGCCCCAGCGCGATGCGCGCGTCGAACCCGAGGTCGGCGGGAACCGCTGCGGTGACGGCAGCCGCGACGCGGTGGATCGGTGCGCGACCGAGGCGCGCGTAGACCATCACGTCGAGGACGCCGTGCGGCGCTAGCACGTCACCGAGCCGCGCGAGCGCCGCAGTTGGATCGTCGAGGTGGTGGACCACGCCCGACGAGCGGATCACGTCGAAACCACCGTCGGGCACGTCGAGTCCGGCGAGTGTCGCGAGGTCGACCTCGGCCACGCGCACGTTCGTGAGTCCGAACGCGCGCACGCGCTCGCGCACCTCGTCGAGCGCGCGGCGGTTGAGGTCGATGCCGAGGTACTCGACGTCGGGCTGCACCGTTGCTTCGCCGAGCAGTCCGACGCCGCGACCGCACCCGGCGTCGAGCACGCGCAGCGGACGGCCGAGCGCTCCCGTGTCGGCGCGCGTCAGTCGACCGGTCGACAGCACCTGCCGCACGTCGTACCCCGCGCGCAGCATCGGCGGCCCGTCGGGGTAGGGGTAGCGGTCGTAGAGCTCGCGGACGGCGCGGTCGGTGGCGGTGGGGGACGCTGCGGCGGAGTTGGTGCTGCTGTTGCGAACGCCGGCGCCGTGGGCGGGCGAGTGCGCGTCGGAACGGCAGGCGGCGAGCGGCGACGGACTGGTGGCGGGGTGGGTGCTGTGCATGGGCGGTCGGCGCTGGGCGGCGCGTGCTGGAGAGCGGCGGGGAACGCGCGCTGGTCGGGGAGTCGTCGACCGACCCAGGTCCGCCCTTGATCCGGGCTTGGGGTGACGGGGCGCGTCCTCTCCCTGGGGGGAGCGGCGATCCGCCCGGGGGGTCGTGTTGGGTGCTCTAGACTCGTGGAGCGCCCGCCCGCCCCAGTCGCCACCCCCAGCTCGCTCCATGCGCTTCCAGACCCTGGCAGCTCCCGCTGCCGCCGCCCTGTCGTTCGCCCTTCTTGCCGGTCCGCTCGCCGCCCAGACGCCCTGTCCGGACGCGGCCGACTCGGTCTTCCTGGGCGGCGGGACCGCTGGATCGGCCGGCGTGCCGAGCCTCGGCTACGAAGGCTCGCCGATCGTCGGCAACCCGCTGCGCATGCGCGTGACCGGAGCGCGCCCCAACGCCCACGGCTGCGTCGGCTTCAGCGCGTTCGAGACGCCGATCGCGATCCCGTTCTTCGGCGCGACCGTGCACCCGGGCTTCCCGCTGTTCGCGCTCGAGCTGTTCGTGACGGACGGCGATGGGCGCTCGCCGGTGCTGCTCGACGTGCCTGTCGTCGATGCGAGCCTGTGCGGCGTCACGTTCGTCGCGCAGGGGATGATCGAGGATCCGAACGGTCCGAACGGGACGGCGTTCACGGCGGGGCGGCGGGTCGAGTTGGGCGTCGCGGGCCGAGACGTGCCCTTCGTCGGCCGCATCTACGACTTTCCGCTCCTGGCCAGATTCGTCGAAGGGCTGTGGGACCTGGACGGTGACGGCAACCTCGACGTCGCCGGGACGACCGCTGATGGCGAGTCGATCGCGATCGCCCATGGTGACCACGAGGGAGGTTTCGATCCACCCATCCTGATCGACGCCGATCCGGACTCGGGGCGCGTCGGGGTCGGGGACTTCGACGGTGATGGCACTCTCGACTTCGTCACCGCGAACGACGACAGCAGCTCGCTCGGTTGCTTGCTCGGGCAAGGGAGCCGCGCCTACCAGGCTCCCACAGCAGCGGCGTATCCCGACCTGTCCTTCATGGCGCTCGACCTCGAAGTGGGGGACCTGGACTCCGATGGACACGACGATGTGGTCATTGTCCTTCGCGGCCCCGTGAGCGCCGAGAATCGTTGCGTCGTCTACTGGGGCTCGGCGGTCGGTTTGGCCGGGCCGGGCCAGGTCCTCTTGGTGGAGGACCTGAAAGAGGTCGAGATCGCCGACGTCGACGGCGACGGCGCGCTCGACATCGCGGTGACCTGGAAAGAGGTACAGGTGCTTCGCAACTTGGGCAGTCGGACGTTCGCTGCGCCCGTCGTCACGTCGCTGGGCGGCAACATCTCGGTCTTCGAGTTTGCCGACTGGGATGGCGACGGAGCGGCGGACCTCGTCACCTTTGCGCCTCCAGGGTTGGGGCTGTACGTCCGGTGGGGCGTCGGCGACGGAACGTTCGAGCCGCCTGTGGGTGTGATAACCGCCGTCGGCACCTGGCGTTGGGCATTCGTCGATGTCGAGCCTGGAGGACACCCCGAACTCATCGTCCACGAACGACTCGAAGGGCGCACGACCGTCCTACGACTCGAGCCCGGTCGCTCGGTCGTCGTGTCGAGCGAGAATCTCCACGAGCTTGCCGGGCAAACACTCAGTGTCGCGGATGTCGATCGAGACGGCATGACCGACCTGGTCACGTTCGGCGCCCTGAGAGACGGCATCACGGTCCATCGAGGTGTGGCGGATGGTGGTTTCGAAGTTCCGAATCCTGTAACGACGATGGAGTATGCGAGTCGGATCGGTGCAGCGGACCTCGATCTCGATGGCGATCTCGATCTAGTCTGCACGAGCGTCGCAGTGGACGCACTGACCATTCACTTGAACGATGGTGAAGGTGGCTTCTCGCTGCCCGTCAACTTCCGCGGCTTGAACAACGCAGACCGGTTCGTCGTTGCGCGGGTCGACGAGGGTCCCGTCCCCGACGTGCTCGCCATCGACAACACCGGGGGACGCCGGCTCGTCGTCTTCCTCGGGATCGGCGACGGAGCGTTCACACCCCCGACGGCCGTCGATCTCGAAAGCCGGCCGCTGGCCATTGCAGCGCTCGATACGCACCCCGAGCGAGTCGTGGCTATCACGACGGACAGTGCGACGCTCGAACTCCGATCGCTGGAATCGGACGGGAGTCTGAGCGCGCCATTCGTACTCGATCTCGCAACGGGTGACGGGCGAGAACTGATCTTCGGCGACCTCGACGCCGACGGAGACAAGGATCTCGTCGTCGCGACGGAGGACCTGGCCGGGATCGAGGTCTTCATCAACGATGGCGTTGGTGGGTTCACACCTGGGGCGGTCTTCGATCCATCCTTCGAAGTGTTCCAAAACTTCGGCGAGCTCGCGCTGTACGACGACGATACGGATGGAAACCTCGATCTACTCGCGGGGGTCCTCGGACCCGACCGTGCACTCATCGTCGTTCACGGAAACGGGGCTGGGTCGTTCGACGGCGCCGAGATCGTCGAGGGGAAGGGGGCCATCAGGCTCGCTGTTGGTGACATCGATGGAGATGGATGGGACGAGCTGGTCACCGCGGACTTCTGGACCGGAGACATCGCCCTCGTTCGAGGAGGCGGGGCTTCGGGATTGGACGCACGCCTCCGATTCGACGGCGGTGGCAGGGTCGGTGACTTCGTCATCGGCGACTTCAACGGCGACGGGCTCGACGACCTGGCGGCATCCAACTTCGAACGAGCCAGGATCGCTGTTCTCCTCAACCGCACCTTCCGCTGAAGCCATGCTCGCTCTCACACTCTCTACGGTTGCGGTCTTCGCCGCGTCGACCATCTTCGGGCCCACCGGAGACTCTCCCTCGTCGACCAACTTGGGAGGAGGCTCCCTCGGTACTCGTGGGACGCCGCAGATGGGCTTCGTCGGCTCGCCCGCTGTTGGTGGTTCGTTCCGCCTTCGACTCTCCTCCGCAGCGCCTGGAGCCGTGGGCTTGATCGGTGTCGGCACCGTCGAGCAACCGATCTTTATGCCGATGTTCGACGCGACCGTGCATCTCGGTGCGCCGCTCTTCGCGACTGAGCTCGTGCTGATCGACACCAGCGGTGTCGCGTACGGCACGCTCGTGCCGGTGTCGTTCTCGCCCAACCTGTGTGGGATCGAATTCCTGAGCCAGGCGATGATCGTCGACGCGAAGGCGAGCGGAGGTCTCGCGTTGTCCAATGGTCGGCGCTTCTCGATCGGCGAGGACGATGACGGTCCGCTGCTTCCGCAGCCGCTCTTTCGACTGCCGGGGCGTCCGGACGCCATCGCGGCAGGCGACTTCGACGGCGACGGGATCGACGACGTCGTTGTGGGCGACTTCACACTCGAGACGCTCTCGGTCGTTCTGTCTCGCAGCGGTGGGGACCGGGTGCTCGGCGGGAGTGTTCAACTACCGGAGCGCGCGACGGATGTCGAGGTCGGGGACTTCGACGGCGACGGAAAAGTCGACGCGCTGGCGCTGTCAGGGACAGCAGGCTGGGCCCATGTCTGCGTAGGAGACGGTGCTGGCAATCTCGTCCATGCGTCGTCGTTTCCGACCGGGGGGCTCTCGAGCGACATGGTCGTCGGGGACTTCGATGGAGATGGTGTGCTCGATGTCGCTGTTTCGAACGACGCGTTCGGGGCCATCTCGTTGGCGCTCGGTCATGGAGACGGGAGCTTCGGTCTGCCGTTCGCCTTCTCGGTCCCAGGAACTCCTGTGTTTCTCACGTCCGCCGACTTGAACGGTGATGGAGACCTCGACCTCGCCGTCGCGATGTACGACCAGTCTCGGATGGGGGTCCTCGACAACGATGGCAACGGAACGTTCTCACTCACTGTCGAATTCGGTCTCCCGGGATCTCCTCGTGGGATCGGTGTCGGAGACTTCGATGGCGACGGTGCGATCGATGTCGTCACTACTACGTCTAGCCTGACCAACGTCACTCTCGGTGATGGAGCAGGTGGATTCGGCGGCTTGATCCAGAGCTCGTGGCTCGGGTTCCGAATTGCGGTTGCCGACCTGGACGGCGACGGCCGCGACGATCTTGTTTCGACCAAGGGCGATCGAATCGCGATCTACAGGGGCGTTGGTGACGGAACCTTCGTCGATGCTGCCACAGTCCCGGTCTATGCGTACACAAGCTTGGCAGTCGGCAATCTCGATGGTCGCAGCGAACTCGATCTCGCTGTGCTGTGGGCTGACAATCTTCCGGAGTTGAGTGGTGTTGTCGCCGTCTTCGGGCACGCGGACGAGCTGGGAGTCCCGGTCGAGATCGGCGGACCCCAATTCGAAGGGAAAGTGGGAGCAGCGGGAGACGTGGATGGCGACGGGTTCGACGAACTTGTCGTTGCGACGGATTCCAACGCCGTCGTCACGTTCGACGGTGGTGGGAGCTTCGACCTGGTGGCGACGTCGTCGCGAGACGTCGGGATGCTGCTCTCGAAGATGCTGCTCGAGGACGTCAACGGCGATGGGCGCCTCGATGTCGTAGCGCTCGGACCCGTGGAGAGTGATGTTCTCTTGGTGCTGATCGGAAGAGGGAACGGCACGTTCCTCCCACCGGTCTTCCGCTCGACCGGCGATCGACCCGAGGGTCTCGGTATCGGAGACCTCGACGGCGACGGGCATCTGGACATCGCGACTGGGAACAATAACTCGAACGACATCTCGCTCTTCCTTGGCGATGGCACTGGTGTCTTCTCGGACCCACAGCTCATTCCCTTCGCGGAGAACGTCAAGAAGTTCACGGTCGTAGACCTGACGGGCGATGGCGTGGCGGAGGTTCTGACCGCCGGCCCGCAGCCGGACCTCCTAAGGGTCTGGAACTGGTCGTCGAGCGGCATGGTGCTGGCCAACAGCTACCCCGTGCCCAGCCTGTCGAACAGGATCGTTGCTACGGATGTCGACTTCGATGGTGATGTCGACGTCATCGTCCAAGCTCGTGTCGAGGTCGTCGTATTCGAGAACCTCGGTGGCGGCGCTCTCACGGCGGTAGGTTCGTTGATCGACACCTCCTACCCCTTCAATGATGTCATGGTCGAGGACCTGGATGGCGACGGTGTTCAAGATCTCATCGTCGAACGCACCTTGTTGGAGAGCCGCGGTTTGAGCGTCTACGTCTCCGAGGATGACCTTGCCGTTGGGCCGGAGCGTCCCTACGTCTCCTCGCTCGCGCGGGCTCCGTTCGCTCAGGGTGACTTCGACGGCGATGGTGTCACCGACCTCGTGGTGTTCGACGACTTCCTGGACATCGCGTTCGTCCTTCCGGGACAGCTTTTTCGCTAGGGGCTGGTCGGTGCGGCGGCGACCGGAGGCAGTGGCTGTCAACTCGACCGTGGACGCCCGTGCGCCGCTCGTTGCGGCCCCGCGTACATCCCGCACCAGGGCTCGCACTGGATCGTGCGCGCGCCGCCGCGCCGGCTCGACGCCCGGCACCACAGGATCAGATTGCGGCGGCGGCCGCGGCGGATGGGCTCGACGCGGTGGCGGTGGGCGCCGGCGTGCAGGATCGCGGTGCCGGGCCTGTGCTCGACCTCGATCGTCTCGTCGCCGAACACGACCGTTTGGCGGTGCAGCTCGCAGCGCAGGCCCATGAGCGTCAGTTCGGAACCGTCGAACGGCGCGTCGCCCAGGCACAGGTTGAGCGTGACCTCGGAGTCGTCCACGTGGAAGCCCAGGTCCTGGTCCGCGTCCTTCGCGTACTCGACCAGGTAGCCGTGGTGCGCGTCCAGATCCGCGCCGGCGAACTCGGTGAACAGGTGGCGCGCGATCGGCCGCACCGCGTTCGCCAGCAGGTCGTCCAGCACCCACTCGAGCAACAATTCGTCGAGCGCGACCCCGTGCGCGTGCATCGAGTTCGGCGCGTCGAGCTCCTCACCCGCGTCGAGTAGCACCTGGCGGCGCGCGTCGATCTCGCCGAGCAGCGTCGTCGCGAACTCCGGGGTCAGCATCGGAACACGCCAGGCGTGCGGCGCGACCTCTTCGGCCAGCGCGCGCCAGCCATCCGCAGTGCCCGACGCGCGCGCCGCCAGGAAGCGCGGATCGAAGGCGCCGTCGCCGAGGCGCTCGACCGATCGGGCGGGACCGTCGTTCGGGTCGCCGCCGCTCACGCCAGGACGCCGCTCGCCTTCTCGATCTTCACCGGACAGACCTTCAGTTCGGCCGTGTCCGTGATCGGGTCGTAGCCGCCGCCGGTCAGGTTGTTGACCGGCACGTCGCCGAACGAGAACGAGCAGAACACGGTGCCGCGCGGCGAGACGTTCGTGGCGTGGACCTTGACCACGACTTCGCCGCGGCGGCTCGACATCACGGCCAGGTCGCCGTCCACGAGGCCCCACGCGGCGCAGTCGTCCGGGTGCACCTCGACCAGCTCTTCGGGCACCATCCAGTCGCTGCCCGCCGATCGGCCGGTCATCGTGCGCGTGTGGTAGTGCGCGAGGCGGCGACCCGTCGTGAGCCAGACCGGGTACTCGTCGTCGATCACCTCGGCCGGGTCGCGGTAGCTGGGCGTCGTGAACAGCCCGCGCCCACGCAGGAACTCGCCCTCGTGCAGGATCGGCGTGCCGGGGTGCCCCTTCTCGGGCACCGGCCAGTGGTGGCGTCCCTCGGCGACCAGCTCCCAGTCGAGTCCGGCGTAGGTGGGGGAGAGCGCGCAGAACTCGTCGAACACCTCGTTCGCGCCCTGCCAGTCGAATCCGGCGAGGCCCATGCCGCGCGCGATGCCGGCGACGATCTCCCAGTCCGGCTTGGCGGTGCCGGGGGGCGGAACGGCGGCGCGCACGCGCTGGGGGCGGCGCTCGGTGTTCGCGAACACACCGTCCGTCTCGGCCCAACCGGTGCAGGGGAAGACCACGTCGGCGAGTTGCGCCGTCTCGGTCAGGAACATGTCCACGACGACCAGATGGTCGAGCGACTCGAGCGCGTGCGTGCAGTGCACGCGGTCGGGGTCCGACACGACGGTGTTCTCACCGACGATCAGCATGGCGCGGATCTGCTCGCCGCACTGCTCGAGCGCGCGCACCTTCGTGATGCCCTTCTTCGCGTCCACCTTCACGCCCCAGGCCTTCTCGAACTTGGCCTGGTTGGCGAGGTCGGTCACCGGTTGGAAGCCGGGGAAGTTGTTCGGCAGCGCGCCACAGTCGCCGGCGCCCTGGATGTTGTTCTGGCCGCGCATCGGATTGATGCCCGTGCCTTCGCGACCGATGTGCCCGGTGAGGAGCGCCAGGTTGCACAGGCTCTGCACGTTGTCGACGCCGCAGATGTGCTCGGTGATGCCGAGCGTGTAGTAGATCGCTCCGCGCTCGGCCTTCGCGTAGGCGATCGCCGCCGCTTCGATGTCGGCGGCCGGCACGCCGCAGATGCCCTCGGCCCACGTCGGCGTGAAGTCGGCGACGTGACGTGCGAGCTCCTCGTAGTTCTCGGTGCGCTCTTCGACGAAGCGGCGGTCGACCAGGCCTTCGCGAACGATGACGTGCGCCATCGCCGCCAGCAGCGCGACGTCACTGCCGACGCGCAGCCGCAGGTGGATGTCGGCCTTCTTGGCCAGCGGGATCAGACGCGGGTCGGCGACGATCAAGGTCGCGCCGCGCGCCACGGCCTTCTTGAGGCGCGTCGCGGCGACCGGGTGCGCCTCGGTCATGTTCGTGCCGATGCAGAAGATCACATCGGGCTTGTCCATGTCGCGCAGCGGGTTGCTCATCGCGCCCCTTCCGAGTGTGGCGGCCAGACCGGCCACCGTCGGTGCGTGTCACGAACGCGAACAGTTGTCGATCTGGTTCGTCTGGAAGCCGACGCGCACGAACTTCTGGACCGAGTAGGCCGACTCGTGCGGCGCGCGCCCGGAGGCCACGGCGTAGATCGAGTGCCGGCCGTGATCGTCGCGCGCCTTCGAGAATCCCGCAGCGGCGCGCTCGAACGCCTCCTCCCAGGAAGCCTCGACCAGTTCGCCGTTCTTGCGCACCAACGGCGAAGTCAAACGGTCCGCGTGCTGGACCCAGTCCCACGAGAACTGGCCCTTCACGCACAGCGCACCCTCGTTGGCGGGGCCGTCCATCGCGGGCTGCACGCCGACGAGCTTGTCGCCCTTCGTGAGCAGGTCCACCGAGCACCCCACACCGCAGTAGGGGCAGATGGTGCGCGTCTTCTCGATCGGCTCGGGCAGATCGACGAAGCGCTGCGCACGCAGGTCGCCGAGGGCGCCGGTCGGGCAGGTCTGCACGCACTGGCCGCAGAACGTGCACTCCGAGTCGCGCAGGTCTCCGTCGAACTCGGTCGTGATCTGGGTGTGGAAGCCCCGGTTCGCGATGCTGATCGCGTAGTCGCCCTCCTGCTCGGCGCAGACCCGCACGCAGCGGTAGCACGAGATGCAGTGGTCGTAGTCGCGCCCGATCATCGGGTTGCCGTCGTCCGGTCGCGAGGTGCCGGAGTGCGCGCCGGCGAAGCGCGAACCGTCGGCACCGTAGCGCGTGGCCAGGGTCTTCAGCTCCTGCGACGCGTACCCGCGCAACGGGTCGATGTCGTTCACGCTCGGGTTCTCCGAGACGACCATCTGGACCAGCGTGCGGCGGTGGCGTTCGACGCGCTCGCTGGCCGTGTGCACGACCATGCCGGGCTCGGCCACCGTCGTACAGGAGGCGACCGGGTTGCGGATCCCCTCGACCTCGACCACGCACAGCCGGCAGGACCCGAAGGCCTCGAGGCGCGGGTCGTAGCAGAGGGTGGGGATCGGGTCGCGCGAGGGGCTCGGCTCGGCGGCGCGCACCCGCACCGAGATCTCGTACAGCGTCTCGCCCTGGGCGAAGTCGACCTCGCGGCCGTCGAGAGTGATGGAGTTGCGGAGCACGGCGCTCATGGGGCCCATGATACGCAGACGAGCGCGCCTCGACGCCGCGAGCGGCGAGCTTCCCACGGGGTCGCGGGCGCGACGGAGGGCGCCCGCGCGCCCGAACCATCGGGTCGGCGTCGTGTTCGTGCCCGAGTGGCCGTCGGCGTGCGCCCGCCCGTCGCGCCCTCAGGGTTCGACCGTCTCGACCTCCATCTCGAGCGTCTCCGGTCCCCAGTCCGAGCCGAAGATGGCCGTGAAGTGCGCGCGCGACGGGAACCACCAGCCCGTGGTCGGCGACTCCCAGTCGAACTCGACCATTCCGCCGCCGCCCAGCTGTTCGATGCGCGTGGGGAGCAACGCCCCGTCGCGATCGACCCACGCGATCGTCGTGATGGTGCTCTTCCCGCGCCGCATGGCCGTGATGCGACCGTCGACCACGCGGATCCCGGACCACGTCGGCATGCCCTCGACGCCGATCCAGTCGTCGTCCTCCGCGGTCAGTGTGGCACCGGCGAACGCGACGTCGAACAAGGGTCGCGCGCACATCTCGCGCCCCGACCACATCAAGAAGCGATCTTCGACCGCGTTGATCAGGAGCCCGCGGTCGAACTCCGAGATCTTCTTGCCCTCGACGGTCGTGGTCACGTGCCGCCAGAACCCGCTGTGGAACGTCCCGAGGTCGAACGTGCCTTCGACCTTCTTGTAGCCGCCCCAGGTGCCATCGGTGCCGGGCGTCTTGGCGACGTAGGTCCCGGTCAAGCGCGCGCCCATCGACGGATAGCGGTAGTAGCCGTCCCAGGCTTCGCGCAGTCGATCGGCGACGGCGCCGGTCGGCGGCTCCGGGTTCGGGATCGCGGGCGAACTCGCGGTCCACCCGGAGAGCGAGATCACGACGTCCTTCGGGTTCTTCACCAGCAGGCCCTCGTCGTGGAACTCGTAGCGCGCGACGACGGCGGAGTCCTCGAACGGCTGCCAGCGGAAGCTGCGGCGCTCGACACCCTGGCTCTGACTGTCGCGCCAGCGCGAGTCCACGCGCCATGGTCCGTCGGGGCCGGTGCGCGACGTGGTCCAGTGATCGACGAGGAGCGTGTCCTCTCCTGGCGGACCGAACGCGGCGATCCGGCCGTCCTGGAGGCGGACCTCGACCGTCGAGTAGCCGAACCAGTCGCTGGCGGCATCGATCTCGACGCGCGTCGGCGTGCCCGAGGCGATCAGGCGCGGACGCCAAAGGCGCTCCTGTTCGGCGAACGCCGGTCGCGCCAGCTGCTTCGCGACGTCGAGCATGGCCCTCTTGACGGAGCTCTCGCCCTTGCTCCGGATCTGCTTGCCGTCGAGATCGGTCAGGGCGATCGCGCCGCTCTCCTCGATCGTCACGAAGCCGTCGAAGGCGTCCACGATGTCGAAGCGCCCCCCGTCGCTCCCGAACAGGCCGATCTCCGAGACGTTCGCCCGGAAGCGCGCGCGCAGCGGGA
The DNA here is from genome assembly GCA_007750655.1 of Rohdeia mirabilis. Lineage (GTDB taxonomy): Bacteria > Planctomycetota > UBA1135 > UBA1135 > Rohdeia > Rohdeia mirabilis. The sequence goes on from CP036290.1 coordinate 412,860, forward strand.
ACAGCTCGGGATCGACGCGTTCCCACGAGTCCCAGGCCCGCTCGAGTTCGCTGCGCGCCAGCTCTTGGCCGTCGTCGACCACTGCGCTCCAGTCGACCGGGCGCAGGTTGCGGACCTCGACGCCGAGCGTTCCGGCTCCGTGCTCGGTACTCGTGTCGAACTGAAATTGGTCGAGCACGACCCATTCGGAGGCTTCGGGGCCGAGATGCACGCGGTAGAGCGCGGTCCCGTCGATCTCGCCCGCGAACTTCATCTCGAACATCACGTCGATCGGGTACGTGGTGCGGTTGTCCACGCGGAAGCGCGACACGTCGATGGTGCGACCGAACATCTCCGACCGTTCGCGCTCGACCTCGATCGGACCGAGGCTGACGATGCGTTCGTCGAACTCGATCTCGGACTCGGGCGAGCCCGTCGGCCAGAAGGACGCGTGTTCGACGGTGACCCGCGCGCCGCGCAGCTCCTTCTCGGAGAGCGGGATCTGCAGCGGGTACTTCTGGCGCTTCTTCGGGCCGACGAGGCGCCCCGTGCGACCGTGGATCGGCGTCCCGACGCGCTCGACCAACAGCGGCGCGGCGTCGCGGTCCTTCGGCGTGATGCGGAAGATGAGCGGCTCGGCCCACTCCGCTCCGCCGTTCTTGACCTCGATCTCGACGAGCGACGCCGCCACGTCCTTGGCGACCGCGTCGCTGCGCTTGATCGAGCACGCGAGATCGTCGAGAGCCGCCTCGAGATCGATCGCTGTGAGAGGCTGTTCGTCCCGTTCGGCGGGTTCCTGCGCGCGGACGGCGGCGCCGAGGAACGGGACGAGGGAAAGGGCCGCGAACGCGAGGGTCGCGAGCCGGACGGCGTGCGAGGTGGGGGCCATACGAGCTGAGTGGGGTTGGAGACCGGTAGGTAGGTCGACGGGGGCTGCGGGTCACCTCCACCGGGGCGCGGGGGCGGCGCCGACGTGCGAGCGTCGAGCACGGCCAACGAGCATCATGAGCACGGACGCGTGGTCCGGTGTCGCCTGCGGGCGCGGCGTTCGGATCCGGTGCACGGGCGCGCGCGAAGACCGCCGCACCCGAGCCCGCTGTTCGCTATCGCTCGTCCAACTTCGACCACCTGTGCCCGCCCACCGCAAACAGCTCCGCGTGCGCGCTCGCGCGGCCCGACTTCCCGCGGAGGCCCTGGCGCGAGCGAACGCACCGCGACTCGGTCCTCGACCCGACGCGGTCGACGTGCGCGCGCGGGCTCTGCGGCCCCTGTGGATCGCGACGTGGCCCGTGGGGGGCGGGCTCGTCGCGCTGGCCGCCGTCGCGCCGAGTTGGACCGGTTCGGTGGCCGCGGCGCTGCTTGCCGGCGTCCCTGCACTCGGGCTCTTCGTCTGCGCCGCACTGGGACGGGCGGCCGGGCGGCGGCGCGTGGCGATGGTGCTCGCCACCGCGACCACCGGGTTCCTGGCCTTCGCCACGTTCGGTGCCCTGAGCGGACTCGGCGCCCTGGACGGTCCCCATCGGCTCGCGGCCCTGTACCAACTGGGCTGCTTCGCGCTGGCCGTGGTGCACCTGGCCGTCGCGCGCTTCTGCTGGACGCGCACCAACGCGGACGGGGATGCGGCCGAAGCGACCGCCGCGCTCTACGACGAGCTGTAGGCGAGCGCGGCCGACTCGTCGGGGTTCGCGTCCGCGCCGGAACGCAGGACGCGGCCGCGCGGAACCCGAAGGTCCACGCGGCCGCGCCCGGTGCGTCGGCCCGCGAGCGCGCGGGGCGCTCGAGTCACGGGATCAGTGACCGCCGCCGGTCGGTTGTTCGGCGGGCTCGGGTTCCTCCTCGACGACGTCCTCCAGGGAGTCGGCTTCCTCCCATTCCTCCTCGTCCCATTCCGACTCTTCCCACTCCTCGAAGTCGTACTCGGTCGTGTCCCAGTCCGCGTAGGGGGACGACGCCGAGCTACGCGCTTCGCCGAGGACTCCGCCGACCATGCCGGCACCGACCAGGAGTCCGATCGGGCTCGACGCGACCATGCCGACCAGGCCGGCCATGTTCACGAGCATCGAGTTGTCCGCGCGGCCCTCTTCGATCAGGTCGTCGCCGACGACGCGGGCGAGCATGACCATCGGCTTCGCGCCGTGCATCAGTTCGGTGTACGAGGGCATGATGAGCCCCGGCTCGCGCGTCGAGCTCGGCGAACGCATCGCGTTGCCGATCGCCGAGCAGACCAGGCTCGCCAGTCCGTAGGAGTCGCCGGCCAATTGGGGGATGTCGATGAACTGGGCGCCCATCGCGCCGATCGGATCGCCGGGGAGCTGGCTGCGGAAGCCGGCGTTGGCGAGCAGACCCGCGCCGCCGCTCTTCATGTGCGCGAGCGCGCCCAACGTCGCCTGGGGCGTCATGCCGGCCACCAGGTGCGTGCCGGTGACGGCGATCGTCGCTTCGAGCGGGATCGGCAGGCCCGGGAAGGTCAGGGTCATGAGCGGCGTGCCGTCGTGCTCCCAGCCGCGGACGCGGACGTAGCCATCGGCCTCGTCGGCCGCCATCTGGTCGATCATGCCGCGCAGACGGTTGAGGGTCGCGAGCATGCCTTGGGAGTTCGAGAGCTCCATCGTCGCGACCGTCGACAGCATGCCGCCGCCACCGGTCGTGCGCGACGTGTACATCGCCATCACGCTGCCGAGGTTGTCGACGATGTCGGTGCGCAGGTCGAAGCCCGTCTCCTCACGCAGGATCGCGAGCGGGTCCTCGATGCCTTCCGCCTCGAGCATCGGCGCGACCATCTCGAGCATGTAGTCGAGCATTCCGCTGGCGTTGATCGTCGAGAGCTGCGCCCACTCGGCGTCGGTCGGCACCATCGCGTAGTCCGCTTCGGTCAGGCCGCGCTCGGCGAGCATGCCCATCGAACGCATCGTCGCGCCGTAGCCGGGCATGCTCATGACGCTGTACGAGCGCTCGGCGTCCGCGCCCGAGTCGATCTGCATCACCAGGTTCTGCAGACCGTAGGCGTCGAACATCATCGCCATCTGTTCGGCTTCCTCGGTCGACGCCTGGCTCTCCATGAAGCCGAGGAACATCTCGCTGATCTCGCCGATGTCGAGGCGCATCGACATCGTCGGACGCACGCCGGACGGCAGGGCACCGAGAGTCGGGCGGCCGGGCGCGGTCGTGCTGCCGCCCAGGCTGACGACGAAGTTCGGGCCGGAGACCTGCAGCGCGATCGGCGGCATGTCCGGCATCTCGACCAGGCGCGAACCGTCGGCGCGCGGGTCGCCGAGCGGCATGCCCATGTCGGTCAAGAGGTTCATGACCGAGCCGGCCAACTGCTGCGCGAGCTGCGGGCTGTCCTGTTGCAGTTCGAGCTGCACGAACACCGGCAGCGGCGAGTTCGGGTCGGTCGCCGGGTACACGCGCAGGCTCTTGCGGCCCATCATCAGCTTGGTCGCCACGCCGATCGCTTGCGGCGGCAGCGGCGGCATCTGGTCCTCGAGCTCGGACATCAGGTCGAGCAGGCGCCCGTCCATCATCGCCAGGGCGGCGACGAGGCCGGCGTCCTTGGGCGACGGCATCAGACCCGGCATGTCGTCGATCCACATCGAGAACAGCGGCTGGGGCGCGGCGGTGGGCGGAGCGGCGACGGGGGCGGCCGCCGGGTCCTGCAGGAGGACGAGGGCCGGAGCGAGGGCGAGCGAGGCGAACAGCGACATGGCGTTTCGAAAGTCGAGGGGTGACGAATGAGGCGAGCGGGCTTCTACCGCGATCGAGCGCGCCCATTCTGGCGAGATGCGTGCCAAATCGCGTCGATTCCGCGGGAGTTCGTGTCGGTTCGCTCCGGCGTCGGTGCAGGGACCTTTCAGCGTTGAAGCGCAGCGGCGGACCGTCGCTCGGAGGCGTTCCTCGGGACCACGTCTGAACCGCGGACGCGGCGCTCCGTACTCCCGCTCCTCGCGGCCCGGCTCTTCACAGGCCCGTTCGAACGCCGCTCGTGCGGTGGCGGTTGGGCCTCGAGGGAGCGCGAGCGCCGAAACCGGTCCCGTCCCGTTCACCACGACGCGCGCCTCCCACGCGAACCATGTCTCGACCTCTCCGCCATTTCGTGCTGGGCGCCGCGATCCTCGCCGTTCTCGGCGGTGTACTCGCAACCGTCACGGGCTCTCGAAGTCGCGAGCCGGTTGTGTCGGTTGTGTCGGTTGTGCCGGTGGAGCGGGTGGAGCACCCGACGCCAGCGCGCCTGCGGGGAGTGGCGAACGGACTGACGGCGTACTCGCACTTGCGGCTCTTCTATCCCGACGCCTCAGGCGGCACGTCGATCGCGGACATTCGGCCCGAGTGGACCTCGTCCCGGACAGGACTCGGACTCGAGATCGATTGGCTCCACCGGTCGAAGTACCGCGGGAGCCGCGTCCCCCCCGATCCCACGCGTGTCGGCGACACGCAGACCGTTCCCGCGGACTTCGTCGTGTCCGCCATGTGTCGCTCGGGCTCCAACACGCTGCTGATCGCTGGGTGGCGAGACGGACCGGTGCAAGAGGTCGTCATCGAGGAACTCGTGTTGCGCGCACCCGCGCAGCTGGCGGCAGACGGCGAAGACACGTGGTCGCCTCCGCAGGTCGCGAGTCGCACGACGCTCTATTCGGATCGCAGTCCCGACGTCGAGCCCATCGCCGCGTTCGCTCCGATGCACGTGCCGGGCACGGGGCGGAGCTTCCTCGTCAAGTGGATCATGAGCGGCACGATTGCTCGGATCGACGTGGAGAGCGGGGTCGAAACGCTCGTGGCCGGGCCCGGTGGTGGGCGGGGTGTGCTGCCCTTCGATAGGGGGCTGGAGCGGATCGACACGGCGTTCGGATACGGCGAGATGAAGGGGCTGGGCTACGTCTATTTGCTGGATTCGGAGTACCAGGACCCGTCTGGCGGCACGACGAGAGCCGAGCGCCGGCAGACCATCGAAGACGGCGAACCGCTCATGTTCATCGACGCCGACACGGATGGCGTCATCGATCGGATCGAGACCTATACGGATCTCGTGTTCCGGTCGGATGCGGAATGGGACTTCGGTCCTCTGCTCCACAACGCCGGAATCCACTAGCGAACGACGAGCGGTCGAAGGCGAGCCTCACGGAGCGCGGCGAGGACCGCGCGGTCGTGCCGATCGCCTTCTGATCCGCGCTCTCGATCGTCGCGGCGATCAGTGGCCGTCCGCGCCGCCCTCGTCCGCGTCGCCGCCCGCGGCACCGACGTAGCCGAGTTCTGCGAGGCGCTCGAGCAGCGCGGGCGACAGTTCGCGGCGCGCGACCGGCAGGGGCGACGCGCCGAGACGCTCGAGTTCGCGCTCCAGTTCGGCCAGCAGTGCGTCGCGGCGGTCGGGCCGCGCGTCGGCCACGTCGTCGCGCTCGCCGGGATCGGTGCCGAGGTCGTACAGCACAACCGTCCCCGCGTCCTCGTCGCGCACGAGCTTCAGGTCGCCGCTCAGGATCGACTGCCCGAACGCGCGCCGCACGAACCCGTCGGGGCGCAGCGGCAGGAACGCGACCTCGGTCAGGACCGGCGTCGAATCGCCGCCGGACTCGCCGCGCACGAACGGCGCCAGCGACGCGCCCTGCATCCCGTTCGGGCCGGCGACGCCCGCGAGCTCGAGCACGGTCGGCGCGACGGCGACGGTGGAGACGGGCGTGTCGACCACGTGTCCGCTCGGCCCCGATCCAGGCGCCACCACCACGAGCGGCACGTCGAGCACCTGTTGGTACAGCGAGCGCGTGTGTCCGAGCCAGCCGTGCTCGACGAACTCTTCGCCGTGGTCGGCCGTCAGCAGCACGACCGTGTCGTCGGTCGCGCCGGCCTCGTCGAGCGCCGCCAGAAGGACGCCGATCCCCGCGTCGGTGTGGGCGATCTCCTCGTCGTACACGTCGCGCAGGTACGCGAGCTCGTCCGGCGTGAAGTCCGCCATCATCCGCCGCAGCGCGCCGATCGACTGGCTGCCGTCGAGGCGCCCCGAACCGGCCGACGCGAAGTCGAACTCGTCGTGCGGCAGGTACTCGTAGTGCGGGTCGAAGTAGTGCACGAACAGGAAGAACGGCTGGTCGCGCTCGGCGAACTCGACCAGCATCTCCTCGGCCAGGTCGGTGACCGACGCGGTCGAGACCCACTCGTGGCCGCGCGCGTTCGTCTCGTCGAAGTACTCGAAGCCCTGGTCGTAGCCGGTGACCTCGCCGATGATCGTGTGGCTGACCACGCCGCCCGTCGAGTATCCCGCGGCGGCGAAGGTCTCGGCCAGGGTCACGGCTTCCGTCGGCAGCGCGCGCGTCGCATCCACGACGCCGTGCGCGCTGGGAAAGAGCCCGGTGAACAGCGTCGCGATCGACGGCATCGTCCAGGGCGCGACCGTCTGCGTGCGGGCAAAGCGCGTGCCACGAGCCGCCAGCTCGTCGATGTTGGGCGACGTGTCGCGCTCGGCGCCGTAGCAGCCGAGTCGGTCGGCGCGCAGCGTGTCGACGACGACCATGAGGACGTTCTTCGGCGCCGCCGCGCTCGAGTCCGCGGACTCCGGCGCCGCACCATCGCTGCACGCGGCGGCGAACAGGGCGCACGCGAGCGCGGCGGCGGCGCGCGTGCTCGAGCGACTTCGGTCGGTCCTGGTGGCGTGGGTCACGGTCCCTCGATCCTCGCCCATCCGGCCGCGCGGCGCCAGGGATCGTCGCTGTTCAGCCGTTCGCGAGCACGTGGGTCAGCAGTGCGTCGAAGCCCGCGCGCCAGCGTTCGGGGTCCTTCTCGAACGAACGGTCGTGCTCCGCTCCAGGAACGAGCGCGAAACGCGTCCACCCACCCAGGGCTTCCAGCAGGGCACGCGCCTGGTCCTCCGTCACGCGGCGGTCGTCGGCTGCGTGGATCATCAGCGTCGGCGCCGTCACCGAGCCGGCGTCGTCCACGGGCCGGTGGTCGAAGCCGTCGATGTCCGCCGCGACGCCGCCCCACATCACCAAGAGCGGTGCGAGCGGCCACGCGGGCAAGCCCATGCTGTGAAAGCGCTGGGCGGTGGTGTTCCCCAGCGTGTCGAAACAGCCCTCCAGCGCGAGCCCCTGCACCGCGCGCTCGCCACTCCCGAGACCCAGTCTCCCGGCCGCGCGCAGAACGGCTGCCGCGCCCATCGAGTTGCCGAACAGGACCAGTGGTGCGCCATCGAACCTGTGCCGCGCGAACTCGACGGCCGCGGCCACGTCGTACGCCTCGCGGACGCCGATCGTCGTGCCCGTTCCGGTCGAGTCGCCAGATCCGAAGAAGTCCACCAGCACGCACGTGCACCCGAGTTCGTGCAGGACCGCCGCGCGCTCGAGCAGGCTCGCGCGCGCGGCCGCGTAGCCGTGGAAGCAGAGCACGACGACGCCGCGGTCGAGCGCCGGATCGGCCGGCAGGACCCAGGCGGCGAGCCGTGCGCCCGACGCGCTGTCGAAGCTCGCTCCATCGAACTCGAGTCCGACGTCGGCCGGCGTGCGCGCGTTCGTCGGACGCGGAACCTGGATCCCGGTGACGAGCACGCCGATGCGCTCCAGCGTGGACAGCTCTTCGGGTCCGCGGGTCCGCTCGGCACCTTCCGACCACGAGACCATGGCGCGCGCCTGCATGAAGGCCACGGCGTTCAACGCGATCGCCGCGCAGGTTCCGGCTACGAGAACGCGGCGCCGCCAGCCACGCACCATCCAGCGGCGCGCGCGAGTCGCGATCACAGCTCGATCCGCAGCAGTGCGCCGGGCTCGAACTCGCCAGCCACGAGTGCGAGCATCGCGCGCGCCACGTCGGCGGGGGCGTACAGCGCGCCGGATTCCTTCAGTTCGACGAAGTGGCCCACGTTCGCGAACAGGTCGCGGTCGCTGGCGCGGATCTCGGCCTGCATCTGCGTGTCGACGACGCCCGGTTGGATGCTGACGGCGCGGATCGGGTGCGCTGCGCGCTCCTGCTCGATGGCCACCGCGCGGATCCAGTTGTCGAGCCCCGCCTTCGTCGCGCAGTAGAGCGACCAACCGGCCACGCCGCGACTACCGGCGCCGGAGCTGACGCTGACCAGGGTCTTGCGCGCCGCGGAACTCTGGAACGCGCGCACGAACAGGGCCATCGCCGTGATCGCGCTGGTCAGGTTCACGTCGATGCCGCGGCGCCAGTCGGCCGGCGACGATGCGGCGAGCGGACCGATCGGGTCGAGCGTGCCGGCGTTGCTGACGAACACCACCTCGTCCCACGCCTCGGCGGCGAGCGCGTCCATCTCGCGCGCGACCGCGTCCGCCGTCGCCGCCGGATCGGCGAGATCGACGCGCGCGTGCAGCCGTCCGCGCTCGGAGTCCGAAGCCCCGGAGCGCGACAGGTCGAGGGTGCGGAAACCGTCCCGCTCGAAGGCCTCGAGCAGCGCGAGCCCGAGTCCGCGCGAGCCGCCTGTGACGATGGCGAGGCGCCGCTGCGTGGATGCATTCATGGCCGCAGCCTAGTGGTGTGATTCGCTCTCTTGGGGCACGGTTTCCCCTGAAGTCGGCCTCGTCCCGTACGGGCGCGCTGCTGCGTCAGGCCTCCTCCGAGAATCACAGCCCGGTACTTTTGGAAGAGAGGGCGAGTCGTCGGCGCCACGCATCGCATCCCGTACGGAACGCCGGAATGCCTCGACAGAGCGAATCACACCACTAGCCGGAGAGCGCGACACCCAGCCCGACCAACGCCGCTCCGGCCACCAGGCTCGCCGGGTCGCGCAGCGCGAACAGCACCGGATCGCCGCCCATCCGACCCGCGCGGGCCACGTGCCACATCCGCGCGAGCCAGCCGCCGACGATCACGCACGCGAGCCAGGCCAACGGCGACGCGCTGCCCGACCCTGACCCGTACAGCCGCACCATCGTGTCGCTGCGCAGGTACAGCGCGAGCACGACGACGGTCGCCACCGCGGCCAGAACGCCGACGCGCTCGACCGCGGCGAGGTGCGCGACCCGGTAGCCGCGGCGGGGGAGGGCGTCGAGTCCGCGTTCGCGCGCCGCGCGCAGGGCGAGCGCTCGTTTCAACAGCGCGAGGCTCGCGAACAGCGCGGCCGCGAGGCTCCACAGCCAGTCCGATACCGGAACGCCCGCGGCAGCGCCGCCCGCGAAGAGCCGCAGGAGGTAGAGCGCGACGAGGGCGAGCACGTCGAGTCCGACCACGCGCTTGAGTGCGAACGAGTAGACGAGCGTGAGCAGGAGGTAGTTGCCGATCAGGCGCGCCGCTTCGCCCGGCAGCGTCGTCCAGGCGAGCGCGAGGCCACTGGCCGCGGCGACGGCACACGCCACCAGCGCGCCGCGCACGCTCACCTCACCGGCCGCGACGCCGCGCGCGCGCCGCACCGGGTCCGCGCGGTCGCCTTCTCGGTCCGCGAGGTCGTTGGCGAGATAGCCGGCGCTCGCCACGAGGCACAGGCACACGAACGCGATCGCCGCCGCCGCGAGACGCTCGCTCTCACCCGCGCGGTGGGCGAGCACCAGCGGCGCGAACGCCAGCAGGTTCTTCGCGAAGTGGAGCGGACGCGCCGCGCGCAGCAGCGCGGTGGCCGCGCTCACGGACGCCGTTCCAGCGCCGCGTCCACCTGGTCCTCGAAATCGCGCACCAGGCTCTGGGTCACGAGCGGGGCCGCGATCCCGAGCCCGCAGGCGCTGACCTCGGCCATGGTGTGACCGATGTCGGCCACCTCGCGCTTCCACTCGGCGGGGTCGGTGGGACCGGCGGTTCCAGCCAGCCGCTCGGTCAGACGCTGCGTACCGATGCGGCACGGGAAGCACTTGCCGCAGGACTCGTGCGCGAAGAACTCCATCGCCTGGCGCGCGGTGTCGACCATGTCGCGGCGGTCGTCGAAGACCATGATGCCGGCCGCGCCGAGGAACGTGCCTCTGCCGCGCATGCACGGTTCGTCGAGCGTGACGTCGAGGTCCTTGACGAAGCCGCCCGACAGACCCGCCATCGTGACGGCCTGGAACGTGCGCCCTTCGAGCGGTCCGCCGGCCCAGTCGTCGAGCAGCGTGCGCAGCGGCAGGCCGATCGGGATCTCGTAGTTGCCCGGGCGCTGCACGTCGCCGGACAGCGAGACGAGCTTGGTGCCCTTGTGTTCACCGAGCCCGAGTCCCGCGTACCAGGCGGCGCCGCGCGCGAGGATCGGCGGCACGCTGCACAGGGTCTCGACGTTGTTGACGACGGTCGGCGTGCCCTCGAAACCGTGCGTGACCGGGTAGGGCGGCTTGTTGCGCGGGAAGGGGTGCTTGCCCTCGAGGCTCTCGAGGAGGCTCGTCTCTTCGCCGCAGATGTAGGCGCCCGCGCCGCGGCGGATCAGCAGTTCGAACGCGAAGCCGCTGCCGAGCACGTTCTCGCCCAAGAGGCCCGCGGCGCGCGCCTCGGCGATCGCGTCCTCGAGGATCTCCTCGGTCTGGGGGTATTCGTAGCGCAGATAGATGAAGCCGCGCGGGGCTCCGGTCGCGAAGCCGGCCAGCACCATGCCCTCGATCAGCGCGTGCGGATCGTGGTCCATCAGGACGCGGTCCTTGAAGCAGCCCGGCTCGCCCTCGTCGGCGTTGCAGACGATCGTCTTCGGGCCGCGGCCGCGTTCGGACACGGCGTCGCGCACCGCGCGCCACTTGCGGCCGGTGGGGAAGCCCGCGCCGCCGCGTCCGGCCAGTCCGCTGGCTTCGAGCTCGGCGATGACGGCTTCGGGGTCCTGGTCGGCGACGGCCTTCTCGAGCGCCGCGTAGCCGCCGGTGCGTCGATAGCCGTCGAGCGTCGCGCGGCCCGGCTCGCGGATCTGGGCGAAGCAGCACTCCTCGAACCGGCCGGCGGCGACGAACGGGTTCGGCGCGGGCAGGGGCGTCGGCCGTTCCTCGAGCGTGCCGTCCGCGCTGCCGACCAGATAGCTGTGGCCGACGAGCACGGGGATCGGCTCGTCGCAACGACCGGCGCAGGGCATCGGCGTCGCGCCTTCGAGTTTGGCGATCAACTCCTGCGAGCCCTTGCAGCGACAGATCGGGCCGTCGCACACGCGCGGGCGCTCGAGGCCGCCCTCCTCGCGCGCGAAGTGGTGGTAGAAGGTGACCGTGCCGTAGAGGTCGGCGAGCGGCGTCCTCAGCCCGTCCGCGACCGCGCGCATGGCCGCCTCGCTCACGTACCCGTCGCGGTCGTGGAAGGCGTGCAGGAGCGGGAGGAGCGGTGCGGGCTCGTCCTTCCAGCGTGCGATCAGGGCCGCGTCGCTCGGAGTCGGTGTGCCAGTCATGGCGGCGAGGATACTCTGGATTGTCGGTACGGCGTCAGGCACGCAGCTGCCACCTGCCGCCGACGACGGCGCGATTCGCAGCGTCTCGGCGCGGCAGGTGGCAGCTGCGTGCCTGACGCCGTACCGACAATCCACCATGGACACCGACGAGATCGAGAACGACGACCCCCTGCGCCTCGCCGCCCAGGAGGAGGCCGCGCGCCTGAAGGCCGAGGCCGCCGCCGAGCGCGCCGCTCGCGCCAAGGGGCCGTTCCCGACCTCGCGCGAGCACCTCGAAGCGGTGTGCGAGATCGCGTTCCTGCGCGGGTCGGGTCCCGGCGGTCAGCACCGCAACAAGGTCGAGACGGGCGTGCGGCTGACCCATCCGCCGAGCGGCCTCGTGATCGTCGCCACCGACGACCGCAGTCAGTCGCGCAACCGCGACAAGGCCTTCGAGCGCCTGATCGAGAAGCTGCGCGAGCTCAACAAGGTGCCGGTGCCGCGCAAGAAGAAGCGCGTCTCGAAGCGGCAGAAGACGAAGCGCGTGGCCGAGAAACGCCACCGCTCCGGGGTCAAGAAGCTGCGGCGGGACAAGGGCCGGGAGTGACACGCGATCGCTCGCGAGTGCGCCCGTCCCGCAGCGGAGGTGGCGCGCCGATCCGCCGTTGCCTGAGCTCGTCCTCTCGCGCTGCCTCTCGGTGCTGCAGCTTCCCCGCGCCCAGCACCCTCGCGTCGCCCGCTCGGTGCCGTACCGTCCTGCGCACCGAGCCCTCGCCCCCGCTCGCCCCCCCTCGCCTCGCTCCTCCATGCCGCTCCGCCTCCGCGCTCTCGCGCCGCTCGCGCTCGCCCTGTGCGCGGCCTGCTCCACGTCGCGCGACCCCGACCTCGACCTGGACGGCCCACTCGAGATGGTCTCGATCGCGATGGACAACGACACGTTCACCGGATCGGACAACAACTACACGAACGGGATCGTGGTCGGGTGGCGCGGAGGTGAGCACCGCGCCTACACGGAGGACAGCCGCTACCGCCGTTGGATCGAGTTCTGGTCGTTCCTGCCGGCCATGGACGACACCACCTGCGACACCTACGCGGCCTGGTCGGTGGGGCACGAGCTGTACTCGCCCGACGACATCACCGTCGCGGTCCCCGACGCGGACGACCAGCCCTACGCGGCCGTGTTCTTCGTCGACAGCACGCTGCTCGCGCGTTCCGACCGCGTGACGCACTCGTGGAACCTGCGGCTCGGGCTCGTCGGCCCGAGCGCGCTGGGGGAGGAGCTCCAGAGCGGCGTCCACCAATTGATCGACGTCGAGGATCCCGCGGGTTGGGACACGCAGATCCCCGACGAGCCGGTCGTCAACGTGGACTACGCGGTCGCCTACGAGCTGCTCCACGCCGGCCGTCAGGGGGCGATCGAGGCGCGCTTCGTCCCGCTCGCCGGCGCGGGCGTGGGCACCTACTTCACCGGCGCGGCGGGCGCGATGTACGGCGAGGTCGGGTGGAACCTGCCCGACTCCGTCAGCCTCGTGTCCCTGCGGCGCGGCGTCGATCCCGCGCTCGAGTTGGTCTCGCCCCGCGGCGGCTGGTCGGTCAGCCTGTTCGCCGGCGGCGGTGGCTTCGCCGTCGCGAACTACCTCCCGCTGGACGGCAACGCGTTCCGCAGCGGACCGTCCGTCAAGTCCGAGCCCTTCGTGGCGTTCGCGTCCGTCGGCGTCGCGCTGCGCTACGACCGCTGGCGCCTCGGGTACCGGCAGACGCTGTTCACGGATACGTTCCAGACCCAGCGCGAGGCCGTGGACTACGGGACGCTGTCGCTCAGCTACTCGTACTGACCTCGATCCGGTCCCCGGCCCGTTCGACGCCCCACGGCCGCGCGGCGCGCACTAGGCTCGGGCGATGCGCCCCTCCACCCTCTCGCTGTTGCTGGCGGTTGCCGCGGTCCACTGCGCCCCGAGCGCACCGGGCCAGAGCAGCCCGACCGGCGACCAGATCTTCGTCGACCAGTCGTTCTCCTTCACCGCGCCGTCGTTCGGGTCCCTGCCCAACGGGGCGGCCCACGCGCACGACACGATCGTGAGCCACGCCGGCTGGCAGTACGTGGCCTACTGGGACGCGCAGCGGCGGCTCGCGGTGGCGCGGCGCGACCTCGGGGGCGCGGTGGACGCCGGCGCGTGGCAGATCCTCGCGTTCGACGACTACGCGATCCCCGGCGAGGACGCGCACAACACCGTGAACGTCGGAATCTGTCCGGGCGACGGCACGCTGCACCTGGCGTTCGACCACCACGGCGACGACCTCAACTACCGCCGGTCGGTCCCGGGGCTCGCCACCGACCCGGTGAACGCGGACTGGAGCGCGACGGGCTTCGGGCCGATCCTCGACGCTCTCGATCCGTCGCTCGGCACGATGACGAAGGTCACGTACCCGCGCTTCGTCCCGACGCCGACCGGTGACCTGCACCTGGTCTACCGCGAGTTCTCGAGCGGGGACGGCCGCGCCCGGATGGCGGACTACGACAGCGCCACCGGCACGTGGTCGAACGACCGCGTGTTCATCGAACGCACCGGCCCGCACAGCGATCCGCTCGGTGGCGCGTCCTCGTCGCGCAACCCGTACTTCAACCGCATCGACTACGACGACCGGGGCACGCTGCACGCGACCTGGACGTGGAGGGAGAAGGCGCCGATCCGCTACAACCGCGACATCTGCTACGCGTACTCCGAGGACGGCGGCGTGCGCTGGTTCAACGGCGCGCACCAACTCGTCGCGGACACAGGTCTGGGCCAGGTGATCGACGCCGCGACGCCCGGGATCGTCGGTGTCGAACTCGGCGCCGAGTGGGGCCTGATGAACGACCAGGGGCACGTCGTGGACGCCCGCGGCAACGTGCACGTGGTCATGTACCACAAGGACACGCCCGCCACGGTCGTCAGCTACGGCAGCGTCTGGAACAGCCACTACCGTCACTACTGGCTCGCGGCCGACGGCGAGTGGCGGACGTCGGCGCTCACGACCATGGGCAACCGACCCAAGCTGTTCACGGGTCCGAACGGCACGCTCGTGCTCGCCTACGTGGCCGCGGGCGACATGCGCGTCGACGTGGCGTCCGAGGGCGCCGATTTCCTGGACTGGTCCACGGCGTACTCGGGCGCGACGGTCTACGGCAGCTCGTTCCAGGGCGACCTCGTGCGCTTCGTCCGTGAGTCGGTGCTCGACGGCTTCTTCCAGGAGCGCGTCCTGACGCTCGGGGACACGTCGCCCCTGTACGTCGAGAGCGTCGACCTCTCGGGCGTCCTCGCCGCGCGGCCGAGCGACGAACCAGTCGTCTCGCGCACCCGCATCGAGACCGAGCGCGACACCTGGGTCGCCGAAGGTTCGTCGGTCCTCACGGCCGCACCCGACGCCACGACCCTGTCCGTCCGGGCCAGCGGCGGCGGCCTCGGCACCCAACTCGCGTTCGTGCGCTTCCACCTCGCCGAGCTGCAGGGTCGCGGCGCGCTCGAGCGGGTCGTGCTGCGCCTGGCCCTGGCGGACGTCGGCGCGGAGTTCGGCGCGGCGGATCTCGGCGTCACGCGCTGCGCCCAGGACGTCTGGGCGGAGACCGGACTTGCCTGGGACGATCGGCCGTTGCCGGTCGGCCCGACCTTCAGCGGCCGACGCATCGTGCGCGGCACCGCGGGTCTGGTCGAGATCGACGTCACCGAGGCGATCGCTGCCGAGCTCGCGAACGGCGGCGAGCGGATCACCTTCGAGCTGTCCGGTCTCGTGCGCGGTCCCGGCGAGCACGTGCACCTCGCCGCTCGCGAACACCCGACGCTGCCCGCCGCGGTCCTCGTCGCCGACCAGAACACGGCGCTCGCGCCCGTCGCCGACACCTACGTGCGCAGTGGCGTCCACGCTCTCACGAGCTACGGCGACGAGCCGCGCCTGATCGTCAAGTCGGACGGCAACGCCGACTTCGACCGCGTCGCATACCTGAAGTTCGAGGTCGGTGCCCTGCGCGGCACCGGCGCCATCGAGCGCGTCTTCCTGGAAGCCCACTCACCGGTCGGCGGCTCGCTCGCGCGCACGACGCCCTACGCCGCGCACGCGGTGCAGGACGACGGCTGGAACGAGGCGACGGCGACCTGGGCGAGCGCGCCGGCGCTGGGCGAGCGCCTCGACGCGCACTTCGGTCGCGACGCGCTGCGCTGGGACGTGACCGCGGCCGTGCTCGACGCCCTCGACGGCGACGGGACGGTGTCGATCGGGCTGCAGAGCGAGCGCGAGGAGTCCACGCGCATCCTGCACCTGTACTCGCGCGAGTCCGGCGATCCCGATCGCGCGCCGCGCCTCGTCGTGAGGTACGCGGCGCGGTGAACGCCCGGCTCGAGGCACGTCCGATCGCGCCAAGCCCGTTGAATCTGCCGTTCGCGCCACGTTCGCGCCACGTTCGCGGGCCTCGGGCCGGTGCGCCTCGAGCACCCACCGTAGAGTAGGGTGAGGCGGATCCGCTTCCGGACGCGCCCGCTCGCACCCCCGATCTCCATGCACGCGCACCTTCGACTCGTCATCGGCCGGTCACTCCTCGCAGTGGCCAGCGCCCTCTTCGCGGCACCCGCTGCTGCCCAGTACGCGACCGAGGACGACCTGCTCTTCCGGCCCGAGTTCGGCGCCATCCAGACCCGATCGATCGACTCCGACGGCACGACCGTCGTCGTCACGACGGCTCAAGGCGGACCGGGCGTTCGAGTCCTCGTCGCAGAACGGAACGCCGAAGGCGATTGGGTGCCCGACGCCGTGCAGCCCGAGTTCGTGCCCCAGCAGTCCGTTACGGGTTCGAACGGGCAGGGAATCTGTATCGCGATCGATGGCGACACCATCGCTCTCGGCGTGCCCTACGACAGCACGGCGGGGCAGTACACCGGCAAGGTGATGGTCTACGAACGAGGTCAGAGCGGCCTCTGGACGCTCGCGACCCAGTTCGTCTCTCCGGACGCGCAGGTCGACGGCTTGTTCGGCTACGAGGTGGACCTGCGCGGCGATCGTCTCGCCGTCGGTGCGATCGACGAGGACGGCGGGACCGGAATCGCCGGAGGCGCTGTCCACCTCTTCGAACGCTCCGAGGGAACCTGGACCCCGGTCGCGACGCTGACCGCGACCGCCCCGAGCGAAGGCGACGAGTTCGGACGCCGGTTCGAGTTGGGCGACGACCGCATCGCCGTGGCCGCGCCCGAGGAGTACGTCGAGTCCGATCGAGACGGAGCGGTGTACGTGTTCGACCGCCAGACCGACGGCACCTGGCTCGGAACGGCGCGGCTCGATCCGACCGCGGCTCCCGGTGACGGCGACCGGTTCGCGCGGAGCGTCGCGCTCGACGGGGATCGGATCGCCGTCGGCAGCTTCCGCGCCGCCCCCGTCGGAGCGCCGGATCCGATCGGTCGTGCGCTCGTCTTCGAACTCGTCGAGGGCGTCTGGGAACTGGAAGCGCTCGTGGAGCCGAGCGTTCCCAACGGGCTCGGTGGCTTCGGGAGCGCCGTGGACATCGAAGGCGACCGGCTGGCGGTCGGCGACTACCGCGACGTGCTCGAGTTCGGCACCCGGGGCTCGGTCCACGTCTTCGAACGGGCGCCCGACGGTGTCTGGGTGGACCAGTTCCGTGGCGCGTCCGACACGGTGGGCCTGGCGCTGTCCAACGACCGGCACCACGTCGTCCTCACCGGCGACACGATCTTGATGGGGGATCGCGGGCCGACCGGCGTCTTCCGCCTGCGCCATCTCCAGCGGGGCCGGACGGCACTCGAGGCCGGGACCTGGGGAGCCCAGAAGCTCTTCTTGCGCGCACGCCCCGAGCACGCCTTCGACCTCTTCATCCTCCTGGGGAGTGCGAGCGGCACCGGGCCCACGTCGGTGCCGGGTCTCCCCACCGATCTGCCGTTGGCCAACGACGGGTACACCCGCGCGATCATCGACACGTGCGGAGGACCGTTGCGTCCTTGGCTCGGAGTCCTCGACGCGTACGGTCGCGCGGATTCGCGAGTCGTGCTGCCTCCGCTCGACCCGTCCTTCGTCGGCCTGACGTTGCACCACGCGTTCATCGCCCTCGAGTTCGAGCCGATCGCCCAGCCGACGCTCGTCTCGAACTCCGTCCCGCTCACCATCATCTGATCCGGCCGTTGGCGGTTCGCGACCTGGGCGCTCCCCGAACTAACCCTGCGAGCGCAACTCGTACACGAGCCCGCCGTCGATGCCGAGCGGCAGGCCGAGCACGATCCAGATCGCGAGCAGCGCGCACCAGGCGATCAACAGCGCGACCGAGTAGGGCAGCATCAACGCGATCAGCGAGCCCATGCCCGACTTCTTCGCGAACTGCTGCATGTAGACCAGCACGATGATCAGGTAGCTGTTCAGCGGCGTGATGCAGTTCGAGACCGAGTCGCCGATGCGGTAGGCGGACTGGGTCAGCTCCGGGCTGATGCCGACGGTCATGAACATCGGCACGAAGACCACCGACAGCATCGCCCACTTCGCGGACATCGAGCCGACGAAGAGGTTGAGGAAGGCGATCAGGACGATGAACGCGATCATCATCGCGGACGACGACAGCCCGAGGTCGCGCAGGAAGGCGCCGCCGTCGATCGCGACCATCTTGCCCAGCTCGGACTTGCCGAAGGCCGCGACGAAGATCGACGCGAAGAAGGCCAGCACGATGTAGTTGCCGAGTACCTCCATGTACTCGGTCATCATCCGCACCACGTCGCGGTCGGAGCGGATCGACTTGGTGACGTAGCCGAACACCAGGCCGGGCACGAGGAACAGGATCAGCAGCAGCGGGACGAGGTTGCGGATCCAGGTGGGGAACGGCACCTGGCCCTCGCCGGTTCCGATCGAACCCTCGGGGTCGTACAGGAACCCCCAGGGCGCGAAGTACATCACGAAGAGGAAGCCGAGCGTGACCAGCGACGCTACGAGCGCGGCGACGAGGCCCGACTTCTCGGCCGGCTCGAGCTGCATCGACAGGGCCTGCTCGCCGTCGGGCACGCCCGGGCCGCCCTCCTCGGGCGACTTCGTGGCGAGGCGCGGCTCGACGATCCAGACCGTCACCAGCCACCCGACCGCCGTGACGAGCGCGGTGGACGCGATCATGAACCACCAGTTGCAGGCCGGGTTCACGACGTAGTCGGAGTCGAGCATCCGCGCGCCCTCCTGCGTCATGCCGGCCAGCATCGGGTCGAGGCCGGTGATGAAGAGGTTCGCGTTGAAGCCCGACGCGACGCCCGCGAAGACCGCGGCGAGGCCGACCAGCGGCGACCGACCGACCGCGCGGTACACGGCCGCGGCCAGCGGCGGCAGGACGATGTAGCCCGCGTCCACCGCCATCGAGCTCATCACGCCCGCGAAGAAGGTGGCGGGCGTCAACAGGCTCGCGGGTACGACCAGCAGGATCAGCTTGAGCGCCGCCGCGATCAGTCCGCTCTTCTCCGCGATCGCGATGCCGATGGCCGCGACGAGCACGAGGCCCAGCGGCGCGAAGCCCGTGAAGATCGTGATCAGGTTGTCGAGCAGCCAGCGGAAGCCGTCCTGCGACGCCAGGTTCCAGGCCTCCGCGGAGAAGACCCTCGGCTCGGTGCCCTCCTTGCCCGCAATCTCGAGTCGGGCCTCGTAGCCCGTTCCCGACATGATCCACGACGCCACGAACACGATCACCGTGCCGATCACGAAGAGCGTCATCGGGTCCGGCAGGGCGTTGCCGACGCGCTCGATGCGGTCGAGGAGGGTCTTCTTCGATCCGGCTGCGTTCGGGCTCGTCGCGGGGTCGTTTCCGGTGCTCATCGGCGCACGGTAGCGATCCCAGCTCCCTCACGAGAAGTCTTCCTTGCGCAGGTCGTAGCGGCGCAGCTTCTCGTAGAGCGTGCGCGGATCGATCGCGGCGCGTCCGTCGCGCCCCAACGACGAGCCGGCCCGCCCCGACACGCTCCCGTTCACGGCCGGGCCCGACGTCCGCGCGCCTCACCCGGACTCGCTGCTGCTGTCCACCCTCGACGTCGGCCACCTCGAGGTCGCCGATCCGGCCGGTGACCGGGTCGAGGACGCGCGCCTCGTCCACCTGTACTGATGCGCGGCGCCGTCAGCCGTCGGAACGGCGCTTGGCGCTGCGACCGAGCGCGACCGCCCCGACGCCCCAGAGCGCGAGCGCGGGCAGTGCCATCGCCAGCACGTTCGCGAGCGCGTGGCCGGCGCCCATCAACAACTCGAAGACGCGCGCCCACAGGACGTCGCCGCCGCGGTACACGGCCGTGTCCATGAAGTTCTTCGACTTGAAGCGCTCGTCGCGCGACACGAGCGTGAAGAGCGTCTCGCGCGCCGGTTTCGCCAGGGCGTAGCGGGCGACGCGCTGGGCGACGAGAGCCATGGCGAGCAGGCTCAGGTTCGCGGTCGCGACCTCGCCCAATAGATTCGCGTCGGCGCCGTCGAAGGCCGTCCACACCGCGCCGACGCAGATCAGCGCGACGAGCGGCAACCCAGCCAGAGTCAGACCGAGACCGATGCGACGCATGAGGAATGCGACCACGCCGCCCTGCAGCGCGAGCGTGATCCATCCCGTCCACACGTCGAGGTTCGCCAGGAACTCGGTGCGCTCGCTGCGATCGTCGAACGCGGCTCCGACCAGATCGGACTGCACGTAGTAGAAGACCGTCGAGGACATCGTCATCAGCAGCAGGAAGCCGCTGATCGCCATCAGGTAGGGCGAGTTGACGACCGCGGTGAAGCCCGAGAGGAAGGTGCCGCCGATGCGTTCGTCCTGGTTCTTTCGCGCTGCGGCGTTCGATCCGCCGGCGTCCGGGACGGGTGCACCGAACGCGTGGTCGATCCACCACAGGACGAAGGCAGCCGCCACCAGCAGCGCGACCACGACGACGAGGATGACGCTCGCGCGCACATCGTCGGACGAGAGCTCGCGCGTCACCGTCGAGCCGAGGATCTGACCCGCCGTGCCCGCCGCCGCCACCAGTCCGAAGATCCGCTTCGCGCGGTCCATCGAGCACAGGTCGCTCGCGAAGCTCCAGAACGAGCTGATCACGAACATGACGAAGACGCTGGCCCAGACGTAGAAGACGCGGTCGGCCCACAGGCGCGTCTCACCGCTCGTGCGCTCGAACGCGATCGCGAAACCGACCGCGCACAGAGCGAAGAACCCGAGTACCGAGGACAGCAGCCGCCGCCGCGAGCTCGAGCTGACGAACGCGGCGTAGATCGGCGCCAGGGCCAGGTTCACGAAGAAGACGGCCGTCCACAGATCTCCGATCGAGATGTCGCTCTCGACCGCGCGCAGGTTCGCCGCGACCTCGTCCCGCACCGGCCGCATCGCGTAGTAGCCGCCGAGCAGCAGGAAGTGCGCGAGCGCGAGCCACAGACCCAGCGTTCGTTCACTCGGCGTGGGGTTCGCGGCGGGGGTGCGGGGCGCGAGCGGTGTGAGTGAGGTCAAGGTCGGCGCGGTGGATGGAGTCGCTCGGGTGAGGAGAGCCGTGGAATTCGCGCATGGAACTCGGCGTGCCGCGCACTCAGAGCGCGTTCGACCACTCACGGTGGCGGCGTCCTCGCGCGCATCATGGCGCGCCGACGCTACGAAGTCGCAGGATCTTCGGCGCCCGTCCGTCCACCTCGGTCTCTCGCTCCCCCCCCTCCGGCCCGCGGCCACTTCGCCGCTCCCACGTTCCCTCCCCGTCGGTTCCCCACGCCGACCCGTCCCACCTCCTCCATGCAGCACGTTCCCGTCCACTCGTCGGGCGTCGGTCGGCGCCAGTTCGTCGCCGCCGCCGCTTCCGCCGCCACCTTCGCTTCGTTCGGTCTCGGTGGAGCGCCCGCCGCCCGCGCTCAGGAGGGTGGACGCGCCTCCAGCGGCGGCGGCACGAGGAAGAAGGTCCTCGTCCTCGGCGGCACCGGATTCCTCGGTCCGCACACGGTGCGTGCCTGCATCGCCAAGGGGTGGGAGGTGACGCTGTTCAACCGCGGGCGCACGAACACCGATCTGTTCCCCGACCTCGAGAAGCTCGAGGGAGATCGCGATCCCGACAAGGGCGACGGCTTGAAGGCGCTCGAAGGCGATCGGCGCTGGGACGTGGTCATCGACACCAGCTCCTACGTGCCGCGGATCGCGCGCGCTTCGGTCGACCTGCTGAAGGATCGGATCGGGCAGTACCTCTTGGTCTCGACCGTCTCGGTCTACGCGAGCATGGAGGAGCCGGACCAGGACGAATCGGCGGAGCTCGCGACGGTCGAGGACGAGACGTCCGAGAACGTCAACATGTACTACGGCGCGCTGAAGGCGCTCTGCGAGCAGGTGGCCGAGGAGCTGATGCCCGGTCGCGTGCACGTGGTGCGGCCCGGACTCATCGTGGGCCCGGGCGATCCGACGCACCGCTTCACCTACTGGCCCGTGCGCGTGCGCGACGGTGGGGAGGTCCTCGCGCCGGGCCAGCTCGACGACCCGGTGCAGTACATCGACGTGCGCGACCTGGCCGATTTCATGGTGCGCGCGTGCGACGAGGGTCTGATGGGCATCTACAACGCCGTCGGCCCTGAGTACGGACAGACGATCGCGGGACTCGTCTACGGCTGTCGCGCGGCCTGCAAGAGCGACGCGCGCTTCACCTGGGTGCCGATGGAGGGGTTGCAAGAGCTCGGCGTGCAGCCCTGGTCGGACATGCCCATGTGGACCGGCGGCATGGGCATCGACCGCATGGACGGATCGAAGGCCTGGAAGGCGGGGCTGACGTCGCGCCCGCTGGCCGAGACCGTCACGGCCACGCTCGAGTCCTGGGACGGGATGTCCGACGAGCAGCGGGCGCGCCGCTGGGGCATCACGCGCGAGCGCGAGGCCGAGGCACTCGCGAAGTGGGCGAAGTGATCGGTACGGCGTCAGGCACGAAAGTGCCACCTGCCGCGCCACGTCGCTGCGAATCGCAGCGACGTGGCGGCAGGTGGCACTTTCGTGCCTGACGCCGTACCGATCGGTAGGCTCGCGGGCATGTCCCTGGAACCCCGCCCCGACGCGACCGGCGCCCAACTCGCCGACTACTGGCGCGCGAACCTGCGCTGCGTCGCGCTGTTGCTCTCGATCTGGTTCGCCGTGTCCTTCGGGGGCGGCATCCTGTTCGTCGACGAGCTGAACGCCATTCGCCTGCCCGGCACCGGCTTCAAGCTCGGCTTCTGGTTCGCGCAGTCCGGCTCGATCTACGTCTTCGTGGCGTTGATCTTCGTCTACGCCTGGTGGATGAACCGCCTCGACCGGCGCTTCGGAGTGGACGAATGAACCCCGAGGCCTGGACCTACGTGTTCGTCAGCGCGACCTTCGCGCTGTACATCTTCATCGCCGTGCGCTCGCGCGCGGGCACGACGGGCGAGTTCTACGTGGCCGGTGGCGGAGTCCCGCCGCTCGCGAACGGACTGGCGACGGCGGCGGACTGGATGTCGGCGGCGTCGTTCATCTCGATGGCCGGGATCATCTCGTTCGCGGGCTACGACGGTTCGGTCTACCTGATGGGTTGGACCGGTGGCTACGTGCTGCTGGCGCTGTTGCTCGCGCCGTACCTGCGCAAGTTCGGCCGCTTCACCGTGCCCGACTTCATCGGCGACCGCTACTACAGCAGCACCGCGCGCGTGGTCGCCGTCGTCGCCGCCATCTTCATCTCGTTCACCTACGTCGGTGGGCAGATGCGCGGCGTGGGGATCGTCTTCAGCCGCTTCCTGGGCGTGGACGTGGAGACCGGCGTCCTGATCGGCATGGGCGTCGTGTTCGTGTACGCGGTGCTGGGCGGCATGAAGGGCATCACCTACACCCAGGTGGCGCAGTACTGCGTGCTGATCTTCGCGTTCATGGTGCCGGCGATCTTCATCTCGCTGCAGATCGCCGGAACGCCGATCCCGCAGCTCGGCTTCGGCGGCACCGAGGTCGGCACGAGCACCTTCCTGCTCGACAAGCTCGACGGACTGCACCGCGAGTTGGGCTTCCACCTCTACACGGAAGGGGCGAAGCCGACGATCGAGATCTTCGCCACGACCCTGGCGCTGATGGTCGGGACGGCGGGTCTGCCGCACGTCATCATCCGCTTCTACACGGTGCCGCGCGTGCGGGACGCGCGGATCTCGGCGGGCTGGGCGTTGTTGTTCATCGCGATCCTCTACACGACGGCGCCGGCCGTGGCCGTCTTCGCGCGCACGAACCTGATCCAGAGCGTGTCCGAGAAGAGCTACGCCGAGCGGCCCGAGTGGGTGCGCAGTTGGGAGACGGCGAAGCTGATCGAGTTCACCGACCACAACGGCGACGGGCGGATCCAGTACGTGGGGCCGAACGCGGTCGATGCCAGCGGCGCGCCGATCCAGAACGAGCTCGTGGTCGATCGCGACATCATGGTGCTCGCGAATCCCGAGATCGCGGGCCTGCCGCCCTGGGTGATCGGACTGGTGGCGGCGGGTGGGCTGGCGGCGGCGCTGTCGACCGCGGCCGGCCTGTTGCTCGTGATCTCCACGTCGATCAGCCACGACCTGCTCAAGCGCACGTTCCGCCCCGACATCACCGAGCACGGCGAGCTGTGGGCCGCGCGCATCGCGGCGGCGGTCGGCGTCTGCGTCGCGGGCTACCTGGGGATCGATCCGCCGGGCTTCGTCGGCGAGGTCGTGGCGTTCGCCTTTGGACTGGCGGCCGCGTCGTTCTTCCCCGCGATCGTGATGGGCATCTTCTCCCGGCGCATGAACCGCGAAGGCGCGATCAGCGGGCTCGTGGTCGGCCTCCTGTTCACGGCCAGCTACATCGTCTGGTTCAAGTTCGTGCACCCCGAGCTCGACTCGGCCGAACACCATCTGTTCGGCATCTCGCCCACGGGGATCGGCACGGTCGGGATGGCGCTCAATTTCGTCGTGGCCCTCGTGGTCGCGCGCTTCACCCCGCCGCCGCCCGCAGCGGTCCAGGAGCTCGTCACCTCGATCCGCACTCCGCGCGGCGCCGGCGAGGCCCACGAGATCGCGGTGGGGTGATCGGTACGGCGTCCGGTACGGCGTCAGGCACGCAAGTGCCACCTGCCGCGCCGAGACGCTGCGATTCGCAGCGTCGTCGGCGGCAGGTGGCACTTGCGTGCCTGACGCCGTACCGGACGCCGTACCGATCACCCCTCTTGAGAACGAATCTCAAGAAAAGGCGGGCGCGGGGCCCCGTGGCGACCTACCTTTCCCGCGCCATGGGCAAGAAGAAGGACAAGCGCACGGACCGCAAGGTCAAGTCGAAGTGCTGTGACAAGCCGCCGCACAAGCGGTGCAAGCGCTGTCCTCTGCGCTTGCGCGACTGAGCCGAGCCAGCGCTCCCAGCGGCGCCCTCAGGCCGGGTCGGCGGGCCCGCCCCGGTCGAGTTCCTCGAGCCGCGCACGGGCGGCGCGAACCCCGGCCTCGAGCGTCGGATGGTGTTCGAGCGTGCCCCCGTCGCCCACCAGCCCCGCGCGCTCGAGGTCGCGGTAGGGCCCCTTGCGCACCCCGCTGAGCAGCACCTTCGCGCCGTGCTTCACCAGGTGCGCGACCGCCGAGTTCAGGTTGACCAGCCCGGTGCTGTCCACGACGGGAACGTTCGTCAGGTCGAGCACGACCACGCGCGTCCTTCCGGGATCGAGGCGCACCAGCTGGCTCGTCGCCTTGTGCGCCGCCCCGAAGAACAGCGGCCCGGCGATCTCGAACACGACCAGGCCATCGGGGAGATCGCCCTCGAGCGACGAGTCCGTGCGCTCGAGCAGCCGACCCTCGCCGACCTCGATCATCCGCTGCATGAACAAGAGGCCGGCGAGTCCCACCCCGACGCCGACCGAGATCGTCAGGTCGAACACCACGGTCAGCACGAGGCACGTCAGCAGCACGAGCAGGTCGGGGCGCGGCGCCGTGCGGACCATGCGCAGCACGTGGGGCGCCTCGCTCATGTTCCAGGCCACCACCATCAGCAGCGCCGCCAGCGAGGCCATCGGCAACAGGCCCAGCGCCGGCGCCAGCAGCAGCATCGCGGCCAGCACGAACGCGGCGTGCGTCATGCTCGCGATGGGGGAGCGCGCCCCGCTGCGCGCGTTCGTGGCCGTGCGCGCGATCGCGCCCGTCGCCGCGATGCCGCCGAAGAAGGGTGCGACGATGTTGCTGGCGCCGATCGCGACCAGTTCGACGTTCGGGTCGTGCCGCCGGCCCGTCATGCCGTCGGACACCACCGCCGACAGGAGCGACTCGATCGCGGCCAGAACGGCGATGACGACGGCGCTCGGGAACAGGGTCCGGACCAGCTCGAGCGACGGCAGCGCGTCCGCTCCGCTCGTGGCCAGCCCGCCCGCGCCCGGCAGGTTCCAAGGCGCGAGCAGCGCGGGCAGCACCTGCGGGATGCCCGCCGGGTGTTGCGGCGTGCCGAACCGCGACGCGAGCGTGACGACGTCGGCCCCCGGCACGTAGCGGTTCGCGAGCCACGCGACGAGTGCTCCGATCGGTAGCGCCACCAGGGCGGCCGGCACGCGCGTCGGCACGTACTTCCATCCGAGCAGCACCGCGAGCGTGACGCCGGCGGTCAGCATGTCGTAAGGCCGCGCCGACCCGAGCGCGTGCAACGAAGCGAACAGCCTCTCCGGCGTACCGTCGATCGTTCCCGCCGTCGTCAGATCGAGCCCGAGCAACGGCTGGAGTTGCAGCACCATCAGCGAGATGCCGATGCCCGCCGTGAACCCGATCGTCACCGGGTAGGGCATGAACTGCACCAGGCGGCCGAGCCGGAACAGCCCCGCCGCGACCAGCAGGATGCCCGCCATCGCGCTCGCGAGTGCCAGTCCGCGGTGCCCGTGCTCGATCGCGATCGGCGCCAGGATCGCGACGAAGGCGGCGGTCGGTCCGCTGACCTGGACGCGCGAACCGCCGAGCAGGGCGCACAGACCGCCGGCCACGATCGCCGTCACGAGTCCGTACTGCGGCGCGACTCCGGACGCGATCGCCAGAGCCATGGACAGCGGCAGCGCGACGATGCCGACGATGCAGCCGGCCTCCAGATCGGAGCGCAGGTCGCGAGCGCCGTACCCTTCTCGGAAGGTCTCGCGCAGGGCGCTCGCGAGCCGCAGTCTCGGTTCCATCGGCCGCGAGGATAGGCGCGCCGCGCCACGCCCGTCGAGATCCAACTGCGCTGGGACGAGCGGCGGTCGAAACCGAGCGGATGCGCGTGGGCTCGAGCTCCGATCGCCGCGCAGCCCTTGGCCGCACGACCTCGAACCGACACAGGAGCCCAAGGGCGCCGTGGCTGGCCGTTTCCTCGTCGGCCTGCATTGCGGCCCGTCGGGTACGCGTTCGGCGCCCTCGTGTCGGAGCACGAGCGTTCGAGCACGACTCCCACCGCGGCGGTCGCTCGGATCCGAGCGATCGCGCAGGTCGGCAGGCCCAGCACCACCGTCGGCGCGCCGCCGCCAGACGTCGCGTCGGATCGTGCTCGCATCACCGTGGAGCGTCGGGAGAGTCGTCGGCTCGGGTGGCGACCCGTCGGGGACGCGTTCGGCGCCCTCGTGTCGGAGCACGAGCGTTCGAGCACGACTCCCACCGCGGCGGTCGCTCGGATCCGAGCGATCGCGCAGGTCGCCAGGCCCAGCACCACCGTCGGCGCGCCGCCGCCAGACGTCGCGTCGGATCGTGCTCGCATCACCGTGGAGCGTCGGGAGAGTCGTCGGCTCGGGTGGCGGCCCGGCGGGGACGCGTTCCGCGCCCTCGTGTCGGAGCACGAGCGTTCGAGCACGACTCTCACCGCGGCGGTCGCTCGGACTCGCGCGATCGCGCAGGTCGCCAGGCCCAGCACCACCGTCGGCGCGCCGCCGCCAGACGTCGCGTCGGATCGTGCTCGCATCACCGTGGAGCGTCGGGAGATGTCGTCGGCTCGGGTGGCAGCGCGAAGTGGCGGGTAGGACCATCGTCGGAGCCGTCGAGGTGCACCGCCGCTCGCGATCGCTGCCTTCGCTCGCACGTCGCCGCGTACGGCCCGAACCCGCGTGCGCCGTTCCGGCCCGTGCCGCGGAACCGTGCCATTCCGAACGGTGCCGCCGACCCCGTGCCGGTGGCGAACCTCACGGTGCGGTGCGACCGTCGCGCCGAAGGGTTCCGAGCCGTCGCCCGCCTAGACTGCGACCATGCCCGACGGAGGAACACCGAGCTTGAGCGGCTGGCGGGCTCGCGCGCACGAGATCATCTTCGAGGCCGACACGCCGCTCGGGAAGGCCTTCGACGTCGTCCTGATCGTCTCGATCGTCGCCAGCATCGTCGCGGTGATGCTCGAGAGCGTCGAGAGCGTCGGCGGCCCGAACGCGCCGTACCGTTCGACCTTGCAGGCCGCCGAGTGGGCGTTCACGCTGCTCTTCACGGTCGAGTACCTGCTGCGGCTCGCGTGCGTCGCCAAGCCGATGCGCTATGCCAGGAGCTTTTTCGGCATCGTCGACCTGCTCGCGATCCTGCCCACGTACATCAGCTTGATCCTGCCCGGGACCCAGGCGCTGCTCGTCATTCGCATCCTGCGGATCCTGCGCGTCTTCCGAGTGCTGAAGCTGGCGCACTACGTCCGCGAGTCCGACACGCTGATGCGCGCGCTGCTCGCCAGCCGCCGCAAGATCGCAGTCTTCGTCTTCGCCGTCCTGACGCTGGTGATCGTGTTCGGCGCGCTCATGTACCTCGTCGAGGGCAAGGCGAACGGTTTCGGGAGCATCCCCCAGGGCATGTACTGGGCGATCGTCACGCTCACGACCGTCGGCTACGGCGACATCGCGCCCCAGACCGACCTCGGGCGCTTCATCGCGTCGATCATCATGATCATGGGCTACGGGATCATCGCCGTGCCGACGGGCATCGTGACCGCCGAGATCGCACGCTCGAACGAGCCGGACCGCGCTCCCGGCAGTTCCGTGCCCCACGTCTCGACCAACGCCTGTCAGACCTGCGGCGTGTCCGGTCACCGTTACGACGCGGTGTTCTGCCGTCGGTGCGGCGCCCACCTGTGATCCGTGTACGCTGCCGCGATGCAGCAACACCGATCCGACGTCGGCCGCAGCGCGCGGCGCCTCGTCCAGACCTCACTCCTCTTGGCGGCGTCGATCCTCGCGAGCTGCGCCGGCACCGACCGGGGCGGCGACGCCTCGACACCGGCCACGGACGCGCGACCCGAAGCCGTGTCCAAGTGGATCCCGCTCTTCGACGGCGAGTCTCTGGCCGGCTGGACGCCCAAGATCGTCGGCCTCGCGGCGGGTGAGGATCCGCTCCGGACGTTCCGCGTCGAGGACGGCCTGTTGACCGTGTCCTACGACGGCTACGGCGACGGGACGTTCGACGGGCGTTTCGGCCACCTCTTCCACGAGCTCGAGCTGTCGCACTACGTCCTGCGCGCGGAGTACCGCTTCGTCGGCGAGCAGATGGCCGGAGCGCCCGGTTGGGCCTATCGCAACAGCGGGCTGATGATCCACGGCGAGCGGCCCGACCAGATGGGCCTCGACCAGGCGTTCCCGGTCTCGATCGAGGTGCAACTTCTGGGCGAGGCGCCGCTCGGCGAAGGGCGCGACGACGAACGCCCCAACGGCAACCTGTGCACGCCCGGCACGCACGTGGTGATGGGGGAAGAGCTGGTGACGCGCCACTGCACCGACGCCGATTCGCCGCGCACCTACCGCGGCGACGAATGGGTCACGATCGAGGTCGAGGTGCACGGCAACGGCGAGATCGTGCACCGCCTCGAAGGCCGGGACGTGCTGCGCTACTCGCACGCGCAGTACGACACGAACGACGCGGACGGGCGCCGTCTCGCCGAGGCCGCCGGTGACGTCCGGATCGACCGCGGCACGATCTCGATCCAGTCCGAGAGCTTTCCGATCCAGTTCCGCTCCATCGCGGTCCGCCCCCTCGAGCAGCGCTGAGCCCGCGACGAATCATGGGACCCAAGTGGATCGGCAAGACGTTCCTGCGCGGACTCGCGGCGGTGCTCCCCGTCGCGGTCACGCTGTACCTGCTCTGGTGGCTCGCGACGACGGCCGAGAAGTCGTTGGGAGCGGTCGCGCGCTGGCTACTGGGCGAAGGCATGTACGTGCCCGGGACCGGCGTGGTGCTGGGCTTCGCGCTGGTGCTCGGCATCGGTGTCGTCATGCGCGCGGTCGTCGTGCGCCAGATCTACGACTGGATCGGCGAACGCATCGAACGACTCCCGCTCGTGAAGTCGATCTACGGCCCGATGAAGGATTTGATGAGCTTCCTCGCGTCGACCGAGGACGAGCGCAAGTTGAACACCGCGGTGCGCATCGACTTTCGGCGCGGTGACGGCGAGGACGGCGAGCGCGTGTCGTTGGTCGGCTTCCTGACACGCGAGGACGCCGCGCCGGTCTCGCGCGAGGAGGGCGACGAGCGCGTGGTCGTGTACCTGCCGATGAGCTACCAACTGGGCGGCTACATGCTCGTCGTGCCGCGCGCCTGGGTGACCGAGTTGGACATGACGTCCGAGGACGTGCTGCGCATGACGCTGACGGCCGGGATGTCGATCTCGGAGCACGAGACCGCGGTTTGAACGAGACGTGGATCGGTACGGCGTCAGGCACGAAAGTGCCACGCGGCACGCCTTGCTAGAGTGCTCCGGCCCGCCCGCCCCGACCCAGGCACCATGAAGAACAGCCACGCCGCGCTCGCTGCCGGATTCGTGACCCTCTCGGTCGCGATCGCCTACTTCCTGCTCCGCACGCCCGACGAGCCGGCCGATCTGAGCCGCTTCGACGACGCGCCGGCTGTGCACGTCACCGAGGACGACGCCCCGCTCGGCGACGTGGACCTGGCGGACGGAGGGACGGCCACGGGGGCGCCAGAGCCTGCGATCGAGACCGAGCCCGCCGCTCCGACGCGCACGGCGATCGACGACGCGCTCGACGGGCGCACCTGGGCCGACCTCCTCTTCCCCGTGGACGACCGGACCGGTGCGCCGATCGAAGGCGGCCACGTGATCCACGTCGACGCGAAGGGCGTGCGCACGGTGCGACCGCTCGCGAGTGTCGTTCGCACCGGTGACCTCGACGCGCGCACCGCGGCTGCGCTCGACACCGACCACCACTGTCCGCGCGCGTTCTTCCCCGAGGAGCTCGCCGACGTCGACAGCGGACCGCTGCACGTTCGGATGTTCCCGTCCGCGCAGGTTCGTCTCGAGGTCATCGGTGACGCTCCGGATCCGCTCCCGAAGCTCACGTTCACGACCAACGGCTTCGAGAACTGGGACCGCGAACCCGACGAGGTCCGCGAGCTCGGGTTCGAACACGCGGACGAGCTCGATCCGCTCCTCGCCTTCGCTCCGACGCTCGCGCACGTTCTCTCGGAAGGCGTCGACGAACGGTCCCGCCGCCGACAGATCAAGTGGGCCGAGCGGACGGAGAGCGTCCATCCCATGTTCGACCTTCGCCGGGACCCGCTCGCGTTCGTCGCTTCCAACGCGGCGCTCGTGAATCCTCCGTCCCTGCCCAGGACGATCGACGACTTGCCCGATGGTTACTCCGTCTCGCTCTCCCTCGATTCCACGGCGAACGTCCTCCTCGTGGATGCCGACGGTGTCGAGCACCACTTCTGGATGGCCAAGGAGTACACCCTGGACGCCGAAGGGCCGATCGTCGTGTCGGTGCGCTTCCTCGGCGAAGCGACCGTGGTCGGGCGCGTTCCCGAGCGCGCGACGTCCGTGGAGGTCGACGTCGAGTTGGTCGACGACGATGACGGCGACGGCGAGTTCGAGTGGTGGGGCTGGAACGAGGCCGAGCTCGCAGACGACGGAGGCTTCCGCGTCGAAGGTCTGCGTCCCGGCCACCAGCGCCTCACCGCCACCTGGACCGACGAGCTCGGACTGCGTCAGCGCGCCGAGGCGAGTTTCGAGGTCGAGGCGGGCGAGACGCACGACGTCGGTCTCCTCGAACCGGCAGGTGGCGCTTTGATCTCGATCGTCCCGGTGCTCGTGGTGGATGGCGAGATCGACCCGTCGCGCCTGGGCGGACGCATCGATCCGACGAGTTGGAGCGTCTGGCTGTCGCCGGTCTCGGGGCTCGACGAGGTCGACTGGAGCGCGCTCGAGGAGTGGCAGCTGGAGGACGAGGCCTTCATGTCGACGTTCCTCGAGTCGATCGAGTCGCAGGCGGCGAGCGGAACCGACTTCTCGGCCTCCGCCGACGGTTTCGATCCGATCCACTTCGCGGGCGTTCCCCCCGGTCGGTACGACCTCGCACTCTGGGATCCGGAACTGCCCGAGGACGTCACCGAGAGCTACCGCTTCGCCGGCTGGGAGATCGAGTCCGTGATCGACGTCG
This sequence comes from Rohdeia mirabilis, assembly GCA_007750655.1. GTDB lineage: Bacteria > Planctomycetota > UBA1135 > UBA1135 > Rohdeia > Rohdeia mirabilis. The sequence goes on from CP036290.1 coordinate 444,399, forward strand.
GTGGCGACGCTCGGTACGAGGCGCGCCTCCTGATGGTACCGGCCACGCCGTGTCCCGTGAGCGTCGAGGTCCCCGCAGGTGGCGAGAACGTGATGCAGTCCGTTCGCGCGTTGGCTTGGAACGCGGTGACGGAGGAGGTCGTCGAGGTCGAGTTCGAGTCGTCGATGGAGTTCGGAACGAGCGCGAGTTGGACGGCCAGCGGCAGTGTGTCCCTCGGGCCGGGTACCTGGACGATCGTGGCCGTCGTCGATGCCGAGGACATGGAGCACTGGGACGAGCAGGGCGCGGACGGCACCGAAGTCGGCCAAGTCGAGCTGGTCAGGCACACAGGTCGGGGCGAGGTGGAGGTGTCCGGAGGGCTGGGTCGGTCCGTCACGATTCGAGCTGCACCTGCGGCGAGCGTGCGCGGCGGAGGGGAGGGCTTCGGCCTCGACGAGGGCAGCTGGTTCGGTTGGGTCGAGCTCGTCCCGGTCGGCGCACCGGCTTCGCTGTCGGGCATGTGGATCGGTTACGAGGAGGACGAGGACGGTCGCGTCACCGTCGAAGGCCTGTTGCCCGACACCGAGTACCGCGTCGCCGATACCGACAAAGTCGTCCGCACCGGCGCGGCGGGGTCGTTGACCGAGCTGTGATCCAGGGCGAGTCGAGCCGCATCCCGACGGACCGCGGTCGGTCGACCGGTACGGCGTCAGGCACCACGTCGCCGCTCGGAGCACCTTGCTAGAGTGCTCCGGTCCGCCCGCCCCGGACCACGCACCATGAAGAACCGCCACGCCGCGCTCGCTGCTGCGTTCGTCGTCCTCGTCGCGACGGTCGCCTACTTCGTGCTCCGCGCGCCCGACGAGGCCGCGGACCTGAGCCGCTTCGATGCCGCTCCCGACGTGCAGGCGGCCGGGGGCGATGACGCGCTCGGCGACGTCGATCTGGCGGGCACGGCGGTCGAGTCCGGCTCGACCGAAGCCGAGGCCATCGTCGCCGAGCCGGTCGAACCGACCCGCGTCGCGCTCGACGGCCGACTGGACGGGCGCCGGTGGTCGGACCTGCTGCTCGCCGTGGACGACACGACCGGCGAGCCGATCGATGGCGCCAACGTGATCCACGTCACGGGCGAGGGCGAGCGCACCGTGCGTGACCTCGCGAGCTTCGTCGAGGACGGCGACCTCGACGAGTTCACCTTGGCCGCGCTCGACACCGACCGGCACTGCCCGCGGGCGTTCTTCCCCGCGGATCTCCTCGACGTCACCGACGGTCCGCTCCGCGTGCGCATGCATCCGTCGGCCGTCGTGCGTGTGGAGTTCGTCGGCGAAGCGGCGGCATCGGTCGAGAGCTTCGCAGTCACCGTCGAGCGCACCGAAGCCGGTGTCCGCGCGGCGAGGGCCGATTCACTGACGCACGGACACTGCAACGACAGCGAGTGGCCCCAGGTCGTGGGCTTCGCACCCGTGCTCGCGGGAATCTTGGCCGGGAGCGACTCGGCTCTCGTTCGTGGCCGCCGCGTTCGCTGGGCGGTACGCACCTCGAGTGTCCACGGACTGTTCGAGCTCGCTCGGAGCCCCCTCGACGCCTGGACCTCCACACGAGCGTCTTTCGAAGCCTCCACGCTTCCGCAGTCGATCGCCGACCTTCCCGCAGGTTCGAGCGTCTCCCTCTACTCCCACTGCGCTGGAGGCGACGAGTTGAGCGACGCGGTTGGAAACGTGCTGCAGCCAGACCGTTCGATCGAGTACGCGCTGCCATTCGTGGAGCCGATCGTGCTCTCGCTCAGGGCCTTCGGTCGGGGGAAGGTGATCGGTCGGATTCCACAGGGGGTGTTCGACGTGTCGATCGAAGTGACTCCAGACACTTGGCGCCAGTGGCCATTCTTGGTGATCGACGACGACGGAGGCTTCGAATTGGACTCCATCGTCCCCGGACCGCGGCGGCTCGAGGCGAGTTGGATCGACGGGGCCGGCTTCCACCAGCGGGCGGTGCGAGAGTTCGTGCTGGAGGCGGGACAGATCCATGACGTCGGGCTGCTCACGCCCAACGATGGTTCGCTGATCACGTTCACACCCGTGGTCGTCGTGAATGGCGAAGTCGACCGTTCACGCCTCGGAGGTCGTGTCGAGCCGACCACGTGGGGTGTCTGGCTCTCGCCCATGGCTGCCATCGATGAGGTCGACTCGATACGGCTCGAAGACGAATCACTCGCGGACCCGCTGGACGAGGCCGCCGCTCGCGAGCGTGCGAGCATCCTCGGCTTCGGCGGTGCGGCGGGATCGTTCGAGCCGATCCAGGTTGCGGGCGTGCCCGTCGGCGGCCACACCCTCAGGGTCTGGGGCTTCGCTCTGCCCGACGACGTTGGCGCCGAGTTCCGTGCCCGTTGGGAGTATCCACAGCAGATCGTGGTCGGCGCCGACTCGGGGTTCGAACTGCGCCTCGTCCTCGAGCCCGCCACGCCGTTCGAAGTGACGGTCGTGGTGCCTCCCGAAGGTCCGAACACTTCCCAGTCGGTGAGCGCGATGGCGTGGAACTCCGCGACGGAAGAAGTCGTCGAGGTCGACTTTGGGCGAGTGGCCGTGGTCCATTCGAGCAGGGACTGGGCCACCACAGGCCATGTGTCCCTCGGCCAAGGATCTTGGGTGATCTTCGTGGCCGCGGACGCCAGGAGCGTCCGAATGGTCGACGACACGATCGAGCACGACATCGATCCATCGCAGCTGACTCACTACGCCGGGCGACTCGAGGTGGCGGTGACCACCGGTCAGCCGCAGTCCGTGACGGTTCCCCTCACGCCCGGTGCGAGTGTTCGCGGAGGAGTTGCAGAGTTCGGCGTGGACCCGGACGACGGGTTCAGTCGCATACAGCTCGTGCCCGTCGGTGCACCCAGAGAGCTCGGAACGTTGTGGGACGGCTCGCGTGCCGACGACGAGGGCCGCTTCACCGTCAACGGGCTCCTGCCCAACACCGAGTACAGCGTGGTCAACACCGACCGCCTCATCCGCACCGGCGCGGCGGGGTCGTTGACCGAGCTGTGAGCGACGGCGAGCTGAGCCGACCGCCGCGATCCCTGCCCCGACGCTAGGCTCTTCTCCGTGCCCGCTTCCTCGCCCGATCCCGTTCGCGTCCTGCTCGCCGGCTTCGGTGTGGTGTTCGCGCTCGGCCTCGCGCTCATCGCCTGGGCCGGGCGCGACACGAATCCGCCGATCCTCGTCGAGCCGGTCGTCGAGCAGCCATCGGACGACATCGTGCGCATCGACGCGGACGCGGACGACCGGGCTGGGACCGACGTGGCGACGCCCGCGGCCGACCTGGTCGCCGGCGCCGATCCACGCGCGGGTGGCGCCGCAGCCCGCACCACGGTCGGTGCGCTGCACACCTGGCGCGATGCGTTCCAGCCCTACGACGTGCGCACCGACCGCACGTTCGAGACGTTCCGCGTCCTGTGGTTCGCAGCGGACGGCGAACGGCGCGTCCACGCACCCGACGAAGCGCTCGCCGCCGACGCACTCGCGCCCGGTGCGCTGATCGCCGTCGTGGTCGAGGGCTTCGCGCCACGCGTCACCACGGGCGCCGCCGTCGCCCAGGCTTCCGAGGTCGATCGCCGGCTCCAGCTGCACCCGACGTCGACCGTGCGCATCGAGCTCGAGCCGGGGGCGCCCTGGGCGCCGGAGCTTGCACATGCCGTCGTCGCGTCCCGCCACGCTCGCCCGCTCGAGGGCCTGCGCGAGCCCACGCCCCGTGCCGAGCGCCTCGAGGACTTCGCGGACCATCTTCGCGAGCTGCTCGACGAATCGACCGACGCCATGCGATGCAGCACCTTGCTCGCGAACCTGCGCGAGTCGGCCTTCTTCGCACCGGTGACCTCGCTCACACCCGGTCGGCGCCCCGAGTGGGGAGAGGCGCCGTTCCTCGCGCCCTTCGGCATCGCTCGGCGACAGGGAGAGCTCGAGCTGCCGGCCCTGTTCGAGGACGTGGTGGTCGCCGGCCCGCTCGGCATCCGCGTCGTCGCGAACGGGCCGGTCGATCTGGTCCGCGATGTCGGGAGCGACGCGGTCGCCGAGCTCGGCAGGCACGTCCAACGCGGCTTCCACTGCGACGACGGCGACGACGTCACCGTGTACGTGCGCGCGGGCGCGGTCGGCGGCTACTTCGGCCGCCTGCCCTACGGCGCGACCGACGCGCAGTTCGACGCGAAGTACCGTGCGCGGCCCAAGCACTGGTGGCAGTCCGTTCGACCGCCGGTGCTGCGCGACGGAAGCGTCGTGGACGGTTCACCGATCGAGCTCGCGGCCGACGGTTCCTTCGAATGGCTGTCGACGCGGCCCGGGATGCACCGCTTGGTCGCGCGCTGGAGCGAGCCTGGCGGCGTCGTCGCCTTCTGCGACCTCGAGTTCGACGTGGCCGCGGGCGAGTTCGTGGACCTGGGCGTGCTCGCGCCGACGCCGAGCACCGTGGTGCGCACGCACATGCGCTTCGTGGATCGCGAGGGGGTCGAGCTCGAAGACCTCACCGCGCGCCTGTACGGCTTCGAACTCGACGGCCGCATCGACGGGGCGAACAGCGTCCTCGAGGTGTTCGCCGACGACCAACCGCTCGTGGACGTCGTGACGTTCACCGCCGACCGGACGACGGTCGAACTGCGCGGACTGCCGACCGAGGAGCTGGGCCTGCGGCCACTCGTGCTGCGACTCCCGCCGACCGTGGGCGAAGACTGGGCCGTCGCCACGTCGTTCGCCGCCACCCCGTTCACGCCGGTCGTCGGCGCGGTCGTCGACGTGGACGTGCCGATCGAGGTCGAGGCCCAGATCCACGTCCGCCTGCAGGTTCCGCTCGAGGGCGACCTGTTCGCTCCCGGCATCCACTACACGGGCGCGGCGTTGCGCCGAGCGACCGGCGACGACCGCTACTTCGCGTTCACCTGGAACGACGCCGGCTACTCCGAGGTCGAGTTCGATCTGCCTGCGGGCGAGTGGGAGATCCTCGTGGCCGCCGCGACGTCGCGCGCGCACCCCGTGCATCCGAGCGAAGTCTGGTACGCGAGCACGATGCTGCGACTCGAACCGGGTCCGCCCGTCGAGCGGATCCTGCGCGTCGCGCCCGGGGCGACGGTGGTCGCGACGGCCGCCGCACTGGGGGCGCGTGGCGCGGACCTCGGCATGGACGAGGAGGTCGCGAGCACCATGCACCACGAAGTGACGCCGGTCGACTTCCCTGGCTTCTCCGCGCTCGTCCGCCGCGTCCGCGCGAACGAGGACGGCGAGTTCGTCATCGAGCACCTCGCGCCCGGAACCGAGTACGAAGTGCGCACGAACGGACGCCGCTTCTGGTCCGGCCGCTCGGGTTCGATCCTGCGGTTCGACGGCTGAACAGCGAGGCCACGAGCACGCTCCAAACCCTCCATGTCGTCCACACGCACCTCGGGCCCCCTGCTGGTCGCCGTCGCTCTGCTCCTCGCGGGTGGCATCGGCTTCTTCCTTCTGTTCTTCGACGCAGGCGACGAAGTGGGCGGGCGCGCCAGGTCGGGAGCGGCCGACGGCGCAGCGCCCGACTCGACGACGTCGGAGCCGGTCGAGCTCGCCGACCGGTCGGACCTGGCGTCGCCCACGGCGCTCGACGAGTTCGGACGCGCGGACGCGGGTGGAGCGGCTCCGACCGGACGTGCGCGCGTGGATGCGAGTCGCTCGTGGCGCGACGTGATCCAACCCCATGGCGCGCGAACCGGCGCGGCGCTCGAGACCTTCGAAGTCGTGGTGATTCGCCCGGACGGTTCGCGCACGGAGTTCGACGCGGACGCCGTCCGTCCCGGCGCCGCGAGTCTCGCCGACGCGCTCGTCGCGATCGTGGGCGACGGCCACTGCCCGCGCTTCACCACCGGGCCGGAACTCGAACGCGCCACGGACTACGAGCGCCGGGCCAAGCTCGTGCCGCGCGCGACGCTGACGATCACGACCGACCGCACGTCGCCCTGGTTCCACGAGATCGACGCGCTGCAAGTGGTGCGCGGCGACCTCGCCACGAGGCTCTGGGCCCACGACGACACGCTGGACGGCCCGCAGGCCCGAGCCGACTTCATGGCCTTCGCGGCGGCGCTGCGGGCGACGCTCGACCCGAGCCTCTCGAACGCCGCGCGCGCCGAGCACTTCGCGTTCGGTCGCGACCACGCCGCCTTTTCGCGCGTGACGAGCCTCGCGCACGTCGAACCGCCTCTGGCCTTCTACGCGCCCTTCGCCGCCTACCGCTTCGCCGGGCCAGTCGCGTTGCCGCTGACGCTCGATCCGGTCGCCACCAACGGCACGCTCCAGATCGGCGTCCGCAGCGCAGGCGCCTTCCGACTCGACTCGGATCCCGAGCGCACGGACGCGAGACCCTTCGGAGCGGCGCAGCACCTGGAGCGCCCGTTCCGACTCGAGCCCGATCAAGAACTGACGACCGAGCTCGTCTTCGTCCCCCAGTCCAGCATCGTCGCGCGCTTCCCGACGGGCGCGACGGACAAGGGATGGTACCTCACCGTCCACTGGTCGTCCGACGGCGCGGCCTCGTCGCACAGCACCGGCAGCTACGTCGACGACGCGCAGGATCTGGTGGAAGCGCGCGGACTGCTCCCCGGCGAGTACGTCGTCTCCGCGTCGTGGCTGGACGTCGAGGGCGTCGAGTCGCACACGCTGATCGAGTTCGAGCTCGAAGCCGGCACGCAGCACGACCTCGGAACCTTCACGGCGGACCCGGCGTCGGTCGTGACGATCGTGCCGCGCTTCTACCACCTCGACCACGAGAACGTCGAACGGGCGGTCGATCCGCAGACGCTCGCGACCGTGACCGGCACGCTCGAGCTCACCGACCCCGACGAACCGTTCGGTGGGACGATGGCCCAGCGGCTGCTCCTGTCGGATCGCGAGCGGCGCTTCGTCGGCGAACCGATCGCGTTGCGCGGGCTCGCCGAAGGGTCGTGGGAGGCGCGCCTCGTCGACGTGGACCTGGGCGACGTGCCGTGGCTGCTGGCGTCGGAGCAGACCACGTTGGCGTTCACGATGCCGGGCCACGTCGAAGCCGAGTTGCCCGTGCGACTGACGGCGAAGTCGCCGCTCGAGGTGCGGCTGTACGTGCCCGACGACGTACTCACATCGGGGATCCGCTTCGCGGCCGACCTCCACCGCGGTGGCGGGCAGGGCGAGCGCGTCCCGGGCTTCCGCTGGGAGCCCGGCGGCGGAGCGGTGCAGCCCCACGCCGCGTCGTCCACCTCCGTCCCGCCCGGTTCGACCACCGTCGTCGCGCGCGCCTTCTTCCCGGCCGACCACCCGAGCGAACCGGCGAGCGTTTGGATCGCTACGACCGAGGTCCTCGCCACGCCGCCCGCGCCGCTCGCGGTCGACCTGGTGCTCGCGCCCTCGGCGACGGCGACGATCGCGGCCGACGTGTTGGCTTCGGAAGCATTCGCGGCCGTTCTCGGTCCCGCTCCGTACGGCTGCCCGATCGAATCCGTCGTCCGCGATCGGGCGACGGGCGGAACCGTCGCGCAGACCCTTCTGCCCGACGACGGTGGCGTCAGCTACCGCGGCCTGTTGCCCTCGACGGACTACCGCTTCGTCGGAACGGACGTGGTGTTCACGACCGGCGGCCCGGGTTCGACGGTGGCGGCGTTCGAGTGAGGTGGGTCCACTCCGACCGGGAGCGCGTGCCGGAGTGCCTGGCGGTAAGGTGTAGGCACGCCGTCGGCATCCGGTAGGGAGGGAGCATGATCCAGCGTGTCGTCGTCGTTCTCGGTGTGGTCGCTCTGGTCGCGGTGTTCGCGTTCCTGATCGCGCCCGGTCGGGACGCTGTCCCGGTGGCACTGCCCTCTGCCGCGACCGATGGACTCGAGCGCGACGAGCCCGACTCGACCGTCGAGTTGGCGCCCGGCGTTCCGATCGACGATCGAGGCGTGGCCTCCGCGGACGTCGTCGACGCCGAGCGACCGTCGGAACCATCCTCCCGCGTCGCGCTCGGAACCGATGAGACGCGGCGCCGCTGGAGCGATCTCGTTCGACCGATCGCGCTCGAAGAGGCCGGTGGTCTCGACGCCGTCGGGCTCGCCGAAGCCACCATCGAGATCCTCCTTCGCGACGGGACCGGCAGCTCGTTCGTCGTCGACGACTTCGTGGACGAGGAGCTCCTGCGTTCTGGCCGACTCGCCGTCCTGCGCGCTCCGAATCGGTGTCCGCGCATGCTTCGGGTCGAGGACCTGCGTGAGATCGAGGGCGCTGTGCAGCCGGTGTCGATGGCCCCAGGAGCACGACTCGAGCTGCGCCGCGAAGGCCCTTCGAATCTCGAGACCACGGTCGTGAAGTTCCACTTCGCTGCGCTGCGGAACGAGCGCAATCGCGAGCGGATGGTGAAGGTCGATCGGCGCACGCGTCAAGCGTTGGAGCTCATGCGCGCGGTCTTGGACGGGGCCGCGCCGGTCGGGGATCGCAAGGACGCGATCTTCCGCCTGCGGTCGGGGAGTCGCTACGAGGACTACGTGCGTCTCGACGGTCCGCCCGCCACCGACGCGTACCTGTCCATCGAGGTCGAGTTCACCGACGCGACCCCCGTTCCGATCGACGGCCTGCCGCTCGTCGCCGGAAAGTCGTACCGGGCCGAGATCGAAGCCGATGGCCTTGCCGAGCTCCGTGGCTCCGAGCTGGACGGCTCCTACGGCAGGTCGGCGGACGTCGCTCTCGTCAGTGCCGGCGAGACGGTCCGCCTGGGGATCGCGTTCGACGGCGCGGGCACGCTCGTCGGCGAGATCCCCGCCGACGTGGAAGGCGCGACGCTCGAACTCTGGCTACTCGATCCGTTGGAGGACGAGTTCGTGCGTTCGGGCGCGGACCGTGAACTCGCGCCCGGTCCGTTCACCATCGCAGGGCTCGCGCCCGGGTCCTGGGCCGTGCGCGCGACCTTGTACGGCGCGGCGAAGAGTCCCGACGGAGCGGACGGCGAGCCCCCGGCCGGCGAGTGTCGCGCCTACATCGAGCGGCGCTTCGAACTCGAACGCCGCGCGATCCACAACGTCGGCCTGCTCGAGCCCGTCGACGACGCCGCTCTGACGGTCGTGCCGCGGCTGCGGGTCGACGCGAAAGTTCCGCCCGGGCTGCGGACCCAACTCTTCGAGGGTCTCGGCTCCATCGGCGTGATCGTCGAGTCGGTCGACGATCTGGCGGCACCTGCGCGTGCGCTGCGCTTGGCGGTCGACGGGACGACGCTGCGACCGGCCACGCTGCGAGGGCTCGCGCCGGGTCACTACCGCGTCCACGTCGGGACGCGTCGCACGAAGGACGACTTCGTTCCGACCGTTGCCGAGGTCGGCCTGCACTGGGAGCGCCTCCACGAGGTTCACGTCCGACCCGACGAGCGGACCGAACTGGAGGTGGAGTTCGCGTTCCAGGTCCCCACGCGGGTCACGGTCAGTGCGCGCCTGCCCGACGGAACGATACGCCCGGATGTGGTGGCGTGGGCCTTCGACTCGACCACGAACGCCGTCATCGTCGCGAACGAGTGGCGGACCGCTCTCATCGGCACGCGTGGCAAGGGCGCGGCACTGACCGCCGTGAGCGAGCCCGAGTCCACGCAGCTCGTCCTGCCCGATGGCGAGTGGACGGTGTTGGTCCAGACATGGGAGGGCTTCGTCGACGACTTCATCGGCACGGCGACCTGGAGCTCGAACACGAAGGTCCTTCCGGGTCCGGACGGAACGTGGCCGTCCGCGGACGTCGTCGTGAACGTCGGGCCCTCTGCGGCGGCCACGCTCGGTCCGCGCGACGGGTGGTTCGCCGCTCCGCCCTGGCTCGAGAGCGGCCGTGCCGAACTCCATGGATCCATCGTTCCGATCGGTTGGCCGGCGGACATGGCGGAGGCCTTCACGCCGAGCACGGGTCGAAGTGCGACCCTCGCGCGCCGACTCCTGCCACGAACGCGCTATCGGCTGCTGGGCTCGGACGTCGAGTTCGAAACCGGCCCACCCGACAGCAGGGTCGACGTCGAGCGCTAGCCTTTCGCCATGGACTCGGATTCGCCCGCCCCCCGCCCGCTCGCGAGCGTCCTCTTGTTGGTGGGCTGTGTGGTGGCGGCGATCTGGCTCGGCGCGGACTGGATCGCGGACGGGCAGGACGACGCGAGCGATCTGGCGCGCGTCACCGAGGTCGGACAGGAGTCAGCAGCCAGCGTGGACCGCGGTGGGGGCGACACCGGGGCGTTGGCGGACGGTCGGGGCATGGGCGCCGCATCGAGCGCGCTCGTCGACGAGTTCTCGGACACGCGCACGATCGCCGGCATCGGCAGCGGACCGACGTGGCTCGACCTCGTGACGCCGCGCGACGGTGTGAGTGGCGCGTTGGTGTTGGATGCGCGGATCGCCCTGGTCACGCGCGGCGGTCGGATCGTGCGCGCCGGTGTCGACGACGGCTACGACGCGGTCGCGTTGGCCGACGCCGTGCTGCTGCGCGTCGAGTCGCCCGCGCACGAACCTCGGCACGTCGTGACGGACCCTTGGCTCGCGGCCAGCATCGCGGGCGGACCGCCGCGCGCGGTCGAGCTCACGCGTCGCGGGCGCGTGATGCTGCGCGTCGTCGACCACGAGGAGTCGGACGCGCTGTCGTTGATGCTCCAGATCGAACATGGCGAACGGCGCAGCGAGGCGGATGCAGGCGGCGACGAGTCGGTCCCAGCCGCCGCGCGCGCGACGCCGGAGCCGGCGAAGACCGAGTCTGCCCAGGCACGCGTCGACGCACTCGACCGCGCCACGCTCGCGGAGCACTTCGACCGACTCGACGCGCTGTGCGACACGTACGGAGCTCCCACCAACGTCGCCGGCGCGCTCGCGAACCTGCTCGAGGACGAGACGGCGCGCGCGCTGCTCGATCCCGCGGTCGACCGCATCGGCGGTGCGTTGCGCGGCACGTACCGGCGCTACCTGCGCGACGGTTCGGCTGGGCTCGACGGCCTGCCTGTGGGTGAGCCGCTCGAGCTCGACCTGGACGCGCAGCGCCTGTATCGCGCGCGCGTCGCCGGTTCACGGGAGTGGCGGGCGAGCACCGACTTCGCGTTCGAGATCCCCGCGAGCGGCGAGCTCACGATCGAGCTGGTGGCCGGGGACTGGGCGCGTCTCACCGGCGTCGTCGACACGAGTGGTTCCGCCGGTCGCGTCGAGGTCTACCGCTTCGACGAGGCGGAGGGCGACGCGGGCAGCGTTCCCGACCCGGTCGCTCCCGAGAGTCGAGGCGTGATCCCCGCGGACGGCACCTATGTCTGCGAGCGGTTGACGCCCGGTCGCAAGCGCGTCGTCGCCCGCTGGATCACGCGCGCGCCCGACGGCGTTCCCAGCCAGTGGATGGCTCTCGGCGACGTCGAGATCGTCGCGGGCGAGAACCGCCTGGACCTGCGGGTGACGCTCGCTCCGGATCGCGCGCGCGTGCGCTGTGTGCCGCGCTTCGTCGTGGATGGCGTCGAGGACCGCGGTGCGCTGGCCGTCGCCAATGGCGAAGTGAATTGGAGCGTCGCGTTGGTGCGGGACGGCAGCGCCGGGCGCTACTGGGGCGAGCGCGAGCAGAGCACAAGGTTGGGCGAACTCGTGTTCGAAGGCGTGCGCGCCGGCGTGCATCAAGTGGTCGTCGAGCAGGGCGAGCTGCGCGGCTGGCTGAACGAGTGCTTTCCCGACGCGGTCGTCGAGATCGAGTGTCCGCGCGAGATCGTCGTCGGGATGGCGGCACCGTCCGAGCCCGAGTGGAATGGCTCCAACGAATCGACGTTCGATCCCACGGCCACCGATCAGGCGCCACCGACCACGTGGACCTCGGACGGCACACCGGTGGAGTTCGAGTTCGTCGTGCGCGTCGATCGTGTGCGCAAGGTCGTGCTCGAGGTCGAACTGCCGGAGTCGAGCGGGCTCGCGGGGAGTGACCTTCCGCACGTCGCCGCGGTCGCGCGCGAACGCTCGACGGGTGCGGTCGTGCGGGGCGGAGTCGATTGGGACCAGGAGATCTGGGAGAGCTACGGTGTCGTCGAGCCGGCCGAGCTGCGCCGGATCGCGTCCACGGCCTACTTCGATCTCCGGCTCCCGGTAGGCGATTGGGAACTCGTCGCGCGGCTCGCGCCCCGGTGGACCGCGAAGTGGGGCGCCAACAGCACAGAGCGCGGTCCGCTCGACGATGCGTCGTACTTCGCGACGGCCTCGATCGCCGTGTTCGACGTGGACGCGCCGGAACCACTGTTCGTGCGGACCACAGCTTCGCGCGCTGCGACGATCGTCGTCGATGCGCAACTCGTGGGTAGGTTCGGATCCCTTCGCGCGTTGCGTCCCGCCATCTGGTCCGACGAGGCACGGGCGACCTGGGGCGCGGACGCGGAGACCACCGACGGGCGGCTCGTCTTCCACGGCTGTGTGCCCGGCGTCGAGTACACGCTGTTCGGCACCGAGCATTCGATCGTCGCCGGCCCGGCCGGGAGCGTGGTCGAATTGAGCCGATAGGGGTGTGATCCGACTTGGTCGTGGGGCCGATGGCCTTCAGGCCAAAATCACCTCTCTTCGGCGCGCTGTTGGGTTCGACCGCCCTCGAGACACAGAGCGAGGTCGAGTTGTCGGCACGTCTTTGCGGCGCATTCCGTTCGAGAGGTCGAGCGACCTCGAGTGAGCGAGTCACCCAGCTAAGCTGTCTGGATGAAGACGCGCCTGCTTGCCCTCGTCGCGGTGTTCATCGCCATTCTCGTCGCCTGGTCCCTGTGGCCCGATCGCAGTGCGCCCGCACTCGCCGGAGCGCCGGACGGGGCGAACCACCAAGTGTCCGACGACTCCGGTGAACTCGATCCGGTCGAGTTGCAGTCGGACCCGTCCGGTGCTGCGAGCGCGCCGACGAAGCTCGTCGACGCGGCATCGGATCGCGACGACGCACGCGAGTCCGTGGCGTCGCGCGGTCCGGTGGTCTGGTCCGACCTGCTCGCCGTTCGGACCGATGCGGGTGAACCGGTGGAGCAGCTCGAGCTGTGGATCGCACGCGGCGCGGGAGAGCGGCTGCGACGGACCGAGTTCGAAGCGGCCGTGGACGAGGCCGACCTCGCCGCCGGTTCGATCGGTGCGCTCGCCGCTCCCGGGTACTGCCCGCGGTTCTTCGCGCCCGCCGAACTGGCCGATCGGCGCGCTGCGGTGCCGACCGTCGAACCGCTTCGGACGACGCTCGTGCCCGCGGCCCTGGTGCGGATCGAGCTGGACGAAGCCAGTCCGCGCGCTCCGTCGAACACGACGGTTCGACTGTGGGTCGACGGCGCGGATGCCGAGACGGCGCTGCGGGCCGAACGGTTGCGGGCCGAGCTCGATCGCGCGCGCGGCAGCGGCAACGCCGGCTTCGGGCAGGCGACCTTCGAAGGCGTCGAGCTCGGCCCCGAGTTCGCTCTCGAGGCTCCTTTCGACCCGGCGATCCAGTGCGCGGTGCGGGTGCCGGTGTCGACGACCGGTATGGATCGCTTCGCTTCGGGCAGCGTGGGGACCGGGCTCCCCGTCACGGTCGAGGTCGCGCCCGCGGGACGGGCGGTCGTGGGGCAGCTCGCTCCGACGACGGCCAGGGGCGAACACCGCTTCGTCGCGGCACTCGACGCGACCGGCGCCATCGTCGAAGGTCGCACCGTGCCTCCTACGCTGCTCACCGCTGCGGAACCCGCCGTGGTTCGACTCACGACGGACGGCGCGGCGAGCATCTCGTGGTCCTATCCGGAAGGGTGCGAGTTCAGCGGCGTCGAGGTGTCGGTGTTCGACGGTGAAGACTGGAAACGGCAGCGCGTGGTACCGGACGTCAGCGCCGACGGCTGCACCGTCCAAGGGCTCGAGCCCGGCGCCACACGGTTGGTGGCGCGCTGGGCGAGCGCGAGCGGCGATCGCCTCGCCGTCCACCGTTCCGAGCACGAACTCACACCCGGTGAGCACCTGGATCTGGGCCTGCTCGAGTTCGACGACGAGAACCTCTTGCGCATCGAGTTCGACGTCCAGTTCGGCGACGGGGTAGCGGCCGAGCATCACGCGCCGTTGCGCGAGCAGATCCGCGTCATGGCCATTCTCGACGTGGCGCCCGGTACGGCCGATCCAGTCCGCGGCCACGGTTTCCAGCGCGAGGTCGGCGTCGCTTCCGGTATCGAGTACCGGGGCATCGCAGGGCTCCCGTCGATCCTGTTGGCGGATCGCGCGCGGATCGATGCGCCGCCCGGTGGGGAGGATCTGTCGACTCTGTACCGCGTCGCCAGTGCGCTGGAACTCCACGAGTTCACGCCGCAGGGCGAGACCGAGGTCGTCGTGCGACTCGCGGTGACGAGCATGTCCGCACTCATGGTCACGGTCGTTCCTCCCGCGGGCGTGCACGTCCAGGGCGGCGCCGCGGTCAGCTTCGACGACGACTCGTTCTCGTACCTCGAACCGATGGTCGACGGCGAGGTGATGAGCGAACCCGGCGAGCCTGGTGCAGTCGTCGAGCTGGTGGGCGCGCTCGGGCCGGGACGTTGGCGGCTCCTCGGGATCGGCGTCCAAGTCGATGAGAGCGAGGCGTCCGACGAAGGCGAGGAGGATTCGTTCCCGATCGCCAGTCGCATGTACATGGGTCAGCTCGAGGTGGACATGGACACGCGCGATCCAGCGGTTCCGGTCACGATCGAACTGGTCGAGATGACGCGCCTCGTCGTGCGCGTGGAGTCGGGCGATGCGGCGCTGTTCGACAGGCTCCGGGAGCAGAGCATGGCCGCCGACTTCGCACGCCCCGTCGACTGGGAAGGGCCCTACCAGTTCGTGGCCGGCGGCATGGTCGACGCGAAGGACACCACGCTCTGGGTGCAGGGCCTCCTTGCGAACACCGAGTACGAGCTGAACGCCGACGGCACGCGCTTCGTCACCGGAGCGCCGGGGTCGGTGCTCGAGCTGTCGCGCTAGGCTGGGCGCCATGAAGTTGCGCGTCCTCGCCCTTGCCCTTGTGCTCGCCGTGTTCGGCGTGCTGTTGTTCGTTCTGACGCGGCCGCAGGCGGAGCTGGTCGAACTGGACCCGAGTGACCTGGACGAGTCGTCGGAGCAGCTTCTGTCCGACGCGTTCGATCTCGCGGACGGCGTGCAGGACGGTGATCCGATACCGAGCGATCGGATCGAGACGAAGGTCGTGCCCGACCAGTCTCTTCTGCGTTGGTCCGATCTGTTGGAGCCGATCGACCGCGACTCGGGCGAGCGCGTCGGCGCCGCACAGGTCGCGTGCCTCACGGGACCCGAAGAGGACTTCCGCGTCTACCAGCTCGACGACCCGGTGGACGCCGCACTGTTCGAGGGCGAAGTCCTGGCTGAAGTGCGTTCGGACGGTCACGTGTTCCACCCGTTCCTGCCGCGCGAACTCGATCGCGGAGCGGACCGGCCACGTGTTCTCGAGCTCGTTCCGGCGGCACCGATGGTCGTCGAGATCGTCGGGGAGGCGCCGCGCCGGTCGGTCTTCGCTCTGGTCGAACTCGCTCCGGTGAGTACGAGGGAGCATCGGGACATCGCGCTCCGCCTCGGGCAGTTCCTCGGCCTGGAGCCGGGGACACCGAGGAAGGGGGGCGACGACCCGGCGAAGAGTCGCGGCGCCGTGGCGTTCCGTGAACAGGCCTGGCGATCGATCTGGGACGGTGACGACGACACGAAGCCCGTCGCCCTCGATGGACTCGACTCGCTCCAGCTCTATCACCCGCGATTCGGTGTCGATCCCGAGGACGAGGACCGACGGCTCGAGATTCCGCGCGTGCCGATGGGCGTCGAGCTGAGCGGTTACGTCCAACCGGTTCCGTCGCCCTCGATGCAGGTGCCGCCGGAGAGCTTCTTCGTCGGCGCGCTCGACTCGGAGGGTGCGTTCGCCGGCCCGTGGTACGTGCCGCCCTTCGTTCACGACGGCACCGACACGCCCCGCGTCCGCGTGACGTTCGACGGTGCAGCGAGCATCACCTGGTCGCTCCCCGAAGAGTCGAGGCCGTCGGATTCGCGCGGCGATGCCTTCGCTCTGGTCCATGTCAATGGAGCGCCCCACCACCTCGAGTCCGGGCGACTTCAAGATGGTCGATACTCGTACCGGGACGTCACGCCAGGGCTCTACAGATTCTCGGGGACCTGGAAGAACAGCACGGGATCCGAATTGTCCAAGGTGAACATCGAGATCGAGGTGCCTGTGGGTGGCGACGTCGTCCTCGGCGAGCTGACGTCGGTGACCGGGAACACGATCGAGTTGAGGCCCAGAGTCGTTCTCGGTGAGGGCGTCGATCCCGACCGGCGAGCGGAGATCGAGGCTGCGATCGTTCTCGAAGCGAGTGTCGTCGAGGATGGCGAGCCGTCTCGTCGGTCCATCGTGTCGCACTCGGTTCGGACGTCCGGGGGCTCGGGTCTGCTCCGCGGAGTCTCCGACGGACGCCACGCGATTCGCGCTTGGAGCGCCCGTCTCAGCGGATCTCCCGGCACTGCCACGACGTTCGAGGGCCTCGCCGTCCACCCGGTGCGCACCACCGACTTCGAGTGCACCGGCGACACGGTGGTGGAGGTCGAGGTCCGGGTGGAGCGGACGCACTCGATCGACGTGGGTTTCGTCGAGTCCAGCGGCGAGCCGTTCCGAGTGTGGAAGTGCTACGCCGTGCGCCAGTCCGATGGCGCCCTCGTGGCGCTGAGCAAGGATCCGCCGTCGAAGGACCCGACAGCAGCACCCGGTGATCGTCGCTTCCGCGCGGACCTCGCACCCGGCGACTGGCGGCTTCTCGGTACGGCGAACTCCGATCGACCGCTCGTCGCGAGTGGCCGGGTGACGGTCGGGCCCGGTGGTGGGAGTCTCACGTTGGAGTTGGTCGCGTCCGTCTCGGCGTTCATGGATCCCGACGATCCCAGGTTGGCCCGGTCGAACGTGTATGACGGAGCAGATCCCCTCGCCCTGCCCGTCGGCTGGCCGCCTGCGATCGGCTACCTGACGTGCCAGAACAACGGCCGCGACGAACAGGGGCGCCCGCGGTTCAGCACGCTCTTACCGGAGACCGAGTACGAGTTCACCGCCGACGGCACGCGCTTCGTCACCGGAGCGCCGGGGTCGGTGCTCGAGCTGTCGCGCTAGGCTGGGCGCCATGAAGCTGCGCGTCCTCGCCTTTGCCGCGGTGCTCGCCCTGCTCGGCGTCATTGTGTTCGTTCTCACGCGGCCGGGCGGCGACCTGGAGTCGCTCGCAGCAGGCGACGCGGGGGCGGCGGAGGACGAGTCCGTGCTCGAGTCCGTCGAGCTCGCGGATGACGCGACGCTCGACGATGCGCCGGACTCGGTCGAGATCGCCGACATCGAGCCACTCTCCGACCGTGCCGCCCTCGCCACCGACGGGCCGTGGAGCGACTGGATCGCACCGCTCGACCACACCGGCGCGCCGATCGCGTCGTTCGAGGTGGCCGTGGTCGCACGCGGCGGATCGCGCACCACGCACGCGAGCGACGACGCGCTGGTTCGCGACCTCGTTCCCGCTGGCGGCGTGCTCGTGGTGGTCGCGGACGGTCACTGTCCGCGCTTCGTGGACGTGGATCGGTTGCGCGAGCTCGGCGAGGGCCCGCACGAGCTGCCACTCGCACCCAGCGCGACCGTGCGGCTGACCGCGAACACCGACTCGCCGTGGTACCGCGACGTTCTGTTCGTGCAGGTCGGGGCGTCGGAGCGACGAGAGACCACGCCCGCGAACCGTCTGGTCCACGAACGCTTCCGTGCGGAGGCGGGTGTGATCCTCCCGGCCGAGTTCCGGGAGCAGGCGATGGCCACGATGCGACCGGACGAGGACGAGTACTCGCGCTTCGCTCTCGATCTCCAGGGGCTGGCTCGCGGAGACGCGAGTGCGGAGGCGCACGCCCACATCCTCGCGCGGCTGCGGGGCTCGCAGCACTTCGGACCCGCGACAGCCCCGATCGGCGTCGACGCCTCTCGAGCCGGGTCGCTCGAACGTCGCGCCACAGCGCCGCACCACCAGGTGTGGAGCATTCGGCGCGCGGTGGATCCCATCGAGTTGCCGCTCGAGATGGAGTGGGTCCTGGCGGGTGATGTGGTCGTCGTAGACGCCGCATCAGCAGGTGCGATGCGGATGACGGGTCCGGACGGTGCTTTCGACCGCGCAGCGGGGTCGGGCTTCGACAGCGCGCGGCGCGTGGAGTCCCGCGTCACCCTGGAGCCTGGCGATGTGGCTCACTTCGAGGTGGATTTCACGCCCTACGCGGAGATCCGTGGACAGGTCCCGGCCGAAGCGCAGGACGTTCTCATCAGCATCGCCGCCGAGAAGCGTGCAACGACGGGTGAGGTGCAAGGGAGCTCGAGGTTCTCCTTCTCGAATCCTTCCGAGACAGGAGCCTTCACCACAGGACCGATCACTCCAGGCTTCTTCGTCGTCGACGTAAAGTGGACCGCGGCAGATGCTGAACAGGTCTACGTGCGTCGCGCCGTCGACCTGACTGAGGGCGGCGTGCACGACATGGGCCTGGTCGATGGCGAAGGTGGTCCGACTCTGGTGATCGAACCGCGCTTCTTCGATCCTTCGACCGGTCGAGACTGGACGGCGGAGGACGTGCAAGGAGCAGAGCTTCGAATTGTGCTCGATCTCGGCCAATCTGGCCTGAAGGCGTCCAACAAGACGATTGGACTGCGGGTCCAAGAGGATCCGACGCGACCGCTCGAGGTTCGTGGCTTGCCCAGTGGTGATCTGACTGTGCGCGTCGTCGGAGTTGGTGCGCGCGACTCTGCATTCGTCTCCGATCAGGTCGATGCGCTGGAAGTGACGCTCACGGGCGAGGTCCACGTGCCGATCGACATTCCACTACGACGGATCGGCACCGCGCACTTCGTCGTCGCGAGCCCCGTGCCGGTCGGTGAGCGTGCGCATCTTCCGCACGCGTTCTCGTCGCGGCCGGACGGCTCCAACCTAAGAGTCGTCCCCCTCGAACACGTGCCCGGAACCGATACGTTCGAGGGCGAGATCTCGCGCGGCGCCGGGCCCCTGCGGATCGACGCGATCTGGACCGACACGCTCGTGGTGGACGGAGAGGACGACGTGCACCGTTCCTGGACGGCGACCACGACGATCGACGTGCGCGCCGGGGAGTCGAACAGGTTCGATCTTCGGCTCGCCGAGTCCGCGCGCGCGCTCCTTCCGGCCCATGTCTTGCCACCTACGCCACGGAAGCGGGGACGCGCCGCTGAGACCCCCGTGCAGGTCAGGCTCTTCCTGGCGGACTCACCGGATGGAATTCGGCTCGGCGAGTGCACGGGGTGGATCGACGGGCGCCCGCACGTCCACGGACTCCTGCCGAACCGGCCGTACCGCTTTCGCAGCGAGCGCGACGTCTGGATCGAGTTCGTGACCGGCGGGCCCGGATCGCTCGTGACCGTGGACGAATGACCCACGGTGTGCGCGGGTGCGCGCCGGAGAATCGCCCCGAACCGAACGCCCGTTCGCTCCAGACCGAACCCCGCCGGCTCCACGTCCCCAACCGGCGCGTCGGCCCGGCGTAGGCCCGCCGTCGCTCGTCGCGGCGCCACGAACCCATCCGATCCCGCTCGCCACGCACGTCGCGCAGCGCCCACATCCGCCGCCACACGAGCACGCGGATCGTCGGGACCGCGTCGATCGCCGGAGTCCTTCCGGCCGGCGACACGACCCGACCCAGCGCGATCCACGCGCGACGCACGTGTTCAACGGAACGCCCCGGTCCGCGCTCGTCGAGGCGCGCTGCTCCCTGCCCGCTGTTGCCGATCCGTCGCGCGCGGCGGCGAACGTGCGCTTCGAGACGCTGGCCCCCGACGGGACCTGGCAGCACGACGCGAGCCAGGGAGCGGGTCGGGCCTTCACGTCACTCGGGCGGCTCGGAGCGCGCCGGCGGTTGGTCGCGAGTTGGCGCGAGCCGGAGCTCGGTGTCGTCGTCGTGGTGCGCGAGTTCGACTCGCCGACCGCGGCGCCCAGCCCGCGCGTTCTCGACCTCGGCGAACTCGAAGCGCCCGACTCGGAGCCGTGTCAGGTGCGCCTGATCCCGAGTCGGCCGATGCCCGCCGCGGCCGTGACCCGTCCCGCAGCGGGTCGTTCGTCGCAGTTCGCGGCGACCGACCTCGACGCCGAGCGCGCCCGCGTCCTGCACCGCTCACGTGTTCGCATCGAGCTCGACGGGCCGCTCGACGCACCGTCTCGCGTGCGCGCGCGACACGTGTTCGACGTTCGACCGGGACCGCTGGATCGCTTGGTCGGCCTGCGCACGGGTCGCTATCGCGCGCGGCTCGTGTCCGCTCGGTTGCACGAGTCGGACGCGCCGAAATGGCTCGTTCGCGGCGCCCCGTCCAGCCCCGAAGCGCTCGCCGAAGCAGCGTTCGGTGAATCGCCGTCGTCCACCGCGCGCAGCGCCCGCTCCGCTCCGACGCAGGTCGCGCCGGCGTCCGCGCCCGCCTCGCACGATTCGATCGTGACGATCCCCTCCAACGGCGGCACCGTCGACGTCGCCCTCGAGGTCGTGCCCGGCGCCCAGGTCGAGATCGGGGGCATGGGGTCGCGCGCGCGACTGACCTGGCTGCGCGCCACCGACGTCGCGACCGACGTCGAGCATGCGCCGCCCGTCGCCGCGGGCCCGGATCTCGACGGCACGGTGGCGCTCGCGCTGCCGGAAGGCACCTGGGATCTTCGCTGCGCGTTCGACGCGGAAGGGGCGCACGGTTCGCCGCGTCGCGCCCGTGTCCGCGTGACCGTGCAGCAGGGCCGGCGGGCGAGCGAGGTCCTGGCGTGGGAGGAGGTGGAGCCCGAGCCGTCGCGCGGGTCGCGGCGCGCACCCGCGCTGGCACTCGTCGCCGCACTGCTCGTCGCGGGCGTGGCCTACTGGGTCGGCAGGACGAGCGGAGTCGTCACGGAGCGCGGGCTCGTTCCTGTTGCGATCGAACTCCCCGACGCGCTCGAGCCCGAGGACATGCCGCGGTGGATGCGCCTGATCGCGATCGACCGCTCCGGTGACCGCGTCCGACTCCTGCACGACGGTCGCGTCGACGAGTCCCGCAGCGGCACCATCGAGCTGCCGTACGGTTCGTGGGAAGTGGTCGCGTTCGCGGGCCGTTCACTGATCGAACCGAGTCTGCGCGAAGCGGTCAGTCGCACGTTCGTGGCCTCCGTGAGCTTCGACGTCACCTCCGCGACGTCGCCCGAGCAACGCCTCGTCCTCGAGCCGGCCGCGCTCGCCGTCGTCGGCGCCGGCGGGGCCTACGCACTCGCCGACTGGCCGCCGGCCGCCCGCGCCCTGTGGCCGCTCGGTCGCGTCGAGGATCGCGACGCCCGCATCCAACCGCTCTTCCCGAACCTCGCGCACGTGGCGCTCGACGGATCGTCGCGCGTGCGCGCGGGCGCCGGGCGCGCGGTGGGTACGCGCACGTCGCATCTGCGGCGGTAGCGTGCCTCGAACCCACATGTGCGTCGCGTTCCGGAGCGACGCGCGCGCTCCGAGATCCAGATCCCTCACGAGTCCATCCATGCAGCACCGTCTCGCTCTCGTCCTGCTCACCGCGCTCGCCGGATGCCACGCGCCCGCGCCCACTTCCGAGGCCGCGCCGACCGAACCGGTGCGCGTCGCGGTCACCGTGCTGCCGCCCGACGGACGCGTGCTCCGGCCCATGGACCATCGGATGACGGGTCTCGCGCTCGAACGAACGAGCGGCGAGGTGCGCGTCCTCGCGGCCGAGGGCGAGTGGGACGGCGCGCCGGTGGGGACGGCGACCGAGCTCGAGGGTTGGTTCGAACTGGAGCCGGGAACCTGGGACCTGTTCGTAACGGCGCAGCTCGGACAGTGGTACCTGGGGGGATTCGAAGCGGGCCGCGGCGGCGCGGATCCCACAGAGACCGAGCCGCACTGGGACGAGCTCGCCGGGCTCTCCTACTGCGGCGCGGGTGCGGTGGAGGTCGGCGGCGAGGCTGGAGGCGAGGAGATGCTCCGACCCGATCGCCCCGCGACCGTCGTTCGACTGCGCGAAGCGGCCGTGGTGCTGCTCGACGCCTCGGCGCTCGGACTGTCCACTCGCGACGTGGACGTCGAGCCCGTCGATGCACCCGTCTTCCCCGGCGCCCACCTGTGGGGTTGGTGGGCGAAGTACGACCCCGCGCCGATCAACGGCCTCGTGCCCGACGCCGAGTACCGCGTCGTGGGGACCGACATCACGTTCCGCACGGGTCCGCCGGGATCGGTCGTCGCGTTCCCGTGAGCGCCGACCGCGACGACGCTCCTCACCCCTGACACCACGGACACAGGTACAGCCGCCGCGAACCCACCTCGATGCGCTCGATGAACTCGCCACAACGACGGCAGGGCGCGTCGGCGCGACCGAACACCGCGTGGCGCCAGGTGCGGCGCGGCTCGCCGTTCGCCTTGGCATCGGCGACGAACTCAGGCTCTTCGGTCGTGCCGCCGGTGGTGTACGCGCGTTTCGTGATCGAGCGGATCAGGCGTGCGAGGGTCGTGCGCTGTTCGTCGCAAAGGTCGCACGGGCGCAGGCTCGGGTGCAGGCCGGCGAAGAACAGGATCTCGCTGCGCAGGTAGTTGCCGAGGCCGGCGACGAAGGACTGGTCGAGCAGCAGCGCACCGAGTGATCGCCGCTCGAACCGCTTGGACGCGAGCCGCTTCGCGATCACGCGCGGCGGCGTGCCCTCGTCGAGCACGTCGGGGCCGAGCTTGGCGATGAACGGGTGCGCGTCCACCGCGTCCGCGTCGAGCAGCTCGATCTCGGACGCGCTGTACAACAGCGCCCACTTCGACTCCGTCTCGAGCGCGACCCGCAACGAACGCCCCGTGCGCGGCGGCTTCCCCGCGGCGACCACGTACCAGCGGCCGTACAGCTGGTTGTGGCTGTAGAGCACGCGCCCAGTGTCGAAGCGCGTGAGCAGCGCCTTGCCCCGCGGCCGCACCGACTCCACGCGCGCGCCGATCAGCTCGTTCGCGTAGGGCTCGAGTCGCGTGGGCCCGAAGCGCACATTCACCAGCTCGCGACCCACGATGCCCTCGGCGATGCGGTCGGCGGCGCGGCGGATCTCGGGACCTTCGGGCATGCCAGGTGCGTTCGGGCCGCGAACCCTTGTGGATGTGCTGCTCGGCGACCGACGTCCGCGCGAGACCCGGCCCGTCCGACTTCCTATCCTCCGACCATGCCCAGCGCCCCCAAGACCCTGCGCACCGAGCGCCTGCACCTGCACGTGTGGGACGACACGGACGCGCCCGAACTGCGCGCGCTGCTCGATGCGAACGACGCGCACCTGCGGCCGTGGATCCCGTTCATGCGGCACGAGCCGCGCGACCTCGCCGGGACGCGCGAGGTCATCGCGAGCTGTCGCGCGAGTTTCGACGCCGGCGAGCACTACCGGTACGCGGTGCGCGAACGCGAGAACGGCGCACTGGTGGGCGAGACGATGCTGATCGGGCGTGGGCCCGCGGGGTCGATGGAGGCCGGCTACTGGCTCGACGCGGGGGCGGTGGGGAAGGGCTATGCGACCGAGGC
The DNA here is from genome assembly GCA_007750655.1 of Rohdeia mirabilis. Classification (GTDB taxonomy): domain Bacteria; phylum Planctomycetota; class UBA1135; order UBA1135; genus Rohdeia; species Rohdeia mirabilis. Next base: position 467,888 of record CP036290.1, read on the forward strand.
GACCGCGGCACTCGTTCCCGTCGCGTTCGACGTCCTGGGGCTCGAGTGGGTCGAGCTGCACTGCGACGTGCGCAACGACGCGAGCATCGCCGTGGCCAGGAGATTGGGTGCGGTGCGCGTGCGCGTCGACCGCATCGAGGAGGACGGGCGCGCCGTGGACCTGGGGATCTGGCGCATCGATCGCTGAGCGCGTCGCGGCGTCCCACGGGCCCTGGGTGGGGGCGCGGGGCGGGGTCGCGCGTCCGCTCCACAAAGATCCGAGTTCGTCTCGGGTGAGCCGAGCGGGCGGTCCGAAGGCTCCGAGACCCTCGGCTCCATGCAGATCTCCGGCACCTCGCCCAACTCCTCGATCAACTCGTCCATGTACATCGCCCCCGCGGGCGGTGGCGGGCGTGCGTCGTCGTTCAGCTCGGCTCCCGCCGCGGTGGGCCTCGATCCGGCCGCGTTCCTGGGCGAGCTCGGCGACCTGCGCGATGCCCTGCGCGGGCTGCGGCGCGTGGACGGCTCCTTCCGCGCCGGAACGACGAAGCAGGCGGCGCGCGCGACGTCGGTGGCGAGCCTCGGGCTCACGCTCACGCCGACGGCGACGACGCTGACGTCCACGGCCGAGATCAACACCACGCCGACGTCGTACACGCCCAAGGTGCCGGCGTTCTCGGGCAGTTCCAGCTCGGACCCGACGCTCGGCGGCGTCTACGACGGGAGCAACGGCGACGACACGCTGACCTTCGTGGTCACCGACGGTGGACTCGTGGGACTGACGGGCGTGGCCGTCGAGGTGCGCGACAGCGGCGGCGGCGTGATCGACACGGTGTCGCTCGGATTCGGCGGCGCGAACGACGTCACCACGTTGTCCAACGGCCTCGAGATCGCGTTCTCGTCGGGCACGCTCAGTCTCGGCGACAGCTTCCAGGTCGAGGTCTCGGCCACGGTCGGCGAAGCACTCCAGCCCGACCGCGCGTTCGACGGGACCGGCGACGCCGCGGCCAACTTCGACAGTGGAACGACGATCACGAACGGCTCGTTCACGGTGAACGGCGCCCAGATCGACGTCTTCGCGAACGACACGCTGAACGACGTGATCGCGCGCGTCGCGGCGTCGGGTGCGGGCGTGGACCTGGCCTACGATCCCGACACGGACTCCGTGCGCTTCACGAGCCGCACGCCGGGATCGGCGGAGTCGATCGTGGTCGCGGGCGACACGTCGGGTCTGATCGCGGCGCTGAAGCTCGACGGCGCGAGCGAAGTGCCGGGTCTCGACTCGGAACTCGAGCGCAGCATCGACTCGGTGCCCGAACTTGCGGCGATCTCGTCGGGGACTTTCACGATCAACGGCGTGGACGTCTCGATCGACACGGCGTCGGACTCGCTCGCCGACGTGCTGGCGCGCATCGAGAGCCTCGTTCCGGGCGTGACGGCGCGCTTCGACGAGCAGAAGGGCACCGTCGTGATCGGCGGGAGCGGCGTGGACGATCTCGTGCTCGACTCGGGCGGGACGAGCTTCTTCTCGAGCGTCGGCATCGCCGCCGGCACGTTCGAGGCGCGGACCGGTCGCGGCGGCGCGAAGTTCGGCGACGTGAACGGTCTGCGCGACGGCATCACCAAACTCGTGCGCGCGCTCGAAGGCATCTTCGAGGGCGACTACACCGGTTTCGGCTCGGCCACGGTCAAGAGCACGCGGACGACCTTCGACACGATCATCGCCACCGCCTTCGACGAGGCCGTTCGCAAGCGCGGCACCGACACGCTGCGCAGCGGGCTCGGGCTGGACCTGGTGCGCGAGGAGGGTCGGACGATCGGCCTCGACCTGCGCCGCTCGCAGTTCGCTCAGGCCGCGCGCAGTTCCCCGGAGGACCTGCACGCGCTGCTGTACTCCGAGAAGGCCAAGGACGGCTTCAACGGCTTGATCGTGGGCCTCGCCGATCGCATCGACGGGCAGATCGACAGTTTCACGCGCTTCATCACGCCCTCGGGTTCGTCCGGCGGGTTGGTGAACGTGAGTGGGTGAGGGGCTGTGTAGGCACCGTCGCGCACTGAACTAGAGTGTCGCGATGGGAGTTCGATCGTCCGCACGGCTCTGGGTCCTGTTCCTGCCGCTCGCCGCAGCCTTGGCCATCGGACTGGTCGCGCTCTTCTGGCCGAGTGTGGACGAAGTCGATTCCGAGATGCCACTGGCGCCCGGTACTCCGAGTTCGCCGATGCTCGACGGGTCGGAGCCCTCGCCGCTCTTGGAGCTCGAGGGGTCGTCGGTCGAGTCGGACGCGCGCGCGGCGATGACCAGCGCACCGCGGTCCTCGGCGACGCGCTGGTCCGACCACGTGCTTCCCGTCGACGACCACACCAGCGAAGTGATCGAAGGTGCGCGGGTGCTCCTCGTCGAGCGTGGGTCGACGCGAGTGGAGAGCCATGCATTGAATGCCGAACTGCCGATCTCGATGGACGGGGTGGCTCCGGTCGCTGCGCTCGAGGCGCCCGGGTACTGTCCGAGGTACTTCGTGTTCGACGAGTTCCTCGACGAGCATCGCGAAGGCCATCCGCAACGGCACGAGGTACAGATGCGACGGGCGGTGGATCTGGTCGTTCGCGTGGTCACGGCAGAGGGCGCCGAACCCGTCGCGTTCAGGTTGAGCACGCACGTCGAGGGATCGACCGATTCCAGGACCCGCAGGATCGGAAGCTCCTTGCGTGGGCTCTTCCAGGCGAAGTTGCCGGACGATCTGGAGGTAAGTGACGTTCTCGCGCGGCGCAGGACGATCGCTCGCCACTCGGGATCGCTGCTCGACGTGCATGCTCGACTGCGGCTGTCTGTGAGTGCTCCGTTCGATCCGGACCTCGTGGCCAGCATGGAACAGCAGCTTTCGACGAGCGACGAGGTCCACGTCTTCACGGGACTGCCACTTCGAGAGACGCTCACGGGCAGCATTTCGGACCCACACTCGTTCGGTCGGAACCGGCGCTTCTTCGCTGCACTCACCGAGGGTGGCGGGCACCTGCCGAGCGGTGCACTCCCGGCGCTCGAACTGCGAACCGATCGTCCGAACGAGTTCGTCGTCACGACGCTGGGGGCGGCGTCTCTCACTCTCGACGCCGGCGAAGAGGGCGCGTTCGCGAACTGGAGCCTCGCACCCGTCGGGCTGCCTGGACGCCAAGCCGACACGACGTATGCCGCTCCCGAGCGTCGGATGCTCCTGTTCCACCGACTCGTGCCCGGCGACTATCGGCTCACGGGATCGGTGGCCTGGCCCGGACGTTCGCAGCGCTTCGAGATGACCGTCAGCCTCGAACCCGAAGAGGACCTGGTGCTGTCGGAGTTCACGAGCCCCGGAACGAGGTCGGTGATGGTCCATCCTCGGCTGGTCGTGCGCGGCGTTCCTCCGCGGGGGGCGCCGACATCGCTGGACGAGGTGTTTCGTTGGAACGCGAGGCTCGGCATCGACGGCGATCGCCTTGGCCGTCCGGCGGCGAGCTATTGGGTCCGTGGAAGCAGGATCGTCCCCGTTCGCTTCGACGGTCTCGACGAGCGCTCGGGTGAACTCTCGTTCTCGGGGCTCGGCATCGACCTCGGGCGAACGGAGGACCTCCCGCCGGTCGCGTTCACGGCGAAGGGAGCGCTCGATCGCGAACTCGTCCTGGCCGAGTTGCTCGTGGCCCACGAGCCCGACCCGGTTCGAGTGGATCCCGATCAGACCGAAGCGGTGGTCGAGCTCGTCGTGGAGTGGGGCGTTCGACTGGACGTCGTCGTGCGCCGGCCAGAAGGCGTTGGTCGGCACTCCATGCAGGTGCACGTGTGGCGCGCGAGCGATGGGCTGTCGGTGAGGCAGCTGATGCAGATCCAGCCCGAGGACTTCTATCTGGGACTCGGCGACGACGTCGATGCATTCGTTCACGACGAAGACCCGAGGATTCGTCGCTTCGCGTTCGTCGCTCCGCCCGGCGACTATCGCGTCGTCGTCCTGGGCAGCGACGACGGCTATCACGACTTCGAAGCTGCACAGCTCGTGGGGACGGGCACCGTGTCGGTCGGCGACGTGCCCGCACAGGTCGTGGTCGACCTGACTCGGTCGGTCACCGTCGCCCTGGAAGAGAGCGACGCCGCGCACGACTTCCTGGAACGGCGCCGCGAAGCCGGAGACCCCTGGGCCCATCCACGGGGCTGGATGAACGCCCATCCGCTGGCGGGCGGTTTCCTTCAGAGCTTGGACGATGGATCCGTCGGCTGGACCGGACTCCTGCCGCACACCGACTACGACTGTCGCGTGGACGGCAGCACGTTCCGCACGGGTGCGCCGGGTTCGGTCCTGGTGCTGACGCCGCGGTGACGTGACGCTGGCCGCGGCCGGTCGAACGCGAGGAGGAGCACTCCGACGTTCTCGGCTCGGAGCCCACGGAACCCGACTTCCACGTCCACTCCGCGGTGGCGCGATCGGTGCGTCCTTCACAGGATGCGGCGATGCGCACCCAGCTCGGTGAACCCGCCCGCCTGCCGCCCGACGACGTGATGTACGCGGCGCTCGTGGCGCGCGACGCGGCCTTCGAGGGCGTGTTCGTCGCCGCCATCCGCACGACCGGGATCGTGTGTCGGCCGACCTGTCCGGCGCGCAAACCGCTGGCGCGCAACGTCGAGTACTTCGGCACGCTCGGGCAGGCGTTGGCGGCGGGCTACCGACCGTGCAAGCGCTGCCGTCCGCTCGAGCCGGTCGGCGCGGTGCCGGACTGGTTGGCCGAGCTCGTCGCCGATGTCGAGGCGGACGCCGGACGCCGCTTCACCGACGCGGACCTGCGCCCGCGTGAGCTCGACCCCGCGCGGGTGCGGCGCTGGTTCCTGCGCGAGCACGGACTGACGTTCCACGCCTTCCAGCGCGCGCGACGGCTGGGGCGGGCGCTCGGGCATCTGACCCTCGGGGCGGACCTGGACGCGGTCGGCGAGGCGGCCGGCTTCGAGTCGGCGAGCGGCTTCCGCGACGCGTTCCAGCGCCACTTCGGCGCGCCGCCCGGTCGCGCGCGCGGCACGTGCGCGGTGCGCGTCACGCGTCTGACGTCGCCGCTCGGTCCGCTGGTCGCCGCCGCCACCGACGACGCGCTCGTGCTGCTCGAGTTCGCCGACCGGCGCATGCTGTCGACGCAGATCGAACGACTGCGCCGCCATCTCGACGCGGCCTTCGCGCCCGGGGACAACGGCGTACTCGAACGCACGCAGACCCAGCTCGACGCCTACTTCGCCGGGAGGCTCACCGACTTCGACCTGCCGCTCGCGCTGCCGGGCACGCCGTTCCAGCGCGCGGTGTGGAGCGAGCTGCGGACCATTCCCTACGGCACGACGCGCAGCTACGCCCAGCAGGCCGCCGCCATCGGTCGGCCCGAGGTGGTGCGAGCGGTGGGGCGCGCGAACGGCGACAACCGCCTCGCGATCGTCGTCCCGTGCCATCGCGTGGTCGGCGCGGACGGGCGGTTGACGGGCTACGGCGGACACCTGTGGCGCAAGCAGCGGCTGCTCGAGCTGGAGGCCGCCCACTGAGCCGGATCGGCCCCGACACCCGTGCGATCGGCCGTAGGATCTGGCCGTGCCGACCCGGACCGACCTCCCGTTCTCGCCCGCCACCGCGCGCTGGTTCGAGGACAGCTTCGCCGCGCCGACCGCCGTCCAGCGGCGCGGGTGGGAGCGGATCGCGGCGGGCGAGCACGCGTTGCTCGTCGCGCCGACGGGGTCGGGCAAGACGCTGGCGGCGTTCCTGTTCGCGCTCGATCGACTGGCGGCGCGCGCGGTCGGCGTGGAGGCGGGCGACGAGCCGACCGCCGAGGCCCTGAAGCGCCCGCGCGGCTACCGCGTCGTCTACGTCTCGCCGTTGAAGGCGCTCGTCAGCGACATCGAACGCAACCTGCGGGCGCCGCTCGTCGGCATCCGGCGCGCGGCGGAAGCACTCGGACTCGAGGGCCCCGAGCTCCGCGTGGACGTACGCACCGGCGACACGCCCCAACGCGAGCGCGAGCAGCAGCGGCGCGATCCGGGCGACGTCCTCGTCACCACGCCCGAGTCGCTGTACCTGATCCTCGGGTCGCGCGCGGGCGCCAATCTCGCGACCACGGAGACGCTGATCGTGGACGAGATCCACGCGCTCGCGCCGACCAAGCGCGGCGTGCACCTGGCGCTGTCGCTCGAGCGGCTCGCCGCGCGCGTGCTCGCGGCCGGCGGCACCGAACCCCAACGCATCGGCCTGTCCGCCACCGCGCGCCCGCTCGAGGACGTGGCGCGCTTCCTCGGCGGCGACCGCGCGGTGGCGATCGTGGACGCTGGCGAGCCGCCGCGCATCGAACTCGAGATCCGCGTGCCGGTGCCCGACATGGAGCGCGTGCTGCCGGACGAGGCGCGGCCGCTGAGTTCAGGCGCTGCGCAGGACGGCGACGACGACCTGCCCAGCGGTTCGATCCTCGGTCAGCTCTACCACATGCCCGGTAACCGTCAGGGCAACGAGCGCGGCATCTGGCCGGCGATGTATCCGCAGATCCTCGAGCAGATCCGGACGCACCGCTCGACGATCGTGTTCGTCAACAACCGCGCGCTCGCGGAACGGCTCGCCCAGCGCCTCAACGACCTGGCGGGCGAGGAACTCGTCCTCTCGCACCACGGCAGCGTCAGCCACGAGAAGCGCGCTGTCGTCGAGGACCGTCTCAAGCGCGGCGAGGTGCGCGGCATCGTCGCCACCAGTTCGCTCGAGCTCGGCATCGACATGGGCGCGGTGGACCTGGTGCTGCTCGTCGAGTCGCCGGGCTCGGTCGCGCGCGGACTCCAGCGCATCGGCCGCGCCGGACACCAGGTGGGCGCGGCGAGCGTCGGGCGCCTGTATCCGAAGTTCCGCGGCGACCTGCTCGAGTGCGCCGTCGTCGTCGAGCGCATGGCGAAGGGCCAGATCGAGTCGATCCACGTGCCCGTCAACGCGCTCGACGTGTTGGCCCAGCAGGTGGTCGCGATCTGCTGCGACGGCGACCTGACGGTCTCGGCGCTCGAGCGGCTGGTCAAGCGCGCGCACCCGTACCGCAGCCTCGCGACGGCGGCGCTGACGGGAGTTCTGGACATGCTGACGGGCCGCTTCGCGAGCACCGAGTTCGCCGACCTGCGGCCGCGGCTGCGCTGGGACCGCACGACCGACGTGCTCGGCGCGCGCCGCGGCACCGCGATGGTCGCGCGCATGAACGCCGGCACGATCCCCGACCGCGGGACCTTTGGCGTGTACCTCGGCGAGGGCGGGCCACGCATCGGCGAGCTGGACGAGGAGATGGTCTACGAGTCGCGCGACGGCGACACGTTCCTTCTGGGGACGACCACGTGGCGCGTCGAGGAGATCACGAAGGACCGCGTGATCGTGTCGCCCGCGCCCGGCGAACCGGGGCGTCTGCCGTTCTGGAAGGGCGACGGTCCCGGGCGGCCGCTCGAGCTGGGGCGCGCGATCGGCGCGTTCGTGCGCGAGGCGGGGGAGCAGCTGGGCGGGAAGGGCGGTGCGCCCGGCGGCGAGTTGGACGAGGCGGCGCGCGACCGGCTCGCGACCTGGCTGCGCGAGCGGCTGCCGCTCGACGAGCACGCGGCCCACAACCTGGCGACGTACCTGGCCGAACAGCGCGCGGCGACCGGCGGGCCGCTGCCGACGGACCGCGCGATCACGATCGAGCGCTTCCGCGACGAACTCGGCGACTGGCGCGTGTGCATCCTCTCGCCCTTCGGTCGCCGCGTGCACGCGCCCTGGGCGATAGCGATCGAGGAACGGCTCGGGCGCCTGGCCGACGTCGAGGCGCAGGTGATGTACACGGACGACGGGATCGTGCTACGGCTCGCGGACGGTGGGGGCGACGGCGAGTTCGGTGGGGACGCAGGCCTCGGCGCGCTGGATCTCGAGGCGCTGCTGCCGCCCCCGGAGGAGGTGGTCGATCTCGTCACCGAGCGCGTCGGCCGCACGGCGATGTTCGCGTCGCTGTTCCGCGAGAACGCCGTGCGCTCGCTGCTCGTCACGCGCCGGCGACCGGACCAGCGCAACCCGCTCTGGGCCCAGCGGCTGAAGACGCGCGCGCTGCTCGCGACCGTGCAGAACCTGCCGGACTTCCCGGTCGTGATCGAGACCTACCGCCAGGCGCTGGCCGACGAGTTCGATCTGACGGGTCTCGAGGACGTGCTGCGCGAGGTGCGGGCGCGCACGATCCGCGTCGATCGCGTCGAGACCCGCAGCGCGTCGCCGTTCGCTCGCAGCCTCGTGTTCGCGTACGTGGCCGCGTACCTGTACGACGGCGACTCGCCGATCGCCGAGCGCAAAGCCCAGGCGCTGACGCTCGACAAGGACCTGTTGCGCGAGCTGCTGGGCCAGGCCGAGCTGCGCGAGTTGATCGACCCGGGCGCGCTGGCCGAACTGGAGGGCGAACTCGACGGCAGCGCCGACGGCTGGCGCGCGCGCGACCGCGACGAGTTGACCGACCTCCTGCAGCGCATCGGCGACCGCACGGCGCTCGAGCTGGCGGCGAGCGTGGACGAGGACGAGTGCGACGACGGCGGGGCGAAGTGGCTCGAGACGCTGGTCGAGGAGCGGCGCGTGATCGCGATCACCGTCGGTGGCGAGGAGCGCTTCGTCGCGGCCGACGGCGCGGGACTCTTCCGCGACGCGCTCGGCGTGAACGTGCCGTCCGGCCTGCCCGACGCGTTCGTGGCCCAGGTGCCGGACGCGCTCGCCCGCCTGGCGCGGCGCTTCGCGAAGGGACGCGGCCCGTTCGAGGCGCGCGAGCTGGCGGCGCGTTACGGGCTGGCGCTCGAGCGCGTCGAGCCGGTGCTCGTGGCGCTCGAGCGTGCGGACGTCCTGGTGCGCGGCGAGATGCGGCCGGGCGGCGGCGGGCTCGAGTGGTGCGACACCGAGATCCTGCGGCGGCTCAAGCGCAAGACGTTGGCGCGACTGCGGCGCGAGGCGTCGGCCGTCGACGCGGCGGCGTTCGCGCGCTTCCTGCCCCGTTGGCACGGCGTGCGCGGCCAGGTGGTGGGGCGCGGTGGCGAAGCGGTCGACGGCGCAGGTGGTCGCGGCGCGCGCGATCCCGGGCAGCTCTTGCGCGAGGCGGTCGAGCGGCTCGAGGGCGTGGCGTTGCCGTGGAGCGTGCTCGCGACGGACGCGTTGCCGGCGCGCGTTCCGGGCTTTCAACTCGACGCGCTCGACCTGCTGGCCGCGTCGGGCGAGATCGTCTGGATCGGGCGCGGCGCACTGGGTGCGAAGGACGGGCGCGTGGCGCTCGTGCGGCGCGAGAACGTGCCGCTGCTCGTCGAGCTGGAGGCGGCGTACGAGCCTCCGACCCCGGTGCACGCGGCGCTGCTCGAGCGGCTGGGGGCGGGCGGCGCGTGCTTCTTGACCGAACTCGAGCGGGCGGTGCGCGCCGAGCACGATGGGCTGCGCACCGACGACTTCGAAGCGGTGCTGTGGGACCTGGTCTGGGCGGGGCGCATCACGAACGACACGTTCGGGCCGCTGCGGACGCTGGGCGCGCGCGGTGCGCGCTCGGCGGGTGGCCGTTCGGGCCGCGGCGGTTGGCGCGGCGTGGTCGCCGGCGGACGCTGGTCGCGCGTGGACCTGCTCGCGACCGGTTTCGACGGCGACGCGGTGCGGACGCCGACCGAACGCGCGCTGGCCCGCGCGAACGTGCTGCTCGCGCGCTACGGCGTCGTGAGCCGCGAGGTCGCGCGCGCCGAGGAGTTGGCCGGCGGCTTCGCGACGGTCTACCGCACCCTGCGCGCGATCGAGGAGAGCGGCCGCATTCGGCGCGGCTGGTTCGTCGAGGGCCTGTCGGGCGCGCAGTTCGCCGTGCCGGGCGCGGTCGACGCGCTGCGGGCGAGCGACGGCCGCGCGTCCGGCGAACACGCGATCGTCGTGCTCGCCGCCGTCGATCCGGCCCAGCCGTTCGGTGCGCTCGTTCCGTGGCCCGAGCGCGCGGGCGCGGAAGGGACTTCGAAGGCGAGCGGTCTTCCGCGGCGCGTGGCCGGTGCCCTCGTGTGTCTGGTGGACGGCGAGCCGCAGTGGTGGCTGTCCGCGAGCCGCAAGCAGCTGATCGTGTTCCCGTCCGCCGAGGCGGCGACCGAGCGCGAGGCCGGCACCCGCCTCGAGCGCGCGTTCGAGGCCCTCGCCCGTCTGCCGCGCAAGGGCCGTCGGCGGCTCGAGCTCGAGACCGTGGACGGCGTCGATGCGACGGACGGCCCGCACACCGAGCGGCTCGTGCGCTGTGGTTTCGCGCGCGACTACCTGCGTCTGTCCGTGGCGGATCCGCGGTTGTGATGATCGAGACCCACGAACGAAGTGCGGACGGAGAGTGGCGCATCGCGGGCGGAGCTCGCATCGGTGCCGGAAGCTGCGCGACGAGAGCCGCGTGGTTGGGCGCGCTCGCCGCGGTGGCCGGCTTCCTGTGCGACTGGTATCGCGAGGCCTGGTTCGGGATCGACCCGGGCTTCGCGGGCGGGAACTTCAGCCACAACTTTGGAGTCGTCTTCCCGTGCTACGCGCTGGCGTTCCTCTCGAGCGCACCAGGTACGGTCGACGTGGGCTGGAGTCTGCTGCGTCGCGTGTTCCAGGGTCGGTCGATGCCGCGGGCGCTGTGGGGCTACGCCGTTCCACTCACGGTCACCGGTGTGATCCTGGGCTACTTCGCGCTGAGACTCTACTGGCACTTCACCGAGGGGTACTAGGGGCGCCGCGCTTACCAGCGAGCTGCCTTCCGATCCCACCGGTGGATCCGCTCGTCGGCCAGCCTCCGCGATCGAACGCGCCCGGCGAGCGCGTGGTGCGAAGGACTCGATGGTCCATCCACAGCAGGAACGGATCGGTACCCGCGCCCGTCCCATTCGCCACCCGCGCGGCGCGAGACGGCCGGACTCTCTTCAGTCCGTCGCCGTCCAGGGATCCGCCACCGCCGCGCCCAGTGCAGCGAACGGCGCCGTGTCGCGCGTGAGCACCGTCAGCCCGTGGCGGACGGCTGTCGCCGCGATCAGCCCGTCCGCCGGGGCGACGGTGTGCCCGTTGCGCTGGGCCTGTGCGAGCCGCTCGCCCCACAGCCGCCCGACCTCGGCGTCGACCGCGAGCACGTGTCCGGCGAAGCGTTCCTCCATGCGAGCGAGCCACGCTTCGAGTTCCGTGCGCCGCTTCGACTTCGGCATCCGCGCGACGCCGAAGGCCAGTTCCCCGAGGGTGATCGCGCTGACGAACGTGCGCGACGCCTGCAGGCGCGGGACGAGGGCGTGCACGCGCGCGTCGGGTCGCGGCTTCGAGAGCTCCGACAGCACGCACGTGTCGAGCAGCACCCTCACAGGTCGACCTCGCGCATGGCCCCGTCGCGCGGCGGCAGCTCGAGGTCGTCCAGGCGCGGGGCCGACGCCAGGAACTCCACGAAGTCGAGCCTCGCGCCGGTGAGCCGCCGAAACTCTTCCTCCGAGAGCACGACCACGGCGTCGTTGCGGCGGAGGATGCGCTGCGGGCCTTCGTCGAGCGTCCTGGAGACGAGCTCGCTGAGGCGGGCCTTGGCTTCGGCGAGTTTCCAGTCCATGGCGGTCAGAGGGAGGAGTGGCGAACGAACTAGTCGAACTAGTCCAATATCGTAGCTCGCCCTCCGGAGCCTGAGCCGGTTCGCCCGTGCCGGGGTCTCGCGGGCCGCCGAACGGGGCTCGGCGCCCTTCCCGGGGTCGTAGGACGCTCCGGCACTCTTCTCTCGTTCCGATCCCATGCCCCTTGGACCGTCGTCGCGGCGCCGGGTTGCAGGTTTCGAGCTGCAAGACAGCGAATCGACCGGCGTCTCACCGCGCGCGATGAGGTGCGGCAGATCGAGAACTCACCGGGCCGAACGGGCGGACCCCGGATCGGCCCAAAGGACCTCCGCATCGTCCGTGACATTGGATTCGCGGCTCGCCGGGGCGCGCTCCCACCGACACCTGGCCTCCACGCGTCCGCCTCGGCCGACGACCATGGCCGGCGGCCGCCGGTGCCTGATCGCTGCGCTCGGTCTCTTGACCGCGACACTGGGGGCGTGCTCGGCCGACCAGGCCCCGCCGATGGCGACGGACGAAGGACGCCCGGTCTTCCAGCTCGCCGACCTGCGCACGACCGAGCCCGTCGTCGTCCGCGGCCGCATCCTCGACGCGGACGGTCGCCCGATCGTGGGCGTGGAGCTCGCGCTCGCCGTGCCACTCGAGTTCGAAGGCCGGACGACGGTCTGGTACGACGCGCCGCGCGAGGCCGACGTGCTGACCGATGTCGACGGGCGCTTCGAAGGAACGTTCGATCCGCCGATCGGGATGTCCGACGTGACGCTCGGGCTGGTGTTCGACTGGGGCCGCAGCGAGGTTGCGGTGGTGCCGCGCCCGCTCCCGGAAGAGGCGTTGTTCGCGCTCGAGAACACGCGCCAGGTGCGCGTCCTCGTTCATCACCCGCGCCACGACGAGGTGCGGCGCCGCCTGCGCGCAGATCTTGCTCGAGGGGACGGTCCGCATCGTCCGCTGCCGCACTTCGAGGTGATCGACGTCGTGGTCGAGCGCGACGAAGCTTGCGAGGTGCGCCTGTGGCTCGACGGACCGCTCGCGAGTCGTGAGCCGCAGCTGCTCGCGAGTCGCACGGTCGACTGGAGCAGCGGCGACGAGGACGGCGTGCTGGAAGTGGATCTCCACCCGCTGCTCGAGGTGCGTGAGGTCGAGGTGCGATTCGTGGGCGAGGGGGCCTGGGGCGGAGTTGGTCCAGTGGTCCTCGTTCACACACCGACGGGAAGGATCGTGGCGAGCGCGCTCGACTCGGTGCGGGCGAACGACTACGCGCAGTCCTGGCGAGCGCACTTCGATGCGGGATTCGGCTTCGATGTCGACGAGAGCGTGTGGCGAATCACGACGGCGTTCAGCTATGCGGGTGAGGGAGTCATATTCGAACTCTGGAGGGCACTGAATCCGGGAAAGGACCCCGGTGAACCCAGCAGTGCCGAGCGAATCGTCGCCGTCGCCCTGCCCGAGGAGCTCGAAGCGTGCGAGCCGCGCGCGATGGGTTGGATGGTTCGCGATCGCGGTATCGGGGGCGACGGCGCTCATTGGTTCGAGCTCGAGATGAACGTCTCGATCCTGGGGGCCGAGGTCGTCGTCGATCGCGCACGCCTTCCTGAACGGTCGGTCCTCGTGGCGGCGATCGGTGGCGGAGGTTCTGGATTCGTCCACGGCCTGCCCACGCGGAAGCGGACCTGGAACGAAATGAGCCATCCGATCCCCCGGCCGCGCGAGAAGCTCGTGCGCTCGCCCAACGCGGCCCAGTGGGAGTGGAGCGTCGCGGGCGTCGTCGAGCCGGAGGACCGCGGCGCCAACCTGTCCGGACTGTGGCTCTTCACCAACGCCTCTGGCTACGTTCCCGTCCCCTCCGCCGGCACGACGCTCACCTGGAACGATGCGGGCACGGGCGTCGAGCTGAGGGTTCCCGACGAGGTGGCAGACGCGTGGAGCGTCGCTGTACGGGGCGTGCGCGATGCGCGCTGATCAGGTCGCGGGCCTCACGCGAACCGCTGCCGCTACACTGCCCGGCGTCCCGCGCTCCCCGACCCACCACGAGTGAAGAAAGTCCGCCACACAGCCGCCATCGTTCTCGCCGTCCTCGCGGTCATCGTCGTGTTCCAGAACACGGAGTCGGTCAAGACGGAGCTGCTGTTCGCGACGGTCACCATGCCGCTCGCGCTGCTCTTGTTCGTGACGCTCTTGATCGGCGGCGTGTGCGGTCTGATCGTCGGGCACCGGTGGGCGAAGAACGGCAAGGACGCCGAGAGCTGAGGAGCGACGACGTTCGCGCCGACCGCACGGCCGGACCTTTCACCACCGCCGATGCCCGAAGGCGACACGATCCACACGCTGGCGGGCGCGCTGCGGCCGGAACTCGTCGGTGAGAGACTCGTCGGCGGTCGCGTGCACGGGCACGCGGATCTGCGACTCGACGGGCGACGCGTGGAAGGGCTCGACGTGCACGGGAAGCACCTGTTCGTGCGGCTGTCGGCGCGGGGCGACGAGCCGGGGCACCGTGACGCGGGACGCGTTGATGCAGGAAGTGGCGCGGCGAGGCACGGTGCAGCCGAGCGCGGCGGACCGCAGCTGAACGACGCTCGGATCGACGGCCCGCTGGTCGTGCAGAGCCACCTCGGTCTGCACGGAGCGTGGCATCGCTACCGACCCGGCGAAACCTTTGCGGCGGGTCGCGCTCTCGGGCCGGGAACGATCGTGCTCGAGACCGCACGGCGCGTGTACGTCTGCTTCCGGCCGAAGGAGGTCGCGGTGTTCGACGGTGACGACGCCGGGCGTTTGGTGCGCGCGCGACAGCTCGGGCCCGACCTCGTGACGGGCGCGCCGACCGCCACCGACCTCGCGCCGCGGATCGCGCGTTTCGTCGGGTCCGACGCGCCGCTCGTCGACTTGCTGCTCGACCAGCGCGTGGCCTGCGGCATCGGGAACGTGTACGCCAGCGAGCTCCTCTTCGACCGGCGGCTGCACCCCCTCGAGCCCGTCGCGTCGCTCGCGGCCGCGCGGCTCGCCGACCTCTACCGGCGCGCGCACCAGTTGCTCGCGGCGAACGTCGGCGCCGGACCGCGCGTGACCCGCGGCGAGCGCGACGGCCGCGGCCACCTGGCGGTCTACGGGCGCGCCGGCCAGCCCTGCCTGGTCTGCGGGACACCGATCGAAGCGGCTCACATCGGTCGCGGCCGCCGCATCACGTCCTGGTGCCCGACCTGTCAGGTACGCGGATCGGCGAATCGTGGCACCATCTCGTCGTCATGAGCATCGTCGACTTCACACCCATCAGCGCCGCGATCGGAGGCGTCTGCATCGGCGCCGCCGCGGCGCTCCTGCTCGCGCTCAACGGCAAGATCGCCGGCATGAGCGGCATGGTCGCGCGGCTGTTCACCGGCAGCATCGCCGACCGACTCTGGCGCAGCGTGTTCCTGATCGGACTCGTCGCCGGCGCCGCGCTCGTCTTCGCCGCCTGGGACCCGTCGCGCACCTTCCGGATCGACACGCTCCCGGGGATCGGCGGTCACCGCTGGATCACCGTCGCCATTGCGGGCCTGCTCGTGGGGTTCGGCACGCGCCTCGGCGGCGGCTGCACGAGCGGCCACGGGATCTGCGGCATGGCTGCGGGCTCGCGCCGCTCGATCGCGGCCGTCCTCGTCTTCATGGCGAGCGGCGCGGCCATCGTCTACCTCTACCGCCACGTCGTCCTGGCGCAGGTCGGATGAGCAAGATCTGGTTCACGCTCCTGCCCGGACTCCTGTTCGGGATCGGCCTCGCGATCAGCGGGATGACCGACCCCGCGAAGGTCGTCAACTTTCTCGACTTCGCGGGGACGTGGGACCCGAGCCTCGCGTTCGTGATGGGCGGCGGACTCGCGACGTTCGCTCTGCTGCGACGCGTCGTGCTGCGGCGGACCGCACCCGTTCTGGGCGGTTCGTTCCCCCGATCGGTCGACCGGACCGTCGACGCGCGCCTCGTGATCGGCTCGGCGCTCTTCGGCGCCGGGTGGGGGCTGGCGGGCTTCTGTCCGGGTCCCGCCGTCGCGAACCTCGCCTCGGGGCACTGGGAAGCCTTGGTCTTCGTGGTGGCGATGCTCGTCGGGATGCGCGCCGCTCAGTTGCTGTTCGGGCTCGATCGAGCCTGAGCGCAGACGCCCTCGGGAACCGTCGCGCGATCGACGCTGGAGCGAACGAGCGTGCGCTTCCGGCCGGGAAAGCGTCGACGCAACCACGCCTGCGACGGCGCTTCGAGCTTGCGCGTCAGGAGCGACGCGAGCTTGGTCGAGAGCCAGACTGCGATGACCACCATCGCCAGGTAGTGCCACAACGTCACTCCGTCGAGATTCTGACCGAGGCGGGCGACGAAGTCCTTGCGGTCGAAGGCACCCGGCGCGAACGACTCGGTGTCGAGGGCGGTTCGCAGGACGCTGGGCGAGAAGACGACGAGCGCCGCGGGCAGGAGGCACGCGAAGTGGAAGAGGTAGATCGAGTAGATCCCGGACGAGATCGGCTGCCACAACCGCAGCGCGAGTCCGCGGCCGAGGACTCCGGCGAAGCCGCGTTCCTGGTGGAGGACCGCGAGCAGCAGCGCGAGCACGCTCAACCCCAGAACGGCGCGTTGGACCGTCCAGAACCAGTGCCAGGCCTGCGGGCCGAACCACGCGTACACCGCGCCTTCGGGGTCGTGCAGCGGCAGCGAACCGCTCGCGAAGAAGAGCACGACGCCGAGCGCGGCGACGGCTCCGGCGCGCGCGGGTGAGCGCAGGAATGCCGCCACGCGATCGCGGTGCACCGTGACGAGGATCGCCCCGACCAGGCCGAGCAGGAACGGCGTCAGGCGGTACCAGGTCAGGTAGTAGAGGTCCTTCTGGATCTCCGGCGCCGATCCGCCGAACACCAGCTCGTAGTACGGCTGGGTGTAGCTGGAGACGTCGCCCGACAGGGCCGCGTAGCGCGGTGCGACGCTCGCGATCGTGAGCACGATGCCGACCAACAGCGGACGCCCCGATCGCAGGAGCGCCCAGACGACGAAAGGCAGCGCCAGGAAGACCTGCATCATCACCTCGAGCGACCAGCCGACCGGGATGTAGTTCCTCCCCGCGTGGCTGCCGATCTCGAAGTACCCGGCCGCGCGCGAGACGAACAAGAGGTTCGCCAGGACGCGGTCGGGATGCAGGCTGCGTCCGATCGAGTAGACGGCCAGCGCCAACAGGAACAGCGGGACGATCCGACTGACCCGCCGCACGTAGAACTGACCGAAGTCGATCGAGCCGTAGCGCAGGTGCTCGCGGATCAGGATGTACGAGAGCAGGAAGCCGGAGGCCAGGAAGACGATCTCGGAACCGAGCGCCTGCCAGACGATGTTGAGGACCTGCGGCAAGCCGTGGATGAAGCGCTCGAGGGGCTCACGCGGCAGGAGCTTCGTCGTCAGGAACGCGGCGTGGAACGCGACGACCAGGACGATGCCGAGGGCTCGGATGCCGTCGACGACGCGGCGTTGGTGCGCACCGTCGAGCAGCCAACCGCCGGCGGCCACGGCGTCGGGTTCGGGGGCGGATGTCGTGCTCGTCTGGCTCACAGTCCGTACTTCGACAGCTTGTTGTAGACGGTCGTGAGGGAGACACCGAGTTCGGCGGCAGCGGCGCGCTTGTCGCCGGCGTGGCGGCGGAGCGCCTCCTGCAGGGCGAGCCCTTCGAGCTGTTCGAGGTCGAGCGTCGGCAGCTCGCCACTCACGCGGCGCCGGCTCTGTAGCACGTGCCGTTCGACGTCTCCAGCCTCGATCGACGGGCCCGCGGCGAGCGTGGCGAGACGGGTGACGGCGTTCTCGAGCTCGCGGACGTTGCCGGGCCACTCGTTGCGCGCCATGAGCTCGAGCGCGGCTGGGGCGAACGTCCAGTGCGGGTCGCGCGCGCGTGTCTGGGCGTCGAGGAACGTCCGCGCCAGGAGGCCGATGTCCTCGGGGCGATCGCGCAGCGCCGGCACGTTCAGGACCAGCGCCGAGAGACGGTAGTACAGATCCTCGCGGAACCACCCTTCGGTGATGCCCTCGACGGGATCGCGGTGCGTCGCGGCCAGGACCCGCACGTCGATGGTCCGCGTGTGCCGCGCGCCCACCGGTTGGATCTCGCCGAACTGTAGGGCGCGCAGGAGGGCGGGCTGCATCGTGAGCGGCAGCTCGCCGATCTCGTCGAGGAAGACCGTGCCGCCGTCCGCCGCTTCGAGCAGGCCGACCTTCGAGCGATCGGCGCCGGTGAACGCGCCCTTCTCGTGGCCGAACAGTTCGCTCGCGATCAGCGATTCGGGCAGCGCGCCGCAGTTGATGACGACGAACGGCTTGTCGGCGCGGTCGCTCTGGGCGTGGATGCTGCGTGCGACGAGTTCCTTGCCGGTGCCGCTCTCGCCCAGGATCAGGACGTTGGCGCCGCCCTTCGCCATCCGCGTGGTCAACTCGCGCAGCTCGAGCATGGGCTGGCTCTCGCCGACGATCGTCGCGCCTTCAGGGCCGCGCTGGACCAGGCGGATGAGGTTGCGGTTCTCACGCAGCGTCACGCTGTGGCAGTGGGCTCGCGCGATCGTGCTCTCGACCAGATCGAGCGGTGCGGGCTTCGTCAGGAAGTCGAACGCACCCGAGCGCATCGCGTCGACGGCTTCCGGGACGGCACCGTGGCCCGTCAGCACGACGACCTGGAGGTCGGGCGCCACGGCGTGGAGTCGACGCATCAGGTCGAGGCCGCCGACCTCGGGCATGCGCAGGTCGAGCAGGGCGACGGTGGGAGCGAACTCCTCGAGGGCGTCGACCGCGCCGTGGTGATCGGGGAGCGCGTGGACCGCGAAGTCCATGTTCTCGAGCTCGCGCGCCAGCGTGCGTCGCAGCACGTCGTCGTCGTCCACGAAGAGGATGCGCGGGCGCTTCACGGCGTGACCTCGGACTGGCGGGCCGCGTCGGCGAAGCGGATCGTGAGCAGCGCGCCGCCGTGCGGACCGCGGCCCGCGGAGATGCTGCCGCCGTGACGATCGACGATCGCGGCCGCGAGCGACAGGCCGAGTCCCGTCCCGACGCCCGGCGCCTTGGTCGTGAAGAAGGGGTCGAAGATGCGCTCGAGATCGCCGTCGGCGATGCCTTCGCCGTCGTCCTCGACCTCCCAGACCTGCGCGTCGCCGTCGGTTCGAGCTCGCACTCGCACGATCCCTCCGTCGGAGCCGGCGTCGCGCGCGTTGATGACGAGATTGAGCAGGACCTGCAGCAGCTCGCCCGCGTCGCCCTCCACCGAGCCGAGGCTGGGTTCGACGTCGATCTCGATCCGCATCCGACGCTGTTCGAGCAGGTGGTGGGTCAGTGCGCGCACCTGTTCGAAGAGCGGCGCCGCGTCGATCGCGGCCGACGTGCTGGGAGCCGGGCGCGCGAGGTCGAGCAAGCGGCGCGTGATGTCGCGCGTGCGGTAGGCCTCGGAGACGATCGTGCCGAGGTACTCGCGGGCTTCTTCGGGCTCGGCCGAGCCGCGATCCATCTTCCGCAGCAGGCCCTCACCGCAGGAAGCGATCGACGCGAGCGGGTTGTTGATCTCGTGGGCGACGCCCGCCGCGAGGACGCCCACGTCCGCCAATCGGGCCGCGCGCACGAGTTCCAAGGTGCGCGCCTCGATCTTGCGTTCGAGTTCGGCGTGCGACTTCCCGATCTCGTCGGCCATATCGTTGAACGCGCCCGCGAGCGCACCGATCTCGTCGCGGTTGCGGATCGCGATGCGGTGGTCGAGGTGCCCGCCGCGCAGTCGCTCGGCGCCGGACTGCAGCTCGCGGATCGGGCGTAGCACGAGACGGCGCACCAGGAGCGACACTGCGACCGACACGAGCAGGACGACGATCAGCGCGGAGAGCGTGTAGCCGAACATGGCGCGCGCGCGCCGTTCGACGTCCGCGCCCGCGTGTTGCGACTCTTCGTAGGTCTCGTTCGCGAGGACCGAGGCGTGTCTCAGTCCGCGTTCGAGCAGCGCCTCGACCTCGGCCAGTTCGACGCCAGGTGTGCCGCTCAGCCAGGTCTCCACCGCGTCGAGTCCCGCTTCGATCGCCACCGAGAGCCGTTCCTCGGCCAGCTGGTGCTCCTCGCGCGACGGATCCTCCTCGTCGCTCTCGAACGACAGGCTCTCGATGGCGCGACGGGACTGTTCGAGCTGCGACGCGGCGATGCGCAGGAGCTGTGCGTCGGTGCGCGCGGCCTCACCCGATTCGAGGAACGACGCCAGGGACTCGATCCGCACGACGAGTCGGCTGGCCAGCGCGGACTCGCGCGTCTCCTCGACCAGGCGGTCGGCGTCCTCGTTCAGTGCGGCCACGTGCATGAAGACCGCGACCTGGACGACGGCCGGAACGGCGACGAGGACGGCCACGAGGCCGGCGAAGCGACGACCGAGCGAGAGGGCGGGGGAGCGCACGCGGCGAGTCTATCGAGCCGTCGTGGGCGTCGGAGCGGCGGATCGGCCGGCAGCGGGCCCCGAGACCACCCGGCGCGTGGTGAGCACGTCGAGCCACACGCTCGGGCGCAGCAGTTCGCGCGGCGGGACCGACGTGCCGGTCATGCCCATCATCAGGTCGGTCATCCGCGGCCGAGCCTCGAGCAGTCGCAGGATGCCGCTGGCGATCCGTGGGTGCCGCAGACTGCGCTGGAGCATCAGACCCATGGCGCGGCGGTGCATGAACTCCCGGCGTCGCGCGCGTCGATAGGGTTCGAGCGCCAGCCTGTCGCAGCGGCCGGTCGACAGTGCGGGCACGAGACTCTCGGCCAGGAGGGCCGCGCCGCGCATCGCGAAGAACAGGCCTTCGCCGGTCATCGGGTCGATGTAGCCGCAGGCGTCGCCGACGAGCGCCGCGCCGTCGAACGTCTGGGCGGTGGTCGTCGTGGCGAGCGGTCCGCAGGCGAGGATCGCCTGATCGGGCGCGAAGGTGAGGCGTTCGCGCAGTTCGGGCGCGCGAGCCAGGTGGTCGTCGAGACAGGCTCGCAGCGCCGGTCGGCCACCGGGGAGATCGGCGCGGTCGATGACGAGGTTGAGCGTCGCCTGCCCGCCCTCGACCGGCGCGATCGCGAAGTAGCCGCCTTCGACGTAGTGGACCTCGGCGTGCCCCGCGAAGGGCGACCCGTCCACGCGCGTCGAGAGCGCGATCCGATCCAGCCACGGGATCTTCTGGTGCACGCCGAGCGAGCGCGCGACGCGGCTGCCGATCCCGTCGGCGCCGACCGTGAAGCGCGCGCGCAGTTCGAACGGCTCGCCGTCGACGTCGGTGCCGGCGACGCCCAGCACCGCCGCGCTCTCGTCCCGCAGGACCCGCGCGACGGACCAGTTCTCGCGCACCTCGACACCCGCTCCGCGCGCGGCGTCGATGGCGGCCGCGTCGAGTCGTTCGCGGCCCAACGCCCGGCCTTCTTCCGCCTGTGCCTCGGCGCGTCCGATGCGACCGAAGCGTCCGCTCGCGTGGCGGCCGTAGCCGTAGAGTTCGGCGCGCGCGACCGGCTGGGCGCCGAGTTCGAGCACGCGCTCGAGCAGTCCGACCTGTTCGAGCAACGGCAGACACTCCGGGCCCATGAACTCGCCGCAGGGCTTCGCACGCGGGAAGCGCTTGCGGTCGAGCAGGACCACCGAGCGGCCCGCGCGCGCGAGGCGCAGGGCGAGGTGGGAGCCGGCGGGGCCGCCGCCGACGATGATCACGTCGTAGGTGTCGGACATGGTTCGATGGTCGAGGGTACCGGCAGCGGGGCGCGCTTCCGCCCGCGGCGGCTCCTGAACAGCAAGGTCGCCGGCAGGAGCACCAGGTCGGCCACCAGGGCCAGCATCACCGTGCCCGAGGCGATGATCGAGAACTCGACGGTGGTCGCGAGTTCGCCCAGGCCGGCGGTGGCGAAGCCGGTGGCCAGGACCACGGTCGTGACGACGATGGCGCGACTCGTGCGGGTGAACGCCTCGGTGACGGCGCTCCGCGGTCGGGCTCCGACGCGCCGAGCGCGGTGGTAGGCGTGCAGGAAGTGGATCGTGTCGTCGACGACCAGTCCGAGGAACACCGTTCCGATCATCGCGGTGGACGTGGACAGCGGGCGGCCGCTCAGGACCAGTCCGCCGTAGAGCGCGGCGATCGGCACGGCGTTCGGGATCAGGCCGAGCAGTGCGAGGCGCCAGTCGCGGAACGCGGCGAGCAGCGCGACGAGGATCACGCCGAGCATCAGCACGAGGCTGCGCCGTTGGTCGCGGACGAGCTCCTGCGAGTCGCGCGAGACGCGCACCGCGGGCCCGGTCACGCGCGCGCTCGCGAGTCCGCGTTCGTGGGCGCGGGTCTCCGTGAAGGCGAACAGCTCCTCGCGCTGGTCCGACTCGCTCGGTCGCAGGAGGACGTTCACCAGCACGCTGCCCGACTCCGCGCGTCGCGGCGGTTCGGCGAGTCCCGCCACGAGTTCGTGACCGGCGAGGTCGGACGCCAGACCGAGGACGGCGAACATGTTCGGTGCCGCTGCTCCCGGTTCGGCGGGGACGAGGACCTCGAACGTCTCGATCGCGCCCAGGTGTTCGCCGATGTGCGCGGTCTCGGTCCGGAAGCGGTGTTCGGGCGGCAGGACGCGTTCGGGATTCGTGGCGACGTGCACCTTCGTGGCGAGCGTCGCCAGCGCGACGAGCGCGATCACCGAGAACGCGACGATCGGCCGCGCGCGGCGGTCGAGCAGGCGCGCCAGCCACTTCGCGGTCGCGCGCGGCGGACGCGTGGCGCGCGAGGCGTGGCGATCGACGACGACCGTGAGTCGCAGCCAGCTCGGGACGATGGCCACGGTCCACGCGAAGGCGACCAGTACGCCGAACGCCGCCGTCCAGCCGAGCGTGCGCACGGCGGGGATCGAGTTCGGCGTCAGAGCGAGGAACCCCGCCGCCGTCGTGGCCGCGGTCAGGAACAGTGGCCGGCGCAGTCGCCGCGCGGCCTCGGTCGGCGCGTCCTTCGGCGCGTGTCCCGCGAACAACAGGTCGAGGTGGCGTTGCACCAGGTGCACGGCCGCGGCCACGCCCACGGTCAGGAGCAGCGGAGCGAGCAACGACGAGACCGGGTCGATCTCGAGTCCCATGGACCGCTCGAGCAGTCCGACGGTCCCGACCGCTCCGGCGCCGGGCAGGAGAGCCGCGAGCGCCAACGAAGGGCGACGGAAGAGCGCGAGCAGCACCAGCACGAGCACCAGAACGATCGCCGGCACGACGCGCCGTTGCTCCGCGGCCAGCGCGTGCGCGATCGCCACTTCGCCGACCGGTTGGCCCGTGATCGACAGGACGTGGGTCGCCGGTGCGTCGCGGCGCAGCCCGTCGACCACCTGCTCGAGCGCCGCGTGATCGCCCGCCAGGACGATGGCCACGTACAGCGCGCTCGTGTCGCTCTCGGGCAGGAGGCGACACTCGGCCACGTCCGGGTGTTCGTGCATGCCGTCGAGCCACGCCGCGATCTCGGGGTCGTCCGTCCGGCAGGTCACGGCGGCGCCGCGGGCTTCCAGCATCGCGAGCACGACCTGTTCACGACCGAACTCCTCTTCGCGCCGGTCCTGGACGGCCGCGTCGATCGTGCCGGTCGACTTCATCGAACCGTTGGCCAGGTCGAGCGGGAGCTGGCTGTGCAGGTACGCGCCGACGCCCGCCACCAGGAGCGCCAGTGCGACGCGCAGGATGTCGGCCCAGCGGCTCGGGGTCGGTCGGTCGCGATGCACGCGGCGGACCAGGCAGAAAGTGTGCCGGTCGCCGGCTCGCTCGCGCGCGCCCCCGCGTGCGGACGAGGGGCGGTCGCGGCGCGTCGCCGGTCGCTCGCGCCTTTCAGAATCTTGAAAGCGGCTCACACATGTTGGAGTCGCTGCCGCCCGATCCCGCGCCGCACGGCCCTCGGACGCGTTCCGTGGCGCTGGCACGCTCGTTGCCTTCCCGGTCCGCCATGAAGCGAATTCTGCCGTGGATCGGGGCCCTCGCCCTCGTCGCCTGGACCGGCGCGGGAGCAGCGGCGTGGATGCTGACGAAGGACCACGTCACCGTCGTCCTGACCGAGGGCGAGTCGTCGCGGACCGTCGCCGACGACCCGGTCGCGCTCATGCGTGACGACGTCGCCAGTCTTCAGGCCGACGTGGCCGCGCTCGCGAAGGCCCTCGAGGGGAACCTCGGCGTGCTCGATCAGCGCGACGACGAGCGCGCGGCACAGCTGCGGCGCGAACTCGCCGACGTGCGCACCGAACTCGCGCGCCTCCAGGGCGCCGGCGAGGGCGCGCTGGTCGCCGAGATCGGAGCGCTGCGGCGCGAACTGACGTCCACTTCGGCGCGCGCCACCGTGCGCCGCGCCGGAGCGGGTGAGGGAGAGACTGGGTCGGAGGCACCGCCCGTCGCGACCGATCCGTCGGACGCGGTGGCGGTGTCCTCCGGCCTTTCCCCCGCATCCGAGGAGGAGGTGGTGGTCGAAGCCGTGGAGGTCGCGGTCGAAGAGGTCGCTCCGGCGCCGCGCGCGAGCTTCCTCGCGTTCTCGCTGCCTTCCGACGACTTCCGCTTCGACGAACGCCGCAGCTGGACCGTCGTCCCGAACCTCAGTCGAGTCGGGTTCGACGGCGTGAGCACGCTGCACGACTTCACCGGGACGACCTCGGCGATCGCGGGCACCATGGACTTCGATCTGGCGCACCCCGCCGACGAACCCCACGGTCACATCGAGGTCGAGAGCCGCAGCCTGCGCACCGGAAGCGACGGCCGCGACTCCGAGATGTTCGACGTCATCGCGGTGGACGACTACGAACAGTTCGTGTTCGAGCTCACCGCATTCGAACCCGAGTCCGTCGACGTGGACGGGCGCACGGTCCACGGCACCGCGCGCGGCACGATGACGATCCGCGGCGTGTCCCAGGACCTCGCGTTCCCCGTCACGGCTGCGGTCGACGCGAGTCGCCGCCTGTCGCTCGACGGCGAGACCACGCTGCACCTGCCCGACTTCGGCGTCCCGGTGCCGAACAAGCTCGGACTGATCACGATGGAGGACGACATCCGCCTGTGGATCGCGGTCCGCGCGCGGCTCGAGCCCCGCACGGAAGCCAAGGGAGGGCGCTCGTGAGCCGACGCTTCGGACTTCGAACCGCGGCGCCCGCTCTGGCCGTCGCCGCGTTGTTCACCGGGTGCCACAGCGCCGTGCTCGACGCCGAGCAGCGCGCCGTCGTGGACCCGCTCGACGAACTGGTCTGGGCGCCGGGCACCGCTGCGGACGTGCCCGGGTCGTACACCTCGGTGCGGATCGAAGGTCCGGCCGCGGCCGTGCTGATCGAGGTGCACTACCGCTTCGACGCGGACGGGACCTTCACCGGCGCCGGGCTCGTCTCGCAACCCACCTACGCCTTCCAGGTGCTCAACGGTGAGTGGCGCGTCGAGGACGGACTGCTGTTCTTGAGTGCGGACGGTGCACCGGCCACCCTGGAGGTTGCCGAGGAGTACCTGCGCATGGCCGGGGACGAGGGGATCGTCCTGTTGCAGCGGAGGCCCGAGGCGTGATCCACGTGGCCAACGACCTCGAGCTCTACGAACGTCACGCGGACGAATGGTGGGATCCGTCCTCGCCCGTCTTCCGCTCGCTGCGCGCCACCAAGGCGTTGCACATCGAGATCCTCGACGAATTGATCGAGCAGGAGCTCGGCGGGCGGGCGCCCTTCGCGGTGGACCTGGGCTGTGGCGGGGGACTGCTCGCGGTTCCGATCAGCCGGCACACCGACCACATGGTCGGGATCGATCGCAGCGGAGCCAGTGTCGCCGCCGCGAATCGTGAAGCCCGCCGGACCGGCGCATCGTGCCACTTCGTGCGCGGAGACGTGGCCGACGTGCCGCTGGCGTCGGGGATCGCCGACCTGGTCGTGCTCAGCGACGTCGTCGAGCACGTGCCCGATCCCGAGCGCGTCGTGCGGGAAGCGGCGCGCCTGCTGCGACCCGGTGGAATCGTCTTCGTGAACACGCTCGCGCGCACGTTGCGCGCGCACCTGCTCGCGGTGACGTTCGCCGAAGGGGTGGGGCTCGTTCCGCGCGGGACCCACGATCCGAAGATGTTCGTGCTGCCGGAAGACTTGATCCGGATGGCCGACGGGGCAGGGCTCGAGCTCGTGCGCCTCGAGGGAGAAGCCCCGATGATTCGTCGAACCTTGCGCACCTGGGCGATCCATCTGAGGCGTTCGAGCAACGTGGCGGTGTCGTACAACGCGACCTTCCGCCGGCGGGCCGACTGAGGGATCGGAGACTCTCGAGGAGTCCGCACCATGAGTGGAACAACGATCGAAGCCGCGGCTCAGAGCCCGGCATCTGGGGAAGGTGTGTTCGAACGGCGCTTCACGGCGATCGTCGCGGCACTCCTCTGTCACACGACGTTCGTCGTCGCCGTCGGCGCGATGTTCGTCGGACTGTGGAACGGGATGGGCGTCGGGATCGGGCGACTCGAGGGCTCGAGCGCCTGGATCGCGAACACGCTCCTGCTGCTGCAGTTCCCGCTCTTCCACTCGCTCGCGCTGTCGAGTCGCGGCCGTGCGGTCATGGCGCGCCTGGTTCCGCGCGGCCACGGACGGACGTTGGCGCCGACCACGTTCGCGGCCTTCGCGGCGTTGCAGGCCTTGGTCACGTTCGGACTCTGGTCGCCCAGTGGGATCGAACTCTGGCGCCCGGAAGGTGCGTGGTACTGGGCCTGGACCGTGCCCTACGCCGGCGCCTGGATCTTCCTTCTGATGGCGCTGCGCGACGGCGGCATCGGACTGCAATCGGGGGCGATCGGCTGGCAGGCTCTGTGGGCCGGTCGCGCCCCGCGCTTCGGTGGCATGCCGACCAGCGGAACCTTCGCCATCTGCCGTCAGCCGATCTACCTCGGATTCGCTCTCACGCTCTGGGCCGGACCCGTCTGGACCGCCGATCACCTGTTCATCGCCTTGGTCTGGACCGCGTACTGCGCGATCGGACCGATCCTCAAGGAACGTCGGTTCCGCGCGCGCTACGGTGCCGCCTTCGAGGACTACCAGGCGAGCACTCCATACTTCCTTCCCAAGATCTTCTGATGAGAATCGTCTCCGTCGGGCGCGCCCTGCCCGAGCACCGCTACGAACAGGCCGAGATCACGGCCCAGTTGCAGTCGTTGCTCGACGTTCCCGATGAACTGCGACGGCGTGTCGACGTCCTGCACGAGCGGGTTCGCGTCGGCCACCGCCACTTGGCGCTGCCGCTCGAGGCCTACTCGGACCTCGCGACGTTCGGCCAGGCCAACAACGCCTGGATCCGCTGCGCCATCGACCTCGGCGAGCGCGCCGTCAACGACGCGCTCGACCGCGCCGGTCTCGGAGTGAAGGACGTGGACATCATGTTCGACGTCACGGTCACAGGGCTCGCGAGTCCGGCGCTCGACGCGCGCCTCGTCAATCGCATGGGGCTGCGGACCGACATGAAGCGCGTGCCGATCTTCGGCCTCGGATGCGTCGCCGGCGTGGCCGGAATCTCGCGCGCCGTCGACTACCTGAAGGGCCACCCGAACGAAGTGGCCGTGCTGCTCTCGGTCGAGCTCTGTTCGCTGAACCTCCAGCGCGGCGACCTCTCGACGGCCGCCATGATCTCGACCGGCCTGTTCGGCGACGGAGCCGCGGCGGTGGTGCTGGTGGGCGAGGAGCGCGCGCGCGCGATGGGTCTCGAGGCGCCCGCGGTCCGCACGACGCGCTCGGTGTTCTACCCGGACACCGAGGACATCATGGGCTGGGACATCTCCGAGAACGGGTTCCGCATCGTGCTGTCCGAAGGCGTTCCGCGGGTGGCGCGCGAGAACCTCGGCCCGGACGTGACCGCCTTCCTGGCCGAGCACGACCTCACGCCGCGCGACGTGGCGAGTTGGGTCTGCCACCCGGGCGGTCCGAAGGTGCTCGAGGCGATGCGCGACTCGCTCGAGCTCACGGACGACGACGTGGCGCTCTCGTGGAAGGTGCTCGCCGAACAGGGCAACCTGTCGAGCACGAGCGTCCTGATGGTGCTGCGCGAGGTCTTCGACGGCCGCCGCCCCGAGCCCGGTGACGTCGGGATGTTGGTCGCGATGGGGCCGGGCTTCTGCTCCGAGATGATTCTCGTCGACTGGTAGGAGACTGGAGCCGGCCGCGCGATCGTCGCTGCGGCGTGTCGGTCGTCCGCCGCGTGGGGTCGGGCGCAGTGGCGAGTCGGTCGTCCGCCGCGTGGGTTCGGGCGCAGTGGCGTGTCGGTCGTCCGCTCCGTAGTCTCGGGCGATGGCGACGCGCGCGCTGCTCCTGCACTCGGACCCCGACGAGCTCTTGCCGCTGCTGGTGGAGCGCTGTCCGGACGCCGATTGGCGCGCCGCGGCCACCCCCGACGAGGTCGAGCCGACGCTCGCGACCCATCGGCCCGAGGTGGTCTTCTCGATCAAGCACAACGGCTTTCCCGGGCCCGCGCACCGACCGGCGCTGGCCGCCCCGGACGTGCGCTGGTTCCAGGTCGGCGGATCGGGCCGCGACCACCTGGGCACCTGGGATCCGGCGCGCGTGACCGTCACGACTTGCGCCGGTGTGCTCGCGCCCTTCCTGGCCGAGCGCGCGCTCGCGGCGCTGTTGTCGCTGGCCACCGGTCTGCCCGGTCTCTTGCGCGCGCAGGCTGAACGCCGCTGGAGTCCGACGACGTTCCGTCCGCTCGCCGGGCGCACGCTGCTCGTGGTCGGCGTCGGGCACACGGGCGGGGAGTTCGCGGCTCGCGCCCGCAGCCTGGGGATGCACGTGATCGGCGTTCGCACGAGCCGAGCGCCCCATCCCGCGCTCGACGAGGTCCACGGTCCGGACGCTCTGTACGACCTGCTGCCGCGCGCCGACGTGCTGTCCTTGCACGTTCCGCTCGGCGACGCGACGCGGCACTTGATCGATGCGCGCGCGCTCGCCGCTCTGCCGGTCGGAGCGCTGGTGCTCAACGCGGCGCGCGGTGCGGTCGTCGACCCCGACGCCCTGGTGGCCGAACTCGAACGCGCACCGTCCGAGCGCCGGATCGCCGGTGCGTGGCTCGACGTGTTCGAGACGGAGCCGCTCCCGTCCGACCACGCGCTGTGGTCGCTCGAGAACCTGCTGCTGACGCCGCACTGCGCGGACCAGGCCGACGGGTGGCCGATCCTGTTCGCCGAACGCTTCGCCGACAACTGGGAACGACGCCGACGTGGTCAGGACCTCGTCGGCGTCGTTCGTCCTTGACGCCTACCGGCGTGTGTGGCGCCGCAGCACTTCGGGTCGTACCGCTCAGAGTGTCGCCTGCCAACGACCCGCGAAAGCGCCGTCCTGGTTCGGGAAGAGCGGGAAGTCGCGGAAGCGTCCGCCGATGGTGCCGATCGGGATGGTGGGGCCGTGCGGCGAGACCTGGCGCGAGATCGTGCCCTTGAACGAGCCTCTTCCGATCAGGCTCGACGCGGTCCAGTCACCCGAGACTTCGTAGCGCGGCCAAGCCAGCCCGCTGCCGTCGTCGAGCAGGCCGTCGATGGTGCCGAACCGCAGTGCGAGTGCGGGGCTCTGGATCTCCTCGAGCGACACCTTCAGCTCGAAGACCGTGGCGCCCGACGCGTCCGCGATTGTTCCGCTCGCGACGCCGAGCGAGCCCACATCCTGTGGCAGGTCCCACAGGCCGAAGGTCGCGCCGAGAACCTGCATCGGCGGTGCAGGTGCGGCGTCGAGTGGGGACGCGTCGAACGTGAACAGCGCGAGCGTGGCGGCCGTCGTGAGTGCGGCGCCGGTACCGAGGCGAGTGAGCAAGTTGCGAGTCATCGGGACCTCATTCGTGGGGCGTTGCGAGTGAGACTCCGCTCGGGACATCGAGCGGTTGTCGGACCCGAGCCCTAGCGTGGTTGCGACGCGCCGTCACGAGCGCGACGACGACGCCCGTGCCACCGTTCCAGTGCGACCGCTACTGTGCGATCGTTCCCGTGCGACCGTCCCCGCGCCTCTCGACGGCATTGCCACGACGGCGTGTAGGTACCGCTCGTTCCGCGTGAAGCGGGCGTGCGTGTCAGACGAAGTAGATCACGATGTCCACCGCGATCAGCACGATGATGATCCACTCGAGGATCTCGGAGCGTCGGTGCGCGGCCTGGTCCGCGAGACTGCCGTAGATGCTGTGCAGCGTGCCGAGTTTGCGCGCGATGGCCGAGTCCCAGTCGTCGAAGTGGAAGCGTCGCGACGCCGCCCGGTAGAGCCGCGCGAGGTAGTCGTCGCCGAAGAGCTTCAGCGCGTTGTCGATGCCCTGGTGCAGCAGCGCGTCGTCGGCCTCGGTGCGCCCGATGCGTTCCAGTTCGCGCCGCAACGACGTCCAGGCTCCGAGCGTCGTGCGCGGCGCCGTCAGCAGGCGGTAGGCCGCTTCCGTCTCCTCGTCGAGGCGGTCGTCCAGCAGGCGCAGTTCGAGCAACTCCACCGTGGCGAGCTCGAGCAGCAGACGTTCGTCGTCGGTCTCGTGCCCGACCAGGATCGCTCCCAACCAGTCCACCAGCGCCAGGTCGCGGACGCCGTACGAGATCGGCGTGTCGAGCGCGTCGCGCACCTCTTGCTCGGAGAGTCGCTCCGCCTCCGCACGCAGGACCTGGGCCAACGTTCCGCGGTGCTCGAGCGACCAGGCCTCGACGTCGGAGACCGGAGGTTCCAACTCGAAGACCACGTAGTCCTCGACCAGGCGGTGCAGGCCCGGCTGGTCGCAGGCTTCGTGCAGTTCTCGCACGACGTCGAGCGCGACGACCCGCGAGCGCTCGGTCAGTTCCGTGTTCGCGTACAGCGCCCCCGACAGCTCGACCAGGTCGTCCAGAGCGTGGTCGATCGCGAGCGTCCACGTGATCGCGACCGCGCCGAAGTCGTAGAGGGCGATCTCGACGTCCTCGGCGGTCTGGAGTTCGCTCGCCGCGCTGCTCGGCGCCTTCCACGAGAAGCGCACCGGCGCCGCCACGCCAGCTTCGGCCGGGAAGCCGCCCTTGTGGTGGAAGTTCGTCCGGCGCGCGGTGCCGAGGACGGATTCGGCGCGGACCAGATCGATGGTGCGCGCGACGTCGAAGCAGTACAGGACGCGGCACAGGCCGCTGAGGCGAGGTGGTGACATGGTGGTCGGGTCGGAGGCGCGGGAGTATGGCGCGCGCCGCGCCCGACGCAAGGCCCGTCACAGGCGGCCGACCGGCTCAGTCGCCGGACATGGAAGGCGGGACCGCGAAGATGCGCGTCACGAGCAGCCAACTCCCGCTGCGCTTCGCCCAGATGTCGGTGATCGAGCGGCGCTCGCGGCGCATCCGACCGTCCGCCTCGACCACGTTCCGGTCGAGGTCGAACGCCACGGCCACCAGGCCCTCGCCGATGCTCTCGGCCACCGGCCGCAGGACGAGCAATTCGTCCGCGTCGGCGCCGTCGCCGCTGGTCAACCGATCGAGCCACTCGTCGCGCTCCACCGTGGCCGGCGCGGTACCGGGCTCCACGTAGCTGACGCGGAACTCCTCGGCCAACAGGGCTTCGATGCCAGCGCCGTTGCCGGTGCGCTCGAGTTCGGCGAGGTGCCGCTCGCGCGCGATCAGTTCCTGGGCGTCGACCTGGAGGGCACAGCCGACGAGAGGCAGGGCGGCGAGGAGGAGGACCGAGGATCGGACGGCGTTCGTGGAAAGGGTGCTCACCCGGGCACTCTAGCGCCCCGCCACGTGCGTCACAGACTCGCGTCCACCAGCAGCAGCGCCGACGGCGTTCCGACCGCGAGCCCGAGAACCGGGTCGACGAGGACGGGTTGGACGAACAGCGGCAGGTGCCCGAGGCCGGGCGGGAGCAGCAGCGTTCCCTGCACGACGCTCTCGTCCAACAGGCCCGACGCGGGCAGCGGGACGAAGGGCACGAGCAGCGTCGGGCCGCCGACCACGACGGCGCCCGTGAACACGCTCCGCGCGAGCTGCGGAGCACCCGGGGCGAAGCCGAGGTCGAGGTACGTCGCGGCGCCCGGGGTTCCGGTCAGCTCGAACGCGAACAAGTCGCCCGACCGCAGCGGCGACTCGACGTGCAGCCGCGGCGCCTGGCCGGGAGGGACGAAGACCGACGTTCCGGGCGCCTGTTGGACCGCCACGCCGTCGGCGCCGCTCGAGCAGCCCGGGAAGGCCGAGCCACCCGCTCCGCCTTCGACGCTCGAGTCGAACAGGAACACGCGTGTCGACGGACCGCCGGTCACGACGATGCCCGCGCCGCCCGCTCCACCGTTCTGACAGCCCGACGGATCGTTGGCACCGAAGGCGCCGGGGCCACCGTCGATCGCACAGCCGGTGAAGACGGCCCGATCGTCCGCCACGCGCACCGCGGGACGCGCCGGGGTGTTGCCGAAGATGCTGCTCAGACCCTCGATGCCGCCGACCTGGCAGTCGAACAGCGCCGTGTCGCTGTTCACGAGGTCGAGCGAGACGTCGACGGGGAAGGCGAAGCTCAGGGGGCCCGGCGTGAAGGTGCAGCCACTCAGGGCCACGGCCGTGCTGTCGAGGACGCGGGCGCGACCGGTGGCGATGCCGCTCCCGCCGCCGATCACGCAGTCCTCGATCCAGACGCGGCCGGCGCAGTCCTCGATCAACAGCGTGTCGCTCGGTCCGAACACGGACGGGAGCGACGCGAGCCCGCGCACCGTGACCGAGCGCGAGGCGGCCAGATCGGCGACCACCAGTCCTTTCACGGTGACGTGCGCGTCCGCGTCGGCCGTCAGCGTCACCGTTCGCGCACCGAGAACGACGAACTCCGCGTAGCTGCCGCTGCGCACCACGATCGCGTCGCCGTCGGCCGCAGCCTGGAGCGCCGTGCCGATCGACGTGAAGTCCGACCCCGCGCCGGCCGCGACGTCCACCACGTGGACCGACTGCGCGTGGGCGGGTGCGACCGCGAGGACGGCGAGGACGTGGACGGACGCGAACAGGGTGGCGGCGTGGTTGCGCACGGAGGATCGAGGGGCGGGCGGGCCGCCGCGGTCGAGCGCGGCGTTCGGTGGCCCGCTCAGAACGCGGGATCGAGCACGAGCAACGACGCCGGCGTGCCCACGACGAGTCCTTGGACCGGCTCGTACATGAGGTGCTGGAAGTGCAGCTCGAGGTGCGAGAAGCCCGGCGGCAACAGGATCGTCCCCGGCAGGTCCTCGTAGGTCAGGTTGCCGTCCGGGGGCACGGGGAAGAACGGGATCATCAGCTGCGGTGCTCCGACGGTCACGACGCCCGTGAGGATCGGGTGCCCCGCGATCGGTCCCGGTCCGAACCCGATCAGCAGCCACGTCTGCGAGCCCGGAACGCCCGACAGATCGAAGTTGAGCAGCTCGCCCGAGCGCAGTGGCGTGACGAGTCGGTAGAGCGGCGCCAGCGTTCCGGTCGGCGTGTGCGTGCCGTTCAGGATCTCGACCTGCGAGCCGTCGACACCCGGCACGTTCGTCGGACAGGTCGGGTCCACCTGACCGCCCGCGCCGGGGACGAACTCGCAGTCGATCGTCGTCGCGGTCGACGGAGTGACGCCTCCCAGGCGCAGAGCGGGTGCGCCGTCGCCGCCGTCGCTGCACGTTCCGAACGGCCCGAGTCCGTACGAACCGGCCCCACCGGTCAAGCGGCAGGCGGAAAGGGTCGCGATCGACTCGATGAGCTCGACGGCCGGGGTTCCGCTCTGCGGTGCGCCGAAGAGCGCGGGCGGAGAGCCTTCGCGCCCGGTCGCCCAGCACTCGAACAGCGCGACGCGCGACTCCCGCAGCACCAAGGTCGGAACGACGAGGAAGACCTCGGGTTCGAGGATGCAGCGCGCGAACGTGACGTCGGTCGAACGCTCGACGAACTTCCCGCCGCTGCCCGACGTGGGGTTCGTCTGTTCGCCGGACCCGAGCACGCACTCCTCGATCAGTACCGGGCCCGCGCAGTCCACGATGCGCAACGAGTACCCGGACTCGATGGTGCGCGGGGCCGTCTCGATGCCGTTGATCAGGACCGCACGCCCGGCGGAGAGGTTGCGTACCTCGAACCCGTACACGACGACCCATGAGGTCGTGTCGGCGACGATCGACAGGTCGCGATCGTCCAGGACGACGTTCTCGAAGTAGTGGCCGTCGCGCACGAGCAACGTGTCGCCGTCCGCGGCTCCCGCGACGCCGTCCGAGATGGTGGTGAAGTGGCTTCCCGCACCGCCGAACGCGTCGACCACCCAGACCGTCTGGGCCGCAGCCTCGCCTGCGGTGGCGAGCGGAGCGACGAGGGCGAACGCGATGGACGTGAGTGAGCGCATGTGGGTGTTCGGGCTGGGGCGGGTGACGGGTGGTGCGTGCCTGCGGAGGTTCGTCGCGCGTCCGTTCAGAACGACGGATCGAGCAACAGCAGCGCCGTCGGCGACGCGGCGATCAGCTCGAACGTCGGCTCGAAGGCCACGGGCTGGAAGTACAGCTCGAGGTGCGTGAAGCCCGGCGGCAGGATCAGAGTGCCCGGCAGGTCCTCGTCGCCGAGCGTGCCGTCGGGCGGGATCGGGAAGTAGGTCAGGAGCAGTTCCGGCGCACCGACGACCGCGACGCCCGTCAGCAGCGGGGCGTAGGGCTTCAGCAGCCCGGGCGAGAAGCCCAGCAGCATCCACGTGGTCGATCCGGGCAGCCCGGACAGCTCGAACTCGAGCAGCTCGCCGGAGCGCAGCGGCGAGTCCATGGCGAAGCGCGGCGCGACCCCCGGCAGCGCGGACACCTGGCCCGCGACCACGACGAACGGCGGTGCATCGGCGCCCGCACTGCAGCCGCCCGAGCTCGCAGGTCCACCGACTCCTCCGGTGGCCGTGGAGTCGATGATCTCGACGCGGGCGAGTCCGGTCCCGATCGCCTCGAGCGCCGGTCGACCGTCGCCTCCGTTCTGGCACGGATTCGCGCCGATGAAGCCAGGACCGCCGTCTCCGCCCGCGAGTTCGCAGGCGGCGATGGTCACGCGCGCATCGTCCACGAGCACGGCCGCACTGGCGACGCCGGGTCCGATCACCGAGGGACTCGCGTCGGCTCCGACGACCGAGCACTCGAACAGGGCGACGGCCGAGCGCCGGATCGACAGCGTCGCCGCTCCGCCGCCGCTGGAGGGTGGCGAAAGGGTGCAGCGGGTGAACGTGACCGCGCGCGTGTCGTCGATGCGTACGACCCCGCCCACGATCAACGACGCGCCCTCGAACCGACAGTCCTCGATGCAGATCCGCCCCTCGCAGTCGTCGACGACGAGGTTCGACTGTTGACCGAAGAGCTGGGGTTCGGTGATCAGTCCGCGCAGGGTCACGGACTTGGTCGCGGCGAGGTTCACGATCTCCACGCGCTCGACCTCCACGACGGCTCCGCTGTCCGCGACGATGGTGAGATCGAGGTCGTCGAGGACGATCGGGCCGAGGTAGTCGCCGCTGCGCACGAGCAGGGTGTCGCCGTCGGTCGCCGACTGCAGCGCGAGAGGGAAGTTCGTGAAGTCCGAGCCCGGCCCACCGGCGGCGTCCACAACCCACAGGTTCTGGGCCTGGACGGTCGGCGACAGGGCGAGGAGGAGCGCGGCGGCCGCGAGGGTGTGCAGGGCGGAGGCGAGCATCGAAGGAGGGGGAAGGGGCCGACGTGGATGCCAACGGTGTGCCCAGGGTAGGGCGCTCCCGCTCGAGCGGGGCGGAACCCGGGTGGACCGGGATCGCCCGGGCGACGAGTGAACGTAATGTCATATGGAGGGCGTGGTTGTGCTATTTCGCCCCCGCACCGGCGGGATTCCCCGACGAAATGTGGCGCCCGCTCGTCGGCTTCGTCGTGTTGAGGGGTGCCGGTGCCTCGTCGGGCTCGGCTCGTAGATCCGCGGTGGACGATCGACCCCGGCTGCTGGCTTCGTGTGCGGTCTCCGCGCACGGGGATGGGACCAGCTCTCGCCTTGTCCTCGTCGTTCTCGCCGCGGGTGTTTCGGACCGACCTCGCCGCCGACCGGTCCGATCGAGCCCGACGTCGCACGGCCTTCCCGGCATGTCCGGGGTCGGGACTCGCTCCGGCCTCGGGGATGCCGGGTTCCCCCATTTCTCGACCCGTCCGCCGTTCGGTCGGGCCCGTGCCGTCGCGTCCGCGCCTCTGACTCCCCGCGAGTCGCTCCGCGGTCCTAGGCTCGGTCCCGACGTGCTCCGGTAGCCCGTCCATCCCATCCCCGACCGCCGGCGTGACCGATCCCCCCGAACGCACCCCCTCCGACGGCGAGACCTTCACGCCGATCCTCCAGCGCGCGCGCGACGGCGACGACGCCGCGCGGTCGCGGCTGTTCGAGGTGCTCTACGCCGATCTCCGTGCCCGCGCGGCCGACCAGGTCCGGCGGATGGGGGCCGCGGGCGAGATCCAGGCCACGGAGTTGGTGAACGAGGCCTATCTCAAGCTGCTCCGCGCCGACCGCGTCCGCTTCGAGGACCGAGCGCACTTCCTCGCCGTGGCGTCGCGCTCCATGCGCCAGGTGCTCGTCGACCACGTTCGTTCGCGTCGGAGGATCAAGCGCGGCG
This sequence comes from Rohdeia mirabilis, assembly GCA_007750655.1. Lineage (GTDB taxonomy): Bacteria > Planctomycetota > UBA1135 > UBA1135 > Rohdeia > Rohdeia mirabilis. Next base: position 503,913 of record CP036290.1, read on the forward strand.
GAGAGGCCGAACGCGAGCCTCTCGACGCCGTCGTCGCGACGTTCGAAGCGCGCTCGGGCAACCTGGTCGACCTGGACGTGGCTCTCGAGGACCTCGCTCGCCGGGACGAAGTGGGCGCGCGCGCCGTGGATCTGCGCTTCTTCGCCGGCCTGAGCTCCAAGGACACCGCCGCTCTGCTCGGACTCAGCGAGCGGTCCTTCGATCGCAAGTGGCAACTGGTGAAGTCGTGGTTGGCGTCGCGCCTGCGCAGTTGACCACCGCCTCCTGACCACGCTCCACCGACCAACGCACTCGAACGTTCGGACCCGCCTCCCACCTCCATCGTCCCACTTCCTCGACCTGGCCATGCCCGACCACACACCGAACGAGCCCAGCTGGGAGCGCGTGGAAGAGGTCTTCTACGCCGCCTGCGACATCGACGACGCTGGCGACCGGGCGGCGTACGTGCGCGAGGCCTGTGCCGGCGACGAGGAGCTGCGCGCCGAGGTCGAGCGCTTGCTCGAGGTGCGCGATGGCGACTCGCAGTTCCTCGAGCCGCCGCCGTTGGTGGCGGCGGACCTCGCCGGGCGCGTCATCGACGACTTCGAGGTCGTCGAAGAGATCGGGCGCGGCGGCATGGGCGTGGTCTACCGCGCGAAACAGCGCTCGCTCGGGCGCGAGGTCGCGCTCAAGGTCCTGCCGCTCGTGCTGCGCGGGAACGACGCGGTCTCCGAGCGCTTCCGACGCGAGGCCATTGCGGCCTCGAAGCTGCGCCATCCGGGGATCGCGACGGTGCTCGCGTTCGGCGAGATCGACGGCACGTTCTACTACGCGATGGAGCTCGTCGAGGGCACGAGCCTGCGCGACGCGATGGACCGAGCGTTCCGCGGCGAACCCGTCGAAGGCGACCCGGACCTCATGGACCCGAAGGTCTGCGCCGACCTCGTGCGTCAGATGGCCGAGGCCCTGCACTTCGCCCACGAAGCCGGCGTCATCCACCGCGACGTCAAGCCGCACAACATCTTGATCGAGCGCGACGGCCGCCCGCGGCTGATCGACTTCGGGTTGGCCAAGTTGCTCGACCTGCGCGGCGTCACGCTCACGGGCGACGTCAACGGCACGCCGCACTACATGAGCCCCGAGCAGGCCGACGCGACCCGGCGGAGCGTGGACCGGCGCACGGACGTCTACTCGCTCGGCGCCGTGCTCTACGAGCTGCTCGCGAAGCGCACGCCGTTCCTCGGCGCGTCCAGCTACGAGGTCCTGTACCGCATCACCCACGACGAGCCGCGGCCCCTACGCAAGGTGGCGGCCGACGCGCCGCGCGACCTCGAGGTGCTGTGCGCGCGTGCGCTCGAGCGCGAGCCCGACGACCGTCTCGCCTCCGCAGCCGTGCTGGCGGCCGAACTCGCGCGCTTCGTCGCGGGTGAATCGATCCACGCCGCGCCCCGCTCGGTGGCGCAGCGCGCGCAGCGCAGGGTTCATCGCAGTCGGCGCGGGATCCAGGTCGCGCTGGTGACGGCTGCGCTGGTGACGCTGTTGGCGTTCGCGCTCTGGCCGGATCCGAAGCCGTCCGCGACCTTCACCGTCCGATTTCTCGGCGACGAGGGTGTGTCGACACAGGTCGATGTCTTGCAGATCCCGTTCGAAGGCAGAAGGGCCGAGACGCTCCAGTCCTTCGAGTTCGTGGGCGAGGCGTCGATCGAACTTCCGACCGGGATCCACCGCGTACTCGCGAGCGACGGGGAGGTCGAGTGGGACCACAAGGCGTACTCGGAGACCGGAGGGGACCTCCAGGTCATCTCGTTCCTGGACGACGCGCGTCTACCCGACGACGAGCTCGTCATCGTGCCGTCCCAGACCGTGAGGTCGTGGAGGACGTACTTCTCTCCGAACGCCGAGCCGCCGCAGGACAGCGCCGAGGTGGTCGAGACCGCGTCCTTCCGCGTCGCCCCGGACCTCCTCACGTTTGCTCAGGCCCTGGAGGCCATCGGTGCGATCGAAGGTGCTGCCGCTGCGGCCGAGTTTCGCGCGTGGTTGCTCGCGAAGTTCGAAGGCGCGGAGGACTTCGACGAGGATCGCTTCTTCGACCTCCCCGCGACCTACCTCGACTTCGATCGTGCACAGAACTGCTTGAGCTACTTCGGCCTACGACTGCCGACCATGGCCGAGGCCGTCGCCCTCGTGCGCGGTGGCGAGGACTGGCTCGTCGGTGGCATCGTCGACCCGGATGCGACACCTTTGAGGCTGGGATCGATCGAAGTCGAGGGAGTCCTACGGGGCCTCCGGGAGTACTACCGATTCGGAGGCGCCGTCGGCGAAGGACGACCCCTGGGGCCACTCGGCCTGCGCTATCCACTCGGCAACGTCTCGATCTGGACCTCGACCCCGGTCGAGTATCGCAACGTCGACGGCGATGTCGTCGGGCTCGGGGAACCGGTCTCCTACGGTGTCTCGTGGTTCGGAGGCGTCTCCAGTCTCACGTTCGAGGAGCCGCACCTGGTCGGTGTCGGAGACCGCGGCCGCGGCTACGTGACGACGGGCGTCCGCGGCGTACGCGACCTCTAGGTGCTGGACGAAGTGAGTCCTCGGGTTGCTCCGCAGCGTGTCGGTGAACGCATGCCTTCCAGTGGTCAGCGGCGTCGCAATGTCGAGCAAGCGCTCCTGAGGTCTCGCCGAACACTCTTCCACGCGGCCCTGTCGCCGCGCTTCCCTGCCACCACCTCCCGCTCGTCGCGACCGACCGGTGTGAACGCCCTGGTCCGTCGAGCTCGTCCTCGCTGCGAACGAACATGACCACGCTCCCGTACACGGCGTCCCTCGCCGCCGTCTTCGATCACTCGGCCGCTGGCGTCTATCGCGCACTCCCTGCCGCCGAGCGGGCGCGCATCGATGCGGAGCTTCGAGCGCTCCTCTACGCGGGCGTCGGGAAGTCTCCCTCGGGGCCGCCGTGGACCGGTGAGGTGACCGTGATCGACGAGGGCGACGACACGGTGCTCGACATGCAGGCGATCGCGGCGCTCCAGGACGAGCTCATCGACGACTGGAACTCGAAGTACGACCTGAAGCTGCGCGTCCTGCGTGGTGAGGAAGTAGATCCCACCTGGAAGTGGGCGTACATCGATGGCGTGCGCGTGCGCGTCCCCAACGACTGGGTCGGCCTCGTCGGCGGCGCTGGCATCGACCCGTTCGCGCTCCTGCCGGACGACCTGGGCGAGAACCTCTCCGGTCAGCTGCGCATCCAGATCGCCGTTCGGGGGTGACGCAACCGGCGATGGCGATGCTCGCGTCTCGCCGACCTACTCTCGGGTTGTGCACAGCCAACCGTCGCCCAGCGGCGATCGCGTCGTCGCGCGCGTGGTGCTGCGTCCACCCGCCGGTTCGATGCGGTCTCTGCGCGGTCGGAACCTAGTGGTGTGATTCGCTCTGTTGAGGCATTTCGGCGTTCCGTACGGGATGCGATGCAAGGCGCGCCGACGACTCGACTTCGCTGTGAGTCTCGGAGGAGGCGCAACGCAGCAGCGCGCCCGTACGGGACGATGGAAATGCCCCAAGAGAGCGAATCACACCACTAGGTAGGTGTGGGCGCCCCGCGAGCCTGTCGCACCCGTTCGAGCAGGTCGCTCCACTTCGGATGGTCGGCCGGCGTTTCCCCGCGGTGGGCGAACGAGACGTCGGCGCCCGCGACGACGAACGCACCGGACAGGAGGAACGTGTCGCCGACCGGCCGGCCGACGCCGTACATCCGGTGCTTCCAGAAGGCCTTCACGACCTTCAGCGAGAACATCTGACCGAGGCTCGCCCGTCGCAGCCCGAAGGCCGGATAGAGCCTGCGTTCGGTGTCGGAGACGACCCGCGCCTCCGGCCAGCGGCCCTCGAAGAACTCGTCCGCCTGCTGCACCGTGCCCTGCGCGACGAGGAGCACCTCGTCCGGGGTCGCCAGCTGGCTGAGTTCGTCGACGGCCTGGCGGCAGAAGGTTCAGCCGTAGTGCCGCAGGAACACGACCGCCGTCGGCCGCTCGCCGACTTCTTCGCCGAACGTGCTCCCGCTCAGGTTGCGGCCCGCGACGGGTTCACCGCGAACCGCGTCGTCGAGATGGTGGAGGGTGGCCGTCATCGCACGATCCTTCGGCCCGGGCGCGCCTGTGGTTTCGCCGGGCGGCTCCATGTGATGGCGTGGGCGGCGACGGCGTCGAGGCACTCCGACCGCCCGCGCTCGAGATGGGCCGCGTGGTCGCAGCCCGGGACGACGACCTCCGTCAGTTGGTCCTGCTCGAGGCCGATGAAGAGCTCGACGGCGGGGCGCGACTCGGCGATCGGATCGAGAGCGCCGCGCAGTACGAGGGTGGGGACGGTGACGCGTGCGGCGTCGAGCTCCTCGAAAGTGGACCAGTCGGACCAGTCCATGCGCACCGGATCGGTGGCCAGGGCGGCGCGCACGAAGCCCGCGATCGCGCGCTCGGAGATGGCGTCCGGAGTGATGAAGTCCGAGCGCGCGTCCTCGGCCGTGGTGGGGATGCGCTGGGGGTCGTCGGCGGTGGGGAAGGCCTCGAAATCGCGCTCGTCGCCCGGCCAGCCGTACAGCACCAGCCCCGCCATTGGTTCGGGCGCGCGTTGGGCCGCGAGTTGGGCGACCCAGCTGCCCAGGGACCAGCCCATCACGGTCGGCCGGCATCCTTCGCGCTCGGTCACCCAGTCAACCACGGCGAGCAGGTCGGCCGACGCCTCGTCGGGATCGTTGAAGCCGTCGGCGTCGCGTGCGGTGGCGCCATATCCGCGCAGATCGAGCGCGTAGCAGTTCACTCCGCGCGCGACGAGCCCCTCCATGAACGAGAGTTCCTCGCCCTCCACCGCGAGGTCGAAGTCCGGCACCGCGCTCCACGTCATGCCGTGCACCAGCACGATGCACGCGCGCGACTCGGAGGCTTCGCGAACGTGCACCGCGAGCAGTTGACCGTCGTGCTCGACGCGTTCGATCACGGTGTCGGGCGCCGCAGGTTCCTGTCCGGGACGGGAGTGATCGCACGCCACGAGGGTCGCGAGGACACAGAGCGCGGCCAGCCGCGCCACGGGCCGAGCGTACGAGTCGCGTTGGACGGCACGCGGGGCGCAGTCAGCGGCGAAGGAGCGCGAGAGTCTTCGATGCATGGGACGCAGGCTACCTGGTCGCAGCGCCCGGTCCGCACTCCGGCCCGCACTCCGGCCCGCACTCCGGGCCGCGCGCGTCGCTCTCGCGCGTCGCAGTCCACCCGAGCCGCGCGACTCGATTCGTACCCAGGGCTTAGCTCTCGCCCGCGCCCAGGATCAGCGCCCTTCCGTCGCGCTCCGGACGTCGTCGCGCACGGCCGACCAACCCGCGAGCAGCTGTTCCGTCAGCGCCGCCAGCTCGCCCTCGCGTCCGGTCGCGTCCGACACGTCGACCAGTTCGAGCGGGTCGTTCGTGTGGTCGTACAGCTCCACGTCGAGCACTTCGTCCCGATCCGCCATGCGCACCCAGCGCGTCAGTCGGTAGCGCTCGGTCCGCATCGACAGACCGACGCGCATGCGATCGGGAACCGCCCCGCGCGTCTGCTGACTGAACACGGCGCTCTTCCAGGCGCGCTCGGGATCGACGAGCAGCGGCGCGAAGCTCGTGCCTTCGAGGTGCGCGGGCAGCGGGAGCCCACAGACCTCGGCGAGCGTCGGGTACAGATCGACCAGTTCGACCAGCCCGGCCGTGCGGGAACCGGCGCGCGTGACTCCCGGAGCTCGCAGCAACAGGGGTACGCGCGTGTCGAGCTCGACCGTCGTCTTCTTGCACCAGGCGCCGAACTCGCCGAGCTTGTAGCCGTGGTCGCTCCAGATCACGACCACGGTGTCGTCGGCCAACCCCAGTCGATCGAGCGCGTCGAGCACGAGGCCGACCTGTGCGTCCACGTACGACGTGGCCGCCCAGTAGGCGCGGCGCAGCTCGCGCGCCAGTTCGTCCGGCAGCGGCCCGTCGGGCACGCCCTCGAACATCCGCAGTTCGGCACCGTCGAGGATCGCGTTGCTCGGCGCACCGGCAGGGCGCTCGCGGTAGCTGGCGAGTTCGATCGATTCCAGCGGGTAGGCGTCGAAGTAGCGCTGCGGCGCGACGAAGGGCAGGTGCGGTCGCAGGAAGCCGAGCGCGAGGAAGAAGGGCTCGCGTTCGCCGCCGTTCGAGCCTCCGCCGGAGCGCGCCGCGAACTCGGTCAGGGCCTCGACGCCGCGGCGGGCCACGAGTCCGTCGTGGAACGTCCCGTCGTCGACGGCGGCCGCCTCGAACGCCCGCCCGCGGGCCGCCACGCCGATCGCCGAGTCCGCGTACTGGACGACCTCGTCCTTGATCGGCATCCACGGCTCCGACCACGACCGCTCGTCCACGAGGTTGCCGTGGTGGACCTTGCCGACGGCGCGCGTGGTCCAGCCGTGCTCCTTGAAGTGCTGCGGCAGCGTCACGACGTCCGGCAGCGTGTCGCGGAAGTGCTGGTCCTGATCGTGCACACCGCTCGTGTCCGGGCGCACGCCGGTCAGCACGCTGGTGCGCGACGGGCAGCAGCTCGCGAACTGGCAGTAGGCCCGCTCGAACGTCAACGCGCGGTCCGCGAACGCCGTCAGGTTGGGGGCGAGCACGTGCTCGGAGCCGTAGGCCGGAAGCTCGCAGCGCAGGTCGTCGATGCTGATGAAGAGCACGTTCGGGCGCGTCGCACTCGAGGCGCCGCCCGGCGAATCCCCGGGGGCGCGTCCGTCGTCACCGCCGCCGTCACCGCCGCAGCTCGCGGCGAGCGCCAACAGTGCGAGGGCGGCGAACGTGGCGACCGGGCGCGCGTGGCTCGCGGGCCGCTCGCTCCGGCCGCTGGCTGCACGGGTCGGGTCGCAGATGGAGTCGGACTGCACGCGTCGAGGCTATCAGACGCGGTTCGGCCGACACCGACCCCCCGGCGGCATCGGGAGCGGACCCGTGTGCATCGGTCCACTCGATCCGTGCGAAACTCCGCGCGTGCAGGACCTCCTCCTCATCCACGCGGCGGCGACGTTCGCGCTCTTCGGGCTCGTCTGGACCGTCCAGCTCGCGATCTACCCCCTGTTCGAGCAGGTCGGCGAGGCCGGGTTCCATGCCTACCACCAGCGCTACACCCGTCGCATGGGCTTCGTCGTGGCGCCGCTCATGGTCGTCGAACTGGTGACGGGCATCCGGCTCATGTCCCAGGTCACGCCGGGTGCGTCGATGGCCGTGGAGTGGTCGGCCTTCCTCCTGATCCTGCTGATCTGGGGCACGACGGCGATGGTGAGCGTGCCGCTGCACAACAAGTTGGGCGCGCAGTTCAAGGCCAGCACGGCGCGCATGCTGACGGCGACGAACTGGATCCGCACCGGGGCCTGGACGCTGCGCGCGGGGCTGGTCGGTTGGATGGTCTGGACCGAGTTCATGGCCGACGCCGCCTGACGCCGTGGCGCGCGAGGCCACAGCCCCCGAACGCTTCGACGCCGTCGTGGTCGGAGCCGGTTTCGGTGGCCTGGGCGCCGGACTCGAGTTCGCCGAGCGGGGCTTGTCCACGTGCGTGCTCGAAGCGCTCGTCTACCCGGGCGGGTGCGCGAGCACGTTCACGCGCGACGGCTACCGCTTCGAGTCCGGCGCCACGTTGTTCAGCGGCTTCGGCGCCGGCCAGTGGTTCGAGCGGCTGATCGCACGGCACCGGATCGAGGTCGGGATCGATTGGCTCGACCCCGTGATCGAGTTGCGCACCGTCGGCCTGACGCTCGCCGTCCCGCGCGAGCGCGCCGAGTGGCAGCGGCGGCTGTGCGCGCTCCCCGGGGCGCCGGTCGACGCGATCGAGCGCTTCCTCGAACGCCAGCGGCGCGTGGCTGACGCGCTCTGGCCGTTGCTCGACGACCCCGACCTGGCATCGCCGTTCGGTCCGCGCGCGCTCGCCCACCACGCGCGCCGCCTGCACCGCTATCCGCCCCTTCTGAGCACGGTCGGGCGGACGCTGGCCGACATCGCCCGTCGCGACGGGGTCTGGAGCTTCGAACCGCTGCGCGTGGTCCTCGACGCGCTGTGCCAGATCACGATCCAGACCAGCGCGAGCGAGGCCGAGGCGCCCTTCGCTCTCGCCACGCTCGACTACCCGTTCCGCGGCACGGGCCACGTCCGCGGCGGGATCGGCGAGTTGGCGCACGGACTGGCGGCAGCGATCGCGACGGCCGGACCCGACGGCAGCGGCGTGCGCTACGCCCGGCGGGCCCGCGCGGTCGAACGGGTCCGGGTCGACGGCGAGTCGCTGTGGCGCGTGCGGACCTCGCGCGGGCAGGTGGAGGCGCCACGGCTCGTCCTGAATCTCCTGCCGCAGGACGCGGCACGGCTGCTCGATGCGGGGGGCGTGGACCGGCGCATCGCGCGAACTCGCCTCGAGCGCGACGCACGGCGGGTCGCGGACGGCGGGTGGGGTGCCTGCATGCTGTACCTGGTCGTCGACGAGCCCGAGGACGCGCCCGCGAAGCCCCAGCACCTCGAACTCGTCCAGGATCCGAGCGCGCCGTTCGTCGAGGGCAACCACCTCTTCATGTCCATCAGCGGTCGCGACGAGAGCGGGGCGACCGGGCTCGGCCGCGGCGGCCCGCGCGCACCGGCCGGCAGACGCACGGTCACCGTCTCGACGCACGTCCCGCTCGACCGCTACTTGGCGCTCGACGAGCGCGGTCCCGACGGCGACGCCGCCAGCAGCGACCGCGCCCGGTACGTGATGGAGATCCAGCAGCGCATGGCGCGCGGCATCGAGCACCTCGCGCCGCAGTGGCACGCCGGGATCGTTCACCGCCTGCCGGCCTCGCCGCGGACGTTCGCACGCTTCACGGGGCGCTCCGACGGTTACGTCGGTGGAGTGCCGCGGCGCCGCTCGCTCGCGCACTACCTGCACATGGGGCCGCGTGTCCTCGGTCCCGGACTGCTGTTGGTGGGGGACTCGACCTTTCCCGGCCAGAGCACGCTCGCGACGGCGCTCGGTGGGGCTGCGGCCGCGCGCCGCTCGCTCTGAACGCGGTCGGTCCGCTCGCGACGTGCGCGCGCCATGCACGCGCTCGCTTGCGCGACCACGCCGGTCCATCTACCGTTCCCGCACTCGCACCGCCTCGCGGTCGGGCCGAGCACCATGCCCAAACCGAAGGAACGAGCTGTCATTGGCTGGCGCGAGTGGGTCGCACTCCCCGAGTTCGGAGTGAATTCCATCAAGGTCAAGGTGGACACGGGTGCGCGGACGTCCTCGCTGCACGCCTGGGACGTCGAAGAGTTCGAACGCGACGGCGAAGCCTGGGTCCGCTTCCAGATCCACCCGGAGCAGCGCCGCGAGACGCCGCAGGTCGAGGTCGAGGCGCGGCTCAAGGAGCGCCGCCACGTCCGCCCTTCCACCGGACGCCGGCAGCTCCGACCCGTCGTCGTGACCCAGATGGAGATCTTCGGGCAGCGCTTCCCCGTCGAACTGACGCTCGCGAGCCGCGACGCGATGGGATTTCGGATGCTTCTCGGCCGGCAAGCTCTGCGGCAGCGTTTCGTCGTGGATCCTGCGCGTTCGTACCTCAACGGACGTCGCATCAAGGGCACCGATCGCATCACCAGTCCGGCACAACGATGAAGATCGCCATTCTGTCTCGCAAGTCGACGCTGTATTCGACGTCGCGGCTCCGAGAAGCCATCGAGGCGCGGGGGCACGAGGCGGTCGTCGTCGACTACCTGCGGTGTTTCATGAACATCGCTTCGCACCGGCCCGAGGTGATCTACCAGGGCAAGCCGCTCGAAGTGGATGCGATCGTGCCTCGTATCGGCGCCTCGCGGACCTTCTACGGCACGGCCGTGGTGCGCCAGTTCGAGATGATGGGGACGTTCACCGTCAACACGTCCCAGGCGATCTCGCGTTCACGGGACAAGCTGCGCTGCATGCAGATCCTGGCCGGGCGGGGCATCGGGTTGCCCGTGACGGGGTTCCTGCACTCGGCCAAGGACGTGAAAGGCGTGATCGATGCGGTGGGGGGCGCGCCCCTGGTCGTCAAGCTGCTCGAAGGAACCCAAGGGATCGGCGTCGTGCTGTGCGAGAACCGCAAGGCGGCCGAGTCGGTGATCGAGGCGTTCCGCGGGCTCGACGCCAACATCCTGGTCCAGGAGTACATCGCCGAGGCCGGGGGGAGCGATATCCGCGCTTTCGTGGTCGACGGGCGCGTGGTGGCGGCGATGCGTCGCCAGGGGGCGCCGGGCGAGTTCCGTTCGAACCTCCACCGGGGCGGTTCGGCCGAGGCGGTGCGGATCACGCCCGAGGAGCGCAGCACGGCCACGCGCGCTGCCAAAGCCATGGGACTGAGGGTTTGCGGGGTCGATCTCCTGCGTTCCAACCACGGTCCGGTGGTCCTCGAGGTCAATTCTTCGCCGGGATTGGAGGGAATCGAGGAAGCGACCGGAGTCGATGTGGCGACCGCTGTCGTGAGCTACATCGAGGCCAATGCGGACAAGAAGACCCCGGGCGATCGGATCAAGGGCTGAGTGAGCGCGCGGCTGCCGCCGAGCGCGTTCCATCCCCCCGCATTGGGCCTAGAAGGCGCTTTTCGAGCCGATTCGCGAAGCGAAACGCCGCGGCCATTTTGGCCGAATCACAGTCGTTCGACGCACTTGGGAACGGCATCGATCCGGTCCTTGCATCGGCGATTCGATGGCGCCGATACCTGTCTCGCGATCCAGTTCCATGGATTCGAACCGCGAAACTCTGTGAATTCGGTGGTGCGCCTGTGTACCGTTCTGTCGCTCGCCATTCCCAAGGCTCAAGCAAACACCTGAAATGAACACCAAACAGATCGACGCGCAGATCCAAGAGCGAGTCGAGTCCTTCGTGGCCGACCTCACCGACCTGATCCACGCCGCCGCGGTCGCCGCGGTCCAAGAGGCGATCACCGGAGCAGGCCTCGGCGGAACCCCGGCCCGCACCACCAAGAAGCGCGCCTCGAAGAAGCGTGCCTCGAAGAAGCGTTCGACCAAGAAGCGCACCGCCAAGAAGGCCGGTAAGAAGACCGGCAAGAAGCGCGGTCGTCCGGCCGCCGCTCCGAACGGTCCCGCGATGGACAAGATCCTGACCTTCGTCAAGGCCAACCCCGGCTCCGCCGTCGGCGCCATCGTCGCTGGCACCCGCGTCCCGAGCGCGGCCGCCAAGAAGGCCGTCGCGCACATGCTCGACGCGGGCAGCCTGCGCAAGACCGGTCAGCGTCGCGGTACCAAGTACTTCGCCAAGTGAGCTGGCGGCGGCGCGCGTCGCTCTCCTCCCGGAGCGTGCGAGCTGCCCATTCGAACGAGAGCGGGGTGACCGGCACGTGCCGGTCACCCCGCTCTTGCACGTCGATCGAACGACGCGCGCGCCGTCACTCCTGGAGCGTGCCGACGACCTCGAACGGCGGAACGACGCCCACCTCGGTTCGTCGCTCTCCTCCGGACTCCGCGAAGATGCGTTCGGCGTTGCGGCGCAGATTGCCCAGCGAGCCGCGCATGGCCTCCTTGCGATCGCTCGCGCCGTCCGGCACGCCGTCGAGGTCGAATCCGAACCAGCGCACGTTCAGGTAGCCGACCCAGTCGCCGGCCGCGGTCTCGAGCGGAAGGAACGTGTCGCGCCCGCCCATGTAGTAGAAGTCGTCCGTCGGCGAATAGATGTCCGTCACGACTTCGCCCAGGGCGTTGATGCGCGACAGGATGTGCAGGTCGCACTCGTAGTCGGAGAACGGGAAGGGCAGGTCCTGGCGGAAGTAGAGCCGGTGGCACGCGAAGCGGTTCTCGGCCGCGTCGACACCGATGAAGTAACTGTCCGCCACCGGTCCGATCGCTTCGTAGTCCGCGCCCACGTTGTCGGGATAGGCGCGGTAGTCGTTCTCGGCCTCCTTGATCGCGTCCATGTCGGCCAGGAAGACGGACGTCGCCTGCTCGATCCGCGGCTCGCCGTCCGTGCCCCACGTGTTCTCGGGGTCCTCGTGCAGTTCCCAGGAGTCGCCGAAGTAGATCCCGTCCGTCTCGGAGTCGTTCGACGGCTTCCACTTGCTCGAGCGCAGGTAGTCGTCGCGCAGCAGTTGGCCGACCGCGTCGCCCCACTCCTTCTCGAACGCGGGCGAGCGCTTCGCGAGCGACTTCAGCCACTTCCGCGTCTCCGAGTCGTCGAGGCCGCGCGTCGCGACGACCAGGTCGGCGAAGCGCAACGTGCTGCGCGTACCGTCGGCCTCGGTCCACGGGATCTCGAGCGCCAGCAGCGTGCGCATGCGCGTCAACAGGTCGCTGCCTCCGTCGCCCCGGCTCTCGGGCAGGAGCCAGGCAGGATCGAACGTCGCCGGACCGAGGTCCTGCCACGCCATCGTCCGCGGCTCCAGGCGCGACGGTTCGGAGGGGGTCTCGTTCTCGTCCGACCCGAGCAGCGAGCCGGCGGCGGCGAGCAGGGTGAGCGTGGCGGTGCGGATCCTGTTCATCTATCGAACTCCTTCGATCTGGCGGTAGTAGTCCTCGATGGTCGCGAGGAACTCCCGACGTCGACTCTCGTGCGGATAGTGCCCGGTGTCCGGGAAGACGACGAGCTTCGAGTAGGGGAGGTCCTCCGCGAAGCGCCGCCCGAAGCGGTCCAGATCGTAGGCGATGTCGTTCTCGCCCCAGACCACGAGCGTGGGCGTGGTGATGTTCGCGATCTCGTCCTGGCGCCAGCCTTCCTCGTCGCGAACGAGGTCCACCATGGCGAGCCAGTTGTCGCGGTTCTCGGCCACGAGGAAGACCTCGTCGACGCGGCCGTCGGGCACGACGTCGTAGTGCGGCTCGAGCGCGGTGCGGATGCGCTCGCGCGAATTGATCAGGTAGCCGATCCCCGCCAGGCCGTTCTCGCGCATCTCGACCTCCTCGGGCAGGAACTCCTCCGGACGCCGCTCGTAGCCCGAGCTGTCGATGATGGTCAGGCTCGCGAAGTCGCCCGGCGCGTTCAGGGCCGCGCGCCACGCGAACTCGCCGCCGTACGAATTGCCGACGATGTGGGCCGGTTCGATCCCGAGGGCGTCGACGGCGGCATTGACGAAGCGCGCGCAGCGTTCGAAGGTCGTGCCCCGCCCCGAGCCCGGCGCGATCCCGTGCCCGATCACCTCGATCGCGTACACGTCGCGCGGGCCGGCCAGCCCCGGTCCGCCGTCCTCGCCGAAGATCAGCGGCGACCAGGCGAACAGCGTGTCCGGGGTGCCGTGGACCAGGACGATCGGCGCGCGCGACGGCCCGCTGTAGCCGGGGTCGACCGGGACGTGCAGGTAGACGAGCTCGTACTCCCTCGCGCCCTCGCCGTCGAGGTCGGCCCGCATCGTCAGGCTCTCGAGCCCGATGTCGGCCACCGCGCGGTTCTTCTCGAGCGCCAGCAGCTGCGCGCGGATCTCGCTCTTCGGCATCGACGCACAGCCGGCCAGGACCGCGGTCGCGCCCACGGCCGCCGCCCCGACGACGGTGAGGCCCAGGCGCACGGCGAGCTTCGGGCCCTTCCGGCGACGGGCGCCCGAGGCCTCCTGCGGCCGGGCCCCAGAAAACTGCGATCCGGTGGTCGCCGCCACCCGGCCTTCGTTCTGATCTTCCATGTCTCGTGGTTCGCCCGGCGCCCACCACGCGGATGCATCCGAGGGCGAGCCATGAACGAACTCCCCCCGTGAACTGGACCCTCGCCCTCGTTTCGCTCGTCGCGACCTGTGTCCTGATGGCCGTCATGTGGCTCCGTCAACGCCGCACCGGCAACGCGGGCATCGTCGACGTGGCCTGGGCCGGCTCGATCGGCGTCATGGCGGTCCTCTTCTGCGCCCTCGGCGACGGTTGGGAGCCGCGCCGGATCCTGGTCGGCGCGCTCGGGGGCCTGTGGTCCGCCCGGCTGACCTGGCACCTGTTCGTGCGGGTGAGCGGCGAGGCCGAGGACGGTCGCTACGCCGAGATGCGCCGCAGCTACGGCGAGCGCTTCGACCGCTTCATGGTCCTCTTCTTCGCGATCCAGGCCCTGCTCGCCTGGTTGCTCGCGCTGCCCTTCCTGCACCTCGCCGCCCAGTCCGCCGAGGGCTGGCGGGTCTGGGACGTCTTGGCCGTCGTCCTGTGGATCACGTCGATCGCGGGCGAGGCCGTCGCCGACCGCCAACTCGCGGCCTGGCGCACGAACCCGTCCAACAAGGGCAAGACCTGCCGCGCCGGGCTGTGGCGCTACTCGCGGCACCCGAACTACTTCTTCGAGTGGCTGCACTGGTGCGTCTACCCGCTGTTGGCCGTGGGCCTGCCGTGGGGTTGGACGCTGTGGGTGGCTCCGCTCGCGATGTTGGTGCTCGTGACCAAGGTCACCGGCATCCCGCCGACCGAGGCGCAGTCGGTGCGCAGCCGCGGCGACGACTACCGCCGCTACCAGCGCGAGACCAACGCCTTCTTCCCCGGTCCCGTGAACACGTCGGCCGAAGCGAACTCCTGAGCCGCGCGCTCGAACGAACCATGAAGACCGCCATCCGACTCGTCGAGAAGGGACTCGTCCCCAAGCCGCTGATCCGTCGCGGCATTCGCAAGCTGCTCGCCGAGCGCGAGGCCGAGCAGGAGGCCCTGCACGCGCCCGACCGCGACGCCGCGATCCGTCGCTGGGTCGCCTCCATGGCCGCGGCCGAGGTCGCACCGGTGCCCGAGAAGGCCAACGAACAGCACTACGAGGTGCCGCCGGCGTTCTTCCGCATCGCCCTCGGCGCGCGGCTCAAGTACTCGAGCGCCTTCTACGCGGACGAGCGCACCACGCTCGACGAGGCGGAGGAGGCGATGCTCGCGCTGACCTGCGAACGGGCCGAGCTCGTCGACGGCCAGGACGTGATCGAGCTCGGGTGCGGCTGGGGCTCGCTGACGCTGTGGATGGGCGAGAAGTACCCGAACAGCCGCATCACCGCCGTCTCGAACTCCGCACCGCAGCGCGAGTTCATCCTGGCGCGCGCGGCCGAACGCGGGATCACCAACATCGAAGTCGTCACCTGTGACATGAACGTCTTCGAGTCCGACCGGCGCTTCGATCGCGCCGTCTCGGTCGAGATGTTCGAGCACATGCGCAACTGGCCGGCGCTCCTGCGGCGCGTGCGCGGTTGGCTGAAGGACGACGCGAAGCTCTTCTTCCACGTCTTCGCGCACGTGCGCTACGCCTATCCGTTCGAAGCACGCGACGAGTCCGACTGGATGAGTCGCTATTTCTTCACCGGCGGTCAGATGCCGGCCGTGGACCAGATCGACTTCTGCGAGGGCGAGTCCGCGATCCCGTTCGAGGTCGAGGAGCGCTGGATCGAGTCCGGACAGCACTACGCCCGCACCTCGGAGGACTGGCTCCGGAACATCGAGCGCCGGCGGGCCGACGTGCTCGCGATCTTCCGCGAGACCTACGGTTCCGACCAGGCCGAGCTGTGGTTCCACCGCTGGCGCGTATTCTTCCTGGCCTGCGCCGAGCTGTTCGCCTGGAAGGGGGGGAGCGAGTGGGTGGTCGAGCACCAGCGGCTGCGCGCCAGCGAGCTCTGAGTCGGGCGGCGGATCGGCGAAGCGAACGGACACACGAATGAAGAGGGCAACGACAGTGGGGGAGCTCGGCGAACAGCCGCTCGACGACGCGACCGGCGCACCTGCCGCGAGCGCCGCCGTGCCCGCGCCCAGCCTCGCGCGCAACCTCTTGGGCTGGTTCGACTCGTGGGCGGTCCAGATCGACCCGACGGTCGATCAACGCGCGCCCGACTGGTCGCGCGTCGTGCCCTTCGCGATCCTCCACCTGTCGTGCCTGCTGGTGATCTGGGTCGGCTGGAGTCCGGTCGCCGTCGCCGTCGCGGTCGGCTTCTACCTGGTGAGGATGTTCGCGATCACCGGCTTCTACCACCGCTACTTCTCGCACCGCGCCTTCAAGACGTCGCGCCCCGTGCAGTTCGTCTTCGCGTGCATCGGCGGAATGGCGGTCCAGCGCGGACCGCTGTGGTGGGCGTCGCACCACCGCGACCATCACCGCTACTCCGACGAGGAGCGCGACGTCCACTCTCCGGTGCAGAACAGCTTCTACTGGAGTCACGTGGGCTGGATCGTCTGCCGCGAGAACTACCACACGAAGATCGACAACATCCGCGACTTCGCGCGCTTCCCCGAGTTGCGCTTCCTGGACCGTTTCGACGTGCTGGTGCCGCTGCTCACGTTGGCGGGGATGTTGGGCCTCGGCTGGGCGCTCGAGGTCTTCGCGCCGAGTCTCGGTACCAACGCGATGCAGATGGGCGTGTGGGGCTTCTCGATCTCGACGGTCGTGCTGTACCACGGCACGTTCTCGATCAACTCGCTCGCGCACCGCATCGGCAAACGCGTCTTCCCGACCGCCGACGACTCGCGCAACAACTTCCTGCTGTCGCTCATCACGCTGGGCGAGGGCTGGCACAACAACCACCACCACTACCAGTCGTCCGCGCGTCAGGGCTTCCGGTGGTGGGAGATCGACATCACCTACTACGGGCTGTGTCTGCTGGAGCGGATCGGGCTCGTGTCCGACCTGCGCCCTGTCCCCGCGCGCGTGGCCACCGAGCGCATCAGCGATCCCGACGCTCCGGGGGCTCGCTTCGACAAGAGCGCCGTCACGCGCGGACGCGCAGCGCGATGAAGATCGCGATCGTCGGCAGCGGGATCTCGGGGCTCGTCGCCGCCCACCACCTGCACGCGGCGCACGACATCACGGTCTTCGAGGCCGGTGCGTACGTCGGTGGCCACACGAACACGGTCGACGTCACGGCGCCCGGTCCGAGCGGTGAGCCGGCGCCGCGCACGGTGCCGATCGACACGGGTTTCATCGTCTTCAACGAGAAGACCTACCCGAACTTCATCGCGCTCTTGACCGAGCTCGGCGTCGCCTGGCAGGCGAGCGACATGAGTTTCTCGGTCAAGTGCGAGGGCACGGGGCTCGAGTACAACGGCACCTCGTTCGACGCACTCTTCGCCCAGCGCACGAACTTCCTGCGCCCGCGCTTCTGGCGGATGGTGCGCGACATCCTGCGCTTCTATCGCGAGGCACCGTCGATCCTCGAGCAGGCCGAGAACGGCGCGACGCTGGGCGAGTTCCTCGACGCGGGCGGCTACTCGGCGATGTTCGTCGACAAGCACATCGTCCCGATGACGTCGGCGATCTGGTCGGCCGAGACCGACGGCGTGCTTGACTTCCCGCTGCGCTTCCTGGTCCAGTTCTTCCAGAACCACGGCTTTCTCCAGGTCGACGATCGCCCTCAGTGGCTGACCGTCACGGGCGGCAGTCGCGAGTACGTGCGCGCGATCACACGGCCCTGGGCCGACCGCATCCGCCTCGAAACGCCGGTCGTCGGCCTCGAACGCCGCAGCGGTCGAGTGGTCCTGCGCACGCGGGACGGCTCCCAGGAAGCGTTCGACCGCGTCGTCCTCGCCTGCCACTCGGACACGGCGCTCGCGATCCTCGGCGATGGCGCCACCGCCACCGAACGCGAGGTCGTCGGTGCGTTCGGCTACCAGCGCAACACGGCGCTGCTGCACACCGACGCCAGTCTGATGCCGCGCCGCAAGAAGGCCTGGGCGGCCTGGAACTACCACGTCACCGAGCCGGCCAGCGAGCTGTCCACGGTGACGTACTGGATGAACGAGCTGCAGTCGCTGCCGACGTCGCGCGACCACTTCGTGACGCTCAACCGCGACGCCGACGTCGACCCGGCCACCGTCGAGCGCAGCATCGTCTACCACCACCCGATCTTCACCACGCGCGCGGTGGCCATGCAGGCGCGGCACGACGAGGTCGACGGGGTCGGCGGCGTGCACTTCGCCGGCGCCTACTGGCGCTACGGGTTCCACGAGGACGGCGTGCGCAGCGGACTGCGCGTGGCCGAGCGCATCCTCGCGCCGTCGAACGCAGTCGTCGCACGGGGAGCCGCGCTTTGACCGCGACCCTCGCCAGCGGCCTCTTCGAAGGTCGCGTGTCGCACCGTCGCCTCGGGCCGCGCGAGCACGCCTTCGACTACCGCGTCGGGTTCGTCTACCTGGACCTCGACGAGTTGGACGAGGTCTTCGCCCGCCGCTGGCTGTGGTCGCTCCGCGGGCCGAACGTCGTCCGCTTCCGGCGCTCCGACTACCTCGGCGATCCGGCCGTCTCTCTGCGCGAGGCCGTCCTGGACCGCGTCGAGCGGGCGCTCGGGCGCAGGCCCACCGGAGCGGTCCGCATGCTCACCCAGCTGCGGACCTGGGGCTACGTCTTCAATCCGGTGACGTTCTACTACTGCTTCGACCCGGCCGGTCAGCTCGAATCCGTCGTCGCGGAGATCACGAACACTCCCTGGCGCGAACGCCACGCCTACGTCCTCGACGCCCGCGGTACGGACACCCCGTCCGCGGGCCCCGAGGCCGGCCCCGGGCGGCGGCACCTGCGCTGGACGTTCGACAAGGACTTCCACGTCTCGCCGTTCTTCGGGATGGAGCAGTCGTACGAGTGGTCGTTCTCGGTCCCCGGGGACGAGCTCGACGTGCGCATGACCAATCGCGAGGACGGACGGGTCGTCTTCCACGTGAGTCTCGCGTGCCAGCGGCGCGAACTCACGGGCCTCGCGTGCGCCGGCTTCCTCGTCCGTCACCCGCTGCTCACCTGGCGCGTGCACCTGGCCATCTACTGGCAGGCGCTGCGGCTCTATCTCAAGCGCACTCCCTTCTTCGTCCACCCGAAGAAGCGTGCGACCCCTGGCGGCCCGGCCGCCGATTCGCGATGAAGACCACACCGACCACCGTTCCCTCGAAGCCGGCCAGCACCTCCTCGACCGCTCCCGCACCGGCCGCTCCGGCGCAGGTGCGTCCGCTGTCGTGGATGGCGCGCGCGGTGCTGGCGCGACTGCGCGAGCTCGAGCACGGCACCCTGGAGCTGCACGCGAACGGCCAGCGCTTCGAGTTCGGCGCGACCGAGCCGCGCGTGCGGATCGCGGTGCACGACGACCGCTTCTGGAGCTCGATCGCCCTGCGCGGCAGCATCGGCGCCGGCGAGGCCTACGCGGCGGGATGGTGGTCCACGGACGACCCGATCGCCGTCGTGCGCACGATGGTCCGCAACCACGACGTGCTCTCCGCGATGGAGGGTGGGCTCGCACGCCTCTCCCAGCCGTTCTTCGCGCTCTACCACCGCCTGCGCCGCAACTCGCACGCCCAGGCGCGCGCGAACATCGCCGCGCACTACGACCTGTCGAACGAGTTCTTCGCCCTCTTCCTCGACCGGACGATGACCTACTCGTGCGGCATCTTCGACGGCGAGGACACGACGCTGGAGGAGGCGTCGCTCGCCAAGATCGACCGTCTCTGCAAGAAGCTCGACCTGCAGCCGCACCACCACCTGCTCGAGATCGGGACCGGTTGGGGCGCGCTCGCGATCCACGCCGCGCGCGAGTACGGCTGCCGCGTCACGACGACCACCATCTCGCAACAGCAGTACGACCTGGCCAAGGAGCGCATCGAGAAGGCCGGTCTCGAGGACCGCATCACGCTCCTGTTCGAGGACTACCGCAATCTGACGGGCACCTACGACCGTCTCGTCTCGGTCGAGATGATCGAGGCGGTGGGGCACCAGTACTTCGGCGAGTTCTACGAGAAGTGCGGCGCGCTGCTGAAGCCCGACGGCTACATGGCGATCCAAGCGATCACCATCGCCGACTCGCACTACGAGCGCGCGAAGGGGTCGGTCGACTTCATCCAGCGCTACATCTTCCCCGGCTCGTGCATCCCGTCGATCACGGCGCTGCAGGTGGCGATGTCGAGGAACAGCGACCTGACCGCGGTACACCTCGAGGACTTCGGCGCGCACTACGCCCGCACGCTCGGCGTCTGGCACGCGAACCTGCGCGCCGGCTGGGACGAAGCCAAGCAACTCGGCCTGTCCGAGGATTTCCTGCGCCTGTGGGAGTTCTACTTCGCCTACTGTGCCGGCGGCTTCGCGGAGCGTCACATCGGCGTGTCCCAGGTGCTCTACGCCAAACCGTTCGCCCACCGCGCGCCCGTCCTGCCGCCGCCGGTGACGGCCGGCAGCGTCACGGACGGCAGTTTCTGAGGCCGCACGCTCGAGCGGGAGCGGTACACGACAGCGTTTGAAGAACTTCGCCAACTTCCTCGTCTTCAACGCCTGTTGGTTCGCTGCGGTCGAAGGGGCGAAGCGCGGTGCGCTGTGGCTCGGCCCGGCCGCGTTCGGAGCGATGGTGCTGCACCATCTCGTCCTGATGACGCCGGCCCGCGAGCGTTCTCGGGAACTGCTCTACCTGCTCGCGGTCGGCCTCGTCGGGACCGTCCTCGACTCGACGCTGAAGGCGACAGGACTGATCGCGTACCCCACGTCCGACGCCGCGTGGAACTTCCTCGTCGTGCCGCCCTGGATCACCGCTCTGTGGATCGGGTTCGCGACGATGCCGCGCCTGTCGCTCGCGTGGCTCGGCCGGCGCCCGTGGTGGCTCGCGTTCTGTCTGGGCGCGGTCGGCGGGCCGATGTCCTTCTACGGCGGCACCAAGTTCGGAGCGATCGCGGCGAGCGGGACCGAGCCCTGGGCGACCTACCTGGCGCTGTCGATCGAGTACGCGCTGCTCACCACGCTGATGCTGCGGTTCGCTCCCGCGCGGGCCGTCGACGAGAGCGCCCTTCCGTCCGTCGCGCCCCTCCCGCACCACTAGGGCGAAAGGGTGCGGTCGCAGCGTTGTTTCGCAGAGCGGCCGTGCGCAGGATGGTGCGACACGGCCCTGCCCGCCGTCCCTGCCTCCCATGTCCGACGACATCGCTGAGACCCCCGCACGGAGCGCGTACCTGGCCATCATCCAGGTCGCCGATCGCCTGTCGGGCGACTTCAGTTCGCTGTTCCGCTCGCGCGGGCTGACTCTCGCTCAGTTCAACGTGCTGCGCATCCTGGTCAAGGCGCCCGAGGAAGGCGTGCCGTGCCAGCACATCGCGGACAACCTGCTGCACCGGGTCCCGGACGTGACGCGCCTCGTCGGGCGGATGGAGGCGGCGCAGTTGGTCACTCGCGAACGCTGCCCGCTCGACCGCCGCGTGGTGCGCGTGCGCGTGACGCCGCACGGTCGGTCGACCTGCGAGGGTCTCTATCGCGACGTCGAGGCGCTCCATGCGAGCCAGTTCGAACCGCTCGACGTCGACGCCACCGAACGGCTCGATGCGATGCTGCGGACGTTGCTCGAGCCGTCGGCCGCCGCGGACTGAGGCGTCGTGGATCGTCGTGGCTGGACCATGACGAACACCGTGTGCAAGGCTCGGTCCCGGGTTCGAACTACAGCCGCCCGCCCATCGAGCCGGCGTACCCCGTCAGTTCGCCGTAGCCCGTGCCCGCGATCGGTGCACCTCGCGAACGCCCGGTGATCCGCACGGGACCCTCCCAGTAGCTCACGTCGGTGGACGCGCCCGTGACCAGCTCGCAGTTCGCGACGAACGGTTCGACGTCCAGTTCGAGGGCCTCGTCCAGGATGCTCACGCTCCAGCGGTTCGGATAGGTCGCGCCGGAGACGGGGCTCGTCCAGGCGCCGCTCGACGTCAGTTCGAACTCGTCGCGCGTGAGCGGTCGCGCATCTCCGTCCTGGTCCACCAGGGTCGCGGCCGAAGCCGGGTCGATCGAACCGTCGTCGCGCCGCAGGACGAAGCACATCAGATCGCGACCGTCGTCCAGGTGCAGCCCGAACCAGTCCCAACCGACGACGCCCTCGCCGAGGACGCTCGAGCCGAACTCCTGGTCGAACCAGGCCGTGCCGTCCAGCTCGATGCTGGCGCCGTCGAGGCTCACGGTTCCGTCCAGCGCGAGTCGTGTGAACGAGGCGTAGGCGCTCGCGTTCGTGACCTCGAGGCCCTTTCGCGACCAGCCGTTCTCGCCGTGCAGAACGCGCGGCTTGGTCGGAGCGAGCTCGAGATCGACCGCGATGCCCTCCACTCGATCACCGGCCGTGATGTGCAGGACATCGTCCTCGGTGCGGTGGATGCGCCAGTCGAGCAGTCGCACGTCGAGGTCCTCGAGGCTGGCGGTCGCCAGGGGCGTGCCGCCGCGTTGCAGCCGTTCCGAGTGTCGCAGCCGTCCCGCGGCCACGTCGGTGATCGCGAAGTGTCCGGCGTAGGCCTGACGGAGCGCGATATCGGACGGCGTCTCGACTCCGGTCAACGGGGTGAGCCCGACGCGGAAGATCGTGAACTGCACGCCGAAACGCCGTCCGTCGGGCGCCTCGCCCTGGCCCGTGACGTACCACCACTCGGTGCGGTACTCGGGGTGCGCGCCGTGATCGCGCGGATAGGTGAGTTCGAGCTCGCGCGGAACGCTCGGCCAGCCGTCGTCGGTCACGGTCCCGGGCGATGAGGCCGCACAGCACAGAGCGACGACGGCCCAGGCGCGTCGCACGACGTTCGCATCAACCCACTTCACGGAGCACCTCGCGCGGGGGACGGAGCAGCGCGCCGAGCGCCGGAGGAAGACCGGCCAGGACGCACGCGGGAAGGACGGCGGCGACGGTGACGAGCACCGGCTTCCAGGGCGGCAGGAACGCGAGGCTCCAGCCGTGCGACTGCACGTTGACGACGGTCACGAGGATCCAGCCGACGGCGACGCCGAGCACCGTGCCGGCCGCGGCGCCGACGAGTCCGAGGACCAGCGCTTCGCCGAGAACGAGCGTCGCCACCTGGCTGCGCGCGGCACCGATCACGCGCACGACGGCCAGATCGAAGCGCCGCTCGCGCACCAGCGCACCGAGGACCGTGACGACGGCGAGGGCCGCGGCGATCGACGCGAGGACCTGCAGCGCGATCGTCACCGCGAACGTGCGATCGAAGATGCCGAGTACGCGGTCGAACAGCTCGCGGCGCACGAAGACGTCGACCCAGGCGTCGTTCCCGAGCGCCGCGAGGAAACGCGTGCGGTCGGCCTCGATGTCCGCGTCCGGCGGCAGGTGGATCGAGACGGTGCGCGAGAGGCCGCCGTCGTGCAGCTCGAGCCAACGTGCTTCGTCGACCAGGACGCGCCCCTCCTGACCCGCGTACTCGCGCACGACGGCGACGACCGGCGCGCGCAGGAGGCCGCCCGCCGTCTCGAGTTCGATCGTCGAGTCGACCCAGACGTCGAAGCGGCGCGCGAAGGGTTCGTTGACCAGGACGCCGCCCACGGCGAGCGCGCGCTCGAACGCCGCGGCCGCCGGTCCGCCCGCGAGCAGCGGCGTGTCCCCGTGCCGGGTGTGGACGACGAACGGCGACCCGCCCAGGAGGACTCGCTCGCCCGCGTAGCGCGCGTCGGCCTGCCGGTACGACGAGACGTTGTTCGCGCCGAACAGCTCGGTCGCGGTGGCCACGACGTTCTCGTCCAACGTCTCGCCCGCGCCGGAACTGACGAACAGGTCGGCGGTCATCGCTTCGTCCGTCCACTCGACGACCGTCAGTCGGAACGAGCCGACCATCGTCGCCATCGCCACGGCCAGTCCGACCGCGATCGCGACCGCGCCCGCCGCCCAGGCCGCGCGCCCGCGACTCGATGCGAGTGCCGCCTGCGCGAGTCGCAGGGCCACGCCGCGCGGCCCACGGCCCACGCGCGCACGCGCCACGAGGTCGACGAGCGACGGCGTGCACGCCACCGACGCCGCCAGCAACAACAGGCACGCGGTCAGCGCCCAGACGGGCTTGCGTCCGATCGGCGGCAGCTGGAGCAACCCGATCGCGACCAGCACGAGTCCACCGACGGCGCCCCAGCAGGCGAGGTGTCCGCGCGGGCCCATGCGCGACGGTCGTTCGGCGCGCAGGCCCTGCACGGGCGGTACGCCGATCGCTTCGCGCAGCGGCAACAGAGCTGCGAACAGTGCCGCGCCGACGCCGAGCACGACGCCGAACGGCAGCCACCACGTCTGGAACGTCGCGCTCGAGCCCAACGCGTCGGGCGCGATCGAGTAGGCCGCTCCCTGGACGCCGACCACGGCAGCGCGCGCCCCGAACGCTCCGAAGACCACGCCGAGCACGCCGCCGGCGAGTCCGATGATCGCCGCTTCGCCGAGGACGCCGGCCGCCAGTTGGGCGCGCGACGCACCGAGCGAGCGCATCAGGGCCAAGCGGTCGCGGCGTTGGACCACGCTGGTCGCGAGGGTCGTCGCCACCAGCGCGATGCCGACCAACATCGACACGCCCGACAGCGCCGTGAGGTTGAAGCGCAGCGACGAGACGAGGCGTTCGCCCTCGGCGCGGCGCGCGGACGGGGCGTCGGCCCACAGACGCGCGCGGGCATCGTCCACGGCGAGCAACGAGTCCACGCGTTCGCGCAGCGCCGCGATCGTCGCGCCGTCCATCGGCTGCGGCCCGCGCGGGACGAGTTCGACGCGGTCGAAGCGCTCGCCGCGGCCGAACAGCTCGCGCGCCGTCCCGGTGTCGACCACGACCGTTCGCGCCCACGGGCTCGCGAGGCGTCCGGGATCGAAGACGGCGACGATCGGCAGCGCGGTCGGGCCACCGGTCGCGAGCAGCGACAGCGCATCGCCGCGCTCGAGGCCCAGTTCGTCGGCGAGGGGCCGCGGCACGAACACGCCCCGCTCGAACAGCAGCGTGCGCAGATCGCCGTCCGCTCCGTCGCCCTCGAAGACGTCGGTGAGTTCGGTCGCGCCACCGGTCTTTTCCGCGCGCAGGCGCCGGTCGGAGACGAGGTCGAGGCCGAGGACACGCAGGCGCACACCGGCTTCGGCGCTCGGGTCCTGCGTGCTCGGCGCGACGCGGGCGGTGTCCTCGACCACCGGCGCCAGATCGACCGTGTCCGCGACCGCCGCCAGCGCCACCAGTCGGTCGAACGGCACGCCGCCGGGTCCGCGCACCTCGAGCACCGCCGGCCCGGCCAGTTCCTCGACGTCGCGCGCGAGGCTGGCCACGGCTGCGTCGCTGCCCGCGACCGTCGCGATCACCGCCGCGACACCGACCGCCACGCCGAGCACGCTCGCGAAGAGGCGTCCGGGTCGCGCGACGATCGGGCGCAGTCGCAGGAGCGCGTGGTTCATCGCGCGGACCGCCGGTGCGTCGGCTCCGCGTCCGCACTGGTTCGACCGTCCACGATGCGTCCGTCGACGATGCGTACCGTGCGATCCGCGCGCGCGGCCACCGCGTCGTCGTGGGTCGCCATCAACAGCGCGGCGCCCTCGGTGCGGCGCAGCTCGTCGAGCACGTCGAGCACCAGCGCGCCCGAGGCCGAGTCGAGGTTGCCGGTGGGCTCGTCCGCGACGACCAGGCGCGGGCGGTGGACGAGCGCGCGCGCCACGGCCACGCGCTGTTCCTCGCCGCCGGACAACTCGCCCGGGTGGTGGTTCAGTCGCGCACCGAGTCCGACGCGCTCGAGCAGTTCGCGCGCGCGCCCCGGATCGCCGCGTTCGCCCGCCAGAGCCAGCGGCAGCTCGACGTTCTCGAGCGCCGTCAGATTCGGGACCAGGTGGAAGGCCTGGAAGACGACGCCCACGGCCGTGCGGCGCAGGTGCACGAGTTCGCGTTCGGTCGCCGCCGCGAGGTCCACGCCGCACAGGATCGCGCGGCCGCCGGTGGGGGGCGGGTCGGGTCGATCGA
This sequence comes from Rohdeia mirabilis, assembly GCA_007750655.1. Lineage (GTDB taxonomy): Bacteria > Planctomycetota > UBA1135 > UBA1135 > Rohdeia > Rohdeia mirabilis. Next base: position 529,480 of record CP036290.1, read on the forward strand.
CGCCCGACGCGATGTTCAGGAGCGTCGACTTGCCGCACCCCGACGGACCGACGATCGCGACCCACTCGCCGGGCCGCACGACGAGGTCGATGCCGTCGAGGGCCGCGACCGGCGCCTCGCCCCGGCGGTACGTGCGGCGCGCGCGTTCGAGGCGCAGGACGTCGCCGCCAGCGTGCGGTGCCTTGGGATCGGTGGTGGTCACGGCGGTTCCTGCTCGCGCTGTCCGTCGACGCGTGCCGGCGCGGTTCAGCGGGGGCGCACCGTACCCAGTCCGCCGTCGACGCCGAGCACCTGACCGGTGACCCAGTCGTTCGCGGGGTCCAGCAACCACTGGATCGCGCGGGCCACGTCGTCGGGTCGGCCCAGGCGTCCGAGCGCGTGCATGGCCGTCGACGCCTTCGCCGAGGCCTCGTTCTCGAGGATCGGAGCGGCCAGCGGAGTGTCCACGAGGCCCGGCGCGACCGTGTTGACGCGGATCCCGCGCGGGGCGTAGCTGGCCGCCGCCGACAGGGTCAGGCCCATGACGCCGCCCTTCGCGGCCGCGATGGCGTCGTGGTTCGCGAGGCCGGTGCGCGCCGCGGCGGTGCTGAGCAGCACGATCGATCCACCCGTGCGCAGCATCGCGTTGGCGCCGGCGCGCACGCAGTTGAATGCGGTCGTGAGGTTCTGGGCCAGTGTCTCCTGGAACTCCTCGGGGCTCGTGCGGTGGGCCGGCTTCAGCAGGATCGAGCCGGCCAGGTTGACCAGACCGTCGAGGCGGCCGAACTCCTTCGCGGCCGCGGCCACCGCGCTGTCCACGGCCGCGGGGTCCGTGGCGTCGAGCACCACCGATCGCGCGCCGAGCTGCGCCGCGAGCCTTTCCAGCGGTTCGGCGCGTCGGCCGGCCAGGACGAGCTGTGCGCCGGATTCGGCCAGCGCGAGGCACAGGGCGGAACCGATGCCGCCGGCGGCGCCGACGACGAAGTGGACGGGGTGGTCGTTGGGCTGGGTCACGGTCGGAGCTTCGGGTCGCCGCTCCTCGCGGATGCGGCCCAGGACCCGGGGCTCCGCAGCCCGCTCACCGCAGCCCGCTCACCGCAGTCCGCGCAGGTGCCACTGGTTGCGCCAACGCTCGAAGTTCGGACCGGCCGGCGGGCCGAAGACGACCGGCGCGGTGGCGTCGTGGTCGGCGAGCCACTGGTCGTTGCCCGGCAGGTCGCGCGCCAGTCCGAGCGCCAGTGCGGCACCGTGGTAGAAGCCGTCGGCGTTCGACGACAGCCGTTGACCGTCGACCCCGACGCGGTACCAGGGTCGGCCGCTGCCCGGCTCGCGACAGGTCTCGCAGATGAAGTGCACGAGATCGTCGAGCAGGTGCGGACCGGTCGTGATGCCGACCTGTTCGGCGCACCACAGGCCCCAGGCGAGAACCGTCTCCTGGTACGGCTGGGTCACCGGCACGATCGGCACGTCCCCGATCGGGACTCCGGTCGCCATGGACACGTACTGCGGCGCGTAGTCGGTCGCTTCCTTGTTCGTGGTCCACGCGCAGAGGCCGCCGAACGCCGACTGATCGCGCTCGCACGTCGCGACGAAGCGGCGCAACCACAGGCGCGCGTCCTGGTCGTCGTTGGTGAGGACGCTGGTCGCCTGCAGCACCGCGTTCCAGCCGAGTCCGCGGTTCAGGTCGCCGGGATGGACGTCGAGCGCGTTCGGCGCGACGAGGCGCGCGGCGGCGGCCATCCTCGCGACCATCCGGCGCGAGCTCGGGCAGTCGAAACGTTGTGCGAGGTAGGCGTCCGGGCCGAACCAACGCGGACCGTGTTGCAGATCGATGGTGCCTTTGAGCGCCGCGAGGTTCTGCGCGATCCAGACCTCGTCGAAGCCGAACGACGCGGAAACGTAGTTCGAGATCATGTACTCGCTCGGCCCGATCAGGAACTGGAAGCCGACCGGGGCGTCGGCCGGGCGCAGGGGCTCGCCGTCGAACGTCAGGTAGCAGCGCTGCGGGCGGCGGTGGATCTCCCACGACCAGCGCTTCATCATCCGATACACGTCGAGCCGGTCCATCCACGCGAACTCCGCACCGAAGTCGAAGCGGATCGAGGCTCCGCCCGCCGCGGCGCCGTAGTCGTAGTCGACGTAGGCGGCCTCGAGGAACGGCAGGCCGTCGGTGCGGAACGTGATGTTCGACGCGTCGGCGGGATCGGCCGGGAGCAGCGGCAAGTTCTCGACGAAGCCGGGTCCGTCGCCGAGCCACGGCAGGTGCTCGAGCTGGTAGGCCAGCTGCGGACCGGGGCTGCCGTCCGCCAGCAGCAGTTCGTGCGGCACGAGCGCCAGAGGAAGCTCGAGCAGCATGCCCTGGAAGAGATCGCCGCCCAGGTCGACGCGGTACGAACCCGCGGCGAGCGACTCGACGTGGATCCAGTCGAAGCGCGGAACGAGCGCCATGTCGACCGGCACGTCGAGTTGGAGCCAGCGATCGAAGACGTGCGGCGAGCGCGGCCCGTGCATCTCGCCGTTCGTGACCGTCAGGTCCAGTTCGAGCCACGCCTGCCCCGCGCGACGCGTGACCGCGTGGTGGAGGTAGGGGCCGTCGGGGACCGTCGCCGAGGCGCTGCTCAGCCGCTCGGCCCCACTGGCCGTCGACGGCGCCGCGTGGGCCACGAGTTGCCTCACGTCGGGCCGCAGCGTCCCGTCGAAACCACCGATGTGCGCCTCGATCTCGAAACCGTTCGCCGAGCGGAGGACGAGCGTCAGGAAGACGAAGATGTCGTGGAAGATGGCGGTCAGGGTCATGTGCGGAAGTGGCGCGGCGGTCAAGGCCGAAGAGATCCGAGGCGTGCTCGTCGTTGTCGGGCGGGCCAGCGAGTGGCGCGCCGAACGGCGGTCGGGGGGCGCGAGAGGGTACGAAGTTGCAAGGCCGTTCTCGCGCGGCAACTGGTGCGCGGGCCCACCTGCAGCGGCGAGTGACGAACGCTCGCGTGGCGCGGGAACAGGCGGCACGTGCGCACCGAAGGTCCCGACCGGCTACCCTCGATCGCCCGACTTCCCGCCATGCGCCTCTTCCCCAAGAACCGCGACCTGTCCGTGCCCCCGGACCGGGTCGAGCTGACCGTTCGCGCCAGCGATCTGCAGCAACCCTTGGAAGAGGTGCACGTCCGGCTCGACGCGTTCCTCCAGCACTTCATCCACTGGCGTTCGCGCACCTCGATCCAGCAGTTGATCAAGGACGGCTTCGTGCGCGTGGCGGCGGCCGAACCCGGTGAACGGCTGGCGCGCGCGGAACTCGCCACCGAGACGCGCCCCGGTCGGCGGCTGCTGCACGGCTCGCGCGTCGAGGTCGAGATTCCCGAGCCGCTGCGGATCCAGCGCGCCACCTCGGCCGCCAGCGAGCTCGTGATCCTCTACCAGGACGCGCAGATCCTGATGGTCGACAAGCCGCCGATGCTGCCCGTCCACCCGTCGGGGCGCCACCTGGCCGACACGCTGATCCAGCGCATCCACGCGGCCTTCGACCAGACCGAGGAGCGGCGCGAGTACCGCATCAAGCTCTGTCACCGACTCGACCGCGAGACGAGCGGCATCGTCGTGTGCGCGCGCGACCCGGAGAGTCACGCGAAGATCATGTCGCAGTTCGAGCGGCGCGACGTGGAGAAGGAGTACCACGCGATCGTGCGCGGCGTGCCGGTGCGCGACGAGGGCGTGATCGACCTACCGCTCGGGCCGGATCGCCACAGCGAGGTGAAGCTGAAGATGTCGCCCGTGCCCGAGGGGCTCGCCAGCAAGACGTCGTGGCGCGTCCTCGAGCGGCACGCGGACTGCGCGCTGGTCTCGTGCAAACCGCTGACCGGACGTCAGCACCAGATCCGCGTGCACATGGACGCGATCGGTCACTCGCTGGTGGGGGACAAGCTGTACGGGCTCGACGAACAGCTCTTCCTGCGCGCGTCGAACGGCGAGCTGACGGCGGCCGACGAGCTCGCGCTGGGCCTGCCGCGCCACGCGCTCCACAACCACTGGATCGCTGTCACCAACCCGGTCACGGGCGAGCGCGTCGAGGTGCGCTCGCCGATCCCCGAGGACATGCGCCAGTACCTCGACGCGCGCTGAAGCGGGTCGAATCCGGCCGCAGGGCCCGTTCCCGGGCCGGCTTCGCCCTGGCGCTGTCGACAGCAGGACGGAGCGCCAGCTATCGTGTTCGCGCCAGATCGCAGCGATCCCCGCCGCGGCCCTGGATCGGTTCGGAGCAGCCCGCTCCGCCCGTCAACCCCCTCACCCGTCGCCGCGCCTTCGAACCTGCCGCGCCCGACCCGACTTCGGCTCCAACGATGATGAACGCTCTTCGCACCCTCGCCCTGCCCGCGCTCGCCGCCACCGCGCTCCTCGTCGGATGCTCGTCCGAACCCGCCGTCGATCCGGCCGTGGGCACCTGGCAACTCGACGGAACGGCGACCTTGGAAGCCAGCAAGGCCTCGATGTTCGCCGACATGAGCGAAGAGGAGCAGGCCGCCGCCTCCGGGATGATGGCCAAGCTCTTCAGCTCGATGAACGCGACCATGACCTTCGCCGCGGACGGAACGGTCGAGGGCGTCATGGACTCGCCGATGGGCGACGCCAGCCAGAAGACGTCGGGCACCTGGACCAACGACGCCGGCGTCCTGACCCTGGTCACGACCGACGAGGGTGCCGACGAGGCCACCACCGTCACGGGCAATCTCGAGGGCGACCGCTTCAGCGTCGTGATGCCGGCCGACAACGGTCCGGAGATGACGATGGTCTTCGCCCGTCAGGCCGCCGAAGCCAAGTGACGGCCGGCGTGCGGACCGCGGCGCCATGTGGCGACCGCGGCCGTGCGCTGCGACGCACCGACGCCGTGAACCGTCCGTTCAGCTCCGAACCCATCGAATCCATGAAGTCCGCTCTCTTCCTGCCCCTCGCCCTCGTCGCGACGCTCGCGAGCTGTGGCTCGACTCCCGACGCCCCCGACCCGTTGATCGGCACGTGGGACTTCGACGGCGCCGCGACCTACGCGATCAACGCCGACGCGCTGCTGGCCGACATGCAGGTCCCCGCCGAGCAGCTCGAGCAGGTCGCCGCGATGATGGCGTCGATGTTCGAGCAGTCCACGGGTTCGCTGACGATCGCGCCCGACGGCACGCTGACGGGGAACCGCACCATGCCCGATCCGTTCGGTGGCGACCCGATCTCCGAGGAGATGACCGGATCCTGGAGCCGCGGCGAGAACGGAGCCGTCGGCACGACCCAGAGCGTCGGTTCGGACGTGGTCGAGCAGCTGGGTTTCGTCGTGATGGGCGACACCCTGCACATGTCGACGGACACGGAAACGAGCATCACGGCCGTGGTCTTCAACCGCCGCCCGTGATGGGCACGGCGATCGAGAGCGTGCGCGTTGGCCGGCGAACCGGGACGCGATCCGTGACGCGCGCCGCGGCCGCAGCCATCGGGGCGGCCGTGGCGTCGGTCGCCCTGGTCGGCTGCGGTGGAGTGGATCCGCCCGACCCGGTGGGGCGCTTCGAGTTCGACGCGCAGGCCTCGATCGATGCCAGCAAGTCGTTGCTGGTGGAGCGCCTCGGTGGTCAGGGGGCGGGCGTCGTCGAGATGGCCCTCGGCCAGTTGAGCGGCGCGTTGCGGGCGTCGGAGATGCACTTCGAGCTGGCCGCCGACGGGACGCTGACCGGACACCGGCGCCAGTTGAACCCGGTCAACAGCGTGTACCTCGACCGCGAGGAGAACGGCAGCTGGCTGCGGATCGAGGGCGGCGAGACCGAGGCGACCGTCGCGCTCGAACTCTCCATCGTCGACGCCCAGGACCCCGAGTTCGTCGAGACGCGGGCGGCCGTGGTCGACGAGGCCGGCCTGCGGGTGACGACGCCGATGGGCGCGGGCCCCGTGACGTTCGTCTACTTGCGCGTGGATTGATCGGTACGGCGTCAGGCACGCAGGTGCCACCTGCCGCGCCGAGACGCTGCGATTCGCAGCGTCTCGGCGCGGCAGGTGGCACCTGCGTGCCTGACGCCGTACCGATCAATCCAGATCCTGGAAAGGTGTCCAGAGTCTGGACCGGGATCTGAACGGTTCGTCATCCCGGTCGCGCTCGGACAGACCCGACACTGTGCGTGACGCGTGCTGGAACCCGGATTGCCGGGGGAGCAGTGCGAATCGGACCAGCCGATGCTGCCTCTGGCACGGCAGGTGCCTGGGCGTCATCACCCGCGCGCGCGCGGACACCTTCGATGGCCTGGATCCTGCTCACTCTCGTGCTCGTGGCGTGCATCGTCGCTCTGGTCGTCGCCGTGCGCCGCCGCGAGGTCGAGCACGCCCGCACGACCATCGCCGAACGCCGCGAGGCCGCCGCGACCGGCAGTGCCCAGGCGCGGCTGCAGTACCCGGTCATCGACCTCTCGCGCTGCATCGGCTGCGGCTCGTGCGTCGCGGCCTGCCCCGAGGAAGGCGTGCTCGGCATGCTCCACGGTCAGGCGGTCGTGCTGCACGGGTCGCGCTGCGTCGGCCACGCCCGCTGCGCCGAGGAGTGTCCGGTCGGCGCCGTCGCCGTCACGCTCGGGGACCTGACCGAGCGGCGCGACATCCCGGCCCTCGCGTCCGACTTCGAGTCGCCGCACGTCCCGGGGCTGTTCCTGGCGGGGGAGGTGACGGGCCACGCCCTGGTACGCACGGCGATCGCGCACGGAACGGCGGTCGCGGCCACCGTGGCGGCGCGCGTCCAGCAGCGCCCGACGACCGACACGTCGCTCGATCTGTGCATCGTCGGTGCGGGGCCGGCGGGTCTCGCCTGTTCGCTCGAGGCCAAGCGCCGCGGCCTGCGCTTCGTCACGCTCGAACGCGAAGGCGTCGGCGGCGCGGTGTCCCAGTACCCGCGCCGCAAGCTCGTGATGACCCAGCCGGTCGACCTCCCGCTCCACGGCCGACTCACGCGCTCGAGCTACTCGAAGGAAGAGCTGATGGAGCTGTGGGAGGGCATCGCCGAGCGCGAGGAGCTCCCGATCGTCTCGGGTCGTCACTTCGACCGCGTCGAACAGCGCGGCGACGGAACCCTGCGGGTGCTCGCGCGCGTCGGACCGAGCTTGGACGCGCCGATCGAGACCTACGACGCGCGCCACGTCTGTCTCGCTCTCGGTCGGCGCGGCACCCCGCGCAAGCTCGACGTGCCCGGCGAGGACCTGCCGAAGGTCGCCTACTCGCTGCTCGACGCGCAGTCCTACGTGGACCGGCGCATCCTCGTCGTCGGCGGTGGTGACAGCGCGGTGGAGGCTGCGCTCGGACTTGCCGAGCAGTCCGGCAACCGCGTGACGCTCTCCTACCGTCGCAACGCGTTCGCGCGGATCAAGTCGCGCAACGCTCGCCGCATCGCCGCGGCGCTGGAGGAGGACGCGCTCGAGGTGCTGTTCGAGAGTCAGGTGGAGACCGTCGCCGACGGACAGGTCGAGCTGACCCTGCGCGAGGGAGGCGTGCCGCGTCGTCTGATCCTCCAGAACGACGAGGTCTTCGTGTTCGCCGGTGGCACGCCGCCCTTCGAACAGCTCGAGCGCTCCGGCGTCTCGTTCGACCACAGCGACCGCCCGCCGGACGAGCCGTTGGTCGAGCAGGGAGCGGGTCTCGTTCCGGGCCTCGCCGCCGCGACGCTGCTCGGCCTCGTGGTACTCGCCTGGGCACTGCTGCAGCAGGACTACTACGGTGCGGAAGCGGCCCGCCGCGTCGCACTCGACCAGCACGGCTGGCTGCGTCCGGCGGCGGGGCTCGGGCTGTGGCTCGGTATCGCCGCAGCGCTCCTGATCCTCACGAACCTCGCCTACCTCGTCCGTCGTTCACCGCGCCTCCCGATCCGCTTCGGAACGCTGCGCGGTTGGATGACGTCGCACCTGGTCACCGGCCTGATGGCGTTCCTGCTGACCGTGCTGCACGCCGGTTTCGCGCCGCGTCACACGGTCGGCGGCCACGCGCTGTGGGCGCTCGCGATCCTGGTGACGACGGGAGCGATCGGCCGCTACTTCTACGCCTTCGTGCCGCGCGCGGCGAACGGTCGCGAGCTGGCGATCGACGAGGCGCGCACCGAGCTCGCGCGGCTGACGGCGACCTGGGAGGGCGACCACCGCGCCTTCGCCGAGCGCGCGCGGGCCACGGTCGACGCCCTCGTCGACGCGGAGGCCTGGCGCGGTTCGTTCCTGCGCCGCGTGCGTTCGCTCGTCGCGTCGCAGTTCGGTCTGGGCAAGGTGCTGGCCAGGATCGCGCTCGACGGTCGAGCCGAAGGCATTCCCGCCGGTGAACTGCGCGAGCTGCTGCAGCTTGCGCGCCGCGCCCACCGCACGGCGCTGATGGTCGCGCACTACGAGGACCTGCGCGCCCTGCTCGCGACCTGGCGCTACCTGCACCGCTGGGTCGCGCTGTTGATGGTCCTGCTCGTCGTCGCGCACATCGTGACAGCGCTCGAGTACGCGGACCTGGGCTTCGGAGGTGCGCCGTGAAGGTCGCCGATCCGCGGGTGCTGCTCTCGATCGCGTCGCTGGCGTTGGTCGTGATGCTGGTCGTCATCGACCTCGGGCGCACCAGTCCCGGTCCGCTGTCGTCGACGCACGCCGCGGTGGCCGAACTCGTCGGGCAGGACGGGTGCGTCCAGTGCCACGGTTCGGGCGGCGTGACGCTGGTCCAGGCCTGCTTGAGCTGCCACACCGCGATCGAGGAACAGCTGGCGGACGGACACGGCTTCCACGGCGCGCTCGACGCCGAGATCGCCCGCGCGTGTGCGTCGTGCCACGTCGAGCACCACGGCGACGACGTGCCGCTGTCGGGGGCCATGGCCTTCGCGCGCGCGGGCGTCCCGGAGATCGACGGTTTCGACCACGGGCACACGCAGTTCGGTCTGGAGGGAGCGCACGACGAACTGCGCTGCGCCGAGTGCCACGCGAACGCGGACGCCGTCACCTTGAAGAAGGGCGAGCCGCGCTTCCTCGGCGCCGAGCAGGCCTGCGCGACCTGTCACGAGGATCCGCACGAGGGCACCTACTCCGAGTCCTGCGCGACCTGTCACGGGCAGGAGCATCCGTTCGCCGCGGTCGCGAGCTTCGCCCACGGCGACGCGTTCCCGCTCGTCGGTGCGCACGGCCGGCCGGGTTGCAGCGACTGCCACCCGCTCGAGGGCGTCCACTCGATCGCGACGCTCGCGAACCTGGGGCGCCCGGAGACCGAGCGCGCCTGCTCGGACTGCCACGAGAACCCGCACACGAGCGACTTCGTGGCCACGACGGCGGCGCTCGCTTCGCTGCGCGTCGAGAACGCCTGCGTGCTGTGCCACGACGCGGTGCACGACAGCTTCACGGTCGGTGCCACCATCGACGAGCCCCAGCACGCGGCGACCGGGTTCGCGCTCGACGCGCCGCACGCGGGACTCGACTGCGCGGCCTGCCACCAGGACGCCGCGGTGGCGACGTTCGCCGAGCGCTTCCCGGGACGGTCGCGATCGGACTGCGCGAGCTGTCACGAGGACCCGCACGTCGGGCAGTTCGACCCGGGCGGACCGAGCGCCTTCGCCGGCGCGTCCTGCGTCGACTGCCACACCCTCGACGCCTTCCATCCGCACGCGTTCGACACCGAACAGCACGGTTCGACCACGTTCCCGCTGACCGGCGCGCACGTCGCGGCCGACTGCGCCGGGTGCCACGTGCCCGAGCATCCGGAGCTGCTCGACGAGTCGACGCTGGGCGCCGTGAACTTCGCGAGCGCCGAATCGACCTGCGCCGCCTGCCACGCCGACGCGCACGAGGGCGGGCTCGCGTTCCTCGAGAACGCCGGCGGCTGCGCCGAGTGCCACACGACCACGGCGTTCGACGACGTCGATCGCGAGACGTTCGACCACGGGCGCGCGCACTTCGCGTTGACCGGCGCGCACGCAGCGCTCGACTGCGCGAAGTGCCACACCGAAGCCAGCGAGCCCGACGCGTTCGGCCGCACGTTCGGGCGCGTGGCCGAGGCGCCGCAGGGCCACGCGGCCTGCAGTGGCTGCCACGACGACGTGCACGCCGGGCGCTTCGAGGAGGTCGCCGCTCTGCTCGACGCCTACGACCGCAGCGACGTGCCGGCGATCGAACGACCGGTGCTCGACGGCGCGCTGGCAGCGATCGACCACCACGCGGACGGCCGCATCGGCTGCGCGCGCTGTCACGGGACCGACGACTTCGCCGCCGTGGATCGCAAGGTGTTCGAGCACGGCGCCTGGACGGGCTTCGCCCTCGACGGCGCGCACGACGCGATCAGCTGCGAGAGCTGCCACGGACCCGGCGCCGCCACCGGTCGTCGCTTCGGGTTCGCGCACGAACGCTGGTCGGGGCCGCTCGACGCCTGCGCCACCTGCCACACGGATCCGCACCTGGGCGCGTTCGACCGCACCGGACCCGCCGACGTGGACGGACGCGTCGGCTGTGCGCGCTGTCACACGACGTCCGGCTTCGTCGGCGGAGTGCGCGAGCGCTTCGACCACGACCGCTGGACCGAGTTCGCGCTGACGGACTCGCACGCGGCGGCCGACTGCGCGGCCTGCCACACGTTGCCGCGCGCCGACGCGACCGGGATGCACCTGGGGCTGGCGCAGGGCACCAGCTGTGCCGACTGCCACACGGACCCGCACCTCGGGCAGTTCGACGTGAACGGACGCACGGACTGCGCGAGCTGCCACGCCGCGCCGACGACGTTCGCGGACCTTCGGTTCGATCACGACGTGGACACGCGCTTCCCGCTCGACGCCCAGCACGCCGCGCTCGACTGCGCCGCGTGCCACCGCGCGAATCCGTTGCCGGGTGGCGGCGAAGTGGTGCGCTACAAGCCGCTCGGCACCGCCTGTGTCGACTGCCACGGCCTCGGCTTCGAGGAGGAGCAGCGGTGATCGGCGCCGCGACTCTTCTGGCGCTCGCGTTCTGTTGCACGCCGTTCGCCGCGCTGCCGCTGGTGCCCTCGGACGCCGAGCCCGCGGAGAGTGCCGAGCAGGAGGACGTGGAACTGGGCGTCGTCGTCACCGGCGTCGCGGGCGACAGCGTGTTCGTCGATGTCGGGCGCGACGGCGGCCTCGAGCCGGGGGACCGCGTGCAGTTCGAGCCCGCCGGCCGCCCCGTGGTGATCGGCGAAGTGCGGTCCGTGTCGAGCACGAGCGCGCGCGTCGAACTGGTCTCGGGCGGCAACGAGCTCGACGTCGGGGACGGCGGCGTGGTGCGCGTTCCGCTCGCGCGCCTGCAGGCGCTGGTCGCCGAGGACGCGCCGACCGATCCGACCGATGCCGCCGAAGGGACCGACGTTCCCGAGCACCCGCCGTGGACGCTGACGATGGACGAGTGGGGCAACGATCTGCCGCTGCTCGCGCCGCCCCGGGCCGCCACGCCGTCCGAGCGCGAGATCCGCACGCGCGGCCGCTACTTCCTGCAGGCCGACCGCACCTGGGATCGCGAGGGCGGCAGGACCACCAGCACGTTCACGCGCGGCGGACTCGATGCGTCGTGGGAGAACCTCTTCGGCGAGGGCGGGATGCTCGAACTGGACGCCGAGATCGTCATGCGCCGCTTCGAGACCGAGCTCGACTCGGACGACGAGACCCAACTGCGTCTGCAGCGCTTCAGCTACGCCGTCGGTGGCGACCGCCAGCGCCCGACGCGCGTCCAGGTCGGTCGCTTCCTGCAGCGCGGCTTCGTCGAGTTCGGCCTGCTCGACGGCATCGAGGTCGCGCGGCGCGGCGGCAGCGGCGACGGCCACACCTGGACGCTCGGCGGGTCGCTCGGCCTCTTGCCCGAACCGTCTTTCGACCTGAACACGGGCCGCGACGCCCAGATCGCCCTCTTCGCTCGCCGCGACAGCACGCAGCGCACGGGGCTGAGCTACGGCGTCGGCTACCAGAAGTCCTTCCACGACGCGGCCGCCGATCGCGACCTGCTCGCGTTCGACGCCGACTGGCGACCGACCGAGCACCACAGTGTCCACGCGTCGGCGCTGGTCGACTGGTACACGTCCGGAGAGCGCGCACTCGACGCCGGACCGGACCTGACCGAGCTGCACGTCTTCGGCACGTGGCGCCCGGACACGCGCAGCGGCGTGAGCCTGAGCCTCGACCGCACGCGCCCGCCGGACATCGACCGCGCGGCGTTCGCCGCCATTCCGCCGGACCTCTTGCGCGAACAGCTCTTCGAGCGCGTCGGTCTGCGTGGCTGGCACCGACTGACGGACGACCTGCGGATCACGGCGCGCGTCGACGCCTGGCGCAACCAGGACGACGACGGCGGCGGCGCCGAGCTGCGCCTGAACCAGCGCGACCTGTTCTGGAAGAGCCTCGAGGGCTCGGCCACGGTCTTCGCGAACGACGGTACGTTCACGTCCATCCGCGGTCTGCGGCTCGGCCTGGACCAGACCTCGTCGATCGGGCGCTTCAACCTCGCCTGGGAGCTCGTCTCGAGCGAACAGGACGGGGTCGTGCTCGGAAACACCGAACAGGTCGAACAGACCCTGCGCGCCGGATGGGACCACTCGTTCGGGCGAACTTCCACGTCGCTGTACGCCGAACACTTCTTCGGTGATGGCCGCGACGCCACTTCGGCCGGCTTCTACCTCCAGTGGAGGCTCTGATCGCGAAGACGGTCGAGAGGACACGATGAACGACGACACTCGAAAGAAGACGCCCGCGGGAGTCCGTGGCCGACTGCCGCTCCTGGCCGCCCTGCTGTTCGGCCTCACGGCCTGCGCGTTGAGCGCGGTCGACGTGAAGGTGCAGGACTGGTGGGCCGCACGTGGACCGGTCGTGCCGCACGACTCGTTCCCCGCCGACTGCACGCTGTGCCACACGGGGACCGACTGGAACACGATCCGCGAGGACTTCGAGTTCGACCACGAGGCCGAGACCGGCGTCGCGCTGATCGGTGCCCACGCGCGCGCCGAGTGCATCCGCTGTCACAACGACCGTGGGCCGGTCGAGATCTTCGCCGCGCGCGGGTGTGCCGGCTGTCACGAGAACGTGCACCGCGGGCAACTCGGTGACCGCTGCATCGACTGCCACACCGAACAGGACTGGCGACCGCGCGAGAGCATCGCGGAACACGCGCGGACCGGCTTCCCGCTCATTGGCGCGCACGCGGGCGTGAGCTGCTGGCAGTGCCACGCGGGAGCGGAAGAGGGGATCTTCTCGGGGGTGTCGACCGACTGTGCGTCGTGCCACGCCGCCGACGCTCTGGCCGCGACCTCGGTCGACCACCTCGCGCAGGGCTGGACGTCCAGCTGCGACGACTGCCACGCTCCGATCGCTTGGACTCGGTCGGGGTTCAAGCACACGGGTTTCGCGCTCGCCGGGGCGCACGCCGCGGCCGACTGCTCGAGCTGTCACGTCGGCGCCGTCTTCGCGGGGACGCCGTCCGACTGCGCGGCGTGCCACCTGGCCGAGTACCAGGCGACGACCGAGCCGGCCCACGCGGCGGCCGGTTTCCCGCAGGACTGCCAGGCGTGCCACGACGCGAACGACTGGGACGGCGCGAGTTTCTCGCACACGTCGTTCGCGCTGAACGGGGCGCACGCGGCGGCCGACTGTTCGCAGTGCCACGTCGGCGGTGTGTTCGCCGGGACGCCGAGCGACTGCGCCGGGTGCCACCTGGGTGAGTTCCAGGCGACGACCGAACCGGCGCACGCGGCGGCCGGCTTCTCGCAGGACTGCCAGACGTGCCACGACGTGAACGGTTGGGGCGGCGCGACCTTCGCTCACACGGCGTTCGCATTGACCGGAGCGCACACCATGGCGGACTGCTCGCAGTGCCACATCGGTGGTGTCTTCGCCGGAACGCCGAACGACTGCGCGGGGTGTCACCTGGCCGAGTTCCAGGCGACGACCGATCCGAACCACGTGACGGCCGGATTCCCGCAGAGCTGTGACGCGTGTCACCAGACCTTCGCCTGGGAGCGGGCGTCGTTCGACCACACGTCCTTCCCGCTGACCGGGTCGCACGCGGGCGCGGACTGTGCGCAGTGTCACATCGGTGGCGTCTTCGCCGGAACGCCGACGGACTGCGCGTCGTGTCACCAGGCGGACTACCTGGGCACGACCGATCCGAACCACGTGGCGGCGGGATTCCCGCAGAGCTGTGATTCGTGCCACACCACGAACGGTTGGGGCGGCGCGCAGTTCGACCACTCGAGCTATCCGCTGACCGGGTCGCACGTGGCGGCGGACTGCACCCAGTGTCACGTGGGTGGAGTGTTCGCCGGAACGCCGAGCAATTGTTCGGCCTGTCACCTCGGCGAGTACAACGCGACGACCCAGCCGAACCACTCGAACCTCGGCTTCCCGACTTCGTGCGACGCGTGTCACACGACCTTCATGTGGGAGGGGGCGACCTTCGACCACTCGTTCCCGATCGAGACGGGCAAGCACAAGAACCTGGACTGCGCCGACTGCCACACGACGCCGATGCAGTTCTCGACCTTCTCGTGCACGCACTGCCACGAGCACCGTCAGAGCGAGATGGACGACGAGCACGACGACGAGGACGTGCAGGGCTACGTCTGGTCGTCGCCCGCGTGCTACTCGTGCCACCCGGACGGGAAGGCCGACGACTGAGTCGGGGCGTACGTGTCGGTACGGCGTCAGGCACGCAGGTGCCACCTGCCGCCGATGTCGCTGCGATTCGCAGCGACTCGGCGCGGCAGGTGGCACCTGCGTGCCTGACGCCGTACCGACACGTACGACACGGCACCGACCCTCGGGCGCTAGACTCCCCGGGTGGACCGCGACCGCCGACCCTCCCGCACCGACCTCCTCGCCGCCGGTGGGCTCGGACTCGTGGCCACGTGCGTGGCGCTCCTCCTGCGGCAGTCGAGCTACTTCGGCGACGGGCGCGACATCGCGACCCTCGTCGAGAACGGGCAGGTGGGCTACCACCACCTCCTCTACTTCCCGTTGGCGCGCGCGGCGGCGTTCGTCGTCAGCCCCTTCGCCGAGCGACCGAGCGAAGCGGGGCCGCTGTTCCTCGCCGCGGTGGCCTACGGCGTGGCGGTGGGGACGACCTGGCTGACGCTCGCGCGCGTCGGTCTACCCCGGCCGTTCGTGGCGGTGGGCACCGCGCTGCTCGCGACCCTGCCGGTGGCTGTCTTCCACGCCACGTGCATCGAGGTGCACGGCCTCCAGCTCGCGGTGGCCGCCCTCGCGGTGCATTGGATTGGTCGGTACGGCGTCAGGCACGAAAGTGCCACCTGCCGCGCCAAGTCGCTGCGATCCGCAGCGACTTCGGCGGCAGGTGGCACTTTCGTGCCTGACGCCGTACCGACCAACCCACCTCGCGCGCCCAGCGCCCTCACCGCCGCCCTCCTGTGGATCGGCCTCACCGGCGCGCACCTCTCGGGCGGTCCGTGGGCTCCGGTGCTCGCCGTCGTCGCCTGTCGCAGCGAGGGCCGCTGGGCCCGTCCGCGCCACGTCGTCCCGGCCGTGTTCGTGCTCGCCGCCGCCGCCTGGGCCTGGTTCGAGACCAACGGCCGCGGTTCGACCGGCCAAGGTTTCGTGCGCGCGGCGTCCGAGTCCGTGCTGCACCTCACGGCCGACGGGTCGTACTTCGTGTCCCAGTACCTGTGGCCGTTCGGCGCCGTCACCGGGCTCGCGCTCGCGATCGGCCTGGTGCGCCTCGTGCGCCTGCGCGGCCGACTGCCGCTCGTCGAAGCCGCGTGTCTCGCGCTGCTCGTCCTCTTCGCGCCCTTCGCCTGGTCGCTGCACCTCGACGAGCAGGGCGGCTACTTCATCGCGCTGGCGCCGGTCGCGGTGCTTCTCGTGACGACGACGGCGGCGCGCGTGTCCGCAGCCGTGGCCAGCGACTCGAACCCGCGGGCCGCGCTCGCGCCGCGCTCGTTCCTGTGGCTGCTCGTGGCGCTCCAGCTGGCCTGGTCGCGCGACCGCCTCGTGGATTGGAACGAGCGCTTCGCGGGTCACGAGTGGGTCGTGCCCTTGGCGGCCGACCTGGGCGAGGACGGCTGGGTGCTGACGCGCACCTATCCCGAGGCGCGCACGGTCTTCTACCACTCGCGCCTCGACGCGATGCCGTTCGACCAGGGCGGGCCGATCCGCGTCAGCTGGGAGGACGTGCGCCCGTTCGCCATGGGACTCGTGGACCAGGTCAGCGCGGGCGGCGGGCGCGGCGCGATCCTCGACTCGCTGCTCGAGAGCGGACAACCGGTCCACCAGGCGCTCGTCGCCGAACTCACCGAACGCTTCGGCGAGCCGGTCCCGGGCCGCGCGCGCGGCTACCTGCTGTTCCCCGCACCGTCGGGCGGACCCGAGCCGAGCGCACCGTCCACCGGGAACGAGTCGACCAACACGCTGCCGCGTGATTAGCGGGTTCGACGTGCAGCGGCGCGCTCGATGCCCATAATGCGCGCATGAAGGTCGAAAACCCCGAAGCCGTCGAAGCGCTCAAACGCGTCTTCGAGCTCGAACTCGCAGGCGTCGTCCGTTTCACGCACTACGCCCTGATGGCGCGCGGCCCGTACCGCCTGCCGATCGTCGAGTTCTTCAACGCGCAAGCCACCGAGAGCCTCACCCACGCCCAGCGCGCCGGCGAGATCATGACCGGCCTCGGCGGGCACCCGAACATGCGGATCGCGCCCGTGGAAGAGACCGGTCAGCACGGCATCCACGACATCCTCGAGGAGAGCTACGCCCACGAGCGCCGAGCGATCGACGCCTACCGCGCGCTGCTCGAGATCGTCGAGGGCAAGAACCTCTTCCTCGAGGAGTACGCGCGCGGCATGGTCGCGACCGAGGAGGAGCACGTGATGGAGCTGGCCAAGATGGTGCGCGACTTCGAGTGAAGCGCGCGTCCGTCCTGTTCGCCGGGTCGGTCCTGCTCACGGCGTGCCGCTCGGTCGAGGCGGACTCCGGTTCGGCGCCGCCGGAGTTCGTGAGCGTGGAGCTCCTGTTGTGGGAGTACGTCGTGCCGGACGGTGGCGAGTTCGAGCTCATGAGGATGCACGGCGACTACACCGACTTCGAGTGGACCGTTCAGGGCGCGCTCGATGCCGATGGGCGCGCTCGATTCGCCGAGCTCATGGCGCAGGTCGAAGGCCGCTGGAGCGATCAGGTCGAAGTGCGCGACGCGCCCAGGTTCTTGGAGGGCGATCCTCGTCTCTTCCGCGCCACCGATACGGGCGGAGTCGTGCGCGACGTGCAGCTGCGTTTCGGAGTTCTCGTGGACGGTGATGGTGACGGTGACGGCGACGTGCGCGCGGCGACGCCCAGCGCCGAGGAGCGGACGGTCCTGCGCGAGCTGTTCGGCTGCGAGACGACCCAGGTCGTCGATCTGCCGAACCTGCCCGAGACCATCCCGTACGTCGGCGTGTGGTCCAGGCCAATCCGACGCGGTGACGAGTGGGTGGATGACGATCCCGACCTGATACCGGACGCGATCGAAGGCCCGTACCGCGGGAACTCGTTCGTCGGTCTCGTCGAGGATCCGCGGGCGCTCGCCGAACTGAGAGAACGATTGGAGTCGACGCGTGGGCAGTGGTACGTGGGTGAGTTGCGCACGGGCTTCCCGCCGGGCCGACTCGTGATGCCGACTGGCGCAGCCTCGGGCGCTACCGCGTTCCACGTGAGCCTCTGGTGGCCGATGGATCTCGATCGAGACTCTGGGGTCGCACTGGCGACGGTCGACCATCTGGCCGAACTGTCCGGCGCCGACGCGGCCTACTTCCGCGACCTGATCACGGATCTCCAGTAGCGCGAGCTGAGAGCGATCTCAGCCCCCGAGTAGCTCGAGCGCCGCCTCGGTCGGGCGACCGATCGCGGCCTTCGTCTTCGCGATCAGCACCGGGCGCTCGAGCAGCTTCGGGTGCTTCGCGACCGCGTCGAGCACGGCCTTCTGGGTCGATTCCGCACTCAAACCGGCCGCCGCGTACTCGGCCTCCTTGCGCCGGATCATCGCGTGCGCATCGAGTCCGAGCAGCCTCTTCAAGCCGTCGAGCTCGCGGCGCGACAGGGGCTCGTCGAGGTAGCGCCGCTCGTCGTAGTCGGTGCCGCGCGCGTCGAGTTCCGCCTTCAGTTGGCGGCTCTTCGAGCACTTGGGGTTGTGCAACAGGACGAAGGCGTTGGGGCGGGGCGTGAGGCTCATGGTCTCGGTTCGGCGGGTGGGTTCGACACGGGGGAGCGGGCAGTTCGATGCTCTGGACGGTGCACGGGCGCAGGTTCGCGCTCGACTTCAGGGTTCGATCGCGTCCGGCTCGACGTCCGCGCGCGCGGGCTGCTGCCAGGGCAGGCGGCGCGTCGCGCGGTCGATGGCGGCGTCCAACGCGAAGACGACCACTGCGGCAGCGAGGCCGAGCAGCGGCGTGGTGATCAGCTTCTCGGCCGCGACCGAGAACACGACGAGCCCCATGCCCGCGGCGAACAGCGGCCCGCCGAGCGCATCGACGCGCACGGCCTCATCGGTCGGCAGCGTCAGCGGCAAGCCGTCCACCGACGCTCGGTAGAGCAGCCGCAGCGCCAGCAGTCCGACGGCCGCGGCGGGCAGGGCGAGGCGCGCGGCGAACTCGCCGTCGACGAGGCTCCACGCGATCAGCGCCAACACGAGCTGCAGCGGCAACAGGTAGCGCACCGCGATCGCCTTGAGCGCTCCGCCGTGCAGCGCGCGCTCGTCGATCGGCGCCGTGTCGAGGATCCAACGCGCGCGCGGCGACGCGGTGGCCGGCAGGTGCGACAGGATCACCGGCAGGTAGATGCCGGGCGTGAACAGGATCAACGCGACCAGGCTGTCCTTCTCGGCGCCCTTCTCCATCCCGAACGCGACCCACAGGAACGCGAGCGGGATGCCGAGCAGCGGGTACGTGCGCAGCGCCACTTCGCGCTCGCGCGGGAAGGCCGCGGTCACGAAGTCGAAGCCGGCCAGCTCGCGTGGGCCGACCCACAGTCGGCGCGCGAGGCGCGTGATCGGCGTGAGGACCAGCTCGAGCGCCGAACGTCCGCTGGTGGAGGCGGGCGTGGTCGGGCGCGGCAGGAACGCGAACGCGGCGGCGGCGAGCGCGATCGCCGCGAGCGGGATCCACAGGCGCGCGAGGTCGAGCCCGCCGCTAGCGAACGGCGCGGCGAACCACGCGGCGGGATAGGCGCGCCACGGGCCGGCCGACGCGTAGCCCGCGATGTCGCCGAGCTGGACCCACATGGGCAGGCTGACGAGCGCGCCGAGCAGGACGGCCGCGACGAGCACCGCTTCGAGCGCGACGAGCAGACTCGGCACGCGCGCCAGCAGTCCCTGCAGCGCGAGCAGCGTCGCGGCCGCCGTCTGCACCGCGGCGATCCCGCACAGGAGGAACAGCGCGCGCCCGACGAGCGTGGCCTCCGGCAGGAACAGCGCGGCGGGCAGCAGGGTCGCGAGCGCGAGTCCCGACACGGCGAGCAGCACGCCGCCGGCCTTCGCGAGGCGTCGCTCGATCGCGCGCGCGGGCAGGGCGTCGAGCCAGTCCGAGGCTTCGTCGGCGCGCAGCAGGAAACCCAGCTCGCCGACGAGCGGCACGGCGACGAGCGCGGCCGACAGCGAGAACGCGAACAGTCCGTAGGCGAAGGGGCCGACGCGCTCGCCGATCAGCGCGCACAGGACCAGCGCGACCAGGCCGTGCACGGCGGCCGTCATGATCGGCAGGCCGATGGAGCGCCACACACCGAGGTGCGCGCGCAGGAGGGCGAGGGTGCGGGTGAGCATCGGAGCGGTCCGGCGGTCGAGGGGGATCGAGCGGCGAGCCGCGCGGCGGTGTGTGAAGGCGTGGCGCACAGCCGCCCACACTCGGTCGCGCCCGTCGCGGGTCGTCCGTCGCACGGTGCCCGCGCTGCCCCGATCCGCGCCCCACGATAGAGGCCGAGGCGACGAGGAAGAAGGGCGACGGGGCAGCGCGGGCCGGGCCGGGGTGACTGGTATCGTGCGCGCTCGCTCCCGGGCCGTGGCGGATCGCTGTGCGACGAGTGCGACATCCGCTCGCCACCGGAGTTCGCTGCCGCGCGAGCGAGCGACCGCTCTGTGCGACCAGTTTCGACACCGGCCGGCGCGCTTCGAGCCCCAGCACCCGCGCCGCGACCCGACCGCCATACGACGTGCCCGTCACCTTCACCATCCCCGGCCCCAGCGGCCCGCTCGAAGCGATCGAGCATCCCGCGCTCGACGCCGACGGCAACGAGCTCGCCCGCCCGCGCGCCGTGTCCGTCGTCTGCCACCCGCACCCGGCGCACGGCGGCACGATGCACTCGACCGTGGCGTTCAAGACGGCGCGCGGACTCCAGCGCGCCGGCGTCGCCTGCCTGCGCATCAACTTCCGCGGCGTCGGCGGGTCGGCGGGGACGTACGACGGCGAGGGCGGCGAGGAGGAGGACGCGTCGGCGGCGCTCGACTGGCTGCAGGCGAAGTACCCGGGCGCGCCGGTCTGGGCCGCGGGGTTCAGCTTCGGCTCGCGCACGGTCTTTGGCCTGTCCAAGCGCGACGGCCGCATCGAGCGTTTGGTCCTGGTCGGTTTCCCCCTGCGCGCCTTCGACCTGCCGAACGTGGACCGGATCCGTCAGCCCACGTTCTTCATCTGGGGCGAGCACGACGAGTTCGGGACCCTGTCCGACCTGCGCGCGGCCTATCCCGTGCTGCCCGAGCACTTCACCTTCCACGTGGTGGCCGGCGACGACCACTTCTTCAAGCCCAACACGCGCGAGCTCGAGCACGAGGTCTGGCGTTGGGCGACCGCACAGCTCGAAGGAGCCCCCCAGCGATGACCGGCAGCAAGAAGAAGGCGAAGGTGACCCGTGCGAGTGGGGCGGTGAAAGGGGCAGTGTCGAAGGAGGCTTCAGGCGCGAAGAATGCGTCCAAGCAAGCGCTGTCCAAGAAGGCCGTTTCGAAGAAGTCGCCCACGAAGCGGGCCGCCGCGACCGAGTCGGACGCGGAGCGCGACGAACGCATCCGCGCCGCCGCCACCTGTGACCTGCGTCCGCCGAACATCGCGCCGGCGATCCGTCAGGTGATGATGCCGCGCGACACGAACGCGAACGGCACCATCTTCGGCGGTGTGATCCTCGCCCAGATCGACCTCGCGGCCGCGATCGAGGCGCACCGCTGGCACGGCGGTCGCCTGGTCACGGTCGCCATGAACTCGATCGTGTTCAAGGAGCCGGTCCATGTGGGCGACCTGGTTTCGTTCTACACGAGCACGATCAAGAAGGGCCGCACGTCGGTCCGCGTGCGCGTGGATGTCTGGAGCCAGCGCCGCTTCGGCAGCAAGGCCTACATCCCGGTGACGGCTGCCGAGGTGACGATGGTGGCGATCGATGAGGACGGGAAGCCGACCCCGATCGAGAGCAGCGAGGCGGCGCCGTTGTACTGAGGGCCTGTAGGTGTCGTACGAGGCCGCGGCATTCAGCTTGGGAAGGCTAATTGGCGGCGCGGCAGGAACTAGTTGTTTCGACGCGGGTTGCAGGTACTGAGGGTGGTCGCTGGGTGTTGCAGGTAGCGGCGAACTTGCGCATCTTCACTAGGTAGACCTCAGGCATCAACCCTGGTGTGGAAAACCGCTATCGTGTGTTGTGAAGTTGCTCCCACGTGATCAACGGGAAACTGTACCTATGAATGATGTCTTCTTGAGCCACGCGCATGCCGACAACGCACTTGCTGAGCTCGTAATGGGAGTCTTAGAGGCCGCAGGTTTGAGCGTCTTCATCGACACTAGAGAGCTAGATGGCTTCGATGAGATTACTGAGACACTTGAGCGAGGACTCTTGTGCTCAAGAGTCGTGCTGGCCCTCTATAGCGAGGTGTACGCCGAACGTCCAGCATGTCAGCATGAGCTAACCCTCGGGGTTGTGGCTTCACTTGGAGCTGGCCCTAGTCGGATTTTGGTGGCCAATCCGCTGAAGGGCGTTGAGCATGTGCAGCCGGCATCGCTTCGCGATCAAAGGATGATCTTCATAGACGCTGAAGGGCTTGGGCTTGAAGAGCTCGCGTCAGCAGTCAGTAATCAACTTGTCGGTATCTCGGGGACTATTGGGGATTCGAAGCTCTGGGAGCGGGCTGATTGGTATCCGGCAAGGCCCCCTCGTTGGTCGAGGTTCGTCGGGCGCGGTGCGGCTTTGTGGAAGATACATGATGCACTGGAGGCAGACCGGAGGGCTATGACGCTTGAATCTTCCGGGCCCGCCCGGGTTGTGGTGAGTGGCTTGGCCGGAGTCGGGAAGAGTCTGCTGGTTGAGGAGTACGCAAGGAGGCTAGATCGCGCCTACCCCGGGGGCATCTTTTGGATAAACGCTGACGGTTCAGGGGAAGTTGACGCGGTGCGTGGCCGGCGTGAGCGTGCGTTTGGGGGAGTGGCAATCCACTTGTTCGGAGATAAGAATGTCGACCTTGGTGATCCAGTGGGCGTTCGTGGGCAATTGGAGCGTCATTTTCATCGGAAGGGTTTGCGCTGCCTTTGGATTGTAGACTCTCTCCCGCCAGGGCTAGATGACGCAGAGTTCGCTATGTGGCTTGGTCCTAGCGTCTTCTGTCAATCAGTTGTGACGACCCAATGTACTACCTATCGAGGGAGTGCAATCAGCCTCGGTTGCCTCAGCATGGATGCCTCCAGGCAACTTCTTGGGTGCCACCTGGAGTTGGGCACCTTGAATCGTGAGAGTGTTGGCGCATTGCTGAAGGCGCTTGGAGGGCATCCGCTGGCCATCGAAGTGGCTGGTGCATTTGCGGCGATCGGTACGGTGAGTGTCGATATTCTTGTGGAGCGCCTCCATGCAGCAGACGGGAGAGTCTTAGAGGTCGCCGGAAGGCTGGCAGGCTCCTTGCCCCAGGGGCACTCAAAGAGCATTGTCGCTACCTTCATGGTTGCGATCGCGCACCTTGGGCTGGAGGGGTGGAGGTTTCTCTTCTCCGCTTCCTGGCTCGCTGCCGCGCCAATCTCGGCGAGGCTCGCGGCAGGAATTTTTGAGCAGTTCTTGGGTGAAGAAGGCCCTGATCTCTGTGCGCTAGGCGTCAGCGAGTGCGTGGGCGTAAGTCTTGCAAGAGATGTTGAGCTGGGTGCGGGGTTGAGAGGTTATGTGGTGCATGAGCTTGTAGGGCAGGTGGTTCGCTTGAGTCGCAATGTGCCGGGCGAGAAGGACTCCTTCCTAGGGGGTGCGTGGAGAGCCTGGACTCGGGTCGTGGGAGACGTTAGTGACATTCGTCGACACGCGCAGGTGCAATGGGAGATGCCGCACGCGTATCACCTCGTACGCGTGATTCCCGTTTCCCCGGCGCGGGGCGAGATTCGTATGGTCTTGTCCCACTACTCGATTACTGCGGGGGCTCTAGCGGCCGCGGCAGAGCAGGCGCGAATGCTTCTTGATGAAGGTATGGAGCTCGGAGGCGCGGACCACCCCCTTGCTCTAGAGGGAGAGCATATCTTAGGTGTGGTGTTGAATGAGCAGGGGGACCCCAGGGGAGCTTGCGGCATTCTGGAGCCGCTCTTGCCGCGGCAGGAGCTGTGTTGGGGGGCGCGCTCGAAGTCGGCGCTTACAACTGCGAATGTGCTCGGGTCGGCGATGATGGGGTGTGGTCGGGCCGCTGATGCTCTGCCTCTCTTGAAGCGTGTCTATGAGCAACGAAAGAGTGCTCTTGGTGACGAGCATGGGAGTACGCTGTTTGCTGCGAACAACTTGGGGTCTGCATACCTGTACCTGGGAGATCTTGTTAGAGCGATCGAGGTGCTTGGTGGGGCGCGCGCCATTCGTCGTCGAATCTTTGGTGATGATGATCCGGACACAGTCGTGAACACGCTCAATATTGCTAGATGCCTTGAATTGCAGGGGGATAGATCGCGCGCACGTGAAGAATTGCGTGGGGCCTTAGATGTTGCTTGTAGAGCCCGCGGCGATGAGAGCCCTCTAGCTGTTCGGGCTTTGACGGCTCTCGCGCGTTTTTTGATAGCGGAGGGGGGATTCGAAGAGGCTCGCGGCCTTGCGGGTCGCGCCGCGGTTGCGGCGGATCAGGTCTTCGATGGGCTTCACCAGGATTCGATTGAGGCGCGGTTTTGGCAATCAGTGGCCATGCGGAATTTGGGGGAGTTGTCAGCTGCGGGCGTCCTGATGGAGGCTGTTCGGATGGATGCGAAAGAGCTGCTGCCCGCTAGTCACCCGTTGATGGCGCTCATCGAATCGGAGACTTGATGTGTGTGCTGCGAGATTGTGTTTCACGCTGGTTCGAGTTCTATCCTTGAGTCCTGCCTCCTTGGCGCGTGTCGGAGGCTAAGTCCATTCCGCTAGAGAAGGTTGTTCGGGTGCGCGTGTCCGGCGACGCCATCTGGCGTGCCCTCCGAGACGGTCGCATATTCACCGCAAAGGCCTCGATCTCGACCTCGGCCGCGCCCTCCCTCGCCCAATTCGCCGCGATGGGATGTCCGAGTTCCTCGCCGAGATCGAGCGTACGGACCTTGCGCCTGTGCGCGTGATCGAGGCTGCCAGCGACGGCGCGCGAAGCGCGCCGTCGCTCCGCATCCGGTTCGATCCGACGCCCTCGATTTAGGTCCCGCCCGACTTCGACGCGGCCACCCTGCACCGCGTGCTTGAGGTGCTGCGCTCGTGATTAGCTTCCCGCCCTCGCCGTCGGTCCGGATGTTCGGCGGTCGCGGCGCCGTAGACATGCCCAAGGGCGCTTGCGGTCTGTCGGCGATGGTGATCGACGTGATCGACGAGGAGATACGTGTCCGTGGAGTCTTGCGATCAGGCAGAGCTCGTTTCCGGACCGGGAGGCGGGAATCGAACCCGCGACCGTCAGCGCGGAAAGCTGGTGGCAATCAACCGCCGCGCCCGATCGCCCGGATCCTCGGCCTCGGTCAGCGTCGTGAACAGCTGCTCGAGCGTGCCCTCGCTGCCGGCGCGCGTGCGCAACTCCGCGAGCGAGCCCACCGCCAGCAACCGCCCCTCCTTGAGGATCGCGACGCGGTCGGCCACGCGCTCCACCACGTCGAGCAGGTGCGAGGTGTAGAGCACCGCGCCGCCGCGATCGGCCCAGGCACGCAGCAGTTCCTTGACGGTGGACGCGCTCGGGGCGTCGAGGCCGGACAGGGGCTCGTCGAGCACGAGCAGTTTGGGCTCCGGCAACAGCGCGCAGGCGATCGCGGCCTTCTGGCGCATGCCGCGGCTGTAGCTGCCGACCGGATCGTCCGCGCGATCGGCCAGGTCGAAGCCGTCGAGCAGCGCGGTGGAGCGGCGCTCGATCTCGGCCGCGTCCATGTCGTGCAGGCGCCCGACCAAGGTCAGGTGCTGGCGCGGCGAGAGCTGGACGTACATCGGCGCGCCGTCGGGCACGAACGCGAAGCGCCGGCGAGCTTCGAGCGGATCGTCCGCCAGGTCGAGGCCGTCGATCGTGCGGCGGCCGGACGTGGGCGCGAGCAGGCCGCACAGGATGCGCACCGCCGTCGTCTTGCCCGCGCCGTTCGGACCGAGCAGGCCCAGCACCTCACCCGCGCGCACCTCGAGGTCCAGGTCCACGAGCGCCGCGACTTCGTCGTAGCGCTTGGTGATGCCCTCGAAGCGGGCGATGTCGGCGCGCGGCGGGGCGGACGGGCTCGGATCGGATTCGCTCACGCGCGACAGGGTGCCACGCGGGGCGCCGCGGATCGAGTCGGCGCGCGGGCCGGAACGCGAACGGCCCGCCGGCGGGGGAGCGGGCGGGCCGTCGGGGTCGCGCGCGCTGCGCGTCGGTGGTGGGGGCACGTTCGGAGGCTGGGGCGTCCGAACGTGGTCGAACCGTCCGAGCGATGGCGCCGGCGCGGCGGTGGCTCCGGGTCTGCTGCGACCGTCGAGACCCACGCTGTCGGCGGGTCCGTCGTGCCGGTGCAGCTCAGCGAACGGGCCGCGCTCGCTCGCCCACGGCTCCGCCGCTCAGGCCGCCTGCACCAACCGCTCGCGCAGGTGGGCGACGATCACTTGAATGATCTCGCGCGGGGTGGACGCGCCGGCGTGGATGCCGACGTGCTTCTTCCCCGCGAACCAGCCGAGGTCGATGTCCTCGACGCCTTCGACCTGGTAGGTGGGCACGCCGCCGGCGCCGCAGACCTCTTTCAGCTTGCGGCTGTTCGACGAGTGCTGCGAGCCGACGACGAGGATCACGTCGGCGGTCTCGGCCAGGTGGTCGGCCTCTTCCTGGCGCTCGGTCGTGACGTGGCAGATCGTGTTGACGACTTTCACCTCGCGCGACTTGGGCACGAGCGCGGCCGCGATCAGGCCGGCCTTCTTGGCGATGAGCGTGGACTGGATGACGACGCCGGCCTTCTTGAGCGGCGGCAGGGCTTCGGCGTCCGCGACCGATTCGAGCACGCGCGCGTTGCCACCGGCTTCGGCGACCGACGCCATGATCCCGATGATCTCGGGGTGTTCGGCCTGGCCGACGATGAACACGTCGTAGCCCTCCTTCGCGAGACCGACGGCCTTGCGGTGGATGATGTCGACGAGCGGGCACGTGCCGTCGATGACCTGCAGGCCGGCGTCCTTCGCTTCGCGCTTCACCGCGGGCGGCACGCCGTGCGCGCGGATGACCAGCGCGGATCCTTCGGGCGCGGCGGTGTGGTCGTCCACGTGCGTGATGCCGTGTTCCTGCGCGAGCTTGCCGACCGTGTAGCTGTTGTGGATGAGCTCGCCGTGGGTGAAGACCGGGCGGCTGTCGTCGGCGGAGGCTTCGACGGCGAGGTCGATCGCGCGCTCGACGCCCCAGCAGTAGCCGGCGCTCTCGGCCACTTCGATCACCACCGAGCCGTCCGCGCTGTGGAAGACCTCCGAGATCGGTACTTCGCGCGTGGAGCGGTTGCGGGGAGCGGCCTTGGACGTGGCTTGGGCTCGGGCGGGGCCGTCGTCGGTCTTCGTCATGGTGGGGTCGGGGTCGGGCGGCGCGCCGGAGCGGGTCCACCGGTCGGTGTGGATCCGGGCGGCGGGCCGCGCTGCACTCGATCCTGACATCATCGGCCGAGTCGCGGCGTGGGTCGAGTGCGCAGAGCGGTTCCGCGGGACCTTTGGCGCGTGGTTCGCCGGTGGGGCGTGCTGCGACCGGTGGGGGGCGGCCGGGGGTCCAGCCGCGTCGCCGAGCTCGGTCGCGTGCGGGGCCCGGTCGTGCCCTCGGTGCCGGAACGCTGGCCCCGAACGGCCGCGGCGCACCACCGGACCCGTGCCCGATGGTGCGCCGCGCGTGGCGTCCGGACGAGCCGGATCGCGTGCTCAGGCCTGCTCGATCAGTTCGATCTCGCGCTCGAGCTTGGCGGTGATCTTCTCGGCGATCGACGCCATGCGGGTCTTCGGGACCGGCTTGAGCTTGCGCTCGGTGTCGGCCTTGGCGAGCGTCGTGACCTGGATGGTTCCGGGGCGGCCGAAGCTCGCGACCTTGGTCAGCCAGAAGCGCAGTTCGGCATCGGTCGAGTTGTCGGCCTCGCCCTTCACGAACGTCGCGCGCAGGACCCAGCGCTCCATCTCGATCTTCTCGAGACCGTCGCACACGTCCTTGTACAGCTGCGGGTCCATGCCGGTCAGCGCGGCGAACGTCTTCTGTGTGCCCGCGTCGAAGTGGATGACCGGACGGTGGTAGGCGGTCAGCGAGTGGCGTCCTTCCGCGTTGCCCAGGTGCAGACCCGGCGTGTGCAGGATCAGCTTGGACTTCGGGAACCACTTGTCGACGAGCTCGCGCAGGTTCTCCGAGATCGCTCGGAACTCGGGGTGCTGCATCGGGTCGACGCCGCCATCGGCCTCGACGACGATCGACTTGACCTTGTCGCCGGCCTTGGAGAGCTCGATGATGCGACGCGCGGCGGTGGTGACGACGACGGCCTGGCTGGCGAAGCGTCCGGCTTTCCCGGTGTCGACGAGCGGCTTCACGACGAGCGTGGTCTCGTACTCGGGGTGCTCGAACGGTCCGAGAATCAGCTCTTCGGTGAGTGCAGCGAACATGGTGGTGGCTGTCGGTGCGCCGGCCGGGACGAAGTGTCCGGGGCGGCGGTGGGTGAGGAGAATGGTGGCGCGGTGTGCCGTCCGAATGGGAGGCCGTCCGCTGGTCTCGCCGTCCGCTTCGGGCCAACCGCTTCACAGCGGCGGCGACAGCGGTCGTCGAGTGGAGAAATCGCGGCCACGACGCGCGCCCTGAAGGGTCGGTCTCGGCGGCGGGCTTCGAGCCGGAGAGTGGGGGCTTCGAGCCCGAGAGGCGTGCCGATCGTCGTCTGGCTCCACCGCTCCCAAGGACTCTCGAGGGGGTGGGCCGGTGCGGCGTGCGGCGGGTTCAACGCCCGCGATGGGTGCTGGTGCGGCCGCGGCCGGCCAAGGCGTCCTGCCCGGCGCCAAATGGCTCGGGGCGTCCGTGAACAGGGCCGAGGAGAGATCATAGCCGAGCCAGCGGGCCCTCTCACGGGTGGATCGGACTTCCCACGTGTCGAGGGGCCCGGTCGTCCCGGGTGGCGCGGAGCGCGGTCCGGGGGCGCGAGCCGGTCCCGGAGCCCGTTCGAGGCGGGCGCGGGGGCCTTCTGGGCGGCAAGTGGCTGCTTTCGACGCTGTGACCACCTGCGTGGGGCCCCGCCCCCCCCCCTTCCCCCGCCCCCGCCCCCTCCCACCCCTCGACGAGTCGGCCTGCCCACCTCGGCCGAGCTCTCGACGAGTCGACGCCGAGCCGGGCCCGGTCCGCTCCGTCGGCCCCCAGCCGCTCGCACCGCGGCTCGACGTTCGGCAGCCCCGAGCCCGCCGCCCGGGATCCGCCGCCCGCGCTCACCCCGGACTCCCGCGGACCGAGGCCTCGTCCGGGACGGGCCCACCCGGGAAGTCGATGGCGAGCACGACCAGCCCAGCGGCGAGCCCGAGCCGCACGGGATGTTCGGCGCAGGCTCCGACCCAGCGCAGCAGGACGTCGAGTTCCGGCGCCAGGTCGCCACCGAGCGGTCGCGCGCGGTCCACGGCCCGCACGAACGCACGCGCGAGACTCGGGGCGAACGCGCCCGCCAGCAGCGTGAGCACGACGGGGCGCAGCACCCGCGCACGGACGTCCGCGGCGAGGTCGGCGCTCGGTCGCGTCGCGGCGCGCGCGTTCGCCTTCGTTCTCGCGGCGGCGCGCCTGTCGGTCGGGATCGGAATCTGTCGCACACCCCATGGACCGCTCGGCGGGGCGATGGGTTGCGGGTGCGGCCTTGAAAGTTGCGGGCGCCCGACCGCACGCGAACGGACGCTCCGGGTCGAAACCGAGCGCGCGTCCGGCGGGTCGGTGCCCGGAGCGCTTCGCCCGCGACACGTCGACGCGCGTGTCTCCCGAGCGCGCTGGAACCGAAGACTTGCACCGAAGACTGGCATCGCGTGCTGCGGCTGCGCTCGACACCACCCGACCATCAGCACCGCGCGGCCGTCGACACCGCGCGACCGTCAACACCAAACGACCGTCAACACCGCGCGACCGTCAACACCGCCCGACCGTCAACGTCGCACGAGCCGTCGCACCGCACTGCGCGGCATCGCGGCGACCGCTTCGTTCGCCCGGCGATCCGGCACCGCGCGCACCTGCCACAGCAGCACCGTGCCCGGCTCGAGCGCGGTCCAGTAGTCCTGCGGCATCGACCAGCGCGTGTCGGTCAACAGCAGCCGCAGGCGCTCGAACGTGCCGCCGAGATAGGTGCCGTCCGCGCGCCACAGGTTGACGGTCCACACCACGGGGTCCGTGCTGCCGGCCGGCGCGGTCCACTCGAGCGTCGGCGGCAGGTCGTGCACGCTGCCGTCGTCGGGGCCGACGAGTTGGACCCGCTCGACTCGTCCCTCTGCTTCGTCCGCTCCACCGCGAGCGTCGTCGGCCGCGACCGGGTGGGCGAGCTGGGCGGCGACGCTGGCGAAGAACGGATCGTCCACGGCGTCGAACGCGAAGTGGCGCGGGACGTCGAGCACGGCGATACGCAGGGACACGACCACGACGGCGGCACCCAGGGCCGTGCCGACCAGGCGCGCGAGCGTCCGAGGCAAAGGCGCACCGAGCGTCGCGAGGCCCGCCGCGACGAGCACCACCGCGGCTCCGAGTCCGGGGAACAGATAGCGGCCCTGGGGCTGCATGAACGTGCGGTTGTAGAGCACCACCTGCACCAGCACGAGCAACGCCACGCCCGCCGGGAGCGCGAGCGCACGCCAGGGCAGGCCGCGCTCGCCGTTCGGTCCACCGCCGCGCGTCCTCACGGAACCGATCACCGCGACGACGAGGCCCACGAACCCCGACCCGGCGGCCGTCCCGAACAGCACCAACGCCGACAGCGGTGCGGCCAGCGCGTTCCATCCCCAGTGACCGACGAGCGTGCGCCCGAGGGTGGGGAAGAGGCTCTGCGCGTGCACGCCCCACAGGTACTGGCTCTGCCACTCCGGGTCGGGCAACGCCGTGGCGAGCAGGCTCTGGGCGTAGGCCCGGCGGTGCGCCTGGGTGCCGAGCAGTTCGCCGTAGCGCGCGAGGTTCTCGAGCACGAACGGCGCGAACAGCGCGGCGACGATCGCGACGGCCACGGCGCAGCGCGCGAGCGTCGCCAGCCGCCGGTCGCGCGCACGCCAGATCGCGCCCACCGCGACCACGAGAGCCACCGGCAAGAGGAACAGCGCGGTGAGTTTCGTCTCGAGAGCCGCGCCGACGAGCAGCCCGAGGACCACGGCTTCGGTCCAGGTGACGGGAGCGGTCGGCGCGCTCCGGTCGTCCGACCGTCCGTCCACCGCCCGCGTCCACAGTCGCGCGAGCACGTACAGCGCCGCGAAGCTCAGCGTGGTGCTCAAGGCCCCGTTGTCGAGCACGGCGTGCGACCCCTGCCACTGGGGCAGCGCGGCGAGCAACAGCACGGCGATGCTCGCGACCGCCGGCCGGTTCGGGACGAGCACGCGCGCCGTCGCGAACACGAGCACCAACGACACCAGTCCGCACACGACCGACACGCCGCGCAAGAGCCACACGGTGCGCACCTCGGCCGAACGCGGCGCGACCTCGTCGAAACCGTGCCGCCACGTGTTCGCGGCGAACGTGCCGTCCGCGCGCGTGCGGTTCGGCACCTGGTCGAACGTCACCGCCGGCACCTGGGAACCGCTCAGCGCCGCCGTCCACGCGAGCACGCGGTAGTAGAGCTGTGGGTGGTGCCCCATCGAACTCTCGTCCCAGACCGTGGCGCCGGCCAGGTCCGCTTCGCCCTGCAGGTACGGCCGCTCGCCGGTGCTGGCGATGCGGAACGCGTAGTCGAGGTGCCCCGGTTCGTCGGGACCTTCGTGCACGGGCAGCCCGACGAGCATCGCCAGCGAGCCGACGAGGAAGACACCGAGCGCGATCAACAGCGTCGCGCGATGCAGGCGCTCCGGGCGCTCGTTCACCGCGCGCTTCCGTTCGCGCTCGCCGCCGCGCCGCCCGCGTCGCCCGCGTCCGCGCGCTTGCGTGCCCAACCGAGCATCGAGACGCCGAACGGCAGCGAGTGCCGCGTGACCCAACCGCGCTCGCAGGCGAACGACTGGTACAGAACCTGGTCGAGGCCCAGCGGCAGCTTCACCGACAGGTCGGACCCACCCTTCGCCACGCTGCGTTCCAGCATGGGCCGCATCAGCACGCGCACGGCGGCGATCGGCGGGAAGAGCAGAGTGTTGAAGTAGGTGAGGTGTTCGATCTCGAGGCCGGTCGCCGTCACCCGCTGGCGCAGTTCGCTCTTCGCGTAGCGCCGCTTGTGGTGGCTCAGCACGTCCTGACGACCCCACAGGAAGCCGAACGCCGGCACGCTGAACAGGAACAGACCGCCGGGACGCAGGACGCGCTCGATCTGGACCAACGCGGCGCGGTCGTCGTCGATGTGTTCCAGGACGTCGAGCGCGCACACGAGGTCGAACGTGTTCGACTTGAACGGCGCCACGGTCGCGTCGGCCAGCACCTGGTCGTTGTCGCCGGCGGCACGGCAGCGCGCGAGCGACACGTCCGACAGGTCGAGCGCGGTGACGCGACCGCGCGGCGCGAGGATCGGCAGGTTGACGCCCGAACCCGGGCCGAGGTCGAGGATGCGCGGCGCGCGTCCGCCCGGCAGTTGCTCGTCGAGGACGCGTGTGAAGATCGAACGCCGGGCGCGGAACCACCAGTGGTCCTGCTCGAGGTGTTCGTTGTGGACGACGTCCTGCACGGCTGGGCGGGGGAGGGGAGCGGCGGGTCAGTCGGCGGCGCCGGTGCGCGGATCGCGCTCGATCGCCTTGCCGCGACCGATGCCGAAGTGGATCAACAGCCACATGCGCGCGACCGTCAACAGGGTGCGCGGGATGTGACCGGGGTGGACGGTCGTGCGACCGGCGGTGCGCGGCAGGTGGCGCACGCCCATCTCGATGCTCTTGAAGCCGAGCTTCGACGTGCGCGCCACCAACTCCGTGTCGATGAAGAAGTCCGTGCAGGCCACGTCCATGCGGTCGATGACCTCGCGCCGGAACAGCTTGAACGCGCAGTCGACGTCGCGCACCTTCACGGCGAACAGCACGCGCACGATGCGGTTGTAGACCCACGACGTCATGCAGCGCAGCACCGAGTCGTAGCGGTAGACGCGGAAGCCGAACAGGGCGTCGGCGCCTTCGCGATCCAGGGTCTCGACGGCCGCTTCGAGTTCGGTGATGTCGAACTGGCGGTCGGAGTCGGTGAAGAACAACAGGTCGGTCTCGGCGGCGCGGAAACCGGCCATGATCGCCGCGCCGTACCCGCGGTTCTTCTCGAACAGCACGCCGCGCACGAGGCCGGGGTGCGCCGCTTCGAGGCCGCGGATCAGCTCGCCGGTGCGGTCGCTCGAGCCGTCGTCGACGCACACGACCTGGTAGCGCTCGAAGCAGCGCGGCAGGAAGTCGAGGCAGTCGGCGGCCGCGTCCTCGATGCACTCCTCCTCGTTGTAGGCGGGCAGGACGATCGCGACCGAGGACGTGAACTTCGGGTCGCGCTCGCCGCGCTTGCGGGGCGCGTCCACGACGAGGCGCGGCGCGGCGGGCCCGCCGGGGCTCGGGCCGGGGGCCGCGGGATCCGGAACCGCGGGTCGGTGAACCTCGGGATCCGGAATCTCGGGATCGGGGGCGTCGGAGCCCTGGGGAGTGCTGGAGCCGGTGGGAGACATGGCGCAGGAGCGCCGCGCGGGCGGACGGTCCGCCGGAAGTCTATCCCGAGGCCTGGCGGCGGCTCCGCGTCGATGCGGCCTTCAGCGCGCGTCGTCGGACGGGTCGGACGGGTCGGACGGGTCGGTCCGGTCGCTGGCATCCGCCCCCGCCCCGAAGTCCTCCTCCAGGGCGAGCGACCCGTCCGCGTCGAAGCGCCGCCAGACGCCCACGCGCCGGCCGTGCTCGAACGTGCCCTCCTCGAGCACCGTTCCGTCGGGCCCGCTGCGCCGCCACGGCCCGTGCAGTTCGTCGTCCTCGTAGGAGCGCTCGAGCAACAGGCTCCCGCGCTCGGAAAAGGTCAGCCACTTCCCTTCGCGGCTGCCGTCCACGTAGGTCGATTCCTGGCGCGTCTCGGCGTTCGGCCACCACACGACCCACGGCGAGTGCTGCACGCCTTCCTTGTAGCGGCGCACGCTCCACAGGGTGCCGGTCGGGTAGTGGGAGGCGGCCGTCTTCTGCTTCGCACAACCCGACGCGCCGAGCGCGGTCGGCAGGGCGACGAGCAGGGCGAGCGTGAGGGCCAGTCGGCGCGGGCGGTGGGAGCCAGTACAGCGGTGGGCGATCATCGGTCTTCGTCCTCGAGCAGAGCGGCGTCGGACGCGGCCATGACGGCGCGCAGTCGTTCGGCGAAGCGTCCCGTCGGAGCCGCACTCGCGGCGTCCACGGCCGCGCGCACCGCGACCCGTGCAACGGGCGACGTCGGGTCGAGATCGACGAGCGCGACGACCGAGCGCGGGTCCTTCGCGAGGGCCGTGGTCAGCTCCGCGAGCGACGCCTCCAGCACGGCGCGCGGATCGGCCACGCCTTCCAGGTCGAGGTGCACCCACGCGAAGGCCGTGTCCTCGAGCGGGCGCGGAATCTTCAGGCGCACGAACTGCGCGGCGGCGAGGGCGGCACCCGCGGGTCCACCGTCCGCGCCCGAGCCCTCGCGCAGCCACGACTCGTCCAGGTGCAGGAAGCCCTGGAAGATGCCGCTCGTCTCGTCGAACAGGTCCCCCGACACGAACGCGCCGGTCTCGAAGCCTTCGAGGGTCAAGCGCTCCGACAGGGTGTCGACCGTGCCGGGCAGGCGCTCTTGGTCGCGCGCGGTGGCGTCGAGCGGTTCGACGGCGAACAGGTCGGCCACGCGGGTCCACGGATCGTCGCCCGTGAGCGCGAGGTCGAGGGCGCGCGAGTCGTCGAGCACGCTCGCGGGCTCCGGCGCGCCGGCCGGCCAGGGGTGGACGGTGACGACCACCGTCGCGGGCCCGGGCGGCTCCTCGAGGACGCACGCGCCGAGCAGCGACGTGGCGGCCAGCGCCAGTGCGAGGCGCCGCGCGGTGCGGGATCGTGCGAACGACGTGGGATCGGTGCCGGCTGTGGTGCGTGCCATCGCCGAGCACGATAGACCCGCCCGAACCCGTCGCGATGGCTCCGGCGCCAGAACGAAGGCCGCGCCCACGAGAAACCCCCGACCGTGCCTGAGCGGCGGTCGGGGGCTGGCAGTTTCCGAGTGCGGAGCTCGGCGCCTGGTCGGCTGCGTCGAGATGACTTCTCCGCACCTCAGCGATCGGGTGGCGCGGGCGTCGGGCTGGAGGGGTGGTGGTGGGCGGGTCTCTCTATTCGGACCCGGCGTCCTCCTCCTCCTCCGCCACCACCTTCTCCGCCCGGAACGTGCCATTGGGTTGGAAGAGGACCAGGGCCGCCGGGGCGTCGCCCTCGGCCGCGTCGAAGCGGACCGTGAAACCGTCCATGTCCGCCAGGGCGAAGCGGCCGTGGGTGCCGGGTTCGAGGTCGTAGGTCGGCTGGCCGGGCACCTTGAGGGTCAGAGGGGCGCCGCCCTTGCCGCGCGCGACCGTGAGCATCTGACCGAGCAGAGCGTAGCGGCCCACGAGCGTGTCCAGGTACTCGGGGTCGAGCAGCACGGCGTCGGGCTGGCGCTCGAGTATCACGGGTTCCGGCGTGGATTCGAGCTGGATCTCGAGCGCCGCCACGTACCCGTCGCGGTCGTCGCGGAAGTGCACCATCAGCCCCTCGGCCAGTTCCATGCCGTCGACCTCGGTGCAGCGGAAGACCTCGTAGTGCCAATGCTCGAGGGGCACGTCGAGGATGCCGTAGCGCAGACCCAGGACCTGTGCGTCGGCCGCGTCCGCAGCGTCCACCAGCTCGATCACCACGTCGCCGTAGCCGGGGTGGCGATAGCGACCCGCGTAGCTCGCGATCGGGCGCGCGGCCGGCGCGTCGGGCACGCGCTCGGCGGCGGCCATCGAACGCAGGCTCGCGCGCATCTCGTCGGCGGTGTCGAGCTGCGAGACGGCGAAGTCGGTGCGGTCGACGGGCGGCAGTCCGAGGAAGCGTTCGGCCAACTGGCTGGCCGCGATGTTCGTCAACGCACTGGCGCGGTTGGTGACGGTGAAGATGCCCAGTTCGTCGGCCGGGTACAGCTCGACCTGGGTGGTGAAGCCGTCGATCCCGCCGCCGTGGTGCACGCGCAGGTGCCCCTCGTGGCTGTCGACCATCCAACCCAGCGCGTAGGCGGTCGGTCCTTCGCTCGCGGGCGTGATGCCGCCGAAAGTGGTGACCGGTTGGATCAGATTGGCGAGCTGTGGCTGCGACAGGAGGCGCTCCCCCTCGATCTCGCCACCGCCCAGCCACAGCGTGATCCAGCGCGCCATGTCGTTCGCGCTCGAGTGGATCGACCCCGCCGGACCGATCCAGGTCAGGTCGCGCATGTCGATCGCGACGAACTTCCCGCGCTTGCGGTCGTGGGGCAGCGCGTGGTTGTCGGTGGCCAGGGTCTCGGCCAGGCCGAAGCGCGTGCGCGTCATGCCGAGCGGCTCGAGGATGTGCGCGCGCGTCCAGTCCTCCCAGCTGTCGCCCGAGACCCGTTCGAGCGCGAGGCCGGCCGTCGCGTACATCAGGTTGTTGTATTGCCACGCTTCGCGGAACCCGACGGTCGGCTCGAGGTGCGCGAGTCGGCCGAGCATCTCCTCGCGCGTGAGGTCCGGGTTCGCGTACCAGACGAGGTCGTGGCGCGGCAGGCCCGAGCGGTGCGAACACATGTCGCGCAAGGTCAGCTGCTGTTCGGCGAGCGGATCGACCAGCCGCAGAGTCGGCAGGTAGGTGCGCACCGGCTCGTCCCAGTCGAGCAGACCCTCGGCCACCGCCTGCTCGATGCCGAACGTGGTGAAGGCCTTCGTCGTCGAACCGATGGCGAAGAGGGTGTCGGCGTCGGCGGGCAGGTCGGCCGCCACGTCGCGCAGCCCGTAGCCCGCCGCGTGCACGACCTCGCCGCGGAACACGACGGCCACCGCCATCCCGGGCACGCGCAGCTTCTTCAACTGGTCGTTCGCCCACTCGTCGAAGCCCGCGAGCGCGACGTCGGCGGAGATGCCGATCGCCATCGAGAACGACAGCGTGCGTCCGCTCTGGGTGAACGTGCCCGCGATCGTGGTGCCGTCCGCGGCGCGCGTGCCCTCGAAGCGCGGCTCGCCGTCGATGCCCTCGATCCCGGCCGTGAAGGTCGCCACGCCGTCGACCCGCTCCCAACGCGGATCCACGAGCGGCCGGTCCGCGATGCCCTGCACCGGGATCGAGATCGTTCCCGTCAGGCCGCCGCTCCCGTCCTCGCCCGCGAACCACAGGTCCATGTGGAAGGCGAGGCCGACCGGTTCGATCGAGCCGGACCAGTGACCGGGGAGCGGTCCCGGAGTCTGCTGCTCCTGCGCGCAGGGTTCGACCGGTGCCGCCACGGCTTGCGGAGCGAACGAGAACGCGGAGACGAGGACGAGCAGGAGCGCGGCGGTGCGAACGGTGCGAGTGACCATGTGTCGGGCGGGTGGGGGCGGGCTCGGGGCGAGGACGGACGGCGAGCCTACTCCTTCGGCGCGCGTCCGTTCGAGCCCGTTCGCGCGACGGGGAACGTGCCCGCCACACCGAGGCTTCGCGCGCGGACCTCGAGCGGCCACAGTGCGGCGATGGAACTTCTGACCAGCCCCGAGGCGTGGATCGCGCTGTTGACGCTGACCGCGATCGAGATCGTCCTCGGCATCGACAACGTCGTCTTCATCGCGATCCTGGCGAGTCGTCTGCCCCCCGAACAGCAGGCGCGCGCGCGCTTCCTCGGGCTGGCGGCGGCGCTCGTCTCGCGCATCATCCTGCTGCTGCTCATCAGTGTCATCGTCGCGCTGACCGAGCCGCTGTTCACGGTGCTCGGCAACGAGATCTCGGGGCGCGACCTGGTGCTCCTGGCCGGCGGCGTGTTCCTGCTGGGCAAGAGCACGGTCGAGATCCACTCGCAGGTCGAAGGTCTCGGCCACGAACACAAGAGCGGCAAGCCGGCGACGATGGCGAGCGTCGTGGCGCAGATCTTCGTGCTCGACGTGGTCTTCTCGCTCGACTCGGTCATCACGGCCATCGGTCTGGCGGATGACGTGCCGGTCATGATCGCGGCGATCGTCGTGGCCATGGGGGTGATGATGGTGGCCGCCGGCCGCATCAGCGCGTTCATCGACAAGCACCCGACGCTCAAGGTGCTGGCGCTCAGCTTCCTCCTCTTGATCGGCCTCACGCTCGTGGTCGAAGCGTTCGAGATCCACGTGCCGAAGGGCTACGTCTACTTCGCGATGGCCTTCTCGCTCGGCGTCGAGATGCTGAACATCCGCGCGCGCGTCAAGCGACTTCAGCGCGAGGCCAAGGCCTCGTTGTCCGGGTCCAAGAGCTCGTCCGCCTGAGCGACCAGCCCCAACGCGGAACGCAGGGTGGTGGCGATCCACTCGAGATCGCTCACGGACCGCTCCGCCAACAGATGCAGCGGGTCGGCGCCGCGACGCGCGACGACCAGACACGGCAGCTGGCGTTGGTGCAGGACGGCGAAGTGCGGCCCAACCTCGAGCCGCTCGAGCTCGGCGCGACCGATCGCGATGCGCTGCGTCCGGAGCGCGCCGCGGCGTTCGACGAGCAGGGCGCCGTCCACGACCCCGATCAGCGTGCGCCGGCGTCCGAGGTCGATGGCGTGCACGGTCATCAACGCCACGAAGAGCCACAGGTTCCCCAGCACGAAGAACACGAGCAGGGCGAGACCGGGCGAATCCAGCTGGGGCAGCGCCGTGAGCACGACCGCGACCGTCAGCGCCAGGGCCGGAAGGGCGGCGGTGGCAGAGCGCGCGAGAAGGCCGCGGCTGCCGACCAGGACGCCCACGGGCTCGAGCTCGAGTCGCACGCCGCGCGCTGAGCGGACGAGGTCCACGCCGCGGGGGCGGTTCGAGGGGGACGGGGCGCGCACGCCGCGAGCCTAGCCTCGGATGGCCGAGGTCCGCTCGGCCCGGCCGCCGGACTCGCGTCGAGGACGGGCGTGCCGGGTCGGCGGCTCGCGGCCTCGTGGACGGGGACGCAAGGGCGCCCGGGAGGTGGCGGTGGCGCTCGGGCCGTGCCCGGTCCTGCACGAGTCGCGGCTCGGGACTCAACCCCGAGTGCGTCCACGACCGAAGCATCTGGGCCCACCCCACCCCGCCCCCAGTCGATCCCCCAGTGACTCCGTCCCTCCACCGTCCTTGGTGTGGCGCCCATTCGTCTCCGTCCGGAGGCACGCGATGAGCGCCATTCCCCCGCAGATTCGCGACCACGTCACGCGTTGGCTCGACGATGCCGCGACGGCGGCCAGCGAGCTCGCCAGCGTCGAGGACGGTGCCCACGACCGGCTGCGTGCCGCGCTCCAGGGTCTCGCGCTCGTCGACGGGATCCCGGGTGATCTCGCACGCGACGTGATGCGCGTGGCGCGCTCGATCTCCGCCTTCGACTGGGACGACGAGGAGGCGCCGCCCGAGTTCGTGCGCGAGCTCTGCACGGCCTTCGACGGTGTTCGCACCGCGGTGGACGAACTCCTCGAGGCGGAAGGACCGGGCGCTGCCGCGTCGACGGTCTCGAACGGTCCGCGCTTCATGCAGGTTCCGGACGATCCGCTCGTGCTCGACTTCGTCAGCGAGTGCGAGGAGCACCTCGAGAGCGCCGAAGAGTCGCTGCTGGCCCTCGAGGACGACCCGCGCTCGTCCGAGGAGCTCGGGTCGATCTTCCGCTGCTTCCACACGATCAAGGGCGGTGCCGGGCTCTTGGGACTCGAGCCCGTGGCGGGTCTCGCGCACGCGGCCGAGTTCCTGCTCGACAAGGCGCGCAACGGCGACGCGCTGATCCAGGGCGACGCGGCCGAGCTGTGCTACGGCGTGCTCGACACGTTCCGCGAGATCCTCACGGCCGTCGGCGGTGGTGACGACGTCATCGAGCTGCCGGAGGTCTACGACGCGCAGATGGACGCGCTGGCGCGCCTCGTCGCGGGGGGCTCCGTTCTGGCGGACGAGTCGGAACCCGTCGAACCGACCCGTCCGAGCCCCGTCGGCGACTCCAGCGCCGCGCAGGCCGAAGTCTCGACGGGCGCAGTCGCAGCGCCGAGCCCCGTTCTCGCGCCGCTCGCGGAGAGTGAGCCCACGACCACCTCCGAGCTCCGTGCCTCCGCGCCCGATCCCGACGCGGCCCTGGCCGCGGCGTTCGACGAGCTGGAACCGGAGGAGGAGAACGACGACGACTCGACGCCTGAACGGGTCTCGAGCAACGAGTCGGCGCAGTCGCAGAAGGCGCGCCGCACCGCCCAGTCCGCCGTGAAAGTGGACACGGATCGACTGGACAAGCTGATCGACCTCGTCGGCGAACTCGTCATCACGAACGCCATCGTCGGTCAGGAGATCACGAGCGAGATCCCGACACACGACCCGCGGCAACGCACGATCGCGCAGCTCTCGAAGGTGACCAACGAGCTGCAGTCGATCACGATGTCGATGCGCATGGTCCCGCTCAAGGGCACGTTCCAGAAGGCGACGCGCATCGTTCGTGACGTCGCGCGCAAGTGCGGCAAGAACGTCCGGCTCGTCACGGTGGGGGAGGACACGGAGCTCGACCGCAGCGTCGTGGAACGCCTCTCGGACCCGCTGATCCACATGTTGCGCAACGCCGTCGACCACGGCGTCGAGAAGCCGGCCGCGCGCGCCGAGGCGGGCAAGCCGGCGACGGGGACGATCCGCCTCTTCGCCGAGCACCGCGCCGGCAGCGTCGTCATCGAGCTCTCCGACGATGGCGCCGGATTCTCGCGCGAACGTCTGCTCGCGAAAGCGGTCGAGCGCGGCATCCACACGAGCGAGGAAGCCGACTCGCTGCCCGATTCACAGGTCTGGAACCTGATCTTCCACCCCGGTCTCTCGACCGCGGCGGAGTTGAGCGACGTGTCGGGTCGCGGCGTCGGGATGGACGTCGTGCGCAAGAACATCGAGGCCCTGCGCGGCTCCGTCGCGATCGAGTCCACGCCTGGAAAGGGCTCGCGCTTCATCATTCGCCTGCCGCTGACGCTCGCGATCATCGACGGCATGGTCATCGAGTCGGGCGACCGCAGCTTGATCTTCCCGATGCAGTCCATCGACGGCTTCGTCAGCGCCAAGGCCGAATCGATCCGCACGGTCAAGGGTCAGGGCGAGGTCGTCGTCCTGCGCGGCACACCGGTTCCTGTCTATCGCGTCTCCAACCTGCTCTCGAACAGCTCGCCCAGCCGATCGGGATCGGATCCTCTGCTCGCGCTCGTGTGGGCGAACGGCCGGAAGGTCGCTCTGCGCATCGATGGCATCGGCGGCCAGCAACAGGTCGTCATCAAGAGTCTGTCCAGCGGCCTGTGCCGCGCACCGTTCATCTCCGGAGCCGCGATCCTCGGCAACGGATCCGTCGGGTTGGTCGTCGACGTCGAGTCGCTCGTCCGCTCGTGCACCGGCAACTCACAACCTTCCGTCGGCGTCTCCTGAACGCCGTTGGTCCACGAAGTCATGCACAACCAGAACACGACCGACCCTCAGCCCGACTCGACGCTCGGGGGACAGTACCTCACCTTCTACCTGGGTG
Source organism: Rohdeia mirabilis (assembly GCA_007750655.1). Taxonomy (GTDB): domain Bacteria; phylum Planctomycetota; class UBA1135; order UBA1135; genus Rohdeia; species Rohdeia mirabilis. The sequence goes on from CP036290.1 coordinate 570,518, forward strand.
AGGAGGAGTACGGGATCCCCGTCCTCGAGGTTCGGGAGATCGTTGGCGTCCTGCCGATCACCCCTCTCCCCGGAGCCGAGGAGAGTGTCCTCGGCGTCGTCAACCTGCGCGGCAGCGTCATCTCCGTCATCGACCTTCGGACGCGGCTCGGCTTCGAACGCGCCCCGATCTCCGAGGAGAGCTGCGTCATCGTCGTCGACCGCATCGAGGACGGGAAACGCCGAGTGGTCGGCGTCCTCGTCGACCAGGTCGCCGAAGTGCGCGACATCGAGGTCGAGAACACGACCGACCTGCCCCAGCTCGGAGCCGAGGTCGACGAATCGTGCCTGATCGGCTTCGGCCGAGTGGGCGACCGACTCGTCATCCTGCTCGACGTGGGCAGCGTTCTCGCAAAGTCCGAGTCACCTTCCGAACTGGCCTCCTGAGCGCGCTCGCTCGACACGAAGAACGTCCATCACATTGAAGAGCTCACACGTCGAAACCAGCCGCCACACCTCGTTGCGCGCGAAGGGAATCAAGGCACGTCTGGCCGTCCTCTCGGCCGTTCTCGTCATCGGAATCGGCATCCCGGCGGGCCTCGCCTACCGGGAGCTCCACCGGCAGGAGCACATCAGCGAGACGATCGACATCGCGGGTCATCTGGGGATGCTCTCGCAGAGCATCGCGAAGTCGGCCCAACGGTCCGTCGAAGAGACTCCGACGGGCAGGCTCGCGCGCGAGGAGATGTCGAAGGCCGCTGCCGAGTTCGACGAGACGCTCCAACTCATTCGCACTGTTCGCGAGGACGACGAAATCGCGCATCTGACCGATCCGAAGCACATCGCCGAACTCGACGAGTTCATCCGTCGCTGGGGCCCCGTGTCCGACGCGGTCGACGTCCTCGCGAGTTCCGAGACCGATCAAAGTGCGCGTGCAGCAGCCATGGCGCTCGTTCTCCAGCGCGAGGGCGATCTCCAGGAACGCAGCCACCACTTGTTGAACCGGTTCGAAAGCATGTTCGACTCCAGCGTCGCGCTCGCTCGAATCAACCTGACGGCCTTGATCGGGATCGGGCTCGGTCTCGTCCTCGCCGCTTGGTTCGCCATCGAACGCGGTGTGATTCGTCCGCTCGTCAAGGCTGCCGAGTTGCTCGACGCGACGGCGGCTCGGTGCCGCACGAGCGCCGAGGCGGTACGCGCGAGCGACCAGCGCCTCTCGAACTCGGTCACGGAGAGTGCCGCGAGCCTCGAAGAGACCGCCGCGAGTCTCGAGGAGATGTCGAGCATCACCAAGAGCAACGCCGACAACGCATCGAAGGCCAATTCCGTCGCGATCCGTACCAAGGCGTCGTCCTCGGAGGGCGCTCAGATGGTGACGGAGCTGGAGTCGGGAATGGAGGCGATGTGCGCTTCCAGCACCGAGATGTCCAAGATCGTCAAGAGCATCGAGTCGATCGCGTTCCAGACCAATCTCCTCGCCCTGAACGCTGCCGTCGAGGCTGCGCGCGCCGGCGAGCACGGCAAGGGGTTCGCCGTCGTGGCCGAGGAGGTTCGCAGCCTCGCACAGCGCGCGGCCGAGGCGACGCGTAGCACCGCGGCCCTGATCGAGCAGTCCCACGACCGAACGACTCGCGGCCTCGAGAGCACTCGGCGTGTCGCCCAGGCCCTGAAGGACATCCAGTCGAACGCCGTCGAGCTGGCCAGTTTCGTCGACGGCATCTCGTCGGCGGGCTCCGAGATCTCCGAGGGGATCGGCCAGATCAACCAGGCCGTGAACCAGTTGGACCAGCTGACCCAGAGCAACGCCCAGGCCGCCAACGACAGCGCGAGCGCGGCCGACGCCATCTGGCAGGAGACCCGCTCGCTCGCCGACATCAACGACCAATTGCGTGCGATCGTCGGACTCGAAGTCTCGGAGGGGACCGCGAGCGAGTCGAGCTCCGCGCGTCCGGTCCCGTCGTCTCGCGCATCCGGTCGGCTCGCCGCGGTGTCGACACCGGTGTCCGCGACGCGTGTGGATGCTCCGAGCGCGCCACTTCCGAGTCGAACGAGAGCCTTCGACGGCGCCGACGCGGCCGAAGAGTTCCTTCCGCTGGGCGGCGACTCGTTCGACGAGTTCTAGGCCACTTCCATGGGCAGTAGCAGCGACGCCAAGTCACTCAATCGCCTGCGAGAGATCGTGGTCGCAGAGAGTGGGATCCAACTCGGGAACGAGAAGGACCAGCTCGTGCTGACGCGCATCGGGCGACTCTTGCGCCGGCTCGGCCACGAGACGCTCGAGGCTTACCTGGCCCACGTGGAGACCGATCGGACCGGCGCTGCGCGTTCGGACCTCGTCGACGCCGTCACGACCAACGTGACGAGCTTCTTCCGCGAGCCGCACCACTTCCAGCACCTCGCGAAGCTGGCGGCGAGCGAGTGGCAGGCGGAGCGCCATCCAGAGCCGATCCGCATCTGGAGCTCGGCGTGCTCGTCGGGTCAGGAGCCCTACTCGATCCTGATGGCGCTCGAGCGCCAGCTCGGTGAAGCCGAACTGCGACGCTACCTGGTGCTGGCGACCGATCTCTCGAAGCGGATGCTCGTGCGCTGTCAGCGTGCGGTCTATCCGGAGCGCGAGATCCAGCCGATCCCGCCCATCGATCGGCAGCGTTGGCTGAGCCCGATCCCCGGCAGCAACTCGTACCGAGTGTCGCCAGCGCTGCAGCAGCGGGTGCGCTTCAGGCACCTGAACCTGCTCGGTTCGTGGCCGATGAAGCGCTCCTTCGACGCGATCTTCTGCCGCAACGTCCTGATCTACTTCGACCGCCCGACCCAGGAGCGCGTCGTCAAGCGCTTCCACGAGCGTCTCGCTCCCGGAGGCTATCTCTACATCGGTCACTCGGAATCGCTCTCCGGGTTCGCGAACGACTTCGAGTTCATCGCACCGACCATCTATCGGAGGAAGTCAGCATGAGTGCGATCGAATCACGAAGGCACCGCAAGCCGATCCGACTCCTCGTCGTCGACGACTCGGCGCTGTTGCGGAAGACCGTGGCCAGGATGCTCGAGGACGTCGATGACATCGAGATCGTCGCCACCGCCCGCGACCCGTTCGAGGCGCGCGAGATGCTCGCCGCCGAGCGGCCCGACGTGATGCTGCTCGACGTCGAGATGCCGCGCATGGACGGCATGACGTTCCTGCAGAAGGTCATGCAGCACCGTCCGATGCCGGTCGTCATGTTCAGCGCGCGAACCGAGGAAGGCGGCGAACTCGCCATGCGCGCGCTCGAGATCGGCGCGCTCGACGTGGTCTGCAAGCCCGGTGGCTCCAACAAGCCGCTCGACGTGAAGGAGCGTCTGGTGGACGCCGTTCGCGCAGCCGGCGGAGCCCGCCTGAGGACGGCGAACACGCCCGTGGACTCGGTTCCCGCGCCGATGGTGACCGAGCGACGAAGCGGACCGTACAAGCGCAGCATCATCGCGATCGGAGCTTCGACCGGAGGCACGGAAGCGACGAACCAAGTGCTGCGGACCTTCGGACCCGAGGATCCCGGCATCCTCATCGTTCAGCACATGGGCGCCCACTTCATGGCGGCCTACGCCGAGCGGTTGAACGCGAACCACCGCATCGAGGTGAAGATCGCCGAGGAAGGGGACATCGTTCGGCCCGGGCTCGCGCTCGTCGCTCCCGGCGACCGGCACATGGGTGTCAGGAAGCAGGGGCGCGGCTACCGGGTCCACATGATCGACACCGAGAAGGTCCACCACCAGCGGCCCGCGATCGACGTCACGTTCAACAGCCTCGCCGCCTGTGCCCGGGCGGACGCCGTCGCCGTGCTCCTCACGGGCATGGGCCAGGACGGCGCCCAGGGCATGTTGGCCATGAAGAAGGCGGGGGCGCTCACGCTCGCCCAGGACCAGGAATCGTGTGTGGTCTACGGGATGCCGCGTGTGGCTGCCGAGATCGGAGCAGTCGATCGCGTTTGCGGACTCACCAGCATCGGTCAACAGAGCCTTCGCGCAGCCGCGCAATAGGTCGAGGGAATCAACAGAATCATGAAGGTACTCATCGTCGACGACTCCGCCGTCATGCGGAAGATGGTCACTCGCGGTCTCCGGCAGGCGGGCTACGCCTTCCAGGAGGTCCTCGAGGCGGGCAACGGATCCGAGGCCATCAAGGTCCTCAACGAGCACAAGGTCGACCTGATCATGCTCGACTGGAACATGCCCGTGATGAACGGTCTCGAGTTCATCAAGGTCGCGCGCCAGGCGAAGCTCAAGACCCCGATCGTGATGCTCACGACGGAAGGTGGTGACGAACAGATCGCCGAAGCCATGGCCGCCGGTGCCAGCGGCTACCTGACCAAGCCGTTCACCGCCGAGAAGCTGAAGTCGCGGATCGACATCGTCCTCGACGTCGCTGCCTGAGCCGTTCCGACGCCATGGCGCAGTTCCTCGACAGCACGCACGGCCTCGCTCCCGTCCTGAGCGAGTCCATCGAAGCGGTCCTCGGCGACTGGAACCTCCAGTTCGGCTCCGAGTTCCGCCCGCGTGCCGTCGGTGGTGTCGACCAGCAGCCGAGCCCGCGCTGTTGGACCCTGTTCCAACTGGGCCTGATCGGGTCGGAACGGGTCCCGTTCGACGTGTGGGTCGACGAAGACCTGGTTCGGAGCTTGGTCCTGGCGATCGGCTTCGTCGATCTGCCCGAGGTCGGTTTCGAGGGCGACAGTCTCGACGCCGTCGGCGAGTTCGCCAACCTCATGGCGGGTTCGCTCAACCGCGTCCTGTCGGCGCGGGACCCGTCGCTGCGGGTGACGCAGGCCGCGGGTGATGCGGTGGTCCGGCTGTGCGTCGAGACCGAGGTGGAGGCCCGCATGGGGACCGAGGAAGGGTCCATCCTGGCGCTCTTCTCGGTCGACTCCGGCACCGAGCACGAGCACGCGCTGGTGGTGGATCTGTCACCGCGGACGTTGAGCACGCTCGCCGGGACCGTCGAGCGCCCCGACGCCGACGAGCGCGTCGCCTGAGCCGCGGTCCGCGCGATCAGCGGCCGTAGCCCGGCTTCCCGAAGCGCAGCGGCGCGCGCTGGTCCTCGCGGCGCGACGACGCCTCTTGCACGTCGGCCCGCACTCCCGCGCGCTCGGCGATCAGCGGCGTGCGGGTGCTCGAGCCGGGCTTCAGCTGGGTCGCAGCGAGGTGCGAACTCGTGTTCCCGGCGTCCAGGGTGCCGCAGGAGCACAGGCCGAGGGCGAGCAGGAGGGCGGTGGTGCGGACGAGGGTCATCTCGGGTGGGTCGCCTGGCGACGGATTCGTGAGGAGGGGTCTCGAAGGCTGAGGGGCTTCGTCGGGGGGGCGGAGTCGAACCGCCCCCTCCATCGAGCCTATCCCACGTCGCGAGTCGGGGAGGGTCGGATGCCGGAACGGGACAGTTCGGGACCGACCGCTCCAGCGGAACCGCGGCCAGGGCCGATCTCCCACGCTCCCCCCGCTTCTCGTTCCGCAACGCAGATCCCCGCGATGAGCCGCCTCAACAACCTCCCCCTCGGTCAGAAGCTCGTGCTCCTGTTCCTCGGTCTCTCTCTCGTTCCTCTGGCAGGGGTGACGTGGATGACTCGCACGGCCGCCGTCGATGGCGCCGAGCGGATCTCGGCGGCGTCGACCGAGGCGGTCCGCGGCCAGACCCTCGCGCAGCTCGAGACGGTACGCGAGGGACGCGCGAGAGCCGTGACGCGTCTGTTCGACGTCGTGGACGGTCAGATCAGGACCTTCTCCAGCAACCTCATGGTCGCCGAGGCCGCGCGTGCCTTCACCAAGGGCGTGCAGAGCTACTCCAAGGAGTTGCAGCTCGACGAGGCGCAGGTCGAGAGGATGCGCTCCGAGCTCGAGACCTACTACACCTCCGACTTCGGTCGTGTGTATCGCGAGTCGAACGATCGCGCCGCACGCTCGACGATCGACGGCATCGACTCGGCCGCCGTCGCGCTGCAGCACGCCTACATCTTCGACAACCAACAGCCGCTCGGCTCGAAGCACCTGCTGGACCGCGCCGGCGACGCGTCCAGCTACGACGCTGCCCACGCTCGCTACCACGCCGTGATGCGGCAGTACCTGGAGGAGTTCGGGTACTACGACATCTTCATCGTCGACCCGCGTTCCGCACGCGTCGTCTACTCGGTCTACAAGGAGCTGGACTACGCGACGAGCCTGAAGAGCGGTCCCTACGCCCAGTCGGGCCTCGCCCAGGCGTTCCGTGCCGTCGCCGAGAGCACCGATCCCGACGCGGTCTTCCTGACCGACTTCGCGAACTACTACCCGTCCTACGAGGCGCCGGCGAGCTTCATCTCGTCGCCGATCTACGAGCAGGGCGACCTCGTCGGTGTCGCGATCTTCCAGATGCCCCTCGAGAAGATCACGTCCGCCGCCAGCGGTCGCGAAGGCCTCGGCGAGACGGGCGAGGCCTTCCTCGTCGGTGGCGACTTCCTGCCCCGGTCCGACTCCTATCGCTCGCCGGCCCACGGCGTCGTGGCGGCGTTCCGCAACCCGACCGCCGGTCGCGTCGACCACGAGTCCGTGACGCGCGCGCTCGCGGGCGAGAAGGGGACGTTGCTCGTGAACTCGTACGACGGCTCCGAGGTCCTGTCCGCCTACGGGCCGATCGACATCCTCGGGATGCGTTGGGCCGTGATCGCCGAGCAGTCGACCTCCGAAGCGCTCGCGGCCATCGCGGAGATCGACGCGATCTCGACCGCGACCACGAGCTCGATGATGACGCGTTCCTACGCCATGCTCGGCGGGGCCTGTCTGGTCGTGCTGATCGTGTCGCTGCTGGTCAGTCGCGGCATCAGCGGTCGCCTCGGACGCATCGGGGGCACGCTCGCCAGCCGCGCGGCTTCGGCGAAGACCACGGCCAACATCCTGCGTGACACCAGTCGCAGCCTCTCGGCCTCGGCCGACACCGAAGCGGCCAGCCTGGAAGAGGTCTCCGCCAGCCTCGAGGAGATGGACAGCCTGACCTCGATGAACGCGGCCAACACGGACCGCGCCCGGAAGCTCGCCCGCCAGTCCAGCGACGAGTCGCAGGAGGGCAACGAGTCCATGCAGAACCTCAGCCTCGCCATGGACGAGATCGCGGCCTCCAGTGCGGAGATGCTGAAGATCGTCCGCAGCATCGAGGGCATCGCGTTCCAGACCAACCTTCTCGCTCTCAACGCCGCGGTCGAGGCCGCGCGCGCCGGAGAGCACGGCAAGGGCTTCGCCGTCGTGGCCGAGGAGGTGCGCGGGCTGGCCCAGCGCGCCGCCGAAGCTGCGCGCCAGACCGGTGCGTTGATCGAGGAGAGCAGCGAACGTGTCGAACGCGGCACCCAGAGCACGCGCGAAGCCAGTGCGTCGCTCGGACGGATCGCCACGACCTGCTCGGAGACCGTCGAGTTGATCGGAGAGATCGCCACCGCGAGTTCCGAGATCAGCCAGGGCATCCAGCAGATCAACGAAGCCGTCACGGCCATGGACGACACGACCCAGAAGAACGCCAGCAGCGCCAAGGAGAGCGCACAGGGTTCCGAGGAGCTCCACGGACAGGCCGAGCAGCTCGACGAGATCGTCGAAGAGCTCCTGCGCCTCGTCGGACAGCAGCGCCAGTTGCTGTCGGAAGGCACCGCGCCCGTGCGACCGAGCACCGTCCAGGTCTCCTCTCCGCTCGCGTCCGCCACGGCGTTCTCGGACGACTTCGACGAGTTCTAGTCCGAGCCGTCCACGACCACGCCGCCCGCGACCCCACGCGGGCGGTGCTCTTCCCCGCCGGGCCGATGTGCCCGAACCCAGCTCCCCACCATGCGCAAGCTCCCCCAAGTCCTCGCGACGGCACTCTGCCTGAGCGCCTTCGCATCCTGCTCGACCGTGTCCGGTCCGCCCCAGGCTTCGGCCAGCATCAACTTCGCGAACGCGTACCTGTTCCGCGGCGTTCCGCAGATCGACGCGAACGTGATGCAATCGGATCTCTCGGTCGCTCTGCCCTACGAGGACGGTTCGACCGCGAGCCTGACCGTGTGGGGCAACATGGACCTCGAGTCCGACAACGGCAGCGCGGCGTTCGGCGGCGGCAACTCGGGCACTTTCACCGAGATCGACATCGTCCCCGAGTACGCCTGGACGATCGGCGATCTCTCGGCGGCCGTCGGCCTCATCAGCTACAGCTTCCCGAGCGGGACCAGCGGTATCACCGGCACCTCGGAGTTCTACGCTTCGATCGGTGGCGACGTGCTCGGCCTCGACGGAGCCCTGACCGCCTACTACGACCTCGAAGAGGTCGAAGGCCTCTACGTGTCGGGCAGCCTCGGACGCGGGTTCGAGTTGGCCGAACGCGTCTCGCTCGACCTGTCGATCGCTCTGGGCTACGCCGACGACGACCAGGCCATGGCCTACTACGGTTCCACCAGCGGCGGTCTCGCCGACCTGCTCTTCAGCGCGGGGCTCGGCTACGCCGTGGACGAACACATGTCGGTCGGCCTGGGCCTCTTCGCGAGCTCGATCCTCGGCAGCGACCTCGAGGACGCGGTCGACGCCGCTGGCTACGACACCGACTCGGTCTGGCTCGCGCTCGGCGCCAGCTGGAGCTACTGAGACCGGCCGAGCCGATTCGACCGGTGTGCGAGGCGGTCGGGTTCCCGCTCCGGAACCGCTGCCGCCTCGCCGACCTGATCGAACGAAGCGCCTGACCATGCAGATCCCGATCGGACCCGACCACTGGCTGGAGCCGCTTCTCGCAGAAGCGGTCGACGCTGCGTTGGGCGACTGGGGACTGCAGTTCGGAACGGTCTGGACGGCGCGGTCCATCGACACGGGCGCACGCGACGTCGGGGTCGATCTCGACGCACCGCGGACGTGGATGATGACTCGCCTCGGGCTCTGCACGCGCACTCTGCTGCCCCTTCACGTCTGGGTCTCGGAGGAAGTGCCGCGCTCGATCATCGCGGGGCTCGGGTTCGTCGAGCTCCCCGACGGAGACTTCGGCGAGGAAGGGGTCGGCATGCTCGCCGAGCTGTCGAACCTGATGGCCGGCTCGATGAGCCGCGTGATGGGCGAGCACGTCGAAGGCCTGCGCATCACCCAGCGCGTCGGCGACATCGAGACACGGCTCCTGTGCGCCCTGCCGCCGTGCCGCGCGCTCGGCGTCGCCGCCTGCGACGCGGTCTGCACGTTCCGCCTGGAGGCGTCGGACGGACAGACCGCGCTCCTGCGCTTCGCCCTGCCTCGGGCCGCCGTGGAGGTGTTCGAGCGCGATCTCGGTGACGCCGGCGGGCAGGAGGTCCGCCGCGCCGCCTGAACGCGGTCGAGACTCGAACCGGGGGGCGGCGGGTGGCGGGCGCGCCGAACGTTCAGCGCACCCGTGGCGTGAAGACGAGCACGGCGCGTTGCGCGGCACCGTTGGCGTCGGCGGCCTCGGACGCGTCCGCTCCAGCGTCCGCCGTCGCTTCGTCCTCGCCACCGACCAGGTCGTCGAGACGCGGACGGGCGAACTGCAGGCGCGCCAGTTCGTCGCCCGCGCCGCGCGCGAAGAGCTCGCGTACCAGGGCTTCGAAGCGGCGCTCGGCCAGACGCTGCGCCGCCGCGGCCACACGCTTCGCCTGGGTGCGTTCGTCGGCCGGGATCGAGAGCTCGTAGAGCGTGTCGAGCGATCCCTCGACGCCGTCGAGACGCGCGGCGGCGGTGCGCAGGGCCGCGGTCAACTCGTCGGCCTCCGCGCGCGCTCCGGTCGCCACGAGTCGCGCCAGGCGTTCCCGTTCGAACGCGAGCTGGAGCACCGTCTCGTCGCGCTCGACCTCGAGGCGGCGCGCCAGTGCGCGCGACTCCTCCACGTCGGGAATCGCCAGTGCGCGCGCGCGCTCGATGTCGCCGGGCACGAAGCGGTGACCGACGCGGTAGACCAACGCGTCGTCCTTGCCGAGGGCGCGCAGGATCTCGGTCACCTGGGCCTGGGCCGCAGCGGTCAGGCGCGTGTCGCCGACGTCGAACTCGAGCTCGATCGGCGGGCCGACGTTCGGCGTCTCGTCGGACGAACCGAAGGGATCGAGTCCGACGAAGTCGAGCAGTCCGCCGCCCAGTCGCAGCGGTGACGAGGCCAGCGCGTCCGTGATGAGGCGCACGAGGGCCTGGGTGCCCTGGGACACGAGTTCGGTCGTGCTGACACCGCTCTCGTCGATCGTGAACGTCAGCGGGATGACCTGTTCGCCGCGCTCGTTGCGCAGCACCCACAACACCGTGTCGAGCGGCGCGGGCAGGCGCAGGAAGCGCGAGATCGGTCCGTTCGCCGGTTCGCTGACCGACAGGGACGTGAACGTGGTGCGCGACTTGACGCGCTGTCCGCGTGCGCCGCGCAGATCGATGCGGACGTTCGTGTCGACGGTGCCGGCGCCGATGTCGACGCCGCCACCCGCCGCCAGACCTTGGATGGCCATGAGTTCGAAGCCGAACACTTCGGCGCGCACCCAGCCATCCGGCGAGCTACCGGGCAGGATGCGGCCGCTGACGAGCAGCTCGTCGATCCAGCGCCGCTCCGAGCGTTGCTCCTTCGCGTTGCCGGTGAGCTCGCGCGTCAGGTTGCCGAGGAACGAGCCCTCGGTCCTGGGTTCCGGGAGGTCGACCGCTCCACCGCGCAGTCCCGCGCGGAACTGCAGCGGACGGCGCGCCGGCGTGCCGATGGCCAGTTGGCGCACGTCGACCTCGAAGTCCTCGAGCGGCAGACGCACGACGGGAGTCGCCGTCAGGTCGGTGTAGGAGAGATCGAGCCCGGTCCACTGGAAGTGATCGATGGTCAGCCCGCCGCCGGTGGGGGCGGGCGAGCTCGGCGCGGTGCCGTTGCTCGCGGGCTTGCCCGCCGAGGTGCTCGCTGCGTCGCCCGCCGCACCCGCCGCCGGCACCTGTCCGGCGGGAGGCGACACGTTCGCCGTGTCCTTGGACGTTTCGACGGGCGCCGGTGTGCGCAGCACGAGTCCGGCGATCGCCAGACCGTCCGCGCGCTGTTCCACGTCGAGGACCGCGCCGGACAGCTCGACCTCGCCCAGTCGCAACGGCGCGGTCGAACTTCCGAGGCTGCGGATCTGGGTCCGCGCGAGGGCCAACTCGAACTTCGGACCTTCGGCATCCGGCGTCGGGTGGAACGCGAGGTCGCGCACCTCGATCACCGCGTTGCTCATGCGTCGCAGGTCGAAGCCAGTGGCGTCCGTGCGCGGAGCGTCGAGGCGCGCCGTCACGTCGAGCGCGAGGCGACCGTTCTCGACGCCCTCGGGCGCGAGCGTGTCGCCGAGCGGGGGCCAGGCCTGCACCCAACCCGCGGCGTCGAGACCTTCGACGCGCAGACCCAGCGCGAGCGCGAGTCCGGCCTCGTCGGGCGTCGCCAACAGATCGAGCGTGAGCGAACCGACGCCCGGCTCGAGGGCGGCCTCGAGCTTCAGGGCGAGCGGCTCCTCCTCGCCCTGGGGATCGAAGAGCACGCTCGGCTCCGCATTCTCGAGGTGCAGGCGGGCGCGCGTCGTGGTGCCGTTCGCCTCGTCCAGGATCTCGAGGCGGGCGATGTCGACGATCAGACTGCCGAGCGCGAGGCGCGGCGACTCGCGTCGACGGGTCGGCGCCGTCGCGACCTCGGTGGCGGCGGGGGCGACGCCTCTCCCGGTCGTACCTGTGGTCGCGTTCGAACTCGTGCCCGCCGGTGTCGTCGGCGGAACGAGCGTCAACCCGGCCACTTCGAGTGCTCCGTCCTCGCGCCGGATCGCATCGACCTCGACGCCCAGGACGTGCGCGGTCTCGACGAAGGTGCCGTTCGCCTCCGAGTGCGCCACGAGTGCGACGTTCGCGATGTGCAAGGACGTGCGGCCGTCCTCGACGACCAGGTTCGCGACGTCGACGTGGTCCGCGCCGTCGACCTTCGAGACGGCGATCTCGAGGCCCAACGTGCCGGACTCGAGCTCGAACTCGGGCGCCGCGAGCCCGCTGGCGCGCAGCGTCCCGGTCAGCACCGGACGGCCGCCGTTCTGGTCGGCCGGACCACCGAGAAGTCCCTCGAGCACGATCGACTCGGCCGCCAGCTGACCGTCCAGGTCGAGCGCGTCGATGCGCGCCTCGAGGCGTTCGCCACCGGCGCGGTCCGGCTGCATGCGCAGTGCGAGCTGGGCGCTCAGTCCGCGCGCGGCCTCCTCCGGATCGGGGCGCAACGCACCCAGCGCGCGCTCGCGCAGGCCCTCGACGGCCAGCGTGGCGTCGACGCGCAGGTCCTTGTCGGGCTCCGAGATCTCGCCCTCGACGGACATGCGATCCACGAGACCCGGTGCGCGGATCTCGAGGGAGAGCGTCCCGGTGCCGCCGTTGCCGCTCGTGTCGAAGCCGGCGACGCGCGCGTCGAGTTCGACGACGATCGGCTCGGGGCGGAAGCTCGCGTCCGCGCCGGGTGTCGCCGTCGCGTCGGGCTCGGTCGCGCCGTTCGCCGCCGCTCCTTCGTCGCCCGTGTCGCCCGCCTCCTGCGCGACGACCGGAACGCGGCCCATGCGCAGGGGGCCGAACGCGGTGCGTCCCGGCGCTTCCGACGTGGCGCGCACGACGAGCCCTACGACCGCGGCGTCGATCACGCCGTTCTTCTCGCTGAACTCGATGCGCGCCGCGGTGAGCGGCGTGCGCGGGCCGTCGACCAACGCCAGCTCGGTGACGCGCGCGGTCGTCGAACCGCTCGCGCTCTCGAACTGGACGCTCAGCTCGAGGCCCGTCGACGCGCCGGTCGGCTCCATGTCCGCGGCCGCGAGGTAGGGGCGCAGTCGCTCCAGCGTGATCGCATCGATCGAGACGGACGCGCGACCACCGGCCGCGGCGATGCTGCCTTCGATCCGCGCCGCGCCGAACACGCCGGGCGCGCCGAGCGTGGCACTGAGTTCGGTCGCACCGTCGGCGCCGTCGAGGTCCGCGCCGAGTTCTGTGATCTCGAGCACGAGCTGCACGGGTTCCGAGCCCGGCGTGTCGGCGCCGACCGCGCGATCGGTGAGAGCGATGCGCGCATCGACGAGCTTCGCCGTCGCGAGTCGGATCGGGCTCGCAGGCGTCGGCGAGTCCGCGGTCGGCGCTCCGCTCGCCGCGGCGTCGTCCGTTGCGTTCGCGTCGGGAGTGGAGTTCGTGTTCGAGGCCGTCGAGTCGGCGGGGTCCGCGTCGTCGGTCGCAGCCGAACCTTCGTCGACCGCGTCGTCGGGAGTCGCTCCCAGCGTGAAGCCGGCCACGACCAGGCGACCGTCGACGGCGCGGTCGGCCGCGAGCCGTAGGCCCGTGGCGTCCACGTCGATGCGCGTGCCGCGGTCGTCCGGCGCGAAGTGGGCGGTGACCCGCGCGAGCTCGAGCCACGACGACGTGCCGACGCCGGCGGGGGTGCCGAGGCTCTGCACGAGTTCGACCGCTCCTTCGAGCTGGTCCGGGCCCTTCAGCGCGAGGTCGGCGTTCGCTTCGAGACGCAGATTCTGCCCGCGATCGGGCGCCTCCAGGCCCGCTGCATCGAGGTAGGCCGTGACGCGGTCACCCTCGAGGCCCGTGAAGTCGAGCGAGACGTTCGCGCGCAGGAACTCGCGCGCCGACGCGAGCGTCGCGTCGAGGGCGATGCGATCGACCGCGCCGGGGGCTTCGAAGCGCAGGCGCGCGCGCGCGGTCTCGCCGCTGACGCCGAGGTCGGAGATCGACAGGTCGAGGTCCGCGACCATTTCGACGTTCGGCACCACGGCGCGGTCGGTCCACTCGACGTGGACCCGCTGCACGCGCGCACCGAGGATCGCGACGGGCAGTTCGAGCGACTCGAGCGGCACGTGTTCGCTGGGCTCGTCGTCCGCGACCTCGGTCGGGGCGGCGGAGGGCACGAAGCCGTCGAGCAGCGTCAGGCGCCCGTCCTCCGCGCGTTCGAGACGCGCGTCGACGCCGTCCACCTCGAAGCGTCGCACGACGACGTCACCGTCGAACAGAGCGCGCATCTCGACGTCCAGATCGATCGACTCCATCGCCAGCGCGCGTTCGCCGTCCTTCGAGACCGTGAGGCCCCAGATGTGGACGCCGCCCGACAAGAGGGCGAGGTCGAGCTCCTCGATCTCGAGGTCGAGTCCCTGGTCCGCGGCCCAGGAGGTCGCGACCGAGGTGATCACCGTCGTGAGCGAGAAGCGCACGACGAGCGCGAGCACCACCAGCACGAACAGGGCCCGGCGCGTGCGCCGGAAGCGTCGCTTCGCCGGGGGCGCGGCCGCGGGGGGCGTCGGCGTGGACGCGTTCGCGTCCGTGGTCTCGTTGCTCGTGTTCACCGTGCTCTTCGCCGAGGTCCGTGTGTCGTGTTGGCTGTGCTTCTTCCGCGCGCTCATCGGGAACCTCCGGTCGCGCCGCCGTTGGTCGTCGCGGCGGCCGTCTGGGCCTCTTCGCGGGCGCGGCGCCAGGCGTCGAGAGCCGTGCGTCGCTCCGCGCGCGGACCCAGCGGATCGAACCCCGTCGGTCCCATCCCGCGAGCGGCGAGCCAACGAGTGGCGCGCACGCGCACGGCTGGGCGCGGGTCGCTGAGCAGGAGGTCGGTCTCGTTGGCCAGTGCGGACTCGAACTCGGCCGGCGACTTCGAGCGCCGCAGGAGGTCGAGCAACAGCGAAGGCTCGGCGCCGATCGCCCCGAGGTGGATGCGCAGCACGGCCGAGAGACTGGGGTCGAGGTCGTCCAACTCGGCTTCGTTCGCGCAGGCTTCGAGCAGCGTGCGTTCGAGCAACCAGGCCTGGGCGGCCTTCGATCCGCGCAGCGCCGACGTGTCCGTCGTGTTCGCCACGCGCTCGACCCACGTGGTCAGGTCGGCGTCGTTCGCGAGCAGGACCGCGTCCAGCACGAGCGCTCGACCCGTGCTGCGCGCCAGCTCGACCAGGAGGGCGCGCCGTTGCTTCGCGTTCTCACTGGCCGCGACCAACAGCGGCGTCGGCATCGTCACGCCGAGCACGTTCGAGAGCCCGTTGCGCAGCGCGTCGATCTCGTGGGCGTGCGCGAGTCCCAGCGGTCCGGTCGTCGGTGCGGGCGTCGCGACCACTTCGATCACCAGGCCCGCGCCACCCAGGGTCGGCACGCGACACCACAGGGTGCGGCGACCGGCGGACGCGGGCAGCGGGGCCACTTCGCGACCGGCACTCGCGCGCACGAGGTCCTGATCGACCGCGCCGATCGCGGCGGACTGGGCGTCGTCGAGCTCGAGCCCCGGCACCGATCCCTCGGACGCCAGCGCCGCGCCCAGGTCGCCGTTCTCGTTCAGCCACAGGAGCAGCTCGAGCGGCTGCACGTCGCCCGCCACCGGTCGGACCGACCAGCCGCAACGCAGGCCGAGGGGGACGTCGAAAGCGTCGCGCAGGACCGCGGGCGGACGCGGCGCCGGATCCTCCGCCGAGGCCTTGTTCTTCTTCGTCGCCGACGTCGGCGCGGCGCGTTCGAGCTCACCGAACAGGGGCTCGCTCGCCCAGCCGCCCTCGGCGCCGGCGGTGAAGCGCGGCGCCGGCTCGAGGGGGTCGTCCGTGCCCTTGGCGAAGATCCAGGCCGGGACGTCGGCCGCGGGCAGGCTCGTGGGATCCGCCACCTCGACCAGGCGCACCGCGATGCGCCACTCGCCGGCCCGGGCGGCCGCGTCGGCGTCCGGGGCGACGGGGGAACCCGAGACGGCGCGGCGCTCGAGCGACCAGTTCGCGCTCGCCACGGCTCCAGAGGCCTCCGACGGGGGCGGGGGCGCGCTCGGGAAGGTCGGGATCGTCAGGTAACGGCAGCCAGGGAGCAGCGTCAGGACCGCGGCGGCGGCCAGGATCGGCGCGGCCAGGAGCCCTCGCGAGTCGTGGGGTCGGCACATGGGGCGACGAGTGTGGCACGGAGGGCGCCGGGTCCGAACGGGGGAGTTCGGACCTCGGGGGCACCCCCGCACGGCCCCCCCCCGTGTCCCCGGCGCGGCTCGCGGAGAGCGGGGGACGCCTGGCCGGGCTCAAGGGGGGCGCGCGTGCGGTCGATCCGACCCCACCGGAACCTCTTTCCCGACCCATCGTGACCGACCAAGAACGCAACGACGGCCTCGTGCCCAACCGCCCCACGATCATGCGCGTGGGTGAGCCCGTGAACCCCGAGCTGCGGCGCACGCTCGAGGCACTCGGGTGCCGTTGGATGGAAGTGGCCGACCCCGCCGACGCCAGCCGCTTGCTCGACAGCGACGACCTGGGCGAGGTGCTCGTGATGGTCAGCGGTGCTCCGGCTCTGCGCGCGTGCTTCGAAGGTCTGACGTCGAACGGCGGCAACACGTTCACCGACGACCCGGTCACCGGGCTTCCGGGTCGCGAGCAGTTCCTCGCCCGACTGGAGCAGGGTCTCGTGCACGCGGGTCGCCGCCGCCACCCGGTCGCGTGCCTGTGCATCGACTACGACGACTTCGCCGCTCTCACCGAAGGCTGGAGTGCGGGCGAGATCAGCGAGTTCACCGCGGCGGTGTCCGAGCGACTCAAGGGCTGTCTGCGCGGACGCGACGTCGTCTGCCGTCTGCCCCAGGAGGCCCAAGCGATCCGACTCGGCAGCGTCACCCCGCACAGCTTCGGCGTGGTGCTCGAGATCGAGCGCGAACACGACGCGTCCGTGGTCGGGCGTCGCATGCTCGACGCGCTCTCCGAGCCGTACATGCGCGGCGACCAGGAGATCCGCCCGAACTTCTGCATCGGCATCGCGATCCACCCCGAGGACGCGATCACCGCGCACGAGCTGTGCGAAGCCGCCGAGAGCGCCGCGGCCCGAGCGCGCGAGGAGGGCGGCCGCACGCTGCACTACTTCTCGGCCTCGATGAACTCGCGCGCGTTCCAGAAAGTCTCGATGGAGAAGGCGCTCGAGAAGGCCCTCGCCGACCAGCAGTTCGAGGTCTTCTACCAGCCCAAGGTCCAGATCGCCGACGAGCGCATCGTCGGCATGGAAGCGCTCGTGCGCTGGCGCCACCCCGAGATGGGGCTCGTCTCGCCGGCGCAGTTCATCCCGGTCGCCGAGGAGACGGGTCTGATCGTCGACATCGGTCGCTGGGTGCTCGAACAGTCCTGTCGCGACACGGTGCAGTGGCAGAAGGACGGCTTCGACCCGATCGTGATGGCGGTCAACCTCAGTCCGCGTCAGTTCCGCGATCCGAAGCTGCTCGAGGACGTGCTCGCGACGTTGGAGGCGACGGGACTCGATCCCCAGTACCTCGAGCTCGAGCTGACCGAGAGCATGCTGATGGAGAACGCGGAGGAGGCGGTCAAGATGCTGCGCAAGCTCAAGGACCGCGGCATCCACATCTCGATCGACGACTTCGGGACGGGCTATTCGTCGCTGTCGTACCTCAAGCGCTTCCCGATCGACGCGCTGAAGATCGACCGCTCGTTCATCAACGAGGTCAACACGAACCCCGACGACGCGAGCATCGCCACCTCGATCATCCTGATGGGTCGCAGCCTGCGCCTGAAGGTCATCGCCGAGGGCGTCGAGACGCGCAACCAGCTCAGCTTCCTGCGCGTCATGCAGTGCGACCAGGTGCAGGGCTACCTGTTCAGCCCGCCGGTCCCCGAGCCGAAGGCCCGTGAGCTGCTGGTGTCCCTCGGTGCGGGTGGGACGAGCCAGAAGGTGGCGTAGATTGTCGGTACGGCGTCAGGCACGAAAGTGCCACCTGCCCCGCCGAGACGCTGCGAATCGCAGCGTCGTCGGCGGCAGGTGGCACTTTCGTGCCTGACGCCGTACCGACAATCCAGACTTTCCCTAGACTCCGCCCCGTGACTCCCCTCCGCACCCTCGGCTTCTGGCTCCTCGCGCTGCACGTGTGGGTTCTGAGCTAGCTCCTGGAGAGCCCCTTACGCGCCGATCGCTCGCTCCACCTCCTCTGAAGGAGGTTTCGCTTGACCCAAGTGTCCATGGCTTCCGATCCTCGCGCGGGGCCTCGTGCTTCGTCGAGTTGCACGGTCACGCCGTGCGGCCGAACTCGAAGGGCCCGCGCTCGAGCATGACCGACCGCTTCCGCATCCTCGCCCTCCTGATGACGCTCCTGCCGGCGCTGCTCGCGCCCGTGGGGCTGCAGGTGTCGGTGTGCTTCTGCTGGCAGGGCGACGCCGAGCGCGCGGCCTCGATGGCGGTGCTCGAGCAAGAAGCGCTGGCGGCGGCCCGACCGAGCGAGAGCGTAGTCGCGTTGCGATCGGATCAGGTCCGCTCCATGTGCGCCTGCTGTCGATCCGAGCAACGCCACCCGGCGCGCGGGCACCAGAGCCACGACGGTCGGGAGGACGCGTCCCGCGTGGATCCGGCGCCGTGCCCGGGTTGCCACGTCTACGAGAGCCACACGATTTCGATCGACCGGTCGAAGTCCGAGACGGTGGACCTCGATCCGCAACTGCTCGCGCTCGTGGTCCTCAAGGACGACGTGGTTCCGGCGCCGTTCGTTGCGCGGACCCGTTGCCGCACGCCCGAGCTCCGGCGGCCGATCGGCCGCACCCCGGGTGCGATGCCGTTGAGGATCTAGAGAGCCCCGAACCCCTGCGTTCGGACTCTCTCGAAACTCGACCACGGCATCACCATGCAACCCATCGCCGACGCGCCTCCGCGCGTCCGGTCCGCACCGCGTATCGCAATCGCGCTCGGTGCCTGTGCAGCGACCCTGCTCGGCACCGCCAGCTGCGCTGCACCCACGACCGAATCTCTCGACCACTCAGGCGCTCTCGAGCGTCTCGAGGCGCGCTCTGACCCCTTCGAACTGGAGCGTGCCCTGGAGCGAGCGGCACTTCACCGCTCGCCCGTCACCCTTCCCAACGACCCACTCTCGGTCGAGCCCGACGACCCCGCCTACTGGCTGGTTCGGGCGCTCGCCTGGTCGCCTGAAGTGCGGGCGTCGGCGCGCACCGTCTCGGCGGCCATCGCGGACTCGAAGAGCGCTGGGGCCCCGCAACCCATCGGGTTCGGCCTCACGGATCACGAGTTCGGCGGTGACGACGAGCGCGTCGAACTCGTGGCCACCTTCGACCTCCTCGGACTGCTCGGCATCGGACCTGCCCGTTCGGAGCGCGAACGAGCGGCGGCGGCCGTCGTCGTTGCAGCAGCCGAACTGGAGTCCGAGATCTGGCGGAGCTGGCTCACCGTGGACGCCGCTCGCCTGAGATTCCAGGCTGCCGCCGCGCGCGAACGCCTGCTCGCCGAGGTCCTCGAGCAGGCGAGCGCCGACTTCGACCGGATCGTGATCCTGCACGAACGCGGTTGGATCGGCGACGCTCCCGCGGCCGCGGCCCGCGCCGCAGTCGGAAGCGTCGAGCGAGCACGATCGTCCGTGGCTGCCGACGTGGCGGCGCGGCGGGCCACGCTCGCGCACGCGGCCGGTGTTCCGCCCGAGGACGGGGCGTTCGAGGCGCTCCTCGCGCCGGACCGGCCCGCCAGCGAGCCGGCGCTCCGACCGAACGCAGAGCTCGGCGACGGGGCGCTCTTCGAGCACCCGCGCCTGCGAGAGCTGCGCACACGCTTCGCGCTGCGCGAGGCCGAGGTCCGCAGCGTTGCCACCAGTGCCTGGCCGAACGTCGGGATCGGGCCGCATCTGGGCTACGAGGACGATCTGGCGATCGGCGGCGTCCTGCAACTCACACTCCCGTTCCCGTCGAGCTGGCGCGGGCGACTCGCTGGCGCGGTGGAGCGGCGCGACGCGGTGATCGAGGCGTACGAGGACGAATTGCACCTTCTCCTGGTGGAGGAGCGATCGGCCCGTGAGCGACGCGACGAGATCCACCGCCGCACGACAGGTGCCACGCGGCTCGTGGTCGAAGGCTCGACCGCAGGGTGGAGCGCTGCACGCGCGTCGTTCCGCGTCGGGCGCATGCCGGTGCTCGAGTGGATCGACGCCCTGTATCGACGCCTCGGCGCGACAACCGCCGAGATCGACGACGCCGAAGCGCTCGCACTGGCCCAGGTCGCGCTCGCCGGCGCACGCGGCCCGGCTGGTACTCGACTGCCCTGGCAGGACGAGCGCGCGACGGAGGTGACGCCGTGAGCGGGAGCAAGAACGTCGATCTGTCGGCGCTGGCACGCGCCACCGAGGAGGTCGAACGACCGCGCCGCAGCTGGACGCGCATCGCCCTGCCGCTCGCGATCGTTGCCGTCTTCCTGTTCCTGCTCCGCGACGCCATCGTCGAGATCGTCGTGCCGCGCATCGAGGTCGAGATCGTGCGCCCGACCAGGATCGAGGGCGAGGGCGTCGGCGGCGCCGATGCGATCGCAGCGGACACGGTCGCCGTCCAGGCGGCCGGTTGGGTCGAGCCCGACCCCTTCCCCGTGCTCGTGCCCGCTCTCGCGGGCGGAACCGTCGCGGAGCTGCTCGTGCAGGAGTCCGACCCTGTGACAGCGGGGGATACCGTCGCACGCCTCGTCGACGACGATGCTCGCATCGTACGAGACAGGGCCGCGGCCGCACTCGCGACGGCCGAGGCGGCCGGCGCCGCCAACCGCGCGCGGGCGACGATCGCGAACGAGCGCTTCGACGCAGCGCTCGAGGTGACCGAGGCCGAGGCGGCAGCTCGAGCACGGCAGGCCGGTCTGGAGGCGGAGGTCGAGCTGCGAGGAGCGGCGGTGGCCGAGGGCGAAGCACGCGTTGAGCTCGCGGAGAGTGAAGTCATCGTCCAGCGTGAACTCGACGAGGCCGGTGCATCTGGCCCCCGTCAGGTAGAGATCGCCGAGGCCGAGCTCGTCGTGGCGCGCGCGGTGTTGCAACGCCTGCGGGCGGATGCGACGGCTACGGGCGCGAAGGAGCGCGAGGCTGCGGCTCAGCTGGAACGTGCCACTCGAGAGCTGGATCTGCGATTCGCGGATCGCCTCGAGCGCGACGTCGCGATCGCCGAGCTCGAGCGCACGCTGGCGCTCGTCGAGGAGGCGCGCGCCGAATTGGCGGCTGCGGAGCTGGCGCTTGCGCGGACGACCGTCGTCGCGTCCACGTCAGGTGTGGTTCTCGAACGCCTCGTCGGTGCCGGGTCCCAGCTCGCACCGGGCGAGGCGATCTGTTCGGTCTGGCGGCCCGACTCGTTGCGCGTCCGCGTGGACGTTCCGCTGGGGGACATGGAGAAGCTCTTCGTCGGTCAGCGCGCCGCGGTCACGTCGGACTCGCGCCCCGGCCGTCCGTACGCGGGTGAGGTCGTGCGCATCGTGCAGCTTGCCGACATCCAGAAGGTGACGCTCGAGGCGCAGGTCCAGGTGCTCGACGCCGACGAGCTGCTGCGGCCGGACATGCTGTCGCAGGTCAAGTTCTACGGAGCGCGCGCAACAGCATCGGATAGCGAGCAGGGCTCCCGTCGCTCAAGCGGCGGCGTGCGCATCGCGTTGCCCGCTCGTGTCGTCGAGGACGGCGCGGTCTGGGTCTTCGATCCGGTCGAGCGCGTCGCACGGCGCGTCGAGGTCGAAACGGGGCCCGCCTACGGCGAGCCGCGCATGGTGGAGATCCTCGCCGGGCTCGACCTGACCGACAAGGTCATCGACACAGGCCGGGCGCAGGTCGCCGCTGCGGGTGGACCGCAGGAGCCGGTTCCCGTGATCGTTCGTGAAGAGGAACTTTCGAATTCTGGAGGAAGGCAATGAGCTTCATCGAACTGCGCGGCGTCACACGTCGTTTCACCAAGGGTGAGCACACCGTCACGCCCCTCGCCGACGTGGACCTCGACATCGAACGGAACGAGTTCTTTGTCCTGCTCGGCCCGTCGGGTAGCGGCAAGACGACGCTGCTCAACCTGCTGGCCGGGATCGACCGTCCCCAGGCCGGAACGGTCTCGGTGGATGGCTTCGACGTGGCGAAGGGGTCGTCCGGACGTTTGGCGCGTTGGCGTGCGCGGACGGTGGGCTACGTCTTCCAGCGCGCGAGTTTGGTTCCCGTGCTGACCGCCTACGAGAACGTCGAGGTGCCGCTGTGGCTCCAGCGACTGAGCCGCGATGAACGGCATACGCGCGTCTCGATCGCGCTCGAGGCCGTGGGCCTCGCCGATCGCGCGTCCCACCTTCCGAAGCAGCTCTCCGGCGGCCAGGAACAGCGCGTCGCCATCGCCCGGGCCATCGTCGCGGACCCCGATCTGGTCGTCGCCGACGAGCCCACGGGGAGCCTCGACGCGGAGTCGGCGGAAGGGATCCTCTCCCTCCTTCGGCGGCTGCGCGAGGAGCGCGGCAAGACCATCGTCATGGTGACGCACGACCCGCACGCGGCTTCGTACGGAACGCGGATCATGCGGCTCGACAAGGGCCAACTGCACGAGACGCAGGGCCAGGAGGTGGCCTCATGAAACTCGCCAAGCTCGTCCTTCAGAACCTCGCCCGCCGCAAGGGCCGAACGCTCCTCACTGTGGTAGGCGTCGCGAGTGCGCTGGCGCTGCTGGTCCTCGTGGAGAGCCTCGGCGCGGGCATGTCGCGGGCCATGGACTCGACCGACGCGTCGCGCACGCTCGTGGTGTTCCGCAAGAACCGCTACTGCCCACAGACGTCGTTCCTGCCCGAGTCGTACACGCGGCGCATCCAGGACCTGGACGGGGTGGAGATGGTCCTGCCGGTGAAGATCTACCTGAACAACTGTCGGGCGAGTCTCGACCTCGTCACCTTCCAGGGAGCCCCGGTCGAGACGCTGTTGGAGCAACGGGACGTGCGCGTCGTTTCCGGCAGCCTCGAGGAGTTCCGGGCCCAGAAGGACTCCGCACTCGTCGGCCGCGCGTTCGCCGCGCGCAAGGACCTCTCCGTCGGTGATCGATTCCGCTTCGGCGACATCGACGTCAAGGTTTCCGGCATCTTCGAGTCGGTGAACGCGACCGACGAGGCGCTGATCCTCACGCACCTCGAGTACCTCCAACGCGCGGGTCCGGTCGACCGCCTCGGCACGGTGACGCAGTTCGAGGTTCTGGCGGACGAGGACGCCGATGTCTCGAAACTCGCCGACACGATCGACGGGCTCTTCGCCACGGCCGAGTCCCCGACCGCAACGCGACCGCGGGTCGCGTACCTCGAGAGCGCGACCCAGGACTTGCGCGAGATCCTGCGCTTCGGACGCCTCCTCGCGTTGGCGTGCGTGGTGGTCGTACTGTCACTCGTCGCGAACACGGTCCTCATGGGGGTCCAGGAACGCTCGAAGGAGATGGGGGTCCTGCGCGCGATCGGCTTTCGCGAGTCGCACATCGTGCGGCTCGTGCTGGGCGAAGCCGTCTCGCTCGCGCTCGTGGGAGCGGCGCTGGGCGTGGGTGGTGCCCTGCTCGTCCTGCGCACGACGAGTCTCGCGATCGGCAGCGAGGGGGTGACCGTCGCATTCGTCGTGACGCCGGAGCTGCTCCTGCGTGGTTTCGCCATCGCCCTCGCCGCGGGCCTGGCGGCCGGCATCGTCCCGGCGATCCGCAGCGCGCGCGCCGAGATCGTCCCAGCCCTGTCGAATTGAGCCATGACACTTCCTTTCGACTACGCCATCCGCAATCTCGGACGGCGGCGCACGCGCACGCTGTTGACGGCGCTCTCCAGCGCCCTGGTCGCGGCATTGCTCGTGGCCACCACCGCCTTCGTCCGCGGTCTCGAGGGCACGTTCTCGGGAGCCGCGAGCCCCGACACCGTGCTCCTGCTCTCGGTCTCCTCCGAACGCGACGTCGTCCGTTCGACGACCCAGGCGGGGCTGGCTTCGCTCGTGCGGGCGAGCGTGCCCGGAGTCCTCGCGGCTTCGGACGAGATCCACATGGGGACTTCGATCGGTCTCGACGGCGGCGCGCGCGTCGCGGCCGGCTTCGTGCGCGGTGTCACGCCGAGTGCCTACGAGGTGCATGACGCGTTGACACTCGTGGAGGGCCGTCTACCCGGCCCGGGCGAGGTGATCGCCGGGCGCCTCGTCGCCCGTCAGCTGGGTGCGTCCGAGGCGGAGCTCGCCGTCGGGGCGTCGATCGTCCTGGAAGGAGCCGTCCACGAGGTGGTGGGTCGGTTCGTCGCGCCGGGGACCACGCTCGAGGCCGAGATCTGGACGCCTCTCGAGCCCCTGCGCGGCCTCGCGCAGCGAGACGACTCGTCCGTGGTGTTCGCGAAGCTCGCCGACGACGTCGCCCTCCGACGGCTCGAGTTGTTCTGCGACAGGCGCCTCGATCTCGAACTCGACCTGGTCACGAGCGATGAGTACTACGGCGAGCTCGTCGCCTACTTCGTGCCCATCCGTCGCATGGCCCACGCGCTGGCCGCGATGATCGCGATCGCGGCCCTGCTCGGCGGCGCCAACACCGCGGCGGCATCGGTCAACGACCGCATCCGCGAGTTGGCGATGCTGCGCGCCGTGGGGTACGGGCGCTTCCAGGTCGTGCGCTCCATGCTGACCGAGTTCCTGCTGCTCGGAGCCACGGGCGGCGTTATCGGCCTCGTGCTCGCCGAGCTCTTCCTCACCGGTGGGGCGGTCCGCCTCGCCATGAGCGCCTTCGAGCTCGAGGTCGATGCGCACGCTGTGGTCGTCGGCTTCGTCGGCGCCATCGGACTGTCGGTGGCGGGCGTGGTTCCCGCCGCCATTCGCCTCGCTCGATTACCCATCGCGGCCGCACTTGCGGAGGACTGACGTCCACAGCGTTCCTCCGTTCGAACCAACACTCGCCTGCGACGCCTCGTCGCCTGACCTTCTTCCTCCCACACCAACATGGAAACCATCTCGAATCGAACCGCCCGTCTCGCCACCGCCCTCGTCGTCGCCGCCGCCCTCGTCGCCTGCGCACCCTCGACGCCCGATGCGTCCGATGGGGGAGCGGAGGCCACGGGCGGGGACGCAGCGTCCGCCGAATCCGCATCGCCGGGGGACGCCGAGACCTCGGGCATGCCGGCGTCGCTCTGGTCGAACGAGCCCCTCGCCGGTGCCGTCGACGTCGTGGACCTGCGCGAATCGGCCCAGGACGGCGACCAGGTGGTGCTGAGGGGCACGCTCCAGGACTTCGGCCGCTCGGCCACCTTCCGCCTCGTCGAGGACTCGTTGTTGGACTGCTCGGAGAAGCACGACGACATGTGCCCGACGCCGTGGGACTACTGCTGCGAAGACCTCACGAGACTCCGCTCGCTCACGGTCAACGTCGAGTTCCTCGACGGTGAGTTCCCCGCGGCCTGGACGTTGGATGGCGAGCACGGGCTCGACCATCTGAGCGAGGTGACGGTTGCCGGCGTCGTGCGCTTCGACGAGCAGGGCAACATCAGACTCGAGGCCGAGCGCATGGCGCTGCAATAGAAGTGATCGCGTCGCGGGCAGCTGCGCGTTGGTGTGCGCTTTCGGTAGTCATCGTGATGAGCCGTCGAACGCTCCATCGAGCGCTTCGGTTGGACTGGGTAGAGTGTCCAGCCGACTCGAATGCGATTACTGCCGGATCGCGCGACGGCCTGCGTGGAACGTCGCGTGCCAGGCTCGATCCTTGGGGGTCAGGTCGACGTGAGTTGACGTACCGACGAATCGAGGCGAAGGTGCTCGCGGCAGTCAGCGCGGAGGTCGACTCCCACCCCGATGCCGCCGGCGTCGGAGCGCCTCCTTGGGTCGGGACTTGCGCGGGCCAACGAACATGTCGCAATGCGGTCGTCGAAGGTCGATGCGACTCGACGCATCGGGCCAGGTCGACAGTGGGTTCGAATCGGCATGCATGACCACCACGAAGGCGACTCGAGCGACAGCCGCCTCGTGGTCGCCGTACTTGTAAACGTCTTGCTAACGATCGTTCAGGTCGTGGGCGGCGTCGTTTCGGGAAGCCTCTCACTGGTTGCCGACGCTCTCCACAACCTGAGCGATGCGGGGGCACTCATCGTTGCCTTGGTTGCGAGGCGGATCGCCCGGCGTCCCCCCGACAGGCTGCGTACGTTCGGCTACCGACGTGCAGAGGTCATCGGTGCTCTCATCAACCTGACCACGCTCGTGATCGTGGGCATCTACCTGATCTACGAAGCTGTCGCGCGATACTTCGACCCACAGCCCATCGATGGGTGGATCGTCGTGTGGGTCGCTGGGGGCGCACTGGTCGTCGATACGGTGACAGCTGTACTGACGTTCACGCTCTCCAGGAACAACCTGAACATCCGAGCAGCGTTCGTTCACAACGTGTCGGATGCGCTCGCATCGGTGGCTGTCATCGTTGCTGGATCGTTGACCATTCTGTTCGGCTGGAGCTGGGCGGATGTCGTCGCGACGCTCCTCATCTCGGCCTATGTACTCGTCCAAGGGGTTTCGATGATGCGGGGGGTCGTTCGCATCCTGATGGAGGGCGTTCCGCCTGACCTGAGCATCGAAGAGGTCGCGTCAGCACTCGCCTCACTCGAGGGAGTCGCCGGGGTCCACCACGTGCACGTTTGGCAATTCGACGAGGAGCACCGAGCGATGGAAGCGCACCTCGTCGTTCCAGGCGGCGCATCCGACTTCGTCCCGATCAAGCAAGCTGCACGGACGCTGCTCGAAGAGCGATTTCGGATCAGTCACACCACCCTCGAGCTGGAGCTTCCGAGTGAAGAAGGGGCCTGTGTCAGGGGTTGCTGAGTCGTGAGGTGGGCATCCCGTCAGGGGACCTTCACTGAACGTGGAAGGGTCTCCCGCGATGCCCGTCATCACCGGACGGGGGATGGCGTCTTGCCGATGGCGCGCCCGGGTTCACGAAGTGGTTCTGTGCACGCTCGTAGCTACGGATGGGGGAGCCGGGGCAGTGGTCCGAGCGTTGCTGGAGGCGGGAGCTGGCACTCGGCCTGTTCCCCCCCGGCAAGCTCGCGCAAGGAGGCTCCTGCTTGTTGCGACTCGTGCTGACCAGTCTCGTCTACTTCGTTCCTGGCCATGCTTGGCCGCATCGGGCCACAGCCGCGGGGCTCTACCGTGCTGCCCCTAGAGGGTCTCGTCCGAGCGGACCCCTCCGCTTCGCTGCGGATCCTATCCAGATGATCCCTCGTACGATCCCGCTCGCGGCGCGACTCAAGTCGGTTGTTGACAAGGGTCGATGGATCTCGAACTCTTCCATGGTGCTCCGCTTCCGATCCCTCTGCCTCCTTGTGCTGGCGCTCTACGTCTTCGTTGCGCCGCAGGGGCTCAGCCTGTCGTTCTGCACGGCCGGTGTGCAGGGGTGGTGGAGCGACGTCGAAGCCTCGGCCGATGTGGCGCACGGCTGCTCGTCGTCGGGGTGGTGCAGTGACCGATGCGTGCACGATCACGATAGAGATCACGACGACGAGCTTCCCGAGGGTCCGCTCGTGGACCTGCCCGCATGCCCCGGGTGTCAGTCCTTGCTCTTCGACGACGGTCTCGCCGACTCGGCTGGAGCTCGCGCACCGCTCGTGGACGCACCTGTCCTCGATCCGTTCGTGCTGCTCGAACCCGCGCCTCCGGACGAGCCGCGACTGCGCGCGCTCGCCGCACCGCCGGGAGCGGTGCGATCCACCGGAAGACTGCCCGGAACGCTGCCTCTGAGGGTCTAGGCGTCGGAGCTCGAACCGAGTTCCGACCCCAGTGACCATTCAGAGAGCCGTTCCATGCCCAGTTCCACCGGCGCGCCGTCGCGCGCCACCCGCAGCGAGACCCCCGGACCCGTTCGGCGTCCTCGCCCGCACGATCCGACCGTCGACGCCGCCGCGCCCGCAGCGTGTCGCTGCCGCGCCGCGCGTCCGCTCCCGTTCCGATGCCTCGGTGCCCTCGCCCTGGGCGTGCTGGCCGCCGCGTGCCAGAGCTACGAGCGTCGCCCGCTCGATCTCGAGGACCACCTGGCCCTCATGTCGTCCGCGCGCCCCGATCCGGCCGCGCTGACGACCTTCGTCGAGCGGCTCGCCGAGGACGGCCACGACGTGCCCGAGCGCTTCGACCTCGCCGACGGTCTGACCGCCGCCGAGGCCGAGGTTCTCGCGCTGTTCTACAACCCCGACTTGCGGCTCGCGCGGCTCGAGGTGGACGTGGCGCTGGCCGGGCGCGAGCACGCCGGCGTGTGGGAGGACCCGATCTTCGGCTTCGACGCGGCCCAGGTGCTCTCGCCGGGCAGCCTGCTCGAGTACGGCCTGACGCTCGGTGTCACTCTGCCCCTGTCGGGTCGGCTCGGCGTGCTCGAGGACCTGGCCGACGCGCGGGTCGAGGCGCAGCTGCGTGCAGTCGTGGACGCCGAATGGCGGCTACGCCTCGAACTGCGCCGGGCCTGGACCGCCTGGAGCGTCGCTCGCGAACGCGCCCAACTAGTCGAGCAGATCGTCGAACAGCTGCGCGGCGTCGCGACCGTCACCGAACGGCTGGTGGCGGCGGGGGAGCTGTCGCGGATCCAGGGGCGCCTCGTCCCGCTGGCGCTGCTCGAACGCGAACTCCAGTC
Source organism: Rohdeia mirabilis (assembly GCA_007750655.1). Classification (GTDB taxonomy): domain Bacteria; phylum Planctomycetota; class UBA1135; order UBA1135; genus Rohdeia; species Rohdeia mirabilis. Next base: position 598,788 of record CP036290.1, read on the forward strand.
GATCAACCTCGTCGCGGCCGCGGACCGGCGCCGCATCGACGTACTGGCGCTGCTCGGACTGGCGCCGGGCGTCGCGCTCGAGCTGCTGCCCGAGTTGCGGCAGCAGCCCGCGACATTCGACGCCGGCGCCGGCGAGACCGGGGTCCTGCTCGCCCGCAATACGCGCGTCGCCCTCGCGCGGGCGCGGTACCGCACCGCTGAGGAGGCGCTGCGCCTCGAGATCCGCGCGCAGTACCCGGACCTTGGCCTGGCCGCCGGCTACGGCGACGAGGACGACCGCCGCTTCCTCCTGGGGCTGACGCTGCCGATCCCGCTGTGGAATCGCAACCGTGCCGCGATCGCCACGGCCCGGGCCGAGCGCGAACTCGCACGCGCGGTGGCCGAGACCGAGGCCGAGCGCGCACTCGTCGAACTGGCACTGGCTCGCACGCGCCTGACCGCGGCGCGGTCCGCGCGCGAGCGGCTCGTCGCCGAAGCACTGCCGGCCCTCGACGCGCAAATGGAGGAGGCCGCACGGCTCGTCGAGTTCGGCGAGGTGGACGTCTTCGCACTGCTCGAGACGGCCACGCGCCGTTACGAGCTGCACGCGAGCCTGCTCGACCAGGTCTTCGAGGAGGCCGAGGCGGCGGCGACGATCGTCGAGTTGCTCGGTCCGGTGCCCGATGGAGGGCGATCGGGCGATCGACTCGACGATCCAGCCGACGACCGACCCACCGTCGACATCGACGACGAATCCAACCACACGACCGACGATCGCACTGGCGACGCGCCGAACGCACGATGAAGCCCACCAACACGACTCCCACCGCGTCCTTCCTGGTCGTCTCGCTCGCCTTCTTCTGTACAGCGACGACGCTCGTCGGTTGCAGTGGCGATTCGGCACCGACCACCGCCGATGAGATGCACGACGACGAGCCCGAACCGCTCGCGACGAACCGAGTGGCCATCCCATCGGCCGTGCGCACGAATCTCGGCATCACGTTCGTGAAGGTCGAGACACGCCGCGTCGAACAGACCCTGCGCGTCCCCGGCCGGTTCGAGTACCTGCCGACGGCCACGAGTGAGTACCGCACCATGCTCGCGGGACGCGTGGACCTACTGGTCCAGCAGTTCGATCGAGTCGAAGCAGGTACTCCTCTCTTCCGGCTACTCTCGCCCCAATGGCGCACGCTTCAACAGGAGCTGGCGGCCGCGCGAGCGCAGATCGATCGTGCGCGCATCCACGCTGAGAACTACCCGCTCCAGCTCGCAGGTCTCGACGAGCTGGAGGTGAGCCTCGAGCGCAGTGCGGGCGTATGGGATGAGCGCATCGAGCAGTTGGAGTCACTCGCAGAACTGGGAGGTGGAACCAACGAGTCGCTCGCGGCCGCGCGCTCATCGCGGTCGGACGTCGAGGTTCAGCTGGCGACGCTACGCTCCCAGCGTGCACAGCTCGTCGCGAATCACGCCGAGCACGAAGCCGACCGCGAGGCTGCATCGAGACAGTTCGACGCCCTGCTCGCCACGGCGTCCACACTCGTCGGACACGCACCTGAAGAGCTGATGACGCCAGTCGCCTCGTCGGTCGGCGAGCGTCCGCTCTGGGCGACGCTCGATGAGATCGAGGTTCGAGCCGACCATCCAGGCGTCGTAGCCCAGTTTGGCGTGACCGACGGTGCCTGGGCCGACCAGCGCGCGGCAGTGGTGACGCTGACGCGCCCCGAACTCCTGCGCTTCCGGGCTTCGGGGTTGCAGAGCGACATGGGGGCGCTGCGCGACGGGCTCCTGGCGCGCATCGTGCCTCCGACCCCGACGTTGACCGGCCGAGCGGTTCCGCTGAACGACACGATGCACGGGACACTCTCCATCGGGCTGACTGCGGACCCCGACGATCGCACGATCGACCTCTTCGTCGTTCCGGACTCCTTGTCGAGCTGGGGGCGTGCGGGTGTCACCGCGTTGCTGGAGATCGTCACCGACGAAACCGCACGACCCGAGACCGCGATTCCGCTGTCGGCGGTTCAACGCGATGGACTGATACCTGTGATCTTCCGGCGCGACCCCGATGATCCCAATCAGGCAATCCGCCTCGAAGCCGACTTGGGGATCGATGATGGGCGCTGGGTCTCGCTGCTCAGCGGCGTGCGCGAGGGCGACGAGGTCGTGCTCGACGGGGCCTTTCAGCTGATGCTGTCCACGAGTGGCACCATGCAGAAGGGCGGCCACTTCCACTCCGACGGCACGTTCCACGAAGGAGAAGACTGATGCTGCGCGCCCTGATCCGGTTCTCACTCCGGTATTCGTCGCTGGTCGTCATCGCCGCCCTGTTCGTGGTGGCGTTGGCGGTCCAGCGGCTGCCGCACATGACGGTGGACGTGTTCCCGGAGCTGAATGCGCCGACGGTCACGATCATGGCCGAGTCCGGTGGTCTGGCCGCCGACGAGGTCGAGCAGTACGTCACCTTCCCGATCGAATCGGCCGTGAACGGACTGACCGGCGTGCGCCGCGTGCGCAGCGCCAGCGCGATCGGACTCTCCATGGTGTGGGTCGACCTCGAGTGGGGGTCGAACCTGTACGACGCGCGGCAGTTGGTCTCCGAGCGCCTCGTCGCGGCTCGCGAATCCTTGCCGGAGGGCGTTCAGCCATTCATCACGCCCATCTCGTCGATTGCGGGCGAGGTCATGCTGGTGTCGCTGTCGTCGCCCACTGGCGAGGTCAGCCGCATGGACCTGCGCGCGCTGGCCGAGTTCGAGCTGCGCAACACGCTTCTTGCCGTTCCGGGGGTCGCGCAGGTCGTGGCGATCGGTGGCGAGCTGCCCGAGTACCAGGTCAACGTCGAACAGGATCGGCTACGGCTCTACGGGCTGTCGATCCAGGACGTGGTCGCGGCCGCGGGGGGCGCGCACAGCACGGCCAGCGCCGGGTACCTGGTGGACGTGGACCATCTCGAGATCCCGATCCGTCAGCAGAGCCGCGTGCGCGACGCGAGCGACATCGCGAACACGATCGTCGCGTACCACGAGGGCGTGCCCGTGACGATCGGGCAGGTGGCCGACGTGCGGCTCGGGCCCGCGCCGAGTCGCGGAACGGCGTCCGAGGGCGGTGCGGCGGCCGTGATCATGTCGATCCAGAAGGCGCCGGGAACGAACACGCTCGCGCTGACCGAGGCCATCGACGCCGTGTTCGACCAGGTCGAGCCGTCGCTGCCGGCTGGCGTCGTGCTGAACCGCGACGTCATGCGGCAGTCGCACTTCATCGGGCGTTCGGTGGACAACGTCACGCGCGTCCTGCTCGAGGCGGTCCTGATCGTGCTCGTGATCCTGGTCCTGTTCCTGATGAACCTGCGGACCACGATCATCACGTTGACGGCGCTCCCGATCTCGCTCGCGGTCGGGCTGCTCGTGATGGACGGGCTCGATCTGGGCCTGAACGTGATGACGCTCGGCGGGCTCGCGGTCGCGATCGGTGTTCTCGTGGACGACGCGATCATCGACGTCGAGAACGTCTTCCGGCGCCTGAAGGAGAACCAGCGTCGATCCGAGTCCGATCGTCGCGCTGTTGCCGACGTTGTCTTCGACGCGAGCAACGAGATTCGTCCAGCGATGGTGTTCGCCACGGTCATCATCGTCATGGTCTTCGTGCCCATGCTGATGTTGGAGGGCCTCGAGGGGCGGTTCTTCCGGCCGCTTGCGCTGACCTACATGGTTTCGATCCTGGCGTCGCTCGTCGTCGCGCTCACTGTGACTCCCGCCTTGTGCAGTTTGCTCCTTCGGGGGCGACTTGGCGGCGAGAGCGCACAGGAAGGCAGCTTCCTCGTGCGACTCCTTCAGCGGATCTACGAGCCAAGTCTACGGTTCGCACTGCGCTTGCGGGTGCCCGTGCTTGGTGCCGCTGTTCTGGTCACCACCGGCGCGCTCTGGTTGGCATCCACCTTCGGGAGTTCGTTCCTGCCGTCGTTCAACGAGGGGACCTACACCGTCTTCCTGTTGGCACCTCCAGGCACGTCGCTGGTTGAGAGCGATCGGCTCGCGACCGAGGTCGAGAAGAAGCTCGTCCTGATCGACGGCGTGCGTTCGGTCTCACGCCGCACGGGCCGCGCCGAACGGGACGAGCATGCCGAGCCGGTCAGCAACTCCGAGATCGAGGTGACCGTGGAGCTCGGTCGTGACCGCGACGCGGTGCGGCGGGACATCGACGTCGTCCTAGCTGCCGTTCCCGGAATCACGACGATGGTCGGCCAGCCGATCGAGCACCGCCTCAGCCACGTCTTGTCTGGCACGCCGGCCGCGATCGCCATCAACGTGTTCGGCGAGGACCTAGCCGAGCTGCGGCGCGTCGCGAAGGCGATCGAGGTCGAGTTGAAAGGGATGCCTGGAACCCGCGACGTCAATGCCAATCGCGAGGTCATGATCACGTCGCTGCCGATCCAGTACCGCCACGCCGAGCTGGCCGCTGTAGGTCTCACGCCCGCCGACGCGGCCGAACAGGTGGGCGCGGCGCTGTACGGTGAAGTGGTGGACACCGTCAACCAGGGCATCCGCCGCTACGACCTGGTCGTGCGACTAGCACCGGATCAGCGCACGTCGATCGAACAGGTGCGCGACCTGCTGTTGCACGGTCGAGGAGGCGCGACTGTGCGGCTGCGCGACGTGGCCGACCTCGGCCCCGAGCGCTCGAGCAACCTCATCACTCGCGAGAACGCGCGCCGCAAGGCCGTCGTATCGCTCAACGTGGCCGAAGGAGCGAACCTCGGCGACTTGGTAGCGCAAGTGCAACAACGCGTCGATCCGATCGTGCAAGAGGCCGGGTTCACGGTGGTCTACGGTGGCCAATTCGAGGCCCAGAAGTCGGCGACGCGAACGATTGCGCTGTCCGGCCTCGCCGTTGCTCTCGTCATGCTGATGCTGCTGCAGATCTCGACCGGTTCGCTGCGCGCGGCCCTGTTGGTGATGCTGAACATGCCGCTGGCATTGATCGGCGGCATCGCGGCGATCTTCCTGACCGAGGGCGCGGGCGGTGTGAACAACATGCTCGCACTGGCCGGTATGGGCGGTGCGTACGTCGCGCCGGTGCTCTCGATCGCCAGCCTGGTCGGGTTCATTACCCTGTTCGGCATCGCGGTCCGCAACGGCATCCTGCTCGTGAACCACTACCAGCACCTGATGGAAGTGGACGGCGTCCCGCTGGGCACCGCGATCGTGCAGGGCTCCAAGGAACGCCTCGTCCCGATCCTGATGACCGCCATCTCGGCGGCGTTAGGTCTCGTGCCGCTCGCGCTGGCCGCTGGCGAGCCCGGCAGTGAGCTGCTGGCGCCTTTGGCCCTTGTGACCCTGGGCGGCCTCATCACCTCCACCTTCCTCAACCTGGTGATCGTGCCGGCGGGTTACTCGCTCGTGTTCGGCCACCGTCCATCTAAAGACTGACCGCGTGGCGGCGTACAAGCGCGTTGAATCGCGCCAATCCGTCCTGAACGAAACCGAATCGAGCGCGATTGCGCTCACAGCTCCTAGAATCTTCCCATGAAGCGCATTACGACGGCCCTGCTCACCGCCACCATCTCGTGTGGACTGCTGTTCTCCAGTTGCGGAGGTTCCGACGACGGGCACGACCACGATCACGAGGGCGACACTCACTCGGAGGGCGACGATCACGACCACGATCATGCGGATGGCGACGACCATGACCATGACCATGAGGAACATACGGCCGAGCGTTCACTGGGCGTTGTGTCCGTGGGAGCGAGCACGTTCTCGGTCGCTATCGGTGGCGACATCGAGCCGGGTGCGAGCGTTCATGTGGACATCGACCACACCGCCGGCGCCGAACCGGCTGCGATCCGCGTCTGGATCGGCGACGCGTCGGGCTCTGGGTCGTTGAAGGGCAAGGCGGTCGCGAGCGGCGACACCTTCCACGGCGACGCCGAGGTCCCGTCCCCGATGGCACCCGGTTCGGCCCTGTGGATCGAGGTCGAGGCGCGGGACGGCAGCCGCGCGACCGGCTCGATCGCGTTCTGAGCCGAGGCGAGCCGAACGTCGCTCTGCGTCAGAGCGCCAGGGTGACGCGCAGGGTGAAGACCCACGCGTCGTCCACGGCGGCGTTCCCGCCCGGGTCGAGCACGTACTGCACGTCGGTCTTCACGCGCGCGAACGCGGCGGCTTCGAACCCGTAGTAGAGCTCGAAGGCGGTCTCGCTCGATGCGGTGAAGCCGGCGCCCGGCGCGGTCGTCAGGTCGGCGTACGACACGCCCAGCCCGAGTCGGTCCGTGGCGACGCCGAACGGTGCGACCCACTGGATCCCGGCACCGATGTGCGTCTCGACCGCAGAGACGTCGCCGTCGGCCGAGCCGTACTGCAGGAAGCCGTCGATGCCCGCCGCGACGACGTGCGTGATCGGGTCGTGCACCTCGACGGCCGTTCCGAGATCCACCAATCGGTGCTCGGCGATCGCGTACAGGCCCCGCGAGCCCGACTCGGTCCCGCCGTCGAAGCGCGCGACATCGGCCGTGGAGGTCCAGCCGCCGAGGACGAGCCGTCCACCGTCCCAACCCAGATCGGCCTCGCCGATCCAGAACCAGTCGTCGGTGCCATCGAAGGTCGTGCTCGGCCCCGACTCGCCCGTGCGCACGCCGCGCGCGAGGGCTCCGTCGAAGACACCGCCGCGCAGCACGAGCGGTCCTGCATCCTGTTCGACCATCACGCCGAACGCCGCGTCCGGGTAGGTCGGCATCAGGAACACGGTGGGGCTGAGGCCCATCGACGAGTGCACGAAGTCCGCGGCGGCGTCGACCACGGCGAAGTGCGAGTTGCCGTCGATCTTCCCGAGGCGAACGCGCGTGCCCTCGAAAGCCTGCTGGTACCAGAGGCGGCCGAGTTGGAAGCGCTCCTCGGCGTCGATGCTGGACGTGGGCTGCACGACGCCGATCTCGGTCGATCCGTCCTGACCGTGGATCCACTCGAGCGCCGCGTGGAAGGTGCCTCCGTCGATGTCGAGCACAGGATTCGTGTCGTACGTGAACGACAGATCGAGCAGGCCGCGCGCCGCCGTCCCGCGCTCGTCCACGCTCCCGAACGGCACGTAGGAACCGTCGGCGGTGTAGAACAACTCGATCGCGATGCCGCGGTCTTCGAGCTGCGGGCGCAGGCCGCCCCAGTCCAGGAGGAAGCGGCCGACCGGTCCGAATGCGTCACGATCGAGCGCGGCGTCGGGGCGGTCCACCTGGCGCAGGTCGTCGCCGCTCTTGCGGGCTTCGTCCTGGGTGGAGGGCGCGGCATCGATCGTCGTCGCGCCGTCGATGGAGCCGTCGCTCGGCAGGGGATGGAGCGCGAGCAGGGACAGCACGAGGGCGAGGGGCGGCATGGGACTTCACGCTAACGGAGCCGAGCCCTGTTGCGAGCGCTCTACCGCGCCGCGTCCGTGGGGCGCGGCCACGCGCGACGTCGTGCCGCTGCGAGGCGAGGCTCGCGCGCGCTCGTGTCGCGCTAGGCTCGCGCTCGTGCTGGCGTGCGCGACGATCGTCGTCGGCTCCGGGCACCTTGCTCCGCCTCGATTCGTCGGTCACCCGTCCCTCGCACTCGCCCGCCCATGTCCACGTCGATCGTCTGGCTCGTCGCCACCGTCCGCCGCGCCGGCTGGGCGCCCAGCGCGGTGTTCCTGCTGCACGTTCTGTGCTCGAAGGGACTCGAGCTCTACCGGCCGTACCCGCATCTGGACGCGCCCATGCACGTCCTGGGTGGCGTGGCGATCGGTTGGTTCGCGTGGTGCGCGACGGGGGTGGCGCCGGCGCGCGCGGCCCTCGGTGTGCTGACGCGGAGCGGGCGCGTGGTCGTCGGTCTGCTCGGCGTGTTGGCCGCGACGGTCGTGTGGGAGTTCGCCGAGTGGACGACGGACGGACTGGGTCTCACGCGCGCCCAGGGCGGGCAGCTGGACACGATGGTCGACCTGGCCCTGGGGGCGGCGGGTGGCTGCCTGGTGGTCGGGCTCGCAGCCTGGCGCGGGCGGTGAGCGGGGGGGGGCGGGCTCGGATGGCCGTTTCTGGGCCGTGGGGCGGGTTCGATGCGGCAGTGTCAAGATCGAATTTTGAATCTGCCGATGGGCGGGTAGCGTGCAGCCATGATCCACCGCGACCTGAGCCCCCTCCTCGAGGCCTCCGCCTCGCGCTTCCCCGTCGTCACCCTGACGGGCCCGCGGCAGAGCGGGAAGTCGACGCTTTGTCGCGGCCTCTTCGGGCATCTTGGCTACGTCTCTCTCGAAGCGCCCGACACACGGGACTTCGCCCGGAACGATCCGCGCGCCTTCCTCGGACAGTTCGAAGCGGGCGCGGTCCTCGACGAGATCCAGCGCGCTCCCGAGCTCGTCTCCTACCTCCAGGGCATCGTCGACGACGACCCCACCCCGGGGCGCTGGGTCCTGACCGGGTCCCAGAACCTCGCGCTCCTCGAGACGGTGGGGCAGTCGCTCGCAGGTCGGACTTCGATCCACCATCTACTGCCACTGTCGCGCGGCGAGGTGGTGCGGTTCGTGCAGCATCCGACGACACTCGAAGAGGCGATCTGGTCGGGAGGCTACCCGCGCATCTTCGACCGTGGACTCGACCCGGGCGAGTGGCTCGCGAGCTATGTGGCGACCTACGTCGAACGCGATGTTCGTTCGATCTCGAACGTCACCGACCTCGTCGCCTTCCAGCGCTTCATCGAGCTGTGCGCCGGTCGGGTCGGACAGATCGTCAACGACCAGGCGATCGCGTCGGACTGCGGCATCTCTCAACCGACGGCCAAGTCTTGGCGGAGTGTGCTCGAGGCGAGCTTCGTCTCGTTCAGGCTTCCGGCCTTCCACCGCTCCCATCGCAAGCGCCTTGTGAAGTCACCGAAGCTGCACTTCTACGATTCGGGCCTCGCCTGTTGGCTGCTCGGCATCCGCGAGCCGGGTCACCTGCGCTCACATCCGCTCCGAGGAGCACTGTTCGAGTGCTGGGTCGTGACGGAGGTCCTCAAGGCGCGTTCGAATCGGGGTGAGCAGCGCGGTCTCTCGTTCTATCGCGATCGGGACGCCGTCGAGGCCGACCTGCTCGTCGAACGGGTCGGTGGCGGAGTCGTGGTCGAGATCAAGTCGTCCGCGACCCCGAACTCGCACCTGTTCGATGGCGTGAGGCGCGTCCGTGAACTCCTCGCTGGGGATGAGAATGTGTGGGACGGACGCGTCGTGTATGGAGGCGAGGCAGAGCAGACCCGCTCCGCAGGAGAACTCGTTCCCTGGTCACGAGTCCACGAGTTCGATTGGTGAGCGCGCCGGGTTCGCGTCACCTCCCGTTGTCGTTCCGCGCAGGAGGGTGCTCGGGTCGACCGGGGGACGAGGGCCGGCTCGCGCGCGGCCCGTCGCCCCGGCAGGTTGGGCGTCCGTCCTGTCGCCCAGGATCTCGCCGCTCCCGCCGTTCGAGCAGCGGCGAGGCCGATCGAACGCGCGGCGCGGGCAGGCGCCGCTCGCCGCAGACGGGGCCGATGCGCGTTGGGTGCGCTCAGCACCTGGGGAGACGCGGTCCCAGGGAGCGGGACCGGCGCCGAGTCGGAGTGCAGACCGAAGTGCTTGAAAGCGAACAGGTTCGGTCGAACAGTAGCTCCGTTCGGCCCGTGTGACGACACTTTGTCGCCCGTGTACGACGAATTGTCGTAGGTTCGGGGCTCGGCGGTCCGACAACCGTTCGGAGCCGCCCACCCGACCCATGACACGACACCACCTCGCCCCGGCCGAACTGGCCCTCATGGAGCGCCTGTGGGACGCCGGGCGCCAGACCGCCCGCGACCTGCGCGAGGCCCTCTACCCCGGCTCCACCCGCGCTCAGCACGGCACCGTGCAACGGCTCTTGCAACGGCTCGAGGACAAGGGCTTCGTCGCGCGCGACGCGACGCTGTCCGTCCACCTGTTCGAGGCGGCGATCGGGCGCGAGGCCTACGCCGGTGAACAGCTCGAGTCGCTGGCGCGCAAGCTGACCGGCGGCTCGCTCGCGCCGTTGCTCACGCACCTCGTCGACGAACACCGCATCAGCGCGGACGAGATCGCGCGGCTGCGGCGCGTGCTCGACGCGGCCGGCGCGACGAACGACGACACCGAGGAGGACGCCTCGTGAGCGAGTTCCTCCTGACCGTCGGCCTCAGCAACCTGCTCCTGTCGCTGGTGCTCGGCGCGGCCGCGTGGTGCGTGCAGCGGCGGGGGAGAACTCCGTGGCTCGCGCACCTTCTGTGGATGCTCGTGCTCGTGAAGCTCGTGACGCCGCCGCTGGTGACGGCGCCGCTCTTCACGTTCGCGAGTGACGCCGCGGCGACGACGGCGCAGCTCGACGACGTGTCGCTCGCGCGCGGGACGGGTGCTGGTCTCGCAGCTCTTCCCGCGTTGGGCGAGCGAGCGCCACTCGCCGCCGCCGACCCGACGCCCTCGAACGGCCCGACGCTGGCCGCGGTCGCGACGTCGATCGCCCTGTGGATCTGGGCCCTGGGCAGCTGTGTGGTGCTCGTGCTGTCGCTCGCGCGGATCACGCGCTTCGCTCGCCGACTGCGCGCCTCGGCCAGCCCGGCCGACGATCGGCTCGTGCGCATGGCGACGCACCTGGCGAAGCGCCTCGGTCTGCGCCGCACACCGCGCCTCGTCGTGGTGGACGCCGACCTCGCGCCGCTCGTGTGGTGGCTCGGCGGGCGCTCGGAGGTGGTGCTGCCGCGCGCGATCGTGGACGGCCTCGACAGCCGCGCGCTGCGCCTGGTCGTGGCGCACGAACTGGCCCACCTGCGACGCCGCGACCATCTGGTGCGCTGGGTCGAGTGGGCCGCCACCGTCCTCTTCTGGTGGAACCCGGTGCTGTGGCTCGCCCGCCGCGGCCTGCGCGAGAACGAGGAGCTGTGCTGCGACGCGTTGGTCCTGTCCGCGCTCGACACCGATCCGAACACCTATGCGACTTCGTTGCTCGACGCGCTCGAGCTCCTGGCGACCCCGGCGCTCCGCCCGCCGGTCGTGGCCAGTCAGATGACCTCCGGCGGCTCCTTGGAACACCGACTCACCATGATCGTCAACGCATCAACGCTCGCGGGTCCGTCCCGCCGACTGCGCGCCGTCGTGCTCGCCGTCGCCGCGCTCGTCCTGCCGCTCGGCATCGCTTCCGCCCAAGCACCCGACTTCGACGCCGTCGGCGCGCGGCTGATGGAGGCGGTCGAAGCGGGGGAGCTGTCCGAGGCCCAGGCCAGAGCCATGTTCGGCGCGCTCGCGGAAGAACACTTCGGGGCGGCGCTGGAGTCGCGTCGGGGTGCTTCCGATCGGGGTCAAGGGGAGGCTGGCACGCTCCGCGATCGAGCGGTCGAGGCGAAAGTCCTCGAGGCGGTCGAGCGCGGCCTGATCTCTCGCGAGGACGCGAAGCGCAAGCTCGCCGAGTTGCATCGCACCGTCACCGAAGAGCTGCCGCACGAGCACATGGCCGAGCTCGAGCAGCACTACGCGCAACTCCAGGCCGAGTTGAGCGCGCTCGTGAAGGCCGGCCGCATCTCGAAGAGTGACGCCCAGCAGAAGTTGGACGGAATGCGGCACGAGCTCCTCGGAGAGAAGGACATGGCTGCATCGAAAAAGCGCTACGCCGAGACCGAGGCGCGAGTGCGGACCATGCTCGAGTCCGGGTGGATCTCGAAGGCGGACGCGGAGGCACAGCTCGCCGAACTGCGGCAGCAGCTGTTCGGCCCGGATCCGATGGAGGTGCGCAAGAAGCGCTACGCCGAGGCCGAGCGGCGGATCGGGGCGCTCCTCGAGTCGGGCTTCATGTCGAAGGCCGAGGCCGTACGAGAGCTCGATGAGTTTCACCGCGAGCTGTTCGGTTCCGCCGACGACGCGGCGGGCAAGAAGCGTTACGCCGAGGCCGAGGCGAAGGTGAAGGCCGCCGTCGGAGCCGGCCTGATGGGCCCGAACGAGGCTGACGACCGCCTCGAGGCGCTGCGACTCGAGATCTTCGGGGCGCCGAACCGCGGCAGTGGCACGACCCAGATACTGCACGAGATCGGCTACGTCGACACGATCGACGAGGATCTCGAGTTGCTGCAAGAGATCGGCTACGTCGACACCGTGGTGGAGGACCTCGACCTGCTCCAGGAGCTCGGCTACGTGGAAGAGTCCTTCGAGGAGCGGTCCAGCGACACGGAGTTGAAGCTGCTCGAGCTCGAGACGGACGTGCTCGAAGTCGAAGTCGACCTGCTCCAGGAGCTCGGCTACGTGGAAGAGTCCTTCGAGGAACGGTCCAGTGACACGGAGTTGCAGCTGCTCGAACTCGAGACGGACGTGCTCGAAGTCGAAGTCGACCTGCTCCAGAGCCTCGGCTACCTCGACACCGTCGTCGAGGAGATCGAGTCGGAGGAAGTCGTCGAGCAGCCCGTCGTGCAGGAGCAGCCGATCCTGATCGAGAAGGTCGTCGTGACCGAGGATGCCGGGACGATCGAGGAGAACGTGCTGATCGAGGTGGCGGTGGACGCGTCCGCGAACGCAGGGCACGTCAGCACGCTCGAGCAGTAACGCGAGGAGTTGCACGCGCGCCTCGATGCGTACCTCGCGAGCCGTCGTCGGGGCGGAGTCGCGCCGACCATCGAGATCATCGAGGTCCAGGCCTCGGACGAGTAGATCGATGCCGCCGTGGGGCATCCGTGCTCCACGGCGCTGCTCGACCGCCCGAGCGCTGCGAACCGGTCAGCGCTCTGGGTCGGCGGCGCCCGCGGCCTCGACGACGAGGTCGCGCGCCGCGTCCCGCGCGCCGTGCACCAGCGCGACCAACACGTCGCCCGGCTCGAGCCACGCGAGCGCGCGGCGCACCGCTCCGAGCTCGTCGCCGGCATCCTCGATGCGCTCGGCCGCGGCGCCACACTTCAGCAGTTCGTCCCGGATCATCCCCGGGATCTCGCCCGGTTCGCGTCCGCGCAGGTAGCTGGCGAGTTCCTTGACGAAGACGCGATCGGGCTCGGCGCGCCAGGTCTCGCGGGCCAGCCCACGGATGCTCTCGTCGTCGCGATCGCCGGCCTGACCGACCAGCACCGCGAGGCGCGTCGGCCGCATCGAGCGCGCGGTCGCGAGGATCGCGGCGAAACCGTGCGGGTTGTGCGCGAAGTCGAGCAGCACGTCGGCTCCGTTCACGCGGAAGCGTTCGAGGCGACCGGGGTTGTCGTCGGGATGCGAACCGAAGCTGCGCAGGGCCGCCGCGATCGCGCCGTCGGGGATGCCGAGCTCGCGCGCGATCGCCGCCGCCGCCAGCGCGTTCGCCAGGTTGTGCCGGGCCGCGCCACCGAGCGCCACGGCCACCTCGTCGACGCGGCACAGGGTCGTCGCGTCGGCGCCGCGGGCCAGGACGATCTCGCCGTCCACGACCAGGGCCGCGCGCCCGCCGTGTTCGAGATGCCCGTTCAGCGCCGATGTCTCGGGCGTCAGCGTGAACCACACGATCTCATGCGTGCCGGCGGCTTCGAGTGCTCGACCGCGCTCGGCGACCAGCGGGTCGTCCGCGTTCAGAACCGCCACCGGCGCCACGCTCGTGACGACGAACTTGCCGTCGGCCAGGGCTTCGATCGATCCGACGCCCCACTCGCCGAGGTGGTCGGCCGCGACGTTCAGCACGGCCGAGACGTCGGCGCGTTCGACGGCCAGTCCGCGGCGCAGCATCCCGCCGCGCGCGGTCTCGAGCAGGCCGATCGTCGTGCGGCGATCGCGCAGCACGAAGCGCGCGCCGCCTGGTCCCGACCAGTCGCCGCGATCGAGGACCTCGTCGCCGACGCGCACCCAGTCGGTGGAGGAGAAGCCGGGAACGTGCCCCGCGGCGCTCGCCATCGCGGCCAACAGGCGCACGGTCGTCGTCTTGCCGTTCGTGCCGGTGACGAGCGCGCACGGAACGTCGTGCACCGCGTCCCAGTCGATCGCGTCGGGCGCGGGCAGCGCACCGGTCGCGTACGTGCGCGAGCCGGTGCCCAGCCCGACCGACACGTGGTCGTCGTCCCACATGAACGCCACGCCGTGCTCGGCGGCGGCGGCTCGGAGAGCGAGTCGCGGCGGTTCGACCTCCTCCGCGACGAGGGCGCCCAAGCGCGCGACCTCGCCCGCGAGCGGCGGGTTCGCCTCGCCGCCGAGGCTGCGGACGGCGCGTTCGAGCGCACACTCGTTGATCTCGGTCGCGGCGTAGAGCGCGTCGATCGGGCCGTCGAACGCGAGGCTCGCACCGCCGTCGAAGACACGCGTGTACAGCGTGCTCGCGGTCCACCCGAGCGCGTCCAGCAGAGCGCGCACCTCGCGCCGCCAGGCCGTCACGCCCGCGGCGCTCTCCGCGGGGGCGACGCGGACGTCGAGCACCGCCCCCGGACCGGACCAGAGGATGTTGGCGCCGGTCAGGCGGCGCGAGTCGACGAGCTCCAAGGTCTCAGTCCTCGAGTTCCTCGGGGCGCGCGAGTCGCACGCCCCGTTCGTCGCGGATGATCTGGTCCGACGCGGTGAGCGTGACCTCCGGCAGATCGCCGATCGAGAAGCCGTGGCCCGACTTCGCCCCCGACTGCACGGTCGACGCCGTCCGTCCGGGTGCGAACTCGGTGATCTGGGTCCAGCAGCGTTCGATCTTGTCACCGAAGACGAGCAGGAGGTCGCCCTTGCCCGCGCGCGACAGCGCCGATCCGAGCGCTTCCACCTCGTCGGGGATGACGGTGATCGCCGCTTCGTCCACGCCAGCATCCAGCAGAGCCTTGCGCAGGATCGCCGGCACCTCGTCGCCGTCGCGGCCGCGCAGGCTGTCGTCGCGGCGACACACGTAGGTGTCGAAGTGTCCGGCGCACAGACGCGCCATCTCGGAGATGTCCTCGTCGCGACGGTCGCCCGGTCCGGCCAGGACCACGTGTCGCCGACCTTCGACGTCGATGCGGTCGGTCAGGTCGACCATCGACTTCACGGCCGCGGGATTGTGTCCGTAGTCGAGGATGACCTTGAACGGGTGCTGGTCGTAGATGTTCATCCGGCCGGGGGCTTGGACGAACGTCGTGTCGAACGTCTGCAGACCGAGGCGGATCTCGTCGAGACTGACGCCCATCGAGTACGTGATCGCGGCCGCGAACATCGCGTTCTGGACGTTGTGCAGGGCCTTGCCCTCGAGCGTCGCCGGGATCGCGTGCGACCACAGGATCGGCAGGTGCGCACCCGCGTCGTAGAGCGTGATCATGTGGCCGGCCATGCCCTGCTCGAGGACGATCGCACGCCCGCCGGCGAGGATGTGTTCGCGCACGAGGCCGTGCGCGGGATTCATCGTCACGTAGCACAGGTGCTCGGCCTTCGTGTAGTCGGCCATCCGCAGGCAGTGCTCGTCGTCGGCGTTGAGCACCGCCGTGTCGCGCGCGATCTCGACGACCGTGCGCTTGACCTCGGCCAGCTGCTCGAGCGTGTCGATCCCCTTCAGTCCGAGGTGGTCGGACTGGATGTTGAGGCACGCTCCCACGTTGCAGCGCTTGTAGCCGATGCCGCGCCGCAGCATGCCGCCGCGCGCCGTTTCGAGCACCGCCACTTCGACCGTCGGATCGCGCAGGACCATGCGCGCGGCCTGCGGACCGGTCATGTCGCCCTCGACGGTCTTGTGTCCATCGATGTAGACGGCGTCCGTCGTGGTCAGTCCGACGACCTTGCCCGTCATCTTGAAGATGTGGGCCGTCATGCGCGACGTGGTCGTCTTGCCGTTCGTGCCGGTGATCGAAGCGATCGGGATGCGCGACGGCGTGCCGGGCGGGAACAGCATGTCGAGCACGGGACCAGCGGCGTCGCGCGGCTTGCCCTCGGAGGGCGCCACGTGCATCCGGAAGCCCGGCGCCGCGTTGACCTCGCAGATCGCGCCGCCGGTCTCGCGGTGCGAGAGGCTGATGTCGGTCGTGAGGAAGTCCACGCCGCCCACGTCGAGTCCGACCGCCTTGATCGCGCGCACGGCCATCGAGCGGTTCTCGGGGTGGACGATGTCGGTCACGTCGATCGCCGTGCCACCCGTCGAGAGGTTCGCGGTCGAACGCAGGTAGACGATCTCGTCCTTCTTCGGAACGGACGCGGGCGTGTAGCCCTTCTGCTCGAGCAGGCGCAGCGCCTGGTGGTCGAGCTCGAGTCGCGTCAGCACCTTCTCGTGTCCGATGCCGCGCCGCGGGTCCTGGTTCGTGACGTCGACCAACTGTTCGACGGTGCTCGTGCCGTCGCCGATCACGTGGCCGGGGACGCGCTTGCTGGCGGCGACCAGCTCGCCGTTCACGACCAGCAGGCGGTGGTCGAGTCCGGTGATGAAGCTCTCGACCAGGATCGTTCGGGCGTGCTCGCGCGCGTGGGCGAAAGCGGTGCGCACCTCGTCCTTCGTCTTCAGGTGGATCGACACGCCGCGGCCGTGGTTGGCGTTCAGCGGCTTGACGACCACGGGGAAGCCGATGCGCTCGGCGGCGTTCGCGGCTTCGTCGGCGTCGTAGACCATCGCCTGGCGTGCGACGGGCAGTCCGAGGTCGCCGAGCAGCTTGTTGGTCTCCTCCTTGTCGGAGGCGATCTCGACGGCGATGTGCCGCGTTTCACTGGTCACCGTGGCCTGGATGCGCTTGCCGTACACGCCGTGCCCGAGCTGGACGAGGCTGTACTTGTTGAGGCGCAGCCACGGCACGTTGCGTTCCTCGGCGGCGCGCACGAGCGACGCGGTGCTGGGTCCGAGTGCGCGTCGTTGCGCGAAGCGGATGAAGCGGTCGCGCTCGTCCTCGAAGTCGAGGTCGTCCTCACCGCCGACGCGCTCGCGCAGGTCCTCGGGCAGGAGGCTCAGCAGGAGGCGCATCGCCAGTCGACCGGCGGCGAGTCCGACCTCTTCCTGCTCGTAGGTGTAGACGACGTCGTACTCGCCGGGCGTTCCCGTGCCGCGCGTCTTGCCGAAGCTGACGTTCGCGCCGGCGACGTTCTGCAGCTCGATCGCGACGTGCTCGAGGATGTGACCCATCCAGGTGCCGCCGTCCTCGACGAGGCGCCGCAGGAATCCGCCCGGTTCACCGTAGGAACAGCCGTGCTCGGCCAGGGTCGGCAGCGCGCGCGTGAGTCCTTCCGTGAAGCCACTGCCGAGTTTCCCCGACGGCCACAGTTCCAACTCACCGAGCTGGATCGTCAGGCGAATGACGGGGAAGAGGGCGTAGTGGTTGGGACCGATGTAGACGTTGCGTCCGACGACCTTCATGTCAGTTCGTTTCCAGGGCTTCTTCGGCCGCGACGGCGCGCCGGGTCGTGATGTCGTAGGTCCCGCCCTCGGCGAGCACGTGCAGGCGGATGTTGACGATGGAGACGGGATCGTTGCGCTTCGCCGAGTCCATCGACGAGAAGCTCATCTCGCTCGGATCGACGACCGTGATCGCACCACTGCCCACGACCTCGATCGTGTCGTCCGGCGCGATGAAGGCGGCCGTGTCCTCGTCGAGGCCGATCCCGATCGGGCGCGGGTTGTAGGCCAGCGACGTGAGCAGGCGTCCGAGGCGGTCGCGCTGTCGGAAGTGTTGATCGATGATGACGTTCTGCGTCAGGCCGAGGCCCGGTGCCAGGGTCACCATGTCGCTGCGCGGCGTCGACCCCTCGTCGCCGTACGCGATCATGTGCTCGGCCATGATCGAGGCGCCCGCGGAGGTGCCGGCCACGTGCAGCGCGCCGGTGCGGTTGCGCTCGCGGATCATCTCGGCGACGGACGTGCCGCCGACCGTGGTCGAGATGCGCAGCTGGTTGCCGCCGGTCATGAAGACGCCGTTCGCCGACTCGAGTTGCGCGAGCCAGTCCTCGCGCTCGCAGTCGCTGCGCTTCTCGAACGGCAGAGTGAAGACCTCGCCCACGCCGATCTCGGTGAAGATCGTTTCGTAGCGCGGTCCGGTCTCGGCCAGGCGCGATGCGGTCGGGATCACCGCGATGCGCGCGTCCTTGCCGCCGCAGATCCGCGCGAAACGCGAGAGGATCTTCGGTGTCCGGAACTTCTCCTCGGCGCCGCCGATGGGGACGAGGTAGCCGCGGTCGGGGTTCGGTCGATCGTTCGTTCGTGCGCTCAAGCTGACAGTGCGGTGGGGGCCGTTCAGGCACGCGCACACCGCTCGTCGGCTCGGCCGCTACGGGTCACGAACTCTTCGCCCGCACGATCGGACTCGTGGGACGACACCGCCACGCCCGGATCGGTCCGGAGCGTGGCGCGGGTGGGGGGGCGGGGCGCGTCGCGACGATCATCGCGGTGCCCGCGTCCCTTGGCAAGCGGATCCGGGCGTCCGGGTGGACCGGACGCGGGCGGCGGGGTCAGGCCGCCGTTCGCAGCTTCAGTTCGATGCCGTCGAGCGAGCCGGGATCCAGTTCGACCCGGATCTCGGTGCCCTGCCCGTCGCCCGTGCGGACCTCGAGCGAGGTCCCGTGCAGTCGCGTCAGCTGGCGGGCGAGCGGCAGGTAGAGCCGCGGCTCGCCGCCCTCGGAGCCGTCGCTCGCGTCGAAGGGCTCGAACATCGTCTGCTGCTGGGCCGGCGTCAGCACGAGCCCCGGCACCTTGATCTCGACGACGAGGCTGTCGTGATGGAGCGAGCCCTCGCGCGCGAGCGAGACGACGGCCTCCACGACGGGCGTCGAACCCTCGGGCTTGTCGTCGCACGCCAGGTCGATGGTGCCGCGCACGAGGTTCTCGAAGAGGCTCCGCAGGCGACCGAGGTCGCCGTGCACCGCTTCTGGAAGGACGCTGCGCTGTTTGAGCGCGAAGGTGGCGCCGCGTAGGGTCGCGTGGCTCGTGCCGATGTTCTCGATCGCGTTCAGGAGGTCGAAGAAGTCGAGCCTCTCCTGCTGGAGACGGGCGTCGCCACTCTCGAGTTCGTTCAGGTCGACGATCTGCTCGACCAGTTCGGCGAGGTCCTCCGCCTCGGGCGCGATCCCGCGCAGCATCGCGGCCAGGCTCGGATCCTGGGCCGCGGTCTCGAGAGCCGAGTGCAGGTCGGTCGCGATCTTGCGCGCGGGCGAGCCGAGCGCGGCGCCGGCGCGCTTGATGAAGTCGCGCTGCGCCTGGCTGTACGCCTCGGCCGTGGCCTTGTCGGACGCGAGCGCGCGGTTCACCGTCTCCAGCGAGGCGGTGTAGGCGCGGATCTCCTCGATGTAGAGCTTCTCGCGATCGTGGGCGTTGCGCTTCGCCGTCAGGGCGAGGGCCATCTGCTGGACCTCGACCGCGTCGAACGGCTTCTTCAGGATCAGCAGTTGGTCGGTGCGACCGAGCTGATCGAGGATCTCGTCGTACGAGTAGTCGCTGAACGCGGTGCAGACGACGACCTGGAGGTCGGGGTCGACCTTCCAGAGCTCGGCGATCGTCCTGATGCCGTCCCAACCCGGGGGCATGCGCACGTCGACGAACGCCATCGCGAACGGCTTGCGCGCGGCCGCTGCGGCCTGGACGTGTTCGAGTGCTTCCTGGCCCTGGCTCGCCGTCGTCAGTTCGTAGGCGCGCCCGGAGCTGGACGTCGTCGCGGCGCCCGGAGCGGCCGGAGCGTCGTCGCCGAAGAAGTCGTCGCTGAGGGCGTCGAGTTCGGCCGAACTCTCGCCGCTGCCGCCGAGGATCTTCTTGAAGTCCTCGTGGATCGACGGATTGTCGTCAACGATCAGGAGGCGCAGGTTGTCGTCGTTCGAAGGTCCCATGTCGGATCAAGCCGCTTGGGCTGCGGTCGGGGGGAGAGGGAGCTCGAGCACGAAGCGCGCACCGGTGCCGGGACCGTCGCTCTCCGCGAACAGGCGGCCGCCGAGCTCGACCGCGGCGTTCGCGGCCGAGTGCAGCCCGAAGCCGTGTCCGTGCTTCTTGGTCGTGAAACCGTGGCCGAAGATCTTCGCCAGGTTCTCCTTCGAGATGCCCATGCCGTTGTCGGTGACCTCCACGACGGCCTTGTCGCCCTCGATGCGCGTGGCCACCGAGAGGTGGGGGCGCGCAGTCGAGTCGCCGCCCTGCATCGCTTGGCGCGCGTTCTGGATCAGGTTGACCAGGATCTCGAGCAGCTTGTTCGGATCGAGCTCGATCTTGGGCAGGTCGCCGAAGTCGATGTCCATGTCGATCTCGCTCTGCAGGCTGCCCGCGCTCTTCGTCAGTTCGAGCGCCTTCGTAGCCACGTCGCGGACGTCGGTCGACTCCTTCAGCGTGCTCCGGATGGCGTAGGCCTGCTGCGATGCGACCAGTTCCGCGATGTGGGCGATGCCCTCGAGGACCTTGGTCTGTTCGGTCCGCACGGTCATGTTCTCCTCGACCAGTTGGGTCCGCATCGCCTTGAGGAAGGGCACGAGCTTGGCGCCGCGCGGGTCTTCCTTGATGAAGGTGTCGAGGTCCTGCTCGCGTTCGGCCAGGAGGTCGACGAGCTTTTCGAGTTGGCCGATGCGACTCTTGCGCACGGTCTCGTCGACGAGCTGCGAACCGATGCTGACGCTGTTCAGGACGTTGCCGACGTTGTGCAGGATGCCGGTGGCGATCTCGCTCATGCCGGCGCTGTGGGCGGCCTTGACCACGGCGGCGCGCGAATCGGCCAGCTTGTCCATCATCGAGTCGAACTCGCGGGCCAGCACGCCGAGCTCGTCCCTGCGATCGCTCTCGAGTCGGGCGGTCGTGCGATCGTCGGCACCGATGATCTTCGCGTGGTCGGTGACGCGCGCGACGGGCTTCAGCACCAGGCGGTCCAACAGGTGCAGCAGACCGAGCAGCAACAGCATGCCGGCGCCAAGGGTGCTGAACAGCGCGTAGCGGATCGTGAGCGAGCCCTGGGCGCGGATAGGGCGCGGCACCGTGGTCTCGACGACCAGGAGCGGCAGCTGCTGGTAGTCGTTGATGACGGCGTAGCTGACCATCTCGTCGTCGCTGCGTGCTTTCGTCGCGGGCCGCACGCCGGCGGTCGCGTCTTCCAGCAACTCCGGGTCGAGTTCCGCGGCGCTCTTCGTCCACAGCGGCCACGCGACGAGTTCCTGACCGAGTCGGCGGCCGAGTTCGTCCAGCAGGCGTTCGTCGAAGAAGCGCCCGAGGAGGACGCGACCGACCGTTTCGCCCGCCAGGTTCGCAACGGGTTCGGAGGCGACGTAGATCGCGCGATCGTTGGTGTTCGTGAATCCCGCCGGAGACTCGTCGATCGACTCCACGCCCTTCGTCGACTCGCGCACGTGGTGCAGCCAGGCCGTGCGCGGGTCGATCTGGTCGCTCGGGAAGCGATCGAGGCTGATCGGGCGCGAGCTGTCGTCGTCGGCGACAGCCTCCGACTCGCGTGCTTCCGCGGTGCGGTCGAGGGCCAGGTAGTCGACCACGGATCCGTCGGGGCGCACGACGCAGACGAAGTCGAAGGTGGATCCCAGGATCGCCGCGACGTCGATCTCGGGCGCGTTCGGGTTCGAGAGGCGTTCGCGAACGGCGGCGCTCCTGGCCAGGTCGCGGGCGCGGCTCTCGACGTTCGCGGACTCGGCTCGGATCAGCTGGAGGTTGCGCTCCATGTTCGCCACGGCCTGTTCGCGGTCGAGTTCCGCGAAACGAGGCTCGAGCACGCGCCGCTGCAGCGTGTGATCGACGACCACGTAGGTCGCGACCATGGCCAGGAGGACCAGGACGATGCGGGTGCGCAGGCTCATGGATCAGGCGGCGCGGCGGCTCGGCTCGTCGTTCTCGGCCGGGTCGCGCACGAGGGCGGCCGGCGTCGGCGCTTCGTGCAGGGTGGTCTTCGGATCGGCGGCGTTGGAGGCGCGCATCGGTGCCGCCACGGCGTCGATCAACGCGCACAGCTCGACCAGGTGGTCCCCGCGGCGCAGGCGGCACGGTCCGGGGTCCTCGCCGCGCAGCACCTGCGCGATCCAGACCTCGAAGCGGTAGATGGGTCCGACGAAGCGCAGCACGACCGACGTCCCGATCGCCAGGACGAGCGGGAGCAGCAGCCCCGCGCTGACGGCCAGTCCGACGATGAGCGAGCGGGTGAGGTCCTCGATCACCGCGGCGTCGCTGCTGTTGAGGGCGAGCGAGGCCTGTCCGACGGCGCGGTAGAACAAGAGGAACTGCAGTCCCAGGGCGAGCAGTCCGATGCCGCCGAAGGCCGCCATCAGTCGCAGTTGCAGACCGGGCCGCAGGAGGCGGAAGCGCCGCCGTTTGTAGGAGTTCTTCATGGGGACGCCCGAGGCATCGACGGCCGGGGCCCGTCGACTTGAGGGTGAGGAGTGGCTGGGGAGCCACAGGCGCGGAGGTGGTTCCGTCCGGGCCTCAGAGCAGCAGGGCCGCCCGCCACGCGGAGGCCTCGGGACCGGCGTCGAGTCCCGTCAGGGTCCGCAGGGCGCGCCAGGCCCGGCCCTGGGAGCGCGCCGAGTGGTGCTCCAGCTCGACCACGAGGCGGCGCGCGGTCCCGCTCCAACGCAGCTCGCGCATGCACAGGATCGCCAGGTCGACGACCTCTTCCTCGTCGCGCTCGAAGGCCTGCAGCAGGGCGTCGAGCAGCTCGGCCCGGTGCATCTTCTGCGGTGCGATCTGGATGATCAGCTCGATCGCTCGCTCGCTGTCGAGCCAACGCACGTCGTCCGCCAGCGTCGCGCCGTGTTCGTCCCACCAGGCGACGGACTTCGCGTGCCACAGTTCCCAACGTTCGGAGTCGGCGCCGAAGGGCAGGCCGGTGAGTTCGTGCAGGCCGAAGTGCGCGGCGCTGCGCACGCGCGTGTTCGACTGGGTCAGGAAGGCGATCAGCTGCTCGACGATGCCGTCGTCGCCGAGGCGTGCCAGCGCGATCGTCGCGAGCTCCATCTGGCTCACGTCCGCGGACAGGAGTCGACGCCGCAGGGGCACGAGGTCGGCCTCCTCTACGCGGCCGACGAAGCGCGGAGCGACCTGGCCCAGGACGGACAACAGCGGCTCCTCCGCCACGCGCGCCTCGAGGCCGCGCAGCGTGAGCATCAGATCGCGCGGCGACTCTCCGAGGGCGACGACGCGCGCCAGCGGCGCGATCCAGCCTTCAGGAATGCGGGTCGCGCGCGCGCCCAGTTCGGCCGACAGCTCGCTGTCGCGCAGTTGGATGTCGGCGAAGGCCGTCAGGGCCAACTCGCCGTTCTTCGAGCCCGAGGGCCGCGGAAGCTCCAACTCGTCCACCAGCTCGAGCAGCAGATCGGTCTGGCTCGAGGCGCCGATCCGGCCCATCAGGCGCAGGCCTGCGGCCGCCACCTGGGGCGGGTCGTCGCCAGCGAGGTTCGCGGCCATCGCGGCGTACTGCTCGGGACGCGAGACGCGTTCCACGGCGCGCTCGATCCGCGACCAGGCCTCGTCGTCGAACGATCGACCGCTCGCGGCGCCCTTCTCGGGCCGGTGCCAGTCGAGCACCAACGTGACCGTCGCGACACCGAGCTTGGCGATCTTCGCGACGGCGAGGTCGTCGTCGAGCGAAGGGTCGAGCTGCAGCAGCAGCGGTGCGAAGCGCGACGGGTCGTCGTCCTCGGGCGCGCGGACGAAGGGGACGAAGGGATCGACGGACGGCGCCGCAGTTGCTGCGGGAGCAACGGCGGAACCGACCGCGAGCAGGCCGAGGATGGTGGGGGCGAGGAACATCGGGACGCGAGTCCGGAATGGTCAGGGGTACAGGTCGATCGCGCGGTTGATGAGCCGGCGACTCTTGGGCGGCAGCCACGACGACGTGATGTTCGCCTGCAGTTCGGCGCGGACGCGCGGCTCCTTCAGGGCACTGATGAAGGGCTCGACCAGGATGCTGTTGGTCCAGATGGAGTCCCACGTCGCCGCGGGGATGTCGCCGGTCTCGAGCGCGGTCGCCCAGCGATCGCGATTGCCAGTCCCGGAGCTCATCGACTCCAGCATCTGGTTGTAGGCGCGCTTGAACATGACTTCGTCGGACGTGCCGCGATCGTCCGCGTCCTCCTCGTACTTGGCGAACTCGGGCACGTCCGGGGTCCTCGCGACCACGGGCAGGACCGCGTCGACGACTTCGCCGGTGATCGCCGCCAACGACGCTCCGCGGTAGGTGAACTCCTCGCCGTCCGAGTTCGAGAAGCGGAACGTCGACGCGGCGGCGATGCGCGAAGCGGCGACGGGCTGAGGCGTGTCGCCGCGCTCGCGGGCCGTGCGCACGAGGTCCTGTGCGATCAGCGCCCGTTCCGGAGCCGGGATCTGCAGCACCCGCCACGAGACGAAGCGGTAGCTCTTGGCGCGCAGTTCGATGTCCTCGATGCGGGGGTCGAAGACCAGCGTTGAGTCGTCGCCGACGGACAGCCCGAGCGCGGCGATGCCGCCCGTGATCGCGCTCCCGGCCGGCAGCGTGACCTGCGAGAACGGCGCGTACAGCACGCCGGCGAACGGCTGGGTCGTGCCCCACTCGACGGGTTGCTCCACGTCCTCGGCGCCGTCGCCGTCGCGGTCGCGCACACCGCGTCCGTCCACGAGGAAGAGAACGTCCGACGCCTCGCCCGAGGTGTTCTCGATCGCGCTGTTCGCCGCGACGCTCAGAGTGTCGCCGACGTAGACGTGCACCGGCCCGTTCGTGGTGTCGAGCACGAGCTTGCCGAGCGCCGGCACGCGCAGATTCTCGACGTAGACCGACGCGGGGCCGGTGATCGTCAGGACGGCCCGGCCGGCCAGGTCGATCGACTCGTACTCGTGCGTCCCGCTCGCCAGCGTCAGCTGCTGGCGCGCGGCCATGGCCAACGTCGCCGTCGTCGTCGACATCGGCATCGAGATCTCCGGGAGCTCGCGGTGGCGTTCCTCGGGCAGCATCGAGCCCTCCACGACCGCTCCGAGGATCAGGTCGACCAGTGCGCCCGGTCCCGGCAGTGCGCCGCCCTGGATCAAGGCGCCGAGTCCGAGGTGGATCTCGCCGTTGCTGCCGATCAGGGTCGGCGACGCTTCCTGCACGGGCAGGGGAGTCGGGAGGGCGATGCGTTGGCGTCCGCCGCCGAGGACCCCGCCGAGCACATCTTCGACCACGTCCTCGACGTCGTCCACGACGCCGCCCTCGTCGAAGGGCACGTCGAGCTGACTCACCTGCACGCTCTCACCCAGCTCGACCTCATGGCTCCCGAAGAAGCCGAACTCGCCGAGCGGAAGGCGCGGACGCTCGAGCGACTGGCACAGGCGGTAGGCCGTTCCGCCGTGCAGACCCGTGCTCGTCAGGTGTTGGACGCCGTTCGCGTCCTCGAGGCACTCGACCCACACGGCGCCGTTGCCGAACAGGGCCGGGATCTCGCGCGTCCCCACGTTGCCGCTGCCACCGGCGCGCAGGTCGTCGACCGCCTCGGCGATGCCGGCCTCCGCGTAGTAGAAGGCCATCTTCTGGGCCGACGAGGCGGACTGGTTCTTCCACTGGGCCAGACCGCGCTGCAGCGTGAGCACGCTCAGCATCGCGGCGCCCGAGACGAGCAACAGCGCGAGCGCGAGACTCGAGCCCCGTTCTCGACCCGCACCGGCGCGGGCCGTGGGCGGGAGGGCGAGGTGCTTCCGGGTCGAGGTCTGCATGGTGAGGTCCGCCGTCCCCGCGTCGGGGGACGTCCGCCTCAGTCCTCGGCCTCCCGGACGGCCCGACTTCACTCGTTCGCCAGAATTTCGGGCGAGCCTCCGCGCCGCCCTTCGCGCCTAGGGCATCAGGTCGAGCGCCGCCCGCAGGAACTGCACGGTCGTGTCCTGGTGCCCCGACAGTTCGAGGTACGCGTCGATGTCGCCGCGCACGCTCGGGTCGCCGAAGACGCTCGCGATCGGCTCGACGAGGACTCCATCGATCACGACCGAGTCCCAGGCGGCCTGGGGGATCTTTCCGGACTCGAGGGCGCTGACCCAATCCTCTTCGAGGTGACCCTTCGCGTACTTCCACGCGTTCTTGAAGGCCTTCGCCTCGTCATCGTCGTCGTCCTTGTCCTCGTTGTCGCTCTCGTACTTGCCAAACTCGGGCGCCGGATCGACCTCGACCTCGACCGGCAGGAGCGAGTCCACCAGCGACAGCGTGAGGTCGAGCAGACTCGCGCCCGAATAGGTCAGCGTCTCGCCCTCGGGCGTCTCGAAGCGGAAGCTCTCGGTGGCCGGGATGCGCGCGTCCTGGGCCAGCGGCAGGACGACACCGTCGCGCTTGGCGGTCGCGATCGGATCCAGTGCGAGGACCGCACGTTCGTCCGCGGGGATCGCGACGGTCCGCCACGAGATCGCCTCGAGGTCGCGACCGCGCACGTCGACGGCCAGGGCGCGCTCGTCGAGCTGCAGGGTGGAGCCGGGACCGACCGCGAGACTCAGCGCGCAGATGCCCCCGGTCCAGGCCGACCCACTCGGGAGCTCGACGTTCGCGTTCGGGGCGTAGAGGCAGGCCTGGACGGGATTCGCGTCGTTCCACTGCACGGCGCTGTCCGCGATCCCGTCGCCGTTCGCGTCGCGACCCCGGCGGCCGTCGACGAGCACGACGAAGCGCGCCGGGTTCGCCGTGGTGTTCTGCACGAGTCCACCCGCCTCGACCAGGAGCTCGCTCTCGACGTAGAGGTGGACCGGACCGTCCTGTGTGTCGACCACGATGCGGCCGCCGGAGGCGACTTCGAGCGACTCGACGAGGAGCGCCAACGGGCCGACGAGGTGCAGCGTCCCGCCGTCCGCGACGGTGATCGGCTCGTAGCACTGGGCACCGCCGTCGATCGTGAGGACGCCGGCGCCGTCGAAGATCGGGCTCGTCGGATCCTCGACGAACGGCATCGCGATCTGGGGCAGGCGGCGCTGATCCAGTTCGGGGACGCACGAACCGATGACCGTGGAACCGAGGGCCGACAGGATGCTCCCGTCGGGTCCTGGGAGGGCGTCGCCGTCGACGCTGACGAGAATGTCCAGGTCGATCGAGCCATTGCTGCCCAGGACGGGGAGCGTTTCGGCCGCGGGGGGCGGGGCGACGGGCAGGAGGATCTTGTTCTTGTCCTTGCCGTTGCCGTTGCCGTTGCCGTTCCCGCCGCTGTTCCCGTTGCTGTTCCCGTTGCTGTTCCCGCTGTTCCCCGGGCCCTGGCTCCCGCCGCCGAGCAGGCCGCCGAGCACGTCGTCGACGGCGCCGACCACGTCCTCGACGAGCCCGGGTTCGGCTTCACCGACACGCACGATCGAGCCTTCGCCGATCGTCACCCCTTCGCTCCCGAAGAAGCCCTCGCTCGCCAGCGGCAGCGCCGGTCGGGTGACGGACTGGCAGAGTCGGTAGGGCGTGCCGTCGTGGAGTCCCGTACTCGTGATGTGGGCGACTCCGGCCTCGTCCGTGACCGTCTCGACCCAGTAGCCGCCCGTGCCGAACAGGGCCGGCGCTTCACGTGTTCCGACGTTGCCCGAACCTCCCGAACGCAGCGCGTCGATCGCGTCGCTGATGCCGGCCTCGGCCATGTAGAAGGCCTGCTTCTGCGCCGACGAGCTGGCCTGGAGCTGCCACTGCTGGATCCCCTTCTGGAGCGCCAGCACGCTGATGAGCGCGGCGCTCGAGACGAGGATCAGCGCCATGGCGAGGGCGGAACCACTTCGCCGGTGCGAGGGCGACGTACGACTGATCGAGAGCATCGGGCTGGAGCGAGGGACGACGGGCGAGCCGGTGTCGGGCGGGACGCCGTTCCAGAACGATCGGTCGGGCCAGGCCGGCCCATTGATGACGAATTCGAAATTTGAAGACGCGGGGCCGCGCCGACCCTGATGGACGGCGCGGCCCCGCGGTCGGCCCTCTCGACCGATCAGGGCAAGAGGTCGAGCGCGGCCAGAAGGAACTGGGCCGTCGCGGGGTGTTGTCCGGCGTCGCTCAGGTGGGCGGCGATGTCGCCGCGCACGCTCGGATCGCCGAAGACGGACGCGATCGGTTCGACGAGCTGTCCCTGGTTCACCACGGCGTTCCAGGCAGCGGGCGGGATCGCGCCGGTCTCGAGCGCCGCCACCCAATCGGCGGGCAGATTGCCGAGGGCGTACTTCCAGGCGTGGTCGAATCGTTGGGACGCGAGAGGAGCGAGCGCCTTCGAGTGATCGGCGCCGTAGGCGGCGAAGACCGGCACGGCACCGAGCGCGTCGGCCGGGAGCGCGAGCACGGCACCGACGGTCGCGAGCGACAGATCGAGCAGGCTCGCGCCCGCGTACGTGAACGTCTCACCGTCCTCGTTCTCGAAGGCGAAGAGGTCATCGGCCGGCACGCGAGCCGCCGCCGCGTCCGGCAGCAGGCGGCCCTCGCGACGGGCGATCGCCAGCGGATCCCGTGCGAGCTCGGTGCGCTCGGGGCCAGGGATCGCGACGACCTGCCAGGCCAGGGCCACCAGGTCGCGACCTTCGATGCGGACGTCCTCGACGCGTTGGTCGAGCTCGAGCACCGCCGCCGCGCCGACGGCGAGCGTCCGGGCCACCACGCCGCCGCGCCAGTGGATCTGGTCGGGCAGGTGGACGTTCGAGTTCGGCGCGTAGAGCGCGAGCTGGACCGACTGCGGATCGGCCCAGGCGACCGCGTCGTCCGCGTCACCGTCGCCGCCCAGGTCGTCGCCCAGACTGCCGTCCACGAGGACCACGAAGCGCGACGGGTCGCCGGTCGTGTTCGCGACCGTCGCACCGAAGTCGATCGCCAGTTGGCGTTCGACGTAGACGTGGACCGCTCCGTTCGTCGTGTCCACCTCGAGGCGCCCACCGGGACGCACGGCGAGGTTCTCGGTCACGAGCGCGAGCGGACCGACGAGGCGCAGCGTGCGACCCGTGCCCACGGTGATGGGCTCGAAGCCGCGCGCTCCGCCTTCGATCTCGAGGTCGAGGGCGGCGGGCCAGACGGCCGGTTCGCGGTCCTCGACCTGCGGCAGCGCGATGGGCGGCAGGAGTCGCGGATCGCGCTCCGGGACCAGCGAACCGCTGACCTCCGAGCCGTTCGCCAGGTCCACCGAGCCTTCGGGACCGGGCAGGGCCGAGCCGGCGACGTTCGCGCCCGCGCCGAGCGCGATCGAACCGTCGCTCCCGAGAACCGCCGGCACCGTCGCGTCCTCGGACGGAGCCTGCGGCAGAGCGATGCCTTGACCGAGGCCGCCGAGCAGCCCACCCAACACTCCGGGCGCCTGGCTCCCAGCGTTCGGCGTCGCTTCCTGACTCGCGTCCGACGCCACGTACTCGACGCGCGTCCCCGCGCCGACCTCGACGCCGTGGCGCCCGAAGAAGCCCTCGTCCGCGAGCGGCAGGTGCGGGCGCGTCACCGCCTGCGAGAGGCGGTAGGCGTGTCCGTCGTACAGACCCGTGCTCGTGACGCGGGCGACGTCGTGGTCGTCGACGACCGTCTCGACCCAGAAGCCGCCGCTGCCGAAGAGCGCCGGTGTCTCACGCGTGCCGACGTTGCCGGAGCCGCCCGAACGCAGAGCGTCGATGGCTTCGGAGAGGCCGGCTTCGGCCATGTAGAAGGCCTGTTTCTGCGCGGACGACGCCTCTTGGCGTTGCCACTGTTGCAGGCCGCGCTGCACGGTGAGTGTCGCGACGAGCGCGGCGGCGGTGACCAGCAGAAGTGCCAGGGCGAGCGACGAGCCGCGGCGGCTCGGCGCACAGTTCGCGCTGACGACGAATCGAGACCGCGGCCTGGTGGCCACGTCTCGACGAGTGGAGTGGTGCATGGATGGTTCCATAGGAGGTGCGGGTTCGTTGCCTCGAAGTCCTGGACCTCCGCCACCGTTGTCGGTCGGCCCACGCGCTCCGCCGAAGGGCACCTCTTCGAAACTCCGCGCCTCGCACGCAACTCCTTGTCGGTCCACGCGCTGCACTGCCGGCCGTGCCCTGCGTGCGAGCGCGGGTCGGGCCTCGCGGGCCGTTGCCGTCCGCAAACCTGCGTCGCGGCACGGTGGTGCCCCAGTGGCGGTCCCGGCCGCCTAGTTGCGGAAGGCGACGCGCGTCTTCGTCGACGCGCTGATCTCGGTCCCGTCCGTCAGCACCTGACGCAGGGTCAGATTGATCTGGACGCTCGAGCGATCGATGTTGAACGAGAGGCCCTTCTCGTCGATCAGGACGTTGCCGTTGTCGTCCGCGTTGTTGCCGCCGAGCTCGTCGATCTGCATCTCGCTGACGTGCTTGCCCCAGACGAGCTTGAAGACGTCGGGCGTCTCGGGGTTGCGGTACCAGCTCACCATGGAGTCCTGCGTGTCCAGGGCGATGCGCTCGGGCTCGCTCCAGACCGTCTCGCCGTCCTCGACACCGAGCGACGTCTCGTAGTTGATCAGGTCGCTGTTGAAGGGCGCGCTGTTGGCGGGCAGCGTGCGCTCCTCGTTGGCGGCCATCAGGGCCAGCGCGATCCGGTCGATCACCTGGTCGGCCAGCTGATCGAGCTCCTGCTGCTTGGCCGTGTGGTCACCCGCCTTGGACGCCGTGTTGATCAGCTGCGTCGCGTTGAACAGGAGGATCACGACCAGCGTGAACGCGATCAGGACCTCGAGCAGCGTGAAACCGCCGCCGTTCGTCGCGTTCCGACCCTCGATGTGGAGCACGGGCTTCACTCCGGCGGCTCCACGAACATGGTCTGGATCGCGAACTGGTGCACCTGCCCCTGCGACTCCCACTCGACGATGATCTCGACCGGCAGCAGCGTGTAGCCGACGGTGACCGCGTCCTCGTCGATCTCGCCGTTCCCGTTCAGGTCGCGCGGAAGCCCGAGGCGCGGGTCCACCACGGTCTCGAAGAGGCCGGCAGCCTCTTTCGCCTCCGGCAGTCGCACGCGGCCGCACATGCCGTCGGCGTCGCCTTCGGGCACGGGCAGTCCGTCGACCGCGAAGTGCGGTCCGGGCGCGGTGCCCGGGCCCGCCGGGTCGTCCTCGGTGTCGCTGTTGTAGAGCTCGAAGACGCGGTGGAACGGCTCGATGCGCAGCAGCTCCAGCATCGCGCGGGCGGCCTCGCTGGCGCGCGCGCGCTCGCGCTGCAGAGGCCCGAGTTTGGAGGCCGAGGCCATCGTGCCGGTCACCATCGTCATGGCGATGGTCAGCACCATCACCACGATCAGAACCTCGAGCATCGTGAAGCCGCGACGGCCTGCGCCGCGAGCGCGCGCCGTGTGGAGCGCGCTTCTTCCACGGATTCGGAGGCCTGCGTGCGGAGCAGGCTGGTGGCGGACGGGTGAGGACATGGGATGGCCGGTCCTTCATCGTCGGCAGGCGTCGCTCCTGCTTGAGATCAATCCGTGTGAACAGGCTTTCACGGCCACTACACTGAGGGTCTCGCCCGGAACTTCTTTCCGACCCCCTCGAGACCGACGACCGACCAGAAGCAGGATGAGCGACCACGAACGGAACGGTGACACGACGCACGACGCACGCTCCACCGGCGCCGACAGCGCGAACGACCGTCGCAGGCTCGACCGCCGTTCCCTCCTGCGCCGCGGTGGTGCCGGTGCGGGCCTCGCGGCGCTGGCGGCCTGCGGAGGCTCGTCGGGGAACGGGGCCGGGCCCGCGGTCCACACGCGCCAGCGCGTGAGCTGGATGCTCACCTCGAGCTTCCCGTCCGCGTTGGACGCCATGTTCGGATCGGCGCAGCTGCTCGCCCGGCGATTGAAGGAGATGAGCGACGGCGCGTTCGTCGTGAGCGTTCACCAGCCCGGCGAATACGTCCCCCCGTTCGAGGTGCTCGACGCGCTCCAGGACGGCACGGTCCAGGTCGGCCACACGGCGAGCTACTACTACAAGGGCAAGGTCGAAGCTCTGGCCTTCGACACCTGCGTGCCGTTCGGCCTTGCGCCGCGCCAACAGCAGGCCTGGTTGCACCAGGGCGGCGGCCGCGAGCTGATCGCCGAGATCTACGCCCAGTTCGGAGTCCTCGCCTTCCCCGGCGGGAACACGGGCGTGCAGATGGGCGGATGGTTCCGGGATCCGGTCGAGTCCGTGGCCGATCTCAAGGGCCTGCGCATGCGCATCCCCGGCTTCGGCGGCGACGTGATGCAGGCGCTCGGCGTCTCGGTGCAGAACATGCCCGGCGGCGAGATCTACACGTCGCTCGAGACCGCGCGCATCGACGCCACCGAGTGGGTGGGGCCGTACGACGACGAGAAGCTCGGCTTCTACAAGGCGGTCGAGAACTACTACTTCCCGGGCTGGTGGGAACCGGGGCCGGAGCTGACCTTCATGGTCGATCGCGCGCGCTTCGAAGCGCTGCCCTCGGCGTTCCGCAGCATGTTCGAGGTCGCGGTGCGCGAAGCCGCCGCCCACATGCAGCAGGTCTACGACGCCCAGAATCCGGCTGCGCTGAAGCGGCTCGTCGACGCGGGCGTGCAGGTCCGCCCGTTCACCCAGGACCTGATGCGCGAGGCGCGCACGGCGACCGAGGACATGCTCTCGTCGAAGGCGGCCGCCGATCCGACCTACGCGCGCATCCTCGAGCCCTGGCGCGCGTTCCGCACGCGCTCGAACGCGTGGTTCCGCGGCGCCGAGCTGGCCTACGCGAACTTCGCCTATCCGCTGGACTGACGCGCGCCGGCGGCTCTTCGGGCCACTCTCTGCGGGCCACTCTTCACGGCCGCGTGCCGCTCTGCAGCATCCCCGTCACCAGTTCGGGGAACAGCGCGACCATGGCCAGCACGAACAGCTGGATCCCGATGAACGGCAGCGCTCCGCGATAGATGGCGCCCGTCGGCACCTCGCGCGGCGTGACGCCTCGCAGGTAGAAGAGCGAGAAGCCGAACGGCGGCGTCAGGAACGACGTCTGCAGGTTCAGCGCCAGCAACACGCCGACCCAGACGCGCTCGGTGTCGCTGAAGCCGAGCTTCGTCATCGCGCTGCTGAGCAACGGGATGACGATGAACGCGATCTCGAAGAAGTCGAGGAAGAAGCCGAGGCCGAAGACGACGAGGTTCGCGACGATCAGGAGTCCGACGCGTCCGCCCGGGAGCGACGTCAGCGAGCGCTGGATCCACTCGTCGCCGTGCAGGCCGCGGAACACCAGCGTGAACAGCGTCGCGCCGATCAAGAGCATCACGACCATCGCGGTCAGACGCATCGTCTCGTGGGCCGTCTCGGACACGACGCCGCGCGTCAGGCGCCCCGAGATCCCGGCCAGGACCAGCGCACCGACCGAGCCCACGGCTCCCGCCTCGGTGGGGGACGCGAGGCCCGCGAAGATGCTCCCGAGGACGAGCGCGATCAGGACGAGCGGCGGCACCATCACGCGCAGCACGCGACCTGAGAGTTCGCTGCGGCTCGCGGGCAGCTCCTCCTTCGGCAGCGCCGGTGCCCACGTCGGCCGCAGGCGCGCGATCACGAGGACGTAGATTCCGTACAGGAGCGCGAGCGACAGACCGGGCACCAACGCGCCGCGGAACAGGTCGCCGACGCCGACGCCCATCTGATCGCCCAGCACCACCAGCACCACCGAGGGCGGCACGATCTGACCCAGGGTGCCGGAGGCCGCGATGACGCCCGTGGCGAGCTCGGCCTTGTAGCCGTAGCGCAGCATGATCGGCAGCGAGATCATGCCCATCGCCACGACCGACGCGCCGACGACGCCGGTGGCCGCGGCGAGCAGCGTGCCCACGATCACGACCGCGAGCGCCAGTCCGCCGCGCCGCGCGCCGAAGATCAGCCCGACGGTGTGCAGCAGATCCTCGGCCAGACGCGAACGCTGCAGCGTCGTGCCCATGAAGATGAAGAACGGCACCGCCATCAGCACCTGGTTCGACATCACGCCGAAGACGCGCGACGGGAAGGCACCCAGGATCCCGACCGGGAAGACGTCGAGCTCGACGCCGATCCAGGCGAACGCGAGCGCGCTCCCGGCCAACGAGAACGCGACCGGATAGCCCAGGAAGATCAGGACGAAGGCCGCGAGGAACAGCGCGGGACCGAGCCACTCGTACTCCATCAGGCGGCTCCGCTCATCGCGCGAGTTCCTCGTCGGTCCGGTCCGCGCTGCCTCGATCCACGTGACTGGGCGGCAGGTCCATCAGGGCTGCCGGGACGCCCACGAGCGCCGCCGCGTGCTTGATGCACTGCGCGACGCCCTGCAGGAACAGCAGCCCGAGCGCGACCAGGATCAGCGTCTTCACCGGATAGCGCGGCAGGCCGCCGGGATCGGGCGAGCCCTCCGAGATCGACCACGAACGCGCCACGTAGTCCCAGGACTCGACGAATCCGAAGACGCAGAAGGGCAGCACGAACAAAAGTCCGCCGACCAGGTCGATCCAGTGGCGCCCGCGCACGCCGAAACGCCCGAACAGGGCGTCGACGCGCACGTGTGCACCGCGCAACAGCGTCACCGGCGCGCCGAGCAGGAACACGAACGCGAACAGGTACCACTGGCCCTCGACGAGGGCGGCGCTCGACCAGGACGTGCCCAGGTGGCGATCGGTGATGGCCGTGATCGCGGCGGCGACGGCCAGGCCGATCATCGGCAGCGTGGCCCAGGCGGCCAGTGCGCCGACCGCGCGACTCAGGGCGTCGATCGCTCCGCTCGTGCGCAGAGCGAGTCGCCACGGGGCGCCGATCGCGCCGCCGCGCGCGGTGGGGGGGACGTCGAGGGACATGCGGAGGGCAGGGTACCGCGAGCGATCCGGCGCGCCGCACGAAACGCGGCAGCCGCTACCGTGTGGCGATGAACCGGATCCGCCACCTCCTTGTCGCCGCGGCCGGTGTGCTCGCCGTGGCCTGCGCTCCAACGCCCGTCGTGGCGACCGGCGTGCTCGCGGGGCTGGCGCAATCCGACGCCATGACGATCCACGCGCTGTACCCGTACCTGGTTAGGAACGAGGACGGCCAACCGGTCGACGACGACAGCGAGACGTTCCACGGCTACCGGATCCTCGGCTCGGCCGACGTGGACGACCCGTCCCGGCGCGACCTGTTGGTGCGGCTCGTCGAGCGCGGCATCGAGGATTCCGATGGACGCGTGGCCGCCTGCTTCAATCCGCGCCACGGCCTCTCGATCGTGGTGGACGGCCAGGTGACCGACCTCGTGATCTGCTTCGAGTGTCACTCGATGAGCGTCTACGAGGACGGCGTCGAGGTCGCGGGCCACCTGACCGCGAGGGGCCTTGCGCCGCAGGTGACCGCGCTGTTCGAGGAGGCCGGGCTCACGATCCACAGGGACGAGGAAGACGAGGAATGAGCGCGCTGCCCGAGGGCTTCGTCCTGCGCCCGGTGCGCGACGCCGACGCGCGCGGGCTGCAGGAGCTGATCGGTCTGTGCTTCGCGGACTACCCCGGCTGCGTGCTCGACGTGCCGAACGAGGAACCCGGCCTGCGCACCCCGGCCACGTCGTTCGAGGCCATGTGGGTCGTCGAACGCGCGTCCGACGGCCTCGTCGCCGGCTGCATCGCCGCGGCCGCACGCACCGGTGCGACGCCGCCCCACGCCGAGCTGAAGAAGCTCTACGTGCATCCGACCTGTCGCGGCGCTGGCCTCGCGCGGCCGCTGATCGAGACCATGCACGCCTGGGCGCACGAGCACGGTCTCGC
This sequence comes from Rohdeia mirabilis, assembly GCA_007750655.1. Lineage (GTDB taxonomy): Bacteria > Planctomycetota > UBA1135 > UBA1135 > Rohdeia > Rohdeia mirabilis. Next base: position 634,154 of record CP036290.1, read on the forward strand.
GCGGCTCGAGCTGTGGAGCGACACGAAGTTCACCCGCGCGCACGGCGTCTACGAGCACTTCGGCTACCGCCCGACCGGAGCGGTGCGCGAACTCCACGACGTGTCGCTGACGGCCGAGTACCACTTCGTGCGCGAGGCGTGAAGCGTGAGGCGCGAGTCGTGTCGCGCCATTCGCCGTCAGAGGAAACGTTCCGCTTCGTCCGGCCGCGGCAAACGGCAGCTCTCGCGCACGCCGAACAGGCGGTAGCGGTGGCGCGCGATGAAGCGGTACACAGCGTCGCGCACGGGCCGCGGGATCGCGCGGAACACGACCGCCCAACGCCACGGAGCGCGCAGATGGCGCGCGATCCGCAGGGCCGCCTCCGACCGCGCGTGCACCCCGTCCGCGTCCACCAGGAGCACGCTGTCCGGCAGCTTCGACGCGTCCGTCACGCCCGCCGCTCGCAGCACGCGCTCGGCCCCCGGCGTCCCCAGCGCCGCGAAACGCAGCTCGCCCAGTCGGTCGCGCTCGAGCACGAAACGCACCGTCGCGTCGCACAGGTTGCAGACGCCGTCGAACAGCATCGTCGGCACGGGGGGCGTCGCCGTGTCGGCGCTCGAGGGCGCGTCACGGGCGTTGGGATCGGTGCCCCGGGTCGGATCGGGGTGCTGTGGCGACGAAGGTTCGATGGGCGACACGCTACCGGGTTCGTGGGACGCGCGCAGGTCCGGCGCGACCCTCGCGCTGCCGGTTCTCGCGCGCGCCCCGCCCGGACCGAGCCGCTATCATCGCCGCGATGAGCTCCGCCACCCTCGATCCCGCGCGCGCCGAAGCGATCCTCGCCGCACTCGACACCTCCGGCGACCTGCCCGCCGCGCCCGGCGCCGCCGACCACGAACGGCGTCGCGCGCGGCTCACGACCTTGCTCGAGGAGGCCGGCGCCGACGCCCTGTTCGTCGAACCCGGCGCCACCGCGCGCTATCTCGCCGGACTCGAGTGGCGCCCCTCCGAGCGACTCTTCGGCGCCGTCGTCACCCGCGGTGGCGAGGTCCTGGTCGTCGCGCCCAGCTTCGAACGCGACGTGCTCGAGCGCGTCCTCCCGTCGGGCGCCGCGCTGGTCCTGTGGGACGAGCACGAGTACGGCTACGCCGAGCTGGCGATCGAACTGGCCGCGCGCGAGGTGGGGACCCTGCTCGTCGATCCCGGAGTGCGCACGCTCCTGACCGACCGACTCGCCCCCGCGTTCGACGGCGACCTGCGCTCGGGTGCCGACGTCGTGCGCCGACTGCGCGCGGTGAAGGATGCGGGCGAACTCGCGATCATGGATGCGGCCCAGGGCTTGACGAAGCGCGCGATCGGGCACGTCGCCGCGCACGTCGAACCCGGCATGACCTGCGCCCAGGTCGCCGCGCTCATGCACGCGGCCCAACGGAAGCTCGGCCTCGAGAACACCTGGGACCTGACGCTGGTCGGACCCGACGCCGCCGATCCGCACGGGCACACGAACGAGACCGAGATCGCGGCGGGGGACCTGCTCCTGTGCGACACGGGCGGCACGCTGCTCGGCTACCACTCCGACTGCACGCGCACGTGGGTGGTCGGCGAACCGAAGGCGTCCACGATCGGCGACTACCGACGCGCCTGGGACACGGTGTTCGCGGCTCAGGACGCGGCGCTCGCAGCCTTCCGCGCCGGACAACCCTGCGGCGGCGTCGACCGCGCGGCGCGAGCGGTGATCGAGAAGGCCGGCTACGGCGACGGGTACACAGCGTTCAGCCACCGCCTCGGACACGGCATCGGCACCGAGATCCACGAGCCGCCCTACTGCGACGGCGGCAGCGACGTGCCGCTCGAAGTGGGCATGTGCTTCTCGAACGAGCCGGGCATCTACCTCGCCGGAAAGTTCGGACTGCGCATCGAGGACATCGTGCAGGTCACCGCGGACGGTGCTCGGACGTTCGGTCCGCGGCAGCGCAGCGTCGAAGCTCCTTTCTGATGCGGGCCCGGGCACGGCTCGCAGCGACGATGCAGAAGTCGAAACCCATGGCGCTCGGCGTGATCTCCGACACGCACGGTTCGGTGCGCCCCGAGGCGCTCGAGGCGTTGCGCGGCTGCGAGCGCATCGTCCACGCGGGTGACATCGGTGGAGCGGACGTGCTGTCCGAGCTGGCGACGGTCGCGCCGATCACAGCCGTGCGCGGCAACAACGATCGGGGGGCCTGGGCCGACGACGTGCCGCACGAGCGCGTGATCGAGTTCGGCGGCTTCTCGGTCTACGTCGTGCACGAGCCGGCCCACGTTCCCGACGACGTGGTGGCGCGCGGCTACGACGTGGTGGTCACCGGCCACACCCATCGCCCGTCGATCGAGCGGCGCGACGGCGTCCTGTTCGTGAATCCCGGCTCGGCGGGCCCGCGGCGCTTCACCCTGCCGGTGACGCTCGCGCGGCTGTGGGTCGCGGACGGCGCGCTCGAGAGCGAACTGGTCGAGATCGTGCCGCCGGCCTGAAGCGGCGGCACGCACCGGACGCTCGCGTCGACGGCCTCCGCACCCGCCCGACCTCGCCGCGCACCTTTCGCGACCGACGCCGCGGCGGACCTCGGGCCTTCCGCGATACTGCGCCGATGATCGAGCTTCGAACCGGGCGCACCCGCGCGTTCCACGTCTTGCGCGTCCTGCTGCTCGCGGTCGCGTGCGTCACGGCCCTTCCAACCCTCGCGAGCGCCCAGGGCAGCGCCGCCGAATACGAGCGCGCGCGCACCCATCGCCAGCGCTTCGCCGGACTCGTCGTGGGCGAGCGCGTCGAGCCGGTCTGGCTCGCGCCGGACCGCCTGGTGGTGCGGCGCGTGCTGGGCGCCGACGGCTGGCGCTACATGGTCGTGGACGCTGGCGGTGGAGATCTCGAGGACGCGTTCGACCACGAGCGGCTGGCGGCGGAGCTGTCGAAGGAACTCGATCGACCGTTCGACGGTGCGTTGCTGGACCTGCGCATCCTCTCCTTCGACCGCGAGCGCGTCGGTTTCGTGCTGGGCGGTGGGGCCGACGGCTTCACCGTGCGCCGCAGCGGGCGCGGACTCGAACGCGTCGCGCTGGCCGACCTCGACGGCGCGACGCTGGCCGTGACCGAGCGTCGACGTTCGGGCCCGGGCCGCGGCGAGTCGAGCGTGCTGTTCGCCAACGACTCGAGCGTCACGGTGCGACTGGTGTGGCTCGACGCCGATGGGGGCGAGCGGGACTACGCGCGCGTCGCACCCGGCGAGCAGCACGCGCAGCACACGTTCGCCGGGCACGTGTGGCTCGTGCGCTCGGGCGACGACCGCGAGTTCGGTCCGTTCGAGGCCCAGGGGCACCCGGGGCTCGTGCGCGTGACCGACGCGGCGCTCGCGACACGCCCGCGTGAACCCGAGCGAACGGGCCCGCCGCCGCGCGACCCGTCCAACTCGCCCGACGGCCGTTGGCGCGTGGTCACCGACGGCGCGCGCGTGGAACTCGAGAACCGCGCGAGCGGTGAACGGGTGCCGGTCGACCTCGCGGACGTTCCGCAGGACGAACGCACCCGCCGCGTGCTGTGGTCGCCCGATTCGACGCACGCCGTCCTGCTGCGCGTCGTCCCCGGCGAACGCCACGTGGTCCACATGGTCGCGTCGTCACCGAAGGGCGGCGGGCAGCCGCGACTCGAGTCGATGGACTACCGCAAGCCGGGCGACCGCATCGACGCGCTGCGCATCGCCGTCGTGCGAGCCGAGGACGCACGCGAGGTGCCGCTCGATCGCGCCGCGCTCCCGAACCCGTGGAGTCTCGACGAGTTGCGCTTCACGGACGGTGCGACGCTGACGCTGCGCTACAACCAGCGCGGCCACCGCGTGCTGTCGCTCGTCGCGATCGACGTGGCGAGCGGCGCGCTGCGCACCGTCGTCGAGGAAGCGCCCGACACCTTCGTCGACTACTCGCAGAAGGCCTGGATGCGGCATCTCGCATCGCGCGCCGAGGTGCTGTGGACCAGCGAACGCAGTGGCACCAATCACCTGTACGCGGTCGATCTCGCGTCCGGCCAGTTGCGCGCGGTGACGAGCGGACCCTGGGTCCTGCGCGCGGTCGACGAGGTGGACGAGGCCGCGGGCACGGCGCTCGTGCGTGGCCTGGGCGTGTATCCCGACCAGGACCCGTACCACGTGCACTTCGGGCGCGTCGATCTGGTGAACGGCGGCGTCACGTGGCTGACCGCGTCGGACGGCACGCACACGATCGAGTGGGGGCCGCAGCGCGAGTACCTGGTCGCCACCTGGTCGCGCGTGGACCAACCGCCGGTGCACGAGTTGCGCCGCGCCTCCGACGGGGCGCTGGTCGCCGAGCTGGGCCGGGCCGACGCGTCGGCGTTGACGGCGGCCGGTTGGCGCGCGCCCGAGCGTTTCACGGCCAAGGGCCGCGACGGCCTCACCGACATCTGGGGAGTGATCCACACGCCGACCGACTTCGATTCGCGCGCGAGCTATCCGATCGTCGAGTCGATCTACGCCGGGCCGCACGGCCACTTCGTTCCTAAGAGCTGGGCCGTGCACCGCGGCGTCCACGAACTGGTCGAGCTGGGTTTCGTCGTCGTGCAGATCGACGGGATGGGCACGAACTGGCGCAGCAAGGCCTTCCACGACGTCTGTTGGCAGAACCTGGGCGACAGCGGCTTCCCCGATCGCATCGCGTGGATCCGCGCCGCCGCCGAGTCGCGTCCGTGGATGGACACGGAGCGCGTCGGGATCTACGGCGGTTCTGCGGGCGGCCAGAGTTCGACGCGCGCGCTGCTCGCTCACGGCGACTTCTACGACGTGGCCGTGTCGGACTGCGGCTGCCACGACAACCGCATGGACAAGATCTGGTGGAACGAGGCCTGGATGGGCTGGCCGATCGGCGAGCACTACGCCGAGCAGTCGAACGTCACCCAGGCGCACCGGTTGGTGGGCAAGCTGCTGTTGACCGTGGGCGAGCTCGACCGCAACGTCGATCCCGCTTCGACGATGCAGGTGGCCGACGCGCTGATCCGCGCGAACAAGGACTTCGACCTGATCGTGTTCCCGGGCGCCGGCCACGGAGCGGGCGAGTCGGACTACGGTCGGCGCCGGCGCCAGGACTTCTTCGTCCGGCACTTGATGGGCGTCGAGCCGCGCTGGGAGTGAGGTGGGGGCGGTGCGCGAGTCGTGCATGTGGGTCGCGGCGTGAGGGTCGCGCTGCGCGATCGACAGCGCGCCGTCGCGCGAGGTGCTCGTCGTTCGGCGTCGGCGCGCGCCGCAGACGTTCGCGCGCCCGATGCTGGGTCCGTCCCGACCGAACCGGGACGGAGCCTGTGCTGCACCGCCACTTGACCGAACCGCCGCCAGGCCCTGGCCGCCTCCTCCCCCGCCCAGGGAGGGCAGACCGCACCAGGGCGGCGGGGGTGGCGGGTGGCGCGTGCGCGACGCCGCAAGTCCCTCTCGGAGGGTAGGTTGAGCCCCGCCGTTACGACGCGGATTCGCACCGCGCCGAGGCCACTCGCAGCCCTCGAACCACGACCGCCATGCTCCGCACCTCGCCGATCGCCCTGCTCCTCTCGCTGCTCGCCCTCGCCACCGTCGCGCCGACCGCGCACGCCCAGATCGGCGGGCCGACGCCACCGACCCCGATCCCGTGGCCGCTCGGCTGTCCGATCCCGTCGGTGGTCGCGAACGACTCGGCCGGGATCCTCGAGTACACGCCCTGCCACCCGATCGTCGCCGACGCGAACGGCCAGCTGGTCTTCATCGGCTTCTGCATGCAGGTGCTCATCTTCCTGCCGCCGGGCGGTGTCGGCGTGCTGTCGTGGAACCAGACCGACAACAGCGGCCAGCAGGTCCCGCCCGGCGTCTACTCCGTCAACGGGTTGCTCTACGACGTCGGTGCGACGGACTGCGCGCTCATGCCGCTCGGTGCGCCCTTCGCCGGAGCGCGCCGAGCGGTGCACCTGTGCGCACCCGCCCACCCGGACGCGTTCTACGTCCTCGCCGCGTCCGGATCGATCTCGACGGGCATCCCGCTCGGCTGCGGCCGGACCTTCCCGCTCGACCTCGACACGCTCCTGCTCCAGTCGATCGCACCGTCCGCCGTCTTCACGGACTTCATCGGCCAGCTCGACGCGTTCGGCACGACGAGCGCACCCGCGATGGACGTGCCCGCGCAGCCGTCGCTGGTCGGCGTGAGCTTCCACCTCGCGTTCATGACGCTGGATCCGACGGCGCCCTGTGGCGTCGGCGCGATCTGCGACCCGGTGCTCACGACGATCCGCTGAGCGCGATCCACAGGCCGTGAACGAGTGCCGCCCCCGACTCGGCGAACCGAGGCGGGGGCGGCGACGCGAAGACCGACTCCGTTTCCCCGACGGAGGCGGTGTGCGGGTCGGCGCGGCGGCCGACGTGGGTCACTGCAGGAAGCGCGGCGCGCTGGCCCCGCCAGCGACCGGCGGGACCGCGGGGACCGCCGGAATCGCCGGAATCGCCGGGACCGTTGCCACGGGCGGCAGCGCCGGGGCCGGCGGGGCCGGGAAGCCGGCGAAGCGGCTCGGCGGGAACTCGCCACCGCCCTGGGCCGCGGCGCCTCCGGCCGACGGCACGGCGCTTGTGAACGGGCTGGAGCCGCTGCCCCCGCTCGCGAGTGCGCGCGGTGCGGACGGCGGCAACGCGCTGCCGACGCCGAACGGCGAGCTCGTGCTCGGCGCGGTCGACGGTCCGCCACCAACGCTCGGAGAGGCTGCGCGCGGGACGAACAGGTCGCCGACGCTCGCCGGGCCGTTCGAGCGGCCGCGGCCGGCCGGCGCCGAGCGGATCTCACCGAGGTCGTTGCGCAGGCCGCGGACCTCGTCGCGGATCTCGCGCAGCAGTTGGATGATCTCCGCATCGCGATCGCCGCCGCCGATGCTCACGTCACCGCCGGCGTTGATCGTGTGTCCGCCGCCGGACGCGTGACCGCCACCAGCCGCACGGTCCGCGCCGTGGGGGGCGGGCCACTCGAACTTCGAGTGTGCGTCGTCGCCGAACAAGGACTCGAAGTCGATCTGCGGGCCGCCGCCGACGGAGGACCCGCCGCCCGCGAAGAGATCGATGTCGAAGCGTTCGCCGAGCTCGCGGAAGTCGACGTCCACGTCCTCGTTGTCGAAGTCGAACCACTCGATGTCGTGCCCGCCGTCGGCGTCGGGCCAGTGCTCCTCGAACTCCTCGGAGTCCATCCACGCCCACATACCGTCGAGAGCGGCGAGTTCGCTGTCGAGTTCGGCGCGCTCCTCGTCGAGTTCGGCCAGCTCCTCGTGCAGCTCGGCGAGCTCGTCCTCGAGCTCCTCGGCCTGATCGACGCGGTTCTTCTCCACGGCCTTGGCGAGGCGCTTCTCGAGGCGTTCGGCGCGCTTCTCGATCCGCTGGCTCTCGCGCTCGAGTTCGGCCAGTTCCTGCTCGTACTCGCGCAGGTCCTCGGCGCGCTCCTCTTCGTCGTCGCTGCGAGCGTCGAACCACTCGAGCCGTCCCTGCGCTCGGGCGGCGTCGGGCTGGAGAGCGGTCAGAAGTTCGCGGACGGCGTCCTCGGTGGCCGCCTTGCGGGTGTCCAGTTGGCTCCACAGATCCCGCGTCTCGAGCGCGTTGGCGTGGGCCTCCAGCAAGGCCGCTTCCGACTGCAGCTGCACGAGTCGCGCGTCCAGTTCGTGGGTGCCGGTGCCTCCTCCGGCTGCGTTCACCGCATGGGCCTGCAGCTCCGCGATCATCTCCAGATTGCGCACCATGCGCAGCTCGGCCTCGACGTTCTCCAGCATGGCCGCTTCCGACTGCAGCTGCTCGAGTCGCGCGTCCAGTTCGTGGGTGCGGCCCGCCGCACCATGCGCCAGGTGAGCGCGCAGCTCCTCGTCACGGCGCCGCTCGAGGTCGAGCAGCGCGCGTCGCTCTTGCGCTCCTTGCGCCACGTGAGCGCGCAGCTCGCCCGCGCGGCGTCGTTCGAGGTCGAGCAGCGCGCGTCGCTCGTCGACGGTGCGCAGCTCCTCGAGCAGCGCGGACGATTGGGAGGCGCTCCGCTCGGCGGCCAGGCCGCGGTTCCTCGGACCGACCTGGGCCTGTAGAGCTTCGAGCGACGTCAGCCGCGCGTGCAGGACGGCGATCTCGCTCTGGAGCAGCGCGGCTTCCTCACGCGCCGCCTCCTCGTCGTCGCCGCGTGCCGGCAGGGCCGTCTCCCATGAGATCGCGGTGGCGGGGAAGTCTCTCGACTCCTCAAAAAGGCGTTGTCGGTAGCCGATCCTGAGGTCGGGGGCCTCCTGCGCGGCGTCCTGGCCCTGCGCCGGCGCGAACGACGTGCGCAGCAGGGTCAGCCTGTCGGCTCCGTCGGTCGCCTCGCACGAGACGTCGCACGTTCCGTCGGTCGTGACGTGCACGAGTCGACCCGCGACGTCGGCGCTCTGGCCGTCCTGGGCAAGCCACGGCGCCGCGAAGGGCACGGACAGGGCGGCGAGGCCCGAGGCGGTGAGAGTGATGAAGTTCATCGTTGGATATCCCGTTCGGGATCGAGTTCCGGGGAAGGAGCGAGCGTCGACGACTTCGCGGGGTCGTCGCGCTCGTGGATGAGGCGGGCGAGCACGAGGTGCTGCTGTTCGAGGCGTTCGAGGCGCTCGAGCACCGCGACGAGCTGGGCGCGGTCGTCCGGCGCCGACTCCTCGAAGGCGCGGCGCAGTTCGTCGCGCGCGGCTTCGAGTTCGTCGCCGAGCGCGCGCGACTCCGCGGTCATGAGGGCCGCGACCGCGGACGACGCGGTCGGTGCCGGCGGCGTCGGGGCGGCCTGCGGTGACGGCGGGGCCGTGCTCGAGACGCCCGCGGTCGCCGGATCCCAGCTCGGTGCCGACCACAGGTTGGCGAGCTCGAAGCCCAGGTCTGCGTCGGTGGCGCCCACGGTCGCGAGCCCGTCGATCGGCGCACCGCCCGCGACGCCGTCCACCGCCGCCTGCCCGAACGCGACCGCCGGCGTCAGGCGCGGCAGAGCGAGCGCGACCACGACCGTCGGCGCGATCGCGGCGAGACGCGTGCGGCGGCCGGCGCGACGGGGCGGACGGCTCGCGCTGCCCAGGATCCGATCGGCGCGCTCGACCACGAGCGACATGCGACCGGCCATCGTCGGCGCGCCCGTGACCGCGGCGGCCGGCAACGCTCCGCCACCGGTGCGCACGCGCGTCGCGACCTTCGCCAGGCACAGGGCCAGGGGCTCGGCCGCGCCGATCACGCGCACGGCGGTCTCGTCGGCGGCGTGCTCGCTGTCGCGCTGCAGTTCGCGCCACGCCAGCTTGTTCAGCGGTTGGAACGCGAACACGCGCGCGACGAGCCGCAGGGTCGGCAGCCAGCGCTGGTCTCCGCGGACGATGTGCGCGAGTTCGTGCGCCACCGCGGCGTCCCACTCGGCGCGCGTCAGGCCCAGGTGGAAGTCCACCGGCAGGCAGACGCGCGGTGCGCCGAAGCCGTAGGCCAGCGGAACGCGCACGCGGTCGCTCTCGATCACGCGCACGTGTGCGACGCCCATGCGGTCGGCGAGGTGCGCCGCGCGTTCGGCCCGTTCGGGGTCGAGCGGGCGCGTCCGGCCGAGTTGGCGACCCAGGCGCACCCAGCCGTCCAGCCAGCGCGCGAGGGCGAGCAGCGCGGCGATCGCGGCGACCAGGAGTGCGAGACGGCGCGGATCGACGTTGGACGCGGCATGCAGCGCGGTCGCGAAGAGGCCGGTGGCGCGCGCGTCGGACGCGGTGCCGGTCGATCCGCCGAACGGGCCGCCGGCCGACGGTGCGGTCGCGGACGCACTCACCGCGTCGTCGACCTCACGCGCCGCGCCACTGCTCGCGACTTCGCGCGTCGTCGTGGCCTGCGTGTCGGCCGCTCGCCGCGGGGTCGGCCCCGCGACCCTCGGCGTGGGACCCGCGATCCTTCCGCCCAACGGGCGACGGTCGATCGGGCGCGCCTGCTCGGACCCGTTCGAGGTCGTCGTCGCGATCGGAACGCCGGCGCCACCGGCGACATCGAACTCGTGCTCGTCGCTCGCGCTGTCGTCGACCGCGTCGGTCACGTTCTCGGCGCGCCCGAGCCAGGCCATCTCCAGCTCGTGTCCACCTTCGAGCACTCCGCAGCGCACCGCACTCGTCGCGAGCGGCGCGACGATCGCTGCGCGCCAAGCGAAGGCACGCAGGCCGGCCGGGGCGTCGCGCAGCACCGTGCGCGCCAGCAGCCACGTGGCACCGATCGCGACCGCGGCGTGCAGCCAGTAGGTCGCGAGCCAGGCGCCGATGCGCGTGGCCGTGTCGAGCTGGATCGGATCAGGCGTCATCGCGCCGTCCTCCCTTGCGCCCGGCGTCCGACCCGTGCTGCTCGAGCAGAGCGCGCAGGCGATCCACGTCCGCATCGGACAGAGCCTGTTCGTCGAGCAGGTGGCTGACGAGCTCTTCCGGCCGCCCGCCGAAGAGCGTCTCGGTCAGCGAACCGACCATCGTCCGCCGCACCTCTTCGCGCGTGACGGTGGGGCGGTAGACGAGTTGGCGACCGTCGCGCCGCGCCTCGACGACGCCCTTCGCCTCCATCTTCGTCAGCATCGTCGCGACGGTCGTCAGCGCACGGGCCTCGTCGCCCGTGAGCGCCTCGTGCACCTGGGCGACGGTCGCTTCGCCCGCCTCCCACAGCACGGTCATGATCGCGTGCTGCCGGGCGCCGAGTTCGTGGCGGGACTGGGGCGTGCGCTCGGGCTTGGCGGAGCGGGGAGTGGTCTTGCGGCGTGCCATGGGCTTCAAACTACCGAGGTCGTACTACCTGGGTAGTAGAAACTCGGCCGAATCGCCAGGCGACCTGAAGCCTCGCTCCAAATGGCTGTCCAGAGGCCGCTTACGCCGTCTGACGTCCGGTCCTGTCGCCCTGCTCGGGCGCCACGCCGAGCGCCTTCTCGGCCTTCGCCACCGCCAGCCGCGCCCGCACCGCCGTGTCCGGGGTGACCGAGATCGACGTGATGCCCTGCTCGACCAGGAACGGCGGCACCTCGTCCGGGTGGTCCGACGGCGCCTGGCCGCAGATGCCGATCTCGAGGCCGCGATCGGTGAACGTCTTCACGGCCTGCGCGATCATCTGCTTGACCGCTGGCGAGCGCGCGTCGACCGGGTGGGTGTAGTTCTCGAGGTCGTCGCGCGACACGGCGTAGACCGTCTGCACGAGGTCGTTCGAGCCGATCGATCCGCCGTCGAGGTGCATGGCGTCGATGAACTCGTCGCCCAGGATCACGTTCGAGGGCAGCTCGATCATCAGGAAGAGCGGCACGCCCGCCTCGGCGCCGAGTCCGCGGTCGGCCAGCAGTCCACGCACCGCGCGACCTTCCTCTGGCGAGCGGCAGAACGGGACCATGAGCTGCAGGTTGTCGAGTCCGAGGCGACGACCGACGTAGCGCAGCGCGTCGCACTCCATCTCGAAGGCCGGCAGGAACGCGTCGTCCACGTAGCGCGACGCTCCACGCCAGGCGATCATCGGGTTCTCCTCGACCGGTTCGAAGATGCGGCCGCCGAGCAGCTCGCGGTACTCGTTCGACTTGAGGTCCGACAGACGCACGAGCACCGGACGCGGGTGGAACGCGGCGCAGATCAGGCCGACGCCCTCCATCACGCGGTCGACGAAGAACTGGCGCTTGTCGGCGTACGTCGCGGTGCGGCGGTCGATCGCGCCCAACAGTCCGCGCAGTTCCTCGGCGGGTTCGCGACGGATGGCGTCCGCGAAAGGCGCGAGTTCGGGCGCCATTCGGCCGTTCTCGAGGAAGTCGTGGAGCTCGCGGAAGTACAGGAGCGCCAGCGGATGGATGCCGACCTCGGACGTGAGGATGAACTCGATGCGCGCGAGGCCGACGCCGTCGACGGGCAGCTGCGAATCGGACAACGCCTTGCCGGGGAAGCCGACGTTCAGCTTGATCTTGGTGCGCAGCTTCGTGTCGAGGTCGATCTCGAGTTCCTCGCGCTCGTAGGGCTGGATCCCCGCGAAGACGAAGGCCGTGTCGCCCTCGGCGCAGGTTCCGGTGACCTCTTGCAGCGGCTGCAGCTTGCGCGTCGCGTCCTCGCAGCCGACGACGGCCGGGATGCCGAACTCGCGCGCGATGATCGCCGCGTGCGACGTGCGCCCGCCCTTCTCGGTCACGATCAGGGACGCGTCCTTCATCAGCGGTTCCCAGTCGGGCGTCGTCATCTCGGTGACGAGCACGTCGCCGGGGTCGAACACGCGCTCCTCGACCGGGATGTCCTCCATCAGCTCACCGCCGGCGATGCGCGTCCGCAGATCGCGCTTCTTGAGGATGACCTCTTCGTAGGACTTGTACATGCGCACGCGGCCGGCGCCGATGCGCGTGCCGACCGCTTGGCCCTCGGCCAGGAGCGAGCCATCGGTCTTCAGTCGCTTCACCAGCTCGGCGTCCATCACGAAGCGCGTGAGCGTGGCCTGTTCGCGCTTGCTGTGCACCGTTTCCGGACGCGCCTGCACCACGAACAGCTGGCGACTGCGGCCGTCCTTGGCCCATTCGATGTCCATCGGGCGACCGTAGTGGTCCTCGATCGACAGGGCCATCTTCGCCAGCTCGATCACCTCTTCGCGCTCGAGCGACCAGGCGCGGCGGCGCGCGGACGACACGTCGATCGACTCGGTGAGCGTGCCGCCTTGGCTGCCGTAGACCATCTTCAGGTCCTTCGCACCCAGGTGGCGGTGCACGATCGCTTCGTGACCGCGGCGCAGGCCCTCCTTCCAGATCGTGAAGTGGTCGGGCGAGACCGTGCCCTGGACGACGAGTTCGCCGAGGCCGTACGAGGACGAGATGTGGATCACGCCCGGGTGGCCGGAGTCGGGGTCGCAGGTGAACATCACGCCGCTGGTGGCGAGGTCCGAGCGGACCATCTTCATCACGACGACGGCCAGCGCCGCCGCGAGTGGATCCATGCTCTTGCCGAGCTGGTAGGAGACGGCGCGCTCGGTGAAGAGGCTCGCGCAGCAGCGTTTCCAGTGCAGCACGACCGAGTCCGAGCCGTGGACGTTCAGGTACGACTCGCACTGGCCGGCGAACGAGGCGTCGGCGGAGTCCTCGACCGTGGCGGACGAGCGCACGGCCACGTCGACGTCGGGGCCGTACTCGTCGCACAGGCGCGCGTAGCCGCTGACGAGATCGCGTTCCACGTCGGCCGGCACCGGGGCGGCCACGACGAGCGCGCGCGCGTAGGACGTGCGCGCGTACATCTCGAGTTGGTCGGTGGGATCGGCGCCCTCGAAGCAGGCGTCGAGCGCGGCGCCGAGCGAGCCCGTGCGCGCGACCGGAGCGCGCAGGTGGGCGGCGCCCTCGGGAATCTCGACCGCGTGCCAGGCCGTGGGACCGACCGGCTCGTCGAGGAAGCGGCGGTAGGCGAGCGCGGTGGTGGCGAAGCCGTTCGGGACGCGCACGCCCTTGGGCACGAGCTGGCGGTAGAGCTCACCGAGCGACGCGCCTTTGCCACCCACGAGCTCCGCGTCGCCGACGCCGAGTTGTTCGAACCACAGGACCAGTGCGTTGTGCCGTTCGTCAGTCATGGGGGGCGGCGCCACCGAGGGGGCGGGGCGCGAGCTCCGGCGCGGGGTGGCGAGCGGAGCGGATCGTGGGGAGGGGCCGCGGGGTGAGGGCGGCCGAGTGGTCGGGACGGGTGCGCGGGGCGTGCAGCCCCGACCCTACTTCGGGTGCCGCGGGCGTGGGGGAGGAGGGCTGGAGGCGCCCCCATGTGTCGGGGTTCCGGGGTCTGGGACGGGGCCCGCTCGACCGCGTTGGATTGTCGGTACGGCGTCAGGCACGAAACTGCCACCGGCCGCCGAAGTCGCTGCGAATCGCAGCGACTTCGGCGGCCGGTGGCAGTTTCGTGCCTGACGCCGTACCGACAATCCAACCCCTACATCCGCCGCAGGGCCTCGGTCGGGCGCATGCGCGAGGCGCGCCAGGCCGGCCAGGCGCCGCCGAGCAGGCCGAGCACGAGGCTGAACGCGACCGCGACGCCGAGGACGAGCGGCGTGATGCGGAAGGCGAAGGCGACTTCGGTGAAGGTCGCGAAGTTGGTGGTGCCGGTCTCGATGCCGTTGATCGGCAGCACGATCAGACAGCCGACCAGTCCGCCCAGCAGACCGAGCACCAATGACTCGAGGATGAACGCGACGAAGATCGGGACGGGGCGGTAGCCGATCGACAGGAGGATGCCGATCTCGTGCGTCCGCGACGCAACGGCCGACAGCATCGTGTTCGTCGCGGTGAAGACCGCGGCGGCGCCCATGACGATCGCCATGAAGCTGCCGAGCGTGATCAGGATCGCCGACAGGAGCCCCGTCTGGTTCGACAGGTAGGTGCGCTCGCTCTGGACCTTCGCCGGCACTTGTGGATCCACCTCCAGCTCGTCGTTGAGCACCTCGAGGTCCGTGCCATCCACCACGCGCGCGATGACGCGGTTGGGGTTCGCGCGCTCCAGTGCGTCGAGGATGCGGTCGAGGTCGCCCCAGATCTCCGAGCCGTAGGGACCGTCGCTCGCGAAGACGCCGACCACGCGCATGGGCGAGAGGTTGAGCGGCAGGACGTCGCCCATGCGGCAGTTCTGCATGCGCTCGACGAGCTTGTTGCCGACGGCGATCTCGTCCGTGCCCGGCACCGGCCAGCGGCCTTCCACGATGCGCACCGAGTCGCCGTGGATCGCGTAGGTCAGCGGCTCGACGCCGCGCACGGGCACGTTCGTCTCGCCGCCACCGATGCGCGGCAGACGCAGGGCCACGTAGGCCTCCATCGCGGCCAGCGGGCGGCCCTGGTCGTCGGTGGCGATGGCCGGTTGCCCCTTGATCAGGGTCTGGGCCTTGTCGCGCGGGAACTGGCTCTCGCCCTCGGCATTCGCTCCGGGGCGCATGAACACGGCGACGGACTCGCTGCCGCTGCCGGCGAAGAGTCGGTCGAAGCCTTGCTGCAGCGCGAGCACGCCGGCGAGCACCGCGACCGTGGCGGCGATGCCCAGGATCGTGAGCAGGGTGGACGAGCGCCGCACGAAGAGGCTGCGCAGGGTGTAGCTGATGGGGACCATGGCGGTGCGGAGGCGTGGGCCCCTCAGACGTTGGCGCGCAGGGCGGCGACGGGCGACAGGCGGCGGGCGCCGATCGCGGGGATGATGCCGGCCACGAAGCCGATCGCGACGCTGATGACGGCCGCGCCGAGCAACGTCTGGTCGGTCACGCGGTAGGCCGGGAAGTACCGGGCCAGCGCGTCCTGGAAAGCCGGTTCGGAGCCCTTGGCCAGCAGCAGTCCGAGTCCGCCGCCGATGCAGCACAGGGCGAGTCCCTGTGCGAGCATCAACGTGAAGATGCGCCCGTCCGAGAAGCCCAGCGCTTTCAACACGCCCACGTCGTGGGTCTGCTCGCGCGCCGCCATCAGCATCGTGTTGATGCAGGCCAGGAGGATCGCGACGAACACACCGGCGCCGAGGAACGAGAGGAAGCGGGGGAGGCTTCCGATCATGCCGATGAACTGGCGGTTGAACTCGGACTCGGTGGTCGTGAGCGTGCGCATCGGACCGCCGGCGAAGAGCTCGTCGACGCGCGCCGCGACCACGTCGAGATCCGCGCCCTCCTCGGGGACGAACACGAACGTGCCGACCTCGGGCGGTACGCCTTCGAGCGCGTCGATCGTGTCCTCGAAGTAGTCCCAGTGGAAGAACATCGCGCTGCGGTCGATGTAGGGCTCTTCCGCCGTGTAGACGCCGACCACCTCGAACTCCCAGGCCTTGCCGCCCTCGTTCGGGAAGATCGTGCCGAGCAGTGGGACGATCTTGCCGACCTCGAACTCGGGGAAGCGCTCGAGCAGCTGGTCGCCGATGATCGCGCCGCGTCGGTTGGCGAAGAAGTCCTCCATCGACCCCTGCACCATCTTCATCTCGGGGTAGGCGGCGGCGAAGCCTTCGGGCTCGACGGCGAACTTGGCGAAGAAGTTCTCCGGCTCGATGTAGTCCCCGCCGAACCACTGGAACTTGACCACGTCGTCCACGCCTTCGACGTTCTCGATCTTCTGCTCGTAGCTCTGGGGCATCGAGGCGAAGAGGCTGACGGCGGTCTGGGTCCACAGGCGGCGCACGCCGCTGCCCTCGAGTCCGACGTCGAGCGCGGTCACGAGCGACGCGAGGAAGCTGACCAGGAACGTCGCGATCGACAGGGCGCCGATGGTCAGCAGCGAGCGCAGCGGGTGCGCGAACAGGTTCTTGAAGGCGAGGCTCAGCACGTCACTCGCCCCCGAGCTGGCCGGCTGCCGCCGCGCCGGACTTCGCGCCACGCTCGCGCACCTCGGCCAGACGCCCCTTGTCGAGGTGGATCTGGTTCGTGGCGAACTCGGCCGCCAGCGGGTCGTGCGTGACCATCAGGATCGTCTTGCCGAGCTCCTGGTTGAGCTTGGTCATCAGCTCGAGCACGGCGTTCGCGCTGTCGCGGTCCAGGTCGCCGGTGGGCTCGTCGGCGAGGATCAACTTCGGGTCGGTCGCGATGGCACGCGCGATGGCGACGCGCTGTTCCTGACCACCGGACAATTGGCGCGGGCGGTGCTTCATGCGGTCGCTCATGCTGACCAGTTCGAGCGCGTACTCGGCCTGCTTGCGCTGTTCCGACTTCGACAGCGGCGTGAGGCCGAGCGGCAGCATCACGTTCTCGAGCGCCGTCAGCACCGGGATCAGGTTGAAGCCCTGGAACACGAAGCCGACGTTGTCGCTGCGCCACTGCGCCAGTTCGGAGCCGGTCAGCTCGGCCACGTCGGTGCCGTCGACGATCAGCTGGCCGCTCGTCGCGTCGTCGAGCCCGCCGATCAGATTGAGCAGCGTCGTCTTGCCCGAACCGGACGGGCCCATCAGCGCGAAGAAGCCGCCGGCGTCGATGTCGAGATCGAGCTCGTCGAGCACGCGCAGGGTCTCACCGCCGCGCTTGTAGACCTTGGTGAGCTTCCGCGCCTGGATCATCGATTGGTCGGACATGGTGGTTCGAGGGGGTGCGCAGGGTCGTGGGTGGATCGAGTGGGCCGCCATGCCCTGTTCGGACGACGGCGGGCGAGGCGTTGCGGGCGAGGGCTGGTGAGCGCGTGGTTGCGTGCGAGTCGTCGGGCTCCGGCTGGCGCCCGTGATTCGGTGCGCTCGGGATCGACGCGCTCTCGATGGTGAGTTGGTGCGGGTGCCGACGACGGTCGATTCGCGAAGTGCGGATGCGAGATCGGGTGCGTTCCGCTGGGCTCCGTCGTCGCCGGTTCGTCGCCGCGGCGCCGCGTTCGTGCATTCCCAGCTCGTAGGTGCGCCCTCGAACCGGTCGTCCTCGGCGCGCAGTGTGCAGCGCTGCTTCGCTCGGCGCCGAGGCCCGGGCGACAGTTTCTCGAACGTCGGTGCGTGCGGTCGTCGTCGCTGGAGGTTCGTTCGCGGTTCGTTCGCGGCTCAGTCGCCCCGCGCGGCCACGCGCGCGCCGTCGGTGAGCGCGCCCGTGGGCTGCTCGACGACCATGTCGCCGTCCGCGAGGCCGGTCAGCACGCGCAGGCGGCCGGTCGGTCCGTTCTCGACGGTGACCTCGCGCTCGAAGACCTGCTGGCCCTCGAGGACGAAGACGCGGCGCGTGTCGCCACTGCCGAGGAACGCGCTCGTCGGCAGCAGGAGCGTGCCCTCGCGGGGCGCGTCGCTGCCCGCGTCCTGGCTCTGTCCGGGATCCTGGAAGACGACGCGCGCGCCCATGTCGGGCTTGAGGCGCTCGTCCACCGCGTCGAAGCGCACGCGCACCTCGATCGTGGCCTTCTGGCGACTGGCGGTGGGCCAGATGCGGCTGACCGTGCCGGCGAACGGTTCGCTCGCGTAGGCGTCGACGAAAACGGTCGCGGCCTGTCCGACGGAGACCTTCGCGAGCGACGTCTCCGGCAGGTCGATCTGCACCTCGAGCGACGCGAAGTCGACCATCGTGACGACCGAACCGCGCGAGCTGCCGCCCTGGCTGTTCGGGCTGACCACTTCGCCGACCTGGGCGTCCTTGAGGACCACGACGCCGTCGAAGGGCGCGCGCACCTCGGTCTTCGAGAGGGTCGCGCGGGCCTGGGCCAGGGTGGCTTCGGCGACCGGGACGCGCGCGCCGGCTTCGGCGACGGCCGCTTCCGCCGCTGCGAAGCGCGAACGGGCCTGGTCGAGGGCGGACTCGGCGGAGGTGACCAGCGCTTCGTTCGTGGCCACGTTCGCCCGCGAGCGCTCGACCTCGGACTCCGCCAGGTCCACGTCGCGCGCGTTGCCGACCTCGGTGTCGAGCAGTTCCTGCTGGCGCGCGAGTTCGCGATCCGCGAGAGCCGCGTCGGTGCGCGCTGCATCCGTGCGCGTGCGCGCCGCGGCCAGGTCGGACTCGAAACGCGCGACGTCCTTGCCGATCGCGGCCGCGTCGGCGCGCGCGCGCTCGACGCCGCGGTGTGCGAGCTCGACGTCGGCCTCGGCGCGCTCGACCGCGGCCTCGAACTCCTCGGAGAACAGGCGCGCGACCACGTCGCCCTTCTTCACGACCGAACCTTCGGTCACGTTCAGTTCGACCACGCGGCCGGGCGTGTCGGCCGAGAGCGCCGCGCGGGTGGCCGCCACCAGGTAGCCATTGGCCGACGTGCCCGAGAGGGCCGTGGACTGCCGCGCCGTGATCGCCGTCGCGCGCACCACCTCGACCTGGGGCAGGGTGACGCTCTCGTACCAGGCGAGGATCGGCGCGCGGAACAGCCAGCCAGCGCCGAGCAGCAGCGCCAGGACGATCGCGCGTCCGGGCCACGGGCTGCGGCGCTTGCGCCCACCGCCGCCACCCTTGGACGCGGTGCCCGATCGATCGATCTTCAGCTTCTCGAGTTCCATCCGCGCGGCAGGATAGCGGCGTGCGAGTGGGGAGGGCAGGCCCGGGGTCCGGTTCTCGCGAGGTGGATTGGTCGGTACGGCGTCAGGCACGAAACTGCCACCTGCCGCGCCGAGACGCTGCGATTCGCAGCGTCGTCGGCGGCCGGTGGCAGTTTCGTGCCTGACGCCGTACCGACCAATCCGAGGCCGGCTCGACGCCCTCGACTTCCACTTCGACCGGTTCGACGTTTGCGCGCCCGTCGTCTTCATCGACGCCTCGCAGCTGTTCGACGAGCAGGTCTTCCCGCGCGGGACCCTGTTCCACTCGTCGCCGCACTGGGTCGCGCCTTGCAACCCAAGCGGGATCGTCGACCGACTGGGGTCGGCCCGGGGTGGATCGGTCGGTACGGCGTCAGGCACGAAACTGCCACCGGCCGCGCCGAGTCGCTGCGATTCGCAGCGACTTCGGCGGCCGGTGGCAGTTTCGTGCCTGACGCCGTACCGACCAATCCAACTCGCCCGTCGAGTACGCTGGGCGCCCACCCCGGCCCACGGTCACCCCCGACACTTCCATGACGGATCGAACCACCCCGGACGGACGCGACGACGCGCCGCCCCAGGGAGCCACGAGCTCCGCACCCGCGCCCCTCTCCCGCCGCTCCTTCCTCAAGGGCGCCAGCACGGTCGCGGCCGGCGGCGCGGCCATCGGTCAGGCGCTCGCGGCGCAGACCGCGGCGGCCCAGGCCGAGCAGGAGGCCGCCTCGCGCGGCACGACGCTGTCCGGGAAGGTGGACGTCACCCTCGCGATCAACGGTCGCGAGCAGAAGCTGTCGATCGAGCCGCGCACCACGCTGCTCTCGGCGCTGCGCCACCACCTCGAACGCCCGCTGACCGGCACCAAGGAGGTCTGCGACCGCGGCAACTGCGGCGCGTGTTCGGTGCTGATCGACGGCGAGCCCGCCTACTCGTGCCTGCAGCTCGCGGTGCGCTGTGCGGGCAAGCAGATCACCACGGTCGAAGGGCTCGGCTCGCCCGACGCCATGTCCGACGTCCAAGCCGCGTTCGTGGCCAAGGACGCGCAGATGTGCGGCTTCTGCACGCCGGGCTTCGTGATCGCGACGACCGCCTGCCTGTCGAAGCACCCGGACGCCGACCGCGACACCATCCGCACCGAACTGTCCGGCAACCTGTGCCGCTGCGGCACCTACGGGCACCTGTTCGACGCGGCCGAAGCCGTGCGCGACGGTCGCACGGGCGCGAAGAGCGAAGGAGGGTCGAAGCGATGAGCAGCGATCCCAAGAGCGCCGACCCGGCGACCATTTCGTTCACGGTCCAGGAGAGCTCCTGGACCCCGCGCAAGGAGATGACCGTCCTCGATCGCGACATCCCGCGCATCGACGGACCCGACAAGGTCACCGGCCGCGCGCGCTACTCCCACGACATGCGCCTGCCGAACATGGTCTACGCGCGCCTCGTGCTCGCGAAGACGCCGCGCGCCACGGTCGACGAGATCGACATCGCGGCTGCCCAGCAGATCGAAGGCGTCGTGCACGTCGGCATCCAGAAGAACGCCGGCGACGAGCTGGCCTACCTCGGCGACGACTCGGTCGTGGCCTACGTGGCGGCCGAAACACCGGAAGCGGCCAAGGACGCGGCGCGCGCCGTGCGCTTCATGCTCAGCCCGAAGGCGCCCGTCGTCACGCGCGAGCAGTCGCTCGATCCCGAAGCGCCCCAGATCACGCGCCGCGGCAACGTGCGCGCCGGACGCGGACCGCGCGGTGCCGACGAGACCGAAGCGCTGCTCGAGAAGAGCGCGCACCAGGTCCGCGCCACCTACACCCTTCCGATCCAGCACCACGTGTGTCTCGAGACGCACGGCTGCGTGGTGGACTTCGATGCCGCTGCGGGCGAGGCCACCGTCTACGCCTCGACCCAGATGGTCTCGGGCAACGCGGGCATGTTCGCCGGGCTCCTCGGTCTCGACGCCAGCAAGGTGCGCATCGTCTGCCAGCACATGGGCGGCGGCTTCGGGTCGAAGTTCGGCCCCGACCTGCAAGGCGCGATCGCCTGCACGATCGCCAAGGCCACCGGCCGGCCCGTGCACCTGATGCTCGACCGGCCGCAGGAGTTCCAGATGGCGGGCAACCGCTCCGGCACCCACGCGGAAGTGGCGCTCGGCTGCGACGCGGACGGAAAGCTGACCGCGGCGGCCGGCACCATCGACAAGCTCGGCGGCGTCGGCAACGGCAGCTTCCCCGGTTTCCCCTACATCTACGAATGCCCGAGCGCGGCCCAGACCCGCTCGGTGCACACGGCCCTCGACTCGAACCGCGCCATGCGCGCGCCCGGTCACCCGCAGGCGTCGTTCGTGATGGAGTCGGCCGTCGACGAGCTGGCCTACGCCGTCGGTATCGGTCCGCTCGAGATGCGGATGCGCAACGCGCCCGACGACGTCTGGAAGCGCCACCTGCGCGTGGTCGCCAAGGAGATCGGCTGGGCCGAGCACCCGCACAAGACCGCGCCCGGCACGCCCGGCGCCGACGGTTGGACCGAGGGCATCGGCTTCGGTCTCGCCACCTGGCGCGCGGGCGGAAGCGGCGGCGGACGCTGCGACATCACGATCGAGCGCGACGGCAGCGTCATCTCGTCGTGCGGCGTGCAGGACCTCGGAACGGGCTCGCGCACCTACGTCGCGGCGATCCCGGCCGAGGAACTCGGTCTGACGATCGAGGACGTCACCGCGCGCATCGGCGACTCGGCCCTTCCGCCGGGCGTCGGCTCGGGCGGCAGCGTCACGACCGGTTCGATCGCCCCGGTGATCAAGCAGGCGGCGCACAACGCGCGCGTCGAGTTCGAGAAGCGCCTGTCGGAGATCACCGAGGTCGCGCCCGGCGGCTACGTCTGGGAGAACGGCTCGATCCGCACCGAGGACGGCTCGTTCGACGTGCCGTTCCGCGACGCCTGTTCACTGCTCGGCAACAAGGCGATCACCGCATCGGCCGGCTTCGACGAGTCGAACCACCTGACCGCCGGCGGTCGACTGCACGGCGCCCAGGCCGCGCGCGTGCGCGTCGACACCGTCACCGGTCGCGTGGTCGTCGTCGACATGGTCGCGATCCAGGACACCGGCCTGCCGCTCAACCGTCTGGCCGTTCGCAGCCAGATCAACGGCGGCATGATCCAGGCCCTGTCGTACGGCTTGCTCGAGGAGCGCATCGTCGACCCGGAGCTCGGCCTGCTCCTGACCGACAACCTCGAGAGCTACAAGATCGCCGGCAGTCGCGAGATCGGCGCCATCCGCTCGATCATCGACGACGAGGACGACCGCTGGAGCGTGACGGGCATGGCCGAAGCCACCAGCATCCCCGGCCACTCCGCCATCGCCAACGCCATCTTCAACGCCTGCGGCGCGCGTCTGCGTTCCGTGCCTTTCACCCCCGACCGCGTCCTCGACGCCCTGGCCGAGCGAGCCTGATCCCATGGAGAAGTTCGAACTACTGCAGCCGAAGGGACTGCGCGAGGCCGTGCTGGCCCTGGCCGAGGGCGACGCCGATCGCAGCACGATGGTGCTCGCCGGTGGACAGGACCTGTTGACCGAGATGAAGGAGCACCTGGCCGAACCGAGCCTGGTGGTCGACATCTCCGGCCTGCCGCAACTGGCCGGCATCGGCGAGGTGAAGGACGGTTCGATCCGTCTGGGCGCGAACGCGACCATCGCGCAGATCGCGGGTCACCCGCGTCTGCGCGCCGATCTGCCGATCCTCACCGAGGCGGCCGATTCGATCGCGTCGCCGCAGATCCGTTCGGTTGCGACGCTCGGCGGCAACCTGAACCAGCGCCCGCGCTGCTGGTACTACCGCAACGAAGAGGCCTTCTGCCTGAAGAAGGGCGGCTCGGTCTGCTACGCCGCCGAGGGCATGAACAAGTACAACGCCATCCTGGGTGGGGGGCCGAGCTACATCGTGCACCCGTCCGACATGGCGCCGGCCCTGATCGCTCTCGACGCGCGCGTGCAACTCGTCGGACCCGACGGCGATCGCGAGGTCGCGCTGGCCGACTACTACACGCTGCCGTCCGACGGTCCGATGACCAGCGAGACGGTGCGCGCGAACGGCGAGATCGTCGTGGACGTGATCGTTCCGCCCCAGCCGCAGGGCCTGCGCAGCACCTACCTCAAGTTCAAGGAGCGCGAGTCGTACGACTGGGCGCTCGCGTCGGTGGCTCTGGCCGTCGTCATGGATGGCGGCGTCGTGCGGCACGCGCGGATGTCCCTGGGCGGCGTCGCCCCGAAGCCGTGGACCGTGGACGTGCAAGGGGTGCTCGCGGGTCGACCCGTCAACGACGAGACGGTCGCGAAGGTCGCGGACCTCGCGCTCGACGGTGCGAAGGCCCTGGCGCACAACGGCTACAAGATCCCGCTCACCCGTGGCTTGATCGCGCGCGCGTTCCAGCAGCTCTCCTGACCGCTCCGCGCTTTCCAGACTCCGAGCCCTTCAGCCCGAACCGAACCATGGCCGAGAACACGAATCCGAACGCTGCCAGCCCGTCGACCAAGCTGTCGCCCGCGCAGATGTTCCCGTACTGCACGCACCTCGCGAGCAAGAAGCTGTTGCTGCGCTCCGAGCCCGCCCGCGTCGACCGCGACGTGCTCGACGCCTCGAACCACTGCTGGTGCAACCGCACGATGCAGGTGATCGGGCCCGACCGCGACATGGCGCACCCCGAGGAGTGCCGCAGCGGTCGCGAGTGCTTCGAGTCGCGTTTCGAGAACTGAGAGCCCCAACGCAGGAGCCACCACCATGAACCTCGTCCTTCCCACCGTCGGTGTCGCGGCGCTCGCGCTGGCGGCGTTCCCGTTCATCTCGCTCTGCGACTGCGGCGACGATCGCGGCGCCGTCGCTGCGAACCAGCAGGTGTCGCTCACCACCGCCGTGGCGCCGACCGGCGACTACATCGAAGCGCGCAACGTGACCGTCTGGGGCGGCCACTGCCACCTGAACAGCGAGTACGACCACCAGGGCGACGCGGCCCTGGTCGCCTGGGCGATCGACGGAGGCGCGTTCGGCGGCGTCGATCTCGCGGGCGTGCGCGTCGTCGCGGCCGTCGCCTCGGGCGCGAACCTGGCCGACGGCGAAGCCCGCTCGAGCGACCTGTTCGTCGACGCCACGAACGACATCCAGCGCGCCGCCGCCGAGCGTTGGGCGCGCACCGAGCACGCCGACGCGCTCGGCACGGTCGCCGCCGTGCACGCTGTGCCGATCGCCTTCGAGCGCGAGGGCGACCACTACCGCCTCGCCGTGGACGACCTCGTGCAACTCGAGGGCAGCGCCATCGCCGACCGCTCGTGCTGCACGATGACCGAGTGCCGCGGCTACGAGCCGTTGATGGCCGAAGCCGGCGCCGTGGTCGGTTTCGCCGACACGCTGGTCTTCGAGGGCACCGAGACCCAGGTCGGCTGGCAGTACGAGGGCGCGAACAGCGTGTTCGTCACCGAGTTCGGTGCACCGCAGGGCTGCGGGGGCGCGTGCGCGTGCGAGTCGGACGAACTGCCGCGGCCCTGATGCGCGCGCCGATCGAGCGCGCCGCTCGTCGCCGTACGAGTACCGAGGCCACGAGGGCCGTCGCACGCGCGGCGGCCCTCGTGGTGGTTCTTGGCGCAGCGAGTTGCGTGCGCACGACGACCCCCGCGCCGCCGGTCGATCCGCTCGACTGGGTCGCGCCCGACGCGCACCTCGTGCTGTGGAGCCTGTGGCCGGACGTGCGCGAGCTCGTCGGTGCGAGTGCGTTCGACGCGCACACGGCGGGCTGGCTCGAGGCAGAGGCGCGCGCGGACATCTCGGGCATCGATCTGGGCAACGACTACGTGGGCGAGTTCGTGATCGCCGGGGTCGCGCGGCTGGGGCTGGTTCCGGACGCGATCGAGGCGGTCTTCGTGGACGCGGGGATCGCGCCCGATCGGTCGGGACTCGAATCGCGACTCGAGCCCCACTGGCGCGTCCAGTTCGCGCGCTTCGCCCGCGCCCATCCGCAACGCGCGCGCGAGGAGCTCGAAGCAGCTTGGACCCGCGCCGTCGCGGCGAACGACCTGGAGCTCGTCGCCGCGTGCATCGAACTGGCCCGTGGCGAAGTGGTGGGCTACGACCCGTTCGTCTTCGAGGGGCCGACGGGGCACATGGACCAGGCGGACAGGGCGCGTGTCGACGGAGCGTCGGACTCGGCCGCGCCCCTCGGTGCCGGTGACGACCACACGCCTTCGTCCTTGTGGTCCGACGAGGCGTGCCGCGACACCTGCAGGGATCTCGTCTGGTTCGTCACCGGGCGGGGTGGCGACACCAGCGGGGTGCTCGACCTGCTGGAGCGCTACGGCGTGCCCGCCGACGTCGACCTCGCCGAGCTCGCGCGGATCACCCGCGAGCGACGCGACGAACTCGCGGACGCGGTGATTCCGCTGCCGCATCCGTACGACCTCGAGCTGGCGGTGCTGCGCTACGAGCGGCTGCTGGCCCGACTGCCCTGAGGCGCGGGCCTGGGCCGCTGGACCCGAGTGGAGGCGAGTGGGTCGAACTCGTCGAACTAGTCGAACTAGTCGAACTAGTCGAACTAGTCGAACTAGTCCAACTCGTCGAACAGATCGTCCTCGGGCCAGTCCTCCACCGCGTCCACCGCGCGGTGCACCAAGGGATCGATCAGTGCCGCCAGGTCCCGGCCGCCCTCGCCCTCGCGCGCGTTGAACAGCACGGCCCACACGAACCCGTCGTGGCGCGCGACCAACAAGGCCGACGTTCCGGGCAGAGCGCCGGTGTGCCACAGGTTGCGCGCCGACTCGCCGTCCACGTCGCGCACCGACCAGCCGCAGCCGTACCAGACCCGCGCGTCCTCGCTGCCCGGCGGGCGTGCGACCATCGCGGCGACGGACTCGGGCGCGAGGAGGTTCGCACCCGCGAGGTCGACGGCCGACGCGAAGCGCACCAGGTCCGGCGCCGACGCGATCCAGCCGCCGTGCGCGTCCATCACCTCGAGTTGGAACGAGCCGTCCGGCGCGGCGACGATCGCTCCGGGCGGCGCGCCGAACACGCTGCGCCCGGTGCGCCCGCGCCCGTCGTACTCGACCTCGTCGGCCGGCCGGTCCGCGGGCAGCGAACGGCCGAGTTGCATGTGGCGCACGCCGATCGGCTCCAGCACGTGTTCCGTCGCGTAGTTCGCGTAGTCCTGGCCGCTCGTCGACTCGATCGCGAGGCCGAGCAGCAGATACCCGAAGTTCGAGTAGGTGTAGCGCAGGCCCGGATCGTGATCGAGCGGACGCGCGAGGACGAAGTCGCGGATCTCGCCCTTGGTCGGCGGCGAGTCGAGCGGTCCGTCCGGTCGCTGCTCGCGAACGATGCGCCGTGTCGCGAACATCGGATCGAAACTCGCGCCGCGATCCCAGCCTCCGCGGTGCCACAGGACGTCCTGCACCGTGATCCGCCCGATGCGCGAGTCGGCGAACGCCGTCCCGTCGGGCAGGTCGATCAGTTCCACGAGCGGCGTGTCGAGTTCGAAGCGTCCCGCCTCGACCAGCTGCAGCACGCAGACCGCCGTGAGCGGCTTCGAGACACTGGCGATGCGAAAGCGCGACGTGGGCTCGACGGGTCGCGCGCGCTCGCGGTCCGTTCGCCCGAAGCCCCGGGCGTGTCCGAAGCCGCGCGCGTACACGAGCTTTCCGTCGCGCGCCACGGCCAACGCCGCGCCGGGCACGTCGTGCGCGTCCATGAACGCCGTCATCATCCGGTCGAGCGGGGCCAACTCCGGCAACGCGCGACCGGTGACGGGGCGCGCCTCGTCCGGCGCGTGCTCCCCGTCCTGCGCGACGCCAACTCGCTCGCCAGCGCGTCCGTCGACGTGCGTCGCCGCGCGAGCGGCTGCGGCGATCACCACGACCGCGGCCGCGACGAACCGTGCGAGTGCGCGCGACCCCGCGCCCTTCACCGCTCCACCCGGTCGACGCGCTGCATGAACTCGAGCCGGTTGCCGAACGGGTCCGCGCTGAACAGTCGCCGGTAGCCGGGGATCGCGCCCCCCGCGCTGATCGGTGCGTCGGCGGCTTCGAGCGCGCGCTGCGTCCCGTCGAGATCGGCCACGAGGAACGCCACGTGCGCCTTGCGCGCGGGCTTGAAGTCCGCCTCGACGCCGAGGTGCAGCGCGATCCCGGCGCGTTCGAACCAGCAGCCGCCGTTGCCCGCGTTGACCGGCGGTTTCGCGACCTCGTCGAAGCCGAGCACGCCGATCCAGAAGGCGCGCGCGCGCTCCTCTTCACCGACGGGGATCGCGATCTGCACGTGGTCGATTCCGCGGATGTCCATGGCCGCGAGCCTAGCGTTCGCGCGGCCGCCACAGCCACAGCGCGCCGAGCACCACGAGCGCCGCGACCCCGTAGGTCAGAAGGACGCCCGTCAGATCGCCCCGCGCGAGCGTCTCGAGCGGCCCGCCCGCGAACCGGCCGGCGACCATCAGCGTCACCGCCAGCAACAGGCTGCCCACCAGAGTCTGGCCCGAGAAGAACGTGGCGCGCAACGGACCCGACAGCACCGCGTGCAGCTGGGCGTTGCGCACCGGCAGCGCGATGCCGTGGGGCACGCCGCGGCAGGCGATGACGAGCAGGACCGCGGGGTGCAGGAACAGCGCCATCGCCCACAGGATCGAGATCTGCAGGGCGAAGCACACGAGCAGCGTCGCGATCGGACCGCAGCGTTCGGCGACGGCGGGGGAGAGGCGGCTCGCGACCGACGCCAGCAGCATCATCAGTCCCAGCACGAGTCCCACCGTCTCGGTCGGTGCGCCGGCGCCGAGGAAGTCCACGTCGAGCAGCGCCGCGTAGGCCTGGTGGAACTCGAGCGGCACGTGGTTGAACAGTTGCATCGACACGGCGAAGGCGGCCAGCCAGGCGAGGCGCGGATGCCGCAGCGAACCGAGCAGTCGGCCCCAGTCGCCGCGCGCGCCGCCGGCCACCTGGTCCGGCTCGCGCGCGTCGCGGATGCCGAGCGCGGCCACCAGTCCGACCAGGCCCGCGAGCCCGGTGCCGAGGTAGCCGGCGCCGAGCCACCACGCGCTGGCGAATCCGCCCGAGACCGTCGCGACCGCGGCCGTGCCGAAGCCCACCGTCGCGACGCGCGCTTCCCAAGTAGTCAGCTCGCCGAGGCGGTCGTCGCGCTTGAGCCAGTCGTACAACAGCGCCGTGTCGGTGCCGCTCACGAACGCGGTCGCGCCGGCGAGTCCGACCTGGCCCGCGACGCACCAACCGAACGACTCGCCGAACGCGATCGCGCAGCCGCCCGCGGCCTGCATCGCCATCGCCACCAGCAACGTCGCGCGCCGCCCGAAACGGTCCGACGCCCAACCGCTCGGCAGTTCGAGCACGACGCCGGCCAGGTAGTAGGCGCCCAGGAGGGTCAGCGCGGTCTCGCTGCCGAAACGGCTCGCGAACAACAGGAACGACGTGGGCAGCCAGAACCAGGCCGCCTTGCACGACTGCAGAACGAGCAGCCGCGCGAGCACCGGATCACAGTCGCGCCCTTCGCGGTCGCCCGTCATCGCGTCGATCCGGGCGGCGCGTGCCTCGAACCGTTGGACTCGTCGCCGCGCGCGTCGCTCGGTTCCGCGGATCCGACTTCCGACCCGTCGCCGCGCACCAGATCGGCGCCCACGAGTTCACCATCGTCGGGCGGATCCTCGTCGTCCAGCCCCACCTCGACCTCTGGATCCTCGGTCAATCCGCCGACCGGACGCAGCGCGATGCCGCCACCGGAGCGGAAGCCGACCACGCGCAGCAGGAGCCGATGCGGCCCGACCGACGTCTCGCCGATCCCGGCCGGCAGCACGATCGGCGCCGCGAACGCGACCAACAGACGCGCCGCGCAGCTGACCGCGAAGATCACGCGCAGGTCGCCGCTCGCGAGCGCCACGATCCCCGCGCCCGCCATCGCTCCCAGCAGTTGGGCCGAACCGTTCGCGAGCTGTTGCACGGCCGAGACCTGCGCGCGCGTGCCGCGGTAGCTCGACCCCACGAGCAGTCCGAACAGACTCACCTCGTAGCCGCCCCAGGCCAGACCCGAGAAGCACTGCGCCGCGAAGATGACCCAGAACCCGGTCGCGAACACCCACGGCAGCGGGACGAGCGCCAGCAGGATCAGCGTCATGCAGAACGTCGAACGCGGCCCGAACTGGTCGATGGCGCGGCCGATCGACGGCAGGATCCCGACCTTGACGCCCATCACCATCAGGCTCGCGACCGTGAACTCGACGTACGACAGCTGGAGGTCCTCCAGCATGAACGGCGTGTAGAACGGACTCGAGAGGTAGACGGTGAACTGGATCGCGAAGACGAGCAGGATCAGCCGCCGCGCGCGCGTCCCGCGTTCCGTGAACAGGAAGCGGCGCACGCGCGGGCCGGTCGACATGCCGGCGAAGGGCGGTTCGGGCGTGCGCGCGCTCAAGAGGGCGCTGATGCCGCGCGCGATGCCCGCCAGCGCGAACAAGAGAGCGAAGCCGATTCCGCCCGTGCCGGACGCGATCGAGTCCGCCGGCTCGAGCCACTGCAGCAGCAACCCGCCGACCAGGATGCCGACGCCGATCGCGCCGTACACGACGCGGTTGCGGCGCGCGACGTAGCTGCCGCGCACCTCGGCGGGGATCAGGTCGCCGAACCACGAGGTCCAGGCCGTGCCCGCCGCCTGGCCGAGCAGTTGGTGCAGCGCGTAGGCCGCGAGCAGGAGCGTCGGCGTGCCCGCACCGGCCAGCTCGACCGCGGCCAGGGCGACAAGGTTGAGCGCCTGCAGCACGTTGGCCGCGACGACGATCCGGCGCCGGCGCTTCGTGACCCGGGCGAGCAGCCGCAGGCACAGGAACGGACCGAGCGAGCCCACGAACAGCGGCAGCGACACCAGCAGTCCGAGCATCAGGGTCGAGGCGCCGAGGCGTACCGCGTCCGCGATGATGTAGGTCTCGCCCAGGCCGACCATGATCGCGAACGCGGCGCCCTCGGCCACGCTGAGTCGCAGGCCGCGCTGGACCTCCTCGGGGCCCAGGCGCTCCGATCGTCCGCTCCCTCCGGGCCGCTCGTTCACGGCAGCCTGAACCCGCGTCGCGCAAGGTCGCCCGCCAGCGCCATCAACGGCAGGCCGACGATCGCCGTGTGGTCGGCACACTCGATCGCCTCGAACAGGGCGATGCCGCGCGCCTCGAGCTTGTACGAGCCCGCGCAGTCGTAGGGCTCGTCGGCGGCCACGTAGCGCTCGAGGGCGGCGTCGTCGAGGTCGCGGACGAAGAGGCGCGCCACGTCCGTGTGCTCCCAATCGCCGCCGGGGCCGACGACGCAGACCGCGGTCAGGATCTCGTGCGAGCGACCGCGCAGCGTGCGCAGCTGCTCGAGCGCGCCCGCGGCGTCACCCGGCTTCCCGAGCACGCGGTCGCCGACGGCGCAGACCTGGTCCGAGCCGATCACGACGGCCTCCGCGTCGCCGAGAGCGTCCGCGACCGCGCGGGCCTTCGCCGCGGCCAATTGGCGCGCCAACTCCCGCGGCCCGGCGCCTTTCGCCTTCCAGGCCTCCTCGTCCACGTCCGGCGCCCGCTGTTCGAAAGCGAGCCCGAGACGCGCGAGCAGATCACGGCGATAGGTGGAGGTCGAGGCCAGGACGAGTCGCACGGGGCGAGTCTACGGTCACGCGCTATCCTGGTCGCCTTCCGAAACCCTCAGCTCGAGCCTTCGATGACCACCGCCCAAGAGACCGCGCCGCAGCCCGTCTTCCGCAAGGACTACCGCGTCCCGAACTACTTGATCGACACCGTCGACCTCGAGTTCGACCTGGGCGAGGAGGTGACGGAGGTGCGCGCCCGCATGCGCGTGCGCCGCAACCCCGCGGGCGAGGCGGGGGCGCCGCTCGAGCTCGACGGCGAAGGCCTCGTGACTCGGTCCGTGGCGATCGACGGGCGGCGGCTCGAAGGGGCGGAGTACGTCGAGAGCGACGTCTCCCTCGCGATCGCCGGTGTGCCCGACGCGTTCGAACTGACGACCGTGGTGCACATCGAACCGCAGAAGAACTTCGAGCTCTCCGGCCTCTACAAGTCGTCGGGCAACTTCTGCACCCAGTGCGAGGCCCAGGGCTTCCGGCGCATCACCTGGTTCCTCGACCGACCGGACGTGATGGCGCGCTACACGACGACCATCACGGCCGAGCGCGAGCGCTATCCGATCCTCCTCTCGAACGGCAACCGCGTCGCGAACCACGATCTCGGCGACGGCCGCCAACGCGTCAAGTGGGAGGATCCGTGGCCCAAGCCCAGCTACCTGTTCGCGCTCGTCGCCGGCAACCTCGCGTGCCACGCGGGACGCTTCACGACGATGAGCGGCCGCAACGTCGCCCTCGAGATCTGGGTCGAGCCCCAGAACATCGACAAGTGCGAGCACGCCCTCGTATCGCTGCAGAAGTCGATGAAGTGGGACGAGGAGCGCTTCGGTCGCGAGTACGACCTCGACGTCTACATGATCGTCGCTGTCGGCGACTTCAACATGGGCGCGATGGAGAACAAGGGACTCAACGTCTTCAACTCCAAGTTCGTGCTGGCGCGCCCCGAGACCGCCACCGACGCCGACTTCGAAGCCGTCGAGGCGGTCATCGGTCACGAGTACTTCCACAACTGGACCGGCAACCGCGTCACCTGTCGCGACTGGTTCCAGTTGACGCTGAAGGAGGGTCTGACCGTCTACCGCGACCAGCAGTTCACGGCCGACATGACGTCCTACGGCGTCAAGCGCATCGACGACGTGCGCGGCCTGCGCGCGGCGCAGTTCCCCGAGGACGCGGGCCCGATGTCCCACCCGATCCGGCCCGAGTCCTACATCGCGATGGACAACTTCTACACGGCGACCGTGTACGAGAAGGGGGCGCAGGTGATCGCGATGTACGCGACGCTGCTCGGGAAGGACGGCTTCCGCAAGGGGATGAACCTGTACTTCGAGCGCCACGACGGACAGGCCGTCACCTGCGACGACTTCCGCGTCGCGATGGCGGATGCGAACGACCGCGACTTCGGTCAGTTCGAGCGCTGGTACCTGCAGGCGGGGACGCCGCGGCTGGCCGTGACTGCCGAGCGCGACGGCGACGCCCTCCTCATGACGTTCGAGCAGAAGGCGCCGCGTGGGCAGGAGCACTTCGAACCCATGCACGTGCCGGTGCGGTTCGCGGTGATCGGGCGCGACGGTGCGCGCGTGGAACTGCGCTGTGATGGCGTCGCGCAGGAAGCCGACGAGACGGTCCTCGAACTGACGGAGCTGAAGAGCACCTACCGTTTCGAAGACGTTCCCGCCGGCGCCGTGCCTTCGGTGCTGCGCGACTTCTCGGCGCCGGTCGAGCTCGAGTTCGCCCAGTCCGACGAGGAGCTGGCGTTCCTCTACGCCCACGACGACGACGACTTCAACCGCTGGGACGCCGGCCAGCGCCTGTTCGGTGCGGCGATCCTGGCCGCGGCCGAAGCGGGCACCGAAGCCGTGCCGACGCCCGAGCAGAGTGCGGCCTTCGGTCAGGTGCTCGGCGACGCGCGACTCGACGGCTCGATGAAGGCGCTGCTGCTCGTGATGCCCGGTGAGTCGGTGCTGGCGCAGAAGATGGAGGTCATCCAGCCCGACCACCTGCACACCGCGCGCACCACGTTCCGCCGCGCGCTGGCCCTCGCGAACTGGGACGTGCTGCTCGCCGCCTACCGCGCGAGTCGTCCGACCGGCGCCTACACGCACTCGCAGGAAGAAGTGCACCGCCGCGCCCTGAACGGGACGCTGCTCGCCTACATCTGTGCGAGTGGCCGCGACGAAGCGATCGCCCTCGCCTGGGAGCACTTCGACGCGGCCGACAACATGACCGACATGCAGATGGGCCTCGCCTGTCTGTGCGAGATCGACGCGCCCGAACGTCAGCGCGCGCTGGATGCGTTCCACGCGCAGTGGCACACGGATCCGCTCGTGCTCGACAAGTGGTTCACGGTGCAGTCCTCGAGTCAGTTGCCCGGCGCTCCGGCGCGTGTGCGTGAACTGGTCGCGCGCGACGACTTCGACGTCAAGAACCCGAACCGCGCCCGCTCGGTCGTGCACGTCTTCGCGGCCGGCAATACCACCGGGTTCCACGACCCGAGCGGTGACGGCTACCGTTTCGTGGCCGACCACGTGCTCGCGATCGGCGCCTTCAACCCGCAAGTGGCCTCGCGCCTCGCGAAGACCTTCAACCAGTGGAAGCGCTACGACCCGACGCGCCGCGAACTGATGAAGGCCGAGCTCGAGCGCATCAAGGCCACCAACGGCATCTCGAAGGACGTGTTCGAGGTCGTCACCTCGGCGCTCGCCTGAGCGCGGGCGCGCCGCCAGTGCGTTCGCTCAAGGCTCCCTACAAGGACTGGCGGCGCCGCCGCGCCCTCGAGCGCGGCGGCGTGCGTCCGGACCTCGTGGTTCCGGAGGCGATCGCGCTCGGTGAACGCTCGGGCACCTGGGTCTTCGATCCGCGCGGGCTCGGCGCGCACTCGATCGTGTACTCGGGCGGCGTGGGGGACAACGTCGCCTGGGACCTGGCGGTGATCGAGCGCTTCGGCGTCACCGTCCACGCCTTCGACCCGACGCCGCGCAGCGTCGCGTGGCTCGCACGGCAGGCGTTGCCCGAGCGGTTCGTGCACCACGCGCGCGGTCTGGCGGGCGCGGACGGCGAGCGCCGTTTCGAGGCGCCGGCGAAGGAGCGCTCGGCGAACTACACGCTCGCCGTCGATGGAACAGGCGACGGGCCGCTCTTGCCCGTCGCGCGGCTCGCGACCGTCGCGCGCGAGCTCGGCCACGCGCGCATCGACCTGCTCAAGCTCGACGTCGAGGGCGCGGAGTACGAGGTGCTGGCCGACGCCCTCGAGCACGGGCCCGAGTTCGACCAATTGCTCGTCGAGTTCCACCACGGCGAGGGGCCGTGGCGCCTCGAGCACACGCTTCGCGCCGTCGCCGCCCTGCGCGCGAACGGCCTGCGCCTCTTCCACGTCTCGCGGCGCGGGCTCGAGCTCTCGTTCGTCCGCGCTTGATCCGCTCAGCGTCTCCGCTCGCACCGAACAGGCCCCATGGACCAGATCCTCTCGCTCGGAACGCTCGTCGGCATCGTCGCCGTCGGCCTCGTGATCCTCGGCGGCGTCAGGTACACGCGCCGCGAAGAGACGGATCGCACGCGCCGCGGCGACGCTTTCGGCGAGGGGGCCGAGGGTGACGACGACTGAGGGAGCGGGGCGCCTCACGGGGCATTCAGGCGAGGTCCGGGGTCGATTGAGGGCGCCAGCGTTGATCCGGGACCTCGGATCGGTTGGGGTCGTTCGCGAAACGGAGCGCCGATCGGCGCCCTGATGGGGCGGATCGACGCTCGTCGTCGCCGCGCCCGCACCTCGAACTCCCTCCCCGACGACACGAACGATGAAGATCGCAGCTTCCCTCCTGCTCGCCCTCGGTGGCGTGCTCCTGCTTCCCGCCTGCACCAAGGAAGAGCCGGCCGACAAGGCGGCCGACATGGTGAACGACGCCGCCGACGCGGTCGGTGACGCCGCCGACGACGCCGCCGACGCAGCAGGCGACGCGGTCGACGACGCCAGTGATGCCATCGAGGACGCGACCGACGGCAAGTGACTCGGCCATCGCCGGTGGAGCCGTGCCCGTTCGGGTGCGACTCGCACCGCGCGCGACGCCCCCGACTCCGTTCCGCTCATCAGCGGTTCGGGGTCGGGGGCGTCTCGCGTCGTCGGCCGCTCGCGACGCGTTCGGCGGGCTTCTGCTAGCCTCGGACGAGCGCCTGCTCGACGCTTCTTTCGACCCCGGCCCGCACCATGAGTCCTCTCGTCCAGATCGGTCTCGCCATCGGCGTGATCGTCATCGTCCTCCTTCTTCTCGGCACCGTTCGCATGCGCGGTTCGAAGGGCGGCGGGCGTTCGTCCTCGTCGAAGTCCGACGGTGAGATGCGCGGGAACGAGGGCCCCGACAATGAGATCAGTTGAGAGTGAAATCAGCTGAGGGGCAGATCAGCTGAGGCCGACTAGAGGTTCGGGTCGAGCACCGTCAACACCGACCCCGCACCGACCACCAGCTCGAACGTCGGCGGCACGACGAAGATCGGCTGGGTGAAGAGCGACAGGCCCTGGCTGGCCGCGATGCCGAGGTTGACCGACACGATCACCTGCTTGGCGCCGCTGAACGGCAGGAAACCCGGGTACAGCAGCGCGGTGGAAGCGACGTCGATCAGGATCGTTCCACCGAGGAACGGATCGAGGAAGAGCGTCGGAGCGGTCGAGATGCCGAGCACCGCGTACGAGCCCGGCGTGCCCTTCATGGCGAAGAAGGCCGTGCCGCCGTCGCGCATGGGCGAGACGGCCAGGTGCGAGAACGCGTCGCCGGCGAAAGTCGCCACGGAGACGGACATGACGTCGAAGATCGGGCCGGCCTGTCCGAACGAGCACGACGCCCCTGGGTAGGGCGCTCCGCCCGCACCCGGCGTCAACGTGCAGTCGCGCAGCTGGACGTCGCCCGGTCCGGGATCGCCGTAGGCTTGGCCGATGGCGGCTCCACCCGATCCGCCATCGCCGCAGGACCAGCCGACGAAGATGTCGAAGTCCTCACCTCCCATGCCGCCGATGCCGCCCGCGATCGTGCAGCCCGAGCACATGGTCTCGCCCGAGAACACCTGCAGTCCGATGCCGCCGTCGCCACCGCTCCAAGGTGCATCGTCGTCGGCCACCGAGCCGCCGTTCCCGCCCTTGATCGCGCACTGGTAGAGGGCCACGCTCGAGGCGCGAACGTAGACGCCCGGTCCGCCATTGCCGTGGATTCCGACGAGCGGCAGGTAGTCGGCGCCCAGGCCACCCGTGATCGTGCAGCGGTTGAAGACGACGCGTGCGCTCGTCGCGATCTCGGCTCCGGCGTAGCCGTTGGGGTGCGGATCCGGATCGGTGAACGTTCCGTCGCCCTGGGCACCCGTCATCTTGCAGTCCTCGATCCACACGTCGCCGGCGCACGACTTGATCTGGAGACCGGCTTCGTTCGCGTTCACGATCTTCAGGCCGCGCAACGTCGCGCGCTTGCCCGCGGACAGCTGGCGGATCGACGGGCCGCCGTTGCAGGTGACCGTGCCCGTTCCACCGCTCGTGTCGGCGACGATGTCGATGCCCTTGTCGAAGAGGACGAAGGCGCTGTAGGTACCGGGCTTGACCAGGAGCGTCTCACCGTCGGTCGCCGCGGCGACGGCTGCCGGCAGGTCGAGGAAGTTGACGCCCACGCCACCGTCGTCGTCCACGACGAGGACGTTCGAGTCGACCATCGCGGACGGGGCGGCGACGGCCGTGCCGCAGAGGTGGACGGCGACCGCGGACGTGAGCACCGTCGTGAGCACCCTCTCGAGAACGGTCACGAGGTGCAGCGGGCGGGTGGACGACGGCGTGGAGGTGCGGTAGCGCATCACTCGAACTCCTGGTTGGTGCACGATCGGTGGGCCGTGTGCTGGCGATTCGGCGCGGCCGCACCCGTCTCGAGGACGGTGGTGCGCTCCGCGGATCGACCGCTCCAACCGTAGCCTCGCCGCCCCGAAACGGGGTGACGATCGGTTCAGACCCCAGAGCCGATTCCGCGGCCGCGAGGGTTCAAAGATTCGGGTCGAGGATCGTCAACCACGAACCGCTCCCGACCGTCAGCGAGAGCGTGCTGGCGACGAAGAGCGCCGGCTGCGTGTGGACCGTCAGCGCGGTGCCCGGTGCGACCGCGACGCCTCCGGGCCAGGTGCTCGTGAGCGCGCCGTCGAGGCCCACGAAGCCCGGGAACAGCACGAAGGCGTTCGCGTCGAGCACGAGCGAGCCGTTGAAGTCGGGCACGAACAGGTCGGCGGGCCCGGCGGCGACGCCCAACACCACGAAGGCGCCGGGCTCGCCGCCGATCGTGAACGTGATCGGCTGACCGGCGCGCACGGGCGAGGCGGCGCGGTGGCTGACGGGCTGACCGACGAGTCCGTCGATCGAGCCGAACACCAGCGCCGTGGAGTTCCCAGGTGAACCGGCCGGGCAGGTGGGCGGATCGAAGCCCGGTCCGGGTGCTCCCGGCGAGAACGTGCACGCGAGCAGCCGCACGTCGACGGGCCCGGTCGCCGGTGCGTGCTGGCCCAACGCGTCGCCGCCGTCGCCGCCCGCACCGCAGGTCGCCGGCGTCCCCGGGACCAGTCCGCCGATGCCGCCGACGCCACCCTCGAAGCGGCAGTCCGACGCCATGGCGTAGCCGGCGTCGAGCGCGAGTCCGAGTCCGCCCGTACCACCGTCGTCGGCCACGAGTGCGCTCGCCACCGAGCCGCCGTCGCCGCCGATGAACACGCACTCGTAGCTCGTCACGCGCGTGCCGACCGCGTCCACGCCATCGCCGCCGTCACCGCGCGTCGAGAAAACGGGTGCGAAGTCTGCGCCGTCGCCGCCCTCGAACGTGCAGCGCATGAAGATGGCGCTCGCGCAGTCCTCGACCGACGTGCCCGCGTGACCGTCGGGGTGGAAGGTGGGGGAGCCCAGGAATCCGTCGCCCTGGTCGCCGCGCACCACGCAGGCCTCGAGCCACACGATTCCGGCGCAGTCGGTCAACTCGAGCGCGCTGCCTCCCGTTCCGACGATCCGCAGTCCGCGCAGGGACGCGCTCCGTCCGGCGGGGAGGTCGCGCACGGCGCTGCTGCCGAGGACGATCGAAGCCCCGTCGATGTCGGCCGCGATCGACACGCTCTTGCCGACCAGTTCGAACCCGCTGTAGAGGCCTGGGCGGACCAGCACCAGGTCGCCGTCGACGGCCGCGTTGAGTGCGGGCTGCACGTCGACGAAGTCGGTGCCCTGTCCACCGTCGTCGTCCACGACCCACACGCGGTCGGCGGCAGCGGTGGTGGCGAGGAGCGCGGAGGCGAGCAGCGTCGCGCCGGAGCGCAGGACGGAGCAGCCGAAGATCGAGAGTGTGTCGGTGCGCATGGCTGAGTCGGATGGGAGACGACGTGGACGGCCGGCGTCAAGGTACTCCTCCGTCATCAAGCGCGCTTCGCCGCTCCGTCAAGCCATCCCGCGCCCCTCACGACGCCCGAACCGAAGGCGTCAGTCGTCCTCCCAGGGCATCTTCTCGGGCTCGGGGATCGCCGGCGGCATCTCTTCCACGCGCCGGGCGATCGTCGCGAGCATGTCCTGGTAGCCGGCGCCGTGCAGCGAGTGCCCCATGCCCGGAACCACCTCGACGACCATGTGCTCGAGCAGTCCGGCGGCCTCGGCCAGGCCCTTGAAACGTTCGACGGCGCCTTCGAGGTAGAAGTTGTCCATCTCGCCCGCGTAGATGCGGATCTTGCCGGTCAGCACGTCCTCGAGCTCGTCCCAGTCGTTCAACAGACGCAGCGAGATGTCGAAGTTGCGCCAGGTGCGCGCGACCGCGTGGTCGATCACGCCGGTCTCCACGTCGAACACGCGCTGCGGCAGGCCGTTCTCGTCCAGTTGGCTGAACGTGCCCTCGAACGAGCGGATCTGACCGCCGGGGTTGAGCACGTGCTCGCGCCGCACGAACTCCTCGTAGGTCAGCATGATCTCGTCGCCGCGGCGCGCGAGCGGGCGCGGCTGGCCGTTCTCGTCCACGTACATGTTGCGCGGCGTCTTCTCGTCGATCGGCTCGTACAGGTCGATGCCCTGGAAGTCGTGGAAGTCGATCGGGTCGGGGACGTGGCTCCAGCAGCCCTGGAACTGCAGCGGGTAGGCCACCTGCAGCCACAGCGACGACCAGCCGCCCGAGCTCACGCCCGTGACGTAGCGGTGCCGCAGGTCACCGCCGCCGAACCGGGCCTCGAGCGCGGGGACCATCTCGCGCACCAGCATGTCGCCCCACGGGCCGATGCTGAACGAGTTGCAGAAGACCGAGTGGCCGAAGCGGTTGGACGCGTCGGGCACCACGACGATGCAGTCGGCGAGGACGCTGCCTTCGCGGGCGCGACGCTCCCAGCCGCGGATGTCGTCCGCCGTGCCGCCGAATCCGGTCACGCTGTAGACCACCGGATAGACCTTCTCGGGGTCGTGATTCAGCGGCAACAGGACGCCGGCGCGCACCGTGTACTCGAAGCCCCAGAACGCGCTGAGCAGCGGACTGGTCATCTCGAACAGCTTGATGCGCTCGGTCTCCTCGAAAGGTTCGGCCGCCACGACGGTGTCGAGCACGAGGCGCAGCGCTCCCGTCGCATCCGGGCGGTGGACGGCCTTCGCCACCGCGCTGTGGACGTCGCCCGCGTCGAGTCCGGCTTCGCGACCGGTGGTGCTGCGGCGCGCGACCGCTTGCACGTTCCACTGGCCGGGCGACGGTGCGGCGGCGCTGTCGGTCGCATCGGTCGCGCCGGGCGCCGGGAGGTTCCAGTCGAAGTCGGCCCAATCCTTCGGGAAGCTCGCCAGCGCGTCCTCCTGGCGCAGGATCAGCGGTTCGGCACCGGCTTCGACGTCGACCGCGAAGCGCAGCATCGGCGGCGCGCCGAACCACTCGTGCATGACCTGGCGCGGCTCGCCGCGGCGACCCGGCTGGGTGATCGCGACGATGACGTCGCCTTCGAACCCTTCGGGGAAGACCGTGGCGTCGAAGACCAGTTCGAAGGTCCCGATCTCGGCGGCCGGCGCGTCCTGGACGGGAGCGCTCGCAGCGGCGGTGAGGGGCGCGGTCCAGGCGACCGCGAGGAGGGCGAACGGGAGGGCGCCGAGGGGCGCGTGGCGAAGGTTCGTGGACATGGGCGAGAGGGTACCCGACCCCTGCTGCCCTCGACCCTCGCGGCCGAGGACTCCGCCGCGGCGGACCGCGCCCCGATCGAGGCGGACGCTCACCGAACGGGGACCGTAGGCTGGCGCCGCCGGCACGCGCGAGCGGGCCCGACCTCGATGCACGCCCACACCCGCTCGCCGAACCGCACGGACGTCCTCGTCGCCGCGCTCGTGGCGCTGGGCGTCCTCTTCGTGTACCTCGCGACGATCCAGGACCAACTGTGGGGCGACGGTCCGCACCTGTTGCGGTTGCTCGACTGGGAGCAGCGCCCCTGGTGGCGAGCCTGGCCGCACTGGCTGCACACGCCGTTGGCCGAGTGCTTCGGCGCCAGCGGTCCGTTCCGACTGCCGCACGACAACTACGTGCTCGCTTCGGCCGTGCCCGCGGCCGTCGGTTGCGGCGCCGTGTTCACCGCCGCGCGCCTGGTCGGCGCCGGTCGGGCGGCGGCGGTCGCGGCGGCGCTGTTGGTGGGACTCGCGCCGGTCCTGTGGCTGTTCGCAACGGTGCTCGAGGTGCACGCGACGCACTTCGGCGTCGTGGCGGTCGCCATCGCCGCGAGTCTGTGGGCCGCACCGCGCACCGGGCCGCGCGCCTTCCTCGCCGTGCACGCGGGACTGTTCCTCGTGGTGGCCGCGTCGCACCTGACCGCGTTGACGTTGGTGCCGATCTGGGCGCTGCTCGGGTGGTTCGCCCGTTGGCGCGGCGCCGCGGACCGCGAGCCCGTCCGCGCTGCGACCCTGGTGCGCGCGTGCCTGCCGCACGGCCTGCTCGCGTGCCTCGGGTTCGCCGCCGCGATGGGCGTGGCCCAGCTCGTCTTCTACCGCTTCGCCACCGACGACGCGGAGGCCGTCTCGAACATCGCCGAGATGATCGCGGACAGCGTCGAGCCGATCAGTTGGGCCTACCTGAGGGACGACTGGGTCGAGCCGCTGGCGTGGTTGCTCCCGCCGTTGCTGTTCGCGCTGGCCGGTCTGCTCGTGCCGTCGTCGCGCGCGCGGCTCACGAGCGACGCTCGCGGTTGGTGGCTCGTCACGTTCCTCGGCGGTGCGCCGCTGTTCGTGTTCTACGCGCTGTGGGCGCTGCCGAACGACGGCGGCTACGCGGCGGGTTGGTTGCCCTTCGCCGGCGTGGCGGCCGCGTTGGTCCCGGGCCTGTTCGGATCGGCCGTGGCCGCGCGAGTGGTCGCGTTCGCCGCGCTCGTGCTGGTCGGGCTACAGGCCCTCGCCGGCTGGAGCGAGGTGCACGCGAACGCCGAGCGTTTCGAAGCCTTCGACGGGCCGCAGCGCGTCGCGGCCTTCCGCAGCGCGCTCGGCGAGGGCGGTGGACTCGTGCTCGAGGTCGACATGCTCAACCGACCGCTCGGGTGGGACATCGACGGCGTCGAGACGATCGACCTGGTGCTCGAACTGCGCGGGCTGTCGGACGAAGCGATGCGCGCGCGGGTGATCGAGCTGCTCGAGACGCGCGTGCGCCGCCACGTGGGACCGGTGCTGGTCGACACGCGCTACCGCGACCTGGTCGGCGCCGGCGGACCCTTCGAGGACCTGATCGCGATGTTCGAGAGCGAGGTCCTCGAGCGCTTCGACTTCGTGCGTCGGCCGGGGCACGGATGGCCGCTGGTCGAGCTCGTGCCGCGCGCCGCGGACCCGGACGAGTAGGTCGACCGCGGGACGTCGATCGAGCGCCGGCCGTCAGAAGTCCAAGGTCGGCGGTGCGCAGGCGGTCTCCGCTCCGAGCGCGCGTCGCAGCCCGGGGTAGATGCGAGCGCCAAGGACGTTGACCGCGAGCTCGGCGAAGCCCTCGTCACCGAGGGCCGCACGCAGTCGCGCCACCGTTGCAGCGTCCGCGTTCTGGCCACCGACGACCTGGGTCGCGTAGGCGTGCACGAGGCGCAGGTCCGGCGGCAGTCGCTCGGGATCCTCGAGGACCTGGCGCAGGAGGGACCGCTCGACCCCGGCCTCGACCGCCATCCGCAGCGTCAGTTGGGTGCACTGGCCGCAGTCGTCCGCGAGCAGCGCGCCGACGAGCCCGACGTAGTGCGCGTCGAGCGGCAGGTGGACGCGGTGCTCCGACAGCTCCATGGAGGAGGCGAAGGCGCCGAACGCATCCGGCGACAGGTCGAGCAACTGCTCCAGGTAACCGACGTCGTACGCGTACCGTCGACCGAAGTCCTCGAGCCACGCACGGGTCTCGGCCTCGGAGGGAGCTGCGACGGCCTCGGCCGGTCCTACGACCGGCTCTTCGGTCGGCTCTTCGACCGCGGTCGAGTTCGATGCACAGGAGGCGAGCAGGAGCGGCAGGGCCAGGAGCGACGGACGGAGGCGAAGTTCCATGCGCAGAGTGTCGCTCGGTCACGCGCCCGTTCCAACGCCGTGGCCCCACGCGCCGCCGGACGAGGGCCGACTCACGCGAGCAGCGCCCGCACCACCTCGCCGTGCACGTCCGTCAGGCGGAAGTCGCGGCCCTGGTGGCGGAAGGTCAACTTCTCGTGGTCGACGCCGAGCAGGTGCAGCAGCGTCGCGTTCAGGTCGTGGACGTGCACCGGGTCGCGCGTGACGTTGTAGGAGAAGTCACAGGTCTCGCCGTGCACGACGCCGCCCTTCACGCCACCTCCCGCGAGCCACATCGAGAAGCAGCGCGGGTGGTGGTCGCGGCCGTAGTTCGCCTCGCTCAAGGGGCCTTGGCAGTAGACGGTGCGTCCGAACTCGCCGCCCCAGACCACGAGCGTGTCGTCGAGCATGCCGCGCTGCTTCAGGTCCTGCACCAGGGCCCACGCTGGCTGGTCGACGTCGCGACACTGATTGGGCAGGTCCTTCGGCAGGTCGGAGTGCTGGTCCCAGCCGCGGTGGAAGATCTGCACCATCGGCACGCCGCGTTCGGCCAGGCGCCGCGCGAGCAGACACGAGGCGGCGAACGTGCCGGGCTTCTTCGCGTCGGGGCCGTAGAGCTCGAACACGGACTCCGGTTCGCTCGACACGTCGGTCAACTCGGGCACGGACGTCTGCATGCGGAAGGCCAGTTCGTAGGCCTCGATGCGCGCGCGCGTCTCCGGATCGCCGACCGCGTCCGCCGTGCGACCGTTCAGCTTCGCCAACGCGTCGAGCACGAGCCGCCGCCGCGCGCGGTCCACGCCGGGCGGATCCGACAGGTACAGCACCGGATCGCCCGCGGCCCGCAGGCCGACGCCCTGGTGCTGCGAAGGCAGGAAGCCCGAGCCCCACAGCCGCGAGAACAGTGCCTGCGCCTCCTGCCGACCGGTCCAACTGGCCTGCATGACGACGAAGGCCGGCAGGTCCTCGTTGGGCGAACCGAGACCGTAGGACAGCCACGATCCCAGGCTCGGACGCCCCGGTTGTTCGTGGCCGGTCTGGATGAACGTGATGCCCGGGTCGTGGTTGATCGACTCGGTGAACATCGAGCGCACGATCGCGATGTCGTCGACCATCTTCGCCGTGTGGGGCAGCAGTTCGCTGACCCAGGCGCCGCTCTCGCCGTGCTGGTCGAACGCGAAACGCGACGGTGCGATCGGAAAGCGCGCCTGACCCGACGTCATGGTCGTGAAGCGCTGGCCCGCGACGACCGAATCGGGCAGATCGGTGTCGTACAGGTCGAGCAGGCCCGGCTTGTGGTCGAACGTCTCGAGCTGGCTCGGCGCGCCCGACATGAAGAGCCAGATGATGCGCTTGGCCTTCGGCGCGAAGTGCGGCGCGAGCTGGCGCACGGCCCGTTCGGCGCTCGCCGCGCCACCGACCCGCGGAGCGGCGCCCGGGCCGAGCCGAGCCAGCGCGGCGCCGCCCAGGGTCGCCAGCGAACCGCGCAGCAGCGCGCGCCGCGAACGGGCGGTCAACAGGTCGCGGACGGGAGAGGGGAGGGACGGATCGTTCATGGCCACGGCGGTCACTCGAGGTTCAAGGTGGCGTCGAGGTTGAGGACCGTCTGGGCCACCAGCGTCAGTGCGGCCAACGTCAGCGTGTCCTCGGCGCTCGCCATCGGCGCCGGCGATGCACCGACGTCGAGCAGGGCCTCGGCGGCACCGGGTTCCGCAGCGAACGACGCGCGCGCGGCCTCGAAGAGCGCGGCGAGGGCGTCCGCTTCGAACGGCTCGGGCGCGCGGGCGAGACACCGGAGCACGATCCGCTCGACCGCGTGCGCGCCGCCGACCTCGCTGAACGCCAGCGCCGCCAGCGCGCGCGCCGCCTCCACGTGCTGTTCGTCGTTGAGCAGCACCAGCGCCTGCAGCGGCGTGTTCGTGCGCTCGCGCAGCACGACGCAGAACTCGCGACTCGGCGCGTCGAGCAGCGTCATCGCCGGCGGCGCCGACGTGCGCTTCCAGTAGGTGTAGAGCGAACGGCGGTAGAGGTCGTCGCCGTCGCCGCGCGCGAAATCGGCCGTGTTCGAGCTCGGATAGGCCACTTCGCGCCACAGACCGGGCGGCTGGTACGGCTTCACGCTCGGCCCGCCGACCGACTCGACCAACAGGCCGCTCGCGAACAGCGCCTGGTCGCGCAGCACCTCGGCGTCGAGGCGGAAGCGCGGCCCGCGCGCGAGCCACGCGTTCTTCGGATCCGCCTGCCAGGTCGCGGGCGTCGCGTCCGAACGCTGGCGCCAGGTGCCGGAGCACAGGATCGTGCGGTGCAGCCAACGCAGGTCCCAGCCGTGCGCCATGAACTCGCACGCCAACCAGTCGAGCAGCTCGGGATGCGTCGGCCAGGCGCCCTGCACGCCGAAGTCGTCGGGCGTCGTCACCAGTCCGCGGCCGAAGTGCTGTTGCCAGACTCGGTTCACGGCCACGCGCGCCGTCAGCGGGTTCCGGTCGCTCGCGATCCAGCGCGCGAGGCCCAGGCGGTTGCGCGGCGCGCCCTCGGGCAGCCTGCCGAACAGCGCGGGCACGTCCGACACCACCGCGCCGCCGGGGTGGTCGTACTGGCCGCGCACGAGGATGCGCGTCGCGACCGGCTCGGCGCGGTCGCGCAGGATCAACGTGTGGGGGACCGACGCCTCGAGTTGCTCGAGGTCGCGCTGCATCTCTGCCAGCAGCGTGCGCCGTTCGCCCCATTCGGACGACGCGGACGCGCGGTAGTGGTCGCGCAACGCCGTGCGCGCGTCGTCGTCGAGATCGTCGGCGCGGGTCTCG
This sequence comes from Rohdeia mirabilis, assembly GCA_007750655.1. Lineage (GTDB taxonomy): Bacteria > Planctomycetota > UBA1135 > UBA1135 > Rohdeia > Rohdeia mirabilis. Next base: position 678,954 of record CP036290.1, read on the forward strand.
AGGAGAAGAGCGATCGCCGTCGGGGGGAGCGCGCCGCGCACGTCGAGGACCTCCATCCCGAACGCGAACCCGCCGGCGCGGTTGACGACCTTGCACAGGAGCTCGTGCTCGCCGCCGCCCAGGTACAGCTCGACCTCGTCCTGTCGCGGCGCGTAGCTGCGGGCCACGTCGCGGGCGAGCACTTCGGCCCCGTCGAGCCACACGCGCAGACCGTCGTCGCTCCCGAACGCGAGGCGCAGGCGCACGTCCTCGCGCGCGGTGAGCGTCCGGCGCAGATAGACCGCGGCGTTGTCGCCCGCGAAGTCCGCGCGCGCGCCGTCGGCCAGCTCCAGCGGCTCGAACGAGACGGCGGTGCGCGGGCCGCCCGGATCGGGACCGAGGTCGGTGTCGAAGGGGTGCCCGCCGTCCGCGGCGGTGAGCGGCGGCGTCGCGAGCCAGGTGCCGAACGTGAGCGGGTGCAGCGCGATCGACGACGTGCCCGACAGGCGCACGGCGCTCGGGAAGTGGCGCGCGTGGGCGCTGCGCATCTCGAGCACCAGCCGGAACGCACCCGGCGGCGCCGCGTCGGCGAGCCGCAGGCGCACCGCGTGGCGCGCGTCGACCGCTCCGGACAGTGCCCAGGCGCTCTGCGGATCGTCGTCGAGCAGACCGTCGGCGCCGTAGTCGGGCTGTTCGTAGTCGGGCTCGGCCAGGTCGAGCTCGACCGCGTTCCAGGTCGCGCCGTCGAAGCGCTCGAGCAGCGCCGTGCTGATCGCGATGTTGCCGTGGTCCGCGCGCCCGACCTTGCCGTTCGCGCTGCCCGGCAGGACCTCGAGCCGCAGACCGCGCAGGGCGTCCGCCGCGCGTGCATCGGCGCCCCACTCGAAAGGCAGCGTGTACGAACCGAACTCGGCGTGCGGTCCGGTGGCTTCGAGCGCACCGTCCGCGCGCGGCGTGAAGACCACAGGATCCTCGACGCTCGACGGTTCGGCCGCGGGCGCGTCGATCGCGAGCGGCGTCCACAGCTCGGCCAGTGCAGCGCGCCGCTCCTCCTCCCACGTGCGCTGTTCGCGGTCCCAGGTGCGGTTCGGCGCCGCGAGCTCGCGTTCGAGCCCCGCGATCAGCTCGCGCCGTTGTTCGAGATCGGCCTCGAGTTCGGCGCTGGGCACCGCGAGCGTCGGCGCCGGCGTCGGCCCGTTCTCGTCCGACGCCTTGCCCTCCACGTCGTCGAAGAACGAGTACAGCGCGTAGTACTCCTCCATCGAGAACGGGTCGTACTTGTGGTCGTGGCACTTCGCGCAGCCGAGCGTCAGACCGAGGAAGACGGTCGACGTGGTGTCGACGCGGTCCCAGGCGTACTTCGCGAGGTACTCCTCGTCGATCAGTCCACCCTCGGCCGTGGTCGGGTTGCAGCGGTTGAAGCCCGTGGCCACGAGTTGCGACCGCGTCGGTTCGGGCAACAGGTCGCCCGCCAGTTGTTCCACCACGAACCGGTCGTAGGGCATGTTGCTGGCGAAGGCCTCGATCACCCAGTCGCGCCAGGGCCAGATCGAGCGGTGGTTGTCGAGGTGCAGGCCGTGCGTGTCGCCGTAGCGCGCCGCGTCGAGCCATTGCCGCGTCATGTGCTCGGCGTGGCGCGGGTGTTCGAGCAGTTCGTCGACCGCGCGCTCGTACCAGTCGTCGCGCTCGTCGGCGAGCACGCGTTCCAAGAGGTCGAGCGGCGCCGGCAGTCCCCACAGCGTCAGGCACAGTCGCCGCACCAAGGTGGCGCGGTCCGCTTCCGGGCGCGGCTCAAGGTCGCGACCTTCGAGTGCGGCGCGCACGAACGCGTCGACGGCGCCTGTGCCTTCGCTGGCGTCGGGCACGCTCGGCTCCACCGGTGCCACGTAGGCCCAGTGCGGCTCGTACTCCGCGCCCTGGGCGATCCAGCGTTCGAGGACGTCGATCTCGTCCGCGGAGAGCGGCGCACCGTGGCCCGTGGGGGGCATGACGTCGACGCCGTCGCCGCCGCGCACGCGCGCGATCAGCTCGCTCGCCTCCGGTTCACCGGGCGCGATCACGCGGAACAGGCCGCGCTCGGCCACCGCGTCCTCGCGCAGGTCGAGGCGCAGTTCGGCCTCGCGCGTGCCAGAGTCCGGTCCGTGGCAGACGAAGCAGCGGTTCGACAGGATCGGCTGGACGTCGCGCGCGAAGCGCACCGCACCTTCGTCGCCGTGCGTCGCGCCGGCACAGGAGAACGCCGCGGCGACCAGGGCCGGCGCGGCGCCGAGGAGAGGGAGGAGGGCGGAGAAGGGGCGGTGTCGAGGAGCGATCACCGCCCCAATCTAGCGCCGACGCCGGTCCGCGCGGCCCGTGTGGCCGCGACCAGCGTCGGCCCTCGTCCTCAGCGGATCGGGAGGTCCACCTGGTCGTCCTGGAACTCGGCCGGAAAGCCGATGCCGCCCCCGACGATCGTCTGGTTGACGATGATGCGCGTGCCGTCCATCCCCGGCGGCGAGTAGCCGAGCGCCCCGACCAACAGGTCTCCGTACATCACGATGCGCGGGTCCTTCGAGTCGAGCAGCGTGATCAGATCCTGAGGCGCGGCGGCGGGGTCCGTGCTGTCGAAGCCGCTGAACAGCAGCTGGATCGTCACCTCGTTCTTCTGGAGCACGAGCGCCTCGGGGTCGTAGCGGTCGTCCGGACCGAGCAACGTCGGCCGGATCTCCGCGAGGTATCGCGTGCCCGGGATCTGGTGCCGGACGCCCGCGGCCGCGTCGTAGGCGTAGAGCGTGTCGATGCCGGGGAACTGCACGAAGAGGGTGTCGTCCATCACGGCGACCACATCGGCGCGCAGGTCGAAGAGCTCGAAGTTGAAGGCCAGGTCGTAGGGAATGCTGTTGAGTTGGTTCTTCGGCACGACCTGGATGCGCCGGCCACCCGGGCCGATCGAGAATTGGAAGACCACGAAGTTCTCGGTGACGACGATCGCGGCTTCGTCGAAGACGCTGTCGCCGGCCAGGTGATCGACCGATGCGGTCATCGCCTCGTGGATGTCGTCCAGCGTGCGTCGCTGCACACGGAACCGTCCCGGCGTCCCCAGGTCGGGCTGGAAGTAGTACAGCTGGTTCTCGTCGACCGCGCCGAGGGGGCCGGGGTACGAGCCGATGACCTCGGACGTCCCGTCCCTCGAGTCGTACCAGCCGACCCAGCCACCGTCGTCCACGTCGGCCTGGGCGTAGGCCGAGCCGTTCTCGCAGGTCAGGACGGTCGGTGCGAGGGCCAGCAGGTACTGGTTGGTGTTCGGTCCCACACGATGCACGCGCCCGGTCGAACCGGTCCGCATCAGCACGGCATCGACCGCACCCGTCGACGGGTCGGTGGTGACGCCGATCGGTTCGAAGTGGTAGGGCGTCGCCTGGGAGGGCTGGATCGACCCGTCCGCTCCGACGAGGACCGCGTCGTAGCGGCCGTCCGGAGCGCGGTAGGCGAGCGCGGCCTCGATGGGTCCCTCGGAGGAGTACACGCGCAGACCCGGGTCGGCGGCGACCGGGATCCCGAGGTCGACGGGGACCGGGAGGAGTTCGGTCCCCGCACCGTCGGTACGGATCCGAAGATCGAGGGACCAGAGCGTGCCCTGGTGGGCGTAGTACAGCGAAGAGGCGCGACGGCGGAGGCCGAGCACCGGCTCGTCGGTCACCGTGCTGCGAGCGACGCCGGCGTACTCGGACAGCAGCGAGGGGTCGAGCCGCACGGCCATGTTGTCCAGCACGATGCCCGTGTCGCGTGCCTCCGACTGGACGAGTCCGAGGAGCATCAGGCGCTGTGCGCCTTCGACGTCCTTCAGGATCGGGATCCAACGCCAGCCGGTGGTGGGCCGCTGGGCGGCGAAGGCGAGGCGTCGGTAGCAGGTCGACGAAGTGGACTCGACGACCGTGTCCAGCATGCCGTCGATCCTCTGCTGCGCGGCGTCGAACTCCAGGTCGCTCGACGGCAGGGGCGTGTGCAGGCCGTCGAGTTCGAAGGACTGCCCGCTGACCACCAGTCGGTCGCCCTGGGCCGCGAGGTCGAAACGCAGCTCGCGTTCGAGGTCCCACAGGCTGTACGCGCCCTGGCGACGCGGCGAGATGAGGTAGGTGGACTGATCGGCGATGCCGACGCCGTCGCACGTCGGCGCGCCCGGAGGCGCCTGGACGACCGTGTTCACGCTCCAACGACCGACGAAGGGGACCTCGCCCGTTCCGTCCTGTCGGTACGCGCGCACCTGGTCGATCACGGTGCACCCGTCGCTCGATCGAACGTACTCGAGCTCGCCCTCGATGGTGTTCCCGTCGAGGGAGACCTCGAGCCCGGAGGACGCCATCGTCCAGGTCTCCGAGCCGTACTGCGCCGAACCGATCAGCCGGAGCGTGCGCCCGTCCACGAACACGGGGAAGGCGAAGACCTTGTCGCCCGACCGCAGACGCACCTCGAGCACGCCGAAGTTGTTGCGGATCTCGAGCGGGTAGGCGTCGAGCTCGAAGGTCGTGCCGTCGCAGATGCCCTCGCGCTCCAGGTTCCAGTGATCGGCGATGGTGGCGACGGTGACGGGCACGGTGATCGAGCCGCCACCGCCGCCGCCACCACCGCCGCTACAGGCGGCCAGGGGGAGCATGGCGGTGCAGGCGAGCACCGTGGCGGCGAGGCGCCCGCGGCGCTGGAACCGGTGGGGGGTGGACGGGGAGAGCATGGTCGTGGTCGTGGGTCGGATGCTGGCGGAGGGCGGAGCACGGGCGCTCCGTCGTCCAACCGGACGCGGTCCTCGTCCAGCGGGCGCAGGATCCCCCGGCGGACGGGCGCCCGGTGCGTCGCAACGACCGGCCTGCACGTCGTTTGTGGCCGACGGGTGGGGCCCGTGTGCGCTCCCGACGTCCCCTCGACGTCCCGAAGCCGTCCGCTTCCGGGCGCGTACACTCCCCCCGCTCCATGTCCGGCGACTCCCTCCCCCCCGATGCCACCGACGAGCGCGCGCGCTACGAGCGCCTGCACCGCCTCTTCGACGCAGCCCGAAACCTGACGCCCGACGCGCGTGCGGACTTCGCGGCCGAGTCCTGTGCGGGCGACGAGGAGCTGCGCGCGGAGCTGGAGAAGCTCATGGCGGCGATGGGGGACGCCGACGCGCCCTTCTCCGATGCCTCGCTCGATCGCGGTCGCGAACAGCTCGAGCGCCTGTTCGACACGCCCGACGAGATCGACGCGATGCCGGCGACGGACGCCGGCTGGCTGCCCGAGACGATCGGAGCCTACCGCGTGATCGATCGCATCGGTGCGGGCGGCATGGGCGTCGTCTACGAAGCCGAGCAGAGCAGTCCGCGGCGCCGCGTCGCGCTCAAGCTCATCCATCCGGGGCACCTCACCACCGAGCGCGTCCAGCGTTTCGAGCGCGAGGCGCGCATCCTCGCACGCCTCTCGCACCCGGGCATCGCGCAGGTGTACGAAGCGGGCAGCTTCGACGCCGGGCGCGGCTCCCAACCGTTCTTCGCGATGGAGTTGGTCGACGGGGTCGACCTGCGCTCCTACGTCCGACGCGAGGGCCTCGACGACCGCGCGCGCATCGAGTTGATCGCCGCAGTCTGCGACGCCGTCCACCACGCGCACCGCGCCGGCATCGTGCACCGCGACCTCAAACCGGACAACGTGCTCGTCGACGCGTCGGGGCGCCCGAAGGTCCTCGACTTCGGTATCGCCTTCACGACCGAGAGCTCGACGCTGCTGTCCACGCTGGTCACCGAGGAGGGCCGCATCCTCGGCACCCTCGCGTACATGGCGCCGGAGCAGCTGCAGGGCTCGCAAGCGGAGATCACGCCGCGGACGGACGTCTACGCGTTGGGCGCGATGGCCTTCGAGCTCCTCGCGGGTGAACTGCCCGTCGACCCCACCGGGCTGTCGATCACCGCGGGGATCCAGCTCGTCGCCAGCGCGGAGCCCAAGCGTGCCGGCGCGGTCCGGCGGGTCCTGCGCGGGGATCTCGACACGATCCTGGGCAAGGCGCTCGAGAAGGAGCCGCCGCGTCGCTACGAGTCCGCCGAGGCTCTCGCGGCCGACCTGCGCCGTCACCTGGCCGACCAGCCGATCGCCGCGCGCCCACCGAGCACCGCGTACCGCGTGCACAAGTTCGCCAGGCGCCACAAGGGCGTGGTCGCCGCACTCGTCGCCCTCGCGCTCGGCGTCGTCACGTCCACCGCCCTCGCGATCCTCGCCGACGAACGGCGTCGCGAGGCCGACGCGCTGGGCGCGGAGCTCGACACGAGTCTGTACCTGGCGCAGATGCAGCTCGCCTCCGACGTCGCGTTCGAGCCCTCGAGCGCACCTCGCATTCGTGAGACGATCGCGCCGTGGAACCCGCGCGACGGCGCCGCCGACCGTCGAGGCTTCGAGTGGTACATGCTCGATCGACTGACGCGCGCCGACGAGACGGTGCTCGATCGCGGTGAGCGTCTGACGGCGCTGCGTTGGCATCCGAGTCGCGACCTCTTCGTCACCGGCGAGCGCGATGCGGCGGTCTACGACGGGGACGTCGGAGCGTTCGTCGCGAACCTCGGCAACGCGTTCGACGTGCACGAGATCGCCTGGAGCCCGAGCGGCGACGTCGTGGCGCTCACCGGACCCTTCGAGGTCGCGATCTACGAGACGGACACCTGGGAGCAGATCGCGCTGTACACGACGAACACCGAGGGACTGGGTCTGGCCTGGCATCCGAGCGGCGCCCACCTGCTCGTGACGGGGCGCGACGGAACGGTGCGTCGGCTCGACCGCGGGACCTGGGAGCTCGAGCTCGTGCACGAGGACCGCTATCTCTACGGTCACGAGGGGCTGTGCAGCTTCCACCCTTCGGGCGCGTACCTGGTCGTGACCACGGACCGTGCCAACGCCGCGCAGGCCTTCGACGCGACGACGTTCGAGGCCGGACCCATCCTGCCGTTCGCCGCGGACATCTCGATCAACATCACGCGGATCCAGTTCTCACCGAGTGGCGATCGCATCGCCGTCGCTGGCTCGCGGGGGACGGTCGAGATCTTCGCGACCGGTGAACCGGACGACGCGGACTGGAAGCTCCTGCAGCTTCTCGAAGGCCACGATCAGCGCGTCGTCGACGTGATGTGGAGCGCGGACGGTTCGCGGCTCGCGACCAGTAGCGCGGACCGTTCGGTCCAGGTCTTCGACACCGCGACAGGTCGGCGCCTCGAGCTGAAGAGGGGGCACGCGGCAAGCGTCGACGCCATCGACTGGCGCCCGTCGGACGGCGTGCTCGCGAGCGCGTCGCTCGACGGCACCGTGCGGTTGTGGGAGTCCACATCGACCCCCGCGCAGTGGTTCGTGCCGGGTCGCGAGGGCGCCTGGACTTCCGAAGCGGCGATCGCCTTCGGGCCGGACGACGACTGGATCGCCGTGGACACGGGCCTCGGGACCGAGCTGCGGGCCATCGTGGGCGGCCGCGTCTCGCCGGCGCGCGAGATCCATTCGGGGTCGTTCGTGGAGTGGCGCGACGACGGCCGCTACCTCGCCTGGTACTCGGGCGAGCATCTCGTCGTGTACGACTGGGAACACGACCGCGAGCACGCTCGCCGTTGGGTCGGCGCCGCCACGGCCTACGGCGCGCACATCGCGTGGAATCCCTGGCGACCGGAGGTGATCGCCCTCGGCGGCGCGATCCACCTGCGTCTCGTCGAGGTGCCGGACGAGGTCGGCGCCGAGCCGGTCGAACGCAAGTTGCCCCTGGAGGCCGGGATCGTTCGCGACGTGGACTGGATCCGCGGTGGTGCGCAACTCCTCGTCGCGTCGACGAACGGCGCGACCGGATCGACCTCCATCGTCCACCTCGACGACGGCGACCGGATCGAGCCCGGACCGAGCCTCGGGAACGTGGATCCGCTCGACGTGGACGTGTCCCCCGACGGTCGGCACGCGGCCTTCGCGTTGGACAACGGGACGGTGCGAGTCCTGGCGATCGAGGATTGGAGCGAGGTCCACGTCCTCGCGGGGCACACGAACCGCGTGCGCTGCGTGGCCTACTCGCCCGACGGCGCGCGCCTGGCCACGGGGAGCGGTGACCGGTCGCTGCGGCTGTGGGACGCGCGCAGCGGTCGGCTCGCCGCCACCTTCACGTTCGACACCGGCGTTCGCAATCTCGCGTGGAGCCACGACGGCGGCCAGCTGGTGGTGATGGGGGACGACACGTCGATCCGACTCTTCGACGCCCGACCGAAGGCCGCCGGAGCGGTGCGCGGGCGCTGAGCGCTCGCCGCGTCAGGCCAACTGACTGCGCAGCCAGGCCTTCGCCATCGCCCAGTCCGAGTCGACCGAGCGCGGCGACACCCCCAACTCCTCGGCCGTCTCGTCGATCGACAGGCCGCTGAAGAGGCGCAGCTCGGCCACTCGGCCGTGGCGTTCGTTGAGCGTCGTCAGCCGCTCCAGGCAGTCGTCGAGCGCGACCATGTCGACCGCTTCCCCCTCGCGCCGGGCGAGCGAAACGTCGAGCGTCACGCGACTGTTTCCGCCTCCGCGCTTCTGTGCCAGCTTGCCGCGAGCGTGGTCGGCGACGATCTGGCGCATCGCCATGCCCGCCACGACGAAGAAGTGGCGGCGGTCCTCGATGGAGCGCAGGTTGCCGGCGAGCTTCAACCAGGCCTCGTGGACGAGCGCCGTGGGCTGGAGGGTGTGCCCCCGGCGCTGGTCCGAGAAGATCGCGCCCGCGAGCTGCCGCAGCTCGGGATAGACGTGCTCGAGGAGCCGCTCGAGAGCGCTCGTGTCGCCCTTCTTCAGCTCGACGAGACAGGCGTCGACGGCACTGTGGCCGCCGAACTCGGGCGCGATTCCTGTCTCGGGGTCGATGGTCATGGGTCTCTTCGAGGATAGCCCGCCGTCGCCCCTCGGGTCGATTCGGCTCCACCCGCGACGCCGCGACGTTCGCACGGAGGCCTGGGGCGATCGCGGGGGCTCGGTCCGGGTGGGGCGGGCCCTGGAATTTCGGCCTTTCTCCTCAGCGTTGCGCGGCCCGAGCGCGTCAGCCTCGTGAGCGATGGTTGATCCCCACGGACCAGCGTCGGACCGGTCCGAGAGGGCCGGAGTCGATCCGGAACTCCTCGAGGCCCTCGCGGCCCGCGAGCCGCGAGCGATCGAGCGCTGGTACCGCGCGGAGCATCCGCGGGTCTGGCGCACGTGCCTGGGCCTGGTGGCCGACCCCGCGGAGGCGGACGACCTCGCTCAGGACGCCATGCTGAAACTCGCCGACCGACTCGACCGCCGCGACCCCGCGGTGCCCTACGCCGCCTGGCGGACGAAGGTGGTCGTGAACCTGTGCCGCGATCGGCGCCGTCGGATCGACGCGCGCCGCCGGGCCGAGGAGGCGGGCGCGAGCGAACGTCCCGAGCTGCCGCTGCCCGATCCGAGCGAGATCGCGTCCCAGGCCGAGCTCCAACAGATCGTGCGTGACGTGCTGCAGCGGCTTCCCGAGCGCGAGCGCGAGGCCTTCGTGCTGCGCGAGCTCGAGCAGTTCACCACGGCCGAGGTGGCCCTGGCGATGGAGGTGGGGGAGAGCACGGTGCGGTCGCTGACGACCCTGGCACGCCGCCGGCTGCGCGAGCTGCTCGAACCGCGACTGGCGGGGCGATCCACCGACTCGGGAGGCGAACGTGGCTGACCGACGCGATCCCATCGACGACCTGCGCGCCCTGTGGGCCGAGCTCGAGACGCCCGAACCCGACCACAGCGACGCGCCGCGCGACGAACGTTCCGGAGCGGCCGTCGACTGGCTGCGCGCGACCTGGGACCAGCTCGAAGCGCCTCCCGTCGAAGTGCCGTTCGTGCTGCGTCGGCGCCGCGTCGTGCGCACGGCGGCGCTCCTGGCCGTCGCCGCCGCTCTGCTCGCCGGTCTGTCGATCCTGCTGAGCGGTCCGCGGGCGACGGACGTGGCGCCCGCGGTGCCCGACGGGCCGCGCCTCGCCGAAGCCGGGCCGGGCGACGACTCCGTGCACACCGCCGCCGAGCGCGACGACCGCGTGCTCGACGTGTTTCCCGACGACGACAGGACTCGCACCGAGATCGACGCTGGAGGGCGACTCACGCTGAGTCGCGGCAGCGTCCAACTGGTGTGGGTCGAACCGAACGAGAGTCCTTCCACAGACCCCGCGCCCCGGCGCGAGAACCAAGAGAACCGATGACGAACCTGACTTTCGCCCTGCCGACGACCCTGCTCGGGGCCCTCTGCTTCTTCAACGCACCCGCCATGGAGCCGGTGTCCATCGCCCCCCAGGAGGCGAAGAACCGCCTGACCCAGGACCAGGAGGCCGTCGACGAAGTGTCCGTGGCCTACTTCCAGCCGCAGAACATGGATGCGGGCCGCCTGTCGTCGCTCGCCCAGCGGCTGATCTTCTCGGCCGGCGTGGTCGGCGACGTCCAGGGCAGCGGCATGTTCCAAGCCGTCACCTTCGAGACACTCGGCTCGACGATCCTGGTCGCCGCCGAGGCCGACCTGATGGAACGCGTGCTCGGTCTGCTGCGCGACCTCGACGACGGCGATACGACCGCGCGCGGGGACGGCTCCAACGATGCGACGCGGGTCACGACCTTCCAGTACCGACTGCGGTTCGCCTCGCCCGGCGTGGCCGAAGTGGCCCTGCGCCCCTTCATGAACTTCGGCGCGCGCACCCAGGGCTTCGGCAGCGTCCCCGACGCGCCGACCAGCGTCACGATCGAGTACGAGACCGGCTCGGTGATCGTGCGCGAGACGGTGCCGATGATCGCTGAGATCCGCCGCGTGCTCGAGCAGATCGACCAGCCCGAACCCCAGGTGCGCATGACCTACTACCTGGTTCGCGGCGTCGACGCGGAGACGATGGAGTCCGAGGGGATCGAGTCCGCCGACCTCGACCAGGGGCTGCCGGCCGACCTGGTTCGCGATCTCGGTGCGATCCTGCCGGTCGAGGGCTTCCAGACCCTCTCGTTCGGGGTCCTTCAGGGCGACGCGATGGCGGAACGCCAGGTCACGGACACGCTCGCGGACGGCTCGCAGTTCATGCTCGGGCTGCAGCCGACGACGTTCGACCGCGAGTCGGGAGTGCTCGGCCTCGAGCAGATGAACTTCGAGTTCAACCAACAACGATCGACTGGTGGGTTCGACATGAAGCGCTTCAGGACCAGCGCTCAGCTCGAGCCTGGTCGCTTCACGGTCCTGGGGGGCGTCGGCGCCACGCCGGTCTTCCTCGTGCTGCACATGCAGCGCATGTGATCCGCGGGAGGGCCCGCACCGGAACGGACTCTCGTCCTCGACGAGAAGGGCCGACCGATCGGAGGTGTGCTCCGGTCGGCCGGCCCGCTCCGTTCTCGACGGCGTGCCGGCAACCGCGAGTCGTCGCTGGTGCGAACCACGGCGCCGCGTAGGATCGCGGCGTGGACTTCGATCCCGAGCAGCGACCGGCCCAGAAGGAGGAGCCCGACGTCACCGTCGTGGCCGAAGGTCCGCCGCCCGCGTTCGACGCGGAAGCCGAGGTGGAGCGCGACGAGCCGTGGAAACGCGCCGCCGAACTCGTCGACGCGTCCGACAGACTGGGCCTGGCGGAGTTCCTCGAGGCCAGCGACCCCAGCGACCTGTCGCGCACGATCGAGCGCCTCGACCGCGACCGGCGCGGGCGCCTGCTCGACGTCCTCGGCCCCGAGGCGTCGGCCGAGCTCATGGACCAGCTCGTCGACGCCCAGTGCGGTGAGTTGCTCGAGGCCGCCGAGCCCTCCGTGGCGGCGGGCGTGCTCGAGCAGATGCCGTCGGACGAACAGGCCGACCTCATCGCCGCGCTGGATCCGGAGGACGCCGTGGCAGTCCTGGCCGAGTTGCCCGCCGACGTGGCGCGATTGGCCGAGGAGATCGCGGGCTTCTCGCCCGACTCCGCCGGCGGCCTGATGAACACGGACATCGTGTCGTTCCGCCAGTCCACGGACGCCGGCTCGGTCGTGTCGGACCTGCGGCGCCGCGCCGACCAGGTCGAGGACGATTCGATCCAGTACATCTACGTCACGGACGGCGACGGGCGCTTGACCGGCGTGTTGCGCCTGCGCGACCTCCTGCTGTCGCCGTCGTGGCGCACGCTCGAGGACTTCATGATCCGCTCACCGCTCGCGGTGCAGACCGGAGCGAGTCTCGACGAACTGCTCGACGTCTTCGACGCGCGCGCCTACCTCGGTGTCCCGGTCGTCGACGACGTCGGGGTGCTGCGCGGCGTGGTCCAGCGCGCGGACGTGCAGGAAGCCTCCGGCGAGCGTTCCGAGCGTGATCACCGCCGTTCCCAGGGCATCATCGACGAGGAGCTGCGTTCGATGCGGCTCGTCGATCGTTCGCGCAGCCGATTGGCGTGGTTGAGCGTCAACATCCTGCTCAACATCCTGGCCGCGAGCATCATCGCTGCGCACCAGGACACGCTCGAGGCCGTGATCGCACTGGCGGTGTTCCTCCCGATCATCTCCGACATGAGCGGCTGTTCGGGCAATCAGGCCGTCGCGGTCTCGATGCGCGAACTGGCGCTCGGAGCGATCAAGCCCAAGGACGTCCTGTGGGTCTGGCGCAAGGAGGTGCAGGTCGGACTCATCAACGGCGCCGCGCTGGGTCTGTTGATCGGTGCGGTGGCCTGGATCTGGAAGGGCAACGCGTGGCTGGGCCTGGTGGTCGGCGCCGCGCTCTCGATCAACACCGTGATCGCCGTCTCCGTGGGCGGCGCGGTGCCGCTCGTGCTCAAGCGCTTCGGCAAGGACCCCGCCCTGGCGTCGGGACCGATCCTGACGACGGTCACCGACATGTGCGGCTTCCTGTTGGTGCTGTCGATCGCCAGCGCGCTGATGCCGCACCTGATCTGAGGTCGCGACGCTACAGCTGCGGAACCTCGGCCTCCGTCAGCTCTCCCACGAGGTTGTACTCGACCTGCTCGGCGATCTCCGCGGGCGACAGACCTATCCGAATCAGGTAGTAGAGCTTCGCCAGCGCCGCTTCGGTCGTCATGTCGTGACCGGAACGCACACCCGCTTCGCGCAGCGCCGCACCGGTCGCGTAGCTGGTGAGGTCGACGGTGCCGCGCACGCACTGACTCGTCGCCACCACGACGATCGGATCGGGACCCGAGGTCGCGCTGCGCAGCACGTCGAGGAACGCTTCGTCGTTCGCCGGCCCGTTGCCGATCCCGTAGGTCTCCAGCACCAGTCCTTGCAAGGGCGCGCGCAGCACGTTCGACAGCATCTGCGCCGAAATGCCGGGGAACAGACGCAACGCGCCCACGATCGGGCCTTCCAGCGGCTGCACGCGCAACGGCTCGAGTTCGTCGCCCGCCGCGCGCACGTACTCGTGGCGGATCTTGATCTCGATCCCGGCCAGACCGATCGGTGGGTAGTTGGGCGAGTCGAACGCGTCGAGGCCGTCGGCGTTGACCTTGACGGTGCGGCACCCGCGCATGAGCTTCTCGGCGAAGTACACGCAGACCTCGGGCACGTCGCCGCGCGCCGCGATCGCCAGACTCGTCATCAGGTTGTCGCGGCCGTCGGAGCGCGCGCGACCCATCGGGATCTGTGAACCGGTCAGGATCACGGGCTTCGACAGCCCTTGCAACATGAACGGCAGCGCCGAGGCGGTGTAGGCCATCGTGTCCGTCCCGTGCAGCACCACGAAGCCGTCGAACGCGTCGTAGTTGCGCTCGATGTGCCCCGCGATCCGCAACCAGTCGGCCGGGCGCATGTTGGCCGAGTCGAGCAGCGGATCGCACTCCTCCAGCACGAAGTCGGGCATCTCCGGGCCGCTCAGCTCGGGCATCTCGCCCATCAGCTCGGCCAGGTACCCGCCCTCGGGCGCGTAGCCGGAAGCCGAGGGCCGCATGCCGATCGTGCCGCCGGTGTAGAGGACGTAGACGTTGGGACGGGACATGGGAGAACGGTAGCAGGGGAGCTGCGCAGGTCGGTGCGTGCGCGGGCGGTCGTCCCGCGCGAGTCGTTCGCGGTCGTCCGACGCGGGCCGCGAGGACGGATGCGGTCCGGTCGGCCGTGGTGAGTAGCCTGGGTCGTGACCGCGAAGGCATCGAATGGACCCACCTTCGGACAGTAGGCCGATCGTCATGAACAGCCAGAACCCCCGCTCGCGCTCGAACCCGACCCTCCTCCTCGTGCTCGTCGTCGCCCTCGCGGCCGTGGCGGGGCTCGTCTGGATGCTGACGGGCGACGACGGGGCGCCGGACCGGATCGGCTCCGTCGACCGCGTCGAAGGGGAGCAGGACGAGCTCGCGGACGTGGACCTGGCGAGCACCGCCGAGTCCACCGGCGACGACGAGCGGGCGGACGTGGGCGCGTCGGTCGACGAGCTCGAGGCGAACGTCGCGGGCGCGGTGGCCGTGCTCGTGGAGGGTCGGGTCGAGGCGCCGCCGGGCACGCCGAGCGACGAGCGCCTGGTCGTCTTCGCGGTCGACCGTCAGCACACGCTGCGCGCGTTGGTCGGCGGGGACGCCACAGCGCGACGGGCGTTCGATCTCGCGACCAGCGGCGCGGACCCGGATGCGAGCGACGGGGACGCGTCGACCCTGCTGGGCACGACGCTGGTCGAGTCGGACGGGTCGTTCCGGCTCGACGTTCCCGCGGGGACCCGAGCCGTGCACCTGGCGGTGACGGGTCGCTACGTCTATTCGCTCGCCACCACGAGCGTCGCGTTGCCGGCTCGGAAGCTCGTCGTCCTGACCGGCGAGTTGGGAGCCTGGGTCACGGGTGCGGTCGTGCCGCCGCTCGAAGCGGCCGCCGCCGGCGAACGGATCGCGGCGGGCCTCGGCGTCGAGTTCGGCCCCGACGTCCTCTCCGGTTTCGACATGTCGGCCATCGCGACGTTCGGAACGACGCGCGAGACCGAGACGCGCGACGGTGGCGCGTTCGAGTTCCGCGCGGTACCGGCCGTGGGCGCGTACGGGCTGTTGGTGCGCCCGGAGGGCTACGCGGTCGACCTCGAGCTCGGGCTGCGGCTCGAACCGGGCGAACACCGCGTGCTCGAGGCCGTGCTCGGGCGAGGGGCGCTCGTTCGTGGCCGCGTCGTCGACGAAGCGGGTGCTGGGATCGGCGGCGCCCAGGTGCAAGCTCGGTATCGCGGCGCGCTCTCGAACGCGGTCGGCACGTTGGCCCAGGCGACGACGAGAGCGGACGGCTCGTTCGAGCTGCGGAACGTGGCCGCGGGCGTCGTCGACCTGATCGCGAGCGCCGAACGACGCCTGGAGACGCGCGAGCGCTTCGACTTCGAGTTCGTGGACGGAGCGGTGCACGACGGCGTCGTCGTCGTCCTGACGCGCGGTGCGTCGATCAGCGGTCGCGTGGAGTTCCCCGACGGATCGCCGGCCGCTGGTGCGAGCGTCGTCGCCGGCGCGGACCTGTCGCGACTGGGTGGTGGAGGCATGACGGGCGCCGACATCGAACGCACGCGCGGATCGAACGCGACCACGGACGCGGACGGTCGGTTCACGCTCGAGGGCCTCAGCGACAGCGTCTTCGCGTTGACCGCTCGGGCCGACACCAGCACCCCGGCGCCCGTGGACGACACCGACGCGGCTCCCGAGCGCGACGCGCCGCGCGGTGACGTCTGGCGCGCGCGGGCGAAGAACGTCGAGCCCGGCCCCGAACCCGTGGTCCTCGTCCTCGAGCGCCTCGAAGCGCTGCGCGGCCGAGTCGTCGCGGCGGACGACGGCGAGCCGCTCGCGGACTTCTCGGTGCGAGCGACGTTGGCGGGCAGCGGCGCGATGTTCGGCATCGGTGCCGAGCGTCGCGAGAAGTCGTTCGAGAGCGCGGACGACGGCTACTTCGCGCTGTTCGACCTCGAACCGGGAGCATGGGAGATCGAGGTCGGTGCCGAAGGCCGGTCCACCTCGGCGCGCCGCGAGATCGACGTGCCCCAGGCCGAAGGAGCGGACGTGCCGGTCTTCGAGCTCGCGCTGGCGGCGGGAGTGGCGGGCATCGTCGTCGACCCAGCGGGGACACCGGTCGCGGGTGCGGGCGTCTCCGTGCGCCTCGACCTGGCGCGCCGGATCGAAGCCATGCAGTCGGGCGGCGTGGCCGAGGTCTTCACCGACGTCGACGGCCGCTTCCTGCTCGAGCAGCTGAGCCCCGGCAGCCTGAACCTGGTGGCCGATCTCGACGGGTACGCCGCCAGCGCGCCGACTCCGGTCGATGCGGTCGCCGGTGTCACGACCCAGGACGTCGTGATCGCTCTGCGCCGCGGCGGGACCTTGACCGGACAGGTCTTCGGCGAGGACGGCCAGCCTTCGAAGGGTCGCATGGTCTCGGTCCAGGACATGCCCGACTACGCGTTCCAGCGCATCGTCACCACCGACGACGACGGCGCGTTCGAGCTCGAGAGCCTCGAGCCCGGGAAGTGGCAGGTGATCGCGACGCCCAACTACATGGACGACGACTCCTCGCTCGACGACGACGACGGTGGCGCAGCGGAGCTGTTCGCCCAGTTGAAGATGGCGACCGTCGACATCGTCGAGGACGAGACCGTGCACGTCGTCCTCGGAGCACCGCCGGCCAACCCCGTCGACCTGCGCGGGCGCGTGCTGTACGCCGGTGAACCGGTGGAGGGCGCGATGATCAGCGCGCTGTCGGAAGCGGGTGACGGCGACACGTTGAGCCGCCTCAAGATGATCGTCACCGATGCGGACGGCGCTTTCGAAGTGCGTCTCGACGAAGCCGGGCCATTGCATCTGACCGTCCAGAGCGGGATGGAGGGCGGCGGCCAGAACAGCATCGAGTTCGTCGAGAACGTGCCCGTCGGCGCGACCGAGCACGACGTCGTCCTCGAACTGCCCGGGGCCTCGATCGCCGGTCGCGTCACGAGCGCCGCTGGCGAGCCGCTGTCCGGCGTGCGCGTGACCGTCACGCCCGACGGTGCGACCCTGCTCGGCAACTCGCTCGGCGGCAACCACGTCGAGACGCTGACCGACGCGGACGGGCGCTACGAAGCCCGCTACCTGCGGCCCGACTCGTACTCGGTCGCGGCGGGTGGGGCGGCGTTCGCCGGCATGCTGGGTGGCGGGAGCGTCCACGGGCGCGCGACGCGAGCCGGCGTGCACGTGAGCGACGGCGAGCGGTTCGGGCCCGTCGACTTCGTGCTCGAGCCCGCCGTGAAGCTGACCGGCCGCGTGATCGACGGCTCGGGAGCACCGGTCGCGGGGGCGAGCGTCTTCGCGCGCGGCGAGGACGGCGCGCTCGTCGACCGGATCTCGTACGTCACCTCCGACGCCGCGGGGCGCTTCGGCTACGACGGACTCGCGGCCGGGACCTACCGCGTCTCGGCGCGCAAGGGCGAACGCGTCAGTCTCGAGTCCCAGCCGTTCGCGATCGACGCGGAGTCGACGGGCGAACCGGTCCTGACGCTCGAGCAGGGGACCGTGCTCGTCGTGCGGATCGCGGCCGAGGACGGGCCGGTCCACGACGTCCGCGTCAGCGTCACCGACGACGGCGGGCACGAGTTCGCCGGACTCCTGTCGATGTCGGAGATGCTCGCGGACCTCGGACGCGCGGCGAGCTCGACCGAACGCCGGGTCGGACCGCTCGCCCCCGGGGCCTACACCGTCGCGGTGACGCACCCCGA
This sequence comes from Rohdeia mirabilis, assembly GCA_007750655.1. Lineage (GTDB taxonomy): Bacteria > Planctomycetota > UBA1135 > UBA1135 > Rohdeia > Rohdeia mirabilis. Next base: position 696,538 of record CP036290.1, read on the forward strand.
CGGCCGGTCCAGATCGCGTCGGGTGAGCGTCGACGGCCAGGCCGAGAAGGCGGTGTCGCTGCGGCTGAAGTGAGCGCGGCGAGCGGCGGCGAGCGGCCGAACCGGTGGCCCCGCCCGTCGGCCGGCACCCCGCTCGGTTCGCGTCGCACGGCCTCGCACGGCCTCGCACGGTGGCGGAGGGGGCGCACGAGCATCCGCGCCCGCATCCGGGCGCGCCCGGGGGCCGAAGCGCTCGCGGGCCCGCGTGCCGTCCCGGTCCGCACCCTAGACTGAGAATCACCGGCAGCGGGTCTCGTACAGCGCGGCCCCATCCCGCACGGATCCGCCCGCCGCGATCCGTGCTCCGGTGTGCGCGCTCGCGCCCCGCTCGTCGCTCCCCACGACTCCCGCCTCGACCGCGGCCTTCGTCCGAGGTCCGCCCCGGAACTCGCGACGTCCTCGCCCCCCGTCGAGCGACCGCGCGGGCACGTGCCGCCCGCCGCCCCGTCCGCCCACGCCTCCCCAACGTCGATCCATGAACGCGCGCATCCTGCTCGTCGGTCTCATCCTCCTCCTCGCCGGCGCCCTCGCCCTGATCCTCCTGCCCGACGGCACGGCTCGTGTGGGCGTGACCGACACGGAGGCTCGGTCGGAGAACGGCGGACTCAGCGTGCTGGGCGACGTCGATCTCGCGTCCAACGACCGTGCGCCCGACATCGAGGTGGCCGAAGAGGCCGAGCGCGCCGCCGCACGACGGGCCGTGGACGCGAGTCCGACGCGCGCGAAGGGTGAGCTCGAGATCCCGACCGGGCCGGTCATGAAGGGGCGCGTCGTGGACCAGCGCGGGCGCGGCGTACCCAACGCGGAGGTGGAGATGCGCGTGCCGCTGCGCGACCAGGGGCTGATCGGTCTGCTCGTCGAGGACGCGCTCACGCGCCAGGAGACGACCACGGACGGGCTCGGCTACTTCGAGCTGATCGGGTTGCCGGGCAAGGGCGTCGAGTTCGACGTGGGAGCCGACGGCTACGCGAAGCTCGAGGCCTTCGGCATGGACTTGCCGACCGACTTCACGTCGCCGATCCCGGACCTGACCGTGGCGGCGGGCGTGATCCTGCACGGCACCGTCGTCGACCTCGGCGGTTCGGCCCTCGAGGGCGCCGAGCTCTACGTCGTCGATCCGGACCGGCCCGACTTCGGCATGCGCATGCTGACGAACCCCGAACCGGACGCCGTGAGCGACGCGGAGGGCCGCTTCGAGCTGCCGCGCGTGAAGGTCGGGAAGTGGGCGGTCGAGGTGCGCGCGTTCGAACGGCCGCAGCGGACGTTCAGGGGCGAGACGTTGGACACCGGCCGTGTGCTGCACGGCCTGTGGTTCGAGATTCCGCCCGGTGGATCGATCGCCGGCTCGGTGAAGGGGCTCGATCCCGATCGCTACCCCGAGTTCAAGGTCGAAGCCACGCCCACCGAAGGTCGTCCGTTCTTCGGCGGACGCGCGCTCGAGCGCCCGCGCGGTGAACTCGACAGCGAGGGCCGCTTCGAGATTCGCGGCCTCGACCGCGAAGTCGAGTACGAGGTCAAGATCGCGCCGGCCGACTCCGGTCTCATGGCCTTCGCCGGCATGACCTGGACGCGGTCCGAGACGGTCACGATCAAGCCGCTCGACGTCGAGGTCGAGCTCCAGTACAAGCCGGGCGCCGAGCTGCGCTTCCAGGTCGTGGATGCCACCGACACGACGCCGATCGAGCTCTTCACCGCGCGCTTCGGCCAACAGGCCAACGTGCGCACGATGACCACCCCCAACGGCGAGGTGCGCACCGAACACCGCGACGGGCGGGGCGCCTTCACCGATCTGTACGAGAGCGACGCGGTGTTCTGGAGCGATGGCGAGTGGCGCCTCGAGATCGACGCACCCGGCTACGAGGCCTTCACGCGAGCGGACATCAAGATCCGCGACGGGGTCGACATCGACCTCGGCGAGATCGCGCTGATGCCCACCGGACGCATCAACGTCGTCGTCAAGGACGCGAGCGACGGCGACCCGATCAACTCGGCGATCGTGCGTCTGACCAAACTGAACGAGGACGAGGGCGAGGAGAGCACGAGCTGGCGCGGGATGGAGATGCTCGCCGCTCCTCAGAAGAAGACGAAGACCGGATCGGACGGACGCGCCAGCCTCGACGGCTTCGGTTCCGAACCCGCCGAACTGGTCATCAGCCGCACGCGCTACGCGGACTTCGTCCAGCGCGTGGTGCTCGGCGCCGAGGACCTGGACCTCGAGGTGCTGCTGTCGGAGGAGGGCCAGATCACGGCGATCGCGCTCGACGTCAACAACAACGAGTTGGGCGGCGTGCGCATCGAGCACAAGGCCCCCGGCGACGACGAGGTGCGCACCCGGCTCAAGGCGTCCGATCGCGGCCGAGCGCGCTTCAAGGGACTGGTCCCCGGAGAACACCAGTTCCGCATCGAACCGCGCAACGGTGAGGCCGAGACGGCTTGGCAGACGGCGATGGTCGGTCCCGGTACGCGCGCCGACGTGGTGCTCCTCGGCCCGGCCCGCGGTCGCGTGGTCGGGCGCGTCACCGAGGGTGGGCAGCCGCTCGCGAACGCGAACGTGTCCATCGGTCGCGCCGACGGCAACGACGAGCAGCGTTGGCAGCGCAGTGGACGCCGGGGTGGGCGCATGGTGAGTGGAAGTTCCACCACCACGGGCGCCGACGGTCGCTTCACGGTCGACGACCTCGAGTACGGCGAGTACGTCGTGCGCGTCGCACACGACGAGCGCGCGATGGAGGAGACGAAGAGTGTGACGCTCGATCGAGCCGAGGTCGGCGTCGACGTCGCGCTGTCGATCTGTGGTATCGAGGGAGTGGTCGTGGACACGTCGGGCGACCCGATCCTCGGAGCCGAGGTCGTGGCCGTCGCCCAGGACGGCGAACGCACCGAGGACCCCTGGGGCAGCTGGGGCAACTTCGACGATCCGAGCGTCGTGCAGCTGGAGGCGGTGGGATCGGCCCCGGGTCGACGCACCAACGCGACCGGTGCCTTCAAGCTGCGCGGCCTGCAGAGCGGTGCGCCCATCAAACTGGTCGTCACCCATCCGAACGCCCTGCGCGCCGAGACCGAGGTCTTCGTGCTCGCTCCCGACGAGCTGCGCACCGGCATGCGGATCGTCGTCGAGCCCGCCGGATCGATCGGCCTCTCGGTCAAGGGCGCGAACACCGGCTTCTACCAGATCACCGCCACCAAGGCCGACGGCTCGGCCGTGCAACAGGCGTACCTGTGGCGCGGCAACGGTGGATCGCTCGACGCCCTCGAGCCCGGTGACTGGAAGCTCGAGCTGAAGAAGGGCACGCGCGGCGACGTGGAACCCGTCGTGCTCCAGGTGCGCGAGGTCGAGGTCCTGCCCGGCCAGCGGCTCGAGGTCGAGTTCGTCGACGCCTGAGCGCGAGTTCTCGCCCCGGCCCGAGACCGGCGCGCGTCAGTCGCGACGCGCGCCGGTCTCGGGCGTCGTGGGCGCGTCGCCCGGGACCGGGTCGCGCGCCAGGTCGACGAGGCGCGGGCGCGCACAGCGCACGTAGTCGGCGACGTCCATCACGATCGAGTGCTCGAGCGAGCCCGCGTTGAAGGCGATCCGTTCGTTGTCGAGCACGCCCCGGTCCAGCAGCAGGGGCAGGCCGAGCACCGGCGGTCCGAACGGCGGCACCGTCCCGGGCTCGAGGCCCGTTAGTTCGAGCAGTTCGGCGCGCGAGGCGAAGCGCGTCCGGCTGGCCTTCAGCGCGCGCCGCAGGGCGCCCGAGTCGAGCCGCTGGTGGGCGCGCAGCACACACAGCGCGAACACGTCGTCGATCTTGACCACGAGCGCCTTGCCGCCGATCTCGAGCGACTCGCCGCGCGCGGCCGCCGCATCCACGCTGCGGCCGGCCGGCGGGTGTTCGACCGTCCGGTAGGCCACGCGCGCCTGGTCGAGGAAGCGCAGCAATCGAGTGTGCACCGATTCGTCCACGGCCCGCAGTGTGCCACCATCGTCGACAACATGCTCCGATCGCCGTTCCAGCCCCTCCCGCGCCGATGAATCTCGCGGCACTGCCGACCGCCCAGGGCGCGGACGACGAGTTCCAGTGGTCGGCCGCCGTGCTGCTCACCGGGCCGCGCGGTTGGTACCTGGTGCGCCGCAATCCGAAGCTGGCGTTCTTCCCGGGTTACTGGGCGCTGGCGGGTGGCAAGCTCGATCCGTTGGCCGACGGCCCCGGGCCCCCGGATCCTCGGTGGGAGCGTTCGCTGCGCGTCTGCGCCCTGCGCGAGCTCGAGGAGGAGGTCGGCGTGCTGCCCGAGTCTCTCGCGCGGTCGATGGGCGCCGAGCGCGACGGACTGCGCGCCGAACTCCTGGCCGGCGGCGAACGCGAACGGGTCGCGGGTCAGCGCTTCCGCCTCCAGGTCGACGCCGCCCCCGAGTGCCTCGACGCCCTGCGTTCGATCACCTGGGCCACGACGCCGCGGTTCGCGCCGCGCCGCTATCGCGCCCTGTACTTCGAGCTCGAACTGCCGGCGGGGGAGGAGCCCGTGGTGGTCGACGGCGAGTTGGTCGAGGGCGCCTGGTTCGAGCCCGCCGATCTGCTCGCGAGTTGGCGGCGCGGCGGCGTCCTGCTCGTGCCGCCGGTCGTCGCACTGCTCGAGGCTCTCGAACGCGCGGAAGGTGGCTGGGGCGCCGCGCGCGACGCCGCGCACGCCTACAGCTTCGCGGTCGATCGCGGCGCGCTGCACGTGGTCTCGCCGACGCCCGGCATCGCGATGGCGCCGGTGCGGACCGCGACGATCCCGCCCGCGACCACGACGAACTGCTACGTCGTCGGCCACGAACGCGCCTACGTCGTCGATCCCGCGTGCACCGATCCGGGCGAGACCGCGCGGCTCGTCGACTACCTCGAGGAAGCGCACGGTGAGCGTCTCGTCGGCGTGCTCGTGACCCACCACCACCCCGATCACACCGGCGCGGTCGACGCCGTCGCGCGCCGCTTCGGTCTGCCGGTGCAAGCGCATCCGCTGACGCTCGCGCGGCTGCCCGTGCCCGCGCGCACGCCCGTCGAGCTCGACGGCGGCGAGGTGCTCGACCTCGGCACCGCGCCCGACGGTTCGAAGGGCTGGAACCTCGCCGTGCACCACACGCCCGGACACGATCGCGGGCACCTGTGCTTCGTGGAGTCGCACGCACGCGCGATCGTCGCCGGCGACCTGGTCTCGACCCTGTCCACCATCGTGATCGATCCACCCGAGGGGCACCTGCGGACCTACCTGGCGAGCCTCGAACGCATGAACGCGTTGGATCTGGGAGTGCTGCTCCCGTCGCACGGTCCCGCGGCGCCCGACGGGAACGCGGTGCTCGCGGCCTACCTGCGCCACCGTTCGGCGCGCGAGAGCAAACTGGCGCGCCAGCTCGCGGCGGCGGGCCCGGTCGCGCTGGACGATCTGGTCGATCTGGTCTACGACGACGCGCCGCCCGGACTGAGGCGACTCGCGCTGCGCTCGCTCCTGGCCGGTCTCGAGAAGCTCGCGGAGGACGGCCGGGCCGAGCGCGCGGCCGACGACATGTGGGCGGCCGTCGACGCCGAGCCGACTCAGTCGAACGACCAGCCGATCCAGCGGTAGGGCAGGTAGCTGTTCGTCCCCAGGTGCTCGGGGCGGCTCGATGCGGGATCGGCCGCGCGGCGCAGGATGTCCCGCTGGATGCGGTCCAAGTAGTCGAGCGCCTGGCGATCGGTGGCGTTCCGATGGGCGACGAGGACCTGCGGCAGAACGAGGTAGCTGAGCTGGGTCAACGCCTCGCGTGCGAGCTCGGCGTCGCGCGGCATGTCGTTGTCGCCCAGGTGCTCGATCAAGATCTCGCAGGCGGCGGCGCGCGTCTCGTGGAAGCCGCCGCGGGCCAGCAGGTAGGCGGCGGTGAAGCGCTGCTGCACGTCGTCGGACAGGAGCGCCACGCCGAGTCGATGCCTGGCGACGTCGAGGTGGTCGTCGAGCCACGTCACGGCGTCCTGTGCGTTGCGCTCGTACAGGGCATCATGGCGCAGGTCGTCCACGAGCACCTCGATCAGGTCGGCCGTCGGCTCGTGGCCGCGTTCGATCAACAGGTGCGCCGCGTAGTGCCGCTGTTGCTTGTCGTCGGAGCGCAGTGCGGTGAGCAGGGCCGGGACGATCTCGGGCACGTCCGCGCGCAGGTAGTTGCGGGCCCGGGAGGCGTTCTCGCGCCTGTGGTCGTCGCGCAGGTCGTCGATCCACCCCTCGATGTTCTCGAGGTACCAGGCGCGTGTCTGCGCAGCTCGGTCGAGCGGTTCGCCAGCGCCGACCAGGTCGGCGGCCGACTCCGCTTCGACGGGCGCGACGACCTCGTCCGCGGGCGCGTCGGACGGCGCCGAGTCCTCGTGCGTCGCGTCATCCACGGCCAGCGGACCCAGCGTGGCGAAGAGCCCGCGTCCTGCGCGCTGCACGGCGCCGTCGCCCAGGTGCTCGGCCGCGCCGCCCGAGCCGTCGCGCTCGATCAGCACCAGCCCGACGATCGACGCCAGACACACGGCGCTGGCCACGAGCGGACGGGTCGAACGCCCACCCCCTCGCCGTCCGTGCTCCACCCGCGCGCGCCGATCCCCCGAACGGCCGCGCCCACCCCGACCCGATCCTCCCTCCATGGTCCGAACGTACGGAGCCACCCTCGACCGACGCGAGCGAGCGGGGGACCGCGGGGCGCGCCGAGGCTAAGGTGGGACGCCCTCGAGCGCGTTCGACGCGCCGCACCCCCGCGCCCCCGACCACCGACCGTGACCGAATCCTCGACCGCCGCCCGTCGTCCGCTCGCCGCCGTGGCCGTGCTCCTCGCCGCGGTGTGGCTCGCCGTCGGCGCCAGCTACAAGTGGCTCGCCGGCAGCCCGAACGACCTGCCGGCTCTCCTGCACGGGGGGCCGATCGAGATCGGCCTGCTCTACAAGCTCGCGATCGGCATCGAGCTGTTCGTGGTCGTCGTCGCTCTGCTGCGGCCGCGCATCGGCTGGGTGCTCCTGGCGCTGCAGTACCTCGTGTTCATCGCGATCCTGGTGCCGCTCGCACTGTCCGACGAGGCGAGCTGCGGCTGCTTCGGTTCGAAGGTCACGATTGCGCCCGAGGTGATGATCGGGATCGACGGCTTCCTGCTCGCAGCGATCCTGGCCATGCGGCCGTGGTCCGCGCGGCTGTGGAGCGCTCCGCTGCCCGCCGTGGCCTTGGTCGCCCTGGCCGGCATCGCCGCGCCCTGGGTCTACGACCGCGGACGCCCGGTCGCCACGCCCGACGGCGACACGCGCGCCGCGTTCTTCATCTTCGAGGTCGAGCAGTGGGAGGGGACCTCGGCGATCGAGATCGACCTGGCCCAGTACCTGCCCGAACCCGTCGAATTCATGATGCCCGGGACCTGGGTGCTCTATCGCGACTCCTGCCCGCACTGCAAGGATCACATGTGGAGGATGATCCAACAGGACTCCGGCACCGAGCCGATCACGCTCATCAAGATCCCCGAGCCCGGTCTCGATCCAGCGGCCGTCGTCGTCGACGCGCTCCCCGAAGGGCCGCACGTGCAGTTGATCGAACTGGTCCCCGGAACCGAGTACGTGGTCCAGGGCCCGCTCGACATGCGGGTCGAGTGGGAGGATTATCTGATCTCGAACGTGCGCCTGGCGGAGGACTTGGCAGACGAGTCTCTACCCGCCTTCCCGCCGCCCGATCCGGCCGTCCTGCGCGCTGCGGCCCAGGCACGAGCGGACGCCGCGGCGAACGAGTAGCGTTCGCGCGCTTCCCGCTCTCGTTCCGAACCACCGTGCCCCCCCAGGACGTCCAGATCCACCTCGCGCCCGGCGCGTTCGCGGACCCCGTGCTCGACCGCGCGGCGGTGCTCGACGCGGTCTGTGCCCGGATCGACGTGCGCCCCGACCGGATCGCGCACGTCCAGCCGCTCAAGCTGAGCTTCGACGCGCGGCCGCGCCAACGCCGGTGGCAGCTGGCCACGCGCGTCTGGCTCGTCGGTGAAGAACGGGACGTGCCCGCCGCGCCGGTTCCGCCCGCGCTCGAGCGACCGGCACAGGGCGCCGCGCGCGTCGTGGTGGTCGGCGCTGGACCAGCGGGCATGTTCGGGGCGCTGGAACTGGCGGCCGCGGGCTTCGCCGTGACGCTGCTCGACCGCGGCGGCGACGTGCAACAGCGCCGCCGCCCGCTCGCGCGCGCCAACCGCGGACAGGGCATCGACCCGAACAGCAACTACTGCTTCGGCGAGGGCGGAGCGGGCACCTACTCGGACGGCAAGCTCTACACGCGCAGCGGCGACAAGCGCGAGGTGCGCGCGATCCTCCAGTTGCTCGTGGCCCACGGCGCGCGTGCGGACATCGCCTACCAGTGGCGCCCGCACATCGGTTCGAACAAGCTGCCCGAGGTCGTGAAGGCCCTGCGCGAGACGCTCGTGAGCGGCGGTGTGGACGTGCGCTACCAGACGCGTGCGACGCGGATCGAGTGCACGGACGGCGAACGCGGCGCGCGTTCCGTGCGCGCGGTCCACACGGTTTCGACCGCGGAGGACTCGAACGACGGGACAGAACGCCTCGAGTGCGACGCCGTCGTGCTCGCCACCGGCCACAGCGCCCCCGACGCACTGGCCATGGCCGTCGAAGCCGGCGCGCGACTCGTGCCCAAGGGCTTCGCGATGGGCGTGCGCGGCGAGCATCCGCAGCCCTGGCTCGATCGCCACCAGTACGGCGGTCTCGCGGAGACCTGCGAGCTGCCGGCGGCGTTCTACGAACTCGTCCAACAGGCCGACGGCCGCGGCGTCTACAGCTTCTGCATGTGCCCGGGCGGGTGGATCGTTCCGGCCAGCACGGCCGACGATCGGCTCGTCGTCAACGGCATGAGTCTGTCGCGACGCGACTCGCCCCACGCGAACTCGGGCCTCGTCGTCGCGATCGAGCCCGAGGACTGGTGCGGTGCGCGCGCCGAACGCTGGGGCTGGCGCGAACGACTGCCCGAGCTGCCGCCCGCGCCCGACGAACCCGCGGACGATCCGCTCTACGGCGTGCGGCTACAGGAGGCACTCGAGCGCCGCGCTGCCGTCGTCGGTGGTGGACACGGTCGCGCGCCCGCCCAGCGCGTGGACCAGTTCGTGGACGGCGTGGCTTCGAGCGACACGCTGCCGACGAGCTACGTGCCTGGACTCCAGCCCACCGATCTGCGCGAGGTTCTGCCGCGCGGCATGGCCCTTCGACTGCGCTACGGCCTGATCGGCTTCGACCACCGCATGCCCGGCTTCGTGTCGGAGATCGGGCAACTGGTCGGCGTCGAATCGCGCACCTCGTCGCCCGTGCGCATCCCGCGCGACGACGAGACATTGATGAGTCCGGACGTGGTCGGTCTGTTCCCGGCCGGCGAAGGAGCGGGCTACGCCGGCGGCATCGTCTCGGCGGCGATCGACGGACGCCGGGTCGCGCGCGCCGTTGCGCAACGGTTCGCGTCGCGGCCCTCCTGATCGCGCACCGCCCGACCGGAACGGGGTCGAACGCGGTGATGGGAGCCGCGCCCGACCCCTGGGTCCGGGACGAGGCGCGCTGCGGGACGGTTCGGCGCGACCTGGGACCCGCACCGACCCGGACGGGCGCTTCGGAGCACCCCCGGTTCGGGGCCCGCGCGCGGCCTTCGAACGTCGGACGAGGGGGTTCGCGCCCAGGATCCGCCCCTCTCGCGCCTTTTCGCCGGTCGTTCCGTACGCGGGCCCGTTCGCTCGGCTATTCAGTCGTCCGCCGCCGGCCGCGATCCAACCAGGTCCATGCCCATCCGACCCACCTTCCTCGCCCTCTTCGTCGCCCTTGCCGGCGCCGGAGTTCCGCTCGCCCTTCCGACCGTCGACGTCCTCCGCGCGAACAGCAGCGTCCCCGAGTGGGGGAACGATCTGGCGGCGGTCGCTCGCGAAGAGGTCGTCGAGACCTGGCCCGGTGGCGCGCCGCGTCGCGTGTACGAGGTCGACGACGAAGGGCGGCGCCACGGCACGTTCCTCGAGTACCGCATCGACGGACAGCTCGTCGTTCGCGCGAAGTACGCCAAGGGCGAACTCAACGGCCGCTACGAGTCCTTCCATCCGAACGGCGAGCGCTTCATCGACTGCTCGTACAAGAAGGGCCTGCTCAACGGGCGCTACTCCGAGTTCGACGAAGAGGGCGAGCGGCGGGTCACCGGCAAGTACGACGACGGACTCGCGGACGGCGACTTCGAGTATCGGCGCGCGGGCGAGGTGGTCAGCGAGCAGGAGTGGAAGGACGGCGAGTTGGTCGAGCTGGACGGTTTCGTGAACCCGTTCCCGCGCTCGATCGACGCGGTGGCCGACGACCTGCGCGCGGTGCGTGCGCTCGAGATCGAACCCGTCTTCCAGAGCGACGAGGAGGGCGAGATCGACGCCGAGCTCGCGACCGAGCGCGTCGCGGCCTTGAGGCGCCTGATGGAGTACCGCGCACTCTCCGGCCTCGAGTGGGCCGACATGCGGCTCGACGACAGGTTCAACTGGCACTGCTCCGCGGCCGCACGGATGTTGACGGTGCTCGGGCGACTCGACCACACGCCGAAGAATCCTGGGCTGCCCGAGGACGAGTACAAGGTGGCCTACGAGGGCACGTCGAAGTCGAACCTCGCGCTGGGCTCGACGCTTCCGGGTTCGATCGACAGCTACATGGACGACTCGGACCCGTCGAACATCGATCGCGTCGGCCACCGCCGTTGGTGCCTCAATCCGGCCATGCTGAAGACCGGCTTCGGCATCGACGGACGCTTCTCGGCCATGTGGTCGTTCGACGAGAGCCGCGGACAGACCAAGTGGGAGTACGTGGCCTACCCGGCGCCGGGCGTGTACTCGACGGACCACATCGTCGACGGCGCCGCCTGGAGCGTGCGCTTCCGCCGCGGCGTGCTCGACGGTCTGCAGCCGAACGATCTCGTGGTCGAGCTGTTCGCGCTCGACGAGGACCTGGTGCGCGGCGCGCCGATGCGCCTCGACCACCTGTCGATCTACGCCGGCCAGGTCATCTTCCGCGGCGCTTCGATGAACTGCGCGCCCGGACGGGCCTACGAGGTGCGGATCTCGAAGGTCGGCAAGCGCAGCCCCGAGTTGATGCTGCGCTACTACGTGCGCTTCGCCGACGTCGAGGGGCTGCTGGCGGCCGAGGCCGAACCGGAAGCCGCGCTCGACGGTGACGCGGACGCCGCGGGCTGAGCCTGCGCACCGACGTGCGAGCGGCGTCGTGCGTCAGGCGACCAGCGCCAGCGCCACCGCGCCCAGCACGATCCACAGCCCGAGTCCCAGCGCCAACTGGCGCCAGTTCATCGAACGCAGCGCGGCGGGCGTGATCGAGAGGCCGATCGCGAAGAGGGCGACGGTCAGTCCGTGGCGCCCGGCGCCCGCGACGACCTGTCCGGCCGGGGCCAGAGCGGGCACGAGCGAGACGAGCGCGGCGGCGCCGACGAACAGCACGATGAACAGGGGCACGCGCGGCAGGCGTCCGCCCTTCGTCCCCGGTTCGCGGCGAGCGATCGCGATGCTGAGGACGGCGCACACCGGCAGGATCCAGAGCGCGCGCGCGAGCTTGGTGACGGTGGCGATCTCGAGCGCTTCGGGTCCGCCGCTGGCCGCTGCGCCGACCACGCTGCTCGTGTCGTGGATCGCGAGCGCGCACCACAGGCCGTAGCTCTCCGCGCTCAGGCCGAACGCGGCGCCGAGGGCGGGGAAGACGATCAAGGCGACCGCGTTCAGCAGGAACACGATGCCGATCGCCACGCCGATCGAGCCGGGGCGCGCGCGCAGCACCGGAGCTGCCGCGGCGATCGCGCTACCGCCGCAGATGGCGGTTCCGAGCGTGACGAGGATGGCGGTCTCGCGGTCGACGCGCAGGACCTTCGCCAGCAGCGCGCCCACGGCCAGCGCGACGCCGAGGGTCAGCGCGGCGGTGCTGAAACCGTCGGCGCCGGCGCGCAGCACGACGCCGAGGTCGAGCCCCGCGCCGAGTGCCACGACGCAGACCTTGAGCAGGGTCTGGCTCCCGCGCGCGCTCCACGACGGGCTGCCCAGAAGGGCCGCGCCGACCAGGCCCGCGAGCAGGGCGGCGAAGCCCGGCACCGGCCAGATCAGGAGGGCGGCCACCGCGGCGCCGAGGAGGACCGGGCGCAGGGCGCCGAGGCCGCGGGGGGCGGGGGAGCGGTGCGCGGTGAGGTCCGGAGACGGCGAGGCCGCGTCGCGCACGGGCGTCGACGAGGCTCTGGCGGTGGCCCGAACGATGCTGTCGGCAGAGGGCTGGGCGGTGATCCGAGCGGTGGTTCGCACAGGAGGATCATCGCCCGATCGACCTCAACGAGTCTGATGAATGTGGCGATGGGCCATCAGTTCGGTCGATACCCTGCCTGTGCCCCGGACTGCGCCGAAGCATGTTCTTCGCCGCACCGTACCCACCGCCGAACCGTGCCCTTCATCGAACCGTGTCCATCGCCGCCCCGCTCGACCCCGACCTCTTGACGACGTTCCTCGCCGTCGTGCGCGCGGGCAGCATCTCCGGCGCCGCGCGCGACCTGGATCTGTCCCAGCCGGCGGTGACCGCTCGGATCCGTCGCCTCGAGGACGGCGTCCGCGCGCCGCTCCTGGTGCGCTCGGTGCGCGGCGTCACGCCGACCCCGGCGGGCGAGATGTTGGCCGAGCGGGCGCGCGAGCTCGAACGCCTCCTCGAGCGCGCGCTCGACGACGTGGCCGCGCACGACACGGCGCTCGGCGCGCTGCACATCGCGGCCAGCACGACCGTAGCCGCCCACGTGCTGCCGTCCGTGCTGGCTCGCTTCCGAGCGCTGTACCGTGACATCCCGGTCGCGCTCGACGTGGGCAACACCGAGGAAGTCGTCGACGCCGTGCGCGAGGGCCGCGTACCGCTCGGACTGGTCGAAGGCACGGCGCGCGCGGCCGGCGTGCGGCTCGAGTCGTGGCTCGACGACGAACTCGTGCCGGTCGTCGCACCCGATGCACCGTTCGACGTGTCGACACTCGCGGCCCTGACCGAGGCGCCGATCCTGTGGCGCGAGTCGGGCTCCGGAACCCGCGCGGTCGTCGCACGCGCGCTGCAGAAGGCCGGCGTCCGGCGGCGACCGCGCGCCACCGATCCGGTGATCGGAACCAGCAGCGCGATCGCCGGAGCCGCGGCGGCCGGCATGGGCGTCGCGTTCCTGTCGCGTTGGGCGCTGCGGGGCTGGCTGGAGAGCGGACGCCTGCGGCCGGTTCCCGGGCTCGACCTCGCGATCCGTCGCACGTTCCAATGGGCGCTTCCCGCGGGCGCGTTGACCGGCAGCGCCGCGCGGTTCCATCGCATGGCGACGCAGAATCCACCGGTGCCGCGCTGACGGCTCGACCGTGCGGCGCGAAGTCGGCCGCGCCACTTGCGACCACTCCACTCCCGATGCCCGAAGCCATGATCCGCCGTCTCGTTCCCTCGGACGCAGAGGCCTTCGCCACCCTGCGCAGCGCGTCCCTCGCCGACGTGCCCGACGCCTTCGCCGCCTCGCCCGCGACCGATCGCTTCACGAACACGGACGCCGTGCGTGAACTGCTCGACCCCGCTGCCCCGGCGCCGGTGTTGGGCGCGTTCCGAGGCGACGAGCTCGTCGGTGCGGCCGGCCTGTTCGTCCCGCACCACGCGAAGATGGAGCACAAGGCGGTGGTGTGGGGGACCTACGTCATGCCGGCCGCCCGCGGCAGTGGCCTGGGCGAGGCGCTGATGCGAGCTCTCGTCGACGCGGCGCGCGCCATGCCCGGCATCGACTGGGTCGCGCTCGACGTGTCCGTCACCGCCGCGGCCGCCCACAGGCTGTACGAGCGGATCGGCTTCTCGAGCTGGGGCCTCGAGCCCGACGGCCTGCGCGTCGCCGGCCGCTCGATCGACGTGCACCACATGGGGTTGCGGCTCTAGATTGTCGGTACGGCGTCAGGCACGAAACTGCCACCTGCCGCCTTCGACGCCGCGAATCCCAGGGTCGAAGGCGTCAAGTGGCAGTTTCGTGCCTGACGCCGTACCGACAATCCACCGCACCGGACGTCTGCTACCTTCTCCGCCCATGAAGACCCTGCCCGAGATCGAAGCCTTCAACGACGACCTGGTGGCCTGGCGGCGCGACTTCCACGCGCACCCGGAGATCGGCTACGAAGAGGTCCGCACCAGCGGGCTCGTGGCGGAGCGCCTGGCGTCCTGGGGCATCGAAGTGCACCGCGGGCTCGGCGTCACCGGCGTCGTCGGCGTGCTGCACGGGCGCCAACCCGGCGGCTCGATCGGGATCCGCGCCGACATGGACGCGCTGCCGATGGAGGAGGAGGGCGACGTCCCGCACCGCTCGACGATCCCGGGCAAGTTCCACGGCTGCGGCCACGACGGACACACGACGATGCTGCTCGGTGCGGCGCGCGCGCTGGCCGCCAAGCCCGACTTCAAGGGCACCGTGAACTTCATCTTCCAGCCCGCCGAGGAAGGACTCGCGGGCGGCAAGGCGATGGTCGAGGAGGGCCTGTTCGAGCGCTTTCCGTGCGACGAGGTCTACGGTCTGCACAACTGGCCCGAGCTGCCGTACGGGAAGGCCGCTGCCCAGGCCGGGCCAATCATGGCCGCGAGCGACTTCTTCGACATCGAGATCGACGGCGTCGGCGCGCACGCCGCGATGCCGCACAAGGGGGTCGATCCGATCGTCGTCGCGGCGCACGTGATCACGGCGCTGCAGACGCTGGTCAGCCGCTCGACCGATCCGCTCGACTCGGCCGTGATCTCGGTGACCAAGGTCGAAGCGGGCAGCGCCTACAACGTCATTCCGGCGCGCGCCGTCCTGCGTGGCACGTGCCGCACGTTGCGCCCCGAGACGCGCGACGCGATGGAAGCGGGTATCGCGCGCGTGGCCGAGAACACCGCTCGTGCCTTCGGCGCCCGTGCCACCGCCGACTTCCGCCGCAACTACCCGCCGACCGTGAACCACGCGGTGCAGGCCGACAAGGCCGCGACCGCGTTGGCGACGGTCATGGGCGCGGAGAACGTGCTGCGCGACGCGTCGCCGTCGATGGGCGGCGAGGACTTCGCGTTCATGCTCGAGAAGCGCCCCGGCTGCTACCTGTGGCTGGGTGCCGGCGGATCGCCGACCTCGTGCAACGTCCACCACCCGAACTACGACTTCAACGACGACCTGCTGCCGGTCGGTGCGTCGCTGTGGGTCGAGCTCGTCGGGCAGGTGCTCGGGCGGGCGGAGTGACGGCGCGGTCGTGCGTCGGTGAGGCGTGCGACCGTTCTTCGACCCGAGCGCGCCCATGAGCACGACACCCAGCGCGCCCGTCCACGGCAACGCCCACGGCTCGCGCGACTATGCGCTCGTCACCGCGGCGTACTGGGTCTTCACGCTGAGCGACGGCGCGCTGCGCACCCTCGTTCTCCTGCACCTGAGCGACCTCGGCTACGCGCCGCTCGCGATCGCCGGGATGTTCGCGGCCTACGAAGCGCTCGGCGTGCTCACGAACCTGGCGGGCGGGTGGCTCGGCGCGCGCCACGGACTGAAGCTGCCGCTCGGTCTCGGAATGGCGCTGCAGGCCGCGACGCTGCTGGCGCTCGGCGGCGCCGCGAGCACGCTGCCTCTCGCGCTGCTGGTCGCGGGTCAGGGCGCGTGCGGCATGGCCAAGGACCTCGTCAAGACCAGCGCGAAGAGCTACGTCAAGCTCGTCGTTCCCGAGCACGAGGGCTCGCGGTTGATGCGGCTCGTCAGTCTTCTGACGGGCTCGAAGAACGCGCTCAAGGGCGTCGGTTTCCTGCTCGGCGGCGTCCTGCTCGGCAGCATCGGTTTCGCAAACACCTGCTACGCGCTCGGAAGCGCGCTCGTGGTCGCCGGCGCGGTCGCGCTCGCATTCCTGCCGCCCCGACCCGGCCAGCGCGCGGGCTCGCGCGTGCGCGAGCTGCTGTCGAAGGACGCGCGCCTCAACTGGCTGGCGGCGGCGCGGCTGTTCCTCTTCGCCGCGCGCGACGTGTGGTTCGTGCTGGCGGTGCCGGTCTTCCTGCGCGTCGAGCTCGGCTGGAGCCTGGCGGAGGTGAGCGGCTTCCTCGCGGCCTGGACGATCGGCTACGGCATCGTGCAGGCCTTCGCGCCGCGCTGGATCGGTCGCGAGCCGGACGCGCGGCGGCTGATCGCGGCCGGACTGGCGCTGGTGGTTCCGCTCGTGCTCGTGGCGCTCTTCCTGGACCGGGGCGTCGCACCGGGCCCCGTGCTCGTCGTCGGCCTGTCGCTGTTCGGGCTGGTCTTCGCCGCCAACAGCGCACTGCACAGCTTCCTGGTCGTGCGCTACGCGACGCGCGAACGCGTGGCTCTCGACGTGGGCTTCTACTACGCGTCGAACGCGCTCGGTCGGTTGGTCGGCACGGTCGCGTCCGGCTGGATCTACCAGAGCGCGGGGGCGGGGGACGGCGGTCCGACCGCGGGCGTCGTGCGCTGCGTGCTGGCGGCGGCGCTGCTGGCTGCACTCGCGTTCGCCTTCGGCCTCCCGCTGCGGCGGGCCGAGCGGGCGCGGCTCACCTGAACGGGTTGTTCGCGGTCTCGGCCGGCTGAGCCTCGTGCGCCTCGACCTCGGACGAACCGCCAGCGAGTCCCAGGATGCCGGCGATCAGCAGGCCTCCGCCCAGGACGAGGCTGCCCAGCCACAGGACGATGCCCATCAGGCACCAAGCGATGAAGAAGCCCAGCCCCAGCTTGAAGCCGGTGCGGATGGGGCGGTCGAGCACGAGGGGCTTAGCGGTGGAGGCCATGTGCAGACCCTATCCGCCCGACCCTTCGTGTCCGACGGCGGCCGCGTCGCAGGTCGCACGAATGGCGCCCCGCCGCGCCGCACCATTCGTGGTGAGGTTCGCTCCGTCGAGGCACTTCGGCGTTCCGTGCGAGATGCGATCGAGGGCGCGCCGACGGCTCGACTTCGCCGTGAGTCTCCAAGGAGGCCCGACGCAGCAGCGCGCCCGAACGGGACGATGCCGACAGGAGGAGAAACCGTGCCTCGTCGGAGCGAATCACACCACTAGAGTGACGTCGTGAGAATCGTCGCGATCACCGTTCTGGGCCTGTTCCTGCTGCTCAATCTCGCCGGAGCCCTCGTGGACTCCCACACCGAGGTCGAACGCGAACTCGTGACCAGCGCCGAACTCGACCCCGCGCGGCTCGCCGAACTGACCGGCGATCTGGCGCGCTGGCCCGAGTGGGCGCCGGCGTTCCAGGAGGGCGCCGGCTACGAACTCGAGATCCAGCCCGGCGAGCGTACCGCGGGCGAGAACGGTTCCGTGACCCTGGTCTTCGACGGCCAGCACGCGATCCTCCTGATGATCGCCGCGTTCGACCCGGCCGGCAGCATCGTGGTCGAAGCGCGCATGGGTGCGGTCGGCGACGACCTGATCGGCGGCGAAGGCTTCAAGGCCTGGGACCGCATCGAATGGGAGCCGGCGCCGGATGGCGGCACGCGACTTCGGTGGAGCCGATCGGGCCAGGAACTCGACCTCTTCCTGCAGCGCCTGTGGGACCGCTTC
This sequence comes from Rohdeia mirabilis, assembly GCA_007750655.1. Classification (GTDB taxonomy): domain Bacteria; phylum Planctomycetota; class UBA1135; order UBA1135; genus Rohdeia; species Rohdeia mirabilis. The sequence goes on from CP036290.1 coordinate 714,120, forward strand.
GTCGTGGTCCCCAGCATCCGCGAACAGCTCGACCTGGGACTCGCCCAACTCGCCGAGGCGGCCGCGGCTCCCGCTCAGGAAGCGGAAGCCGCGCGCGAGGAACGCGCGTCGCCCTCGGACGCGGCCTCGGAGGGGAGCAGCTCGTGGGCGGGCAGTTCCGACTCCTCGACCGACGACTCGAGGTAGTCGACCAGCGTGCCCGCGATCTGAGCGGCCTCGCCCTTCTCGAGCGCGCGGCGGTGCTCGGAAGCGGCCGCCAACGCGCGTCCGAGAACGGCGTCGCGGTCGAGCGGATCACTGGGATCGATCACGCCGCGTTGGACGAGACCGGCCTCGAACTTCTCGAGCGTCGCGTCGCGCATGACCGCGTCGAGCAGGTCCTTGCGCTGCTTCTTGTCCTCGAGCGCGGCGAGGAGCGCGCTCGCGCTGCGACCGAACTGTTCCGACAGCGTGCACAGCGTGTCGACGTACTTGGCCGGGACGCCCGTGGCGCGCACGTCGGCGCGTTCGAGCGGACGCCCGCGACCCACGTGCCAGGCTTCGATCGTCGCACGCGCCGTGGCGACCCGCGCGGCGAGTCGTTTCTCGAGCGCTTCGTCGCCGAGCGCCACCGAAGCCGCGGCGCGCGCGTTCTCGAACACGCCGAGGCGCTCGATGCCGTCCTCGGCCAGGGCGCGCAGGGCGTCGCGATCCTCGCGCAGGAGGTGGTAGAGGTGCAGGCGCTCCGGTGCGTCGTAGCGGCGCGGGACGTCGGCCCCGACGGCCTTCGCCCAAGCGGCGTCGGACAGGTTCGCGGGCTCGGGCAGCACGCGCCGTTCGGGGAGCGAAGAGGCGAACTCCGACGTTTCCGAGCGCGCGAGGCCGCGAACCTGGGCCAGGTCGACGATCTGTGGCGAGGGCAGCGACAGCTCCTGGGCGATCTGCGCCCACAGAACGGCTTCGGACGGGTGCGCGGACAGATAGACGACCTGGCGGCCCTCGCTCGCGACCTCGAGCACCGTGCCGACCAGTTCGCGCAGACGCTCGCCGTCGGCCGCGCCGAACGCTTCGTCGAGGATCCACGGCAGGCGTTCGCCCGGTGCTTCCATCGTCTCGGCGAAGGCCAGGCGCACGGCCAACAGGAGTTGGACGCGCGTGCCGTCGCTGAGTTGGTCGAGCGCGAACGTGCGGCCGGACTCGCCGTCGATGGCGGCCAGTTTCGAACCGTCGCCGAGCTCGAGTCGGTAGCGCCCGCGCGTAAAGCGGCCGAGCAGTTCGTCGGCGCGCTGCATGACGCGCGGTGAACTGGTCTCGCGGTGCTCGCGGCGCACTTCGTCGCCGAGGTGCTGGGCGCAGAGCTTGATCAGGCCTTCCTCGAACAGGTCCTCGGCCTGGGCCTCGAGGCGTTCGCGCTCGGCCGCGGCTTCCTGCCAGGGGTCGTTGCGGCGCGCTTCCTCCACGCGCGTGCGGATCGAGGCGATCTGCTCACTGAGTTCGTCCTGCTCGGCGGCGCGCTTCTCCGCGTTGGCCAGGCGGCGCTCGATCTCCTCGGACGGCTCGTGCGCGAGGTGCTTCGACTCGTCGAGACGCGCGAGGGCTTCGGTCTGACGTCCGACCTGCTCGTCGCGCAGGCGCTTCAGTTCGATGTACTCCTGGCGCCGCGCGAGCAGGGCTTCCGCCGCTGCCAGATCGCCCGGCGCGAGGTGCAGACGGGCGAAGGCCTCGGCGCGGCGAGCGGCGACGCGGGCCAGTTCGGCCTCGGCGCGTTCGGCGTCCTGGCGCGCGCTCGTCGCGCGGGCCTGGACGTCGCGGCGGGACTCGAACCGGCGTTCTTCCGCTTCCAACTGCGCGAGGGCGCGTGCGGCGTCGGGCGGCACCTCGCTGCGCAGCGCGTCGCCGATGTGTTCGCGTGCTTCGAGCGACTGCGCCTCGAGTTCGGCGCGGCGCGCGAGCAGACCGTCGACCTCGGTCAGCGCCGTGCGCAGCTCCTGGCGTGCGGCGAACGATTCGAGCAAGGTCGCGGCCGGGGCGTCCGACGCGAGGCCGAGTGCGCCGCGCAGGCTCGCGCTCTGCAGTTCGAGCTCGCCGAGCTGGCGCTGCAACTCGTCGCGCTTCACGCGCAGGGTCAGGCGCTCTCGACCGTCGGTCAACAGCGTGCGCGCGAGCCAACCGAGGCCCGTGCCCGCGACGGCGATGAACCACGGGTCGACGAGGACCGCGGCGGCCGAACCGGCGGCGATGAGGATGCCGCCGACGATCAGGTGCGACGTGCGCGTGACCAGTGAGTTCGCGCCCGCGACGATGCCGAGGCGTTGCTCGACCTCGGCCAGTTCGCCGCGCACGGCCCGTTCGCTGCGCGCGCGCACCTCGAGCTCGCCCAGCGTGTCCGCGCCGGGCAGGGGAGCGTGCTCGGAGAGTCCGGCGTCGGAACGCGCTCGCGTCGCGCGCGCGTTCGCCCGGGCCAGGTCCTCGCGCAGCGCGCGTCCCGACTCGTCGCAGCGGCGAGCGGTCTGCAGGTACTCGCGCGCGGCACGCAGGGCCTCTTCGTCGGGGCCGCTCGTCGCGTTCGCGAGGGCCTCGTCGGCCGCACCGGCGCGCGCGCGGGCCTCGGCCGTCGAACGGTCGGCGGCGATCCATTCGGACTCCGCGCGTTCGAGGTCCTCGAGTCCGTCCTCGCGCGTGTGCTCGAGCACCGGCGGGAAGACCTCGAGGCGCGCCTGGGTCCGTTGCAGCTCGGCCACGGCCTCGGCGGCACTCGCGGCGGCGCGCAGGAGTTCGACCTCGCGCGCGGCGGCGGCGGCGTCGCGACGACGGGCCTCGAGCGCGACGATGCTCTCCTCCTCGCGCGCCAGGGCGTCGAGTTCGCGCAGGGCGCGCTTCTCCTTCGAGCGCGCGGCGTTGACGGCCTTGCCGAGTTCGGCACCCGAGCGCGGGCCGAGGTGGAAGTGCTCGCGCACCGCTTCGAGGTCGAAGCCGCCGGCGACGCGGCGCGCGAGTTCGCGGCCGAAGTCGTCGTGTCCCTCGGTGCGCCACAGGCTGCGCGCGGGGAGGTGGAACGCGTGGGCGCGGCCTTCGGCGGGATCGGGGAGGCGTTCGCCGTCCTCGCGCCGCCAGCGCACCTCGCCACCGTCGAACTCGGCCAGGAAGCGCTCGCCGCCGTGTTCGAGAACAGCGCTCGCACGACCGTCGTCCAGTTCGGCGGCCTTCTCGGGGAACAGCAGCGCCGACAGGGTCAGGCCCGTGCGGCTCTTGCCACAGCCGTTGGGACCGACGATCAGGATCGCGCCGCGGCCGAGGTCGTCGAGTGCGAACGGGCGATCGATACCGGGGACGCGTTCGACGTCGAGCTTGGCGAATCTCATCGGTCGTCCCCCTCAGCGGCGGTCGCTTCCACGGTCGCTGTCGCGCCGGCGCCCTTCGGACGCTCGTCGACCTGCGACACGAGCTTGGCCATCACTTCGACGCCGGCTCGCTCGAGTGCGCGCGTCAGGGTCTCGTCGTCGATGCCGAGATTCTCGCGTCCCAATCGTTGCGCGAGGCGTGCGATGTCGTCGCCGATCGCCTTGCGCGCCGTCCGCAGCACGTCGCGCGCCTCGTCACCGCCTTCTTCGAGTGCCACGAGTCGTTTCGCGACGAGACCGGGGTGGTCGCCCCGACGCGAGCGGTTCAGGACGTCGAGCTCGGGCTGGGTCGCGTCGATCACCTTGTCGACGAAGACCACGAAACCGTCGCCGTTGCGCTCGAAGGGCTCTTCGCGCAGGCGGCGCAGATCGCGTTCGAACTCGTCGGGATCGGCGGGTGACCCACCGACGACGACGCGCACGCCGACCGCCAGTGGGTTGGCTCCTTCCTTCGCGAGCATCCGCTCGACCTGGCTGGCGGCGCGATCGAGCGCGCCCAACAGATCGCCGCCCTCGACGTCGACGACGACGCGTTCCCAGCGCAGCGGCGCGAGCGGTAGGTGCTCGAACTGCAGAGCGCCGCGCTCGACGCTGATCATCCAGGGCCCGTGGCGGCCGGTCTCGGTCGGGTCGAGTCCGACGACCGACCCGAGGTAGCCGCGCGGCGTCCTCTCGTCGAGGGCGCCCGGCGTGTGGATGTGCCCGAGCAACCAGGCGTCGGCGTCGGCGGACGCGAGTTCGGCGCTCGTGACCGGGGCGTAGGCGCTGTGCGGTTGGTCGACGTCGCAGTGCAGCAGCCCGAGGCGCAGTCCGCGACCCGTGCGCGGCGGCAGATCGGCGAGCGGCGAGTCGGAGTGGTGTCGCGCGGGGAAGGACCAGCCCACCACGCTGACCGGGTCGGCGGTACCGAGCGACACCTCTTCCCACAGGCCGCCGCGGCCGAGGAGTCCGTAGTCCGGCAGGAGCTGGGCGAGTCGCGGGAGCGCTTCCACGTCGTGGTTCCCCGTCACGCCGAGCACGCGGATCCCCGCTTCGGTCAGGCGTTGGACGCCCGCGCGCAGACTCTCGAAGGCGGCGAAGCGGTCCTCGATGCGTTCGACGACGTCACCGGCCATCAGCACCGCGTCGACCTTCTGCGCGAGGGCGATCTCGACGCAGCGCTTCCAGGCGGCGGCGGGCCCCAGCTCGGCGGGATCGATGCCCGCGGGCGAGCGACCGGGACGTTTGCCGAGGTGGAGGTCTCCGACGCAGAGGATTCGTGTGGTCACGGCGAGCAGGGGGGCGGAACGAGGCGGGAGAGGGGAGGACACCACGCGCCGCGCGGCCTTGCAAGCGGCGCCCGCCGGTGGTTCGCGCGGGCCCACGGCGGGGCCCGGCTTCCCGGCGTCGGGAGGGGCGCGCGTCGATCCTCGCGCCCCGAGCCGAGGCGGACCGATGCACCGGGTCGGTCCCGCTGCGCCCCGAGGGTGTGCGGAGACCCACCCGTACCGCCATGGTCTGGATCCTCATCAGCCTCGTCGTCGCCGCACTGTTCGCGCCGCTCGTCACCCGTCTCGCCGGGCGCTCCTGCGGGCGTGTCCTGGCGTTGGTCCCGGCCGCGGCCTGCGCCTGGTTCGCCACGCGCATCCCGGCCGTCGCAGCGGGCGAGCGCCTGGTCGAACCGGTGGCCTGGGCACCTTCGCTCGGAGTCAGCGCCGACCTCGCGTTGGACGGGTTGAGTCTCGTCTTCGCGTTGCTCGTGACCGGGATCGGCGCGCTGACGATGGTCTACGCGCGCGGCTACATCGGCAACGACCCGCGGCTCGGGCGACTGAACGCGACGCTGCTCGTCTTCATGACGGCGATGCTGGGTCTCGTGCTGTCGGACGACCTGGTGACGGCCTTCGTCTTCTGGGAGCTGACGAGCGTGTCGTCGTACCTGTTGGTGGGCTACGACCACGCGAACCCGAAGGCGCGCGCGGCCGCGTTGCAGGCGCTCCTGATCACCGGTGCCGGCGGGCTGTGCCTCCTGTGCGGCGTGATCCTGATCGGATCGGTCGGCGGCACCTACTCGGTCGCCGAGCTGGTCGCGAGCGGCGACGTCCTGCGCGAATCGTCGCTCTACCTGCCGATCCTGCTCCTCGTCCTGGGTGGCTGTTTCACGAAGTCGGCGCAGTTGCCCTTCCACTTCTGGTTGCCCGGAGCGATGGCCGCCCCGACGCCGGTCAGCGCGTACCTGCACTCGGCGACGATGGTCAAGGCCGGCGTGTATCTGCTGGCCCGTCTCTCGCCCGCGCTGGGTGGGACCGACGAGTGGCTCGCGCTGCTGGTCTCGTTCGGCGCGGCGACGATGGTCTACTCGGCCGTCGTCGCGTTCTTCCAGACCGACATGAAGCGCATCCTCGCGTACACGTCGGTCAGCGCGTTGGGCACGTTGGTCATGCTCCTGGGCATCGGCACCGCCGACGCCGCCGCCGCCGCCACCGCCTATCTGATCGTCCACGCGCTGTACAAGTGCGCGCTCTTCCACGTGGCCGGCATCGTCGACCACGAGTGCGGGACGCGCGACGTCGATCGCCTCGGTCGCCTGTCGCGCGCCATGCCGATCACCTGTGTCGCCGCCTGCCTCGCCGTGCTGTCGATGGCCGGACTGCCGCCGTTCCTCGGTGCGTCGGCCAAGAGCCTCGTCGGACACGCCGAACACGCGTTGCACATGGGTCCGGTCGAGTGGGCGGCCATGCTCACCGTCCTGATGACGTTCGCCGTCGGCGCGCTCCTGGTGTGGCGCACGTTCTTCGGACGCCGCGACGGCGAGGATCTGCCGAAGCATCCGCACGAAGCGCCGATCGACCTGTGGTTCTCGCCGCTGCTGCTGGGGTCACTCGGCCTCGTGCTGGGGTTCTTCTGGGGGCCGCTCGCGCACCACCTGCTCGAGCCCGCCGCCGCCGCGATCGCCCCGGGCGTCGCGCCCGAACTCCACGTCCACGCGACGGCCGGTGCCTACGCCCTGAAGGCCGCGCTCGCCGCGGTCGGCCTCGCGCTCTACGTGAAGCGCCGGCCAGTCGTGCGCGCGCTGCGCCTCTGGAGCGTGTTGGCGTGGTTCGGACCGGAGCGCTTCTACGACCGCGGCCTGGTCGCGATCGAGTGGGTCGCCCGCGCGGTCACGCGCCGGTTGCAGAGCGGTTCGCTGCGGACCTACCTGGCGATCGTCCTGGCCTCGACCATGGTGTTGGCCGGTTATCCGCTGCTGAAGAACGGCGTGCCGCTGCCGCCGAGCGGGAGCTTCGACATCCGCGTGCACGAAGCCGCGATCGTCCTCGCGATGGTGCTCGCCACGGTCTTCGTCATGGCGACGAGTTCGCGCCTGGCGGCCATCGCCGCGCTGGGCATCGTCGGCGCAGGCATGTCCGTGACCTTCCTGTTCTTCGGCGCGCCCGACCTGGCCAAGACGCAGCTCGCGATCGAGACCCTCTCGGTCCTGTTGTTCCTCTTCATCCTCTATCGCCTGCCTCCGCTGCGCCAGCTCAGCACGCGCCTGCAGGTGTGGCGAGACGTCGTCCTGTCGATCACGGTCGGCGGCTTCTTCGCGCTCCTCGTCTGGGGCCTCACGTCGGTCGACGGAGCGTCGCGACTCTCGCCGTTCTTCGCCGAGAACAGCCTCGCGCTCGGCAAGGGCCACAACGTCGTGAACGTCATCCTCGTGGACTTCCGCGGGATCGACACGATGGGGGAGATCACCGTTCTGGCGGTCGCCGCACTCGGCGTCCTCGGACTCATGCGCGTCCACGTGCGGGAGCGTTCGGCCTCGTGAACCAGTCCTCGATCGTTCTCGGGACCGCCGTGCGGCTGATGCTGCCGGTGCTTCTCGTGTACTCGCTCTTCCTGCTGCAGCGCGGTCACCACGCGCCCGGCGGAGGCTTCGTCGGCGGTCTCGTCGCAGCGGCGGCGTTCTCGCTCGTCGCGCTGTCCGACGGACCCGGCCGAGCGCGCCGCATCCTGCGCGTCCAACCGCTGCGGTTGATGGGGCTCGGCTTGCTCGTGGCCGCCGGCAGTGGCGTCGTCGGCCTGATCTGGGGCGACGCGTTCCTGCAGGGGATCTGGCCGAAATGGGCCTACCTGCCGGTGATCGGGAAGATCGGTACGCCGTTCACCTTCGACGTCGGGGTCTTCATGGTCGTGCTCGGCTTCGCGCTCGAGGTCTTCTTCACCCTGTTGGAGGACGAGTGACCATGGAGTCCTGGCTCGCCATCGTCGTCGGCTTCATGTACGCGGCCGGCTTCTTCATGCTGCTCCGACGCAGCCTGATGAAGGTCATCATCGGCCTGTCCATCTTCACGCACGGCGCGAACCTGTTGTTGTTCACCGCCGGCAACGTCACGCGCGTGGGTGACGGCGTCCAACTGCCCATCGTGCCGCACGGCGCGGCGGCGCTCACCGGGGCCTATGCCGATCCGCTGCCCCAGGCGCTCGTCCTGACGGCGATCGTCATCAGTTTCGGCATCCAGGCCTTCGCCCTGGTCCTCGTTCGGCGCGCCTACCAGGCCGTCGGCAGCGACGACCTCGATCGCATGACGAGCACCGACACCGAGGAGGGCGCGCTGCTGCACGAACTCCCGCGGCGTCGTGGGTCCGTTCGCGGCTTCCTCCCCTGGCGCCGGACACGCGCCGCCTGACTCGACGGGAAACTCACTTGGACACTCTGCTCGTACTCCCCATCCTGATCCCGCTGGCGACGGCGGCGCTCACGCTCATCGCGGCGCGCGCGCTGCGCATCCAGCGGGCGCTCTCGTTCGCCGGCATGGCGAGCCTCCTGATCACGGGGGTCGTGATCCTGCTCCACGTCGACGAGCACGGGATCGCGGTCGCTCAAGCCGGGGGCTGGGCCGCGCCCTACGGGATCACGCTCGTCGCCGACCGACTGAGCGCGCTGCTGGTGACCGCCGCCGGCGTCGTGGGCCTGGCGACCACGGTCTTCACGGGCTTCTCGCTCGATCGACGCCGCGAGCGGGCGAGCTTCTACCCGCTGCTCAACGTCCTTCTGATGGGCGTCTGCGGCTCGTTCCTCACGGGCGACCTGTTCAACCTGTACGTCTGCTTCGAAGTGATGCTGATGGCGTCCTTCGTGCTGCTGACCCTGGGTGGCACGCGCGCGCAGCTGGAGGGCGGGCTCAAGTACCTGATCCTCAACCTGGTCTCGAGCGCGATCTTCCTGACGGCTGGCGGACTCCTGTACCGCGCCGTCGGGACGCTGAACATGGCCGACATCGCCGAGCAGGTCGCGGCCTACCCGGACACGGGCCTGATGGACACGCTCGCGATGTTGTTCCTCGTCGCGTTCGGTCTGAAGGCGGCGATGTTCCCCTTCTTCTTCTGGCTGCCGGCCTCGTACCACACGCCGCCGCCCGTGGTCTCGGCCGTGTTCGCTGGACTGCTGTCGAAAGTGGGGGTCTACGCGCTGCTGCGGACGTTCACGATGATGTTCACCGGACACCTGGCGTTCACGCACACGGTGCTCGCCGTCCTGGCCTGCGCGACGATGATCGCCGGCGTCCTGGGCGCAGTGGCCCAGATGGAGATCCGGCGCATCCTGTCGTTCCAGATCGTCAGCTCGATCGGCTTCCTGATCCTCGGTCTCGCGCTGATGAGCAAGATCGCCCTGGCCGGAGCGGTCTTCTACCTGCTGCACAACATCGTCGTGAAGACGAACCTGTTCTTCCTGGCCGGTGTGATCGAGAAGCTGCGCGGTCACGGCGACCTGCGGCGCCTCGGTGGACTCTGGCGCGAACGCCCCGTGCTGTCGGTGCTGTTCCTCGTCTCCGCGCTCTCGTTGGCAGGCATTCCGCCGCTGTCGGGTTTCTGGGCCAAGTTGGTCCTCCTGCGCGCGGGGCTCGAGGGCGAGTGGTACTGGGCGATCGGGATCGCGGTCGTCGTGGCGCTGCTGACGCTGTACTCGATGACCAAGATCTGGGCGCTGGCCTTCTGGAAGGACGCGCCGCCGAACGAGTTCGCCTTCACCGGGCGGGAGCGCGACGTGCGCGAGAAGAGCGCGCGTCGAGCCATGCTCCCGGTCGTCGCTCTGACGGTAGTGACCGTTGCCATCGGCTTCCTCGCCGGACCGATCTTCGAGATGGCGCTGGCGACCGCCGAACAGTTGCTCGACCCGAGTCAGTACGTGACCGCCGTGCTCGGAGGTGTCTCGTGATCCCGAAGGCCATCGTCCTGGGACTCGCCTGGCTCGCGTTCACCGGTCACTTCGGCTGGGACCAGTTCGCGTTCGGCTGCGGCGTCGGCCTCGTGCTGCTGTTCCTGACCGAACAGCGCGCAGCCAGCGGGATCGGATCGATCGCGCGCATCCCGCGCCTCGTCGCTCTCGGCCTCTACTTCGCGAAGGAGCTCTGCGTGGCCAACCTGCGCGTCGCGCGGGCCGTCGTGGGGAACAAGTACGCGCTGCGACCCGGCGTCGTCAGGGTCCCGCTCGACGGTCACACCGACCGCAGCGTGACCGTGCTCGCGAACCTCATCACCCTCACGCCGGGGACCCTGACCATCGACGTCGAGGGCGATCGCAGTGCGCTCTACGTCCACTGCCTCGACGTGGACGACCCGGACGCCGTGCGCGACGAGATCAAGAACGGCTTCGAACGGCGTGTCCTGGGGGTCTTCGCGTGAGCATCGAACACTTCGCCGCCTGGGTCGTGATGCCGTTGCTCGCGACCGCGCTGCTGCTGGCCTTCGCCCGCGTCTTCACGGGTCCCGGGCTTCCCGACCGGGTCGTGGCCCTCGACTTCGTCGGCTCGCTCCTGGTCGCGATGATCGGAGCCGCCGGCGTGATGACGGGATCCGCGGTCCTCCTCGACGTGGCGCTGATCCTGGCGCTCGTGTCCTTCCTCGCGACCGTGGCCTTCGCCCGCTACATGGAGAGCCGCCGCCAGTCATGATGACCTCCGAGATCCTCTCCGTGACGCTGATGGTGGTCGGAGCCGTCCTCGTGCTCCTGGCGGGCATCGGTCTGCTGCGCTTCCAGGACGTGTACATGCGGATGTCGGCCACGTCGAAGGCCGGCACCCTGGGCGTCATGTTGATCGTCATGGGCAGCGCCACCCACTTCGGCGACACCGAGGTCCTGGCGCGCGCGACCGCGACGGTGGTCTTCTTCTTCGTGACCGCACCGGTGGCCGCCCACATGCTCGGGCGTGCCTCCTACCTGGGGGGGGCGCCCCGTTGGTCCGGCACCTGGGTCGACGAGCGCGCGACGGCGGAAGAGCCCGCCGCTCCCGAAGCGACCGAAAAGCCCGTCGCGGGGGCCCACAGCGGGCGCCGCGCGGCGTAGGAGCGGGCGAACCTCCCTCGAAGGGAGTTCCCCGGGGCCGCGTTGGCACCGGGCAGCGCCCGGGCGTAGCCTGTTCGGCCCGATCGTCGTGGTCTCCACGACGACTCCACGGCGACCGCCCGACCGCGATCGAGATCCTCCGCACCCATCGTCGGAGAGATTTCGGTCCCGCACCACGCTCCATCGCGTCGGTGCTCGCGGGCGCCTTCTTCCGCTCGATCACCCAACTGGAACCGATACGTTCGATGCTGGTCAAAGCTTCTCTTCTCGGCGCCGCCGCCGCCTCCGTCCTCTTCGCCCCGACTCTCGCCGAATCGCTCACGCGCAACGCCGCCGAGGGCGAGACGCGGGTCCGAACGATCGAGGCGTCGCGCGAGATGTCCCTCGTCGACATGGTGATCAGGTTCGACGGCGAGGAGATCCCCGCCGATCAGCTCGGCGACATCGAAGGCAGCCAGACGGATTCGTACAGCGTCGTCGTCAGCGACACGTTCTCGTCCGTCGCGGACGGCCGCGCGACCAAACTCACGCGCACCTACACCACGCTCGGAGGCGAATCGGCCATGGAAGGCGGGATGCTCGCCGCCATGGGTGCCGAGGACTCCTCGAAGGAGCTCTCGAGCGAACTCGAGGGTGAGGACGTGATCTTCACCTGGGACGGCGAGGAAGAGGACTACGTCGCGAGCCTCCCCGAGGAGAGCACCCTCGACGAGGACCTGCTCGAGGACCTGCTCGGCGACTACGAGTTCGCCGAACTGCTGCCCGACGGCGACATCGAGGTCGGCGCCGAGTGGGACATCGATCCGGCCTTCTTCGAGTTCATGGTCGAGCCGGGTGGTGAGATGCACCTCAAGCCGTCCGACGCGGACGCGAACGAGTACGACGAGATGGCCGAGCAGATCGAGGAGGCCGGCGTCGAGCCGACCTACGAGGGCACGCTCAAGGGCAAGCTGGTCAGCGTCGAGGAAGGCGTCGCGAAGATCGAGATCACGATCGAGATCGAGATGACGCTCGACCTCTCCGGCGAGCTCGAGCCGATGACCCAGGACACCCCGATGGGCGAACTCGAGATCAACCCGGTCGAGGTCGTCGTCGAACGGACCGCCGAGGGCACCGGAACGCTCATGTGGCACGTCGCCAAGGGCCGCCTGATCTCGTTCACCATGGAGGCCGATGTCACCGAGGTGAACACCAGCAACGTCGAGATCGACTTCGGCGGCGAGACCATGGAGCAGTTCCAGGAGCTGACCCAGGAAGGTTCGATCGAAGTCAGCTACACGATCGAGTAGACCTCTTCCGAGAGGAGGACGTCGGCCCGGTCCGACGTCGCTCGACGGGCTCCCCGCGCCACGCGCTCGGGGAGCCCGTCGCGCGTTCGTGGCCTGCTTCGCGGGGCCCAAGGGAGGCGTGGAGTCCGCCGTTCGCGCCAGATCGCCTCCCGTCGGCGCACCTCGTCCGATCGCGCGCACGGCCCCGACCCGGGCTCGGCAGACTGTGGGCGACCCGGCGCGCGATCCGTACGTCCGGCTCCCCCGAGCCGCCGCGCCGAACCCCGTCCGGTGGAGCCCACCTCCCCGCGGACACGACCGCCCCACGAGGGCCTCCGACCATGCTGAACGGAACCACTTTGCTGGCATTCAAGATCCTGGGCGCGACCACGCTCGTCGGCGGCGCCCTCGTCGTCGGCGACATCGCGCGCAAGGCCGCCGAGGGTGAGACCCGCGGCCGCGCCTTCGAAGTCGTCACCACGCTCGAGGTCACCGACATGACGATGGTCGTCGACGGTGAAGAGATGGACACCGAGCGGATGCTCGGCCGCGGCGCCAGCACCACCACGACGCGACTGGAAGTCTCCGACGAGTTCGAGAAGGCCGACGGCACGCGCCCGACGCTCCTGCGCCGGACCTACGACGCGATCGCGCGCACCACGGAGCGTCCCGAGAGCGGCGGTGGTGGCGGCGGCGGATTCGGCGGCCGCGGCGACGGTGAACGCCCGCAGCTCGAGAGCGGTCTCGTCGGTGAGGACGTGCTCTTCGACTGGGACGCCGAGACCGAGGCCTACACCGCGCGCATCCCGGAGGACAGCACCCTCGACGAAGCGCTCCTCGAAGGACTCGTCGCCGATCTCGACCTCGCCGACCTCCTGCCCAGCGCGGCCGTCGAGGTCGAGGAGTCCTGGGACGTCCCGCTCCACGTGCTCGAGTCCATTCTGCGCCCGGGCGGCAACCTCCACCTGGCCATGCCGGAGCGCGAGGGCGCCGACGAGCGTCGCGGCGGCGGACGTCGGGGCTTTGGCGGTGGCAGCACGGACCCGACCGCTCTGGGTGTCGAGCCCGAGTACCGCGGCGAGTTCAAGGCGACCCTGGCCGAGATCACCGGTGACGAGGGCGAGCGCGTCGCACGCATCACGTTCGTCGTCGACGCGTCGTCCAAGTACGACATGACCGACGCCATCGAGGACGTGACGCGCGAGACCCAGCGCGGTGACATGACCATCGTCACCCTCGAAGCCGTGACCACCAACAGCTTCGACGGCAAGGGCGAGCTGTTGTGGAACCTGGCGCGCGGCTGTGCGGTCTCCTTCACGCTCGAAGCGGACATCGAACGCGAAGAGATCAACGCGACCGAGACGATCTTCGACGAAGGCGGCCGGACGATGGAGCGGGCCTCGACCTCCGAAGGCACGCTGGCCTACAGCTACGTCCTGCGCGGCGAGGACGAGTAGGCCCCGATCGGTCGACGACTGGTCGACCACGGAGTCGGCGAGCGACGAGGCGCAGCGGTTCGACCGCTGCGCCTCGTTGCGTTCTGGGCCCGTGGGACTTGCCGCCGGTGGGGGCGAGAAGGGGCCGAGTCCCGGTCGGTCGGGCCGAACGGGCCGCTATGCTGCGGCCCATGAAGAGCACGCGCGTCAGCGGGATCCACTACTGGAGCCGGTACCAGCCCGATCGCAAGATCGACTTCAACGGCTTCTTCGTGGCCGATCCCGCCGGCGGCGTCCTGATCGACCCGATGCCTCTCGAGCCGTGCGAGCTGAACGAACTGCGCGATCTCGGAGGGGCGCGGACGATCATCGTGACCAACGCCGACCACCTGCGTGCAGCGGTCGAGCTCAAGGGGGAGTGCGGTGCGCGACTGGCGGCGCCCGACTGCGAGCGCGAACGCCTGGAGGGTGTTCCCGTCGACGACTGGTTCACCACCGCCGACGACCTGGGCCCGGGCTTCTCGGAACGCTGGGAGATCCACTGGTTGCTCGGAGGCAAGTGGCCGCGCGAAGCCGCGCTCTACCTGAAGCCCCAACGCACCTGGATCTTCGGCGACGCGGTCCGCAGCCACGAGAGCGGTCGCCTGCGCCTCCTGCCGGACCCCAAGATCGCCGATCGCGACGCGCTCGAAGGATCCATCCGCGTCCTGGGTGGGCGCGACGTCCAAGCCGTCCTCCTGGGGGACGGCGACTGCATCTTCAACGGCGCCCGCGAGGCCCTGGACGCCTTCTGCGAAGGCTTGAGCGCGTGAACATGGAACGAATCCCCTTCGACATCTCTCCGGCCCGTCATCTGACCGGAGCGGTCTGCGTCCAACTCGTCACTCCCGAGCAGTTCGAGCAACTCGTCGCAGGCGCACGCGATCCGCATCTCGGCGAGATTCCGCGCCTGGCGGAGATCGCCGACGGCGTGCGCTTCGCCGCCAAGACCGGTGAGTCCCTTCCGGTGCCGATCGCCGACCGCATCCTGCACCTGGTCGGGCTCGGTGCGTCGCCGACGGGCAAGGCACTGCGCGAGGCGGCGGCGTCGGCCGCTGCGACCGTTCCCCCGCGGATCGAATGGACGCTCGCGGTCGACCTCGAAGGTGCGGGCTTCGACGCATCGGCCGGCGCGGTGGCCGTCGTCGAAGGTCTGGCCACGGGCGCCTACAAGTTCACGCACTCCGAACGCTCCAAGCCTGCGGTGCCCGGAACGTGCCACGTGCTCGTCAAGAGCGTGACCTCCGAGATCGTCGCGCGCGCCGTCGCCCGCGTGGAGGGGCAACTGCTGGCGCGTGACCTCGTCAACACGCCCGCCGAACAGCTCGGCCCCGCAGAGCTCGTCGGTGCGGCGCGCGAGGTGGCCGAACGCCACGGCATGCGCTGCCGCATCCTCACGGGCGACGAGGTCGCGCGCGAGGGTTTCAAGTTGACCGCCGTCACCGGACGTGCAGCGGATCGTCCGCCCGCCGTGGCGATCGTCGAGTGCGGTCCCGTCGGCGCCGAACCCGACCTCGCGCTGGTCGGCAAGGGCGTCGTCTACGACACCGGCGGGCTGAACCTGAAGCCGGGCGGATCGATGGCGCTGATGCGCAAGGACATGGGCGGCGCCGGGACCGTGATCGGCGCGCTCGACGCCCTCGGTCGACTGGGCTTCGACGGCTCGCTCACCGCCGTGATCCCGGCCGCCGAGAACGCGATCGGAGCCGGAGCCATGCGCCCGGGCGACGTCTTCGCCGCCGCCGACGGTCAGCGCGTCGAGATCGGCAACACCGACGCCGAGGGTCGGCTCCTCCTGTCGGACGGGCTGTGCTACGCACGCGAGAAGGGCGCGAAGCGCATCCTCGACGTGGCCACCTTGACCGGAGCCGCGCGGGTGGCGCTCGGCCCGGAGATCCCGGCCCTGTTCGGGAACGACGAGGAGCTGGTCCGCACGCTGCTCGAGACGTCGGAGGCCTGCGACGAGCCGGTCTGGCGCATGCCGCTCGTCGACAGCTACGAGTGGACGATCGACTCGCCCTGGGCCGACGTGAACAACTCCGGCAGCGACAACCGCGGTGGTGCGATCACGGCCGCCCTGTTCCTGCGACGCTTCACCAAGGAGACGCCGTGGGCCCACGTGGACGTCTACGCCTGGGAGGACCGCGGCAAGCCCGGCACTCCGCGCGGCGCGAACGGGATGTTCGTCCGCACGCTGACGACGGCCGTCCAACAGCTCCTCTCGCGCTGAGCCCATCGGGCGGGTCGGCGGTGGGGCGGACGTTCTCGAACGGTCGCGTCCGACCCCGCCGAACCCAGGAATCGGACCCCGCGTGGAAGGACGGTGGGCCTGAGATGAAGATTTCGTTCCCACGCGGCGGGTGCCCTTGTCGCCAGCTCGGACGCGCGTAGGATCGAAGCTCGCACGGAAGCTGGCCGCTCCTCGGAACGGTCGACCTCCGGCGCCGCACTTCCTCGCCATGCAGAATCCTCCGACTCCCCTCGGGCGATCCACCGATCACGCCACCGAGTCCGTCCGGTCCGCTGGCGGCGCTGCTCCCATGGGCCCGCCGCCGAGCGCGCACCGCGCTGGTGGCGTTCTGCGACCCGGTCAACCCGAGTTCTGCTTCGACGAACGCGAGTACGAGGTGCGTCTCGCGCGCACACCGGCCGAGTTGGAGGCGGCGCAGCGGCTGCGCTTCGAGGTCTTCAACCGCGAGCTCGGCGAAGGGCTCGCCGAGTCGGAGGCCACCGGGCGCGACGCCGATCCGTTCGACGCGCACTGCGACCATCTGCTCCTGATCCATCGAGCGGGTGCCGTGCGTGCCGGCTCGGCCTCGGTCGAGTCCATCGGCACGCCGATCGAGGAGTTGGCCAGCGGAACGGAGTCGGTTCCCCGCGTGGTCGGGACCTACCGCCTGGCCACGCTGTCGATGGCGGCTCAGGGCGTCGGCCTGTACTGCGATCAGGAGTACGACCTCGACCGAGCGCCGCGCGCGATCCTCGAACAGGGCACCGAACTCGGACGCGCCTGCATCGCGCGCGAGCACCGACGCGGGCACGCGCTCTTCGCACTCTTCCGCGGGCTCGCGCGCTACGCCGTCGACTCGGGCCAGCGCTACCTGTACGGCTGCTGCTCGCTCACCGGCACCGATCCGCTCGACGGCAGCCTCGCCCGCGCGTGGTTGGCGGCGCACGGCAAGGTGCACACCGAGTTCTACGTGCCCGCCCGCGAGCGCTACCGCATGGAGCCGGTCGACGTCACGCCCGAGGCCGTCGCGGCGTTCAAGCTGCCGCAACTCTTCGGCACGTACCTGCGCTACGGCGCGATGGTCTGCAGCGAGCCCGCCGTGGACCGCGACTTCGGGACGATCGACTTCCTGGTCATGTTCGACCTCGAGATGCTCGACGTGCGCGTGCGCCGGCTGTTCCTCGAGGGCTGAGCCCGAGCCCGGTTCGAGCCGGACTCGGAGTGGTGGGGGGGGGCGGGACCGGCGATCCCCGATCCCGTGCGAGGTGGTGGCCTGTGCTGGGAGTCGCCGCGCCGCTCGCGTATCGTCCGGGCGCGCCGGTGACGATCCCGCGCTCCGCCCTTGAAGACGCTCTGCTGGCTCCTCGTACCACTGCGCCTCGCGACGCTGTTCGTCGTCACGTTCGCCCTGTGGTGCTGGTACGCGGCGGGCCGCCTGATCCGCCCCGCCGCGGCCGATCGCGCCCATTGGCGGAACCGGATGATCCGGGTCTGGGGCCGGGCGAGCCTGCCGATCATGGGGGTCTCCGTCCGGGTGGAGGGAACGCCCCCCGTTGGCTGCTTGCTCGTGTGCAACCATCTGGGGTACCTGGACATACCGGTCCTGGCCTCCCAAGTGCCCACCATCTTCGTCTCCAAGGCGGAGGTGGCCCACTGGCCCCTCGTCGGGGCCCTGGCTCGGTCGGCGGGAACGGTGTTCGTCCAGCGCGAACAGAAGAGGACTCTGGTGGAAACCTCCAAGCACATCGCGGAAGAACTCGAGCTCGGCAGCAGCGTGGTTCTGTTCCCGGAAGGCACGAGCAGCGGGGGGGAGCAGGTGCTACCCTTTCGCGCCTCTCTCCTCGATCCAGCGGCACGCGGAGGGCTTCCCGTCGCCTACGCCGCCTTGAGGTACCTCTCCCCCCCTGGATTCCCCCCAGCGAGCGACGTCGTCTGCTGGTGGCGTGACATGCCCTTCGGCAGCCACATCCTCGGCCTCCTCCGACTCCCACGCATTCGGGCGGAGATCACATTCGGGGCAGAACCCCTCGTCGGGCGCGATCGCAAGGATCTCGCCCAGCGTCTATGGGAAGCGACCAGAGCACATTTCAAGCCGTCCGTGTAGCCCCCTCGAAGTCGGGGGACAGCCACCGTTTCGTGGCTGCCCTCAACCAACAGGTGCTGCGCCAAGGCATCGAGGTCATCCGCCGACTGGCGGACGGCCAGTACGTCTCCGTGCCCGAAGGCCTCGCCCACAGCGGTGCGGGCGCGCACTTCCGGCACATCTACGACTACTACCGCTGCTTCCTGCGCGACGTGGAAGGCGGGCGGATCGACTACGACCTCCGGGATCGCGATCCCGACTTCGAGGCCGACCGCACCCACGCGATCGCGTGCCTCGGCCTCCTGGTCGAGCGCCTGGACACGGTGTTCGGCGATGCACTCGCTGGTCGCGGTCCGGACACGGAGCTCGAGGCCAAGATGGACGCGGTCGGAGACGCCGGTGAGGACGGTCACTGGAACCGGACCACGGTCAAGCGCGAGCTGCGCTTCCTCGTCAGCCACACGATCCACCACTACGCGTTGATCGCCGTGATCCTGAAGCTGCAGGGGTTCGATTGTGGGCCCGACTTCGGCGTCGCGCCTTCCACCATCGAGTACTGGAAGCAGGCGGGTAGCTGAGCGACCGCCCGCGGGCCGACCACGTGTTGGCTCCGGCGGAACGCGCGCCACCCTCCACGGGGACCGAGACCGTCCGGTGTGTACCGCGAGCTGGATCACGGGGCCGCCCGGCTTCGAACTGTTCTTCAACCGCGACGAGCAGCGTTCCCGTCCCGGCGGCCACGCTCCCGAGGTGCACACGGAGAGCGGGGTCGAGGTCGTCTTCCCGCTGGACGGTCAGGAGCTCGGGACGTGGATCGCCGCCAACGAGTTCGGACTCGTGCTCTGCATCCTGAATCTCTACGAGGCCGACTACGCGCCGGCCACGCCCAGGTCGCGCGGCCTCCTGGTGCGCGAGCTCGCGATCCACGGCACGGCGGCGCAGGCGCTGGCTGTGTTGCGCGGTGACGACCTCGCGGCCTATCGCGGCTTCACGTTGGCGGTGTTCGAAGTGGACGCGACGGGTGCGCTCGCCGCGGGCCACGCGGCGCGCTGGGACGGCGTCGCGCTCGGCGTCACCGACGGCGCCGACGTCCGCCCACCGTTCGTGTCGTCCGGGTTCGACCTGCCGCGCGTCCGCGAGCAACGTCTCGCCACCTGGCACGCGACGGTCGGCGACGCCTCTGCGCCCACCGCCGCCGAACTCGAGCGCTACCACGCCAGCCGCCTGCCGGAACCCGGTGCCTACGCGGTCTCGATGTCGCGCGACGACGCCTGCACCGTGAGCCACACGCGCGTGCGCGTCACGGGCGACCACGTGTCGATGCACTACCTCGACGGGGCTCCCGCGGACGGCGGAGCGTTCGCGACCGTCGTCCTTCCGCGTCGTTCGGCGTCCGCTCGATGAGCGGCGAGACGGATCGACCCGCGCGCCGGCACTGGAAGCGCTGGGTCCTCGGCCTGTACGTCGTCCTGCTGCTCGCGTCGCACCTCGTTCGAGCGCTCGACGCACCGGCCGACGAGGTGCCGACCGGTCTTGTGTTCGCCGAACTCGAAGAGGTCGACGCCGACGGCGCTCGTACGGGGCGGACGGTACGCATGGCCTATCGCGACAGCGGTCCGCGTGACGCACCGGTCGTGATCGGTGTGCACGGCAGTCCGAGCGGCGGCGAAGAACTCGGTCGCATCGCCGGTGAGCTCGACGACGACTACCGCGTGGTGTGGATGCACCTGCCCGGTTTCGGGCGCTCCACGCGCGACGTCGCGGACTACTCGGTTCGCTCGCACGCGCTCTACCTCGAGCAACTCGTCGACCAACTGGCGATCGAGCGCGCGCATCTGGTCGGCTTCTCGATGGGGGGCGGCGTGGTCCTCGAGCTGGCGCCGCTGCTCGGTGAACGCACGGCATCCGTGACGCTGCTCAGCGCGATCGGCGTCCAGGAACTCGAGTGGCTCGGCGACTACACGCTCAACCACGGCGTACACGGGATGCAGCTCGCCGCGCTCTGGTGCGTGTACGAACTCGTGCCGCACTTCGGTGCCTTCGACGGCGGGATGCTGTCGATCGAGTACGCGCGCAACTTCTACGACACCGACCAACGGCCTCTGCGGCAGCGCCTCGAGGAACTGACGGTGCCGATGCTCGTGATCCACGGACGATCGGACCCGCTGGTCCCGTTCGACGCGGCGCTCGAGCACCACAGGATCGTTCCGCACAGCCGCTTGTTCGCGTTCGACGGTGACCACTTCGCGACGTTCACCGAACCCGCGTTCGTCGCCGCGGCCCTGCGCGAGTTCCTCGACGACGTGGAGGCCAAAGCCGCTCCGACGCGCGCCGACGCGACGCCCGAACAGCTGGCGCGCGCCGCCGAGCCATTCGATCCGTCGGGCGCTCCTGTGGTCGGTTTCGCCCTGATCGCGATCTGCGTCATGCTCGCGCTCGCGACGCTCGTCAGCGAGGACCTGACCTGCATCCTCGCCGGAGCGCTCGTCGCTCAAGGGCGTCTCGACTTCCTCCCGGCGGCCGCGGCCTGTTTCGTCGGCATCTACGTCGGCGACCTCTTGCTGTTCCTCTCGGGGCGCTATCTCGGATCGAAGGCGCTCACGCGTCGGCCACTGCGCTGGCTCGTCTCGGCGGAGCGCACCGAACGCGCGGCCGAGTGGCTCGAGCGCCGCGGCCTCGCCGTCATCTTCCTCTCGCGTTTCACGCCGGGGATGCGATTGCCGACCTACTTCGCCTCGGGCGCGTTGGGGGCGAACGCCAAGCGTTTCGCTCTCTACTTCGCGGTCGCCGCCGGGATCTGGACGCCAGGGCTCGTCTGGCTCGCGAGCGTGCTCGGAACGCGCATCCTCGAAGGACTCGAGGTCGTGCAGGACAACTTCGTGCTCGGTCTCGGGCTCACGCTGCTCGCGGGCCTGTTCGTCGTGAAGTTCCTCGTGCCTCTGCTCTCGTGGCAGGGGCGTCGACGCCTGGTCGGACGCTGGCGCCGCACCGTGCGCTGGGAGTTCTGGCCGGCGTGGCTCGTGTACGTCCCGGTCGTCCTGTGGCTGCTCGTCCTCGCTCTGAAGCACCGCAGCGCGACCGCCTGGTGCGCGTCGAACCCGGGCATCGAGGGCGGCGGTGTCGTCGGTGAGTCGAAGGCGCGCATCCTCGCGGACCTGGCGTCGCGCGCGCCGGCGACCGAGGTCGTCCCGCCCTGGATCGCGCTTCCCGCGAGCCTCGGCCCCGACGAGCGCGTTCGGCGGTTCGACGCGTTCCGCGACACGGAAGGGCTCGACTGGCCGGTCGTCCTCAAGCCCGACGCGGGGCAGCGTGGGTCGGGCGTGCTCATCGCGCGCGACGAAGCGGCAGCGCACGCCTATCTGCGCGAGTCCGAGACCGATCTGTTGGCGCAGGCCTTCGCCGCCGGAGTCGAGTTCGGCGTCTTCTACGCCCGCCGCCCCGACGCGCCGCACGGCGAGATCATCTCGATCACCCAGAAGCAGCTGGCGACGGTCACGGGCGACGGTGTGCACACGCTCGAGCACCTGATCCTCGCCGACGAACGCGCCGTCTGCCTCGCCGACTACTACGCGCACAAGAATCACGAGCGCCTGGACGACGTGCCGGCGCAGGGCGAGGTGGTCGTCCTCGGCGACCTCGGGACCCACGCGCGCGGAGCGATCTTCCTGGACGCCTGTGAGCTCGCGACAACGGAGCTGACCGAGCGCATCGACGCGGTCTCGCACTGCTTCGACGGCTTCTACTTCGGTCGCTACGACCTCGTCGCACCGTCGCGCGAGGCGCTGGCGCGCGGCGATGGCCTACGCGTGATCGAGGTCAACGGCGTGACGTCCGAGAGCACCCACGTCTACGACCCGAAGCACTCGGCGCTCGCGGGCCTGCGCACCTTCTGCGCGCAGTGGTCGCTGGCCTTCGAGATCGGCGCCGCCAATCTGCGCCGCGGGGCGAAGACGCCGTCCCTGTTCGGTCTCGCGAGCGAGTGGCTGCGTTACCGCCGCGGGCAGAGCGAGCACAAGGGCGGCTGAGCGCCGCGCGCCGCGGTTCGTTCGCGGTGGTCGTCGCGTCGTCGGCGATCTCGCGAGCGGGGGGAACTCGACGGGGCGCGTCGACGGGGCGCGTCGACGATCGCTGCCGCCCCGCGGCCACAGGCGCTGCCGCCCCGCGGCCACAGGCGCTGCCGCCCCGAGGCCACAGGCTCAGTGGCGTCCGTTCGTCCCGTTCGAGCTCGGGCTGCGCTGGCGATAGCGCTCGAGGAAGTCCTCGTCGAGCACGCGCCGCACGCGACGACCGCGCGGCGGCGCCGGCGGTGCGGTGGCGCGCGTCGGGTGGTCGACGCGTTCGACGAAGCGCTCCCAGCGCGACTCGCCCGCCGCCGGTTCCGAGGCCACCGGAGCAGGCTCGTGTTCGACGCTGGGCTCGGGGGTCTCCGCAGCTTCGTTCCGAACCGGTGCCCGGAGTTCGGCCGCCGACGCCGACGCGGACTCGAGCCGTTCGGCCAGATCCGCGAGCGTGTCCTCGAGCGCGTCGAAGCGGTCGCTCGCCTCGTGGCGCCGGCGGCGCTCGGTCAAGAGGCCGAAGATGCTCAGCGCGAGCAGGACGAGGGCGACGATCACGACGACGACCAGACCGTCCTCGTTCCAGCTGAAAGCCAGAGCGGTGTTCGGATCGTTGGTCGCGACGGCGCCGAGCGCGGTGGGAGGCGTGATGGGGCTCTGCACAGGGGTCATCTCTTCGACGCGACGCAACGTGGAGCGCAGTTCGACCAACTCGGTCCGCAGCGCGGCCAGTTCGGCGGTGGTGGGGCCGGGGTCGATCGGCACCGCGGTCGGCGGGCCGCCCAGTCGCTCACTGCGACCGGGCGTCGTGGTTCCGAGGGTATCCGGGTCCTTCGGATCGTCCAAGTCGAGCCCCGACGCGGCGGCCGCGGCCTCGAAGGAGTCCATCCGGGCCTCGACGCGATCCGCCGCGTCCAGCGCGTCGGCCAGGATCTCGGTCGTCGGCTCGAGCTCGGTCAGGCGGCGGTCGATGCCGGTCAGGGCGGCGTCGATGCCGGCGAGCCGCTCGTCGACCACGACCTGCCGCTCCGTCGCCAGGACCTCGGCGCGTTCGGCGGCCCCTTCGAGTTCGGCGCCGAGCTCCGAGAGCGCCGCCGTGTTCGCCAGGACGCTGTCGGTCAGCGCCGCCAGCTCGAGGGCCCGTGCCCGTGCCGCCCGGGCGACCTCGGCCTCGATGGCCGCGATCTCCTCGGCCAGTCTGGCGCGACCCTCGCGGCCGACGTTCGACTCCACGCGCACGAGTTCTTCCAGCGCCTCGGCGCGTTCCGTGGCCAGGCGTTCCTGGGCCTCGCGCTCGTCGACGGTCCCGAGCCGCGCCTGCTCCAGTTCGTTCGCGGAGCGCTCCAGCTGTCGTTCCAGCTCGCGTCGGCGCTCGTCGGCTCGCGACACGGCGCTGAGCAGTTCGGCGTTCGAGCGCTCGAGTGCGTCGAAGCGGTCGAGCACCGACGCGCTGTCCAACAGGGCACCGGGGGAGCGCGTCAGCGGCGGTTCGGCGTAGGTCCCGCCGCGCGCCTCGCTGCGCTGGACCGCCTCGCGGACCGACGGCGGCACCTGCTCGAAGCTGGGGCCGGTCAGGCTGCAGGCGAGCGGCCACGGGGCCACCAGGAGTGCCAGCAGCGTGAACGTCCGGGCCCGTCGCCAGGTCGGTCGCGGGTCGTTCGGGGCCGTCGCCGGATGGAGGGAGATCGAGGGCATGGGGCGCAGGGCGTGGCAGGGACACGCCACCGGCTCCAGTCTATCCCGCTGCTGCGGCCGGAGCCGAGTGCGGACGCTTCAACGCCGGCGCGCCGAACCGACCTGCCGCCGAGGCCTCAAGCCCAACGAGAGGGCGTAGTTGGATGCGTTCGACGCGCAGTAGACCGAGTGCAGCGCGGTCGAACGCCAACCGTTGTTCGGCAGCAGGATCGCGTCGCCGGCGCGCAGCACCGCGGCATGCCCGAGGTCGGCCAAGAAGGCCGTGAACTCCGGGCCGCGATTCACGAGCGCGCCGAGTCGACCCTGTCCGGGCAGCCCGAGTTCTTCGAGCAGCGCGAAGCGGTCGTGCCGCAGCGTCTCGAGGGCTTCGAGCGCGCCGGTGCCGCCGAGCTGCTCGCGCAACCACGGCACTTCGCCCTCGTCGAGCGCCGCGGCGAACTGCTCGAGGCGGCGGGCCAGCTGCGTCGTCGACAGCGCCAGCCACGCGGTCGCGCCGGCGAGTTGGACGTAGAGCACGCCGAACTGCCGGTCGGGACCTTCGACCGCTTCGAACGCGTCGTGGTGGAACAGAGCGCCGCCGCCCGGTCGGTTCCAGTACGCGATCGGACAGGCCGGGCCGAGCGGTTCGTCGCAGGCCGAGACTTCGTCGATGGCGGCGAAGAGAGCCTTGTCGTCGTTCACGAGGGCCAGCTCGGGCAGCAGCGCGCGTGCCAGGGACAGCGTCGCTCGTTGGCCGGGCGGGGACGGGTTCGCGTCGTCGTCCGGCTCGTTCCCGAAGCCCGTCCGCAGCCGGAGCGACGCGTCGCCGTCGTGCGTGGACAGGCGTCCGACCTTGGCCCACGGGCGCGGTCCGTCGCTGCCGTCCGCGCGGACGAAGTGGGCCGTCGCCACGTCGCGTTCGGCGTCGACGCCGCCCGGTTCGACGCGCTCGAGTCGCAGCGCGGAACCCCGGCCCAGTCGCGCTCGGATCCAGGCTTCGAAGCCCGCCGGGGTTCCGATCGATTCGAGCGCGCGGTCGGCGGCGAACAGCTCGTTGCGCCAGTCGGAGAGTTTGGCGCTCACCGCTCCGCGCAGCACGAGCGGTCGGGCCTCCAGCACGCGTCGTCGGCAGATCGCGGGGCGCGGCAGACGTGCGCGCGGCTCGAGTTCGGGATCGAGCTCGACCCAGCGGCCGTGCCAGTGTCCGCGGCGTTCGAGTTCGTGGACGCCGAGTCCGTACTCCTCGAGCGCGGCGACGTACTCGGCGTCGTCGTCCTCGTGCACCGACACGATCGGGTCGGCGCCTTCGATCGGCGTGCGGTCCTCGGCGGCGAGGACCGCGTCCAGAGCGGCGCGGCTCATCGGGAGACCTCCAGGGCCGCGAGGCGACCGCGCATGCGCGCGCTCAGCGCCCACCAGCCGATGCCCATGGCGAGGACCGCGGCACTGAGCCCGGTCGTCAACGTGGTGAGGTCGACCCCGAGGTCGTAGAGCGCGCCCGTGACGAGCGCGAAGATGGAGAACGAGAGGGTCATGCCGAAGAAGTCCAGTGCGTGGACGCGGCCGCGAAAACGATCGTCGACCGTCTGCTGCCAGATGCTGGTCGATGCGACCCAGATCGAACCGCCGCCGAGGTGGGCCACTGCGATCCACGCCGCCGCGACCCACAGGTTCTCGGCCAGGCCGAAAGCGGCGTAGGCGAAAGGGGCGAGCAGGAAGCCGGCGCGGATCGAGTGCAGCAGTTCGAGCGGTCGTGTGCCGAACAGCCGACGTGCGACGAACGGCCCGATGGCCGTACCGACGCCGCGCGCCGCGAACAGGATGCCGAACGTGTAGGCGAAAGTCGCTCCGTCCGCCTCGGCTCCGTAGCGGGTCTCGGCGGCGAGGGCCACGAGCACGAGCAGACCGCCGGCTCCGCCCCAGAACGCTTTCGTCACCAGCGCCGGCCGGATGCCGATGGCGCCCGCGTGCTCCCAACCGCGGCGGATGTCGCGCAGGCCGAGGAACTCCTTCCAGCGGAACGGCTCGTCCTGGGCCTGTACGGCCGGGACCTTCAACCAGACGTACAGCGCTGCGCTCGCGACGTACGTGCACGCATCGACCACGAAGGCCGTCCGGGCGCCGTACCAGTGCACGAGCAGGCCACCGGTCAGGGCACCGATGGACAACATCGTGCTCCACGTCGCTGCACTGAGCGCGATCGCCGTGTGCAGGTCCCCGGTGCGCACGGTGTTCGGCAACGAGGCCTGCCGCGCAGCGTCGAAGAAGATGCCGAGGCCGACCTGGAGCGCGATCAACACCCACACGAGCGGCAGTTCCTCGCGGCTGTCGATCGTCAGGTAGCACAGGACCAGCAGGCAGCGCAGGAGGTCGCCGCCGACGAGCAGGAGTTTGCGCGGCACGCGGTCGGCCACCGGTCCGGCGAACGGACTCAGCAACGTCGTGGGGAGGAGGCGCAGGGCCTGCTCCGTGCCGAACATCAGTCCCAGCCCGAGCAGCGCCTCGCCACCGCCGCCGTAGCGCGCGATCAGCGACAGAGCCGCGACCTTGTTCAACCAGTCGCCCGCTTGGCTGACCACCTGGGCCGACCACAGCTTGGCGAACTCGGGATTCCTGCGCAGGACGCCGGACACTCAGTCCGCCCGGTCCGATCCGGCCTCGAACGCCAGCACCGCCGTCCTGAAGTGCTCGTCGAAGGGCCGTTTCGCGCGCGTCGCGTTGTCCCAGCCGACCAGCAGCACGTCGGCCTCGAGCCACGTGACGCCGGCGGTGTCCGAGACGCGCGCCACCTGGCGCAGCGACGACGTGCCGACGTGCACCGTGGTGAGTGCGACGTCGACCTCCGTCGCTCCGCGCCCCGGACTCACGAACCGCAGGTTGCACTGGGCCAGCACGAACGGGAAGTGCGCCCCGTCCATGAGGCCGAGTTCACCGAAGTAGGCGAGGCGCGCTTCTTCCAGGAGCGTCAGCTGGACCGCGTTGTTGAGGACGCCCTGGTTGTCCTCGTCGACCCAACGGGTGCGCAACCGCGTGCGAAAGCGCATGCGGTCCGCCGCGGGAACGTCGGGTCGGGCGAGCCGCTCGCTCACTGCAGTTCGGCGGCCAGGAACTCGCGCACCACGCTCCACGCGCTGTTCGCGGCGGCGGCGTCGTAGCGCCCGCTCGACGGGTTCGCGAAGGCGTGTTCCGCGTCGTACTGGGCGATGCGGATGCTCGGAACGCCGGCGGTGCGGGCGGCCGCTTCGAACTGGTCGACCAACTCGTTCGGGATCGAACCGTCGCGCAGGCCGAAGATGCCGAGTACCGGGGCCTCGATCGCTGCCAGTTGCTCGGGATCGGTGACGAGGCGCCCGTAGAAGATCACGCAGGCGTCCAGGTCCGGTTGATCGAGCGCGGTGCGCAGCGACCAGCCGCCGCCGAAGCACCAGCCAATCGAGCCGTACTTCTTCACGCCGAGTTCGCCCTTCAAGTACCCAGCGGCGGCGCGCAGGGTCGTCGTCGCGGCGGCTTCGTCCACCGAACCCATGGCGGCCATCGCACCGTCGCGCGTCGTGGCGACGACGCCGCCGTACAGGTCGACGGCGACGGCGTTGTAGCCGGCGGCAGCGAGACGGTCCGTCCAGTGACGGATGTGGTCGTTGAGGCCCCACCACTCGTGGATCACGATCAGACCGGGGGCGTCGGGGTCGGCCGCGCGCGACAGGTACGCGCTCGTGCCGTCGGAGAGTGTGATCTCGTCGCCGAGTGCGGGCGGCGCTTCCGCGTCGGTGAGTTCGTGCAACGCGGCGAACGTCTCCTGGTCGAGGGCGCCGGTCCAGATCTCGCGCGCCGGATCCGGCTCGGTTCCAGCACAGCCGGTCGCGCCGATCAGCAGAGCGGTGGTCGACAGGACGAGGACGGGGAGGCGACGGAGGAGTCGGGAGCGAAGGAGTGACTGCATGCCTACGGTTATAGTCGGCCGCCCCGCTTCCCCAGCCCTTCGCACAGCCCATTGATCGAGTTCGACGACCATCCGCTGCTCGAGCCCGTCTGCTTCGTCACCGAGTTCGCCGAACCTCTGGGCTCGCTCGGACCCGCGACGAGTGCGCTGGCGGCTCTCGAACCTGGAGCGACGGCGCCGCTCACGTCCAGCGACGACGTGCGCGCCGCGGTGCGCCGGCTCCTGCGCCTCGGCGGCTACCGACCGACGGGGCGAGGCAAGCCCTCGGCCGAGTACCTGCTCGGCGCAGTGGCGAACGGGCGGCTCGGTTCGATCAATCCCGCCGTCGACGCCTGCAACGCGGTCAGCCTCCACTCGGGTCTGCCCATCAGCGTCGTCGACCTGGACCGCGCGAGCGAACCCTTGCGCGTCGGCGTGGCCGAGGCCGGCGCGAGCTACGTCTTCAACCGTTCGGGCCAGGAGATCGGCCTGGGCGGTCTCCTGTGTCTGTTCGACGCCGACGGTCCGTGCGCGAACGCCGTCAAGGACGCCCAGCGCACCAAGACCGACGAGGGGACCCGGCGCACGCTGTCCGTGATCTGGGGGACGAACGAGCTCCCGGGGCGAGCGGACGACGCGGCGGCCTGGTACCGCGAACTGCTCGCCGAATGCGGAGCGACCACCCGCTCCGTCTGACGGTGCGGGTGGTCGCTGCGCGGACCTTCGAGCGCGAGCGCGACGCTCAGGCGTCCGCGAGCGCGGCTTCGAGCGCCTTGCGCACCTCGTCGCTCTGCGGACCCACCGTCGGCGCGAAGAACGCCAGGACGGTGCCTTCGCGATCGACGAGGTACTTGCCGAAGTTCCAGCCCGGCAGCGAGCCCGTCGCGCCACCGAGGAAGCGGAAGACCTCGGACTGGTCCGGTCCTTCCTTCACGCCACTCTTGGCGAAGAGCGGGAACGTGACCGCGTACTTCGAGTCGCAGAACTCGCGGATCTCGCCGGCGGAGTCGAACTCCTGTCCGCCGAAGTCGCCGCTCGGGAAACCGAGCACGGTGAAGCCGCGGTCCGCGAACTCCTGCTGCAGCGCCTCGAGGCCTTCGTACTGCGGCGTCAGTCCGCACTTGCTCGCCGTGTTGACGACCAGGCTGACCTGTCCGCGGTAGCGCTCGAGCGGAACCGCGTCGCCCTCGAGGCTCTGGACTTCGAGGGCGTAGAAACTCTGCGAAGCGATGGATTCGTCCATGTCGACGGATTCGGTCGTGATCGCGCCGCATCCGGCGACGAAGGGGGCGAGCGACAGGCCGAGCATGCAGAGCAGCGGGCCACGTCGGAAGGAGCGTGAAGTCGTCATCGGTCGTCGTTCCTGCGTTGTTCGAATCGGTCGGCCGCGCACGGCGAACGGGTTCGAGTGGTTCACGGGGGGGACAGCAGCCTACCCGCCACTGTGCTCGAGTCGGTTCGCCGGTCGCTCAGGCCATGGATGCGGCCAGGCCCGTTCCTTCGAGCTGTTCGCGCAGCTTCTTCAGGCCGCGTCGCGCGTGGGTCTTGACGGTGCCGAGCGGCATGCCGAGCACGTCCGAGATCTGGCTGTGCGAGAGGCCCTTGAGGAAGGACATCTCGATCACGCGGCGCTGGATCGGGCGCAGGGTCTCGAGCTGCTCGTGGAGGACCTCGGCCTGGTCGGCGAGTTCCACCGTGTCGACGCCCTCGGATCCCACGCGGTCGAGGGCGGGTTCGACGTCCTCGTACCGGGGGCGCGCCTGGGTGCGGCGGTGGCGGTCGATGCAGCGGCGGTGGGCGACCGTCGCCACGAACGTGGCCTCGGACCCCACGGCCGGATCGAAGCGCCGGGCGGTCCGCCACAGGTCGATGAAGATCTCCTGGACGGCGTCCTCGGCCTCGGTGCGGTCGGGGTGGTGGCGGCGCGCGATGCTCCACACGAGCGGGCCCCAGGTGGCGAGCGACTCGTCCACGGCGGCGCGCTCGCCCGCGCACAGGCGGTGGAGCAGGGGCGCGTCCTCGGGCAGGGGGGTCGCCGGTTCCTGTTCGGCCGCACCGCCGGATCGAACGCCGTGCGACGACGCGACGTCGCGGCGGGCGGACGTGGACGCGAGGCGGCTGACGGCGGGTTCGACGGTGGTGGCCATGGGTCGTGGAGAGTGCTGGGTGCGGAGGGCTGGGACGTCGGCAGTGGCGTCACTGGGGCCCGGATCGCTCTGGGGCAGGGCTCACGCCCGGGGCGGACGCACCCGAACCGCGATCCGACCCGCAGCCTAGGCCCTCTCTCTTCTGTTCAGGTAATAATCTGGACAGTTTGCGGCGGACCGGATGCTCCCGAGCGGCGCTGTGCGTCGAAAGTTGCTGTGAGGCAGGGGGTTGTGGCTGTGTGGCCCACCGGCCGAAGTCGACACAAGTCGTACGTCAGATTCCGGACAGAAGGGGCTTGTCCAAGTCTGGACGTGGGTCGGGTTCTCACGGGCCCAGGGTCAGCAGGTTGGTTCAGCAGCTCGGGCCAGCAGGACGGGCACCGAGCGGCGGGGCAGGTCGCGCCCCGTGGCCTCTTCCTCCACGGTCCGCGCAGCCCCGCTCGTCCCGAGGCTCAGCGATTCGGGCTGGAGGGGAACCGGAGCGGCCCCCGGAGCGCGAGTCGTCTCGCACCCCGGGGGCCGCTGTTCCGGCTCGAGGCCGGCCGTCCGCGTCGCGATCAGCGCGGGAGGATGACCGACTCGAGCACGTGCACGGTCGCGTTCGTGCTCTCCACGTCGTTGCCCACGAGGGCGGCGCCGCCGACCGTGATGCGGCCGTCGATCACGCGGACCGGCAGGCGCTCACCGCCGAGCGTCTCGACCGTTCCGTAGGTGGCCAGGTCGAGGGCCGACAGGCGACCCGGGATCACGTGCAGCTTCAGCACGTCCTGCAGGCGCGTCTTGTTGTCCGGCTCGAGCAGGCTGCCCAGCAGCTTCTGGTCGAGGGCGGCGAACGCGGAGTCCGTCGGCGCGAGGATGGTCAGCGGCGTGTCGCCGTTGATCGCCTCGACCAGGCCCGCGGCGCGCACGGCGGTCAGGAGCGTGCCGAACATGCCGGCGTTCTTGGCCACGGTGACCACGTCGTCGGTGGCGGGCAGCATGACGCTCCCGAGCACGTGGACGATGCCGTTGTCGGCTGCCACGTCGGCGGTCACGACCTTGGCTCCGCCGATGAAGACACCGTCGGGGCGGACGTCGACCGAGACGCGCTGGCCGTTGAGGGTGCGCAGCTCACTCTCGCGGATGACGTCGGCGGCGGTCATGCGACCGGCGACCACGTGGTACCCGAGGACCTCCTGGAGCGTGGCGAGGTTGCGCTTCTCGAGCAGGGACTCGACCAGGCCGGTCTCGAGCGCCGCGAAAGCGCGATCGGTCGGGGCGAAGACGGTCAGTTCGTCCGTGCCCGAGAGCAGTTCGACGTAGCCAGCGGCCTTGACCGCGGCGACGAGAGTGGTGTGGGAGCCCGTGCCGACCGCTACGTCGACGATGGTCTTGCCCTGGGCGTTGCTCGGATCGGCGTCGGCCGAGTTGAAACCGAGGACGGCGGCGGTCGCGAGGGCGACGGGAAGGGCGATGGCTGCGAGACGGTTCATGGTGGGGACTTCGTTGAGGTTCGGTGCTGATCGGTCGGACGCACTTCGATGCGTCGCTCGCCGAGGTCGCGTTCGCCCACTTGGGCGTCACGACGGCGGTCCGCGGCTCGCCCGGAAGGGACGTGGCGCTCCACTCGCGGAGCGGGGCGAGCACCGTGGACACCCAGGACTTCGCGACGCGCTCGTCGGGTGGATGTGGAGCTGCGCGACTTGTGCGGATCGGGTGCGGCCCGCGCGTCGGGCGAGCCCTCGCGTCCGGCCTCGATCACCGCGCGCGGGGACGTTTGCGGTCACAGGAGCGGGCGGCGCTCGATCTGCCGGTTGGCGTTCGCGACGCCCGTGAACGACGTCGACAGGGGCCGATCGATGGGGCGCCCGCACGGGGCTCGGCCGTCCTCCGAACGCCGAGCGCCCGATTTGGTCGCCCCCAGTTGGATCCTGATAGAACGGTGACGCGAAAGACCCCGCGCCTGGCCTTCCAGTTCCGAGCACCGTGACCGACTCCGACCCCAAGACCTCCGACGCCGACCGCGGCGACCTCCCGAGCGCGGGCGACGCTCCCTCGGGCTGGTTCTCCGTCGGACGCGTGGCGAGCGAGACGGGGATCTCGGCCGAGACCCTGCGCGTCTGGGAGCGACGCTACGGACGCCCCGTCGCCACCCGTCTGCCGTCCGGGCACCGTCGCTACACCGGCGATCAGGTGGTCTGGCTGCGGCGGGTGGCCGAGGCCGTCGCACTCGGGACCCGGGCCTCGGTCGCCGTGCGCGCCAGCGAGTCGGAGCTCGACGAGTTGCTCACCCGCGACGAGCCCGAGGTGGACGAAGCGTGGGTCGAGCAGTCGCTGCGGTACGTCCTCGCGCTCGACTCGGTCGGACTCGCGCGCACGCTGCTCGACGGCCGCGACGACCTCGACGTCGTCACGTGGTTGCGCCTGCGCGTCGGCATGGTCGTGCGCGAAGTGGGCAGTCGCTGGGCAGCGGGAGAGCTCGACATCCGTCACGAACACTTGGCGACCCAGTGCGTCAGCCACGTGCTGCGTCGCGAAGCCGACCGCTTCACCCCGGATCCCACCGCGCCGCTGTTGTTGTTGACGACGCTGTCGGGCGAGCAGCACGCGCTCGGCCTCTGGATGGTCGAGCTGGTCGCGCTGCAGAGCGGTTGGCGCACGGCGTCGATCGGAACCGACACGCCGGCCGACCAGATCGCGAAGGCGGCGATCGACCTCGGCGCGCGCGCGGTCGGTGTCAGCGTGTCGCTGTCGACCGGTGGCGTCGAGACGCACAAGCGGCTCGGCGAGCTGCGCGGACTGCTGACGGACGGAATCGACCTCGTGGTCGGCGGCGAAGGCGCGCGATCGGGTCGACGGGTGCCGCGCGACGTCCACGTGATCCCGGGACTGCGCGACGCGTCCCGCTGGTTCGCGGCGCGCAGCTGAGCGGCGCCGCGGACGCGCGTCGATTTTCGGGACGCACGTCGACACCGTTTCGATCGTGATCGGTCTGTTCCTCGGACGGCGAGTGCCGCCAGGAGGAGCAGGTCATGGACGAATGCAGCGGGCGGAACGGGCGGAGCAGTGCGAGGTGGCGCGTTCGCCGAGCGTGTGGAACGCGACGATCGAGGGCTGGACGCGCACGCCTCCTGGTCGTCGTCGCGCTGGTGTCGATCGCACTGATCGGATACCTGGTCCTCTCGACGGCGAATCCCTTCGAGCGGGTCGACGGTGGATCGCGTTCGGTTCCTGAGGCGGAGGCGGGGGCGACGCTCGCCACCGCCGCGGACCTGGTTTCGCGCCAGGCCGTCGAGGGCGCGGTCGAGGACGTCGCGGCGCGTTCGCTCGACGCGCTGTTCCTGGCGATCGCGGACTCGGAGGAGCACGTCGTGCGCGGTACCGGGTCGGAATCGACCGCGTCGGACCTCGAGCGGGCCGTGGCCGAACTCGCGGCGCGCGAGCGTGGACTCGAGGACGTGGTGGATCGCTTGAGCGAACTCGGAGCCGTGGGTGCGGTCGCGGTGCACGGCGAGCCCGAGCAGCTCCAGCGACTGCGCTACGGAGCGGTGCGCGCGGTGTACTGGCTCGTGCCGCTGTGGGCCGGTGACGCGGCTGGGCGGGAGGACGATCCCGCGGGCGCCGGGGCGAGTGCGGCGGTGCGCTCGGCACTCTCGCGGTCCTGCGCGCTGCTCGTGTCGATCGACGGCGCCACCGCCGACTTCCTCGCCGACAATCTCGTGGCGCTGCTGGAGGGCGAGCTCGCGATCGAACCGGGACCGCGTCTGCTCGACGAACTGCTCACCCTGCGCGTTCGGCATCGCGAGCGCGCGAACGTGATCGATCGGGTGCTGCTCGCGCTGGCGGGCCGGCTCGACGCGAAGACCCGCGACGCGCTCGCGCGCTGGCTGCTCGCCGATCCCTCGGACACCGAAGCCGTGACGCGCGGACTGGTCGAACTCTTCGCGCTCGGCGAGCCGTGGCTCGCGCTCGATGTCGCTCGCGACACGTTCGAGCGCGGTGGACCCAACGAACGGCACATGGTCGCGCTGGCGGTCGCACGCGAAGCACCGGTCGACATGGCGGTCGGTTTCCTGGTCGAGCGGGCGGGCGACCTGGGAGGCGTACCCACGGCGTGGTTCGAACTGGGGGAGCGCGACGGAGGACTGGACGAGCTGCGCCTGGCCTATGCCGACCTGCGCGTGGACGAGACCGGTGACCCCGACGCGCGGCGGTTGACCGTGCTCGGCATGGGAGGAGCCGAAGCGCCCGAGCTGCGCGCGATCGCCCTCGACGACCCCGATCCCGACGTGCGTGGTCAGGCTCTGTTGACGCTCACCGCACAGGACGGAGCCGGGACGACCAGGGACGTGGAAGCGATCCTGGACGCGCTCGACCGCGAGCCCGGTGGTTCGCTCTCCGCGCTCCTGTGGGCGTCGCAGAACGTGCTCGATCAGGGCGGTGGTCCGCAGCGCGCGCCGCACACGCAGCAGCTGGTGGACCGACTGCGATCGTTGGTGCTCGACGACACACGTGCGCCGAGCGAGCGGCGCGAGGTGCTCGAGGCCATCGAGGCCTGGATCGATCCGAACGAGCGCCTGTGGCTGTGGGACGTATTGGGTGGTTGACGGGCGTCGGCAGCGGCTGGCGGCGGACGACGTCGCACGCCGTGGTCCGAGGAGGCGAAGGAACAAGGGACCGAGCAATGCGGTGCGCGCACTTGGGTGCGCACCGGTGAGGGCTCGGCACGCCGAGGAGGCGACGATGCAGAAGGTGAATAGGTGGTGCGTAGTGGTGCTGGCGGCGATTCTGGCGATCGGTGCTGGTCAGGCGTGGGCCGGCGACTGTCCCGACGAGCAGGCGACCGACGTGCCGGGTCGGGTCGAGGCGTCGACCCGGGCCGAGAGGTGCGGGATCGGACTCAAGATCTTCGGGATCGGTGGCACGATCATCGGGACGCGCTGTCCGCGCCACGAGATCGCGACTCCGGCGCACGCCACGTGTGCGGGCGAGAAGCTCGCGGGACACCGCTGCGTGAAGAAGGGACTGGTGCCCGTCTCGCGTCGCGAGTGCAGCTGCAAGGGACTCGTGATCCCGCTGATCGACACGGGAATCCCGACCTCGTGCCGTTGCGGAGCCTGGAAACGTTTCGGGACCGTCGAGAACTTCGAGACGCTCGAGTGCGACGAGAGCCGGGGCCCCGTCACCGGTGGCGACGGGGGAGGGCCGGCCCCGACACCGCGCCGTCGATCCGGCTGGGTGCCGCGCCTCGGGCTGTGACGTCGGGCTGTGACGTCGGGTGGTGAAGCCCGGCGGGTGACGTCCGGGTGGTGACGTTCGCCGGGTGGTGACGTTCGCCGGGGGGTGAGGCGTGCCGCACGCGAGCGAACTCGCGTGTGGTGGCGCACCGCTCGGCCGGTGGACGACACCGTCCGGCGGTCGCCGATCTCGAGTCGCACGCCGGAGTCCGTCGCGCGTGGCCGGACGGTCCATGCGCGCAGTGCACGTGTTCGCGTCGACGGTCGTTCCCTCGAGCTGCGGCTCCGGGCGCCGCGACGCGAACACGTCGCCCGCGGCCGCGAGCCTCGCGTCGGTGCTAGGCCGACAGCACCGCGTGTGCTGCTTCGACGTGCCGCGCTCGGTTGTCCGCGTTCACCGCTTCGACCCCGTGCTCGTAGGCCGCGCGGATCTCGTCCGAGTAGGTCGTTCGATCGAACCCATGCTCACCGCGGAAGTCCTTGATGAAGTGGTTGCGCCTGCGATCGAGGCCGTCCTGTCGCTTGACCCAGCCCGCGATCACTTCGCGCACTCGGGCGGCGCGCGACTCGTCGAGACCCGCTGGCCACAGGAAGGCCGCTGCCGCGCGGGCCGTCTCGCTCGCCCCCGCGCCGAGGACGGCGACGTCCAGGTTCGGCCCCGCTCCCAGGCCGCACCCACCGAGGCGCGTGGGATCGTCGCTCGTGGGGGCGAGCGGTCCACCGCCACGCGCGGCGAAGACCGCTTCCTGCAACAGCCGCAGGGCGGCGTCGAGACGGGCCGTCGAGTCGTCCGCGGGCGCATGGCGCGAGTCGTCGCCGCGATCGTCGGGTCGACGCTCGGCCGTGGTCCGGGCTCGGTCGTCGGACGCGTCCGCCTCGTCGTCGTGTTCGCTGGAGTCGACCATGGTGCCGATCATAGGCCGCGCCTGCGGGGTCGCGCAGGTCCGCCGGCACATCCGTGGTGGCGGAGCGGTGTGTACGTCCGGCCGCGCCGGTCGACCGTGGCGCTCGACCGTGGCGCTCGACCGTGGCGCTCGACCGTGGCGCTCGACTGTGGCGCTCGACTGTGGCCGCGCGTCCGTAGCCGCTCAGCCGTGCCGCTGGAGCTCGCGCAGTCGGCGGTGGTAGGCGGCGCCCAGGTTGTTACGCGTGATCATCCCGACCACGCGACCCGAGCCCTTCCCGTCGACCACCGGCAGCGCGTGGACCGCCAGCTCGTTCATCGCGCGCAGGGCGTCGTTGAGCGACTCCTCACGCGTCACGCGCACCACGTTGTCGACCATGAAGTCGCGCACGAGAACCAGATGATGCACATCGGTCTCGAGGAAGATCCGCCGCACGTCGCTGAGCGAGAAGATCCCGACCAGGTTCTCGTCGTCGTCGACCACCGGGAAGTAGGACCCTTGGGCCCTGCTGATGACGTCGAGCGCCGTCCGCAGCGTCGCGTTCTGCGAGACCATGGTCGGCAGCACGTCCTTCTCGACCACGTCGCGGACCTGCATCTCTTCCAGCACGTCCACCACGAAGTCACCTGCGTGGGCGGGCGAGTCGATCTGCGAGTTCACCTGGGTCTCGTAGATGCTCCAGCCGTGCGCCATCACGAGGTGCAGCACCGACACCAGCATCAGCGGCGCGAGCAGGTTGTAGCTGCCGGTCATCTCACAGACCATCACGACCGCCGAGATGGGCGTCTTCGCCACGCCCGCGAAGAAGGCGCCCATACCGACCAGCGCGAAACAGGCTGGATTGACCGGGAGTTGCGGGAACAACTCGTTCGCGAGTCCGCCGACCAGTGCGCCGCACAGCGCTCCGATCGCGAGCGACGGGGCGAACACGCCGCCGCTGCCGCCCGAACCGATCGACAGGGACGTGGCCAGGATCTTCGCCAGGATGAGCACGGCCAGCGCCACCAGTCCGATCTCGCCGAAGATCGCGCCCTTCATCAGCTCGTAGCCGCCGAACAGCACGCCGTGGTCGCCCGTCAGGCCCGACGCCGTCAGGCCGAGCGCCAGCGCGCCGAGCAGGAATCCACCGGCTCCGGCGCGCAGCGCGAGCGGGACGCGTCGACGGCGGTGGAACCAACCGGCGATGCCTTGGAAACCGCGCACCCACAGCCACCCGACCACCGCGCACACGACGGCGAGCACCAGGTACACCGGCAGCTCCGACGGTCCATGGAACACGAGGCTGCGCGTGAAGTCGGGATCCATCGGGATCGCGCGCGTCTCGCCGGTCAGGCTCGTGAACGTGGTGTAGGCGAGGATCGACGAGACGATGCAGGGGATGATCGCCTCGCCCTCGAACTCGGCCTTGCGGTACAGCACCTCGGGCGCGAACAGGGCTCCGCCGAGCGGGGCGGTGAACAGCGCGCCGATCCCCGCACTCGCGCCGGCGAGCAGGAAGATTCGCCGGTCGCGATCGCTGAGCGACAGGGCGTCCGACGTGGCGCTGCCGATACCGCTGCCGATCTGCGCGACCGGGCCCTCCTGCCCCGCGGATCCGCCGCTGCCGATCGTGAGCGCGGAACACAGCGCCTTGACCACGATCACCCGTCGGCGGACCACGCCCTGGAGGCGGTGGAACGAGTGGATGATGCGCTCGGTGCCGTGGCCCTCGGCCTCCGGAGCGAAGCGCTGGGTGATCCAGCCGACGAGCAGGCCACCGAGCGTCGGGATCAACAGGATCCACCAGGACAACGGACCGAGCGTCGGGAAGCCCTCGCCGTCCAGCCCGAGCGGCTCGTGCACGGCGGACTCGGCGATGTGCTCGGTCAGCCAGTCGAAACCGACCGCTGCAAGGCCTCCGGCGACGCCGACGACCGAGGCGATGCCGACCGCGCGGCCGAAGTAGCCCGCTTCGCCCATCTCCGCCGCCTTGCTGCCCAGGAGGCGGCGAGCGAATCTCGGGAAGCGGCGGCTCTTCACGCGGGGAGTATAGGGGCGTTCACCGGAGCCTCGGCCGCCGGACGCGGACTTGTCGCGACAGCGAGTCGCAGCGCCTTCGGTCCCGAGCGCGTCGAGCGCGAATCGGGTGCCGAACGGGCGCTCGTCGACCGCGATGGCGTCGAGTCACGCGTGCGGACCGTGAAGCGTCGACGTTCCGGCCGCGCGGCTCCAGAGCGATCGTCGGCCCGGGGACCGTCAGCCCGAGCGCGGACGCTCCACCCTCAGCGGCGCGTCGAGGTCGTCGCTCAACCCGTAGCGCAGGCGTTCGACCGGCAGGCCACTGACGCGCGCCAAGGAATCGATCTCGGCCTCGAGCGTCGCGCGCGGGACGTCGTCGCCGCTCAACTGCAACGCGACGAAACGTCCATCGTCGAGCCGCGCCAGGGCCCGCACCGCTTCGCCGTCGTGGCGGCCCAGTTCGACCGCGTCCGAGCCGAAGAGGTCGCCGGCCGCGTGCCCGACGTGCTCGAGCGCGAAGTCGATGACCGCGTCCTGGAACAGACGCTCGAAGTCGGGCCGAATGTGCTCTTCCAGCACGCGCGCGCCGCGCCCCGCCTCGATCATCGACAGGTGCGGCTGCACGTGGCGGAAGTGGAACGAGAGGAAGCGGTCGGCGATCCGGTAACGCCCCTTGCGACTGCGCAGCGGGTCCGGATCGGTCAACGGCACCGAGCGTCGCACCAACCCGAGCTCGCGCAGGGTCGAGAGGTACTTGTTCGCGGTGGTCGAGTCGACGCCCACCTCGGCCGCGATGTCGCCGACCCGGTCGAGCCCCTTCGCCACCGCGCCCAGCAGCGAGTTGTAGGTCGCCGGCTGGTGGAACTCGCTGCGCAGGAGGAACTGGACCTCGTCGAACAGGTAGCCCTCCGGTCGCAGCACCTCGCGCATCAGGTTCGTCTCGAGGTCGATCTTCGTGTCGAAGCGCCGCAGGTACGCGGGCATCCCGCCGACGACCGCGTAGGCCAGCACGCGCTGCTCGAGGTTCCAGTCGTCGAAGAAGCGCAGCGAGTCGGCGGGGGAGAGGGGCTCGAGGCGCCGCTGGGCGGTGCGCCGTCCGAAGAGCGGC
Organism: Rohdeia mirabilis; assembly: GCA_007750655.1. Lineage (GTDB taxonomy): Bacteria > Planctomycetota > UBA1135 > UBA1135 > Rohdeia > Rohdeia mirabilis. Next base: position 752,887 of record CP036290.1, read on the forward strand.
GAGCGTTCGGCCAGGACCTCGCGCTCCATGAACGACACCTGGCTCCCGCACAGCACGAGCATCAGCGAACTCTTCTTGCCGCGCGTGTCCCAGAAGCGCTGGAGCTGACTCGGCAGCCCCTTGTTCGCCTCGCACAGGTAGGGGAACTCGTCGAGCACGAGCACCAGGCGTTCGTCACCGGCGCGATCGGCCGCGAAGGCGAGCGCCGCCTGCCAGTCGTCGAAGCGCACGTTCTGCGCCAGCGGGTCGTCGAGGCACTCGGCCATCGACTGGGTGAACGCGGCCAGGTTGTCCTTCTCCCGCACCTGGGCGGCGAGGAAGTAGACGGCGCGCCGGCCCTCGCAGAAGCGCTGCAGCAGCTCGGTCTTGCCCACCCGGCGGCGGCCATAGAGCACGTAGAACTCGGGGCGGCCCGAGTCGGCCAGCTCTTCCAGGACGGCGAGCTCGCGGGCGCGGCCGATGAAGGGGTCGGTCATTGCAGTACTATACTGGCGCGTATCATACTGATGCAATGGCCCGTTCTCGGGGGCTCTGGGGCCGTCTGGAGGCGCCGGAGGGGCCCTGGCGGAGCTCGGAAGGCTCGTGCGCGGTCCCCGGAGGACCTCCCGACGGGCCGCCCGGCGGAGTTCTCGACCTTCCGACCGTCCGCAGCGCTGTGGGCGACCCCGGGGCACCGCTGGTCCGCTCGTCCCCGCGCGCACGTGTGGCGAGCCGCCTTCCGGCCCCGCGCCACCGACCGACGGCCTCGCTGCCTCCCGTGGCGCTCCGTTTCGGGCCGTCATCGGGGGACCCGCTAGGGCTCGCGCACCATGGAACGGCCCCGCCTCGGCGTTCTTCGGGTCGCTGCCGAGCCCCGGGCGCGCGCGCATCGCAGAACGGCCCCGTCCAGAGGGACGATGCCTGGACTCCACGCGTACCGAGGCGCGACGGACCGGCTCGCGGTCCGTCGTCTCGTTCCCGCCGTCCCCGTCCAGCCGCCGAACGCGGCCTTCGCACCCCGACCCGCCCTTCTGCCGCGCTCCGTCGCGACCGGTAGACTGGCGCCCCTCCTCGCCTCCGTTCGCAACGGCCTCTCGAACCAAGATATGCGCTCCACGTCCCGGACCACTGCACTCGCCGCCCAGCCCCTCGACGCCCCGAGCTTCGACGGCCTGTTCGCGCGGCTCCTCGCCCTCCTCGCCACCGCCGCCGCGGTCCTCGCGCTCGCGCCCCAGGCCTCCGCCCAGGGTGGCTACCGCGGAACGAAGCTCGAGAACATCGGCGTCGAGCTGCCCGTGCCGCGCCACTACGAACCGATCCCGGTCGACCCGCTCGAGGAGTGGGTCGTCCACAAGTGGGTCTTGCAGCAGTCGAAGATGCGCGAGCCGGAGAAGGACGAGTGGGGCAACGAGTATCCCAAGCCCTACCGTCCGACCCTCGAGATGGTTTGGATCGACAACGTGCCCGATGCGGGGCCGATCACCGGTGGCGAAGGTACGCCGCCGCCAGTGCCCGGTGCGCGCAAAGAGCCTCGGCCGCAGAGCGAACCCACCAACTCGCTCGAGCGCTACCTCGCACGCGAGCCAGTAGGGGGGCGCTTGATGGGCGAGAGATTCGTGATCTATCCGGGCACCTTCGAGCTCGGCCCGGCGCAAGAGCAGAAAGACATCGACGACGAGAACACGGCGACGATGTACGAACTGCATCCTGGCCCCAACGGTCAGGACTTGGGCAACATCCGCGCCTGGGCCTACGAGGTGAAGAGCGCCAAACGCACGATCGCGTTCATTGGCTACTGCGAGGAACCCGAGTGGAAGGACCACACGAAGATCTGGGAGCACATGGCGTCCAAGGTCGAGTTCTTCGCCCCGGACGGCAAGGACGCCGAGAAGCTACGCAAGGCCTACGCGCGTCGCCCGCAGTACGTCGACCCCGAGTTTAGGATCAAGATCATCCAGAACCTCGTTCGCGGCTGGGACTACAAGGATACCGAAAACTACATATTCATCTTCCGCGACAACCTCGAGAAGAGTCCCTTGTTGCGCCGCTTGATGACCGACATCGAAGCGATTCGCGAGCTGTACATCGAGCTCTTTCCGCCCTCCGGTCCGATCACTGCGGTTTCGACCGTCCGCATCTGCAAGGATGAAGACGAGTACATGCAGTACGGCGGTCCGCCGGGTTCCGGCGGGTATTGGAATCCAGGTGCAGAGGAGCTGGTCTTCTACGACTACCCCGACAAGGAAGGCGAGAAGAAGGGAACGGGAACGGAGAACACGCTGATCGTCCTCTACCACGAGGCTTTCCACCAGTACATCTACTACTCGACCGGAGAGGTTGCACCGCACAGTTGGTACAACGAAGGCACGGGCGACTACTTCTCCGGCGCGCTGATCTCCGGCGGTAAGTACAAGAAGATGCAGGTCAACACGTGGCGCATCGAGTACATCCAGCAGATGATTCGCGACAAGCGGTTCATCCCTTGGCAGGAGATTACGAAGTTTTCGCAGGGTGAATACTATCGACAAGACCGCGTGGGCTTGTGCTACGCGCAAGGTTGGTCGATGATCTATTTCCTGCGCGAATGCAAGGAGGCTCGCGATCACGAGGTCTGGAGCAAGATCTTGGACATCTACTTCAACGTGATGAAGGACGAGTACAACAAGGGGCTCGCTGAGGCGCTTGAAGGGCTCGCGGAGGGAGCAGAGCTGGACCCAACGGCCAAGTACATGATCGGTCTTGCGGCCCGCGACGTGGCCGTCGAGAAGGCCTTCGAAGGCGTCGACTGGTTCGAGATCGAGGAGGCGTGGAAGGAGTTCACGCTGTCCCTCAAGGTTCCGAAGTGATCTCGGGCGCCAGCGCGCTCTGACGGATCAGCGGGCCGTCGCGCACACGAGCGCGGCGGCCCGCTCCCGTTCGAGCGCACCTGCATGGGAGGTTGGTCCATCCGCGCGGGAGCCACACGGCCTGCACGGGTTCGCCCACGTGGCTGCTGCACCGTCAGAAGTTCCCGGTCTGGCATCGCGGTGCTCCTCGATCGGACGCGAGGTCGACGCGGCTCGGTCCACGAGCGCGGGCCGGGGCGTCGTGCACTCGCCGGAACTCGAGCGCGCCACAGCATCGACGCGCAGCGCTTCAGTCGACCGACTCGCTCCTCTCGTCCATTCGCGACTTTCGGAACAAGAAGAGAGCGAGAACGCCCGCCGCGAACAGGCTGCCTGCGTTCTCGATGCTCAGCGGCTGGAACCACTGGATCACACCGTTGACGGCCGTGTGCGAAACCGTCGCCACGAGCACACTGCCTCGCGAGCGCTGGTACAGCCAGGTGAAGTAGAACGTGTAGACGAAGTAGAAGGGGGCCCAGGCCAGGAAGCCCCACGGTCCCCACTCGCTGTATCCGACGACCCAGAAGAAGGGCATGTGCCAGAGCATCCACATCAGCCCGAGCCTGAGGCTCGCGCCGGTCGGGCTGTACCGCTCGAGCAGCCGCGGAAGTGCGTAGCCGCGCCAGACGACTTCCTCCAACCATGCGAAGAGAAGGATGCCGAGCAGGCCGAGGCCAAGAGCGGGCGTGAAGTTCCAGGACCCGCGCCAGAACAGGTTGGCGCCCAGGAACATGCCCACCAGGATCAACGCTGCCGGCACCAGCGCGAGTAGCCAGGGCTTGACCTGGAGCGGAACGATGAAGGTCTTGCCGAGGAAGCCGACGACGGTCCGCCATCCGCCTTCACGAAGTGCGAAGAGGACGGCCAGCGGCACGAAGCCCATGCTTCCGAGCGTGCCCAGCAGGACGTACGTGTCCCCTTCGGGCGTGTTCCACTTCGATTGCCCGGTCAACGCCGTCCACGAGAAGGCCCAGGTCCAGACCAGGACGACGATCAGGAAGACCGAGGGATTCGACTGGGACTTCATGTCGTGTATCGCGTCCGAGTTGACGAAGTGGCCCGACCCATCGACGGAGGAAGGGAGGGCCGCGTTGCCGCAAGCGGGGCAAGGACTGGTGGGCTTCGGAGCGACACCCGTTCGCCCAGTTCCCATCCTGCCGCGCGGCCACCAGCCGAACAACGTCTCCACACCAGCCGTCGGCCAGCACTCCTGTCGAGGTCTCCGCCTTCGACGGCGCGACATGCAGCGGGCCGAACCGCCGGCCGGCCGAGCGCGTCGCTCCAGGTGTCGGGGGGGGACTGTCGGGGTCGCCGCGGCCGCCTCGAACGCAGAGCGCTCCGCCCACCCAGGTGGACGGAGCGCTCTGGCCTATCGCTGGCCGCGCGGGCCGCGAGCACCCTGCGCGGGTGCCTAGGTGCTCGGGTGCCTAGAAGTACAGCGTCGCCTGGGCGAAGCCGACCTGACGCTTGTCGTTGTCGATGCCGTAGCCGAGTCCGACGTGCAGGCCGTCGCGGATCATCTTGCCCGCGAGCAGGTTGAACTCGAAGTCGCCCTGCTGGGTGACGCCGGTGCCGCGGTCGAGCGTCAGGAACGACGCCGTGCACTCGATCTCCGAGACCGGCGTGAAGCCGAAGCTCAGCTGGTTCGTGTCCAGGTTGCTGCGCCACGCGCCGCCGTACTGGTGCAGGAGGCCCGCCGAGTTGAAGTCGGCCGGGTTCACGTGCAGCGCGCCCTGGCTGCCCGTGCGGGTGAACGACACGTTGTGCAGGATGCCGCCGATCGGCTCCTCGAAGGTGTGCTCGAGCACGGCGCGGTAGGCCGAGACGTCCTTGCCGCCGTCGACGGTGCGGTGGGCGAACTGCGCCTCCCACTTGATGTCGGCGGGCAGCAGGCCGCTGGCCTCGACGCCGACCCACGAGTCGTTCGAGCGCCCCGTGAACTCACCTTCGGCGGTGCCCATCATGTAGTAGCCGTCGACCTTCTCGAGGCCGCCGCCCTCTTCGACGTTCCAACGGACCGTCGTGCCGACGAAGCGCTCGCCGCCACCTGCGAGTTGGGCCTGGAGCGGGCCGTAGTTGTCGAACGCGAAGACCTCGGCGTCGAAGTCACCGAAGCTGCGCGCGAGCCAGACGCCCGTGAAGGTGGCCGGGTACTGCAGGTAGTCACAGGACCCGAGGATCAGGCCGTTCGCGAGGAAGTACTCGCTGCGCCCGACGCGGATGCTCTCTTCGAACCCGAAGGCGTCGTCGAGTTGCATGTACGCCTGCGAGATGCCGTTGAAGTTCTGACGCGAGAGGATGCCGTCCGGATCGTTCTGGAACGGCTGCGCGTCCGAGTACGGTTCGGCGCCCGCCCAGACCTCCGAGAAGTTGTACTCGAGGAACGCGGTCGCGTACTCGTTGACGGTGAACTCGAGCTGGAGGCGCGCGCGCGTCGTGCTCTGGTCCGCGTCCGCGTACGGCTTGTCGCTCGGCGAGTCCGCCATGCGGTTCCGGAAGCGGATGTCGCCCGTGAACTTCAGGCTCTCGGCGCGCAGGCTGACGCCGGTCTCGACCTTCGGGACCTCCTCGGGCGGAGGGGCGAAGCTGAAGCACCGGTTGTGGAACGTGTAGCACTGCTGTGCGACGGCGCTCTCGGCCATCAACACCGACGCAGCGAGTGCGGCGGCAGGTAGGAAACGATTCATCGTTGTCGATCGTGGGGTTGCTGGGACGGTGGCCCGCGGTGCCAGATCGACTCGAGGAGGGCCGTAGGTGCTCCGAAAGGCGGCGCGCCTACGAGGGAGAATCGACCGATCCTCCGACCCTCCGCAGATCTGCACTGCGGATCGGTCGACGGCTGCGTCAGGTCGGGGGCAGCAGCCAGGGAAAGGTCGTGTGGTCGGCCACGGGCGGCACGGTAGCACCTCACGAGCGCGATGGGGAGCCCCTCGCGAATCGGGGACGAACGGCCCTGCCGTGGCACCGAGGCGCGCCCCGAGCGCTCGCCGTTCAGTCCCCGCGAAGGCGCCGGCTCGCCTCGGCCATGGCCGCCAGCTTGCGCTCCGCCACCTCGGCCGTCGCGATCGGGTTGTCGGCGAAGGTCGCGAAGCCGCAGTCCGGGTTGAGGAGCACGCGCTCCATCCCGAACAGGTCGATCGCTCCCTGAGCCTTCGCCATGACCTCCTCGACCGTCTCGATCCGCGCGTGCTTCTGGTTCACCACACCGACGCCGATGCGCCGGTCGTCGGGGATCGCGCGCAGGATCTCCTGCTCGCCGGCCCGCGGGGTGCACATCTCGAGCACGAGCGTGCCGATCGGAACGTCCGCCAGCACCGGCAGGAGCGGGCGGTAGTCGCCCGTCAACGCCACCGATTCATCGGTGGACCAGTTGCCGCGACAGACGTGCAGGGCGAGGCGCTCGGCCGGGAGTCCCGCGACCACGTCCTGGAGCAGGCCCTTCGCGAACGCGAGTTCGTCGTCGGTCGACCCGCGCTCGCCCAGCGCGCCGCACATGAAGCTGCGGCCGTTGACGCTCGCGCCGAAGGCGACCTCGGTCAGCACGGGTTCGTCCAGTTGGACGAGCGAGGCGCCGGTGGCGAGCAGGAAGTGCAGCTCCTCGCGCAGCACGCGCACGACGTCGCGCGCCAGGTCTTCGCGGTTCGCGTACGCGCGGTCGGAGATGCACTCCATCCACATCGTGCGCGTGAGCAGGTACGGCCCCGGCAACGAGACCTTGATCGGCTTGTCCGTCAGTTGGCGCGTGAACTCGACCTCGTGCACCGCGAGCGGACGGCTGCGACCCAGCGGGCCGAACACGGCCGGGTGGCGCACTTCCGACGCGGGCACGTCGAGCTCGGCCAGTTCGGCGGCGAACTCGTCCGGATCGTCGACGTAGGGCAAGAGGTCGGTGAGCGGCACGAGCTGGCAGTTGTCGAGCAGGCCGCCCACGAAGCTCGAGTAGTTGTCGCGGCGCTGTTCGCCGTCGGTGATCACATCGGCGCCCGCGCGGATCTGGGCCTGCACCGCGAGGCGCACGGCGTCGTCGGCCGTCGCGGCGAACTCGGTGTCGTCGAGGCGCCCCTCGAGACGCTGGTGCAGCGCGCGCAGGAGCCAACTCGGCCGCGGCCAACTGCCCACGCCCATGACGGCGAGGGCGGGCACGGGCGGCGCGTCGGCGGGGCGCGGCAGGCTGGCGGGGATCTTCACTTCCAAGATCGCCTGGGTGAGCGGCATGGACTCGCGCTCGGTCGCCGCGGTGCGCAGCGACCCCGCGTCGAAGGGTCCCTTCGACACGAGGTAGCTGCGGCGGTCCGAGAGCTCGATCTGCGAGACGAGCTCGTTCCCCGTGAGCCGGCACCACGCCGGCAGGTCCTCGGCCACCGTGGGTTCTGCGGACAGAATCTCGAGGAGCTGGCTCGGCCCGAGCGGATCGATGTGGCGTCGGATCAACAGCAACAGTCCGTTGCCGCAGTCCAGCGTGCCGCCGTCGAAGCTCGCGTCGGGTTGGTGGGGATGGTCTGTCATGGAACTGAGGACGTTCGGTCCCGCGGACTCAGTAGGAGATGCTCGGCGCGCCGCCGGCCATGAACTCGACGAGCTTGGCACCGCCGACGACCTTCGCGCCCGCGATCAGCTTGCCGTCGTCGAGGCCGCGCTTCTTGAAGCACGGCGCGCACACGTAGATCGTGCCGCCGGCCTCGGCGAAGTTCGTCATCAGGTCCTTGAGCGGCGCGAAGCCCTCTTCGGCGATGTCGTCGGCATAGCCTTCGACGGCGAGGTTCACGGCTTCGGTGCTCAGGAACACGAGCGTTTCCTGGTCCGAGCCGAGCGCCGCGTTGGCGACGACGAAGGCGACGGTCGCCTTGTCGGTGTCGTTCTTGGCGGCGGTCAGGGACACGCAGAATTTCTTGATCATCGGGATTCCTCGGGTGGGTCGGGTCGGCGAGCGATCAGGTACAGCGGGGGCTCCGCACGCTCGAGACGGTGCCCCGTGAGTCGGCACCACGCGGGGAGGTCCTCGCGGGCACCGAGGTCGGTGGCGGTGAGTCGGAAGAGCGCGCCCGGCTCGAGCTTCGACAGGCGCACTTTGAGCGTCAGGACGAGCTCGCCGCAGCCCTTGTCGCCAGCGTCCCACGTGTCGATCGCATCGTCGAAGGCGGCCGGGGCGTCGGCGAGCGGGCCGAGGGTGCGGGCGGCATCACTGGGGCGCGCTCCACCGACTTGCGCTTCGTCGTCGTCCTCGTCGTGCTCTTCATCCACGTCGCCATCCATCCGCAGCCGCGCCGGCACGCGCGCCTCGGGCCAGGGCCCGGCGGCGGCGAGTCGGCGATCGGCGTGCGCCCAGCCGGCGCGGTAGCAAGCGAGCGGCCGGATCGTGCGCGCGCTGCGCTCGAGGAAGGCGCTCGCCTCCGCACCGTGCGCCTGCGCGAGGCACGGGATGCAGCGGGGCGCGTCGCCGAAGCCGAGGAACAGCCCGAGCACCGCGTCGTGTCCGATCAGCGTCGCGTCGCAGGTCGGACACTGCGTGCCCCAGCGGGCGTCGACGAAGGCGACCACGTCCTCGGCGCGTGGCTGCTGCTGCGGCGTGGCGTCGGGACCTCGAGAAGGGATGGGCACGGGCGTCGGGGGTGGGCGGGCGACGGCGACCCGGGGGAGGGAGGTGCGCGCCGGCTTCCGCGTCGCATGATGGCCGCGCCGGGTGCAGTCGTCCAGGGTCGAAACCCGTCAGCCCAGGAGCCCGAGGGCGTGCGCGCCGATCGGGCGCGGGCCGAGGCTCAGCGCTCCATCAAGGCCGCGACGTGCCCGTTCAGGTCCTGCGAAGATCGGTTCGAACCTTGTGAAGACCCGTGCGAACCCGCGGACCGCGCGACGTCGGCCGCGCCACCGGATCGAACCGCGCCCGCGTCCTTCGCGACGAAGGCGGCGAGCCGTGACGCCAGGTGCGCCGCATCACCCACGCGGAACACGCTGTCCTCGTCGACCCGTTCCTGCGGTGCACCGCGATCGGGCACGAGCACCGGCAGGCCCAACGCCAGCGCCTCGTCCACGGTCATGCCGTGCGTCTCGAGGTACAGGCTCGGGAACACCGCCAGGTGGAAGCCGCGCGCCGCCTCGCGCAGTCCGTCCATGTCGAACGGGCCGTGTAGCGTGAGCGACGCGGCCATCGCGTGCGCGCGGATCTGCGCCGCGTACTCGGCGTCGAGCTCCGGTCCGAGGTGGTGGACGCGGACGCTGCTGGCGGGGAGTCGGGCGACCGCGTCGAGCAGCACGTGCAGCCCCTTGCCGCGCACGAGCCCGCCCCAGGTCCCGACGTGCAGCACGTCACCGCGCGGCGCGGGCGGCACGGGTTCGAGGCCTGCGGGCATCGGCAGCGGCAGGACCTCGGGCCGAAGGTGCGCGAAGGCCGGGATCTTGGACCAGTACTCGGCGAAGGTGCGCGACGGGCACAAGAGCCTTTGGGCGCGACCGAGCTCGGCGACGAACGCGGCCTGGCGCGCCGGCATGGCGGCGCGCAGGGTGGCGGGCTCGACGCCGTACACCTGCGCCGCGTGGTCGGCGGTGTCGTCGAGGCTCTCGTTCGGCGCCGCGAGCCATTCGTCCGCTCTCCCGTCGGGGCCCGGTCGCATCCGGAAGAACGTCGGATCGGTGGCGAAGAAGTCGTGCAGCGTCGCGATCCGGCGCGCCGCCGGTCGCGCGCGGGCGACGCGCGCGAGCAGGTCGAGCGGCAGGCCCTGCCAATGGTGCACGTGCACGACGTCGGGCTCGAAGTACGCGATCAGCCGCGTCCACCGCTCGGCCTTCTCGGACGCTTCACCGTTCACCGCGGCGAGCTGCTCGAACGGATCGAGCGCCGGGATGCGGTGCACGTCCAGTCCGTTCCACCCGTCGTGCCGCGGCTCCGCATCCGAGGTCGCGCACGCGATCGCGACCGTGTCCCCGCGCTCGGCTTGCGCCCGCGCGATGCGTTCGACGTAGCCCTGCACGCCGCCGCGCGTCTCGGGCGGAAAGGTGTGCAGGCAGTGGAGGAGGCGGGGCATGGGCGTAGAGGCTAGCGCGCCTCGGAGTCGGCCGTGCTCGCGCGCGCCTCCGGTTCCGAAGGTCGGGGTGGAGGCGTCGGAGCGCGAAGTACACACAGCGGGCGACCCGAACTCCCGTTCGACCCGCCCGCTCGTGCACCGACGGCCCGTCGGTCAGTTCGCCTGCGCCGACTCCGGCTCGCTCGGCGCGGCGGCCGCATCCTCGGCCGCACCGCTCGCCGAACGCCGCACCGCGAGCGTGAACACCCCGTCCACCACGTCGATCTCGGCCCGATCCCCGCGACCCAGCGTCCCGCGCAGGATCCCGTCGGCGAGCAGGTTCTGCACGCGCTTCTGCAGCACGCGCTTCAGCGGGCGCGCGCCGAACTCGGGGCTGACGCCCTCCTTCGCGAGCTCCTCCTTCGCCGCCAGGCTGACGTCGAGCTCGATCTCCTGCTCGGCCAGGTGGCGCGACATGCGCTCGAGCTGGACGTCGACGATCGAGACGATCTGCTCCTCGCCCAGGGGCTGGAAGTGCAGCACCTCGTCGATGCGGTTCAGGAATTCGGGGCGGAAGTAGGCCTTCAGCTGCTCGTCGCTGCGCAGGTTGCTCGTCATCAGGATGATGGTCTGCGTGAAGTCCACGACGTTGCCCTTGCCGTCGGTCAGGCGCCCGTCGTCGAGCACCTGCAACAGCACGTTGAACACGTCGGCGTGGGCCTTCTCGACCTCGTCCAGGAGCAGCACCGAGTGCGGTTTGCGACGCACGGCCTCGGTCAGGACGCCGCCCTCGTCGTAGCCGACGTAACCGGGAGGCGCGCCGATCATGCGGGCGACCGAGTGCTTCTCCATGAACTCGCTCATGTCGATGCGGACCATGGCCTGCTCGTCGTCGAACAGGAACTCGGCCAGCGCGCGCGCGGTCTCCGTCTTGCCGACGCCGGTCGGACCCAGCAGCAGGAACGAACCCAGGGGGCGCGTGGTCTCCTGCAGGCCCGCCCGCGCACGGCGCACGGACTCGGCGATCGCCTGGATCGGCGCGCTCTGTCCGACGACGCGTTCCGACAGGCGCTCCTCCATGTGCAGCAGCTTGTCGCGCTCGGTCTCGAGCAGGCGCTGGGACGGAATCCCGGTCCAGCGCGCGATCACGCCGGCGATGGCCTCCGCGTCCACCTCCTCGGGCAGCAGCGCGCCCTCGACCTGGATCGCGGCGAGTTCGGCTTCGGCCTCGTCCACGTTCTTCTGCGCCTCGGGCAGTTCGCCGAAGCGGATCTTTCCGACGCGCTCGAAGTTGCCCTCGCGCTCGGTGCGTTCGGCCTCGGCGCGCAGACCCTCGATCACGGCCTTTCCGGCGCGCAGGCGCTGGATCAGGCTCTTCTCGCGGTCCCAACGCGAACGCAGACCGCTGGCCTCCTCCTCGAGGTCGGCCGCCTCCTTGCGATTGTCCTCGAGACGGCGCGCGTTGCCCTTGGCGTCCTCGGCCTTGAGCGCGGTGTGCTCGATCTCGAGCTGGCGCAGCTTGCGCTCCAGTTGATCGAGCTCCGGCGGCAGCGAGTCGATCGACAGACGCAGTTGGGCCGCGGCCTCGTCCACGCAGTCGATCGCCTTGTCGGGCAGGAAGCGCTGGGTGATGTGGCGATCGGACAGACGCGCGGCCTGCACCAACGCCTCGTCGAGGATGCGCACGCCGTAGTGCACCTCGTAGCGCTCCTTCAGTCCGCGCAGGATCGCGACGGTGTCCTCGACGGTCGGCTCGTCCACCTGCACCGGCAGGAAGCGCCGCTCGAGCGCCTTGTCCTTCTCGATGTACTTGCGGTACTCGTCCGTCGTCGTCGCGCCGATGCAGCGCAGGTCGCCGCGCGCGAGGGCCGGCTTGAGCAGGTTCGCGGCGTCCACCGCACCTTCCGCTCCGCCCGCGCCCACCAGCGTGTGCAGCTCGTCGATGAACAGGATGATGCTGCCGTCGCCTTCCGCGATCTCGTCGATCACGGCCTTCAGGCGTTCCTCGAACTCGCCGCGGAACTTCGCGCCGGCCAGGAGGCGACCCATGTCGAGCGACATCAGGCGCTTGCCCTTCAGGCTCTCGGGCACGTCGTCGGCCACGATGCGGTTCGCGAGGCCCTCGACGATCGCCGTCTTACCCACGCCCGGATCACCGATCAGGACGGGGTTGTTCTTGCGGCGGCGCGACAGCACCTGCATCACGCGGCGGATCTCCACGTCGCGGCCGATGACCGGGTCGAGCTTGCCGGCGCGACTGTCCTCGGTGAGATCGCGCGCGTACTTCTCGAGCGCCTCGAACGTGCCCTCGGGATCGGCCGTCGTCACCTTGCGCCCGCCGCGCACGTCGCGCAGCGCCGCCTCCATCTTCGTCGGCTCGAGACCGCGCGCGGCCAGGATCGGCTGCAGCGGATCGCCGCCCGACTTCACGAGCGCGAACAGAAGGTGTTCGGTCGAGACGTACTCGTCGCCCATCGACTTCGCGAACTCGCCCGCGGTCTGCATGACGGCGGAGAAGGCGCGCGACGCGCCCAACTGACCGCCCTGGGAACGGGGCAGGGCGGCGAGCTGGCGGCCCACCTCGACGGAGAGCGCGCCGGTCTCGACGCCCAGCTTCTCGAGCAGCGCCTTCGTGGCGCCCTCGGGCTGTTCGAGCAACGCCGCGGCGAGGTGCAGCGGCGTGAGCTCGGGATGTCCGGCAGCGGCGGCGGACTGTTGGGCGCCCTGGAGCGCCTCGGCGGACTTGGTGGTGTACTGGCTGTTCTGCATGGTGGTGGGCGCCGGGGCAGCGGGGGCCCGCGGCGACCCCCTCCCAAGGCAAGGGCTGTGCCGCCCGACGATCGGGGGCGAACGCCGTTCTAGGGCCCAAGAAGGCCGATTTCGGGCCCCGAGAACTGCCAGATCGGCAGGTGGACAGCCAGATCGGCGGGTGCGGGCGGCGCCGGCCGGCGGCTCCTCCACACCGCCCCTCTACACTGCGCCGCGCCCATGCCCGACCGCGACGCCATCGACCCCTACGCCCCGCCCGCGTCGCAGGTGGCCGAGCCCGTCCACGCCACGTCCCGAGCTCTGTTCCTGGCGCGACCGAGCCAACGACTCGGCGCCTTCCTGATCGACGGCCTCCTGCTGCCGTCCGGGTTCGCTCTGTTGGCTCTGATCGTCGCCACGGTCGTCGGGGTGTTCCTCGCGGCGCCGGACCCGACCATGGCGGGCATCGCGATATGGAGCACGTTCGGCGGCAGCCTTCTCCTCTACCTGCTGATCCAGGGGATCCTCGTGGGGCGCGGCGGTTGGACGGTCGGAAAGCGCATCGTCGGCCTGCGCGTGCTGCGCAGCGACGGCCGGCGCGTCGATCTCCTGCACGGCTTCTGGATGCGGCTGGTCTTCTGGCTCGCGCTCCTCTTCCTGCTGAGCCTCGTCAGCTTCGGCGTCCTGGGTCTGCTGCTCTTCCTCGTGGACGCGTTCACGATCTACAGCGACCGGCACCGCACCCTGCGCGACCGCCTGTGCGGGACCATCGTGGTGACCTCGTGAGCGCGCTCGAGACGCCGTACGCCCCGCCGAGCGCGATCCTCGACGATCGTCCGCGGCGCCTGTCGCGCGCCGACCTGGCCGGACCCGGCCGGCGCCTCGTCGCCTGGCTGGTGGACTCGTTCCTGTGGCTCGGGCCGTCCGTGGCGGGGATGTTGATCACCGAGGACCTCGACGACTACATGCGCCGGTTGGACGGGGGCACGTTCGAAGTCCTCACGAAGCCCGAGCTCGGCGCCATCCTGTCCACCGTCATCGTTCTCCTCGCCGTCCAGGCCATCTCGATCCACCGCGGAGCATGTTCCCTGGGCAAGCGATTGCTCGGGATCCACGTCGAACGCCTCGACGGTCAGCGGTGCGGACTCGTGCGCTACGTGTTCGTCCGTTGGTTCGTCGTCGTCGCCATCGCGATCGTCCTCGAAATCGTCGTCGGGGTCGGCGGAGTGGCCACGGTGCTGCTCATCTTCGACAACCTGTTGATCCTCGGACGCACCCAGCGCACGCTCCACGACCGGATCGCTTCGACGCGCGTGGTCCGGACGCGTCCCTAGGGCGAACGCGCCGCACCCTTCCATGCCCACCGCTCGCCTCGACACCGCTCGCCAGGAGCCCGCGCGTCTCGACACCACGCGCCCCGTCTCCACGCCCGAGGGGGCCGAGATCGAGCTGCGCGTGGCCGGACCGCTGCCGCGCGCGCTGGCCTGGGCACTGGATGCGATGCTGCGCTGGACGGGCTACGCCTGCGTGCTGATTCCGCTCTCGCTGCTCGGTGGCGGCGTCGGCGGCGGACTCGGCCTGCTCTTCCTGTTCGTGGGGGAGTGGGGCTACGGAATCCTGTTCGAGGTGCTCGGTCGCGGCGCCACGCCGGGCAAGCGCGTGCTGAACCTGCGCGTGGTCCACGTGGACGGCACGCCGGTGGGGTGGGGCGCGTCGGTGATCCGCAACCTCATGCTCGCGGTCGACTTCCTTCCTCCGCCGTTCGGGGCCGGCCTCGTGTCGTGCCTGGCGAGTCGCGACTTCCAGCGCCTCGGCGACCGCGCGGCCGGAACGTTGGTCGTGCACGCGCGCGCCTACCGCACCGGCGTGTCGAAGGACGACGTTCGGCCCGTCGCGCCGCCGATCACGCTCGCGCCCCGCGAACAGCTCGCGTTGGCCGAGTTCGCCACGCGCGCACCGACCTGGACGCGCGACCGACGCGTCGAGATGGCGGGCCTGCTCGAGCCGTTGACGGGCGCGCGCGATGCCGAGGGCGTCGAGCGCCTGGTCGGAATGGCGCACTGGTTGGAGGGACGCGGATGAACCGCCGACGCTTCCTCACGGTCCGACAGCCGGACTGGCAGCGCTTCGCCGCGACGGTGAAGGGTCTGCGGCGCCGCAAGCGCGACGACGCGACGCTGGCGGAGTTCCCGTCCCGCTTCCGCGCGCTGTGCCAGGACCTGTCGCTCGCGCGCCATCGCCGCTACGGGCTCGGGGTCACGAACCAGTTGAACGACTTGGTCCAGGACGGACACAACCTGCTGTACGGCCAGCGGCGCTCGCCGCTGAGCGGCGCGGCGCGTTTCCTGCTCATCGACTTCCCGCGCGAGGTGCGTGCCGACGCCGGGCTGTTCTGGATCTGCACGCTGCTGTTCTTCGCGCCGTTCCTGCTGCTGACGCTGGCCGGTGCCGTCGCACCGGAGTGGGTGCTGGCGGTCGTCGGCCCCGAGCAGCGCGCGCAACTCGCATCGAGTTTCGGCGGTCCGAAGATCGTGCGCGACGCCGAGAGCGACGTGTTCATGTTCGGCTTCTACGTCTGGAACAACGTCGGTATCGACTTCCGTATCTTCGCGGGTGGGATCGCTTTCGGGCTGGGCACGCTCTTCTTCCTGATCTTCAACGGCATCACGCTGGGTGCGGCGTTCGGCTACGTCATCCACGCCGACCTCGGCCCGTCGTTCTTCGCCTTCACGGCCGGACACGGGTCGCTCGAGCTGATGGCGATCCCGGTCGCCGGTA
Source organism: Rohdeia mirabilis (assembly GCA_007750655.1). Classification (GTDB taxonomy): domain Bacteria; phylum Planctomycetota; class UBA1135; order UBA1135; genus Rohdeia; species Rohdeia mirabilis. The sequence goes on from CP036290.1 coordinate 768,275, forward strand.
TGGCCGGCCTCAAGTTGGCCCAGGGCATCATCGCGCCCGGACGCTCGAGCCGCAGCCACGCCTTGCGCGCGCGCGCGGGCCAGGCCGTGCGGCTGTTGGCGGGGGCCGCGACCATGACCTTCATGGCCGCGTTCGTCGAGGCCTTCTGGTCGGCGTCGCCGGTGCCGCACGAGGTGAAGTACGTCGTGGGCGCGCTCGGCTGGATCGTGGTGCTGTGCTTCCTGGCCTTCGGAGGACGCGGTGCAGCTCGCTGACGTGCGCCTCGAACTGCGTCCCCGCACGGCGTGGGAAGCGGTCGACCTCGGCCAACTCATGTACCGCCGTTGGTGGGGGACGCTGCACCTGGCGTGGTTCCTGACGTTCCTGCCGCTCGCAGTGGGCCTCGGGATCGTCTTCCGCGAACGGCCTCGCTACGCGCTGCTCGCGCTGTGGTGGCTCCTGCCGCTGATCGAGCGCGTGCCGTTGCACGTTCTCGGAGGCAAGGTGTTCGGCGGCGATCCGACGTTCGGCGACATGCTCGGTGCGCTGCCGAAGCTGTGGTCGCGGCGCGTGCTGTGGCGCCAGACCGTCGCGCGCCTCTCGCCCTGGCGCGGTTTCGCCGCGCCCATCGCCGTGCTCGAAGGACAGGGCGGTTCCGCCGCACGCCGCCGCGGCAACACCTTGTTGGGAGCGGGCCAGGAAGGCTCGGTCGCGCTCGGGCTCACGTTCGTGTGCTGGGCGTTCCAGATCGGACTGGCCGCGAGCGCGTTGATGCTCGTGCGCATGTTGCTGCCCGAGTACCTGGTGACCGACGTCTTCGAGACCCTGCGCGACCACTTCACGGGCGAGGTGACGGGGGACGGGCCGCTGTGGCCGGGGCTCGTGCTCTACGTCGTCGGGTGCTTCGCGCTGTCCGCCGTCGGTCCGCTGTACGTGGCGGCGAACTTCGCGCTCTACCTGAATCGCCGCACGTTCCTCGAGGGCTGGGACGTCGAGGTCGCGTTCCGTTCGCTGGTCCGGCGCCTCGCGGAGCCCGCGCGCCGAATCGGTGCCATGGCGCTGCTGGTCGCGATCTGTTGGGGGAGCGGCGGACTCGGTTCGGCCAGGGCCCAGGACGCCGGGCAGGCGCCCGAAGAGCGCGAACGCGTCGAGGCGGTCGTCGACGAGGTCCTGGCCCATCCCGACTTCGACCGCACCGAGACCGTGAGCCGACCGGTCGGACCCACGCGCTCGGACACAGGTCTTCCGGGGCTCGGGATCCTGGCCCAGCTGGTGCGCGCGCTGTTCGTCATCGTCGCCGTCGCGGGGCTCCTGATCCTGATCTACCAAGCCGTGCAGTCGTACGAGCGGCGCCGGGACGGACCTGCCGACGCGTCGACTCCGCCGCCGGTCGAGGTCGCCGGCCTCGACGTGCGTCCCGAGTCCCTGCCGGACGATCCGGCGAGCACGGCTCTCGCGCTGTGGAACCAGGGACGGACGCGCGACGCACTCGGCCTGCTGTACCGCGCGTCGATCGCGAGCCTCGTGCTGCGCTTCGGTGTTCCGATCGTCGATGGCGACACCGAGGGCGTGTGCCTCGATCGCGTCGTGGCGCACGGGTCCGCCGCGGTCGGCTCGAGCGCCGGCGCGAGCGTTCCGGTCGAACCGTTCACGCAGCTGACGGGTGCCTGGCAGGCCTGCGCCTACGGCCGCCGCCTCCCGTCGCAGGTCGACTTCGAACACCTGGTCGACGGTTGGCGCCGCGCGTTCGCGGAGCGTGTCGCATGAGAGTCGTGCGCCCGAGCATCCGCGCCGCCGTCCTCGTCCTGGTCGCGCTGGCCGCGTCCTGCGGTGAGACCGAGGAAGTCGTGGTCGAACGCGGCTACCGCGGCGAGGCCCTGCGCAATCCGTACCTGGCCGCCGAGCGCGTCGTGCGCGAACTGGGGCGCGACACAGAAGCGCGGCAGGTTCTCGAAGGACCGGACGAGAACGTCGCCACCCTGTTCGTGGACGCGGCGCGGATCGCGTACCCGAGCGGCTCCGAGGCTGCGATCCTCGACTGGGCGCGCTCGGGCGGACACCTCGTCGTCACGGTCTTCGGCGCCGCGCGACCGAGCTTCCCCGACTGGCGCGACACGACCGAGCACCCGCTGTTGACGGAACTCGGCGTCGAGGTCTCGGACGAGCCGGCCACCTCGGACGAGTCCTTCGCCGGCCAACGCGAGGACTGGGACGTGCGGCACTTCGAGGTCTACGGCGCCGGTCGCTTTCGCGGCCTCATCGTCGAAGTGGCCGACGAAGGACGCCTGATCGACGGTCTCACGGTCGACCTCGAGCCCGACGGTCGCCTCGTTCGCAACGGCCGCATCGCCGCTCTGACCTTCCCCTACGGCGCCGGCCGCGCGACCGTCCTCGTCAACGGATCGTTCGCCTCGAACCTGTCGATCGCACGCGCCGACAACGCGCTGTTCCTGTGGCAGCTCGTCGACGACGCGCGCCCGGGCAGCGTCTGGTTCGTGGACGAGCGCGACCAGACGTTGCTCGGGCTCCTGTGGGAGCGCGCGCACCTGTTCGTCGTGGCCGGGCTGCTGCTCATCGTTCTGTGGCTGTGGTGGCTGACGCTGCGCTTCGGTCCGCCGGTCGCCGACCCCGAGCCCGCGCGCCACGCCTTCGAGGACCACGTGGTCGCCGCCGGCCGCTTCATGCGCCGCTACGCGGGTACCGCTGCGATCGTCGAACCGCTGCGCCGCCGAGCCCTGCGCGCCGCCGAACGCGGACTCTTCCACGCGCCGGAACGCACGGTGCTCGTCGAGTCACTCGCCCAACGATCCGGGCTGGACCCCGAGCGCGTCGAGCACGTGCTGTTCGGCCAGCTCACTGATGACTCCAACTCGCTCGTCGCCATCGCGCGCGACCTCCACCAGCTCGAACGAGCCCATGACTGACGCCGATCCCGACCGTCCCGATCCCGCCGTTCCCCAGCCGCCGCCCCTGTCGTCCTCGGACGCGCCGTCGCCCGACGGGCCGTCCGAGGTGTCCGGTACGGCCGCCGTCCCAGGATCCGCCGTTCCAGGAGCCGGCGTCCCAGGATCCGCCGTCCCACCGCCGATGCCCGATCCGGTCGCTGCCGAGCTGGCGCGAGCCGCCGAACTGTGCGCCGCGATGCGCGTCCAGGTCGGACGCGCGTTCGTGGGCCAGGAAGCGGTCGTCGAGCAGTCGTTGGTGGCGCTGCTCGCCGGCGGACACGTGCTGCTCGAAGGCGTGCCGGGCCTCGGCAAGACGCTGCTCGTCCTCGCGATCGCCAAGACGTTCGGCGGTTCGTTCGCGCGCGTGCAGTTCACGCCCGACCTGATGCCGTCGGACGTGGTCGGTCACGCGATGTACGACCTCGAGTCCGGTGCGTTCCGCGTGCGGCGCGGCCCGGCGTTCACGAACCTGCTCCTCGCCGACGAGATCAACCGAGCGCCGGCCAAGACGCAGTCGGCGCTGCTCGAGGTCATGCAGGAGCGGCAGATCACGATCGAGGGCACGTCCGAGGCGCTGCCGCCGCCGTTCATGACGTTCGCGACCCAGAACCCGATCGAGCAGGAGGGGACGTACCCGCTGCCCGAGGCCCAGCTCGACCGCTTCCTGTTCAAGCTGACGATCGACTACCCGGATCTCGCGACGGAGACGTCCATCGTGTCGCACGTCACGCGCGGGCGCGCGGCGGTCGGGTTCGATCTCGACGCGGTCGAACAGGTCGCGCGCGCCGAGGACGTCGTCGCCGCCCAGCGCGCCGCTTCGGCCGTGCGCGTCGAGGACGCGGTGCTCGAGTACGCCGTGCAGCTCACGCGCGCCACCCGTGCGTCCCAGGCGCTGTCGATCGGCGCCGGTCCGCGCGGCGCGATCTCGATCGTCGCCGCGGCGCGCGCGCAGGCTCTGCTGGCCGGGCGCGCATTCGCCACGCCCGACGACGTACGCCGGGTCGCGCTGTCGGCCCTGCGCCACCGCGTCGCGCTCGCGCCGGAGATGCAGATCGAGGGCCGCGAGGCCGACGAAGTCCTGGTGCAGATCTTCACGACGGTTCAGGCGCCGCGCGTGTGAGACCGACTTCGCGCATCCTTCTGGTCGTCCTCGCTCTGGCGTTGGGCGGACTGGTCGTGGCCTTCTTCCCGAGCCTCGAACCCGCGTGGTTCGCCGTCGCGGGTCTGGGGGCGGTCGTGGCCGTGCTGGACGCGAGTCGGCGCGACTGGCGGACCCAACTCGTCGTCGAGCGGGAAGTCGCGGACGGCCTGCCGCTCGATGCGTGGAGCGACGTGACGCTGGTCCTCGAGAATCCGCACAGCGCGCTGGCAACGGTCGAGGTGTTCGACGGCGTGCCGGGGACGTTCGACTGCGAACACCTGCCGCGCGTCGTGGAGCTCGAGCCCCAGGCGCGCTCGCGCGTGACCTACCGCGTTCGGCCGCGGCGGCGCGGACGCGTGCGCTTCGATCGCGCGCACGTGCTGCGCCGGTCGCCGCTCGGACTGTGGACCGTGAACCAGCGCGCCGGTGCGACGAGCGACGTGTTGGTCCTGCCGAACTACCGCCCGATCGTGCGCTACGCGCTGCTCGCCGTCGCGAACCGCCTCGAGCAGATGGGCATTCGCAAGAAGCCGCGCCGTGGACTGGGCAAGAGCTTCCACCAGCTGCGCGAGTACCGCGAGGGCGATCTGTTGCAGCAGATCGACTGGAAGGCGACCGCGCGCCGCAGCGAGCTGATCAGCCGCGAGTTCCAGGAGGAGCGCGATCAGCAGGTCGTGTTCCTGCTCGACTGCGGGCAGCGGATGCGATCGGTCGACGGCGCGACGCCGCACTTCGACCACTGCCTGAACGCGATGCTGTTGCTCAGCTACGTGGCGTTGCGGCAGGGCGACTCGGTGTCGGTGCTGACGTTCGCGGGCGAGGAGCGTTGGTTGCCGCCGGTGAAGGGCGCGAACGGCGTGCGGGCCGTGCTCGATCGCATCTTCGACCTCGAGCCGACCGACGCGCCGAGCGACTACGCCGAGGCGGCGCGGCGCGTGCTCGCCCTGCAGCGCAAGCGTTCGCTCGTCGTCTGGTTGACGAACCTGCGCGGCGAGGACGCGAGCGAGGTCCTGCCCGCGGTCGCGACCCTGCGCGCGCGACACGTGTCGTTGGTGGCGAGCCTGCGCGAGGCGCGGGTCGACGAACTGCTCGAGGCCGAGCGCGACGACGTCGACGCCGCGACGACGGCCGGCGCGGCGGCGGCCTACGCCGAGGAGCGCCAAGCCGTGGTCGCGGCGCTGCGTTCGGCCGGGGCGCGGGCGCTGGACCTGCGGGCGCCGGACCTGCCGGTGGCGCTGGCCAACGAGTACCTGGACATCAAGAGCGGCGGCGTGCTGTAGGAAGGCGCGCGAGCCGTGAGGGACTCAGCGCTCGAGCGCGAGTTCCTGCTCGACGCGCTCGGGCAGGCCATCCTCGAGCCCCAGTCGCGCCGCGAGCATCTGCAGCCACGCCTTCTCGGCGGCGGTGTCCGGATCGATCGCCGTGCGCGCGGCCACGTAGATCTCGACCGCCACGGGCGGGGTGGTCGCCGCCGCGACCAGTTCCTCGAGGTCGACGGGGTGCGCGAGTTCGTTCATGAGGTCGGCGCGATCTGCGTCGCTCAGGCCGTGGGTGTCGAAGCCCTGCAGGATCTGCGCCGTTTCCTGACCGTCGAGCCGACCGTCCGCCTTCGCCGCGGCGATCATCGCGCGCACGAGGACCAGTCCCAGGGACTGTTGGGCATTGCGGTCCGTCGGAGCCGGGAGGAATCCGCTGCCCGCCGGCGGGAGCTGGGCGAGGTCGAGGGAGCGGTCGGAGCTCGCCGCCGCTCCTCCGGCTCCGGTGCTGGCCGGGGCACCCTTCGAGGCCTGATGTCCTTGGTAGGCTCGGTACGCGAGTGCACCGATCGCGGCGATGCCTCCGTACTTCAACGCCTTCGCACCCATCTTCCGACCGCCCTTGCTGAGCAGCATGCTGCCGGCCATGCCGCCGGCGAAGCCCTTCGCTGTGGGACTGCTGAGGAGGCTTCCAAGGATCTTTCCGGCGTCGAACATGGAACGGAGTCGTGGTGCTTGCGCGAGTGGAGGGGGCGCCCAGACGTGAGTACCCGGTCGGCGTGTCCGGTCGGGCCGCTGGGCTCGGCGAGCAAGATCGGACACGGTCGGCCCTCGTTCCAGACGCTTCCGAACGATCGACCGCGTGGCCGTGCTTCGCCTGGCTGCCGGAGCGGCTCGCAGCGCTAGCCTTCACACTTCGCGCCTCACTCGTCAGCTCCCACCCACGAAGAGTCCATGAACCTCGCTCTGAATCGATCCACCCTGGCCCTGCTGATCGGCACGCTGTGCGCGTCGGTGTGCTCCGTGGCTCACGTCGCTCCTCTCGGTCAGGAGCCCACAGCGCCGGGCGCCGTCGCACAGGAAGCGCGCGAGTCCGTCGAACCGGTGGTGGTCTTCCTCGTGCGCCACGCCGAGAAGGGCGACGACGACGCTCGCGATCCGGGTCTGTCGGAGGCCGGGAGCGCGCGCGCCGCCGAGCTCGCGGGCATGCTGGCCGGCGCCGGCGTGACCCACCTCTTCGCGAGTGAGTACCGCCGCACGCAGGCGACGCTCGCGCCGCTGGCCGAGGTGAGCGGTGTCGAGGTCGAGGTGGTCGGAGCGCGCAACGCCGAAGCCCTCGTCGCGCGCATCCTCGAACTCGAGCAAGGGTCGGTCGCCGTGGTCGCCGGGCACTCGAACACCACGCCGGGCCTCGCGGCTGCGCTGTCGCGAGCGAGTCGGACGGCCGGTGGTCGCGTCCTCACCGACACGCTCCCCGAGGACGAGTACGGCGTCCTGTTCGAGGTGGTGCTGCCCGCGCCGTCCGAACGTCGGCGCGAGTCGGCGACCCAGCCCAAGTTGCTCGAACTGCGCTACGGCGAGTAGACGCGGCGGCGGCACCGGGGGCGTCGGTCGATTCGTCGACGTCAGCGGACGACGGGGGTCGACGGGGGTCGACCGCGCCGTGGGCCGGAGCGGCGCGTCGATGGCGTGGCCGGCGCGGCGCGTTCCACGGGTGAGTTCCTCGGCCGAGTTCCACCCGTGAGCCCGTGCGGTGGATTCGTGCGATGGATTCGCGCGGCCGCGCCGGCACGGGGCCGGGCGCCGAACGCTTGTTCGAGCGCCGTCGAGGAGCTCACGTCGAGCGCGGACCTCGCGTCGAGCGACCCAGGTGCTCGCACCGCCCCGGAACCTCCACGCCATGTCGCGTTCGGTCCACGCGAAGCCCCTGCGAAGCCCGCGTCACTGGCGCGGACATCGAGCGCGGCACGGACCGCGACCGAAGGCTCCGCCGCCGCTAGGTGGAGCGCTCGGCCGCTTCTTCCGCGCAGCCATTCGCCGAGGCCCCCGACTCCGGGCGGCCTCGCCCCACCGCTCCAGTGCATGGGCGCACCATCTCGCTCGCCAGGTCCTAGAGATGGCGTGGGTGGGAAGCGGGTTCGCCGCGGGTAGGGGAGCGGTCGAGCTCCACCCGCACGGTCGCCGCTCGCGTTCGATCGCCAGCGGGCATCTTCGGCAGCGGGCATCGATCGCCAACGGGCATCGATCGCCAGCGGGCTCAGTCGACGACCTCGACGCCCTTCCAGAACGCCACGTGGCCGGCGATCTCCTTCGCGGCGTCCTTCGGTTCGCGGTAGATCCAGGCGGCGTTCTCGTTGCGCTGTCCGCCGACGACCACGTGCTTGTAGTTGGCGGTGCCCTTCCAGCCGCAGACCGTCGTGTGATCGCTGTCCGCGAAGTGCTCGGCCACGATGGCGTCGGGCGGGAAGTAGTGGTTGCCGTCCACGACGACGGTGCGGTCGCTCTCGGCGATGGTGGTGTCCTTCCAGATGGCGCGCATGGTGGGTCCACGGTGGGGCGGTCCTGGGGAGTGGGGGATCCGGCCGCCGAGGAACGGCGGCCGGGATGCCGTCCGGATCGGTGCACGAGTCGCCTGGGGCGCGGCGTGCGGTGCATCGGGCGGGCTTCTCGGTTCGTCGGAAGCTCCTTCGCAACGAGCGCGCCCGCGGTTGCCGGGGCGTCGTGTTTCGTCCGCGCCGCTCCGCCTAGCCTTCGAGCCCCATCGCCACGCGCATCTCCCGCACGGCGCCGCCCGCTCCCACGAACAGGGCGCGCGCCACGAGCGCGTGACCGATGTTCAACTCCTCGAGGTGGGCGATGCGCGCAACGGGCCCGACGTTGACGAGGTCGAGGCCGTGGCCCGCGTTGACGCGCAGTCCGAGTTCGTGCGCCAGCTCCGCAGCCCGTCGCAGGCGCTCGAGTTCGGCCTCGCGCTCGGCGTCGACCGTGTTCGCATAACGCCCCGTGTGCAGCTCGATGAAGGGCGCACCGGTCGCAGCCGCCGCGCGGATCTGATCGAGGTCGGGATCGACGAACAGGCTGACCAGCCCGCCGGAGCGTCCGAGGCGCGGCACCGCCGTCGCGAGACGAGCCGACTCCGCGATCACGTCCAGGCCGCCTTCGGTCGTGACCTCGGCGCGGTTCTCGGGCACGAGGCAGAAGGCGTCCGCGCCCGAGTCGCAGGCGAGGTCGACCATCTCGTCGTCGAGGCTGCACTCGAGGTTGAGCAGCGTGCCGATACGCCCGCGCAGAGCCTGCACGTCGTCGTCCTGGATGTGGCGGCGATCCTTGCGCAGGTGGACCGTGATCCCGTCGGCGCCCGCGGCTTCGCAGGCGAGCGCGAACTCGGTGGGATCGGGGAAACGCGCGCGACGGGCCTGGCGCACCGTTGCCACGTGGTCGACGTTGACGTGCAGTCGCAGCGCGAGGTCGGGAGCTCCTTTGGCCATGCCCGGAGCGTAGATGTCCACAGCGCGTCGCGCGAGCCCACACCTTCACGTCCGCGGTCGACGGCACGCGGCGACCCCTCACGTTCGGGGTGTCGAGGTACGCCGATCGGAACGGATCGCGGTGCACCGTGCGGTGCTCCAGGTCGGACGTCGAGTCGCGTGGCGGCGAGCACCAGCGCGGTGCTCCGACGAGGTTCTCCAGGTCGGGCGCGAGAGCGCGTGCCGAGCGAGCGCGCGCCCGCGAGCGGACCGCGGCTCCGGGGACGGTTCCGCGAACCCGCGCGACCGCGTACTCCATCGACCACGTCCGCAGCGGTACAGTCACCGCCATGCGCGTCATCGCCGGAGTCCTGCGCGGCCGTCGCTTCGATGCACCGCAGGGATCGGGCACCCGCCCGATGCTCGATCGCGTGCGCGAAGCCATCTTCTCGACGCTGGCGCCCTGGCTCGAGGGCGCCGCGGTGCTCGACCTGTTCGCCGGCTCCGGCGCGATGTCGATCGAAGCCCTGTCCCGCGGCGCACGGCGGGCGCGGCTCGTGGAGGCCGACGCGCGCGTGCGCGAACTCGAGGCCCAGAACCTCGCGGCGCTCGGGCTGACCGAACGCGCGACGGTCGTCGGCGGGGACGCGGCCGCAGCACAGGCGTGGGAAGGCGGTCCGTTCGACGTGGTCTTCTGCGACCCGCCGTTCCCGTGGCTCGCCGACCCCGACCGACGGCCACTCGTTCTCGCGATGGTGCAGGAGCTCGTCGCGAACCACCTGGCGGACGAAGGGGTCGTGGTCCTGCACGTCCCCGTGGGCGCGGTGACCGAGACCGAGCTCACAGCGGCCCACCTCGCCGGAGCGCGTGCCGGTGACGAGCCCGCTTCCGCCGGGCCGAGCGAAGCTGGTCCCCCCGCGCTCCCGCCGCTCGTGGCCCAGGAGCGGGTCTACGGTGGTCAGTCCATCTGGTACCTCCAGCTCGATCCTGAGTGAGGGCGCCCCGCGTGCCGATGCAGGGGCGTGAGCCCTCGCCGCCGCCCGAACCCGATCCAGCCGCCCGCCCCGGTCCATGGGGTCCTGCGGATGATCGCCCTGGTCGCCGCGCCGCTCCTGTGCCTCGCCCAGCCGGCTTCCCAGCCCGCCGCGCAGCCCACGGCCCGCCACGCGCCGACCAGCTTCGACGGGCCGGTCGAGCTCTCGCAGCTCCGCCGACTGCCGAGTCGCGCGCTCGAGATCCCGTTCCGCGCCACCGTCGTGGTCCAGGCCGTCGACCGGGCGTGGGATCCGCTCCTGACGCGCTTCGACGGGGCCACGTGGCTCCGCCTGGAAGCTTGGAGCGACGACGCGGCCCTCTGGGAGCGCGCGTCCTTCGAGAACCCGGCTCCGTACCTCTTCGCCCGCCGCGGAACAGGCGCCGCCCAGGCTCTGCTCGCCGCCAGTCCCTACGACCGGATCGAAGTGGAGGGGGCGGTGCGCCAGGTCTTCGCCGGTGAGCCCTGGATCGAGATCTGGGCCGTGCATCGCAAGGGAGTCGCCTTGACCGAAGCGACCGTGTTCCACGCCGCGCGCGCCGAACGCCTCGAGCGAGAGGGCAACCTGGAGCTCGCTCGCTCGGAGATCGAGCGGGCCCTCGCCGCTCCGATGCCCGAGCACCACCGCGCTCCTCTGCTCGCGATCGCCGAGCGCCTCGAGGTCCCCGCGGACGGGTCGGACTCGAGTTCCGGCTCCTCCAAGTAGGTCGCGAAGGCTGGGCCTGCGGCGTCCGAGACCCCGCCGACCCGCACCCACCGGAGCGCGTGGACGGCCCGGAGCACCCACGGAAGGTGGTTCGAGGCGTGGAGGTGCCGAGCGCGGGGCCCAGTGGCCGTGCCGCGGTCGCCCGCTCGCCGGGCGGAAGCCGTTATCGGTGGGGCGCCAGGCTGCGCCATGGATCGGAGTTCGTCGGACCATGCCACCAAGACGCGACGGGCCCCCGATCGGTGTCGGATCGCGTTCGTGATTTTTTCGGGTTTCGGTTCGTGTTTTGTTCGCATTCGTCCGCAACCGTCGGCACCCTCGGCACGTCTTCCTGGTCCGCGCCGGTGCATCGCCCCGGGGCGGCTCGCGCCGGCCGGATCGCTCCGCCGGCTTCCTGACCCGAGGTGACCCGTGCTGCACGAGCTCCGCGTTCGCGACTTCGCTCTCATCGATCGACTGACCGTCGGCTTCGGCCCCGGTCTCAACGCCATCACCGGCGAGACCGGCTCGGGCAAGAGCCTCATCGTCACCGCCCTCGAGTTGCTCGGCGGGGCGCGTCCCCGCGGCGGCGTCGGGATCTGGGTGCGTGCGGGGGCCGAGCGCGCGGTGCTCGAGGCCTCGTTCGACGTGCCGCGGCCGACGGACCCGACCCACGCCGCGGTGTCGGCCTGGTTCGAGCGGCACCTGCCCGAGCTGGACGGCGAGCGTTGGAGCGAGGACGGCGAGCTGTTGGTCGTGCGGGTCCTCGACGGCGGCGGTCGATCGCGTGCCCGTGTGCAAGGACTGTCGGTGACCGTGGCTGCGCTGGGGGAGCTCGTGCGCGAGCTGCTCGAGGTGAACGGACAGTTCGAGCAGCGCGCGGTCAACGAGCCGACTCGACAGACCGCTTGGTTCGACGAGATCGCCGACAGGCGCGCGGCCGACACGGCGACGGGCCGCACCGTTCGGAAGGGCTCGGATCCGGGCGGATCGAGCATCGCCGACGCGTTGACGGTCTACGTGGCGGCGCGCGAGGACTGGCTCGGCCGCCGCGCCGAACGGCTCGCGCTCGAGGAACGCGCACGCGAGCGCGACGGCCGCGCGACCTTCCTGCGCATCGCACTCGAGGAGTTGGAAGCGCTCGACCCGCGAGGTGGCGAGGGGAGTGAGCTGCGCCGCGAGCGCGAGTTGTTGCGCCAGTCCGAACAGGTGGTCGGCGACCTCGGAGCCACGGCGGGGGCGCTCTCCGAGGGCGAGGACCCGCTGATCTCCCAGGTCGCGGTCGTGGCCGATCGCGTGGCCCGTTGGGCGAATGCCGCCGATCCCCTGCACCAGGTGGCGGAGTCGCTGAGCACGGGGCTCTTGCACCTCGAGGACGCGGCCGCGCGACTGGTCTCGTTCCTCGGTGGCGTCGAGTCCGACCCGCAACGGCTCGAGCAGGTCGAAGTCAGGCTCGCGGCGCTCGAGCGGGCGGCTCGGCGACACGGGCTGGACGTGGACCGACTCGCACTGCACGTCGAGGCGCTGCGCACCGAAGCCGACGAACTCGACGACTTGGACGGCGCGCGCGAGCGGCTGCGGCGCGACGAGTCGGTGGCGCTGGCGCGGGTGGAGGACGCGGCGCGCGAACTCACCGAACGGCGACGCGAGCGGGCCGGAACCCTGACCGAGATGGTGCAGCCGCTGCTCGACCGGCTGGGCCTGGCCCAAGCGCGACTCGACGTGTGCTTCACCGAACGCGGCGCGGTCGGTGGCGCGGTCGGTGGCGCGCTCGGTGGCGGCGACGACGCGGAGGATGGCGAAGCCGACGGGGCGCGCCGCTTCGGACCGACCGGCGTCGAGGACGTGACGCTCTCGTGGAGCCCCAACCCCGGCGAACCGGCGCGCCCCTTGGCGCACATCGCATCGGGTGGCGAGGCGGCGCGCGTGTTCCTCGCGCTGCGGTGTGCGGCGACCGGGGCCGTGTTCGGGGAGGCTCCACGCGCGGCCGGTCCACGTCGCTCGACGGGCGCCGAGCCCGATCTCGACACAGCGAGTCTCCGCACGCACACGCTCGTCTTCGACGAAGTGGACGCGGCGGTCGGCGGCCGACTGGCTCCGAAGGTGGCCGAGTGTCTCGCGGCCCTGGCGCGCGGAGGGCAGGTCTTGACCGTGACCCACCAGCCCGCCATCGCGGCACGGGCGGACCGCCACCTGGCCGTGGTCAAGCGCACGCGCGACGGGCGCACGTCGGCCCAGGCCGTGGTGCTCGAGGGGTCGGCGCGACTGAGCGAGATCGCCGCGATGGTGGGGGGCTCCGGGCGCAGTGCGACGGCCCGCGCCGAGGCCGAGAGGCTGCTCGCCTGCGGCGGTGTTCGCCGCGCGCGCGCGGGGACGGAGGAGGCCCGCGGTGGGGCGCCGCACGGGGTGGCCAGCCAGAGCGCTGCGAACCGGACCGCTGCGAATCAGACCGGGGCTTCGACCGGCGACGCGTCGGCTCCCGCCGAAGCCCTCCGCTCGGGGCGGCGTCCTGCGAAGACGGCCACACGGCCCGCCGACGCGAACGCGAACTCCAACGGTGGCGGTCGCTCGACTTCGGCGCAGGACGGGACTCGCCCGAAGACCGGGTCGCCCGCGCTCGATCCCGCGTCCGCGAGTGCCTCGACCGCTCCGGTCCCGACGCGCGCCCCGAGTCCCCGAGCGTCCACGGCGCGCCGCGGCTCGCGACCCTCTTCCCGCAAGAGCGCTTGAGGTGTTCGGTGCTTCTCTTCCGGGTAGGTTTGTGCGCGGTGACCCCGACCCCCGAACACTCCCACGCCGGCTCTTCCGACCGCGCTTCCTCGGACGACGTCGAGCTGGCGGCCCACCTGGCCCGTGAACCGCTGCGCTTCGGCCGCCTGTGCCTGGAGAAGGTGTGGGGCGGTCGTGCGCTCGAAGACGTCCTGGGGATCGAGCTCGAGGGCGACGGCCCCATCGGCGAAACCTGGGAGTTGGTCGACCGCACGGATCACCAGTCGGTGGTGCGCGGCGGCCCGCTCGCGGGCACGACCCTGGGCGAACTCGTCGCGCGCGCCCCCCGTGCACTGCTCGGCAACGCGCCGACCGCTCGCAACGGACGCTTTCCGCTGCTCGTGAAGTTCCTCGATGCCTCCGCTCCCCTGAGCGTGCAGGTGCACCCGGACGACGCGGGCGCTGCGGCCCAGGGCCACGGCTCCGAGGCCAAGACCGAGGCCTGGTACTTCCTGCGCGACGGGGGCGAGGTCTGGTGCGGCTTCGAGCCCGGTGTCGACCGCGCGGCCTTCGAGACCGCCCTCGCCGCCGGCCACGCGTCGAAGCCCCTCGCCCGGCACCCGGTGCGCGGCGGCGACGCGCTCACCGTGCTCGGTGGGACCGTCCACGCGATCGGAGCGGGCGTGACCCTGCTCGAGGTCCAGCAGAACTCCGACACCACCTACCGCCTGGACGACTGGGGGCGTCTCGGCCTCGACGGGAAGCCGCGCGACCTGCACCTCGCCCAAGGGCTCGAGGTGACGCGTTTCGGCGTCCCGGCTCCCCGGACGTCGAGCCCGGCTCGCCCGCGACCCGGGGCCCGAACGCCCGCCACCCAGCTCCTGGCCTCGACCGAGCACTTCGAACTCGAGGCCATCGACCTCGCCTCCTCGCCTCCCGCGCTCACCCTCGACACCGGCGGGCGCTTCCAGATCTACGTGGTCGTCGCAGGACCCAACCGCGACCACTCTGGTATCGTGGTCGCCCGCGAATCCGAGCCGGCCGGCTCCGGGGTCCGTCTCGCCCTCGGCGAGTCCGTCCTCGTCCCTGCCGCCCTCGGTCGCCACCGCATCGAACGCCTACCTGGTCCGGACGGCTCCTCCGCTCCCGACCCGGTGCGCCTCGTGCGGCTGGCCTGCCCCGCGCGCTGATTCCACCGCTCGCTCGTCCCACGACGACGCGCGCCGGAACCAGTTCCACGACGCGAGGCCGCCAGGTCCGTTCGCGAACCGCCACCGGCCGTTCGCCCCATCCAGCACGACTGTCGATCGCACCGACAGCTCGAACCGGCCCCGGAGGGCCGCCGACATGAAGAAAGGTCGCCCCGCTCGTGAGAGCCGCGACTCGCGCACCGGTCGATCGACCGGGCGCAAGCCCGCATCCGCCGGCCCCGCCTACACCAAGGCGCGTCCCACCTACGGCGTGCACGGTGCCGCGAAACGTCGCGGCGCCAGTTCGCCTCTGCACGGCAAGAGCCGTCGTCCCGAGGACGCGGCCGACGAACTCGGCAACGGCACCGAGCTCGTGCGGCTCAACAAGTATCTGGCGTCACACGGCATCGCGTCGCGTCGCGGGTGCGACGAGCTGATCGCCGAGGGCGGCGTCAGCATCGACGGGCACATCGTCACCGACCTGGGCATCAAGGTCGATCCGGCGAACCAGCGCATCGAGGTGGACGGTGTGACGCTGCGTCCCGAGGGCGTGCGGCACCGCTACTACCTCCTGAACAAGCCGTCGGGCGTCGTCTGCACGAACAGCGAGCGCGAACTGCGCCCGCGGGCCGTCGACCTGATCACCGACCGCGACAAGGGGCGCGTGTTCACCGTCGGTCGCCTCGACGAGGACACCACGGGCCTGATCCTCATCACGAACGACGGCGACTTCGCCAACCGCGTGATGCACCCGCGCTACGGCATCGACAAGACGTACCTGGTGCTCGTCCAGGGCCGCATCGATGACGCCGCAGTCGCGAAGATCCGCGACGGCGTGCACCTGTCCGACGGTCGCACGTCGGGCGCGCGCGTCCTGGTGCAGAAGCGCACCGCCACGGCCAGCAAGCTCGTCGTGACGATCAAGGAGGGCAAGAACCGCGAGGTGCGCCGGGTCTTCGCGCGCACCGGCTACAAGGTCACCGACCTCAAGCGCATCCGCGTCGGCCACTTGACCGACCGCGGCCTCAAGCCCGGCAGTTGGCGTCCGCTGCGTCGCAACGAGATCCTCGAGCTGCTCGCCGGCCCGACCCAGGACTACCGCACGAAGGATCGCGACGGCAAGGGCGCCGGCCGCGGCACCGACCGCCGCGCCTCCCGCGGCAAGGATCGCAGCGACGTCCGCCGCGGACCCGAGCGCACGCGCGCCGGCTTCGACAGCGGGCGCGACGAGACCGACCGCATCGTGCGCCGCGACGTCGAGGAAGTGTTCACCGCTCCCGAACTGCGCCGCGACGAACAGCGCACGGTCGAGCGTTTCGACGACCGCG
Source organism: Rohdeia mirabilis (assembly GCA_007750655.1). Taxonomy (GTDB): domain Bacteria; phylum Planctomycetota; class UBA1135; order UBA1135; genus Rohdeia; species Rohdeia mirabilis. The sequence continues at coordinate 784,008 of CP036290.1, forward strand.
GCGCGCGTCAGCCGCTGCGTGACGACGAGGCACTCGCGCCGCACCCGGCTGCTGCCCGAGCCGCTGGTGCCCGATCCGCCGCCGCCCACCCGGGCGCTGCGCGACGGTCGAGCTCGGACGAGGGCGCGCGCTCGTCGGGTCCGGGGCGTCCGGCTCGCTCCGGTTCCACGTCCGTGCCCTCCGACTCGGAAGGACGTCAGGTCCGTCGCGTCATCGGCGCTGGCGGCCCGCCGCGTCCGCGCGGTGGCGATCGCCGGACCGATGGCGGCGGCGATCGCTCGACCGCGCGCGGCGGCGACCGCAACGGTGACCGTCGCGGCGAGGACCGTGGGTACGGCCGCTCGAGCCGCGGAGCGTCGGGCTACGGCCGCTCGGCCTACGGTTCGTCGCGGCGCACCGAGGACGAGCGTTCGACTCGACCGACGGACGGTGCCCACCCGGGCTCGAAGCGCTCCGGTGCGAACGGACCCAGGACCAGCGGCCCGGGTTGGAAGAGCAGCGACTCGCGCAGCGGCAACTCGGGCGACCAGGGCTCGCGGAGCACCACCTCGCGCGGGAACGAATCCCGCAAGTCGGGCGTGAAGGGCACGGGATCGCGAGTCTCGCGCTCGAAGGGTCGCGACTCGAACGGCGGCGGTCGGCGGGTCGTATCCTGATCCGCCCTCCATGACGATCGAACCGAACCACCAGTCGAACGGCGACGGGCGCACGTCGCCCGCGTCCGATCCCTCCTCGCGCTCCCGGACCCAGGGCGATCGTCCGGCGGCCGCTCCGACGTCCGGAGCGGCCGAGTCGGGCCCGCCCGAGACGGCGAGCAGCGGGTCCTCGTCGGCGGGCTCGGGTCCCCGGGGATCGTGCGCGACCGGATCGCGCACCGCCGTGTCCGACCCCGCCGCGTCCGACGCCGCCGATCACGCCTCGCGCGACCCCGACACGCCCTGGTCCGAGACCCTCGAGCGCGGCGGTTGCCGAGTGGCCGAGACCACCCTCGCGAGCGGGATGCGCCTCATCGTCGGGGAGCGGCACACGGACCCGATCGTCGCGGTCCTCGTCTTCTACGGCGTCGGCTCGGTGCACGAACCGGCCGAGATCGCGGGCGTGTCGCACTTCCTCGAACACATGATGTTCAAGGGCACGAAGACCGTCGGCAAGGGCGAGGTCGATCGCTTGACCGCGCTGCTCGGCGGACAGAACAACGCCTTCACGGGCAAGGACCACACCGGCTACTGGTTCGAGTTCGCGTCCGATCGCTGGACGCAGGCGCTCGCGATCGAAGCCGATCGCATGGCGAACCTCGCGCTCGATCCGGTCGAGTTCGAGGCCGAGCGCGAAGTGGTGCTCGAGGAACTCGCGATGGGGCTCGACGATCCGTGGCGTGCGATCAGCCAGGACGTGGAAACGCTCGCGTGCGGCGACCACCCCTACGGCCGACCGATCATCGGCACCAAGGAGTCGGTCGAGGCGATCACGCGCGAGGCGATGTACGCCCACTATCGCAGTGCCTACGCGCCGAGCAACGCGACCGTCGTCGTGTGTGGCGACGTCGAGCGCGACGACGTGCTCGCCCAGGTCGCGACCGCGTTCGCCGACGCCGCACGCGACGTCGAACCGCTGCCCACACCCGAGCCGTTCGAGAGCGCGCTCGTCGCTCCGCCCGACGTCACGTTGGCCGGAACGTCGCCCGCTGCCGAGCCTGCAGCCGAGCCCGCGCTGCGCTCCGGCCCGGTCGCCCACCGCGTCCGTCGCACCTGGCCCGACGAAGGCCACCGCCTGTGCATCGTGTGGCCCGGTGCGCGCTGCGGCGACGTGGACGACTTCGCGCTCGACTTCGTGCAGACGATCCTGACCACCGGCCGCAACGCGACGATGACGCGCGCGCTGGTCGTCGACGGCGACCTCTGCACCTACGTCTCGACCGCCAACGACGCGCGTGCGCACGGCGGCCTGTTCTGGCTCTTCGCGCAAGGGTCGAACGCGGCCGGCGAAGCCCAACTCGAAGCGTCGATCGAGGCCCAGATCCTGCGGCTCGCCGAGGATGGACCGACCGCCGCCGAGATGGAGCGCGCCATGGGCATCCTCGTTTCGGGCGACGCGTTCGAGAGCGAAGGCGTGTCCGACGTGGCCGAGCAGTTGGGCGGTTTCGCGCTCGACGCGGACTGGCGCATCGCGCTCGACGGCGGCGAACGGCACCGCGCGATCACCGCCGACCAGGTGCGCGACGTGTGCCGCCGGCTGCTGCCGTTCTCGCGCGCGGCCGTCGGTTGGTCGCTGCCGGCCGAGGAGGGCGCGAGCGCGAGTGAAGCGGTCGACACGGCCATCGGCGCCGCGCTCGACGCAGGTGACGACGCCGGCGTCGAAGCGATCGAAGAGGGCGGTTTCGACGACGACGCCTCCGACGACCGCGAGTCCAACGACCCGGTGACGTCGTGAGCACACCCGACCCGACCGCGCTCACCGAACCGCGTAGCCTGCGCCTGTCGATCCCGTCGATCGAGTTCGAGCTCTCGTGCGGCGCGCGCCTGATCGTGTCGCCGCGCGCGAAGGCCGCCGTCACGTCGCTCGTGGTCTCGATCGAAGGTGGCGCACGCCTGGACCCGATCGGTCGCGAAGGCACGGCCCAACTCGCCGGTTCGCTCGCCGTCGAGGGCACCGAACGCCACAGCGAGTCCGAACTCGCCGCGATCCTCGAGCCGCTCGGCGGTTCGCTCGTCGGTGACGCCAGCGGGCTGTCGGGCTCGGCCGCGGCGGTCGGCACTCCGGAGAGTCCCGACGCGAACTGGCGCACGCTGCTGGACCTCGCCGCCGAGGTCCTGGTCCGGCCGACCTACCCGATCGAGCGCTTCGAACGCCGCAAGTCGATCGCGCTCGAACGTCTGCGCGTCGACGAAGCCGATCCGCGCGTCCAGGTCGGCCGCCTGTTCAACACGCTGGTGTACGGCACCGGTACGGGCGGCACGAGCGGCATCGGTCGCCCGCGCCGCGGCACGTTCGAATCGGTCTCCGGCATCGAGCGCGAGGACCTCGTGCGCTGGCACGCGGAGACCTGGGTCGCTTCGCGCACGATCATCGGCATCTGCGGCGATCTCGACCCCGAGGCCGTGCGCGACCACCTGGAATCGGCCCTCGCGGGGTGGCGCACCGGCGTCGCCGCGCCGCCGATCGACGACCGCTTCCCGCCGCGCACCACGCGCATCGCGACGTTCCGCGCCGAGCGTGAACAGGTCCAGCTCCTGGCCGGACACCTGGGCATCCGCCGCCTCGATCCGCGCTACGCCGCCTGCGTCGTGATGGACCACGTGCTCGGCACCGGTCCCGGTTTCACCGACCGCATCAGCAAGCGCCTGCGCGACGAGGAAGGTCTGGCCTACTCGGTCAGCGCGACGACCGCTGCCTCCGCCGGGCGCGTCGAAGGCGTGTTCCAAGCCTCGATCGCCACGTCGCCCGACAAGGTGGCCGCGGCGCTCGCCGGCTTCGTCGAGGAGATGGAGCGCATCCGCACCGAACCGGTCACGCCCGACGAACTGCACCTCGTGAAGCAGTACCTGAGCGGTTCGTTCGCGATGGGTTTCGAGAAGACGAGCCGTCGCGCGAGCCAGGTCGTCACCGCCGCGCGTCTCGGTCTGCCCGAGGGGCACCTGGACCAGTTGCTCGACGACCTGATGGCCGTGGACGCCGAAGCGGTGCTCGCCTGCGCCCGCGACGTGCTGGATCCGCGCGCCCTGTCGGTGGCGGTCGCAGGCCCCTTGGACGAAGGCACGGTTCGGGCGCACCTGGACGCCGCGCGGGCCGGACTGGCGGAGTAGGGCGGCGCGGGCCGTCCGGCGCGGACGAGGCGGCTAGGATGGGTGCCCGCCGGCGCCTCCATCCCGCGCCCGGACCCACACCGCCGCCATGACGACCATCCTCCACCGCGCTGGGCTCGCCCTCGCGTGCGCCGCCGTTCCGTTCACCGCCCTGGCCCACGCCGATCACGAGACGGTCGGTTCGATCCACGTCGAAGGGCACCGCTTCCGGGTCGAGATCGATCCGGACGTCGAGCACTCGGGGCGGTTGGTGGTCGACGTGATCGCGCGGCCGAAGGAAGTCGATGCCGGCCAGTTGGAGCTGGACGAGCCGCTCTTCGACGGTGGGCGCGAGGTGCTCGAGAGCGTCGTGATCGAGAACGGTGCGACGAGTCTTCTGTCCGCCAGTCAGCAGCCCGCGGCGGTGTGGGCGGACGGCGAGGAGCTGTTGGTGCTGGCGAGCCACAGCGGCGTCCAGCTCTGGGACGTTCGCGCGCCGCTGGAGCCGAAGTTGATCGGGACGCTCGGCCTGCTCGACATCGACGCGCCAGAAGGCGATCGCCCGTGGCAGTTCGCCGTGCAGTTCCCTTGGCTGTTCGCGATCGGCGACGACGCGGCGCAGTTGCAGGTGGTGAGCCTCGCCGATCCGTATGCGCCCGAAGTGGTCGACGAGACGCCTCTCGACAACTACGGCGACGGCGCCATGGTCGGGATCCGTGCGTTCGACGACGTACTGCAGCTTCAGGGGGCGACCGGCGACGTGTCCGCGGTCGACGTGCGCGACCCGCTGCGGCCGATGCCCACGTCGAACGAGTCTGCGATGCGTGCGCGAGCCGCTGGAGACCAGGCCGGCGAGCCCAGCTCGGGATTCTTCTACGACGACGCTCCCGATGGTGGCTTCGAAGGAGCGGCGACCAACGTCTTCGACTCCGGCCTGCCTTTCGTCACCGAGGCGTCACCGAACTTCCGGCGGCGAGTGAGCACCGGAACGAGCTTCGAACGGGGATGGTTCGAAGCGCCGAGCGACCGCCGCTTGGTCGATCTGCGCAGCGGGACCGAAGTGCCGCTCGCCACGACCTGGCAGTCGGGTTCGCAGTTCGTCGCCACGCTCAAACAGCTGGCTCCCGATGCGTCGTACCGACTGGAGCTGCCGGAGAGCGTTCCGTTCACGACGACTCTCGGGAGCAACACACCTGCGGCCGTGAACCTGTGGCTCGACTCCACTCTGGAACTGACCACCGGTCGCGCGATCGCCGCCGTCAACCTCCTCGCCTCTTCCTCCGGCGCCTCCACCATCGGCGAAGAAGCCGTCTTCGGCGCGCGCTGCGACGACACGACCGGTCAGTGGTCGTTCGACTTCGGCGACGGTTCGCCCGCCACGCGCTGGTCGAGCGAGCCGCTCGCGTTCCACACCTTCGACGCGCCGGGCCTGTACTCGGTGACCGCGCGCCTGCGCCACACCGACGCCGAAGGCAAAGAGCGCATCTCGGCCCGCGTCATCGAACACGGCGTCGTGCGCCCCGAGACCGCGCGCGCCGCGACGAAGGCGACGACGATCGTCTACGACCCCGAGCTCGAGCGCGTGTGGTGCGTCAACCCGGACAACGACACGGTCTCGTGCATCGACCACGCGCGCGGGATCCTGTTGCAGGAGCTGATCGTCGGTAAAGAGCCGCGTTCGATCGCGCTGGCCGACGACCGCTCCCTGTGGATCACGAACGAGGAGAGCTGGTCGATCACCGTTCTCGACGCGGACACCGGCAACCTGGTCGAAACCGTGGAACTGCCCTTCGCGTGCCGTCCGTTCGGCGTCGCGCACGCGCCCGACGGCAGCACCTACGTCACGACGCTCGGCACCAACGAGATCCTGCGCTTCGACACGGCGTCGCGCGTCCGGACCGGTCGCGTGCTGGCCGACGGTCCGTTGCGCGGCCTGGCGGTCAGCGGCGACGGCTCGACGATCCTCGCCACGCGCTTCATCAGTCCCCAGGACAACGGCGAGCTGGTGGTCGTGAACGCGGCGAGTTTCGACGGGCTCGGCAGCGAGGGCGCCGTCGGTTTCGTGCAGCCGCTGGCCGAGAACCCCGGCCCCGACACGCGCCTCGGTGGGCGTGGCGTGCCGAACCACGTGGCCGACGTCGCGATCACGCCCGACGGTCGGCGCGCGTGGATCGCCGCCAAGAAGGACAACTCGAGCCGCGGCCTGTACCGCGACGGCCAGCCGCTGACCTGGTGGAGCACCGTGCGCCCGATGGCGGCGGTGTTCGACATCGAAGCCGGTGACGAGGACGTGGCCGCGCGCATCGACTTCGGCGCGCGCGACTTCCCGGTCGCCACGGCGTTCAGCCCGCGCGGCGAGTACGGCTTCATGGCGATGCGCGGCAGCGGCTCGGTCGAGGTGTTCGATCCCGAGACGTCCGAGCACCTGTTCACGATCGGGCGCGGCGATCGCGGCGCAGGCGAGCGCACCGGCATCGCGCCGATCGGCCTGGTGGTCGATCCCGACCGCCAACTGCTCGTCGTGCACAACTTCCTGACGCGCGATCTGGCCGTCTACGCGCTGCAGCCGCTGCTCGCCGGCGAGGCCTGGGAGGCGCCGTTCGTCGGTCGCGTGAAGACCTGCACCGTCGAGATCCTGCGCGGCCCGGTGCTGCCCGGCAAACAGCTCTTCCACACCGCGAACGAGGATCGGATGAGCCGCCTCGGCCACGTGTCGTGCGCGAGCTGTCACTTCGACTCCGGTCACGACGGCCGCATCTGGGACTTCACCGATCGCGGCGAGGGTCTGCGCAACACGATCTCGCTGCAAGGGCGCCAGGGCACCGGGCACGGTCTCGTGCACTGGACCGCGAACTTCAACGAGATCCAGGACTTCGAACAGGACATCCGCCTGGCCCAGGCCGGCAAGGGCTTCATCGCCGATCACCTGTGGGCCGGCAGTCGCGACGGACTCGGCTACGACAAGCGCGGACTCAGTCTCGAGACCGACGCGATCAACAGCTACGTGTCCACGTTCGACCGCTTCCCGCCCAGCCCGCACCGCGAGCAGGACGGTTCGCTGACGGCCGGCGGCGCGCGCGGCAAGGAGCTGTTCGACTCGCTCGGCTGTTGGGAGTGCCACGGCGGTCGCACGTACACGGACTTCCAGTTCGGCACCGTGCACGACATCGGTTCGACGACCGACGCGTCCGGATCGCGCATCGGCGGACCGCTGATCGGCATCGACACGCCGACCCTGCGCGGCATCTGGGAGACGGCGCCGTACTTCCACGACGGTTCGGCGGCGACGTTGATGGACGTGCTGAACCGCGAGGGGCTGAAAGGGAGCCACGGTGAGGCGGCCGAGCTCTCCGACGAGCAGAAGCGCGACCTGGTCGAGTACCTGCTGCAGATCGACGGACGCGAACCGCCGGCCAAGAACGCCGTGCGCCAACCCGACGCGAAGGTGGCGTTCGAGACGCTGCCCCAGCGCGCCGGCCTCGAGGACGTGTTCGTGCTGACCGCGAACGACTGGCCGGTCGTGATCCCGAAGGTGCGCGCCGGCGTGCGCGTGTACCAGGACGCGCGCGACGTGTTCACCGAGGTTCCCGCGTGGCTCGAGGACACGCACCGCCTGTGGACCGCCGCCGAGGACGCGGACGAGGAGGCCGGCACCGATGCGCCGCTGCTCGAGCTGACGATGCGCCACGACGTGACGGTGACCGTGGGGCTGGACGCGCGCGCCGAGTCGGTGCCCGCATGGCTGGCCGGGTGGACCGAGAGCGAGGACCGCATCGCGTCCGATGCCGCGACCTATCGCCTGTTCACGAAGCGCTTCGCCGCCGAGGACGAGCCCACGTTCGGTGCCAATCCGGCCGAGGGGCTGGCGGCGTACCTGATCTTCCTGGAACGCTGATCGGTACGGCGTCGGTACGGCGTCAGGCACGAAAATGCCACCTGCCGCCGACGACGCTGCGATTCGCAGCGTCTCGGCGCGGCAGGTGGCATTTTCGTGCCTGACGCCGTACCGACGCCGTACCGACAATCTTCCTCAAGCGCACCGCCGTACCAGGACGATGGTACGGGTGCCGTGGAGCACGCCCCGCAGATCCGCCTCGACCCCGAGTCGAGCGCCGCACCGTCCGAGCAGCTCGTCCAGCGGGTGCTCGAACTCGTGGCCAGCGGAGCGCTCGGAGCCGGGGCGAAGCTGCCGTCGGTGCGTGGGCTGGCCGCCGCGGCGCTCGTGAACCACAACACCGTGGCGCGCGCCTACCGCGAACTCGAGGTCCTTGGAGTCGTGCGCGGCGAGAACGGTCGCGGCGTGTTCGTCACCGACGCCGGTCCGCGCATCGCGCGCGAACAGCACGGCGGCGCGACTCTCGCGGGTTTCGAGACCGCGGCACGGGCTGCACTGCGCTGCGGCCATCCGATCGAACACTTGTCAGAGATCCTGCGGTCGCTCGCTGCGACCGAACAGCGGAGAGCTTCATGAACGTCCAATCCGAATCGACGCACGACCTTGCTGCCGATGACGCGCTCGATCCCGTGCTCGACGCGCGCGATCTCACCGTTCGCTACCGCCGCGACGTGGTCATCGACAGGGCCAGCTTCGAGCTGCGCCGCGGCGAGACGACCTTCCTTCTGGGTGCGAACGGCGCCGGCAAGACGACGCTGCTGCGCGCATTGATCGCCGCCGCGCCGGTGCGCTCGGGAAGCGTTCGCCTCGGCGAGGTGGACGTGCTCCGCCGGCCCGGCCGCGCGCGCAGTCGCATCGGCTTCGTGCCGGACCAACTCGACCTTCCGGCCTGGATGAGCGGGCGCGAGGCCCTCGGCTTCGTCGGCGCGCACTTCAGCTGTTGGCGTGGATCGCGGGCCGAGACGATGCTGGCCGACTTCGGCGTCGACGGCGAGCGGCCGGTGGGGGAGCTCTCGCGCGGGCAGGGCGTGCTGGTCATGCTCGCCGCCGCGCTGGGACACGAGCCCGACCTCCTGCTGCTCGACGAACCGTTCGCGAACCTCGACCCGGGCGCGCGCGTGCTGGTCCAACGCGCCTTGCTCGAACACGTGGACACGAGTCGCACCGCGTGCCTCATCTCGACGCACGACCTGGACGTGGCCGCGCGCCTGGCCGACCGCGTGCTGTTGCTCGAAGACGGGCGAGTGCACGAGATCGACGCGGTCGAGCCGGTCGAACCGCGCTCGCTCGTGCGTCGGCGCGAAGAGTTGCTCGAGGCTGCGTTCGCCACGGAGGTGCGCTGATGCTGCGCGTTCTGAGAGCCCACCTGTGGAAGGAGTGGCGTGAACAGCGGCGTGCGTTGTGCGTGCTGGCTGGTGTGTGTGCGCTCGCGCCGGTCCTGTTGTCGTTCGCGCCGCGGCCGCTGGGCCTCGATGCGACCCCGTTCGCCGAATGGGTGGCTCTGGGCGGTGGCGTCCTTGCGGCGGTCATGCTGGGTAGCGATCTAGTGCCGCGCGAAGTTGCTGCAGCGGGTCGCACTTGTGGCGTTGCGCTACACGGCCGACTCGAGCGGGGTCTCGCTGCCTCGCTCGTCGCGAAGGCACTGCTGTTCGTGTTCGGGATCGCGACGAGCGCAAGCATCGGCCTGGCGGCCGGAGCCGCCTGCGATGGAGCCCGCGGAGTTCGATTGGATGCGGGCGCGTTCGGCGTGGACTACCTGGGCATCGTGCTCGTGGCTACTGCGTTCGTGCCTTGGATCTTCGCTGCGTCGAGCCTCGTCGTACGCGGCATCTGGACGCTTCCTTTGGCAGCGATCGGCGCATTGGGAGTGTTCTCGGTTGTTGCGATCGCCAGTGTGCTGGCGGAATCGGTGGTCGCGACCGTCGGAATTCTCGTGGTCAACGCTTGCGCGGCCTTCCTCGTCGCTTGGATCGGTCACGTACGGGGGCACCGGAGCGGAACCTCGCCGCGCTCGGCGGCCGTCGGCGGTGGTGCGTTCCTTGCACTGGTGTCGCTATCGACGGGCGCGATTGGAGGAAGTCGCTTGTGGTCGGAGTTCGAGGTCGACCCGATGGCGGACGACTTTCGTATCGAAGCCTTCGTGTGGGCAGAGGGGGGAGACCGGTTGATCGTTCAAGGCTCGCGCGAGGTCAGGCATCCGACCGCACGGGGACGCCTGCTCGATGGCTGGCAGGAGTCGTTGCGTGCGTTCGAAGTCGATCTGGCGACTGGTGCGTGGACGCCGCTCTGGGAGCGCGGGTCACGATTCTGGATTCCTCACTACGGCATCGACGGATCACAGGTCACCCACTGTCTCGTCGACGACGGCGAGGGGGATACGCCAGCAGAGCGCTGGAGACTGTGGGACGTCGCCGACCGGACCTTCGTCGCGGCCAGTCTTCGGGACGAGCTCGAAGCTGGGCCCGATGGTCGCCCAGCGCCGTACTGGAGCGCGTTGGGGCGTGGCCGGAACGTCGATCCGACGTTGCCGCGAGCCGAGCGCACGATCTTGGATCCACTGACTGGCTACCGGGCGAAGTTGCAGGATCTTGCCGACGAAGGAGGCGCCGTTCCCCACACCGTGCTCGTTCGCGACGGGCGTTGGGTACTCGGCTGTAGTTGGGGATCAGTCCAACTCTTCGATCCCGTGACTCTCACGCGCATGACGCCGGGCGCATGGTCGACGGGTTTGGAGGGAACGAAGCTCCATGGGCGATTGCTTCCGGATGGTCGACTGCTGGGACATGATGGCAGTCATCTCGCCATCGTCGACCCTGACGATCGCAGACGGGTCGAGCGTATCGAGGGCTTTCGGTTCGAGACGCGAGATAGAACGGCGCTCTACTTCGGAGACGAGACGTTCGTCGATGCGAGTCGCGCTCAGGTTCGACTCCTGTGGATGATCGACGGCGAGCGGCGGTTCTTGGGGCGTCTACGGATCGATGCACTCGCGGTAGACGTCGTCGAGATCGGCGGCCGCTTCTCGGGTGCAAGTGCCGTTTGGATCGACGACGACCGTGCTCTCGTGGTGTACGACGAACGTGAGATCCTCGAGATCGACTTCGAGTCCGGCACGACGCGCACGGTCTCTCCCATCCTCGAGGACTAGTCCGGGCGCTGGATTGTCGGTACGGCGTCAGGCACGAAAGTGCCACCTGCCGCCGACGACGCTGCGAATCGCAGCGTCTCGGCGCGGCAGGTGGCACTTTCGTGCCTGACGCCGTACCGACAATCCACACACTAGACTGATTCGATGCTCGACCCACCTCGCCAACGCGCTTCACTCGCACCAGCCCTCTCGCTCGCCGCCCTCGCACTCGCCAGTGGGTGCTCCGACGGTGAACCGTCCGCGGTGCGCGTCCACGATGCCATCCCCGGGTTCGCGGTCTACGAGATGACGTTCGGCGCGTGCCCCGTGAACGGCGTGGCGATCCTCGACGCGCGTCATGTCGAGCCCCCGGACCGGGGCAGCTCGGAGGGCGCGGCCGCCGAGTGGGGCTTCCACCTCATCGTTCCGCACGAGTGGCTCGATTGGACGGTGGAGCATTTCATACTCGCCGAAGGGCCGACGAATGCAGCGGCGGCACGAGACGCGGGGCAGCAGCTGCTCGCGCCGCTCGTGCTCGAGGGCGAGTTCCCCGAGCCGCTGGAGGCTTTCGACCACTATGGCGACGGCTTCGAGCCGGCCCTGGTGCGCCTGTTCGTGCGCCGCGCGCCCGAGGCCGACGGTAGGCACGAGGTGTACGTCTCGGGGCACTGATCGGTATGGAGTCGGTACGGCGTCAGGCACGAAAGTGCCACCTGCCGGGCCGAGACGCTGCGATTCGCAGCGTCGTCGGCGGCAGGTGGCACTTTCGTGCCTGACGCCGTACCGACTCCATGCCGATCACTTCGGATACAGCGCGTCCACCTTGCCCGTGATGTACCGGCGGAACGGATCCGCGGACAGCGGTTTGCCGGTCACGCGCTTCACGATCTCGGCGGCGGTGTAGACGCGGTCGTGGCGGTGGATCTCCTTGCGCAACCACTCGCGCAACGGCTGCATCTCGCCCTTCGCGATCTGCGCGTCCAGGTCCGGCAGGGCTTCGCGCGCCGCCTCCATGATCTGCGCCGAGTACAGGTTGCCCAGGCTGTAGGTGGGGAAGTAGCCGATCGCACCCATCGCCCAGTGGATGTCCTGCAGGCACCCTTCGGAGTCGTTCTTCGGCGTGAGGCCGAGTCGCGCCTGCATCGCCGCGTTCCAGCGCGCCGGCACGTCCTTCACCTTCAGGTCACCGCTGATCAGATCGCGCTCGAGCTCGTAGCGCAGCACGATGTGCAGGTTGTAGGTCAGCTCGTCGGACTCGACGCGGATCATCGACGGGCCGAGACGGTTGGCGGCGCGCCACATGGTCTCGAGGTCCACACTCTTCACCTGCGCGCCGAAACGCTTCTTCAGCTTCGGCAGCCAGTGCTTCCAGAACGAGCGGCTGCGCGCGATCTGGTTCTCCCACAGGCGACTCTGGCTCTCGTGGATGCTCATCGAGATCGCGCCGCCGAGCGGGTGCCGCGCGCGCTTCGGATCCAGGCCCTGCTCGTACAACCCGTGCCCCGCCTCGTGCACCGCGCCGAACAGTCCGCCACGCAGGTCCTGCGGATCGAAGCGTCCGGTCATGCGCACGTCGACCGGACCGACGCCGCCGCAGAACGGGTGCGTGGACACGTCGAGGCGGCCGCGCTCGAGGTCGATGCCCATCGCGACGACCACGTCCTTCACGAACGCGCGCTGTTGCTCGGGATCGAACTTCCCGACGAGCGGACGCATGTCGATCTTCGTCCTGGCCTTGCGCACCTGCTCGACGAGCGGCACGGTCAGATCGCGCAGTTCGCCCAGCACGGGGTCGATCTCGGCCATCGTCGCGCCCGGCTCGTAGATGTCGAGCAGCGCGTCGTACGGCTGGCCCTTCTTGCCGGCCTTCGCGGCGGCGATCTTGCGGTTCATCGCCACGACCTTCTCCAGGTGCGGCGCGAAGCGGCCGAAATCGTTCGTCGTGCGCGCCGCCTTCCAAGCCTCGAGTGCGTGGCTCTTGATGACCGCGAACTCGGCTGCGAGCTCCGGCGGCACCGCGGTCGCGTCCTTCACGCGGCGCTCGAGCAGCTCGACCGTGCGGCGCTCCTGATTCTTCAGCCCGTCCTTCGCCTTGGCGAGCGCGCGCACGTCACGGGCGAAGGCCTTGTCGCCGGCGAACTCCTGGCTCAGCCGCGACAGCTCGGCCAGCGTCCGCGCGCGCACCTCGGCGCCACCGGGCGGCATCAAGACTTCCTGGTCCCAGCCCAGGATGCTCGAGGCGTTCGAGATGTCGACCATGCGCTCGTAGTGCGCCAGCGAGCGCTTCAGGAGGTCGGACGTGGACGGAGCCTTGGAGGCGGCTTTGGAGGTGGTGCTGCTCATGGGCCCAATCTGCCAAACGCGGCCGGGCATTGCCTCGCTCCGCCCGCGCGCGATCCGTGCGACGGCCCACGCTGCGCACCGTGCGGGCCCCACGAACAGCGAGCCCGAAACCCAACGAGGCGCCCCACCTCGCGGTGGAGCGCCTCGCTCTTCGAGCCCGACGTTCGGATCGGGTTCAGCAGCCGTCGCCGATCAGTGCGAGTGCCCAGCGTGGGCGTCGTCTCGCGACTTCTCGGGCATGTCGCTGACCAGGGCGTCCGTGGTCAGCAGCAGGCTGGCGACCGAAGCGGCGTTGGTGAGCGCGGTGCGCGTGACCTTCGTCGGGTCGATGACACCGGCCTTGACCATGTCCTCGTAGACGTCGGTCGCGGCGTTGTAGCCGTACGTGTCGGACTTGCCGGCGCGCACGTTCTGGACCACGACCGCACCGTCCTGGCCGGCGTTGATCGCGATCTGGCGCAGCGGGGCTTCGAGGGCGCGGCGCACGATCTGCGAACCGACGCGCTCGTCACCGTCGAGCTTCAGCTTGTCGATCGCCGCCTGGCAGGCGAGGAGCGCGACACCGCCGCCGGGGACGATGCCCGACTCGACGGCCGCACGGGTGGCGTGGAGGGCATCCTCGACGCGCGCCTTCTTCTCCTTCATCTCCGCCTCGGTCGCGGCGCCGACGTTGATCTGAGCAACGCCGCCGGACAGCTTGGCGAGACGCTCCTGGAGCTTCTCGCGGTCGTAGTCGGACTTGGTGTTCTCGATCTCCGCGCGGATCTGCTCGATGCGGCCCTTGATCTCGGCCTTGGTGCCGGCGCCTTCGATGATCGTCGTGTTGTCCTTGGTGATGACGATCTTCTTGGCGGTGCCGAGGTCCTTGACGGTCATGCCGTCGAGGCTCTGACCGGTGGACTCCATCACGGCGGTGGCGCCGGTCAGGACCGCGATGTCCTCGAGCATGGCCTTGCGGCGGTCGCCGAAGCCCGGAGCCTTCACGGCGCAGACCGGGAACGCACCGCGCAGGCGGTTCACGACGAGCGTCGCCAGGGCCTCGCCCTCGAGGTCCTCGGCGATGATCACGAGCGGCTTACCGCTGCGCGCGACCTCTTCGAGGATCGGGATCATGTCCTTGACCGAGCTGACCTTCTTCTCGTGCACCAGGACGTAGGCGTTCTCGAAGACCGCCTCCATCGACTTGGCGTCCGTGATGAAGTGCGGCGACAGGTAGCCCTTGTCGAACTGCATGCCCTCGACCCAGTCGACCTCCGTGGCGAGGCTCTTGCCTTCTTCCACGGTGATGACGCCGTCCTTGCCGACCTTCTCCATCGCCTCGGCGATCATCGTGCCGATCTCGGGGTCGTTGTTCGACGCGATCGAGCCGACCTGCGTGATGTCTTCCTTGCCTTTGATGGGCTTGGACATCTTCTCGAGGCTGGCGACGACCGACGCGACGGCCTGGTCGATGCCGCGCTTGAGAGCGACCGGGTTGGCGCCGGCGGTGACGTTCTTGAGGCCTTCCTCGAAGATGGCCTCCGCGAGAACGGTCGCCGTCGTGGTGCCGTCACCCGCGCCGTCGTTGGTGCGGCTGGCGACTTCCTTCACGAGCTGGGCGCCCATGTTCTCGTAGGCGTCGTCGAGCTCGATCTCCTTCGTGACGGAGACGCCGTCCTTGGTGACGGTCGGGCTGCCGAAGGACTTCTGGATGATGACGTTGCGACCGCGCGGGCCAAGGGTGACCTTGACGGCGCGGGCGAGTTTGCGGACCCCTTGGCGGATGTGCTCCCGCGCTTCGGAGTCGTAGCTGATCTGCTTGGCCATGGAACGATTGGTTCGGTGCTGAGTGCGTGCGTGTGGAAGGGGAGGCCTGTCGAATCAGCCGACGATGCCGAGGATGTCGTCCTCGCGCATGATCAGGTAGTCCTCGCCTTCGAACTTGATCTCGGTGCCGGCGTACGAGCTGAAGAGGATGCGGTCGCCGACCTTGACGGCGAACGTGGAGCGCTCACCGTTGTCGAGCTGCTTGCCGTCGCCGACCGAGATGATGCGGCCTTCCTTCGGCTTCTCCTTGGCGGACTCGGGCAGGAGGATGCCGCCGGCGGTCTTGCCTTCGGCCTCGACACGCTGGACGAGGACGCGGTCGGCGAGGGGGCGGATGTTGACCTTGGTCTTGGACTTGGTGGCCATGGCTATGCGTTGGTGTTGCTGTGGTGGGGTCACTGTTGGTTGTCGAGCCCACCCGCGGTGGATGGGCTGAACGGAGCGAACGGCGTGCGCCGTCCGTGATCGTGTGTGGCTCGCTCGGGGTCGAGTCAGGCGCGCGGGAGTCGACTGTCACCGTCGGTGGCCGCGATCGCGCGGGCGATCTCCTGGCGCAGGACGTTGGGGTCGACCGGCTTGTGCAGGACGGCTCGCGCGCCGGCGGTGCGCGCACGGTGTTCGAGTTCGGGCGTCAGGTCCGCCGAGTAGAGGATGCAGGGCAGGGGGCGCCGACCGACGAGGCGGCCGTCGCTCTGGAGTTCGCTCTGCAGCGCGGCGAGCACCTCGAGTCCGCCCAGTCCGGGCAGCGTGTCGCCGGGCATGTGCAGGTCGAGCAGCGCCGCGTGGATGGCCGCCGCGCCCGTCCGGAAGCGCCGCATCAGCTCGAGCGCCTCGGGGCCCGAATCGGCCTCGAGGATCTCGATGTCGAGGGACGCCAGCAGCTCGACGATGCCGCCGCGCAGCCCCGCGTCGTCGTCCGCGATCAGCAGACGGCGCCCGACGAGCAGGTGCTCGGGGATCCTGGGGATCCCGTCCGGGTCGGGGGTGTTGGCGTTCGGGCGCATGGGAGGGGCGTGGAAGCGGCGGGCCCGGGGAGAGTCGGGGGAGACGGGCCAACCGGCCGCGCGAAGAGCAAAGCGCGTGCCGCGGGGGTGGCGAGGGGCGTGGGCGTCGGAGGGCGGGGCGCTCGTCGGGCGCGAACGGGGAGCGAGCGGGGCGAACTGTCGGTCGAGCGGGGGTCGAGCGAGCGTCGGGCAGGGGCCGGTCAGGGGTCGCGTGCCGGTGGCGCGCGGACGGCTGGGCGCCGCTCGGCTGTCAGGGTGGCAGGCGCTCCGAGGGCGAGTCCGCGTCGCTGTCACTTTGGCAGCGGGGTGGAGGCGCCGCATTCGGCGGGCTCGGGTGGGCCGGGTCGGGCGACCGCGGTCGGAGCTCTTGGAGGGGCCGGGCGAGGCAGCGGGCTCGGTCGGGCTCCGCCTCGACGAACGGGACCGCGTGCTGCGCGTCGAAGCCGATCGGGCAGGGGAGGCTCGAGCTCGTCGGCGCCGATGGGGTGGGCGGGCGCGACTGACCGGTCGGATGGGCTCGTTCGCCGGCAGGCCGGCCCCACGCGGATCGACCTGCCCGCTGGGGCCCGGCCGGCTGCGTCGGTCGCTCGAACCGCGCAGAGCTCGTCGGGTCGCCCGCGAAGCTGGTCCAGCCGCTCGGTGGGACCCCGCCACGGCCGTCGCGAGCGCCCCGGACGCCGGCGGACTAGGTTGGCCGTCCCATGACCGATTCCACTGCGCCCGCTCCGAGCCCGACCGTCCAGGCTCTGCTCGCCGACCTGCCGGTCTTCGACGCGCACCACGACGCGATCCAGCTCACTTTGGACCTGGGCCACGATCTGGCGGTGGGGGCGCCGGGCCAGTTCGACCTGCCGCGCGCGCGCCGTGGCGGAGTGGGGGCGTCGGTCTTCGCCTGTTGGGTCGACGGCCACTTCGCCCTGCCCGGTGCGCCGGTCGGGTCCGCGGCGCGCGCGCACGCTTTGATCGACGCGCTGCACGGTTTGTGCGCGGAGCACCCGGACCAGGTGCGTTTGGTGCGCACGGCCGCGGATCTCGAGCGCGCGCGCACCGATCGCGTGCACGGCGCGGTGTGCGGCATCGAGGGTGGACACGCGATCGAGAACAGACTCGAGGAATTGGAGCGTTTCGCCGAGCGCGGCCTGCGCTGCATGACTTTGGTGTGGAACAACCATTTGCCGTGGATTCGCTCGTGCCAACCGAACGCGGGCGCCGGCGTGCCGGAGGGGATCGACGACTTCGGGCGTCAGGTGGTGCGGCGCATGGAGGAGCTGGGCGTGATGGTCGACCTGTCGCACGCCGGAGAGCGTTCGGTGTACGACGTGCTCGACGTGGCGACCAAGCCCCTCATTGCGAGCCACAGCGGCTGCAACGCCGTGCGCGACCACCGTAGGAATCTCGACGACGACCAACTGCGCGCCATTGCCGCGAACGGCGGCGTCGTCGGCATCGTGTTCCATCCGGGGTTCTTGGACGAAGACGCGACCGAGGACATGAAGCGCGTGCGCCACGGGGCCGAGTACCGGGCCGCGAAGGGAGCGAACTACACCGAGACGTACCTGGCCGAGTCGGCGGTCATGCAGGCCCAGGCGGCGCCGTTCGCCTTGGGGCGCGTGGTGGACCACATCCAACACGCGGTCGAGGTCATGGGCATCGAGCACGTGGGAATCGGTTCCGACTACGACGGCATCGAGCACGCGCCACAGGGTTTGGAGGATGCGAGCGGCTTCGGCGCGCTGGCCGAGGCGTTGCTCGCGCGCGGGTTCACAAAGGGGGATGTGCGCGCCGTGTTGGGCGGGAACATGCGGCGCGTGTTCGGGATGGTGTTGCCGAGGTGAGGGGCCGGTCTGTCGGCCGACTTGGAGCCACACGGGGCCCGCGCTCGACGCTAGACTCCACGCTTCGCGTCGATCGCGTTCGCTGCGTTCTACGGACCTGCCCATCCACATGCGCCCCACGCCCATCCTTGGAAGCCCAGCCCCCAGTGCCTCTTGTGCGCCTCGTCGCATGGGCGTTACCCAGCCCCGTCAGCCGGACGCCGCGCTACGCGGGTCCGTCTAAATCGCGTTAGTCAGACAAGTGCGTGTCTTCCTCGATGACGAACGGCAGCCGCCTCCCGGTTGGGTTCACGTTCGGTGGCCGGACGAGGCGATCGCGCTGCTGCAGGGGAATGGCGTGGAGGAGATCAGTCTCGATCACGACCTCGGTGACGATGACCGCGGCACCGGCTACGACGTCGTGCTCTGGATCGAGAGGGCAGTGGCACTCGATGGCTTCGTGCCACCTATGATCCGGGTGCACTCGGCGAACAGCTCCGCTCGGCAGAAGATGGAGGCTGGCATCGAGGCCATTGCTCGATTGGCGCGGCGAGGTGACAATGCTGACTAACACGCCGATGCAGTGGATGGCCGCGTCCACTCGCTTCGCTCGCTCCCGCGGCCACCACTGATCGACAAGGCGTTAGACGAACTATGCCCAGCGAAGAACTCCTTCAAAGTTGGAAGCGCACGAGGGCACACCTGGCTGCCGCAGCTGCCCTGCTGCCTGCGAGGCCGCGAAGCGGCCCCGAGGGTGGCTCTCATCAGGGCTACGCGGAGTCCCTGGAACACAACGAGCTGGAGCTCGCGCTCGATCAACTGGAGGACCTTGCCCAAGTGAATGCCGTGCCTCCTGCGTTCTGGGCGGCACTCTCCGAAGCGGCTGCGGAAATGGAGCTCAGCGATCACGAAAGGCGGTACCGTGGTGCCGTCTAACCAGCCGATGCAACGGACGGCGCTTCGCGCCGACGCTGATCGGCATCAGCGTTAGCCGGACCGTCATGACCTCCGGCAATGGCCTACGTGAGTCAGTCGTCTCACACCTGCGGCTGGCAAGGTCCGCCTCCGAGCTCCGGGCGTATCGCAGGGCCGTGCCCGTCGCAAGTGTCGTTGCCGAGGTGTTCTGCGGCTGGGAGGACCTGTTTCATCCGGGTACGCCTCTCCACGGCGAGACTTTCACCACTGCCGAACAGGAGGCTCTTGCCAGGTTCGACCGCGTTGTCGACTCAGTCGCCGAGGAAACCGCGGATGACACCGGGCTCGAGGACTGGCTCAACTCGTCACCCTGGAGGGTATTGTCGAGCGAGGCTACGGTTGCACTCGTCGCCCTCGGGGTGGCGCTTGAAGATGCCGACTTACACGCCGATGCAGTGGATGACCGCGTCCGCTCGCTTCGCTCGCTCCCGCGGCCACCACTGATCGACTAGGCGTTAGACACGCCTTCGAACGCCGATGGCTGCGCAAGACTACCTCGACCTACTGGAACGGCGCGTTCTCCGACGATCGGTCACTCTGTCAGCACTCGGGGTCGAGGAAGTTGCCTGGACCGAGACAGACGCAAGGTTAGTCGTAGCAGCCTTGCAGGACAGCCATTGGGCCATCCTAGGCGGTGACGTTCTTCGCATCGGAGCCAACGCGCCTGAGTACACGTACGACAGTTGGCACTCAGGGCCGCGAAATGGAGAGACTCCCCGAGAGTTCGTCGAACGCACCCATACCGAGACACTTCAGTACATAGACGCCTACCCGAACCGGGAGTCCCACCTGTACACCCTGGTTTGTAGTAGGGTTGTCTAGCACAGCCATGCAGCGGACCGCCTTCGCGCCCGCTGATGGCAAACCGCGTTGGACGGACGAGGAGCCGCATGAAACTTGAGCTCACCGACGACGAGGCGCTCGTCTTGTTCGAACTACTGGCCGACTACGGAACCAGCGACGACGGTCGCCAGCTTGTGGTGCGTCACGCGTCTGAACGAAACGCGCTGTGGGCTGTGCACGCGGCTCTCGAGAAAAGGCTCGTGGCGCCGTTTCAGCAGGACTACGCAGACCAACTATCCGCAGCGCGATCCCGAATAGAAGGAGAGGGCGGCTCCTGGTGAGGCGACAGGCGCCGTCCAATACGCCGATGCAGTGGATGGCCGCGTCCACTCGCTTCGCCCGCTACCGCGGCCACCACTGATCGACAACACGTACGGCACGTACACGTACGGTGCCGCACACCACTGAGGTGGTCGACCACGAGGAAGTGCCGCAGCAATCGGCGCTCGGTCCGGGCGGTGACGTCTCCAGCGGGCGAGGCGTACGACGGCGCGGCGGCGCCTCGAGCAACGTACTCAGGGCGTTGCCCCGGCAGCTTGTTCTCCGTCCAAGCCCCGCCCAGGACTGCTCCGGTAGATTCTTCTGGTCGACCACCTCAGTGGTGTGCGGTACCGTACGCGCTCGCTTCGCTCGCTCCCGCGGCCACCACTGATCGACTAGGCGTTAGGGGGGCGTACGGTGTCGCACACCACTGAGGTGGTCGACCGCGAAGAAGTGCCGCAGCAATCGGCCCTCGGTCCGGGCGGTGGCTGCTCCAGCGGACGGGACTTTCGCCGCCGCGCCGCCGCCTCGAGCAACGTGCCCAGGGCGCTGCCCCGGCAGCTTGTGTTTCGTCCAAGCCCAGGATTGCTCCGGTACATTCTTCTGGTCGACCACCTCAGTGGTGTGCGGCACCGTACGGGGCGCCTCAGTGGTGTGCGGCACCGTACGGGGCGAGGAAGTGCCGCGGCAATCGGTGCTCGGCCCGGGCGGTTACGCCTCCAGCGGACGGGACGTGCGACGGCGCGCCGGCGCCTTGAGCAACGTACTCAGGGCGCCGCCCCGGCAGCCTGTTCTTCGTCCAAGCCCCGCCCGGGATTGCTCCGGTACTTCCTCGCGCTCGAGCGCCTCAATGGTGTGCGACACCGTACACCCACGCGCGCGAGCACGAGGTTCCTGTACCCGCGTTCGCGCACGCGTTCCTCACGCAGCCGAGGTTTCGGTGCGCCCCGTCCACCAGTCGTGCGTGCGCGCCGCTTCAGCTCGCTCCACTCGCCGCCTGCGATGCTCTCCGCAGCCTCCACGAGGCCGCCGTGCGCTGCGATACCGAAGACGAACTCGATCCCCGACCCGTCCCAGTGGTCGAAGTCGCCCGTCAGCGAGAAGTGAGAGTCACCGCGCAGCCTCGCCTTCTCGAAGCCCGCTTCGCGCACGAGTTCGACCGCGGGCTCGAGGTACTCGAAGGCGCCTTCGTGACTCGGACGGTTGCCAGGTCGGTTGTGCAGGTACAGCATCTCGCCCGTGTTCGCGAGGCTGATCATCAGCGGCGCATAGCCCCACTCGCCGTTGTAGGCCCGGTCCACGCCCTCCTTGCACTCGCCGCACGACGGCGCGATCGTTCCGTCGATGTCGATCGTCGCGCGTTCGAAGAAGCTCGCTGGCTGCTGCTTCCACACCAGCACCCGCGTCTCGTTCACCGCTTCCGACAGGTCGTCGATCCGTGTGCGGTCGAAGCGGCGCAGGAAGTCTCCCGCCGTCGTCGGGTCGGGATGCGTGCGGCGCCGAGCTGGTCGAGGTATCCCGCGTCCTGACGACGCAGTTCGAGGTCGTCCAGCGTGCGTCCGCCTGCGACCACGTTGTAGGCGAGATTCAAGACGTGGTCCGAGACGCTGTACGGACCCCTGCGCCGGAAGATGTCGACTGACGCGTCGATCCGGCTCGCGAGCCCCGTCGCCCGGACGAGGTCGTGGACGAGGCCCACGCCCCCGTGCGCCGTCGCCTGCACGCGACCCGCGACCTCGTACACCCGCGCGCCCGCCGCGAGCATGCGCGATCGATGACCGCGACTCGTGCGTCGCGACAGCCGCTCGTCGAGCAGCCCTTTCCGGATGGCCAGTCTCTCGCAATCCTCACGCTTCACCTGGAACGCCTCTCTTGTGTGGGTGCGTTGTTTTTCACACCCACCGTCTACCCGCCAGGAATCGGGTGTTTCAGGTGGTTCCGCCTCTACGTCGCTGTGGGAGGCGCTGGATCAGGGCCTAGCGGCGCGTCGGAGCGGCCTGCAGCTGCCCGGCGAGAGTTCTCCCAGAAAGAAAGTTGGCGGACCGCACCGGCGAAGTGCGTGTACCTCCGTGCATGAGCGGTCTCTTGGCCCTCGAGCGACTCTCCTCCGTTCCGACTTCACATTCGCTTCACCGTCCCGCCCCTTTGCCCCTTGCGCCCTCAACAGGTGTCCTCCAACGATGATCTCTACCAAAGTGCCCATGCTCGCGGCCCTTGCGGCCCTCGCCCTCTCGACCCTTCCCGCCCAGGCCCAGACCACCTTCGGCACGAGCTGTGCCGGTGCGTCGGGCGTGACGCCGACCCTCTCGGTGTCCGGCGTTGTCCAGTCCGGCCAGCCGTGGACCCTGGAGGTCACCGCACCCGGTGGCATCGGGTTCGGCTATCTGCTGGTCGGTTTCTCGAACACGACGGCGTCCGCGCTCGGTGGCGTGCCGCTGCCGTTCGACCTCGGGACACTCTTCACGGATCCACTGTGGAGCGGCTGCGACCTCACCATCGATCCGAACTTCCTGACCCTGCCGTACACGTTCGACCCGAATGCCAACGGCGGGCTGTGGACGAAGAACTTCCAGGGGTTCAGCGGTGGACAGCTCTACGTCCAGGCCATCAACATCGACGCGGACTTCGTGACGCGGATTGCAGGCGTAAGCCAAGGCATGATCGTCGGTGGAGGTGACAGCCAGTTGATCCCGGGGATGAAGCTGATCCCGCCCGGAACCTTCGAGA
Source organism: Rohdeia mirabilis (assembly GCA_007750655.1). Lineage (GTDB taxonomy): Bacteria > Planctomycetota > UBA1135 > UBA1135 > Rohdeia > Rohdeia mirabilis. The sequence continues at coordinate 806,585 of CP036290.1, forward strand.
TGGGATCGAACGCGCCAGGGGGGGATCCGTACTACGGACAAGCGATCGAGCAGCCGGTGCACTCGGTGACGATCAGCTACCCGTTCTGGATGGGCCAGCGCGAGGTGACGCAAGCGGAGTACGAGGCGCTGACGGGCCTCAACCCATCCGCCTCCGTCGGACCGAATCGTCCTGTAGAGCGGGTGTCGTGGAACGAGGCCAGGGCGTACTGCTTGTCGCTGACGGCGTTCGAGAGTGCGGCGGGGAACCTTCCCGCTGGCTACGAGTACCGTCTGCCGACCGAGGCGGAGTGGGAGTACGCGTGCCGCGCGGGGACGACGACGGAGTACAACGTGGGTATTGCACTGTCGTGCGCGCAAGCATTCTTCCAATTCCCCAAGACGAACCAATTTCCGTCCTGCGGTAACCCGAGCGGTACGGCGAACGTGGGCAGCTACGCGCCGAACGCGTGGGGGCTGTTCGATATGCACGGCAACGTGCACGAGTGGTGCCTCGATTCATTCACGTGGTATTCTGCTGGAGATGTGACGGATCCCTTCGTGACTGGCTGGGCGGACCGCGTCTACCGGGGCGGCACCTGGTTCAATCAAGCCAGCGACTGCCGTTCCGCCGCCCGTAACGGCTGGAGTTCCACCGGCCTGAGCAACGGCATCGGGTTCCGGGTTGTTCTTGCCCCAGTTCTCGTCCCCGTCCCCTAGAGCCAAGCAGCAAGACAGCGGAGCAGCACCGCGAGTTGACGGAGGCGGGTGGGGAGCGACTCCAAAGATGCCGGAGCGCGCGGAGCTGCGCAGCGAACGAAGTGTCAGGTGGCGAGCCCGGCGTCGCGGAGCGACGCCGGGCTCGCGGCGGGCTCCGACTCACTCCGCCCCCTCTGACACCCGACGCTCGACGAAACGCTCTCCATGCAGACCCAGGTTTTCGCCGTCCCCACGGCGGGGGACGAGGCGACGCTCGGACAGATGGACGTGTTCCTGCGCTCGCACCGCGTCCTCAGCGTTGACAGGACGGCCGTCGTCCACGATGGACGGCAGTTCTGGCCCTTCTGCGTGGAGCGGCTGGAGCGCGTCGCCGCCCCCGGCGGCGGCGCGCGGCCAGGCTCGGCCACCACGTACGGGGTCGCACACCGCTGCGGTGGTCGACCACGAGGAAGTGCCGCAGCAATCGTCGCTCGGTCTGGGCGGTGACTCCTCCAGCGGACGGGACGTTCGACGCCGCGCCGGCGCCTCGAGCAACGTGCTCAGGGCGCTGACCCGGCAGCTTGTTCTCCGTCCAAGCCCAGGATTGCTCCGGTACATTCTTGTGGTCGACCACCGCAGTGGTGTGCGACACCGAATGCATGTGCCCGGTTGCACAGGACCACGATCCAGCGAGGTCGTGAATGCTCTTGCTCTCCACGGCGCGAACGATCAGCTGGAATCTGACCTGAAGACCCATAGACAATGAACCAGGACGAAACAGCAAGGCGCGAGAGGATCGCTCGCGATGCGATCTTGTCCAGTCTGGGGCAGGAGTCCGGCGAGTACGGCGCGACACTGTTCGCCACACACCATCTCGCGGAGCTCGATGAGGCCTACTGGCAGGAGCACGCGCAGGCTGGCTCGCCGGAGCCTAGGCGTGTGCTGGAGATTCTCGAACTGAAGTCATCGGCGGACGATGAAGAGGAAGGGCTCGATCAGCTCGACTTCGGCCTGCCTGGTGGTGTGTCGGACTACGTGCTCTGTGTCTCGTTCGACGAGGAGGGAGAAGTCGACGATATCAGCATGGAGAGCTGAGCGCCGCGGTCCCAATCTCCCGTCGACCGCACCTGCAGCGACCTTGGACGCTCAACCGCCTCCTTCTCGAGCCCCGGTCTCGCTCGACGACGCACCGCGACATCACATCGAGTACCAGAGGAAGCCGAGTCGAAGCCGTGCGGACCTGCGGACGACGTCAGGCGTACGGGGCGTACGGTGTCGCACACCACTGAGGTGGTCGACCGCGAGGAAGTGCCGCAGCAATCGGCACTCGGTCTGGGCGGTGGCTGCTCCAGCGGACGGGACGTTCGCCGCCGCGCCGCCGCGCCGCCGCCTCGAGCAACGTGCCCAGGGCGCTGCCCCGGCAGCTTATGTTTCGTCCAAGCCCAGGATTGCTCCGGTACATTCTTCTGGTCGACCACCTCAGTGGTGTGCGGCACCGTACGCGCGGAGGTGGTCGACCGCGAGGAAGTGCCGCAGCAATCGGCGCTCGGTCTGGGCGGTGGCTACACCAGCGGACGGGACGTTCGCCGCCGCGCCGCCGCCTCGAGGAACGTGCCCAGGGCGCTGCCCCGGCAGCTTGTGTTTCGTCCAAGCCCAGGATTGCTCCGGTACATTCTTCTGGTCGACCACCTCAGTGGTGTGCGGCACCGTACGCGCGGACGCGCTCCGCGCGCCGCTGAACCGCCACAGCGTTATGTGTACGTGATGACGACTCGGTCGCTTCCAGAATCCTTCGACGACGCAGTGCGCGAGTTCCGTGCTTTCCTTCGAGGCCAGGGGCACTTTGGCCCAGTCGTGTGGCTGTTCGCTGACGACGTCTCATCACGCGGAGTCTCTACATGGGTTCGGTGGCCGCTACCAGCCACGAATTCTGATCGCGTTGCCACGCTCTACAGCATGGCCCATTCAGGAGAAGGGGTTCGGATGGAAGGGTGGTGCCGAGTCGGCAGTAAGGTTTGTGCCACGGTGTCGTTGCCGCGCCACGACGACGCAGCGACTGGTCGTCTGTGCAGCGGGCTGATGCTCAGCGTTGGGACGCCACTTCGACTTGCGCAACCCGTTCGATCTCGCCTACGCTGGGCTTGGCTGCGGTGGCGAAACGGTGTTCCGTCTCGAACAGGCGTCGCAGCGTTCGTTGCTGGTGACTCATGAACCCGGGTGCAGGCGGGCGGTGCTTCGCCAAGTCGCAGAACCGCATTCCGTTAGGTGGACACGTGCTCAACATCGCCGCCAAAGAACTCTCCTGGATCAATAGATCTTCAGACGATCCAAGTGACCAATGCGCACATGGCCGAGTGTTGATTGCACACGGAGATTCGGTCCTTGCCTCGCCCACCGAGGGCGAGTGGACCGTTTCCGCGACCGGGCTCTACCTGCTCCGTACGATCGAAGACGATCACACCCCTGAGTCCACGGTCGCTGAGACCAACTTCCTTCTTCCATGCTGCGGGTTCAACGCATGGGAGATTGGGCAGCGCTACGCGGTGCTTTGCATGGGATGCCCCACTGGCATCGATGTCTGGGTTCGCCACCTCGATTCATCGGTCCTCTTGTCCCGGGGGCCGACTGAGGTGGAGGTCGGGAAGGACGAGTGGGCTACGGCTGTTCGCTCATTCGCAAGGCAGATCGAGGGCTACTACTCTCAGTCCTCACCCAAGGAGAAGCCGACTGATGACCTCAACGAGGCTGGATGGCGGGCGTTCTGGCAGGAATGGAATGCCCGAATGGGGAGGACGGGCCGTGGTGACACCTGACTCGTCGATGCAGGCGGACGCTGGCTTCACCGGCGCCGCAGATCGACAGGGCCGTTAGCGCCGCACACGAGCAGTCTTGCTGGATGGTCTGGGTCGGTGTCATCGGCTTGGTGCCGCCATCCGCCACCCGCGACGTGGAGCCGCCCACATTTTTCTTCGCACCCCACCCGCAACCCTCCGCCCCCCGGCCCGGTCTTGATCCTGTCGCCGGACACCCGGCCGACGGGCGCCGCGGCACGTGCCGGGCGCCTCCGACACCGAGACTCCCGAGAGGGGAAGGAGCGCCAGCGAGATGGAGATCGATTTCAGCCAGGTCGACGAGACGGAGAACTACGTGAGCGTCCCGGAGGGCGTGTATCCGTGCCGCATCGCGGACGTGCGCGAGGGCTTCACGCGCGACGGGGACAAGCGCTGGAGCGTGCGCCTCGAGGTGACCGACGGCGAGTGCGCGGGCCGCACGGCCGCGTGGGACGGCATCAGTTGGAGCGAGCGGGGGCTGCAGCGCGCGAAGTTCGTGCTCAGCAAGTTGGGCTTCGACACGGCGGGCAAGCTCGCGGTCGAGGCGCGCGATCTGCTCGGGCGCACCACGTGGGTGAAGGTGCTGGAGGAGGAGCGCGTGGATCCGCTGACGGGGACGCGCTCGCGACGGATGCGCGTGCCGTTCCTCGGCTACGGCGAACACCGAGCGAGTCTCGCGGGAGATTGAACCGAGACCCGTCCGCTCGACCGACGTCGCGGCCCGTGAACGACCGTCCGAGCGGACGGCCGTTGACGCGGCGCGCGGCGCGGTGGGAGCATGGCGCCATGAACGCCGAAGGGACCGACGGTGGGGGCGAACACGCTGCGCGTGCGGACGTACGGCGCGCGTTCGGGTTGCGTCTGTCGCAGGACGCGTTGGCCGCGGCGCTCGGTGCGGCTCGTGGGGCACTGGCCGACGCACGCGCAACGAGGGCACTCGGCGATGCGGGGGCTTCCGGCGATCGATCGGCTGGTGGGTCGGGCCGCAGTTCCCTCGATGGACCGAGCGGCGACGTGAACGGCGGTTCGGCCGTCACTTCGAACAGCGGACCGAACGCAGCTGCCAACGCCGCTTCCGCCGGCCTCCCCGTCCCGCCCGATCTCGCGCACCTCGTCGCCCTGGCTCTGGCCGCCTCGGAAGGGGCCCACGCCCCCTACAGCCAACTCTCGGTCGGCGCCGTCGCCGTCGCATCGGACGGGTCCGTGTTCGCGGGCTGCAACGTCGAGAGCGCCAGCTACGGCCTCACTCTGTGCGCCGAGCGCGCGGCCCTCGCGGCGGCGCGGGTCGGTCGCGCGGCCGAGCTCGTGCTCGTCGTCCTGACCTCGAGCGCGGGCGCGATCCCGCCCTGTGGTGCGTGCCGGCAACTGCTCGTCGAGCTGGCGCCGAACGCGATCGTCGTCTCGGCCGGACGCCGGGCGGGGGCGACGCGCTCGACGGACACCGGCGAAGTGGCTCGCGTGTGGACCTCGGCCGAACTCCTGCCCGACGCCTTCGACGCGGGCGGCCTGCCCGAGCGACGCGGGCTCACGAACTGACCGCTGTCGCGGGGATGCGGGACCTCCACCCGCGCTCGCGGCTCGTGCGCCGTCCGGACACGCGGACTCGCGCGTCGAGCGCGGCGTGCACGCTCGGCTCACGCTCTCCGCACCACGTCCGACGACGGCCCGCCACACGGCGGAGCGGGACCTGCGGACGAACGACGGCCGTGAACCAGGGCTCGTGCGCTCGTCGCACCCTCGTGGCATCGCGCCCGACGAAGACCGACCACACGCTCGAACAGGACCTGCCGACGATCGACGATCGACGATCGCGAACCACGGCCCGCACGCTCGCACGCTCGGCTCACGCTCTCCGCACCACGTCCGACGACGGCCCGCCACACGGCGGAGCGGGACCTGCGGACGAACGACGGCCGTGAACCAGGGCTCGTGCGCTCGTCGCACCCTCGTGGCATCGCGCCCGACGAAGACCGACCACACGCTCGAACAGTACCTGCCGACGATTGACGATCGACGACCGCGAACCACGGCTCGCACGCTCGCACGCTCGGCTCACGCTCTCCGCACCGCGTCCGACGACGGCCCGCCACACGGCGGAGCGGGACCTGCGGACGAACGACGGTGAACCAGGGCTCGTGCGCTCGTCGCTCCGCGCCCGTTGACGGCCCGTTGCACGGGTGAGCCGAGTGCCGCCGGCCGATGACCGCGAAGCCCACGCCCGGCCCATGCTCTCGGCGCCGTACGACGGCTCGCCACACGATCGAGTCGAACCTCCCGCGGACCGACGACCCCACCCCTGGTCCTCACATCACCCCGACACAGAGCCGCGCCCGACCCACCAGTGGTGGATCGGGCGCGGTTCACCTCTCGATCGAGCTCCGGCCCGATCGACCGTCGCGATCAGATCATCACGATCGGCACGATCGGCACGATCGGCTCGACGCGCTCAGAACAGCACCGTCAGGCCCTGGACCTGCGTCGTCCCGAGCGGGAACGTGACTCCATCGAACGGAATCACCACACCCTGCACCAAAAGGCGCGTGCCCGAGCTCAGCCCCGGGTTGTAGCCGAACGGCAGACCCCAGCGGACCCAACCCTTCGTCGGGCTGACCGTGTGGATCCCGAGGTCGATGTAGTCGAGCAGGCTGTTGCCGATGTCGAGCGACACCAGGCCCGGCAGGACCGTCGGCTGCTCGGTCGTCGAGAGCACGAGCCAGATCAGGTCGCGCGGGCGCCCCGACATGTAGACGTCGAGCCCGGCCGTCTGGACCCAGAACGACGGGTCGGACGGCTTCATGTCGAGCGCCGGCGTCTGCCGCGGATCCACCTGCACGAAGCTCGTCGTGACGCCGCCGGGGTTCGTGATGCGCACGGTCACCTGCCCGAGCTTCGAAACCGGACGCCAGTTCACTTTCAGCGTCGTGTCGTCGACGATCTGGTAGTCGAACGGCGTGACCAGGTCCACGCCGTCCACGCGCACGCCGGTGACGCTCGCGAAGTTCTGACCGGTGAACGTGATGACGGGCCAGGCGTCCGGCTCGAGCGCCAGCACCGTGTCCGGCGACACCGTCGCGACGATCGGCTCGGTGATGGGGGGCGTGTAGACGTCCAGACAGCTCTTCGACGTCACGGTGTTGCGGATCCGCGTGACGTTCGCCGGGTGGAAGTTCGGATCGATGTTGCTGATGCCGGCGAACGTGCACGTGTGGCAGTAGCTCATGATCGAGCCCACCGTGCAGGTCTCGAAGCCGTCGCAGTTCGCGTCGCAGTGGTCGACCGGCGGGCAGAACTGGTGGGTGTGGACTGCGTCGAAGATGTGGCCGGCCTCGTGGGTCGTCACGACGAAGTCCCAGTTCAGGCTGCTCTGGCCGGTGACCGGGAAGTTGGCGTTGCCGTTGATGGAACAGCACGAACCCACGCCCCAGCTGTTGTCGCAGACCTCGTCGAGGTACGCCACGCCGCCGCCGCCCCAACCCGAGAGTACGAGCCCGAAGTCACCGAGGTTGTGCAGACCGCCGCTGCCCGACCAGTAGCTCTTCATCTCGGCGAGCAGCGAGTTCGGCGAGTTGCCCGAGAACGGGTCGGTCGAACCGCTCGTGTACAGCGCGAGGCTCGCCAGGTCCCACAGGCATCCGACCTGCTGTTCGTACTTGTCGCTGCAGGCGCCGATCAGCACGGTCGCGTAGTTGGTCGCGACCGTCAGGTTGTTGAACTCGAGGTAGTAGGCGTAGTCGGTCTCGATGACCGCTTCGGCGATGTAGAGCGTCTGCTGCAGCATCGCGGCCGGAGCGGGGGCCGGCGCGGGGCCGAAGACGAGGGCGCTCGAACCGCCGGCACCACCGGTCGCGCCGTCGCCGCCGAGACTCTCGACGGCGCCGCCGCTGTGACCCTGGCCTCCTTCGAGAGAGCCGCCGCCTGTACCTGCGCCACCATCACCCTCACCAACCGGCTTCTCCACGTGCCCCAGGTCCGTCCGCACGAACGGGCCGGTGATCTCGCGACCGTCGGCCGGGCGCGCTCCACAGGCGAAGCGCTGCTCGAAGCCGGGCCGACGCAGGCGCGCGTCCTCGACCCAGGCCACCTGCGTGCGCTCCCAACCCAGGTCCGGGTGGGGGCCGCACTGCAGGTGCACGGTGCGCCCGTTGTCGAGCCGCACCCAACCCCAGGTGCCGGCGGACGAGAAGGCCATGAACACGTCGGTGTTCGCGCGACCGGCCACGCGACCGCGCCACAGGGACAGGTCGGCCGAGCGCTGGCTCGCGATCGTGCCGACCACCTCGCCGTCCACGCGCAGGAGGCCGCCGCGGTCGTCGGGGAGGCGCACGCGCTCCAGTTCGAAGGCGGCCTCGAGCTCGCCCGGCAGCTGGGTCTCGACCAGAAGGACGCTCGACGACTCGGACAGCCACTCGAGCAGCTCCCCGTCGATGGTCATGTGCCGCTCGAGGTCGGGGACCAGCGGGAAGATCGCCGTGTCGCGACCGCCGAGGTCGGAGGCCGGAGCGGCCAGGGCGAAGGCGGAGAGGGCGACGGGGGCGAGAAGGGCGCCGGCGACGCGGCGCGCGAGGTTCGTGGACATGCTGTGTGGATGGGGCGGATGGGGGCGGACCATCCTTGGTGGAACGACGAGCCCCCCGGGTTCCGGCCAGATCCCCACAAGCGCGCCGGTTTCCGTGGTGGGACGGGGGAGCACCGGGTGTGGGCCGGTATGGGGCCCAGAGCGGGGCGCACCGGCCGTGGGGCCGGCTGTGGGACGCCCGTCGGGCGTCGATCGGCAGCGGCTGGCCGTGGACGGGGAGGCCTCCGAGTATCCCCCGCTCGGCCCGTTCGGGGAGGCGTTCGGTCGGTACCCCTGCTGGACCCGGGCGGCGACGGTCCCCGGGCTGTTGCCGGTGGTCTCGGCTCGTTCGAGCGGGGGGAGCGCGCCGGGTCCGTCCAGCGGCGTCCAGTCGGGCCGCGCTCGACTTCGGCGCTCCGAGCCACGCTGCGGCGCATCGGCACTCGGCCTCGCGACGTCGCCCGTCACTCCACCCGCCGCGCCGATCTGCGTCGCTCGAACGCGACCGAAGAGTGTCGACGCTCCGGCTCGCGCCGCGCTCGAACGACGCGCTCGAACGCCGCGCTCGCACGCCGCACTCGAACGTCGCGCTCGCACGACGCACTTGCACGCCGCGCTCGCACGCCGCACTCGAACGTCGCGCTCGCACGCTCCACTCGCACGATGCACTCGAACGCCGCACTCGAACGCCGCACTTGCGCGACGCACTTGCACGACGCACTCGCACGCCGCACTCGAACGTCGCGCTCGCACGACGCACTTGCACGCCGCGCTCGAACGTCGCGCTCGAACGCCGCACTCGAACGCCGCGCTCGAACGCCGCACTCGAACGTCGCGCTCGAACGTCGCGCTCGAACGTCGCGCTCGAACGTCGCGCTCGCACGCTCCACGCCCGCGACGCGTCGCCGGCTGGTCCGCGCCGTCCGGCCCGACCCCGGAGCACCGCCGGGGTCCGCGATCGACGCCGCGGCCCACCCGCCGCCACCCGCTCAGCGCCGCATCGAATCCACGAACGGCTCGGGCGCGTCCTGGGCCGCCATGAACGCCGCGCGGTCGTGCACCCCGCGCCAGCCCTCGGCGATCAGCGCCTGGGCTACGATCCCGCCCAGCGTGTTGCCCGGACCCGGCAGCACCAGACGGTCGGGCGCGAACTCGCGCAAGAGGACGTGCAGCGACGCGGCCAGGTCGTAGGGCTCGGTCACCTGGGCGCCGAAGGTGTAGTCGCGCAGGACCTGCGTGTCCGCCGACCACGGACTGTGGCGCCGGCCGGCCCCGTCGACGAGCGTCGCGTTCGGGCGCCTGAACTCGAGGTCCGCCAGCCGCTCGCGGGCCGCGTCGGACACGCTCGACACGAAGGGCGTGTGGTACGGCCCGTGTTGCATCAGCTGCAGCGGGTAGCGCATGCGGCCCAGCTCGAGCGGGGGCAGCGCGCGCTTGAGGTGCCGCACGCCTTCGTCGTCGCCGGCCAGCACGAGGTACCCGCCCAGGTCGATCGACAACAGCGCGTGGCCGTCCGACGACGCGAGCGCCTCGAGCACCCGCGCGCGCGCGGCGGGATCCGCGCGCCACTGCTCGTCCACGACCGGGTAGAGCAACTGCCCGCCGCCTCGCACCTCTTCCTGGAGCAGCGACATGACTTGCACGAGCCGCAGGCCGTCCGCGAACGACAGCGCGCCCGTGACGGCCAGCGCCGTGTACCAGCCCATCGAGTTGCCGGCCACGACGACGACCTCACCGCGTTCGCGCGCGGCGGCCGCGTCCAGCATCGAGATCAGGTAGATCAGCGGCGAGACGTTGGCGGGGCGCAGGTGCAGCGCGCCGCTGAAGCGCTCGGCCGTGTCGAGTTCGACCAGGCTCGGCAGGTCCAGCTCGCGGCGCAGTTCCTCGGCCTCGCGCACCCACGGGTGGTCCGCGGGCAGCGTGCGCATCGAACTTTCGACGTAGGACCCGCGTCCGGGGCACACGATCGCGAGGCGCATCGGTTGGTTCGTCGTCGCGCTCATCGGGTGCTCCTCATCGGTCGGGTGCTCGGCAACGCGGCACCGATCACGGCGTTCTCGACCACAGTGCCCTCGACCACGGCGCCCTCGATCACGGCGTTCTCGACCACCGTGCGAGCCACTGCTCGGGTGCGTTGCCACGTCATCTTCGCCTCTCCACGACCCAACGCCGCGCTGCGTGTGCTCGCAGGGTCCTTCGTCGCAGCACTCACCGGCACAGCTCCACGGCGCCGTCCACGATCTGCTCCTCGGTCACCAGCACGTGGCGCGTGGCCGGGCCCAGCGGGACGTAGGTGTCCGCGGCGCGCACCGAAGCGATCGGGCCCGCGTAGCGTGATTCGGCCAGACGCGCGACGACCGCGTCCGCGATGCCGGCGCCGGTCGCGCGGCACTCGTCGACGACCAGCACGCGGCGACAGTCCTTGGCGTGCTCTGTGATCGCTTCGTGCGGCAGCGGCGCGAGCCAGCGCACGTCGACGACGCGCGCTCGGATGCCGTGGTCGCGCTCGAGCACGCGCGCGGCCCGCAGACTCAGGCGCAGTCCGTTCGCGTAGCTGACGATCAACAGATCCGTCGCCTTCTCGCCGTACACACCGACCTCGCCGGGCAGCAGGATCTCGCTCGGGTCCGGGTAGTCGGTCAACCACTTCCCGTCGCCGTCCGCGTACAGATCGCGTTCGTGGTAGAGCGCGATCGGTTCGAGGAACACGACCACGTTGCCGTCGGCCTTCGCCATCGCGATCGAGCCGCGCAACATCCGCGCCGCGTCGTCACCGCGCGCGGGCACGGCGATGCGGATGCCCGGAATCTCGCGCACCGCACCGATCGAGTTGTCGTTGTGGAAGTGGCCGCCGAAGCCCTTCTGGTACGCGAGGCCGGCGATGCGCACCACCATCGGGTTCGTGTACGCGCCGTTCGAGAAGAACGACAGCGAGCAGGCCTCGCCGCGCAACTGGTCGATCGCGTTGTGCAGGTAGGCCAGGTACTGGATCTCCGGCACGGGCAACAGACCGAGATGGGCCGCGCCCTGCGCCAGTCCGAGGATCGTCGTCTCGTCCAGCAGCGTGTCGAACACGCGCGTCTGGCCGAAGGTCTTCTGCAGGTCCTTCGTGACGCCGTACACGCCGCCCTTCTTGCCGACGTCCTCGCCGAACGCGATCGTCTCGCGCCGCGCGGCGAACACGTCGATCAGCGCGGCGTTGATGTGCGCCGCCATGGTGTGCTGCGTGGCCGACGCGCGCGCTTCCGGCAGCGTCCGACCGAACACCTCGGTGCGGCGCGCGTCGTCCGCGACCGCGTGGGCCGCGCGCACGGCGTCGGGGCGGTGCGGCGCGAGCGGCGCGATCACGTCGGCGCGGCTGTCGAGTTTGGGGCGACCGGAGGCCTCGGCCGCGGCGGCGCGCACGCGAGCGCGCACGTCGCGCACGAGCGCGCGCAGAGCCTCGGGCGTCGCCGCGCCGGTCTCGATCAGCGTCTTCGCGTTGGCCAGGATCGGGTCCTGGTCCTCGATCGCTTCGATCTCCTCGAGCGAGCGGTACGTCGTCTCCACGTCCGATCCCGCGTGGCCCCACAACCGCACCGTGTGCAGGTGCAGGAAGACCGGTGCGCGCAGGTTGCGGCAGGTGCGCACGGCGCGGTCGATCGCGTCCCAGACCTCGATCAGGTCGCCCTCGGCCGGCACGTAGCGCAGGTGCTCGAGGTGTCCGAAGTGGTCGCGGATCCACGTGCGCGGCGTCTCGACCGAGATGCCGATGCGGTTGTCCTCGCACACGAACAGGATCGGCGTCGGGTTGCCCTTGCGGAACGAGTACCGCGCCGAATTGACGCCGGCGAGCGCCGTGGCGTGGTTCGCGCTCGCGTCGCCGAAGCTGCAGGCCACGATGCCGTCGCGCGGAACGGTGGGCTCGATGCCGGTCGCGCGCGTGCGGGCCAGCGCGAACGCGGTGCCGAGCGCTTTCGGCAGATGACTGGCGATCGTCGAGGTCTGCGGCGGGATCCAGGCCGCGTTCGAACCCCAGACCTTGTGCCGCCCGCCGCTGACCGGGTCCTCGGACGACGCGCACAACGAGAGCGCCGTGTCGAAGATCGGCGTCGCGTCCGGCACCTGTCGCAGACGCGCCATCATGAACGCGCCCGAGCGGTAGTGCAGGAAGCACGGATCGTTGGTGCGCAGCAGCGTCCCCAGCACGCCGTTCTGCTCGTGGCCGGCGCTCGAGATCGTGTAGAAGCTCGCGCCGCTCCGCTTGAGGTCGCGCGCGGCCACGTCGAGCGCGCGGCTCGCGACCTGGTCCTCGAACAGAGCGACGGCCTGCCGCGCGGTGGGTCCGCGACCGGGCGCGAGGCGCTCGTCGGGCGCGAGCGCGCGAGCCGCGGCGGCGGAGGTCTCCAGCAGGAGGTCGAGACGGGACTCGACGACGGCGACGCGATTGATCGACAACGAACGGCGGGAGTGAGGCGTGAGGGCGCTGGGCCGGGTGGCGAGCGGAAGACGGTAGCCGACCGCCGCGCCGGGTCCCACACCGCGGGCGACTTCCTCGCCTCCACGCACGGGAGTCGGTGCGGACGGCGCGTGCCAGCGGGTGGGGCGGCCGAGCCGTGGCTGCCGGATCGGCGGCACGGCCTCGCTGCCGATCACCTCGGCGTCGGCCGGCGCGTCTCGAACCAGCATCGGCGACCTCCGCGCGGGACCCTTCGACGCCGCGCACCGACGCCGCGGACGGGTCCCGGCATACTCGGCCCGCCGATCCCACTCGGACCCACGTCCCCGCGCCACCATGCCGATCCACCGTTCGCACGCGTTCGCCGCCCTCCTCGCCCTGGTCGCCCTGGTCGCCGCGTCCTGCTCGAGCCCCGCACCGGTGTTCGAGCCGCAGCCCACCGTGCTCGAGGTCGCACACGCCGCGGGCGCGAAGCTCGGTGGCGCCGCACTGGGCGACGTGATGCCCGAACACCCCGGCCTCGAGATCGTCACGGTCTGCGTGGACGGTCGCGTGATCGTCATCTGGCGCGAGAAGGACCGCTGGCGCAGCGAAGTCGCGTTCCAGGCGTCGGGCGAACTGATCCAGGTCGCGGTCGGTGACCTGATCGCCAGTCACCCCGGCGACGAGATCCTCGCCGTGGGCATGGCCGAGGGCGACGAGGACTCGGGCGGTCCGGGCGCGGTGTGGCTCGGCACGCGGCATCGCGACCGCGGCTGGGAGGGGCGCCGGATCCTCGTGCCGGACGCGCTCCAGCACGCCGCGGTGATCGCGGATCTCGACCCGACGCACGACGGTCTCGAAGGACTCACGAGCGGGTTCGACATGCGCCTGCACCTCTTCCGGATCGACGTGGACGAGGACGCCGTCGTGCACGTGACGCACACGGACGCAGGTGCGCTGCCGGGTCCGGCCAAGGGCGCGTGTGCGCTGCGCGACGGGGACGGCGCGCTGATCGCCTGTTCGACGGGCGAGCTCGTCCAGACGGCGTGGTCCGACCAGGGCCTGCGTCCGAGCGTGCTGCTGAAGCACGAGAGCGGGCTCGCGCGACCGGCGGCGTGGTCCGACTTCGGCTCTTCCGGCGCGCACACCTATTCGGTGGCCACCGCCTCGGACTCGGGCGAGTTGCTCAGGTCCAACCTCTACGTCGGTCAGTGGAAGGCTCCGACGCTCGTGATCGGTGTCGTCCACGACGAACCCAGCAAGCTGCGCGGGGCCGCCTTCGTCGCGCTCGAGGACGGCGGTGCGGCCCAGCACGTGGCCACATCCGGCTACGAGGGGCGCATCTCGTTGATCCCACTCGACGCCACCGAGCCCGGCTCCGCGATCGTCCTCGCCGACACCGGCCAGGCCCTGCACCACCTGGTGTCCGGCGACGTGCGCCCCGACCGCCCCGGCGACGAGCTGGTGGCGGTGGGCTATGCGGGCGAGGTCTACGTGCTGTCGCGCTGAGGTCGCGGCGGCGGCGACGGTCCACTGGGGTGCTGTCGAGCTCCGTTCCCGCCGCCGTGGCCACCGTCCACCGGCCCTTCCCGGGTCGCGCGCCGGGGTCCGCTAGAGTGGGTCGAGCGGCGCCATCGGCCGGATCCGCCGGGGAGCGGACGCCGAAGCCCCTCGGCCGGCACCGCGCCCGCTCTCCGTCGACCCCAAGCTGCTTCCGATGATCGCCGATCCGAGCTCCCGACCCACACTGGCCCGCGCGTTGCTCGGACTCGCCGCGGCGGCCCTGCTGCTGGTCGGTTGCGGTGACGACGGCGGTGAGTTCGCGCGGATCGAGGCCGACGCGGAAGCGCTCGAGGAGAGCGGCCCGCTCGGCCCCGTCGACCTGATGGGGGACCCGGACGCGGACGAGTTCGACGTCGAGGACGAGGACGGCGACCGCGTCGCGCTGTTCGGGGACGACGAGGAGGCGAGCGAGGCCGAAGAGGGCACCAGCGACGAGCTCGTGGTGCGCGTGATCACGGCGGACGGTGGCCCCGCGCTCGCCGCCGACGTCTACCTGTTCGAGCCGCGCGCCGCCGAACTCGAGCGCACGCTGTACGAGATGGGGGCCGGCCTCGCGGCCGAGGCGTTCCTCGAGCGCAACGGCTCGCGCGAGCGCACCGACGACGAAGGGCGCGTGCGCGTGGCGTCGTTCGAGCGCGCCGGTCTGGTCGGAGCACGCGCGGGCGGCGCCTGGGGCTCGGCGCGGGTGAACGCCGGCCAGGGCGAGGTCACGATCGTGCTCGAGCCCGACGTGCGGCTGCTCGTGCGCGTCGTCGGATCGGGCGGCGAGCCGCGCGTCGGCGTTCCGGTCGGTCTGTACGAGACCCGTCGCGGTCGCATCCGTTCGACGCGCGTCGTCGAGACGGGCGAGGACGGTCTGGCCGAGTTGCTGAACCCCTCCGACCTCTTCCAGCTCGGGCGCAACGACTCCGAGTGGCGCGCGTCCCTGGCGGTTCCGCTGTTCGAGCCGCCCACCGTGCTGATCGACCCGAACGCGCTGCCCGAGGAGCCGATCGAACTGGTTCTCGGTCCGACGGCGAGCCTGCGCATCGAGCTCGTCGAGGCGAACGGCGACCCGTTCTCCGGCCGCGGCACCCTGACCGTCTCGGCCGAGGGCTCGCGCTCGCGGCTGCCGTTCGAGATGCGCGTCGACGGCACGGCTTCCGTGGTGGTCCCGCACCTCGAACCCGCCGTGCCGCTGCGGATCGAGTTCCAGCGCGAAGGATCGAGCGCGGACTACGACCTGGACACCCTGGCGCCGCCCGTTCCGGACATCGAGGGCGAGGTGCGCTTCGTGCTCGTTCCCAGCCACCCCGTGCTCGTGGCGCGCCTCGTCGACGAGACGGGGGAAGGGCTCGTCGACCAGCGCGTCCTCTACCGCTTGCGACAGGCCACCGGGACGCCCGGCCAGAACGACCGCCGAGGACGCGATCGCGACACCGGCGAACGGGCCGTGACGACCGACGCGAGCGGCGTTCTGCGCGTCGACCTGCCCGACGACTGGCGCAACGGCGAGCTGACCTACGAGGGTCGTGTGCGCACGATCGCGGAGGGCGTGGACGACTCGGAACGCGCGGCGATCTTCGAGCTCACTGGCCCGCTGCTGCCCGGCGACAACGACGTGGGGCGCGTGATCCTCTCGCCGCCGCCGACGCTGATCGCGGGGCAGGTCGTGGACGAACTCGGCACGCCGATCGAGGACGCCTCGATCACGCTCTTCCTCCAGACCGTCGACGACGAAGGGCGTCCGCGTTGGAACCGCATCGAGGACCTCGAGGATCGCACCGGTCAGGACGGCTTCTTCCGCATCGTGTCGTGGACGCCCGGGACTCCGCTCGGCGTGCGAGCCTCGTCGCGCGACCACGTGCGCGGCGAGATCGTGCCGTTCGCCGCGGGCGCCCAGGGTCTGGTGCTCGAGCTGATCGGCGCCGGTCGCATCGCCGGTTCGCTGCGGGTGCCGGACGGCGTGGACGCGCGACGATTCACCGTGCGCGCGGTCGCCGGGACGCCGCGCATGGACGACCTCGAACTGCTCGCGCGCGACGCCGTCGCCCGGACGAGTCCGCGGCGCGGCAACGGTGAGTTCGAGCTGAGCCGCATCGTTCCGGGCAGCTACACCGTCTACGTGGTCTACGCCGACCTGCCCGAGGTGCTCTTCGCCCTCGGCGGCGTCGAGGTCGAGGCCGGTGCCACCACGCGCGACGAACGCTTGGATCCGATCGACCTGACCGGCGTCCTGCGCGTCTTCGACCTGCGCTTCCTGCAGCCGGACGGCGACGTCGTCCAGTGGGCGAACGTGCGTTGGCAGGTCGTCGGCGACGACGCCTGGAACCAGGCGCAGATGGGGCGCGACGGCCGCCTGTCGATCGTGGCCGACGCCGACATCATCGACGTCCACGCGATCACGCGCGGCGTCGCTCCGACCCTGTTCTCCGGTGTCTCGCGCAGCGGCGACCTGACCTTCGATCCGCCGCTCGACGTCACGGTGCGCATCGACGAGTCGCTGGTCCCCGATCCCGAGCTGTACCAGCTCAGCGTCACGATCGAACCGGTGGGGTGGAGCGGTGCTCGGACCACGGCGCAGATCGACGCGCGCGGCCGCGGGCGCTTCGCCTCGGCCGGGCCGGGGACCTACGTCGTGCGCTACTCGGTCGCACGCAAGGGACGCCGCGATCGCGGTCGCACGTTCGCGACCGATCCCCCGGAACGGGTCGAACTCGATCCGTTCGCGGGCGAGATCGTCCTGCGGCCGAAGGTTCCGCAGCAGGCGCTGGAACGCGCGGTCGAGCGCGCGCGCTGAGGCCCGCGTCTCAGGGCGCGACGGTGACCGTCGCGACGTCCGTCAAGCGCTGGGTCGCGCCGAAGATGTCGAGCGTCAGGCCGACCGCCTGGAACTGCAGGCCAGGCGGCAGCGTGTTGATCAGGAGCGGCGTGTTCGCCACGCCGTTCGACTGGACCGGCCCGATCAAGGACGGCAGCAGCGCGAAGCCCGCGTTCATGAACGAGTCGAACGCCAGACCCGTGTCGCGCTGGTCCGGCAGGAGGAACGACCCTTCGGTCTGCGTCAGCGACACCAGCACGAGGAAGAGGATGTCGTCGTCCTCGACCAGGTTCTCGCCGCGGAAGCCGATGAGCGGCGCCGAGGGGGAGAAGCCGAGCGGGTGGATGGTGGGGGGGCGCACCCCGTTCACGAACACGCGGTTCTGTCCGCCGGGTCCCGAGTCGAGCAGGTAGGGCGCGACGAGGTTGTCGTAGCCGGGGTCGAACGCGGCGGTCGCGTTGTCCACGTCGCGCGAGGCCGTGTCGCCCTCGAGGGTGGTGATCGGCAGCCAGGTCGCGCCGTAGTTCTCCGACACGCGCGACTCCAGCGACTGCCGCGTCTCGTCCGACTGCCACACCACGGCCACCTGCTCGTCGTCGCCGGCGAAGCGGGGGAACGTGGCCCCGCCGCTGCCACTGAGTTGGACCTCGGTCGGCGTTCCTCCGGCCAGTTCGCGGCGCCACAGGTACAGGTGGTCGAACGCACCCAGCGTCGTGCGGTTGTCGGTCAGCGCGACGAGGATCTTCGAGCCGACCAGGCACAGGTCGATGTAGTCCACGTCGACCATGTTCGGATCGCCTCCGCCCACGCGCACGTCGCTGGCGAAGCTCGCGCCGCCGTCGAGGGACCAGGTGATGCGCGCCTCTTCGTTGGTCGGATGCGTGCGCTCCTCGACCCAGGCGATCGCGACCTGTTGACCGGCGACGCGAACCCGCAGCCCGTGCTCGCCCGGAGCGTCGCAGTTGCCGCTGTCCGTCGGGTCGGTCACGTCGAGTCGAGTCGGCGTCCGGAACGTCGCCCCGCCATCGGTGCTGCGAACGTGGTACGGGCTGTAGCGACCGAGGCCGTTCGTGCTGTCGTCCTCCCAGACCAGGTGCAGGTTCGCGCCTTCGACGGCCAGGTCGAACTGGTCCACGTCGAGGCCCGCGGTCGTGTCGCCAGCGATGCGCGTCGGTGTCTGCCAGGTCTGTCCGCCGTCGAGCGAGCGCACGATCCACAGCTCTTCGTCGACGAGCCCCGACGGTGCGACGCGCATGGCGACGTGCAGCACGTCACCCGTCGCGCCCGGTCGCGCCGCGACGCGGAAGTCGCGCACCTCGACGCCGCCACCGTACCCGTCGGAGATCTGTCGATCCTGCGGCGAGAACGTCTGTCCGCCGTCCGTCGACATGTTCATCCACACGTCGTCGTACATCGTCCCCGTGCGCGCATCGAGCCAGAACACGTAGACGTTCGAACCGACCCGCACGACCGAGCCCGAGTTCGTGATCTTGACCGCGCCGAAGGTGTCGGTGTCGACGCGCACCGGCGGTTCCCACACGACCGCGCGCCCGTTCGAGCGCGAGGTCCAGACCTCGCCACCGTTGGTGACGTCGAAGCTCGACCAGGCGACGCAGGCGCTGTCGGTCGACAGGGAGATCGACGGAGCGCCCGCCGCGCCGCTCTGTCCGGGGGCGACGTCCACCCGGACGCGGGGCTCGAGGTTCTGGGCCAGCGCGCTCCCTGCCAGGAGCGCTCCGAAGGCGACGCCTGCCACGACCCGTCGCGCCGCGGCTCCGGCCGCCCGGGGGGCAGCGGGACCAGCGACTGGGTGGAGGGCGGGAAGGGTCGAGATGGGGGGCATGGCCGTGAACGGTCCCTTCATCCAACCACGGTCGGCGCGAAGTGGGTAGTCGGAGCGCCCCGTGCTCGGGGGCGATGCCGGTCGGCGCGTCCCTGTGGGGCCTCGCCGCGGGCGGATTCGACGCGCGCGTGCCCGCGGACTCGCAGCTCCCACGCTGGACCGCATTTCCCGAGCTGCGACTGGGGTCGCTGCTCGGGGGGACTACCTTGTTCGCGCCATGCAGCCCGATCAGGAACCGACGTCCGCTCCGAGTGGCGCGAGCCCCGGCGGCCACGTCGACACCCCGTCCGTGATCGCCCAGCTCGAGGGGCTCCAGGACCGCATCTGCGCGGCCATCGAGCGCCTCGACGGCGACGCTCGCTTCCGCCGCGACGAGATCGCGCGCGAGAACGGCGGCCTCTCGCGCCCGCGCGTGCTGGAGGGCGGCGAGCACGTCGAGAAGGCGGCCGTCAACTTCTCCCACACGGTCGGCAAGGCCCTGCCCGCGGCCGCCACGGATCGCAGGCCCGAACTGGCCGGGCGCTCGTTCGAGGCCGTGTCGGTCTCCCTGATCGTCCACCCGCGCAATCCGTACGCGCCCACCTCCCACGCGAACACGCGCATCTTCGTGGCCCGGGCCCCCGAGTCGGACGCGGGCGCCCAGGACGTCTGGTGGTTCGGCGGCGGCTTCGACCTGACGCCGATCTACGGCTTCGACGAGGACTGCGTGCACTGGCACCGCACCGCGAAGGCCGCCTGCGACCGCTTCGACCCGGGCCTCTACCCGCGCTTCAAGCGCGAGTGCGACGCGTACTTCCAGCTGCCGCACCGGGGCGAACCCCGTGGCATCGGCGGGATCTTCTACGACGACTTCGCCGAGCTCGGCTTCGAGCGCTCGTTCGCCTTCCACAGCGCCGTCGGCGACGCGTACGTCGAGGCGATCGTCCCCATCCTCGAGCGCCGCCTCCACACTCCCTACGGCGACCGCGAACGCAGCTTCCAACTGCTCCGTCGCGGGCGCTACGTGGAGTTCAACCTGGTCCACGACCGCGGCACGAAGTTCGGACTCCAGGCCGGCACGCGCACCGAGTCCGTCCTGGCCTCGATGCCGCCGCTGGCGCGCTGGGAGTACGACCACCGACCCGAACCCGGCAGCCCCGAGGCGCGTCTCACCGAGTACTTCCTCGTTCCGCGCGACTGGGCCGCCCAGCAACCCGATCCGGCGGGATAGGCTCCATCCAAGGGCCTTCTCTCCCGCCCCACACGACCGGCGCCCCCTTGGAGCGCTACGCCTCCCGCGCGTCCGCGGGATCCACGACGACATGAACCGACCCATTCGCCAGACCTTGCCCGCCGCGCTCCTCTGCACGGCGGTCCTCGGCTCCACCGCCCTCATGACGAGCTGCTCGAACGGGGCAGCCACATCGCGCCCCGTCGAGCCCGTCGCGGGTCTCATCGCGTCGCGCTCGGGGTCCGCCGCGGCCCCCTGCTACTTCGTGATCCTGCGCCCCGGCGCGGAAGGGGAGAGCTGGACCCAGGAGCGCATCGACGGGCCCACGGGTCCGGCGCAGCTGTGGCTGGGCGAGCTGGAGGACGGGACCACGGTCTGGCGCTCGATCGACCCCGCAGTCGCGCCGATCGACACACCGCTGAAGCTCGTGGCCGAGCGCGACGGATGGAGCGTCGAGCCCTGGGAGGGCATCACGCTCGAGGACGTGACCTGGCAGACGAAGAAGGACTTCAAGACGGGCGAGGACGGTCCGAACCTCAAGGACTACGAGCTGCGTTCCGGCAACGCGATGCACAAGGCCATGTGGTTCGAGCCGGCGTTCGGCGAGCCGGGGATCCTGACGATCTCGGGCAACGCGCCGATGCTGAAGATCTGGCGCAAGGACGGCACGAGCTGGAAGAGCGAAGTGCTGTGGACCGAGGTCGTCGGCGACGACGAACAACGCCTGCGCGACATCGAGGTCGGTGACGTGGACGGCGACGGGCAGGACGAGCTCGTGATCGTGACCCACAACCGCGGTGGCGTGTACGTGCTGGAGCAGACCGAGGGCGGCATGGTCGCGACGCGCGTGGCGTCCACCGATGAGCCCATCTTCGTGCACGAGGTCGAGATCGGCCAGGCCGACGACGATCCGGCGCTCGAGTTCTTCACCACGCCCTCCGAGCCGAACATGTTCAATGGCGAGGACCAGGCCGGCCGCATCGACCGCTTCGACTACGTCGACGGCCAGTACGTGCAGAGCGTCGTCGAGGACGATCCCGCGTCGCACGCCAAGGAGATCCTGGCGGTGGACATGGACGGCGACGGTCGCGTCGAGATCTACGCCGCGCTCGAGGCCAAGGAGCTGCGCCGCGACTTCACGTCGGACTACCCCGGCTACCTGAACTCCTACACGTTCGACGCCTCCGGCAAGGTGACGCGCGCCCAGGTCATGGACCTGAAGGGTGCCATGTGCCGCTTCCTCGACGTGGGCGACATCGACGGCGACGGCAAGCAGCAGATCGTGGCCGCCACGTCGCGCGACGGCATCTACAGCTTCGACCGCGACGGCGCGGGCGAGTGGACGCGTCGCAAGGTGGCCGGCGGATTCCGCTCGAGCGGCTTCGAGCACGCCATGGTGCTCGCCGACATCGACGGCGACGGCATCGAAGAGGTCATCGCCGGTAGCGACACCGAACTGCAGGTGCAGGCCTTCGCCTGGGAGGCCGAACGCAGCCGCTGGATCCCGCGCAAGCTGTGCGACGTCACCGACGGTCTGTACCTGACCTGGAACATCATGCCGCTGCCCGCCGGGCACTGATCGGGCCTCTTCGGAAGCGACCGCGCGACGGGCCCCGGTGGAGCGATCCACCGGGGCCCGTCCCGTTCCGCCCCCCAGTTCCAGTCGCAAGGTGCAGCGCGTCGCGCCACGACGCCGGTTGCACGGGACTGCGGTGAGAGATTCGACAGCGCGTCGGGGCGTGCGCCCAAGGGCGGTAGAATGCGCCGCGCACCGCATCGAGGCCCGTGTCCGCGCCCCGCTCGAACGTGCGCCCACCCCCTCGATGACCGATCGCTCTCCGCACCGCTACCGCGCCATCGGCGCCAGTCGACTCGACGAGATCGAGCCGCTGCGCCAGCTCGATCCCGCACTCCGTTTCGACATGCGCGTGGTGGCGAACGTCCTGCCCTTCCGCGTGAACCGGCACGTGGTGGACGAGCTGATCCGTTGGGAGGATGCGCCCGACGACCCGGTCTTCCAGCTCGTGTTCCCGCAGCGCGGCATGCTGTCCGACGCACACTTCGAGCGCATGGCGGAGGCGCTGTGGCGGGTCGACGAGTCGGACGGCGGAACTCCGAGCGCGGCGTCGAAGGCCGAGATTCGACGGGTGGCCGACGGGATCCGCGCCGAGCTCAATCCGCACCCGGCCGGCCAGCTCGATCAGAACCGTCCGACCTTCGAGGGGCGCCGCGTGGACGGTCTCCAGCACAAGTACCGCGAGACGGTGCTGTTCTTCCCGGCCGCCGGCCAGACCTGTCACGCCTACTGCACGTTCTGCTTCCGGTGGGCGCAGTTCGTCGGCGACTCGGAGCTGCGCATGGCGGAGAGCGACGGGACGCGGCTGGTGCGCTACCTGGCCGAGCATCCCGAGGTCTCGGACGTGCTGGTCACGGGCGGCGATCCGGCGATCGTGCGCACCGAGGTCCTCGCGCGCTCTCTCGAGCCGCTGCTCGCGCCCGAACTCGCGCACGTCCAGACCGTGCGCATCGGAACGAAAGCGCTGACGTTCTGGCCGGCGCGCTTCGTCAGCGATCCCGACGCGGACGCACTGCTGCGCTTGATCGAGCGCCTGGTCGCCGGCGGCAAGCACGTGGCGATCATGGCGCACGTGGGGCACTGGCAGGAGCTCGACCATCCGCTCGCGCGCGAGGCCGTGCGCCGTCTGCGCGACGCCGGCGCCGTGATCCGCAGCCAGGCGCCACTGCTGCGTCACGTCAACGACGACGCCGCCACGTGGGCGCGCACCTGGACCGAACAGGTGCGGATGGGCATCGTTCCCTACTACCTGTTCGTCGAGCGCGACACGGGCGCGCGCGCGTACTTCGAGCTGCCGCTCGCGCGCGCCCACGCGATCTACAACGAGGCGATTCGCCGCTGTTCGGGACTCGCGCGGACCGCCCGCGGACCGTCGATGTCGTGCGTGCCCGGCAAGGTCGCGATCGACGGCGTCGTCGAAGTCGCCGGCGAGAAGGTCTTCGCCCTGCGCTTCCTCCAGGCGCGCGATCCCGAGTGGGTCGGCCGCCCGTTCTTCGCCTCGTTCGACGCGCACGCCACGTGGTTCGACCAGCTGCGACCGGCGTTCGGCGAGCGCGATTTCTTCTTCGAGCCGGCGCTGCGGGCCCAGGGCGTCGCGACGCCGCGCGTCCTGCGTGAGCGCGTGCGGCGTTGAGCGACGGGGATCACGCCCGTTCGGCCCGAACGTTCCGCCGCTGACGCACGTTCGCCGCGCGCGAGGCGGCGCGAGTCGATCACTGCTCCGCTCGGCGAGCGCGGACGCTCGGCGCTCCCCTCGCGCACTGGTACCGTCTGCGCTGCCATGATCGTCCTCCACGCTCCGTCCGCGCTGCGAGCGCTCGCCACCGGGCTCTGTCTGGTCGCGAGCCTCGGCCTCGGCCTCGGTCTCGCCGGTCCGACGACCGCGGCGCACGCGGGCGACGACGCGGGCACTGGTCCGGACTCCGAGTTCCGCGTTCTCGTCGACGGCGCCTGCACGACCTGTCACGGTGGGCCCGTGCCCGAGTCGGGGCTCGATCTGGAAGGGGACTTCGCGGCGCTGGCGGCGGACGGCGAGCGCTGGCGCGATCTGCTCGAGCGCGTGTCGGCGGGCGAGATGCCGCCGCCGAGCGCGCTCGCCGAGGACGGTCCCGATGCGCCGCGACTGTCGGCCGAGCAGCGCACGCGCTTCCTCGAGCTGGGTGGCGAGTTGCTCGCACCCGCCGCGCCGCCGCGCGCGAGCACGCTGCGCCGACTGACGCGCTTCCAGTTCGAGCACAGCGTCGAGGCCCTTCTCGGCGTGCGCTACGACGCGTCGCGCACGTTCCCACGCGACGCGGCCGCCGACGGGTTCGACACGGTCGGCGACGTGATGTTCCTGACCGACCTGTTGGTCGAGAAGTACTTCGACGCGGCGGTCGAGATCGCGAACGCGGTGCAGAGGGACGACGCGGCGCGGGCGCGGCTCGCCGGTGAACCGCGCGCGGTGGTCGAACGTCTGCTTCTGTTCGCGTTCAGGCGCCCACCGACCGAGGACGAGGTCGAGGGCCGACTCGCGCTCGTCGCGGAGGGCGACGAGCCGCTGCGCGCCGTGCTGCTGTCGATCCTGGTCTCGCCGCACTTCCTCTTCCGCGTCGAGTCGGACCACGCGGGCGAGCGGCCGCTCCCGCTCGAACCGCACGAGTTGGCGGCGCGCCTCGCGTTCCTGGTCTGGGGCCGCGGGCCCGACGCCGAGTTGTTCGAGCTGGCGTCGACCGGGGCGCTGGTCGAGGACCACGTGTTGCGCGGGCAGCTCGCGCGGTTGCTCGACGACCCGCGCAGTCGCGTGCTGGCCGACGATTTCGGCGCGCAGTGGCTCGGCTATCGACGGATTCTCGAGGCCGCCGTCGACTTCCGCACCTACGAGGGTTTCTCGGACGGGCTGAAGCGTTCGATGTACGAGGAAAGCGCGCGCTTCTTCGACACGCTCGTGCGCGCGGACCTGTCGCTCGTCGACCTGGTGGCGGCCGACTGGACGTTCGTCGATCGCACGCTCGCGAAGCACTACGGGATCGAGATGGAGCCCAAGGGCTTCGAGCGCGTCGAGGTCGCCGAGTTCGGCCGCGGCGGCGTCCTCGGCCAGGGCAGCGTCCTGACGATCACGTCGCACCCGGACCGCACCAGCCCCGTGCTGCGCGGCGCGTGGGTGCTCGACGCGCTGCTCGGGACGCCGCCTCCGCCGCCGCCGCCGGATGCCGGAGCGCTCCCGCCCGAGCGCGGCGGGGACGCGGGCAAGGAAACGGGCCCGACCGTGCGGGCGCGGCTCGAGCTGCACCGGGCCGAGGCGCGCTGTGCGAGTTGCCACGCGCGCATCGATCCGCTCGGGTTCGCGCTCGAGGAGTTCGATGGCGTCGGAGTGCGGCGCGCGACCGAGAAGGGGGCGCCGGTCGACACGCTCGGTGTGCTGCCGGATGGGACCGAGGTCGACGGCGCACGGGCGTTGGGCCGCTACCTGGCCGAGCGGCCCGAGGCGTTGGCGCGCGCGTTCGTCGAGCGGCTGTTCGTGTACGGGATCGGCCGGGCGCCCGAGGCCTGGGACGAGCCGGCGATCGAGGGCGTGCTGGCGGCGGGGGAGGAGCGCGGGTGGCGCACGCGCGCGCTGATCGAGGCGTTCGTCTTGTCGGCGCCGTTTCGCGAGCGGGGTGTGACGGCGCGGTGACGGGCGGGCGTCGGTGAAGGCCGGGGCGCGTGACGGCGACGCGACGACGCCGGGCTGAGCGCTGAGTGCTGCGTCGTTCGAGCGCGACTCGCGATGGTCGCCCCAGCGATGGTTGCGGCGGTGCGTGCCGCGGACACCGTGGCGCCGTGATTGCAGGAGTGGCGGTGCACGCCACAGCTCACGGAGGAAGAGCATCGGTCGCCCAGGACCCGCAGGCTCGAACGTCCGCAGTCGCGGACCATGGATCGGCGAGGGAGGGCCCGCGCGTCTCGGCAGCTGGAACATCGTTCGCCGCCGGTCCGCGGGCTCGCGAGACGGGCGGGGTGACCGACGCGCCCATCCGTGCCGCGCCTCGCTCCGCCGCGCGCGCCGCGATTGGCGCGCGACGAGCCGCCGTGGCACCCTTGGATCCATGTGGAGCACGACCTCACGCCGGGCCTTCCTGCGCGGAGCGGGCGCGGCGATCGCGCTGCCGTTCCTGCCGTCGTTCGCGCGCGCGTCGGTCCTCGGGGCTCCCGCGCGCCCGCCGGTCCGCCTCGGCTTCTTCTTCATGCCGAACGGCGTTCTGCCGAGCGCGTGGACGCCCAAGGGGGTCGGCGCCGAGTACGAGCTGTCGCCCACGCTCGAGCCGCTGGCCGCGTTGAAGGCGCGCACGCTCGTGCTGTCCGGCCTGCGCAACGCGAAGGCGCGCACCGGCGAGGGGCACTACGTGAAGACGGCGTCGCTCCTGTCCGGCGCGCCCGTGCGCAAGACGGCTGGGCGCGACCTCGAGGTGGGGGAGAGCGTCGATCAGCTGGCGGCGCGCTTGCGCGGTCATCTGACGCCGCTGCCGTCGCTCGAGCTGAGCCTCGAGCCCGTGCGCAACGTGGTGGACATGGGCTTCTCGACGGTCTACGGCGCGCACATCTCGTGGAGTTCGCCGACGCGTCCGGTGCCGCGCGAGATCGATCCGCGGCTGGTGTTCGAGCGGATGTTCGACGCGTCACGGCTCGGTCGCGATCCGGCCCATGCGAGCGTGCTCGATCTGGTGCGCTCGGACGCGCGCGCGCTGCGAAGTCGGTTGTCGAGCGCCGACGGCGAGAAGGTCGAGGAGTTCCTCGAGGGGCTGCGCGCGCTCGAGCTGCGGGTGCAGCGGTTCACGGAGGCGAGCGACGAGCGGCGCCGAGCGGTCGACGCCGGCGCGCGGCCTGCGGACGACCTGCCCGACGACTATCCGACGCGGGCGCGCCTGATGCTCGAGCTGATCGCCCAGGCCTTCGCCACCGACACGACGCGCATCGCGAGCCTGATGTGGGGCAACGCGGTGTCGAGTCGCAGCTTCCGCTTCCTCGACGGCGTGGACAGCGGCTTCCACCCGGTCAGCCACCACGAGAACGATCCCGACAAGCAGCGGCAGTACGCGCTCATCAACCGTTGGCACGTGGCCGAGTTGGCGTGGCTGGCCGAGCGCCTCGCGTCGATGCCCGAGGGCGAGGAGGGCGGCAGCGTGCTCGACAGCTGCGCCCTGTTCTTCGGTTCGGGCCTGCGCGACGGCAACAAGCACGACCCCAACGACCTGCCGATCGCGGTGGTGGGGGATGCGGGTGGGCGGCTGGCGACCGGTCAGCACCTCGCGTCCAAGAAGCACACGCCGTTGTGCCACGTCTACGTGGACCTGTTGCGCGCGTTCGGTGCGCCGGTGGATCGGTTCGGGGATGCTGTGGGCGGACTCGAAGGGGCCAGCGTCGGCGTGTAGCGCGGTAGGGAGCCTGACACGCGAGCGCCTCCCCGCCGCGACGGTGCGCTGCGTTTCGCAGCGTCGTCGGCCGGCGGGGAGGCGCTCGCGTGTCTGGCTCCGTACCGAAGCGCAGCACGGACGCGAGCGCGGCTGGCGAGGCGAGATCGCGCTGGCGAGCCGGTGTGCCCGCGTCGGGGGCTGCTCCTGGGGCTACTCCGGGGCGTACCTGGCGGTACGGAGCCAGGCACGCGTTCGCCACCTCGCCGCGGTACGTCGCTGCGAAACGCAGCGACGTCCTGCGGCGAGGTGGCGAACGCGAGCCAGGCTCCTACCACCCGAGCACGTGCGCGAAGATCAGGGGGGCGACGATCGTCGCGTCGCTCTCGATCACGAACTTCGGGGTCTTGGGCTCGAGCTTGCCCCAGCTGATCTTCTCGTTCGGCACCGCACCGGAGTACGACCCGTAGCTCGTCGTGCTGTCGCTGATCTGGCAGAAGTAGCCCCAGTACGGGCACGGGTCGCCCATGTCCTGGTGGATGAGCGGCACGACGCAGATGGGGAAGTCGCCCGCGATGCCGCCGCCGATCTGGAAGAAGCCGACGCCCGGATCGCTCGGGTTCGTGGCGCAGGACTTGGTCGTCGCGAGGTACCAGCGGATCAGCGCGTCCATGTACTCGAGGCCGCTCTTCACCGTGCCGATGCTGTTCACGTTGCCGCGGTAGGCGTGGCTGACGAAGATGTTGCCGAGCGTCGAGTCCTCCCAGCCGGGCACGAACATCGGCAGATTCTTCTCGGCCGCCGCGACCAGCCACGAGTCCTTCGGATCGATGTGGAAACTCGATGGGTCGAGCTTCTTGCTCACCAGGTCGAACAGGAACTCGTGCGGGAAGCGGCGCTCGCCGGCGGCCTCGGCCTCCTGCCACAGCTCGAGGATCTCGTTCTCGATCGCGCGGAACGCCTGCTCCTCGGGGATGCAGGTGTCCGTGACGCGGTTGAGGCCCTGGTCCTCCAGCTCCTTCTCCTGCTCCGGCGTCAGGTCGCGGTAGTTGGGCAGCCGCTTGTAGTGGTCGTGCGCCACCAGGTTGAACACGTCCTCCTCGAGGTTCGCGCCCGTGCAGCAGATCGCGCTGACCTTGCCGGCGCGGATCATCTCGGCCAGCGACAAGCCCAGTTCGGCCGTGCTCATCGCGCCGGCCAGCGTCACCAGCATCCGCCCGCCCGCGTCGATGTGCGCGGCGTATCCGTGCGCGGCGTCCTTCAGGGCGGCGGCGTTGAAGTGGCGGTAGTGGTGCTCGACGAAGTCGCGGACGTTCATGGTTCGCTGGAGGAGGTGCGCTGGGGCGAAAGGCGTGGGGGTGAGCCGCTGCGGTGCTACCGGCTCGGCGCGGCATTGGAGCACGGGCCACGGCACGACCCAAGAGCGCGCCCCACGGTCCGCTCGCGACACCGCCCACCCGCTGCGGCGACGCGACCGAACCGGCGTCGTTCCGCCGCTCGCCTCGCCGCCGACCCGCCCGCGCTCAGTCCTCCTGGTACTGACGCTCGTACAGCTCGCGATAGCGCCCGCCGGCGGCCATCAGCGCGTCGTGCGAGCCCTGCTCGAGGATCCGGCCCTTGTCCATGACCAGGATCCGGTCCGAGTGGCGGATGGTCGACAGGCGGTGAGCGACGACCAAAGAGGTGCGGCTCGCCAGCAGTTCGTCGACCGCTTCCTCCAGCAACTCCTCGGTGTGCGTGTCGATGTTCGAGGTCGCTTCGTCCATCAGCACCAGCTTGGGCGCGGCGGCCATGGTGCGCGCGAACGCGATCAGTTGGCGCTCGCCGGCCGACAGGTTGCGACCGCGCTCGGCCAGCACCGTGTCGTAGCCGCTGTCGAAGCGCTCGACCACCTCGTCGAGGTTCAGGCGCCCGGCCGACGCCAGCGCTTCCTCGCGCGTGATCTCGCCGCGCGACAGTTGCAGGTTCTCCATCACCGTGCCCTCGAACAGGAACACGTCCTGGTGCACGACCGCGATGCGCGAGCGCAGGTCGCGCAGCGTCATGTCGCGCACGTCCACCCCGTCGATGCGGATCGCGCCCGACGTCACGTCGTAGAGGCGCGTGATGAGGCGCAAGAGCGTCGACTTGCCCGAACCGGTCGCACCGACGATGGCGACGCGCTCGCCCGGTTCGATCGTGAACGACAGCCCGCGCAGCACCTCTTCGTCGAGGCGCGTCGGATAGCGGAAACGCACGTCGTCGAACTCGATGCGGCCGACGGCGTCGGGACTCGCGGGTTCGCTCGGCTCGGCCAGGTGCTCGGCGTGGTCGAGCAGGCGGAAGACCTTCGACGCGGCGCTGGCGGCGTTCTGCAGCACGGTGATCTTCAGCGTCAGTTCGGTCAGGGGCTGGAAGAACCGGCCCATGAGGTCGACGAAGAAGAACAGCGTGCCGACCGTCAAGCCGACCGCGGCGGCGTCGGGCACGCTGAGTTCCTCGGCGATCAGTCCGCCGCCGTACCACAGGATCAGCGCGGTCGTGAACGAGCCCAGCATCTCGACCAGCGCCGACAGCGACGATTCCCAGCGCACGACGGTCAACTGCGACGACAGCATCTCGCCGGTCACGCCTCCGAAGCGCTGGCGCGTGTCCTCCTCGCGCGTGGACGACTGCACGATCGACATGCCGACGATGTGCTCGTGGATGAAGGCCGCCATCTTCGAGCGCCAGGACACGAACAGGTCCTGAGCCGTCCGGACGCGCTTGCGCACGAACGTCGTCACGACCAGGAAGATCGGCACGACGCACATCGAGACCAGCGCCAGTTCGCTGTTCACGTAGAACAGCACGACCGTCATCACCGTGATGTTGACCAGGTCGCCGAGGATCGTCACGACGCCCGTGCTGAACAGCTCCTGCAGCGCTTCGATGTCGGTCGTGACGCGCCCGATCAGGCGGCCGACCGGCGTGCGGTCGTAGAACGACGACGACAGGGACTGCAGGTGGCGGTAGACGCGCACGCGCAGGTTGCGGAGCGCGTTCTGGCCGGCGAGTTCCAGCAACCAGACCTGTCCGCGCCGCGCGACGTACTCGGCCGCGACGAGCACCATCAGCGCGCCGGCCAGGATCGCGAGCGGGTGGACGGAGTCGCCGAAGACCGACTGCACGCGCGTCTCGACCGAGCGCCACAGCCCGACCACGTTCGCCCAGCGCCCCTCGGCGGCCTGTGGCGCGAGGTACAGGTCGATCGCCAGCGCGACCAACAGCGGTTGTGCGATGCGCAGCGCCTGCGTGATCAACAGCAGCACGAGGCTGGCCGCGATCAACCAGCGCTGCGGCCGCATGACCGACCACATGCGCGCGAGCAGCCCGGTGTCGAGCGAGCCCTTCTCGTCGAAGTCGACGTCGATCTTCGCGACCTTCTCGGCGCGGTTGACCGGACGGTCCGTGGGCGGGGGCGTGCTCATCCGTCCGCCTCCGACTCCGAGCGCGTGCCCGCCGACGCCTCGGCTCCGGCCGTGCCGCCGACGGCGCCGCGCGAACGGTCCTCGCCGTCCGCGAACGGGTTGCCCTCCTGTTCCTGCGCCTGCCACAAGGTCGCGTACAGCCCGCCGCCGGCGACCAGCTGGGTGTGCGTACCGGTCTCGGCCACGCGACCTTCCTCGAGCACGAGGATGCGATCGGCGCGGCGCAGCGTCGACAGGCGGTGCGCGACGATGATCGTCGTGCAGGTGCCGAGCACGCGTTCGAGTCCCGACAGAATCGCCGCCGCCGTGTCCGTGTCCACGGCCGAGAGCGTGTCGTCGAGGATCAGGATCTGCGGCCGCTTGACGATCGCGCGCGCCAGCGCCACCCGCTGGCGTTGACCACCCGACAGGTTGACGCCGCGCTCGCCGACGACCGTCTCGAGGCCCTCGGGGAGTTGGTCGAGGTCCTTCGAGAGTTGCGCGATCTCGATCGCCTCGAGCACCCGCTCGCGCGGCGCGTCGGGCGCGGCGTAGATCAGGTTGTTCCACAGCGAATCCGAGAACAGGAACGCGTCCTGCGGCACGTAGCCGATATGGCTGCGCGTGTCCTCGAGGTCGAGCTGCTCGACGGGCGTTCCGTCCAACCGGTAGCGCCCCGGGTCGATCTCCTCGAGGCGCGCCAGCACGCGCGCGAGCGTCGTCTTGCCCGCGCCCGTGCGACCGACGATGCCGAGCGTCTGACCGGGGCGCACCTCGAAGGTGACGTCGTCCAGCAGCGTGCGTCGCACCGCGCCGGCGACCCGAGCCACGGCGGGGGAGGCCGAGACGGTCAGGTGGTCGACCTCGATCCGGCCTTCGAGCGACGCGACGGGCGCGGTCGGACCCGGCGTGCGGAAGCCGGGCGGTTCCTCGAGGACCTCGGCGATGCGATCGAGCGCAGCGGCACCGCGCTGCAACGAGCTGATGACGAAGCCCAGGGCTCCGGTCGGCGCGGCGAGCAGCTGCAGGTAGATGAAGAACGCGGCCAGGTCGCCGACCGCGATCGTCCCGGCGGCGACGCGCGGGATCGACAAGAGGAGCGCGAGCGCCAAGGTGACGCCGCCCAGCGCACCCATCATCGGCATCAGGGTCGAACGCGCGCGCGCCACGTCGAGTTGCAGGCCGCGGTAGGCCTCGACCCGGTCGGTGAAGCGCTGCGCCTCGAAGTCCTCGAGTCCCAGCGTCTTGATGACCTGGATGCCGGACAGGCTCTCGCCCAGCTTCTCGCTCATCTTGCCGAGCGAGTCCGACGCCTCGCGCGAGCCCTCCTGGATCACGCGCGCCAGCTGCCGACTGCGCCAGACGAAGACCGGGAACGGCAGCAGCACGATCAGCGTCATCAGCGGATCGATGCGGATCATGAAGAACGCGCCGACCGCGAAGAGCAGCGCGGTCTCGGCGATGTACATGAGCACCGGACCCGTGAGGCCCTGCACGTTCTGCACGTCGTTGAGCGCCCGGCTCAGCAGCTGACCCGAGCTGAAGCGCAGGAAGTAACTGGGCGGCAGCTCCGTCAGGCGCCGGTAGATCCCCTGGCGCATGTCGTGGGTGACCCAGCGGCAGGCGCTGAGGATCGTCAGGCGGCTGGCCGTGCGCGTCAGGGCGCCGAGGACCGCCGTGATGACGATCGCGATCGCCGCCGCCGACGCCAGCTGTCCCGCGCCGCGCCCGTCCGGCCCGTTCCCGTCGGGGGAGGCCAGCGCCACGCGCAGATCGTCGATCGCGCCGCCCAAGAGGGTCGGGATCCACAGGCGCAGCACCACCGCGGCGATCAGGGCGATCGCTCCGAACACGTACCACAGGCGGTAGCGACGGAAGTAGGGGAGCAGCTCGATGAGGGGGCGCATGGGGCGGGCCGGATCCTCGGCCGAGCGCCGCATTCAAGCAACCGGGCGAGTCTCGCGCGAGCGTCGTGAGCCGTTCCTCACGGGCCCGCGCTCCGACCCACGGGCGTTACCCTGTCGAGGTGTCGTCCCTCTCGCTCCAAGGCCTCCGTCCACGCGCCGCGAACGCCCGCGCCCGCTCGAAGCGCCGCTACTGGTGGAGCGATCTGCCCGACGACGAGCTCCTGACGGTGCCGCTGTCGGAGCTGGGGCTCGAGATCGAAGGCTCGCCGCTCGAGGAACGCCTGCGGGTGCTGTGCGACGACCTCGAGCGCGCCGGGCTGCGATTCCGGCCCTACGTCTGGCTCTCGACCGACTGGTTCTGCCCGGACGGTTGCACCGGCTTCGCGATCCCGTTCTTCCTGGCCAGCAAGCGGCTGATGGCGCTCGAGCGCAAGCTGTTGTTCGACGTGGAGGGCGGGACGTCGGACGAATGCCTGCGCCTCCTGCGGCACGAGACGGGGCACGCGCTCGACAACGCCTACCGCTTGCGACGCCGCCGCGAGTTCCGCGAGCACTTCGGGCCCGTGTCCCAGCGCTACAAGGCGTCCTACCGCGCGAATCCGGTCAGCCGCCAGTTCGTCATCAGTCTCGACGGTTGGTACGCGCAGAGTCACCCGCTCGAGGACTTCGCCGAGACGTTCGCCGTGCGCATCGGAGAACCGCGCACCTGGCGCAAGCGCTACGCGGACTGGGCGGCGCTACGCAAGCTCGTCTACATGGACGAACTCCTGACCGAGGTCGGTGAGTCGACGCCGGCGCTGCGATCGACGGCGCGGCCCGAGTCCCTGTCGCGCGAGAGCCAGACCCTCGGCGAGTACTACGTCCAGCGGCGCAAGGACTACCTCGACGAGGACGAGCGCGCCGACCAACGCCTGAGCGCGGTCTTCGAGGCCCGCCCGCGCCGTTCGCGCCGCGAGTCGGCAGCCGGTTTCCTGCGCGCGAACCGGCGTGACCTCGTCGAAGCGGTGTCCAACGTCTCGCGCGTCGAGCGCTACGTGGTCGACCAGGCCCTGCGCGAGATGGTGCGCGGGTGTCGCCGCCTGAGCCTCGCGGCCGACCGCGACGATCCCTCGACCATGGTTCGCGCCGGCGCACTGTTGGGCGTGATGAGTCACGAGCTGGTGACGAATCGCAGCCCCGAGTTCCGGCGTTAGGCCCGTGGTGGCCACGCGGAAACCCTCCACGGAGGATCGTTTGGAACCGGGGTAGAATCGCGCGATGTCCACAGAAGGCTTCCTGCTCGCGACCGACCCGCCCTCGCCGTGCCAGCTCCGCGCCGCGCGACCCGACCGAGCTGCCTCGGTGGAGTCACGTGATCGAGCCGACGCCGTCGTCGCCGCGACGCTGGCCCAGAGTTCGATCCTGAACGCCGACAAGGCGCGCAACGTGCGGGCCCTGGCCGACGACTTGTACGAGGGCCGCTCGGTCTGGAGTGGCGTCCCGACGCGGATCAGTATCGATCTCCACGCGCGCTGCAACGAGCGCTGCGTCTTCTGCGACGTTCCGCGCGGCGACCCGACGCGCATGGCGATGGGCACCGTGGAACGACTGTTCGACGAGATCGGCTGGGGAGTGTTCGAGGTGCTTCCCGTCGTCGGCAGCGAGCCGACGCTCGGACCTCTGCACGAACTCGCCGCGATCCTTCGTCGCCACGGTTCGTACCTGGACCTCATCACGAACGGGGCGCGCATGACGCCGCGCTATCTCGACGGGCTGATCGACGTCCTCGGACGCCTCCAGATCTCCTGCCCGACCGACGATGCGAAGGTCTACCGCGAGTTGATGCCGAGCGTGGACCCCGCGCTCGTGATGGACAACATCGCAGCGGCTGCGCGCCTGTTGCGCGAGCGCGGCATCCCCTTCCTCGTGTCGGCCGTCGCACTGGCGCAGAACGTCGAACACCTGGCGGGGTACCTCCATCGCCTCGCCGACCTCGGCGTCGAGCGCATGGTCGTTGCCCGCCTCTTCCCGCAGACGCGTCGCTTCGCCGAGCTCGATCCCGTCGGCAACCTGGGCGAGGCACGCACGGCGCGTGCATTCGAGAGACTCCTCGAGGCGGCGATCGAGCGCGGCGTCCACCTGGAGACGTGCATCGAAGAACTGCATGCGTGTCCGGACATCGCGCCGCCCAAGGCTTCCGCCTTCGACGTGCTGCAGTCGGTCGCGGACCTCGTCGACCTGTACCGCCCCGGGTTCTGCATCTCGACCGCGATCACGACGTTCGTCCACGTGGACGGCACCGTGACGCCGTGCCTGCGCGACCACATTCCGCTCGGCAACCTGCACACGAGCCCGTTCGACGCGATCTGGAACGGCCCCGCGATGCAGCAGCTTCGTCGCGAGCACTTCGACGGCGCGCGCAGCTCACGCTGCGACGCGTGCATGGAGTACTTCCTCGGTCACGCCTGAGCGTGTCCGTGCGAGCGCCGCGGCGGACCTGTGTCCAGCGCGTGCGCGGCGTTCCTCGGGCTCGTGCGGCGGCGCCCGACATGGCGACTCACGCGGCCACTCACCGGACGGCGCACATCGGTCGGAGCGCCGCGAAGGACCGGACGAACCGTGGCTCCTTGTCGGGCGCCGCCTCAGTCCTGGCACTGGAGAGCCGCTCCATCCGATCTCCCTCGGGTCCGGATGTGGTGGTTCGTGCCCATGATCGATGACAGTCTCGCGTGAGTGGGCTCCCCGGACGCCCGCTCGGAAGTCGGACTCCCCCGTCGCGACCTCGCGTCCGAGGGTCGAGGAGTCCGAGCACCGAGTCCACGAGACCGAATCCATGAGAAGGCGCCGCATCCTGCTGTTGGTCCACGAAGGGCTCGAACCGCCCGCGTCGATCGAGGGCCTCTCGTCCCAGGAGATGGCGCCGTTCAAGGCCGAGTACGACGTGCGCGTGACGCTCGAGGAGCTCGGTCACGACGTGCGCGTGCTCGGACTCGGCGACGAGCTGGGGCCCCTGCGCGACGCGATCACCGAGTTCGAGCCGCACGTCGCGTTCAACATGCTCGTGCACTTCCGCGGGCTGGCGAACATGGATGCGCACGTCATCAGCTATCTCGAGCTGCGGCGGCTGGCGTACACGGGCGTCAACCCGCGTGGGCTGGTGCTCGCGAACGACAAGGCACTCTCGAAGAAGATCCTCGCGTACCACCGCATCCGCGTTCCCGGCTTCGCGGTCTTCCGCAAGGGCCGACGGGCCAAGCGTCCGGCGAAGCTCGGCTTCCCGTTGATCGTGAAGGGCGCGACCGAACACGCGTCGCTCGGCATCGCGCAGGCGTCGATCGTGTACAGCGACGAGGAACTGGCCCAACGCGTCGATCTGATCCAACGCACCGTGTGCCCCGAGGCGATCGCCGAGGAGTACATCGAGGGGCGCGAGCTGACCGTGTCCGTGATGGGCAACGAGCGGCTCGAGACCGGTCCGGTGTGGGAGCTGTCGTTCGACAACCTGCCGGCGGGCTCCGAGCCGATCGCCACGCGCAAGGTCAAGTGGGACCACGCCTACCAGGAGCGCATCGGCCTGCGCAGCGGCCCCGCCGCCGAGCTCGAGTCCGACGTGGCAGCGCGACTCGAGAAGCTCGCCAAGCGCATCTACAAGATCCTGGGCCTCTCGGGCTACGCGCGCGTCGATCTGCGGATGCGGCCCGACGGCGTGCCGTTCGTGCTGGAGGCCAATCCGAACCCCGACCTGTCGTTCGGAGAGGACTTCGCCGAGAGCATGGAGAAGCGCGGCTACTCGTACCCTCAGCTCGTGGAGAAGCTCGTCAGCCTCGGCGAGCGCCACGCCGCGAACGGGCCCGGTTGACGTCGTTCGACGCCCCCGGGCCCGCTCGTCGGTGGCCCTTTCGTCGGTGGCCCGTTCGCTCGTATGGCCGCGAGCCCGACTACTCGCCGCGCGCCACGGCCCGCTCGAAGGCGGCCAGCGCGCGGTTGTAGTTCGCGATCGCTTGGACCTCGTCCAGCTGCGCGCGCGCGAGGCTCTCCTGGCGACCGAACTTCAGCGCCAGGAACTCCGGCGTGAGCCGCGAACGCTGCTCCTCCTCGGCCAACAATGCGCGCAGGTTCTCGGACTGCGCGATCCGCAGGCTGCGCGTGGCGCCGATCAGCTCGTAGCTGGTGCGCAGGTCGCGCAGGGACTGCTTGACCTCCAGCACGATGTCGCGGACCAGTTCCTCGTAGGCGAGCAGCGCGATGCGGCTCTCGATCCGCGCGCGGCGTTCCTCGGCGCGACCGGCGCGGTTGCCGAGCGGCACCTCGTAGCTGAGGCCCAGAAGGCCGCCGATGAAGCCGTCACCGACCATGCTGTCGACGCCGTTGCCGAACGTGTCGTCCTCGCCGAGGGCCTCGACGCGCGCCACCAGGTCGAGGCGGGCCTGCGAGAGGTTCTCGGCCACGCGCGCGCGCAGCTGGGCGTCGCCGACGTCGAGCAGGGCGATCTGCAGTTCGGGCCGCCGCTGCAGCGCCGCGTCGATCGAGCCGGCCAGGTCGATCGTCACCGGCTCGAGCGCGAACGGCTGTTCCGCCGTCAGACGCCCGTCCGCCGCGAGCGTCCCGTCGGGATCGTCGAGCAGCGCGATGAGCGAATCCGACGCCTGTTCCACGAGCAGACGGGCGCGCACCAGGTCGGCGCGTCGCTGTTCGACCGTGGCCACGGCGTCGGCGAACTGGGCCGCGTTCGTGTCGAACTCGCGCCGCGCGCCGAGCACGCGCACGACCTCCTCGCCGCGCGCGACTAGACGCTGTTGGATCAGACGCCGCGCCTCGGCCTCGGCCAGGTTCCAGTAGGCCTGGGTCACGAGCGCTCGCAGGGCGAGGACGTCCGCGCCGATCTCTTCGTTGGTACGCGCGACCTGGCGCTCGGCCAATCTGCGCGCGAGGTTCGTCGCCTCGTCGCCGTACCCGGCGAGCAGCGGCTGCGTCAGCTCGAGCGCGACGCCCGCGCGCCAGGCCGGATCGGGCGTGAACGCGATGCCGGGCGACTGGTTGTCGAAGCGCTCGGCGAAGGCCGTGGCCGACACGGTCGCGCCCGTGGAGAGCAGTTGACGCAGACCCGACTGCACGCGCAGGCGATCACTCGTCGACTGCGGCGAGCCCAGCGGCGTACCACCGATGGTGGGGACGGGGCGCGGCTGGTCCACGCGCTCGTACTCCGCATCGGCGAAGAAGACCGAGTCGAACGCACCCGACTCGGCGAGCACGCCCTCGGCCGCTGCGTCGGGGCGCAGACGCACGCCGCGCAGGCCGAGGTTGTGCTCGAACGCCAGGTCGAGCGCGGAGCCGAGACCGATCGACGTCACGCGCGGCTCGGCGCCGGAGAGATCCGCGGTGCGGTCCGGTTCGAGCGTGCGCCACGTGGACTCGCCGCCCAGGGACTCGAGTTCGTCGAGTCGGTTCCCCAGCAACTCCTCGATCTGGTCCTCGCTGAACGTCGTCGTCAGCGTCGTGCCGGTCGGGACCGCGGCCACGGTGTCGCGCACGATGCGTTCGGCCACGGCGTCGAAGCGACCGTCGTTCACCGAGCGCTCCTGGGTCGAGCTGCAGCCGCCCAGTCCGAACGTCGCGAGCGCAGCGAGCAGCATGCCCGTCGCCGCACCGAGAGCGGGCGTGGAGTAGTCGAGCTCGGTGCCGCGGCGCTTGGCGAACCAGGCGCTGGCCTCGAGGTACAGACCGAGCAGCATCGGCACGAGAACGAGCGTGAAGATCGTCGAGACCATCAGGCCGCCGACGACCACGCCGCCCAGACCGCGGTAGAGCTCGGAGCCCGAACCCGGCATCAGCACCAGCGGCGCCATGCCACCGACCGAGGTCAGCGTGCCCATGAAGATCGGGCGCACGCGACTGCGGACGGCTTCGGTGATCGCCTTGCGCGGCGGGAGGCTGTGGAGTTCCGCCTCGTCGCCCTCCTCGCCTTCGCCGGCCGGACGCATGAAGTTCAGCGTCTGGTGCACGATCAGGATCGCGTTGTTCACCACGACGCCGATCAGGATCACGAAGCCGAGCATCGTGAGGATGTCCAGGTTCTGCACCGGCAGGTACGGGTCCTTCAGGCTCCAGAAGTGGACGCCAGCCAGGGCCGCGAAGCCACCGAGAGTCGCGAGCGGCACGCTGAACATGATCACGAGCGGCAGGCCGAAGCTCTGGAACAGCACGCACATCAGGAGGTACACGACCAGGAGCGCGAGGACGAGCGAGCTGCCCATGATCCCTGCGAACGTGCCGTCGCCCAACAGCGCCTTGCTGACCGAGTCGAGCTTGCTGGCGGATCCTGCGAACGCCGTGTCGACGCCCGCGGGGATCGCTCCGCTCGCGCGCGCACCTTCCAGCGTCCGCGCGATGTCGTCGATCGCTTCACCCAGCGGCACACCGGCGGGCGGCGTGAACTGGATCGTGATCGAGCGCTGTCGGCCGACGCGGTTGATCTGCTGGGGCGCGTTGACCATCTGCTCCGGCGCGACGCTGCCCAGCGGGACCTGCATCCCGAGCGGTGTGGCCAGCGGCGTCTCGGCGATACGGTCGAGTCCGTTGGCCGCCAACGACGTCTTCGAGATCAGCTTGAGGTCGACCGTGTCGCCATCGAGTCGGTACTCGCCGATGATGGCGCCGTCGCCCAGCGCGAGGATCGACTGGGCCACGTCGTCGAACGTCAGGCCGCTCTCGGCCATGCGCGTGCGATCGGGCACGAAACGCAGTTCGGGGGTCGGCACGTTGAAGTTCGACGGGTCCGGCTGGGCCTTGCCGGGACCGTACTTCTGCATCAGCTGCATGAAGACGGCCAGCGCGCCCTTTCCGACCTCGTCGAGGTCGTCGCCGGTGAAGTCGATCTTGATCGCCGAGCCGGAGTTGCCACCGAGGCGGAACAGCGGCACCTGGAACGCGAACGCGAACACGTCGGGCGTCACTTCGCCGCGGGTCGCTTCGCCGAACAGCGGCAGGATGTCGACGACCTTCTCGGGGTCCTGACTGATCGCGCCGTGGAACATGATCCCGTCGAA
Source organism: Rohdeia mirabilis (assembly GCA_007750655.1). Taxonomy (GTDB): domain Bacteria; phylum Planctomycetota; class UBA1135; order UBA1135; genus Rohdeia; species Rohdeia mirabilis. The sequence goes on from CP036290.1 coordinate 845,789, forward strand.
ACTGACGAGGAAGTAGTTGTCGAGCGGCGGCCCCTTGACGGTCCGCTCGACCTCGCCCGTGGCGAAGTTCATCACGGGAATCGTGACGGCGTCTTCGAGGACCTTCTTCTGCTCGGGCGATCCCAACTCCTCGCGACCGGCGACCCAGTGCGGGCGCATCGTCTTCTCGATGCGCTCGGCGAGGATCGTCTGCTGCGTCAGGTTGTAGCCGGGCGGCGGGATCAACAGACCGAACACGAGGTTGCGGTTGCCGGTCGGCAGGTAGTCGGTGGGGGGGACGAGCGCGAGCGTGCCGTAGATCGAGCCCGCGGTCATCGCGACGATCAGGACGATGCGCGCGATCACGCTCCCGCCCAGGAGGTGCACCATTCCCGCGATCCCGTCCGGAATGCGCGAGGGCGACCACCAGCCGCGCTTCTTGGGCTTCTGGCCCACGGGCAGCTGCTTCTTCGCCTTCAACAGACGCGCCGCCGTCGCTGGGATGACGGTGATCGAGACCACGAGGCTCAGGACGACGGCCGCAACGATCGCCAGCGCGATGTCGCGGAACAGCTGGCCGGCCTCTTCCTCGATCAACAGCACCGGGACGAACACGACCGCCGTGGTCAGCGTCGCTGCCACGACCGCGCCGAGCACCTCGCGTCCGCCGTCGATCGACGCGCGCACGGGCTTCTTGCCCATCTCGAGATGTCGGTAGATGTTCTCGAGCACCACGATCGCGTTGTCCACGACCATGCCGATCGCGAACGCCATGCCCGCGAGGCTGATGACGTTGATCGAGCGGCCGAGGCTGACCATCACGACGATCGCGCCGATGACGGAGATCGGGATCGCCAGCGCGATGATGCCGACCGAGCGGAGCGAGCGCAGGAACAGCAGCAGCACGAGGATGGCGAGTCCGCCGCCCAGGTAGATGTTGTCCGTGACCAGCGCCAGCGCGTCGTCGATGTAGACCGTCTGGTCGAAGGCCTGGTCCAGGTAGAGACGGCCTTCGAGACCGATCTTCGACGCGTGCGTCGCCAGCAGGCCGTCGGGTGCGTTGAGAGCCACGATCTCGGCCTTCAGCGCGTCCATGACCTCGATCACGTTCGTGCCGACCTCCTTCTGGAAGTTGATCGCGAGCACGCGCTGTCCCATCGAGCGCACGAACGTCCGCGCCTCCTTGTACGTCTCGCGCACCTCGGCCACGTCGCCCACGTACACCGGGCCACCGGCGGTCTGCGCGATGACCGTGCGCTCCACGTCGGCGGGCGTCTCGTACAGACCCGCGAGGCGCACGCGCACGTTCGACTTGGACTGCTCGAGCGCGCCGGCCGACACGTCGCGGTTCTCGGCCCGCAGCGCGCGCACCATGTCGGCGGGGGTGAGCCCCTTCGCCGCCAGCAGCTCCGGATCGAAGACGACCTGGGTCTCGCGTTCGCGGCCGCCGAGCACGTTCACCTCGGACATGCCGGGGATGCGTTCGAGGCGCGGCTTCAGGCGGTCGGCAGCGAAGTCCTGCAGGTCGCGGATGTCGCGCTGCGTGTCCTCCGAGCGCAACAGCACCCAGGCGATGTAGTCGCGGTTGTCGGGGTCCGAAGCCTCGATGACGGGCTCGTCGACGTTCTCGGGGTAGTTCGAGACCTCGCGCAGCTTGTCGGAGACCTGGCGCAGCGCCTCTTCCTTGGGCATGCCGACGGCGAACTCGAGGCGGATCTGCCCGGTTCCCTGTTGGCTCTTGCTGGTCATCGCCTTGAGGTTGGCGATGCCCTGCAGCTTCTCCTCCTGCTTGTCGACGACCTCGCGCTCGACCTCGAGGGGGCTCGCGCCTTCCCAACGAGTCGTGACCGCGATGATCGTGTCCTCGACGTTGGGCGTCAGTTGGATCGCGATGCGTTGGAACGCGACGACGCCGGTCAACAGGACGAGGAGGACCCCGACCGCGACGGTGACCGGCTGGCGAACGGCGGAACGGACGATGTTCATTGGTCGTCTCCGTCGGTCGGAGCCTGGTCGCGAGGCGCAGCGCCTTCCGGTGCCTCGTCGCCCTCCGGCGCACCACCACCCTGCGGCGGCCCACCCTGCGGCATCTGCTCGCCTTCACCCATCGCACGCACCGGCGCGGTCGGGTAGAGCCGCTCGTTGCCTTCGACGATCACTTGGTCGCCGGGCTGGATGGCGGGCGAGCGGACCACGGCGCGGTCACCGAGCAGGAACAGCACGTCGACCGGCGCCATGCCCGCGGTGCTCGGTGCGCCCTCGCCCTGACCGGGGCGCACGACGTAGACGTACGACCCGGTCGCGCCGCGCAGGATGCCGTCGCGACTGACGGTCAGGTGCATGGCGCGCTCGCCGGTGGGGACCTCGGCCACGACCGACATGCCGGGCGCCAGGCCCTTCGGATCGGCCAGGTCGACGATCAGCGGGAACGTGCGCGCGGTCGAGTCGATCTGCGGCACGACGCGCCAGGTGTCCGAGCTGCGGCGGCCGGCGGCGGCGACGTCGAGTTCGACGGCCGAGGTCTGGGCCGACAGCGGGCCGTAGTAGGCCTGGGGCACGTCGATGAAGGCTTCGAGTTCGGTGTCGGCGACCAGTTCGACGATCGTCGCGCCCGCGCCGAGCCACTGACCGACCTCGGTGCGGCGACCGACGACGACCCCGGCGAAGGGCGCGGTCGGGGCCATGTCCGCGATGCGCTGGCGCAGGCGATCCACCTGGGCCTCGAGGACGCCGATGCCGCGCGACGCACGCTGCAGTCGGGCCTTCTCGATGGTCACCTCGGAGCGGGCGTCGGCCAGCTCCTTCGGGTTGACGGCGTCGCGCTTCGCCAGCTCCTCGAGGACGTCGAGGTCGTGCTGTGCGCGGGCGACCAGCGCTTCCTGTTCGGTCACGCTCGAGCGCGACTGTTCGAGCTCGGCCGCGAGGACCGCGTGCTCGTCCTCGAGCCGACTGGCGTCGAGGCGCGCGAGCACCTCGCCGGCCTTCACGCGCTGGCCCTCGCGGGCGAGCAGTTCGGCCACCAGACCCGGCTCGCGCGCCGCCACCATCGAACGGCGCTTGGCGCGGATCTCGCCCGACACGCGGCGCATGTTCTGAACTTCCTGCTGCACCGCCGGATCGACGCGCACGGGCGTCGGGGGCGGGCCGCCCTGGGCGAGTGCGGGCGCGCCGAGGCACGTGACCGCGAGGAGGACGCCGAGCGAAGTCGGCGAGACGACACGCGAGAGCAAGGTGGGAAGAGACATCATGCGTCGGGAGTGGGTCGGGCGCTCGAAGCGAGGGCCTTGGTGATCTGGGCGTCGCGCAGTCCGATCCCGCGCAGCGAGAAGCGGATGACGTGGTCGGTGATGGCCTGGACGTCGCGCTTGGCGTGCGGACGGCCGCGCAGCCCCTCGAAGAACGGCCGGAAGAGGTGCTGGTGCAGCAACTGGCCGAAGAGGCTGCGGGCGCAGAGGCGCGCCTCCTTCGGCTTCAACTCGGGCCGGGCGGCGCGAATCGCGTCCTCGAGCGCTTGTTCGCGCGGTTCGATGAACTGGCGCAGGACGTCGTCGAGGGCTTCACTGGGCTGCATCGCCTCGCGCAGCATCAGGCAGCTGCAGGCGTTCAGCTCGCGGTCCTCGAGCAGGCCTGGAAGGAACGCACGCACGAAGACGGCCAGGGCGCGGGCGGCGTCGGCCGGCTTGGTGAAGGGGCCGTCGAGCTCGCTCCACGCGCGTTCGAAGCGCTCGTCATGCATCGCGCCCCGCACCGTTTCGAGGTACAGGGCGCGCTTGCTGCCGAAGTGGTACGAGATCGCGGCGATGTTGGCGCCGGCTCGCTCCACCAGCTCGCGGGTCGCGACCGCGTCGAAGCCGCGCTCGGCGAACAGGGTCTGGGCCGAGTCCAACAGGGCTTGGCGAGTGGCGGAGGCGCGGCGGTCCATGGCGGGGGCCCGACCGCGGGCGATCGAGGGCGGGGAGGGTAGAGTCGCGCTCGCCGACATTCAATCGATCGATTGATTCAATCCGTGTGAAGGCGTCGAGGTCGCGGGCTCGCCCGAGTCGCCGCGCTCAACGGTCGAGGTCGATCCCCAGCGCCGCCAGTTGGGCCTCGGCCTGCGGCGCCCACCCGCGGTTCGCCAGCGGACTGGCCGGACTCGGGTGGAGGATCGTGCCGAACGCGCGGCCGGATTCGCTGCCGATCGCCGACCTGGCCCGGTCGAGCGCGAAACGGCCGATGCCGATCACGCGCTCGGGGTCGATGGCCTCGACCATCCGGACCAGCGCGCGGTCGCAGACCTCGAACAGCGCCTCGCGCTCGGCCGCCGGCAGCTTGTCCGGCGTGCGGTTCTTGCCGCCCTCCTCCATGAAGGCCAGCGGGCAGAAGTTCCACACGAAGAAGCGGTCGAAGAAGGCCGCGGGCGTCCCGAAGCGCTCGGCCGCCCAGCCCCAGACGCGGCGGCCGCTCACCTCGCTGCGCGTGCAGGCGAAGCCCTCGATCGGACGCTTCGGATGCTGGTCGGCCGGCGGCACGACGCCCGAGTCGATGCCCATCCAGTCGCGCACCGCGGCCACTTCGCCGAACGGCACGCCGGTCTGGACCATGCCCCAGGGTCCCGGATTCATCCCGATCAGCACGGCCTCGGGGCGCGGGCGGACGAAGCGTTCGATGAACGTGGCCGACGCGTCGCGCGCGTAGTCGAGCGGGTTGTAGACGTGGGCGACCGGGTCGGCGAAGGCGAGAGCGTCGACCGCGTCCGACAGCTCGTCGACGATCGCCTGGACGCGTGCGGCCAGCTCGGCGCGCGCCTTCTTCGTGACGCGGCTCTTCGCGTCGCCGGGACGGGGACGCGAAGCTCCGGAGCGGGGGCGAGCGGCGGACATCCGGGACACGCTACCGCCGGGACTCGCGGGGGCAAGCCCCGTGTTTGGAGCGGACCTCGGGGCGCCGTATCGTGCGGCGATGGACGTCTACGAAGAATCGCTGCGGATCCACGAACTGCACCGCGGCAAGCTCGAGGTGCGCTCGCTGCTGCGCGTCGACTCACCGCGCAACCTGTCGCTGGCCTACACGCCCGGCGTCGCGCGACCCTGCGAAGTGATCGGCGAGGACGTCTCCAAGGCCTGGAGCCTGACGATGAAGGGCCGCACGGTAGCGGTCGTCTCGGACGGGTCGGCGATCCTGGGTCTGGGTGATCTGGGCCCCGAGGCCGCGCTGCCGGTCATGGAGGGCAAGGCGGTCCTCTTCAAGGAGTTCGGCGGCATCGACGCGTTCCCGATCGTGCTCGACGCGCGCGACCCGGACGCGATCGTCGAGACGGTCAAGCGCATCGCGCCCACGTTCGGCGGCATCAACCTCGAGGACATCTCGGCGCCGCGCTGTTTCGAGATCGAGGACCGCCTGCAGGACATCGGCATCCCGGTGCTGCACGACGACCAGCACGGCACCGCGATCGTGTGCCTCGCCGCCGTGCAGAACGCGCTGCGGGTCGTGGGCAAGGCGCTGGTCGGATCGCGCGTCGTCATCAGCGGCGCGGGCGCGGCCGGGCGGGCGATCGCGCGCCTTCTGTCCTGCGCCGACGGCGGCGACCGCTGCATCCCGGTCGGCGAGGTGCTGGTGTGCGACAGCCGCGGAATCATCGGGCCGCACCGCGACGACCTCGACCCGGTCAAGGCGCAGCTGCTCGAGCACACGAATCGCCGCCATCTGAGGGGCACGCTGAAGGACGCCATGCAGGGCGCGGACGTCTTCATCGGCGTCAGCCGCTCGCGCCTCATCGATCGCCGGGACGTGGCGAGCATGGCGAAGGACGCGATCGTCCTCGCGATGGCGAACCCCGAGCCCGAGATCCTGCCCGACGAGGCGCTGGCCGGCGGCGCGGCGGTGGTCGGAACCGGTCGCAGCGACTTCCCGAACCAGGTCAACAACGTGCTCGCGTTCCCGGGTCTGTTCCGCGGCGCGCTCGAGGTGGGGGCCACGCGCTTCACGCCCGGGATGAAGTTCGCGGCCATCGACGCCATCGCCGGCTGTGTGGTCGAGCCGGGCCCGAAACGCATTCTCCCGCCCGCATTCGACCGTTCGGTGGCCTTCGTGGTCGGCGACGCGGTCGCGCGCGCAGCCCATGCCGACGGCGTGGCGCGCATTCCCCTGAAGGACTGATCGAGACGCTCCCATGCGAGTTGCCTGCATCGGCGGCGGTCCCGCCGGCCTCTACTTCGCCGCCCTCTTGAAGGAGCGCGTCCCGTCGGCCCAGGTCGACGTGTTCGAGCGCAACCGCGCCGACGACACGTTCGGGTGGGGGGTCGTCTTCTCGGACGAGACGCTCGACCGCTTCCGCGAGGCGGACGAAGTCACCTACCAGGCGATCCGCGACGGGTTCGTGCACTGGACGGACATCGAGAACCACTACGGCGGCGAGTGCGTGCGCTCGACGGGCCACGGCTTCGTCGGTACGCCGCGCCGCGAGCTCTTGCGCATTCTCCAGGAGCGCTGCATCGAGCTCGGCGTCGACGTCAAGTTCGAGACCGAGGTGTCGCTCGACGAGGTGCGCGGGTCCTACGACCTCGTGGTCGCCGCCGACGGCATCAACAGCGCCGTGCGCAGCCAACTGGCCGAGACGTTCAAGCCGACGGTCGAGATGCGGAACTGTCGCTTCGCCTGGTTGGGCACGACGAAGCCGCTCGACGCATTCACCTTCGTCTTCCACGAGGGCGAGCACGGCCTGTTCATGGTGCACGCCTATCCGTTCGTGAAGCACGACGACGGGTCGATGCTCGGAACCTGGATCGTCGAGTGCCACGAGGACACGTGGAAGCGGGCCGGCTTCGACGCGATGAGCGAAGAGGACACGATCCGCTACTGCGAGGCGCTGTTCGCCGAGTACCTGGACGGGCACAGTCTCCTTGGCAACCGCTCGATCTGGCGCCAGTTCCCCAACGTGGTCTGCGAGAGCTGGCACGACGGGAACGTGGTCCTCCTGGGCGATGCGGCCCATTCGGCGCACTTCTCGATCGGCTCGGGGACGAAGCTGGCGATGGAGGACTCGATCGCGCTGATCGACGCGCTCGAGCGCCACGACTTCGAGCCGAGCGCCGCGGTGCTCGCCGACTACCAGGAGTCGCGCTACGTCGACACGCTGAAGATCCAGCGCGCGGCCCAGACGAGCCTCGAGTGGTTCGAGAACGCCCAGCGCTTCGTGGGCCAGTCGCCGGTCCAGTTCATGTTCAACCTGATGACGCGCAGCAAGCGCATCACCTACGACAACCTGGCGCTGCGCGATCCGAAGCTGGTCGAGCGCGCGCGCGACGCGTTCTGGGCGGACGAGCGTTCAGGAGGCGCGGCGGAAGGTGCGCCGCAGCCGCCCGCGTTCAAGCCGCTCGCGGTGCGCGACATGCAGCTTCACAACCGCATCGTCGTGTCGCCTATGTGCATGTACTCGGCCACCGACGGTGTGCCGAACGACTGGCACCTGGTGCACCTGGGGTCGCGCGCGGTCGGCGGCGCGGGCCTCGTCTTCACCGAGATGACGAACGTCGAGGCGGCGGGCCGGATCAGCCACGGCTGCGCGGGTCTGTGGAACGAGACGCAGCGCGACGCCTGGAAGCGCGTGACCGACTTCGTGCACCAGCACTCGGCGGCGAAGATCGGCATCCAGTTGGCGCACGCCGGTCGGAAGGGCAGTTGCTCGCTGGCCTGGGAGGGCGACACGTCGCTGAAGGACGCGAGCGCCTGGCAGACGTTCGGGCCCAGCGCCGAACCGTTCCGCGAAGGGTGGCACGTGCCGAAGGAGATGGACGCGGCGGACCTCGCTCGCGTCGAGGCGGCGTTCGTGAACAGTGCCAGGTTGGCGCTCGCGGCCGGCTTCGACTGCATCGAGCTGCACATGGCTCACGGCTACCTCCTGTCGAGCTTCCTCAGCCCCGCGTCGAACCACCGCCAGGACGAGTACGGCGGCAGCCTCGAGAACCGCATGCGCTTTCCGCTGCGCGTCGCGAAGGCCGTGCGCGCGGTGTTGCCGGACGGCTATCCGCTCTTTGCGCGCATCAGCGCCGTCGACTGGGTCGACGACTCGCCGGACCTGGACGAGGGCACGACCATCGAGGACTCGATCGTCACCGTGCGCGCGCTGATGGAGCTCGGCGTGGACGTGATCGACGTGAGCACCGCCGGCAACACGCCCAAGAGCAAGCCGATCTACGGCCGCATGTACCAGGTCCCGTTCGCCGAGCGCATCCGCTCCGAGACGGGCGCCACCGTCATGGCCGTGGGTGCGATCCAGGGTATCGACCACGCGAACACGGTCCTCGCCGCCGGCCGTGCCGACCTGTGCGCCCTGGCCCGTCCGCACCTGCTCGATCCGCACCTGACCATGCGTGCCGCGGCCGACATGGAGGTGCCCACGCACCCGTGGCCGAAGCAGTACCTGGCGGTGCGGCCGCGGATGGGGGAGTGAGTGCGATGGCGAGTGAGATGGGAATGACCGACGAGGTACTGGCAGCGGGTTTTGCGCATTTCAAGGTCGAGCACGGCGCTCCCTGGGGTGACTACGGCGCCGTACTGATGAACGGGTGCATGATCTCTGGCCCCGACGGAGTCGAGAGGTATGGCCGTGTCGGACCGTTCGTGCCTCCGGTCTCGACCTGCTGGGGCGTAGGTCCCCTCGTCACCGACAAGGTCGCGGACCGACTGCGGGCCAGCGGTCTTCGCGGACTTGAACTGCGTCGCGTCGAGCCTCGGCCGGCCGTTCGCTTCGATTGGCGCCACCTCGTCGATCGGGCGCCGGAGCTCGACGATCCGATTCCGGACGAGATCTACGAGCGGTTGATCGAGAGCGATCCCAACTCGCTCGTGAGCCATGGTCAGCACGATTCCAGCCTCGTCGACGAGATGGGGCCGCTCTGGCAGATCCACGGCACCGAGGTGCCGATGGTCCACGGCGCCGATGGCGACGATGCTTGGGACCGAGCCCATGTGGGTGAGCTCGACGCCTTCCACGACGGCGACGGATGGAGGGCCTTCAGTCTGCGGGCTCTCGAGGTCCTCGTGCAAGAAGCCGGAGCCCCGTGCCGCTTCCAGTTGCGGCGCGTCGTGGACGTGTCCGGCTGACGGACGCGCTCCGAGAGGCCTCCCCCGAAGACTCAGCGCGCTCCGTCCAGCGCGGCTTTCACCATCTCCAGCACCTCGTCCTCACCGAACACTTCCTGCGGCCCGCTCGCGATCTCGGCCACGCGGGCGATCGCGGCGCGCAGGGTCATCTCGGCCTCGGCGCGATTGGGTGTGACGATCGTGCGGCGGCGCGGCGCCTCATCGGTCAGGAACGCGAGGAAGGCGGCGGCCACGTCGTCGGGCTCGTCGTACTGGTCGCGGTCGCCGGGACCGGAGAGCCGGGCCTCCATCTGCTCGGCGTAGCGGCTGCCTTCCGTCGCATAGCCGCGTGCCTGGAGTCGCTCGCGCATGGACACGCCGATCTGCGAACGGTAGTTGCCCGGATCGACGACGCCGACTGCCACGCCGAAGGGCGCGAGTTCGGCCGCGAGCGTGTCGCTGAACGACTCGATCGCGTGCTTGCTCATCGTGTACGGCCCGCCGAACTCCCAGGCCAGAAAGCCCGAGATCGAACCCGTCGTCGCCATGCGCCCGCCGCTCGCGATCAACAGATCCGCGAACGCGCGCGTCACCCGCACCGGTCCCTTCACGTTCACGTCGAACTGGAACTCGAGGTCCGCGTCCGTGACTTCGATCAGCGGTGCGACCACGGCCACGCCGGCGTTGTTGATGAGGCCGAACAGTCCGCGTCCGCCGGCTTCGACCGTGGCCACCGCCGCTGCGATCTGCTCGGGGTCTGTCACGTCGAGGCGGATGCCCTGCACGTTCTCGAGCGCGTTCAACTCGGCGAGGTCCGCGTCCTTGCGCGCGCCGGCGTAGACGAAGAACCCGTTCGCGGCCAGCACCTCCGTCGTGCGCCGCCCGATGCCCGAGCTGGCGCCGGTGACGAGCACGGCGGGGCGGGAGCTCTCCTCGTCGTCGGTGACGGCCGCCTCGGCCTCACGATCCTGTGGCGCGCTCGTCGCGTTCAGTCCGAGTGCGCCGAGGGTGGAGAGCGCGAGCGCGAGGAGGCCGAGGCGTAGGTGGTGCATGGAGGGTCAGCGTGCGTGGAAGGTCGTCGTGTGCAGTCGCGAGGGTGCGATCACGCCTCGACAGTATCCTCTCCCCATGCGCTCGCGAACGACCCTTGCCCTGGCCCTCGTTCTCCTCGCCGTCGCGCTCGTCCTCGTCACTCTCGTCGTGCGCGGCGGGAGCGACGGTGAGGGGATCGCGTCGACGGGTACATCGCTGACGGCTTCGACCGCTGAGTCTGGCGACCGGGGCGTGGGTGCAGCTCTCGAGTCCGGCGAAAGGGTGGCTGCGTCCTCGGACTCGACGCATCGGTCTGCGGTGCCAGAACCCGATCCGGTCGCCAGGGTCGAGAGCGTCGGCGACCGGATGCGGATTCGCTGCATCGACGCGACGACTGGCGAAGCGATCGAGGGCGCACAGCTCCACCGGACCGACGCACCCGCGTTCGGCGGCGAAGCGCTGCGCGACCTGAGGCAACCGGTCGCGTCCGTGGTGGAGCGAGGCGTCGCGGTCGAGCCCGCCCCCGACGGCAGCCTGTGGATCGAACGGCCCTACGTCCGCACGTGGCTCGCCGCCGTCGCGCCCGGGCACTTCGGCGTGCTCGAGATCCATGTTCCGACCTACGAGGTGGAGGCGGTGCTCGAGATGGTGCCGCGCGCGACGATCGAGGTGGACGTGGTGGACTCGATGGGTGCCCCGGTCGGTGGGATGCCCGTTCGACTCGACTTCACGGGCTTGAACGACGAGGGTGCCCAGACCTGGGCCGGGAGCCTGTACCTCAGTACCGACGCCGACAGCGGCCGCGCCTCGTTCGAGCTGAGTCAACCGTGGATCCTCGCTGCGCTGCGCGAGACCGGCGTGGTCCGCGCCCGAGCATCGATGGTGTCCAGTGAGCCCGTACAGATCGAGTTCCAGGCCGATCCACTGCCGACCGAACCCGTCGTCCTGACCGTTCCGGACTTCGGCTCGGTCGTCGTGGAGCATCGTTGCGAGCGCGGCGAGTTGCTGCCGGGAGCGGGAATCGTGGATCTCGCCCGTGTGGGCGCACTGGGCTCCGCGCGAGAGTGGTTGCTCACCGGTCGCGCAGTGTTCGAGTTCGTCGAGGTTGACGGCCGCTTCACTGCGAGGACCGAGAACAGCAAGGTCGGCGCGTTCGACGGGCCCATGGTCCGGGGCGAGACGATCGTCGTCAGGGTCGGCCGTGGAGAGCCGCGACTCGTCGCGCGGATCGTGGACGAGTTCGGTGCGCCACTCGCGAACGTCAGCGTGAACATGGGCGCGAAGCGAAAGCAGAGCTCCGTCACCGATGAAGATGGGATCGCCGTCCTGCAGATGCCTGACACGGGCGATCTGGTCGATGGGTTCCGTACCTTGACCTGCTTCGTCCTCGAAGACCTGGGCCCGAGGTCGGTCGGACGACGGGGCGAAGGGGTCTTCGTTCTTCCCACCGACTTCGATCGAAGGGTGGATACCGGGACGTACCACATGGGCGACGTGGTCCTCCGCGCTCCGCCGTTGCTCGTGCACGGGCGCGTGGTCGATCCCGGTGATCGCGGCGTGGCCGGCGTCGAGCTCGCGGTGAGATACTGGAACGGCCTCTATTGGGCCGATACGGACCTTCGCGGATGGACCGACGCGGACGGGCGGTTCCAGATCGCTCTGCCGGTGGAGACTCCGGAGTGGCTCGGCACGACGGACCTGGTGCTCGCGGCGATTTCACAGATCGTGTCGTCCGCCACTGACCTGGAGTTCGAAGTCGGCGACGAGGTTTCGATGGTCGTCGAGCGCCGTTCTCGTATCGAAGGAGTGGTGCGCGTGTCGGGAACTCGAGCGACGTTCCCGCTGCGAATCCAGGCCATTCAGACCCTCGATGGCGACGCCACGCCGAGGCTCGAGTCGGCGCGTGTCGTCGACGACGGTTCGTTCGAGATCAGCCTCGCTGCTGGCATCTGGAGTCTCCAGCTGGTGGCAACGGTCGAAAGGGGGAGTTGGGGCGGACGGACCGAAGAGGCCCTCGCCCTACTCGACGGTCTGGTCGTCGAAGCGGGCGAACGCACACGACCACCCGAACTCGACCCCTGGGTCGTCGATCTCGCGCCGAACACGATCCAGGTCCAGGGTCCGGACGGAAGTCTTCTGGTCGCCGGAAGCGCGTTCCTCGTTCGCGATGGGGTATCGATCGGTCGCGCGGCCCTCGCGAATGGCGTCATCACGATTCACGACGGCGATCGAGCGTTGGGTCTGTGGATCGAAGCGCCCGGCTGTGCGGCGCTCTTCGTACCGGATGCGAGCCGTCTGAACAGAGTCGCGCTCGAGGCCGCGCCCAGCCTCGTGGTGGACGTGACGTTCCCGGACGGATCCCTGCCAGCCAGCGCGCAGCTCTCGGCCCGCGTGCGCCACGACGTGCCGTTCGAGGGGCGCGGGCTCGAGAGTGGGACCGTCGTGGAGGAGGGCGGCGCTCGGCAGCTGAGCTTCGAGCAGCTTCCCGCGCTCGGTGCCGCGGTGCTCGAGCTGACGCTACGGGACAGCAACGAGCCAGCGGCCTGGGCACCGATCACGATCGAGCGCCGCGTCGATGTCCTCGGTGGCCTCGAGATCCAGCGCGTGGCCGTCGAGCTGACGGCCGCCGAGATCGCGGATGCATTGGTCGAGCGCTCGGGCGACTAGCGGCCAGTGCCTCACGACGGGCGGCCCACGAAAGAGAGCTCGAGCCCCTATCCTCTCCCCATGCGCTCGCGAACGATTCTCGCCGTGGTCCTGGTGCTGCTCGCCGTTGGCGTGGTGGTGACGATCGCGCTGAACGAGGGCGGTGGTGACGGACCGGCGGCGATCGAGTCGAGTCCTGTAGCCGGAGAAGCGCGCGAGGCCGACGCACCGACAGTCGCGTTCGACGTAGCGGCGAACGAAGGCAGCGCCGCCGACTCCGACCTGCGCATGTCGATCGTCGAGAATGCGCCCGTCGTCGAGCTCGTGCTCGACGACGCCACGCCCGGCTTCCTGGTGCGCTGCGTCGACGCGGCGACGGGTGCGCCGATCGCGGGTGCGCACGTGTACCTGTCCGATCGCGAATTGCCCGGGACGCTCGACAACGGGTCGCATCCGACCCCGATCGAAGCTCTGATCACGCACCGCGAACCGCAGGTCGCGAACACTCGCGGTGAGGTGCGCCTGCCTCCGCCTTTGACGTCGGGCCTGCTCGCGGCCGTGGACGGAGACCACCGCGCCGCGCGCTTCGTCGGTCCACCGCTCTTCGAGGACGTGATCGAGCTGCGACTGGAGCCGCGACGCGACCTGGTCATCGAGGTGCGGCACGCGGACGGGTCACCGGCCAGTGGGTTCGATGTGGTCCTCAATGCCTGGCGCCAGGGCGCGAGGGCCGGTAGCGAACACTTCAGCGGCGGCATCACGCGGATCGAGACGGATGCGGATGGGCGCGCCACGCTCGAGTGGCATTCCCTGCGTGCATCCACAGGGATCGGTGCGGCCGTGCGTGTCGAGGTCGAAGTGGACCTGGTGACCCGCGATCCGGTCGCTGTCGCGTTCGACCTGGGCGATCCACTGGTCGAGCCGTTCCAGCTCACGCTGCCACCCGTGGGGCAGGTCGCGGTCCAGGTCGCCACGCCGTCGGGCCCCGTCGGACGTGGCGCCTGGACGGCGTATCTCGGTCCCGAAGGGGGCTCCCGGTCGAGAGTTCGGAGCGCACCTGTCGTCGATGGGCGCGCTGAGTTCCGCGTCGCGGCAACGAGCGAGCGCTTCGCTGCCGAGCTCGATCGTCGCCCGGATCTCTCGGCAGCGGGCGGCGCGTTCTTCCTGGGGCCGGCCCAGCACGGTGAGGAAGTCGTGATCGAGGTCCCACTCGCGGGCGTCCAGGTGGTCGGGCGGCTCACGGACGAACTCGGAGGACCGATCGGCGACGAAGCGTGCGTCGCCTACCCGGTCGCATCGAGGGAGCAGGCCATCTCCCCGGGGACCGATGCAGACGGCTGGTTCGCTGCACCGTGGTCGCAGTTCCTCGTCTCCGGAGCGAAGTCGCACGAGCCCGTCGAGTGGGTGTTCGAGGTGGAGCGCTCGAGTACGCCCCCACTTCGCGGAAGTGCTCTCATCACGAAGTTCGCTCACGACTCCTTCGGTCGCGACGATCACGGGGAGTACGACATCGGCGAGATCGTCATGTTCGAAGCGCCGCTGCTCGTTTCCGGCGTGGTGGTCGACACGCTGGGCCGACGGGTTCCGAACGTCCAGGTGGTGATCGAGGCGGTAGGGCCGGAAGCGCTCGACAGGGATCCGGTGACGTCGGCGAGAACGAACGCGTCGGGGCAGTTCTGGGTCCCGCTGCGCGACGTGCTGACTGAACGTATCGGCGGGCGACCGCTCGTCGCCAGCGTGGTCAGCGATGCCCATGCCTCCGTGGGCCCCGAGGAATTCAGGGCCGGAGCCGAGTTGACCCTTACGATCGAGGGCGTTGCGGTGATCGAGGGCCGGATCGAAGCCTCGGCGACGCACGCGTTCACTGGCTTCTCCGTCGTCGGCACGCCGCGCGATGCGTGGAAGCGTAGGGCCGAATTCGACGTCGAGCTCGATGCCGGAGGACGATTCCGAGCCGTCGTACCGGCCGGAATCTGGTCGCTCGAGCTCTTCAGTCGAACAGGTGGCGGATTCGGCACCGGTTCCCTCTGGTATTTGGGCCGCATCGACGGAATCGAGGCGCGCGCGGGCCGCACGGTTCGACCTCCATCTTTGAACCCCTGGTCGATCGAAGTGGAGCCGCACACGGTGCAGGTGTTCGAGCCCGACGGACAGCCGGTCAGGATGGGGTACGTGACGTGGGTGCACCCCGGCGGGGTCACCGCCCTGGGGCGCATCTTCGAAGGTTCGCTCGAAGTCCACGCCACCACTGGAACGGTCGATGCCTGGATCCAGAACTTCGATTGCGCGGGGCTCTTCGTTCGCGACATGCGCAGCCAGTCGTCGATCACGCTCGAGCCCGCTCCTGCGATCGCGGTCCATGTGCAGGCTCCCGACCTCGAACTCCCGGCCGGCGCCGAGCTCGGTCTCGAGCTCGAGTTCGATCTCCCTTTCGAAGGTGGCGGGGCGCTGAACGCGTCGGTGCGCTGGGACGACGCCACCGACGGCTTCCGCCATTGGTTCAAGGTGCTTCATGCCGTGGGCGAATGGCGCACGCGCCTGTTCGTGCGCCGCGATCGAGCCTCGCCCGCGCTCGAATTCGGCAAGGCGCACACCGTCGTGGTGTTCAGTGGCGCCGAGCCTCAACAGACGTCCATCACCCTCGACAGCGACGAGGTCGCGGAGGCGCTGCGGGTGCTGGAGGAGCAGGAGCGATGACGACCACCCGCCGCCACACCGGCATCGTCCGCACCGGCCAGGGCGACTTCGCGCGCTGGATGGAGCTGCTCGCGGCGCAGTACGCGGCATTGGCGGGGGTCGAGCTGGTGCCGGGGACGCTGAATGTCGAGCTCGACGAGCCTTGGTCGATGCCGGCGCACGCGCTGCGGCTCGAGCCCGATCCGCTCCTCGGCACCGTGCGCGTGTTCGTCGCACCGTGCCGGATCGCGGGCCGTTCAGCGTTCGTGCTGCGGACCCAAGCGAACGAGGAGGACCGCGGCGACCATCCGCGCAACCTCGTCGAGATCGCCGCCGACGTGCACCTGCGGTCGGTGCTGGGCCTCGCGGACGGCGATCGGGTCGAGGTGGAGTTGCCCGACGAGGCGCACGAGCGCTGAACGCTCGTCGTCGGGCGGCTCGCTCAGTGGGGCCGGTCCGTCGCCGATCGGTCGATGCCGCGTGGGCGTAGACTCGTGCCCATGGCTCGCACCCTGACTCTTGTCGTCGTCCTCGTCCTCGGGTTCCTCGCCGCCTGCCTGATCGTCGATCCGTTCGCGGAGTCTCCCCGGCTCGGATCGGGCGCCTCCGAGATCACGGTGACGCCACAGGTGGATCAGGCCGAAGGTCCAGCGCTCGTCCGTGCTGACGATGCCGAATCGAGTTCCGCTGCCGAACGGCGCGAGGTCGGCATCAGCGATGGAATCGTGCTGCGCTGCGTCGACTCCGTCACCGGCGCACCGATCCCGGGTGCCGATCTGTATCTCTTCGACCCGACATCCGCCGCGACCGGTGAGAGTTCTCAGGCCGCGCGCCCGGTCGATCACGCCATCGCTCACGGAGAACGAGTGCGATCCGACGCGCGCGGGGAGGTCGTCGTGCCGCGCCGTGCTCTCTTGGCCGCCGGAGTGGCTGAATCGCGGCGCGGGTACGCGTGGATCACGGACACGATCGGGCGCGTGTCGATGGACATCAGCTTGGGGCCTGTCGACGAACTCATCGTCGAGGTCGTCGATCCCGACCAAGAGCCGATCGGTGGGATCGAGGTCGTGATTGTCGGTTGGGGACGCTCGCCCTTCATGAACGCCCGCGAGCAGACGTTCTTGCGCGCCAGGACCGACCCCGAGACGGGACGGGCTGCCTTCGACTGGCAGGCACTCGAGCAGGTGGCTGCGGGAGTCGTCGACGAACGCCTCACGGTGCGCGTAGACCGTATTGGCGGCTTTCCGACCGGCAAGGAAGTCGACTTCGAGCAGCGTGCGGACGGCCCCGTTCAAATCGTCCTCGACGACGTCGGCGCCGTCGTCGTCGAGTTCGTGGACGGTCACGGCGAACGCCTCGCGGGCGAGTTCGAAGTCCTCGTGAGTGGCTGGGGGCATCCGTTCGGTCGCGGGTCGCGGCGAACGAGCGGCGGACGCGCACGCTTCTATCCGGTGGCGGCAGGGATGGATCTCAGTGTGACGACCACGGAGAGGATCACGAGAGGGACTCTCAATTCGCTGGCCGCCCCTGAACTGGGTGGCTCGCTCGTTCCAGGTCAAGAGCTCGAGGTACGCATCATGGTGGACTGCGATCGAGTGACTGGGCGACTGGTCGATGGTGACGGTCAGCCACTCGGGAACACCGAAGCGCGTGTGTTCGAAGAGGGCGAGCTGCGCCGATTCGCTCCGCGAGGCCGACTCCTCACCGATGCCGAAGGTCGCTTCGTCGTGCCCGCGTCGATCGCTTCGGATGTACTGACGAAGCCCATGGCCGAGCAGTGCCGCATCGTCGTCGAAGGCCCACGAGGTGGGCTCGGTCGTGAAGCCACCGTTTCGATCGAGTTCCCCGACGATGGGACAGCGGTGCTCGACATCGGCGACGTGCAGCTCGAGCCCCAACGCGCGCTCGTGACGGGCTCCGTCGTGGATCCCGCTGGAAGGCCCGTACCGTTCGCTCGGGTCTCGCTTCTCGAACCGGGTTCGGAAGGTCGCTGGTCGAGCGTCGACTACGTCGACTCGGGAGCGAACGGGCGGTTCGTGGTTCCTGCGGCTGATGGCTTCGCGGCGCAGGCGGGACGCGGAGAGTTGCTGTTGCGCGCAGAGGCTCCACACGTGACGCTATCAGAACCACTCGCGTTCGCGGTTGGTGACGACGTTCGTCTCGGGTTGGCCCGATCGCATCAGTTGGGCGCGATCGACGGGCGAATCGAGGTCGCAGGCGGAGACGACGACTTGCGCTACACGATCGACGCCTTCGCCACAGAGCCGAATGAAGACCAGCGAAGTCGAGTGCGTAGCTTCACGGGGAACGACGGCTCGTTCACGCTCTACCTACCCGAGGGCCACTACGACCTGGAGGTACGCAGGGATCGCTTCCCGAACGGCCACACCATCGCTCGGATCGAAGGTGTTCACGTGGAGTCGGATCGACGAACGGCCGACCCACGTCTTCAGCCCTGGATCGTCGAAACTCGCTCGCTGGCGCTGGACCTCGAGTTGGCCGACGGATCTCCGTGGGACTCACGATGCGCCGTGTACCTGTTCATGGACGGGCATTTCGCCGGCGCCTTCGATGGGCAGTACGGTCGCATCGAGACGGAGGTCGGACTCGGTCGTACCGACCTGTGGGTGGTGCCGGAGCAGCGCTCGAATACGACCCTCGCGGCCGTCGTGATCGAGGACGCGCCGGCCGCGTCGACCGTCGTCCTGCCGCCGCGGCCCCAGGTGCGAGTCGTCTTCCGTGCTGCTGTTGGTGACCTGCCCGAGTACGCGACGTTGGTGGCGAGCCTGTCGCTCGAGCCACCGTTCGCGGGACCCGAGCCGTTGCGGCTCCAGGGAGCGAAGACCTACGAGTTCCCCTACGAGAGCGCCCCGTTCGACCTGCCCGCCGCGGGGACCTGGGACGTCGAGCTCCAGGTCCGTGGCCGGAAGGGCGCGATCGTCGGTTCGGTCGGTGAGTTGCGCCACTTCGATGTCGAGTCGGGGGTGGAGGGCGTGCAGACGTTGACGATCGACGTGACCGAGTCCGAGCTCGAAGAGGTCGTCGCGATCGTGAGCGGCCAGTGAGGACGATCGCGCCGGTGGTCCCCCTACCGCGCCGCTCTACACTGGCACGCATGGCTCGCAACCTGACCCTGCTCGTCGTCCTGGTCCTCGGACTCGTCGCCGCCTACCTGATCGTCGATCCGTTCGCGGAGCCTCGGCGCCCCGCGCCTGGCGGTCTCTCGGAGAACACGATCACGCCTCGGACCGCGGACGTCGAGGAGTCGGAAGTCGTCGACGCCGGAGACTCCCACGATGCCCCAGCGGGTTCTGCCGCTGAGCGGCGCGAGGTCGGCACCAGCGGCGGATTCACCCTGCGCTGCATCGACGCGTCGACCGGCGAACGCGTGCCGGGGGCGAGTGTCCACACGACGACGGCGACGCCGCTCAGCGGTCCGCTCCACTACACGTACCCGCGCCCCATCGACGCGCTGATCGAACTCGGGGCGGAGTACCGGACGGACGAGCGGGGCGAGGTCCAGCTCGCGCACGCGCACTCGGGGCTGCGCGTGGCTGCGGTGGCCGGAACACTGCGCGGTCTGGGATACGTCGCCCCGTCGAGCGACGACGAACTCGTCGTCGTCGTCGAGCTCACCGCTGCCCAGGACCTGGACGTGAATGTGCTGGATCGTCTCGGGTCGGCCATCGCCGGGGTCGAGGTCACCGCGATCGCGCGTGGAACGAGGGAGCCCATTCCGCTGGAGAACAACTTCGATCTGCTGCGTGGGACGACCGACGACGACGGTCGAGTCGCGTTCGAGTGGCAGGCTCTGCAAGGGAAGCTGGCCCCGATCGAGTCGAACGACGTCTGGGTCCAGGCGACGGTGATCGGAGACGCGCCGGTCCAAGCGTCGTTCGATCGCGACGCGCCGCCCGACGAGCCCGTGACGTTGACGCTTCCGCCGACGGGTAGCGTCGTCGTCGATCTCGTGGACAAGGCGGGCGAGCTCGTGCGCGGATCCCACGAAATGCGGATATCTGGGTCGAGTCCTACGACCGGTCGCGCTCGCGGATTCACCGACGGAGGGCGGGTCAGGTTCTCTCCGGTCGCATTGTCGGGCGATGTGCGGGTGGATTGGGGGAGCGGTCAACGGTTGATCGAAGGCCCCGTCGCGCCCGACCAAGAGATCGTAGTCCGTCTCGTCGAACCCCATCACCAGGTCGTCGGCCGGCTCGTCGACTCGGATGGCGCAGCAGTAGCGGATGCCGAAGCGAGCATCCATCGAGACGCAACTCAGACCTACCCCTTCCGTCGCGGTATTCGGATCCGTACCGACGGCGATGGGCGTTTCGGTGTGATCCGGAATTGGCATGGAGACATCGTCGTGCCGGCGATGGACGAGGAGTGGCGCATCCTCGATGGAGCTCCGAGCTCGCCGTCGCGCCGAGAAGCGTCGGTCGCCGTCTCTTTTCCGGATCGAGGGCACGAGCAGATGACGCAGGATCTGGGTGACGTCGTGCTCGCACCCATTCGACCACTCGTTTCTGGTGTCGTCGTGGCGGAGGACGGCCGTCCTATCCCCGACGCGCGTATCGCCCTCGCGGAGCAACGCGATGGGGAGCGCAACGCAACCCTCGCGGTTGTCCAGACCGACGACACGGGTCGGTTCGTGATCCCCACCACCGTCGAGCTGGAGGAGTTGGCCTCGAGCGGTTCGCTCTTCCTGCGTGCTTCCACCGGTCGGGCGTCTGCGCGCGAACCCGTCGCATTCGCGCCCGGCGACGTCGTGCGTCTCGAAGTCGAACGGCGCGGAGCGGTGGCCGGACGCATCGTGGTCGAAGGTCGCGACGACCTCTCGTTCATGTCGGTCGGACTCAGCACTCCCGGCGCGCCGAACGCCTGGCGGTCCGGCACCGGGAACCCCGTCGGTCGTGACGGATCGTTCCGTCTGGATGCGGCCGCGGGTGAGTACGACTTGGTCGTGTGCGGCGGCGGCTTCTTCGACGACTACATGGTCGCGTGCATCGAAGGGGTACGCGTCGAGTCCGGCGTCATGGCCGATGACGTGCGCCTCGACCCGCTGCGCATCGACCTGCGCCAGGTGTCGATCGAGATCGAGCCGGCCGACGGGACGAGTCTCGGCCGCTGCGAGGTCTTCATCGGGATCGACGGCCGTGCGGCCGGAACTCTCGACGCCGGGCCGGGTCGGCTCACACTCGAAGTCGGTGAAGGGCGCGTCGATCTGTGGATCGTTCCCGAGGCGTACGGGCCCAAGTCGCCGGCAGCCGTCCTGGTGGAAGACGCCGGCAGGATCTCGAAGGTGGTGATCCCGCCGCGACCCGAGGTGCAGATCGTCTATCGCTCGGACGGCGGCTCGTTGCCCGAAGGCGCGGCCCTGTTCGCCCAGTTGACGCGCACGCTGTTCGACGGTTCCGAGCCGCTCGATGGATACGGGCCCGTCGGGACGACCGCGCTGCCGTTCGAGAGTGACGCCTTCGAGTTGCCAGCAGTTGGTACCTGGGAGGCGCAGCTCATGGTGCGTGGGACGAGGGGCCGAATGCCGTCTCCCATCGGCGGGGTGCGCCACTTCGAGGTGGAATCCGGCGTGGACGGCGTTCAGGCGCTGATGATCGACGTGACGGCGTCGGAGCTCGAAGAGGTGGCTGCGCTCGTGAGCGGCCAGTGAGGACGATCGCGCCGGTGGTCCCCCTACCGCGCCGCCCTACACTCGCGCGCATGGCTCGCACGCTCGTCGCCCTCGCGGGAACGCTCGCTCTGGTGTCCATCGCGCTCGTTCTGTGGTTCGCGAACGGAGCCGATCCGGGGCCGCGTGCGCTCGTGGAGTCCGACGCGGCTTCCGGCACGCAGGGAACGGACGACACCGAGTTCACGCACGGAGCGACCGGATCGGTTGGAGCGGCGGCGACGGACAGCGCAGTTGCGCGCGGGCGCCGCGCACTGGTGGGCACACCCGAAGCCGCGCTCGACCTCACGGGGCGCACGTTCCAGATCCTGTGCATCGACCGAGCGACGGGCGCGCCCGTGCCGTCGGCTTCGGTGTTCGTGTCGGACGCGCCCTCGTTCGACGGGATCGACGCGGCGTCGCTCCCGCGCCCCACTCGGACGCTGCGCGAGCACGGCACGCCGCACGTGGCGGATCTTGCAGGCATCGTCGAGATCGAGCGCCCGGTCCGTCGGACGCACATCGCGGCATGGTCGGGTGAACAGAGCGGGTTCGTCAGTCTCGAACTCCCGATCATCGACGGTGTCGCTACGGTCGCTCTCGATCCGGTGCGCGAGTTGACGGTCGAGGTGCGCGACGCGAGCGGTGCGCCGGTCGGAGGGATCCTGCTGGACGTCGGAATTCGCGCCGTCGATCGGGATGGAAAGGAGTACGGCCAGCCGAGATCCATCTCGGTCGCCACGTCGGACGGGTCGGACGGTGAGCTCGGGCGCGTCGTGGTTGACTGGAGCGCGTTCCTCGCGAAGCTAGGCCGCACGTCCACGAGAGTCGGCTTCGTCGAGGCCGAGTGGTCGTCGCCCGACGCGCCGCGCATCACCTTCGACCCGGGCGAACTGCCGGCCGAGCCGCTTCTGCTGACACTCGCGGAGTCTGGCAGGCTGACCGTCGAGCTGCGCGATGGCCAGGGTCGGCTCGTTCCGGGTCGCCATTGGATCTCGCTCTCGGGCGCCGCACGTCGGCCCCCTTCCTTCACCGCGTTCACCGACGGAGGGCGAGCCGAGTACGAGCGTGTGGCGCTCGACCGCACGTTGCTCGTGGTGGCGAACAGATTCACGTTCGGCGACGGCCCGACCGTCGAGGTCGTCGGCCCCACCCAGGCGCGCCGTGACGTCGCCGTCGAGCTCGTGATCGAAGAGACGCTCGTCGTGGGCCGCGCGGTCGACGAAGACGGGCGGCCGCTCGCCGACACGGAGCTTCTCGAGTCGCCGCGAGGCTCGGGCGAACCGCTCCTTCTTTCGACCGACTCGGAGGGCCGGTTCGCCTTCATGCGCCGTGGGCGGGTCACCGAGGCGCTCGGCGGGCGCGAGATCCAGTTCGATCTCGTCGAAGGCAGCTGGTGGAGCAGATCGCCACGAACCGCGGCGATCGACCATCGGATCCCGGCCGAGGACTTCGGCGTCGCCGGACAGCGCAGCGTGACGGACGTGGGGGACGTGGTCTTCGCACGGGATGCGCTGCTCGTGCAGGGACGGATCGTCGACGCGTTCGGGAGAGTCGTGCCGAACATCGGGGTCGCCGTCCACGAACGCGCGGGTGGTGGCTGGAAGCAAGTCAGCATCGTCGACGGCAGCACGAGCGTGCTCGGCGCGAGGACCTCGGAGGATGGACGCTTCGCGATCCACGCCGGCGACGCGTTGGCGGCGAGAGCCGGAGCCGGCGAGCTCTACCTCTTCGCCACATCGCGAACGTTCCGGGCGACCGAGCCCGTCTCGTTCGCTCCCGGGGCCGACGTCGAGGTCGTCGTGCATTCGTTCGGGCGCGTCACCGGACGGATCGCCGGCATCGACCCGGACGACTTCAGCAGCTCGAGCGTGTACGCGCGCTCGAGCTCGACAGCGGGGCCCCTCCAGGACTGGACGGAGTACAGCCGCGTCGATCGCAGCGGTGGGTTCGAACTCGACCTCGCTCCTGGCGACTGGGACCTCGGGCTGAGCCTGGATGTCGAAGCGGGTGAACGTGTGATCGACGTGCTCGAACGGGTCGAGGTGATCGAGGGACGAAGAGCTCAGGACCCGAGGCTGGATCCATGGGAGCCGCCGATCCGCAGGATCGAAGTGTCGGTCGTCGACGCGTCGGGCGCTCCCGTCGACCGCGGCACCGTTTGGATGGACGCAGCTTGGATGGAGGCTGCGTGGATGGACGGCGATCGGAGTGATGCTGCCAGCTCGGACACGGTCGAGGCCACCGAGCCGCGACGCGTCGGGCTGCACTACGGCACGTTCGCGTTCTACGCGGACGGACCTGCCCCCGACGTCTGGATCGTGGCAGAAGGCTACGAGAGCGCGCTCGTTCGCGCGCCCTTCGACGGGCTCGTCGTGACGCTGGCTCCAGCGCCAACGGTCGAGCTCGCGATCGCTGGACCTCAGCTCGAGCTGCCCGGCTCGGCGGAGCTGCGCTTCGTGCTCGTTCCCGACTCGGTTCCGCTGTCGGGGGCCCCGCGGGTGGAGGCCTACTCGGTGGAGGGCTTCACCGACGTTCCCGCGGTCGTCGAACTCTTCGAGGTGCACAGCCCGGGCGCGTGGACCGTCCTGCTGCACGTGGCTCGCAACGCCCACGCCGATTCGATCCAGGTCGGTCCGAGCTGGAGCATCGACGTGGCTGCGGGATCGGCGCGGCAGCGGTTCGAGATCGAACTCGAACGGGCGCACGTCGACCGAGCGCTCGAGGTGCTGCGCGACTCGAGCGACGACGACTGAAGCGCGTGGCGTCGCGCGAACGATCGTCGGGCCCCGTTCACGGCGGGCGCCCTTCCTCGGCGTTCGGCACTCGAGTTCGCTGGTGAGGCTCGGTCGCGAGCGATCGACGCACGACACGTAGCGGATCTTCGTCTCGGGTCGGTCGCACACGGATTCGGGCCCCTGCGAGCGACGCTCTGGCCCGATTGCCTCCGCCCCTCCGGCGCGCTCGTCCCCGGTGCGACACGTCGAGGTGGCGGCCTCGGGCCTGGGCACGGCACTGAACGAACGCGTATCGTGAGGCGATGCGCCCGCCCTCGCAGACCCGCGTGCGACTTGCCCTCGCCTTTCTGTTCACCGTGGCGCTCGTCGCGATCTGGATCGTGCTCGCGGAGCCGTGGGTGGGCGGTCAGCACGCGCGACCCCCGCAACTCGCAGTGGATCCGTCGCATGCGCCGCTCGACGAGCCGGACGAGGCGCGACTGATCGACCGCGAGCGCGGAGCCGTTGGAACGCGGACCGAGTTGCAGCTTCCCGAGCTCGCGGCGAGCGCGACGACCGATTCCGAGGGTCCGCCGACGGTGGCGAGTGTCGCGGAAGGGATCGTCGTGCGCTGCATCGATGCGGCGACGGGTGCGTCGCTCGAGCACGCCCCGAACGGCGGCCTGCGGTTGTTCCGTTCCACGCTCGCCGAGGTGGACGGCCGACAGATCCGACGGCACGCACAGCCAGTTGCGGCGACTCGCGACCACGGCGTCGAGATCCTCCCCGACGCGGCGGGGCGTTTCGTCGTCGAGCGTCCCTTCGTCGAGACGTGGTTCGCCGCGGTGACCGACGATCGCCACGGTTGGAGTCTTGTCGAGATGCCGATGTACGACCGAGAGGTCGTCGTCGAGCTGCGGCGGCAGGAACTCCTGCACGTCGACGTGGTGGGTCCGAACGGCGAGCCCGTTGGCGGTGTGCACGTCTCGCTCTCGCTGACTTTCTGGACCGAGAGCGGCGCGCGTGGATCGGCCGGAACCGGACTCTCGGGGGTGACGGGCGGCGACGATGGACGCGTCACCATCGACGTTGCGCGGCTGGCGGACAGCGAGTACCTGCCGCGTGCGACCGAGGTCGTCGCGAAAGCGTACGTGCGGATGGTCGAGGACGCCATCGCCACCTACTCGATCGGTGCACCGCCGATCGAGCCGCTCGTCATTCGACTACCCGCATTCGGTCGTGTCGTCGTCGAGCAGGAACTCGATGGAGTGGTCCGCCCGCTCGGACAGCGTGTGGAGCTCGAGTCTGTGGAAGGTCGCGCCATCCGCGGAGTCGCTTCGGCTCACGCGGGTCGCGCCGTGTTCGAAGTGGTCGAGGTCGGCCACCGGTTCCAGGTCGCGGTCACGCTTCCCGGCGACGGTTTCGGGTATCACGAGTTCGGCGAGCCCTTCGACGGCCCGCGCGAGCACGGGGAGGAAGTGGTGGTCCGGGCGGGCGCGATCGGCGAAGTCGTGATCGCGCGGCTGGTCGACGAGGCCAGTGAACCGCTGGCCGAGGCCGAGGTCCGTACCCTGTTCAGTGGCGGCGTGAGCAACGGGACGACGACCGACGAACTTGGCTTCGCGTACTTCAAGGTCCCGCACCTCGAGCAGGTCTTCGACGGCGACCGCTTCACCGTCGTGTTCGAGGACGTGGATCGTCGCGACGGGCCGCTGCGACGAGGCGAAGGCTCCGTCGTGATACCCGGTGGGGCGCGTCGTGATGCCAGCGTTCGCGGCGTTCACGACCTGGGCGACGTGGTGATGCGCGTGCCGCCGCCACTGGTGAGCGGCATCGTTGTCGACAGCGCGGGGCGTGCTGTTCCCGGCGTCGTGGTGGGAGCGCGCGGCACGGTCGCGGGTCGTTCACGCTCCATCGCACGCGCCGCGTCGGGCGCCGACGGTCGCTTCCAGCTTCCGGAGTCCGTTCGGTTCGACGTCCGCACCGACGTCGGTGACCTCGTGTTGACGGCAGGGTCGGCGTCCGTGGTCATGGAGTCGCCGATGACCTTCGAGATCGGGAGCGAAGTGACGGTCACGGTGGTGCGTCGCGGCCGCGTGGAAGGGCGTGTGGCGGTCGACGACCTCGGGCGTCTCTTCGACGCTCGCATCGTTGCGAAGCCGTCCTCCGGCGCTCGGCAATGGGGCACTGTCGAGGCCCTCGCGGACCAGTCGTCGGACCGCTTCGGTGAGTTCGCGCTCACGCTTCCACCCGGCCGCTGGGACCTGGAGCTGTGGGCGACGGTCGAGCGCTCGGACGACTTCCGGAGTCGAGGCTTCGGAACGGGGACCTCCGGCATCCAGGGCTACGACGTCCTGATCGACACGCTCGAAGGGCTCTCCGTCGGGCCGGACGCGCATCTGCGTCCCGACGCGCTCGACCCGTGGCTCGGACTGGCGAGCACGGGCACCTGTGCGGTGCGCGATGCCAACGGCGAGCCCGTGCGAAGTGGCGTGGCCATGCTGATCCAGGACGGACGCGCCGTGGGACGCATTCCCGTTCGTCGGGGTGCCTTCGATCTGCGCGGGACTCTTCGACCAGTCGATGCATGGATCGAGGTCGACGACCACGCCGCGCAGTTCGTGTCGGACGTGGTGGGCGGATCGGTGGTCGTGCTCGAGCCGGCACCGACGCTCGAGGTCTCGTTCGACCTACCGGCGAGCGGTCTACCGGACGGACACTCGATCGAAGCCACGGCGACGCTCGACGTGCCCTTCGAAGGCGACACTCGACGATCGGCGCAGCCGGAGCGGGACGATTACCCGACCGGGCCGCTGCGGTTCGCGAAGCTCTCCTGGACCGGCGTGTGGACGATCCAGCTGCACGTGCGCGACGCCAGGCGGCTCCGCACTCCGATCGGCGAGCCGATGGCGGTCGACGTGTCGGGGGGAGCCGAGATCCAACGCGCACGCATCGTGCTCCACGAAGGGGATCTTGCGGCCGCGCTCGCTGCACTCGAGGAGAGCTGACCGCGGCGCTGTGGCGCGCGGCCACGTGGTGCCGAGAACTCGTGGCGCTTCGCGACGAGCGAAGTGACGACGCGAGTGCGGCACCGAACGGCGCGGCTACTCGCCCAGTCCCAACGCCCCTAGCACCCGCTCCTTCACCGACGTCATCGCGACCGCGTCACCACTCGGCGCACCGCCGACCTCACCCTCGCCCAAGGTCGACAGGAACACCGGGCCGCGCGCCGCAGTCTCGGGCAACCGCCCGTGACTGCCGCGCACCTGCTCGCCGTTGGTCGGGATCACGTCCATCAGGTAGCGGAACCCGAGCTTCTTGCGCGCCAGGCGACTCGCGACGCGCACCATCGGGGCCCGCAGCTTCGGATCGACGAACAGCTCGGCCGGGTCGTAGCCGGGCTTGCGGTGGATGTCGACCGTCGGCGCGAAGTCGGGGGCGTTCGCCTCGTCGAGCCAGTAGTAGTAGCTGAACCAGGCGTCCGCCTCGCTGATCGCGACCAGCTGTCCACTGCGCGCGTGGTCGATGCCGAAGGCGCGCTGTTCGTCGCGATCGAGCACGCGTTCGACGCCGGGGATCGACTCGAGCACGGCGCGCGTCGCGGCGAGGTCGCTCGCGTCCTTCACGTACACGTGCGCCACCTGGTGGTCGGCCACGGCGAAGGCGCGCGACGCGAACACGTCGAGCACGTCGCCCACCGGCGTCTCACGCACCTCCAGCAACCCCGCCCGACGCAGGTCGCGGTTGAGCGCCACGTCGCGCGTCACGTCCTCGATCGCGTACTCGCTGACGACGACGACCTCGGTGTCGTTGGCGCGCGCGCACTCGACCAACTCGCCGACCAACGCGTCCACCTCGCGCAGCGCCGCGATCCCCTGCGGCGAGTCCGGCCCGAAACGCTGGTGGTCGTAGTCCAGGTGGGGGAGGTAGCAGAGCGTCAGCGTCGGCCGCTCGCGCTCGATCGTGAGGCGCGTGGCGTCGGCGATCCAACGGCTCGACCCGAGCCCGGCCTTCGGACCCCAGAAGTCGAAGAAGGGGAACGGTCCCAGCTCGCTCTCGACCCCCGCGCACCACTGGGTCGGCTGTCCGTAGACCGCCAAGAGCTTGCGCCCGTCGGCCGGATAGAACGGCCGCGGCGTGATCGAGCGATCCACGGCGGCGCCCATGTTCCACCACCAGAACAGCTTGGCGCAGGTGGCCTTCGGCGCGCGCTTCGCGAGGGTCTCGTAGATCTTCTCGCCGCGCACACAGGCGTTGCTCTGGCGCCAGAACAGCACCTCGCCCACGTCGTCGAAGTACCAGCCGTTGCCCACGGCGCCGTGCTCGCTCGGCATCAGCCCGGTCAGCATCGTCGCCTGGGCCGAGCACGTCACCGCCGGCAGGATCGTGTCCATCGGCGCGCCGAACCCCTCCTGGGCGAGGCGGCGAAGGTGCGGGGTGTGCTCGCCGACGTGGCGCCAGGCCAGCCCGACGACGTCGATCAGAAGGAGGTTGCGCATGGGTCCGGGCGGGTCGCGCGCCGACCGGGGCGCGAGGGGCTGCATGGTAGGATCCCCGCCCCCTGGACCAGCCCTTCGGCCCGGCGCGCACGAGGCGCCCGACGCGTCCCACGGGGCCCCGACCCGTCTCGATCATGCTCAAGCGACTCCTCGGCTTCTTCCGCTCCGAACCCATCCGCATCGAGGGCTCGTCGAAACTCCCCGAGGGCGTCGCGCACAAGATCTCGGTCGGCGACCCGGTCGCGGGGACGGGGCGCGACGTGCTGCTCGTGCGGCTCGACGGCGAGGTCCACGCGATCGACAACCAGTGCCCGCACGCGGCGGCGTTCATCGCGGACGGCGCGCTCGTCGAGGGCAAGTTCCTCGTCTGCCCGCTGCACAACTACCGCTTCGACCCGAAGACTGGGAACTGTGTGAACGCGAGCTGCCGCAAGGCCCGGCGCTACAAGACCGTCGAGAAGGACGGGAACCTCGAGCTCTACGTCTAGGTCGCTGGCCTGTAGGAG
This sequence comes from Rohdeia mirabilis, assembly GCA_007750655.1. Classification (GTDB taxonomy): domain Bacteria; phylum Planctomycetota; class UBA1135; order UBA1135; genus Rohdeia; species Rohdeia mirabilis. Next base: position 874,572 of record CP036290.1, read on the forward strand.
GTTCGGGGCCGCGCCGGACTCCGCGAGCGGCCTCCGGTGGCGCCGCGGGGCGTCGGGCACGTCGCCAACGGTCGCGCAGATGCGGTGAACCGGACCTGGAGAACCCGCACGCCGTGGTCTAGGGAAGGCCCGAGCCACTCGGGGGGACCGAGATTCGGTGGGTCACGGATCCAGTGCCGCGTCCAACCCGTCGGACCCTGCGAAGGGACTTCCGAACGGACACCTCCCGCCCGACCGGGCAGCGCGCACACACCTGCTGCGCCCTCGGTCGACGACCCGGAGCGTCCCACCATCCACGAGCATCCGATGACGACCACCGACATCACCATCCTCGATACCGATCCCGAGCGCGCCAAGCGCGTGGCCGCGATCCTGTCGAGTTCGAGCCTGACCACTTCGATCCGCGATCTGGACGACCCGGCCGCGATCGGCGACCTGGGCCAGTTCGACGGAGCGCTGCGCGCTGGTCAGCCGAGTGACGCCGATCAGGGGCCCCGGGCCCACAGCTTCCTCGTCTGCATCACCGCGCCGATCGCCCGCAGCGTCGAAGCGATCAAACGCCTGGCCTCCACGGTCGAGCCGGTGACGATCGTCGCCTACGGCTCGCACCCCACGGTCGAGGGCGTCGTCTCCTTGATGCGCGCCGGTGCCTTCGACGTGGTCACCCGCCTCGAGGACGGGCACGCCCTGGCGAGCGCGATGCGCAGCGCCATGGCCCGCGACCACCAGGTCGCCGAGCGCCGCAACCGCGTGCGCGCCGCCCGCGCCCGGATCGACATCCTGTCCAAGCGCGAGCGCGAGGTCCTGGCCTGCGTCCTCGCCGGCTACTCGAACCGCGGAATGGGCGATGCGCTGGGCGTCAGCGTGAAGACGATCGAGGCCCACCGCGCGAACCTCATGCGCAAGGCCGACTGCCGCTCGGTGGCCGCCGTGGTCCAGCTCGCCATCGACGCGGGCTTCGACCAGCCGGCCGAGCCGCTGCCCGAGGACTCCGACGCCGCCCCCGCGGGCCGTTCGGCGAACCGCACCGGCAGCCCGTCGGCCGCCAGCCAGAAGACCGCGAAGGTCTGACGTCGGCAGCTCCGGTCCGGTCTCGCGCCCGGCCAGCCAGGCCGACGAACGGCACCCCAGCGGCCCGTCCCGACCACGTCGGGGCGGGCCGCTGCCGTTCTCGGGGCGTCCGAGAACGCTGGGAAGGCCCCTGGGGTAGGCTCTTCGCCCGCTCGCCCCCCCGAAACGCTGCCCTCATGGTTCTCGGTCGCACCGCCGTCTGCTCCTGGTCCCTGCGACCGACTTCCTCTCGCGCTCTCGTCGCCGCCTGTGGCGAAGCGGGGATCGTCGCGGTCCAGCTCGCGCTCGACCCGCTGCGCGACGGTCGCTGGAGCCTCGTCGAGACCCGCCGCACCCTCGCCGACGCCGGGATCGCGATCGTCAGCGGGATGATGTCCACCGAGGGCGAGGACTACACGAGCCTCGACACGATCCGGCGCACCGGCGGTCTGCGGCCCGTGCGCCACTGGGAGACGAACGTCGAGAACGCGCGCGTGAACGCGGAGAACGCGGCGGCCCTCGGGATCGAACTCGTGACGCTGCACGCCGGGTTCCTGCCGGAGAGCGACGAGGACGAGGACGACTCCGAGCGCGCGACGATGCTCGAACGTCTGGACGCGATCGCGACGATCTTCGCCGAGCGTGGCGTGCGCCTCGGACTCGAGACCGGCCAGGAGACGGCCAAGTGTCTGATCGGCGTGCTCGACGAACTCGGTCGCACCGACGTCGGCGTCAACTTCGACCCGGCGAACATGGTCCTGTACGGGATGGGCGATCCGATCAGCGCGCTCGAGAAGCTCGCCACGCGCGTGATGCAGGTGCACGTCAAGGACGCGGAGTGGACGACCGAACCGGGAACCTGGGGCACCGAGGTCCCTGCGGGCACGGGCGCGGTCGACTGGAGCCGCTTCTTCGATCTCGTCGCCGCGCAGGAAGCCACCATCGACGTGGTGATCGAGCGCGAGGCGGGTGAGGAGCGCATCGCCGACGTGGTGCGCGCCCGCGAGATGATCGAGCAGCACTCGAGCCGCGTCTCGCGCTGAGGTCCGCCGTGGTCCGAGTCCGTCCATGACCGTGCGCGTCGGAGTCTGCGGCCTCGGCTTCATGGGGCGGACGCACCTTCTGGCCTACGCGAGCGCGCGGGCGGCTGGCTTCGAGGTCGAGGTGACCGCCGTCGCCGATCGCAACGCGCACAAGCGCCGCGGCGAACTGGAGGTGGGCGGGAACATCGAGACCGGCGGCGCGGACGGCCCGTTGTTCGACGCCGACACGGTCGCCGGCTTCGAGGATCCGTTCGAGCTCGTGCGCCGCGCCGACGTCGACCTGGTCTCGATCTGTACGCACACGCCGTCGCACGTGGATCTGGCGATCGCGGCGCTCGAGAGTGGCAAGCACGTGCTGGTCGAGAAGCCGGTGGCGCTCGCCAGCGCGGACGTCGAACGCCTCGTGGCCGCACGCGATCGGACCGATCGCTTCGCGGTGCCGGGCATGTGCATCCGCCACTGGCCCGGTTGGCGCGAACTGAAGGAGCGCATCGCGAGCGGCGAACTGGGCGCTCTGCGCAGCTTGGCGGTCCGGCGACTGTCGCCCGCTCCCGGCTGGGGCGCGCGGCACTACGGCGACGCGTCGAGCACCGGCGGCGCGCTGTTCGATCTGCACGTCCACGACGCGGACTTCGTGCACTGGTGTCTCGGGGCGCCGGCGCGTGTGCGAGCTGCCGGCACGCGCGATCACGTCTTCGCGACCTACGCGTTCGACGCGGGGCCGGGAGCGGGCGCGGCCGTCAGCGCCGAGGGAGGCTGGGACCTGCCCGGCGCCTTCCCGTTCCACATGGGCTATCTGGCCGTGTTCGAGGGCGGGACCCTGGGCTTCGACAGCGCGGCGGGCGAGCGCGCCTTCTGCGAGGTGCGCCCGGACGACGACGCGCCGCGCGTGCTGCCGCTCGAGAGCGGAACCGGCTACGAACACGAGGTGCGCGCCCTGCTGCGGGGGATCGCGGCGGGCGAGTTGGAGCCGAGCCAGCGCACGGCCCTGGACGACGCGGTGGCGGTGACGCGCACGCTCGAGGCCGAGGCGCGCTGTCTGGACGGCTGACCCGGTGAAGTGGACCAGTTCGACCGGTCCAGAAGCCCTTCGAGCCTCGCCCGTGTGCTCGGCGTCCGGATCCCGCGCGCCCTTCTCGATCTCGTGCGCGCGCGCCCGCCCTCAGGGCTGCTCGAGCAACGAACGCAGCGCCGACTCGATGGTGTCGGCCAGGCGCTCGTGTCCCGCGGCCGTCGGGTGCAGTCCGTCGGCCAGGTTCATCTCGGGTACGCCGCCGACGCCGTCCATGAACGAAGGCACGAACGTCGCGCCGGTCTCCTCGGCCAGCCGCGGATAGATGGCGTCGAACTCGGCGGCGTAGTCGCCCAGGTCCGGCGACATGCGCACGCCGAGCAGGAGCACGCGCGCGCCGGCGCCCTGGCTCTGTTCGATCAGGCCGCGCAGGTTGCGCTCGATCGAGTCCAGTTCGATGCCGCGCAGGCCGTCGTTGCCACCCAGTTCGATCACCACCACGTCGGGCTCGACCTTCAGGTTCCAGTCGTAGCGCGACAGGCCGCCGGCCGAGGTCTGGCCGCTGACGCTCGCGTTCACCAGGTGGAACGGGAGTCCTGCCTCGAACAGCCGGCGCTGCAGGATCGCCGGGAACGCCTGGTGCTCGGCCAGGTGCAGGCCGGCGCCGATGCTGTCGCCCATCACGAGCACCGTCGGCGCGTCCTCGGGGATCGCGAGCGCCGGCGGGGGAGCGGTGACGTCGCTCGCGGGCGCGTCGAACTGGGCGCGGGGCGGCGCGGGCTCCGGCTTCGAGTCCGAACAGCTGGGAGCGACGACGAGCGCCAGGGCCAGGACGAGAACGGACGCGAGAACGGAGGCGTTGCGGTGAACGGAGCGCATACACCGATGGTACGGCGCGCGTAGGGTCGGCGACCGGCCTTGTCCGCGCGCTCTCGGGCGCCTATTCCTTCGGGCCGCTCGTTCACGCCGCGCCCGCGCCGCACCGCGCGCCGGTCCCACCGCCAGTCCTGCCGCCGATCCGGTGGAACCCCACCCCATGACCGTCGAACTCGCGTCCACTCAGATCGTCGCGCGCGCCCTCACGAAGACCCTGCCGTCCGGAGGGCGCGACCTCGTCATCCTCGACGCGGTCGACCTCGCGATCGAGCACGGAGAACTCGTGGCGATCATCGGCCCGTCGGGCAGCGGGAAGTCGACGCTGCTCGGGCTTCTGGCCGGGCTCGACCGACCCACGTCCGGCAGCGTTCTGTTGGCGGGGAAGGAGCTCGCCGACCTCGACGAGGACGCGCTCGCGCTCCTGCGCCGCGGCCGCGTCGGCTTCGTGTTCCAGTCGTTCCAGCTGCTGCCGAACCTCACGGCGCGCGAGAACGTGCTCCTGCCGCTCGAGTTGACCGGCGTGCCCGACGCAGTGCGGCGCACGGACAGTGCTCTCGCCGACGTCGGCCTGACCGAGCGCGCGCACCACTACCCGTCGCAGCTGTCGGGCGGCGAACAGCAGCGCGTCGCGGTGGCACGTGCGTTCTCGGCCGAACCGGACGTGCTCTTCGCCGACGAGCCCACGGGCAACCTCGACCACGAGACGGGCGAGAAGGTCCTCGGCCTGTTGCTGGATCTGCGCGCGCGGCACGGCACGACGCTCGTGCTCGTGACCCACGACGAACAGATCGCCGCGCGCGCCGACCGCCGCATCCACCTGTTCGGCGGCCGCATCGAGCGCGACGAACGCACTCCCGCCGCCGCCGAGACCGACCGTTGAGCGGTTCGTCGAACAGTTCGCCGCGTCTGGGCGCGGTCCTGCGCGCCGTCCTGGCGGAAACGCGAGCGTCGCGCGGCCGTCTGATCTTCTTCACCGCCTGCCTCGCGGTGGGCGTCGCGGCCGTCGTCGCGGTGGCGTCGCTCGTCGGGGCGTTCGAGTCCGGACTGCGCAGCGAGTCGCGCACGCTGCTCGCGGCCGACCTGCGCGTCTCGGCGCGGCGCGAACTGCCGCCGCAGCTCACCGAGGCCATGGCCACCGTGCCGCATCGCCGCGCCGACCTGCGCGAGTTGGCGGCCCTGGCCACGGCGGGGGAGGACAGTCGCCTCGTGGAGGTGAAGGTCGTCGAGGGCGGCTATCCCTTCTACGGCGAGTTGGGGCTCGAGCCGGCGTCGGCGTCGCTCGTGACCCTCGGCGCGGGCGAAGCCTTCGCGGCGCCCGAACTCACCGCGGCGCTCGGGATCGACGTCGGCGAAGCGTTCGACCTGGGCGGCGCCACGTTCACGCTGGCGGCGCTGGTCGTGGACGAACCCGACCGCCTCGACTTCCAGATGACGCTCGGGCCGCGCGTGATCGTGACGCGCGCGGGATTCGATCGCACCCAGCTCGGCACGGCCGCCAGTCGCGTGCGCCACTCGGCCTTGTTCGCGCTGGACGGCGACCCGCTCGACGCGGAGGTCGCGGCGATCGGCGAGCGCTTGCGCGACGCACTGCCCGACGCCGGCTACCTGTCGATCCAGACGCGCGGCGAGGCCCAGCCGAACATCACGCGCTCGCTCGGCCAGGTGCGCAGCTACCTCGGTCTCGTGGCGCTCCTGTCGCTGTTGCTCGGCGGGATCGGCGTGTCGCAGATCGTGCGCGCGTGGTTGGCCGGTCGCACGCGCAGCGTCGCGGTGCTGCGCTGTCTCGGCCTGCGCGCGAGCGAGATCGCCGGCGTCTACCTGGGCAACGTGATCCTGCTCGCGATCGCGGGCTGTGTGGTCGGCGCGTTGCTCGGATCGTTGGCGCCGCTCGTGGTCGGGCGTCTCGCGCCGGACCTCTTCGAGGGCGCGCCGTCGGTCGGGCCACAGCTCGGAGCGATGGCGCGCGGCGTCGGACTCGGCCTCGTGACCGCGCTGTTGTTCGCGCTGCCGCCGCTCGCCGCGGTCTGGCGCGTGCCGCCCTCGTCGGTGCTGCGCGCCGAGGCCGCACCGCTGCCGGCGCCGAAGGTCGTGCGCGTCGGCGGCCCGATCGCACTGCTCGTCGGCGTGGTCCTCGCCGCCTGGGTGCAGAGCGAGAACCTGCTGCACGCACTGGCGTTCGCGGGCGGGCTCGCGTTGCTGACGGGGCTTCTCTACGGCGGCGCGCGCGGCATCGAGCAGGCCGCGCGCGCCGTGCCGCGCGGACGCCTGTGGCCGACGCTCGAGCACGGACTCGCCGCCTTCTCGCGCCCCGGCGCCGGAACCACGGGCGCGATCTGCGCGCTCGGCATCGGCGTGATGGTCGTCGTGACCATGTGGCTCGTGCAGGACCGCATGAGTCGAGCCCTGCGCGAAGCGTTGCCCTCCGCCGCACCGAGCGTCTTCCTCGTCGACGTCCAACCCGACCAGTGGGAGGGCGTGCGTGCCGCGCTCGACGAACACGGCGCCACGGCGGTGAACTCGAACCCGGTCGTGATGGCGCGCCTGCGTTCGATCGACGGGCGGCCGGTGACCGAGCTCGCCGAGGAGAGTCGCGACTCCGGTCGCGCGGCGTGGATGTTCACGCGCGAGCAGCGCCTGACCTGGCAGGAGGAGCTGTCGGGCGACAACCAACTCGTGGCCGGCGAACTCTGGAGCGATCCGGACCCGTTCGAGGTCAGCGTCGAAGAAGGCTATGCCGAGGATCTGGGCGTCGGGCTCGGCTCGCGCATCGCGATCGACGTGCAGGGCGTGCCGATCGAACTCTTGGTGACGAGCATCCGCACCGTCGAGTGGGAGAGCTTCAACATCAACTTCTTCCTCGTGGTCGAGCCCGGTGCTCTGGACGACGCGCCGCACTTCCGTCTCGCCGCCGCGCGCGTCGATCCGCCCGAGGCCGAGCTCGCGCTGCAGCGCACCGTGGCCGAGCGCGCGCCGAACGTCACACTCCTGCGCGTGCGCCCGCTGCTCGAGAAGGTCGCGGGCATCCTCGATCGCATCGCACTCGGCGTGCGCGGACTGGGCGCGTTCACCGTTCTGACCGGACTCGTCATCCTGGCGGGCGCCGTCGGAACCACGGCGGCGCGGCGGGCGCGTGAAGCCGCGCTGTTGAAGGCGCTGGGCGCGACGCGCGGCATCGTGGTGCGACTCTTCGCCGTCGAGTACGCCCTGGGCGGGTTCGTCGCGGGCGCGATCGGTTCGGTGGGGGCGCTGGCCCTGACCTGGGCGTTCATGGCCCAGCTCGAGCAGGTCACCGACGACCAGCCCCTGCCACTCCTGGCGGTGCCCGTCACGGCCCTGGTGACCGCGGCCCTGGCGACCCTCAGCGGTCTGGCGGCCAGCCTGCGGGCTCTGCGGGCCCGTCCGATCGAAACTCTGCGTGGATGATGGGCGTCCCAAGTCGCTCTCAGAAGGCGACTTGGAGCGTCCCCCGGGTCCGCGACCGGCCCCTCGCCCCCGGATTCTCCGTCCAATCGCTCGCCATGGGTGAGCGGGGTACAGTTGATCGGATGAAGGGGTATGTCAGTCCGTCGTGTTCCGCCCTCGGGGGGGTCGGAACGTCGCTCGCCGAAGCCGTGGGGACGGTCGTGGCGCTCGTGGTCCTGATCGCCGCCTGGTGCGCGAGCAGCGGGACCGCCGTCGCCCAGACGAGCGGGACGCACCAGATCGGAGCGATGTCGTCGCCCACCGATCCGTTCCAACTGAACCCGGTCCAGTACTACGCGACGGGTTCGCTGTTCGAGGTCGTCTTCCCGAACATGCCGAGCGGGTTCCAGGAGAAGTTCCTGATCTACATCCCGATCGACAGCGTCCACCTCGGCCCGCGCCCGGTCCTCACCGTCTTCCACCCGTACGGTCAGAACCACTTCGACGCCTACGACGACACCGACCTGATCGAGGAGTGTCGCGCGCGCGGCTGGTTCTGCATCGCGCCCCTCGGAGCCTCGAAGAAGAGCTTCAGCTCGCTCGAGTCCCAACAGAACATCGAGATCGTCCTGCGCTGCGTGCGTCAGGCGTTCCCGGGCTGGATCGATCCCACGCGCTACTACGCCATCGGTTTCTCGATGGGAGCGGGCGACGCCGCCACCTACGCCGCGCGGCACCTCGATCCCTGGAAGCCGATCTTCGCCGGCATCTTCCTGCACACCGGAAGCCACGCGAAGGCCTACGAGTGGAACACGAACGCGGGCGTCCAGTGGGTGCTCGAGTTCTGGTTCGGTGGCACGCCGACCCAAGCTCCCTTCCGCTATGCCCAGGCGTCGACGGTCGAGCTGAACCCGCTGACGGGCATGGTGCTGCCCGGGCCGCACCTCGGTCGGAACCTGCACGCCGTGCCGTCCAACACGTACGTCGCGAAGGACGATCCGCTCGTCGACCTGAAGAAGCAGGCGAAGGCGCTGGTCCAGTACATGTTCACCTTCCCGGGGAACTTCGACTTCGCGGAGAACACCGCCGATCTCAGCGCTCTGCCCTACGCGCACTCCTGGGACGCGCTGGACCAGACGGCCGCGCTCGACTGGCTCGCCGGTCACCAACTGGCGCTGCCGACCGAAGGTGCGCTGCGTGCCGATCGCGACGACCAGTACTGGTACTTCCGCATCGAGCAGGACCAGACGGACGCGTTCACCGACGTCGACTGGCGCGTCGACGTCGCCGCGAACGAGATCGACATGACGAACACGGTCAATCTCGACACCGCGCGCATCCCGTACGACCTGGTCGGTTTCGCCGCGGGCCCCGTGACCGTGCGGACCTCGAGCGCCGACGCGACGGCCGACACGTTCGTCCTCGACGGGATCGCGAGCGCGCCGAGCGCCGTCCAGGTCAACGGCAACCTCGCGACCACGGGCGTCGACTTCGACTACGACCCCGTCGCGCAGAAGGTGGTCCTGTACGGCGGCGCGCAGATCGACGTCTGGACGGTCACCTTCTGAGCCCGGAGAGCTCGTCGAGAGCTGCTCGTTCGCCGGTGTCCGCCGAACCCGGCCGTCGCGCCATCAGCGCGAATCCCGCCACCGCGGCCGCCGGAGCGATGTGCGTGAAGATGCGCGGCCCGGCGGTCAGCCACTGCCACTCGACGTTGTACGGGCTGGTGGCGAGCACGAGGAAGTAGGCGCCCGTCACGCTGGTCCACAGGACGACGGCGAACAGGTGGATCGGCGCGCGGCGCGCGAACGCCGGGGCGACGGCGAACGCGACGAGTGCGAGGCCGGTGGCCGCGAACACGTGCTCGAAGTCGAACAGGTGCCGCTGCACGATGTTCGAGGCGGTCTCGACGAAGTGGGTCGTGCGGCGTTCGTCGACCGGAGCCGACGCCAGGTGGTGGGTGAGTCCCCACCAACGATTCAGCGCCTGGTGGATCGCGACGACCACGACGGACGGCGCGAGGATCGTTCCGACGCGCAGCACGAACGGTCGCGCGAGAACGGTGCGCACCAGCGTGCGGTCGCGATCGCGTCGGGAAACGCGCACCGCGACGGTGGCCAGCGTCCAGCCGACCGCGACGGCGATGCCCTCGGGTTTCGTCGCGACGAGTTGGAGCAGCGCCAGCATCTCGAGACCACCGCGCAGGTGACCGCGGAGCGTCTGGGCCACGAGCAGCAGGACCACGCCCTCGACCACCGGCGCCTGGCTGAGGCCGTGTCCCATGCCGACCAAGGCTTCGGGCGCCAGGCCGAGCGCGACCACGAACGGCAGCGTCCACCAGATCGGTGCGCTCGAGCGCCGCGCCACCTCCGCCAGTGCGAGGACCCAGAGCGGCGCGAAGAGCTGCAACGGGACGCGCACCGTGAAGTGCACGATCTCGCCCGCCCACGCGAAGACGTGCGCCTCGAGCAGCGCGCCGAGCCACGGGTACGCGGCCATGTGGACGTGCGAACGCAGACCTTCGATGCGGTCGTGCGGGAGGATCTGCGCGAGGTCGGCGCCCGTTCCGCTCAGCCCGTAGACCGCTTTCGCCTTCGCGGCCCAGATCGAGGCTTCGTCGCCCTGGAACACGGGCAAGTAGGTGGAGAGCACGATCCAGTCGATCGAGAACGCGGTCCAGATCGCCGCGAAGCCCCACCAGATCCAGCGCGTGTGGCGCGCCGCGTCCGTCCGCTCCGTGACCGAACCGCCGACGGGGTCGTCGAGCACGCTCGGAACGCGCCGCGCGGCTCGGCCGAGCACGATCGCCACCAGCGCGGCGAGCGGCGTCCACCACCACGGCCGCAGCGCCACGTCGAGGGCGGCGAGCACCGCGCCCGAGCCCGCGACCGCGAGTGCGCCGCAGCTCCAGCACACCGCCGGCCACGCCAGCCCGAACGCGCGCACGCCGAACGGGCCGGGTTCGACCGTCCGTCGTCCGGCGAACAGTCCGACCGCCAGAGCGCCGATCGCGAACTGGACCGCGCAGGCGATCAGGATGTGCCAGGGCGAGTCGGCCACCGTCAGCGCTCCTCGCTACCGCGCTCGACCTCGAAGAGCACGAAGCCGGGACCGGTCGCGGTCTCCACGAGGCCCGCCCTGTCCCCGGTGGTCGCGCCGATCATGTCGAGCACCCACAGCTCGTCGGTCGCGGCGACCTGATCGATCCGCGCGCGCCACTGGTCCGGTTCGGTGACGACCACCATGCGCGGCAGGGCGAGGAAGCGCGCCCAGCCGATGATTCCGTTGACCGGAACGTCGATCAGGGCGGTCGAGTCGGCGCGGGCGGGTGCGAGAACGATGGCTCCCGGATCCGTGTGGGTCTCGAGGGCTTCGAGGAGCGGGAGGATCGGCCCGAGCGAGATGCGTTCGCGCTCGGCCAGGGACGTGGTCCACCCGCGTTCGTGTGATCCTTCGGGCCACCGCTCGAAGGCGCGATCGGCCGCGCGCACGCTCGCGAACGCGAGCCAGCCGGCCACGAGCACGGCCAGGATCCGCCGCACGTGGAGGGCGCGCCGTGCGGTGCTGGGGGGACCTTGCATCGCGACGGAGTGTAGCTCGGCGCCGGCCGCCGCATCGACGGCGGGGCGCACGTGGGCGTTCGCGACCGACCTCGTCGCGATCGGCGGCGGCACCGGTCAGTCGTCCGCTTCGACGCCGTCCTCGAGCCAGGTGAACGACGCCACCACCTGGGCCAGGGGACCCGGACGCGCGGCCTGCTCGCGTCGGCGGAGTTCGTCGGGGTTCTGCGTCTCGTCCGGATCGTCGTCGTTCACAGGGGCGCCGGGCTCGTCGGGCTCGTCGGGCTCGTCGGGCTCGTCGAGCGGCTCGAGCACGAGCGGGACGAGGCTCCCCGGTGCCTCGACCTTCGAACCCGTCTGGAGCGCCAGCAGCCAACCCGCTCCGCTCCGTTCGAACACGTAGACCTCGTGCCGCCAACGGTACCTCGGACCCTGTCCGACCACGCCGCCGTCCATCTCGAAGGCGAAGCCCTCGAGGACGCGCCCGGCGAGGTCGAGTCGGACCGGCACCAGCTCCGCACCGTTGCCCGCGCGCGACGAGTTCAGGTAGCGCTCGCGGACGGCCTCCGGGTCCTCGCCGAAGCGCTGCAGCCCGACGAACGAACCCTCGGTCCCGATGCTCCACCAGGCCGACACGGCCCCCTCGGCGGTGGACGATCCGATGTACTGCCACGTGTGCGGGTACTCGAACGCGAACGCCCCCGGGAGCTCGAGCCGCCGCGTCGGCAGGAGTCGGGCCGAAAGCGTGCGATCGTCCGGCGTCCGGACATCGCTGCCGTCGAGCGGAACGTCCAGCGCCGTGCCGTCCACGACGACGCGAGCACGCAGGGGCGGCTCGCCGGGGAACGCGAACGGGCGCGTCGTGACCGGACCGACGGTGCTCGGGGGCGTCTCCTGCGCGAACTCGGATCCGCGGGACGAGCTCCAGGTCGAGGTCCAGGTCGTGGCGGCGAGCAGAAGGGCGACCGGCAGCGAGGTGTTCATTGCGCTGGGTGGGGTGGGGCGTGCGGTGGAGCGTGCGGTGAGCGCGGCGCCGACGGACGCCGCGGACCGAGGACGCCGCGGTGGTCGGCGTTCTTGGCGAGCCGTCGCGCCTTCGCACTCCGCCGCGGTCGGCGCCCCCAGCCGCGGCGCGATCCCGCTCCGCCAACGCCAAGGTGGAGCGGCGCGGTACCGTTCGTCCTCCGCTTCCCGCCAGCTCGTTCCCAACGCCACGACCGCGCCATGACGAAACTCTGCACCGCATCCGCCCTCGTCCTGTCGCTCCTCGTCGCTGCCTGTTCCTGGATCGCCCCCGCACCGGCGCCTCCCGGCTACAGCGGCCCGATCGCGTCGCCGGCGGCACGGGACCTCTTGGCCGACCTCGTTGGCGCGACCTTCGAGGACACGAGCGGCGCACTCGGCGGCGGAACGATCACCGTCGGACCGTTCGGCGTCGTTCCGAATCCGCTGACCGGCAAAGGCCCCGTCGTCCAGGTCGAAGGTGCCGCCGGCACGCGTTACCTGCCGATGCTCACCGACGGCGACGTGGCCGACCTGTGGGCGCGCGTGGACGGCTCGCCGCCCGCCGGGTTCGATCTCGCGACGAGTGACGCGTACCGGGCGGTTTGGGGGGAGGCCGGCGGGTGACGGACGCTCAGCCCTCGCCCATGGACCGCATCGACGTGATCCCGTTCTCGGCGGCCCACGCGTGCACGTCGCCGCGGCGCAGGGCGGTCGCCATGAGGTCGGGAAAGGCGTCCGGCGTACAGCCGAAGACAGGGCAGCCGAGTCCGGCGAAGCGGCTGGCCATGTTGGGGTCGTAGTACGGAGCTCCGTCGTCGGACAGAGCGAGCAGCACGACGAGGTTGACCCCACTGGCGACGAGTTCGGCCGCCAGGGCGACGCAGGCTTCCGCGTCGCCGCCTTCGCACAGATCCGTGACGAGCACCAGGTGCGTCTTGCGAGGCCGCGTGATCGTGCCGCTCACATAGGCCAGCGCGCCCGCGATGTCCGTGCCGCCTCCCAACTGAACGCCGAAGAGCGCCTGAACCGGGTCGCTCAGGTCGTCGGTGAGGTCCACGACCGCGGTGTCGAAGCAGATCAAACGCGTCGCCACGGTCGGGAGCGACGCCAGAACGGCTGCGAAGATCGAGGCGTACACGACCGACGTCGCCATCGATCCGGACTGGTCGATGCACAGGACGATCTCGTCCAAGTCGGCCAATGTGCGAGCTCGGCGTGCGTGACCGACCAGGCGCTCGGGAACGATCGTTCGGTGTTCGGGCAGCCAGGTGTGGAGATTGCGCGTGATCGTGCGCGGCCAGTCGATGTCGGCTGGCCGCGGTCGCGTCGTTCGCCGAGTTCGATCGAGAGCGCCACGAACGGCTTCCGCAGTGCGTCGCTCGAGCCTCTGCATGAGCTCGTCCACCACCTTCTGAACGACCGAGCGCGCGGTCGCGAGGGTCTCCTCGGGCATGGCGGAGCGCAGCGCGATCAGGTCGGCCACCAGATGCACGTCGGCCTCGAGCGACGCCATGAGCTCCGGCTCGAGCAGCATCTGGCGCAGGCCGAGTCGCTCCATCGCGTCTCTTTGGACGAGCTGTACCACTCGCGACGGGAAGAACTCTCGGATGTCGCCGAGCCAACGCGCGACGTTCGGCGCCGATGCGCCCAGGCCGCCGCGGCGTCGTCCTCCCCCCGTTCCGCCGCTACCGGGCTGGTACAGCGCGGACAGGGCGCGATCGAGTCGCGAGTCGCGTTCGCCCAGGTCCGAGCGGCAGTTCTCGGACTCGCCCTCGCCGAGGATCAGTCGCCAGCGGCGCCGGCGTTCGGTCTCGTCCATGCTCATCGGGTCTCTCCGAGCTCCTCGAGGTCCAGCCCGAGAAGTACCGCCAGGCCGGGAAGTGCCGCCTCGAACGCGGCCGTCGTCGTCGTCGTGGGCACGTCGGCTCCGCGCGCGCGGTTCGGGTTCGTCACGGCACGGAAGAGCTGTCTGCGCTCGGCAGCTTCGAAGTCGGCGAAGGTGCGGCGTAGGACCGGCAGCAAGCCGTCGAACACTTCCGCGTCGTGTCGTGCCACCCAAGCACCGAGTCGTTCGAGGACGGCGTCGTCGTGGAGCAGCACTTGGACGTCGCCGAGAAAGAACCCCTCGAGCCACGCCGCCGCGTCGTTGGGGTCGCTCGTCGTCGAGAGCGCGCGTCCGAGTGCGTTGCCGACGCGCGTTCCGTCCCAGTGGCCGTCGTCGGCCAGTCGCCGGGTGGCCACGCCCATCGTGAACGGCGCCGACAGTGGTTGCTCGGCGATCTCGGACAGCGTCGAGCGCCAGCGTTCGAGCAGGTCCTCCAGCTCGAGCTTCCGCAACGCGCCGTCGAACGCGGCCATCTCGTTGCCGGCCCGTGCGGCACTGTCGTGGTCGATCCCGCGGACGGCGTGGGGGAGCCCGGCCGTGACGAGGGCGGCCAGTGACTCGAGCAACGTGCGCAGTGCCTCGAGGTCCACACCGCGCGACGAGCCGTAGCGCAACGTGTCTCCCAGTGGACCGATTGCCGCCATCGTGCTCACCACGTCGGAGGAATCCGCTGCGAGCCACTGCAGCTTCTTGATCGCCTCGCGCGCCGCGACGGCGAGGTCGGCGCAGAGGGCGCGGTCCACGAGCTCGGCCAGGTCGCCGAGTCGGTGTTCCTGGTTGGCCGAGTCACAGGCTGCGGCCTGTGCTGCCGTCTCGATCGTCGTTCCGAAGCGCAGAGCCTCGGCCAATGCCACTTCGAGTTCGGGGCGCCACTGCAGCCGCCACCGCTCGCGATAGGTGCCGCGTCCGGCCTCGCGCTCGAGGAGCACCGGCCAATCGAGTCGGAGGAGGAGGAGGCGGTGGAAGAGCACCGACTTCGCTCGACCGGCATCGGTCCGCAGGTCGAGGGCGATGTCGCGCGGCAGTTCCTCACGGACCAGGCGGAGGCGCCGTGCGATGCGCTCCAGGTCGGCAGCGAGCGGCTGGCGCGGCACACGTTCGTCGATCTCTCCCAGGGACTCGCCGAGGATCAGCCGCCGCTCGACGACCCGCAGCGGTATCGGGTCGCCGTGGCACATCGCGCCGAGACAGGCGTCACGCACCTCCTCGAGGCCGGGTCGAGCGTGTCCGCGCAGCGTGGCCAACGTGCGCGCGAGTCCGGTCGCGTCGATGGCGGAAGCGGTCGATGCACCGAGACCTTCGTCGCGCAGGACCGAGGCGGCGCGCGCCATCCAGACGGCGAGCGCCGCATCGCCCGACGTCGAGTCCTTGCGTCGCTGCCAGAGGTGGCGGTACCAGGCCGGGCTGCGCACGCCCGCGCCGTAGCCCGACCGCAGTGCGAGACGTTGATCGGTCCACGGGACCCAGGTGACCTCGATCCTGCTCGGGCGCCGGCCCTTCAGCGTCGCGCGATCGGAGGTCGCCGTGGTGCCGTCCGTCAGCGCAGGAGCGTGCCAGGCGCCGACGACGACCGCGACCGGACCTTCGGTCGAGCGCAGCGCATCGCGGATGGCTTGGCGCATGTGGGCTTCACGGAGTTGCTCGAAGTGCCGCGTGCGGCCGCTCTCCGACTCGTCGGTGGGATCGAGGGGGCCGAGATCACGGTCCAGCGACTCGCGCAGTGTTCCCATGGCCAGAGCGATCGCGGCGAACACCTCGGGCGGGTTCTCCGCGCGCTCGACGACCGCGTCCCACCAGGCTTCACCGTCGGTTCGACCCGCCAACGCAGCCAGGTGGTCGAGTGGGTCCGCAGCGACCAGACGGCGCTCGTCCACCACATCCTCGTCGCCATCCTGGTCGGAGGAGTCTTCACCCGTCGACTCCTCGTCGGGCACGGCGGCCCGCGCCGCATCGGCCTCCTCGCGCGTCAATCGTTCCTTGAACGCGATGCCGCACGGAAGGTCGATCGCCGCGACGTCCGCACCGTTCGCCGCGGCCCAACGCAGTGCCTGCCATTCGGGCGACCACTCGGCGAACGGGTAGAAGCGAGCGAGGTCCGGTCGCTTCGCATCGTGGGCGAGCAGCGCGACCGGCGGAACCATGCCCGGTGCCGCGGCGTACTCGAGCGCTGGCTCCACATCGGCCGGCAACTCGACGAGGACGGCCGTGGGACGCAGTCGCTCGAGTGCGTTCAACAGGCTGGCCGAGGAGCCAGGACCGTGGTGCCGGATCCCGAAGACGTGGACGCGATCGTCCATCGGGTCACATCACCTCGCGCACGGCTGCGTACAGGTCCGCCCAGTCCTTCCGCTTGCGCACCACCGTCTCGAGGTACTCGTCGAGAACGACGCGGTCCGCCATCGGATCCTTGACGATCGCTCCGACCATGTTGGCGGACAGGGTGTGGGCGTCGATCGCTCCCGATCCGAAGTAGCCGGCCTCGCTCCAGGCGCCGAGCATGACGGAGATGGCTTCCGCCGTGGAGAGGTTGCCGCTCGGGGACTTGAGTTTGGTCGCACCGTCGGCGGTAGCGCCCTCGCGCAGTTCGCGGAAGATCGTCACCAGCCGCGCGATCTCCGCCTCGGCGCGGGGAACCTCGGGGAGCTGGAGTGCAGTGCCGATCTCGCCCACGCGCTTCGTGACGATGGCCGCTTCTTCCTCGATGGTCGCGGGCAACGGAAGAACCACCACGTTGAAGCGACGCTTGAGTGCGGACGAGAGTTCGTTCACACCCTTGTCACGCGTGTTGGCGGTGGCGATCACGTTGAAGCCGCGGACGGCGTGCACCGCCATCTCGAGTTCGGGGATCGGCAGTAGCTTCTCCGACAGGATCGTGATCAGCGTGTCCTGGACGTCCGAGCCCATGCGCGTGAGCTCCTCGAGGCGCACGATGGAACCGTCCTGCATGCCGCGCATCAACGGCGTCGGCACGAGAGCGTCCTTCGAAGGCCCCTTCGCCAGCAGCACGGCGTAGTTCCAGGAGTAGCGCAGTTGCTGCTCGTCGGTGCCCGCGGTGCACTGCACGAGTCGCGTGGAGTCACCCGCGATCGCGGCCGCGAGATGCTCGGAGAGCCACGACTTGGCGGTACCCGGAACGCCCAGCAGCAGGAGTGCGCGATCCGTCACCAAGGTGGCGACCGCCGTCTCGATCAGGCGTCTGTTGCCGATGTACTTGGGGCTGATCTCGGTTCCGTCGGCGAGGGAACCACCCATCAGGTAGTCGCACACCGCCTGGGGCGAGAGCGCCCAACCAGCGGGACGCGGGCGGTCGTCGGTCGCGACGAGGGCCTTCAGTTCAGCGGCGAAGAGGACCTCGGCCGGCTGGCGGAGTTGCGTGCTCATCGAGAGGGGGCGGAAGGGGCTGGGAGGTCGGTACCGGGATCGGTTTCGATGGCCTCGAGCAGAGCGAGGCGCTCGAGCGCGGAGTTGCGCAGGTCGACGGGGAGGCGGGAGAGGCGCGCGCGCAGGGCGGCGCGATCCTCGGTGGGGACCAGGAGGGCGATGCTGGCCAGCAGCTCGCCGAACAGCCGCGGGACGTCTTGCTCGCGATCCTGCGCCGCCGCATCGAGTGCGTCGCTCAGGGCGCGCGAATCGACCAGTGCACGTACGAACCGAAGGTCGTCGGCGGCGCCCGGGAGCTGTCCGAGCACTTCCGTCAGCAGGAGCGCATCGGGAAGACCGTCGAGCCGCGACGGGTCGAGAAGGCGTCGCAGGAGTTGCGAGTCGAAGAGAGCACTGTCGCGACGGCCGACGGCGAGAGCCAGCACGAGGTCGCGGCGTGCCAGCGGCAGGACATCGTCGAGGCTCTTCCCCTCCGCGCCGTCGTCGTGCCTGTGCGAGGGCCAGAGCGAGTCGAGCGCGAGCAACAGAGTCTGCAGGACGGGATCCGGTCGAGCCGCCCGCGCCAGTTCGAACGGATCGCGCTCGAGCCGCGCGCAGAGGAGGTCGAACGGAACGCACATGAAGGTCGACAGGGCCCAGGTGACCCGCTGCCCCACCGTGCTCAGGCGCTCGGGGCATCGCAATCGCAGGCTCTTCCGTCCGAGCGACGGCGTTCCGCGCACGGGTTCGATGCGGGCGACGAGGTCGTCGACCATCTCCGAGTTGCGCGCGGTGCCGGGTATCTGCGCGAGCAGTTCCAGAGCCGCGTCTCTGACCTTGCTCGAGCGGTCGGTCGCGAGCGACTCGAGGAACGCGGCATCGTCGGGTCCGAGCCCCGATCGCAGGGCACGCACCAACCGTTCCCGTGTCGCGGCCGGCTCGCTCGACAAGCCGCGAGCCAGGCGGAGTCGCGCGCCGGCCGAGTCTCGCCGACGCTCCGCGGCGAGTCTCTCCGCGCGTTCGGCCGGACCGAGCATGGACCACAGAGGATCGTCGCCGTCGAGGTCCGCGTCGTCCGCGGCAGGCGTCGACCGGTCGCCGTGGCTCGTGCGCCGAACGCTCGTGCGATCCAGCCAGGCCGCGACCAGAGGATCTGCCCGTGCGAAGTCGTGACCGAAGAGTCCATCCAGGTCGTGCAGGTCGAACGGATGGAGCGAGCGGCCCGTTCGGTCCAGCGCACGCCAGATGGCTCCCACCAGCGCCGCGTCGGCACCACGTTCGCACGCTCGGCGCAGGAGACGGCGTGCTCGTGGTCCGAGCGGAGGATGGTGCGGCGCCGGGAGCGGAGCGCCCACCCGTAGCTCGGGTGCGGCAGCGCGCGTGAATCGTTTCACCTGGGCGGTGAGCGCGAGCGCCGCTGGCATCCAGCGCTCGGAAGCTGCGCCCAGTGCGCGAGCAAGGTCCACGGGCGGCTCGAGCGGAGCGCGCTCGGTGCCGAGCGTCAGCGTTCGCGTCCAGGCACCGGCGTCGGGAAGCAGTCGACCCCCGCGCCCCGAAGGCACTCGCTCCTCGTCGATCTCCTTCTTCGGGGCGCGATCCTCGGCGGTCCCTTCGCCGCGCGCTGCGGTCACGGTCGGCTCCAGCGTCCGAGGTGGGTCTCCGCGAGGCACAGCTCGAACTGCTGGCCGTCCCACAGTCCGAAGGCGCGCTCGAGCGGTACGCCTTCGAGCGGACGAAGGCTTCGGTCGGCAGCATCGGTCGCCAACGGAACGGCTGTGCCGTCTGCTCGGTCGCGCAACCAGTGCGAACCGTCCGCCAGGCTCTGGGTCAGCTCCACGTCGGCGACACGGACGGGGACGTAGTCGAGCCACGGCAGTCGAGCGAACGTCGAGTCACAGCGCTCGAGTGCGGCCTCGAGTCCCTGATCGCCGAGGGCCGCTCGGAGGTCGGGGGCTGCATCGATCGGCTGTAGGCCAGCGGAGGTGGCCACCGCGCGCAACGGGACCGCCGAAGGGTGGAAGAGCAGCTCGCCCTCGAACACGTCGCCCGTGGTGTACGGACTCGTCGTCGCGCCACCCGCGGCGACCGGAACGTAGTCGACGATCACGGCTACTCGTGGCTCCGCGGTGCCGGGTCGGTGGGAGACGATCCACGTCTCGAAGCGTCGAAGTCGGTCGGCCTGAACCTCGTCGCGAACGGCGAGTACGCTCCACACGCCCGCGATGCGCTCGGTCGACGGGTCCGCTTCCAACTCGTCGCGTGTGGTGGTCCAGCCCAGCGCGCGTCTGGCATCCGCTCGAAGGGCGTCGTCGAGGAGATCGCGCCGTCGGTAGCTCTGCACGAGGAGGTGGAACTCCCCCAGAGCGGTGGCCAAGGTGGCGAGGCGCCGTTCCGACGGCATCGAGGACAGTTGGCTGGCGAGGGACTCGATACGCACGGCGAGACCCTGGGCCTTGGCGTCGTTCAGCCGCCGCGCGATGACCCGCAAGCCGTCTCCAGGCTGCGCAGCGAGCCTCGCGAGTCCGGACCGCAGTTGGTCGTCGAGCCAGCGGTCGAACTCCACGAGGCCGGCGTCGATCGACTCTTCCCGCGCGCGTCGATTGCGCTCGCGCGACGCCTTCGAGCGCTCCTGCGACGCGGGGCCCGACTTCTCGTCGGAGGCCGTCGCGGCGGCGGTCGCGGCACGGATCGATACGCGGGGTGCGTTCGCCTTCGAACCCGCGCCGTCGGGGTCGTCGTCGGGCGCAGCCGCCTTGGGGCGCCGCCGCGACAGCCAGTCGAGGATCCACTGCGGATGCTCGCCGCCAGGGCTGAACAGCTCCGGGCTCTCGGCGGCCAGCCAGCCCAGCGCGAGGACATGCTTGCACGGGAACTTCCGACTCGGGCAGGTGCACTTGTAGCCCTGGTCGGAGGCAGCGAGAACCGTCAGGTAGGGTGTCGATCCCGAGCCTTGGTGCTGCGACCACAGGAACTCGTCGTCGTGTGCGAGCAGCGGCCACTTCGCCGGCTTCAGCAACTTGCGTGCGGCCGTGAGCGACGACTGGTCGGGTGCCAGGCGTTCGAGGTCCTCGAGCGCGAACTGCGGTACGGCACCCATGCGCGAGCAGTGTAGCGAACGCGTGCGAGGCGACTGCCGCCGCCGCAGAGGCCTGCTCCAGCTGCCGCCCAGGCCCGCCCCCGCCGCCGCTCAGGCCTGAACAGCGGCGGTCATGCGCTCGAAGATCTCCGCCAGTCGGTCGCGGCCGCCGCCACCGACCTCGGCGCTCGCCCAACCCGTGTAGCCGACGCGATCGATCGCGGCCATCACGCGTTCCCAACCGGCGTCGCCCTCGCCGATCTTCACGCCGAAGCCCTTCCAACGGCCTTCGTTGTCGCAGCGCTTGCGGCTGTAGTCCTTGATGTCGAGTTTGGCGATGCGCGGGCCGAGCGCTTCGATCCAGTGCTCGGGCCAGCCGAACAGCACGAGGTTGCCGACGTCGAGGTACCAACCGACGCGCGTGCTCTCGAACTCGTCCACGTAGCGCGCGGCCTCGAGCGGACTCAGCAGGAAGTTGTTCCACACGTTCTCGAAGGCGATCGTCACCTCGAGCTCCTCCGCCAGCGGCAGTACCCGACGGATCTCCTCCTGACTGCGCGTGTACGCGTCCCGGTACGAGATGCCCTGGTTGACGACCGCGGGCACGAGCAGCACGGTCGAAGCACCCACGCGGTGCGCGTCGCGCAGCGCCGTTTCGAGGCCGGCCCGTCCGCGCGCACGTACCTCGGGATCCGGATCGCCGAGCGTGTCGTACCAGTGCACGGAGTCGACGACGCCGGGGACCTGGAGGCCGGTCGCGTCCATCGCTTCGAGCACCTCGGACAGGTCGAGGTCCGACGGACTGTCGAGCTCGACGCCCTCGAATCCGATGTCCGCGAGCAGCTGGAACTTCTCGAGGATCGTGCCGCCTTCGCTGACCATGCCGATCTTGAGCGAGCGCGAGATCGCACGCGGCTCACCGGGAGCGCGTTCGACCGGCGGGCGCAGGTCGTGGACGGGCTTCGGATCGCTCGTGCGCTCGGCGGCGCAGCTCGCGCTCGCGGCGGTCAGGCTGGCGGCGATGGAGTGGCGCAGGAAGTGGCGTCGGTGCATGGCGGTCGGATGGCTCGAGCGGATCAGGAGAGCGTGTACGTCCCGGCGCGGGGGGCCGGCAGCGACGGGATGTCGCCCATGACGAACTCGGGCGGAGCGAGCGAGTGCTGCGATTCGAGGATCTGCGCCGGCTCGACGCGCTTGCCCGAGTAGGCGGCCTCACGCGTCATCAGTGCGAGCAGCGTGCTCGTGCACATCCACTCGCCGTCGTTGATCGGGCGCCCTTCGCGGATCGAGTGGAACAGCTCGTCGTGCTCCTGCTGGTACATGTCGTTGCCCGGACCGTCGTACAGCCACTCGCCTGTGGCCGTCACGATCTGGTGCTTGGGCGTCCAGTTCTCGATCACGCCGTGTCCGCGCGTGCCCCACACGTAGTCGCGGTTCTCGCCGTGCGAGCTCGGCCACTGGCGCGACGTGTGGAAGGCCTTGACGCCGTCGCCGTAGTCGAAGGTGGCGCTGAAGTGGTCGTAGATGTCGCCGATGTCCGCGCCGCTGCGCGTCTGGCAGCCGCCGACCGCGTCGACCCACTTGGGCAGACGATCGCCCATGGCCCAGGCCTGCTTGTCGAGGCTGTGGCAGGCCTGTTCGACCACGTGGTCGCCGGACAACCAGTTGTGGTAGTGCCACGTGCGCAGCTGGTACTCCATCTCGCTCCACTGCGGATCGCGGGCGGCGCGACCGATCGGACCGGTGAGGTAGTTCGTGTACACGGCGTGCACGTCGCCGAGGCGGCCGTCCGCGAGTTCGGCGAAGAACGCGCGGTGGCGGTAGTTGTAGCGCCAGCAGAAACCGCTCACGAGCGCGGTGCCAGCGGCCTTGGCGCGAGCGGCGGCGTCCATGACCAGGCGCAGTCCGGGTCCGTCGACGGCCATGGGCTTCTCGCAGAAGACGTGCTTCCCGGCGCCGACGGCGTGGTCGAGGTGGATGGGGCGGAAGCCCGGCGGCGTGGCGAGCAGCACCACGTCGACACCCGACGCGACCACCTGGCGGTACGCGTCGAAGCCGCCGAACACGCGCTCGGGAGCGACGTCGATGCGCTCCGTCGCGCCCTCGCCGTGGCGTTCGGTCATCGCCGTCCGCAGGTTCGCGACGCAGTTCTCGGCGCGCTCTTCGAAGACGTCACCGACCGCGTGCAGAACGACCGAACCGTCCTCGGCCGACAGCGCCTGGGCCGCCGCGCCGGTGCCGCGTCCGCCGCAGCCGATCAGGCCGATGCGCAGCACCTGGTCCTGGCGCGTGCGCGGCGCGGCGTAGAACGGATCGCGGTCGGTCGCGTTCCCTCCGGGCGTCGCGCACGCGCCCAGGAAGGGCAGCGTTGCGGCGGATCCGGCGACGAGCGAGCGGCGGGAGATGGTGCGAGCGGAGGGGTGGTTCGGTTCGGTCATGGCGCTGGGTTCCGGCGGTGGAACCACAGCCTGACCGCTCGACCGAATTGCAACAAGCGCTTGCACAGGTGCGGCCCGTGCGGCGCCCCGGGGTCCCTCTACTCGACGTCCATGACGACGCGCATCCCCGGCCAGGCGGCGTCGGCCAGCCACCACACGCTCTGGGGGATCTGCGGGTCGCTCATGTTCCAGCTGCTGTCGCGGGTCTCGCGCTCGGTCACCGCCAGGAGCTCGGCCGGATCGAAGAACGAGCCCCCGCACAGCCGGTGGCGGTCCCACTTGTGCGTGCCCGGCTCGATCGCGCGCGTCCACTCGGCCACGTTCCCGTGCATGTCGAAGAGGCCCCAGGCGTTCGGCGCCTTCTCGCCCACCGGGTGGGTCGTGCTGTTCGAATTGGCGTCGTACCAGGCCACCTGGTCGAGGTCCGCGGCCGTGACGCCAAGGCTGTAGCTGCCGTTCGAACCGGCGCGCGCGGCCCATTCCCACTCGGTCTCGGTCGGCAGGCGGAACTTCCGACCCGTCCTCAGGCTCAGCCAGTCGCAGAAGGACTCGGCGCCGAGCGCGCTGATCGAGATCACGGGGCGCGTGCCCATGCCGAAGCCGCGGTCGGTCGCGATGTAGGGCTTCGTCGGACGCGCCAGGCCGTCGATCTTCGTGCCGTCCTTGCTCGGCGGAGGGCCCTCGGTCTCGGCCACCATCGCCATGTACTGGTCCCAGGTGACCTCGAGGGTGGCGATGGCGAAGGGCGCGACCTCGGTGCCGCCGAGCACGCCACCGGGGACCTCGACCATGGCGAAGGCCACGTCGCTTCCGGGTACGCTCACCGTCGTGGGCGCCGAGGGGCGGCCGTCGACCCGCAGCGCCGGGCCCGAGGCCACCACCGGGGCGTCCGTGGACGTGTCGTTCGAGTCGCTCGCGCGGCACGCGGTCAGCGCGAGCGCGCAGGCCAGCACGGCACCGATCGAGATGGACTGCGAGAACGAGCGGAACGAGGAGTCAGTCATGCGAGTGGATCGAACGGACGGAAGTACGGACGGAAGTGCGGGTCGCGGAGCGAGTGGAGGCCTTCGGACTCGGCGCGCCGTGACGGGCTGGGCGGCCTTCGCCGTCGCGGCGGGGCTCCTGGCAGCGGCCGCGGATGGTAGCAGCGCCGAGCCCTTCGAGCAGACGTCCGACGAACGCACCGTGCTCTTCGACGGCGAGTCGCTCGAGGGGTGGACGACGCGCGGCGGACGCTACGACGGCGCGGCGCTCTGGACGGTCGAGGACGGGACGCTGACCGGCCGCGTGGGCGAGAACGGCGCCGGTGGCCTGATCTACACGACGCGCTCGTACACCTGCTTCGACCTTTCGCTCGAGTGCCGGATGGACCATCCGTACGACTCGGGCGTGTTCGTGCGGATGCTGCCGCCGGACTCCGGTCTCAAGGGCCTGCAGGCGACGCTCGACCACCGACCCGGCGGCGAGATCGCGGCGATCTACGCGGACGGCTTCCTGTTCCACAACACCGAGGCCGAGCAGTACTTCGCGAAGGACGAGTGGAACAGCGTGCGCGTGCGCGTGACCGGTTTCGATCCGCGCGTGCAGGTCTGGATCAACGGGCGGCCGGTGACGGACTACCGCCTGCCCGCCGGGACGCCGGGCTTCGCTTCGCGCGGACTCGTCGGCCTGCAGGTGCACGGAGCCGACGCCGAGGCGGCGAGTCGCAAGGTCCAGTTCCGCGACATCTCGATCGTCGAGCTCGACGTGTTCGAGGACGTCGAGTTCGACGGCGCCGACCAGAAGAAGAACGCCGGCGCCCTGCACCGCGCGCTCGGTGGAGCCACCGGCGGAGCGTCGCAGGCTCGGCGGGGAGCGGTGTCCGAACCCGCGACGTCCGAGTTCACGGCCGACGACGTCGAAGCGTTGACCGAGGTGGCGCGCGACGCAGGCTGGCGCGACCTGCTCGCGGCCGGACTCGACGGTTGGAAGGCCATCGGCACAGAAGGTGGCTACGAGATCGCCGGTGGAGTGCTGTCGATCCCCGCCGACGGTTCCGGGCACCTGGTCACCGTCGACGACTTCACCGACTTCCGCCTGCGCCTCGACTTCAAGATCGCGGAGATGGCCAACTCGGGGCTGTTCCTGCGCGGCGCGCGCGCGGGCGGCGATCCGGCCTACTCGGGCTGCGAGATCCAGATCCTCGACGACTTCAACTGGGAGGAGCGCACGAACTCGAAGCTCGCGCCCTACCAGTTCACCGGCGGGCTGTACGCGGCCGTCGCCCCTGGCCCGGACAAGGAGTACCGACCGCCGGGCGAATGGAACCGCTACGAAGTGCTGGTGCGCGGCTCGCGGATGGCGGCGGCGTTGAACGGACGGCTCCTGTTCGATGTCGACACGCTCGGGCTCGACGCGAAGCCGCCCTTCGCGGAGCGCGCGGCGACCGGCTTCATCGGTCTGCAGCGCTACGGCGCGGACAGCGTCGACGGCGCCGTCTCGGCCGAGGTGCGCAACATGTTCGTGCAGCCGCTGGCGCCGCTCGCCGCGAACGACGCGGGCTCGCAGGAGACGGGTTCCAAGGACGGGGGCGAGCGCTAGCACCGTGCCGGAGCTGCCCGAGGTCGAGACCGTCGTGCGCCAGATCGCGCCCGGCGTCGAGAAGCGCACGATCCGCGGCCTCGACCTCTACTGGGCGCGGACGCTGTCGGGCGGTACGCGGGCACGGGTCGAGCGCGCGATCGTCGGTGCGCGTATCGCCCGCAGCTACCGGCGCGCGAAGTGGATCGTGTTCGAGCTCGCCGCCGGACGCGGTGCGCTGCTCGTGCACCTGCGCATGACCGGCCGCCTGTTCGTCCGCGCGACGAAGGAGCCCGCCAGCGACTACGTGCGTCTGTCGCTGGCGCTGTCCGGCGGGAAGCGCCTCGACTTCGAGGACGTGCGCAAGTTCGGTCGGGTGCACTGGTGCGCCGATCCGAACGAGGTGTTCGAGTCGCTGGGGCCGGAGCCGCTCGCCGACGACTTCACGGCCGAGGACCTGCACATGGCGCTGACGTCGCGCCGCCGGATGCTGAAGCCGCTGTTGCTCGACCAGACCGTCGTCGCGGGCCTCGGCAACATCTACGTGGACGAGACGCTCTTCGCCAGCGGATTGCATCCACTGACCGCGTCGGACCGACTCGGGCGCGCCGACACCGAGCGCATCCACACGAACATGCGGCGCATCCTGGCGCGCGCGATCGAGTGCCAGGGGTCGTCGTTCGACGTCTTCTACCGCACGCCGGAAGGCCAACCGGGGCGCTTCCAGGACGAGTTCCTCGCCTACGGCCGCGACGGCCGCCCCTGCCGGAACTGCGGCACCGAACTGATCAAGCTGACCGTGGCGCAACGGGGCACGCACGTCTGTCCGGTCTGCCAGCCGAAGCCGCGGCGGCGGCGCGTCGCGAAGAAGAAGCGCACCGCGCGCCGTACGGACACCACCTCCACCTCACGTCCCTGACTCCGAACGATCCACGATGGCGACCATCTTCGACAAGATCCTCTCCGGCGAGATCCCGTGCCACCGCGTCTGGGAGGACGACGAGCACCTCGCGTTCCTCGACATCCAACCGCGCGTTCCCGGGCACACGCTCGTCATCCCGAAACGGCCGACGGACTACCTGTTCGACCTCGACGACGCATCGACGGCCAAGCTGTGGATCGCTACCAAGAAGGTCGCGACGCTGCTGAAGGAACGCCTCGACTGTGGGCGCGTGTGCGTCAGCGTCGTGGGCTGGGAGGTGCGGCACGTGCACGTGCACCTGTTCCCGACCAACTCGATCGCCGATGTCGGCCTCGGTCCGATCGACCAGGCCGCCGTCGCTGGACTGACCGAAATGGGCCGGCGGCTCGCCCCCTGAAACGGACGCTGCCCTCCCCGCCGACCGATGAACGGCCAGCGGGGACGGCAGTGGGAGTGCCCGAGCGCGTGCCCGGACGATCGCGTCGACTCAGCTACGGGCCGCGGCGCGCTCGCGCCACAGGGCGTCGAACTGCTCGACCTCGGGCCAGGTCTGGGCGCAGATGGCCATGTAGATCGTGACGTCGTCCGCGTCGTGCGCACCGTCGAGCGTGGCGACGATCTTGGGCAGGTCGTCGGCCTTCGGCAGCTCGTCGCTGTCGATCATCCCGTCGTCGTGCTCGATCCCGGCGGCGTCGAGGAACTCGGTGATGAGGTCCTTGTCCTTGCGGAAGAGGTAGCCGCCGAGCAGCTCGTAGGCGAGCTCGGCGTTCTTCTTGCGCATGATGATCGAACGCCCGGTCTTCGCGCGCTTCGCGAGCGGCAGCTTGCGGATCGCCTGGGGACGGAACTTCAGCGCGGCCGCGACCTCCGAGTCCAGGGGGCCGAAGCCGTCCTGGCTGAGGAACTCGTAGATGGCGTGGAAGCGCTCGTCGTCGAGCGTGGTGAGGTAGTCGAGAGTGGCAGCCATGATTCCTTCGTGTGGTCGGTCGAGCTCGAGAAGCCTAGCGCTCGTGGTGGGGGGAGCGGCGCGCGGGGTGCCGTCGTAGCAGCGTGCGGCGCGCCAGCGGTCCCAGGACGGTGCCCGGGAACCGCGTGCGGCGGGCTCAGTCGCGGATCTCGACCACGTGGATCTCGAAGACCACGTCCAGGCCGGCGAAGGGGTGGTTCAGGTCGACGACCACGCCGTCCTCGTTGATCTCGCGCACGACGACCTCGACCTCTTCGGGCTCGTCGCTGTCGTCGCCCTCTTCCGGGGCGAGCAGGATCGGAACGACGTCGCCCGGCTCGAGGTCCTCGATCTCACCGGCTTCGGCGAACGCGTCGCGCGGGATCGAGACGATCGCGTTGGGGTCGGCCGCACCGAACGGCTCGGAGGCCTCGACGCGCACGTCGTCGCCGACCGCGCGGCCGATCAGGGCTTCTTCGACCACGTCCGGCAGCTCGCCGATCCCGAGTTCGACCACTTCGAGCTCGTCGCCCTCGGTGGTCTCGAGCACCGTTCCCTCGGCGTCGAGGAGGCGGTAGCGGATGGCGAGGGTGGAGTCGTTCTTGACCGTGCTCATGTCTTGTGTCGAGGGGCGTCCGGCGATCGGACGCGGGGAGGCAGGGAGGGGGCGGGGTCAGTCCCGCGAGAGATAGGTGTATCCGTTGAGGCCTTCTTCGTAGCGCTTGAGGATCAGGGCCGACTCCTCGAACGAGAGTCGGTCCTCCTCGAGCGCCTGCTCCAGGCGGCGGCGCAGCTGCGCCAGCATCTCGCCCGGGAAGTACTCCACGTAGGAGAGCACTTCGCGCACGCGATCGCCCTCCACGACGTGGGTGATCTTCGGCTTGCCGTTCGTTCCGATGTCGACGTGCACCACGTTCGTGTCGCCGAACAGGTTGTGCATGTCGCCCAGGATCTCCTGGTACGCGCCGACGAGGAACATGCCGACCAGGTACGGCTCGTCGTTGTCGATCTGGTGCAGCTCGAGCACGCGCTTGATGTCGCGCAGGTCGATGAACTTGTCGATCTTGCCGTCGGAGTCGCAGGTGATGTCGGCCAGGACCGCGCGGCGGCTCGGCTGCTCGGTGTGCCGGTGGATCGGCACGATCGGGAACAGCTGGTCGATGGCCCACGAGTCGGGCATCGACTGGAACAGCGAGAAGTTCAGGAAGTACGTGTCCGCCATGTCGCGCTCGAGGTGCTCGAGGTCGTCGGGCACGTAGTCGAGCGTGCGCGTGATGCGCAGGATCTTCTCGCAGGTCCGCCAGAAGAACTCCTCGACGCGGGCGCGTTCGGCGAGGTTGAGCTGGCCGACCTGGAACAGCGTCATGCCTTCGTCGCGGTACTGTGCGGCGTCGTGGTAGCTCTCGAGAAAGTTCTTGGAACTGACGGCTTCGCAGACTTCAGCGATGTTCTTGACGGTCTCGGGTTCGTCGTTCTCGGCCGTCTTCGGGATGCCGGGGGTGCTGAAGTCGCTGACGCCCAGGACGTCGGCCAACAGCAACGCGTGGTGCGCCGTCAGCGCGCGCCCGGACTCGGACACGATGATCGGCGCGGGGATCCCGGCTTCGGTGCAGGCCTCGTGGATCGAGTACACGACGTCGTCGGCGTACTCCTGCAGCGAGTAGTTCATCGACGAGTCGAAACTGGTGCTCGAACCGTCGTAGTCGACGCCGAGTCCACCGCCGACGTCGCAGTAGCGCAGGCCGGCGCCCATCTCGACCAGATCGACGAACGTCCGCGTCACCTCGCGCATCGCGTTCTTCACCGAACGGATCGACGTGATCTGGCTGCCCATGTGGAAGTGCAGCAGCGCGAGACAGTCGAGCATGTCCGCGTCGCGCAGCGTCTCGACCACGCGCACGATCTGACGCGTCGTGAGGCCGAACTTCGAGCGATCGCCCGACGAGGTCTTCCAGCGACCCGAACCCGTCATCGAGAGCTTGGTGCGCACGCCGATGACCGGCTTCACGCCCAGTTCCGCCGCCGCCTTCAACGTCGTCGCGAGCTCGCTGAACTTCTCGATGACGATGACGGTCTCGATGCCCATCTTCGTCGCGAGCAGCGCCGTCTCGATGTAGCCGCGGTCCTTGTAGCCGTTGCAGATGATGAGCGAGCCCTGGGGCGGAAGGACCGCCAGGCCGGCGAGGAGTTCGGGCTTGCTGCCGACCTCGAGGCCCATGTCGTGCTCGATGCCCTCGGACAGCATCGCCTCGACCACGTGGCGCTGCTGGTTGACCTTGATCGGGAAGACCGAGCGGTAGCTCCCCTCGAACTCGTACTGAGCGATCGCGTTCGAGAAGGCCTTGTTCAGCTCGCGCACGCGGCTGCGCAGGATGCCGTCGAAGCGCAGCAGGAGGGGCATCTCGATGCCGCGCCGCCGCAGCTCGGTGACGAGGGCGTAGACGTCGATGCGCGCGCCGTCCTCGGTCGGCGCCAGGCCGTCGCCGTCCGGGTGGACCACGAGATTGCCGTTGTCACCGATCCGGAAGTAGCCGCCGCCCCACAACGGGACGTTGTAGAGAGTCTCGCTGTCGGCGGGGGTCCAGTTGCTCATCGGTGGGGCTGGGAGGGAGGGGGTCGCGGAACGAAAGGCGCGGGATGGTAGCGAGCCACGGGGAGGCTCGCTATGGCGCGACGGTCGTCCGTGCTCCGCACTCGCGCACGGCGTCCATCAGGGCCGTCGGATCGGCGATTCGCAGGATCTGGCGCCGCTCGCTCGAAGGGTCCTCCATGGTCCCCGCGACCAGCGCGCCAGCCGTCCAGTGGCGGAGCAGCTGCTTCACACGTCCGGCCGATTGACCGGCGCTGCAGCCCGCGGCGCGCATGCGATCGAAGTATTCGAGCAGGAAGCCGGCGGCCTCCCCGCGATCCGCGCGGTGCCCCGAGAAGATCCACGGATCGGCCAGGGCGCCGCGTCCGATCATGGCGAAGGCCGAACCGGTCTCGGCGCGCACACGTGCGAGATCGGCGTGGGCGTCGACGCCGCCGTTGCCGCAGACCGGGATGGATACGGCGTCGACGGCGCGACGCAATCGCTCCCAGTCGGCGGTGTCGGCGTAGCCCTCGCGCCGCGTCCGGCAGTGGACGGTCAAGAGCGCCGCGCCACCGGCCTCGACCGCGCGCGCCAGGGTCTCGAGGTCGCGGTCGTCCTCGCCACCGGCGCGGATCTTCGCGCTGACGGGGCGGCCGTCGGCGGCGCGCACGGCGGACGTGACCAGCGCCTCGACGCGCGGCGGGTCGTCGAGCAACGCCGCACCCGCGCACCCGCGCAACGTGCCCTTCGCCGGACATCCGAAGTTGAGGTCGACGATCGGCGCGCCCGCCTCGAACGCGCCTGCGACGGAGCCTTCGAGCGGTTCGAGTCGGTTGGCCATCAACTGCAGGCCGACCGGCACGTGCGGGCGCCGCGCACCCAGCGCCTCGGCCAACTTCTCGACCGGCAGCGCGTGCCCGACGACGCGCACGAACTCGGTGAACGTGCCGCCCAGGTCGCGCGGGGCGTGCAGCGCGCTGACGAGGTCGCGGAAGACCGGATCGGTCACGCCCTCCATCGGCGCCAGGAGGTTCGGACCCGTGAACGGCAGGGGCGGGTGGTACGCGGCCGGAGCGTCGGCGGAGTCCACGGGCGCGCTCAACGCCACTCCTCGAGCGGGATCCGCAGCGAGAAGCGCGTGCCCGCGCCGGGGCGGCTCTCGAGCACGACCTGCCCGCCGTGCAGCGCGGCCGCGTGCTTGACGATCGCCAGTCCGAGGCCCGTTCCGCCGACGGCGCGGCTGCGGGCGGAGTCGACGCGGTAGAAGCGCTCGAAGATCCGTTGCTGGTGCTCGAGCGGGATGCCCGGTCCGTCGTCGGAGACGTCGATCGTCAGCGTGCGTTCGACCACACGCGCCTCGACCGCCACCGTGCCGCCCTCGGGCGTGTACTTGATCGCGTTGTCGAGCAGGTTCTTGATGGCCTGCTCGAGCAACGCGGCGTCGACCGACAGTCGCGACGGGAGCGCTTCGTGGTCCAGTCGCAAGGTCTGATGCTTGTCGTCGGACAGCTCGCGGAACGACGTGCAGATCGACTCGAGCTTGGCGCGCAGGTCGATCGCTTCGTGCTGGACGTCGCCGGCGTTCTCGAGGCGCGAGAGACGCACCAGGTCGTCGAGGATGTTCGTCAGACGGTGGCTGTTCGTGAGGATCCGGTCGAGGCAGCGCTTCGCGACTTCGGAGAACCCGTCCGTCTCGTCGGTCATCGTCTCGCCGAACCCGACGATCGCGGCCAGCGGCGAACGCATCTCGTGCGTGACGTTCGCGACGAAGTCCGTGCGCACGCGCTCGAGGTGCTGGAGGTCCGAGATGTCGACGAGGACCAGGACCACGCGCCACTGGTTCGCGCCGAGTTCGCGTTCCGGCAGGAGCGACGCCGCGACGCGCAGTGAACGCCGGCCCGACTCCGCGTGCACCTCGACCCGTTGGGGATCGAGCACGACTCCGGCGCGCGCGCGTTCGACCACCTGCAACAGGTCCAGGTTGCGCGTGAGGTGCGTGAGCCGGCGACCGAGCGGGTCCGACGTCGAGCCGAGCATCCGCCGCGCCGCGTCGTTGAGCAGCAGGATGCGCTCGTCCTTGTCGAGCAGCACGAGGCCGTTCGACGTGGCGTGCAGGATGTCGACCAGGTCGTCACGCTCGACCAGCAGGGCGTCGCGCGACTCGTTCGCCCGTTCGTTGGCACGGTCGAGGATGATCGCCATCTCGCCCGGGGTGGGCTCGCGCTCCTCGCCGGTGATCGAGGCCGCCGCGAGCCGCTGGCGCAGCGGCCGCAGCTCGCGTGACAGCAGGTAGCTCAGGAGGAAGGCGACGACGAGGCTGGCGGTCAGTCCGATCCAGAGCGTGATCTGACCCAGGAGGACGGCGCTCGCGGCGCCCAGGAAGACCGTCCACGCCACGCGGCGGCGCAGGGGGTCGGTGCGTTCGGTCGAATCGCTCATCTCGGGTCGCCGGGGGCGGACCGCCACAGCCTACGATCGGGCCCCGCACGGACCCGCGCTCGCTCACATGAATCACACCCAGTTGGCCGATCGCCTCACCCCCGACGAGTTGGGCGCTCTCACCCCGTCGGCGCTCGCCGCGGCCCGCGAGCGCATCGCACCCTGGATCGAGCGCACGCCGCTCGTGGCGTTCCCCTCGGGAGACGAGCGCGTCGAGCTGCGGCTGAAGCTGGAGACGCGCCAGGTGACGGGGGCGTTCAAGGCCCGCGGGGCCGCCAACCACGCGCTGCTGTTCGACCCGGCGTCGGGCGCGCCGGGCCTCGTCGCGTGCAGTTCGGGCAACCACGCCAAGGCCCTGGCCTGGGCCGGCGCGCGGCGCGGGATCGCCGTGCGCGTGTACATGCCCCGGAACTCGTACGCGTCGAAGATCGAGGCCTGTCGCGAGCTCGGCGCCGAGGTGGTGCTGACGCCGACGCGCGAGGACGCGGACGCGGCGATGCGTGCGGCGGTGCAGGACGAGGGCTGGGTCGCCGCGCCGCCCTACGACTCGGTCGTGACGGTGGCGGGGCAGGCGAGCCTGGCATCCGAGGTGCTCGAGGAGTGGCCCGAGGTGGACCTGTTCGTGGCGCCGGTGGGGGGTGGGGGGATGCTGTCGGGCATCGCGCTCGCCTTCGCCGAGGCGTCGCGACTGGACGGGCGGCCGAGGCGCGTGCTGGGCGTCGAACCCGCGGGCGCCGCCGGCATGTGCGCGGCGCTCGCGGCCGGTGGACCGCGCGCGCTCGACGCCGTGACGTCCGTCGTGCAGGGGCTCACGCCGCCGATCGCCGGCCGCGTGACCCACGCGATCGTCAGCGCCTTGGTCGAGCGCGTCGACACGATCGACGACGAACAGGTGCTGCGCGCCCAGGCGCGGCTCGTGCGCGAGTTGGGCGAGGACGTCGAAGCGGCGGGGGCCGCGGCGCCCGCGCGGGTGTTCGCCGGACTGCCCGAAGAGTGGCTCGCGGGTCGCACCGCTGAGAACCCGCTGCGCGTGGCCACGATCCTGTGCGGCGGGAACGCGGACGCGGCGCAGCTCTTGGCCTTGCGCAGCGGCGACGACGCGTGGCTGTTGCCGGACGGGAGCGTGCCGAAGTGAGCGTTGTGCACATCGGTGCCCACAGCGCGCGAGCGCCCTTCGCCCTGCTCGCCGCCTGCCTGGCGTTCCTGGTCGGCTGCGGCGACGACGCGCCGCCGAAGTCGGACGCGCCTGCGGTGCTCGTGGTGTTCGTGGACGGGGTGGCCGGGGCCGTGGACGCGCAGCTGTGGGCCGAGGAGTTGGGGCCGGGCGCGTCGACCGGTTCGATGATCGGCGTGTCCACGTCGCTGACGGCGAGCTTCGTGAGTGCACTGACGGGGCTGGAGCCGCCGGAACACGGGACGTTCAGCGCCACCGAGTACCGCGCCGTGGTGACCGCGCGCGCTCCGTTCGAGAACGAGCAGCCGTGGCACGGAGGTCCCGGGCCCCTGGTCGTCAGCTACGGCGCGACCACGGTGCGCGAGTTGAGCGGCGGACCAGACGTGCTGTACGGCGCTCCGACGGCGCTCGTCGGTTCCCGCGACCTCGGACATGTGTTCGACGCACTCGCCGCCGAGGCGGTCGACGTCCAAGACCGGATGGGCGTCTCCTCGGAGACGCTCGCAGAGGCCCGAACGCTCGAGACCATCGCGGTCCGCAGGCCCCGCCCCGGTGCGCCGTGGCCGCAGGGGCTCGCCGACGAGTTGGAGCGCTCCGTGCGACCGTTGCTCGAGGCGGACGGCCGACCGATCCCGGAGACGCTCGACGGGTGGTACGAACGCGTGGTGTTCGCGCACTACGAGGCAGCGCTCGAGAGAGCGTTCCATCGCGCCTGGTCGCGCGCGTTGGCCCGGGAAGTCTCCGAGCGCGCCGAGTCGTTGGACGCCGTGCACACGGACTGGACCGTCATCGTCGCCGGTCTGCGCACGGACGCGATGGCGAGAGGGGTCGTGGACCTGAGCGAACGCCTGCCGTACTGCGCACTGAGCTCGGCACGTGCGCCCGCTGCACCGACCGAACTGCGCGATCTGGCCTACGTGGTGGCGGCGGCCTTGGGCGTGGAGGCGCGCGCTCCCGAGCGAAGCCCGTCCGACGGCCTGTGGCGCGGGAGCGAACTCGTGGGCACGCGCGACCGCTGGTCGATGGTCGAGCGCGAGACCGAGGGCGGCGGGACGATCGGACTGCTCGACCCGCCCGCGTCGGGGCTCGTGCTCGAACTCGCGACCGACGCCGAGCCCGTGGACGTGCTGCTCGTGGCGCACGTGGACGACGTGCTCATCGCTGCGGACCTGGGAGCGACCGTGCGACGGCCCGAGCGCCAGGGGAAGCGCTTCGAACTGCACCTCGAACCCGGCGAGCGCATCGTCGTGCACACGCGCCGCCGCGCGCCCGACCTGCTGATGGAGTTCGTGCGCGACGGGGCGGCTGCGGATCCCGCGACGCTGTTCGTCGGTGCCTATCCGCTCGGGCGGACCCAGATCCCGCGCGTCCTCGACGCCGGTGGGCCGAAGCTGGACGAGACCGAGCTCGCGACGCGCGTGCGCGTGACGACAGGGCCTGCCGGCCTGGTTCGACTCGAAGGACGCGGCGATCGCGAGCGCGCCAACCTGTACAGGTGGCCGCCGCTCGAGCGACCGCTACAGGACGAGGAATGCACCCGGACCGGCTTCGAGGTGCGCCTGCCCGGGCCTGGCCGCATCGCGGTCTGTGTGAGTCGGGAGGGCCTGCCCGAGGCGTTGGCGGACGAGTGGGACGGACTCGACGCTTGGTACGAGGCCCACGAGTTGGCGCTCGACGGACACGTGCCCGCGGGCGACGCGCTGCGCCTGATCTGGCCGGCCATGTACATGAGGAGTCTCGAGTCACCGCCCCCGGTTCCAGCAGGTGCCCTGCGTCTGTCGGCCCTGGGCCCGTTCCTGTCGGATGCGCCCTCCGACCCCGATCTCCGCGCTTTCCTCTCGACCCTCGGGGACCACGAGTAGCAGGATCTCCCGCGATGAAACGCGTCGTCCTCGTCCGCACCGCCGGGCCCCGCAACGTGGGCTCGGTCCTGCGCGCCGCCGCCAACTTCGGTCCGGCCGAGGTCTGGCTCGTGGCGCCCCAGCGGCCGTCGCTGCTGATCCACCCGGAGTTCGAGCAGATGTCGCACGGGGTGGAGGATGCGGCGAAGCGCGTGCAGGTGGTCGACACGCTGCAAGAGGCCCTGGCCGACCGCACCCACGCGATCGGCTTCACCGCGCGCCACCACCACCACCGCGTGATCGAGCCGTTCGACCGCGCCGCCGACGGTATCGCCGAGCGCAGCGCCGACCCGGACCAGCGCCTGGCCCTCGTCTTCGGCAGCGAGGAGTCCGGCCTGGCGGGGGACGAGACCGAGCAGTGCCACGAGCTGTGCTACCTGGCCACCAGCGAGGAGCACGGGTCGCTCAACCTCTCGATGGCGGTCACCGTGGTGCTGTTCGGGCTCTTCCGGCCGGGGCAGCTCGCGTCCAAGACCTCACGCATCGCCCACCTGACCGGCGCCGAGCGCCACTACCTGGTCGAGAACGTGGCCGCGACCCTGTCCGACGCCGCTCTGTCCGACGCCGCCGCCCGCGACATCCTGGCCTCCGTGCGCCGCGTCCTCGGCCGCGCGCCGATCGAGTCGCGCGACGCCCGCGCCTGGCACCAGATCATGCGCGCGTTGGGCAGCCACAGGACCCCCGCCGACGTGGGGGCGGCGCCCGACTCGGACCGGGAAGCGCCCGGCGACTGAAAGCGCGATCCCGACTCTCCCAATACAGTCGGGTCTCGTCCTGCGGGGCTCCGCCCGTCCCCGAACCAGCGCCCCCCACAACGATGGAATTCGCCGGCTCCTCGCTCCTCTTCGCCATCCTCTGCGCCGTCTTCGCCTCGTCGAAGGGACGCAGCGCGCTCGGTTGGTTCTTCGTCGGTCTGTTCCTCAGCTTCGTCGGCCTGATCATCCTGGCGGTGCTTCCCGACCTGAAGGAGGACGAGAAGCGGCAGCAGGCGCTGAAGAACCGTCAGAGCCACCTCAAGGAGCAGGTGCGCCAGGAACGCCAGCGCCGCGAGGCCTTCGAGGGGCACACGCTGGCGCGCCTCGACGCCCACGACCGGCACGCCGGGATCGACACCCGCGCCGGCGCGCCGCCGCCCCTGCCCGCGGCGCACGTGCAGATCGAGGAGGCGCGCTGGTACTTCGAGCAGGGCGGCGAGAGTCGCGGCCCGATCACCGAGAGCGAGCTGCGGGACAAGTTCGAGGACGGCGAGCTCGGACGTGGCACCCTGGTGTGGTGCGAGGGCATGGAGGACTGGGCGCCGGCCCGCAGTGTGGCCGGCTTGGCATGAGCGCGTTCACGGGTGACGACCTTTGAGCGCGCGCGCTCGTGAACGGTCCGGTGCTCCGATCCAGGGCGTCGAGGGCCACTGCGTCGTCGAGGGCATCCTCGAGGGGCCGATGCCGCCGATCCCCGGCTTCGCGGAGTTCCTCGACGAGTGGAAGCGCGGGCTCGCGCAGGCCGGCATCGCGCTCGTGGTGACCGTCGACGGCGGTCGCTTCGATGTCCACGCGCCCGAGCTCGAGATCGAGGTTCCCGACGTGGGGCGCGACCCGGTCGACACGCTGGCCGAGGCGCTCGGGGTCCTGATCGCGCGCGTTCCCGACGGCGATCGCGCGCGACTGCACTCGACCCTGCGCGCGACCGTGTTCGGGCGCGGGACCCAGCGCCGCACGCTGTTCGCCCTGCGCAGTCCCGGCGTGCTCGAAGTGGTCGAGGACCGCACGGTCGCCGTGACCGCACCGGCGCCCCGCCCCGACCTGTCGCGCGCCGCGCGGCACTGGGCCTTCTGGGTCACGCTCGTCCTGGCGTCGGCCCTCTTCCTCACCTTCGGTCCGACGCTCTCGCCGCTCGGGTGGGGCGAACTGCGCACGCTCGATCCCGCAGCGATCGAATTGACGAGCGCGCCGGGCGGCGTCGAGATCGTCCGCCTCGACCGCGAGGTCGGCGCGCACGGAACCTGGTACGCCGTGCTCGAGCGCCGGACGGCCGCGCCGCAGGTGGCGCCGCCGCTCGACGACGCCGGAGCCTGGCTCGAATGGCTCGGCGCCGCTCGCGGCCGCGCGCACCTCGAGTGGCGCGACGACACCGGGAACGTGTTGCGCGTCGATCCGATCGACGTGTCCGGCCTGGGCGTGGGGCAGGAGCTGATGCTCCACGTCCCCACGCCGCCGAAGGACGCGGCGCGCCTGCGCTTCGGCTGGTAGGCCGCTCCGGTCAGGCCGACTCGGTTCCGCGTCCGACCATCTGGCGGTAGGCGGAGATCATCATCAGGTAGGAGAGCGGCACGGTGAAGAGCATGCCGACGCCGAGCAGGATGACGCCGGACATGGCGACGAGCGCCGAGAGGATCGTGAGTCCGATCACTCGCAGCCACAGTCCGCTGGTACTGCTCCACGCGGCTTGCAGCGCACCGACGGCGTTGCGATCGCCTTCGACGGCGAAGTACGGCGCGAAGTACAGGCGGACCATGACCACGGAGTAGGCGAGCGAGATCGCGAATCCGATGAGGGAGAGGCTCACGTCGTCGCCGCCCTGAAGGTCCGCGTAGATCGAGACGATGCTGCCGGGGAGGCTGATCAGGAACAGCAGGATGCCCAGGAGGAGCATGCGTCCGAGCGCCTTGCCGTACTCCCTGAAGCCCGAGAACAGCGTGTTGAAGTCGCCGCGTCCGTCGTAGATCTGGAAGCCGAGCCTGATCGCGCCCCAGCTGAGAACGGGCAGGATCAGGAAGTAGCCGATGATCGTGATGGCCGAGAGGAAGCTCAGCAGGATGAACACGATCATCGAGCCGATCAGCAGGAGCGCGTTCGACGTGGCGACCTCCCAGGCCTCGCTCAGGCTGGTGCGGATCGAGAACCGGCCACTTCCACTCATGGGGGCCTGGGTCTCGAGGGTTTGGGCCTGGGGAGCTTCGTAGGGGTTGCTGTTCATGGCGAGCGAGCTGTCCTGTCGGGTGGATCGGGTTGGATGGGGCCGGGAACGGAGCGGCGTACGGGCGCCCAGC
Source organism: Rohdeia mirabilis (assembly GCA_007750655.1). Taxonomy (GTDB): domain Bacteria; phylum Planctomycetota; class UBA1135; order UBA1135; genus Rohdeia; species Rohdeia mirabilis. The sequence continues at coordinate 912,835 of CP036290.1, forward strand.
CTAGGTTCTGCCCTTGGTCGGAGCGAGCCGCGACCTGTCGGAGCCGGTTCGTGTGGGCGGGTGCCCGATCGCTCGCGGGCCCCGGGCCGGTCGCCGCGCGGTGCAACGTCCCGAGCGCCGCGACGACCCGCGCCTCAGTCGGAGAGCAGCGCCGTCGTGCGTGCGCGCAGGGACGCGGGCAGGCGTTCGTCGAGCAGGCGCTCGATCTGGTCGCGTGAGTAGCGCGCGCTGAAATGGGTCAACAGGATCGCTTCGTTCTCGAACCAGTCCGCGCGCTCGACGATCTGGTCGAGGTGCACGTGGCCGCGCTTGCCGGCTTCCTCGGCGTTCGCGCGCTCGTCGAGGAACGTGCACTCGAGGATCAAGAGGCGCGCGCGTCGCACCGCCGGATGTCCGTCGAGTCCCTGGATGCGCGTGTCGCCGCAGAACGCCACTTCGGGTGTCTCGTCCGTGCGGTCGAGCTGGGTGCCTTCGCGCGCGAGCCGCACCAGCTCGGGCTGCGGCAGGTCCCGGAAGCGTTCGTCGAGTCGCGTCGTGCGCTTCCACAGGACGTAGCCCTGGGCCGGAACCGTGTGCGGCACCTCGAACGCCTCGAGATGGACGTCCTTGCGATGTTCGTAGCGTTCGCCCGGCGCGAGCGGCAGGAGGTGGTGCGCGAGCTCCGAACGGTCGAGGAGGCGCCAGGCCGCGAACAGCTGCTGGAGCGGCGCGACGGCCGACGGCGGCACCACGTACGTCGGCGGCCCCATGCCCATCAGCGCCCGGGTGGCGCAGTGGTAGGCGATCCCGCCCAGATGGTCCATGTGCGCGTGGGTGAACAGGATCGTCTCGCGCCGCAGGAGCTCCCGCGGCGAGCGTCCCACGTCGAAACAGACCTTCCAGTCCGGAAGGTCGATCGCGGTCTCGAGGCCCCCGATCGAACGCGCGTCCACACGTATTCCTGCGAGTTCGAGCACTCCCGGAGGATAGCGGTCCTCCAGTCCCCGGCGCGATGCGATACTGCTCGCGTCATGGGAGTTCGACTCAATCGCATCTACACCCGCAGCGGCGACGACGGCGAGACAGGTCTCGGCGACGGTCGGCGCGTCAAGAAGCACAGCCTGCGCGTCGCGGCCTACGGGACGATCGACGAGGCCTCGTCGGCCCTCGGGCTGGCGCGTGCCCACGACGAGGAGAACCGCTTCGGCGACCTCGTGATCGAGCTGCAGAACGACCTGTTCGACCTGGGCTCGGACCTGTGCGTGCCCGGTGAGATGGGGGAGAAGCTGCGCGTGCCCGCCGACTACGTCACGCGGCTCGAGCGCCACATCGATCGCATCAACGCGGACCTCGAGCCGCTCGAGTCGTTCGTGCTGCCGGGCGGTGACAAGCTCGCGGCCTGGCTGCACCTGGGCCGCACGGTCGCGCGCCGCGCCGAGCGCCTGGTGACGGAGCTCTCCGCGGATCCGGACGAAGCGGATCCCGTGAACCCGAACGTGATCACGTACCTCAACCGCCTCAGCGACCTCCTGTTCGTCATGGCGCGCGCCGCCAACGACGGTGGGCGCGCGGACGTTCTGTGGGTTCCCGGCGGCAACGCGCAGAAGGACGCGTCGACCGATTCGGACACCGAGGCCTGAGCGCGGTCGGCGCCCACCAGCGATGATCGAACTCGAGCGACGCACCAGCGTGGAATGGGCCCGCGGCGTGCTCGCCGATCCGGTGGCGCTGCTCGTCGACCACGCCTACTGCGAGCTCGGTGCGGCGGCCTCGGCCCAGGGACTGATCCACCGGCACCCGGACGACCACGAACTGGGTGACCGCATGGCGGCCCTCGCCTGCGAGGAACTCACGCACTTCCGTCAGGTGGTTCGCACCTTGAGCGGACTGGGTGGCCGACTCACCGAACGCACGGCCAATCCCTACGCCGAGCGGCTCGGTCGAACGGCGCGGGCCACGCGCGGCAACGGGCCCTCGTTGCTCGACCATCTGCTGGTCGCGGCGGTCATCGAAGCGCGCAGCTACGAGCGCTTCTGCCTGTTGGCCGAAGTGGCCGACGAGCCCAGCGTCCGCGACCTGTTCGCCGAGCTCGGTCCGTCCGAGCGCGGACACATGACGCTCTTCCCCGAGCTGGCGCGACGGCGTTTCGGCGAGCTCGCGACGTACGGGCGCCTGGGCGAGATCGTCGCGAACGAGGCGCGGATCCTGGCCGAGCTCGACTTCGCTCCGCGCGTACACTCGGGCGAGCCGGTCGCCAGCGCGGCGCCCCGTTGACGTCCGACCCGCGCGAGCGCGCGGCCGCTCGCCACGCCCCGCCGTCTCCTCGACCGCGCCGACCTTCCCCCGCACGCCCGTGAGCTCCCTCCTCGAACGCGCCGACGCCTACTTCCGCCGCGAACTGTGGCGCAGCGATCTGGCGGACGAACCCTTCTGGCGCGCCTGGCCGCTGCACGTCCTGCGCTGTCTGTCGATGGCGGTCGAACGCGGCATCGCGCACCAGCTGCCGATCCGTGCCTCGGCCCTGACGTTCATCACGGTGCTCTCGCTCGTGCCGTCGCTCGCGTTCGTGTTCTCCGTGGCGAAGAGCCTCGGCGCCTACGAACAGGTGCGGACCCAGGTGGTCGATCCGTTCCTCTCGGAGATGTTCGTCGCCGAGAGCGCGAAGGCTCCGCGGGCGGTGGAGTCCGACGGCGGAACGGGAGTGGCGGCGAGCGGAGCCGAGAACCAGGACGAAGCGGTCGACGGAGGCCTCGAGGACGGTGCGCCGGCCGATGTCGACTCGCAGGATCCGGCGCGCGACACCGAGGTCCCCGCTGGCGCCGACGGGCCCACCGACCAGGAGGTCGAGCCTTCCCCCGGTGCGCAGCCCAAGCTCGAGGACAACGCGGCCGAAGCGGCGGTGGTCGTGGAGGAGAGCGAGCAGCAGCTGCGCGTCGCGATCGAGAAGGTGCTCGAGTTCGTCGAGAAGACGGACGTGAAGCGGCTCGGCGCACTCGGATTCCTGGTCGTCGTGTACGCCGTGATTCGTCTGCTCGGTGGCGTCGAGGCGGCGCTGAACCTGATCTGGAGCGTCGACCGACCGCGCCGCTTCATCCGCAAGGTGACCGACTACCTGGCGATCGTGATCGTCACGCCGATGCTCGCGGGTCTCGCGCTGACGTCGGGCGCCGCACTCAGCACGACCGACAGCGCGGCGATGGTCTATCTGCGCGACGATCTCGGGCTCGCGCACCTGGTGGTCTGGTTCGACCTCGTCCTGCCGCTCCTCAGCATGTGGGTCGTGTTCACGCTGATCTACATCCTGATGCCGAACACGCGCGTGAAGCTGCGGTCGGCCCTCTTCGGCGGACTGGCCGCGGCGTTGTTGTGGACGGTGATGCTCGAGCTGTACGTGAAGTCGCAGGTCGGAATGGCCAGTTACAACGCGCTCTACGCCAGTTTCGCGGCCTTCCCGATCTTCCTCCTGTGGCTGTGGTTCTCGTGGCTCGTCGTCCTCGCCGGCGCGGAGGTCGGGTACGCCGACCAGCACGCGCGCGCCTATCGCCGCCAGGCCCTGGCCGAGACGGGCAACCGCGCCTGGTTCGAGCTGAACATCCTGCGCGCCGTCGGTCGGATCGTCGGTGCGTTCCAGGTCGGCAAGGCGCCGCCGACGCTCGAGTTCCTCGTCGACGATCTCGGGGTGCCCGAGTCGGAACTCGAGTCGGGGCTCGTGCGACTCGAACGCGCCGGACTCCTGTTGCGCTCGCGCACCGGCGAGGACTCGGCCTTCGCCCTGGCGCGCCCGGCCGAGGACGTCTCCGTGCACGAGGCCCTGCAGATGCTGCGCGGCGACGCCGAGGCCGGCCTGCCGAACGGGTCGAAGGACGAGCTCGATTCCCGTCTGCGCGAGGCGTACCTGAACGCGGTTCGCGCCGGCGGTGAGTCGCGGAGTCTGGCCGACGTGGCGAAGGCGGCGCGGACCGAACCCGATGCCTGAGCGCGCGGTCCTCGGCCTCGACTACTTCGCGGCCGCCACGCACGCCCCGGGCATCGGTCGCTACGGCCGCGAACTCGTGCGCGCCTGGCTGCGGTGCGACGACGAGCTCGGCTCCCTGAAGCTCTTCGAAGCGGGCGGTCGAGCGCCGCGACTGCCGGACGCCATGCTCGGACTCGACGGGCCCGACGTGCGGCGTTCCGTCGAGCGCCACGTTCGCTGGGCACTGCCGCGGCGCGCGACCGACGGCTTCGCGCGCGTGCTCGGCGTCGAGCGCCTGCTCGGCGGCTGCGACGTGTTCCTGCGTTCGCGACCGGCGGCGCCCGCGTGTCGCCGCGCCGCGAGTCTGTGGCCGGTGTCGCAGTGGCCGGGTCCGAACGACGAATCGGCCCGCATCCGCTTCGCGAGCGAGCTGGCCGCGAACGACCACTTGATCGTGTTCGCGCGCGCAGCGGCCGAGCGGCTCGTCGAGCAGTTCGGCGTCGCGCGCGACCGCGTCCACGTCACGCCGGTCGGCGCCGACCACTGGCGTCGGGACGCGGAAGTCCTGGACGTGCCCACGTCCCCGCGCACGCTGCTCGCGCTCGGCGCCGTCGAGGATCGCCGCTGGCCGACCGCGCTGCTCGAGGCTTTCGAACGCCTGCGCGAATCCGGCGCGGTCGAACGCCTGCTGTTGGTCGGGCGGCCCGGAACGGGGGCGGGGACGTTCGAGCGGCGCCTCGGCTTCTCCTCGGCCCGCAGCCACGTGGAGTGGATCACCGTACCGGTCGAGAGCGACCTGCCGCGGATCGTGAGCGCTGCGGCGGCGCTCGTCCACGTCGGGCAGGGCGAGGCCACGGCCGTCACACCGCTCGAAGCCCTGTCGTTCGGCGTCCCCGCCGTCGTCAGCGACGTGCCCGAGATGCGCGAGTGTCTCGGCGACCGGGTCGAGTACCTCGATGCCGACGTGCGCGACCGCAAGCGCGGTGAAGCGCTCGCGGCCGCGGTCGAACGCGCGCTCGCGACGGCCGACGATCCGTCCGCCCGCGCCGCCCGTCGCGCGTTGGCCGAGCGCTCGACCTGGGACGCGGTCGCGCGCGCCACGTCGAGTGTGGTGGCGCGGATCGCGGGGCGTTGAGAGCCGTGCGGCGATGAGTTCAGACACACCCTCGACCCGTTCCACCACTCCCGGTGAGACGGCGTGCAGCGACCACGAACGCAGGTCGCCCGCAGTGCGTCCGGCGCCGGCTCCCGCGAACGGGCGCGCGATCGGCCTCGACGTGGCGCGGGCCCTGGCGATCGCGGGAATGGTGCTCGTCAACTTCGAGCTCTCCCTGACGAAGAGCGCCGAGCCGAGCTGGTTGGCCGCGCTCACGAGCCTCGTCCAGGGCCGCGCCAGCGCGCTCTTCGTGATCCTTGCGGGCTTCGGCATCCAGCTGATGGCCACGGCCCAGGGCGATCTCCGCCGCACGCGCGTCGTCGTACTGCGGCGCGCGCTGTTCCTGGCCGCGATCGGCTACGCCTTCCTGCCGCTCTGGCCGGCCGACATCCTTCACTTCTACGCGCTGTACTTCGTCGTCGGAGCAGTGGCGCTCGGACGGAGCGCGCGCGGGCTGTGGATCGGCGCGACGATCGTCGTCGTCGGGTTCCTCGTGTTCGGCCTTCCGGTCTACGACCGCGGCTGGAACTTCGAAACGCTCGAGTACGCGGGGCTGTGGACCCTCGAGGGCAGTCTGCGGAACCTGTTCCTCAACGGCTTCCACCCGGTTCTGCCCTGGAGCGCGTTCCTGTTGTGGGGGATGTGGCTCGCGCGTCGCTACCGCTCGGGAGCGCTGCGAGGCCCACGCCCGATCGTCGTCGGCGCGGCCGTCGCGGTCGTCGTCGAACTCGTGTCCCGCGGACTGATCGCGGCGGCGGCGGGGGACGACGACCTCGCAGCGCTCGTCGGCACGGCGTCGATCCCGCCGGTCCCGGGATACATGTTCGCCGCCGGAGCCACCGCGACCGCCGTCCTGCTCGGCTGCCTGTACCTCGTCGACGAACGCGACGCGCTGCCGCACCGGGTCCTGCGGCCACTCGCGCACACGGGGCAGCTCGCGCTGACGCTCTACGTCGCGCACGTCGTGGTCGGGATCGGCGCCTTCCACGAGACGGGTGCCGACCTGACGCTGCCCGAGACCGTGGCCTGGTGGGCCGGGTTCTGCGTTCTGGCCGCCGCGGCGAGCCACGCCTACCGCACGTTCTTCGCCACGGGCCCGTTCGAGTGGTTGCTGCGACGCGCCGGTGGCCGGTCGAGCCCGCGCGCGCCCGTCAGTCGGCCCGATTGAGGAGGAACGTCGCGACCTGGTCGAAGAACGCGGCCAGGAACTCCGACTCGGGCCCTGGGAGGTCGGCCTCGTCGAGGCTCGCGCGCATGAGTTCGACCCAGCGGTCGCGGTGCGCGCGATCGACGGGATAGGGCGCGTGTCGCATCCGCAGCCGCGGGTGCCCGCGCGCCTCGACGTAGCGCTGGGGCCCGCCGAAGCGACCGACGAGGAAGTCGCGCAGTCGCTGCTCCGCGCCCTCCCAGTCGTCGTCGGGATAGAGCGGCGCCAGCAGGTCGTCCGCGCGCACGCGCGTGTAGAAGCCGGCGACGAGGCGCTCGAAGCCGTCCTCGCCGATGCGTGCGTACAGCTCTTGATCCATGGTGGCGTGTGGACGTCCCGTCGAGCGGTCGTGGCCGTCAGCGCGTGACGCGCGGCCGACTGAAGGCCCATTCGAAGTGCAGGCCGATGACGTCACCGCCGAAGCTGCCGCGATCCGACTCGATGCGGGCCATCTCGGCCGCGACCCACAGGCCCTCCGACGGCGTGAAGCGCCAGCCGGCTCCGACTTCGTGGAACAGTCCCGAACGGTTGTCGACGCCGCCGCCCGCACTGCCCAGTTGGTACTTCAGGTAGAACTGGCCGGTCGACTGCCAGGGCTGCAGCACGTCGAGTCGATAGCGCAGGCCGAGTCCGAGTTCGTGGTAGCCGCCCACGTCGCCGTCCCAGGCCGTGAACGTGTTGATCTCGACGTCGAGGTCCTCGACGATCTGCCGCTGGAGGCCCAGGCCGATCAACTGGAGGCCGTCGTCCAGCTGATTGCCGTTCGCGTCCCGCACGTCGCCCGCGATCGAGATCGACTTGTGGCGCAGCGAGACGATGTACTCGTCGAGCATCGCGTCGTCCTCGGACAGGCCCTCGTCGTAGAAGCGTTCGAGGTCGAAGTCGCGCGACGTCGAGTAGAAGCTCGGCGACCAGCTCGCGGCAGCCTGGAGCGTCCAGCCGTCGAAGTTGCCGTCGATCGCCGTCAGGTAGCCGCCCTTGATGCTCGCGCTCCAGTCGTTCTTCAGCGGGAACTCGAGGCCGGCGTTGATCTGGACCAGCGCGCCGCCGCCCGTGTCGTACCCGCCGCCGCCGCCGGCTCCGACGAGGACTTCCTTGACGCCCCACACGTGCGGGGTGAAGCGCGGGCCCCACTCGCCGATGCCGAACATCACCTGGCGGTAGCCGCCCGCGTCGCCGCCGACGGCCGCGGCGTACTCGATGGGCAGGTAGATGTTGCGACCCAGCGCGTGGTGCGTGCGCACGCCGAGCATCGTGAAGCTGTTGGACTGGCCGAACGAGCGGCGCGTGCCGGAACTCGGGTCGAAGTAGAGCAGCGACGGCTCGAGTCGCAGCGGTTCGCGGTTCAGTTCGGACGGCGCGAGCGGATCGAGCTCGAACGCCGAGTAGTCGCTGGTGAGGAACTGGCGCGTCCCGCTGAAGCCGAGCGCCAGTTGGAGTCCGTCGAGGTCGCCACCGGGGCTCGCGGCGTAGGCCACTTCCATCCGCCAGGCCCAGGCGCGGTTGAGCGGCGCTTCGAGGGCCACGTGCGGCCGCAGCACGAGCCCGTTCCCGTCGTCGCCGAAGTCCGAGCCACCGCCGCCCACGAACAGCGCGGTCTCGAAGGCCCAGTCGTTCTTGAGCGGGAGTCGCCAACCGCCCTCGACCCCGAGCGCGAGGTAGCCGCCGCGATCGCCCCAGACGCCGGCGTAGGCCCCGAGTCCGAGGTAGGCGTCGGGAAAGCGTGAGAGCGGATCGAAGACGTCGTAGTGCAGACCGAGGAGGCCGAGTTCGTCCGTGCCCTGGGGGTCCGCGTGCTCGAGCGACAAGCGCCAGCGCGTCCTCTGGGGGACGAGTTCGAGGTCCTGTGCGGCCGCGGGAGGAGCTGCCGCCGCGAGGAGCAGGCCGAGAAGGAGGAACCACTGCGGAAACGGACGCATCGCTCGGCCATGATAGGCGGAGCCGCCGCCGGTCGGCCCCTTCGGTCGATCGGCGGCGCCCCGCGTCCCCACATTCACCCCTCGTCGGCGCTCCGCCCGGGCACCGACGACCGATCCCAGCGACACGAACCACCCATGGCCATCTCCGTCGGCACCCAAGCCCCCGATTTCACGCTGAAGACCCAGGACGAGCAGGACTGGAAGCTCTCCGACCACAAGGGCAAGAACGTCGTGCTCCTGTGGTACCCGCTGGACTGGAGCCCGACGTGCGAAGGCGAGAACTGCAAGATCTCGGCCGAGCCGCTCCCCGGCGGTGACACGGTCGTCGTGGGCATCAGCCGCGACTCGACCTGGTCGCACAAGGCGTGGAAGGCCTCGAAGGGCATTCGCCACGATCTGCTCGCCGACCCGAAGCTGGACGTCACGGCCCAGTACGACCTGGTCCACCCGGCGAAGTTCATCAGCCACCGCGCGACCGTCGTCGTCGACAAGACCGGAAAGGTCGCGTTCAGCGACGTCCAGGAGTCGACCGGTGACGAGCGCAACTGGGGGCCGATCCACGACGTGCTCGCCAAGCTCGGCTGAGCGCCACGCGACCGTTCGCGGTCATGCGCGGAGCGTCCGGTGCCAGTGCGCCGGACGCTCCGCTGCCGTTCCAGGGCGCGCCGGTCCGACGCCGTCAGCGTTCGAGTTCCTTCCGCAGCTCGTCGCGGAAGCGGCGGCAGACCGCGTCGTTCGACCACAGCGGCAGCCGGACGAGGGCTTCGACCTGGTCGAGGTACTGCGAGGCGCCGCGCAGCTCGCCGCGGGCCACGGCGCAGAGGCCGAGCAACGCCAGCTCTTCCGGTCGCGGCCCGCCGACGTGCTGGCGCGACGACGACTCGATCACCTCGATGGCTTCGTCGATCGCGCCGTTGCGGTAGAGCGCGATACCGAACGTGCGCTGGTAGATCGGGTTCTCCGGGAGCAGCAGGACCGCGACGCGCGCGTAGGCCAGGGCCTGTTCGTACTCGCGCTCGCTGCGATCGGAACTCTGCACGACGGACCAGGCCTCGTCGTGCAGCGGGGCCGGACGCGAACCGAGGAACTTGGCCGCACTGCGTCCCGCCATCTGCATCGGGGACGCGCCGGACAGCAGGTCCGTGAGGTTCGTCCCTTGTCGCGCGAGTCCGTCGAGCAGGTCCACGAGCAGCGGGATCGCGGACTCGGTGTCGCGGTCGACGTCACGGCGCGAGGCGTAGCGTTGCAGCTGGGGTTCGGTCTCGAACAGGCGCAGTTCGCCGTTCGTGTCGAGCGATGCCAGGCGCCGACCGGCCGGGTCGAAGCACGTGTCGACCACGCTTCCCGAGTGGCCGCGCAGCACGAGCAGGCTCTGGTCGAGCTGGCTGCTCCAGATGCGCAGGCTGCCGTCGTCGGAGCCCGAGACGAAACGACCGTCCGCGGCCCCGAGTTCCGTGCGCGTGGGACTCGGGTGGCTCGCGAGAGCGGTGATCGCGCCGTCATGTCCTTCGAGTTCGCGCACCAGGCGACCCGTCTCGACGTCCCACAGGCGCACGACTCCGTCGGGGCCGCCGCTGGCGAGCAACTGTCCCCCGGGCTCGAACGCGACGCTGGTGGCGGCGCGCCGCCCCTCGTCGGTCACGGTGGGGCGCGTGGCGTCGGCCACCACGCCGCTGATCCGCGCCGCCGTCGAGCGCGCGAACGAGCGCGCCAGTTCCTGGCGCACGCGAGCGAACGCCACGTCCGGCGGCGTGAGGACGCGCAGCAGCACCATGTCGCGGGCCTTCCAGATCGAGATCGAACCGTCGACGTGACCGCAGGCCAGGTGGCGCCCGCTCGGCTCGTAGGCCAACCCGACGACCGGTCGATCAAGGCCTTCGAGCGCGCGCGGCGGTCCCAGGGAGGCGGACGTGCTGCTGCCCGGTGAACTGCCGAGCGCGTACACGAACACGCGCGTCTCGCCCGAGCCGTTGGGATCGAAGGCGACGGCCAGGTCACCGAGGCTCGAGAGCGCGCTGGCACGCGGGTCGCCCGACGAGCCCGTCAGTCGGCGCAGCGGTGGACCTCCGGTGGCGGTCGACCAGACCTCGATCGACCAACGCGTGGACCACGGTTCGCTGCCGCGACCGAGGTCCGCGCCCTCGTTCGTGCGGACGACGCCGACCACGTGGTTGCCCGCCGGCAGGGCGTGCAGGCCGGCGATCTCGCGGCCCTCGCCGACCTCGAAGCGCGTGGCCAGGCGCAGGCTCGCCGAGTCCCAGGTCTCGCCGCCTTCCCGCGCACCGACGACCAGCTGCTGGCCGTCGCCGACGAACATCAGCGACCGGGAGCGGCGATCCAGACTGACGTCGAGAGCCTGCACCACGTCGCCCGAAGCGAGTGGCCACGAACGCAACGTGCCGTCGCGCGAGCCGCTGACCATCTGGCCGCGCAGCGCGTCGAAGTCGAGCGCGGACGACGGTCCGTCGTGTCCGCGCAGTTCGAGTCGGCGCTCGCCGGTCTCGAGTTCCCAGACCTCGACCGCGCCGTTCGACGTCCCGACGTAGACGAGGTCGGAGTCGGAGCCGAACGCGGTGCTGACGAGCACACGCTCGCTCGAAGCCTGGTAGAGCTGGATCGTGTTCGGGGCGGTCTCCTGGACCAACAGCTCGCCCGCCGCGGTGCAGACCGAGACGTAGCGCCCCAGGGGATCGAAGCAGATGCCCGTGACCTGGCCGTTCATGATCGCTTCGCCCGTGGTCGCGATCCGACCCGTGCTCGAGTCCAGCACCTGGAACGCGAAGGTGTTCGTCGCGCCGCGCACACCCAGTCCGAGGTCGACCCCGTTCGGGTGCCAGGCCAGCGCCGTCGTCGACTCGAGGTCGGCCCCGAGCGCGACCGTGGACAACGTTCCACGGCGCAGGTCCACGAACTCGACGACCGGTCCGTCCGCTCCGGCCCGACCGATCGCCAGCGTGCGGCCGTCGGGCGACAACGCCGCCACGGATTCGGGCTCGAACTGTCCGTCGCCGGCGAGCACGACCTCGAAGTCCGAGCGTCCGGGACGCACGCGCAGCACGCGTCCCGAGGCGTCGAGGACGACGATCGACGACCCGTCCGGGGCGAAGGCGCAGAACGTCGCGTCGCGGATCGACCAGTGCTCGAGCGCGTCGCCCGAGTCGGCGTCCCACGTGTGCAGCCCGTCGCGCCCGACGGAGGCCATCTGCCCGTCGCTCGACACGTCCACGTCGCGCACGCCGTCGCGGTGCACGGTGGGATCCTCGTACACGCGCAGACTCATGTCGACGCGTTGGAAGAGGTGGTCGTACTCCCAGCCACGCAGGTCTTCGGGGCACATGGCCAGCCGGCGACGCGCCTCCGAGAGGTCGTTGTCGGCGATGCTGGCCTGGACCGCCGAGAGGTTCGCCGCGTAGCTCTGCAGCAGCGCCTGACGTCGTCCTTCGCGCGCGGCCGCGCTCTCGACGAGCAGCTCGGCGGCCGTGCGTTCGGCTTCCGCGAGTGCCGCCTGGGCGACCGCTTCGGCATCGCGCGCCACGCGCTCGGCCTCGCGGGCCTCCACGGTGCTGCGGGCCTCCTTCTCGCTCGCGGAGCGCGCTTCGTCCAGCGCCGCTTCCCTGGCCGCCAGACTGCCCTTGAGCTGCCAGATGAACAGACCCGTGCCCGTGGCGCCGAGCACCAGCGACACGAAGAGGATCGTGGCTGCGAGCAGGTTGCGCCGGATCCACTTGGTGACCTCCGCGCGCAGACTCGTGTCGTAGGCCTTGACGACGCGACCCTCGAGGTAGGCGCGCAGGTCCTCGAGCATGTCGAGCAGCGAGGGATAGCGGTCGGCGGGATCGGCCTGCATCGCCTGCTCGCAGATCGCCACCAGCTCGTCCGGCACGTCCTTCTGCAGCTTGCGGATCGGCGTCGGTTCGGTCTCGAGCACGCGTTCGAGCAGACCCAGTCCGCTCTTGCGCGAGAGCGGGTCGTCGTACGGGCGGTAGCCGGTCAGCAGCTGGTAGAGGATCGTCCCGAACGAGTAGACGTCCGCCAGCGGACCCACGCGCTCGCGTTCACCGCGGGCCTGTTCGGGCGCCATGTAGCCCGGCGTGCCGATGATGTCGCCGTCGAGCGTGGCGTTCGCGCCCTCCGGATCGACCTCGAGCGTACGATCGGTCTGGATGCTCGGTTCGGCCGCCGCCGGCGCACTGGCCGTGCGCGAACGCAGTTCGTCGAGCGCGGCGAACGTGTTGGCCGGGCGACGTTCGGCCTTCTGACTCTCTTCGAGGACGCGCGCGAGTCCCCAGTCCATCACGTAGGTCTCACCGAAACGGCCGACCATGATGTTCTCGGGCTTGATGTCGCGGTGCACGACGTTGCGCGAGTGCGCGAAGGCCACCGCTTCCATCGCCTTGAGGATCGCACCGAGAACACGCGTGCGGTCCCACTGTTGGTCGCCGTCGGCCGTGCGCTGTGAGCCGTGCTGGGGCTGCGGGTGTTCGCCGCGAGCGCGCGCGATGACGCGCCCGAGTTCCTCGCCCTTCACGAGCGGCATCGTGAAGAACAGTCGACCGTCCGCGTCGACGCCGATGTCGTGGACGGGGAGGATGCCGGGGTGGTCGAGTTGGCTCGTGACCTGCGCCTCCTCGAGGAAGCGGCTCAACAGGCGCGAGTCCGGCGGGCGCGTGTCGACGCCTTCGCTGCGGTCGCGCGGCAGGAGCATCGCCTTCATGACGAGCTCGCGGCGCAGGTCGTTGTCCCACACGCGGCGGATCGATCCCATGCCTCCCCGCGCGATCTCGTGGGGCTTCGCGTAGCGCCGCTCGGCCAGTCCGTCGCGTCCGAAGCGCGCGCGGTACTCGCCGGTGGGCCCGCCCGAAGGACGCTTGCCGCGCGGGTCGCCGGAGAGCGAGATGCCCGGGTCGACCGCGTCGCCGAACCGGGTCCGCAGGCGCTCCGCCAGGCCGACGCGATCGAGGCGGTCGAGCAGGGGCGAGAGGCGTTCCCAGGCCGTGCGCACCGCGATCAGACTCTCGCGCTGGCCGGCGTGGCTCTCGATGTGGTGCTCCGCCGCGCGCCGGTCTCCCGAGCGCAGGAGGTCGAGATAGCGCTCGAGGATTGCGGGCTCACCCCCGACACCGACGTGGTCGCCGGCGGTGCCCGAGTCGGCCGAGGCGCGGTCGTCGGGCGTGCTCCGGTCCTGTCCGGGGTCCTGCTGGGGGGGAGGTGTCATGGTGCAAGAGCCGCGACGCGAAGAGGTTGCGTGCCGTGGCGAACCTCGGCGGAGCTTCGCGCAGCGCGACAGCGTCCACGGATGGCGGCGTCGATTGTGCCCGCTCGAGTACGCGCGCGCAGCCCGTCTCGTCGATCCGCTCGCCGGCTTCTCCAACGCGGGGGGAGTCGACCGAGGTAGGCGCACTCGCCTGAGGGGGTACATTTCGGTCCGCCTCTGCGATCACCGTTCGCGACACCCTCTCGGCGATCTCTTCCTCGGCCGCGACTCTCCCCAGGTCCGCGGTCCGCATCCGGGCCCCAGCCCGTCACGTCCCATGACTCGTCCGTTCGCGGCCGTCGCCGCCTTCTTCGCCGCCGTGGCCACCGTCGCCACTTCGTTCTCGGCTCCCGCGCCGATGCCCATCGGCTACCTGACGACGGCGGCGGACTTCGCCGGGCCCGGCACCCAGCCCGGCAGCCTGAACCTCTCGATCGTGCCGTCGACGGGCTGCAAGTTCTGCCACGGCAACTACGACGAGGACGTCGAGCCCTACTCGCTGTGGAACGCGAGCCTGATGGCGCAGTCCGCGCGTGACCCGATGTTCTGGGCCTGCTTGACGGTCTCGGAGCAGGAGGTTCCCGGTGTCGGCGCGAGCTGCCTGCGCTGCCACACGCCCGGTGGTTTCCTCGAGGGCAACGTCACGGCGCCGGGTGGAACGGACGGCAGCCTGCTGACGGACGAGGACTTCGACGGCGTGACCTGCAACGTCTGCCACCGGATGGTCGACCCGGTCGCGAGTCCGGCCAACCCGGCTTCCGACACCGCGATCCTCGCGGCTCTCAGCGGCGCCGGCAACCTGCCGACCGACGCGCACAACGGCTACTACATCGTCGACCCCGACGACGTGCGCCGCGGGCCCTTCGACCTCGGTCAGTTCTTCAACTGGCACCCGGTCGCCGAGTCGCCGTACCACCGCGAGTCGCTGCTCTGCGCCACGTGCCACGACAACTCGAACGCGCTCTACACGCGCGTCGGTGGACCGACGCCGAGCCCGACGGACACCTACGTCTTGAACGCGCTCGGCCAGCCCAGCACCGCGTCCAAGCAGGACCAGTTCCCGCAGCAGCGCACGTACTCGGAGTGGGCCGAGAGCGCGTTCGCCCAGGGCCCGATCAACCTGAACGGCAAGTTCGGCGGCGAGAAGCAGAACGTGGCCTCCTGCCAGGACTGCCACATGCCGGACGCGAACGACATCGCGTGCGCGCCGGGCTTCTCTCCGGTCCAGCGCCCCGACATGCCCCTGCACCACCTGCACGGAGCGAACACGTGGGTCCTCGACGCGGTGCTCGCGCTGGACGCCGAGACCGATCCCGCGAAGCGTCTCTACCCGACGTCCGCGAACTCCGATCTGACGCCCGCTGCGGTCGCCGGAGCCAAGGAGCGCACCGGTCGGATGCTGCGCGACGCGGCGGAGATGGACGTCGAAGTGGACACCAACGGCGATCTCGCCGTGCGCGTGTGGAACGACTCGGGCCACAAGCTGCCCACCGGATTCGTGGAGGGCCGCCGGATCTGGCTCAACGTCCAGTACCTGGACGCGAACTGCAACGTCGTCGACGAGCGCGGCGGCTACGACCTGGTCAATGCCACGCTCGACGAGGTCACGACGAAGGTCTACGAGATCGAGCTCGGTCTCGACGCGGCGGCCGCTGCGGCTAGCGGTGCGCCGGCCGGCGAAGGACAGCACTACATGCTCTCCAACGTCATCGAGAAGGACAACCGCATCCCTCCGCGCGGCTTCACGAACGCGGGTTTCGAAGCGGTCCAGGCGCACCCGGTCGGCGCGACCTACGCGGACGGGCAGTACTGGGACGACACGACCTTCTCCATCCCCGCCGGTGCGACGTCCGCACGCGTGCGTCTCTACTACCAGACGACCGCGAAGGAGTGGGTCGAGTTCCTGCGCGACAGCAACACGACCGATGCGCGCGGTCAGATCGCCTACGACCTGTGGGAGTCCACCGGCAAGAGCGAGCCGTTCCTCATGGAGGAGCGCACGATCGCGTTCGACACGCCGAGCTTCACGATCGACGAGCCCGAGTTCGACGTGTCCGACGGCGGCTTCATCCGCATGCGGACGAACGCCGGTGTGGCCAACGCGGGCAACCTGTTCTGGGTCGTCGGCAGCGCTTCCGGCACCGAGCCGGGCCTGCCGGTCGGTGCGCTGACCCTGCCGCTCGTCTGGGACGCCTACACCCAACAGACGGTGTTCACGCCCAACACGTTCCCGCTCCAGAACTCGTTCGGGACGCTCAACGCCCAAGGTCGTGCGACCACCGCCTTCAAGGGCAACGTGAACCAGTTGGCCGGCTTCGAGGAGATCGTGCTGCACCACGTCGTCGTGGTCATCGATCCCACCGATCCCGCGCTCGTGACCTGGATCAGCTGCCCGGTGCGGCTCGAGCTGCGGCCCTGAACCGAGCGCGAGGGCGACTCAGCTCGCAGCGCCGCAACGGGTCGGCGCCGGTCGTTCGCGACCGGCGCCGACCCGTTCTCGTTCCTACTCGCAGCTCGCGAGCAGTTCGCGACCCAGTCCGTCGAGCGCGCGCACCTTCGCGGTCACGCTCGGGCTCGCGGGGTACTCGGTGGCCATCAACGAGAAGACGCGCGCGTCGTGGAAGCTCGACGGGTCGAGCCCCGGACACACGCTGCGCAGGATCCCGGTGTCCCGGTAGCCGAGCTCGATCGGGATGCCGAGGCTCGCCGTGTTCTCGGGCTGTACGCGGATCTCGATCTTGCGCAGCCCCTGCACCTCGAAGCCGACCTTCGTCAGCGCCGCCGTCGCCTCGCGCCCGTAGCCGCGGCGCACGTGGTCCACGTGGATCCAGTAGCCGATCTCGCGCGCGCCGGGGCCGATGCGGTTGTGCAGACCGGTGCCACCGATCACCGTGCGACCGTCGTCCGCGAAGATGCCGTAGACGTGGTCGGCGTCCAGGTCGAACTGCGCGCGGAAGCGGCGGATCAACGCGTACTTGTCGTCGACCGACTGCGGCTCGAACAGCGCCCACGGCAACCACGGCAACAGGTGCGAGGCGCTGTCGGCGACGGCCACGCGCATGGCGTCCGCGTCGCGGAACTCCCACGGCCGCAGGACGAGCCGCTCCGTCTCGATGCGGTACGCGGTGGTGGAACGGGGCTGGGTGGGGGCGTTGGGCGTGGACATCGTGTTCGCGTGCGAGAGGGATCGTCAGAGGATGCTGGCTGATGGGTCCGTCGCAGGTCCGTGCGCTCGCCGGACCTCCCGCGCCTGGGTTCGCGCGCTCGATCGACGGTCCGTCCCGAGCCCGTTCGGGGCAGCGGCCATCCGCCGCGACTCGCCGCCCGATCTGGCGTCGCGGAGCCACAAGTCGCCTGCGAGAGGGGCCTTGCGCGGCATCGGACGCGCGGTCGCGGCCAGCTCCACGCGCTCCTGATGCGCGCCTGACGAACGGTGATCGGCCGGGCTCGCTAGCATGCCTCCGTCGTGGAACGCACCACCGAGAACCGACCGCCGACCGACGTCCGGGGCCGTGGAACCTCTTCGAACGCCGCAGGCGTCGCGATCGACTCCGTCCACGTCTCGGTCCCCTGCAACCTGTGCGGCGCCGAGAACCGCGTGCCGGACGGTCGCGTCGGGGAACGCGCGCGCTGCGGTCGCTGCCGGAGCGCCTTGATGTCCGGCGCGATCGCGGCCGTCGCCGCGAGTCGACTCGATCGTCTCCTGGCGCACAGCGACCTCGCGATCCTCGTGCAGGTCTGCGGTGAGGGGGTTCCGAAGGAGCGTCTGCTCGACGGCGACCTGCGCGAGTTGGCCCGCACGCTGTGCGGCAGCGCGCTCGTCTATCGCGTGGACGCCCATCGCGAGCCGGCGGTGCTCGACGCCCTCGGCCTGTCCGCCGTGCCGAGCCTCGCGCTGGTCATGGGAGGCCGCGTGCGTTCGCGGGTCAGTGGCGCGCTCGACCGCGAGGCGCTGCTCGAGTGGCTCGCGTCCCAGGCGCTCGACGTGCTGCACGGCTGAGCGAGTCCCGCGCCTGTGATCCGTCAGCGGGTCGCGATGCCGACGAGCGCCACGATCGCGACCACGCCCCACACGGCGTTGAGCCAGACGCTCTGCCAGACCTTGCGTCGCACGCACAGGTAGCCGAGCGCCGCCGAACCGGCGAGGTTGAGTCCGTGGTACATCCAGCCCGTGTCGTCGATGCGGTCGGTGTTGGCCAGCGCGTGGGCGAGCAGGACCGTGACGGTGCCGATCCAACCGAGCACGTCGACGTGCCGTCCCGGTTCGCGGTCGGCTTCGGCGTCAACGGTGGACGGCTGTGCTTCGGTCGCGTTCACGCGGCACCTCCCCACAGGGCGGGGACGGACAGCACCACCCACGCGATCTCCAGCGCGAACGCCGGCCAGGCGCGTTTCGCGGCGCAGATGACGGCGACCATCAGAGCTCCGACCACGTTGATGCCGACGTACTCGAGCGAGCGGGGCTCGAGCCACTCGAAGCTCCGCGCGGCGTAGGCGCCCAACAACAGCGCCATGCCGAGCCAACCGATCCACTCGAGGAGCGGGCGAGGCTTCGGGGCCGTCGCGGCCGGCGTCGCGTGCTCGGCCGCGGGCGCGTCCGCATGGGTGGGGGTCGCGTCGGCGTTCACCCCTCACCTCCGCCGTCGTCGTCGAACTCGTCGTCGTCCTCGTCCGGCAGGACCCAGTGGCGTTCGAGACCCAGGGCGTCCGAGACGCGCGCCAGGTGCCGCGGCGACGTACCGCAACAGCCGCCGAGTGCGACCAGGTCGAAGCGCTCGATCCACGGGGCCACGCGGTCCGCGAACGCCTCGGCGTCGACCGGGAACGTCGAGAGGTCGTCGCCCGCGGGCAGGCCGGCCGTGGGGCTGGCGGCCAACGGACCGCTCCAGTGTTCGCGCAGGGCCGCGAGGTCGCGTTCCGTGTCGTCCGGTCCGCGTCCGCAGTTCGTGCTCAACAGGACGGGCTCGACGCTCCTCGCCCAGGCGGCCACGTCGGCTGCGCTCGCGCCGTCGGCCAGACGTCCGTCGGGTCCGAAGGCCACCGACGCGATCACGGCCAGACCCTCGCGGTCGGCCAGCTCGCGCAGGCTCGCGTACACGACGCGCAGGTGGTCGAGGCGCGTGATCGTCTCGAGCAACAGTCCGTCGACGCCGCCGCCGACCAGTCGTCGCGCCAGTTCGAGCGCGTCGGCCGCGCGTTCGCCCGCCGCGGTCGCGTCCGGCGTCCAACCGGGACCGATCGAGCCGAGGACGCGCGCGTCCGGAACGTCTCCGCGCCAGGCGTCCACCGCTTCGCGTGCGGCCGCCACGGCTGCATCCACCAGGCGATCGCCGCGCTCGGACAGTCCTTGCTGCACGAGGTCCGCGGGCGAGGCGGCGAACGTGTTCGTCGTGATCCAGTGCGAGCCCGCGTCCAGGTAGCTCTCGTGGACGGCGCGCACCTGCTCGGGCCGCGTCAGGTTCAGAGCCAACGGCCCCTTGTCGCCCAAGAGGTCGCGCTTCGGATCGAAGCCGCTGACGAGCAACTGCGTGCCGACGGCGCCGTCGAACAGGCGGGGGGCGAGGTCGAGTTCGCGGGCGAGGTCGAAGGTCATGGGCGCGGATGGTACGCGGAGCGCGTGCCGACACCGCGCGCGGAGCCTCACACCGAGGGCCGCGCCTTCAGTCGCAGACGCAACGCGCCGCCCTTCTGGCTGCGTTCGAATCCCAGCACGCCGCGCTCGCGAGCGTCCTGTGTCCGCGTCCAGTGCTCGACCTTCGTCCGCAGCACGGGCTCGTTGCGTTCGTTGCCCCAGCCGCGGCCGGTCACCACCAGGAGGGCGTCGCTGCCGCGGACGCGCGCGGAGTGCACGGCGAGTGCGAGTCGTCGCAGCGCTTCCTCGGGACGCAGGCCGTGCAGGTCGATCTCGGGGGCCCGATCGCCGCCGTCCGCGTCACCGTCGAAGCCGTCGTCGCTCCCGTCGTCGTGGTCGTTCCCGCGTCGCGCGCGTCGCCGCGAAGGCACCCGCGACTACTCCGCGGGCGCGCCGACGCCCAGGACCTCGATCGTGATCAGGAGGGTCGAGTCGGGCGGAACCTGCCCGGGGATGCCGCCCGCGCCGAACGCCACGTCGGGGGGCAGGCGCAGCGCGCGGCGGCCGCGGTCGCGCAGGCCCTCGAGGCCCTCCGAGAAGCCGGTGATGAACGTGGGCGGCAGGGGCAGGGCCGCTTCCTGACCGCGCACGAACTCGAGCGGCTGGCCACTCTCCTCGGTGTTCTCGATCTGGGTGCCGTCCTCGAGCGTGATGACCAGGTGCATGGTCACCGGCTGGCCCGGCTGGATCACGGCCATCTCCTTCGGCACCGTCAGGTCCTGCACGACCACGCCCGATGGCGTGGTGAACGGTTCGTAGACGGGCGGCTTGCGCGGACCGAACAGGGCGCAGGCGCCAAGGGTCGCGGCGATGACGATCGCGGCGCCACCGAAGGTGCGCTTCGTCAGGATCTGCATCGTGGTGGCCCTGGGCATGGTTCGGTCGGTTCGGCGGGCGGAGATCGGCTCCCCGGCCCGGAAGGGTGGGGCACGCGGGCGGTACGGGGTCGGTGCTCGGCTTCCCCGGCGGGATACCATACGGGCAGGCTGCTGTCCGCGCCGACCCTCTCCCGACGCCCCTCCCGATCCCGATGTCCGACGCGCGCCCCGCGGTCCCCGCCTCCCGCATGGGAGCCCTCTTCGCCACGTCCTGCGGCCTCCTGATGCTCCAGGTGGCGCTGACGAAGGTCTTCAGCGTGGTGCTCTGGTACCACTTCGGGTTCCTCGTGATCTCGATCGCCCTGCTCGGCTTCGCGATGAGCGGGGTCTGGCTGGCGCGCCGGCCGGAGTGGTTGGACGAGAACGGCGCTCGGCGTCTCTGGCGTCCGGCCGCCGTCGCCGCGGTCCTGATCGTCGTCGGCCTGTGGATCGCCCTCCACACGCGCGTCGACGCGATGCACCTGATCGAGGACCGCAACCAGGGCGGACTCCTGGTGGTGATGGCGGTGCTGTTCGCGCCGTTCTTCTTCCTCGGCAAGGCGGTCAGCGCGACCCTCACCGTGCACCGCGCGGAGGCCGGCAAGGTCTACGCCGCGAACCTGCTCGGATCCGGCGCCGGTTGCGGCCTCGCCGTCGTCCTGTTCGACGCGCTGCACCTGTCCGCTTCCGAGGTGGCGATCGCCAGCGGCGGTCTCGTGGCGCTGGGCGCACTGCTCTACGCCCTGGGCACCTCGATCTGGGGCCAGTTCGTCACGGCCGTGCTGTGCGCGGGTTTCGTCGCGCTGGGCGTGTTCGACGGCCTGCGCGATTCGCAGTTCACGCTCTACCCGCCGGACAGCAAGCCGCTCGCGCGCGTGGTGGAGTGGCTCGAGACCAACTCGCCCAGCCGCGTCGAGTTCAAGGCGAGCGCCCCCGGCGGAGCGCGGACCGAACTCATCCACGGCGAGATCACGGAGACCGACACGCCCGGCGTCTTCAGCGCACGCTCCGTGAAGGGCGGCACCGTGGAGGCGCGACTGTTGCCCCCGGAGGAGGCCGATCTCGTCTCGTTCGGCGAGGGGGGCTACGTCAAGGGCGTCCACGGCATCGACGACTTCGTCGACTTCCGCGAGTGGACGTCGCTCAGTCGCGTCGACGTCTTCGACTGGCCGGAGGTCTACGGTGCCTGGGGCCTGTGGGGTCTGTCGTCGAACTACTCGGGTCCGCAGCCGCGTCAGGTCGGGATCACGATCGACACCTGGGCCATGACCAACGTCATGGAGTGGGACCGCACGGACGGTGCCGCGCCGCCGGAGATCGTCGAGTGGCTGCCGGCGAGTCTCGTCCACCGCCTCGTCTCCGACCACGACGTGCTGTGCATCGGCGCGGGCGGCGGCATGGACCTGTTGACCGCCAAACGCTTCGGTGCGAAGAAGATCGTCGGCGTCGAGATCAACCCCAGCGTCGTGAAGGGCGTGCGTGAACAGGCGCTCGACTTCCAGGGGCGCCTGTACGACTGGGACAACGACGGCGACGACGGCACGATCGAGGTGCACGTGGCGGAGGGCCGTCACTGGCTCGAGCGCGACACGACCAAGTACGACATCGTGCAGCTGTCGGGCGTCGACACCGCGTCCACGACCCAGGCCGGCGCGTTCAGCCTGTCGGAGAACTTCCTCTACACGCGCGAGGCGTTCGGCACCTACCTCGAGCACACGAACGACGGCGGATTCGTCACGCTCACGCGCTGGTTCCTCCCGGACTCGGACGGACTGCCGCGCAACACGCTGCGCCTGTTCGTCCTGGCTTGGAACGCACTCCAGGACGCCGGCATCGAGGACCCGTCGCGCCACGTCGTCCTGGTCGAGTCCAACGGCTTCTCGGTCGTCATCTTCTCGCGCACGCCGTTCGCCGCCGAACAACTCGCCAGCCTCGACGAGGCCGGCGCGAAGCTGGGCGTGCGGACGCTGTACCACCCCGATCGCGACAGCGACTACGTGCTGCCCGGCGGCACGGCTTCGAACATCGTCGCCCGTCCGTTCGACGACTACGCCACCGCGCAGGACAAGGTCTCCTGGCTGGCGGCCTATCCCTACGACGTGGCGGCGCCGACGGACGACCGTCCGTTCTTCTTCGAGACCTCGCGCTTCGATCCGAAGTTCGTGACCAACCGCGACTCGTGGATCACGCCGCTCGGTGGGCTCACGAGCCACGCGATCCTCGTGATCCTGCTCCTGGTGCTGACCGCCGTCTCGTGGCTGTTCGTGATCGGCCCGCTGCTGCGGCTGCGGCGCGAGGTGCGCGCCGAAGAAGGCCACCGCGTTCCGCTCGCGCCGCTGCTCGTCTACTTCGGCAGCCTGGGCCTCGGCTTCATCCTGGTCGAGGTGGTGCTGGCGCAGAAGTTCGTGCTGTTCCTCGGCAACCCCGTCTACTCGCTCGCGGTCGTGCTGTTCAGCGTGCTCGTGTTCAGCGGCATCGGCAGCGCCGTCGCGCCGCGCCTCGGCCGCCCCTGGATCGCGCTCGCCATCGTGGCCGCGATCGCCGGCGTCTACCCGCTCGTGCTCGACACGGTGTTCGACCTGACGCTCCAGCTGCCCGACGCCGCGCGCATCGCGGTCAGCGTGGCGTTGCTCGCGCCGCTCGCGTTCTTCATGGGCATGCCCTTCCCGCTCGGGCTCGCGCGACTCGCGGACGCCGACCCGCGCGCCACCGCCTGGGCCTGGGGCATCAACGGCTACACGTCCGTGATCGGCAGCGTCCTCACGATCGTGATCGCGCTGATGGCCGGCTTCACGATGGTCGTGTGGATCGGAGCGGGCGTCTACGTGCTGGCGCTGATCGCGAGCCCGTTCCTCGGCCGCGGCGTCTCCGCGCCCGAGCCCGAATCGTCCGAGGAATCCGTGCCCTGGCGCGACCCGGTCGCCTTCGAGTGACCGGGTCGGCGCCGCACTTCCCGAGCCCTCAGCGGCGCTCGAGGTCGAAGGTGGACTCGTAGGCGAGCGTCGCACTCGCCCCGGCGTCGAGTTCGATGGTCCACTCGATCTGCGAGTGGGGATTCTCCTCGCGGTGCCAGCGCCAGTTCGCACGCTCCGTGCCGGTCCAGTCCGCGTCGCGACCCGGTGAAGCTGACACCCGCGCGTCGCCCTCGGTGACCGTCACCTGGCCGCCGAGCCCGAGTCGCGTGCGCACGCGGATCGTCTCGCCGATGCGGTTCGTGAGCACCAGGCGCCCGGTCACGGCCGCGGCGCCATCCTTGCGATCGAGCGTGGGCAACGACTCCTCCCAGAACTCCGTCTCCAGTCCGAGCGCGAGGTTGAGCGGGACCTCGGCGATGTCGCCCGCCGGCGTGTAGCGCAGGGTTTCCTGGGCCAGCGGGAACGGTCCGTCCTCGAGCGCGCGCACCACCAGCAGCGGTCCGGTCGTCCAGGGCAGAGGGCCGCTATTCGCGAGCGTCAGCCTGTGCCAGGCCTTCGAGCGTCGGTACTCGACGTAGCCGCCGCGATAGGCCGGTTCCCAGCGCTCCGGTGCACCGAAGGCGTCGCGGATCTCGACGCCGTTCTCCGATCCGCGCCGCACGTCGAGGTCGAGCGTGTACAGGTGATCGACGCGCGCCGGCGACGTCGTGGTGCGCAGGAGCGCGCGACCGCCGCGCGCGAGATCGACCGCGCCGAGCGGCAGCCGCGTCAGGTCGCCGTCGGAGGAACTCGGGTTGCGCGATTCGCTCGGCG
Organism: Rohdeia mirabilis; assembly: GCA_007750655.1. Classification (GTDB taxonomy): domain Bacteria; phylum Planctomycetota; class UBA1135; order UBA1135; genus Rohdeia; species Rohdeia mirabilis. Next base: position 936,522 of record CP036290.1, read on the forward strand.
CGCTCGTCGGAGCACCCGCCCGCAGCGAGTTGTTCGCGAAGTTGCCGATCTGTTGGGACCACTGCTGCTGGGGCTCCGCGTCGCGCGTGCTCGGCGACAGTCCCGAGAGGAAGCTGAGCGAACCGTCTCGCGTGAAGTTCGCCTCACCCGCGACGAGGTGCACCGTGGTCCCTTCGAGGTCCACCAGCTCGTTCTTCAGCTCGTAGGCCACCGTCAGCTCGTCCTCGCCCTCGAGGTCGCCGTCGAGCCGGTAGACGGCGCGCCAGTCGATCCCGCGCGCGAGGAACTGCAGGTCGCAGGTGAACTCACTGTTCGGTTCCGTCGTGAGTTCGAGCGACCAGGCGCCCAGCTCCGTCTCCGCGATCGTGTGCCTCAGATCGCCGCCGCTGATCGACAGCACGTCGCCGAGCGGGAGCGTGCGCGTCGTGCCGTCGGTCTGCCGGAGGACCACGACGCCGGCCGCCTGCACGTTCGGTCGGCCGTAGACGTCGACGCCGCCGGGGTCGCTCACGTGCTGGATGCGGCCGCTGATGAAGCTCGGCACGGCGCTCTGAACGGCGCGCGGCGCCCAGACCAGGACCACGTCGTTCCCGACGTTCGCTTCGAGCGTCTCGAACAGCGTGGCGCACGGTCGGCGCGTGGTGCGCTCCTCCGCGCCGGCCCTGACCTCGCGCGGGGCGCGCGGACCTTCGATCCAGGCTCCGCCCTCGAGCAGCCCCGCGTCGGGCAGTTCGAAGGCCAGGGCGCCGTCGGCGTCGGCGGTCCCGACGAGGCGCATCGAGACGAGCGCGACGCCGTTCTTGTAGGCCTGGACGCGAGTGGCGCGGCCGTCGAGAACGCCGGGTTCGGAGTCGGAGGGCGGGCAGGCGAGTGCGAGAGCACACAGGGCGAGCGAGTGGATCATGGGGGCGGGGTGGGAAGGGGGCCGGCCGACGCGGCGGGCGTTCGGACACGGGACGGCGCTCGCGACGGGCACCGTCCTTCACCGGGCACCGTTCGCTGAACGTGCTTCGCGGACGTGCGAAGCGACCGCTCGGCTACGGCGCGCGCCGCGTCGCGTTGGGATCGTGCGCGGTCGGAGCACGTCGACGCCACCTGTTCCGACCGAACGCGGCGTGATGCGCACAGCGTTCGACCGACGCCACACCTAGAGGAACTCGCGGTACGTCCCGCCCGAGTCCGCTGCCAGGCCTTCGAGCAGTTCCGAGTAGCGACCGAGCGAGATCGTGTGCACGACCACGTGCCGCGTCGCGTTCCAGTGGCGCACGCGCTCGCGGATCTCGTGCGGGTCGGTGATCGCGCCGTCGGTCGGGAAGCCGTCGGTCAACAGATAGATCGTGTCGACCGAGGGCTCGAGGTAGGCGGCGAGGATCGCGTCGTAGACGTTCGTCGATCCGTTGGGGAACTGCCCGTTCACCCACTTGATCGCCTTGCCGCGCGTCGTCCGCTTCATGCGCTTCATCTGCTTGTCGAAGGGCTCGAGCACGTGGCTGAAGAAGTACACGTTGAACAGCGTGTCGTCGGGGATCTCGCGCAGCACGGCCAACAGTTGCAGCTTGGCGAGCGCGAAGCGCGTCATGCCGTCGCGGCCGGTGGAGGCCACGGAGCCTCCCGTGCCCGGCTGCTCCTTCGCGGGCTCCTCCATCGACGAGCTCATGTCGCAGATGAAGATCACGCGGTCGCTGACCAGGCGGATGTTGAAGAAGCCGGTCGAGGTGCCGGCCGACCCGTCGTCGCGGTTGCGCTTGCGCTGGTCCTCGGCGGCGACGGCTTCTTCGAACGTGGGCATCGTGAACGCGGCGCCCTCGGCGTCGAGCCAGGCCTTCCAGCGCGTCGGGTTGATCGAGAGTCCCGTCAGCATCCTCAGCGAGAACGAGATCTCTTCGCGCATGCGCAGCGTCTCCTTCTCGATGCGGCCGACGAGGAGCGGGAGCGACTCGGGCAGCCGCAGGTTCTCGAGCGCCTTGAGCGCTTCGTAACGCACCGTCCAGTCCTTGTCCTCCTGGAAGAGCTCGAACAGCCGCGCGATGGCGTCCGGGCTGCGCAGCTCGCCGAGCGCGCGTGCCGCTCCTTGACGCGTCGGGCGGTCCTTGGCGCGCGACATTTCGAGGACCTCCGCGCGCCAGTTCGGGTCGGAGGCGCCGAAGACACCGATCGCAACGACGGCCGCGCGCCGCACCGCTTCGTCCTTGGACGCGAGCAGAGGCAGGAGATCCTCGTCGAACGTGTCCCAGGCGCCGCGCTCGCGATGGGCGAGCAGGTGGTCGAGACAGGACAGCACGAGCGCGGGGTCGAGATCGCGCAACAGGCGCACGAGCGTCTTCACGACGACGGGCTCGGGGCGGTCTCCGAGGGCGTCGACGAGCACGCGCTTCCAGGCCGGCGTGACCTTGCCGGTCGCCAATCGTTCGAGCGCGTGCGTCATGCCCGCACCGGCGGTCATCCTGGCGGTGCACAGGGCGAGCACGTCGCGGTGTGACAGCGTTGCGGCCGCGTCGCGGTCCTCGCGTGCGATGCCGACGTAGTGGCGCGCGGTCTGCGGCGACTGGCGTGCGAGAGCCAGGTCGAGGGCCAGGTCGATGTGCTCGATCGAGCGTCCGCGCAACAGGTACGGCGCCAAGCCGTCGGCGGCGGCGTGGCGCACCTCGACGTCGTCGCTGCTCGCGATCAGCTCGAGCAGGTCCTCGCGTGCGGCGTGGTCGAAGGCGCAGAGGGCGCGCGTCGCCCCGAGACGATCGATCGCTCGCGCGCCGCCCTTGGCCTGGCGAACGAGGAAGGACTTGGCGGTCTCGCTCGTCGCCTGCTTCGCGAAGATCGCGCAGGCGTCGAAGAGGTACTCGCGCCGCGTCTCGTCGCCGATGGTGTCGAGGGCGCCTTCGAGCACGGCGAGCGCCTCCAGCGTCCCGATCACCGCCAGGTCGTAGAAGACCTGGGGCGTCACGTCGTCACCTTCCGCGGCGATGCGAGCCGCCAGGGCTTCGACGTCGTTCGCGCGAGCGATCAGCGCGTGGGTCGGGGAGGCCGCCGCGACCGGTTCGGCGCCGACGAACGGGACCGGGTGCGCGTGAGCGAGCGGCACCGCGGCGAACAAGAGCGCGCAGGCGGCGAGAAGGCTCGACGACGAGTTGATTGCGGTCATTCGAGTCCCAGGTCCTCGCGGTGTTCACGGATCCAAGCCTTCGCCACCTCGCCCTCGCCGTCCTCGTCCGGGTAGCCGGGCTTCCAGGTCTGCCCGGTGACCTGCTTCAGCGTCCAGACGGCGTCGCGGTTGAAGCGTTGCCAGGTCTTGAAGCGCGCTTCCCAGTACGAGGCCGGCGGGTTGTCGGGGGAGTCGACTCCGCCCGGTGTCGGCGCGTTCAGGAGACCGCCGATGTACATCAGGATGTCGAAGCTCTTCGTGCGGCGCATGCCGAAGTAGCGGATCGCCGCGCTGTACTTGCCGACGTAGTCGTAGCCGTCGACCTGGGCTCCCGGCTTGCTGTAGTCGAACTTGTCACCGGCGTAGTCGTCGGCGTCGATCGAGTAGAGGATCTCCGCGATCGCCTTGTCGGCCTTCGCGCTCGCCAGTCGGTGTGCGGCGAGTCCTTCGACGACCGCGCGAACCTGTGGCGGACTCTCCCAGATCTTCTTGTCGCCCAACGCCTTCACCAGAAGGTCGACCGAATCCTCGTCGCCGACCGACACGCACAGTCGCGCGGCCGCGTCGATCACCCGGGCGACCCGCACCTCGAGCATGCGCTCCTGGGTCAGCTTGTCGTCCATGCCGAGCGACTCGGCTTCCGTCTTCACGTCGTCGCGATCGGTCTTCGAGGGCTTGTACTTGAAGGCCTCCTTCGCCGCCTTCAGCAGTTCGGGATTGTTGAAGGCCGACAGGCGCTCGAGCGACGCCGCGATCGCGCGCGACTCCTTGGACTTCCAGGCCGTCTTGAAGTCGTCCTGTAGTTCCTTCAGCTCGTCGTCGCTCGCGGTCCGCACCGAACTCGATGACTCGCTCGACGCTTCCTGGTGGTCGTCGAGCGGGCTCGCGTGGGCCGCGGCGAAGGGAGCGCTCCAGGCCGCGAGGACCAGGGCGAGGACGGTGGCCGCGGACTCGAGGGCGCGGGTCGCGGACTGGTGCGGCGAATGCACGTGCATGGGCTCGGCGATGGGGTTGGACGCGGCGTTCGAGCCCTCGTCGAGCGAGGGCCGGCGCGTGGGGAACGGTGCCGCCCTGGTGGCCGACCGCGCCGGGGTTCGAGGCCGGCACACGGTGCGGTCGCGGCGGCGCCACGGACCTTCGGTCGGCCAGCCTACGAGAGGCGGCGCCACCGCGGGAGAGGGACCGAGCCGACACCGAGCCGCGCCCCCGCTGGAGGGCCGAGACCGGTCGTCCGCGTGCCCGGCGTCGACTCAGTCGAAGCCGTGCTCCTTCCCGTGCTCCGCGATCCAGGCCAGCGCCGCCGCGCGTCCCTCGGCGTCGGCCGTGAACCGCTCGCCCGTCAGGCGCGCGAGGGCCGTGACCGCCACGGGAGCGAGTTCCGCCGCTGCGGCCGTGCGCCCCGCGCGGTAGTCGTCGTCGCCGCGCTCGAGCTTCTTCACCGCGCCTTTGCGCTCGGTGTCGCACAGGAGCTCGGCCAGCTCGACGACCACGTCGCGTTCGGTCGTTCCCCAGTGTTCGACGTAGCGCGCCGCCGCCACCAGTTCGTCGATCCGCGGCGTCGTCATGAGGTCGTTGTCGCGCGGGACGAAGCCGTTCGCGTCGAACTCGGCGTCGTCGAAGTCGAGCAGCAGCTTCTGGATCTCGCGATCGGCCTTGGCCGAGCGCATGGGGTGCTCGGTCAGTGCCGTGATGATGGCCGTGCGCCCGACCGGGTTCTCCTTGACCGACTTGAGGCGCACCGCCTTCTCGAGGGCGTCGAGCGACTCGCGCGAGGCGAGGCGCGCGCCGATCAGTGCACCCGCGCGCACCACCTCGCCGGCGCGCTGCCACAGGCGTTGTTCGACGAGGTCGTCGTCCTCGAGCTCCTTCTCGTCGAGCTCGCCCTCGAGCTGGTTCTCGTCGAGACGCGTCGGTTCGTGCTCGAGACTCTCGCGCACCACGCCCAGCACGACGGAGTTCTTGTAGGGCAGGAAGGCCAGGACGGCGCGGGCGATCTGGGGGCTCGCGCCCGTCGCCTTCTGGAACTCGTACGCGAGCACCAACGGATCGATCTCGGCCGACGTGCCCTCGCGCGGGGCCTCGTCCGCGCCGCCGCCTCCGTCCTGCACGGCCGGTGTCCCAGGCGTCGCCCGCGCGGGAGCGAGCGAGTTCGCGACGAGAGCCAGGGTCAGAGCCAGTGCGATGGACGAGCTGTGTTTCACGATCGAGGTCGGGACAGGGCCGCGGCGATGCACGCGACGTCGACGATGTCGTCGGCGGTCGCGCCTCGCGAGAGATCGAGGTAGGGGTGCGCGAGGCCTTGGACGAGCGGCCCGAGAGCGGTCGCTCCGGCCAGGCGCTGCGTCAACTTGTAGGCGATGTTGCCCGCGTCGAGGTCCGGGAAGACGAGCACGTTGGCCGCACCGGCCAGGGGCGAGTCCGGAGCCTTGGTGCGCGCGACCCCGGGCACCAGGGCCGCGTCGCCCTGGAGTTCGCCGTCGAACGCGAAGTCCACGCCGCGCTCGCCCAGCAGCGCCGCGGCGCGCGCGACCTTGTCGACGCGCGGGTGGTCGGCGGAGCCCTTCGTCGAGAAGGACAGCAGCGCGACGCGCGGTTCCTCGCCGGTGAGCGTCCGGTGCGTCGCTGCGGCCGCGATCGCGATGTCGGCCAACTGCGCGGCATCGGGGTCGGGCACGACGCCGCAGTCGGCGTAGGTCAGCGCGCGGCCCGCGAACGGCGCCGGCGCCGAGTCGGGCAGCACCATCAGGAACGACGACGAGACCGTGGCGAGCCCCGCCGCGGGTCCGATCGTCCACAGACCCGCGCGGACCACGCGCGCGGTCGCGTTCGCACAGCCGGCGACCGCGGCGTCGACGCGACCCGACGCGGCCAACGCACCGGCGTAGAGCAAGGGATCGAGCAGAGCTTCGCGAGCTCCGTCGAGCGTCAGTCCCTTGGCCGCGCGGCGTTCTTGGAGCGCCGCGGCGAGGGCGTCGAGCCCCGGGTCCGTGCGCGGGTCGAGGCGCTCGATCCCGTCGTCGGCCGGCGCGGCTCCGACGAGGACGGGCGTGACGAGTCCGCGTTCTACCAGGCTGCGCGCGGCGGCGAGCACGCGTTCGTCCGCGCCCTCGGGCAGGACGATGCGTCGCTCTTGCTCGGCCGCGCGCCGCCGGAGCCGCTCGAGGACGTTCACGCTTCGGGCGTCGCCTCGAGCACTTCGGTGGGGACGTCGACCGTCATGCGCAGCGCCGCGAGTCCGTGCGTCTTGCCCTGGGCGTCGGTCTTCAGCGAGGCCGAACCGCCACCGCCCAGCGAGTCCGAGAGGATGAAGTTCAGGACGCGCATGTTGTCGGCTTCGTAGCGGACGACGTCGCCCGCGTTGATGCCGTGCATGTGCTCGGCCAGTCGCTCGGTCGTGAGCCACGTGCGCAGGAACTCGTAGGCCGCTTGCGAGCGCGCCATGATGCCGACGTTGGAACCTTCGCCCTTGTCGCCCGAGCGGGCGGCGGCGATGCGTGAGAGGAGGACGGTGGGCATGGTGGTGGGGTGGTCGGCGCCGGGGCGTTCGGCTCGGGTCGAGCGTTCAGGATTCCGAGACGGTGACGTTGGTGGTGATGTGCTCCTTCGCGACGAGTGCCGGCCAGAAGCCGATGATCTCGGTCGCTTTCGGACGTCCGCCCGCGAAGCCGGTGACGCCAGGGGGCCCGCTCGTCACCAGCGGCACCAGTTCGCTGCCGAAGCGGTCGACCTTGGCGCGGTCCGGTCCTTTCACACCCATGCGCAGGACCACTTCGCTGGGGTCCGACGCCTCGGGGATCGGAATGCCCGCGTGGCACACGTTCGCGCCGACGAACTCGACGAGGCGTTCTTCGGGTCCGTACTCGAAGCCGTCGTAGGCGAGGCGCTGCCACACGATCTCCGCGCACGCACGCGCCTTGGCGAGAGCGTCGGGGCCGCTGATCGTCAGCTGTCCGAGCGCCTTCCAGCCGTCGGCGTAGCTGAGCGAGGCCTTGAACGTCGGCGTGGCCGGGAGCCCCTTCGCGCCGCGGATCGCCACGCGGTTCTCACCGTCCTGTTCGATGCTGACGCTGGTGAAGTCGGCCACCACGTCGGGCGTGATGTAGTTGGCCGGATCGCCCATCTCGTAGCAGAGCTGGTGCACGACCGAACCCACGTCGACGCGGCCGCCCGTGCCTTCGTGCTTCGTGACCGTGAAGTCGCCGCTCGGCGTGGCTTCGATCACCGGGTACCCGATCATCGCCATGTCGGGGATGGACTGCCAGTCGGTGTGGTTGCCGCCGGTGCACTGGGCGCCGCACTCGACGATGTGTCCGGCGATCGTGCCCGCGGCGAGTTGGTCGAGATCCTCGGGGCCCCAGCCGAACTCGTGGATGAGCGGGCCCAGCACGAGGCCCGGATCGGTGCCGCGTCCGGTGATCACGATCTGCGCGCCGGTGGCCAGCGCCTCGGCGATCGGGAACGCGCCGAGGTACACGTTCGCGCTCGTGACGGTGTCGCGCACGCCCGACAGCGCTGCGCCGGTATCCATGTTGGTGAACGGTTCGCCGGCGGCCGTGAGCGTGTCGAGCGACTCGAGGATGTCGTCGCCCTCGACCGTCGCGACCTTCACTCCATGCAGACCCTGGGCGCGCAGCGCTTCGAGTACCGCATCACGACAGGCGCGCGGATTCACGCCGCCCGCGTTGGCGACGACCTTGATGTCCTTCTCGACGAGGTCCTTGGCCGTGCGCTCGATCAGCTTCACGAAGTCGGTCGCGTAGCCCTTGGAGGGATCGCGCGAGCGCAGCTTCTGCATGATCGAGAGCGTCACCTCGGCCAGGTAGTCGAGGGTCAGGTAGTCGAGCGGACCCTCGCGGACGAGGCGGATCGGGCCGAGGATCGAATCGCCCCAGAAGCCTTGGCCGTTGGCGATGCGGACGAGAGGGCGCTTGGGATCGGACATGAGGCCGGGCGGTGAGCTGAGGGCGCGGGAGGGGCGGACGGGGGCGTCGCCCGATGGGCGGAGCGCGGGCCGGCTGGACCGGAGGCCTCGTCCGCGACGGGGTGGGCGTGGTCCGCCGCCCCGAGGGCCGACCACTCTAGTGCCCTGCGACCCGCCTTCCAACGTGCACGCGGGTGGGGGAGCGCGGTGGCTCCATCCCCAAGTCCCCGGGCCTGCGGACGTTGCGCTCCGTACCCGGCCGAGGCCTGCGCGCCGAACCGTCCGGCGCCGGTCGGTGAAACATCGGTCAAGTCGATCAAGATCACCCCGAGCGCTGGAGGGATCGGCGGCCTTATTGCAACCTGGTAGGGCTTCGGACAGCGAGGCGAACCCATGCGGGACGGACTCTGCCCATGAGACCGGTCCCGGGTGGTCCCCCCCTCGCGTCGTGTCCCGGCCGTGCCGCGACCGAGCGTCCTCCACTTCCCGGTGGGGCGCCGGTTCTCTCTCGGCGCAACCAACGCACACCCCCAAATCGCTCAACCACATGCGACTTCCCCAGACTCTCGCGAGCGCCGCCGCCGCGGCCTCCGTCCTACTCGGTGGCACCGCCGCCGCTCAGACGACGTTCGGCAGCGGCTGCGCCGGCGCCTCCGGCGTCACGCCGACCCTCGCCGTCAACGGCACCGTCACCTCGGGCCAGACCTGGTTCCTCGAGGTCACCTCGCCCGGCGGTATCGGTCTCGAGTACCTCCTCATCGGTTTCTCGAACACGAGCTCCACGCTCCTCGGCGGCCTTCCGCTGCCCTTCGACCTCGGCCTGATCTTCGCCGACCCGGCCTGGACCGGCTGCCCGCTGAACGTCGACGCGGACTACACGATCCTCGCGCGGAACTTCAACCCCGGCATCAACGGCGGTGTGCACCAGATTCCGTTCCCGGGCTTCGACTCGGGATCGGTCTTCATGCAGATCATCAACGTCGACCCGAACTTCCTGACGTTCAGCCCGATCGCTGGCGTCTCGGGCGGCATCGAGATCATCGGCACCTTCGGCGCGGGCGCACAGCCCGGCGACCTGGTGATCACCGAGATCATGCAGAACCCGGCCGCCGTCGGTGACAACCTCGGTGAGTACTTCGAGGTCCTGAACACCACGGGCGCCGACATCGACGTCGAGGGCTGGACCCTCACCGACGACGGTTCGAACCTGCACGTCATCGACAACGGTGGCGCGGGCGTCATCGTCCCCGCCGGTTCCTACTTCGTCTTCGGCAACAACGCCGACTTCGGAACCAACGGCGGCGTGGTCGTCGACTACGAGTACCCGGCCGCCTACGCCCTCGCCAACGGCGACGACGAGATCGTCATCACCGACCTGGCCGCGACCGAGATCGCGCGCGTCAACTACGACGGCGGCCCGGTCTTCCCCGACCCGACCGGCAAGTCGATGGAGCTGAACGTCGCGTTCCTGAACGAGACGGACAACGACAACGGCGCCAACTGGGCCGAGTCGACCTGCTTCCTCCCGAACCCGAGCACCGACCTGGGAACGCCCGGCATCGCCAACGACCAGTGCAACACCACGCCCCCCGGCCCCGGCTCGGGCGAGCTGATCTTCACCGAGATCATGGCCAACCCGGCCGTCGTCGGTGACACCTACGGCGAGTGGTTCGAGGTCTACAACACGACCGGCGCGGCCATCGACATGAACGGCTTCACCGTGACCCAGGGCTCGAACTCGTTCGTCGTCGGCAGCTCGTTCGTCATCCCGGCGGGCGGCTACGGCGTCTTCCTTCGCGACGGCAACCCGGCCAACAACGGTGGCCTGGACCCGCTCTCGATCAACGCCTACGACTACGCCGGCAACCCGTTCTTCCTCGGGAACTCGGGCGCCACGCTCGAGATCTTCGACGGCTCGCTGAACAAGCTCGGTTCGATCGGCTACGACGACGTCACCTTCCCGACCGCCAACGGTCGTTCGATCATCCTCGACCCGACCGTGACCCAGGACCTGGCCACGAGCCTCGTCGGCGCCAACTGGTGCACGTCGACCTCGAGCTACGTCGGTGACGGTCTCGACGACGGTGGCCTTCCGGTCACGGGCGTGACCCAGTTCGGCACCCCGGTCGGTGCCAACGACACCTGCCCGATCGTCCCGAGCGGCGCGCCCACGGGCGAACTCGTCGTGACGGAGATCATGAACAACGGCATCGCGGAGACGACCGACCAGCAGTGGTTCGAGCTCTTCAACGCGACCGGTGCGGCCATCGACATCGACGGCTACATCCTCGCCGACACCACCGGTGACTACCACGTGATCAACAACGGCGGTCCGCTCACGGTCCCCGCTGGCGGTCGTGTCACCCTGGGTGCGAGCAACGTCGCGCTCGACAACGGTGGCATCACCCACGACTACGCCTACGACGGCTTCTTCCTGGGCGGCTTCACCGACTCGATCGTCGTCGCCACGGGCGCCGGCGCGATCGTCGCGCAGGTGGACTACGACGGCAACGCCGGTTGGCCGGTCGCGAACCCGGGTCACTCGCTGATCCTCGATCCGGCCGTCGGCATCACCCACGCGAACTCCGTCGTGGCCGCCAACTGGTGCAAGTCGTACTTCACCGGCTACGGCACGGACGCCAACTTCGGCACCCCGGCCGCCGCCAACGACACCTGCCCGATCGTCCCGAGCGGCGTCGCGACCGGTGAGCTGATCATCACCGAGTTCCTCGCCGACGGTGCGTCGCTCGCCGACGGCGAAGAGTTCCTCGAGATCTTCAACACGACCGGTGCGGCCATCGACATCAACGGCTACATCCTCGCCGACGCCGACAACGACTACCACATCATCGACAACGGTGGTGCGCTGCTCGTTCCGGCCGGTGGGTACCTGACCCTGGGCGCGAGCAACGACACCCTGGTCAACGGCAACACGACCCACGACTACGTCTACGGGAAGGACCTCTTCATCAGCAACGGCACGGACGAGCTCATCCTGGCCACGGCCGGCGGTGCGATCGTCTGCGAGATCGCCAACGACAACGGCTCCTCGTTCCCGACCAACACGGCTGGCCTCAGCGCGATCCTCGATCCCGCCGCCGCTCAGACCCAGGCCGGCAGCGAGAACGGGACCAACTGGTGCCAGTCCTCGTCGACCTACGGCGATGCGACGAACGCCGGTACCCCCGGTGCCGCGAACGACAGCTGTGGCGGAGGTGTCGGTGACACCGCCAACTCCGGCGACATCATCGTGACCGAGGTCATGCAGAACCCGGCGGCGGTCCTCGACAGCGCCGGCGAGTACTTCGAGATCTACAACACCACGGGTTCCGCGATCGACGTCAACGGCTGGACCTTCACCAAGGCCGCCAACGGCGCGAACTTCACGGTCAACCAGATCGGTGGGCTCTCGATCCCGGCCGGCGGTTTCCTCGTGTTCGGCGTCAACGGTGACTCGCTCACCAACGGCGGCGTCACCGTCGACTACGTCTACCCGTCGGCCTACTTCCTCGGCAACAGCTCCGACTCGATCATCGTGTCGGACGTCGCGCTGACGGAGATCTGCCGCGTCGAGTGGGACAACGGTGCGACCTTCCCCGACCCGAACGGCGCGTCGATGAACCTCGACGCCGGTTCGTTCAACCTGGCGGCGTCCTTGGACGGCGCCAACTGGTGCCCGACGAGCCTGACCCAGATCGGTGGCACCGGCGACTTCGGCACGCCCGGCGCGGCCAACGAAGTCTGCCCGTGATCCGGTGACGTGAGCGCGCGCCACTCGGAAGAGCGGCGCGTGCGAGCGAGGAGGGCGGTGGCTCGAACGAGCCACCGCCCTCCTCGCGTTGCAGTGCCGTTCACGCGCCCCGAGTCGACCCGCAAGCCGAGGGGACGGGCCGGGTTGCGAACGCCGCACCGCCCTTGGTGGATCTTGACGAGCACTCTCCGCCCCGGCCGCGTCCACTGCTCGCCGACCCCGTTCCACGGCCTTCCGCCCGATCTCCCCGGACTCTTCGAGGGAGGGGGGTAGCCTTCGGAACGCTGCGGTCCGTTCCGCCCACGCCCACTCGACGATCTGGCGCCCCGCGCGCCGCCCCGACCATGAAGCACGCGACTCTCCTCCTGGCCGGTGCCGCCCTCGCGGCGACCGCCGCGCCCGCCGGTGCCCAGACCCTGTTCGGCAACGCCTGCGCCGGCCAGTCCGGCCTCGTTCCGACGCTCCAGAACGTCGGCCTGCCGATCGTCGGCGACACCTGGCAGCTCGAGATCTCCGGCGTGCCGTCGGGATTCGGCTACTTGCTCGTCGGCCTGTCGAACTCGTTCTCGCCGCTGGTCGGCTCGACGCTGCCGGTCGACCTCGGAACGCTCCTCGCCGACCCCGCCTGGGCGGGATGCGACCTCAACATCGATCCCGGCTTCCTGATCCAGACGCACAGCCTCGACGCGCTCGGCAAGAAGACGCTGCTGTTCCCCGGCTTCCCGCCCGGCTCCATCTACTTCCAATGGCTCGGCCTCGATCCGGACTTCCTCGCGTTCTCCAAGATCGCCGGCCTCAGCCAGGGCCTCGAGATGGAGGGGCGCCTGCCGAGCGGTGTCGATCCCGGCGACCTGGTCATCACGGAGATCAGCAAGGACACGTCGTTCGCCTTCGACTCCCAGGGCGAGTGGATCGAGCTCTACAACACCACCGGATCGGCGATCGACATCGAGGGCTTCGTCCTGCGCGACGACGACGGTGACACGCACACGATCGACGCCGCCGGCTTCGGCGTCGTGGTTCCCGCCGGTGGCTACATCACGCTGGGGATCGACGGCGACTGCACGCTCAACGGCGGCATCTCCCACGCCTACGTCTACAGCGGCTTCTTCATGTCGAACGGCTCGGACGAGGTGGTTCTCGAGGACTTCAACCAGATCGTCATCGACGCCGTGGCCTACGACAACGGCGTGACGTTCCCCGACGACGAGGGCGCGACGCTCTCGCTCGATCCGACCAAGTTGAACGCCGTCGACAACGACGACGGAGCGAACTGGTCGAGCGCGACCTGCCCGCTCGGCGTCGGCTGTGGCTTCATCTACGCCACCGACCTGGGCACGCCCGGGGCGGACAACGGCACGTGCACCACGCCGCCGCCGCCCGTCTCCACGGGAGCCGTGGTCTTCGTCGAGGTGATGAAGGACCCGCTGGCCGTCGACGACCTGTTCGGCGAGTGGTTCGAGATCGTCAACGCGACGGGAGCCGCGGTCGATCTCGACGGCTACACGTTCGCTTCGGGCCTGCAGGTCTTCACCGTCGCGGGCCCGCTCGTCGTGCCGGCCGGCGGTCGCCAGCTGTTCATGCGCGACAACGACGCGCTCGACAACGGTGGGATCGACGGTGCGGCGCTCGGGGCCTACGAGTACGACCCGAACGGCGGCGGCCTGTGGAACATGGGCAACGGCGCCGAGACCCTGCAGGTCTTCGATTCGCTGGGCACCCTGGTCGGACGCCTGGCCTACGACGACGGCGTGCTCTTCCCCGACGACGAAGGCGTGGCGTTCGGCCTCGATCCGGCGGTCGCCGCGACCGAGGCGAACACCGACGACGGCGCCAACTGGTGCAACCAGTCGAGCGTCATCCCCGGCGGCACCGATCTCGGCACTCCGGGGGCGGCGAACGACGCCTGCATCTTCGTCCCGGCCTGCCTCGGCAGCGGCGAGATCATCGTGACCGAGTTCATGCAGAACCCCTCGGCGGTGGGGGACGGCGTCGGCGAGTGGATCGAGATCCACAACACGACGGCCGGTTCGATCGACATCGAAGGCTGGATCCTGCGCGACAACGACACGGACAGCCACGTGATCGACAACGGAGGCAGCGGCGTCTTCGTTCCGGCCGGTGGCTACCTCGTGCTCGGCGTCTCGGGTGACACGTTCGTCAACGGCGGGGTGAACGTCGGCTACGTCTACAGCGGCGTGAACCTGGGCAACAGCGACGACGAGATCGTGCTCGAGAACGGCGCCGGCGTCGTGTGCTGCGTCGAGTACGACAACGGCGCGACTTTCCCCGACGGCAACGGTGCGGCGGCCCAGCTCGACCCGACGAAGCTCGACGTGGCCTCGGCGGCGGACGGCGCGAACTGGAGCCTCGCCACCACGCCCTTCGGGGCCGGCGACCTCGGCACGCCCGGTTCCGTGAACCCCTGAGCGGCGAACGGCCGCTCGGCGGGTCGCGGCCCGGCCCTCCGCGCGCGGGGCGCTCCACGACGACACGTGGAGCGCCCCGCGTCGCGTACCAAGGGGCGCCGCTGGACACGACCTCGCGCCCCGGCGACCATCGGCCGATGGCCACCGACCCCTCAGATCCGCGCCGCGCCGGTTCGGCGGGGCGTCCGATCCTGGTGACGGGTTTCGGGCCGTTCCTCAGCGTGGCCGAGAACCCGTCCGGCACGCTCGCACGGTGGGCGGACGGGCGGCGCTTCGGTGACCACCAGGTCGTCGGACAGGTGCTGCGCGTCGCGTTCGCCGGGTTGCCCGAAGAGCTGGAGCGCGCGGTGACCGGCTGCATCGAGCCGCCCTGTGCCCTGGTGTCGCTCGGCGTTCAACGCGAAGCCTGGTGGCGACTCGAGCGGCGCGCGCAGCGGCCCTTGACCTCGGTGAAGTGCGACGTGGACGGCGCGCTCGCCAGCGGGTTCGACGCGGATGCGCCCGCCTCCGAGCGCCACACGCGTTTCGACCTCGACCGGCTCTGTGGCGCGATCGCGGACCTCGACCTGCCAGCGCGCCCCTCCGACGACGCCGGCGGCTACGTCTGTGAGTGGTGCTACGACCACCTCTTGGGCCACGGCGAGCGACTCGGCGTTCCGGCGCTCTTCGTGCACGTTCCGCCCCACGATGCGTTCGAGTACGCGGTCCAGGAGCGAGCTCTCGGCGCGCTGCTGGGCGAAGTGGCGCGGATCGTCGCGGAAGGCGGTGACGCGGCCGGATCGACCCGGTGACGCGCGCCCGGCGGCCCGTGGACCTGACCGCGACGACCGGCGGGCGGCGACTGCTCTTCACCGGTCTGTACTTCTGCGAGGGAGCGCCGATCGGGTTCCTGTGGTGGGCGTTGCCGAGCGTGCTGCGCAGTCGGGGCGTCGACACGGCGGTCATCGGGGCGCTGCTCGGCTGGCTGGTCCTGCCGTGGGCGCTCAAGTGGGTGTGGGCGCCGCTCGTCGACAGGGTGCGGACCCAGCGCTTCGGCCTGCGCGCCTGGATCACCGCGGCCCAGCTCGGCATGGCCGCCAGTCTCGTGCCGCTCCTGCTCGTCGATCCGCTCGAGGACTTCGACCGGCTCGCGACCGCGCTCGTGTTCCACGCGGTGTTCGCGTCGACCCAGGACGCCGCGATCGACGCCCTGATGATCCGCGTCACGCCGGCGGGGAGCGCGGACGCCTGACCGCTTGGATGCAGGCGGGCATGTTGCTCGGTCGGTCGCTGCTCGGAGGAGGAGCGCTGCTCGTGCACGAGCGGTTCGGGTCGCGCGCGCTCGTCCTCGCTCTCGTCGCGGTGGTCGTCGTCGGTCTCCTGCTCGCGCCGTTCTATCGGGATCCGGGGCCGGCCGGCGGTGCGCCGGGACGTTCGGACTCGATGTGGACGGCGGTGCGCCGCACGCTCGCCCGGCGCACCACCTGGTTCGGCCTGGCGTTCGCGGCGCTGGGCGGAGCGGGCTTCGAGGCGGTCGGTGGCTTCGCCGGTCCGGCACTGACCGACGCGGCCGCCGGCGACACCGGACCGGCCGCGCGCTTCTTCCTGCTGCCCGCCGTGGTGGCCGCGGCCGGTGGTGGATTCCTCGGCGGCTGGCTCTCGGATCGCAGCGATCCGCGGCGCGCGACCGTGCGAGCGAGCCTCCTGCTGACCGCGGCGATCGCTGTGCTGGCGGTTCTCTTCGCGATGGGGAGTGGCCTGGAGGGACTCGCCCTCGGTCTCTTCGCCGTCTACGTGGCGATCGGCGCCTTCACGGCCAGTAGCTACGCCCTGTTCATGAGCTGGACCGACCCGCGTCTCGCGGCGACCCAGTTCAGCGCGTTCATGGGCGCGACGAATCTGTGCGAAGCCTGGTCCGTCGCGTTGGCCGGCGTCCTGATCGCGGACCACGGCTACGCCGGCACATTCCTCGGACCCCAGTTGCTCGCGCTCGGCGCAGTCGTTCTGCTCGTGGGTCTGCGCGGTGCGTCGAACCGGCACGTCGGGCCAGCCTGACTCGCTCGACGCCGCGCTCCCACCCCTTCGCGACCGACCCGGACGCAGAAGCCCCACAATGACCGACTCGAACCCGCCCGACTCCGAACATCAGATCCGCCTCGAGGACTTCGAACGCGCAATCGTCCTGCGCCAGCTCCGAGCCGACGACTTCGAGGAGTTGGTGGCGATGCAGGTTCGCTGCTTCCCCGGTATGCAGACCTGGGGGCTCGATCAGATCCAGAGCCAGCTCGGCATGTTTCCCGAGGGGCAGCTCGTCGTCGAGTTCGAGGGGAAGATCGTCGCCTCGGCCTTCTCGTTGATCGTGGACTTCGAGGACTACTCGGACTGGCACGACTGGAAGGAACTCGCCGACAACGGCTACATCCGCAACCACGATCCGAAGGGCGACACGCTCTACGGGATCGAGGTGATGGTCCATCCCGAGTACCGCGGACTGAAGCTGGCGCGCCGCCTCTACCAAGGGCGGCGTGAGCTCGCGCGACGCTACAACCTGGCGCGCAGCATCGTCGGTGGACGGATCCCGAACTACCACAAGTACGCCGACCAGATGACGGCGCGCGAGTACGCCGAGAAGGTGGGGGAAGGGCAGATCTACGACCCGGTGCTGACCACGCAGACCGCGAACGGTTTCGTGTTGAAGCGGATCATCCCCGACTACTTCCCCAGCGACGTCGAATCGGGTGGGTACGCGACGTTCCTCGAGTGGACGAATCTCGACTACGTCTCGGACCCTCGCAATCGCTACCAGCGCGTCCACAACGTTCGCATCGCCGCGGTCCAGTACCACATGCGTGCGATCAAGAGCATCGACGACTTCGAGTCGCAGTGCGAGTTCTTCGTGGACGCCGCCTCCGACTACAAGAGCGACTTCGTCGTCTTCCCGGAGCTGATGTCGACCCAGATGCTGTCGTTCATCGGCGCGGAGCAGCGGCCCCAGGAGTCCGCGCGGAAGTTGGCGGAGTTGACGCCCCGCTACCTGGACTTCTTCACGCGGATGGCGATCAAGTACAACATCAACATCATCGGCGGATCGCAGTTCGTGCTGGAGGAGGAGCGTCTGCGCAACTGCGCCTACCTGTTCCACCGCGACGGCGGCATCGACCGCCAGTACAAGATCCACATCACGCCCGCCGAGCGCCGCTGGTGGGGTGTGGTGCCCGGTGACGACGTCGAGGTCTTCGAGACCGACCGCGGCAGGGTGTCGATCCAGATCTGCTACGACGTCGAGTTCCCCGAACTCTCGCGGATCGCCGCGGCCAAGGGAGCGCAGATCGTCTTCGTCCCGTTCAACACGAACGACCGCGACGGCTACCTGCGGATCCGGACCTGCGCCCAGGCGCGCTGCATCGAGAACCACGTGTACACGGTGATCTCGGGCTGTACCGGGACGCTGCCGCTCGTCGAGAACGCGGACGTCCACTACGCCCAGTCGGGGATCTTCACGCCGGCCGACGTGCCCTTCGCGCGGGACGGCGTGGCGGCGGAGTGCACGCCGAACATCGAGACGCTCGTCGTGCGCGACGTGGACATCGAGCAGCTGCGTCGCCACCGACTGCGCGGCACCGTGCAGAACTGGAACGACCGCCGACGGGATCTCTACAAGATCGCCTACGAGTCGGAACGCCTGGGCACGCTCGAGATCTGAGCCTGTCGGGGTGAGCGGGCGAGCGGCGGACACGGGTCCGTCGCCGTCCGCGGCCGACGCTGGCACGCGCGCCGTCGCGGCAACCGCATGCGGGCGCCGCGAGCCTCAGGCCTCGTCCGCGCCCGCCTCGCCGACGAGGTCGCCGAGGCGCGGATCGGCGCCCGCCGGTTCCGCTGCGACGAACGCGCGCCAGCGCTCCAGCCAGGTGCGGCACCGGTGCGTCCACCACGGCGCGCCCTCGGTGCCCCCGGAGTTCGCCGCGCCATCGAGGGCCGCCGAGAGGCGCTCGATCGCACGCACGCCCAGAGCCTTCTGACCGGACCGATTGCCGGTGCCGCGGTGGTGGAGCGCTCCCGCGCACAGCACCAGCCCCTGCCACCACAGGGCTTCGGCGGAGCGACCCGTGCCGCGCGCCGCGATCCAGGCCTCCTCGAAGACCTCGTGTGCCGCGTGGTGTCGCCCCGCGTCGAAGAGCGCGGCCCCGACGGACAGGGCCCCCCGTCCGGTGTGGGACGAGGGGCCCTCGTGGTCGCCCTTCGGCGGGCGCGCGTCGGCGCTCGATCCCTGCTCGGCCGTCATGGCGTCGGAGCTGGCGAGCGCGATCCGGCTCCGATCACTGGTTGGTGAAGCTGGTCTCCATGTCGCCAGCCATCTCCATCGTCATGTCGAGCGTCGTGGCTTCGCCGCCCATGTCCGCGTCGACCGAGACTTCCATGCCCATCGTCATGTCGGTCTCCATGGTCATGCTGGCGAAGACGCCGGTGCGGGGGTTCCACAGGAGTTCACCGGCACCGTCGAGCGTCAGGTTGAAGTCGGCCGCCGCGATCGAGATGTCGGCTTCCATCGGCATGTCCATGAGGTCGCTCATGCGGTCCATCATGTCGGTGATCATCGACGAGAGGTCGAGCGTGCCGTCGGTGTCGAGCTTCAGCGTGATGACGGCGTACGTGGCGCCGTCGACCTCGCGCATGCCCTGGTAGGTGGCCTTGCGCTCACCGTCGAACAGGGTCTCGAGCATGCTCTCGTACTGCTCGAACAACTCGCCCATCGTCTCCTCGACCAGGGACATGTCCATGTCGGAGTCCATCTCGTCCATGCCCTCGGGCTCGGCACCGAGGAAGCCACCCGGAAGCACGAGGCTCATCAGCGCTTCGTACGGAATGTCCCAGGACTCGCCGGCCGAGACCTCGGTGCGCGGCAGGAAGGCGCGCAGGTCCATGTCCTCTTCGAGGCCCTCGAGAAGCTCGACGTCGCGCGTGTCCTCCTCGTCCTCGTAGGACTTCTTGTACTCACCGGCCTCGTCGTCCCAGGTGAAGATGACGCTGGCGCCTTCGAGGTCGGACGACATCTCGGTCTCGTTCGACTCGCCCTCGCCCATCATGGACACGTCGACGATGGCGCTGCTGCTGATGGCCTCGAAGGTGCGCTTGAGGCGCGCCGGACGACGGTCTCCGAGCTCGAGGTACGTGTCCTCGACCGTGACCGCGGTGTTCATGGTCATCGACATCTCGGGCAGACCACCCATCATCGCGGTCATGTCCTGACCGTCGACGTCCATGGTGAAGTCCTCGAGGTCGATCGTCATGCGGTTCTCCATCGTGCGGGTCACCGTGGCGCCGCGCTCGGGGGCGAACGCGATGCGATCAGCGGTCCCGGAGAAGGAGAGGAGGAGGCCCATGCCGACGACGGGCGTGATGGTCTTGACGCAGGTGAGATTCATGGTTGGTCAGAGGGTGATCGAACGTTCGGCGTCGTGGGGGAGCGGGCCCCGGCGACTTCGCCGGGAAGAACCGCGCTCCGCAGGGCGTCGGTGGTTCGAGTCGTGGTTCGGGTGGTCGGGGATGGCGAGAGCGCCGCGGGCGTTCGAGGCACTCGGAATTCGGTGCCGGATCTCGGTTCGTCGCAGCGCGGTGGTTCGGATCGGGGTTTCGTCGAGTTGCGGTTCTTCGAGTTGCAGTTCGTCGAGTTGCAGTCGGTCGGCGGACGTCGCGCTCGTCGGTCCGCGCCGCCTCCGTCGCCAACGTCGTGTCGTCGTTCGAGCCGCGCGTGGGCGGAGTGTGTCGCGCGAAGGGTCCGTGGCGCGCACGTCACGCAACGCGCAAGGGCGGGCGACGGGTGGTGTGGACGGCGAGTCGGTCTGCGGACGAGGGGGGCGTCGAAGAGCTGGTCGGGGAGGGAACGACCGCGCAGGGGGACCTTCGCGGGAGGTGGGTTCGCTCGGGGGAGGGACCTGGGGGAGGGACCTGCCGCTCGCGACCGTCCGGCGCGGGGCGCGCCAGCGCGGGTTTCAGGCGCGACAGGATACGAGAGTGGGGCCGCCGACGCTTCGAGGGCCCCACGGTCGAACTGCGGGCTACGCGCTCGGCCGGGGCGGATTCTCGCTCCGAGCCGCCGAATCTGCCCCGTCGAGCTCGCTCGAGGGGGGGCGAACGTGGCCTAGAGGGCCTTCGAGGCCGCTTCCAACCGCTGGGCCAGGGTCCAGGACAGCTCCATGCGGACCGGGGCCTTCTCCTCACCCAGGGAGAGCACCAGGTCCTGGGTCGCCCGCAGGTCCAGGGTCAGGTCGAGGTCGAAGCTCACGAACCGCCCCCCGTCCACGTCCCACACCAACGTGGCCACCCCGCGATCGGCGAGGGCGTCGAGTTCGGTGGACGACACGGTCACCTTCACCTCCTCGTCGCCGGGCGGCGCCGGGTCGACGAACGCCGGCCAGCTCTCGCCCGACAGCTCGGCGAAGAAGCGCACGTCGATCGTGAACTCCATCGTCGCGACGCGCGCTCCGGCGGGACCGCGGACGTGGAGCAACTTGCCCTCGATCGTTCCGGTGGGCGTCCCGAGCAGGCCCGCGAGTCCACCGGAGCGATCGAAGGCGCCGAGACGTTCCGCAGCGGCGGCGTCGGTCGGAGCGAGTCCCAGATCGCCGCCGGGTCGCAGCGCCGCGCGCAGGACGGCGGGCTCGACGAGCCAACGATCGCCCTCGTCGACCGAGTCGCCCGGGAGCCACCCGCGCAGATCGAGGTCCTCGTCGAGGCCGTCGAGCAGCGCGCGCTCCTCGTCGTCGGGTTCGCTCGTCTCGTCGGAGAAGCGCCGCGTGTAGGCCGTGGTCGCCGGATCCCACTGAAAGCGCACGCCGCGCCCTTCGAGCGCGCTGGCGTGTTCGACCTCGATGTCGCCACCGCCCAGCGTGGGCGTGCGCGAGTCGGCCGTGGCCCGGGCGCCGACGGAGATGTACTGACGTTCGATGCGCAGGGGGCGGCCACCGCCGACCTCGGCGTACTCGTCGCGCACGGACAGCTGTGAGATCGTCCGCGTCGACATCTCGATCGGCACGTCCTCGTACTCGCCGTCGACGACCAGGCTGGCCGAGTCGAGATCGAGCTTCGTCGTGACCTCGAACTCCTTCTCGACGCGTTGGCCGGGAACGGGTCCGAACGCGAACTCCTCGAAGGCGGCGAGCGCGTCGCGCAGCGTGGTTCCGGGGTGCGCGACCGCCGCTGTGACGCCGACGGTCGAGGCGGTGGCGAGCGCGAGGGCGAGAAGAGGGCGTTGGATGGGTCGCACGGGCGGAAGCCTCGATCGAGGAGTGGGCGGACGGAGCGAGCGCGGAGCGGGAGCGGACCCGCCGCGGCGCTAGAGTAGATACGGCGCCGACCCCAGCGTCACTTCGGCCACCGTCGACTTTCTCCCCGCACCCTAGCCCTCCACGATGCGAATCGACCGCTCGGCCGTCCTCGCCGGCCTGATCGCCGCGGTGATCGCGCTCGCGGCGAACCTGCCCTGGGTCGGCCGCGGCGAGCTCGAGTCCGAGGAGGCCCGGCGCGCGCTGCCCACCGCCTCGTTCCTGGATCGACTCGCGGCCGACGACGCCGACGTGGACGGAGCGCTCGCCACCTGGGCGGTCCCACGCGTCTTCGGTCGCGCCTACCTGGCCAAGCCGCCGGCCTTCTACTGGTGGTCCGCCGCGCACCAGGTCGCACTCGAGCGCACCGGACTCGACGCAGCGCTGCGGCCCGCCGAACGCACCGACGCGGGCTGGTGGCCCGCGGCCCGGCGCGGCAGTCCTGTCGCCATCCGCCTCGCGGCCCTCTCCTCGGCGGCGCTGCTGGCCGCACTCGTCGCGGTCCTGGCGTCGCTCGCGCAGGGACGGCGTCGCGCGGTGGTCGCGAGCGCTTCGACCTCCGAGCGGACGTCGGCGACGGCACTGGGGATCGGGGTCGCAGCGGGCGCCATGGTGGTCGCCGCCCCGAGCATGCTCTCGAAGGCGTCCCTCGGCGAACTCGAGTCCACGTTCGCGCTGACCTGTGCCGTCGCGGCGCTGGCCCTGCTGCGCGCGGCCACGAAGCCGGGACCCTTCATCGCCCTGGTCGCCGCCAGCGCCATCGGCCTCGCCTGTCTGACCAAGGGGCCGCTCGCCCTGCTGTTCTCCGCGGTGCCGGCGTTCACGTGCGCGGTGGCGCGGATCGGCGTGCGCCCGGCACTGCGGCGACTCGCGTTGCCGATCGCGCTCGGTGTCGGCCTGTTCGCCTGGTGGCCGTTCTTCGTGCGCGGCGTCGTCGAACCGAACGACGCGCGCGAGGGTGTCGACGCGGCGCGCGACGTGACGGCCAGTTGGTTGGCCGAGCTGTGGCGCGGCGGAACGGGCGGATTCGTCACCTACCTGAAGGACCGGTGGCGCCTCGTGACCGGCGTGCTGGGCGGATGGGCGCCGGCGTCGCTCCTCGCGCTCGGGATCTTCAGCGCGCGGCGGCGGGCGCAGTGGCGCACGGAGGGCGCGACCCACCTGGCCCTGCACGTGGTGTTCTGGGGCCTGCTCGTGCTGCTCGTGTGGCCGGGCGTCCGTCCGCGCTACGCCCTGCCGCTCCTGCCCTTCGTGGTGCTGCTCGCGGCGCAGCGTCTCGGATCGGGCGGCTTCCCGCGCGCGCCGCGCCTGATCGCAGGGGTTCTCGCGTTCGCGGCCGTCGCGATCGGACCCGTGGCCTTCTGGCTCGTCGGGCGCGCGGCCGAGGCGGGGTCCTCGGACTTCGCCGAGCCCGCGGTCGCAGCGATCGGCTCGGCCGAGTGGCTCGCGATCGCCCTCAGCGCGACCGTGGGCACCGCCGTCCTCGTTCGGCTGCGACACCTCGGCCCGCGCGGACTCCTGGTCGCGGCCGTGGCCTGCCTCGTGGCCGGGCGCGCGGTCGAACTCGGACCGATCGAGCGCACCCGCACGTCCAGCCTGCGGGTGTCGGCCGCCGCCCACGTCGAGGCCACCTGTCGCGCGCTCGGCCAGGAGCGGCTCCACCTCGACACCTGGACCTACTTCAACGACCTCTACTACACGGACCTCGACGTGCGCTGGTGCACGCACACAGCGGGGCTGCCCGCTGGTTCGTTGGTCCTCTCTCGGGGCGCCGACCCGCAGCGCGAGGCGAGCGCGGGCTGGGAACGGATTCCGCTCTTCGAAGGCAGTTCGTGGCGTTTCGCACCGCTCCCGCCGCGGGCCTTCGGGCGCGAGGGGACGGACGGCGGAGCGCGCCTGTGGCGACGGACCGCAGCGGTCGAACCGGTGTCGGCCGAGCCACCGAGCGATGGGCGCTGAGGTCCACTCCGCAACCGTGTCGCATTTCGCAGCGTCCCGATCCGGGGCCGACCGGGTGCGCGTCTCCGCTTCCTAGGACTGCGGCCCGTCGCGCGCTTGGGGTCGGGGCGCGCGCGATGGACAATCGCACCGTGCAGATCGAGATCGACCCCGACCAGCTGGCCCGCGCGATCGAGCGTTCGGCCGCGGAACTCCCGAACGAGGCCTGTGGCCTCCTGCTCGGGACGGACCACGGGGACGGCCGGGTCGTGGTCGAACGGGTCGAGCCCACGCGCAACGCGACGCGCGAGCCGGCCGCCGACACGTTCGAGGTCCACCCCGAGGACTTCGTGCGCCTCGACGGACTCGCGCGCGAGCTCGGTCTCGACGTGGTCGGCGTCTGGCACAGCCACCCGGACTCGGCCGCGATCCCGTCCCGCACGGACACGGAACGCGCCTGGCCCGGTTGGTCCTACCTGATCGTCGGCCGCGCGGCCCACTCCGACGTGCACGCGCGGTCCTGGCGCCTCGACGCGACCGCTCGTTTCGCCGAGGAGCGACTGCTCGCGCCGCGCGGCGCCGTGGCCGTCGCTTCCTGAGTCGCGCCGCTCGCAGCGCACCGTCCGCAGCACGCCGCTCGATCCGCTCCGTCCGCGCCCCGACGGCGCGCGCTCTTCCGTCCATCGCACGTCTCATCGCTCGAGCCCCTACGACCGCCATGACCAGCGCCACCCTGCGCCTGCCCACGCCCCTGCGCGCCTTCTGCGGCGGGCAGGACGAAGTCACCCTCGAAGGGGCCACCGTCGGTGAACTCCTGCGCGCCCTCGAGCGCGAGCACCCGGACCTGCGCGGGCGCATCCTCGACGAGAACGGCGAGGTGCGCCGCTTCGTCAACGTGTTCGTCGACGGCGCGAACGCGCGCGGCAACGGTGGACTCGACGCCGACGTGCGCGACGGTTCGCAACTGACGATCGTTCCCGCCGTCGCCGGCGGTTCGGGCCGCTCGCGGTGAGCACGTCCCGGGAACGCCTCGACGCGTTGCGCGCCGCGCTCGGCGAGGTCGAGCCGCGCCAGGCCGCCGGTGATCCCGACGGCGTCGTGCTCGACGTGCGCGAACCCGACGAGACGTCCCAGGGCAGTCCCACCGGCGCGCTGCGCGTGCCGAAGAGCTTCCTCGAACTGCGCGTGGAGGAGGCGTTGCCCGATCGTTCGCGACCGGTCTACGTGCTGTGCGCGGGCGGCGTGCGTTCGCTGTTCGCCACCGAGGCCCTGCGCGCGCTCGGCTACGAGCGCGCCGTCAGCGTCGCGGGCGGCTTCTCGCGCTGGAAGGCCGACGGACTCGCGTTCGAGGTTCCGCGCGCGCTCGACGCCGCCGGCCGCGTGCGTTACGGGCGGCAGGTGATCCTGCCCGAGGTGGGCGAGGAGGGGCAGCTCGCGCTCGGACGCAGCCGCGCCGTCCTGGTCGGCGCCGGCGGACTCGGATCGCCCGCGGCCTACTACCTGGCGGCGGCCGGCGTGGGCGAACTGGTGATCGTGGACGACGACGTGGTCGATCGCTCGAACCTGCACCGCCAGATCCTGCACACCGATGCGCGCGTCGGTCGGCCCAAGGTCGAATCGGCGAAGCAGACGCTCGAGGCGCTCAATCCCGACGTGCGCGTCGATGCACGGCGCGTGCGCCTCGTCCCGGAGAACGTCGAGGAGGTCTTCGCCGGCGCGGACGTGGTGCTCGACGGCACGGACAACTTCCAGACGCGCTACCTGGTCAACGACGCCTGCGTGAACCTCGGCATCGCCAACGTACACGGCGCGATCTTCCGCTTCGAAGGCCAGGTCTCGGTCTTCCACCCAGCGCGCGAACGCGGCGTCGCGCCCTGCTATCGCTGCCTCTACCCCGAGCCGCCGCCGCCGGAACTGGCGCCGTCGTGCGCGGAGGCGGGCGTTCTCGGCGTCCTGCCGGGCGTGATCGGGTGCCTGCAGGGGATCGAGGCCATCAAACTGTTGCTCGGCATCGGCGAGCCGCTGATCGGCCGGATGCTGCACTACGACGCCCTGCGTCAGCGCTTCCAGGAGCTCACGTTCGGCGCCGATCCGAAGTGCACCCACTGTGCGCCCGACGCGCCGGTGCGGCCGTACCAGACCTTGGCCGAGAGCTGCGGCGCGTGAGCACGCGCGACACCACGACCATGACGACGATCGAAGAGACGAACGCGCGCGAGATTCGGCGCAGCGCAACCGGTGTCCCCGCGTCCGCGCCCATGCCCGCCGTCGGTCGCGCGCTGCTCGCCACGGTCGGAGGGACGCCGCTCGTCGAACTGACCGAACTCGGCGGTCTGCCCGCGGGAACGCGGCTCTTCGCGAAGCTTGAGACGCGCAACCCGACGGGTTCCGTCAAGGACCGGCCGGTGGCCAGCATGCTCGCCGCCGCCGTGCGCGACGGACACGTCGGGCCGGGCAGCGGCCGCCGTCTGCTCGACTCGTCCTCGGGCAACGCGGGCATCGCCTATGCCGCGCTCGGTCCGCTGTTCGGCGTGGACGTCACGTTGGTCGTGCCCGGAAACGCCAGCCGCGAGCGACTCGAACGCATCCGCGCGCACGGCGCCGAGCTGATCCTCACCGACCCGCTCGAAGGCTACGACGCCGCGCGCGCGTTGGCGTGCTCGCTCGCCACCGACGACCCGGAGCGCTACTGGTACTGCAACCAGTACGCGAACGACGCCAACTGGCGCGCGCACCACGACGGCACTGCGGGCGAGTTGCTGGAACAGCTCGCAGAGCTCGGACTCGGCGCGCCCGACCTGTTCGTGTCCGGCGTCGGGACCGGCGGGACGCTGACGGGCGTCGGCAGGCGGCTCAAGGCCGAGTCACCGAACGCCCGCGTGGGGGCCGTGGTTCCCGACCTCTTCCCGGGCATCGAGGGTCTGAAACCGCTCGGTGCTCCCGGCGACCGCGCCCCCGAGCTCTTCGACGCCAGCCTGGTCGACCACCGCGTCGACGTGCGGCTCGAAGAGGCTCTCCCGGTCTGCAGTGAACTGGCGCGCTCGGGACTGTTCGTCGGACCTTCGTCCGGCGCGAACGTCTACACGGCGCGCCGCTTGGCTCACGAACTGGGGGCGCCGCCGATCGTCGCGACGCTCCTGTGCGACCTCGGCGAGCGCTACCTCTCGACCGGGATGTGGTCGTGAACACCGACAGCTCTCGACCGAACCGCGACACCTCCACCGATTTGGAGCCCCCGAGCACGCCGGGTAGTCTGCTCGGAGGTTCCGACCGGGATCACGACCAGTACCGATCCGATCGAGGACGGACCGCTTCGATGAACGATGGATCGACAAGTGGCGAACCCGACGAGTTCGAGCCCGACGACAGCCAGCGCACGCCGACCCCGATCGAGCGTCGCCGCCGGCTGAACGCCCGCCGCGTCCGCGAACGCGCACGCACGAAAATCGTCGCGACGATCGGTCCCGCGTCCGAGGGGCGCGTCGACGAACTGATCGAGGCGGGCATGTCGGTCGCGCGCCTCAACTTCAGCCACGGCGAGGCCAAGGAACACAGGCGGCGCGCGGACGTGGTGCGCAAGGCCGCCAAACGCGCCGGTCGTCCCGTCGCACTCCTGGCCGACATCCAGGGCCCGAAGCTGCGGATGGGGCGCTTCGCCGACAAGTCGCGCGAGCTCGAGTTCGGCCAGCAGGTCGTCGTCCGCCAGGGCGACGAGTTGGCGGGTCCGGGCGAGATCTACTTCAACTTCGACGGCTTCCTCGGCGCGGTCGAGGAGGGGCACCGACTCGTGCTCGCCGACGGTGCGGTCGAGCTGATCGCGATCGAGGTCGCGTCGGACCGCATCGTGGCCGAGGTCGAGCGCGGTGGCGTCGTCGCCGATCGCAAGGGCGTCAACCTTCCGGACACGCGCCTCGCCGTCACCCTGCCGACCGAGAAGGACCTGGCCGACATCACGATCGCGCAACAGATCGGCGTCGAGATGCTGGGACTCAGCTTCGTCGGCGACGCCGAGGAGGTCGAGCGCATCCGCGAGCTGGCACCGGGCACGATGCTGGTCTCGAAGATCGAACGCGCGATCGCGCTCGAGCACATCCACGAGATCCTGCGCGCCTCCGACGGAATCATGGTCGCGCGCGGCGACCTGGGCGTCGAGGTGGACCTCGAACAGCTCCCGATGATCCAGAAGTCGCTGATCCACGCAGCGGTGATGGAGGGACGTTTCGTGATCACGGCGACGGAGATGCTCGAGTCGATGATCTCGTCCTCGCGGCCCACGCGCGCCGAGGTGACCGACATCGCGAACGCGGTGCTCGACGGCACCGACGCGGTGATGCTCTCGGCCGAGACCGCGATGGGGCGGTATCCCGTGGAAGCGGTCGCGGTGATGAGCCGCATCTGCCGCGCCGTCGAGCAGAGCCAGCGCTACCTCGACCTGCCGCGCGTCGCCTTCCGCCAGTCCGAGCAGACCTTCTCGAACGCCATCGCGCTCGCCGCCGTGCAGGCCGCCGAGGCCCTCGGCCTGTCGAAGATCATCGCCTTCACAGAGACCGGCAACACGGTGCGCCTGCTCAGTCGCTACCGCCCGCAGGCCGAGGTGGTCGCGATCACGCCGTCCGAGCGCGTCTACAATGCGATGGCGATCCTCGCCCACGTGCGGCCGTTCATGTGCCGTCGCGGGACGTCGATCGAAGGCATGTGGCAGACCGCCAGCGACGATCTCCTCGCGGCCGGCATGGTGCGCCAGGGCGAGAAGATCATCTTCGTCGCCGGCATCCCGCCCGGCGTCGCGCGCACGACGAACCTGCTCAAGCTGCACCGCATCGGCGAGCAGCTGCGGTTCCACTGAGCGAAGGAGGGAGCCCCGGACGGATCGGATCCGCGGCGGATGCTCGTGGCGCGCGGGGCGTACCGCGCACGTGCGCACCCCCGGGGCGCGGCGGCGGACGGGCTCGAGCGCCGTCGACGCGTTCGAACGCCATGGGGGGGCTCCCGAGCGGTCGTGCGTCGCACCCCGGTAGTGGCTAGGATGCCCACCGTGGAGCACCTGCACGAAACGGAGTCGAGCACCGGCGCTGCGAGCTCGTCCGAGCGCGCGGGGTCGAACTCGCCCCTGCGCGGCGGCGGCCCGGTCTGGACCTTCGCGAACCAGAAGGGCGGCTGCGGGAAGACGACCACGGCCGTGCACCTGGCCGGGGCTCTGGCGGCGGCGGGCGAACAGGTCCTGTTGATCGACATGGATCCCCAGGCCCACGCGACGATGGCGCTCGGGCGCGCGAGTTCCCCCGGGTCGTCGATCGGCGACGTGCTGATGGGGGAGCGGCGGCTCGACGACGTGCTGCAGCAGGTGTCCGAGCAGGTCTGGCTCGCTCCCGCCGCCGGCGATCTCGCGCGTTTCGAGCGCGCGGCCTCCGAGCGTCCGGACCCCGAACGGGCCCTGCGCCGGGCGCTCGGGACCATGCAGACGCCCTTCGACTGGGTGCTCGTGGACTGTCCGCCGCGCGCCGACGGGATCCTCACCGCCAACGCGGTCGTGGCCTCGACGACGGTGCTGCTGGTGGTCGAGACCGGCGCGTTCTCCCTGCAGGGGGCGCTCAAGGCCCGCGGACTGCTCGAGGACATGGCGGACGCGCTCGAGGTCCCGCTCGAGATGCGCGTCGTCGCGACCATCTTCGATCGCGAGCTCGAGTTCGCGCGCGAGGTCCTCGTGGCCATGCAGGCGCGCTTCGGCGAGCTGCTCTTCGACACGACCGTGCGCTCGGACCGCCGCCTGCGCGAAGCCGCCGGCTACGGCGCGTTCGTCCAGGACCTGGCGCCCGAGTCGGAGGCCTGCGACGACTTCCGGGCGCTGGCCGAGGAGGCCCGCGCCCACGTTCGGCGCACCTCGGCGGCACGGAGCTGAGGGCGGGGCGCCAGGCGCCGGGGCGAGCACGCACTCGGCCCGAACCCGCGTGCTGGCTCCAGCTTGGGTCGCCCGGCGCCCGGCGAGCGGTCCGCGGGACGACGCGTGCACCGCGCGCTCGCGACGCTACCCTTGGGGACCGATCGCCGACCGACTTCGGCGCCACCACCGTGAGACACCGCACGTGATGATCGACCTCGCCCTGCTCTGCAACCTCTACGCGGACGGCCCGACGACGCTCGGCCGTCTCAAGGAGTTGGGGTGCGAGTCGCTCGAGGACGTGGTCGCCCTGTCCGGCACCGATCTGGGCTGGGCGCTGCAGGAGAGTTCGGAGGCCTGCGAGCGTTTCCGACGCGAGGCGCGGCTCCTGCGCGAACGACGCGGTCCGGTCGCGGGCGAGGTCCAGGCGAGCGAACGCAGTCGTGGCGCAGCCGAACCGACCCCCGAGGCACGCGCTCGCACGACCGGCGCAGGGGCCGCGACCGCCGGCGATCCCGCCCGCACCGGACAGCCCGAGGACGAACGCGGCTCGGCGATCGAGCGCCGCCATGCATCCGGCGCCCAACGCCGCGCCAGCGAGTCGGGCAGGCGCGACGGTTCGTTGCTCGACGTCCTGCTGCGTGCCTGGCGCCGCGCCTCGGGTCGGGACGACGACCAGGATGCGACCGACGTCGCACCGAGCGCCGACGCGAACGGGCCGAGCGAAGGTTCGAACGCCGAAGTGCCGCGCCCCACCTTCGAGCCCCGTCCGCCCGAACCCTCCGTGCCCGAGCGCCGCGCCCACGACGGACCCGCGCTCGCGCCCAGCTTCGAGCAGCGCGTCGAACTGAACGCCGCTCCGCGCCGCGCCGAGCCCACCGTCGACACCGCGGCCAACTCGCTGGCCGGCCAGTCGCCGCGCGCGGCCGCCCAGGCCCCCGCCACCCGAGCCGAGCGCGTGCGGCGCGGAACGCCTCTTCTGCGCGTCGGCTTCGAAGGGGTCGAGGCCGACTACGCGCGCGAACTCGAGGGCCTGGGGATCGACACGGTGGAGGACTTCCTCGCCTCCCAACCCCTCGACCTCGCCGGGCGCTCGTCCATGCGCTACACGGTCCTGTTGCGCATGCAGTTCGTGGCCCGCCGCGAGCTCGAACGGGTTCCCTGACCGGCTGGACGCCCGTGGATGCCCGGGCACCGCGGTTCGAGCCCGTGCGGGGCCGGTCGCACGGGGTCGATCGAGTATCGTGGTCGCCCTCCCGACCCAAAGCCTCGTGAATCCGCCCTCAGCCAACGCCGGACCGCTCGATCGGAGCATCGCCCTGATCCCCGAGTCCCAAGACCGTCCCGGTGACGATCCGATCTTCTCGCTGAACGCGGAAGCCCTCGAACGCGCCGCCACCGGTGCGAAGGTCGTCAACGCGACGCTCGGTGCCCTGTTCGACGACGACGGGTCGCTGGCGGTGATGCAGAGCGTGTTCGACGCCCTGCGTGCCGTGCCGCCCGAACGCGCCGCCGCCTACGCACCCATCGCCGGACCGCCCGAGTTCCTGACGGCGGTGCTCGACGACCTCTACGGCGGGCACGCGCTGCACGAGCAGTCGGTGATCGTCGGCACGCCGGGCGGAACGGGCGCGCTGTACGACGCGATCGTCAACTTCACCGAGCCGGGCCACGCGCTCCTGACGTCGAGCTACTACTGGTCGCCCTACGGGATCCTGGCCGATCACGCGCGCCGCGGACTGACCACGTTCCGCATGTTCGACGAGGCGGGCGACTTCGACGTCGCGAGCCTCGAGCGACGCCTCCACGAACTGCTGGACGAGCAGGGGCGCGCGCTGGTCGTCCTGAACACGCCGTGCCACAACCCGACGGGCTTCTCGCTCGACGACGACGAGTGGCGCCGCACGGTGAAGGTCCTGCGCGACGCGAGCGAGAAGGGCCCGATCGCCCTGTGCATCGACTACGCCTACGCCGAGTTCGCGGCCGAGCGCTCGGGGAGTTGGCGCGATCACGTGGCCGGACTGATCGACCGCGTGACCCTCCTGGTGGCCTGGACCGCGTCCAAGTCGTTCACCCAGTACGGCGCCCGGGTCGGCGCGCTGGTGGCGAGCCACGCGGACCCCGCCGAGCGCGAGCGCCTCCTGAACGCCTTGCGCTACACCTGCCGCGGCACCTGGTCGAACTGCAACCACCTCGGCATGTCGGGCGTGGCCGACGCGCTGATCCGGCCCGAGCTGCGGGCGCGCCTCGAGAGCGAACGCGGCGACCTGCGCGCGCTCCTCGACGCGCGTGTGAAGGTCTTCAACGAGCACGCGAGCGGCACGTCGTTGCGCTATCCGCGCTACGAGGGCGGCTTCTTCGTGTCGTGCTTCACCAGCGACCCGCACGCCGTCGCGCAGCGCTGCAAGGCGCAGGGCCTCTTCCTCGTTCCGCTGCAAGGAGCCGTGCGCGTGGCGCTGTGCTCGGTGCCGGCCGCGGACATCCCGTTCCTCGTCGAAGTGCTCGACGAAGCCGTCCGAAGCGTCGAGAACCGCTGACATGCACAGGAGCGAGCACGGCTACGGCGAACGCGTCACCATCTTCGACGACCCGGTGACCGCGACGCTGCTGGCCCGGCTCGGTTCGCCCGACAGCACGCGCGCCGAGGTCCTCGCGAACCTGCGCAGCGTGTACGCGGGCCTCTGCGCCGAAGCCGCCGTCGACCGCCTTCCGCGCGTGCGCCGCGAAGTGCCGACGCGGATGGAGGAGAAGCACCCGGGGACCGGGATCTGGCGTGGCGAGTTGGTCGATCCGGCGTCAGAGGTCGTGGTCGTCGACGTGATCCGCGGCGGCATCGTTCCCAGCCAGGTCTGCTTCGAGGCGCTGTCGCGGATCCTGCCCGAGGACCACGTGCGCCTCGACCACCTGCACATGTCGCGCGTCACCGGACCGGACGGCTCGATCACCGGCACGGACCTGTTCGGGAGCAAGATCGGCGGTCCCGTCGAAGGTCGGCACCTGTTCGTGCCCGATCCGATGGGCGCGACCGGCTCGACCGTGGTGACGGCGCTCGACCACTACCTCGAGTCGTTCGGCACGCCCGCGTCGGTCAGCGTCCTGACCGCGATCTGCACCCCGGAGTTCCTGCGGCGCGTCCTCGAGCACCCCGCGAACGTGCACGTGGTGACGGGGCGCCTCGATCGCGGCCTGTCGCCGGACGTGGTGCTCGCGACGCCGCCGGGCACGCGCTGGAGCGAGGAGCGCGGACTGGACGCGGACGGCTACATCGTCCCCGGCGCCGGTGGCGTGGGCGAGGTCCTGAACAACAGCTGGTGCTGAGCGCCGGTCGGCCATCTGGGCGACTCGTGCTCCTTCATTCTCGAACCCGTACCGATCCCACCATGGAACGACGCCTTCTCACGCTCACTGGTCTCGCCCTCTCGGTCGTCGTCGCGAGCTGCACGGGTTCCGACGACGCCGCGCCGGCCACGGACGGTGGCGCGGCGCAGGCCCCGGCGGTCGAGGAACGTCCGCTGTCCGACGCGGTCGCGCTCTACTCCGGCGGCACGCAGCCGTCCTGCGCCTTCTGCCACGGAGCGAAGGGCGAGGGCGCGATGATGGGGCCCGCTCTCGACGGTCTCGGCGAGGACTGGACGATCGACGAGTTGGCGTCGTTCATCAGCGATCCGCCGGCGTACGCGGCCGACCACGCGCGCCTGACCGAGCTCGCCGGTCGCTACCAGATGCCGATGCCCAAGCCGAGTGGCTTCGACGCGAGCGACTCGCGGGTCATGGCGCGCTGGTTGCTCGAGGGCATGCCGCGCTGACGGTCGCGCGCGGTCGTTCAGCGCGCCGCGCCCGATGCCACGTAGAAGGCGGGCGCGCGGTCCCAGTGCAGCACGGTGACCTCGGTCCCGCGCGGCTGGGTGGTCAGCACGCGGCGCAGCTCGCTCTCGCGCATGACCACGCCGCAGCCGCTGAAACGCCCGTCGCGTTCGCAGGCGAAGACGCGGCAGGTTCCGGCCAGCACGTCCTCGATCAGATCGATCGCCGCCGGCAGTTCGCTCGCGCGTCCGCTGCCCGGCGGTGCGTCGAACTCGGCCGAGAAGCGCCCCCAGCGCACCGCGACGCGATCGCGGTCTCCCGTGTCGACGAGCAGCGGTCCGTGTTCGCCGGAAGGGGAGGGGACCTCGAGCACGAAGTAGCGTCCGCCGCCCGGGGCCGCTTCACTGCGAGCGAAACGCGCGAGGACCGGATTGCCGTGCAGGAGCGCGTGGGCGAGGTCGGCGCTCGTCTCGTCGAGCTGGTCGATGCCGTCGAATCCGTAGGTGGCCATGGTCGCAGGTCGGGGTGGGGCGGCCCGACACCTTAGTGATGTGATCGACTCGCTCGGCGCGCGCTCTCCCTTCGAATCGGCCCCGCGAGTCGGAGCCGCCTCGCGCGGGCGCGCCGCTGCGCCCTGGCCTTCGGCGGGCCGCACTGCCCGGAGCGTCTCGAGCAGGGGGCGGCGTCGGCGCCACGCAACCCGCACGGCGCGCCGAGCTGTCTCGACGGACCGCATCGAGCCACGAGCGCTCAGCGCGCCGCGACGATCGCTTCGAGCTCGCGTCGGCGTCCTTCGATGCGCTCGACGAGTCGGAGCTGGGCCCGCGCGCGGTCGAGGTTCTGGCCCTCGCGCTCGACGCGGAAGTAGACGTCGCCCGCCAAGTGGTCAGCGAGGAAGCGCACGCCCTGCTGCAGGGTCATGATGCGAGCGCCCTCGACGAGCAGCGCCCGCTCGAGCGGTTCGATCGTCGCGCCGAATCCGTCCAGGAACCCGTCCACCAGCGCCACGAAGACTTCGCGGCCCACGTCGATCGCATCGAGGTCGGTCTCGTCCTCCGGGCGCCCCGAAGCCATCGAGCGCACGAGGTCGCCGAAGTCGAACAGGCTGCTGGTGGGCATCACCGTGTCGAGGTCGATGACGCACAGACCGCGGCGGGTCGCGTCGTCGAACAGCACGTTCGAGATCTTCGCGTCGTTGTGCGCGATGCGTTCGGGCAGCACTCCGGCGGCGAGGGCCGAGGTGATCGACCCGGCGCCGGCGCGGCGGGCGAGCGCGAACTCGATCGCGTCCGCGGCGGAGGCCCGGCGTTCGTCCGTCGCCCGTTCGAGAGCGCTCGCCAGTTGCTCGAAGCGGTGCGGCGTGTCGTGGAAGCGCGGCAGCGACTCGGCCAGTCGCGGCCCGTCGTAGCCAGCCATGTGCGTGAGGAATCGTCCACAGGCGACGGCCGCTTCGCGCGCGTCGTTCGCGTCCCGCGGTTCGAGCAGGCAGATGCTGTTCTCGATGAACTCGAAGCAACGCCAGGGCTGTCCGTCGGCGGCGTCGCGCAGCCAGTCGTCACCATTGCGCGTGCGCACCAACCGCAGCGCGCGCCGCTCCTGGTCCGTGCTGCCCGCCAAGTGTCCCGAGAGGTGATCGGTGACGGCGACGAGGTTGTCCATGACCACCTCGGGGCGCGTGAAGACCGTGGTGTTGACGCGCTGCAGCAGGAAGCGCCGAGCGCCGCCGGTCGTCGTGACGACGTACGAGCTGTTGATGTGCCCACCGGCCTGGGGGCGGATCGAGTCGACGGGGGCGCCCAGGTCGAAGTGGGCGGCGATCGTGGCGGGGGAGGACACGTGGGTGGGGGTCCGTTCGGTACGGCGTCAGGCACGCAGCTGCCACCTGCCGCGCCGACGCCCGTTGATCGGTACGGCGTCAGGCACACATGTGCCACCTGCCGCCAACGATGCTGCGATTCGCAACGACCAGGGCGGCAGGTGGCACATGTGTGCCTGACGCCGTACCGATCAACGGGCGTAGGCGCGCCGGGCGAACAAGAGCGTCAGGAACGGCAGCATGTTCGTCTTGTTCGGGATCAGACTGAAGATCCGGAACAGGCGCTTCGGCTTCAGGTAGAAGCGGCGGTAGGCCTTCTTGCGCAGCTTGAAGATCTGCTCCTCGGTCACCGCGCTGAGGTTGATCTGCGACTGGTAGGGCTCGTAGGTGCTCCAGTCGTTCGGCAGCTCGAAGCCCGCGTTCTCGACCTGCTTGAACAGTTCCGTGCCCTTGAACGGGATGACGCGGAAGAACGCGGCGGTGTGGAACGACGAACTGGCCGCCCAGTCGATCGTCGCCTCCATCTCCTCCTCGGTCTCGGTCGGGAAGCCCAGCATGAACGCGCCGTGGACCATGACGCCCTGCTTGGCCGTGAAGTCGACGATGTGGCGCACCTTGTCGATCTTCAGGTTCTTCTTCATGACCTTCTGGATCCGCGGCACGGCGGACTCCACGGCGATCATGCAGCGGTACATGCCGGCCTGCTTGAGCAGCACCACGAGCTCCTCGTCGAGGATGTCGCCGCGGAAGCCGTTCGGGAAGGTCAGCTTGATCTTCCAGCCGTTGTCGATGATGCCGCGCGCGATGGTCTTCGCGCGCTCCGGCTTGAAGTTGAAGATGTCGTCCATGAAGACGAACTCCTTCACGCCGTAGTCCTCGACCAGGAGCCGCATCTCGGCCAGCACGTTCTCGGCCGAGCGCTCGCGGAACACCTTGCCGTAGGAGTTGTGGCAGTAGGTGCAGCGCCACGGGCAGGCGCGCGACGAGAACATCGTCGCGAACTCCTTGTGCGCGTAGATCACGCCGCCACGCGGGACCTTGTGGTACTTCGCGTGGTCGACCAGGTCCCAGGCCGGGAAGGGCAGTTCGTCGAGGTCGCGCGGGGGCGACCGATCGGGCTCGTGGACGACCTCGCCCTCGGCGTTGCGCCACGAGATGCCTTCGCAGCCCGACCACTCGGTCCGACCGAGCGCCACACCGTCGAGCACGTCGGCGAAGGTGACCTCGCCCTCGCCGCGCACCACGATGTGGACGTTCTCGTCCTTCATGACGTCGTCGGACGCCACGCTCGGGTGCGGTCCGCCGCAGACGACCACGGCCTTCGGCAGGCGCTCGCGGACGAGCTTCGCCAGCTCGTGCATGCAGCCCGCCTCGTAGGTCATCGCCGACAGGCCCACGACGTCGGGCGCGAGGCGTTCGAGTTCCTCCACGCAGCGCTCGGGGGTCCAGTCCTCGACCTTCATGTCGAGGATGTGCATGTCGCCGTGGCCGCGCTCTCGGGCGACCGCGGCGATCATCATCACGCCCAGCGGGTGGACGTGCGTGAACTGGGTGTACGGGTGATACGTCTGGACGAGTGCGGTGCGGACCATGGTGGCCGTCGATGATAGCCGCGATCGGTCCTCGCGCCGCGCACGGTCGCGGGCGGCGGGTCGGCGCAACGACTTCCGACCGAGGGCCCGTGCTGGTTCGCCGCGCGCCACCCTGGGGCTCGCCCCGACCTCTTGCCAGCGGGCTCGCGACCGCGCACGTCCGCGCCCTGCGGCGGGTACGATTCTCCACGGATCGAGCGAACGTCGCGGTCCGCGCTCACGTCGATCTCCGAGGAGTCCGTGCGCGCCGCAGATCGACGACACCGCTCGCGATCTCGAACGACGACCCCACCTGCCGGCCCACCCTTCCGTCCCCCGGAGCGCCTCCCTTGGCACGCGTCGCCTTCATCGTCACCACCTGCCACGAGTTCGAGGGCATCAAGGTCCTCTCGTCGGTCCTCAAGCAGCACGGCCACGAGTGCGACTGCTTCATCACGTCCGAGGAGAAGGACTTCCACGGTGCGGTGCGCGACTACGCGCCGGACGTGCTCGGCATCTACGCCACGACGGGACAGGAGGCCTGGGCCCACCGCCACATCGAGGCCTGGAAGAAGGAGCTCCCGCACCTCAAGACCGTGATGGGCGGCCCGCACCCGTCCTTCGACCCGGGCAACCTGCGC
Organism: Rohdeia mirabilis; assembly: GCA_007750655.1. GTDB lineage: Bacteria > Planctomycetota > UBA1135 > UBA1135 > Rohdeia > Rohdeia mirabilis. The sequence continues at coordinate 973,711 of CP036290.1, forward strand.
GACGAGGGGATCATCGACGCGATCATCAAGGCCGAGGCCGAGTACGCGATGCTCGACCTGGTCAACGCGTGGGAGGGGAACAACTCGATCGAGCTGATCCCCAACGTCGGCTTCTTGCGCGACGGCGAGCCGTGGGTCAATCCGATCCGTCCGGTGATCCAGGACCTCGACGAGCTGCCGTTCCCGGACGTCGACCTCTTCTACAAGTACCCGTTCCTCGCGAAGAAGCGGGTGATGCAGGTCCACGCGAGCCGCGGCTGTCAGAACAGCTGCACCTACTGCTCGGTCGGCCTGATGAAGAAGGAGTGGATCAGCGGCAAGAAGGGCGAGCGCTTCAACCGCACGAAGTCGGTCGACTACCTGGTCGCGGAGATGAACGACATCCTCGCGCGCTTCCCGCACTTCAAGATGGTCAACTTCGGCGACGCCGCGCTCAACATGGAGAGCGGCTGGATCCAGGAGTTCGCCGAGAAGTGGCCCGCGAAGGTCGGTCTGCCGTTCGCCTGCAACGTCAACATCAACTACCTGGACGAGGACGACATCGAAGCCATGTCGCGCGCCGGCTGCGTCTCGGTGCAGTTCGGCCTCGAGTCGGGCTCCGAGGACGTCCGCCTCAAGGTCTACAAGAAGGGCTACACCGACAAGGTCGTCTACGGCATCCCGACCTTGCTGCGGAAGCACAAGATCACCTACCGCACGAACAACATCATGGGCTCGCCGGCGGAGACGCTGGACGACATGTTCAACACCGTGCGCACGAACCGCGCGATCAAGCCCAACGGCTGCACGGTGTTGATCTACCGCCCGTTCCGCTCGACCGAACTGGGGCGCGAGGACTTCGAGAAGGAGCGCGTCGACTTCAGCCGCGACATCGGCCCCTCGATCCAGGCCGACAGCCAGATGCTGCGCGACGACGTGGAGGAGGTGGTCAACCTCCAGAAGCTCTTCAACGTGGCGGTCTACCTGCCGTTCGGTCTGCCGCTGGTGAAGGCGCTGATCAAGCTGCCGCGCAACCCGCTGTTCGACTGGACCTTGCTGGCGTTCCTCTGGTACCAGCACGCGGTCGTCTCGGGCTACGGGATGGTCGACGACTTCAAACTGGGCCTGAAGAACATCGGACAGATCTTCGGCAAGAAGTCGGGCGGGATGCACAGCTACGGCGACACCCAGAAGAACCAGTTCCTCGACACCTTGGACACGGGGCAGGACGTCTCGGTCTGAGGCGAAGGACGGCTGCCGTTCGGGCGGGGCGGGTGTGCGCGAGCGGCGCACACCCGCCCCGTTCGCGTTCGAGAGCCACTCGTCGCGCGCGCATCGCTCGCGACTTTCGTCCAACAGGCGGCGGTGGCGTACCGTTCGACCGTCCTCGAACGGCCCCAAGAACCTCGACCACCATGCTGCTCACCTCCGCTCTGCTCGCCTCGCTCGCTCTCCAGGATCCGACCGCGATCGACAGCCGCGTCGCGTCCGTCGACGTCTATCCGAACACCGCGCTCGTGACGCGCGCCGGCCAGGTCCCCGCGGGCGACGGTCGGGTGCTGCTGCGCGGTCTGCCCGAGTCCCTCGACCCGTCGACCATCCGCCTGCGGGCACCGGGGTCCGAGATCGTGGCGCTCGAGGTCCTCGAGCGCTTCGTGCGTTCGGTCCCGGCCGACGCGATCGCCGAGGCCAGCGCGCGCATCGAGGCGATCGACGCCGAACTGCGCCGGCGCGGCGACGAGGTGGGCCTGCTCGAGATGCTGTCCAAGCACTTCCTGACGCTCCTGGACGAGCAGGCGCGCGGCGACGCGGCCCTCGAACTCTCGGCCGCCGCGCGCATGGAGTCCGTCGCGATGGTGCGCGAGCAGGTCTCGTCCCTGGCGGCCGAGACGCGCGACCAGCGCGCCGCGATCGCCGAGCTCCAGGCCGAGCGCGAGCGACTCCAGGCCGACGTCGGCCGCTGGCGCAACGGGACGTCGACGCGCGTCTACGACGTGCAGTGCGACCTGCTCGACACGGACGGCGACGCGGATCCGTTCGAACTCGAGTACCAAGTTTCGGGCGCCCGTTGGGAGCCGTTCTACGACGTGCGCGCCGACAGCGATCTGGCCGGCGTCGACCTGGTCTTCCGCGCGCGCATCTTCCAACGCACGGGCGAGGACTGGGACGGGGCGACGATCGCGCTGTCCACCGCCGTCCCGCGCCGCCGGTTGACCGCCCCCGAGCCGCGGATCGCGTGGGTCGACCTGATCGATCCGACGTCCAACAAGTGGGGCTCGTCGGGCGCGATCATGATGGACTCCGCCGTCGAGATGTCGGCGGAAGCTCCGCCCGAAGGGAGTCCGAGCGATCGCGCGGGCTTCACCATGAGCAACGAGGCACGCAAGGCCGCTTCGGGGCGCTGGGCCGACATCCAGGCCGACGGCGTGAATCTGCGCTACGTGCTGCCCGTGGCCCAGTCCGTGCCGAGTCGCCCCGAACCGAGCTCCGTCCTGATCGGTCGCGAGCGCCTCGACGTCGAGATGGAGCGCGTCTGCCTGCCCGGCATCGACACGACCGTCTGGCTGCGCGGGCGCGCCACGAACACCACGCCCTGGGTGCTGCTCGAGGGCGACGCGAGCATCTACCTCGGCTCGACCTTCCTCGGCCGCACGCCGCTCGCGCGCGCGCAGGTCGGAGCGACGTTCGACGTGCCGCTCGGCGAGGATCCGACGATCGCCGTCGAGCGCATCGAGACCGAGAACGAGGTGGACTCGGCCGGCGTCTTTTCGAGCACCGAGCGTCGCTTCACCACGCACCGCATCAAGATCACGGACAGCTCCGTCGCCGGTGGCGCGCCGAAGCGCCTGATCGTCCACGAGTCTCTGCCGCGCCCGCGGACCGATCGCATCGACGTGAAGATCGACCGGGTGTCGCCCGCGCTCGCCACCGGCGAACGTTGGAAGGAGCTGCGCGAGGAACGCGGCGTGCTGACCTGGACCCTCGATCTGGCGCCGGGTGGCGAGCGCGTCGTCGAACTGCGCGTCAGCCTGGGGTACCCCGAGGGGCGGACGGTCGTGGGCGGGTGAAGTTTCCGCTGGAAGGGCCGCCACCGAGTCGATCCTCGGGCGGTCCTTCACGTGACCTGGGCGCCGTCCTGGCTACCCTGGTCCCACCATGAGCGGCCGCATCACGAACCTGTCGAACCCGAGCGCAGCGCGCCCGGTCACGAACGCCCGGGGCACTCTTCGGCGCCTGGCGTCGATCGCCGCCGTCCTCCTCGTCTGTCTGTGGACCCAGGGGCTGGCGGCGTCGGATGCCGGCGCGTCCGCGAGCGAGGAGCCGATCCACCTGATCCTCCTGCACACGAACGACGTGCACGGACAGACGCTGCCGCGCCGCGCCACGTGGATCGAGGACCGCGAGGTGTGGGTCGGCGGGCTCGAGCGGGCGGCGGCCTACATCGAGAGCGTGCGCCGACGCGCCGACGGCCCGGGCGAGGGCGTGGTGCTGGTGGACGGCGGCGACTGGTTCCAAGGCACGCCCGAGGGCCGCGTGCGCGAGGGGCGGGAGTTCGTGAAGCTCCTGAAGCGGCTCGACTACGACGCCATGGCCCTCGGCAACCACGAGTTCGACCTGGGGATCGAGCCGCTGTTGGCGCTGTTGCTCGAGGCCGAGATGCCCAGCGTCTGCGCGAACCTCTACGAGAGCGGCGAGCGCGTCGGTTGGGTGCGCCCGTACCGGATCGTCGAGCGCTGCGGCCTGCGCATCGCTTTCGTCGGGCTGATCTCGCCGTCGACGCCCGACATCACGCACGTGGAGGCGCGGCGCCTCGACTTCCGGGACCCGATCGCCGAGTTCACGCGCGTCTGCGACGAACTGCCCGACGACATCGACCTCGTGATCCCGCTGACGCACAACGGTCTGTACCTGGATCGCGAACTCGCGGTGGCGCGACCGGATCTGCCGCTCGTCGTGGGAGGGCACAGTCACACCTACCTGCGCGACGGCGTGGTCGTGGGTCCCACGCGCATCGTCCAGGCCGGTGACAAGTGCACGGTCGTCGGTCGCGTGGACCTTCTGATCGACCCGGCCACGAAGCGCGTGCTGTCGAGCACGTCGCGCCTGATCGAACTGGACCGCGATCCCGACCCCGAGTTCGTGGACGCCGAGCTCGCGGCCGGCGTCGCGCGGCTCGTCGAACGCACCGACGCCGCGATGTCGGTCGAGGTCGGGCGCCTGTCCGAGACCCCCGTGCCTCCGACGCCGTTCGCGTCCGGCGGCCTCGGGAGTTGGATCGCCGACTCCATGCGCACCTTCGCGCGCGCCGACGTCGGGCTGCACAACCGCGGCGGGATCCGCAGTTCCCTGGCCAAGGGACCCGTCACGCGCCGTGCGCTGTTCGAGGTCTGCCCGTTCGGGAACACCGTGGTCTCGTTCGAACTCACCGGCGCCGAACTCGAGGCCTGCCTCGAGCAGGCGATCGAGAGTCGCCCCGAGATCCGCATCGAGGTCAGCGGCGTCGAACTGGACGTGCGCATGGTCGACGACGAAGAGCACCCGCTGCGGCTCGTCGCGGTGCGCGTCGGCGGCGAGCCCCTGGACCCGAAGCGCACCTACCGCATGGCGACCAACTCGTTCCTGGCCACCGGCGGAGACCGCGTCTTCCGCTTCGATCGCGAGCTCGACTTGCTCGACTCGGGCGTCCTGATCAACGAACTGCTCGAGCAGCAGTTCGCTGGCACCAAGAGCATCGCCCTGCCGACCGACTCCCGCTTCGCCCGCGTCGACTGAGGCGTTCCGTGATGCACATGATCCGCACCCTCCTCGCCGTACCGTTCCTCTTCCTGCCGCTCGCTGGGCAGGACCAGAACGCCACCGCTCCGCGCACGTCCGAGACCACCGGACCCGCGGTCCAGGACGGCAAGACCTACGACGAACTGCTCGAGGACGTGGCCGACGACGACGCGCGCAAGCGTCGTGTGGCCGTCAGGCGCCTGAGCGAGCTCGGAACGCCGAAGGCCTGGGAGCGCGTGCTCGAGCGCCTCGCCGATCCCGACGCCCAGGTGGCCGACGAGGCCCAGCTGCGCGTCGCCGATCTCACCGACGACGAGCTGTGGGAGGACCTCGTGTTCGGCAAGCTGGGCACCGGGCACAAGGATCCGCTCGTGCGGCGGCGCGTGCTCGAGGCCCTCGGGCGAGCGAACGCGCCGCTCGACGTCAGGACCGTCGTCGGGCTGTTCAAGGAGCGCGATCTCGAGGCGCGGCGCCTGTTGGCGTTCAGCCTGGAACGCTTGGCTGCGGCCGACGGTGCTGGGATCGGACGCATCGACGACGAAGGTCGGACCGAGCTCGTCGAGACCCTCCTGCGCCTCGCGTCGAAGGAGAAGGACGGCGGACTGCGGGCGGCGGCGTTGCTCGCGGCCCAACGGGTCGAAGCGCTCGTCACGCCCGCGGCGCCGCTCTCCCGCGAGCTGGCCGAGGACCTGTTGCGCAAGTCGAAGGACACGCCGGCCATGGTCGGTGCCTTGGCTGCCCTCGGGCGCAGCGCGGACGACGCGGCGCTGGCGCTGTGCGTCGCGGCGATCGGGGACGAGGCGTTGGCGGTCCGCCTGCAGGTGGTGGACTCGCTCTTCTCGGCGCGCAACCGCACAGCGGCGCGTGGGCTCGTGACTGTGCTCGAGTCCGAGCCCGTGCCCGCCGTCGCGCGCCGGGCGGTGAACGCGCTCCAGCGTTTCAGCGGCCTCAAGTTCCGCACCGATCCGCGCCCCTGGCGCGACTGGGCCGAAGCGCTGTCGGAGGACTGGGCGCCCGAGGATCGCAACCTCGAGGGGCGCGGCGACGGCGCGGGCGACGAGTCGACCGTCACCAAGCTCGTCGGCCTTCCGATCCGCTCGGACCGCCTCGCGATCCTGATCGACATGTCGGGTTCGATGTGGCAGTCGCGACCGGACGGCCGCAAGACCAAGGACCTCGTCGACGTGGAGGTGCGGCGCTGTCTCGAAGGCCTGCCGGAGTCCGCGCGTTTCAACCTCGTGCCCTACGCCACCGAACCGGGCCCGTACGCCGACGAACTGGTCGCGGCGAGCCCGAAGAAGGTCGCCAAGGCCCTCGAGTGGTTCGAGGAGAACGAGCAGCGCGGCAAGGGCAACGTGTGGGACGCGATCGAGGTCGCGCTCGCCGATCCGGACGTGGACACGCTCGTGGTGATGACCGACGGCGCGCCCACGGGTGGACCGCACTGGAACCTCGAACTGATGGTCCCGCTGTTGCTCGAGCGCAACCGGTTCCGGCACGTGACCTTCGACGTGCTGCTGACGGAGACGAGCGGCGGGCTCGTGCGCCACTGGGAGGCGCTCAGCGAGGCGACGGGCGGCACGTGCCTCGAAGTCTCGTTCGACGAGTGAGCGGCGCGCCCGTGCACGCCGTGAACAGCACGAACGCCTTCTCGCGTGTTCCCCGCCCGGGCGACCCGATCGCGACGGCCGAACAGATGCGCGCCGTCGACGCGCGCGCGATCGGAGACTTCGGGATCCCCGGCGCGGTTCTCATGGAGAGCGCCGGGCGGGCGTGCGCCGAGCGGCTCGAGCGCCTGGCGGCGAGCGGGCAGTGCGCCCGACGCGCGCTGGTCCTCTGCGGCCCGGGCAACAACGGCGGCGACGGTTTCGTGATCGGACGCACGCTGCGCGCCATCGGTTGGGACGCGGGCGAGCGCTTCTTCGCTGCTCCCGAGCCACGCTCGCGCTTCGGCCCCGATCTCGTGCTCCAGCTGGACCTGGCCGAGCGACTCGGGCGGCCCGCGCGTTCCGTTCTCACGAGCTCCGAGACCGACACCCTGATCGCCGACATCGACGCCACCGCGCGCTCCGGCGGCGTCGTGGTGGACGCGCTCTTCGGGACGGGGCTCGCTCGCCCGCTCACGGGCTCGATCGCACGGACGCTCGACCACCTCGCGCGCGCGGGCGCCCTCGTGTTCGCGGTCGACGTTCCCAGTGGGCTCTGTGCGGACACGGGCCAGGTCCTCGGCACGGCCTGCCCGGCTCGCTGGACGACGACGCTGGCGGCGCTCAAGCCCGGACTCCTCGTGCAGCACGGGCCGCGGCTCGTGGGGGAGCTCGAGATCGCCGAGATCGGCATCCCGCCCGCGCTGCTCGCCGACCTGCCGCGGTTCCAGCCCGGCGACGCGCCTCGCTAGACTCGTCCCCATGATCGTCGTCACGGGTGGTGCGGGTTTCATCGGGTCGAATCTGGTCGCGGCGCTGGCCGAGCGCGGCGAGCACGACATCGCCGTGGTCGACCGCTTCGGGCACGACGAGGGCGGCGTCGCGAAGTGGCGGAACCTCGCGAAGCACGAGCTCGCGAACGCGGTCGATCCAGCGGACCTCCACGAGTTCCTCGAGGCCCACCGCTCCCAGATCCGCGCGATCTTCCACATGGGCGCGATCTCGGCCACGACCGAGACCGACGTGGACCTGATCGTGAGCTCGAACCTGCGGCTGTCGCTCGGACTGTGGGACTGGTGTACGGCGCGCGGCGTGCGGTTCATCTACGCCTCGTCCGCGGCCACCTACGGCGACGGCTCGCAGGGGTTCGAGGACGACGGCAGCTGCGACGCGCTCGCGACGCTGCGTCCGCTCAACGCCTACGGCTGGAGCAAGCACGCGTTCGACCGGCGCGTGGCCCGGATCGTCCAGCAGGGCGGCGCGACCCCGCCCCAGTGGGCCGGCCTCAAGTTCTTCAACGTCTACGGGCCGAACGAGGGGCACAAGGGCTCGATGATGAGCGTCGTCGCGAAGACGCACGCGCGCCTCGCGGCCGGCGAGCGCGCCGTCCTGTTCCGCTCGCACCACCCCGACTACACCGACGGCGGACAGTCGCGCGACTTCGTCTGGGTGGGGGACTGCGTGGCGATGATGCTGTGGTTGCTCGACTCGCCGAAGGTCAATGGCCTCTTCAACTGCGGCTCGGGGAAGGCGCGCAGTTTCAAGGATCTCGCACACGCGGTGTTCTCCGCGCTCGGTCGCGAGCCGCAGATCGACTTCGTCGACACGCCGATCGAGATCCGCGACAAGTACCAGTACTTCACCGAAGCGACGATGGCGCGCGCGGCGGCGGCCGGTTTCGTGCATCCCGCCACGTCGCTCGAGGAGGGAGTCCGCCAGTACGTGCGGGACTTCCTCGAACAGCGCGACGACCCGTACCGGTAGGCCGCGCGCGACCGGCGCCGGACGTCCGCGAAACGGACGGACCGCGGCACTCGCGTCAGGTTCTCGGCGGCGCAGCGGGCGAGCGGCTCGCGTCGGCCCCGCTCGGCGGTTCGACGGAGTGGGCGTCGCGGCGACGAGCCGGCCGAGCCGGCCGAGCACTCGGACACACCGTGCGGGCCCAGCGTTCGGTGCCCCCTCGGCGGCGGCGTCCGCCGCGATCTCGACCGCGACTTCGACCGCGACTTCGACCGCGATCTCGACTGCGAATTCGGCGCGACGATCCGGCGGACCGCGCCGCACGGCCAGGGGCCCGGGGCGGTTCGATGCGCGCCCCTCTCGTCCTCCGCTTCAATGGTGGCATCTGCTAGAACACTCGGCCGGAAGTCCTCTCCAGCCCCGTTCGACGCCCATGCCCACCCTCGCCGACCTCAGTGAACCCGAGTCCTTCGCCCACGGGCGGGTCACCTGGCGCAGCGGCGCCGGCGTGTGCCTGCTGACGCTCACGAACCCGCCGGCGAACGGCTATTCGTACGAGATGATGCGCGACCTCGACGAGGCCGTGCTCCGCGCTCGGATGGACACCGCCGTCGAGGTGATCGTGTTGGCCGGCGCGAGCGAGAAGTTCTTCTGCGCCGGCGCCGACATCGGAATGCTCGATCGGCTCGATCCGGACTTCAAGTACGCCTTCTGCCTGCACGCCAACGAGACGCTGCTGCGCCTCGAGCACACGCCCAAGCTCGTCGTCGCGGCGCTCGGTGGACACTGCGTCGGCGGTGGACTCGAAGTGGCGATGGCTGCCGACCTGCGCTGGGCCCGTGCCGACTCCGGCAAGTGCGGCCTGCCCGAGGTCGCGCTCGGCGTGCTGCCCGGCACGGGCGGTACCCAGCGCCTGTCGCGCATCGTCGGCAAGTCGCGTTCGATCGCGATGATGGCCAGCGGCGAGCTGGTCGGCTACGCGCGCGCCCAGGAGCTCGGCCTGGTCGACGAAGTCATCGCCGCGGACGACGACGCCTCGTTCCTGGACGCCGTGCTCGATCGGATCGGCGCGTTCCTGCGACCCGGTCACTCGTCCACGAGCGTCGGCCTGATCAAGCGTGCGGTGCAGACCGGGTGGGAGCTGCCGCTCGAAGCCGGACTCGCCCTGGAACGCGAGCTCCAGGCTCGTCTGTTCGCCAGCGACGACGCGAAGGAAGGACTCGCCGCCTTCGTCGAGAAGCGTCCGGCCCGTTTCGAGGGGAAGTGACGCGATGAAGGCCCTGCGCATCCACGCCCATGGCGGCCCCGAGGTCCTGCGTTGGGAGGACGTCGACCGCCCGACGCCCGGCCCCGGCCAAGTCCTCGTCCGCGTCCTCGCCGCTTCGATCAACCACCTCGACGTCTGGGTGCGCCGCGGCATGCCCGGCTTCCCCGTGCCGTTCCCGCGCGTCCTCGGCTGCGACGGCACCGGCGAGGTCGTCGAGGTCGGCGCCGGAGTGACCGCCTGGTCACCGGGTCGCAAGGTCGTGCTCGAACCCGGCTACGTCGGCTCGCGCACCGACCCGGAGGAAGCGGCCGAAGCGCGCGTCGGGGGCTTCGACCACCTGCTCGCCGACTACGAGATCCGCGGCGAGCACTCGGACGGCTTCGACGCCCAGTACGTGGTGCTCGACGAGCGCTATCTGTGCCCGCTGCCCGACGGGCTCGATCCGATCCAGGCCGCGGCCGTTCCGCTCGCGTTCCTCACCGCGTGGGGGATGGTCGAGCGCGCCGAGGTGCAGCCCCAGGAGTCGGTCCTCGTGATCGGCGGAGCCAGCGGCGTCGGCTCGGCCGCCATCCAGATCGCGCGCCACATGGGCGCCTACGTGATCGCCACGGCCGGCTCCGAGGCGAAGCGCGAACTGTGCGCGGAACTCGGCGCGGACGAGGTGCTCGACCACGGCGACGCGAACTGGCCCAAACAGGTGAAGGCCGTCACGGAGGGCGCCGGCTGCGACGTGGTGATCGAACACGTGGGTCCGGCCACGTGGACCGGTTCGATGCGCAGCCTCGCGCGTCTCGGTCGCCTCGTCACCTGCGGCGGCACGACCGGTCCCGAGGTGTCGATCACGCTGCCGCACCTGTTCATCAAGAACCAGTCGGTGCTCGGCTCGACGATGGGGCCGGCCAGCGCGCTGCCGACGATCCTCGATCGTGTGGCGCGCGGCATCTATCGCCCCGTGCTCGACCGTGCACTGCCGATGTCCGAGGCCGCCGACGCCCACCGCCTGCTCGAGGACCGCGCCGTCGCCGGCAAGATCGTCCTCGTCCCCGACGCCGACTGACGCGTTCGCACGTCCGATCGGGCGAGCACGTCACTTCCAGACAGCACGCCAACTGCAATCGATCGCGCCGCGAACGACGGCGCCCAGCCACCCGCGCACCATGAACCACATCGACACGATCGACACCGCCATCGTCCTCGGAGCCGGAACCATGGGCGCCGGGATCGCTCAGGTCCTGGCCATGTCCGGGATCGAAGCCCGCCTGGTCGACGTGAACGCGGACGCGCTCGAGCGGGCCCAGGGCCGGATCCGCGCCGCGCTCGACAAGGGCGTCGAGAAGGGCAAGGTCACCCAGGTCGCGCGCGACGAGGCCCTAGGTCTGTTGCACGTGCGCACCGACCTCGCGGAGGCCTGCCACGGCGCCAACGCGCTGATCGAGGCAGTTCCCGAGCGGATGGAGCTGAAGACGAAGCTCCTCGCGCTCGCCGCCGAGCACCTGCCGTCCTCCGCGCTGATCGCTTCGAACACGTCGTCCCTGTCGCTGACCGCGATCGCCGACGCGGTGCCGCACCCCGAGCGCGTCACCGGCATGCATTTCTTCAACCCGGTGCACCTGATGAAGCTGGTCGAGGTGGTGCGCGCCGATCAGAGCTCCGACGCGGCGGTCGAGGCCACCACGGCGCTCGCGATCCGTCTGGGCAAGGACCCGATCGTGGTGAAGGACCGCCCCGGTTTCGCCTCGTCGCGCCTCGGCATCGCCATCGGGATGGAGGCCATCCGCATGGTCGAGGAGGAGGTCGCGAGCCCTGAGGACATCGACAAGGCCATGACCCTGGGCTACGGGTTCCCGATGGGACCGCTGCGGCTGACGGACCTGGTCGGGCTCGACGTGCGCCTCTCGATCGCCCAGTACCTGACGGAAAGGCTGGGTCCGCGCTTCCAGCCGCCGCAGCTGCTCGCGAACATGGTCGCCCGCGGAGAGCTGGGCAAGAAGAGCGGCAAAGGCTTCTACAGCTACGACTGAGTGACGCAGTGGGGGCGGAGGGCGACGCCGAGCGCCCCCGTCACCTCGCCGCCCGCGCCGGCGTCCGCAGCGGCTCCCGCTCCGCGCCGACCTCGATCCGATTCCACCGCCCGCCGGGCCCGCTCGCGGCCCTGAACGCACGACACCGATGAACGAACAGACCGAAGACCGCTGGGACGTCCAACTCGAAGATGCCGCACCCCCGAAGCGCGGCGTGCCGATCTGGGTCTGGGGCTGTGGTGGCGGCTGCCTCTTCATGCTCGTCGCCGCGATCGTCTTCACGATGTGGTTCGGCAACAAGCTGATGAACATGTTCGGTCCCGAGGCGGCCTGGCCCGTGATCGCCGAGGTCATGCCGTACGCCGAGGACGGCGCGACCGAGGAAGAACTCGTCGCGGCGCGCCCGCCGGGCTACCAACCCGTGCTCTTCCCGATCTCCCAGCTGGCGGACATGGTCGGTGCCGAGGGAGAAGACATCTCGGCCGGCGGCGGTGTCTCGCTCGACTCGCTCGTCTTCCTGAGCCCCGGCGAGGACCCGAGCCAACCGGCCGGTACCGGGCTCGCGACGATGATCTTCGTCTTCGACGGGCTCGTCGAGGGCGACCCGCTCGACTGGATCGTCTCGGAGTTCAAACTCGAGGAGAACGACACGGCGACAGCGAGCAGCCGCGGACGCGCCCGCGCGAGTTTCCAGGGCCGCGAGGTGGACACGTTCCACATGCGCGTCGAACCGGATGGCAACAACAAGATGATGCTCCCGGGCGGCGGCGATCCGCAGGGGCTCCTGTTCGTCGACGCGACCGGTGATCGGACGCGCACGGTCGTCATCACCTGCGTCGCCACCGGCGAAGTGGACGCGACGCTCGAAGGTCTCTCCGAGCAGCTCTTCCCCTTCCGCGTCTGGGACGGCAAGTGAGCGCCGACAGCGGCGCACAGGGCTCGGCGGCGGAACCTGTATCCACGGGTCCGCCGGCCCAGCCCGAGCCCGAGGGCCTCTTCACGGCTCTGTTCGTGATCATCGGGCTGGTCGTCGTCGTCGGGGCCGCGATCGCCGTGTTCGGTCTGCGCGTCCAGAACATGGACGTCATGGCGCTGTACGACGACGCGTTCCCGGGCGACGAGCCGATTCCGCTGGGACTCGAACTCGTCGACGGGACCGCGCTCGCCGGCGCACAGCGTTGGATCGTGCTGCGCCGGCCGACCGCGGACGCGAGCGAGGATCCGACGCCCGAGCTCCCGATCCGCGTCGCGCTCGGGCGCATGGGGGACGCCTTGCCCGCGCGGCGACTCTTCGCTCCGGTCGCGGCGAACCTCCCGCGCGATCTCTCCAAGGACCTCGAGAAGTGGGCGAAGGAGCCCTACCGCTTCGAGGCCGTCACGCGCCGCGGAACGGTGGTCTTCGACGGTTTCGAGACCGACTACCTGGTCATGCGCACGTTCGAGGACGACGGCACGTTCTTCGATCGCGTGCGGGTGGACCTGACCGTGGGCAACACAGGTGGCGTGCTCGATGCGGAGTGGGCGCGCGACCACGACGGCGCCGAGGTCGGCGTTCTCGTTCCGCTGCTCGAGCGCATCGAGCTGCCCGCGGCCGATCCCGACGCGGCGCCGGTGCTGCCGGTCATGGGCGGCACCGAGGCGACCGGTTCCTGAGCAGGCGGGTTCCGAAGCAGCCGGTCCGCGGCGACCTTCGACGCGCGCCGCGTCCGGCTCACTCGGTCGTGCGCCCGTCGTAGGCGCGCGCTACCAACTCGGCCACGTGCACGACGCGCACGTCGAGGCCGCGACGCTCGATGCCCGCCTGCCACTGGAGGTGACAGCCGGGGTTCGCGGTCACGAGCGTGCGCGCGCCGCTGCGTTCCAGGGCGTCGAGCTTGGGCTCGAGCACCGCGGCCGAGTCCGCCGGGCGCAGGACCGAGTAGATCCCGGCCGAACCGCAGCAGCCCTCGCTGTTCTCGAGCGGCACGAGCTCGAGACCGGGCAGCGCCGCCAGCACGTCGCGCGGTGGCGTCCGGATCTGTTGGGCGTGGCAGAGGTGGCACGGATCGTCGTAGGCGAACGGACCCTTCCACGCGCCCTCGATCGAGCGCTCGGGCGGCCGACGGCGCAGGCGCGGCGCGGCGAACTCGGTGAAGTCGTACACGCGCGCCGCCAACTCCTCGGCGGCGGCGCGATCGGGATCGTCCGGGTCGAACAAGTGGTGCAGCTCCTTGAGGTGGGCGCTGCACCCGGCGCTGTTGACCACGAGCGGTAGCGGGTCCGAGCCGTCCCGTTCCGTCGCGCGCGCCGCCGCGAGCATGCGGCGGGCGAGCGTGCGCGCTCCGTCGAGGTCGCCGTTGTGGGCGTGCAGACTGCCGCAGCAGGTCACGCCGGCGAGCGGACGCGACTCGTAGCCGAGCCCGGCCAGGCTGCGGCCCGTCGCGCGGTTCACGCGTCCGAACAGAACGGGCATGACGCAGCCCTCGAGCACGTCCACCGCGCCGCGCGCCGCGCCGTCGGCGGGCGTGCTCGGTTCGAGTCGCCGTCGCGCGCGCCCCTTCGGCACGCGCGGGGACGTCGGAACGACGCTGCCCGCGCGCGCGAGCAGCCAGCGCCCGATCCGCTCGACGCCCGTGATCTGGACCGCACGCAGCGCCGCGCCGGCGAGGTCGAGCACCCGACGCCGTGGCAGCACGAACCGGAACCCGATCCATCGCAGCGCGCGCGCCAACGGTGGCCGCGGCATCTGTTCGGTCAGGCCCGAGCGCGCGTGCTCCATCAGCGCACCGAACTCCACGCCCGCCGGACAGGCCGTCTCGCAGTGGCGGCACAACAGGCAGAAGTCCATCTCGTCCGCGTACTCGGCGTCGGGTTCGAGGTCGCCCTCCGCCACGCTGCGCATCAGGTGGATGCGGCCGCGCGGACTCGACGACTCGACGCCGGTCAACTGGTACGTCGGACAGCTCGTGAGGCACAAGCCGCAGTGGATGCATTCGAGCGTCTTCGTGTACTCGACGAGACTCGCGAGGTCGAAACCGCGCGTGCTGCCACCGGTCCTCGGTGCATCGGCCGCGGTGTGGTTCGGGTGCCCGCTCACGACGGTCCGAGCTCCGGGTGCAGTCGCGGCGTCGCCAGCGTGTCGGTCGGATCGAAGGCGCGCCGCAGCCGCTCCATCAGGGCCAGGCCGGCGGGCGGTCCGGCCGCCTCGACGAGTTCGCGGCGCACCTCGGCGTCGAGTCCGCACCAGCGGGACGTTGCACCGGCGGCTCTCAGCGCGCGCGCCAGCGTGTGGGCTCCGGCACGGCCCGGCGTGTGCGCGAATCGGACCCAACCCAGTCCGAGCGCCGGGTGCAGCTCGACCGACAGCTTCGCGTCGCGCACCTCGTTCCGCACGGCGGCGAGCGCGGCACCGAAACGACTCGGCAGCGCGTCGATCTCGAGCTGCGGCCAGCGCCCGCCCAGCCGCCGCGACTCGCGAAGTTCGTCGGCGACGCGTTTCGCGCCCGCGTCGCGCAGCACGTGCACGGGGCCCAGGACGTCGTGCGCGCGCGCCAGCGAGCGTTCCACGACCGCGGCCCGTCCCTCGATGTCGACCGTGAGCCACGGGCGCTCGGGGTCGCCGTCGATGCGCAGGGCGCGCAGACTCGCGTGCAGCGCTGCGGCGAGCGCACGCGCGAGTTCGAGTCCTTCGTCGACCGATGCGAGACGCCGTCGCACGAGGACGCGCTCGTCCGCCGCGGACGCCAGTCGGATCGAGACCTCGAGCACCACGCCCAGCGAACCGTGCGCGCCGACGACCAGCCGTTGCAGGTCGTAGCCGGCCACGTCCTTCACCAACGCGCCGCCGCTGCGCACGACGCGTCCGTCGGTCCGCGCGAGGCGCACACCGAGCACGCGATCGCGCACCGGACCGTGGCGCAGTCGATCGGCACCGCTCGGAGCGGCGGAGACGACGCCACCGAGCGTCGCGCGGTCCTCGTGCGGCACCTCCGGCGAAAAGTGGTGCCCGTGCGCGGCGACGGTCTCGCGCAGGACGCGCAGGCTCGTTCCGGCGCGCGCGGTCAGCACGCCCTCGGCCGGTTCGTAGGCGACGATCCCGGTCAGGCGGCGCGTCGAGAGCGCGAGGTCGACGCGCGTCGGGATCAAGGCGTGGTCGAGCTTGGTGCCGTTCCCGATCGGCAGGACCGCGAGTCCGTCCGCGCGGGCCGCGTCGAGCAGCGCCAACACCTCGGACTCGCTGCGCGGACTCGCGATCGGCACGTTCGGCCCGCCCCAGTGGGAGAGTCGGCCGACGCGGTCGCCGAGCAGTTCGTCGATGCGGGTGGAGAGGGGCATCGCTGGCGTCAGGCCGAAGGGACGACGCGTTCGGTCGTGACCGCGTCCGCGTGGATCTCGCTGCAGCGCCGGATCGGCAGCAGCTTGTCGGGATTCAGGCGGCCGGAGGGATCCCAGGCGCGCCGCACGTCGCGCATCGCGTCCAGGTCGTCCTCGCCGAACAGCGCGCACATGTGGTCGCGCTTCTCGAGCCCGACGCCGTGCTCACCGGTGATCGAACCGCCCGCGGCGACGCAGGCCTCGAGGATGCGCGTGCCGGCCAACAGGACGCGCCGCACTTCGTCGGGATCGCGACGGTCGTAGGAGATGTTCGGGTGCAGGTTGCCGTCGCCGGCGTGGAAGACGTTCGCGAGCTTCAGGTCGAGTTCGCGGCAGATCTCGGTCGCGAGGCGGACCAGTTCGCGCAGCTTGGTCCGCGGAACCACGGCGTCGGCCACGTACAGGTCCGGTGCGACGCGGCCCATGGCGCCGAACGCACCCTTGCGGCCGGCCCACAGGCGTTTGCGCTCGGCTGCGTCGGCGGCGCGGCGCACCTCGAACGCGCCGTTGCGCTCGGCGATCCGCACCAGGTCGGTGGCGATCGCTTCGACCTCCTCGTCGGTGCCCTCGACGTCGCAAAGCACCACGGCGCCCGCGTCCACCGGATAGCCGGCGGCGTAGACCGAGGCCTCGACCGCTTCGATCGTCAGGCGGTCGAGCACCTCGATCGCCGAGGGTTCGAGACGCTGCGCGATCAGGTCGCTGACCGCACCGCAGGCGGCGTCGAGATCGGTGAACAGCGCCAGCAGCGTTTCGACGCGCTCGGGCACGGGCACCAGCTTCACGACCACCTCGGTCACGATGCCGAACGTGCCCTCCGAGCCGCAGAAGTTGCCGACCAGATCGAGTCCGACCGGGTCGTTCGAGTCGCGCACCAGGTCGAGCACCTCGCCGTCCGCGAGCACGACCACGACGCCGAGCAGGTGGCGGGTCGTGTTGCCGTGGCGGAAGCAGTGGGGGCCGCCCGAGTTGTTGGCCACGTTGCCGCCGATCGTGCAGGCCTGCTGGCTCGACGGGTCGGGAGCGTAGAACAGGCCGTGCGCCGCCGCAGCGGTCGTGAGGTCCGCGTTGACGACGCCGGCCTGTACGCGCGCGCGTCGGTCGGCGGGCGCGAGCTCGAGGATCGACCGCATGCGCGCCGTGGAGACGACGACGCCGCCCGCGGCCGGCGTCGCACCGCCGGTGAGGCCCGTGCCCGAACCGCGCGCGGCGATCGGCACTCCGGCGGTGTGCAGCAGAGCCATCACGCGCGCCGTCTCGTCGGTGTCGCGCGGCAGGACGACGAGGTCCGGGGCCTGGGAGAAGAGCGGGAGACCGTCGGCCGCGTAGGTCGAGAGGCGCGCGTGCCCGCTCACGATTCCGCGCGCGCCGACGACCGCCTCGAGCGCTCGCAGCAGGGTCTCGTCGATCGCGGAGGGGGCGGCCATCCGCCCATTGTGGCACCCGGTCGGTGGGTTGCCAGCGGGGGACGGCCGGCCTCCGCGGCGGGAATCAGAAGTCGATGCGGCGCACGCGCCAGATCGCGAGCAGCACCAGGACGGCGCTCGACAGGAGCGACGAGAGGAACGAGAAGATCGGACTGAAGCCCCAGTCGGACTGGCCCCAGACGAAGCGGCGCTGCAGGAAGGTCGCGGGGTCTTCGAGCCCGAAGTCGATCTCGTCCGGCGGCACGATGTCGGTGGGCTCGGTCCACGAGGGCGGCCAGGCCGCCGTCTCGTCGCCAGCGGTTTCGCCGTCCGCTTCGCCGTCCGAACCAGCGGCCTCCGCTTCCTCGGCCTCTTCGCGCCCCCGGCGCATGTCGCGCATCGACGTGGGGACCCAGGCTTCGAGAGATCCGTCCTCGCCGATGCGCAGGAACAGCGGACGCCGCCCACCGGTCTCGATGTCCGTCCCGCGGGCGTCGGGGTAGAGCGCCTCGCTCCCGTCGGGACTGACCACGACGTAGGCGCCGTCCGCCTGCTCGTAGACCTGCAGCATCTGGTTGCGCATGTTCACGCCCCCGACGAGCGTACGGATCTCGCCGTGCAGCGTCTTGCGCACGAGCTCGGTCAACTGGGCCGCGTCGCCGGTCTTCGGTAGCGCGTAGTGCAGGCCTTCGACGACGCCGCGGACGACCGAGACCACGGGGCCGTACTCGTCGGATGCCGCGGTGTCCGTCGCGAGCGTCGGATCGTCGAAGCGCGCGCCGTCGATCGACGAGTCCACGCGCTCGTTGTGTTCGACGAACTCCCAGATGAGCCAGCCACCGTGCACGCCGACACAGCCCCACCACGACAGGACGGTGAGCAACAGGGTCGCGATGCTCGAACGCGTCATCGCGCCCCAGAAGGTCGAGAATGCCGAGAGGATTGCGAACAGGTAGATCAGCATCGGCCCCGACCACAGGAACTCGGGGTTCGTGTAGCCGGACGACACGGCGAAGCCGAGGTACATGCCGAGGACCAGCACCACGGTCAGGAGGCTGACGAAGATCAGCGACGCGAGGTAGCGCGAGACGACGAGCGCGCCGCGGCTGACCGGCTTCGAGAAGAGCGTGTCGGCGGAACCGCGCTCGAGCATGCGCGGCAGGAAGAAGGACGTGGCGACGACGGCGAAGAGTGCGCCGAAACTGCCGCTGATCACGGTGGTGAACAGGTTCTGGATCGCACGCACGATCGTCTCGTTCGTGTTGTCGCCGCCGATCACCCCGAAGGCGAAGCCGAACGTGCCCAGGAACTGCTCGTAGTCGTACTTGAACATCCCGAACAGCACTTCGACGCCGTCCTGGCGGAAGCCGATGACGAACGTCAGCGCCACCATCAACAGGACCAGACCGAGCAGCACCTTGAAGACGGCGTTGTCGATGACCTGCAGGTACGCGTCGCGCACGAGCGCCCGGTAGATCGCGCCGCGCGAGACGTTCGGATCGTCGAAGTCGGTGTTCGTGTGGTCGAGCGCGTTCACGCGGCACCTCCTTGCGTCGCTGCGCCGGACGTGCGCCGGTTCTCGGCCACGACCAGGTCGATGAACGAGGACTCGAGCGACTGGCGTTCGGGGCTCACCGCGCGGATCGAGATCCCCGCACCGCGCAGTGCGTCGATGACGCGATCGGTCTCCTCGGTCCGCATGCGACAGCGCAGGCCGTCGGGGGTCGTCTCGACGCCCGCGACCAGCGGTGTCACGAGCGCCTCGGCGCGGTCGAGGCCGGACTCGAGCTCGAAACGCACGAGTCCCGTGTCGGGCGTCAGGTCGTCGACCGTGCCCTGCTTCAGGATCTGGCCGCGGTCGATGATCACGATGCGATCGCACATCTGCTCGATCTCCATCAGAAGGTGCGAGTTGATGAAGATGGTCACGCCGCGTTCACGCAGGCGCGCGATGATCTCGCGGATCTTCGCGCGACCGACGGGGTCGACGCCGTCGGTCGGTTCGTCGAGGAAGATCAGCCGCGGCTCGTGGATCAGCGCCTGGGCGAGTCCGATGCGCTGCTGCATGCCCTTGCTGTACTCGCGCACCTTGCGGTCGGCGCCCTCGGTCATGTCGACCGCGTCGAGTAGCGCCGGGATGCGTTCCTTCAACCACGACGGCGAGCGCCCGCACAGGCCGCCGAAGAGCTGCATCACCTGACGGCCGGTGAGGTACTGGGGCAAGCGGTGTGCTTCGGGCAGGTAGCCCACGCGCGTGCGCGACGAGGCGCGACCGGCGCGTTCACCGAACAGGAACGCATCGCCCGTCCAGCCGCCGGCGAGACCGAGGAGGATCTTGATCATCGTCGTCTTGCCCGCGCCGTTCGGCCCGAGCAGTCCGAAGACCGATCCCGGTTCGACGGCCAGGCTGACACCGCGTAGCGCTTCGAAGCCCTTTCCGAAGAGTCCCTTGCGGTAGCGCATCCGCAGGTTCTTGACCTCGAGCACGAGGTCGGGCGTGGGGGCTGTGGTCGTGGTCGTCATGGAGTCTCCAACATGGCTGCTCGTGCGGCGCCGATCCAACCCGCTGCCGGACCGAGCACGGCGGGCAGCAGTTCGATCTCGGCCGTGCGCCCACCGTAACTGGCTGCTTCGATGCCGCGGCGCACTCCGGGCAGCAGCACATCGAGCGCGGCGGCGAATCCGCCGCCGAACAGGTAGGTACGCAGGTCGAAGAGATTGATTGCGGCGCCGACGCCGCGGCCGAGGTCCTCACCGATCGCTTCGAGCAGGTCGCGTTCGGGACCGGACGCTGCGCGCGCGCGTTCGGCCAACAGTTCGAGATCGCCCGGTGAAGCGCTGGGCAGACCCGCAGCGAGTGCGAGCCTTTCGGCGGCGGAAGCCGATGCGAAGGTCTCGAGGCAGCCGACGCGTCCGCAGCCACAGACCGGCCCGGTGTCGTGGATCTTCGTGTGCCCGATCTCGCCCGCCATCCCGCGTCCGCGCCACAGCCGGTTGCCGAGCACGACGCCGCCGCCGATGCCGGTCCCGAGCGTGAGCAGGAACAGGTCGTCGCGCTCCGCCCCCGCGCCGAGCCAGGACTCGCCCAGCGCCGCGCTGTTGGCGTCGTTCTCCACGTGGACGTGGGTCGGATCCACACCGAGCACCTCGGCCAGCGCCGCGCGCAACGGGCGTCCGTCGAGCCACGGCAGGTTCGGCGAGCGCTCGACGCCACCGTGGTCGTCGTCGAGAAGTCCGGGAACACCGAGGCCGACGCCGGTCGCCAGGTCGCTCGGCCGTTTCGCGCCGCGCTGCGTGCACATCTCGTCCGCCAGTTCGCGGACGATCCCGACCAGCTCGTCGAACGTCGTCGGACGGCGCGCGCTGCGCAGGTGGGGGACGAGGATCTCTCCGTCCGCGGCGACCAGTCCGGCTTTCACGGCCGAGCCGCCCACGTCGAGGCCGAGGATCACAGGGTGCGGCGTGGTCATCGGTCGCGACGGTCGGGCCGCCGCGTCGTCGAACGGGGTCGGAGGAACGGGCGGAGCGAGGCGCCGACGATCAGCGGCCGCGGATGCGGCGCGTGACGCGACGGTAGGCCTTGATGTACTCGTCGGCCGCGCGCTCCCAGGACAGGTCCTGGGCGAGACAGCGCATCACGAGCGCACGCCACTTGCGCGGCGCGGTGTAGTGCTCGGCGGCGCGCAGGGCGGCTTCGAGCAGGCCCTCGCCTGTGTAGGGCGAGAAGTGGAAGCCGAGGCCCTCTTCGGGATTCTCCAAGGCGTCCGGCACCACGTGTTCGAGCCCGCTGTTCGCGTAGACGATCGGCGTCACGCCGTAGCGCAGGGCGATGCCGAACAGCGGGTTCGACGGCTGGTAGTGCGAGGGGAGGAGCAGCGCGTCGGAACCACCCATCAGGCGGTGCGCGGCGGCGGCGTCGTAGCCCTGCAGGACGCGCATGCGCCCCACGAAGGTGGTCTCCATCGTGCGCAGGCGTTTGGCGACGTCGTCGCCGCCGGCGCCCATCACGACGATCTGCACGTCGCGCTCGAGCAGCGGCCCCATGACCTCGGCCAACAGGTCGAAGCCCGAGTCCGCGTCCCAGCGACCGATGTGGCAGGCGAGCAGCGAGTCCGAATCCACGTCGAGCTGCAACGCCGACTGCAGCGCGATCTTGCAGTCGCTCTTGCCCTTCGGGTCGCTGGCATCGAACTGCGACGGGAGCAGCGGGTCGCGCTTCGGGTTCCAGGCCTGGAAGTCGATGCCGTTGAGGATGCCGATCAGCTCCTTCTTGCGGCGCTCGAACGTCTCCTCGAGACCGTAGCCGCGGTCCTTCTCCTGGATGACCTTGGCGTGGTGCGGCGAGTGCGTGCCGACGACCGTCGCGAACTCGGCGCCGGCCTTGAGGAAGTTGACCTTGCCCGCGAGTTCCACGCCTTCGATGGCGCGGAAGTACTCGTGCGGGATGTCCATCTTCGCCAGGATCTCGCGCTCGAACGTGCCCTGCATCGCGAGGTTGTGGACCGACAGGAACGTGCCCGCGCGGCAGGCCGGGTGGTCGGTCGGCTTCTCGAGGTACTCGAGGCGGTGGATCAGCGGCAGGATCCCGCCCGTCCAGTCCATCGCGTGGATGACGTCGGGCGCGAAGCCGAGGCCCGGGAAGCTGGCCAGCACGGCGCGCGAGAAGCAGGCGTAGCGACGCCAGTTGTCGGTGTAGGGACCGTTCTCGTCGCCGTAGGGGTGCTTGCCCTCGAAGAAGCGCGGGTGGTCGAACAGGTAGACCGGCAGGTCACCGAGTTGGCCGCGGTGGATGCGGAAGGTCTGCGGCTCCTCCGGATCGGGGACCGTGACCGGCGGCAGCTCCTCGAGCTCGCCGAGCGCCTCCGCGTCGAGTTCCACCGTCCACGGAATGAACACACGCGTGTCGCTCCCGGCGGCACGCAGATGCCGTGCCAGGTCCTGGGCGACGCTCGCGAGGTTGGTGCGGCGGACGAGCTGCTGGAGCTCGGGTGTGACGAAGGCGACCTTGACCAAAGCGTCTTGGGCGACAGGTGTTGTGTCGCGGCGAGGGGCGATTCACGCGGCGCTCTCGCGGAGCGACCGAGCGCGGCGGAACCGACCTGGCAGGGACGGATCGACCCGGGGCGCGGATGGTAGGCGACCACCCCGGGGAATCCGCCTGTGGGGAGGCAAAGGGGTCGATGTGGCCCGGATGCGGCACAGATCATGCCAAAAGCGGGACGCGAGGGCCAGCCGGGGCCGCGCGATCGCCCGTCGCCAGGGGTCGGGTGGCGAATGGTGCGGGTCGACCCTGGTCATGGGCCATGGAGGCGGCCCAGCCGGCCTTCAGGAGCCTTCGTAGATCGGCAACACCTCGGGCAGGAGCGCCTTGATGTCGGCGATGCGCGTGCCGTGCGAGGGGTGGGTCGAGAGCCACTCGGGGCCGCCGCCGCCGCCGGTCATCGAGCTCATCCGCTCCCAGAACGCGACGGCTTCGCGCGGGTCGTAGCCGGCCTCGGCCATCAGGAACAGGCCGATGTGGTCGGCCTCGCTCTCCTGGCCGCGTCCCCACGGGCGCGACACGAGCAGGTCGAAGCCGATCACACCCAGTTCGGCGTACTCGGCCCAGTCGGGGCGCACCAGGTTCACGCCCTCGAGCACGCTCTGCTGGACCAGCTGTTGCCCCATGCGCTCGGCTCCGTGGCGCGCGATCGCGTGGGAGAGCTCGTGCCCCATCACCACGGCCAGGCCGGCCTCGTTCTGGGTGATCGGGAGGATGCCGGTGTAGACCGCCATCTTGCCGCCCGGCAGGGCCCAGGCGTTCGGCACGTCGTCGGCCTTCAGGACCCGGACCTCCCAGTCGAAGCCCGGATCGATGTTCATCTTCTTCGCCGCGGCGACCAGGCGGTCCATGACGCGGTTCACCATCTGGACCTGCGGACCGCTCTTGATCTCCTGCTCGCCCTGCAGGATCTCGTCGTAGGCCTCGGCGCCCAAGGGGCTGTCCTGCTCGACGGGGAACGGCACGAACGCCGAGCGCCCCGTGATCGGCACGCTGACGCAGGCGGCGACCAACGCGGCCAGCGGCAGCAGGTAACGGGCCCGTCGCGTCCTGGAAGCCGAGCGGCGCGAGGACGCGGAGGCGTCCGGGTAGACTGCCGCCGGCGCGCCTGTGCGCTCGTCGAGCTGGCTGGCAGCGTTCTGGGATCGAGTCGTCGAGTTCCGTTCGTTCATGGCTGAGCTCCTGTGGCGAGCGCGCAGTATGCCACCCGACCGGCGCCCGCCGGACCCGGGGCTCCGAGGACTCGCGGGTACGGACCGCTCGCGTGCGCCGAGCACGCGCGTCGGTCGCGCTGACCCCGACGGGCGCGCACGCCGTCCGCGCGCGCCGGCATCCCCACTGCGCGAGGTCGGCTCCACCGCTCCCGACCATTCGACTTCAGCCCGTTCCATGACCACGTTCCGCCCCCTGCGCCGCCCGCTCCTGCTCATGGTCCTCGACGGCTGGGGGCACCGCGAGGCCACGGCCCACAACGCGATCTCGCACTCGGCGCCGTTCTTCGCCGATGCGCTCGGGCGCTATCCGCACACGCTGCTCTCGGCCTCCGGGCGCGAGGTCGGACTACCGCTCGGACTGATGGGCAACAGCGAGGTCGGGCACACCAACCTCGGGGCCGGGCGCGTCGTGTACCAGGACATCACGCGCATCGACAAGTCGATCGCGGACGGCGACTTCTTCGAGAACGGTGCGCTGGTCCGCGCGTTCGAGACCGCGCGCACCGACGGCTCGCGCGTGCACCTCGTCGGTCTCGTGAGCGACGGCGGCGTGCACTCGAGCCTCGACCATGTGGAGGCGCTGCTCGATCTGGCGCGCAGGCGCGGGCTGACCGGCGACCAGGTGGCGATCCATGTGATCCTCGACGGTCGCGATACGCCGCCGCGCAGTGCCGCTCCGTACCTCGAACGGATCGAGCGCGCGATCGCGGCCAGCGGCGTCGGGCGCATCGCATCGGTCGTCGGCCGCTACTTCGCGATGGACCGCGACACCAACTGGGAGCGCGTCCAGAAGGCCTACGACCTGTTCGTGGCCGGTCGCGGCGCGCGCGTGGGCACGGCCCTCGACGCGCTCGAGCAGTCCTACGCGGCGGACACCGGCGACGAGTTCGTCGATCCGCACGTGGTCGGCGCACCCGACGCCTGTCGCATCGCGAGCGGAGACCAGGTCGTGTGCTTCAACTTCCGGGCGGACCGCATGCGACAGCTCTGCCAAGCGCTCGGCTTCCGGGACTTCGACGGCTTCCAGCGCTCGCCGCGCGTCGAACCGGTGATCACGACGCTGACGCAGTACCGCGACGACTACCCGTTCGCGATCGCCTACCCGAAGATCGACCTGGTCGGCATCTTCCCCGAGGTGATCAGCGCCGCCGGCCTGAGTCAGGAACGCATCGCCGAGACCGAGAAGTACGCGCACGTCACGTTCTTCTTCTCCGGCGGTCGCGAGCGTGAGTTCGAGGGCGAGAGCCGCACGCTCGTGCCGAGTCCGAAGGTCGCGACCTACGACCTGAAGCCCCAGATGAGCGCCTACGAGGTCAAGGACGCGATCCTGCGTTCGCTCGAGAAGGGCGACACGGACGTCTACGTCATCAACTTCGCCAACGCAGACATGGTCGGGCACACGGGCGACTTCGACGCCGCCTGCATGGCCGTCGCGGCGGTCGACACGTGCCTGTCCGAGATCGTCCCGCGGGTGGTGGCGAAGGGCGGCATCGCCGCGATCACCGCCGACCACGGCAACGCCGAGATGCTGTGGGACGAGGTCAACGACCAGCCCCACACCGCGCACACGACCAACCCGGTGCCGATCGTCCTGTGTGGCGACGGACTGGCCGGCGTCGAGCTGCGGAAGATGGGCATCCTCGCCGACGTGGCGCCGACGCTGCTCGACCTGGCCGGGCTGCCGCTGTCCGAGACGATGGACGGAAGGAGTCTGATCGTGCGCTGAGTTCGGGAAGGAGTCGGGACGAAGCGAAGCAGCTCGGAGCGGTGGTGCTCCGAGCTGCTTCGTTTCGAGCTGGGCCCCGGCGAAGTGGGCGGCGCCGCCTCGCGCCGATCAGACGTCCGAGAGCGCCTTGCCGGACAGGGCCGTGCGCGCCACGTTGTCCATCAGCACCGCCGCGAGCGGGAGCGTCGCCTGCTCGAATCGGTCGCGGATCTTCTGCGCGTGCTCGACGCCGGGTCGCGCTGCGCCCTTCGCGGTGAGTGCGCGCGCGTCGGCCGCCGCCTCCTCGATCTCGAGGCGCGACTCGGGATCGAGGCGCTCGTTCACCGCGGTCATGTTCTTGTCCACGGCCGCGAGCATCGTGCCGAGCTCGATCAAGAGATCCGCGACGCGTCGGGCCTCGAAGTCCTCCTTCGCGTTGTCGAGCGAAGCCTTCAGCATCGCTTCGACCTGGTCGTCGTCGAGGCCGTTCATCGGGTGGATCTCGATCGACGCGGTGGCGCCCTTCGTCTCCTCCTTGGCGGTGACCTGGAGGATGCCGTCGGCGTCGATCGCGAAGCGCACGGCGATGCGACCCATGCCGGCGGGCATCGGCGGGATGCCCTTCAGCTCGAAGCGACCGAGGCTGCGGCAGTCCTCGGCCAGTTCGCGCTCGCCCTGGACGATGTTGAACGTCATCCCGGTCTGGTTGTCGGCGTAGGTCGTGAAGCCGGCCTTCGCGCTGCACGGGACGGGGGAGTTGCGGTGGATGATCTTCTCCACGGCGCCGCCCATGGTCTCGAGTCCGAGCGACAGCGGCGTCACGTCGAGCAGCAGCACGTCGCGCGTGCCGCCGGCGAGGACGTGACCCTGGACGGCCGCTCCGAGCGCGACCACTTCGTCCGGGTTGAGCTCGGTGTGCGGCACGCGGCCGAACGCGGCTTCGACCGCGGCGCGCACGGCCGGCGTGCGCGTCGAGCCGCCGACCAGGACCACTTCGTCGACGTCGGCGGGGGTGAGCTTCGCATCGGCCAGCGCCGAGGTGCACAGCGCGAGCGTGCGCTGGATCAGGTCGCCGATCAGCGCTTCGTACTCGTCGCGCGTCACGCGGCGGCGCAGCGTCACGCCGTGGTCGGCGATCGAAACGTGCAGTTCGGCACTCGGCGAGCGGCTGAGCTCCTGCTTGCAGCGCTCGGCCGCGAGTCGCAACGACTGGGTCAGCGCGGGATCCGTGAGGTCCTCGGCCGAGATCTTGGGTGCCAGTTCCTGCTTCGCGAGCTGGACGAGCACGCGGTCGAAGTCGTCGCCGCCCAGGTGCGTGTCGCCCGCCGTCGAGAGCACGCGGAACACGCCGTCCTCGATCGCGAGGATCGACACGTCGAAGGTGCCGCCGCCGAGGTCGTACACCACGACCGTGCCTTCCTTGCGCTGGTCGAGACCGTAGGCGAGGCTCGCCGCGGTCGGCTCGTTGATGATGCGCAGGGTCTCGAGGCCGGCGAGGCGCGCGGCGGTGCGCGTGGCCTGGCGCTGGGTGTCGTCGAAGTAGGCCGGCACCGTGATGACGGCGCGCTTCGGTGCTTCGCCCCCGAGCGCCTGGCAGGCGAGGCGTTGGACCTCGCCGAGGATCATCGCGGAGATCTGCTCGGGCGTGTAGGTCTCCTCGCGTACGTGGAACTGGATCACGCCGTTCGGGCCCGCGCTGGTGCGGAAGGGAACGTTCTCGAGGTCCTGCTGCACGTCGTCGAGCCCGCGACCCATGAAGCGCTTGACGCTGAACAGCGCGCGGTCGGGCTCCGCTGCCGCGCGGTCGCGCGCCTTGCCGCCCACCAAGGTCGATCCGTCGTCGGCGAAGAACACCGCGCTCGGTACGACGCCACCGTGGTCGCTGGGGCGCAGCACGACCGGCTTGCCGCCGACGAACAGGGCCGCCATGGAGTTGGTGGTTCCCAGGTCGATCCCGAGCACGGGCTCGGTGCGGTCCTGGATGACGTCGAGTTCGATGTAGGCCATTGGGGGATGGGGAGCGGGCGAGCCACTGGGGCTCGCTTGGCTAGCGGGTGAGCGTGCCGATCTCGCCGAGCGCGCGGTCGATGTAGCGCAGGGCGTTGAGGCGTCGGCGGACCGTGCGCAGGCGTTCGTCGCCCGCGGCCGGTAGGGGGGTGAGGTCGCGTTCGAGCCCGGCGAGTTCTGTGGTGCGCGCGGCGTCGAGGTCCGAAGTGAGCGTCGCGAGCGCGTTCGGATCGCCGGTGCCGCCGTCGCGCGCTTCCTCGAGCACCTCGTTCCACTCCATGACCTCCATCAGGAACGCCTGGGGCATCTGGCGCTCGTCGTCGCGGCTCGGACCTCCCTGGGCGGACACCAGCCAGTCCGCGCGACGGAGGTCGTCGGAGAGGATCTCGAACGCAGCGTTGAGCGACGACGTGGCCCGTTCGGCCGCCTCGCGCTCCGCCTCGCCCTGGGTCGCGAAGAAGTCCGGGTGGGTCGCGCGCTGCAGCTTCAGCAGCTTCTTGCGCAGGAGTTTCGCGTCCACTTCGAAGGCGCGTTCGATCCCGAAGGCGCGGAACGGGTCCTCTTCGTCGGTCCGAAGCAGCGCGCCGCACTCAAGGCACGCGACGGTGCTCTCGAGTGGGCGGCCGCATCGCTCGCAGGCAGCCTGCGAGCGTTCGGGCTCGGCCACGTCGATCTCCACTCGATCAGACGTGGAACGATTCGCCGCAGCCGCAGGACTTCGACGCGTTCGGGTTGCCGAACTTGAAGCCGCGGCCCATCAGGCTCTCCTCGAAGTCGAGCTCGGTGCCGTTCAGGTAGAGGAAGCTCTTCGGGTCGACGACGACGGTGACGCCGGCCGACTCGAAGACCTGGTCGGTCTCGACGCGCGTGTCGTCGAAGCCCAGCGTGTAGCTGAAGCCCGAGCAACCGCCGCCCTTCACGCCGACGCGCAGGACGGTCTGGTCGCCGAGGCTCTGCTCGTTGATGATGCGAGAGACCTCTTTGGCCGCTCTTTCGGTGACGGAAATCACTGTTGTGCTCCTTCGGTGTGTTTGGAAGCCTCTTCGGCGCGCTTGGCCTTGAAGTCGGAGACGGCCGCCTTGATGGCGTCCTCCGCCAGCACGCTGCAGTGGATCTTGACCGGCGGGAGCGCGAGCTCCGCGACGATCTGCGTGTTGTTGATCGCGAGCGCTTCGTCGATCGTCTTGCCCTTGATCCACTCGGTGGCGAGGGACGAGCTGGCGATCGCCGAGCCGCAGCCGAAGGTCTTGAACTTGGCGTCCACGATGGTGTCGCCCTCGACCTCGATCTGAAGCTTCATGACGTCGCCGCACTCGGGTGCGCCGACGACTCCGGTGCCCACCTTGTCGGACCCCTTGTCGAGGGAGCCCACGTTGCGGGGGTTGTTGTAGTGGTCGAGGACCTTGTCGCTGTAAGCCATAGTCGTCTAGAGAGTGCGTCTCTTGGTGTCGGACCGCCTCGGGGCGGCGTCGGTGTGCGGTTGGTGGCGTTGTTTCGTGCGTGTGCGGTTCGGTGCTGCCCGGCTCAGTGTCCGGTCCACTCGACCGAGTTCAGGTCGATGCCTTCCTTGACCATCTCGTAGAGCGGCGACATCTCGCGCAGGCGCTCGACGACCTCGACGATGCGGTCGGCCACGTAGTCGACCTCTTCCTCGGTGGTGAAGCGGCCGATGCCGAAGCGGATCGAGCTGTGCGCGAGGTCGTCGCCGACGTCCATGGCGCGCAGGACGTGGCTGGGCTCGAGGCTCGCCGACGTGCAGGCCGAGCCCGACGAGACGGCGATGCCGCTGAGGCCCATCAGGAGCGACTCGCCCTCCACGTAGGGGAACGAGAGGTTGAGACAGCCGGGCAGGCGGTGCTCGCGCGAGCCGTTGAAGTGGACCTGGTCCAGGCGGCTCGTGATCTTCTCCTCGAGGCGGTCGCGCAGTCCCGTCGCGCGCGCGATCTCGCTCTCGAGCTCGGCGGCGCACAGTTCGGCGGCCTTGCCCAGTCCGACGATGCCGGGGACGTTCAGCGTGCCCGAGCGCATGCCGCGTTCGTGCCCGCCGCCGTCCATCTGGGCGACCAGGCGCACGCGCGGCTTGCGGCGGCGGACGTAGAACGCTCCGACGCCCTTCGGTCCGTACATCTTGTGCCCGGAGAAGCACATGAGGTCGACGTGGTCGGCCTCGACGTCCACCGGGATCTTGCCGACGGCCTGGGTGCCGTCGGTGAAGAACAGCACGTCGCGCTCGTGACACAGGGCGCCGATGCCGCGGACGTCGTTCACCACGCCGATCTCGTTGTTGGCCCACATGATCGACACGAGGATCGTGTCGTCGCGCAGGGCCGACTCGACCATCTCGCGCGTGATGCGGCCGTCCTTGCCGGGCTTGAGGTAGGTGACTTCGCAGCCCTTGCGCTCGAGGTGCTTGGCGGTGTCGAGCACGGCCTTGTGCTCGTTGAGCGCCGTGACGATGTGCTTGCCCTTGTCGGCGTACATCTCGGCGACGCCCTTCATGGCGAGGTTGATCGCTTCGGTGGACCCGGACGTGAACACGATCTCCTTCGCGGACGCGCCGATGAGCGAGGCGC
Source organism: Rohdeia mirabilis (assembly GCA_007750655.1). Taxonomy (GTDB): domain Bacteria; phylum Planctomycetota; class UBA1135; order UBA1135; genus Rohdeia; species Rohdeia mirabilis. Next base: position 1,003,439 of record CP036290.1, read on the forward strand.
AGGCCTCACGAGCGCTGTCGACCGCTTCCTCGGCCTTCCAGCCGAACTCGTGATTGCGACTCGCGGCGTTGCCGTACAGCGAGGTGAAGTACGGAATCATCGCGTCGAGGACGCGCTGGTCGACCGGAGTGGTGGCCTGGTAGTCGAGGTAGATGGGCAGTTGCATGGTCGTTCGTCCGTTCGGTGGGCGACGTCGAGGCGGTCTCGATTCGCCGCACCAAGGTGGTATCGCGAGCGGAGGTCGCGGTGCGTGGTCTCGTGGGGGAGCGCTGCGTTCGGAGCGCGTCTTGGTCAGCTCGTGGAATGGGCTCCGAAGGTGTCGACGGAGGTGGTCGTTCGTTGGAAGGTGTCGCGTGCGGCGTGCGCCGTCAGAGGCGGGTGTCCGCGTGCGGATCGCCGTTCAGCGACCCACCGTTCAGCGAGCCACCGTTCAGAGATGCACCGTTCAGAGATGCACCGTGCAGCGCGTCGGACTGGAGCACGGCCAGGTCCACCAGGGCGCCGGGCGTCGCGAGGTCGCGCAGGGTCGTGCGCTGGAAGAGGGTCCAGATGCCCTGGCGCACGCGCGACATGGGCGTCTTGATCGGGCAGTTGCCCTCCACTTCACAGGGCGTCGACGGGCCGCCCGAGAACGACTCGCAGCCGGTCAGTCCCGGAGGGCCTTCCATCGCGACGATCACGTCGCCCAGCGGGACCTCTTCGGCGAGACGCACCAGCGCGTAGCCGCCGGACGCACCGCGCTGGGAGTGGAGGAGACCGGCGCGCTGCAGGTCCTTCATCACTTCGGCCAGTAGGCGGCGGGGGACCGGGTACTGGTCGCCGATCTCGCGCGCGCTCACGTATCGCGACGGTTCCGTACCCGTCGCGTCCTGGTCCACGAGGTGGACCAGCGCGATGAGCGCGTACTCGGTGCGTTTGTTGAGTTGCAGCACGATCGGGTGGAAGAAGAGGCGGGCGGGTGGAAGGGACGGGCGGGTGGAACGGGTGGTCGGAGCGAATCGGCGGGAGCAGGGACGGAGCTCGATCGTCGGTGGCGGAGGGCGACCGTGGGGCCCGCGGTCGGGCCTGGTTGCGCAGGGTCGACCCGCGACACGGGTGATGGCGAAGCCACCGGACCCGTGTCCCTGGCCCGAATATGTCCCATCGACCGCCAATCCGCATGGGTTTAGTGCTCTTTATTCTCGGGCGCCGTCAGGTCGCCCCGGACCCCGGTCCAGCGCGGTGAGGACCCCTCCCCTCGACCCGGCCACAGGGCGCTACCCGCCCCGCGCACGGCGTGGTCCCCGGTCCGCCGAGCTCCCGCGGTCGACCCGGGTCGGTCCAGCCGCGCGGACGCGGGCGCCCGACCTTCAAGCGCCGGGGCCGAACGGGTCGATGGGCCCTCCATGAGCGCAGCTTCCCGCACCGAGTCCGAAGGTCTGGTCCGCTGTTTCGGTTGTGGTTCCGAACCGGCGGAGAACACGATCCACCGCCTGGCGGACGGCTCGGCCTGCCCGTGCTGCGTCGCGCGGGTCGTCGAAGCCCAGCCCTCGCTCCTGCCGGATCCCGCTCCCGTCGCCGAGCGGGCGCGTGACGAGGGTGCGGCGTCCGAGTGGTCCACCCCGGAGCACGACGAGGCGTCCGGTGAAGCCTCCGACGTGCCGTCCATCGTGGGACGGTTGCCCGGAACCGAGCGCTTCCAGCTCTTGAGCGGTGGTGGGGGATCCGGCGGTTCGGATCACGGTCCTGTGCCGATCCTCGATCCCGGCCCGCCCGAACCGGCCTGATCCGTCAGCCGCCGACGCCAGGGGCGCGCTCGAAGCAGGCGACCACGTCCTCGGGCAGGGGCCGCACCGAGGGCGGATCTTCGCGCAGGTCCACGCAGGCCAGGTGGGTCGACCCGTCCGCCACGACGAGGCCGTCGCTGGCGCGCACCACGCGGTAGTCGATCCCGACCGAAGCGCCGCGCAACGCGCCGACCCAGGTGAGGACGTCGAGTTCCTCGTCGTAGAACGCGGCGTTGCGGTAGCGCAGGGACACCTCGCGCACGACGAGGCCGAACCCGCGGCGTTCGAGTTCGGCGTAGGAACAGCCACTGGCCGCCATCATTCGCGTGCGCGCGTCCTCCAGGTACAGCACGTAGCTGCCGTGGTGAGCGCGGCCCATCTGGTCCGTCTCGGCGTAGCGCACGCGCAGGCGGTGGGAGTAGGCGTCGGCGGGAGCAGCGGTGGAGGGGCGGGCGGCCATGGGGCAGAGGCTACCCGCTGTCCCGTGGCGCCGAGAGCCGCCGGTCCGGGCACTTCGCACCGCCGTGCATCCGAGTCGCGGACGACGAGCACCGGTCGGGCCGATCGGCTCGCCCGCGCGGGTGCGAGCTCGAACGCGCCCGAACCTCGCGGGCGGACGTGGCGTGCTCGCCGCGCAGGAGCGGTCCGGCATCGCGTGGGGGTGGGCGCGCTCCGGGCGGGACTCGTGGAATCGAAGCGCGCTCCGGTCGGACGCCAGCCCGAGCGAGCGCGCCACGAAGGCGGCCCTCGTCGTGGCTTCACCGCGGCGCGACTGATAGAACCCCGGGGCATGGAGAGCGCGCGCCCCACGTCGAACGTCCCGCCGTCGGTGGCAACGATCCTGACCTGGCTCCTTCCGGGGGCTGGCCACGCCGTCCTCGGGGCCTGGCCGATCGCGCTCCTCGGCTTCGCGCTGGTGGAGGGTCTCTACCTCCTCGGCTACCTCGTGTCCGACGGGGTCGTCTTCGAGTTCCTCGACCCCGAGCTGCGCGGCCGCTTCGCGCTCGTGCTCGCGCCCGAGTTCGGCAACCTCGGCGCGCTGCTCCTGCACCAGCTGGCCCAGCCGCTGACGATGCCCGCCGGTCCCGTGCCGATCGCGCCCCCGCTGCCGCCCGCGAGCGTCCACCTGGGCGCCGTCCTGACGGCCACGAGCGGCGTGCTCAACATGGTGCTGATGTGCCACGCACACCTCACGGCCCTGGTGCGTCGGCACGCTCGCCCCGAGCAGGGTGCGACCGATCAGAAGGCTGCCGCCGATACGCAGCGCGCGGTCGACCGCACGGCCGTTCAGGTCGCCGCGGGCTGGATGGTGCCCGGTGCCGGTCACTGGCTGCAGGGTCGCAAGCGCCGCGCCCTGTTGGTCGCGGTCGCGCTCCTGGGTGTGTTCGCGATCGGGACGTTCCTGTCGCAGGGCACGAACCTCAGTCGCGAGCACCACTTCTACTACTGGTCCGGTCAGGCGCTGATCGGATTGCCCGCGTTCGTCGCCGAGGCTCTGCGCGGCCATCCGCCACTCATGAGCGTGCCGCCGATGATCGACGCGGGCCTGTTCTTCGCGACGCTCGCCGGTCTGCTCAACGGACTGGTGCTGATCGACGTCTACGCCTGGGGGGAGTCCGGGGCCCTGGGACGCGACCCGGTCGCGGACCGACGGGCGATGGCCGCCCACCGCCGCGAGTCCAAGTCGGCGGCGAAGAGGGGATCGAGCGGATCGCGGTCCGGCGCGAAGGCGCCGGCCTCGAAGCACCTCGTCGCGCCGCACCCCGCGGGCGCTGCGAGCGACGTGACCGCCGACGACGCCGAGGGAACCCGATGAGCCTGCTCCTGCACGCGGGCCTCCTGGCCGTGGCCGTCCTCGCGATCAGTCTCGTCAACGCCTTCATCGTCGAGGCGGACGACGGCGCCGCGCTGGCTTCACTGCCGAAGCGCTTCGTGCGCTTCTACGGGGTCATGCTCGCGCTGCTGGCGTTCGCCTACTTCGGTCCCTTCTTCTAGTAGCAGCGGTCCTTCCGACGAGCGAGCGCCCGGTCGCTCGCGGACTCAGGCCAGCCGGCGGTAGAGCCCGCCGGGGCCCCGGGACACGCGGCCGTCCAGTTCGAGCTCGGCCAGCTCCGCGAGGACTCCCATCAAGGGGCGCGCGAGTCGACGCGAGAGGTCGTCGGCACACAGGGCCCCCGTCGCCAGCTCCTCGAGCAACGGGGTGGTGGGGAGCGGAGGTGCGCCGCGCGCCTCGGCGGCCAGTCCCAGCACGTCCAGCACGTCGGACGGACCGATCGCCACGCGCGCCCCTTTCGCGATCAGCTCGAGGCAGCCGATCGACAGCGGCCGGTCCACGCGGCCCGGGATCGCCAGGACCTCGCGTCCCTGGTCGACGGCCCACCGCGCGGTGATGAGCGAGCCACTGCGGGCGGCCGCCTCGACCACGACCACCGCGGTGCACAGACCCGCGATGAGTCGGTTGCGCAGCGGGAAGTGGTGCCGGCGCGGCGGAGTGCCCGGAGCGAGTTCGGAGACGAGGAGCCCCGAGCGCGCCATCCGTTCGGCGAGCGGCCCCTCGGGCCAGGGCCTGTCCACCCCCGAGCCCACGACCGCGAGCGTCGCACCTCCGCGCTCGAGCGCTGCTTCGTGGGCCGCCGCGTCGATGCCGCGCGCCAGGCCGCTGACCACGCACACACCCGCCGCCGCGAGCGCGCCCCCGAAGCGCCGCGCCTGGGTCAGGCCGTACTCGGTGGGCGCGCGCGAGCCGACGATCGCGACCCGCGGTCGCACGGCCAGCAGTTCGATCCGACCACGGAGCCACAGAGCCTCCGGCGGTACTTCGATGTGGTCGAGTTCGCGCGGCCACGAGGGCCCGCCGGCTCCGAGGTGCACGAGCGGACCCGCGTGCGCGTGCTGAGGTTCGTGGCCCATGCACCATGGACTGCACGAGCGCGGTCGCGGTGGCGGATCGCGCCTTCGAAATGCGAGCGGGGCGAGGAACCGCCGTCGGTTCCTCGCCCCGCGCTCGATCGAGACCAGCTCGTCGGATCAGCCGCGCCCGCCGCCCTCGCCGCCGCGCTCGCCGCCCTCGCGCTTGCGCCTCTCGTTCCAGAACTCGAGCCACTTGTTCTCGAGCGAACGCTCCATCGGCGGCATCTCCTTCGGATCGATCTCGAGCTTGCGCTTGTTCTCGTTCCACCAGGTCTGCCAGTCGCGGCGGCTCGTGCCCTCGTTCGCGCCGGTGAGAGCGTGCAGGGCGAGTTGGACGGCGTCCATGTGCGGAACGTTCTCCTTCTGCTCCTTGCCGTTGCCGCCGGGGCCGCCCTCGTTGCTCCGCATCTTGTTCATGATGCCGATGACCTCCTCGACGGCGTCCTCGTGGCGGATCTTGCCCATCGCGACGATGCGCGCTTCGAGGACCTTCTTCGGCGAGCTGAAGATGTTGTCCTCGAGGTACTTCAGCGAGCTCTTGTCGCCGTGGCGCCCGATGGCCTTGAAGAGCGCGAGGGCGAAGTCGTCGTCCTTCGTCATCGTCTTCTTCTTGCTCCAGCCGTGGAGCGTGTCGAGCGCCTGGTCGACGTCGAGGTAGCCGAGGGCCGTGACGGCTGCGATCCGCACTTCCTTGGCGTCGTCCTTGACCGCGGTGGCGACGATCTTGACCACGTCCTTGTGCGGCACGGAACGGGCCGCTTCGAGCGCTTGCACCTTCTCGTCGAACGACCCCTCGTCGAGCGCGGCCTTCAGCTTGGCGACCGCGGCCTCGACCTCTTCGTCGGTCGGTTCCGCGTCCTTCTCCTCCTCCTCGTCGTCCTTCTTCTCGTCGTCCTTCTCCTCGTCCTGTGCCGTGACGGCGGACGAAGCCTCGGCCAGCGCGGGGCCGGCGACGAAGGGGAAGATGGTTGCGAGAGCGAGCGATGCGTGAGCGAGTCGGAGCATGGCTTGTGGGGTCCGGTTCCTGGGGATTCGGGAGCGTGGCGCGTGTCGCGCGCCGCGCTCCAGTGTGGGGTGCGGCGCCCGGGTACGGAAGGGGGGGCGTCCCTCGGTGCGCGAACGGAGGCGGCAGGAACGTGAACAGTCGCCCGGGACGCCCCGACCCGGGCCGGGTCTTCGATCTCAGGACCGAGCGGGCGGCGCGCCCCCGTCACCGCCCTCGTCGTCGTCGCCGTCCTCGCGCTCCTTCTCGGCGCCGTCCGTCGCCTTCTCCTCCTCGTCCCAGAAGCGTCGCCACGTCCTCCCGAGCTTGCCATCGAGCTCGGCGGGTCCGTCCGGGTCGACCTCGATGTCGTGCTTGTTGTCGTTCCACCACGACTGCCAGTTCTTGCGGTTGGTGCCCTCGTCCGCACCGGTCAGGACGTGGAGGGCCAGGCGAATCTCGTCCATGTGCTGGCCGACGTTGCCCTTCTTGCCCTTGCCGCTCTTGTTCATGATCGCGATCAGGGCTTCGACCGACTTCTCGTGCCGGATCTTGCCCAACGCCAGGATGCGCGCCTCGGCCACGGTCCGCGACGAGCCACTCAGATCGTCCTCGAGAACCTTGATCGAGTCGGTGTCGCCGTGGCGTCCGATGGCCTTGAAGATGGCGACCGCCTGATCCTCCTCCTCGACGAGCGCCTTCTTCTTGGCGAAGCCGTGCAGGCTCTTCAGTGCGGCACCGACGCGGATGTGACCGAGCGCGTCGATCGCGGCGATGCGAACTTCTTTCGAGTCGTCCTTCACGGCGGTCGCCACGGCCTTGGCCATGTCCTCGTGCTGCATCGCTCGTGCCTTCACGAGTGCGGCGACCTTCTCGTCGAATGCCCCTTCTTCGAGGACGGCTTCGAGCTCCGCGACGGCGGCTTCGACTTCTTCGTCGGTGGGCCCGGCTTCGTCCTCCCCGTCGTCGTCCGGCACCGTGATGGCGGTCGTCGTGGATGCGACCGACGGCCCGGCGGCGGCGAGCGGGAACAGGAGGGCGACAGCGATCGAGACGTGGGCGATTCGGAGCATGGCGGTGTTCGCGCTGGTTCGGTGCGGGCCGTTCGGTCCGCACGGAGATGATCGGTCGTCGCAGCGGTTCGCGGTAGATCCTCTCCGTCTGCTGGCGCGAGCGGTGTCCTGGACGGCGTCGAGGTCCGCCGCACGGCCTTCCCGAGCTGCACGAGGGGGCGCCGCGACCTCGGCGTGGAATGCGAAGGACCCTCCCCGGGCCGAGGCTCGGGGAGGGTCCTTCCTGTCGGCCGGGTCCGGCCGCGCGTCAGGAGTCTTCGGCGCTGGCCTTGGCCTCGACGGTCTCCGGCGGCGACTCCGGCTCGGCCTCCTGTGTGAAGGTCAGGCTCTCGGCTTCCGCGATCGGACCGAGGCAGGACACGGTGATGGGGCGCCCCTCGGCGTACTCACCACGGAGCAGGCTCTCGGCCATCGGGTCCTCGACGTAGCGTTCGATCGCGCGCCGCATCGGGCGGGCGCCGTAGTCCTCGTGGAAGCCCTTCTCGATCAGGAACTCGAGCGCCTTCTCGTCGACCTCGAGGTCGAGCCCCTGGATCTGGACGCGATCGAGCACCTCCTTCAGCTGCAGGTGGACGATGTTCTTGATGTCGTCCTTGCGCAGCGGGTTGAACATCACGACCTCGTCCAGACGGTTGAGGAACTCGGGGCGGAAGTGGCGCTCCACCTCGAACATGATGTCGGTCTTCAGCTTCTTGACGCGTTCCTCGCCGCTGATGTCGGGCGCGGTCGAGCCGAAGCCCAGCGTCGCGCCTGCCTTCACCAGGTGCGAGCCGATGTTGCTCGTCAGGATCAGGATGACGTTGCGGAAGTCGATGTGGCGTCCGAACGAGTCGGTCAGACGGCCCTCCTCCATGATCTGGAGGAGCATGTTGAAGACGTCCGGGTGGGCCTTCTCGATCTCGTCGAGCAGCACGACGGAGTAGGGGCGACGGCGCACCTTCTCGGTCAGTTGGCCGCCCTCCTCGTAGCCGACGTACCCGGGGGGCGCGCCGACGAGGCGGGAAGCGTTGTGCTTCTCCATGTACTCGCTCATGTCCATGGTGATGACGGCGTCCTCGTTGCCGAACATGAACTTCGCGAGCTGCTTGCACAGGTACGTCTTGCCGACGCCGCTCGGGCCCAGGAAGAGGAACGAGCCCATCGGACGGCGCGGGTCCTTCAGACCGGAGCGCGAGCGCCGGACCGAGCGCGCGATCGCCTTGATCGCGTCGTCCTGGTTGATGACGGCCCCGCTCAGCTCGCTCTCCATCTGCAGCAGGCGCTCGGCCTCGCCCTTCTCGAGGCGGGTGAGCGGGATCGACGTCATCTTCGAGACCGTCTCCGCGATGACTTCGGCGTCGACGACGCCCATCGTCTCGTTCTGTTCCTGCTCGGCGCGCCAGTCGTTGGTGATCTCCTCGCGCTTCTTGCGGAGCTGGTAGGCCTGGTCGCGCAGCTTGGCGGCCTTCTCGAACTCCTGGTTCGCGACGGCCTTCTCCTTCGCGCGATCGAGCTCGTCGACCTGCGCGTTGATGTCGTGCAGGTCCGGCGGGGCGACCGTGTTGCGCAGGCGCACGCGGGCACCGGCCTCGTCCATCACGTCGATGGCCTTGTCCGGCAGGAAGCGGTTGTTGATGTAGCGCGTCGCCAGTTCGACGGCCGTTCCGAGCGCCTCGTCCGTGTAGTTGACGCGGTGGTGCGCCTCGTAGCGGTCGCGCAGACCCTTGAGGATCTCGACGGCCTCCTCGGGGCTCGGCGGCTCGACGTTGACGGCCTGGAAGCGGCGCTCGAGCGCGCCGTCCTTCTCGATGTGCTTGCGGTACTCGTCCAGCGTCGTGGCGCCGATGCACTGGATCTCGCCGCGCGAGAGCGCGGGCTTCAGCACGTTGGAGGCGTCGATCGCGCCCTCGGCGCCACCGGCTCCGACCAGCGTGTGCAGCTCGTCGATGAAGAGGATCACGTCCTTGACGCGACGGACCTCGGTCATGACCGCCTTGATGCGCTCTTCGAACTGACCGCGGTACTTGGTGCCCGCCACCATCAGCGCCAGGTCGAGCACGACGATGCGCTTGTTGCGGAGCAGGTCCGGGATGGTGTTCTCGATGATCTGCTGGGCGAGGCCTTCGACGATCGCCGTCTTGCCCACGCCCGGCTCGCCGAGGAGCACGGGGTTGTTCTTCGTGCGACGCGAGAGGATCTGGATGACCCGCTCGATCTCGTTCGCGCGCCCGATGACGGCGTCGAGCTTGCCTTCGCGAGCGAGCTCGGTCAGGTCACGTCCGAAGGCGTCGAGTGCGGGCGTCTTGCTCTTGCCGCCGCCCGTTGCGCCGCCGCCGCTGACGGGGGTCTCCGAGCTGGAGTCCTCTTCGTCCTCTTCGGTGGCGTCGGCTCCGAGGAACTCGAGCACTTCTTCGCGGACGTCCTCCAGCTTGACGCCGAGGTTGGTGAGGACCTTCGCCGCGATGCCCTCGTTCTCCTTTATCAGGCCGAGCAGCAGGTGCTCGGTCCCGATGTAGTTGTGGCCGAGGTTGCTGGCCTCCTCCATGGAGAGTTCGAGGACCTTCTTGGCGCGCGGCGTGAAGGGCAGTTGGCCCATCGTCACCATCGAAGGGCCGGTCTTCACGAGCTTCTCGACCTCGGACCGGATCTTCGAGAGGTCGATGCTCATCTGCCGCAGCACGTTCGCTGCGACACCGCTGCCTTCCTGGACGAGGCCGAGCAGGATGTGCTCGGTCCCGAGGTATTCGTGGTTGAACCGCTGCGCCTCTTGGCGGGCGAGGTTCATCACTTTCTTGGCACGATCGGTGAATCTGTCGAACATGGTGGCTGGCAGGTGCTGGAGCTCTCCGAAGGAGGCTCGCCGGCGCGGCGTGGGAGCGCTTCGGGGGCGCTCCCGGCGGGACTGGGGCCTGGGTCATCGACCGGAGGGTCGGCCCGTGTTGAGCGCCCTCGGTTTCTGGCTCCCGCGATCGGCCCCGAAGCCGCAGGAGTCGTGGTGGGTGCCGCCCGTCGAGTCGACCGGACCTCGTGTCCGGGGACGGGGTGTCCTCGGCGCGGTGTCCGGGTCGTCGTCGATCCGTACCCGTGGCCTTCCGTACGCGAGTGGGCATCCCCCTGCGACCTCGCGCGTGAACGGCCGCCGGAGGATAGGCGGTCGGAGGTCGCAATTCACGCCGCGCACCCCGTGCTCGACGTCCGCGGCGCGAGCGATCGTTCGAGTGGAGCGGAACGCGCTCGTGAACGACCTCACGAACGGCCGTCCTCGAACACCGGTCTCAGCGTTCGTCGGGCGCCTGGATCTCGCGCAACTGGTCGCGCAGCGCGGCGGCCGACTCGTAGTCCTCGGCCTCGACGGCCTCACCCAGGCGTCGCTTCAGCTCGTCCAGTTGGCGCGTGCGATCGCGCGCGCTCACGTCCTGACCCGGAAGCCTGCCCGAGTGGGAAGTTGCGTTGTGGATGCGCTCCAGAAGCGGTCCGATCTGCGGGCTGAAGACTTCGTAGCACCGCGCGCACCCCAGGCGCCCCTTGGCGCGGAACTCGGTCAGCGACATGCCGCACTCGGGGCACGTGATCGCCGCCTGGGTGTACTGCTTCTGAGCCGTGGCCTGGATGACCTTCCAGATCTCGGCCATGTGCTTGGGGTTCGTCAGGCTCTTCTTCGTCGGCGCGACGAACGGGAGCTCGAGCTGTCCGGCGCAGGCACTGCACAGGTGCTGGTGCTCCACGTGGTGCTCGAGGTGGTTGGCGCTCGCCACGTCCGGGTCCTCGCGGACCTCGGTGACGTGGATCGTCGCCGGTCGTTCCTGACAGATCTGGCACTGCATGGGGTCGCGGGATCCGGTCGACGAGTCGCGGGCGCTCACGCCGGATCGGTGGGCGAGGATAGCGCTCCGCCACGCTCTTCGGACCGGGCGCGCGCTCGTTCCAGGGCGGCGCGGAAGGCCAGGGCGCGTTCGCGGAAGTTCGCGTGGGTGTCGAAGCTCGCGCAGGCGGGGGAGAAGAGCAGCGCGTCGCCGGGTCGGAGTGCGGCCGCGGCCGCGTCCACGGCCGCCTCGAGGGTCGGACAGGCGGTCGTCGCGACCCCGCCGGTCGCCAGGAGCTCTGCGAACGCGACGGCTGCATCACCGAAGGTGAACGCGGCCCGGACGGTCCCGCGCGCCGCGTCGGCCAGGACCTGGGTGGGCAGGTTCTTGGCCCGACCGCCGGCGATCAGGACCACGGGCGCGTCCAGGCTGCGCAGGGCGGCCGCCGTGGAGTCGGGCGTGGTGGAGACGCCGTTGTCCCAGACGCTGGCTCCCCCGAGGTCGGCCAGCCGTTCCAGGCGGTGGGCCGGCGCCGTGAGCGGAGCGACGCCCAGGGCCGCGACCGCCGCGCGCCCCACGCCGAGTGCGTCGCACAGGGCCAGGGCCGCGCGCAGGTTGGCGGCTTGGAACGCGGGCAGTCCGAGGGCCGCGGGGCCCGGCACCGTGGAGGACTCGCCCGCGCAGGAGACGACGAGTTCGTCGGGCGTCGCGTTCGGGTCGAAGCGCACGGTCCGGTGGGCGCGCGCCACCGCGTCACCGGCGGGCAGGTCCCAGTCCGCGCACGGGCCCGGGCCGGCAGGGAGGACCGCGACTCCGTGCGTCGGATCGAGCAGCTCGAGGATGCGTCGCTTGGCCGCCGCGTAGGACGCGAGGGTCCCGTGCCGCTCGAGGTGGTCCGCTTCGACGTTCGTGACGGCCACGGCCTCGAAGGGTCGCGCGAGCGCCACCGGACGACCGAGCCCCTCGAGCTGGTAGCTGGAGAGCTCGAGGACGACCACGCCGGCGGGGCGCAGCTCCGCCAGGGCGCCGAGCAGCGATCCACCGAGGTTCCCGCCGGCGCGCGCGTCCAGTCCCGTGCGCCGCAGCAGTTCGGCGGTGAACGCGGTCGTGCTGCTCTTGCCCTGGGTGCCGGTGACGCCGACCAGGCGACAGGGAGCGGCCGCCGTGAACAACTCGATCTCGCTCGCGAGGCGCGTTCCGGCCGCGCGCGCACGGTTCAGCAGCGGGGCGCTCGGGGGAACGGCCGGATTGACCACGACGAGGTCGGCCTCCTCGAAGTCGCGCTCGCGGTGTTCGCCGAGGATCAGCTCCACGTCGAGACCGTCGAGCTCGCGCAGCGCCTCCGGAAGTTCGGCCGCCGAACGCAGGTCGGTCCCGACGACCCGGGCACCGCACGCGAGCAGGTACCGAACGGCGCCGACCCCTCCGCCGAAGCGCCCCAGGCCCATGACCACGGCGCGTCGGCCGGCCAGCGCGGACGGTTCGAGGCCCGACGACGGACCCGTATCCACGCGCGCGTCGTCCCGGCTCACCGTTCGCGCCTCTCGTTCACCGCTGGCCGCTCGCGCCGCCGGACGAGGACGGCGCATCGTCCGCCGCCGGTTCGGTCGGCTGCGGGAGCGCGGGAACCACCTCGATCGGCGGCATCTCGCGCGGCCCGTTCGGACCGGCGCGCCGCAGGACCTCGGCGCGGTCGAACACCGAGCGTTGGGTCGGCACGTCCGTCGGTCGATCGCTCGGCTCGAGGACGGTGTGGACGCGCTTGCGGTCCTTCCAACCGACCGGGATCAGGATCTCCGAGATCAGGTCGATCGGGAAGCGTCCGTACCAGGGAGCCTTCACCTCGACCAGGAAGCTGCGCGTGCGGTGCTCCTCGAGGTAGTAGGTGACGCGTCGCGTGCCGTAGTGGAGGAACGGCACTTCGACCGGCGTGGTGCCGACCATCTCGTCGTCGAGGCGCACCTGCGCTCCCGGTGGATCGGAGGTGAAGATCAGGGTGCGCTCGGCGGCGCAGCCGGTCGCCGCCAGCGCGAGCCCGCCGACGAGTGCTGCACGCAGCATCCCCGACCGATGGGGCTTCGACCCACCATGCGCACGGCGACGAGCTCGAACGTCGTCGGTGCGGTCGACGGTCGCACGCGGTCCCGAGCGGGCTTCGCGCCCGTCGGACCGGATCGGGACCAGTCCCGTTCGGATCTCGACCTGTCCCATGGCGCGCGATGCTACTCGTGCTGCCGCCGCGTGGGTGGGGCTGGCGGAGAGGGAGGGATTTGAACCCTCGGAGACGGGAAACCGCCTCACCGCATTAGCAATGCGGCGCATTCGGCCACTCTGCCACCTCTCCGCACGGGTCCGTTCGCACGGGCCGAGACGGCCGAGCGGCGAACGAGGACGCGGGAAGGTACCCGCGCGCGCGAGGCGAGGCAAGCGGACTGAACGCGTTCGCGCGGAGCTTCGCAGGGTGTTCGGGACGGCGCCCGTTCGGTCCGCCGTCCACGCGGTGGTGGGGTGGCGGAGGCGGAGGGATTCGAACCCCCGGTACCTTGCGGTACAGCGGTTTTCAAAACCGCCGCGATCGGCCACTCTGCCACGCCTCCGTCGGGCGCAGACTAGCAGCGCTCGTCGTGAACCGATGCGCCATCGCGGCGTTGGTGGCGGCTCACGGCTGGATCCCGTCGAGAGGATTCGGTCGCTCCCGCCCCAGACCCCGCGTCCCCAGACTTCGACGATGACCGCCTCTCTGCCCCCGTGGCTCCTTCTCGCCGCCCCCGTCCTGTGCGGAACGGCCTGGTCCCAGGACACCGAGCCCGCGTCCAGCTCCGAGACCGTCGTGACCGCGTCGCGCGCCGAGAGGCCGAGCGACGAAGCGCCCCAGACCGTCTCGGTGATCGACGCCGAGGAGATCGCGCAGCGCTCCTACCGCACCCTGCCCCAGTCCCTGCGCCACACCCCCGGAGTGCTGGTCCAGGAGACCTCCCACGGCCAGGGGTCGCCGTACATCCGCGGCTTCACGGGGTACCGCACGCTGCTGCTCGTCGACGGTGTGCGCATCAACAACTCGACGTTCCGCGAGGGACCCAACCAGTACTGGTCCACCGTCGACGCCTTCTCGGTCGAGCGCTTCGAGCTCCTGCGCGGTCCGAGTTCGGCGCTCTACGGGTCGGACGCGATCGGCGGAACGCTCCAAGTGTTCTCGCGCGATCCGTTCGCCACCGACGGGCGCCCCGCCGCGCGCATCGGCTACCGCCTGAGCTCGGCCGAGAACTCGCACGTCGGTCGTTTCGAGGCCAGTGCCGTCGAGGGCCCGCTCGGCGTGGTGCTCGGCGTCACCGCCAAGCAGTTCGGCGACGTGCACGGCGGTTCCGACATCGGCGACCAACCGAACACCGGCTACGACGAGTGGGACGCGGACGCCAAGCTCGAGTACTGGCTGCGCAGCGACCAGCGCCTGGTCGTCGGCTTCCAGCACGTGACGCAGAACGACGTTCCGCGCACGCACAGCACGATCTACGCCAAGTCCTTCGAAGGCTCGAGCGTGGGGTCCGACCTGCGGAGGGACCTGGATCAGGAGCGCCAGCTCGTGCGCCTGCAGCTCGACGGCGAGTCGATCGGTACCTGGGTCGACGCCTACTCGTTCGGGCTCTCGCTGCAGCGCCAGTCCGAGGTCCAGGACCGGATCCGCAGCAGCACCGCGCGCACGGTGAACGGCTTCGACGTGACCACGCTCGGCGGCTTCGCGCGCTTCGAGAAGCAGTCGTCGATCGGCCTGCTGAGCTACGGCATCGACGTGTACCACGACAGCGTCGACTCGTTCAGCGACGCGAACCCGATCCAGGGCCCCGTGGCGGACGACGCCTCCTACGACCTGATCGGCGCCTACGTGCAGGACGAGTTCGCGGCGACCGAGCGGCTCGACGTGACGGTCGGCGCGCGCTTCGAACACGCCGCGGCCGACGCCGACCGCGTCGACGATCCGGCGAACCCGGGAACGGCGATCGCGATCGACGACCAGTGGTCCTCGCTCGTGGGCAGTGCGCGCTTCCTGTACCGCGTGAACGATGCCGAGGAGGCCGGCACGGACGTCGCGCTGTACGGCGGCGTGTCCCAGGGCTACCGCGCGCCGAACCTCTCGGACCTGTCGCGCTTCGACAGCGCGCGCTCGAACGAGTTCGAGATTCCGGCCCCCGACCTCGACGCCGAACGCTTCACCACCTTCGAACTCGGGACGCGCGTCTCGAACGAGTCCACCCGCGGCGAACTCGCGGTCTTCTACACGGACATCAGCGACCAGATCGAGCGCTTCCCGACCGGCAACACCAACGGCTCCGGCGAGTTCGAGATCACCAAGGACAACATCGGCGACGGTTGGATCTACGGCGTCGAGCTGACGGCGTCGCACGAACTCGGCGGCGGCTTCGGTCTGTTCGGCAACGCCACGTTCCAGGAGGGGCGCGTGACGACCTACCCGACCTCGGCCCAGGTGCTGACCGAGGAGTACGTCAGTCGCCTGATGCCGCTGACCGCCCAGGTCGGTCTGCGTTGGGAGGACGAGGAGACGGGCACGTGGTCCGAGCTGCTCGCGATCGGTGCCGCGGACGCGGACAAGCTCTCCACGCGCGACAAGGGCGACACCCAGCGCATCCCGCCCGGTGGGACGCCCGGATTCGTCGTCGTCCACGCTCGGGCCGGCATGCGCCTGGGCGAGGCGACCGACTTGATGCTGGCGGTCGAGAACCTCACCGACGAGGATTACCGCTTCCATGGCTCCGGCTCGAACCAACCCGGACTCGGTGTCCTCCTCGGAATCACCGTCACCCTCTGACACCGGCGCGGCGGTCGGGGCGACATCCCCGGCCGCCGCCCGGGTGCTGCGGGCGAAGGCGCGCGCGGGGAGCGGGCTCTCCACGGGGACGTTGGTCGTCTCCGTGCTCGTGCACGTCGCGCTCCTCGGGACCCTGATCGGCTTGACCACGCACCGGGACACCGCGCGCCAGTCCGGCGTCGTGGCGACCATCGAACTCCCCGCGCGGAACAGCGACGCCGCCGGGGGGCTCGACCGCGAACTCGAACGACTCGAGCCACTGCTCGAGGACGAGCTGGACGACCAGTTCGACGACCCGTCGATGCCGCCGATCCCCGATCCGGCGCCGGACCCGCAGCCAGAGCTCGATCCGTTCGCGGTCGAGGACGACGAGCCAGCCTTCGCCGACCCGCGGCCGAACGACCGCTTCGCGCCTCTTCCCAGCGGCTCCCTCGGCGGGCCGCCCGCCCCCGACCCACGGGACGAACCGGTCGTCGACAGCGCCGCCGACTCGGCGCTGGACCCGGTCGACTCCCTGGACGACGTGCCCCTGCGCGCGGACGAGGACGAACGCGCCGAGCCGCAGCTGCTGCGCGCCGATCCCCCGGACTACCCGCGACTCGCCCGCCGCCGCGGCTGGGAGGGAAGCGTGTTCGTCGACCTGCGCGTCGGTGCGGACGGGAGCGTCCTTGACGCCACGGTCGCCACGTCGAGCGGTCACTCGGTGCTGGACGAGGCCGCCCTCGCGGCCGTCCGCGCATGGCGTTTCGTCCCGGGCGCCGCGGACCGCACGGTCCGACACAAGGTCACGTTCGAGCTGCGTTGAGCTCGCGGGCCGCGCCGGACGGGCGCTCCCACCTCAACCGGTGGTCGACGCGTCGCGCATGACCTCTTCGGCCACGCGGATCGGACAGCGCGCGCGCAGCGCCAGAGCGATCGCGTCCGAGGGGCGCGCGTCGACCTCGACCAGCTCGCCCGGCGTCGGGGACAGCACCAGGCGGGCGAAGAACGTGCTGCGCTCCAGGGCCACGATCCGAACCTCGGTCAGACGGGCCCCGAGCGCGGTGACGGCCTCGAACAGGAGCTGGTGCGTCAATGGGCGCTGGACCTCGACCTCGGCCAGGACCCGCTGGATCTCCGCCGCCTCGCTCGTGCCGATGAGGATCGCGAAGCCCCGTTTGCCGGAGCGTTCCTTGAGGTAGAGGTTCTGCTGGTCCGACTCGTCCTGCAGCACGACGCGGGCCAGCAGCACGTCGATCCATTTGGTCGGGTCGTCCATCGCGCCCCTTTGTAGACCCGAGGGGCGGCGCGCGTCCACCGCCATCACTGGCGTAGGATCCACCTGGTGAACGACGACCCCGCTGCACCCGCCGATCCCGTGCTCGTCCGCGTCCTTCGAGGCGGGTTCCTCGAGTCCGTCCACCGCGGTGCGTTCGCGGTGGCCGACGCCGACGGTCGACTCGTCCACGCCCTCGGGGACACGGAGACTCCGGTCTTCGCCCGCAGCGCGATCAAGGCGCTCCAAGCGCTCCCCCTCGTCGAGAGTGGCGCGGCCGATCGCTTCGGGTTCGAGCCGCCGGACCTGGCGCTCTCGATCTCTTCGCACAACGCCGAGCCCCAGCACACCGAGCGGGCGGCCGCGATCCTCGAGCGCCTCGGGCTGGGGCCCCAGCACCTGCGTTGCGGAGCCCAGACGCCCGGCGATCCCGCCGCGCGCCGCGCCCTGGCCGCGTCCGGCGCGAAGCCCGGAGCGATCCACAACAACTGCTCGGGCAAGCACGCCGGTTTCCTCGCGCTCGGTGCGCATCTCGGGGCCGAGCCGGAGCACTACCTCGACCACGGCGGCGCGGTGCAGTCACTGGTGCGCGACGCGTTGGCCGCGATGTGCGGGCTCGATCCCGACGCCATCGAGCACGCGATCGACGGCTGCAGCGCGCCGACCTACCGCTTGTCCCTGTCCGCGATGGCGACGGCGTTCGCGCGGCTGGCGGATCCGTCGAGTCTCGTTCCCGAACGCGCGCGCGCCGCGGGTCGCCTGCTCGACGCGGCGGCCGCCCATCCGGCCCTCGTCGCCGGCGAGCACAAGCGACTCGACACCGCGTTGCTGCGCGCGACCGGCGGCCGCCTGTTCTGCAAGGTCGGCGCCGAGGCGGTCTACGTCGTGGCCGAGCGCGACAGCGGACACGCGCTGGCGATCAAGGTGGACGACGGCGGCTACCGCGGACTGTTCCCGCTCGTCGTCGGACTGTGCCGCGAACTGGGGTGGCTCGACGATCGCGCCGTCGATGCGTTGAGCGACTACGCGCCGGGTGCACTGCGCAACTGGGCGGGACTCGAAGTCGGTTCCGTCGAGGTCGCTGCTCTCGGATCGCCCGAACTTCGAAGGGACGTGGAAGCATGAGCGACTCCGATCGACCGCGCCCGCTGCCGAGCCTCGCCGTCGCGTCCCACAAGGGCGACGCCGGGCGCGTGACGCTTCTCGCCGGGAGCGCCGGCGACGGCGGACGCGCGATGCCCGGATCGGCGGTGCTCGCGACGCGCGCGGCACTGCGCGGCGGTGCGGGACTGGTCAGCACGATCACGCTCGACGACCGGGTCTGGGCCGCGATCGCCGCCGCCGCGCCGGAAGCGCTGCCGGTCGACGTGGAGGGCGGAGCGGGCACGGTCGAGCGTGTGGCCTACGAACTCGAACGGCGCGCGGACGATCGCGCGCGCGCGGTCGGGCCGGGCCTCGGCCGCGGCCAGGTCGTGCGCCCGCTCGTCGAAGCCTTCTTGCACGGCGGCGACGGACCGTTGGTGGTCGACGCCGACGGGCTCAACGCCTTCGCGGGCCGCCCGCAGGACCTGCGTCGCGGACGCGGCGCGCTCGTGATCACGCCGCACCCCGGCGAGGCCGCGCGACTGTTGGACGCGCGCGTCGGCGACTCCGAGGACGCTCGCATCGATGCCGCCCGCCGGCTGGCCGACAGCACGTGCTCGGTCTGCGTGCTCAAGGGCCATCGCACCGTGGTCGTCGACGGCGACGGCGTCTGGATCAACTCGACGGGGAACCCCGGCCTGGCGAGCGGTGGGACGGGCGACGTGCTGACGGGACTGTTGACGGCCTTCCTCGCCCAGGTGGGTGAGGCGTTCAGCGTCGGCGACGCGGTCCGCGCGGCGGTCTGGGTCCACGGACGTGCCGCCGACCTCGCCGTCGAAAGCACCGGAGTTCGGGCCCTGCTGGCGTCCGACGTCGTCGATCGACTCGGCGCGGCGGAGCGGGAGCTGGACGCCGGACGTGGAGCCTGACGTGCGCGCACACGGGCTCGGACCGATGGTCGTTCGCGGTCCGTCCGCCTCGCTGCGGCGCGCTCGTGCGCGTTCCGCCGCGGCGTTCGTCGTCACGTCCCTGCTCGCCCTCGCGCCGGCGGCCGTCGCGCAGGATCCGAGCACCGCGTCGCGCGACGATTCGATCGCACGCGAGTGGCGCGTGCGCGCGATCGCCCTCGATCCCGAGGGGGCGCGCGCGGACTGGCTCCGCGCGGCGGCCTCCGAACGCTGGACGGACCGCTTCGAAGCGTTGGACGGACTCCAGCGCTCGGCCGCCAGTGGTGTGCTCCAGGGCGCGCCGCGCGACGTCCGCGACGATGTGCGCGAACTGGCGCGGCGTGCCGTCACGGACGACCACCCGAATCTGGTCGGCCTCGGCGCGGCCTTGCTCGTCGCGCAGGGTGGTGCGGACGACGCGAGCCCGGCCGACGTCGAACGCCTGGTGACCAGCGTGTTGGCCGAGACGCGCGCACGGGCCGCCGAGTTGGTCGCGGCCCGCCGTCTCGACCCGGCGGCGCGCACGGCTTGGTTGCGAACCCTGAGCACCGATGCGGACCTCGAGGTACGGGAAGCGGCGCGGCGCGGGCTCGTGAACGTCCTTCTGGAGCAGGGCGACGGCGAAGAGGCCGTCGCCGGGACCGTGGACGTCCTGCTCGAGTCCGTCGCCGCGGTCCACGCGCGTCTGGGCGAGGACGCGGCGGTGCGGATACTCGCGCCGCTGGAGGGCGTTCCAGCGGACACGGCCAAGGTGCTGAACGACCTCGCGAGCGCGTTCGCCGGCCCGCGCGCTCCGTTCGAACGGCAGCGCGTCGCCGCGCTCGCGCGCGTGGCCGCCGCGGCCGCCGGAGCTCCGCTGCGACCCGACGAACTCGTCGACCTGTGGTGCGCGTCCCCGGTCTGGTCGCCCGCGCGCGACGCGCTGTTCACCGCCGCGGCGGCGCGGCTCGGCGACGTGGCCGTCCACGAGTTGATGGCGGGCGCCGAACTGGCGCTCGAAGTCTTCGCGCGCGACGAGCCGCACGCGGATCGCCTGGACGAGCGCACGGCGCAGCGCCGCGACGACCTGCGCGCACTCCTGGCCAGCGAACCGGAAGCCGACCACTATCCGTTCGCCAGCGTTCTGCTGCGCGCGGCGCTCGCAGCCGGTGGCCCCGGACCGTTCATCGACGAGTTGATCGGTGCCGGAGACGCGCTCCTGGCCCAGACCCTGCGCGTTCTCGGTCCGGCGCTCGTCGCCGCGTGGACTCCCGAACGGGTGCAGCGCATGGCCGAGCACGCGCGCCGTGCGGATCTCGTGCGCGAACTGGAGGAGGTCTGGGTGCTCGCCGCGCGCGACGGCGACGACGTGGCGGCCGACGAACTGGCGCGTCGGCTCGGGTCCGAGTCCGATCCGGAGCGCCGACGCGAGCTCTTCCGGGCGCTCGGGCGCCTGCCCGACCCGTCCGGCGTCGCACCCGAGCTCGGACGCATCTTCAACGCGCTCGACCAGGACACCGCGCTCGAGGTCGTCGCCTTCCTGCCGCGCGCCGCCCTCGATGCGGCGACGCGCGATCGACTCGTGGACCTCGGGCGTCGCCGTCCGGATCGCCGCGGTTCGATCGCGCGCGTCCTGCGCGCCGCGCCGAGCGACGAGGAGACGCTGTTCCAGGTCGAGCGGTGGGTCGTCGAAGTCCTGGCCGAGCTCGAGGACGCCTCCGGGCTCGACGCGCGCCGTGCGTTCGATCGCGCGTCGGAACTGATTCCGGCCCTCGGTGCGATCGGTGGGGCGGACGCGACGCCGACCCTGGTCACGGCGCTCGAGTGGAGCGTCGGTCGCGACCCGCGCATCGGGCGCATCGCCGCGCGCGCGCTCGGTGCGGATCCGCTGGGACGGGCTGCGTTGCGCGAACGCCTGTCGTCGCCGCTCGACCGCGAGGTACGCACCGAAGTGGCGCTGGCGCTCGTCGGGCCGGACGTTCCGCGGGCCGAGTTCGAGGGCGATGTGCAGCGGCTCGTGGAGCTGCTCGTGGCCGACGGGACGGACGGGCGCATCGACGACGGAACGCGCCGTGTCGTCGCGCTCGCCCGCGTCGACACGGCCGCGGCGATCGAGGCCCTGCTCGCGTTCGCCGCCGATCCCGAGGCGCCGATCAGCCTGGGGACGAGCGCGATCGACGCCCTGGCGAGTTCGAGCGTCGACCCCGGCCGCGTCGCGGAACTCGCGCGCGACATGCGCGACTTCGACCGCCGACGCTCCGCACTGCGCGCACTCGAGACGCTCGGGGCCGGCGATCTCCTGCGCGTCTTCACCGACGACTGGAACGAACTCGAGGGAGCGGCGCGCTCCGGACTGGTCGAGGTCTGGGGCGACGGGTCGTGGCCGCGGCGCGTCCTCGGGCTCGACCTCGAACTTCCCGGTCAGCCGGAGGAACTCGCGGTCGTGACGGGCGAGTTGGCGGCCGCGACCGCGCGTCTCGGCGTCGCCGCCGAGGGGTGGGAGGCACACGTCCTGGACCGCGCGCTCGCGGAAGCCGCGGACAACCTGCGCGCGCGTTTCGCCGGCGACGGCCTCTCCGATCCGGCCTTCCGCTACTGGTCCGAACTCGAGCTGTTCGACGTCGCGGCGCGCACTGGCCTGGCCGAGGCGCTCCTCGACGGGAGCGGTCCCTGGGAGCGGCTCGACGCGCGGCTGTTGGTCGAACTGTCCCAGCGGGCCCTGCGTGCCGGCGAGATCGAGCCCGCGCTGCGCCTGGGTCGAGCGGCACTGGTCGCGGCGCTCGGCGAGGGCCCAGGGTCCCAGGGCGTCGCGATCCGTGCGACCGAACTGGCGGCCGACGCGTCCTGGCGGGCCGAGCGGTACGCGTCCGCCGCGGCGCTCTACTCCGCTCTCGTGGACCCCTTCGTCGAGCGGCCGATCGGACGCGGTCAGGGCCAACCGACGCCGCTGTCGGGCGGGAGCGATCGCGTCCGTGCGGAGCTCGCGCGGCGCGTGGCCTGGAGCCGTGCCCTCGAGGCGGCGGGGCGAGGCGATGGCGACCTCGCACGCGTCCAGCTCGAGCGCGCGGAGCGGCTCGCGCGAGCGGACCCCCGTGCCGTCGAGCGCCACGCCGAGGTGGTGGGGGCCGTCCGCGCGCGACTCTCCGGCGACGGCGGTCGGTGAGTGCCGACGCGGGCCCGGCGAGGAGTTGGTCGCGGCGCTCGGTCCTGTAGACGTAGACTGAGCGCGCCATGGCCACCAAGACGAACGCACGCCACATCGACCGCCCCGAAAACGCCCGCGCCGTACTCGACGACGACATCGGTTTCGTCGCGCTCGTCGATCGCATGGAGCAGGACGCCGCGCTCAAGGTCGTCAACGCCGCGCGCATCTCCTACAGCAAGAAGAAGGCGGGTTTCGACGATCGCGACAGCAAGCTCGCGCGCTTCCTGTGGGACCACGGCCACACGTCGCCGTACCGCCACTCGTTCTTCACGTTCCACTTCAAGGCGCCGCTGTTCGTCTTCCGTCAGGCCTTCAAGTACCAGGTGGGTTCGACCTGGCGCGAGTACGAGGTCGACGGGCACACGGTCAGCCTCGACGTGTTCGACGTGCTCTTCGACACGGACAAGGGCTGTAGTTGGAACGAGATCAGCGGACGCTACGTCGAGTGGACGCCCGAGTTCTACGTGCCGAACCGCCTGCGCGCGAACCCCTCGCACGGCAACAAGCAGGCGTCGCTCGAGCTCGGTGACGACTTCGACCACGAGGCCGAGCACGCGGCGATGGTGGCGGAGTGCGAGCGCGCCTTCGACGAGTACCGCGCGCGCTTGGAACGCGGCGTGGCGAAGGAGATCGCGCGCATGTTCCTGCCGCAGAGCATCTACTCGCAGGCCTACTGGACGGTGTCGCTACAGGGCGTCATCCACTTCCTGTCGCAGCGCCTCCACCCCGACGCTCAGTTCGAGATCCGGCGCTACGCCGAGGGCATCTTCGACCTGATGGCCGACGTTCTGGACCAGGTCGGCGTCGACCGCGAGAGCCTGATCGCCGCCGGCGCGCACTGAGCGACGCCCACCCGATCGTCGCCCTGCGGACGAACCGCCGCGCGCCACACCCGTTGGCCGGTCGACGCCCGTCCGACCCCGTTCCCCGACCGCCATGCATCCGATCGCGACCACGTTCGTCTCCGCCGCACTGCTTCTCGGCTTGACCGCTGGTCCGACCGTGTTCGCCGTCGACGCGGACCAGGATCCGGCGCCGCCCACGGCCGTGCCCGCCCAGGACGAAGCTCCGACCGGTGCCCTGGCGCAACTGCTCGCGACGTTGTCGGAGGAGGGGGTGGACCTCGACCTCGACGGAGGCCTGGTCTCGATCGAGGCGGCGGTCGGCGTGCGCAGCCAGTTGGTCGAGTACCTGCTCGTCGGCCCCGGTGGCGCGACGCACGAGTCGCTCCTGTACACCCGCGTGACGCCGAGCCTGCTGAACGCGGGACTGCTGGCCCTCGGCGCCAACCCCGGCCGCAACGCGCGCTGGGTCGAAGTGGAGCCCGAACCGCCGCTGGGCGAAGCCGAGGGCGGATCCGAGGCCGAAGCCGGTGACGACGGCGAAGCTGCCGACGCGCCGCTCGCGGACCGTCCGCGCTTCCGCATCGTTCCTCCGCACGGCGACGGCTTCTACCTCTACACCGCGTGGCGCGAGGAGGACGAGGTCTTCTTCTTCCGCGTCGAGGACCTCGTCGCGAACCTCGAGACGGGCCGCGCGATGCAGCGCGCGCCGTTCGTCTTCCTCGGCTCGCGCATGGCGACGATCGCGGGGATGGTGCGCCCGCTCGAGCGCGACGAGGAGGAACGCCCGGCCGACGACGAGATGCTCTTCATCGCCGACTACGAGCGCAACCTGATCAACCTCGTCTACTTCCGCGAGGGCAACACGCTGCTGACCGCCAGCCACGGCGAAGGCACGCGCGAGGACGTCTGGGCCGCCAACATCTGGAACCTGCCGGACACCGACCAACCGCTGCGCCTGATCTTCTCGCGCGAGAAACTCGAGCGCGTGCCCGAGGGGCTGGTCGACGGACTGCCGCTCGTCGTGCGTCCGGACGAGCCGGCGCGCTGGTAGGCGCGGCCGCTCAGCGCGGCAGGCCGGCCCGGTAGCGACGCACGAAGTTCGTGACGAAGTTGAACACGCACGTCTCCGGCACCTCCTCCGCCGCCTTGGACTTCGAGCGCCAGTAGCTCTCGCCCTCGATCTCGCGCCAGCGGTCGAACTCGAGCCCCATGTGGTTGAGCGCGTAGTGCTGGAAGTCGTCCGCGTCCTTCAGACCGGGCATCCACTCGAAGCCGTGGATGTAGAAGTGGTTCGCGGAGTCGAGCACCATCCCGTGGCCCGCCTCGAACCAGGCGACCACGTTGCCGTTGCCGTAGGTCTGGGCCGCCGCGGGACTGTCGATCAGCACCTCGGCCACTTCGGGGCGGTCGACCGTGATCAGCTGCGAACCCTCGAGGTGGAAGTAGGGGCGCACGTCCTTCGGGAACACGCCGGGTAGGAAGCGACTCTGCGGATCGACGGGGAAGATGGGGATCGATCCGACCACCTCCTCGCCCGCGCTCTCGTCGTGGGAGATGACGCCGGGATAGACGGCCTTCACCGTGTTCGTGAGGCTCCAGCACGAGGCGAACATGTGCCCGCCGGTGCGCACGAACCACGCCAGACGGTCCACGTCGTCGCCAGCCACCTCGCCGGTGCAGTTCGCGAAGAACGCGCTGAACGGGTGGAGTTCGGCCCGCTGGAGTGCGCTGGCGTTCGTGAGGCGGTAGGGGATCTCGATCCCGTCGAGCAGGTCCTGGATGTGGTCGTACTGGCCTTCGAGCGCGAGCACGTCGAACGACTCGTAGAGCCGGCGGTAGTCGGACGCCGTCGGCGGGCGCCCCAGATCGGAGTAGCCGTACTTCTGCTTCTCCTCCTCGGTGTCGGCGGGGTGGCGGAACACGAAGCGCTCGCGGTTCTCCTCCCACCACGCGGTCCAGGCGGCCTGCTTGTCGGGCACGTCGCCGCGGCGCGCGAGGCGCTTCAAGCCTTCGTAGGCCGTGCGCTTGACCGAGTGGTCGCGGTCCCCGAGCAGCTCGATCAAGGGCTCCATCGCCTCGGCGCGGTACAGCCAGCCGTAGCCCGCGGCCGCCGCCCCACGCAGCTTCCAGTCGCGCGCGCCGGTGAGCGTCGCGAGGGCCTGCGCCGCGCCGTCGACGTTGAGCTTGCCGAGCGAGACCGCCGCACAGACCGCGACCGTCCACTCGTCGTCCTCGAGCGCCGTCGTCAGGGGTACGAGCGCCGCGTCGAGACCCCGCCGTCCGAGTTGCACGCACAACTCCTCGCGCACCGTCGGATCGCCCTCGTTGCCGAGGCGGGCGGACACGGCCTGGACCCAGGTCGCGTCGTCGAACCCGCGCCCGAGCGCCTTGGCGGCGCGGATGCGATTGCGCGGCGCGCCGGACTCGAGCAGCGCGGTGACGACCTTCAGGTCCTCCTCCTCGCCGAGGCGCTCGAGCACGCGCAGCCCCGCGCCGCGCGTCTCGGGCCCACCGCCCCCCGCGGCGCGACGCGCGAGCTCGAGCACGTGTTCGCGCGCCCCCGCGAGCTTCGACGACTCGAGCTCGGACGTGTCCATCCGCTGCAGGACCATCCACGCCAGGTCGGCACCGCGCCGGGGATCGAGCCCGCTCGTGACCAACCCCAGGTTGTGCGCGCTGTCGGTCAGGTCGAGCGCGGCCGCCATGGCTCTGAGTGCGCGCAGCGACACCACGTCCACCGCGTTCGGGTCGAGCGCGAGACCCTGGACGATCGCCACGTTCTTCTCCGACGGGGCGGCGGCCACGGTGTCGAGTCCGCCGCACAGTGCGACCAGTCCGTTCTTCTCGTTGCGGTGCAGGGCGATCAGCGCTCCGAGGCCCGAACCGTCGCGCGCCCCCGCGACCGCAGCCCGCCCGGCCCAGTGCGCCACGCGCGGATCGTCGCTGGTCGCGAGGTCGTCGAGCTTCTTGATCTCGAACGCGACCTCGGCCAGTTCGCCGACGAACGTCAGGGCCTGGAGCGCGTTCACCGGTTCCTTGCCCTTCGCCTTCTTGACCAGCTCGTCGACCGCCTCCTGGGCGTCGAGCACGGCCAGCGCGTCGCACGCCGCGCGCCGCACGCGCGTGATCGGAACCTCGGTCGCCGTGCGCAGGAGGGCCTTCTGCGCTTCGGGGTCGGCGAGTTCCCCGAGCGCGGCCGCCGCCCGTTCGACCACTTCCCAGTCGGAGTCGTCGAGCGCCTTGGTCAAGAGCGCCACCGCGTCCTCGGGCTTCTGCTCGCGCACCGCGGCGACCGCCGCCAACCGCTCCTTCGCCTCCTTGGACCGCAGCTGCTTGGCGAGGTCGTCGGTCCCGAGGAACGCGGCGAGGAGGAGGGCGGTGGCGAGCGTGGTCTTCATGGGTTCGGGCGCGGGTGCTGGATCGGTACCGCGGCACGGGCGAAGGTAACGGGCGCGGTGCTCCCGACCGCCCCGGCTTCCCCGCATCCGATGCTGCGTGCGACCCGAAACCCTCGGTTCGCGTCACCGGCCGCCCGAACGACGCGCCCGTCCGCCCGAGTACCCGCCCCGATCACCTCCACTTCTCGCGCTGGCGTCCAACCGTGTCCCGAACCACCCGTTCCGTGCGCCCCGAGCGCTTCCAGACCGTGCGCCCCGCTCCCGTCCGAGAGGAGCGCGACTACGTGCTGTACTGGATGATCGCCCAGCGGCGCACGACCTGGAACTTCGGGTTGCAGCACGCGGTCGAGCTCGCGAACGAGTTGGGCAAGCCGCTGCTCGTGTTCGAGCCGCTGCGTCACGACTACCGCTGGGCGAGTCCGCGGCTGCACCGTTTCGTCCTGGACGGGATGCACGACAACGCGGCGGCGCTCGATGCGGCGGGCGTGCGCCACCACACCTACGTCGAGCCGGAACCGGGCGCCGCCGCCGGCCTGCTCGAGGCCTTGAGCGAGCGCGCCTGCGCCGTCGTCACCGACTACTACCCGTGCTTCTTCCTGCCCAGGATGGTGCGCCGGGCGGCGGAGAAGCTCGACGTGCGCGTCGAGTGGGTGGACAGCAACGGCCTGATGCCGCTCGGACTCACGCCGAAGGTCTTCACGCGTGCGTTCTCCCTGCGGCGCTACCTCCAGAAGGAGCTGACGCCGCACCTCGAACGTGCGCCGCTCGCCGATCCGCTCGCGGCACTCGCGGCGACGAACAAGGCCACGATCGCGCGCGAGGTCCTCGAGCGCTGGCCCGCTGCGCCCGCCGCGTGGCTCGAGCACGGAGCGGACCTCGCGCACCTGGGCCTCGCCGGCGACGTTCCCGTCTCGCCGATCACCGGTGGACCGCGCGCGGCCGGACGCCAGCTCGATCTCTTCATGGACGAGCGTTTCGCGCGCTACGGCACCGAGCGCAACCAACCGCAGGACGAGGTCGCGAGCGGTCTCTCACCCTTCCTGCACTTCGGCCACCTGTCGCCGTACGAGGTCTTCGAACGCGTCGCGCGCCGCGAGGACTGGTCGCCCGCCCGCATCGCCGACGCGCCCAACGGCAGTCGCGACGGCTGGTGGGGGATGAGCGAGACGGCCGAGGCCTTCCTCGACGAGTTGATCACCTGGCGCGAGTTGGGCTTCGTCGAGTGCCACCACGATCCGACGGGCTACGACCGCTACGAGTCGCTGCCGGACTGGGCGCGGACCACGCTCGAAGAGCATGCGAGCGACCGCCGCGAGCACCTCTACACGCTCGCGGAGTTCGCCGAGTCGCGGACCCACGATCGGCTGTGGAACGCGGCGCAGGGTCAGCTGCGGACCGAGGGTCGCGTCCACAACTACCTGCGGATGCTCTGGGGCAAGAAGGTCTTCGAGTGGACCGAGTCGCCGCGCCAGGCGCTCGAGTTCTTGATCGAGCTCAACAACCGCTACGCCCTCGACGGCCGCGATCCGAACTCCTACTCCGGCATCTTCTGGTGCCTCGGTCGCTACGACCGGGCCTGGGGCCCCGTACGCCCGGTCTACGGGAAGATCCGGTACATGAGTTCGGACAACACCCGTCGAAAGGTGCGGGTGAACGACTACATGGACCGGTACGCGCCCGCCGTCGAAGCGCCCTCGCTGTTCGAGGACGCCTGAGACGTGCCCGACCCAGGGCCGTACCGAACCACGCCGTGCCCAGCGCTTTCCACCGCGAACTCGACGCCCGATCCGTGGACCCCGAAGGGCGGTCCTGGGTCTACGTGCCCTACGACCAGTTGACGGCGGCGGTCGGTCCGCTGTCGGAGCGCGAGCCGACGGAGCTCGGGATCGTGATGGTCGAGTCGCCCGCGCGTGCGGCCCGGCGTCCGTACCACAAGCAGAAGCTCTCGCTCGTGCTGGCCAACGGACGGCAGTTCGCGCTCGAACAGGCGGCGCGCGGCGTGGCGGTCCGGCACGTGGTGGCGCCGCCCGATCCGAAGGGCGGCGACTTCGCTCCGGGACTGCGCGCCGTGGCCCAGCAGGTCGGTCCGCTGCGCGTGATGCGTCCCGCCGAGCGTGCCTTGCGTATCGAGCTCGCACCGCTGATCGAGGCGGGGCTCGTGATCGAGGTGCCGCACGCCGGTTGGCTGACCACCCGCGAGGAGTTCGAGCGCAGTCAGAAGAAGGGACCCCCGTACCGGATGGACGCCTTCTATCGCGAGGTCCGGCGGCGCACCGGTTGGCTGATGGAGGGCGATCGGCCGGTGGGGGGGCGCTTCAGCTTCGACGGCGAGAACCGTGAGGTCTGGCGCGGCGAACCGCCCGCACCGAGGCAGCCGCGCTTCCGCCCCGACGCCGTGACGACCGAGGTGTGCGAGCTGGTGGAGGCGCGTTTCGGCGCGCACCCCGGCGCGATCGACCCCGCGGCGCTGCCGACGCGCGGGCAGGAGGCACAGCGGATCTGGAGACACGCGCTCGAACACTGCATCGAGTCGTTCGGGCCCTACGAGGACGCGCTGAGCCGCGAGTCGCGCACGCTCTTCCACACCTGCGTGTCGAGTCTCGTGAACCTCGGTCGCCTGTTGCCGCGCGATCTGTGCGAGGACGTGTTGGCGAATGGCGAGCACCTGCCCAGCGTCGAGGGCTTCGTGCGTCAGGTCCTCGGTTGGCGCGAGTTCGTGCGGCACGTGCACGAGGCGACCGACGGCTTCCGCGATCTCGCGCCGCGCTTCGGCGGCGTGCCCGTCGAGGTCGCGCGCGGCGCCGCGGCGTCGAACGGGGCGCCGTCGAACGGGGCCGCTGTGAACGGGGCCGCTGTGAACGGCCGCGCGAGCAACGGCGCGGCGCCGGCCCCGGACGCCGCGTCCACGCGCGCACCGCTCACGCCCGAAGGGGATGCGGCGCCGAGCGTGCTCGATGCGGACCAACCGTTGCCGCCCGCCTACTGGCACGGGGGCTCCGGACTCGCTTGCCTGGACCACGAGGTCGAAGGGGTCTGGGCCACGGGCTACGGCCACCACATCACTCGTCTGATGGTGCTCGCGAACGTCGCGACGCTCGTGGGCGCTTCGCCGCGCGCGCTGACCGACTGGTTCTGGGCCGCGTACACCGACGCCTACGACTGGGTCGTCGAACCGAACGTGCTTGGCATGGGGACCTTCGCCGTCGGCGACCTCATGACGACCAAGCCCTACGTCAGCGGCGCGGCCTACATCCACCGCATGTCGGACCACTGCGGCGCCTGTGCGTTCGATCCGAAGCGCGACTGTCCGCTCACCCCGCTCTACTGGACCTTCCTCGAACGCAATCGCGAGGTGCTCGCCGGCAACTCGCGCGTCGCGATGCCGCTGCGATCGCTGGCGAAGCGCAGCGACGAACAGCGCGCGAGCGACGCGGCGGTCGCGCGACTCGCGCGCGCGAAACTCGCGGCCGGAGCGCGACTGACGCCCGCCGGACTCGCCGACCCCGAGTCGACCGAGGCCCAGCTCGAGATTGCGATCTGCGAACTCCTCCTCGAACGGTCCGACGGCGCCACGATCTGTCCCAGCGAAGCGGCGCGACGCGTCATGGAACTGCGCGGAGCGCCCGGCGACGGGTGGCGCGAGTTGCTCGAGCCGACGCGCGCCGCGGGACGGCGTCTGGCCGCCGCCGGAGCCGTGGTCTTCACCCAGGCCGGCGAGGTGGTGGATCCGGACTCCGTGCGCGGCGCGGTCCGAATTCGACGGGCCGCAGTCGGTAGCTGACCCTTATCGAAGTTGCATTTGGTGCCCATCTTGGCACTGCGATTTCACGGGTGCGGACACACGTTGCGCGGGGGCGCGCGGGGCGTCACTCTGGTGCCCAGTGGCCTGTCCTGCCACCTCGCCCGCCGATCCTCCGTGCCTCCGGACGGTCGGAATTCCACTCGTTCCTTGTCCACGGACGCTTCATGTCCTCCCTCTGTCTGCCCCGCATCGTCACCTTCGGTGTCGCCCTCTTCGGCTCGGTGTCCCTGCCGCTGGCCGCCTCCGCCCAGGTCGGTCCGGACGCGCCCGACTCCCTCGGCGCGGACCTCGTCCGCACGGGTGCGCTCGACGCGTTGGCCCCCGCTGATCGCGCTGGATTCGCCGACGCCCTCGAGCGCGCGATCCACACCGTTCGCACCGACGCGTCCGGGAGCCTCGTCGCCCGCAACCCGCGCCAGGCCTGGTCGCTCGAGTTCGGCCGCGACGGAGTGTCCGTGCGACCGGACTCCGGCGCGTTCGCCTGGGGCCTGGAGCTGCGCGCCTTCGGTCGGGTCGGTTCCATCGCCGGTGTCGACGGCACGCGCTCGATCCTCACCGCGAACGAGGGACGCGTCGAACGCGCTCTCGGCGCCGGACTGACCGAGTGGTACATCAACGACGCGCGCGGTCTCGAGCACGGGTACACGCTCGACGAGCGTCCGTCGGGTGCAACCGGCGCCGCGCTCTCGTTCACGATCGACGTCAAGGGCGACCTGCGCCCCGACGTTTCCACCGACGGGCGCGACGTGACGTTCGTCGACGGGGACGGCGCCGCGCGACTGGACTACGACGGCCTGGTGGCCTTCGACCGCGACGGCGACCTCCTGCCCGCGCACTTCACCGCGACGGCTGCCGGTGACCTCGTCCTCGTCGTCGACGACGCCGGCGCCGACTACCCGATCACGATCGACCCGATCGCCGAGCAGCAGGCCTACCTGAAGGCTTCGAACGCCGGCGCCGAGGACAACTTCGGCTTCTCGTGCTCGGTGCAGGGCACCACCGTCGTGATCGGCGCGCCCGTCGAGGGCAGCGAGGCCACGGGCATCGGCGGGGACGAGACGTCGGACAACGCCGGTACGTCGGGCGCGGTCTACGTGTTCAGCGTCGTCGCCGGCGTCTGGACCCAGGAGGAGTACATCAAGGCCTCGAACACCGACGTGGACGACCGCTTCGGTTGGGCCGTGTGCCTGGACGGCGACACGCTCGTCGTCGGTGCGCCCACCGAGGACGGCGGCGCGACCGGGGTGAACGGCAACGACGGGAACAACGGCGCGAAGGACGCCGGCGCCGCCTACGTGTTCGTGCGCAACGCGGGCGTCTGGAGCCAACAGGCGTACCTCAAGGCCTCCAACACCGACGCGTTCGACAGCTTCGGCACCTCCGTCGCGATCGTCGGCGACACGATCGCCGTCGGCGCGCCGTTCGAGGACAGCGCCGGCCTCGGCGTGCGCCCCGCCCAGGGCAACAACGGCCTCGGCTTCGACGCCGGTGCGGCCTACGTGTTCGTGCGCAACGGCGGCGTCTGGAGCCAACAGGCCTACCTGAAGGCGTCCAACACGGGCGGCGGCGACCAGTTCGGAACCGCGCTCGCCATGTCGGGCGAGACGCTCGTCGTCGGCGCTCCGTTCGAGGACGGCGACGGATCGATGCGCGCGAACGACGGTGCGGCGGACGCGGGTGCGGCCTACGCCTTCGTGCGCAACGGCGGAGCCTGGTCCCAAGAGGCCTACCTGAAGTCCTCGGCCGCCGATGCGGGCGACGAGTTCGGTGCCGCGGTGGCGCTCCAGGACGACTCGCTCGTCGTCGGCGCGCCCGGTGAGGACGGATCCGGAACCGGTGTCGGCGGCAACCGTGCGGACAACGGCACGTCGAACTCCGGCGCGGCGTACCTGTTCTCGCGCAGCGGCGGTGCCTGGACCCAGGACATCTACATCAAGGCGTCGAACACCGGCGTGGACGACCGCTTCGGCAGCGCCGTCGCGATCGATCTCGTCTACGACGTGGACCTGGCTCCCGACCCGGACCTCGACGTCATGACGATCCTGGTGGGCGCACCCTTCGAGAAGAGCTCGGCCACCGGCTGCGACGGCAACCAGGGCGACGACAGCCTCCTGCAGGCGGGCGCCATGTACGCCTTCCGCGCGGCTTTCGGCGGCCCGCTCGAGCAGATCGCCTACGTGAAGGCCTCGAACACGGGGATCGGCGACCGCTACGGCTCGTCGGTCTGCCTCGACCGAGCGGTCGTCGTGGTCGGTGCACCGATCGAGGCCAGCGAGGGCATGGGCATCGACGCGAACCAGGACCTCAACCGCGCCGGCGGTGCGGGCGCGGCCTACGGCGTCGACCTGCCGCTGCCCGAGCCGCCCCCGGAGCCGGAAGTGTTCATCTGCGAGGGGGGCAGCGTCCTGATCTACCCCTACATCCGCTCGAACCTGGGCGACGCGAACGTGTTCACCGTCGTCAGCGTCACCAACATCGCGCGCGGCGGCGACTGCACCACGGACGTCCACTTCCAGTACGTGAACGTCGGCCCGTCGGCGAGCCCGTTCATCTTCGCGGACTGTTCGATCTCGGACCGCATCGAGACGCTCACGCCGGCGGACACGCTCTCGGTGCTCACCAGCTGCCACAACGGCGCCTCGGGAACGGGGTACCTGGTGGTCAGCGCGATGGACCCGAACCAGCTCGACACCTACTGGTCCTTCAACCACCTCATCGGTTCCGAGCAGGTCATCTCGCCCCAGGGCGGCGTGTACTCCCTGCGCCCGTGGGACTTCTGCTCGCCGGTGGCGGACAAGAAGCCCTCGGACCTCAACTTCGACGGGTGCCGCAACTTCGACGGCGTCGAGTACGAGGCGATGCCGGACGAGCTGTACCTGGACACGTTCGTCGGCGACGCGCCGGGTGAACTGATCCTGATCAGCATGACCGGTGGGCAGTACCTGACCCAGGTCGACTTCATCGTCTTCAACGACAACGAGTACCAGATGTCCGCCCAGTTCGCGTTCTCGTGCTGGACCCGGACGCCGCTCGGCGAGATCAGTGGATTCTTCACCTCGGCTGGTCTCAACACGACGCTGACGGATCCGAATCAACTCGACCTGAACTGCGACACGGTCGCCGACGCCCACACGGGCTGGGCGATCATCCGACCCAAGCAGGCCCTGTCGATCACCGACGACAACATCGACGACCCTGCGGTCATCGGAGCGATCACGAACGACTCGGGGCAGTACATGGGCGCGCGCCTGCTGTGGGAGAGCGTCGCGAAGCAGACGAACGGCAAGTTCCCGCACTGAGTCGGACCTGATTCGAGTCGCCGCCAACGCGGCCGATTCTGAACGTATGAGCGGGGCGCCCTCCATGGAGGGCGCCCCGCTCGTCGTTGGTGACGAGTGGCTCGATCCGCTCGAACTCCGCGTCGCAGGCGGGCGAAACCTCCCGGCGGCGCCGAGGTACCTGCTCCCATGACTTTTCGCACCACCCGCGTCGGGGCCTCGTTCGGCCTCGCCTTGCTCGGCTGTGTTGGCCTCGCCGTCTGGGTTCTTCGGTCCGCGTCCAGCGATGCCCCGTTCGTGATCGAGCAGGAGCAGGTGGCCGGGCTCGCGACGCCGCCTGGAGTCGACGCGGATCTCGCGCAGGACGGGACGCGGATCCAAGGTCTCCGCGCGTCCGAGCGCGCTGCGCTTGCGGACTTCGAACTCGGTATCGAAACGGACGCGGCACTCGCGGCAGCAGATCCCGATCGCCTGGTGCGGTTCTTCGACCCTGAAGGCCAGCTGCTGACCCAGTCGGTGCGCGCCGTTGTCGTCACCACCGCTGGAATTCCGTTGGATGCGCAGGTGACAGGTTGGCTCGAACGACCGGAGGCGGACCACCCTCAGCTCCTGCTGGTCGCCGGCGATGGACTGGTCCCGCGCCACGTGTCGATCGGGAGCGCGGGGCCGATCGATCTCGTGCTGCACCGGGCCGGATCGGTCGAGTTGCGCGTGATCGACGTGGACGAGAGGCCCGTGTTGGGTCGGTACGTCAGGATTCACCTCGGCCAGGGCGGTGAGCTGACTCGAGCTCACGACCAGCGCGGGTCCAGCCCCGGCCGACCGTTCGAGGTGCGCCAGCTGGGCCATGGCGTGAGCTTCTCGTCCAGGCTCGCGAGCGACGAACTCGTGCCCCCCTACAGCACCCCCGAGCGAACGGCGCGCTCTTGGGTGAACGCCGTCACCAAGCGTCGTGATCGCCATGGCATCGCACCCGAAGTCGTCGTCGACATGCTCACCTCGGGCGGGGGTGGGTACTCGGACGCGGAAGGGCGCGTTCGTGTCGCGAGCCTCGATCCTTCCGAGGGCTATCGCTGGAGCGTGTACGGAGGTTGCAGCGCCATGGAGCCGGAGCTCGTCGAGACCGTCGGCGATCGACGCATCTCGTCCGCCGACGGAGTCGTCGTCGAGCCGGACCGTCGCACGACCTACACGGCGATCGTCGAGGATCACGGAACGATCGCGGTGGGGTTCGACACCACGGGCCTCGGCGCGGTCGAACATGCGGCGGTGAAGCTCGAGCGCCGCGACGGCCAACTTGGAGACGCGGGGGCCGATCGCCAACGGGGTGAGGCGCAGCGCCTGCTCGAGGAGTCCGATGGGGGCATCGTTTCGTTGCGGTTCCGTGGGCTCCCGCCCGGCGACTACCGTTTGAGCGTCCTCTGTGGGTCCTACGCGCGCGGCCTGCGCTTCGACGAGCGGGCGTTCACCGTCGATGACGCGGCGGTTGACCTCGGAGTGCTCGGCCAGGACCTCGAGCGGACAACCATCGCCTTCGGTGTCACCGATCCGTTCGGACGTCCGGTCACCCTGCCGGAGATCGCGCAGGTGGAACCGAAGGTGACGCTGACCTTCGTCGGACCGTTGGAACGTGCGGGGCGTCCGGCCGGTGGGGGCGACTGGCCGCCGCGCTCCCGTGTGCTGTTCGATCTCGCGCTCCCACCGCTCGGTGCCGTCGTCGTCGAAGGTCTCGAGTGGCAGGAGTACTCGGTCGACGTCGACGTGTACCGGCACGCATCGTCGATCGGCGAGGTGCTGGAGGTCGTTCCGGACGAGCGCCCTGCGCGAGTTCGTGTGCGGCCGGACTCCGAGACGATCGTCCCTCTCCACGTCGCAGCCGCCATGCATACCACGATCGCGGTCGAGACGGACAGGTCGGTGCTCGGTGGCTACGGAACGGCGCGCCTGGTACTCGTGGCCGAGTCGACGGACTACCGCGTCCTCCCGTACGTGGCGCTGCCCGACGCCGGTCGTTCCACGATCTCCTTCTACCCCTGCCCCGCGGGGACGTTCCGCCTCGTCGGCCGCGTCGAGCGCACCGTCGTCCCCGCTCAGCCCGACGGAGTCATGGTGTGCTCCCCCTTCTCGGTCCCCACGGGACGCGGGATGCTCGTCGATACGATCGTGCACCTCACGGCCGAGTACAGCGAGGATCCCGTCGTGGTGACTGCGAGCATCGGAGCGACCATCGAGGGTCGCGTGCTCTTCGAGGGTCCGCTGCCCCTGAATCCACGCGTCCGGGCCGTTCCGCTGGACCCGTTCCTGTCGAGCCTGTCTTCGATGCGTGCCGTGAGCTTCGTCGAGCGGGTCGCCGACGAACCTGGCGTTGGTTCGTTCTTCATCAGCGGCCTCGTTCCGAACTCCACCTACGCCGTGGGCCGATACGGCGAACAGATCACGACCGGCGCCGAAGGGTCGGTCGCCCGTGTGGAACTCGGTGTCGAGTTCTCTGACGCGGAAGGCGAGTGAGGACGGCGCACGGGCACGGCACCTCAGCACGCCCCGAAACGAGAGCGAGCGAGGCCCCGTAGCCTCGCTCGCTCTCTTCGTCGAGCTTGTCGAACGAGTCGACGGCGACGTTCTACTCCACGTTCACCGTCACCCCGTTCGTGCCGACGAACGGCCAGTCGAGCCCAGGGTCGAAGCCGAACGCCTGCATGTGGATGGTCGCCGTTCCGAACAGCGCCGGAATCGTCAGCGGGAGCACGGCCGATCCGTTTCCGGGCCCGGTCCCCGACAGGCCGACGATCGGCGTGGCGTCGTAGGCGATTCCAGCCAGTCGCAGGGTGCACTCCGGCACGATCTCGAGCGCGCCGCGCGATGCGCCGAACCCGATCAGAGCCACCGAGCCGCCGATGAAGCCGTCCAGCCTCAGGACGATCGTCTCGCCCGGCGACGGACAGCCCGTCACCCGCAGGGTCGGCATCGAGCCGTCCGCGTTCAGGCACGGGTGCCCGTAGCTCTCGATGCTGCCAGCGCAGGTCGGAGCCGTCACATCGATCGAGACCGTCGCGACGTTCGAGTCGGTCTTCGTGTCGTGCGCCGCGTAGAGGAACTCGTCGGTCCCGACGTAGCCCGCCTTCGCGCGGTAGGTCGCGACGTTCCCCGTCCCGTCGAACGCCACCGTTCCGTGCAGCGGCTGCGCGACGATGCGGTACACGAGCGGCTGCGGGTCCGTCACCGACATCGCCACCTGCAGCGGAACGTCGGTCGGAGTGGACTCCACCAGGTCCTGGGCCACAGGACGACCGTTCGAGGTGTGGTGCTCACCGTCCGGCCCGTCGTGGCAGTCGTAGCAGCCGACGAGGTTGCCGCGCTCGTAGGTGCGCGTCCCGAACTCGTTCGAGTAGCTGCGCGTGTCCTGGGCGAGCGAGAGCACCGTCCCGCGGTCGTTCGAGCCGTGGCACGCGCGACAGTTCGACAGGTTCGCCTCGGCGAAGTCGCCGTGCTTGCCGTTCGCCCAGGCGGCCGTGGACGGGTGCATGCCGTGCGGACCGCTCAACAACTGGTTGTCCTCGAGACCCGTGTGGCACACCGAACACTCGGTGATCGTGCCCACGTGTCCTTGCAGCTGCTCGGCCTGCAGATCGTCGTTCTGCCAGCGCGTCGGCGCGATCGCGTGCGGCGGGCCGTGACAGGCCGAGCACTGCAGTCCGCCGTGACCGTCCGAGAAGCGGTAGAGCGAGAAACCGGCAGCCGGCGTGTCCGCGTCCGTCGCGAACAGGGCGGAGGCCGCGTCCCGGCGCTCGCCGTTCAGGTCGAAGACCGTGTCGTAGCGGATCTCGCCGTTGTTCACCGTGGCCGACCCGCTGTGGCAGTTGTCGCACGTCGGTTGGTCGAACCAGCCGACCCGGCCCGTCTCGCCGACGTCGCTCAGGCCGCCGTGGCAGCTCTGGCAGTGCATCGCGAAGTCGCCGTCCGCACCGATGGCGTGACCCATCGCGCCGCGCAGACACTGGGTCTGCGTGCCCGGGTGGCAGGAGTAGCAGGTCTCGCGCGTGACGCGATCGTCGAGCACGGTGCCCGTCTCGTCGCGCACGCCGGCGTGCAGGCCGTGCATGGCCTCGGTGGCCGGCGAGATTCCCGCGAGACCGGTGCCGGGCAACGCGTTCGTTCCGTGGCACGCGGCGCACAGCACCGGTTGGCCCGCGAGCGCACCCTGGTACAGGCCGGCCGCGCCGTAGCCCGTGGTGACGAGCGCCGCGTCGTAGGTCGCCTCTCCGAGGTGCCGGTCGTGCAGCTTGAGGATGTTGAGGTGGTCGTCGATCACCGGCGTCGGGTTCCAGACCCAGCCGCCATCGGGGCGCGCTTCGGGGCTGCCGCCGGAGGAGTGGCAGCGACTGCACTCCATCTCGGCCGAGTTCGGCGCGACGGTGACCGTGCTCGCGATCTCGTTGCCGCTGCTGTTGCGCACGACGATGCGCAGCAACGGGTAGGGGTTCTTCGCGAGCGCGTCGTCGTAGGGAGTGATCGGGATGCCCTCGGCCTGGAACCAGTCCCACGTCGGATCGAAGTGCGCCGGCTGCGGAACGTTCGCGAGGCCGGGCATCGAGTTCCCCGCGAGTCCGGTGTCGGGTGCGGGGTTCGCGCCGTACAGCGCCTGGACGTGGTCCCAGAAGTTCGTCTTGCCGATCGACGTGGAGTTGATCGACCCGTCGGGATCGGCGACGGCTTCGTAGGTGATCGTGTACGCGCCGGCCTGGGTCACCAACTGTCCGCCGACCATCACCTGCGCGTTGATCGTGTTGAACGGCGGGAGGATCGAGAAGACCGAGAAGTCGGGGTCGATGCAGTGCATCCCGAGGTCGTTCCACGCGATGATCCGCGCTGGACCGGACGAGTCCGCGGGCGGTGGAGCGACGGTTCCCAGGTAGGCGCCGACCAGACTGGCGAGCGCGAAGGCGGGGAGGGCGTGGCGACGGGTGAGCGGAATTCGAACCATGACGGCAACTCCTGTGGAGGGGGCGCGCGAACGCGCTGCCGAGAAGGCACGGTGCGCGGGTCGCGCGTCGTGCGGCAATGGCCACCGATGGGGGGGACCGGACCTCACTCTCCACCCGGGTCGCTCGCACCAGGGGTTGCAGGTCGTTCATACTCGTCCGTGCCGCCAGCAGTGCCCAGGCACGTGGGCCGCGCTTCGTTCGACGACTCGCCATGCGCACCGATTCCCGACCCCGCGTGTTCCTCGTCCACTGGAAGCGGGCCGAGGCGCCCGAGCGACTGGCCCGACTCGAAGCGGCCGGATTCGCGGCCGACGGGGGCGAGGTGGGAACGCCCGAGCTGCGCGCGCTGCGAGCCGATCCCCCCGACGCCGTCGTGGTCGACCTGTCGCGGTTGCCGAGCCACGGGCGCGACGTGGCCCTCGCGCTGCGCACGTCGCCGAAGACGCGCCACGTCCCGATCGCGTTCGTGGAGGGCGCGCCGGAGAAGGTCGAGCGCGTGCGCCGCGATCTACCCGACGCGACGTTCGGCACCTGGCGTTCGATCGTGGGGACGTTGAAGCGGGCGCGGGCGGCCGCTCGCAACGCGCCGGCTCGTGTGGCTCCCGCGCCCGCGAACGCGCTCGCCGGCTACAGCGGAACGCCGCTGCCGAAGAAGCTCGGCGTGAAGCCGGACGGCCTGGTGCGCCTCGTCGACGGGCCGCAGGGTTTCGAGGCGGTGCTCGGCGATCTGCCCGCCGGCGCGCGCGTCACCCGGCGTGGCACGAAACAGGCACCGACGGTGACCCTGTGGTTCGTCTCCACGGCGGCCGCCCTCGCGCACGATCTCGAGCGCACCGCGACGCTGGCGGGTGACGGCTTCCTGTGGATCTGTTGGCCGAAGAAGGCATCCGGCGTCCCGAGCGAAGTGGGCGACCGCGAGGTGCGCGCCGCCGGTCTGGCCGCAGGCCTCGTGGACAGCAAGGTGGCCGCGATCGACGCAACCTGGTCGGGCCTGCGCTTCACGTGGCGGCGGTGAAGCGTCGCGCGTGACGGACTACCGCTTGCGCCGCTCCGTCGCCTTCAACAACCAGCCGTTCGGGTCGATCTCGAACTTCGAGTCGCCCACTTCCAACTCACCGGCGCCGTCGTCGTCGGTCTCGACGCGCACCAACTCGTCGCCGACGAGCACTTCGACCGGCATGGGGAAGGGGACGTCGCCCTCGAGCCGCCAGTTCAACCGCAGCATGCCGTCCACCACCTCGTGGTCGAGGCGCGGCAGGGCGGGCTGGCGCAGGTAGACCTGGAAGAACCAGTCGAGTTCGCGTTCGCTGACCTTCTCGGCGATACCGAGCAGTTCGTCGGTGGTCGCGGAGCGGCAGGCGCTGCCGTCGGTCGTCTTTTCGAGCTCGGGATCGGGGTACGCCCAGCGCCGCAGCACGGTGAAGAAGACGTCGTCGGTGAGCAGCCAGCGCAGCGTGTGACAGACCCACGAACCCTTGTTGTAGATGTCGCCTCCCGGCGACGTCGAGCTGCGGTCGCCGAAGTACATCCACTTCGTCGTGCGCGCGCCGCGCGGAGCGACGGCGCCGCGGTTCGCCAGCGTGCGGCGGTCGAAGCGCATCTTCGCGCGCATGTTCTCGACGCCGCTCGTGCGTTCGAGGTGCAACGCCTGCATGTAGGTACCGATGCCCTCGTGGATCCAGAAGTCGTTCCAGTCGCGCGCCGTGACCAGGTTGCCCCACCACTCGTGCGCGAGTTCGTGCTGGTGCAGCGCGTCGTACGGCAGCCGGTACCACGGATCGTTCCCGAAGCGGTTGCCGTAGGCGATGATCGACTGGTGCTCCATGCCGAGGAAGGGCACGTGCGCGATGCCGTACTTGTCGCCGCGGAACGGGTACGGACCACACAGTTCCTCGAGGATGCGCATGTGCTCCTGGAACTCGGCGAAGACCTTCTCGGCCTGCTCCTTCGCCTCCGGCAGCACCCAGAACGTGAACGGGAAGGTGTCGCCGTACGGGTTCTCGTAGTCGGTGGTGATCGTTTCGTACGGACCGATCGCGAGCGCGACGCCGTAGTTGTTGATCGGCGTCGTCACCCGCCAGTGGTGCGTGGACCAACCCTCCTCGTCGGTCGGGACCACTTCGACGAGTCGCCCGTTCGCCGCGACCACGAGCGGATCGGGGACGGTGATGTGCAGGTCGAGTCCGTCCGGTTCGTCGCTCGGGTGGTCCTTGCACGGCCACCACAGGTCGGCGCCCTCGCCCTGACAGCTGGTCGCGATCCATGGGCTGCCGTCGGCGGACGTGGCCCAGGTGAAGCCACCGCTCCAGGGCGGATTCGCGGCGACGAGCGGCGCACCCGAGTACGCGACCTCGACGGTGAAGCTCTGGCCGACCTCGAGTTCGGCCGCCTGCACGTAGATGCGATTCGCGTCGCGGCGGAACTCGACCGGTTCGCCGTCGAGCTTCACCGCCGAGATCGCGAGCAGCTCGTCGAGGTCCATGACGATCGCGGGCGTTGCAGCGACCAGGTGCGCGCGCATGCCCAGCAGTCCTTCGATCGTCTTCGTCTCGGGCCGCACCGTCAGAGCGAGGTCGTAGTGGCGCACGTCGTAGGCGGCCTCCTCGGGCAGGAGTTCGCCGCCCGAGCTGCGTTCCTCGGCGCCGGGGGTCGAGGCCACAGCGGCGTGAGCCACAGCAGCGGCGTGAGCCACAGCAGCGCCGTCCAACGCAGTGACGGCGTGCGAGGCGGCGAGCGTGGCGACGGGCAGCGCGAGCAGCGCCGGAGCGAGGAGGTGGAGCATCGGTCGGAAGGTGGTCGAAGGTGGCGGTCCGACCAGCATGACGCGGTCGGGGCCGCCGTGGTCACCGGACCCCGCTCGCCGACGGGC
Source organism: Rohdeia mirabilis (assembly GCA_007750655.1). Classification (GTDB taxonomy): domain Bacteria; phylum Planctomycetota; class UBA1135; order UBA1135; genus Rohdeia; species Rohdeia mirabilis. Next base: position 1,044,417 of record CP036290.1, read on the forward strand.
CGGTCGCACCGACGGTCGGCTCGCCGGGCCCCGCCCGCTCGCCGCCGCGCCCCGACGTGCCCCACGTGGTAGCCGGCCCGCGGCGTTCCGGTAGGTTGGAGTCGGGCGCGCGCACGCCGGGGCCTCGGGGCCCGCCGCGCCGCGCACTTCACCGCGCCCTCACCGTGAGCATCCGCAGCACCCACACGAGCTCGAACCGCCAGCGCGGTCGCGACGGTCGGCATCCGGGTGCACGTTCGAACGCCGGGGCCCCGAGTGCCGCGCGCGCGAACGCGGTGGGTCGGCTCGTCCGCGCGGCGAACCGGGCGGTGCGGGCGCTGCGCTGGGCGGAAGCGGCGCTGTGGGCGGGCGCGGCCGGCTTCCTCGTCTGCGCGGCCGTGGTCGCGACGGGCGACGGCGAGCTCCCGCGCGACGGCATCGCACTCGCGGTCGCCCTGGCCCTGGCCACCTTCGCGACCGTGGCGCGCGCGACGCTCCCGACCCTCGAGGAGACCGTGCGCGACCTCGACCGCCGCCACCAGCGCCGTTGGGCGTTGGTCGCGGCGTTCGAACAGGAGGAGCGCGCCGCGGCGGACGGTCGACGCGGCGCCGGGTCCGAGGCGCAGCGCCAGCTCGACGCGCTGCTCTCCGATCGGGCGCGCGCCGATCTCGATCTCGGCGACGCGCTCGTCGGACACGGGCCGACCGCGGTCACCGCTGCCGTGGCACCGCTCGTCGCCGTGGCGCTCCTGGGGCTCGCGATCGGACCGACGAGTCGCCCCGAGGCCCAGGTCGGCACCTTGACCCAGAGCGCGGCGAGCGACCTCGGCCGCGCCCTGGCCCGCTCGGCCGACGACCTGGGCGCCGATCAGCGCGACGCCCTCGCACGCCTGGTGCGCGACATCGAGCGCGCGGCCCGGACCATGGACCTCGTGCACGAGGACGCGGCGGCCGACCAGCTCGAGGACCTGCGCGAAGCGCTCGCGGAGCAGTCGCACGCGGTGGACCCGACCGGCGAGTTGGCCCAGGCGCTCGAGCGCGCGATCGAGCGGTTGGCCGCCGCCGAACGTCGGGCCCGTGCGCTCGACGAACCGGAACTCGCGGCGACCGATCCGCCGGCCGCCACCGAGACCGACGCCGCGACCAGCGCCGGGTCGGACCAGCCGCGCACGGGCGACGGGGTGGGGGAGTCGTCGGCCCGGCCCGGCTCGACGGCGACCTCGATCGGCAGCGAGCCGGGTTCGGCCACGGGTCCGGCCGACCCGTCCGCGGGCGCTGGATCGAGTGGTGTCGCGTCCACCTCGGCGACCGACGGGACCGGACCGAACGCTGGACCCGAACCGGTCTCCGAGGCCGCCGGTGTCCGCGTGGGCTGGCTCGAAGGACCCGAGCGCGCCCTGGTCGAAGCCTGGGTCGAGGAACGCCGCCGGGCTGCGCTCGACGCGGCCACGAGTCCGGACTAGAGAGCGCGCGCGGCCGCGATCCGCTCGATTCGGACGCGCCCGCTCCGCGGGGTCGGCGGCGGCGATCCCTCCCAGGTCGAGCGCGGCACCGAAATCCGGCCCCCAGCGCTTGCCGCGCCCCGATCCGACCGCTCGACTGGGGGGTCTTCCGTCGGCGGTCCGAACCGCCGAGCCCCCGTCCGCGCCGCGTCCCACCCCCGTTCCTCACCCTCGATGACCGCACGCCCCGCCAGCGCCCCGACCCGTGGACCGCTCGGACTGTGGCTCGTCGGGGCTCGCGGCGCGATCGCGACCACCTGCGTCTTCGGACTCGACGCCATGGCCCACGGCCGCGCGGGGACCGTCGGTCTGGTCAGTGAACTGCCCGCGTTCGAAGGACTCGGCCTGGCGGAGCTCGAGCGCTTCGTCGTCGGCGGCTGGGAGGTGCGCGACGGCAGCCTGGCCGACGCCGGCGCCGAACTCGCGCACAACGGCGTGCTGTCGCACGCGATCGTCACCGCCGGGGCCGAGGCCGCCACCGATGTCGACGCACGCATCGTCCCCGGACTGGCGGCTCCCGGGGACGAGCGCGCGTCGGCCGGAGCGCGCGAACGCGGCGCCCTCGCGCCGCGCGCCCAGGTCGACGCACTGATCGCCGACCTCGCTGCCTTCCGCGAGCGCACCGGCGCCGAACGCGTCGTCGTCGTCAACGTGGCCAGCACCGAGCCACTCGCCGACGCCAGCCCGGCCGGCGCGAATCTGGCGGCGTTCGAAGCGGCGCTCGACGCCGGAGAACTCTTGCCGCCCAGCTGTCTGTACGCCTACGCCGCCCTGCGCGCCGGCTGTGCGCACGTCAACTTCACGCCCAGCGCCGGTGGTACGTGGCCCGCGCTGCGCGAGTTGGCGGAGGCGAGCGGCGTGCCCCAGTGCGGCAGCGACGGCAAGACGGGCGAGACGCTCGTCAAGACCGTGCTGGCGCCGCTGTTCGCCCACCGCAACCTGCGCGTGCTCACGTGGCAGGGCTACAACATGCTCGGCAACCGCGACGGCGAAGTGCTCGCGAACCCCGCGCACAAGGCGGCCAAGGTCGCCAACAAGGACGCCGCGCTGCGTTCGCTGTTGCAGGGGTCGGAGGGGCTGCACACGCACGTCGGCATCGACTACGTGCCGTCGCTGCACGACTGGAAGACCGCCTGGGACTTCATCCACTTCGAGGGCTTCCTCGGCGCGAAGATGAGCCTGCAGTTCACGTGGACGGGTTCCGACTCGGCCCTGGCGGCACCGCTCGTCCTCGATCTCGCGCGGTTCAGCGAACTGGCGCTGCGCGACGGCGCGGCCGGTGAACTCGCGCACCTGGCCTGCTTCTTCAAGTCGCCGATGACCGGCGGCAGCCACGACTTCGGTGCGCAGATGGCCGCACTCTTCCACTACGCGACCACGCGCTCGGCCGAACCGGCGACGCGCTCGCACTAGAACGACAGCATCCATGCACATCACCAAGACGCCCACGGCCGACGATCTGCGCCCCTTCGCCACCGCTCGACTCGACGAGGCCCGTGCGCGACTCGCCGACCTCAAGGCACTGGCGCCCGACGCCGCGGGCCTCGAGGTCTGTGCCGCCTACGACGCCATCGGCCGCGCGCTGAACGGACTGGGCGGTTGGCTCGGCATCTTCGCGAACGCGCACCCCGACGAGGCCACGCGCACCGTCGCCGAGGAACTCGAGCAGGAGCTGTCGGCCTTCGGGACCGAGCTGAGCCTGGATCGCGACGTGTTCGCGGCGCTCGAGCGCGTCGACGTGAACAGCCTCGCGGACGAGCAGGCTCGCCGCCTGATCGAACACGGTCTGCGCGACTACCGCCGCAGTGGCATCGACAAGGACGACGCCACGCGCGCGCGCATCGTCGCGTTGAAGAAGGAACTGGTCGAGATCGGTCAGCAGTTCGACCGGAACATCATGACCGGCGGCAAGTCCTTCAAGATCGCCGAGGGCGCAGCGGGTCTCGACGGCCTGCCCGCGGATTTCGTCGCGAACCACCCGCCCGCGGAGGACGGCTCGGTCACCCTGTCGACCGATCCGAACGACCGCGTGCCGTTCATGACGTACGCGACGCGCGGCGACCTGCGGCAGGCCTACAGCCTCGCCTGCAACACGCGCGCCTACCCGGAGAACCTGCCGGTCCTGAAGCAGATCATGACGCTGCGCCACGAGCTGGCCAACGCGCTCGGTTTCGCGTCCTGGGCCGACTACGTCACCGAGGACAAGATGAGCAAGTCGGGCGCCAACGCGCGCGAGTTCGTCGATCGCGTGATGGCGCTCGCCAAGGATCGCGCCGCCGCCGAGTACGACGAACTGCTCGAGTACAAGCGCCGCGAGGACCCGAGCGCCACCGACGTGCGCGACTGGGAGAAGGCCTACCTGTCCGAGAAGGTCAAGGCCGATCGCTACAGCTTCGATTCACTCGCCGTGCGTCCGTACTTCGCCTACGCGAAGGTGCGCGACGGCGTCATCGCGACCAGTGAGGTGCTGTTCGGCGTGCGCTTCGAGCGCAACGACGAGATCGCCACCTGGCACCCGTCGGTCGAGGTCTACGACGTGCGCTCCAAGGACGGCGGCGAGCACCTGGCACGGCTCTTCCTCGACATGCACCCGCGCGACGGCAAGTTCAAACACGCCGCGATGTTCTCGACGGACAGCGGTCTTCTGGGCGGCGATTCGAAGGACGAGGTGCTGCCCCAGGGCGCGCTGATGTGCAACTTCCCCGAGCCCAAGGGCACGGACCCGGGCCTGATGCTGCACGACGAGGTCACGACGTTCTTCCACGAGATCGGGCACCTCCTGCACCACTTGTTCTCGGCGCGCTCGCGCTACGTCGAGTTCAGCGGGATCTCGACCGAGTGGGACTTCGTCGAGGTTCCCAGCCAGCTCTACGAGGAGTGGGCCTGGGACACGGGCGTGCTGCAGCGCTTCGCGACGCACCACCAGACCGGCGAGCCGATCCCGGAGCCGCTCATCGACGCGATGCGCCGCGCCGAGGAGTACGGCAAGGGCCTCACCGTCATCCAGCAGATGTACTTCGCGACCATGTCGCTCGAGTACTACATGGACGATCCCGCGAAGATCGACCCGGTCGAGCGGATGATCGCCCTGCGCGAGGAGCACCTGCCGTTCCCGCACGAGGAGGGCACGTTCTTCCTGTGCGGCTTCGGTCACCTGCACGGCTACTCGGCGATGTACTACACGTACATGTGGTCGCTGGTGATCGCGAAGGACATCCTCAGCGCCTTCTCCGGCGACCTGATGAACCCGGCCGTCGCGCAGCGCTACTACGACGAAGTGCTGTCGCGCGGTGGCACGAAGGACGCGGCCGACCTGGTGGCGAACTTCCTGGGTCGCGAGCAGAGCTTCGAGGCCTTCGCGGGCTGGCTGCAGCGCTGACGACGGTCGCGGCGGGTCGCTCGCGCGGCCCGCGGCGCTCCGCCGTCCGATCTCCCATGCGACTCCAGACCACGACGCTGTGGTACGCGCCGTCCCAACAGCACGGGGACGACCCGTCCAAGCACTACGGCGATCCGCGCTACGAAGGGCGCACGCCGTCCTACATCGTTTGGAACCTGTTGGAGCGCTACACGCGGACCGGTGACCTCGTCGTCGATCCTTTCTGTGGGGGAGGGACGACGCTCGACGTGGCGGCGGAGCTCGGGCGCGAGGCACGCGGATTCGACCTGCGGCCGTGGCGCGACGACATCCAGTTCGGTGACGCGCGCGCTCTGCCGCTCGCCGACGCGTCGGTGGACTTCGTGTTCATGGACCCGCCGTACTCGACGCACATCGACTACTCGGACGATCCGCGCTGCATCGGCAAGCTCGACGCGTTCGACGATGCGTACTTCGAGGCGCTCGAAGCGACCTTCGCCGAAGCGCACCGGATCCTGAAGGACCGCCGTTTCATCGCGGTCTACGTCCAGGACTCGCTCAAGAAGAAGCGCGGGTTCGTGCCGATCGGGATCCGTCTCGCGGTGCAGCTGTCCGCCCGCTTCCGCATGGTCGACCACGTGGCCGTGGTGCGGGGCAACCGCAAGCTCGAGAAGCCCGGGTTCCACAAGGCCGCCGTCGAGGGCAACTTCTTCATGCGCGGCTTCAACCACCTCCTGATCTTCAAGAAGGAGTAGGGCGGCAGGGTTCGCGCCGAACCGGTGCGCCACGCTCCGAGGCGTCGATTCGCCACGTCCGGCTCCGTCGCGCTAGGATCGCTCGCCCGCCGACTCGCTGCCGTGCTCTTCTTCGCCTACCTCTACATCGCCATGTACACGACCGTCGCGTTGTGGGGCATTCGTGAAGACATGCGCTGGGAGGCGCCGCGCTGGAAGGCGACCCTCTCGGTCGTCGGCAACGCCGTCGGTATCGCGGGGATGCTCCTGTGGGCGACGGACGAGGTGGGGCAGAAGCTCTCCGCGGTCTGGCGCTGGGTGCTGCCGGCGCTCGTGATCCAGCTGGCGATCGAGGTGGTCTACGAGTACCGGCTGCGGCTGCGGCGGATGTTGCCGGAAGGCGAGCTCTCCGACGCGCAGATCCGGTCGCTGGTCTGGACGTCGATCGGTCTCGGTCTCCTCACCGCGGTGCCGTTCTTCTGGATGAACTACGAGCTGGCCTACCCGAGCTCGTGAGCGCGAGCGGTCGTCGAGCGGCGCCGGGCCGACTCAGCCGCCGCTGGACCCGGCTTCGCCTTCGTTGGGCGCTTCGGTCGCGCCTTCGCCGCCCGAGTCACCGCCGCCCGAGTCACCGCCGCCCGGTGCCTCGACGGGCTCTTCCGCCGGTACTTCCGCCGGTTCTTCCGGCAGCGGCGCGAGCAGCTCCTCGAGCGGCGTCCAGTAGCCGGCCGCCGTGCCCGCTGGCACCTCGAACCACCAGCCGTCCAGGCGTGCGTTCAACTCGTCCGCGCGCGTGCGGGCGGCGGCGAGATCGCGCTCGGGCGCCGCCGGCGATGCGGGGCCCGCTCCATCTTCGACCACGTCGGCGTGGTAGCGGATCCACGTCGGACCCGGCACGCCGTCGACGTCGCTCGCAAGCCGTGCGAGTCGCGCCTCGAGGCGCAGGCCCTCGTAGGTCTCGAGGTCGAAGCGCGCGTACTCGACGTGGCTGCCGGCGGCCGCCGACTCGAACGACGTCGTGCCTTGCACGTCGGCCGCCGTCAGGTTGCCAGCGGTGCGCGCGAGCCCCGACCACTTCCACTCCTCGCCGGGCACGCGGCCTTCGGGCAGAGGCGCGAGTTCGAAGCCGAACCCCTGCGGATCGTCGCGGCGCAGGGAGTAGCCCTGATCCGGGCGCTCCTCGAAGGCGATCGTCACGCGTCGCACCTCGGAGGTCGGGATCGCCACGGCGCGCGCGTCGAACCACCAGGTGGCGGACGTCGGGCGCGGGATGCGACCGTTCGCGACCCAGCACTGGTCGTCGCCCGGACGGCGCACGAACAGGGCATCGCCGCTGCGCGAGGTGTCGGCGCTGCCGAGCAGGATCTCGGCCGGAGCGTCGCCGCCCGCCAGTTCCACGCGCACCAGAACGGCTTCTTCGCCGCCGTCGCTCGGGGCCACGAGACCGACGCGCGCGTGCTTGTCCGCGCGCGCGGTTCCCGGCTCCGTCAGGCGCAGGGTCTGCAGGCCGCGCATCAGCTCGCCGACGCGGTCCGTGCGCGCCGGATAGCCGTCCTTCGCCGGCAGGATCCACCGTGCGCCGCGGCGCTCGATGCGCACCGACCCGTCGCGATCCGTGAGTTCGACCGCGACGAGCTCCTCGGAGGCGAGGTTCTCGAGTTCCGGCAGTGCGGGCTCGCCCGCGAGGGGGTCGGCGTCGTTCGCGTAGCTGCTGGACTCGCGACTGGTGATGTACAGGGCGGCCGAGCCCAGCACGACCAGGGCGCCGGCCATGAATGCGATCGTTCTGGAAGCCATGGTGCTCGTTCTGCGGTGGGGGTGCTGCGTTCGGTGGCGAGTGGGGGAGCGGGCCGCGGTCAGCGCGACGGGTTGGCGCGCTTGCGGCGCAGCAGCCACACGATCAGTCCACCCAGGACCACCACCAGCGGCATGGTCAGGATGTTGATCGCTTTGACGCGCCGCCCGAGGGCTTCCTCGTCGCGTTGGAGGTCGTACTTCACGCGCCGCAGTTCCTTGCGCGTGGCGTCGCGCACCTCGTAGGCACGCGCGAGCTCCTCCTCGAGTTCGGGGGTCAGGAGCACCGTCGCGCCGCCACCCTGGTCCGCGGCGATCTGTTCGATGCGACCGTTCACGTCGTCGAGTTCCTTCTCGAGCCGCGTCTGCTCGGCGTCCAGTTCGGCGCTGGCCGCGAGGCGCAGCTCGCGCACCACCTCGAACGGCCGGTCGAACGTGCCGCGCGCGCGCAGACCGATCAGGGCGTCGCCGCCGCCGAGCTGTTCGGCCGCGTTGAGCACGAGGTCGGGGTTCTCGCGCAGCTTGCTGACGCCGAACAGCGAGCGTCCCAGCCACAACCCGTCGAACAACAGGTCCGCATCGGCAACGACGATCGCTTCGAACGGGCGCGTGGAGGCGGCCACGTGTCCGGGCGGGAGGGCACGTTGCACCGACCCTTCGTCCTCGGTTCCGGCCTCGCCATCGCCGTCGACCGCGTACCCCTCGGGGAAGGCCGTCGAGATGGGGCCGGACAGCCGCGCCACGAGCGTGAACGGCTCGCCCGACGGCACGAAGTTGGCGAGCATGTCGCTCGGGTCGAGCACGCGAACGTTCGCCGCCTTGTCGAGTAGGCCGGCGTCGTCGGTCGTCGTGACGAGCGGCGTGAACGTCGTCGTCGCGCCCTCGACCTGGGTCAGCGATCCGGGCGTGAACAGCTCGACGTCCGACAGCCGCGCGGTGACCGGATCGCTCTCGTCGACCACGCTGCTGTCGATGCGCATGGACACGAGCACCGGTCCGCCCTCGTCCATCCGCGCGAGCGTGCGGTCGGCCACGAAGTCGTCCACGTCGAGTTCGACGCCCCAGGTCGCGAGCAACGGGCCGAGGTCGGACCCGCCGGGCACGCCGCCCTGGCTCGCGGCGCCGGTGTCCACGGCGCAGAACGGGTCGACGAGCGCCAGGATGCGACCGCCGCCGAGTGCGTACTGGTCGATGGCGTAGAGCGTCCTCTCCGACAGCCCGTTCGGGTGCACGAGCATCAGCACGTCCACGTCCGGGGCGATCGCGGTGGTGTCGGTGTCGATCGTGCGCAGGTCGAACTGGCGGCGGAGCAGCGGCACGATCTGCCACTCGGGCGCGCCCTGTTGGCCGGGCTGTGCGGCCGGCGCGCCCATGAGCGGCAGGTCGGTCATCAGACCCAGCACGGGCTTGCCGGCGTCGTCGAGCGCGACGAGGCGCTGCGCGATCTCGTACTCGAGGAAGACCTCGTCGTTCCGGTTGAACGCGGGGATCGTCTCGACGTCGCCGACCGAGTTGCGCATGACCAGGCCGAAGAAGCCCTGCACGTCGCCGCGCTGTAGCGCCACCCGCTGGAGGCCGGCGAGCGCGGCCGCGTCCTCGGCCTCGCTGAACTCGAGCGGGTCGAAGCGCTCGAGGATCAGCTTGCCCTTGGAGGCGCGCACGAAGCCGTCGAGGACGTCCTCCACGCGGCGCATGAACGCCCCGATCGTGGGGGTCGCGTCGCGCAACTCGCGGCTGGCGTAGTACTCGAGGCGGATCGGCTCGTCGAGGCCGCGTGCGATGTCCTTCGCCCCTTTCGACAGGGTGTAGAGCTTGTCCTCCGTCAGGTCGAGGCGTGCGCCACTGAACTTGGTCGAGGTCAGCACGTTGACGGCCCCGAAGAGGGCGGCGGCCAGTCCGGCGCCGACGATCAGCTTGGTTCTGGTGTCCATGGGTTCTTCGTGGGTGCCAGGTCGGTCAGGAGGCCTTGACGTGGGCGACGAGCAGCGTGTTGACGTAGAGCGCCGCCGCGATCAACGAGCCGAAGAACACCACCGACGGCAGTTCGACCACGCCGCGCTGCAGTCCCGAGAAGTGCGTCATGAAGCCGATGCTCCGCACGAGCTGTCCGAAGACCTCGGGCAGGTACGCGTCGATCACTCCGGTGATGAACGGGAAGTCGGCCAGGATGAACACGAAGCCGACGGTCGCCGTCACGACGAAGGCGATGACCTGGTTCTTCGTGCAGGCCGAGACCATCGAACCGATCGCGAGGAAGGCGCCGGACATCAGGAAGCTGCCGAGGTAGCCGGTCACGATCGTGCCGTGGTCCGGGTCGCCGAGGTACGCCACCGTGATCCAGATGGGGAAGGTGAGCGCCAGCGCGACCCCGCAGAACGCCCAGGCCGCCAGGTACTTGCCGAGGACCGCTTGGGTCTCGGTGATCGGCAGGGTCATCAGGAGTTCGATCGTTCCGTTGCGTCGCTCCTCGGACCACAGGCGCATCGAGATGGCCGGAACGAGGAACAGGTAGAGCCAGATGTTGAACGAGAAGAACGACTCCAGGTTGGCCTGGCCGCCCTCGTAGAACTGGCCGAGGAACTGGCTGAGGAAGCCCGCCAGCAGCAGGAAGACGACCAGGAAGACGTAGGCCACGGGCGTCGCGAAGTAGCTGCGCAGTTCGCGCTTGCCCACGACCCACAGGTTGCGTGCGCCACTCATCGGACGGCCTCCTCGGTGGTGCGACCGACGGTGCTGCGCTCGCCGCGTGCCGGTGCACCGGTGAGCTCGCGGAAGACCTCGTCGAGTCGGCCTTCGAGCGGGGTCAGTTCGGACAGGTCGAAGCCGTGCTCGCGGCAGGTCGCGTAGATGGCGTCGGCCGGGCTCGCGCCGCCGGCGGCGAGGCAGATCAGCGCCCCGTCCTCGTCCTCGATCGCGCTCACGGACGCCAACTCGGCCAACGTGGCGCGCGCGGCGCCCGCGCGTCCGGCGTCGACCAGTCGCACCCGTACCGCGCCGTGCCGCGGGTCCTTGGCGCGCAGGTCGGCCGGCGTCCCGTCGGCCACGAGCCGACCCTTCGCCATCACCGTCGCGCGCGTGCAGACCGCGTCGACCTCCTCGAGGATGTGTGTGGACAGGACGATCGCCTTCCCCTCGCTCATCTCCGCGATCAGCCGGCGCACCTCGAACTTCTGGTTGGGGTCGAGACCGTCCGTGGGCTCGTCGAGCACCAGCACGTCCGGGTCGTGGAGGATCGCCTGGGCCAGACCGACGCGGCGCTTGAAGCCCTTCGACAGGTTCTCGATCGGCTTGTGGAGCACGCTCTCGAGCTGCACGCGCTCGACCGCGCGACCGACCGCGGCGCGCCGGGCCGCGCGATCCATGCCGCGCGCCTGGGCCGCGAAGTCGAGCAGCTCCGCCGGGGTCATGTCGGGCCAGGCGGGCGCGCCCTCCGGCAGGTAGCCGAGCAGGCGCTGGGCCGCGATGCGATCCTCACCCACGTCGAGGCCGCACACGCACGCGCGACCGGAGGTGGGGGCGAGGAAGCCGGTCACCATGCGCATGGTGGTCGTCTTCCCGGCACCGTTCGGTCCGAGGAAGCCAAGGACTTCGCCACGCGCCACGTCCAGATCCACGCCGTCGACGGCGGTGAACGGGCCGAAGCGCTTGACGAGACTGCGGATCTCGATCATCGCGACAGACGTCGGGGGGTCGGTGGGTCGGGGAGAGCGCGAACCGGAGGGTGGCAGGACCGACGGCGACCGTCGGTGCGTGGCGGCGAGGGTGATCACCCAAGCCTTCCGTGGCGTTGGTGGACGCCGATCTGTGCGCCCGCTCCCTACGACCCTTCGGAAGCGGCGTTGGCCCACGCAGGGGCCGAGGACGCAGGTTGTAGCGCCGTCGGCGGAGGGCCTCAAGGATGGTCCGAGCGCGGCTCCTCCCACCCGTGGAGCGAGCCGTCCCATCGGTGGCGGTGCGCCGGCGGCTCTTGACTGGCCTCCTTCGATGCCGTTCCATCTTCGCCCCAAGTCGGGCGGACGATCCGCACGACCCCCCTGGGTGCCGCACACGGACGGTCGCCCGCCATCAGATTCCTCGACTCTTCATGTCCATCCTCCTCACGCTCCTCGCGCCGCTGGCCTTCGCCGCGCCGACCGAGGCCTCCGCGCCCGCCGCGCCGATCTACGGTGCGCCGCGCGCGATCGCTCCCTCCAGCCTCCAGGACGAGGTCGTCTCCGATCCCGCCTGGACCGGTTCGGTCACCCTCGGCGCCACGATCACCTCGGGCAACACCGAGGTCACGACCCTGGCCGCCAACGCCGAGGCCGTGCTCGATCGCAGCGCGACCGAGAGCACCGACCGCTGGACCGCTCGCGCGTTCTGGCTGTTCGCCGAGCAGAAGAACCAGACCTCGGGTCAGAACGAGATCACCCAGCGCCAGGCCGGCGCGAGCGTGAAGTACGACTACTTCTTCGCCGAGGAGACCTACGGCTACGGCAACGCCGCCGTCACCACGGACACCATCGCCGCCCTCGACCTGCGCTACCAGCTCGGTGCTGGTGTCGGTCACCAGTTCCTCGACGAAGAGGACCGCGCGTTCTCCGGTGAGGCCGGTCTCGCGTACGTGAACGAGGACTACAAGGACTTCCCCGGTCAGCCCTCCGACGACGCCGACTACATCGCCGCTCGTCTGGCCTACGACTTCTTCTTCCAGATCAGCGAGCAGACGAGCTTCCGCCAGCTGGCCGAGGCCTTCGTGGCAGTCGACAACATGGACGACGTCTACGGTCGTCTGGACACCAGCATCACGACCAACCTGACCGAGTCGATGATCGGCAAGCTCCAGCACGTCATGGACTACGACAACACGCCGGCCACCGGCGCGGACCGCATCGACCACCGCCTGATCCTCACGATCGGCTGGACGTTCTAGTCCCGGTTCGATCCCGGGTGCCGGGTGCGGTCGAGACCGCGCCCCCGACGAGCGGGGATCCGTGCTGCGGCGCGGGTCCCCGCTCGGCATTCCGGGGTCCGCGCGTCCCGTCCGCCGTTCGGCCCGGGAGCCCGTTCGACGAAGGGCTCGCCCGGCGTAGACTCGTGGCCGGATGTTGATCAACGACGCCTACTTCAGCGCGGCCCTCGTGGCGCTGGCCGCCCTCGTCGGCGGCCTGTTGCCCTGGACGCGGCGTTGGTCGTCGGAGGGGATGCACCGACTGGTGGCCCTGTCGGCGGGCATCTTCCTGGGGACCGTGCTCCACATGGGAGCCGATCTCTTCGCGTCCCACGGGTCGAGTGCGCCGGTGGCGACGGGAGCCCACGCGAACCACGGGGCGCTGTTCGGCCTCGGCGCCGCGGATGGAGCGGGCGACGGTGCGGGCGACGGTGTCAACACCACGGACGCGACCGACGACGCGGACACGGCGCCGGAAGCCGCGACGCCCGAATCGGCCGACGACGGGCCCGCGAACCCCGCCCGGGTCGACGGACCGACCGCCGGCGCCGATCGACGCCGCGGCACCGCCTCGCCGTTGGTCCTGTGGCTCGCGGTCGTCGGCGGCTTCGTCGGACTCGCGGCGCTCGAGCGTCTCGTGCTGCGGCGTTGGATCGGCGGCACGCACGGGCACGGGCACGGAGATTCCGCAGCTGGCGCCGAACGACCGAACGACGGCGGCGACGCCGACAGCGGAACGGGGGCCGCGTCGCACGAAGGTGACGGCGGACGTTCGCGACACGCGGTGCTGTGGCGCGCGTCGTTCGTCGGACTCGGGATCCACGCGCTCTTCGGCGGCATGTCGCTGGCCGGCCTGCTCGGCAGCGATCTGTGGGCCGGAGCGCTCCTGTTCATGCTGCTGCACAAGCTGGTGGAGAGCTTCTCGTTCTCGACCGTGCTGCGCCTCGCGAACCTGAAGCTCGGGAAGGCCGTGCTGTGGATCGCGCTGTTCTCGTGCATCACGCCGGCGTCGTTCCTGCTCGGCCGCACGTTCATGACGGTCGCCGGCCCGTGGCAGCCGTTGGCCGTGGCCCTGGCGTGCGGCACGTTCCTGTACGTCACCGTCGTCGACCTCCTGCCCGAGGCGTTCCACCGTGGCAGCTGGAAGGACCGCCTGCCGTACCTCGTGTTCGGTCTCGCGCTCGGCGGTTTCCTGCCGGGACTGACGCACGGCCACGGCGGCAGCGTGTGGGGCGCGGGCTCCGGCGTGTTCGTCGAGATGGCGCCGTACCTGATGGCCGGTTTCCTGGCCGCGGGCTTCGTGTCGCAGTTGCTCGACGCCAACAAGCTGAAGCGCTTCATCGACAAGGACGACGTCCACTCCGTCGCGGTCGCCTCGATCGCCGGCGCGCCGTTGCCGCTGTGCTCGTGTTCCGTGCTGCCGGTCGCGGCGAGTCTGCGCAACGCCGGCGCGAGTCGCGGGGCGACCAGCGCGTTCCTCGTGGCGACGCCCGAGACCGGCATCGATTCCGTGGCGACCACCTACGCGCTGCTCGGTCCGATCATGGCCGTCGTGCGCCCGCTGTCGGCCGTGTTCTCGGCCATCGTCACCGGACTGTCCGTGGCGTACTTCGGTGCACCGTCGAAGGCGGGTGAAGTGGTCGACGAGCTCGCGACGAAGGTCGACGCCGGAAGCTGCTGCCACGGCGAGCCGGAGCCGGAGCCGGAACCCGAGCCGATCACCGAGGTCGAGACCAGCTGTTGCCACGCGGCGACGTCCGACGCGGTCGACACCGACTCCGACGCGTCGGGAACGAGTGCGTCCGCCGCGACCCCGGCGCCCCCGCGCTCGAACCTCGTCGCGCGCGCGCTGCGCTACGCCTACGTGGACCTCGTGGACGACCTGGCCTGGCCGCTCGTGATCGGCGTGGCCGCGTCCGGAGTGCTCGGGGCCTTCCTCCCGTCCGAGTGGCTCACGGGGCCACAGCTCCAGGGCATCTGGGGCTACCTCGCGATGCTCGCCATCGGACTGCCGCTCTACGTCTGCGCCGCGGCCTCCACGCCGATCGCAGCGGTCCTGATCGCGAAAGGACTCAGCCCGGGCGCGGTGCTCGTGTTCCTGCTCGCGTCGCCCGCCACGAACATCGGCACGCTGTTCGTCGTGAAGCGCCTGTTGGGCGGACGCGGCCTCGCCGTGCACCTGTTGATCCTCTCGGCCGTGACGCTGTTCTGTGGCGTGGCCGTCGACCTGATGCTCAACATCTTCGGCCTGGACGTGATCCCGAGCGCGGCGTCCCAGGGCCACGACCACGGAGCCGGCACCATCAGCATGGTGGCCGCCGCGTTGCTCCTCCTGGTGCTGATGGCCAGCGCGATCCGCAAGCTCGGTTCGCCGCTGACGGTGCCCAGTTCGGTCACGCGCGCCGCGGCCTGACGGTCGAGTCGGTGCGTCGGGAGCGCCCGGCCGCACCGAGCCCGAGCTCAGGAACGGCGCTGCGGATCGAGCGCCGCGCGCAGTTCGCGGTAGACGCCGGCCGAACGCGGATGCGCGCTCGTCTCGAGCAGGTCCACCACGGTGAAGCGATCGCCGTAGCACGTCATCGTCGCGCGCGGATCGCCACCGCGCGCCCGAACGAGCTTCGCCATCGCCACGGCGTTCGCCGGCACGACCTGGCGCCAGGTCTCGACGCCGTTCGTGGCCAGGTAGTGCAGCAACGTCGCGCCGTGCCCGAAGACCGAACGCCGGCGCACCAGGTCGGGCGTGGCGTCGAGGCGCGCCGCGAGTTCCGCCTCGCGCCCGCCGAGCAGGTCGAACACGGCGGCCTCGAACTCGGCGTCCAGCGGCAGCGCCAGCCGTTCGGCGTCCGGCGGCGACGCGAATCCGTGTTCGCGTTCGACCGTGCGGCGCGCGATCTCGGCCGTCAGCGGCTCCATCGGACCGACGGGCGACCAGTTCGACAGCTGCACGCGCGCGCGCGGATCCTCGCGCTGGAACGCCTCGAACAGGACGCGTGCCTGCGTGTCCAGAACTTCGCCGACGGTGCGCCCTCCGGGATAGTCCGCCAACAGGTCCGCGTGCAGCTCGAGCACCGAACGCACGGCCGCGCCCACGTAGATGTCCGTCACAGCGTCACCGCCATCTCGTGCCAGCGCGCGCCGCCGTGGGTCGACGCCGACAGGCCGCGATCGATGAAGCCGAAGCGCGCGTAGTAGGGGACCAGGCGCTCCTTGCACAGGAGGAGCACGGCGCGGCGACCGTCCTCGCGCGCGCGTTCGAGATAGGCGTTCACGAGCGGCGTCGAGAGCGAGCGCCCCTGGAAGTCCGGGTGCACGGCGAGCGAGAAGATCACCAGGTTCGCGCCGTCCGGCTCGTGCCCGACCAGCGCCTTGAACTCCTCGTCCGCCAGGTCGGGCCGGTGCGAGGCCGCGCCGTTCGCCATGCCGAAGAGCACGCCGTCCAGCTCGGCCACGAGGAAACCGCGCGCGAACGCCGTTGCGCGCTGGGCCACGCGTTCGGGACTGGCCGCTTCCTCGGGTGGGAAGCAGGCCGCCTCGATCGCGGCGCAGCGTTCGACGTCGGCGGGTGCGACGGTGCGGACGATGACGGGAGTGGTCGGCGTGGACATGGATGGGCGTGCGGACGGGATCGAAGCGCCGAGCGTAGGTGGCGCGGCGTCGTACACGGGGGTCACGGTGGTGCACGATCGGCCGCCGGGTCAGGGCTGCGACTCGCGCGCTGCGTCCTTCACTCTCGCGACGGCGGCCGACTTTGCCGGTACGCGCGCGCTCCGACCATGCCCGCGAGACACATCGGGATCGAGATCACGCCGAGGATCGCCAGGCCGACGGGTGCCATCGACAGTTCGGGCCCGACGGAGGACAGGTACAGGAGCGCGAGCCCATGCATCCCGATCGCCACCAGACCGTAGCGCCACGGCTTCACGGGCACGCTGAAACCCAGGTAGGCGCAGACGATCGCGACGATCGGCAGCGCGATCGTGAAGTAGGTCCGGTCGTCGAAGGCCTCGGCCTCGAGCGACGTGTAGCTGACACCGAGCCAGGTGAGGATGCCGGTCGCCGCGGCTGCAGCGAGGGCCAGGTTCTGTCTCTTCGCCGAAATGTGTTCGGCCATGGATGCTCCCGAATGCGGTCGTGCCCCGCGTCCACGGTACATCGTCGGGGCGTTGCCGTGCGACTCGTGTTCCGGTCGTGTGCCCCGGCCCCGACTCCGTGCCGGGCGACCGCGTCCTCAGACCTGCTCGCGCAACAAC
Source organism: Rohdeia mirabilis (assembly GCA_007750655.1). Taxonomy (GTDB): domain Bacteria; phylum Planctomycetota; class UBA1135; order UBA1135; genus Rohdeia; species Rohdeia mirabilis. The sequence goes on from CP036290.1 coordinate 1,060,964, forward strand.
GCGCGGCAAAGGCTGTACGCCGACGACACGAAGCGCACCAGCGCGAACGGAGCGCCGCCCTCGGACTCGAGGGCCTCGCTGGCGGGCAGGACGGCGCCGAAGAACGCGCTCGTCTCCCAGCGCCCGCCGTCCATGTCGGGCAGTTCGACGCCTTCGGGCCGCGGGTACGGATTCACGTAGGCGTAGGGCTCGGCCATGTACGCGTCGCCCGGTGAGAGACCGAGTCCGATCGAACGTCCGCGCTGCGAGCCGAGCTTCGGATCGAGCAGGACCAACTGCCCCAGGTCGAAGTGGTGGGGCCAGACGCGCGGTTCGCTCGTGTGCGCCTCACCACCGGTCACGTCGAGCAACGCCTGACGCGCCGCCGCGAACCAGGCCGCGATCTCCGCGCGCGCACTCGCGTCACCGGGCGCGAACGTGCCACCGTCGCGCACCGGGTGGTCGGGCAGTTCCGAAGCCTCGCGGTCGAACGTCGCACCCGACGCGTCGAGTCCGACCTCGCGCAACGCTTCGATCGTCGACGCCATGACCTCGTCGAGCGTCGCATCCACGAGCGTCCGCTCCCACACCACGCGCTCGTCGCCGCCGAACAACAACAGTTGCAGTGCGTCCGGTTCGAGCGCCAGTCGCCACCCGTCCCCCAGGTCGTGGCTGACGAGTGCTTCGCGCCCCTCGTCCCAACCCAGGTTGCTCTGTCCGTGGTCGTCCCAGGCCCCGAGCAGCGCGTCCGCCACCGCGGCGATCGGTTGCACGGCCCAGTGCAGGGTCGCGCGCTCGTTCGCCAGGGTCGACGGGTCCACGCGCCCCAGCTCGGGCCGCCCGCTCACAGACCCATGATGTGGTAGCCGGCGTCCACGTAGATCGTCGTGCCCGTGATGCCGCGGCTCATGTCGCTGGCCAGGAACGCGCACGTGTCGCCGACCTCGTCCGCCTCGATGTTGCGGCGCAGCGGAGCGCGTTCGGCGATGTGGTCGAGGATCGAGCTGAAACCGCCGATGCCCGACGCCGACAGGGTGCGGATCGGACCGGCGGAGATGGCGTTCACGCGGATGCCGCGCGGACCGAGGTCGTGGGCCAGGTAGCGCACCGACGCTTCGAGGGCCGCCTTCGCGATGCCCATCACGTTGTAGTTCTCGATGACGCGTTCGGCGCCGATGTACGACAGCGTCACGATCGAGCCCTTGCGCCCTTCCATCAACGGCAGCGCGCGGCGCGCGACGGCCGTCAGCGAGTAGGCCGAGACCTCGTGGGCCAGTTGGTAGCCCTCCTTGCTCGTGTTGAAGAAGTCGCCCTGCAGGTCCTCCTTCTTCGCGAACGCGACGCCGTGCAGCACCGTGTCCAGGTGCCCGAACTCCGCGCCGATCTTGGCGAAGGCTTCGTCGATCTGCTCGGGGTTGGTCACGTCGCACGGCAGCACGATCGCGCCGGGCAGGTCCTTCGCGAGTTCGCGCACACCCTTCTCGAGGCGTTCGCCGACGTAGGTGAACGCGAGGCGCATGCCCTGGTCCGAGAGGGCCTTGGCGCAGGCCCAGGCGATCGAGCGCTTGTTCGCGACGCCGAGCACGACGCCGGTCCGTCCTTCGAGGAATCCCACGGGAGTTGCCTTGGATTGGATGGGGGGAGGCCGCTCACAGGACGCGCGTTCGAGGGCGCGTGGGAGCGGATGGGGCCCCGCGATCCTATCGGGGGCGCCCTCGGATCGAAGCGCGGCAGCCTGCTCAGGAGTGCGGAATCCGGCCAGCGGGGCATGCGCGCGGCCGCCGCACGGGCCTTCGCGCGCCGTCGAGGGCGGTGCAGCGGCGGCCGCGCGTGCGCAGACCTGCACGTGCGCGGCGGGATTCCTAGGCTCCGACTCCCGACCGAGCGGGAGGAGAAGTGCCATGACGACGACTCACGGACGACGAACGATCCACGACCGAGGTGCTGCGAGCGAGCGCCGTGCGAGCCCGAAGCGGGGCGGCGACAGCGAGGGCGGCGAGAGCGGGGGCGGCGGCTGTGGGGGCGGCGGCACCAGCGGCGCAGCCGAGCCTCGAGCGCGATCGGCTTCGCGACGCGACGCTCGGCGTCTGCTCCTGTTGACCACCGGCACGGCGGCCGACGTGCTGGCGCGGCTCGTGGACGGCGATCCGCTGGGTCTTCGGGCGCGGTTGCGGCGGCGCGCGGCCGAGCGGTTCCTCCTGGCGTCGCCCGACGGACTCTTCGGTCCCGCGGCCGCCCACTGCGCGCGGCAGGCCGAGGGCTATCGCGGTCGACCGGCGCCGGAACCGTGGCTCGAGCGCGAGCTGGACGCGGTGCTCGACCGCTGGGTCGCGGGAACGCGCGGGCGGGACGGGGACTCGAAGGGTGGCGCGGGTGCCGGGGGAGGGGACGGTCGGTCGGGTGCTTCGGCTCGCGGAGCACGAACGGGAGGCGCGGTGGGCGGCAACGGAGTGACCGCGAGTGCGGCGCGTCACGGCGACGGCGAACTCGAACGCTGTGCCCGCCGCTTCAACGCCTGCGGACGAGCGGAACGCGCGACGTTGTGGCGGCTGGCCTTCGCGGGCGCGAGCCTCGACGAACTGGCCCACGAGTCGGGAACGGACCTGAGCCGCACGGCGCGCCGCGCACGACGGGCGCTCGATGCCCTGCTCGGACGGTCGGAGGTGGCGCGATGAGTGGGCCCGACGAGCAGCGCGCCGCGGACTCGGCGCCCGCCACCGTTCCGCTCCCGGAGCCGGACTGGAGCCTGGGAGCGCGCGCGGTCCTCGACCGGATGCGCGCCCTGCGTCGAAGCGGCGCGTTTCGAGACGTCGGTGAAGGAGCGGGCGGTGAAGCTACGGGCGGCGGAGGAACGGGCGGTGAGCGCTCGTGCACGGCATCGGATGTCGCGTCGAGCGCCCGCCGGGTGTCCGGGGGGCGGAGGATCGCGACGGTGGCGCGCGCGTTGGACGCCGTCGAGCGTCGCGAGCTGCTGCGCTGTCTGGTGGAGGCGGCGGCCGCGCTCCTGTGCGCCCGATGGGGTGGCGATGCACCGATCGGACGCGTGCCGGCGTGGATCGAGCAGCCGTGGATCGAACGGGTGCTCGCTCGCTCGTCGGGTGGCCAGGGGTGGCGGACGCGCGCGCGGACCTGTCTGTGGATGTGTCTCGCGCGCGGCGCGGACGACGAGGGGCTCGAGCTGCTCGCGGCCCTGGTCGATCGGCGCCGTCGCGCGTGGCCTGCGGCGAGCGGAGTGCTCGCGGCCGCGCGGCTCGTGCACGGCGGTCCCGTCGTGGCGCATCTGCACGCCACCGCGCTCGAGTTGGAAGGACGGCTCGACGCCGCCCGTCGTGCCTACCTGGCCGAGCTCGATCGCCCCGGCGGTCGCCGCCGGCTCCCGCGTGCGTTCGAGGGACTCGCGCGGGTGCATCGCCGCGCCGGTCGTCCGCGAGCGGCGCTGGCCGCGGCCGCCACCGACTGGCATCCGGTCTCGCTGGCCGCTGCGGCGTGGGATGCGCGGATCCTGCGGCGCGACGGCGAGGCGCAGCGCTGGACCGCGCTCGTGGAGTCGGCCCTGCGCGACGCCTGCGGACAGCGCTCGGCCCGCATCGCGGCGGCGCTGTGTGCGGGTGAAGTGTGTGCGAGTGAGGGGCGCGGGGCTGAGGTGCGCGGGGCTGTGGTGCGCGGGGAGGTTGCGGTCGGACCTCGGCCGCTCGGTACGGGGCGCGACGAACGACCGCGGGAGAGCGACGCCTCGAGTGGTGACGCCATCCATGGCGGCGCGCCCATCGACGCGGGACCGACCTTCGGAACGCGCGACCGCGCGCGCGACGTCGACTCCACCGCGGACACGCGCGCCACCGGGGACGGTCCTGTCGAAGGAGTCGACGATGGGGAGTGAGGCACCGGGACAGGGGCCGCGCGAGCGCGGCGCATCTCGCTCCGAGGCGTCCGCGGCCGATCGACCGGTGGCCGTCGGCGCCGTGTCCGGCGCGAGGCAGGACGCCTGGCTCGAGCTGCTGCTTCCCGGACCGGAACTGGTCGACGAACGGGAGCGGGCGCGCGCGCTGTTCGAGCGTCTCGCGTTCTGGGTCCTGCCTCCGGCGCACGACCGTGTCGAGCGAGCCGGGGACGGGCCGCGCGGGGATCGTGCCGACACGGGTTCGACCGTCGAGCGCGAGCAGGACGCGGAGTCGACGGCCGAGCCGTCCGCCGAGTTGCTCGCCCGAGCGCGCGGCCTGCTCGCGCGCGCCGATCGCGACGAAGTCTTCGATCTGATCGAAACCGCGCTCGGCGCCATCCTGGGCGGCGCGTTGGGCCCGCGGAGCTTCGCGTCGTTCGCCGGCGATCGCCACGGTGAGCGAGCCGCCTGGCAGGGGCTCGAACGCTTCCGTCCGCGCGTGGCGGATCTACCGGCGGCCGCCGTCACCGGCGAGTCGGCGCGCGCCGTGGCCGAACGACTCGTGGCGTGGCTTCGACGCGACGCGTCCGCGTCGGACGCGCGTGCACGCCGCGCTCGGCGATGGCCCGCGCGGCTCGCGTGGGCGTTCGAGGGCCCCGCGTCCGGACTCGCGTGCTGGCAGGCCACCTATGCCGATCGCGACTTCGGTCGCCGCTCGATCGTCGAGAGAGCCTCCGCGTTGGTGGACGGCATCGAGCTGTGCCTCGCGTGCGGCGATCCGGGACGCGCCCTCGCGCTCGCGCGTGCCAGCGAACGCGAACGTGCACTCGAGCCGCGACTGGTCCAGTTGATCGGTTGGTGCGAGGTCCTGGCCGGGGACGTGGACGCGGGGCTCGGGTGGCTCGCAGAGGACGAGCGGCGCTGCGGTCGAGTGCCCGGGGCCCTGGTGCGTGCCGGCGGGCGAGCTCCGTGGCTGGCGCGCGCGTTGGGGGTACGCCGTCGCGCGGACTCGACCGCGATCGACGAGGAAGGGGCGCGTCGTGCGTCGGTCGACGATCTCGACGGGGTGATGTCGATCGACGGCCTTCCGCGCGGCGTGCGGCGTGCCGTCGTGGCGCTGCAGGACGACGCCGCGGGCGAGCTCGACATGGTCCACGAGCACTGGAGTCCGCGCACACCCGACGCGCTGCGCGCAGCAGCGGTGCGCGACGTGACGCGTTGGAACGCGCTGGCTCCGGTGGCGCTCGATCGGGACGTACTGGACCGCGACACGACGGACCGTGACGCGACGGGCCGCGACGCGACGGGCCGCGACACGACGGGCCGCGACACGACGATCCGTGACGTCTCGATTCGTGACGTCTCGATTCGTGACGGCGAGTCCGCGCCCGCACCGCGTCCGCTCACTCGTCGTGCGGTCGAGGATGACGGCGAGGGCGGTGGGGCGGAACCGCGGGGCTCCAACTCCGAGCTGGCGACGCCGCAATGGGCGCCGTCCCTCGGCGTGCCGCGCGAACTGCTGGAGGAGGCCCTCTTGTGTGGTGCGCCGCGGGTGCGCCTGCTCGCTCCCGACGAGGACGTGGCGACCGCCGAACACCCGCGCGCGGTCGTCGCCGTTCCGTTGCCGGCCGAAGGCCCACGTGGTGCGGTGTGGCTCGAGTTCGAGCACCGGCTCGTGCCCAGCGATGCGGTGCTGCGCCGGATCGCCGCCGCGTTCCTGCAGCCTTGGCGGGACGCGAGCGGTGGTCCATCACTCTGGGCGGCACCACGTCACCCGGCGGCGGAGCGTGCTCGCGATCGCAACGGGACCTACGACCCGCACCGGGCCGAGTTCGACGGGATCGATCACCGCGGGTCCACTTCCAGCGGGCCCAGTTCCGACGGGCCGGGACCCGGGTGCGACGCGCTCCGTTCGACGCCCGCCGCCGTCTCGGATCGAGCGCCGCTCGCGGCGCATGTGGAAGAGGCGGTCGACCCGTCCGTCCGACCCACTTCGGGATCGTGGTCGGCGCCGACAGCGACGGCGCCCGGAGCGGTACCTTCGCGATCGCGGCCGGGTCGCTCGGCGCCGGTCGTCGCACGGTCGCCGAGATCCACGTCGGTGTGCCCGCAGCACCCTGCGACGCCGCTCGAAGTGGCTGGAACCGATCCGCTCGCCGCGGCCGTGCGCGCGCTCGTGGATCGCACGTCCCTGCGCCGGTCCTGTCGCCCGTGGTGGCTGTTCGTCGCTCGACCGCCCGCGTCCGACATCGCCGGCGACGGCGCCACCCGTTCGCGTGCCGAGCCGGTCTCGCCCGCGCCGCTGGGGCGGATGCGCGTGGTGGCGAGCGACGGTCGACCGGTCTCGCACCGGGCGCGCGCCGCGTTGCTCCCGTCGTTCGAGCCGGGAGGTGAGTTCGTTCTCGACGCGGTGGAGCGCTGCTTCCGCTCCGGCGCGCCCAGCCTCGTCGAGCACCTGTCCGCCGGCGAAGGTGTCGACCCGACGAATCGGTCCGGCTGCTACGTCCCGTTGCGCGCCAGTTCCGACGCGCCCTGGTCGGACGGTGCGGTGGTCGCCGTGCTCGCCGTGGAGTCGACGCGGCGCCGCGACTTCCGAGCCGCCTTCGTGCACGAGTTGGTGCGCAGGTGTCGGGACGGAGCGGACGCGCTCCTGCTCGCCGACGCCGCCGCTTGGCACGCCGAACGCTTCGGCGAGCCGCTCGTGCCCGAGGCCTTCCTCATCGACGATGTCGAGCAGGACGGTCGCGAGCAGGACGGTCGCGAGCAGGACGGTCGCGAGCAGGACGGTGGCGACGCGGAACCGACCGATCCGTCGGCCATTCGGTCGACCGATCCCGCGGCGAGCCTCGTGGTCGCGGCCGCCGCGCGTGCGCGCTCGAACGGAACGCTCGGGATCGTCGGTCCGACGGGAAGTGGGCGCACCCACCTGGCGCGTTGCGTGCACTTCCTCGCCGGATGCAACGGTCCGATCGCAGAGGTGCACGCGGATCTCGAGGCGGAGCGCGTCGCCGAACGGTTGGCCCACGGTCGCGGCACGCTGATCGTGCGCGACCTGCATCGCGCACCGGCACCTCTGGTCGAAGCGGTGCGCCGCACGGATCGACCGACGGGACCGCTCGTCCTGTGGACGGCCCACGCGGACTTCCTCGGCGGTGGCCGCGACGACGCAGCGGAGGCGGCGCAGTCGGCTGGTGCGAGTGCGCTGGACGGCGCCGCCCTCGCGTTGGCGCCGCTCGAGCGAGCGCGCGGCCGGATCGGTTCGATCGCCGCTCGTCTCGTGGCGCGCGCTGCCCGTGGACTGGGGCGCGAGCCGGGCCCCGAACTCGACGACAGTGCGCTCGCGGCCCTGTGGCGCGGGACGTGGAGCGCGTCCTTCGGCGGTGGACTCGCCGATCTCGACCGTCTGGCCCATGCGCTGGTGCGCGAGCGTCGACGCGGAAGGGTGGGGGCGACCGCGCTCGAGTCGGTGGCCGCGCGGCTGTCGATCGCGCTGCCGTCCCGACTCGCGTCCCGCCGCCCGCCGGCCGCGCTGCTCTCCGATGCCGTGCGAACCACCGCCATGACGAACGGACGGACCAACCAGCGCCGCGCCGCGCTCTACCTGGGGTGGGACCGCGATACCGTTCGGGCGCGCTTGCGCGAGGCGGACCTGGCCTGAGGGCGGTCGCTCGCCGATGATCGCCCGTCCGTTCGACGCCCCGGGTCGTTCGCTCAGCAGGCGCTCGACTCGTGGCGCTCGCTCCGCGGGCGATCCCACCGAACCGATCGGTGCGGCGTCGACCTCACGGCGTCATCATCCGCCGATCCACGCGCTCCGCCGCGAAGGCCGAGCACGCACCGCGGCACCGTCGCACCCGCGCCCGCGCCACGTTTTCGCCGCTCGGACGACGGCCCGAGGTCATCGCTCCAAGTGATCGCTCCGTGCACCCGCGCCACGCGGCCCCTCGCCGCGCACCTCGCGGGCACCGCGCCACACCTGCTCGCTCACCCGCGACGCGCATCGACGATGAAGCTGTCCCACTTCGACTACGAGCTCCCGGACGAGCTGATCGCGCAGTCTCCCGCCGCCCGGCGCGAGGACGCGCGTCTGCTCGTGCATCGGCTCTCGAGTCCCGACCGGGCACAGCACGCGACCGTCGCCGACCTGCCGCAGCTGCTCGAACCCGGCGATCTGATCGTCGTCAACGACACCCGCGTCCGTCGCGCGCGCCTCGCCGCCCGCCGCACGAGCGGCGGGCGCGTCGAGTGCCTGCTCGTCGAACGGTTGGGCGATCTCGTCGCGGGTGGAGCGGTCGGATCGCGTTCGCTGTGGTCGGCGCTGTGCCGTCCGGCTTCGCGTCTGAAGGTGGGGGAGCGACTCGTCGTCGAGTCAGGCGTCGCGGACACGCCCGTCGCCCAGCTCGTCGCCATCGAACGGGAGCAGCGCGCGGACGGCGGGCCGGGTCCGCACTGGACGCTCGAACTCTTGGATGCGGACGGCGAGGTTCCGCGCGACGACGAGGCGCTGGTCGAGCGGATCGGCGACGTGCCGCTGCCGCCGTACGTCGAGCGTGCGCAGGGGCCCGACGACGAGGATGCACGGCGCTACCAGACGGTCTACGCCGATCGCTTGGGGGCCGTCGCCGCGCCCACGGCGGGCCTGCACCTGTCCGACGCTCTGCTCGCCCGACTCGCGGGGCGCGGCATCGAACGCGCTTCCGTCACCTTGCACGTCGGCCCGGGGACGTTCCGACCGGTCGACGTCGAGGACCTGGGCGACCATCCGATGCACTCCGAGCGCTACGACGTGCCAGGCGCGACGCGGGACGCGATCGAGCGCACGCGAGCCGCCGGCGGACGGGTCGTCGCCGTGGGGACGACGGTCGTGCGGACGCTCGTGGCCGCGCGCGACGCCTCGGGCCTGCCGCGGATCGGCTCCGGTGCCACGGACCTGTTCATCCACCCCGCTGCGCCCGAGCGCGCCGGACTCGATGTGGTCGACGGGCTGCTCACGAACTTCCACCTGCCGAGGAGCACGCTGCTCATGCTGGTCGCGGCTCTGGTGGGGACGGAGCGGACGCTCGCGCTGTACCGCGAAGCCGTCGAGCAGCGCTACCGCTTCTACTCGTTCGGCGACGGGATGCTGATCCTGCCCTAGGCGGGCGCGTCGGCGTCGGAGCCAGCTCGCGTCGCGCCGCGAGCCTCGTCCGAGTGCGCGTCCCGCAAGGGTGCGTCGCTCCAGCTGACCTGCCGTTCGACGCGGGCCCAGCGCAGTTCGTAGTGCTCGTACCAGCGCTCGCGGCCCAGCTCGCGAGTCGCGGCGTGTTGGGCGTGGTCGCGCCAACGTTCGAAGTCCTCGGGCGCGCGCCAGTAGCTGATCGTGATGCCGAGTCCGTTCGCGTCGCGCGCCATCTCCACGCCGAGGTAGCCCGGCTGGTCCGACACGAGTTCGAACATGGCCTGGGCGGCGCGCTCGTAGCCGGGCGCCGGATCGCGCAGCTTCGACACGAAGATGACGGCCCAGTAGGGCGGTTCGACGCGAGGAGGGCCGGGTTCGAGAGCCGCGGTGGCTGCGGTGTCGACAGCGGCATCGACCGGAGCGTTCGCGTGAGCGGCAGCGTTCGCGGTCGGCCCGTCCGACGCACGCGCATCGAGAGCCCCTGCATCCGCACCGTCTGCTCCGGCCCCGAGTTCGTCGAGTTCGTCGGAGGCGTCCGCGTGCGTCCTCTCGTTCGAGCGGCGCCCGTGCAGCTCGCCGGCGCGCTCGCGTCCAGCTGGCCGAGCAGCCTTCTTCCCAGAATGCCGCGCAGGTTCGACCGCGGCCTCACGACCGAGCGCGTCGGCGGAAGGCACTGCGGCTCGCTCGTTCTTCATGCTCGCCATCGTCGATCGACCTCAGCTCACGTCTTGCAGGTCCAATGGGTGACTCGATGCGTTGTGCGTCGAGTCTTTCGGGGCGTGTCGTCCGCCCGCTCCGCGGGTGCTCGTCCTCGCGACGTGCACCGCGGACGTCCGGCTCAACCCCGCGCCGCGCTCAGCCACAGGGTGCCGGCCTCGTGGAACGCGACGCGGTCCTGCCAGGTCGGGTACCAGCGGCTGGGTTCGAACTCCGCTTCCTCGCCCGGACCGCGGCGGTCCACCACGCGCTCCGCGCTGGGGTCGACGAAACCCGCCGCGGCGAGCTGCTCGAGCCAGCGCTCCTCGCTCGCGCTGTGCATCGGAAGGCCGACGCCTTCGGGCCAGCCTTCGACACCCGGGCGTCCCTCGTAGAAGTCGAGCAGGAGGTCGATGCGTCCGCCCGACTTGACGACGCGCGCGACCTCGCTCAGGGCGGCGTCCACGTCGGGCGCGTAGTAGATCGCTTCCATCGAGAAGGCGCGGTCGAACTGGCCGTCCTTCAGGTCGAGCGCGTGGAAGGGCATGACCTCGTAGCGCGCGCGGATGGTGAAGGAGTGCAGCTCCTCGGCCCGCGCGATCATGGCGGGCGAGGCGTCGACACCCACGGCGCCCGTGCCGGCGGCGGATTTGGCGAGCAGGCGCGTGGCCCAGCCGTTCCCGCAGCCCAGGTCGAGGATCTGCTGGCCCGGGCCGATCGCGAGGCGCCCCACGACCTGTTCGACCACGTCCTTGTGGCCGTGTTCCATGGAGGCGTCGCGGCCACCCTTGGCCCATTCGTCGAAGACGGCGCTGATGCGTTCGGAGCTCATGGCGGGCGAGGGTAGCGGCCTCGGCCCGGATGTCGAGCCGAGGGCTGCGAACCGGCGCGGCGGGGGACCGGACGCGCGCGCGGAGTGCTCGTCGAAGCCGACGCCACACCGAGCGAGTGGGGCACGGGACGCTGTGCCGGGCCCACGGCGCCGGGTCGTTGGTGCGGGGCTCCTCGGACCGAGCGACGCGCGCCGCGCGCTCGCCGCGCCGGACGTTCGGCACGGGCCTCGACCGTCGCACCGACTTCGCAGCACCGCGCTCATCGGCACCGCGCTCACGGGCACCGCGCTCACGGGCACCGCGCTCACGGGCACCGGGCGCACGTCGCACCACCGTGCTCACCGCGCGGCACCGGTTCACCCAGCGCCCGCCCCGTCAGACGTAGCGGCGCTGCATCTCGCGCGCGGACCGGCGCTCGGCGTGCCCCGAGAAGTCCTGGATGATCGTGTCGAGGGGCTTGAGCGTGCGCTCCCAGTCGCAGGTGCGTTCGACGAACGTGCGTCCCGCGCGGCCGAGTTCGACGGCGCGTTCCGGATCCTCGAGCAGCCCCGAGATCGCCGCCACCTGGCCGTCCACGTCGTCGACGACCAGGTAGTGGTCGCCGTCGCGGCCACCGACGCCCTGGGTGGCGTTGGTCGTGGCGACCACGGGCAGGCCCATCGCCATGGCCTCGAGCACCTTGTTCTGGATGCCGCGCGCGATGTGCAGCGGCGCGACCGAGACCTGGGCCCGGCGCAGCCAGTCGCGCGGGTCGTCGACGCGGCCCGTCACTTCGACGCCGGGGTGGGAGCCGAGCGCGAGGACCGTCGCGTTCGGGCGCGCTCCGACGATCGACAGGTGCACGTTCGGATGGCGCTCGCGCAGGCGTGGCAGCACGTTCTCGACGAACCACACGCAGCCCTGGACGTTCGGGTAGTAGTCCATCACGCCGACGAAGACCAGGTGGCCGGGCTCGGGCGTGCCGTCGGGCTGGTAGTGCTCGAGGTCCACGCCGTTGCGGACGACGACCGACGGAGCGCCGGGGATGAGCTGGTTGAAGATCCGTTCCTCGAGGCTCGTCACCAGCACGTTGTGATCGGCCATGCGCGCCAACGCGCTCTCGAAGCGGAAGAGCGTCCGGTGCTCGCGCGCGTAGATCCACGACTTCGGCCAGCTCTGGAACTCGGCGTACTGGCGCCACTTGTCCGAGTCGAGTTCGGCGAAGACGATGACGCGCGCGAGGTCGCTGTGGGGCATCAGGAACTTGCCCATCGACGACGAGAACGCCATGCCCACGTCGTTCTTGGCGGCCAGGCGGTCGACGACCTTCTGGAGCGCGCGCGAGCCGTAGAAGCTCAGCGTGAGCGGGCGCGGCGTCGGCAGCCACACCAGCGAGCGCAGCTGTCGGAGAGTCGCCGAACCGAGGTCGACCGTGTGGGTCTCGATGCCGCGCCCGTTGAGTTCCGCGGCGGCCTCGCGATCGGCCTGGTCGTGGGCGAACGCGGCGACCGTGACCTGGTGATCGCGGGCGAGGCGCTCGATGTGGTGCCAGCTCGAGATCTTGTCCCCGCGATCGGGCGGATAGGGGACGCGTTGGGCGAGGTAGAGGATGCGCACGCTGGGAGAGTACCCAGCGCGAGCGGCCGGGGCCCGCGTCGCCCGGACTCAAGTTCCGAGCAGGTGCCTCAGTTCGCGTGCCGCCGACCTCGGATCGTCCGCGGCGAACACGGCCGCCCCTACGGCGGCGCGTCCGACGCGATCGAGTTCCAGCGCGTTGCAGATCTCGATGCCGCCGATGGGGAAGAGGGGGAGTTGGTCCGCGCCGGCCGCGGCCGACCACGCGCGCTCGGGTCCGAGGCCGCGTTCGTAGCCCTTGGTGGCCGTCGCGAAGATCGGGCCGAAGCCGAGGTAGTCCACCGCCGGCTCCTCGCACGCGAGGACGACCTGCGCCGCGTCGTGGGTCGACAGGCCGATCACCGGTTCGCGGCCCAGGACTCGGCGGACCAGGCTGCTCGGCGTGTCGTCCTGCCCGACGTGGACACCCGCGCAGCGACCCGCGAGCGCCCGCGCTACGTCGGGCCGGTCGTTGACGATCAGCGGACAGGGGTCGGGGATCGAGTCGAGCGCGTCGAGCGCCCGCTCGCACCACTCGAGGAGCGCTCGCGCGGGCGCGGGACCGCTCCGTCGTCCGGGCGACTTCACGCGCACCTGGACCAGGTCGAGCTCGGGAGCCGCCGCGAGCAGGCGTTCGAGCGCCTCGCCCTCCGGCAACAGCTCGGGCGTGAAGATGCCCATCAGGCGCGCGTGGGGGAGGCGTTCGCGTGCGCGTGCAGCGGCTCGGTCGATGGTCGTCGGCACGCGGACACTCTAGTGCCCCGATCCGGTCCATCGACGCCCCGACCTGCTTCGCACCGACACCGCCCCCAACGGGCGCACCGCAGCGTCGGGCCTCTTCCATGACTCGAGAGCCCGATACTCATCGAAGAGCGGGCGGGTCGCCTGTGCCACGCAGCGCATCCCGTTCGGAGCGCCGGAGCGCCTCGAACGCGCGAATCGCACCACGAGTTGCGCGATCCACTCCCTTGGCGCGCGGACTTCCTTCGTTCCGGCCTCGCCCCGTACGGCCGCACCTTCGCGTCTCGCCTCCTCGACGGACTCGCGGCCCAGTGCTCGTCCAGACGGGCGAGTCGGGGCTGCCGAGCCTGGCGGCGCATCTCGTGCGGAACGCCGGAACGCCTCGACGGAGCGACTCGCGCCACTCGTGGTGACAGGTTCGACCGCCGCACCTCGGTCGGCTCTCGCCGTCGCGCGGAGTCGCGAGACGGTTCGCGTTCTCGACGGCGCCGATGGACCTTCGACGGCCCGAGTTCGCAGCGGTTCGCGAATGCTCGCGCGTTCCGACGAGCGGCCGGCCCGGCGGAGGGCGACGGCCGGGCCCGTGGTCCCGCGACCCGAACGCCCCCCCCCGAACCCCGAACGGTCCGGGACCTTCCCCACTCCAAAGGGGCCGCTCGCACGGCCTTGGATCCGGCGCCCCGTCCCCCGTGGCACCTCGGAGGTACGCTTCCCCGTCCTCCTCCGGTCCCCCATCACCGGGCGGTGGGCACGTTTCGTGCCCCCGCTGAATCGACCAGATCCCATCCATGACCCGATTCGCTCCGGCCCTCACGGCCGCCGTCGTCGGCGCATTCGTGCCCGCGCCGCTCTTCGCCCAGCAGTTCGTCCACTCCTCGAACGCGCTCCCGGGCTCGGTCTGGACGGAAGGCGTCGAACCCGCCGACGTCGACAACGACGGCGACATCGACCTGTTCTTCGCCGACGGTGACGGGTTCTCGTCCGCCGGGACGAAGCGTCAGAACCGGCTGTACATCAACAAGCTCGAGGTCACGCCCAACACGTGGGCCGACGAGAGCGTGCTGCGGCTCGGCACCAATTCGTCCAACGCCAAGATGGCCATCTCGGGCGACGTCAACGGCGATGGCTGGATCGACGCGATGTTCTGCAACGCGTTCAACACCGACCGCCCGTTCCTCTACGTGAACCGCGGAAGCTCGGGCCCCGGCATCTTCGTCGAGCGCGGGGTCCAGGCCGGATTCTCGACGGCCTACAGCTCGGCCTCCGGCCAGTTCGGCGACCTCGACAACGACGGCGACCTGGACCTGATCCTGTGCGACTCCGGATCGAGCTTCCTGGGCGGCAGTGGCGACAAGCCGCACCTGTTCTTCAACGACGGGTCCGGCATCTTCACGGAGAACGCGGCCGCTCTCGGCGCACCGACCAAGAAGGCCCACATGGACGTCCAGCTCGTCGACATCGACGGCGACTTCGACCTGGACTTCTTCGGTGCGAATCGCGCGAGCAACTCGGGCGGCAACCACTACCTCATGCTGAACGACGGGACCGGCACGTTCACGGACGTCTCGAACCTCCTGCCCGGCACCAGCACCAACGTCTACGAGGCCGAGGTCGGCGACCTGGACAACGACTCGGACCTCGACCTGTTCTTCGTCAGCCTCAGCGGCTTCGCGGAGGGCAGCGTCCGCAACAACCTGAACACGGGCTCGCTCGGGTTCTCTTCGGGCAGCACCCTGAGTGGCTCCGACGACAACGAGGTCGGCCTCATCGACTTCGACAACGACGGTGACTACGACATCGCGATCGGGTCGCTCGGCAGCTCGGAGAAGCTGTTCCGCAACAACGGCAACCTGTCGTTCAGCACCGTCTCGAGCGATTTCACGTCGATCTCGGACTCCACGCTGGATCTCGGTATCGCAGACTTCGACAACGACGGCGACTACGACATCGTCACGGCCCAGGGCGAGAGCAACCCCGGCCAGTTCCAGAACAAGATTTACCTGAACACCGGATCGGCGGACACGCTGGCTCCGGTCGTCAGCGCGATCGAATCGATCGGCGTCCAGCCCGCGAACGGCCCCTGGGTCGTGCGTGCGCAGGTTCGCGACCAAGTGATGGACGACGGGCACGACTGGGTCTCGGCTTCGGTCGACTACTTCGTCACCACGGCCGCCGGGAGTACGCCGAACACCGCCGGAACCGCCACGCGCATGGCCGGTGGACTGTGGCGCTTCGCCATGGACGACACCGCCGAGGGCGCGGGTCTCACGCTGAACTACACGCTGACGTTCACCGACTGGGCCGGGAACAGCACCACGACCGGCGTTCAGGTCGTCCCGCTCGGTCCGGTCTGCGGCATCGTGCCCTACGGCCTCGCGGCCGGCGGCGCGAACGTGCTCGTCATGGACGCGATCGGAAGCACCGCACCCGGGTCCGGCTTCGACGTGGTCGTGACCGCGCCGGGTCAACCGGCCGTCGCGACGATCGTGGCCTTCGGTCGCGACTCGTACCCCTTCGCAGGCGGTACCGGTCTGCTCGACCTGGCGAACTACTACACCCTGGTGGTCACGCCCGTCGTCGGCTCCACGGCGACCTCGACCTGGCACCTGCCGAACAACCCGAGCCTGATCGGAGCGGTGCTGAACTTCCAGGCCGCGATCCCCGACCCGAGCGTGGTCGGTGGCGTGGCCCTGTCGAACGGCGTCGAGATCGGCATCTGCAACTGACCGTCGTCGGACGGTGACGGTGACGGCGTCGGTCGGAGCAGCCGTGGTAGCGTGCTGAGCATGCTCACAGGCCGCCGACCGACCGCCGTTCCGACCGCTGCGCCGCCCTCGAACCGGGGGCTCCACTCGAACGCGTGGCGTCGCTCGCGTTCGCTCGTACCGCCGACGGCGGGGGCCCTCGTGGCTCTCACCGTCGGCGGTTGTTCGTCCCTGGGTTCGTTCGATCCGGACGCGTCCGACGTTCCGCCCGCCGAACGGGGGCGACCGCACTTCGAACTGCTCGCGGACGAACTCCCGCTCGACCGCTGGACCGAAGGCGTCGAGGCGGCGGACGTGGACCGCGACGGCGACATGGACCTGTTCTTCGCGGACGGTCCCGCGTTCGTGCGTCCGGGTCCGAAGCAGCAGAACCAGCTGGTCGTCAACCGCATGGACGAGGCGGCCGCGGCGTTCAGCAACGAGAGCGTGCTCCGTCTCGGCCTGCACGCCTCGCACGCGAAGATGGTCATCACCGGCGACGTCGACGGGGATGGCTGGATCGACGCGCTGTTCTGCAACGCGTTCAACACCGACCCGCCCTCGCTGTTCCACAACCGCGGCGCCGCCGAACCGGGCTACTTCGACCTCGAGAGCGCCGAGCGCGGCTTCACCGAGGCCTACAACAGCGGCTCCGGCCAGTTCGGCGACGTGGACGACGACGGTGATCTCGACCTCGTCCTGTGCGACTCGGGCGAGAACCTCCTGTTCGGCGAGGGCGGCGTTCCGCACCTGTTCCTGAACGCGGGCGACGGCCGTTTCACCGAGCGCGCCGACCTGCTGCCACTGCCCGCGAAGAACGCCCACGTGGACGTTCAGTTCGCCGACCTGGACGGCGACTTCGACCTCGACCTCCTGATCCCGTGCCGCGCCGAGCGCGAGGGTCCGTTCCACTACGTAGCGCGCAACGACGGGACCGGACGCTTCGAGGACGTCAGCGAGCTGCTCTGCAACGGTTCGAAGAACGTCTACGAGATCGAAGTGGGTGACCTCGACGACGACGCGGACCTCGACCTGTTCTTCGTGAGTCTCGACGACTACTCCGAGGGCGCCGCGGAGAACGTGGGTGGTCCGGGCGAGTTCCGGTTCGAGGCGCGCGGCACCGTCGGCGAGCTCGACGACAACGAGCTCGCGCTCTTCGACTGGGACGTGGACGGCGACTACGACGTGGTGGTGGGGTCGCTGGCCGGCGTGGAGAAGTGGCTGCGCAACGACGGCGATTTCGTCTTCACGGCCGTCGAGCCGATCGTTCCCGGCCTCGAGGACCCGACGATGGACCTGACGGTGGTCGACCTCGACGGCGACGGCCGCTACGACCTCGTCACGGCCCAGGGCGAGGGCGATCCGCGCCAGTTCCGCAATCGCGTGTACATGGGGCGCGGTCCGCGCGACACGCGCGCGCCCGTGGTCGAGGCGGTGCGGGAAGGTGGCGCCAGCTACCGGCGCGCGAGCGACGAGTGGGTCGCGCACGTCCGCGTCCGCGACCAGGTCAGCGACGACGGCAACGACTGGGTCACCGCCGAAGGAACCTTCAGGTTCGCGGGCGGCGAACGCGGCGCGGCGAGCGTGACGCGCATGGGGGGCGGCCTGTGGCGCGTCGCCGTGCCTGGTTCGCGAGCGGACGGTGCCGGCCACGGACCGCGCCTCGATGTCGTCTTCACCGACGCCGCCGGCAATCGCACGTCGGTGCGGCTCGTGAGCGAGGGGATCTCCTCGGGCGACTGAGCGCGCGGCGCCGCTCCCGTCCGCCGCACGCGGGTCCCGTCGAGCCTCCGCGAAGCCCTCGGTCGACTCGCGCGTCGGACCGACTAGGATCTTCGCACCCATGCTCTCGACCACGCTCTTCGCCGCCGTCGGCGCCACCGTCGGCGCCACGGTTGCCGCCACTTCGCACTCGCTCCAGGACGGCGGAGGCGCCGCGGCCGCGACCTCCGCGGCGGTTCCGGCGCCCACGTTCGTCCGTCGAGACCTCGTGGTCGACGGCCAGCCGGTGCGGACGCGCTGCGGGAGTCCGCTCAAGAACTACATCCTCGAGGTCAACGGCAGCGGCGTGGTCCTCGGCGACTTCGACGGCAGCGGTTCGGTGGACCTGGTCGTCGTCAGCGGCTCGACCATCGAACGCGCGGAGGCCGGCGAACCGGGCGACGCGGCGCGCCTTTTCCTCAACGACGGCGCCGCGCACTTCGGCGCCGCGCCCGAGGCGTTCGCGCTCACCCCCGGACGCTGGGGCATGGGGGGCACGGCGGGCGACCTCGACAACGACGGGCACCTGGACCTGGTGGTGACGAACTGGGGCGCCGACCAGGTGTTCCTCAACGCGGGCGGCACCGGCTTCCGCGACGCGACCGAGGGCAGCGGGCTGAACGGCAAGCGCTGGGGGACCAGCGCCGCGCTGCTCGACCACGACCTCGACGGGAACCTCGACCTCGTCGTCGTGAACTACCTGTCGTTCCGGCGCGACGAGATCAGCTCGCGGGAGTCGGGCGAGTGCAAGTGGAAGGGCCTGCCCGTCATGTGCGGGCCGGAGGGCCTCACCGCCGTGCACGACCAGCTCTACCGCGGGAACGGCGACGGCACGTTCTCCGACGTCACCTCGGAGGCGGGTTTCCGGCCCGAGAACGCCGGCTTCGGGCTGGGCGTCACGACACTGGACTACGACGGCGACGGCGACACCGACGTGTACGTCACCAACGACTCGACCCCGAACTTCCTGTGGGAGAACCAGGGCGACGGAACGTTCCTCGAAGTCGGGTTCCGCCGCGGCGTCGATCTCGACAGCAACGGGAAGGAACAGGCCGGCATGGGCATCGCGTGCGGCGACGTGAACGAGGACGGCCTCCCCGATCTGTTCGTCACCAACTTCTCGGGCGAGAACAACGCTCTGTACCAGTCGCGCGCTTCGAAGACCGGCCGCGCGCCGCGCTTCTCCGATCGCTCGCACAGTGCCGGAGTCGGCGGACCCAGCATGCAGTTGCTCGGGTGGGGGACGGGGATGTTCGACGTCGAGCTCGATGGCGATCTCGACCTGTTCGTGCTGAACGGACACGTCTACCCGCAGGCCGATTCGCCCGGCACCGACACGACCTACGCCCAGCCCGATCAGCTCTTCGTGAACAACGGAGACGGCATCTTCGACGAGCGGAGCCTGTCCTCGGGGCCGGACCTCGTGAGCCGCGGCGGCGCGTTCGCGGACCTCGACGGCGACGGCGACATCGACGTGGTCGCCACCCAGGTCGAGGGCGCGATCCAGATCCACGAGAACACCACGGCGAACGAGAATCGCTGGATCGCCTTCGTTCTCGACGTGGAGGGCGGCAATCGCGACGGACTCGGCGCGCGCGTCGAGATCGCGGTGGGTGAACGACGCAGCGCGGCGGAGATCCGCACGAGTTCGGGCTTCCAGGCCGCCGTTCCCGCGCGGGCGCACTTCGGTCTCGGGCGTGCCGAGCGCGTCGACAGCGTCAGCGTCCGACTGCCCGACGGTCGCACGCGCCGCTTCGAAGGTCTGGCGGCGGGCCAGGTGCACCGCTTGGTCGTTCCCGCGTCGGCGCCGGATGCCGCGAACGGCGCGACGACCGGAACGGAGGGCGGGCGATGAGCGCCATCGGATCCATCGTTCTGGTGTTCGCGCTCGGCGCGGCGAGCCAGGAGGCGCCGCCGAGCGACGCCCAGCGCGAGCGGGCGCCGGAGCGCGCGACGGTCGAAGTGCCGGCGCCCGACGATCCGTTCGAGCGCCGTCCGAGCGAGCTCCCGCGCGCCGAACCCGGCCACTGGGACGGGCTGTTCGCGAAGCTCGCGAGCGACGAGGGCGCGGGCGATCTGATTCCCCAGTCGCTGCGCGATCGTCAGGCTCTGGCCGAAGCTCTGTACCAGCTGCGCGACTACCGCGCGACGTTGAACGAGCTCTACGGAACGCTCGAGATCGCGCCGGACTTCCCGCCCGCGTTGATCGTCCTGGGGACCGCGCTCTTCAGGCTGCGTCGCTACGGAGACGCGGCGGTCGCGCTCGAACGCTTCGTCGAGGTCGCGCCCGACCAGTTGGCGCGCACCCAGGTCCTGGGGCACTGCCACTACAGCCTCGGCGACTACGAAGCCGCGCGCGACCACTACCAGCGCGTCATCGCCGCAGGCACGGACAGCCCCGGCGCCGTTCGCGGTCTGGCGCTCGCGCTGTGGCGATTGGGCGACGTCGAAGCGGCGCTCGAACTGCTCGACGCGACGCTCGCTCGCGAGCCCGACCACTACGAGACGCTGATCTGGAAGGCGCAGCTCCTGTTCGAGGAGGAGGAGTTCGCCGCCGCGCTCCACCTCGCCGAACGAGCCCAGGCCCTCGCGCCGCACGAACCGCGTCCGCTGTTCCTGCAGTCGCGCTGTCTGTTCGAGCTCGAGCGCGACGACGAGGCCGAAGCCCGTCGCGAGCGCTGGCGCGAACTCGACGCGTTGACCCAGGAAGTGCGTCGACTCGAGGGCCGCATCCCGTTCGAGCGCGACCCCTACGGCCTGGCGATCGAGTTGGCGCAGCTGTGCCGCTCGACGCGCGACGTCGAAACGGCTCGTGACGCACTGTCCGTCGCCGAACGCACGCGCCCGGACGAAGTGGGCGCGGTCGACTTCCGACTCTTCGCGCTCGAGGTCCTGTGGGACATCGGCGACCGCGAGGGAGCTGCCGTCGCCGCGCGCGCTCTCGAGATCGATGGCGCCGAGGACGCGCGGGCCTGGAAGCGACTCGAGCAGTACTTCGCACAGACCCGCGACCGCCGCCGACAGATCGAGGCCGGGGAACGCTGGCGCCGGCTGAGCGACGCGGACGGGGACTGAGGTGGGGCGGCGTCCGCGCCGCGCCGTCCAGGCCTCGCGCGGTCCGCAACGCACGGGCGCACGGGCCCCGGGGCCGCGGCGGGCGAGCTCGGGGTGGAGCCGGGCGTGGCAGCGAACGGCCGTGCCACACGCATCGGACCGCGAGTGGACGGGCGCTCGAGCTCGGGAAGCGCTCGACGAGGAGCGGACTCGCGACGGCGAAGCGCGCGCGCGGACCGCGATCCAGCGAGTCTTCGCGGCCCCTGCTATCTTCGAATGGCGCCACTGCCCGGGCGCAGGCTCCGGTTCCCACCAGCCTTCCGAAGGTGCGCGACCGCAAGGGTCGCGCCTTCGCGTCCCCACCCAGCCTCCCCGATGTCCGATCCCCGGCCCCACCCCCAGGGGCGGTGCGTGCGCGCTCCGTTCGTGCCCGCCGCTCTCGTTCACGCCGGTTCGTCGCTGCTGGCCCTGGTGGCTCTCGGCACCGCGCTGTCCGCCGCCGAGGACGACGCCCCCGCGAGCGCACCGCTCGGTACGCCGGCGGAGGCCGAACGGTCGATCGACTTCGAGCGCGAGATCCGTCCGATCCTGGCGGACACCTGTTTCGCCTGCCACGGGCCGGACGCCGAGACGCGCGCCGCCGATCTGCGACTCGACACGCGCGAGGGACTCTTCGGCGATCGCGGTGGCTACGCCCCCGTCGTCCCCGGCGATCCCGGAGCGAGCGAGCTGCTGCTGCGGATCACCGATCCGCTCGACGCGATGCCGCCGCCGCTCTTCGGCAAGACCGTTGCACCCGAGCACGTGGAACTCTTGCGCCGCTGGATCGAGCAGGGTGCGCAGTGGTCGGGTCACTGGGCGTTCGAGCCCGTCGAGCGACCGCAGCCGCCCGCCGTCGACGCAGCGCACGGCAGCGTGTCGCCGGTCGATGCGTTCGTCCTGGCCCAACTCGACGCGGCGGGACTCGCGCCTTCGCCGCGCGCGGATCGGGCGAGCCTCCTGCGCCGCGTCACGTTCGACCTGACCGGACTGCCCCCGACGCCGGCGGAGTTGGACGCCTTCCTCGCCGACACGGAACCGGGCGCCTACGAGCGCGTCGTCGACCGCCTGCTCGCGTCCGAGGCCTACGGCGAACGCCAGACCCAGGACTGGCTGGACCTCTCGCGCTACGCCGACAGCGACGGTGACGGCAAGGACGGCCCGCGCAGCATGTGGAAGTGGCGCGACTGGGTCATCGACGCGTTCAACTCGAACAAGCCCTACGACGAGTTCGTCGTCGAGCAGCTGGCCGGCGACCTGTTGCCCGACGCCACGGACGCTCAGAAGATCGCCACCGGCTTCAACCGGAACCACTTCATCTACACCAAGTTCGGCGCAGAGAAGGACGAGTACCGAACGGCCTACGTGGTGGATCGCGTCAACACGACGTCGACGGTGTTCATGGGTCTGACGATGGGCTGTGCCCAGTGCCACGACCACAAGTACGACCCGATCAGCCACGAGGACTACTACCGCGTCTTCGCCTTCTTCAACAACGTCGCCGAGTCGGACGTGGGCTCGAGCTTCGGGAACTCGGCGCCGCGCATGGTCGTGGCCGAGGGCGAGACGCGCGAACGACTCGCGACGCTGAACGCGCGGATCGAGGAACTCGAGGCCTACTTCGAGGCCGACGACGAGGCGCGCGACGCCGATCAGGCCGCGTGGGAGGCCGAACGCGCGGCGCAGCTCGACGACGTGGAGTGGACGACGGTCGAGCCGGTCGGTCTGCTCTCGCAGAACGGCGCGTTCCTGAACGTGCTCGAGGACGGTTCGATCCTCGCCAGCGGCCCGAGTCCGTCGTCGGACGTCTACCACGTCGTCGCGCGGCCCGGGGCGGCGCGCATCGTCGCGCTGCGTCTCGAGGCACTGCCCGACGAGTCCTTCCCCGAGGGCCGGTCGGGCCGTTCCATGGACGGCACGTTCAACCTGTCGGAACTCGAGGTCCACGTGCGCTCGATCCTCGAAGGGGACGACGGCGACCAGCTCGAGTTCATCCTCGGCGAGTCGTCGGTCGGTGGATCGCGTTCTTCGGCGGACGGCGCCGTCGACGGCAGTGACCGCAACGGTTGGTCGGTGCCGAAATCGTTCGCGGGCGAGGTCCAGGACGGCGTGTTCGTCCTCGAGGAGCCGCTCGAGCTGAAGGACCCGGACGTGATTCGCTTCCGCGTCGACCAGTCCGCGTCGCGCTCGTACAACCAGACCCTCGGCCGCTTCCGCCTCTCGTTCACCGCCGACGAGCGCGTTCTCGAGCGGCGCGTCCCGCTGCGCCCGAGCGTCTGGCGTGCGGTCGGACCGTTCGCGGCCACGAGTGCTTCGAACGCGCACACGACCGTCTACCCGCCGCAGGAACGCATCGCGTCCGAGGACGGGTTCGATTTCGAGGAGCGCTACGACCCGATCGACGTGAAGGCGCTCCAGAAGGAGGAGCGCGAGGCGAAGAAGGCGGCCGAGAAGGCGGCCGAAGAAGCAGCCGAGGCGGCGGCCGAGGCCGAAGCCGCAGGGGCTGTGCCCGCGAGCGACGCGGCACCTCGCGAAGCCGCGCCGTCCGAGGCCGAACGCTCCTCGGACGCTGCTTCGGACGGACGGAACGTCGACGCCGAACGCCACGAGGTCGTGCAGGGCCCGAGTGTCGAGGCCTCGGGCATCGTGTTCGAAGACGTCCGGTCGGACGGCGTGGTGCTCGACGGGAGCACCGTCGACGAGGACATCCTCGAGCACTTGATCCGCGACACGGACTTCCTCCGCGAGGAGGCGGTGAGCGCGGCGACGAGGACCCGCGACCTGGCCACGGCGGAGGCGAACGTGACGGTCGCCGACACGCTCGAAGGAGCGCGCTCGGTCGCCGCCGACCGCGACACCCCGGTCGCCGGGTCGGGCCTCGCGTTCGCGATGCAGCTGGCCGCGGCGAAGAAGGCCCGGAGCGCGACGCGCGACCGTTCTGCGGCGCCCGCTCGCGAGTCCGCGATGGCTCCCGCGGAAGCGCCGACGCCTGATGCGACCGGCGACGCCGCGCCGATCTCGAAGCCCTCGGGCGACGAGCCCGACGCGAAGCCCGCGGCCGCGACCGAAGAGAAGCCCGACCCGAAGCCCGAGCCGTCCTCCGACGACAGCGGCACCAGCTCGCGACGCGGACGGGGGCAGGACGAGGACAAGCTCGGCTGGGAGGAGAAGCGCGACTGGCGCACGGACGGCAGCATCCGACTCTCGGGCCGCTACAGCGCGTACTACCTGCACCGCACGTTCGCGCCCACGGTGGATCGCGAGGTCGCTCTGCGCTTCACCGGCGCGGACGCGATGACGATCTGGCTCGACGGCGAGCAGATCTTCGAGCGCGCCCCCGAGGTGGCCGAGGAGGCGGGCGACGCCTCCGAGAAGTCGGGCGACGAGAAATCGGGCGACGAGGACGACGGCGAAGCCGAAGAGGACGATGGCGCGTTCCAGTTCGACCGCGGCGATCTGACCGAGTACGAGACGTTCCGCTTCGCGCTCACCGCCGGCGAGCACGAGCTGGTCGTCAAGCTCGTCACGGGGCGCACCGGCGCCCGCGCGACGCTGCAGTTCCAGGCCATGGGCAGCGACGTGGCGCCGTACGAGGTCGAACGCGCGATCCTCACGGCGGAGGCCGATAGCGCGTCGATCGCCGCCGAGCCCGTGGACGAGGCTCCGCAGGAGGAGGACGACGAGTTCTCGTTCTTCGGCGGCGGTGAGAGTTCCGAGTCGCCGGCCCGCGCCCGTCGCGGTTGGGTCCGCGAGTGGTTCCGCCGCCACGTCTCCGACGAAGGCCGCGAGCTCTACGAGGAGCTGCAACTCGCTCGCCGCGAGGTCTCCGCGATGGAGCGGCAGCTGCCGTCCGTCATGGTCATGCGCGAGCGCGAGACGCCGCGCGAGACGCACGTCCTCCTGCGCGGCGAGTACGACCGCAAGGGCGCACTCGTCACCGCCGGCGTTCCTGCCGTTCTGCCGCCGTTGCCCGAAGGCGCGCCCGAGGATCGCCTCGGTCTGGCCCGTTGGCTGGTCTCCGGCGAGCATCCGCTGACCGCGCGCGTCGCGGTGAACCGAGCGTGGCAACAACACTTCGGACGCCCGCTCGTCTCGACGCCCGGGGACTTCGGCGTGCGCGGCGCACTGCCGAGCCACCCGCGCCTGCTCGATTGGCTCGCGGCCGAGTTCGTCGAGAGCGGTTGGGACGTGAAGGCGCTGCACCGCACGATCGTCACGTCGGCCACCTACCAGCAGTCGTCGCGCATCACCGCCCGGCACCTGGAACGCGACCCGGACAACGTGCTCCTCGCGCGCGCACCGCGCGGGCGCCTGTCGGCCGAGATGATTCGCGACAACGCGCTCAGCGTCAGTGGCCTGCTCGTCAGCGAGATCGGCGGCGAGAGCGTCAAACCGGTCCAACCGAAGGGCCTGTGGCGCGCTCAGTCGATGTTCCAGAGCTACAAGCCCGACAAGGGCGACGCGCTCTACCGCCGCGGCATCTACGTCTACTGGAAGCGCGCGACGCTCTATCCGTCGTTCGAGGCGTTCGACGCGCCCGCCCGACTGACCTGCGCGGTCGAACGCTCCGAGACGACCACGCCGTTGCAGTCGCTCGTTCTCCTGAACGATCCGGTCTACGTCGAGGCCGCGCGCTTCCTCGGACAGCGGATGATCCTCGACGGCGGAACGAGCACGGCCGGGCGTCTGGCCTTCGGTTTCCGGCTGTGCACGTCGCGCATGCCGACGGACGAGGAGCTCACGATCCTGCTGCAGATCCACGCCGACCAGCTGGCGGTCTACACGGCGGACGAGAAGGCTGCGAAGAAGCTGATCAAGATCGGCTCGAAGGATCCGGACGAGAGTCTCGAGCCGATCGAGCTCGCGACCTGGACGGCTCTCGGAACGGTCCTGCTCAATCTCGATTCCACGATCCACAAACGCTGAGCCCACGCACGCCATGAATCCCTTCCAACCGAATCGCCGTGCGTTCATCCGGTCCTCGCTGATGGGGGCCGGCAGTCTCGGCCTCGGATCGCTCCTGGGCCGCACCGCGTTCGCCAGCGTGGACGACGCGCTCGCCATCCAGCACCACCCGGCCACGGCCAAGCGCGTGCTGGTCCTGTTCATGTCCGGCGGCCCGAGCCAGTTCGAGCTGTTCGACAACAAGCCGCTGCTCAACGAGCGCCGCGGCGAGCAGTTGCCCGACTCGGTGCGTCAGGGCAAGCGCATCACCGAGGTGACGGTGCTCCAGGGCGCGCTCCCGATCGTGGGCTCGCCCTTCGAGTTCGCCCGTCACGGCGAGTGCGGCATGGAGCTTTCCGAACTCGTGCCCGGCCTCGCCCAGCACGCGGACGACCTGACGCTCGTGCGTTCGATGCAGACGGACACGGTCATCCACGAGACCGCCACGACGTTCTTCTTCACCGGGTCGCAGTTGCTCGGACGCCCTTCGATGGGTTCGTGGGTCACCTACGCGCTGGGTTCGGAGTGCGAGAACCTGCCCGAGTTCACGGTGCTCGTCTCGGGCAGTTCGCGCGACGACCAGGGGCTGCACTCGCGCCTGTGGGGGAGCGGCTTCCTGCCCGGGCGCTACCAGGGCGTGCCGTTCCGCAGCTCGGGCGACGCGGTGCTCTACCTGTCGAACCCCGACGGCGTCGAGCGCGAGCACCGCAAGGGCCTGCTCGAGGGTCTCGAACGCCTCAACGAGCTCGAGGCCGAACGCACCGGCGACCCGGACGTGCACACGCGCATCAACACCTACGAGATGGCCGCGAAGATGCAGCTGTCGGTGCCGGAGCTGACCGACCTCTCCACCGAGTCCGAGGACACGATCGAGCGCTACGGCGCGAACCCGCAGAAGCCGAGCTTCGCCAACAACTGCCTCATGGCGCGGCGCCTGCTCGAGCGCGGCGTGCGCTTCGTCCAACTCTGCGACCGCGGTTGGGACCACCACGGCGGCCTGCCGAAGAGCCTGAAGGAGAAGTGCGAGGTCACGGACAAGCCGATCGGGGCGCTGCTCACCGACCTGAAGAACAGCGGGTTGCTCGACGACACGATCGTCGTCTTCGCCGGCGAGTTCGGCCGCACGCCCTACTGCGAAGGGCGTCTGACCCGCGAGAGCTACGGCCGGGACCACAACAACCGCGTCGGCTCCATGTGGCTGGCCGGGGGCGGCATGGCGCGCGGTGCGACGCTGGGCACCACGGACGACTGGGGCTGGGACACGGTGGACTTCCCGGTCCACGTCCACGACATCCAGGCCACGCTCCTGCACTGCCTGGGCATCGACCACCTGAAGCTGACCCGGCGTCACCAGGGCCGCGACTTCCGGCTCACCGACGTGTCCGGGCGCGTCGTGCCCGAGATGCTGGCCGGGGCTCCGCGCCCGCTCGAACCGGAACTCGGTCCGGCGGCCGAGCCGCGCGGCGAGGTCTGAACCGGGCCTGGAATGGGTGCGGGGCCCGGGAGGGATCCCGGGCCCCGCGTGATCGGGTTCGACCCCGACCTTCAATCCAGAGGGATCCACCGTGCCGTGGGTCCCTCCAGGGGTGATCTTCGACTGGTTCCGGCGGGAACCCGAGTCTCAGGCGCTCTCGGCCGAGCGCTTCTTGCGCGGCCTCCCACCTTTGGGCTTGGAGGAGCGCATCTGCTCGTTGAAGGCCTCCCAATCGCCCTCGTTGAACAGGCGGACGATGGAGCCGCAATCGACGCAGTAGGAGTGGTCGAGGCTCTTGAGGTAGCGCTGGTAGTCGCCACAGCAGTCGCACCACTTCAGGTCGTTGTAGTAGTCGGTCTTTTCCACGTTCTCGTCCCCTCTGGTCTCGGTCTCGGTTCGTCGCCGGCGGTCGTTCCGGCGGCACTGGGTAGGGAGCAACGGGGGGGCCAAGTGGGGTTCACGGCCTCTCCGAAGCGTCCGAAGTGACTGGAGGTGCAGGGCTTGAGTGAGCCTGTCGGGCCGAGCGGGCGCCGCGTCGGCTCGGACCGCCTGTCGATCTGGATCGACACCCGCGGGGGGCCGAGGACGGCTCCAGGGGGCGTAGGGCGGTGCGAGGGGGGGGGCGGAGGGCAGCTCGGCACGCTGCAAACCTCGTGGTGTCGGTCGATTGCGCTCGGTCGTCGAGAGATCTCGACAGCGCGCGACACAGCTCCTTCCAGCGGCTTCCTACGTCGAAGGGAATGGACATCGTGTGTCGAATTGGTTCGACAACTGCCTAAGTCGATGCCTCTTTGGGGGTTGCTTGGACCGAATTTGCCGCCTGGCCCCCCCCGTGCGGCCCCACCTCCCCCGCGGGGCCCGAAAGGTGCCTCCCGATGTCGAATCCGCGCGACGTTCGGGCGGCGCGGGTCAGTCCGCGCCGTCCAGGTCGGCCTCCAGCCCCGCCCGCTGCGCCGGGTCGCTCTCCCGCGCCAGGGCCCGCTCCAGGGCGGCCCGCACGCCGTGGTCCGCGCCGTGCCCGTGGGCCAGGGCCCAGGCGGCCGCCTCGCGGACCATCGGGGCCGGGTGCCGCTCGAGTGCGCGCAGGAGCGCCTCCCGACCCGCCTCGTCGGGGCCGTTGCCCAGGGCGATGGCGGCGTTGCGGGCCAGTCCCGCAGCCCCGGGACGGCGCAGGGGCGAGCCCTCGAACTGCGCCCGCGCCTGCTCTTCGTCCAGTTCGAGCCAGTCCGCGAGTCGCGCCCCCGCCAGCCCCGGGTGCTCGCCGAAGGTGGCGGCACCGTCGGGGGCGCGATGGCCGAAGGGGCAGACCTCCGAGCACACGTCGCAGCCGAACGCCCACCGACCCATGTCCACCCGCAGGTCGCGCGGCGCCAGTTCGGGGCTCTCGATCGTGTGGTAGCTGATGCAGCGCCGGGCGTCGACCTGGCCCGGGGCCGTGATGGCGGCGGTGGGGCAGGCGTCGATGCACGCGGTGCAGGTACCGCACGAGCCGAGGGCCGGCGCGGCCGGCTCGGGTTCGTAGCCCTCGATCTCCACCAGGAGCTCGCCGAGGAAGAACCAGGGTCCGAACCGACGATGGAGGAGGTTGGCGGCCTTCGACGGGAAGCCCAGGCCGGCCACGGCGCCGTGGGAGCGCTCGAGCACCGGCCCCGCGTCCACGATCGAGCGCACGCGGCCCACCCCGAGGCTGCCGCGGAGGCGACGCGCGAGCCGGCGCAGCTTCTTGCCCACCACGTTGTGGTAGTCACGTCCCAGGGCGTAGCGCGCCACGCGCCCTCCGTCGGCCAGGGTCCCGGGGGCCCGGGCGTGCCCCAGCCCCACCACGAGGATGGCGGTGCCCTCGGGCAGGACGCGGCGGGGATCGGCGATCCGGTCGGCCTGGCGTTCGAGCCAGTCCATGTGCCCGTGGTTCCCCGCGGCGAGCCAGTCGCGGAAGCGCTGGGCGTCGGGAGGCGGGGCGAGCGGGGCGACGCCGGCCAGGTCGAAGCCCAGCTCGAGCGCCGCCTCGACCAACGCCTGGGTGGTTCGATCGTTGTTCACCGAAGGGGTCCTCGCGCGCCGGATGCTGGAACGTCCGGCCGAGATCGGGCGGTCGCCGCCCGGAACCGACGATTCTCGTTGGGAACCGAACCGGCGCCGCCGACGACATAGAATGACGGGTCGAACGCCCGCGCACTCCATTCCTCCCATGCGACTCATCCCGACTCTCCCGCTCGCTCTCCTCGCCCTGCTTCCCGTGGCCACCGCCAGCCCCTGGTCCGCGCTCGAGGGGTCCTCGACCTCCTGCGGCGGGTGGGCAGCGGCGCTCGGCGCGGCGTTCGGAGCGCCCGCGACGGGGGTGAGCTCGGCCCGCCAGGAGCCGGCGCCGGCACCCAAGGACGACGCACCCGTCAAGAAGCCCTCGGTCCAGGACATCAGCTCCAAGTCCAAGGCCGATCTCCTCGGGGAGGCCCTGCTGGAAGCCCACGGAGGCGCCGAGGCCCTCGAGAAGTTCACGAGCCTCCAGTTCACGGTGACCCCGGTCGAGCTGCGCCCTCTGCCCCAGGCCCCCGGGAGCGACGAGCCCGTCCAGTACGAGGAGGTCCGCAAGGCCCCGATCCACTTCCAGTCCTCGTTCTCGGGCGCCGACCGCAGCCTGCGCATGGACGAGGACGTCGAGGTGAACGGCCGCGAACACACCACCACGAAGATCGTCACCATCACCGAGGCGGTCACCGAGGTCTACCTCCTGCTCGACGGGCAGAAGCGCACCGTGGTCGCCGAATCGCGTGATTCGATCATCGCCGACATCACCACGCTCGCAGGTCAGTTCGACATTCTGATCGGCCTCGGAACGCGCCAGTTGCGCGGGGCCTACGACGGACCCGCGCGCCGCGGCGGCGTGGAGTACGAGACCGTGGTGGCCCAGTTCTTCGGGGGCATCAACTCGGACAAGCTGTACCGGCTGTACCTGAACCCGACCACGCACCTGGTCGACCGCTACGACCTGTACGACGCGAACTCCCAGCGGCTCACCAGCAAGCTCGAGATCAGCGGGTACGCCCCCTACGAAGGGCTCCAGCTGCCCAGCACGCTCCTCTTCCGCAACCGCCAGAGCGAGCCGCTGATGCGCTGGGAGTTCTCGGACTACCTCGTGAACGCCGAGATCGACCCGGAGCGCTTCACCGTCGAGTGACGGCGGGCTCGGCTCGGGCCGAGCGAACGGGGCCGCCGCTGGCTGCGTCGAGCGACGCGCTCGGCCCGCGTCCGTCGCGGTGAACCGACGCCCGCGGCGCCCCGGGGGCGACGCGAGCGAATTCTCGAGCTCGCGCTGGGCCCGAATCGGGCCCCTGGGCCCCAGGAGCGGGGATGCGAGCGCCCCGTGCATGGCAGCGGTTACCCCCTCGCAAAGGCCCGGTAGACTTCGCGTGTCCGGCCCCGGGGTCCCATCCCGGTGCCCGCGGCCCCCGCCGCCTTGGGACTGCGCCGACCCCAGGCCTCACCGAGATGACCGTCTCGTGGGTCCCACCGGCGCCCTTCCCGCCTGCCCACCGCTCCTGGCCCCGTCAGGGTGCCCTGCCCGGAGAACGACCGCTTGAAGCAGGACCAGCGTCCCCTGGAACCACTGACCACGCCCTTTCGGGGCGAGGACCGCGACGTTTGGCGAGAAAAGCTCGCCGAGGTCGCGGCCGAGGTCGGCGACGCCTGTCTGCCTTCGCTCATCGCCATCCTGGAAGACGAGGAGCGCACTCCGGAGAACACCCGGGATGCGCTCTCGACACAGCTGATGGAGCTGTTCCGCCTGCACACGGCGCGCTCCTGCTTCGGCCTGCTCTACGAGCTCAACGCCGGTCACCTGCTGCAGCACGTCGCGCAGCGGCTCCGTCGCTACCAGAGTCGAGCCGACCCCAGCGACCTGCTCCAGGAAGTCTTCTTCAACATCTACCGCTACCCGCGGCGGTTCGACTGCACGCGCGAGGACGCCTTCCGAGTCTGGACGGCGACCATCGTGCGCAACACGGTGCTGAAGCACCTGCGGTCGCTCAGCCGATCCGGTCGCGCGGAGGTGCCTTTCGAAGACCTGTCCGAACACCCCGAGACGGGTTCGCGTGGCCCCCTCGGCGGCGTGATCGACAGCGAGAGCGAAGCGGAGTGCCAGCGCGTCTACGTCATCTACCTCCACCTCTACCTGACGTTCTACGAGCGCCTCTCCGAGCGTGAGAAGCGAGCGCTGCACATGGTCGAGGTCGAGGGCGCGAGCTACCGCGAGGCGGCCGCCGATCTCGGCATCAAGCTCGAGAACCTGAAGATGGTGATCTTCCGCGCCCGGCGAAAGATCTACCGCTCCATGCGTCGCGTGTTCGACGGCTTGCCGCCGGACCTGCGTGCTCCGGGCGAGACGACGACTGCGAGCGTCGTGGCGTCACCGCGCGTGGCGGCGTCGAAGATCCGCAGTACCCCGTCCGTCGCGATCGATGGAGGCACCCATGGCAACTGATCACGAGAACGAGAACCGCCGCGACTCACGATCCGGCGAGGCCCTGACCGGCGAGTGCGAGGCCCTGCAGGTCGAGCTCTCGAGCCTGGTCGACGGCGAACTCGACGAAGTCGCCGCCGCTGGCGCGCTGGCCCGACTGGAGTCGAGCCCGTCCTGCCGCGAGTTCTTCGACCACGCCCGCGCCCAGGTCCGCGCCCACCGCGAGTTGGCCGACCCCGACGCCCTGCTCCGGCACCTGACCGGAGTCGAGTTGGGTGAGGGCTTCGCCGCTCGCGAAGCGGTCCACCGCCTGGCCTCGATCTTCTACCAGCTCGGCAAGGCCTACGCGCTCAACGCGACCGACCCCGACTTCCGCACCCGCGTCTTCGAGAAGGCCGTCGCCGTCGAGCCCACGCGGGCCCACGCGCGCGGACTCGTCGACGGCATGACGGCCAGCGGACGCGGTGGCCTCGACTGGCACAGCAAGCGGCACCTGTTCAACGGCAGCCTCGAGCGCATCGAGCGTCCGATCGAGAAGGCGCGCAAGTTGCTCCGCGAGTGCCTGGAACTCGAGGACGACTACGAACCGGCACTCCTGTACCTGGCCTTCCTCGAGATGAACGAGGGGCGCAAGGTGAAGGCGAGCCGCATGTTCGAGGACGTGTTCCGCAACGGCGTCGACCCGGCCTGCCGCGGCCACGCCGCCGTGATGATCGGCAAGATCCACGAAGAGGAAGAGGACCACCGGACCGCGCTGACGTGGTTCCGCTGGGTCGGCATCAGCGGACTCGCCGACAACATGCCCGAGTTCTTCTTCGCGCGCTTCAACAGCGCCCTGTGCTACGCGCACCTGGGGGCTCCCGAACGCGCGATCGATTCGTTCCGGACGATGCTCGATCGCCACCCCGATCGCGCGTCCGACCTCGCAGGCTTCCTGGCCGCTTCGCCCGGACTGCGCAACGAGGTCGAATCACAACCCGGTTTCGCCGAGGCGCTCGTCGCCCGCTGCCCGGAACTCTTCCGATCCACCACCGACGGTGACACCGCGAGCGTCTGAGCGCTCCTGTCCCACACCCTGCGATGCTCTCCTTCACTCGCTTCCTCACGCCTTCGAACGCGCGCCCGTCGCGGCGCCCGGCGAAGTCCATCGTGATCGGACTTGCCCTTGCACTGCTCGGTCTTCCGGCCGCGGCAGCCATCACCTCGGGCCTCCCGGACTGGTTCTCCCAGTGGACGGGTGGAACGCCGATGATGATGTCGGGCGAGTCGATCGGCTCGCTCCCGAGCTACCTGACCCCGGCCGACACGATGGAGGTCCCCGGCGCGACCGAGTCCGAGAACGGTCTGCAACTGCTGCCGTCGCTCGAGATGGAGGTGCCGTTCACCCAGGTCTTCGACGCGGTGCCGTCGGCCGATGGCAATGGCTATGCCTTCATCGGACCCGGCAGCGAAGCGGCGAACGCGCGCGTCCGAGTCTTCGGCGACGTGAGCATGGCGTTCGACACGACGCTCGTCGGCGGGCGCGGCAAGACCATTCAATGGAACCCGGGTCCGGCCTTCGCCGGTTCGAAGCTGCTCTACTTCCTCGGCAGCGCCTCCGCGTCCGGCAGCGTGTCGGTCGGTTCGTCCCCGATCGGACTGCCGGTGGACTCGGCCCAGTGGAAGCTGGCCTTCGAGCAGGGGACCGTGCTCCTCATCCTCGTCCGTCCCGATGGGTTCTACTCGGCGCTCGAGCTCGATCGCGTCGGTGGCGCGCTCGTCGCCGTCCAGTCGGTTCCCTGATCGGCACGACCGCCCGAGCCGTCCGGTCCTCTCGCGGCCGAACGCGAACAAGGACGCCTCTCGACCCCGGTCGAGCGGCGTCCTTCGCGTATCGGACGCCCAGCGCGTCGCCCTAAGATCCCTGGGCATGAGCGGCATCATCGCCATCGACGCCGGTACGACCGGTGTGACCTGCCTGTACCTCGACGCCGAGCTGAACGTCCGCGTGCGGGCCTACGCCGAGTTCGCGCAGCACTTCCCGTCACCGGGGCGCGTCGAGCACCACGCCGAGGAACTACTCGCCGCGGTCGACCGCACTCTC
The DNA here is from genome assembly GCA_007750655.1 of Rohdeia mirabilis. Lineage (GTDB taxonomy): Bacteria > Planctomycetota > UBA1135 > UBA1135 > Rohdeia > Rohdeia mirabilis. Next base: position 1,094,399 of record CP036290.1, read on the forward strand.
GCCGAGGTGGTGTCCGACCCGCTCGCCAAGGACGCCGTCGCGATCGGGATCACGAACCAACGCGAGACGGTCTTCGCCTGCGAGCGCAGCAGTGGACGCGCGCTCGCGCCCGGGATCGTGTGGCAGGACAAGCGCACCGCGCCCGAATGTGCGCGTTGGCGGGCCGAGGGGCGCGGCGACCTCGTGCGCGAGCGCACCGGGCTCGTCATCGATCCGTACTTCAGCGGCACCAAGATCCACTGGATGCTGCGCGAGCACGAAGGGCTGCGCGCGCGGGCCGAACGCGGCGAAGTGGTCTTCGCCACGGTCGACACGCTGATCGTCGAACACCTGACGGGTGCACGGCGCTGGCGGACGGACGCGACCAACGCGAGCCGTACCTTGCTCTTCGACATCGACGCGCGCGGCTTCGATCCGGATCTGTGCGCGTGGCTCGGTGTGGATCCCGGTTGGTTGCCCGAAGTCCTGCCGCCGCGCAGCGACTTCGGCCGCACCGATCCCGCGCGGTGTGGTGTCGCGCTCCCGATCCTCGGCACGATCGGCGATCAACAGTCCGCGTTGCTCGGCCAGGGAGCCGTCGCGTTCGGCGCCACCAAGCTGACGTTCGGCACGGGCTGCTTCCTGCTCGTGCAGTGCGGTGAACAGCGCCCCGTCGCGGTCCAGGGCTTCCTCACCACGCTCGCCAGCGATGCCGTGGGCGACGTCTCCTACGCGCTCGAAGGGGCTCTGTTCATGGGCGGTGCCCTCGTGCAGTGGCTGCGCGACGGGCTCGGGATCATCGCGGACGCGAGCGAGACCGAAGCGCTCGCCGCCAGCGTCCCGGACAGTGGGGGAGTCGTGCTGGCGCCCGGTTTCACGGGACTCGGCGCACCCTACTGGGACGCGGGTGCGCGCGGCGCGCTGCTCGGACTGACGCGTGGGACGACTCGGGCCCACGTGGTCCGCGCCGCGCTCGAAGCGATCGCCATGCAGAACGCCGAGCTGATCGAGCTGGCGCGCACCGAAGGGGGCCTCGAGGTCGACGAGTTGGTCGTCGACGGCGGCGCCGCGGCGAACGACCTCTTGATGCAGATGCAGGCAGACTTCTGCGGCGCGCGGATCCTGCGGCCCGCCGAGGTGGAGGCCACCGCACGGGGCGCGGCGGTGCTCGCGGGCCTCGGAGCGGGACTCTGGGGGCGCGCCGACCAGGTCCCGCGGCCCGCGCTCGAGGTGTTCGAGCCGCGTCTCGACGACACCGAACGCGCCAGGCGTCTCGACCACTGGCGAGAGTCACTGGCGCGGACCCTCTCCCGCTCCTGAGCCCCGGCCCCGTTCCCGGTCTCCTGGTGGAACCCTCGGGGCGCACCGCGGGTTCAACAGGGGCCTCGAGCGGTCCGGGGTCGGGGTCCGTATCCTCTTCGCCCGCAGTGCCGGCGCGCCGATTCGAGTGAATCGAGCGAACCCGTCAAGGGGCTCCGCGCGACCGTCCGATAGGGCCAGCGCGCAGGCGCACCCAAGGTGCCTGCGATCCAGCGACATGTCCGAACTGGACCAGATCCCCATCAAGACGCCCCCGGGGAGCCTCTTCAACGCCGCGGAGCTCGAGCGCCTGCTCGAGGCCGAGGTCGATCGTGCCCGCCGCTACGACTACTCGCTGTGTTGCGTGTTGATCGCGGTGGACCGACTCGAGGCTCTCACGGATCTTCACGGCTCGTCCGCCCACGACGAGATCTACGGAGCCGTCGAGCGCTTCCTGCGCCGCGACCTGCGTACGAGCGACTTCATCGGGACGCTCATGGGCGATCGGCTCCTGGCCGTGATCCCGAGCACGTCGCGTGACGGCGTCGTCGACGTGGTCCGGCGCCTCCTGGTCGGTGTCCGCAAGCTCGAGTTCACGAGCGGTGACCGCCAGCTGCGCGTCACGCTCAGCGTCGGCCTCACCTGGGCGCCGGGCTCGGAACTCAACGGTTTCAAGCGCCTGCTCGGGGCGGCCCAAGGTGCGCTCGGCGCCGCGCTCGGCTCCGGTGGCGATCGCTACGTCGAGGGCGCCTTCGCGAAGTTCGAGGAAGCACCGGCCGCCGCGCCGACGCCCGCTCCCGAAGCCGCGCCCGCTCCGGCGGCCGTCGCTCCCGCACCTGTCGACGCCACCGCGGGCCTCGATCCCGAGGACCTCTTGGCCGCCGTGCGCCACGTCCTCGGCGAACACGCCCAAGCCGTCGCACGCATGGAGGACGCCCAGTCCCGACCGAGCGGCGAGAACTCCGACCAGGTCAAGCTCCTCGAGCGCCGCGTGCAGAAGCTCGCCGGCGAGCTCGAACGCTACCAGCAGGTCGTCGCCAGCTTGATCGAGGAGGGCGGCAGCCGCGACGACGGCGTCGCGTCCCTCGGCAAGATCTTCGGCGGTATCGGCCAGGGGAAGGACGACGAGAAGCGCAAGCACATGATGGGCGACATCTTCCAGGCCAACTTGGCTCTGAAGCAGGCCCTGACCGAAAGTTCCGAGGGCGGCAACTGAGCCACCTCACCGTGGGCCCCGAGCGGTTCCCACCCGACCGACCGAAACGAACACTCCAAACGTTCACGAACCACCCATGGAAGCCAGCCAGATGCCTTTGCCCGCCCAGCCGTCCCCGGAGACCGGGGTCCTCTATCTCGGGATCGACCTCGGCACGTCCCGGACATCCGTCTCGGCCAGCAACGGCGTGCGCGTGACCGTTCCGTCGTTCGTCGGTTACCCGAAGGACGTCGTCGCCCGCAAGCTCCTGAAGAAGGACGTGCTGTTCGGCGACGAAGCGCTCGAGAAGCGCCTCTCGCTCAACCTGTACCGTCCGCTCGCCGAGGGCGTCATCAAGTCCTCGCTCGAGAGCGGCAAGTCGAACCAGATCGAGGCCGAGGCGAACATGCGCGCCGCCCGCGACCTGATCGCCGAGATCGTCCGCCAGGCGCGCCCGCGTGCCGACGAACTGGTCTACGCCGTGATCGGTGTGCCGGCGCAGGCGTCGATCAACAACAAGGAAGCGATCCTCGAGGCCGCGAAGGAGTGCGTCGATTCCGCGATGCTGTGCTCCGAGCCGTTCTCGGTCGCCTACGGCCTCGACATGCTCGACGACGTGCTCGTCATCGACATCGGTGCCGGTACCGTCGACCTGTGCCGGATGCACGGAACGATGCCCGAGGACGCCGACCAGGTCACGATGACCACCGCCGGTGACTTCGTGGACGACAACCTCGAGCGCCTCATCGGCGAGCGCTACCCCGAGGCCCAGGTCACACGCCAGATGGTCAAGACGATGAAGGAGCGCTTCGGCTCCATCAACGACAACATGGACCCGTGCGTCGTCACCATGCCGGTCGCCGGTAAGCCGACCCAGTTCGACATCAAGGAAGAGATCAAGGAGGCCTGCGCCGCGATCGTTCCGCCGATCGTCAGCGGTCTGCAGCAGCTGATCGCGACCTTCGACCCGGAGTTCCAGGACAAGCTGAAGAAGCGCGTCCTGCTCGCGGGCGGCGGTAGCCAGATCAAGGGCCTCGACACCGCCATCGAGCGCGAGATGGTCGAGCGCCTGGGCAGCGGCAAGGTCATCCGCACCGAGGAGCCCATGTACGGCGGCTCGAACGGCGCGCTGAAGATCGCCAACGACATGCCCGACGAGTACTGGGAACAGCTGCGCTGAGCCCGGCGCCGAGCCGGCCAGCGGCCGAACGCGACGAGGGCACGGATCCGTGACGGGTCCGCGCCCTCGTTGCATTTCGGGGAGCCCGTTCGGCTCGGGGCGGCCGGGGTTCACGCGCGTTCCCGCGTGCGCAGCCCGACCCGCGAGCGCCGGACTCCGTCCGCGTGGCGGCTGGGCCGAGCGCTCCGTCGTGCCGGCGCCGTTCCTTCGGGCGCCGGGTCGCCGCCCGACCACGTCCTGACGGTCGAGCCGCCGACGGTCCAGCCGCCAACGGTCCGGCTGCCGACCGGACGCGGCGATCGACGAGCCGTGCGCCCCACGTGTCGTCCACCCAACTCCGATCGAGGTCCGCGTCCGTGCGGCGGGCGGGTCGAGGGCTCCGTCGTGCCGTCTCCGTTCTCTCGGGTGCCGGGTCGCCGCCCGACCACGTCCTGACTTTCTGGCCGCCGACCGGAGGCGGCGATCGACGAGCCGCGCGCGCCACGCGTCGTCGACCGCACTCCGATCGAGGTCCGCGCCCGTGTGGCGGGCGGGCCGAGCGCTCCGTCGTGCCGGCGCCGTTCCCTCGGGCGCCGGGTCGCCGCCCGACCACGTCCTGACGGTCGAGCCGCCGACCGGAGGCGGCGATCGACGAGCCGTGCGCGCCACGCGTCGTCGACCGAACTCCGATCGAGGTCCGCGCCCGTGTGGCGCTCGGGCCGAGCGCTCCGTCGTGCCGGCGCCGTTCCCTCGGGTGCCGGGTCGCCGCCCGACCACCTCCCGACGGTCGAGCCGCTGACGGTCAAGCCGCCGACGGTCAGGCCGCCGACCGGACGCACGGCTCGCCCGGTGAGCCGTGCGCCTGCCGTGCGGGAGCGGGTGCGTCCGGCTGGAGTCGCGCCCATCTGGGGCTCTCACCGCCCGCGGGCTCCCGGGGTCGCGTCCGTTCCCGCGGGCGCCGCTCGCCGACCCCGTGGAGGCAGCACACCGGTCCGCCGCTCAAGGCGCGGCCCTTCCGTCCGACACCACGGGCGTGGAACCCTTGCGCCACGTCAGCCGCACGCGCGGCGAGCTTCCGCCCTCCGGACAGGGCGGATCCGGCTCCGTGGAGCGCGCCGTGGCCGGTCCCGCGGCCGGCGTCGAGACGCGCGTCCGCGTCCTCGCCGATCTGGGCCAGAAGGCCTACGCCGTGCGCCTCGTCGATCGGCCGGTCGCGCTCGTCGTCCAGAGCGAACGTCCGCTCGTGGTCGGCGGAACCGTCGAGGTCGGAGTCGTGCAACCCGAGCGGCCGCCGGTGCTGCTCGCCGTGGCGGACGCCGCCGTGGACCGCGGTTCGGCCGCTGCCGCTCGCGCCGCCGCCCGCACGGCCGGTGTGCCGTTCGAAGCGTTCGTCGACGGTGCGGTTCGCTCGGCACCCGCTGGCGGCGCAGGTGTTCCGCCGGGCCCGACGACGCAGGTCTCCACCGGCGCCGTGGACGTCGTGCGCAGCTTGCTCGTGCAGGGAGCCGCCGTTCCCGCCGACGCGGTGCAGCGCACGACGCGCGGCGCGACCGTGTCGCTCGCGGGCACGCAGCTCGCGGTCGGCATCGACGGCGCGTCCGCGCCGCCGGGTGGTGTCTACGTCGTGGCGCGCGCCGCTCGGCCCGCCGTGGTCGAGCAGCTCGGCGAGGTACGGACGACCGAGCACGGTCCGCCGCGTTGGCTGGGGCCGCTGCTGCACCGACTCGTGCCGAGCGACGGCCGCGCACCCGATGCCGGCGAGCAATTGGTCCGCCTGGCGCGCCTCCTGCGTGCGCGCGGCGCCATCGCCGGTGGTCACGATCCCGCGTCGAAGGAGGTGCTGCACCGCATCCAGCAACAGCTCGCACCGCCGACGGGTGGCCACGATCTCGCGCGGCGACTCGCGACCGGCGGCACGCGTTTCGAGCTGCGCGCGCGCGAACTCGCCGCTGGCAACGGCGCCGCGTTGAGCGACGATCTGCGGACCGCGCTCGCCTCGCTCGCCGAGCAGAACCTGCCCAAGTCGGTGCGCGAGGTGCTCGTTCGCGCGCTCGAACACCTGACGACGCACGCGCTGCTCGTCGCCGCGCGCGCCGAGGCCGGTGAAGCCCCCTGGTACCCGTTCCCGCTTTCCGACGGCGACGGTGCGGCCACCGCCTGGATGCGTTGGCGGCACGGCGCACCGGGAGCGAACGGCGAGGCGAGCGGACTCCTGCGCGCCGAGATCGCCGTCGAGTTCAGCGGCACCGGACCCGTGCACGTGGACGCCGCGCTCACGAAGGAGCGCGTCGCCGTGCGCATCGCCGTGGCGCGCGAGGACGTGCTCGAACGGGTGCGCGCCGCGACCGCCGAACTCTCCGAACGCCTCTCGACGACGGGCCGCGCCGTGCTGTTCGGCGCGTCGCTCGAGCCGGCGGAAGCCCTGCGCGTCGACGCCGATCGACCGCCCGAAGCCGGCCCGCGGGGCTGGGTGGACGCGGTCGGATGAAGAACGCTCCGGACGCGAACCCGGCTGGCGATCGGCCGCAGCACCGACGCGCGGTCGCGGTGCGCTACGACGCGGCCTCGGGCGCGGCGCCCAAGGTCGTGGCCGGGGGACTGGACCACGCCGCCGACCGCATTCGCGAAGTGGCCGCCGAGCACAACGTGCCGCTGGTCGAGGACGCGGACCTGGTCGCACTGCTCGCGGCCTGCGACATCGGCGAGCAGATCCCCGAGGACCTGTTCGAGGTGGTCGCCACGCTGCTGGCCTTCCTCTACGAGTTGAACGGCGAGCTGAAGGGCGCGTCGAAGAGCGCGTAGCGCCGCCGACTCCGGCGCGGTGTGCGACGTCTCTCGGCGCGCGCGTGCCGCACCGGTCGCGCGACACGTCGGCGTACCGTTCTGATCCGAGCCGCTCCGCGTACACGGCCCCGAGTGACGCGTCCGGGAGTTTCGCAGCGGCGGAGACTCGCGCGGGTGTGCGCGGCGCTCGCGCGTCGCCCGCGCGCCACTTCGGGTCGAGTCCGGCGCGTCGAGGCCGGATGGAGCACCAGCGCGCGAGTCGCGTAGCTCCGCGGACACGGCGTCGATTCACGCGTCGGGGAGTTTCGCCGCGGCGGAGACTCGCGACCGCTCGGGCATCGGCCGCGTGCCCGCACCGCTCGGGCGCGTTCGGGTCGGATACCGGGTCGGCGGGAGACGCTCGTCGGCGCTCCTGGTTGATCGCCGCGCCGGGTCGGCTACCTTCGACGCCGTCATGCCGTTCGTCGACTCCACCCGCCCGCGCCTCGCCCTGACCGTCGGCGACCCCGCCGGCATCGGCCCCGAGATCGTGCGCGCCGCGCTCGACGATCCGCGCTCGACCGCCGACTGCGACCTCGTCGCGATCGGCCCCGCCTCGGCGCGACCGGACGGCGTCCCGACCTGGGACGGACGCGACGGACTGCAGCTCAACACGCTGCGCGGCGCGATGTGGCTCGAGACCCCGTGCGACGACGACGCGCTCGAAGTGGGCAAGGTGAGCGCGACCGGCGGCGCCGCGGCCCTCGCCGCCCTGCGCGCGGCGACCGATCGGTGCCTCGCGGGCGCGCTCGACGGCATGGTCAACGCGCCGGTCAGCAAGGAGGCGCTGCACCTGGCGGGGGAGAAGGTCGAGGGCCAGACCGAGTTGCTCGGTCGCTGGTCGAAGGCGCCGCGCATGCAGATGCTCGCGATCAGCGGTCCGCTGCGCGTGTTGCTGTTGTCGCGCCACATGCCGCTGCGCGACGCGCTCGATCTGATCACCACGGAACGCGTCCTCGAGCACCTGTCGATCCTGCACGACGGCCTGTGTGAACTCGGATTCGAGCGTCCGCACCTCGGACTCGCGGGCCTCAATCCGCATGCCGGCGAGAACGGACTGCTCGGCACCGAGGACCGCGATGTGCTCGTGCCCGCCGCGGAGGCCGCGCGCGCGAAGGGACTCGACGTCACGGGACCGCTGTCACCCGACTCGATCTTCGTGCGTGGCTCGAAGGGCGAGTTCGACGGCATCCTCGCGCTCTACCACGACCAGGCGTTCATCCCGACCAAGCTGCTGCGCCCCGACGGCGGCATGACCGTGCTCGTCGGCATGCCGTTCGTGCGCGTAAGTCCGGCCCACGGCACCGCGATGGACGTGGCCGGCAAGGGGATCGCGCGCCCCGACAACCTGATCGAGTCGATCGTGCAGGCCGCCGAATGGGCCAGCCTGCGTCGTGCGCGCCGCATGCGCCAGCGGACGGTCTGATCGGTACGGCGTCAGGCACGCAGGTGCCACCTGGCGCCTGAGTCCCTGCGAATCGCAGCGCCGTCGGCGCCAGGTGGCACCTGCGTGCCTGACGCCGTACCGATCAGACCGTCCGGTGCGCGAGCCAACCCGCGAGCGCGGTCAACGGCAGCGTTGCGAACCAGCTCTCGCCCGCGACCACGGCGCAGATCGCAAGCACGAGCGCCGCGCCGGTGAACAGGCGGGCGAGGTGCGTGGCTCGCGCGCGGCGCGCACCGAGGGCCGCGGCGCCGAGCGCGGCGAGGGGCAGGCTGACCAGCGCGTCCCGATCGGCGTCGAAGAGCGCGAACGGTGCTCGCGACCACAGCGAATCGGCCACGGGCGCGACGTGGACGAGTCCGCTCGCGGCCGGTTCGCTCAGGGGCACGAGCGCAGCGGCGGGAAGAACGACGGCGGCCGCGCACCAGACGACCCAGGACGTGCCCGCGAGGTCGGCTCGGGGCGGCGCGTTCGGTGCATCGGTCCTCGCTCCGAGGTGCTTCGCGCCGGACCTCGCCTCCGCTGGCGCTCGAGCGTTCCCGTTCGCCGCGCCCGCGACCGTCGCCGCGTCCGCGCGATCGGACGCTTCGTTCGCCGCGACGTCCATCGTCGAGCGCTCGGATCGATCCGCTGCTCCAGTCGTCGCGTCGTTCGACGTCGCCGCCTCGGCGCGATCAGCCGCCTCGGTCACAGTGCCGTCCAGCGTCGAGCTTCCGGAGCGATCCACCCCTCCACCCGCCGCGTCGTCGACCGCAGCACACCTCGCGCCCTCCGAGGATCTACAGCGGAGTCCGACGGCCGTCCCCAGCGCCAGCGCGAGCGGCAACGCGCCACTGCCGAACGCCGCACCCACGACGACCCAGTGGGGGAGTGCCTCGCGCAGCGCCCCGTGCCACCCGCCCTCGAACCGTGCGAACCACGGCGCCAGGTCACGGCCGACGCCCGCGGTGATCGCGGCGTCGAAGTGGTCGCGCAGGGCGACGACGCCGAGCAACAGGGCGAACGCCGACGTTCCACCGAGTCGCGCGCGGCACGGGCGCCAGACGCGGAGCCGCTCGAACGCCCGGCGGCCCAGTTCAACGGCCGTCGGCCGCGCGGAGACCTGCGACGCTCCGCAGGCCCGCGCCACCACGAAGGCCCAGACCGCAGCCAACACGACCACCGCGGCCCCTGAGACCGCGGCGTTCACGGCGCGCTCTCGTCGTGGACCCGCTCGAACAGGAACTCGCGCCAGCCGACCGTGCACTCGGGCGCCAGTTCGCGCGCGCGGCGCAGCACGTCGGCGCGCGTCGGTTGCGGCACCTCGACGAGGAAGTCGTCGTCCATGGCCGCGAAGTCGATGAAGAACGCGCCCGGGGTGGTCGCTTCTCGGCGTTCGACGTGCACGACGTCGAAGCCGACGCGACGCGCCACCGCGACCAACGCGTCCACCGCCACCGGCTCGTGATCGGTCGTGCGCCGCTGTCCGCGCGCCAGGCTCGGCGGCTCTTCGAACTCGGCCAGCGCGCGGGCGAGCGCCGGTTTCCAGTGCGCGTCCGGTTGGTGGCGCTGGGCGTCGTCCGCGACCCGGTGCCACCACAGGTTGAACGCGACGTGTCCACCGGGCAGTGTCGCGCGGGCGCAGGCTTCGAGCGCGGCGTCGAGGTCCGCCAACTGCAGGGCAGCGCTCGACACGACGCAGGCGGCGGGCGCGACACGGCGCGCGGCGACCAGGTCGCCGAGCTCCTCCGCTCGCCCTGCGTGCAGCTGCCCCTTGACCACTCCCAAGGGCCGGAGCCGCTCGAGCGCCACGCCGAGCATCGCGGGCGCGGGGTCCACGAGCGCGAGGTCCGCTGCTCGCCACGGCCGCGACCTTTCGAGCGCGCGCTCCGAGACGAGCCCCGTGCCCGCGCCCAGATCGATCAGACCTCCGGCCGCGCCGTCCACCGCTCCGCTCGCGCGCACGAGCCGTTCGAGCAACCGGTCCGCCAGCTCGGTGAAGACCGGCTGACGGCGCACGAGCTCGCCGTAGGCCCGCGCGCGCGCGTCCCACACGGCGATCGTCCGTGCGCCCTTCGATTTCGGATCCCGGTCGGTCATGCTGCGTGCTCCCCGCCATCCGGGGCGCCGCGAGTTTCGCACATGAACGACGAGTACCCTCCGAAACGCGCCGCGGACTGGTCCCAGCGCTACCGCGATCACGACACGCCGTGGGACGTGGGCGGGCCGCATCCCGAGCTCGCACGCCGCATCGCCGCCGGTGAGCTCGCCCCCGAGCGCGTCGCCCCGAACAGCACCGAGCCCCACGCGCTCGTGCCCGGGGCCGGCTACGGGCACGACGCTCTGGCCCTCGCGCGGGCCGGGTGGCGGGTCACGGCGCTCGACTTCGCGGAGGGCACCAAAGCCGCCCCGGCGCGCGAACTCGAGTCCCTGGGCGGTCGCTTCCTGGCCGAGGACGCCCTCGCGTTCGGCGCCCCGGTCACGCCCGACTTCGGCCGCTACGACCTCGTCTTCGACCACACGTTCTTCTGCGCGCTGCACCCCGACGAGCGGCCGCGGTGGGGAACGATGGTGGACCGCTGCCTCGCGCCGCGTGGCGAACTGGTCGCCATCGTCTTCCCCGGTGGCAAGCCGCACGCGAACGGTGGACCGCCCTGGGGCACCGAACTCGAGCACGTGCTCGCGGCCCTCGGCGACGGTTTCGAGTGCACGCTGCACGAGCCGGTGCAGGAGACCCTCGAGCGCCGCGACTGGGCCGAGTTCTGGGGCCGTTTCCGCCGCAACCGCTGACCCCGCCGCCCGCGAAAGACTCCCATGCGACCCGGCGTTCTCCTTCTGAATCTCGGCACGCCACAGGCGCCGACCCGCGCGGCGGTGAAGCCGTACCTGCGTCAGTTCCTGTCCGACCCGCGCGTGCTCGACGTGGCCGCGCCGCTGAGGGCGTTCCTCGGCGGCTTCCTGATCCCGACCGTGCGCTCCAAGCGCTCGGCCCAGGCCTACGCGTCGATCTGGACCGACGAGGGATCGCCGCTGCTCGTGCACTCGCAGGCTCTCGCCGCGGCGTTGCGCGAACGTCTGGACGGCCTGCAGGTCGAGCTCGGCATGCGCTACGGCGAGCCGTCGATCGAGCGGGCGTTGGCTGCGCTCGAGGGCTGCGATCCGATCGTGACGGTGCCGCTCTATCCGCAGTACGCGTCGAGTTCGACCGGCACCGCTCTGGAAGAGGTCTACCGCGTCGCCGGATCGGCCTGGAACACGCCGTCGCTCGTCGTCGTGCCGCCCTTCTACGACCACCCGGCCTTCATCGACTCGGTGGCGACGGTCGCGCGTGAACACCTGGCGGGCTTCGACGCCGACTTCGTGCTGTTCAGCTACCACGGCCTGCCCGAGCGGCACGTCAGGAAGAGCGATCCGACGGGCGCGCACTGCCTGGCGGACCGTTCGTGCTGCGACGCGATCGTGCCCGCCAACGCGAGCTGCTACCGCGCGCACTGTTTCGCCACGACGCGCGCCTTGATCGAACGCATGGGCCTCGATCCCGAGCGCACCGAGACCTCGTTCCAGTCGCGCCTCGGCCGCGATCCGTGGATCCCGCCCTTCACCGACGAGGTGATCGAGGAGTTGGCCGGTCGCGGCGTGAAGCGCTTGGCCGTGCTGTGTCCGTCGTTCGTGGCGGACTGCCTCGAGACGGTCGAGGAGATCGGCATCGAGGGCGCGCACGCGTTCCGCGAGGCGGGCGGCGAGGACTTCGCGCTCGTGCCTTGCATCAACGCGCACGCGACGTGGGCCGACGGGCTCGCGCGCATCGTGGTGGATGCCCTGCCGACGGATCACCGCGCGTGAGCGGCGGCCCGACGATCGCCGACGCCCTGCTGCGCTCCGAAGCGCGCTGCGGCGACGCGCGCGGCTACGTCGGTCCGGAGGGAACGCGCACCTACGCCGAGCTCGCGAGCGGTGCGCGCCGCGCGGCCCAGGCCCTGATCGAGCGCGGCGTACGGCCCGGCGAACGGGTGGTGCTCGCGGCCGAGAACGGGCTCGACTTCCTCGAGTGGACGTTCGCCGTCGCCTGGTGCGGCGCGGTGCTCGTGCCACTCAACTGGCGCCTTGCCCCGCGCGAAGTGGCCGGCCTGTTCGCGCTGTGCGAGCCGCGCGCGGTGGTGCGCCAGGGCGCGTTCGACGAGTTGGTGCGCGCGGCGCTCGCGGACCACGGCGACGCAGCGGACTCCATCTGCGTGCTCGACGCCAACGAACGCGCGACCGTCGAGGCCGGCGCCCCGCACCGATCCGACGAGAACGACCTCGCGCACCTGTACTGCACGAGCGGCACGACCGGCGAACCGAAGGGCGTCGAGCTGAGCCACCGCAACGTCTGCCAGCACGCGCTCTGCGCCATCTGCGAGCTCGAACTCACCGATCGCGACGTGTGGGGTCACGTGGCGCCGATGTTCCACCTGGCCGACGCGTGGGCCACGATCGCGATCACGTTCGCGGGCGGCGTGCACACCGCGCTGCCGCGCTTCGAGCCGCGCGCCGCGCTCGAGCTGTTCGAACGGCGCCGCGTCACCGTCACGAACCTCGTGCCCACGATGTTGGCGCTGATGGTCGCCGACGAGTCGATCGGCGCGCGAGACCTGTCGGCCTTCCGGTTGGTCCTGTCGGGCGGCGCGTCGATCGCCCCCGAGACCGTGCGCCGCGTCGAAGCCGCGTTCCGCTGCGAGTACGTGCAGACCTACGGCATGACGGAGACCAGTCCGTACCTGACGCTCAGCCGCCTCGGGCCGATCGAACGCGCGCTGCCCGAGGACGAACGCTTCCGCTACCGCGCGCGCACCGGCCGCCCGTTCCTCGGCATCGAGCTCGAGGTCGTCGACGCGGACGGGAACCAGGTTCCCCGCGACGACGCGACCGTCGGCGAGATCCGCGTGCGCGGCGCGACCGTCACGCGCGGCTACTGGCGGCGGCCCGATCTGACCGAGCAGGTGCTGCGCGGCGGTTGGCTGTACACCGGCGACCTCGCGCGCATCGAACCGCGCGGCTTCGTCGAGATCGTCGACCGCGCGAAGGACATGGTCGTGACCGGCGGCGAGAACGTGTACACGACCGAGGTGGAGAACGCGTTGTTCGAGCACCACGCCGTGATCGAGGCCGCGGTCTACGGCGAGCCCGATCCCGTCTGGGGCGAGATCGTCTGCGCGGCGGTCGTTCTGCGGGACGGCGAGGGCTCGGACGCCGAAGCCCTCGAGCGCCACTGCCGCGCGCGCCTGGCGGCCTACAAGTGCCCGCGTCGCTTCCGCATCCTGGACGGGCTCCCGCGCACGGGCTCGGGCAAGATCGCGAAGCGTCTGTTGCGCGAGGGGCGCGACGGCGGCGCGCTCCCGAGCTAGTGGTGTGATTCGCTCTGTCGAGGCACTTCGGCGTTCCGTTCGAGATGCGATGCAAGGCGCGCCGACGACTCGCCCCCTCTTCCATGGGGACCGGGCTCTCGGGTCTCGAAGGAGGCCTGACGCAAGAGCGCGCCCGTACGGGACGCTGCCGACACCAGGGGAGACCGTGCCCCGAGAGAGCGATTCGCACCACGAGGGCGAAGGACGCACGCCGACCGCCTCCGATCGGGCCCGCCGCGCCGGGTCGGATCGCGCCGCGACGGATCGCTCCGGGCAGCCGCTACACTCGTCCGCGCGCCGCCTCGAGCGCGAGTTGGGGCTCCAGCGCGCGCCACCCGTCGCCAGGCTCGCAGCCGGGCTCGCTGCCGGGCGCGGCGCGCGACCGAAGCCGTCCACGAACGCCATGATCCACCACCTCGTCGCTCCGATCCGGCCCTCGTGGCTGCGTCTCGGCCTGTTCGGGCTCGCGGTCGCGGTGTGCGCGAGCTGCGCCAGTTGCGGCTCCGATCCCGCGCCCGCCCCGGGTCCCGGCGGCAGCTCGCCCGCGGCGCCGAACGGTACCCCGAACGGTGGCGGGACGCCCGCTGGGGGCACGCCGCCTCGGGTCACGGCCGCGAAGGACGCCACGCCGGTCTACACCTACCGCGTCGTCAACAGCTTCCCGCACGACGCGAACGCGTTCACCCAGGGGCTGCTCTTCCACGACGGCTTCCTGTACGAGAGCACCGGCCAGGTGGGCGAGTCCTCCCTCCGGCGCGTCGATCTGGTCACCGGCGACGTGCTGCAGAAGGTCGACGTGCCCGGGGTCTTCTGCGAGGGCCTCGTGCTGGTGGGGGACACGCTCTTGCAGCTGACGTGGAAGAACGGCGTCGGCTACCGCTGGGGGCTCGACGACTTCGACCAGCGCGGCACCTTCGACGTGTACGGCGAGGGCTGGGGCCTGGCCTACGACGGCACGCGGATCATCAAGTCGGACGGGACCTCGCGCCTGATCTTCTTGGACCCCGAGACCCAGAAGCCGACCAGTGCCGTGTCCGTGCGCGATCGCGGCGCCGCCGTGGCGAACCTGAACGAGCTCGAGTGGATCGACGGGTGCCTCTACGCGAACGTCTGGATGACCGACCGCATCGCGAAGATCGACGTCGAGACCGGCCGGGTCATGGCCTGGATCGACCTCGAAGGGATCATCGACCTCGCGCCCGAGCCCAGTTCCAACCCCGCGAACGTGCTCAACGGCATCGCCTGGGACGCCCGGGCCCGGCGCCTGTTCGTGACGGGCAAGGACTGGCCGAAGCTGTTCGAGATCGAGCTCCTGACCGCGGACGGCGAGCCGGCCCCCCTGGGCCACCCGCCCGCAGCGGACGCGACCGAGCCGGGCGAGTAGCGGGCGAGCGGCCGGAGCCGAGGCGGACCGGAGCGGGACGGGACACCTGCTTCAGGCGCGCGGACCCAGAGCCCGCGAACGGCCGAGTTCGGGCTCGAAGGGACCAGGCCGCGCCGTTCGCGACTTCGCGCCAGTGCGAAACGAAGCGGGCCTCGCGCTAACGGCCGTCGGTCGCGGCGAGGTAGTCTCCCCGCCTCGAAACGCCGCCATGCTGCAACGTGCCCGCCGAATCCGATTCCGCAGCGCCGCTTCGCCGGCTCTGTACCTCCTGGGTGTCTGGGGCATCGGCACCGGTATCGGCTGCCTGATCGCGGCGATCGCGGCGCACTTCGGCAACGCGCCCGTGGGCGTTCCCTTCGAGTACGTGCTGTTCGTCGCGACGCTCGTCGGCATCACGCTCTCGCACCGTCTGGCGCTGCCGATCGCGGCCTGCGGCATGGTTGCGGTGGGGGCGTTCAAGCTGCTCTCGGTCGAGGGCTTCTCGCTCGGCGCCCAGGTGCACCACGAGTGGATCATCCTGGGCGATCTCCTGGGGTTGTTGGTCGGGTTCGGCCTGCTCGCCGACCACTTCGAACGCTCCGGCATCCCCGAGCGCATCCCGAAGCTGCTGCCGAAGGGCGCGCCGGGTGCGTTCATGCTGCTGGTCGCCGTGTTCGTGCTGTCGGGCTTCCTCGACAACATCGCGGCCGCCATGATCGGCGGCGGCGTGGCGTCCACGGTCTTCAAACGCCGCGTGCACCTGTCGTACCTGGCGGGCATCGTCGTGTGCTCGAACGCGGGCGGAGCGGGCAGCGTGCTGGGCGACACCACGACCACGATGATGTGGCTCGACGGGATTCCGCCGACACACATGATCCCGGCCTACATCGGTGCCGCCGTCACGCTGGTGGTGTGCGGCATTCCGGCGTCGATCGTGCAGTCGCGCTATTCGCCGCTCGACACGAAGGTGCGCGTCGAGGAGCCGGTGTTCCCGATGCGGCTCGTGTGCGTGGCCGCGATCCTGGCCGCGGCCGTGACCGCGAACGTGCTGCGCAAGGGTCCGCTCGAGCCCTACGAGCACCTGGTGCCGCTGCTCGCGGTCGCCATCTGGGCGGCGCTGCTGCTGACGGCCCCGCTGGCGCGTCCGACCTGGTCGATCGTGCCCGGCCTGATGAAGACGTCGCTGTTCCTGCTCTGCCTGGTCTTCACGGCGTCGATGATGCCGCTCGAGAACCTGCCCGAGCCGACCGCGATGTCGGCGTTCGTCATCGGCGCGATCTCGGCCGTCTTCGACAACATCCCGCTCACGTCGCTGGCGCTCAACCAGGGCGGCTACGACTGGTCGCTGATGGCCTTCGCGGTCGGGGTCGGCGGCTCGATGTTGTGGTTCGGTTCTTCGGCCGGCGTGGCCCTGTGCACGCGCTTCCCCGCCGGTCGATCGACCGTCAACTGGGTCAAGCACGGCTGGCACATCCCGGTCGGCTACGGCCTCGGTTTCCTGACCCTGTACCTGCTGCACGGGTGGGTGCCGGACCCGCTGCACGGCGGGGCGGTGGGGCACGGTGACGAGCACGGCGCCGCCGTCGAGGAGGTGCTCGAGGCGCCGGCCGACGGTGAGGTCGAGTCGCCCGTCCGTGCCGGCCATCGCGTCGGCGAGTAGCGGTCGCGCGAGCGTCGCAGGCGCCAGCGCGCCGCTCAGTCCGAAGCGCTGGGCGACACCGACTCGCCGCTGAGCCACGCCTTGCGCTGGGCCTCCTTCTCGGCCTTCTTCTTCTCCTTGACGGCCTCGGGCGTGTGGGCGGCTTCGAGCTCGTTCCACACGCGGCGGCGCAGAGTCGTGACGGCGCGTGTGCGACGGGCCATGCGATCGCGACGGCTGGCGCGCAGGGCACGGCGGCGCGGCATGTGGCGCGTGCCGACCAGTCCGATGCAGGCCGCCGGTTCGAGGCCCGCGTCGAGCAGCGCTTCGTAGGCCTGGTGGCGCGCCGTCACGCGCTCGCGCAGTTGCGTCACGCGGATCGAGCGCCGCGACGGCGAGATGGACTGGAAGCCGGCGCGTTCCACCGCAACGCCCCAGACCTCGAGCGGCGCGCTCATGCAGGCTTCGAGCTCGCCGTCCAGTGCCCGTACGTTCCGAAGTTGGTCGCGCGCGACGCCGCGCAGCACTTCCTGGACCGAGATCGCCAGCAGCTGCCGCATGCCTTCGACCACGTCGTCCACCTCGATCAGCGCCTTCTCGATGTCCTCGATGCGCCACACGAGGTTCGCGCGCACCACGTAGACCAGGCCTTCCTCGGTGACGATGCGTTGGTTCTCGAGCTCCAGCGTGCGCGAACGCGTCGGCACGATCCGCGCCCGTTGGAGGAACGGGATCATCAGGTGGAAGCCCGGGTCGAGGCGCTTCTTCACGCGTCCGAACGAGAACAACAGGCCCGTCTGTCCCGAGTCCACCGTCGTCCCACAGGCGCGCACGAGACCGGCGACCGCGGCGGCCGTTACGAACGGGTTCTCGCGCGCGAAGTGCAGGGTCTCGGCCCAGATCCACGCGCCGGCGCTCGCGAGCCAGCTGCTGACGCGCCGCAGCAGGGCGTCGGTCTCGCTGTCGCCGGTCGGGCCGTCACCCTTCACGGCGTCGCCGTCCTGCCGCGTGCCGCGACCCGTGCGACGCACCGCTCTCACTTGGCCTCGTCGTCCTTCTTCTTCTCGTCGTCGTCCTCGTCGGCGTCGAGGTTCTGGTCGTCACCGATCGGGTCCGTGTCGGCCTTGCGGCGCGCGGCGAGCTTGCGCGCCTGCTCGGCCTCCCAGGCCTCGTACTCGGTCTCGGTCGTCTCCTTGGCGGCGGCGAGTGCGCGGCGCTCGGCGCGCATGCCGTCGGGGTTCTCGGTCGGGTGGGTCGTCACGACCGCGCCCGTCACCAGCGCCACGGCCACGTCGGGACCGGTGCCGCCCGCGATGAGCTCGCGGTAGAGCTGATTGCGTTCGCGCGCCAGGAGGTCGAGCTGGGTGATCTCGAGCGTGGCGGGGGAGGGCGAGATGTTCGAGAAGCCGAGCTGCAGGATGCGCACGCCCCACTGCTCCTGCATCCGCACGAGGTCGTCGTCGCCGAGGATCTGCCCGATCAGCGCTTCGGTGTCCGTGATCGTCGCGCGGGTGTGGGCCGAGATCACGCGCTGGATCGTGACGACCACGCGGTTCTGCATGCCGGTGACCAGTTCGTCCACCTCGATCAGCGACTTGCGCAGGTTGGTGATCTGGTAGATGAGTTTGGCGTCCACCTCGTAGACCAGGTCGTCCGACAGCTGGATGACCTGGGGCTCGAGGTCCATCGTCGTGTGCTTGGTCTCTTCGACCCGGAAGCGCTGGATGATGGGCCACTTGAAGTGGATGCCGGGGCCGACGACGCCCTTGGCGCGGCCGAGCGTGAACTTGAGGGCGTGCTGGCCGTCGTAGACCACGACGAAGATGCCGGTGACGCCGGAGAGGAGCTCGAGGAACATGGGGCGCGAGTGTGACGGCTTCGGGGTCGGGATGCCAAGCGGGTAGCCTGGTCGCCATGGACGAGCCCCTCGAGAAGGTCCCGCGCGATCCCGCCGATGACTTCGGAAGCGAGGCGATCGCGCGCCGTCGGGCATTGGCCGAGCGGGCGGCGGGCGGAGCGCTGCCGCACCTGGCCGGGGCGCCGGTGGACCCGCGAACGGCGGCGGGGAACGTCGAGAACCTGATCGGCTACGCCCAGGTCCCGGTGGGTCTGGCCGGGCCGCTGCGCGTGGTCGGAGCGCAGGGGACCTACGAGGTCTACGTGCCGCTGGCCACGACCGAGGGGGCGATGGTGGCGAGCTACAGCCGCGGGATGGCGGTGGCGCGCGCGGCGGGCGGCGTGCGCGCGCGGGTCGTGAAGGACGGGCTGAGCCAGCACCCGATGCTCGTCTTCGAGGGGTTCGAGGCGGCGGTCGCGGCGCGGGACGTGGTGGCGGCGAGCTTCGACGAGCTGGCGGCGATCGCGAGCGAGGACACACGCCACGGGCGGCTCGTGTCGGCGGTGGGCGAGGTGGTGGGGCGGCGGCTGATCGTGCGCCTGGTGTTTCGGACCGGCGACGCGATCGGCATCAACATGGCCGCGCGCGCGACGGACCGGATCGCGCGCTGCTTGGCCGAGCGGACCGGGGCGCTCGAGTGCTACGTGCACGGCCAGGACGTGGAGAAGCGCGCGAACCAGCGGGCGCTGGTCGAGGGCCGCGGGCGCAGCGTCGTGGCCGAGGTCACGCTGCCGGCGGCGTTGGTGCGCGAGAGATTGCGCTGCGAGCCGAGCGCGTTGGCGAAGATCGCGCGCAGTTATGCGGTCGGGTACACGGGCCTCGGCACACAGAACTGGACCGTGCAGGCGGCCAATGGGTTGGTGGCGCTGATGATCGCCTGCGGCCAGGATCCGGCCTATGTGACGGAGTCGGCGACCGGGTGGTTGGAGCTCGAGGTGACGGACGCGGGGGAGCTGTATGCGGCCGTGTCGTTGCCGAGTCTGTTGCTCGGGACCGTGGGCGGCGGGAGCGGAAAGGGCACGGCCGCGGAGTGCCTCGCGATCCTGGGCGCGAGCGGCGCGGGCAAGGTCGAGCGCCTGGCCGAGGTGGCCGGAGCGATGGTCCTGTGCGGCGACCTGAGCTTGATGGCGAGCTTCGTCGCCGGGGACTTCGTGTCCGCGCACGAGCGGTTGGGAAGGAATCGGCCGGGGGGATCGAAGTGACGGATTCGATCGGTCGCTTCTTCCGGCGACTCGGCGTGGTGCGTCGAACCACCGATGCCAGGCCCGTGCCGAGTGAGGTTCCACAGTCTGGCCTTCAGCTCCTGCCGGCTGCCGTGGTTCACATCGCACGGAACGGAGCTGAGTGCGTCGTCGCAACGATGTCATCGCCAGGACTGAAGTATCCCCTCTGCGAGGTAGGCATCCCTGAGGTCCGTTCATGGCCTCTCGAGCCAGAACAATTGGGCTCCCTCGTTGCCGCTGCGATGTCGAGGACGTTGGAAGGTGTGAACAGCGATCCTCCCGGTCGCAACGCGCGGGACTGGCCCTCCTACCAGGTCAGCCGCGTCCCTTCGGTCCGGCGCTTCGGGAGCGAGTACCTAGCGGTCTGTCTCCGAGCCGAAGCCGAGAACGATCGCGTCGCCCGCGTGTGCGCACATCCACGACGTGGATCGAGGATCGAGGTTTGCGCGAGTGCGTCGATTCGAGACTCCGAGGACCTCGGTCGTGCAGTCGTCGAGGTCTTCGACGCTTGCCTCGCATGGAGCGGCAGGTGAGCCGCTACTGGCGTGAGTCGTTCGACCCCGATCGACACCGGAATCACATGCCAGAGGTCGACTCGCGCACGAGCGCAGACAGGTTCGTCCTTGTCGTCGAGGTCGACGACTTCCGGTTCGAGTTTCTCACGCGCCGGCAGGCCGAGGCTGCGGTGGACTACTTCACGTCGCCCCTTGGGTCGACTCGCATGGATGCCTCGGGAGGCGATCACTGGGAATTCCAACCGTGGCAGTCTCGGCTGCCACCTCGATTGATGCGTGCGAATCGTCGGGCGCGAGTCCTGCGTGTGCTTCGTTCTGCTCTCCAGGATCTCGAGGGCTGCGACGAGGGCGAGCCGTGATTCTCAACGACCGAGGCGAACGGTGCCGCACACAGAGCCGCCGATCGACCGGCAGTAAGTGCCGCACGAGTCCGGCCCACAGCGG
Organism: Rohdeia mirabilis; assembly: GCA_007750655.1. Taxonomy (GTDB): domain Bacteria; phylum Planctomycetota; class UBA1135; order UBA1135; genus Rohdeia; species Rohdeia mirabilis. Next base: position 1,114,742 of record CP036290.1, read on the forward strand.
CGCCGCCGAAGCCCACCCCGCGGCATTTGTTGCCGTTCGATCGACTGATCGGCGAGCGGCGCCACATTCCGTTGCCTCGCGAACTTCCCTGAGCGCTGCTGTTACCGGCGCCAGCACGGAGCCGTCCTTCGTGTGCCATGGCACTCCACGACTCCGACGCGCCGCGCACCGACTGGGGCCCGGAACTGCGCCGCGCCTTCGACCGGCGAGCGGCGCTCGAGCACTACAGCCCGCGCACGGTGAAGGCCTACCGGGGCTGGATCCGTCGCTTCCTCGCGTTCCATCGTTGGCGGCATCCGCGCACGCTCGCCGCCGACGAGGTGACGGCGTTCCTCTCGCACCTGGCGCTGCGCGGCAAGGTGGCGGCCTCCACCCAGAACCAGGCCCTCGCGGCGCTGTTGTTCCTCTATCGCGGCGTGCTCGAGATCGACCTGCCCTGGCTCGACGGCCTCGTGCGCGCCCGCCGGCCCAAGCGCTTGCCCACGGTGCTCTCGCCCGACGAGGTGCGCGCCGTGCTCGCTGCGATGGACGGCGCGACGCAGCTCATGGCGCGGCTCCTGTACGGCGCAGGGCTGCGGCTACTCGAGTGCGCGCGCCTGCGGGTAAAGGACGTGGACCTAGCCGCCCGGACGCTCCTGATCCGCGAGGCGAAGGGCGATAGGGACCGTCGCGCCGTGCTGCCGGGCGTGCTCGTCGCGCCGCTCGAGGAGCAGCTCGCGCGCGTCCGCGAACTGCACGCGAGCGACCGACGCATCCACGACGAGGGAGCGGGGGCCGGGTGGGTCGAGCTCCCCCGCGCCTTCGCCCAGAAATCCCCTCAGTCCGGTCGCGAGCTGCGGTGGCAGTGGGTGTTCCCAACCACCCGCACCTACCGCGAGCGCTCGACCGGCCAGCTCCGTCGCCACCACCTGCACGAGACCGTGCTGCAGAAGGCGGTCCGCCGCGCGGCCGAGCGCGCCGGCATCACCAAGCGCGTGACCACCCACACCTTCCGCCACTCCTTCGCGACGCACCTGCTCGAGCGCGGCACCGACATCCGCACGATCCAGGAGCTGCTCGGCCACGCGAGCATCCAGACCACGATGGTCTACACCCACGTCCTGAATCGCGGGCCCCTGAGGGTTCGGAGTCCGTTGGACGATCCCTAGCACGGCAGGCAGGGGGAGGGCGGCCATCGAGCGGCCACCCCAGGAGGCGCCGCGCCGCGCTACACTCCGCCTCCACGCTATCCGGACCCGCCCATCCACCAGCGCCCCATGCCCACCAACGGAAGACTCGCCCCCGGCTCCCCTTGCCCGCGCCGCCGCGCTCGCGCTAGCCGGACCCGCCACCTGTTCGCAGCCCTCCACAGGTCTGCCTAAATCGCGTTGGACAGGTCGTGCGATGATCACTCCTGCTGATTTCTGGGGCGCGAATTACTACAAGAATCCGCCTCTCACCGAGGCTGCTCTCGCATTGGCCGAGGAGCGGCTTGGGGTGACGCTCCCGCCCGAGTACGTCGACCTGCTGCGCGTCCAGAACGGCGGATACACCGCCCGTTTCGCATATCCGATGTCGACACAGACATCATGGGCGGACGATCACGTCCCTTTCGACGAGATGGCTGGAGTCGTGGTGGATCCGGATCACGGTGGAGTGCACAACATCCTGCTCTCTCAGTCGATGGCGGAAGAGTGGGAGCTCCCGCCGAATCAGGTGCTCCTTGCGGGAGACGGGCACTGGTGGATCACGCTCGACTACCGAGGGTCCACGGTCCCCGCGGTGGCCTGGCTGGACGTCGAGACTGGCGAAGACATCGAGGTCGCCCCTACGTTTCGCGACTTCCTGAAGGGGCTCGTTCCTGCCTCGCAATTCGAAGACATGCTCGACGAGACTGCTGCGGAAGGCATCTCCTTCAAGTGGCTTCCTGAGAGGATTGAGGTTACGATCGAGGACGGACCGGATCCGCGTCGGGAGGTTCACTGCCTCACGCTTGAGCAACGCCTGGAACCGGGAGAGACAGGATGGACCATGAGTAAGATCTTCCTACCAGCGAATTGGGGTGTGCTCTCACACGGATTCGAGGGCCAGGATTTGTGCTTGGTCCTCACAGACGGTCGTACGTTTAAGATCAACCGAGACAACTACGGCGACCTTTCTATGGCTGTCATGGAGTGCTACTCAAAGGGCATCGCCGCCTTGGAAAATGCGTGGCGCGTCCACGCGGAAGTGTAGGCTGTCCAACTCGCCGATGCAGTGGATGGCCGCTTCTGCTCGCATCGCTCGCTCCCACGGCCACGACTGATCGACAAGGCGTTATCCGGGCATGCTTGCGTACGACGACCCCCGGTGGGGCGAACTCCAGGGCGGCTACAGGTCGACCTACGATCCGCGGCCCGCGCTCAAGTTGCTCGAGTCGAGGTCTGATGCAGACGCGGCTTGGGCCGAACTCTGGGAGGAGTTGCATCACCAGGGTGACGTTGGGCTTTCGTCGTTCGCTGCGGTTCCGCATCTAGTGCGCATTCACCGATCGCGAGGACTCCCGGATTGGAACACCTACCAACTCGTGTCTGTGATCGAGTTGGCTCGCGACAGTGCGGAGAACCCAGTGCTCGCCGAGTGGCTCCGAGACTCATACGAACAGGCTTGGAAGGACCTGGTCGAGACTGGGTGCCGCGATCTCCTCGCGACGCAGTCACCGACCCTGCCAATCCTCGGGGCATTGGCGCTGGCGGCGGGTGATCGTCGCTTGGGGCGCCTCTTGGTCGAGAACAGCGAGTCCGAGCTCAGCGAGGCTGTGGCGACGTACATTGAAGATGCCGGATAACACGCCGATGCAGTGGATGGCCGCGTCCGCTCGCTTCGCTCGCTCCCGCGGCCACCACTGATCGACTAGGCGTTGGACGGACCTACCCTACTAGAGAGCTTCAAGCTCGACGACGACACCAAGGCTACGATCACGAAGTGCATCCGCCGAAAGGACTTCGAGTGGTCAGAGGCCTTCTTTCTGTCGATCCTTGAAGCTCCACGCACGAAGATGGAGGTGTATTGGACCGTTCTCGCGCTTCGGGATTGCGGCACTGCGGCTAGCGTGCCCGCGCTCAAGGAATTGCTGTACTTCCCGAAGCAGGACGTGAAGGCCTGTTCGGTGCTCACCATTGCCCTGATAGCAGGCGCCTCCGAGAGCAAGCTGTACGGAGACCTTCTTCTAGATCCCAAGTACTCTGAGAAGGGGTATGCCATGTGGGCCATTGCTGCTGTGGCGGATCATCGCGCCATCGATGCGGTCGTGGCGTACTTCCGGAAGAACACAGGTAAGATCAGGCGGGGGGAGCTTTGCAGCGGCGCCGTGGGGGACGGGATCGAGTTCTTGGGGCGGTACATCTCTGGAAGGCCTGATGTCCTGATGCTTCTGCAGGACATTTGGTCCAACCGGCACAAGCTGCCGCCCGCCGACGTTGCGCGCCTCGAAGCAGTCTCCGGCTTGCCTAGGACCTAGCCAATGCGTGGTCCATTCGCCGATGAGATACTCTCGGGATCATCTCACCGCCCAACACGCCGATGCAGTGGAGGGCCGCGTCCGAAGGCGTTGGCCCAGTTGCTTCCGCACCCTCCGCTTCGGTCGCCGGCTCGTCACGACCGCGTCCATGACTGATCGGCACATCATCGGAGCGCGCAACACATGGCTGAGTTCTGGACCGAGCTTCTCGACCCCACGAGGCACAAGGACTTCATGGCCGACATCTGCCCCGATGGGGGAGCTCGGGTGGATGGGCCCGCTGGACATCGCCCGGTCTACTTCGTGCGTGAGTGTGGGTTCACGTTCCAGTTCCAGAGCATCGAGCAGCTCGACGAAGCCGTTCGGTACTTCGGAGTCTCGGTGCACCCCAGCAGCCGCCTGCCGAACGACACCTTCGAGCACTGGTACCAGCGTTGGTTCGAGAGGCTTCCCGCAGGCCTGACGGCGCGCCCCAAGGCGGAGCGGATCCTTCGAGCTCTCCGGCGAGCGCGCCGAGCGTTCACTTCTTAGGACGGGCTCGAAGTGGTGGCGAGGACCGGCTCGTGGCTCCGCGCTGGGGCCGTACCCGTCCCGCCACGTCACGGCCCACCGAGGAGGGCCCACCGAACTCATGGCGTCCAAGAAGACCATCGCACCCGGGGAGCGCGTTGCCTTCACCTTCACGGAGGAGGACCACGCGTTCATCTTCGCGGAGACCTTGATCGACGACGATCTCACCGAGCCCCTCCGCGCAGCGACTTCCCGTGGCCGAACACGATCGTGGTGGAGGGCGACCTTCGCGAAGCGGTCGAAGCGCTGAAGACCGGGACCGAGCGCGGGATTCTCGTCGGAGCGCCCAAGCTCTCGATCGCACTCGAGGAGTTGGGACTCATCGACGAGTACCGCATCGTCGTTCATCCCGTCATCAGCGGCCGCGGACCGACGTTGTTCAGTGGGCTTTCCAGCGCGCGGCAACTCGAGCTCGTCACGACGCAACGGTTCGAGTCGGGCGCGCAGGCGCTCCATCTTCGTCGCCGGTCGGTTTGATCGGGCGGAGTTCGCGGCGCGACGCTGCGGGTCCACACACCGATCGAGGTCGCCGGACCGACGCGCGTCGGGAGCGACCGCGTCCGATCGCCATGCGACGTGTCGGAGCCCCGCTGGTCCACCCCGCCCGTTGCGGCACCCCCCGCCCCGCCCTGTGCGACCGAGGTGCGACTTCGCGGCGAACGCTATCCTGCTCACCCCACCGCGGCACTCGGCCGAGGTGCCGACCGACCACTCGCATCCCCCTTCGGCCATGCTCGCTCTCGCCCTTGCCCTCCCGCTCGCACTTGCAGCCGCGCCCGTCACCACAAGTGACGCCGCGACGCCCTCCACTCCGCTCGCCGAACAGACTCTCGTGCTCCGCGCGGTCGACACGCTCGGGCGTCCGGTGCGCGGGCTCGAGCTCGACCTCGTCGTGCGCGACGAGAAGGGGGCGTTGACCACCGTGCGCCGGGCGGTCGGTGCCGACGGGCTCGCGGACCTGTCCAAACTCGACGGCACCGTCCTGCACGCGAGCGCCGCGGCGGACGGCGGCTGGCACGCGGCGTCGGAGACCTGGTGGCTGGACGGGAAGACCGAACACGGACTGCTCAGCGTCGTGCCGCGCGTGCCGGTCGAGGTGCGCCTCTCGAACGCCGAGGGCGAAGCGGTGCAGACGTTCGCCGTCGCCCTCGATCGCCTCGGCGTCTATCCCGAGCGCTTCGCGTACCTGCTCGGCGCCAGCCCGACCGATTTCGGCGCGCTGACCACCGACGGCGTCGCGCGCCTCTCCGTACCGCGCGGCAGCGACGCCTTGAAGGTGTGGGTCCCCGGCAGCTTCGGACTCGAGGCCCAGATCCCGATCGTCACGGGGATGTTCGCGGGCTCGCCGGGCATGCTCGAGTTCCAGGTCACGTCCGATGCGGGCCACGTGTTCGAGGTGCAGCACCTGCCGCTCGATCCGCGACCCGTGTGGTGGTACGAGGACGACGAGCCGGTGGTCGGCGCGAGCTGGACGCCGTCGGGCACTTCGCTCTTCGCGGACCCGCGCTTCCGCGAACTGTTCGGCGGCACGACCGACGCCGAGGGCCTGATGACCGTGCTGGAGCCGCTCGACTCCGAGGGCGACGTGGATCGGTTCCTCGACGCGAGCTTTCGCATCGGGCGGGCGGGTGAGCGCGACGACGCCTTCACCTTCTCGGTCCCCGGCGTGCCCGCGGACGGATTCGAGGTCGGTCTCGGCGGCGAAGCCCAGATCCTGCGCATTCCGCCAGCGCCCGCTGGATTCGCCTGGGGCTTCGCGGCGGGCGACACGAGCGAAGCCACCCGACTCGTCGGTTCCGACGCGGATCTCGACGCGCCGGAAGGACGGCACCAGGCCTGGGCCGTGGCAGCCGGCGGTTCGATCGCGAGCGGCGTCGTGCACATGGACGGCTCGCTGTACGGGCCGGTCGTCGGCGAGCCGGCCTACGGTGACGGACGCGCGCGCTTCGACTTCGACGCGCTCGGCGACGGACCGTTCGTGATCGAGAACCAGTCGGTGCTCGTGAACGAGGACGCCGCGTACCTCGCCATGTACCAGTTCGCGCCGGTCGACGGTCGCGGACGCGTGCGCGCGCTGGCCGACATCTCCCCGGACTCGGCGGTCGTGCGCCGCACCGGACCGGGCTTCGCGGGCGGGCCGTTCGACCTGAGCGAGGCGGACGAGAAGCTGACCGCGGTCGTGGGCGGCGACCTGATCGACGTGCGCTTCGTCACCGCGGACGGGAAGCCGGCGCCGTACGTCAGCTTCTCCGCGCGCTGGGAGGACTCCTTCCAAGCACCCCAGGCCGTGCGCGGTTGGGCCGACGAGAAGGGTCGTGCGAAAGTCCTGCGCGCTGCGGTCGAAGAGGGCACCTTCACCCTGCGAGTTGCTCCCGACGAGGATCTGCCCGGCACCGCGACGCCGTGCGCAGCGGAAGGCGTCACGACCGTCGTCGTGCCCGAGCGCGGCCGCCTCGAAGCGTCCGCGCACGCCATCGCCGGCGGTGATCCGCGCAGACTCATGGTCTACGTGGCCGCGGGGACCGAGGACGACGGCGGCGGCGATCCGCGCGACCGCGCCGACGCCGTGGGCGTGTTGACCACCGGCACCGATGGCCTGCTCGTGATGGACGGCGTGCCCAAGGGGACCTACCGCGTGTGGGCCTGCGACGTGAGCCTGTTCTTCAGTGGCGAAGCGAACAGCGCGATCGTGACGGTGGAGTGACGACGAGACGGCACCTTCCACGGTCCGACACACGAATCGAACGGCGACGGCACTGTCATGAAGAAACCTCCCGCTGGAACGGCCGAACGCATCGCGAAGATGACGTTCGCGTCGGTCTACCCGCTCTACGTCGCGAAGGTCGAGAGGAAGGGGCGGACCGTGAAGGAGCTGAACGAGGTCATCACGTGGCTCACGGGCTACGACGCGAAGGCGTTGAAGTCCTTGATCGACTCCGAGGTGACCTTCGACGCCTTCTTCGAGAAGTGCACGCTCAACCCGAACGCGCACCTGATCAAGGGCGTCATCTGTGGCTACCGGGTGGAGGAGCTCGAGGACCCATTGATCCGTCAGGTCCGGTACCTGGACAAGCTGGTCGACGAGTTGGCCAAGGGCAAGAAGATGGAGAAGATCCTGCGCGTCGCCGAGTGATGCGAAGGTCTTCAGGAGCGAGTCGCGGTGGCGTCCGGCGTCCGAGGAGTGTCGGAGCGAAGTGAGCTCGGTGCTCGGTATCGATCGGGTGCCGCGACCGGATCGAGGCGGCCACCTCGAGGCGCGACGCAGGGGGCGATGCCGTCCTACCGCGATGGCTCGCTGCAGGACGGGGCTCCATCACGAACGTCCTCCCGCAAGAGCCCACCCGACGTTCATTAGGATGCTGCCATGAGCACCCCCTTCGTCTCCCGCGTCGGCGGCACCATGAGCGCCGACATCGCCGTCCCCGAGCACGAGCGCGTCGTCGCCTTCTACTCGCGCGTGCTCACCACGGGCGAGGCGCCGCTCTGGCGCGAGGACCTGATGAACAACCGCGGCATGCCGGTCATCGGTCTGGGCGCGCGCGTCCCCGAGTACGCGGACCTGCCGCTGCAGTGGATGCCGCACATCCAGGTCACAGACGTCGCCACCAGCGCCGCGCGCGCGGTCGAGCTGGGCGGGCGCGAGCTGATGCACGGCAAGGACGACGACGGCGCGAGCCAGTGGGCCGTGCTGCTCGATCCGAACGGCGCGGCGTTCGGGATCATCCCGCTCGTCCCGGCCGACGCGCTCCCACCGGCCGAGGAGGGCGGGGCGAGCGAGGCAGCGGCCAGCGCCGGTCACATCGCGTGGCTCGACCTGACGGTCACGGGCGCCCAGGCGACCCGCGACTTCTACCGCGAGGTCCTCGGTTGGACCGTCGAGGACGCCGCGATGGAGGATGCCGCTGGGAGCTACGCCGACTACGCCATGGTCGCCGGTGACGGGAACGCGGTCGCGGGCGTCTGCCACGCGCGCGGCCCGAACGCGGGCCTGCCGCCCGTCTGGATGCTCTACCTGCCGGTCGGCGACCTCGGCGAGAGCCTGCGCCGCGTTTCGGAGGGAGGTGGCGAAGTCATCAGGACGACGTCGGGCAAGGACGGCGAGATCGCCTGCGCGTTCGTCCGCGATCCGGTGGGGGCGTGCTTGGCGCTCGTGCCTGCGTGAAGGCCCGCCAGTGCCGGAGTCGCTGCCGAGAGTCGGCGATGGGTGAGGGTCACTTCGGGGTTCACATCTGCACTCAGCGCGAGACGAGAGTGTCGTCCACCACCCGTGTACTCGGCCGACCGTATGTGCCAAGGATCGAGATCGACCGAAGTGAGACGCCGCGTGCGTGAGGACCAGTCCCGATGAGTGCCTCGGCTATCGCACCGACCACGTGCTGTAGGTTCTTGTGGCACTGGGCCGGCAGGTGTTCGACTGCGTGGACGACTCGCGGTACCCGATCGACACCGTGTCCAGTGTCAACGATGACCGACCCCACGACCGACGCGCCCACGCACGTTCTCGCTGCGACACTCAAGGCCCGCGCTGCCGCCGCGATCGTCGCGTCGTGCGCCGCCGCCGGGCTACTTCTGCGGGTCCATCTCGCGGCGAGCGAACACGGCTCGCACCTGGCTGGCATCGCTCACCTCTCTCAGTTCTTCACGATTCTGAGCAACGTCTTGGTTCTGCTGCTCATGGTCGCCCTCGCGCGGGGCACGCGTCTGCCGCGCAGTCTCTTCGAACCGACCCTCGTGGCCATCGTCGCGGTGGGGCTCATCTACCACGTACTGCTCGCGCACTTGTGGTCGCCGCAGGGTCTGAGCTTGGTGGCCGATCAGACCGTGCACACCGTCGTGCCGGGTCTCGTGCTCCTGTGGTGGGCGTTGTTCGACCCGCCCGTCCGAGCGAGCTGGGCCACGGCCTGGCGCTGCACGGTCTGGCCGCTCGTCTACTGCGCCTATGCGCTGCTGCGCGCCGAGTCCTCGGGCTTCTATCCGTATCCGTTCCTCGACCCCACGCACCTTGGATGGGGCGGCCTGTTCGTGAGTGTCCTCGGCCTGTCGGCAGCGTTCTTGGTGCTCGGGCTGCTCTTGGTGGCGGCCGGCAGACTGCGACTCCGACTGGTGTGAGGGGCGTGGATCGGGGCTCGGAGCGTGTCGTGTGTGGCGCTACCCAAAGTCGACTTCGGTTCGGGCGTGGACTTGGACATGCGTCTGCCGTCGGCCGACGGTCCGTGGTCCGTGGCGGGGCGGGGCGGCCGCAGCACGCCGGCGACCCTTCCGCGGTCCTCGATCCGGGCAGCTACTTCGGCTCGAGCGGAGCGAGCGTGCATCGGATCACGTCGAGCGACGCACAGGACACGGTCCTCTACATCCGGACGAACGGGCCGTACGACTTCGGCGACGCACAGCGGTAGCGGATAGAATGGGTTGCTCGCCGGTCGCTCTACCGCGCGATCCAGAGCCCCGCGCGCCGCACGACATGCAGTGGTCCAAGATCAAGTCACGCTACGAGGCGCTGTCGGCGCCGTGCTTCGGCGGGACGCTCGCCGTGCACGTGACCAGCTACAGCAAGGCGCTCTTCGACATCGGTGCGGGCTGGATCACCTACGACGGGGTGGAGGTGGTGCGCCTGATGACGCCCTCCTTCTACTCGCTCAACTACAACCTGAGACCGGAGACGCTGGACTTCGGGAGCGCCGTCCACGCCTGCGTGTTCGAGCCGGTCGAGACGCTCGTCACCACGGCCGATCCGGTCGTGCGCGGCCTGTTCCTGCTCGATCGCCGGTGTGGGCGCCGCACCTACGAGCGGATCTGGTGCGAGGAACTGCACCCATTCACACGGGACTCCGCGCGTTTCCGCTCCGAAGTGGAGGGCTGGGCGGGCGGAGCGGAGTGAACGTCGGCCGCTCGCGCCGGATCAGCCGCCCGGCTTCACCGCGTAGATCTTCACGCTGGCCGCGAACTCGTTCACGTCGAAGGTGTCGAGCAGCTCGTCCATCGTCGCGTGGAAGTCGGAGCCGCTCGTATTGGCCGCCTGCGGCTCGGACGTCGGCTCGGCGCTCGGACCGCAGCAGCTCGACGACTCGCTCGTAGCGGCGGGTGCGGGCGTCGGCTCCGCGCTCCCACACCCGCCCGCGCTCTCGGTCGGCGCCATCGACGCGTCCGACTCCGGCCCACAGCAGGCCGCGTGCCCGCCGTCGCGGTAGGCGTTGAGGTCCGAGCCCGCGTCCTGCACGAGCACGTCCGTGAAGCCCGCCGCGTGCAGCTTGGACTCGTTGTCGGCGATGGTCATGGCGCCCGCGATGCAGCCGGTCCAGGCGGCCACCTCGCGCTCGACCTGGGGCGGCAGCGGCTTCTTGAGCGCGATGTCGGACACGGCCAGCCGCCCGCCGGGCTTCAGGATGCGCGCGACCTCGCGCAGGACCGCGTCCTTGTCCGGGCACAGGTTGAGGACGCAGTTGGAGATCACGCAGTCCACGCTCGCGTCGGGCAGGGGCATGGCCTCGAGCTCGGCCAGATGGAAGCGCACGTTGTCGTAGCCGCCCGACTCGGCGTTGCGGCGCGCGAGGCTGATCATCTCGGGCGTCATGTCGATGCCGATCGCCGTGCCGGTGGGGCCGACCTGCTTGGCCGCCAGGAACACGTCGAGCCCGCCGCCCGATCCCAGGTCCACCACGGTCTCGCCGGGGCGCAGGCTGGCCAACGCGGTGGGGTTGCCACAGGACAGGCCCATGTTCGAGGCCGCGGGGATGCTGGCGAGTTCCTCCTCGCTGTAGCCGAACGCCTGGGCGATCGACCGCATCCCGGCGTGCTCGGAGCTGAGGCCGGCTTTGGCGACGGTGCCGTAGCCCTGGCGAACGGAGTCCTTGAGGTCGTGGTCGGTGTTCATGTTCGTCGTGGGTAGAGGGTGTGGTCGAAAGGTGGGAGTCGGACGCGCGCGCTCAACGTGCGGACGTTCGAGACTTCGTGCGCGACGTGCCGCAGGTCGAGGTCGCGCCTGTTCGCGCGGCGTCGACGCAGCATTCGTCGGCGAGCCACTCGAACGTCGCGCCCATCACGTCGTAGTCCGCACGGCACAGGAGCGTGGTGCCGCGCCGCTCCTGCTGCACGAGCCCCACGTCGCACAGACGGCGCAGGTGGTGGGAGAGCGTCGACGCGGGGATCTCGAGCCGCTCCTGCACGGCGGCGACCGAGAGGCCCGGCTCGCCCGCGCGGACGAGGTGCCGGTACGCGGCGAGGCGCGTGCGGTTGCCCAGGGCGGCCATGCGGGAGGCGACGAGGTCGGTGTCCATGGCCGCAGCATCGGCTTCTTGGCCGCGCCTTGATACGGTAGTTCTAGAAAAGCCGAAAGATGGCGGCTCCAGGCCCCTAGAGGCGCGTTGAAGGGGGTGCAGGAAGGCGAGTCGGCGTCGACGACCTGTCGAAGACCGTCCGCTGGGAGGGCCGCCGTCGGCCAGCCGGAGGGATCGCGCGGGGAGGGGCCGGGTCCAAAACGTCGAGCGTTCCTGCGGACGTCCGGCGTGGATGGGCACCGACGTGCGCGGCACCTTCGCTCCCACGCTCACACGCTCCCAACTCCTCCCGCTCCCGCGAGACGCTCTATGGTGCTCGAACGATGGAGACGCCCACACCCACACCCGCACAACGACCGATCCTCGGCCTCGTCCTCTGGCTCGTCGTGAGCTTCGCCGCGTCCGCCGTCGGCGCCGTCGCCTCGGTGCGCGCGGCAGCCTTCTACGGCGAACTCACGCAACCGACCTGGGCACCGCCGGCCTGGGTGTTCGGGCCGGTCTGGACGCTGCTGTACGCCATGATGGCGGTGTCGGCGTGGCTCGTCTGGCGCAACGGCGGCCTGCGTGCCCAACGCGGTCCGCTCGCGCTCTTCTTCGCGCAGCTCGTCCTGAACGGCCTGTGGAGCTGGCTCTTCTTCGCCTGGCACCTGGGCGCGTTCGCGTTCGCCGACATCGTGCTGCTGTGGCTCGTCGTCACCGCGACGGTCGTCGCGTTCTGGCGCGTGCGCCCGTTGGCCGGCGCGCTCCTCGTCCCGTACCTGTGCTGGCTGAGCTTCGCGGCGGCACTGAACCTCGCCGTCTGGCAGCTCAATCCGCAGGTGCTGGGTTCGTAGTCTCCGCGACCGGCGCCGCACTCGGTGTCGCGCCGAAACCGGAACTCGCGACGGCCCGCCTCCGGTCGGACGTGCGGCGTTCGAGCGAGCACTTGGTACATGGACCCAGCGGCTCGCGAGTGGGCGCAGCGCCGAAGCCCGGCACTCCGATCACGGGGCGGCCGGGCGCACGAGGCGCGAGACACTCGCGCCCGCCGCTCTCCATCGACTGCCTTCGAGTCCCTCCACCGTAACTCCCCATCGTGTTCGTCGAACCCATCACTCTGGCCGGATTCGGCGTGCAGCTCGTGCCGCTGGCCATCGAGCACGAGGCCGGACTTCGTGCGGCGGCCGCGGACGGAGAGCTGTGGAACCTGCGCGTCACGTCGGTTCCGGCCCCGGACGAGACGCGCAGCTACATCGAGGCCGCCCTGAAGAGTCGCGAACTCGGCGATCGCATGCCCTTCGCCGTCGTCGACGAAGTCAGCGGCACGGTGATCGGCTGTACCAGTTACCACGACATCGTGCCGGGCCCGAAGCGCGTGGAAATCGGCTTCACGTGGTACGCACAGCGAGTGCAGCGCACGCACGTCAATACCGCTTGCAAGTTGCTGCTGCTGACGCACGCGTTCGAGACCTTGAACTGCAACGTCGTCGGTTGGCGCACCGACTGTCTGAACGTCGCGAGCCAGCGGGCGATCGAGCGACTGGGTGCCAGGAAAGACGGTGTGATTCGCGGCTTCGCCCTGCGTCGCGACGGGAGCGTGCGCGACACGGCGATGTACAGCCTGACGCGCGCCGAGTGGCCGGACGTGCGCGCGCGCCTCGAGGGGTTCATGAGGCGCTCGCGCTGACGGCGGAGTCCGGGCGGTTCGCGGCGGGAACGGCTGAGTCGCAGGAGCTCGGCCGCCGTGCAACGCAGTACGGTGTCGCACACCTGGCGGCGATTTCTCACCAGGAAGTACCGCACCAGATGTGCGGGAAGACGCTTTGGCGGCGCGCGAAGGGGGGGCGAGCGGATTCTCGTACGGTACTTTCCGTCGAGAAATCTCCGCTCGGTGTGCGGCACCGTATCCACGGTGTGCGGCACCGTATCCAACACCGTATCCACGGACCCTCTTGGCGCGACCGTTGGGCTAGGTCCGCGACGCCGCATCGTTCGGCCCCGTTGCTCGACTCCGTCGCGGAGCGCTCCGTTGCCCGCACGAAGGCGTCGCGGGATGGCTCGTTCCCGATGAGTTGGCGAGGCGCCTCACCTTCGATCTCGTCGAGTTGTCTACCGTGATCGCTCCACCCCCGCGCGCTGAACGCGGCGCCGGTGTACGCGTCGCAACGTAGCAGCGCCAAGCACCGAACAGGAGGGCGCTGGGTGACACCGCACGGAGGCCCACACTCGATGGAAGAAGCCCATTTCATTCTGTACGTCGCGAGTCAGGAGGCGAGCACGCGCTTCTACTCTCAGGTGCTCGCCGCGGATCCACTCCTCGACGTTCCGGGCATGACGCAGTTCGGCCTGCCCACAGGTGCGATCTTGGGTTTGATGCCGGAGGCCGGTATCAAGCGACTTCTGGGCGCGAGGCTCCCGGACCCTTCCACGGCGCGCGGCGTTCCGCGGGCGGAGCTCTACCTGTTGGTGGGCGATGCCCATGCGTACCACGAGCGCGCGCTCGCACAGGGGGCGACCGAGCTCAGCCCCGTCCGGCCCCGCGACTGGGGGCACGACGCGGGCTACGTGCTCGACCTCGATGGCCACGTTGTCGCGTTCGCGATGGAACCGCCTCAGCAACCCGAGATGGCGAGCGACGCCATGGAGATCTCGGTCGGCGGCTACTCGTTCAGCTCGGACAAGGCGCGCGTGGACCTCGAGCTGGTCCATCGCTATCTGAGCCAGGAATCCTACTGGGCGCGCGGGCGGAGCCTCGACGTGGTTCGAAGGTCGATCGAAGGGTCTTTGTGCTTCGGTGTCTACGCCGGAGAGGAGCAGGTCGGCTTCGCTCGCGTCGTCACGGATGGCGCGACCTTCGCCTGGCTCTGCGACGTGTTCGTCGTCGATGCCCACAAGGGAGCGGGGATCGGCAAGCGACTGCTCGAGCGGGTGCTGGACGAGCCGGCCCTGCAGGGTCTCAAGAGCTTCCTGCTGGCCACGAACGACGCGCACGATCTGTATGCGAAGTACGGTGGCTTCGGGCCGCTCGAGATCCCCGGGAAATGGATGATCAAGCGCGCAGCCAACGAATAGGGCTGTGTGCCAAGGCAACTGCTCGCAACCGACGCGGCGTCGTGGACGCCGACCGTCCCCCGAAAAGAGCTGTCGGGCCAGAAGCCGAATCGAACGCGGCCTCAAGTGTCGCGCTCGGCCACACGTACGATGCGTTGCGCCGCCGGTTCTCCGCGTCCTCGGGCCCTCGAAGGGGTGATCGCGAGCCTGGGTGATGGCGCGGATTACGAGCTGCGACTCGACACTCTCGAGAAAGGCGTCGGCAACGTCTCCGTCCAGCAAGCGGCGACGCTCCGTCGAGACAGCGCTCGTCGTGCACGGTCTTTGCAACGTCCACCCTCGAAAGCCGCCATGCCGCCCGATAACAGTCACTTCCCGTGCCCCTGTTGTGGCTACCTCATGTGCTCCGAGGGGACGCACGACACCTACGAGATCTGTCGCATCTGCTTCTGGGAGGACGACCCCGTCCAGTTCGACAAGCCCGATTACGAGGGTGGTGCCAACCGTCCATCGCTGCGGCAGGCGCAATCCAACTTCGCAGCGTTCGGCGCTTGTGAACGTGAGGCGACCCGCCACGCGCGGACTCCCGGAGCGAACGACTGCCGAGCGAGCACCTGGAAGCCGCTCCCGCCTCGCTAGGCGGGGCAGGCCGTCGGCGTTCGTTCCGTTCGGTGCTCTGCCGCACACATCGACTCCGCACAGCGGCTCCGCACATCGACTCCGCACATCGACTCCGCACGCACATCGACTCCGCACATCGATGCCGCGCACGACGGACGGAGCATGCCTGGTACGAAAGGCCAGCCGCTGGCAGCATCGGTGCGCGAGGCCGAGTGTCCGGAATCGTATGTTGGCCATCGACACTGGGTCTTCTCATCGACCCGACCCCACACCCGCGACATCCATGGACAACGTGCCCGACTCCCCCAACCGCACGCCGGTGATCCTCGGTCCCGGAGAAGGGCGCTCCTATCGAATGGGGCGGATCTCCGCCGTCTTCAAGGCCGATGGGAGCGAGACCCGCAGTGGCTACTCGATCTCGGAGTGGTGGCTGGAGCCGAACACCAAAGGGCCGGGGCCCCATGCGCATCCAGAGGACGATGTCTTCTACGTGCTCGAAGGGACCATGAGCGTGCTCGTCGGCTCGGAATGGACCCATGCCGCGCGCGGTTCGTTCGTGCTCGTCCCCGGCGGCGTCACCCACGACTTCGAGAATCGCGGTTCGGAGCGCGCCGGCATCCTGAACGTTTCGATCCCCGGTGGATTCGAGCCGCACATGCCCGCCATCGCCGAGTGGTTCGCTCGGCACCCTCCTGGGGACGCGAACGCCTAGTGGCTCGGCGTGCGCTCCACCTGGGGTACGGGGTACGGTGCCGCACACCAGTGCTGTCGTCGGCGAACACTTCGTGCCTGGTACGAAGTGTCCGCTAGTGACAGCACTGGTGTGCGGCACCGTATGCTCCACGGAGGCCTAGGCCTTGGCCACGACGCTCCAAGCTCACGTCACATGATCCGCTACTTCCGACGGCTCCTGGGTAGTGCACTCAGCCGTTCACGACAATCGGAGGTCGACGCCGCGGAGACGTCCGACGAGTCGCCGCGCGACAATGCGTGCATCTACTTCGCCGATCCGTCGCTCATCGGATCGCGCGTCTTCGATCGCCTCTCCGAGCTGGTTGAATACGAGGGGCTGTCCGACGAGAGGGGGTTCGCCACCGGAGTCTTGTTCACACTGGAACCGGGAACTGTCCGTATGACGTTCATGCCCTCGCACGACATCGAACAGCACTTGCGTGACTTCGAAGCGTTCGTCCAGGATGCACACGGAGGCGAGGACGACAAGGTCTACATCCGCGCGCGGATTCGGGCAGCTCGCGTCGTTGCGGGCTGTGTCATCGAGCCGGGATTCGACGACGATGGCATCATCGCGACCTTCCTCTTCCGACTCTCGTCCGAGTGGAACGGAATGCTGTTCGGTGGATCGGACTTGTACGACTCCGACGGCACGGAATTGTTGAGTTTTGGCCCAGCGTCCGAGTGACGAGCAGACTAGCGGTGCCGCACCGTATGCTGCCCGAGCCATGATCCACCACGTCGAGATCTACGTCACCGACCTCGAGCGCACGATCGCGTTCTGGACGCCGTTCATGGCCTTCCTCGGCTACGAGCCGGATCGTTGGTCTGGCGGCATGAACTACCGGCGCGAGGACGGGGCGTACTTCTGCTTCCTACCCGCACCGCAGGAGCACGTTGGCGCTGGCTATCACCGGCAGCGCGTCGGCCTCAACCATCTGGCGTTCCACGGCCGGTCGCGTGCGCACGTGGACGAGATCACCGAATGGGTGCGGAATGCAGGCCACACCGTCCTGTACGAGGACCGGCACCCGTTCGCCGGCGGCCCGAACTACTACGCTCTGTTCTGCGAGGATCCCGACCGGATCAAGGTCGAGGTCGCGGCGCCGAGCGAGGACTGATCAGCAACCCCTTTCGACCAGCGGGTCGACCAACGACGACGAACCATGGCACGAGTAACAGGAATCGGCGGCGTGTTCTTCAAGGCCCGTGGTGAGAGCCGCGCGCTGGCCGCGTGGTACGCCGAGCATCTCGGGATCGACCTCGCGGAGTGGGGTGGTGCCGTGCTGCGCTGGCCCGACGACACGGCCGAGGATCGCGGCCTGACGGTCTGGCACGTGGCCGACGCGGACACCAAGTGGTTCGCGCCCAGCGAGTCGTCCTTCATGATCAACTACCGCGTCGACGACCTGATCGAGCTGCTGGCGCAGTTGGAGGCCAAGGGCGTTCCGACCCACGCCGGACCCGAGACGCACGAGAACGGGAAGTTCGCGTGGATCATCGACCCGGACGGCAACAAGGTCGAGCTGTGGGAGCCGGCGCTCATGGACGACGGGAAGGGGGAGTAGAGTCGAGCGCGACCGTTCGAAGTCCGACACCACGCAACGTGATCGATCCAACGCCTCCTGAGCCCGGCCCCGAGCGCGCCCGACGCGGCGGGAGCACGTGCCCGTTCTGCGGCACGGGCGGGGCCCATCCCGCCGAGGACTCGTGGATGTGCCTCGCGTGCGGGCGCCGCTGTCCGACCCGTGCCTACGCGTGCCTGCATCCGGGCTGCTAGGAGTTCGTCGCGCTGGAGGACTCCTGCGCGAAGCACGCGGCCAAGCAACTGGACGCGCCCGATTGACGGGCGCGGCTCGAGAACGGGCCGGAACCACCATGCACCCCGCCTTCACGCGCACCGACCACCGGCCCTGGCCGCACCCACAGCGCCCGAACGACTGGCGGCAGACGTGGCTCGACCTCGCGTTCGCGCACTGGCGGATCGACGCGGCAGCGCTGCGACCGCTCGTGCCGCCGGAACTCGAGATCCAGGAGTTCGACGGTTCGTCCTGGATCGGCGTGGTGCCGTTCCGGATGCGCGGCGTGATGCTGCGGCAGCTGCCGAGCCTGCCGTGGATTTCGAACTTCCCCGAGCTCAACCTGCGCATCTACGTCGAGCACGAGGGCCGGCCGGGCGTGTGGTTCTTCAGTCTCGACGCGTCCAACTCCCTCGCCGTCTGGGCCGCGCGGACGTTCTTCCACCTGCCGTACCGCTGGGCGTCGATGCGGTGCGAGGAGCGCGACGGCACCTACCACTACCGCTCGCGTCGACACCTGGGGCGGGAGCGCGCCGAGTTCGCCGCGACGTACCGACCGACGAGCGAGGTGTTCGAGGCCCAGCCCGGGTCGCTCGAGCACTGGCTGACCGAGCGCTACCAGCTCTTCGCGCAGAGCCCCGACGGCCGCCTCTTCACCGGCCAGATCCATCACCACCCGTGGCCGCTGCAACGTGCGGAGATCGAGATCACTGAGAACCGGCTGCTCGAGCCACACGGACTCACCGTCGAGGGCGCGCCGGAGTCGGTGCTGTTCGCGAAGCGCATCGAAGTGGCGGTGTGGAACCTCGAGCGGCTCAGCACCTGAACGGACCTGCGCGAGCGGCGAGCGCCAGATGGTCGCAACGGCACGGCGCATGTACGAGATGCGCTCGCCTGCACCTTGTTGCCTGTGGCCCACGAGAGTGACGGCCTCACTCACCGACCCATGACGAACGTGCAGCTCGAACTCGCGACCGCAGACCGCGCCCAGGTGATCACGAACCTCTGGCCGCTCTACCAGCACGACGTCTCCGCCTTCGAGCGAACGGCGCCGAACCAGCACGGCATCTTCAACTCGGACGAAGGCGTCGTCTCGTTGGACGAACACGCGAACTCGCTCGGACCGTGGTGGAACGATCCCGAATCGCTCTTTCCGTACCTGATCGAGGTGGATGGAGCACCGGCCGGTTTCAACTTCGTCGCGGCGCGCGACCGCCTGCCTAGCGGCATCGACGCGGACTTCGTCGTGCACGAGTTCTTCGTCCTGCACGCGTACCGCGGCACCGAAGTCGCGGAGCGCGCGGCGATCGCGGGATTCGAACGCCATTCAGGATCGTGGGAGATCGTGACCTGGGTGGACAACGTCAGGGCCATCGCGTTCTGGCGCCGGGCGATCGGGACGTTCACGGCCCAGCGGTTCAGCGAGGACACGGCCATCGATCATCCCTGGGGACCGCGGGTCCGCTTTCGCTTCGACACCGCATGACATGCCCCGCATCCTGATCACCGGCAACTCCGGCTCTGGCAAGTCGACGCTCGCGCGAGCGCTGTCCGCCCGCTTCGACTGCCCGCACGTGGATCTCGACATGGTCGCGTGGGAGGAGGGGGGCGCGGGAGAGGACGGCAGTGCGCCACCGACGCGCCGCGCCCTCGCGGACAGCGCCGCGCGCATCGATGCCTTGCTCGACGGGCACGACGACTGGATCGTCGAGGGCTGCTACGCCGATCTGCTCGAGCTCGTCCTGCCGCGCGCGACCGAGTTCGTGTTCCTCGACCCCGGCATCGAGGCCTGCCGAGCCAACTGCCGCCGGCGACCGTTCGAGCCGCACAAGTACCCGTCGCCACAGGAGCAGGACCGGAACCTGCCGATGCTGCTCGAGTGGGTCGGCCGCTACGCCGAGCGCACCGACGCGTTCTCGGCCATGGCGCACCGCCGCCTGTTCGACGGGTTCGATGGCCCCAAGCACCGTTTCACGTCGGAGGTGGGCGCGGAGGAGCGGGCCAGGATCGGCGGCGGCGCGGGCTGAGGGGCGGGCGTCCCGATCAGCGCGAGCGAGCCGGATCGCGACGCCATCCGCTCGATTCCATCCTCCCGTCGCCGCGCCGTTACCATCGATGGCACCATGAGCGATCTCGACGGACCCATGCAGTGCCCGCGCTGCACGACACCTCTCGACTACGTGGGCACCAAGCGCTTCCACGAGGGCACCCGCTGGGGCGTCCTCGGCGAACTGGGAGAGCTGTTCACCAACCGCGAGCACTTCGACGTGTACGTGTGCCCCCGCTGTGGCCGCGTCGAGCTCTTCGTGGACGGGATCGGCGAGGAGTTCCGCCCGCACTGACGTGCGCCGGGGAAGAACGTCGGTGAGCCGATCGATTCGCCGCCCCGCGGCCCCGAACGTCGACCACAGGGAGCGAGTCCATGGACGTCATGACCGGAGTGATCGACCATCGGATCCTCCTCAACTACCGCATCGATCCGAAGGCGCTGCGACGGATCCTTCCGGCACCGCTCGAACCCAAGCTCGTGGACGGTTGGGGGATCGGCGGCATCTGCCAGGTGTCGCTCAGCCGAATGCGACCGCGCGGACTTCCGGCGATCGTCGGCACCAGCAGCCACAACGCCGCCCATCGGATCGCCGTGACGCACGCCGGCGGCGAGGGCGTGTACGTCCCGCGGCGCGACACGGGCTCGCGCATCAACCAGCTCGCGGGCGGGCGCCTGTTCCCCGGTGCCTACCGCTACTCGGACTTCCGCGTGCACGTCGAGGGCGAGCGCTACGACGTGCGGGTCACGGATGGTGAAGGTGCGACGGTCGTGGCGGTCGAAGCCGAAGTCTCGCGCACCCTCTCCGGCGACTCAATCTTCCCCGACCTCGAGAGCGCGTCCGACTTCTTCCGCGGCGGCGGCATCGGCTGGTCGCCCGGTTCCGATCCGTCGACGCTGGACACGATCGAGCTGTGGACGCGCGAATGGAACATGGTGCCGCTCGAGGTGCGGTCGCAGACCTCGGGCTACTTCGGCGATCCGGCGCTGTTCCCCGCCGGCTCGGTCGAGTTCGACAGCGGCCTCTTGATGCGGGACATCGAGCACGAGTGGCGTGCACAGGAAGGGCTCGCCTGCGTGTGTTCCTGAGCTGCGCGTCGCGGTGGGGGCGCCGGCGCGTGGTCGTTCCGGCGTGCCGCGGGGGCGCGCCGGAACACCTGCTGCGCACGGCGTCGGCGACGTGTTCCGACCGCGCCGTCGATCGCGTACGGTTCGCGTAGAACGGCGAACCTCTTCCGACCAACAGCCTCCCGTCCGATGACCGACCCGACGCAGATCGTCCGCGACCTCTACTCCGCATTCGCAGCCGGCGACGTGCCCGGCGTCCTGGATGCGCTCGCCCCCGACGTGCACTGGACCGAGATGGCCGGCGGGCCCTACGGCGGCGTCTACACCGGACCGGACGCCGTGCTCGAGAACGTGTTCATGCGGTTCGGCACCGAGTGGGAGGACTTCACGGCCGTGCCGCGCGAGTTCGTGAGCCAGGGCGACACCGTGGTGGCGCTCGGCACCTACAGCGGCACCTATTCGCCCACGGGCAAGAGCTTCGCCGCGCCTTTCGCGCACGTGTGGAAGCTGGCGGACGGCGTGATCGCGAGCCTCGAGCAGTACACGGACACGTTCGTGCACCGCGAGCCGATGGGCTAGTCGAACCGATGTTCCAAGGGCCGCGGTCGACGCTGCTCCGTGACCGCGCGTGCACGCTGGCGCTCTTGGACCCGGCGACGACGCTCGCGGTGGCGCGGCGCGGCGCAGAGCCCCGGATCCTTGGCCGAGACCCGAAGGCCGTCCTCCTCGACGACGGCCACGCGTCGTCCCACGCGACACCCTCTTGCCGCCGACTCGAGTGCACTCGATCCACCGAGCCGGCCCGGACGATCCACCCCGATGAGACGCCTGCACCTGTTCGAGTGGGAGGACCAGTTCTGGTTCCCCGCGACGCTGCGCGACCTGATGACCGACTACCTGCGGTTCGTCGTCGCCTTGTTCAAGATGTCCGCGCCGGTGGTGCCGCTGCTCGATCGGCTGCTCACCGAGACCGGATCGACGCGCATCGTCGATCTCGCGTCGGGCGGCGGAGGGCCGTGGGGGACGCTCGCGCCCGCGCTGCGCGAGAGCCACCCGGACCTGCGCGTGACCTTGACCGATCGCTATCCGAACCTCTCGGCCCTGCGCGTGGCCGCGGCCTCGGCGCCCGAGGTGATCGAGATCCGCACCGAGCCGGTGGACGCCCTCGACGTGCCGGACGACCTGGACGGCGTGCGCACCCAGTTCCTCTCGCTACATCACTTCCGTCCCGACCAGGTGCGCGCGATCTTCGCGAACGCCGTCGCGGCGGGACGGCCGATCGCGGTGTTCGAGTTCCAACAGCGAGACCTCGCTCACCTGATCCGATTCGCGCTGTCGCCGGTGTTCGTGCTGCTCCTGTCGTGGGCGATCCGACCCTTCTCGCTGCGGCGCATCCTGTTCACCTACCTGATCCCCGTGGTGCCGCTGCTGATCATGTGGGACGGGGTCGTGTCCGTGCTGCGGACCTACACACCGGACGAGCTCGAGCGGATCGTCGCGTCCGTCCCCGGGGCGGCCGGCTACGACTGGGACGTGGGCGCGGCGACGGAAGGGCAGGCCTCGGTGGTGCGCGCGATCGGACGGCCGCGGATGGTGTGAGGTGTGCGCGCGGAGTGCGAGATCGTTCGCCGAGCACCACGCTCCGACACCGTTCACTGCATTGCTCCGGAACCAGTGCCCCGTGAATCGAATCCAATGACCACCAACACCGTCCGCCTGCACCGCGTGCTGCGTTCGACGCCCGAGCGCGTGTACCGCGCCTTCCTCGAGCCCGAAGCCATGGTGAAGTGGCTCCCGCCCGACGGGTTCACCGCTGCGGTCACCCAGGCCGACGCGCGGGTGGGGGGCGGCTACCGCATGTCCTTCACGAACTTCAACACCGGGTCGAGCCACTCGTTCGGCGGGACCTACGTGGAGCTCACGCCGCACAGTCGCATCCGCTACACGGACCGCTTCGACGATCCGCAGTTGACCGGTGAGATGCAGGTCACGATCTCGATCGCGCCGGTCGCGATCGGCGTCGAGCTGACGATCGTGCAGGAGGGCATCCCCGCCGCGATTCCGGTCGAGTTCTGCTACGCCGGCTGGCAGGAGTCGCTGTCGCTCTTGGCGCGTCTGGTCGAGCCGGAGATCCCGGACGCCCCCTGAAGAGAGCCGCCCGGGCTGTGAAGACGGCTCGGGCGCGGGGGCGCGCTAGCATCGCCGCATGAGCGCTCCCACTTCGACCTCGCCCGGCCCCTCGCTCGTCCTCGCATCTGCGTTCGCCCGCGCGGGGGCGCTCGGCGCCGTGATCCTGTTCGCGGCGTGCCAGGGGCCATCCGGGTCGGACGCTGCGTCCGACGAGCCCTCCGCGACCGACGCGATCGTGAGCCGGATCGTCCGCACCGCTGCCGAGGACCTGATCGTCGAACAGACCGTGTTCGTCGACGCCCCGGTCGCGCAGGTGTGGGCGGCCTACACGACGGAAGCGGGCTGGCAGGCATGGGCGGCTCCGGTGGTCGAGATCGATCTGCGCGCGGGCGGCACCATCCGCACGAACTACGCGCCCGGCGCGGCGATCGGCGACCCCGGCACGAACACGCTGCACATCCTGAACCTCGTGCCCGAACGCGTCCTGACCCTGCAGGCCGAACTCGACCAGAACTGGCCCGAGGTCATGCAGCAGGACGCGGGGCGACTGATGAACCTGGTGCTGTTCGAGGCGCTGGCACCGGAGCGGACGAAGATCACCTCGTACGGCCTCGGCTACCGCGACAGCCCGGAGTACGACGCGTTGATGAGTTTCTTCGTGCCGGCGAACGAGGGGCTCTACGCCGGATTGAAGCAGTACCTCGAAGACTGAGCTCGCATCGGCACGAACCATGTCCACCCCGAAGCCTCCCGTGGCCGTCCGCGCCGCCGACGTCGCTCCGCGCACCAAGCCCTCCGCCTACCCCGCGCCGTTCGCCGCTCGTATGGACGGTCGCGTGAAGCGCCAGCTGGGCGACCTGTTCGGACTCACGAACTTCGGCGTGAACCTGACGCGCCTCGCACCCGGCGCTTCGTCCGCGCTGCGCCACGCGCACGAGCTGCAGGACGAGTTCGTGTACGTGCTGGAAGGCCGACCGACGCTGCACACGGACGCCGGCCCGACGCCGCTCGAGCCGGGGATGTGCGCTGGCTTTCCCAAGGGCACGCGCGACGGGCACCGACTCCTGAACGAGACCGCGAGCGACGTCGTGTACCTCGAGATCGGCGACCGCACGCCGGGCGACCGTGCGATCTATCCCGACGACGATCTCGAAGCGCGCCAGGTCGACGGTCGCTGGGCCTTCTTCCACAAGGACGGCACGCCGTACGGATGAGCGCGCGGCACTTCTCCTCGAACTCGACCATGCACACCGGATCCTGTCTGTGCGGCGCCGTCCGCTTCGAAGTGGCCGGCGAACTGTTCGCGCCCGATGCCTGCCACTGCACGCGCTGTCGCAAGCTGTCGGGGCACTTCTGGGCCTCGACCGACGTGCGCCGCGCCGACGTGACGGTGCACGGCGCCGACGCGGTCACCTGGTTCGCGACGTCGAAGAGCGTGCGCCGCGGCTTCTGCTCGACCTGCGGCGCCCAGCTGTTCTGGGACCCGATCGAGAAGGACACACTGGCGATCGCGATGGGGGCCTTCGACGGGCCGACGGGGGTGCGGCTCGCCCTGCACATCCACGTGGCCGACCGCGGCGACTACTACGAGCTCGGTGACGGCGTGCAGCAGAACGCGCACTGAGACGGACCGACCGGCGCGCTCGACGTCGCGCAGATCACCCATGGACCATCCCTCCGACGACCTCGCGAACCGCCGACCCGTGTGGACCGCGCTGGCGACGCTCTTCCTCGACGACGACCCACGGGCCACGCTCGCGAGTCGCGCGCGCACGCTCGCCGCGTCGCCGTACTCGCTGGACGAGCTCGAGCAGGTGTTCAAGGACGAGGTGCTGCCGGTGTGCGGTGCGAATCTGGCCTCGCCGGCGGGGGAGTGGGCCGGTTTCGACGCGGACTGGCTGGAAGCGCGGATCCTCGATGTCGTCGCGAAGCCCGCGAGCCGCGCCAAGCGTCTCGTCGCGAGCTGGAACGCCCCGTCCGCGGACTGGCGCGCTACGCTCGACGAGGTTGCGAGGCTCCGCGGTTCGCAGCACGGGTGAGGCGTTCGGCTCGGATCGAACGACGCGCGGCGGCACGCAGTGGACCAATTCCATGCAGCTCTTCACCGAACTTCGGAACCGCACCCGCCACGTGGCCGTGTTCACGCCGCCCCTGCGTCCGGTGGTGTGGGTCACGGTCGTGTACGCCCAGCTCTTGTCCCTGTGGTTCTCGTGGCTCATGTCCACGGCGCGGGTGCCGCGCGCGGGCGCTCCGGAGGCGTACCGCATCTACTCGACGTTCGAACTGACGCTCACGAGCGTGATCGACGCGGCGCTGATCGCATGGCTCGTGTTCGACCTCGTCGGGTCGCGGCGGGCGCCGGCGGGGCTCTCGCGCGCGCGCGTCGCCGGCGCGCTCGGTGGCATCGGGCTCGTGGCTTCGATCCAGACGCTCGCACTCCTCGCGCACGACCCGCATTCGCCTCCGATCTGGTTGTGGTAGCAACCGACTCGGTGACCGCGAGAGACGCTCGCGACCATGCGACGAAGTCCTGCTCCGATCGCTGAGGCGCGGCGTTCGCTCGCACCCCCGGCGCGCGACGAGCTCGCGTCGGCCGGCGCTAGCATGGCGCGATGGAGATCGAACGTGCGACGCCCGAGGACCTCGACGATTGGACCGCGCTCCGGTACGCGTTGTGGGGGGGAGACCTCGCTCGGCTCCGCGACGAGGCCCGCGCGCTGCTCGACGCGGACGACCAGGTGGCATTTCTCGCGCGCGAGGCGAACGCGGGTGCGATCGGTTTCGTCGAGGCTTCGTCGAGAACGGCGACCCCGCGCACGTACGCGTTCGTCGAAGGGTGGTTCGTCTCGCCGTCCCGGCGCGGCGCAGGCCACGGAGCGCATCTGCTCGAAGCGGTCGAGGACTGGGCGCTGCACCGCGGGATCGACACGTTGCTCTCCGACACGCAACCCGAGCACTACCCGGAGAGTCTCGCCGCGCACGCACGTGCGGGATACGTGCCCGTCTCGACGACCACCGTGTTGCTCAAGCGGCTCGCGGCCGACGTCGCAGCCGTCGAATCCGACGTGCGCCCGGAACCTGGGGCGATGCTCCACCACCTCTCGATCGGCGTCCGCGACATTGGGCGTTCGGCGGGCTTCTACGACGCCGTGCTCGGAGCGCTGGGGTTCGTGCGCGTGTGGAGCGACCTGCGGCCCGGCGAGTCGAACCAAGCGGTGGGCTACGGCAGCGCGGGTGGGGGCGACCGGTTCGCGATCAAGCAGCACGACGGGGCACACGCTCCGGGCGCCGGCTCGCACCTGGCCTTCTCCGCGAGCAGTCGCCGGGCCGTGGACGCGTTCCACGCCGCCGCACTCGCGCACGGCGGCATGAGTGACGGCGCGCCCGGGCTGCGGCCACACTACGGCCCCGACTACTACGCCTGCTTCGTCGTGGATCCGGACGGGCACCGCATCGAAGCGGTGATCACGACGGCGGAGTTGAGTACCCACGAAGTCTGAACCTGAACGAACCCGACCACCATGGACCACTCCCCTCTGCACTCCATCGAGATCGTGACGCCCGACGTGGACGGCACGCGCGCTCTCTACACCGACTCGTTCGGCGCCGCGTTCGCGGAGCCCGACCCGCTGCTCGGAGGAGCCGTCGTCGCCGAACTGCCGAGCGGGTCGCGGATCGGGATTCGCGTTCCGATGCACGAGCAGGAGAGTCCGGTCGTGCGGATGGACGTCAGGGTCGCGGAACTGACCTGAACCTGGACCTGGCCGTCGCTCGAGCCGAGAGCCGCGGAGCGAGGGTCCTGCTCCCGTCCATGGACCTCGTCGGCAACGGCCACGGCCGCACCGCGATCGACGAGCTCGGCGGCATCGAGCACGGGCTCTGGCAGGTGGTGTGAACGAACGCGCCGGTGGCGCGCGTCACCCGTCCTGCTTTCCGCAGCACTTCTTGAACTTCTTGCCGCTGCCGCAGAAGCACGGGTCGTTGCGGCCGAGTTTGGGGGCCTGGTGCACGACGGTCTCGGGCTTGGACGCGGCCTGATTGGCGAGGTGTCCGGAGTCGACGGCGGTGCGGAATGCGTCGAGCGCGTCGTCCATCCCGTGGTTGAGCTCGAACGCGTGGGGCACGACCTCGCCGTCCTCGACCCAGGCGAACAGGGCCATGGTCACGGCGGGGACGTGCTCGGCGAGCGGATCCTTGCGCCGCAGGTGGCGCGGCAGGAGATCGCCGAGCGCGGCGCGGATCGCGTCCCCGTCGAACAGGCGCGGCTGGGCGCCGAGTTCGTCGTAGGCGACCGTCAGCAGCAACTCGGCGATGCGGCGGCGCGCGGCGTCGGGCACGCCGGTGAGGGCGCGCGCCTGGGGCGAGTCGAGGAAGCTGGCGACATCGAGGGCGACCTGTCGGGAGACCATCGGCGGAGGATACCCGAGTCGGTTGCCCCGTCGGCCGCGCGTTCGCATCCTCGTCGCGGGCGCCGCTCGCCCGCACCGCGCGGGACCGCGGCACCGTTGGCCGTGCATCCGTCGGACCGCGCCGCGCCCGGGCTCGACAGCGAGGCGTGCGCTCGAACGCTGCCGCATCCGACACGCTCCGCCCGCGCGGCGCGAGCCACGAGGACCACTTCCATGACGAACGACACGAACGCGTCCCGAAGCGGCGGCGCGGACCACCGCACCGGACCGACCACCGCCCGGCTCTTCCTGCGCCAGATGGTGCCGGACGACGCTGAAGCGTTCTTCAGGATCCAGAGCGATCCCGAGGTGATGCGCTACACCCACGAGACGCCGCCCGAGTCGGTCGAGCAACTGCGCGGCTTCCTCGCGGACTACCCGGACTTCGACACGGTTGGCTACGGGCGCTGGGGCTGCTACCTGCGCGAGAGCGGCGAGCTGATCGGCTTCAGCGGGCTCAAGTACATGGCGGACCTCGGAGCCACGGACCTCGGCTATCGACTGCTGCCGAAGTACTGGGGCCAGGGTCTGGCCACCGAGGCCGGGCGCGCATCGCTGCGCTACGGGTTCGAGACGATCGGTCTCGAGCGGATCGCGGGCTTCGTGCTGCCGGCCAACGCGGGGTCGATCCGTGTGCTCGAGAAGGTCGGCATGGAGCGCGACGGCACGGTCGAGATCGACGGGCTCGAGGCCCAGCGCTTTCGGATCGATCGCGAGCGGTGGGAGCGGTCCGCAGCGCTCGGGTCGGACTAGACTGCACGTGCCGTTCCCCGCAATCGCTCTCGGGACGACACATCGAACTCGATCCCACCGAACCCCATGAACCTCGGCGCCTTCTCCATCAGTCTCACGGTCGCGAACCTCGAAGCTTCCAAGGCCTTCTACGCGAAGCTCGGGTTCGTCGAATTCCACGGCGGCACGGAACAGCGCTATTCGATCCTCAAGAACGGCGATCACATCATCGGTCTGTACGAAGGCATGTTCGACAAGAACATCCTGACCTTCAATCCGGGCTGGGACCAGAGCGCCCGGAAGCTCGACGCCTTCACCGACGTTCGCGATCTGCAGAAGCAGCTGAAGGCGGACGGCGTGGTGCCCGTGATGGAGGCCGACGAGTCGACCACCGGTCCCGCGAGCTTCGTGGTCGTCGATCCGGACGGCAATCAGATCCTGGTGGACCAGCACGTCTGAGCTGCGCTGGATTGTCGGTACGGCGTCAGGCACGAAACTGCCACCTGCCGCCGATGACGCTGCGATTCGCAGCGTCATCGGCGGCAGGTGGCAGTTTCGTGCCTGACGCCGTACCGACAATCCAACGCAGCTCGCACCGACCCCCGATCCGCACCATGACTCCGCACCGCCACCGCGAACGCCACTTCTCCGAACGCATCGGTTGGCTGCGGGCGGCGGTGCTCGGTGCGAACGACGGCATCGTCTCGACCGCCAGCCTCGTGATCGGCGTCGCAGCGGCCGGTGGCGAGCGCGCGGACGTGTTGGTCGCGGGCGTCGCCGGTCTCGCGGCGGGCGCGATGTCGATGGCGGCGGGGGAGTACGTCTCGGTCAGTTCCCAGGCCGACACGGAGAACGCGGACCTCGAGCGTGAGAAGCGCGAACTCGTCGAGACACCCCAGGCCGAACTCGTCGAGTTGACGGGCATCTGGATCGAGCGCGGACTCACTCCCGACCTCGCGCACCAGGTCGCCGTGCAGTTGACCGAACACGACGCGCTCGCGGCTCACGCGCGCGACGAACTCGGCCTCAGCGAGGTGCATACGGCGCGACCGGTCCAGGCCGCGCTCGCTTCGGCGGCCGCGTTCGCCGTGGGAGCTGGGCTCCCGCTGGGTCTGACGGCGTTGGCGGGTACCACGTCGCTCGCGACGACCGTCGCCATCGGCTCGCTCGCCTTCCTGGCCCTGTTGGGCAGCATCTCGGCGCGCGTGGGCGGAGCCTCCATCCTGCGCGGCGCGGGGCGCGTCACCCTGTGGGGCGCGCTGGCGATGGTGGCGACGGCCGCGATCGGTTCGCTCTTCGGCGCCGTCGGGATCTGAGCTGCGGCGCCAGCCGCGACCGCTGCCCGCGCGCTACTGGATCGTGAGCGCGAGCGGATTCGTCAACAGGGCCGCGCCGCTCGTCTCGATCACCAGCGCCTGCAGCCACACGTCGAAGCCCGCCGTGCCCAGCGGAACGCCCGTCCCAAAGGTGTAGTTCCCGCTGCCGTCGGCGAAGCCGGCCGTGAGCAGCAGCGTCGGCGGCGTCAGTGCGAGCGGTCCGAACGGGCTCGGCGACGGACCGCCGCCCCAGACGGAGTAACCGATCACCGCGCCTTCACCCGGCAACAGGTTCGCGACGGAGAACGTCGCGCCCTGTCCGGCGGTCAAGGCCGTCGCCGACAGCAGCGGACTCGGAACGGCCGCGACCAGGGTGTAGTGGTCGAGCACCGCTCCCGTCGAATCGACGAAGCGCACGTCGATCCGGTCGTCGTCGACGTCGAGCGCCACCGACCCGAGCGTCAACTCGTTCACCAGCATCACGGGGTGGTCGAGCGGTCCCGCGGTCGTCTTGCCCGAGCTGCCCGCCACCGTGTAGACCGCGCCCTCGTGACCGGCGGTGGTCTTCGCGTAGGCGCCGTCGTGGAGCACGTTGCCGTCGCCGCCGTCGACCACGTGCAGCGCGGCCGAGAACGTGGGCGAGTAGCCGTAGTGCCCGTCGATCAGATAGCTGCGCTCGTAGGCGTGGCTGTGCCCCGAGAAGACCAGGTCCACGCCGCCCGCCTCGAGGATCGGCAGGAACGTCTCGCGCATGTCCACCATCAGCTGCGCCGTCGGCGAGGTCCCGTCGGAGTCGTGCGAGCCCTTCGTGTAGGGCGGGTGGTGCCAGTAGGCGACGATCCACGGCTGCAGCGTCGAAGCCAGGTCGGCCGCGAGCCACGTCGCCATCGGCCCGGTCGGCGTCAGGTCGCTGCCCTGCGAGTCCAGGCACACGAAGTGGACGTTGGCGCGGTCGAACGAGTAGTACGCCTCGGTGCCGGACGCGAGGCCGCCGAGCTCGCCGGCGGTGGGGAAGGTGAAGTTCTCGTAGTAGACCGACGGCAGCGTCTCGTGGTTGCCGCGCGTCGACCACACGGGCGTCGTGCGCAGCGTCGCCGCATAGGTGTCGAAGATGGCGCTCTGGTACTGCTCCTGGGTGCCTTCGGGATAGGCGTTGTCGCCGAGCAACAGGATCAGGTCGGCCGGCGCCGCGCTCGCGTAGCCGAGGAACGCGTCGCGCACCGCCAACTGGTCGGCGTTGTGCGTCCCGCAGTCGCCGAGCAGCCACACGCGCGTCGGGTGGCTCGTCCCGGGCGGCGGCGCCGTCTCGAACCAGTGGTCGGCGTCGTCGCCCGCGATGTCCTGCGCGACGTCGCCGACCGCGTAGTAGTAGCGCGTGTCGGGAGCGAGGCCGGTCACGGTGACTTCGTGGTGGAGCACCGCGGTCGGATCGTCGAACGTGTTCGTCAACGCGCCCGGACTGGTCCCGATGCGCACGCGGCTCGACGTCGCGGCCAACGTGCTCCAGCGCAGCGTCATGCGGTCGTGCCCGGGCAGCTGGAGGTACGGCCCGCGCGTGAGCACGGCCGGGAGCGCGTCGAGGAGTTCGAGGTCGAAGCTGATGTCGGAGCTCGTCGGGCCAGCCTGGTGGATCTCGACGCACAGGACGTTCGTGCCCTGGACGAGGAGGTTCGGGTCGATCAGGTGGTCGCCCCACAGGTTCTCCTCCGCGCTGCCCTGGGCCACCTCTGCGAGGGTCGTGTGACCGATCGCACCCGCGGGCAGGTTGTTGCGCAGGGCCTCGACGCCGTTGACGTACACGACGGAGCCGTCGTCGTCGAGCAGCCGCACGCGCAGCACGCTCACCGCGGCGGGATCGGCGACCTGGAACTCGCGCCGGAAGTAGGTGGTGACGAACTTGGCGTTCGCGTCGCCACCGAAACCCACGACGGTGGACTCGTCGCCGTCGCCGTAGCCGAGCTGCGCGCGCCCGGTCGCCCAACCGCTGGCGTCGAACGACGGTTGGATCCAGGCGCTGCCCTGGTCGCTGCCGTCGTCGAGGTAGCTCCAGACGGCGCCGCTCGGGACGATCTGCGCGTGCGCGACCGGCGCCGCGAAGAGGAACGCGCATGCCGACGCCGACGCGAAGAGCCGAGCCGAGGGACGTGTCATCGTGGAAGCTCCGCGAGCGCGGTGTCGATGTGGGTGGCGAGTCGCCGGGCAGAGGCGGTGAGTCGTTGCTGGCGAGGCCGTTCCTGCAGGCGGGCGCGGGCCGCCAGGTAGCGCTCGCGCGCTTCGGCGGGGCGGCCGGCGCGCGCGAGCAGGTCGCCCTGACGCGCGTACCAGTTCTCGGGGCGCGCGCTCGAGTCGGCGACCTTCTGCAGGCGCGAGCAGGCGGCGTCGATGCGTCCGAGCTCCTCTTCGAGGTCGCAGGCCGCGAGCAGGAGCGAGATCGAGTCGCCGATGCGCGCGAGCCCATCGTCCAGACCGCGCACGGCCGCTTCGGGTTCCTGGAAGCAGGCGCGGGCCAGGAACCAGTCGGGCGAGGGTGCCGGGTGGAGGTCGATCAAGGTCGTCCAGGCGGCGAGCGCGTCGGCGGGGCGCCCCGCGGATCCGAGCAGCTCGGCCCGCAGCTCGAGGGCCTCGAAGGCGAGGTCGGGCCCGAGCGTCTCGGACCGCAGCTCGATGTCGACCCACGCGAGGGCCTCCGCCTCCGCGCCGAGCGCTCGCGCCAACCGGGAGCGCCCGAGCGCCAGGCCCGGGAGGTCGGGTTCGAGCTCGCCCGTGCGCTCGAGATCGCCCGCGCAGGCCTCGAAGTCGCCGTGGAGGCGTTCGAGCCCGGCGCGCCGCAGGTAGAGGTCGGCCGCGTCCGGCGTCTCGGCCAGCTCGGCGGTGACGCGCTCGATCGCCTCCTCGAGACCTTCGTGGAACGGCGCCGCACAGGCCGCGGCCCGCGCCACGGAGCTCCCGGGCAGGGCGCCCCAACACAGGAGCGCCGTCAACAGCCAGCCGAGTCGGATCGCGCGGGCACGGGTGGGGAGGCGGTCGAACCGTCGGAAGGGTGCGCGCGCGACCATCCCCGAACCCTATCCGTCCCTCCCAGGACCCGCAATTCGGTCGGTCGCGGCGCTCGAACGTTGGTCGCTGCGCGTCCCGCGAAGGGCTCCCCTCGGACCGGGGTGGACGCGGGTCGATCGCGCCCGCCCGCCCCGTCCATCCGCTCCAGCGCGGACCTCGTCGCCGCTTCCAGCCCCGGTCGCGGCGCGCGCTCGCGACCTGTCGACCCGGATCCGCGACAGTCAGAACCGGCCCGGACGTTGACGCCGCGCCGCGCGCCGCTACCCTTTTTCGGCTCCGAGTCCCTTTCGAGGGCTCGCGCGACTTCATTCCACGCGTGGCAGCGACGCTCCGTCGCGCCCGTCCGACCCCCGTCCGATCCTTCGATCGATCGGACCCGACCCCGCATTCGTCCATGAGCGTCAAACGCCTCACCGCTCACCGCAACATCGGCATCATGGCCCACATCGATGCGGGCAAGACGACCGTCACCGAGCGGATCCTGTTCATCACGAACAAGATCCACAAGACGGTCGAGGTCCACGAGGGCGGCGCGACCATGGACTTCCTCGAGGAAGAGCAGAAGCGCGGCATCACCATCCAGTCGGCGGCGACGTCGACGGAGTGGAAGGGCTACTCGGTCAACATCATCGACACCCCCGGCCACGTGGACTTCACGGCCGAGGTCGAGCGCAGTCTGCGCGTCCTCGACGGAGCCTGCGCCGTGTTCGACGGCGTGCAGGGCGTCGAGGCCCAGTCCGAGACGGTCTGGCGCCAGGCCGACCGCTACGGCGTCCCGCGCATCTGTCTGATCAACAAGCTCGACCGCACGGGCGCGGACTTCGACTACTGCGTCGGCACGATCAAGGAACGTCTCGGCGCCCGTCCGGTCGCGCTGCAGTTCCCCGTCGGCAAGGAGAAGGAGTTCAACGGGATCGTCGATCTCGTGAACATGAAGTACTACGTCTTCGACGAGGACTCGAAGGGCAAGCTCATGAACGAGGAGCCGCTCGAGGGCGACCTTCTCGAAGAGGCCAAGATCCGCCGCCACGGTGTCTGCGAGGACGCGGCCGAGTTCGACGAGGAGATGCTCGACATCTTCGTCGAGGACGGCGAGATCCCGCCCGACATGCTGCGCGCCGCGCTGCGCAAGGCCACGCTCGCGATGGAGCTGACCCCGGTCTTCTGTGGCTCGGCCCTCAAGGACAAGGGCGTCGCGCTGCTGCTCGACGCGGTCATCGACTACCTGCCCTGCCCGCTCGACCTGCCCGACATCGAAGGCATGGTCCCGCGTTCGGAGGAAGAGAAGATCACGCGCAAGGCGGCCGACGACCAGCCGATGTCCGCCATGGCCTTCAAGACCGTGGCCGAGCCGACCGGCGACCTCACCTTCATCCGCGTCTACTCGGGCGTGATGGAGAAGGGCACGACCTACTACAACCCGCGCACCACCAAGCGCGAGCGCATCGGCCGCATCCTGCGCGTCCACGCCGACAAGCGCGAGCCGCTCGATCGCATCGAGGCCGGCGACATCGCCGCCGTCATCGGTCTCAAGAACACCGTGACCGGCGACACGCTCTGCTCCGAGGACGATCCGATCGTGCTCAACAAGATCGTGTTCCCCGACGCGGTCATCGCGATGTCCCTCGAGCCGAAGGACAACAAGGACCGCGACAAGCTGTCCGACGTCATCGGCCGCATGATGCGCGAGGACCCGACGTTCCGCGCCACGACGAACGAAGAGACCGGCGAACTGGTCATCAGCGGCATGGGCGAGCTGCACCTCGAGGTGCTCGTCAACCGCATCCAGAACGACCACAAGTGCGAGGTCATCACCGGCAAGCCGAAGGTGTCCTACAAGCAGCGTCTCGCGAAGGACGTCGACACCGAGGCCCGCTTCGTCAAGCAGTCCGGTGGTCGCGGCAAGTTCGCCGTGGTCAGCGTGCGCTTCGAACCGACCGAGGACCCGACCAAGACGTTCGAGTTCGTCGACGGCGTCAAGGGCGGCAACGTGCCGCGCGAGTACATCCCGTCCGTGGCGAACGGCCTCGAGAACGCCGTCAACGGCGGTGGTCGCACCGGCTACCCGTTCGTCGGGGTCAAGGCGACCCTGTACGACGGCAAGGCGCACGACGTCGACTCCGACCAACTGTCCTTCGAGCAGGCCGGCATGCTGGCCTTCCGCCAGGCGTACGAGAACAACATCACCCTGCTCGAGCCGATCATGAAGATCGACGTCAGCGTCCCCGAGGAGTTCCTCGGTGCGGTGGTGGGTGACCTCAACTCGCGTCGCGGTGAAGTCGGTGAAGTCGTCAGCCAGGGCGAACTGCGCGTCGTGAAGGGCTTCGTCCCGATCGCCGAGATGTTCGCCTACTCGTCCAGCCTGCGCGGCGCGACCCAGGGGCGCGGCGCCTTCTCGATGGAGTTGTTCGAGTACCGCCCGGTGCCGACGAACATCGCCAAGAAGGTTCTCGCCGGCGAAGAGTGATCCGCTGTCTCCGATCCGCCGCGCCCTCGTCGGCGCGTGCGGAGTAGGCCCGACCGGGCCGCGTTCCTCGGCGAGGGGCGCGGCCCGGTTCGCGTCTCCGGCGCCCGTTCGCGCCGGGGCGCGCTCGAATCGGGCGTGAGCGTCGCTACCATGCGCCGATGACACGCAGTGCACGACGTCGTTGGAGCCGCGAGATCGAGTCCCTGGTCGACGGTGTGGCCGTCGCGGGCAAGGGTCCTGTCGCGGTCCACGCCTACGACTTCCCGGCCGGCGGCAAGTGGGTGGACGACGTCATCCCCGGCAAGGTGGGGTCCTTCGATCGCCAGACCGGTGAACCGCTGTGGCACTCGCCGTGCGAGGTCGGGTACGGCCGCGGTTTCGGCGCTGGCTTCACCACCAGCGGCGACCTGGTCGTGCTCGGTCCGACCCAGTCGGGGCACGCGATGGTGCGCATGAGTGCCGCGACCGGAGAGCTGCTCGGCATCGAGCACGTGCCCGAGTTCGACGAAGCGCTCGTCGACGCCGACTTCTGTCTCTGTGTCTGTCCCGGTCAGCTGCTGGCGCTCGACACCGAGGAGCTGTCGCCGGCCTGGAGCTTCAAGATGATGGGCGCGCGCTTCCACGCCGCGGTGCGCGCCGGCGACGTGTACCTGGCCGCCTTCTCGCGCAAGGGGTCGCGCGATCAGGGTCTGGTCGCCGTCGACGTCGCCAAGGGGAAGGCGCGCGCCACGCTGTTCGAACCGCGGCCTGGGACCTTCTACGGCATCGCGGCGGGGGAGGGGCGCTTCGTCCTGCCGGTCGAGTCGCTCGAAGCCAGTCTGCCGATGGAGCTGGCCCGCGAGCTCGTCCTGGCGCGCCTCACCGAGACCCAGGACGACGACGACCTGTCGAGTCTGGACGGGCTCGACTCGACCGGTGGCCCGGGCCTCGTGTGCTACTCCGTCGACGCGCCGGGCAAGCCCGCCTGGTTCCGCCAACTGCCGGCGAGCGAGGACGAAGCCACGTTGCGCGTCGACTCCGGCAAGGTCTACGTCGGCCGCGGAACGTCGCTGGCGGTGCTCGATCTCACGACCGGTCGCGAGCTGGGTGAAGCGATCGTTCCAGGTCTCGACGAAGCGATCGCGTGGGACGTGCGCAGCGGGGCGTTCATGGTGGCCGAGGAGAATCGCGTCTCGGTCTTCGAGCTGCCCGACTGAGAGGGCGCTCGTGCGCGGCGACTCGCGAGTGCGCGCGAACCACCGGCGCGCCTCGTCCGCTCCCGAACGGGTGGCGTGCTGCGGGCGCGAACGCCGCGCGGGCGCCGGGAACCTCCACCCATCGATGGCTGGCGGGGGTGTGGCGGTGCGCCCGCGCCGCGGCGAGGGCTCGTCGCTCGACGCGCGTCGCTCGTCGGTGGGCGAGCGCTCCACGAACCATCCGTCCCTCGTCCGCGAGCGGGGTACCGCGAGTCCACGGAAGGACTCGATGCGAGCTTGACGCCGGGACGGCGGCGGCCCGGTACCATGTGCGGCCCCCGACCCGATAGGCGATCGGCCCCCACTGTCGGGGCCGCGCCGACCTGCCCTTCGCAGGTCGATCCATTCTCGAGGAATGCCGTGACCGACTCCCCCTCCCCCGAGACGAACACCGATCCGTCCGACGCGCCGAAGCCGACTCCCGCTGTTGTCGAGTCCGCCGGTACCGATTCCGCCGGACCCGATTCCGCTGGCACCGATCCCGCCGGACCCGATCCCGCTCGCCCCGTGGCAGCGGCCGACGCGACGGCCGACGCGCCGGCGCCCGCGACCAGCGTGGCCGCGACCGAGCCCGCGGTGGCGAAGCCCACCGAGGAAGTGACGCTTCCGACCGTGGCGTCCGACGTCACGCGCAAGGCGCTCGCGCAGGAGTTCTCGATCACGCGTGAAGCGGTCGATCACCTGGTCGAGTCGCTCGGACTCGGACTCGAGCCGCCGTTCCTCGGCCGTTTCGATCGCGCGCGCACGCAGTTGCCCCAGGAAGGACTGGTGCGGCGCTTCGTGCAACGCCTCGAGGAACTCGACGACGTCGATCGGCGCCGCGGGACGATCCTGCGCACGCTCGAGGGCGCGGCCGGCGTGTCGTCGCGCGTGATGGAGCTGGCGCGTTCCACGGTGGATCGCCACGTGCTCGAGGATCTGTACCTGCCGTACCGCCAGCCCGAGCCCGAGGTCCAGATGGCCCTCGATCGGGGCTTGGGCGGGCTGGCCGATCAACTCGCTACGACCCTGCCGAAGTCCGCAGGTGCTGCGAAGGAAGCGGCGACCACGGACGTGGCGAGCGCTGAGGCGGCGACCGAAGGGGCGGTGACCGAGGAGGCCGTGGCGGATGCGGTGGCGGAAGAGGCCGCACCGACGGAAGTCGCCGCGACCGACGCGGCGCCGATCGAGGAAGCCCCGGCCGCGGACTCGGAAGCCCCGGCCGCGGACGCACCGAACCCCGATGCGAACGCCGAAACGACCGAAACGACCGACGCTGCACCGCAGGCCGACGCGAGCGCTGCGGTGGACGCCGAAGCCGGAACGGGAGCCGAGGCCGTCACCGATGCGCCCACGAAGGCGCCCGAGGCCACCGAACCGAAGCGCACGAAGGGTGCTCCGAAGGCGTCGCCGGCCCCGGTGTCCGCCACGGAACCGCCGCTCGAGGTCACCGCCGAACTGGCCCGCACCTGCGCCGAGTTCGTCGCTCCCGACCACGACGTCCACAGCGAACGCGACGCGCTCGAAGGTGCGATGCGCGTGCTCTCGGACCGACTCGGACGCAACGCCGAGCTGCGGGCCCAGCTGCGCAAGATCATGCGTCGCCACGCGATCGTGAAGACGCGCGCCGGCTCGAACGACGAGCGGACGAAGCGCCACAAGGGCCTGCTCAAGATGGACACGCCCGTGCGCCAACTCCAGGGCAGCCGCCTCCTGGGGCTGCGCCAGGCCCAGCGCGAGCGCGCGCTGCACGTCTCGTTCGAAGTGGCCGCCGAGCACGTCCTGCCGAAGATCAAGGCGGCGCTCTCGGTGCGCCCCGATCCGCGTTTCGATCGCGTTCTCGACGTGGTCGCCTGGCGGGCCTGGACGCGCCGCCTGCGCCCGGTCCTCGACGAGGACCTGCGCCTCGACCTCAAGGTCCGCGCCGACGACGAGGCCACGCGCCTGTTGATCGGCCAGATCCGCCAGCTGCTCATGGCGCCGACGCTCGGCCCGCGTCCGGCGGCGGGCATCGACATCGACGCCCGCGGCGACATGACCGTCGTGGCCGTGGATCCGAACGGCGCGTTGCTCGGGCCCGAGGTCCGCATCCAGGTCGCCGGCAAGGACGATCTCGATCTCGCGGAAGCGCTCGCCGACGTGCTGCGTCCGACGGGTGTGCAGTGGGTCGCGCTCGCCGCGGGCCGCGGGACGCGCGACGCCCTGGTGAAGGTGCGTCGGGCCGTCTCGACCCTCGGTGCGGAGGCCGTCGTGACCGTGGTCAACGACGTCGGTCTCTCGGCCTACGCCAACTCGGAGAGCGCGCGCCGCGACCTACCCGACGTCACCGTTCCCGGCCGCATGGCCACAGGACTCGCACGACGACTCCAGGATCCGATGGCCGAGCTGCTCAAGCTCGAGCCGCGCCACTGGGGCATCGGCACCGGCACCGGTCTGTTGACCAAGGCCGCCGCCAAGCGCGTCGTGCGCGACGCCGTCCAGTCCTGCGTCTGCACCGTCGGTGTCGACATGGAGCGCGCCACGCGTGAACAGCTCGCGCACCTGCCCGGCATCGACCGGGCGAAGGCGGCGCGTCTGATCGAGCTGCGCGACGCCGGTGAACTCGGGAGCCGCACGGCGCTCGCGAACTGCGGACTGTTCGACGAGGTGGCGCTGCGCAACGTCGTCGCCTTCATCCGCTTCCGCAGCTCGGACGATCCGTTCGACCGTTCGAGCATGCACCCCGACCAGTACGAGCAGGCCTCCCAGCTGATCGAAGCGACGGGGCGTCCGTTCCTCGAGGTCTACACGCGCAACGGCGGCCTCAAGGGGCTGAAGCGCTCGGACTTCAAGATCGACGAAGCCACCTGGCGCGACCTGCAGCGCGAGATCACGTACCCGGGCCGCGACCCGCGTCCGCGCCTGTTCCCGCCGAAGATGCTCGCGCCCGGCACCCTGGCCGAGAGCCTCGAGAAGGGACAGCCGGTCGAAGGCATCGTGACGACCGTCACGAACTTCGGCGCCTTCATCGACATCGGTGCGGACAAGGAAGGCCTCGTCCACGTGTCGCGCGTCTCGTCGCGTTTCGTCCGCGACGCGCGCGAAGCCCTGTCCGTCGGTCAGGTGGTGCGCGCGATCGTGATCGAGCCGTCCGCCCAACGCATCGGACTGTCGATCAAGGACGCCCCGACGCCGGAGCGCCCCGAGCGTGGACGCCGTCCCGAGGGCGGTGGTCGCAGCTACGGTCGCGGTCGCGGTGAGCGCCCGGACGGCGAACGCGGCGCGCGCGGCGGAGCACCCGGTGGTGCCGCGGGCGGTGGCGGCGGACGCGGTCGCGGCGAACGCAGCGGCGGCGGTGCCTGGCCCCAACCCCAACGACTGTCGCGCGTCGCGCACACCCGTCGCGACGGGATGCCCGGACAGGAGGAACGCGGCGGCGGAGGCCGTGGACGCGGTGGCCCCGGCGGAGCGGGCGGTGGTCGCGGGCGCGGTGGTCCCGGCGACGGCCGCGGACGCGACGGCGGCGGACGCGACGGCGGCGCACGGCGCGAGGACCTGGCGGCGCTCGGCAAGGGCGCGAAGCCCGGCTACAGCCCGTTCGCGTCGTTCTTCAAGGGCGACGACGGACCGGCCGAGCCGGCGGCGAAGCCCGCCCCGAAGGCGAAGTCCGCGCCGAAGGCGAAGTCCGCCGACGAGTCGAAGGACCGGGGCGCTCCGGCGTCCGGTGCCGACGATTCGAACGCGACGACCTGAGCCCGAGACGCCGGCGCCGTTGCGGCGCACGGTGCCTCGCACGCGAACGGCTCCCGTCCCGCTGAGTGCGGGGCGGGAGCCGTTCGCGTCGTGGCGCGTGGCGCAGGCCGCGAGGCCCGCGCCCGCTGCCGTTTCAGGCGTCGTAGGGATTGCGGCGCGCTGACGCGCTGCGTTCGTGCGCTTCCGCCTCGCGGGTCACCTCGGCCGTGCCTTCGACCGAGGCGAAGAGCGGCAGGTTGTCGACCGGACACGGATCGTCCTCGAGGGCCTCGAGCTGCGTCGGCATCGCCGCAGCCGGACCGTCGACCGATTCCTCGATGGACGGCGTGCCGTTCGAGCGCTCGGCCGTGTTCGCGTGCAGCGCGGCCGTCGCGGCGCGTTCGAGCTCGGTGCGTTCGAGCTCCTGCGCCTCGGCGTGCTCGTCGACCTCGGGCTCGACCGTCGGCGGCACGTCGTCGATCCTGCGCGGCCTCGGGCCCGCGGTGACGTGACCTTCGGACGGCGAGGCGTGCTCGGTCGAGTCGCCCAGGTCCAGGTCGTGCTGGAGCGAACGCACCAGCTGGTCGATGCGAGCACCGAGTTCGTCGAGCACGCGCTCGTCGTGCCCCGTCGCCGCCGCCGTTCGGTCCTGGAGCTCCTCGAGCCGACCGACCGTGGCGGACACGGCTCCGACGGAGGACTCGAGTCGCATGAGGCGCGCACCGAGTTCCTGGATCACGCGGTCGCCGCGCTCGCCTCCGCTGTGCGTCGCCGCCTCGACCCGTTCCACCAGTTCGTCGCCCACGTTCCGGATCGATCCGGCCAGGTGCGACTCGACTGTCACGAGGCTGACGTGCATGCGCTGGAGGCCCTCGTCGAGATCCTCGAGCCACGCGCCGTAGTCCGGCGTCTGGCCCATGGCCTCGAGCACGCGCCGCGTCTGACGCAGTCGCG
The DNA here is from genome assembly GCA_007750655.1 of Rohdeia mirabilis. Taxonomy (GTDB): domain Bacteria; phylum Planctomycetota; class UBA1135; order UBA1135; genus Rohdeia; species Rohdeia mirabilis. Next base: position 1,155,390 of record CP036290.1, read on the forward strand.
CGGTGGCGCCCATGGCGAGACCGATCAACGCGGAGCCGCCGATGCCGAGCAGCGCGGGCGAGCCACCGAGTTGGACCAACTTGTCGGCGATCTGGGTGACGATCGGGGCGCTGCCGCCGAGTCCGAGTCCGGACGCCACTTGGATCGCCATGCCCGCCAGGCATCCGATTCCCGCCACGGCCAGCGGTCCGGCGAACCACTCCGACGCCGCCGGTAGCGGCGCGGGAAGGCGCTCGGCCAGTCCGCTGTCGAACCGGCCGTCGTCGTAGGTCTCGAGCGGTTCGTTCGCCGCTCCTCTCACACTGCTTCGATCGTTCATGTCCCCGTGGCGCCCCCTGAGTCGCTCCCACACTGGTATCGGACTCGTTCGGGTTCGGTGCGCCGGAGCCCCCAGCTTGAGGACGATCCCCGCAAAGCACACCGTGGGCGGCGCGGCGTCGGTGGAGGCGGGATCGCGCCGGCTTGGTGGTAGCCTGGCCCCATGGTCTCCAGTCGCGTCATCAGAGGTCTCGCGGTGTCGGCCGGACTGGCCGTCGGTCCGGCCCACATCGTCCGGGCGGGCTCCTCCGAGGTTCCCACCTGGTACGTGCGTGCCCAGGACATCGGCGCCGAGATCGAGCGCCTCGAAGCCGCGGTCCGGGCCGTCGAGCAGCTCCTCGGAGAGCAGCAGGCGCGCGTCGCACGGACGACGAACGCCAAGGACGCGGAGATCTTCGCGGTCCACCGGATGATCCTCTCGGACCCGACGGCGATCGGGAACGTCGAGAAGGCGATCAGCGAGGAGGCGATCAACGCGGAGGCTGCGATCCAGCGCCTGATCGACCGCTTCGAGGTCAGCATGGGCAAGCTCGAGGGGGCGCCCGTGCGTGCCTTCGCCGCCGACGTGTCCGACCCCTGGCGGCGCGTCCTGGACATGCTGCTCGAGCGCGACCGGGCCGAGGTCGGCCAGGCCCAGGAGCAGGTGGTCCTCGTCGCACCCGAACTGACGCCCCAGGTCATCGCGTTCGTCGATCGCAGTCGCGTGCTCGCCGTCCTGTGCGAGAAGGGCGGCCGGTTCTCGCACGGTGCCGTCCTCGCGCGCTCGATGCGCCTGCCGTGCATCGTCGGTCTGCCGGGACTGCTCGGGCGGCTCGAGCAGAACATGGAGGTCTGGGTCGACGGCGACAACGGCATCGTCCAACTCGAGCCGGAGGAAGCCGATCGCGCCGAGTTCGAGGCGCGCATCGAGGCCCGCGAGGGACGCCAGAAGGCGGTCGCCGCGTTCGCGAAGGAGTCCGCGCGGACCGTCGACGGAGCACGTCTGGTCTGCGAGGCGAACATCGAGAGCGTGCACGACCTCGACACGTTCGACCTGGACCAGATCGATGGCGTCGGACTGCTGCGCACCGAGTTCCTCTACATGGAGAAGCGCGAGTTCCCCTCCGAGGAGGAGCAGTACCGGATGTATCGCCGTGTGGCCGAACGCCTAGGCGAGCGACCGGTCACGATCCGCACGCTCGACATCGGCGGCGACAAGCAGCTCGAGTACTTCCGGATGCCGCCCGAGCGCAACCCGGCGCTGGGCTGGCGTGGACTGCGCGTGAGCCTCCAATGGCCGGACCTCCTGCGCGTCCAACTGCGCGCCGCGATGCGGGCCAGCGTCAGCGGTGCGTTGCGCGTCCTCCTGCCGATGGTGAGCTCGGTCGACCAGCTCGAGGAGGCGCTCGCGATCTTCGACGGGTTGCGCCTCGACCTCGACGAGCAGGGCTACTCGATCCCCGACGACATCCCGCTGGGGGTGATGGTCGAGGTGCCGTCCGCGATCTTCAATCTGCGCTCGTTCCTCGACGAGATCGACTTCGTCAGCGTCGGGACGAACGACCTGGTCCAGTACCTCCTGGCCGTCGACCGGGACAACTCGTGGGTGGCGAAGCTCTACGAGCCCTACGACCCCTCGGTCTTCCAGGCGCTGCGCGACGTCGCCGACGCCTGCGCCGAGAAGAACAAGCCCTGTTCGGTCTGTGGCGACCTCGCCAGCGATCCGCTCAACGCCCTCGTGCTGCTGGGGCTCGGCTACCACTCGGTCAGCGTGGCCCCGCACTTCGTGCCCGAGATCAAGTACCTGCTCCGCAGCACGACGATGGAGAAGGCGCGCGAGCTGGCGGAAGCGGTGACGAGTCAGCGTCGAGCGCGCGACGTGCGCGAGCTGATGCGCGAGGCGCGCGAGGAGTTGTACGAGGAGATCGACGGGGCCTGAGTCTCGACCGTCGCGTCGCGTCGCACCCCGCGGTGGCCGCGTTCCGAGTGTGCGGCGCAAGCCGTCCCGACCGTGGAACTGGTTTCCCGGCGGCGGGCACACCGGTCACGAGGGGCACGCGCCACGGACCTGTGGGGTCCTAGACTCGGCGCATCGTCAAGGAGCGTGTGCACAAGGACTTGCGCACTCGCTGCAGCTGATCGTCCCCGCGTGCCCCGCGCACGTTCGTCCCCCAACGTCTCGAGCGCCCCGCACCACTCGCCATGTGTCCGAAGCGACGTCAGGGTGAGACCGCCCGCCGCACCAGGTCGGGCGCTGCCAAGTCCGGCGCGGCGAAGTCCGGAACCGCGACATCCGGAGCCGCGAAGACGGCTGCGTCGAAGTCCGCAGCGGAAGCACCCGAAGGACGCGCCGAACGGACGCCGCGCCGCGGACGCTGGTCGGCCGAAGAGACGGCCTACCTGCGTCGGCACTACGGGCTGCGGACCGAGGACGAGATCGCGCGCGAGCTGGGCCGCACCGAGAAGAGCGTGCGCGAGATGGCCGTCAAGGTCTTCGACGGCAGCAAGCGGCGCGGGGCCTGGAGCACGGACGAGATCGAGCGCCTCAAGGAGTACCTCGGAGCGAGTCCCTCCGACGTCATCGCGCGCGTGCTCGGTCGTTCGGCCGCGGACGTGGAGCGACAGATCGAACAGCTCGAGCAGCTGCGTCGAACCGGCCGCTGGACCCACGAAGAGGTCCAACGTCTGCGCCGGATCTACGGTCGGCGCACGGACGAGGATCTGGCCCTGATCCTGGGGCGCAGCGTCGAGTCGATCCGCCGCCAGGCCGCGCGCTTCGCCCTCGCCAAGGACAAGGCCTTCGTCCGCCGACTGAGCGGCGCCAGCTCGACGCGGATGCCGCGTTGGTCCGAGGAGGAGCTCGAACTCCTGCGAGAGCGCTATCCCACCGAACCGAACCTCGAGATCGCCCGCAGCCTCTCCCGCTCGGTCAAGAGCGTCGTCTCGAAGGCCCACCACCTCGGCCTTCGCAAGGACGAGGAGCGCTTGAAGGCGATGGGGCGGGAGAACGTCAGCCGGCGCTACACGAAGGGGTCCTGAGGCCTGCCCGAGAGGCGGGGCGCACGCGAGCTGGTGGGGCCGCTCGCGCGTGAGCCGAGGCGCCCCGTACCTGGGCCCCGGCGAGGCACGAGGCCCGAGCGGGCTTCGGGTTCCGGGCCGCGGTGGTCGATGCGGACCCCATGTCCGTCCCCTTCGAGAGCGAACCGCGTCGACCCGCGATCCACTTCGGCCGGATCCAGGCCGCAGCCCTGATCGTCGCCTGCACGGTGACCGGCGCCGCCACCTACTCGGAGTGGCTGTCGTCCGACCTGCGGATCCAGAGCGATCTGGACGGTGCTGCGCGCGAGGTCGCTCACGTCCTCCGCGACCGCCTCACGCACCTCGAGGTCAAGCTCCACACGGCTCGTGCCTTCCTCGGTGCGAGCGACGACGTCGACCTCGAGAGCTGGGAGCAGTTCGTCCGCACGGGCTCCACGGACTTCGCTCGTTCGGGAGCCATCGGCATCGCACTCATCGATCGCGTTCCGAGGTCCGAGGTCGGGGCGTGGTTGCGGCGCTGGGAGCACGCCGACGGCCGACCGCACCACGTCTTCGACCACCCCTTCGCTTCGGACGGTGACCAGGGAGACCTCTGCGTCATCCGCTTCCACGCGCCGATCGACCTCAACGGCGGAGCGATCGGATTCAACGTGGCGTCCGTCCCTCAGTCGCGAACGGCTCTCCAACGTTCCGCGGCCACCAACGCGATCTCGGTCGCCGAGGCGTTCCCGCTGATCCAGGACGTCGATGGACCGCTCGCTTCGGCCGTCTTCCTCCCGATCTACAACGTCGGTGAGGGAGCGGTCGAGTGGAGCGACGGCGCAGCGCCCGCACCCTGGAGCGGTGACCACTACCGCGCGTCCGATCACTTCCCCTCGTCGACGGAGTCAGAGGCTTCCGAGGCGGTCGAAGCCCTGGAGTCGATCGCTTCGGACTCGAGCCCGTACAGCTGGGACCGCGTGCGCGGCTGGGTCGGCATCCCGGTGCACTACGACGCGTTGCTCGCCGAGTCGCTCGCGAGCATTCCCGAGGCCTCGGCGGTCCTGGTCGACGGCGACATCGTCGTGAACGGCGATCCGGTGTTCGATTCGAGAGCGGGTCGGATGGAGAGCACCCAGGTCGTTCCCTTCGCCGGCCGCGAACTCCAACTCGCCGTTCGAGTCGCCGAACCGCCTCTCGCCGCGAGTCTCGTTCCCGCGCTGCGTGTCCTCCTCATCGGGAGCGCCAGCAGTGGATTCGTGCTCTCCCTGATCGCGTTCGCGTTCCGGTCGCGGCGGCGCGCGGACGAGCTCGAACTGCGCGTCGCGGCGGAACGTGAACACAAGCGCATGCTCGAGTCCGAGGCCGCGCAGCTCGGATCGATCGGAGCGTGGCAGCTCGACATCCGCACCGGTCGCGTCGACTGGTCGGACGAGGTCTGCCGGATCCACGACCTGCCGGTGGGGCAGGTACCGACGCTGGAGGAGGCCCTCGAGTTCTACAAGGGCGAAGCGCGGACGAAGCTCGAGGAGTGCCTGCGCCGTGCCATGGAGGAGGATCAGCCCTGGGAGGTCGAGCTGCCCATCCTCACGTCCAAGGGGCGCACGGTGTGGACACGCTCGCTCGGACGCGCGGATCGTCGGGACGGAGAAGTGGTCCGCATCTTCGGCTCGTTCCAGGACATCACGGCGATTCGCGAACAGCGGGAGGCACGCGAGGCGATGGTCGCCGCCCTCGAGCAGTCGCGCGACCTCCTGCGACAGCGGGCGGAGGAACTGGAGGAAGCGCGGGCCCAGTCCGAAGCTGCGAGCCGCGCGAAGTCGGAGTTCCTGGCCAACATGAGCCACGAGATCCGCACGCCCATGGGGGCCATCCTCGGCTATGCCGAGCTCATGCTGCAAGGAGGGCTGAACGAGGAGGAGACCGGTCAAGCCGGGCTGGCTCTGCGTCGCAACAGCGAACAGCTGATCGCCATCCTCGACGACGTTCTCGACCTCTCGAAGATCGAGGTCGGTGAACTCACCATCGAGCGCCATCCGCTCGACCCGCGCAGCCTCGTGGACGACGTGGTGGCGCTGTACCGCCGCCCCGCGGAGGACGCGAACATCGAACTCGAGGTCGAGCACGGGGAGGACGTGCCCCTGTCGCTCGAGTGCGACGTCGTGCGCCTGCGGCAGATCGTCTCGAACCTCGTCGGGAACGCCGTGAAGTTCACCCAGGAAGGCGCGGTCACGATCCGCACCAGCGCGCGGACCGTCGAGGAAGGTCTGTGCGAGCTCACGATCGAGGTCACGGACACGGGGATCGGCATCGAGCACGACATGCTCGAGAAGGTCTTCGACGCGTTCACCCAGGGCGACGGATCCCTGACCCGTCGCTTCGGCGGAACCGGCCTGGGACTGTCGATCTCCGCGCGACTCGCGCGCCTCTTGGGCGGCGACGTCACGGCCACCAGCGAAGTAGGCGTGGGAAGCCGCTTCGTCGCGCGCATCCGCGGAGCGCCCTGCGAGCCCGCGTTCGACTGCGACATCGATTCGCTCGAGCCCTTGACTCCCCGTGGCGCGCGACCCGGCGACTCGCCACTGGCCGGCATGAGCGTGCTCCTCGCCGAGGACGGCGCCGACAACCGCCGCTTGATCTCGTTGCTCCTGACTCGGGCGGGGGCGGCGGTCGAACTCGCGGAGAACGGACGTCAGGCGATCGAGCGCTTCGAAGCCGCGGCCGCTCGAGGGGCACCACCGCACGTGATCCTGATGGACATGCAGATGCCCGAGATCGACGGCTACGAGGCTTCTCGGATCCTGCGAGCTCGCGGGGAGACGGTCAGCATCGTCGCGCTCACGGCCCACGCCATGCAAGGGGATCGGGAGCGCTGTATCGAGGCCGGCTGCGACGACTACCTGACCAAGCCGATCGACAGACGGCGGCTGGTCGAGACGATCCTGCGGGTCGCCACGGCCTGAACCGGTCGCTAGGATCGCGCCATGGCGACCCGACGTGGAAAGAACGTGCTCGGCACCGAGCTGCTCGACTGCAGCCACGACCCTCTGACCGGGTTCTACCGCGACGGCTGTTGTCGAACGGGATCGGACGACTTCGGCCTCCACACCGTCTGCGCCGTGATGACCGCGGAGTTCCTCGCGTTCTCCCGGGCCAACGGCAACGACCTCTCGACGCCCGTGCCCGAGCACCGCTTTCCCGGCCTGCGACCGGGCGATCGTTGGTGCGTGTGCGTGAAGCGCTGGAAGGAGGCGTTCGAGGCCGGGTGCGCGCCGCTGGTCGTGCTCGAAGCGACCCACGGATCGGCGCTCGAGTTCTGCGAGCTCGAGGACCTGAAGGCCCACGCCTCCTGACGTCCACGCCCCCTCACGTCCACGCCCCCTCACGTGGCGGAGCGGCGCGCCCCGTTCGCGCCGCTTCGTCCGACCTTTCACCGACCCTCTCACCGTTCCACGTCACATGCCGCGACTCATCGACGCTCCGACGATCATCGAACCCGCCGGCAACAAGCCCAAGCGCATCGAGGAGTACGCGGGGCGCGTCAACTCGGGGCACGCGTCGGTCAGCGTCGCGCGCATGGTCTCGCCCGAGGGGTGGATCGAGCCCGGCCAACGGCCCGAGTTCGAGGAGATCACCGTCGTGCTGACCGGCACGCTGAACGTCGAGCACGAAGGCGGAACGCTCGAGGTCCGCGCCGGACAGGCGATCGTCACGGCCCCTGGCGAATGGGTCCGCTACAGCACCCCGCACGCCGGCGGGGCGAGCTACGTGGCGGTCTGCATGCCCGCCTTCGCACCCGACACCGTCCACCGCGACGAGGAATGAGCGCGGCGCCGGCGGGATCGGCCGTCGTCGGAGCCGACGGTCTCGCGCGCTGCGGCTGGTGCGGCGAGGATCCAGAGTACGTGCGCTACCACGACGAGGAGTGGGGGCGTCCGGTCACCGAGGACGCGCGCCTGTTCGAGAAGCTGTGCCTCGAGGCGTTCCAGTCGGGACTCAGCTGGTTGACGATCCTGCGCAAGCGCCCGGCGTTCCGCACTGCCTTCGCCGGCTTCGAGTCGCGCGCCGTGGCCGCCTTCGGTCCGGCCGACGTCGAGCGCTTGCTCGGTGACGTCGGCATCGTTCGGCACCGCGGCAAGATCGAAGCGGCCATCCACAACGCGGCGCGCGTCCTCGAGGTCGTGGACGAACTGGGGTCGCTGGCGCGACTCGCGTGGCGCTTCGATGCGCGCTTCGACGAGCACGGGCGGCCGCGGCCCTTCACGGGTCTGCACGCGACGACGGACGAGTCGAAGGCCTTCGCCCGCGAGTTGAAGCGCAGGGGATTCGTGTACCTCGGCCCGACGACGCTCTACGCGTTCATGCAAGCGATGGGCCTCGTGAACGACCACGTGCCGGGCTGCGTCCACCGCGCGGTCTGCGACGAGGCCCGCGAGCGGACCCTGCTGCCGTCGCGCGGCGACTGAAGCGCGGTCGCGGACCTGCGGGGCCCGACCTTCGCGTTCGTCCGCAGTGGCGCCAGGTCACTCGCCCTCGCGCTGTTTCGCTCGAACCCGAAGCGTGTGGTCGTCGACCACGTCGAAGTGCTGGCGCAACGGATCGAGCGCGTCCAGCGGAGCCACCAGGAGCGACGGATGGAGGCTGAAGTCGTTGCTCGACACCGAAATGTTGTGCCCCTCGATCGCGAGGACGTTGCCCGTGGGGCGCAGGAGTGTCGTTGCGCCCCGCAGCGCCATGGTCTCGAAGGTCCCGGCCTCGTGGTCGACGACCCCCTCGGCCCGGGGCCCGTTCCCCGACGTCACGCCCGATCGCGCGACCTCGACGCCGTTGAGGTGCGCGACGAAGCCGTCGTCGAAGTCGATCGACAGAGCGAGCGCCGACCCGGCGAGCGCGGCCGGGTCGACGTCGAACGTGGCGCGCAGGTACACCCGGTCGTAGCCGTGACGCATGTCGTCCAGCACCGTCGCGTCATCGCCGTCGCCGTAGCCGAAGCCCGCGGGCCCCACCTTCCAGGTGCTCGAGTCGAAGTCGGTGGAGGCCCAGTCCGCCTCGGGGTCGCTGCCCGCGAGGTAGGACCACTGCGCGCCGCGTTCGATCAGCGTCATCGCCCCCTCGAGCGTGTGGTCGGACTCCCGCAGGACGTGCGTCTCGACGTGCAGCGACTCGGCGCTCGCCGTGACCAGGGTGACGTGGTGTCCACGGCCGGTGAACGCGCCGTCCGCGAAGTACCAGTGCGACGGGTTCGGCTTGCGCTGCGGCACGCCGAGCCCACCCTCACCGACATAGGTCACGCCCGTCGGGTCGACCGCGCCGTCGCGGATCGGCAGCGTGCGCTTGATGCAGTGTCCGTCCGACTCGAAGACGAGGTCGACGTCGTTGCGCTCGAAGAGCGGAGCCCAGTAGGGCGCCATCGCGGCGGGAGACTTCACCGCGGGGAAGAGCGGACGGTGGTAGTTGAGCAGGAGCCAACGAGCGTCGCGGCGCGCCAGGGGGAGTTCGCTCTCCAACCACTCGAGTTGATCGCCGAGCGCAGGCACGTTGGTGTCGAGGTTGAGCACGCACACGCCGGCGCCGAGGTCCGTGCGGAACCAGGCCCCGCCGGACTCGGTACCGGTCCGCCCTGGGCTGTCGAAGACCTCGGCGTACCCCGGCCCCCAGTCGTGGTTGCCGCGCGCGGGAACGATGGGGAGCACGCGTCCATCCGCCGTCGTCGTCAGTTCGTGGTGACTCAGCCAGCGCAGCCACTGGGCGCTCGCCGAGCCCCGTTCGACGAAATCGCCGCCGTGGACGAAGCACAGAAGGTCCGGATGGCGCGTCGCGAGTTCGGCGATCATCAGGTTCACGCGGCAGCGGTCACGCCAGCCCGTTCGACTGTCGCCGCCGTACACGAACGCGAGGTCGGCACCGCTCGCGGGTGCGGTGCGGAACTCGAGCGGCGGCGAGAACTGCCCGTCGGACTCGATCAGGAAGGCGTAGCGCGTGCCCGGGACCAGCTCGGTCAGTCGAACGTGGTGGTAGGAGCCGAGCGGACCGTCGCTCTCGCCGTCGCCCGCGCTCGGGGTGAAGGGTCCCGAGACCGCGGCGTCGTGGACGGACGCGTAGCTGGTGGGGTCGGTCGCGGGGCCGGTCAGCCGTTCGTCCGCCGGCAGCGCGCGCAGGTGGACGCGGTGCACGGTGCCCGCGTCGCGCGTCGACCACGACACGCTGGCGGCGGTCCTCGGATCGGTGTGCCAGACCACACGCCAGTGCGCCGGCTGAGTGCCTTCGAACGGTGTCCACAGGGACTCGAAGGCGGAGTCGTCGCGGAATCCCTGGGCGGTGACGGGTCCGGCCGCGATCAGCGTCAGTACGAACAGCAGCGTTCGGTGCAGCATCCACATGGGCGCCGAGCCTAGCAGCGCCGCCGCGCTCCGGCATGGGCGCACAGGAGCGCAGCCACGGCGAACGGCGCCAGCCCGTGGCTGGCTCGCACCACCGCTTCGGGCCACAGGTCGAGTCCGCCCTGGACCACGCGCGCCAGCGCCGCTGCTCCGCCCCAGATCCCCATCCACACCGGGACCCAGCGCCAGCGAGTGGCCAACAGCGCGACGGGCAGGATCCAGTCGTGGACGGCGATGGCGACGAGGATCGCGCGCGCGTCCGACTCGTGCAGTCCGAACCCGAAGCCTCCGAGTCGCATGTCGAACGCCAGCACCAGGTCGATGAAGGCCGGATTGCGGAGCCAGGCCTCGACGCCGTGCGCCACGAAGGCGGCCGCGATCCCGACCTTCAGCACCCACAGCGGGGCGTCGTTCGTCTGCGGACGCGAGGGCGCCAGGAGCGCCAGTGCGAACGGCGCCGCCACACGCATCCCGGCGGCGTACGGCGCGACGTGCGACAGGCGCTCGTCGCCCAGTCCGTGGAACACGGCCTCGGTCGCGAACAGGAGAGCGACGGCCAGGAGCGGAACGCGCCGCGGCCGGGCGAGCGCCACCACCGCTCCCGCGAGCAGCGCGATGGACTGGATGCGATCGAGCCAGCCCGCTGCGTCCACGTCCCAGCCCAGATCGATCAGTGCGAAGCTCTCGAGGGCGGACGAGCCGTGTTCGAACCACCAGGCTGCTCCGACGCACTGCAGTGCCACCGCGAATCGGAGCATCCACTCGGCCGCGCCCTTCGCCCTCGCGGGGACCACTCCCGTCGCTTCCATGCCCAGCACGGTAGCGTCGCGCGCGGGAGCGGTCGCTACCTTGGAGTCCATGAAGAAGCTCCTCGTCGCGGTCACCGTGATCGTCCTGGCCCTGGTGCTGGTCGGCTTCTGGCTGCCGGCCGACTATCGCATCGAGCGCCGTCGAGTCCTCGCCGCCGGGCCGGAACGCGTACGCGCCCAGGTGCGCGACCTCGAGTCGTGGCCGCAGTGGACGGCCTGGTCGCGGGCCGAGGACCCCGAGTGCGTGTGGACGTTCGACGATCCCGACGCGTTCGGTGTGCCGCGGGCGATGCACTGGTCCGGCCCGAAACACGGCGAGGGAACGATCGAGTTGACCGAACTCGCGGATCCCGACCGCATCGAATTCGCGCTCACCGGAGTCGACGGGGACACCGTCCTGCGTTCGGTCGGCGCGTTCGCGTTCGAGGGCGACGCGCGCGGCGGGACCGAAGTGGTCTGGAGCCTCTCCGGCGTGATGGCCGCGAACCCCGTCCACCGCTGGATCGGGCTGTTCATGGACAGCCTGGTCGGAGCCGATCTGGAGCGCGGGCTCGAGGGGCTCGAGGAGGAGGTCCTCGGCCGCCCGAACCCGCGCTGACCGGCGTGGATCAGATCGTCGCGACGGCGCTCGTCACTGCGCCCGGCGTCGGATCCAGAACGCGGTGCCCGGTGCGGCGAACACGCGCGGCAGTCCGTCGCGGATCTCGTTCTCGAGGTGCTGCAGCAGGTAGCTCGTCGAGAACTCGACCTCGAACTGGTCGTTGAACTGCAGGAAGGCGCGCAGGAGATAGGCCTCGGTCCAGGCGCGACCTTCGTCCATCCAATCGCGCGGGTAGGCGAAGGGGAACGGCACGTCGTGGATGTGCACGCGCACGCCCGGAGCCAGTCGGGGCAGGACGTTGAAGAACAGGAAGTTGACGTCGCTGCCGGCCTTCGAGACGTGGCTCGAGTCGATCAGGAGGATGTCGCCGGCCTCGAGCGCGTCGAACTCGCCGAGGGGCATCTCCTGGACCCGACGCTCGATGACGCGGTGCTTCTCGCGGTCGCTGTCGTTCAGAAGGTGGTGCAGGCGGTCGGGGAACGGGTCCACGAACGTGCAGCGCGTGGGCGCGTCACCGATCTCGTCGAGCGTGTCGAGCAGCACCGCGGACGAGAAACCCGATCCGATCTCGATCACGCGGCGGGGGACTTCGCGCTTGACGAGTTGTTCGAGGACGAACGCGTCGCCGAAGGGGTAGAAGCCGTTGCGCGCGTGGTAGCGCTTGCCTTCGGTCGGCTCCTCGCACAGCGTCGTCGACGGGTAGGCGTTCAAGAGCTCGTGGGCGATCCCGACCTGGTAGGCGCGACGCATGTCGATCCCGCTCGGGTCCTCGCGCCACCAGCGCAGGGTCCACTCGTGCTCGCGGTCGCGGTCGCGCGGACTCGGCGACGGGGCGTAGAAGTGACCGGCCGGGTAGAGGGAGGGTTCCTCGCCCAACTGGCGCTCGAGCTCGGCGATCTTGGCCTCGGCGGCCTCGAGCTGGTTGCGCGCCACTTCGTTCATGGCCCAGGCGCGATCGAGTCGGTCGGTCAGCGCGTCGGCGCGCTCGCGGGCGGAGCGAAGATCGCGCGTCAACGCGTCGTGCGTGTCGTCGCGCTTTCCGAGCAACTTGGCGACCCGCCCGTTGAACGACGTGCCGTTCGCGCTGCGCCCGTTCGAACGCGTCGGTGCGGTCGAGGCCGCCGGTGCGGTGCTCCGAGCGAGTTCGTCGTCCACGGAAGGAGTCGTCACGGGCGCTACTTGGCTCGCAGCGGTGCTCCCGTTCGTCGCTCCGTTCGTCGCGCCGTTGCTGGCTCCGTTCGCTCCCGGCTTCACAGCGGTGGGAATGCGGGCCAGTTCTCGGCGGAGCTCCTCGAAGCGGTCGGTGTAGTCGTTCGACATGGTGTCTCGCGGTCGGTCGGCGCTGGCGACCCTGCTGGATCGACCGGGTCGGGGCGATCTCTGGTTGGCGATTCGGTCCGGGACGACGTCCCGGTCCAGTGCCGAGACGCCGAGAGCGCACCGGTCACGCCGGAATGGTCTCCTGGAGCCGCAAAGCACCGTCGCGGCTCCCGTCAAGCTTCGATCAAGGGCGGCGCCGGGCGGCCCGCCGTGGTCCGCAGGGCCTGCGGGCGGGGCTCCGAGGACCGCGAGAGATCCGTCCCATGTCCCTCGGTGCCCCGACCGAGACGGGGACACCGGCGGGGAGCGCCCGGTCGCACTCGACCGAGTGCCGAACCGCTCGACGACGCCGGATCCGGCGGCTGCCCGAGGCGCACCCCGCGCCGGTTCCTAGGAGCGCCGCGCGATCGCGACGATCGAGTGCCCGACCGGCCAGTCGAAGCGCTTGGTGAACGGCAGTTCCGCCGCGAAGAGCCGGAAGCACAGGTCGTGCACGAACTGCGGGATGGGCCAGGACAGGTTGGTGTGGTCGCTGCTGGCGTCCTTCTTCAAGACCTTCTCGAGGACCTTGATCGCGAGCACCGCCGGGAGGATCACCGGGAACAGGAAGATGTTCGCGTGGCTGTTGCGCTCGACGACGAGGCCCGCCTGCTCGAAGACGCCGGCCAGACGCGGGCGCGTGTAGCGGCGGAAGTGCTGGGCGACGCGATCGTTGTTCGCGTACAGGAACTGGTAGGCCGGCACGCTGACCAGGATGTGTCCGCCCGGGCGCAGGACGCGCGCCACTTCACGCATCGCCCGCTCGTCGTCCTCGATGTGTTCGATGGCGTCGAACATGCAGACGAGATCGAACGAAGCGTCGGCGTAGGGCAGGGCGTAGCCGGAGGACACGACGCCGTCGGGGAAGCCGCGCTGGCGGCAGGTGACGAGACTCTCGAGCGAGATGTCGGACGGGAAGACGTGGTCGCCGACCCGGTCGAGGCCTTCGAGGAAGCCACCGTTCCCGCAGCCCAGGTCGAGCACGCGCGCGGGTCGCTGGCCGCCGAGGTGATGCTCGAGGAGTCCGAGGTAGACCGCTCGCCGCCCACGGAACCACCAGTGGTCGCGTTCCAGTCCGAGGAACTGTTCGTAGGCCTTCTGATCCACGGTGCGTCTCCTGCGGGGCTCAGTGGCGCGGTTCGGCCATCACGATCATCTCGTCGTTCAGGTTGACGTAGACCGACGCGCGGCCCATCAAGCGGAGCGGGGAGAGGAGCGTCGAGATGAGCGGGTGGACGCGTCCGGCTCGCTCGACGATGAACTCGAGGCTCACGTACTTGCCGCCGAGCTTGGGCGTGTTCTCGAGGATCGAGAAGCCCGCGTCGTCCATCAACTTGACGATCGTGGAGGGGTCGAAGTGGTAGATGTGCTCGGCGTGCTTGTAGTGGTGCCACGTCTTGCCCATCTTCGCGGCCGTCTTGCTGGCGACGTTCTGGGTCTCGATCAGGAGCTTCCCGCCGGGCTTCAACAGCGTCTTCACGTACTTCAGCGCGCCGACCACGTCCGGGATGTGCTCGACGACGTCCCAGAAGGTCACCAGGTCGAACGACGCCGGTTCGAGCGGCGCCTCGTGCAGCAGTCCGGGCAGGACGTTCTTCTCACCCAGGCGCTCGGCGGCCATCGGGCGGATCGCATCGGACGGCTCGAGCCCGGTCACGTCCCAACCCTTCTCCTGCATCACGGCCAGGAAGTAGCCCGCCGCACAGCCGACGTCGAGCACGCGGCCCGGTCGGTCGAAGTAGCGTTCGACGATCTGGTACCGCTTGCGGTAGGTCTTCAGGTACAGCGGGGCGTCGGCGCGGTAGTCCGTGTACCCGCGATCACTGGCCGCGTTCGACGACCAGTAGCCCTCGTCGTACACGTCGGCGAGCAGCGACTCGTCGAGCAGGCGCGGCGTGACGTACGTCAGCCCGCACTCTCCGCAGGTGACGACCGAGAAGGGCCCGTCGGTGAACTTGACCTCGCGCCGATCCGAGCCACACAGCCCGCACGCGACGTCCTGGAACGCTCCCTCGGGGACCTCTCGCGCGAGGCCCGGTACCTGGATCAACCGAAGTACTCCTGCTCGGCCGCGACCTCTTCCGCCCGCGCGTCGACACCCTTCGCGAGGGTCTTCGCGGTGCGGCGACCCATGGCGATGGAGTGGTCCATGTTGTTGTAGCGGTACAGACCTTGGCGGCCCGTCGTGCGCAGGTTCTTCACCTGCTTCGCGGCGCGTTTGAGCGTCTCGAGGTTCTCCTTGTACGTGAGGTCGTAGACCGGGTACGCGTAGGGGAGCTTGTGCAGGTCGATGCCGCGCGCCGTTCCGGGCTCGAGCAGGCCGACCTTCACCAGGTCGGACTCGGCCAGGGCCGTGGCCTCGTCGATGTCCATGTTCCAGTGCTCGTCGCCCACGTTGCAGGTGATCTCGCAGCACACGACCGTGCGGTCGCCCGGCGCGTCGGCGTCGGAGAAGTTCTTGAACTCGCTGATGCGGTGCACCGTGAGGTGCTTCTCGGGCAGGTACACCCAGTGGTCCGGCGAGACCGTGGGCTGCTGGACCTCGAGGTAGACGAAGACGATGCCGAGGTAGCGCAGGGCCTTGATCGCGTCGCGTTCGGCTTCACCGATGGCCGGATCGAGCGCTTCGAGCAGGCGCGGCAGCGGGATCGTGTTGACGAGTTCGTCGCACTCGAGCGCGATCTCCTCGCCGTCCTTGGTCGTGCAGATGGCGCGCTTGGCGACGCCGTCCTCGACCTCGATGCGGGTGACCGGAGTCTCGAGCAGCACGCGGCCGCCCATCTCCTCGATCTTCTCGGCGTACTTGCGGCCGATCTGACCGATGCCGCCCGAGCGCGGGTACCAGAACTCGTTGACCAGGCTGCGCACCTCGCCCTCGCGGGGCGGGTTCAGCGTCTTGACGATCGTGTCCCACAGGTTCGCCTGGCTGATGCGCTGGCTGGCCCAGTCGGCGCTGATCTGGTCGCAGGGCATCTTCCAGGCCTTCGACGTGTAGCTGCCGAAGAAGATCTCGTAGAGCGTCTTGCCGAAGCGCTTCTTGACCCAGTTCTCGAAGTTGTCGTCCGGGATCGGCTTGAAGACCTGCGTCGTGCGGATCCAGATGTAGTCCCAGATGGCCTTGATCATCAGGCCCTTCGGCAGGCCCTTGAGGACGTTCATCGCCTTCAGCGGGTAGTCGAAGAACTTGCCCTGCATGTAGATCCGGGACATGCGGTCGCGGATCACGATGTCGTCGTCGAGCACCTCGTACAGGTGCTTGATCAGGTCCTCGTCGCGGCTGTGGAAGCGGTGCGGACCGTGATCGAGCCAGAAGCCGCCCTTCTCCCAGGAGCAGGCCATGCCGCCGGCGTAGTCGGCCTTCTCGACCACGGTGACGGGAACGCCCGCCTTCGCGAGTTCGTAGGCGGTGGCGAGGCCGGCGAGGCCAGCGCCGAGGACGACGACGTGCATGACGATCAGGGAGGGAGAACGGTTCGATCGGTGGGTCGGCGCGCCGCCCGCCACCGTCGAGGCCGTCGGGCGGGTCGTTCGGGACCCTTCTGGGCGCAGCCGGACCCTCCGAGTGTATCCCTGGAGACCGCACGGGGCCCGAAAGTCGGGTCGATCCCGTCGACCTCGCGGGTCAATCTGTCGTCAACGGCGACCCGTCGGCGGTGGCCGGTCGCCCCGGGCCGACCCCACCGCACAGCCCCGATCGAGCGGCGCGCAGGCCGGACGGCCCGGCCGCCGGGTCCCTCTTGCCGAACTTCGCCGTCGAGTGCGACCCGTCAACCGCACCAGCGGTAGCCGAGCCCACGCACGGTCCGCAACAGTCGCTGGGATCCGCTCGTGCCCCCGTGGAGCTTGCGCCGCAGCGCCACGACGTGGACGTCGACGGTGCGGGCGCAGGCGCGCGACTCGCGCCCGCCCCAGACCACTTCCAAGATCTCGTCGCGCGCCACGACCCGATCGCTGTTGTGCATGACGTGTCCCAGGATCCCGGCCTCGAGGGGCGTCAGGTCCAGGCACCGGTCGCCCCGCTCGATCTGCATCCGACCCAGGTCGACCACGAGGCCCTCCTCGACCTCGACCCGCTCGGGGGCCGTGCCGACCTGCACCGAGCCGTCGCCCGACTCGCGCGGCGGGAGGGGGCCGCCGTGCCCGCGGACCGTCGCTCGCGGGCCGTTCGAACGCGCGGCGCCACGGGTCGCTCCGTTCAGCCGGCGGACGTGGGTCCCCACGGAGGCGAGGATTTCGGCGCCGGTGGCTCCGCCGTCCAGGACGTGGTCCGCACCTGCGTCCATCAACGTCGCGCGCAGCCCGTGGTCCGCGCGTTCGACGAGGATCACGAGTCGTGCGTCGGCCTGGCGGGCCGCGATGTCCTCGACGAGGCTCCGGTCGCCGGGCGCGTCGAGCTCGAGCACGATCACGTGGTCGTGCCCGTCGATCCGTTCGTGCACTCGGTTCGGGTCCGTGTGGCGAACGCGGGCGCAGCCGTCGAGTCCGAGCAGGTCCCGCTCGAGTCGCTCGGCTCGCGAACGGTCGCGCAGGGCGACGAGGACCTGGGCACCCCGTTCGTTCCGGGCTCCGTCTCCGAGCGGCGCGCGCTCGTTCGAAGGCGTGGTCGCGTCCGCGGTGGTTCGTGCGCCCGACGCTCCGCCGGGTGCGTGCCGCGCGGCTCCTGTGCCGTGCGGCTCACTCCTTCGCGCTGCACCGTCTCGCGCCGCACCGTCTCGCGCCGCACCGTCTCGCGCTGCACCGTCTCGCGCTGCACCGCCGCGCACGTCACTGGCGCGCTCGTTCCCTCCCGCGTGGCGGGCCGTGTCGCTGGACGTCGACGGGCCCGGCGGGGGAGCGACGCGCGGGTCGCGTCGCGCGTCGCGTGAACGGAGTTCGACCACGGGCGCCGAACCGAACGGATCGGTGGGCGACGTGGTCGGACGTGTGGGTTCGTCCGTCTCGAGGGGGTGCTCCGGCGACGATCCGGAGCGCGACAGGGGGCCTTGCATGTGGGGGCGAGTGGGGGACCGCGACGGACCTAGGGCTGGGCGGCGAAGCGGTTACCGCTGCGGTTCGGGGATCGCTGCATCCACACGGCGAGGCAACGAAGAGTGGAGCACCGAAGGGTGAGGCATCGAAAGGAGGGCGACGCCGGGAGGGCGACGAAGTGGGCTTGGCGTGGGCCGTGCGCGAACGCGCTCGTGCGCGGGACCGCCGGGCGATTCCGCGCAGCTCGAACCGAGTGCCCGAAGTCGAGTGCCCGAACCGGGGCTGCGCTACGCACGGACGGTTCGAGGCGTGGAGCCGTTCTCGCCGTTCTCCGCGAAACGCACCGCGGTCGCCGAAACCTGCTGTTCTCCGCGAGGTGGACAACGCAGAAGGACGTTCCTGGTTCGAGCCGCGGTCGACACACCTGGTCGAGCACTTCCCCGAGCACTTCACGTTGTCGGGCCGTGCAGTGTCGGGCCGTGCAGTGTCGGGGCGTGCGGTGTCGGGCCGTGCGAGAGCGAGCCTCCAGCAGAACCGCGCGACCCAACACCGTCTGAACGGTCCTGGGTCGCGCGGCTCCGTGCCGACGGGTCGCGGGGCGTGTTGCGCCTCAGCCGACGAAGCGTTTTCGACAGATCGCCTTGAACATGCCGAGCGCCGTGCGCGACACGTGTAGAAGACTCTGCGAATGCTTCGACTCCCCGCCCAGTCGAGCGCCGTAGTGGACCGGGATCTCGATCACGCGCAACCCGCGCTGGTAGGCGGCGCAGATCATCTCGGGCGAGAAGGACGGACCGGGTTCGCGAGTGCCTTCGCGGATCGACTTCCAGGCCGACGACCACAGGGCGCGATAGGTGCAGCCGACGTCGGTGAGGCGCGGCTCGTGCGGCAGGTACCAGAACAGCTCGAGCAGCTTGGCCATCGCCACGTTCCCCCAACGCAGCAGCTTGTGCATGTTCGCTCCCTGCTCGACCATCTGCCGCGTCGTGCGCGTCCCGAGGACCATGCGGCAGTCCTCGAGATAGAAGAGGAACTTGGGAACGTCGGAGGCGCGGAACGACCCGTCCGCCTCGGTCAGGATCAAGATGTCGGCCGCGGTCGCGACGCCGTGGTCGAGACCCGCGCGCAACGCACAGCCGTAGCCCGCGGCCGATTCGGCGATGACTTCGGCGCCCGCCTCGCGCGCGCGCTCGGCCGTCGCGTCCTTGCAGTTGTTGTCGACCACGATGACGCGGTCCACGTGCGGCTCGTCGAGGAACTCTTCCACCACACCCGCGATGGTCCCCTCCTCGTTGTAGGCGGGGACCACGACGGCGACGTGCTTGCCTTGGAACATGGTGGAGCGAGCGTTCGGGAGGGGGGAGTCGAGCGAGAGCGGAGAGCGGCGTGGCCGTCAGCGATAGAGTCCGCGCATGCGCCGCACGCGCACGCGCAAGAGGTCGAACAGGGCGCGCGTGGCGGCGGACACCACACGCACTTTCGTGTCGTCCTCGTGCTTCCAGCGCACGGGCACCTGGGCCAGACGCAGACCCTGTTCGCTGATGATCACGACCAGTTCGGCGTCGAAGGCCCAACGGTCGAGGGTCGAGCGGGAGAACACGGCGCGGGCGGCGTCGCGGCGAAAGCCCTTGAAGCCACAGGTGAAGTCGTGGACGCCGGGGACCAGGAGCAGCTGGGTCAGGAGCGTGAAGCCCTTGCCGAGCGTCTCGCGCAGCCAGGGTTGGTGCCGCTCGATCCGGCTGCCCGGCGAGCGGCGGTTGCCGAGCACGGCGTCGTGTCCGCTCTCGAGCGCGGCCACGAGCGGGCCGAACTCCTCGAGCGGCGTGGACAGGTCGGCGTCCATGAACACGGCCAGGTGTCCGCGGGTGGCGAGCATCCCTTCGCGCACGGCGGCGCCCTTGCCGCGGTTCTGCTCGAATCCGAGCACCACGAGGCGCGGGTCGGCGGCGGCGAACGCGTCGAGGATGGCGCGCGAGTCGTCCCGCGACCCGTCGTCCACCGCGACGATCTCGAAGCCCGTGCCACCTCCGGATCGCTCCTTCGGTCCCGCGCCGCCGAATCCCTGCTCGTCCAGGAAGGCCACGAGCCGGCCCAGGTTGCGTTCGAGCACCTGGCCCTCGTCGTAGACGGGAAGGACGACGGAGAGGTACGGCTCGACCCCCTCACCGAGCGAGGGGGCCGTTCCAGGGGGGGGAGAAGCGGACATGGCCGCACCTAGTGTGACCCGTGGAACGGGGTCCGTCACCCGGAGCCGCGAAACTTGGTCGCTGGGTTGGGCCGGCGCCGCTACTCGGCCGGCTTGCGCAGGACCGCCCAGGCCGTCGTGGGTTCGTCGGCGCTGTAGGCCGTGACGAACTCCCAGCCCTGGCGCGCGACCCAGTCGTCCAGGTTCGCCCGCGTGACCTCGACACCGTGCCAGGTGTCGTGCTCGTCGCCCTGGTGCGTCCAGCGCTCGGTCTTGACGAGGAATTTGAAGACCCCGCCGGGGACCAGCACGCGATGGGCCTCGGCCACGTAGCTCTCGATCACGCCCAGGTCCGGCACGTGTTGGAACACGGCGTGCGAGACGACCACGTCGATCGATCCGTCGATCAGGGGGGCGAGCGTCGTCCCGTCGCCCACGTGCAGGTGGATGTTGTCGAAGCGCGCGAGGAACTCGGTGCCCTGCTCGATCATCCCGGGCGCCACGTCGAAGCCGTGGACCTCGCGGAAGATGACCGCGAAGAAGCGCAGCATGCGCCCGATCCCGCAGCCGATCTCGAGGATCCGCATGTCGGGCCGCAGGTAGGGGTGCAGTTCCTCGAGGATGCGGTACGCGTCGCGGCAGCCCGACAGGTCGAAGGCGATGCCCTCGGACTCGCGGTCGGCGATGTAGTACCGCGCGTTCTCGCGGGCGCGCTGGTCCCACTCCGTGCGCATGCGCTTCGCGACGTCGTCGTTCACGGCTCCAGTATCGCACCTTCGGCGGCGTCGGGCGCGACCGACCTCGTGCGCGCGACGAGCGACCAGGCCAGGAGTCCCACGAGCACGCCCCACGACAGGATCAGGAGCCCCGGCCAACCGAAGGGCCGATAGGTGAAGCGGACCGTGCGCGCGCCGGCCGGTACCTCCACGGCGCGCCACAGGAATCCGGCGCGGTGGACCGCTGCGGGCGCGACGTCCCCTTCCGGTCCCGTGACCGCGGCGCTCCAACCGGCGGCCCAGCGCTCGGTGACGAGGATCCAGCCGTCGGTCGCGGGCGGGCGCAGGAGCTCGAGTTCGAGCACGCGCGGCTCGAACCGCTCGACGGCGAACGGGACGCGGTCGAGGCGCGCTGCGGTCACCAGTTCGGCCGCGTCGGCGCCCAGTTCGGTCGGCGGCGCGTCCGCGTCGTGCACCACCAGTGGCACGTCGCCACCGGCCGCCGCCGCCGTGAAGGCCTCGAAGGTGGCGTCGTCGTCGGGCAGGTGGAGCGCGGCAGCGGCGAAGAACACGCGCTCGCGACCGAGCGCCTGGTCGAGCAGAGCGGGGAAGGCCGCGAGCTGGTGGTGGCGCCGGTTGTTGAGCGCCGTGTAGCCCGCCAGCACGTTCTCCTTGCCCGGCAGGTTGGCCGAGTCGAACAGGGTGCCGACGGGGTTGGCGAAGTCCTCCGCGAGAGCGGCGGTGTCGCCGGCGAGGAGCGCTGCCGTGCGTTCGGGAGCGATGGTGAAGGCGAACGGATCGCGCTCGAACCCGGTCTGCGCGACGTCGTCGTCGACGGCGTCCACCAGGCCCACGTGGTGCGCGTCGAGTGCGTCGCGACGCTGGGCGTCCTCCATCACGAGTGGCCGACCGACGAGCAGCGCGAACGCGGCACCCCCGGCGGTCAGAAGTGTGAGTGCACCCGTCGCGCGCCGCCGATTCGCACCGGCGGCGAAGGCCACGGCCAGCGTGGCGAAGGGCGGAACCGCGAAGAGGAGGACCGGCGTCGACGCGGTCAACTCCGGCAGCACGACCAACGCCGCCGCGGTCGCCGCACCCGCCACGGTCGCGACCGCGAGCGCCGACCGGCGAACGGCCCGCGCGTCGATGCGGCTCGCTCCACGCGCGGCCAGCACGGTGAGCGCGAACAACAGACCGACGCGGAAGAAGGCGCTGTGCCGGAAGTAGCGCAGGGGCGGCAGGAGGTCGTAGGCCCAGGCGCGCAGGGGCAGCGCGTGTCCGAGCGCGAGGCCCAGGGACAGGAGCCCGAGCGCGAACAGCGCCGTGTTGCGCCGCGACCTTCGCACCCCGACGAGCGCGATCCCGGCCAGCACCCATACGGCCAGCCCGGCGTTGGCGCCGACCGAGGACGGATCGGTGATGGCGAAGGGGTCCGACGCCGGTCCGTGCGCGGCGGCGGGGGCGACGACCGGGCTCGCGAGACTGAACAGTGCCAGCGGTTCGAGGGGATTGGCCGCGGCCGGATCCTCGGCGTTCCAACCCGTCGCGATCTCGCGCGACAGCGCGCCGGTGCGGCCGCTGAAGCCGGAACCCTCGGCGAAGAACGCGGCGTAGCTCGGCGCCAGCACCGCCAGCCCGGCGACCACCAGGATCACGAGGCCACCGGCCGCGCGCGGAACGCTGGTCTCAGGCGACTCGCCGCGCACCGGCGGGATCAGGCGCACCAGGCACCAGCCCGCGAGCACCATCGCGCTGACGACGACGAGTCCCGGATAGCCGGCCAGACCCGACAGGCCCCACCAGCCACCGGCGCAGGCCGCGAGGCGCGCGAACTCGCCCGTGCGCTCGGCCGACAGCGCGCGATCGAGGCACCACACCGCGAAGGGCAGGAGCGCGAACACGTGCATGAAGCAGGTGTGTCCCGCGTGGCCGACGAACGCGCCGTTGGTGCACCAGGCCAGCGCCAGACCGTACTGCGCCCAACCCGGCGCGCCGAGGTGCTGGACGAGGCGCGCCATGCCGACGGCCGACAGGCACCAGGTCGCGATCCAGAACCACACGAACGACGCGCTCGTGCCGCCGCCGAGCCAGCCGATCGCGACCGCCAGCGGCGACAGGGCGCCGATCTGGGGTTCCGCGCCGTCGGGCGAGCCGCCGTTGGTCCACGGGTTCCAGAGCAGGAGCTCTCCCGCGCGCGCGAAGTCGCCCACCAGCATCTGGTAGGGCATGTGGAAGAGCGTGGCGTCGCCGACCGGACCTGCTGTTCCGACGACGAGCGGCCACAGCAGCAGCACGAGCGTCGCCGCCGCCAGCCAACCCGCCGCGCGCTCCATGCGCGAACGCGGCGCGTGGGGTCGGGCTCCGGTGGGTGCGGCGTCGATCGGGATCATCGTGGTGCGTGGCGTCACGCGCTGGAGCGCACCCTACCCGGCGGCGCGTTCCGACCCAGCGCCCGGCTACCCTGGCGCGTCCTCATGGCGAACCCGTCCACCGAATCCGACCCGGCGCCGACCGGTCGCGAGGCTCCGGCCTGGCTGGCGCTCCTGGTCTTCCTCGCCTGTGCGTTCGTGCCGCTGCGCGAGGCGCTGCTCGATCCGAGCGGACGGGCGCTGCTGGCGGTGGACACCGTCACGAGCCAACTGCCCTGGTCGGCCCACCTCGCCGAGCAGGGGCTCGAGCCCGACGTGGCCAACGCCGAGCTGTCCGACCAGGGCACCGTCTTCCATCCCTACTACCGCTGGGTGGTGCGCAGCTGGCTGGCGGGCGATCCGCCCCTGTGGAATCCGCACGTGTACCTGGGCGCGCCCGCGCTCGGCAATCCCCAGGCGGGCGTGCTCGATCCGCAGGTGCTGGTCCTCGTCCTGTTCGAGTGGTTGGCGGGCGAGCCGGGATTCGCGCTGGGACTGGCGCTGACGGCCTGGCTGCGGCTCGGACTCGGAGCCTTCGGCGCGTTCCTGCTCGCGCGCCGGCTGGGGCTGTTCGGCAGCGCGTCGTGGCTGGCGGGCTTCGGGTTCGGCTTCTGCGGCTTCACCGTCCTGTGGCTGAACCACCCGCTCGGGCACGTGCCGGTCTTCCTGCCGTGGCTGCTGCTCGGCGTCGAGGCGATCGCGCGTGCGCGGCGCGGCGGTGGGTCGGCGGTGCTGCCGTTCGCGCTGCTCGCGCTGACGAGCGCGGCCTGTGTCCTCGCGGGCCATCCGGAGACGAGCTTCTACGTCTGCGCGTTCGTCGGCCTGTGGTGTCTCGTGCTCGCACGCACCCAGCGCGCGGCCGGACTGCTGGCCGCGGCGGGACTCGTGCTCGGAGCCTGCTTGGCCGGTCCGATGCTCGTGCCGTTCCTCGAGTACCTGGGCGACTCGGCCGCGACCGCCGTGCGCGAAGGACAGCGGTCCACGTTCGCGGACATCGATCTCGTCGGACTGTTCGCGGCCGTCGCCGTCGTCGCCACCTGGATCGCCACGGGCGCGCGCCGCTTCGGCGGCCTGTTCGAGCGGCGCGCGACCCTGCGCGCCGGACTGCGCATCGGCGCGCTCGCGCTCGGCGCACTCGTCCTGGGCTTCCGCGGCCTGCCGGAGGGTGCGGTCCTCGCCTTCGTGCCCGGGCTGTTCGGACGGCCCGACGAAGCGGGTGGCTACCTGGGGCCGGGCTCGTACCTGGAAGAGGCGAGTCTCTTCGCGCCGCTCGCGATCGCGGCGCTGGCGCTGGCGTCGATCGCGCGCGGCAGCGGTCCGTTGCGCGGGCGCGGCGTGTTGATCGTGGGCACGGCCCTCGCGTGGTGGTTGGCCCAGCGCGCACCGGGTCTGCTCGAGTTGAAGCAGCAGATCCCCAAGATCGGGCTCGGCGCCACGGTGCGCCTGGCACCCGTCGCGGCGCTCGGGATCGCGCTGCTCGCCGCCGAGGGCTGGCAGGTCTCGAAGCGCTCGGGGCGCGTGCTCGGCATGGTCGGCGTGCTCGCGCTCGCGCTGGTCGTCGGCCCCGTGTCCCAGTGGGCGCGCAGTACTGCGCCGCCGCCCGCGCCTTCGGTGACCGCGCTCGAGACCGCCGGACTGGTGGTCGTGCCGCAGGAACGCACGTCCGCGCGCCGGATCGAGTTGGAGGGCTGGTACGACCCCGAGCGCGTCCAGCGGGTCGGCGTCCGCTTCGTCCCGCAGCGCACCGACGCGGTCGCGATGGGCGGCTCGGGCACGTCGCTCGATCTGTTCGACGCGCCGTCGGCCACGGCGCGCGCGCGGTTGTCCGCGAATGACGTGCGCGTGCCCGACGACGTCGCGGAACGCGCGCGTTGGTTCCGCTCCATCTACCTCGACACGTCGCGACTCTCGCCGGGGTGGTGGACGATCGAACTCGCGCTCGAGGATCGCAGTGGCGCGGTCGAGCACGTGCCGGTCACGCGCATCGACGTGGTGCGACCCGTGCGCTTCTCCTCGGGCTTCCTCCTCGGTCTCGCGCTGTGGGCGGTGCTGCCGTTCGCCTTCCGCCGCTGGGCGCGGATCCTCGTCGTCGGCGGCATCGCCGTGCGCCTGATCGGTTTCGCGGAAGGCCTGAACCCGGCCATCGACGCGCGGCGTGTGTTCCCCGAGACGGCGACCGAGAGAGTGTTGGCCGAAGCGCCGCCGGGGACGCGCTTCATGGGCGGGCCGGGCGTGATGCCGCCGAACTCGGCGATGGTGCGCGGGCTGTACTCGTTGCGCGGCTACGACGGTCTCGAGCCGCTCGGCTACTTCAACTTCGTGCCCTACGTCCTCCTGCCGGGCGTCCATCCGATCCTGGGTTGGAACGCGCGCGGCGTCGACGTGAGCAGTCCGCTCTTCCGACTCACCGGCGTGCAGCGCCTCGCGCTCGCCGAACCGTTCGCCGCGCCGGGTTGGACGTTGGTCGCGGGCCCGGACGCCGGTGCGCCGCGCTTCGCCGAGGTCCACGTCTACGCCGCCGACGAGCCGCTGCCGCGCGCCTTCTGCGTGCCACGGGTGATCGGCCTCGACGACCTGGTGTCGCTCGTGAGGTCGGGCACGGGCTTCGACCCGCGCGCGGTCGCGAGCATCAACGGCGACTGGCGCCCGCGGACTCCGATGCAGCGCGCGGAAGTCGGCGCGCCGCGCTCCACGAACACGACCGTCGAAGTGGACGTCGCGCTCGACGGCGACGGACTGCTCGTCCTGACCGACATGATGTTCGCGGGCTGGGAGGCGGAGGTGGACGGCGAGCGGCGCGAGCTCGAGTACGCGTACGCCGTCTTCCGCGGACTGCCGCTCACCGCCGGCGAGCACCGCGTGCGCTTCGTCTACCGACCCGCGTCCCTGCGCGCCGGTGCGGCGCTCGCGAGCGTGGCCTTCGGACTCGCGCTGCTCGTGGGTCTGTTGGCCGCGCGCACGCGACGCGGCGGTGGACAGGAGGCGCGGCCGTGATCCGCATCGACTTCGTGGGCTCGGACCACGCGCCGCTCGTCGGAGCGGTCGGGGCCCAGGCGTTCCACGAGGCCTTCGGGCCGCGGAACACGCGCGCAGACGTGAGCGCGCACGTCGAGTCCTACTACGCCCCCTGGGTGATCGAGCGCGAGATGGCGCGCGACGGGGTGCGCTACCTGCTGGCGCGCGACGGTGAACGCGCCGTCGGGATGGCCAAGCTCGCCGGTGATCCGCCGTCGAGCGATCCGAGCGTCGTTCTCGTCGATCCGACCCTCGAGGAACGCGCTGGGCCCTGGCTCCAGGTCTGTCAGCTGTACGTCCTCGAGAGCGCCCGCAGCCGCGGCGTCGGCGCCCGCCTGATGGAAGCGATGGTCGCGGAGGCGCGCGCGCGCGGCTGCCGCGGACTGTGGCTCGGCGTCTGGTCCGAGAACCCGCGCGGGATCGCGTTCTACCGGCGCCTCGGGCTCGCGGTCGTGGGGGAGGCGGTGTTCCAGCTGGGCAGCGATCCGCAGCGGGACCACGTCATGGCGCTGCGCCTGGGCGAGTGACGCGGGCACGGGGCGGCTCGGGGTCGCGCCGTGTGCATGCGCGCGCCGGGTGCTTGCTAGTGTACCGGCCATGAAGACCCTGCTCCTGTCGGTCGTGTCCCTGGCTCTACCCGCCGCGGTGTCCCTCGACGTCGAGATCGCTTTCGACGTCTCGGAGGGGACGACCGCGGTCAAGTCGCTCTCCTACTCGAGTTCGCTCGAACTCGTCGGCGGCGCGATGGTCGTGGACGGCGAGGAGGATCCGATGCCGGACGACCTCGTCATGACGCTCGAGCACGAACGCTCGCTGTCGGTGCGCGACGTCTACGGCAACAGCGAAGGCGGTCGGCCGCTGACGCTCGTGCGCACGATCGAGAGTCTCGACGACGCGCTCGAGGCCTCGATCGACGAGGGTGGCGAAACGCAGGAGGTCGAGGTCGTCCTCGAGAGCGCGCTCGTCGGTGAGGCCCTGCGGTGGACGCGCGGGGAGGGCGGCGAGTACACGGTCGCAGCGGTGGACGAGGAGTCGGAGGTGAAGGACGCCTGGCTCGAAGGCCTGACCTTCGATCTCGACGGTCTCGGCTTCCTGCCCGAGTCCGGCGCCGACCTCGGCGAGGGCTGGACCGTTCCCGCGGCGAACCTCGTGCAGATCCTGGCGCTGGGCGGCGACGCGCACGGCATTCCCGTCGAGGACGGGGACGACATCGGCGTCTTCATGCTGCGCACGGTGGCCCTCATGCCGCTGTTCGGCGAGGCCGAGGGCGACGCCGAGTTGGCGCTCGGTGAGTTCGACGCGGAGACGGGTCTCCAGACGATCGCGCTCGAGGCCGAGATCTCCACCTCGGTCGACGCCGCCGACTACCTGCGCCGCCTGTGCCGCGAACAGGAGTTCGACGAACTCGAGTCGTTCGAGGAAGTCATGGTGTCGAGCGCGTTGACGATCGAGGGCAGCTTGGTCTGGAACACGAAGCTCGGGCGCCTCGAGCGTTTCGATCTCGACGGCGAGATCGAGCGCGAACTGACGATGTCGGCCGAACAGTTCGGGATGGTCATGGAGATCGTGCTCGAGTACGAGGGCGAGGCTTCGTGGGAGTACGAACTCGAGACCGAGTGACCCGAGGATCGCAAGCAGCCATGAACGACCACACCTTCGATCGGCGCACGCTCCTGGGCGCGGGCCTCGCAGCCGGCGCAGCTGCGGGCATCGGCCCGGTCGCCGCCGCTGCTGGCCAGGACGACGAATCGACGCGGCGCCCCTTCGCACTCGACTTCGCGCCGCACTTCGGCATGTTCCGCCACCACGCGGGTGACGACCTCGTCGATCAGCTGCGTTTCGCCGCCGACGAGGGCTTCCGGGCCTGGGAGGACAACGGGATGATGGGCCGCGACGTCGCGACCCAGGAACGCGTGGGCGCCGCGCTGCGCGAGCTCGGAATGCGCATGGGCGTCTTCGTGCTCGACGCGGACTTCGGCACCGCGCGCTACGTGAACGGCGACCGCGAGGCGCGTACCGCCCTACAGCAGCGCTGTCGCGAAGCGATCGAGGTGGCCGAGCGCGTCGGTGCGAAGTGGGTCACCGTCGTGCCCGGCCGCTACGACCAACGGCTCGAGTGGGACTACCAGACGGCCAACTGCATCGACACGTTGAAGGCCATGTGCGAGGTGCTCGAGCCCGCGGGTCTCACGATGGTGCTCGAGCCGCTGAACGCGCGCACCGACCACCCCGGCCAGTTCCTGACCAAGATCGCGCAGGGATACCTGCTGTGCCGCGCCGTCGACTCGCCCGCCTGCAAGATCCTCGACGACCTGTACCACCAGCAGATCACCGAGGGGAACCTGATCCCGAACATCGACCGCGCCTGGAGCGAGATCGCCTACTTCCAGGTCGGCGACAATCCGGGACGCTGTGAGCCCACCACCGGCGAGATCGCGTTCGAACGCGTCTTCGCGCACCTGCGCGACAAGGGCTTCGACGGCGTCGTCGGCATGGAACATGGCAACAGCCGCGGTGGGGTGGAGGGCGAGCGCGCCGTCATCGACGCCTACCGCTCGGTCGACCCCGTCTGAGTCCGTCGCGCCCTCGGCCACCGAACTTCCGTACCTCCGAACGCCCCTCTTCGATCCCCCCATGAAGTCGCTCCTCGTCGCTCCTCTCCTGTTCGTCGTCGCCAGCTGTGCCGGTCCGCACCACCACGGCGGTCACGGGCACGCGGATCTCACGGTGGCGACGCCCTTCGATCCGGCCTTCGAAGCTCCGTGGATGCTCGCGACCGAGCGCATGCGCCTCGAGCCCCTGCGCCCGGCCGTGGCGAAGCTCGACTACGACGGTTTCATGTCGAGCATCCCGCACCTGCAGAACGCGCTGCGCTGGGGGAGTTGGCCGAGCGAAGGCTTCGAGCTCGCGCAGAACGAGAAGGACCTGCAGCGCCACTGGGACGAGTTCGGGCGCGGGGAAGCGTTCGCGTACACCGTCCTCACGCCCGACCGCGAGCGTTGCATCGGCTGTGTCTACGTCAATCCGGTCGAGGGCTCCCCGCGCGCGGCGGTGGTCAACTACTGGGTCACGGCCGATACGCTCGACGCCGACTTCGACACGTACCTCCTGGCCGAGGTCTCGAAGTGGTTCGAGGAGCGTTGGCCGCTCGACCGCGCCGAGTTCCCGACGCACCGCGAGTACACGCGCGGGTTCGAGGTCGCCGACCGCGCGGGCCTGAACCCTCCCGACACGCTGGTGGGGGACGACGGCGAGGAGCTCGGCCGCCCCGCGCCCTACTGGAGTCGCTGACGACTCGGCAGCGGCGCGCGCCTCGCGCGTTCCGACGCCGCCAGTGAATCGCGGCCCCACGAACGGCGTACGAGACCCGCGCGGACCGTTCGCGCTCGACCATCCAACCCCGACCGTCACGCTGCGATGACCACCTGGAAGCTCACGACCGACACGCTCGTACTGGACATCAAGGGCCTCGACCAGATCTGGTCGCTCAAGGGCGCCGTGACGCTGAAGCGCGCGTCGATCCGGGCCGTGTCGCGCTTCGACGGCGAGCTGCGACCGCCCTTCTGGAAGATGCCCGGTACCTCGATCCCCGGCGTCATCGCGGCCGGCACGTACTACGGCGACGATCGGAAGGAGTTCTGGATGTCGCGCTTCGGTCACGAAGGCGTCGTCATCGACCTGGACGGGTCGGGTCCGTACACGCGCGTGGTCGTGGACGTCGAGGACGCCGAGGGGCTGTTGGCCGCGCTCGGCACCGCGACCTGAAGGCCGTCGTGACGCGCGGCTCGGCTCAGGTTCCGCGCAAACGTTGGCGGAAGTGCAGGCTGGACGGTGCGAGTCCTTCGCGTTCGTAGAAGCGGTGTGCGTCGCTGCGCTCGCGGCGCGAGTCGAGGTGCAGTTCCTCGCAGTTGCGTTCGATCGCGCGCCGCCGAACCTCCGCCAGGAGCGCGTGTCCCACACCGCGCGAGCGCCGCGTCGGATCCACGATCAGGTCGTCGACGTAGCAGTGCTCGCCCCAGGCCAGCTTGGCGCCGTAGCGGTAGCCGACGGCGCCCACCGGACGGTCCTCGCTCCAGGCCACGAGCAGGTGGAATCCGTCCGCCCGTTGGGCCGTGACGCGCTCGACGAAGCCGTCCTCGTCGAGGTGGGGACGCAGTTCGCGCACGAGGCGATAGCAACGGCGCAGGTCGGCCTCGTCGCTGACGTCGCGCAGTTCGATGGGGATGGGCTGTTCCGTCACGGGCTCAGGGACTCGGGTGCTGCGCGGTCGATCGGTGTCGGCCACTGGTCGGGCGGCGGTGAGGTGTTCGCGTGGTGCGCGCGGTGCGGCGCGCGCGGCCACGGACCGACTATGCTGTCCGACACCATGGCAGACCTACGCGGATCCGAGGAAGACACTTTCGACGTCTACGAAGCGCCGCGACGCGGCATGTCGAGCGGGTTCAAGGCCGCGCTGATCGGTTGCCTCGGCTGTGGAGGCTGTCTGGGCCTCGCCGCCGTCCTGGCCCTCACGTTCGGCGCCGGGCTGGTGCAGTCCTTCATGGACTCCGCGCAAGTGGCGAACGAGTTCCTCGAGGCGGTGGGTGAGGAGCGCTTCG
The DNA here is from genome assembly GCA_007750655.1 of Rohdeia mirabilis. Taxonomy (GTDB): domain Bacteria; phylum Planctomycetota; class UBA1135; order UBA1135; genus Rohdeia; species Rohdeia mirabilis. Next base: position 1,185,744 of record CP036290.1, read on the forward strand.
ACGACGCCTGGATCCAGGTCGATCCGGCGGCGTTCGATCGCGACGCGTTCGACGCGGCCATGGCGGAACTCTCCACCCGGCGCGCGACCTGGGGCAAGGAGGTGCGGGCCGAGCGCACCCAGATGACCAAGAACACCCACAACGGTCGCACCGCGTTCCACTTCGGCTTCGCGATCACGTACGAGGGCGATGGCGCTTACACCGTCGAGGGCGGAGAGCCGGGCGAGGTCGTCGAGGTGGACCTCGAGTTGATCGAGGTCGACGAGCAGTGGAGGGTCAGCGGGCTGCGTTGGGCCGATTCCGGAAGTCGGAGCATCGAGCTCGGCACGCCGCCGGAGCCGCGCTAGTCGCTCGTCCGCGCCCGCTCGGCTCGAGCCTTCACCGTGCGCCGGTCGAGCCCCAGCGCGCGCGCCGCACCTTCGTACGTGCCGACGTGGTCGTACACCTGCGCGCAGTAGCGATCGAGCAGCTCGTCCGCCGTCAGCTCTCCGGCGCGCACCGCGTCGCCGAGTGCGTTCGAACGTGAGCGCGCCTCGCCGTCGTTCGCGAGCGACGGCCGATAGGTGCCGCGCACCAGGTACGAACGCACGCACTGTTCGAGCTCGCGGAAGTTCCCGGGCCACGGATGGTCGAGGCCGAGGTTCGACTCGATCCACCGACTGACCTCGGCCGCCAGCTCGCGCGCCTCTGCCGTCTCGCCCGCCGTGCGTTCGCCGACGAGTTTGGACGTTGCGAAGTTGACGAGGTGCTCGAGTTCGCCGGCGTCGCCCGCGATCAGGTCGCGCAGGGCGGGCGTCTCGATGCGGTCGGCGCAGATGCGGTAGTAGAGATCCTCGCGAAACGTGCCGCGTTCGATCTCGGCCGCCAGATCGCGATTCGTGGCGCTGACCAGTCGCCCACGGAACCGCCGCGGTTCGTGCTCGCCGATGCGTTCGAACGCTCGCGTCTGCAGCACGCGCAGGAGCTTCACCTGGATCTCGGCGTCGATCTCGCCCAGTTCGTCGAGGAAGACCGTGCCGTAGCCGGGGCAGCGTTCGAACCATCCCGCGCGATCTTCGAGGGCGCCGGTGAACGCTCCGCGCCGGTGCCCGAACAGTTCGGACTCGACCAGGTTCGGCGACAGGCTCGAGATCGCGAGCGGGAGGAACAGTTCGCCCTCCTCCAGCACGAACGCGCTCTTGTCGACGTCGAACGGCACGTGTCCCGAGCGACCGATCGCCGCCGCGACCAACTCCTTTCCCGTGCCCGACGGTCCGGTGACGAGCGTCGGCACTTCGACCATGCGGTCCTGCAGACAGCGGCGGTAACGCAGGAGGTCGTGGGTGAAGACCGACTGCCAGATCTCGGCGCGTAGGCGGACCGCCGCTTCCGAACGCCCGCCGATGCGCACGAAGACGTTGTGGAAGCAGCGCGCGATCTGCACGAGCAGCGCGAGCAGGCGCGGAGCGTCCTCCTCGGGCAACAGCCGCGCGTCGCCGAGCCTGAGGTGCTGTTCGGTCTCGCGCTCGAACTCGGCGAACCAGGGCGCGCGCACGCGCGCGACCGGCTCGTCGAGGGCGAGCGCCACCGCGGTCATCCGGTCGTGGAAGCGGTGGTAGAGGACGAAGACGGCGAGGTGCCCGCACAGCTCGAGCTCGCTCGCGTCCGCGCGCTTCCCGCCCGCCGCTCGCGCCTGCAGTCGCGCGAGCAGTTCGGCGCTGCGGGCCAGGAGCGTCCGGGTGTTGGGGTCCGGTTCGAGGTCCGGCCGCGGCGCGCGCGCCAGTCCCCAGGGCACGAACGCGTCGCCGAGGGCCCGGCGTTCGAGCTCGACCCGCTCGGGCAGGAACGGGTTCACGAAGGCCAGGTCGCGGAAGCACTCGCACTCGCGGCGCTCGGCGGGGGTGAGGAGGGCCATGGGCTGGGGCGGGGTCGATGGGAAGAGCGCACCGGCGTGCTGTGCATCGAATGTACAGGCGCTGTGCATTCGATGGCTGGCGGCGTCGGCGGCGGCCCGCTCGACTCGCGATGGATCCGCTGCAAGGGGTTTGCAGGAAGTGACTTACCGCCTGGGCCCGCCCGGTGGCACGGCGCGCGCATTGGCGCCGCCCGTCGCGCACCGGCTCCCCGGTCGCGCGGCGCGGTCGGCCCCGATGGTCGGGGCCGCTGGGCGGCGGGAATCGCCCCTCCCGCCGCCACTTCCACCGCCCGCCCTTCGACGCCCGGGCCCGGAGCCCGAGCCGCGAGGCACCCAACGATGCTGATCCTCCAAGCCTCCGCCGTCCTCCTCGCCGCCGACCTGGTCTCGGGCCTCGTGCACTGGGCCGAGGACACCTTCTTCACCGAGTCGACGCCCGTGATCGGTCCGTCCGTCATCGCGCCCAACGTCGAACACCACGAACGCCCGGCCGCGATGCTCGGCAAGGGCTACTGGGACAGCAACGGACAGCTCCTCGCCATCGCCGCGGCCCTCGTCGCAGGGGCCGCCGCCCTCGGCCTTCTGACCTGGCACGTGTGGCTGTTCGCGCTGCTGGCCGGCAACGCCAACCAGATCCACAAGTGGGCGCACATGCCCCGGCGGCGCGTGCCGGCGGTGGTTCGCGGCCTCCAACGCATCGGCCTGTTCCAGTCCGTGCGGCACCACGCGCGCCACCACAGCGGCGCCCGCAACAGCCACTACTGCACGACCACCGACTGGCTCAACCCGCTGCTCGATCGGATCCGGTTCTGGCGCGCGCTCGAGTGGGTCACCGTGCCGATCCTGGGCGCTCCGCGGCGCGCCGACCTGGTCCGCTGAAGCCCGGACCCGCATCCGGACGAACAGGCTCCGGGGTCCGATCGGGCCCCGGAGCGCCATGGAACCGAGCTGGGACGACCTGACCGCGCCGGACGACGAGCCCCTCGTCTACCGCTGCGCGGAGTGCGACGCGGAGCACCGCGGGCTCCCGGACCTCGCGTTCCGCCTGCCCGACGACGCCTTCGCGATCCCCGAGGACGAGCGCCCCGCTCGCCTGCGCAGTTCGAACGACCTGTGCATCGTCGACGGCGAACGGCACTTCGTGCGCGCGGTCCTGCCGGTGCCGGTGCGCGAGACCGACTACGAGTACTGCTTCGGCGTCTGGGTCGCGCTGGAGGAACCCGACTTCGTGCGCTACCGCGAGCTGTTCGACGAGGACCCGCCCGACGACGAAGGTCCGTACGTCGGCAGCCTGTCCAACGCGGTGCCCGGCTACGACCACGACGTGCCGCTCGCCACGAACGTGCACCTGCAACCGGACGGCAAGCGGCCGCGGCTCGAGCTGAAGCCCAGCGGACACGCGCTCGCCGTGCATCAACGTCAGGGCATCGACCTCGGCGAACTGCTGCGGATCCTGAAGCCGTACATCGAACACGCCGACCGGTACTCGGCCGACGGCTGAGCGCGGGCCGCGCGCGTGCGGCGCGAAGTCAGCGTTCCGCGCGCCGCCACAGCGCGACGCCGGCCCCGGCGAGTGCGAGGCCGAGAACGAGCGCCGCGCCCACGAGCCACTGGGCGGTGCGCGCCAGGTCGGCAGGCGCCGGGCCCGACGGGGACGGACCGTGCACGGCCTCGTGCAGGGGCCGGGCCAGCGCGCCGAGGATCCGCGTCGGCGCACCGCTCGAGCCGGAGGCGGACACGACCGTGTTCGCGTCGAGCGTGGCGACGAGTGCCGCGACCACGAGCGCGATCCCGATCGCGACCGCGAGACCGCCCGCGACGGTGCCCGACGCGACGGACCCCGACGCGACCGTGCCCGACGCGCGCGCGTCGGCGGGGCGTCCGGTCCCCGCTCCGCCGCCCGTCGAACCGTCCTTGGTGTGCTCGCTCGTTTCCATCGTGGTGCCTCGGCTCGCTAGGGTGGCGCCAGCGTTCCGCCGGTCCGGCGGTTCAGCTCGATCACCATGCTCACGCGTCCCACCCTCCTGTTCGCGCTCGTCGCGGGGTTTCTCGTGACCAGTTGCGCGGGCCCTCGAGGGGCCGACACGCCCGCGGTCCGCGTCCTGTCGTTCAACCTCTGGCACGGCGGGGACGCGGGCGGCGTCGACGGGGACGGTCGCGGCGTCGCGGCGATCGCGGCGGCGATCCGAGCCTGCGGCGCGGACCTCGTCGGGGTGCAGGAGGCCGCCGGTCGCGCCCCGGCGGGCGGCGACGAGCGGCCCGACCGCACGGTGGAAGTGGCCGAGCTCCTGGGCTTCGAGCACATCGGACTCGCGGGGCGCCGCGCGCTGCTGTCGCGCTGGCCGATCCTCGCGCGCTCGCCCGGCGGCCACGGCGTGCTGGTGGACGCGCCGGGCGGAGCCCTGGCCCTGTTCACCTGCCACCTGGCCCACGCGCCGTACCAGCCGTACCAGTTGGTCGGCATCGAGTACCACGGCGGAGCGTTCCTCGACACCGCGGCCGAGGCCGTCGCTGCCGCGCGGGAGGCGCGCGGCGACCAGGTCGCCGCGATCGTCGCGGACATCGACGCCAGCGGTTGGGACGCGCCCGTGTTCGTCACCGGCGACTTCAACGAACCGTCGCACCTGGACTGGACCGCGGCGGCCGTGGCGGCGGGACGCGCACCGGTCGCCGTCGACTGGCCGAGTTCGGGGGCGTTCGCCGCGGCCGGCTTTCGCGACCTGTTCCGCGCCGTCCATCCCGATCCGGTGGCGCGCCCCGGGCACACCTGGACGCCGCTGACCGCGCCCGACGATCCGACCGACCGCCACGACCGCATCGACCTGGTGCTCGCGCGCGACTCGGCCGGGCGGGCGGTCGTCGTCGAACGCGTGCTCGTGGTGGGGGAGTCGCCGGCGTTCGCGGACCTCGTGGTCGAACCGTGGCCCTCGGACCACCGCGCCGTGCTCGCCGAGTGTCGCGTGGAGTCGCGCGCGATCGCGAACGCCCGACGGAGCGACCACCGATGAACGACACCCTCGACCTGGACGACCGCACGACCCAACGCGTGATCGGTTGGCTCGTGGTCTCGACGATCGTGATCGGGCTGTTGTGGGGGATCTGGTGGGGGCGCCGTCACGACCTGCCGGCGCGAGCAGTCCTGACCGGAGCGGCGGTGACCACCGGCGCCGACGGAACGACGACGCTGCGCTTCGTCGTCGAGCACGACCGGGTCGAGAGGCGCGCTCCCACCGCGTCCGACCGCGAGGACCCGCGCCTGCGCATCGAGCTCGCCCGCGCGTACGGCCCGCTGCGCAACGCCGTCGCGCTGGACGCGTTCGGCGACGAACGCTTCGAGACCGAGGCCCGCGGGGGCAGCCTCCACCAGCGGGTCGGTACGTTGAACTGGATCGAGATCGCGCTCGGACCCGTCGTGCGCGAGAACGAGACTCGGACGGTCGAGTTGGGCTTCACCGCTGGAAGCGGGAGCGGCACGACGCGCGCGGCCGTCGGCGCGCGCTTCGACGTCCCCGCGGGCGTCGATCCCGTCGCTGCGTTCGTCCCGAGCGAAGGGGTGGAGTTCGATCTGCTCGGCCTCGAACCCTTCGAGAGCGTCGAACTCGCGCGCTTCTTCGACGAGCCGATCGTGCTCCGGCTCGACGAGGTGTCGCAGTGAACGGCACCGAATCGCGCCCGATCGCACTGCCCCGCGGCCTCGTGCTCTATCTCGCCGTCGCCGCGGTCGGTCTCGTGTGGAGCGGCATCGGACCCGCCGATCGCTTCACGTGGATCCTCGAGGTCGCACCGGTCGTGATCGGCGCGGCGGTGCTCGTGCCGACCGCGCGGCGTTTCCCGTTGTCGCCGCTGCTGTATGGCCTGCTGTCGCTGCACGCGGTCGTGCTCATGGTCGGCGGGCACTGGACCTACGCCGAGGTTCCAGCTGGCGACTGGGTGCGCGACGCGCTCGGCCTCGAACGCAATCCCTACGACCGCCTCGGTCACCTCTTGCAGGGCTTCGTGCCGGCGATCCTCGCGCGCGAGCTGCTGCTGCGCACGTCGCCCCTGCGAACGGGCAAGTGGCTGTTCTTCCTGTGCGTCTGCGCGCCGCTCGCGTTCAGCGCCTTCTACGAGCTGCTCGAGTGGTGGGCCGCGGCGGCGAGCGGCGAGGCGGCCGAGTCCTTCCTCGGCACCCAGGGCGACGTGTGGGACACCCAGTGGGACATGTTCTGCGCGCTCGTGGGGGCGCTGCTGGCACTCGCGACGCTCGGCCGTGCGCACGACCGCTCGCTCGCACGCCTCGCAGCCTGACCGCCGGGCGCGCGGGGAGCGGACCGCTGGCCCTGGCGTGCCCCGGAGCGAACCGCGTACCCTGCTGCCCCATGAACGCCAGCCACCGGACCGTCGCCGCCCTCGCGCTCCTCGCCGTCTCGACCTCCTGCGTCGCGGTCGCCCCCGGGGGCGGACCGGCGCGCGGAGCCCTCGGCGCCGAGGTTCAGATGTACCCCGCGGGCGTGATCGCCGGTCTGCACGCCCGGACCGAGGTCGGGGCGGGCGAGTTCATCACCGCGCGCATCGCGGCCAACGTCACCGATCGCCGCGACTTCGGCGAGCGCGACGACGAGGAGGGCGCGGGCTGGGGCGGCGGCCTCGGGTACCGGCGCTACTTCGACCAGACCGTGACCGGCCGCGAGGACAGCGGATCGGGCTGGCTGTGGGGCGCGCGCGTCGACCTCTGGGAGCTCGAGATCGATTGGATCGACGGCCCCGGGACGCCCGGCGAGACGCGCGGCAGCACGGACGTGCTGGTGCTCCAGCCCACGGTCGAGATCGGCTACGGCTTCGACCTGTCGAGCGGCTGGCGCGGCGAGATCGTTCTCGCGGCGGGTCTCGAGATCAACCTGGACGAGGACGGCCGCGAGGTGGGCGAAGGCCCGATCGGGCTGATCGGCTTCACGCTCGTCCCTTCGTTCTGAGGTCGGACGCGCCGCCCAGTCCCCGGATCCGGCCCCCGGATCCCGCCCCCGGATCCGGCTCTCGCCACCGGGCGGAGCGGTTTTCTTCCGTTCCGGGCGCTCCAGGCGGGGCCCCCGAGCGTCCGATGGTGCCCGAAACGGCGGTCCTCCCGACGCTCCTGGGCGTTCGGAGCCGCCGTCGCTCCCCATGTCCAAAGTCTTCCACAGCGACGGCACCCTGCGTTCGCGCTTCGAGTGCAAGTACGTCGTCGAGCCCAGCGAGCTGCCGGCGCTGCGCGAGTTCTTCTCCACGTTCATGGAGCAGGACGAGAACACGTCGAACCGCCCGCTCTCGGCCACCGGCGGGCGCGCCTACACGGTCTCGAGCCTGTACCTCGACTCGCCGCGGCTGGCGCTCTACCAGGACACGGTCGACGGCGCGAAGAACCGCTTCAAACTGCGCCTGCGGACCTACGACGACGCGCCCGAGTCGCCGGTGTTCTGCGAGGTCAAGAAGCGCATGGACGGCGTCATCTACAAGCGTCGCGCGCCCGTGTCGCGCACCGCGGTCGCCGCGTTCCTCGACGGCGAGCAGTACGCCCTTGAACGCGAGTCCGACACCGTCGATGCGGCCGAGTTCTCGATGCTCACCCGGCGTCTGATCGCGCGCCCGACGCTGCGCGTGCACTACCAGCGCGAGGCCTGGGAATCGCGCGGCGCCGACCCGGTGCGCGTGACGTTCGACACCGAACTGCGCTACGCCGACTCGCCCAACGGCGAGCTGTCGTGCGAGGACGGCGACTGGCGGCAGACGTACTTGACGAACCCCATCCTGGAGATCAAGTTCACCAACACGTTCCCGGGCTGGCTGGGGAACCTCGCGCGACGTTTCGGCCTCGTGCGCCGGTCGGTCGCCAAGTACGTGATCTGCGTGAACGCCGCGCGCCGCACCGAGATCGGCGCGCTGAGGTACCGCGCGAGCTGAGACGATGAACGTCGAGTTCCAACGCTTTCTCGAGTCCCTGTCGGCGCTCGAGACCAACAGTGCGACCGGGGTCCAGAGTCTGGCCGTGTCGCTGCTGCTGGCGTTCCTGCTCGGTCAGTGCATCGCGGTCGTCTACCGCTGGACGCACGTCGGCGTCAGCTACAGCCGCACGTTCACCCAGTCGCTCGTCGTGCTGACGATGGCGGTGACGCTGGTGATGTTCGTCATCGGCGACAACATCGTCACGGCCTTCGGACTGCTCGGCGCGCTGGCGATCATCCGCTTCCGCAACGTGCTCAAGGACACGCGCGACACCAGCTTCATCTTCGTGGCGCTGGTGCTCGGCATGGCGCTCGGCGCCCAACGTCACGTCGTGGCCCTGTTCGGTGCTTCCGCTCTGCTGGCGGTCATCCTGTACATGCGCGCCGTGGACTTCGGTGCGACCACGCGCTTCGACGGACACCTGTCCGTGCGCCTGCCGCACCTACCGACCTCGGCCGGCGAGATGCAGACCACGCTCCGACGCTTCTGCCGCCGCGTGCGCCAGGTCTCCTCGCGTCACGTGGCCGGTGGCGAAGCGGTCGAGTACGTGTTCGAGGTCCGTCTGCGCGATCGCCAGCGCGGCGACGAGATGGTCGAGGAACTGCGGCAGTACGCCCGTGCGACGGATGCGTCGCTCGTCGTGAGGGATCAGATTGCAGAGATCTGAGAGCGAGGTCCGAGAGAGCGAGCGAGCGCTGCCCCCGCGCCCGACGGGCCGCGTGCGCACGCCGCTGCGCCAGTGGTTCACCGACCTGCGCGGTGGACCGCTCGCCGCGTTCGCGTTCCTCGGTGCAGCCGTCGCGCTGTGGTGGATGGTCATGCACCAGGCGCCCGCGCGGACCTTCGTCGCCATCGTGCGCGGCGACGAGGTGATCCTGCGCGCGCCGGCCGATCAGCTCGTCGACCAGGTCTTCGCGCGCGCCTACGAACACGTCGAGTCGGGCGACGTCCTGTGCACGTTCGACGGCGCGCGGCTCGAGGCCGACCTGGCCGTCGCCCGCGCCGAAGCGTTCGCCCTCGAGGCCGAGGTCGGCGCCGAGTCCGCGCGCATCGAGGCCGAGCGCCGCCGGCTCGCCTTCGACGCGCTCGACCGCGACGAACGGCTCGTCCGCGAACGTGCGACCGACCTGCGTCGCCTCGAGCTCGACGTCGAGGAGCTGCGACTCGACGCGTTGTCGGCGACGGTCGAGCTGGCCGCACTCGAGGTGGACCGACGGCGCTACGAGGTACGCCTCCAGTATCTGGCCGAGTTGCTCGAGCCCGGCCTGACGCCGCGCTCCGAGGCGGCGGAGATCGAAGCGCGCCTGGCCGCGATCGCGGACGAGGTCGCGCGCCGCGAGGAACAGCTCACAGGCCTCGAACGGGCTCGCGAACGCGCCGAGGAACGGCTCGAACTCCTGCGCGACTCGAAGATCGAGTCCACGGCGGCCCTGCTCCCGGCGGACGAGCCGTCGTTGCTGGAACCACTGCGGCGCCGGATCGACGTGCAGACCGCGCTCGCCGCGCGCCTGGCCCTGGCCGCGGACGACCTCGTCCTGCGCGCGCCCGTCTCCGGCCGGATCGACAGCGTCCTGGCCCATCCCGGGCGCCGGACCGTGGCCGACGAGGGCCTGGTGACGTTGGTCGCGCCCAGTCGGAGCAGCACCGGGCGCCACCAGGCCGACCTGTTCCTGCGCGAGGACCAGACCGGAGCGCTGGTGGTGGGGGACCGGCTCGAGCTGGGCGGTGTGGACGTGCTCGCTCCCGACGGCGCGCCGATCACCATCGAGGGCGAGGTGGTGGCCGCGGCGCCGCGACTGGTCGAACTGCCCCAGCGCCTGTGGCTCGACCCGCGCGTGCCCGAACACGGCCACAGCTTCTTGATCGCCCTGCCCGCCGGGACGACGGCCGTGCCCGGTGCGCGGCTGTGGGCGCGGCTCGTGCCCTGACGGGGGGTCTTCGGCGCGGCCGGATCGCGTGCACGGCGCGCGTTCACGGGTGATTCGTTCGGCTGCCGTGACCCGGCCGGTGCCCCGTGGGACCCGCGCGAACGAGGGATCGTGCGAATCCCGCCGAGACCCCCCGATCTCCTCTATAACTGGAGGACGACAGGGCCCGGCCGCGCGTCGAGCTCTGCCCCGTCCCCGACTTCCGACGCCCGAAGTTCGACGCCCGAATGTTCGACACCGTGTCCCACGCCCTGTTCCTCGCGGCCGCCCTCTCGGGGGCGCCGCAGGCTCCTGCCCCGTTCGCCGACGCCGGCGGCACGGCCCCCGACGGACCGAGCGTCCGTGCGGTCGAGCCGCTGACCGTCGAACTGGCCTACCGCGGCTTCCGCACGTTCGAGTTCGAGCTGCCCGACGAGAGCTACGCGCCGATTGCCGACGGCATCCCGATCGCGCACTCCGGAGGCGACGCGTTCGCCGCACGCGTCGAGGGCGGGAAGCTGATGCTCGACGTCGAGGGGAACGGAACCTTCAAGGCCGTCATCGAACCGCCGCCGGCGGGCGAGACGGTCTCGGTCACCCTGCGCGGCACCGACGCCGCCGGCGAGCCCCTGCGCTACACGGCGCGCGTCCGACAGGGCCAGGGCGGCTGGGAGTACTCCTGTTCCGGCGGACTCGTCGGCAACCTGGGAGAGACCAAGATCGTGCTGTTCGACCAGGACCTCGACGGTCTGTACGGCGAGCCTGGCGAGGACGCGCTCGTCGTCGGGCGCGGCCGCGTCGCGACCACGATGAGCACCGTGATCCTCGTGGACGACGCGCTCCACACCGTGCGACTCGTCGCGGGCGAAGGCGCGGCCGCCCACCTCGAACTCACACCCTTCGAGGGCGCGACCGGCACGCTCGACCTGGTCTCGGGTTTCGAGACCAAGGGCAAGGTCCTGTCGCTGCAGGTCGCCGACCGCCGCAACCACGTCTACCTCGACCTGGCCGATCACGACGAGGGCGCGCGCGTTCCCGTCGGGACCTACCGCTTCGACACAGGGCGCCTCGCTTCCGGCGACAACCGCGTCTCGATCGCGTCCGGCCGCATGGAGAAGATCGTCGTCGAAGCCGACGCGTCCACGACCCTGGCCTGGGGCGGCCCGCTGACCGGCGAGTTCACCTACGGTCGTCAGGGCCTCACCTTCCAGTTCGAGCCGGACAAGGTCTGGTACTACGGTCGCGCGGGCGAGGAGTACTACGACTGGACGCCGATCGGAGCCTCGCCGAAGTTCGTCATCGTCGACGCCGAGGACCGTGCGGAACTGGTCAGCGGCGTCTTCCCCGGCACATGATGAGGCTCGGGATTCGTTCCGGTCGCCGTGAGCGTGCCGGCAGAACACTCCTCCGCTTCGTTCGAGATCCGTTTCGAGCAGACCACCTGGGCCTTCGGCGAGGTGCGCGGCGCGCCGCGGACCCGCTGATGCGTGCAGGTCGAGAACGGACCAACGGCGCGCTCCGCGGTCACGCCTCGCGCGTCTCTCGCCCCGGCCACTGCGCCGCTCCCGCCGCCTAGCGCATCCGACCGCCACGCGTTCGGTGCGTGGACCCCGCGACGGTGCGTGCGAGGCCGCCGTTCCGCGCGAACCCGACGGCGCTCGTCCGCGTCGGACCCGTGCCGCGTCCGTTCGCGGCACTCTCCATCCGCCGTACCGTTCGCGTGCTGCGCGTCCCGAGCCTTCGTCCGCCGACCCTCCCTCCATCGCTCCGTGCACACGATCGACGTCCACAACGAAACGGCCACCCGCGCGCGCCGACACTCGAGCGCGTTCGCGCGGGCGGCGCGCGCCCTGCTCGCGACCGGATTCGCCGTCGCGGGCGCCGTGACCGGCGCGGCGACGACCGCCTTCGCCCAGCAGCCCTTCGATCCGGCTTCGAACCCGGCGGCCGGCCCGGCGCCCTCGACCGCGCGTTCGAGCGGACGCCTGCCCGTCACGATCGTGGCGGGCAAGCTCGTCGCCGCCTGCGACCTCGCGACGAACGCGCGCCGGATCCCCGCCAACCTCTTCGTCGACTTCGATCGCCAGTGCGCGCTCGAACTGCACAACAGCGCGGCCGGCCGGCAAGCCCTCGACGTCGAGGGCGCGAACCCGCCGCGCGAGGTTCGCATCATCTTCCCCGACCTCGAGCTGTCGAACGTCGGGCGCGCGCACGGCGACGAAGACTTCCTGAACGACTTCACGAAGTACCACAGCCACGAGATCGGCGAGAACGCGGTCGTCGGCACCATCGGCGCCGGAATCCTGTCGCGCTACCACGTGACGATCGACCTCGCGAACGGCTACCTCCAGCTCGACGCGCCGCGCACGCAGGGAGCGAACGCCGCGCGCGCCGTCTCGCCCTCGGCCGACGACTTCGACGTGCCGATCACGCTCGACTCCGGACTGGTCTGGCTGCCCGCGCGGTTGCCCGGTGACGTCACCGGAGCCATGGCGCTCGGGACGTCGCGACACGACGCGCTGATCGACGAACTCGTCGTCGACGATCTCGACGCGCCGGCCGGCGACGTCGAGTTCCTGCGCATCGGTCCGCTCGACGTGGCCACCGTTCTCGCCCTGCGTCCCGAGCCGTCGACGCTGGCCCACCCCGACGGCGCCCTCGGCATCCTCGGGATCGGTTTCCTCGAGAGCTTCCGCGTCGAGATCGATCGCGTGAACCGTTTCGCGCGCATCCAGCGCAGCGCGAAGCAGCCGTTCCCCGCCGACGACCGCGCGTTCTTCGCCGCCCGCGTGCGCGAGGAAGCGGCCGCCACCGAGGCCTTCCTCGATGCTTGGCCAGAGGCGCGCCTGACCGAGGAGGCCGCGCGCCTGCTCGTCGACCAGCGTCTCGAGGAGTTCGCGGACGAGCCGGACCTGCGCCGCGCGATCGAGCGCTACGTCGGTTCGCGCCCGAAGGACCTGCGCTGCTCCACCGCGCTCGATCTCTTGAAGGCCCTGCGCGCCGAGGGCGAGGAGACCGCGGCCGTGCTCGCCGGTGAGTGCGGTCTGCCGTCCGCGCGCGAGGACCGCTATCCCGAGTCGGGTCCGCAGGTGCGTTCGCGAATGGGCCAGATCCTCTACCACCGCGGCGACCTGGACGGAGCCTGGCGCCACCTGTTGTCGGCGGCCTTCAACCAGCCCGACGACGGCACGATCAACCTCTACCTGGGGCGCGTGTACGAGGACCGCGGCTGGCTCGAACGGGCCCAGTCGCGCTACGTCCAGGCGATCATCGTGCCCGAGAGCGGCCCCCAGGCCATGGAAGGGCTCGAGCGCGTGGCGCTGGCGCTCGGCGAGGGCGGCGGACTGTCGGTGGACACGGTCGATCTGCAGATCGCCGGCAAGGTCTACGGCTTCGGAGCCGCGACGCGCTACCAACCGGACGCGGACGTGAAGCCGAACCGGCGCGTCCTCGTGGAGTACTTCGCCGGCGCGCATCTCGACCACCGCGCGGCACTCGGCGGCGCGCTCGCCTTCGAGGGGCTCGCCAGCCACTTCGGCGACGAGTACATGGTGCCGCTGACGTACCACGTGCCGATCCCCAAACTCTCGCCCCTGTGCACGGACGTCGCCGAACAGGTCGCGGCGCGTCGCGGCGTGACGGGTGGCATCGTCAACGTCATCGACGGCGTCTCGGCGCAGCGCGCGGCCGGCCGGCACCGCGACGCCGACGCGCTGTACGAGATGAGCCGTCAGGCGGTCGTCACCGAACTGGGGCAGTTCTCCGACTACGAGATCGACATCGTCGCGAGCCACGCGGACGGTCGTCTGGTGGGGGACGTGTTGGCCAGCGGGCCGGCCGATCCCGACCTCGACCTGATGGTCCTGCTCGCCGAGCGCGGCGTCCTGTTCCCCGGCGCCAGTCAGGTCGTCGTGCACCGTCACGTGGTGCGTGCGAACCTGGCCGAAGGCGCGGGCGGCGTGGCGTGGTCCGAGGACGCCGACGAGTTGTCCTACCGCTTCGACGTCGCGCTCGCGGACCTGGTGGACGAGCACCGCGCGTGGCTCGCCGCCGAGGTCGCGAAGGGCGCCGAGGACGTGCCGACGCTCGGGACCGCGCTCGATCCGCGGCAGCTCGTGGTGGTGGCCTACCTGATCGATCGTGCGACGGGCGAAGTGGCCCAGGCCAACAGCGCGCGCGTCGAACTGACGGAGCAGGAGCTGTGAGCACGAACGATCCGAACACGGGCTCGGTGGCCGACGCCCAGCGCGCCACGAACGAAGGACTGCGCGAGGACCTGCACGACCTGGCCGAGCGGACCGCCCTCGATCTGGCGCACCGCCGCGCCGTGCGCACCGCGTCGCTCGTCACGAGTCGTTCCCTGTGGCTGGTGCTGCTGGTGCCGGCTCTCGCGGTCGTCGTCGCGCTCGTCCTCAACCTTCTGCGCCGCCCAGAGCACTTCTGGCGCACCGAGACGCTCGGCGAGTACGTCGGGACGGCGCTCCTGCTGTCGATCGGCGCGCTCGTTCCGCTCGCCGCGCTCGTGGCACACCGCACCTGGCGCGCCTACGAGACGCGCGCGACGCGTGCGCGTGCCCTGGCGGTGCTCGACCGGCACCTCGGGCTCGCGGACCGTCTGACCACCGCGGACGAGTTCCTCGGTTTCTCGGGTCGCAACGGCTTCGAGATGGCGGCCGTCGAGGACGCGCGCGACGTGGTCTCGAAGGCGCGCGGCACCGTGCTGCCCCAGGTGGCGTTCGGTTGGCGTCCGCGCCGGCCCGAGTGGGCGGTGTTGGCGCTCGCGTTGGCGCTGACGCTGCTCGCGGCGCGCATCGACCCGGGGCACCGACTCCACCATCCGGACGGCCAGATCGAGGAAGAGACCGCGTCGCTGGGCGAAGTCACCGTGCTCGACACGGGTGTCGAACGCACCGCGAGCGAGTCCGACGCGGAATCGGACGTGCCCGAGACGCCGCCCCGTGAACCGCGCGAACGCCGCACCCAGACCGCCGTGCGCGCCGATGCCAAGGCGACCGAGGTTCCCGACCAGGTCAAGGAGAGCAAGGGCACGACGCGCGAGGGCGAGTCGTCCGACGCGCAGAGTTCGAGCGGCGCCGGTTCGGCGAAGGGCACGCCCTCCAACCAGGAGCAGCAGTCGGCGGGCGAGGCGAAGGCCCAGCAGACGCCGAAGAAGCCCAAGCCGACCGAGGAGACGCGCGAGGACGAGCAGCAGGAGAAGAAGCGCGCCGAGGAGGACTCGGGTTCGACCGCCGGCCGCGGCTCCGCGAAGGGCTCGAACAAGAACGCCGTGGCGACGCCCTGGTCGAGCAAGGACCAGGTCGACACGCCCGACGACCAACAGATCGAGGACGACGACGAGTTCGAGGACGACGCCGAGGAGCAGAAGGCGCGCGGCGGCATGCAGCCGAACATGCGCGACCGTCGCCCGCCGGTCAGTCGCGACCTCTCGATCGGTTTCGGCAACCGACCGAACCCCGACGCCAACGGCCGCGGCGGTCCCAGCGAGCAGAAGAAGTCGCGCGGCACCGCGTCGCTCGTGCTCGGCGTTCCCGTGCCCGACCGCGTGAAGGGTCAACCGAACCGCGGCAAGACCAAGATCACCCAGGAGCGCGTCGAACCGCGCGCCGAGGTCGCCGACCCGGTCGCGGCCGGTGCGCGCGAAGCGTCCCAGGCGCCGCTCGGCAACGTGCCGTCGCCCCAGTCGTCGCCCTGGATGCGCGACGCCGTGCGCCGCTACTTCGTCGCCCTGCGAGCGAGCGAGGCCGAGGTGCCCGCGCCCGCGCCCTCCTCGGACGACTGAACCCACGGCGGCGGTGCGCCGCCCCGAATCCACACCTTCCACGACCGCGCGCGCCGCGGTCGCACCGCTTCGGCGCGGGCTCGATCGCCGCGCGCCGCCGCCCCTTCCCACCACACGCACGTTTCGATGACGACCGAAGTCGCCGCCACTTCCGAATCGGCCCGCGAGGCCGCCGCCCAGTTCACGTCCACGTTCGCCGCGATCTCCCGCGAGGTCGGCAAGGCGATGGTCGGCCAGGAGGACGTGGTGCGCGGCGTGCTGACCGCACTGCTCGCGGGCGGCCACGTGTTGCTCGAGGGCGTTCCGGGCCTGGGCAAGACGCTGCTCGTGCGCACGCTCGGCTCGGCGCTCGACCTGGACTTCAGTCGCATCCAGTTCACGCCGGACATGATGCCCGCGGACGTCCAGGGCGCTCAGGTGCTGGTGGAGACCGAGGGCGGCGGCCACGAACTCGAGTTCCGTCAGGGACCGCTCGTCGCGAACCTCGTCCTCGCCGACGAGATCAACCGCGCGACGCCCAAGACGCAGTCGGCGCTGCTCGAAGCGATGCAGGAGCGTCAGATCACGGTCGGCAACCGCACGATCGTGCTCGAGGAACCCTACTGCGTCATGGCGACGCAGAACCCGGTCGAGCAGGAGGGCACGTACCCGCTGCCCGAGGCGCAGCTCGACCGCTTCCTGTTCAAGTTGATCGTCGGCTACCCGAAGGAGTCCGAGTACGGACGCATCCTCGACCTGACCACGGGCAGCGACGACGCGCAGGTCCACGCCGTGTCCAACGCGGCCGAGGTGGCGAAGATGCGCGCGATCGTGCGCGCCGTTCCGGTGCCCGAGCAGACCAAGACCCACGCCATCCGACTGGTGATGGGGACCCAGCCCGGCAGCGACTACGCGCCGAAGCTCGTGAACGACAACGTGGCTCTCGGCTCGTCGCCGCGCGGTGCGCAGGCCCTGTTGCTCGGCGGCAAGGTGCGCGCGCTGTTGGCCGGGCGCTTCGCCGTGGCGGCCGAGGACGTGCGCGCCTGCGCCCACGACGTGCTGCGCCACCGTGTGCTCGTCAACTTCCACGGCCAGTCCGACGGCATCACGCCCGACCGCGTGGTCGACGCGGTCCTGGCCCACGTCCAGGCTCCGGGCGCCCAGGTCTGATGCCCACCGCGGTCACCGACCCGGCCGAGCTGCTCGACGCCGACTTCCTCGACGCGTTGACGCGCCTGCGCATCGTCGCGCGGCGCGTGCCCCGCGGCGGACGCTTCGCCGACCAGTCTTCACAGGCGCTCGGAAGCGGCCTCGAGTTCAAGGACTACCGGCCGTACACGCCCGGCGACGACCTGCGCGCCATCGACTGGAACATCTACCGTCGCATGGGCCGCGTGTTCGTGCGGCTGTTCGAAGAGCTCGAGGATCTGCCGGTCTACCTGCTGCCCGACGTGTCGGCCTCGGCCTTCGTGGAGACGCCGCCCCGCGGTCGCGCCGGCCTGCGCGCGGCACTCGCGTTGGGCGCGGTCGCTCTGGGACAGCACGACTCCGTCGGCGTCTTCCCGTTCAGCGACGACCTGCGCATCGCCCTGCCGCCGAGCGCGGGCAAAGGACGGGTGTGGACGCTCGCGAACGCGATGGCGCGCATCGAGGTCGGCGGCGCCACCGACATCGAGCGCAGCCTCAAGCGTTTCGGTGCGATGCGGCTGCGGCGCGGCCTGGCCGTGATCGTCTCGGACTACTTCGATCCGCGCGGGATCGAGGCGCTGCGGGCCGGACTGCGCCACGTGCGCCACCAGGTGCTCTTCGTGCAACTCACGCGACCCAGCGACTCGCGACCCGATCTCGAGGGCGACCTGCGGCTCGTCGACTGCGAGAGCGGTTCCGTCTGCGACGTGTCGGTGACGGGCGACGTGGTGCGGCGCTACCGCGAGGCCTACGCGCGCTTCGAAGGCGAGTTGATGGACGTGGCGCGCAAGCGCGGCGCGGGACTGTTGCGCCTCGACGTCGAGGAACCCGTCGTGCCGCAGTTGGCGAAGCTGTTCGAGAGCGGGACCCTGCGCGTCTGACCCCGATCCATGAACCTCACCTCGCTCTCCGGCGCCGGCTTCTGGCTCGGTGCACTGGCTCTGGCCGGCGCCCTGTTCGCACTCCAGCGACTGCGCGTCCGCCACCGCGAAGTCACGGTCGTGACGACGCTCTTCTGGCGCGACGCGCTCGAGGAGACGCGGGCGCGCACGCTGATGGAGCGCTTCCGTCACCCGCTCGCCTACCTGTTGGCGTTGCTCGTGGCGTTGCTCGGTTGGCTGTCCTTCGGGGCGCCGATCGCCGATCGCGACGACGGTTCCGACCACCTGTTCGTGCTCGACGTCTCCGCGCCGATGGCGGTGGGGGAGCGGTTCGAGGAAGCGACGCGCGCGCTGATCGACGAGGTCCGCCGCACCGATCGCGCCCACAGGCACGTCGTGGCCTGCGGGTCCAGACTCGAGACGTTGCTCGCGCCGGGCGAGGACGAGCTGTTGCTCGAAGAGCGCCTCGCGGCCGTGGAGCCCGAGGCCTGCGCCCCCGGCGTCGAACGCGCGCTGCTCGTGCTGGCCCGGCGCGCGGGCGAGGATCCGCTGCTGGTGGTCCACCTGCTCGGCGACGCACCGGTGCGCACCGAAGTCCTGGCCCTGCTCGGTGATCGCACGCGCGTCGAGCGGATCCTGCCGGCCGGTTCGGACGCTGGGTCCCAGCGCGTCGCTCCGGCGATCGTGGACGTGGCCTGCGGTCCGTCGGCGTCCGGTCTCGACCGCGTCGACGTGTGGGCGCGCACCGTCGGTGGTCGCACCGACCTGGTGCTCGTCGACGGAGCGGACCGACGCACGCCGACGACGGTCGCGACGGCCGACGGACGGACGCTGTTCACGTTCGAGGACCTCGCCGGCGACGGTCGAGCGGTGACCGTCGAGTTCGAAGGCCCCGGCGCCGAGCCGCTGCGTGGCCGGGCCGAAGTCGTCCTGCCCGACCGTCGCGCGTTGCGCGTCGCCACCGTCGCGGATCTTCCGACGGGACTCGAGATGGCGCTGCGCTCGAACGCCGGCGTCGAGTTCGTCGAGCCTTCCAGGGCCGAGGTCGTCGTGCGCTACGTCGGCGACGACTTCGGCGGCGGTCTGCCGGCTCTCGAGCTCTCGACGGCGGACGGCGACGACGAAGCGTTCGTGCTCGTCCACGAGAGCGACGCGGCCGACCCGCGCTCGCTGTTGTTCGAAGCTCTCGGCGACCTGGGTCTCGAGTGGATCGACGGCGACGAGTTGGCGACCGCGACCGGCCGTGCGATCGAGCTCGGCGAGCGCGTCGGTCCGGTGCGCGCCTTCCGCCTGTGGGCCGAACTGTGCGGCAGCGGCGGTGCCTTCGCGCGCGACGCCGCCTTCCCGCTGGTCGTCGCGCGCGCGCTCGAGTGGCTCTCGGGTCGCGCCGATCCGCATTGGATCGTGCGCGCCGGCGATCCGCTGCCCGACGCGCGCGCCGCGTTCGAACCGAACGGCGCCGAATCGACAGCCGCTCTCGACCCCGTCGGCGGCCAACTGGTCCCGCCGCGCGCGGGGCTCTACCGTTCTGGCGACGGAGCGGTCCTCATCGCGGCCGGGCCCGCCGCGCGACCCTTCGACGACGCGGTGACGAGCCGCGATGCCGCCGCGCCGCCGTCGTCCGCCTTCGACCTGGCGAACCTCCTCCTCCTCCTTCTCGCCGGCCTCTTCGTCGTCGAGTGGAACCTCGTGCGTCGCGGACGCATGCCCTGACCCAACGGGACGGCGGCGCGCCGCGCGTCCCGACGAACACGAACGACGATGCGATTCCTCGAGCCCAACTTCCTGTGGCTGCTGCCGCTCGTGGTCGCGCTGTGGTTCTGGCCCCGCGCGGTCACGGGCCGGGCCGACCTGCGGGCGTTCCTCCTGCGCGCGGCCGCGCTCGTGCTGGTCGTTCTGGCCCTCGCGCGTCCGGTGGTGGACACCAGCGTCGAACGCGGTGACGCGGTCGTCGTCCTCGACGCGAGCGACAGCGCGACCGCGGCGCCGGTACTTCCCGAGGGCGTGCGCGACTTCGTGCGCGGCGCTCGGCGCGCAGCGCTCGTGACGATCGGTGCCGTGCAACTCGGCCCCAAGGACGCGGAGCTCTTCGACGCGCGCCTGTCGTTCGCGCGCGACGGTTCCAGTTCGCCGCTGGGAGCCGCGTTGGAGGCCGCCGGCGGACTCGTGCCGAGCGGCGTCCCCGGCGCGGTGCTGCTGTTCACCGATGCGCGCGCGACCCGGTCCGACTTCGCGGCCGGCGCCCAGGCTCTCGCGGAACGCGGCATTCCGACCTTCGTGTCGCGCACCAGTGCCACCGAGCCGAACGGTCTGCCGCTCTCGATCGAGCCGCTCGGGACCCTGCGCGTCGGACACACCGGCCGCGTGCGCGTGCGCGGTCTCGGGGCCACCGACAGCGTGCGCCTCGAGAGCGGCGACGGCGTCCTGGCGGAAGCGTTCGCGACCAGTGCGGACGGTCGCTTCGACGCCGTGCTCGAGTTCGAGCCGCCCACCGCCGGATTCGTCGCCGTGCGCGTCGTGGCCGCTGGCGGCGTCGCGGAGGCCACGCTGGCCGTGCAGGATCCGCTGCGCGTCGCCTATCTCGGCGGGCGCATCCAGGGCGGCGGCGAGGCGCTCGGCCAGCTGCTCGGCGCCGGCTTCGACGTTCGGACGTCACCGCGCGCCGACGACGGCAGCCTCGACGAGGATGCCGCGGGCACGGTCGAGCGTCTGCTCGGCGACGCGCCTCTGGTCGTGCTCGACGACATGCCCGCCGAGGCGTTGCCGGAAGGACTGCTCGAGGAACTCGCGGAGCGCGTCGAGCAGCGCGGCACCGGACTGGTCATGTCGGGCGGTTCCGCGGCCTTCGGTCCCGGCGGCTACGCGGACACGGCGCTCGAAGCGGTGCTGCCGGTCGACTTCGTCCAGCGCGAGGAGAAGCGCGACCCGTCGACGACCCTCGTCGTCATCATCGACACGTCGGGTTCGATGGGGGGCGAGCGCGTCCAACTCGCGAAGGAGGTCGCGCGCCTCGCGATCCAGCGCCTCCTGCCGCACGACAAGGTCGGTCTCGTCGAGTTCTACGGCGCGAAGCGTTGGGCGGCGCCGATCCAACCGGCCTCGAACCACATCGAGATCGAGCGCGCGATCAACCGCCTCGACGCCGGCGGCGGAACGGTCATCCTGCCCGCGATCGAAGAGGCCTACTACGGGCTCCAGAACATCGAGACGCGCTACAAGCACGTGCTCGTCCTGACCGACGGCGGCGTCGAGCGCGGCGCGTTCGAACCGCTGCTGCGCCGCATGGCCGACAAGGGGATGACGGTGTCGACGGTGCTGGTCGGCGGCAACCTGCACTCGGAGTTCCTGGTCGACATCGCCAACTGGGGCAAGGGCCGCTTCTACTCGGTCCCCAACCGGTTCAACATCCCCGAGGTCCTGCTCAAGCAGCCGACGAGCGCGCAGCTGCCCTCGTACCGCACGGGCAACTACGCCGTCGACGCGCGCGGCGGATCGGTCTGGTGGGGTGGTGAGCGTCCGACCGACCTGCCGGACATCGCCGGCTACGTGGAGAGCGAAGCGCGCCCCGGTGCGGACGTCACGCTCCAGGTGGCCGACACCGGGCAACCGCTCGCGGCCTCGTGGATGTGGGGCGCCGGGCGCGTCGGTGCGTTCATGACCGAACCGGTCGGCAGCGGCACCGAACCGTGGTCCGACTGGCCCGAGTACGGACGCTTCATGGGCCGTTTCCTCGCCCGCTGCGCGTCGCCCGACGACGGCCCGTACCGGTTCGAGGCGCGGCGTCAGGGCCACGAGGTCGTGGTGCTCGCGACGGCGCGCTTCGAAGGCGCGAACGCGAACGTGCGGCCCGCGGCGCGCACGTCCCAGGACCGCGCGTTCGACTTCGTCGAGGTCGGCCGCGGCATCTTCGAGGCGCGTCTCGCCAGCGATCCCGAGCGCGAGCTGTGGCTCGGCGTGGGACACACGGACGCGGGCGCACGGATGGTCGAGGACCGCCGACTCGTGGTGCCGTCCGCGAGCGTTCCCGAAGTCGCCGTCGATCCCGCCGACCAGCTCGACCTCGATCGTCTCGCGGCTGCCACCGGTGGCGGCTCGCTCGCGACCACCGGCCTGCGCTTCGGTTCGCGCACGACGACCGGCGCCGTTCGCTCGCTGGCCCCGCTCCTCGCGCTGCTCGCCGTCCTGCTCTATCTCGTCGACGTCCTGCTGCGGCGACTGCCGCGCCGCGCCGCCTCCCAACGAGCGTCCGCTCGATGAAGTCCACTCGATGAAGTTCGCCGTTCCGACCGCTGTCCGCCTTCTGCTGCCGATCGTCGCCCTGTCCACTCCGCTCGTGGCGACGGGTCTGGCGGCGTCCGCCGTGACCGCGCCCGCGCCCGCGCTGTGCTCCAGCGCGCCGGTCGCGGCCGCGTACCGAGCGACCCGGGACGACCTTCCGCCCGCCTTCGCGAGCGCGCTCGAAGTGGCGCTCGAACGCGGCTTCGATGCCGACGCGCACGTCGAGCTGTATCGGCTCGCGATGCTCGAGTGGTCCGACATCGGTCCGCTGATGGCGGCGCTCGACGACCTCGCCCTCGACGGAACGAGCGACGCCGCGCTGCGTGCGCGCTGTGGTTGGTTGCAGGCGCACCTGTCCTGGAACGACGGCGAACTGGACGACGCGCGCCGCCGACTGCGCGACCTGGCCGAGACCGTGGACGACGCCGCGGTGTGGTGGTCGCTCGGGTGCGTGCACGACGCGCTCGACGACCGCGAGAGCGCGAAGGACAGCTACCAACGGGCGCTCGACGCCGATCCCTCCGCGGCGCTCGAGGGCCAGCTGCGCTTGCGCCTCGCGATGCTGCCCATCGGACTCTCGGACGAGAGCGACGACGCCGCCGCCGAAGCACTGGTCGAGTTCGGATCGCGCGCCGCGCGGGACGAGGACGAGCGCAACCGGGCGGCGATCGTCCTTTCGCTCGACGGGCGCTTCGCCGAGGCGCTCGAGCTGTTCCAGGTCGGCGACGTCGCGCAGCAGAAGAGCGCCGAGACCTTCCGCCGCCAGCTGCGCCTGACCGAGTGGGCGCTCGCCGCGGAAGAGCCCGAGCGCGCGCAGCAACTGGCCTGGGACGCGGTCCACAGCGCCGGCCCGCGGCGCGACCGCCGCTACGCACTGGGGCTGCTCGTCGAAGCGCACCGTCTCGACGAGAGTCTCGAGGCCCTCATCGAACGCATCCAGTCCGACCCCGAGCGCAGCGACGAGTCGACGCAGGTCTGGATCGAGCTCCTGCGCGAGACGGGTCGCTTCGAGGAGGCGATGGACTGGTTCCGCGCGTCGGAGGAGGCCAGTGCGGGCGCCGACGAGGACCTGGTGGACGAAGTGCGTCGTCAGCTCCTCGACCTGTGTCGGGAGTGGGGGCGCGAGGACCTGCTCGAACAGGAGTACGCGCGCCTGATCGCCGCGAACCCCGCGTCGATCATCTGGCGCGAAGGACTGTCGCGCTTCCTGCTCGAGAAGGGGCGCGCGGACGAAGCGCGCGCCGTCTGGGCCGACTACCTGACCGATCCGAAGCTGCGTCGCTACCTGCTCACGGCGGCGGGATCGATGGCCGGCCTCGGACTCGACGATCTGGCGCTCGAAGCCTGCGAGGTCTGCATCGCCGCCGGACGCGAACCGCTCGGGGCGATGCTGTTCGCCAGCGACATGCACCGCCAACGCGGCCGCCTGGACGAGTCGTTGGCGCAGCTCGAGCGCATGCACGCCACCGCCCCCGCGGACGCGCCCGAACGCCTCGCCCTGGCCGAGGCATTCGAACGCATCGGTGCGCTGGAGCGCTCGGTCGAAGTGCTCGAAGGCGTGCGCGAAGCTCTCGGAGTCGAAGGACGCGCCGAGGACCTCGACATGCGCCTCGCGTGGCTCCTGTCCGAGGTCGATCGCGAGGACGACGCGCTCGCGCTGTGGACGGAACTCTGGCGGCGCGTCGATTCGCCCGGTCGCCGCCGCTACGTCGAAGAACGTCTGATGTCCGTCGCGTCGCGCCTCGGCGTCCTGGCCGACATCGCGATCGATCTCGAGACCAAGCTCGCCGCCGGTGAGGCCGACGATCGCGACGCGGGCCTGTTGGTCCAGCTCTACAGCCGCGTCAAGGACGCCGTCTCGGCCACCGAAGTGCTCGAGATGTTCCTCGCGAGCTCGGGTGGTTCGAAGCGCACCGAACTCGAGGAGAAGTCGCGGATCTTCCTCCAGTGCAACGACTACTACCGCTACGAGCGCACGCTGCGTGAGCTGATCGAGGTCGACCCGGAAGGCGCGCCCGACTACCTGCGCCAGCTGGCGATGAGCGCGCTCGAACGCGGCCAGGCGCGCGAGGCGCGCGAGATCCTCGAGGAACTCGTCCGCACCGAGCGCGGCACCGACAGTGCGGAGTTCGAGGCCGGCGTCCTGGCGTTGGCCGGTCTGCGCGAGGAGGCGGCGAGCGCCTACCGCCGCGGGATCGCCGCGAACCCCGACCGCATCGAGAACTTCCTCCTGCTCGCGAACGTGATGCGCGACCTCGGCGACCGCAACCGCGCCGTCGGGATGTTCCAGTACCTCGCCGAGCGCGCGGACCAGGACGACCTGTTCACGATCGCGATCGACGGGCTCCTCAACATGGAGGCCGGCGAACGGGCGCTGCGTTGGGCGCGGCGCTGTGCGCTCGAGCGGATCGCGAGCCGCGACGACAAGACCTACCTGTACCAGCTGGTCGCGGACCTGTCCGAACAGCTCGACGACGAGGAGTTCATGGTGCGTGCGCTCGAAGGCGCACTACCGATCGCGGCCGAGCGGCGCGTGTCGCTCCTGCGCGAGCTCCTCGACCTGTCGACCCGGCGCGATCGCGTCCTGCGTTTCGGACGGCGTCTGGTCGGTTCGGGCCAACTGGTTCCGCCCGACGTCTACCTCCAGCTGGGCGAGACCTTCCTGAAGGCCGACGACGTCGTCAGCGCCGCGCGGACGTTCGCGGTCGCGGACTCGCTCCAGGAGGCCAGTACCTTCCAACTCGACGTGGCCCGCATCTTCGAGCAGCAGCTCTACCTCGAGCGCGCGAAGGACGCCTACAGCCGCGCACTGATCGGTCGCGATGCCGACGTGGGGCTGCTCGCGAAGCTGGGCGAGATCCACGAACAGGTGGGGGACGACGCGTCCGCGTGGACCTACTACTCGCGGGCGATCGACCTGCTCATGTCGCGCCAGCCGCTCGTGGCGACGAAGTCGGTGGCGGTCGGAGGCAGCGACAACTCCTTCAACTTCTTCAGCGCTCGGAACGTCGACGACTACGACCAGTACCTGACGCGCTGTCGGACCGGGCTGCTCACGGCCGGCCGCGATCGCGAGGCGCTGCGCGGGCTCGTCCGGGACCAGATCGCGCTCCTGCACGCCGAACTGGCGGCGACGCTCGAGCAAGCCGACTCGGCGGACCGCGATCTGGCCCAGTTCCCACGGGTCGCGCGCCGAGCGGACTTCGCGCGCTCGCTGGCCCTCTCGACCGGGCTCGCGTTCGAGGTCGAGGCGTTCGACCTCGATCTGATTCGCAGCTTCCCGGGCGACGAGGGACTCCTGGCGCGACTCGTGTCGGCGCGCACGAACTGGGGCTTCCAGGGAGCGGCGCGACGACTGTGGGAGCAGGCCGACGTGCCCGCCGAACGGCGCGAGGCCCTCGCGTACCAGTTCGCGGGGGGGGCGTCCGGAGCGACGCTCGACACGTCGGAAGGTTTCGACGCCCGAGTCGCGGTGCGGCGTATTCCGCGGCTCGTGGCCGATGGCGCGAGCGAGGACCTGCGTGCGCTGCTGCTCGCGATCCTGAGCGACCCGAACGCCTCCGAGGCGCTGGACCCCGGAGCCCTGTTCTCGGCGGCCTGCGAGATCGACGACACCGAGGTGCGCTTCCGCGTCCTGCGGCTGTGGATCGATCGGAGTCTCGCGCGCACCGATTCGTACGAGGTGCGGCGCGCGCTGGCCCTGGCCGCCAAGGCGTTGCCCGAGGACTACCGCGCGCTGCTCGAGGACCACGTCACCCGTTCGGTGCTCGGCGACGACGCGCGCGCCGCAGGCATGCTCGATCTCGTGCTCGAGCTCGAGGACAGCAGCGGTCGCGACCTCGTTACGGACGAACAGCTCGTCGACCTCGTCGATCGCGCGTTCGAGTCTCGCGGCTACTGGGCCGTGTACCCGTTCTTCCGCGTTCTGCCGGACGAGGCGTTCGCGGGCGTCCTGCGCCGCACGTTGGTCAAGGTGCCCGAGTCGAGTCGCGCGGACTTCCTGCTGGATCTCGTGGGTGGCATGGATCGCCCGTTGGCCGCGGGTGCGGCGGAGCTCGTGCGCGGCGCGTTCCGCGACGCCGTGGCGAAGGTCGACAACCCCCAGTGGCTGACCTACACGCTGCAGCAGCTCGGGCAGTCGAAGCACGACCCGGCGCTCGCGCTGGACCTGATCGACGAGTTCTGCGCGCGGTGGGGCGACGGACCGCAGTACCTCGGCACGCGGATCGGCGCGCTGTGTACGCTCGGACGCCGCGACGACGCGCTGGCCCTGATGTTCTCGCTGTACGAGGACGGGGTCCAGGTGGACGACGACGATTGGGAGCTGCGCCAGGCGATCCAGACCGCCGAGGCCGCGCTTCTTCCGGACAGCCTCGACGCGCTCGTCGAGCGGCAGATCGAGATCGGCGAGAGTACCGGTGACCTCGCGGACGCCCGCAGTCGCTGTCTCGTGCTGTACCGCCGCGCGTTCCAGCAGGACGGGACGCTGCGCTTCCACCGTTGGGCGGCCGAGCGCTGGCCCGACGACGTGGACGTGCTCGGCGAGTTGGCGGCTGCGCTGCGACGCGACGAGCCGGCCCGTTGGGAACGACTCGCCGTGCTCGAGCGGATCGCGGAGCTGGCCGAGCCCGGGAGCGAAGCCGCGGAGGACGCGCTGAAGGGCGTCGCGCGCTTCTGGAAGGACCTCGAGAACCCCGTCGAGGAGGAGCGCTGGGACGAGCTCGCCAAGGCTGCGCGCAAGGAGCGCCGCGCCCGCGAGAAGGCCGAACGCGCCGCGCGGAAGGCGGCCGAGGAAGCGGCCGAGAAGGAGGCCGAGCAGGAGGCCGACGACGTCGACCCGGAAGAGGGGAGCGCCGTCGCGACGATCGGCACGCCCGTGGGCGGCTCGGTTTCCGCTGCCGCGTCGCTCACAACGGTTCCACCGGTGTCGTCCGGATCACCGTCTTCCGGATCACCGTCTTCCGGATCCACGGCGACCGGGTCGAGCGCCCCTTCCTCGACGTCGAGCAGCTCGGTGCCCGCCGTCGCGATGACGCCGGCGGCCCCGCTCGGCGGCTCGTCGACGGCGACGATCGCCGTTTCGAGTGGTGGCGGCAGCTTCGTCGTCATGGACGACGGCACGTTCTTCGAGCTCGAGGAAGAGGCGGACGACGAACGGGGCGAGAAGGCGCCGCGCGCGAACCTGGCCACGATGGCGGGCGAACTCGCTGCGGATGCGCCCGACCTCGAGCTCGCGCGCGCGGTCTTCCGGCGCATGTGGCGCAGCTTCCCCGCCGACGACGACATGTTCTTCTTCTTCGGCGGCAACGCTGGCTTCGGCGGCTGGAACGGCGTTCCCGAGCGCTGGTCGGGGGAGGTGCCGCTCGACGTGCTCGACGTGATCGATCCCGAGGCGGCGACCGAGAGGCGCGCCGCGCTCGAGGCCGAAGCGGCGGCCTTGGCGGCGGCCGAAGCCGAGGCCGCGCTCGAAGCCGAAGCTGAAGGCGACGACGGTGCGGCCGACGACGGTGCGGCCGAAGACACGGCGGACGCGGACAGCGTCGACGTGCTCGACGCAGCCGCCGAGGAGCTCGCGTCCGAGGACGACGAAGGGATCGAAGCCGACGAGACGCCGAGCGACGCGGACGCTGCACCGGCCGCGACCGCCGAGCGCAAGAAGCGCGGCGGCCTCGACGACCTGCGCGATCCACCCGCTCAGACCGTCGCCAAGACCTACGGCACCTACGAGGTCCTGGTCGAGATCGCAGAAGGCCGGGCCGAGATGGAGCGCCAGCTGCGCACCCGCACACCCGAGCAGTTGGACTTCTGCGGTCCGATCTTCGAAGCCATCGCGGCACGGGACCGACGTATCCTCAGCGCGGACGGCGCGCTGGACGCCCTGATCGAACGCTTCGACGCCGAGCGAGCGGGACGCATCGAACTCGAGCTCCTGCTGCAGCACCTGCTCGCCGGTCACGGGACCGAACGCGAGGACGTGCGGGCGGTGCTCGACCAACTGCTCGCGAACACCGGACCCACCGACTCCGCGCGCCTCGTCGAACTCGCGCGCCTCCTGGCCAGCGGCGGACGCACCGAGTGGGCCGAGCGGTTGCTGCCCTGGTGTGCGTCGCTCGCGAGCCTCTCCGGCGGCTCGGACCCGTTCGGTGGTGCCTTCGTCGTCTTCGATGCGAACGGCCAGTCCTCGGTCACACCGGCCGGACTCCAGTCGCTGATCAAGGCCGTCCGCGAGTCGCTCGAGGGCGAGGCGCGCGTCGCCGCCATCGATTCCGTGCTGGAGCGCATGCGGCCGATCGACCTGAAGAGCGCCTACGACCCCTATGCCTACTACGATCCGTGGAGTTCGTCCGACGCGGGGTACGTGAACGTCGTGCTGCGGACGTGGCTCGAGGAGCTGCCGCCCACAGAGGCCGTGGAACGCTGTCGCGAGACGATCGACAGCCTCCTCGCCTGGGACGGGAAGGAGCAGCCGAACCGCAGTGCGGCACTCGTCGCCTGTGAGATGTGCGCGAAGGCGGGTGACGTCGAACGCGCTGCGCGCCTGCTCGAGATCGCGCTCGTGGAGCACGAGTTCGATCCCACCGTGGACGCGATGTTCGGCGTCGTCTACTTCGACGAGTCGGGCAGCGTGCGCACGACGGGTTCGCTCAGCCTGCAGGACCAGCACCGTCTCTTCCCGGAGCCCGGGTCCGATGCCGCGTCCGCCTTCGCCGATCCGAGCGCCTGGTACGCCGCGGCATCGAACGCGCTCCGGGACCTGTTGCTGCGTGGCGAGATGGAGATCGATCTGGGTCTGCGGACGCTCGGGCTCGCTCTGTGGCGACTGACGGGCAGCGCGCACGTCGACGCGGTGGACGGAGCCGTCGCAGGGCTGGAACGCTTCGCGAGCACGCACCCCGAGTCGCTCCTGTGGGTGCTCGACGGCGCGGTCCGTTCGGGGCGCGAACGCGCGGTGCTCCCGCTCGAGGCGGCCTACGCCGAGGCGCGCCTCCTGCGCAGCGACCGGGTGTCGGACGCGGTCTGGCGCGCCTGGGACCTCGAGGGCGAGGCCGCGGGACTCGCCCTGGCGGAGGACTTCGGTACCTGGACGCTGCCCAAGTCCTTGCTCGACCAGCTCGTGACCCTGTGTGTCGCGACCGGCGACGAGGCGCGCGCCGCCTACTGGCGCGGCGTTCGAGACGAGGCCTACTGAGCAGCCTCATGGAGATCGTGCTCGTCCACCCCCAGATCCCGCACAACACGGGCTGCATCGCGAGGACCGCCGCGGCGACGGGGGTCCGACTCCATCTCGTCGAGCCGCTGGGCTATTCCCTCGAGGATCGGTACCTCAAGCGCGCGGGACTCGACTACTGGCCGCTCGTCGACCTCTTCGTCCACCGCGACTGGGGTGCGGCAGCGGCACACCTTTCCCGCGGTTCGGACCGCGACCTCGTCGATCGGCTGCGCCCGTTCAGCGCTCGGGGCGGAACCAGCCTGTTCGAGTCCCGCTTTCGACCCGACGACGTCCTGCTCTTCGGATGCGAGAGTCACGGGCTGCCGGAAGACCTCCTGGAACGCGCTGCGCGGGGGCGCGTGTACATCCCCGTGCGCGAAGGCGTACGAAGTCTCAACTTGGCGAGCGCGGCCTGCGTCGGCCTGTACACTGCGATGGTCGCCGCCGGGCTCCCCCTGCCCGACAACGACGGCGTCCACTCTCCCCATCCACGCCAGGCCGACGGACTGCGGCCCACCGACGTCGCGCGCCACCCAGAACCGTGAGCGCGCGCGTCGCTGGCACCGCGCTTCGGCGACCCGCGCGACTTCGTTCGCGCGCCGCGTCCCGATCCGACACCGCCTGCGACACCGCCTGCGACACCGCCTGCGACACTGTCCTCGACACCGGTTCCGCGACCTGTGTGCGCGGACCACGTTCCTGCCATGACGACCGAGTCGACCACGTTCATCGAGTGCACCGCCGCGTTCCAACGCGCGCTGTGTTCCGTGAGCGGCGACACCCGTGAGCGTGAGCGACTCCTGGCCGACGGCGTGCGCGTGATCCAGGCGGCGCTCGAGCGCGGCGACGCCAGTCCGCGCGTGTGGGTCTACCTCGGCGAACTCGAGCTGCAGCGCGTGCGCATCGACGAGGCGCACGCCGCGTTCCAGCGCGCGGTCGAGCTCGACCCGCTCGATCCGTTGGCGCACTCGGGACTGGCCTACAGCCTGCTCGAGAAGGGCCGCGACGACGCTGCGGAAGAGGCGCTGGCCGAGGCGCTGATGACCTGCGAGAGCGCGTTCCTCCACGGCCAGTACGGCAGCCTGCTCGTGCGTCAGGGCCGCTACGACGAAGCCGTCGACCAGCTCGAGCGCGGGCTCGAGCTGGAGCCCGAGAACGAAGAGCTGCTGCTCCTGTTCGCGCGGCACCTGTCGGAGAGCGAGGACGAGATGCGCGGATTCCTCGAGCGCGCGCTCGTCAGCGACCCGGACTTCGTCGAGGCCCTCTGCGAACTTGGCGCCCTGTTCTGGCTGCAGGAGAACGCGACGGCCGCGCGCCGGTGCTTCGCGCGGGCGCTCGAGCTCGACGACGAGTGTCTCGAGGCGCTGCACGGTCTGTCGGAGACCCTGCGCGTCACCGATCCGCGCGAGGCGATGCGACTGGCGGGGCGTTCGATCGAGATCGATCCCGAGGAACCGCGCGGCTGGTCGTTGATGGGCGAGGCCCTGTGGGAGCTGTCGCACAAGCGCAAGGCGCACCGTGCGCTCGAACGCGCCTGCGCGATCCGGCCCGTTCGCCACGAAGGCGCGCGCGCGTTCTGGCTGCGGGCGCAGATGGCCGAGCAGGAAGGCCTGTTGCAGCACGCCATCTGGCGCCTCGAGGAGGCCTCGGCCCACGCGCACCTGTGGCCGCCGATCGCTTCCGATCTCGGGCGGCTGTACGCCCACATCGGTCGGACGGCGGACGCGCGACGTTGGCTGCACGTGGCGCTCGAGCACGACACGGACGACGACGCGTCGCGTCGACTCCTGTCGGAGCTGGACGGCCAGTGAGCCCCGGCGACCGCAGCGTCCTCGGGGCCGCGCTCTTCGACGACGTCGCGCCGCAGTTGGACGCGAGCGTGCTCGACCAGCTGCCCACGCCCGCGCTGGTGATCGACCTCGACGTGGTGCGCCACAATCTCGCGCGCATGGTCGAGCTGCTCGAGGGCGACGTCGACCGCTGGCGACCGCACCTGAAGACCACGAAGGCGCCCCGCCTGTGGAGCGAGTTGTTCGCCGCGGGCGTGCGGAACTTCAAGTGTGCGACCGTGGACGAGGCGCGGGCACTCCTGCGCCACGCGCGCGCTCGCGGGGAGAGCATCGATCTGCTCGTCGCCTATCCGCACCACGGACCCGCGGTCGGTCGCATCGCGGACCTCGCGCGGGAGCACGGCGACTGCACGGTCTCGGTCCTCGTCGAGAGCGTGGACGACGTGGCGCGCTGGCCGGAGCCGATCGGTCTGTTCGTCGACCTGAATCCCGGTCAGGATCGCACGGGACTCGCCGCCGGTCTCGCGTCACGTGTGCTCGAGGTCGCGCGCGCAGCCGGTGCGCGACTGCGCGGACTGCACTACTACGACGGGCACCACGCCGGGAACGAGATGGAGCGCCAGAGCGCGGCGCACGCGGGCTACGGTGAACTGCTCGCGCTCACGTTCGAGCTCCGGTCGCGCGGCATCCACGTCGCGGAGCTCGTGACCAGCGGGACGCCGTCCTTCACCGCTGCCCTCGGCTTCGACGGCTTCGCCGCGCTCGAGTCGACGCGACACCGCGTCTCGCCGGGGACCGTCGTCCTGCACGACGCGCGCTCGGAGGAGCAGAACCCCGCGCTCGGCTTCCGGCCGGCGGCGCTGGTCGCGACGCGCGTCGTGAGCTGCCCCAGACCTGGCCGCGTGACCTGCGACGCCGGATCGAAGGGCGTCTCGGCCGAAGCGGGTTCGCCGGTCGCCGTGGTGATCGGTTGGCCGCGCCTCGTGCCCGCGACGCCCAGCGAGGAACACCTGCCGCTCGATGCCTCCAGCGCGGCACCGGCCGAACTGCCTCCGCGCGGCGGTGTCCTGTGGCTCGTTCCGCGCCACGTGTGCACGACCGTGAATCTCTACGACGAGGCCGTCCTGATCGAAGGCGGCCGAGTGGTCGGTCTCGCCGCCATCGCGGCCCGCGGACACAGCATCGCCGGAGCATTCGATCGACTGCTCGGCGCAGAAGGCTCTCCCGACGGCGGGGTGGCGCCCGGCGGCGAACGTCGGAAGCGGCAGTGACCGAGGCAAGCGTGAACGACGACAGCGAGAAGGACGCGACGGCGAGCGACGAGGCGAGCGACGAGGCTGGAGCCGACGCGGGTGCGACTGGCTCGGCTGCGGTGGCGACGGATCGCGACCCTGGACCGATGTGGGCCGGCGATCCGACCGCGGCGCGCATGCCGCGCCGCGACGACGTGATCGAGTTCGACGTGCGCGGCTTCGACGGACGCGGAAACGCGATCGGATCCGTCGGGGCGTACTCCGTGACACTGCGGCGCGGCCCGCTCGGCACGCTGCCCGGTGCGCGCGTGCGGGCGCGCGTCGCGAAGCGGCGACGATCCGCCGTCGAGGCGCACGTGCTCGAGTTCGTCGAGCGTTCGCCCCACGAGGTCGAGGCCCGTTGCGAACACGCGGCCGACTGCGGTGGCTGTCGCTTCCAGGAGCTCGACTACGCGCGCCAGCTCGTCGAGCTGGGTGCGATCGCGCGGCGTCGTCTCCGGCCGCTCGAGCCGTTCGGGCTCGAACTCCCCGATCCGATCGGAGCCGACGATCCCTGGCGCTATCGCAACAAGATGGACTTCACATTCGCGAGTCGCCGCTGGCTCGAGAGCGACGACGACGGCCGCCACCCGAACTTCGCACTCGGACTGCACGCGCCGGGACGCTTCGAGAAGGGCCTCGACGTGCGCGCCTGTCACCTGCAGGGTGCCGTGGGGGACCGCATCGTCACGGCGGCGCGGAGCCGAGCGCTGGAGCTCGAGCTCGAACCCTGGGACCTCCGCGATCACACAGGTTTCCTGCGACACCTCGTCGTGCGGCGCGGCGAAGCGACCGGCGAGTGGCTCGTGTACCTCGTGACCTCGTGCGCTCTGGACCGCGATGGCGAACTCGCGCCGCGCTTCGAACGTTACTGGCGAGCACTCGTCGAGGACATGCCCGAGATCACGACGCTCGTGCACGGTGCGACCGACCGGCAGAGCTCGGTCGCGATCGGCGACACGGACCGCGTGCTCCACGGCTCGGGACGCATCCGCGAACGGCTGGCTGGGCTCGAACACGAGATCTCGCCGCGTTCGTTCTTCCAGACCAACACGGCCCAGGCCGAGCGCTTGTTCGAGACGGTGGCGGAGTTCGCCACGGCCGGTCGCGCGACGCCGAGCGGCGTGTTCTGGGACCTCTACTGCGGCGCGGGCCTGTTCGCTCTGGCGCTCGCCGATCGGTTCGAGCGCGCGTTCGGTGCGGAGCTCGTGCCGGAGGCCATCGCCGACGCGCGCGCCAACGCGGTGCGCAACGGTGTGACCAACGCGCACTTCGAAGTGGCCGACGCGGCCGAGCTCCTGGTGCGTGCCGCTGCCGGTGCGCTCGACTGGCCCGCACCCGACGTGGCCGTCGTCGATCCGCCGCGCGCCGGTCTCCACAAGGACGCCGTCGACGCGCTCGTGCGCGTGGGGCCGCCGCGACTCGTCTACGTCTCGTGCCACCTGGACAGTGCGGCGCGCGATCTCGTGCCGTTGCTCACCCAGGAAGGGGCCGACGGGCGCGGTGCGTATCGACTCGTGCGCTCGGCGCTCGTCGACCTCTTCCCGCACACACCGCACCTCGAGGGCGTGTTCCTGCTCGAACGCTGAGCAGCGGAGCTCGACCGTGCGGGCCGGACCACCCCCAGCCCTGGCAGGGCCTTGACAGCCCCCCCCCACCTCCAGAGTACCGTCGGCTGGCAGCCATCCAGCGCCTTCCGTGGGCCGCTGAATTGGAGCGAGCCTCGGCACCGCCAAAGAGCCCTACGACTCGGCTGTGTCCGTCTGGCCAAACATCGAACCCCGAGAGACTCTCATGGCACTTGCACCGTTCATCATCGCTGGAACGATCCTCTTGACGGCAGCCGCCCCGCTGCTCGACTCCCTCGACCCGCCGCCTTCGATCGAGGCCGAGTGCGGCCGGACGAGCACGTTCATGATCGGCCACCGCGTTATCTCCGCGGTTACGGACGTCGAGGCTCAGAACGACGGCTTCGACTCGGACGAAGTGGCCTACCACATTGCTCGCTACAAGGCCTACTACCGGAGAAACATCACGTGCCTGCGGGACGAGTGCCCCAGCCCTTGGAGCTTCGACTGCGTGCCGACTTCGAACTTCGTTCCCGGTGTCGGGCTAGGGCACGCGACTCCCGGTGGGTATGTCTTCAGCTGGTCGGACGCGACAGTGACGCGCGGATGCACGGAGTGCACCGGGCTGTAGGGCAAGGGAACGGGGGAGAGCCGCAGCCTGAGTCGAGATCACGATGATGAACACACCCACTCGATCCATCATGGCTGCTGCTCTTCTAGGCGCCGTGCTCGGCGCGCTCGCGATGCACTTCGCGCAGCGACTAGAACCTCGAGTGACGGAGCTGGATCCGATCGCGACCGATGCCGACCAGGCCACTTCCCCCGAGGCACGTCCCGATGGGGTTGAACTCGCCAACTTGCGGCAGGTGGCGCCTCGAAGTCCGGAAAGGGGTGCGCCGATGAAGGGCGGTTACCCACTAGACTTGAGTGAAGGCGAATTGGGGTCAGGACGGGACAGTTTCCCCTTGATCGGCGATGCGGTCGTTGTAGACGGCATTCCTATCGGCCGACTCGACATCGATGCACTCGAGTTCGACCAGATCTTGGATGTGGTCCGCCAGACCCAAGCAAGAGCAGCCATGATCGAGCGCGAGCTCTTGAGCGCCGTGCCGGTCTTCGCCCGGGAGCACCTGACGGTCGACGAGGCCCGCGAACGCTTTCGATCCGATCCGGGCACCTATATCGTCCAGGACCCGGACCTGCCCTGGGAGCGATACGAGGACATGCGGTACGTCGACCTCTCGGTCAACGCGACCCCTGAACTCCGCGAGCTGAGAGAATTGAGCGTCCAGGTTTCCGCCACGCAGGCCTACTTCGACCATCAATCGAACACGATGGCCGAGTCGCTCGAGAAGTACGACATGCCCGGCATCGTGGAATGGGTGCCGATCGACGGTGGTGCGACGATCATCGGCTATGACGCGGCCGGCAACGAGGTCGGCAAGATCTTGTCGGCCTGGATCGGCAAGCCCCTTTGAGCATCTGACCGGTCGAGCAGCACGTCGTGGTGAACGAGTCGGAGCGCTCGGCGCTAGTCGCGCGAAGGCGCCATCGCCAGAGCGAACGACAGTGGCACCTCGTCCACACCCGCTCGCCCGTCGGCTTCGATCAGGAACGCGGTCAGCGCCTCGACCCGCGCCGCCAGCTCGCGACGGTCCTGTTCGTTGAGGCGCAGCTGCACGGCGCGGAAGTGCATCAGGGGCGCCGGGTCGTCGCGCGAGTAGCTCGGGTCCTCGACCTGGGCGGCGATGGCGCGCTCGACGTCGCGGAGGTGGACGCGGACGTAGCGCTCGAGCTCGTTCTGCCAAGCCCGGTCACCGCTGGCGTTGTCGACCCGGAAGCGCGTGGAGATCGCCTCGTAGAGCATCTCCGGTCGCTTGCCCGTGGCGCGTTCGCCCACGGTTCGCACGATGCCGGCGTCCTCGAGCAGACGCAGGTGGTAGTAGAGCGTCGCGGGCGGCTTGCCCAGGCGCTCGGCCACGTCGCGGACGGAGCAGGGACCTTCGCTGGTCAGAACGTCGACGAAGCGTTGGCGGAGCGGCGAGGCGAGCGCCCGAACCTGCCGGCTGGCGTCGACGCGAATCTCCTTGGAGGAGGGCATGCTCCAATCCTAGCGCCCGAGGACCGATCCGTGGGACTGGTCCCGCCCGGGTCTCGGTCCTCGGCTTCTCGGAGGTGGGGGGGGACTAGGCTGGTCCGGATGAGCCTCCGCCTGGCAGCTGGCGACCTGCTCGCGGCGCACCCCGGCCTCGAGGACCCGAATTTCGGGCGGACGGTGCTCCTGATCTGCGAGCACTCGGCGGCCGGTGCGTTCGGTCTGATCGTCAACCGCCCGACGAACGTGACGGTGGACCAGCTGCTCCCGGACCATCCCGTGCTGGGAGGGCTCCAGTTCCCCGTGCTGCTGGGTGGCCCCGTCGACCACGAGCGTCTGCACTTCGTCCACTCGGTTCCCGGGCGAATTCGCGGCGGCAGCGAGCTGCGACCCGGTCTGTGGATCGGCGGCGACGTCGACGAACTCGGGCGCTACCTGCTCGAGCAGCGGCGGGCGGGCGCGGGCGTCGACGTCCGTCTCTTCGTCGGCTACGCCGGGTGGGACGACGGACAGCTCGACGCCGAGCTCGAGACCGGTTCGTGGATCCCAGCGATCGGGCGCGACGAGTGGATCTACGGAGCGCCCGAGCAGGACGTGTGGGAAGCGGTCGTGAGCGCGGCCTTCGAGGCCTCCGACGACGTGCCCCCGGCGCCGCACGAGGCGAACTGAGTCGTCCGTCCGTGTGCGGCGGGGTTCAGGCTCCGCCCAGTGCCGCCAGCAGGATCTCGCCCAGGTCCTCCGCCTTCTTGGCGCCGATCCCGACCACGTCGAGCAGCTCGGTCGTGTTCGAGGGACGCTTCGAGACCAGGTCCACGAGCGTCCGATCGTTGAACAGGACATAGGGCGGGACGCCGCGTTCACTGGCGAGACGGCGACGCAGGGCGCGCAGCGACTCGACCAGTTCCGAGTCGAGATCGGGGTCGTCGAGGATGGGGGAGGGCCCGCGCGAGCCGCTGCGCGAGCGGGTCCGGCCCGCCACCGACTGGGGTCGGCGACACAGGAACAGTTCGACGTCGCGTTCACCGCGCAGCACCTCGGCCCCGGTCTTGGACAGCGCCAGCGTCGGGTACTGGCCCGGCGCGACCAGGAGGAGTCCCTTCGACACCAGCTGGTCGATGAACGTCCGCACGTCGCCCTGCGACATGGTGCTCAAGAGGCCGAAGGTCGTGAACCGGTCGTGCCCGAGCTCGCGGATGCGCGCCGTGTTCGCGCCGCGCAGGACGTTGGCCACGTGACCGGCGCCGTAGGTGTGTCGACAGTGCACGACGCACGACAGGATCTTCTGCGCCACCACCTGACCGTCGGGCACGGTCTCGAGTTCGCCGAGGCACACGTCGCACGCGCCGCAGCCTTCCTCGATCGAGCCGTGGAAGGTGCCGCCGAAGTGCTCGACCAGGAAGCGGTGGCGGCACAGCGCGCTGCCTGCGAAGCGCCACAGTTCGCTCAGGCGTTCGAGGCTCTCGCGCAGTTCCTCGCGCGCGCCCTGCACACCGGCTTCGTCGGCCTCGGCGGAGCTGCGCTCCATCAGCGAGCACCAACCGTGGTAGTCGGCGCCCGAGTAGAACATCACGCACTCCGACGGCAGTCCGTCGCGGCCCGCGCGCCCGGTCTCCTGGCTGTACTGTTCGACGCCCTTGGGCAGTGAAGCGTGCACGACGAAACGCACGTCGCTGCGGTCGATGCCCATGCCGAAGGCGACGGTGGCGACGACCACGTCGATGCGTTCGGACAGGAAGTCGTTCTGCACCGAACGTCGCTCGGCGCCGTCGAGGCCCGCGTGGTACGGACGGCAGCGCACGCCGCGCGCCGCCAGGTCCGAGGCCAACGACTCCGCGTCCTTGCGGCGCAGCACGTACACGATGCCCGCGTCCCCGGCGTGGCGCGCGACCACGCCGTACACGTCGGTCGACGTGTCGCGGCGCGGAACGATGCGGTAGGTGAGGTTCGGGCGATCGAAGTCGCCGACCAGGCGCAGCTCGTCCTCGAGACCGAGTTCGGCCACGATGTCGTTCTGCACGCGCGGCGTCGCGGTGGCGGTCAACGCGACGATCGGCAGGCGTGAACCGCGGCGGCGCAGTTCGCCGAGCATCCGGTACTCGGGCCGGAAGTCGTGCCCCCAGTGGCTGATGCAGTGCGCTTCGTCGACGGCGAGTCGCGACGCACCGAGGCTCACGAGCCGCTCGTAGAAGCCGGGCAGCGCCAGACGTTCGGGCGAGCAGTAGAGGATGTCGAGTTCGCCCGCCCGCAGCCGCTCCCAGGTGGCGTCGCGCTCCTCCGGCTCCTGCGTGCTCGTGAACACCCCGGCGGCGACGCCGTGCCCTTCGAGCGACCGCAGCTGGTCGTCCATCAGCGCGATCAGCGGACTGACCACCAGCGTGAAGCCCGGCAGCACGAGCGCGGGTGCCTGGTAGCACAGACTCTTGCCCCCGCCCGTCGGCAGCACCACGAGCGCGTCGCGACCGGCGAGCACGGCCTCGGTCGCCTCGGCCTGCAGCGGTCGCAGCTCGTCGAAGCCGAACACCTCGCCCACCCGCGCTCGCAGATCGTCGAGGGTCGGGGCGGGGCTCGTGGGGGAGGTCAACGTGGGGCGGGGCAGGGCGCCGAATTCGCGGTCCGAAGTCGCTCCGCCGAAGGTCGGAGGCTGCTTCGAGGCGCATGGCGCGCCGCCAGGTTAGCGAGCCGCGTGGGCGTCCCGCAGCGCCTTTCGAGAGGCCGGGTCGAGCTTCGCCGTGAGGTTGCGCAAGGCCTCCCGCGACAGGCGTTCGCGGTGATCCCGGGCGAAGGCGGATACGCGTTCCGGCTCGGCCACGCCCAGCTCGCGCAGCACCCAGCCCACGGCCGTCTGCGAAAAGCGCTCCGGATCGCGCACCAGGACGTCCGCGGTCTCGAGCAGGAGGTCGGTCTGGCCGGGGAAGGCCGCGTCGCCGTGGCGGGCGAGATTGGCGAAGGCCACCAGCCCCGCGCGTCGCTGCCACAGGGTCCGACCCTTCCGCCAGTCGGCGATGGCCCTGGCCGTTCGCGCCGGGTCGTCCGACTCGCAGACCAGGTTCGCGAGCAGCTTCACCGCGAACCAGTCGGTCACGTTCCAGTCGCCGACGTGCCCCAGGTCGAAGAGCCGAGCGAAGGCGGGCAGGTCCGTGTCCCCGAGGTTCTCGATGCACAGCTCGGCCAGCGCGATCGTGCCGGCCAGCTTGTCCTCGGTGAAGCGCGAGGCGAACAGGTCGAGCGCCGCGTCGCGCCCGGTCCTGACGTCTTCGCCGTCCAGACCCTCGTCGTGCCACCAGGCCTTCGTCGCGCGCCGGACCTCGGCCATCGGCACGCCCCGGAACGCGGCTTCGCCCTTCAGGTAGCGCTCCCACCAGGCGCGCGTCGAGCCGCTGGCGCGCCCTGCCAGCGTGCGCTGGAGCCGCCGGGTACGCGCGCTCACGCTCGTGTCAGGACTGGCCATCGCCCGCTGCCCGCGCTCAGATCGCGACGTCGCGTCCGAGCTTCTCGCCGACCGTGCGCGCCACGTTCGCGTACAGATCGTGGCCGTCGCGGTCGTCGACCCAGGTCTCGCCGTTCCAGTCGTAGTGCCAGGCGCGCACGCCCGCCGCGTACCACATCTGGTGCGACCCGGCCTGGCGGTTGAGCACGAACGTCACGCCGTCGGGGAACTCGAACTTCACCACGCCGTCGGCCGTCGCGTAGTCGAGCTCGTCCGGATCGAAGTCCTGGAGCCAGTCCTCGATGCGGTTGAGGCAGTGGTCGGCGAGCGTGTCGTACTGGATGCTGTCCATGGGCGGGCGGCCGGCGAGCGGCGAGGGATCGGAGTCGGAACGTCGGCGGCGCGGCGAACCGCACGGGCGAGGATGGGCGACCTCGGGGCGGGCCTCAAGCGGGAAGCGACTCCTTCCCGCGGTCCCCTCGGTTCAAGCCAGGCCCATGGCGTCGACGCCGTCCTCGTCGAACCCGAGCAGGTGCGCGAGTTCGTGGAAGAGCGTGATGCGGATCTCCTCGCGCAGCTCGTCCACGTCGAGGGCGCGGCGCTCGAGGTTGCGCTGGTAGAGGTGGATCGCTGGCGGCAGGTCGGCGAAGCCTTCGAACGAGCCGTCGAGGTCGCTCACGCCGCGGAACAGGCCGAGGGTGTCGGGCGGCACGTCGGGGCCGGCGGCGCCCGGGCCAGGAACCGGTTCGACGAGCACCGGCACGTCGTCGAGTCGCGCGGCGAACCGCGGTGGGAGTTCGCGCACGGCGGCGTCGACGACCTGGTCGAAGGCCGCGCCGTCGAGCACGGTGAAGGCGCCCTCCATCAGCTCGCCCGCGCGGCGTTGCCACTCGAGGCCGGCGTCCGGGTCGCCGAGGAGATCCGCGCAGAGGGACAGCCTCAGGCGCGTGGACACGGACGGTTCGTCGGCTTCGAGCCGCTCGAAAGCGGCTCGTGCGTCCTCGGGCCGCCAGCGCAACAGGTCCACCTCCGCGCGCGCGAGGACGAGGTTCGTGACTGCGCCCGTGTCCTCGCCCGACTCGATCTCCGCCAGCTCGAGCGCGCGCTCCGCCGCGTCGAGGTCGCCCAGGTCGCACAGCGCCAGCGCGGTCAGGGCGCCCGCCTCCGGGTGGGGGCGGTCGTCGTCGTCGAGCTGGGTCAGGATGGACAGGACCTCGCTCGCGCGTCCCTCGTCGAGCAGGGCCCAGGGGGCGTCGAGTTCCTCGTCGGTGAAGGGATCGGGGGTCATGGGGCGAGATCCTAGGTCATCGGGCGCTGGCGGCGATCCGTCTACGGTCGAGCACGAGCCGAGGCCGATCCTCCCGGGTCATGTCGTCGCGCCGCCCGCTCTCGATCCTCGGCTCCGCCGCCGCGCCGCGGACGCACGGATCCGCACCGACCGGGGCCGTACCCGCTCTGCGGCTCGTCCATCCCATCTACACGAGTGGCGGCGCGATCTCGGCCTGCGCGCTGGCGCTGTCCGACTCCTGGAGCCGAGCCGGGCTGCCGATCGAGTTCTGGGCCACGGCCGCGGCGCCCGAGGCCCGGCGTTCCTACCACCGGCTCCCGGTGCCGAGCGTGCGTGCGCGGCTGCACTACAAGTTCCACCGACCCGAGGCCCAGCTCGCGCGCCGCGTCGAGGATGCGGTGCTCGAGGTCGCGCGACCTGGGGACTTGGTCTACGCCTGGCCGACGACGTCGCTCGAGTTCGTGCGCGAGCTGACGTTGCGCGGGGTGCGCGTCGCCGTCGAGCGCGTCAACTCGCACCGCTCCACTGCGCGCGCCGTGCTCGATCGCGTCTACGCGCGGCACGGTCTCGATCGGCACCAGCCGCTGACGCCGAGTCACGACCACGGTCCGTACGAAGCGATGCGCGAGACGCGCAAGCTCGAGCTGGCCGACGCGATCGTCAGCCCGAGCCCGTTCGTGACCGACTCGCTCGTGGCGGCGGGACTGGATCCCGCGCGCATCGTGCGTACGAGCTACGCCTACGATCCCGCGACGTTCATCGCGCCGACGGACGAGGAACGCGCCGAGCGGCGCCGCGGCAAGCGTCCGCGCTTCGTCCACGTCGGGTCGGACGTCCTGCGCAAGGGCGTCGGTGAACTCTTGGCCGCCTGGCGCCTCGCCGACGGGCCGGGCGAACTGTCCGTGCTCGGAGACGTGCCTCCGGCGCTCGCGCGGCGTTGGGACTGCGATCTCGCGCGCGCGGACGTGCGGACGACCACGTGGATCGACGGGATGGCCGAGTACTTCGCGGACTGCGACGCGTACGTGCTCGCCAGTCACGAGGAGGGCAGTCCGATCGCGACCTACCAGGCCATGGCGGCGGGCCTGCCGTGCCTCGTGAGTCCGGCGGGAGCCGGAGGCGTCGTGCGCGACGGGATCGACGGCTTCGTGCGCGATCCGTACGACCTCGACGGTTGGGCCGAGGCGTTGCAACTGCTCGCGTCGGACGTCGGACTGCGTCGCGAACTCGGTGCGAACGGCCGGGAACGGGCCCGCGCCTTCACCTGGGAGCGCGTGGCGGCGCGGCGCTGGGCCGTGCTGTCCGAGCGACTGGCGCCCGGCGTGTGGAGCGTGTCGGCGGCCTGACGGTCGTGTTCCGTCAGCGCGCGCGACTCGCACCGCGCTTCGGGATGCGACCGACCGTGCCCGCCTTGCGCTCGGCCTCCTTGCGCGCCTTCGTCGCCGCCCACGAACAGATCGGACAGGCGTCGAGGTCGTGGCCGCGGGCCGGGCAGTGCTCGCGCCCGAAGAAGATGATCTGCAGGTGCAGCGCGTTCCAACGCTCGCGCTCGAAGAGGGCCTTGAGGTCGCGTTCGGTGCGTTCGACCGACGAACCGTTGGACAGTCCCCAGCGCGTCGCGAGTCGATGGATGTGCGTGTCGACGGGGAAGGCCGGCACGCCGAAGGCCTGGGACATGACGACGCTGGCCGTCTTGTGACCGACGCCGGGCAGGGACTCGAGTGCTGCGAAGTCCGCGGGGACCTGGCCGTCGAACTCGTCCACGAGGCGCTGGCTGAGCACGCTGATCGCTCGGCTCTTCTGGGGCGAGAGGCCGCAGGGGCGGATGAGTTCGCGGATCTCGTCCACCGGTACCTGGGCCATGCTGGCCGGATCGCCGGCGCGTGCGAACAGGGCCGGCGTCGTGCGGTTGACGCGCTCGTCCGTGCACTGGGCGGACAGGAGCACCGCGACCAGCAGCGTGTACGGATCCGTGTGGTCGAGCGGGATCGGCGTCGTCGGGTACAGCTCGTCGAGCAGTGCGACGATGCGTTCGGCCTTCTCGCTGCGTTTCATGACGGGGCGATCGTGGGGCGTCGGGCGCGCGTTGTCCACAGCGAAGGGGCCCCGCACCGGTCGGTGCGAGGCCCCTTCGTCGCCGGCTCTCGAAAGACGCCGGCTCTCGTTCGGCCGTGCTTCAGGCGGCCTTCGTGCTTCAGTCGACCTTGTAGAGGTGCACGTCGCGCTGCGGGAAGGGGATGCTGACGCCTTCCTTGTCGAACTCGGTCTTGATCGACTTCGTGATGTCCCAGTAGACGGTCCAGTAGTCGGAGGTCTTGGTCCAGGGGCGCACGACGATGTTGACCGACGAGTCGGCCAGGGCGTGGACGCGAATGACCGGCGCGGGCTCGGCCAGGACCAGCGGGTGCGACTCGACGATGCGCTTGAGGATCGCTTCGGCCTTGTCCATGTCGTCGCCGTAGCCGATGCCGGCGGTCAGGTCGACGCGGCGCGTGTCGTTGGCGGTGACGTTCGTGATGACGCCGCCCCAGATCGAACCGTTCGGAACGATCTGCACCTGGTTGTCCGGCGTGCCGATCGTGGTGGAGACGAGGCTCATCGACTTGACGCTTCCCGTGACGCCGCCGGCGGTGATGAAGTCACCGATGTCGTAGGGGCGGTACAAGAGGATCATGACGCCCGCGGCGAAGTTGCCCAGCGTGTCCTGCAGCGCGAAGCCGACGACGAAGCCGAGGACGCCGAGGCCGGCGAGCAGCGGACCGACGTCCACGCCGACGGTTCCGAGCGCCATGATGAAGCCGATGGCCATCACGAGCTTCGCCGTTGCACCCTTCAGGAACTCGAGCAGGAGTTGGGTCGGGCGGAGCTTGGACTTGGACAGCGCGCCACCCACCAGCGAGGCGGCGATCGACGCCAGGATCTTGAAGACCACCAGGATCAGCACGAACATGATCGCGGTCCCGATCATGCTCGCGACGGCCTTCGGCACGCCGAGCTTGTCGGCCATGAAGTTCACGACGAGGTCGCGCAGCTTCGCGGCTTCCTCGCTCGCGCCACTCACCAGTTGATCGGTCGTGGGCGTCTCGGCGACGCTCTTGGTCTTCTTCTCGCCCGCAGCGCCATCGTCGCTGGTCGCGACTGCGCTCTCCGTCGTCGCTTCGCCCTCCGACGAGGGCGGCGCGTCCGTCTCGGCCCCTCCCGCGTCGCCGCTTTCCTGGACGATCGGTTGTGCGAGCGGCGCCGCGCCGGCTGCCGCGAGATTCGTGGTGGTGAAGAGGCTCGCGACGACGAGCGCGAGGACGAGCAGGATGCGTTTCATGGATGTGGTCCGGTCGGCGGCGCGCGTCCCGATGGAGGCGTCGCGGTGCGTGGAGATGAGTGAGTCGCCCGCGCGGTGGGCGCATTCGGGCGGGCCGAAGTTCGAGGGTCGTGAGCCCGAGCTCCGGCGCTGGTCGACGGCGCTCCGAGCGCCCGTTCGACTCTTGGAAGTCGCTCGGTAGCCTAGGGACGGGGACGCGTCGTTCCAGTCCGTCCGCCGAAACCAGTGCGCACGGGCGCGATCCACCCGGGTGCGCCGAACGGTCGCTCGGGGGCGCCCCCGACACGGTCCTGCAACTGGGTGCCGCGGTCCCGCTGGCGGTCCGATGCGGCGCTGCGCGTCGTTCGCACGCGCCGATCAGTCTCGGCGAGGACCATCGCCACTGGGCTTCGCGTTCGCCCGTTCGTCGCGCTCGACCACGCGCAGCGCGCCGCCGGTGAGCTCGTCGAGCACCGTCGTCGCGAACACGCCCGGCGCGAGGGCGAAGCGCAGGCGCACGAACGGCCCCAGATCGTCGCGACCCGCGTCGACGTCGGGCTCGGTCAGCTTGGTGCGCAGGGGCCGGCGCGCTCCCGAACAGGACAGTGGCCCGCTCGCGGCGAAGTGCTCGCGGGTGAGACCGGCTTCGCCGAGCACCGCTTCCTCGAGTTCGAGCGCGGCGCCGGTCGGTCGCTGTTCCTTGGCGCCGAACAGCGGGCCCGACGGTGAGATCTCGAAGGCGTCGGCGCGGTGCTGCTCGTCCGCGGCGCGCTCGACGACGAAGCCGCCGTTCGACGTGGCGAAGCGCACCACGTCGCCGTCGAGCAGGCGCTCGACGTGCGGCATGCGGCGCGCGAGCACGCGATCGAACAACAGGGACTGGGCGGCCGAGACGAGCAACCGCAGTTGGGTGCGATCGAGACGCCGCACGATGGCTTCCGGATCGGCGCCTTCGAGGCCTCGGCCGTCTTTCGCGAGCGCGGCACAGATCGCGCGCGGCTCGCGA
The DNA here is from genome assembly GCA_007750655.1 of Rohdeia mirabilis. Lineage (GTDB taxonomy): Bacteria > Planctomycetota > UBA1135 > UBA1135 > Rohdeia > Rohdeia mirabilis. Next base: position 1,230,603 of record CP036290.1, read on the forward strand.
TAGCTGCGCGGCCACAGGGCGGCGGCGCCGGCGAAGTCACCGGCGTCGTACAGCTGGCGCGCCTCGAGCACGCGTCCGAAGTCGCGCGGCCCGGGGCGCCCGCACATCAGGTCGAACGCCTCGCGCCACGCGCCGCGCACCAGCGCGATGCCGATCTCGCCGCTGTCGCCGCGATGGCCGTAGCGCTGGGCACCGAACCAGCCGGGCACGCCGCGTCGGGCCAGGTCGTCGAGGCCCGCGCGCAGTTCGGTCGCGACGCGGGCCTCTTCGCCCTCGGCCGTGCCGCGCAGCACGATCTCGAAACGGTTGCCGTTCGTGTGCCCGATCCGCAGCTTGCCCTGGGTGCGCGTCGCGCCGAGCACGCGCACGCCGTCGCGTTCCAGGTCGAGTTCGAGCGCTTCCACGTCGGCCGACGCGACGCCGACGACGGTCAAGCGCTGCCGCGTCACGGCGCGCGCGTCCTTGAGCCCCGCGTGTCCGACCGCCGACGGCCGCACGCCCAGGGCCCGCGCGATCCGCACGATCGCCTCGCTCGTGGGGATCCCGCGCTTCTCGATCTCGATGCAGGCGTGTTCGCCCTCGCCCGTCGGTTCGTAGGCGGGGATCTCCTCGACACGGAAGTCTTCGCAGCGGGTGCGTGCGACGAGCGGCGTCGTGAGACGGGACTTCGTCAGGTGGGGGCGGGGGTGGTCCACGTTGGATTGTCGGTACGGTGTCAGGCACGAAACCGCCACCTGCCGCCGTCGTGGCTGCGGTTCGCAGGGACTTGGCGCGGCAGGTGGCGGTTTCGTGCCTGACACCGTACCGACAATCCACCGCAGGCCATCCAGCTCGGCCCATGTCCCACGCCACCTTCCAGATCTCCTCGCGCTTCGACGCGTCGCCGCAGGAGCTCTTCGCCTGGCACGGCCGTCCCGGCGCGCTCGAGCGTCTCGTCCCGCCCTTCGACCCGGTGCGCGTGCTCGCGTCCGAGCCCGCGCCCGACGGCAACCCGATCGGCGACGGCGCGCGCGTACTCCTGCGCGTGGGCAAGGGGCCGTTCTCGATGAAGTGGGAGGCGCTGCACTCGGGCTACGACCCGCCGCACCGATTCGTCGACTCGCAGGAGCGCGGCCCTTTCTCGGCCTGGCGCCACGAACACGTGGTCCAGCCGGAGGACGAATCGGCGTCGCGACTGGTCGACACCGTGAACTACCGCCTGCCGCTGCACGCGCTGAGCGGACCGATCGTGGGTGGAATGGTGCGGCGCAAGCTCGAGGCGACCTTCCGCTACCGCCACGCGACGACGATCGACGACCTGCGCGACCACGCCGACGCGCGCGCGCGGCTCGGGCACGAGCTTCCGCTGCGCATCCTGGTCTGCGGCGCGAGCGGGCTCGTCGGGCGCGGTCTCTGCGCGCTGCTGACCACCGGCGGTCACGAGGTCGTGCGGCTCGTGCGTCGCGAACCGCGCGGCGCCGACGAGATCCGCTGGGACCCGGCCCGGGGCGAGCTCGATCCCGAAGCCGTCGCCGCGTTCGACGGGGTCGTGAACCTGTCCGGAGCGAACATCGCGGAGGGGCGCTGGACGGACGAGCGCAAGCGCGTGCTGGCCCAGAGCCGCACCGATTCGACCGCGACGCTGGTGCGCGCGCTCGTCGACAGCGGGGCGGCGCCGCGGGTGTACGTGCAGGCCTCGGCGATCGGCTACTACGACGACGGTGGGTTCGAGCGCGGCGAGACCGAACCGCTCGACGAGAACGCGCCGCGCGGGGAAGGCTTCCTGCCCGAGCTGTGCGAGCGTTGGGAGGCCGAGGCCGCGCCGCTCGAGGCGGTCGGCGTGCGCACGGCCTTCGCGCGCTTCGGCGTGGTCCTGACGCCGCGCGGTGGCGCACTGCAGAAGCTGCTGCCGCCGTTCCTCCTGGGCGCGGGGGGGCCGGTGGGGAGCGGGCGCCAGGGGCTGTGCTGGGTGGCCTACGACGATGCGCTCGCGGCGCTGCTCTTCCTCCTGACCAGTGCGAACGCCAGCGGGCCGTACAACGTCGTGGCGCCCGAGCCGATCGTCCAGCGCGCGTTCGCCCGCGAGCTGGGGTCGGTCCTGGGCCGGCCCGCCTTCCTGCCGCTGCCCGGCTTCGCGGTCTCGGCGCTGTTCGGCGAGATGGGGCGGACGATCCTCTTGCGCGGGCCGCTGGTCGTTCCGCGGCGCCTCGAGGACGAGGGGTTCCGCTGGCGCCGACCGACGCTCGAGGGAGCGCTGCGGCATCTGCTCGGTCGGTGAGCGGCGCGTCGACGGTCCGAGCGCGCCGAGCGTCGACTTGAACTGGCGCGTGCGGGCCGCGTTCACGCCCGCTCGAGGGGCCGATCGGGTGCGCCGGGAAGATCGCACGCAAACCGAACGTCGATTCCCCCAAAGAGATCGACGCCACCCCGCGTACACCCCTCCATGTCCCGCCCCCTTCGCCTGCTCGCGACCCTCGCGAGCACCCTCCTCGCCCTCGCCACGGGCCTCGCGCCGCCGGCCGGTGCGCAGACGCTGGTGGCCGGCCACGGGATCCAGGCGGCGACGCGCGCTGCAGTGCAGGAGCCCGAGCGGGCCCCGCGGCCCGTCCGTCCGGCCGGGGTCGCGGTCACCGAGGAGACGCTCGAGGCCGCCTGCCACCTCTCGGAGGCCGCCGCGGGACGCGCGCTCCTGGTGCTCGAGGGCGGCGAAGTGGTCTTCGAGCGCTACGCGGGCGGCTGGTCGGCCGAGCGCCCGCACCCGCTCGCCAGCGGCACCAAGTCCTTCGCCGGGGTGCTCGCGACGGTCGCGGTCGCCGACGGACTGTTCGAGGACCTGGACGCACCGGTCCACCTGTTCGTCGAGGAGTGGGGGCAGGACGAACGCAAGCGCGCGGTCACGCTGCGGAACCTGCTCGACCAGTCCAGTGGCCTCGCGCCCCACGATCCGTCGCTCGGTCGCCGCGGATGGGGCATCAACGATCTGGGGTCGCGCAACGCCGCGTCGCGCCTGCTGCGTCGGGACGGCGAGGCACCGAGCGATCGCTTCGTCGCGGCCCTCTCGAGCGTTCCGATGACCGCCGCGCCCGGTGAAGGCTTCGCCTACGGGCCGTCGCACTTCTTCGCGTTCGGCGGTGTGCTCGAGGCCGCGTTGGCGACGAGCGAACGGCCCGAGACGACCTGCTTCGACTATCTGGTCGCGCGCGTCCTGCGTCCGGCCGGGATCGACGCCGAGCTCGAGCGCTTCGGTCCCGACGCGGCCGGCAAGCCCGGACTGCCGGGAGCTGGACACCTGACCGCGCGCGAGTGGGCCAACTTCGGACGCTGGGTCCAGTTGGACGGGGCGCACCGCACGGAAGAGGGGGAGATGGTGCGCGATCTCGTGCCGGGGGCGTTCGACGTGCTGTTCGAACCGTCCGCCGCGAACCCGGGCTACGGACTGAGCTGGTGGCTCTCGACCCCGTCCGGGATCGCTGACGACTCGGGGGCGAGCGTCTCCGACGACGAATTGGAGCGCCTGGCCGGGCTGCCCGCGATCCTCGATGCCGATGGCCGCCCGATCGAGATCGTGATGGCGGCGGGCGCGGGCAACCAGCGCTTGTACCTGGTGGACGCCGCGGACCTCGTGGTCGTGCGCTTCGCCGAGCAGGGGCGCCAGGGGCGCGCCTTCGACGACCGGGTCTTCCTCGAGACCTTGCTCGGGCTGCGCGCCGAGTGATCGGTACGGCGTCAGGCACGAAACTGCCACGCCGCCCCCCGTCGCTGCGAATTGCGGGGATGTCGGCGGCGGCGTGGCAGTTTCGTGCCTGACGCCGTACCGATCACTCCACGACGAGCAACGGATCGCCGGCCGCGACCTCGTCGCCGTCGCCCGCGACCAGGCGCACGACGCGCGCTCGCGCCGGGAGGCCCGCGCCTTCGTAGTGCACGTGGCTGAAGGTCTTCATGACCTCGAGCAGACCGATCGTGCGGCCGGTGACGATCTCGTCGCCCGCTTCGACGAAAGCCGGATCGCCAGGCGCCGGGCGGTGCCAGAAGCGACCGGCGAACGGCGCGCGCACGGCGAGACCGCCCTCGATCTCGTCGACGACCTCCTCCTCGGCGTCGATCGCGCCCTCGAAGGCGTCGAGCTCGTACAGCACCTGGCCGTACTCGACCGGCTCGAGGTAGCGGTTCGGCGCGGCGTTCGCGATGCGGCCGATGACGCCCGGCGGCACCACCAGTTCGGTGAAGTTGCCCAGGGTTTCGAGCACACCCGCGTTGGCGTCCGGCGCCAGGATCTGGCCCTTCGGGAGCGCCTGGCCGAACCAGCCGACACCGGGCGACAAGAGGCGCACGCGGCCGGCGCTGGCTTCGGACGCGCGCTCGACGATGAGGTGGCGACGAGTCTTCATGCGCGGGGCTCCTGCAGAGCGGCCGCGTCGTGCAGCGACCAGATCCTGGGGTTCTTGGTGCGGCGGTAGCCGGTGGCCTGCCACGAGGTCTCGGCGAACAGCTCGAGCCACTCGCGCAACTCGCCCACGGGCACGATCTCGTCCGTGTCCATGCGCGCGGCCGCGGCGTACGGGTCCATGTCGGCCTCGATGCGCGCCTCGGTCTCACGCATGCCGGCCTCGATCTCGGCGCGTTCCATCGGATCGTCGCTGATGATCTCGAAATCGTCGTCGAGCTTGGTGTTGAAGGCCGCGATCGCGAGCGTGCGCCCCTCCATCACCGACAGACGCGTGAGCGGCGTCGACAGCTGCACCACCGGTTCGTGCGGCATCCCGCTCATGGCGTAGAAGCCGGCGCCCGAGGCCTTGCGCAGCAGGATCGTGAACATCGGGACGGTGTTCGTGCTGTTGGCGTAGATCAGGCTCGAGCCGTAACCCAAGAGTCCTTGCCGTTCCGCCTCGACGCCGATGTCGAAGCCGCTGATGTCTTGCAGCCACACGATCGGGATGCCGTCCTCGTTGCAGGCGCGACTCATCGACGCGACCTTCGCGATGCCCTCGCGGTAGAGGATGCCCGCGGGCTTCTTCGCGCCGCGTCGTTCCGGGTCGTCGATGAGACCCTGACGGTTGCCGATGAAGCCCATGAACAGGCCATTGACGCGACCGACGCCGACGATCACCTCGCGCCCGCGATCCGGCCACAGCTCCCAGAACAGGCTCTGGTCGACGAGGCGCGCGATCACCTCCTCGGCGTCGTAGGCCACGCGATGGTCGGGCGGTAGGACGGCGCGCAGTTCGCGCGCGTCGAAGGTCGGCGCGCTGGCGTTCGCGCCGTGGCGGTAGAAGTCGAGCGCGGGCGACGCGAGCTTGCCGATCTCGCGCCGGATCATCGCGATCGCGGTCTCGTCGTCGGGCGCGCGCTCGTCGGCACAGCCCGACAGGTGCACGTGCACCTCCGGCCCTCCGATGTCGAGGCTCGACAGCTTCATGCTCTTGGCGCCCTTGATGAGCGCCGCGCCGGCGATGACCATGTAGGCCTGCTCGGTCATGATCACGCGGTCGGAGATGATCGGCATGTAGCCGCCGCCCGCGATGCAGTCGCCGAACACGCCCGCGATCTGCGGTACGCCGTCGGCCGCCAGCAGCGAGTTCTTCTTGAAGATGTGCCCCGCGCCGGTGCGACCGGGGAACGAGCGCGACTGCTCGGGCAGGAACAGACCGGAGCAGTCGACCAGGTAGACGACCGGCAGGCGCAGGCGTCGCGCCATTTCCTGTGCGCGCTGGATCTTCTCGGGCGTCTGCGGCCACCAGGAACCGCTCGCGACCGTGTTGTCGTTCGCGATCACCATGCACCAGCGACCTTCGACGCGCGCGTAGGCCGTGACGACACCGGCGGCGGGGCTCTCGAGCTTGCCGAACTTCCGCCCGTAGTTGACGAACGTGCCGACCTCGAAGATGCGGCTGCCCGGGTCGATCAGGTGCTCGATGCGTTCGCGCGCGGTCCACTTGCCCTTCGCGTGGACGCGCTCGACGTACTTCTCGCCCCAGCCCGCGCGAACGGCGGTGCAGCGCTCCTCGAGCACGGTCTCGTGCTGCTTCGCGCCTTCCAGGTGTTTGGCGATCTCGCGCGGTTCGAGGGCGTCCTCGAGGCCGCGGCCGATCGGTTGCATGGGGAGGTGGGCCATCGCGTGCTCGTGTGTCCTTGCGGGAGTGGGGGGCGCGGTCGCGTCCGGGATCAGCCGTTCCAGCCGGGCAGGCTCTGGGTGTCGTAGGTGCCGCTTCGGAACTCGTTCGAGGCGAGAACGGCCAGGTGCACGGCGATGGTGGTGTTGACGCCCTCGATGCGCGTCTTCTCGAGGCACGCGACCATGGTCGCGATCGCCGCGGCGCGCGTGTCGGCGTGCACGATGACCTTCGCCAGGAGCGAGTCGTAGTGCGGACTGACCGTGTCGCCCGCCTCGAGGTGCGTGTCCACGCGCACGGTGCCCGGTCCGACGTCGGTCGCGAAGTCGAAGCGCTCGAGCGTGCCCGGCGTCGGTCGGAAGTCCGCGTGCGGATCCTCGGCATTGATGCGGCACTCGAGGGCGTGTCCCTTCGGCGCCACGTCCTCCTGTCGCAGGTCGAGCCGGTGATTGGCGGCGATGCGCAGCTGCCAGGCCGCGATGTCCACACCGCACACGAGCTCAGACACCGGGTGCTCCACCTGCAGGCGCGTGTTCATCTCCATGAAGAACAGCTCCTTGGTGGTGGGGTCCATCAGGAACTCGATCGTGCCGGCGTTCTCGTAGCCGAGCGCGAGCGCGGCCTCGATCGCGCGCCGCCCCAGATCGCGCCGTCCGGCGTCGTCGAGCGCGGGCGAGGGCGCCTCTTCGATCAGCTTCTGGTGGCGGCGCTGGATCGAGCACTCGCGCTCGAACAGGTGCACGCCGTGCCCGAAGCGGTCGCACAGAAGTTGCACCTCGATGTGCCGTCCGCCGGTCAGGTAGCGCTCGAGGTAGAGGTCGCCGTTCGCGAAGGCGGACTCGGCCTCGGCGGAGGCGGCCGAGAAGGCTTCGTCGAGTTGCGAGGCTTCGTCGCAGCGCCGCATGCCCCGGCCACCGCCGCCGGCGTCGGCCTTGAGCAGCAGCGGATAGCCGGATTCGGCCGCCGCTGCGCGCGCCGCGTCGATGTCCTTCACCAGGCCGACGCTGCCGGGTACGACGGGCAGGCCCACCGAGCGCATCGCTTCCTTCGCCGGCGACTTCTGCCCCATGCGCGCGATCGCATCGGCCGAGGGACCGACGAAGGTCAGGCCGAGCTCCCGCGCCTGGGCGGCGAAGCGCGCGTCCTCGGCCAGGAAGCCCCAGCCGGGGTGCACCGCGGTGCAGTGGGTCTGGCGCGCGGCCTGCAGCACTCGCGCGCCGTCGAGGTAGCTCTCGCGCGCGGACGCCGGCCCCAGGGTCACGACCTGGTCGAAGACCTGCGTCCACGAGGCGTCGCGGTCGGCCTCGGAGACCACACCCACGGGCGCGATGCCCAGTTCGCGCGCGGCGCGGGCGATGCGCACGGCGACTTCGCCGCGGTTGGCGATCAGAATGCGTCGGAACACGGAAGGAGGCCGGGACGGGGAGGACGGCGGCGAGGCCGGATGGGGGCGGACGAGGGGCGGCACGCGCGGCGCGCCGGCCCGGCAGTGTAGGGGCGCGATCCGAAGGTCCAAGGACGAGCGGTCGCTACCCTGGGCGCGATGGGGAGGTTCCAGCTCAGTCCGCGCGTCCGCGGCCCGCTCCGTGCGCTCTTCGCCGGTTGGGCGGCGGTCCTCGTGGTGCACGTCACGGCCGCTGCGGCTGCCGGGCCCCGCGCCGAGGCACGATCGGTCCTCGGCCCGTCGAGCGGCACCGTTCCGAGCGGCACCGTTGCGAGTGGCACCCGTCCGAGCGCCAGCGCGTCGGCCGCCGAGCCCACGCGCGACCTCGGCGCGCTGCTCGCCGCCCTCGAGGCCGGCGGGGCGGACGAACGGCAGCGCGCCGAGGCCGAACTGTCGGCCGCGCTGACCCCGGCGGCGGCGCCCGAGCTCGTGCGTTGGATCGGGACGGCATCGGCCGAGGGCCGCGCGCGCCTGTCGTCCGCCCTCGCCCGACGCGACGCGCACCTCGGGCTCGTCCTCGCGCTGGGTTCCGACGACGACGCGACCCGCGCCGTCCTGCGCGCCGCCCTCGACGGCATCGTCGCGCGCTTCGACGTCGGCCTGTTCGGCGCGCCGCTCACCGGCTACGGCCTCGGGCTGCACTTCGAGCGACTGGTGCGCGACCAGGCGCCGCCGCTCGGGCGACTCGACCTCGCGCAGCACCCGCTCGACGTGGCGCGCGACCTGGCGCGGTGGGGCGGACTGCCGCTGCGCCTCGTCGTGGATCCGGTGCTGGCCACCGCGCCGGCGCCCGTGGAACGAGCGGATCTCGAAGTGGTCGGGGACTGGCGCGGACTGCTCGAGGGACTCGGTGCGCTCGACCTGACGCTCGAGGGGCATCTGCTCGAACCGGAGTCGGATCTCGACGAGCCGCGCGTCCTGTTCCTGCGCGTGACGCGGCGCGGCCTCGAAGGCACGGCGACCGGGCGCGAGCTCTTGGAGCGCTGGCTCGTGCGGTCGGGCGAGTCGCTCGAAGCCGCGCGCGCGTTGGCGTCGACCGGTTGGCCCGCCGCCCAGCAGTTGCTCGTCGAGCGACTGCGCGCGACGCGCGATCCGATCGCGTTGCGGGCGCTGGCCTGGGGCGCCGAGACCGGCGTCTTCCCGCTCGGGTTCCCGACGCGCGCGGACGCGAACCTGATGCTCGAGCGGGCGCGCGCCGACATCGCGACCGGCGACGGAACGCTCGCGCGCGACGTTCTCGAGGCGCTGGTGGCGTTGCCGCGAACCGCGCTCGACGGCGAGTCGCTGTTCGACCCGCAGGAGCTGCTCGATCTCGAAGCGGGACTCGAGCGTCCAGCTCGGCTCGCCTTCGAACTGGAGTGGATCGGACGCGCGCGACTGGATCTCGAGGGCGTGGCCGAGCGCCTCGCGAGTCTCGTCACCGCTGCGAAAACGCCCGTCCATCTGCGGCGTTCCGCGCTCGCCGCCTGGGCGCGCGTGCGCGAGGAACCCGCACCTGTGCCGGCGCGCGCCGCCGAGTTGGTGCGCGCGACCGAGCCTGGCGCGGACGCTCGCGAGACGCTGGAGATCCTCGGCGCCAGTGGTGCGCCGCTGCCCGCGGAGTGGCGCGCGGGCGACCTGACCGGTCTCGGCGAGCGCCCCTCGGCCACCGCGTTCGCCGTCGCTCTGGGCTGGTGTCTCGCGCGCGGCGACGAAGCGGCGTCCGCGGCGGTGGTCGCGCGCGCGCTGGCCACCAGCGACGAGGCGCGCTTCACCAGCGGCGGCGTGCGCGCCGCCCTCGCGGACGTGATCGGACTCGTGCGCGGGCGCGGTGGCGACGCGCTGTGCGCCGCGGTGCTCGAGCGCGCCGCCGCCGAATCCGTCGCCGCGGCCGAACGGGTCGAGGAGGTCCGCGCGCTGTCGGGGTCGATCGGCGTCGACGAGGACTCCCGACGCGAGGACCTGTACGCGCGGGCCGTCGCGCGCCGCGGACCGACGGGGCACGGCGATCCCGAGCTGCTCGCGGCGCTGGTGGTCGGATCGACCGGCGACCGCGCGCGCTCGCTCCTGTTGGGCGAGTTCGTCGGAGCGTGCGACGAGGGCGGAGGGCCGCTCGACCGCGCGGCTCGCGAGCGCGGCGAGCGCGTGCTCGAAGCCCTGGCCCGCGCGATCACCACGCGGCTCGCGGCCGGCGAGGACGCGTCCGCCCAGCGTTTCGCGAGCTCGGTCCAGAACCTGGCGCGCCAGCGGGTCGCCCAGGCGGGCGGCACCGAGGGCGCCGAGTTGGCCGCCCGCGTGCTGTCACCGTCCTGGCCGCGGCCCCTGGGCTGGGAGCCGACCGACCTCGCGCGGCCGGGCCCGATCCGCAGACCGTAGGCTCGGTCCGCGCGTGAGGGCCTCGTGGCCCGCCCCCCGCGCGGCCGATAGCTCCGGACGACCCATGGGACTGCTCAGACGAACTCGCGAGATCCAACCGCTCGTACCGCCGGACCCCGAGGAAGGGGTCGGCGTGCCGCTCCAGGCGGAGGAGTTGGTCGTGCTGCAGCGCCCGCGTTCCGAGCAGGCCGAGCAGTTCCGACGCCTGGCGTCGTCGCTCGAGGCGCTCAATCCCGACGGCGCGCCGCGCACCGTGATGGTCACCAGTTCGGTCGAGGGCGAGGGCGTCACCGTCGCTGCGCTCAACCTGGGACTGGCCTTCCGCGAACGCCCGCGCCGCCGCGTGCTGATGGTCGATGCGAACCTGCGCAAGCCCGGCATCGAGCGCTATCTCGACCTGCCGTTGCGTCAGGGCTTCAGCGAGCTCGTGCGCGACGAACTGCGACTCGACAAGGCGATCCGCAAGACGTCCATCGAAGGCTTCGACGTGATCGGAGCCGGCGAGCTGCCGACCAACCCGGCCCAGGTGCTGCGCGGCGATCGCGTGCGCACGCTGCTCGGCCGCTTGAAGCAGAGCTACGACTACGTGGTGCTCGACACGCCGCCCGCGCACACGTTGACCGAGCCGCACCTTCTGGGTGCCGTGTGCGACGGCATCGTGCAGGTCGTGCGTCTGCGCACCACGCCGCGCCACCTGGTCGAGGAGACCAGCAGCCAGCTCGAGTCGATGGGCGGCAACCTGCTCGGCGTGTGCCTGCTCGGGGCGTTCGGGGAGTAGCGCTACCCAGCGACACGGCGTCCGACTCCGTAGCGCTCACCGTTCGCGCGGCATGGACTCGGTGGGCGGACCGAACAGCGGGTAGCGCCAGTCCTCGCCCAGCAGGGACTCGATGCGAGGCATGCGTGACGTGACACGCTCGTCGGACGGGTCGAGGCCGAACTCGAGCCGCTTCTCCCTCGGGTCGGACGTGAGGTCGACGAGTCCGAGTGCGGCGTCCACCTGGAGGAGCTTCGTGCCGTCGCGTTCGATCAGCGCCCAGTCGTTCCTTTTCAGGTTCCGCATGCGGCCGTTGTTCGGTCGGAAGATCTGGACCCAGGCGTCCTCGCGGTTCGACTCGCCGCCCGAGAGCGTCGCGGCGAACGAGATCGAGTCGACGAGCGCGCCGGGAGAGGGCGTCCCACCCGCCAGCTCGAGCGCCGTCGCTGGAACGTCGACGATCTGGACGAGGGAGTCGTCCGTGCCCGCGACGACGCCCGCACCGACGGCGAAGAACGGGACGCGCACGCCACCCTCGAACACCGTCGACTTGTAGTCGCGTTCGGCGCGGGTCGGCGGTCGGCACTCCAAGGGGGTGCCGTTGTCCGAGAGGATCAGGACCACGGTGCGTTCCAGATCGACCGAGTCGAGGACCTGGGTGATCGCCGTGTCCAGGGCGGCGAGCGCGCTCTCGTACCGACCCCTCTGGTTCGAGCCGAGTTCGAGTCCGTCCGGCACGAGTCCGCTGCGGATGGCATCGCTGAACGGTTCGTGTGGAGCGATGAAGGAACACATGGCCAGCTTCGGCGATGCGGTCGCGTTCCACCACTCGAGGAGCGCGTCGCGAATCGCGACCGTGGTGTACGTGCGGCAACGGCTCACCCGGCCGTCGTCGACCCGCTCCCAGTCGTAATGGCCTCCGCTCATCGGGAGATTCGCCGGCGATCCGGCCCGCCACGTGGCGTACCCGAAGGCCAGCGGGCCGACGAATGGCTCGACCGAAGCACTGCCCGTCGCGTGCCACTTTCCGAACGCTGCGGGCGTGTAGCCGTGCTTCGCGATCTCGTTGGCGATGCTCGGCTCGCCGAGTCGGGCACCGATGTCGGTCGTCTCTCCCTCTCGGAGTGCGCCACCGATGAACGCTCGGTGGGGCAGGCGTCCGAAGTGCAGCATGTAGCGCGACGGGCTGCAGGTCGGCGAGGCGTAGAACCTGGTGTAGCGCCTTCCGATTCCGGTGCCGAGGTTCGCGAGCGTCGGCGTCAACTCGGGGCGCAGGTCCTCCCAGCCGCAGTCGTCGATGACGAGGACCAGCACGTCGGGTCCGGCGGGTTCGGACGCGACCTGTTCCGGCTCGACCGGCTGAGGCCCGGGCGACGGCTCGCGCGAGCAGGACACGCATCCGAGGGATGCGACGGCGAGCAGGGCGGTCATCAGCCGCGCTCCGGAGCGGGGTCTTCGATCGTGGTGCATGTTTCGGCGCGAAGCGCTCGTCCGAGTCCATCGACGTCTCTGCCGCCACCAGCGGCGCGGATGCTACTGGGCGTCGCCTCGCCGAGCGACAGGTACTGGGCCCACGGTTCGGTCGCCTGCGTCGACCCGGTTCGGTGCACCCGCGGCCGACTGCGAGTGCCGTGGGGCCGGCGGTGCGACGCGCGAACCCCGACGCCGCTAGACTCCTGGTGCTCGCCGCGTCCCCAGCTCGCTCCTCGCCATGCCTCGTCCCCGTTCCTCCGCTCGCTCGTCGCCCTCCTTTACGGCACAGATGGGGAGAGCTGCGTCGGCCGCTCCGACTCCGCCGGACCAACGGCGCAGTCATCCGCTCGCCGCTGCGGTCAAGGCTCTGCTGATCGCCGGGTCGATCCTCGTCCTCGGCGTCGTCGCGCTGTACGCGATCGGGCAGGAGCCAGCGGTCGCCGCTTCGGTCTTCCTGTTCGGCGTGGTGGGTGCGGGCGTGCGCATCACGCTCGGCCTGGTGCTCGTTTTCTTCGCGGGCGTCGAGTTCTTGCGGCAACGCGGGACCGCCGTCGCCGCGGACCGGGTCTACGTCGCACCGGCCTTCGCCGGAGCGCTCGGGCTGGGCTTGGTCGGGGGGACCGGCGGGGGGCTGGCCGCGATCGCGCTGGCGATCCCGGCCAGTGCTCTGATCTGGCAGAGATCGGCCGCGTCGCCCGCGGTGGCGAGCAAGGACGAGGCGAGCGATCGTGGTCCCGCCGAGCACGAGATCGGGGACTCCCTCGGGGTCGAGCGACCCGCGGCGGGCGACGACGTCCCGCACTGAGTCGTCGCGGGGGACGTTGGACGCGAGGCGGGGGGGCGGGCACCTGTCCGAACGCTCGCTCCCGCCACCGCATCGCCCCGTCCGGCACCCGTGGCGCGCCCGGGCTCCATCGCGCATCCTGCATCGATGAAGTACCACGACGGAGTTCTCGCAAGGCCCGGCGCCGCGGCTCTGGGCCTCTCCACGACGGCCGGACTCGCACTCCTCGCACTGGTCGGTGGGTCGGTCCTCGCATCCGCTCGGGATGCCGTGCCCCAGGATCGGACCGATCCCCAGGACGTCGCCCGCACCAACGAACCCGTGCTCGACCGCACGCCGAAGGTCCACACGGCTCGCGACGCGCGCGCGCTCGGAGTCGGTGCGTACGTGGCCGATGGAACGGGAACCGCGCTCGACGGCACCGAGGTGTCGTGGCGCCGCGGGGCCGGTGAACGCGGCACCGTCGTCGTCCTGACCAGCCTGACCTGCCCGCTGTGCAAGAAGTTCGCGCCGGCGGTGGCGCGGGCGGAGAAGCGCTTCACGAAGGATGGCTTCGGTTTCGTGCACGTGGGCGTGAGCGGCCTCGACACGGCCGACGCGCTGCGCGAGCACGCCGCGCACCAGGGGCTCGAGGGCCTCGTGCTGAGCGACGCGGACGGCGCGCTGGCCGAAGCCTTCGACGCCGAGATGACCACGGAAGTCTTCGTGGTCGACGCCACCGGAACGTTGCGCTACCGCGGCGCGCTCAGCGACCAGTACGGGCTCGGGTACGCGCTCGACGCGCCGCGTCACAGCTATCTCGACGACGCGCTGACGGCGCTGATCGCGGGCGAGGAACCGAGCGTCGTCGCGACCAGCGCGCCCGGGTGCATCGTCGAACGCGCGGTCGTCGCGGAAGCGGGGGCAGCGAGCGCGGAGCCCGTGACCTACGCGCGCCACGTCTCGCGTCTCGTGCAGAACACCTGCCTCGAGTGCCACCGCACCGGCGGCGTCGCTCCGTTCGCGCTCGAGTCCTACGAGGACGTGGCGCGGCGTGCGTCGATGCTGCTCGCGGTCGTCGAGGACGGCACGATGCCGCCCTGGTTCGCGGCGCGGTCGCACGGTTCGACCGACGGGGACGGCACAGGCAGCACGTTCTCGAACGATCGCTCGCTCCTGCCGCACGAGGTCGAACAGCTGCGCGCCTGGGTCGCGGCCGGCAAGCCCGAGGGCGACGCGAGCGAACTGCCCGCGCCGCGCACGTTCGACGTGAACGGCTGGGAGTTGGGCGAACCCGACGCGGTCTACGCCCTGCCCGAGGCGTTCGAAGTGCCGGCCGAGGGCCGGGTGCGCTACCAGTACACGGCCGTGCCGACGGGACTCGAACGCGACCGTTGGGTCAGCGGCATCGAGGTCCGGCCGGGAGCGGTCGAAGTCGTGCACCACGTTCTGGTCTGGGCCGTGCCGGCCGAAGCGTTCCGGGACGGTCTCTTCGTCGACTGGGATCGCATCGACGAGCGGCGCGGGTTCTTCGCCGCCTGGGCGCCGGGTGCCGGGCCGGTGCTCTATCCCGAAGGTCAGGCGAAGTTCCTGCCGGCGGGCTCGGTGATGATGTTCGAGGTGCACTACACGCCGAACGGGCGCGTCACCTCCGACCGCTCGAGCATCGGCGTGCACTTCGCCGACGATGGACCGGACTGGAAACCCGATCACGTCGTGCGCGTCGTCGGCATCAGCAACCGCGGCATCGAGATTCCGGCCGGCGCCGACGCCCATGCCGAACACTCGAGCGGCGTCGTCGCCCGGCGCATGAAGATCGAGTCGTTCCTGCCGCACATGCACCTGCGCGGGAAGAGCTTCCGGTACGAGCTCGAGGGACCGGACGGCACGCGTCGGACGCTGCTCGAGGTACCGGCCTACGACTTCAACTGGCAGCTGCGCTACGAACTGGCCCGGCCGCTCGAGGTGGCGCCCAGCTCCGTGCTGCGCATCGCCGGCGTCTTCGACAACAGCCGGAACAACCCTGCCAACCCCGACCCCGGGACACAGGTGGGGTGGGGGCTGCAGACCGAGGACGAGATGCTGATCGGCTTCGTCGAGTACGTGCTCGTGGACGAGGACCTCGCGCTGCCGGCGGACGAGCCGCTGATCCTCACGTTCGATCCCCGGACCACCGATCAGCTGCGCGGCCTGGCGGCGTCCAACGACGGCGAGGTTCCGCGCGACCGCTTGCGGGCGAGGTTCCACCCGGCCTTCGACCTGCTGGATCGCGACGGCGACGGTCGGCTCGACACGGACGAGCTGCCGCTGTTGCGTCCCGAGTGAACGGGGCGCTGGCCGAGCGAGCGCGTCGCGCTCGGCCGCGACGCGAAGGACCGAATCGCTCGCGGTGCTGCGCACGGAGCGACTCGGCCCGTGCCGACCGCGGTGCCCGTGCTCGGACCGGGGCCTCGGACCGGGGCCTCCGACGCGCGGAGCCAAGGGTGCGCGCGGATGGCGCGATTGAACCGATTCCTCGGTGGCAAACGCGCGGCGGTCGCCCACACTCACGCCCGCCATGGCCGAACTGGGACTCGAGAACGTGCACCTCTCCTTCACGGGAGCACCGCTGCTCTCCGGCGTGGACCTGCAGATCCACACCGGTGAACGCATCGGACTCGTCGGGCGCAACGGCACCGGCAAGTCGACGCTCCTGAAGGTGCTCGCCGGCGTGCTCCAACCCGACGAAGGGCGCGTCGTGCGCCGCCCGGACCTGGTCACGTCGGCATTGGTCCAGGACGTGCCGAGCGATCTGGTCGGCACGGTCGAGTCGGTGCTGCGCGCCGCTCTCGCGGACCTGGAACTCGACGGCGACTGGGAGATCGACGCGCGCGTCGAGCGGGCTCTGTCCGAGCTCGACCTGCCCGCGGGTGAAGAGGTCTCGACCCTGTCCGCCGGTCGCAAGCGTCGCGTGC
The DNA here is from genome assembly GCA_007750655.1 of Rohdeia mirabilis. GTDB lineage: Bacteria > Planctomycetota > UBA1135 > UBA1135 > Rohdeia > Rohdeia mirabilis. The sequence continues at coordinate 1,246,441 of CP036290.1, forward strand.
TGCTCGCGGCCGCGCTGATCCGCGAACCCGACGTGCTGCTGCTCGACGAGCCCACGAACCACCTGGACGTGGCGGCGATCGAGGCCCTCGAGGACGCGCTGCCCTGGCGTGCCGGTGCCCTGGTCTTCATCACGCACGACCGCCGCTTCCTCGATCGCCTCGCGACGCGCATCGTCGACCTCGATCGCGGCGTCCTGACCAGCTACGACTGCAACCTTTCGACCTACCTGGATCGCAAGGCGGCCCTGCTCGAGTCCGAGGCGCGCGCGAACGCCGTCTTCGACAAGAAGCTGGCCCAGGAAGAAGCCTGGGTGCGAGCGGGCGTCAAGGCGCGGCGCACGCGCAACATGGGACGCGTGCGTGCGCTCCAGGCGATGCGCAGCGAGCGCGCCGAGCGACGGTCGGAGGTCGGGCGCGTCGAGGCGCGCGTGCAGACCGCCGCCCGCACCGGCCAGAAGGTCATCACCGCCAAGGGGCTGACGCACGCGTTCGACGGCGCGCCGCTCGTCGAGAACCTCGACCTCGAGCTGATGCGCGGCGACCGCGTCGGCATCGTCGGCCCCAACGGCTGCGGGAAGACGACGCTGCTGAGGCTCCTGCTCGAGGAACTGCGCCCGGACGCTGGCACGGTTCACGCCGGAACCAACCTCGAGGTCGCGCGCTTCGACCAGTTGCACGGAACGTTGAATCCCAAGCTGACCGTGCAGGAGAACGTGGTGGGGGACGGCGAGTTCGTCACCATCGACGGGCGCCAGCGGCACGTGCTCGGCTACCTGCAGGACTTCCTGTTCACACCGGACCAGGCGCGCGGACCGATCACGCGCCTGTCGGGCGGCGAGCGCAACCGACTGCAGCTCGCGCAACTCCTGGCGCGGCCCTGCAACCTCTTGATCCTCGACGAGCCGACGAACGACCTCGACGTCGAGACGATGGAGCTGCTCGAGGAGCTGCTCGTCTCGTTCGCGGGGACGCTGCTCGTCGTGAGCCACGACCGCGCGTTCCTCGACAACGTCGTCACGTCGCTGCTCGTCTTCGACGGACCGCGCGGCGTGCGCGAGGTGGTCGGCGGCTACGAGGACTGGGAGCGGCTGCACACCGCGGAGGAGGCGCGCCGGGCCGAAGGGCGGGCGACGAAGAAGCCGGCGGCCGCGAAACCGGCGTCCGCCGCGCCGCGTCCGAGCGCGAAGGCACCGGTCGCGCCGGCTGCGAGCACCGCGACGTCGAACTCCGCTCGGCCGCAGGCGAAGACGCCCGCGAAGGCGACGCCGACCCTGCCGAAGCTCACGTTCACGCAGAAGCACGAGCTCGAAGCCCTGCCAGCCACGATCGAGACGCTCGAGACCGATCGCGACGCGCTCGTCGCGCGCATGTCCGATCCGGACTTCTACCGCACGCCGCCCGCCCAGCTGGCGGCGGTGCGCGCGGAGCACGAGGACCTCGAGGCGCGACTGGCCGCGGCCTACGCGCGTTGGGAGTACCTCGAGAGCCTGCCCAAGAGCTGACGGTACGCTCGCTCGGGGCGGGCCGTCAGCGCCGCGCGAATCGCGCCCTGACCCGCCGCACGAGTGCCGAGGTGTTCTCGGTCTGCCAGGCGTCGGCGCGCGCCGTGTCCGGGTGGGCGGCCTCCAGGCGCCGGAAGATCGGCCCGTGGTGCGCGCCGCCGTCCCAACGGTTCTGGGCCACGAGCGCGTGCAGGCATTCGTGGAACAGCACGAAGCGCACGAACCAATCGGGGACGTCCTGGGTGTCCAGCACCGGATGGATGCGCACCCAGGCGCGCTCGTGCTCGTAGGAACCGAGCTGCAGTCCACGCTTCGGCGCGCGCGTGGGCCAGCGTCCCCAGCCGATCGTCGGCACGGGGTCCAGTCGGGCGAGCGCCTGGCCGCCGCGAGCACTGCGCAGCTCGGCGAACAGCTGCTCGAGGTCGTGGTGTTCGCCGGCCGTGCGCCTGGCCCAGGCGGGGATCGTGCGCGGTGCCTGGGCGGCCCAGCGCGCGTCGATCCAGGCCATCAGGCGCGTGTGCGCCCCGCGCGACCGCCGTCCGTGCAGCAGCCAGCGTGCGAGGTCGTCGACGATCGCGTCCGGGGCGGAGGAGAAGAAGGCGGCGAGGCGCAGGTCGAACGTGACGCGAGCGACCCCGCCTTCGATCTGGCGGAGTCGCTCGCAGCGGATGGCGTGTTCGCGTGAGCGCGAGTAGCGCACCGCGACCACGCACTCGACGCGTCGGCCGAGTTCGAGCGCGAGTTCGCCCGCACTGCGGGCCGCCGGCGCGTCCTCGTCGTCGCCCGTTCGCACGTGCTGGTGGGGCCGGGCCGACGTTCCGCGCCGCGACCGACTACTCGGCGAGACTGAGGTCGAACACCTGCTCGACCCCGTTCTCGATGTAGATCTCGCGCTGCGAGCGCTGCACGTCGAGCAGGGCCATGAACGGGTTGCCACCGGTCTGCGCCGCGCGCTGGGCGTGGATCTGGTAGCGACCCGACGCGATGTGGTCGATCGTGTAGCGACCCTCCTCGTCCGTGCTGCCCTGGAAGGTGATGCCGGGCTTGTCCATGCTCGACATGCCGATGGTGGCGCCGTTCATGAGTTCACCGTTCTCGTCGCGCACGAAGCCGGTGATCGAGCCGCCGACCTCCAGCGCGAAGTCGCCGTAGTCGAGCGGTTCCTCGGACTCGGGCACCTCGAGGTCGGAGACGATCGCCGCGGTGTAGCCGGGGTGTTGGATGTGCAACTGGTACTCACCGGGCATCAGTTGCTCCATCGTGAACGTGCCCGCTTCGTCGGTGACCGCCGTGCGCGCCGTCGTGCGACGGGACAGGACCGATCCGAAGAGCTGGGTGAGCGGATTGTCCATGAACCCGCTGTCCTGGGTCTTCACGCGAGCGCCCGCGATCGGGTCGCCGGTGAGCGCGTCGACCACACGGCCCGTGAGGCCGCCACCGGTCGTCATGCGGATCTCGATGCCGTTGACCACCTGGCCCAGGCGCGCTTCGAAGGTGCTCGACTGGGAGGCCGCGAAGCCTTCGCACTCCGCCTGCAAGAGGTACACGCCCTCGGGAATGCCGCTCATCGTGAACTCGCCGTTCTGCGCGTTCTCGATCTTCTTCGGCATGAACGGCGCGCTCATCACCTGGCTGCCGGGCGTGACGCGACGCACCGAGAGGGTGTAGTTGGCGACGGGGCCGTTGGTCGCACCGACCACGACGCGACCCGTGACTTCGCACAGCGGCTGGAGCTCGAGCAGCAGGTTCTGTTCACCCGCGTCGACGCGCGGCTCGCGGACCTCGGACCAGCCGGCCACGTAGGCGCGGATCTGGTAGGGGCCGTCGACCAGGTCGATCAACTCGAACGTGCCGTCGGACTTGCTCGTGGCCGATCCGCGCGAGGCCTGGATCGAGACGAAACCGTAGGCGTCGACGCGCGCGCCTTCGATCGGTTCGCCCGCGGGTCCCACGACGCGCCCGCGGATCGACAGGCCCGGCAGCAGGCGGAAGTCGGCCTCGACGGTCGTGTCGGCGCCGTCCTGACGCAGATCGACGCGCGACGCGCGGCCGAAGCCCTTCTTGTACGCCGAGATCGTGTTCGTCAGCGCCAGGTCGACGTTCGCGATGGAGTAGTAGCCGTCCGCGTTCGACTTGGTCGACTTGCCCATCTCGATCTGCGTCGCGGTCGGCAGGTTGAGCGCGGCGATCGGCATCAGGATGATCTGCGCGCCCTCGACCGAGCGGCCGCCCTCGTCGCGGATGTACCCGTGGACCAGCAGGCCCTCTTGCAGGGTCACCGTCACGGTCTGGGTCCTTCCAGCCGTGACCGCGACGTTGCGCAGCTCCTGCTCGGCGAAGTCGTCGTGGCGGACGGTGATCGCGTAGAAGGGGCTCGGCGCGAGATCCTCGAAGGTGAACGTGCCCGACTCACGAGTGACGCCGACGAAGTCCTCGTCGTTGAGGCCGAGGCCCGCGTTGCCGTTCTGCAGCTGACCGAGGAACGGCGCGAGCTCGGATCCGGGCGGGCGCTTCTTCAGGGAGATGCGCGCCTTCGGGAGCAGGTTGCCGGCCTCGTCGCGGACGGTCACCACGATGTTCGAGCTGTTGTCGGCGCTGATGGCCTCGGCGACCTCGGGCTGGACCGTGCGCCGCTCGGTGCTCGCGGCGGACTCGGCACCGGAGGGCGTCGTGTCGTCGCCGACCAGGCTCACGGGGCCGAGGTCGGGCTCGTCCTCGTCCGAGACCTGCTCGAGGCCATCGCTGGCCACCTTGTTCGGGCCCAGGGCGGGCTCGGAATCACCCGTGAAGAGCACCGCCAGGAGGGCGATGACGGCGACGAGGACGAACGGCAGGACGACGGCGGGGCGCATGGCGAAATCTCGGAGTCTGGGGCCGCCCGCTGTGACGCCCATGGTCGGGTGTCGTCACGCGGGACGGAGAGTGGGCGGGGCGAGGCCCCGTAGGCAGGGCACTGGCTCGGCGATGGTCCATCGATCGATGGCCGCCCGCGGCTCGCATCCTAGGACGCTCGAGCCGTGGGTGTCTTCCACTGTCCGAGAGGTCGGAAGACCTGGAGGTGCCGCCTTTTCGGGGATTCATCGATCGCGCGCGACCGGTGGACCGCCGAACCTCTCAGACCGCGGTCGCCGAAGCGCGCGCCTTCACCTTTTCGGGTGCCGGACCCGGGAGAATGGACTCCAGGTGCACTTGATTGCCCAGGAAGTAGCTGAAGACGAGCAGCGGGAAGTCGAGGCGCCGGAAGACCTCGAGGCGCGACGAGCGGCCGGTGAGGCTGCTGACGATGCGCGCGTTCTCGCCCGACTTCGGGGCGTACAGGCCCCAGCCTGCGCGCAGCCCGCTGATGGGGAGGAGATAGAGCGGCTTGCTACCGGTCGAGAGGTCGACCTGGCGCTTGAAGCCCCAGCGCAGCGAGGAACCGAGCCACTCGGTGCCGTCGGTCCAGAGCGAGAACTGGCTGCGCAGGAGGCCCGGGTCGCGGCGCAGGAACAGGACCTCGCCCTTCTCGGGCCGGTACTCGGCCTCGGTGACCCGGCCCCAGGATCCGCGCTTGGCCGTCAGGACCCCTTCGAAGACCACGGAGCCGTCCTCCTCGATGCGGGAGAACTCGTGGCGCTTCGTCCACAGGCCGGAGACCTTGACGCGGTAGGTGTGAAGGGGCGTGGTGCTCATCGGGGGGGAGAACGGGCCGGGTGATCGCGGGCGGGGCGTCCGTCGCGGAACCGGCCACGAAATGTACCCGCCGGGCGCGATCGGACCCAGGACAGCGGCGCCGAAGGATCGCGGGGGACGCCGCAGGGTCAGCGTTCGAGGCGCTCGACCGGACGGCGGCGCGGGTCGATCCGCCGCTGCTGGAGATCGTCCACGCTCTCGACCACGAGGATCGGGCGGGCGTCCGTGCCCTCGACGCGCACGACGCGTCCCAGGTGCCGCCCGATCCGGACCCAGTCGCCCCGGGCGAAGGTGCCGGCGAGTCGGGAGGAGGCGGCGGCCTCGGAAGGGGCGGCGGGCACGGGCTGCGGTCGTTCCGAGGCGCGGGGGCGAGCGGAGGCGGCCGCGCGCCGGGCGAGGTGCTCGGCGCGCCAGGTTTCCGCGCTCGTGCAGCGGTCGCAGGCGCCGCAGGGTGACGTGGGCTCGGCCAGCGCGAAGTGGCGCGCCAGCTCGACCCGCCGGCAGTCGGTCTCGGTCGGATCCTCGGGCGAGGCCAGTCGCCACATCTCGAGCAGGTGCGAGAGGTCGCGCTGCAGCTTGGCCTCGGTGCCGACGCTCGCGGGCAGTTCGTCGTCCTCGAGCTCGCGCAGCAGTTCGAGGTCGCCGCGCTCGAACGAGCCGCGCGTGGCGCCGAGGACCTCCAGCCAGCGCAGTGTGATCCCGATGCGGTTGTCGCGCCGGTTCTTCAGCAACAGCTCGCCGCGCAGGTCCTGTTCGTCCTTCGTCGCGATCCGCTCGCCCCAATCGCTCAACGTGCGCTGCACCTGCATCACGAACTCGCGGTCCGGGTTGGCCCAGCGCACGAACTCCTGCTGGACGGCGAGATCCTCGGGATGCGCGATCGCCTCGCACCAGGACGGTTCGCCGTCGCGACCCGCGCGTCCGATCTCCTGGGTCCAGGCCTCGACGGTGCGCGGCAACTGCGCGTGCAGGACGAAGCGGATGTCGGGCTTGTCGACGCCCATGCCGAACGCTGCGGTCGCCAGCACCACCTCGTCGGTCGAGTCCATGAAGCGCGCCTGCATCTGGCGCCGTTCCCGTTGCGAGAGCTTGCCGTGGTAGACGAGGCTCGGAACGCCGCGGCGCACGAGTTCGTCGTGCAGCCGTTCGAGGTCCCTGATCAACGTCGAGTAGACGATGCCCGCGCCTCCGATCTCGGACAGGCGCGACGCGATCAGGTCGATGCGCTCCTCGGGCGACTCGGCGACCGACAGCCCCATGAACAGGTTCGGCCGTTCGATGCCGCCGCGCAGGACGAGCGGGTCGTCGAGTCGCAGCGCTGCGCACACGTCCTCGACCACGCGCGGTGTGGCGGTGGCCGTGACGGCGATGCAGGGCGGGTCGCCGAGCAGTTCGCGGTAGTGGCCGAGGCGGTGGTAGTCGGGCCGGAAGTCGTGGCCCCACTCGCTGATGCAGTGGGCCTCGTCCACGGCCAGGCGCGTGATGTTCAGCTCGGGCAGGGCGGCGAGGAACGCTCGACTGCGGAAGCGTTCGGGCGTCACGTACAGGAGGTCGTACGCGCCCTCGCGAGCCTCGGCCAGGCGCTGCGCCCGGGTCGGCGCGTCGAGGCTCGAGTTGACGAACGTGGCCGCCACACCCTTCGCCCGCAGCGCGTCGACCTGGTCCTGCATCAGCGCGATCAGGGGACTGACGACCAACGTCGTGCCCTCCAACACGAGCGCCGGCAGCTGGTAGCAGAGCGACTTGCCTCCACCCGTCGGGATCGTGAGGACGGTGTCGCGGCCCGCCAGCACCGCTTCGATCGCCGGCGCCTGCAGACCGCGCAGTTCGGTGTGCCCGAAGCGCGAGCGCAGCAGTTCGAGGGTCCGATCCACGCGGCCGTTCGGATCTCAGGCCGAAGGCGCGAGCGCGCGCAGCTGTTCGACGCTCGAGGAGATGACGTCGATCGCACGCTCGATCTCGGCGTCCGTCGTCGTGCGCGCGATCGAGAGACGCAGCGAACCGCCGGCCAGTTCCTCGTCCACGCCCATCGCCAGCAGCACGGGGCTGGGCTTGCGCTTGCTCGAGCCGCAGGCCGAGCCCGTCGACACGAACACGCCGCGCTCGCTCAACAGGGTCAACAGCGCGTTGCCGTGCACGCCGCTGAAGCTGACGTTGCTGGTGTTCGGCGTGCGGACCGCGCTCGCACCGTTGACGGTGGTGCCCGGGACCCGCTCGACGAGCGCGTTCTCGAGGCGGTCGCGTCGCGCGCCCATGGCGGCCATCGCGGAGGCGTCGAGCAGGTGGTCGAGCGCCATCCGCGCCGCGACGCCCAGACCCACGACGCCGGCGGTGTTGACGGTTCCGGCGCGGCGCAGACCCTCGTGGCTGCCGCCCATCAGTAGGGGAGCGAAGCGCTCGTCGTCGCGCACGAACAGCGCACCGGTGCCCTTCGGTCCGTGGAACTTGTGCCCGCTGATCGACAGCAGGTCGGCGCCCAGGTCCTCGGCGTCGATGACCGCCTTGCCGGCCATCTGCACGGCGTCGAGGTGGAGCAGGGCGCCCGCCGCACGACAGGCGTTCGCGATCTCGACGATCAGTTCGCGCGGTTGGACCACCCCGGTCTCGTTGTTGCCCCACAGGAGCGAGACGAGCGCCGTGTCGCCGTCGATCGCCGCCAGCACCTCGTCGCGCTCGAGCAGGCCGTTCGCGTCCACGCCGACGACGCGCGCCTCGAGACCGTCCTCCTCCGCGTAGCGTCGGATCGGCGCGGACGAAGCGGGGTGTTCGACCGCCGAGTGGACGAAGCGTCGCCGACCCGGCTGGAGTCGCCGGCCGGCAGCGATGGCCGTCGCGATGCTCTCGGTCCCACCGCCGGTCAGGACCACGCGATCCGGCGCGCAGCCGACGAGGTCGGCCACGTCGATGCGCGCCGACTCGATGGCGCGTGCCGCGTCGACGCCCATGCGGTGCGGGCTCGACGAGTTGCCGAAGTCGCCGCGCAGGTACGGCAGCATCGCCTCCAGGGCCTCGGGTGCGAGGGGCGTGGTGGCGTTGTGATCGAGGTAGACCGGGTCGGACAGGTGCATGGATCGGGTCTCTGGCGGGTCGAAGGCGTTCCGGCGATCGTAGCGCCTCGTGGGAGTGCGGCGCCTCGATTCGGCCCCTTCGGAGCGGGCGCGCGGGACGGCGAGGGGACGGCGCGTCGGCTCGCGCGGCGGCGGCGCTAGCATTCGGCGGCCATGACCAGCTCCCACCCGATGCGGACCGCCGCCGAACTCGCTTCCGCCCTCGACCTGCCCGCCGCGGTGGTGCGCCCCTACGGCCACCACATGGCCAAGATCGACCACCGCCTCGCGGCCGAGGACCTGCGCCCGGGCGGGCGGACCGTGCTCGTCACCGCGATCAACCCGACGCCTGCGGGCGAGGGGAAGACCGTCAACACGATCGGGCTGTCGATGGCGCTCACGGCGCGAGGCAAGCGCGCCGTCGCGACCCTGCGCCAGCCCTCCATGGGTCCGGTCTTCGGGGTGAAGGGCGGAGGGGCCGGCGGCGGCGCCTGCCAGATGCGTCCCATGACGGACGTCAACCTGCACCTGACCGGTGACTTCCACGCCGTGGCGGCGGCGAACAACCTGCTCGCGGCGGCGCTCGACACGTCGCTGCTGCTCGACAACCCGCTCAAGATCGATCCCGAGCGCGTGACCTGGCGCCGCGTCGTGGACATGAACGACCGGGCCTTGCGCGAGGTCCGCGTGGGCCTGGGGGGCACGAAGAACGGCGTGCCGCGCGACGGCGCGTTCGACATCACCGCCGCCTCCGAGATCATGGCGATCCTCGCGCTCGCCACGTCGATCTCCGACCTGCGCGCGCGGCTCGGGCGCATCCAGATCGGCGAGAGCCTCGTGGACGAGCCCGTCACCGCGGAGGAACTCGGCGCCGCCGGAGCGATGGCCGTGGTGTTGCGCGATGCGCTCGACCCGACGCTCGTACAGACCAGCGAAGGCACGCCGGTGCTCGTGCACGCGGGCCCGTTCGCGAACATCGCCCAGGGCAACTGCTCGGCGATCGCCGACCGCATGGCCGCGAACCTCGGCGACTACGTGGTGACCGAGGCGGGTTTCGGTTCGGACATGGGCGCCGAGAAGTACTTCAACATCAAGTGCCGCGTCACCGGGATGCGTCCGGACTGCGCGGTGCTCGTCGTCACGGCGCGCGCGCTCAAGTTCCACTCCGGGCGCTTCAAGGTGAAGCCCGGTCGGCCGCTGCCGACCGAACTGGCGGAGGAGAACCTCGACGCGCTCGCGGAGGGCTGTTCGAACCTCGAGGCGCACCTGGCGAACCTGGCGGCCCACGGTGTGCCGGTCGTCGTCGCGATCAATACCTTCCCCGGCGACACCGACGCCGAACACGCGCTGATCCGCGAGCGCGCGCTGGCCGCCGGCGCGCGGGCGGTGGCCAAGTCCGAGGTCTTCACCAAGGGCAGCGACGGTGGACTCGAGGTCGCCGACGCCGTGATAGCTGCTGCGGAGAGCGGCGAGGCGAGGTTCCGTCACGCCTACGAGGTCACGGACCGCGTCCCGACCAAGGTCGAAGCCCTGGTGCGGGGGATCTACGGCGGCGAGCGCGCGGCCTTCTCGCCCCAAGCCTCGGAGCAGCTGGCGCGGCTCGAGTCGCGCGGCCAGGCCGACCTGCCGATCTGCGTGGCGAAGACCCAGTACAGCCTCTCCCACGACCCGGCCCTGCTCGGTCGGCCGACGGGCTTCGAGTTCCCCGTGCGCGAGCTGCGTCACTACGCCGGCGCCGGGATCCTCGTGCCGCTCGCCGGCGAAGTCATGACCATGCCGGGCCTCGGTCGGCGCCCGGCCTTCAAGGGCATCGATCTCGCTCCGGATGGGACCATCATCGGCCTGACCTGAGCGGAGGTTCCTCGGCCGGGAACGCGATCGGGTCGGCCCGCCAGAGATCCATCGAAGCGGCCGATAGCGCCGAGATGGACACCGGGTCGCCCACTCCCGACGCCGCCGCTGGATCCACGGAAGCGCTCCAACAACTGGTGCACTGCCTGGCCGCGGCGCTCGGATTCGAGTTCACCCTGATCGGTGTCCTGGACGGCGACAGCGCCATGGTGCGCAGCCTGGCCTGTTCCCTCACCGGGCGCCCCGCCGATCTGCACTACCCGCTGGCCGGATCGCCCTGCGAGCAGACCATGGGTCGTGGTGAGTTCGTGGTCGAGGATCGCGCGGCCGCGCAGTTCCCACGCGACACGGACCTGACGGACCTGGGCGTGCGGGGCTACGTCGGCGCCCGCTTCGTCGACCCCGTCACCGGACGCGTGGCCCTGGTCGCCGGAATGTCGAAGCAACCGGTCGAGGACGGCGAACGAGCGTTGATCATCGCGCGCACTTTCGCGACCTCCGCCGCCGCGATGCGCCAAGTCGAAGTTTCGAACGCCGAGGACGCACTCGTTCGCGAGGCGCTGTCCAGCACCGGGCAAGGTTTCATGGTGGTGGAGGCCGACGGGCGCGTCGTTCGCGCGAGCCAAGAAGCGAACGCGCTCCTGCCCGGGTGCGACGGCGACGGGCTCCGCGAGCGTCTCGGTCGCGACGGCGCGGACGTGTTCGCTGCGCTCTCGCTCGGTCGAGCGTGGAGCGGTCGATTGCGAACGGCGGCGCGCGACGCGGACGGACGGTCACCGATCCTCGAGGTCGAGATCGTGCCTCGTCACGGGCCCGAGCCGGTGTGCTTCGTGCTCCTGCGAGACGTCACCGAGGCGGTGGAGGAGGCGGACAGGCTGCAGGTCGCACTCGATGCGACCGGCGCCGGACTGTGGGACTGGCGCATCCTCGAGGACCGGATCCGCACCGCAGGCCGCTACTTCCAGATGCTCGGTTACGAGGCCCGGGGCGACGAGCTCGGCTATCAGCACTTCGTCGACATCCTGCACCCCGACGACCAGCAGCGGACGTTCGATGCGGTCCAGCAGGTCCAGGCGGGCGAGGTCGAGGAGTACGACATCGAGTTTCGATTGCGCTGCGCGGACGGACGCTTCAAGTGGATCCGGAGCTTCGGCCGCATCGTGGAGCGCGCCGAGGACGGGCGCGCCACGCGCATGGTCGGCTATCACGTCGACGTGGACCCGACGCGGCGGCGGGCCGAGCGGTTGGAGCAGGCCGAGCAGCGTCTGCGCCTCTTCGTCGAGAACACTTCGGCCGCGATCGCGATGCTCGATCGCGATCTGTGCTTCATGACCGCGAGCCGCGGCTACCGTTCGCGCTACGGCATCCACGACCTCGAGGGGCGCCGCTTCGAGGAGGTCTTCGACGATCTCACCGACGACTGGAAGGGGCTCATGGGTCGCGTCCTGACGGGCGAGTCGCTGTCGAAGGCGCGTGCCCGCCGACACGGGATCGACGGGTCGACCTGGAACGTGCGTTGGGCCATGCAGCCCTGGTTCCAGGAGGACGGGACCGTGGGCGGGATGGTGATCCAGGTGGAGACGATCGACGCTCAGATCGAGCACGAGCAGCGACTCTTCGAAGCTCGCGACGCGGCGATCGCGGCCAACCGCGCCCGCGGAGAGTTCCTCGCGAACGTCAGTCACGAGATTCGGACTCCGATGACCGCGATCCTCGGCTTCGCCGACCTCGTCGAGAGCCCGGCGACGTCGGAAGCGCAGCGTGCCGAGTTCCTGGCGACCATGCGTCGCAACGGCGACCACCTGCTCGACATCATCAACACGGTGCTCGATCTGTCGAAGATCGATGCGGGGAAGTTCGACGTCCACCTCGAGGACGTGGACATCGCAGGCTTCGCCGAAGAGGTGGTGCGGACCTTCCGCAGCCGCGCCGAGGAGAAGGGTCTCGAGTTCAGAGTGCAGGCCGAAGGTTGGCCGGATCTCCGACTGCGGACCGACGTGGTGCGCTTGCGGCAGATCCTCACGAACGTCATCCATAACGCGATCAAGTTCACGAGCGACGGCTGGGTCGAGCTGCGGATCGAGGACGTGACCGAAGCCGGCGTCCGGAAGCTCGTGATCGAGGTCGAGGACAGCGGGATCGGAATGTCTCCGGAGCAGGCCAAGACCATCTTCGAGCCCTTCGTGCAGGCGGATGGTTCCTCGTCGCGTCGCTTCGACGGTACGGGGTTGGGACTCAGCATCTCGCGCCGGCTCGCCGAGGTCCTGAACGGAGGTCTGACCGCGACGTCCCGGCCTGGTGTCGGGACCACGTTCCACCTGGTCCTGCCCGTTCTCGAGGCCCTCGACGGACCGCAGGACCGGGCGCCCTCGCTCGCGCCGGCCCGAGATGTCGACTCGATTCGGGCTGCACTCCCGGCGGCGCCCCTGGACGGCCTCCGTGTGCTCCTCGCGGACGACGGCGCCGACAATCGGAGGTTGCTCGGTCTGGTGCTCGAGCGCGCTGGCGCCGACGTCGTGCTCGCCGAGAACGGGCGCGGAGCCGTCGCCGAGGTGGAGGCGGCGGACCCGCCGTTCGACGTGGTTCTGATGGACATGCAGATGCCGGAGCTGGACGGCTACGAGGCCACGCGCGTCCTGCGGAGCCGGGCCTGCGACCTGCCGATCATCGCCTTGACCGCGCACGCCATGCAGGGCGCTCGCGAGGAGTGCATCGAGGCCGGGTGCGACGAGTACCTGGCCAAGCCGGTGGACGCAGGACGGCTCGTGCACGCGATTCGCACGCTGCTCGGGTCTGGGGCCGGGCGCTCGCGACGGGTATCCTGAGCCGCCCGCGGCGGGGCCCGTACCCGAGCGCACCGGAGCGAGAAGCGACGGTCGAGGCCTCGAATCCGCCCGCGCTCCGTCCCATGGCTCTGATCGTCTCCGCCCAGCGCCGCAGGGGGCCGACGACCAGCGCGCGAGTCGGTGACCGAGTGGGTTCCTGCTCCGGCGGGGACCAGATTCCAACGGGCCGGGCGACTCTCCAAGACCCCGCGTCGCACCACGCCTCGATCGGCACACCTCATCAACCAGCGAACCTGGGACCTCAACGATGTTCTTCGGACTCGATCCTGTCTGGATTCTGATCACCCTCGGCGGCCTCGGCCTCGGCCTCTTGGCCCAGGGGCGCGTGAAGTCCGCGTTCCACCGCTACAGCCAGGTGGGGGTGCGGTCCCAGATGACCGGGGCCCAGGCGGCGCGCGCCGTGTGTCGAGCGGCCGGCGTCGAGGGCGTCACGATCGAGGAGCACCAGGGCTTCCTCTCCGACCACTACGACCCGCGCCACAAGGCCCTGCGCCTGTCGCCCGAGGTCTACAACGGACGCTCGGTGTCGTCGATCGCGGTCGCGGCCCACGAGGCCGGCCACGCGATCCAGCACGCGCGCGCCTACCGCTGGCTCGGCTTCCGCTCCGCCATGGTGCCGATGGTCCAGATCGGATCGCAGATCTGGGTGCTGCCCTTCATCATCGGCGCGTTGCTCGGCGGCGCGGCCTCGGCCGGGATCGGCGGCCCGTTGATGATGGTCGGCGTGGCCCTGTTCGCGCTGACCGTGCTCTTCCAACTCGTCACGCTGCCCGTCGAGTTCGACGCGTCGAACCGGGCGAAGGCCGTTCTCGCCCACACGGGCATCGTGTCCACCGCCGAGGAGGCCCAGGGCGTCTCCAAGGTGCTCGGCGCCGCGGCGCTGACCTACGTGGCGGCGGCCGTCACCGGGGTCGTCCAACTGATCTACCTGCTGTCGATCGTGATGGGCAACCGCGACTGAGCGACGACGGCCCACAGCGGCCAATCCAGGTCCCGCCCGGCGGGACGAGCGAGGGGATCGCGGCCGAGCCGCGGTCCCCTCGAGCATTTCGGAGCCCGCTCGGATCGCTCGCTCGAACTCCACCATCGCCCGCGCACCGTTCGAGCGATGCGGGCGTCCCGCAGGGGGGCGCGGCGCGTGGACCCACGTTGTGGCTCGCGGAGCAGGTGCCGATACTGCTCGCGCCCAAGAACCCCCTCGGTACCCCACGTGAACACGCTGCGTTTCGACTTCACCAACGTCCTCGCCGACGCCGTCGGCCCGAAGCACGGTCTGACGGAGGCCGAACTCGCCGCGATCACCGGCCCCTCGCGTCAGGCCTTGGCCCGCGTGCAGGCCCGCCGCGACGCCGACCTGCGCTGGCTCGACCTGCCGTACCAGGCCGACGTCCTGTCCGCGATCGAGTCCTTCGCGGCCAGCGTCCGCGGGCGCTTCGACAACGTGGTCGTGTGCGGCATCGGCGGCTCGGCCCTGGGGACGATCGCGCTGCACGCCGCGCTCAACGCACCGACGCACGACCTGGCGCCGACGGGCGGTATCCCGCGCCTCTTCGTCCTCGACAACGTCGACCCCGACTGGATCGCCGACGTGCTCGGGCGCCTCGATCCCGCGCGCACGCTGGTCAACGTGATCAGCAAGTCGGGCGGCACGGCCGAGACCATGTCGCAGTTCCTGATCTTCCGCGACCGGCTCGTGAAGGCGCTCGGCGAGGAAGCCCACCGCGAGCACCTGGTGGTCACGACCGACGAACACAAGGGTGTGCTGCGCGAGATCGTCGAACGCGAGGGCTACGCCAGCTTCGTCGTTCCGGACGGGGTGGGGGGGCGCTTCTCGGTGCTCTCGCCCGTCGGGTTGTTGCCGGCCGCGCTGGTCGGGATCGACGTGCGTGAGCTGCTCGCCGGTGCCGCGTACATGGACCAGCGCTGTCGCGTCGAGGCCTTCGACGAGAACCCCGCCCAGGTGCACGCCGCGGTCCAGTACCTGATGCAGACCGCGAAGCAGAAGCCGATCGCGGTCACGTTCGCCTACAGCCACCGCCTGCGCCTCGCCGCCGACTGGTACGCGCAACTCCTGGCCGAGTCGATCGGCAAGCGCGCGGACCGCGACGGGAACGACGTCTTCGCGGGACCGACGCCGGTGCGCGCGGTGGGTGTCACCGATCAACACAGCCAGGTCCAGCTCTACGTCGAAGGACCGTTCGACAAGTGGTTCACGCTGCTGTCGGTCGAACGGCCCGAGCGCACGCTCGAGATCCCGCACGCCTTCGCCGACCTCGAGGGCGTCGCCTACCTGGGCGGGCGCGACATGGGCGAGCTGTTCCACGCCGAGCGCGACGGCACGCGCATCGCCCTGACCGAGGCCGGGCGCCCGAACGCGACCCTCTCGCTCGAGCGGGTGGACGCCCACGGGCTGGGCCAGCTGATCCAGATGCTCGAGGTCTCGGTCGCGATCATGGGTGAGCACTACGGCGTCGACGCCTTCGACCAGCCGGGCGTCGAGGCCGGCAAGATCGCCGCCTACGCCCTGATGGGGCGGGCGGGCTACGAGGAGCGCCGGGCCGCCATCGAGGCCGCCTCGGGGCGCGCCCCGCGGGTCGTCTGAGGCAGGGACGGCCCCAGGACCACCCCGCGTGCCACACGGGGCGGCCGGGGAGGTAGGCTCGATCACGAGGTTCCGCCCCACGCCCGCAGCTTCGTTGCGCCTCCCCCGATCCATCGCGTGGGCCGGACGTCCAACCAAGATCCACATGAAACCCATCCACACCCTCGGCGTCGCCGCCGGAGCGGTCCTGGTCGGTGCGTTGACTCTGTCGAGCGCGCGCGTGCCTTCGGGCAACCAGGACGGCATCCAGGTCGGCGCTGTCGCCAGCTACCAGTTCCGAGCCGCGCCGGTCAACGCGCGCGGCGTCAGCTCGCTCGACGACCTGCGCGGCAAGCCGGTCCTCATCGACTTCTGGGGGACCAGGTGAGGCCCTTGCGTTTCGACGGCGGTGCCGTCGGCAGTGGAACTGGCCAAGGAGTACGGCGACGACTTGCAGGTGATCCTGGTCGAGTGCCAGAACACAGGTGACCTCGAGACCGAGCGCTTCACGTGGGACAAGGGATGGATGGGAGGACCGGCCATGTGGTCGTCCGAACGTCCGATGAATGCCGGCATGGACGGCATCCCGCACTACGTGCTGCTCGGGAACGACGGAACCGTGCTCAGCAAGGGCTACTCGGTCGCGGACAAGAGCAAGGTCGAGGACCTGATCGCCGAACAGGTGAAGGCCCGCGGCGATGCTCCCGACGACGCGCCCAAGTCGCTCAAGAAGGCCTATGCGGAGTTCGCCAAGGGCAAGTACCAGAAGGCGATCGAAGTGGCCGAGAAGGCGATCGAGAAGGGTGACGACGTGGATGCCGCGCGTCAGCTCATCGATTCGCTGACCCTCAAGATGGAGCGTCGACTCCAGTTGATCGAGCGTCAGCTCGGCGCTGGTGAAGCGGTCCTCGCCAAGGCGAACTTCGAGGCCTTCGTCGATGCCGCTCGCGGTGTCGATGCGGTCGCCGATCAGATCGCCACCCTGACCGAGACCTTCGACTCCGAGGAGACGAAGCGCGAGATCGAGGCCGACGAGACCCTTCAGCGCACGCTGAAGAAGGCCTTCGACGACGGCATCGACTCGAAGACGGCGAAGAAGCTCGAGAAGCTCGCCGAGGACTACGCCGGGACGAAGTGCGCCGAGCGCGCCAAGCACCTGGCGACCCTCGTGGTCGAGTGAACCGAGTGCAATGCCGTTCGGCGCGGACCTGATCCCTTCAGGTGCGCGTCGGACGCCACGAGGCGGCGCCCCCGACATCCGGGGGCGCCGCCTCGTGCATCTGAGCGGGACTCGGGACGCGAGCCGCTCGCGCTTCGCGTCAGCGCCCGCGCGCCGCGTTGTCCGCGCTGGCCTCGGTGATCAGCGGCTTCGGATCGAGGTAGGTGACCAGACGGTTGGCGGGCACCAGGTCGACCAGGAAGCGGCGGCGCAGCTCGGTGTGCACGTCGTCGCGCATCCCCGCGAAGTCCGGCGTCGGCCTGTGCTCGCCGAGGTAGAAGAGCGCGACGCCCGTCGACATGTCGACCGGTTCGCTGACGCCGGTGACGCCCTTCTCGCGCAGCGCGTAGACGGCGTCGCAGATCTCGGTGTCCAGGCGCGTGTCGGCGCGGTGCACGCGGCCCAGGTCCGTGGCCGCGATCCCGTTCGTGGTGTCCTGGTGCAGCTGACCGGCGGTCGCGGCGAAGGACGGCTCGCTGTCCAGCGTCGCGCGCAGTTCCGTGAGTCGCTCGCGTGCGGTCTCGCGCGTGAAGCGCACGATCCCGTCGGGCTTCTCCGCTGCGATGGCGAAGATCACGTACGCGCGGACGGACTCGCCGAAGCGATCGTCGTACCACTGCTTGTCGGCGCGGTAGGTCGCCTCGAGGACGTCGGCCGGGTAGCGCACGTCGATCACGAGGTTCGACAGGGCGGCGATGCGCACGGCCGGGTCGTGGTGGTACTGCTCGGGATCGATGCCTTGCGCCTTCAGCAGCGAGTCGAACGACACGCCCTGGTAGGCGGGGTTCGAAGCGGTCTCCTCGCGACGGCGCTGGATCTCGAGGCCGATCGCCGCGTCCACGGCCGACCGGGGCAGCTCGGCGCACTCCGCCTCGACCCGCGCGGCCAGCATGATCTGGAACAGCGCGTCGCGCACGCGGTCGCGGCCCAGCGAGTCGCGCAGACGCACGGCCAACTCGTCGGCGCGGATCTCGACCTCGCCGAGGCGCGCGACGACTCCGTCGGTCCACGGCC
Source organism: Rohdeia mirabilis (assembly GCA_007750655.1). Classification (GTDB taxonomy): domain Bacteria; phylum Planctomycetota; class UBA1135; order UBA1135; genus Rohdeia; species Rohdeia mirabilis. The sequence goes on from CP036290.1 coordinate 1,264,173, forward strand.
GCGCGATGCGCTCGAGCGGGCGCTGCGCCAGCTGTTGGTCGAGCCAGATCTGCTGGTCGTGGTCGGGCACGGACCGGTCCTTCGGGAGCCCCAGCGCGCGCCGCGTCAGCTCGGCCAGCATCAGCTGGTTCTCGAGGGCGCGGAGGAAGTCGGCGCGTTTCACGTTGCTGCGTCGCAGGTGCCCGTCGAGTCCGTCCTCGACGCCGCTCTCGAGCGTCCGTCGATCCAGTTCCTCGAAGCGCGCCTCGACCGCGGCATCGGTGATCTCGATGCCGGCCGCGCTCCCGAGGTGTCCGATCAGCGCACTCTGCGCGAGGAACTGCAGCGCCTCGTTGGCGATGGGGCCCAGGGCGTGTCGCGCGAGCAGCACCTCGTCGAGCTCGGCCCAGGTCACGACGTGGTCACCCATCTGGGCGGCGACCTCGCCCGACTCGACGCGATCGCGACGGGGCGCGGCCGCCTCGACGGCGGGAGCCGCTTCGGCGGCTGGCTGCTGGGCGCCGTCCTGGACCGCCCGCACGGGGGTCGCGGTGACGGCCGAGGCCGCGAGCGACGGGGTGGCGGCGAAGAGGGCGAAGCACGCGGATGCGGCGACGGTGCGTGTGGTGTGGATCACGAAAAGGGAGACCTCCGGTGGTCCGGGAGCATACGGGACACCGGATGGGGGACCGGCGGCGCGCGCTGGAATAGGATCGAGGGCCGATGGCGGATACCGCGGACGACCTCGATTTCCTCGCGCAGCTGGCGCGCCGTGGGCACGTTCCCGAGGCGCTCGCCCGCGATCTGGCCGTTCGTGCGCGCGCCGGCGAGGATCTGGACGACCTGCTCGTCGCCGAGGCCGGCCTCGAGCCCGAACGGGTGGACGAGCTGCGCCGGACGAACGGTGGCGAGATTCCGCAGATCCCCGGCCTCACCATCGGCGGGCGACTCGGCCGCGGCGGGACGGCCGACGTGTGGCGCGCGCGCGACCGCAAGGCCGGCCGCGACATCGCGCTCAAGGTCCTCCTGCCCGAGGCGCGCCGGGACGCGGCCGTCGCGAAGGCCTTCGTGCGCGAGGCGCGGTTGCTCGAGTCGCTCGACCACCCCGGCCTCGTGCGCTGCTACGGCGCCGCCAAGTCCGGGACCACCGTCTTCACGCGCCTCGAGCTGATCGACGGACCGAGCCTGCAGGACGAACTCGATCGCGGTCGGGTGTTCGAGGAGGCCGAGGCGCTCGGCCTCGTGCTCGACGTGGCGCGCGCGCTCGGCTACCTCGAGTCGCAGGGGCTCGTCCACCGCGACGTGAAGCCGGGCAACGTCCTGCTCGCCCCCGACGGTCGCGCGGTCTTGATCGACCTGGGCTTCGCGGCGCTCGCGGGCGAAGCGCGGTCCGACGGTCGCGACGACGTGGCCACTGGAACCGTGGCCTACCTCTCGCCGGAACAGGCCGTGGGGGGAGCGGGAGCGGACATCCGCTCGGACGTGTACTCGCTCGGCGTCTCGCTCTTCCAACTCGTGATCGGTCGCCTGCCGTTCGAGGCCGACGACGACCGCGAGGTGCTCGCGATGCAGGTGCTCCAGTCGCTCGAGTCGCCGGAACTGAAGCGCCGCGGCGTGTCGCCGCACCTGCACTACTTGGTGCAGAAGATGATGAGCAAGGATCCCGGCGAGCGTTACCAGAGCTGGCCCGCACTCGTGGGCGACATCGAGGCCCTCGTGGCGGGCAGCCGTGGACTCGACTGGCGCGGTGGCACGCCCCCGAGCGGACCTCTGGCCGGTGCAGCGGGGCGCGTGCGTCCGCGCAGGCGGCGTCGGCCGTGACGCTGCGAGCGACCGAGAGCGGCGCGTCGGACCCGGGGCTCGCGGGCGTGCGTCCCTTCCGCTTCGACTGCCATCGCTGTGGACACTGTTGCACGCACGGCGACGGGCACGTGTGGCTCGAGCCGGGCGAGGACGCGCGGTTGGCGCGTGCGCTCGATCTCGACGTCGCCGCGTTCCGCGAGCGCTTCGTGCGCACCGTCACCGATCCGCGCACTGGCGCCCTGCGCGAGTCGTTGCGCGAGGAAGCGGCTGCGAGCGGCGCGTCGGCGAGCGGCAACGGACGCTGTGCGCTGCTCGCGGGCGAGAACCACTGCACCGTCTACACCGCTCGACCGAGGCACTGCGCGACCTTTCCGTACTGGGAGAGCGTGCTCGACGACGCCGACGGGTTCGAGCGCGCGCGCGCGATCTGTCCCGGTATCCGTCCCGAAGTGTCGGCCGAGGCCCGCGCCGCTGCCTTCGAAGAGTTGCGCGCTCTCTACGAGCGGGTGGAACAGGTCGTTCGGAACAGTCGCGCCGTCTGTCTCGCGCGCGGTGTGTGCTGTCGCTTCGAAGAGGCCGACCACCTGCTGTTCGCCACCGCGCTCGAGGCCGACTACGCCGCGCACGCGTTGCCGGACGCGCCGCCGCCCGCCGCGCCCGGGCGCTGTCCGTACCACGTCGGCGGACTGTGCACCGCGCGCGAGGGCCGCCCGCTCGGCTGTCGCACGTACTTCTGCGACGCGGGTCCTGGTGCGGCGCTCGAGGTCGAACACGAAGCGTTCCTGGCGGAGATCCGCGCGATCGAGGCGCGCCACGGCTACGAGCCGACCTACGCGTCCTTCCCCGAGCTGCTGCGCGTGCGCGGCGTGGGCGTTGCGAACGCCGGAGCGGGCGACGCCGGCAACGCGGAAGAGGAGCGCTCGTGAAGAGCGCCGCGACCCTGTTCGCGATCGTCGGCGTCGCGGCACTCGCCGGAGCCGCCACCTGGTTCACGCTGCGTGCCGAGCCCGACGCTCCGCCGCTCGATCCCGAGCCCGCGCCCGCGCTCCCGACGTCCTTCGAGCCGAGTCAGCGGCGTGCGATCGGCGTGCCCGAAGAGGCGCCCGCCACGGTCGTCGACGGCACGGCCGAGTGGGTGCGCCTGAACAACGACGGCGTCGACGCGCTCGGCGCCGAACGCGTGGACGACGCGATCGGCCTGTTCGAACGCGCGCTCGCAGCCGCCCTCGCGACCGATCCCGACGGAACCGGGGACTGGAGCGTCCTGCGCAGCAACCTGGCCGAGGCCCTGGCGCGGCGCGCGATCGCCGTCTGGGACGCGGGCGAGCACGCGCTGGCGATCGAGGACCTGGCCCGCGCGGTCGAGCTCGATCCCGAGCGCGACGACCTCGCGCGGCTGCTCGAACGGTGGCGTCAGGAGCGCGCCGTGGAGGAGGCCTTCGCGAGCTACTCGTCCCAGCGCTTCGAGATCGTGTTCGACGGCGAACGCGCGGCGCTCCTGACCGGCGGAGCCCAGCGCGCGATCGACGTGCTCGAAGGTGCCTACGGCGAACTGTGGCTGTTCTTCGGACACGATCCGGTCGTGGTCGGCGGCGAACGCATCGGCGTGGCCTTCTACACGCCCGAGCAGTTCCGCGACATCACCGGACTCGGACACTGGGCGGGCGGCGCCTACGACGGCCGGATCCGCGTGCCGATCGAGGACTTCGACGGCGACGAGGCGCGCTGGACGTCGACGCTGTGGCACGAGCTGACCCACGCCTTCCTGCACGACCTGATCGACGGCGGGCCGCCCGGCTGGCTCGACGAGGGCTTGGCCCAGTGGCTCGAGCCCAGCCGTGCGCGTGACCTCGAACGCGCGCGCGCCACGTTGACGTCCGAGGCCCTGCTGCCCCTCGCAGCGCTCGAGGGCACGCTGTCCGGACTGTCCGACGCCGCGGTGATCCGGCGCGCGTACGCGCAGGCGCTCGTGTTCACCGACTACTTGGTGCGCACCTTCGGCGAGTACGTGGTGCGCGAGCTGTTGGGCGCGCTCGCGACCGGTGCCGACATGGGGGCGCGCTTCGAGGAACTGGTCGGCTTCTCGCTCGACACGGCGCTCGGCGATCTGGGCGACGAACTCGACCGCGACTAGGCGGCGCTCGCGAAGCGGTGGCAGCGCGCTGCGGATTGCTCGCACGCGATCCGCAACCGTTGGGGCGCGGCCCGCGTCTATCGGGGGTGGAGATCGGAATCCTGAGCGAGGAGGAGAAGTGGGGTGCGGAGCGTGCGGCGCGAGCTGGGACCGGGGCGTCGGGGGCGCTGCACGGAAGGAGCGGCGAGACGGGTGCCGAGGCTGCGACGGAAGGTGAACGGTGTGCTGGGCGCGAGGTCGCAGCGCCTGGGGCGGGAGCGGGTGGGGGCGACGAGGGGCCGCACGGCGCCTTCGACGTCGGCAGGAACGCGGGCGGACCACAGGCGAGCGTCGACGGCGGTGCCGGTGCAGGTGCGGCCCGAAGCCACGCAGGCGGAGCGACAGGCGTCGAACCACACGGTTTCGAACCACACGGTTTCGAACCACACGGTTTCGACTCACACGGTGTCGAACCACACGGCGCGCGCGCGACGCTCTGGCGGCGGGCCGGGGTCGATGGCGTGGCGTGCCTGAGCGACGCGCAACTCGTCGAACTGATCGGCGGGGCGGGAGGGGTCGTCGACCTGCCGCGCGACGGGAGTTGGTCCCGTTGGACGGGCGAGGAGTGGCGCACGCGACGGGCGCGCGGATCGGAGGAACGCGAGGTGCGGCGCGGTCTGCGACTCGCCGCGGCGCTCGAGCTCGGGCGCCGGGCCGAGCGCGCGCGCTCCGACCTGGCCGCGCGCCTGCCCATCGACGGTCCGGTGCGCGCGCTGCACTGGCTCGCCCCGCACTTCCGGGGCGAGCGGCAGGAGTGTTTCGCCGTGCTCCTCTTGGACGGGCGGCACCGGGTGAAGCGCCTGGTCCCGGTCGGGCGGGGCACGCTGACCGCCTCGCTCGTCCATCCGCGCGAGGTGTTCGCTCCGGCGGTGCGCGAGGGGGCGGCCGCGGTCCTGGTCGCCCACAACCACCCCAGCGGCGATCCCGAGCCCAGCGCCGAGGACCTGGCCGTGACCCGCCGTCTCGGGCGCTCGGGCCGCCTCCTGGGGATCCCTCTGCTCGACCACCTGGTCGTGGCCGGTTCGGCCTTCCGCTCCCTGCGCCGGACCTGGTCGGGGTGGGGACGCTTCGGTCCGGAGGACGGCGGGCCCTCCGACTAAGCCCCGTGTTCCCAGTCCCTTGCACGCGCCGCCTTCGAAGACTCGACGATTCCCCGGCCCCGACGTTCGGTCCGAGCCGCCCTGCCCCTCACCCCGGTCAGGAGAGAAGCGAACGGCGTCTTCCCGCCAGCCTCCTCCTCCTTGTTGTGGGTTTGGGACGTGATGGGGCCGGTGCCTGGGGGGTGCCGGCCCCTCCTTGTTGGGGGTCGCGAAGATCGCGGCGGCAGAGGCGAATACGCCCCCCCCCACGAAGTGCGCCGCGAAGCCCCCTTGCCAGGACTCCGCGGCGCGATCTCTCCCCCGTTCGGGGTCACCGGATTCCGAATCGGTGGTCTTGGGTCGGTCTCAGGGGCAGGTCACCACTTCGAGGCCGTGGGTCAGGGTCCAGCCTTCCGGGCCGCCGCCGTCGAACGCCGCGCCCTGGGCGAAGAGCGTGAGTCCGAGGAAGCTCGGGTCGGACGGGACGAGCAGGCCGAGCGAGCCGGTGCCGCCGGTGACCTGCACGAGCGAGATCGGGCCCAGGGACGACGGATCGACGAGCAGCGTGCCGCCCAGGAAGCCGCCCAGCTCCGCGGGTGCGGCCGAGAAGGCGAAGAGTGCCGCCGCGTTGCCGGCGAAGCCGCTCATGACGAACTGCACCTCGCTGCCGAGGGCCGGCACACCGCTCAATCCGATCTGGGCCGTCGTGGCGCCACCCAGGCCGAGGCCGTAGGCGAAGGCACCGCAGCGCGCCTGGTTCGTGAACACCGAGACGGTGCCGCTCGGGTCGTCGGTGACGGCGAGGTCGGCACCACCGTTGCCGTCGAGGTCGCCGATCGCGACGTGCTGCGGGTCCGAGCCGACGGGAAGGGTGCTCTCGGACACGAAGTTGCCCGCGCCGTCGTTCGCCATCAACGCCACGACGCTCGAGTCGGTGCAGAGCACGGCCACGTCGAGGTCGCCGTCGAGGTCGAAGTCGCCGGCCACCGAGTAGCTCGGGTTCTGGCCGCCGACCGCGAACACCGACTGGGGCCCGAAGACACCCGCGTTCTGCTGGAACACGAGGAGCTGCGGGACGTTGTTGGCGTCGCCAGCGGCCACGAGGTCGACGTCGCCGTCGCCATCCACGTCGCCCGCCACCAGGCCGTCGGGGCGGAACTGGGCGCCGGTCGAGAGGCTCGAAGTCAGCGCGAAGGTGCCGCCGGTGTTGGTCAGAAGGTCCAGTCGGCGGTCGTCGCTCGAGGCGACCGCGATGTCCGTGTCGCCGTCGCCGTCGAGGTCCGCGAACGCGAGCGAACGCGGGTCCGCGCCCACCGCGACCGATTGGGCGGTGAAGGTCCCGGCGCCCGCGTTGCGCAGCACCGTGACCGAGTTGCCGTCGCGGTTCGAGGTGGCGAGGTCCAGGTCGCCATCGCCGTCGAGGTCGGCGACACCCATGTGGCGGGGCTCGTCGCCGACGCCGACCGAACCCAGCGCCGCGAAGCTCAGTCCGCCGTCGTTGCGGTAGCTCGCGACGGCGCTGTTGTTCTTGAGCGAGACGGCGAGGTCCGCGTCACCGTCGCCGTCGAGGTCGGCGGCGACGAGCGCCTGCGGTGACGAGCCACCGCCCGTCAGGATCGAACCCGCGAAGGTGAAGGCTCCGTTGCCGTCGCCGCGCAGGATCACGATGCGGTCCGGCGCGTCGACCGTCACCGCGAGGTCGACGATGCCGTCGCCGTCGAGATCGGCGAAGGCGGAGTCCTGGGCGGCGGGGCCGGCCGGCACGGCGCCGCGGGCGTCGAAGCTGATCTGCGCCTGGGCGGCCAGCGGGAAGAGCGAGAAGATGGAAGCGGTGAGGACCGCCGTGCGCGTGGTGCTGTTCATCGGATCGAGTGATGCGTGGATCGAAGGATCGGAAGGCCGAGGTGTGTTCGTGTCGCGGAGAGTCGTTCCCCGCGTTCGAGCCCCCTTGCGCAAGGCCCGTGCCACCCGTCCGCGACCCCCTCACGCCCTCCGCGACCTCGTTCCGTCCAGGATTCGGAGAGCCCGCTCCCGATTCCGGACGATCGCTCGCGCTCGCGGCCTCGATCAGTCGTCGCCGCGCTCGTCGTCCTCCTCGCGCCAGCGCTTCAACCGCTCGTACAGCTTGGAGGCCGAGATGCCGAGCACCTGTGCCGCGCGTCGCTTGTCGCCGCCGAGGCGTTCGAGCGTGTCGAGGATCGCGCGCCGTTCGATCTCGGCGATCGTCGCGAGCTCGCCGACCTCACCGCTCGCGCCGCTGGGGGCGAGCGTCGGTCCGGGCGTGGAGACCAACTCGGGATCCACGAGATCGTCGCCCGACAGTACGCACAGCCGGATCACCTCGTTGCGCAGTTCGCGCACGTTGCCGGGCCAGGTCCGACGCGCGAGTCGCGCCAGGACGCCCGGTGCGACGATTCGACGGATGCCGTCCTTGCGCTCTTGTTCGGCGAGGAAGTGGTGCACGAGCAGGGGCACGTCCTCGATGCGTTCGTCCAGTCGCGGCATCTCGACGTGCATGCCAGCGATGCGGTAGTAGAGGTCCTCGCGGAAGCGGCCCGCGCGCACCTCGGCCTCGAGGTCGCGATTCGTCGCCGTCACGAGGCGCACGTCGATGGGGCGCGAACGGTCGTCGCCCAGCCTGCGGATCTCGCGCGTCTCCAGCGTGCGCAGGAGCTTGCTCTGCAGCTCCTTCGGCATCTCGCCGATCTCGTCGAGGAACAGCGTGCCGCCGTTCGCGCGCTCGAAGAGGCCGGGCCGCGACCTCTCGGCGCCGGTGAACGCGCCCTTCTCGTAGCCGAACAGCTCGGACTCGATCAGCGACTCGGGCAGGGAGGCGCAGTTCTCGCTCACGAACGCCGCGCGCCGACGTTCGGAGAGGTCGTGCAGCGCGCGCGCAGCGAGCTCCTTGCCGGTCCCGCTCGCACCCTGCACGAGCACGCTCAACTCGCTCGACGCGACTCGTTCGATCGTCGCACGGACGCGCTCGAGAGCCGGAGAGTCGCCGACCAGTCCACCGGCCGGCGCTGGACGTCCAGCGTCGCGGAGTCGTCGCCGCGCGGTCTCGAGGTCGGTCTCCTGACGCGCCACACGCTCCTGGAGCTGAGCGTTGAGAGCGTTGATCTCGGCCAGTCGTCGCTGCTGACGGATCGCCAGTGCGGCCTGGTCCGCGAGCAGTCCGAGCAGGCGCTCGCTACGCGGTCCGAACGCGCTGGCGTGCAGCCTGTGGTCGACGTAGATGGCGCCGCGCACGTTCCTGTCCACCTCGAACGGCGCGCACAGCACGGACCGTAGGTCGAGTTGGACGACGCTCGGCGCCGCGCTCAGTCCCGGCTCTTCGGACGCGTTCGAGACACGCACGACGGCGCCGCGTTCGAGGGCCGCACGCACGACCGAGGTGGACACTTCGATCTGGGGGCGCGGGACGTCGCCGCGCGCCGAGTCGATGGCGGTGTCGAACTCGAAGCGGCCGTCCACTTCCAGGACGAGGAAGCCGCGCTCGGCTCCGGTCACGATCAACGCTTGGTCGACGATCTCGCCGAGGAGCGCGGTGCGGTCCTCCTGATCCACCAAGCGGTGGTTGATCTCGAGCAGTGCCAGGATCTCCATGTCTTCGTCGGGTTCGAGGTCTTCTTCGGAGCGGTCGAGTCGGTCCAGGTCCCTCGGCCGCGGGTCGTGCACGCCGAGGAGGTTGTGTCGCAGTGACAGGGCTTCGCGCGGAGTCGTTCCCGCTGCGCAACGCTCGAAGGCCCGTCGCGCGAGTTCGAGCAGTTCAGGGGCGTGTTCCGGTTCGCGCCTGACCAACGCCAGGGCCAGACGCGCGGCGCGATCGTCGCGGCCGACGCTGACGAGTTCCTGCGCGAACACGGCTGCGGCGGCCGATCGCGCGGGAGCGAGCGGTCCGTCGCCCTCGATGCACGCGGCGATCCACGTGTCGATGGCAGCAGCTCCCGCGTCGACGCTGGGCGGTGCGTCGTCCGCCGTCGTCGGCGTGGGGAACTGCACCGCCGATCCTGTCGCGGCTGCGTCGGCCAACATGGACGCGACACGCAGCTCTTCGGACACGGGAGCCAGTCCTAGCCGCGTCGCGAGTTCCTGTCCGCGTTCGAGTCGCGCCCGCCCCGTCTCGACGTCGCCGACCAGGTGCGCGGCGCGTCCGAGGTACAAGAGCTCGCGCGGGTCGAGAATGGCCTCCGACTCGCGCGCATCGACCGCGTGTCCGAGGCGTGCCCGCACCTCGGCCGCGCGCGCGCGCAGCAGGGGCCCGTGGCGTCGGGCGGCGACGCCGTGCAGATCGCGCTCGGCCGCCAGCAGCGACTCGAGCGCCCGCCGCAGGTGGCCGCGCTCGGCTGCGACGAGTCCCAACGTGCCACGCGTGAGCGCCGCGCCTCGCACGTCCCCGAGTCGTTCGCGCACCTCGAGGGCGCGCTCCAGCACGTCCTCGGCCATCACGACCTGGCCGAGGTCGCGGAGCGCACCACCCAGAGCCGTTCGCACCTGGGCGGCCGCCGCCGGGCGCCGCGAGGCCTCGTGGATGCGCACGGCTTCCTCGAGCAGTGGCACCGCGGCTTCGGCACCCCGGCGGCGGCGCGCGACGTTCGCGAGGTTGAGAAGCACCGCCGCGCGCATCGGCGTCGCTTCGTCGAGTTCGCGCTCGAGGCGGTCGAGGTCCTTCGCCGCCCGCTCCGTGTCGCCCGTTGCGAATCGGGCGAGCGCCTCGAGCGAGCGCAGGTTCACTCCTTCCAGCGCGGGCCAGTTCTTCGATTCGTCCGCGAGCTCCGTCGCGCGCTCGATCACGAGCGCGTGCCGGCCCGCCTCGTAGTGCAGGTGCAGCGTCGCCACTTCGGCTTCGGCCCGACCCTGCGGATCGATCTCGGCCGCGCGCGCGAAGTGCTCGAGCGCGCGCTCGGGGTCCTGCCGGCGTTGAGCGAGTCGACCGCGCGCGCGTTCGAGCAACGCTTCGCCGCGAGGTTCGACGCCAGTCGATCGCGTGTCCTCGGCGAGCGCGAGCGCCGTCGCCGCGCGCTCCAGTTGGTTCAGGCCGAGCCAGGCCAGTGCGCCGAGTGCCGCGCGCCGATGCGCGCCGAGCGGATCGAGGAGGTCGCTCCAGCGTTCGAACGTGTCGAGCCACGCGAGCGCCAGTTCGGGTTCACCTGCGTCGATGCGTTCGAGCAGCGCGCCGGTGGTCGACTCGACCAAGCTCGCGTCGAGCAACGTGTCGAGCACCAAGGCCGGTTCGCACGCGCCCCGTTCGAGGAGCGCTCGCGCCGCGTCGGCGCCGCCCTCCGCGAACAGGTCGACGAGCGGGACACGGCTGCGGTAGCGGTCGCGCCCCAGACGTTCGACGGCGCCGCGGGCTTCGAGATCGAAGAGGGCGCGCGACACGTCGCGTTCGCTGCGCTGCGTGAGAGCGGCGACGCGTCGGGAGGTCGCTTCACCCGCGGCGGCCGTGGCTGCCAGCAGTTCGCGGTCCGCGGTGGACATTTCCTCGCGATCGAACGGCGTCGGGGCACCGAGCGCGCCGGACGTCGGCAACGGCCCCGGACGCAAGGCCAGCGCGCGACCCGTGTCGACGAAAGCGCCAGCGCGCGCCAGTTCGAGCAACCCGTCGCGCACGCGTTCGAGCGAACCGTCGGCACGGTCCACGAGTTCGCGCACGAGTCGGTCCAGCGCAGCGTCGTCGGCCGCCCCGTCGTGCTCTTCGAGGCGCCGCGCGAGGAACGCCCGCAGGGCACCGGCCCGCGGGCCGCGAGCGTCGAGCGCACCGACCTCTTCGTCGGCGTGCGTCGCGGGTGTCGCAGAAGGTGTCTCCGCGACAGTGGGCGCGGCTCCGTGCGCCGGCGACGGATCGTTCGCGAACGCCACGACGACGGCCGATCGACCCGCTTGGTTCGCGGCGCGCGCGAGCGTTCGTGCGCGCCGCAGGTCCCAGGCGTCGTACGTGGCCACGCGGATCACCAGTGGAGCCGTGCCGGCTCGCGCTCGTTCGCGCGCCCAACGGTCCAGATCCGCTGCGTCCCGTTCGCAGGCGTCGGACCGCAGGCCTTCGTCCTCGGCCGCGACCCCTGCGAGCGCGGCAGCCAGGCGGATGCGGCGCGCGAGCGGCTCCACGTCGCGCGGATGTCCGACGGCGATCGAGCGGCGACCCGGAGTGCCGGCCGCGCCCTGGAGCAGGACCTCGACGACCTGACGCACCACGTCCTCGCGCCCCAGGTCGGAAGGAGGGGCGAGGCGGCTGGCGGTGGCCTCGGGCGAGGCCGCGTCCGCGACCGCGAGGCCGAGTCGGGCGGCGAGTTCGCGCGCCACCGACTGGGCCGACTCCGGACGCTCCCGGGGATCGCGGGCCACCAGCCGCACCACGAGGTCGCGCGACCACTCGGGCAGGCGCTCGGGCTCGATCCCCGCCGCCTCGAGGAAGGGGCGGCGGGGGAACTCGGCGTAGAAGCGCGCTGGATCCGGTCGCCCGACCAGAGCCTCCACCATGAGGGCGCCCAGGGCGAAGAGGTCCGCCGCCGGTTCGAGCGGGGCTCCGGCCAACCGCTCGGGAGCCACCGCCACCAGGGTCCCTCCGGTCGGTCGGCCGCTCCCCGAGCGGTCGCTCAGGCCGTAGTCGACCACCACGCAGGTGCCATCGGGCCGGACCACCACGTTCGAGGGCTTCAGGTCGCCGTGCACGAAGCCCGCACCGTGCAGGTGGGCGAGGGCGCCCGCGATCTCGAAGGCCGCTCGACCGACCCGGGCCGGGTCGCCGACGCCGTCCCAGCCGTCCAGAGGGCGTCCGTCCACGTGGGAGCGGGCCACGAACGAGCCGCCCCCGGACAGCGGACCGAAGTCGAGCACGCGCGCGAGCCCCGGGTGGTCGACCGCCGCCAGGACGGCCAGTTCGTGGGCCACTTCGTCCGCGGACCCGTCCTCGAGGCGCAGGACGGCGTCCTCGCCCGCGGGCCCCGTGGCGCGGACCACGCGCAGGCCGGGGCGCGCGGCGAGCACGGAAGTCAGGCGGTAGCCAGTGGGGAGTTGGTGGTCCATTGGTGGGGCGAGGCGGGCAGGGGAGGTGAACGGCGGTCCGAGGGTCGGGTCGGGGTCTTCTCTCCAGATCTTGGAGGGCAATCCAGATTCTGGACAAGATTGGGCCGCGCTGGAAGTCCGCAGCGGCTGCTGGGGCACCTGCGGCGACGGAGCGGCGTCAGCAGGGGTACGGTATGGCTCTTGAACGCAAGGGGCGTACCGCGGCCGCGTGCCGCCCGCTCCGACGCTCCGACCTCGCCCGCCATGTCTTCTCCCGTCCGTACCTCTCTCGTGTCCGCGACCCTCTTGGTCGCCTCGGCGCTGGCCGCCACGGCCCGCGCCGACCTGACCGTCTTCCTGGGCCCCGAAGGAGGCGTGGGCGACGTGGTCGTGTTCGACGAGAGCGCCCTGCTCCCGCCGGCTCCGGTCGCCGGGCTCGCTGGTGTGCAGCTCCTCGGCCTCGACGCGATCGGCCGGACGCGTCTCGAGACCTTCCTGTCCGGCCGCCCACGGCAGCGTGAGGTCGTCCCCGGGGTGACGCGCGTCGAGCTCCCGGACGGCCAGGGATCGATCTACCGCTTCCGCCGCGCCGGCGTGGGCACGAGTGCGGACTTCGGGCTCTTCCACGTGGACGCGAGCGGCGACGCCCGCGTGCTCGTCGAGCGACCGGGCACCGGCGTGCTCGGCGACTCGGACCCGTTCCTCGCGCGCATCGCCGTCGCACCGGCGGCGGACGGCATCCTCGTCGCGACCCGCTTCGAGGCCGGTGGCGACGTGCTCGAGATCGATCTCGTCAGCGGCGCGGTCGTCGACAGGACCGCCAGCGTTCCGCCGCTCGACGTGGCGGGCAGCGGCCTCGGGCTGCGCGCCGACTGGGGAGTCGTCGTCGCTGCCGACGGTCCGCGGCGCTTCGACCGCACGCCCGGCGCCGGTGCGGTTCCGGTGGCACTGCCCGGCGCGCCCACATGGTTCGGCGGCGAGATCGTCTTCAGCGAGGACGGCCTGGTCGCGGCCACGATCGCGGGCGCCGCGCCGACCGCGTCGCACCCGTTCGTGCTGCGCGCATCCGGCCCCGCGCTGCGTCTGGACGACACGCCGCGCCACCTGTCGCCCGCCGGATTCCTGCCGCGCGACGTGGACGGGCCGTACCTGGCCCTGTCGGCCGACGGCAGCGTGTGTGTCTGGAGGACCGAAGGCGCGTTGGCGCGCGACGCCTGGACCGCCAGCGTCGCACCCGTTCCGTCGCCGCCGCAGACCGTCACCGCCGACCCGCAGTTCGTCGACACCCTCGACGAAGTGGGACTCGCCGGTGCGTTCGCGATCGCGTCCCAGCGCGCCATCGTGCTCGCGGTGGGGGAACGAGCCGATCCGCTGCTCGGTGGCGTCGAAGGCCTCGACTTCTACCTCGTCGAGACGCCGGCCGGTGGCGGTGCACCGGTCATCACGAACATCACGCTCACGTCGGGCGACACGGCCCAACCCTTCACGAAGGGCGCGATCGATCCCACGCGCGGCGCCTATCGCATCCCCGGTGAACCGCGCCTGCTCGTGCGCGACGACGCAGGATCCGGCGGCCGCATGTCCGTGGTCGATCTCGCTGCGGCGACGGTGACGCCCATCGTTCCCGGGGCCGAGGTGGTGCGCTCGATCGAGCGCCACGGTTCGCGCTACCTGATGACGATCGAGCGCGATCTCGCCGGTCCGCTCATGCACGATCTGGTGATCGCCGACGTCGCGACACTCTCGTCGACGACGCTCGCGAGCGTCGCCGCCACCGACGGCGACTTCGATCGGCTCACCGTCCGCGCCGACGGGTGGGCGGGCGTCGGCCTTCGCATCGGTCCGGACGAGTTCGCCGCCCGCGTGCACGTGCCGACCGGGTTCGGCGAGTTGCTCGTCCCGTTCGGCTTCGACCTCGGACCGACGCTGGCCTGGACGGCGGGCGGTCGCCTCGCGCTCACCGGCGCCTTGCCCGGTGGTCCGTCGATCCCGATCGGATGGGGTCTCGGCGTCCCGTGGTACGCGGTGCCGATCGTGCCCCAGGACTGCTTCGTCCTGCCCTAGTTCGTCCTGCCCTAGCTGCGCGCCAGCAGCGTCGCCGCGAACGCCGCCGCGGCCTCCGCCGCGGTCTCGATCCGCAGCACGTGGGGTCCGAGGCGGGCCGAACGGGTGCCCGCGGCTTCGAGGAGGGCCTCCTCGGCCGGGGACCAACCGCCCTCGGGGCCGACGAGGAGTCCAGCAGAGGGTTGACCCTCGTCTTCGGCCAGGGCGGTGGCCAGCGAGCCCGCGGCTCGCGGGTCGAGGTGGATCGCAGGGGCGGGGAGGGTGTCCGCGAGCTCCGCGAGCACGGCCTCGAGCGAGGCGGGCTCGTCGAGGACCGGCAGCCAGGCCCGCCCGCACTGCTTCAGGTGCTCCTTCATGAGCCGCTCGAGCCGCGCCCGGCGCCCGGCGCGGCGCTCGGCCCCGGTGCGCTCGGTCAGGAGCGGGCGGATGCGGGCGACCCCGTGCTGGACCAGTCGCCCCAGCATGTCCTCGCCCCGAGCGTCCTTCGGCCAGGCCACGGCCAGCTCGATGCGGGGCAGGGGGGCCCCTGGTTCGCCGGGCGCCGGTTCGTGGGTCGGGAGGGCGCCGAGGACGAGCTCGATGCTGCGGCGTTCGACGCGCTCGACGGCCAATTCGTAGCGACCGCCGGCGCCGTCCAGGGCGGGGACGCGCGCGCCTTCGCGCAGGCGCAGGACCTTCACGGCGTGGTGGAACTCGTCCTCGTCGAGTGGCACGTGGGCGCCGACCTGTGGACGTGCGGGCGGAGCGATGAACAGCACGCGGGCCAGCGTAGCTCCCAGGGTGCGCGAACGGAGCGCGCCCCGTGGTGAACGGCGGGGTGTGCGTGCGTGCAGGCGCCCCGGCGGACCGCTACCCTCCTGGGCCCGCCGTTCCGCGCCCTCGGCCCTCCGTTCGTAACGACGGTGTCCCCGAGGGCTACGAACAGGTGCACCGCGCGCCGCGCCGCCGCAGGTCCCCGTCGTCGCTCGACCGCGAAGCACGACCGCCGACCCTGCTCGCGCCCGCGCGGCCTCCCCATCCACGCGAACCGATCCCTCGTCGTCGCGACGGCACGAACCCGCGCAGCGAGCCTTCGCCGCACCGGGCTCCCCGTCGCCGTCACCCGGACGCTCGGCCCCGGCCGACTCGGGTTCGCCGTCCTCCTCTCGATCCGCACCCCCCCCGCATGTCCCAACGCCTCGCGCTGCGCTTCCTGTCGGGCTCCCACGAGGGCGAGTCCTTCCCCATCACCGGTGGGGGCCTCACGATCGGCCGGCGTCCTGCGAACGACGTCGCGCTCGACGACGGTTCCGTCTCGGGTGCCCACGCGAAGCTGACCGTCGAGGACGGCGATCTGTGGGTCGAGGACCTCGGCAGCACCAACGGCACGCGCGTCGGCGGTCGCAAGGTCGAGCGCATGTCGCTGCTCGCCGGCGACGAGCTGAGCTTCGGTTCCGTGCGCGCGCGCGTCGTCGAGGAGGAAGTGTCGAGTGCACCCGCCCCCGCGAGCGCGTCCCCGTTCTTCGAGGACGACGACGAGATCAGCCTCGAGGAACCCGACGACGTGCCCGCGGCCGCGCCGTCGATGCCCGCGCGTTCGGCCTCCGAACCCGCGCCGTCGATGCCGTCCGCCGCTGCTGCGCCCGCGCCGCGACCCGCACCGCAGTCGGCACCGGCCGCGCGCGCGCCGCGACCCGCGCCGGTCGCGCCCGCGCTCGAACTCGACGACGACGACGGCACGATCGAGGCCGATCTCGACGCTTTCGATCGACGCCAGAAGGGCTCCAAGGCCGTGACCCTCGCGGTCGTCGCCGTGCTCGTCATCGGCGCCGGTGTCGGCGGTTGGCTCGCCTTCGGACAGGGCGGCGGATCCGACGAGGACGACCAGCAGGTCGTCGCGGTCCCCGCGATCGAAGGCAATCTCCTCGGTGCGGACTTCTCGTTCGAACAGCCCGTCTCCGCGGCCGCCTGGGAGTCGTTCGGCGAAGCGCCGGCGGTCCTGTCGCGCGGTCGCGGCGGCGCGCTCAGCGGACGCAGCGGTCTCTACGGCTCCTTCGGCAGCGAAGCGGGGACGGAGGTCGAGGCCGGACAGGTCGACTGGGCGGCCGAGATGAGCGAGCGCGTGCGCGTGCGCGTTGGACAGGTGTTGACCGGGACCGCGGACTTCGCGGTCGAGGGCGACGGCTGGGTCCGCGCCGGGATCCTGTTCGAGACCGACGCCGGAGTCGACGGCCGCGGCAACGTGCTGTGGGGGCCGCCCGGGCGCGGTGCCGATGGTTCGGTCGCGACGGCTGCGATGGTCCCCACCGGTGTCACCGGTGCGCGCCTCGTGCTCGCGGCCGGCGGGAACGCGACCGTTTCGATCGACGACGCAGCGGTGGTGCTCGGCGCCGAACTGCCCGGACCGGGCGAGGTCGGTGAACTCGAGGTCGCGACCACGGGACCGGCGGCGAGCGCCGGAACGGTCGTGCTCGCGCGCAGCGATCGCGCGCTCGTCGTCGTGCGCGCCGCCCGCGACGCCAGCGCACATGCGGCCGGCCACGTGCTGGCCGTGGAACGAGCGAGCGATGGTGCTCCGCGCATCGCGCTGCGCCTCGGCGCCGCGCGCGGTGCGACCGAACGCCGCCTGCACCTCGAGATTCCGGCCGCGACCGGTGACGTCGCGCGCCGCATCGCCGTCGTCGCGGGCGGCGACTACCGCGCCTTCGGGGCGGAGTTCGAGGTCGAGGACGCGACGCAACTGCTCGTGGGGCGCGGGCTCGAACTCGTGCGCTTCGAGTTCGACGCACCCGTGACCGTACGCGGGCGTCGCGACGAGTTCGGGGCCCTCGTGGACGTCCAACTCGGAGCGCTCGAGAGCGTCGGCGTCCAACTCGCGTTCACCGCCGAGCGCGGTGAAGCGGCCACGCTCGCGGCCGCCACACGCCGCGCCGGCAAGGAAGGACGACTCGGCGACGCGCTCGCCGGGTGGGAGCAGGTGCTGTCGCGCTTCGGCTTCCAGGACGACCTCGTCGACGAGGCCGAGGCCACGGTCGGTTCGCTGACCACCCAGGGCCGCCAGGAACTGGACGCTCTGACCCAGGACGTGGTCCGCGCCGCGTTCTTCGCGCTCCCGGGCGTCTACGACGAGTGCGCCGCGCG
This sequence comes from Rohdeia mirabilis, assembly GCA_007750655.1. Taxonomy (GTDB): domain Bacteria; phylum Planctomycetota; class UBA1135; order UBA1135; genus Rohdeia; species Rohdeia mirabilis. The sequence goes on from CP036290.1 coordinate 1,281,396, forward strand.
CGCCCGCGACCTGCGCGACCGCTACACGGCGGCGAGCGGTGCGACCAACCCCGTGCGCGAGGGTGCGAACGAACTGCTCGAGCGCATCGCGAGCGAACGCACCGCACTGGTCGAGGCCATCGACGCGACCGAACCGGATCGCTCGAGCGCGATCCTGGAGTTCCTGAATCGCACCGGCCAGGAACCGCTCGTCGAGCGACTGACCTCCGACGCCGCACCCGGGAGCGACGGCCGCTGAGTCGGTCGCGGAGCTCGTGCAGACGAGCGCCGCACCCGTTCGACGTCCCGCGCACGACCGCCCAGCGCACCGACGCCCACCGCGTCACCGCGAACCCCTCTCGAACCTCTACGCATGCCCCGCTCCGTCACAGGCGTCGACGTCAACGCATCGGCCGCCGTCCTTCTCCGCGGCTCCGTCAAGGGCAACACCTTTGCGGTCACCGACTACGCGTACCAGGCCCTCGACGTGGCCGACACGAACGCGGCCTGGGACGCCGCCGAGGCGAGTTTCGCACCCAAGGACGCGCGCGTCGGTGTGACGGGTCGGGACGTGAACGTGCGCTACGTGCGCGTCCCGCGCCTACCCGACTGGCAGCTGAAGAAGCTGATGCGCTTCGAGGTCGAGGAAGTGGGGGGGGCGGCCGAGAACGCCGTCGCCGCCGACTTCAACGTGCTGCCCGAGATTCCCGAGGTCGAGGGCGAGGACATCGTGCTGCTCGCCATGGCGCGCGAGACGCTGCTCGAGCACCAGCACGAGTCGTTGGGTGCGCTCGGTGGAACGCTCGACGCCTTCACGCCCAACTCGATCGCGCTCTACAACGCGTGGCTGCGCTTCGGTGTGGTCCTGGACGACACGGTGCTCGTCGCGAACATCGGAGCGCACGACGTCGACGTGATCGTGGTGCGCGGAACCGATCTCCTGTTCGCGCGCAACCTCTCCGGCGGCGCGCGCCTGATCGAGCAGGCGATCGCGGACCGCCTCGGGATCGACCTCGCGCGCGCCGCGAAGGTGCGCCGCCAACTGGTGGACCTGACGCCCGGAGCCTCGTTCGCCGACCAGAACGCCGAGCGCGCCAGTCGCGCCGCCAGCGCACCCGCCGGTCAGATCGCGAGTCTCTTGCAGACGGCCGTCTCGTTCGCGAAGAGCCAGATCCGGCTGCAGACCCTGCGCCTGGACCGTGTGCTCGTCTGTGGCGACGGCGCCCACGTGCGCGGCTTCGAGCAGTACCTGGCCTCCGTGATGGGCACGAAGGTCGAGGTCTTCGACCCCTTCACCGTGGTCGACACGGGCAAGCTCGATCCCAAGGACGCGGCGCTGCTCGAGAAGCACCGCTCGGCCTCCGTCGTGGCCCTGGGCCTCGCGACCGCCGGTTCCGATCCGGACGCCTACGGGATCGACATCCTGCCGGTGGCCGTGCACAAGAAGCGCGAGTTCACGCGCGGCACGTTGTTCCTGATCCTGGCGGCCGTGTTGGCGGTCGGCTTCCTCGGGCTGCGGTACACGACACTCTCGACCCAGGCCGAACAGGCGGCGTCGCGGGCGACGACTCTGAACGGTCAGGTGCGGCGTCTCGAGCGCGACGACGCGGCGGCCGAGAAGCTGCTCGTGCGCAACGCGGAGCTGGCCGAACTCGGACGCGAGCTGCGTTCGGTGGCGGGCGCCGGGCGCCAGCTCGACGCTGTGCTGACGGCACTCGACGGGCTGCTGCCGCGCGGCTTCTCGATCACCCGCCTCACGAACCAGGTGACGACCGAGGAAGAACTCGGCATCACGAAGGCCGCACCCGCGCCGGTCCTCTTCATCGAGGGCGAGGCGGAAGAGGGCGTCGAGCCCAACAACGTCGTCTTCCAGCGCTTCGTCGAGGATCTCGAGGCCGCGCTGCCCGGCTACGCGGTCCTCGCGAGCATGGGGTCGATGTTCCGCACGTTCGAACTGACCGTCACGGCCTTCGCCGACCTGCCCGAGCCCGACGTCACCGAGTCCGACGAGGAGATCGGGGGCTGAGCCCACAACGAAACATGGATCTCGAAGAGTACTGGCAGGAGAACAAGCGCTTCCTGGCGCAGGTGGGCATCGGCCTCGTCGTGTTCCTCGTCGGCCTGGGCGTCATCGGCGCCACGGTCGGTGACGCGAAGCGCGCAGCCGACTCCGACGTCGCCGTGGCCGAGCGCAAGCTCAAGCAGCCCTACTACGGCGCGAACGAGAGGAGCCTCGCGCAGGAGGACCACGACGCGCTCGTCGCTTCGATCGAAGCACTGCGCTCTCAGGTCGCGTTCGTCCCGCGGCCCGAGTTCCGCAGCGCGGACGCGAGCGACCTCGACACGAACCACTACCTCGACGTCGCGAGCCGCGTGCGCGCGGAGCTGATGCCGCTCGCGAGCCGCCGCAACGTCGATCTCGAGCCGACCCTCGGCCTGCCCGAGCAGTCGCCGACCCGCGCCGACGAGATCGAGCGCTACCTCGACGCGCTCGACGTGATCGAGCGGGTCGTGCGCGCCGCCATCGAAGTGCGCGTGGCCAAGGTCGACTCGATCAAGGTGCGCCTCGACCCGGGCCTGCGCGGACGCAAGGGAACGGGCACGATCGAGCGCTCGCGGATCGCGTTCGAGATCCACGGCGACGACCTCGCGCTGCAGCGCTTGATCGCCTCGACCCAGGAAGCCGCCCCCCAGAGCCTCGTGCTCGACGAGGTGATCATGCGACGCTCCCGTCAGGACCCCGAACTGGTGGTCCTCGAGCTCGGCGTGCTCATCGCCCGCGTGAACGCCCGCATCACCGACGACGAGGAGGACTCGCTGTGAAACTGCGCCAGGAACAGATCGTCTTCGCCGTCGCGCTCCTGATCGTCGGCGGCATGTACGTCTCGGGCTCGAAGGGTCCCGAGAAGTCGAAGCGCCCCGATCGCGGCGTGGACAAGGAACTGGTCCGCTACGACGCGCCCGCCTTGCTCGCGGAGGCCGCGGAGGAACCGCTGACCCAGGAGTTGTTCTCGCCGCCGCGCGACAGCCGTCCGCTGCCGCCGCTCGGCTTCGTCGAGCCGCCGCTACCCGACCTGCTCGCGCTCGCGCCGCCGCCCGCCACCGGGCTCGCGCCCTCGGCCTTCGGTCGACTCCTGCGCACGGCCGTCCAACGCGGCACGCGCTTCGACCTGTTCGACGACTTCGACGTCCAGGGCGCGGTTCCCGGCGGTCTCGACGAGGACTCCGACTTCGCCGACGTGGAGATCGGCGACGGCATCGATCCCGACCAGCTCGAGTCCGAGGAACGGCGCCAGCTCGAGACCCTGTACCGCCAGCTCTACGACGTCCTGGAACTGACGGACTTCGGCACTACCTACGGGCGGATGGCCAACGAGGATCCCTACGGGCTGCGCGACCAGGCGCGGGCCAACGAGCCGATCCAGTTCGTCGAGGTGGTGGCGTCGAGCGGGCAGGACCGCTACCCGGGCCAACCGCCGGTCACGTTCGAACGCGCGCGCGTGCGCGACTTCTCGCTGGCGCAGACGCCGGAGAACGAGGTTCGTCAGGCCTTCCACGACCTGCCCGAGGTCGCGAGTCCCGCCACCTGGCGCGACATGATCGAGTTGGCCGAACGCTGCGTCGAGCTCAAGTACGAGTTCGACGGGGCGCTCGACATGGCGCGCGAACTGTACGAGCGCGTCGCCGTCTTCCGCCCCGAGGAGCCCGAGCCGATCCTCGGTCTCGTGCGCGTCCACGAGGCGGCCTTCGACTTCGAGGCCGCCTTCGCCGAGGCCGAGCGCGCCGTCGAGAAGTTCGGGTTCCGTCCCGAGCCGCTGGTGGCGCTCGCGCGACTCGAACGCACGTTCCTGATGGACGACTCGGCCGAGGCGCGACTGCGCGAAGCCGTCCGCGTCGAGCGCGGTACCTGGGTCGCGAGTGCGGCACTGGGTGAACTGCTCGTGGACACCGGCCGCTACGCGGAGGCGATCGAACATCTGGCGCGCGCGTTCGAGCGCCTGCCCACCGACGTCGGGGTCCGGCGCCAGCGCGATCGCGTGCGCGGCCTGTACGCCACCGCGATGCTGGGCGCCGGTCGTGTGACCGACGCGGCGCCGATGTTCGCGGCCATGCTCAACGCCGATGGCGAGGACCAACGCGGCATGGCGGGTCTCATCGCCTGCGAACTGCTCGGCGCCGAGATCGACGACAGCAACCTGCCCGAGTGGGCGGCCGATCCGTCGGCCGCGGCGTTCGGTCCGCGGGACCTGCGTTTCGAGGTCCTCGTCAATCGCGGCCTGGCCGCCATCGCCGAGCGCAACCTCGAAGCGGGTCTGCGCGACCTCCAACTGGCGCGCCGCGCCGATCCTCTGCACGAGGTCGCCGCGTTGCGCGGACTGGCGTGGCTGGCCGAGAACGCCGGACTCGTGGGCCGCTCGCTCGAACTGACCGAACTGGCCCTCGAGACCCGACCGGGCGACGTGTGGTGCCTGTTGCACCGCGGTCGACTGCTGCTCGAGAGCGAGGACTACGAGGGCGCCGAAGCCTCGCTGCGAGCCGCGCTGGAGCAGGACGCCGAACTGGGCGACGCGCTGGCGCTGCTCGGTTGGCTCGGGACCCTGCGCTCGCGCTTCGACGAGGCCGAGCTGTACTACGAGCGGGCGATCCAACTGGCGGAGCGCGCCCGCGAGGTGCGGCCCGACCTGTGGCTGCGCCGCGGCATCAACCACATCCAGTCCGGTGCGGTGCTCGAGGCGCGCGACGCCCTGCAGACCGCGCTCGAGCTCGATCCCGAGAACGCGATCGCGATGGGCGTGCGCGCCTGGTGCGAGTACCTGCTCGGTGACGCCGAGGAAGCCGTCATCCGCCTGCGTCAGATGGACGATCGACTGCGCTCCGCGAGCGACGACGATCCCCGCCGCGAGTGGGCGCGTCAGCAGATCGAGCGCATCACCGAGCACCTGACGAAGGTGGTCTGGATCGACGGCTTCGAGTACTCGACCGTCGGTCTGAACAACTGGTTCGCGAACGAGGTCGCCGGCCCGACCGCGCGCCTGGCCGACGGCGTCCTGCGCCTCGAAGGCACGTTCGACTCGTCGGGTGAGGTGCGCTACTACCAGGAGATCTCCTCGGCGCGTTTCGTCGCGTTCGAGGCGGATCTGTGGGTCTCGGCCGTGACCAACGGACGGGCCGGCATCTTCGTCGCGCGCGAGAACGCCCGCGGTCGCGACGAGCGTCAGACGCTCGGTCGCGTCAACGTGGCGCGCAGCCGCGACGGTGTGGCTCAGGTGCTCGCCGACCAGTCCGGACGCCCCGAGCGCGGCTGGACGGACCTGCCCGAGTCGGTCGTGCCCTTCGCGCCCGACACCTGGCATCGCCTGCGCATCGAGACCGACGGCGAGGGCTCGGACGCGACGCTCAACGTCTTCATCGACGGCCTGCCGGTCATCGAGAACGAGCGCTTCTCGGGCTTCGGCCGCGCCAACAACCTGGTCCTGGGCGTCTTCGTCGAGGGCGACACCGGTCGTCAGGCGGACGTCCGACTCGACAACGTCGAGATCACCAAGCGCAACCAGTGAACGCGACCAACCACAGCACACGCACGATGTCCATTCGACCCCGCCCGGCCGCGGTCCGACGCGGCGGCTTCACGTTGCTCGAGCTGCTCGCCGTCATGGTGGTGCTGGGGATCCTCGTGGCGTTCCTCGTGCCGAACCTGCTCTCCACCCAGGAGACGGCGGAGATCAAGGCCACCGAGGTGCGGCTGACGCAGATCGCGACGGCGATCGACTCGTTCGAGCGCGAGCGCGGCACCTATCCGCCGTCCTCGTTCCTGCCCGAGTGGGGGGTGGCACCCAACGATCTGAACGTCGGGATCGAGTGCCTCGTGCTGAGCCTGTGGTCGAACAACTGGGAGGCCGGCGGCCAGCTGTCGGCGGACGACCTGGTCAACACGGACGGCGACCGCAGCGCCGGAGCGATCAGCGATCTGCCCAACTCGCAGCTGCTCGAGTTCGTGGACTCCTGGGAGAACCCGATCGCCTACATCCAGAACTCGGACTACGGCACCGAACACCGCTACCTGGCCTACGACGACGAGGGGCTCGAGAACCCCAACGTCGTGACGGCGCGGCGCAACGAGGCCACGGGCCGCTACGCCAACCACGCCAAGTACCAGCTGATCTCGGCCGGCCCCGACGGCACGTTCGAGACCGAGGACGACATCTACTACCCGTCCAAGTGACGGAGCCGTCCGAACGATGAGGACCCAAGCGCTCCGAACCGCCGCCTCGCGCCGCGGCCTGACCCTGCTCGAGCTGCTGATGGTGATGACCGTCATCGGCATCGTGTTCGGGTTGGGCATCGGAGCGCTGTCCACGATGGACCTGGGTCGCGGCGCCGACGCCGAGGCCCTGCGCGGCGCCCTGCGCAGCGCCCGTGCGTCGGCCCTGGCCGAACGCCACCCGGCCGCCGTCGACGTCGTCACCGACCCCGAGACCCAGCGCACCAGCCTGGTCGTGCGCCGCATGCGCACGCTCGGGACCTGGCACTTCGAGTCGCCCGACGGACGCGGCACCGATGGCCTGACCGCGTCGCCCGTCAAGGGTGCGACCCAGATCGACGACGGCTTCGTCGGTCGGGCCCTGCACTTCTCCGGGCGCGAGCGCGACGCGCGCGCCGAGATCGCGCTCGAGACCAAGTCGGCCTACGACGTGCGCGACGGCTTCTCGATCGATCTCGTGGTGCGGCTCGACAGCACCTCGGGCGGCACGGTCTTCCGCCTCGGCAAGCGCACGCGCATCTGTGGTCTCGAGGTCGTGGAGGGCGGCGGCCTGTTGGGCTTCGTCGTGCCGCTCTACTCGGACTCCACGGGCCGCGAGCTCCAGGCCGGCCGCGTCGACCTGAAGCTGCCGCCCGGGACGCTCGAGGCGGGCCGCTGGATCCGCCTGACCCTGGCCTACGACGGCGCGCAGCTGCGGCTGTTCGTCGACGGTTTCCTGTCCGGCGTCGTCGACGTGCAGGGTCCGTTGCCCCGCATCGACGAGCCGCTCGTGCTCGGTGGCGAACCCGTGCCGTTCCCCGGCGCGATCGACTCGCTCGTGCTGCGCGGCGTCGACGTCTCCGAGCCGCTGCCCCTGTCGCAGAACGCGGAGTGGCCGGCCGAGCTGCCGCGTCGCATCCAGTTCGACGCCGACGGCAGTCTCGACGTGTTGATCCACGGTGGTCTGCCGCTCGAGCTGGTCCTTCCCAGCGAACCGGACGAACCGGTCTTCGTCGGGCGCCTAGGAGTCGTGCAATGAGGATCCACGAGATGCAGTCGCCCACGGGTTCGATCGGCCGCACGGCCCACGGTCTCGGCCACGACCACGGCACTCGGCGTGCCCAGGGCGAAGCGCGCCGCGGCGTCGCGCTCATCGTGGTGCTCCTCGCGCTCATGGCGCTGTTCGCGCTGTGCGCTCCGTTCCTGTGGCTCGCCAGTTCGGTCGACGACGCGTCGTCCCGCCTGGTCGATCGCACGCGCACCCAGCTCGCGCTCGACGACGCAGCGGTGCACGCGCGCCTCGTGCTCGCGGGCACGCACCCGTCGCTCGACCCCGATCGCGACTTCGACTCGCTCGACGAGCTGTCGGGGACGTGGCCGCTCGACGAACTGCTGTACGACTCGCTCGACGAGCAGGGCGTCATGTGGGACCACGCGGTCGAGGACCTGGCCGGTCGCATCGATCTCGCCAGCTGTCCGCCTTCGGTGCTCGCCAACCTCCTGGGCCTGTCGGGCTACCTGACCCAGCCGCTCGCGTCGGACGACGAAGAGCTGCGCCTCTCCGGTGGCGATCGCTTCCCCGAAGCCGGCTACCTGTACGTGGGTGGCGAGTTCATCGCCTACGACACCCGCCGCGGTGGAACGTTCACGGACCTGACGCGCGCGCTCTTCTACAACGAGGACGAAGGCGGCTGCGGTCCGCGCCCCGCCAGCACGCACGGCGCGGGCACGCCGGTCTTCGGGATGGAGGCGATGGTCTTCGCCCAGTGGCGCCAGACGCGCGGGATGCGCGCGGCGCGCGCGATGGGCTTCGGCGAGCTGGGGGAGGAGCTGCGCCGACTCCTGCCGGAACAGCGCACGCCGCTGAGCGCGCAGAACGAGGTCGCGACCCCGGAGCTGGCGTACGACCCGCTGCGCGAGATGGCGATCGTGCTCGACCGGACCGCGACGCTGTACGGCGACGTGGCCGCGAGTCGGCGCTGGCAGAGCCCGGTGCGCGTCGAGAACCTGCTGGTCGGGCGCGCGAGCTGTCGCCTGCGCGTGTCCGACGCCCGTTGGTTCTCGCCCGGTTCGACCGTGCGCATCGTCGGCGCGGACGGCAACGAGGAACTCGGCATCGTGCGCGGCTTCGTGCGCGGCGGGTTCATCGTTCTCGAGGAGCCGGTGCGCAACGACTACGCGCCGCGCCAGGCCCAGGTCCAGGTGCTGTCGCGCCGTCCGGTCAACGTGAACACGGCCAGCCGCGACGTCCTGGTCGCGCTGTTCGAGAACCTGGCGCTCCTGGGGCGCAACGATCGCGTCACGCGCGGCGAGGCCGAGCGCCTCTCCGACACGATCATCGAGCAGCGCCCGTTCGAGGGCTTCGAGGACTTCCTCGAGCGACTCCTGCTGCCCGCCGGTGGCATCGTGAAGGCCGAACCGGGGCAGTCGAACGAACAGGCGCGGCAGGGCGCGGCGGCCGACATCGCGCCCTTCCTCGACCTGAACGACGTGATCGCGATCTACAAGAACGCGCGCAACGCGAACGACTCGGACCTCTCGTTCTCGACGATGCCGCTCGCGTTCACGTCGCGCGACGTGTTCTCGATCGACCTGCGCGCGAGCCTGAACGTCCAGGGCCTGAAGGAGCGTTTCTCCGTCGCGCGCGAGCAGATCGAGTTCGTGGCGCCCCCCGGCGAGCTGCTCCACGCCTGGGCCAGTCAGAGCGACTTCGAGGAGGAACTTCGACTCGATCGCGCGGCGCCCGGTTGGCTCTCCGGCCCCGCGGCCGTCAGCGTTCCCGACCTGCGCTTCGGTGGTTCGCCGCCGCCGCGTTCCATCTCGCAGCTCGCGATCTCGATCGACGCCGAGAGCGGTGAAGCACCGGTCTCCCGCTCGATCTTCCCGAGCGACGAACCGGACGGGTTCGTGCGCCCGTGGACCGAGCGCGCGGACGAAGCGGGGCCGCGCCAGGGTCGCGTCGTGCACTTCGATCGTTCGCGCGGCGATCTCGAAGGACACGATCTCGGCCAGCAGGTCCTCGACTACGCTCCCGAGACCGGTCAGGTGGGCTGGGCCGACGGCAACGGCGTGTTCCAACCGTCGGGTCTGTCGCTGTGGGTCAAGCCCACCGACACGACGAGCGGACACCTGTTCGACTCCGGCACGGGCAGCCCCGACAACGACCGCTACCGCGCCTTCTTCGAGAACGGCGAGTTGATCGTCGAGGTGCTCGACGCGGTCGGCGACCACCCGGACACCGAGTTCGAGGAGCGCGCGCGCCTGCGCCTGCCGCTGGCCGGATCGCCGCTGGTTCCGGGTCTGTGGAGCCACCTCGAGGTGGACATGCACTCGAACCGGCCGGACGGCATCTCCCTGCGGCTCGACGGGATGGGCTTCGGCCGACCGCAGTCCGCCACGTCCGTCGCCGTTCGCGGTCGCACGTTCCTGACCGGCGCGATCGGCTCGGACGACACGACGATCCCCGTCGAGTCGACCGAGGACTTCCCGGACACCTGCACGCTCCTGATCGGCAACGAGGTCGTCGAGGCGGTGAAGAGCGGCCCGAACAGCTTCGAGGCCGTGCACCAGCTGAACGGCGAACTCGCGGGCTACGGCGGGCGACTCGCGCGCGAGCTGTTCGAGTACCGCTCGGCCCAGGGCGCGCTCGAGCTCGTGAACCGCTCGATCGTCACCAAGCCCGGCACCTATCCCGTCGGGACGCAGGTCCAGCTGTGGGGGTACAGCTCGCTGCTCTCCAGCGAGATCCCTCCCGGCGGCGGTGTCCTCGACGGCGACATCGGTCCGTTCTCGGTGGCGCGCGTCGTCGGCGTCGACGGAACGCGCGGCGAGGAGATCAGCTTCACCGTGCGCGGCGGCGGCGTGGCCGGGCCGTTCGAGATCCCGATCGGGCTGGGTTTCGACGCGGGCGAGACGCCGCCCGAGACGCTCGAACTCGCGGCGTGCGACTCGAACCAGACCGCGAGCGAAGCCATGCGCGGCTTCAGTCGCAGCGGCGGCTACGCGCTCGTGATGCAGCGACTGACCTCGTTCGTCGTGCCGCCGACGGGTGGCAACCCGGGCGAGACCGTCGACGGTCCGCAGACGCCCTTCGGGACGCCGCTGTTCGGACTGCAGGTGATCCGCTACGGCGGCGTGCGCGCCACGTCGTTGACCGGCCTCGACTGGAGCGTCGACGCGAACTCGATCCCGTCGCTGGAAGGGACCTATCCCATCATCGGCGAGGTCGGGGTGCCGCGCGCGTACCTGATCGAGTACGGCGGGCGCCTGGCCGATCCCGACGCGTTCAACGAGAGTCTCGCGGCGCAGATCGTCGTCGTGCCGATCTCGCTGCCCTGTGGCGCGAACCAGATCGACTTCCTCGAGGCGGAGCCGCTCTACGGTGCGAACTTCGACCCGACCGACGTCGTGAACGGCGAGGAGACGGCGCGCTTCGCCCAGCTCACGCGCACCGACCGCGCGGAGAACACGGAGTGGTTCCGCTACGACTTCATCCTGAACGGTGAGTTCGTGCGCGCGGCGCCTTCGGCCTTCATCTCGCTCTACACGGCGCTGACCCGCGGGCAGGACTTCGATGGCGAGGTCAGCACGCCCGGCGGAAGTGGCGGGGGCGGTGGCGTGCCCGGAGGTGGAGCGAGCGGCGGAGCGAGCGGCGGCGTGCCGGGAGGCTTCGGCTTCGTCGAGGACGACGCGTCCCAACTGCCCGTCGTCGGTGCGAGCACCGCACGAACGCCCGCGAGCGCGAGCCTGCCCGAGCCCCTCGTCGGCCCGTTCACCGCGACCGTCCCCGGTGCTCCGCCGCTGTCCTACTGGGACCCGCGCATCGGCGAGGACGAGCTCGAGGACCTGCCGTTCACGAGCGCCATGTCGGACGCGCTCCAGTTCCGCGGCGTGCTCGACACGTTCAGCCACGCGCACCCCGACGGCACCGACGTGCTGCCGGTCGTGCGCGTCGCCGACCCGCGCCTGCAGAGCACCGATCGCGGATGGATGGGGCGCGGCGATCCGGTCTTCCTCGTCTCGGACCTGCCCGGCGATCCCGGTCAGGCCGTGGTCGTGCACCGCGCGTGGCGACCGATCACGTTCCAGTACGACAACGTCGGCGACTTCCCGACCCAGCTGACGACCTCGTGGCAGGCCGAGCCGGGCTTGCTCGCGACGGACCTCGGCGACCGTCTGACGCCGATCTACGGCATCGAGAACTGGACCCAGGTCCAACTGGTCGCCTTCGACCGTCAGGTTGGACTGCCGTACCTGCCCGACGCGAACCCGCTCGCGTACGGCGACATGCGCGAGCGCAACCGCATCACGAAGTTCCCCTCCGGCGAGGCGCCGAGGCTCGCGGCGGGTCTCTCCATCGGCGCGTCCCTCGACGGTGGCGAACGCCTCGACGCGGTGGTGGACGAGATCGAGTTCCACACCGGACAATTCGCGCCGTTCCGCACGCCGCCGCTGGGTTTCGATCTGATCCTCGCGGCCGAGATCGACGACGAGCAGACGACGCTCGCCGTGCAGAACGGCATGCGCTCGGCCTGGGGCATCGTCGGCTTCGGCAACCAGTCGGTGCTCGACCGTCTGCCCGAGGACGGCGGCCTCCTGCGCATCGGGCGCGAGATCCTCGCGTACCAGAGCTACGACACGACGACGAACGAGTTCCAGTTGGCCGAGAACGGCCGCGGCCTGCTCGGCACCGACGCGTCGGCCCACGCGGAGTGGGAGTCGGTGGTGTTCCTCTCGCACGTGTCCGTCAGCACGCTGACCGCGAACCTGCGCGTGGACGACGAGTTCCTGCAGCTCGACGGAAGTGGCGGCGGGAACCGCACGGGAGCCGACGACTTCGGCGACGTGGGCACGGTGCTCGTCGGCGACGAACTGGTGGGCTACACCTACAAGGACGGCAACGTCCTCGGCATGCCGCGCACCTCGTCCCAGCCGGGTCGGAACGACTTCCAGGGCCAGCCGGCCTTCCGCGGTCGTTTCGGCACCCTGCCGGACGAGCATCCGGCGGGCACGGCGGTGATCCGCTTCCCCGTGCGCTACGCCGATCGCTTCTCGGCGCGCGCCGACCTGCCCGAGCTCGCCCACCTGACGCTGCAGCTCTCCCAGCCCGACGCGTTCCTGACCGGGATCTTCTTCGAGCAGGACGCGGTGCCGGACGGCAGCGTGCGCCTCGGCGTCCTGCAGCGCACCGACGAGAGCGTGCCCTGGGACGCCGATCCGAACGACGAACCGGCGCTCGAGGTCTTCTACGAGGCCGATCCAAGTCAAGGTCCGATCGCGCAGGGACGCCAGATCGACCGCGCCGAGTGGCGCGTGTTCGTGGAGTACATGTCCGGTGCCTTCGATCCCGTCGAAGGCCTGGCCACCGGTTGGAAGCAGACGCCTTCGCTGCTGATGTTCGGTGCGCTGTACTTCGCACCGGGACGCGTCATCGCGCGGAGGGAGCGGTGATCGGTCGCTGGACCTCCGGGCACGCGGCGCGCCGCGGTCTGACGCTGATCGAGCTCGTGCTCGCGCTCGGGCTGTTCGCGCTGTTGTCGTTGATGGTCGTGCAGTTGCTCGACTCGACGATGCGGGTGTGGGGGCGCGCCGAGGCCCAGCGCTACGCGATCGGCACGCACTCGACCCTGTCCTCGCAGATCCTCGACGAGTTGGACCAACTGGCCGGCGGCGAACGCGGGGACCTGTTGATCGACTGGGAGATCTTCGACACCGACGGCGACCTGATCGCCACGCGTCCGCTGCCGCGCCTGCGCTTCGTGCGCCGCGCGACGGCCGCCGACATGAACCGACTCGGTCAGCGCGAGATCGACCCGAACGACCCGACGACGGCGCGACTGCGCGGCGGCGAGCTGCCCCTGCTCGAAGTGGTGTACTGCGTGCTGCCGAGCGAGATCGAAGGCCTGCTCGAGACCGGCGAACTGGCCGAAGGCATGCCGGGCGCGCCGGGCGACGTCGTGCTGTGGCGCGGCGAACGCCTGCTCGACGACGCCTCGAGGCCGAGCGCGTTCGACGACGACTTCTTCCTGAACGGCTTCCCGCCGACCGGTTCGGCCGAACCGGTGCACGACGGGATCCTGTGGGTCGAGCTGTTGTGCGCGGGGCGCGGCACCCGTCTCGATCGCGGCTGGCGCGTCGGCACCACGCCGCAGGACGCCGCGCGCGCCTGGGACGCGCACGGCGGCGGTCGTCTCGACACCGCTCTGCACCCGTTCAACGCGCCCTACATGGGCCAGGGCACCTACCGCGGCGAGCCGCTGTTCCCGCGCCGCGTGCGCCTCGTGCTCGAGGTCGAAGGACCGTCCGACGCGAAGCGCCGCGCCGCCCTGGCCGAGCCGCTGACCCCGGAAGCGATCGAGATGGTGGTGCGCGACCCCCAGCTCCTGCCCCCCGCCGGTACGCTCGTCCTCATGGGGGAGGAGTGGGTCAAGATCTCGCAGCCCGGGACGCGCACGCGCATCGAGCGCGCCCAACGCGGCACCGCGCCGCGCCCGCACCGCGTCGGGACGCCGCTGCAGTACGGCCGCCGCTTCGAACGCGAGGTGCGCATTCCGCTCTTCCGGGAGGACTGGAGGTCGTGAAGCTCCTCGTTCCTTCGAAGCGCGCGCCGCGTGCGCCGCGCGCCGGTCTGACCATCCTCGAAGTGGTGCTCGCCATGGGCATCCTCGCGATGGGGATGGCGGCGATCATCAGCATCTTCACCTCGGCCGCGGCGCTCGGTGTCTCCGCACGCCAACGGGCCGAGGCCGCGGCCGCGCTCGAGTACGTCGTCGCCGACGTTTCCGAACGGCTGTTCCCGCTGGACGAGGACGGCAACGTGCTCGAACCCGTGCGGGTCGACCGCGCTCCCGTGCCCGGCTTCGAGCGCCTCTCGTTCAGCGCCAACGCCCAGTTGGCGGCCCAACCGCCCGGCCCCGGACTTCCGCCCCTGTACCGGGTCGACATCACGATCCACTGGAGCGAACAGGGCCGCGACCGCGGCCTCGAACACTCGACCCTCCTGCCCGGCGCCGTCTCGCTCAGCGAACGTCTGCGCCGCGACCTGTACGGGATCGAACCCATCGAAGCCACGTCGAAGGCCCCGGTCGCGGATGCGTCCGAAGGCCCCGAGACGAACGGCTCCTGACCCTTCCGTCACCATGAAGACTCGAGACTTCGTCCTCCCCGTCGCAGCCCTCGCCGGTCTGCTGTTCATCCAGCCGACCGAGGCGCGCTTCTCGGCCGGACCCCAGGATACGCTGCAGGAAGCCGAGGAGGCCGTGGCCAACACGCTCGTTCCGGGCGGTTCGACCGCGCGGTTCGCGGCGCTCGAGATGCTGCGCCTGCGCGACGGCCGCGTCCTGTGGGCGCAGATCTCCGACCACTCGCCCGAGCAGTTCGTCGTCGAGCGCCTCGACAACGGCGGCGTCGCGACCCTGCCATGGTCCTTCCTCGATCCGACCCAGGAGCTCGAGCTGAAGCGCCGCTACGGCTATGTCGAGATCGAGCTCGAGGAGCTGACCGTCGACGCTTCGGTGATCCCGCTCGTCGACGGCACCGAACTGATCGGTGTGATCGAGCTCGCGACGGACGACACGCTGCACGTCAAGTCCGAGACGGGTCTGTTGGTGCTGCCGCGTTCGCGCGTGTCCGGCACGATCACCGCGACCCGCGTTCCGGCGCGCGACGTCTACTCGCGGCAGGAGCTCTACGAGAAGCAGCGCGGCGACCTGGCGCTCGACCTGCTCGGGAGCGGGCAGACCGCGATCGATGCGAACCTCGAGCTGGCGATCTACTGCGAGCGCATCCTGGACTTCGTCAAGGCGGTCGAGCACTACGAGGCGGCACTCGCGCTCGGGGCCGACGACCCCCAGATCGAGACGCAACTCGGTCTGGCCGAACGCCGCGCCGAGGCCCAGTCGCAGGTCGACGCGTTGGACCACATCGACCGTCTGCGTCGGCAGGGACAGTTCCCGGAGGCCGTGCTGCAACTCGACGTGTTCGTGAGCACCTGGCCGGCCAGTCCGCTGCTCGAGGAGTGGGCGAGTTTGAATCAGCGCGTGAAGTCCGACCGTGAGAAGGACGTTCTGCGCCTCGTGCGCGACCGTTGGTTCTACTGGTTGAGCCGCGCCATCCGCGACGCCGCCAAGGACATGACCTACGAGCAGGCGCAGGCCTTCGCCGAGGAGCAACTCGGGCAGGTGATCCTCGCGCGCGTCACCGAGGACGTGCAGAAGCTGTGGCCCGAAGCGTCGCCGGCCGACGTGCGCGACCTGTTCGCGCGGCGCGAGCGGTCGCGGACCCGCGGCGCGACGTTCGGGGCGGGCACGTTCCTGCTCGGCAAGGAGCGCGCGACGGCCAAGCCCGCGGACGACGACGAGGACGAGTCGGGGGCGCCGCTCAGCGCGCTCGACCAGCAGCGCAAGGAGCTGCAGGATCGACTCGAGGGGTACCTCGAGAGCCGCCGTCGTCAGAGCGGTGGTGCGAGCACCGGCCAGGCGGCCGTCGATCCCGCGGAGTTCTGGCTGTCGTGGAACGTGTCCGGCAGGTCCCAGTGGCTGACTTCCTACTACGCGGAGTTCAGCGGCGACCTCGAGTTCCTGCGCGCCACCGTCGAACCGCACTCCGAGTGCGGCGGCACCGGCTACCTCGAGGTCATCGGTACCGGCGCGGGCGGCGGAACCCAGCGCCGCCTGATCCCCGATCCCGCGTGCGGTGGCGTCGGCGTCAAGCGGCGGGTCAAGTTCCGTTGAGCACCGCCGAACCGGTGTCGCTTCGAGGCGGCGCGTCGGCACGGGTCGGCGCGCCGTCGCGTGCGTTCGCGTTCACGGGGCGAGCGCTCGCCGTCCTCGCGCTGACGCTCGTCGGTGCGAGCTGTGCCAGCACGGACGAGCCCGTGCGCGCGAGCTTCGACCGCCCGCCCGCGCCGCCGCTCGAGACCGGCGTCCAACTCGAGGCCGATCGACCGGTGGCCGCGCGCGACGCGTTGCCCGAGACGACGGACCCCGAACTCGCCATCGTCGGCGGGCGCGCCGTCCGCACCAGCGAAGTGCTCGCGAGCCTGCGCCAACGCGATGCGGCGCTGCTCAACTACCACCTCAATCTGCTGGTCGGTGAACGCCTGGCCGAGATCGACGCCGAACGCCTCGGCCTCGCCATCGCGCAGTCCGAGGTCGACGCCCGCGCGCGGCTCTACGAGGACGACTTCACGGCCCAGCTCGAGGGCGGGTCCTTGAACGACTTCCTGCGCGACGAACTCGGCGTCGAACCGCGCGCGTTCCGCCGCCGCCTGGTGACCGAAGCGCGCCGCGAGCTCCTGGCCGAGCGGGTCGTCCGCGCCTGGACGCTGTCCCAGGAGACCGCTCGCGTGCGCATCGTCGTCGTCGGGGCCGAGCGCGTCGCCGAGGTGCGCCGGCGTCACGAAGCTGGTGACGACTTCGCCGACGTGGCGCGCGAACTCAGTCTCGATCCGACCGCGGCGAACGGCGGACTCGTGTCCTACGTGGTGCGCAGCGAGCGCTCGCGACTCGGACGGCTGGCCTTCCGCACGAAGATCGGTGAACTGGGTGGGCCGGTCGAGATCGACCCCGAACGCGGGGTCCAACTGCTGTTCGTCGTCGAAGAGTTGCGCGCACCGCGCACGGGTTCGTGGGCCGAGGTGGGGGACGCGGTGGACGCGTCGCTCGTCCAGTCGCAGGTCAGCGACGAGGAGTTCCTGCAGTGGCAGGTCGCGGCCGAACGCCGCACGCCCGTCGATCTGAGCCCGATCTCGGGGCTGCTCGACGAAGACCTGCGCTGACGCGCGAGTCGCGGCGACGTCGAGCCGAGTCGTCCACGGGGGTGCGAACGTGCGAGCGAACGCGTTCGTGGTGCGTTCGCGCTCGCGTGCTCGATTCCCGCCGCTGCACAGGCTGCACGGCGCGATCCTTGACCGCCACGCGCGAACGCCGCGATCCTTGGGGACCATCGACGGGTGCCCGCTCACCGCGGCACGCGAACGGTGACCGACCACGCTCCCATGCAGCACGAATCCAACGCTCCCCACGACGCCCTGGCCTCGGACCACGCCCGCGACGCGGGGCTCGAGGTCCTCGATGTGCAGCACGGCTTCGAGCCGAACGGCTTCGAGTCCTCCGGCGGCGTCGCCGTGGCCGAGCTCGACGGCGTGCGCACCGAGGTCATGGGCGAGCGCTGGTTGCCGCCCACCCAGGAGCCCGCGCTCGATCCGGAACTCGTCGCCATCCTCTGCGGTGCGCCCGAGGAGAGCGGCCCCGACGTGGACGGCGCCGGCGAGGACGACAGCGACTCGAGCGGCGAGGACGCCGCGGCCGCCGCGAGCGCCGAAGTCGGCGACGCCAGCGCGTCCGAAACCAGTGACGACGACGGCGACGACGAGAGCCTGGACGACGGGGTCGAGTTCGACCACGAGGAGGCCGTGCGCTCCGCGGCGGCCCTGTTGTTCGCCTCGCCCGAGGCCCTCTCGCCGCGCCGGCTCGGCGAACTTCTGGGTGGCGCGCGGCCCAAGACCGTCGTCGCGGTGCTCGCATCGCTGGGTGAGCGCTTCGAAGCCGCGGGACTGCCCTTCGTCGTGCGCGAGCTCGCCGGCGGCTGGCGCCTGTTCACCGACCCCGC
This sequence comes from Rohdeia mirabilis, assembly GCA_007750655.1. Classification (GTDB taxonomy): domain Bacteria; phylum Planctomycetota; class UBA1135; order UBA1135; genus Rohdeia; species Rohdeia mirabilis. The sequence continues at coordinate 1,299,226 of CP036290.1, forward strand.
CATGGCCGAGGTCGTCCAGCGCCTGGACTCGACCCGCCGCTCCGAGAAGATCAGCCCGGCGGGCCTCGAGACCCTCTCGATCATCGCCTACCGCCAACCGGTCACGAAAGCCGAGATCGAGGCCATCCGCGGCGTCCAGGCCGGTCCGATGCTGCGCACCCTGGTCGACCGCGGCCTGGTCAAGGTCACCGGCCGCGCCGATCAACCGGGCTCGCCGCTCCTGTACGGAACCACCCAGGACTTCCTCGACCGCTTCGGTCTGACGACCCTCGGCGACCTGCCCCGCGACGGCGAACTGGCCCGCGACTGAGCGCCGCGCCCGGCGCTCCGACCGGCGCCGCACTCGCACCACCGACGGCCCGCACGCCCAGGCGTGCGGGCCGTTCGCGTGGGAGGGCCGCCGCGCGTGCTCCCGGGCTCGGGCGGCGCTACACTCTTCCGCCCCAAGGTCCCCGCCGCGCACGCCACTTTCGGTCCTTTCGCGCGGTGGATCCCCGGATCCACGACCCGTCCGCTCCCGATGTCGAGCAAGTCGCGCAAGCACACGTCCAGCCCCGCCCGCACCCCGAAGTCCGACGCCCATGCCAAGGGCAAGGCGATGGACGGGGAGCTCGAGTACGCCGAGCCGTCCGAGAAGGACTTCCTCGAGGACGATCTGAAGACGCCGAAGGGCAAGAGCCCGCTCACGTACGCGTTCATGATCCTCCTGCTGGTCTTCCTGACGGTCATCTTCATCCTGCCGCCCACCGCGGGCCAGGGTGGCGGCGCGGAGAACCCCGTCGCGGTGACCTGGACGGACCCCGTCGACGGTCCGCACCAGATGACGCGGTCGGAGTTCCAGGACGCGCGCGCGCGGTTCGAGACCACGTTCGACTTCGGTGGCGCCACCGCCCTGGGCGCGCTGCCTCAGCTGGGCTTCTTCAACAAGCCGGACCGCCTCGAGGAGTCCGACATCGTGCGCCTCGTCATGGCCGACCAGCAGGCCCTGGCGGCCGGCATCGCGGTCAGCGACGACGAGCTCGTCGAGGTCGTCCGCGTCATCGCCGACCGCGTCTTCGGCGGCTCCGCTCGCTACACCGCCCAGCTGCGTCAGTACCCGAACATCGGCGGCGTGAAGGGCTTCGAGGACACGCTGCGGCGCCTCCTGCGGATCCGGCGCTACGTCGAACTGGGTGCGATGGCCGCGACCGTTCCCGAGCGCGCGGACATCGAAGAGTCCTGGCACGCCGTCCACGAGGAGTACAAGTTCGAGTGGGCCAAGGCGAACCTGGCCGACTTCGCCGAAGCGGCGCGCGCGGTGGAGCCCACCGACGACGAGCTCCAGGCGTTCCTCGACGATCTCAGCGCGTTCGAACAGACCCAGTACCGCACGCCCGCGACGTTCCGCGGTGACCTGGTGGGTCTGATCGTCGACCCCGACTCGCCCCGCGAGCCGTCGCTGCTCGAGGAGCGCTACCCGCGTCCCGCCGACTGGGACGCCGACGCCGAAGCCAAGGCCTTCTACACGAACTACTACTTCGTCATCTACCAGCGCCCGCAGCCGGAAGAGGGCGCGGACGCGACCGACGAGGACTTCGACACCTACTGGACGTTCGAAGAGGTCATCGATCGCGCGCGCCGCGACGCCCGTGCTTTCGCCGCGCTGCGCGACTGGTACGCCGAACTCTCGGTGCGCGTGGCCGACCCGTCCGTCGAGGTCGATCTGGAGGCCGAGGCGGCCGAGCTGGGTCTGGACTTCGTGCGCGTCGACGAGCCGCTCGACCTGAAGGGATGGCGCGAGCTCGGCGGACTGTCGAACAACATGGTCGCCGGCCGCATCTCGAGCCTGACCGAAGTCGGTCAGCTCAGCCCCGGCGTCGTGGTCGGCACCACCGGCCTGACGATCGTGCGCCTCACCGAGCGCGTCGAGCCGTTCCTGCCGCCGGTCGCCGAACTGCGCGACGAACTGCTCGAGCCGTACTTCGAGGAGCGCCGCATCGACCTGGCCCGCGAAGCGCTCGAGTCGCTGCGCACGGAACTGCTCGCGAGCGACGAGGCCGGCGACGAGGCCGAGCCCCAGACCGCGACGACCGTGGACGCGGCCGAGTTCGAGGCCGCCGCCACCGCCGCCGGTTTCGAGGTCGGCGTGCGCGACTGGCTCGACGTCCGCGCCACCGAGGCCGACGACCCGAACTGGAACGATCCGGTCCACTCGCTCATCCGTTCGAACGCGCAGCTCATGGCGCTCGAAGCCGGTGAGGTGTCGCCCGTCCTCCAGCCCTTCGGCGAGATCGACGCGCTGTACCTGGTGCGTTCCGCCGGTTCGCGCGAGATGGACTTCGCGCGCATCCGGCCCCGCGACTTCGCCCAGGCCCGCGGCACCGCCCAACGGGACGCGCTGATGGCGTACTACGAGAGCGGACCGTTCTCCGAGATCGCTCTGCGCGAGCGCTACGACCTGTGGCTCCTGTCCGAGGACCAGAAGGCCGAGATGGAGCGCCAGGCGGCGGAAGAGCTCGAGCGCGAGGCCGCCGGCGCGACCGACTCCGAGGGCTGAGCGCGCGAGCTGCCGAGCCGGCGGACGACCTCGACGAGAGCAGGCCCGGATCCGCGCGGATCCGGGCCTGCTTCGTTCCAGCGGCCGAGCTGCCCCGCGCCGGGCTCTACTTCGGTCCCGACTCGACGGTCTCGCGCGCGCGGCCAGCGGTCGCTTCCGAGATCACCTCGGACTGGTCGATGCCCTTGGCCGCAGCGTTCTCGCCCGTGCCCGTCTTGTGTCCAGGATCGACCCAGGAGCGCGAGATCTCCTCGGTGCGCGGCGACAGGAGGCGGTGCAGCTTGAGCCACAGCGCGAACGCCTTCGTCTCGAGGCGGCCCATGGCGTAGTTGCCCGAGCGCAGTCGCCAGCGCGCGAGTTTCTCCCACAGGCCGTCCTTCGCACGAACGAGGCCGCGCGCCAGCGTCTGGTAGTGGCAGTACAGCTTGCGCACCTGGGCCACGTGGGGCGGGATGCGCCCCGGCCAGGTCTCGTGGAGGTGGTACTCGCCGAGGCTGCCCCATTCCTCGAGTTCCTGCGGCGCTTCGAAACCCAGCTCGATCGCTTGGTCCCACATCTCCGTGCCCGGGATGGGGCGGTAGGGCCAGACGGTCACGGACGAGCGCGGCGCAGCGGCCTGGGCCTCGCGCGCCTGCTCGAGCGTCGCGAGCATGTTGTCCGGCTCTTCCTTCGGGTAGCCGATGATGTACGTCACCGAGCACTCGATGCCGCGGCGGTCCATCTCGTAGGTCGCGCGCACGTTGTCGTCGCCCTTGATCGGCTTGCCGATCTGCGCCTTCATGAATTCGTCGGTGCCGGTCTCGGCGCCGATCTCGGCCAGGTGCATGCCGGACGCCGCCATCAGGTCGAGCGTCTCGGGCTTGTACAGCAGGATCGAGTTGGTCTCGATGAACGAGTTCCACCAGATCGAGAGTTTGCGGTCGATCAGCCCCTGCGCGAACTCCTTCACGCGCTTCTCCATCACGCCGAAGTTGGCGTCGTGGAAGCGGACCACGTCGTAGTTCCAGCGCTCCTTCAGCATCTGGAGCTGGTCCAGCATCCGCTCGGCCGGCATGGCCTTCCAGCGGCGGCTGGTCACGAACGGCGAACAGCAGAACTTGCAGGGTTCCGGGCAGCCGAAGCTCGAGAAGAATGTGATGCCGAAGTACGGCTTCCGCGAGCCCATCGCCGGCGGCGTCGGCATCCGCAGCACGTGGCGGTGGCTGTCGGCGCGCATCTGGCGCTCGCGGTAGGGCTCGACATCGAGCAGGTGCCACGCCGCGTCGGGCAGCTTGTCCCAACCGACGACGGGGTTCTTCGGGTTCTCGATCACCTGGCCGTCGCGCCAGAGGGCGAGGCTCCCGATGTCGTCCCAAGGTTCACCCGCGGCGGTGGCCTGCACGATGTCGCGGAAGGCGATCTCGCCCTGGCCGCGCACGACACCGTCGTAGACACCCGTCGCGAGGAACAGGTCGGGCCGCACGGAGGCGAACCAACCGCCCGCGACGATCTTGATGTTCGGGTGGGCGGCGCGGACGCGGGCGCTGCACTGCGCACCGTCCTTGACCATGAAGCCGAGGATACCGGTGACGCCGTAGAGCATGGCGCCCTCGCAGGCCTCGACGACCATCCGGTGGGCCGTGTCCTGGTCGTAGAGCGAGCCGTCGATGATGACGACTTCGTAGCCCTCCGCGTCCGGCCACGCGGCGATCTGCAGCATCTCGAGCGGCAGCATGTCGCCGGACGAGAGGGTCCCGAGGGAGGCGTCGACCTGTTGCGGTTGGTACAGGACGATCCGCCGTTTGGCCTGGATCATGGTTCGGACGGGGCGCGCACCGCTCGCTGCGGTGCGTGGGCCGATGGGTGGTTCCTACTCGCGCATGGGCAGTGCGAGCGTGGGGACGGCCGCCGATGGGGGGGCGGCCGCGCAAGGGATCCGGCCGTTGGTGGTGGCCGGAACCTGCCGCTCCACAGGGGGGTCCCGCGGAACGACATGACCAATCGTACACGTCCCACTACGACCCGTGTGCGGCCTCCGTCCGCCCAGGAGCCGCGGCGGGGCCCAGGACCGCGCAGGCCGTCCGGCTCACGGGCCGCCCGTTCCCCCGGCGGCGCGCACCGCTCGAACTCAGGCCGCGGCGGCGCCGTCGGCTTCCGGCGCTGCGGACGGCACCAGGGCCGCCGGCGCGAGGTAGGGACCGGTCTCCTCCACCGCGTCGCCCAGGCGCACGAGCCGTGCGGAGTTCACCAGCACCAGCAGGACGCCGCCGTTGTGGAGCAGGGCCGCCACGGCAGGCGCCAGGATCCCCAGTGAGGCCAGGGCGACCATCGCCACGCCCCAACCGGTGGCGAGCAGCGCGTTCGACACGATCGTCGCGCGCGTGCGGTCGGCGAGGTGCAGCATGCGGGGGATGCGGCCGAGGTCGCCGGACATCAGCGCCACGTCGGCTCCGCCCACGGCCACCTCGTTGACGCGCGCGCCGAGCGCCACGCCCACGTCCGCTCCCGACAGGGCCAACGCGTCGTTCACGCCGTCGCCGACCATCATCACCTTGCCGCGGGCGCGCGCCTGTTCCTGGCGCACGATGTCGAGCTTCTGCTCGGGCAGCACCTCGGCCACGTAGTCGTCGAACCCCAGTTCGTCCGCCACGACCTTGGCCGTGCCTTCGCGGTCGCCCGTGAGGAGCACGATGCGTTCGATGCCGAGGCGGCGCACCAGGTCGAGCGCGGAGCGGGCCTCGCTGCGCGGCGTGTCGCGCAGGGCGACGAATCCGAGCAGGCGATCGCCCTCCGCGACCCAGGCGCCCGGGCCACCGTCGTCGGCGCCGGCGCCTTCGAACGACACGCCCGCCGCTTCGAGCCACGTGCGCCGACCCAGGCGCAGACGCGTGCCACCGGTGGCGCGCACCTCGACGCCCGAGCCCGGGATCTCGCGCGTCTCGTCCACGCCGCCGAGAACGAGTCCGCGCGCGCGAGCGGCCGCGACCGCGGCGACGCTGACCGGGTGCAGGGACGCCTGACCACAGGTGCCGGCGGCGGCCAACAGCCGTTCGCTCTCGACTCCGGCGACCGGCACGAGCGCGTCGACCGCGAGGCGCCCGCTCGTCACGGTGCCGGTCTTGTCGAGGACCAGGGTCGTGATGTCGGCCGAGGTCTCGATGAACTCGGAGCTCTTGATCAACAGCCGCAGGCGCGAGGCCGCCGTCATCGACGCGACCATCGCCGCCGGGCCCGCGAGGACGAGGCCGCACGGACAGGCCACGATCAGCACGGCGATCGCGCGGTTCATCTCGCCGGTCGCGAACAGGACGATGCCGGCCACGGCCAGCACGAGCGGGATGTAGCTGCCCGAGAAGCGGTCGAGCAGGCGCAGCACGGGCGTCTTGCTCGATTCGACGCTCTGCAGCAGTTCGACGACGCGGCCCAGGACCGACGCCGAGCCCACCGTCGTCGCGCGCACCGACAGGAGTCCGTCGAGGTTGATCGTGCCCGAGTACACGCGGCTGCCGGGTTGCACGGAGTCGTAGAGCGACTCGCCCGTGATGGGGGAGGAGTCCACGCTCGAGCGCCCGCCGACCACTTCGCCGTCGCAGGGGATCACTTCGCCCGGGCGCACGACGACCACGTCGCCGACCGCGAGCTGCTCGGGATCCACTTCCTCCAGCTCTTCACCGTCCGCCGCGCCGGGCCGCACCCGGTGCGCGCGCCGCGCGTGCAGGGCCAGGATGCCGTCGATCGCCGCGCGCGCGCCGCGACTCGAGCGTTCCTCGAACAGGTGCCCGAGCTCGAGGAACAAGGGCACGAGCGTCGCCACCATGAACTCCCCGGTGACGAGCGCCGCGAACACGGCGATCGCGACCAACTGCTCGGTCAGGTTGCGCGTCGGGCGCGCGAGGAAGCCCTCGAGCGCCTCGCGGAAGATCGGCAGGCCGACGGTGACGGCGCCGATCGCTTGCAGCACCGCGGCGACGTCGGCCTGGTCGGGAACGAGCCACGCGTACAGCGCGCCGAGGGCGAACAACCCGGTGCCGAACATCAGCGGGCCGAGCTGGCGGCCGATGCGCCGCTTCTCGCTCGTCGTCAGCGGCGCTTCGATCGGGTCGTGCCCCGTTCCGACGGTCTCGCAGGCCTTCGTGGTGGTGGACATCGTGGTGGTGCCGCGCGAGTGGAGGCGCGGCCGTTCGATCAGTGCTCGGCGTCGCCCGCGTCGTCGACGGCGTCGATGCGACGATCCGGCGACAGCGTGAAGCGCAACTCGGCGTAGCGCCCGTCCGCGGGCGGAGGGGCGAAGGAGATGCGTGCGCCGCTCTCGCGCAGGATGCGGACGACACCCGCACGCAGCATCCGGTCGCGCACCAGTTCCGGTGCGAGCAGGTACTGTGGCAGCACCTCGTCGTAGGCCGCGATCGCGCCCTCGACGCGGGCCACGACCTCGCGCGCGTAGCCGCGCTGTTCGGCCAGGATCTGGGCCAGTTCGCGCCGGAACAGTTCGAGGTCGCGGCGCCGTTCGCCGTCGGCCTGGGTGATGCGCGCGCGCGCCACGTTGACGGCCGTGCGCACGTCCTCGACGGCGGCCTTCACCTGGCGCGGGAAACTGATCGTGCCGATCGAGACTTCGGCCAGGTCGATGCCGCTGTTCACCGCGTCGAGTCGCGCCTGCGCCACGTCGCGGATCTGCGTCGGCAGGAAGCGCAGGCCGGCGAACAGGTCGAGCGCACCGTAGGTCGTGAAGATCGTCGTCGCCGCAGCCTGCACCGAGTCGTGCACGAGGCGTTCCCGCGTCGCCTCGTCGGCGCCCAGCGCCCAGGCGATCGGATCACTGACGCGGTAGCGCGCGACGAGGCGCGTCTGCATCAGCGCGCGGTCGCCGGTGACGAGATAGCCTTCGGCCACGGGGTCGATCGTGTCGCCCTGTTCCTGGCCGTAGGGATCGTCGCGCAGCATCGCGTCCGTCGCGTCCAAGTCGTCGATCTCGACCTGGCGCACGAGGTCCACGGGGATGCGCTGGACGCGGTCGATGGGGAAGGGGAGCGCCAGCAAGAGCCCCGGACGCTGGATCTGCTCCGCGGGCGTGTCGCCGACCAGACGGCCGAAGCGCTGCACGAGCGCGACTTCGTTCTCGCGCACGAACGTGATGCCCGACGCGAGGTACACGAGCGCCAGACCGCCCAGGATCCAGCCGATGCGCGCCACGAGCCAGTTGAGGCTCGCGAGCAGCGGTTGGAACAGGTGCTGGGTCTCGCCGACCCGTCGGATCTGGAGCTCGGCCACGTCAGTCGTTCCCGTCGCCGTCAGAGGGCGAGTCGGCATCCTCGGCGCGCCCGTTCTCCAGCCCGCCCTCGCCGACGAGTTCCGCGTCGGGACGGCCGCCGTTGAACAGGTCGAACGGCACCTGACCGGTCTGCAGGAACAGCGCGGTGTTGTTCGTGACGAGGTTCTCGAGCGAGTTCATCTTCACCATGAACGCGAAGAACTCGGGGTCGAGGTCCTTGACGTCGATCAGCGCGCGCGCGATCTCCGCTTCGGCCTGACCGCGGATGACGCGCGCTTCCTTGTCGGCCTCGGCCAGCATCTCGCGCACCTCGACCTTGGTCCGTTCCTTGATCTCACCGGCCGTGGTCTCGCCCTCGGCGCGGATGGCGTCGCCCTCGCGTTTGCGGTCCGCGCGCATCTGGTCGAAGACCGCGGCGATGTTGGCCTCGGGGAAGGCCACGCGCTTGATGCCGAGGCTCTCGATCGCGATGCCGTAGATCGTGCGCGTGGTGTCCGCGGTGCCCTCGTCGATCTGCTCGACGCTCGCGAGCAGCTGTTCTTCGATCGCGCGCGAACGCGACGCGTCGTCGTCGATCGACACGAGCGCCCCCAGATCGTTCTTGGCCAGAACTGCGGTCTTCGCGGCCGAGAGCCGAGCGGCGAGGATCTCACGCGCGCGCTCGGGGCTGCCGACCGCGCGGAAGAACAGTTCGGGATCGTCCACGCGCCAGGCCACGAAGGTCTGCAGCGCGACGTTGCGCCGGTCACCGGTGAGGGTCTCGGTGAGGCTCGACTCGAGCACGTGCGTGCGACGATCGATCGCGATCTCGGCCTCGAGCGGCCAGGGCAGCTTCCAGTTGAGACCGGGCTCGTCGAGCGTGCGGTCGAGCTTGCCGAAGCGCGTGACGAGCGTCGTGTGGCGCTCGCGCACCGACACGGCCGCGCTGTAGAGCGCGAGCAGGAGCACCGTCGCTCCGCCCACGACCAGTCGCAGCCGGAAGCGCCGCGGGCCCGTGTCGGGGACGGTGCCGTGGGTGTGCCCGTGCCCGTGCGAGTGCCCGTGCGAATGCCCGTGCGAATGCCCGTGCGCGTGGTCGTTGCGGTCGTTCATCGGTCGAGGATCCACCAGGTGGCTCCGTCCGCGTCGAGGCGGGCGTCCCACACGGAATAGGGCGTGCCGGCGAGGGCGCGTTCCAGTCGGTCGAGATACAGCACGAGTTCGAGGGCCGCGTCGGTGTCCAGATCGCCGCTGCGCGCGCCGGCCACCAGTCGGAAGGCCTCCATCTCGCCCACTTCGCTCGCCACGCGCTGGACCTTGGCCGCGCGGGCCTCGGACACCATGGCGAAGGCGTCGGCCTGGGCCTCCAGGAGGTCGACGGTGGCGGTGGACTCGGCCTCGATCACCAGGCGTTCGCCCTCGATCTGGTTGCTGACCACGCTCTGGTAGTCGGCGGCCACTTCGCGCGGCGGATGCAGGGAGAGGACGACCAGGTCGACGATCTCGATGCCGAGGCCGCGTTCGGCGACGCCCGTCGCGATCGCCGTCTCGAAGTCGCTCGTGAGTTGCTCGAGGTTGCCGGCCAGGACGTCGTCGAGGTCGCGGTCGACGGTCTGCTCGAACAGCGCGCGCGAGCAGATGGCCGACAGCGCCGCCTCGGGATCGGCCTCCGTGTAGACGAAGGCCAGAGGGTCGGACGGGCGCCAGTGCAACACCGCGTTGATCGAGAGCAGCTCTTCGCCGTCACCGAGCACCAGCCGGTACTCGCCCTGGGCGTGGGTCTCGGTCCACAGCATGGGCGCGCCTTCGATCGCTCGCTCGTAGCCGACCGGCATCGAGCGCACCTGACCGACGTCGACCGTGTGCACGCGATCGATCGGCCACGGGAACAGCACGTGCAGTCCCGGTTCGAGCACGCCTTCGGGCCGCGCACCGAAGCGTTCGAGCACGCCGACCGCGCGGGTCGGGACCACGTGGAACGCGCTGGCGACCCAGGCCACGAGCGCGAGCAGCGCGCCGATCGGCAGCAGCGCGCGGCGCATGTACACCAGCGCGTAGGTGCCGCGGATGTCGATGCCGAAGCCGTCGGCCGCCACGTCGAAGAGGCTCTTGACCGGGTTGAAGCTCGAGCCCAGGAGGCGCGGCACGACGGCGTCGGTCAGGACGCGCGCGCCGGGGTGGGCGGCGCCGTCGTAGATGCGTGCCCAGAAGGTCGCGAGCGAGCGCAGCGCCACCTCGATCCACAGCAGCGTCGCGAGACCGCCGAGGGCCGACGGGATCCAGTCGAGGTCGACCGAGGCCGCCACGTCCGCGCCGAGCAGCGTCGGCGCCAGCAGCACCGCCGCGACCAGACCGCAGTACCAGGTGCCGACGCGCGCCCAGGCCGCGAAGCCCTTGGCCTCGGGTGCGGCGGTCGGGTCGACGGCCGCGAAGAAGAGCGCGACCAGAGCGCAGGCCACGGCGAGCAGCGCGTTCACGCCACCGATCCACGGCCTGGTGCTCGCTTCGAGCGCCGCGACGGAATCGACGTCCACCGCGAGAGCAGCCGCCCACAGGGGACGACCGCCGACGAGCGGTTCCAACTCGAACAACTGGCCCAGCCAGCGCGCGATGTCGACGCCGAACAGCACCTGCACGCCGACCACGACGAGCAGCGCCGTGGGCACGAAGCGCAGCGCGAAGAACGGAACGCCGCGGCGGGGCGTCGCGGGTGCGTCGGCCAGCCGCGCGAGCTCCGCGATCCGCCAGGCCAACATCCGCCACAGGGCGAAGGCCACGAGCAGCGCCAGCGTCCCGAAGGGTCCGGGCACGAACGGCACCAGCAGGGCGGGGACGCCGTCCAGCGCCGGATCCACGGGCGCGGTCGAGCCGAGCCAGCCGTTGCCGTCCAAGGTGGCCAGCGGCAGGGCCACCAGCAGCGTCACCCAGCCGGTGACCCGCTTGAGGCGCGCGAGGCGTTCGGTGTGCAGTGCGGTGGCGGCGGGCAACGACATTGGAGCCCGAAGACTTTACACGGGCCGCGCCGCGTCCAGACCCGCCGAGGAGGCGAAGACGGGGCGCCGGTGTCGAGGCCCACTGCGGCGCCTCGCGCTCTTCACGCTTCCCCGAGCACACGCGCGCGCCGCCCACCCGTCGCGGGCTATTCTCCGAGCCGCACCCGGGAGTCGGGTTCGCCGGGGCCTCCACGGGACGGCGCCGGCGCACCGCGAACCAGGCTGCCATGACCACGCCCACCGACCGCCCTCTCGATGGTGATGGCCCGGCCTCCACCGCGCCCGTCACTCCGCCCCAACGCCCCGCGCCCGCGCCCGTGTCCTCCACCGAACGTTCTCGCATCGAAGCCGCCCGTCCCTCCCAGGCCGAGGCCGAAGCTGCGGTCCGCGTCCTGTTGCGCTGGGCCGGCGACGACCCCGATCGCGAGGGGCTGCTCGACACGCCCCGCCGCGTGGCCAAGTCCTACCGCGAGTTCTTCGCCGGCTACGAGCTCGACCCCGAAGCCGTGCTCTCGACCACCTTCGAGGAGGTGGAGGGCTACGACGAGATCGTGCTCGTGCGCGACATCAACCTCGAGAGCCACTGCGAGCACCACATGGTCCCGATCAACGGGCGCGCCCACGTGGCCTACCTGCCCGACAAGCGCGTCGTGGGGATCAGCAAGCTGGCGCGGGTCGTGGAGGTCTACGCCAAGCGCCTGCAGATCCAGGAGAAGCTGACCGCCCAGGTGGCCGACACGATCGACCGCGTGCTCCAGCCCCGGGGCGTGGCCGTCATCATCGAGGCCAGCCACCAGTGCATGACCACGCGCGGCATCCACAAGCCCGACTCGGTCACGGTCACCAGCCGCATGCTGGGCGCCTTCCGGGACAACGCGAGCACCCGGCACGAGCTGCTGGCGATGCTCCAGCGCTGAGCCGGGGCCGGGCCCAGGTGGGGGAGCCCCCTTTGGCCGGCCCGTCGGATTCGCGACCGATCCGGGCGATTCGGGGGCTGGCGCCGGCCCTGGCCGCTCCGTACACTCTTCGGCCCTTCGCCCCGAACCGGGCCCAGGACCACCACTGCCATGAAGATCAAGGAACGCTACATCTGGCTGGTCTGCACCAAGTGCAGCTCCCGCAACTACACGACGCACAAGCGCCAGAAGGCGGCCTACAAGCTCGAGAAGAAGAAGTTCTGTCGCTTCTGTCGCGAGCACACGTCGCACAAGGAGCGCAAGCTCTAGGCCTCTAGGCCTCTAGGCCGCGGGCGAGCGACGGGCGAGCGTTCCGGCGGGCCCTTCCCGGGCGCGCCCGTACCGCTCGAGGCCCGTACCGCTCGAGGCCCGTACCGCTCGAGGCCCGTACCGCTCGAGGCCCGCACCCCTCGAGGCCCGTGCGCTCGAGGCCCGTGCGCTCGAGGCCCGGCGACCGCGCCAGCTCCGCCGCCAGAGCGGCCGGTCCGAGCGCGCGAGCCACCGACGACCACATCTGCGAGCCCGCGCTCGCACCCGGACCCCGGGTGTGAGCGCGGGCTCGTCGCGTTGGCCGGCCGGACGCGCTGGGTGGGCCAGGGCCCGTCGCCGCGTCCACACCCGGGGCTCCGTCCGTCGAGTGGGCGACCCGCGCCGCGCCTCCGCCCCGTCCCGGGCCACGTGGGCGGGCTAGGTTTGATCCGTGGCGTCGTGTCCGGGCCCCGCTCCGCGCCCGCCGTCCACCGCTCCCCGCCGTGACCCCCTCCTCCCGCATCCCCCGGCAGCTCGCCGCCGTCGCGTCCGGCCTCCTCGCGTCCGCCGTTCTCGCGGCGCCCGCGCCGGCCCAGGACGCGCGCGCCTCCGGGCCCCTGGCGGAGTTCCTCGACGCCACGCGCGGGGCCGAGGTCTGGCTCGAGATCCGCGCGCGGCACGAGGACTTTCGCGACGCGGCCTTCCCCGAGCGTTCGCGCGCCTCGACCGTGCGCACCGCTTTCGGACTGCGAACCGCGTCCTTCCGCGGACTGCGTTTCGGCGCGGAGCTCGAGAACACGACCGTCGTCGGCTCCGAGCGCTTCTACGACGGCCTCAACGACTTCACGGATCGTCCGCTCGTGCTCGATCCCGAGGGCACGACGCTCAACCGCGTGTTCGCGAGCTTCGAGGACGCGAGCGGTGTGAGCCTCGAGGTCGGCCGCCTGCGCTACACGCTGCACGACGGGCGCTTCCTCGGACCCGACCCCTGGCGCCAGAACGACCAGGTGTTCGACGGCGCCGTGCTGCGCGGGCGAGCGCTCGACCTGCTCGATCTCGAGTACGCCTACTTCGGTGCGGTCAACCGGCCCAGCGGCGACGACGCGCCGAACGGCCGGTCGACGATGAACACGCACGTGTTCGACGTGACCCATCGCCGCGGCGCCGCGCTCGAAGCCTCGGCCTTCCTGGTCCACATCGACCTCGACGAGACGGGCGAGCCGGCCCCGAAGACGCTGGGCGTGCGCGTCGCCGGCGAGCTGGACCTCGCGCCGCGCCACCTCGCGCACTACCGGGCCGAACTGGCGCGCCAGCGCGGCGACGACGGCACGGGACGCGACATCAACGCTTCGCGCGCGGCGCTCGAGCTGGGTTGGGAAGTGGTGCTGGGCCGCGCCGGTCGCGTCACGCTGCGCACGGGGGTCGAACGCCTCGGCGCCTCGTCGGGCGCGGGCGACGCACCGTTCATCACACCGCTCGCCAGCGCGAACGACTTCAACGGCTGGATCGATCGCTTCGTCGTCACGCCGGACGACGGCCTGGTCGACCGCTACGTCGGTGCGAGCTACACCATCGACCAGGTCGAACTGACCGCCACCTGGCACGACTTCGCCGCCGATCGCGGTGGGGCGGACTATGGCTCGGAGTGGAACGTGGGCCTCACCTGGCGCCCGATCCCCGAGCTCGAGCTGAGCGGCGCCGTGGCCGACTACACGGCGCGCGGATTCGAGACCGACGCCACCAGCGTGGCCGTCTGGGCCTCGTTCACGCCCTGAGCGGCGCGGCAGCGGCTCCGGCGACGGGGCGACGGGCCTTTCGGGGCCCCGCGCGGCGAGGAACGGCGGATTGGGCTCCATCGGTGCGCGCCCGTCTCCCGATCGAGGGGAGGCCCATGTACCTGATCCCCATCTGCGCCCCGATCCTGATCGAGGGTGAGCGTCGCCTCGTCACCACCGACTGGAAGCGCTCGCTCGAGCTGCTGCGCGACTCGCTCGAGGGTCGCTACGGGCCGCTGTGCGTGCTCGCACCCAGCCTGCCGGCCGACCGCTTCGAGGGCTCGACCGCGCTCGAGGAGTTGGACGTCGAACGCGACGGCATCGAGCTCGTGCCGTCGATCGCGGCCGACATCCGCGCGCGCGCGTACTGGCTGCGCGAACGGGCCACGTGGCGCGAGCAGGCCGCGGGCCTCGTGTCGCGCGCGCACGTGGTGCACGGCGGCGCCGACAACCTGTTCAAGCCGGTCATGACGACCGCGTGGCGACTGGCGGCCGAGTGGGGCGTTCCGACCGTGTTCGTGCAGGACACGGACATCGTGCTGCAGGAGCGCGAACTCGCGGGCGACGACCGACTGCGCCGACTGCGCGCGGCGATCTACGGCAGCCTCTACGAGCGCGTGGTGCGCGACGGCGTGTCGCGCGCGACCTTGAGCCTGCTCAAGGGCCGCGACCTGGTCCAGCGCTACGGACCGTTCGGCCGCAACGTGCGCGAGTTCCACGACACGTCGCACCTGTCGGAGCACGTGGTCGGCGAGGCGGTGCTCGAGCGTCGTCGCGAACACGCGGGTTCGGGCGCGCCGCTGCGGTTCGTCTACTGCGGCCGCTTCGTCGAACGCAAGGGACTGCACACCGCGATCGAGCTGGTGGCCGCCGCCGTGCGCGCGGGTGCGGCGGTGACCTACGACCTCGTCGGCGACGGACCCGAACGCGCGCGGCTCGAAGCTCTGGTGGCCGAGCGCGGTCTCGGCGAGCACGTGCGCTTCCTCGGCACGGCGGTCTACGGCCCCGAACTGATCGCGCGCCTGGGCGCCTACGACGGACTCCTGTTCACGCCGTCCGCCGAGGACACGCCGCGCATGATCTTCGACGGCTACGCGGCCGGACTGCCGCTGGTCGCGACCGACATCGCCTACGCCCGCGAGCGCGCGGACGCGGAAGGGGCGACGGTGCTCCTGCCGCGGAGCGACGCGGCGCGTGGAGCGCAGATCCTGGCCGAACTGGCCGCGGATCGTTCGCGCCTGCTCGCTCTCGGGGCGGCGGCGCGCGCGGCGGGGGAGTACCACGCCGCCGACGCGTGGTACGCGCGTCGTGCCCGTTGGACGTTCGAGGCCGTCGACGCCGCCGGTCGCGCCGCGGCCTGAGTGGCACGAGCGCGCCTTCCGCGGCGCGCTCGACCGATCGCCTACTTGGCCGGCGGGAAGGCCAGGACCGGCAGGTGCGAGCGGTGCAGGATGTCCTCGGCCACCGAGCCGAGGATCACGCGCCGCAGGCCGCTGCGTCCGTGGGTCGACACGGCGATGACGTCGACGCCGTTCTGCTCGGCGAACTCGACGATCGCGCGGCCGACCGACTCGTCCAGCAGGACCTCGGTCTCGACCTTCACGCCCTCGCCCATGGCCTTGGCCTGTTCGGCGAGCGCCTTGTTCGCGTCCTCCTTCTCCTGGTGCGGATCACCGATCGTCAGCGGGCCGGCGAACATCGCGCCGGGGGGCGTCGTGACGAGGATCCGGACCACGTGGATCAGGGTGACCTTCGCGCCGGTGTCGCGCGCCAGCTCGGCCACGGGGCCGAAGGCGCGTTGGGCCTCGTCGGAGAGGTCGGTGGGGAGCAGGATGTGCTTGAGCTTCATCGGTGGTCACTCTCTGGCCCCTGCGGGACCGGTCGGGGGTTCCCGCACAGTGTGGCGAACGGGTGCCGGGGGCGCCACCGCCGGGTGCGACGCCGAGGGGCCGGATGCCGTGCGCCCGACGCTCGCGCCTTGCGATGCGGGGATGCGTTCACCAGGCTCGGGCCCCGTCGATCCGTCGCACCGAGCGGTGGGACCGATCCGTCGCGACACCGTGCTCGTCACTCCGACGGGAGCGCCGCCGCCCACCTTCGAACCGACCAGGTCCCATGTCGACCAACACCCCGTCCGCCGCCGCGCGTCCGACCCGCGCCGTCTGCGCCGCGATCGCGCTCCTCGTGGCCGTGGGCTGCAGCGGTACGCGGCGCGCACCGTCGGCGGCCGATCTCGCCGCTCCCGCCGAGCCGCAACGTCCCAACGTGGTCGTGGTGCTGGCCGACGACCTGGGCTGGGGCGAGCTCGGCTGCTACGGGCAGGAGCGGATCCCGACGCCCGCGATCGACGCGCTCGCGGCGCGCGGTGTGCGCTTCACCCAGGGCTACAGCGGCTCGCCCGTGTGCGCGCCCTCGCGCTGCGTGCTGCTGACCGGTCGGCACACCGGGCACGCGACGATCCGCAACAACACCGAGAACGGTGGGCTGCGTTTCGGTCCCGACGCGCTCGAGGGCCAGACGCCGCTGCCGGCCGGCGAGTGGACGGTGGCGCGCGAGCTGCACGACGCGGGCTACCGCACCGGTTTCGTCGGCAAGTGGGGGCTGGGGGGACCGGACACGACGGGACATCCGCTCGACCAGGGCTTCGATCGCTTCTACGGGATCCTGTGCCAGCGCAAGGCGCACGGTTTCTATCCGACGCACCTGTGGTCCGACCGCGACCGCGAACCGCTCGCCGGCAACGCCTACCTGGCCGAGCACCAGAAGCTCGACGCGCCGCTCTCGACCGAGTCCGAGTACTACGAGCGCTACTGCGGCACGACCTACGCGCCGGACCGCATCATCGACGAGGCGGTGGCGTTCGTCGAGACGGCCGCGGACGAGGACGCGCCGTTCTTCCTGGTCTACGCGAGTCCGATCCCGCACGTCGCCCTGCAGGTTCCGCCGACGGAGCTCGACGCGTTCCCGCGCGACTGGGACACCGCGCCGTACCTCGGCGAGGGAGGCTACGTCCCGCACCCGCGTCCGCGCGCGGCCTACGCGGCGATGATCGCGCGCCTCGATCGGCAGGTGGGCCGGCTGGTCGAAGCGCTCGAGCGCACGGGCGAGTTGGAACACACGCTGGTCGTCTTCACCAGCGACAACGGGCCGACCTACGCGGGCGGCGTCGACGCGGAGTTCTTCGACAGCGCGGGCGGACTGCGCGGACTCAAGGGCAGCGTGTTCGAGGGCGGCGTGCGCGTTCCGTTCGTCGCGAGCCTGCCGGGCGTGATCGAACCGGGCAGCACCAGCGAGTTCCCCTGCGGTTTCCAGGACCTCGCGCCGACCGTGCTCGAACTCGCCGGGCGCGCGTTGCCGAGCACCGTCGAGTTGGACGGCGAGTCGCTCGTTCCGGTGCTGCGCGGCGCGGCCCCGTCCGAGCGCCGGACGCCGCTCTACTGGGAACTCGGTCGCCAGCAGGCCGTGCGCGTCGGCGACCTCAAGGCGGTCCGGACCGGGTTGGGATCCGATTCGCCGAAGCTCGCGCTCTTCGATCTGGCGGCCGATCCTGCGGAGAGCACGGATCTGGCTCCCGAACGCCCCGATCTGGTCGCGCGCTTCGAGCGCGTCTTCGAAGCCGCGCGCGAGCCCTCGACCCTGTTCCCCCTGCGCGGCGTCGACCGACCCTGAGGGGGTGACCCGGCGCGACTCCATGGTGTCGTGACCCGAGGTGTGCCGCTGGGTAGGCTCGGGTGGCCGCTCCGGGCCGCACTCCACGACGCTTCGACCACGATGATCCCGACGACCCACCTGCTCGCGACCGCCGCCCTGACTCTGCCGTTCCTCTCGGGCGCGGGCCCTGGAGCGGAGCCGGAGTTCGACGCGAGCGCGACCTTCGAACGCGCGCCGACGATCGGGCAGGAGGGCGATCCGGGCGGGGACGAGAAGGACGCGGAAGGCGAAGAGGTGGACGAGGGACCGCGCATCCTCGACGAGCTCGCGACGCGCGGACTGATGGTGCGCTACGGGCACGCGGAGCACTGGACGATGCAGTGTCTGGTGCTGCTCTCCCTGGGAGTCAGCTGGCACCCGCAGGCGGCGCCCATCTTCGTCGGCGCGCTCGAAGGCAAGGAACCGCGCGTGCGCGCGTTCGCGCTCGAGGTCCTGCATCGCGCCCAGGACGACTGCCTGGCCTGCAACGCGACGCCCGAGCTCGTCACCGTCCTGATCGAAGAGAGCCTGAAGGATCGCGACGACCAGTTCGCGGCGCGCGCGGAAGCGGTTCTCGGGCGCATCTTCCCGGCTGCGGACGTGGACCCGGGCGACCGCTCGAAGTGGCGCTCGTTCTGGCGCGACGCGAGCGAGACCTACGAACCCGCGCCCTGGGTCGCGCCGCCGGTCGATCCGAACGCGCCGAAGAACACGGTCTCGGGCGGTGCGCTCGACCGCGCGATGGACCTGCGCGAGGCGGGACTCGAACTGTGCTTCTGCATCGACGCCACCGGCTCGATGGGCCCGTTGATCTCGGCCACGGCCGGCGCCGCCGAACAGGTCACGGGGCTCCTGAACGGCTTCGCGCCCGATCTGCGCGTCGCGTCCGTCTACTACCGCGACGAGGAGGACATGACCGGTGCGGCGAAGGTCCTCGACGAACTGACGAACAAGTACTCGAAGGTCTTCAAGCGCATCGGCAACCTCGCGGCCGAAGGTGGCGGCGACATCCCCGAAGCGGTGGAACGCGGCCTCGAAGTGGCGCTCGATCGCAAGGAGGTCGGCTGGAGCCTCCAGACCAACAAGCTCGTGATCATCATGGGCGACGCGCCGCCGCACCCGCCGAACGTGCCCCGGGCCGAAGCGCTCGCCACCCAGGCCCGTGAACGGCCGCTCGGGTTCGAGGCCAAGAAGCGCGGCACTGGTTCGGGGCGCACGTCCACCGCCGCGCCGCGTCCGTTCGTGATCTCGTGCATCGGCGTCGGCCAGGGCAGCGTCGAGAGCCGCACCGAGGAGTCCTTCCGCCGCATCGCGACCGCCGGTGGTGGCATCTACGCCGCGCTGTCCGTCGGTGCCGGCGAGTCCCAGGTGCGTGCGGCGAGCCGCGGCATCGTCGCGCACGTCCTGCGGATGACGTTCGGCGAGCGCTGGGAGCGCGAGGTGGGGGAGTTCCTCGCGATCTACTTCGACTACCTCGACCGCGAGTACTTCGACTAGTCCAACTGGTCCATTCGGTCCGCCACCGCCGGTCGGCGAGCACCGCGACCGGGTGTGCGCTCCGGTCCGGTCGTCGGTCGCGGACGCCCCGAACGCGGTTCCGCGCGTCCCTTCCTCCCGCCCGTCTCCCATGCACGCCCCGTCCGTCCTCGCGCTCGTCCTCGCCACGTTCCTCCAACAGCCCGGGCCGGCGCCGTCCCAGGTGTGGTCGCCGACGGCCGCGCTCGTCGGGCACGCGGCCGACGCGGACCGCGACGGTCGGACGACGCAGGCGGAGTGGATCCGCTTCGCGTCCGGTCTGCGCCTCGACTCGCGCGGCAGCTTCGACCGCGTCGAGGTCCAGGCCGCGCTCCTGCGTCCGTTGCTCGACGTGGACGGGAACGGTCGCGTCGCTCGCGCCGAGCTCGACGGCGTCCGCGCGCGCTGGGACCGGAACGGCGACGGGAACGTGGATGCGGCCGAGTTCGAGACCGGCGCGCGCGAGTTCGACGGCGAGGCGACGTTCGTCCAGGAGCTCGTCCTGCACCTGGCGGACGGCCGCACAGGTGGTGACGAGGCGCTGCGCGACGGCATCACCACGGCCGACGAGTGGCGCGCCTTCGTCGACTCCCAGCCGACCATCGCCGGCTCCGACGACCTGGTCCCGAGTTGCGTCATGACCTGGATCGCGTCGGCGGGCCGGCTCGAGTTCGCCGATCGCAACGCCTTCTCGCCCGACGTGTACCTGTTGACGCTCGCGGCCGAGCTCGACGTGGACAAGGACGGCGCGATCCGGCCCGACGACCTCGAGGCCCTCGTCGTCGGTCTCGATGCGGACGGCGACGGCACGCTGTCGTCGGCGGAGCTCGCACCGCCTCCCGATCCCGTCGGAGCGCGCCCGCGCTTCGAGCGTTCGGTCGAGGAGCAACGTCTCCTGCCGCCGCTCGCGCCCTTCCAACGCAACCTCTCGGACGCGTTGCTGCTGGTCGAGCGAACGGGCAAGCCGCTGCTCGTGTGCGTCAACATGGACGGCGAGAACGCTTCCGAGGAACTGGCCTGGTACCGCTACCGCGATCCGGCTTTCGCCGACCTCATGCACGGTTTCGTGTGCGTCCTCGCGTCGCCCGACCGACGTCAGCCTTTCGATCACGACGACCGCGGTCGACGCCTCGCCGACGAACGCTTCGGGCGCCTCGTGGACCGCGAGCACATCGACATCGAACCGGCGCTGTACGCGCGCTACTTCTCGGGCACGCGCGCGGCGCCGCGGCACGTCGGCGTCGCGCCCGACGGGACGATCCTCTTCGACATCTACCTGGTCCAGGACCTCGGCGTGATCGACGCCGCGCTCGCGAAGCACGGCGTGCGCGCGGACGAGCGTCCGCGACCGGCGCAGGACCTGTCGCTCGACGAGTTGCTCGCGAGCCCCGAGCACGCGCACCGCGCCCATCTCGAGGCGTACTTCGTCGAGGCCGACGTGACGCGGCGCCTGCAGCTGGTGCGCACGGCGCTCGAGCCGGCGCGGGCCGTGTGTCACCCCGAACTCGTGCGTCTCGCGCTCTTCGATCCCGACGCCCGCGTACGGACGGAAGGGGCCGCGCAGGTGGCGGCGCGACCCGGTGCCGTGACGAGCGACCTGGTGCTGCGCGCGCTGTCGCTCCACGCGCCCGACAGCGAGGCGCACCGCGCGATCCTCGCCGGCCTGCGCCGGTTCACCGAGGTGCGGGAGGAGGCGACGGTGCCCGACGGCAGCGGCCTCGACCGCGAGTGGGCCAGGCGCGCGCTCGCCGCCCACGCCGGTGCACGAGAGGCCTCGAGCGTCGTCGATCCGAAGCGCGTGGCCGCGCGCCTCGCCGTCGCGCCCGCGGTGTCCGACACGACGGGATCGGCCGCGGACCTCGAGCCCGCGATCGCCGCACTGAAACAGGTCGAGGCCGTGCTCGACGGCGATCCGAAGGACCCCGAACTGCTCGCCTGGTACGCCGCGGCCTGTCTGCGCTGCGGGCGCGCCACCCTGGCTGGGGGCGGCAGTCCGCTGTTCTTCTTCCAGGACGCGAAGACCTACGCCGAGCGCGCGGGCGACGCCGGGCTCGCCCACCTGGCCTGGGCCCTTTGGTTGTTGAGCGACTTCGAGGGCGCCGACGCGGCGGCGGAGCGCGCGCTCCCGACCCTGCTCGACCGCGCCGAGCAACCGCTCGCGCTCGAGGTCCTGCGCGTGTTCGCGCGCACGCGCACGGCGGCGGTCTACGAAACCATCGGCGCGAACGCGAAGCTGCGAGGGGAGCTCGTGGCCGACGTGCTCGCGGCGCACCGCGCGATCGAGCTGTACCCGTCCGCATCCACCGCCGACGCGCTCGAGCGCATCTCGTTCCTCGGCGCACTCGAGCTGTGGCGCGACCAGTCCGCCGCCGTCGAAGCGGCCGTGCGGCGCGATCCGGCCTCGGCCGATCTGCACGCCTGGCTGCGTTCGGTCGTCCTGCGCGACGCGGGTTCGCGGGGCATGGCCGACGCCTACGCCCGTCTCGAGGACGACCTGGAAGGAGTGGCTGTGGCGCGCTGGTACCACGGCGTCGCCGAACTCTTCGCCGCCGAGCACGCCGTGCGGGTGCGCGACACCGCCGCGGCGCTCGAGGCCTACGAGGCCTGTGTCCGCGTCTTCGAGGCAGCCGTCGCGAGCGAGCCGGCCTACGTGGGGTCGGCCGCGCACTACGCCGCGCTCGCGCGGGCCGGAGCCGCCCGGATCCTGGTCGACGCCGGCCGCTTCGAGGCGTCCGTGGCGGCTCTCGAACGGGCCTTCGAGCGCGCGCTCGACGCGCCGGCCGCTCTGGACTCGCGCGACGGCCTCGGAACCACCCCGCGCGAGGCCGTCGCCCTGGTCCGCGCGCACCTCGTGGCCGAAGGGGCGGACGCCGCGCTGATCGAGCGCCTGTACGCGTTGGACGCTGGATAGGGGCCAGCGCCGTGCGCGCCGGCGACCCTCTCTGCTGGTTCGACGGCGATGGACCGAGCGGGCGCAGCGGGCGTTCGATCCCGTTCCGGGCCGCACGCGGACCGATCCTCCCGCGAGGGTGGACGCCAACCCTCGACCCGCCGACGCCACACCGGGCCCGAACGGGCTCGGGGCGGGCGGTAGGTCCACGAGACCCTCCCGGGTAGCGCTGGAGACGGGATTTCGGTCCTGCGAGCCGCCCGGCGCGAGCGTCGACGGACCCGACGAGCCCGCACCGCTATCATCGGACCCGCCCATTCCCACCGACCTCGACCGAGGCCCTCGATGCTCCAGACCTCCTTCGCCGCTCTCGCCCTTCTCGGATCGCTCGTCGCTGCGCCGAGCACCACGCCCGCCGACGCTCGAACGGCGGAGCAGCCCCGTGCCGTGCTCGCTCCCGAGCCGGCACCCGCGAGCTCCGCGACCCAGGAGGTGGACGAGTTCGCCAAGGCGAAGGCGCGCTACGAGGAGTACCTGCGACGCCTGCCGCTCTTGATGCACACGCGCGGTCGCGAAGCCCTCGCGGCCACCCGGGACATGCGCGCGCTGGAGATCCTCGCGCAGAGCTACGCGAGCCCGGTCGCACCCAAGGAGCAGGTGCGCTACCTCATCGCGGCGATCTGCTTCCGGGCCTTCAAGGGGCACGACCACGTCGATCGTTGGATCCAGTGGCGCCTCGACAACGACGCGGACCGCGACGCCTACCTCTGGTACCGCTCGCTGCTGCTCGAGATCCGCGACCGCGGGCCCGAGTCGGCGCTCGAGGTTCTCGACGATCCGAAGCGGTCGATCGTTCTGCGCGCCACGGCGCTGCGAGCGCTGGCGGATTCGCGGGCGCCGGTCGCCACCGAACGCATTCCCGTCCTGTGCGCCGAGATGCCCAAGAAGGGGGAGGAGCAGGCGCTCTTCATCGGAGCGATGGGGCGCGCGCTGCTGTCCCAGAAGGGCGCGCTCGGGAACGACGACTTCGATCGCGCGGCCATGGCCTACGCGCAGCTGCTCGACCCCGAGAACAAGTTGGAGGAGATCGCGGCGCTGACGATCGCGCGCTACCTGGGCGACACGCTCGGCGTCGATCAGCTGTACCTCGAATCCGGGCCGTGGCTGCAGAAGATCAAGGCGAAGAGCGCCGCGGCGGAACTCGGCGGAGGTGCGAGCGCCAGCCACACCGTCACCGGCCCGAGCTTCTTCGGTCTCGAGGCCACCGGCAAGCGCGTGGTGTACGTCATCGACATGTCGAACTCGATGTGCAAGCCGATCGACGTGGCGATCAAGCCGCGCGGTCCCGTGACGGGCGGCAAGGAGAAGAAGAAGAAGAAGGGCGACCTGCCCACGGTGGACGACATCCCCTGGAACAAGGTCAACAACCGCTTCGACCTGGCGCGCGAGCACCTGAAGATCTCGCTCCAACGCCTGGACAAGGAGAAGGAGTTCGCCGTGATCTGGTTCGGGACCGAGGCGCACCTGATGGAGTCGACCCCGGGCATGACCAAGGCGTCCAAGGGCGCCGTGACCAAGGTCGTCAAGGAGCTCGACTCGATCTTCCCGGGGCCGGCGACGACGGACGCTCCGGACGGCGAGCTGCGCGGAGCGACGAACCTGCACGGCGGCATCCGGCGCGCGT
This sequence comes from Rohdeia mirabilis, assembly GCA_007750655.1. Classification (GTDB taxonomy): domain Bacteria; phylum Planctomycetota; class UBA1135; order UBA1135; genus Rohdeia; species Rohdeia mirabilis. The sequence continues at coordinate 1,322,744 of CP036290.1, forward strand.
TCCAGGTCCGCTCGCGCGGCATCGCCGAGAACGAGGAGTACATCGACACCAAGGCGCTGCTCGAAGGGGCCGACACGATCTTCGTCCTGTCCGACGGCGACCCGACCTGGGACGACTGGGACATGCACGACAAGAACTACGGCGAGGACAACGTGGTCCACGACGTGGAGTCGAAGGTCGCGGCGCCCGACACGGAGCGACTGCACTACCACGGTCCGTACGTGATGCGGACCAACCTGCTCGACGACATCGAGCGCCTGACGCTGTTCCGCGACGTCGAGATCCACTGCATCGGGATCGGCGAGGCGGACATGCGCCTGCTCGAGGACATCGCACGCATCGGCCTGGGCGGCAAGGCCCACCGCGTGGGCGACTGAGAGCGACCGGCGCCGAAGTGGCGCCACGTTCGACCTGGTCGACGCGCGGGCGTCCGGTGCTGCACCGGGCGCCCGCGCTCGTGGCAACGGCTGGTCGACCGCTCGCGCGAAGGGGCACGGCGACGCAGGGACCGCCGCGAGCGATCGGTCTAGGCTGCCCGTCTCGAACGCGGACACACCGAACCGATCACGCCATGTTGCACCTCACCGCCTCGCTCCTCGGACTGCCGTTCCTCGTCGGAACGCCGGTACTCGCTGCCACCCAGGAGCCCGCGCCGCCGCGCCCGGGCGCCGAGCGACCGGTGACCGAGGCGCGGCCGGACGACGGACGCGTCGGCACGCTCGCGCTGCGCACCGCCGCCGCCTACGACGGCTACACGCTCGTCAGCCCGCTCCAGTCGACGAGCACCTTCCTGCTCGATCTCGACGGACGCGCCGTCCACCGCTGGGAGTGCGGCGTCCCGCCCGGGAACTCGGCCTATCTGCTCGACGACGGGCGCCTGTTGCGGACGGGGCGTGTCAGCAACGACCACATGGGCGGCGGAGGCCAGGGCGGACGGATCCAGGAGTGGACCTGGGACGGCGATCTGGTCTGGGACTACGAGTTGAGTTCCGAGCGCTACCTCGCGCACCACGACATCGCACCGCTCGCGAACGGCAACGTGCTCGCGATCGCCTGGGAGCGACTCGACGCCGATCGCGCCCGCGCGCTCGGACGCGATCCCGAGCACGTCACGGAGGAGGACGGCTTCTGGGTGGACGTGGTTCTCGAACTGAAGCCCGACGGACTCGACGGCGCCGAGGTGGTCTGGAAGTGGAGCAGCGCCGACCACCTGGTCCAGGACCTCCATCCGGAGCTCGAGGGGTACGGCGACGTGCCCGCGAACGTGGGGCGGATCGACGTGAACGCCGACCACCGCCGGGATCGGCCGCTGACGGCGGAGGAACGTGAACGAGCGCGGCTGCAGCGCGAACGCATGGAAGCGCTCGGCTACATCGACACGTCGCTGGACGGCAACGCCGAGCGCGACACGGGCGGCGACCACGACGGGGGCATGGGCGGCGACTGGCTGCACACGAACTCGATCGACCACCACCCCGAACTCGACCTGATCCTCTTGTCGGTGCGCTCGCTCGGCGAAGTCTGGGTCATCGACCACTCGACGACCGCGGACGAGGCGCGTGGCTCGAGCGGTGGCCGGTTCGGGCGCGGCGGCGAGCTCTTGTTCCGCTGGGGCAATCCGCGTGTCCACGGGCACGGCACCGACGCCGACCGACAGCTCTTCGGTCAGCACGACGCGCGTTGGATCGAGGGCGCGGTGGTGGACGAGGAGAGCGGCGCACGCGACCTGCGGATGCTCGTCTTCAACAACGGCTCGGGACGTCCGGACGGCAGCTACGCGACCGTCGAGGAGCTCGTGCTGCCGTTCGACCCAACGACGGGCTTCGAGCGCGAGGACGGCGAGCCCTTCGAACCCGAGGAGCCCGCGTGGATCTTCGGTGCGCGCGAGGACCAGCGTTTCGAGGCCGACTTCATCTCCGGCGCCCAGCGGCTTCCCAACGGCTCGACGCTCGTGTGCGCGGGTCCGACGGGGCGCCTGTTCGAGGTCGATCGCGAGGGCCGCGTGCTGTGGGACTTCACCAGCGCCCTGGGCGGGGACGCACCGACCGGGCGACCCGGACGCGGCCAGGGCCGGCGCGGGCCCGGAGGCGGCCCTCCGCGGGGTGGACCGCCGAACGGTGGACCCCCCGATGGTGGCCCGCCGCGCGGCGCGCCTCCCGGTCGGGACGGTCAGGACCGCGGCGGACCGGGCGGCGGTGGACCGGGCGGCATGGGGACCGGTGCGCTGTTCCGCGGGACGCGCCTCGCCGCGGACCACCCGGCCTTCGTGGGGCGCGAGCTCGCACCCATCGAAGTGGAGCTGCCGCGCCCGAACGCCGGTCCGCAGGGGCGCCCCGAGCCGAACGACGGGGGACCGCCTCCGCGCCCGGTGCCGCCGGACGTGCCACCGAGCGCGGGCGACGGCGCGGACGCCTCAGGCGGCGCGTGAACGCAGGCGGTCGAGCCCGGCCAGGCTGGGACCGTGGTTCGGCGCGAACTCGAGCGCGCGGCCGAACCAGGCGCGCGCGTCCTCGGTCCGCCCCAGGACCTCGGCCATCACGCCGAGGTTGTGGGCGGGCGCGACCGTGCTCGACGCGGGGTCGTGCGGGCCTCCGTCGGGCTGCCCGCCGGCCAGCGCCAGGCACTCGGTGAAGCCGCGCCGGGCGTGTTCCAGGTGCCCGATGTCCAGCGCCAGGAGCGCGGCCACGAACTGGGTGTCGGAGCGATCCGCACACCGCCGCGCCCAGGGCTCGACGAGCCGGAGCGCCTCGGTCGACCGCTCGAGGCCGCGCAGGCAGTACGCGAGGCTCTCGACCAGGTGGGGGGCGAACGAGCACTCGTCGCCACCGAGCTCCAGCGCGCGCTCGAACGCGGCGCGCGCCTCCTCGTGACTCCCGCCCGCGTGGAGCGTGCGACCGAGCTGGTACCAGGCGTACTCGTCGTCGGGCCGTTCGCTCAGCTCGAGCTCGAGGAGCTCGCGGTAGCGCTCGGTCTTCTGCCGCTCGACCATCACGTCCTCGGCGTATCCGAGGTGTCGCACCACGATCCCGAGGTCCTCGCGCAGCGGTTCGCCGAGGGCGAAGACCACCTGTTCGTGCACGCGACCGCGGAACTGGTGCAGACCGTCCAACGGGACGAGGCGGGTGATCGAACTCTGCGAGCCACCGGGTTCGTTCACGATCCGCACCCGTCCCGACCAGCCGGGGTGTCGAGCGACGAAGGCGTCGATGCGTTCGCGCGCCGCTTCGCCGTCGACGAGCCGCTCGTCGGCGTCGAGGATCAGGGCGTGCGTGCCCGTGGCCATCTCGAGGCTCGCGTTGCGCGCGGCCGCGAAGTTGTTCTTCCAGGCCACGTGCACCACGCGCGCTCCGTGTTCGTGGGCGATCTCGACGGTCCGGTCCGTCGACCCGGTGTCGACCACCACGATCTCGTCCACGTGGTCCCGCGCCGACTCGAGGCACTCGTCGATGAACGCCTCCTCGTCGCGGGCAATGATGCACAGGCTCAGTCGCATGCGCACCGAATCGGCCGTTCCCGACGGGTTCCCGCTGGAGGAGAGCGGCCACCGGGGCAAATGCGAGATCGAAGCCCGGGCAGGGAAGGGGGGCCGGGAAAGAACTTCCAGGGGCCGCCGCCGCCGTCCGCGGGAGTCGAGCACGGCCCGCGCCCCTCCGGCGCCCACCGTCGAAGCGCAAGTCGTTGGGGACCACGCGCTTGAGCCTCCACATGGAGGACGACCCGACCTCACCGGAATGGGGGGCTAGCTTTCGATCGAAGGGATCAGCGGTGGCTCGGGCCAACCGCGTTCGCCGGACCCACACCACCGAGCACCGACATGAAGTTCACCTCCACCGCCGCCATCCTCGTTCTCTCCGCCGCACTCGCCACGCCCGCTCACGCCTCCAACGGATGGGGCGGCTGGAGTGGATGGGGGGGCTGGAACTCGCCCTGGGGCGGCTGGAGCGGCGGTTGGGGCAACCACGACGACGACGACAACGGCGGCTGGGGCGGCGGTTGGGGCAACCACCACGACGATCTGGACGGCGACTACTGCGACGACGACGACAACGGCGGTTGGGGTGGATGGGACGACGACTGCGAAGTCACCCCGCCCGCGCCGTCCGGCGTCCCCGAGATCGACGCCAACCTCCTCGGTACGGGCCTGCTGCTCCTGGTCGGCGGCGGACTGGTCCTGACTTCGCGCGGTCGACTGAGCTGATCCCTCGAAGCCGCTCCGACGGCGAACTCGCGAACTCGACGGCCCGTGCGATCCATCCGATCGCACGGGCCGTCGCGCGTCAGCGACCGAGCAGCCGCAGCACGCGACCGGGCCACGGTCCGTGCGGCGTCGTGATCGGGTTCTTCACGTAGCGCCGCAGGCGTTCGAGGTGGTAGTCGACCGCCATGTCCTCGAGCCCGTCCGCGAAGGCGTAGCCGTCCTCGCCGTTCGCGAGGCGCGTCAACAGTCGGCGCAGGCCGACACGTTTGAGGGCGTGCATGTGCGTCGCGACCGGACCGTCCCGTGGAGCGTCCCACGGGCCGAGCAGGTGCGACTCGGCGGGGTCGAGCTCGACCGTCACGCCGCCCGCTCCGAAGCCGACACAGCGCAGGTCGCTCGCCGCGGCGTCGGGCGAAACGAGCGCTCGGACGACGACGTCCGCGTCCGGGTGGTCACCGATCGACGTGTCGCCGAAGCGGACCAGGAAGCGCCCCTCGGAGTAGACGCGCGGACCGACGATGGTGGCGCGGCCGCCGCCGAGAAGCTCGAGCGTGCGCACGTCCCGCTGGCCCTCCGCCCGACGGCGTGCCCGACGCACGCGCCCACCGCCCAAAAGTCGCCGCGCCATCGCGACGCCGTGGTACGCGTACCCGCAGCGGTCGAGCAGCACCTCGTCGGGCGCTCCGTGTCCGTTCGCACGGGCCCAGGCCTCGACCAGTTCCCACAGCGGCAGCGGCGTCGTGTCCTCGCTGACCCAGACCCGTCGCCAGGGAGCGAGGACCGGCGCGCGGCCGAGGTGCTTGTAGAGCAGTGCCGGCGTCTCGAGCTGGATGTCGGTCGCGCGCGGACCGAGAGCAGCGAGGCGCGCCAACATGCTCGGAACGGCGCCCTTCGCGACCACCATGTAGACCAGGTCGATCCCGTCCAGTCCGCGGCGTTCGAGCTCGTCCAGTCCGTCGGCCGCCCAGTTGTGACCGTCCGCGGTCGTGAGCGTGCGCGGCGTACGCGTGAACACGCCGGCCACGTCCCAACGCGCCTCCAGCGAGGCCAGCACGGGCAGCACGTCGTTGACGACGCGTTCGCCCGCGCCGACGACGAAGATCCGCTTCTTGTCCGGCGCCGCTGCGCCGCTCGTGGAGCCGTTCATTCGGTCGTGCCGCGGGAGCTGTTCGAGGTGGCGTCCGGTCGCGCCGGCACGGACTTCAGGTGGTCGGCGAGCCGGATCGACAGGGCGACGATCGTGTAGGTCGGATTCGCGCAGCCGCTGGTGGGGAAGACCGAGCCGCCGGCCGCCCACAGGTTCGCGATGCCGTGGACGCGGCCGTGCGGGTCGACCACGCTCGTGCGCGGATCGGCGCCCATCCGCGTCGTTCCCAGGTGGTGGCTCGCGTCGCGGTCGATCGGCCAGGGATCGAGGTGTTCGGCGCCGTCGACGAGATCGCTCTCGAGCGTGCCGAGGCCCGTGCGCTCGAGTTCCCGCGCCAGTTCCGCGTGGATCGCGGCCAACGAGCGCCGGTCGAGTTCGGTGCAGCGGCTGGCGACGCGCGGCAGCGGCACACCGAAGGCGTCGCGCTCGGTCCCGAGGGTCACGCGGTTGTCCGGATCCGGCTCCATCTCCATGAAGTTGCGCAGGCGCACACGCGTGATCTTCGGCCGCTTGCGGTCGAGGACGCGGTACTTCGCGTACCAGGCCACGCGCCGCGCGTCGCGCACGACGTTCCAACCCAGGCCGATCCAGTCCGCGCCGCTCTTGCGCGCGTTCTGCAGGTCCGAGTCGTCGCCCGTCTCGGAGTAGTCGCGCAGGTCGACGACCTCGTCGCGCTTCTCGCCGCGGCGCCGCCAGTGATCCACGAGGAACTTGGTGCGCTTGGCCATCAGCACCAGCGACTCGACGCCCTCGCTGTCGGACCACGGGAACAGCGGTTCGAAGCGCACGTACGAGTTGAGCAGTCCGCGCTCGGCCTGGACGCGTTCCGGGAGTCGCAGTCCCGCGTAGCCGGCGAACCCGCGGTACATGCAGCCGAACAGGTAGGGCGCCGAGCCCACCGTTCGCGCGAGACGCACGATGCCGCGGTAGTTCTTCGGGTGGTTCATGAAGCAGCGACCGACCTGGTCGTGCTCGTTGCCCGCGCCGCGCGCACCGAACCCGTGCGCGGCCAGCAAGAGGCGCGCGTTCTCGATCCCGCCGGTGGCGAGCACGTAGCGCTCCGCCGTCACTTCGAGTTCGGCGCCGCTCGACGAACGCACGCGCAGGGCTCTGACCGCACCGCGCCTCGCGTCCGCGAGCAACTCCGTCACCGTCGCGTCGAGCACGAGGTGCACGTCGGGGCGGTCGTAGACCTCGGTGAACTCGCGCCCGAAGTTCTGGGGCTCGGTCCGCGCCAGGAAGACCTTCTCCTCGAGGCCCTCGAAGTCGACGACCAGGTCGCCCTTCGTCCGCAGCTCGCCGAAGCCCGAGCCCGCGAACGCCGAGGGCGCGGGGAACCGATAGCGTTCGCCGGCGCGCGCGTAGAACGGATCGAGAGCCGCGCGCTCGAAGGGCCACGAAGCGCCGCCGTTCGCGCCGCCGATCCACGGACGCGGAGCCATGTCGATCGGATCGAGCGGGCTCGAGAGCCCGGCCCACGTGGTCGACGTGCCGCCCAGCACCCGCTCGCGGCTGTACTCCTTGATCGGCAGGCCCTCGGACGTCACCGCGCGCAGGGCGTCGCCGGCGGGAGTGGGGCTGCGACGCCCGCTCTCGAGCACGCCGATCACGAGCCCGCTGCCGGCCAACTCGTTCACGAGCGTCGCACCCGCCGGGCCGGTTCCCACGACCACGAGGTCGAAGTGGGGGAGCTCTGCGGGGTGGTCCTTGGCCAGATCGACGATCATCGCCCGACGAAGCTACGCGCCGCGCGGGCCGGATGTCGAGCGGCGGGGCCCGCGACGAGCGCGGCGAGGACGGGACGCGGGCCCGCGAGCATCGGCGAGAGCCGGCCGCGGCGACCAGGTTCACGGATGCGACCGTGCCCCGCTCGGACGACGTGCCCGATCGACGGCAGCGGGTCGCGAGGTCGTACGGTCTGGGGGGCGCGCGCTCGGCGTCCTGGCGACATGCGGGGCGCGGACGACCGAGCGGCCCTCGCCGGCGTCGCGCCCTTCGAGCATTCCGACGTGCCCAAGCCCGACAACTCCCAGCCGAACTTCATCGATCGGCTCCTGCGTCGTCGGCAGTACCGCACCACCGGGCCGTTCCTCCGCCGATTCTCGTGCACCTTGCGTCCGGACGCCGAGTCGGACATCGCACAGAAGGCGTCGATCGTCGACTGCAGCCTCGGTGGCGCCCAACTGAGGCTCCCTCCCGGCGCCTCCTACGAGCCCGCGTTCAACTCCCACACGCAGCTGATCATCGTCGACGAGCGCGACGGGAGCGAGCGCGAGATCTTCGCCTACGTCCGGCGGGCCGAGCACGTGGACGGGTGCTGGACCATGGGCGTCAGCTTCGTCGACCTCGAAGCGCACATCGCGACGATGACGCCCGACTGGTGGCGGATCCTCAATCGTCGACGCACGCTGCGGACCGTCTACGCGCAGAAGGAAGGCGCCGTCGCGCGGCTCCTCGCACCCGGGTTCAGCGTCGACGCGCGGCTGCACGACGTCTCGGTCGAAGGCGTGTGTCTGACCTGTCCCGCCCGTTTCCACGAACAGCTCGAAGCGGTGCCGACCTGTCGCATCCACGTGGGGAACGTGCCGGGGCTCAGCGGCATCCAGGCGCTCCCCGCCTCCCTGCGGCACGTCACCGCCGTGGGGCGGAAAGTGCGCTTCGGAGCCGCGTGGAAGATCGACGAGGCCTCGGACTGGGAGAGCGTGCGCTTCGCCATCGTGCGCGAGGTCGACGAGCGCCAGCGGCGCCGACTCGGGTAGGACGCGCCCGACGGCTCGCCGGCGCGAACACTTCCGTCGCGTTCGGCCCGCGGCGCCCGTGCGCGACGTATCCTCCGTCCATGGCCGAGATCTGGACGATCAGCGCGGAGGGCGAGGAAACCGGCCAACTGGCCCGTTGGCCCGAGGGCGAGCGCGAGCCGCTCCTGTGGGGGCTCGAGTTCGTCGACGGGAGCGCGGCCGGTGACCTCGACGAGGGCGAACAGTACAGCGGTGCGGAGGCGCTCGACCGACTCGGTGTCGCACTCGAGGCGGACTCACGGCTGCGCGCCGGCGACGGACGCACGCGCACGCTGCGGCCGTACGAGGTCGTGCTCGCGCGCGCGGCCCAGAACGAGCGCTGGACGTTCCGTGGGCCGGCCTTCCGGGCCTGCTACGACGCCGAGCGCTTCAGTGCGCGGGCGGACGTCCTGACGCTCGGCCACCGGCAGTGGCGCGAGACGTTCGAACGCGGTGTCGATGCGTTGATCGTCGCGGCCCGCGGGTCGCTGTCGGTGCGCGTCAGCGACGAGGAGGAGGGCGAGACGCTCGGTCCGCACGACGCGCTGTGGATCCATGACGCCGCCGGCGGTTGCGAAGCCGACCTCGTCGGCGCCGATCCGGACGCGATCGCACTGGTCTTCGTGTTCGAGGCGCTCACCTCGCGCTGACTCACGCGTCGCTGGGTCCTTCGTGGATCGGCGTCGCGACGCTCCTCGCCGCCTCGGAGGCTGCGGCGTGCGACGTAGGTTCGACTCGCTCGATCGGATGCTGAGAGTCGCCGTCGTGGTCGGCTTCGCTCTCGGCCGCCCGGCGGATCCCGTCGAGCATGCCCCGGAAGACGTAGGCGTGCAGTGGTAGGACGGCGTACCAGTACGCGAGGCCGAGCAGTCCGCGCGGCACGAAGCGCGCCGTCTGCACGAGTCGCGTCGGTCCACCGGCGGTACGGGGAGGTTCGACCCGGAAGGCCAGTTCGGCTTCGCCGGGGAGTTTCATCTCGGCTCGCAGCGCCAGGGCGCGCGGTCGGTCCAGGTCGGTCACGCGCCAGAAGTCGAGCGCTTCGCCGAACTCGACGTCCGTCGGGTCGCGTCGTCCGCGCCGCAGTCCGGGGCCGCCGACCAAGCGATCCATCCAGCCGCGCAGGGACCACAGCCACTGCGCGCCGTACCAGCCGTGGCCGCCGCCGATGCGGCAGATGGCGCGGAACACGGTCTCCGCCTCGGCGTTCACGTCGACCGACCAGGCGTCGACGAACGTGTTCCCGCCCGACCAGTCGGGGTCGCCAGGGACCGGTCCGGCGTCGCTCCACTTGGTCTCGACGCGGCCGGCCTCGAGGTTGGCGAGCGCGAGCTCCATCGACTCGCGCACGCCGAGCAGCCGCTGCGGCATCAGCTCCTGGGCGCGACCGTCGGAGCAGACCACCTCGTTGCGCAGACCCTCGGCCAGCGGCCGGGCCATGCGCCTGCTCATCGGCGTGACGAGATGGATCCACAGACTCGACAGCCGCGGCGTCAGGACGGGGACCGGAACGACGAGCCGGCGGCGCAGTCCGCGGACCTCCGCCATGGTCTGCATGAGTTCGCGGTACGTCAGCACGTCCGGCCCGCCGATGTCGAGCGTCGCGTCGATCGTCCGCGGTTCGTCCAGGCAGGCGACGAGGTCGAACAGCACGTTGCGGATGGCGATCGGCTGACAGCGCGTCGACACCCACTTCGGCGTGATCATCACCGGCAGGTGCTCGACGAGGTAGCGCAGGATCTCGAACGAGGCCGACCCCGAGCCGATGATCATCGCGGCGCGCAGCACGGTGACGGGGACCGCGCTCGAGCGCAGGCAGCGTTCGACCTCGCGCCGCGACGTGAGGTGGTCGCTGAGGTCGGGACCGGTCTCGCCCAACCCGCCCAGGTAGACGATGCGTTCCACGCCGGCGCGCTCGGCTTCCTCGGCGAACTGGAGCGCCAGGCGACGGTCGCGTTCGCCGTACTCGGATCCGGCGACCTCCATCGAGTGGACGAGGTAGTAGGCCACGTCGCAGTCCGCGAGCGCGCGCGCCGTCTCCGCGCGGGACTCGAGATCGCCTTCGACGACGGCGACCCCTTGGCGGCGGGACCAGGGTCGATCGCGCAGCTTGCGCCCGTCGCGCGCGAGGCAGCGGACGGTGTGACCAGCGTCGAGGAGGCGCGGGACGAGGCGCCCGCCCACGTAGCCCGTCGCGCCGGTGACGAGGACCCGTCGTCGCGGCGCGCCGGCCGTCCCTTCGTCCGCGATCGCCATGGCAGGGGCTTCGGGCGCGGCGGGTGCACGGATGCGTCGCGCGGACGATCCGCGCGCGCGACGCCGCGCGTTCAGCGCTCGAGGCGACCGTCGGTCAACGCGCTCGTCTCGTAGGGGAAGACCACGTTGCGATCGGGAGCGAGTCCGCCGAGATCGAGGTCGACGCCCGGAGCCTCGACGCGGTGCAGCAGGTCGGCGATCACGCCCAGCCGCGCGGCGCGCTTGTCGTTCGCACGCACCACGGTCCAAGGGGTGAGCTCGCGGTGCGTGTTGACGAACATCTCGTCGCGCGCGGCCGTGTAGTCGTCGTAGTGCTCGACGGCGACCGCGTCGATCGGACTGATCTTCCACTGCTTGAGCGGATCCTCGCGCCGTTCGTCCAGACGCTCCTCCTGCTCGTCGCGACCGATGTCCAGGTAGTACTTGAACAGCTGGATGCCCGAGTCGACCAGCATCCGTTCGAAGGGCACGACGACCTTGAAGAACGAGCTGACCTCCTGCTCGGTGCAGAAACCCATCACGCGCTCGACGCCGGCGCGGTTGTACCAGGAGCGGTTGAAGAGGACGATCTCCTCGCCCGCGGGCAGGTGGGGGACCCAGCGTTGGAAGTACCACGACGTGCGGTCGCGGTCGGTCGGCTTGCCCAGGGCGACGACGCGCGTCTCGCGCGGACTGAGGTGCTCGGTGAAGCGCTTGATCGTGCCGTCCTTGCCGGCGCTGTCGCGACCCTCGAGCACGACCAGGATCTTCAGACCGGCGTCGATCGCGTGGCGCTGGAAACGCACCAGCTGGACCTGTAGATCGCGCAGACGCCGCTTGTAGGCGGCCTTGTCGGAGGTGTCGACGGACGCGTGGGAGCTGTGGTGGTCGTCGTCCCCGGCCCTTTGGCTGCGGGTCTCTACGTTCGGCGGAGTCATGGGTCAGTCGTACCACGGACGAGGCCCGGGCCGCGCGCGCTCGCCGGTTCCGGGCGCCGCGGAACCGTCCGTGGCGAGCGGGCGCTAGGATCGAATGGGCGCCGCTCGGCGTGCGTACCCGAGCGCCCTCCTGCTGGCGCGCGGTGCAGCGGTCGCCACTCGAAGGCGAGCGCGCCGCGCGCCGCCTCGGACCGGACCGACCCATGAACGACCCCCAGGCAGCTGTCGCCGATGCCGGCGTCGCCCACGACCACGTCCCGTTCACGCCGCGCCAGGTGCTCGGCGCGCTGTTCGTCGCAGGCGGTGCCGCCGCGCTGGTCCTCGCGAGCGGCGTCCTCGAGCCTTCCCGCAGGCTCCTGGTCTGGCCACTCGCCGCGGGCCTGCTCGGAGTGTTGCAGGTGCGCTTCGGCGATCGACTGCTCGCGCGCACGATCGGACTGTGTCTGGCCGCGGCCGGCGCGCTGGCGATCGTCGGGGCGTTGACGACGGACCTCGGGCGCGCACCGGACGCTTTGGTGGTCGTCGGCGCGCTGGGTTCGATGGCGCTCGGCGTCAACGTCCTGGCTCGTACCGCCCGGATGCGCGAGGTCGAGCATCCAGGCCAGGTCCGACTCCTGCACATCCTCTCCGGTGGGGAGATCCGGTTCGGCGCCCAGCGCTTCGGCGGTGGCGACGCGACGTCGGTCCTTGGAGCCGTCGACCTCGACCTGCGCGACGCGCACATCGCGCCGGGGGAGACGGTGGTGCTCGACGTCCTCGCGGTGCTCGGTGGTGTCGATCTGCGCGTCCCGCCCGACTGGGAGGTGGACAATCGCGTCCTGGCGATCGTCGGCGCTGTCGATGTGGCGGCGACCGCGCCGAGCGGTGGAGCGGGAGGCGGTCGTTCCGGCGCCCGACCGCGGCTGCGCATCGAAGGCCTCGTGGTGCTGGGCGGACTCGAGGTGAAGCGCTCATGAGGGCCCACGGAGGACGCGAGGGCGGGGACGACGGGTCGCTCGAGCGCGACGTGAGCGAGGCCACCGGCCGCCACGCCGACTACGCCGAACTCGAAGCAGAGCTCGACGTCGTACGCGCCGCGCCTTCCGACGAAGGCACGGTGCAGCTCATCTGCGCGCGGCCGGGTGAGGACCGACGCGTCGTGGTGGACGCGGGCGAGCTCGACCTCGACGTCGGGCTCGTGGGGGACGACTGGCGTACGCGCGGCAGTTCGTCGAGTCCGGACGGGCTCGCGAAGCTCGACGCGCAGTTGACGCTCATGAACTCGCGCGCGGCGCAGGTCATCACGGGCGCCCGCGAACTGTGGCCCATCGCAGGCGACCAGTTCTTCGTCGACTTCGACCTGTCCGACGCCAACTGTCCGGCGGGCACGCGGCTCGCTCTCGGCGACGCCGTCGTCGAGGTCACGGCCTTGCCGCACACCGGCTGTGCGAAGTTCGCCGAGCGCTTCGGGAAGGACGCGCTGCGGATCGTCAACTCCGAAGTCGGTCGCGCGCTGAACCTGCGCGGCGTCAACGCGAAGGTCGTCGCGCCCGGAGTCGTGCGCAGCGGCGCCGCGGTGCGCAAGCTGTGAGCGAATCGGCGCGCGCGACACGCCTGCGGCGAGGTCGATGCCCCTCGCGCGCGAATCGTCGCGCGGCGCGGACGTAGCGGCGTCATGTCTCGTCCCTCCCAGCGCTCCGTCGTGCCCGTTCACTTCTCCGTAGGTCTGCTCGCGCGACTGCTCGCCGTCCTGCTCGCCCTCCTACCCGGTCTCGGTTGCGGCCAGGCGGCCACGTCGACGCTGCCGCCCGGTGACGGGGTAGAACTGAATCTGTTCGTCGGCGCCGACTTCCTTCCGTTCGGCCTGCCCGCCGGCACGGAAGTGCGCTGGATCGACCTCGAGTACGGCGGATCGGGTTCGGCGACGGCCGGCGACCAGGAGGGCGCGCGCGTCCCGGTCACGCCGGCACTGGTGGTGGCGGTCGCGGAGCCGGCGTCGATGCACGGCGGCTGGCTGTTCGCAGTGCTCGACACGCGCGAGATGGAAGTCGACACCCGGGGATACTCGCGGTTCGCGCAGGTCTGGCCGACGGTGGAGGTGACGGTCGCGACGGGGGATGGGCCGCCCGGTTGCGAGGTCGTGCTCGAGCCGGTCGATCCCCGACAGTCCGTCCGCACCGTCGACGAAGAGGTCTTCGACGCCGTGCGCACCGCCCTCGTCGTCGACTGGAGCGGCCCGACGCGAGACGTGGCGCTGGACTCCGCGATCGTCCGCGAGCTGTTCGCATCGCCACGCCAGCAGCTGCTCCCGCACGGTGCCCGCCGCAGCGCGTTCGTGTCGAACGCACAGGTGCGGCTGGTCGGCTTCGAGGGCGTGGAGTCGATCGTTCGACTCGCGGCGCCTCCCGACGGAGCGTGGGCGCCGAGTTCGATCGACTCGACCGACCACGAGTGGACCCAGTTCGACGAGCTGGTCGCGGCGCGTCAGTTGAGCGAGGCGCTTCCCGTGATCTCCGCGCGGGACACCGCCGCTGCGATCGGGCCACTCGTCGCGCTCGAGCCGCCGCAACCCATCACCGAGTCGGCCGTCAGCGTGCCCGAGGCGCTGCTGGCGTTCGCTCCCCACATGGACGTCCGCGCCTACCGGCTCGACGACAGCACCGAGTCGTTGCGCCGCTTCCGCCAACTGCGTGGATCGAGCCGCTTCGACCCCGCGACGGGTCGCTTCCTGATCGCGTGCGGCGGATCGGATCCGGATCTCTTCGCGTTCCGGTGGCACACGGCGGGGGGCGCGCGCGTGCACGTGATCCCTCTGGACGACGCGGCGGGATCAGATCGAGCCGCGAAGGACGTGGCGTGGGCGGGCGACGAAGAGGTCCAACTCTCCCTCGCGGTGGACGCCGTCTGTTTCGACGGACTGCGCCCCGAGTTCGGTCCGGTGCCCGAGGTGCTCGCGTCGCTCGTCGTGGCGCCTGCGCCCGGCCGCGTCGTGCTCTGGCGACTCGCGCTCGTGATCGACCGACCGGGGGCGTGGGGGGTCAGTGGGTTTCCCGCCGGGGCCGAGCTCAGCTGGCTCCACCCCTTCGCTCGACCGCTCCCCGACGTCCGACGGGCACCGCAACCCCTGCTCCTCTCACCGCCGGTCACGCGCGACCTGCCGGTCGACGGCGCCGCGTTCCACATCGCGCCGCGGCCGTTCGATCTGGCGAGCCACCCGCGCGAGGAGGTGGTGTTCGCCCTCCCGGCCGGAGTCGTCGTCGGCCCCATGACGCGCCCCGGCCACCACGTCGTTCGCCGGGACGGTTTCAGCAGGTCCTACGCCGAGCCGGACTTCGCCGGCACGTTCCGCTTCGAGCGGGCCGTCGGCGATTGGCTCCGCATGCGACTCGAGCTGACCGCGCAGGACGGCCGGGACTTCGTCGGGGCCGTGCTCGCCGACCAGGCCCACGACCCGGACGAGACCCTGCGCGAGGTCCGCGTCGCCCTGGAACCCGCCGCTTCGGCCCGCGGTCGGACGGACTGGTTCGAAGGGGCGGTCGCGGGTCCGCGGGATCTCGCCTGCTACGGACCGTGGAGCCTCGAGCGGCTGCGGGCGATGAACGGTTCGAACGGCGAGCCCGGCGATCTCTCCTACCCGGACCACGAGGTCGCGGTGGAACCTGACGGATCGTTCAGCATCGACTTCCTGCTCCACGGCGGGACGTACACGCTCACGCTGCCCGCGTCGGACGGCTCGCCAGACGAAGAGCCGGCCCCCTCCCACACTTTCACCGTGCCCTTCGCGAGCGCCGGCACGACGATCGACCTCGGCCTGATTCGTTGAGGGCGCGGCGGGCCGGCGAGCGCTTCGAACGGTAGTCTTCGGCGGTAGCTTCCAGAGTGCTGCGCACCCGCGTCTCGAAGGCGTCGCGCGGCCCCTCCCACGCACTGCGACCGCCATGTCGACCCACGCCTCGAACCCAGAGCCCGCCAGCCTGCCGCTCCTCGTCCTGCGCAACCAGGTGATCTTCCCGGGCAGCACGGCCCAGGTGGACGTTCAACGCGCTCCGTCGCGGGCAGTCGTGGAAGCGGCCACCCAGGACGGGGCGTCGCGCGAGGTGGTGGCGTTCATCCAGCGTGACCCGGCTCTGGAAGATCTCGGCGACGTGCTGGGCGTCGATCCGTCGGCGGCTCCTCGGATCGAGGGCCTCTGGCCCGTCGGCGTGCGCGCCCGCATCGACGAGGTGCACACGCGCGAGGACGGCAACCTCCAGCTGCGCGTGACGGCGCTGGCACGGGTCGAACTGGACTCGGTCGAGCACGACGGCGTCTGCCACCGCGCGGCGACGCACGAGGTCTTCGACGCGGGCACATCCGGGGCGGACGCGGCACGGCGGGTCGCCGATCTGCTCGGCGAACTGGCCGCCGCACTGCCCGAGGAAGTCCTCGCGACGCTGGCGTCGCCGGCCCCCGACCCGGCCGCAGCTTCGCGCCTCGCCGACGTCGTCGCGGACTCGTTCGCGGTCTCGGTCGAAGAGCGCGCCGACGCGCTGGCGTCGACCGACCTCTCGGCGCGCGTCGATCTGCTCGCGCCGCTGGTCGAACGCAAGCGCACCTGGGCGCGCACCGTCCAGGAGTTCCGCATCCCGCCGATCGATCAACTCTCGGATCTGTGGCCTCTGACCGACGGCGGGCGCGAGGAGATCGACGCCCTGCACGCCGCGGGCGAGATCACCGCCGACGAAGCGCAGGACCTGCACCACTACGTCGAGCACGGTTGGGTGGTGTGGGAGAAGCTCGTCCCCGAAGCCGACATCGACGCCCTGGTCGAGGACGTGCGCACCATCGCGCGGCACCCCGGACACTTCCTGACGACCGACCACCGACGCGGCTACGGCTACCGCTTCTCGGACACCGACTTCGACTCGTACGAGAGCATCTTCGACACCTACGTCAACCACGAGAGCGCGCGCCGCGTCTGCTTCCACCCGCGGGTCCTGCGCTTCCTCGAACTGCTTTTCCGCTGCAAGCCGGTCGCGATGCAGCAGCTGCTGTTCCAACGCAGCAACCAGCACCCGCTGCACCAGGACACCGCCTACGTGCGGGTCCAGGATCCGCTGCAGCTCGCGGCCACGTGGATCGCGCTCGAGGACGTGGTCGAAGGGCGCGGCGAGCTGACCTACTACGACCGCAGCCACCGCATCCCGCACCAGAGCTTCCACATGGGAGCCAAGTGGTTCGACCAGGTCCACGACGACGGCGAGGCGGCGATCGCGCACGTGAAGGAGCGCAGTGAGGAACTCGGCTGCGAGAAGCGCTCGTTCCTCGCGAAGAAGGGCGACGTCTTCCTGTGGGCGGCCGATCTCGTCCACGGCAGCAACCCGCGCACGCGCCCGGTCGAGGAGACGCGGTTGTCCTGCGTCACGCACTACGTACCGGAGACCGCGAAGCCGCTGTGGTTCCTGTTCTCACCGGACCGGCGCGGTCTCGAGGCCTACGGCGAGCGCGCCTGGCTCGCGAGCTCGCACTACGAGCTGCCGCGGACGCAGGCTGGATTCCTGCGCCCGACGTTCAAGCTGCCGCTGCCCTGCTGAGAGCCTGGACCGCGCGCGCCGGTCTCAGGCCAGGTCGTAGTCGTGGCGCTCGTCGGCGCGATCCGACAGGTACTGGACGAACTCCCAGTCGAGCCCGGTCGGATCGTGGAAGTAGACGCGGCGCCGGTGCGGGTGGTCGTTCGGGATCGTCGAGTCGAGGTGCCCGGCGGCGATCAACCGCTCGCGCAGCGCGTCCACGTCGTCCACCTCGAACGCCAGGTGGTTGAGTCCGGGTTCGCGGCCGTAGAGCTCGCGCGCAGGACGATCGACCAGGGGCGCCTCCTCCAGCGCGACGTAGGTCTCGTCCGTGCCGACGTGCAGCCAGCGTTCGCCGTTCGCCTTCGAACCACCGCCGCGCACGCGAAAATCGGGGAAGGCGTCCACGAGGAACGCCGCGACGGCATCCACGTCGCTGACGGCCACGTTCGCGTGTTCGAGTCGCATCTTCACGGTCCTGCTCCGGGATCGGGTGGGGAGGAGGAAGAGCGATCGCCGAACCGTGTCGGCGCGCCGAACCTCCCGAGAACCCATCCTGGAACGCGACGCCGCCCCCGGGGAGTCCCCGGGAGCGGCGTCAGACTGATCATCTCGCTGCGGCGCGAGCGGAGTCCGGTCTCAGTCGAAGATCGTCACCGTGTGCACGTTCGAGATACGCACGACGGGGCACGGCTTCGACAGGTCGAGGACCGCGAACGCCGCGTCCACCTGTATCCCCACCAGCGACGGACTCGCCGGCAGAGGGAACTTGGGCGCCTTCGAGCGTCCCAGGCCGTTGAGGTTGCCGATCGAGTTCGTGAAGACGCTGTTCGGCGTCAACGTCTGGGCGAACAGCGAGTCCGGATCGAGCGGGAACGTGCCGTTGCAGGTCGGGAAACCGGTCGAGCTCGTGAAGCTGCCCAGGAGGAAGTACAGCGCGCCCGCGTCGCGTGGCGACTGCAGGTAGAAGTTGCGTTGGGACGGCGTGCCGGGGAACGGGCCGTTGATGTTGGCCGTGCCCTCGAAGACCAGGCCCGCCACGCCGTTCGCGATCCTGAACGGGTGGAAGGTCGACGGATCACCGCCGCCGATCTTCACTTCGGCCTCGTAGTCACCCACGGGCAAGGGCTGTCCTTGGGCGTTCTTCAGGTTGTAGTAGAGGCTGAACGCGCTGTACGGGCCGAGCGTCTGGGTCTGCTCGAACGTGGTGTCGCTGTAGACGACCGTGCCGTTCTGATCGCGGACGACGAGGTAGTCGGACTCGGTGCCGAAGAACAGGTTCGTGTCGTTCGAGTACGTGATCGAGAGTTGACCGCCGAGAGGCACGACGGACGGACCGACGACGGTGCGCAGTTGTGCCTGGGCGACGGGGACGGCTGCGATCGAGAGGAGCGCGGCGAGAACGTGAGCGAGACGGAGCATCGGTGTCGTCGAGGGGTCTGGAGGAAGCGCTGAACGGCGAAGCACTCCGATGGGAAGCAGGTGCCCGTCGGAGTGCTCGAGTGCGCGGTGGAGACTTGGAGGTACGCCGCGAGGTCGGGGGAGTTTCGCGCCGTTGCGGTCGCAGGCCCCGGCTCCGCGGTCGGAGCGCGGGTCAGCCCACGATCGTCATCGAGTGCACGTTCGAGATGCGGACGACGGGACACGCGGCGAGTGGATCGAGCACGACGAACGCGGCTTCCACGTCGATGCCGATGAACGACGGATCCTGGGGGATCGGGAAGCGCGGGGCCCGCGAGCGACCTTGACCGTTCAAGGTCCCGAGCGACTTGGTGAAGATCGCACCCGGCGTCAGCGTCTGGACGAAGAGCGCGTCGGGATCGAGGGGGAACGTCCCGTTGCAGGTGGGGACGCCGACCGCGCTCGTGAAGCTCCCGAGCAGGAAGTAGAACGCACCGGGATCGTTCGGCGACTGCAGGTAGAAGTTGCGCTCGGACAAGCCGGTACCGAAGGGTCCGTAGAGCACCGGCGTGCCCTCGAAGACGAGTCCCGCGGCGCCGTCGACGATGCTGAAGCGGTGGAAGGTCGACGTCAGCCCGAAGTCCGACTTGACCTCGGCGCGGTAGGTCCCAGGAGGCAGCGGCTGGCCGTTGTCGCCCTCGAGGTCCCAGGTGAAGCCCGTCCAGCCCCAGGGTCCGATCGTGGCTGCGAGTTCGAAGTTCGTGTCGCTGTACACGATCACGTTGTTCGCGTCGCGGACCCGCAGCCAGCTCATGCTGACACCGTTCAAGCTGGGCGTGTCGTTCGAGAACGTGATCGAGAGTTCGCCTCCGAGCGGCACCGTCGCTGGCCCGACGGTCGTGTTGAGCTGGGCCGACGCGACGGGGGCGAGGGCGACCAGGGTCGCGAGGAGGGCGGTGACGCGGAGCTTCATGGGGAGCGTGGGAGTGAGGCGTGCAGGCGAAGTGCCGAGGCGCGTGGCGGCGGGGCGCGAGGTCTCCGGTCGGCGACTTCTCCGCCGGAGTCGCCCGGGCTACGTCGCCACGGGGTCTGGGTTTCTCCTCGGACCGACCAGTGTCCGCGCGACCTGCACCGAGCGGGCACGCCGTCTTCACGAACTCGGGCAGGTCGGGCTCCCCGAGGAGCGCAAGCCGCGCGGGGGAAGGGGTCTACGTCCGTGCACGGCGCGAGCGCGGTGATTCCGAGCCCTCTCACGGGCTCTTCACCGACCGCCAACATCGCGTCCCTATCGTCCTCGCCCGTGAGCCGGAGTTCCGGGCTCGAGGACCGTCCTCGCGACCGCCGCTCACCGACCGACCGACCGACCCAACCCCAACTCCTCCAGACAGTGAAAACCTTCGCTCACGGAACCGCAGCCGCCCTCTTCCTGGGACTCGCGGCCGCAGGCACTGCGAATGCCGCCGAGATCTTCGTCTCGGGCGACATCACGACCTCCACCACGTGGACGGCCGACAACACGTACAACCTCCAGGGCCAGATCTACGTCCTCCCGGGCGCGACGCTGACCATCGAGGCGGGCACCGTCATCGCGAGCACCACCAACGGCGGTGGCAGTCTCGCGATCACCAACGGTGCGGACATCATCGCCGAGGGCACCGTCAACGCCCCGATCATCTTCACCTCGAAGGCCGACGTCGCCACCTGGACCGGCGGCGATCCGACGACGGGCACCTGGCGTGAAGCCGCGCTCGAGTGGGGCAACCTCACCATCATGGGTGACGCCTACATCGGTTCGGACAACGGCAGCAACACGCCGACTCCGAGCGCCTCGAACGTGGCTCCGATGGAAGGTCTGACCTTCGGCGGCACCCGCGACGAGTACGGCGGTGGCAACGACGACGACGACAGCGGCACGCTCAAGTACGTCTCGCTGCGCTACGGCGGCAAGGTGGTCTCGCTCACGAAGGAGCTGAACGGTCTCTCGCTCGGCGGCATCGGCCGCGGCACGGACATCAGCTACGTCGAGATCATGAACAACGTCGACGACGGCATCGAGATCTGGGGCGGCACGGTCAACCTCGATCACGTCTCCATCTGGAACATCGGTGACGACAGCCTCGACGTCGACCAGGGTTGGCGTGGCAAGACCCAGTTCGGTCTGATCGTCCAGGGCTACAGCCTCGACGCTTCCCAGGGCTCCGGCGTCGGCGACAACGCGATCGAGACCGACGGTGCGGAGGACTCCGACTACCAGCCGGTGACGACCGCCGCGGTCTACAACTACACGGTCATCGGTCAGCCCGGTGGCGACGGTGGCACGGCCTGGCGCGACAACGCGCGCGTCCAGTACCGCAACTGCATCTGGATGGACCTCGGGGACCAACTGGTCCGCTTCGACGGCGACGACGGTGACGGTGCCAGCGGCTACGGCCACAACGGCACGCTGTCCTGGGCCGACACCTGGACCACCTCGGCCTCGGCCACGTCGACCGTGAACCCCTTCGGCACTCCGGGCGAGATCGCTGCGGCCTACCAGGCCCAGAACCCGACCGGCAACCTGGCGGAGATTCGCGACTCGGTGTTCTTCAACAACAACGCCGGCAACGCCTACACCGAGGCGATCGCTCGCGGTGTGCTCGGCGCCGGTGCGACCCCCGCGAACGACAACCTCGTCGCCACGGTCTCGCCGATCAAGTCGATCACGCGCGCGGCCACGGTCATCAAGGGCAGCCTGCCCATGCAGCAGGTCGTCGGTCTCGACCCGCGCGCCGCGGGTGACGCCGTGACGAGCGTCGGATCGGCCCCGGCCTCCGACCCGTTCTACGAGCGCGCCCAGTTCCGCGGTGGCTTCAGCAGCACCCACAACTGGCTCTGCGGTTGGACCGCCGCCCAGGCCTTCGGCTTCGTCGAGGACGTGGACGAGGTCCTGGTCACCAGCGACATCACCACCTCGACGACCTGGACCGCCGACAAGCGCTACAACCTCCAGGGTCAGATCTACGTCCTTCCGGGCGCCACGCTGACCATCGAGGCCGGCACGGTCGTCGCCAGCGACGCGGGCGGAAGTCTCGCCGTCACGAACGGCGCCGACATCAACGTCCTGGGCACCTTCAAGAAGCCGGTCATCATGACCTCGAAGCTGGACACCTACACCTGGGTGAACGGCGATCCGAAGACGGGCACCTGGCGCGAGTCCGCGCTCGAGTGGGGCAACCTCACCATCATGGGTGACGCCTACATCGGTTCGGACAACGGTGCGAACACCGCGACCCCCAACGCCTCGAACGTGGCTCCGATGGAAGGTCTGACCTTCGGCGGAACCCGCGACGAGTACGGCGGCGGCAACGACGACGACGACAGCGGTACGCTGAACTACCTCTCGCTGCGTTACGGCGGAAAGGTGGTCTCGCTCACCAAGGAGCTGAACGGTCTCTCGCTCGGCGGCATCGGCCGCGGCACGGACATCAGCTACGTCGAGATCATGAACAACGTCGACGACGGCATCGAGATCTGGGGCGGCACGGTCAACCTCGACCACGTCTCCATCTGGAACATCGGTGACGACAGCCTCGACATCGACCAGGGCTGGCGCGGCAAGACCCAGTTCGGCCTGATCGTCCAGGGCTACAGCCTCGACGACGTCCAGGGCTCCGGCGTGGGCGACAACGCGATCGAGACCGACGGTGCGGAGGACTCCGACTTCCAGCCGGTGACGACCGCGGCCGTCTACAACTACACGGTCATCGGTCAGCCCCTCGACGGCGACGGCGGAACGGCCTGGCGCGACAACGCTCGCGTCCAGTACCGCAACTGCATCTGGATGGACCTCGGTGACGAGCTCGTCCGCTTCGACGGCGACGACGGCGACGGTGCCAGCGGCTACGGCCACAACGGCACGCTGTCCTGGGCCGACACCTGGACGACCTCGGCCTCGGCCACGTCGACCGTGAACCCCTTCGGGACCCCCGGTGAGATCGCTGCGGCCTACCAGGCCCAGGATCCGACCGGCAACCTGGCGGAGATCCGCGATTCGGTCTTCTACAACAACCTGAAGGCCAACGCCTACACCGAGGCGATCGCCCGCGGTGTGCTCGGTGCCGGTGCGACCCCCGCGAACGACAACCTCGTCGCCACGGTCTCGCCGATCAAGTCGATCGCTCGCGAGGGCTTCGTCTCCAAGGGCGGCAAGCTGATGGCGCGCGTCATCAGCCTCGACCCGCGCGCCGCGGGTGACGCCGTCTCGAGCGTCGCCGCCGCCCCGAACGATGGGTTCTTCGTCCCCGCGAACTACCGCGGAGCGTTCAACACCACCGACAACTGGCTCTGCAACTGGACCGCGGCCGACGCCTTCGGGTTCGTCGCTCTGCCCGCCGAGGCCAACGTGGTCCCCGACCCGACGCTCGCCCCCGGCGTGCTGACGGCCAACGGCGTCCCGACCATCGGCAACAACGGCTTCGGCTTCACGCTGGCCGCCGCCCCGGTGTGTGGGATCGACCCGGCCGGCTTCTACGGCTACGGCATCTTCGCCGGCGCCGGCGGCCCGCTGATCTTCCCGAACGCGGTCAACGGTGGCTGCACCACCCCGCAGGCGACCTCGGTCATCAACGTCTTCTCGTTGATCAACCCGCTGACCTTCACCGGCACGTTCGTCGGATCGAAGGTCGTGCCGCTCCCGATCCCGAACGACGCTTCCTTCTGTGGCGCGCGGATCACCTTCCAGGGCGGCCTGGTGAACCTGTTCACCTTCGAAGGCAAGGTCACCGAGGGCATCGAGATCGTCGTCGGACTCTGATCCGGATGACGACGATCGACCGCAAGTGACGATCGAATGGGCCCGCGGCGCGAGAGCGTCGCGGGCCCGATCCCGTTCCTGAGCGCCAGCGCGCCGGGACACCCGCGGACCACGGTGTCCGCCTCGCAGCCCGACCCGGGCCGCACACCGCACACCGGACGTTCGCCGCGAAGCATCGCGAGCGTCCACACGACGAGACCCGTCCCACACGCACCTCCCACGCGCCGCGACCCACAGCCGCGGCCATCGCGCCCGACCCGGCGCCACCCCCGACGCACGATGAAGCCCACCGACTCGAAAGCTCCCCGCTCTCTGCGCACCTTCGCGCTCGGCAGCCTCTTCGCGAGCGCGCTCCTCTCGAGCTGCCTCGACGCCGGAGCCACCTCCGAATCGAACCCGTCCACCGCCACGGCACAGTCTCCCGAGCCGAGCACGCCGGTCGCCAGTTCCGACGAGGTCGCCGCCACCGTCGTGCTCGTCGAGCCCGAGCTGGAAGCGTTCCAGATCGAACTGCTCGACCTCGCCTTCGACGTGGCGAGCGCGGTCCCGAGCTCGCCGCACCACAAGACGCGCGGAGCCCTCCAGGAAGAGGTCGCCACCTGCGCCCTGCGACTGGACCAGCACGAACGCGCGCTGGCCTACGCGGACCGGATCGAGAACTGGCGCCGCGGCAACACCTACGCGGACGTCGCCATGTTCCTCTCCGAACGCGGTGCCGGTGAGCGCGCCGCCGAGTTGATCGAGAGCGCCCGCGAGATCGCGCTCGCCACCGACCCCGACCTGCCCCAGAGCTGGCGCGCCGGACGCATCCTCGCGAAGATCGCCTACGTCCTGGTGGTCCTGGACCGCACCGACGAAGCCGATCGTCTGGCGGGTGGACTCGAGTCGTCCGACCAGGGCATCGTCGACAAGGCGCGGGCGCTGACGATGGAGCCCGAGGACTTCGAACGCCGCATGCGTGCCGTCGACGAAGTCGTGCGGCGCGGTGACCTCGAGCAGGTCGCGCACGCCTTCGAGGCCTGCGTCGAGCTCTACGACCGCTTCTACGCCGACGAAGCCCGTCGCGCCCTCGTCCTCGAGAAGCTGCGCGGATCGTGGAAGCAGGTTCCGATCCCCGTGCGCCTCGACATCACGCTCCAGCTCGTCGACGTCGCCCTCGGTCGGGACGATGCGGAAGGCGCGCTCGTTCTCCTCGAGGACGCGCAGACCGTCGTGGACGGTTCCAAGTGGCGGGTTCGCGACCTCGTTCCGATGAAGTCGCGCCTGGCCGTCATGCGTTTTCGCTGCGGGGACGAGGCGGGGGGGCGTTCGGCGCTCGTCGACGCACTCGCGACCTACGACGAGGAGTGGCCCGGCATCGTCGACATCTGGCGCGCCGAGACGTTGCGCCCCGTGGCCGAGAGCTTCTTCGCGTTCGGCGATCGCGAGCGTGCGCTGTCGCTCTACCGGCGAGTCGTGAGCGACGGTGTCACCAACCCGAACTCGAAGCCGCGCGCCGAGGACCTCGTCGCCACCCTGTGCTCGCTCGCGCTGCACGGGATCGCGCCGGACGAGGAGCTTCGCGAGGCTCTGAGCGCGGCGCGCGCCGGACTGTCCGACCCCTGGTAGGGGACGGGTGACGGCGACCGGCCGAGAGCCCCGGTGCAGCGCGTTCGGCGCCGCACCGGGGCTCTCGTGCGTGGTGGTGCGAGTCTCCGAACGCTCACGCCGCATTCACTCCAATCAAAACAGGCCTTTGGAGAGCCTTCACGCTCCCCTCGTACTGTCCCCGCCTCGAACACGGATCGCACCGCGGAACACACCGCGGATCGCATCGCGGCCGCTGTTCTCGCCACGAACCCGACACCTCGTCGTCCCGCGGGACAGGAAGCAGCAGCCAGTGATCGCTCGATGGTGGACCCTTGTGGTCGTCGCTCTGGTGCTCGCCGTGCTCGGCGATCCACTGGCCCCGGTCGCGCTGGCCGGGATGCCGGTCCAGGACGCCGGGACGGGCACGGGCTCGATCCGCGGTCGCGTCGACGACGCCGACTTCGGTCTGCCACTCGCCGCCGTGCAGGTCCTCGTGGTCGAGGCCAATCGCACCGTGCAGACCTCCAGTCAGGGCAACTACCTCGTCAGCGGACTCGCGCCCGGGACGTACACGGTCATCTTCACGAAGGACGGGTTCGACCGCTTGCCCGTCTTCCAGGTGTTGGTGACCTCTGGGGGCGTGCGCGACCTCGATGTCGAGCTGACGGGCAAGTTCAACGAGATGAACGAGTTCGTCGTCGAGGACGTTCTCCAGCTCGGCGCCGGCACGGAGCTCGCCCTCCTGCAGCTGCGCTTCGACAGCCCGGCGCTGCTCGACTCGATCAGTTCGGACCTGATGAGCCGTGCGGGGCTCAGCGACGCCGCCGACGGACTCAAGCTGGTCTCCGGCGCGACGGTCCAGGACGGCAAGTTCGCGGTCATCCGGGGCCTGCCCGATCGCTACGTCAGCTCACAGCTCAACGGCGTCCGCCTGCCGACGGCCGACGAGGACAAGCGCGCGGTCGAGCTGGACCAGTTCCCGTCCGCCGTCCTCGAGAGCCTGCAGGTCTCGAAGACCTTCACGCCCGATCAGCAGGGCGACGCCTCGGGTGGCGCGGTCGACGTGCGCCTGAAGGGCATCCCCGACGAGACGGTCTTCAAGTTCAGCTCGCAGGTCAGCATCAACAGCCAGGTGGCCGGCCGCGACGACTTCCTGACCTACGAGGACCCGTCGCTCAACTACTGGGGCAACAGCGGCGGCAACGATGTCCAACCCACGGGCGGCAACTGGACCGGCGCCGTCGGCATCTCGCGCGAGACGGCGCCCCTGTTCGACTACAAGTACTCGTTCGCCGCGGGCGGGAGCCGCGAACTCGACAGCGGCGTGCGCGTGGGAGGGCTCGCGAGCTTCTTCTACGAGACGGACACCTCCTACTACGAGAAGGGCCGCAACGACTCGTACCTCGTGCGCGATCCGGGCGGGCCGCTCGTGCCGAAGCCGTCGCAGGGAACGCTGCAGCAGGGCGAGTTCCAGACCGCGCTGTTCGACATCGACCAGGGCTCGCGCTCGGTGCAGTGGGGCGGTCTCGCGACGATCGGCCTCGAGTCGGAGTTCGTGAAGACGGACCTGATCTTCTTCTACAACCGCACGGCCGAGGACAAGGTCACGCTGGCCGAGGACACCCGCGGCAAGCGCTACTTCATCCAGGAGACGCTCGGAACGGACGAGTACGACCCGAACGACCCGAGCGATCCCGGGCACGCGGGTCCGAACCTGGACGCGGCGAACCGTCTGGCGGCTCCGTACATCCGCACCGAGACGCTGGCCTACACCGAGCGCACGACGACGTCGTTGCAGTGGACCGGGGCCGTCAGCGTGCCGCTCACCGACTTCGGCTGGGACGGCCTGCTCGACTTCTCGGAGCCCGAGGTCTCGTGGAACCTCTCCACCAACCGCGCCGACCAGATCGAGCCCGACAAGCGCCAGTTCGGCTCGGTGTTCCTGCCCGAGACGCGCTTCTTCATCCCGGGGATCATCGACATCCTGCAGCCGGCCGAGTTCATCTTCTTCCGCCCGGCGGCGAGCGTGAACCTCGGCAACCTCCAGCGCACGTTCAAGGAGATCATCGAGGAGAACGACCAGCTCTCGCTCGGAGTGACGTTCCCCTTCGAGCAGTGGGACGGGCGCGGTGGCTCGCTGTCGTTCGGTCTCTTCGCGGATCGCCTCGAGCGGACCTTCGACCAGGACTCGTACACGAACGGCAACGGCGACCCGAACAACGACTTCGCGGCGCCCGGCGGGTTCGGCGACTTCTGGTCCGCGTCGTTCCCGAACGAGAACCACGCCATCGTCGAGTTCGCGTCCGACGTCGACTACGAGGGCACGCAGGACATCACGGCGCTCTACGGGATGATCGACCTGCCGCTCTCGGAGCAGCTGCGACTCATCACGGGCGCGCGCTTCGAACGCACGCGCCTCGCGGTCACGAACTTCCCGGAGGCGAACGCCCTGTGGGTCGACCCCGGTGACCCGGCGAACGGGATCCCGCCCGACGAGCAGGCCACGACGCTCGAACCGGGCGAGGCCGACGTCCCCGGCGAGAACATCGACGAAGTGCTGCCCTCG
Source organism: Rohdeia mirabilis (assembly GCA_007750655.1). Taxonomy (GTDB): domain Bacteria; phylum Planctomycetota; class UBA1135; order UBA1135; genus Rohdeia; species Rohdeia mirabilis. The sequence continues at coordinate 1,349,892 of CP036290.1, forward strand.
ATCGGCCTGGTCTGGGAGCCGTTCCGCGACGTGACCCTGCGCGCTGCCTATTCGAAGACCATCGCGCGCCAGACCTTCAAGGAGGTCACGCCCGTCCTCCAGCAGGAGTTCCTCGGTGGACCGCTCTTCGTCGGGAATCCGAACCTCGAGCAGAGCCAGATCGACAACTTCGACCTGCGCCTCGACTACGTGCCGTACGAGGGGGGCATCGTCTCGGTCTCGTGGTTCGCCAAGGACATCGAGGGTGCGATCGAGTACGTGCAGGTCGACGCCTCGCTCGGCACGTACACCTCGCCCTTCAACTACCCGAAGGGCGAGCTGTCGGGTTACGAGCTCGAAGTGCGCCAGGACCTCGGTCGCATGTGGGATCGACTCGACGGCCTCTCGATCGGGTCGAACGCGACGTTCATCCGCTCGGAGGTCGAACTGACCGATCGCGAGAAGGCCGAGTTCGCCGCCCCCGGCATCGCCGCGCCGCTCGAGTCGCGCGACATGACCCAGGCGCCCGAGTACCTCTACAACATCTTCGCCACGTACGACGTGCCGGAATCGGGGACGCAGTTGACCGTCTTCTACACGGTGCAGGGCGACACGCTGGTCGCCGGTGCGAGTGCGACGGACGACTTCGTGCCGAGCGTCTACGCGCTCGCCTACGACACCTTGAACATGAGCCTGACCCAGGAGCTCGGTCCGTACCTGAAGCTCAAGTTCCAGGCCAAGAACCTCACCAATCCGACGATCGACGAGGTCTATCGGTCCCAGTACATCGGCGGAGACACGATCCGCACCTCGCGCACACGCGGCATCGACTACTCGATCAGCCTCAGTGCGAGTTTCGCCTTCTGATCCCGAGAGGATCCCGCGAGCCATGAAACAGTCCATCACCACACTTCGCAGCGGCCGTCCGTTCGCCCTCGCCTCGGTCGTCGTCGCCGGCGCTCTCGGCTTCGTCTCGGCCGCCGCGCGCCCTCCGCAGGACGCCGCCGCCCAGGGAGGATCGGCCGCCCAGGAGTCCGTCGAGGCGCGACTGGACACCGCGCGCGCGGCACTCGAGCAGCGCGCCATCACGGAGCGACTGATCTCGCAGGAGACGGCCTCCTGGAAGGAGCGCAAGGAGACGCTCGAGGACAGCATCGAGCTGGTCGGTCAGGAGATCGAGTCCCTGCGCGCCCGGGTGGTCGAGAACCAGGCGACGTTCGACGCGACGCGGTCGAGCGTCGACGAGCTCGAGACCGAGAACGAGCGGCTGAAGCTCGTGACCGCCACGCTGGAGGAGGGGATCGACGCCCTCGAAGCGCGTCTCGTGCAACTGCTCGACCGGATGCCGGCCGTCGTGACCGACCGCGTGCGGCCGTTCAGCCAGCGCATCCCGACCGATCCGACCACGACCGATCAGTCGCTCGCCGAGCGCTACGGGAACGTCGTCGCGATCGTCAACGAGATCGACAAGTTCAACCGCGAGGTCACGGTGCGCAGCGAGGTGCGCGACCTCGAGGACGGCTCGCAGGTCGAGGTGACCACGCTCTACCTCGGTGTCGGCCAGGCCTACTACGTCAGCGCGGATCGCTCGGTCGCCGGCGTCGGAACGGTCTCCGACGAGGGCTGGACGTGGGTGGACATGCCGACCCGCGCCGCCGACATCCAGCGCGCGATCGCCGTCCACGGCACGAACGAACCGGCCGCCTACGTCCCCCTTCCCGTGCTCGTCCGCTGAGCGCGCGCGAGGAACGAACCATGAAGCACCGCATCATCACCACGCTCGCCGTCCTGTGTGCGAGCGCCCTCGGAGCTGGACTCGGCGCACGGGTCGCCCCGCTCCAGGAGGGCCCGGCGACCGCCGACCGCTCACGCACCTTCGAGGACGCGTCCGCGAACGTTCAACGCCGCTCCGACGAGAAGCTGGCCGAACTGTCCGAGCTGCGCGCGCGGATCTCGGACGAACAGGTGGCACTCGGAAGTCGGCTCCGCGAGCGCGAGGCCGAGCTCCAGGAGGTGCGCCAGCAGTACGACGAGTCCACGCGACGGATGGACGTGACGGCCCAGGGGCTCGTGAACCTGAACGCGGAGGTCAAGGCTCGGCGCGACGTGATCCGCAGCCTGTCCGGCCTGTTCGTGGACTACGCGCGCAACTTCGACAGCCGCATCACGATCGCTGAGAAGCAGCGCTTCCAGGAGGCCATCGACACGGCGCTCCTGGCCGGCGACAACGCGAACCTGACCGAGGCGGAGCGACTCGACGCGCAGACCGCCACGCTCTACACCGGACTGGAGCGCCTCGAGGAGGCACTCGGCGGCGTCCGCTTCGAAGGACGGGCCGTCGAGCCCAGCGGGGCGTTCGACCTGGGACGCTTCCTGGTCATCGGCCCGGTCACGTTCTTCCGCTCCGCCGACGGTCGTGTCGTCGGTCCGGTCGAGCAGCAGGCCGGCAAGCTGAAGCCGTCCGTCCTCTCGTTCGGTGACCCCGAGCTCGCCGCGGCGGCGTCGGCGGTCGTCGAGGGCTCGGGCGACACGCTGCCCGTCGACCCGACTCTGGGTGACGCACAGAAGGTCGCGGCGATCGAGCAGAGCGTTCTCGAAGAGGTCGAGAAGGGCGGGGCCGTCATGATCCCGATCTTCGCGATGGCGTCCGTCGCGCTGCTCGTCGCACTCTTCAAGTGGTTGAGCATGGCCTTCGTGCGCAAGCCGACGATCAAGCAGTCGCGCGCCCTGAACGCGGCCCTGAGCGCCGGCGACACGGCCGCCGCCCGCAGCGCCGTGCACAACATGCGCGGGCCCGTCGGGCGCATGCTGGGCGTCGGCGTCGAGAACATCGGTCAGCCGCGCGATCTGATCGAGGAGGTGATGTACGAGAACGTCCTCACCGCGCGTTTCCGCCTCAACCGCATGCTGCCGTTCATCGCCATCTGTGCGGCGTCGGCTCCGCTCTTGGGTCTGCTCGGAACCGTCACCGGCATCATCAAGACGTTCGAGCTGATCAACATCTACGGATCGGGCGACGTCAAGACGCTCTCGGGCGGCATCTCGGAAGCGCTGATCACGACCAAGTACGGCTTGATCGTCGCCATTCCGTCGCTGCTCCTGCACGCGTTCCTGTCGCGGAAGGCGCGCGGCATCGTCGGGCAGATGGAGACCGCTGCGGTGTCCTTCGTGAACGCGGTGTCGAAGTCGCCGCTCGCCGCGCGCGTTCAGGGCCTGCGTCCCACCGCGGTCCAGGAAGTCGCCGCGAGCGGAGCCGCCGACCCCGCCGTCGTCCGTCAGCAGGTGAGCGAGATCCTCGGCGACATGCTCGGGCCGCTCGTCGACGAGCCGCGCGATTCGGCCAACGGCAACGCGCGGACGCCGTCCACGCCGTCCGTCTGAGCGCGCCCCGGTCCGCCGTCCGTCCGCCACCACGCATCCGAAACCCGCCCCGCCCCACGCCATGCAGAATCTCGAGCAAGCCCCGGAACAGGTCGCCGCCGCGTCCTCCTCCGGCGTGTTCGGCTTCGATCTCGGCGCGGCGCTCCAGGCCTTGTGGGACGACGCGGTCGTGATCTGGGCCGGCGGCGGCCCGGCGATGATCGCGATCGCCGTGATCGCTCTGGCGATGTTCGCGATCGGTTGCGGACTGTTCCTGCGCCTGCGGGCGAAGGGCTATCGCGCCGTGCCCGAGCGCACCTGGCGACACTGGATCGAGTACCCGGACGCGCGCGAAGGTCCGATCGGTGAATTGCTCGACTTCGTCACCGGTGGACACAGCGTCGAGGAGACGGCGTTCTTCTTCCGCCAGCTGCGGACGAACGAACTGCCGCCGATCGAGCGCGAGCTGAAGGTCATGCGGATCTTCGTCAGCGCCGCGCCTCTGGTCGGACTGCTCGGCACGGTGACCGGGATGTTGGCGACGTTCGGCGCGCTCTCGTCCGGATCGGGTGGGGACAAGACGATGGCGATGGTCGCGAAAGGCATCTCGGAAGCGCTGATCACGACCGAGACAGGGCTCGTCGTGGCGTTGCCCGGGCTCTTCTTCCAGTACCAGCTGGGACGCGGATTCGACCGCTACAAGGCTTTCCTCGCCCATCTCGAGACCGTCTGCACCCAGGTCTTCCACCGCCGCGAGGTCGAGTCGGAAGAGCACCGCGCCCGGCGCGCCGCTCAGCTGGCGATCGCGGTGCAGTTGCGTGAACACCTGCAGGAGCAACGCAGCGAGGTTGCGACCGTTCCCGCCGCCGGGGGCACGACCTCCACCCGTCCGAACGAGACCAGCGCGCGTCAGGCCGCCGGTCGGACCCCATCACACGATCCGGCTCTCGAAGCCTGATCGACGTTCCAGCACCACTTCGAGCACTCTGCGACCGGACGACCGACCATGGGACGATTCAGCGAATCGAGCAACGACGACGAACTCGAGGGCGGCATCGACATGTCGCCGCTCATCGACTGCGTCTTCATCCTCCTGATCTTCTTCATCGTCACCACGGTGTTCGTCGAGGAGTCGGGGATCGAGGTGGACAAGCCGAACGCGGCGTCCGCGTCGCAACTCGAGAAGACCAGCGTCCTGATCGCCATCTCGGCCGCGGGCGAAGTCGTCTACGGCGGTTCCGAGATCGGCGTCGGCGGCGTGCAGTCGACCGTCAAGCGCGAGATCAGCAAGGAGATGATTCCGGTCATCATCCAGGCCGACAAGGACGCCAAGTACGGACTCGTGGCGCGCGTGCTCGACGAGGCCAAGCTCGCCGGCGCGGAGAAGGTCAGTTTCGCCACCACGGTCGCGGGGAGCTGAGCAGCGTTCGATGGAAGCGATCGGCCGCATCCTGCTCGGTGGGTTCCAGCGCATCGCGGCGCTGGCCCTGGCTCTGGCGTTCACGCTGGGGCTCTTCCTCGTGCTGCCGTTGATCCAGTCGCTCGCGAAGTCGCCGACCGACATGGTCCAGCTCTCCGAGTGGGACCCGAACAACGCGCCGCCGCCGCCCCCTCCGCCGCCGGAACCCGAGCCGGAGCCCGAGCCGGAGGAAGAGCCGCCGCCACCGCCCGAGTTCGACGAGGCGCCGCCGCCGATGCTCGACCTGGCCGCCATGTCGTCCGCTCTGGACATCGGCGCCGGTCTCGGAGGTTACGGCTCGATCGCGATGGGGGCGCGCCTCGACGCGCTCTCGGGCGGCGACGCCGACGACCCGTTCGGACTCGGCGCGCTCGATCAGGAGCCGCGCGCGACCCATCAACCCGGGCCGTCGCTCACCGCCAAGCTGCGCAAGCGCGGGCCGGGGCAGGTGCGGCTCATCTTCATCGTGGACGAGCGCGGTCGGGTCGAGAGTCCCACCGTCGTCAGCTCGAGCGATCCGATCTTCGATCGCCCCGCGATCGACGCCGTCAAGAAATGGAAGTTCGAACCAGGGATGCGCGGCGGTGCGCCCGCCCAAGGTCGTCAAAGCGTGACGATCTCGTTCCCCGGAGAAAAGTGACGACATGAACCGAATCCAGACCACTTCCAGCCCGCTCGTCCAGACCGGCGCTTTCCTCCGCAGCCTGCCGATCGCGCTCCTGTGCGCGACCCTCGGTGCCTGCGCGACGTTGGGCGACGGCGTGCCGCCGGTGGCGGGTGCGGTCACGTCGCGCGTCGACACTGCGACGTCCGCCGGCGCGCCCACGGTTGGCGCCCAAGAGGCGACTTCGAGCACGAGCGACGCGGTCGCGATCGAGGCCGCGGCACCCGGTGGAGGAGGGGCGCGTTCGAACCGCTCGAAGGCCGGCCGACCCGCGGACCGCGAGCGTGACGCACGCGTCGAAGCCCTCTGGCGCGACCCCGAGTTCCAGCGCCGCTTCCAGCAGTCCTACGTTCCGTTGACCGAGGTCGAGCCGAGTCTCACCACGGACGAACGCGAGCGCCTGCAGGACGTCGTCGCACTCGTGCTGAAGGGTGAGGAAGGACTGCCCGACGCGCGTCGCCGGCTCGAGCGCATGATCACGCCGGCGTCGTCGCCGATGCTGCACTTCTGGCTGGGCAACATCGCGCTCCAGCAGGACGACACGACCCAGGCCGAGACCTCCTACCGCGCGGCGGTGCAGGGCTTCCCGCGCTTCCTGCGCGCCTGGAGAGCGCTGGCCTTCCTGCAGTCGCGAACGGGTGACTTCGACGGCGCGCGCGCGTCGTTCGCCCAGGTTCTGCAGCTCGGCCCGGCCGACGCGGACACCTACGGTCTGATGGGGATCGCACTGTCGCGCACGGGCGATCACGTGGCCGCCGAGTCCGCCTTCCGCATGGCCTCCTTGTTCGCGCCCGACACCTTCGACTGGAAGGTGGGACTGGCCGACAGCCTCGGTCAACAGCGACGCTACGCCGACGCGATCGCGCAGTTCGACGCGCTCCTGCTCCAGCGCCCGGACCAGTTCCAGCTGTGGCTGGGTCAGGCCGACGCCTACCTGAAGAGCGGGAACTTCGAGAAGGCCGCCGAGAACCTCGAGTTCGTCGACGAGCTCGGGGGCTCGACCACTCAGACGCTCGCGCTCCTCGGTGAGATCTACTCGCAGGAACAGCTCTACGACCTGGCGGCCCAGGCCTACGTCCGCGCCATCGACATCGATCCGAAGGGCGGCGTCGAAGTGGCCGTCGCGGCCGCACGCGGACTCGCCGAGCGCAACGCGAACGAAGCCGCGGCGGCGATCGTCGAGCACGTGCGTTCGCTCGGATCGGATCCGCTCGAGGGCGCGGTGGGGCTCGACGTGCTGCAGCTGCGCGCGACGATCGCCCGCAACGAGGGGCGCCGCAGCGACGAGCGCGAGCACCTCGAAGAGCTGACCCGACTCGACCCGCTCGACGGTTGGGCGCTCATCCGCCTGGGTGAGTCGTTCGAGGCCGAGGGCGAGATCGAGCGCGCGCGCAGCCGCTTCGACCAGGCGCGCGGCATGGACGGCTTCGAAGCGGCGGGCGATCTGGCGCTGGGCCGGATGCTCGTGCGGCAGGGCGAACTGGAGGACGGACTCGCCGCGCTCGAGCGCAGTCAACGCGCCGAACCGCGCGACGACGTGGCCACGTTCGTCGAACAGGTGCGACGCGCGGCCCGCACGGCCAAGTAGGCCCGCGGCGAGCTCCCGGACGAGGTCGGGAACGAACGACGGCGCCCGCCGTTCCCCCGAGGGGAGCGACGGGCGCCGTCTCGTTCCACTCCGCTTCGACGGAGCGTCGGCTTCGATCAGCGGATACGAGCGCGCAGGCTCTCGAGCTTCTCCTGCGACGACGACAGCGCGGGCTTGCCCATCTGCGAGGCCAGCTGGTGACGACGCTCGACAGCGAGTTGGCTGCCGTTCTCGGCGGCCAGGCCGTACCACGCCAGCGCGGTCACCGGGTCGGCGTCGACGCCGCGACCGGTCTGGTACATGTCGCCGATGCGCTGCATCGACTCGGCGTGACCTTGCCCGGCGGCGCGTCGGAACAGGCCCATGGCCGTTCCCGCGTCGGCGGTTCCCGTGCGACCGCGCAGGTGCACGAGCCCGAGGTTGTACTGCGCGAGGGCGAGACCTTGGTCGGCGGCGAGCGTGAGCCAGCGCGTGGCGAGCTCGTCACTCTGTTCGACACCTTGGCCCTCCAGGAACATCAGGCCGATGGCGGTCTGTGCCTGGGCGACACCCGACTGGGCGGCGCGGCCGATCCACTTGGCCGCTTCGCGGTGGTTCTTCGCGACGCCACGCCCTTCGAAGAGCAACCAGCCGTAGAGGAACTCGGATTCCGGGTTGCCCTGCTCGGCGGCCTTGGCGAACCACTCGGCGGCGGCACGAGCGTCCTTGTCGGCACCGTTGCCGGTCAGGTGCATGAGCCCGGTCAAGTGCTGAGCGGTCGCACTGCCGCGCTCGGCGGCTTCGATGTAGTGGCGAGCCATGGCGCCGACGTCGGCGTCGGTCGTCGGCGTGAGCGAACCGCTGGCGCGCTCGACGATGTCGTCGGCGCCGATCGCGGCCACCTGGACCGGACCGTCCGAACGACGGGCACCGGGTCGCTTCGAACCGGCGTTCTGGAGCGCCTCGTCGCGCAGGTGCACGATGTCGAGGTTGTGCTTGGCCTTCTCGAAGCCTTGAGCGGCCGAGCGCTGGAGCCACTCGTTGGCCTTGGCGGCCGAGCGTTCGACGCCACGACCTTCGACGTACATGATGCCGAGGTTGTTCTGAGCGGCGGCGTGGCCACGCTCGGCGGCGGCGCGGTAGTAGCGCGCTGCCGCTTCCATGTCGACCACGGTTCCGTTGCCGTTCTCGTGGGCGAGGGCGGCGATGTACTGCGAACGCGCGCTGCCTTTCTCGACCTGTTCGGCGGAGAGTTGGGCAGAGATGGCGGTGTTGCCGTACTGGGAGGTGGACGGGTCGGCCTTGCCGGAGACACAGCTGCCGAGCGGCGCGACCAGGGTGATCAGGGACAACGTCAGAGCGGCGCGGCGGACGGCCTGGTGGCGTCGTGCCGGGCGGGCGACGGGGAATTCTTGGGGCTGCATCCCGGCGCTATCGCCCGCTGCACCGGCTCGGATTGAGCCCCACCCCGAGTGTCCGTGTCTCGCGATCGACGTTCCGGGAACGGCTGGAAAGTCTTTCCGGGTGCCGCGAACGCCCGTTGCGACCGGATCGACGGTCGGGCGCGTGGCGGCGGGCCGGCGGTCTCAGGGAACCAGTGCGATCGGCACCGCGTTGCTCGCGAAGTCGATCAACCCCGTGCCGAACGCGTCGATCGTGATGAAGGCGTGGTGCAGTTCCAGCCCCGCGAACGTCGGATCGGTGGCCTGCGGGACCGTGAACGACACGCTCGCGTCGCCCGCTCCGTCGAGCACACCGTAGAACGGGCCGACGATGCCACCGCCCAGGTTCTGCACGAGGAAACTGGTGTAGACGTCGAGTACGAGCGGGATCGACAGCCCCGAGAGCGGGTCCACGGTCGCGGGCGAGCTGCCCGACGCACTGCCGAGCACGACGTAGAGTCGACCGGCGCGGTCGAGCGGTGCATCGAGCGCGAGCTGTTGCACGCCACCGCTCGCGACGCTCAGCTCGAACAGGTCGGCGTAGAGCGGCGGGGGAGCGCAGACGTCGAGGACGCCGTCGCCGTCGAGGTCGGTTCCCAGGCCCAGAGCCACCTGCGCGGCATCGGGCACACCGTCGCCGTCGCAGTCGTCGACGGCCCCGCGCACGATGTCGATGGCGTCGGGCACGCCGTTGCCGTCGAGATCGGGCAGCAGCGCCGCACCGAGGTCGGGCCGCGGTCCGACGTTCTGGCTGGCGGGGAACGCGCCGCTCGTCTGCGGCAGAGCGCGCGTGGCGAGCACTTCGAGCACCTGACTCGGCTCGAGCGGCGCGCCGCTCGTCGCGCGCGCGGCGCCCTGGACAGCGGCGCACAGTCCGGCGATCAGGGCCGAAGCGCTCGACGTGCCGGAGAAGGTCGACGTGTAGAAGTGGTCCGCTCCACCCGTGGCGTACAGACCTCCGAAGCCGGTCGTCACGACCTGACCGCCCCAGGCCTGGAGATCGACCGTTGCGCCGTAGTTCGAGAAGCACGGGCGACTTCCCGCGACGTCCGTGGAGTTCGGGCCGTGCCCCGCTCCGACCATGATCGCGCCCGAGTCGTTCTGCAGCGCGAACGGCGCGTGTCCAATCTGTAGCGCGGGATCGTCGAGGTTCGTCTGTCCGTTCCCGGCCGCCTCGACCACGACGATGCCGTTCGCGACGGCCAGCTGGATCGCGTCGTACCACGGCTGGTGCCACTCGATGGGGAGGACGCCCGGCAGGTTCGAGATCGGATCGCCCGGGCCGCAGCCACTGCCGAGCCCCGGGTCCGGTCCGAAGATCTGTTGCTCGATCAGAAGGATGTCGCCGGGCCGCAGGACCGTCATGGCCCGGGTGATGGCCGCGCCGGGCGAGTAGGTCCCCGCGCCAGCGCCCGTGTTGGCGGCGGCGAAGTAGAGCTCGGCCGTCGGCGTGATCCCGATCGTCCCGAAGGCGTTGGCCTGTGCGCCGACGATGCCGAGCACCGCGGTGCCGTGGTTCGTGTCGTTGAACGGATCGTTCGGCTGCGGGCCGACCAGCTGCACGTTGGGCAGGTCGGTGTGCGTCGCGTTCCAACTGAACTCCACGTCGCACAGGCGCACGTCGACGCCGGTGGCTCCCGGGACGCTCCAGGCCGCCGCGACACCGAAACCCTGGGGCGCCGCGTTCGGGTAGAGCTGGATCGGGAAGAAGTCCGGCGCGTTGAGCAGGGTCGGCGCGCTGGCCGTCGGCGGACGCACCGGCAGCGGCGAAGGCGTCGCGTACTCGACCCAGGGCAGTGCGCGCACCAGCTCGAGGGCGGCCGTGGGGTCGAGTCCCTCCGGCAGCGTCGCGATCAAGTGCCGGCCGAGATCGGGCAGGGCGCGACCGAGGCGTTCCTCGCCGCGCGCGCGCCAGGCGTCGAGTTGGGCGGGCGGGACGCTGTGCTCGCGCGCGATCGACCAGCCGCGCAGAGTCGCGACCGTGCCGTCGAGCGCGCGCTCGACCGGGGCGTCCTCGCGCACCTTGATCGCGATGCGGTCGCCCGCGTGGGCCCGCGGATCGAACGACCGCTCGTCGGCCCACAGGGCGGGGGCGAGGCACGCGGCGAGCAGGAGGGCGCGGATCGGGACGAGCGGGGGCATGGCACGCCCATTCTACGGGGTCCTCGGGGACCGACCTGCGAGCCGCGCGGCGACGGCCGGGCCGGCGAGACCGCTCGGGCTCCCAAGCCTAGCCCGCCGCCGCTCAGGGGGCGGCCGGTACGACCAGGAACGGAGCGTCCTCGGCGGTCTCCACGCCCTCGAACTCGGTCGCGAAACGTGCTTCGAGCTCGCCCATGCAGGTCCCGATGCGTGCCTCGAACGGGACCAGCGGGCGCCACCCGCGATCGATCGCCAACACCCGCCCGTCGTCGTGGAGCGCGTGCGCCGTCCGCATCACGCGCTCGACGAGTGCCGTCGTCGATCCATCCGCCGCGATCAGCGCCTCGAGGTCGATCGCCAGGTTGTACTCGAGCAGTTCGTCGTCGCGACCCGAGAGCGTCTGGCGCGACAGGTCGACCGAGAGCACGTACCCGCCGTCGGGCAGGTGCGCCGAAGCGAGTTCGAACCGCGCGCGACCTACGTCGGCCAGCGCGGCGCGTTCGGGTCCGTGGATCGTCCCGACGCCGAGCCACAGACCGGCGGCGGCGACCACACCGACCAGCGCCGCACCGACGACACCGAGCGAGCGTCCACGCGCGAAGGTCGAACCCGCAGCCGTCGCGACGAGCACCAGCGGTCCGGCGAAGTAGCCACCCGACGTCGGGACGGCGAACCACGCGAAGGCGAGCAGCAGCGGCAGCGCGCTCGCACCCAACGCGAGTGCTTCGCGACCCGGTCGGCGGAACAGGGCGACGCCGACGAGAGCGAGGATCGGGAACCAGGGACGCACGATCTCGTCCATCAGGAACTCGAGGTCGAAGTCCGAGTGGAACTCGCTCAACAGCCACATGCTGCCACCCAGCGAGCCTCCCTGGACGGCGAACGGGTACAGCGCGTTCAGCCATTCGCCCGCGAGCGCGCCGACACCGGCGACGACGGTGGCGGGCAGGGCCGCGCGCCAACCCGAGCGCACCGCTCCGACGAGCGGAACGGCGAGGAGGAGTCCGATGTTGCTGCGGTGCGCGGCGACGGCGAACGCGCACGCGGCCGCCAGGAGCACGAGGTCCGTCGTCGACTCGCGCAGCGCTCGGTCGCGTCGGCGCGCGAGCACCCACACCAGAAGGCCCGCCCCGAGCATCTGGACCGCGTGCACCTCGACGCGACTCCCGTTCACCCACCAACCCGGGCTCGCCGCCAGCGCGATCAGCGCCAAACACCCCGAACCGCCGAGATCCCGAGCAGCTCGGTGGACGAACCACAGCGCGAGAACGGCGGACACCGCGGAGGCGATCTGCAGCGCTCGCAAGGCGCCGACGCCGGGCACGACCTGGTCGAAGAACCACCCCATGGGCAGGTACGCCGCGTGGTACCAGACCGTCGGCCAGCCGTTCGCGTAGGCCAGCCGGTCCACCAGCGCGGGCCCGTCCTCGTCCAGCGCCGTCGGTGCCGCGGCCAGCAGCACCGCGAGCAGCACGAGGGCGACGGAGCCGGCGAGTCGTCGAAGGCGTTGGCGGTGCACGGAGCGAGCGAAGTGGGCGTGGTGAGCGACGGACGACGCCCGCGGTCGAGGGCCGTCGGCGATCAGCCGAGCAACCCGTGCACCACCTTCCCACCCACGTCGGTCAGACGGAAGTCGCGGCCCTGGTGGCGCCAGGTGAGCTTCTCGTGATCGAGGCCGAGCTGGTGCAGCACCGTGGCCTGGACGTCGTGCACGTGCACGGGGTTCTCGACCACGTCCCAACCCCACTCGTCCGTGGCGCCGTAGCGCACACCGCCCTTCACGCCGCCACCTGCCATCAGGATCGGCCCGGCCAGTGAGTGGTGGTCGCGCCCGTACTCGTCGAAGTCGAGTCCCTGGCAGTGGGGGGTGCGGCCGAACTCACCGCAGACGACGACGAGCGTGTCGTCCAGGAGTCCGCGTTGGTCGAGATCCGCGATGAGCGCGCCGAGCGGACGGTCGATCTGCTCGGTCTTGCGCGGCAGTCGCGACGGAATACCGCCGTGCAGGTCCCAGCCGCCGTCGACGAGCATCGTGAAGCGCGTGCCGCGTTCGACCAGCCGGCGCGCCAGGAGGCAGTTGTTCGCGAACGAACCACGGGCCGGGTCCGCGCCGTAGGCCGCGAGCGTCGCTTCGGACTCCGACGCGAGGTCGGTCAGCTCGGGGACGCTGGTCTGCATGCGCGCGGCCATCTCGTACGACTCGATGCGTGTGCGGACCTCGGGATCGCCGGTGCGTTCGGCCTCCGCCTCGTTCAAGCCGCGGATCGCGTCGAGGATCTTCGAACGCGCCGACCGCGCCAGTCCGTGCGGGCGCTCGAGGTCGAGCACGGGCGTCGCGCCGGAGCGGAACTTCACGCCCTGGTACTTGCCCGGCAGGAAGCCCGAGTGCCACAGGCGCGGCTGCACCGGCGTGTCGGCGCGCGGATTCGACGACAGGACGGTGAAGGCCGGGATGTTCTCGTTCTCCGTGCCGAGCGCGTACGAGACCCAGGCGCCCCACGAAGGGCGACCGAGCAGCGGCGTGCCCGACATCAGCGTCGAGATGGCCGACTCGTGCAGCACGTGGTCGGTCTGCTGGGTCGTGATGACCGTGAGCTTGTCGGCCACCGCGCCGATGTGGGGGATCAGCTCGCTCAGGCGCAGGCCCGACTCGCCGTACGAGCGGAAGTTCCACTTGGGCGCGACGACGGGGAACGCGCCGCGGGTCTCGGTCGCGTCGAGCACGCTGCGGTTCTTCAGGATCGACGGCGGGATCTCCTCGCCCTGGCGTTGGCGCAGGATCGGCTTCTCGTCGAACAGGTCGAGCTGCGAGAAGCCTCCGTTCATGAACACGAGGACCACGCGCTTGGCCGCGGCCCGGCCGAGGCGCGCGGTGGCCAGCGGATCGTCCAGCCCCTCGGCCAGAGCGATGCGCCCGAGCATCGAGCTGAGACCGAAGGCGCCGACGCCGGAGGCACCGAGCCCGAGGAAGCCACGGCGGGAGAGGTTCGCGTCGAACTCGGACGCGGGTGAATCGGGGTGCTGCATGTGGGTCGTCGGGCTCAGCCCCGGTTGATGGTCGCGTCGAGGTTGAGGAGGGCGTTGGCCACGGCGGCCCAGGCGGCGAGTTCGGTGGGGGCGAGTTCGCCGTCCACCTCGGCGTCGCCGATCGCGAGGAAGGCCGTGGCGCGCTCTTCCTCGTCCTCGAAAGCCGCGCGTTGGTCGGCGAGGAGCCCCGTCAGGATTCCCAGCTCGAACTCCGTCGGTTGGCGCGACGTGCAGAGCCTGAAGCCGAACGCGAGTCGCGCCGCGTCGTCGTCCGCGCCCTCGAACATGCGCTGACCCAGCATCTTCGCCGCTTCGACGTAGACCGGGTTGTTGAGCAGGACCAGGGCCTGCAGCGGCGTGTTCGTGGACGGGCGCACGACGGTGCACGTCTCGCCCTTGGCCGCGTCGAACGTCAGCATCGACGCGTAGGGCGCACGACGCTTCCAATAGACGTAGAGGCTGCGACGGTACTGCTCGGGCCCGGTGTCCCTGCGGTAGCGCTCGCCGCCGGAGACCTCCTGCCACAGGCCCGGCGCCTGGTACGGCTTCACGCTCGGTCCGCCGAGTTCCTCGACCAACAGGCCGCTGACGGACAGCGCGTTGTCGCGGACCATCTCGGCGTCGAGGCGCTGACGCGGGCCGCGCGACAGGAGGCGGTTGTCGGGATCGGCTTCGAGGCGCGCGGCGTCGACGACCGTGGACTGGCGGTAGGTCGCCGAGAGCACGATGCGCCGCTGCAGGGCCTTGCGGTCCCAGCCGCTCTCGACGAACTCGACGGCCAGCGTGTCGAGCAGCTCGGGATGACTCGGTAGCGCGCCACGGATCCCGAAGTCGTCGGGGGTCGAGACGAGCCCGGTGCCGAAGTGCAGCTGCCAGATGCGGTTCACGGCGACGCGCGCGGTGAGCGGGTGCTCGCCGTCGACGAGCCACCGGGCCAGTCCGAGTCGGTTCCGCGGCGCCGACTTGGAGAGCGGAGGGAGGATCGACGGGACGCGCGCGCCGACGAGCTTGCCGGGCTTGCGCCAGTCGCCGCGCATGAAGACGTGCGTCTCGCGGGGTTCGTCGCGATCCGCCATGACCATCGTCTGGGGCATCTTGCGCTCGAGCGACTTCAACTCGTCCTCGAGCCGTTCGCGTTCACGGACGAGCGCCCGACCGATGGTCGAGACGTTCTCGCGGTAGTAGCTGCGCAGGTTCTTCGCGCGTTGCTCGTCGGTCGTGCGTTCGCTGTCGGCGAGCGGAACGCCCTTCGGAGCCAGCGGCTCGTCCCGGTGTTCGTTCCAGGCGTCCTCGTCGGGCAGGGCCGCGCCGAAGGGGCCGACTTCTGCGCGTGCGAGCGTGCCGCCCGGGACGCCGCGACGCAGTGCCGTGACGATCTCGTGATCGACGACGTCGTCGCCCTCGGGCGTCACGTCGAACGTCAGCGTCGCACCGGACGGACCGCCGCGACCGCGACCGCCGCCCGGGCCGAAGAACATCCCGCCTCCGTCTGCCGGAGCTCCGCCGCGTCCTGCGCGGCCTTCGCTCTTCGGCGCCGCCTGGAAGACGACCTTCACGAGCAGTTCGTTGGTTCCGGCACGGAAGCCGAGCCGCACCGTGCGGTCGCCGGTCTCGTCCGCGCTGCTGCCGCCGCCGAAGAAGTCCTCGAAGTCGAAGTCCTCGAAGTCGAAGTCCTCGAAGTCGAAGTCTTCGTCGTCGCCGTTCGCTCCGGGCTCGCCCGGCGGGTCCTGCGCGACGGGTGCCGGAGGCTTCGGTGCGTCGGCGAAGACCTCTTCGCCGTTGAGCCACACGCGCACGCCGTCGGGACCGTCGAGGCGCAGCGTGGCGGTGCGCGCGCGCGTCGTCTCGATCGTGCGCACCAGGTACCAAGCCGCGTTCTGCTTCTCGTCCGCGAGCTTCGCACTGCGACCGTCGACCCAGGTACCGCGCTCCTCCCAGCCCAGTCGGCGCGGCTCGCGTTCGGGCGCTTCGGTCTTCGGCTCCGGGTCGAACGGCTCGTCCCGGGCGTCCGCGCGAGCGTCGTCGGCGCCGTCGGGGGTCGCGCGCTCGGGGGCGGTCGCCGGGTCCTGGTCGAGCGGCGCGCCGAGGAGCAGCACTGCGCCGCGCGCGACGTCGGGCTCCGGCGCGAGCTGCTTCTTCTTCGCCTTCGCAGGATCCTTCCTTTCGGCGGGCATCTCGGGTTTCGCCGCCGGTGCAGGCGAGTCCTCGCCCCGCTCCTCGTCGTCGTCCGCTTCGTCGCCCGTCACAGGGCCCTTCTTCACCGCCTTCTCCCCGGGCGCGTCGCGCTCCTCGCGCGGCAGGACGGGCTGGTCGTACTTCGCGAGGCGCGGCACGGGTCCGTCGCCGATCGCCTCCTCGAGTTCGAACTCCGTCGCGAACGCCGCTGCCGCGCTGGCTGCGGGGAACGGACCGATCGAACTCCACAGCTGCGGCGCGAAGGGCAGGAGTTGGTCGCGGATGCGCTCGTCCTCGCAGATCGACAGGCGGAAGCGGCCGATGAGGCTGCGCGTGCCATCCGTCTGTTCCAGCGTGACTTTGAGGATCGACGCGTCGTTGAGGTCGAGCGGTTCGAGCGGGATCAGCACCACTTCGTGCGCCTCGCCCAGAGCGTCACCGACGAGGCGCCATCCGTTGCGGCGCCGGAAGCGATCACCATCGTCGTCGTCCTCGGACGGGTAGACGATCGCACCCGAGAGGTCGCCCGGCTGGGGGTCGAACTCGCTCGCGTTCGGGTCGCGCTCCTGGGTGAGATCGGCTTGGGCCGCGGCCAGGTAGACGAGCTTCGCAGCCTCACCGTCGTTGAGGTTGGTCTCGTGCAGCTCGAACGTCGTGAGAGAGAACTGTCCGTTCTGGTCGCGACCCGTGAAGCCGTTCGCGTCCTCGCTGGGCAGGACCTCGAGGCGCAACGCGTGCACCGTGCGACGACCGGGCGCGAGGACCAGGTCGTAGGTGTCGGCGACCGGCGTCGGTCCGTGGGCGAGGACCGAGCCGTCCTCCTCGAGTCGCAGGCGCGCGCCGTTGTGCGACAGCATCCCGACCGGCTCGACCGGCGTCCACTCGACCGGATCGCCGACCAGGCGCAGCACCTTGTTCTCCCACTCGCGCTGGGCCGCGTCGAGCAAGGGATCGTTCGCCTCGAGCCGTGCTTCCAGGAGGTCGACGCGTCGCAAGAGGTCCTCATAGAGCGGCTCCTGGTCCGGATCGGGCACGCGCAGGTGCGGGCGCGGGCTCCCGAAGTCGATGTCGCGCTCGGCCACGTCGTTGAAGAACGCGTAGAACGAGTAGAAGTCCTCCTGACTGACCGGGTCGTACTTGTGGTCGTGGCACTGGGCGCACGCGACCGTCAGACCCATGAACGTCGTCGCCGTCGTGTGCACACGGTCCAGCACGTACTGGGTGCGGTACTCGTCCAACTCGGCGGGACTGTCGGAGTCGGTGGGGTGGTTGCGGTTGAAGCCCGTCGCGACCAGCTGATCGACGCTCGGAGTGGGCAACAGGTCGCCGGCCAGTTGCTCGACCACGAACTCGTCGTAGGGCTTGTTCTCGTTGAAGGCCTCGATCACCCAGTCGCGCCACTTCCACATCGTGCGCGACGTGTCGAACTGGAAGCCGCTGGTGTCGGCGTAGCGCGCGAGGTCGAGCCAGTCGACCGCCATCCGCTCGCCGTAGCGCGACGACGCGAGCAGGCGGTCGACGACTTTCTCGTAGGCCTCGTCGCTCGCATCGGCGAGGAAGGCGTCGAGCTCCTGCGGCGTCGGCGGCAGCCCGGTCAGGTCGAACGACACGCGCCGCAGCCAGGCCGTGCGCGACGACTCTTCGGTGGGGGCGAGACCCGCGGCCTCGAGACGCTCGAGCACGAACGCGTCCATGGGATCCGCGACCCAGTCCGCGTCCTGGACCTGCGGTACCGCGTGTGCGCGCGGCGGGACGAACGACCAGTGCTGCGGCCACTCGGCGCCCTCCTCGATCCAGCGGCGCAGGATCTCCTTCTGCGCGTCGTCGAGCGGGTCGTCGTGCTCGACAGGCGGCATCGGATCGGTCGCGTCGAAGATGCGCGCGACGAGCGACGAGGCTTCGGGGTCGCCCGCCACCACGGGGGCGAACGGATCGTCCGCGTTCACGACGAGCTCGCGCAGGTCGAGGCGCAGGTCAGCCTGGCGCGTCGCTTCGTCCGGTCCGTGGCAGACGAAGCAGTGCTGCGCGAGGATCGGCTGCACGTCGTCGACGAAGTCCACGCGGTCGGTGACCGAGCGCTCGACGAGTGGAGCGGATGCAGCTGTCGCGGCGTCGTCGTCGGCTGCGGACCGGGCCAACGAGTGCGCGAGCACCGCCGATCCCAACGGAGCGATCAGGAACAGAGCGGGAACGGGCAGACCGAAGATCGAACAGCGCATGGTGGGGAGGGGCTCGTGGCGTGCGAAACCGGATCGAAGGTAGCACGAGGCTTCGGGGGCCGCTCCGAGCCGCGTTCCGGCCATCTCGCAGTGGTGCGCTTCCTGGGCTGGACCGTCGCGTGGGTGGCCGTGGGGACTTCGACGTCCGCTGGCACTCGGGCGGCGAACCCCGCGTGCGATGCCGTTCCTGCTCGGGCTTTCGATCGTCGCGGGCGTCGGCCTGCTCCGGCTCTCGACCGGCGGTGGCACCGTCGGGACGTCGTACCGTGCGGATCCGGCAGCGTACGAGGGAGCACCCGCTCCGCCCGCGTCCCTTCCCGTCTCGGTCACGGCGCCGCGGAGCAGCGCTTCGGCGCGACTCGCCAGCACTCGAGGCGTTCGCCGCAGGAACGGTCCACGCCGGCGCCGTGGACGCGGGCTCGACCGCATCGCCGTCGTTCCGCTACGTCGCGTGCGGACTTTTCTTGCGAGCGAGCTTCCGCCCGCGTGGGAGCGCGCCCTGGAGCAGCTGAACGGGTCACAGCCTCGCCCGTAGCCGCACCGTCGACCGCGCTACCATGCGGCGATGGAACCCAAGACTTGGATCGTCACCGGCGCGAACCGCGGTATCGGTCTCGAATTCGTTCGCCAGCTCCAGGCCCGCGGCGAGGACGTGATCGCGACGGCGCGCGACCCCGAAGCGGCGACCGAGCTGTGCGAACTCGGCGTGCGCGTCGAACAGCTCGACGTCGCGGACCCCGTGTCGGTGGCCGGCTTCGCCGCGTTGCTCGAGGGCGAGAGCGTGGACGTGCTGCTCAACAACGCCGGCGCGATGGAGCGCGCGGGCGACCTCGGATCGATCGACTACGACCTGATGCGTCGCCAGTTCGACGTGAACACGCTCGGCCCGCTGCGCATGGTCGAGGCCGCACTGCCCGCGCTGCGACTCGGCGGTCGCAAGCTGATCGCGACGTTGACGAGCAAGATGGGCTCGATCACCGACAACACGTCCGGCGGGTCCTACGCCTACCGCACCAGCAAGACGGCGCTCAACATGGTCAACCGCTCGGTCTCCGTGGACCTCGCGGGCGAAGGCTTCACCTGCGTCGTGCTGCACCCCGGCTGGGCCCAGACGGCGATGGGGGGCGAGAACGCGCCGCTCGACGTGGCGGCGAGCGTGACCGGGATGTTGAAGGTGCTCGACGGTGCCGACGCCGGCCACAACGGGCGTTTCTTCAACTACGACGGCGAGGAGTTGCCGTGGTAGGTCCGCGCGCCGCAGGCCTGCGCGCGTGGATCGCCGCGGCGGTCCTGTGCACGGTCGTCGCGAGCTGTTCGACGCTACAGGTCTCGCACGACTACGACCCCGGCGCGGACTTCGCGGCGCTGTCGACCTACGCCTGGGCCGAGGCGTCCGACGATCCCACGCGCGATCGCCTGATGGAGCGGCGCGCGATCGAACACGCGAACCGGGTCCTGGCGGAGAAGGGCTTCGTCCTCGTCGCCACGGGCCCGGACTTCCTGATCGCCGTGCACGACGACGTGCGTCAGAAGCTGCGCGTGACGGACCTGGGCTTCGACGGCTACGCCTTCGGGCCCTACTGGAGCGCGTACGGTTCGCGGCGTCTCGACGTCACCGAGTACGACGAAGGTCTGTTGATCCTCGACGTGATCGAGCCCGGGACGCAGAACCTGATCTGGCGCGGCGTCGCGCGTCGACCCACGGACGAGCGCGCCACGCCGACCGAGCGCGACGCCCGCGTGGGTGAAGCCGTCGAAGCGCTGCTCGCGCCGTTCCCCCCGGGAGTTCGGAAAGGCGATTGAGCGCTGGCGAGACATCGGTCGCGACATCGGTCGCGACATCGGTCGCGGCATCGACGCGCGGCCCGGTCCTACGCGTCGCGCGCACGGGGGCGCACGCGCTCCTGGTCGGCGGGGTCCTGGCGTCGCTGTTCGCGTGGTCGGCGTCGTTCTTCTGGCTCGGCGAGATCGGCGCGAGCTTGGCCTGGTACCTGGGCTTCGTGCTGTTCGCCGCGGCGCTGTTCGCTCTGGCCGTTTCGGCACGGTTCGCGTCGGTCGCGCTGCTCCTGCTCGGGCTCGCGCACGCGGGTCCCGAACTGTGGCTCTTCGTTCCCGACGGGCGCGCGGGTCCGGCGCCGGACGCGGGCGGCGACACGCTCGTCCTGGCGAGCTGCAACCTGTTGTTCGGCAACCCCGACCACGAGGGCCTGCGCGAGTTGCTCGCGCACGAGGAGCCTGACGTGGTCGTGTGCACGGAGGTCTCGCGGTCCTGGAAGCGCACGCTCGACGGTCTCGATGCCTATCCCCACCGCTTCTACTCGCCGCCGCCCGAGACCTGGAACCGCGAGACCTGGGGGACGGCGATCCTGTCGCGGCGGCCCTTCGCACGGACCGCGCTCGTCCCCGTGCCGTCGGGCGCTTCCCGACCGATCATGGAGGCGGTCGTCCCGTTGGACGATCACGCCGTGACCGTGCGCGGCGCGCACCCGATGCGCCCCGGCAAGCCCTGGCGACTGGCGCTGCGCGACGAGGTGCTCGCGGTGCTCGGCGAACTCGAGTGGGACGCGTTCGGCGTCGTCGCCGGCGATCTGAACGTGACCAGCACGTCGCCGCGCTTTCGCGCTCTGCTCCGGGAGAGCGGGCTGCGCGACTCGCGACTGGGGTTCGGACGACAGCCCACCTTCGCCCTTCTCGATCCGCGCCTGGGTCCCTGGGTGGCGATCGACCACGTGGCGGTGGGGGACGGCCTGCGGGTCGAGGAGCGCCGCACGGTGGTCCTGGGTGGGAGCGACCACCGCGCCGTCGTCGTCCGCCTGGGGCTCGCGGCGCGGTGATGGGCCCGGTGCCGCGGCGCCGCCGTCCGTTCCGGGGTCGGAACGAGGACTCGAACCGGCACCCCGCGAGGCCTTCCGAGGGCGCGTCGACACGACGATCGAGAGCCCAGGGGCTGCACCGGCCGGGATCGGCTCCTAAAAGAGGACCTCGGGGGCGACTTTCGACCGATTGTGGGCCGACGACCCACCGCCCCGGGCCTCCGGTCCGATAGGGTGGTCGCGCGCTGAGCCCACCCCAGGTGCGGCTCGCACCGGACCCTGACGGTCGAGGACCCTCGGCCGGCAACCGATAGACACTTCATGGATGCATCGAACACGGCCCTGAGGCCCTCCGACGGGCCTGCGGGCCAGGCGCCCGACGCCAAGCGGCCCATCGACTGGGTCAACCTGACCACCATCGCCGTGGTCCACCTGCTCGGCGCCGCCGGCATCTGGTGGGTCGCGGCCGTCCAGTTCTCCTGGGCCACCGTCGGCCTGGCGATCTTCTGGTACCTGATGTGCGGCTTCGCGATCACGGGCGGCTACCACCGTCTGTTCGCGCACAAGGCGTACAAGGCCAACTGGCTGCTGACGGCCATCCACCTGTTCTTCGGCGCCGCTTCGGTCCAGAACACCGCGCTCAAGTGGTCCGCGGACCACCGCGTCCACCACGCGCACTCGGACACCGACAAGGATCCGTACAGCGTCACCAAGGGCTTCTGGTGGGCCCACATCGGTTGGGTCCTGCGCGGCGGCCGCGAGGTCGATCTCGGTCTGGTCAAGGACCTCGAGAAGAACGCGCTCGTGCGCTTCCAGCACCGCCACTACATCCTCCTGGCCGTCCTGTCCGGCGCGGTCGTGCCGATGCTCATCGGCCTCGCCTGGGGCGATCCGATCGGCGCGCTCCTGTTCGCCGGCTTCACGCGCCTGGTCCTCCAGTGGCACGCGACCTTCTCGGTCAACTCGTTCGCGCACCTCATCGGATCGCGTCCGTACGACCCCGAGTCGACCGCGCGCGACAGTTGGATCGTGGCCCTGATGACCTTCGGCGAGGGCTACCACAACTACCACCACAAGTTCCCTTCGGACTATCGCAACGGCGTGCGCTGGTGGCAGTTCGACCCGACCAAGTGGGTGGTGTGGAGCTTCTCCAAGGTCGGCATCACGTCCGACCTGCGCCGCGCGGTGAACGCCGAGAAGTACAAGCTCGCGACCGCACTCAAGAAGGCCCAGGAAGCCGCCGCCGCCGCCGCCGCGAACGCGTCCGCCACGGCATCGGCCGCTTCGGCCGCCGCCAGCGAAGCAGCGTCCAACGCGGCGCGCGCCGCCAAGGCCGCGACGTCGGCGCCCGCCCCGGGCCCGTCCCTCTAGACGCACCGCCCGTTCGGTGCAGCGCCGTCCGCTCTCGCTGGACGGCCCGACGAAACTGCGAGCTCACGCCCTGAACGGGTGGGAGCTCGCTCGACCATCATCTCCCCTGGGTCGCACACGCGGCCCGACGGCGCTCAACAGGGTCCCTGCTCGGTCGATGTCCGACCGGCGGGAGCCGCGCCGCCATACGAATTCGTTCCCGTCGCTGTTGTGTGGGTCCGAGTGCTCGGTCTGGGTCGCCTCGATGTCTCGAGGTCGATCACGAGTGCCGGGCGAACCTGCCCCCACATCAACATTGATGACGAAGAATTCCACGGACGGTCGCCAAGCGACCGGCTTCGCCCGTTTCGACCTACCCAGTCAGCTGATGCGCGCCGTCGAGGCCGCCGGCTACACGAGCCCGCGCCCGATCCAGGAGCAAGGCCTGCCCGCCGCGCTCGAAGGGCGCGACGTGCTCGGCCTCGCCCAGACCGGCACCGGCAAGACGGCGGCCTTCGTGCTGCCGATCCTCGATCGACTGATCCGCACCAAGCCGAAGGGCAAGGGCGGTCCGCGCGCGCTGGTCGTCGCGCCGACGCGTGAACTCGCGGCCCAGGTGCACTCCGAGTTCGAGTCCCTCGGACGCTTCACGCAGATCACCGCGACGCCCGTCTTCGGCGGCGTGCCGATCGCGCGCCAGGAGCGTGCACTGCGCGGGAAGATGGACGTGGTCGTGGCCTGCCCCGGCCGCTTGCTCGACCTCTACGGCCAGGGCGCGGTGCGCCTCGACGGCGTCGAAGTGCTCGTGCTCGACGAGGCCGACCACATGTTCGACATGGGCTTCCTGCCCGACCTGCGCCGCATCCTGAAGGCCTTGCCGCCGCGCCGTCAGAACCTCCTGTTCTCGGCCACGATGCCGCGCGAGATCCGCAAGCTCGCCGACACGATCCTGCACAACCCCAAGGTCGTCGAACTGTCCCAGACCAAGCCGGCCGAGACGATCGCGCACGGTCTGTACCCGCTCGACGAGAACGACAAGATCGGCGCGCTCGACGCGATCCTGGCCTCCAAGGAGTTCAAGTCGGCGATCGTGTTCACGCGCACCAAGCGTCGCGCCAAGCAGCTCGCCCAGCACCTCGACCTGCGCAAGCACCGCGCCATCGCGCTACAGGGCAACATGTCCCAACCCCAACGCGTGCGCGCGATGGAGGGCTTCCGCTCCGGCACCTACGACATCCTCGTCGCGACCGACATCGCGGCGCGCGGGCTCGACATCGCCGGCGTCAGCCACGTCATCAACTTCGACGTGCCGAACACGCCCGAGGCCTACACGCACCGCATCGGCCGCACCGGCCGTTCCGAGTGCACCGGCACCGCGTACACCTTCGTCACCTACGAGGACAAGGACCAGGTGCGTGCGATCGAGAAGCGCCTCGGTGCGCCGATCGAACGCCACGACGTGCGTGAGCTCGGACCGATCGAGAGCACGAAGCTGCGCGCGCTCAAGCCCGCAGGTGGTGGCCCCGTTCGCGGCCAAGGTGGCCAGGGCGGGCGCGGCGGACGCGGAGCGAGCGGCGGTCGCGGACCCGGCGTCGGAGCGCGTTCGGGCGGTGGCGGTGGTCGCGGCGGATCGAGTCGCGGCCCCGGCGCTTCCGGACCGGGCCGTTCGAGCGGCGGTGGTTTCGCCGGCGGCTCGTCGCGGGGACGCAGTGGTTCGAAGCCCGCGGGTTCGTCGGCGGGCGGTCGCTCGCGGCGCGGCCCGTCGGGCGGTAGCAGCTCCGGCGGCGGCTCGTCGTTCGGCGCCGGCGTCGATCGCTGAGCCGCTGAACGAGCGCGCGACGAGGGCGGCTCAGCCGTCCTCGTCGGTGCGCTGCGGCACCGGTTCGTCGGACGAGTCGACGGAGCCCGGTTCGGCGCCGAACGTGACGCTGTCGAGCAACGCGTCGAACTCCAGCTCGATCGCGGGATCGTCCGTCCCCGAGAACTCGGTGCACGAGAGCACGACGTAGTCCTCACCGCGCGCGAATCCGAGCTGGTGGAAGTTGGCGCGCGTCCCCTGGACGCTGGCGGAGTAGCGCAGTCGGAACGCGGGCCCGCGCGGGTCGTCGACCGTCTCGGCCACTTCGACCTCGATGTCCTGGAACGTGCTCTCGAGGAACTCGAGCGTCACATCCATGACGGCGCGGCGGTCGAGTCCGTCACCGGGTGCGAGCGAGACGTTGAAGTTGATGGAGGGCGTCCCGCGCACGAGCACCAGGCGCACCGCGGCCATCGGCGTCTTCGGTTCGACCTGCCACTGTTCCGTGGGCAGCGTCAGCGAGAGATCCAGGTCGCGGACGAACACGGTTCGGCCGTCCACGACGATGCGGCCCGCTTCGATGGCCGCCAACGCCTCGTCCTCCAGTTGGCGCGTGACGCGTCCGTCCCCGCGGCCCTTCTTCGTGTCGCGCTCGTCGTGGACGAGGGGCGCTGCGAGCGCGTGGTCGACCGCGAACCGCGACGCCTCGAGCCTCGTGTCCTCGTCGCCTTCGACGTTCAGACCCACCGCGAGTGCGACGCGCTTGCCGTCGCGGCCGGACCATGTGACGCCTGCGTCGCGCCGGGTGGACGCCGGTCGATCGTCGTGCCAGTAGGCGTCGGCCTCGAGGCCGAGCACCTGCGCCAGTGCAGAGTGGGCGGCGCGCGCGTCACTGGCGCTGTCCCAGACCGACGACCAGATCAACGCGCGCTCGTCCCCGCGACCGAGCAGCAGGTAGCGGTCGCCGTCCCAGCCGAAGCTCGCGCGGACGACGGTCTCGTCGTCGAGCGCGGACGCGAACAGCTCGCGCAGCGTCAGTTCGCCCAGCGTGTCGCTCGCGAGCACGGACCAACCGGCCAGTTCGAGGACCGGCGGGAGCTCGAGATCGATCGCCGTCGGCCAGTCGCGCTCGTCGAGGTACTTCGTGCGGTGCAGCACCTGTTCGGTGGACGCGGGCGGGTCGGCGAAGGCCGCGTCGACGCGTTCCCAACCGCCCGCGAGCACCAGGTCGTGCACGAGACCCGCGCCGGTGCCGTAGCTGAACGCGAGGAAGGCCGGGTCGGCGAGCGCTCCGGTGTCGATCGACGAGAGCGTCGTCGAGAGTTCGATCTGGTCCGTGACCCGCTTCTCGAGGCCGGGCGGGAACTCGGCCAGCGACGAACCGCCGAGCGACAGCATCCAGTCCATCGCGGTGGCCACGGCGTCGCCCTCCATCAGCGCGCCGCGGGCCAACCGCGCGTCGTGCGAGGGCAGCGCACGTCCGCAGAAGTCCGTGAGCCCGACGGCGCGATCCTGCAGTGCGTGCTGCACCTCGTGGGCGAGGATCTCGCGCCGCAGCGCGTCGCCTCCGTTCAGGCGGTAGAGCGGATGGTCGAACTCGTCGGGCACCAGGATCGTGCCGCGCGTCGGGCTGTAGAGGCCGAACACGTTGCCGACCAGTCCGTCCAACAGCGCGTCGAGGAGATCGCCGTCGAACTCGGGCGGGAGGATGCCGAACGAGCGGTAGGCGTCGCGCATGTGTTCGAAGTGCCCCTGCGGGTGCAGTTCGACGAGTTGCGTGCGCAGTGCAGCGCGGAACGGCTCGGGATCGAGGAGTTCGACGGGCACGGGCGCGGTGAGTTCGCGTCCGCGGCGTTCGGCGACCTGGGCCGCGAGCTCGGCCAGCTCGGCCCGGACGGCGGCGAGTCGCTCGGCCCGCGCCCCGTCCTGTTCCGCTGTCGCATCCTGCTGCACCGGCTGGTGCGTGGACGTGTTCGCCTCGGAGGGGACGAGCGTGAGTGCGGCGGCGAGGACGGGGAGCGCGAGGTGCATGGGACGCGGGAGCTGGGTGGGGCGAGCGGACCTAGGATCTCCCGCATGCTACGCGCCACACTCATCGCCGTCGCCGCGGGTTCGACGCTCGCCGCCGCCGCTCCGTCCGCACCCGCTCGGACCGACACCGCGCCGCCCACCTCTGCGCGCACCGCACCGACGCTCCCCAACGTCGTCCTGATCTACGGCGACGACGTCGGGTGGGGGGACCTCGGCGCCTACGGCAGCGAACTGATCCCCACGCCCAACCTCGACCGACTCTGTGCGCAGGGGCTGCGCTTCACCGACGCGCACTGTGCGGCGGCCACGTGCACGCCGTCGAGGTTCGCACTGTTGACGGGCGTCCACGGCTTCCGCTCGGGCGTGCGCGTGCTGGCGCCCGACGCACCGCTGACGATCGATCCGGACGCGTTCACGCTCGG
Organism: Rohdeia mirabilis; assembly: GCA_007750655.1. Lineage (GTDB taxonomy): Bacteria > Planctomycetota > UBA1135 > UBA1135 > Rohdeia > Rohdeia mirabilis. The sequence goes on from CP036290.1 coordinate 1,376,340, forward strand.
CGACCTGTTCCAGCGCGCGGGGTACGCGACGGCGGTCGTCGGCAAGTGGCATCTGGGTCTCGGCGCCGTGGGCGAGCGCGTCGACTGGAACGGCGACGTCGCTCCAGGGCCGCTGGACCTGGGCTTCGACCACTCGTTCCTGCTGCCGTCCACGAACGACCGCGTGCCGTGCGTGTACCTGGACGGCACGCGCGTTGTCGGTCTCGATCCGAGCGATCCACTGTTCGTGGGATCGAAGCCCGACGGCGTCGAGTGCACGGTGTACCCGGACGGCCGCGCGACGCCGGAGGCGATGACGTACTACGGCGTCACGCACGGGCACGACCACTCGGTCATCAACGGGATCGGTCGCATCGGCACGCAGTTCGGCGGCAGCCACGCCCTGTGGGACGACGAGACCATGGCGGACGAGTTCGTCGCGCGCGCGAGTCGCTGGGTCCGAGCGCGCGAGCCCGAACAGCCGTTCTTCCTGTACTTCTCGTCGCAGGACATCCACGTGCCGCGCACCCCGCACCCGCGCTTTCGGGGCCGTACCGAGTTGGGCTACCGCGGCGACGCGATGGTGGCGCTCGACTGGGCGGTGGGGGAGCTGTTGACCGTGCTCGAGCGCGAGGGACTGGCCGAGGACACGCTCGTGATCTTCACCAGCGACAACGGTCCTGTCTACGACGACGGCTACGTGGACGGCACGGTCGTGCGCACGTCGACGGCGGAGGTGGACCAGGGCCACGACGGTTCGGGCCCGTGGCGCGGCGGCAAGTACCAGATCTACGAGGGCGGGACGCGCGTGCCGTTCGTCGTGCGTTGGCCCGGCCGCGTCGAGCCGGGCGTGTCGGACGCGCTCGTGACGCAGACCGACTTCCTGGCGTCGTTCGCGGCGCTGCTCGGTGTCGAGGTGCCCGCGGGCGAGGCGCGCGACAGCCGCGATCACCTCGCAGCGTTGCTCGGCCGCGATCCGGTCGGCGCGCCGTTCGTCGTCGAGGAGGCCGGCCGACTCGCGTTGCGGCGTGGCGCGTGGAAGTTCGTCGCCCCGCGCCCCGGGGTCGAATCGGGCTACGCCGGTGCCGAGCTCTACGACCTCGCGAACGATCCGGGCGAGACCGTGAACCTGATCGCGCGTCGGCCGATCGTCGCCGGCGAGCTGCGCGCCCTGCTCACGCGCGTCGTCGCGAGCGAGGGTGGGATCCGCGGACTCGGAGAGTGAGCGCCGCGCGTCGAGGGGCGACCGACCGGCGGGGAGTCACTCCGAGCACCACCGCGTTCGACGCGTTCGCGACGAGCGAACGTCGATTCCAGCGGTGGATGCGGCGTGCGGTTCGGCGTCGTCCGAGCCGGTCGCTGGCCGGGCGCACCGCGTTCACCTGGGCAAGCGCGTCGTCAACGATGCAACGTCCTGTTCGGCCTCGCTCTGCGGGCAGAATCTTGGCGCGCTGCCAGTCCGAACGTCGTGGATGATCCGGGCGGCGTGTGCGCCTCTTTGCGACCACACGGCGCGGTGCGACTCTCGCGTCGCCGAGCCTCGTCCGCCCCGCGTTTCCAGCGACTGGTCCCCCCGCCGACTCCCCCGATCGACGACCTTGGCCTCTCCCTTCTCGACCCCCGACCTGCCCGCGTTGTTGCTCGTCCACCGCGTCTGCACGCCCGAGGTCCTCGCGGAACTCGAGCGCCGAGTGCGCGACGGGTGGATCCACGTCGGCACCCTACTCGTCTCCCGTGGAGTTCTCGACGCGACCCAGGTCGAGCGGGTCCTGGCACTTCAAAGGCGCAAGCCGACGCGCCGCTTCGGCGATCTGGTCGTCGAACTGAAGCTCGCCACGCTCGACGCGGTCGAGTCCGCGCTCGAGGAGCAGCGCGAGCGTTGTCCGCACCTGTTGGAACTCGTGCTCGCGGACGCTCGCTGCGACCAGGCGCGCGCCCTCGAGGTTCTGCGCGTCCACGTGCGCCAGCTCGAGGGGACCGTCGCGCAGTTCCTCGGCCTCGTGGATCCGTCGCCGGTCGACGGCGGCTGAAGGGGGGCGGCGCGCGACCGAACGGGCGCGGGCCGTCAAGTGGTCGCCAGTTCCTGCGCGCCGCGATCGGTGCACTGCACGATCCGGATCCAGTGATCGACGCGCGTTCGAGCCGGGCTGCAGGTTGTGGAGTCCTTGCAGCCGATACGAGCAGGATACACGGATAGGGTGTTCGCTTCAACCGAGCGCCCCTCGCCGCCCAGCGCGGGCAACGACTGGACCATCCATGACGACCGACGCCCGACGTACCGACGCCCGACTCGAGAACCTGCCGCTCGCAGCGATTCGACGCAGGTTGCACACGCTCGCGGAGCGCTCGAACGAAGAGCGCCGCACCGCGGAGTTCGTGCGGCAGGAGCTCGAAGCCTGCGAACCGGACGCCTTGGTGACCGAACTCGGCGGGCACGGTGTCGCGGCCGTGTTCGAAGGTCGCGCGGCCGGTCCGACGGTCCTGTTGCGTTGCGATCTCGACGCGCTCCCGATGGCCGGGACGCTCGACGTCGAGCACCGCGCGGACGATCCCGAGACCGCGCACACGTGCGGACACGACGGCCACATGACGGTGCAGATCGGCGTCGCGCGCGCGCTCGCGGAGCAGCGTCCCGAGCGCGGACGCGTCGTGCTCTTGTTCCAACCGGCGGAGGAGACGGGCGAAGGTGCGCGCGCCGTGCTCGACGATCCGCGCTTCGCCGAGTTGTCGCCGACGCGCGCGGTGGCCTTCCACAATCTTCCGGGGCGCCCGCTCGGCGAGGTCACGCTGCGCAACGGTCCTTTCGCCAGCGCGTCGGTCGGCATGATCGTCGAGTTGACGGGCGTCTCGTCCCACGCGGCCGAACCGCACATGGGGCGCAGTCCGGTCGCGGCGGCGGCGAACATCGCCCAGTCGATCCAGTCCGCGCCTCAGCGCGCCGCGGCGCTCGAGGAGAACGTGCAGGCGACGGTCGTCGGCATCGAAGTGGGCGGTCCGGCATTCGGCACCAGCCCGGGCAGCGGGCGCGTGATGGCGACGCTGCGCGCGCACACGTCGCAGGCGATGCACGCGCTGTGCGAGTACTGCGAACGGATGGCGCGCGGGCTCGCCGCGGGTCACGGACTCGAGTGCGACGTGACGTGGACCGAGCGCTTCCCGGCGACCGAGAACCATCCCGCCGTGGTGCGCGTCGTCGAGCGCGCCGCCCGTGCGAACGGGCTCGACGTGCGCCGGGCGGAGCATCCGTTCTCGTGGTCGGAGGACTTCGGCCACTTCACGAGCAGCACCTGCGGCGCGTTGTTCGGGCTCGGGTCGGGCGTCGACCAGCCGCCCCTGCACCACCCCGACTTCGACTTCCCCGACGACCTGCTCGAGCCGGCGGTGCGGCTGTTCGTGGCGGCGCTGCCCGAGTTGCTCGCGGACGAACTGCCCAAGCGTTGAGTCCGGCGCGCTGAGTCCGGCGCGCCGTGTTCGGCGCCGGGCGAAGAGCGGTCGGGGTGCGGTCGGTGCGCGACGCTGCCGGGGTGAGCTAGACTCGCGCCCTTCCCCGTCCGCTCGACCCGACGCCCGCCATGCTCTCCTTCCTTCTCGCCCTCGCGTGTTCCGCCTCCACGCCCGCCACCTTCCAGGAAGGGGCGACTCCCGCGACGCCGGTGACCGAGGCCGATGCGGCCGCCGAGCGCTTCGTCGCGTTCGCCGAAGCGGTGGAGGCCACGATCGCCGAGGGTGACCCGTCCTTCATGGCGTCGCACTTCGACGTCGGGGGCCTCGTCGCCATCATGGACGCCGGGCTCGATGCACCCGCCGACTACCGCGAGCCCTTCACCGAAGGGTTGGGGTCCAACTTCGATCTGGCGGCACAGATCGTCGGTGCCAACGCGCAGTTCGACGGGACCTACCGCTTCTTGCGACTGATGTCGGGCGAACCGACGCGCGCGCTCTTCCGGCTCGAGAGCAACAACGGACTCAACTACCACGAACTCCACCTGGTCGCGGACGCCGAGTCGGTGCGCATCGTGGACGCCTTCGTCTACGTCTCCGGCGAGTCGCTGTCGACCACGTTCAAGCGCGGCTACGTGGCCGGACTCGTCCAGTACGATCCGTCACTGGCGGACACGCTGCCGCCGACCCAGAAGAACTACCTCTCCACGCTCGGCGCCTTGCAGCGCATCAAGAGCGTGCTCGCATCGGACCCGGCCGCCGCACTCGCCATGTGGTCCGAACTCGATGCATCCGTGAAGTTCTTGCCCGAGTTCCTCGGAGCGCGGATCGCTGCTGCCTCGAACGTCGGTGAGAAGGAGTATCTGGCAGCGCTTCGCGATCTTCGCGAGCACTACCCCGATTCGCCGTCGATGAATCTGATGATGATCGACGCGTACCTCTTGCGCGGTGAGTTCGACCAGTCGCTGAAGTGCGTGGACGCGCTCGACGAACAGGTCGGCGGCGATCCGTACCTCGAGCTCATTCGCGCCAACATCCACCTCGCGGACGGGAAGTTCGAGCGCGCGGAGAAGAAGGTGCGACGTGCGATCGAACTGGATCCGCTCCTGGACTACTTGGCCCAGTGGAAGCTGATCGAGATCGGGCTCACGGCCGATCTCCACGAGCTCACCTTCGAGGGCCTTTCGTCGCTCGAGACCGACTACGGCATCGAGTGGATCGACCTGCGCACCGCGGCGGGCTACGAGTCGTTCGTGGCCTCGGAGCCCGGAAGGCGTTGGATCGAGCGCTGGCTCGCGGCGAACGGCGGCGGTCGCTGAACGCGTCCGAAGCCTGAACGCCGCCACGCGCCTCAGAACGTGCCGACGGTGAAGTCGAGCGCGTTCGTGGCGAAGAGCGCGCCGGTGATGTCGACCGATCCGCCCTGCACGCAGCCGGTGAGCCCGACGAACGCGCAGTCGTCGGGCACCGGCAGATCGAAGGGCTGGCCGGGCGTGGCGTAGTAGAGGTAGTTCGCTCCCGACAGGTCGCACAGCAAGGTGCCGACGGGGGAGGGCACGTTCGTTCCTACTGCGGTCAGCACGAGCACGTCGAGCACGGCACCGGGGACGAACGTCGTGTGGTCGATGCGCGGCGCCCAGGTCGAACCGAGCGCCGGGCCGTTGATCGAACTCGGCAAGAGGGCCGCCGGATTCGCGGGCACGCCTGTGCGCACCGTCTGCAGCGCGAGCGCCGGCGGACACGGCGGGTCGAACGTGATCACGAGGCTCGGCCGGTTCGCGGGCGTCGGGTTGTCGACCGAGTCGAAGCGCTTGGCGGACTGGTCGCCGCTCTCGTCGCCCAGGACGATCCATCCGTGGTCGGGGGCCGTGCCGTCGAGCCACGCCTGCACGTCCGCGACCAACGCCGGCGTCGAGGCCCACGTGTAGCGCCCGATCCCGCCCACCAGGGTCGACGCGCTCGCCGTCGCGACGAAGTCACCACCCGGCGTCGTCCACGCGTCGGTGGTGAAGAAGCGATAGCCCCACGTCGCATCACCCGTGAGCGCGATCGTGCCCTGGCCCTCGTTCCCGTCCGCGTCCGAACCCGCCGCGCCCCAGTCCTGCGTGAGGCGGTGCACGGCGACGAACGTGGCGCCCGCGGTCGACTTGCTCATCGTCAGTTCGAGTTCGACGCCGGTGATCGTCGCACCCGCCGGAAGGGCTGCGGCCACGTCGAAACGCACCGGCGCGCGCCGCAGGTCGAGTGCTCCCGTCGCGCCCGCGAACAGGTGCTGGCCCGCGCCGTTCGCCAGGCCTTCCGACTCGCTGTACAGCGTCGTGTCGGACGTGGGCGCGAGCGTGACCTCGTCCGCGGCCGCCAGCGGAGCGAGCAGGACGAACGCGGCGAGAACGGTGGGGGCGTGGAGCGGCGACATCGACGGAGGTTGGGGCGCGGTGGGGCGAACGGGGCGGGGAGGGGCGCGGCCAGGCTCGATCCGAAGGGCGCGCCCCGCCGACCGTTCGAGACTACCTCGGACGGGGCGCGGCCGCTCCTCGTGCGGACCGCGGCGAGTCGCGGCGCCACGGGCTCGCCACGGGTGCGCCAGGTGCGAGACCGTCGCGGCCACGAGCCTTGGAGCCGGCCCGGTCGCGGCGCAGGCTCCGGTCATGGAAGCCGAGAACGCGAAGTCGGGACGCCTCGGGGCCGTGTGGCGGCGAATCGGACGCAAGGGTCGGATCGCGCTCGGCGTCGTCGTGCTCGGCGCCGCCGTGCCGCTTTTGTGCGACGTCGTCGTCGGGAGTTCCGCGCGCGTCCACACCGATGCCGCGACCGTTCCGCCGTGTCGCGTCGCGCTGGTCCTCGGAACGGCGCCGACCGTGCACGGACGCCCGAACCTCTTCTACACCTACCGCCTGCGCGCGGCCGCGGACCTGTGGGAGGCCGGAGCGATCGACGGGGTGCTGGTCAGCGGCGACAACGGCAACGCCGACTACAACGAGCCCGACGCCATGCGCGCGGACCTCGTGGCGTTGGGCGTGCCGGCCGACGTCGTCACCTGCGACTACGCGGGCTTCCGCACGCTCGACTCGGTGGTGCGCGCGAAGGAGGTCTTCGGGCTCGAGCGCTGCATCGTGGTCTCGCAGCCCACGCACGCCGAACGGGCGGTGTACCTGGCTGCGGCCCACGGACTCGACGCGATCGCGTTCGGAGCGCGCGAACCGGGAGCGCGACGTGCGCGGGCGAAGTCGCGAATGCGCGAAGTGGCGGCGCGGACGCTGGCGGTGTTCGACGTGCTGCTCGGCACCGAGCCGAAGTTCCTCGGCCCGCCCGTCGAGGTCGCGACGCGCGAACGCGGCGTGCGCTGAGAGCGGCTCGGGGAGGCCTTCGGGCGCGGCCGCTGGCGCCGTTCCACCGGTCTCGATGGAACTTGCTAGGGTCGCGAGTCACGTCCGGCCGACGCCTCGTTCGCCGCGCTGGACGTCTGCCCGTTCGCCAACCCCGCCCAGGAGGATCCGATGGTCGCTTCGACTCGTCTCGCGTTCGCTCTCTTCCTCGCCTGCGTCGCACCGACCGTCGCGTCGGCCCAGACCGTCTGGACGGTCGAACCCGGCGGAGCACTCGATCAGATCCAGGCCGCCGTCGACCTGGCCGCCGACGGCGACGTGATCCTCGTGCGGCCCGGCGAGTACGCGACGTTCGACGTCGTCGGCAAGTCGCTCGTGATCCAGGCCGACCCGCACGCGTCGGTCCTGCACTTCGTCCTGCCGCCCCTGATCGGCACGCCCGACTTCGCCCTCGACGTGCGCGACATCGCGGCCGGCCAGAGCCTGGTGATCCGCGGACTCGACATCACGCTCTCGTACCGGGAGCCCGTTCCCGCCTGTTCCATCACGAACTGTGTCGGTGGCGTGCGCTTCGAGGACTGCACGTTCACGGCGTCCAACGGTGACGGCGTGGCGGTCGGTGGTTGTGCATCCGTCACCTTCACGCGCTGCACCCTCGCGTCGGACGCGCCGTTCCTGCCGAACAGCTCGACCGTGTACGAGCCCAACGCGGGCCTCCAGGTCGATCACTCGACGATCCACCTGTTCGACTGCGCGGTCCTCGGAAGCCACGGACACGACGCGTTCGGGTTCTTCGACACCCAGACCAGTGACGGCGGGCCGGGGATCGACGTTCAAGACGCCTTCGTGTTCGCGTCGGGCTCGGCGATCGAAGGCGGAGCCGGCGGCGGCGCGGGTGAGTTCGCCGTCGCGAGCTGCTTCGTGCTCAGCGACGGCGGCCCGGGCGCGGTCGTCGGCGGTCCCGCCGGGACGTCGCGCGTGTTCCTGTTCGACACCGAGGTGTCGGGCGGTGCCGGAGCCGTGCCGGAACCCGGCTGCACCGAACCCGCCGGTAGTCCAGGACCCGATCGCATCGTCCAGTCGGGCGTCGTGCTCGACCCGGCGGGGGAACGGCGCACGTTCGGCATGTCCTCGCCCGCGCGCGAGGGCGACTTCATCGAGTCGGTCTACTTCGGTGAGCCCGGCGACCTCGTCTTCCTGCTCGTCAGCGGCGGTGGCGCGCCCGGTGTGTTCGTCGAACCGTTCCTGGCCGTCACGCACCTCGATCCGCCGAGCCTGGTCATCACGCCGCGCGGTTCGCTCGACGGCACGGGGCTCTTGGTGCAGGACCTCGTCGCACCCCGGCTCGTGCCCGGTGCGCAGGCGCTCGGCGTGACCGCCCAGGCGCTCTTCGTGGATCCCCTCGGCGGCCTGTTCCTGAGTGGCCCGACGCACGTCGTTCTGCTCGACGCCGCCCTCTGACGCGGGCATCCTCGTCGCGATGGACCTCGACGAGACGACCTCCGCCTACCACGAAGCGGGCCACGTGCTGATCGCGCACCTGCTCGGTGGCGAAGTGCTCGAGACGACGCTCGAGACCGAACTCGACGGCCATCGCGGCCACACCCAGGTCGCCTGGCGCGGACTCGCGTCGCGCGACCTGGCGCGCGCGTCGGCGTTCGTGGCCCTGGCCGGACCGATCGCCGAGACCCTGTGGCGCGGCGAGGAGCCGCACGAGGAGTCCTTCGGCGCCTGGGCCTCGGACTGGAGCGAGGTGGAGTCGGCCCTCGACGCCGTGGCCGAGGAGGAGGAACGCGAGCGCGTGCGGTCCCACTGGATCGCGACGGTCGTCGCCCACCTGCGCGATCCCGCGTCCTGGGAGCTGTTGTGCCGCGTGGCCGACCACCTCGAGGCCCACGGGACGCTCGATCGCGACCTGCTCGCCGACGTCCTGCCCTAGGCGGCCGAGCTGGCGTCGCGTTCGGCCCCTCGCCACCGACCGGGTTCCGCGCCGACCTCGGGGCGGCACGCGGTGGTAGATTTGAACGCGCTGCTCCGCCCAGCGGTGCGCGGTGCTCGAAACCGCCTCCTCCCCGACCGCTGTCCGTTCGGTCCCGCCCACTGCCCGTCGGTGAGGCCCGAGTTCGCCGGACGCGCGCGATCCCCCCGTCGCGTCTCCCCCCAACAACGCGTCCGGCAGCGTGGTCTTCACCTCCCAGATCTTCCTCTTCTACTTCCTGCCGCTCGTGCTGGGAGTCTTCTACCTGCTGCCGGTGCGGGGGAGGAACGCGTTCCTGACGCTTTGCAGCTACGTGTTCTACGGCTGGTGGAGCCCGTGGTTCGTGGCGCTGATGCTCGCGTCCACGGTGATCGACTGGTACTGCGGCATCGCGATCACCGCGCCGGGCGCCAGCGAACGACAGCGCAAGGCCGGCGTGTTCGTGTCGATCGCCGCGAACCTCTCGCTGCTCGGGTTCTTCAAGTACTTCGTCTTCGCCCAGGAGACGCTGAACCGCCTGATCGAGGCCTTCGGCGGCGAACCGACGGTACTGCTGTACATCGTGCTGCCGGTCGGCATCTCGTTCTACTCGTTCCAGTCGATGTCGTACTCGATCGACCTGTATCGAGGGCACGCGGAGCGCGCGAAGAACTTCACGGACTTCTCCTGCTACGTCTCGATGTTCCCGCAGCTCGTCGCGGGGCCGATCGTGCGCTACCAGGAGATCGCCGAGCAGCTGCACGAACGGCCGCAGCGGGGCGAGCTGTTCGCGCGCGGCGTGCTCAACTTCGCGACGGGCTTCAGCAAGAAGGTGCTGATCGCGAACACGATGGGGGACGTGGCGGACCTGTGCTTCGGCGCGGGTTCCATCTCGCCCGCCGTGGCCTGGTTCGGGGTGCTCGCCTACGCCTTCCAGATCTACTTCGACTTCTCGGGCTACTCGGACATGGCGATCGGGCTGGGCCAGATGCTGGGCTTCCAGCTGCCGATCAACTTCCGCTCGCCCTATCGCGCGGACAGCATCACGGACTTCTGGCGGCGCTGGCACGTCTCCCTGTCCACCTGGCTGCGCGACTACCTGTACATCCCGCTCGGCGGCAACCGCGGCGGCACGCTCCTGACCTATCGCAACCTGCTGCTGACGATGTTGCTGGGTGGTCTGTGGCACGGCGCGCAGTGGACGTTCATCGTCTGGGGCGCGATCCACGGCCTGTCGCTGGCGGCCGAGCGCGTCGTGGGCAAGAAGGCCTTCTACGGCGCCCTCCCGCACCCGCTGCGCGTCGGAGCGACGTTCGTGCTGGTACTGATCACCTGGGTCTTCTTCCGCGCCGTCGATCTCGAGAGCGCGTTCGACTACCTGGGCGCGATGTTCGCCGGCGCCGGATCCCCCGAGGCCGCTGCGGTCCTCGCCGGGCGCGTCTTCGAGCCCGTGTACCTGGTCGTGCTGGCGGTCGCGGCGGCCATCACCTGGACCGGCGTCGAGACCGAGCGCCTGGTCGAGCGCGCCACGCGCAGTTCGGCCCTGTCGCTGGGGATCCTGCTGCTGTTCGCGTTCGCGGTCGTCGCGATGTTCTTCCAGGCCGAGAACCCGTTCCTCTACTTCCAGTTCTAGCGCCATGTCGTCGAAGCTGACCACCGGGCTCTTCCTGGCCCTCATCTGTGGCGTGCCCGTCGTGCAGGCGGGGCTCGAACTCGCGCGCGGGGAGGACGTGCAGGCGCTCGAGGTGTTCGGGCCGATCGAGGAGTCGCGACTGCGCGCCTACGAGGACGATCTGCGCGCGGCGTCGTTCCTGCACCGGGACGTGGCGCCCTGGTTCCAGGCGCTCGAGCTGTTCGGCTTCGCCCACGGCAACGAGCGCGCGACGGTCGGGGACGACGGGTGGCTGTTCTTCGACGAGAACCTCGACTACGTCACCGGCGCGGCGCTCGACGCCGAGCGCCAGGCGGCGATCCGCGACACGATCGACGACTTCGGTCGCCAGTTGGCGGAGCGCGGCGTCGAGCTCGTCCTCGTGCCCCTGCGCGCCAAGGTCGCGGCCCAGCCCCAGCACTTCGCCTCGTCCACGCGCGAGCTCGTCTCGGCCGAGAACCCCGCGGCTCGAGGTCTGCTCGACTCGATCACCGGCGCGACGGTGTGGGATCCCTTCACCGGTCCCGCGCCCACCTTCATGCCGCGCGACACGCACTGGGATCCGGCCACGATGGCGCGCACCGCTCGCAGCGTCGCCAAGCTCGTGGAGGTGCGACTCGCTGCCAAGGGCGACGCACTCGTCGCTCGCCGCACCTGGACGACGGAGCCTGCGTCGGCCGCCGTCGTGGGCGACCTGGCGACGATGCTGCGCCTGCCCGAAGGCCTGACGCCCTGGGCGCCGATGGAGGTCGATCTCGAACGCGTCGTGGATGCGCGGAGCGGTGCGGCGTTCGCGCCCGAGCGCGGGGCCGAGGTCCTGTTGCTCGGCGACAGTTCGACGCTGGTGTTCAGCGACGCGCGCCTCGAGGCGGGGACGGGCGCGGGCTTCGGCGAGCACCTCGCCGCCGCGCTCGGCGCACCCGTCGACGTCATCGCCCTGGCGGGTGGTTCCGCCCGTGCGGTGCGCGAAACCTTGGCACGCCGCGCCGACGGGCTGGCCGGCGCGAAGGTCGTCGTGTGGCAGATCTCGATGCGCGACTTCGCCGGCGACGCGTCGAAGTGGGAGCGCGTCGAGCTACCGGCCGCGGGCGCGAGCGGCGCTCGGGTCTCGGACGGCGGCCCGTTCCACGTGCGGGCCGAGTTGGTCGAGGTCACGCGCATCCCGTCGGAGTTCGAGTACGAGCTGTGCCTGGGCATCCACGAGTACCGCGTGCTCGAGGTGCTCGACGGCGCTGCGCCCGACGGCCCGCTGTGGGTCGCGCACACCGTGGTCGAGGACTTCGAACCGACCGCCAAGGCCGGCTACCAGGTCGGCGACGTGCACGAGCTGTGGCTCGAGGACGTGGCCCGGCACCACGACCTCGAGTCCACGTCCTGGATGGACGCGACCGAGTCGGATCCGCGCGCCGTGATCTGGTTCGCGATCGATCCGAACGCGGGGCCGCGGGCGGACGCCACGGCACCGACGGATCTCACGGCGGATCTCACGGCGGATCTCGCGACGGATCTCGCGACGGATCCGGGCACGCCGCCCGGGACCGAACTCGATCCGGTCCGCCTGACCGTGAGTCCGGCCGTCGAGGCGGCGCGCGCCGAGACGCGGCGCCTGCTCGAGGAGCGCATCGCCGGCCTCGAGCGCAGCGGCCTCGGCGACGAGCTGGTCGCCAGCGTCTCCGAACAGCTCGACGCCGCCCCCGACGCCATCTGGTTCGGAATGGGCGGCTGGAACCTCGGACGCATCGAGCTCGGCTTCGTGCGCAGCATGAACTCGCACGTCGGCGGCGACCCGGAACGCCCCGTGCGCGGACTCGACTTCGACGACGAGGACCACCCGATCCACGCCATCGAGTACTACGCGAAGACGCTCTCAGAGCACGGGATCACGCTGCTCGTGGTGCCCGTGCCGAACCGCGTGCAGGTCCAGTCCGACCTGATGCCGAACGTCGGTGCCGATCCGAACCTCTTGGGTGGCGACCTGGCGACGCCGCAGCTCCTGCTCGAGATGGCGCGGCGCGGGATCGACGTCGTGGACCTCTACCCGCGCTTCGCCGAGGCACGTCTCGCGGACAGGGCCGCCGGTCGCGAGCGCACGCTGTTCCAGGACTACAACGCCCACTGGAGCCCGCGCGGCGTGCGCATCGGTGCCCAGCTGGTCGCCCAACGCATCCGCGCGCTGCCCTGGTTCGAGCAGGGTCCGCTGGTGGAGGGCACGGACTTCGAGATCGTCTTCGAGGAGCGACGCAGCACCGCGCCGCAGTACGGCGACGCGCCCGAGGAGCAGCAGCTGATGCCCTTCGACCGCGTGTTGCGCCCGAACGGACGGCGCCTGCTCGAGCGCGACCAGAGCAGCCCGATCCTCGTGATGGGCGACAGCTACGCCGGCATGTACAACGCCGAAGGCGCGGACATCTGTAGCCATCTGATCGCCGAGCTCGGCCACCCGGTCGACTACATCACCGTCTCGAACGGCGGTGCGAACTCGGTCTGGCAGTCGCTGGCGCGGCGCGGCGACAACCTCGCGGGCGTGAAGGTCGTCGTGTGGAACGTGAGTCGGTCGGTGCTCGACGCGCGCGACATGCGCACGGTCGACCTGTTCGGGGAGTGAGCGCGGCGGCGGTACGGCGGTACGGCGGACGGTGTCACCTACCGGTCCCGGTGCGGTGTCGGACCCCACTCGGTCGGTCGGCCGCGGAAGTGGGTCAGACCCCGTGCCGCGGGGTGTCGTCGGCCTCGCCCGTCCGGGGCAGGTAGCTGAGCGCCTGGGCCAGCGCGTCCTCGAAGCTGAACCCCTCCTTGGCCCGCGCCGCCAGATCGAGGCCGACGCGCTGGAACAGGAGCATCGCCGCACGCAGTAGGGCGGGAGCGAAGGCACGCAGCTCCGTCTCGATCGCCTGCACCACCTCGGGACCCTGGTCGGGGCTCTCGATGTCGTGTCCGCCGGCGAGCAGCGTGACCTGGATCAACTGCTCGGCCATCCACTCGCGGTCGTGGACCTGCTGCGGCGAGCCGACCATGACCGAGAACAGGCCCGTGACCATCTTCTGATGGCGCTCGTCGAGTTCGGCCAGTGCCGCGCGCGTGTCGGCGGGAGTGGGGGCGGCCGGTGAGGGGGAGGAGGGCGTGGACATCGGCGGAGTCTAACGGGCGGATCGAACGGTTCCGGCGGCGTGCACCCAGGTGCTCGGGCGCGGCTTCGGAGACGGCGATTCGCGCGCGGCGCACGATCAGCGCCAGCGGGAGCGAGAAGAGCCCCGGCCCGCGAGGTGCCGGGGCTCTCCGGAGAGCGAGGTCCGAAGTGCCTCTGCCGGTGTGCGCAGCGAGTCGAAGCACCACCGGTCGATGAGGTCAAAGTAGCTGCCGATTGCTGCGTGCGAGTTGGCGGCCTGCAAAGGCTCGGAAAGGCCTGCGCCCGAGCGATGCAGCGGCGCCCTCAGAGCCCCGCGAACTTCACGATCTGCCTGTTGCGCTTCTTGAGCGTCGTCTCGAGCGCTTTCACGGCCTTCGCGAGCGCCTCGGCGTCGTTCGCGATCAGCGCCGTCCGCAGTGCGACGTGCGCCTCCTGCACCTGCTCGTCGTCGGCCGCGCCGTCGAGCAGGTAGGCCACCACCAGACCGGCCTCGTGGTAGAGCCGCGTCGAGTCCTCGATGTCCTCGAGGCTGAGTTCGAAGTCGAAGACCTTCGCGAGCGATCGCAGGCCCTCGCCCTCGCGCAGTTCCTCGAACGCGAACTCGCGCAGGTCCCAGGGGTTCGCGCCGGCGACGCTCGCGTCCACCTCGGGGTTGGGCAGGAAGCGCTCGACGTACGACGCGGCGCCGTAGCGCAGCCAGCGCGGCAGGCGCTTCTCGGCCCAGAACTGCTGACTGAAGGCCTGCATGTCGATCATGTCGTCGGGACCGACGAACAGACCGACGGTGTGCCACGAGAAGTCGATCGCGTCGACGAAGCTCTGCGCCGCGGACCACCGCACCCAGAACGGGCCCCAGGCCGAGGCGGGATCGTCGGCCGCGGACCAGTAGCTGACGCCGCGACCGAGATAGCGACCGGACAGCTGCGAACCCACGGGCGCCGCGATCTGAGCCGCGTCGCAGAAGTACGCGCCGTGCAAGGACGAGAAGCCCTCGGAGTCGGCCCAGGTGCCGCCGGCCGCCGCGTTGTACTGCGGGAGGCCGTTGACCACGAGCAGGTCGGGGCGGTGCTTCGGTTCGACGCCGAACAAGCGCACGAGGTGGTCGTGCGTGCGGTCCGCGTGCCAGCGCGCGAGGTTGGCCGTCGCCCACGGGCACGTGCTGTACACCACGAAGTGCTCGCCCGTGAGGATCCAGGGTGTCGACGGGGTGGCGTGGTAGGTGTCCGCCGCAGCCATGTCGAGCCACTCGTCACCGCACTTCCACTTCGTGGCGGCCCATTCGTCGAAGTCCTCGGGCGCGATCCAGCTCGTGTCGTCGGCGCGGAACTGGTGCCCGGCGGCTTCGAGTTCAGCGGCGACGCGCGCCTCTTCGACGCGCACCGGGTCGACCCACTCGCCGCTCTCGTCGCGCACGAATCCCATGCGCAGGTAGGGGATCTCGTCCTCGGAGACCCACTGGTCCATGTAGCGCACGAGGCCCTTCGCCTTCATGCGCGCGGCCTCTTCACGCTTGTAGCGCGAGAGTTCCACGTAGCTCTCGAACCAGCGCCCGTCGTAGAACTCGTGGCGCAGGGCCTTGCGCGCGATCGCGTTGTCGGTGTCGATCTCGATCACGCGCTCGAACACGCGCTTGGCGTCGGCGGTCCGCTTGGCCTCGTCGTACCCCGTCGCCAGCTCCAGGAGCGCTTCGACGTCGGTGCCCGCGGCCTCGATCGCTTCGTCGACCTCGTCGAGCGCGACCGTTCGAGCAGATCCTCGAGGCGCGCCCGTCAGGTCGACGGTCGGCGGAGCACTGAAGGGGGACTCGAGGGCGACGAGGCTGAGCAGGGCAAGAGTGATCATCGTGGGCAGGATCGGGCGTCGGTTCGCTCCAGGACGGTCGGCGCCCCAGCAGCGCACATCCTACCGGGTGCTCGCCGGTCGGGGCGGTCGCGGGTGACCGTGGGGGGGGCGCGCGGATCGCACGGGCGACGGAGATCCGCTCCGGCTGTCCTGGTGGCCGTTCCGTAGGTAGCTTGCGTGGGACGGCGTGACGGCGGAACGGAGCCACGAGAGGACATGAGCGAAGAAGCCGAGGACGAAGAGAAGAACGACGCCGCCGACATGCCCCAGGATCCGGGGCGGTCCGTGCTGCAGATCCTCGGCGAACGCACCGGTGAGACCCCACGCGTCAACCTCCGCGACGAGGACTCGGCCAGCATCGCCGCTCCGGTCATCGATCCCAGTTCGCGCGAGAAGCTCTCCGTCCCCAAGGGGCGCGGCAACTACCAGCTGATGGGGGAGATCGCGCGCGGCGGAATGGGTGTGGTCCTCAAAGGGCACGACACCGATCTCGGTCGCGACATCGCCGTCAAGGTGCTCGACAAGCGCCTGTGCGAGCGAGCCGACGTGCTGCAGCGCTTCGTCGAAGAGGCGCAGATCGGCGGACAGCTCCAGCACCCGGGCATCGTGCCGGTCTACGAGCTCGGCCTGATGGAGGACGAGCGGCCCTACTTCACGATGAAGCTCGTGAAGGGGCGCACGCTCGCCGCGCTCCTCGCCCAGCGCGAGACGCCCGACGCCGATCGCGGCCGCCTGCTCGACATCTTCGAGTCCGTCTGCCAGACGCTGGCCTACGCGCACTCGCGCGGCGTGATCCACCGCGACCTCAAGCCGGCCAACATCATGGTCGGCGCCTTCGGCGAGGTGCAGGTCGTCGACTGGGGGCTCGCAAAGGTCTTGGTGCGCGGTGGCACGGCCGACGAGCGGCGCGCGCGCGAGGCGCACAGCCACCTCACGATCCTCGAGACGGTGCGCAGCGAAGGCTCGGGCAGTGGGACGCAGTCGCTCGTGGGGTCCGTGCTGGGCACGCCCGCCTACATGCCACCGGAGCAGGCGAGCGGCCAGGTGAATCGCCTCGACGAGCGCGCCGACGTGTTCGCCCTCGGCGCGATCCTGTGCGAGATCCTGACCGGACTGCCGCCCTACGTCGGCAACACGAGTGAAGTGATCCAGGCCGCATCGCAGGCGGAAGTGGACGACGCGTTCGGACGTCTCGACGCCTGTGGCGCCGACGAGATCCTGGTCAAGCTCGCGAAGCAGTGCCTGATGGCCGCTCCCGCCGCGCGTCCCGCCGACGCGGGGGTGCTGGCCGAACGGGTGCACGCCTACGTCATCTCGAAGGAGGAGCGCGCGCACCGCGCCGAGGTCGAGGCGGCCGCAGCACAGGCGAAGGCCCAGGAGGAGCGCAAGGCGCGACGGCTCACGGCGGCGCTCGGCGCGGCCGTCGTGGCGATCGTGCTGGTGGCGAGTGGGGGCTGGCTGTGGGTGCAGAACGAGCGTTCGGAACAAGACCGCATCGAGACCGAGCGCCTGCGCGCGGAGGCTCAGCGCGACCAGGAACTGAGCACGGACATCAACGCGGCGCTGAACGAAGCGGCCTTGCTCGAGGGCGGAGGGCGATTCGACGCTGCCGTCGTCGCGGCCGAACGCGCTCGCGCCCTGGCGGAAGGTGGTGGCGCGAGCGCCGAACTGCTCGCCAGCGTCGGCGCCACGTTGGACGAGTTGAACGCGGCGCTGGCAGAGTCGCGCGCGCGCGAAGAGCTGGCCCTCGACACGGCGCGTCTGGTGGAGGAGTTGCGACAGGCCGCTCTGCCCGACCTGCAGACGTCGAACGACGACCAGGATCGCCTCTTCGCCGAGGCGTTCCGCTCCCACGGCATCGATCTGGACGCAGGTTCGATCGAAGAGGCGGCCGAGCTGCTGTCGCGCCGTGGAATGGGAGCCGAGGTCGCACTCGAACTCGACACCTGGCGCGAGGTGCGGCGTCTGAGGTTCGACAAGGACGGTGCGCTGCGCCTGCTCGACATCGCCCACCTGCTCGATCCCGATCCGGACCGGGCCCACCTGCGCGAAGCCATGGCGGCGCGCGATCTGGACGAGCTGCGCTACCTGGCGAGCCTCGACTTCGCGGACCAGCCCGCGAGCACCTTCGCGTTGCTCGCACGCTGTTTCCTGCGCCTCGGCGAACGCGAGCTTTCGCGCTCGGTCTACCGCCAGGGCGTCGAGCGGCACCCGAACGATCTGCGGCTCAACTACATGCTCGCCGCCAACATGAGCCCGACCATCGGCGAGCCCCAGAACGACGGTGACCGCTACGAGGCCGAGCGATTGTGGGGTGCGGCCTTGGCCATCGACCCGAGGAGCAGCATGGCGCGCTACGGGCTCGGATTGGTGCTGCGCGAGACGGGGCGCCGCGAAGAGGCGATCCGCCAGTTCGAGATGGCGCTCGAACTCGATCCGAGCTTCACAGCGTGCACCTACCGCATGGCGGAGGACTTGGCGCGACTGGGCCGTCGGGACGAAGCGCGCGTGCTGTTCCAGTCCATCGTGGACGAGGCGGCTCTCGACGCGAGTTGGGAGCCGGGCTGGTCGTACTTCTGGCTCGCGGTCCTGGACGTGGACGACGGGAACATCGCTGGCGGCGTCGCCCTGGCGCGGGCGGCGATCGAGTCGCGCGTCAGCGCCGGACAGACGGTCCGGGTCGCCCTCGTCTGGCCGTTCGTGTTGGCAGCCTCGCGCACCACGGACCTGGTACACCTCGAGGAAGCGCACGAGTTCCTGCGCAGCGAGTTCACGGGTTTCGCGCCGGGTTACGCCCACTACGTAGGTGTGCTGATGACGGTGGCCGCGAACTTCGGCGAGTCGACGATCCGCGACCCGGTCGCGCCCGAGGTCGCGGCGGACCTCTTCGAACATGCGGCGCTGGTCGGAGCAGAGGGTCTGGAGCTCGATCCCGACGACCCGGCTCTGTTGGTGGCGACGGGAATAGCCCTGGTGCTGGCGGGGGACGGCGACGGCGCGTTCGAGACCTTGGAGCTCGCCGACGCCCTCGACGACGAGGACGAGCCGGAGGTCTGGTTCGGGCTGTCGATCGCAAGTGGACTGCGTGGCGAGGACGACCTCGCACGCGACTGGTACCTACGGGGTGTCGCGACGATGGCGACCGAGCGTCCCGATCCGGACGATCGGCGCACGTGGCTGCGCGGCGAGGCGGCGCGCCGGTTGGGACTCGAGTAGGAACGGGAACGCGGGCGCCTGCGCGCGTGGCCGTCGCGGTGAACGCGCGAGGGGAGCGAGGCCCGGTCCCGAATGGACCGAGAGCCTCGCTCCCCTCGTCGGTGAACGGCGCGTGCCGTTCATCCAGCGCGGTTCAGCGCGCGATGTCGAAGCGGTCCAGGTTCATGACCTTGGTCCAGGCGGCGACGAAGTCCTCGACGAAGCGGGGCTCGGCGTCGTCCGTGGCGTAGACCTCGCAGATGGCGCGCAGCTGCGAGTTCGAGCCGAACACCAGGTCGACCGCGGTGGCGGTCCACTCGGTCTCGCCGGACTCGCGGCTCGTGCCCTCGTACATGAAGGCGCCCGCGTCGGACTTCTTCCAGACCGTGTCCATGGAGAGCAGGTTGCGGAAGAAGTCGTTCGACAGCGTTCCCGGACGGTCGGTCAGCACGCCGTGCTTCGAACCACCCTGGTTGGCACCCAGCACGCGCAGGCCACCGACGAGAGCGGTCATCTGCGGCGCGCTCAGCGTCAGTTGGTTGGCGCGGTCGACCAGTTCGACCTCGGGACGGCGGACGTTGCGGGCGCCGACGTAGTTGCGGAAGCCGTCGGTGCGCGGCTCGAGCGCGTCGAACGACTCGACGTCGGTCATCTCCTGGGTGGCGTCGGTGCGGCCCGGGGTGAAGGGCACCTCGATGTCGTGACCGCCGTTCTTCGCGGCCATCTCGACGCCGACGTTGCCGCCCAGCACGATCAGATCCGCGAGCGACACGCGCTTGTCACCGGCCTGGGACTCGTCGAAGTCCTTCTTGATGCGCTCCAGCGTGCCGAGCACCTTCGCCAGCTGCGCCGGATCGTTCACCGCCCAGTCCTTCTGCGGCGCGAGGCGCAGGCGTCCGCCGTTGGGACCTCCGCGCTTGTCGCTGTCGCGGTAGGACGCGGCGGCGGCCCAGGCGGTCGAGACCAGCTGGGAAACCGTCAGGTCCGACTTCGCGATCGCGTTCTTCAGCGCGGCCACGTCGCGCGCGTCGATCTGCGCGTAGTCGGCGTCCGGGATCGGATCCTGCCACAGTTGGGCGGGGGCGACCTCCGGGCCGAGCAGACGGGCGACCGGACCCATGTCGCGGTGCGTCAGCTTGTACCAAGCACGCGCGAAGGCCCTGTTGAACTCCTCGGGGTTGTCGCGGAAGCGCTTCGAGATCGGACCGTAGATCGGATCCATGCGCAGCGCGAGGTCCGTCGTGAGCATGATGGGCTTGTTCATCTTGCCCTCGATGTGCGCGTCGGGGACGTTCGCCGTTCCGTCCGTCGGCGTCCACTGGTGCGCGCCGGCCGGGCTCTTCGTCAGCTCCCAGTCGTACTTGTAAAGGTTCTCGAGGTAGCCGTTCGACCACGTGATCGGAGTCGACGTCCACGCGCCTTCGAGACCGCTCGTGATGGTGTCGGCGCCCTTGCCCGAGCCGTACGAGTTGCTCCAACCGAGGCCCTGTTCCTCGAGGCTGGCGGCCTCCGGCTCGGGACCGACGTTGCTGGCGGGAGCCGCACCGTGCACCTTGCCGAGCGTGTGACCGCCGGCGATCAGCGCCACGGTCTCCTCGTCGTTCATCGCCATGCGCGCGAACGTCACGCGGATGTCCTTGGCGGCGGCGAGCGGGTCGGGATTGCCGCCCGGGCCTTCGGGGTTGACGTAGATCAGACCCATCTGGACCGCAGCGAGCGGGTCCTCGAGCTCGCGGTCGCCGGAGTAGCGCTCGTTGTCGGCGAGCCACTCGCCCTCGGCGCCCCAGTAGATGTCGTTCTGCGGCTCCCACACGTCCTCGCGACCGCCGGCGAAGCCGAACATCGGAAGGCCCGCGTTCTCGAACGCCACGTTGCCCGCGAGGACCATGAGGTCCGCCCAGGAGATGCTCTGTCCGTACTTCTGCTTGACCGGCCACAGGAGGCGACGCGCCTTGTCGAGGTTCGCGTTGTCCGGCCAGCTGTTCAGCGGAGCGAAGCGCTGGGTGCCGTCGGCCGAACCGCCGCGGCCGTCGGTCACGCGGTAGGTGCCGGCGCTGTGCCAGGCCATGCGGATGAAGAGCGGGCCGTAGTTGCCCCAGTCGGCCGGCCACCAGTCCTGCGAGGTCGTCATGACCTTCTCGATCTCCGCCTTCACCTCGGCCAGGTCGAGGCTGTTGAACGCGGTGGCGTAGTCGAAGTCGGCGCCGAGGGGATCGGCGGCGGGCGAGTTCTGGTGCAGGATCGACAGGTCGAGGCGGTTCGGCCACCAGTCGTCGTTCGAGTAGGCGTCGTCCTTCATCGGAGTCTGGGCCTCGACGGGAGCGGATGCCGGACGGGTCGAGCTGGTGAGCTGCATCCCCGTGATCGGGCAGGTGCCGGTCGACTCCGAGAGAGTCGTGGTCGCGTGCGGCGCGTGGGCGTTCGCCGGGGCCTGCGCGGACGTCTGCGTTCCCGCGGGGGCGGAGGGGTTGGCGCAGCTGCTGGCGGCGGCGCACATCAGCGCGAGGCCCGACAAGCGGGCGAGGTGCGTGGCGGAGTTCATCGTGGTTCCTGGGGTCGGTTGGTCACGTCGTCGCTCGCGCTCCAGGGAGTGCGGGTCGTCGAGCGTGGAGGGGTCGCGGACCGCGAGGTCCACGTGGTCGTTGCGGGGGCGTCGAAGTCGTGGGGGGCGTCGAGCAGTGCGGCGTCGCGCCTGCGTCCGCGCCCGAGGCTTCGGGTGCGAACGGCGCGCAGATGCGACGTGCCGGGGGTCGGCCACGAGCGGGGATCCGGTTCGCAGCCCGCGCGCGCGACGAGGCTCGAGTCGTCGGAGGTCGTCGCCCGTTCGAGCGGAGCTGCAGCCGCACCTTGCGCCTGGGTGATGATCTTGGTTGAAGAGTCACTCCAGCTCCAATCGGAATCGCCTATCACGGCGTTCGAGCCTCGCTCTCATTGGCGCGCCCGTTCGACCCGTCGTGCACGGAGTCGATGACGAAACGCGCGCCGCCCGCGTCCTTCGGGCCAAGAGGGCAACAACTGAACGGCTTGTTACCTCTCGGTACGGAGTCTCGCGGTACGGAGTCCGACCCCACACCGTCGATCCACCGACGAATCGTGTGCGGCCCGAATCCTCGGTCGATCGACGAGCGGAGTCCGACCCCACACGGTCGACGCCGCACGGCCCAGCAGCCCTATGCTGATCCACATGTGGAACCTCGGCCGCACGCCCCTCCTCTCTCTCGTCGCTCTGGCCCCGATCGCCCTGGCGCAACCGGCGCAGGCCGACGAGCCGCTCCGCGTCCTGTTCCTCGGCAACAGCTACACGCAGGTGAACGACCTGCCGGGGCTGCTCGAACAGCTGGCCGCGTCGCTCGGACGCACGCTCGAAACCGATCGCAACACGCCCGGTGGCAACACGCTCGGCGTGCCCCAGGGCAACGGCGGTCAGCACGTGTCGAACCCGGTCAGTCTGCAGAAGATCGCGAGCGGCAACTGGGACGCCGTCGTGCTGCAGGACCAGAGCACGATGCCGACGATCCAGGCCATGCTCGACACGTACACGCGACCGGCCGTTCAGTCGCTCGAGTCGGACGTGCGCGCGGCGAGTCCCGCGGCGCGCGTCGTGCTGTACATGACGTGGGGCCGCGAGAACGGAGGCGGGCCGTTCTGCGTGGGGAGCGCGTGCAGTCCGGCGTTCGGGGACTTCGACGCCATGCAGTCGAGCCTCGCCGCGGCCTACGCGAGCCTGGCGGAGACCGCCGTCGATGCCGAGGTCGCGCCGGTCGGACTCGCGTGGCAGCGGCACCTGGGCGGCGCCCAGCCCGCCGATCTGTTCGCAGCCGACGGCAGCCACCCGAGCCTCGCCGGCAGCTACCTCGCCGCCTGCGTCTTCTACGCGCGGCTGTTCGACGCCTCGCCGGTGGGGGCGCCGTTCACCGCCGGTCTCGCGCCGGCGGACGCGCTCGCCCTTCAGATCGACGCCTGGGAGGCGGTGCAGCAGTACGACTGCGGCACGCGCCGGATCGTCGACGGCCTGTTCGATCTCGAGCTCGTCGGCGGAGGCAGCATCGGTGCGCTGGCGCGCTTCCGCCTCAGCGGTCCGTTCGGCCCGGTGCCGGTGGCGGTCTTCGCGATCTCCGCGCTGCCAGCCGCGATCCAGACGCCGGGCGGACAGGTCGGGATCGATCTGGGCGCCCTGCTCGTCGGGCCCGTCGTCGTCACCCCACAGGCTCCCGCCGCGGCGGCCGCGTTCGGCGTCGCCGTCCCGGCCGATCCGGCGCTCGTCGGACTCGAGCTCTACGTCCAGGGCGCCGCGTTCGAAGCGGGTGGCTTCGTGCTCGGCGACGCGCTCGAATGGCGCCCGTGTCCTTGAGGAAAGAGCGGGCTGCTGCGGCGTCGCGCGCGGTCGAGCGCGCGCCCTCGTCACTCACGCAGCGCCTGACCGACCGACGTCGCCAGCGTCCGGCGCGCGCTCCGGCCGTCGGGCTGAACCAGGAGCCGGCCGACGCACCGGCCGCCGAACCCGCTCGTGCGCCGCGCGCCCGTCCGGCGTAGAGTCGCTCGCCTCCCCATGGTGCAGTTCCAGGACTACTACGACGTGCTCGGCGTCGCGCGCGATGCGGACGCCGAGGCCGTCAAGAAGGCCTACCGCAAGCTCGCGCTGAAGTGGCACCCCGACCGCCACCAGGGTGACGGGAAGGACGCGGCCGAGGCGAAGTTCAAACAGGTCAGCGAGGCCTACGAGGTCCTCTCCGACCCGACCAAGCGCGCCAAGTACGACCGCTTCGGCGAGCAGTGGGAACAGGGTCAGGAGTTCGACCCGGGTCCCGGTCAACGCACGATGACGCCCGAGGAGTTCGAGGCGGCGTTCGGCGGATCGGGCGGCTTCTCGGACTTCTTCCAGGAGATGTTCGGCGGCCAGTTCCGCGACCAGTTCCGCGCAGAGGGGCGCAGCGAGTCCCAGCGACACGCGCGCTACCAGTACCGCGGACCGGACGTGCGCGCCGAGCTGCGCCTCTCGATCTCGGAGGCGCTCGCGGGCGGGAAGCGCGGCTTCGAGATTCCCGCGCGCGTCAGCTGTCCGAGCTGCGGCGGAACGGGCTCGATGGGCCAGCACGTCTGCCCAACCTGTGCCGGCGTCGGTCAGGTGCGCACGATCAAGAAGGTGAACCTCACGATCCCCGCCGCGGTTCGCGACGGCTTGAAGCTGCGCCTGCGCGGACTCGGCGAGCCGGGCGAGGGTGGCGGCGAGAACGGCGACCTGCACCTCGTCCTGCGGCTCACCGACGACGACACGTACCGCCTGGTCGGGAGCGACCTGGAAGCGCGCGTGACGTTGCCGCCCTGGGACGCGGAAGCGGGCGCGAAGGTCGACGTCCGCACGGCGCGTGGGACGGCGACGGTCACGGTGCCGTCGGGTTCGCGCTCCGGTGCGCGACTGCGGCTGCGCCACCAGGGCTTCGCGGACCGCAAGAGTGGTCACGGCGACTGCATCGTGCGCATCGAGCTGGACCTGCCTCGGACGCTCAGTGCTCGCCAGCGAGCGCTCCTGCTCGAACTCGCCGCGGAGGCTCACACCGACGCCGCCGGTTCGACCGACTCCGCCGACGCGCAGGAGGCTCCTCGTGCGTGACGCGCCCCTGCGAATCGACGGCGAGCTGTACCTGCGGCTCGAGACCGTCGCCGAGATCTACCGGGTGCGCGTCGCCTGGTTGCACGAGGTCTGCGACCACGGCCTGTTGGGCGACGTCGAGCACGAGGGCGCGTCGATCTGCGTCGCCGCCGTGCAGCTCGATCGAGTGGCGACGATCGTGCGACTGCACCACGCGCTCGGGCTCGAACTCGCCGCGATCGTCCTCGCGCTCGACGAAGACTGAGCCGCGCTACAGGGCGTCTCACGTCGTTGCGGTGCCACGCGCCGACGTGCGCTCTCGGACCTGTGTTCCGTCGATCGCGCTTCTTCGTTCGACGCAGGAACCACACGCGGTGACGTGCCTGGGGACCATGCGCTCTGTGGCTGGAAGTGGCTCAGAGGCCGGTTCGTTCTGCTGATGTTCGGCGAGAGCGTGGCGGGAGCGAAGCGTTGCGCCCCGACGGAAGCACATCGGTAACCCGGAGCAGCGCGCGTCGGTACCTGATCCCGAGGACCGCGTTCCACTCGCACCAGGTCCGAGGAGTTCGAGCCGTGCCTTCGTCGGTGCACGCCGCTCCGACGCTGGTGTGGACGCAACGACCGCCATGTACCGATCCGTTCTTCGACTGTGTGCTCTCGTACTCGCCGCGACGTCCATGTGCGCGACGCCGTCGTTCGCTCAAGGACCTCCGGCGCCGGTCCGGGGGCAGTGGGGGCAGAGCGTCGCCGAGCTCTTCGCTCTCTGGGAAGCGCCGAGTTCGGACCGGATCGTCTGGTTCTTGCCGGGCGGCGGCTGGCAGCAGTCCGGGCCCCAGGACTTCGGGCTCTCGTCCGACACCCCGACGCCGTTCCTCGCCGACATCCTCGCTTCGGGGACGACCGTCGGAACGATCAGTTACCGCACGTCCGCATTCCCTCTTCCCGAGTTCAGCATCGGCGATCTCGTCGCCTTCTCGAGGCGCGACCCGAACTCAGACGCGGACGGTGACGGACAGGCGGACGGCATCGGTCTGGGCAAGAAGGAGGTGATCCTGGTCGGGCGCTCAGCCGGCGCATACATGGCGCTGTTCAACGGCATCGTCGAGTCGGATCCGCTCCGTCGCGCAGATCGCGTGGTGACTCTCCAGCTGCCGGCGCCGATGTGGACGCTCTACGATCGGTTCGAGTCGAACCCGGTCTTCCTGCACTTCGGCTCCATCGTCGTGGGAGCGATCGATCCACTCATGCTGAGCTTGAGCAGTTCGGCGGCCTGGCCGTTCCTGGTTCGAAACCTTGGCAACCAGACCGAGTTCTTCCTGATCGGAAGTTCGAAGGCGCTGGAGTTCCCCGTGCCGACGTTGATGGATCTCGGCGTTCCGCTCCCGTGGGGGTCGCTCCGGCTTCCGGAGGACATCCACCCTTCGACCGCTCCAGCGCTCCAGGACGTGGCCATGAGGTTGAAGGGGTATCGGGTCCAGTTCGTCGAGACCTTCCTGACAGGTCGGGACCCGATGACCGAGGCGTTGACGCGTGCGATCGCGCCATGACCGGGTGAATCGAGGCGGGACCGATGGCGCCGGGCACCTTCTGTCCAGCGGCGACCCTACTCGTGCGCGGCGCAGCATGTCCGTGTGCTCCCCCTAGGCAGGTCCGTTAATGTGCCCGCATGACAGCGCCCGCCGCCTCGTTCCCTCTCCGCGCCTCGACCTTCGCCACGTTCACCGTCGCGAGCTTCGCGGTGCTCGTCGCAGGATGCCGGGCCACCGTTCCCGCGCCTGCGGTCACCGGCCCGGTCCTCGAGGTCGGGGATGCGCGCTACGAGTGGATCGAGGACTGGCCGGTCTATCCCGACGGCTTCGAGCTCGGCAACACCCACGGCGGGATCGTCGTCGCCAGTGACGGGCGCATCCTCTTCAACACCGATCGCGAGCACGCGGTGGTGGTCGTCGGACCGAACGGCGACGTGGTCGACGAGTGGGGGAGCGAACTCGCCGGCGGGCTGCACGGGATGGTGCTCGCGTCCGAGCCCGACGACGCCGGCGCGTGGCGCGAAGTCCTGTACCTGGTGCACACCGGGCGCAGCGAGCTGATCAAGGCCACGCTCGACGGTGAGATCCTGTGGCGCCGCGGCTGGCCGGAGGAGTCGGGGCTCTACGAGAACGCGAACCAGTTCAACCCGACCGCGATCGACGTGGCGCCCGACGGCACGATCTACGTGGCCGACGGCTACGGCTTCCAGTGGGTGCACCTCTTCGCTCCGGACGGTCGCTACCTCGAGTCGTTCGGTGGTCCGGGCACGGACGACGGCCAGTTCCGGACGTGCCACGGTCTCGCCATCGACGCGAGCGGCGAGGAACCCGAACTCTGGGTGGCCGATCGCGAGAACGGGCGGCTGCAGGTCTTCGGCCTCGGTGGACAGCACCTACGTACCGTGCGCGACCACTTCCGTCGGCCCTGTTCGGTCGTGCGCGGTCCCGATGGACAGCGCGTCGTCGCCGATCTCGCCGGGCGCGTCACGCTCCTGCACGAGAACGGCTCGCTGATCGGGCACCTGGGCGATCAGCCCGACGAGGCGAAGCGCGCGAACAACGGCGTCCCGCCCGAGGAATGGATCGACGGCGAGTTCGTGGCGCCGCACTTCGCCACGTTCGACGAGGACGGAAACATCTACGTGCTCGACTGGGTGTCGGCGGGCCGGGTGACGAAGCTGCGACGCATGCGGTGAAGCGCGTCGCTCAGAGCCAGGCGATGAGCACCAGCAGCACGACCGGCACGACCGCGATCACGACCCGTCCACGCGGAATCGGCGTGTGGGGAAGATCGTCGAACGGGTAGGCCTGAGGTCTCGGTCCGCAACTCATCGGACCCGTCTCTACACAGGCGGCGCGCCCTTGTTTCGCTCCCGGTCGTGGCTTCACCGCTCGGTCGCTCGCGACGTTCGTGGCGCGTCGATCCAAACCCATGCGCCGTAGTCGGAAAGGCCGCTGGATGAAGTTCGGGTCGGGCGAGCCGCCGGGCGGTGCGACACGCCATCGGCGCGAGCCGGCATCACTCGGACCCTTGGAACTCGCCCCCATGGAGCCTCGGATCGCGACAGCACCGACTCGAGGCAGTCTCGCGCAGAGGATGGGGCGGCCCGCCCCGCGACGTCTACCAGGTGAAGCCGGCTTCGAGCAGGTAGTGGGTCACCGCTTCGGGATCGTCACCCGGCAGGCCCCAGGCCGCCAGTTGGCTCGAACTCGGCTCCGCACGACTGTTCGATCCGCCGCGCCCGCCGGAGGGCGAGGGCAGCCCACGCACCGCGGTTCCGCCGTCTCCACCAGCTCCCGCGGCGATCTGCACACCCGAGCGCTCGGCGCTGGGGATCGTGCACCACACATCGATCGTCGTGAGGTGAACATTGCCGCCCGTTCCGCCGCTGCCGCCGTCTCCGCCATCGCCGCCGCGACCGCCGCGCACCTCGCCGTCGACGACGAGCACGGGACACTCGATCGCGACGACGCCTCCGCGGCCGCCGTCGGTCCCTCCATCGCGCGCGAGGTCGCCCGAAGTCCCGTCACCGGAAGCGACGAGTCCACCGACGTCCACGTGGATCGGTCCGTCGCAGACCAGTGAGAACGAGCCGCCGTCGCGCGCGTCCGAACGCGGCGCCGCCACGATCGAGCCTCGGACGTCCATGCGTTCGGTGGCTCGCAGGACGACGCCGTGTGCGACGACGAGCGTCTGGCCGGCGTCGACCACGAGCGTGTCGGCGTCCACGTCCTCGGTAATGGTGACCATCGAGCCGCCGAACGTCGCGGACGCGGCCGTGTCCTCGGTCCGCAGAGTCGCGGCCGCCCGGTCCGGCGTGGAACACGAGCTCGTTGCGGCGAGGGCCAGCACGATGGTGCAGGCGGTGGCCCATCCGAGCGCAGCGCCGAGGCCGCGTCCGCACGGCTCGATGCTGCTGGAGGCCGCCGTGTTCGGGACCTGGGAGGGGCGCGTGGCGAATCCTCCGGGTACGACTTCTGTGGTCATGGATCTCGCGGTGTGGGGTCCATCGCGGCGGTGTCCAGCGGACCGCGAGCCGCGGAACCGGGAGCGGGTCGAGCAGGGCCCGTGAAGGCCCGACGAGCACTATGCCAGGAGGAGGCGCTGGGTACGGAGGGCAGCGTGTGGATGCCGCCGAGTGGCCGTCGCACCGCCGTCGTGGCGGCTCCGGCCCTGGATTTCCTCGACCGGCCTCCACAGGGCGGGTACGGAATTCCTAGGATCCCGGCCGCCCATTGGGCTCCTCGCGATTCGCGGACGTTCGAAGTCTTCGGACGTCCTCGCGCACGCCACGCTCACTCGTCGGTCCTTCTTGAATCGGAACTTTCCACCGTACCCATGAATCGAATCCTCGACCGCCTCGTTCCCGGCATCGTGCTCGCCGCGACGCTCGCTTCGCCCGCCGTCGCCGGCGACCCCGCCGGGATGCAGCCCGACGTCGACCTCCTGCGTTTTCGCGTTCTCGACGCCGAGTACAGCACCTCGCTCGACGCGATCGTGGCCGTGGCGACGACGCCTTCCGACCAGATCCACATCTACGACCCGGAAGCCGAGTTCGGCATCGCAATCGATCTTCCCGTCGCGCCGAACTGCGTGTCCGTCGCACCCGACGGTCTCACCGCCGTCGTCGGTCACAACGGCTGGATCACCCACGTGGACCTCGCCACCGGCAGCCTGCTGGACACGTTCCCGGTCGGTGCGAACGTCGGTGACGTCGTCCTGGGTGGCAACGGATTCGCCTACGGATTCCCCAGCACCGGCCAGTGGGTCCGAATCCACTGCCTGGACCTCGCGACCGGCGACGAGACCCTGCACCTGGGGGGGTCCGTGCGGCACGGAACCCGAGCGCGTCTCCACCCCAACGGGACGACCATCTACGGTGCCGACAACGGTCTGTCGCCGTCGGACTTCGAGAAGTACGACATCTCGAACGGGACGGCGCAGTACCTCTACGACTCGCCGTACCACGGCGACTTCGGGTTCTCCGGTGACATCTGGATCAGCACGGACGGCCTGCGGCTCTTCGCACGCTCCGGCAACGTCTTCCGCTCGTCGTCCAACCAGAGCGACGACATGACGTTCAACGGGAGCCTCGTATCGACCGGTGGTGTGCGGTTCGTCGCGCACTCCAGAGTCGGGGGTCAGATCCTCGCGCTGCCGAGCAGCTCGGCCATGTCCAGCGAGCTGCACCTGTACAACTACGAGTTCCTCGGTTTCGAAGGGGCCGTCGATCTCCCCCAGATCCAGGCGGGCCCGAACAACTTCGACAGCGACGGACTCTTCGTCTTCGTGGACGGGAGCGGCACGACGGCCTACGTCGTCGTCGCGGCCGAGATCGGGTCGGGGCTGCTCTTCGATCACGGTGTCGCGACCTACCGGTTGGACATCCAGATCCCGCCTCTGTCGGTGGACACCGAGAAAATCTCTCTCTCGGCGGGCGGATCGCAGACCTTCACGCTGGACGCCGGGCCCGAACACGGCGGCGAGGGCTACCTCCTTCTGGGCAGCACGAACGGGACGATCCCGGGCATCCCCATCGGCCCGGTCGTGCTCCCGCTCAACTACGAGCTCGGGTACTTCCTCCTCACCATCCAGAGCCCGAACAGTCCGCTCCTGAGCAATTCGCTCGGCCTCTTGGACGCCGAAGGCCGAGCCACAGCCTCGTTCAACATCGAGCCTGCGTCCAACCCGAGCCTCGCCGGGTGGAGGGCGCACCACGCGTACTTCACCATCGACCCGTCGTACGGGCCCGTCTTCACCAGCAACGCGGTGCCGGTCGAGCTGGTGCCCTGAGTCGAAGATGTGAAGTCGGGCACCGACCCGCTGATCGACCGACGGCTCGTGTGCGGCACGAACGGCTGGTCGTTCTGGGGATCGGTGCCCGATGTCGCGATGCGGCGGCCTCGTGAGCGCGCGTGGCTGCGACGCGAGGCCGCGTTTCAGCGCGCGTTCTTCGCGGCGAGCTTGGCCTTCTTCTTGTCCTTCTTCTCCTGCGCGGTGAGCTTGGGCTTCTTGACCTGTTTCTGCTGTTGCTGACCCTTGGCCATGGCGGATTTCCTCGGAGTGAAGGGGGTGGACGAGCGACCGGAAGGGCGCACTCGAGCTGCGGTCGAGATCGGGGCCCGTGCATCCGCGAGGGCGGCCGATCGATCGCGCTCGTGCCACGGTAGCACCGAACGAGGAAGTCGGGCTCCCACCCGCCGAACGCCCGCCGATTCGTGTGCGGCACGGATCGTCGGTCGATCAGCGGGAGGGGGCCGTCCGTGGACCTCGCGTCCCTAGGGTGGGGCGACGCCGTGCGCCCTTCCGCGTGCGGCGCCACCCCCGGATCTCGCGTCGAAGGCGGTTCGAAGCCACTGAGATCGCGACGGCGCACACCGGACGACCCCATGAACGCGCGGACACGACCCGCACCCTTCGGACTGCTCCTGGCCCTCTTGATCGGTCTGTTCACGACCGGCGCGTTCGCTCAGAACGCTGACCGCAAGGGCAGCCCGTTCGAGGGGATCCGTTGGAGCGACGCGGCGCCGCAGGTGCTCGTGCGCGGGGCGTGGTACGCGCCGGTCTCGATCCACGGCGTCGAAGTGAACGAGATTCTCGAGTTCTGCGAGGCGCGCTGGCCGGGGAAGCGTGAGAAGCGCTTCGCCGAGGACCTGGTCGAGGCCATGACGCTGATGGGACACACCGTTCCCGCCGCGGTGGATCTCGTGCTGACACGGGTGGCCGACGGGGAACGGATCGAACTCCAAGGCGTGGCGGTCACGCTCGCGAATCGACAGGCCCTGCGATCCGCTGGCGATCCACGCGCCGTGCGGAGTGCGGCCCCCGCGTCGTTGACGCGCGAGCGAGCCCTCGAAGACCTCGCCGAACTCGCCCGCCGTCTCCAGGACCAGTTCGCCTACTTGGAGCTGGGCGATTTCGACTGGAAGGCCGAGCTCGACCGCATCGGCAAGGAGCTACCGCGACAGGTCGCGACCGGTGAGTTCGCTGGTCAGCTGGAGCGCTTCATGGCGCACTTTCGCGACGGACACGCGAGCGTGTCCTCGGACCGCCAGGAAGGGCCGAGCACCTATCCGCCCTTCCTCTTGCAGGAGGCCGCTGGCGGAGTCGTCGCGTTCCGTCCCGATCGCTCCAGCCTGCTCGACGACGAGCATCCCTACGTCGTGGAGATCGATGGCGTCGGGATCGAGGTGTGGATCGATCGCGCCAGTTCGAGCGTTGCGAGCGGCAGCCCGCAGTTGGTCCGCTCGTGGTCGCTGCGTGGTCTGCGCAACCTCGAGTTGCTGCGCACCCCGGAGGACGGAGCGGCAGCTGGAACGGTGCGGGTGAAGCTCGCGGCGCAGGACGGTTCGACGACCGTCGAGCGCGTGCTCGCGATGGTCCCACGGCGCCCGATCTTCGGCAGCTGGCCAGCGACCGAGACCCGGATCCTCGACGGCGACGTCGGGTACCTGCGGCTCGCGGCGATGGACGACGCTCTGGTGCCGCACCTGCGCGAAGCGATGGAATCGTTTCGCCGCACGAAGGGGCTCGTCGTGGACGTACGCGGCAACGGAGGAGGTAGCCGTTCGCTCCTCATCGCGCTGGCCGGATACCTCGTCGGTCCTGACGAGGGACCGTGGGTCGGCAACGTCGCGAAGTACCGGTTGAGCTCGAGATTCGACGCCGGCCACCTCGAGGCCCGATACATGTACCGCGCGGCGGACGAGCGTTGGACGAGGGCGCAGCGCAGAGCGGTCGATGCCGTCGCGAAGCGCTTCGAGCCCGAATGGGCGCCGCCGGGTGCGTTCAGCGAGTGGCACTATCTCGTGCTCGATCGCACTGGCCACGAGGACGAGTACTTCTACCGGCAGCCCGTCGTCGTGCTGTCGGACGCAGGGTGCTTCAGCGCGACCGACATCTTCCTCGCCGCACTCAGCGGTCGGCCGCGGGTGACTCTGATGGGTTCGGCGAGCAGCGGCGGCAGCGCTCGTTCCCAGAGCTTCTCGCTCACGCACTCGGGCATCGGTGTGCGCTGCGCCTCGATGGCCTCGTTCCGCCCCGACGGCCGGCTCTACGACGGGCGCGGTGTGGAGGTGGACATCGAGGTGCCGATCCAGCCCACCGATCTGGTGCGTGCAGGGACCGACACCGTGCTCGAAGCGGCACTCGCGCGCGTGCTCGAATAGCCGTATACCGAGTCCGGCACGGACTCGTCGAAGGACCAGAGACTCGTGTGCGGCACGAATGGTCGGACGATCAGTGATTCGGAGCGCGGCTCCGTATCGCCGGACTCCGCATGCCCGTCCTTCGGTCCTTCAAGCATGTGAGCTCGAATTGCGAGTCGACACGTTGGATCGCCGTCGGTCTCGGGCTCAGTCCGAACTCCTGAAGAGACCATTCTCGAACAGTGCGAGCGAGCTGGTCCCCGGGTTGATTGCGAGGATGTCTTGCAGTCCATCCCCCGTGAAGTCGCCAATCACGACTTCACTCGCTGCCGAACCCGATGCGAAGCTCATCGGGCGCTCGAACGTGCCGTCTCCGTTGCCGAAGTGGATCACGAGCTCGTCGATCGACTGATCCAACGCGACATGGTCGGGGATGGCATCTCCGTCCAGATCTCCGACGGCCAGATCCCACAGCGAAGTGCCAACCTTGATGTTCGAGGCCAACTGCAGCGCTCCGCCAGGCGCGCCCAGGAGTACGAAGACTCTGTCCTGTTCGAGAGAGCCGACAACAATGTCGTCGATAGCATCGTCGTTCACATCCAAGACCTCGATCGTTCTCGGCTGGGCGATATCGAAGTCGTTCCAGGTGAGCGCCTGGGAGAAGTTCCCAGCGCCGTCTCCCAGATAGAGGCTGAACGTGTCCAGGCTGTTGCTGTGTCCGACCGCCAAGTCCATGTCTCCGTCGCCATCGAAATCTCCGACTGCCAGCGCGGTCGGGGCGTCGACGACGGGTAGAGAGACCGGCGCGGAGAAGCCGCCTGTAGCGCTGCCCATGAAGAGCTGGAGAGCGTACGTCTTGCGATGGACGCCATGCGTGCAGATGAGCGCAAGGTCGTTGTTCCCGTCCTCGTCGAAGTCGCCGGAGGCGAGACCGTGAGGTCCTTGCGCGCACGGAAACGAGACAGGGGGCGCGACTCGAGCTCCGAGGGACCCGAAGTGGATGACTACCTCGTCCACCTGGCTGTCGAGGGTCACGAAGTCGAAGTGCGAATCGTCGTTCAGGTGTGCGGCCATCAGGACGTGCGCGGAGTTGACCGTCGGTTCTAGGTCCGTCTCTACGAAGCCACCCATTCCATCACCCTTGAGGATCGCGATGTTGCGCTGCTGCGATTGCGGCTCGCTTTGAATGATCGCGATGTCGAGGTTTCCGTCGTTGTCCCAGTCAGCGCATTCGAGCGCACGGGGGCTAAGGCCGACGGGCGTACTGCCGACTCCTCGGAGGTCACCCAGCGCGGTCCCCTCGACGAGCGTGAGGGAGTTTCCGATCGATCCGACGACGACGTCGAGTTGGCCGTCACCGTGGACGTCAACCAGTCCGAAGTCGCGCGTGTAGTCGGAGACGACGGTCCTGTCGGTGATCGAGAAGTTTCCCGTGCCATCTCCCTGCAGGAGGACGACTTCATTCGCTGACTCGTTCTCGACCACGACGTCGGCGAAGCCGTCCCCGTCGAAGTCGGCGGCGACAAGACGTTTGGACAGCAGATCGGTCGGAGTCGAAATCGGGTCCTGAAAGATTCCTGGCGCTGTCTGAAGCATCGCGTTGACAGACAGCGTGAAGGGCTGGGCATAGCAGATGTCGAGCAAGCCGTTTCCGTCCACGTCGATCACGTCCAAGGCCTCTCCGTTGACCAAGCCCGTGGGAAGGAAGCTAGCTGGAGCGAACAGGCCGCCACCGAGGCCGGCGAGAAGGGCGATGCCGACCCCGCTCTTGCCGTTCGTCAGGATGTCTACGATTCCGTCGCCCGTGAAGTCGTGCGGTACGAGCACGGTCGTCGAGCTGGCGGTTGCGTGCGCAGTGGGTGGGCCGAACGAGCCTTGGCCGTCACCGAGGAGGACGTGGACCGTCTCGGTTCCGGTCGTTGTGACCAGATCGAGAGTGTTGTTCCCGTCGAGGTCGGCGACCGCGATGCGCCACGATCCTGCTCCGACGAAGGCGGACGATGAGCGAGGGAAGGTCCCGTCACAGGCCCCGAAGAAGATCCTCACCTCGCCGATGGGGTCGATATTGGTGACTGCGACATCGAGGCACCCGTCCTGGTCGAAGTCACCTGCGGCCGCGCCGCGCGCATCCATGTCGGACGAGATCGTGTACGTAGGATCCGCGAAGCCGCCCAGTCCATCGCCAGCCAGGAACCACAGCGGCGTCGTGTTGAATCCTCCGGAGACGATGACGTCGCAGTGACCATCGAGATCGAAGTCACCGAAGACCAGGTCCTCGAGACCGATGCCCAGTTGGGTCGTTCGACCTGGGAACTGCGATCGCTCGTTCACCGTGCCGAACGACACGCGCCGTGCGTCCGTGAAGGTCGTGCTCCCTTGTCCAAGGGCGTCCTGCACCATCCCCTGAGCGAAGAAGGTGAGCCCGCACAGATTCGGTGACACGGATGACACATCCAAGAGCCAGGGCGAGCATCCCAGATCGTCGAGGGTGAACGTCTCGAGCGAGAAGAGCGGGAAGCCGACGTGTGCGACGGCTCCAAAGAAGGGGAGGGGGACTTCGTGCTGGTGGAGCCCGAAGCCGACGCAGCCGTGGGCGAGGGGTGGACCATTCTCGAAGCGGAGCCGCAAGGGCGCGCCGACGACGGGCGAGCCCTCGTACACGAGGCGAGGTACGCCTGGGCCGCCCATCGATCCTCCTCCAAGGCTCGTCCACTCCGGCACACACCCGTCCTGCGCATTCGAAGGTAGAGACAGGAGAGCGGCGGCGACGAGCAGGCAGGTGGGTGACTTCATTCGGCACGAAGGGAGGGTGACTGGTGGGTGTGCTCGGGCGAGGATCGACCATCGCGCGGGTCGAGGTCCGCGAGAGCCGTACACGGGTCGAAGTGGCGGGCGGTGTGCGCGAGATCGGCTTCAGCCCAAAATCTCGCGCACCACCCGCGCCTCCTCGACGCCGGTCAGGCGCTGGTCGAGGCCCTGGTAGGGGTAGGTGAAGCGCTCGTGGTCGATGCCGAGCTGGTGCAGGATCGTCGCGTTGAGGTCGCGGATGTGCACCGGGTCGGCGGTGATGTTGTAGGCGAAGTCGTCGGTCGCGCCGTGTTCGTGGCCGCGCTTGATTCCGCCACCGGCCAGCCAGATCGTGAACGCGCGCCCGTGGTGGTCGCGTCCGTGGTTGGTCTCCGTCAGCTGGCCCTGCGAGTAGATCGTGCGCCCGAACTCGCCGCCCCAGACGACCAGCGTGTCGTCGAGCAGCCCGCGGCGCTTCAGGTCGCGCACGAGCGCCGCGGAGGCCCGATCCGTGTCCATGGCCTGACCGCGGATCTCGCCCGGCAGGTTGTTGTGGCCGTCCCAACCGCGGTGGAAGAGCTGGACGAAGCGCACGTCGCGTTCGGCCAAGCGGCGCGCGAGCACGCAGTTCGCGGCGAACGTCCCGGGCCGGCGCGCGTCCTCGCCGTATTCCTCGAACGTCCGTTCGGGCTCGTCCGAGAGGTCCATCAACTCGGGCACCGACGTTTGCATGCGGTACGCCATCTCGTACTGGGCGATGCGCGCCTCGACCTCGGGGTCGCCGGTCTCCGCGCGC
The DNA here is from genome assembly GCA_007750655.1 of Rohdeia mirabilis. GTDB lineage: Bacteria > Planctomycetota > UBA1135 > UBA1135 > Rohdeia > Rohdeia mirabilis. Next base: position 1,412,208 of record CP036290.1, read on the forward strand.
TTGGCCGCATTGATCTCGGCGATCCCGTCGAGCATGCGCCGCCGCGTGATCGCGTCGATGCCGTCCGGGTTCGACAAGTAGAGCACCGGATCCGCGCCGCTGCGGAACTTCACGCCCTGGTGCTGCGACGGCAGGAACCCCGAGCCCCACAACCGCGAGTACAAGGCCTGCAGATTGCCGCGGCCGCGCGAGATCATCACCACGTAGTCCGGCAGGTTGCGGTTCATCGAGCCGAGCCCGTAGCTCAGCCACGACCCCATGCTCGGCTTGCCCGGCTGTTGATTGCCGGTGTTGATGAAGGTGATCGCCGGATCGTGGTTGATCGCCTCGGTGTGCATCGACTTGACGAGCGTGATGTCGTCGACGATGCCGGCGGTGTGCGGCAACAGTTCGCTGACCCAGGTCCGGTGCTGGCCGTGCCTTGCGAACTCGAACATCGGCGCGACGCAGGGGAACGACGTCTGGCCGCTGGTCATCGTGGTCAGGCGCTGGCCCTGGCGGATCGACTCGGGCAGTTCGATCCCGTGCAGCTCGCGCATCTTCGGCTTGAAGTCGAAGAGGTCGATGTGCGACGGGCCGCCGCTCATGAACAGGTAGATGACGCGCTTGGCCTTCGGGGCGAAGTGCGGCAGATCCGTCGCCGCGGCGGTGTGCGGCGCGCCGGCGAGCGCGTTCGGACCCAAGAGCGAGCCGAGGGCCAGGGCACCGAGTCCGCCCGCGCCACCCGAGAGGAGTCCGCGGCGAGTGAGCAGGCGCTGTCGTTCGTGCAGAGGATCCATGGTCACTCGCGGGTCAGGGTCTCGTCGAGGTTGAGCAGCAGCGATGCGATCACGGTCCAGCTCGCCAACTCGGCCTCGTCGTGCGCCGGGTCGCTGGGCGAGTCGCCGACCGCGAGCAGCGCGCGCGCCGCCTCGAGGTCCTCGCGGAAGTCCGCCAGTTGGGCGTCGAACACGCCGCGGCACACCCCGCGCCGCAATTCGTCCGCCGGGCGCGCCGTACACAGCACGAAGCCGAGGTCGAGGCGCGCATCGAAGTCGGCCGCGCCCTCCATCATCCGCTCGGCCAGGTGGCGTGCCGCTTCGACGAACTGCACGTCGTTCAGCGTCACCAGTGCCTGCAGCGGCGTGTTCGTGCGCTGGCGTTCGATCACGCACGTGTCGCGGATCGGCGTGCCGAAGATCGACAGCGACGGCATCGGCGCCGACCGCTTCCAGTAGGTGTACAGCGACTTGCGGTACAGCGCCTCGCCGGAGTCCCGCACGAAACGCAGGGTCCCGTCGAGCGACACCTCGTTCCACAATCCGTCCGGTTGGTAGGGGCGCACGCCGGGACCGCCGACGCGCTCGACCAACAGGCCGCTCGCCGCGAGGGCCTGATCGCGCAGGAACTCGCCGTGCAGTCGGAAACGCGACGCGCGCGCGAGCAGCTCGTTCTCGGGGTCGAGTTCGGCGAGCGCCGCGTTCGTGCGCGAGGACTGGCGGTAGGTCGCGCTCGTGACGATCTGCTTCAGCGCGCGCTTCACGTCCCAACCGCTCGTCGCGAAGTCCCGCGCGAGCCAGTCGAGCAGCTCCGGGTGACTCGGCCGCGCGCCCTGGGACCCGAAGTCCATCACCGTCGGAACCAGCCCGCGGCCGAACAGCATCGCCCAGTAGCGGTTGACGGCCACGCGCGCGGTCAACGGGTGCTCGGGATCGGTCAACCACAGCGCCAGCCCGAGCCGGTTCGCCGGCGCGTCCGCGGCGAGGGGGTGCACGTGCTCGAGCACGCCCGGCTCCACCGGCCGCGCCGCGATCGGCGCGTCGTACTGCCCGCGGTCAAGGACGTAGGTCTGGCGGCCGCCGGCCAGATCCTCCATGACCATGACGGTGGGGATGCGCGCCGCGAGTTCCATCTCGCGCGCGGCCGCCGCTTCCCGCTCGGTGACCACGGCGATGCCTTCGCTCCAGACCGTGCGCACGAAGTGGTCGCGCAGCACGGTGTCCGCGGCAACGTCTCGTTCTTCGGCCGGGACGAGCAGCGCGCTCTGCACCGCGTCCGGCAGGCCGGAGCCCTCGAGCCGGAAGTAGTAGCCCATCGCCCCGCCGCCGTTCACGATCTTGAGCAGCAGCTGGCTCTCTCCCGCGGGCAGGTCGAGCACGGCGCGGTCCTGATCGGGCGCGACGCCGCGGCCCACGTCGTTCGCGAAGACGCGCGTCCCGTCGAGGAACACCACGATGCTGTCGTCGCTGCCGAGCGAGATCGCGACCGACTGCGCGCGCTCGCTCGTGACCGTGCGCGCGAGGTAGATCGCCGAGTTGTCCGTCGCCGTGAGTTGGTGGGGCGTGCCGTCGCGATCGCCGGAGCGCGCGACCCAGGTCCGTCCGCCCTGCTCGGCCGTGACGTCGACGCCAGCGACTTCCGGACCCCAGTCGGTCGAGTAGGCCGCAGCCTTGTTCGCGGCCGTGAACGGCCCGAGCTGGTACCAGTCGCCGAGCGTCGGCGGCACCTGGGCGAGCAGTTCGGCGCGCTGGCTCTCGATCCAGGCGTCGAGCTCGTCCCGGGGCGCAGCAGCCGTACGGAAGAACGCGTCGCGTGCGGCGATCTCCTCGCGCACGTTCGCCAGCGCGTCCGCCTGCTCGGCCGTCGGCACTTGGACGATCGGCGCCTGGTTGCCGTTCCGCGTCTGGAAGCCGGGCTCGACGCTCTGGTTGAAGTACGCGTAGAAGCGGTAGTAGTCGGTCTGGCTGACGGGATCGTACTTGTGGTCGTGGCACTGGGCGCACTCCATCGACAGACCCAGCCACACGTTGCTGGTCGTCATCACCCGGTCGACCATGTACTTGACGCGCAGCTCCTCGTCGATCGCACCGCCCTCGTCGGACGTGGGGGAGTTGCGGTGGAACCCCGACGCGATCAACTGGTCCCTGGTCGGATCGGGCAACAGGTCGCCCGCGAGCTGTTCCACCGTGAACTGGTCGAACGGCATGTTCTCGCGGTAGGCGGCGATCACCCAGTCGCGCCACGGCCACATGTCGCGCGGCCCGTCCGCGTGGTGCACCGACGTGTCGCCGTAGCGCGCCGCGTCCATCCAAGCGAGCGTCATGCGTTCGGCGTAGGCGTCGCTCGCGAGCAGGCGGTCGACGAGTTCGTCGTAGGCCTCGGGACGCTCGTCCGCGGTGAACGCCGCCACCTGGTCGGGCGTCGGCGGCATGCCCGTCAGGTCGAAACTCAGTCGCCGCAGCAGCGTCGCGCGGTCGGCCTCGGGCGAGGGCGCGAGACCTTCGCGTTCGAGCCGCGCGAGTACGAACGCGTCGATCGGGTTGCGCACCCACGCCGGGTTCTGGACGGTCGGCGCCGCGGGTGTGCCGACGCCGCGGAACGACCAGTGCTCGTCGAACGTGGCGCCCTCCGCGATCCAGCGGCGGATCAGCGCGATCTCGTCGGCGTCGAGCGGTTCGCCGTGGCCCGCGGGCGGCATCCGATCGCCGCCGGCGGCCTCGGTCAGGCGGTACACGAGCTCGCTCTCGTCCGGCGCGCCCGGCGTGACGATGCCGAACTCGGGGGCCGCCATCTCGGGCAGATCGAGCCGCAGATCGGCCTCGCGCGTGGCTTCGTCCGGCCCGTGGCAGACGAAGCAGCTGCGCGACAGGATCGGCTGCACGTCGCGGCTGAAGTCGAGCGGTTCGTCGTCGGGGCCGGCACCGTTCGAAAGGGAGCCTTGGACCGCGCTCAGCGCGAGGAAACCGATCGGAAGAGCGAGGCGCGTCAGCATGGGGATGGGGCGGGGGGCGGGTCGTCGGCGCGAGCCACCATCCTACGGGGCGAGAGGGGGGCCGCTGGTCGGCCGGCGCCACGGGGGGATCTTCCGTGCGGAACTCTCGTGCGGTGGCGACCCCAACTTCCGACGCCGTCGCACTCGGCGCCGGAGCTCGATTCCTCGGTGAACCGCGCCGCTGCGCCAGTGAGTGCGTCGCTCCGAGGAAGCGCATCGCGACCAGCACCGCGACCGGGCACCGAGACGTCGCTGGATCGACCGATCGTGCCGGACGCGAGTCGTCCGTCCAGCGGCGAGTCGGCCTCCGACGCCGTGTCACTCACGCTCACCACCCGCGCCGCGCTACCGTCGGTTCCCATGACGACCATGCCCAGCCGAGCCTGCACCATCGAGTTGGCACGCGCCCGGGGAGCGGCTCGTGCTCGCGGGCTCGGGCTTCCCGCCGTCGTCCTCTTGTTCGCTCTCGCCGGACCCTCGCCGGCCCAGCAGGACACCGGCGCAACCGCCGTCCCAGCCGACTGGCAGGTTCCCGACGGCTACGCGATCGAGATCGTGCACACCGTCGACGCCCGGACCCAGGGTTCGTGGGTCAGCCTCGCCACCGGACCGAGCACCGAGGACGAACTCGTCTTCTTCGCCGGCGACCAGTACGGCGCGCTCCACGAGGTGCGGCTGCCGCGCGCGGGGGGCGAGACGCGCACCCGGAGCGTCTCCACCGACCTCGGCCACGCCCAGGGACTCCTTTGGTTCGAGGACGAGCTGCTCGTCGTGGTGAACGACAGTTGGCTCAGCGGTCTGTACGCGCTCGGAGACGCGGACGGCGACGGACAGCTCGAGCCCACGCGCCAGATCCTCGCTCTCACCGGCGAAGGCGAACACGGCCCGCACGCCGTCGTTCTCGCGCCGGACGGTGAGCACGTTCTCGTCGTGTGCGGCAACCACACCCAGCCGCCCGCGGAACTCGCCTGGTCGCGCGTGCCGGCCGCGGCCTTCACCGAGGGCCTGCTCGCGCCGCGCGAGTGGGATCCGAACGGGCACGCGCGCAACGTGCTGGCGCCCGGTGGCTACGTGATCGAGGTCGATCCGCGCACCGGTGCGGCGGGACTCGTGGCCTGTGGCTTTCGCAACAGCTACGACCTGGCCGTCGTGCCGAGCGGCGAGGTCTACACGTTCGACTCCGACATGGAGTGGGACATGGGCTCGCCGTGGTACCGGCCGACGCGCTTGATCGAGGTCATGAGCGGAGGCGACCACGGCTGGCGCAGCGGTTCGGGCAAGTGGCCGGTGTGGCGCGAGGACGCCGCCGCACCGGTGGCCGACGTGGGGCCCGGTTCGCCGACCGGCGTGACGAGCGGAGCGGGTGCGGCGTTCCCGGCCGCCGACCAGCGCGCGCTCTACCTGCTCGACTGGACGTTCGGCACGGTGCATCGCGCGCGCCTCTCCGACGACGGCGCGGGACACACCGCTGAACTCGAGCCGTTCCTGACCGGGCGCGCGCTGCCGCTCACCGACGCGGTGATCGCAGCGGACGGCGCCATGTACCTGACCACGGGCGGGCGGCGGACGCGCTCGCATCTCTTGCGTGTGCGCTACGTCGGCGACGCGTCCGTCGAACCGGTCACATGGCCCGCGCCCGACCCGGCGGCCCAACGGCGCGTGGCGCTCGAGCGCTTCCACCTCGAGATGGCCGATGCGGAAGGGCTCGAGCAGCTGATCGGCGCGCTGGGTGACCGCGACCGCCGGATCCGCTACGCCGCGCGCGTCGGCCTCGAGCACCAGCCGCTCGAGAGTTGGGCGCCGCGCCTGTCGGGACTCGTCGATCCGTTCGCGCGCGCGGTGGGTTGGCTCGGCGTCCTGCGCGCGACGAGTCCGAGCGCGACCGAGTGGATCGACGCGGCGCTCGAGGACCTGGGGCGGTTCGCGCCGGGGTCGTCGGACGCGGAAACGCTGCTCGCCTGGCTGCGCGCGCACCAGTGGGCGTTGATCGAGCGATCCGACGTCACCGCGCGTTGGCGCGAACGCTTGATCGCGCGGCTCGATCCGCTCTACCCGAGCGCGAACGCTCCGGCCGACGCCGAGCTCGCGGTCCTGCTCGTGCACCTGGGCGCGCCGCGGGTGATCGAACGCACGCTCGACCTGATGGAGTCGGCGCCGAACACTACGCCGAGCGGGCTCGCGGAGCTGATCGCGCGCAATCCGGCCTACGGCGATCCGATCGCGGCGCTGCTCGAGAACCCGCCACCGACCGAGGGTTTGCGTTTCGCGTTCGCGCTCCGGCAGGTGGCCGACGGTTGGAACTGGGAGTCGCGCGAGCGCTGGTTCAGATGGGTGCAGACGGCGCGGCGGTCGAGTGGAGGCGTGAGCTTCGGTGGCTTCCTCGATCAGGCCGAGGCCCAGGCGCTCGCGACCTGTGACGCGGTGACGCGGCTCGCCCTCCAGCCGCTGCTCGCGAGGACGGCGACCGACCTCCCGGGCGTGGCCGCGATCGCACCCAGCGGCCCCGGCGTCGACTGGACGGTCGCGACGGCCGAGTCGTCCCTCACCGGCCGCATCACGGGCGCCGACTTCGAGCGCGGCGCGGGGCTCTTCGGCTTCGCGTGCGCCAGTTGCCACCGCATCGCCGGCGCGGGCGGGAGCGTCGGACCGGACCTCACCACGGCCGCCGACACGTTCACGCTTCACGACCTGTTGGTGGCCGTGCTCGAGCCGGACGCCAGCATCTCCGACCAGTACCGCCTGCACGAGTGGCAGTTCACCGACGGTACGCGCCGCATCGCGCGCCACCTCGGCCAGGCGGCGGACGGCCAGTACGAGTACCTCGAGAACCTGCTCGATCCGAGCCGCATCGGCCGCATCGCGCCGGATCGACTCGTATCCGTCGAGCCGTCGCCGCACTCGCCGATGCCGTCGCAGCTCACCCGCGCGATGAATCCGCAGGAGCTGCGCGACCTCGTGGCCCACGTCGCGAGCGCGGGCGGCACGCGGCGCGACCTGTCGGCGTGGCAAGGCGTGCGGCCCGTACCGCGGCCGCAGAAGCCGGTGCTCTCGCCGGTCGCGCTGCGCATCCTGTTCGGCGCGGTCGCGGCCCTGGTCGCGCTGCTCGCGGGCATCGGCGTGTTGATGCGGCGCGGTCGACCGGGCACATCGACGTGCCCGCCGACCTGAGCTCCTCGACGTGCGCGATCGACGCGCAGGCACTGCGTGCGTGCCAGGCATGCCGAAGCGCCGTGCCGCCCGAGCGGGCGCAGGAGAGGGGGCGGGTGCGCGTTCGACGGCCCGGCGCGAGTGGTACTCATGCCGCGCCGGTGATCTGGCCGGTGAGCTGGTCGTGGCGCGGCACCGCAAGGAGCGGTGCCGCCTGGCCGCGAACCTACAGGCGCGTCAGCTTGAGACCGTTCGACGCGGAGAGCCCTTCCATGGCGGCCGCGTCGATCGTCCAGGACTGGGCGAAGACCTCGGAACCCGGGGCGAAGTTCGCGGGCCACCCCAGGTTGAGCTGGTCGCTCCCCGCAGCGTCCGTGGCGCCGAACATGAAGAGGTCCGCACTGGGGACCAGGATGCCGCCGAGGATCGGGACCAGTGCCGCCGTGCCCCCCAGGACATGGACGACCGGCGCGGACGGAGCCGCCTTGGTCAGCTCCAACCGGAACGCCGAGGTCGCTCCGAAACTCGTGCTGGTCTTGAGGGACGGTTTCCCGTTCACACCGGCCAGCGCGAGACCCAGGCTGTAGCTCCCGGTGCCGGACAAGCGCAGGCGGTACAGGTTGCCGGGCTGGTCGGCGCCGGGCGCGACACCCGCGAACTGCTCCGGGTCGGGGTCGCCACCCGCGATCGCGTAGAGGTCGCCGCCGAGGCCGCCGACGAGTTCGAGCTTGGTGACAGGATTCGGGAGACGGGCCGTGTCGAAGTACGAGAACGTCCTGCCTCGGTCGTCGCTGGTGTAGACGCCTTGGTTCGTCGCGGCGTACAGGCGTCCGCTTCCGCTTCCGTCGTCGGCGACCACGACGTCGAAGACCCACAGGCCCTCGAGCCCCGCGCCGGCGAACTCCCAGTTGTCGCCGTTGTCGAAGCTGCGCACGAAGTTCTCGGGGGCGAAGATGGGATCGCCCTTGCCGTAGTAGTAGATCGCCCGCTGCCCCTGTGGATCGACGGGAGCGACGGCGATGCCGAACGTTCTGTCCGTGATCGGGCACAGACCCGGGTTGCTCAGAGGGTGGGAGCACTCGAGGAACTTCACTCCGAAGTCGTCGCTTCGAAAGAACCGCGGGCTACCTGCGGACTTGAAGCCGTACACGAAGCCGGAGGTGGCGAAGTCGTGGGCGAACGTGATGTCTTGGAAGCCCCAGGCGAGCGGCTGGATGAGCTGCCAGTTGGCGCCACCGTCAGAGCTTTGGAACGTCCTGTTCCCGAAACCACCGTCGGCGCAGACGATGATCTGATCCGTGGCGAAGTTGGGCGAGAGTGCGAGGTCCTTGAAGTACTTGCCGAAGTTGACCTGTGCCGGCTGGGGCATCTCGGCCCACGAGAGTCCGGCGTCCGTGCTCTTCCAGAGCGAGCTGAAGCCGACGAGGTTCTTCTGGCTCGTGGCCATCACCGTCTGATCGCTCGTGAACGTCGGCGAGACGGTGAGCGCGGTCGTGTTGTGCGGGCCGCCCGGCAGAGTGCTCCAGTACTGCACCGCATCGCCGTGGCTCGACGCCAGGTGGATGTCGCCGTCGCCCACGGTGTTGATCGTCGCCGGCACGTACCAGAGGTTGCCGTCGTTCGCGTAGTCGGGCGAGGCCGCGAAGGTGAAGACCCCCGGATCACCGACGCGCTGTCAGGTCATGGCGGGATCGTTCGTGGTCTGGGCGATCAGGAGGAGCGAGAGGACGGAAGCTGAAGCGAGGAGGACCATGACGGGACGGGGTCTGAGGAAGGTGGTGGAGGGTCGGCTCGTGGCGAGCCTCCACCACCGGAGCAAGCGACGTGCCACCCCCGGGAAGCGTCCATGGGAGGGGGTGCGGCTCGGATGCCGTCCAGGAATCGGAATCCCGTCCGGGTCGTGGAGTGCCCGGCTGTCCGAGCGAGGCGGGTCGGCGCGCCTCGCCCGAGCGCGCCCGGACGGGCCGGGACCTGGTCGCACACGTCCGGCCGACGGGTGCGGACCCAGTTCGACGGGCCCCAAGTATGGCCGATCGTGGCCGTCGTTGCGGGCGTCCCCGGCGACGGCACGAGCGGACTGGCGTCGGCAGCTGCGTGGCGACCTCCAGCGCCCGTCTCGAACCGAACCGCGTGCTACCGTCGGGCACCTCGACCAGTGCGCCATATGGATCCACGCACGCGACACGGCGTAGCTCGTGACTGGGGAGCGATCATGGAACGGAGCGGACCCGACGAGCCGGAGCAGCGCCGGGAGGGTGGCCGGGAAAGGCACCGCGCCGGAGGCCACTCGTCAGATGGATGGACTCTCGACACGGGACCGCGGGAGCCGCTCGCGATGGGGAGTGTCGTGGCCCTTGGATTCTTCGCCACGTTCATCTGGTACGTGGTGGCGATCGTCTGCCTGGGTTGGTTGTCGGTGCGCAGGAACGGGACCTTCGCGCTGGCCGAATTCGACGTCGCCGCCTGGTGGGTGCTCGTCGGTACAGGCGTGCTCTGGATCGGTCTCGGGATCGCTCTCTCTCGCTGGCTCTCGACGAAGAACTGGCGCGCGCTCGAACTCCGGACTCTTGGGCTCGGAGCCCTCGTCTCAGTGGGAGCTCTGACCGCCGTGACGTTCGGTGGGATGCTGACCTATTGGCTGGCCCACCTGTTCTTCGCTTTGATCGGCGCGCTCGTCATGGCGGGTTTCGTCGGAGCGCTGAACAGGCTCTCGCGAACAGGCGTCGGGCGCTGGATCGTGGCGACGGCCTGTTTGGCGCCGATCGTCGCGGTCGCGGGCTGGGTGCTCGTTCTCTGGCCTGCGGTCGAAGTGCATCGTCCGAGCTGGGTGTATCCGATCGCGACCTGGGAGGCTCGAGCGCGGATCGAACGTGCATTCCTCGAGCGCGTTCGAGTGGGAGATCGGCTCGTCGACCTCCAAGCCGCGTTGCCCGGCTTCATCGAGGGCGAGCCGCGGCGCATGGGAGGATCCGGGTACGGCTACGAGTATCGACTCGTCTTCGGGGACGGCCGGGTGACGGCGGTCTCGGTGGTCTCGCGCTAGCAGTCGGTGGCGCGCACGGATGCGCGCCCGCGGTCCACGCGGTGCCGCTGCGCACGGGGCCCAGCGACAGCCGCCTACTTCGCCCGCTCGAGGAAGCGCCCGTCGCGCGTGTCGACGCGGATCTTCTCGCCCTGTTCGATGTACGACGGCACCTGGATCTCGGCGCCGGACTCGAGCAGGGCGCGCTTGGTCTGCGCCTGGGCGGACGCGCCCTTGATGGTCGGGTCGCACTCGGTCACGATCAGATCGACCGCGTTGGGCAGGGCCACCGAGACGATCTTGCCCTCGACGACCATTGCGCGGATGCCTTCGAGGCCGTCGGCGAGGTAGTCGGCGGCGTCGCCCAGCGCTTGCCGCGAGAGCTGGAACTGCTCGTACGACTGGCCGTCCATGAAGTGGAAGTCGGAGCCGTCGTTGTAGAGGTACGAGGCGTCGCGGTACTCGAGGTCGACGGGCTCGTACTTGTTGCCGGAGCGGATCGAGTCGGAGATCAGCTGCCCCGTGATGAGGTTGCGCAGCTTGGTCTTCGCGATCGTGGCTCCACCGCGCGCGGTCGGCGTGGAGAACGTCACGTCGACGATCTGCATCGGAGCGTCCTTGTAACGGATGCAGATTCCCTTCTTGAACTCGGAGACTTCGAACACGGCGTCGGCGGGGGCGTGGGGTGGTGGGGAGCACAGGGCGAGGCGTCCCCGTGGCCCACTTCGGGCCAGGGCTCGTTGCGCGGCGGAATGGTAGCGCCGGCGGGGCTGGGGCAACTGTGCGAGGGGGCGATCCGCGTCGATCCCGAGGGCTCGAGTCCGTTCGAGTCCGTTCGAGCGCGTGGAGCGACGGGCAGGAGCGGGCGGGCCGAGCGGGTCCGGGCCGTTCTCGCGTCGCCAGGTAGCGGGTCGGTGATCGCGGTGGTGATCGCGGTGGTGATCGCGGTGGTGGTCGCGGTGGTGGTCGCGGTGGTGGTCGCGGTGGTGGTCGCCGTGCGCGGTGGCGCTCCGGCGACGCAGGCGAAGCGATGCAACGCGGCGACGCGCCCCGCCCGAGGGCCGAGATGGTCGAAGCGGGACACGGGTGATCCGGTCGGGTGCTCTGGGCCTGAGAGCGGCTCGAACGGAGCACTCGAGCAGGGGGCTGGCACGTCGGGGCCCTGTTACGTCGGGGCCGCGTACACGGAAAAGGGTGTGTCGAGGGCGAGGTCGGTGCCCGAGCAGGTCCGAAGTCGTGGCGATACGCTCGCGGTTGCTGGACCGAGGCACCTCAACACGGTCGTCAACTTCGGGTCCAGGTGAGACGGGTCAGGTCGGGTGGGAGCCTGTGCGCAGCGTGGAACTCCGATGCCTGGTACCGTGCGAGTCTCGCAGAGGCGACCGTCCGATTGGGCAGGCGCGCGTCAGTCAGTAGCCAGGGTGATCGAGGGAACGATGGATGATCAGGTCAGACGATCTGGGCCGGAGAGAGCCTCGGGCCAGCAACCGGGAACGGAACGGTGCCATGGGAAAATTCTGCTGTATTCCTTTTAGAGAGTGGAATCGCAACTTTGGCTCCTCAGGGTTCGCTGTTTACGCAGATAAAGACCGAGGCGGCAACTGGGTGTTCTGTTTGTCGGCCCAGGTGGGTGGGCTAGAAAATCTGTCTGAGGAAGTGCCGGTAGTTGTGACTGTTGATGTCAGCCACTGTCCCTGGTGTGGTCGCAACTTGCGCCGCTTCTATCGGAAGTCGATTGAGTCTGTTGCCCGCCTCGGTGTCAGGCCGAAAATCTATGGAAGCTAGGCGCCGCACTGCTTGCGGCGGAGCCGGGGGGGGCGATGACGCCTTAAGTTACGTATCCGACCCTCCGCTCCCGACTGGATCCCTCTCGAGGGTGAAGAGCGCCAGGCTCGACCTTGACGGCGGCGGCGTTCATGGGCAGGGGCGGCGCTCTCACGCGGCGCGACGGCGGCCACGCAACGCAGCTACAATAGCGCTACAGGCTGGCACTACCCTCTCTTTAAACGGATACATGGGATTCGCGCCGATGTGGAAAGGGGCGGCCAATGCGGTGCATCGCGCTCGCGCCGTCGCGCTTGAGCGGGCAATCCGTGGCATCATTCCTGCGGGAGCGGCGGTCAGTGGCGCCTCAGGTTATGTTGTCGGGTCAGAGTTGCAAAGCGCATTAGGTGGTGGTGAGTGATGGGGGCAGAGCCGGTCCCTATTGAGGGTGCATACTGCTGGAAGTGTGGCGCTCCCAAGCGGAGTCCCCTTTCGGGGTGCGCTGATTGCAGGTGGAAGCCGCGAACGTGGCGTGAGCGTATTCGAAGTATGGACTTGAGCCATTGGGTCGCAGTTGGCGACGAGGGCGGGGGGGCGGGGCACGTCACGGCGCGCGCGGCGGCTCGAAGTCGAGGTGAATGGGTTCGTGTTGGAAAACAGAGGCGGGAGAGTTGTGTTGATGCGCTGTCGGTGGTCTCTGGTGGATTTAGCACGCGCCTGTTGTGTTGGTTCTTGCGATGGACCTGGCCTGTGTGGTTGATGGCGACGCTGTTGGCGTTCTATTCGGCTTGGAGGCGGATGTAGAATTACTTGGGCTAAGATGCGAGTGTTAGGAGCTCGTGCGGGGTACGTGTCCGGTGACGCCATCTGGTGCGTCGCCCTCGGCGGCCGCATGTTCACCGCGTGGGCATTGCAGCTGATATCCGACCAATCCGCTCCCGACTGGATCCCTCTCGAGGGTGAAGAGCGCCAGGCTCGACCTAGACGGCGGCGGCGTTCATGGGCAGGGGCGGCGGCTCGCGCGGCGCGACGGCGCCCGCCCCAACGCAGCTACAAGAGCGCTACACCCCGCGCTTCGCCACCCGCCGGAACTGCCACTTGCCGCCATCTGCTCGCCCTGTGCCGCCCAACTGGCCCCCAAAGGTGGAGCGGGAGACGGGACTCGAACCCGCGACTTTCAGCTTGGGAACCTGGCCCGCCGGGTGCACATCGTGTCCGTTTCTGCCCGTTCGTGTCCGTTCTTGCCGGTCGAGTAGGGCCGTCGATGTCCGTTCGTGCCCGAATCTGCCCGGGACTTCCGGCGCCGATGTTGCAACACGAGCCTCGACGGCCCGTGCGAGCAGGCGACGCCGGGCGAGCCGGTCAGGACCGCTCCAGCTGCGCCAGCAGCCCGTCCCGCGCCGGCTCCAGCATCGGCAGCCCGTCGCTGACCGACACCGTCACGCCGAGCCGCTCCAGCGCGTCGCCGAGCCACTCGGCCGTCCGCTCGCGCACCACGACGCGTCCAGGGATCCCGCTGCGCTCGCGCCAGGCGCCGACCAAGTGGTCGAGCACCCACCGCTCCCGCTCCGACTCGCGCCCCAACTCAACCTTCAGGACCATGCTTGGTCGTCCTCGCCCGGATCGCGAGGCGGTCGTGCGCGAGCTTGTGCGAGCGGTGCGGGGCGTCGCGGGGGAGTGAGAACTGCGTCGGATGACTCAGTCCTCCGACGCTGCCCTTGCCGCCAGGAGCGCTGCGGTTGAGGTGCGCCACTGCCGCGCAAGCCCCTGCAGCTCGTCGTCGACACCCTCGCCTCCCGCGAGGACGAGGTCGAACAGCTCGAGCGCTCGGACCAGGTCTCCACTCTCAGCCTCCTCGGTGGCGACATTGAATCGTGAAGCACGCAAGTGGATGTCGGAGTCGTCCGCGACGCTCTCGAGGCGGGCGACCGCGGTTCGATAGCACGTGCGCCCTTCCTCGCGTTGCCCTGCGTTCTGGCACGAGTCGCCTGCCACGTGCCACCAGTAGCCGGCTCTGTAGGCCTCTTGGGATCCAGGCAGGTCGAAGTGCTCGGCGATCTCGATCGCAAACTCGGCGGCTGCGTCATGCATCTCGAGAGCGACCAACTGGCGAAGTGCCAGCTCGCCCCGTTCGTGCACACCCGCGGGTGGGACCGATGGATCGTCGAGCGCGCGTATCGTCTCCTCGATGGCCGCGAGCCCCGCTCCGCGTCGGTCACCGCGCTCGAAGCGTGCCAGCGTCAAGCCCTTCCGCGAGAGGTTGGTGACATTCGAAGTCGGACCCGACCACCGCGTGGCGATCGTCAGGGCACTCGCGAACCTCTGCTCGGCTTCCTCGAGCGCCCTCAGGTTCAAGTGGGCGATTCCCGCAGCATTGAGGACGATCGCCGACTCGATCGAGCTCTTTCCGAATTCTCGCTCGACGCGTGCGAGCGCGGTGGATTCGAGCGCGACCATCTCGTCCCAGTGCTTCAGGTCGCCGAGCGTCTCCATCAACTGCTTCGTGGTGTTCGCCACTTCCCAGCTCCCTTCTCCGAGCCTCCCGAGATAGATATCGAGGAGCGCCCGAGTCTCGGCCAGGGCTTCGTCGGATCGGTCGAAGTGGCGAAGTGCCTTGGCGCGCCGAGAACGGAGGTCGAGGACACCGATGGCTCTCCCGTCCCGATCGACGGGAGCCGATCCATACGCGGCCAGTCGCTCGTCGAGAACGGCCAGTGCTTCGGCGGGTCGACCGTCCTGGAGGATCGCGTCCGCGTACTGCGCCCAGGCATCGATGGTCCTGGTCGAAGGATCGCCGTAGTACGCGATCCGGGAGTCGACGGCGCGCCTCGCGATCTCGACCGCTTCGCTCGAACGTCCGAGGTAGCTCAGGACCAGCGCGTGGTTGTAGTCGACGATCGCACAGACGTAGAGCATAGTGTCGGGGAACGCGGTCCGCAGTTCCTCCACGTACGCGTACGTATCTCTCGCCAACTCCCAATCCCCTCCGCTCGCCGCCGCGAGATGGAGGGACTTGAGGCCTTCTCCGACGGACTCGGCGTCGCGCGGATGCTCGAGTGCCTGGCCGCGCATCGTCGAGAGCCATTCATGGGCGTCCGCGCGTGCCTGATCCCGATCGCCTACGAGGTACTCAACCTCGATCAGTCTCCCGCGGACTCGCTGCTTCTCCAGAAACTCGACGCCTTCCTCACGCTCGTAGAGCTCGAGTGCCCGTCGGAGTGCGGCGCGAGCAAGCTCCATCTGATCCAGCCGCCGCAGTGCATGCCCCGTGGTCTCGTAGATCGCACCCAGTGCCCGGTCCGACTCGGGTGCTCCGACACCCGACTCCAGCTGCTGCAACGTGTGGTTCAGAGCATCGAGAAGGGTGTACTTCTCGGCGCCCGAACCCGACAGCGGGGCACGTTCGAAGACACGTCCGTAGAAGCTCGCCAGAGCCTCGGACTTGAACAGGCTTTCCGCCAACGCCTCCTTCGCGACTGACTCCGCCGCCAGTGCATCCTCGGCCTCGCGTCGGGCCGCGATCGCGAGCAGGGCGTTGGACTCGGCGCGTTCGCGCGCTCTCACTGCCTCGGTCAGAGCCACTTCCCGTTCGATCAGCGCCGCGTCCCGATCTCCGACGGCATGCTGCTCTCGGGCGAGTGCTCGGGACTTCTCGATCAGGCCATAGCTGGTACCGAGTAGCGCGATGAGCAGGAGCGCTAGCGCGCCTGCCGCGACGGCGAATGCCGTTCGATGCCGCCGCATAGTCGTGCGCGCCCGGTACTGCCAGGTGGGAGGGCCCGCATGGAGAAACTCGTGGGCAAGATAGCGCCCCAGATCGTCCCGCAGCTCCGCAGCGGATGCGTACCTTCGGCGCGGATCCGGGTCGCAAGCATGGGCGACGATCCAGTCGAGTTCCTGATCGATCCCCGACGCCGATCGTGAAGGGATCGGGACGGGGTCGCGGCGGACCGATGCGAGGATGGCATGGGTTGTGAGCGTCGAAGCGAAGCGCGGTCGGCCCGTCACGACCTCGGTGACGAGTACGCCCAATGCGTAGACGTCGAGAGTCGGCCGCACTCGGTCGTTGGTGTCCGTCAAGCGTTCCGGAGCTACGTACGCCGCGGTACCGACGACCGAGCCCGGTTCGGTGCGCGGTCCTATGCCCGACTCGTGGTCATCCGCCAGGCGCGCGATGCCGAAGTCGATGACGCGCGCTCTCCCGTGGGCATCGACGAGGACGTTGCCCGGCTTGAGGTCGCGATGGACGACGCCCTGAGCATGTCCATGGGCGATCGCGTCGCAGACGTCTCGCAGGAGTGCCACGCGCTCGCGCGTGTCGAGAGCTTCGTCGGCGACGTAGACGTCGATCGTGCGGGCGTCGTAGACGTACTCCAAGGCGATCCAAGGCGCCTTTCGCCCACCGATCGTGTCGACGCCGGAGCTGATGACGCGCGCAATACAGGGGTGGTCGAGCTGGGCGAGGAGCTGAGACTCCAGTTGGAAGCGCGCTTCGGCGAGGTCTCGAACTCGGCCGTACGACGCGCGGCGGGACATCACCTTCAGCGCGACGAGCCGTTCGGGTGATGCTTGACGGGCGAGGTAGACCTGGGACATGCCGCCGGCGTCCAGGCTGTCCTCGATGGTGAATGGACCGACGCGCGTGCCGACGACCCGCTGGCGTTCGTTCGCGGGCACTGATTTCGTGTCGCGCTCGGACGCGTCCACAGCGCCTCCCGCCCCGTCTACGGTGTCGTCGACGAACGTCGGGACGAGACCCAGGATCCGCAGGGCTTCCTGTCGGAGCTCGTCATCGCCGTCGGAGGCATCTTCGATGAACGTGACCTGCTCGTCGACGGCGAGGTCGAGCGCGCTTTCGACGATCTCTTGGAGGCGCTGGGTGTGACTGGGCTCGGACATGGCATCGCGTGGTCAGGCGTCGTCCGCCAGGCGGGTGCGCAGCCAGCCGATTCCGGCTTGGAGGCGGCGGCGCGTCGTGGATTCGGACCAGCCCATGGCCTCGCCGATGGACGGGATCGGGATGCCCTCGAGCGCTGCAGCGACCGCATGGCCCCAGTCGGGAACCGCCTCCACGAGGTCGCTGAGGCTCACCGCGAAGTCCTCGCGTTCCGACGAGCGCATCAGGGCCTCGAGTGGGCTCTCGCCGCTCGCGGCGGTCTGTTCGTCCAGCGGGACCCGCCCCGAACCGCCTCCGCGCACCAACCGGGTGCGGTGGCGGTGCACGTCCACCAGCACGTGCTTGAGCGTCGCGAAGTAGTAGGCGAAGAACTCCTCGCGGTTCTTCCACTGTCGGTTGACGTCGTGGAGCTTGAGGTAGCCCTCGTTCACCAGCTCCTCGGTCGCGAGTCCGTCGCTCGCGTCGCGCGAGGCGGAGCCGGCCGTCAGCTGGCGAGCGCGTCGGGCGACCTGGCCAAGGCGCTCCAGGAGCTCGCTGAAGAGGGCGTCCCGGGCAGGTCCGGGGTCGCCGAAGTCGCGATTCAGGCGTTCGGTGAGGTCGCTCACGGGCAAGGTGGCGCTGGATGGCGAGGAGGGCCCTGGCGGGTGGGCTCGGGGGGCTGGGGGGGGCGGCGCGAAGGGCACCCAGACCGCCAGGAGGCGGGCGTGGGGAGGACGGACCGGGCCCTGGCTCTGGACGCCTCGGAGTTTACTCGGGATTCTTGACGGCGGGTGGGAGGGCCGTCGTGGTCATCATCGGGCCCCCTCCTTGGCCCCGACCTCCATCCACGATCCCCCTCGCGGTCCTCGCCATGCCTCTCGATTCTCGCCTCGCCGCCGTCCTCGGCGCCTGCTTCGCCTTCCTGGTCCTCTTCGCCGCCCCCGCTTCGGCCGTCCAGCAGACGACGGCGACCTGGCTCGGCACCCAGAGCACCGACTGGCACACGCCCGCGAACTGGTCCACCGGCCAGGTTCCGACGCTCGGTGAGCACGTCGTGGTCCCCGACCAGGCGACGGTGGCCAACTCTCCGCGCATCTCGTCCCAGGACGCCGTGGCGAACGCGGTCGATCTTCGCCAGGGTGCCCGGCTCACCATGGACAGCGCGCGGACGCTGCTCGTGCGGAGCTGGAAGCAGGTCGACGCCGCCTCGTCGCCGACGAGCGGCTGGGTGCGCTTCGGTGGCGGAGGGACGGTCGAGGGCGCCGAGGTCGAACTGTCCCAGGTGCGCTTGGCATCGGGTGCAGTCGAGCTGATGGACGACCTGTCCATCCGGACGCGACTCGAAGTGGAGAACGGAAGCACGTCCGGAAGTGGGGCCGTGGTGTTCGAAGGCGGGTCGGCGTACTGGGAGCAGGCGGCGACGAGCACGGGGATGGTGCATCGGGTTCGGCTCGAAGGGACGGCGGGCAATCAGTACCGCTATGTTCAAGGCAACCCGCGGGTGGGCGAGCTCGAGCAGGTCGGGGGACGCCTCCATTTTGCAGATGGCGTGGCGCAGACGCTCACCGTTACCGGCGCCTTCACCGTAAGCGGGGGACTGGTCGAGATGAACACCCATGCCCACAGGCTCGACGTAGAAGGTGATGTGGTGGTGTCCGGTGGCCAGCTCTCTGGTAGCAGTGCCACTGGTGCTCTGACGTTTGGTGGTACCTGGTCGGCGACTGCGGACTTCCTCGTGTCCGGTGGACCGATGGTCGTGGCCGGAGGCGGGGCCGTGATCGACGCCCAGGGGCACAGGATCGACAGACTGAAGTTCGAGGATGGTCTCGTTGCTGTCGACTCGGACGTGCGTGTTATCGGCTTGCTTGCAGTCGAGAATGGCTCCACGAACGGACCAGGCGCGATTGTGATGGACAGTGGTGGATCCTCGTATTGGCAGCAATCGGCCGGTGGTACTGGAGAGCTCGGACGGGTACGGCTCGAGGGGACGGCGGGAAATCAGTACCGCTATGTTCAGGGCGACTCGCGGGTGGGCGAGCTCGAGCAGGTCGGGGGACGCCTCCACTTCGCAGATGGCGTGGCGCAGACGCTCACCGTTACCGGCGCCTTCACCGTAAGCGGGGGACTGGTCGAGATGAACACCCATGCCCACAGGCTCGACGTAGAAGGTGATGTGGTGGTGTCCGGTGGCCAGCTCTCTGGTAGCAGTGCCACTGGTGCTCTGACGTTTGGTGGTACCTGGTCGGCGACTGCGGACTTCCTCGTGTCCGGTGGACCGATGGTCGTGGCCGGAGGCGGGGCCGTGATCGACGCCCAGGGACACCGGATCGACAGACTGAGGTTCGAAGATGGCCTCGTTGCTGTCGACTCGGACGTGAGTGTTATTGGCTTGCTTGCAGTCGAGAATGGCTCCACGAACGGACCAGGCTCGATTGTGCTGGACAGTAGTGCAACGTCGTACTGGCAGCAGTCGGCCGGCGGTATAGGGGAAGTCGGACGGGTACGACTCGAGGGGCCAGCGGGAAATCAGTACCGCTATGTTCAAGGCGACCCGCGGGTGGGCGAGCTCGAGCAGGTTGGAGGACGTCTCAATTTCGCAGATGGCGTGGCGCAGACGCTCACCGTCACAGGCACCTTCACCGTGAGCGGAGGTCAGGTCGAGATGAACACCCATGCCCACAGGCTCGACGTAGCTGGCGATGTGGTGGTGTCCGGTGGCCAGCTCAGCGGTAGTGGTGCCGCTAGTCTGCTCTTCGGGGGCACCTGGACTTCAACGGTGGACTTCAGTGTCGGGGCTGTCTACGTCATCCCCAGGGACGGCGCGGTGCTCGATGCGCAGGGCACAGCGGTGGGGAGGATTAAGTTGGCGTCTGGTGAGGTCGAGATCGAGTCCGACGTGCAGGTTTCGGACCGCCTACTGGTCGAGGCAGGCAAGTCGAGTGGAGACGGGGCCTTCGTCTTCAACGCTCCTTCGACCGGAACGGACTACCTCGAGTTCGCGGAGGGGGCCACGGGGCATGTCCATGCTGTGCGCGTCGAGTCGGGGTACGCGCGCTTCCAAGGTCCAGTTCGTATCGAAGGGACCCTCGATCTGAGCGGGGGCGAGCTCGAGTTCTACTCCTCGGGTGGTGCCACTCCGCAGAACATCGTCGTCGAAGGAGATGTCCTGGCGAACGGCGCCCGCATCGGCAACTCGAGTCCCGAGGACTACCTCAGCTTCAGCGGAACTTGGGTTTCCACCGCGGACACGACAGTGTCTGGGTCGGGGTGGGTTCGACCTCTCGACGGTGCCCACATCGATGCTGGCGGGCTTGAGATCGAGCGACTTCTCCTCGACGACGGCGCCATCGTTCTCGATTCGGATCATCGGGCCGCCAATCGCGTCAAACTAGTGGACGCGACGACGTCGGGACCGGGCGCGATCGTCTTCGACGCAGGAGCGAGCGGTCGCGACTACCTCGAGTTCGCCGACTCCGCGACCGGCCATCTGCACGCCGTGCGCATCGATTCGGGGTACGCGCGCTTCCAAGGTCCGGTTCGCATCGAAGGGACGCTCGATCTGAGCGGAGGCGAGCTCGAGTTCTACTCCTCGGGTGGTGCCACTCCGCAAGACATTGTCGTGGATGGAGATGTCCTGGCGAACGGCGCCCGCATCGGCAACTCGAGCCCCGAGGACTACCTCAGCTTCAGCGGAACTTGGGTTTCCACCGCGGACACGACAGTGTCTGGGTCGGGGTGGGTTCGACCTCTCGACGGTGCCCACATCGATGCTGGTGGGCTTGAGATCGAGCGACTTCTCCTCGACGACGGTGCCATCGTTCTCGATTCGGATCATCGGGCCGCCAATCGCGTCAAACTAGTGGACGCGACGACGTCGGGACCGGGCGCGATCGTCTTCGACGCAGGAGCGAGCGGTCGCGACTACCTCGAGTTCGCCGACTCCGCGACCGGCCATCTGCACGCCGTGCGCATCGATTCGGGGTACGCGCGCTTCCAAGGTCCAGTTCGCATCGAAGGGACGCTCGATCTGAGCGGAGGCGAGCTCGAGTTCTACTCCACGGGTGGTTCAACTCCGCAGGACATCGTCGTGGAAGGAGATGTCTTGGCAAACGGCGGTCGCATCGGCAACTCTAGTCCCGAGGACTACCTCAGCTTCAGCGGAGCTTGGGTCTCCACTGGAGAATCCACCGTCTCTGGTGCTGGGTGGATTCGCCCGCTCGACGGCGCGGTCATCGACGCAGCATCGTTCGGCGTCCAGCGTGTGGCTGTCACCGACGGCGAAGTGACGAGTGTGACGCCGCTCGTCGTGGACGGCACACTCCGGATCGACGACGGGGCTCTGCTCTCGGTCAGTTCGTCCCTCGAACTCGGCACGACCTTCGACGTGGCCGGTGCGCTCGAGATCGGCCCCGGCGCGGCCCTGCGTCTCCCCTCGAACTTCAACCGGACGCTCGCTTCGACCGGGCGACTCGCACTGCTCGGGACCCCGCTCGCACCGGCAGTTCTCGAGTCCTCGAATGCGCCCGGCTATCGCCTGACCATCGACGGGGAGTTCGCGGCCGTGAACTTCGTCGTGCGCGACATGAACTCCCAGGGTCTCGTGCTCTCGTCCAGCGCGCGCATCGGCGCGGAAGGCGTGGTCGCTGGCTCGTTCGAACGCGGCGCCCAGAGCCCGGGCTCGCGCATCCTGCGACTCGAGCTGCCCCTCACCGGTCTGCCCAACGAGCTCTTCGCCGGCGTGGACTTCGAAGGCGACGCGAACTCGAGCGACAAGAGCGTGTCGCGTCCGAGCAACGCTCTCGGCGAAGCCGTCTTCGTCACCTTCGGCGGGACGCTCGGCGGCGAAGCCTTCGAGGACGATCCGGCCCAAAGCGCGCAGGACCCTGACGGCCTCGTGCGTTGGGAGTCGCTCCTGCATCCGGACGTCGCGGCGCTCGTGATCGGCGCGGCCGAGGTCGGCGTCGTGAACGAACCGACCGCGGCCAGCTACGTCGCTCAGAACCGCGGCGGCGTGGACGCGGTCGGCCCCTGGGTCGATCGGGTCTGGTTGAGTGTGGATGCGAACCTCGACGGGAACGACCCGCTCTGGTTCGAGGAGACCGTCTCGGCCCCCGTGCTGGCCGGCGAGACGTACACGTTCAGCGGTGAGCGCCCGCTGCCGGACGGCTTGAACGGCGACTACTGGGTCTTCGTCCAGCTCGACGCCGAGGACGCGCTCGACGAGAACGGGATCGAGTCCAACAACACGCTCATCTCGGCCACGCGGATCCAGATCGATCCGTTCCCCCGGCCGGATCTGATCGTCACGGACGTGCAGGCGCCGATCGCGGGGACGGACGGTGAGCCGGTGCTGATCGGCTGGACCGTGAAGAACCGCGGTACCGAAGACGTGACCGCGGCCTGGGAGGACCGGCTCTACCTGTCCCGCAACGGGTTCCTCGACGGTTCGGACGTCCTGCTCGGCACGGCACCCTACGTCGGGACCCTGCTCGAGGGCGACAGCCTCTCGCGCTCCGCTCCGTTCGTCGTGCCCGCGGGCCTCTACGGGACCTACCAGGTGATCGTGCGCACCGACGCGGTCAACCAGGTCACCAATGAGTCGCGCGAGAACAACAACGTCCTTGCCGACGAGGACCCGCTCGAGATCACCCAGCCCGAGCTTCCGGACCTGCGCGGCGTGGCGGCCAACGTCGCACCCGCGGACCCGCTCGTCGTCACCGATCTCTTCCCGGGAACGGCCGCTCGTGTCAGTTGGGCCGTCCAAAACTTCGACGCCAACCAGGACGGGAAGGGCACCGCGAATCCGGCAGCGGGTGGGCAGTGGCGCTACCGCTTCTACCTCTCGGACGATCCCGTCCAGGACGGCACCGACCAGACGCTGGCCTATGCCTACGGGTCCGCCACGCTCGATCCGGGCGCCACGGATGCGGGTGACTTCGAGTTCACTCTGCCCGCGCAGGTTGGAACCTACTGGCTGATCGGCGTCGCCGACGACACCAGCATGCTCCCCGAGAGCGACGAGGCGAACAACGCCTGGACGGCGTCCTTCGACGTCCTCGACCCGACCTACGAAGCCACTGTCGCCACGACCTTCGTGGAAGGGGCCGCGACCGATGCGCCGGGCGAGCTCGTCGTGATGCTCGTCGGCCAGGCGCTCGACACCAACGTCGACCCGCCCGTTCCGGTGCCGAACGTGCCGGTGACCGTGCGCGTGCGTCAGGGCGCATCGCGACGCGTTCTCGACGCGACGACGGACGGGAACGGGGACTACTTTGTCGAGTTCGAGCCGTTCGTCAAGGAAACCGGGCGCTTCCTGCTCTACGCCGACCACCCCGCGGTGCTCGAGGATCCGGCGCAACCGCAGGACCAGTTCGACCTCTTCGATCTGCGCGTGACGCCGCTCGTACGCTCCGAGAGCCTCGTCGCCGGGCAGTCCGTGACGCGCACAATTACTCTGCGCAACCCGTCGTCTCTGCCGGTCGGTGGAATCACGACCGATGTGGCGGGAGTGCCAGCCCACCTGGTCGTCCAGAACCTGCAGGTCCCAGCGGCCTTGGCACCATACCAGTCGGTCACCGTCAGCTACGACCTCGCCGCCATCGCTCTGCCCGCTGCGGGTGAGGACCCGGCGAGCGTCGAGCTGCGCTTCCAGCTCCCGATCGCCGGCTTCGACACCCGCGTGGAAACCCACACGGCCATCGTGTCAGTCGGTGAGGCCACGCCGTTCCTGGTCGCGACGCCCAGTGCGTTGAATGTCGAGGCACCGCGAGGCGTCTCGACCCAGGTCATCATCGACGTTCGCAACACGGGCCTCGCCACGGCGACGAACGTCACGGTCGCCGATCCGGTCGTGCTCGGGTCCGTCGAGCCGTACACCGCCCTGGACATGGTCGCGCAGGTATCGTCTCCGAACCTCGGCGACATCGCGCCGGGTGAGTCGAAGAAGGTGACGCTCGCCATCGCTCCCGGCCCGGACGAGCCTTTCGCCACCTTCTCGGGTGGGACGATCGTCGTCCAGTCGGCCGAACCTGGTGTCGGATTCGTCCTGCCTCTGCAGTTCCAGGTCATCGGCACCGGCGCCGGTGTCGTGCGGGTGCGAGCCGAGGACGAAGCCACGTACTACGGCCTCGACGGACTTGCGATCGCGCAGCCTGGGCCCGGGTTGGAAGGTGCGACCGTGCGCCTCACGACGCCCGCTGATCCGCAGTTCGTCCTCGAGGCGATCACGGGAGTGAGCGGTGAGGTCGAGTTCGGCGACGTGCCTGAAGGCGCGTATCTGGTGCGGGTGACCGCACCCGACCACTCTCCGCGCGAGTTCGTGATCGCAGTGAACAACTCCCAGGCCCTCGAGGCCACGGCCTTCCTGCCGATCCAGGCCGTCACCTACAGCTTCTCCGTCGAGGAGGTGGAGATCACCGCCGAGACCGTGGTGACCATCACCGCCACGTTCCAGACGGAGGTGCCGGTCCCGCAGATCAAGGTCACGCCCAACTCGCTCGACTTCCGCGAGCTCGCGCTGGGCGAGTCGAAGGTGTTCTACGTCAACATCGCGAACGACGGGATCATCGCCGCCCAGGGCATGGAACTGTTCATGCCCGACCTGCCCGCGTTCGACATCGACGTGACCCAGGAGGTCATCGGCGACTTCGCTGCGGGAGCGTCCACCGTCGTGCAGGTCACGGTGACCCGGACGTCGGACGACTGCGCGCTCGCCGCCGACACCTCGGTCACGTGGGGGCTGCGCCACTACTTGCTGCTGGGCGACCAGCCGCTGTGGTACTGGACGCCGATCTACTACGCGGTGGACGGATGCCAGGGCCAGTCCGTGCAGCCGTCACCGAGCACGCCGCCGCCGAGTCTCCCGCCGCCATCGATCGGTGGTGGCGGTGGGGGAGGGACTGGAGGTTCGTCGGGAGGCGGAGGCGGAGGCGGCTTCGGTGCGCCGGGAACTCCGGTTGCATCGCCGCCGCCGGCGCCCGTCGCGGAGGTCGGTTGCGATGTCCAGTAGCTCCCATCCCCTGTTGAACGACCTGCGTCCCGCCTCCACCATCGAAGCTCCTGCCCCTCGCTCCGCCATGTATCGCGACCTGAAGTCCCTGTTCGCCGCGCCCCTCGTGCTCGCGGCCCTCACGCCGATCGCAGCGGCCCAGACCTCGGGCCCCCAAGACACGCTGTGTGTCACCGTCAAGATCGAACTGCAGCAGCAGGTCATGTTGACGAAGCAGGGCTTCGAGGCGCGGTTCGGCGTCTCGAACGGGTCGTCGTCCCTCGTCGAAGGCATCGACGTCCAGCTCGAGATCTGGGAAGTCGGTGGTGGGGACGCGTCCGATCGCTTCCTCGGCCTGGATCTGCCGGTGCTCGAGGGCGACCTCGTGGACGTCGGCGGGAGCGGGATCCTGGCGCCTGGGTACTCTGGGGCCGCCGAGTGGCTGATCGTGCCCACACCCGAAGCGGCCGTCGGCGGACAGGCCACCCAATACGAGGTCTTCGGGACGTTTACGCGCTTCGAGGGCGGCGCGCTCATCACGACGGCGCTCGCGCCAGTGGAGATTCGCGTCGAGCCCGTCCCGGCACTCGAGCTCGACTACTACTGGCAACGGACGGTCTACGGAGACTTCCCTCTCACGCCGGCGATCGAGGAGGTCGAGCCCTACTCGATCGGCCTGATCGTGACCAACGTCGGCGATGGGATCGCCAAGGACGTTCGAATCGCCACGTCGGACCTCGAGATCGTCGAGAACGTCAACGGCCTCGTACTCGAGCCACAACTCATCGCCGCCGAGCTGAATGGTGGTCCCATTCAGGCCAATCTGGACGTTGCGTTCGGCGACATCGCGGGCGGTGAGCGATCGATCGCGCGCTGGCTGGCGACGAGCAGTCTCACGGGCTCCTTCATCGAGTTTGAGACGACGTTGCAGCACACGACGGCTCTCAACGGACTCGAGATCGGGGCCGTAGAGGCGGTCCGCGTGCATCCGCTCGTCCACGTACTCGAAGTCGGAGGGCCGGACTCCGATCCGCTCGAGGACGACGGGCGTCCGGACTTTCTCGTCGACGAGGAGTCGACACCGAACCCGATCGATCCGATCCTCGACATCCCGATGACGAATGTGCCGTCGAGGCTCGACACGTCCACCGGGGCGTCGTTCCCCGTGGCCTACGCGACGGCCGCTTCCGTCAGCGGCGTGCCGACCACCGCCAATCTGAATGTGACCGTGGCGGTCGACCACTCCGCCCCCGGATGGCACTACCTGCGCCTCGAGGATCCCGCGGCCGGCGGATTCGAACTCCAGCAGGTCGTACGGACCGGAAACGGAACGGCGCGCAAGAGCATGCTCGTCGGACGGTCGGGAGACATCTCACCGTGCTGGACGACTGTGCGCTTCGAGGACCTCGAGGGCGTGCGTGCCCCGAACATCCCCGACTGGAAGCGGACGCTCGTCCACATCGTCGACGACGTCTCCGTCGCTGGCAGCTATACGTACACATTGACGTACGCACAGACGGCGAGTTCGGTCGTGTTCGACACGAACTCCATCGATCGGGCCCTGGGTGGATCGCAGACGATCGAATTCGACCTCGGACCCGCGTTCGCCGGCGCACCCTTGCTCGTCCTCGGTACGGCAACGGGAACGAGTCCGTCGTTCCCCGTGGTTCTCGGGGGGGCGTCGCTCCCGCTCGTTCCCGACGCCTACACCGCGCTCTTGCTCCAAGGGCCAGCATTCCTAGTCGGCGGGCCGTTGGGCTTCCTCGATGCCCAGGGTCGAGCGACCCGTACGATCGCGCTCGGTCCCCTTTCCCAACTCGACGACACAGTCCTTCACCACATTTTCATAGCGTTCGATGGTAGTGGCAACGCGGTTCACGTCAGTCCGGCGGTACCGCTCTTCCTCCACGACTGATATGGAGGCCCCCTTGTCAAGCGGGCAATAGGGACCCCAGCCGCGGCCCGATGGGCAGCGGCTGGGGTCCCTGATTGGCGGGGGCAGTTCCGGACGACCTACGGAAGCGACGGCGGTCAGTCTGATATTCGCGAGTCGAGCCCGCAGTTGGCGTGTTCCGTCACGAGGCCTTTAGTCTGAGATCGTGCACGCGGCGGACCGTGGCACACAGTCGTGTCGAGGACTCTCTTCTCGACTTCGGTCGTGCGGTTCAGCCCCCAGGGTCGTTCACGGCCTCAAGCCGATGTCGGGGTGGATGGTCGCCCGTATCCGGCCAAGCTGCTCCCATCTGGATCCCGCCCATAGTGAGGGGCGCTGGGCCTGATCGAGACGGCGGCGGATACACCCCGGCCTGGGGCTCACGCGGCTCGGTAACTCCCGCCGCCGAACGCAGCTACAAAAGCGCTACACCCCGCGCCCCTGCCACGCGCCGAAACGCCCACATGCCGCCATCCACCCGCCCCGTGCCGCCCAATTGGCTCCCAAAGGTGGAGCGGGAGACGGGACTCGAACCCGCGACATTCAGCTTGGGAATCGGGCCCGGCAGGCGCACTTTATGCCCGTTCGTGCCGGTTTGTGACCGTTCGTGCCCGTCCAGCGCACCCGTCGATGTCCGTTCGTGTCCGTTTGTGCCCGTGACTTCCGGCGCCTAGGTTGCAACACCCCGCCCGATCGACCCCGCCGTCAGATCTGCGCCAGGGCTCCGCTCGGGCCGGCTCCAGCGCAAGTAGCCGGTCGCTGACCATGACCTCGATCCCGAGTCGCTTGAGCGCACCGGCCATCCACAGGGCTGTCCGCTCCCGCGCCACGACTCGGCCCGGCATCGACCCGCGTTCCCGCCAGGCCTCGACCGCTCTGGCTCCAGCGGTCACGCCTCGCGTCGATCCAGGGCCACCCCGCCGCTCCTGCGCCGCACGAGCCAGGGGTCCTTCGCTTCGTGGCGCACGCCGCTCGTGCCCGGGTTGGACGAGTCGAGCTGGGCGGGAGGTTTGTCCGCGGCGGAGGATTCCGAGGTCTGGTACCGTGCGAGTCTCGCAGGCGCGACGGTCCGAGTGGATCCCAGCGCGTTAGTCAGCAGCCGAGGTGATAAGGGGCGCGATGGGTGATCAGATCAGACGATCGGGGCCAGAGAGAGCCTCGGGCCAGCAACCGGGAACGGAACGGCACCCACCGGTGACGTGATCGGATCTTCGGGCGTTAGTTGATTGTGACGCTCACGGTGCTGCCCGCGGTACCGGTGGTTGCGTTGACGGTCGTGAGGGCGGCGCCAGCACGAAGAGCGTCTAGGTTCCAGAGCTCGATCACGTATGCAGTGCTCGGCTGCAGGTACGGCACCAAGAGGGTTCCGGTGGAGGATCCCCCCGTCGATCCGTACGGGACAGCGTCGATCCGCGCGAGAGACTCAAGGTGACGGGGGTAGCCGGCTGCCTCTTGCGGAACGAGCGGTGTGTAGTCGGCAAGGGGGAATGCGACGAAGTGTTGAACGTCGGGGTAGGTCGCAACGCTGTAGGTCACTTCGACGGTGGCGAACTGCGGGAAGGGGATTTGCGCAATGGACCTTCGAGGAAGCAGGATCGGAGCCGAAACAATGCCATCCACCCGCGTCGCAAAAGTCCACGTGTCCGTGGGGTTCCACGAGTAGAGGGTAATCGTCGTTGGGGCGGTCAGCGCGAACTCGATGGTTCGAAAGCGCAGTTCTCGCGCATCGCATGCGTCGCCACGGACAAGGAGGTCGACCGGCCCCGTCTCACCTGTCGTGCCGATCGTCAGAGTCGCGATGTGGTGGGGCTTCGCGAGGTGGCATGTTCCAAGGTCCAGTGTCATCCTTCCGCCAACGACTTCGGTGCGTGCGGTCCTCTCGAACCCACGACCTTCGGTTGGTGAGTCGAACAATGCCACTTCTCGGCTCACGGCCTCGGTGCCTTGGTAAGCCTCGATGCGGATGCCTTTGCCATCCGCGAGGTTTGGCAGCGAGAACTCGGCATCGAGTTGCCCAAGAGTGACCCACTCGATCGGTTTCGCCATCAGGCTGTGGTTGGCGTCCTTGTACTCGACGCGCATGGCGAGTGCGCCGTCGTAGGGCTGCCCGAACTCGTCGAAGACGGTCGCAGACAGGTGGAGGGTCGAGTACGACGCCGTCAGATGGGGATCGTCGACTGTCGACTCCGGTTGCGGCGCAACAGCTGCCGCCGCTTCGGCCGGCGCCGGCGTCTTCGGATCGGTCAGGAGGAAGGCGCCGCAAGAAGTCGCGACGAAGGCGACGAGCGCGGTCACGAGCTTGCCTGTCGTGATGTGGTTCATGTTCATTCTCTCTCTCTCTCTCGGCGGGTTGTACGTCTTAATCGGTTGCGTCGGCTTCCGTCGGCTCGTTTCCGAACCACCAATGTGCAGGGATGGTCGGGTCACAGAGGTTCCAATACACCCAAAGCTTGTGCACACCCATGTCTTGGCCCGCTCCGTCGAAGTTGTCGTCCCACGAGAGCCCTTCCGGCATGTCCTTGCTGTTCTTGTAGTTGCCGGTGCCGGCGAAATCCCCGTTCACCTCGACTTCGTTTTGAGCGTTGAGGTCCGTCAATCCCTCCCAGCCCTTGAGAAGCCACGGGTTGTTGGCTTCGGTGAGGTCCGCCTGGTGGATGAACTTTGCTTCACCAATGATCACGAAGCTCCCATGGGGCGTCCAGTCGATGCTGAGGGACCCCGTCTCGAACGAGTCGTAGCACTTGGGATAGTCGTCGTGGACCGGAATGATCTCCCAGTAGCTGTCCTCGTCGGTGTTGCAGTTCCAGGGGAACCAGACGCCGGCTTCGATCCCGCACTCGCAATAGGTTTCCGTGAACGTGACCTTCTGGACGATATAGCCGAGCAGCGGGTGTCCCTCGGCCTTTTGCGTCGGGTGGGGGACGGTGTTGGATCCACCAAGCTTGGGGAGGACTTGGCTCGTGACTTCGAGGTGGGGGTCACCACTGTCGTCGTAGCTGTCCCGGACTTCGAGGAGATCTGCGTCGCCTGTGCACTCCCACTCAGCTGTGGGTTCATCGACGATGGCCCGACCTGTGAACGAGCCGAGGATTCCGAAGAGTGTGGCAGCGACGAGATGGCCGAAGACGGCCGAGGTGCGACTGTCTCTCATTTCAAGAGTGCAAGGGTGCGGGTAACTGCAGACGGCTGACGACCAGATCATAGCGGAATGGTCGCGCATGGGGCGAGCCTGCATGTTTCGGTAGCGCCACCATTGGTCTGTAAATTCGGGTGCAGCGTCGATCAGGTCGCGTCCATGGAGAGATAGACCCGGCCGGTCTCCCACTCTTCGGAGACTTCGGCCAGGACAGCGGTGACGAGGCGCAGCGCGCTGGCCTCGTTCGGGAAGAGGGAGGCGACGCGTGTGCGCCGCTTGATCTCGCGGTTCAGTCGCTCGAGCATGTTCGAGCTCCGCAGCCGGCGGCGGTGGTGCTCCGGCAGCCCGAAGACGTTCAGTCCTTCGCGGACGTTCTCCTCGATCCAGGCGGCCAGCTTCGGCGCAGTCTCGGCGTACTCCGCGGCCGCCTCACGCAGCAGTTGCTCCGCATGCACGCGACTCGGCGCGTTGAAGATCGAGCGCAAGCGGCTCGCGACCGGGCCGCGCATCTCCACCTTCGGGACATGGGCCGCAGCGTTGCGCTGCAGATGGACCTGGCAGCGCTGCCACATGACCGACGGCAGCACGGCGCGCAGCGCCGCTCGCAGCCCCTTGTGGTCGTCGGTCGTCACCAGTTCGACGCCGTGCATCCCGCGCTCCAGCAGGCTCTCGAGGAAGCCGCGCCAGTGCACCTCTGCCTCCGACAGCGACACGCTCACCCCGAGCACTGCACGCTTGCCGTCCTCGCGCACGCCTGCCGCGACCAGGATCGCGCAGTCCATGACGCTGCCAGCGTGTCGCACCTTGACGTACGTCGCATCGAGCACGAGGTAGCGCACGGCGCCCAGCGGGCGCTGGCGCCAGGCATCGAGCTCGTCGTCCAGCTCCGCCGCCAGCCGCGAGACCTGCGACGAGCTGATCGACATGCCGCACAGCTCTTCCGTGATCGCCTTCACCTTGCGCGTCGAGACGCCTTGCACGTACATCTCGGCCAGAGCGAGCCGCAGCGCCTGCTCGGAGCGTTCGCCGCGCTCGAGCGCCTTCGGATAGAAGGGCTCGACTCCGTCCCGCACGTCGCGGGTCTTCGGGATCGACAGGTTCAGCTCGCCGAGGCGCGACGCGACGGTCTTCGGCTTGAAGCCGTTGGCATAGCCACGGCGATCGTCCGATCGCTCGAAGGGTCCGGCGCCCAGGTAGGCGCTGCGTTCCAGGCGCATGGCGGCGTTCAAGAGCATCTCGAGAGGGCGAGCCAGGTCGTCGAAGCCGTGAGCGGTCAGCAGTTCCAGAGCAGCGGAGATCGTGGTAGCGTCGGAGTCGTGGTGGGACATCGTTGGTGTCAGGTGAGAGGGTTAGAGTTCTCACATGAAAACGACGTGACTCCCGCCACACCAGAACAACTCGGGGCCGCCTTCAGCGGCCACCCCTCGGGGTGGCCGCTGCGCTCCTGCAACGCCGCCGCGAGGTGCGACGGTACTGCGCGGGAGGCGAGCGACTACGGGCGTCGAATCGAAACTACAGACCTACTGGTACACCAACCATGTTTCGGCGGATTTCTTGGCGCCAATGCGAGCGCTCCGCCGTTGGGCTCCTGGATCCTTCACCCAAGCCTCCAGCCTTGGCCATGCCTCACTCGGCCAGCAGAACCGTCGCGGCCGCCAGCACCTTGGTTCCGGAGGTGAGCTCGAGACGACGTCTCGGCAACCGACCCCTGAGGTCGGCTGCGGTACAACGGTCGAGAGCCTGGCAGTCCTCCACGCCGTGATCGTGGCCTCGCTCAAGGCTCGCTTCGGTTCGACCGTACTCGGCATGCTCCTACGCGGAGCTGTCGACCCGGAGGGGAGCGGACCCGCCTTCCACCCGTCCAGCGGAACACGATGCGCCACTGGGAGTTGATTCGAATCGAGTGCAGACCGGCCAGGTCGCCGCGCAGGGCTTCGAGCCGGTTGCCGGGCGGAGCGCGGAGGTCGCCCAGCTCGACGGCTGCATCGAGCATGTCGAGCTCGAGTCGCGCTACGCGTTGGATGTCGGGCGGGAGTCGACGGGTTTCGCGGGTCCGTGCGCCCTCGAAGAGGTCCTCGGTGGCTCGATCGGCGAACGAGACGATCGGCCAACGATGGTCGTGCTTGCATGGAGGCTCGGCAAGGGAGCGCGCAGCTCGAGTCGCGCCCGGCGTCGAACTCGACTCTCCCACACTCTCACCCCAAATCCGCTCCCAGATCGCCGGTGCCGGAACTGGTGCTGACGATGGCATGAAGCTGCCGGCAGGTTCGACGCGTAGCGGGTCGTGCGCTGGCGGTTGCTGGACGGTCGCAAGTTGCAGAGCTTCCGATGCTTCCAGCCATCGACGCCTCCCGGTGCCAGGAGCGCGAATGGGTGCCATCTGCTCGCCATCGACCAGCCCTGCCCAGATCATCCCCCGGTGAGCACCACCCTCCCGCGCCCCCGCGCCTCGAAGACGCCCGCCTGTCCGGCCTGTCGCGCGTCCCTCACGCGCCGACTCGAGCCTTCCCAGGTCGTCCGCCACTCGCGTCCGCGCACGGCCACGCGACGCGTCCGCCAGCGCTTTCGGTGTCGCGCCTGCGCCACGACGTTTCGCGCGACCACGGGCACGGTCTACGCGCGTCTCCGCGCGTCACAGGAAGACTTCGATCGCGCCATCGCGCTCGCCACCGAAGGCATGAGTCAGGCCGCTGTCGGCCGCGTGCTGGGACGTAGCCCGAGCACGATCTCACGCTGGATCGCGAACGCCGCCAAACACGCCGAGCGCTTCACAGAGACAAGAGTCCATGACGTGCCGACGCGCGAGGTGCAGATCGACGAGCTGCGCACCTCGACGATTCTGCAGGCGACGCCGACCTGGGTACACACGAGCGTCGCCGTCGAATCGCGGCTCTGGCTCGGCCTACGCGTGGGAACGCGTGCGTTCCGCCACGTGAAGGCGCATCTGAACGAGCTGCAGTCGCGGCTCGATCTCGCACCGGGCCCGCTGCTGATCGTGTCCGACGGCTACGCGTACACGGGCAAAGGGCTGAAGGCGATCTTCCGCTCGGCCTGCGTGCACGTCGAGGTGATCAAGCGCTTCGAGAACGGCAAGATCGTCAGGTCGAACAGCCGCGTCGTGCAGGGCGCGCCGTGGCGAGCGAAGGAGATCCTGCACAAGTCGCTGAGCTCGCGGGTCTTCAACACGTCCTTCGTCGAGCGCTTGAACCTGACCATTCGCAGGAGCATCGCTGCGCTCAACCGCAAGACGAACGCGCTGTGTCGGACGCCCGAGACACTGGCGCGGCGGCTCGAGCTGCTGCGCGTCTACTACAACTTCGTGCGCGAGCACGCTTCGCTCGGAAGGCGCGTCACGCCTGCGATGGAGGCGGGGCTCGTGAAGCGGCGACTGACCCTGCGCCAGGTCTTCATGAGCCGGGTGCCGGAGCTGCCACCGACGTGCGGGCGCTCGCGGTAGACCGAGCGCGGCGCACGAGCGTCGCTGGGACGAGTCGGACCGGGTGGGAGGTCTGTCCGCGGCGCAGGATTCCGAGGTCTGGTACCGTGCAGGTCTCGCAGGCGCGACGGTCCGTGAGGGCTGGCGCGCGTCAGTCAGTAGGCAGGATGATCAGGGGGGGCGATGGATGATCAGATCAGACGATCGGGGCCGGAGAGAGTCTCGGGCCAGCAACCGGGAACGGAACGGTACCGGTGCCCCAGGGCACCGGACGGTAGAGTTGCCTCGCCCCATTACCGCTGAGGATGTGGAGCGCTTCAATGAGCTATTTAATCGGGTGCCGGAATGATGTGTGAGCATTGCAGCGCTCCTGGTGCGGTCCAAAGGCGCGTGAACTCCCCTTTTGATCGGGTTCTTGCGGTGGGTTATTGTAATGGGCCCACGGATGGTTTTCTGAGGTGTCGAGCGTGTGGCCTTGCCCACAGCTTTAGATTGCTCGGTGGTGATGCCGATTGGGATCGATTTGTTGTCTGTGTTAGGCCCCTGGGCGTGCGCTTCGATGCTCTGGTGAAGGGGGCGCCGGGTGCTCCTTGGTGGCCTGTGTGGTGGCTGCAAGGGGAGGATGCGCTTTGGGGGGAAGCTCTGTTGGCCGGCGTTGTGGAGGGTCGGGGGCCAGGGTGCGAGTCTGTTGCAGTGGGCAATGATCTTCTTGGCCGGTTGGATGTCTGGGCACCGGCGCCGGGTTTGGAGATTGACGATTGGATGTCGCACTTTGGTTTGACTTCGTAATGATCGAGCTCGGAGTGTGTCTTATCGCTCAGGATATGCGACCCGGTATGATTTTGACACGTACTCCGGGTCATCCATCGCTGCCTTTGCCGTTGCAGATAGCCCACATCGATATCTTGGCGGGTGAGGGCATGACTAAGAGTGGCTTCAAGAGTGCCCTCAGGGAGCTGCGGGAGGATTGTGGCTGAGTGATGGAAAGTGAGAAACCGAAATGGGAATTGGAGCATTACCTTTGGTGTTTGGGGTACATGTGCCGTCGCATAGTAATTCCGGGCGCGGAGTTACGCGTTGTTGGAGATGGCTACGCCGCTTGTTTCTATGGAAAGGCCCGTGGCCGGGTCGTTGAGTGCTCGAGGCTTCATGAGGGGGCGTGGTGGATGGAGTTTTGGGATAT
Source organism: Rohdeia mirabilis (assembly GCA_007750655.1). Lineage (GTDB taxonomy): Bacteria > Planctomycetota > UBA1135 > UBA1135 > Rohdeia > Rohdeia mirabilis. Next base: position 1,446,443 of record CP036290.1, read on the forward strand.
CGGTTCAGAGCCCTGGTCGGATGGGGATCGTGAGCTGATTGTTGAGTTCTTCGATGACGCGGTTTCGGAGGCGATCTCATGGCTTAGTCTTGGCGGTGGAGACTCTTGAGGCCCGGGGGGGGGCTTGGAGTTCCAATTCTGAAGGAAGTGTTTGGCCCGTTCTTCTCAGCAAGCTTCTTTTCCTTCTCGCTATTGCTGCTGATATGCGACCCCGGTAACCGGTCCCACGTGCCTGCCGTAGTGTGGAGCAGTGCGCGGCTCGCGCGCACGACTCGCACAGTTTCCAACCTTGGAGAAGTTGATGCATCTCAAGATGTTCGCTACCGGTCTACTTGCAACGCTCGCCACCTACGTTGTGTCCGTCCAGGACTCGGTCGCTGCGCCCGCCGCCCCGGCGCCGACCCCTGCTGTCGCTCAAGAGGCACCAGGCATCTGCAGTGGCTGCGATGAGCGCTTCAACGGCTCTGGGCCGGGCAACAACGCTTTCGAGCGGGTCGTCGTCGACGTGGCCTCCGGGAAGATCCACGTCCGCGAGAAGTACCGCCACACCGACAAGTGCAACGGGTCCAGCGGCTGCGACAAGGACACCTGCACCTTCACCTGGATCTTGGAAGCCTGGGGGTCTGGCGGCATGGGTGACCAGCCCGAAGACACCCTCACCGTTGAAGAAGCCCAGCCGCCGACGACGCCGCCTCAGGTGTACGACCTGCCTGAGGGCTCGAACAACGCCATCCGGGTGTTCGGCCCCTTCCGGTACGAAGATCGTATCTGCGGCATCGAGATCTCGATTGCGTGCACGGTCTTCAATGAGACCCACATGATGGCAACGAACCCGCTCCCGCTCTCGTTCAAGATCGGCTGCACCCGCTGCACGGACAACTGATGCGAGCAGGCAGCTTCGCCTCGGTCGTGCTGGGAGTGCTTGTCGCACTCGGCGCGATCGGGCTCTACAACTGGACGTGGAACGACTCGACGCCTGAAGCCGTCGTCGGAGTTGAGGACTCTGAAGCTTACGACGTCGCGGACTCCGAGACGGAGCTGGCGTCGGAGCAGCGGACCTCACGAACCGAGGTCGCAGCCGCCGACGAGGCTCAGCCCAGCATCACGCCTGAGGAGGTCGAACAGGCCCCCGAGGACGAGCAGGAAGAGCCCCCGCAGGACTTGGACCCCAGCATTGAAGTCACGCAGACGCCTTGGAGCGAAGCGAAGATGGAGATGCAGGCCGACTTCGAACCCAGCAAGACCGACCTGGAGTGGTTCCGAGAAGAGGCCTACCTGATGGAGGTCCCGATCCCCGGCTCGGAGTCGATGGTCAAGCTCGACCTCCGCCAGGATCCGGAGGAGCTGGCCGCCGTGCTGGCCTCCTACGTTGGCGAAGAGAGGGGCAGCACGGTCGCGCTTGAATCCGCGGTCGCTGCCCTGATCTCGTCGGAGCGAGGCTCCATCGAGACCGAAGCCGTCAACGCAGAGTCGCTCTACGTTGAGTCGATGCTGCTCTACTGGGAGTCCGAGAAGTACACCCGTTGGCGGTACGGCGAGCGGCCGGGGACTGACGGACAGGTGTACGATCTCAACAGGCCCGAGGGGCGCTACGGCATCGCCTTCACCGCCGTCGGTGGTGGATGGCGCGCTTCGGTTGATTTCGACTCCTCTGATTTCCCGATCTTCGAGCAGTCCCTCGAAGGCCTCGACCACTCGAAGGAGCAGCTAGCTGGCAAGGTCGCTGCTTTGCTCGGCGAAGGCTGAGATTGAAAGAGAAGAGGGCGAGCGTGGCAGCGCTCGCCCACGACGTTGGTGGCATTGATGCACTGGGGCGCTGGTGGGACGATTCGAGCTGGGCGGGAGGCCGGAGGCGGCTCGAAGTGGCTCCGTCGTACATGGGGACGGGAGGGGGTCGGGCTCGCGCCTGGCCCCCTTGCTTCAGTAGGTGGCCGCCCGAACGAGGCGGAATGAACGATGGACCAAGGCATGTACCTGATCGAGTCGCCGACGGCGGTGGTGTTCGTGGCGATCGGCCGTGAGCCGGAGGGGAGTGGGCCGGGGATGGCCGCCGAGGCGTGGCTCTGGCTGCGCGGGACTGATGAAGTCGAGGCGGCGCGGATCGGCGTCGCTGATCCGCTGCTGCTGCCGAAGCGAGTCGATCCGGTGGGGTTCCTTCTCGAGCGGGTCGAGGCCTGGGCGATGGGGCGAGTGGCGGCGAGAGGGGGCACCTTCGACGCCAAGTCGCGGCGGCCAGTGCCGGACGACGACTCCGCAGCTGGACTCATCGCCACCCTGCTCGAGCTTGCGATCGACGCGCCCCGGCTGGTCGAGCGGAACGAAGCGACGACGCGCTGGCACGACCTCGAAGGCGCGGTCGATGAAGCGCAGGCCTACGCGGAGGAGGTGGCGGTCCTGGCGATGGGTGAGGTGGGCTGAGTGAGCCAGCACCGGATCGCGCATGCTGACCTAGACTGAGCCTCTCGCAGAGGCGACCGTCCGATTGGGCAGGCGCGCGTCAGTCAGTAGTCAGGGTGATCGAGGGAGCGATGGATGAGCAGATCAGGCGATCGGGGCCGGAGAGAGTCTCGGGCCAGCAACCGGGAACGGAACGGTACTTCGATCCGATCTGTTCGGTGTATCCTGGCCTGCATCACTGTCCCCAAGATTCCCCTGGCTGCCGTCCCCTCACGCCGCAGGTCGTTGTGATCTTTGGAGGGGGAAGCTCGCTCATTTTCTCATGGCTACCACCGATTCCTCGTTTACGTATCTCTACAGCCATTCAGACAGTATTGACTTCTCTTCTGATCCGATGCGGGCTTGGGAGCAGGCTACCGGATGGCTCGGGCGCGTTCCGTCTCTAGATCGTCTCGGGCAACTAGAGTGGGAGATTTCGCTGGTTGATCAAGGAATTGACAGCGAAGTGGATATTGTGGGGACGGAGTGCGAGAGCGGGGATTGGTTGTCTCGTCTAGGTGATGCCGATTTGTTATTTAATTGTGGACGGGTCTTCAGCGGGGGTGCTGGCTGTAGTCGGCGGAGCGCTCCTGGGTTTTGTTTCGCAATGCAGGGCTGGGATCCTGTGCGTATTGGGTTCGACGTTCCTATTGTGGGTGCTTTCGCGATTGTTGCCATGTCTTCTAGCTTGCTCGATATGGTGCCCGAGGTCTCTTCAGCGTTTGATGCAGCATGGGGTAGGAGTGCTCGCGGGAAGAGCCCCTGGGCAGTTGGTTCGCGAGAGTTGTACTTGGGTGATCAGCCGCTGTTGGAGGTTGCTTCGCATTTGGAGCTGATAGAATTGTGATTGATATCCGACCAACCCGCTCCCGACTGGATCCCTCTCGAGGGTGAAGAGCGCCAGGCTCGACCTTGACGGCAACGGCGTTCACACGCGGTGCGGCGACTCACGCGGCGCGGTGGCGGCCCACCAACGCAGCTACAAATGCGCTACACCCCGCCCCTCCGCCACCCTGCCGAAGCGGCCACATGCCGCCATCCACCCGCCCCGTGCCTCGGGATCTGCCGGTGTGGAAGCGCTCGTGGTAGATCGAGCACGTCGCTCGAGCGTCGGTGGGACGGGTCTAGCAGGTTGGGAGCTACGCCCCCAGCGCGGATTCCCGAGAGTTGATACCGTCCGCGTCTCGCAACCGCGACGGTCCGAATGGGGCGGCGCGCAGGAGTCAGCAGCCGGGGTGATCGAGGGAGCGATGGATGATCAGATCAGACGATCGAGGACGGAGAGCGCCTCAGGCCAGCAACCGGGAACGGAACGGTACCCCGGGGCACCCAATGGCGTCAGGCAGGAAAAGTTTCTCTACCACTGCATCGTCGAGATCACCTGGTTGAATCCGCCTACAGCGGGGTCTCCGCCCGCGCGAGATCCGGAGTACTACGACCCGAGCTATGGGGTCGACGAGTTTGCGAACCGGATGCGCAACTACGAGCTCGCCTTGGTCTCGATGGTCGGCGCTGGTGATGCTCCGGGCTACGGGACCGTCTGGATGCTGAGGCAGTTCCCGATCACCGCGCCCAGTACTGCTCCAGAAATGACGACTCTCGCGAGCAAGAGCGAAGACGCGACAGTGTTCCAGTACCCCTGAGACATCGGAAGGGCGTCATGCTTCGACGATCGGAGAAGCTGTCTCGGGTGTGACGCCCCGCTCCACTCCCAGCCCAGCCAGCTCGTCGAGTTTGCATATTGAGCGCAATGAGAAGGCTCCATCTAGTCGCGGCGGCTGCATTCGTCGGCCTGATCCTGCTCGCCGTGTTCTGGTTCGACCCATGGTCGTCCTTCACGCGAGTCGAGGTTGATCAACAGGGTGCGGATGTCTCTCAGACTGGAAGACTGATCGACCTGGCTGAGGGGGAGACCAGCGACCACCGAGACAGTGCAGGTGGACCGACGCGTCTTCTCATCCAGTTGGACGACCACCTCGCATCGCTCTTGCACCATCTGTCGGTCGTCGTCGTGGCTGACAGCGAGGCCCCGCAAAGTGACGGTGCGGCTGCGGCCGAGGCTGGCGTCGGGGTCGAATTCAGCGAGGAGCTGCGGCTCGCCGAAGTGTCCGGAAGTGGTGACAACCGCATCGAGTTGCCGCTCGATGTCCCCTTGGATCGTGTCTCTCGGGTCGAACTCAGGGTGCCCGGCTGGCCCTCGGGCGACGCTGGCACGGGGTACGTACTGGCTTCGCAGATGTTCGTCGATGCCGAGGGCACGGCTCCGGAGCAGGGTGGTCCGGGCGCCGACCGCCCATCCGTTCGTTTCGGTCTCGATGACGCGCACCTGTGGGCAATCGCGGATGGAGTGGATAAGAGCTCGGCGTTGAGTGCTGAGCACGACACTCGTGTTGTCGTGACGGGATTCGCTTCCGGGCTGCGTTACGCCGAGAGACAGGCATGTGCCGAAGCCGTGTTCGCAAGCCCGTTGCTCGTAACGGACATGGGGGTCTTCGTCGCAGCGCCATCGGTCGACGTGCGAGAGGCACTTGACGAGTACGCGACGGAGTGCCAGCTCCAGGTGTTGAGCCAAGGCTTCGCGCTGTACTCGACCGTCTTGGAGCGGGGTGAGCTGAATCAGGCGCTCGAGTTCGCGCCGTTGGGGAGCTACGTCCTTGCGCAGCTCGATCGACCTGAGCCGAGCTTCGGGGGATTCACGCTTCATCTCGTTGATAGCGAGGGACGCGTGCAGGAGTCGGTCGAGGTGCTCGACAAGAGGCGTGTCAAGGCGCCAGAGCCTCGCATCTGGACAATGGGCCCACACCGCTCAGGGGACTACGAGTTGTATCTGGAGCCTGGATCGCGCAGCCAGACTCGAAGCGTGCGCGACGAGATCACGGCATCCCAGTTCTCCGTCAAGCTTGGAGACGTTCGCGTCGAAGACTCCGAAGTGCACGCTCCACCGTGTCTGAACCCGATCGTGCTCCGGGACCACTTCGGGATCGCGAACGTCGTCGCCCCGGTTGATGAGTGGGTCCTCATACAGGACCTCGGGCTGTTCGGGGCGCAGGGAGGTCAATCATCCCGTCTGGCGAGCGAGCTGAACCGGGCCACAATGGAGGCGACCGCTTGGGGGCACGAGCTCGTCTCTGGGTTCGTCTCTCCTCGGTCCGTTCTCGAGGCAGTGCAGGATGGAGTCGACGCTGGATCCGTGAGGACGATCGAAGTGACGGTTCGGACGGAGTCCGTCCGCACGACTGCTCGGACCTCTCGAACCGACTTCATCGATCTCGACGTAGTCGCCGGCGCGACTGTCACCCTCGAAGGCGGCGGCGGTCTGGCCCGAGCGATGCCGTACAAGCTGCCTGCGCAAGGAGTCGCTGCGTTGACGCGCGACGAGTACCTTCTCCTAGTGGTCGACGCCCCGCTCGGTTCGGCACTCGGCGTCGGATTTCCGCAGGCTGATCGGGCAACCTTTCTGAGCCCGATCGAAGGGTGGACTTCCATGCGTGTCTATCTCGTGCGGGACGAGGGCTTCGAAGGGGCGATCGCTGCCAAGGTTTTGGACGCCGAGCCTGGAAGTGAGTGCATTCGAGATGGCGTTCTCGTCATGGAGGACGATGTCGTTCTCTCCGCGAGAGCCGTGTTGGATCGGCTGTAGCGTCGGCACTCGGCACTCGGCACTCGAAGTGCTTCGCCCTGGGCGGCACCTCGCCAAGCGATGTGGCGCGTGCGGGGTCTCATCGCCTTGATCATGCATGCCCCGAGGGAGCCATCGGCAGCGTGAAGGTGACCCGATGGAGACTCGAAGCTCGGCCCTTGCCGCAGCGTCGCCGCGCTGAACCGGAAGACGAACGCGTTGTGCCGGACGCCGGAGACGCTGGCGCGGCGGCTCGAGATCCTGCGCGTCTACTACAACTTCGTGCGGGAGCACGCGTCACTCGGCAAGCGCACGACTCTGGCGATGGTGGCGGGCCTGGCGAAGCGGCGCCTGACCCTGCGCGAGGTCTTCATGAGCCGGGTACCGGAGCTGCCATTGACATGCGGGCGCTCGTGGTAGTTCGAGCGCGGCGCGCGGAAGCTGGTGGGACGAGTCAGGCCGGGTGGGAGGTCTGCGCGCGGCGCAGGATTCCGAGGTCTGGTACTGTGCGAGTCTCGCAGGCGCGACGGTCCGAGTGGGCAGGCGCGCGTCAGTCAGTAGCCAGGGTTATCGAGGGAGCGATGGATGATCAGATCAAGCGATCCGAGCCCGCAGGCGGCTCGGTCAGCAACCGGGAACGGAACGGCACCCTGCTCCAGTTGGGAGGGCGTTGAATCACTCAGTTCTTCTGGATCGCCGCCGCTCCCCTGTCTCTATCTCTGCGTTCAAACTCTAGAACCTCGAAGCTGCTCATGATCGCATTGTGTCCACTTGGGTCGTATGTGGCGTCTACAAACCACTTTCCTACTGAAATGTACTGTCCAAAACTCATGCTGGCACGCGCGGGGTTCGGGGGGGGGGCTGTGCCGCGCTCGAACACCAGATACCTGCGCTCGTCCAAGAATGAGGCATAGTCTGCTTCGATCAGCGACTCCAAGCTCCTACTCAAGTCCGTAGTGCGTTCCAAGAAATCCTCTTCAATCGCCTGAAGCGCTGCGAGACGATCTGCGTCGGAGGCGAAGCCTTCTCGCGCGGTCTCGAAAGCGAGCGTTGGGCCGGTAGAGACTCCGACGTAGTGTCGTGCGAGCATCCCGGGCTTTTTTAGTACCTGTAGTAGGATTGCATGAAGGGCGTCGAGATCCGCAGGGTTCCCGCCAAGTGAGGCCAGGGTGTCGGGGGCAATCGGTCTGAACTGGTCGAGGGAGTACTGTTCGCCAGTCTGGAGCGCCACAAACTGCCCATAGGGGGCAGGGGGCTCAAAAGCCCACAAATCATTCAGCCGAGCGGTGTCGCTGTCGACCGCGTCCTCAGTGGCTGTGGCATCCTCTCTCAAGGAGATCCGCCCGGCAGGCGGCGATTCAAAGGTTTGGCCTCCTGCGCCGCCTCTTGAGGGCGCGGGAGAATCGCTCTCCACTGAGACTGCTGGAATGCGACTAGCGTCGGGTTCTCCATCTTCGCGGTTGAGGGCGATCCAGGCGGCGGCAGCCAGGAGTCCTGCGACGCCCAGGAGAAGAGTCTTGCCCGCAGGTGGGTGTAGTCTCTTTGCGTTATCCATAGAAATCAAGGTCTCCCTCAGTGTTGTCGCTGGTGGCGGCGAGCTAGCCTCCGCGTTGAGGCAAGTGGATTGCCTTCGGTTCACGTCACGGGACCAGCCTAGGGCCGTTTGTTGGCTTTCTAGACTGATCCCGTGACGAGTGTCGGGCTGAGATCAGGTTCGTGCGACTAGTTGCCGCCCCCTTGGGCCGGGTTGCAGTCCGTGCAGTCGAACACGACCCGGACGGTCGGGGCGCCGTTCTCCCAGTTCGATCCGTTCACGGGCGTCGTGATCTTTAGGCCGAAGACCGAGGTCCTGTCCGCTTGGTCGACGGCGCTACAGGCTTGACGAGCGAGGACTACCCTGGAGGTGTCGGGCGAAGCCCCGTCGATGTCTCCAACTTGAAACTCGTTTCCGCCCTCGTTAAAGCCTACGCCGCTTGTGAACTTCATGCCGACGCCGAGCAGGGCGCTGGGCGGCGATGAGTCTTGCTCGACGGAGAGCGTTACGGCAACGGCGCACTGCCGGTCTCCACAGGCGCCCGTGGCGGTCTCTTCCTCGCAGCTTGAGGTGGAAGCGGTTGCCGGATTGGCAACAAGTTTGAAGGTGTGCTCTACCGGATTGCCCTGGCCATCCTGGCCTGTGATTGTCACGGTTGTAATGCCGCCGCTGATTTCGCCATCGAGGTCGCATCCGGAGCAATCGGATGCGAGGAGCGTGTGCGCTGCCACAGCCTCTGCCGTACCGAAGGTCATTGGCAGGAGGTAGTATGCAGGGAGGGCGAGGCTGGCCAAGAGGCCAAGGAATAGTGACTTCATGATCTGAATCTCTCCGTGACTTGATTCTTGTAAGTCATCTAGCGCCGCGTTACGCTTCGCGGTTTGGATGTGGCGAGTCTAGGCGGGACGAGTCGTGCCTGTCAAACAACGGAGTGCGCGGCGCAGTCCCGGGGTCCTGGAGTGGGTCGATGGCGACTGATATCCGACCAACCCGCTCCCGACTGGATCCCTCTTGAGGGTGAAGAGCGCCGGGCTCGACCTTGACGGCGGCGGCGTTCACACGCGGTGCGGCGACTCACGCGGCGCGGTGGCGGCCCACCAACGCAGCTACAAATGCGCTACACCCCGCCCCTCCGCCACCCTGCCGAAGCGGCCACATGCCGCCATCCACCCGCCCCGTGCCTCGGGATCTGCCGGTGTGGAAGCGCTCGTGGTAGATCGAGCACGTCGCTCGAGCGTCGGTGGGACGGGTCTAGCAGGTTGGGAGCTACGCCCCCAGCGCGGATTCCCGAGAGTTGATACCGTCCGCGTCTCGCAACCGCGACGGTCCGAATGGGGCGGCGCGCAGGAGTCAGCAGCCGGGGTGATCGAGGGAGCGATGGATGATCAGATCAGACGATCGAGGACGGAGAGCGCCTCAGGCCAGCAACCGGGAACGGAACGGTACCTCATCAAATAGCATTTAGACATGAACAAGCAAGTAGTTGTTGGAGGCACGTTGAGCGTTTCAGCTCTGGCCGCTTTGATCTCCACCTGGTTCTACACGCCGGGTGTGTTGAGCGTGGGAGGTGGGGGGTCCCTACTTCCTCCTGAGACGCCTGCGGAGGTTATCGCGGAGTTTCCGACTCATTTTCAGGAGTCCTGTAAGGTCTCCGGGACACTCCTTAATCGTCTTGGGCTGCCTCACGTTGGGGATGTCTTCGTTCGCCTAGAGCCACGCAAGGACGGCGTAGATGAGCGTTTTGCGCTGTTCGGGCGTGGAGTGGCGGACGCGCAAGGGGGCTTTACGATCGAAGTTCCTTCTGCGTTTAAGGTTCAGCGAGGTGCTTCAGGTCGTACTCGCGCATGGGTCTTTCCAACGGATGTCGCTATGTTTGATGGGGTCTCGTTGAGCGGGCAAGAGGGTCGGGCTGCCAACAAGATTGTTCAGTTGCAAGACCGAATTCCAAATGTCCTTGACACGGTGCATATGGGCACGGTTCAGCTCGCCTACGCGCCCTCGATCGGCACCGTTGAGTTTTCTGGAGGGGCGGTAGGTGAGGTGCTGTCGGTTTCGCTCTGGGAGGAAGGGGTCGATTTAGAGTTCGCGTCGGTCAGCCTGGCGGACCGGCCTAGCATGGACGTTGTCGCTGGGGTGCAGACCGAGCTGTTCTCCTGGAGCCAGCGCTCGACATGGAGTTGCTTCTGGAAGCGTGGGGCGGCTGTCGATGAGGGCGTTTTTTACCGGGGCGCCAATAATCTATACGCGCTTGTGGGTCATGGAGATTTGATCGTGGACCTGCCTCTCGGTTGGTCTTCGACACTGGACCATGACTTTCTTCTGGCTGTCTATGATTCAAGTGTTGCGGCCTACGACCCGGGGAGTACAGGTTCGATTTTGCAGTTCGCTCGATCAAGTGAGCACGCACAGTTGAATGCGGTTGAATACCGAGCTCTGCGCTCTGATGCTGATGTGAGTTTTGAGTTGCCGCCCGGTAGCTACCGAGTTGACGTTTGGGAGAGGACTGTAGACATGTTTGCCCCGGCGCTTCAGGGCACGATCGTGGTAGTAGATGGTGGTACCCACACTCTTTCGCTGTAGCGCTCTGTTGATGAGGTGCGGGTGTCGCTGTGTGCCCATTGTTCGACTTGCGGTTCAGTTTCTTGGGTCGTGCAGTTCGCGTGAGGTGTATCTGGGGCGGGGCGGTGTAGGGGGTGATGTCCGACCTGGCTGCTCCCGACCGGACTTCGCCCTACAGCGGGGCGCCCGCGGCTCGACCGAGACGGCGTTTGGGCGCCCGGCCAGGGCGCACGCGGCTCGATGCCAGCCGCCGAACGCAGCTACAAGTGCGCTGCAGGCTGGCACTCTGCCACCTGCCGAAACGCCCACTTGCCGCCATCCACCCGCCCCGTGCCGCCCATCAGCGGCGTGCCACGGGACCTGCCGGCGTGGGTGCGGTCGTGATGAATCGAGCACGCCGCTCGAGCGTCGGTGGGACGAGTCGAGTCGGGTGGGACGTCTGTCCGCGGCGGAGGCATCCGAGGTCTGGTACCGTGCAGATCTCGCAGGCGCGACGGTCCGAGTGGGACGGCGCGCGTCAGTCAGTAGCCAGGGTGATCGAGGGAGCGATGGATGAGCAGATCAGGCGATCGGGGCCGGAGAGAGTCTCGGGCCAGCAACCGGGAACGGAACGGTACCTGGGTGAATAAGGATGGAGGGCATCGCGTCACACCCTTTCCAGGCCAGGCGGAGTGGTCTCAGGTGGGCATTAGATACAAGAAGGAGTTGGACTGTAGCGGCGAGGACGAATTCTCGATTACGGCAACTGTGCCATACGGCGATCAGGGCGTGTTCTACAGTGTGAGCTTCAATGTCATGTTTTCCTGCGGAGGCTGCGGTGGGCGCTGAGTTGCATAGATCGTTCCTTCGCGGCTTCTGCGTTGCCTGGGCTTTGCTGTGTTGGCCGGATCCGGCGAGGGGGGCGGTTGGAGCTTGCGGTGGAGTTGAGGCTCAATGCTTGGCGGATGTGTCCGCTACGTTGAGGTTCGACGGCAGTGCTGCGGTCGAGTTGCAGATCGGCGATCAGATCCTAGAGCGCGATCTGCAGGATCTAGGCTTCATAGACTCTGTTGGGCAGGTTGTGGTAGAGGGTGCTCTTGTTGGGGCGAGCGCCTTTCTTTTCGTGTCGGGGGATGCGCCGGCCGGTGAATCCCCGTTTGGTGAGAATCTTGCCTGGCTGGTTAATTCTGGGGTGGCCGTGAGCGTCGACGTTCGTGGCGATTCCGGCGGCTGGATTGCTGCTTTTCGGCAGGCGAAGCTGGATCGGGGATGCGAAAGGTGGGTATTCCGGGATTGCCCTTTTTGTTCGGATTGGCTTCGTTTGCTTGATCGGATGGGGTGTGACAGCTTGGAGCTCTGGGGGTGTGTGGCGGTCGCCGGCCGGTTGGGCGTTGATTCGCGCCCATCGAGGCTCTTGAGTTGTAAGTCCTTGGTTCTGGCTGCACCGCTTGCGTCTAGCCTGAACGGGGGTGGTGCTGTGCTTTGTGATGATCTGCTCGCCTCGCTGGATGGGTGCGTTGCGACGGAGTTGAGCCTGATTGGTTGGGAGGTCGCGCCAGCGGTTGGTGCACGCCTGGCGGCCCTGGCTCCGGAGATCGAGCGACTCGAATCGCGCGATTGCGTATGGCGCGATGGCTCCCAGGCATTGCTTCTCAGGTCAAGTTTGCTGTCGTTATGCATTGAAGGGGATGTCGTCGACTGGGGTAGCTTGTGGATGCGCCTTGCGCATCGGGAGGTGCGTCTGTTGGAGCTTGAGGTTGAGGTGTTGGAGCTGGTCGCCTCGTCTGATGGCGCAGAGCATTGGTCTGATGTACTTGGCGGCCTGGAGTCTCTTGTCGTGTATGGCCCTGGGGATGGGGTTGATGTCGCACGGCTCTTGAATTTGACTAGCCTCAAGCTGCTAGACTTGACTGGCTGCGATTTTCGAAGTATCGGGTTTGGCTGTGTGGCGTCGGAGGTAAGCTTGGAGGTCCTGGGTTTGCATCGTTGTGAGTGGGGGGGGGGGGGGGGGGGGAGGGCTTCGAGGGAGTTGCGGAGCTTGTGAGGCTAAGGGGGTTAGCTTTGACGTGGGTCGATATCGAAGAGGAGTTCTTGGATGTTTTGGGTGAGCTCGGGGCTCTTGAGTGGGTAGATCTGCATGGTATTTGCTTGAATCGCGAGGTGTTTCTTCGGTGGGGAGCTCTTCACCCGCATATTCGTGTTGTTGGTGTTCAGTTGGACTAGCGCTTGTCGGTCATGGCTTTGCGTCTTTGTTCTTGGCGGGAGGGTGCTGGCGCAGAGTGTTTTTGGGCTTTATGCCTGGGGGTCCGTGCGTATCCGGGGGCGCAACCTGGCCCGCCCTCCTAGGCGGTTGCATTTGCTCCGCAAGGGCATTGCGGTAGATATGCGACCTGGGAGAGGCCTGACGGTGGGCTGACCGAGGGCCCCACGGGGCGCTGATCGGGCGACCCGCCGAGGCCCCGATCGGGCGCTCCTGGGGGCCGATTTCGGCCTCCGCGCCGCTCCCCAAGTTCCCCGCTGGTTCACCGATTTGGGCGTTTTCAAAATCGGCCTCCCGCTAGGGCTCGACCCCGCTTCACGCGCTGTGAGGCGGGGTCGAGTCGCGAAACCGAGGGTTTGTCCGTAGAACTTGGCGGGGAACTCGGAGTGCACTTTTGGGAACTTGGAGTGCACTTTGGGAACTTGCCGGGGTGCTCGACGAGCGCGGCGTGAGGGGCCGTTGCGGCGGGTTCCGGGAGGGCTCCCCGGCGCGTCCTGACCGGCCCGGTGGAGCGTCCAGGCGGAGCGGCCGTGCGCGCGCCTCGTTGGACGGTGTGGACGGTGTGGACGGTTGCCCGCCTGCCTCAGTTTCCGGGGGACCTGTGTCCGCGCGACCGTTGCCGAGTGAGTGGCCAGGCGCGGGCCACTGGGCGCTGCGGAGGGTCCAGATCGCGCTGGGTGAGTCGCCGCGTCACGACCAGTGCAGGGCTCCTCGAAGGCGGTCGGCGGTGGCGTAGCTCGGCGAGAGGTGAAGGGAGTGAAGGGAGTGAAGGGTCCCCGGGTCCTCTCTCTAAGGGGAGTTTCTATGGGAGGAACCTGAGATGCCTTCACTCCCTTCACCCACCCCGGCTGGAGGCACCGGGAAGCCGGTCTGCTTGAGTTCCGGCGATCGGCGGGGTAGCTCGAGCTTCGGTCGGCCTCCCAGCGGGTGGACGGTGTGGACGGTGTGGACGGTGTGGACGGTATGGACGGTTGCCCACCGGAGTCAGATTCCGAGGGGGGTCAGGTTCGTGGGGAGCAGGGGGCCGCCGTCCCGAGATGGCTGCGGTGCTGGCCCATGCCCGTCGCGACCAGGAGGAGCAGACCCCACGAATCTGGAGGTGGACGCGACACCGTCCATACCGTCCATACCGTCCACATCGGCCAGTCGCGAACGCCGGGCCGCACCACCAGGTGAAAGGTGCGACCCCGGTCCTTGCCCACCGGGGTCGCGAGTGGGGCGCCTAAGCACCCCGGAAACGCAGCGACGGTGCTCGCAGAGCCGCCCGGAACGCACTGGCGGTGTAGTGCGGTGGATGCTTGTCGAGCTGCCCGACGGTGGTGGGGTTGGTGGGAGTCGCGATGCCGGCGAATCGGTACCCCACCACGAACCCCACCACCGGATGAAGCGCCGCCAAGAGGAAGAGGGGAAGCGTGGCCTACTTCGATGATCAGGAGTAGGCCGACTCTACGAAGCGGCTAGCCCTTCGGCGTTTCGTTCGTCGGCCCGCGGCCCGACGCAGCTACAAATGCGCTACGCGCTGGCACTCTGCCACCTGCCAAAACGCCCACCTGCCGCCATCTACCCGCCCCGTGCCGCCCAAATGGGGCCCAAAGGTGGAGCGGGAGACGGGACTCGAACCCGCGACATTCAGCTTGGGAATCGGGCCCGCCGGGCGCACTTCATGCCCGTTCGTGCCGGTTTGTGACCGTTCGTGCCCGTCCAGCGCACCCGTCGATGGCCGTTCGTGCCCGTTTGTGCCCGTGACTTCCGGCGCCCAGGTTGCAACACCCCGCCCGATCGGCCCCGAGGCACGCTCCGTCAGATCGGCGCCAGGAGCTCCGCTCGGGCAGGCTCCAGCGCCTGTAGCCGGTCGCTGACCACGACCTCGATCCCGAGGCGCCCAAGCGCCCCGCCCAGCTGCCGGGCCGCCTGCCCCGCATGATCACCCGGCCCGGAAACGCGCCCCGCCTGAGCCACGCCCCGACCAGGTACTCGAGCGCCACCGCTCGCACTCGGAGCCCCGCCCCAGCTCGACCGACAGGACCAGTCCACTCGCCCCGTCGACCTCGAGCAGGGCCGCCGCGACCCACGGATCAGTGTCGACCTCCTCCTGGAAGACGGCGTTCGCTGATCGGAGCCGGAGAGAGGCCCGGCCAGCAACCGGGAAAGCAACGGTACCACGGCACCACCCGGGACTGGAACGTAGGGTACAATCGCGCCCCACGGTCGGTAGCGCCACCATTGGTCTGTAAATTCGGGTGCAGCGTCGATCAGGTCGCGTCCATGGAGAGATAGACCCGGCCGGTCTCCCACTCTTCGGAGACTTCGGCCAGGACAGCGGTGACGAGGCGCAGCGCGCTGGCCTCGTTCGGGAAGAGGGAGGCGACGCGTGTGCGCCGCTTGATCTCGCGGTTCAGTCGCTCGAGCATGTTCGAGCTCCGCAGCCGGCGGCGGTGGTGCTCCGGCAGCCCGAAGACGTTCAGTCCTTCGCGGACGTTCTCCTCGATCCAGGCGGCCAGCTTCGGCGCAGTCTCGGCGTACTCCGCGGCCGCCTCACGCAGCAGTTGCTCCGCATGCACGCGACTCGGCGCGTTGAAGATCGAGCGCAAGCGGCTCGCGACCGGGCCGCGCATCTCCACCTTCGGGACATGGGCCGCAGCGTTGCGCTGCAGATGGACCTGGCAGCGCTGCCACATGACCGACGGCAGCACGGCGCGCAGCGCCGCTCGCAGCCCCTTGTGGTCGTCGGTCGTCACCAGTTCGACGCCGTGCATCCCGCGCTCCAGCAGGCTCTCGAGGAAGCCGCGCCAGTGCACCTCTGCCTCCGACAGCGACACGCTCACCCCGAGCACTGCACGCTTGCCGTCCTCGCGCACGCCTGCCGCGACCAGGATCGCGCAGTCCATGACGCTGCCAGCGTGTCGCACCTTGACGTACGTCGCATCGAGCACGAGGTAGCGCACGGCGCCCAGCGGGCGCTGGCGCCAGGCATCGAGCTCGTCGTCCAGCTCCGCCGCCAGCCGCGAGACCTGCGACGAGCTGATCGACATGCCGCACAGCTCTTCCGTGATCGCCTTCACCTTGCGCGTCGAGACGCCTTGCACGTACATCTCGGCCAGAGCGAGCCGCAGCGCCTGCTCGGAGCGTTCGCCGCGCTCGAGCGCCTTCGGATAGAAGGGCTCGACTCCGTCCCGCACGTCGCGGGTCTTCGGGATCGACAGGTTCAGCTCGCCGAGGCGCGACGCGACGGTCTTCGGCTTGAAGCCGTTGGCATAGCCACGGCGATCGTCCGATCGCTCGAAGGGTCCGGCGCCCAGGTAGGCGCTGCGTTCCAGGCGCATGGCGGCGTTCAAGAGCATCTCGAGAGGGCGAGCCAGGTCGTCGAAGCCGTGAGCGGTCAGCAGTTCCAGAGCAGCGGAGATCGTGGTAGCGTCGGAGTCGTGGTGGGACATCGTTGGTGTCAGGTGAGAGGGTTAGAGTTCTCACATGAAAACGACGTGACTCCCGCCACACCAGAACAACTCGGGGCCGCCTTCAGCGGCCACCCCTCGGGGTGGCCGCTGCGCTCCTGCAACGCCGCCGCGAGGTGCGACGGTACTGCGCGGGAGGCGAGCGACTACGGGCGTCGAATCGAAACTACAGACCTACTGGTACACCAACCCACGGTCAGAAGGGCAGCTTCTTGCACGTGCCTCAGATCGACCGTGGGCGCCCGAACCGACAAGCGGACAAGGCGACCTTACAATATGAAGTGCAAGGAAGAGAAGGGAGTAAGGAACATGAAGGCAATAGTCACAGGTAGTCTTTTTGCCGCATTCTGCGCATTCGGAAGCCCCGGTTCAGCCGGGGCGTCTGTAAGTCTTCTCGACGCCCTGCCCTGCCCGACCCCCTTGGAGGATTGGGCAAACGTCATTACGACAAGCGACATCGTTGCCGTCGGCGCATCGACATCTGGTGAAGCTCAGGCGAAGCGCACAGCGCAAGCAGCATTGCTAATTGCGATCCCCCAAGCGCTCGGCTATACGTGCGATCCCTGCACCGAAGGTGAACCGGTCGTCCTTTGTGACATGAAGACTCTGATCGACCTCAATGATATTGTGTTCACTGAGCTGCCGCCCCCCTCACCCGCCTGGTCCGTTCAGGGGGCAACACTCCCTGCCGGTTCGAGCGTAGCCATGCACTGCGTCTTGCATTCAGGGTGTCACTAGGTTAGCTAATTCTACGAGGGGCGCCTCGATTCGAGGCGCCCCTCATCTTGAGTCCGGCCAGCAGTGCTTGTTGCACATTACGCAATAGCTTGCTTGCTGAGACTTTTCGGAGTCTGACCGGAGAATGAGGGGTCGACATGGTAAAGAAGCAAGTGGGGGCGCACCGGAATCAGTACATCGGTGGCGCAGTCGTCGCTCTGGCTCTTATCATGCTTGCGATAAGCCAGATCGGCTCGCATGAGGAGAGGAGGGGCTCTATAGTTGACTTCGGGTCACTCGAAGTTGGTGAGGCTCCGCCTCCTGAGGGCCTCGTTGGGGACCAGTCTCCTTCGGATCTGCGTGAAGCATTGATTCCGCAGGTTGGGGAGGGGAGGGTTATTCGGATCCAATTGGAAGATCCAGGAAGCATCTTGCACTCAGGGCGGCGCGGCGCTGTGTCTGTGAAGGTGGCTATCTGGGCGGGGCACCCATTGGCGGCGCCTATTGTTGATCTAGCTGGAGAGCTAGTCGGTCGCGAGTTGGTGTTCAAGGTAGACTCTTCCCTGGAGGATGTCTGGGTTGCAGGGATCTCATTGACGGGCCGCCGATTCATAGTTCTTCCTGCGATGGTTCCCCGAGGTGAGGGGCCGCACTCTGCTGAAGTGACAGAATCGCGTGGCGCGGCGCTCATTGTTTTTGGAGACGACAGGGAGCTGGTGTCTGCTGATGAGGCTCTGACTCTAGACGCGCAGGTGGGGAGTCCGACTGGGGCCGTTTATCCGCCGATGAGCGCCCACATCTTTGAGACTGTCCCACTAGTAAGGGGTGCTGGAAGGGGAGTCTTTGTTTTGCCTTCTCAGCCCTCGCCGTTCGGCTTGTGGGTCCGAGGCTACATTCCCGAAGTCTTCGAGGGTCTTGTCGAGGCGCGCTTGAATGCTGTCCAGGTCGAAGGGGCCTCTGCGTGGCGACTCGGCCTTGAGGGCGAGCCGCTAGCGGTTGGTGAAAGTGTTGCCTTTTCTGTGACCGATCGGAGGCGGGGGCTAGTCAAGAGCTTCGTCTTGAAAGACGGTGAGAGTGTTACGGTCGTCGGGCTCTCGCCCGGGGAGTATTCAATCGTTCCTGTTCTGGACTTTGGAGGCGGAAGGGGCTTCTATCCTCTGGAGCGCTGTGACGCGACGTTGGGCATTGAGGGTGTTGTTGGTGAAGCAGTATCCAACATCTCTGTCGCGCGCCCTGGAGGAGGTGCTCAGCTAGAGCTCAACGTAAGCATTGATGTGCAGGAGAGCATGAGTGTGGGCGGCGATATGTGGGATAGGTGGTTGGAAGGCATGAGCGGTGGGATCCAGGCGCGATTGGAGTTTAGTGAGTCCCACCTTCTCCCGGAGAAGTTCATTGGGGGGGCAACGCGACCGATTTGGCTGAGGTATGACCGTGAGGGTCACATGGTTGGCCGGGAGTCGAATCTCGTACCTGGGCGGTATACCCTAATTGTGGATAGCTTCGGCTTGTGGCACGAGTTTGACTTGCTGGCCGACGGTGTTGACTTGCATTTGGCGATGCCGAGGTTCTTGGCGTGTTATGTGTGCGTTGAAGAGGCTGCCTCGGAAGTCGGGGTGGGGGCGATGGTGGGTGCTCGATATGCATTCGTGGGGGAAGAGCTTACGCAAAGAGTGGGAGTCTCAAATCTCCTGAACCTCCCGCCGGAGGGGGGGTGGCTGTGGGCATTGGATAGTGAGGCGGAGTTCTACATTGCCGGGAGTGGGTGCGTGGCGAGTCTTGAGCGAAGATCTGCGATTGCTGATGGAGAGACGTTGCTTTTTAGGGCGAATGGGCGACCGCGATTGCGTATCGAAGGTGTGCAATTGGGGCTTGAATCCGTTCTTGGGGCCGATGGTGTCGGTGGCGGGGCGGTTCTTGCGCGCTTTCTGTCGGGGGAGTGGGCTGGTTCAGCTTGCCGCGGTCGCATTGAGGTGTTGAGTGGGGATGATGGAGTGTGCGAATTGTCATTCGACTTTGGAGGGCATGTAGAGCTCAAAGGGGGGGGCGATTCTAGAGGCTCTCGGGCTTGTTGGGGTGCAAGTAACCCTTCGAGAGGGCGAAACAGTGAGTATACCTGCGACGAGTTCTGCGGGTCAGTGAGTAGTCCTTCTCTCTTTCGCTGCAAAATAGTGGTAGCCGGTGGCTCAACTACGCGTTGCCGACGTAGAGCGCGGCGCTCGGGCACGCCGCTTGGGCACGCCGCTCGGGCACATGCGCTTGGGCGCGGGTGGGACGAGTCGAGCCGGGTGGGACGTCTGTCCGCGGCGGAGGCATCCGAGGTCTGGTACCGTGCAGATCTCGCAGGCGCGACGGTCCGAGTGGGACGGCGCGCGTCAGTCAGTAGCCAGGGTGATCGAGGGAGCGATGGATGAGCAGATCAGGCGATCGGGGCCGGAGAGAGTCTCGGGCCAGCAACCGGGAACGGAACGGTACCATTTAATCGGGTGCCGGAATGATGTGTGAGCATTGCAGCGCTCCTGGTGCGGTCCAAAGGCGCGTGAACTCCCCTTTTGATCGGGTTCTTGCGGTGGGTTATTGTAATGGGCCCACGGATGGTTTTCTGAGGTGTCGAGCGTGTGGCCTTGCCCACAGCTTTAGATTGCTCGGTGGTGATGCCGATTGGGATCGATTTGTTGTCTGTGTTAGGCCCCTGGGCGTGCGCTTCGATGCTCTGGTGGAGGGGGCGCCGGGTGCTCCTTGGTGGCCTGTGTGGTGGCTGCAAGGGGAGGATGCGCTTTGGGGGGAAGCTCTGTTGGCCGGCGTTGTGGAGGGTCGGGGGCCAGGGTGCGAGTCTGTTGCAGTGGGCAATGATCTTCTTGGCCGGTTGGATGTCTGGGCACCGGCGCCGGGTTTGGAGATTGACGATTGGATGTCGCACTTTGGTTTGACTTCGTAATGAGCGAGCTCGGAGTGTGTCTTATCGCTCAGGATATCCGACCAACCCGCTCCCGACTGGATCCCTCTTGGGGGTGGAGAGCGCTGGACCTGATCGAGACGGCGGCGGATTCACCCCGGCCTGGGGCTCACGCGCCGCGACGGCCGCCCGCCCCACGCAGCTACAAAAGCGCTACACCCCGCCCCTCCGCCACGTCCCCAGACGGCAAATTGCCGCCACCTACCCGCCCCGTGCCGCCCAAATGGCTCCCAAAGGTGGAGCGGGAGACGGGACTCGAACCCGCGACATTCAGCTTGGGAATCGGGCCCGGCAGGCGCACTTCGTGCCCGTTCGTGCCGGTTTGTGACCGTTCGTGCCCGTCCAGCGCACCCGTCAATGTCTGTTCGTGTCCGTTTCTGCCCGGGACTTCCGGTGCCCAGGTTGCAAGAGGTCGCCTTGATCGTCGCCCTCACCCCGTCTTCCGCAGCCTACCGACCTTGCGCGCTGGCTTGGCACTCGCCAGGTCGTAGGCCGACTGCAGGTTGATCCAGAACTGTGGCGTGGTCCCGAGCGCCTGCGCGAACAGCCACGCGGTCTCGGCGCTCACCCCGCGCCGCGCCCGCACGATCTCGTTGACGCGCTGGACCGGCACGCCGATATGGGCGGCGAAGGCGACCTGGGTCACGCCGAGTGGCTCGAGGAACTCCTCGAGCAGGATCTCGCCGGGGTGGGTGGGGATGCGATTCTTGGGCGGCATGGCTGAAGGGCGGCGTTGGACGCGCGGGATGGCACTCAGGGGTAGTCGACGACGCTGACCTCGGCGGGTCCCGAACTCGTCCAGCGGAACACGATGCGCCACTGGGCGTTGATCCTGATCGAGTGCAGGCCGCCCAGGTCGTCGCGCAGGGCTTCGAGCCGATTGCCGGACGGCGCGCGGAGGTCGCCCAGCTCGACCGCTGCGTCGAGCATATGGAAACCCGGCAAGGGGGCGCTGTGGTGGCCGAGCCAGCGGCTCCCACACTCTCACCCCAAATCCGCTCCCAGATCGCCGGTGCCGGAACTGGTGCTGACGATGGCATGAAGCTGCCGGCACGTCCAACGCGTAGCGGGTCGTGCGTTGGCGGTTGCTGGACGGTCGCAAGTTGCAGAGCTGCCGATGCTTCCCGCCATCGACGCCTCCAGGTGCCAGGGGCGCGAATGGGCCCCATCTGCTCGCCATCGACCAGGTCGGCCTGGATCATCCCCCGGTGAGCACCACCCTCCCGCGCCGCCGTGCCTCGAAGACGCCCGCCTGTCCGGCCTGTCGCGCGTCCCACACGCGCCGACTCGAGCCTTCCCAGGTCGTCCGCCACTCGCGTCCGCGGACGACCACGCGCCGCGTCCGCCAGCGCTTCAAGTGCCAGAGCTGCCGCACGACGTTCCGCGCGACCACGGGCACGGTGTACGCGCGCCTGCGTGCGTCGATGGAGGATTTCGACCGCGCCATCGCGCTCGCCACCGAAGGTATGAGCCAAGCCGCGGTCGGGCGCGTGCTGGGGCGTAGCCCGAGCACGATCTCGCGCTGGATCGCGAGCGCCGCCAAACACGCCGAGCGCTTCACCGAGGCCAGGGTCCATGATGTGCCGACGCGCGAGGTGCAGATCGACGAGCTGCGCACCTCGACGATTCTGCAGGCGACGCCGACCTGGGTGCACACGAGCGTCGCGGTGGAGTCGCGGCTCTGGCTGGGGCTACGCGTGGGAACGCGTGCGTTCCGCCACGTGAAGGCGCATCTGAACGAGCTGCAGTCGCGGCTCGATCTCGCACCGGGCCCGCTGCTGATCGTGTCCGACGGCTACGCGTACACGGGCAAAGGGCTGAAGGCGATCTTCCGCTCGGCCTGCGTGCACGTCGAGGTGATCAAGCGCTTCGAGAACGGCAAGATCGTCAGGTCGAACAGCCGCGTCGTGCAGGGCGCGCCGTGGCGAGCGAAAGAGATCCTGCACAAGTCACTGAGCTCGCGTGTCTTCAACACGTCCTTCGTCGAGCGTTTGAACCTGACCATTCGCAGGTCGATCGCCGCGCTGAACCGCAGGACGAATGCGCTGTGTCGGACACCGGAGACGCTGGCGAGGAGACTCGAGCTGCTGCGCGTCTACTACAACTTCGTGCGCGAGCACGCTTCGCTCGGAAGGCGCGTCACGCCTGCGATGGAGGCGGGGCTCGTGAAGCGGCGACTGACCTTGCGCGACGTCTTCATGAGCCGCGTGCCGGAGCTGCCACCGACATGTGGGCGCTCGTGGTAGGTCGGGCGCGGCGCTCGGGCGTCGGTGGGACGAGTCGAGCCGGGTGGGAGGTCTGTCCGCGGCGGACGTTTCCGAGGTCTGGTACCGTGCGGGTCTCGCAGGCGCGACGGTCCGAGAGGGCTGGCGCGCGTCAGTCAGTAGCCAGGGTGATCGAGGGAGTGAGGGATTATCAGATCAGACGATCGGGGCCGGAGAGAGCCTCGGGCCAGCAACCGCGAACGGAACGGTACCCCCTGAGGCCTTTCCTTTCATGAGTGCTTGGCGATGATGTCTAGGATGATAAGCGTGCAAAATCTGGCAGCGGGCGAGTACTACTCCGTCTGTTGCGATGTCAAGCGCGGTTTGGTGTGGGCTGCCCAGGAGCGCATTCTCGAGTGTCACGCACTGAGGGGGTTGCTTGCCGAAACAGCGGTTGTCGGCTACATTGGAAAGGTCGGGGGGGCTTATGGTGGAGGTGTGCTTGCGGTGAACGGCTTCGGCCGGGCGGCGCGGTGGAGCCTCAAGGGGAAAAGTGTGTGTCGAGATTGGGATCTGTTTGAGGGTGATTCGCTAAAGTCAGTTGGCGAAGTGGTTGAGACAGAGGGGTCGCTGGCGATTTTGGTCGGAGTGACAGGTGGGTGCTATTCGCTCGTTGATGTCGACGGCGGGGCGATTGGCCCCGCTATTGAGTTGTGCGCGGGGGCGGCGGCGCCTGTGCTTTCAGTCGTTGGGCGTGGTGAGTTTGGGGGGGCGCTGGTTGCGGCTGCGACGCTGGAAGGAGCGAGGCTTTTTCGTTTGGAGCGCGGGGGCGGTGTGCGGCCTCTTTGCGATGTTCCTGTAATGTTCTTGTCGGGAGTTTCTGCATTGAGTGAGGAGGTCGCGGTGGTCGCGGGCGGCGTTCGCGGTGAGCTCGTCGTTGGCGTTAGCGTTCGATCGGGGGAGATCTTGTGGGAGTTTGTTCGGGATGGAGTTGGGGTTAGTCGTTCAGTCGTGGCTGCATCTGGAAAGGTGGCGGTTGTTGTGGGCGATGGGGTCGTGGTTCTCGACGGTGGTGGCAGAGTTTGTTGCGCGTTGTCTATGGAGTGTGTTTGGGACGTGTCGTGGATGGGAGCGAGGCGACTGCTGGTTGTAGGGATGAAGGGGATGTTTCTCGCGGAAATTCCCTAGCTGGTCGCGGCAGCCCGTGCGTACGTGTCCGGTGACGCCATCCCCGCGGCTGCGCTCGTGGTAGATCGAGCACGTCGCTCGAGCGTCGGTGGGACGGGTCTAGCAGGTTGGGAGCTACGCCCCCAGCGCGGATTCCCGAGAGTTGATACCGTCCGCGTCTCGCAACCGCGACGGTCCGAATGGGGCGGCGCGCAGGAGTCAGCAGCCGGGGTGATCGAGGGAGCGATGGATGATCAGATCAGACGATCGAGGACGGAGAGCGCCTCAGGCCAGCAACCGGGAACGGAACGGTACCGACACCTGGCCCCGTGAGTGGGAACTTCTGATGAAGGCGCGTGTCGATCGTGACTCGACTCGGTTGAGTGTCTCAAGTAGCTTTCCCGGGTCTATTGCTATTCGTGAGGGCGTGGCATGACTTTGGATGAGCTGATTGACGCGCTGACCTACACGGAGGCCGGGTGTGGCGAGGATGCGCTTGCGGATTTTGAGCGGAAGGTTGGGGCCGCGCTGCCTGCAGGGTACCGGCAGTTTCTCGCCAGGTGTAACGGGGGCTTTTCACGAGGGCGTCTTGGCGTTGATCCCTCCCCGGGCTTGTCTCTTGATTTTGGGATTTGCCCGGATCACTTCGGAGGCATCGGGCGAGGTGAAGTCTTTTCATTGGATGCCATGAACGCGATGTTTGGTCGCCGTCCTTCAGACTCGTGGCTCTGCATCGTTTCTGACTCGATGGGGAACGGGCTTACGCTCGAGTTGAAAGGCTCCGATCGGGGAAGCGTTTTCTTATTTGACGGCGGCCAAGGGGCGGAGGTTGGCGAGGCCTTGGGGCGGCGAGCAGGGGCGAGAATGAAGTTCGCGAATTCATTCCTTGAACTAGTGGGGAATATTGCAGAGCTAAGCGGCGATGAGCGGTGGTGGTAGAACGAGCACGTCGCTCGAGCGTCGGTGGGACGATTCGGGCCGGGTGGGAGGTCTGTCCGCGGCGCAGGATTACGAGGTCTGGTAACGTGCAGGTCTCGCAAGCGCGACCGTCCGAGTGGGGTGGCGCGCGTCAGTCAGTAGCCAGGGTGATCGAGGGAGCGATGGATGATCAGAGCAGACGATCGGGGCCGGAGAGAGTCTCGCGCCAGCAACCGGGAACGGAATGGTACCGATGGCTGGAGGCCCCCCCCTGCGCTGTCGTCGTCCTCTTCTGCGCCCAATCAACAGCCATACGCGACCTTGCGAACGCCGAGCCAATTCATGTAGTCAAGGCCAACGGCGATGGCACGTTTGAATCCAAGTCAGGAACGGACATGAAGGTCGCTGCCGCAACCTATGAAGAAGCGTTCGGACCCTACATGCAGAGCGCCGCTGTGTACTTCACAGCTTGCTGGGCACGAATCCCCTAGCGCACGAACAAAAATACAACGACAATTGAAGCTCATTCCAGCAATAGAGATGAAGTCTAAACTCGGACCCGTAATCGCAGGGGGGCTGATCCTTGCTATGATTGGCGCAGCCGCAGCAACCGCGTCAATATTCCCATTATCTAGCGACGTCCCTGATGGAGACGTTCTCCAAGTGCTACCGAAGATCCAAAGGGATGCGCGCGGAGAGCAAGTCAAGCTGATAGAGTTTATCGAAGATGGCCTCGAACCAGGCAGCTCGGGCTTCCACCTAGTCTGGCCAACACATCTGCCATCAGAAGCAGTCCTCCAGTTGAATCGCACTGGCGCAGCATCGAAGTCACTTGCTGGCGACTCGTTTGTGCAAGTAGATCTAAGCAATCCGGCTGCGTTCCAGCAGTGGGCTGACATAATCCCCGAGGGTGCCACAGGTGGCGGCTTCCCACTGCCGGCGGACTACCCTCACATCCTTGTAAGCCTCGACCGGAGCGTGGTCACCCAGATCGCTCGTGGAGGTCGTTATCAGGTCGGAGGCAGTTGGGAAGTGCGGATCACCTTCGACGCTAGGGCTCTTGGAGTCTTGGGTGCCCTTTCAGGTGAGCCGAACACACCTTCAGATTACTTCGACTGGTTCGGCGTTCCTCGAGCTAGCGGCGAGAGTGCGACAGTCGTACGACTTGCACTGGTAGTTGATGGGGTTGCTCTTGACCCCTTTGAAGTAGACCCGCTTCTCTCACTGGCGACTCCTGTGTCAGTGACGGTTGCGTCAGGCCTTACTGAAGCAGAATCGGCGGCAATATTGTCGGCCTGTGGCTTTTAGGCGACCCAAGCTGCACGCCTTGATCGAAGTTCGCCGAGTCAAGCAGCGCCCTCGGTGGGCTTGAGGCAGCCCCCGACTTAGGTCCACGGATTCCTTGGATCAGCCAGTTGCTCCAGCAGGTGCCGGAGCGGGTTCGAGTTGCTGGTGGGGTTGCTGCCGCAGAGCAGGGCGGGGGCCATGGCCCCCGCCCTGCTCTGCGAGGTACTGCTCGGGGCTGAGCCCGCCGAGCGCCGAGTGCGGTCGCACGGCGTTGTAGTCGTCGCGCCGTGGGGGGCATTCTCGAAGGCCGCTTGCGCGTCCTCCTGGCGGTGAACTGCGCTTCTTCAGCCTGTATTGTTCGTACGAAGAAGACCGAAGGAATGGAAATCTGCCCGTTTTAAGGATGAATATTCGAATTGCCTGGGTAAAGCGTCTGGCGTCTGCTGAGGGCCTCGCTCATCGCAGTAGGGGGCAGGTGCCGGTGCCTATCGTCGTTCTCGTTGTCGCGGCCCTGGGCCTGGCTCTGGCGATCGCGTTCTTCGCAGGCCGAACAGGTAGGCAGTCGATGACGATCCCTGAGGGCTCCGAGCGACCCGCCGCATCGGCGGGGGCGGCTTCGCAGGGCGACGCAATTGGCTCAGTATCCGGAGAGTCTCCCGACCTCGCGGACGACGCATCGGGCCATTCACGTTCGCCACTTCAAGATGGCGGAGTCGAGCCAGGCCAGGCCCCTGCGAGTAGCGCTGTGCCTCCGGAGCATCTGGAGCCGGCGGCCGCCGACCTCTGGAGAATCATTGTCAACGAGAAGATCAATTCCGAGGACACGGGCTCCCTGGGGATCTTCGAGGGCGGCACGCGCAGCTTGGCGGTACGTGTCCGGTGACGCCATCCCCACGCCGGGTTGACACGTCCGCCGCGCCGGCTCAGGCGCCTTGATCCACCGCCTCGCGCCGCCGCTCCTCGGCCCACGCCCACGGCGTCATCTGCTGGCGCGGTCCGGGGTGTCCGCTCGATGGCCCAGCCCTGGTCCGTTCCGGGTGCTGCGATGGGCCGCGGGGGACGCGCTGCGCGAGGAGCGCCAGCGGCAAGGGCTCTCACAGAAGGCGTTCGGCTTCGAGGCGGAGGTCGACCGGACCTACGTCAGCGGCGTCGAGCGCGGCGTCCGCAACCCGACTCTCGCGATCATGCTGAAGTGGTGCCGGGCTCTCGGCGTCAGGCCGAGCGCGATCCTGCGGCGGGCCGAGGAGGCGGCTGGCTGGGACTAGCCGCTGCCAGGCCGAGGAGGCGGTGGGCGGGCACAGGCGGCGTCGCGTAGGATTAGGACTTGCAGCCGCGGCGGTCCGAGCGGAGCGGCGTGCGTCAGTCAGCAGCCAGGGTGCTCAGTTGAGCGATGGATGATCACATCAGACGATCGAGGCCGGAGAGAGCCTCGGGCCAGCAGCCGCGAACGGAACGGGACCGAGCCACGCGGCGCTGGCATCTACCGAGCATGTGACCTCTAAAATTCTGTCAGCATTCAGGCGGGGCAGCCGCGTTCGCTTGAAAAAATCGTAGTTGGGTCCAACCCTACAGGCTAGGTCGCGTTAGTTGCAGAATCGACCCTCCGTGCTCGCACGAGCCGCTCCCCAGCCTGTGCGTCCTCGTGTGGTCGCAATACTCTCTGCCGTGCGAGCGGCTTCTATCCACCAGATCAACTTCGAAAGACATGAACGGAATTCTATTGCAATGCGCTACCAAGAGCGCATGCCACTGGCTCCGGCAAGGTATCGTACGCGCGCTGTCTTCCAGTATTGCCCTAGGGGCTCTAGTGGTTGGAAATGCGCACGCAGTGCAGCTGACGGTCGTGCCGAAGTCTGTCAACTTCACCACGAGCGAGCTCGTTATTGCTGAAGACGATGCTGGTGTCTACGTTGGGCCGCAGTGGTTGGACGGTGACTTTGATGGGCAGGTAACTTCGCCGTCGGCCGATCCGGCAGTGCCGCTCGATCACAACTATCCGATGCACTACACGTCAGGAGATCAGTGCACAGTTTGCTGCGCTACCTTCGAGGTCCACAATCCTCCTCCTCTTCTCTTTGTTGGCTACCTCACGTTTACTCCAACGGCAAACTTCTTGGGGCAGTCGTGGCAATTCGCTCCGCAGACCATCCCTTGGGTCTTCACGCAAACAACCTACGTTACTCCCTCGTTCGTTTGCCAAGTGCCCTTCCCTGCCGGCTTTGTCTTGAAGATTCCCGGATTCACAATTGATTGGGACGTAGAGCTCAGTCCGTCCGCGCATGGATTTCCAGCCTCATCTGGGACAACCTCGACGACGCATCGGATGTACGTGACTCGTCATGCGCCTCAGGTCGCTGCGCTGTATGAAACGCTCCTCGATACCGTCTGTGCCGCTGCCCATCTGCAGAGCGATCCCGTTACTATCGGTACCAGCGTCGCGACGGACTTTCTACTTGGAGGCATGACATCTAAGGCTGTTGATGGCTGGAATCGTCCAGACGCTCGTCCCTTGACTTACTGGCAGCCCGGCGCGTCCGGATGGAAGTCCACGTGGGGGGGGGGCTGCGAGTGTTGAACATCTCTTGAAAGAAACTTATCACTCGGGGGCGACCCGTTCCGGCGCTTGTGGGGCTTGGGCGAACTACATGGTTCAGGCGTTCGGGGTTAACGATGCTGCGTCTGACAACATCCTCGTGAATACCTACAGTCTTCGAGCGGTCACTCCGAGTACGCCTCCCAGTGATCCTTCGTACCCCGTCATAACCGCCGACTCGTGGCTCGCTGTTCCAAACGCCACATTCGGGCCTCCGTCGCACTCAATCGGGATCGATGGCTTTGTCTATACTCAGGCTGACGTCACACTTACCGGTGCTCCGGCAACTGCGCAGGGTGGAGCGCCAGACGTTCAAGAATGGGCGGATCACTGTCTCATGGAGGCGAGGACGGTCGGGGGGGCGCCCGTCTACCTTGATCCGTCGTTTCGGATCTACGGGGGCTTTGACTTGGGTGCCTACGAAGATTTCGCGATCTCACACATTGGCCGAGTCTTCGGCACGGGCGCCCCATTCCACTTTACTACGGGCCTGATCAAGAAGAAGCCACTAGGGGTCCGAGTGCTGGAAAACTACTAGGGGGCAGGAGTGTCGCACGGGCGCGGGCAAGTTTGTCTTGCTCGCGCCCCAACGGTAGTTGAATCTGATACGCACCATGCGAGTTGCAATTCCTATAGTCTGTGCTGTTGCTGCCCTTGTCGGTCTGGTTTGGTGGTTGGGCGGTTCCCAGGATGCACCTGGCAGGCGCCTCGCCGAAGAGGCTTCGAGTGTTGACGCTATGACTGGTTTAGTCCCTGCTCCAGAGGGCCTCTCGGCTGGCAGTTCGGACTCTGGGTTTCGAGAAGCGGTATCTATGGGTGCGCGAAGCGTAAGTATAGAGCTCGTGGGAGGCGCATTCGGTACTGACGTCGAGTGGGTGTATGCCGCCGTGCCAACTGAGGAAGCTGAGAAGGCCACGCCCGGCCGTCTCTGGGCGGCAGCGGGGGGCTCTCCGCGTCAAACGTCTGTAGACGGCCTGCTCATGGTGGAGGTGCCGGCAGAGGCAGCTGTTCTCGCGGTGTTCGATCGCGAGCGTCGCCTCGGAGGGTTCACGGTAGTGCCTGCCGAGGTTGTTGTGCAGCAGATTGTCATTGAGCCCCAGTCTAGCTGGGAGCTGGACGTCGCAGAAGGGAGGGGGCCTTTGCAGCGCGACCTCAGCTTCTTGGTTGAGGCACGGGCTGCTGCTGGCGGCTGGAGTTCCGTGGGCTTGGAGACGCTCGAGGCGGGTGAGAGCATGCTTTCGGTTTGCATCCCCAAGCGCCTTGTGATCGCTGGGCGGCTGCGTGCACGGGCAGTTGGTTTGATGCCTGACTATCAAGCCTGCCTGCTAGAGGGTGGCGCGGCCGCTACACAGATACCGGCCGGCGTCCCAGACGTCTGCTTTCTTGAGGTTCGAGGGGATGCGGGCGTCGCGGGGGAACATTTCAACCTGTCAGTTCCGGGAGGACGTCAATCAGGGGTGCTCAGTGCGGATCTGACCCCCGCCGTGATTGCGGTTCCAACGTCACAGGACTTGCTCCTAGAGTTGGAGCATGGAGGTTGGATCGAATGCGCTTCGGCGAGTGAATGGGGAGAGGTTCTCACTATTGACGTAGCCAAGAGCGTGGCGGGCCGACCCGTGGACGTCTTGACTCTAGCGATCCGTACGGCAAGCGGGGTGATGCTGGAGGAGACTGTGGTGGAGTTGCGAGAGACCAGCGCCATCAGCGCTCTCTCTCGAGGACGGGCGATCGAAGCGAAGGTCCGCACAGATGCGAGTGGGAGGGTCGAGTTGCAATGCTCTGGCCCTGCGGGATTCGCCGTGCCTCCGCGGCAGTTGGAAGTATTCGTCCCTCAACTTCAGTTACGGGTGAGCTGGGATTATGTTGGTGGGTTGGATGATGGACTGATTGCGGTCGTTGAGCTTCCCGCTGCGACCGTCTTGGCAGAAGGGCAGGTGTTTGGAGTCGGGGGGGGGCTGGCTGGGGGTGCAATAGTGACGGTTATTGAGGTTGTTCCGATAGATGTGGGTGATGCTGATGGAGGCTTCGGCGCGGCGCTCAGCGCATCAATCTTGAGAGAGCGGAGTCTTGGTCAGTCGGTCGAATGTGACGAGGATGGCCGTTTCTGTCTCTATGTTGAGGGTAAACTTCCTCGTACTTGCACCCTCTATGCACGGCAAGACGGAGCTGCATCTGTGGTTCGCATTGTCGGAGGTGAGCGAGGAGTGGAAGTCTTCCTCCAGGACGAGGCGCTTGAGCTAGATGTGCGTGTCCCGCACGAAGATGTCTGGTCGGTTGTTGGACTGTCCCAGCGCGGCGTTTCGCTGCTCCCGACCGGGAGTGGGGCGAGGAGTGACACGGTGCGTAGATTTGTCGCGGCCCCTGGCGCTAATCTGGAGGGTCTTGTGGAGGTTGAGCTTGAGGGTCTAGGTGTTCGCGAGTGCCCAGTCCTCGTTGCGGGTAGCGCCACCATTGGTCTGTAAATTCGGGTGCAGCGTCGATCAGGTCGCGTCCATGGAGAGATAGACCCGGCCGGTCTCCCACTCTTCGGAGACTTCGGCCAGGACAGCGGTGACGAGGCGCAGCGCGCTGGCCTCGTTCGGGAAGAGGGAGGCGACGCGTGTGCGCCGCTTGATCTCGCGGTTCAGTCGCTCGAGCATGTTCGAGCTCCGCAGCCGGCGGCGGTGGTGCTCCGGCAGCCCGAAGACGTTCAGTCCTTCGCGGACGTTCTCCTCGATCCAGGCGGCCAGCTTCGGCGCAGTCTCGGCGTACTCCGCGGCCGCCTCACGCAGCAGTTGCTCCGCATGCACGCGACTCGGCGCGTTGAAGATCGAGCGCAAGCGGCTCGCGACCGGGCCGCGCATCTCCACCTTCGGGACATGGGCCGCAGCGTTGCGCTGCAGATGGACCTGGCAGCGCTGCCACATGACCGACGGCAGCACGGCGCGCAGCGCCGCTCGCAGCCCCTTGTGGTCGTCGGTCGTCACCAGTTCGACGCCGTGCATCCCGCGCTCCAGCAGGCTCTCGAGGAAGCCGCGCCAGTGCACCTCTGCCTCCGACAGCGACACGCTCACCCCGAGCACTGCACGCTTGCCGTCCTCGCGCACGCCTGCCGCGACCAGGATCGCGCAGTCCATGACGCTGCCAGCGTGTCGCACCTTGACGTACGTCGCATCGAGCACGAGGTAGCGCACGGCGCCCAGCGGGCGCTGGCGCCAGGCATCGAGCTCGTCGTCCAGCTCCGCCGCCAGCCGCGAGACCTGCGACGAGCTGATCGACATGCCGCACAGCTCTTCCGTGATCGCCTTCACCTTGCGCGTCGAGACGCCTTGCACGTACATCTCGGCCAGAGCGAGCCGCAGCGCCTGCTCGGAGCGTTCGCCGCGCTCGAGCGCCTTCGGATAGAAGGGCTCGACTCCGTCCCGCACGTCGCGGGTCTTCGGGATCGACAGGTTCAGCTCGCCGAGGCGCGACGCGACGGTCTTCGGCTTGAAGCCGTTGGCATAGCCACGGCGATCGTCCGATCGCTCGAAGGGTCCGGCGCCCAGGTAGGCGCTGCGTTCCAGGCGCATGGCGGCGTTCAAGAGCATCTCGAGAGGGCGAGCCAGGTCGTCGAAGCCGTGAGCGGTCAGCAGTTCCAGAGCAGCGGAGATCGTGGTAGCGTCGGAGTCGTGGTGGGACATCGTTGGTGTCAGGTGAGAGGGTTAGAGTTCTCACATGAAAACGACGTGACTCCCGCCACACCAGAACAACTCGGGGCCGCCTTCAGCGGCCACCCCTCGGGGTGGCCGCTGCGCTCCTGCAACGCCGCCGCGAGGTGCGACGGTACTGCGCGGGAGGCGAGCGACTACGGGCGTCGAATCGAAACTACAGACCTACTGGTACACCAACTCGTTGCGGAGGGAGGGGCGCGAACGTTGGATCTCGGAAGACACCTTTTTCATGCCAGTGTATACGTTGGAAGTCGCGATGCTGGTCGGCCAACAACGCCTTGGATTCGTGATGTGGAGTCAGGCCTGCGCGTCTGGCAAGAGGGGACTACTGGGACGGGATGGGCATATCGTCCCTTAGGCTCGCGCGGATATTGGGGAACCGATGCGGAGCTTGATCCTGTGGCAGTGCAGTCTCTTAACGCGCGGCCGGGAGGCGCTGCCCATGCTTCGATCGTATTGTGGGGGAGGCGGGCAGTGATTTCTTGTGGTGCCGTCGGGCACGACGCGCAGATTGTTAGCATCGAGGCGGGCGAAGTTTTCTGTGATTTGGAGCCGCTAACTATCTTTAAGAGCCGCATGGTGAACGCGGACTTGTTGAGGGATGGGGAGGAGCTGTGTTTACGGCTAGCAGGATCTTCAGACGTGATTCGAGGTGGTCGTCAGGATGTGAGAGTGGATCAACACGGCGAGTTGCGGTGGTTGGGTGCTTCGGGGGATGTCATGTCGGTTGTGGATGTGTGGTTGCGACGTCGTGTTGAAACTGGTTTGGAGGGTGTGATGTTGAATCAAGGTTTGCTTCTCGATGAGAGGGAGTTCAGCAGCTCGCGAGTGTGGTTGAATGTTAGCGGCGCTGAGTTGGAGCGAGGTCTTGAGCTGCTTCGCGCAGGGGCAGGGGGTTGAGCAGTGATTCGCAGCGTGCGTGGCTGTCTGCGGTTCCATTTAGGGCGAGAGCTTTGCACCCGAGCATGCACTGTAGTTATTGCACCTGATATGCGACCTGGGAGATGCCTGACCGAGGGCCCCACGGGGCGCTGATCGGGCGACCCACCGGGGCCTCGATCGGGCGCTCCTGGGGGCCGATTCCGGCCTCCGCGCCGCTCCCCAAGTTCCCCGCTGGTTCACCGATTTGGGCGTTTTCAAAATCGGCCTCCCGCCAGGGCTCGACCCCGTTTCACGCGCTGTGAGGCGGGGTCGAGTCGCGAAACCGAGGGTTATGCCGTAGAACTTGGCGGGGAACTCGGAGTGCACTTTTGGGAACTTCGAGTGCACTTTGGGAACTTGCCGGGGGTGCTCGGCGAGCGCGGCGCGAGGCGGCTCGAGAGGGCCGCTGCGGCGCGTTCTGGGAGGGCTCCCTGGCGCGTCCTGACCGGGCCGTTGACAGGGCGAGTCGGAGCGGCTGTGCCCGCGTCTCGTCGGGCGGGGTCGACCGTGCCGAGATGAGTGCGGCCCTGGCCCGATGGCTGTGGCGACCAGGAAGAGCAGCGCCCGCGAATCTGGAGGTGGCGGTGACATCGTCCACACCGTCCACTCGCAGGCGCTGGGGTGGCTCGCCGTGGCTCGCCGTGTCTCCCGGACGCCCCGAAACTGTCCGCAGAATCCGCAGAACTCCCTCCGCGCCGCCTTTCTGCGGATTCTGCGGACGATTCGTAGGGGTCTGCAAAACGTGGTGCGCCCCGGCGGGAGCCTCTAGGCTCGACCGGATGCGCACGAGCAAGAGCTTCCTGGACCTACCCCAGTCGCCAGGTGTCTACGCCCTCTTCGGTGGTCGTGGAGGGGGGCATCACGTCGCCTACGTCGGCATCGGGTCGAAGGTTCGGACCCGCGTCCAGCAGCACCTGCTTCGACGGAACAGCAGCGTGACGACGGGCGAGAGCGTGGTCTCTCTCAACCCGGACCTGGTGACGGAGGTCCGGTGGTGGTGCCGCGACGAGTTCGATCAGCCGGGCGTGCTCGAAGCTGCCGAGCAGGTGGCGTTCGATGTCCTGTCACCGACCCTACGCAGCCGTGGCCGACTCGGTTCCGAAGCCGACGTAGCGCTTCGCCGGGCTGGCTTCCGTGAGCGGATGATCACCGTCTTCGAGGGGGAGGCCGACGGGCGCCTCACGGTCCCCTCGATGTCGGATGCGCTGGAGCGGCTGGCGAAGCTGGAGGATCGCGTGCAGCAGCTCGAAGACGCGGTGAAGGAGCTCACGGGGCGGTCCTGACACAGATCACGGGCGCGAGCGCGACGGCGAGTGTCGGTGATCGACGGGGTCCCCGTGACCCTGGGGCTCGAGAGGCCACGTAGCGAGCGGAGTCACGACTCGTCCGGGCGCTGCGACCCGTCTGGTGCCGCGGCCTCGTGTGATCGCCTCGCCGTCCGTTCGTGGGCTACGCCTGGTCGTCGACCTTGGCGTCGGGACCGTTGCGCTTGACGGACTCGATTCCGTTGTCGCGCGCCGACGTGGACGAGTACATCTCGCTCTTGCCGATGATCTCGCCGTTGGCGGCCTTCAGCACGAAGTAGGGGCTCTTGTCCTTGGCCTCGCGCCGGTCGTACTTGGTGTCGTCGGGCGAATTCGTCCGGACGCTCTCGATGCCGTTCTCCGCCGACGCCTTCGCCTTGTACCTCTCGCTCGTCAGGATCACCTCGCCGTTCGCGGCCTTGAGGTTGAACATGAACTGGTCGTCGCTGGTCTTCTTGAGTTCGTACTTGGCAGCCATGTCAGTCCTACTTGGGTTCGGGGGAGAGGCGTTCCGGGGCGGAGAGCCCTGGAGTGCCACCTGCTTGATCCTGCACACCCTAGGGGCCCGAGTTGATTCGCGCGACCGTGGGAGTCGCGGCGCCCATTCCGATCTGTGGGCCACATGCGTTTGGGGACTCCCTTGGAATCGTCCGCAGAAACCGCAGAAAGGCCAGGTGCCCGAGTTCTGCGGATTCCGCGGATGGTTTCGAGGTGACGACAGCGCGCGTTTGCCCGGTCCCCGCCACCAGGTGAAAGGTGCGGCCCCGGTCCTTGCCCACCGGGGCCGCGAGTGGGGCACCGAAGCACCCCAGGGAGGCGCAGTGACGGTGCTCGCAAAGCCGCCGCTGCGGGGTCGAGTATACGGGCCGATAACTCGCGCGGGGGACTCGACCGAATCAGCCGGTCCAAACGTGCACTCGCAGTTCACCGCTCGGACCCGCTCACGTAGAATGGCCCTCTCGCCTCGGCCACGTCCAAGCGCGCGTCGTCTACGCGCACCCATCCAAGTCTGGCCACCAGCACCTACCCAGGTGACGACTTGGACATGGACACCCTGCGGGTCGAATGGACCCCTCGCGAGCGGCTCTTCTGCTCGCCCTCGAACCCCCGCGTCAACGACCACGCGGTGCCGCACGTGGCGGCGTCGCTCCGGCGCTTCGGCTGGCGGCAGCCGATTGTCGCCAAGCCATCCGGCGAGGTGATCGCCGGCAACACTCGGCTCAAGGCGGCGGGCGAGCTGGGCATGGCCGAAGTGCCCGTGGTCTGGTTCGAAGGGACTGACCTCGAGGCCACCGCGTTCGCCATCGCCGACAACCGGACCGGCGAGTTCGCCGAGTGGGACACGGGCGCGCTGGCGGCGCTCCTGGGCGAGCTGCGCGAGGAGGACGCGTTGGAGGGCGTCGGCTACGAGAGCGCCGACATCGACGCCCTGCTGCGCGAGCTGGAAGCGGAGGGCGACGCAGCCGATATCGGCGACGCGGGCGCACAGGAGCTGCCCGAGGAGCCTGTGACGCGGCCGGGCGACCTGTGGCTGCTCGGCGACCACCGGCTGCTCTGTGGCGACTCCACGAGCGCCGAGGACGTCGAGCGACTGATGGCGGGGGAGGCCGCGTCGCTGCTCGCCACGGACCCGCCGTACCTGGTCGACTACGACGGTTCGAACCACCCAGCTGAGCACCACAAGAAGGCTGGCCGGAAGGCGGCACCCGGCGCGGAGCTCGGCAACAAGCACTGGGACGCGTACATCGACCCCGAGTCGAGCGTGGAGTTCTTCGCGGGGTTCCTCGAAGTCGCGCTGGCCCACTGTATCGAGCGGGTGCCGGTGTACCAGTGGCACGCGACGCGTCGGCAGACGCTGGTCGAACAGGCGTGGGTCCAGAACGGCCTGTTCGTTCACCAGACCATCGTGTGGGTGAAGGCGCGCGGGGTGCTCACGCGGAGCCACTACCTGTGGCAGCACGAGCCCTGCTTCTACGGATGGCGGACGGGGATGCAGCCCGAGAAGCCGCGTCGACCCGCTCCGAACCTGACCACAGTGTGGGACATCGACCAGGTCGGGCAGATGGATGGGATACACCCCACGCAGAAGCCATTGCGCATCTTCGAGATCCCGATCGAGCACCACACGCTCAAGGGCGAAGTCGTGCTCGAACCCTTCAGCGGCAGCGGGTCGCAGCTGATCGCAGCCGAGCGCCTGGGTCGTCGGTGCTTCGGCATGGAGAAGTCCCCGCAGTTCGTCGACGCCGCCGTCCAGCGCTGGCAGAAGGCGACCGGGCAACAGGCGGTGCTTGAGTCGACGGGGCAGCCCGACGGAGGCCGCGAGTGACCAAGCGCATCCCCGACGAAGCGTTCACGTTCTACATGGGGCTGGGACCCGACCGCAGCTACCAGAAGGTCGCCGATCGATTCGATGTCTCGAAGCGCGCGGTGTCGAAGCGCGCCCAAGCGGACGACTGGGCGGGCCGCGCCGAGAAGATCCAGGCCGAGTCGCGCGCGCGCCAGGACGCCGGGATCGTGGACGCGTTCGACGAGATGAACCAGCGCCACCTGAAGGTGCTGAAGGTGATCCAGGGCAAGGCGCTCGAAGCCCTGAGGACCCTACCGCTCGAGCGAGCTACTGACGCGGTGAAGGCGCTCGAGCTGGTCATGAAGCAGGAGCGGATCGCACGCGGTGACCCGGACGAGGGCAACGAGACCGTCGAGCAGCTGATCAAGCGCGAGTACGAGCGCTGGCTGGTCGCGTCCGACGGCACGGAGTCGGACCGATGAGCGGCATCCCCAAGATCCAGCGGCGCCTCGACCGACGCGCGTTCTTCGAGGACCTGGGCTACGAGCCGCACGACGGCCAGTGGCTGATCCACGAGTCCACCGCTCCGCGTCGCGTCGTGGCCTGCGGCGTCCGCTGGGGCAAGACCGTCTGCGCTGCCATGGAGGGCCTGGCCGCCGCGATGGAGCCTGCCGAGCGCTCCGTCGGGTGGGTGTGTGCGCCGACCTACGATCTCGCCGACCGCGTGTTCCGCGAGCTGCAGCTGACGATCATGGAGAAGCTGCCGCACCGCGTGATCTCGATGCGGGAGTCCGACCGGCGAATCCTGCTGCGGAACCTGGCGGGTGGTCGCAGCGAGATCAGAGCGAAGTCGGCCGACAACCCGGTCAGCCTGCTGGGCGAGGGTCTGGACTGGCTCATCGTGGACGAAGCCTCGCGCCTCAAGCCGACCATCTGGCAGGCACACCTGTCACAGCGTCTGATCGACAAGCAGGGCTGGGCGCTGCTGATCTCGACACCGAAGGGCAAGGGCTACTTCTACGACCTGTGGCGACGCGGGGCGGGTGACGACGACGCGTTCGCCGCCTGGAACAACCCCAGCTGGACGAACCCGCTGCTCGACGCCGCACTCATCGAGTCGGAGCGGTCACGCCTCCCCGAGCGGGTCTTCCTGCAGGAGTTCGGAGCGGAGTTCATCGAGGGCGCTGGCGCCGTGTTCCGCAACGTCCGCGAGTGCGCGACCGGGTGCTGGCGCGAACCCGTGCACGGCGCGTCGTACTACGGCGGCCTGGACCTGGCCAAGGTCGAGGACTACACGGTCTTCGTGATCGTGGACCAGGAGGGCCGCGTGTGCTTCGTGGACCGCTTCCACCGCCTCGACTGGTCGATCCAGATCCAGCGCATCAAGGCCGCCTACCGTCGCTTCGGTGAGGTGCAGATCCACGTGGACTCGACCGGGGTGGGGGAGCCCGTGTACGAGGCGCTGCTGCACGAGGACCTGTACGTACGGCCCTACCCGTTCACCGCGAAGTCGAAGTCCGCCCTGATCGACAACCTCGCGCTGCTGCTCGAAGAGAAGTCCATCGAGCTACCGACTCCGCTGGCCTGGCCCGAGGGCATCGAGGAGCTGGAGGCGTTCGAGTACTCGGTCACCGACTCGGGCAACGTGAAGATGAGCGCGCCCGGCGGCCAGCACGACGACTGCGTGGCCGCGCTGGGGCTGGCGGTGTGGCCGTTGCGGGAGTCGAGGGTGTCGCTGCAGATCTGGTAGCGCGGGGTGCGGGTGCGGAGGGGCTCCATCCGCTCCACCGAGGGCGCGCCGACGTGGCCCCTGGCGCCGTGAGCTGGCCCCAGCCCCCGTTTCGCTACCATAGGGGCCACGCGGGCTCTGTGCCGCGCCTTGCCTTCGGGGGCCCAGCCTGCCCCTATGCGACCTCCACCCAGCCCTGGAGGATTCCAAGTTGAAGATTCAAGACGCCCTCGCGGACTACCTGGTCCAGCTCGAGGCCGACGGTCGCTCGAAGCACACCGTCGGTCAGTACTCCCGCTTCCTGACCCAGCTCGGGTTGTGGATGGAGCGGGTGCTCGGTTCGCCCGAACTGGACGCGCTCCGGCACCAGGAACTCGCGCGGTTTCTCGTGTCGGACGACGCGACAAAGAAAGTCGACGGCAAGCCGAAGAAGCCGTCCTCGATGAACGCCCTGCGCTCCTGCGTGAGGGCGTTCTTCATCTACTGCGAGGTCGCGGACTACACGGCCAAGAACCCCGCGCGGCTGGTGAAGCGCGCCGTGGTAGGGGAGCCCGCGATCCGCTCGCTGTCCGAGCGCGAGGTCGGACTGCTTCGGTCCGCACTGGCCCAGGCCACGTCACCGAGCGAGCGCCGCGACCGCGTGCTGATCGAACTGATGCTCCGCACCGGCGTCCGTCTGGCCAGCGCGCTCGCGCTCGAAGTCCAGGAGCTGGAGCTCGACGACGGGCTCGCGTACGTGCTCCACATGAAGCGCGGCAAGCAGATGACCGTCCGCCTGGACGGGCCGCTGGTCGAGCTGCTCCGCGAGCATGTCGGCGACGAGACCTACGGTCCGCTCTTCCTCAACGACGACGGCGAGCCGCTGTCGGACCGGAGCGTCCAGCGAC
Source organism: Rohdeia mirabilis (assembly GCA_007750655.1). Classification (GTDB taxonomy): domain Bacteria; phylum Planctomycetota; class UBA1135; order UBA1135; genus Rohdeia; species Rohdeia mirabilis. Next base: position 1,484,941 of record CP036290.1, read on the forward strand.
GCTTCAAGCGGTGGCTCGATCGAGCAGGCATCCGCAGGCCAGCCAGCCCCCACGCGTTGCGGCACACGTTCGCCACACGGATGTACGAACAGACCCGAGACCTCGAACTGGTGCGCGTGGCGATGGGTCACGCGTCGGTGGCGACGACGGGGAGGTACGCGATGACTGCCCGAGGGCGGTGAGGAGTAGGGATGGTCGACAAGTCGCGCATCCGGTCGATTCTTGAGACGCTCGCAGCGCACGAGACCACCCCGACTCTCGCCGAACTGCGGTACGAGGCGCGCCTGGGAGTGTGGGCGCTAGGGTCTGCCTGTGCGAAGCCAGGCGAGGCGCCGGTCTTCGCAGGACGGTGGAGGCACGAGCGAGCAACCCAGAGGGCGATCGGCAGGTACGAGCAACGGATAGCGCAGCGTGTGGCGAGCAACTCGGACGTCGACAAGTGGGCGCTTGCGATGGCAGAGCTCTACGCGAAGTTCGCGGCATGCGTAGTCGGTAGCGGAGAGCTTGAGTTCTGGCGTGCCCAAGACTGCGTTGCCGTGGCCGCCGCAAGCCCTGCGTTGCGATCGCTGGATGGGCGTTCGGGCGCGATGAGCGGCCTACATGTGGCCGAACTCGCACACGGATTGGTCGAGACGCTGCTCTCGGATGCTCCGCATGACAGTGATCCGGTGTGGAGACCTGGGCGAGTGTGCAAGGCCAAGGCCCAAGTCGAGTTCGTTGGGATCGCAGCCATGGCGCCGCGGGCAGTGGTTCGCCTTGGGGGGTACTTCGAGGGGGTGGAGGACTTCTTGGTCGAGATTGCGAGCCGTGCTCCCTCTGCGCTCGCTGGCGATGATGGGGCGAGACCTACCGAGGATGAGCTTCGTAGCTTTCGGTGGCCTGGCCCCTCGACCGTTGCCAGCTCTGAAGAAGCCGAGGCCTCGGATAGACATTCGAGCATCGGCGTACAGCTAACCCCGCCTGGAGGCGACGGCGACGACGGGAAGGCGATCGGTCGAGCGCCGACTCGACTGGAATCTGCACTCGATCGACTTCCCACTGGATTCGCGCTCACGGAGACGGAACGAGCAGTCCTGGAGTTGCTCTGTAACGCTGGCCGAGGCACCGGCAAGAACTCCAAGGACCTCGTGTTCGAGTTGAAGAAAGAGTACGGGATCGACGTTCGCGAGGACTCTGTTCGGCAGTCGCTGATCCCCTCGCTCCGCAGGAACGGTCAAGTCATCAGGCACTTGGGCGGCAAGCGGGGCTACGTGTTCGTGGACGAGTAGGCCACGGGGCGTGCAGGCGACGCGCTGACTACGCAACGCCTACGTCCAGACGACGGACGCGGAATCGTCCCGAAGGCACGTTCTGGGGGTGAGACACTCCAAGTGCCAACTACTGTCCCTGGCCGACCTCGCGGTCGAACTCGGGTTCCCCGTCCCCTGGATCGCCAGCGAGGCCATCGCTGGCCGCATCCCGTTTGTCCGCGTCGGTGACGAGGTCTGGTTCTCGCCATGGCGGGTCCAGACCGCGCTCGTTGCGCGACTCCACGTCGAGTGGCTCAAGCTCGAGAGTGACGGTTGGGAGGTGGGCCAATGAGCCCCCTCGAGCACGTCCTCGTCGCCCTTGAGCGGGCGGGGTCGAGAGGCCGCCAGGTCCGCAACGGCTGGCAGTACCAGTGCCCCGCGCACGACGACGCCCGACCGAGCCTCCATATCCGGGAGTCCGACAACGGCTCCGTGCTGCTGCACGACTTCGCTGGGTGCTCGACAGAGGCGGTGGTCGCGGCCCTCGGACTGACGATGGGGAGCCTGTTCCGAGACTCCGGTCGCACAAGATCGACGCGGCATCTCCCGATCACGCGTGCGCCTCGGCCTGCCGAAGAGCCGTCGCACGGCTTCGAGTCCTTCGACAGTGCTGCAGCGGCGTACCGGCACCACTTCGGCCCCGAGCACGCGCGCTGGGACTACCACGACCAGCACAGGCAACTCGTGGGCTCGGTCCTGCGGTGGAACCGACCTGGCGGGAAGGAGGTGCGGCCCGTGTCGCTCCTCGCAGATGGCTGCTGGCACCGCAAGGCCATGCCCGCGCCGAGGCCGCTGTACCGCCTTCCGGACCTGTGGGAGGGCGACGAGCCCTTCGTGGTCGTCGAGGGCGAGAAGTGCGCCGACGCCGCAGTCGACTACGGCTTGAACGCCACAACGAGCGCGGGCGGCTCCAGCGCCGCCGTGCAGACCGACTGGAGCCCGCTCGCGGGGCAGCCCGTCGTGATCATCCCGGACCGCGACGCAGCGGGCCAACGCTACGCGGACGCCGTTGCCTCGATCCTGCTTCGCCTCGACCCCCGCGCGGATGTGCGGCTGGTTGAGCTGACCGACGTGCCCGAGGGCGGTGACATTGCAGACCTCCTCGCGATGTGGAGGGACGAGCAATGAAGCCCGAACGTGTCCGAGACAGAGCCGAGGAGCTGATCTCTACCGCCAAGCCAGTTGATGCGGGCGACGGCTGGGAACGCCCGACGGCGTTCGACGAAGGTCCCCTGCCGAGCTTCCCCGTGGACGCTCTCGGCGATGGGGCCGCTCGGGTCGTACGTGAGGTTGAGCGAGCGCTCCAGGTACCGCCTGCCATGCCGGCCATGCTCATGCTCGTCGCAGCGGCCACGTGTGTCGCGAAGAAGTTCGAAGTGGTCCTGCGGCAAGGGTGGACTCAGTCACTCAACCTCTACGTGCTCGTCGCAATGAGTCCCGGCGAGCGCAAGACCAGCGTGATGCGTGCGGTAGCGAGCGCAATCACAGACTGGGAGCGGAAGCGCGAAGTCGAGCTGGCGCCTCAGATCAAGAACGACAAGCAGCTCCTCGAGCTCGCGGAAGGGAGGCTCCTCGGTGCGAAGAGGCGCTACGTGAGTGCGAAGACCGCAGACAAGCGCGATCAGGCACTGAGCGATGTGACCGAGGCTCAGAAGGAGCTCGATGCGGTCAAGCCAACCGTACTCCCTCGCCTTCGAGTAGACGACGTGACCCCGGAGCAGCTGGGGTACGTGATGCGTGACAACGGTGGCCGCATCGCGCTCCTCGGATCAGAGGGTGGGATCATCGACATCCTGGCGGGTCGCTACGACAAGGGCGGTCAGCCGAACCTCGACCTCGTTCTGAAGGGGTGGGATGGTCAGGAGCCGTGGTTGCGCGACCGGGTGACAACGGAGTCGGTTCGCATCGATAGCCCACTCCTCACCCTGGGGCTTGCCATCCAGCCCGATGTCATCAGCTCGATGGCTGGCAAGTCAGCGATCAGGGGGCGCGGTCTGCTGGGCCGCTTCCTCTTCGCCATCCCCCGTAGTCGCGTCGGACGACGGCTCGCACAGCCTGAACCTGCTCGTGATGAGGTCATGGACTGGTGGAGGGATCGCCTCGACGCGCTTCTGGAGCTTCCCGATGACCGAGACGAGCAGGGGGAGACGGTCACCGCCTCGATCGAGCTCGACGAAGACGCTCAACGGCGCTTGGTCGAGTTCCAGGAGGAGCTCGAGCCTCTTCTGGGTGAGGGCCAGTTGCTCGGCGACATGTGTGACTGGGGCGGCAAGCTCGTCGGGCACGTTGGACGGATCGCTGCGCTGCTGGCGCTGATCGACCAGGGAGCTGCTGGGGCGGTGACGGTCGGCCACGTTGATCGTGCCGTTGAGATCGGGCGCTTCCTGATCCCGCATGCCCAGGCTGCGTTCCGCTTGCTGGAGCTCGATCCAGTTGTCGAGGGGGCGAAGAAGCTGATTGGCTGGATCACGCGCAGGAAGCTCACGGCCTTCACTGCGCGGGAGGCGCTCGATGGCCTGCCGCGAGCCATGAGGCGCATGGAGCATGTCGAGCGCACCATCGAAGTGCTGATCGAGTTCGGCTACATCCGCGAGGCTGAGGCTGAGGCCGCGCCTGCGACCAGGAAGGGTCGTAGGCCGAGCCCCGCGTACGACGTGAATCCTCTCGTCCACTCTCCGAAAGTTACCGCGATTACCGCAGAACTCGAGAGCGGCGCTGATTCTGCGGTAATCGCGGACGATCTGGAGGAGTCTGCGAACGACGCCGAGGTGCCGTCATGACCGCCCCGCTCGTCACCGACGTGCGGATCACGGCAGCGCTCCGCCAGGACCAGGACCGGGGGCTGCTGGCCTACGTCAGCTGCACCGTGGCCGGGGTCCTGCGCATCGACGGGCTCACGGTCCGGCGCACCCGCTCGGGCGACACCCGCCTGTCGCTCCCCGCGCGCCGTGATCGCCGTGGGCTGGAGCACCCGTACTTCGAGCCGCTCGACGCGGCCACGGAGCGGGCGCTCGAGGAGGCCGTCCTGGCCGCCTTGCTCGGGGCTGGGGAGGGCGAGAACTCGTGAGCGAACTGCGCGAGAAGCTCGACGCCGCCGTGGCGCGTGGGGCGCGGCGTGGGCGCTCCGGCGAGCCGGTGACCGTCGATGCGGACGTGGCGCAGGACGTCGCGACGGGTGGCCACACGGGCGGCGTGGGGGACCCGATCCGGTCGCTTGCCGCGTCGCTCGTGACGGCGTCAGCTGCACTGCAACAAGCCGCTGAACACCTGCAGGTTCACCTTGCTGCGGGCGCTGAAACGAGCCCCTATGCGCTCGTGGACCAACGCGACGCGCAGCCCCAACTCGAACCGCTCCTCACGGTCAAGGACGTCGCTCACTTGCTGAGCGTGAAGGAGAAGACCGTGCGCGAGTGGAAGGCGAAAGGCGACATGCCCGTGCCCTTCGAACTGGGCGGAGTGATCCGCTGGGAGCGCGCGGAAGTCCTCGACTGGCTCGACAGCCGGAGGGTCGCGCGATGACCCGTGGACGAGCGATGGGGCCGGGCAGGCTCTTCAAGCGCGGCACGAGCTACGTGCTCGACTACCGCGACGCGGACGGCAAGCGGCACCACTACAGCCTCGGTCCGGACAAGCGTGTGGCCGAACGGCGTCGTGCGGAGCTGATCCGCCGCCGCGATATGGAGCTCGACGGACTCGGGTCGCTCGAAGGCCAGCAGATGCGGCTCGACGAGGTCGCTCAGGAATACATCGCGGACCTGGCAGCGCGATCCTCGCCCGGCCACGTGAAGAACGTGGTTGCGCGGCTCACCAAGACCCTCGACGACCTGGAGCCCACTCGGGTGTGCGACCTGCGCCCGCTCCACGTGCTCAGGCTCCGATCGGCTGCGACCAACGCCGGGCTCGCCAACCGCACGGCGAACCTGATCGGCGAGACGCTCAAGGCGATGCTGAACTGGGCGGTGGACGCGGGCGTGATCGCTCAGAACCCGATCGCGCGGCTGAAGAAGCTGCCCGAGGGGAAGGGCCACCAGGTGCACCGGCGTCGCGCGCTCTCCGACGACGAGGTGGATCGCTTCCTGGCCGCCTCGCGCGCCGACGACGAGCGCTGCGAGCAGGAGGCTCGACGCGTCGGAACCACCCATGTCCCGCAGACACCGCTCTGGCTGCTGTTGCTCGACACCGGAGCGCGGTGGGGCGAAGCGCGCCAACTCACCTGGGGCGACGTGAGCTTCGCCGACCAGCTGCTCGTGCTCCGCGCCGAGACCACGAAGGCGAAGAAGGAGCGCGCCATCCCGCTCACCGACCCGTTGGCCCAGGAGCTGCGCGACCTACGCGTCCAGCACCAGCAACTCCTCGGGCGCATCCCAACCGTCGCGGACAGGGTCCTGCTCAGCCCGCGTGGGAGCGCGCTCAGCGTCGCCACGAACAACCCCATGCGGATCTTCGACCGCGTGCTCGAACGCGCGCAGATCGACCGCACCGACGGGCAGGGACGCCACATGGTCATCCACGGCCTGCGGCACTCCTTCGCGACCCGCCTGGAGCGCGCCGGCGTCCCGCTGACCCACGCGCAGCGACTCATGGGGCACAGCGACCCGAAACTCACCGCGCAGATCTACACGCACCTTGGCGTGGACGACCTGCGGGGCGCCATCAAGAGGCTCGGGCGACCGAGCGAACCAGAGGCCGCCCGGACGGCCACGGAGACGAGCAGATGATCGAACAGCAAGGCGACGTGGACCGCTACCTGGCGCTGAAGGAGGTCTGGTCCGACCTCGTGTCCGACCGCGACGCCATTGCGCGTGACCCTGGCGGGAAGGAGCTCCTGCTCGCGATCCGATCGCTGCAGCGAGCCGCTCAGATCACCGAGCGAGGGGACCTGGCTCAAGCAGCCGAAGCCGCGCTGAGCTTCATCGGTGGACGAGTCCACGAAGCGCGCGCCGAAGTCTGGCCGGAGCGGGTCACGCGAGTGCAGCTGCAGATCGCCGAGATCGAAGCGGCAGCGCGCGCGTCGATGGCGATCGAGATCAGCGCCGGAACGGGCGACTGACGGCAACAAGAACACGGGGTCGTCGAGCGTGTGACACCGAGTCACGCGACGGCCTCGAACACCGGGCGGACGCCCACCACACGAACTGAACCGATGACCGAATCGACTACCCGAACCCGTCGTTCCACCGAAGAGATGCTGGCCGAGCTGGACGCGCGCAAGGACGCGCTGCTGGCCCGCGCCGAGATCGCGAAGGTGAAGGACCAGCCCGCCTACAAGCCCGCGCGAGCTGCGATCAGCGCTATCGACAAGGGCTTGAGCCTGGTCGAGGACGAGAAGCAGCGGGCGGCGCTGGAGCAGGCCCGTGAAGCTCTGGGCGAGATCGTCCCGCTTGACGGGATCCGAGCTTGGTCGGGGCGCAAGCCGTCGAAGAAGCCGGCGAAGGCTGCCGCCGCGAAGGCGAAGGCCGCCGACGCCGCCAAGTAGGTCGATCTGCTGGCAGGGATTGGGGGGTCGGGCTCGCGCCTGGCCCCCTTGCTTCAGTAGGAGGCCGCCCGAACGAGGCGGAATGAACGATGGACCAAGGCATGTACCTGATCGAGTCGACGACGGCGGTGGTGTTCGTGGCGATCGGCGGAGCGGAAGACGAAGAGATGGGCCTGGGGCTCTGGGCCGAGGCGTGGCTTTGGCTGCGCGGGAGCGAGGATGTCCAAGCGGTGCGGATCGCGGTGGCCGACCCGCTGCAGCTCCCCAACCGAGTCGACCCGGTGGACTTCCTGTTCCGACGGGCTGGGGCGTGGGCGGCGAACCAGGCGACAGCTGCCAGACGAGTACTCGATCGCAGCGTGTGCCGTCCCGTGGTCGACGAGGACGGACCGAGCGGGCTCATCGCGACCCTGCTCGAGCTAGCGATCGACGCGCCGAGGCTGGTCGAGCGGATCGAAGCGACGACGCGCTGGCACGACCTCGAGGGGGCGGTCGATGAGGCGCAGGCCTACGCGGAGGAGGTGGCGGTCCTGGCGATGGGTGGGGGGGGCTGACTCGCTCCGACTTGACTCGCCGCTCGTCGGGCTCGTGGAGAAGGTCGTTTCGTTGAAGGCGGTTCAGAGGTGTGGCGCCGACTTGATGGCCAGCAGTTGCGGGCGGTCTGAGAGTCACCGCTAGCGCTGTAGGCTGGCTCGAAGCTCCTTCCGTACCCGCTTCCAGGCGCCTCGCCTTGCCTCAGCCAGGTTGAGGAACCCTCCTCGACCCTTTGCGCTTGCAACTACGAGTGTCCGACTCGTGAGGTAGTCATCGAGCTGAACTGTAAGGTCGAAACCTGCAGGTCCACCGTGTCCGTTGACGAGTTGAGTTTCGGTATACCTGACCCCGACCGTACTTGACGCTCGTGGATCGCCAGATGCGAGAGCCGGGACAATCTCGAAGTCCAGAGACTCCATCAACGACTCCAGCTCAAGCTGAATCATCCCAGCCTGCTCAGGTGGGTGCACGTGCGCGAACGAGTAGGCGGACAGCGAGATCTCACCTCTCTCTATAGCGGAAGACATCCGAGAGCCACCGCTCACAACCGGGCAAGCCGCAAGAAGTGGCGTAAAGAGCATGACGACGATGGTTCGCTTGTGCATGGGAGTCGACTGGTGTTCGTGGTCCGGGGCAATAGATCCGTCGGAGAGTAGCGCTTGAGTTGAGATCAGGTGCTGACCGGAGCATAGACGGGGCTGCCGCTCTTGATCCAGCCGCGCGAGCCCCGTCCCGGAGTCGGTCGAGCGTGCGGGCTCATCACGACCCTTGCTCGGGCTCGCCTTCGACGCGCCCATGCTCGTTCACGGAATCGAGACCACGACCCAGTGGTTCGACCTGGAGGACCTAGCTCAGCACGCGCAGGGAGCGATCGAGAAGGTCGTCGCGGTGGCCTCCCTCGAAGAAGGCTGAACCGGGCGACCTTCCTAGGGCCAGGTGTGCGTGTTGCCGTCCCGTTCTCGCAGGCGTCACGGCACGAGTCCAGCGGCGCTCAGAAGTCCGCAGCCAGGGTGATCAAGTCGACGATCGAAGGTCCGTGCAGACGATCGAAGCCGGGAGTGGCTTCGGCCCAGCAACGGCGAACGGAACGACAGCCCGTTCCGCTACTCGCGAGGCAGACGCGTTGCGAGGTCGTTCAGCCTCGCTTTGATCTCAGCCTCGTCCCAGTCCCACTTCTTCTGAGCGGACTCGAGTTTGGTCGGCCAATGAAACTCGTCGAGCAGTTCTTCCATGACAATCGACTGCTTCTTGCGAGCCTCGATCGCATCGAAGTACTCCCCGATCAAGAACTCGCGAATGATAATCCATAGGCTGGGGTCCGCCTCAAGCTGGGGCGGAGCCTTGGCAAGGAGGTCTCCAACCGCAGCGCCCACGCTCTTCGGCAGGGTTTTGGCATCGAGTTGTGTCCACGTGCACCACGACGCTCCGAGGGAGTCCACGCGGCTCGAGAGGTCGTTCACGTAGTCGTTCACGGCCTTCTGCGCTGCGTCATATGCAGCCTTCTGATCTTCGGTGGGTGGGGACGAAATCAGCGGGACTCTGGCCTTCGCCTCAGTCGTGAGGCCCGCCAGCGCCTCTAGGCCATCGAGCTTGTCCTTTGAGACTATCGACTTGCAGCCCGTCGACGCCAGGCAACAGGTAAGGGCGGCAACGACGGCAATGAGAGTGCGGAGTGCGAGCATGATTCGTGTTGAGGGCAAGGGATTACGGAATCGGCCAGCGGCGATGGATGTCTCTACTGCGGGCCCTGCAACTCTAGTCAGTGCGCTCGTTTCTCGCCAGACTACTGCGTCCACTCCGTGCCGGACGCGGAGGCGAAGGGCAGGCCCGTCGCGACGCTGGTGGGGCTGGCAGTGGAATCGCCAGGCCTTGTCGAGCGGATCGAAGCGACGACGCGCTGGCACGACCTGGAAGGCGCGGTCGATGAGGCGCTGGCGTACGCGGAGGCGGTCCTGGCGATGGGTGAGGGAGGCTGACTCGTCCCGACCCAGCTTCGGCTCTCCCGTCGGCACATTCCCGGCTCGTCGAGCGGATCGAGGCCACGACGCGGTGGGGCGAGCTGGAGGACGCGGCGGAGGAGGCGCAGGGAGTGGGCGAGGAAGTCGTCGCGGTCCTGCCACTGGGCGGGGTGGGCCGAGTGGGGCATCACCCGATCGCGTACGCTGACCTACACTGAACGCCTCGCATGCGCGCCATTCCGACAGGGGCGGCGCGCGTGCCAGTAGGCGGTCAAGGTGGTCAAGATGGCGATGCAGGATCAGAGCGGATGCTCGGTGCTGGAGAGGCCCTCGGGCCAGCAAGCGGGAGCGGGACGGCACCCCTCGGGTTCTCGTTGCAAGTGGTAGCCTGTGTCAAGACGCTCGCCTCGTCGCCACATAGCTACCACCATGAAGCACGCCTTGCACTTCGCCCTCTCTCTTGTTGCCTTTCCTGTGCTCCCTGCATTGGCTATTGCTCAGGAGTGTGAAGCCCTAGCCTCAGTTGTAGACCTTGGGGGCCAGGCAGTCGGTGCTGGGCCTGTGCCAAGGCTTAGCTATTACGGAGCCCCGGTGCTCGGGATGCCCTTCGGGCTCCTAGTCGAGGGTGCAGCGCCCAGTTCGATTGTCGCCTTCGCTGTAGGTTTCTCTGGCGCCTCGTGCCCGATCCCGACTCTTGGAGGTCTTGCCCATCTCGTCGATCCACTTCTCGCAGTAGATGTGGCGACCGCCGATGGGGCAGGAGTTGCTTCGTCGGCCCTCTCCTTGTCAGTCGTTGGTTCACGCTTGTGCGGGCTTGAGTTCACTGCCCAGGCGGTGGTTGTCGACGCGGGTTTTCCGGCCGGAGCGAGGCTGACTGCGGGGAAGAGGATTCGATTTGGTCTCAGCGCGGCGCCCTCAGGGTCGCCTTTCCAGGAGTCCTATGGGGTTGAAAGCGCAAGTGATCTTGCCGCTGGAGACATCAACATGGACGGCCGAATCGATGTTGTCGTGGCGGATGCGAATGGGCCGAGCGTGCGTGTTCTTTTGAATGATGGCGTCGGCGGATTCTCGCGTGGCCAAGAAGTGTCGGTTGGTCAGTATCCACGATCGATAGTTCTTGCCGACTTTGATGGTGATCGTGTACTTGACTTCGCGACCGCCAATGCGGGCGGATCGGTCTCAATCGCTCTGGGCGACGGGGTTTCTGGGTTTCTAGATTCCCAGACGATCGATGCCGGATCAAGCTGGCGAGACGCTGCTGTTGGGGATCTCAACCTCGATGGCCAGGTCGATCTTGTTGTTTCGGGCAGTGGCGCGCTTCGCGCGTTGCTTGGGGCTGGCGATGGCAGTTTCGTGCTGGCTGCTACGAAGCACCTCAACCAGTACACCCCAAACGAGTTTAGACTGGCAGACTTCAACGGAGACGGATTCCTGGACGTCGTGGGAGTTTCGACGTATCTGACCCACGTGGAGGGTGTGGGGGACGGGAGCTTTGGAGTCTTCAGCGCACAGTCGATCGACTTCTATCCGAGTGCGCATGGCGTGGAGGTGGTGGACGTTGATGGCGACGGACTTGTTGACGCTGTTGTCGCGGCCACGAGTGCCGATAGAATCAAGATCTTTCGGGGAGACGGGTCCGGCTTTACGACTACGGGGCTAGTGAGCTTGTCGGGGATTGACAGCCCCCGTTGCGTGGATTTGCGGGACGTGAATGGCGACGGTCACCCAGACATTGTTGCAGTCGGCGGGAACGCAAGCGGCCAGGTTGCGGTCTTTCCATCCGATCGTCTCGGTGGTTTTGGCGCTGCGCAGCTAGTTGACGTCGGGGCATGGCCAGGAGAGATGGTCCTAGTCGATCTTGATGGTCGTGGACTTCCTGATGTTTGCTACGTGGATGACAGTGACCTTGGAGTTGGGATCTTGTTGAATCGCCTAGTCGATTGAGGGTGGTGGGGGGCACCTTTGCGGTGCTGGATTGGTGGCGGTCCGGTCCGGGTACATGGGGGACACATGTGTCCTGGCGCATGGGCTACAGTCGGGCCTGACAGATCGAGCCGGCCACTGTCCCCTGGTCTGGATGCCCTGCGGTCGCTCCCGGCTGCGGGGGACCGAGGAGATCGAGGCGGAGCGGGTCGGAGTGGCCGACCCTCTCCTGCTGCTGAGCCGCCTCGACCCGTTGGGCTTCCTGCTCAAGCGGGCTGAGGCGTGGGCGTTGGGGCGAGCTGCAGCGGCTGGCGGGGCGCTCGAGACCTGGTCGCGACGGCCCGTGCCGGACGAGGAGGGGCCGCATGGGCTGGTCGCGACGCTGGTCGGGCTCGCGGTCGACGCGCCGAGGCTGGTCGAGCGGATCGAAGCGACGACGCGCTGGCACGACCTGGAAGGCGCGGTCGATGAGGCGCAGGCCTACGCGGAGGAGGTGGCGGTCCTGGGGATGGGTGAGGGGGGGTGACTCGTCCCGACCCTGCGCGGCTCTGCCGTCGGCACATCCCCGGCTCGTCGAGCGGATCGAGACCAACTCCCAGGGGGGCCAGCTGGAAGACGCGGCGGAGGAGGCGCAGGGGGTGGTCGAGGAAGTTGTCGCCGCGATTGCCCTCAGCCAAGGCTGATGGGGGCCCGCCGCGATACCCTGGTGGCATGGAACGAGAGGTCAAGACATACCGCATCTTGCTCCGAGCCGCGGAACTGGAGGTGAAGCGAGCTCAAGAGGAAGAAGAAGGTACGTTCTTCATGCGAATACACACGATCTTGCTGCTTGCTTTCGCCGTCGAAGCCCACATGAATCACGTCGGACTGAGTCGGGAGCCGGATTGGAACGATGTTGAGAGGACGAAGTACCGGACACAGGTGAGCAAGAGGAGTGCTTACCTGGAGTGGGCTGGCATCGACGAGAGTGATGATCGCGTTGTGCAGCTCATCAGGCTGTTCGAGTGCCGCGATCAGTTGGCTCACGGCAAGACAGTGACTCTCAACCTCGATGGCGACGGGCCACGCTTCGAAATGGCGGGCATCGCCTTCCCGTCACAGGATTGGGAGCAGGTCGCGTCTTCTCCATCCGAGCTAGGGGCAATCTGGGAGTGCTGCGTCTCATTGATGGGCGACGCGCACCAGCGAGTCTTCGATGCGGCTCTCGCCGCCGGAGCGCCGTGGTCGGCTCACGGCTACGTCTAGCTTGTCACATGGACGATCACGCATGGCGATCCGCGCGCGAATGCCGCTTGGCTAGCAGCCGCAAGCGGAACGGGACCCGCATCGCCCGGGGGGGGCCTTGTTGCCGTGATGAGCGTTATCGCCTGGGTTGTGTTTGCGGTGCTGGAGGTCTCCGCTCCACTGGCGATCATGCTTGTTCTGCCGGGATTGTGCTGGTCCGTCTACGAAGTGCATTCTGCTAGACGACCGGATGGCTAGTCGCCGATCGCGTCGGAGTTCAAGGGAGTCCTAGTGAAAGGCATCGAGAAGACAATACATCAGTCAAGCAGCAAAACATGCAGTGCCCGCGATGCAGCAGCAGTCGGCTTCAAGTCGTCGCCGAGACAGAGACCACTGGCTACGGCTCTGGGAAGGGCTGCTGCGGCTGCCTGATGCTTGGTCCTCTCGGCCTGTTGTTCGGACTGTTCGGCATGGGTAATGCAACGACTCATCACACTTGGGTCTGCCTCGACTGCGCTGGTCGCTTCAAGCCTCGCGCGCTACGGAGGCGCTAGCTCTTGGCTGCCACGGCACCGCAAGCGTGCATCGGACGCCGCAAGGACCCGGGGGCTGAGTTCCTACCCTTGTGAGCCGAAGCTTGGCTGCGCGGGACCGAGGAGGTCGAGGCGGTGCGGATCGCCGTGGCCGACCCGCTGCTGCTGCCGAAGCACGTCGACACCGTGGGGTTCCTGCTCGAGCGGGCCGAGGCGTGGGCGGCGAATCAGGCGGCAGCCGCCGGACGGGTACTCGACCGCAGCGTGTGCCGTCCGGTGGTCGACGAGGACGGGCCGAGCGGGCTCGTCGCGACCCTGCTCGAGCTTGCGATCGACGCGCCCCGGCTGGTGGAGCGAATCGAGGCGACGACGCGCTGGCACGACATCGAAGGCGCGGTCGACGAAGCGCAGGCGTACGCGGAGGATGTGGCGGTACTGGCGATGGGCGAGGCGGGCTGAGTGGGGCGACTCCGGATCGCGCATACTGCCCTAGACTCAGTGCCTCGCAAGCGCGACCGTCCGAGTGGGCTGGCGCGCGTCAGTCAGCAGACTGGGTGATCAAGGGAGCGATGGATGATCAGAGCAGACGATCGGGGCCGGGGAGAGGCTCGGGCCAGCAACCGCGAACGCAACGGTACCAGTGTGGACGCAAGTGCGCCGAGACCCAGCAAGTGACGAAACGGGAAGTTCAGTTCTCCTATGCAATTGACGGCAATGGTCGAGTCCTCCCTGCTGAGGATGCGCCGAGGGATGAGGCGTACACTTGCCCTGAGTGCCACAAGCCTCTTGTCCTAAAGCGAGGGGATGTGTTGCGGCCGCACTTTGCTCACCACCCAGAGGATCAACACTCTGGGGAAACCTACTTGCACTATGTGGCGAAGCACCTCATCGCCCAAGCCGTGCGGGAGTCGCGAGGGAGGTCCAGTAGGCCGCGGGTCATCCGGAGTTGCCCCGTATGTGCTGGTGTAATGGAGCAAGAGCTCCCTGTGACTGTCCGTGACGCGAAGGTTGAGTGTCGGTTGCCAAGTGGTTTCGTTCTCGACGTCGGACTCTTCGAGGGATTCGCGCTCATCGGTGGTGTGGAGGTTCTTTGCACCCACAGAGTTGACGAGGGCAAAGCAGCTGCGCTGGAGGTGCCTTTCTACGAGCTGAGGGCCGAGGACATTCTACAAGACTCTCTGATTTGGAGGCCAGTGCGGGACAGGGGGGCGGAGAGCGTCTGCTCGCCCTGTATGCATCGTGTCGCACGATACGAGAAGGCCATGCGGCAGATCGGTGAGTTCTCGCGGCAGCCCAAGCCGAGCGGTGGCCTTATAGCAGTGCCCCATCTCTGCGCAAGCTGTACTGGTCCGATGCTCCTCTACTGGCATGATTCCTGGCCAGCGAGAGATCGACGCTTCTCGAAGGGCGGCGCCCCAGGGTTCCTGCGCGCCATTGAGGTCGACCGAAAGTTTGAACCTCTTTGTCCGCGCTCGGAGTGCGGAAGGTTCGAGCGAGATCCGAAGTTCTTTGAGCGGGCGTTCGCGCCATTGAGGAGGCTGTCGGCGAAAGCGAGTCGCCAGGTGCAACGAGCGACTCTCGCCTACTCCCCCGAGTGCCGGCGTCGTATCGTGCGAGCGATGGATTGGATTGAAGGGCGCGAAGGTCCGCTCAGCAACTATCGCCCCTTTGGGGGATGAGCCGCGGCGTTAGAGTCTGGAGGGTGTGGTGCGAATGTGGGGAGTCAGAGAGCTTGGAAGAAGCGACGATACAGCCCGTGGGCTTCCCCCTCGAGCGAGCCGAGGCGTGGGCGATGGGGAGGGCCGCCGCAGCTGGGAAAGAGCTGAACTGTCGCGAGCGACGCCCCACGCCCGACGACGACTCGCGGCACGGGCTCGCCGTCACCCTGCTCGGCCTAGCGATCGACGCGCCTACGCTGGTCGAGCGCATCGAGGCCACGACGCGCTGGCACGACCTCGAAGGCGCGGTCGATGAAGCGCAGGGGTACGCGGAGGATGTGGCGGTCCAGGCGATGGGCGAGGCGGGCTGACTCGCCTCGATCCGTGGCGACGCCCACCTGCCTGGTGATCGACGCGCACGCCCAGCGGAGCTCCCCAACGTGGTAGCGCCCTGATCTCGCAAGCACGACGGTCCGAGCCGTCCAGCGCGCACTCAGTACCCCCGGTGATTGAAGAGGCGATGGATGATCAGGTCAGGCGATCGGGGCGGAGAGGCTCAACGCCAGCAAACGGGAACGGAACGGACGCAGGGTCGTGCTTCGGTGTGAGCAGGGCGCCGTTGCTCATCGCATGGAGCCACGCGGCTTGGTAGTCGCTCTTGTCCATCGCACTCACGATCCCGTACTCGTCTCGCTGAGGATCCGGACCATCCGCTCGTTCGAGTCGAAGAGCACAGTGGCCTGCTTGCTCTGGAACTTGCCGCTCTTCATCGAGGTCCTGCTCCACACCGCAGTGATGGAGCCGTCGGCACCGTAGTTCTTCGCCATCGGCTCTGCGCCAAGGGTGTCGATCGCCTGGGCGAGGGTCGTCTCTCCTGGCTTCAACTCGCGCAGCGCGCTCGGGTCGAACCCCCCGTTCGTGGACATGCCCGCGAAGAGGCTCTTGTCCGTCTGCACGTCGGCGATCGTCACGCGGTCAAGGGTCGTGCGGATAGTCCCTGCGTTGTAGGCATCGAACTTCCACAGCACGCCCGGCGCGAGGTGCTGAGTGGTCGCCATCGCGTTGCCGATCTTCGCCCCGGTCGGGTCGAGCAACTCGAAGGTGACCGTGCAGAAGCTCAGAGTCTCCTCGCCGAGGTTCGTGGCGACGCCTCGGAACCCGGCGACGCCACCGCCGATGCCACCATGGCGCAGAACTCCGGTGACCTCTACGCGAACGTCGTGGACGACCGTCGGAGCTGGGAGGTCGAGGTTCGAGGGGACGGTCGCACACGCGGACAGGAGGGCGGCGGCGAGACCCGATGCAAGGGCCGAGGGTCGATCGCGAAGGAGCATGACGATGGTGTCTAGGGGGTCTTGGGCCAGGATCCGACGCTCTGATGGTACTCGGTGGCGTCGCTATTCTCGGTGAACTCCAGGAGTGCGCCGAGCTTGCTTTCCAACGCATCGCGCACTTCGGTAGGAGTGGCAAAGAAGAACTCCTTGCGTTGGTTGACGCTGTTGAGGCGGCGGTCGGCGAAGTGTCGGTGAAGATCTGCTTCGAGTGTCACCGCGTCTTCGGAGAAGAACAGGCAGTGGGTGTCGAAGGTGAATGGTACGGAAGCGCCACTGAGCTCGCTGACACGCTCCGAGGGGGTCAAGCGTCTGGTGAGGCCGATCTTGACGACGCCTTCGCCGAACGCGCCCCGGTTGGAGATGACGTACACGTATCCTGCTCGGATGTTGGCCGCTCGGAAGTCGTTCTGCTCGATCGCAGCGTCGATGGCGAGCAAGCGCTCTGCGAGTTCTGAATCGTCCTGGCCGTTGGCCCGTAGTGATGCTAGCGCGTTGTCGATGTGGGCGCGCTCCTTGTCGAGACGCTCGCGCTCGGCCGCGAGTTCGGCTGCGACTCGCTTCTCCTCGCGGATGCGTGCACGCTCCTCGCGAGCAGCTTCCTTCTCCTCCTGCTTCTTCATGAGGAAGTCGGCGGTGAGCTCGATCTCCTCTATGCGGAGGGCGTGGAACTGGTTGCTGATGTGCATCTCCATCATCGCGCCGAGCTTCGCGATCGAATCGCGGGACTTCTCGATGCGCTTCTTCGCAGTCTCGACGTTGCCCGCGCGCATCGAGCGGAGGCTGTTCTCGACCTCGGCGTTGTAGGCGCGGAGCATCAGCTTCCCCAAGTCGCGTGTCATCTTCCGACCTTTCGCAAGCGAGTTGTCGTAGGTGAAGTTCGAAGAACACTCGATTGCGGTGCCGAGCTTGACGGACTCGGCGATCTGTCCCGTCAGCTCCTGGAGGCGGCTCCTATAGGCGGATGCGTGCTCTAGGGGATGGTGGTAGCGGTAGATGCCGACCGCCTGGAGGACATGCTCGTCGCTGATGGGGGCGAGCTCCTCTCCCGAGCTGGAGGATTCAAGGCGGACTCGAAGTGCGACCAACTCAGCTTCGAGGAGTGCGACTCTCGCATGAGGCGGTTCGCCGAGTTGGCTGCTTTCGCAGTTCGATGATCCAGGAGGTTCCTGCTCTCGATACGGCTGGCCCCCTGGGGTCGCGCTGATGCCATCTGCACGCACCCAGAGCTGCCAGCCCTCCGGGGCCGGAGGCCAAGTGGGGTCAGGTTGCCAGCCAGCGGGTGGCCGCCAGCCCTCCGGAGGTACGGGCCATCCAGGGGGTGGGTTGAAGACCAGGTCGTTGGGAGCCGTCATGCGCGACGGATTCCGGATGTGTCGGCGGGGACGAGGTCGTGCGGATTCTTCGAGATGCTGGCCCCGAGATGGCTCAGTGACGCGTCAGGCGTGACTCGGGCGAGATTCAGGTCCTCGAATGGGTCGCGGGCTGTAGCGACTGCGACGAAAGGGATGCGTACATCATTGCCCGTCGCGGGGTCGATGGTCTCCGTCACGACCTCGAGCGAGATCGACTTGATGAGGCCGCGTCGATCGGCCTCGAAGACCTCGTGAAGGGAACGCAATGCAACCTGGTGGACGATGCTCGCGTAGCGCTCCTTCTTTACCTTAACAGTGAGCTCCTTCGACGTGATCTCGTCCTTGGACTTCGTGTACTTGTAGGCAGCCCGGTTCGGAACTGTGTCCGGCGGTGAGATCATCACGGCCAGCTTCAGCTCTGCCGTGACTGGATCGAACGAGAATTCGTGCCCGACGTCCAAGCAGTCGGGATACACGGAGTTGGCCAGAACAATGGAGACGTACTCGTCAACAGCCTCCGGGACACCGTACGCAAGGTTGTTGATCAAAGTATCAAGCTGCCTGTTGTTCTCCGTAGCCTGAGCGACGTAGGCGGCTTGGACGAGTTGTGTCCGCTGGGTGAGTTGGGCGTCGAGATCTTGGCAATGGCGCTCCCACAGCCTCATGCGCTCCTCGTGCTCACTCTTGGCGAGCTCGCAGGCGCGCTTGTACTTGCCGCGACCCAGGAGTCCGCCGAGTCCCGTGGGGGCTGGTGGGAGGCTCAGCTGCGGCGGTGCTGGCGGGGCTGGGATTGGCGGGCCAGGGTCGAACGGAGCCAGTTCGGGGCTCGGGTAGGGCGGGGGATTCTGCGGGATGCGCAGGCTCTCGAGATCGACGTAGTCGTCGACGTCAAGCGTTGCCGCGAGGATGGACTCCAGTTCCTCCCCGACTGAATCGGCTTCAGCGTTCAGTCGCTCGACTTCCGCCTCCATTGCGAAGACGTGGGCCTCCTTGGCGCGCTTCTCCTGCCGCTTGCGATCGGCAGCGTCGGCGCGTGCCATCTGCGCGAAGGCTCGCTCCTCTTCTCGGTGCTGGCGTTCAGCCTCTCGGACCGCGGTGCGGTACCGGCGGTCGGCTTCTCGTTCCTGGCGCGCCCTATCTCGTTGAGCGAGCTTGGCCTGATGCTGTAGTTCCGCGAAGAACCCTCTACGTCTTCCCATGCGATTTGATCTCCCTCCAGGTGCGAGCTGGTGACGGTTTGGATGGGCACGAACCTAGCAATCGCGGCTTGTCCTGCCGAGGCTCATGTCGGAGGTGGAGTCCGCAAGGCCGTCGGGTCTCAAGGCGACCGGAGTCGGGCGCGCTCGACCTCGCCGCGGCCACTGGGGGTCCCGCCCACCCAACGCAGCTACAAAAGCGCTACACCCCGCGCCTCGCCACCCCGCCGAAACGGCCACTTGCCGCCATCCACCCTCCCCGTGCCGCCCAACTGGCCCCCAAAGGTGGAGCGGGAGACGGGACTCGAACCCGCGACATTCAGCTTGGGAAGCGGGCCCGCCCGGCGCACTTCATGCCCGTTCGTGCCGGTTTGTGACCGTTCGTGCCCGTCCCCGAGCGCCGTCGATGCCCGTTCGTGTCCGTTTGTGCCCGTGACTTCCGGCGCCGAGGTTGCAACACGAGCCTCGACGGCCCGTGGGAGCAGGGGACGCCGGGCGAGCGGGTCAGGACCGATCCAGCCGGGCCAGGAGCCCATCCCTCGCCGGCTCCGGCATCGGCAGTCGGTCGCTGACCGACACCTCGATGCCGAGCTGCACGAGCGCGTCGCCGAGCAACTCCGCCGTCCGCTCACGCACCACGACGCGACCGGGGATCCCGCCCCGCTCGCGCCACGCGCCGACCAGGTATTCGAGCGCCCAGGGCTCCCGCTCCGACCCGCGCCCCAGCTCGACCGCCAGGACCATGCCGCTCGCCGGGTCTACCTCGAGCAGGCACGCGGCCATCCACGGCTCTCCATCGGCCTCGTCCTGGATCACCGAGTTGGTGGGGAACAGGTCGAGCTCGACGGTCGAGCCGTCGCTCCCCAATTCGCTCCTGAGCGCCTCTGCGTCCGCCTCGCTGATCTCGGCCCGCGCGCCCACCGGCTCGGCTGGCGACGCCTCGCGCCGAACCACAGCCTCTCCTTCGCTCCACCGCCGCACGAGCCACGGGCCGTCTCCGGCGCGATCCAGCTCGGCCTCCCCGTCGCGCACCCGCTCGGCCACCTGGACGACCTGACGCAGCGCGTGCGCGAGCACGGCCATCTTGCGCTCGTCCACCGCCTGCGGGATCCGCCCGAAAGTGTGTCTCTCCAGGCACGGCACCGCCGCGTCCTCACGGAACTCGGGCCAAACCGCGCCAGCGCTCGACCGACGCCTGGTCCACCTCGATCCAGTCGGACGCCGTGACCAGCAACGCGTCCTCCCCGTAGTCAACGTCCTTGTAGTCGGCCTCGCCCGACTCGACGCGCCGCAAGAGGTGGTGCCCGCGCTCGCCCAGGTAGAGCCCCAGTCCGAAGAGCCCTCCGCCCGCGCCCATCACGGTGGCCCAGTTCACCTGGCCAGAGCTCGGGTCTTCGATACCGAAGATGTTCTCGGTATCCAGCCACTCCCACTGCGCGAGTTCGCGGAAGGTGAGGAAGGAGTCGAGGAGCCCAATCTCGGTGGGGGAGAGCGGCGCATGGGACAGACCTCTGCCCCCGCGGGTGAAGCATGGCGGATCCCCAACCAGGCCGACAAGCCGGAGCGCCAAACCAGCCAGCTCCACGCTGATTACAGAACCGCAACGCTGGTACCCAGGTTCAGGCGCGGTGTGGCGGCGCCCAAGAACGGGACAACTCGTTGCCCGAGCTAGACAGATGGCTAGCAAGGAATACCAACTAGCGAAGCCGGGACAAGCCTCCCGTCGCCGTCGACCGCCAAGGACCTTCACGCCCGAGAGAGCAGTTCGATCGGATCCGCACCTACCTTGCCTTACTCGCCCATATGAAGCTCGCCGCCATCCCGGCATGGCTCGCCATTGCCGTTTACGTCTTGCTCGCCCTAGCTTCAGACGCGACTGCCGCGCCGCTCCTGAAGCAAACGAAGACTGGGGGCAGTCTCATCGACGACGCGCAGCTCGTCCCGGAACTCCCGCCGCAGAACGCAGTAGGATCGGCGTCGGTGAACAGCTCGTTCTCGATCAACTCCTCGCTCTACGTTAACGGCATTTCCTCGGGATGTTGCGATGAAGGTGAGGGGGATGGGCGCGGCCCACTCACGAACGACAACGGCACGAACCACAAGATTCTCCTCCACTCGGGGCAGGAGGTACTCACCGAAGTCGACCTCGTCGTGCCAGGCCGCGACCCCGGGTCGACCTTGGTGTTCCAGCGTCGCCACACGACACGCCGCGACAACCCGGACTCAGTGCTCGGGCCGGCGTGGGCATTCTCGCTCCACCAGTCTGTCAAGCCTCACCCGGGTGCGGGGACGGCCGGCCTCCCCACAGGCTCCCTGCTCCTTGAAGGCTTCGGGCGCTCTGACGCTCTTGTCTACAAGGGAATCTCAGCTGACGGCCTGTCGCACCGGTATGAAGGGGGATCGGGTCGCTTCTTGACCGGGCTCTACAGGCCCGGCAACCCGAGCGCAGTGCCTCCTATCCCCTCCGTGCTCGAGCTATGGCTGAAAGGGGGCGCCATGCAGCTCTTTGAGGGTGTGATGGAAGTGAGTTCTGGCAGTACCTTCCTGGGTGTTGAGGGCTACATGTCCGGAACCGTGTCTCCTGCTGGAAACCGGATTCAGTTCACCCTGAACGGCGCTGGGCATGTCGCGCAGGTCGTGGACTCGTTCGGCCGCATCTTCGAGCTAGTCTACGACTCAACTCCGCGCCTCAAGACCATCCGCGAGCTGACAGGAACCCTTGGAGGCGCGACGCCCTCAGTCAGGCTGGCTGTTGACTACGCGTACCACGGCGGAACCGGAAACCTCGCCGAGGTCAAGCTGCCGAACGTGACGCCCGCAGCAGTTACGTCGGTAACTCCGTTCAGCGGGCGCCCGACGATCACCTACGAGTACGTCGCTCCTCTTCAGTACACAGGTCAGCCTTGGCTCGACAACGCACTCGTCAGCGCCACCTATCCGAATCAGAACGTTGGGTCGACGCCGGGGCCTACGCGCTTGGAGTGGATATACTGTGATAGTAGCGACCCGACCTGCGAAGGGTTTGTCCTTCAGCACAAGGTTGGAGCCGCTTCATATGCCTACCAGTATTCCGCGGGCTCTGAACTGCTCGCAGTTGGCAGTGCCGCGTTTGCAGGCGGCGTGAATGATGAGGCCATTCAGACCATCGTAACGGACAAGAATGGAACCGAGACTGTGTTCCAGATGAACCGTTATGGGCAGGTGTTGCTGGAGCAAATCCTCTCTCCCACGCCGAAGGCGCGCCCTAGCGATCCAATCGCATGGGCGCGGCAGTACGAGTACAACGATGATCAGCTCATTACAATTGAAACAATGCCGGGGGGCATGTCCAGAAACGTCCAGTACCCGCCTCCGACTGTGGGGCGAAGGAGCCAGGGCAACGCGCAGGTTGTGGTGATCCTCCCGGAGGCTAGCGCCCCCGATCCCACCGGTCTTGGCGCTCTTGCGACCAAGAAGCTCTACGAGCCCATCTTCAACCACGTCCTCGCGGTAGTCGACCCTAGGGGGTTGAGTGCAACGCCGACGACGTCCGTCGCGCTAACTCCCACGGAGCTCGAATACACAACGTGGTTCTCGTACGACTATATGGAGGACTACGCGGACGCCTACCTCGCGTTCTACGAGCGGCTGAACTTGACGTTCGACCTGGCCGGTGCGACGGCCTTCATTCAGTTGCTCGAGGACAGTGGCGTCGATACCACAGCGCCGGTCCCCAACCCAGCTCCGGACTACCAGCCCTGCGGCCAAGTCACTCGTATCGACTACCCAGAAGTCAAGCCCCTCGACCTCACGAGCTCGGTTCTTGCTGAGGGTTCAGCGCAGTTGGCTGTCGAGGTGTTCGAATACAACAAGTTCGGTCAGAGGGTGGCGCACACGGACCCCGAGGGCCTGGTTACCCACTGGGAGTACTTCGGCGCGGGGGATCCAGCCGATCAGGGGGCCTTCGGTGACCCCAGCATGGCTGCGGAGACGACTGGCGGGTTCCTCAAGAAAGTCGTAGTTGATGTCGGCGGCATCGAGGCGACAACCCAGTTTCAGTATGCGAATGGTGGTGGCAACCACGCCATTCCTTCGCTCATCACCGCGCCCAACGGGACGGGGACTGTCATCGGTAGCAATCTCACGGACCAGATCACTTCTTCGGTGACCGTGGTCGGCGGCGTCGCCACTGGGTTTCGCAGGGCCTATGATGCTAATGGGAACCTGCACGTTGAAGAAGTCCTCGATCATGATCCAGTGGATCCGACGTCCACGCCGGCAGACTTCGTCGCGCACGTTTACGAGTACAGTCTGCTTGACCAGCTGATCATCGAGAGGATCAACTTCGGCAACCCCGACGAGATCCGGAATGAGTACGTCTACAACGGTGATGAACTGCTTTCGTCGGCCACCTTCGCAGTTGGAGAGGCAGAGGAAACGGTAACAAGCTACACGTACGACGCGCGCAACCTGATCGTGTCGGTGGAGTCCGGCGCGATTGGCGGTGCCCAGGCCGAAACTCGCTACCTGGTGGACGGTCTCGGAAACGTCACCGCGATCATCGATGCAGATGATCACCCTGACTCGCCCCAGCATCTACTGGTCAGCGCAGTGGCCGGTTGGGAAGGCGACTACATCGAGAACATCTATGACGGCTGGGGACGGCTCGTCGAGACTCGCGACCGTGTAGGGACACGGACGGAGGTAGATCTCGACCGCGCTGGGCTCGTCGAAGAGGTCCGCGTGTACGGAACTGTGGAGGACTTCGTTCTCACGGAGACGCTCTTGTCACGCTCTGCTTGCTTCTATGATGAGAGGGCGCGGCCGATTGTCTGCGGAGCTAAGCTATTCTATTACCGTGACGCCAGCGGCGCGGGCTACTCACACACTGCTGGAGATCCCGGTGCGGTTGACTATCCGGCTGGCGGTCTCGTCGGTGATTGGGTTTACAAGGCTACTGAGTACAATCGACGCTCACAGGCCGTGGGCACAGTTGATGCCGATGGTGATGTAACGTCCATTAGCTACGACAGTGCAGCGCGAGTAGACGTGGTGACGGATCCGTTGCTCTCGTCCACGCAGTACTACTACGATGTCAGCGGGAACGTCCTTAGTACTGTTTCCATAGAAGAGTCTACGCTCGCTTCGATTTCCGAGCCTGCGTTTACATCGTCGGTTGCCACGTACGACGGTCTGAACCGCCTCAAGACTGTGTCGGCGC
This sequence comes from Rohdeia mirabilis, assembly GCA_007750655.1. Taxonomy (GTDB): domain Bacteria; phylum Planctomycetota; class UBA1135; order UBA1135; genus Rohdeia; species Rohdeia mirabilis. The sequence continues at coordinate 1,508,618 of CP036290.1, forward strand.
CAAATGGCGAGGTCACGGAGTACTTCTACGACGCACGAGGGCGCGTCACGCGCGTTCGCGACGCGCTGGCGAACGACACGGAGTACCGATACGACGCCTTTGGTCGGCAGACCCACGAGCTTCGGTTCCTTTCTTCGATTCCGACGACCGGGCTGAGTGGTGCCGTTGGGGCCAACGCCTCGAACGTCGATGTCGGGCAAGGCGGCGGCGATGGAGTCATCACGCTGGTTCGTGAGTACGACTCCTTGCACCGACTGATCAAGCAGACGGATGATGGAGCCCTCGACACTGCGAGTGCGAGCCCGACGTCGACGCCGAGGACCACGGAGTACGTCTACGACGCGCTCAGTCGCATGACGGCGATCAACTACGCCAACGGCGAGTCGGAGAGTTGGACGTACAACGCGGACGGCGAGCTTGTGACGCACGTGTCTCAGCAGGGAGTCACCTGTCACTTCGACGTTGACCCTCGCGGACGGACGCGCTTCATGAGGTTCGAGGGCCCGTACTCGGATCCGGCAGTTGACTCGACGGTAGGGATCCCTGGGCTATTCGGCCCGGGGCCGGGCGGGACGAACTTCAACCGCCGTTTCGCGTGGGACGGGCTCGATCGCCTCTGGGGTCAGTGCGACCACAACGGAGGCACCGTTTGGGATGACGTGTACGTCGATCACTGGCTTGACTCGCTCGGTCGCAAGATCACCGAGAAGCAACGGATCGACACGGCCCCGTACAACGGAGCGAATCACGTAGAGATTGCGCAGATGCACTACCAGGGTGCATCGCGAATGACGAGCCTTCGCTACCCGAAGAACGCCACCGAGTCGGCGCGCACGCTGACCTACACGCATGACGCGCTCGATCGAGTCGCCACCATCAGTGACGGCACTGGGGCGATCGCGAGCTACGACTACGTCGGTGCTGGACGCCTTGCGCGCTTGGAGTACTTCTACGACTCGAGTGGCGCAGGCGCAGTGCTTGATCTGCGCAACACCGCTGGTGATTCCACCAAGGAGTCGAGCAATGGCGCCCTGGACGCTGGCTACGACGCGAACGGTCGGCCAGTTAACTGGCGCTGGATGGCCAACAACGGCTCCTCGCCCTCTCTCATCACTGGCTACCAGTCGAGCTACAACGGGCCAGCAGGAGTGGGGACTGGGCGCCGTGACGGAGAGGTGCGCGAGCACTTCGGGCTCGAAGACACTTACCGTCACGACTCGCAGTATCGGATGACGGAGTTCGTCCGAGACTATGCCTCCGTGGCAGCACCTGGGGTGACCACGGCAGCGTCTCTCGACGGGGTGGATAAGTTCACCGCACTCGTCGAGGGCACGACGGACCTCATGCCGGAAGTCGACAGCGCCTCGAGCGAGCTCAACCAGTACAGCTCATTCGCTGGCGGCGCACGGGTCTACGACAAGCTCGGCAACCTGCTTGAGGACGGAAGCGGCAAGTACTTCCAGTACGGACCTGACGGGCGCCTGATCACCGTCTGGACGGCGCGTCCGTCCAACGGAGGCACGCGGATCGTCTCGTATGTGTACGACGCGATCGGGCGGCGGATTGTCGAGAAGGACGAGGTCTCCGGGGTCTCCAAGCAGCTGGTCTACGCAGGAGGCTGGCAGGTGGTGGAGGAGAAGAATCTCCGCCACACCGGTGATCCGTATCGCCAGTTCGTCACGGGTCCCCGGATGGACGAGCATCTGCAGATGCGTGTGTTCGACGGCCAGGGTGGTCACGAAGACTACTGGTACCACTGCAACTCGCAGGGGTTCGTCGGAGCCATCACCAATGACAGCGAAGACGTCGAGGAGTACTACACGTACTCGATGCTGGGCCAGCCGACGGTCTTCACGCCGAACATCGGTGGCAGTGGCGTGACGGCGCAGGGCGCGGTGTCAACGGTCGGGAACCCCTACAGCTTCCAAGGGCGCCGCTACGACGAGGATACTGGTTGGTTCCACTTCAGGCATCGTCAGTACGATCCGCTGAGCGGGGAGTTCACGACGGTGGACCCGTCGGGGATGTGGCGGCATGGTCAAGGTGGCGGGTACTCGGCATTCAAAGCTGATCCATGGGGCCACGCCGATGCTTTTGGGCTTGACAGTGTTGGGGTTACATCTCCGTCAACACCAGCGGAAGGTGTCGAGCTTGCGGAGGCGGCTACCGATCATCAGGTTGAGGTCAGTGGGCCCGATGAAGTTGCTGAGGCTGTAGGCAAAATCAGATCCGAGCTTAAAATCCGGCGGATGCAAGAAGAGATGGCTTGGCGGCGCCACGCAGCACGCAACCCGAAGCTGGCGTCGGTTCAATCACCTCATTACACAACGACGGGGACTGTTGAAGTCGTATGTGTCATCGATCACGGTGATCCGCTTAAAGGGGCGAATGTCAATCAAAAGTACCTTCCATCGTCCGCGATCGGTGATGTTGCTGGGCACATGATCGAGGGGGGGCGTATCTACCTGGTTGGTTGCCATAGTCTTGGCAAATATGGAGGCAATCATGGAGGGCGATACCAGGAGGCAGCAGGGTCCGTCAGGGTCTTCGGATACCGGAAGTACGTTGAAGTTAGCGCAGAGGGAGTGACTGTGGATAACGGGTCGAGCAAGAGGCATGGAAGTATTGAGGCTACGGCGTCGCCCGCAGTTAAGGAGGCGCCTGGGAGTGAGGGCTCCGGGGAGGACGAGTGATCTTCTGGTCTTCGGACGGTGGTCTCTTGTGTTGCAGGGACTTCCCCTCTGCTGGGTAGCGCCACCATTGGTCTGTAAATTCGGGTGCAGCGTCGATCAGGTCGCGTCCATGGAGAGATAGACCCGGCCGGTCTCCCACTCTTCGGAGACTTCGGCCAGGACAGCGGTGACGAGGCGCAGCGCGCTGGCCTCGTTCGGGAAGAGGGAGGCGACGCGTGTGCGCCGCTTGATCTCGCGGTTCAGTCGCTCGAGCATGTTCGAGCTCCGCAGCCGGCGGCGGTGGTGCTCCGGCAGCCCGAAGACGTTCAGTCCTTCGCGGACGTTCTCCTCGATCCAGGCGGCCAGCTTCGGCGCAGTCTCGGCGTACTCCGCGGCCGCCTCACGCAGCAGTTGCTCCGCATGCACGCGACTCGGCGCGTTGAAGATCGAGCGCAAGCGGCTCGCGACCGGGCCGCGCATCTCCACCTTCGGGACATGGGCCGCAGCGTTGCGCTGCAGATGGACCTGGCAGCGCTGCCACATGACCGACGGCAGCACGGCGCGCAGCGCCGCTCGCAGCCCCTTGTGGTCGTCGGTCGTCACCAGTTCGACGCCGTGCATCCCGCGCTCCAGCAGGCTCTCGAGGAAGCCGCGCCAGTGCACCTCTGCCTCCGACAGCGACACGCTCACCCCGAGCACTGCACGCTTGCCGTCCTCGCGCACGCCTGCCGCGACCAGGATCGCGCAGTCCATGACGCTGCCAGCGTGTCGCACCTTGACGTACGTCGCATCGAGCACGAGGTAGCGCACGGCGCCCAGCGGGCGCTGGCGCCAGGCATCGAGCTCGTCGTCCAGCTCCGCCGCCAGCCGCGAGACCTGCGACGAGCTGATCGACATGCCGCACAGCTCTTCCGTGATCGCCTTCACCTTGCGCGTCGAGACGCCTTGCACGTACATCTCGGCCAGAGCGAGCCGCAGCGCCTGCTCGGAGCGTTCGCCGCGCTCGAGCGCCTTCGGATAGAAGGGCTCGACTCCGTCCCGCACGTCGCGGGTCTTCGGGATCGACAGGTTCAGCTCGCCGAGGCGCGACGCGACGGTCTTCGGCTTGAAGCCGTTGGCATAGCCACGGCGATCGTCCGATCGCTCGAAGGGTCCGGCGCCCAGGTAGGCGCTGCGTTCCAGGCGCATGGCGGCGTTCAAGAGCATCTCGAGAGGGCGAGCCAGGTCGTCGAAGCCGTGAGCGGTCAGCAGTTCCAGAGCAGCGGAGATCGTGGTAGCGTCGGAGTCGTGGTGGGACATCGTTGGTGTCAGGTGAGAGGGTTAGAGTTCTCACATGAAAACGACGTGACTCCCGCCACACCAGAACAACTCGGGGCCGCCTTCAGCGGCCACCCCTCGGGGTGGCCGCTGCGCTCCTGCAACGCCGCCGCGAGGTGCGACGGTACTGCGCGGGAGGCGAGCGACTACGGGCGTCGAATCGAAACTACAGACCTACTGGTACACCAACCTCTGCTGCTAGGATGTGTCCCGGCGTGTTGGCAGTCCAGCTGCTTTGTAGGCTTCTGGTCGTACTGAGTGAATGAGTGTCATCGTGGGTGGATTTATGCGCTCCTCGGATAGATGTGTGTTGGCTGCGGCTACTTGCATGGCCTTGCTCTTCGCTGGCTGCTGGGAGTCCGGAGGGGGTCCGCGCCCATTGTCGGGTGAGAAGGAGAGCGTCGAGGTTGAGGCGCAGTGCGAGGTTGTTGAGTTGGTTGGAGACTCACAACACGACGCGCGCGTTGATGTGGGTAGAGCTGCCGCTGCGTCCTCTTTCGTTGAGGTGCGGGTTGTGGGGGCCCATCAAGAGGGCGACATACCTGGTGCGTGGTGTCTTGCTCTTGACGGCGCTGATAGTGAGGGGGAGGTCGAGCGCCGGCATGGTGTCTTCGTCTTGAAAGTCGGTGGCGATGGTCGGGGACGCCTCTGCATCTTTGGTGCCGAGGGGCGTGTGCCGGTCATTCGGCGGCTAGATGGTTCGCTTGGGGGGGAGGTGTCTGTTGTCCTGCGCGCTGCCGCCAGCAATGACGTTATGCTTGTTGACAGTGAGGGGCGCTCTGCATCTGGTGGTCGGCTTCTTGTTGTTGACGTTGAGAGAGGGGTGAGCCTCTTATCGCTCTCGGCGCATGCGTTGGCCCGCGCTGTTGTTGAGAGGGGCTCTGTGGTTGATGACGGGGGGAGGGGGCGTGTTATGATGCCGAGGGAAGAGGCGCGTGCGGTCCTCCTTGGGGTTGGAGACGGTTGGTGTCTTCCAGGAGATTCAGGCGTGAGTGCTATCGCGCCGGACGGTAGTCTCGAGGTGCGAGCTTGCCTGGTGGGCGGGGTGTTGGTTGAGCATGGTGCCGCCTGTCTCGGTTCGGCCATGGGTGAAGGGCTTTGGCCTGTCATTTCGTGGGACCTTGGGCGGGAAGCCGGCAGCGCGCTTCCCGAGTGGGTTGCGGTTGCTGCAGCAGGAAGTGATGGCGGTTCCGATCTCCTAGCCGTGGCAATGGCGTCAGATGCGGCGCTCTTGGGTGTGGAGCTTGGGTTAGGTGACGACGTGCGGGAGATCGCCCTTCAGTCAAGACCGTGGCCGTGGATGCCGGAGCGAATCGCCGCGCCATGTCGGCTCGGAGCCCTTCAGGTTGACCTGTCGATTGTGGCGGGCTGGCTTGGCAAGGCTGGAGTGTCCGCTAGCCTTGAGGGGATGCATGTTCGGTTGGTGAGCCGGGATGGCCATGTTCGGAGTGTGACACTCGATGGCTTGCTCGACACTGACGATGATGGGGGCTGCGTTTCTCTTCCTTTGGGGCATTGGAGCGTTGAGCTTGGGCATTGGTGGCGAGGTCGGCGGGAGTGGCTTGGCGTGGCCGAGCTAGGCGAGGTGCACATAGGAGTTGAGGAAGTGTCTGTGCAGATACCTTTCGATCCATTGGCCTGGGTGTTCGTTGACTCTTCCGGCGTTGCGGAGTCGGATGAAGGTATTGCCTGGGAGGTTGTGGATGACCGGGGGCAAGGGCTTGTAAGCGGTCTGATTGGAGTGAGTGGCTCAATCGCGTGCATCCCCCTAGTGAAGGGGGCGCATTCACTGCTTGCCTCCGGGACGTGGCCGCCAGGGAGTGGGGAGTATCGTGAGTTTGACTGGGGGGGGGCGACGGTCTTCGAGCTTCCTGAGGTGGTGGCTGGAAGCTCCAGGGAGCGCATCTTGCTAATTCCGTAGCGGCGCCTCTTTCGAGTTGTATTGAGGGGGCGGCTAGTGCCGAACTGCACGCGTGCCATTCAGGCAGCGATTTGTGCTGAGATTTTGGCTGTTTTGCGGCAGGCGCTGCTTCACGTGCGCCTGCTGGTTGAAGGTACGTGTCCGGTGACGCCATCTGGCGCGCCCTCCGAGGCGGTCGCATGTTCACACGGGGCATTGCGGTAGATATGCGACCTGGGAGAGGCCTGACCGAGGGCCACACGGGGCCCCGATCGGGCGCTCCTGGGGGCCGATTTCGGCCTCCGCGCCGCTCCCCAAGTTCCCCGCTGGTTCACCGATTTGGGCGTTTTCAAAATCGGCCTCCCGCTAGGGCTCGATCCCGCTTCACGCGCTGTGAAGCGGGGTCGAGTCGCGAAACCGAGGGTTATGCCGTAGAACTTGGCGGGGAACTCAGAGTGCACTTTTGGGAACTTGGAGTGCACTTTGGGAACTTGCCGGGGGGGCTCGGCTGGCGCGGCGTGAGGGGCCGTTGTGGCGCGTTCCGGGAGGGCTCCCCGGCGCGTCCTGACCGGCCCGGTGGAGCGTCCAGGCGGAGCGGCCGTGCGCGCGCCTCGTTGGACGGTGTGGACGGTGTGGACGGTGTGGACGGTTGCCCGCCTGCCTCAGTTTCCGAGGGGGCCTGTGTCCGCGCGACCCTTGCCGAGTGAGTGGCCAGGCGCGGGCCACTGGGCGCCGCGGAGGGTCCAGATCGCGCTGGGTGGGCTCGCCGGTCGCGACCAGGACAGGGCACCTCGAAGGCGGTCGGCGGTGGCGTAGCTCGGCGAGAGGTGAAGGGAGTGAAGGGTCCCCAGGTTCTCTCTCTACGAGGAGTTTCTATGGGAGGAACCTGAGATGCCATCACTCCCTTCACCCACCCCCGCTGGAGGTGTCGGGAAGCCGGGTTGCCTGAGTCCCGGCGATCGGCGGGGTAGCTCGAGCTTCGGTCGGCCTCCCAGCGGGTGGACGGTGTGGACGGTATGGACGGTATGGCCGGTTGCCCGCCGGAGTCAGATTCCGAGGGGGGTCAGAGTTGGAGGCCTGAGGGCGCAGGTCAGACCCATCATGCGGGCAAGCCCTGCAGACGGGGTGGGCACTACTCCGCGTCCTCATCCTTGTTGAGGAGCTCGTCGAGTGCAGCCTCGCGGTTGGCCAGGAAGGATCGAGTCACGTTGAAGGTCTCCGTGTCTTCGAGGGCGGTCTCGAGGAGTTCACCGTCGCGAAGCTCATAGATCAGCGCGCCGGGGTAGGAGAGGACGATCGGGGCGTGGGTTGCGATCAGGAACTGTGAGCCAGCCTTCACGAGATCCTGCATGCGCAGCAGGAACGCCAGTTGTCGAGTCGGGGACAGCGCCGCCTCCGGCTCGTCGAGGATGTAGAGACCGTTCCCTCGGAACCTTTCGGTGAAGAGTGCCCAGAACGACTCGCCGTGGCTCTGCTTGTGGAGGCTTCGTCCGCCGTAGGAGTCGATCAGGGGCGGAAGCGGTTCATTCAGCCGCACGTCCAGGGGATCGACGTCCAGCTCGTCGATCTTGCTCGCCACGTTGTAGAAGGACTCGGCCCGCAGAAAGTAGCCGTCGCGGGGCGTAGCGCCTCGTATAGCGTGCAAGTGAGTTGCCAGCGAAGAGTGAGTCTCGATAGTCGAGAAGTTCATGTTCCGACTACCACCCTCGGGGTTGAAGCCGACTGCTACTGCGATCGCTTCGAGTAGCGTCGACTTTCCAGTGCCGTTGTCGCCGACGATGTAGGTCACCGTGGGGGAGAAGTTGATCTCCTTGAGTTCCCGGATCACGGGGAGATCGAAGGGGTATATGCCCCGGTCCTCGACGTCGTCCCAGCGCACGGAGATCGAGCGCAGGTAGTGACTCAGTGCTCGTTCGAGCCTCATCCCCTCGTCCATGCCAGGGAGGCTACCAGCCACGGGGCGACGCGGGCGGAGTACGTGCTGCTGTCCTCGTCGCGAAGTGCTGGGTGACGCGCGCTCGACGGCCCTCTCCAGCTTCGAGGGGGTCCGGGATCCGAGCCCAACCGTCAGAACCGCTGGCGGGTGGCCCTGGGTGACTGGCGAATCGGTGGCCCACGAATCTGGAGCTGGAGGAGACACCGTCCATACCGTCCATACCGTCCACATCGGCCAGTCGCGGCCTCCGGGGTCGCTCGCCGTGGGACTGTCCGCAGGGCTGACGAGTGGATCTGCTCGCCCCACGAATCTGGAGGTGGACGCGACACCGTCCATACCGTCCACATCGGCCACATCGGCCAGTCGCGGACGCCGGACCGCGCCCCCAGGTGAAAGGTGCGGCCCCAGCCCTTGCCCGACTGGGACCGCGGTGGGATGCCGAAGCACCCCGGGAGGCGCAGCGACGGTGCTCGCAAAGCCGCCCGAACGCACTGGCGGTGTAGTGCGGTGGATGCTTGTCGAGCTGCCCGACGGTGGTGGGGTTGGTGGGAGTCGCGATGCCGGCGAATCGGTACCCCACCACGAACCCCACCACCAATCGGGTGACGTTGAGCCCCAGGAGGTGGTCGCTATTGCTGATGATGGCCGCCCGGGTGGGGTAGGAGGGGTTCCTTCACTACTCCGAGCACAAGAAGAGGGGGAGGGGGAAATTGAGTGTGAGTGGGCTGAAACTACCCCACCCACCCCCCCAACCCCACCCGCCGCGCTAGCGAACGACACCGAGGTCCCCTCGTGACCGCCCCGCTCGTCACCGACGTGCGGATCACCGCTGCGCTCCGCCAGGACCAGGACCGGGGGCTGCTGGCCTACGTCAGCTGCACCGTGGCCGGGGTCCTGCGGATCGACGGGCTGACGGTCCGCCGCACCCGCTCGGGCGACACCCGCCTGTCCTTCCCCGCGCGCCGTGACCGCCGTGGGCTGGAGCACCCGTACTACGAGCCGCTCGACGTGGCCACGGAGCGGGCGCTCGAAGAGGCCGTCCTGGCCGCTCTGCTCGGGGCTGGGGAGGGCGAGAACTCGTGAGCGAACTGCGCGAGAAGCTCGACGCCGTCGTGGCGCGTGGGTCGCAGCGTGTGCGCTCGGGCGAGCCGGTGACCGTCGATGCGGACGTGGCGCACGACGTCGCGACTCGTGGCCACACGGGGGCTGTGGGCGAGCCGATCCGGTCGCTCGCCACGTCCCTCCAGGCGGCCTCCGTAGCTCTGCAACAAGCCGCCGAACACCTGCAGGTTCACCTTGCTGCGGGCTCAGAAACGAGCCTCTATGCGTCCGTGGACCAACGCGACGCGCAGCCCCAACTCGAACCGCTCCTCACGGTCAAAGACGTCGCTCACCTGCTGAGCGTCACCGAGAAGACCGTGCGCGAGTGGAAGGCCAAGGGCGACCTGCCCGAGCCCTTCGAACTGGGCGGAGTGATCCGCTGGGAGCGCGCGGAAGTCCTCGACTGGCTCGACAGCCGGAGGGTCGCGCGATGACCCGTGGACGAGCGATGGGGCCGGGCAGGCTCTTCAAGCGCGGCACGAGCTACGTGCTCGACTACCGCGACGCGGACGGCAAGCGGCACCACTACAGCCTTGGCGCGGACAAGCGCGTGGCCGAACGGCGTCGTGCGGAACTGATCCGGCGTCGCGACATGGAGCTCGACGGACTCGGGTCGCTCGAAGGCCAGCAGATGCAGCTCGGCGAGCTCACGCAGCTGTACATCGCCGACCTGGCAGCGCGGACTTCGCCCGGCCACACGAAGAACGTGGTCGCGCGCCTCGCCAGGACCCTTGAAGCGCTGGAGCCGAGTCGGGTGTGCGACCTGCGCCCACTCCACGTGCTCCGGCTCAGGGCGATGGCCATCCGGGACGGGCGCTCCAACCGCACCGCGAACCTGATCGGCGAGACGCTGAAGGCGATGCTGAACTGGGCGGTGGAGGCGGGCGTGATCGCTCAGAGCCCGATCGCGCGGCTGAAGAAGCTGCCCGAGGGGAAGGGCCACCAGGTCCATCGGCGCCGGGCGTTGTCGGACGACGAGGTGGATCGCTTCCTGGCCGCCTCGCGCGCCGACGACGAGCGCTGCGAACGGGAGGCTCGACGCGTCGGAACCACCCATGTGCCGCAGACACCGCTCTGGCTGCTCCTCCTGGACACCGGAGCGCGGTGGGGCGAGGCGCGCCAACTCACCTGGGGCGACGTGAGCTTCGCCGACCAGCTGCTGGTGCTTCGCGCCGAGACCACGAAGGCGAAGAAGGAGCGCGCGATCCCGCTGACCGACCCGCTGGCCCAGGAGCTGCGCGACCTCCGCATCCAGCACCAGCAACTCCTCGGGCGCATCCCAACCGTCGCCGACCGCGTGCTCTTGAGCCCACGTGGCAGCGCCCTCAGCGTCGCCACGAACAACCCGATGCGGATCTTCGACCGCGTGCTCGAACGCGCGCAGATCGACCGCACCGACGGGCAGGGCCGCCACATGGTCATCCACGGCCTGCGGCACTCCTTCGCGACGCGCCTGGAGCGCGCCGGCGTCCCTCTGACGCACGCGCAGCGACTCATGGGGCACAGCGACCCGAAGCTCACCGCGCAGATCTACACGCACCTTGGCGTGGACGACCTGCGGGGCGCCATCAAGAAGCTCGGGCGACCGAGCGACGAACTGGCCGCACGGACGGCCACGGAGACGAGCAGATGATCGAACAGCAAGGCGACGTGGACCGCTACCTGGCGTTGAAGGAGGTCTGGTCCGACCTGGTGTCCGACCGCGACGCGATCGCGCGTGACCCCGGCGGGCGGGAGATCCTGCTCGCGATCCGGTCGCTGCAACGCGCCGCTCAGATCACCGAGCGACGAGACCTGGCGCAGGCAGCCGAAGCCGCGCTGAGCTTCATCGGCGGACGAGTCCACGAAGCGCGCGCCGAAGTCTGGCCGGAGCGGGTCACGCGAGTGCAGCTGCAGATCGCCGAGATCGAAGCGGCAGCGCGCACGTCGATGGCGATCGAGATCAGCGCCGGAACAGGCGACTGACGGCAAGAAGAGCACGAGGTCGTCGAGCGTGTGGCACCGAGTCACGCGACGGCCTCGAACACCGGGCAGAAGCCCAGAACCAACTGAACTAGTCATGACCCAGTCCACTACCCGCACCCGCCGCACCACCGAAGAGATGCTGGCCGAGCTGGACGCGCGCAAGGACGCGCTGCTGGCCCGCGCCGAGATCGCGAGGGTGAAGGACCAGCCCGCCTACAGGCCCGCGCGCGCGGCGATCAGCGCGATCGACAAGGGGCTCAACGTCGTCGAGGACGAGGCGCAGCGCGCCGCCCTGGAGCAGGCGCGTGAAGCCCTGGGCGAGATCGTCCCGCTCGATGGCATCCGAGCCTGGTCGGGGCGCAAGCCGTCGAAGAAGCCCGCGAAGGCAGCCGCCGCGAAGTAGTCGCCACCGCTGGCGAGGTCAGGGGGTCGGGCTCGCGCCTGGCCCCCTTGCTTCAGTAGGAGGCCGCCCGAACGAGGCGGAATGAACGATGGACCAAGGCATGTACCTGATCGAGTCGCCGACGGCTGTGGTGTTCGTCGCGATCGGCGGAGCGGAAGACGACGAGATGGTCCCGGGGCTCTGGGCAGAGGCGTGGCTGTGGCTACGAGGGACCGAGGAGGTCCAAGCGGTGCGGATCGCGGTGGCCGACCCGCTGCAGCTCCCGAAGCGAGTCGACCCCGTGGACTTCCTGTTCCAAAGAGCCGAGGCGTGGGCGGCGAACCAGGCGGCAGCTGCCGGACGAGTACTCGATCGCAGCGTGTGCCGTCCGGTGGTCGACGAGGACGGGCCGAGCGGGCTCATCGTGACCCTGCTCGAGCTTGCGATCGACGCGCCGAGGCTGGTCGAGCGGATCGAGGCTACTACGCGCTGGCACGACCTCGAGGGGGCGGTCGACGAAGCGCAGGCGTACGCGGAGGAGGTGGCGGTCCGAGAGATGAGTGGGCCGGGCTGACGCGTCCGGACCCTGCTCGGGCTCGCGATGGGGCGCCCAGCCTCGTGGAGCGGATTGAGGCCGCGACGCGGTGGGGCGAGCTGGAGGACGCGGCGGGGGGGGGGGGGGGGAGGTCGTTCTGGTGCGATCGGTGGGAGAGCCGCGCTGAGTAGGTTGCTGCGCTGCGAGCTGGTTGGCGTAGCCTCCGACCGAGATGGATGGTCAGGTCAGGCGATCCGAGCGCGAAGACGGCCCGGCCAGCAACCGCGAACGGAACGGCACCGATTTACGGGGTCAATGTAAGTGGCACCGCATTGCTCGCAAACGTCATCAGCCCCGTATCGAACAAATCGATTGTGATGTAGGCGTGATGGAGAGTGAGGCCAACGAAGCTCATGTCCGTTCCGCTGGGTACCGTAACCACTGCGGTCGCTGCGCCAGACGAGTCCAGGACTCCGAAGAGCGGGGCCACGATTCCAGCGCCAGCGTTGAGAAGCAGCAGGTTGAAGTACGGATCGATGTTCAGGGGGACCGAGATTCCCGAAGGCGAATCTGTGACGCCAGGCGCTGTTCCCGACGCGGACCCAAGGAGCGCGAATGCGTTCGATGATCGAGCGGTGCCAGCGTCGAGCCAGAGCGTTTGGATCCCTCCATCGATAAGGGACGCCTGAACTGTTCGGGCACGTAGCGGTGGTGGGTTGCACTCATCTAGAACGCCGTCTCCGTTTAGGTCAAGCCCAGCCTGAAGGCCGATCTCGCAGGAATCCGCCGTCCAATTGGAGTTGCAGTCTGGTAGGTTCCCGGCCGCGATTTCGATGTAGTCGGGGATCCCGCTGCCGTCGCAGTCCAGCGGGGGCGCGGCATTGGACAGAAGGTAAAGGCCAGACTCGGCTGCAACGAGAACATCGGCGTCGCCATCATTGTCCATGTCCGACAGCAGCAAGTCGTGGATGTTGGTGGCCAGTAGGATGGTTGATGTTGGCGCGCTCGGAGTACTTCCCCTTTCAATCCACTGTACGCTGTCATGCGTCGCGATAGTTAAGTCCGGTACTGCATTCGCATTCAGGTCCCCGACGCTGATGCTGCGCACGAATGCACTGGTTGTAAGTACCAGTTTGGCCGACTTGAAATTGCCCCCGCCTAAGTTGCGCATCCAAAAGAGCGCTTGGCTCGGTGGGTGCGCGAAAAGAATGTCCGCAAGGCCGTCACCGTCCCAGTCTGCGGTTGTGATTGCGTCGACGCTGCCCGCTGGCAGTCCGGCTTCCTCTCTCCAGAGCTCGATCTGAGTCTGGGCGCCAGTGATTGATGGGTCCAGCAGCAGCAGTATCCGGTCCGCAGGTTCTTGGTCCGGCGACCCGTTCTGGACGACTATCAGGTCGGGTTGGGGTCCGCCCGCGATGTCTCCGGCAGCGAGATGTCGCGGCATCTGGGAGATGATGGGCGGTGTGTTCGCAAAAGGTGCAAGCGAAGCGAGTGGAGCCGATCCATCATTCTCAGCGACCCAGAGGGGGGCGGAGTTGTAAGGCCTGGGCGCCGTGGCAACCAAGGCGTCCAAGTCCGAGTCCCCGTCGAGGTCAATGCAGACGACGGCGCCTCCTTGGGTTGGCGGCGACTGCGGAACTTGCCGCGGAAGGAACACTCCGCTCCCATCGTTCTCATGCCAGCTCAACGCGGCTCCGAAGGCGTGTGACAGAACTGCATCGAGGAATCCATCGCCAGAGACGTCGGCGAGGGTTGCGTCGCTGCAGAAGAAGACGGACTGGTCAAGTACCTGGGCCTTCCAAGTGCCCGAGGAGTTCCGTCGGAGCGAGAAGGTTATGTTCGGCAATACAGGGCCGAAGCCGGTAGCAAGGATGTCTGGCAGTTCGTCGGTGTCGATGAGGCCCACAGCCAGATTCCTCGTCTCCCCTTGGTAGAGCAGGGTCGGTGCTGCAAGTGTAGGCGCGTCTTGTGCGCCAGACTGATGCGCTATTGCATGACTGGCGGCCAGGAGGGAGTGTGTTGCTCCCAAGGACGGCTGGGGAATCGTCAAGAAGGCTGCGGCGAGCATGGGATGCATAGGAGGTCTTGGCCGGGGGGGGCAGTCGGCGTAGTGCGAGCGTAGCTTCTTGGGCAGGGCTTGGGGTGTTCAACCCGGCACACGGGTAACAGGAGTTCGTCTCACTTCGAAGTCCGATCAGGCTTCGGCCCCGATCAGCATGGCCTTTCGCGGCAGGTCGTGCGGTATCCCCCGCGGCATGGGAGCCCAGCGGCAAGGACTCTCCCAGGAGGCGTTCGGCTTCGAGGAGGGGCTCGACCGGACCTACGTCAGCGGCGTCGAGCGGGGGGGGCGCAACCCGACCCTGGCGATCTTGCTGAAGTGGTGCCGGGCTCTCGGTGTGCCGCCGAGCGTGATCCTGCGGCGGGCTGAGGAGGCGGCTGGCTGGGACTAGAGGCGGTTCTCCACCGCCCGCCAGGGACTGGCGCGCGTAGCCGAAGCGGCCCGCCGCTGGTCCCCGTATCCTGTAGGCATGAAGGTCCGACTTGCCTCTGTCTCTGCACTCTTCGCCACTCTGGTTCTCGTTTCGCACGCCGAAGCTCAGACGGTCGCGCCAGACGCCTTCGTGTGTCCGCAGGCGTTCGATCCGTTCATAGGTCTGACCGACCTGGGTGACGAACTGGGGTTCGCAATGGCTGCGTCAGCAGACCTGCTCGCGGTAGGGGCTCCGGCAAGCAGAGACTCGGGCGGCGAGGAGGGAGCCGTGTATCTCTACCATGTCAATTCAAGCACGGGGCATGTCGTGCCGTCGGGCTTCCTGACTCCGTTGCTCGCGTCCAATGTCGAGCGATTCGGGTCTTCCTTGGCTCTCGATGGCTCGCTCTTGATCGTGGGCGCTCCCGATAAGGCAGGTCAAACCGATGTCGGGTCTGTGCACGTCTTCGCCGATCTCCCCGGTCTTGGGCTGATCCCGATCACCACGATCTCGCCTCCGTTGGATTCGAGTGGCAGCGGTGGTGGCCAATTCGGAGCATCCGTTGAGTTGTCAGGTGACCGACTCTTCGTCGGGGCGCCAACGCGAAGGTTGGGCGGGAACGCGCCTTTCAGCGGCGTCGTCTTCGAGTACCTGGTGGGTCCGGCCGGAGGCTTCTACCTCTGGGACATCATCAAGCCGCCAGTTCCCGTTGACGGACAAGCGTTCGGTCAGTCGATCTCCTACGACGCGAGTCAGGATCGGCTCGCCGTCGGCTCACCTGGGGGGACGTTCCTGGGGTCCACACCCACACGTGTCTACGTCTTGGAGAGGGGGGGCGATGGGCGATTCGAAGCAAGCGCGATTCTCTCGCCGTCATCCGCACCCCCAAGTGGGGTCGTGGACCGTTTCGGGCGAACAGTTGCTCTCGATGGGGATCGACTGCTCTGTGGAACGCAACGTCTGACGGCAGTCGACCGTGCTGGTTTCGTCTTCGAGCGCGATCAAGTGCAAGGCTGGCAAGAGACCGCAGTCCTGCAGTTCCAGGGTTCGGGCAACGTATCGGCGCAGGTGGATTGCGCATTCCTTGATGATGGAGCCGTGCTCTCCTCCGACCGCGGCGTGGCCAGGTTTCGCCAGAATGGCTCCGGTAGTTGGTCGAAGGTCTACACCTACTCGCAGTTGCCAGCGGGTACGTCGAACGATGCCGCGTCGTCGATCGCGCTCCCGAATGGCGTCGTTGTGTGCGGCAACTCCACCAACGAGCAATGCGGCAGCCCGAATCTCGCCACTGGCGGCTTTGCCGTCTGGCGTGACCGCAGATTGCTCTCAGACGTTCACACGGCCTCGATCGCCGCTCCAGGATCCCAGCGGCTGATCCTCGACGGCGGACTCTCCCACGTAGGACGTCCCTACATGCTCTTCGGCAGCGCGGACGCGAGCGGGCCGGGTATCGACCTCGGCAACGGCGAGGTCTTCCCGCTCGATGTCGACGACTACTTCAACCTCGTCCTCGCGTCGCCCCGCATCGTCTTCGACGTGCCGATCGGCCTCTTCGATGAGCACGGCATCGCGACCGTCACCTACCAGCTTCCCGCTGGTGTTGACCCCTCGCTTGCCGGGGTCGAGCTATTCCACGCATGGGTAAGTGTTGCGCCGGACTTCAGTCTGACAGCGAGCAATGCTGAGTCGGTGGTGCTGGTGCCGTAGTCTACGGCGCCCTCGGCCCCATGAATCAGCAGTCAGCCGATCCGATCGCGAGCGCGGCTCGGCCAGCAACCTGGAGCGGTGCGGCCTACCCCTGATTGCATGTGATCCTAGGTCAAGACGCCGATCGCCAATCAGGGTCTTTCCGGATCCAGCGCGTGGGGCAGTCTAGCTGGACAAAGAACGTTGCGGGCAGGGCGGCACGCTGATTGCGTAGGAGGACTACGATGCGCCACTCACACTCGGGAGCGAATTCACATCGCTTCTCGGCATAGAATGCGCCCATAGGCGTTTGCTTCTTGGCGGGGCGTGGGAGTCCTTGGCGGTAGCGTACGCGACACCCCTCAAGCAGCGATACGTGGAAGCCATGCTGCTCGGCGGTCCGCTGAGTGGCGTCATGGATCGAACGGAGGAATGCGCCTCCGCCGCAGATCTGCGCCGCGTGGTCGCCCCACTTGGAACGAACGGCATGAGCTGCGCGGGAGGAGGCGAAAGAGCAGATGTAGGTTGGATTTGCCATACTGCCCGTGAGCCCCATGGCGTCGGGGCTAGGGTCTGTTCTACTGCCCGAAGTGGGGTGCTCGTACCAGACGTCAGCGGTGCCTTCGAGTGGATCGCGCCGGCTGGCTGAGTCGGTCTCTTGGTACTCCCCGATCCTCGTAAACTTGATGTTGCCGGAGAGGAGGCTCTCTAGGTGCTTTGCATCCTCGAGGTTCTTATAGGTAACAGGGGGCCAGTGGCCGTGAAGACGATCGTTGGGTTGCCCCGCCGCGGCATTCGCTTCCTTCATAAGGGCAACGTATGTGCGCAGCCGCAGCAATGGAAGCCGCACGACATGACGCTGCACAACGCGGCTACAAAAGCGCTACACCCCGCGCCTCGCCGCCCTGCCGAAACGGCCACTTGCCGCCATCCACCCGCCGGGTGCCGCCCAACTGGCCCCCAAAGGTGGAGCGGGAGACGGGACTCGAACCCGCGACATTCAGCTTGGGAAGCTGACGCTCTACCAACTGAGCTACTCCCGCACGGCGTCTCGAGCGGACCTGGATGAACGGCTCCAGCGAGCGTGGTTCCAGGTGCTGACGCGGCGCGGAGTCTACGCTCGGGCGAGGGGGGCCGCCAGAGGCTGGTGCAGGGTGGACGTCGCCCAGGTGGGGACGGACGCGGGCGAACTCGGTCCGCAGGGCTTGGGCGTTGGGCGGCGGGCGTGGGTCGCTGGCGACGGCTCCTCGGATCAGGCGGCTGCGTCGGCGTCGCCGGCGGTGTGATCGCCTTCAGCCCGGCGCTCGCCTTCGAGCGAGCCGTTCGACGCGCTGCCCGAGTCATTGCCCGACTCAGCGCACGACCCGTTGTCCTCGAGCGCCGAGTTCGAGTGCGGGCCGATCGCCGACTTCAAGGCCAACCCCTCGTCCTCACCCACACCCGACCTCGACCCGAGCCCCGACCCATCGCCAGCCCTCGCCCCCTCACCCGACGGCACCAGCGACGGGACCAGCGACGGCGCGGACTCGATCTTCCCATCCTGCGGCGCACGGACCGACTCGACTCCACCCCCTCCGCGCTGCGCCCACTCGACGCACGTTCTCACGAGCGCCTCGCGGTCGATCGGCTTGGACAGGTAGTCCGAACACCCCGCTGCCAGGCAGCGTTCGCGGTCGCCCTGCATGGCGTTCGCCGTGAGCGCGATGACTGGGCCGGCGAATCCAGCGGCGCGCAGCTCGCGGGTCGCCGCATGGCCGTCGAGCTCGGGCATCTGCACGTCCATGAGGACGACGTCGGGCAGCGTTCGCCCGTCCGAGTCCGTCAGCAGGCGGTCGACGGCGGCGCGGCCGTTGTTGACGAACTCCACGGAAGCGCCCGCGCGCTTCAGCATCAGCCCGATGAGGCGTTGGTTGTCCGCACCGTCCTCGGCGACCAGAACGGTCCGCCCCTCGAGGGGGAGGCCCTGTAGCGGCCCCGGTCGGCGTGCCGCCACCCGACGCGCGGTCGATGCCGCGGCCAGTGCGCGCTGCTCGCGATCCGATGCAGAGCGCAGCTCGACACCCACCAGGCTCCCCGTCCCGACGGTGGCGGTGAACGCACTGCCCACGCCCATGCACGACTCGATGGTGAGGCCACCACCCAGCATCTGCGCGAGGGCGTTCGAGATGCGCAGGCCCAGGCCCGTGCCGCCGAAGCTGCGGGTCGTGCTCGCGTCCGCCTGACGGAAGGGCTCGAAGCGAGCGATCAGGTCGCGCTGCTTCGGAGTCATGCCGATGCCCGTGTCCTCGACGCGGAACGCGATGGTCTCCGTGCTCGGGTCGCAGGTCACGCGCATCGTGACGCGACCCAGCTCGGTGAACTTGATGGCGTTGCCGAGCAGGTTGAGCAGAATCTGCCGCAGTCGAGTCGGATCTGTCTCGATCGTCGCGGGGAGCGGTCCGTCGAGTTCGACGTGCAGGCCGATGCCCTTGCCCTCGGCGCGCAGCCGCAGGAGGTCCACGGCGTGCTCGACGACTTGGACGGGCTCCGTGGGGAGCAGTTCGATGTGCACCTGACCGGCCTCGATCTTGGACATGTCCAGCACGTCGTCGACGATCGTCAGCAGGTGCTCGCAGTTCGCCAGGATCGTGCGAATGGCGTTGTGCGAGCGCTCGACGGTGTCGCGGTCGTCGCGTCGATCGTCCACGCGCTCGTCCGTGCGGTCGAACGCACTCTCGATGAGCTCTTCGAGGATCTCAGCGAAGCCGACGATCGCCGTCATGGGCGAGCGGATCTCGTGGCTCATGTTCGCGAGGAACTCACTCTTCGCGCGATTGCCGTCGTTCGCGGTCTCGACGGCGTCGTGCAGGGCCTGAGTGTCCATGTGCACGCCGATGATGCGCTCCGGATTGCCTTCCGCGTCCCGCTCGACGATCTCGCCGATGTCTCGGATCCAGGTCCAGGAGCCGTCCTTGCACCTGAGCCGGTGCTCGTTGACGTAGATGTCGGTCTCACCCGACATGTGCCGACCCACGTCCTCGAACGCGGCCTCGAGGTCGTCCGGGTGAACGAGCTTCTGCCAGGTGGCGAGCTCCGACGGCAGTTCTCCGGGTTCGTAGCCCAGCATCGTGAACCATGTGTCGCTGAAGTACGTCGCTCCGGTCGACACGTCCCAGTCCCACAGGCCGATCCGGGCCGCGCGCGTCGCCAGGTCCAGGCGACTGCGCATGATGTAGTTCTCGTGGATGTCCGAGATCGAGCCGGAGAGACGGGTCACGACTCCGTTCTCGTCGAGCGTCGCGTTGCCGCGTTCTCCGAACCAGCGGTACTCGCCGGCGTTCGTTCGGACCCGGTAGACCATGTCGAACGGTTCGCCCGACGCGGTGTGCTCGGCGATGACCTGGCGAGTGCGCTCGAAGTCCTCGGGGTGGATACGGTCGAGGAAGTTCGAGAGCTTCGAACCGAAGGCGGCGAACTCCTCGGGCGGGATGCGCAGGAGGCGCTTGAACTGGTCGCCGTACCAGACGGTGCCGGTGACCAGGTCGTGGTCCCACAAGCCGTCCTTCGTCGCGCGGATCGCGCGTTCGAAGCTGCCCTGCAGGTGCGCGAGCTGTTCAAGGTGACGATGCTTCTCCGTGATGTCGAAGCGGATGGACACATAGCGGTGGGCTCGGCCATCCCCGTCGACCTGAGCGACGATCGTCGAGTCGACCCAGTAGAGACTCCCGTCCTTCTTGCGGTTGCAGATCTCCGCTCGCCAGGCGCGGCCACTCTTCACCGTCCGCCACATGTCGTCCCAGAACGCCGGGTCGTGCTGTCCCGAGTTGACGATGGAGTGCGGATGACCCACGAGCTCCTCGCGCGAGTAGCCGCTGAGTTGGCAGAACGCGCTGTTGGCCTCGACGATGGTTCCCCGTTCGTCGGCGACCGACACGATCATGTGTTCATCGATGGCAGCGTGGATCGCGCCGAGTTCGCGGCTCAGGCGGGCGAGCTCGCGCTGCCTCTGGGCGCTGCGCTCGAAGGCCCTGCGCAACGACTTCGTGATCGGGCGAAGGACGAGGAAGAGCTTGCCCGTGAGGACGAGGGTCGCCAGGAGGCACAGCGCCCGGACGAGTTCGTCCAGTGACGACAGGTGCTGTCGAGCGGCACTCTCCAGGTCCAGGGCGACGAGTTCCGAGCTCGCGAGGAGGTCCTCGGCTTCGGCTTCGACGGCGCGAACGAGCGCGGGCATCCCGTCCCGATCCGAGCCGTTCGCTCCGGCTTCGAACACCGCATCCGCGGCCGCTGCCAGACTCGCGAGCTGCGCTTCGACCTCCGTGAGGCGCGCCCACGTCCGTTCGCTCCCGTCGCCGTCGCCCCGACGCTGCTCGACGTGAGCGGACAGTTCCGCATGCGCTGCGTGCAGAGTGTCCAGCGCGTCGGTCGCGCGCGCTCGCGCAACGTTCGCCAGGTTCTCGTCGGTCGCGGTCGTGAAGATCGCCGCCTGGGACGCGACCCGCTGACTCAGCATGCGTTGGCGGCCGGCGAGGTGGCTGAGGTGCCCGTCGTCCTGGGCCGAATCGAGCACGTGTGCGACGGTCCACAGGGCCGCGATCACAAGGACCCCGGTCACCAGAGTCGCCGTGAGGTAGATCCGGCGGAAGCGTTCGACCGCCGCGTGGCCGTCGGGCGCGTGCAGCTCGTCGTCGAGGTCCTTGGTGTGGCGAAGAGAGCTCATGGCGGGCGCCAGCTGTCGGCACCAGGGACTGATGTCGGCGATCGTCCCGGCGACGTGGAGTCTCTCGCGCGACCGGGCCCAGTGGCGGAACCCGTTCCGCGGGCCGTGGGGCCGAGCGCTTCGCCGAGGCCCCGTCGCCCTGAAAGATCTTCCCGCTCGCGGTGGTCTCAGGTGCCCGGGCGCCGGACCTCGAGCGGACCTCGCGCGGTCGCCGCGTCCACCGGGCGGCCGCGCTGGTGGACGTCGACCTCACCCGCCGCGGCGAGCCGGCGGACGGCCCGGCGCACCAGCTCGCCGAACGGGAGTGCGGCGTCGCGTCGACCGCCGGCGCCCACGCGAGCCGCCGCGAACTCGACGATCTCGGCCAGCGGAACCGGCGTCCGCCCCCCCGGGCCGGCGAGTCGTTCGAGGACCAGCGCTTCGAGTCGGCGATCGATCGGTCGCACGCGAAGCGTCGTGCAGGCGCGACTGCAGAAGACGCGCGTTCCGGCCTCGGGCGCCGCGCGTTCGATGGGGCGGCCGCACGCCCGGCAGAGCCTTCGTTCGCCGCGCTGATCCACGGCGGAGGCTTCGCGCGCTCTGGGGCGCTGGAGTCGGGCCGGATAAGCTCGTGGGCTTGAAGCTCGACAGCCACGCCCAGCTCTCCGACCGCGCCGCCGCCGAACGGGTCCGCATCAACATGTCGTGGCTGCTCAAGCTGCGGCGCGCCGCGGTCCTGGGTCAGACGCTGACGATCCTGGTCGCGAACCAGGTGCTGGGCATCGACCTGCCGTTGGTGCCGCTGCTCGGGTTGGTCGCGCTCGGACTGATCGCGAACGTCGGCTTGCAGCTGTGGTTCCTGCTGGTGTCCGAGCACGAGTCCGACGCCATCTGGCTCGCGCGCGGGCGATCGCTGCTCGGCTCCGTCCTGCTGTTCGACCTCTTGTTGCTCACCGGTCTGCTGTACAGCACGGGCGGCGCGACGAACCCGTTCAGCGTCTTCTACCTCGTGAACCTCGTGCTCGCGACGGTGATCCTGTCGGGCACGTGGCTGCGCGTGATCTACCTCACGACGGTGGTCAGCTACATCGGCCTGCTCGTGATCAGCCAGCCGCTCGCGATCGACGGCGTGCCGCTCCTGCACACGTCCGCGCGCACCGGTCTCGCGTCGCCCTCGCTGGCCGACTGGATCGAGGGCGGCGACATGACGCTCTACGCCAAGGGCTCGGCCGTCGCGTTCGTCACCGTCGCGCTGTTCACCGCCTACTTCGTGCGGCGCCTCAACCAGTCGCTCGGCGAACGCGACGCGGAACTGGCTCTCGAGCGGCAACGGCGCTCCGACAACGAGCGACTCGACTCGTTGGCGACGCTCGCGGCGGGAGCGGCGCACGAGCTGGCGTCGCCGCTCTCGACGATCGCGGTCGTCGCGCGCGAGCTCGAGCTGGATCTCGAGCGCCGCGCGCAGGGGGGCGCACTGGCAGCGACGGCGTCGACCGCGCCGAGCGACGACCACTCCGACGCGATCGAGGACGCGCGACTGATCCGCGACGAGGTGGCGCGCTGTCGCCGCATTCTCGACCAGATGTCGCTCGACGCGGGTGCCGAGGTGGGGGAGGAGATGGCGCGCGTCACGCCGCGCGAGTTGTTCGACGGCGCGCTCGACACGTTGAAGGGACGCGAGCGCGTGCGTCTGCTCCAGCCGGAAGCCCGGGCGGGCGGCGCTGCGTCCGCGCCCGCGAAGCACGCCGGGTTCAAGTCGGTCGGCGCGAAGCAGACGCACGACGCCGCGACCGATCCGCTCGAGCGCGTCCTGCTCGTGCCGCGCACCGCACTGCGCCGCAGTCTGCGCGCGTTGATCAAGAACGCGCTCGAAGCCTCGCCGCCCGATGCGCCCGTGGACGTGCGCATCGTCGCGAGCGGCGGCGGCGTGGCCTTCGAGGTCCGCGACCGCGGGACCGGCATGGATCCCGAGATCCTCGGCCGCGCCGGCGATCCGTTCTTCACCACGAAGGACCCCGGGCGCGGCATGGGACTCGGGCTGTTCCTCGTGCGCTCGTTGGCCGAACGCCTCGACGGCAACTTCGTGCTCGACTCGGCCCCCGACGCCGGAACCACCGCGCGTCTCGATCTGCCGGCGAGCGGTGTTCCGATCGAGAGCCGACCGAGCGGCAAGCGACCCGGATCGGCGGCTGGCGGCCCCGGCGATCGGGACTAGGATCGGTGCGCCCCGACGTCCGGGCCACCGCCGACTCTGCTCGCTCCCCCTTTCGGGCGCCCGCTTCGCCCACCGCCCCGACCGCGCTCGACCCCCGATGACGACGAAGAACAACCCCTCGGTCCTGCTCGTGGACGACGACAGCGTCTTCCGCGAGCGCCTGGCCCGGGCCCTGCGCAACCGCGGCTACGAGGTCTGGACCGCCGGCGGGGGAGCCGAGGCCCTCGAGCTCGCCCGCCGCGAGTCGCCCGAGCGCGCCGTGGTCGACCTGCGCATGGAGGGGATGGGGGGGCTCGCCGTCGTGGCCGAGCTGAAGCGCATCGACCCGGCCACCGAGGTCGTCGTCCTGACCGGCTACGGCTCGATCGCCACGGCCGTCGAGGCCACCAAGCTGGGCGCGACCAACTTCCTGCCCAAGCCCTCGGACGCCGACGACGTGCTGCGTGCCTTCGCGGGGCCGAGCGCCGAGGAGGTCGGCTCCGCCCCCGAGGCGCCGACCCTGGCCCGCGCCGAGTGGGAGCACATCAACCGCGTGCTGGCCGACTCGAGCGGGAACATCTCCGAGGCCGCGCGGCGCCTGGGCATCCACCGGCGCTCGCTCCAGCGCAAGCTGCAGCGCTTCGCTCCCGAAGAGCACGCCTGAGCTCGCCGGGTGGTGCTTTGAACGCGGCTTGTTGGGTGGATGGTGGACGTGTGACCGGCTGAAGGGCTGACGCAGGCACGGTCGTCCAGCCTCGCACGCGCGCCACCTTCGCTCACGCCCGACCGAGCCGCGCACCACTCGCGGACGGTCGGGGGACGGTCGGCGGGCGCGCTCCTCGACCGTCGCCCGCCGCGGCTCCCGAGCCGCGCGCGGACCCTGCGACCGTCCGTCCCCAGCCGGCGGATTCACGGCGTTGCGACAAATTGCCGCAGCGATCGGCCGCGCGGGTGGCCGTAGCATCTGCCCGTCGAAAACCCCCCGCGGCACCCACCCGCGGTCCCCCTCCACCAGCTGCGAGTCCACCCGTTCGGACTCGCCCCATCGCTCGACACCGGCGCCGTCCGCGCGGCGTCGTCCCTTGCGATTCGAGTCCGCTCGCGACGCCGTCGCCGTGGACTGCTGACCGTCACGACCTGGCGGTAGGGGACCGGACCGGACCGGACCCGCGGAACGAAGGCGTGCGACCACCACCGCAACACCCCATGTTCCATTTTCCCAGTTGGACGCTGACCATCCGCGACACCGCGGGTCTGCTCGTCGGCGGCGGCCTTCTCTACGTGATCGTGATCGTCACGTTCGGCTTCTCGCCGATGACGACGGATGTCGGCTACCAGCCCACGCAACCGGTGCCGTTCAGCCACGCGATCCACGCGGGCGAGCTCGGCATCGACTGCCGCTACTGCCACAACACGGTCGAGAAGGCCGGTCACGCCGCGATCCCACCGACCGCGACATGCATGAACTGTCACGGGATGATCCACACCGAGAGCGAGAAGCTCGAGCTGGTGCGGGAGTCCGCGAAGACGGGTGAAGCGATCCCGTGGGTGCGCGTGCACGACCTGCCCGACTACGCCTTCTTCAACCACGCGGCGCACCTCGCCGCTGGTGTCGGTTGCTCGTCGTGCCACGGTCGCATCGACCACATGGAGACGGTCTTCCAGAAGGAGCCGCTGTCCATGGGCTGGTGCCTCGACTGCCACCGCAACCCCGAGCCGCACATCCGGCCGGTGGACCAGATCACGAACATGGCCTGGGAGAACGACGCCGACCTCGGCGCCAAGATCCTCGCCGAGCGCGGCATCGAGCCGAACCAGAACTGCTCGACCTGCCACCGCTGAGCCGATCGATCGTGCCCGACCGTCCGCGCGCTCGGACGGAAGGGCGCGCGAGTGCCGCGCGCGGTGCTCGTGATGATCGCCCGCCGACGACCGACCGACGCGCGCACCTTCGCGGTGCGCTCCCCACCCGACGGACCACTCCCGGACGCACTCCGCGACCGAACCCCCGCCTCCCGCGATGACCGATTCGCAGATCAAGTACTGGCGCAGCCTCGACGAACTCGCCCAGTCCGAGGACTTCAAACAAGCCCTGGACCGCGAGTTCCCCGAAGGCGCGGACAGCGTCGAAGGCGTCGACCGCCGCCGTTTCCTCCAGGTCATGGGGGCGTCGGTCGGACTGGCGTCCGCGGCGAGCTGCCGCTGGGAGAAGACGACGCTGAACCCGCTGGCCGAGCGCCCGGAGAACCGGATCCCCGGCGTGCCGAACTTCTACGCGACCAGCATGGAGCTCGGTGGCGTGGCGGAACCGCTCGTCATGACGAGCTACGACGGCCGTCCGGTGAAGGTCGAGGGCAACGAGCTGCACCCCGAGTCCCAGGGCGCCGCGTCGACGCACGCCCAGGCGACGATCCTCGAGCTCTACGACCCGGACCGTTCGACGAACCCGACCGAGGGCGGTGCCGCGCGCACCGTCGAGCAGTTCGAGACCGCACTCGGTGAAGTGCGCGCGCTGCACGCCGCCAAGCGCGGTGCCGGACTCGCCTTCCTGTCGCGCGTCACGAGCTCGCCCGCCATCGCCGAGGCCCAGCGCCGCCTGCGCGCGGCGCTGCCCCAGGCCGAGTGGTTCGAGTACGAGGCCCTGGACCGCGATCGCGAGCTCGAGGGCGCGCGCATGGCGTTCGGCCGTCCGGTGCGCACGCACTTCGACCTGTCGAAGGCCGACCGCATCGCCTGCTTCGACGCCGACATCCTGGGCGAGCACCCGGGGTCGGCGAAGATGATCCGCGCCTTCTCGGTGCGTCGCCGTCCCGAGGGAGGCGCCTACTCGGGCGTCAACTTCGACGGCGAGCAGAAGATGAACCGGCTCTACGCCGTCGAGGCGCGCCACACCACCACGGGCGCCAGTGCCGACCACCGCCTGCCCCTGCGGGCCGAGCAGGTCGGTGCCGCGCTCGCCGCGCTCGAGGCCGCGTTGGTCGCCAAGGGCCTCACGGTCCCGGACGCCTGGGGTTCCGCGAGCCCGTCGCCGACCGGTTCGCTGTTCGCCGAAGGATCGCGCGCTCGCAACTTCGTCAACGCGCTCGCGGACGATCTCTACAAGTTCCGCGGTTCGAGCGTCGTCGCCGTCGGCGGCACCCAGCCGAAGGGCGTGCACGCGCTCGCGCACCGCATCAACGCGTTGCTCGGCAACGTGGGCAAGACGGTGCTCTACACCGACGAGCCGAACGCCGAGCGCACGAGCTCCGAGGAGTCGATCGAGACCCTCGTCGAGCACATGAACGGCAACATGGTCGAGACCCTGGTGGTGCTCGACGGCAACCCGGTCTACGACGCGCCCAAAGGACTCGATTTCGGCGCCGCCCTCGGGCGCGTGAAGAACTCGATCCACCTCGGTCTGTACCGCAACGAGACCGGGCGCGTCTGCGGATGGCACGCGCCGCTCGCGCACTTCCTCGAGAGCTGGGGCGACGCCCTGGCCTGGGACGGCTCGTACTGCGTCGTCCAGCCGCTGATCCGTCCGATCTTCGGCGGCCGCAGCGCGCTCGAAGTCACCAGCTTCTTCGCCACCGGCACCTGGGGCGACGGACAGGAGCTCGCCCGCGCCGGCTGCACCGCGCGCCTCGGCGCCCTGTCCGACAAGCAGTGGCAACTGGCGCTGCACGACGGCATGGCATCGGGGACCGCGTCCGTGCCGGTGACGCCCACGCCCCAGCGCGTGGCCGCTCTGTCCTACTCGGGCGCCCAGGTCGACGCCGCGACGCCCGCGAACGGTGCGCTCGAGCTCGTCCTCCACGGCGACCCCTGCGTCCACGACGGTCGCTTCGGGAACAACGCGTGGCTCCAGGAGCTGCCGGAGTTCATGACGAAGCTGACCTGGGACAACGCCGCGCTGATGTCGCCCGCCACGGCGGACATGCTGGGCGTGACGACCGGTGACCTGGTCACGCTGGCGATCTCCGGGCGCTCGCTCGAGACCGTCGTCTACGCGATGCCCGGCCAGGCCGCGGGCTCGGTCGCACTGGCACTCGGCTACGGCCGCACGGGCGCCGGCGCGGTGGGGGGCGACTCCGAGAAGGGCGTTCCCGCCGCCGGCTTCGACGCCTACGTCCTGACCGGCCGCCGCGCCACCGGACACGAGACCGGTCTGACGGTCACGGCGACCGGACGCACCTACCCGCTGGCCATGACCGCCGATCACCACCTGATCGACGCGACCGGCATGAAGGAGCGCGACGGCGAGTGGCTCGACCCGTCGCAGACCTACCCCGACAAGACGATCGAGGTGGAAGGGCCCGACGGGAAGCTGACCGCCGTCGCGCTGACGACGCCGAACCTCGTGCGTGCCTACAACAAGAAGGCGCGCGAAGGCAGCCGCGTGGCCGAGCTCGTGCGCAGCGCCACGCACGAGGAGTACGAGGGCTACCTCGAAGGTGTTGCGGAGGCCGGTGGTCGCGAGGCCGTGGTCGACAAGCTCCACGCCGGACACGGCGACGACGTGCTCACCGCCCAGGAAGGGCACGGTGAAACAGCGCACGGTGAGGCGGCGCACCCGACCGAGGGTGGCAGTCTCGACGGCTCCCAGCACGCCGGTGACGATCACGGTCACGCGCACGCCCACTACGTCGACCCGAACAAGATCAAGCGCATCGGTGGCCCCGAGCTCCTCTCCCTGTGGGAGCGCCACTCCTACGACGGACACCGCTGGGGCATGTCGATCGACCTGTCCTCGTGCGTGGGGTGCAACGCCTGCGTCGTGGCCTGCCAGTCGGAGAACAACATCCCGGTGGTCGGCAAGGAGCAGGTGCTGCGCGGCCGCGAGATGCACTGGCTGCGCATCGACCGCTACTTCTCCGGAGACCCGGAAGCGCCGAAGGTGGTCAACCAACCGGTGGGCTGCATCCAGTGCGAGGACGCGCCCTGCGAGCAGGTGTGTCCGGTCGCGGCCACCGTCCACTCGGACGAGGGCCTCAACGACATGGTCTACAACCGCTGCATCGGCACGCGGTACTGCTCGAACAACTGCCCGCTCAAGGTGCGGCGCTTCAACTACTTCAACTACCACCGCGACCTGAAGGGCGGCGATCGGGATCTCGAGAAGATGTCGTTCAACCCCGAGGTCACGGTGCGCGCCCGCGGCGTCATGGAGAAGTGCACGTACTGCGTGCAGCGGATCCAGGCCAAGAAGATCGCGGCGAAGGTCGACGGCCGCCGCCCGATCGCGGACGGCGAGATCGTCACCGCCTGCCAGCAGACCTGCCCGGCGGACGCGATCCGCTTCGGCGACCTGGCCGACGAGAACAGCGTGGTCACCAAGGCCCACGCCAGCGAGCGTTCCTACGACCTGCTCAAGTTCCTGAACATTCGTCCGCGTACCGCCTATCTGGCGCGGATCACCAACCCGAACCCGGTGCTGGTGGAGGCCTGATCCGATGTCTCTAGAACGCGTGATGCCCGTTGGGCTCGACAACACCAGTGACGATCCGTCCGGCCGCCAGGCCCTGATCGTCAACAACAACACCTACGAGTCGATCACCGAGAAGGTGTGCGGCGTCGTCGAGGACCCGCGCATCGACAAGCGCTGGCTCGCGATGTTCATCGTGGCTCTGGGCGGTCTCGGGATGCTGTTCTCGTTGATCGTCTACCTGATCGCGACCGGCGTCGGGGTCTGGGGCAACAACATGCCCGTGGCCTGGGGCTGGCCGATCGTGAACTTCGTGTTCTGGGTCGGTATCGGCCACGCGGGCACGCTGATCTCGGCGATCCTGTTCCTGCTGCGGCAGGACTGGCGCACGAGCATCAACCGCTTCGCGGAGGCCATGACGATCTTCGCGGTCGTCTGCGCGGGAACGTTCCCCGGCATCCACGTGGGCCGGATCTGGCTGGCCTACTGGCTGTTCCCGATCCCCAACCAGATGCTGATGTGGCCGAACTTCCGCAGCCCGCTCCTGTGGGACGTGTTCGCGGTCTCGACCTACGCCAGCGTCTCGACGGTCTTCTGGTACATGGGCATGATCCCGGACATCGCGACGATCCGCGACCGGGCCAAGCACCCGCTGCGTCGACTGGCCTACGGCGTGCTCGCCCTCGGCTGGCGCCAGAACGCTCGCGCGTGGCACCGCTACGAGAAGGCCTACGGGATCCTCGCGGGTCTGGCCACGCCGCTGGTGTTGTCGGTGCACACGATCGTGTCCTTCGACTTCGCGGTGTCGCAGCTGCCCGGCTGGCACACGACGATCTTCCCGCCCTACTTCGTCGCCGGCGCCATCTTCAGTGGCTTCGCGATGGTGGTGACCTTGGCCGTGCCCGCGCGAGCGATGTACGGCATGAAGGACATCATCACGATGCGCCACCTCGAGAACATGAACAAGGTCATCCTCGCGACGGGGATGATGGTCGGCTACGCCTACGCGATGGAGTTCTTCATCGCCTGGTACGGCGGCAACCGCTACGAGCAGTTCGCCTTCATCAACCGCGCGACCGGACCGTACTTCTGGGCGTACTGGATCATGGTGAGCTGCAACGTGCTCTCGCCCCAGGTCTTCTGGTTCAAGAAGGCCCGCACGAGCATCCCGATCATGATGGTCGTCGCGATCCTCGTGAACATCGGCATGTGGTTCGAGCGCTTCGTGATCACGGTCACGTCGCTGTCGCGCGACTTCATGCCCTCGAGCTGGGGCTACTTCAAGCCGACGCTCGTGGACATCGGGATGCTGGTCGGCTCGTTCGGCCTGTTCTTCACGCTCTTCCTCCTGTTCCTGCGCTTCCTGCCGATGATCGCCATGGCCGAGGTCAAGACGGTCATGAACCGACCCAAGCAGGAAGAGTCCGCCGAGCGGCCCGAGATGGCCGCCAGCCTGAACTGATCCCAGCGGACCAGCTGGACCCGAAAGGACCGAACACACAGGCACGTATTCCATGGACAGCCGCATCACCCCGAGCGAATCCGACGATCCCCGCTGGATCGCCCAGCTCAAGGACCACGACGACAACTCCGAACAGGAGCTCTTCGCCGTCGTCGCCGAGTACGAGACCCCCGACGCCGTCATGGCCGCCTGCGAGAAGGTGCGCGACGCCGGCTTCCGGGATTGGGACGCGATCACGCCCTTCCCCGTGCACGGCATCGACGAAGCGATGGGGACCAAGCAGTCGATCCTGCCCTGGATCGTGCTCGGTGCAGGTCTGACGGGCGCGACCGTCGGTCTCACCCTGCAGTGGTGGACCAACGCGGTCGGCTACCCGTTCCTCATCAGCGGCAAGCCGATGTTCAGCCTGCCCGCGAACATTCCCGTGACCTTCGAGGTGACGGTGCTGTTCTCGGCCTTCACCGCGTTCTTCGCGATGCTGGGGCTGAACCTCTTGCCGGCCTTCTACCACCCGCTCTTCCGCCACCCGCGGATGGCGCGCTACTCGAGCGACCGCTTCGCGATCGTGATCGAGGCGAAGGACAAGCTGTTCGATCGTGAGAAGGTCGAAGCCCTCCTGAAGGGCAGCGGTTCGATCGCGAACGAGGTGCTGTTCGCTCCGGCGAAGCGCGCGGCGCTGCCGAAGGTGTTCCACGGCATCGGCATCGTCGCGACCCTGGCCACGTTGATCCCCCTGGCGTTCATCGCCAAGGCGCGCTTCACCCACTCGGAGAAGCCGCGGATCCACATCATCCAGGACATGGACATGCAGCCCAAGTTCAAGACCCAGGCGCCGAACGCGCTCTTGGCCGGACTGTGGGGCGACCAGCGCGCCTCGCTGCTGCCCGTCGAAGGCACGATCGCCCGCGGCGAGTACGTGGCCGACGAGCGCTTGCACTACGGCCAGGAGGACGACGGGACCTTCGTCACCTCGTTCCCCGTGACGGTCGACGAGGCTCTGATCAACCGCGGTCAGGAGCGGTACGGCATCTACTGCTCGGTATGCCACGGCATGAGCGGCGACGGCAACGGCACGGTGAACCAGCGGGCCACGGCGCTCGCACGCTTCGGTGGCAAGGGCATGGCCTGGGCGCCGCCCGCCAGGCTCTCCGACGAGCGCATTCTGCTCCAGCCGGTGGGGGAGCTCTACAACACCGTCACCAACGGCAAGAACAACATGAAGGGCTACGCCGCCCAGATCCCGGTCGAAGACCGCTGGGCGATCGTGGCGTACGTGCGGGCCCTGCAGAAGGCCGCGACGGTTCCCGTCGACTCGCTGACCGACGAGCAGCGCGCCGAACTCCAGTCGAACTGATCCCCGACGACTCTCTCGACCCGATCGACCCCCTTCGATCGACCCCCTCCACGCGCTCGGCCGCTCGGCCCGACGCAGCACACTCAACTCTCATGGCTAGCCACGGAATCGAACTGACGGAATCCGACCTGCGGATGCCGGAATCCCTGCGCGGGCTGGGCGGCAAGCTCATGCCCATCGGCGCGGTGATCGCCATCATCGGCGTCGCGCTCGCCTTCGTCGGCGCCGACTCGGGTTTCAAGCACTTCCAGTTCGCCTACCTGACCGCCTACGCGTTCACGATGACGATCGTGCTCGGCGGCCTGATCTGGCTGCTGATCCAGCACGTGTTCCGCGCGTCCTGGGCGGTCGCGATCCGGCGGGTGGGGGAGAGCGTCGTCGGCCTCGTGCCGCTGATGCTGGTCCTGTTCCTCCCGATCCTCGTGCCGATCCTCATGCACGACGACTCGATGTACAAGTGGCTCAACCACTCGTACGCAGAGAACGATGCGGAGTTCCTGCCCAACAAGCAGGTGGTCTACGGCGCCTACCTGAACCCGACGTTCTTCTTCGGGCGCCTGGCCTTCTACTTCGCGATCCTGATCTTCCTGTCGCGCTTCTTCACGAAGAACAGCGTGGCCCAGGACGAGACCGGTGATCTGGCGACGACGCGCAAGATGGAGAAGTTCTCCGCGCCCGCCATCCCGATCTTCGCGCTGACGCTGACCTTCCTCGGGCTCGACCTCCTGATGAGCCTCGACCCGCACTGGTTCAGCACCATCTGGGGCGTGTACCTGTTCGCCGGCGGGATGATGAGCTTCTGCTCGCTCCTGGCGCTGTTGTGCATGACCTACCAGAAGCACGGCGCCCTGAAGAACGTGGTGCGCAAGGACCACTATCACGACCTCGGCAAGCTGATGTTCGCCTTCGTGATCTTCTGGAGCTACATCGCCTTCAGCCAGTACATCCTCATCTGGTACGCGCACATCCCCGAGGAGATCACGTTCTTCGACAAGCGTCAGAACAACGGCTGGGAGTGGGTCTCGGTCACGCTGATCTTCGGGCACTTCGCGATCCCGCTGCTCGGCCTTCTGAGCAAGCACGTCAAGCGCCACAAGCCGACCCTCGCCTTCTGGGCGGTGTGGCTCCTGGTCATGCACCTGCTCGACATGTTCTGGGTCGTGATGCCGAACTTCACGTCCGGCCACGTGCCGCTGCCCTTCGCCACGATCGCCCTCGCCGTCGGCATGCTCGCGATCGTCGTCGGTGCCTCGATCCGCAGCGCCTCGACCAAGTCGATCGTCGCCCGTCGCGACCCGCGTCTCGGCGAGTCGATGGCCTACCACAACGTCTGAACCGGCGACGCCCGAGTCGCCAGCGTCGAAGCTCGCTCCGACCACCAGCAATCACCTGAACCATGTCTGACGTCAAGATCGCCGCCAACGAGGACAAGCCGTACAACGGTGCGTTGCTCGTGATCTCCGCCGTGACGGTCATCACGGCCATCGTCACGTTCGTGGGCGTCGACGCGCTCGCGGGGTGGGCCCAGGAAGTCGAGTTCGCGGAGAAGGTCGAGTCCCGACCCTTCTACGACCTCGACCAACTGCGCACCCAACAGAACGAGCGTCTGTCCAGCTACGGCTGGGTCGACCAGGAAGCCGGCACGGTGCACGTACCGATCGACGCCGCCAAGCAGATGGTGCTCGACGAGCAGCGCTGACGCGGCGCCAACGGACCGAACGAGGGGCGCCCCTGCGACCATGCGTCACGAGACCCGCGTGAACCCTGCGGAGCACCCACTCGCGAGCCACCCAGCCACCTCCCGACCACAGCGATCCATCCGAAGATCGACCACGACCTGACGCGATCCGACTCGGTGCGACCGAGCCCGCTCCCGCCACCTCCACCCCTCCTCGAACGACGACCCGCCGCCGACCCGAACCCAGACCGTCCGATGACCCGCCACCTGACCACTCGATCCTCGATCACCCGCACGACGGCCGCACCCGCGGTCGCGCTGGCGTTGTGTCTCGTGGGTGGAGGGCTCGCGGCGGCGGCCGACGCGCAGTCGAGCGTGCTGTCCCAGCGCGGTGGCGAGACGGCCGACTTCGTTCCGCCGGCGGCGCGCGAAACGGGGGTGACGCAGAACATCGGAGCGCAGCTGCCGCTCGATCTCGAGTTCGTGAACACGCGCGGCGAGGCCGTCACGCTCGGCGACTACTTCGGCCGCTCGAAGCCGCTGCTGGTCACCTTCAACTACTCGAACTGCCCCCAGCTCTGCAGCCTGCAACTGGTCGGCCTGGTCGATGCCCTGCGCGAGCTGAAGCTGACGGTGGGTGAGGAGTTCGAGATGCTGACCATCTCGATCGATCCCAGCGAATCGACCGAGCGCGCAGCGTTGACGCAGGGCCGCTACTTCGACGACTACAGGAACGCGGACGACGCGCGGACGAAGGATGGCGCGCGCCACACCGAGCGGCGCGCCGCGGCCCTCGAAGGCACGTCGGCCCTCGACTTCGGCTGGCACTTCCTCACCGGCGACGAAGACGCGATCGCGGCGATCACGGACGCCGCTGGCTACGCCTTCAACCTGGACCCGGACACCGGTGAGTACGCCCACGACGCGGTCGTTCTGGTCGTCACGCCCGACGGCACGGTCTCGCGCTACCTGCCCGGCGTCTTCTACGAGCCGAACGACCTCGATCTGGCGCTGATCGGCGCCTCCGACGGCGAGCTGGGCGGCATCGTCGCCTGGACCCGGATGTTCTGCTACCGCTGGGACCCCGAAGCCGGTTCCTACGTGCCCGTCGCCGAGCGGATGATGCTGCTCGGTGCCGGTGGGTCCGCCCTGCTGCTACTGGCCTTCATGGGCCTCATGTGGCGCAACGAGTTCAAGAAGAGCAAGCGCGCGGCCAACGCCGGTGCGGCTCCGACCGCCCTGGCGAGCGCGAGCGCTTCGCACTGATCGATCCGAACACGCGGGGGCCTCGTGCCGCCGCCACCACGCCATGCTGACCAACTTCATCACGCACCTCACGGCCGGCCTCCTCGCACTGCAGGAGACCACCGAGGAACTGCTTCCGGGCCAGGACGTGTCGCCGCTCCAGCCCGGCCCCCAGTTCTTCCCCCCGCAGGCTTCGACGACGGCGGCGGAGACGGACACCGTCTACCTGCTGATCTTCTGGCTGTGCATGGTCGCCTTCGTGATCATCGTCGCGGGCACCGGGTACTTCGTCTGGAAGTACCGCGCGCGCGACGGGCACAAGGCCGAGAAGACGTCGACCCACGACAACGTGCTCGAGGTGACGTGGACCGTCATCCCGACGCTGCTGTTCGGGGTGATGTTCTGGGTGGGGATGAAGGGCTACATGGGCCTGAAGCAGGCGCCCGGCGACGCCTACCCGATCCAGGTCACGGCGCAGAAGTGGAGTTGGAAGTTCACCTACCCCAACGGCGCCGAGTCGCCCGAGCTCCACGTTCCGATCGGTCGTCCCGTCAAGCTGACGATGACGTCGCTGGACGTGCTCCACAGCCTCTTCATCCCGGCCTTCCGCGTGAAGCAGGACGTGGTGCCGGGCCGCTACTCGATGGTCTGGTTCGACGCCAAGGACGACCTCATCGCCGAAGGCAAGACCGTGCGCCTGTTCGACCTGTTCTGCACCGAGTACTGCGGTGAGCAGCACTCCGCCATGATCACGAAGGTCCACGTGCACACGGACGAAGCCTTCGCGGAGTGGGCCGAGGAGACCGCCAACTTCATCCAGAACGAGCCGGCCTACATCGCGGGCGGCAAGCAGTTCCTGATCTCGGGCTGCAACGCGTGCCACGCGATCGACGACGCGGCCGGAACCGGCCCGGGTCTCGGCGCCCTGTCCCAGTGGATCAAGGACGGTGGCACCGTGCCTGTGACCGTCGGCGGCATCGCGCAGGACGTCCCCGCGGACGACAACTACCTGCGCGAGTCGATCCTGCAGTCCTCTGCCAAGCTGCATGTGGGCTACGCCAACCAGATGCCGCTCTTCCAGGGCCAGCTCACCGAGGAGCAGCTCAGCGTCCTGATGATCTACATCAAGAGCCTGGCGGACGAGAACTACCGCGCCGAGTCGACCCTGTCGCAGCTCGAGGGCGGCGACGAAGGCGGCGAGGCCACCCCGAACGACGCTGAGAGCGGGAACTGACGGAAGGCGACGAGCCCCGATCCTTTCGACCGTTCAAGACGACGACGCGATCCAAGAATCACATGTCCAGCACGACCCAGACCACCGGCACCGCGACCACGGCAGTCGCCCCGCAGCAGAGCTCGCCCAGCGAGAACTACCTGAACTGCTCGAAGGGCTTCCTCTCCTGGTTCTTCACGCTCGATCACAAGCGGATCGGGATCATGTACCTGTGCGCGATCTTCGTGTCGTTCGCGCTGGGAGGCTTCTTCGCGCTCGCGCTGCGCACCGAGCTCTTCTTTCCCGGGATGGACTTCCCGGCGATCGGGTCGCGCTCGCCCGAAGCGGTCTACAACCAGATGTTCACCCTGCACGGGGCGATCATGGTGTTCCTCGTGATCATCCCGTCGATCCCGGCGGCACTGGGCAACTTCGTGTTGCCGATCATGCTGGGGCAGGTGGACGTGGCGTTCCCGAGGCTCAACCTGTTCAGCTTCCACCTGTACGTCATCGGCGCGATCTTCTTCGTCGCGACGCTGCTGGGTGGGGGACTCGACACGGGCTGGACGTTCTACACGCCGTACAGCACCTCGACGGACACGATGGTCATCACGGCCGTCATGGGCGCGTTCATCCTGGGCTTCAGCTCGATCTTCACCGGAATCAACTTCATGGTGACGATCCACAAGATGCGCCCGCCGGGCATGGGCTTCTTCAACATGCCCCTGTTCCTGTGGGGCATGTACGCCACGGCGGTCATCCAGGTCCTGGCGACGCCGGTCCTCGGCATCACCCTTCTGATGCTCGCGATCGAGCGCTCGGTCGGACTCGGCATCTTCGACCCGGCCCTCGGTGGCGACCCGGTCCTGTTCCAGCACTTCTTCTGGTTCTACAGCCACCCGGCCGTCTACATCATGATCCTGCCGGGCATGGCGGTGATCAGCGAGATCATCAGCGTCTTCAGCCGCAAGCACATCTTCGGCTACAAGTTCATCGCCATCTCCTCGATCGCGATCGCGCTGTTCGGCTTCTTCGTGTGGGGCCACCACATGTTCACGAGCGGACAGTCGACGGCCATGTCGACGATCTTCTCGGCCATCACGTTCAGCGTGGCGGTGCCGTCGGCGATCAAGATGTTCAACTGGATGACCACCATGTACAAAGGTGAGATCGTCCTGAAGGCGCCCATGGTCTGGGCCCTCGGTTTCATGTGGCTGTTCGGGATCGGCGGTCTGACCGGCCTGTTCCTGGGCACGATGAACACCGACGTCTACTACCACGACACCTACTTCGTCGTGGCCCACTTCCACTACGTGATGGTGGGGGGCACGCTCTGGGCCTTCTTCGGTGGCATCTACTACTGGTGGCCGAAGATCACCGGGAAGATGTACGACGAGAAGCCGGCGATCATCGGCAGCCTCGTCGCCCTGCTCGGCTTCAACGTCCTGTTCTTCCCGCAGTTCTTCCTGGGCAACATGGGCATGCCGCGGCGTTACGCCGACTACCTGCCCGAGTTCACGCTCTGGCACCAGGTCTCGACGATCGGCGCGTACATCCTTCTCGTCGGTCTCGTGATCGTGGCCTGGAACCTGCTGAAGTCGCTCACGAGCGGCCGCAAGGCGCCGGCCAACCCCTGGGGTGGCAACACGCTCGAGTGGCACACTTCGTCGCCGCCGCCGCACTACAACTTCGAGAACTCGATCCCGACCGCCGACGATCCCTACGACCTGGATCGTTGGGCCTGGGATCCCGAGACCCAGTCCTACGTGCACGTACCGCTGACCGAGGCCGACCTGGCCGCCCGCGCCGCGCACCCCGCCCACTGATCCACCCGCGATCGACCGCGGCCCGGGCGCCAGAGCGTTCGGGCCGCTGAATCCACGACCAGCGGGGACCCACAATCGTTGGGTCCCGCGGCCGTTCCCCCCTCGACTCACCCGACGTTCGCGTCCAGACCCGCTTCGGACGACCACCTTCCGATGAGCAGCACCTCGACCACCGCCGCCGACGCCCCGCACGACGCGGGCACGGGCCACGGCGACGACCACGCGCACGACGTGACGCTGGCGCACCACTTCGAGTCCCACGAACAGCAGTTCGACGCGGGCAAGCTCGGCATCTGGGTCTTCCTGGTGACGGAGATCCTGTTCTTCTCGGGACTGTTCTGCGCCTACGCGATCTGGCGCGGCCTCCACCCCGAGGTCTTCATCTACTCGCACCACTACCTCGATACGTTCTGGGGGGCCGTCAACACGGTCGTGCTGCTCGTTTCGTCCCTGACGGCGGCCTGGGCCGTGCGTTCGGCACAGCTGGGGGACCAGAAGAACCTGGTCCGCAACCTGCTGCTGACGATCGTCTGCGCCTTCGGATTCCTCGGGATCAAGACCATCGAGTACTCCGCGAAGGTCCATCACGGAACCTTGCCCGGTGAGCACTTCAAGCCCCACCCCTCGGCCATGGTGCTGGTCGAGGATGGGGAGTACATCGGGGTCGCCGGGGACCTGGCACGCAAGGAGCTCGGGTTGGTGGACCCCGAGATGCCCGCGGGACTGACCGAGGAGCAGGAGCTCGCGCTCGTCGAAGCCCGCGCGCACGCGATCGAGCTCTACTCGGCGAAGCTGGTCGAGCAGGCGGATCCGGTCCCTCCGTCCGTCCCGACCTTCTTCAGCATCTACTTCTTCATGACGGGCCTGCACGGCGTCCACGTGGTTGCCGGCATCATCGCGATGTTCTGGCTCCTCAAACGAGCCAAGCGCGGCGACTTCACGCCCAAGTACTTCGGCGCCGTGGACTACACCGCCCTGTACTGGCACCTGGTCGACCTCATCTGGATCTACCTCTTCCCCCTGCTGTACCTGATCAGCTGACGCGCCGATCGGTAGCGCTCGAAGACGAAAGCCCCAGACCCAAGTAGGAGATCATCACATGTCCGCCACTGCCGCCCACGACGACCACCACGGTCTCGCCCACACCATGTCGCCCAAGATGCTGATCGGCATCTGGGCCGCGCTCATCGCTCTGACAGGCTTCACGGTTTGGACCGCGGGCCTGCACCTGCACCCCTTCGACCTCGTGATCGCGATGATCATCGCGACGGTCAAGGCGCTGCTCGTCGCGCTGTTCTTCATGCACCTCCTGTACGACCGTCCGTTCAACGGGCTGGTCTTCATGCTGTCGTTCGTGTTCGCCGCGATCTTCGTCGTGTTCTCGATGTTCGACACGGGGAACAACCAGACGCTCATCGCGGCCCGCTCCGAAGTGGCGCCCGTCGTCGAGGAGTGGCGTGCCACGATCGTGGAGGAAGCGGCGGAGGGCGACATGGAGTACATCCGCGGCCTGGTGGACGGCTCGATCCCGTTCGAGCACGAGGGCCACGGCGAAGCGGCGGAAGGCGCACCGGAAGGCGACGGCGCGGCCGCCGGCCACTGAGTCGGAACGCGGGCTCGCTCATGGGCCCGTCCTCACGTCCGCTG
The DNA here is from genome assembly GCA_007750655.1 of Rohdeia mirabilis. Taxonomy (GTDB): domain Bacteria; phylum Planctomycetota; class UBA1135; order UBA1135; genus Rohdeia; species Rohdeia mirabilis. The sequence goes on from CP036290.1 coordinate 1,547,284, forward strand.
GCTCCGCATCCGTCATCCGTCGCCCGCCGAAATCCTGTCCGGCTCCGCGCGGGCCCATCGAGGAGGACGAGACCGTGGCCATTCGACCCAGTGACGGATTCACTCTGCGCACGAACGTGACGCAGCAGCGCATGACCACCGACCAGCCGGTACCGACGGGCGTGGGCACGCTCGGGATGAAGCTCTTCATCGCCAGCCTGAGCTTCATCTTCGCCGCCTCGATCCTCCTCTACCTGCTCCTGCTGGCGCCGGAGGAGTCGCCCGCGATCGAGCACCTCCCCGTGATCGCGGCGGGCGTGTTCGTCTCCACCGCATTGATCCTGGCATCGTCGGTGACGCTCCGCCGCGGCAGCCGAGCCGTCCGGGCGGATCGCTGCGACGAACTCGCCGTCTGGTTGAAGCGCACGCTCTGGCTCGGGTACGGCTTCGGCGCGCTGCAGACCGCCAACTGGGTCCTGGTTTGGATCGCGGTGGATCCGTTCGCCAGCGGGAACCGGCACGCGGGCTTCTTCATCGTGCTGACGATCGTCCACGCGCTCCACGTGGTCGGCGGCGTCGTGCGGCTCGTGCAGATCACGCGTCGAGCACAACAGGGCGAGTTCTCGGCCGCGCACCACGAACCCGTCACCAACATGGCCATGTACTGGCACTTCCTGGACGTGGTCTGGCTGCTGTTGGTCCTGGCGATCGTCGGCGTGTCGATCTGAAAGGGACCGGTTCTCGAACCAACGGCGTTCAGCCGTCGCCGCACGTGGTCGTCGTGCGTCCCGGGCGTCCCAGGACGCTCAGTCGGATCGACGCCGGCAGCAGCGACCTCGTCGGCGCGGTCGGGGGCGCTGTCACACCGTGGACAGGAGCGCGGCGCAACGACTCCGGCGTCGCGGATCCCGGGCGCCGGTGCCACGAGGGAGGGGGGCGCATCTCTGCGCGAGTCGGTGCGCTGGTGGGTGGTGGCGCGCCGTCGTTGCTCCGGAGTCGCTCTCGAGCTCGCCGCGGCTTGGATCACACCTCTTCCGCCCCGAGCGTCCGCCCGCTCGCTGTCGATCCCCGTTCGCCCCGAGGTCTCGCCGACGCGCGTCTTCCAGCACTGGCAGAACCCTTGCGGGGCGCCGCCCGACGAACTCGTCGGCAGGTCCGACCGCGCCTCCAACTGAACGAGCCCGCCCCGGACCGTGGTCCGTGGCGGGCTCGTCGGTGCGTCCCGGCGAGCGGGACGACGGTCGGCGCTCGCAGGCGCCGCGCGGGTCAGACGCGCAGGGCCTTCGCGTCCTTGCGGCGCTGGTTCGGGTCGAGCGAACGCTTGCGCAGGCGCAGCGACTTCGGCGTGACCTCGAGCAGCTCGTCGTCCTCGATGTACTCGAGGAACTCCTCGAGCGACATCAGCTTCGGCGGCGTCAGCAGTGCGTTGTCGTCCTTGCCGGACGCGCGCATGTTGGTCAGCTTCTTCGCGCGGCAGACGTTCATCTCGAGGTCACCGGGCTTGTTGGTCTCCCCGACGATCATGCCACCGTAGACCTCGTCGCCGGGCTTGATGAAGAACTTGCCGCGGTCGGAGAGACCGTCGAGCGCGTAGGCCATAACGCCGCCGCTGCGGTCCGAGACGAGGACGCCGCCGTTGCGACGCGGGATCGTGCCGCCGTCCGGCTCCCACCCGTCGAACAGGTGCCCGAGAATGGCCTCGCCCTGGGTGAGCGACAACAGCGCCGTCCGCGCGCCGATCAGTCCACGCGCGGGGATGCGGAACTCCAGGTGCGTCATCGCCTCGCCCGAGTCCATCTCGAGCAGCTCGCCGCGGCGGCGACCGAGGAACTCGATCACGCGGCCCGCATTGACGCCGGGGACGTCGACCGTCGCGCGCTCCATCGGCTCGCACTTGACGCCGTCGATCTCCTTCACGATCACGCGCGGCTTGCCGACCGCGAACTCGTAGCCCTCGCGGCGCATGTTCTCGATGAGGACCGACAGGTGCATGACGCCGCGGCCCTTGACCTCGAACGAGTCGGTGCGCTCGGTCGGAGCGATCTGCAATGCGGCGTCGCGCAGCGCCTCCTTCTCGAGCCGCGCCGCCACCTGACGCGAGGTGACGAAGTCGCCCTCCTTGCCGGCGAAGGGCGAGTCGTTGACCTGGAAGACCATCGAGATGGTCGGTTCGTCCAGGTGGATGGGGGGCAGGGGTTCGATCGCGTCCGCCGGGCACAGGGTGTCGCCGATCGCGAGTTCCTCGATACCGGCCACGACCGCCACGTCACCCGCGATGATGCGGTCGACCGCGACCTTCGCGAGGCCTTCGTAGCGATAGAGGTTCTTGACGGTGACCTGGACCGGCTTGGGGCGGTTCGGGTTGCACAGCATCAGGCGCGCGCCCAGCTGGATCGTTCCGCGCACGACGCGACCGACGCCGATGCGACCGACGAAGTCGTCGTGGTCGATCGTGACGGCCTGGAACTGCAGCGGTCCTTCGGGGTCGGCCTCGAGCGGCTTGACCTCGTTGGTGATCATCGCGAACAGGGGGCGCAGGTCTTCCGCGCGCTTGCCGAGTTCGGCGACCGCCCAACCATCGCGGCCGGAGCCGTAGCAGACCGGGAACTCGAGCTGTTCGTCGGTGGCGCCCAGTTCGACGAACAGGTCGAAGACTTCGTCGAGGACTTCCGCCGCGCGCTCGTCGGGTCGGTCGATCTTGTTGACCATCACCAGCGCCTTCAGGCCGCGCTCGAACGCCTTCGAGAGCACGAAGCGCGTCTGCGGCATCGGGCCTTCGAAGGAGTCGACGAGCAGCAGCACGGCGTCGGCCATGCCGAGCGTGCGCTCCACCTGGCCGCCGAAGTCGGCGTGCCCGGGCGTGTCGATGATGTTGATCCGCCGACCCTGGTAGTCGATCGCGGTGTTCTTCGCGAGGATCGTGATGCCACGTTCGCGCTCCTGCGCGTCCGAGTCCATGACGCGCTCCTGCATCACCTGGTTGGAGCGGAAGGTTCCGGCGAAGCGGAACATGGCGTCGACCAAAGTGGTCTTGCCGTGGTCGACGTGCGCCACGATGGCGATGTTGATGGTTTCGGTCATGGTGCGGTTCGCTGGCGAATTGGGCGCAAGAGTCTACGCGCACCCCTGGCTCGCGCCCCCTGTCCGAAAGCCCGAATTCGCAGCCCAGCCTCCGGATTCCGGCCCTTCCGGTCGGCCGGCCCCAGGGAGTCTCGACCCTCCCGGTCACCCGCCGCGCCCGGGGTGCGACCTTCGCCGCGGCGACGCCCCGGCGAACGTTCCGGCGCGGGGAAGCCATACACTCGCCGCGTGCGCGTTCGAGGTCCTTCTTCCATCGGCGGCTTCCTCGCCGCGTGTCTCCTCGTCGCCTGTGCCGGGGGCTCGCCCGACGGCGCGGACGGGGATCGCGGCGGGCCCGCCTCCGCCTCCGCAGGCGCCGGGTCCACCGGCCCGGCGCGTGCTCGGGACCTTCCAACCGCGCGGCCGTCGAACGAGGCTGCCCGACTCCACGCGGGCCTGAACCTCCCGCCGACCCAGGGCAGCTCGAACGCGGGCGCGTTCCTCGACGGTGCGTACGCCTTCGACTACTCCGAGGCGTTCCTCGAGCGTCTCGCGTCCTTTGGCTTCGACGCGCTACGACTCGCGGTCAGCGAAGCGTCCGCCTTCGACGTCGGGTACCTCGAGGCACTGGAACGCGCCCTCGCCACGGTCGACGGGCGCGGGATCCTGTGCTTCTTCGACACGGTGCGCGACGGCGAAGGCTCGCACGGCGACGGCCGGCCGAACGACCTGGAGCGCCTGACGGCCGCTTGGAGCGCGCTCCACGAACGGTTCGAGGGGTACCCGGACCTGAGGTACGAACTCTTCAACGAGCCGTTCGGCTATCCCCGGACCTCGGCCGGTGCCGCTGACTACCTGCGCCACATGGAGCACGTCATCGCTGGTGCGGACCTCCCGCGCGAGCGCGTGGTGCTGGACGGGATCGGCTACGCGAGCGACGTGCGCCGTGTGGCCGCGGCGGGCTGGGACGGGCTGCTCGGCTACCACTTCTATCCCATGTGGCTGCCCGAAGGCCGGCGCACGCAGTCGGCGTTCTCGAACCTCGTCCAGGCCGAGTTGCGTGGCCTCTCGTCCCGCGTGCTCGTGACCGAGTTCGGCGCGCGCCTCGACCTGGGGGACAGCTACCGCAGCTACCACGCGAACGGGGACGTGTCCGCGAACCAGAACGCGCTGCGCGGTCTGCACGACGCCCTGCTCGCACTCGCGGCGGAAGGCGCACCCGTCCTCGGCACCTACCTGTGGCACGGCTGGCCCAACGGCGACAGCTACGATCCGTGGCAGGCCGAGCACCGACACGGTGCGGCCAAGGTGGCGGCGATCCAGCGCGACGCGACGGCGCCTCGACGCTGAGTCACCGAGCGGGCGCTCACCGCTCGAGGTCGGCGAACCCGGGCAACTCGCGCAGCCCCGCGAGGTCGTCGTTGTCGAACAGCTCGGACCGCAGGTAGTAGCCGCGGTCGCGGGCCTCGACGAGCGCGGCGAGCGCCTCCTCGCGGTGACCGAGGACCGCCAGGACCGTGCCCGTCTGGAACAGGGTGTAGGCGTCCCGCGGCGCCGCGGCACGGGCCTGGTCCACCTCCTTGCGGGACTCGTCCACCGATCCCATTCGCGCCAAGAGGAGCGCCAGGTGCAGCCGCGCCTCCTGGTTGTCGGGCACTTCGCGCAGGTGGGCGCGCGCGTGGCGGATGCCGTTGTCCGCGATCTCGAGCGCCTCCTCGTAGCGACCCGACCGACACAGCACGTGGTAGAGGTGGTCGTAGGACGCGATGTGCACCGGGTTGAGCGCGGTGGCCCGCCGCAGCATGGGGGAGGCCGCCTTGTCGTTGCCCTTGCGCGCCAGCAGGGCGCCGAGCAGCCGGTGCGCGAGCCACTCGGAGTGGTCGGCCTGGATCGCCAGGCGGTACTCGCGCTCGGCGTCCTCGGGGTGCCCGCTCATCATCCGCGCGAAGCCGACCGCCGTGTGGGCCTCGGCGCAGGACGGATCGATCGCGAGGGCTCGCCGCGCCTCGTCGAGCGCTTCGTCGAGGAACGTGTGGTCGCCGTCCCAGTAGACGTATTTGCGGACCAGCGCCTCGCCGAGCCCGGCGTGGGCCAGCGCGCACCTGGGGTCGGCCTCGATCGCGTGCCGGAAGTTCGAGATCGCAGCGACCAGGTGCTTGCTCGTGCCGCGGTGCAGGACCTCGTGGGCGTGCCGCGCCAGGGTTCCGGCCAGAGCGGGGTCGCGCACCTCCACGGTCCGTGGCCGCAGGGCGGAGTCCGACAGGAAGTTGCGGACCGTGCGGCACAACCCGCGCACGAGCTGGGCCTGCAGTCCCCATTCGTCGGCGTCGGTGTACTCGAGGCGCGCGTGCTCCGACAGCTCGGGGCCGCCGCCCAGCGGTGCGAGCTCGAGCTTGGCGACGCCCGTCTGCCCGTGCAGCTCGAGGGTCGCGCGCAGTCGGTACTGACTGGGGCCGGCGGCCGGCAACGCTTCACCCGCCTCGAGCAGCACGATGTCGAGTCCGGTCGAACGCTCGAGCTCGCTGCGCAGGTCGTTGCGCAGGCCGGCGGCGAACTGGTCGATCGTCTCGTTCGGTCCCTCGAGGTCGAAGGGCGGCACGAACAGGCTGCCGCGCAGGCGTGTGCGCGTGCCGCGCGAACCCTGGTCCTCGATCGAACGCGCGGTCGCCATCAACGCGGTGTGCAGCGCTTCGCCGTTCGCGTAGCGCTCCGTCGGATCGGGCGCGAGGCAGCGCATCAACACGTCCTCGAGGACCGGTGGGAAGCCGCTGCGGACTTCGCTCGGCGGGCGCTGACGGCCGTCGAGGATCGCCATGCAGACCTGCGGGAACGAGCGGCCGGGGAAGGGGAGTTCGCCCGTGAACGCGTGGTAGAAGGTCGAGCCGAACGAGAACACGTCGCTGCGCAGATCCAGTTCGTGGCCGCGCACCTGCTCGGGCGACATGTAGAGCACCGTGCCCACCAACACGCCTTCCTGCGTGATCGTGTTCTCGGCGTTCGCGCGGCAGATGCCGAAGTCGAGCAGCTTCACGCCGCCGTCGTCGAGCACCATGATGTTCGCCGGCTTCAGGTCCCGGTGGATGAGTCCGTGCGCGTGCACCGCTTCGAGGGCCGACGCGATGTCGAGCGCGATCCGCGCGCCGCGTTCGAACGGCAGGATCCGCTCGGCGACGATGCGGTCGAGCGTGCGCCCCGCGAGGTACTCCATCGCCATGTACGAGCGCCCCTGGTCGCTGCCGTACTCGAAGATCGTGGCGATGTTCGGGTGTTCGAGCCGACTGGCGTGCTGGGCCTCGCGAGCGAAACGCGTGACCGCATCGGGATCGAACTCGATCTGCGGGCGCAGGATCTTCAGCGCGACCGTGCGTCCCAGCGACGTGTCGACCGCGCGGAAGACCTCGCTCTGGGGGCCTTCGCCGAGGCGATCGACCGAGGGCTCGAACCGGAAGTGGGCGAATTCCATGGGGCGGCGCGCGTCGTGCACCGGGGACCGGCATTGTAGGGGGCCGCCTCGCGCACCGAACACCGCGGCGCGCCGCCGAACGCGACACCGACCCATGAACCGTCCCGATCCCACCTCTTCGAGCTCAGCCGCCGGCACCCCGCCCACGGGCAAGACCCTCCCCGACAGCGAGCCCAAGGCCGTGCGCGGCGGTGTGGTCTTCACCGACGCGGACTTCCGTGCGCTGGCTGCGCCCCTGAACCGCGACCCGGACCACAACCCCGCGCGCCTGGCCGCTCGGACGAAGCTCGCCACGCTGGGCAAGCGCGCCGCGAAGCAGTTGGGCGAGACGGGGCTCGCGCTCGACACGCGCACGTCCATCCACAACCCGCACCCCTTCAACGGCATGAAGGTGGCGCGCCTGTGGACCTACTTGATGCGGCCGAAGAAGGACAAGACGCGGCTGAAGCGCGAGCTCGGCGCCGACCTGGCCAAGGACCTCGACGCGGCCTACCGCAACGCCTACCTGTGCATCGCGCTCGAGGCGGACGTGGTCGAGGTCTCCGTGCGCCTGCACGCCGACGCCTGGATCGACGCCACGAATCTCGTGCGCCGCATCGAGCGCGAGGGGCTCGCCGGGTTCCTGGCCGTGCTGCAGCCGCTCGACGGCTACTTCCTGCGCCTGCACGACTGGAAGGGCGAATGGCCCTGTGCGCGCGTCGAGACGAACGCGCTCGAGGAGTTCTTCCGCTACTGGAAGCCGGGCGAACACCGCCTGGCGGTCGAGCGTCGCTGGCCGGCTCCCGAGGGGGCGCGGGACGCGGTCACCAGCGACGGCGTCGAAGAGCACCTGTTGGCCGAGGTCGCGCGCTTGGCCGACCTCTACCGCTACTTGGCCTGGAGCCCCGAGGCGGACTTCCTGTTCGGCGGTTCGGACGACTGAGCGCTCGAGCGCCGGCCAGCGGACCACAGCGCGTTCTCGGCGCGCCGCAGTCCGCCGCGCACGTCACGGAGCGACGCCGACCGCCGCGTTCGACAGGGCGACGTTCTCGGGCGCCGCGAGGTCGAGCACCGCGAACTGGGCGTAGATCGGCGCGCCGGGAGGCACGCCGAGCGGCATCACGAACGGCAGGAACGCGCCGCCGTCGGTGTTGGTCGTGACGTAGATCGGATCGTTGAACGGGAACGGCACGAGCGTTCCGCCGGCGAAGGGGACGGGGCTGCTCGAGCCCGACCAGGCCAGGGCTCCGAAGGCGCCGGGCGCTGCGTTCGACAGGATCAGCGTGTTGAGCGAACCGGCGGACAGGTCACCGCTCGCGGTCAGGAACGGTGCACCGTTCGCGCCGTCCAGCGACGCACCGAGATTGGTCCAGGTCGCCGCGGGCCGCGCACGGACCTGCACGTTGTCCACCTGCAGATCGAAATTCGTGAAGCCGTAGAAGAAGCCCGGCACGAGCGTCGTGAACTCGATGCGATCGATGCCGCGCAGCACGTTCGCCCAGTTGCGCCCGGGGGGCAGGATCGGCTCGAACGTCACCGGATCCTCGGCGCCGGCGCCGTTCCATCCGGCGGGCAGCGCGGGCGAGAGCGGGTCCGTGATCTCGGCCGTGTAGGTCGTCCACGGTTGCCCGTTCCCGTCCAGGGTTCCCAGCGTGGTCCACACCGCCGCGGGCGCCGCGAGTCCGAACGGGTCGTCGTCGTACAGGATCACGACCAGGTCGCGCGAGACCGGCGAGAAGAAGAAGTTGATGTAGTCGACCTCCACGTCGATCCCCAGACGGACCGGACCCTTGAGCGTGAAGTCACCGAGGAAGGCCGGGCTGACGCTGTTGCGCACCGCGAGTCCGAAGGTGTCGATGGGGTCGTTCCACGGCAGGTTCGCGCCGGGGTTGCCGCCGGTCGCCGCCACCTGGTTCTGGCCGTTGATCGACCAGCCCTGGGCTCCGTTGCTGAACGTGACGTTGAGGTTGGTCGCCTGCGCGTCGGCGCCGGGCGCGGCGGCGATCAGGGTCGCCAGTGCGAGGGCGGAAGTGGCGAGGGCGGCGTCGAAGCGGGCGTGCAACATGGTCGCGGGAGGTTCGTGGGGACGTGGACGGCGAGGCACCACGATAGCGGGTGCGTCCCCGGTCGGGCGGCGTCGCGGTCCCGCGCGGTTGCAACCCGAGCGGGCGTCCGCTCCGCGGGGCCGAGCGACCAGGTGGCTCCCAGCGAGCCCGTCGGGCCACGCGCCCCGAACCTCTCGCGCCGTTCGCGCCGGTGCCGCTCGCTGCACCGCGTCGCGCGCCGGTGGAACGCGCCGGTGGAACGAGCCGTGCCGCAGCGGTCGCGTCCCGTTGGACGGCGCGACCGGTGCGGCACGGCTGGGGGCGAGACTCGCTCGCCGGTGGACGGTGTCCTACTTCGAGGCGTGGGCGGCGTGGCGCCAGGCGCGCTCGAGGCTCTCGCGGATGTGCGGGTGGTCGGCGACGACGACGCGGGTACCGTCGTGCAGGACGAAGACCGGATCGAGGCGCTCGATGAACTGCTCGGCCGACAGGTCGCGGTGCGCGTTCTGGAACAGCTGGGCGAGCAGGTCGCCGTGGAAGTCGGGGAGCAGGTCGACCCAGTGGTCGAACTCGTCGGCGCCGAGCAGCTCGTGGCTGAGGGTCGCCAGGCGCTCGCGCGATCCGTTCAGGCCGGCGGCCTCGATGATGCGCTCGACCGGAACCGTGGCGCGTCCTTCGGCGGTGGCCTCGGCGCACAGCTCGTAGATGGCCTCGAAGCCGCCGCGCTCGCGGATGCGCTCGGCGACCAGGAAGCCGAGGCCGTAGAGCGTGTCGGGCACGCGCTCGAAGCGACGCTTGAGAGCCAGGGTTCCCGGCTCGAGGGCCTGGGCGATCGTGAGGTCGTTCGAGCCGCGGTCGTAGTGGAACCAGACGGCGTCCTTGCGCTCGGTGCCGGTGCCGTCCTTGTGCTCGACGACGACCTTCATCTTGCCGAAGAAGATGCTCGACTCGATGGCGCGCAGGGCGCGGATGCGCGGCGCGCAGTCGGGGTTGAGTTCGGCGGCGACCAGGTCGCACATGCCTTCTTCGAGCACGCCGGACAGCGTCAGCCACTCGGGGCCGAGCAGGGCGTGCACGAGTTCGTGGGTGAGGAACCAGCGCGGGAAGTCGTTGTCCGAACGCACGTGGATGCGTCCGCGGTTCATCTCGGCGTCGATGAGCGTGAAGCCCTTGACGTTGTCCGGCGCGACCTTGCCCAGTCCGTGGGAGAGCTGCGACTGGACCCAGACCTCGGTCTGGCGATCGAGGGTGCCCGGCAGCAGCGCGGCCACCTGGGGCTGGATCTCGGCGACCATGCCCGCGTACATGTCGGCGTGGAAGCGATCCTCGGCCCGCACCAGGCCGCGGTCGTGCAGCGTCTCGACCGGCGGCGCCGGAACGACGCAGGCCGGGTAGAGGAGCATCAGGCCTGCGGCCGCCACCACCGTGCGCAGACGGTTCGCGATGAGTCGGTGGCGGTCGGTGCGGTGGTTCATGAAAGGCCGTGCTCGAGGGTCTCGGGGCGGGCTCGGCCACACCCCCTTGGCACAGAAACTGTACCCCGACGTGGGCCGGTCGGGAGGAGCTGCGGATCCGCCGCCCCGGCGCCAGGCCACGAGCGCGCAACCGGCTGCTGATGAGTGGTTTGTGGCCCCTCGGATTCCGCTGCTCACCGGGTCGGGCGGCCGCTGGGGGCCCTCGGACCCAAGTCTTCGGGGCCTCAGGGCCGGCGCTGCCGATCGCCGCTGGGCTCGACCATCGCGTGCAGGACGCCGGTCGGCACGAGCGCTCGCCAACGGGCCTCGGCGAAGCGGATCTCGAGGCCCTCCACCACCGGGATCAGCGGTGACTCGGGGCGCGGGTCGTAGGGCACGAGCCGCTCGCGGAAGCCGAGTTCCTGTTCGAGGGTCTCGGCGGGGTCGTAGGGGCGCTCGACGACGGCCACGACGTACGAACCGGTCCCGTCCTCCACGGGTCCGATCACGGCGCCGGCCGGAGCCTCGCGCACGGCTTCCCAGACCCACAGGTCCAGCTCGAAGGCGGGGATGCGCGCGGGCACGAGCGTCGCCAGCGCGTCCGCGTCGCCGTTCGCGACCGCAGCGGCCAGAGCGCGCGCCCGCTGTTCGGCCTCCGCGCGCGCCTTTGGAGCGCGGGCCGCGTTCGCCGCGCGCGGCAGGGCGTGGTCCACGACGGCGCGGCGTTGGCGATGGGCCGCCGACTCGTGCGGGAAGAACGACTCGAGCGCGCGTGTGGCCCGCTCGACCTCCTCCTCGGTGATGGGCTGTCCGCCGACCTCGATCACGACGCCCGGCGCCAGACCGCCGAAGACGGGGCCGGACACGGCCGGCGGCGTCGATCCGTCCTCACCCGCACAGCTGCAGGCGAGCGCGAGCCACAGCGACGCGCCCACGAGCGCGGCGCGGCGCTCGCGACGCCTGGCCGTGCGCCGTGCGGCCACGGGGTTCGTGCTCGCTCGTTCGGGTCGTTCGCGGTCGGTCACCATCGCGAGCGTCCTAGTGGCCTTCGCCGCCGGAGTCCCGCGCGTCCGCGTCGGCGTCCGTTCCGTCGCTGCGGTCGCGCTGGGCGAGCAGGTCGAGCACCGGCCCGGTCAGGAAGCGGTAGGTGGCGTCGATGTGCGCGCGCACGCTCGCCAGCCCCTCGCGCACGGGCTGGGGCGGGAACGTGCCCTGGTTCTCGAGGAACAGCGAGCGGCGGTCGTTCGCGATGGTCTCGATGCGCACGTTGAACGTGTTCGGGTACTCGGGCGTCGCCGGCAGGACCAGCCGCAGGCCCAGGCCACCGACCGGCCGACCGAGCGAGTTCTCCTCGGCGTTCCAACGCAACACGCCTTCACCGAGCAGTTCGAGAGCGGTGGGGTAGGCGCGCGGATTCACCAGCGTGCGCAGCGTCACCACCTGGCCCGTGAAGATCGACAGGCCCTTCGCCTCGGAGATCTGACTCGCCAGGGTCGTGACCCGATCGGCGAACTCGTCCGGCGTCAGTCCGGTGCCCTCTTCGTTGAAGCGGTAGCGGTCCACGAGGAAGGCCGCCTGGCTGACCGCGCCCGGCCGCACCGCGATGTTCGACAGCGCGCAGCCGTCGTGGTTGACCGCGAAGGACTTGTAGAGCGGGTCCGGCGACGCGAACAGGCCGTTGTGGACGCGCTGGACGAGGTTCGGGTCCACGGGCCCGGGCGGGTGGAGCAGTTCGCAGTGGTAGCCGATGGTGCGCGTCGAATAGGGCATGGCCCGATGCTATCCGGCCGCGCGCCGGCTCCCGCGGCGTGTTTCGCGCACGCCGACCGACACCGCGGCGTGCTCGCGGAAGTCTTCTTCCCCAGTGGGAGGGCGGGGGTCCGAGGTGGCTCGCGGTGGCTCGTGGCTGCTCGCGGTGACCGGAACGCCCGTCCGCGCTCCGCCCGTCGGCCACAGAGGTCCGGCGCGGCGCCCGGCCGCCCCAGCTTCGAGCGGTCCGTGCCCACGTCCGGCTCGGGCTGGCCGTAGGGGCGCCTTCGGTCGGTCCGCGATCCGGCGCCAGCTGCCGGTCCGCCGACCGAGGAGCAGGGAACGCGGGCCGCACTCGGTCCGTCTCGACCCGCTCCGCTACACTCTTTCGCCCTCGACGGCGCGGGATCGGTCCCAGCCATGTCCGCCAGGACGATCGCGCCGGACCGCTCGTGCCCGCGTCGCCGCGCCCGTCGACATCCTCCGCGCCGCTCCGCGCGTCTCTCCCAGCCTCAGCACGCCATGCTTTGCCGATCGTTCGTCCTGCTCGCTCTCGCCTGCGCGCCCCTGATGGGGACGGCCACGGCCCAGGAGCCCAAGGCCGACGACGCGCCCACGTCGGGCTCGTCCAAGAACGACATCACGTCGTCGCCCACGGCCCGGCCCGCCAAGCGCCCCGTCGCAAAGGACGCCACCCCCGCGGCCCAGGAGCCCCAGCCCCAGGCGCCCGCCACGGTCGAAGTGCCGATGCCGGCAGCTTTGGCCGACGCGAGTGCGGACGAGGTCGCCCAGGAAGAAGAGGCGCCGGCGCCCGCCATCGACCGCAGCGCCTGGCCGGCCCTCGAAGGTCTGGTGATCGCGTCGGAAGAGGTCGAGCGCGCCGAGACCGCCGCGCAGTCCTACGCGCTCGCGCCGGTCGAGGTCTCGGCCGACGAGATGCGCCGCACGCTCGTCTACCTGATCGGGTCGAAGGAGCTGCGCTCGTTCCGCCTGGACATCGAGATCAAGGCCGAGATCGACCGCCAGCTCGCCGCTGGTCGCGATCCCGCCGACTTCGAGATCCCGGACTCCGAGATCCAGGCCGTGATCGACACGACCATCGAGCAGATCAAGGTGCAGTACCCCGACCTGGATCCGGTCGACGTGCTGCGACTCAACAACATCCACCTCGGCAACCTCGCGCGCATGACCCGTCAGTCGCGCCTGTTCACCAAGGTCTTCCTGCCCGAGGATCCGGCCGACTGGCCGCCGATCACCATCGAGGCCCTGCGCCAGGGCGGTCAGGCCCAGTTCGTCGATCAGCTCAAGCAGTCGTTCGTCGACCTCGAACGCCGCATCGAAGCGGGCGAACTGACTCCCGAGCAGGTGGCCCAGGCGCGCCAGGGTCAGCAGAGCATGCGCCAGTTCATGGCCCAGCCGGTGATCCAGGCCCTCAACGCCTCGGCCGTGGTCGAGACCGCCACCGACGGCCTGCCGGTCGACGTGGTGATGCGCGTCAACGGTCGCGACGTCGCCACCGACGTGGTCTTCGACGAGATCGCGTCGCGCGTCTCGCCGGCCGACATCGAACTCGCGCGCCAGTGGATCACCAAGTGCGCGCTCGTCGAGCGGGTGCTCGCCGCGCGCGGCTACCTGCTCGATCCGGCCGCCGCCAGCGAGGCCTACGAGGCGCACATGGCGCCGATGCGCGGGACGATGTTCCCGCCCGAGTTCTTCATCGTGCAGATCAAGGGCTTCCCGTCGCTCGAGCTGTACGAGTACTACTACCGCTACCTCGCGTCGTACGAGCGCATGATCGCCGACGAGATCACCGACACGACGCTGCAGCAGCACTTCAACGACCGCGGCAACGACATGCTGAACGTGGCGCGCGTCGGGACCGAGGTCATCCTGCTCAGCGCCTTCGACTTCAAGTCGGGCCTGTGGAAGGAGAACGGCTGGGAGGAGGCGGAGGCACGCGCGCGCGAAGTGGCGAACAAGCTGGTCGAGTCCGGCGCGAGCAACTGGGGCGAGCTCCAGGACGAGTACTCGGACTTCTGGGACCCGCCCCAGCCGACGACGCCGTCCCAGGGCCAGATGCCCAAGCGCAAGAACAAGGGTCGCTTCGCACCCATGTCGCGCAACGAGCTGGTCAGCCAACTCGGTGAGAACGACTTCACGATCTTCGTCGACGGCGTCAGCATCACCGACGAGATCTTCTTCGCGCTGCCCGAGGGCAAGATCGGCGGACCCTGGAAGGGGCGCCTCGGCTACTACATCGCGCGCATCACGTCGAAGTCCGCGCCCCAGGGCGATCGCACGATCGACGACCCCGAGATGCGCGACATGGTCCGTCAGGACCTGGTCACCGTGCGCTTCAAGAACTTCGCGCAGGAGCTCGTCGACGCCGCGTTCGCCGGCGAGTGACGAACAGGTCGGGCCGCGCGGGTCGCTCGTCGTCCCGGGCCCGCGTCCCGCAGCCCGGCCGGCCGCGACGCACGCTCCGAAGCGCGCGTCGCGGCCGGTTCCACAGGCGGGCGGTCCGGGTGCTCGCCACGCTATGGGCCTCGTTGCCGGCCGCGCGGCGGGAACCGCGACCCGGTGAGCTTGCGGTGGTGGGCGCGCGACGGTGACATTGCGGCGGTGACGACTCGCCGGTGACCGCGCGGCGACACGCATCGGCACATGACGGCCGTGCCGTCGCGATCACGGACTGCTGCTCGCGCGCGCGAGCTCGCGTCGCTCTTCGTCTCCGACCTCCGCACGAAGCGCGGCGTCCTCGAAGCTTCCGCGCGCGCGACCGCCGCACCGACGTTCTGCGACCCGATCCCGCGCTTCCGAACCACGTCTCGCCCCACACTCCGTGCAGTCCTCCTTCAAGAGCTTCCTGCGCCTCTTGGCGCCCCACGCCGCGCCGCGCATACCGGCGCTGCTCGTGGTCGTGTTGCTCGGGACGTTCGCATCGATCGGCGTCGTCGCCGCGCTGATGCTGATCGAGCCCCTGTGGGGGACGCTCTTTCCCGGGGCCCAGATCCCCGGGGCCGACGTGGCCGGTGCGGTCACGGGTGACGCCGCACGCGGGATCGCGGAGGGCGGCGCGAACTTCGCCGACCGCGTGCGCGCCTCGGTCGACGGACTCGTGGTGGATCTCGCGCGCTCGTTCTCCGACGTGGCGCCGGGCGAACCGCCGACGCGCTCGGGGATGCTCGCCGCAGCCGCGTCGATCCTCGCCGCGCTCGGCGTGATCACAGGCTTCGCCCAGTTCGGATTCGTGATGCTCTCGCGCTGGGTCGCGTTCCGCATGGTCATCGACCTGCGACTGCGCCTCGTGCGGCACCTCATGGGCCTGTCGATGCGCTACCACGGACGCCGTTCGTTCGGCGACGTGTTGAGCCGCATCAGCCAGGACGTGCAACAGACGTTGTTCGCGATCGACGTGGCGCTCAAGGATCTCGTCCAGGAGCCGGCCCAGGCCCTGGCGTTCCTCGTCGTGGCGATCCTGCACGCGCCGACCGGCATGGGCATCGTGATCCTGCCGGTGCTGCTCGTGGTGGCGCTGCCGGTCGTGATCCTGTCGAAGAAGGTGCGCAAGCGCTCGCGCAACAGCCTGACCGAACTGGGCGCGTCGGTGCAGGCGCTCAGCCAGATGTTCATCGGCATCCGCACGGTCAAGGCGTTCCGCGCGGAGGAGCGCGAACTCGACGCCTACGAGCGCCAGAACGAGCGCTACCTGCGCACGTCGATGCGCATGGTCAAGACGATCGCGACCACGCGCGGACTGACCGCCGGATTCAGTCTCGCGGGCTTCGCAGTCATCCTCGTCGCGCTCGGCTTCGCCGTGGATCCCGCCGCGAGCGAGGACACGATGGCGGGCCTGACGATCTTCATCGTGTCGATCGCGCAGGTCTACACGAAGATGAAGCGCACGACGAACACCGTCACGCGCTTGCAGGAGGCGATGGGCGCGTCCCAGCGTCTGGTCGAGATCCTGGGCGAGGAGGCCGACGTGCCCGACCCCGCGAAGCCGCGTCCGCTCGAGCGCGGTCTGCGCGATCGACTCCGACTCGAGGACGTCTCGTTCAGCTACGTCGCGGACGACGGACCGGCGCTCGAGGGTCTGAACCTCGCGGTGGCGGCGGGCGAGACGCTGGCGCTGGTCGGACCGTCGGGCTCGGGCAAGAGCACGTTCATGGACCTCGTCGCGCGTTTCATCGACCCGAGTTCGGGGCGCATCACCGTCGACGGCGTGGACCTGCGCGAGGTGTCGCTCGACGACTGGACGCGCACCTACGCGATGGTCGACCAGGCGCCGTTCCTGTTCCACACGACGATCCGCGAGAACCTGCGCTACGCGCGCCAGGACGCCACCGACGCACAGATCGAGGACGCCGCGCGCGCCGCGAACATCCACGACTTCATCCAGAGCCTGCCGAACGGCTACGACACGGACGTCGAGGACGGTGGGGCGCGCCTGTCCGGCGGTCAGCGTCAACGCCTCGCGATCGCGCGCGCGCTGCTGAAGGAAGCACCGCTCCTCCTGCTCGACGAGGCGACGAGCGCGCTCGACTCCGAGTCCGAGCGCTCGGTGCAGGACGCGCTCGACCGCCTGATGCAAGGACGCACGGCGATCGTGATCGCGCACCGCCTCTCGACGATCCGTGGCGCGGACCGCATCGCGGTGCTCGAGGACGGCCACCTGGTCGAGCTCGGCACCCACGACGAACTGCTCGCACGCGAGGGGACCTACGCCCGACTGCACGCGCTGCAGACGTCGGCGAGCTGAGCTCGCGCGGCGCAGCGGCGAACGCCGCGCGGCGCTGTGCACGTCCCTGTGGCCCGGTCGCGGGTGGACCGTAGGCTGGCGACCGCCGTGTGCCGCGTCGCACGTTCGGCGACGAGCGCGCCGAACGAGACCCGTCGACCGCCCGCGATCAGCGCTGCAGCAGGCAGACCGTCTGCACGGCCACGCCCGTGCCCCCGGCCAGAGCGCCGAGACCTTCGAGGCTCTTGCCCTTGACGTTGACCGCACCCGGATCGAGTCCGAGCAGTTCGCCGATCCGCGCGCGCATGGCGGCGCGGTGCGGAGCGATGCGCGGCCCTTCGGTCGCGACCACCACGTCGACGTTCACGATCGACCAGCCGGCCGCGGCCACGCGCTGCACGCACTCGACCAGCAGCGCCGCGCTGTCCGCACCCCTGAAGGTCGGATCCGTGTCGGGGAACAGCGTGCCGAGGTCGTCGAGCCCCGCCGCTCCGAGGATCGCGTCACCGATCGCGTGCAGCACCGCGTCGCCGTCGGAGTGCCCGGCCGGCCCGGTCGGGTGGGGCAGCTGGACGCCGCCCAAGATGCACGGACGTCCCGCCTCGAGGCGGTGCAGATCGAAGCCGGTTCCGACGCGCAGTTCCATCGCCCAAGGGTAGCGGCGCGCGGCCCGAGGTCCCACGGCGCCTTCCCGGCGAGCCGTGGTTCGATGCGGCGGACGGTCTGGACGAGTCGGACCGGTCGCGTGGGACCGCTCGCGAACTCGCGGACCAGGTCCACCGACCTCGGACGCGCGGCGCGCGCCCCTTCTTCGTCACTCTTCTTCGTCACTGTGCCGACCGCGCCGCGCGCGCAACACGGCCCGCACCCAGACCAGATCGTCGGGCCGCGTGACCTTCGGGTTTGGGCCACCGGACTCCACCAGCGCGACCTTCCCGCCGTCCTCCTCCCACAGGCTCGCGTCGTCGGTGGTGCGCCGCCCCGCGCGCTCGGCGGCGGCGTGCAGGGCGACCAGGCGCTCGCGATCGAAGCCCTGGGGCGTCTGCGCGCGCCACAGTTCGCTGCGGTCCAAGGTGCGGCCCGCGAAGCGTCCGTCGGTCGAGTGCTTGACGGTGTCCACCATGGCTTCGACGAGCAGCGCGGCTCCGTGCTCGCGCGCGGCGTCCACCACGCGCGCCACGTCGAGCGGCAGCACGAGCGGTCGCGCCGCGTCGTGCACGAGAACCGTCGTCGCGCTCGCGGGTACGGCGGCGAGCCCCGCGCGCACCGAGTCCGCGCGCTCGGCCCCGCCGGCCACCACGGCCGCGACCCGCCCGACACGGAACTCGGCCAGCGTCGATTCGAGCGCGCCCAGCTGATCGGCGCGCCCGACCACCACCACGGCGTCGACCACGCTCGCGAGCGCGCGCGCGGCGTGCACCAGAAGCGGCGCGCCGGCGGCCTCGAGCAGCGTCTTGTTCGACGGCGTTCGGCCGGGAATCGAGCCCATGCGGCGCGACGAACCCGCTGCCACGAGGACGGCCGCACTGCCCGGACGGCGCAGCTCGTTCGAGTGCTCGGGATCGGCTGGATCGGTGCTGTGGTCGCTCATCGCGCGGGCGGGTCTCGCCACTGGGTTCGTCGCGGGTCGCACGGCCCCGTGCGCCCCGAGCGCCAGGTCCCCGGACGGGCCCATGGCGTAGGCTCGCCCGAGCATGACGCCGCCCCCGCTCGAACTCGACCCCGACGTGGTCCTCGGCATCGACCCCGGCACGATCGTGGTCGGCTACGGGGCGATTCGCGGTGAGCACGGGCGCTCGCTGCGGGCGACCCTGCTCGAGGCCGGCGTGGTGCGCGCCAAGCAGTCGCGTCCACTCGCGGAGCGCCTCGGACTGATCCTCACGAACCTCGAGGCGCTCATCGTCGAGCTGCGACCCGCGACGGTCGTGGTCGAGCGGGCCTTCACCGGTCGCAACCCGCTGACCGCGATCCGGTTGGGGGAGGGGCGCGGACTGGCCCTGGCCTCGGCCGCGCGCCACGGCTGCCGGGTGGTCGAGCGGACGCCGGCCGAGACCAAGCGCCTCGTGGCGGGCACCGGGTCGGCCAGCAAGGTCCTCGTGGCCGGGGCGGTGGCCAGCCTGCTCGGTCTGCGGTTGGACGACTCGCCGCTCGACGCGACCGACGCCCTGGCGCTCGCCCTGTCGGAACTGCACCGCCCGGACATCGACCCGATCGCCCGGGCGAGCGAGCGCGCCGCCAGATCCCGTGTCGGAGCCGTCCCCGCGGCGCCTCGGACTCGCCGCTAGGAGTTCGCAAACCCCTCCAGCGGGGGTAGGCTTCTTCGCATGCTCGGGGCAGCGCGACGGCGCTCGACCTTCCCGGGCCGCGATCTGCGACCATGACGCCCGACGATCCCAACGACCGCCCCGCGGACGGCCCCGGCACCCCGGACGACTCCGCGCGCCGGCACGAGCCGCTCTCCGCGGCTCCCTCCACCCACGAACAGCTCGAGCAGGCGCTCGACCTGGCCCTGGGCGGGTTCCGGCTGATCGACCAGGGGCTCGAACTCTCGGGCGGTGGCCTCGTCCACCTGCTGGGTGCGGACGGCGCCGGTCGCCTGGCCATGGTCCTGCTGGTCTCCGAGTTCGACGAGGAGACCGTCTCGCGCGGCCTCGAAGCCCTCGAGCTGGTCCTCGACCACGGGCCGGTCCTGCACCACCACATCAGCGGTGGGAACTACGGCGCCCTCGGGCTCGATCCCGACCTTCCGCCGCGTCTCCTGCTGGTGGGGGAGGCCTTCGACCTGGACCGCACCCGACGCCTGACCACGTTCTGTGGCCGCGAGGAACACGCCGAGCTGTACGAACTGCGCGTCCTGCGCACCGGAGCCGGCGAGAGTCTGTACCTGCACCGCCTCGCCGGTCGCATCGAGCGCCAGACCACCCCGTTCCGCCGCCCGAACCCGACGCCGCCCGCACCCGCGGTCCTCTCGCCGCGCGGCGATCTGCTCGAGCTCCTGTCCCAACGCCTGCGCGGCCTCGATCCCGCGCTCGACGTCCGCGACTTGCCCCACGGGCGCCGCTGGAACCAGCACGGTTCGGCGGGAATCGTGCACGACGGGCCGCTGCTCGAAGCGCGTCTCGAGGGCGACGGCAGCCTTACCGTGCGCCTGTCCGGAGGCGACTCCGAGCGGGTGCGCAGCGTGCGCGAGCTCGACACCTTCCTCGAGCGCGTGGTCGCGACCTACTTGCGCGGACTGGGCGGCGCGTAGGTCGAACGGTCCGACGGCTGTACGCCGGACCGTCCGCCACCACCCGGTTCGAGTTCGAACTCGGGTTCACCGCTCGCCTCGGTCGTGTCCTCGTCCGTCGCCGCGTGCGCTCGTTCAGCACGTCCCCGGGCGTCGAGCACGAGGTTGCGGATCTGCACCAGCGGCCCGATCGAGAAGCCCGCGATCAGCACCGCGCGCTCGAGGTGGATCGCGTAGGCCAGGAGCGCGGCGTTGCCCACCAGGCTGACCCACCAGAACGCGCGCGGGAAGTGGCTCTTGCCGCGGCGTTCGGACAGCCACCACTGCAGCGGGAAGCGCGAGGCCCAGGCGACCGCGCCGACCGTACCGACCACGAACCAGGCCCCGTCGGCACCGGCGAAGTCGTACTTGTCCGAGCGGAGCACGTCGCGCAGCAGCGTTCCGCAGGCCACGATCGCCAGGACGGCGGCGTAGGGCGCGGGCAGGGTCCGGCTCGAGAAGGTGAGCGTGACGTTGCGCAGGTAGACCGCGCAGTTGATCACGAAGACCATCTGGAACAGCGGCAGGCCGGTGCCCCAGCTGTAGAGGCCGAGCAGGACCGTCGCCACCAGCGAGATCCACCAGAAGATCGGCGGCGCGACGCTGCGGCCGGCCTTCTCGGACGCGAGCCATTGGACGAGGAAGCGCGAGAAGAACAGCGCTTGACCGGTCCAACCGAGGAGCTCCCAACCGTTCATGAGTGGTGCGACGGTACCGGTGCGCGCGCGGCGCGGCCCGCTCGCTCTAGTGGTGTGATTCGCTCTTTTGGGGCACGGTTTCCCCTGATGTCGGCATCGTCCCGTACGGGCGCGCTGCTGCGTTGCGCCTCCTCCGAGACTCACAGCGAAGTCGAGTCGTCGGCGCGCCTTGCATCGCATCCCGTACGGAACGCCGAAATGCCTCAACAGAGCGAATCACACCACTAGTTGGCGCCGCGTTCGCCGCGCGCGGGTGCGTTCACGGGCAACCCGCGACCGATCTGTTCCGCGATCACGGGCCGCAGGATCCGCGAGCGCATCCAGCGCACCGCGAAGAGGTCCAGAAGGGCCCGCAGCGCCCGGTTCGAGATGCCGTACTTGCTGACGCCGGCCGTGCGCGGTCGGTGGTTCACCGGGTGCTCGAGCACGTCGAAACCGTAGTAGCGCAGCAGCGTCGGCAGGAAGCGGTGCATCCCGTCGAACATCGCGATGCGACAGATGGCCTCGCGCTTGAAGACCTTGAGCGAACAGCCCGTGTCGCGGATCGAGTCCTTCGAGATGGCATTGCGGATGCGGTTCGCGATCTTCGAACTGATGCGGCGCACGAAGGTGTCGTTGCGCTTCTGCCGGTAGCCGACGACCGCGTCCACACCGCGCGCCTCGAGCAGCGCGATCATGTCCGGCAGGTCGCGCGGGTCGTTCTGCAGGTCGGCGTCCATGGTCGCGACCAGGTCGCCCCGCGCCGCGTGGAAGCCGGCCGTGATGGCGGCGCTCTGGCCGCAGTTCTCGCGGAAGAAGAGGCCGCGGACGCGCTCGTCCCGGCGGCACAGGTCGCGCACGATCTCGCGGCTCGAGTCGCGGCTGCCGTCGTCCACCAGGATCAGCTCGAAATCCCCGTCGGCGAACGTGCGCCGGACCTCCTCGTACAGCCGCTCGAGGTTGCCCTCCTCGTCGTAGACCGGCGCGATCAGGCTCACGGCCGTGCGCTTGCCGGCAGCGCGGGAGGAGGCGCTCGCGCTGGGCCTGGACTCCGGGCGGGAGCCGGGGGCGACGTCGTCGGACGGCCGCCGGTGCGGTTCGGGATGGGTGGGCACGGAGCGTGTGGGGGAGCGCGGGGAGGCCCCGAAGAGTCTCCCGCTGAAGGCGACATTGCAAACCGGATTCGCGCCGACCTGCAACCTTCGTCCTGTTCGTGCGGTCCAGGTGGAGTGGATCGGGACGCGGACGGGCAGGTGTCGGGGGCACGGGTGGTCACAGGGGCAGCGCTCGTGGCAGCGGTGGCGCTGGCGCTCGGTCTGTTCCGGCGCGCCCTGGACACAGGCTCCAGCGGGCTGCGGCGGCCGGCGGCCCGTGCGGCGCACGAGCAGCGCGCCCTCGGAGCGGCCTCCACGCCGCTCGTGCCGCTGGATCCCCGCGCACGGGGCGCGCATCTCGACGGCTGGTCCGAGCGGGAACTGCGCGGTCTTCCGGGCCTCGGTCGCCGGCGCGCCGCGGACGTGGTGGCGCTGCGGAACGAGCGGGGAGGGCACCTCGAACTCGACGACTGGGAGCGCGTGCGCGGCGTCGGCGCCACCACGGTCGAATCCGTGCGCGCCGCCCTGGAACAGCGCCTTCGGGACGCGTCGCCACCTCATGAGCGCGGACCCGCTCCGTGACTTCTCCACCCCTGCGGCTAGACTCGCGTCGATGAGCAGTGAACCGGCCCCTCCCCAGGCCGCCAGCCGACCCGACGTTCCGCGCCTCGCTGGCCGGGAGATCGAGGACCTGGTGCGACTGGCCCTGCGCGAGGACTTGGGGGTACGTCGCGACCCCGCTTTCGACGGGCCATGGGGTGCGGCGGAAGTGGCGGCGCTGCTCGAGCGCGATCTCGCGACGGCCTCGGCGATCGAGCCGGGAACGCGCGCGGTCGGCGTCCTGACGGCGAAGGGGCGCGGCGTCCTGGCCGGCCTCGAGGTCTACGCCGCCACGTTCCGCGCGCTGGATCCGGCGGCCGAGACGGTCCTCGAGAAGACGGACGGCGAACGCGTGCTGCGCGGCGACCTGGTGGCGCGCACGGTCTGCTCGGCGCGCGCCCTGCTCACCGGCGAACGCACCGCTCTGAACCTGCTGCAGCGCGCCAGCGGCATCGCGACCCTGACGCGGCGCTTCGTGGATGCCGCCGTGAAGGGCGTCAAGGCCGGACGGACCGCGCCCGGCGTGTTCGACACGCGCAAGACGGCGCCCGGTCTGCGCGTGCTCGACAAACACGCCGTGGTCGCCGGCGGCGGATCGAACCACCGCTACGGCCTCTACGACGAGGCCATGCTCAAGGACAACCACCTCGATCTCTCGGGCGTGGACGCCAGCGACGAAGCGGCGCGTGCCGAGTTCGTGGCCCGCGTGCGCCAGGCGCTCCCCGCGAACGTGCGGCTGCACGTCGAGGCGCGCAGCGAGGGCGAGGCGCGCGGTGCACTGCGAGGCGGGGCGGACGTGGTGCTGCTCGACAACTTCGCGCCGGCCGACCTGGCCCTCGCCGTGCGCCACCTGCGCGCGTTCGCGAAGGACCTCGAGCGCGCGCCGGATGCGCTGCCGATCGAGTTCGAGGCCTCGGGCGGCATCGACATGGAGACCATCGCCGAGTTCGCCGGAACCGGTGTGGATCGCATCAGCGTCGGCGCCCTGACCCACTCGGTGCGCGCGCTCGACCTCTCGCTCGGCATCGAACTCGAGTCCTTGTCGACCGAACCCCGAACGCAGGACGACGCATGAAGGTGCCGCACCAACCGACCGGCCCCGCGCGGCGTCTGTCGCTCGATCTCCCCGCCGTCCACGCGGCCGTGCGTCAGGGCCGTCAAGCCGTGCGCACGTTCGCCAAGTTCGACGGCCTGCCCGACGGCGAGTGCGAGCACCTCGTGCTGGTCGTCGCCGAACTCCTGTCCAACGCCGTCGACCACGGGGGGGGCGGCGGTGCCCAGGAGCTCGCGGACCTCGTGGGCGACGTGCGCATGGAGCTCGACCTCGAGCTCGACGCCGACCACTGGGTCGTGACCGTGCGCGACCAGGGCACCGGCGATGCGAGTCAGCTGGCGCCCAAGCTCGCCGACGACGAGGAGCCGGACCTGCTCGACGACCGCGGCCGCGGGCTGTTCCTCATGCAGCAGCTCGTGGACGAGATGACGATCGGGCCGCGTGGCGACGGCCCGGGTCTGGTGGTGCGCTGCACCAAGAAGGTCGAGGCGCCCGAACCGGACTGAGCGGCGGCGCGAGCGTTTCGCCACACATCGCTGCGTAGTCGCTGCGCGTTCCGCCGGTAGAGGGCGGGTGTGATGACGACGAATCGAGCGAGCCGGATGGTGGCACTGTTGATATTGGTGGTGGGAGCCGCAGCTCTGTGGGTCACGAGCACTGGCTCGACCCAGGCTCCGGTCGAGAGCGCGGTCTTGGAGCAGCTGCCGGACTAGGATCGGGCATGCTCAGCCGCACGAGAACATGGGCCCTTCTCGTTGGAGTCGGTGCGACGCTCGTGCTGCTCGTTTGGCTCGTTCGTGGAGGCGGAGTCACCGGCGAGCCGGTGAGGCCCGACGCTCCGCTGAGTTCACAGGCCGCGGATACCAGCACCGACAACCGCGCCGACCTCGCTACCGAACGCCTCGAGGCGGACGACACTCGAGAGATCCTCGAAGTTCGCAAGGCCTCCGTGTTCCGAGGCCGTCTCGTCGGTCTGACCTGGCCGGGCGTCGACAACCCCGTGCCCGACGCTCGGGCGCGCGTATCGCTCTTCCACGTCCGCTCCACGCCCAATGAGGCCATCTTCGCGACCGACGTTCGAACCGATGCCGATGGCTGGTTCGAGGTGCCGTTGCCGTTCGACGAGGTGGACGTCGAGTATCCGGTCGAGAATCACAGGCGCCTGTACGTCCACGTGGCGTCCAGCGATTCGGGTGTTCGGATCTACGCGGGTGAACGCGACGGACATGCGCTCTGGAGAGGCGACGGCACCCTCGTCGCCGACCCGATTCGCTTCGAACCGGAAGAGCTCCTCTTCACGATCTCCGTCGTGGACGGAGAGGGCGAGCCGTTCACGGACGCCTGGCTGAACGTCGAGAGCGAGATCGACTGGTGGCGTGTCGGTCGCCGGGCGCGTGTGCGTGCGCAGTCGTTGCAGGACGCGACGCCGCCGCGACCGGGTGTCTTTGCTGTGTACGGCGAGTCGAATGTTCCGCTGACCTACCGTGTTGTCGCCGGAGGGGAGATCGATGGAGCTCGTTCTTCCAGCAGTGCCTCGCTCGCTGGTCTCGAGCCGGACGGAGGCTCGCACACCATCGTCGTTCCGCGCCGGCTGGGCCGCGTTCGCTTCGAACTCGCCTGGAGTCTGCCCGGGGACGAATGGGTCGTTCCGCTCCTGCGGACCCTTGACGTCGACAAGAGACTCAATGACGAGTTGGAGATTGCAGCGCTCATCGTCATAACGCGAACCGATCTCCTCGAGCTCGTGCAGCCCGTACTGGCGCCCGCAGGCGCTGGTCGAACCGATGCGGGCGGCGAGCGGTGGCAGGCACCAGCCTGGAGTGAGGCCTACCACGACCTCGAATTCCTCCGGGACGGTGCGCGGCGCGTGGTCGAGATCGACGTCCCGCCCGGGGTCTGGGACCTACGGGCGACCTCGCACGGGCGACCACTGCAGTGCGACCCGCTGCGGGACGCCCTCGTCGTCGAACCCGGTGGCGAGTACGACTTGGGCGAGATCGACCTGGCGGATCACCTGTTCCTGTTCACGGCGCTCTTGGCCTGGTCCCTGGAGGACGATGCCGAGACGCGTGGGTTCGACGGGGCAGCGAAGTTGAGTCGACTCGAGCGCGTCCGCGTGGACGGCTCGCGCTCGCACGCGCTGCTCATCGACGTCGGCACCCATCCGATCTGGTATTCGGGCCAGCGCAACCACGCTAGGCCTGGCGCGGCGCGCGGTCCTTGGTACTCGCCCCGTGGATCAGGGCGTGCGACCGTCGAACTCGAGCCGCTGAAGGACGATGACGGCGGCGGAGGCGGATGGAGGGGGATTTCGCTGCACCCCGTCATGGCGTCGAGCGAGTTCGGTCCATGGCTCCATGCACCATCCGCTCGTTCTCCGGTCGATTGGCTCGACGTGCGCGACATCCAAGATGGCCTCGGCTACCTCGACGATCTCGGGGTGATCGCCGCCTTGCTCGGTGACAGACAGTTGCTCGATGACTGGCAGGAGTTCTTCGAAGAGGGCTTCGACCTGGGTCTCTACGATCGTCTCGGCATCCAGGCCGACGACCTGATCGACCCCGACACCTGGGAGCGGACGGGCCACGTCGCCCTCCTGGTCAGCGCCCACCCGAACCCGTCGGTCCTGATCGGCATCCCCGGACGCGCGACCTGGCAGCAGACTCTGCGCCACGACGAGCTGAACGTCGTCGCGCCGCCAGTCGCCTCCGCGAGCGGGCTGGTCGTCCGTTTCCCCGAGGCGCGCGACGGCTGGCGCTTCGGCGTGCGCCTCCTCGACTGGCGCGGAGATCCGTGGGCCGTGGCACCGTCGGCGATCGCCCTGGCGGCGGGGGAACGCGAGCTGTCGCTCGCCTTCGACGCCGAGGGTGCCGTGCGCTTCGTCCCCTGCGCGTGGCGGACGGGAGGCGACGATCTGGGTGAGGCGTGCACGGGGTGGGTCGAGGCACCGACCCGTCGCGAGGACCTCCCGAACCCGAAGCACGAGTACTGGCCACCGTGGGTGCCGCCTCTTGGCTCTGGGGTCGCTGCCGACCTCGGTGCACACGTCAGCGAGGTCGCACTCCGCCGCGGCACCTGGCAGACCGTCGAAGCGTCGGCGTCACTCGAGGATCTCCATGCCGCCTTCGAGCGCGTGCGTCTGTCGCCGCCACTTCCGCGGCGCGAGAGCAGCGAACAGGCGCGCTGAGCCGAGGCGGTTCTCGGGCACGTAGCATGCCCGCATGGAGCGCGACGAGATCGAAGACGCAGTGGCTGCACGGGGCAGTCTGGGGCTCGTCCGCCGGCTCGGTTTCGCACTTCTCGCTCTTCCCCGCCCAGCCGGCGTCCTGCTCGCAGCCGCGTGGATGGCCTTCTCCTGGTGGCTGTCGTCGGGCACGCACGGGCCCCAGGACGGCGGACCGTGGTGGGGGTTCCTGTCGAATCTGGCCCACGCGCCGCTGTTCGGACTCCTCGCGCTCTGGTGGATCGTGGCGCTGCCGCGGCGTGACGCTCCGCTGCGTTGGGCGCGGCTCGGAGCGCGCGAGATGGGGCTCGTCGTCCTCCTCGTGCTCGCCTGGGGCGCGGTCGACGAGTGGCACCAGTCGGGCGTGGACGGACGCGTCGCGAGCTGGACCGATCTGGTGACCGACGGGGTGGGGGCGACGGCGGTGCTGGTGGTCGCGGCCTACGCCGGTCGGTCGGACGCGCGGGCGGCGGGTCTGGTGGCGCGGCTCGTGATCGGGCTCGCGGCCTGCGCGTTGGCCGCGGGCGTGGCGACGGCGATCTGACGCGCGCTCCGCGGTAGCACGTCTCGGCCGCACACCACGCACGTCGAACGAGGCAGAGCGCCCGCGTGTCACACACCGCGCCGGCGGTCGGTCGAAACCGCCGCCGCTTCCTTGGGGTCGACCGCTCGCCGTTCGCACAATGCCACCCATGAGCCCCGACACGAAGAGCGCCACGAATCCCGACGCCACCTACGTCTCGCCGCTGTCGTCGCGCTACGCCAGCGCGGGCATGCGGCGGCTGTTCTCGAACGAGCACCGCGCCGGGGTCTGGCGCGACCTGTGGATCGCACTGGCCGAGGCCGAACGCGAACTGGGTCTCGACATCAGCGAGTCCCAACTGGCCGAACTGCGCGCGACGAAGGACACGATCGACTTCGCGTCCGTCGCCCGCCACGAGCAGGAACTGCGCCACGACGTGATGGCGCACGTGCACGCCTGGGGCGAGCTCGCGCCGAACGCGCGCGGCATCCTGCACCTGGGCGCGACCTCGTGCTACGTCACCGACAACGGCGACCTGGCGATCTTCCGCGACGCGCTCGATCTCGTCCGCGCGCAGGTCATCGGGGTGATCCGCAACCTGCGCGACTTCGCCGTGCGCCACCGCGCGACTCCGGCCCTCGGACTCACGCACTACCAACCGGCCCAGGCGACGACGGTCGGCAAGCGCGCGACGCTGTGGATCCAGGACCTGGTGGCCGACCTCGAGGACCTCGAGCAGGCGCGCACGCAGATCCGCTTCCGCGGCGTGAAGGGCACGACCGGCACGCAGGCCTCGTTCCTCGCGCTGTTCGACGGCGACCACGCGAAGGTGCGCGCGCTCGACGCCGCGGTGACGAAGCGCATGGGCTTCGACCGCGTGTTCGGCGTCACCGGCCAGACCTATCCGCGCAAGCTCGACTTCCGCATCGGCCAGGTGCTGAGTTCCATCTGCCAGAGCGCGCACAAGTTCGCCGTCGACCTGCGCCTCTCCGCCGGGCGGCGCGAGATGGAGGAGCCGTTCGAAGCCAAGCAGATCGGCTCGTCCGCCATGCCCTGGAAGCGCAACCCGATGCGCAGCGAACGCATCTGCTCGCTCGCGCGCTACGTGATCGCCGCGCTCGACAACCCCGCGCAGACGGCGGCCCAGCAGTGGTTCGAGCGCACCCTCGACGACTCCGCCAACCGCCGCATCTCGATGGCCGAGATGTACCTCGCGACCGACGCCGTGCTGCAGCTCTACCTCAACGTCAGTGGCGGCCTCGTCGTGCACGAGAAGGTCGTCGAGAAGCACCTGGTCGACGAGCTTCCGTTCCTCGCCTCCGAGAACCTGATGATGGCCGCGGTGCAGGGCGGCGCCGATCGCCAGGACGTGCACGAGGCCCTGCGCCTGCACGCGCGCCGGGCCAGCGACGCCGTCCACCAGGGCCTTGCGAACCCGATGACCGCGAATCTGGCAGCGGACCCCGCTTTTGCCGGTGTGAAGGGGCAGCTCGACGCGCTGCTCGATCCCGCGCGCTACGTGGGCCGCGCCCCCGAGCAGGTGGACGAGTACCTGGCCGACGAGGTGGATCCGCTGCTCGCCCGCTGGCGCGACCTGGACGCCGGTGGGGGCGACGTGCGCGTCTGAGCCGCCCGCGGCCGCGTCGCTCGCGCGGCCGTGGCCCACCCCTGGTCCGCCGCCGCCGGCGCCCGGTCCGGATTTCGCTCCGCTTGGCGAGGGGGGTATGGTTCCCCGTGGGCCCCCTCTCTCCTCCCGACCTGCCAAGGCGTCCGTGACGGCTCCCGGTATCCCCAACGAGTTCGCGCTCTCGACCGCGTGCTTCGGCGCGCGGCTCCCGAACGTCCAGGACCAGGTCTTCGCAGCCGTGGGCATGGGCTTTCGGCGCATCGAGCTGGGGCGCTCGGACGCGCCGCCGGACATGTCCGGCCTGGAAGAGGCCCGCGGCGAGACGGGGATCGAGGTCGTGGGTCTGGTGGCCGGCTGTCGCGACGTCGTGGCGCCCGACATGGTCGCTTCGCAGCTCGGCTCGCTGGACGAGGACCGTCGCAAGCGCGCGGTCAATTCGCTGCGCCGCCACGCGCGCCTCGCGCTCGAGTACAAGTGCCGGCGCGTGATCGTGCGCGGCAGCCAGGTCGAGAACGCCGGCCTGAAGCAGCGCGCGCGCGCCTTCGACACCGAAGTCGTCGAGAAGGGCCTGACGCTCGATCTGTGCGAGCGACTCGCCCCGTTCGTCCAAGAGGTGCAACAGGAAGGCCAGGCCCAGGTGCAGCAGCTGTGCCGCTCGCTCCACGAGGTCATGGCCGCCTTCCCCGACATCCAGTTCGCGCTCGAACCCGGCCGCGGCATCGACGACCTGCTCGGCTACGACGCCATGGGGTGGGTGCTCGACGATCTGTCGCGACAGGGACTGGGCTACTGGCACGACGTGGGGCGTATCCACCTGCGCGAGCGGCACGGTCTGCCGTCGCAGGCGGACTGGCTCGACGCCTACGGCTCCCGCATGACCGGCGTCCACCTGCAGGACGCCGCCGACCACGAGGTCGGACTGCCGATCGGATCCGGTCAGGTCGACTTCAAGCAACTGGTCGACGCCGTGCCCCGCCGCGCCGAACGGGTGGTCGACGTGCACCACAGCCACGGGCGCATCGAGATCCTCACCTCCGTGCGCAACCTGCTGGCGCTCGGCTTCTGAGCGCGAGGAATAGCGCTCTCGACGGGTCGGATCGGGGCCGCGGGGGTGGCGGCTTTCGCGTTCGTAAGTTGTTGAGGGCAAGCAGATTGTGGATGTCGTGACCGCTCGTGGAGCTGCCCGGGCCCGCGCTGGACGATAGTGAGCCGTCCGCTGACCGTCGATCGGGTGCAGCGCGTCCGACCCGCACCCGGGTCGCCCACATCCATGAGTCCGACACCCGTGCCTCCGGGCCAGCCGCCGGTCGTTCCGGCCACCTCTGGCCCCCCGCGCGTCGAAGCGTTCGCCTCCGCCATCGAGCGGGCCGCTTCGCAGTCGGGTCGTCGCCGCGTCGCCGTCCTGACGCACAGGAACCCCGACCCCGACGCCATGGGCGCCTGTGTCGGGATGCGGATGCTCCTGCGCGAGCTCGGCTTCGAGGCCGAGGTGCACACGATGGGGCGCATCTACCGGGCCGAGAACCTCGCGATGATCCGCGAGTTGAAGTTCGACTTCCTGGCCTACGAAGCGCTCGACGTCGACCAGGTGTGTGGCGCGGTGCTCGTCGACACGCAGCCTGGATTCGGACACACGTTCGTGCCCGACGACCTGCCCGTGTTGGCGGTGTTCGACCATCACTTGGGCTCGAACGCCGAGAGCGAAGCCTCGCGCGAGATTCCGTTCAAGGACGTGCGCCTCGACGTGGGCGCGACGTCGAGCATCGTGTTCTCGTACCTCGAGGCGGTCGGGGCGGAGCTCGACACCAACACCGCGACCGCGCTGTTCTGTGGTGTGCGCTACGACACCGGCGACCTGTCGGTGGACGCGACGGACCTCGACGAAGAGGCCTACTTCCACTGCCTGCGACGCGCCGACCGCGAGGCGTTGTCCGCGATCCAGCGTCCGCGCCTCCCGCAGAGCTACTACCGCGAGCTGCACCGTGCCCTGCGCATGGCGCGGCGTTTCGGACCTGCGGTCGTCGGTCTGCTCGGTCAGGTCGAGAACCCCGAGTCCGTGGCCGAGCTCGCCGACTTCTTCGTGCGCATGCACGGTTGCGAATGGGCGCTCGTCGGCGGCACCTACGAAGGCGAGTACTACCTGAGCCTGCGCACGCGCCTCGGTGGCCGCGACGCCTACGGCATCCTGTCGGTCCTGCTCGACGGCGAAGGGTCGTTCGGCGGACACGGACGCATCGCGGGTGGTCGCGTCGCTCTGGGCGAGGCCGGCAAGCTCGGCGCGCGTCGACTCGAGCGGCGGATCCGCACGCGCGTGCTGCGCATCGTCGACCCCGAGAAGCGCTTCAGCGACGACGAGCGACTCGGCGGCACGCTCACCTGAGCCGAGGGATGCACGCGCGCGTTCTGGTCCTCGCGGGACACGATCCGACCGGCGGCGCCGGTGTGGGCGCCGATCGCGAGGCCGTCGTCGCTGCCGGTGGTGTTGCGACCTGTGTCGTCACCAACCGCACGGACCAGGACGGTCGCTCCGTGCGCGCCGTGCTCCCGGTCGCGAGCGCGTCCTTGACCAGCGAAGCACGTCGGGCGTTCACCGCGGACGTCCGCGCGATCAAGACCGGTCTTCTGTCGAACGCCGAACAGGTCGACGCCGTGTGCGACCTCGTCCTTGGGTGGCGCGCCGAGCGACCCGACCTGTGGGTCGTCGTCGATCCGGTCCTGGCCGCCAGCGGAGGCGAGGTGTTCCTGGACGGTGCGGGACGCGAACGCCTGCTCGCGCGCCTGCGGGACTTGGGCGCGGTTCTGACGCCGAACGTGCTCGAGCTGGCGGCGCTCACGGGCACGGCGGCCCGCGTCCTCGAAGCCGATCCCGCGCGACGGGTGGAAGCGGCGCGCGGTCTGCTCGAACGCGGCGCGCGCGCGGTGTGTGCGAAGGGCGGCCACGGGACCGAAGATCCGGTGGTGGACCTGGTGGTGGAGCGCGCCACGGACGGTTCCGTCGGGATCGCGCGCCTCGCCCGGCCGCGACTCGCCGGGCGCGGGATGCACGGCTCCGGCTGCCGCTACGCCTCGCACCTGGCGGCCGGGCTGGCCGCGGGGCGACCGCTCACCCGCGCGGCCGAAGCGGCGGGTGAGTTCCTCCAGCGCCTGCTCGCCGCCGGTGGGTGAGCGCGCTGGCGGGCACGTCCGGGTGCCCTGATCGCCGGACCCGAGCGTCCCGGTCGACGCAGTGGGCCGACGATTCGGGGTCCGGTGCCACGTTCGACGAGAGCACCGGGCAAGAGGGCTTGCATCGGTCGCTCCCGGTGGTATGTTTTCGCCCCGCGCCGGACGTTCACGTCCATCGCGCGAGCGGCTGTAGCTCAGTGGTAGAGCGCAACCTTGCCAAGGTTGATGTCGAGAGTTCGAATCTCTTCAGCCGCTCCATCCTCCATCCCGCGCCGGCG
This sequence comes from Rohdeia mirabilis, assembly GCA_007750655.1. Classification (GTDB taxonomy): domain Bacteria; phylum Planctomycetota; class UBA1135; order UBA1135; genus Rohdeia; species Rohdeia mirabilis. Next base: position 1,579,263 of record CP036290.1, read on the forward strand.
GCCCGCACCTGTCCACACGGGCAGCCGGGCCACTGCGGTGGCCGGAACCAGCGACCCCCGTCGGACTCGTCCGGCGGGGGTCGTTCACTTGCCGGGGCGCGCGTTCGCCGAGTGCGCCGCGAGTCGAGTCGGCGTCGGGCCGCCGCGATCCGCGTCGCGCCGTGCGGTCGGCCGGTCCAGGGGCACGGTCCAGGGGCACGGATCGGAAGCAGCGATCACAAGCACGGCTGAGCGGAACGGTCTCGAAGCCCGAACCGAGTCGCGCGCGCACCGCTGGCCGGGCCATGGGGCCCGGGCTCCCGGTGCGGCCGTCGAACGATCCGCGCGGCACTCGAGCCCGGAACGCGGCACTCGAGCCCGGAACGCGGCACTCGAGCCCGGAACGGGCGCGGCGCGGACGTCCCGTCGGGGACGACCGCGCCGCGCGCAATCTGTGGGGATCGGTCGACCGGCCAGCCTGGCCGCGTCGACGCCCGGAGCCTTCGCTCAGCGGTTCTTCTCGAACCACTCCGCGTTGATCTTCGTGTACTTCTCCCACTTCTCGGGGATCTCGTTCTCGTCGAAGATCGCGTCGACGGGGCACTCCGGGGCACAGGCGCCGCAGTCGATGCACTCGTCGGGGTTGATGTAGAGCATCTCGTGCTCCGCGAAGTCGGCCGCGTCCTTGGTCGGGTGGATGCAGTCCACGGGGCAGACTTCGACGCAGGCGGTGTCCTTGGTGCCCACGCAGGGCTCAGCGATGACGTAGGTCATGGTCGGTGGCGATCGTTCGTTCTCTCGAGGGTCCGCCGGCCAGGTTCGCGACGCGTTGGCGTCCGCGGGCTGCGGGCGGTGCAGGGTAGCGACGGCGGGCGCGCGGCGCACCCGCTCACGCCTCGTTGCGACCCGACTTGGACCGCGGAGCGCGCAATTCCAGGTGGGCGCCGCGCGTGACCCGGGCCGTCCAACCGGCGGGGACCAGGGTCGTGCCCGAGTACTCCTGCACCACGGCCGGCCCACTCAGCTCGTGCCCCTCGCGCAGTCCGTCGCGCAGCCACAGGTCGGCCTGTTCCACACGGTCGCTCGCCGGGTCCAGGCGCACCGGGCGGCGACCGAGGTGGGCGGCGGCCGGGGCCTGTCCGCGCCGGATCGCGGCCCGTCCGGCGGCACCGTCCGAGCTCGCCACGTCGCGCCCGCGTTCGGCCACGACCCGCAGGCGCACGACCTCGATCCGCTCGTCGTCGAAACGGTGCCCGTAGAGGGCCGTGTGCGCGGCGTGGAAGGCCTCGGCCAGTCCCGGACCGTCGGGCAGCCGCAGTTCGTAGGCCTGGCCGCGATAGCGCAGGTCGACCGACCGCGTCACGTGGATCCGACCGGACCCGGGGTCGCCCGAGAGTTCGGCCCGCACGCGCTCGACGAGTTCGGCCGCCCGGCGCGCTCGCTCGCGCGGCCCACATTTCGCGAGCGGAACGAGCACCGACAGCGCCGCCTCGCGCCGGGCCCGGGCCCGCGTCATGCCCCAGGCCGACAGCGCGCCGGGGTGGCGGGGGACGATCGCGCAGGGCATCGACAGGCTCGCCGCCAGGGCCGCGGCGTGCAGTCCGCCCGCACCACCGAACGCGACCAGCGGCAGGGTCATCGGATCGCGTCCGCGCTGGTGGGTCATGGCCGCGATCGCGCGCCGCATCGCCGCGCGCGCCGAGCCGAGGACCGCCCGCGCCGTGCGTTCGGGCGTCGCGCCCAGCTTCCGACCCAAGGCCTCGAACGCGCGCGCGACCGCGTCCGTGTCGAGCTCGAGCTCGCCGCCGACGAAGGCACCGCTGGCCACGTGTCCGAGGAGCACGTGCGCGTCCGTCACCGTCGCCACGTCCGAACGGCCGTAGGCCACCGGACCCGGGTGCGCGCCCGCCGAATCGGGTCCCGCGTGCAGCGCGCCGGCCGCGTCGAGGCGCACCATCGACCCGCCTCCGCATCCGATCGTGTGCAGGTCGAGGGACGGCACCGCGATGGGGTGGCCGCCGACCTCGGGGAGGTCCGTGACGACGGCCGCCGCGTCGCGCTCGCTGCTGGCCGCGAGTCCCGAGCGCACGCAGGCCACGTCGGTGCTCGTGCCGCCCATGTCGAGTGCGACGAGCTCGGGGTGTCCGCTGTCGCGCGCCGCGGCCTGAGCGCCGACCACGCCGCCGGCCGGGCCCGACGTGAGCACGCGCACCGGTTCATCGCCGGCGCGCCCGCTGGGCAGGTGTCCGCCCGACGACTGCAGGATCGAGAGGCGCGCGGGAGCGACGCGTTCGGCCAATGGACCGAGATAGGCGCGCACGAGCGGAACCAGGGCCGCGTTGACGACGGCGGTCGCGAAGCGCTCGAACTCGCGGTGTTCGCGCAGGAGCGACGACGAACACGTGATCGGGACGCCGAGCGGCTCCAGCGCGCGCGCGACGCGTTCCTCGATCGCCGGATCCGCGTAGGCGTGCAGCAGGCAGACGGCGACGCTCGCGACGCGCGCGCGCCGCAGCTTCGCGAGCAGACGCGCAAGTTCCTCGTCGCCCGGGTGCAGCGCTTCGACGAGCGGTCCCGCGTCGGTGCCGTCTTCGGCCAGGTCGTCCGCGCGCGCCGGGTAGCTGCGCTGCGCCACTTCGAAGCGCAACTCGCGCGGGACGAGCGGGCGCGGTCGGCGCGGTTCGAGCGCGTAGAGGTCGGGACGGGTCTGGCGACCGATCTCGACCAGGTCGCGAAAGCCCGTGTTCGTGACGAGGGCGGTGCGCGCCGTGCGTCCGGTGAGCAAGGCGTTGAGCGCGACGGTCGTGCCGTGCACCACGTGGTCCGCCGCGCCCGCACCGCCCGCCGCGGCCAGGGCCTCGAGCACGGCGCGTCCGGGGTCGTCGGGGGTGGAGGGGCGTTTATGCACGGTCTCGGTCCCGTCGGCGTCGAGCCGCACGAGATCGGTGAACGTGCCGCCGGTGTCGATTCCGAAGGTGGCCACGGCCCACACGCTACCCGCCGTCCCCAGGTCGCCGGCGCGTCGGACCCTCGTGGCTCCCGCGGGCGGCCGCGCGCCGGGTGGGTGGCGCCGCGCGCGGGGGCGTCCGGATCGGGTCCCGGGCGAGCGGGGCGCCGACCCTGCTGGGGGTGTCGTGGGTGGTGTCGTGGATGGTGTCGCGGCCGCCCCGTGGACGCCGTCGTCGCGCGGGAGGTGTCGCACTCCGGTCGAGGAATCTCCCACCGGCGTGCGACACCGATCGAAGGAGTTCCGTCGGTCGCTGTCGCACACCGGTCGGGAGCTCCTCGACCGGTGTGCGACACCCACTGGCAAATCCAGCTCGGCGCGAGGCATCGGGGCGGCGGTCGCTAGGCTCTTTGCGCGATGGATCTCGCGCCCCACCTGTCCCTGCCGATCGGCCTCGCGGACGCCACGTCGACCTTCGCGGACCCGCGCGTGCTCCTCGGACTGCTGGCGAGCTACCTGCTCGGAGCGGTGCCGTTCGGCTTCGTGATGGTGCGCCTGGTGAAGGGCGTCGACCTGCGCACGGTGGGCAGCGGCAACATCGGCGCGACGAACGCGATGCGCGTGCTCGGCAGACCGCTGGGCCTCGTGGCGTTCCTGCTCGACCTCGCGAAAGGGTGGGTTCCGGCCGCACTCTTCGCCCCCTGGTCCACCGGACATGCGCCCTTCGCGAGCGACGTGTCGGTCGCTGTTCCCGTGCTGTTCGGCGCCGCGGCGGTGGTGGGGCACGTCTTGCCCGTCTACCTGCGCTTCAAGGGCGGCAAGGCGGTGGCCACGGGCTGCGGCGCGCTGATCGCGATCGACCCGCTCGTGTTCCTGGTCGGCGGTGCGAGCTGGCTCGTCGCCCTCGGCCTGTCGCGCATGGTCAGCGTCGCCTCGCTCGCCATGGCCGTGGCGTTCGCGGCCGCTGCCTGGTGGCGTGCTCCCGCCCACGTCGACGGCGCGTTCCTGGGAGCGGGGTCGAGCGCGTTGGCGGTGTTGATCCTGTGGCGCCATCGCTCGAACATCGGACGCATCCTGAAGGGGACCGAACCGCGGATCGGTGCGCGGCGCGCGGCACCCGACGACTCGAACGGCCCGGCGCCGACGACCACCCACGACCAGAGGACGACGCGATGACCCAGGAACGAGTGTGTGTGATCGGCGACGGCAGTTGGGGCACGGCCCTGGCGCTGAAACTCGTCGAGGCCGGCCATCGCGTGACCATGTGGAGCGCGTTCCCCGAGTCCTTCGAGCGACTCGCGAAGACGCGCCGCAACGAGCCCTACCTGCCGGGCGTCGAGCTGCCCGCGGAACTGCACCTCTCCGCCGATCCGTTCGAAGCGGCGGACGGTGTCGTCGCCGCCGTGTCGGTCGTCCCGACCCAGTACCTGCGCGCGACGATGGCGCGCTTCGAGGACGCGCTCGGCGGCACGGTCCCGATCTTCAGCGCGAGCAAGGGCCTCGAGATGGAGACCCTGCGGCGACCGACGCAGATCCTGCGCGAGGTGCTCGGGCCGCGTCCGCTCGTGGTGCTGACCGGGCCCAGCCACGCCGAGGAGGTGGCGCGCGGTCTGCCGGCCAGCGTGCTGTCGGCCAGCGAGGACGCGGAGGCCGCCGAGCTCGCCCAGCGCCTGTTCAGTCACGCGCGCTTTCGCGTCTACACCAGCGACGATCCGCTCGGCGCCGAGTTGGCCGCGGCCTACAAGAACGTCATCGCGCTGGCCGCCGGCATCGCCGACGGCCTCGAGCTGGGCGACAACGCCAAGGCGGCACTGGTCAGTCGCGGCATGATCGAGGCGGCGCGCTTCGGCCAGGACTCCGGCGCGCGTCCGCGCACGTTCTTCGGTCTCGCCGGCGCCGGCGACCTGATCGCCACCTGCTTCAGTCAGCACTCGCGCAACCGCCGCGTGGGCGAAGCGATCGGACGCGGTGCGACACTGACCCAGGTGCTCGACGACATGCAGATGGTCGCCGAGGGCGTGTGGACGACACGCGCCCTCTTCGGTCCCGAGCGCGAAGCACGCCCGAGCGACCTTCCGATCGCCGAGCAGGTCCATGCGGTGCTCTTCGAGGAACGCGATCCCAGTGCCGCGGTGACGGCGTTGATGGAGCGCGTGCCCGTCGGCGAGATGGAAGGCCTCGAGCTCGACGCCCGATGACACCGATCGTCGGGTTCTTCGTCTTCCTGCTGCTGACGGTGGCGGCGCTCGGCGTCGTGGTCGCGACCGGCTTGCGGCGCAGACGGCGTCTGCACGTGACGTTCGTGATCGTCGCTCTCGGCCTGCTGGGCGGAGCGATCGTGTACGCCCTGCGGGTGGGGGAGATCTACGACCTCGAAGCGGCTGGTGCGATCACCCCGATCCATCTGAACCTCGCGCGCATCACGACGGTCTGCTACCTGCTGCCGGCCATCACGGGCGTTCTGACGTGGCGCGACGAGCGGTGGCGGAAGCTGCACGGGCGCCTGGCCTGGACGATCGTAGCGCTCACGATCGTGACGACGATCACCGGCGCCATGATGCTGATGGGCGCCGAGCGCATCGGTTGATCGCTCGCTGCGGCGCGACCTCGGTCGACTCGGTTCGACTCGACCGGAGGGGATCGGGCGGGGGGGCGTCGCCCGTTCGAGCACGTTGCGCGCGAGCGCGGGGCCCGAGCTAGCGCGGTGGGGCGCCCACGGCGGAACCCGGCGCCGAGTTGTCCTCGGCGGAGTCCGGTACCTCGCCCGCACCGGTCTCCGGTGCCTGCTCGCGGTACTCGGCCAGGCCATGGGTGCTCCCGAGCAGGAACGGCGTGGCGAGCAGACTGGCGTTCGCGAGGATCGGGATCACGGCGATGGCCAGCCACAGTCGGTTCTTGCCGCGCAGGCAGAGGAATCCGCAGATCAACCCGACGCCGGCGAAGAGGCTGGCGATCGTCGCGACCAGGGCGATGCTCGGCAGCAGGTCGGGGACGAAGCGCTGCATCACCAGATCGGTCCACCAGCAGCCCCAGGCGAACGTGGCGCAGCTCATCGAGACCATCCAGGTCCGGTGGCGGTGACGGGCGGTGGATCCGGACGAGCGGAGCGAGCGGTAGAGGCGAGGCACGGTCCTCTTATAGGCGGGTCCGAGCCCTTCGGAGTCCACGAGCCACCGAACCCGGCCCCGAGACCTCGACCTGCGACCGCGCCCATCCGTTCGGAAGCCCGTCCCCGCGCTTGCCGCCCCCTGGTGCCGTCGCTATCCTCCTCGTCCCTCGGTCGGGGCGTGGCGCAGCATGGCTAGCGCGCTGCAATGGGGTTGCAGAGGTCGGAGGTTCGAATCCTCTCGCCCCGACCATTCAACGGCACCCCAGGTCTCGTCCGTCCTCGAGCGACCGTGCTCGGCCGGTGATGCCGGACTGGTGACACCGGACTGGTGACACGAGGCCGGGCCCACGGAGCCTCTTTCAGCGATTCCGGCCCCAGGCGGCGGAGACGAGTGACGGCATGGCCAGCAAGTTCGAACGACACCGGCAGCCGTGGACGCCCGACGAGATCGGGAAGCTTCGTTTCATGGCGGGCAAGGACATGAGTCTGAAAGCGATCGCGACGGCGCTCACCCGCAGCGAGGAGTCCGTGAAGAAGCGGGCCAAGGTCGAGAAGCTGAAGATCAGCAAGGCGCGGTAGTCGGCGTTTCGGTGCCGCACTCGCGTCACCTTCTTCAGCGCTGGCGACGCGCGACGACCCGGCTCGACGAACGGCCGTGGACTCGTGTCGTTCCGGCACTCCTTCGCGAGCGAGCGGGCGCTGCGAGTGCGCTCGACGAGGTGCCAGCCCGCTAGACGAGCGGGAACAGGATCGGCACCAGCAGCATGGTGACGATCCAGGTCAGGACGAGCATCGGGATTCCGACCACGACGAAGTCCGTGAGCCGGTACTTGCCGGGCCCGACCACCAGCATCATGGCGGGGCTCGACATCGGCACCACGAAGCCCGCGGACGCGGCGATCGCCACGGTCATCGCGAACGCGTGAGGGTCGATCTCGAACGAACTCGCCGCGCGGATGGCGATGGGGGCGAGCAACACGGCGGTCGCCGTGTTCGACAGCACCGCGCTGGACGCCGCGGTCAGAGCGAAGAGCGCGGTCATCATCACGTGCGGTCCGTAGCCGCCGATACCGGCGACCAGTTGATCGACGACGAGATCGACCGCTCCGGTCGAGATCATCGCTCGGGTGATCGACATCATGCCGGCGATCAGGACGATCGTGCTCCACTGGATCGCGCCGTAGGACTGCTCCATCGTCAGGCAGCGAGAGCCGACCGCGAGCAGGACGGCGATCAGTACGGCGACCACCACGGGCACGATCTCGAAGGCGGACAGCGTGACCATGACCGCGAGAATGGTCACTGCGATCGGGGCACGGCGCCAGGCCGGGACGACGTGCTCGATCTCCGTGGGCAGCGCGAGGACGACGAAGTCGCGGAGCGAGCTCTGCAGCTGTCGGATCCGTTTCCACGGCCCGATCACCAGCAAGGCGTCGCCGCTCGCGAGCTCCTCGTCCAGGAACCCGTCGAGCGCTCCGCCTGCGCGGCGCACCGCCAGGACCTGCACGCCGTAGGTGGAGCGCAAGGCGATCCCACGCAGCGTGCGGCCGATCAAGCTCGATTCCGGATGGACCAGCACCTTGGCGATGCCTGCCTCGCGAATCCAGCGTTCACGATCACCGGCGGTCGTCGGCAGCAGGCGAAGCCCGAGCTCGTGGACCATCTTCTCCCGGCCTTCGCCGGGCCCGCCGACGACCAGGACATCGCCACCGCGAAGCTCGGTCTCGGCCGCGGGCGTCGTCAAGACCTCTCGGCCGAGGCGACCGACACGTTCGAGGAGGATCACGCGCGTTTCGTACCTCGAACCGATCTCGGAAGCGGCCAAGGTCCGGCCGACGAGCGGTGATCCGGCGGGAACGTGCAGACGGTTGGCCGTTCCGAGCAGGTCGAACTCGGAGAGCAGCTCGTCGAAGTTGCGGGCCGGCGTGGTCGGCGCACTGACGGGCGCGCCGGGCAGCAGGTGTCGTCCCACGAGGATCATGTAGAGGACGAAGACGAGCAGCACCGCCCCTCCGATCGGCGTGAAGGAGAAGAAGCCGAAGGGCTCGAAACCAGCCCGCTCGAGTTCGGAGGCCACCACCAGGTTCGGCGCCGTCGCGATGAGTGTCAGCATGCCGCTGACGAGACCCGCGTAGGCGAGAGGAAGCAGGAGTCGCGACGCGTTGAGACGTGTCGTGTTCCCCAGGCTCAGGACGACCGGTAGGAAGATCGCGACGACCGCCGCATTCGTCATGAAGCAGCCGAGCACACCCACGACGAGGCTGATGAGCACGATCAGGCGCACCTCGCTCCCTCGGCCGTGGCGCCCCAGCCATTGACCGAGAAGCTGCGCCACACCCGTGCGAGCGAGCATGTCGCTGATGACGAGCAACCCGGCGACCATGATCACCACGGGGTTGCCGAAGCCCGCGAGCGCTTCCGCCGGCGACAGGATTCCGCCCAACACGAGCGCGAGGACGACGAGGATGGCTACGACGTCGAGTCGCACGCGGCCCGAGATGAAGAGCGCACCCGCCAATCCCGTGACGACGAGAACGAACAGGATCTCGGGAGTCATGGTTCAGATGCCGAAGTAGCCGCGAATCCCCGTCAGCACGCTCGTGACTGCCGCCGCGGCCAGGATCATGCCCATCACCCGGCTCACGATGCTGGCACCGCTGTCGCCGATCACGCGCCGCACGCGACTCGAGGCGAGCATCAACAGCCAGGTGATGCCGAGCACGGCGAACATCACGAGCGTGGTACGGACCTGCTCGAACAGCCCGACGCGCTGGTTCTCCGTCAGAAGGACCGCACCCAACATCGCGCCGGGGCCCGCGATCGACGGCACGGCCAGGGGGAAGGTCGCGGTCTCGCTCGTCGCCCGCACGAGCTTCACCTCCTCCTCCGGCTTGCTCTCTTCGAAGATCATCGAGATCGCGAAGAGGAAGAGCACGATGCCGCCCGCGATCTCGAACGCCTCGAGGGGCGTGTTCATCGCTCGCAGGATCGGCTCGCCGGCGACGACGAAGAACAGGAGGATGCCGCCCGCGACGACGGTCGCGCGCAGGGCGATCTTCCGCTTCTCCTGTTCCGAGTGGCGGCGCGTCCCCGCGACGAAGACGGGGCCCGTCCCGATCGGGTCGATGACGGCGAAGAAGAAGACTGCGAGGGGGTCGCCCATCTGACTCGTGGCACCCGTTCGATCGCATGCACGTCGAACGCTGTGGCCGGGCGAGTCTACCCCAGACCCCAGGCGCCTTCGCACGGCCCCAGGGCACCGGTTCCGACCCGTATCACGCCTCGCTCTCGTACCCGAGCAGATCGCCCGGCTCGCAGTCGAGCTCCCGACAGATCGCCTCGAGCGTCGTGAATCGGATCGCCTTCGCCTTGCCGGTCTTGAGGATCGACAGATTGGCGATCGTGATGCCGACGCGTTCGGCCAGTTCGGTGAGAGTCATCTGCCGCTGCTTCAGGAGGTCGTCGAGCTTGACCTGGATCGGCATCAGACCGTCCCCTCGAGTTCGGCGCGCATCGCGGTACCGATGCGGAAGACGCGCGCCAGCACGAACAGCGTCAGGGCCAGTGCGAAGCCGCCGCCCGAGGCTCCGAGCAACTCCGCGCCTTCGTCGGCCACCGTCCCCAGATGTTCGTGGGCGGACGCGAGCATCAGACCGAGCACCTGGATCGCCAGCGCCGCCCACGCCATCCGCACGAGCCGGTCGGCGTTCTCGGGCACGAACGGGTCGCCGAGCTCGACCGAGGCGACGATGCGGCGCAGCTCGACGACGAAGCGCAGGGCCAGGATCAACACGCACAGGACGCCGAACAGGCCCGCGACCACGACCCAGTAGGACGCGCTGGCGAGTCCGGCTTCGACGATGTCCGTCTCGAGTTCACCTCGCTGGATCGTCAGGACCGCGCCGATGCCGATCGCCACCATGACGATCGCGAAGCCATGGAGCCCGAGGAGGCCGACGAGGACGACACGGGCGAGCGAGAGGAGCGGGTCCTTGGTGGTGGTGGGCATGGGTGGCTCGGGCTGGGGAGAGGGGGGGGAGGCGCGGATCGCCAGTCGATCTGCGTTATCGATATTCAATAAGCATCGGTAGCCCCCTTTCGGCGAGAAAATTATCGAAAAACGATGCGTCCGGCGCCGCCGACGCGCGGCCCATCAGGGTGGGACCGCATCCGTGTGCCCCTCGTCCCGAAACTCCTCGCGTCCGCGGGCCACGGACCGGACACGGCCGACGGGCACCCGCTCGAGCGGCGCGTGGACGACTTCGGCCATCGCACGCACCCCGACCAGGGATCTTCCGTGAACGTCCTCATCGTCCTCACCTCACACGACCGTCTCGGCGACACCGGCGACTCCACCGGCTTCTGGCTCGAGGAGTTCGCCGCGCCCTACTACCGCCTCGTCGACGCGGGCGCCGAGGTCACCCTCGCCTCGCCGAAGGGCGGTCAGCCGCCGCTCGACCCGAAGAGTGACGCGCCCGACGCCCAGACCGCTGCGACGCGCCGCTTCCGCGCGGATGGCGATGCGCAGCGGCGACTCGCGTCGACCGTGCCGCTCTCCACGGTCGACGCCAGCGACTTCGACGCCGTCTTCTACCCGGGCGGTCACGGCCCCATGTGGGACCTCGCGAACGATCCGACCTCGATCGCGTTGATCGAGGCCTTCCTCTCCCAGGGCAAGCCGGTCGCAGCGGTCTGCCACGCGCCCGCCGCACTCGTGAACGCGAAGGGAGCCGACGGCAAGCCGGTCGCCGGGGGCGAACGCGTCACGGGCTTCAGCAACAGCGAGGAACAGGCCGTCGGGCTCACCGAAGTCGTTCCGTTCCTGCTCGAGGATCGGCTGAAGCAGAACGGCGGCACCTACGAGAAGGGCCCGGACTGGCAACCGTTCGTCGTGGAGGACGGGCTGCTCGTCACGGGGCAGAACCCGGCGTCCTCGGAAGGCGTCGCCGATGCGCTGCTCGCTCGATCGAGTTGATGCGGGACGTCGGTTCCGTACGCAGCGCGCGCTCGGACCGGTCCGGGCCCAAAACCTGGGCGAACCGATCCTGACGCCCGACCAGCTTCGCGCGCCGATCGTCGGGCCGTCGCACTACCATCGCGCCGGGAAACTCGCCTCCGTCCCGAGCCTCGCCCGATGCACGCGCTCATCATCAAGTACCTCTACCGCCTGCGCGCCAGCTACTGGTTCGTGCCGGCGGTGATGGTCGTGGGCGCCATCGCGCTCTCGATCGTCACGCTCTGGATGGATCGCACGTTCGGCGACGCGTGGCTCGAACACGTCCCGTTCCTCGATGCGAACACCCCTGAGTCCGCGCGCAGCGTGCTCGCGGCGATCGCGGGTTCGATGATCACCGTGGCGGGCGTCACGTTCTCGATGACGATCCTGTCGGTCTCGTTCGCGGCCGCGCAGTTCGGACCACGCTTGATCGGCAACTTCATGCGCGACCGCGGTAACCAGGTGACTCTGGGGACGTTCATCGCCGCCTACGTCTACTGCCTGATGGTGATCCGTTCCGTGCGTGGTGCGCAGGAGTTGGCGACGAGCGCCGGCGCGGCAGGCGCGTTCCAGGCCTTCGTCCCGCAGATCTCGGTCCTGTGCGGCATCGCTCTGGCGCTGTCGAGCGTGAGCGTTCTCATCTACTTCATCCACCACGTGCCCGAGACGATCGACGTCTCCAACATCTCGAAGTCGGTGGGGCGGGAGCTGGAGTCGAGCATCACGACGCTGTTTCCCGAACCGATCGGAGCGACGCCCGAAGAGCGCGAGCGCGACCGAGTCGAGCGGCCTGCGCTCTGCAAGGAAGAGCCCCACGAAGTCGCGACTGCGGCATCCGGGTACCTGCAGGCGGTGGATGGTGATGGGCTGCTCGAGCTGGCGACCGAACGCGACCTGATCGTGCGCCTGCAGTATCGGCCCGGGGACTTCGCGACCGACTCCGATCTGTTGCTGCACGTCTGGCCCAAGGACGCGGTCGACGACGAGCTCGAGTCGCAGCTGCGCGCGTGTTTCGCCTGGGGCGGCGAGCGCACACCCACGCAGAACACGCTGTTCCTCGTCGACCAACTGGTGGAGATCGTTGCGCGCGCGCTCTCACCGGGCGTCAACGATCCGTTCACGGCGATCGCGTGCCTGCAGTGGCTCGAGCGCTCACTCATCACCCTGGGAGAGCGTCGGACGCCCGGCCCGTTCCGCTACGACGACGACGGCGCACTGCGCGTCATCAGCCACGCCGTCCCGTACAGCGCGTTCTGCGAGCGAGTCTTCGGGCAGACGCGGCAGTACGTGGCAGCAGATCGGAACGCTTCACTGGCAACGATGCAGATGCTCGCCTCGCTCGTTCTCGCGCAGTCCGACCAGGATCGCCGCACGGTGCTGCTCGGCCACGTCGACAGCCTGGCAGAGGCCTCGCAGGCGCTGCTCCCCCTGGAGTCGGATCGCGAGCTCGTGCGCGGGCGGGCCGAGCGGATCCACCAGATGGCGCGCGACCCCGACGTCGTGTACGAAGTCCGCGAGGACGAGGGCTGGTTCGGCGGCAGTGCCTGAGAGCCAGCGTTCGTCACTCGCTCGCGAAGCGTCTCACGATCCGGCCAAGAGGTCCGCGGTGCCCGGCAGGACCTCGGTCCAAAGGTCGTGCGGCGCGCGGCGACCAGCGCCGTCGAAACGCAGCACGAAGTCGCGATCGACGGCCTGCAGGCCCGGGATCATCGAGCGCGTCGCACCGGTCAAGAGGTTCGCGTCACCGACCAGGACGACGTGGTTCGGGCGGTCCAGGAGTCCGTAGTGCTCCGCCCATTCGCGCGCGTCGGCGAGGCTGGGCGTCTGCATGTCGTAGCCGTAGAAGAGGAGGTGGACGACGACGAGATCGTCCGCGTCGAGTTCGAAACCACCCCAGTCCTCGGCCGCTTCCTCGAGGGATGGCATGTCGTCCTGTCCGCGCTGACCGTGCACGCCGCCGACGTCCGGATCGTTCGCACCTGCGAACGCGTTGCAGGCCTTTCACGTCATGCCGATAGGCTCGATCAGGAGCACGCGACCGGTCAGCGACGAGAGCTGCACGCGTTCACCGTCGAGCCCGCGTAGGTCGAGGTCGGGGTAGACCGCTCCGACCGTGGGGGGCCAGGCGACGGCCAGCGGACCGCTGCCCGCATCGCACCCGGAGGTGACGAGCACCGCGGACAGGAGCGGGGCGACGGACAGGACGGCGGCGAGGAGACGCGTACGCATCCGAGGTGGATCGGCCCCGAAGCGACCCCAGCTGTGGCCCGTTTCGAGGTTCGCATCGGTGCGCAGCCGCCGGCGCCACGTGCCGGGGCGCGTCCGCTCGAGTCGCGCTCGTTGGCGGCTCTCCCGCGGAGGAGCGTCGATCAGTGTCGCACACCGCTCGACGATTCTTCGGCCCGCGTCCGACACCCGATGAGCAGCGAGCGCGGGGAGTCGTATCGTCTGCGCATGCAGGTTCCGACTCGATCCCTCGTCGCGCTCGCGTGCGGTCTCGCCCTCGGCGGGCTTCGGCTGGCCGCGGGGCAGGACGCGACGACGCTCCCGATCGTCGAGGTGCGCGGCGACGACACCGTGGTCGATCGCTCGTGCCGACTGGTCTTTCCCGCCGAACCGATCCGGGACGTGAACGGCGACGGCGTCGTCCACGTCACGGGCTCGTCGATCCGCGTCGAGTGCGAGGGTCGGCTCGTCGGTCGCGCGGCGGGGACGGAACCCGACGCCTACGCGGGGACGGGGATCGTCGTCCGCGGTCAACGGGTCGAACTGGTCGGCGCGCGCGTCAGCGGCTTCAAGGTTGGCATCCTCGTGGACGGCGCCTTCGCGGCCCGCGTCGAGGACGCCGACGTGTCGGACAACTTCCGCCAGCGGCTCGGCTCGACGTGGGAGCGCGAAGACCCCTCCGACTGGCTCTGGCCCCACGCGAACGACGCGGGGGAGTGGCTCGCGAACTACGGCGCCGGGCTGTGCGTGCGCGACGCTCGCGACGTCCAGATCGTGCGCCTCTTCGCGCGCGACGTGCAGAACGGCATCGTCCTCGACCGGGCGACGCGCGCGCGCGTCTGGGACTGCGACGCGTCGTACCTCTCCGGCTGGGGCTGCGCGCTGTGGCGCAGCGTCGACTGCGGCATCACGGGCAACCGCTTCGACCACTGCGTCCGCGGCTACGCCCACGGTCGCTACAACCGCGGCCAGGACTCGGCCGGGCTGCTCATGTTCGAGCAGTGTTCGAACAACCGCATCCTCGCGAACTCCCTCACGCACGGTGGTGACGGCGTGTTCGCGTTCGCGGGGCGCGAGGCGCTCGGCGAGGTCGCTCCGCCCCCGGGCCCCGACGGCGCGCCCTTCGACCACCGGCGCGTGGGCAACGACGACAACATCGTGCGCTACAACGACCTGTCGTTCGCGGCGGCGCACGGCCTCGAGCTCACGTTCTCGTTCGGCAATCTGGTGGAAGGCAACCTCTTCGAGGGCAATGCCATCTGCGGCGCCTGGCTCGGCTACTCGCGCGACACCTCGGTGCTCGGCAATCGCTTCGTCGCGAACGGCACGGACGGCTACGGGAGCGAGCGCGGCGCCGTCAACGCCGAGCACGCGCGCCGTCTCTCGATCACCGGCAACCTGTTCGAGTCCAACGCGGTCGACGTGCGCCTGTGGACCGACGAGGACGCCGGCCTCGCCGAGACTCCGTGGGTCCAGGCGAACGGCCGGGGCGCGCGCGACAACTGGATCGTCGGCAACCTGCCGCTGGGGCGGACGACGCTCGAACTCGTCGAGACCGGGACGACGGCGACCGATGCGACGGGAGACTTCCTGGTGGCGGACGAGACGTCGCGCGCGGCACTGCGCCCCATGCCCGGCGCGTCCTCGGACTACGAGAGCGTCGGTCTCGAAGCGATCGATGCGACCAGCTTGGACCTCGTGCGGATCGCGACCCTGCGGAAGGTCGGGCTCGAGGGCGCGGCGCGACCGGTGCGGCGGCGCGGACGCGAGTTCGTCGTCGTGGGCGAGTGGGGACCGTACGACTGGACGACGCCGTGGCTCCAGCCGCTCGAACGAAGTGGTGCGTTCGACCGCTACCGACTGCTCGGTCCCGCCGGTACGCGACTGGTCGAGGTGGAGGTCCTCGTGGGTGCCGTCGAGGTCGAGGTCGTTCGGGCGAACGCAGGCACCGCGGACGGCCAGCCCGAGTCGCCCCCGAGCGCCGCCGGGATCGGACCCGACGGGTTGGCCGCAGCCGTCGTCGTCGTGCGACCCGCAGCGGGCCAGGTCAGCGCCAGCTACCGCCTGCGCGCACGCGTCGCGAACGGCGACGACGTGCGTGACGTCGAACTGGACGGCAGCGTGCTCGACGTGCGCTGGAACGTGCGCTTCGCAGCCTGGTCGATCGACCCGCGCGAGGACGACGCCCCGTTGATCGAAGCACTCGACGCGGCCGCGAGCAGCGAGGTTCGAGGCCTCGATCTCGCCTTCGAAGGCTTGGGCCCCGCGCGCGCGCTCGAGCGCCTCGGTGTCGACTCGGATCTGGACGAAGCGCTCGTGGATCGGTTCGGGACGCGGGCGACCACGCGCATCGAACTCCCCGCCGGCACCTGGCGCCTGCGCACCGTCAGCGACGACGGCATTCGCATCCGCGTGGACGGCACGACCGTGCTCGACGACTGGACCTGGCACGCACCGAAGGAGCAGGCGGTCGAGTTCGAGGTCGCCGAGGCGCGCACGGTGGCGATCGTCGTCGAGCACTTCGAGCTGGACGGTTGGGCGCAGCTCGTGGTCGAGCTCGAGGCGGTGCAGGCGCCGCGCACCGGACCCGGTGCTGTGCCGCTGCGGTCGACGCCGCCCGATGCGCCGAGCGACACCGTTCGCGAGGACGATCGCGAGGACGATCGCGAGGACGATCGCGACGGCCGCCGCTGACGGCGGCGCGGCGGGCGCGATCCCGTGCGGCCCTCGTTCGCGGTGTGATCCCCTGGAGGCCGCTCGGCACCCCGTACGGAAGGCGCCCCGTGGCACACCGGCGACTCGCCTTCCTCGACGTGTACCGGCCGTGGATCTCGCCGGACGCCCGACGCCGCAGCGCGCGTGCGAGCAGATGCCGGCGTGAAGGAAGGCCGTCCCCCAAGAGCGTGAGCCACACCACGAGGGTCCGACTCGGCGTCGAACGACGGGCCCCGCTCAGGTGCGGTGCGCGTCGATCCGGGCGTCCAGCAGGCGGGCGACCACGTCGAGCGGATCGTCCCCGGCTCGCACGAAGAGCGTGAACGGCTCTCGATCGCGCGCCTCACCCCGAGCGGCCGCGACGAGCCGGAACGGCCGCCCGGACGTCGCCGCGGCATCGTCGGCGGCGTCGCCGGTCGTGCCACACAGCGACGCGGTCGGCGCTTCTCGGCTCCCCGAGGCATCGGACGCGTTCGAGCTCGCTCCGCCCACCGACCACTGCACGCGCGCGCGCTCGACCCGCTCGAGCTCGTGCACCAGCGCGCGGTCCTGTGCCGTTTCCCCGTCGAGTTCGATCGGGGCGGGGCCGAGCGCCCAGGCCAGAGCGAGTTGCACGTAGCGGCGCGCCGTCCGCAGGTGTTCGTCCGCGCGCGAGCCCGTGAGCTGGTGCGTCGCGAACAGCTCGACCTTGGCGCGGATCAGCGCCCGGTGCACGGCGTAGAGCGGCACGAGTCGCGGCAGGTCCGCATCCTCGGCCGCTTCCGCGTACAGCTCGGTGATGCGCCGCGCCTGTTCCGCGTGGTCGCGATGACACAGATCCATGACCAGGAAGGCCACGTCGCAGGCCACGTCGTCCGCGCGCAGGTCGAGGTCGAACTCGACGCAGTCGTAGATCATGATCCGCTCGCCCCACAGGCACACGTTGCCGGCGTGCAGGTCACCGTGCCCTTCGCGCACGAACCCGCCGCGCCAGCGCCGTTCCAACAGGTCCGTGTGCTGCGTGCACCACTGGTCGATGAAGGCGCGCAGGGCGTCGAGGTGCGCGCGCTCGACGTGGTCGGGGTGGGGGAGGGCTTCGCGCGCGAGTTGGTCCAGGTTCTCGAGCAGCTTGTGGCGCACGCGGTCGGGCCGTCCGTGCTCGGCGATGGCGCTGCTCCCGTCGGCGTGGCGGTGGAAGTCGGCGAGCCGTTCGCTCAGAGCGCGCAGGTGCTTCTCGGTCACGTCGTTCCGAGCGAGGCGCGCATCGAGCATCTGGTCGGCGGGCAGGCGCACCATCTCGACCGCGACGTCGAGCAGGGCGTCGGGCGCGGCGTCGGCCCGTGCATCGTTCCGCTTCGCAGCGCCGTTCGCGGCCTCGTCGCGCGCACCGGATTCGCACGACTCGAGCAGCGCTCCAGTGTCCACGTACGCGCGGCCGTCCGCACCACGCCGGATCGCGCGCAGGCCCACGTACATGTCCGGGCTCGTGCGGCGATTGAGGCGCAGTTCCGCCTCGCACCCGGCGCGGCGCAGGGCGAGCGTGCTCTGGTCGACGAAGGGCAGATGGACCGGCTTCTTGAGCTTCAGCACGTGCTGTTCGGTCAGGAAGAGCACCGAGACGTGGGTCTCGATGCGCTCGACGTCGCCGACGTCATCGCGACCGACATCTCGACCGTGGTGGGCGGCCGGGCGCGAAAGGTCGGTCACGAGGCTCTCGAAGTCGGTCGCAGCGGCTCCGCCCGCGTCGGCCGCAGCCGTCGGTCGGTCGGGTTCCTCGAACGGGGGCTGAGGGGCGTCCTGGGGCATGGGGCGAGGGTCGAGAAGGGGAAGCGAGGCCCCGTTCGTGCGGGGTCCGAGCGCTCGACGGTGGCGCTCCGGCGTGCCCAGCCTCGCACCTGAAGCCCGAATCCAGGGCGAATTCCTCCCAGTGATGGGGGTGCGACAGTGGGTCGCAGGCTCGTAAGCTATTTTTCTGTAATGGTTTGTGATGCGCGACGGACAAGAAGGCTAAAAGGCCCGGAGGTCTTCTTGATCGACGCCCGATCTACGGCAATGTGGATATACGAGTCCGCTTGGGCCTGAATAGACTGCACGCACCATGACCGTCTCCCAGACAGCCGAGTACGCCCTGCGTGCCGTCACTTGGCTCGCCCAGAACCCGGGCGAGCCGCAGACCACCCAACAGCTCTCGGAGGCCACCAAGGTCTCCGCCACGTACCTCCCCAAGGTCTTCCAACACCTCATCCGCGCCGGACTCATTTCGGGCCAGCGCGGGGTCGGTGGGGGGTACACGCTGACCCGTGATCCTGAAGTGGTCACGTTGCTCGACGTCGTCGACTGTGTGGATCCGATCGTTCGGATCGAGCGCTGTCCGCTGCACCTGCAGACGCACGGGATGAACCTGTGCCCGCTGCACCGCGTGTTGCGCGACGCCATCGACGAGGTTCGCCAGCGCCTGGGCACGACCACGGTGGCCGATGTCGTTCGCGACGCCGGCGACCTGAAGCCGTTGTGCGAGGTGAGGGCGAAGATCTCCGAAGCCCGCAAGGGCGGACGCTCTGTTCAGAGCGGCGACTGAGAGCAACGGCCATCGCAGGATCGCGGGCACTGGACACCCCTCCCAGGCCCCTGGGACCACACCGGTCCTGGAACCCACTCGCTTCGCGATCCAATGACCCCCGACCGAACCACCGACGCCACTGCTCAGGGTGACGAGCGATCCCCGGCTGCTGGCGCGCTCGAGCGCTTCACCTACGACGACGCGATCGTCCGCCTGTTCCTGGTCGCCACCATGGCCTGGGGCCTGGTCGCGTTCCTCGCAGGTCTCTTCATCGCGTTGCAGCTCGTCCGGCCCGAGCTCAGCTTCGGCCTCGAGTTCCTGACCTTCGGCCGCCTGCGTCCGCTGCACACGAACGCGGCGATCTTCGCGTTCGCCGGCAACGGCATCTTCGCGGCGATCTACTACTCGACTCCGCGCCTGTGCAAGGCGGCGATGTGGTCGCCCAAGCTGTCGCGCTTCCACTTCTGGGGTTGGCAGGCGATCATCGTCGCCGCCGCGATCACGCTCCCGCTGGGCATCTCCCAGAGCAAGGAGTACGCCGAGCTCGAGTGGCCCATCGACATCGCGATCGCGGTGGTCTGGGTCGCCTTCGGCATCAACTTCATGATGACGCTGGTGAAGCGTCGCGAGCGCCACATGTACGTGGCGCTGTGGTTCTACATCGCGACCATCGTCACCGTCGCGGTCCTGCACATCTTCAACAACCTGGTCGTGCCGGCCGGGATGTTCAAGAGCTACTCGATCTACGCCGGGGTCCAGGACGCGTTCATGCAGTGGTGGTACGGCCACAACGCGGTGGCCTTCTTCCTGACCACGCCCTTCCTGGGGCTGATGTACTACTTCCTGCCCAAGGCGGCGGGCCGGCCGGTGTTCTCGTACCGGCTGTCGATCATCCACTTCTGGTCGCTGGTCTTCATCTACATCTGGGCCGGGCCGCACCACCTGCACTACACGGCCACGCCCGAGTGGGCGATGACGCTCGGCATGGTCTTCTCGCTGATGCT
Organism: Rohdeia mirabilis; assembly: GCA_007750655.1. Taxonomy (GTDB): domain Bacteria; phylum Planctomycetota; class UBA1135; order UBA1135; genus Rohdeia; species Rohdeia mirabilis. The sequence goes on from CP036290.1 coordinate 1,598,778, forward strand.
CTGGATGCCGAGCTGGGGCGGGATGATCAACGGCCTGCTGACCCTGCGCGGCGCCTGGCACAAGGTCACGACCGACCCGGTCCTCAAGTTCTTCGTCGTCGCCATCACCTTCTACGGGATGAGCACGTTCGAGGGGCCGCTGCTCTCGATCAAGGCCGTCAACTCGCTCAGCCACTACACGGACTGGACGATCGCCCACGTCCACTCGGGTGCGCTCGGCTGGAACGGCTTCATGACCTTCGGAATGATCTACTGGCTGGCGCCGCGGTTGTTCCAGACGAACGGTCTCTACAGCACGAAGCTGGCGACCATGCACTTCTGGTTCGCGACGGTGGGCATCCTGCTCTACATCGTCTCGATCTACGTGGCTGGCATCACGCAGGGCCTGATGTGGCGCGCGCTGACCCCGGAAGGCCAACTGGCGTACCCCGACTTCGTCGAGACGACCCAGCGGATCATGCCCTTCTACTGGATCCGCGTTCTGGGTGGACTGATGTTCATCGTCGGCGCGGTCTTCATGATCTACAACCTGCTGCGCACCTGGAGCATGCGGCCGAAGGAGTACGCGATCGAGGTGCACGAAGCGCCCGCGCTCTCGTCCTCGTTCCGCGAAGAAGTCGCTCCGGCGCCCACGATCAGCGGCGTGACGGACTACGCCCAGCGCATGAGCGTCTGGTCGACCCTGTGGTGGCACCGCCGTTGGGAGCGACTCCCGATGCGCTTCACGGTGTTCACCACGCTCGCCGTGGTCGCCGCCTCGCTGTTCGAGATCATCCCGACGTTCACGATTCGCGCCGACGTGCCGCGCATCGCGACGGTCGGTCCGTACACACCGCTCGAACTCGTCGGCCGCGACCTCTACGTCGGTGAGGGCTGCTACAACTGCCACAGCCAGCAGATCCGACCGATGCTGGCCGAGACCAAGCGCTACGGCGAGTACAGCAAGCCGGGCGAGTCGATCTACGACCACCCGTTCCAGTGGGGGAGCCGCCGCATCGGTCCCGACCTGGCGCGCGAAGGCGGCAAGCAGTCGGTGCAGTGGCACGTGCTGCACTTCCAGAACCCGCTGGACGTCACTCCGGGTTCGATCATGCCCTCGTACGGGCACCTGATCGAACGCGACCTCGACTACACGTCGATCCCGCTGCGCATGCGCGCCATGCAGGTGCTCGGCGTGCCCTATCTCGACGCGGACATCGAGGGCGGTGTCGATGCGGCGAAGGCCCAGGCCGACGCGCTCGCCGCAGCCTTCCTCGAGCAGAACGGCGCGCCGCTCGTCGTGGACGGCAAGCCCGTGGACCTCTCGAAGAAGCGCGTGATCGCGGTCATCGCCTACCTCGAGCGATTGGGGCGCGACCTCACGCTCGAAGCCGAAGTCGCCACCGGTGACGCAGCCCAGGGAGGTGAGTGATGTTGCGCGACGTGGTCGCAGGGGCGGACTTCTCGACGAACGCCGTCATCGCCCTGCTCGTTTTCTTCCTCGTCTTCGTCGGTCTGACCGTGTGGGTCCTCTCGCGCCGTCAGAGGACCGTCGACCGTTGGGCGGGGCTCCCGCTCGACGACGACGAAGCCGCGCCGCGCGAGCCGCGCACCGAACCTCACCTCCGCGACGACCGCAACCGGTCCTGATCGACGCACCCCACTGATCCGATGAGCACGACCGAAGAGAACGAGATCCTGCACGAGTACGACGGCATCCAGGAGTACGACAACCCGCTCCCCGGTTGGTGGAGCATGCTGTTCGTCGGCTCGATCGCCTTCGCCATCCTGTACCAGACGCTGATGTGGATGCACCCCGACACGCTGGGGATGCACGCGCGCTACGAGGCGTCCGTGACGAACATGCTCCAGAAGCAGTTCGCGTCGCTGGGAGAGCTCGAGCCCGACGAGGCCACGATCATGGGCTTCGTCAACGACCCGGAAGAGCGCAAGTGGCTCGACGTCGGTCGCGCGGTGTTCCAGACCAACTGCGTCTCCTGCCACGGTCGCGACGGAGGTGGCAGCACCTCCGCTCCGAACCTGACCGACGACTCCTACATCAACATCAAGCAGGTGGCCGACCTCCCGAACCTGATTCGGGTCGGTGCCAAGCAAGGAGCGATGCCCGCCTGGGGCAACCGACTGCTCGACAACGAGATCGTGTTGGTCTCGGCCTACGTGGCCTCGTTGCGCGGCTCGAACGTCGCGGGCGGCAAGGGCGCCGAGGGCGAAGTGATCGCTCCCTGGCCGTCGAACTGAGACCGAGCGACCGACGCCACCGAGCGTCGACGACGAACCCGTGAACGATCGATCCGAATCCCTCCTCCAACCCCAGGAGCACGTCCTCTCCACCCTGGAGGCCGACGGCAGTCGCAGATGGCTGACGCCGCGCCTGTCCACGGGTCGGTTCTGGCGGCGGCGTCGGGTCGTGGCCTACGTGCTGCTCGCGCTCTACAGCTTCCTGCCGTGGATCCGGGTCGGTGGTGAGCAGGCGCTGCTCTTCGATCTTCCGGCCCGTCGCTTCACCTTCTTCGGCGTGACCTTCCTGCCGACGGACACGGTGCTGCTGGCCCTGCTGCTCCTCCTGACGTTCTTGGGCATCTTTGCCGCGACGGCGCTCTTCGGGCGCGTCTGGTGCGGCTGGGCGTGTCCGCAGACCGTCTACATGGAGTTCGTCTTCCGTCCTCTCGAGCGCCTCTTCACCGGCCGCAAGGGCAAGGGCGGACGTCCGACCAAGCCGGTGGCCGGTTGGCGGCGGCTCGCGATGTACGCGACCTATCTCGTCATCTGCATCCACCTCGCCCAGACGTTCGTGGCGTACTTCGCCGGCACCGACAACGTGAGGCAGTGGATCTGGGGGTCGCCGCTGGCGCACCCCGTGCCGTTCGTCATCGTGCTCGCGCTGACGGTGGCGATGATGATCGACTTCGCCTTCTGGCGCGAACAGCTCTGCATCATCGGGTGCCCGTACGGGCGCTTCCAATCGGTGCTGCTCGATCGCTGGTCGAAGATCGTCGCCTACGACTACCGGCGGGGCGAACCGCGCGGCAAGCGCAAACACGACGCGAGCGTCGAAGAAGCGGCTGCGACGGGGGACTGCATCGACTGCAAGATGTGCGTCGTCGTGTGCCCGACCGGGATCGACATCCGCGACGGCCTGCAGCTCGAGTGCGTCAACTGCACACAGTGCATGGACGCGTGCGACGACGTGATGGACAAGATCGGGCGCCCGCGCGGACTCGTGCGCTACAGCTCGGAGGCCGCGGACGCCGGAGAGGGCGGTCGATTGGTCCGCCCGCGGCCCGTCATCTACGCCTGCATCATCTCGGTCCTGCTCGTCGTCTTCGGCTTCAAGGTCACGCACCGGCCGTCGTCGGACCTGACGCTCATGCGCAGCCTCGGCCTGCCGTTCGTGACGGCTGCCGACGGTCGGATCGAGAACTCGCTGCGCCTCAAGCTGGTCAACCGGACCCAGGAACGTCGCAGCTACACCGTCGAAGTGATCGAACCCGCAGGCCTCGAGGTGGTGCTCCAGGGCGGCCAACGGTTCACCCTGGAGCCCGACGCCACGCTGGTCGAACCCGTGCGGGTCGTCGCCGATGTCGAGTTGTTCGCGCTGGGCCCCGTCGACGGGCTCCTGCGGGTGACCGACGACCAGGGCGAAGTGATCGAACGCGCGTTGCGACTGCTGGGGCCCGGACGGACCTCGGCGGTCGACGGCGTGGACGCAGCAGACTCCCTCGAGGAGGGGACCGAACGATGACGAACGAGCACGAAGGACGACGCCGCGGACTTCCGCGCTGGGCCTGGATCGCCGCCGCGCTGCTGGTGACCCACACGTCCGCGATGATCGCCGCGGTGGTGATCGCGGTCGAGGATCCCAGCTTCACCACCGTGCCCGACTACTACCGGCGCGCGGTCGACTGGGACACGACCCAGGCGCGGCGCGCCGCGAGCGGCGAGTTGGGTTGGGCGTCGCAGGTCGCTCCCTCCGCCCTCGGTGAGCGGCTCGTCGTCACTCTGACCGATCGCGAAGGTCGGCCCGTCGTCGGAGCCGTCGGTGCGCTCACCGCGTTCCACCACGCCGCGACCAAGGAGGTCCGCACCGTGCCGCTCGAGGAGCGCGGGGACGGCATCTACTTCGCGACGCTGGACGTCGGTCGCGTCGGTGCCTGGCAGGTGACGGTCGAGGCCGAGCGCGCGAGCGACGAGCTCTTCTTCCACGAGTGCGAAGTGGTCGTCCACACGAGGGGGGCGGACGCGTGAGCACGCTCCTGCTCGCCGTCGTCGGCGCCAGCCTGCTCGGGTCCCTGCACTGTGCCGGGATGTGCGGCGCCTTCGCCGCGATCGCCATGTCCTCCCGACGTGCCGGAAGCTGCAGCGACGCAGGCGGCTGCGGCCCGGACCTCGACGGCACGTCGGGACGTCCGGCACGGGCCGCGGCCCTGCAGAGCGCGTACCACGGCGGGCGCCTGTTGGGCTACGTGGCGCTCGGGCTCGCCGCCGGGGCCGCCGGCGCGTTGCTCGATCTCGGTGGAGTCCTTGCGGGACTTTCGTCGGCCGCCGCCGTCCTCGCCGGCGCGACGCTGGTCATCTTCGGTGGCGTGGAGCTCGCGCGGCAGTTGGGCCTGCGCTTCGGCGTGTGGAAGCGTCTGCCGCGACCGGCGTTCCTGAACGGACTCGTGCGCCGCGCCACGCGCACCGATCGACCGGTGACGCGAGCGTTGGCGATGGGGGTCTGCTCGGGTCTCTTGCCGTGCGGTTGGCTGTACGCCTTCGTCGTCACGGCCGCGGGGACCGGCGGTCCCTTCACCGGTGCGCTCGTGATGGGCGCGTTCTGGATCGGCACCGTGCCCATCCTGGCCGCGGTCGGCTTCTCGTCGGACCACTTGCGACGCGCCTTCGGTTCGCGCGTCCAGCTCGTCGCGAGCGCCGCCATCCTCCTCCTGGGGGTCGCGACGCTCGTCGGCCGCGTCGAACTCGATGCGACCGCCCTCGCGCGGCGCGTCGAGGACACGGCGGCGGCCCAGGGCCCTTCCGAGACGTCGTCGCTCCCCGATCCCGCGGCGACGCCTGCCTGCTGTGCGCCCGATGGGGACTGAGTCGGCGCGACCGAGCGTGCGCTGCACCCACTGCGAGCTTCCGGTTCCCGCGGATCTCGTGGATCGGGACGGCGGGCCGTCGTTCTGCTGCAACGGCTGCCGGACGGTCCACGCGACCCTGAACGAGTTGGGGCTCGACGGCTACTACGGACTGCGGCGGACGCTGGGGTCGGGGACCGACGTCAAGCCGCCCGCGAGCGGCTCGAACACCTACGGCGTCTTCGACCGCGAATCGTTCGTCGAACGTCACGTGCAGCAGCGCGAGGACGGTCTGTGCGAGGTCGAGTTCCTGCTCGAGGGCGTCCACTGCGCGGCGTGCGTGTGGCTCGTCGAACGCCTGCCGCGCGCGGCCAAGGGCGTCGTCGAGGCGCGCCTGCGCTTGTCCGACGCGGTCGTGCGCCTGGTCTACGATCCGGGCGCCGCGAGTCTCTCGACGATCGCCCGCGCGCTGGACGGGCTCGGCTACCCGCCGCACCCGGTGCAAGGCGAGGAACGGCGCGAGATCGAGCACCGCGCCGATCGCCGTCGCCTCGTGCGCCTGGGAGTCGCCGGTGCCTGCGCGGGCAACGCGATGCTGCTCGCGTTCGCGCTCTACGCCGGAGAAGAGAGCGGGATGGATCGCGCCTACGAGCAGTTCTTCCGTTGGTCGAGTCTGCTCGTCGGCGCCGTCGCGCTCGCCTGGCCCGGACGGACGTTCCTGCGCGGAGCCTGGGCGGCGATCCGAACGCGGACCGGGAACCTCGATCTGCCGATCGCGATCGCGTTGGTCGCGGGCGGGATCGTCGGCGCCATCCACGTGGTGCGCGGCAGCGGCGAGATCTACTTCGACTCGCTGTGCGTGCTCGTGTTCCTGCTCCTGGTCGGGCGCCACGTCCAGCAGCGGCAGCAGCGTTGGGCGGCGGACGCGGTCGACCTCACGCGCGCGTTGACGCCGTTGGCCTGTCGCGCGCGCCGCGGGGACGAGACCGAGTTCTCCGAGGTCGCCGTCGACGAACTCGAAGTGGGCGACGTGGTCGAAGTGCCGTCCGGCGGGCTCGTCCCCGCCGACGGAGTCGTGCTCAGCGGCCGGGCGCGCATCGATCAGGCGCTCCTGACCGGCGAGTCGGAACCCGTATCGGTCGACGTGGGCTCGAGCGTCCATGCCGGAACGCGCAGCGACGGGGCGCCGCTCCACGTGCGCGTCGAGGCCCTGGGCGCGAACAGTCGCATCGGTCGGCTCATGGAAGTGGTCCAGCGCGGACTGGCGGCCAAACCGCCGATCGTGCGCCTGACCGATCGCATCGCGGGCTGGTTCGTGGTCGTCCTCTCGACGATCGGCATCGCCTGCACGGCGTACTGGTGGGCCGTGGCCGATCTTGCGACCGCCGTGGAGCGGACGGTCGCGCTGTTGATCGTCGCCTGCCCGTGCGCGCTCGGCCTGGCCACGCCGCTGACCCTGGCCGTGGCGGTGGGGCGCGCGGCGCGTCGCGGACTGCTCGTGAAGGATGCCGGCGCGCTCGAGCGGCTGTCGCACGCGAGCACGATCGTGCTCGACAAGACCGGAACCCTGACCGGTGGCCGGCCCGAGGTCGTGGCCTGGTGCGGACCGTCCGAGCTGCGGTCGATCGTGGTCGCACTCGAGGCGCGCTCGAGTCACCCCGTGGCGCGCGCGCTCGTGCGGGCCTGCGCGCAGGGACCCGTGCCGGAAGCGACGGACGTCGTGGAGCGTCACGACGGCGGAATCAGCGGCGTGGTGGACGGGCGGACGGTCGGCGTCGGTTCGCCCCGTTGGGCACGCGAGCGCGGCTTCGAAGCAGACGCGGACCTCGCTGCTCGCGCGCTCGAGCTCGAGTCCACCGGACACACGGTCGTCCTGGTCGCGCGGGACGAGAAGGTCCGCGCACTCGCGGCCCTGCTCGACGCGCCACGGCCCGGCGCTCTGGCGGCACTCGACGACCTGCGCGCCGCCGGGCACCGGCTCGAGATCCTCTCCGGTGACGCCGACGGGCCCGTGCGGCGCGTGGCGGATCTGCTCGAGGTCCCGCTCGAGCACGCGCGCGGCGCCGTCGATCCCGAGGGCAAGCTCGCGCGCGTTCGCGAGCTGCGCACGAGTGGTGGGCAGGTCGTGATGGTGGGGGACGGAGTCAACGACGCCGCTGCACTGGCCGCGGCGGACGTGGGCGTCGCCGTGCACGGTGGCGCCGAGGCGAGTCTCGCGGCGGCCGACGTCTACGTGTCGCGCCCGGGCCTCGAGCCGCTCGTCGATCTCGTGGCGATCGCGCGACGCACGATGCGCACCGTGCGGCTGAACCTGGGGCTCTCGCTGGCCTACAACCTGTGTCTCGGCACGTTGGCGGTCACGGGGCACGTGGACGCGCTCGTCGCGGCCATCGTGATGCCGATCAGTTCGGCGACCGTGCTCGCCGTCGCGCTCCTGTCGCTCTCGCGTCCGCTGGGTTCGCACCGCGTCGGTCGCACGGAACCTTTCGACGACGCGGTGCCGGCGCTGCCGAGCGCGACGACGCGAGCGGATCGGACGAAGGAGAACGGGGACGAGTCGTCGCGGCAGGACGAGGTGACCACGTGTCGGTGATCTACATCGTCGTCCCGCTCGCGCTGCTGCTGGCGGGGGCCTTCCTGGCCGCGTTCCTGTGGAGCGTGCGCAAGGGCCAGTTCGACGACATGGACTCGCCGGCCGTGCGGATGCTGTTCGACGACGACGATCGGGTGCGGCCCGACGCGACCGAGAAGGCGACCGAGGACGCCGAATCGCGGTCGCGTCCGTGACGCACGGCCTGCGCGAGAGCGTGCGTCGTCGTCGCTCGAGCGTCGCGAGTCAGCGGTCGCGGAAGTCGTTCCACAGGATGCGGACGACCAGAGTGCTGCCGGCGATCGAGGCCGCGGTGAACAGGACCAGGGCGATCGCGGGATAACCGAGCAGCTTGGGTTCCGCGTCGATCCGCAGCGTGAGCGCGGCACCCACGACCAGCGAACCCAGCAGCACAGCCGTCGCGATTCGGTTCGCGATGCGCTGGAGGCCGACGATGAAGCTCTTCTCGTCCATCACGTCGATCCCGACCTTCAGGCGATTGGTCGCGAGTAGCTCGAGGATCTTGTTCGCTCGCCCGGGCAGTTCCTGCACGAGCTCCTTGCTCTGCAACAGTCCCTGCAGCACCGCCGAGGGCGAGGCCGAGCGTGCCAGTTGCTTGGCCATCAAACGGCTCGCGCGCTTGCGGATCTCGGCGGGAGGATCGAACTTGGGGTCGAGCCGGCGCGCGATCTGATCGAGGTTGAGCAGCGCCTTGCCGAGCAGCGTGAGGCTCTGGGGGACGAGAACGCCAGAGCTGCCGCAGATGCGACAGATCTCCAGCACGAGATTGCCTACGTCGAGCTGGTCCAGGTTCGAGTTGTGCTCGCGCGCCACGAGGTCGCTGATCTTCGACTTGAAGTGCTCGACGTCCAGCGCCTCGTCGCGCGTGTCGCCGATGTCGAGCGCGATGCGAGCGACGTGGTCGCCCTTGCCGTCCCCGATCGCGATCAGGAGCTCGAGCAGGCGCAGTCGCAGGCCCTCGCGCACGCGGCCGATCATCCCGAAGTCGAGCAGCGCCAGCTTGCCGTCGCTCGTCACGAGCACGTTGCCCGGGTGCGGATCCGCGTGGAACATGCCGTGCACGAGCACTTGGTCCAAGTAGGCCCGGAACAGCTCCTTCGCGAGCAACGGCCCGTCGATCGCGTCGTCGCCATCGGCCGCGCCCTCGGCCAGCGTCGAGGTCGGACGCCCGTGGACGAGCTCCATCGTCACCACGCGCTGGGTGCAGAGGTCGTCGACCGGCGCAGGAACCACGATGTGCTCGTAGTTCGCGAGGAGCGTGCGGAAGCGGTGCAGGTTCGCGGCCTCGCGTCGGTAGTCGAGTTCGGCCGTGATCGAGTCGCGGAAGCTGTCGACGATGCGCGAGAACTCGTAGACACGGCCGAGATCGGTGTACGCGTCCATGAACGCGGCCACGTCGCCCAGCATCTCGAGGTCGCCTTCGATCAGCTCGCGCATCCCCGGTCGCTGGACCTTCACCGCGACCTCGCGTCCGTCCTTCAGTCGCGCGCGGTGGACCTGCCCCAACGAGGCCGCGGCGAGAGGTTCGCGTTCGAAGCTCGCGAACGCCTGATCGATCGGCTGTTCGAGTTCCTCCTCGACGATCGCGGCGATCTCCTCGTAGGTCACGGGCGCGACCGCGCTCTGCAGGCGCTCGAGCGCGTCGAGGTAGGTCCGGGGCAGCAGATCCGAGCGCGTCGAGAGCAGCTGCCCGAGCTTGACGAACGTCGCGCCCATGCTCTCCAGGTCGTCCGTCAGTCGGCGGGCGCGTTCGGAGGTCTCGTGGGCGGTCTCCTTGACCTCGATGATGCGGTCGAGGCCGGTCTGACGGACGAGGTCCGCGCGGCCGTGGCGCAGGAGAAGGGCAGCGAAGTCGCGGTAGCGCTTGATGCGTTCGGGGCGGAAGGAGAGGCGCATGGCCGCGAGTGTCGCGAACTTCCTTCCGACTGTGGACCCGCGCGCCGGGAGAATGCGCGGGGCGGGAACCGATTCCTCGGCCAGCGCTCGGGTCGGCGTCCGCGCTCGATCGATCAGGACCGGATGCAGATCCCCTCCGACGAGCGCGACGGACCCGAGCGCTGGCCGCTCGTGACACTCGCCCCGACTCGACTCCTCGCCTGGCCGCGCTGGGAGCGTCCCGACGCGCTCGAGCGCCTGGTCGCCGTTCTCGAGCCGGCGATCCGTGACGGATTCGCCGCCGTCGTTCTGCGCTTCGATCCAGAGGAGGACGGCCTGCACCTCGACAGCGACACGGCGCTCGAGCGCTTCTTCGCGGCCTGTGCCGATGCCTTCGGCGATCCGTCCGCCATCGAGGCCCTGGTGGTCGACGTCCCGCTCGTGCGCGGCGAGCTGCGTTCGCTCGCGGCCGCGGTCGACGGCCTGGTCGACGTGGGGGATCGCGATGCGCTCGAGTTGGCGCGTATCGGACTCGCGCCGCTGCGCACGGCCGCGGAGGTGGCCACCTGGCGCACGCGACACGGTGAACCTGGCAGTCTCGCGCCCTGCCTGCGAGCCGCGTTGTGCGAACTCGTCGAGGGCACGGCGCTGTGGTTGGGCGGCCCCGACGAACGCACCGCTCGCGACCTCGCGGCCAGTCTGGAAGGGGTGATCGGAGACGACGCGCGACTGGTCGTGGCGGCACCGGGGCGCGCGGCGCGCGAGGCGCGCGGTGTCCTGCTCTCGTCCTCGTTGGCGCCGGTGATCGACTGGATCGACCTGGACGCGGTGTCACTCGCGAGGGCGTGGACGGAGCCGCTCGAACTCCTGGTGCTCGACGGATCGCGCGGCCTGCCGCCCTTGCGTCGGGCGCTCGACGCGTGGCGTTCGCACCTCGCCCTGGGTGCGAACGTGGCGCTCGTGAACGACGGCGGCGAGGGACGGGAACTCCTCTTGACCGAGGGACTCCGCCTGCGGTCGACCGATCGTGGGGCGGCGGTCTTCGCGGCGCCCGAGCGCCCCGACGCGCGACTCGCTCGTTGACGGGCGGAAGAACGTCCGCCCCAACGGCGCGGCGGGCGACCCGCGACGTCGTGTCGCGAATCGCCCGCCGGGCTCGTCGGGCGCGCGGACCGCTCGGTCCGCCGCCCTGGTCCGTCGACCGAGATTAGCCGCGCACGGCGGGCTCGGCCTCGGGCTCAGCGGTCTCTTCGAGCGAGTCCAGCATCATCTGGACGGCGTCGCGCATGCGCTCGTTCTCCATGCCGAGCTCGAGGGCCTTGGTGCCGAGTCGACGAGCGCCCTCGGGGTTGTCGAGGTACTCGGCGTACCACCTGGCGCCGTTGCCGCACATCTCGCCGACGAGCGTCGCGTTCGAGATGTTGCCGCTCTCGAGCAGGGCTTCGAGCTTGTCGAGGCAGGGCTGGAGCTCTTCGATCGACTGGACCGAGAACATCTCGCTCTGGACGCAGAGCTCGAGCAGGCCTTCGGCGTTCTCGGGATCCAGGCGACGAGCCATCGCGGTCATCTCGGCCGAGGCTGCACCGTTGGTCAGGAGCGCACGCAGCGCCTTGATGCGCATGGCGGCGTGGGCGTCGCCCTCGAGAGCGACGGCCTTCTCGACGTAGGCGACCAGGTTGCGAGCCGGGGCGGCGTCGCCCATCTCGAGGTAGGCGTCGACGATCGTGGCGAGCACCGCGGGACGCTGGGCTTCCTCGGCCGCCTCGTAGGCCGTGCCGAGCTCGCGCACGCGGGCCAGGGCGGCTTTGCCGGCGGTGGTGATCTCGGTCAGGTGCGTGACGTAGGCCTCGGGGCCACCGGCCTGGTACCCGGTCTGGGCGTAGAGCTCTCCGTCCTTGGTCATCAGGAGGATGGTCGGGAAGCCCTGGATACCGAACTGCTGTTGGACCTCGGCGTTGCGCTCGGGGTTCGGCACCTTGGCGCGGGCCTCTTCGCCGTTCGGGAAGTCGAGGGCACAGAGGACGAAGTGTTCGTCGGCGTAGGCCTTGAACGCGTCCTTCGAGAAGACCTCGTTGTCGAGTCGGATGCACCAGCCGCACCAGTCGGAGCCGGTGAAGTCGACGAGGACGTCCTTGTTGGTCTCCTTCGCGAGGGCGAGGGCGGCGTCGTAGTCGGCGACCCAGCCTTCACCGGAAAGGGTCGTGAGCGGGGCGGCGATCCCGGTGGAACCGAGGACGAAAAGGGCGGACGCAGCCGCGCTGAAGATGGTCTGCATGGAGCGGGTTCGTTCTTGAACGAAGAGCGCGCTCGAGGTCCCGGCCTGGAAGGCGAGGGAGGCCCCGCAGAGGGGCTCGGAGCGCGCGAAACGAATGACGGGGGGCCGACAGGGCCCCGCGAAGCGTGCCAGCCTACGCAGGCTCCAGGGGGCTGCGACGATCGAGGGCGTGGAAACACCGATCGGGGGACCTCGACAGCGAGGGCGCCTCGCTGGCGGGGTCCGGATCGGCGCGCCGGCCCGCCCCAGAAGGGTGCCCCCCTCGTGGCCTGCCCGCCGTGGCTCGGCCCCGGGCCGCTCGCGGCGCGGGTGGTGACGCCGTGGTCCTACTGGGCGACGCCCTCGAAGCGCACCTTGAACGGCGAGGGCAGGTTCGGGGCGTCGTGGGTGAAGCTCACGGTCGTCGTCCTCGAGCCCGCTCCCGAGTACGGTTGGAACCGCACTTCGAAGACGAGTTCGACGTCGCCACCCACCATCGGATCCGCGAGGTTGGACGGCATCAGGCGGCGCATCTCGTTGGACGTCAGGGCGTGGAAGCGCGGTTCGATGTTCGCAAGGCCCATGGGGCAGAGGTGGCAGTAGCTCATCAACGAGCTCTCGCCGCACACGACCGAGGTCTCACACCCTTCGTAGCAGCGGTCGATCGGCGGGCAGTACTCGTGGGTGTGCTGGGAGCCGAAGCCGTGGCCCAACTCGTGCGCGAGGACCGAGTAGTCCCAGATCAGGGGGTCCGGCGCGCCGGTGAACGTGCCCCAGTTGATCGAGCCCGTCAGATCGCCCGAGACGCCGAAGCCGAAGTCCTGGTTGCCAACCACGTCCACGTAGGCGACGCCGCCACCGAGGTTGTCACCCGACAGCATGTGGACGAGCTCCGCCGCGACGGGCCAGGAACCGCCGAGGGCCGGGGCGTAGGCCTCGCGCACCGCGGCGAGCATCGACAACGCATCGGCGTCGAACTGCGGCACGAACGGATCGCCACCGGGATAGACGTTCAGTTGGACGACGTCGATGCGGCACTGCAGGTGGCGTTCGAACAGGTCGGACACCGACGACATCAGTTGGTTCGTGTAGTTGATCGTCGCGGGGACCGAACCGAAGAGGTCGTGGAACTCCGTGTCGGTCTCGAGGATCAGCCGGATCGCGCGCGGCGACCAGGCTCCCGTCGGGACGCTGGCGACGTCGGGCGCGGCGCCGATCGACGGCGTGTCCTGCGCGGGAGCGGAGACGTTCATCGCGCTCGCCGCACGCTCCGTCGGCGTGAGTCCGATGGCGCTCGCGCAGCGCGGGAGGTCGAAGCGCTCGAGTCCCTCGGGCAGGTACTCGTCGAACAAGAGGCGCACGGGCGCGGCGTCGGGATCGCTCGCGGGTTCGGACACGACGTGCAGGGTCGGGCCCAGGGCCGTGAGGCGGATCCATCCGCGCGAGCCGTGGCACGAAAGTCCCAGGAACGCGCGTGAGTGCGGGTAACCGGCGACTGCACCGCGCCAGAGCGTGGTGTCGAGCTCGAGCTCGCCGACGGTCGTCGGAGCACCGTCGATCGTCAGCACCGCGGCGTCCGTCAGCGCGGAAGGGACCGGTTCGAGCTCGAGCGTGAGCGACTGTTCGCTCGCTGCGCCACGTGCCGGCCACGGAACGTCGGTCAGCGTGAGTTGCGGCGCGGCCTTCAAGGCCGACAGCGCGTCGACGTCGGGTACCAGCGCACCGGGTGCGGCGAGGTCCGCCGACGTCCGCAGGTACGGCCAGGGGCGCACGGTGGGTGCGTTCGCCACCGGCAGCGACGCGGGCAGCGGTGCCGGGAGCGGCGTCCCGTTGACCTCGACGAGTTCGATCTGGAAGTCACCCGCGTCCCCGTTCAGGACCGGCGGCTCCCACTTGAAGGCGTTCGCTCCCAGGTTCTCGATGCTGATGCGCACGGCGGACGAGCTGCCGCCGAGGGGCGTGTTCGCGATGGTGACGAGTTGGTTGTTGGCGAGCACGCCGCCCGACGCGTCGGTGGCGAACGCGAACGCGCCCGTCTTGGGCTCGTCGTCGGCGATCTCGACCGTCAGCACGGTCGGTCCCGCGAGCGCGGCGCCCCCCGTGGCTCCCTCGATGCGCAGTCGCACGCTCTCCGGCGGCTCGACGTCGGAGTCGTCGAGGATGTCGAGGACGACCGAGAGCTGGTCACCGTCGACGGCTCCGATCGGGAACTCGAGCCGCTGCGGCGGGAAGGCCGTGTAGTCGACGCCCGAAGTGGCGCTGCCGACCCCCTCGTCGCTGACCAGGATCGATACGGCCTCGGTCAAGGGTCCGAGGCTCGAGTTCAGCGCGACGCTCAGCGTCTGTGGACCTCCGTCCTCGGCGAAGTTGAGGTTGCTGATCGAGAACGAGACCGAGAGCGGCGGAGCTTCGCCACCACCGCCGCCACCGCCACACCCAGAGGCGAGCGCCGACACGAGTCCGGCGGCGGCGAGCGCGCCGAACGAGAGGAGGGATCCGGGCGCGTGCGCGCGTCGCGGTGCAGTTCGAACCATGGTCGTCTCGAGAGGTGGGCCGTCGACGCGCCCGGCAGGTGGATCGCGTGACGCATCCGGCGCTGGCGACTGTAGTCCGCGACCTTCGAGGGGTCGCGGGCACTTCTGGCAGTCCATCGGTCGCGCGACCACGGACGGGCCACCCGAATCGGCGCGGCGTCCCGCGGGTGGACGTGAGGTCGCCCCGGCCGCTCTGCCGTTGGGCGGTCGTGTAGCGCCCGGCACGGGATCGGCGGTCCCTGGCTGCCCAGGGCCGCCCTCCACCGGTCCCAGGACGGGGCTCCGGCGCCGCGCTTTCCGGGCCCCTGGTCTCAGGTCTCTCGGCGGGGGTGGCCGATCGGGTCGGTGGAGCAACCTGCCCGTTTCCCTCGGGCGTACGAACCGTGACCCAGCACAAGCGCACCAAACGCCTCATCAAGTCGGGCCTCCAGCTCAAGCTGATCCTGACCTTCGTCGGCCTCGCCTGCGTGGCGTCGCTCTTCGAAGTCATCCTCCTCAACCGGGCCGTGACGTTCGTCGCGACGCAGATGCCGCGCGACGGGGGCATCCTGCTCTCCGAGCTGCCGGGTGTGCTGCGCACGTCCGTGTTGCTGTGCCTCGGAGTGCTCGTTCCGGTCACGATCGGCGTCGGTCTCGTCCTGACGCACCGCATCGCAGGTCCGATCTACCGCTTCGAGCTCTACCTGCGCAGCATCGTCGACGGCGAGCAGGTCGGCCGCTGCAAGGTGCGCGAGGGCGACGAACTCCAGGACTTCTGCGAGCTGCTCAACGACGCCGTCTTCACCCTCCACGGCGAGACGCGCGAGGCACGCGAAGAGGTCGAGCGCCTGCGGGCGACACTCGCGAAGCACGGCATCGACGCCGACGCGGTGGACGACTCGGAAGCGTCGGGCGACGACGTCGCGCCGCTGCGCCGCGTGGCCTGAGCGACCGCTCGGCCTCGACTACGGCCGCCCGAAGAGCGCGCTGCGGTAGTAGCGCAACTCTTCGATCGACTCCTTGATGTCCTCGAGGGCGCGGTGGAGTTCGCGCTTGCGGGGCACGTGCTCCATGACCTCGGGCCGCCAGCGGTAGGCCAGCTCCTTCACGGTCGAGACGTCCACGATCCGGTAGTGCAGGTAGCCCTCGAGACGGGGCATGTAGCGGCCGAGGAAACGGCGGTCCTGCCAGATCGAGTTGCCCGCGAGCGGAGCCGTACGCGCCTCGCAGTGTTCGCGCACGAACGCCAGCACCTGCTCCTCCGCGTCGGCCTCGCTGATGGTGGAGGCCCGCACCCGTTCGGTGAGTCCGGAGGCGCCGTGGTGGTCGGTGTTCCAGCCGTCCATCGCCGCGAGGAGCTCGTCCGGCTGATGGACGACGAGCTCGGGGCCCTCGGCGATGATCTCGAGGTCGGAGTCCGTGACGATGACGGCGATCTCGAGGATCCTCTCGACCTCGGGATCGAGGCCGCTCATCTCGAGGTCCATCCAGACGATGGGATGCTTGGCGACGGGCATGGCGAGCGATTCTAGGGGACCGGGGCGTCCGTGACGATCACGTGGAGGCGTCGCGCCCCCTCGTGGGATCGGCACCGCACCGCTAGCATTCGGCCGGTCCATGTCCGGACCGCCGCCAAGGAGACCTGACGTGATCGACCACCGCTTGCTGCTCTGCTCCGTCCTCGCCGTCGCGGCCGTCGCGACTCCCTCGAGCGCGGTGACGGCGCCGTTGCCCCCAGAGCGTCCGGTCCTCACTCGGCTCGCCGCCGACGCGATCGTCTGGGACGGGACCTACGACGAAGCCGTCGAGCGCGCGCGCTCCGAGTCGAAGGTTCTCATGGTCGCGGTACACCTGGTCGGAGAGCCGGCCAGCG
Organism: Rohdeia mirabilis; assembly: GCA_007750655.1. Taxonomy (GTDB): domain Bacteria; phylum Planctomycetota; class UBA1135; order UBA1135; genus Rohdeia; species Rohdeia mirabilis. The sequence goes on from CP036290.1 coordinate 1,614,964, forward strand.
CGAAGATGCTGAAGGACGTCTACACGGACGACCGCGTCGTCGAACTGTCCGCGTCGACCGTGAACCTCGGCACCAGCAACGCCTACCAGGGCGACGACGAAGCGTACCTCGAGTACTTCGGGGCACCGTCGCGCGAGGCGGCGCGGAAGACCGACATCGCGGTGCGCGAACAGGTCCTGAAACCGGACGCCGACGGTTTCGTCATCGCGCCCCAGCACGTCTTCCTCGGCCCCGACGGTGCCGTGCTCCTGTCTGTGCCCTACGCCATCACCGCGGCGGAACTGGAGTGGTGCCTGGTCGAGTCCCTGCACCGCGTCGACCCCGAGTCGAAGGTGAAGTTCGGCAGCCGCGCCCGCGCACCGCGCCGACTCGTGTTGGACGGCGTCCACGACGGTGGTGGGGGACCCGCCCCGGTCGCTCCGCCCGATGCGGCCGAGCTGAAGAAGCTCCTCCACGAGCTGGACGATCTCGAGGGCGGCGAGTTGATGACGGCTCTCGGTCGCCTCGCCGCTTCCGACGACCGCAGAGCCGTGAAGGAGGTCGAGAAGCACCTGCGCAACGCGCGTCCGCAGGGTGAGGGCGTCAACAAGCGCAAGCTCCTGCGTGTGATCGGCGAGGTGTCGCCCGAGGAGTACTGGGAGATGGTTTCCGACGAACTCGCGCACAAAGTGCTCGAGGTGCGCAACGAAGCGGCGGTCGCTCTCGAGCAGTTGGGCGCGGCGAAGGCCGAGTCGCAGTTGATCAAGTCGCTCGGTCGCGAGAAGGAGCCGCGCGTCCGCAAGAACATCGCGCGCGCTCTCGGCGCGAGTGGGTACGACTCCGCGAAGGCCCTGCGCGAACTCGCCCGCGTCGCGAAGAAGGACGACGACAGTCTCGTGCGCGTCAACGCCATCCTGGCGATCGGTCGCTCGACGCCGAACGACGACGGGCGCGAGTTGCTGGCCGAGACGCTCGCCGAGGGCGACGAACGCGAACAGGCCGCGGCTCTGATCGCGATGGTTTGGTCGCGCGATCCCTTCTGGAGGGAGTTGCTGCCGCAGCTCCTGCTCGAGGAACCGTTCGACGAGGAGCTGACGGGTCCGCTCGACGCCGACGTCCTCGCAGCGCTACGGACGGCGGCGCGGGCGCTCACCGGGCGTGCGGCCACGGCGTGGACCACCGCGCTCGACGTCTCGGCCGGCGGTTCGATCGAGGCTCTCGCGCCGCACGTCACCGACATCGGGGGCGACACGGTTCCACGCCGTCGGTTGTTCGCCTCGGCGACGGCGGACGCGCCGAGCGGCGACTAGGGGGCGACCCGATCCGGCACTCGGCGCCGGGGGCGAAACTCCCGGGATCGGGCCCCAATCGGGTGATTCGCGTCACGCGGGCGCGCGCGCTCCGACCGAACGGAGTTGGCTCGTGCGACGTTGAGCGGTCGCATTCGGGCGCTTGAAGGGTGCTTGGTCGTCAACTGGCGAACGTGCGCGCGTGTCGGACGGCGCCCTTCGGACCGTGGCGGACGGTGTCGAGGGATCGGCCGCGACCCGGGCGACGGGCGTGGACGACCGCTCGACGCGGATGACCGATTGTTCACTCTTCGAGCGGCGGAGAGAGTGTGCCCCACGGATCGCGTGGGTGCTACACACTGAATGCACTCGCGAAGGCACCTTCGCCAGCCTGCCATGGTTCGTACCGCCCCCCTCGTGGTGGGTTCGGTCCCGAGCACGGATCTCGACCCCACCAGTCGGCCCTTGCGCGCTTCGTTCGCGAAGCGCGGGGGTGGAGATCGTGCTCCGCGCGCTCGCACGCGCGCGTCGACCTGTGCGCGATCGATCGCGCGCACCGAAAGGTGGGACGAACGGTGGGACGAACGTGAACGCGACGGCGCTCGCTGGAACGACGCGGAACCTGCGTCGCGGCGAACGTCGTCACTTCGGCCCGCGCCCACATGAGAACGGCGCTCCGGACTTCTGGGCACGCGCGCAGCGTGGTGAGAGCTGGGGGGCTCGATCCGTCCGCTGTGTGCCCTCTGCCCGGAGCACCCAGGGAGGGCCGGTCTGGCAGGGCCGGTCCTCCCGTCTTTCGTTCTCGAGTTCGCGGGCAGATCGCGCGCGCGCCCAAGGTGGCGACCCGCCGTGCCTAGCGGTCGAACTCGTGGAGTCGAGCGGCCCAGGCGCGCGTGCGTTCGCGGTCCGGGCCGAGCGCGAGGTGTTCGGCGAAGAAGCGTTGGATCGAACCTTCGGGCCAGTCGTTGGCGGTCAGTCGGCCGTACTGCACGAACGGCGCGCAGGTCACGTCCGCGGCCGTGATCGTGTCGCCGACCAACGTGTCGGCCTCGGACAGGCGCTCCTCGATCTCGGCCGTCGCCGCGTGCAGAGCTGCGCTCGCCGCGGCGCACTCGCTCGCATCCACCGACGGTGCGAAGAACTGGCCGAAGATGCGCCCGATGCAGGGCTGGATCTCGGTGCGGACGCGCAGCTCGGCTCGCTCGATCGCACCCATCGTCTGGCGATCGGCGCTGAAGAGCCGCGGCGTGTCGGGGAAGTTGGCGTCGAGGTAGCGCAGGATCGCACCGGAGTCGAAGAGCCGCACGGTGACGCCCTCGCCGAGCGTGTGCTCGATCGCGGGGGTGAGCGGCTGGCCCGTCGCTTCCAGGATCGGCGCGCGGTCGGCGGGATCCACCGGGACGCGCTCGTAGGCGATGCCCTTGTAGCCCAGGGCCAACCGGACCTTCACGTTGTTGGGGGAGGGGGCGAGGTCGAAGAGTCGCAGGCGTGTCATGTCGAGGGCGGGTGTGGTTGGACGAGCGTGGGCGGTCGCGACGGATCGAGGGGGGCGAGCGCTGGACGAGGCGGGTCATTGAACAGCGCCGGCGCTCCGCGAGCGAGTGTCCCGCACTTCCGCCGGCGCCTTCCCGGGTGGCTGCGCTTGCAACCCGGCCGCCGAAGGTTTCCTCTGTCGCGGCCCGCGTTCCCCCGGCCCGCCACTTCTTCATGTCCTTCGAGTTCCCCTGCTTCGACCCGGTCGCTCTCGACCTGCCCGGCCAACTCGACGTTCGCTGGTACGGACTGACCTACGTGGCGGGCTTCCTGTGCGCCCAGGTGGTGCTCACGCGGCTCGCGCGCCGGCGTTTCCTGCCGCTCGACGTTCCCGCGGCGGCCGACCTCCTGTTCTGGTCGATCATCGGCGTGCTCGTCGGTGGCCGCGTGGGCTACGCGATCTTCTACGACCGGGCGCTGATCGACCCGATCCGCATCTTCCAGTTCTGGAAGGGAGGGATGTCGTTCCACGGTGGACTGCTCGGCGCGTTCCTCGCTCTCGTGCTGTTCGCGCGCAAGCACCAGGTGTCGTGGCGGCGCGTGGGAGACGCGGCGGTACTCGCGGTGACGCCGGGCATCTTCTTCGTGCGCTGTGCGAACTTCGTGAACGGCGAGCTGTTCGGCCGCGAGACCGAGCCCACGACGTTCGGCGCCATGCGCTTCCCGACCGATCCCGTGGCCCAGGCGAACCTCGGACTGGCGGGGATCGACGACAACCGCACGCGCGAACTGGCGCTGCAGTACGCCTGCGGTCACCGCGACTGGGAGTCGATCGCGCCGGACCTGGCTCCGTCGACGACGGACGCCGCCGGCCGCGTGGTGGCGCTCGACTGGGAGGCGCTGCGCCCGAACCTGGACTGGGAGCGCGTGCGCGAGCTGGTGCCCTACCGCCATCCGTCGCAGCTCTACGAAGGACTCGCGGAAGGCCTGTTGCTCGGGCTCGTCCTGTTCGCCCTACTGTGGCTGACCCGTCGGCGCCCGCTGGGAGCCGGTGCCTACGGCGGCGTGTTCTTCATCGGCTACGGCATCGCGCGCAGCGTCCTCGAGCTGGTGCGCCAGCCCGACTCGCAGTTCGTGTCCGCGGCGAATCCCGACGGCACGGTGTTCCTCGGACTGACGATGGGGCAGACGCTCTCGTCGCTGATGGTCCTGTTCGGGCTCTATCTCGTGTTCAGCGCGAAGCGCGCAGCCGCCCCGACCGAGTCCAGCCCGTCGCAGGCCGGCTGAGCGGCCCAGCGGCCCAGCGGCCCAGCGGCCCAGCGGCTGAGCGGCGGAGCGGCGGACCGACCCGACGGGGTCGGGGCCGGGCTCGGGGGGCTGGGCGCGGGGCCGTCGGCGCGGGGCCGTCGGCGCGGAGCCGTCGGCGTGGGTTCGCGTGATCGGTTCAAGAGCGGTTCGAGGGCGGCCCGATCCAGGACGGGTCGCGTTCCGCGCGCGGCTTCCTCCGATCGCCCCGGATCGCCCCCAGCCCGATGACCAGTTCACACCCCCGAACCTCTCGCCCGACCCAGCTCGAAGGGATCGAGACCGTCCACGTCCTCGTCACCGGCGGCGCCCCGTTGGTGCAGCGCGGCGGTGGCGTCGGACGCGCCGTGGCCGCCCTCGATCCGGCCGGCGCTTGCCGAGCACTCGCCGCGCTGCCGGACGCGGACGCCGACACGACGATCCAGGGCCGCGCCGTGGACGAACTCGCGGACTGGCTCTGCGAACACGGCGTCAGCGAGATCCTCCTCCACGCCTCGGGCGAGGTCGAGATCGTCTCGCTCGACGGTGGCGACGACTTCGCGATCGACGCGGTCACGGGCCGGGCGAACGCGTGCCCCCTGGTCATGGTCGTCGATGCGGGGAACCGCCCCGAGCGCGACGCCGAGTCGGGCGGTGCACTGCTCGAACTGCGTCGCGAGCGCGTGCGTTCCGGCGAGTTCTCGGCCCTCGCGCTGGATGCTTGGATGCTCGCCGACATGGACATCTACGTGCCCTGTCACCCCGACCTGCTGAAGCGCGAGTTCTGGCCGCGCTTCCAGAAGTCCACCGGACCGAACGGCGAGTCGTCGGCCGCGTTCGAGTTCTTCACGACCATCGAGGCCGCGGCCCGGCGCGCGGGACCCGGTGCGCGCGTGATGGCGATGGGCGGGCGCGAAGCACTGCGCTGGGCCTACGCCACTCCGTTGACCCTCGACTCGGTCGTCGTCGATCCCGACAGCGACGAGCCCATCGTGATGGGGCGTCAGCGCGTGCTCGCGGCGCTCTTCCCGGCCGTCCTACCGTTCAACGGCGTCGAGTCCCTGCCGGGGTTCGATGCCGGTCAACTGACGTCGTTCCTGCCGTTCGAGTCGGACCTGTCGCTCGTCACCGGGACGCTCCTGCGCGGCTGGCGCGAGTTCATGGGTCCCAACGGACCGACCGGCGACGACACGAAGCCGTTCGCGTTCACGGGAAACGCGAGCTTCATCGAGGCGCTCGCGTCCAAGGGCCACGATCTGAAGAACGCGATCACCCGTACCGAGACCCCGCCCTTCGAACGTTGGCTCGCGCTGGGCTGTGCGAGCGGCGGCGTGGTCCTCGACCCGACGCGTCCGGCGCCGCTCGTGCTGGACCCTGTGCGCCTCTTCCTCCTTTCGCTGTGGGCCGATCGTGACGGGTCACTCGACGCCGAGTCCTTCGTCGATGGACTCGCGCGCTCCATCGCGAGCGGTGCGCTCACCGAGCCCTGGATCGCAGCGGTCGCCGCGCAGTGGCCGACGTGGGTCGTGGGCGAGAGCCAGGACCGTTCCATCGCGACCGAGACCCGGCCGTGGATCGCGACCGCGGAGGGCAATCTCGCCCTGTTCGCGAGCGAGCAGCGACTCGAACGGTTCGTCGCCGCGGAGCGCGAACACGGGCGACTGCGCGGACCGTGGCGCCCGCGGACCTTCGTCCAGTCGGTCGAATCGGACCTGTTCGACCTGGCGCGCACCGAGTACCACGGCTGTGCGATCGATCCCGCCGGAGTCGACGTGCGTCTAAAGGGTGCGCGCCTGGATCGGGCGACGAAGGCGCTGCACGACCTGCTGCGTCCGCGTCACATGCGCGACTGAGCGCGCCGGTGCGGCCGCGATCGACGCGGCGTGCTCAGTAGCGTCCGGCCAGCACCGGCTGTACCAGCTCGCGCTTGATCCCGTCCGTCTGCCAGCGCGCGGTCACCAGCACCGGGAGCAGCACCGCGCTCGCGGAGACGTCGTTCGCGTCGATCGCGCCGTCGAGGTCGAGGTCGCGCGGCATGCCGACGAACACGCCCAACTCGCTGTCCGTCACGGTCTCGTCCGTGATCGGCCGGATGGTCACCACGCCGCTCGCCGCTGGCCAGGGGACGAGGTCGGCGACCGGAACGGTGCTCGTGGCTTCCAACCGTTCGATCAGCTCGCTCGCCCACGAGCCCTCGGTCGTCGTGGCCCAGACTCCGACCTCGCGGGCCGTGTCGCGTACCCGCTCGGCCACGGCCGTCACCGCAGCGCGCGCGCGGTCGTGGTCCGTGGCCTCCAGTTCGATGCGGTCGGTCGCCAGAGCGGTCGACGTGATGGCGAGGACGCCGACCGCGAGGATCGAGACGCCGACGGTGGCTTCGAGCAGGGTGAGTGCCATTGGGGTGCGGGGGCGCGAACGGCGGGCTGGTCGGTGGATCGGGCGGGGCGCTGGGGGCGGTCACGCCGCTCGGAGCGGCGGTGCCTCGCGCGGGTCCTTGTCGACCGCTGGGGGGCGGGGGGTCGAGTTCCCGTCGCGCTCGAGGTCGCAAGTGGGAGCGCGCCCCCTCGGCCCTCAACGGCGCGAGCCCCGACACCCGATGACCTCGGACGCCACCGCTTCGGCCACCACGACCGTGATCCTGACCTCGACCCGCACCAGCGCACCGCGCACCTCGTTCCATCGTGTCCGTCCCTCCGCCTCGCGTCGCGGCCGGGCGGCTCTGGCTCTCGTCGTCGCGGCATTCGCGGTCGCCGGGCTGTCGCTCGCGTTCCTCACGACGCTGCTCCAGCGCACGACCGTCGCGATCGGCGCCAGCTACGACGGCGAGCTGAACGCGGCGGCCGACGACGCGATCCAACTGGCGGTCACCGGCCTGTGGGGGGCGATCGAGCGCGACCACCGGGGTCGCACGCTGGCCATCGAGGACGCACGCGCCGCCCTCACCGAGCGCGGACTGGGTCCCGACGGCGCCGAGCTCGACCTGACCGGATCGGCGGGGCTCGCTCGGGTCGACGACCAGTGGCGAATGGGCGAGGTCTGCGTCGATCGACTCGTCGCCGAACGCTCGGACCAAGGCTCTCGCACGCTCGTGCGCATCCAGGTGACGACGCGCGTCGGCGAGCGGGAGGGTGACACCGAGCCGCTCGTGCATCGCGCCGAGCGCATCTTCGAGCTCGAGCGCCGTCCCTGGGCGGGCGGCTCGTTCGCCGTCGTGACCGAGGACCTGGGTCGAACGGCCGCTTCGCTCGCGGTCGACAGCGCACCGCGGGTCTTCAACCGCGACCCGAAGCTGGCTGGGACGTTCCAGCACGTGCGCGTCGCCGGTCTCGGAGCACTGCGGGCGCCGGACCGCGCGCTCGTCGCCGGCAGTCTGTACCTCGGAGGAGGTGGGCTCGACGCCGACGGTCGACCGATCCGCGACTGGAGTCGACTCGCTCTGGACACCGTTCGACTCGACGTGCGCGGACGCATCGTCGAGCGCGTCGACGAGCGCTCCGACGACGGCTCGTTCGCCACCCGGTCGCGCCTCCTGTTGCCCTGCGATCCGCAGCAGTACCGCGCCTTCGAGTCGCTCTACCTCGATCAAGCCGATCCGAAGCGGCGCGCGCCGATCGCGTGGCCGACCGCCTTTCCGCCCGTACCCGAACCCGCGCGAACGGCCACGTCCGGGCGACTGACGGCCGCCCGCGTGCGCGCTCGCGTCTTCGCCTCCGGGGCCCGCTACCACTTCGACGAGAGCGTCCCCGACCTCTCGGCGCCCGTCAGTGCCTCCGAAGCCGATCGACTGGTGATCGACGGCCACGTCGCCGGCAGCCTCGTCGCCATCGGAACGCCGAGCGATCCCATCCGGGTCGAGGGGGACGTGGTCGTCGACGGCGACCTCGTGATCGGTGGCACCGTCGCGGGCCGTGGGCGTCTGCTCGTGCTCGGCGCCGTACACGTCCCGATCGACCTGCTCTACTCCGACGGTCACGAGCCGCTGTTCGGTGGGCGCACGCTCGGTCGCAGTCTCGCCGGTGTCGAGAACGCCCTCGCGATCGCCGCCGCGGGCGCGGTGGTGCTCGGATCTCCGCGGACGCCCGACGGCGAGCTGCGAGCCGGACTGCTCGCGGCGTTCGAGCGCGGCCAACTCGGCGATGCCGGTGCCGCGCTCGCTCCCACGACCGATTGGACCACGGCTCTCGACCTGGCGCTCCTGTGCGAGCGTCTCTCGGCCCAGCGCGCACGGTGGAAGCCGCTCGAGGTGGACGCGGCCCTGTACTCGCGGACGGCCGTCGTCGGCTGTTCCGATCCCGCGGCGGTGGGGCAGTCCGGTGCGATCACGGTGGTGGGGAGCCTGGCTTCGCAGAACCTGGTCGTCGACGCACCCAGCGGGCTGCGGGTGCTGTTCGATCCCCGGGCGCCCGAGCTGCTCGACCTGCGCGACCCGGATCAGGTCCGTCTGACCCGCACGAGTGCCGAGCTGGGTCCGCGACCCTGAGTCCGGTGGGCCTCGAGGGCCCGCCGTCCGCGCCGCCGCAGCGGGCACCGGGCACCGGGCTCCGGGCACCGGTGCTGACCGTGGAGCTGGCGTTCCGCCGGCTCGAGCGCAGCCGCGGCGCGTCCTGTCCGACGAGGTGCGCCGGCCGTGAGCGAGAGTGGTGATCGAGAGTGGTGATCGAGGGTGGTGATCGTGGGCGAGTCCGCTCGCTCGGCTCGGTAGAGTGCTCGCCCCGAGTCCTCCGACCGAACCACGATCATGTCCACCCGCCGTCTCATCGAATGCGTCCCGAACATCTCCGAGGGACGCGACCCGAAGGTCATCGCAGCCGTCACCCAGGTCGTCGAGACCGTCGAGGGCGTCAAACTCCTCGACGTGGATCCCGGTGCGGCCACGAATCGCACCGTGATCACGTTCGCAGGTGAGCCGGAGGCGGTGATCGAGGCCGCCGTGCTCCTCGTGAAGCGCGCCGGCGAACTGATCGACATGCGCAAGCACTCCGGCGCGCACCCGCGTTTCGGCGCCACGGACGTGTGCCCGCTCGTGCCCATCAGCGGCGTGACGATGGAGGAGACCGCGGCCTACGCGCGCGAACTCGGCCGCCGTCTCGGTGAGGAACTCGGACTGTGCGTCTACCTCTACGAGGAGGCCGCGACCACGCCGGCGCGCCGCAACCTCGCCGACGTGCGCGCCGGCGAGTACGAAGGTCTGCCCGCGCGCATCGGCACCGAGCAGTGGAAGCCCGACTTCGGCCCCGCGAAGTTCGACGCCCAACGCGGTGCGACGGCGGTCGGCGCGCGCGACTTCCTGGTCGCCTACAACGTCAACCTCAACTCGACGAGCGTGAAGCGCGCCAACGAGATCGCGATGGCGGTGCGCGAGAAGGGCTGCGTGGCGCGCGACGCCGAAGGCAACGTCGTGCGCGACGCCCAGGGCGAGAAGGTGCGCGTTCCCGGCACCCTGAAGCAGGTCAAGGGCATCGGCTGGTTCATCGAGGAGTACGGCATCGCCCAGCTCTCGATGAACCTGACGAACATCTCGATCACGGCGGTCCACACGGTGTTCGACGAGGTCCAGCGCCAGGCGGACGCGCGCGGGCTGCGTGCGACCGGATCCGAGATCGTCGGCCTCGTGCCGCTCTCCTGCCTCCTCGACGCCGGACGCCACTACCTCGCCAAGCAGCGTCGCAGCACCGGAGTCAGCGACGCGGAGCTGATCAAGATCGCCGTCAAGTCGATGGGGCTCGACGACCTCGCACCCTTCGATCCCGCCACGCGCGTGATCGAGTACGTGCTCGAGGCCGGTGCCCCCGCGCGCCTCGTCGATCTGAGCGTGCGAGGGTTCGCGCTGGAGACGGCGTCGGAGTCGATCGCGCCGGGCGGTGGCTCCGTCGCCGCCGCGGCCGGGGCGCTCGGCGCCGCCCTGGGCACGATGGTCGCGAACCTCTCGATCGAGAAGAAGGGCTGGGAGGAGCGCTACGAAGAGCTCGACGCCGTCGCCGCGCGCGGCAAGGGGTGCCTCGACGAGCTCCTTCGCCTCGTGGACGCCGACACCGACGCGTTCAACGGCTTCACGGCCGCGCGGCGCCTGCCCAAGTCCACCCCCGAGGAGATCGCCGCTCGCGACGAGGCCATCCAAGAGGCCATCCGCGGTGCGATCCGCGTGCCGCTGCGCGTGATGGAAGTCTCGGTGGAGGCGCTCGAGGTGGCGGCGCTGATGGCCGAGACCGGCCTCCCGGCGTCGGCGTCCGACGCCGGCGTCGGAGCCTTGTGCGCGCGCGCCGCGGTGCGCGGGGCCGGGCTCAACGTCCGCATCAACTGTCCCGACCTCGCCGATCCCGGCGAGCGGGCCGAGTTCCTCGCCGCGGCGGACGCGCTCGTCCAGCGCGCCGAGGAGCTCGAGCGACTGGCCCTCGCCGCCGTGGACACGAACCTGGCCTGAGACGCGATGACGAACGAACGCACTCCCACCGACGCCTCGGCGACCGACTCGACCCCCGACGGATCCGAACGGCGCAACTTCGTGCAGGCCCGCATCGATGCGGACCTGGCCGCGGGGCGCTTCGCGCGTCCCCTGTGCTTCCGTTTCCCGCCCGAACCCAACGGCTATCCGCACATCGGACACGCCAAGGCGATCTGTCTGAACTTCGGTCTGGCCGACGAGTACGACGGTGCGTCCTGCAACCTGCGCTTCGACGACACCAACCCCGCCAAGGAGGAGATGGAGTACGTCGTTGCCATCCGCGACGACATCCGCTGGCTCGGCTTCGAGTGGGGCGAAGAGCTGTTCGCGAGCAGCTACTTCGAGCAACTCTACGACTGGGCCTGCCAGTTGATCCGGCAGGGCGACGCGTACGTCTGCGACCTGTCGCTCGAGGAGGCGCGCGAGCAGCGCGGCTACGGGAATCGTCCCGGTACGAACAGCCCGTACCGCGAGCGCAGCGTGGCCGAGAACCTCGACCTCTTCGCACGCATGCGGGCCGGCGAGTTCGCGGAGGGTGAACGGACCTTGCGCGCCAGGATCGACATGGCGCACACCAACCTGCAGATGCGCGACCCGGTCATGTACCGCATCCTGCACCGTCACCACCACCAGACCGGTGACGCCTGGAAGATCTACCCGACCTACGACTGGGCCCACGGTCAGTCGGACGCGATCGAAGGCATCACGCACTCGTTGTGCAGCCTGGAGTTCGAGAACCACCGCCCGCTGTACGAGTGGTACCTCGAGCGGATCGGCGCCCAGCAACCGCCCGAGCAGATCGAGTTCGCGCGCCTCCAGCTGACCCACACCGTCACCTCCAAGCGCAAGCTCGTCGAACTCGTCGAGGGCGGCCACGTCAGCGGGTGGGACGACCCGCGCATGCCGACCCTGCGCGGCATGCGGCGGCGCGGTTACACGCCGTCGGTCGTGCGCGAGTTCTGCAAGCAGGTCGGCGTCGCGCGCTTCAACAGCACGATCGACATGGTCGTGCTCGAGAACACGTTGCGCGAGGAGCTGAACCGCACGGCCGAGCGCCGCATGGCCGTGCTCGACCCGCTCGAGGTCGTGATCGAGAACCTGCCCGAGGACCACGCGGAGTCGATCGACGCCGTCAACAACCCCGGCGACGAGTCGGCGGGCACGCGCGCGGTGCCGTTCACGCGGCGCATCTTCATCGAGCGCGACGACTTCATGGAGGACCCGCCGGCCAAGTTCTTCCGCCTCGGCCCGGGACGCGAAGTGCGCCTGCGCTACGCCTACTGCATCACCTGCACCGAGGTCGTGAAGGACGACGCGGGGCACGTCGTGCGCCTGCTGTGCACGTACGACCCCGAGTCGGGTGGGGGCAAGACCTCCGACGGGCGCAAGGTCAAGGGCGTCATCCACTGGGTGCCGGCCGATCAGGCGCTGCGCGCGGACGTGCGGCTCTACGACCACCTGCTCGCGGAGCACGAGGCGAGCGAGACCGAGTCCGCGGACGACGGTGGGGACTGGAAGGCCGCGCTCAACCCCGACTCGCTCGTGACCGCGCGCGGCGCGGCTCTCGAACCGAGCCTGGCGGAGGCGGCGCCGGGGACCACGTTCCAGTTCGAGCGGATCGGCTACTTCACGGCCGACGCGGTCGATTCGAGACCCGGCGCGCCGGTCTTCCACCGCAGCGTCGCCCTGCGCGACACCTGGGCCAAGCAGGCCGAGGCCCAGGGCCAGAAGGGCCAGGGCCAGGGCAAAGGCCAGAAGGGCCAGAAGGGCAAGGGCCAGAGCCAGGCCCGCTGACGACAAGGGACCGAGCCGACGTGCCCGGGTCCGCGCGCTACTGCGGCGTGTCGGACCCGGTCGCCGGCTCGATACGCGTCACGCGCGTGGCGTCGCCGGTGCGCGCGCCCAACTCGACGCGGTAGGCGCGCGGTTCGGCCTCGGGCTCGCGCAGGCCGCGGAAGAGCACGGGGTCGGTGCGCTTCAAGAGGTCGGCCTCGATGACGCCTTCCTCCCAGCACAGCTCGAAGCGCACGCGTCCCTTCTCGACGCGCGGTCGGCCGAGGATGCGCGCGGGCACCAGTCCGTCGTCGCTCGCAGCCGCGGGCGCCTGGTCGGGCCGCGCGAGGACGAGGAAGGACATGGGCAGGTCCCGCAGGTCGATGCCGAGGCGTTTCGAGAACCGCCGCCAGAAGCCCGACGTGAACGCCTCGGGCGCGGGCGGTGCGAAGTGGTGGCACCAGCCTTCGTTCGCGGCCACGTTCGGCGCGCGCAGGCCACAGGCGCCCGAGTGGGGGCAGGGCGCCACTGGCACCAGGTCGTCGCATTCGGCTCGGAGGCGTTCGCGCAGCGCGACGAGTTCACTGGCAGCAGGCCTCGAACCGGGTTCGACGACCAGGACCCGACTCGCGCGCGACGCCAGCGCGACCAGCTCGTCGAGCCCTTTCTCGTCCAGCTCGCTCAGCACGTGGCTGACGATCAGCGTGCCGATCTCGCCCTGCGGTGCACGTCCGTCCGAGTGGGCGCGCACGCCGATCTCGGCCAGACGGTCTGTGGCGTAGGCCCGCGCGACGGCCGAACGGTCGAGCAGGTGCCAGTCGGCGTCCGCGGGCACCGCACCGGCGGCGTGGCACTCGAGCGACGCGACGCCACTGCCGCAGCCCAGGTCGACGACCGGGCCCGCGGCCGGAGCGAGGCGCGCCACCGCGGGCTCGGCCAGGACCGCGCGCCACTTCCACGCGATGCGCTGTCCGAACGACTGGTGGTAGAGGTCGAGCGTCGACGCATCGGACCAGTCGGACACCGCACCCGTGAGGTACTCGGCGCGCAGCGTCTCGAGTTGGCGCCAGTCGCGCTCGGAGAAAGAGATCGTTTCGGTCATGGTCGAAGGGCGGCGCGTGGGCCGCGAAGTGCATGGCCGCCGAGTTCGGTCGGCGTGGCTCAGTCCGCGTCCGCGGCGCGTTCGAGCGGACGGAAGCGCGAGCGTCGTGCGGCGGCCAACAGGGCCAGTAGAAGGGCGTGGACGACGAGAGCGGCGAGCGGAGCGGCCACGTGGCGGGCGACCGCTGCGGAGGGTTCATCCTCCCAGCGAAAGCGCGGCACGCCGTCGAGTTCGCCCGGTTCCATCCGGTCGCCGGCGAGTGTGCGCTCGACGAACCACGTCCGCCAGCGTTCGTGGTGGCTGCGAACGGCGTCCTCGAACCGCGCCCGCCGCGCCGCGCCGCGCCCCGCGACCTCGTCGAGGACGCGCTCGAGCGCGGTCACCGGCGACAGCAGCGCGGCCATGGCCATGAAGCGCGCGCGTTCGGCTCGCGCCCGGTCCCGTCGTTCCGCGATCGGCGCCACGAGTTCTTCGACGCGGTCCTGGGTGGCCCAGACGGCGCGCTTGTAGCTCGCGACTCCGGCGGCGTCCGCGCGCGTGCTGAGTTCGGGGTGGTCGGCCATGAAGTCGTCGAGCACGGCGGCGCGCTCGGACTGGGCCACGTGCTTCGCCTCCCGTTCGACCGAGACCTCGAGGGCGGCGGACGGACCGTCGTCCACGGCGGCCCAGGCGGCGTCCGCGGCGGCCGGCACGCCGATCGTCGCCACCAGCCACCCGCCCGCGAGCAGCAGCGCCGCCGACGCGGACCCCGCGCGTCCGACGTTGACCAGTGCGGCGGCTGCGACCCAGACACCGGTGAAGACGAGCACCGCGCCGGCCGTCGACGCCGCTCGCAGCAGTGCGTCCGGGTCCTGCGACGTGGCGGCGACCGCTCCGGCGACGACGGCCGCCGGCGTGCCCAACAGGACGAGGCGCGGCAGGAGTTTGCCGAGCAGCAGCGTTCCGACCGGGACCGGCGTGGCGAAGAGCAGCACGGCCGTGCCGCGTTCGCGTTCCTCGGTCAACGCGCCGTAGCAGAACGCCAGGACCACGAGCGGCAGCAGCCACGCCAGCACGAAGGCCGGATCGAGCGCGCCCGCACCGACCAGCGTCGGATTGGTGGTGGTGGTCTCGCCGCGCGCCAGCTCCAGCGCCGCGCTCGTCACCAGCACCGCGTCGGCGGCCAGCACGTCGTCCTCGGCGGCGAGCGCCCCTGAACCGAGCTCGGGCAACAGCGCATGGCGCGCACCGTGGCGCAGCCCGATCCAGTGCGGATCCGCGTACAGCCGTTCGGCGAACGTCGCGCCCTCCGCGAGTCCCGTGACCAGACGCTCGCGGTTCTCGTCGAGCGTACGCTGGTCGAGCTCCTCGATCAGCGCGAGGTCGGCGCGCGCGGCCGCGACCCGTTCGCGCCCGGCGTACGCGCTGAACACGAGCAGCGCCGTGAACGCGATCCACAGGAGCACGTGGGCGGGGCTGCGCAGGAGCTCGCGCACCTCGTGCTGGGCCACGGTCGTGAACTGGCCGATCGTGCGCGGAGCCGTCATCGGTCCGAGCGCGAACCCGGGCGGCGCGCGATGCGGTCGGCGGCGAGTCCGACCAGGGCCAGGGCGAGGAGCAATTGGACCGCGATCTGGAGCGCGCTCGTCCGCACGCCGGCGAGCGCCCAACCAGCCGAACGCGGGACGTAACGGTGAGTTCCGACCTGTTCCCAGGTCTCGCGGCCGACCGCGAACCCGGGTTCGGACGCGCGTTCGTCGTAGGTCAACACGTCGTTGAGCGTGCGCACCATGTGGGCGCGGAACGTCTCGACGCTCGCGTCCCAGTCGGCGAGGTGCCGGCGGTCCGTTCCGGCCATCGACGCCGAGGTCCGACCCAGGGCGATGCGCGGACTGATCCACGCGAATCCGTCGAGCACGTCCTCCTGCGTCGCGTGGCGTTCGTCCAGGTCGCCGTAGCTCTTCGCGTACACCGCGCTCTCGAGTTCCTCGCCGCGTTGCAGCACCCAACCGGCGAAGTTGAACGGCAGGTCCGCCACGTCGTCGACGGCGTGCTCGGCGAGGACCTGGGCCTTCAGCTCGGCGTAGGCCGGACTCGTGGGGTCGTGCGCCGAACCGATCTCGGACAGTTCGGCGGCGACGCTCGCGGCCAGCGCGCGCGGACTCGGCAACGGCACGGCACGGCTCGCGGCGTCGGCGGCCAACCGCGGAACGAGCAGCGCCGTGACGCCCCACAGCGCGAGTCCCGCGACGAGGCTCGCGCGCGCGGTCGGCATCAGCCCCGACAGGCCGACGACGACGAGGCACCACAGCACCGCGTGGGCGAGTTGGGCGGCGCCGAAACCGAGGCTGCGCAGGGTGTCGGCGCCCGGGGGGAGGAGCAGCAGCACCGCGGCGGCGATCGCGGCGGGGACCAGCGCGAGCAGCACGGCGGCGACGAGGCCCAACGCCTTGCCCACGACCAGAGCTCGCGGGTTCGCGCCCAGACCGACGAGGTGCGCCAGGGTCCCGCGGTCGCGTTCGCCCGCCAGCACGTCGAAACCCACCAACACGATCAACAGGGGCAGCAGCACCTGCGCCATCCCGCTCGGACTGCGCAAGGGAGCGGGGACGGTCTCACCGCGACTGCGCGCGCCGCGCGTGTGCGACTCGACGAACGTGGCCACGCCGCTGTACGCCGTCGCGCCGGGATCGAGGAACGACAGCTGCGACAGGGGCAGGAACGTCCACGTGCCGAAGTGCGTGGCCGAGTGGGGGTTCTTCTCGCCCTGGTCGAGCCAGGTGTCGTGCACGGCGTGGCTGGCTGCCTCGCGCTGGTCGGCGCGTTCGGTCGCGTCGAGCCAGGCCGACGACATGGCCGCGAGCAACAGCACGAGCAGCAGTCCCGCCAGCGTGCGGAAGCGGCGGTCGCGAGCCAGCCGGACCAGTTCGTGGCGTGCGATCGCTCCGATCACGGACGTGCGGTCCCGGGCGGGGCGTAGACGGTCTCGAGGTAGAGGCGCTCGAGTTCGCTCGGTTCGACGTCGGCGCCGTTCACCTCGAGCGCCAGTTCACCCGCGACCAGCACGCCGATGCGATCGCCGCTCGTGGCGGAGCGGAACACGTCGTGCGTGGCCATCAGGATCGCGAGACCCTGACCGTCGGCCAGTTCGCGCAGCAGCGTGGCGAACTCGTTCGAGGCGCGCGGATCGAGTCCGGTGGTGGGCTCGTCGAGCAGCAGGCAGCCGGCGCCCTTCGCGAGCGCCGCGGCGATGCCGACCCGCTGGCGCATGCCCTTGCTGAACGTGCCGACCCGCCGGTCGCGAGCCTCGCGCGCGAGTCCGACGCGGTCGTACAGCGCGTCGGCCGCGCCGCGTTCGAGTCGCTGGCCGGTGGCGAGTCGCGCCAGGTACGCGAGGTTCTCGATCGCCGTGAAGCGCGGGTAGAGGCGCACCTGGTCGGGCACGTAGGCCACGCGCTGGCGGGCGCGCAGCGGCTCGGCGGCGGTGTCGATGCCGTCGATCGTCGCCGTTCCCGCGCTCGGACGCTCGAACCCGAGGAACAACTGGACCGTCGTGGTCTTGCCGGCTCCGTTCGGCCCCAGCAGCGCGTAGACCTCGCCCGGTTCGACGCGCAGGTCGAGTCCGGCCAGAGCGACGACTTCGCCGTAGGTCCTGCGCAGCCCGCGAGCTTCCAACATGGGATCGGGACGAAGGCCTGCGGCCCGAATCGGTCAGTCGGTGTAGCTGAGGGAGCAGACCTCGGCCTTGAAGCCGCCCGTCGCCGCCGGTTCGAACTTGGTGCACTGCACCATCTCGCCGCCGTAGACGTGCAGCGTGACCGCCACCTCGTCCTCGTCGTTGGCGATCACGTGGTACTCGAAGGGCGGGATCAGCGCGCCCGACTCGCCGACGCCGGCGTGGATCGTCTCGCGCTTCTCGAAGTCCCACACGCCCGTCGTCGAGCAGAGGTTCGCCGTGCGCTCGTAGCTGTCGACGCGGATCCGTCCGCGGTAGACGCACTCGACGCACCAGCTGCCGGAGTGGTCGTGCAGCGGCGTGTGCTGCTGCGGGTTCCAGATCATCAGCACGGCGCTGTAGCGGCCGGCCGGATCGTTGTGCAGCAGGCGGCGCGCGTAGTGCTCTGCGTCGGGGCGCGCCAGTTCGGGCGTCAGCAGTTCGTCGGCGCGGGCGGCGCCCCACTCGAGGGCGTCGCGGATCTGTTGACAGCGGGCCCCGTCGTTCGGGGCGTCGACGGCCGCGTCCAGTCGGCGTACGAGATCGGCGGCCGCGTCGGTGGTGGGGGTGTTCATCGCGTAGGGAGAGGGAGGGGCCGGGTGGGGTGCGGTGGGCTCCGGATGGCCGCCCGGCGGACGCTGCCGAGGGTACCACGGACAGGTTCCGCTCCCGAGCCCGGACGGGCCCCGGCGAGCGGGCTGGTACCCTGCGCGCCGAGCGCCCGGAGCCGAGAGCTCCGCGCTCGCGGGCCCTTAGCTCAGTCGGTTAGAGCACGCGACTCATAATCGCTTGGTCGTAGGTTCGAGTCCTACAGGGCCCACCACCGCCGCCACCGACGGGCCCTCGCCTCAACCGGGTCCGGCGGGCAGACCGAAGGGCTCGACGCGCTTGAGCGACTTGTCGAGCAGCGTGTGCTTCGTGAGCCGCTGCAGCCAGTGGCGCGCGCGGGTCAGCGGGTGGATCGGGAACTCGGCGTCGTAGCGCGCGAGGTAGGGCTCGAACTCGCCGGTGATGCCGTTCTCGTCCTGCTGCGCGAGTCCAGCGGCGATCTGCCGGTCGAGGATCGCCTTCTCGCGGACGCCCTTCAGTCCGTGTTCCTCGCACTGGACCTTCAGCACGTAGCCGAAGTCCGCGAACGGGATCGTGAGCGAGCCGATGAACATCGCGCCGCCCGACGGCTGGGGGACCGCGACGATCGAACGCACGACGCGCTGCGTGCCGATGCGATCGAGACCGACCTCGATCAACGGTGCTCTCGGATTCACGAAGAGCGCGCGGTAGGCGGCGACGAACGCCTCGTCCGTCGCGGCTTCGTGCGGCAGGTCGGGCGCGGTCCGCACGATCAACAGACCGATCCCGTCGCCGTCCGGGGTGCGCCAGACGCGCACGCCGTCCTGGTCGCCGAAGAGGGTGGCCTGCGCGTCCTGGAAGCGCACGTGATCGAGGGAGGGGGTGTATTCAGCGTTCACGGGACAAGACTACTCGCCGTCCGGGGGCAGGACGAAGGGTTCACGGCCGCGGCGGGCGCGGATCCAGTTCAGGGCGCGGTGGATCGTCGGTCGCCGCACGATCTTCTGCTCGAGGGCGCGCTTCTTGGGCAGGTCGAGCAGGACCAGAGCGGCGAGCAGCGTCAGGATCCCTTGGCCGGGCAGCACCAGCATCGCGAGGCCGATCAACAGGAGGACGGCGCCCGCGACGTTCTTCAGGACCTGCACCAGGCGCCAGGTGCGGAGGTAGCGCTGGGTCCAGGCCGGGCGCGGCGGGTGGTCGCCGACGAAGTACTCGGCCGGCAGGGCGCCCACGGCGATCGGCAGCAGGAGCGCGCTCAGGACGAACGTGGCGATCGAGGCGCCGACGGCCCAGCTCGTGAGGGTGGGGTGGTCGCGGACGAAGTCGAGGAGGGCGTTCACAGGGGCTCTCCTTCCGACGTTCGCGCGCTCGGTTGCGCCGCGCACGGCGCCCGCTCGTCGCGACGCTTCATCGCGGCGGCGCGTCGCGCCTCGACTCGAGCGACCCCAGTCGGACGTCGGCGATCAGGGGCAGGTGGTCGGAGGCGCGGCGCGCGAGGTCGAGGCGGCTGCGGAAGAGACTGGTGAGTTCGACCTCGCCTCGCACGTAGACCGCATCCAGCGCGCGCACCGGTGCGATCGCCGGATAGGTCGAGATCGGACGCTGTGGGCCGTCGAAACCGGCCGGTGCGACCTGGCGCGCGATCTCGCCCCACACGTCGTTCAGGTCGCCCGCGAGCACGACCGGCGTTCTGCCGCGGACGCGCGTGTACGGATCGCACGCGAGGAAGCGCTTGATCTGCAGGCGCCGCTCGATCCCCGACAGACCGAGGTGCATGCAGAACAGGTGCAGACTGCGCGTGTGACCGTCCTCGAGCGGGATGCGCGCTCGGGCGTGGAGCACGCAGCGCGCCTTCTTCGGCCGGATGCGCAGGTCGACGTTCTCCACGTCCTCGAGGGGGAAGCGCGACAGGATCGCGTTGCCGTACTCGCCGCCCTGGCCGCGCTTCCTGTGGACGACGAAATACGCGTTGTGGGGGAGGTCGGACTCGGCGAGGGCTTCGGCCAACTGCTCCAGCTGGGGCCGCACTCCGAAGCGCGGCGATCCCTGTGCCACCTCCTGGAGGCAGACCACGTCCGGGGCGTAGTGCGCGATCACCTCGGCGATCCTCGCCGGGTCGTGGCGCCGGTCCACACCGCCGACGCACTTGTGGATGTTGTAGGTGAGGATTCGAACGCGCATCGGTCCAGACGGCTCGCGGCGGCCTGCACCACGCGCGAGTTCCGGGTCGAGACGGTACCGCGCGCCCCGGGAATCGGATCCCGACTCGGGTGGGCGATCCCGCTGGTAGGGTCTGTCCGTGGAATTCCTGTGGTCCTCGCTCAGCCTGCTCTCGCTCGTCGGGTCGATCGGCGGAACCGTGCACCTGCTCCTGCACTACCGCCGCCCCGCGTCGGCCGTCAGTTGGCTGTTCGCGCTCTGGTTCCTGCCTCTCTTCGGCGTGGCTCTGTATCTGATGTTCTCGGTCTACGAGGGGCCGCGGCGGGTCCGGCGCCGCCGCCGTCTCTCGCGGCGCCTGCGCGAGCGCGAACGCGTGGTCCGAGGCGAGACCGAGGGTTCCGACGAGTCCGAGTACGAGGACCGTCTCGCGCCGGTGGCGGAACGGGTGGGCGCGCTCCCGCCGATCGCGGGGAACGCCATCGACCTGCACGCGGACGGTCCGGCGGCGCGCGCGGCGTACCTCGAGCTGCTGCGCTCGGCCGAGGTGGAGATCCTGCTCGAGACGTTCAGCTGGGAGGACGACGCCTTCACGCGCGAGGTCGTCGCGGTTCTGGCGGAGAAGCTCGCGGCCGGCGTCGACGTGCGCGTCCTGATCGACGCCATCGGCGCGCGGCGCCTCTTCGACCGCAACCTGCGGGGACTGATTCGCGCCAAGATTCCGTTCGAGCGCTTCCTCGAGCCCAATCCCTTGAAGGGGCGCTTCCAGATCAACTTCCGCAACCACCGCAAGATCCTCGCGGTGGACGGCAAGCGCGCGATCGTCGGCGGTCGCAACTGCGTGCTCGACTACTACGAGACCGGCGACGACAGCATCCGCGACCTGACCGTGACGATCGCTGGACCGGCGGTCGAGGCGCTGCGGAACCTGTTCCTCGAGGACTGGATCGTCGCCACCGAGTCGCTCGACGAGGAGCCCGTCGACCTGGGCGCGCCCGCGGCGGTGGGGGACACCGTGGTGCGCGTCATCCCGCACGGGACCGACGAGGATCGCGACGCGTTCCTGCCGCTGCTCAGCGCGGCGCTGCGCGAGGCCGAGTCGGAGATCCTGATCGTCACGCCGTACTTCGTGCCCGGCATCAGCATGACGCACGAACTCGAGATGGCGGCGTTGATGGGGATCCGCGTGCGCCTGCTGGTTCCGCGCCGCAGCCCCGAGCGCTGGCCGGACATCGGCGCGCGGCGCTTCTTCGGGTCGTTGCTCGAGGCGGGGGTCGAGATCTACCGTCGGCCGCTGCCGTTCATCCACGCGAAAGCGATCATCGTCGACGACAAGCGCAGCTTCCTCGGTTCGGCGAACTTCGATCAGCGCTCGTTCCATCTGAACTACGAGCTGACCTGCGAGATCCCCGACGAACGCTTCTCGAAGGCGTTGCTGGAGCACTTCGCGCCCGATCTCGAACTGGCCGAGCGGCTCGATCCGAAGGTGTTCGCGAACCGGCCCTGGCACACGCGCGTGGCCGAGAATTTCGTGGCGTTGTTCGAACCGCTCCTGTGAACCTGTGGCGCGCGCCGACGGACCGGCTCAGCGCTCGCGTTCCCCCGCGCCGCCGCACATGACCAGTCCGCCGCTCTCGACGGACATCAGCAGCAGGTAGGCGAGGTTCACGACGGACTCCTCGGCCATGTACGGCGCGCCCATGTGCGGCGTCGAGTAGCGCAGGCCGTAGCCCGGCTCCCAGTTCGCGAGGAAGCGCCAGCGGTACTGCTCGAGCACCTGCTCGAAGGCCGCGCGGTCCACCACGGCCAGCGAGATCAGACCGAGCGCCGCCCCGGGTTCACCGTAGGCGTGGCTGTTGAACATCCACGGGTGCCGCTCCGCCATGAGTGCGGTCAGAGGTCCGCGCATGCCGGCCTCGTCGTCGCCGCGCAGGTGCTCGGCGAGCGCCACGAGTCCGGAGCGCGACCAGAACTCGTCCTGGTCGCGGTACGAGCCGTTGTAGCCCATACCGCCGTGCCCCTCGTTCGCCGGATTCGACCACGAGTGTTCGACGTAGGGACGGATGTGCTCCCAGACGGTCGACTCCACGCCACAGCGTCGCGCCAACGCGTCGAACACGAGCAGGTGCGCGGCCGGCGCCATCAGCGCCTTGTCGTCGTAGGGCAGACCGTCGGGACCGTGGCCGAACGCCTGCGTGCCCCACTTGGACTCGTGGGTCGTGGTCGGCAGCCAGGCGCAGGCCTTCGTGACCCAATCGAGGACCGCATCGTCACCCGTCGCGAGGTTCCACTCGCAGAACAGCCAGCCCTGGTAGGCCACGGCCCAGTAGGCGAGGCCGGTCAACTCGGCGGGTTCGGGGCGCTTCTCCTTCAGGAAGGCGATGGTGCGCTCGATGCGCTCGGTGTGGCGCGGGTCGCCCGTCCCGAGCAGGGCCAGCGCGCCGAGCCCCGGGTTGACCTCGTTCGCGCCGGGCCACGCGCCGTTCTTCTGCTGGTGCGACTCCGCCCACAGGACGAGGTCGCGCTCGAACGCGTCCGCCAGCGGGCCTCGCAGCGGGAAGCCGGCGTCGAGCGCGTCGCCGAGGTTCTCGCCGTCGATCCCGAACGCGGCGGGCCGGAAGGGCTGGTCGAGTTCGACGCGCAGTCCTCCTTCCGGACGCAGGACCGTGAAGGCCACGCTCGTGCGACCGGCGCGCGCCGCGGACTCGAGCGCGTGACCGATCACGGACTCGTGGCTGGCTTCGAACCACTCCCAGCCCGGTGCGACGCTCGAGACGGGCAGCGGCCGGTCGTCGACCGCCACGACCAGGTCGCCGACGCGCAGCCCGGCCCGTTCGGCCGCACCGCCCGCGCGCACCGCGAGGATCGAGAAGGCGCGGCACTGGTGCTCGGTCAGTGCGACCAGCCCGAGCGCACCCACGTCGAGGCGGTCCGGACCCAGGACGCCATTGGCCTTGCCGAGCAACTTGGGCGTCGGAGCGGTGTGGAAGCGCTCGACCGTCGGGTTCGCGAGGACGACGCGTCCGCCCACCGAGCGCACGACGAGGGTGGAGCGCTCGGGGAGGTCGGCCGTTCGTGCGGCGTCGAGACGGGCGACGACGCGGAGCGGACCGGACACGTCCGCGAGCGTCGCGAGCACGTAGAGCCCCAGCGGCTCCCCGTCGAGCGTCACCTCGAGGCGTACGTCCGGCGCCGACTCGAGCACGTCGAACTGGACGGTCACGTACCAACCCTTCGGGTCGAGGCCTTCGACCTCGGTGCGCGCTGGAACCGTGACCGCGAGCTCGAGCCGCCCGTCGCCGTCCAGCTCGAGCGCGTCCGGCGGGGCCGTCGTGGCGAGCCGATCCGCATGCAGCGGAGACGCCCAGGAGCCGAGGAGGAGGGCGTGGGCGAGGACGAACGAGGTCAGGATCCGCATGGTCGGCAGTGGGGATGGGGGGCCGGGGTCCGGTCGCGGGTGCGCGGCTGGCGGCACCCTACGCCAGGACGGGGGTCCGGGCCGACGCTCGACCCGCTCAGCGACTGCGCGGGCCCGGGCTCGGGGCGGGTTCCGGCGCGGCTGGTACGAGTTCAGGGGCGGCGCCGCGCCGCTCGCCGTCCGTCGATCGCGCTCGCAGGACGCGCTCGAGCCAGGCGCGGAGCAGTCGGCCACCGGGGCGCTCCACGTGACGGTGGATCACGAACGCCAGGGCGCACATGCCCGCGACGACGGCGACCAACAGCACGTGCGCCTCGACGCGCTCGTGGAAGCGGTTGAACAGCATGAACCCGATGTTCTGGTGCAACAGGTAGAGCGGGTAGGTGAGCGCGCCGAGTGCCGCCAGTCGCGGAGCGGCCATCCAGCCCGAGCGGCGCAACGCCACGAGGGCGATGACGGTGAACGACAGCGTGACCGCGATCACGATCGCGGCGGGTTCGAACTCGACGCCGAACGCGCGCTCGAGGACCGGGATCCGCGCCAGGGCGTTGCGCAGCGCGAGGCCCCAGCTCGCGACGTACAGCGCGACCCGGGCGGCGGTGAGTCCGCGGTCGTGCACCAGGTACGCGACCATCCCACCGCAGAAGAACGGTGCGAAACGCAGGGCCAGGTTCCGCTCGACGAAGCTGCCGCGCTCGACGTCGAGCAGGGCCGCGGCCGCCAGCCAGGCCACGACCAACCACTGCACGCGGTGGACCTGGCGCAGCGCCACGAGCAGTCCGATCAGCAGGTAGAAGCGGATCTCCACCACCAGCGACCAGTAGGCGCCGTCCACGTGCTCGACGCCGACGAAGCCGTTGAACATCGTCAGATTCCACAGGAACTGCAGCGGCGTCACCTGGAAGCGCTCGCCGCCGATCGCGACCGCCGTCAGCGCGGTCAACGCGCAGCAGACCCAGAAGGCCGGGTACAGGCGCGACGCCCGTGACGCCACGAAGTGCCTCAGGCCGCCGCGCGACGCACTGATCAGGATCACGAAGCCGCTGATCATGAAGAACAGCTCGACGCCCAGGTGTCCGTACTTCGCCACCGAGGCGAGGCGCGGGTAGGCGATGTCCGTCATGCCGTCCGCGGCGCTCCCACGGAAGGCGTAGTGGAAGAGGACGACGGCGAGAGCGGCGAGGAAGCGCAGGAGATCCAGCGCGAGGACGCGTCGGTCGCGGGCGCCGGTCGGTGTCGCCGCGGAGGGGGTCGCCGCTACGTCTTCGAACCCCGTGCCCGCGGGCGGGCGCCTTCGGTCGGTCGTCGTCGGAATCGGCGCAGCCTCGCGCGATCGCCCGATCTCGGGCACAGCGGTGGACGGCACCCCCTGCGCGGGGGAGATCGGGTCGGGCATCGGAGGGGGGGGCGCGGCGGGCAAGGGCCACGGAACGGATGCCTGGTTCGAAGACCCGACACCTAGACCTCGGGGGGGCACGCGGACGGGCGCGCCTTCGGGGAAGTGGGCACGACGCTACCTCGCCGGCGCGGATCCTGCACGTCCGCGGAACAGCTGTTCGAGGGCGAAACGGGGCCGGAGGTTCCAACTCCTGTTGGTGGACGCGAATCCGCCGCTGCACCAAGGACGGACCCAGTCTCGTCCCGAGGGCCTCTCGATTCGGCCCAGGAGCCGATCGCCGTGCACCGCCACCGACGCGCCCGCGAGCCCGATCAGGGGGCCGAGCGCGCTCCGAACGTCGTCACCTGGTCACTGTGCAACCGGAAATTTCTTCCGTGCACGTCATTTGTCGAGCCCTCAAATCCTTGGCTTCTAGGAAGTTGCAATGTGCTTCAGGTGCCGATGTCAGCCTTCTGCGGTCCGATCCGACCAGGTCCAAGATGCGGGATAGTTTTGGGTCAGCCTATGAACGCGCTCCACGAAGGGGCGCGGCAACCCTGTCCCTGTGGGCCGAACAACGGCCACCAACGTTCCCATGCGTCGAATCACCATCGCTTCCCTCGCCCTCATGGGCGCCGCCTCCCTTGCTCCCGCCGCCCTCGCCGACGGACGTGAGCCCGGTAGCCTCCTCGTTTACCCGACCGTCCAGTCGCAGCTCGGTGTCCCCGCCGTGTTCAACGTCGTGAGCGTCACGAACACGAACCGTCTGGGCAGCGGCGAGACCGACGTCCACTTCGAGTACGTCAACGTCAAGGCCGCTGGCACCCCGTTCCTGTTCGCGGACTGCGTCATCGCCGACCGCGTCGAGACGCTGACCCCGGCCGACACCCTCTCCGTGCTGACGAGCTGCCACAACGGCGGCGCGTCGATCGCTGAGCCGACCGTCGGTTACCTGGTCGTCTCGGCCATGAACCCGAACGAGATCGACACCTACTGGTCGTTCAACCACCTGATCGGTTCCGAGCAGGTCGTGTCCGCCGCCGGCGGCATGTACTCGCTCAACGCCATCCCGTTCCTGTCGGCCCAGGCCGACGGCGCGGACACGGACGCCGACCAGGACGGACGTCGTGACTTCGACGGCACCGAGTACGAGGGCATCGCCGACGAGCTCTACATCGACAGCTACGTCGGTGCGCTCGGTGGCAACCTGGTCCTCCTCTCGCTGACCGGCGGTGAGTACCTCACCAACGTCAGCTTCATCATCTACAACGACGACGAGTTCCAGCTGTCGGCCCAGTACAGCTTCAGCTGCTGGACCAACACCCCGCTGGCCGACATCTCGGGCTTCTTCACCGACCTGGGTCTCAAGACCACGGTCAACGACGCCCGCGAGCTCGACATCACCTGCGACGGCCTCGGTGACCTCGAGACCGGTTGGGCCATCGTCCGCCCGACGACCGCTCTGTCGATCACGAGCGCCAACATCGCCAACCCGGCCGTCCTCGGTGCTCTCGTCAACGACGTGAACCCGATGTTCAAGAACGGTCGTCTCCTCTGGGAGAGCGCCACGAAGCAGTTCAACGGCGCCTTCCCCAACTGATCTGGTCCTGACCTGATCGATCGGAGCGCCTCGGCGTTCCACGGCGCGGAGCGGTTCCCCTCGGGGAGCCGCTCCGCGGCATTTGGGGGGCCCTTCTTCGGGCTCCGTCGCGCAACGGACGAGACGCGTCGCGCGCGCTCGACGGCGGGGGACGGGCGACCGAAGCGGTTCCGGGCCCGTCAGCGGGCCGCCCGACCGGGGGTCAGTTCCCGATGGTCGCGATCAGCGCGTCGGCCTCGGCGATCGCCGACTCCATCTCGCCGATCAGTTGGTCCACGTCGATCTCGATCTCGCCCAACGTGCCCGCGAGCGAGGCGATGGCCTGGGCGTTGAGGTCGTGCTTGAGGAACAGGACGCGGTCCTTGAACGCGGTCAGCACCGGCTGCATCCGCGACTCGGCGGCGCGCATCGCGGTCACGAGGCTCGAGTAGCGTCCGCGCGCCTGGTCGAGGCGCTGCTGACTCATCGAACGCAGCCCCGCGTCGCTGATCTCGCTGATCTCGGTCTCCCACTCCTCGAAGAGCGCCTTCGAGACCGAGGTCACGCCGTCGATCCGCGAGTCCACGGCGGCGGCTCGCGAGGCGCAGTCGCGATAGCGCTCGTCGAGGTCCTGGTACAGGTCCTCGACCGAACCGCCGTCGAAGTCGCTCACGGCGCGGAAGGCGGCGAGCGTGCTGACGAACGCTTCCTTGGCGTCGGCCTGCGCGTCGCGCGCGTCCTCGACCCGGTCGACGAAGACGTCGCGCTTGTGGATGCCGAACGCCTCGAGGCCCGAGTAGTAGGCCCCCTGACAGCTGGAGGTCAGCGGGAGCGCGAGGGCGACGAGCAGAGCGGTGCGGGTCAACATGTCGATCGGGGGGAGGCTGGGAGCGCCGGGCGCGAGGGCGCCGACGGGCGTGGAGCGGTGCGAGCCCGAAGGGTCGCGAGCGGCCGGTGGAAGCGAACGGCGAGGATGGCCGAGAGAACGCGCCAGCGCTCCCTCACTGCATCTCGCGCCAGTGCGGACAGGCGACCGTGTGGCCGACTTCGACGGTCTGGACCTCGGGCGGCAGGTCCGCGCAGGAGGCCTTGGCGATCGGACAGCGCGTGCGGAAGCCACAACCCGACGGCTTGTTCATCGGCGTCGGGATGTCGCCCTCGAGGCGGATGCGCTGGCGACCGCGCTGCTTCGGGTCGGGGTGCGGAACGGCCGACACCAGCGCGCGCGTGTAGGGGTGGCGCGGACGCATGTAGACCTGCTCCGCGCTGCCGATCTCGACCACGTTGCCGAGGTACATCACCGCGATGCGATCGCTGATGTGGTAGACGATCGAGAGGTCGTGCGCGATGAACACGTACGACAGGTCGAAGTCGCGCGCGAGCTCCTGCATCAGGTTGACGACCTGGGCCTGGACCGACACGTCGAGCGCGCTGACCGGTTCGTCCGCGACGATGATCTCGGGTCGCGTCGAGAGGGCGCGCGCGATGCCGATGCGCTGGCGCTGGCCGCCGGAGAACTCGTGCGGGAAGCGTTCGGCGTAGGAGCGCTGGAGGCCGACGCGCTCGAGGAGGCTCTCGACCCGCTCGCGGCGTTCGTCGCGCGTGAGCTTGGTGTGCAGTTCGAGCGGGCGTCCGATCAGCTGGGCCACCGTCATGCGCGGGTTGAGCGACGAGAACGGGTCCTGGAAGACCATCTGGATCTTCGGCCTGAAGGCGTTCATCCGCGCGCGCCCCAGTCCGTTCACGTCCTGGACGAGGCCGTCGCGGCTGTGCACCTCGATCGAGCCGTCCAGCTCGACGTCGGGGTACATCGGCTTCAGCACGTTGATGATCGCGCGTCCGACCGTGGTCTTGCCCGAACCGGACTCGCCGACGAGCCCGATCGTCTCGCCGCGGCGGACCTCGAGATCGATGCCGTCGACCGCCTTCACCGCGCCGACCTTGCGCCGCAACACGCCGCCGTAGACCGGGAAGTGGACCTTGAGGCCGCGGATCGAGAGCAGGGTCTCGGTGCGCGTCGGGGTGGGGGAGGTGAGGCTCATCGCACTTCCTCCGTGCGCGGGGCGGCGGCGTGCTCGCGCATGCGGGCGAAGGTGTCGATGCCGTCCGCCACGAGGTGACAGCGCACGCTGTGTTCGTGACCCACGGAGGTCAGCGCCGGTTCGGTGGTGCGGCAGCGCTCTTCCGCGATCGGGCAGCGCGAGTGGAAGCGGCAGGCACCGACGGGCAGTTCGAGGATGTGCGGCACGTTGCCGGGGATCGTCGGCAGCGGCTCGCCCTTGTGCTTGGGATCGGGGATCGAACCGAGCAGACCTTGGGTGTAGGGGTGGCGCGGGTCCTCGAACAGCTGCTCGATCGGCGCGACCTCCTGGACCTTGCCGCCGTACATGACGAGCACGCGGTCGCAGGTCTCCGCCACCACCGCCAGGTCGTGGGTGATGAGGATGATCGCGGTCTCGGGGCGGTCGTCCTGCAGCCCCTTCATCAGTTCGAGGATCTGCGCCTGGATCGTCACGTCGAGTGCCGTCGTCGGCTCGTCGGCGATCAGGATCTTGGGCTTCGCGATCAGCGCCATCGCGATCATCACGCGTTGGCGCATGCCGCCCGAGAACTGGTGCGGGTAGTGGTCGAGGCGCGCGCGCGCGTCGGGGATGCCGACCGCGTCGAGGACCTCGACGGCGCGCTCGCGGGCTTCGGACTTCGACAGCTTGCTGTGCACCTGCAGCGTCTCGGCCACCTGCGCGCCGATCTTCATGACCGGGTTCAAGGAGCTCATCGGCTCCTGGAAGATCATCGCGATCTTCGCGCCGCGCACCTTGCGCATCTGGGCGTAGCTGAGCTGCAGGAGGTCCTGGCCCTCGAACAGGATCTGGCCGCCGTCGATGTGTCCGGGCGGGTCGGGGACGAGGCGCAGGATCGACAGCGACGTGACCGACTTGCCCGAGCCCGACTCGCCGACGATGCCGAGGGTCTCGCCCTCGTACACGTCGAACGTCACGCCGTTCACGGCCACGGCGCGGTTCGTGCCGACCTGGAACGAGGTCACCAGATCCTTCACCTGGAGGACCGGCTTGCCGTCCCCTCGATTCTGCTGGTCGGCGCTCATCGCAGGCGGCTGAAGGGCTTGGGATCGAACGCTTCACGGACCGCTTCGCCGACGAAGACGACGAGGAGCAGGGTGATGAACATCGCCGACAGCGGGAAGGCGACGAGGTGCCACTCGTAGATGTTCGACAGGCCCTGGTTCACCAGTTCGCCCCAACTCGGGGTCGGGGCGGGGAGTCCGAACCCGAGGAAGTCGAGACTGACCAGGGAGGAGATCGCTCCGACCAACGCGAACGGCGCGAAGCTGATGATCGGCGTGAGCGCGTTCGGGAGGATGTGCCGGAACATGATCGAAAGTCGACCCTCGCCGACCGAGATCGACGCCGCCACGTAGTCGCGCGACTTCTCGCGCAGGAACTCGCCGCGGATGTAGTAGCTGATCCCGACCCAGCTGAAGAGCGCGAGGATCACCACGAGCATCCACAGGTTGGGGCGCAGCAGCGCGGCGACGATGATGACCGTGTAGAGGAAGGGCAGCGAGGACCAGATCTCGACCAGGCGCTGGCCGACGATGTCGAAGCGTCCGCCGAAGTAGCCGAACAGCGCGCCGAGGAAGGTGCCGATCGCGTACGAGAACACGACCACGGTCAGGCCGAAGAGCAGCGAGGTCCGGTAGCCGTAGACGAGCCGCGCGAACACGTCGCGACCGCGGTCGTCCGTCCCGCACCAGTGGTAGTGGTTCGGCGGGTGCGGCGCGCGTCCGTCCCGGAGCGTCGGTCCGCCCAGCAGGCTCTCGAAACGGCCGAAGGGGTAGGGCGGGAGCAGGGCCCAGTTGTCCGACCCGCTCAGGTGCTCGCGCTCCTGGAACACGCGCCAGTCGACCAGACCGCGCTGGTCGAAGCCGAAGTCGCGCGCGTCGAGGAAGCCCGAGCTGACGGGAAAGAGGCTCTCCTTGAACGGGATCTGAAGGTCCGCGAGCACGGGGAACACGAGTTCGCCCTCGTACTCGGCCACGATCGCCCGGCTGCCCACGAGGAGCGGCAGGAAGAAGGACAAGAGGAACGACCAGAGCAGGAACTGGAAGCTGTACCAGCCCCGCTTCATCGTCTTGAACTTCTTCCAACGGCGTTGGAAGACCGACAGCGGTTTCTGAGGGGAGTCGCTCACTCGAATCGGATCCGCGGGTCCACGAGGACGTAGAGGAAGTCGGAGAGGATGTTCCCGAGCAGGATGAGGACCGTGTTGATCACCAGGACGCCCATCACGACGGCGTAGTCACGCTCGACGATCGAGTTGTAGCCGAGGTACCCGATCCCGTTGATGTTGAAGACCTTCTCGATCAGGTACGAGCCGGCCATGATCAGTCCGATCGCGTGGCCGAGGCCGGTGCAGATCGGGATGAGTGAGTTGCGCAGGGCGTGGCCGAAGATGACCTTCCGCTCGGGGAGGCCCTTCGCGAACGCCGTGCGGACGAAGTCCTGACCGAGGTTCTCCATGAGGGAGTTCTTCATCAGGATCGTGAGCGTGGCGAAGCTACCGGCCGCGTAGGCCAGGACCGGGAGGATCGTGTGGTAGGCCTGGCCGCGGACCTTCTCCCAGAAGTCCATGTCGGCCCAGCCTTCGGGGCGGAAACCACCCAACGGGACGAGCTCGAGCTGCCCGCCGAGGAAGACGAGGAGCACCGCTCCCAGCGCCCAACCGGGAATCGAGTAGCCGGCGAAGATCAGCAGGCTGGAGGTGACGTCGAGCTTGGATCCGTGGCGCACCGCCTTCAGGACACCGAGCGGGATGCACACGACGTAGGCCAGGGCGAAGCCGATCAACCCGAAGTAGATCGAGATCGGGAAGCGGTTGACGATCACGTCCAGCACGGGCTCGTTGAACTTGAACGAGGTGCCGAGATCGAGCCGAACCACGTCCCACAGCCAGTGGAGGTAGCCCTGCCACATGGGGAGGTCGAGGCCGAAGCGCTCCTTGAGTGCGGCGAGCGAAGCCTCCGGAATCTCCATCGTGGAGCCCCCGATGTCGGTCCCGCTCTCCATCGACGCTTCCTGGAGCTTCAGCATCATCTGGTCGATCGGCCCACCGGGCACGAAGCGAGTGATGGCGAAGACGAGCATCGTGATCCCGATGAAGGTCGGGATCATCAGCAGCATGCGCCGCGCGAAGTAGGTTCCCATCGCGGAGGATCAGTCGCCGGAGCGCTGGAGCTCGTTCCAGCGCTGCCACCAGCGGTTCTCCTCGGGCGGGGGTTCCATCGTGACGCTCGGGTCGTCGAGTGCGCGTTCGAGCGCCTCGGCGAGCTCCGGGTCGTACCACCAGGTGTAGATCAGCTCCTCGTCGTCGGCGAAACGCAGTCCGCCGCTCGCGGGCTGGCGGTACTTGTTCCAGTAGACCGAGCGTTGCGCCGGGCCGTAGTGCTCGAGCACGTAGGGGTGCTGGGGATAGATGAGTCCATCGATCTCGCGCACGATCTCGATGCGCCGCGCCACGTCGTAGGTGGCGTCGTACTCCTCGCACAAAGCGTCCACGCGCGGGTCGCGGAACGCGGTGACGTTGTTGTTGTCCACCTGGTCGGCCAGCTCGGACTTCCAGGACGTCTCGGGGTTCGGGAAGATCAACGCGCCCCAGGCGGTCGAGAAGAGCTGGTACTTCTTCTCGCGGAGGTTCTTCCAACCGGCCGCGGGCGTCAGCAGCGCGAGGTTCAGCTTGATCCCCGCGTCCTGACAGCGCTCCTGGTAGACCGTCAGCCCGCGTTCGGAGAGCGCCGAGCGGTAGTTGACGGTGAACTCGAGTCGGCGGCCGTCCTTCATGCGGTAGCCGTCGCGGTCGCTCTCCGTCCAGCCGGCCTCGTCGAGCAGTTCATTGGCCGCGTCGGGATCGAAGCCGTACAGCTCGTTGTCCGGGTTCTGGTAGAGCCCGCCCTGCCAGTAGCTCGTGAGCGGCGTGTACTCGTCGTAGTAGAGCTCCTCGATGAGCTGCTCACGCGGGTGGAGGAGTTGGAGCGCGCGTCGGACCCGGACGTCGTCGAGACCGGGCTCGTCCATGTTGATCGCGATCCCGGCGGTGCCGACGGGCGCGTCGTTGAAGACCTTGTAGCGGACCAGGAGCCCGCGCTTCACGCTGTCCTCCTGGGGCATGAGCTTCGCGTACCACTCGGCCTTCGGAATGGTCCAGAAGTCGATCTCGCCCTTCTTGACCTTCTCGAAGGTCAGGTTCTGGTCGAGGACGACCACGAAGTCGAGACGGTCGAGGTTGTAGATGCCGCGCCAGGCGGCGTTGTCGGCGTCCCACCAGTCCGCGCGACGGCGGATCGAGATCTTCTCTCCCGTGACGATGTCCTCGGTGCGCACCTCGTACGGACCGGCGAAGGGCGGGTAGTCGAACTGGAAGCGGTCGAGGTACTCACCGCCCGGGATCGAGATCGAAGCCGCCGGCATGATGCTCATGCCGCCGAAGTACAGGAGGTTGCGCCAGTTCTCCTCGTTGCACGTGACCTCGACCATGTACTTCGACAGCGCGACGGGCTCGTTGAGCTTCCCGTACGTCATGATCGAACTCGGGTCGAGCGTGTCCGGATCCATCCGCAGCTTCCACGAGGCGACCACGTCGTCCGCGGTGACTTCCTTCCCGTCGCCCCAGCGCGCCTTCGGGTTGAGGCGGAAGCGGTAGGTCATCTTGTCCTCGCTGATCCACCAGTGGGTCGCGAGCTGCGGCATGTACTCGAGCGTGACCGGGTGCGGCGTGATCAGACGCTGCATGCACAGGTCGTTGACCCAGTAGTTGAAGGCCTGGTTCCAATCCTTGCCGTGCTGGCGCAGGGTGGCCGGCCAGTCGGGCAGCACCAGCGTCATGTCGCCGCCCTTCAGGGCCGCCGGGTCCCCGAGCGCCGGGAACTCCATGTTGGTCTCCCACCCCTCGCCCGTGAACCCGGGGCCACCGAGCTCGGCCGGCACGTTCGGATCGCCGATCGTGGGGTCCCATTCGTAGCGCACCATCGGCAGGTCGTAGCTGGCTCGCTCGGCGACCTCGGCGGCGGTGTCCGTGCCCGCGATCGCGGTGTCCGCGAGCTCGGGCTCGGGCCCGGACATGGTCGGCGCCGGAGCGACCCCCGTTCCTGGCGCCACCGTCACCTGTCCCGAACCGATGCGCGCGGCCAGGTTCTCGATCGCGGCCGCCGCGCGCTGCATGTCGCGCGCCGCCTGCTGGGTGGCCCGCTGTTCGAGCTCGTCGGCCGAGCGCGACAGTTCGTCGGTCAGCTCGCCCAGCTTCTCCGCCACCGCCTTCAGTTCCGCCGTGGCCTCGCGGAACTCCTTCGCGTTCTCCTCCGCGATGCGTTCCGGGTCGCCCTGGTAGCCGCAGCCACCGAGGAGCAGCGCGGGAACGAGGAGAGCGGGGACGAACACGAGCGACAGCGCCGCTCGGAGGTGGCTGCGAAGCATCGGGGCCAGGGTCGGGGGAAGGGGACGGACGGGGAGGCGCCGATCCTATCGAGCCGACCAGGGCCACGCGAGCCGAGCCGGGCGGTCCCGCTCCTCGCACTCGGGCTCGTGGTGCGGAGCACTCTCCCGAGGCGCGGTTCCCCCGCGTGTCGGCAGCGCTCCGTGCGGGCGCGCTGCTGCGTCTGGCCGCCTCCGTGACTCGGGGGCCCGGTACTCGTCGAGGATGGGGCGAGTCGCCCGTGCCGCGCAGCGCCTCCCGTACGGAACGCCGACGTGCCTCGACGGAGCGAAGCACACCACTAGGTCGCGGGTCGCTCGTCCGCTCCGCCGCCCAGACGCGCGCCGAACTCCCCGGGTTCGAACAGGTGCAGCGCGTCCGGCGCCGCGCGCAGGAGCACCTCACCGCCGGGCGCCCCGTCGAGCTCGGCCGCCGCCAGCGC
The DNA here is from genome assembly GCA_007750655.1 of Rohdeia mirabilis. Classification (GTDB taxonomy): domain Bacteria; phylum Planctomycetota; class UBA1135; order UBA1135; genus Rohdeia; species Rohdeia mirabilis. The sequence goes on from CP036290.1 coordinate 1,649,029, forward strand.
GCGCCGCGTCGTACGGACGGCGAGCCGCGCGTCGCCCGCCGTCGCGAGCTCGAGATCCAGGTGGTCGCCGAAGTCGTGGACCTCGACGAGCCGGGCCGTCCCGATGTCGGTCGCGCCGCCACCTGCGGGCTGCGACGTTCCGAACGCCGCCAGTTCGAGGTCGCTCGGGCGCACGCCGAGCACCGCGGCCGCCGCGGGCACGGCCGGAGCGCCGAGTCGCACGCGCAGCCCGCCACCCTCGAACGAGCAGCGCTGTGCTCCATCTCCATCTCGTTCGACGCGCCCCGCGACGAAGCGCATGGCCGGCTGGCCGACGAAGCTCGCGACGAAGCGGTTGGCCGGTCGCGCGTGGATCTGCGCCGGCGTGCCGTTCTGTTGCACCGCGCCCTCCGCCATCACGACGATGCGGTCCGCCAGCGCCAGCGCCTCCTCCTGGTCGTGGGTCACGTGCACGAAGGTCCCGCGGACGCGGCGCTGGAGGCGGACCAGTTCGTCGCGCGTTCGACTGCGCAGCCGTGCGTCGAGGTTCGACAGCGGTTCGTCGAGCAGGAACACCTTCGGGTCGCGCACGAGCGCGCGTCCGAGCGCCACGCGCTGTTGCTGTCCGCCCGACAGCTCGAACGGCTTGCGCGCGAGTAGTTCGGTCAGTTCGAGCTGTTCCGCCACGTCGCGGACGCGCGCCGCGATGGCCTCGGACTCGCTGCGATGCCTGGTGCGATAGTCGGGGCTGACGAGCGCGCGCGCGCGACTGCCGTGTTCGCGCCTGCGCCGGAGTCCGAACGCCAGGTTGTCGGCCACCGAGAGGTGCGGATAGAGCGCGTAGCCCTGGAACACGAAGGCCACGTCGCGGCGGTGGGGCGGCAGGTCCTCGACGCGCCTTCCGTCGATGGCGATGGTGCCCGAGGTCGGTTCGTCGAGCCCCGCGATCAGGCGCAGCGTCGTGCTCTTGCCGCAGCCGCTCGGACCGACGAGGACGCAGTAGGTGCCGTCCTCGATCTCGAGGTCGATGCCGGCGACGGCGACGCTCGTACCGAAGTGCTTGGTGACGTTCTCGAGTCGGACGCTGGCCATCGCGTCAGGCTACCGTCTCGGGCCACCGCGTCAGGCCACCGCGTCGGCGGACCTGGTCGCGCGCGCGAGCCACAGACTCTGCAGCAGCGCCGCCACGGTCAGGATCGCGCCGGCCTGCATGGCTCCCGCCGCGTCGACGAAACAGGTTCCGAGTGCGACCAACAGGCCGACCGAACCCGTGAAGACCAGGACGGCCACGCCGATCCCGCGCGTGCGCTCCGCGTGCACGAGTCGCCCGGTGAAGAGCGCCATCCGCGCTTGCAGCAGCGGGAACGGCGCCGTGAACAGGAGCGCCGCGACGCCCAGTTCGACCAGTTCCGCGTCGAGACCCTGGGCCGCGCCGAACCACAGACCGGCGAGGGGCGTGAGCGCGACCAGGAGCAGGATGCCCGACGCGCCCAGGCCGAGGCGCCAGGCGAAGCGCGTCAGCTCGACGCGGGCTTCGGGGCGGGCGAGCGAGGCGACGACGACCTCGGTGAACGCGAAGCTCGAACTGCGCAGGAGGAAGACCAGGTTGTTGACCGCGGGCCAGGCGGCGAACGACGCCACTTCGCGCGGCATGCGTCCGATGGCGGCCGACGTCATGGGCATCGCCGCCATGCCGATCAACGCCCACAGGGTCAGTGGCGTGTAGAAGGTCGCGAACCTGCGCCAGGACCACGGGGCGACGTGCGGTGCGGGGGGCTGGAGGCGTCGGCGGCACTCGCGCACGCTCCAACTGGCGAACAGAGCCTCGGAGACGACGCCGACGGCCACCGCTGCCGCGCCGACCTCGATGCCGCTGAAGCCGCCGTGCGCCATGCCGATCGCGAGCGTGCCCGTCAGGCCCAGGAGCCTGACCACGGTGCCGATGCCGACCGCGCGCGAGTGCCCGGAGCGGATCAACAGGCCCTGCTGGAAACGCCGATACGCGATCGCGAACGTCCACGGCAGCATCAGCTGCATGCCGATGCGTCCCGGCTCGAGCAGCTCCGGGTCCATGTCGAACAGGCGCAGCGCGATCACGTCGAGCAGCGGCGTGAAGGCCACCAGCGCGTGGATCGCCGTCAGGCTCCCCGCCGACACGAGCATGAACAGGCGCAGCTTCGCGTAGCTGACCGCGTCGCGCGACAGCGCCGTCGACGCGGACAGCAGCGGGATGATCGGCGCCTCGATCAAGAGCGACAGCGGGAACACGAGCGACCCGTAGGCCGCGAGCTGCACGCGCGCGTCGGGCAGACGCGCGATGGCCGCGTTCACGAGCGGCAGCTCCAGTCCCATCATCAGCCAGCTCGCGGCGAGCGGCCACCACAGGGTCAGGATCGCGCGCTGGGTGAGCGGAGCGTCGTGCGCCGCCTTCAAGCGCGGGTGCTCGGATCGGGTACGCGCCGGGTCCGGGCCAGCAGCTCGCCGAAGATCGCCGGTCCGTCCTCGCGCAGCCCGTCGTGTTCGTGGGTCGCGCTCTCGTAGACGCTGCAGCCGCCGATCGCGGCCGCCGTGTCCAGCGACAGCTGGCGATCGACGTAGAGGTCGTTCGTGTACACGGCGGCGGCCACCGGGACGCGATTCGCCGCCAGCCGCGCGCGGTCGTACAGCGGGCTCCAGTCGTCGATCCGCGCCAGCTCCTCGGCGGCGGCCGCGAAGGGGCGCAGCGCGCCGTACTCCTCGAACATCCAGGGATGGATCGACTCGGCGGTCAGCGTGAGCGGCTCTCCGGCGCGCCACTCGTGTTCGCCGCTCGCCGCCCGCACGCGTTCGGCGGACCAGCCCGTCGCGGGGCCCTCGGAGTAGATGGCCTCGTGCAACACCGCGTAGAGCGGATTGGTCGGATAGCTCTGGGAACGCTCGACCGCGTGCAGGAAGCGCTGCGTCGGTTCGTTCCCCGCTCCGGCGAAGGCCGACTCGAACAGCCAGTGCAGAGCCACGCTGCCGCGCGACTGACCGAGCGCCATGCCGACCTGTTGGAAGCGGCGGACGGACAGGACGTCGCCACCCGGCAGACGCACGTCACCGGCGGCCAGGCGCGCCGCGATGCGACCGACCAGTTCCGCGTCGCCGGGGAAGCTCGCGTAGTGTTCGAGCGAACGGCGCCGCATGCACGCGAAGGTGCGCTCGTAGACGCGATCGATCTCGACGAGCGGAGGGAGGCCGCCCGTCAGCAGCACCCGCTCGAGCGCTTCCGGCCGACTCGCGAGGTAGTGGACGGCGCAGAAGCCGCCGTAGCTCTGGCCCAGGACCGACCAGCGCTCGTCCTCGCCGGCCAGCTGGTGCCGCCACAGCTCGCAGTCGCGCACGATCGCGTCGAGGCGCAGGTGGCGCAGGACGCTCGCGTCGGGCGCGTGGGTCGACTCGACGGGGGAGCTGTTGCCCGTACCGCGCTGGTCGACGAGCAGCACGCGGAAGCGCTGGGTCGCGGCCGCGCCGATCCAGCCCTTCGCGTCGAGCGGCCGCGTGGCCTCGAAGCCGGGCCCGCCCTGGAGGAAGACGAGCCACGGCAGTCCGCCGCCGCCCGCGTGCCGCACCTCGCGCGCGAACAGGTCGATGCGCCGCCCGTCGGGTGCTTCGTGGTCCAGCGGGACCTCGAGGCGGTGGTCCACGACCTCGAGGTCGCCGATGCGCACGGTCGCGCCCGTGCGGACGGCCGAGGCGTGCCGCGAACCGCTCACTCGGCGAAGACCCGAGACGTGACCGGGTCGAAGCGCCAGGCGCGGCCGGACCACACGGAGCGGGTCATGAGGTCGACCACGATCATGTGCGCCAGGCCGAGCTCGACGTTCGAGCGATTCGGCCGCCGCGTGCGGACGGAGCGCAGCCAGTCGAGTCGCAGCTGCTGCTGGATGTCCTTGGCCGGGCGGTCGTACTTGCGCGGTTCGTCGTCGAGGTCGCTCCACGCGGCCTGCGGCACGACCTCGGCGCTGCCGTGTCCGAGCAGGAGGTCGGCCCGATTGCCGCGGATCATCCAAGGCGTGCCCCGGTCGTTGCAGGTCGAGCCGATGACCGTCATCACGTGCCCGCTCTCGAACTCGATGTGCCCGACGATCTGGTCGTGGTTCTCCATGGCCGTGTCGACCATGTGCGAGCCCTGCGCCGTCACGCGCACCGGCAGCCCCTCGTCGACCGCCAGCAACAGCGGGGCGATCAGGTGCGAGAGGATGTCGCCGATGATGCCCGTCGAGTACTCGCGGTAGCGGCGCCAGCGGTGGTAGATCTCGGTGTCCCACGCGCGCGGGCCGAGCGGGCCGCACCAGCGCTCCCAGTCGAGGCGCGGGCCGGGCTCGAGCGACTCGTCGATCTCGTACAGCCACTCGCCCTCGCGCGAGTTGCGACCGAAGGCGATCAGGCTCGAAAGGCACACGCCCAGCGATCCTTCGGCGACGATCTTGCGCGCCTGGACGAAGCGTGGGTGCATGAGCCACTGGGTGCCGACCTGGACGATCGAGTCCGACGACCGCGCCACGTGCGCGAGCCAGAAGGCTTCCTCGAGCTCCAGCGTCATCGGCTTCTCGACGTACACGTCCTTGCCGTACTCGATCGCGTGCACGGCGTGGGTCGCGTGCCAGTGTTCGGGTGTGGCGATCAGGACGGCGTGGATGTCGGGGCGCTCGTACAGCTCGAGGTAGTCGACGTGGCCGGTGACCTCGACGCCCGGCTGGCGCTCCCGCAGCAGCGCCAGGCCCTTCTCACGGCGTGGCTCGCAGACCTCGGCGACCGCGACGACGTCGAGCTTCGCGTCGCCCGCGTCCCGCGCCCGCAGGAGTCCGTCCGTGTGACCGCCGCCCATGTGGCCGAAGCCGACGACGCCGACCTGGATCGGCTGCCCCGGACGCAGCGGCGCGCGCGTGCCGCGCACGTGGACGACGCGGTGCTCGTCGAGCAGGACGTGTTCCTGCAGCTTCGGGAGGGCGGCGCGGAGGAGGCCGCGGCGGGTGGTGGGGCGGGTGGTGGGGCGGCTCATCGGTTCAGGCCTCCGCGGCGGGTCGGGGCAGCCAGACCTCGAGCAGGACGAGCAGCACCGCGAGCAGGCAGCCCGCGGTGTACAGCGCCCCGCCGGCGACGATCCCGTTGACCAGGACGGCCGTGTCGCGCGCGGGGATCCAGGAGCCGAGGTCGAGCGCGATCCCGATCCCTCCGAGAGCGATCGGCAGGGAACGCAGACGCGGACCGAAGCGCGTGAAGAGCGCGAGGAACGTCAGGAGGAGGCCGAATCCGACCATTCCCGGCGCGTGCGTGTGCAGGCTGGTCCAACGCACTTCCGGGGGCGGTGGTTCCAGACGCTTGCCCGCCAAGAGCCCCTTCACGTCGGCGAAGTCGCCGAACGCCGCCGCGGAGCCGTCCTTCGCGTGGCAGTCCGAACAACGCTCGGCGAGGATCTCGACGGGCGCGAGGAGGTCGAGGTCGATGTCGTCGAAGTCCTGGGCCGGGCGCTCGCTCTCGAGCCAGGCGAGGAGCGCGGCGCGTTGGTCGTCCGCGAGTTCGAGCGGCGGGTGCCCCTCGAGCGTCCCTTCCAGCGCTGCCAGCATCGGCGACGGGATCGTCGTCGTGTGGTACGCGCCGCGCACGTCGGCGGCCGAGAGCCCCGGCTCGCCGTCGCTCTTGCCGTGGTGGATCTCGATCTGCCTGACGGAGGCCCAGATCCCGAGCAGCGCGATGGCGAGGAAACCCGTCACGCCGAGGCGCGCGAGCAGAGGCAGTCCGGCGAGCGGACGGATCGTCGTCGAGGGGTCCATGACGGGAGCGCTCCGCTCAGACCTCTTCGACCTTCACTTCCTCGCCGCTGCGCACCGCCTGCGCAGCCGCGATGCCGGCCAGCGTCGAGGCCAGTCCCTCGTTCGCGGTGCAGGCCACGTCGGCGCCTTCGGTCACGCTCTTCAGGAAGGTCTCGATGCCGTAGTACAAGGGCGGGTAGGGGAGTCCGACGCCGTCCTTCAGCTTGTCCTGGGCGGCCAGTTTCGTCGCGTCCGCGATGAGCGTGATGCCCTCTTCGTCGTGGAACTGCTGGCGGTTCGCGTAGACCTCCCAGCCCTGCGTCTCGGCGTCGGCCTCCTTGAACAACCAACCGGCGGTCCAGGCGAGCTTCATCGTGCCCATCGAGCCGCGGATCACCTCGTAGGTGCCCTCGAACGAGTTGGCGAGGCTGGCCTCGTAGCCAAGGCGCAGGCCCTCGCCGAAGTCCACGTCGAGGTGGATCGTGTCGGCCAGTTCACGACCGTCGTCGTGCAGCGCGATGGTGCCGTGGCCGCGGACGGACAACGGGGCGCGGCGCACGAACCACGACAGAGCGTCCAGTTGGTGCGTGCCGACCTCGCCCGCCAGGCCCAGCGAGACCTTCGGATCGAGTTTCCAGTCGAGCAGCGCGGCGTTGCCACCGGATGCGCGCCAGGACGTCTTCTTGTTCCACTGTGCGCGCAGGGCGACCGCCGAGCGGATCGAGCCCGAGCGGAAGAACTTGTTCGCCAGCTTGTAGATCGGGTTCACGCGACCGAGCAGACCGCTCTGGAACACTCCGGCGGATCCGGCGGCGGCCGCGGCGATCGCGCGCGCGTCCTCGACCGTGTGGGCCAGCGGGGCTTCGCAGTAGATGGCCAGCCCGCGCGCCGCGCAGGCTTCGACGATGGCGCGGTGCGTGTGCGTCGACGAGGCCACGAAGACCGCGTCGAGGTCCGCTTCGCCCGCGAGCAGCGCGTCGATCGAGTCGTACGCGTTCACCTCGCCGGCGCGCCGCGCGCCCGACGAGCGCCGCGACTCGACCGGGTCGCAGACGGCCACGACGGTCACGTTCTCGAAGTTCGCGAGCTCCTTGAGCAGGTCGCGTCCCTGGCGTCCGCAGCCGGCGAGCGCCACACGCACCGCGCGCGGCGGGACGTAGGGCCCGGCCAGGGCGGAGGGCATGAGCGAGAGGGCGGCGGCGCCAGCGAGGGAGCGCTGGAGGAAGAGGCGCCTTTGGGCGTCGAGCATCGCTTCGGGGGATCGGTTGCGGGGAGCGGGAGGAAGGCGTTCGCGCGGCCGGTGCCTGAACCGTCGTCGCCGGTTCGCGCCGCTGGTGCGCAGTCGGCGAGCGCGCGGCTCAGCAGCGGTGGTGGGTCGGTGCGTCGGTCGGTCGTCGCCGCGTGGTCCGTCAGTCGGAACCTGGAACGAGCACCGTGACGCCCCGCGCGCACGCACTGGCGCGAAGGTCGGGTGCGGCACCGCTCGCCAGGAGCGCCGTGGTCCACGCGTCGGCCAGGGTAGCCCGCGGCGCGGTGCAGGCCACCACCTCGTGCGCGCGGGACCTCGTCCCGGTGCGTGCGTCGACCACATGACCACCCTCGGGCAGCCGGTCCTGGCCCCGCTGGGCCGAGACGGACAGGGCCGCGTCCACGAGCTCGACGTCGACGCAGCGCCCGTCCCCGAGGTCCACGCGCACCCCCCAACCGGACCGCTCCGGGGGAGCGCCCAGCGCGACCACCGTGCTCGTGCCGCCGTGGATCAGGGCCCGGGTCACGCCGGCGTCGACCAGTTCGTCGCGGGCGCGGTCGAGGGCCACACCCTTGCCGATCGAGCCGGCGTCGACGCGCGCGGTGCTGCTCGTGCGACGGACGCGCGTCGCGCCGGGATCGTCCAGCTCGAGGGACCCGTCGGTGCCGTGGCACAGGTCGAAGGCGCCGCCGGTGAGTCGCTGCAGCTCGTCGGCCACGAGGAGCCACTCGCGATCGAGCGGATCGGTGCGCAGGGCCACGCCCGGCGCCGTGCGATTGAGGCGCGCGACGAAGCTGGAGGCCACGAAGCGCGACAGGGCGGCTTCGGTGTCGGTCACGGCGGCCAGCGCGGCTTCGCCCGCGGCACGCAGGCGCACGGGATCGTCGCCGACCAGCACGATCTCGAAGCGCGTCGCCATCGCTTCGACGGCGAGTCGGATCGGCTGGGGCGTGTCCATGGATCGATCGGGGAGTTCGGTGCGGGCGCGTGCGCGCCGCCGCTCGCAGGGGCCGAGAAGGTAACGGCTCACGCGAGCGGGGGCGCGCGATCCGTGCGGACCGCGCGCCCCCGTTCACTCGTCGTCCTCGGACGCGCCCCGATCAGACGCGATCCACGCGTCCGGTGGCTTCGTCGAAGCGCCAGGTGCCGCCCTGCCACAGGGCGCGCGTCGCCAGGTCGACGACGATCATGTGCGCCAGACCCAGGTCGACGGTCGAGCGGTTGGGCTTGCGCGAGCGCACGCAGCGCAGCCAGTCGAGACGCAGCTCGCCCTGCCAGTCCTTGCTCTCGCACTTGATCTCCTGGCGGTCGCGATCGTCCACGAACGGCGCCTGGGGCAGCAGTTCGACGTCGTTGCTGCCGAGCATCAGGTCGGCTTCGTGGCCGCGGATCAGGATCGGCAGGCCGCGGTCGTTGCAGGTGGATCCGGACACGATCATCGTGTGGCCGGGGTTTCCAGAATCATCCGTCCACTGCGCGGTCAGCATGACGTTGTCGTGGTTCTCCATCTTCTTGTCGACCATGTGACCGCCGGCGGCCGACACCGTGGTCGGAAGGCCCATGTCGAGCGCGAAGATGATCGGCGTCATCTGGTGCACGAGCAGGTCACCGATGATGCCCGTCGAGTAGCGGCGGTAGCGGCGCCAACGGTGGTAGATCTCGGTGTCGAACTCGGCCAGGCCCAGCGGTCCGCACCAACGTTCCCAGTCGAGCGTCTCGCCCGGCTTCACCGACTCGTCGATGCCGTACAGCCACTCGCCGCTCCTCGAGTTGCGGCAGTACGAGGTCTGGCTCATCGTGGGCGTGCCGATCGCGCCCTTGGCGATCAGCTCCTTCGCCTGCACGTACTTGTCCTGCATCATGTACTGCGTGCCGACCTGACAGATCTTGTCGTTCGCGTCGACGGTGCGCTTCAGCCACAGCGCGTCCTCGAGGCGCAGGGTCATCGGCTTCTCGACGTACACGTCGGCGCCGGCGGCCATCGAGTCGACGGCGTGGGTCGCGTGCCAGTGCTCGGTCGACGCGATCAGCACCGCGTGCGGACGCTCGGTCTCGAGCATCTCCTTGTAGTCGACGTAGGCGTTGCACGTGCCCTCGCCCTGGCTGCCCAGGATCTTGCGCAGCGTGGCGTCGCGGCGCGGCTTGCAGACTTCGGCGATCCCGACGATGTCGAGCTTCTCGACGCCCTCGTTCCGCGCGCGCAGCATCCCGTCGATGTGTCCGTTGCCCATGCCGCCCGGGCCGATGACGGCGACGCGCAGGGCCTCGTCCTGGGCGACCGGGGTGTGGGGCCGGCCGGCGGTGACCGGCTTGATCAGTCCGGCGGCCGGGTTGCCGAAGGCGTTGCCCGCGAGGGAGCCGCCGAGGGCCGTGCCGATGGCGGCCGCGGTGCCCGAGCGCAGGACGGAGCGGCGGGTCGTGGACCGGTTGGGATCGAGAGGGCTGTTCGTCATGGGAGTGTCGCGGGGACGGGGTGCGCGGGGGTCGTGGTGGGTGGAGCGGGTGGAGCGGGTGGGCGCGGCGGGAAGGACCTGCCAGGCGCGGGACGAGTATAGGCAGCGCGCCGCGACGCCGTGGGCTCCTGGCCGCTACCCTCGGCCCATGCAGCTTCGACCGGGACCCGCGCGGAAGAACGACGCGAACGGCATCTACCTGAGCCCCAACGACCCCTTCGCCGTCGACTGGCAGCCCAAGGGCGAGGGCGTCGTCCACGTCTCGGCGCCCAAGGATCTGGTCAAGCGCGACGAGCGGGACGCCGAAGTGGCTGCCGTTCGCGTCGGTGCCGGTTCGGGCGCCACGGCCGCGGAACGGGCCGAACTCGAACGCGTGCGCGCACGGGTGTCCTACCTCGAAGGGGCGTTGGCCCAGTCGGAACGGATCGAGTCGGCGGCCCAGTCCTTCTCGGACACGCTCGAGAAGCGCTCCGCCGAGGAGCGCGCGCGCCACGTCTCCGAACTCGACGGCCTGCGGACCCTGCTCGATCAGAAGGAACGCGAACTGCGGACCCTGGCCCTCGAGATGGGCAAGGTGCAAGGACGTCTGGAGGCGGCCGAGGCGCGGCTGCAGCTGACGGGCGGCTCGCCGTCGTCGTCCGCGCGCGCCACGTCCGCGGAGTTCGGGGCGCGTGCCGTCGAAAGGCAGGACCCTGGCGCCGACCGTTCGCGCGGAGCCTTCCCCGCGTCGATGGCCTGGACCCAGACCACGGTCGGCATGTTCCTGGTCGGCGTCATCACCGTCGGCGTGGTCGCGCTGGTGCTGATCGCGCTCGCCAGCTGAGTCCCGCGGCGTCCGCGGTCCCGCGCGCTCCACTCGGCCGCTCGCCGGTTCGACGGGGGTGTGCCGAGCGGCGTGTCGGTGCGCCGGACGGGGTGTGGAAGAGGGGCGGAGGAGAGGAAGAGGAGCGACCCGTTCGCACGACTCGCGACGGCACCTGGCTAGGAGCTCGCATTCCGGGACAGAGGAACGTCGCCGACCTCGCGGTCCACACGCTCGCCGACGACAGCCTCGGCGACCAGCAGATCCACGTGTACGCCAACGGTGAACGCATCGGCCGCTTCCTCCACGGTGGCGGCCTGCGCGACTGGACGTTGCGTCCCTTCACGATCGAGAACGAGCACGGCGGCAAACCGCCCGTTCGCTGGTGATCCGTTCAACGGTGATCCGTTCGCAGGTGAAGATCTGGAACCGTCCGCTCTCGGCCGACGAAGCAGCTGCGGAAGCCGCGTCGCTGCTCGTCAGCAATTGATCGGAAACGCTTCGGAACGCGAGCGGGCCGCCGCCGGGACCTCCCGGCGGCGGCCCGCGCTGCGTTGCGGAGCACCGATCGAGCGTTCAGCCCGCGCCGCCGCCGTCCTCGCCCGGACGGAAGCCCGATTGGCGCATGAGGCCGCGCTGGTCCCGATAGGTCGATTCGTCCTCGTCCACGTCCACGATCCGCGGCGTCGGACCGAAGCGCGGGTGGTGCTCGAGCGCGACGCGTTCCGCCTCCTCGCGGTCGAAGGCCAGCACGCCGTAGCTGACCGACAGACGCTTCCAGCCCGCGGTCTCGTCGAGGCGTTGGTCGCGAGCGTCCCAGTCGGCGGGCAGGTCCTGTTCGATCGTCACGTCGAAGTAGTGGACGTCGGTCTCCTCCTCGCGCGCGGCGCGCCAGGCGTTCAGGATCGACGCACTGCCCAGTCCGAGCTCCAGCGCGCGCCGTCGCACCGCGTCCGCCACGTCGTCGAGACCTTCGCACGACTCGGCGGCGAGGAGCACCCGCTCGAGCGCGGCGAACACGCCGTACCGATTGAGGTCCTCGACCTCGCGCGTCGGTCGCGCCAGGAAGTGCGACGCCACCCGGCGCGTCTCCTCGGGACCGTGCGTGGCCGCCGTGATCGGCACGCGATAGGACTCCCACGCGAAGGCCAGCGCGGGGAAGGCCGCTTCGGCCGCGGCGAGCTTCTCGGCGGCTTCCGCGTGACGTCCGCTGCCCACGAGGCCCAACAACTCGTAGTAGGGGACCCACTGGCTGTCCGGCGTGTGCTCGGCGTAGCGTCGCACGTAGGAGACGAGGGCCTGGTGTTCGGCCAGTCCGGCCGCGCGACCGACGGCGGCCCACAGCACGTCGGGATCGTCGTTGCCCGAGCGCAGGGCGAGGTCGAGCACCGCGAGTGCGTCCGTGCTCCGACCGGATCGACCGTACAGCTCGGCAAGTCGCAGCGTCACCCACGCATCGGAGCGGTCCAACCGCGCCGCGCGCGCCAACAGGCGCTCGGCCCGGTCCTCGTCGCCGCGGTCGAGGAACCACGACGCCGCGCGCGCGCGCACTCCGACGTCGTCGGGCGCCAGCTCCACCGATCGGTCGAACCAGGCCACGAGCGTCTCCTCGAGGATCGTCTCGCCCATGGCCGAACCCTCCACGCGGCGCAGCATCCAGCCGATGAAGGCCAGGTACGACAGGACCACGCCGTCGTCCTCGAGCCCCGCGGCCAGCCTGCGCACGTGCTGCCAGGTCCGCGCGGGATCGGAGGCGAACGGGTCGAGGTCGTAGAACGCGCTCAGCAGCGCGACCCGTCCGTCGCGATCGTCCGGTTCGGGTTCGAGCGCGAACAGCTCGGTCTCGAGCGCCGTCAAGTCGCCGTCCTCGCGTCGAGCCGCGGCGACTCGGCGCTGAAGATCGCGCACGCGCGCGACGAACTCGGGCGGTGGACGGAGTGCGGTCTCCGCCTCGTGCACTTCGGAGCTCTCCGCGAGCGTCGTGGTGTCGGCTTCGACGGGGACGGCAGCGCTGGACGACGCGACCGTCAGGACCGCGCGCGGCGGAGCGAGCGGGGCGTGCGGCCACGCGTCGACACCGCTCGCTTCGAGGAGGTCGAGGCGGCGCAGCGTCAAGTGGTCGCGGGCGTCCCGCGCGCGTTCGCGCAACTGCCGGACGAGCCCCTCGACGCGCTCGCCGCGTCCGGCACGCAGGTCGTTCGCGATCAGTCGCAGGCGGTTCTCGAACCACTTGTCGATCCGCTTCGCTCGCCACAGACGGCGATCCAACGCTTCGAGCAGGTGGTTCGCGCCCTCGAAGTCGCCGGTGAGGCTCGCGCGCAGTGCGGCCACGTGGTCGAGCGCGATCTGGGTCCGCGGCGCTTCGTCCGGGTCGAACGGGGGGGCCTGCTCGAGGATCTTGAACGGCTGGGGCTCGTCGCCGCGCAGGCAGGCCAACGTCGCCGCTTCGATCTGGCACTCGGCGTCGTGCTCGGCTTCGAACGTCGAGCCGGTGACCCGTTCGCGAGCCTCGGCCAGAGCGCGCTCGGCGCCTGCCACGTCGCCCATCGACGTCAGGATGGAAGCCTCGCCGATCGCTGCGGCGAAGCGCTTGGTCTCGTCCGCCGTCGAACCCGGAGCGCGGGCGCTGCGCGCGAAGTGCAGGGCCATGTCGAGGTCGTCGGCCGCCAGGGCTCGGGCGCGCCCGTAGGCCCGGAAACAGCCGATGCAGCCGGTCTTGCCCGTGCGCCGGCAGACCGCGATGCCCTCGTTGAGTGCGCTGTCGAGACCCGGAGAGTTGGCCCCGTACATGTCGGCGATCGACGTGGCGAGGTTGTCGTAGGCGCAGGCGCTGTACCAGTAGACGTTGCTCCGGTACGCGTCGTCGTCCATGTCCGGTTGGAACTCGACGGCGGCGTCGCGCGACTCGAGCAGCGCGATCATCTCGAGCGAAGCGCGCTTGCCGACCTCGGGTTGCAGCACGCCCGGCGCGGTGTTGAGCACCAGGAAGCAGGCCTGCACGTACGCGTTCAGATCGCGCTCGTCCTTCGCGCGCGCCTGCATCTCGAGGGCGAGCGTGTGGGCGCTCCGCAGTCGCAGGCCCTTGTGCAGGTCCCACACGCGATCGTGCAGGGCGTCGAAGTCGATGGATTCGTTCGTCATGGCGGCGGTCTTCGGAGCTTCGAGCGATCAGGGAAGCGCCTCGGCCACCCACTCGAGGTCGCGCAGGCGTGTGCGTTGGGCGTCGTCCCCGAGTCGGGCGCCCGCGGCCTCGAGGGCGCCCGCCACCTGCACGCGCAGGACGTGGGCGAGGGGGTGGGAGCACGAGCGCTCGAGGGCGCGGCGCACCAGCGGGTGGGCGAGGTCGAGGAGGACCTCGTTCTGGTGGCTCGAGCCCGTGTCGAGCTCCCGGTCGATGAGTGCTTGGAAGCCGGCCGGAACGCGCCCCTGGCCGCGCAGGGCCGCGAAGCTGCGCGCCAGGTCGCCCCGTTCGTCCAGCAGCGCGAGGCACGGCTGCGCGCCACTTCCACGGCCGGTGAACACGCGCGTGCCCTCGATGCCGAGGAACCTCTGCCAGACGTCGTCGATCGGGCCGTGGTCGCGGATCTCGAGAACGGAGTCCGCGAAGCCGTCCGACTCGAGCTTCGCCGGTCGCAGGTCGATGGCGCCACCGGCCGCGTTCGCATCGCGCACCAGTGCGGTCAAGAGGGTCAACTCGAAGCTGCGCAGGCAGTGGACGCAGGGTGCTTCGCTGGCTCGGAAGGCCGAGTCGACCCAGCGCTCCTGGCGGCGCTCCGTGTTGAACCACACCACGTGGTCCACGCTCTCGCCGCGCAACGGGTCCGCCTGGCTGCGTGCGAGCAGCTCGTCGAACGTGAGCGGCCCGGCCGAGGTGGACCAGCGCAGCGTCGTGCGCAGGACGGCTCGCAGTCGCGGCGTGTCGAGCGCGCTGCCTGTGAGCGTGTAGCGGTGCCACTCGCAGATGGCCTGCCACTGGACGTCGTCCTCGCGGCCGAGGCGCTCGAACCACTCGAAGGCCAGTTCCTCGAGGCGTTCGCGGGCGGCTCGGAACGCTGCGTCGCGCACCAGGTCCTCGCGGCTCGCGGTCGGCGTGCAGTTGGTCAGCTCGAGGACGCCGCGCAGGAAGGGAGCCCACGACGGAACGAGTCCGCGCACGGAGGTCGAGATCAGCATGCGCTTGAGCGTCGCGTGGACCGTCGCTTCCGAGGTGAACCCGGGCGTGCGTTCGGGCGAGACGTAGACCGCTCCGCGCAGTTGGGTCGGGCCGCGGTCCTGCACGGTCAGCACGGCCAGCGGCTCCTCCGAGAAGCGTTCGGCGAGATCGGTCTGGATCTCGTTGTCGTCGGGAGTCGGTTCGAGCCACGACGCGCGGGCCAGATTCACGCGCCGCTGTGAGTCGCCGATGTGGATGGGGACCTCGAGGTACTCGGCGTAGCGGCGCACGACCTCTTCCAGCTTCGCGAGGTCCGCGGCGTATTCGAGTGCGTCGGGGCGCAGGTGCAGCCGCACGCTCGTCCCGCGCTCGGCGCGCTCGCCCGGGCCGACGAGGATGTCCGCGTCCCGGCCCGCGATCCACGTCACCGGCTGGCTGGAGGCCCCGCGCCGCGAGTGGACCTCGATGCGGTCGGCGATCAGGAACGCGGACAACAGGCCGATTCCGAACTGGCCGATCAGCGCGCTCGAAGCGCCCTCACGCGCGGCGTCGCCCTTGATCGCGCCCGTGAGGCTGACGCCGACCGTGCCGAGGTAGCGCTCCGCCTCCGCCTCGTCGAGGCCGATGCCGTCGTCCTCGAACTCGAGCGTGCCCGCGTTCGCGTCGGCGCGGATGCGGATCGCGCCGGTGTAGTCCAGTTCCTCGTCGCGACGGCGGCGGATGCTGTCGTGCGCGTTCTGGATCAGCTCGCGGATCGGCGTCGCCCGGTCGGAGTAGAGCGAGCGGCCCATGATCTCGATCACGCCGGCCATCTCGACACGGAACGGGATGCGGCGCAGCGAAGGGCTCATGGCGTGGGGACGGACAGCGTGGGGGCGGGCGGGCGCCGCAGTCTACTGGCCCCTGTGGCCGGATGGCACGGATGCGGGCCGCCGCCGGAGGGTTCCGGCGGCGGCCCGCAGAGTCGATCGTCGCGGTTCGCGCGGCCTGCGTGGTGGACTCGCGCTCAGACCAGTCCGTAGGCCACCTGGGCCTCGGCGATCTTCACGAAGCCGGCGATGTTCGAGCCGCGCACGTAGTTGACCGAACCGTCGGGGGACGAGCCGTACACCACGCACTTCTTGTGGATGTCGGCCATGATCCCGCGCAGGCGGTCGTCGACCTCCATGCGGGACCACGACAGGCGCTGGGCGTTCTGACTCTGCTCGAGACCACTGACCGCGACGCCACCGGCGTTCGCCGCCTTGCCCGGTCCGTAGAGGATGCCGGCGTCGACGAAGCGCTTCACACCATCGTTGGCGGTGGGCATGTTGGCGCCCTCGGACACGACGTCGATGCCGTTCTTGACGAGCAGCGCGGCGTCCTCGTTGCTGATCTCGTTCTGCGTCGCGCAGGGGAAGGCGCAGTTCGCCTCGACGCCCCAGGGCTTCGCGCCCTCGTGGAACGTGGTGCCCTTGAACTTCTCCGCGTACTCGCTGATGCGGCCGCGGCGCTCTTCCTTGAGCTCGCGGACGAACTCCCACTTCTCGGCGTCCAGGCCCTCGGGGTCGTGGATGAAGCCCTTCGAGTCGGACAGCGTCACCACCTTCGCGCCCTCCTGCATCAGCTTCTGTGCCGCGTAGAGCGCCACGTTGCCGGAGCCGGACACGATGCAGCGCTTGCCGTCGAGACCGTCGCCGCGCAGCTCCATCATCTCCTTCGCGAAGTACACCGCGCCGTAGCCCGTGGCCTCGGTACGCACGACCGAGCCCCCGTAGTTGAGGCCCTTGCCGGTCAACACGCCGGTGTAGGTGTTGGTCAGACGCTTGTGCTGACCGAACAGGTAGCCGATCTCGCGCGCGCCGACGCCGATGTCACCGGCGGGCACGTCGGTGTACGTGCCGACGTGGCGGAACAGCTCGTTCATGAACGACTGGCAGAAGCGCATGACCTCGCGGTCGCTGCGTCCCTTCGGGTCGAAGTCCGAACCGCCCTTGCCGCCGCCCATCGGCAGTCCGGTGAGGCTGTTCTTGAAGATCTGCTCGAAGCCCAGGAACTTGAGCACGCTCAGGTTCACGCTGGGGTGGAAACGCAGTCCGCCCTTGTAGGGGCCGATCGCGTTGTTGAACTGCACGCGGTAGCCGCGGTTGACCTGCACGTCGCCGTTGTCGTCCTCCCACGTCACGCGGAACTGGAAGGCGCGGTCCGGTTCGACCAGGCGCTCGAGGATGCGTTGGTCCGTGTAGCGCTTGTGCTCGCGCACGAACGGCAGGAGCGAGTCGACGACCTCCTCCACGGCCTGAAGGAACTCGGGTTCCGAGGAGTTGCGCTGGCGCACATAGGCCATGAAGGCCTCGGTGCTGTCGTAGTTCGAAAGGTCCATGGATCGTTGGATCGTGGGGGAGGGGGCAGCGACCGGATGGAGGGCTGCGGGGTCGCAGGGCTCATCGCCGGTCAGGGGCACAGTCTGGACCTCGCGGGTGCCCGGCCGAGCCTCCGCACCCGGAATTGGGCCAGGAAGCGGGAACGTCCGCCGCGACCAGCCACTCGGACGGCCGGGGTCGGGGCGCGCGGTGGTTGGACGCGCTCGGGGAGTCGTGGCACAGTCCGACCGGGGTCGACCGCTCCGCGACCCGTCCTACCCGTGCGCCCCTCCTTCGAAGACTGGCTCCTGGCCGTGGTTCTCGCCGCTGTGGCGGGAGAGCTGGTTCGCATCTGGCGACGCCGTCGGTCGGCGGCCGCCGATGCCAGCGCCGAGCGCGCTCCTCGCGGCGGACCACTCGTGGGCTCGGTCGCCGTCGCGGTCGGGTTGGCGACGCTCGGCGTGCTGCACCTCGACCGGGTGGCGTCGGCGCGCGAGCGCGTGGCCGACGAGCGTCCCTCCATGCCGGAGCCGGGCGCCGTCTCGGTCTTCGTCGCAGCACTCGACGTCCATCTGGATCCGCTCGAAGGGCCCGTCCGAGCGACCTTCGAAGCGTTCCTCGCTGAGGGAGCCGTGCCCTTCGAGGGCTTCGGTTCGACGACGAGGCACATGGACCTGGGAGGTGTCACGAGCCGACAGTGGGATGTGGTCGTGCAGCCTTGGATCGGTGACCAACGGTCGAGCGATCCCGTGCACTTCGACCTGTTCCTCGACGACCTGCTCCCGCGGCTCGAACCCTGGGCGGTCGCCGCGCTGGACCGCCGCGAGCTGCGTCTGGTGTGCACGTACCGCGCCGACGACGACTCGGTGCGCAGCGCCGAACTGGTGCGACGCGGCCAAGAACTGGCCTTCGACGACGTCGATCTCGACGGCCGGCTCGGCGCGTTCTTCGACATCGGCGGGCTGGGCCGGCCGTGGCCCGGCGCCGGGGAGAGCGAATCGACGCCGCGCGCGGTCCAGGGCGAGCGGTGACCGCGGGCTCGAGCGCGGCGCTCAGGTCGCGCCGTCGTCGTCCACGGTCGGTGCCGTGAGATCCAGCTGCCAGAAACCCACCGCGTGCCAGGCGCCGAACTTGTGGCCGACGCCGTCGAAGCGGCCCACCGCGCGGAAGCCCAGCCGCTCGTGGAGCGCCTCGCTCGCGCGATTGGGCAAGGTCGCGCCGGCGATCACCTGCGCGAAGCCCAGGGCCCGCAGGCGCACGATCAGTTCCTGCATCAGTCGCTCGCCCGTTCTGCGACCGCGCTCCGTGTCGGCCACGTAGACGCTCGACTCGCAGGCGAAGCGGTAGGCGGCGCGCGCGCGGAACGTGTTCGCGTAGGCGTAGCCCGTCACCTGGCCGTCGCGCTCGGCCACCAGCCATTCGTGGCGTTCGCGCGCCTGGGCGATCCGGCCCGCGAACTCCTCGACCGACGGCGGCTCGAGCTCGAAGCTGATCGACGTGTCGCGCACGATCGGCGCGTAGATCGCGAGGCAGGCCGCGGCGTCGTCCGCGGTCGCCGGGCGGATGGTCGGAGCGTCCTCGCTCATGGGCACGGGCTCACGCTTCGGTGGATCACGCTTCGGTGGATCACGGATCGGCGAATCACGGATCGGTGGGGTCGGGGACCGGCACCGGTTCGGGGATCGGATCGCACTGGAACACCACGTCGCGCGCCAGCTCGATGAAGGCTTCGCTGAGCGTCGGGTGGTACCAGGGCATGGCGACGAGGTCGCGCGCGGTCGCGCCCATGTGCATCGCGGTCGAGATCACGTGGACGAGGTCGTCGGCGCGCGGACCCAGGATCTGACAACCGACCAGCCGCGCGCTCGGGCGTTCGACCACGAGCTTGACGAACGACGTCCCGGGCTCGGTGTCCATCACGATGCCGCGGCCCTGGTTGGCCCACTCCTTCTTCGCGCTGACGACGTCGACGCCGGCCTGGCGCGCCTCGTGCTCGGTCCGTCCGCACTCGGCGTACGGCGGAGCGGTGAACAGCGCGCTGACCGGAATGCGTTCGCGCCAGGCGACGAGCTTCTCGCCCGCGAAGTGGCGCTTCAGGTTGCGCGCGACGTGGCGGCCCTCGGCGTTGCCCGTGTGCAGGATCAAGCGGTCGCCCGTGGCGTCGCCCGCGAAGAAGACGTTCGGGTTCGTCGAGCGCAGGCAGTCGTCGAGGACGGGCATGCCGTTCGCGATCTCGACACCGGCCGCTTCCAGGCCGATGCCGTCGAGGTTGGCCACGCGTCCGGTCGCCAGCAGCAGGCGCTCGGCGCGGAATCGTTCGTCGTGACCCTCCTCCCAGTACTCGATCTCGAACGGTTCGTCGCCGCGTTCGGGGTCGTGCGTCACCGACGCCAACGCGGCGCCGATCTGGACCTTCAGACCCGCGTGCTCGAGCGACCGCGTGTACAGAGCCGAGAGCTCGGGGTCCTCGCCGCGGCGCAGGATCGGCGAACGCGACAGGAGCGTGACCCGCGTGCCGAGAGCGGCGAAGTAGACGCCGAACTCGAGGCCGATCGCGCCCGACCCGACGATGGCGAGCGAGCGCGGGACGCGGTCCGCGAGCAGCGCCTCGCGCGACGTCCAGTAGGGGACCGGGTCACTGCCGTCGGGCTGGGGCGTTCCGAGTCCCTGAGTGTCCGGGACGTGCTGCTTCGAGCCGGTCGAGACGAGCCAGGCGCGCGAACGGACGCGGCGCGTCGCTCCGTCGGGGCCGGTCACCTCGACCTCGTCCGGACCGACGAAGCGCGCGCGGCCGAACTCGATCGTGTAGCCGCCGGACTCCATTCCGCCGATCTTGGCGCGCTGGAACCTGGCGACGAGCCGCGCCCGCCGCTCCTGCAGCGCGGCCATGTCGACCCCGTTCACCTGGGCGTCGATCCCCAGCCGTTCGGCGTGGCCGACCTCGCGGACCACGTCGGCCGGGTGCAGCAGCGTCTTCGTCGGCATGCAGCCCTCGAGGATGCACAGGCCGCCGAGCTCGCCGTCGTTGAGGAGCAGGACGCGCTCGTGTCCCAACTTGATCGCCTCGGCCGCGCAGGCGGAACCCGCGCTACCTCCGCCGATCACGACCAGGTCCCAGGTCGTGGCGCCGCCGTTCGGGTCGTCGACCTGCGACGCGTCGGCGCGCGTTCCGTTCTCGTCCGATCCTTCCATGGGCGCGCGAGCCTACCCGACGCCGGGCGCCGCCCTCATGCCCGACGCGGCGTGAACTGGTGCACGAGGTAGCCGAGGATCCACAGGCAGGACGCGACCAGGTGCAGCGCGCTCCACACCGCGCGCCAGGCTTCGTCCGCGCTCGTCTGCAGGAGGTAGCCCGAGGCCACCATCGGCACCACGAGGATCACGAGCGCCAGTCCGGTCCGCCGCCGCGCTCGCTCGCCGCGCGCCAGGTACGGACCGACGTGGACGGCCCAGGCGATCCCGAGCGCCACGAGCAGGAGCGGGGCACCGAGCACGTGCGCGGCCTGGAACTCGTCCTGGAGCGGGTGGTTCTGCAGGGCGAACTCGTCGCTGGGTTCGACGACCAGCAGCATCCAGCCCCAGACCAGGCCGGTCCCGGTCACGAGCAGGTTCGAGAGGTGGACGAACCAGGCCTGGGCGCGCGTCACGGCCCGAGCGGTCCGTCGGTCGGTTCCGCACCGTCGCCGCCGTCACCGTCCTCGCCGTCACCTTCCTCGCCGTCCGCGGCGGGGGGGAAGAGCACCGCGTGCAGCGCCAGCGCCCGGCGCGCCGCCTCGACGGTCGCGCGCGACGTCATGGTCGCACCGGCCACGTTGCGCACGTCGCCGTCGAGCACCAGCTCGTCGTCGAGCTCCTCACCTTGGAACTGTTCGTAGAACGTGGCCTTCGGCAGATAGCGCGAAGGCTCCGCGAAGGCGAGCACCTCGACGCGGAGCACGCGACCGCGCGCGTCGACCGCCGTCATCAGGGTCTCGCGCTTCGTGCGCACCTGGTGCGTGTCGAACCAGGCCACGCCGACGAGCGCTCCGTCCGCGTCGCGCGCCACGTAGGGGCGCGCGACGGCGCTCGCGAGCTCTTCGCCGGCGAGCTCCTCGGCGCGGGCTCGCTGGTTCTCGTCGAGGTAGCGCGTCTCCTTCGTGACCTCGGACGAGCCGAACGCGAGCTCGAGCGCTTCGGCCACGGACAGGCGCACGTCGGCGGCGCGCTGCACCTGCGTGTGGGTCGTCGCGGGGGCGGGAGCGGACAGGCACAGCAGAGCGCAGGCCAGAAGGCCTACGAGAGTGAGACTCGTTCTCAACATGACGGCGTCAGGATAGAGCCTCGGACCTAGAACACCCACCCCAGACCCAGCCGAAACAGGTCCGGCTCGGTCCCGGCCCCGTTGTCGCCGTTCACGTAGTCGGCCTTGAGGACCAGCTCGGGGATGGGGCTCCAGGCCACGCCGAACGTGACGTACTCGCGGTCGCGCGCGGGGTTCGAGGCGAAGCCGGACGGCACCGAACCCTGGGTGTCCAGTTCCTCGTAGCGCACGAACGGGACGAGGCTCTGTTCGGACCCGCTGCCGTGCAGGACGTCGTACCCGGCCTCGGCGTACCAACCGCTCTGGGACTCGCCGACCGTCGCGTTGCCGACCAGGCCGAGCGCCGCGTCGAGCTCGGCCACGTCGTCCAGTTCGGTCCGGGCGAACAGGGCGCGCAGGTGGAGGCCCGCGGCGCGGTAGTCCACGTGCCCCTCGGCGATGGTCGTGTTCACGTTCGCGGACAGTCCGGGCGTGCGCTGGCCCGAGTGTCCGTAGTAGACCGAACCGCCCACCATGAGGCCCGGCGTTCCGACGTAGTCGACGCGCGCGACCGCGGCCAGGTCGTCGGACTGGGCCTTGCCACCCTTCTGACGACCGTCGCGGAGGCCGTTGCTGGAGAAGCCAGAAGCGTCGAGTCCGTTGACCACGTACACGCGCCAGTCCCAGACGTCGGCGACGGTTCCGAAGACGCCGAACCCGTTCTCGCGCCAGGTGGACGGGATGATGCGCTGCTCGACGAAGGGACGGTTCGCGGAGAGGAAGTTGCTCGGCTCGTGCAGCTCGTTCACGAGGCCGACCGGCACCAGCAGGAGACCCGCGCGCGCTCCGAAGGTGGGGGAGTGTTGGTACTCGACGTAGGCGAACTCGACCGAGACGGAACCGGGCGACGAGTCCGCGCCACTGCCGTTCTCGACCGTGGCGTGCTCGAACTCGATCTCGGTGTTGAGCAGCCACTTCTCGTCGAAGCGGTAGCCGAGGTAGATGATCGCGCGCTGGACGTCGCTCGTGTCGGCGCCGCCCTGCACGTCGTCGTAGCGGATCTCGCCGTAGCCGCCGATCGAGACGCCTTCCTCGACGTCGTAGATGCGCGCTGCGCCGGGGGCGAAGCCGAACGCGCCGTCGCCGAGCGGCGGCCGTGCGGCGCCGAGCTGGGCGCCGGCGATCTCTTCGGAGAGCAGTTCCAGCCGCCGCTCGAGTTCGGCGATCCGCTCGCGGTCGGTGCCGGTCGCCTCTTGGGCCAGGGCGAACGGGGCGAGGAGCGTGGGCAAGAGGAGTCCTGCGGCGAAGGAGAGAGTCGAGTTCATTCCGATCGGTGGCCGCGAGTGCGCGGCGGGTCAGTGGCCGCGCCAGTGGCGGGCCGAGGAGGAGGGGAGTCGTGGGGGACGGTGACGACCGATGTGGTCGGTCGCGTGGCGGCGTGGCAGCGTGGCGGCGAGTTCGGGAGCGCGCTCAGCGATCTTTCGCGAGGCCGTCGGCGAGGTCGAGATCGGTCACGAGCGCAGCGCAGCGTCCGGCCAGTCCGCTCGTGCCGCGCACGCGCAGGCGGTCGCCGACGAGCTCGATCACGAGCACCTCGACGCCCGGCTCGCTCTCGCCCAGTTCCAGGGCGCGATCCGGACCGAGCACGAAGTAGCCGGTGGACAGGGCGTCGGCGGCGAGGGCCGTGCTGCACAGGACGGTGACCGTGCCGTCGAACGGTGCGCGCGCGACGGCAGGTGTGCGCGGGTCGCGCAGGTGTCCGGGACGTTCGCTCTGGCCGCTCGTCGACGCGCCGGTCGACCGTGCATCGGTGGAGCGCGCCGCCGGGCCCGACGGCTCGACGCGCACGACGGCGCGCGACCGATCGCGCGGGTCGGCCAGTTCGATCGCGCGCACGAGCCCTTCACCCGCGATCAGCACCTGACCTCCGAACGAGAACGCGACGCCGCCGGCTCCCTGTTCGATCGCCGCCGCCGCGGCCAGATCGAGCGCTCTGCCCTTGCCCCAACCGCCGCTGTCGACCGTGCGCGGATCGCCGTCGAGAGCGCGCGGGTCGAAGGCGCCCTCGGTCGCGGCGACGAAGGGGGTGAACGCGTCGAGGTCCGAGCGCAGGGCCGGGCTCGCCGTCGAAGCACCCGCGATCCAACGCTCGAGCTCGGACTCGGGATCCCAGTTCGAGAGGCGCGCCTCGGCCCGAGCGATCGCGTCCAGTGCCGCTTCGCTCGCGGACAGGGCCGTGGCGCGGTCGGGCGCGACCACCTGCACCGTGCACTCGGTGCCCATCGCCGCCACGACGCGCGTGATCGAGGGCGCGTTCGCCACCGAGACGGGCGTCTCGCGCGGCGCACAACTTCCCAGGCCGATCTGGAACAGGAGCGCCAGGAGCACGGCGCGGGTCCAGCGCGGACGGGTCGCGCGGGAGCCCGTCCCGGGAGCCGCGGACGGGGCGGGAGAGGGCGTCGGGCGGACGCTGGTGGAGGGTCGATCGGTCACCACGGCGGCATGTGAACCTGAAAGCGATTGAGAATCAATCTCAATTGCTGGGCAGGGCGATCCGCACCGATCCTCCCGGAACGGGGCCGGGGCAGCGTGGCCCCTCGGGCGGTTCGCGATCGGGCCTGCGTGCGCGAAGAATCCGGCGCGGGCCGAGTACGCACCGCGCCGGCGGCCCGAACCGACGACCGACCGACCGCGACGGCGCGCCCAGGGCCCCGGACGGCTACCGTTCGGGCCACGCGCTCGGCTCGGGCCGCTCGCCCTCGAGCCGCTCGCGTCGGTCCACCCGCGCCTCTCGACCCGCACCACCTCGACTCACATGGCCTTCGGACTCATCGGACTCGTCGGAATCGTCGTCGCCCTCCTGGTTCTCGTCGGCATCGTCGCCGCGCTGGCGCGCGGACTGCGTTCGCCGCGCGAGGGGAGCGAGGGCGGCGGCGGCATCGGCGTCGGCGTGGTGTTGGTCGCCGTCCTCGTGTTCGTTCTCGCCGGCGGTGGAATGCTCCTGTTCGGTGTTGCGAGGAGCGTCTCGATCGCGTCCTCCCCGTTGACGGCGCCGAGTCCCGGGAGCATCACGGTCCACGTGCAGTGCGTCGACCTCGAGCCCGACGCGATCGCGCGAGCGATCGAGTCGGCCCTCGCGGAGGCCGTGTCCGAGGACTGCACCCATCGGTTGTCCCACGGGCAGGTGCACGGCGCGGGACTCGGTGCGCCGGCCGGTTCCGCCACGCGCACGTACGTGCTGGAGGACGCGCGCGAGGGCTCGAACGCAGGCTTCCCGCAGGACGCGCTCGACTTCGAGGCTCTGTGTGACGAGTACGAGTTCGCGCTGCTCGGCCTGGTTCCCGAGGGCACGCGCCCCGAGGACCTGTCCATCGTGCTGGGCTACTGCTCGATGGACGACGGCACCGTGCGGGCCGCGGAGGTCGCGTGGATCGACGACGCGCCGCGAATCGTCCCGGCCGACCCCGACGCGACCTTCCCCGGCGGGCCGTCGTGGGCGACGCAGATGCAAGGGATGGACGGGATGCAGCCGATGCAGCCGATGCCGGACATGCCGGGAGCTCTCGACGACGCGACCGGGGAGCCCAGCACCGTGGATCCGAGCACCGTGGATCCGAGCACCGTGGATCCGAGCGCGGCAGCAGGACAGCCGTCGGTGCCCGCGAGCCCGGACTCGCCGCGCTGATCACTGCGCCGCCCGCCCAGGACCTCGGACCAGAGCCGGACCCTTCGGCCAGCACGTTCGGGCGAGGGGACGGGCGAGGGGACGGGCAGCCCCCCCCGAGTCCGCGCCCGAGCCACGCATCCGCCCTGCGCACAGAACCCCGGCCGCGGTACGGTTCACGCCTCGACGGCCCCGGTCCCGGTTTCGAAGTGCCCCGGTCTCCACTCGTCCTCCCTCGCCAACGACCCGACTTCCCATGGCCTTCGGATTCCTCGGCAGCCTCGTCGTCGCCATCCTCCTCGTCGGAGGACTCGTCCTCGCCGTCGTCCGCGGTACGCGCTCGTCCCGCGCTGGTGGTGAGTCCGACAGCGGCGAACGCGGTGGGATCGGGATGGGCGTCGGCGTGCTCCTGCTCGTCCTCGCGGGACTCGCGGTCACGGGAGTTCTGACGCTCCTGCTCGGCATCTCGACGGGCATGACCAGGCTCCCGGCCCCGCGACCGGAGCCCGGCGAGGTGACCTTGCACGTCCAGGGCAAGGACATGGACCTGGATCCGCTCGCCCGGGCCTTCGACGCCGCGCTCGAGCGGGCGGTGGATCCCGCCTGCCGTCCATTCGCAACGAGCAAGAGTTCGAGCGCCACGGGGAGCTTCGGTCGCGAGATCCAAGTGAAGGGCAGCAGGTTCACCTTGCAGCCGACCGAGGACGCGATCGGGCTCCCGGCCGAACCGCTCGACTTCGAAGCCCTGCGCTTCGAGTACGAGTTCGCTCTCGGCGGCCTCCTGGACGACGAACTTGGATCGGACGACCTGGTCGTCGTGATCGGCCATCACCACGCTGCGAGCTCGGTCGAGTTCGCCGCCGAACTGCAGTGGATCGACGGTGTGCCGCGCCTCGTGAACGTCGAGCCCGATGCCGTCTTCTTCTCGCCCTCGGACGCGTTCGGGCCCGAGGATGCCGAGATCGTCGTCGAGCCTGCCCGGATCGACGCCGCGATTCCGGTTCCCTCGGAGCCCTCGGCCCCCGATCCGACGGAACGCTCGCCCGAGGAACTCGATCAGCCGCGGTGACCGGCGCTCCTTCGATGAACGTCACCGCCCAGAAGGAGGTCGGCACCTTCGCCGTCCTGCGCCACATGCTCTTCGGCGTGGTGGGGCTGCTGCTCTGCGCCGCCGGGGTCGCGCTGTACGTCGGTCTGCGTCCAGTGTCGAGACCCGCGATACCGGGGGTCTCGCCGATCCCGGTCGCTCTGGCTCCGGGAGAAGTTGCGGTCGGTCGGCTCGACGATCGGCCCGGACTGGCGCACCTGGCCAGCCAGCTCACTCTCACCGTGCAGCGCGCGACGAGTGGCACGCGCGTCTTCCGCATCGACGCCGTGACCGAGAGCCGACCGCTCTTCGGCAGATCGACGTCCCAGGCCGCGGTCCTCGTGCCGCACGACCCGAGCAAGGGTCCGCTCGACATGGAGTCACTCCTGGTCGAGTTCGCCGCGGATCTCGAGCAGGGACTCGATGCTGCTTCCAGCGCCGCGCGAGACGTGTTGGGCGTGCGCGGCGCCGGTGGCTCGTTCGTGACCACCGCCGGTTCGATCGTGATCCCGTTCGACTTCGATGACTTGGAGGGCCTGATCGTCCAGTACGCTCCGCCCGGTACGACGACGGTCGAGGAGTGGGGGCTGGTCGAGGACGGCTTCGGCCTTCGGTTCGAGCGTCGCACGGCACCGTCGGCGACGCCCGCTGCACCCACGGCCGTTTCCCCGGTGCCGGCGGTACCCACGACCAGTTCGCCTTGAACGGCACCGCAGAGCCGTCGCTCCGTCCACTCCAACCATGACCGTCGAAGACGAACGCGCCGCCGCAACGCCGGCTGTCGAGGCACCGCCGAGCGCCGTGGTTCCCGCGACGGCCTTCAGGGTGCAGGACCTCGGGCGCACCGGCGTGCTCGCCGTGGTCTGGACGATCATGCCGGCGCTGAGCACGATCTTCCTGGTCGCGTACCTCGGCGACCTCTCGGACTGGTTCGTCGCCCAAGGTGCGAACGGTCCGCTGCTGTACGGCGCGGCCTTCGCGATCGTCGCGGGCCTGGGGTTCGCGCCGACGTACTCGCTCTCGTTCCTCGCCGGATGGGCCTTCGGGTTCGGCGTGGGGACGACCACGGCGCTCGGCGCACTGCTCGGGGCGGCGCTGGTCGGTTTCGTCGTCGCGCACCTGGTCTCGTCCGCGCACGCACGCAGCCTGATCGGACGCTATCCGAAGGCCGAGGCCATTCGCCGGGCGCTCGTCGGGCGCGGCGCGTGGCGCAGCGCCGGCGTGGTGGCGCTCTTGCGCGTCCCGCCCAACTCGCCCTTCTCGTTGACCAATCTCGTGCTGGGCGCCTCGGGCGTCGGCGCGCTCCCGTACGTGTTCGGTTCGCTCGCGGGTCTCGCCCCGCGCACGGCGATCTACGTCGGACTGGGTGCGGCCGCAGCGGCCGACGGTGCCCAGGACCTCGGCGAAGCCCTCTCGAACGGACCGGGTTGGCCGGTGGTCGTCGGAGGCATCGTGGTCGTGCTCGTCGTGTTGAACCTGATCGGCAAGATCGCCCAGCGCGCGCTCGAGTCCATCACGGCCGAGGACCTGGCGGCGGCCGGTGCCGAACAGCGCGACGGAGGCGAACCGTCCTGACGGGGCGGCTCGGAGCGATGGAAGAGCCGCGCAGTTGGCGTCCGTCCGGTGACATCGCCAGCGGCGCGTTGCCGCCGCCGCGCTGGTACTCGGACCCCGTCCTGTACGAGCGCGCGCTCGAGCGCGTCTTCGCTCCCAGTTGGCAGTGGCTCGGCGACGAACACCTCGCCGCCCGGGACGGTGACGCGGTTCCGCTGACGCTTCTCGCCGGAGCGCTCGACGAGCCGCTCGTTCTCACCAACGAGGGTGGCGAACGTCGTCTGCTGTCGAACGTGTGCACGCACCGAGCCATGGCCGTCGTGACCGAACCGTGCACGGCGCGCGGACTGCGTTGTCCGTACCACGGCCGGCGCTTCGGACTCGACGGACGCTTCGTCTCCTCGCCCGGGTTCGAGGGCGCGGAGGGCTTTCCGACGGCGGACGACGATCTGCCGCGCGCCGGGCTGGGAACGTTCGCGGGCCAGCTCTTCGGTTCGATCGCGCCGGAGCGCCCGTTCGACGACGTGATTGCGCCGCTCCGCGCTCGGCTCGGGCATCTGCCGTTCGAGCGCGCGGTGCACGACCCGACGCGCGACCGCGAGTTCGAGTTCGACGCGCCCTGGAGCGCCTACGTCGAGAACTACCTCGACGGGCTCCACATCCCGTACCTGCACGCCGGCCTCAACGCTGCGATCGACTGGAGTCGCTACCGCTACGAGCTGTTCGAGGGCGGGGCCTGGCAGGTGGCGGAAGCGCGAGCGGGCGACGCGAGCCTGCCCGTCCCCGCCGGACATCCGGACGCGGGCCGCCCGATCGCGGCCTGGTACGCGATGCTGTTCCCGAACCTGATGGTGAACGTCTACCCCTGGGGCGTGTCGTTCAACCTGGTGCGGCCGCTCGGCCCCACGCGCACGACGGTGCGTTTCGCGTCCTACGTGTTCGCGCCCGAGCACCTCGGCGCCGGTGCCGGTGGCGACCTGGACCGCGTCGAGCTCGAGGACGAAGCGGCCGTGGTCCGCGTGGCCCAGGGACAGCGCGCACGGCTCGCTCGGCAGGGACGCTACGCTCCCCGGCACGAGCACGCGCTGCGCCACTTCCACGTCTGGACGACCGACCGAGTCGCCGAGCGATCCGTCTGAATCGAGTTCGGGCCGATCGACCTCGTCGAGAGGGCGGTGCGGAAGTCGGCTCTTCATTGGCTCGATCCGCCGCTCCACCGATCCGCACCGCACCGCACCGATCCGCACGTTTCCGATGACCCACACGTCCGACCACCGTTCCGCATCTTCGCGCTCGCACCGCGCCGTTCGCCTCGGCGGCGCCCTCCTGGGTCTCACGAGCGTCTGTGCCTGTGGTCCGCTCGACGCTTCGACCCCGGTCCAGGAGGCGACCGGCGCACCGGCGACCGAGCACGCCTCGCGCAGCGTCCACCTGGTCGCTCACCCCAGCCGTCCGACCGTCGACGGCGCGGGGAGCGAGATCGTCTCCCTGCACCAGGCCTCGCGGCGGCTGGCGATCACGAGCAGCGATGCGGGCGCGTTCGAGGTGTTCGACCTGTCCGATCCGCGGCGACCCCGCTCGATCGCGCGCAACGGCCTGGATCTCGCCGAGAAGGAGGAGTTGACGAGCCTCGTCGTACTGCCCGACGGCCAGCACCTGGCGCTCGCGATCCGCGACGAGCCGCGCGGTTCGGGGCACCGCGTGGAGATCCGCGGTCTGCTCGACGGTGCGCTCGTCGCGCGCGTGCCGGTCGGCATCGAACCCGACGCGGTGACCGCCTCGCCCGACGGTTCGCGTCTGCTCGTGTGCGACGAGGCCGAGGACTACTGGCGTGCGACCGAAGCGGGCTACGTCTCCGCGCCGGCCAGCCTGACCGTCGTCGACCTTTCGAACGGACTCGCCGCGGCGTCGTCCGAGCGTGTCGCACTGCCGAACCTCTCGCCCGAGGAGGCGCGACGCATGCGCGGGCACGGTCGTTCGCTCGAGCGCAAGGTCGGCGGCGAGATGGTCATGGTGCCGCTCGAGCGCGGCGATGCGACCCAGCTCGAGCCCGAGGTCGCCGCCTTCGCTCCCGACGGGAGTTTCGCGCTCGCGACCTTGCAGGAGAACAACCTCGTCGCACGCATCGAGTTCGACCCGTCGCGCGTCGTGGCCTACTTCGACCTGGGGACGAACACCGGCCTGTTCGACGTCGACGACGACGGGGAAGTGGCGTTCGTGACCGAGATGACGGGCCTGCGCGAGCCCGACGGCATCGCCATCGATCCGACCGGGAAGTTCTTCGTCACGGCCGACGAGGGCGACACCGAACCCAAGGCTTCGAAGTCGATTCCCGACCTCTTCGCGCCGGGTGGACGCAGCGTGAGCGTGTTCGACGCCGCGACGGGCGAACTGCTCGGCACTACCGGCGACGCGATCGACCGCGCGGCCCACGCCGAGGGCGCCTATCCGGACGACCGCAGCGACAGCAAGGGGTCCGAACCCGAGATGGTGACCGTCTTCGAGGGTCCGGGTGGAACGGTCTGGGCCGCGGCGAGTCTCGAGCGCGCGAACGCCGTCGTGCTCGTCGACGTCACGAGTCCCAGAGCGCCGCGCGTCGTGGACGTGGTCGCCGTGCGCGGTCCCGGTCCGAAGGCGCCCGAAGGCATCGTGCACTACCTGGACGCGCGCACCGGTGGGCACTTCCTCTACACCGGCAACGAGGTGGGCGGGTCCTTGGGCGTGCTCGAGGTCGTCTTCGACTGAGCGACGCAGCGAGGCCCGTCACCCGCGACCCGTCACCCGCGACCCGTCACCCGCGACCCGTCACCCGCGACCCGTCACCCGCGACCCGTCACCCGCAGCCCGTCACCCGCAGCCCGTCACCCGCGACCCGTCACCCGCGACCCGTCACCCGCGACCCGTCACCCGCGACCCGTCACCCGCGACCCGTCACCCGCGACCCGTCACCCGCGACCCGTCACCCGCGACCCGTCACCCGCGACCCGTCACCCGCGACCCGTCACCCGCGACCCGTCACCCGCGACCCGTCACCCGCGACCCGTCACCCGCGACCCGTCACCCGCGACCCGTCACCCGCGACCCGTCACCCGCGACCCGTCACCCGCGACCCGTCACCCGCAGCCCGTCGCCCGCAGCCCGTCGCCCGCAGCCCGTCGCCCGCAGCCCGTCGCCCGCAGCCATTCGACGTGCTCTGCGAGCGCTCGGTAGGAGGGCTGTCCAGCGAACTGGACAGCCCTGCGACACCTACCAACGTCTCCCCTCGTGGCAGGCGTGCTCGATGGGAGAGGCGGCGCGCTGGCCGCCAGGCCCGCGATTCTGGCACCGCGGCCCGCGTCGCGTGGCGCCCGGGCAATGCGAATCGGTAGGTGTGGGCAGGGCCAAGGACTTGCGTCGATCCCGTGGCCCCGATTTGCGACTTCTTGGGTCGCGCGGCCGCCTCAACGTTCGTGGAGCGGGATGGCCAGCGCGGCCAGGTCCTCCTCGGACGGCGGAGCGCCGTGCACGAGGAAGCCGCCCTCGACGGTGATCCCGGGCTCCACCTGCACCGCGCCGTTCGCCGGTCCCTTGAGCGCGCCGTCGCGACCGACGGGATCGAGGTTGAGGGCGGGCCAGTCGGTGGAGGAGACGAAGCGGTTGTCGGCCGCCAGGATCACCCGCTGGGTCGAACCGATCGAGACCAGCGGGCGATCGCCGGTGCCCTTCGCCATCTCGAAGTCGTTGTCGCGCAGGACGAGCGTTCCGTTGAGCGCGCCCGAACCTTCGTCCCACGCCACGAGTGCCCCCGTGCCGTAGGGGTGGGACTTGTTGGTGAGGCCGAGGAGGCGCGACTCGAAGCCGGCCCGGTAGCGGTTGCCCTCGAGCAGGATCGTGCAGCCTTCGAGGCGCCCCGCGAAGGTGAACGCGCTGCCGCCCTTGTAGCCGTCGCCCTTGGCGATCCCCGCGTCGCGCACATCGTTGTCGACGATGCGGATCAGTCCGCGACCGACGGGGCCCGAGCGTTCGCGCGCCGTGATCTGCACGAACGTCCGCCCCAGTTCGCTGGCCGTGACCTTCTCGATCGTCAGGTCGCCGCGCGGGTTCTGGAGGTAGAACGCGTGCTCGTGGCAGGTGTTGCGGACCTGGCCGCGGCGGTGGCGTCCCGCGAACACGAAGTCGTCCAGGTCGTGGCCGAGGACGCCCCACTTGCTGGGGGTGCCTTCGCTCTTCACGTGGTCGAAGCCGCCCTCGATCGTGCAGTCGTAGAAGTGGAACCCGCGGTGCGCGGCGCCGTCGTCCCCGAGCGACGAGAACAGGACGCCCGCGCGGTTGCCGGCGACGAACTCGATGTCCTCGAAGTGGATGTGGGCGCACGGGATCTGCTGGTGCACCGTCAGCGCGTCGGACTGCGTGCCGGCGACGATGCGCACGCGCCCGCGAGCGATGACGCGGACCGGGCGTTCGGCGGTTCCGCCCGCAGCCTTCGAGTTCCACGGTCGCGCCGAGTTGTGTCCGATCCCGACGCCGCCGTAGTCGCCCGGCAGGAGCAGCAGGCGCGCACCGGGCGCCGCCCACTCGAGGGCGCGCGCGATGGGGGTGGTGGTCGCGACGTAGCCTCCACCGGGGAGCGTCACGCCCTCCGGGTCGAGGGTCAGGTCGCCGCGCACCGAGGCGTTCCCCGGGGCGTCGTCCACCGCTGGCGCCGCGCTCCAAAAGAAATGCGACTTCCTTCCCGCTTCGGGGACGGACGGCGGCACACGGAGGCTGGGGGATGGGCTACCGTCGTTCTCGGACCCACCGGGTCCCGCCCCGGCGAGGACCAGGGCGAGAGCGGCGAGTCGGAACAGGAGCGAGTGCGTGCGAGTAGTTCGGAGCATGGCGAGGGGACTCGAATCCCCGACCCGGGACCTGGATCGTGACGGAGCCCCGACGAGGGTAGGTCACCGGACCGGTTGCGGCGAGGATTCGGCCGGGGCGAGCGCGGGGGAACGCATGTCGGACCTCTCCAGCTCGAGCAGGGTCATGAATCAGTCGGTCGATCGATCGAGCGTCGGGGCGCTCACCGTCGCGGCGTCCAAGAGGGACGTTTCGCGTATCCAGTTGCAGCCTCGTTCGCGCGGAAGGGGTGCTGGCCACGTGCCTTCGCTCACCGCGCTCGTTCTCGCCACCTGCGCGGCGCTGGCACCCGCGACCGGATGGTTGGCGACGGCCGTGGCGTCCGAGTCGAACGTCGTCGTGCCGCCCGGTGGGGTGCCGACGTCCATCGACCTCGTGCCCCAGTGCCTGAACACGTTCGAGAGCCTGAGCTTCGCGCCCCTGCCCGGTTTCCAAGCGCCGGCCTGGACCCTGTCCGAGGACGCTTTCGAGGTCGAACAGGCGAACAATTCGCAGCCCACGCTGTTCCTCTCGGACTTCGATCTCGAGGAGGGACTGATCGAGGTCGAGCTCTACGTCGACACGATGGGGGACGGCGACGCGGTCGGCATCGCTCTCGGCGTCGAGCCCGGCGACAACCTCGACTTCGGCGCGAACTGGTGGTTGATCGACTGGCGGCGCACGAAGCAGACCTTCGACTTCCCCGGCGGGACGGCCGGAGGCACGGGCGAGGTCGGACTTGCACTCAGCGAGGTCACGGGCGTGCCGTCGGCCGACGCCTTCTGGTCGCACCAGAGCGTGGGGACGAACGGACTCGCCGAAGTGGCGCGCGGTACGAACTTCGGCGCGGCGCCCTGGAAGCCGGGACAGCTGTACACCCTGCGGGTCGAGTTCCTCGCGAACCGCCTGCGTCTGTGGGTCGACGGAGCCCTGGAGCTCGACGTCGCCGGGGACTACTCGGCCGCGTTCGACGGCGGGCGACTGGGCCTCTACAACTTCTCGCAGTCCGGTTCGACGTACCGCGTGAACGGCGAGCGCGTGAAGGCCAGTTGGAACCTCTACGGCGAGGGCACACCGGGCACGCTCGGTGTGCCGGGCTTCGCGCTCGCGGCCAATCCGCGGATCGGCACCGCCGTCGAGTTCCAGCTCGAGAACTCGTTCGGCGCGGAGACCGACCTGTGCCTGGTCCTGACCGGCGCTCCGGCCGACGTGGAGACCTCGTTGGGCCGACTCCTGCTCGACCTGCCGTTCGTGAAGCTCTTCGTGCTGCACCCGTTCGCGGCGGAGGGCGGAACGGCCGTCTTCAACATCCCGCCGGATCCCGCCTTCATCGGGATCGAGCTGTACGCCCAGTACCTCCTGACCGACCCGGGCAGCGCGACGGGCAAGGCCTGGTCGCGCGGCATGCACCTGGTCATCGGGGTCTAGGTCCGGGCTCGGGCCGGGGCCGAGCCGATGGCTTCGAGGGCGACGCGGGCGAGCGTTCCCGCTCGCTCACGCGTGCCAGGCGGGCGGGACCAGTCGGCGCTTGCCGTCCGAGCTCGTCCGCGCGGGCGCGCCGTCCGGATCCGGTTCGTCGAACTCGCGATCCCACAGCTGGCAGGTCACCTGCTTGTGGCGCTGGTCGAGTCCTTCGCAGTAGTTGGTGAAGATGCAGCGGCGCACCGCGTCGCCGCGCCCGCGCGCCATCTTCAACCACCAGTCCGGATCGGCCAGGCTCTGGCGGGCGGCGGCGACCACGTCGCAGTCGCCGTTCGCGAGCGCCGCTTCCGCCTGCTCGAAGGTGCAGATCCCGCCCGCGCCGACCACGGGCGTCGTGCGTCCGTCCGCGCGCACGGCGGCGCGAATCGCGCGGGAGAGCGGCAGATTCCGACCGAACGGACCGGGTTCGTCGATGCGCACGGTCGGCATGCACTCGTGGCCACTCGTGCCGGTGTAGGGATAGGCCGCTTCGCCGACCTTGGGCTGCTTCGCGTCCTCGAACTTGCCGCCCTTCGAGACGGACAGGAAGTCCATGCCCACGGCGGCGAACCGGCGGCCGAACTCGACCGCTTCGTCGAGTCCCGTGCCGCCGGCGATCACCTCGTCGCCCAGGAAGCGACAGCCGACGCAGAAGTCGTCGCCCACGCGCTCGCGCACGGCCGCGAAGACCTCGAGCGGTAGGCGCGCGCGTCCGTCCGGCGAACCGCCGTACCCGTCGTCGCGATCGTTCCGCGCCGACAGGAACGAGGCCATCGTGTAGGCGTGGGCGTAGTGCAGCTCGACGCCGTCGAAGCCGGCGCGACGGGCACGCTCGGCGGCGTCGGCGAAGAGTCCGGGCAGCACGCGCGGCAGATCGCGGACGTGCTCGAGGTGCGTGTCCGTGACGCGCTCGCGGTAGCCCATCTCGAGGTCCTCGATCACGCGCGCGGGCAGCACCGCGCGGCGTTCGTCGACGTCGAGCGCGAGAACGGCGGCGCGCACCGCGGACTCCTCGGCGGATCGCAACTGCGGATCACCGCGGTACTCGGCGAGGCGTTCGCGCAGTCGGTCGTCCACCGGCAAGAAGCGCTCGACGAAACGCGTCGCCTCGACCCGGCGCTTGATGGCCAGGAAGTCGATCAGCTGGACGAGCACCTTCGTCGCGCCGCCCGACGCCTCGCGCACGGCGTCCACGACGCGGCGCAGTCCCTCCTCGAAGCGCGCGTGACCGATGCGCAGAAGGGGGCCGGACGGCACGTCGCGCACGCCCGTCGCCTCGAGCACGATCGCGCCCGGGCGTCCGGCGGCGAAGCGTGCGTACCACTGGACCACCGCGTCGGTCGCGAAGCCCTCGTCGGTCGCGCGCCACGGGACCATCGCGGGCACCCAGGTGCGCGAGGCCAGTTCGAGCGGACCCAGCTGCACGGCCGAGAACAGGCGACTGTTGCGCGCCGCGTCCTGGGAGGGCCAGTTGGCGTCGGGCAGGGGATGGATCTTGGTTCGGGGGCGGTCGCTCACGGCGCGATGGTACTGCGCACCGGGAGCGCGGCACCGGGACGGCGCGACGGCATTTCGCACCGGTCGCACGAGTCGCACGCACCCGCTTCCCGCAGCAGCGGATGCGTCCAGCACGCGTGCTAGGGTTCTGCCATGGCGCCGACCAAGTCCTCGACGTTGCTCGTGCTCGTCCTCGCTCTGGCCCTGTCGGCCACCAGTTGCCGCGGCCTCGGCCCCGACCGACAGGACCTCGAAGCCCTCGCGTACCCGGTGCTCGTTCCGCCGCGCACGATCGACATGGACGGGAACCTCGTCGAGCCCGACGCGTTGCCCGAACAGGGGTTCATCGACTTCGCGCATCTGCCTCCCGACGACCTCGTGCAACTGCACGTGCGCGACTCGTACTACACGCGCACGTTCGCGGTCCATCCGTACTTCCTCGTGTACGACGCGCGCGCGGAGCGCTGGGAACAGTGGGAGGTCTGGTCGGGCGACCTGTACGGCTGGAGCGAAGGCGTCTGGGCGACGGGCCAGCGGCGACGGGCGGGCGAGAAGGCGGAGCACGTCGTCGTCCGCGAGGTGCAGTACGGCACGGTGCGTCGCATCGTCGACCTCAACTACAGGTCCGACCACGAGCGCGAGCACATCCGCGGCGAGTGGCGGGGCGAGACCGCGCGACGGATCATCGACGTGCTGCAGCGCCCGCTCGACTATCCGTACGTGGACGACTACCGCATCTGGCCGGGGCCCAACAGCAACACCTATCCGACCTGGGTGCTCGAGCGCGCTCAGGTTTCGCTCGACCTCGATCCGCGGATGGTCGGCAAGGACTGGCGCGGCCTGTTCGGAACGGGGATCGGACTCGCCTCGGCGCGGACCGGAGTGCGCGCGGACGTGCTCGGGCTCGGTCTGGCGATCGGCCTGCGCGAAGGCGTCGAAGTGCACCTGTTCGGCGCGACGCTGGGGCTCGACCTGTGGCCGCCCGCCCTGAAGACGCCGTTCGGTCGCCTGGGCTTCGCCGAGTAACGTGGGCGCCATGCAGACCCGTCCCACCGCGCTGGTCACCGGCGCCAGCCGCGGCATCGGCGCCGCGATCGCCCGCACGTTGGCCGCGCACGGGATCGACGTGGTGCTGGGCGCGCGGAGCACCTCCGCGCTCGAGCGACTGGCCGCAGAGATCGAGGCCGAGGGCGGTCGAGCCACGGCCGTCGAGCTCGACGTGACCGACGACGCATCGGTTCGCGCGGCGGTCACCGCGGCGCAGGAATGGTCCCAGGGCGCGCTCGACCTGGTGGTGAACAACGCCGGGATCGCGGAGTCGGCTCCGCTCCTGCCGCGAGCGGGCCGTCCGGGTCCGGACTACGCGCGCCATCTCGACGTGAACCTGCACGGACCGCGGCGCGTGGTCGAAGCGGCCGCGCCGGCGATGCTCGAAGCCGGGGGAGGAGCGATCGTGAACGTGGCTTCGTCGGCGGCGCTCCGGGGCTACGCGTACGTGGCGGCCTACTGCGCGTCGAAGCACGCCCTGCTCGGCTACACGCGCAGCGCGGCGCTCGAGACCGGGCCGCGCGGACTGCGCTGGTTCGCGATCTGCCCGCACTACGTGGACTCGCCGATGCTCGCGGCGTCGATCGCGCGCGTGGTGGAGGCGACCGGCCGCACGCTCGAAGAAGCGCGCGCCCAGTTCGCGGCACAGAACCCCGGCGGAGCGCTCGTCAGCGAGCAGCAGGTCGCCGATGCGGTGCTCGCAGCGCACCGCGGAACCCATGTGCCAGGCGTGATCGAGCTCGACGGAGTGCACGCGCGACAGATCGAGAGCTGGGAAGCGAGCGCACGAGATTGACGGCCGACCCTGGATTCGAACCGGCCCAGCGTGTGCACTGTTCGGCGCAAAACGCGGCTGGCCACCTCCGGTGAGGAACGACGCTGCACTCCGACGACCTTCCGACCACCGAGACCATGCCCACCAAGTCCTTCCCGACCACCTCGAAGAAGCCCAGCGTCCGACCGTCCGCCGACGGATCGTTCACCAAGGCCCAGGCCGAGAAGGTCACCGGCAAGAAGCTCCTCGACTTCGACACCCCGCTCGTCCAGGTGCGCCAGAGCGCCGTCCACGGGCTCGGTCTCTTCGCCGCGGCGCGGATCGCGAAGGGCGCGCTCATCGGCACCGCCCAGGGCCGGCGCACGAAGCGCAACAACGACCACGTGCTGTGGATCGAGGAGCACGACGGCGAGGTCTGGGGCCTCGAGCCGCTCAACGAGTTCCGCTTCACGAACCACGACGACGATCCGAACGCGATCTTCTTCGGCGAGGAGCTCTACGCCGCGCGCGCGATCGCGAAGGGCGAGGAGATCTGCTTCCACTACGACGGCGACGTCGAGCCGGCCGACTGATCGCAGGGGCGGCCACGCGCAACCCGCGGCCCGGCGACGAGCGAGGCGGCACCACTCGGTGCCGCCTCGCTTCATTCGCGCTGGCCCGTTCCGGTCTCGCGCGTCGGCCGGATCAGCCGTTCGACGCCGGGGTGCTGCAGTCGGCGCTCGCCCGTGACGGCGTAGAAGCGCTCGCGCACGCCCGAGAGCGTCAGTGCCTCGATGCAGCCGTAGCCCCGCTCGATCGCGTCCGAACTTGTCGTCGGCGCGGGGAAGAGGCCGCGGCCCGTCCGACCGAAGGCCTTGAGCAGTGCACTGTCGTCGAACTCGCCGACCACGCGCGGCCGGATGGATTCGCGCTCGAACCAGCTGTCGACGAGTCGTCTGAGCGATTGACCGCGCATCGGGAGCAGGACCGGAACGTCCGCGAGCAGCCGCGGGTCGTGCTGTGCGGCGCGCGAGGCGAGCGCCAGGTCCGGTGCGCCGAACAGCCCGACCGCGCTGTCGCCGAGCGGATGGTGGACCGCGCTCGCGTCGTCCGACTCGCCGAGGGGAGCGTCCGTGAGCACGAGGTCGAGCTCGTTGGATCCCAGGCGCGTGAGCAGGCCGCTCGGCGAACCCTGGTGGCACTGCACGACGAGTTCGGGATCCGCGAGGGCCGGCGCGAGCAGTTCGAACGCCGCGAGTTTGGGCACGGACTGCACGACGCCGATGCGCAGGAGGTGCCCGCGCCGCCCGGGTGCGGGCCCCGAGGGGCGGGCGAGCGCGCTCTCCAACTCGCGCCCCAGACGGAAGATGTCGTCGGCGTACTCGAAGACCAGGCTCCCTGTCTCCGTCAGCTCGAGGTGACGTCCGCGTCGATCGAAGAGCCGCTGGGCGAGCGCGGTCTCGAGGGCCTTGACCCGCATCGAAACGGCGGGTCGACCCACGTGGAGGGCCGCTGCAGCCCCCGCCATGCTGCCTTCACGCACCACGGCCCAGAAGGCGCGCAGGTCGTGGTAGTCCAACCGATCGAGGGGCACTTGGGGGTCCATGGCGGGCTCTTGGGTCAACACAGCTGATGCTTCGAGTCAGCAGTGCCCGTCTATCGGCCCTGGCCCGCCGGCCGACAATGGAGCCAACGTGGGGGAGCGGCGCACGGCCTCGCGGTCCGAACTCCCGGCCCGCCCGCTTCCCAAGCTTCTCGCCCGAGCTCCCCGAAGACCCCAACACCCCCCGATTCCCGCTCCACCGAACCGACCACCGAGTGGCGCCGCCGTGGCGCGCTCGGCGCATCGCCCACCTGGGCAGTTGACCCGACAGGCACCACTTTCGAAACGACCATGCGCATCCATCTGCACTCCCGTGGCTCCCGCGTCTCCTCCGATCTCGGACAGCACGCCACTCGACGTCTGCGGTTCGCCCTCGACCGGTTCGCCGATCGGATCCGCGGTGTGGTCGTCCAGTTCCGAGATCCGAACGGTCCGCGTGGGGGAGTGGACGCCCTCTGTCAGGTCCGGGTCGCGCTGACGAACGGCGACGTGCTCGTCGTCGAGCAGCTGTCCGAGGATCCGTTCCTCGCCGTGGGGCGCGCGGCCGACCGCATGCGCCGCACCGTCCGCGACCGCATCGAGCGGCGACGGGAACGCCGTCGCGAGCGCCGCTCGCCCGACCGCGCGGCCTGACGTGATCGCGGCGCGCTCGCCGATCGAGCGCGCTGGAACGAGCGCCGGGCGGATCTCCCACGGGAGATCCGCCCGGCTTCGCGTCGATGCGCCCAGGGGTCGAACGAAGGACCCCACCAGCGCGCGGCTCGACCTACTGCCCGATCAGGCCCTCGAGGCCCTGGGCCGCCGCCAGTCGGAAGGTGGCGATGTCGAGCATCGCGCCCTGGCAGTAGAGCGACGCGCCGACGAGGTTCGGGAACTCGGGCAGCGGCAGCGTGAACGGCACCGGACTGCCCGGACCGGCCCAGCCGCCGGCGATCTTCAGAGCGATCGAGGTGCCCTGGTCGACGAGCAGCGCGCCGTCCAGGCTCGGGTCCAGGCCGAACCCGGGGACCACCGTCCCACAGGGGCCGGGGAGTGCCGCACCGTTCACGCTGAGGATCGCGATCGACCCGTTCGTCATGGAGCCGGTCGGGTCGTCGACGCCGAGCGTGAACGAGGTGCCGATCGTCGGCACGCCGGACAGGGCCGTGAGGCTTCCAGCGGTGTTCGTGCCGCAGCCCATGGGCAACCACTCGGCGTCGGTGTTCTCGTAGGCGCCGATGTCGAGCGACGACATGCCCGCCACCCCCGGACGGTCGAAGGTGCGCAGGTGCCCCGCGAGGTCGCCCGCCGTCCAGTTGGGCAGCAGGGTCTCGTTGCCCGCGTCGATCAGGGCGCCGGACGCGAGCGGCCTCCAGCTCGCATCCATGCCCGAGGACGGCAGCAGGAAGCAGTTCGTGCCGCTGATGGTCGTGCGCGCCGCGGAGTTCAGCGCGGAGTAGATCCCGGCCACTTCGGTGAGGCCGATCGGGGGACCTGCCAGCGCGTACGAATCGTGGTCCCAGAGCGCGCAGTTGTAGAGCTCCACCGGACCGCTCGCGGCGTAGAGGCCCGCGTATGTGGAGAAGGAACCGGTCGAACCCGAGGAACCGTTCGAACCATTCGGCTCGCCGGAGCCCGCCGACCCGCCGTTGCCGCCCGAGCCGCGGTAGCCGGACAGGTTCGAGCCGAAGGTGCAACTGGTGAGTTGGGCCTTGGCGCCCGAGGTGACGAACACGGTGCCGTGCCCCGCGTCGCCCCCCTTGCCACCCTTGCCGCCGTTGCCACCGTCACCCGCGGCGAGGGAGAAGGTGTAGCCGTCGCCGCCCGATCCGCCGGTTCCGCCCTTGCCGCCGCTCCCGGCGCGATTGCCGGTGAACAGGCAGTTGGCGAAGATCGGGTCCGAGCTCGAGCCGGTCACGTACACCGCGCCGCCGTTCCCGCCGTTCCCACCGGTCTTCCCCGTTCCGCCGTTGTCGGCGTGGTGCGAGAGGATGGTGCCGTCCGCACCGTTGGCGCCCTTCGCGCCCTGGCCGCCGGTTCCGGCGAAGTTGTGGGAGAAGATGCAGCGCTCGAAGCGGGGCGAGCCGTTCGAGACGTAGAGCCCACCGCCATGGCCGCCGGCGCCGGCGCTGCTCCCACCGTTGCCGGCGTTGCTCGAGGTGACGATGCAGTCGCGGAAGAGCGGGGATGCGCCCGAGATGAGAATGGCGCCGCCGCCCGAGCCGGTCCCCGAGGACGAGTTCGCCGCCTTGCCGTCGCGAATCGTGAACCCTTCGACGACCGTGGCGATGCCTTCGTTGTCGTGGATGTAGAAGACACGGCTCGCGCCGCCGCCGGTCAGCGTCGTCGCGCTCGCTCCAGCTTCGGACACCAGGTGCAGCACCTTGCCGCGCGTGGTCAGCGAGTTGACCGTGTAGGTGCCGGGAGCGACGAGCACCGTGTCGCCCGAGACGGCCTGGTCGATCGCGCTCTGGATCGACGGCGCCTGGGCGGGGACGTGGATGGTCGCCTGGGCCAGGGCGGTGGAGAAGGGGAGGCACGCTGTCAGAGCAGCGGACGCGACGAGGAATCGGATGGGGAGCATGGGGATCGACCGTTCGAGGAGTTCCGGGACCTGCCCGGCCGGACGTCGGATGACGCCCTCGATCCTGGGAGCGACGTTCGCCCCGTTCGTCTGTCAGGAATTCTCGATCCGCTCCCGAACCGCCGCTTCGAGTTCGGCCATCCGTGCCACGCGAGCGGGTCGATCGCCACCCTCGGCGGCGCGCGCCTCCTCGCGCGACCGCGCGGCCCGTTCGAGGGCGGCGTCGCGTTCGGTCGCGTCCGTGGCCACGAGGGCCTCGCAGAGCGCGACCACGAAGTCGGCCCGCTGTTGGAGCCAGGAGCCTCCTCCCGCGTGGGAGCGCGTGAACGGCTGGGCTTCACGGGCCAGTTCGAGTCCGCGTTCCGGCTCGCCCGCCAGCGCCACCGCAATGGCCCGACACTGGTCGGAGACCACGATCATGCCCCAGATCGGCCTCGGCACGGCGCGACCGCGCGTGCTGCAGGTCTCGGCGGCGGCGGCGGCGCGCACGAAGTCGCGCGCGCCGAGCGCCGCCTGCGCCAGCCACAAGTGGTCGTCCGGCAGGCTCGGGTGCTCGGGCGACAGGTTCTCCACCTTCCACTCGATGCCGCGCTCGAGCGCGTCCACGGCTGCGTCGTAGCGCTCCGCGTCGCAGAGCGCCTTGCCGTACAGGATCTGCTGGTTCGCGACGAAGAGCGACGACTCGCCGAAGATCTCGATCAACAGATCGAGCGAGCGCTCACCCGCCTCGACCGCGGCGAGCGACTCCCCGCGGCGGCGCTGTGCTTCCGTCAACGAGGACAGCGCCATCGCCAGGTTGCGGCTCGTGGGACCTTCGAGCTGTTCGGCGAGTGCGATCACTTCCTCGAGGCGCCCGACGGACCGGTCCAGCTCGCCGAGCGACGTTTCGACCGTCGCCAGGTTCGCGAGCTGCGTGAGGTAGAAGCGGTGCTCGGTGCCGTAGTCGGCGCGCATGCGCTCGATCACCTCGGTCATCGCGTCGCGTGCCTCCTCGAAGCGGCGCGCCTGGAAGTAGGCGGCGCCGATCGAGTTGAGGCAGAGGACGGTCTGAATGCCGAGTCCGTCCTCGCGGGCGTGGGCCAGCGCGATCTCGAGCTGTTCGAGCGACTCGTCCGTCCGGCCCGTGCGCATGTACACGTCGCCGAGCACCTTGCGCGCGGTGAACGACGCGTGGGGGTAGTCGGCGCGCACACCGGGGGCGAGGGCCAGTCCGCGTTCCGCGAGCGCCAGCGCCTCGTCCATGCTCCCGCGCAGCTGCAGTTCGGGCGTCGTGTCGTTGATCGCGCGCAGCACCGTGATGTCGGGCGCGCCGAGTTCGTCCAGCCGAGCGATCAGCGCGAGGAGGCGCTCGACCGCGTCGGGAGCACCGAGTTGGGAGTCGAGCGACGCCAGGTTCACCTCGAGCTCGGCGCGCTGCAGTTCGGGGACCCGCGCGTCCTGGGAGAGGGCAAGGGATTCGGCGGCGAACTCCCGCGCGCGCTCCCAGTCGCCGAGTCCCGTGTACAGCTCGGTGAACGCGGAGAGGAACTGACCGCGCAGCACGGGGTCGTCGGGGAACGCGTTGCGCGCGCGATCGGCGGCCCCGTCGACGGCGTCGATCAAGAGCACGTCGCGCCCCTCGGTCCACGGCGTCGGGGCGGCGATGATCGACACGAACTCGTCGAAGACCGCGCGCTGGACGCGGGTCGCCCGTTCCGCTCGTTCGCGTGCTTCGCGCTCGATCGCGCGGGCCTCTTCGGCCTCGGAGCGCGCCGAGGCTTCGGAGGCCAGAGCCGCTCGGGCGCGGTCGCGCTCGTGCTCGGCCTCGGCCCGCGCGTCGAGTGCCTGCAGGCGCGCCACATCCGCCTGGGACTTGGCGTTCTCGGCGCGGGCGAGCGCTCGATCGGCGTCGTTCCGCGCGTCGACGGCTGCGGACCGTTCCTTCTCCTTCTCGAAGTAGAGCGACGAACTGACGGCGACCCCGCCGACGAGCACGACGAACACCGCGACGACGCCACCGACGAAGCCGCGGTTGCGGCGCGCGAACTTGCTCGCCTGGTACCAGGTCGAGGGGCGCCGCGCATCGATCGGCTCGTCGGCCAGGACGCGCAACAGATCGGCCGAGAAGGCTGCGGCCGTGCGGTAGCGCCGGCCGGGTTCCTTCGCGAGCGCCTTCATCACGACCGTTTCGAGGTCGCCTCCGAGGCGCCGGTCGCGCAGGCCGAGCGCGGGCGGATCCACTTCGCGCACCACGCGCGCGGCCTCGTGCGGCGGCAGGCTCGCCACGTCGAGCGGAAGCGTGCCGCACAGCGCCTCGTAGCACATGACGCCCAGGGCGTAGACGTCCGTGCGCGCGTCGATCTGGCTCGAATCGCCGGACAACTGTTCGGGACTCATCGTGCCGAGCGTTCCGAGGACGTCGCCCGTGCGCGTGTGCATCGACTCGAGCGACTGGTCGCCGACGCTGTCCGCGATCGCACGCGCCAACCCGAAGTCGAGCACCTTCGGCCGTCCGGCGGCGGTCACGAGAACATTGGCGGGCTTCAGGTCGCGGTGCACGATGCCGCGCTCGTGCGCGTGGTGTACCGCGTCCGCCACTTCGCACACGAGACGCACGATGGCGTCCCGACCGAGTTGGTGCCCGCGCACGTAGCGGTTGAGCGGCTCGCCCTCGACCAGCTCCATCGCGAAGTAGGGCTCGGCACCGTGACCGCTGATGTCGGCCGTGCCCGCTTCGTGCACGCGGGCGATCGCGGGATGGTCGAGGCGCGCGAGGACCTCGGCCTCGTTGCGGAAACGGCGCAGCGTGTCGCTCGACGCCGCGACGGAGCGCACGACCTTCACGGCGACCTCGCGCTCGGGCGAGCCACCGCGCGCGCGGTAGACCGCACCCATTCCGCCGGTGCCCAGGCGTTCGAGGACGCGGTAGGGGCCGATGGTCTCGGGGATCCGCGTCGACTGGGGCGGCGCGTCGAGGAACGACAGCGGCGCGCGTTCGAGGTCGGCGCCGTGCACCGAGTCCGCCGCCAAGAGCTCGCGCACGATGCGCGACGTGTCCCGATCGGCGACGGCCAGCGCGGCCTCGCGGTCGTGCGGCGGCAGGTCGCAGACCTTGTCGAACAGCACCTGGGCGCGAGCGAACAGGTCGGGGTCGTTGGGCTGGGGCATCGAGGGCGGTCGTGGGGCGCGGCGATCGAAGCGGAGCGGGGGGGCGGGCCGAGGTCCGGGGACCGTCCAACGGCGGAAGCGACGGGCGCGGCCG
Source organism: Rohdeia mirabilis (assembly GCA_007750655.1). GTDB lineage: Bacteria > Planctomycetota > UBA1135 > UBA1135 > Rohdeia > Rohdeia mirabilis. The sequence goes on from CP036290.1 coordinate 1,693,388, forward strand.
CCGTCCGTCACGATTCTCGCAGGTTGCGCCGCCGGGCCGCCGCCGACGAGGCCGCCGGGTCAGGAGCCTTCGAGGGCGCGGGCCATCCAGGCGCGGGCGAAGCGCCAGTCGCGGGCCACGGTGGCCGGGGAGACGTCGAGGACCTGGGCCACCACGTCCATCTCGAGGCCGGCGAAGAAGCGCAGCTCCACCACGCGGGCCTGGCGCGGCGAGAGCTGTTCGAGTTCCTCCAGCGCGTGGTCGAGAGCGACCAGGTCGACGCCTCGATCGGCCGCGAGTTCGGCGCCGGGACCCGGGGCGTCGGCCGAGTCCAGGTCGACGCGCTTCCAGTTGCCGCCGCGCTTGGCCCGTCCCTTGCCGCGCGCGTGGTCGACGAGCACGCGACGCATGGCGCGCGCGGCCGTGGCGAAGAAGTGGGTGCGGTCGTTCCAGCGGTCGTCGTCGCCGATGCGCAGCCAGGCCTCGTGGACGAGGGCGGTGGGTTGCAGCGTGTGGTCGGCGCGTTCGCTCGCGAGCAGGCGTTCGGCGAGCGAGCGCAGTTCGAGGTAGGCGTCCTCGACCAGGGCCGCGCTGTCGGGGACGGAGGACTCGCCGCGGCGGCGCCGAGCTCCGAGTTCCTCGAGGAACTCCTCGTCGCCGGCTCCCGCAGCCTCTTCGTCGTCGCCCTTCACGCCCCAAGAGTAGCTCGCACGGGTCCGCGCGGGAGCAGCCGGGCGACCGCGGTGCCGGAACGGCCAGTGGCCGAGGGTCCCCGCTGCCGTTCCACGATCGCGCGCGGTCCGCTCCACAGGCCCGGGCCCACCAGCGCCTGGCGTAGCATCGCCCGTCCCATGGCCGATCCGTTCGCACGCTCACTGGCCGTCGTCACCGGAGGTGGCAGCGGAATCGGCCTCGCCGTGGCGCGCGAGCTCGCGGCGCGTGGCTCGGCCCTGGTCCTCGCGGGCCGTGACGGCGCCCGTCTCGACCGCGCGGCGCGCGAGCTCGGAGAGCGGCCCGGCGGGCCGCCGGTGGTCGCCCAGTCCTGCGACGTGACGCGCGCGGACGACGTCGTCGCCCTCGTCGCCAGCGCGGAACGCGTCGCCGCCGAGAGCGGGCGACGGATCGACCTCGTGGTCTCGAACGCCGGCGCGGTCGAGGTGCACGGCGTGCTCGACGCTCCGGTCGACGAGGACGGTCACGACGTCTACGACCGCATGCTCGACGTCTGCTTCCTTGGCGCGGTGCGCGTGGCGGAGGCGTTCCTGCCGGGCCTCGTCGCGCGTGGTCGCGGCCTCGTCGTGCAGACTGCGTCGGCGGCGGCCCTGCGCGCGTTCGACGGCATCGCGGCCTACTCCGTCGCGAAGCACGCGCTGCTCGGCTGGTCGCGCGCGGCCGCCCTCGAGCTCGCACCGCGCGGCGTCGGCGTGGCGGTCCTCTGTCCGTACTACGTGCGCGGCGAGATGCTCGAGCGCGCCAGCGCGGCACTGGCCGCGGACGCAGGGCTTCACATCGACGCGGCCCGCGCGCTCTTCGCGAGCCGCAATCCCGGTGGCGCGCTGGTCGAGCCCGAACAGATCGCCGGGACGACCGCCGAGCTGTTCGAGCGCGCCTTGGTCGAGTCGCCGGGTCCGGGCGCTAGGGTGGTCGTCCTCGACGGCGGCCCAGCGCGCCCGCCCGACCCCGCGATCGATCGAACCCCATGAGCACACCCTCCGACAAGCCCCACATCGAACCCGTTCAACCCGAGGGCTGGGCACCGGCCAAGGGCTACTCGAACGGCATGGTGAGTCACGGCGGTCGAACGGTCTGGGTCGCCGGCCAGATCGCGTGGGACGAACAGCAGCGCCTCGTCGGCCGCGGCGACTTCCAGGCCCAGTTCCGCCAGGCGCTCGAGAACGTGCGCGCGGTCGTCGAGGCGGCCGGCGGCGAACCGTGGCACCTGGTGCGCCTCACGATCTACGTCAGCGACAAGCGCGACTACCTGGCCGACCTGAAGGCCATCGGCACGATCTACCGCGACGTCCTCGGGCGGCACTTCCCGGCCATGGCGTTGGTCCAGGTGGCCGACCTGCTCGAGGAGGGCGCGCTCGTCGAGATCGAGGGCACCGCCGTCCTGCCCGACTGAACCGCACACCACTCTCGAACCACCCATGCAGCCCACCACGTTCCACTTCGAGCTCGACGGCCACGTCGGCGTCGTGCGCCTCGATCGCCCCGATCGACTCAACGCGCTGACGTTCGAGAGCTACCGCGAACTGACCGACTTCTTCGTCCACCTGCGCACGCGCGACGACGTGCGCTCCGTGCTTCTGACCGGCACCGGGCGCGCCTTCTGCTCGGGCGGGGACGTGAAGGACATCATCGGCCGGTTGTTCGACGTGCCCGAGGCGGACCTGTTCGCGTTCACGCGCATGACCTGCGATCTGATCGAGAACATCCGATTGCTCGAGAAGCCAGTGGTCGCGGGGCTGAACGGAACCACCTGCGGCGCGGGCGCGGTCATGGCGGCCGCGGCCGACGTGCGCGTGGCGGCCGAGTCGGCGAAGATCGCGTTCCTGTTCGTGAAGGTCGGGCTGTGCGGCGCCGACATGGGCGCGGCCTGGCTGCTGCCGCGCATCGTCGGTCTGGGCCGCGCTTCCGAACTCTTGATGGGGGGGGAGTTCATCTCGGCCACCGAGGCCGAGCGCATCGGGCTCTACAACAAGGTCGTTCCGAACGACGACCTGTACAGCGAGGCGCTCGAGTACGCGCGGCGCCTGGGCGCGGGGCCGAGTTTCGGACTCGCCGTCACCAAGCGCATGCTCAACGCCGAGGCGCACATGTCGCTGCGCGAGGCGATGCAGGCCGAAGGCTGGATCCAGGCCGAGTGCATGAAGCACCCCGACTACCGCGAGGGATTCGACGCGGCGATGGAGAAGCGGGCGCCCGACTTCGGACGGGGCGTCGGAGTCGTGCCGACGCGCTCGTCGAAGGAGAGCCGACGATGAGCGCCGAGCTGGTCGGGACGCTGCGCGAGCGCGCGCGCGAACTGTGGCAGGGCTACGCGGCGCCGCCCGAGTCCGCCGGCGAGGAGCTGCGTGCGCGCGCGGCGTCGACCGCGCTCGCCGATGCCGACCTGCTCGGCTATGCGGTCGCAGCGGCCCGCGGCGGACACGCGACATCGGGACTCTGCTCGGACGACGAGCCGTCGGTGCGCGCCATGTGCGCGCTGCGCGACGAGCTTGCCTATGGCGACGGACTGCTCGACCTGATGTTCGTGATGCAGGGCCTCGGTTCGTACCCGCTGCAGATGGGGGGGCGCGGTCCGTTCGCCGACGCCGTGTGCGCGGACGTGGTGGCCGGTCGCCAGATCGCGGCCTACGGACTGACCGAACCGGGCGCCGGGTCGAACCTCGACGAGATCGCGACAGGCGCCACGCGCGACGGAGCCGGCTGGCGACTCGACGGCCTCAAGACCTTCATCTCGAACGCGGGGATCGCGGATTTCTACTGCGTGCTGGCACGCACGTCCGGCGAACCCGGCGACCGCACGCCGGGCGGTCTGACGATGTTCTTCGTGCCCGCATCCTGCAACGGACTCACCACCCTTCCTTTCGAGGTCATCGCGCCGCACCCGATCGGCGAGGTGCGTTTCGATGGCGTCGAGGTCAGCGACGACCTGCGACTCGGTGAAGTGGGGGAGGGGCTGGATCTGGCGCTGCGCACGCTCGCGCGCTTTCGAACCACGGTCGGTGCGGCGGCCAACGGCTTCGCGCGGCGCGCACTCGACGAATCGGTCCAGCACCTCGGCGCGCGGCAGCAGTTCGGGCGTCCGCTCGGTGCGAACCAGGGTCTGCGCTTCGACCTGGCCGAGATGGACGCGCGGCTGCGTGCGGCCCAGCTGCTGGTCGACGAGGCCGCGCTCGCTTCGGACCGACGGGCGCCCGACGTGGCCCGCTCGGTGGCGCGCGCGAAACTCGTCGCGACCGAGACCGCGGGCTGGATCTGCGATCGCGCGGTCCAGCACCACGGCGGGCTGGGTGTGAAGCGCGGGCAGATCGTCGAGTCCTTGTACCGCGAGGTCCGGGCCCTGCGGATCTACGAGGGCGCGACCGAGATCCAGCGCCTGATCCTCGGCAAGCTCGTGCTCGCGAACGGGGCTCAGCCTCCGCGTTGACCGCTGGGCGGGCCGCCGCGGGTCGGTTCCGCCCGCGCCGGCGATAGGATGGTCGGCCTTCCCCCTTCCGATCGCCATGACCGAACCCGCCCCCTTCGCGGACGCGCTCGCCCCCGGGCGCGTCGTCGCCGACCGCTTCGAGTTGAAGTCGCCCTGGCGTCAGGGCGGCCTCTCGGTGGCCTTCGAGGCCCACGATCGCGAACGCGACGAGCCGTGCGAGGTCCAGTCGTTCTCGGCCGGCCTGTTCGAGGGCGAGGACCAGGCGCGCGCCTTCGCCGCCACGTTCGAGCCCTGGATGGCGCTGCGCAGCGAACGCGTCGCCCGCGTGCGCGCCGTCGTCGTCGAGGGACCGAACGCGTTCGTCGTGACCGACCTCGCCACCGGGCGGTCGCTGCGGCAGTTCTTGGACGAAGCCGCCGGCGAACCGCTCGCGCCCGCGCGCGTCGTCGAGATCGGACTGGCTCTGGCGCGTGGCCTCGAGGACCTGCACGCCGCGGGGCTCGTCCACGGCGACGTGAAGCCCACCTCGGTCTACGTCGACGGACCGAACGTGATGCTCGTCGACGGCGGCACGACGCCGAGCTTGTGGACGGCCAAGGATCTCGGTGAACGCACCGCGCTGATCGGGACGCCGTACTACGCGCCGATCGAGCAGTTCGGCGGCGAGGCGCCTGGCCCGGCGTCGGACATCTACAACGTCTGCACGCTCCTGTTCGAACTGGCGACCGGCGTGCAGCCCTTCGCGGGTCGCTCGTTCCTCGAGGTCTTCCAGTCCAAGCTCGCACCCGAGCCGCCGACGTTCGCCCAGCGTGCCCCGAAGCTCGCGAGCCGCGGCGCGTTCGAAGAGGTCGTGCGCCGCGGGCTCTACGCCGACGCGAACCGGCGCTACCGCACGGCGCGTGAACTGCGCGCCGCGCTCGAGACCGTCGCGGGGGGCGCCCGTGTCTGAGATTCGACTGGACGCGAGCGGCGAGCTCGACCTCGCACTGCCCGAGCGCTTCAACCTCGCCGAGTACTACCTCGACGAGCCGGCCGCGACCCACGGCCCCGACCGCGTGGCGCTCGAGGTGCACGGCGAGTCGCGCACCTACGCCCAGCTGATCGACGGTTCGAAGCGGATGGCGGCCCTGTTGCGAAGGCTCGGCGTTCGGCGCGAGGAGCGCGTCCTGATCTGCTTGCCCGACGGTTTCGCCTACTCCGACGCCTTCTTCGGCGTCCTGCGCGCCGGTGCGGCCTTCGCGATGGTGTCGCCGCTGCTGAAGGAGGAGAGCTACGCCGAGTACCTCGACTACGTGAACTGCCGCGTGGCGATCGTGCACGCCGAGACGTTGGAACAGATGGCGCCGGCGTTCGCCCGGAGCGAGTCGTGCGAGCACCTGATCGTCGTCGGGGGAGCGGCCGGCGCCGCACCCGGACACATCGACGCGACGAGCGCTCTGGCGGCCGAGGACCCGTCGTCGCCCGCGGCTCGCACGGCGGCCACCGGACCCGACGACCTGGCGGGGTGGCTGTTCACCAGCGGCTCGACCGGTCGGCCCAAGGGCTGTGTGCACGTCCAGCGCGACTACGCCTACTCGACCGAGACCTACGCCAAGAACGTGGTCGGCTACGGACCGGACGACGTGTGTGTCGGCGTGCCGAAGCTGTTCTTCGGCTACGCCACGGGCACGAACCTGATGTTCCCGCTGCGCTTCGGCGGCCGCGCGGGTCTGTTCCCCGAGCGCTCGACGCCCGACGCCCTGTTCGACGCGATCGAACGCCACCGGCCGACGGTGCTGACCTCGGTGCCGACGATGATCAACGCGATGCTGCGCCACGAGCGCATCGCGACGGCCGATCTCTCGAGCCTGCGCCTCGTGCTGTCGGCCGGCGAGGCGCTGCCCGAAGCGCTCGCGAAGGCCTGGATGGAACGGACCGGCACCGAGATCCTCGACGGGATCGGTTCGGCCGAGATGTTCCACATCTACATCTCGAACCACCCCGGCGACGTGAAGCCCGGCAGCCTCGGCCGCGTCGTCGAGGGCTACGAGGCGCGCATCGTCGACGACACGGGCGCTCCGGTCCCCGACGGCGAGCCCGGACGACTGGCCGTGCGCGGCGGTTCGACGGCCCTGTGCTACTGGGCGAACAAGCAGGCCAGCAACGAGACGTTCCAGGGCGCGTGGTGCGTGTCGGCCGACGTGTTCAAGCGCGACGCCGACGGCTACTACACGTACGAGGGGCGCTCGGACGACCTGCTCAAGGTCTCGGGCATCTTCGTCTCGCCGCTGGAGATCGAGAACGCGCTGTTGTCGCACGCGGCCGTCGACGAGGTCTGCATCGTCGCGCGCGAGGACGCCGGCGGCCTCGTCAAGCCCCAGGCGTTCGTCGTGCCGGCGAGCGGCGTTCGCGGCGACGAGGCTCTCGCGGCCGAGCTCGTGACGCACGTCAAGACGACGCTCGCTCCGCACAAGTACCCGCGTTGGTTCGAGTGGGTGGACGACCTGCCCAAGAACGACCGCGGCAAGGTGGATCGGAAGGTGATGCGTGCGCGCGTCGAGCGCGGCGAGGTGCAGGCATGAGCGGCGCCCAGCCTCTCGCGCGCCACCGGCTCGTGGACCTGACCTGGCCCGAGGCCCGCGAGCTGTTCGCCGCGGACCCGATCTGCCTGTTGCCGACCGGCGCGACCGAGCCGCACGGGCCGCACCTGCCGCTCGACGTGGACGTGGTCATCTCGAGCGCCCAGGCCGAGGCCGCCGCGCGCCGGTTGGTGGCGGCCGGTGTCCCCGCGCTCGTGCTGCCGCCCCTGTCGTACGGCGTGACGTTCTTCACCGAGGGCTTCGAAGGGCGCGTCAGCCTGCGCCCGGGAACCCTGTGGTCGATGATCGACGACATCGTGAAGTCGCTCGAGGAACAGGGCGTGCGCCGCATCTGCATGACGAACGCGCACCTCGAGCCGGAGCAGGTGAAGGTCCTGCGCGGCGTCGTCCTCGACCACGGCGCGATCACGAAGAACAAGGCGCACCTGATCCTCGCCGACCAGCTGCGCCGTCGATGGACCTCGACCCTGGGCGCGGAGTTCGCGACCGGCGAGTGCCACGCGGGTGACTACGAGACGTCGATCGTGCTGGCCACCGATCCGGATCGAGTGCGGACCGACGTGATGGCGGCGTTGCCCGGTCGCGAGGTCGGTCTGGTCGCCGGCATCCAGTCCGGCGTGAAGTCCTTCCGCGAACTCGGCGCAGACCAGGCCTACTGCGGCGAGCCCGCGGCCGCTTCGGCGGAGAAGGGTCGCGAGATCCTCGAGCAACTGGCCGAGATCACCGTCGTGACCTGTCGCGAGGCCTGGCCCGAACGCTTCCAAGGGAGCGTCTGAGACGCGCACGCACATGGGCAAGATCTTCGAGTGTCAGCAGAACGTGCGCTTCGGCCACGTGGATCCGGCGGGGATCGCCTACTTCCCCAAGATCTACGACTTCATCCACGAAGCGTTCGAGGAGCTGTGGCAACTGCACGTGGGGGAGCGCTACTACCACCTCCTGCAGGAGAAGCGCATCGGCTTCCCGCTCGTGCACGCCGACGTGGACTTCGTGCGGCCGCTGCGCTTCGGCGATCGGCCGCTCGTCCGCATCACCTGCTTCAAGCTCGGCCGCAGTTCGCTCGGCCTGCGCTACGAGTACCGCGTGGACGACCAGGTCTGCGTGGATGCGCGCATGACCACCGTCTGCGTCGAGCTGGACTCCCTCGAGCCGCTCGAGATTCCCGCCGCCTACCGCACACGCTTCGAGGCGATCCTCGAGGACGCCCCCCCGAAACGACGCGACTCCCGCGCCTGATCCCGACGCCGTGAAGATCAAGGAACTGTTCGCCCAGAAGGAGCCCGTGTTCTCCTTCGAGTTCTTCCCGCCGAAGACCGACAAGGCCGCGGAGAAGCTGATGGAGACCGTCGCCGAGTTGAAGGGCGCGCTGTCTCCCGGCTACGTGTCCGTGACCTACGGCGCAGGCGGGAGCACGCGCGAGCGCACGCTCGAGTGCGTGCGGCGCATCCACACGGAACTCGGTCTGACCGCCATGGCGCACCTGACCTGCGTCGGGCACACCGCCGTCGAGTTGACCGAGATCGTGCGCGAACTGGTCGACGCCGGCGTCGAGAACGTGCTGGCCCTGCGCGGCGATCCGCCCCAGGGCGAGACGCGGTTCAGCGCCGTCGACGGCGGCTTCGCGAACGCCAGCCAACTGGTCGAGCACCTGCGCGGCGAGTTCGACCTGTGCCTCGGCGGCGCCTGCTATCCGGAGCGGCACCCCGAGGCGATCTCGCTCGAGTCCGACGTCCGCTGGCTGAAGCACAAGGTCGAGCAGGGTGTCGATTTCCTGGTCACCCAGCTCTTCTTCGACAACGCCGACTACTTCGCGTTCGTCGATCGCATCCGGGCCGCCGGCATCGACGTGCCCGTGATCCCGGGCATCATGCCGATCACGAACGTGGCCCAGATCGAGCGCTTCACCTCCATGTGCGGCGCCCGGATTCCCGAGGAACTGCGGGTGCGTCTGGACCCGATCCGCGACGACGCCGCCGCCGTCATGGCGACCGGGATCGAGCACGCGACGCTCCAGTGCCGCGCGCTCATCGCGGCCGGCGCTCCCGGCCTGCACTTCTACACGCTCAACAAGAGCCACGCGACGCGCTCCATCCTGGCGTCCGTCAAGGCGCTCTGAACCGTCGGCGGCAGCGCGCTGTCCGTCCGCACCCATCACACCTCCCCCCGAACGTCCGCCACTTCGATGACCACCTCCAAGGACGTCGTCACCTTCCAGAGCCACCTCGTCGATCACCAGCGCAAGCACCCCGAAGCGACGGGCGCCTTGAGTTGGATCCTGATCTCGGTCTCCGTCTCGGCGAAGATGATCGCCGCCAAGATCCGCCGCGCGCGGCTCGAGGGCGTGCTCGGTGCGCTCGAGTCCGAGAACGTCCAGGGCGAGGTCCAGCAGAAGCTCGACGTGATCGCCGACCGCATCATGCGGCACAACGTGGGCGAGAAGGAGCCGGTCGCGATCCTCGGTTCGGAGGAGGAGGAGGACGTGCACGCGCTGCGTCTGCAGACCGACGGCGAGCGCCGCTACAACGTGCTCTTCGACCCGCTCGACGGCTCGTCCAACCTGGACACCTGCGGCGCGGTGGGGACGATCTTCTCGGTGCTGCGCCACGACCGGCGCGCGGACGATCCGGTGAACTCGGTGCTGCAGCCGGGAACCCAGCAAGTGGCAGCCGGCTACGTGCTGTACGGGTCGTCGACGGTCTTCGTCTACACCGCGGGTGACGGCGTGCACGTCTTCGAGCTCGATCCGAACGTGGGCACGTTCTTCCGCGTGAAGGCCGACCTCCAGATTCCGGCCACCGGCAAGATCTACTCGCTCAACGAGGGCAATCGCCGTTCGATGCCCCAGGGCTACCGCGACTACCTCGACTGGGCCCAGAGCAACGGCTACTCGAGCCGCTACATCGGTGCGATGGTCGCCGACGTGCACCGCACGTTGCTCAAGGGCGGGGTGTTCCTCTACCCGCCGACCGAGTCGTCCCCGAACGGCAAGCTGCGGCTCCTGTACGAAGTCAACCCGATGGCGATGCTGGTCGAGCAGGCCGGCGGCAAGGCGCTGTCGGGCGACCAGCGCGCGATGGACATCCGGCCGACCGAACTGCACCAGCGCGTCCCGATCGTGCTGGGCAGCCCGGACGAGGTGGATCGCGTGTACGACCACCTGAAGTAGTCAGGTTCGCAGCGTGGGCTCCCGCGCCCGGGACCTCTTCGGAGCCGCTGTGGACGCTGGAACCGCCCTGCGCCGATGGACGGGGGATGGATCCGCAGACCTCCCGTTCGACGAATTCCGCACCCAGCGCGGCCCGCAGCACCCTCGCCGGAGGCCTGCGCGTCACGCCTTTCGAGCTCTTCGGCGAGCGCGCGGTGGCGGCGTCCGCGCCCACGGCTCCCGCACCCGAGGCGCCCTCGAGCAGCACGGGCGTCGCGGCCCGCCCCGGCCACGCGTTCCTGTTCAAGGAGCCGTCGGACGTGCCGCTCCTGGTCTCGAGCAACTGCCCGACGACCCTGTGCAACTACCGCTGCACCTACTGCTACCTCGACCACGACGGGCGCGACGGAGCCACCGAGGACAAGGCGGTCGTCCACTGGAACCGCACCGTCGATCGCATCGCGACCATTCCGCGCCCGCTCTACCTGGCGATCGGCACCGAGGGCGAGCCACTGACCGTCAAGCCGTTCTGGGAGACGCTGCGCCGCCTGTCCGCGCGCGAGAACGTGAAGGGCTTCTGGTTCCCGACGAACCTCTCGCGCCCGATCGAGAAGCTGGCCGAGGGTGTCGACATTGGCAAGCTCGGCCTGACCGCGAGCCTGCACCCGAGCGAGTTCAAGGACCACGACCGCGACCTCGACCTGTTCCTGTCGCGCTGCCGCTGGGTCGTCGACAACGGTGGATCGGTGGTGATCAACTTCATCCTCACGCCCGGCCAGTTCGAGCTCTTCCCCGTCTACCGCTACATCGCGCGTCAGCACGGCATCGCGATGACGTGCAACGTTTTCAAGGGCGAGTTCGAGGGCAAGAGCTATCCCGACGCCTACACCGAGGCCGACCACGCGCGCATCGAGGAGTTCTTCGCCGACCGCCCGCTCGTGCACCACTACATGTCGGGCGCTCCGTCGCGCGGCGTCGCGTGCCACGCGGGGCAGGACGCACTCGAGGTGCACCCGGTCACCGGCCAGGTGCTGAACTGCCCGTTCGCCCAGGAGAAGATGGGCTCGATCTGGGACGACGACTTCCAGATCCGCACCAAGCCCTCGGCCTGTTCGACCGACTGGTGCCAGTGCCACTGGACGATCGGCCTGATGGCGGAGGTGACGAAGAAGTTCAAGCGCACCCGCGCCATCTTCGACTTCGAGGCGCGCGAGCCGGGCGAGGTGGGGGAGCACCCGTTCGCCTGAGCGCGTCGGTGGTTCGAAGCTCAAGCGTTGTCCGCGACGCTCGCACTTCGCTGTTCGCGCGCGAAGCGGGCCAGGAGCAACTGTCCGAGCGACAGGCCGAGGGCGAGGAACCACCACAGGTCCACGGCGTACTCGAGTGCGAGCGGCGCGGTCGCCAGAACCGACCCGAACGCGAGCATGTGGCCGAGCGCGAGCCAAGAGCCGAGCGTCGCGAGGCGCCTCCTGACGGTTGCACCGTTCAGAAGGTGCGCGAGGTATTGGCCGAACAGCGCCACGATCGCGACGAGCCCGAGTAGGGCGGCGACAGTGGCGGAGACGATCAGGACGGATGTGGCCAGCGGCGAACTCGAAGGCTCGACGCGAGGTCCCCAGTGGGGCGCGACGAACGTCGTGACCGTCGCCATGACCGAGATGCGCAGGGGCACGAGTCCGAGCACCGCGGCGACGAGTCCGGCCAGCGCGCGGCGGTCGCGCGGGACACCTGTCGCGCGGTGGCGCTGCGACAGTCTTCGGTCAGAGTTCATCGTGCGCGTTCCTCGTTGCGGAGCCCGCGCAGCGCGATCCCGAGAATCGCGATCGACGACGCGGGAACGAACCACAGACCGAGTTCCGCGGCGTCGGTCCCGGGCAGGAGCCCCGCGAAGGCGAGCACCCAGAAGACTGCGAACGCGCTCTGAAGTGCGACGAGGACCACGAGGGATCGGCGAGCAGCCCGCTGTCCACCGCGCGTGGAGCAGCGGAAATGGACGATTCCCACAGCCGCCTTGACGGCTCCGGCGACGAGCAGCACGTCGATCCACGATCGGAGCGTGCTCGAGGACGAGCCCCAGAACGACGCGGCGCGTACGTAGAGCAGTCCGAGCGCGTGGACGGGCCAGCTCAGCGACCAGGCCAGGACGAAGGCGGTCGCTCGCGTCCGTATCTCGCGCGGCCGAGTGCTCCACAGCGAGCGTCGGTGCAGTCTCGGCGAGTCGGTGCTTTCGACGGCGACGTCCGTGTGCGGAGGAAGTGCAGATGCGATGGCGGTGCTCCGAAGATCGGGTGCCCCAGGCGGGCGCCGATCTTAGCCCGTGTGGACGCCAGTGGAGCCCCGCGTCGCAGCGCTCGTCGTCACCGTTCCCCGACGAAGCCCCGCGTCACCCCGCCCCATCCGCCCACGCGAGGTCGAACAGGGCTTGGTCGGCGGCATCCACCGCGCCGTCGCCGTCCATGTCGGCGCACGGCGTGCCCAGGGCGAACTCGAGCGCGAACGTCGCCCGGTCCGCCGCGTCCACGGTGCCGTCCGCGTTCGCATCGGCGGCGTGGAGCAGGCGCAGTTCCAGCTCGAGCGAACCGTCGGACGTTCCGTCCTGCATCTGGACGAGGCTGTGGTTGCCCGCGATCAAGAGGTACGCGCAGGGCTCGAGCCAACCCTTCCAGGCGGCATCCTTCGTCGCGCCGTCGGTCGCGGTCGCGTTGAACAGTTGGCTGCCGTCGCCGAGCAGCATCGCGTAGCCCTGGGACAGGCCAGACTTCGCGCAGGCCTCGATGGCGAGCGTGGCGCGCACCCGTTCGACGAGTCGGAACTCGACCCACAGCTCCGACCGCGCCCGCGCGCTGTGGTCGAAGAGCGCACTCGAGGCCACGGCCGTGGCCTCCATCGAGGCCACGATGCGCCGCGCGCCGACGATCGACGTGTGCCGCCCGCTGGCCTCGGCGACGGGCGCTCCGTTCGCATCCACCAACTGGACGGCGGACGCGGCCGCGAACGCGGTCAGGGGCGACGGGTCCTCGTGGCTCCAGCTCTCGGACAGCGCGGGCGCGCCGAGGGTGGGTGAACCGCTCACGTCCAACTCGAGTTCGCGCGCGCCGATTTCGAGGTCCTCGAAGCGCGGAGCGAACGGGCTCGACGCGGCCTCCAGCGTGACCCGCAGCGCTTCCGTCGCGCCGACCACGACTGCGCCCGCGCCGGACGGATCGATCACGAGGCCCTGCAGGTCGATGCGCAGTCCGACCAGCGCCGGATCGTCGGGGGGCAGCAGTTGGACCGTGCTCGGCGTTCCCGGTCCGGCCCACGGTGCGCCGCTCCAGATGCCGACGAGGTCGAGCGGGTCGAGCGACACCACCAACTCGCCCGGGACGTGGTAGCCGTGCATGCTCAGTCCGAACGCCGTCGTCCCGCACGGGGTGGGGGAGTCCTTCGCGAGTGACGCGATCAAGAAGGTGCACGCGCCCGGAATCTGCGTGCCGAGCGGGTTGTCGATCCCGACCACCAGGGCCTCGCCGAGGACGCCGGTTCCCGCGATCACCACCAGACTCTGCGGCGGATTGAGGCCACACGTCACCCGCTCGGACTCGGCCAGGGCCGGTGCGCTCGCGAGCAGCGCGAACAGTGTGGCGCCGGCCAGTGGGCCCGCGAGCGACGGTGCGGCGCTGGCGGGAGCGGGGACGACTGGAGCGGTGGTGGCTGGAACCATGTGGACCGGGATCGGGGTCGCGGAGCCGCGCTCGCGCATCAGGGGAGTGCAAATCAGTCTTCAAGGGACCCTAGACGTCCTCCCCGCCCGCCTCCGAGCAGTTCGCGCTCGTCACGGCCGTCGGCGTCCCGCCCTCGGGCCCCGGCGACCCTCCCGGCCACGCTCCTGGCGCGCGCGCCTTCCTCAAGGAATCGGCGGGGGCCTCCGATCGACCGAGGACGATGCGATACCCCACCGCTTGTGCGGTCGTGCTCGTGCGGGAGGAGGCTCTGCCCCACCTCGAACGCGCTCTGACCGAGATCCGCGCCCAACGCGACTGTGAACTCACCCCCGTCCTCGTCGACCAGACGTTGGCCGGCGAACTCGAGGGCAAGGGCCCCGAGTTGGGCGCCACCGTCCTGCGCGAGCCGAGTCCGTCGCGCGGACTGGGTCTGGTGCGCGCGCTCGAGGCCACCGACGCCGAAGCGGTGCTCGTGTGGGAGGCGCGGGCCTGCTACGGGACGGATCGCGCACGGACCCAGCTGGCTGCGCTCGCATCCGACGAGAGCCTGCACCTGGTCACCTGTGACCTCGCGCTCGCCAGCACGAACGCAGCGGGCGAGCCGTACCGCGAGACGCGCGCGCTCGACCTGTGCGACGACGACCTCCCGGGCCTGTGGCACGCGACTGTGTGCGTACGTCGTCCGCTGCTCGCCACGATCGACCGCGCCGCCTTCGCGCCGTCCGAGTTCGGCCTCTGGACGGCCGCGCGCGCGAGTGGGGTGCTGGGTCACGTGACGAACGCGTTGGTCGAGGTGGAGCTCGAAGCGAGCACCGAACACGTGGCCACGGTGCGCGTCGACGCCCAGCTGCACCGTCTCGCGCAGCAGACGCCGCTCGAGCGACCTGAGATCACGGTGCTGCTCGCCACGCACAACCGCTGCGACATCCTGCTCGACTGCATCGCCGGTTTCGCGCGCCAGCTGGTGCGGCCCGGGACGCTCGAGATCGTGGTGGTGGACGACGCTTCGAGCGACGCCACGTCGCGCGTCCTGCCCCACGTCCGCACGAACGTTCGAGTCGTGTACGACCGTTTGCCCCGCGGCGCCGGTGCTTCCGCCGCGCGCAACCTCGGCCTGCCCGTGGCCCGTGGCGCGCGCGTGCTGTTCGTCAACGACGACACGATTCCCGCACCCGACCTCGTCCGGCGCCACCTCGAGGCGCACCGCGAGCTGGGCGCCGGGGCGATGGTGCTCGGCACGTTCCGCCAGCCCGACGACATCCTCGCCAACGCGCTCAATCGCGTGCTCGACGATGGGAACCTCGTGTTCGGGTACGCGGGCTTCGTCGCCGGAGAGGAGCTCCCCGGCGGGCACTTCTACACCTGCAACGCCAGCGTCGACACCGAGGTGGTGCGCGCGATCGGAGCCTTCGACGAGGGCTACGGCGAGTGCGGCGGCGAGGACACGGACATCGGCCTGCGCCTGATCGCTGCGGGCCAACGCCTGTTCTTCCGTCCCGAGTGCCAGGCGACGCATCGCCACCGACTCTCGTTCGAGGACTTCCGCCGGCGGCAACACCGCGTGGCTCGAGCGCACGTGCGGCTGTACTTCGACCACCCCGAACTCGTCGTCGGCCAGCCCTTCGCCGAGCGCACGACCGAGCACATGCGCACGCACCTCGAGCGTTCCGCTCCCGCGATTCCGCTCTGCGAGAGCGCGGCACGGACCCTGGCCGAGATCGATCTCGACCGGGTGGCGGCGACGGGTGGCGAACTGGATGCGACGGTGCGCGACCTGGCCCACACGCTCGAGGAGTGCGTGCGCCGCCTGCACTCGGTGTATTGGATCGAGGGCCTGCTCGCGGGCTTCGACGAAGCGGGACTGACCGGTTTCCCCGACCTGATCGAGAAGGCCACCGCCCGCGCCGCCGTGCGGGCCTTCGAACGAACGACCGACGACTCCGTCGCCGCGGCGACACCGACCACGACGAACCCGACCTCGTCGAACACCACCGAGGTGATCCACCATGCGTAACTGTCTCGTCCTCGGTTCCGGTCGCAGCGGAACCAGCATGGTCACCGGCGCCCTCGCGCGCGCCGGCTACTTCATGGGTGAGTCGCTGCACGCCCCGCGCGCCGCGAATCCCAAGGGCTTCTTCGAGGCGCCCGAGATCAACGGTCTGAACGAGGATCTGCTCGCGGGTCTGCTTCCGGCCGACACCGATCTGGGTGAAGGTCAGCGCTGGCTCGGTGTGCCCGTTCCGGGTGCGCGCGCGCGGGCGACCGCCGAGCAGTCTCAGCGCATCCTGGCTGCGGCCTCCCACGCGCCGTTCTGCTTCAAGGACCCGCGCTTCTCGTTCACGCTGCCGGCCTGGAGCGAAGTGCTCGCTGGCGCCGGTGCCGAGTCACCGGCGCTCGTCTGCGTCTTCCGCCATCCGGCGTCGACGGCGACGAGCATGGTGACCGAGGTCGGAAGCGCGCCGTACCTCGCGGGCGTCCACTTCGACGCTGCCCGCGCGTTCGAGCTGTGGATCGCCACCTACCGCGCGGTCCTCGAGCAGGCGAAGAGTGGCGGCGACTGGCTGTTCCTGCACTACGACCAGGTCCTGGCCGGCGACGGCCTCGAACGCCTGGCGAGCTTCGTCGGCGCCGCGATCGACGCCGAGTTCCCCGACGCCCGCATGCGACGCGACGTGCCCGAGATCGCGGTGCCGACCGAGGCGCTCGAGATCTACCGCGAACTGTGCGAGCTCGCGCGTTTCGCTCCGGCCGAAGGAACCAGCGCACCGCGCACCCGTGTCGGCGTGATCGTGCCCGTCGAGAGGGGCGAAGAAGATGGCGCCGCCGCGGCCGTGGCCAACGCGCGCGCCCAACGCGGTGTGGACGTGGAGGTGGTGGTACTCGATCGCAGCGGAGCGTTCGTGCGCCTCGAGACCCTCGCCGGAGCCCGCGTGCTGCACTCGATCTCGCCGGCCGTCGGCGTGGATCTGCGCGCCGCGGCAGCCGCCCTCGGAACGTCGTTGGTCGCGCTGGAGCGGCCCGGCTGCCCGTCCCTGCCCGCGCGCCTCGCCCAGGCCGTCGAACGCCTGACCGCGAACCCGACCGCTGGCGTGCCGGACGTCGTCACCTGCGACTCCATGCTCACCGACGAGCACGGCCAGTTCGTCCAGCGCCAGAGCCCGGCCGCGATGGGGGACACGCCCGGACCCGCCTGGGACGCCGGACTCGTCGCCCACAGTCGCTGGTTCGAAGGCCTGCCGTCCACCGCGTTCCACCCCGTGGTCCTCGCCCACTGGCGCACCAGCGTCCACGCGGGCCGCGCCGGTCACGTGCTCGAGCCCGGCTACACGCTTCCGTCGAAGGCCTACGCGAGCGGTTGGGAGCGCGCGCGCGCCGACGCGCGTCTCGTGACGTTGGCCGCCGAGCCGATCGCGAACGAACGCCCGCGTCTGTCGGTCTCGATCTGCACCTACGACCGTCGAGAGGTGCTCGTCGAGTGCCTCGAGGCCTTCTGCCGTCAGGAGCTGCGTCCCGGCACGTTCGAGATCGTGCTGGTGGACGACGGCTCGAGCGACGGGACCGACGAACTGTTGCGCGGGCTCGAGTTCCCCGTGCCCGTGACGCACCTGCGACGCGAGAACGGCGGACTGTCCGCGGCGCGCAACACCGGCCTCGAGGTCGCGCGCGGCGAGTACGTCCTGTTCGTCAACGACGACACGATCCCGCGTCCCGACTGCGTGGCCGAGCACCTGGCCGCACACCGCGCCGCGCAGTTGGTCGGCGAGGACCGCTTGGCCGTGCTGGGCACGTTCGAACAGCCCGAGTCCGAGTTCCCGACCGCGCTGGCCCAGGCGCTCGTGCGTTCGAACGTGGTCTTCGACTACGCGAGTCTCGATCCGTCGCAGCGCTACGACGCTTGGAAGTTCTGGACCTGCAACGTCAGCGTCCGCCTCGACATGGTGCGCGCGGTCGGCGGGTTCGATCCGTCGTTCCGGCACTACGGGTGCGAGGACACCGATCTGGCCGTGCGGCTCGAGAAGTTCGGCATGCAGGTTCTGTACCACCCGCGTGCGCGCGCGGTGCACCGGCACGACATGGACTTCGACTACCTCGTGCGTCGCGGTCGGACGGTGGCGCGCGCCTACGTGCGCCTGGTGCGCAAGCATCCCGAACTGCTCGAGCGTTGGGGCAACGAGTCGCTGCGTCGCGACACGTGCGACGAACAGACGCGGGCCCGCGCGACCGCCACGGCCGTGGTCGAGAGAACCTGCGCCGAGCTGGCGCGGATCCGACCGGGCCACATGCGTCGACTCGGCGGTGTGCACGCGGCTCGGGCCGAGGCGGTCGTCGAGCAGCTCGCGGAGTTGTTGAAACAGGCCAGCACGAGTTGGTGGCTCGAAGGCAACCGCGACGGGATGGACGAGCACGGACTCGGCGGCTTCGACGAGCTGTTGGCCGACGGCAGTGGGCCGCTGCCGATCGCGACCCAGAGCGAGCGGAGGCTGTTCGCGTGGCCGCGCTGGAACGATCCCGTGAGCCTCGACCGCTTGATGGAGCGCATCGAGCCCGCCGTCGCCGGTGGCTTCGCCTCGCTCGTCCTGCGCCTCGATCCCGTCACGGATCCCATGCAGCCCGACGCGATCGCCGCGCTCGAGGCCGCCTTCGCGCGCCGGTTCCCGGCCGACGTCGACCTCGACGTGGTGCTCGACGACGGCCTGCACGACGGCGCGTCCCTCGCGCGTCTCGGCCGCTCGATCGACGCCTTCCTGCCGCTCGGTGGCGAGCCGAACGAGTTCACGGACGGGATCGCGGCGGAGCGACTCGTCGACGTCGAGGCCGTCGCCTCCTGGCGGCGTCGCTTCGAAGGCCGCGTGCCCGTCGCGGCTCCCGCGGCGCGTCCGCTCCCGGCGCCGCGCGTGTCGATCGTCGTGCCGACGCGCGATCGCGGGGCACAGCTCGGCCAGTTGATCGATCGCCTCGCTCTCCAGGACGTCGACCCGCTCGACATGGAGGTCATCGTCGTCGACGACGGCTCGCGCACACCGGTTCCGACCGATCTCGCGGCGCGCAACGGGCACCTGTGCGTGCGCGTGCTGCACACCGATCCGCTCGGACCCTGTGCCGCGCGCAACCGCGGCGTCGAAGTGGCGCGCGGCGAGCTGATCGTGTTCCTCAACGACGACGCCGTTCCGGCAGCGGACCTGGTGTCGCGCCACATCGCGGCCCAGACCGAGAGCACCTTGCCGCGCGCCGTGGTGGGGCGCTTCTCGCTCCTGCCCGAGCACGTGACGGACTCGCTGGGCCGGTACCTGGAGACCACCACGTCGCTCTTCGCCCAGCCGCTGATGCAGGCCGGCGTCCACTACCACGGACTGTCCCTGTGCACCGGCAACGTGTCGCTGCCGCGCGAGTTGATCGTCCGCGTGGGAGGCTTCGACGAGGGCTTC
Organism: Rohdeia mirabilis; assembly: GCA_007750655.1. Taxonomy (GTDB): domain Bacteria; phylum Planctomycetota; class UBA1135; order UBA1135; genus Rohdeia; species Rohdeia mirabilis. Next base: position 1,712,377 of record CP036290.1, read on the forward strand.
GCGCAGGCCGGTGGCGAGGACTCCGAGATGGGGCTGCGGCTCGAGCGCGAGACGGGACTGCGTGTCGTGTACGACCCGACGATCGAGTGCGGGCACGACCATGCGCTGGACGTGCGTTCCCTCGCGAATCGCAAGCGCACCGTGGGGCGGAGCATCCACAGGATCCAGATGAAGCACGGTGACCTGGGGCTCGCGGCGGGACTGCCGTGGCCGCTCGCGCCGTCGCAGTGGGAGCAGCTCGCGGCGGAGCTCGAGGCCGAGGCGCGTGAGATCGAGCTTCTGATCGAGGGCGTCGAGCGCACCTGTGCGGCCGAGCGCGAGCGCAAGGTGCCGGGCGCCGCGCTCGAGGGACTGCGCCCGCACCTGGCGCGCATCGAGCGTCACCAGCTGCTCCAGGGCCTGGCGGACGCCGCGCTGCCGTCGGGTCTCGCGTTGGCCGCTTGAGCGGTCGGGTGTTCGGTACGGCGTCAGGCACGAAAGTGCCACCTGCCGCCAGCGTCCCTGCGAATCGCAGGGACTCTGGCGGCAGGTGGCACTTTCGTGCCTGACGCCGTACCGAACACCCAACACGGGCCACAGGCGGCGCGTAGGGTCCGGCTCTTCACCCGTTCCCGCGTCCCGCGACCCTCCCATGCCCAGCTGCCCCCCCCGCGCGCTCGCTCGCCTCGCCGTCGTCCTTCCGCTGTTCGTCCCCGCGCTCCTCGCGAGTTGCGCCGGCCCGTCCGCCGCCGAACGTGAGGCCGAACCGGGCGACTCCGCCTGGCGTCCGCTGGTTCCGATCGAGGAGGTCCGGTTCGAGCACCACACGGGACTCGACCTCGAGCCCATCGAGATCGACGGCCTGCCCGCTTGGGCGCGCGCGTTCGGGATCGAGCGTCCGGACGGCTCGCGCGCGGTGATCTACGTCAGCGGCGACGCGGACGGTGCGTTCACGACCCGCAAGCCGCTGCTGCTCTGGTTCCAGGGCTCCGGCGCCCAGTCCGTCTTCAAGCGCTATCCCCAAGGCCTCTCCGGAGGTCTCTTCGCGTACCTGGGCGCGGAGCACTCGGACCGCTTCCACGTGGTGGTGATCGAGAAGCGCGGCGTCGAGTTCCTGGGCGGCACCGAGCACTCCGGGAACGCCGAGGGCGCGTCGCGCGAGTTCCACGAACACTCGACCTGGGAAGGGCGCGTCGGGGACGGGTGCCTCGTGCTCGACGCGCTGCTCGAGCATCCGATGGTGGACCGATCGTGCGTCCTGGCGCTCGGGCACTCCGAGGGCGGCGACATCGCGGCCGGGCTGGCGGCGGTGCGCGACGAAGTGACCCACGTGGCCGTGCTCGCCGGAGCCGGTGGCTGTCAGTGGGCCGAGCTGGTGATGCTGCTGCGCCACGACCTGCGCGCGGAGGGCCTCACCGAGACGGAGGTCGAGGAGGAGGTGCAGAAGCTCTTCGACGACTACCGCGCGATCATGGCGAAGCCCGATTCGGTCGACGACCTGTTCTACGGGCACGCCTACAGGCGCTGGTCCTCGTACGGTCGGCGCACCCCGGCCGAGTCGCTCGTCGACGCGCAGGCCGCGATCTACCTGGCCCAGGGCACGACCGACCGAGCGGTACCGATCGAGTCGTTCGACCACGTGGTCGTCGAACTGCTGCGACGCGGGCGGACGGACGTCACGGTGCGGCGGTATCCCGATGCGGACCACGGCTTCGCCACGCCCGACGACGTCGAGCAGAACGGGATCCTCGAGGCGCTGGATGCGGCGGTGGGGTGGTGCGAGTAGCGTCGGTACGGTGTCAGGCACACATGTGCGGCCGGCCGCCATCGTCGCTGCGAATCGCAGCGACGTGGCGCGGCCGGCCGCACATGTGTGCCTGACACCGTACCGACGCTACTGCAGGATCGGCAGCGCCGCGTGCTCGCGGATGGCGAGACGCTGCGCGAGCTTGCCGGCGCACTCGGTGAACGCGCGCGCCTCGAGGGTGTCGGGGTCGCTCCAGGTGACCGGGTCGCCCGCGTCGCCGCCCACGCGCACGACCGGGTTGAGCGGGATGCGACCGATGACCGGGAAGCCGTGGCGCTTGCTGAGCGCGTCCGCGCCGCCCTTGCCGAACACGTCGAGCAGCACCTCGAACGAGCCGTCCTCCTGCACCGGGCACGAGACGATGCCCAGGCCCGTGTCGACCTTCACCGTCGTGTCGCTCGCGGGGGCGCCAGCGCGTTCGACGCGACCGCGCACGACGAACGAGCTCATGTTCTCGATCACGCCCAGGATCTCGACGTTGACCTGCTTGAACATGCCGATCGCCTTGCCCACGTCGAAGGTCGAGACGGCCTGGGGCGTGGTCACCAGCACGGCGCCCGACAGCGGCACGATCTGCGCCAGGGACAGTTGCGCGTCACCGGTGCCGGGCGGCATGTCCACGAGCAGGTAGTCGAGCTCGCCCCACTCGACGTCGGACAGGAACTGCTCGATCAGCTTGTGCACCATCGGGCCGCGCCACACGACAGGCTTCTCGTCGGCGAGCAGGTAGCCGATCGACATGGTCTTGATGCCGTGGCGTTCCTTGGGGATCAGCTTGCGCTCGGCCGTCGTCTCCGGCTCGCCCTTGAGCCCCATCATCATCGGGATGTCGGGCCCGTACACGTCGCAGTCCATGATGCCGACGCGCGCTCCCGTCCGAGCGAGCGCGACCGCCAGGTTGACGGTCGCGGTGCTCTTGCCGACGCCGCCCTTGCCCGAGCTCACGGCGACCACGTGCTTGACGTGCGGTGCGATCTGGCGCGGCTCGGCCTGACCGCGCACCTCGGCGGTCATCTCGACGTTCACGTCGGTCACACCGGGCAGAGCGGCGATCAGACCGCGCGCCTGTTCGCGCAGCTGGTCCTTCACCGGGCAGGCGGGCGTGGTCAGGTTGATCGTCACGCTGACGGCCCCGTCGCACACGGCGTTCTTCGTGATGAAGCCGAGCGACACGATGTCGCGGCCGAGGTCGGGATCGATGACACCGCGCAGGGCGTCGAGAACGGCTTCTTTGGTGACGGTCATGGGGCGGGGTGGGGCCGTGGCGACGGCGGGTGGAGCGGGGTCGGGAAGGTGCGTCGGCGGGGCGCGGCGCCGGCGGAACCTAGGTCGCTGCGCGAGTGCGGACAAGGGAAGGGCCTCTGGTCCGCGTCGCGCCGCGCTACTCTCACACACCGGCCCCGCCGGCCATCCCCATGGATCACGAAACTCGCCCGCCCGCCGTCTGCCTCGTCTCGGGCGGCATGGACTCCGCCGTGGTGCTGGCGGAGGCGCGGGCGGCCGGATTCGCGCCGAGGGCCCTTTCGTTCGACTACGGGCAGCGGCACGCGGTCGAGCTCGAGGCGGCCGAGCGGGTCGCGCGCGCCCAGGGAGCCGTCGACCACCGCACCGTGCGCGTCGACCTGTCGGCCCTCGGCGGTTCGGCGCTGACGGGCTCGATCGACGTGCCGACCGACCGGCCGGACGCGGAGATCGGCGCGGGCGTCCCGATCACCTACGTGCCCGCGCGCAACACCGTCTTCCTGTCGGTGGCGCTGGGCTGGGCCGAGGTCCTGGGCGCGACCGACCTGTTCGTGGGGGTGAACGCCGTCGACTACTCCGGCTACCCCGACTGCCGGCCGGCGTTCCTCGGCGCCTTCGAAGCCCTCGCCGCGCTGGCCACGGCGGCCGGGACCGAGGGCGGCGCGCGCTTCCGGGTCCACGCGCCGCTCATGGAGCTGTCGAAGGCGGACATCGTGCGCCGCGCGGCCGAGCTCGACGTCGACCTCGGTCTGACGCACACCTGCTACGACCCGTGGATCGAAGGTGGGGCGAACGGCGCCCGCCGCGTGCTCGCCTGCGGTCGGTGCGACGCCTGCCGGCTGCGGCTCGCCGGTTTCGCGGAAGCGGGCGTGGTCGATCCGATCGCGTACGCCGACGCGGCCGAATCGAAGGACCTCGCGCGCGCGAGCGGCACCACCGCCGCCCTGCGCGAGTCCACCACCCTCGACGCCCTGGCCAGGGTCCTGCGGCTCGCCGCTCGTCTGCGCGCGCCCGACGGCTGTCCGTGGGACCGCGAGCAGACCGTGCGCACGCTCGCGCCCGCATTGGTGGAGGAGAGCTTCGAAGCGGTCGACGCCCTCGACGAACTGGCGCGTTCGGGCGATGCGACGGCGGCCGTGGAGGAGATCGGCGATCTGCTCTTCGCCGTGGCGCTGTTGTGTCAGGTGGCGGCGGAGGAAGGCGCGTTCGACCTGGCGGCGGCCGCGGACCACGCCACGAAGAAGCTCGTGCGGCGCCACCCGCACGTGTTCGGTGAGCGGCGCGAACTCGACCCCGAAGCCGCGCTCGCCCAGTGGGAAGCGATCAAGGCGGCCGAGCGCGCAGAACGCGGCGCCGCCCACGACCGTTCCGCGCTCGCCGGTGTTCCCGTCGCACTCCCCGCGCTGCAGCGGGCCGCGCGCCTGGGCACGAAGGCGATGGCGACCGGCTTCCGCTGGCCCGACGCGTCCGGCGCGCTCGCGAAGGTGCGCGAAGAGGTGGAGGAGTTGGGCGACGCCTTCGCCAGCGGCGAGCGCGTCGCCGTGGAACACGAGTTGGGCGACGTGCTGCTCGCGGCGGCGCAGTTGGCCAATTACCTCGACCTGGATCCCGAGACCTGCGCGCGTGCGGCGACCCAGCGCTTCGAGTCGCGCTTCCGGTCGATGGAGACCGAGCTCGGACCGGCCGCACGCGACGCGACCCTCGACCAGTGGATGGCAGCCTGGGGTCGCGCGAAACGGAACACCGAACGGACGACCGAAGCATGACCGACGACCTCGAGAAGCCCGGGACACAGGCTGCGGACCAGTTGGGACCGAACGAGCCGAGCACGGCCGCGACCACGCGCGCGGACGAGGTGGGCTCGACGAGCGCCCGTTCGACGCGCGGCTTCGGACGGGTGTTCGCCCTCCTGTCCGTGCCGTTCGTCCTGTTCACGGGGGGCGTCGTCTACGTGGTCGGCTTCGGCGACCTGGCGCGGGAGTTCCGCGACATCGCCATCGGCGAACGCGTCTCGGCCGTTCGCTACGCCATCGAGTTCACGCCCGCCGCGCGCGTCCCGCACCTTCTGTTCGCGGTCGACCGGCCGCCCGCGGAGTGGGACCGGCGCCAGGTGGAGGCCGCGCTCGACCTGATCGAGCGCGCCGACTGGCCCGGTCCGCAAGGCGCGTCCCAGAGCGCGACGGGCGTCACGACCGCGCAGTTGCTCGCCGCTGCGCCCGAACGGTGGAGCGCGGACGAAGTCGACGCCGCCGCCGAGCTGCTCCAACGCTTCCGTTCGTTCCACACCACGCGCCGCTGATCCTAGTGGTGTGATTCGCTCTTTCGGGGCACGGTTTCCCCTGATGTCGGCATCGTCCCGTACGGGCGCGCTGCTGCGTCAGGCCTCCTTTGAGACTCGAGAGCCCGGTACTCATGGACGAGGGGGCGAGTCGTCGGCGCGCCTTGCATCGCATCCCGTACGGAACGCCGAAATGCCTCGACAGAGCGAATCACACCACTAGGTCCGCGCCGCTCGCGCTCGCCGAACCACCTCCTTCGCCACCCTCGCACCATGCCGCCCACCGCACCGACCGTCTCGACGCGCCCCGTCCTCGCCGTCGAGAACCTCTACCGCTTCCACGGACCGAAGGGGCGCGAGGTGCCGGTGCTCACCGACGTCTCGTTCCAGGTCGAACCGGGGCGCTTCGTGTGCGTGATGGGACCGAGCGGATCGGGCAAGTCGACGCTGCTGCACCTGATCGCGGGCCTCGACGAGCCGAGCACCGGCGACGTGCAGTTGGCCGGCCGCTCGCTCGGTGAACTGCCCGAGGCGGAACGCACGCGTCTGCGCCGCGACTCGATCGGGTTCGTGTTCCAGTTCTTCAACCTGCTGCCGAACCTGACGGTCGAGGAGAACGTGGGCCTCCCGATCGCCATCCGCGGCGAGAAGCCCGAGCGCGCGCACGTCGAGAAGACCCTGGCGCGCGTGGGTCTCGAGGGGCGGCTCGACGCGCTGCCGCACGAGCTGTCGGGCGGTCAGATGCAACGTGTCTCGATCGCGCGCGCCCTGTGCGGCGGTCAACCGCTGCTGTTGTGCGACGAGCCGACCGGCAACCTCAGCCAGTCGGCCGGCCTCGAGATCATGGAGCTGTTGCGCCGGCTCGTGGACGAGCAGAACGCGACGGTGCTGCTCGTGACGCACAACCCGCGCGACGCCGCGCTCGCCGATCGCGTGCTGTTCCTCGTCGACGGTCACCTGGACGCGGAGCACGCGCTCGAGGGTCCCGACCTGACCGTCGAGCAGGTGCACGCGCGGCTGGCCGAGCTGCACATCTGAAGGCCGTTCCGACACCTGCCACCTGCCGCCGGCCCCTCGCCACCATGCGCCTCCAGATCCTGCTCGCAGCCACGTCGCTCGTCCGCAAACCCGCGCGCGCGCTCTTCAGCGTCCTCGGCGTCGCGATGGGCATCGCCGCGGTCGTGTCGATCTTCACGGTCGACCACAACACGATCCTGCACCTCCAGCCCGACGTGGCGACGGAGGGCAACTACTCCGCCGACCTGGTCGTGCGCCCGACCGGCGACGCGATCGATCCCTCCGCCGCGCTGCTCGAACAGCCCGGGATCCTCGAGGCCACGCGCGTCAAACGGGCCGAGATCGTCCTGCGCGCGGGCGACGCGGAGATCCCGGCGCGACTCGTGGCGCTCGACCTCGGACGCGCCGCACGCATGGGAGTGCTGCGGTCCAACGCCGGCAGTCTGACCGGCGACACCGCCGGCCTCGTGGTCGGTGAACAGCTCGCCCAACTGATGGATCTCGCGCCGGGTTCCACGCTCCAGGTGGCCGTTTCGGGTCGCCGACCGGCGAAGCGCTGCGTGGACGGTGAGCTGGTCGAGATCGGCCAGGAGGTTCCGGCCACGGGGGCGGTGCAGCTCCAGGTCCACGGCCTGATCGCGGACGAGGCCATCGGTCGTGCGGCCGGCGGCATGGTCGTGTGCATGGAGCACGATCTGGCCGTCGAGCTCTTCGGTGCGCGCCTGACGCCGCTCGAACTGTGGGCCGCGCGCGACCCCTCCGTGGACCTCGAACGTCTGCAGCGAGGACTGACCCAGAGCTTCGGCAGCTACGACATGCGCGCCGGCGCCGTGGTGGGGCAGGAGGCCGACGAGCGCGCGTTCCGCAACGGTGTGCGTCTGTCGGGCCTGATGACGCTCGCGCTCGGCCTGTACGTCATCTTCCACACGCTCTCGATGTCGCTCACCGAGCGTCTGCGCGACGTGGGCGTGTTGCACGCCCTCGGAGCGAGCAAGCGTCAGATCGCCGGTTGCTTCTTCGTCGAGGCGGTGCTGATCGCCTTCGCCGCCGGCGCGGTCGGACTCGGCGGCGGACTCCTGCTCGCCCGGCTCATGCTCGCGCGCGGCATCACGTCGCTCGGACTCTCGAAGACCGTGTCCGAGTCGTTCGACGTGCCGTGGGAACAGGTGCTCGTCCTGTCCGGCATCGGCGTCGCGATCGCGCTGCTCGGTTCGGTCTTCCCGCTGATGCGCGCGCAGAGCACGAACGCGGTGCAGGCGCTGCGCGGCGAAGCCTCCCACGACGAGCGCGGCCAGCGGCGCTTCCAACTGTTCGCGGCCTTGCTCCTTCTCGGCGTCCTGCCGGCGGTGTTCTTCAGCGTGGTCGACCTGGTGGGGGAGGGCAGCCGCGATCTGCTCGAGGTCGTACTGCTCGGCGTCGGCGTGCTGGTGCTGCTGTTCGCGACGCCGCTCCTCGTTCCGGGGGCCGTGGCGCTCTCCGCCTCGTGGATCGCACGGCTCGCCCGCACGCGCCTGCCCTTCGCGGGCCTCTTGGCCGCGCGTTCCATGAGTCACGGCCGCCTGCGCGTCGCGGCCTGCGTCTCGGCCTTGACCTTGCTCGCCACCGCCTTCGTGGGGCTGACCGGCATCACCGCGAGCCTGCGCCAGGAAACGGTCGAGTGGGCCGGCGACGCCCTCGAGAACAAGGTCTGGGTGTCGGGCCTGGGCGACGTGGACGTGGCGGAGGTGCGCGACGCTCTCGACCATCCCGACGTCCTGGGGTTCGAGCTCGGCGACCACCGCGTCGACGTGGGCTTCCGCATCCAGAGCGTCGGTCCCGACGCGGCCACCTTCGGACCGTTGGCCGAGGACGACGGCCTGCGCGCCCTCGTGCTCGAGGGCCGCGGCATCTTCGTCAGCAACCGCCTCGCCGTCCAACAGGGCTGGAAACTCGGGGACGACGTGACGCTCGTGACGCCGGGCACGGGCGCCCAGTCGTTCACGATCTGCGCGGTCGGCGAGCCGTACGGCTACTTCCGCGATCCGCACGAGCGGGCCTACGCGGTCATCGGCGAGCAGCACCTCGCGCGCTACTACTGCATCGACGTCGAGAACACCGGCAGCGTCGCCGTGCGTTTTCGGACCGATCGCGGGCTGACCGAGGGCGACCGCGTCCTGCTCGCGGAAGCGCTGCTGCGTCCGCTCGCCGCCGATGGTGTGGTCCCGCGCGTCCTGGGTGCGGCGGAGATCCGAGCGCGCGAAGTGTTCGACGTGACCCGCGACTTCCTCGTCTTCCACGTCATCCTCCTGCTCACCGCGGCGCTGGCCGGACTCGGACTTCTCAACGCCCAACTGTTGGCCACGTCCGAGCGCGTCAAGGAGTTGGGAGTCCTGCGCGCCCTGGGCGCCGCCCACCGGCAGATCGCCGGCTCGGTCCTGCTCGAGTCCACCGCCGTCGGTCTGGTGGGCGGGGTGTTCGGCCTGGCCCTGGGCGCCGCGATCACCCCGGCGGTGGTCCGGACCCTGAAGGTGCTGTCCGGTCTCGATCTGCCCCAGCCCGGCTTCGCCGCGGTGTGGGCGCTGGTCCCGATCGGCACCGTGCTGCTCGCGATCGCGGCCGCGATCTTCCCCGTCTGGCGCCTGCGCCGCGCGAGTCCGGCGGCCGCCGTCCGCGCCGGTTGAGCGACCGCGACGCGCACCGTCGGTCCGGTTCGTCGGTCCGTCCGCAAGGAATCGTGCGGACGGTCGTTGACCGACCCCGCGGCCGCCGGTAGTTTTCCCGTCCTCGGTGGGGGCGTAGCTCAATTGGTTAGAGTGCCGGCCTGTCACGCCGGAGGTTGCGGGTTCAAGTCCCGTCGCCCTCGCCACCGATCGCACAACGGCGCGGACGCCCTCGGACCTCGGTTCGAAGGCGTCCGCGCCGCTCTCGTTCGGGATGCGGTGGGTCGGGATGCGGTGGGTCGGGATGCGGTGGTTCCGGCTGCGTTCGCTTCCGACGCTGTCGTGCCCGGGGGCGAGGCGTCTTCCGGCGCGCCGACGCTCCACCCTCGCGTCGACCGCGATCGGTCCCGTGGGGCCCACGGTCTCGTTCCGGGGGTCCCTTCGGCCTTCGTCCCCTGGGCCGAGCCGCGCGGACCGAGCGGCTGCTACGCTCGCGCCCATGCGAGGTGAGGATCACGACTGGGCAGCAGGGATCGATGGCCCCCCGGCCACCCGACGCGCGGCGAAGAGCCGGCGCGGTCCAGGCAGGGCGGCCGGCGCGAGGAAGACGGCGGCGAGCGAACCGTCGCGGGACGCACCGTCCGACACGACGTCCGAAGCAGCGCCCGCCGACCGCCCCGCCCGCCGATCTCGCGCGCCGCGCGCCGGGCGGGACGCAGGCCCCGACACCTCCGAACGCTCCGGCGGGACCGAAGCGGCTCGCGAGCGGCCGACCCGGCCCGAGCGACCCGCGCGCTCGCGTTCCGCATCGGGTTCCGGCTCCGGCGACGACGCGCCCCGACGCACCCGGCCCGGCGCGGACCTCCCGCCGCCCGAACTGGTCACCGACGACCGCGCCCTCGCGCGGCTGTGCGAACACCTCGGCACGGTGGACGACATCGCGATCGACACCGAGGCCGACTCGTTCTTCAGCTACCGCGAGCGCGTCTGTCTCGTGCAGGTCTCGACGCCCGCCGGCGACTGGGTGATCGATCCGCTCGCCGAACTCGACCTCGCGCCGATCGGACGCGTGCTGGCGGACCCGACGCGCCGCAAGATCTTCCACGACGGCGAGTACGACGTCCTTCTGTTCAAGCGCGAGCACGGCTTCGAGTTCTCGAACCTGTTCGACACGCGCGTCGCCGCCGCGGCCCTCGGCTACGACGCCGTCGGACTGGCGGGGGTGCTCGAACGGCACTTCGGCGTCGTGCTCGACAAGAAGCAACAGCTCTCCGACTGGAGCAAGCGGCCGCTGACCGACGAACAGATCCGCTACGCGCGCCTCGACACCCACTACCTGGTGGAGCTCACGGCCCAGCTCGAAGCCCTGCTCGAAGAACGCGACCGCATGCCGATCGTCGAGGGCGAGTGCGCGCGACTCGAGGCGATGGAAGTGCCCGACCGCAGCTTCGATCCGGACGAGTTCATGCGCCTCAAGGGCGCGCGCAACCTCGACCTGACGCGCATGCAGGTGCTGCGCGAGCTGTTCATCGCCCGCGACGAGATGGCGTCCGCGCGCAACGTGCCGCCCTTCAAGATCGTGCCCCACGGAGCGTTGGTCGAGGCCGCGAGTCGCCGTCCGCGCAACGCGCGCGAGCTCGAGCAGGTGGGGGGGATGAGCCGCAAACTGGTCCAGCGCGTCGGCAAGCAGCTGCTCGACGCCATCGAGCGCGGGCGCGAGCTCGGACCGCTCGAACAGGCGCCGCGACTGCCGGCCAAGGACGGGACCGACCGCCTCGACGAGCGCGGCACCGAACTCCACGACCGACTCAAGACCCTGCGCAAGAAGTTGGCCGACAAGGAGGGCTTCGACTCGAGCCTCGCGATCAATCGGCGCACGCTGCTCGACCTGGCGGCGAAGGCGCCGACCGCGGTGGGCGAGCTGGATCGGATCGAGGGGCTCCTGGCCTGGCAGATCGACGCCTTCGGCGAGGCGATCGTGCGCGCCATCGCGACGTTCCAGCGCGACTGGGAGAACGGTGACGTGCAGCCCCGTCGCGGCGGCGGACGTCGGCGCGGCTGAGGGCTGCGCAGGCGGGGGCCGCACGAGCGGGGCGCAGGCGGCCCTCGTGCCAGAATCCGGCGAACCCAGCGATCGGGTTCAACGAGCTCCCCGCGCTCCAGGTCCCGCGCTCCAAGTCCCGCGCTCCAAGTCCCGCGCTCCAAGTGCCGGCCGCCCTCGACGCCAATCGCCAAGGACGCCGGCCTCCCACGACGGAGGGAGTGGATGGTGGAGACGAAGGGAGTCGAACCCTCGACCTTCGCATTGCGAACGCGACGCTCTACCAACTGAGCTACGTCCCCACACAGGTCCGGCGACCTGGCCGAAGAGATTAGCGAGGGGAACGCCGCCGTGGAAGAGGCGAGCGGACGTTCGTCGCGGAGGTCCGTGGGCGTATCCTGCTCGACGCGGTCGGCGCCCGACACCCACTGGGCCGGGCCGCCGGAGCCGCTCCGCGCCGGGGCCGCACCCGCCGTCCGTTCGCGGAGCGGGAGACGGACCGCCTCGCGGATCCTTCCGCGCCCGCCTCCCGAACTCGGACGCCGCCTTCGGTCCCGCCTGCGAACGTCGCGCGATCCAACGGCGCGCCGGCCGAGGCCCAACGACCGCGACTCGACGACCGCGAACCAGCGACCCGGGCCCGCCGCGGCTCCACCCGGCGCCCGCACCGACGGACCACCCACTCGACGGACCCTCCACCACCGACGGACCATGGACAGCTTCCAGACCCACACCCAGCTCGTGGCCGGCGGCCGCACCCACACGATCGCCAGCCTTCCGGCCCTCGCGGCCCAGGGCTTCGATCTCGCGCGCCTGCCCTTCGCCATCAAGATCCTGCTGGAGAACCTCCTGCGGCGCGAGGACGGGGACGTGGTCTCGAAGGCCGACATCGAGGCGGTGGCCCGCTGGCAGCCGAACGACGGCGCCCGGCCCGAGATCGCCTACATGCCGGCGCGCGTGCTGCTCCAGGACTTCACCGGCGTTCCGGCCGTCGTCGACCTGGCCGCGATGCGCGACGCCATGGTTCGGCTCGGCGGCGACCCCAAGAAGATCAACCCGCTCCAGCCGGTCGAACTCGTCATCGACCACTCGGTCCAGGTGGACTCGTTCGGTGAGGCCGGGTCGAGCCACATCAACAGCGAGCTCGAGTTCAAGCGCAACAAGGAGCGCTACGCCTTCCTGCGCTGGGGGCAGAGCGCGTTCGACAACTTCAAGGTCGTCCCGCCCGAGACCGGCATCGTGCACCAGGTCAACCTCGAGTACCTGGCGCGTCTGACGATGACCGACGAGGCCGGCGGGTCCGACTGGCTCTACCCGGACACGCTGGTCGGCACCGATTCGCACACGACCATGATCAACGGTCTGGGCGTGCTCGGCTGGGGCGTCGGCGGCATCGAGGCCGAAGCCGCCATGCTCGGTCAGCCGGTCACCATGCTGATCCCCGACGTGGTCGGCATGCGGCTGTCGGGGCGCCTGCCCGAGGGCGCGACGGCCACCGACCTCGTGCTGCGTGTCACCGAACGCCTGCGCGAGCACGGCGTGGTCGGCAAGTTCGTCGAGTTCTTCGGCCCCGGCGTGGCCGAGCTGCCGCTGGCCGACCGCGCGACGATCGCGAACATGGGGCCGGAGTACGGCGCCACCTGCGGTCTCTTCCCCGCGGACGCGGTGACGCTCGAGTACATGCGCTTCACCGGACGCGGCGAAGCGGCCGAACGCGCCGAGGCGTACCTCGTGGCCCAGGGACTGCTGCACACGGCCGACACGCCGGAAGCGGAGTACACGGCCGTGATCGACCTCGATCTCGGCTCCATCGTTCCGTCGCTGGCGGGCCCGAAGCGCCCCCAGGACCGCGTCGCCCTCTCCGACATGGGCGCGGCCTTCCAGAAGGTGCTCGACGAGTCCGTGACCGAGAGCGAACGCGGCCGCGCGGTCTCGACCGAGATCGGCGGAGAGACGGTCGAACTGGGCCACGGCATGCTCGCCATCGCCGCCGTCACCTCCTGCACGAACACCTCCAACCCGAGCGTGATGCTCGCGGCCGGTCTGGTGGCGAAGAAGGCCCACGCGCGCGGTCTCACGGTCAAGCCCTGGGTGAAGACCTCGCTCGCACCGGGCTCCCAGGTGGTGACGCGCTACCTCGAACAGGCGGGGCTCCTGGACGACCTCGAGGCGCTCAAGTTCAACGTGGTCGGCTACGGCTGCACCACGTGCATCGGCAACTCGGGACCGCTGCCGAAGCCGGTGCACGACGCGATCGTCGAGGGCGATCTGGTCGCCGCCGCGGTGCTCTCGGGCAACCGCAACTTCGAGGGCCGCGTGCACGCCCTGACCCGTGCGAACTACCTGGCCTCGCCGCCGCTCGTCGTGGCCTACGCCATCGCCGGACGCGTGGACTTCGATCCCTTGACCGAACCTCTGTGCCAGGACCCGCAGGGCAACGACGTGTTCCTGCGCGACGTGTGGCCGACCCAGATGGAGGTCGACCAGGTCGTGCGCGACTCGATCACGCCGGCCATGTACGAAGAGGCCTACGGCAACGTCTACGAAGGACCCGAGGCCTGGCGTTCGATGCCGAGCCCGACGGGCAAGACCTACGCCTGGGACTCGGACTCCACGTACGTGCAGCACCCGCCGTACTTCGAGGGCATGACCACCACGCCCGACGCCATCGTCGACGTCCGCGGCGCGCGCGTGCTGGCGCTGTTCGGCGACAGCGTGACGACCGACCACATCTCGCCCGCGGGCGCGATCAAGTCGGACAGCCCGGCCGGCGAGTACCTGCGCCACCACGACGTCGATCCGGTCGACTTCAACAGCTACGGCTCGCGGCGCGGCAACCACGAAGTGATGATGCGCGGCACGTTCGCGAACATCCGCATCCGCAACAAGCTGGTGCCAGGTGTCGAGGGCGGCTACACGCGCCACATCCCTTCGGGCGAGCAGGGCTCGATCTACGACGTGGCGATGCGCTACGCCTCCGAGGACGTCCCGACGATCGTCCTCGCCGGCGCCGAGTACGGCACGGGCAGCTCGCGCGACTGGGCCGCCAAGGGGCCGATGCTGCAGGGCGTGCGCGTGGTGATCGCGAAGAGCTTCGAGCGCATCCACCGCTCGAACCTGATCGGCATGGGCATCCTGCCGCTCGAGTTCCCGAAGGGTCGGGACGCCGAGTCGCTCGGTCTCGACGGCAGCGAGGTGTTCGACGTCACCGGACTGACCGAACTGCTCGGCGACGGTTTCAAGGGCGGCGGGACCGTGAAGGTCTCCGCGCGCGGCGCGAAGGAGATCACCTTCGACGCCGTGGTGCGCATCGACACGCCCCAGGAAGCGCGCTACTACCACCACGGCGGCATCCTGAAGTACGTGCTGCGCTCGCTGCTCGCCTGAGCGCCGCGGCGAGTTCCATGGCGACCTGGCAGACGCTCGACTGGTACGACGCGCCGAAGTACTACGACGCGGTCTTCGACGAAGGCACGGCCCACGAGGCCGACTTCCTCGAGGCCGCGCTCGAGCGCTTCGGTCGCGTCGAGCCCACCCGCGGACGACGCGTGCGGCGCGTGCTGGAGCCGGCCTGTGGATCGGGGCGGCTCGTGGTCGAGATGGCGCGGCGCGACTGGCGCGTGCACGGCTTCGACCTGTCGCAGCCGATGCTCGACCACGCGCGCGGCGAACTGGTGGCGGCCGGCGTCCCGACCCGGCGCGCGCACCTGTGGGCGGCGGCGATGCAGGACTTCGAGAGCTCCGAGCGTTTCGAGTTGGCGCACTGCCTGGTCAGCACCTTCAAGTACCTGCTCACGGAGGCGGACGCGCGTCGGCACCTCGAGCTCGTGGCCGAGCACCTGGTCCCCGGCGGGATCTACGTCCTCGGCTTCCACCTGACCGACTACGACGACACGAAGAAGAGCCGCGAGCGCTGGGTCGCCGCGCGCGACGACTTCGAGGTCACGTGCACGATCCAGGGCTGGCCGGCCGAGCGCCGCACGCGCACGGAACAGGTGCGTTCGCGGCTGGTGGTGGAGGAGGGCGGGACCACGCGGCGCCTCGAGACCGTGTGGGACTTTCGGACCTACGACGCGGCCCAGGTCAAGCGCCTGCTGCGGTCCGTGCCGGCCCTCGAGCTCGTGGCCACCTACGACATGACCTTCGACCTCGACGACCCGCGGAAGCTCGACGACGAGCAGCTCGACCTGGTGCTCGTCCTGCGTCGGCGCTGAAGAAGCCGTGGGAGCGGAGCGGGGCGCTAGACTCGGCCCCATGCCCACCGCGACCGCCCCGAAGAAGAAGCGCCCCGGTTCGATCTCGCACCCCGCGACCAGTCTGCGCGTGCTGGCGGAGCTGGAGCCGCTGCTCGACCGCAGGCCCTTGATCGCGGACGTGGGCTGTGGGCGCGGACACTTCAGCGCGCTGTTGTTCGACGCGCTCGAGGAACGCGGCGACACCGAGGCAGCTCGCAGGGTGCTGCCGGTGGACTCGTTGCCGCAGTACTTCGAGCTGGACGAACTCGAATGCCTCCAGTCGGACGCGGACGGCGGCATTCCGCTCGCCGACGGCAGCGTCGACGCCGCCGTCAGCATCGAGGTGATCGAGCACGTCGAGGACCAGTTCGCCTTCGTGCGCGAGCTGGCGCGCGTCACCAAGCCGGGCGGGCTCGTGATCGTCACGACGCCGAACGTGCATCACGTGGCGTCGCGCCTGCGCTCCTTGTTCTGGGGCTTTCCGCAGCTCTACGGTCCGCTGCCGCTGTCGACCGAGGACCCGCGCTTCCTCGGCGGCCACATCAACCCGATCCACCCGTACTTCCTGTGCTACGTGGCCCACCGCGCGGGACTCGTGGTCGAGGACGTGGCGGTCGATCGGCGCAAGACCACCTCGGCCATCGTGACGGTCCTGCTGGCGCCCTTCATCTGGCTCGGCCAGCGCTTCCATCGCGCGCGTCTGCGCCGCCGCCACCCGCAGATCCTCGACGAGAACCTGCCCTGGATCGATCGCCTGGCCTCGTGGGACCTGGCCACCGGTCGCACGGCGATCCTGGTCGCGCGCAAGCCCGCCTGATCGAGGGTCGACCACCGCGGAACGGTCGCGATCGGTACTCCTGCGGGCGGATCCGGGACCCGCACCCGCGGTTCGGGCTTCGGTGCTTGAATGCGCGCGCGCAGGCCGGAGTATCGGCGGTCCTATGGCCGACTTCGACAAGGGGAAGATCCCCGACGTGTTCCCGCCCGACGACTCCGACCGCCCGCCGCCCCGTCGGCGCAAGCGCAAGGGGGCGAAGGTCTCGCCGCTCACCGCCGTGGCGCTGGCCGTCGTGGTGGTCATCGCGGCGATGGCCGTGACCGGACGGTTGGGCTTCATCAACATCCGACCCGACCAGGTGGCGGTGAAGGTGAACTACCTGACCGGCGACGAGACGCCGATCACGAGCCCGGGCTACCAGTTCTACTTCCCGCTGATGCAGGACGTGTTCGTGCTCGACAAGCGCGTGCAGAGCTTCGAGATGCGCGGGAACGACTACCGCTCCGAGAGCTCCGTGCCGGAACTCACCGTGCGTGCGAACGACGGGTCGAACTTCAAGTTCTCCAGCATCGAGCTCCAGTACCAGCTGGTGCCGAGCCAGGCGACGCGCGTGCTCACCTCGAGCGGTCCTGGCGACGGCTACAAGGCCGAGTGGATCAAGGTCTTCGCGCGCTCGATCCTGCGCGACGAGTTCGGGCGCTTCACGGCCGAGGAGATCGCGGATCCGGGCAAGCTGCAGATGGCCTTCGCAGGCTCGGAGGATCGGCTCAACGCCGAACTCGAGCCCTACGGCATCCGCATCCTCGACATCCCGCAGATGAAGCCGGTCTTCGACCCGGCCTACGAAGAGGCGATCGAGGACCGCAAGGTCGCCGACCAGGACGTCGAGCGTCTGATCGCGATGGAGGACCAGTTGGTCCAGGAGCGCGAACAGCAGCTGGCGAAGGTCGAGCGCGAGAAGTCCATCGAGATGGAGCAACTGCTCGGTGAGCTCGACCGCGAACGGCTCGAGTCCGAGCGCGCCGCGACCCAGACGCGCAAATCCGCCGACGCCTTCCGCATCGAACGCGTGGCGGCCGGCAACGCCGAGCGGTCCGAGCGCGTGGCCCAGGCCCGCGGTCTGGTCGAGAAGTACACGAAGGAGGCCCAGGGCGTCACGGCCCAGGCCGAGGCGCTCGCCCAGCAGGGTGAGGTCGTCGTGCGCGAGGCGCTGATCGAGAAGCTGGCGTCGATCCGCTTCACGTTCGTGCCCTACAGCCGCGACCCGGCACCGCAGCGACTCGAACACGTGGACGATCGCGGCGGTGATGCAGAGCGCGGCGTCGAGCGCGTCGGGTCCAAGACCACCGAGGGAGGATCCCGTTGAAGAAGACTCTCACCATCGCCATCGTCGGCGTCTCCGCACTCGTCATCATCGGCGTTCTCCTCGGCTCGCTGTTCCTGACCAAGGTCCCGCCGCACGTGGTCGGCGTGAAGCAGAACCAACTGGGCGGCGGCATCGTCCAGCAGGACTACGGCACCGGCTACCACCTCGGCATCGTGTTCGTGCACAAGTGGTACGAGCTCGACAAGCGCGTGCACTTCGTCAACTTCTCCAAGGAGCAGTCCTCCCGCTGGACCTCGGACGCGAACGTGGTGAACTCGGGCAGCCTGGACATCCGCACCAGCGACAACAACACGGCCAGCCTCGACGTCACGGTCACGTATCGCATCAAGGAGGACGAGGCCTACCAGATGGTCGAGGACGGCATCCAGGTCGACTATCGCGACAAGGTCGCACGCAGCGTGCGCGGCATCCTGATGAAGGAGCTGCCCAAGCTCAGTCCCGAGGATCTGGTCGACACGCAGGTGCGACTGCAGCGCGTCACGGACACGTTGCCGCTCATGCGCGAGGAACTGGCGCAGTACCACGTCGAACCGCTGCACGTCCTGATCCGCGCCGTGCGCTTCCCCGTCGACTACGAGGAGAAGCTGCAGGCCAAGCAGTTGACGCGCCAGAACGCGCTGCTCGCCAACGCGCGCCAGCGCCAGGAGAAGCAGAGCCAGGTCACCCAGTCCTACGAGAAGGAGACCGAGGCGCTCGAGAAGCGTCTGCGCGGCGAGTGGGACGTCAAGTTGCAGGTCACGCGCTCGGACAACGAGGTCCTCGTGGCGCAGATCGAGGCCGACGCGGCCGTCTACCAGCGCCAGACCCGCGCCGATGCGGAAGCGGACTACGTGACCGCGATCGCCGAGGGCGAGCTCGAGCTCGCGAAGGCGGAAGCGCTGCGCAACGAACTGCGCAACGCGGCGCTCGACACGGCCGGTGGTCGCATCCTCCTGGCCCAGCGCGCCGCGGAGAACCTGGACATCGACACCATCACCCTCAACTCGAACGACCCGTCGGTGCCGACGGTGCTCGACATCCAGTCGATGGTCGATCTTCTGTTGGGGCGCAGCGGCGCGCAGAAGCCCTGAGTCACTGAAGCACCTGCGACCGGCGGCTTCGACGAGTCGCCGGTCGGTGCGTCCGCGCTCAGATCGCGAATTGGCGGTGCACCCAGCGCGGGCGGCTGTAGTCCCAATAGCGCTCGGCCGCGGCGGCGACGAAGAGGGGGTAGGCCGCGCGGATCGCGTCGTCGTAGGCGCGCGACAGCCCGAGGCGCTCGACGTAGTCCGCGAGCACCGCTTCCAGCGCGGCCGGCAGGCGGCGCTCGCGCGCCTCGATCCAGGCGGCACCGAGGCTCGAGCGCGCGTCGTCCTTGCGGTCGTGCAGGACGAGATTCAGAAGGTCGACGAGCGGTAGGTCGCTGGGTTGTGCACAGCCCAGGTCCAGAAGCGCGACGGGCGTCCCGTCGGTCTCGACCGCCACGTGTTTGGCGCGCAGGTCGCCGTGTCCGAAGACACGTGGGATCGGTTCGTTCACGAGGGCCTCGGCCAACCGGTCCGCCAAGGCGTGCACCGCCCGCGCGGTCTCCTCGCGACCGGCGCGCGCGGCCACTGCTTCGGCGCGACCGTGCACGTGCTCGGCCAGTTCGACCTCGTCGAGCACGCGCGGCGATCCGTCGTCCGCGCGCGCCGCGGCCAGTAGCGCGACGCAGCCGGGCAGCGCGACTCGTTCGCGGTCCCGTTCGTCCACGAGCTGGGCGGCGTTGATCGCACCGACGCGGCGCTCGACCTGGACGAACACGCCGTCGATCGCGCCCGACCACAGGGGCTCCGGCGTGGCCAGTCGGGTGCCACCGCCCACGCGCAGCCGCTCGAGCAATCGATGATGGCGACGGACCTGGCGCTCCTGGTCGGCGCCGAGCGGAACGTGCACGGCGAACCGGCCGCTCGACGTTCCTCCGCCCGTGCCATTCGTGAGCAGCAGCGCGTTGTTGCCGCGCGTCGCGATCAGGTGCTCGAGGCGCCCGGGATCCTCGCCGGTGCGCACGCCGACCTCACGCAGGATCCGATCGACGAGCGACCGTTCGGGGACCGGCGCGCCGACGGCGAACGAGGGCGTCAACCACGGGAACAGTCCCAATCGGTACCCCGCGATCTTGACGCGGTTGGAGCGTTCGCCGGGTCCGAGGAACAGGTCCGGGCCGCGCCTGTCGTCGAGACCGACGACCAACGAGAAGTCCCAGCGGTGGGGGTAGAGCGCCAGGCTGCGCGCGGGTCCGAGAGGCTCGACGGCGCGCCGGAACCCCGCGAGCGTGCGACCTTCACCGAACAACGCGTCGCGCACGAACCGCAGCGGTGAGCGCACGCGCAGGTCGGCGCGCACGCCGGTCGAACGCTTGTAGCCGAGCCGGTTGTCGCCCACGTGCCACACACGCCTTGCGCCGCACTCGGTCAACGCGCGCACCAGTCCGCCGGCGGGATCGAGGGCGTTGGGTACGGGTCCTTCGACGACGGCGAGCGCCGGCGGCCCATCGCCACCCTCGAGATCCGACGCCGCGAGTGCGCGCGACCAGACCCGGTGGTGCACGTGCCCACTGCCGTTCCAACGATCGCGGTGCACGGCGATCGCGCCGCGCGTCGCGCTCGGATCGAACACCACGACCCGAAAGCCGAGGCGTGCGAGCACCGTCGCCGTCCCCGACAGCGCGTTGCCGAACAGCCAGGCCACGGCGGGCCGCTCGCGCGTCGCCGGCTCTTCGATCGCGAGCGGCACCCAGGCACCGCGGCCCTCCTTCAGCACCTGCATCGTGCGTTCGGCCTCGACCAGGTCGACCGCGCACAGATGCTGTTCGAGCGCGTCGCGCCAGGGCGCGCCGGCGTCGAGGGCGGCGAGCCAGCGCGCGCCCGCCGCGTCATCTGCGAGGTCGTGGTTCACGCGGCGCCGCTCGTGGCCGACACGCGCAGCTTCGAAGTGCCGCGCCGCCGTGCGACGAGCACGAGCGGGAGCCCGACGAGTCCAGCGACCAGGGCGAGCGCGCCGTGGCTCGTCCACACGGGCTCCGTGGCGCACGCCCACTCGCCCACGACGGCGGCGAGGGCGACCGCGACCGGAACCACCGTCAGCGTGGGCCGCGCCGTCGCCGCCGCGAGGACACCGAGTGCGACCACGGCGGCGAGCGGCGCGCCACAGGTGGCGAAGGCGGCGCAGCTGAGCACCAGGTCGCGGCGGTCGGCGCGTCGGATCCACCCGGCCGCGAACGCCCAGCCGCCCAGCGACAGCGCGAGCGTGGGCGTGAAGACGAGTGGCCGCGGACCGTCGTCGAGCCACGTCCAGAGGACGAACGCCCCGAGGCTCGCGAGTCCGACGAGTCGCCGCGCCGTCGCCGCGACACCGACGCGCTCGCAGCCGAGTTCGACGAGCCAGGCCGCGACGAGAACCGCCGCGAGGTACGGGTCCTCTCGGGCCGCGGCCACCGCGACCAGCGCGGACCAGCACACCCCGCTCGCCGCGCGCAGTCCGAGCGGCGCCGGCCGTTCGTGGCGTTCGTGGCGGGGCACGAGTCCCGCCGGACCGAGCGCCCGCTGCACGAGCGCGAGACCGGCGAGCGCGAGCAGGGCCCACGGGCCGAAGTCGTCGACTCCGAAGGCCGCCCGCCCCGCGATCTGTCCGCTGCGCCAGACCGCGATCCCGAGGACTGCGGCCGGGGCGAGTGCATGGACCGGATCCAGCAAGCGCCGACTCCCGGCCTCGCCCGCGGGCAGCAGGCCGAGGCCGAGACGACCGGCGACGAGGGCGAGGAACAGCTCGATCACGCGCTCACGATACCCGAAGCCGATGCCGGCTCGGTTCCACGCGGCGCGGGTCGATCAGGGCACGAGCAGCACGTCGACCGCGTTGCTCGCGAAGACGTCGAACGTCAGCAGATCGATCGCGATGTAGGCGTGGTGCACGGTCAGGCCGGTGAATCCAGCTGCGGCCGCGGGCGGGAGGACGAACGCACTCTGTGCCTCACCGTCCGGACCGAGGACTCCGAACGGCGCGGCGAGCGGGGCACTCACCGCGACGCACAGGTCGGTGTACGCGTCCGGGACGAGAGGCAGTTCGACGCCGCCACCGAGCGGGACGGCGGGACTCGTGCCGGTCAGCGAGCCGAGCATCAGGTACACGTCGCCGGCCCGTTCGACGCCGGCCCGCAGGGACAGGCTCTGGGAGCCGCCGGCCGCCACGGAGATCTGCGAGCGAGCGTGCAGCAGCGTGCCGAGGTCCAGCACCTGGACCCCGCCCTGGAAGTCGTTTCGCACGCGCGTGCCGAGCAGGACCTGCTCGCCGTCCAGCGCGATCGACGTGGAGACGCCCGAACCGAGGCCGTCGAACGAGACGGGCGTCTCGAGCTCGATGCGCGCCGACTCGAACCAGGTGCCGTCGGCGCGGCGCTCGAAGAGGTAGGCCGCGCCGGCAGGGATGCCGTTCGACTCGGCGCCGGGCGAGCCGACCACGAGCCGGCCGTCGTACACGTCGAGCGTCTCGCCGAACGAGTCTCCGTCCGCCACGTCCGAGGCGGTGAACTCGGTCTCGTGGAGCCACGTCGCATCCGGCTGCCGCGTGAACACGTGGACCTCGCCCATGTCGGTCGCGGAGATGTCGGCGCCGTACGCACCGACGACGAGGCGGTCGCCGTCGAGCGCCACCGAGCAACCGAAGCGACCGCCGACCTCGAGGACCGGTTCGCGCACCACGTCGGTCGGGAGCCACGTCCCGTTCGACTGGCGCTCGACCATGTAGACCGCGCCGGCCGCGTCGACTCCGGCCGTCGTGTCGCCGCTCGAACCGATGGCCAACCGGTCGCCCTGGAAGCGCATCTCCGACGCGAAGCCCTGGAAGTTGCCGCCGATGCCGGACGTGATCGTGCTGGCGAGGAACCAGTTGCCTCCCCCGGCGCGCTCGTAGATGTACGCCCGCCCCGGACCCAGGCCGAGGAATCCGGAACCGGTCGTGCCGATCGCGAGTCGATCGCCGTCGAGCGCTACCGAGGAACCGAATTCGACGACGTCGGTCGCGGGTGGGAGGATCACGCCGTCCGGCACCCAGATCCCGGGCGCGCTGCGTCGATACAGCTCGACGCGTTGTTGGGTCGTGGGCGCCGCGAGCGCGACGCGTCCGCCGCTGATCGCCACGTTCGAGCCGAGCCGTTGGAAGAACCCCGGGTTCACGACGTCGAAAGCAGCTTCCTCCGTCCAGGTCCCGTCGGGCTCGCGCACGAACGCGTAGGCGGCGCCACCCGCTCCGGCGAACTCGCTGTTCTCGGGCGCTCCGACGATGGCGAGGCCGCCGTCCATGTCGAGCGACTGACCGAAGCGCTCGCTGGACGCGGGCGTGTTCGGCGTGAACTCGAAGTCCACGTGCACGGTGGTCTGCGCGGTCAGCGGTGCGGCGAGGAGTGCTCCGAAGAACGTGGCGACGAGGATCGAGCTGGGCATCTGCATCGGATCGGTCGGGCAGGAGTCGAACGAGTGGGTGATGCGACGGAACCTTCGTCCGCGGCAGCAGCGCTGGGCGGCTCTCGAGTTCGGGTTGTCGCGTGGTCACAGCCTAGGGACTCGGACGCGGGCCGTGGGGCAGCGAGTGGTTAGGCTCCCCGGGGACATGGCGAATCGACGACCCGAGCGGAACCTGCGCGTGGCCGCCCTGCCCCTGGACGTGGTGGGGGGCGCCGCCGAACAGAACGTGGATGCCGTCCGCGAGGCCCTGGAGCGCTGTGTCGAGCGCGGTGTGGACCTGCTCGTCCTGCCCGAGCTGTGGCCCACGTCGTTCCCGCCGTCGCGGGCGGAGGGGGCGGCGCTCGACGCGGTGCTCGCGGAGGACGCCGGAGCCTGGCGGGCCGTCGAAACACTGGTGCGCGAGTCGGGAGTCTGGGTCGTCGGTACTGGACTCGATCGCGATCCGAACGGCGGCGACGCAGCTCCGGCACGTCCCGTGAATCGCGCTCGACTCCTCGCACCCGATGGCACGCGCGCGGTCTACGACAAGGCGCACCTGTTCACGCCGACCGCCGAGCACCTCGCCTTCTGCCAGGGTGGCGAGCGTCCGTCGGTGGTCGCGGGGCCGGCGGCGCACGACGGTTCGCCGAGCGCGCTCGCGATGGCGGTCTGCTACGACCTGCGCTTCGGTGCACCGCTGCAGCAGCTGCCCGCGGCCGGCGTCGAAGTCCTGGTGGTGCCGGCCCAGTGGCCCGCGTCGCGCGCGTCGCACTGGCGCGCGCTCGTGCTCGGCCGCGCGGTCGAGTTGCAGTGCTTCGTCGTCGGTTGCAATCGCAGTGGCGTCGAGTCGGTGGGGCGGCGCGGGCTCGCGCTCGAGTTCCCCGGCAACGCGCTGATCGCGAGCCCCGACGGTGAGGTGCTCGCCGAGGGCGACGGCAGCGGGGCACTGATCGTCGCGGACCTCGACCTCGAACGCGTCGGACGCCTGCGGCGCGACGTGCCCGTCGGACGCGACGCGCGCTGCGACCTGCGATGAGCGCGGATCGACGCAGTGGGGCCGACGGTTCTTCGGTCGGTGCTTCGGTCGGAGCGGCGGAGCGGGCGGCGAGCGGTGATGCAGCGAGCGTTCGGGCCCCCGCGTCCGTGCGTCCCTACACGGTCGCGCTCGAGCCGCCGTTCTGGGCGCGCGGCGGACATGCACAGACCATCGGCGCCCACCTCTGGCCCTGCAAAGCGCCGCGCATCGAGGCCGGGTCGGACGGCTTCGAGCGGGTCGAGATCGAACTCACGGGCGGCGACTCGCTCGTCGCGCTCGCGCGGGACGGCACGAGCGGCGTCGTCGTGCACGTCTGGCACGGACTGTCCGGCGACGCGAACGCCGACTACGTGCGCCGCGCGGTCCAGGTGGCGCGCGCTCGCGGGCACGGCGTCTGGGCCGTCAACCACCGCGGGCAAGGAGCCGGCGCGGGGCTCGCGCGCGGCACCTACCACTCGGGCCGCTCGGACGACCTCGCGGCCGTGCTGCGCGCGAGTCGCGAGCGCGCGCCGACGGCACTGCACGTGCTCGTGGGCTTCTCGATGAGCGGCAACGCCGGGCTCCTCCTGGCGGCCGACGCGTCGCTCGAGCCGCCCGACGCGTTGGTGGCCGTCAATCCACCCGTGGATCTGGCCCAGTGCAGCGATCTGATCCAGCGCGGACCGTCGCGTCTCTACGAGCGCCGCTTCGTGAACCGTCTGCGGCGCGAGTTGGTGCGTCGCGAGCGCGCGGGCCTGCTCGACGTTCCCGTGCTCGTCGAACGCGGCATGTCCCTGCGCGACCTCGACGACCTGCACACCGCGCCCGCCGGTGGATTCGAGGACGCGGACGACTACTACGCGCGTTGTTCGGCGTTGCCGCACCTCGAGAACGTGCGCGTTCCGACCGTCGTCGTCACGGCTGCGGACGATCCGTTCGTCGACGCCCGCGCCTTCGGACGCGTGAAGCTCCCACAGGCGGTGACGCTGCACGTGGAACCCGTGGGCGGACACGTCGGCTATCTCGCGCGCCGCGGTCTCGGTGCGACGTTCTGGCTCGACGGCGCGCTCGGTCACTACCTCGACGAGCTGGTCGCCGCGGCCGGACGCGGTGCGACGGCGAAAAGCTGACGGCGGGGGCCGCGCTCCGAGTGGCGACGGGGCATCGACGCTTGTGCCGCAGCGCGCCGGGTGAGACACTCGGCCAGTGGTCACGATCCGAACCGAGCGACTGGTGTTGCGGCGCTGGCGTCCGAGCGACATCGAGCCGTTCCTCGTCCTGAACAACGATCCGCGCGTGCTCGAGTTCCTACCGGGTCCGCTCGACCGCGAGCGCTGTGAGGCGTTCGTCGCGCGTGCGGAAGCCACGTTCGACGCGCGCGGTTTCGGTCGCTGGGCCGTCGAGGTCCGAGCGGACGGAGACTCTTCGACCGCCGAGTGCATCGGCTTCGTAGGCATCGACGCGCCGGCGATCGAGACCGCCTTCACCCCGTGCGTCGAGATCGGCTGGCGACTTTCCGCCGAGCACTGGGGGCGCGGCTACGCCACCGAGGCGGCTCGCGCGGCCCTCGCGTTCGGCTTCGAGACCGTCGGACTCGAGGAGATCGTCAGCTTCACCGTGCCCGCCAACCTGCGTTCGCGGGCGGTCATGGAGCGCATCGGCATGCAGCGCGATCTCGAGGGCGACTTCGACCACCCGTCCCTGCCGTCCGGACACCCGCTGCGGGCCCACGTCCTGTACCGCGCGCGTCCCTGAGGCCGGCGGGCCCGGCTCGGACGCCTCGGAAGGGCTTTCCGGTTCGCACATGAATCGCGGGTTTCGATCAGTCGAACGCCGCGCCGTGCCGAACCGTCGGGTGACGGGAGCCGCAAGGCGTTCCGCCGCCACCGTGTGCCTTGCAGAGTCCGCGCGGTGGAGGCGGTGCGCCCCTGTTCCCGACGCTCGTGAGGGGGGATGCGCGACGGGGAACGAGAGCAGCGATCGGACGAGAACGAGGAGCGATCACCGTCGCTCCGCGCCGAACTGGCGCACCTCCTGTGGGGTGCGTTGGGTCGACGTCCTCGTGCCGGAGCACCCGAACCCGATCCGTTCGAAGTACGCCCCGAAGAGGCTCGCACCGAGCGAGCGAGCCCCGTGGATCCGAGTCCTGACGCAATGAACACCGAGCAGCAGCCCGCCGAGTCGCCGAGCATCGATCGCGACGCGATCGCGGACCTCGTCGAGGGGATCCTGGCCGACGCCCAGCGCGCGCAGAGTCGCGCGGTGGCGCGGGCCGAGGAGCTGGAGCTTCGTCTCGCGGAGCGCGGAGCCGAGATCGTCGCCCTGGCGGAGGAACTGCGCCGCGCGCACCACGAGACCAAGCTCGAACGCCGCACGCGCGAGCGACTGATCGAACGCGTGGGCCTCGGACTGGCCGCTCCGCTGCAGAACCTGCTCGGTCTCATCAC
This sequence comes from Rohdeia mirabilis, assembly GCA_007750655.1. GTDB lineage: Bacteria > Planctomycetota > UBA1135 > UBA1135 > Rohdeia > Rohdeia mirabilis. Next base: position 1,738,701 of record CP036290.1, read on the forward strand.
CGCGGCGGAGACGAGCGAGCCCTACGCCTCGGGTCGTCCGTGGCTGCGGGCGGCGGTCCGCGCGGCCGAGCAACTCTCCGGACAACTCGACCACTGGCGCGACGAGACCGCGAACGCGCACGAGCCGCCCGGCCTCGTCCCGTTCCGCCCGTCGGAGGCGCTCGAACGCGCGCTGGCCAAGTCTCGTGACCTGGCCGAGTCGCGCGACCTCGTGGTCGAGGCGTACGACCGCGCCGGAGCGGAGTTGGTCGTGCTCGGCGACCCGAGTCTGTTCGAACGGGTCCTCGACGCCCTGATCCAGCACGGGATCGAACGCACCCGCCGCGGCTGCGTCGCGATCGAGATGTGGTGGTCCCAGCTGGACGGCCAGGACGGCGTGATCGAGGTCGAGTTCGAGGACACCGCCCGCGAGAACGTGCGCGGAGCGCGAGCGGGGGAGTCGAGCGACCGCATCGACACGCCGCGCGCCATCCATCTGGCCCAAGCGGCCCACGAACTGACCGAGCGCCTCGGCGGCTGGCTCGAGCGGAGCGAACGGTCGGGGCGGGTGAGCTGGCGACTGACGGTCGAGTTCCCGCTGCCCGAGCCGCGTCGCCAGGCCGGCTGAGTCCGAGGTCCATCGGGCAGGGGTCGGGTCCCAAGGGACGAGGCCGCCCACCCCAGCTGGGGCGGACGGCCTCGCGATTCTTCTCTTCGTTCGGCGGGGCGATGGTGCCGGCCCGACGTCCATCGAGCCGGTGGGTGCCAGCACCTTCGGTGCACCCCCGCAGGACCTTGTTCGACGGCGGCCTCGCAGCACTTGAAGGGGCCGAGGGTCCGCGGGCGGTCGGTCTCTCTCGAGACACCGGATCGGCCCCTGTGCACGGGCCGAAACGGCTCGAACCCTGTGCTAAGCTGCCGGGCTGGACGCCGGGGATCGAACTCCCGGGCGACCCCTCTGGAGCTCGACGGATCTCCGAGGTCTCGAACTCCCGTCGGACCGATCCGACAGCGTCCTCGCCCTCGCCGCGCACGCCCGCGCACGGGTCGGGGAACGACCAACGAACCCGCGAACCCAAGAACTCCCGTGACCGACGTCGTCATCACCGCCGCCTGCCGCACTCCGATCGGCCGGTTCCAAGGCGGACTGTCGAGCTTCTCGGCCCCCCAACTCGGGGCCCTCGCCGTGGCCGAAGCCCTGCGTCGCGCCGGTGTGGAGGCCGGCCACGTGGACGAGGTCATCATGGGCAACGTGTTGCAGGCGGGGCTCGGCCAGAACCCCGCGCGCCAGGCTGCGATCGGTGCGGGCGTTCCGACGAGCGTCGGCGCGTTCACCGTGAACAAGGTCTGCGGTTCGGGCCTCAAGAGCGTGATGCTCGCCGCCCAGGCCATTCGCGCCGGCGACGCCGAGTGCATCGTCGCGGGTGGCATGGAGTCGATGACCAACGCTCCGTACCTCTTGCCCCAGGCGCGCGCCGGACAGCGCCTCGGCCACGGCCAGCTGATCGACTCGATGGTCGGCGACGGGCTGTGGGACGTCTACAACGACTACCACATGGGCATCACCGGCGAGAACGTCGCCGAGAAGTACGAAGTGGATCGCGCTCAACAGGACGCGTTCGCCGCCGAGAGCCACCGCCGCGCCGCGGAAGCCACCGAGGCCGGCCGCTTCGACGCCGAGAAGTTCCGCATCGACGTGCCCCAGCGCAAGGGCGACCCGATCCCGTTCACGACCGACGAGACCATCCGCGGCGGGATGACGGCCGAATCGATCTCCGGCATGCGTCCGGCCTTCAAGAAGGACGGCACGGTCACCGCGGCCAACGCCTCCGCGATCAACGACGGAGCGGCCGCGGTCGTCGTCATGAGCGCCGCGCGCGCCGAGCAGCTGGGCGCGAAGCCCCTGGCCCGCATCACCGGCTACGCGACCGGTGGCGTCGACCCCGAGTGGGTCATGATGGCCCCCGAGGTCTCGATCAAGAGGCTCGCCGAGAAGCTCGGCAAGGCACCCTCGGACTTCGACCTGCACGAGATCAACGAGGCCTTCTCCGCCGCCGCGTGCGCGCTGACGAACGTGCTCGACCTCGACCGTTCGAAGGTCAACGTGAACGGTGGCGCGGTGGCGCTCGGCCACCCGATCGGCGCGTCCGGCTGTCGCGTGCTCGTCACGCTCTTGCACGCCATGTCCCAGAAGAAGGCCAGGTCCGGCATGGCGTCCCTGTGTCTGGGCGGCGGCAACGCCGTGTCCCTCGGCGTGGAGGCGATCTGATGGGTTCGAGCTTCGAACGGGTCGCCGTCATCGGCGCCGGAACCATGGGCGCAGGCATCGCCCAGACCTTCGCGAGCTGTGGGGCGCACGTCACGCTGGTCGACCTCGACCAGGGCGCGCTCGACCGCGGCGTCGCGGGCATCGCCAAGAGCCTGTCGCGCTTCGTCGCGAAGGAGAAGATCAGCCAGGCGGACGCGGACGCGACCGTCGCACGGATCTCCACGAGCACCCAACTGTCGGCCTGCTCGGAGTGCCAGCTGGTGGTCGAGGCCGTCGCCGAACGCCTCGACGTCAAGACCAAGGTCTTCGCCGAGCTCGACCGGGTCTGCAATCCGGACTGCCTGCTGACGTCGAACACCTCGTCGATCTCCATCACCGCCCTCGCGGCCGCCACGAAGCGCCCCGAGAAGGTGGTGGGGATGCACTTCATGAACCCCGTCCCGCTCATGAAGCTGGTCGAGATCATCCGTGGGCAGGAGACCGACGACGCGTCGATGAACGCGGTGGTCGCCGGCGCCGAGTCCCTGGGCAAGGTGCCGGTCGAGGCCAACGACTACCCCGGCTTCGTGTCGAACCGGATCCTGATGCCGATGATCAACGAGGCCGCCTTCTGCCTGATGGAGGGCGTCGCGACCAAGGAGGCCATCGACACCGTCATGAAGCTGGGCATGAACCACCCGATGGGGCCCTTGACCCTGGCCGATCTGATCGGACTGGACGTGTGCCTGGACATCATGGAGGTCCTGCACCGCGATCTGGGCGACAGCAAGTACCGCCCCTGCCCGCTGCTGCGCCGCATGGTCGCCGCCGGCCGCCTGGGCCGGAAGAACGGCAAGGGCTTCTACGACTACGAAGGCTGAGACGACGGGGGTCGAGCGCACCGCTCCGCCCCCGACGCGTTCCCGCCACCTCACGCTTCCACCGCGATCGGCCGCTTCTCGTCCGACGCCCCCCCGAGACACTCCTCGACCTTTCGAACGATGGACTTCCAACTGCCCGAAGAGCACCAGATGGTGCGGAACATGGCGCGCGACTTCGCCGAGAAGGAGCTCATGCCGCTCGCGACGCGTCACGACCGCGAAGAGCACATCGACCGCTCCGTCTTCGACAAGATGGCCGAGCTCGGCCTGTGGGGTCTGACGATCCCCGAGGAGTACGGCGGTGCGGGGCTCGACAACCAGGCGCTGACCGCGGTCCTGATCGAGATCAATCGCGCCTGCGCTTCGACCGGTGTCACGCTCTCGGTGCACAACAGCCTGATCGGTGCGCCGCTCACCAAGCACGGCACGCCCGAGCAGAAGCAGACCTGGCTCCCCAAGCTCGCCACGGGTGAGATTCTCGGTTCCTACTGCCTGACCGAGGCCAACGCCGGATCCGACGCGGCCGCGGTGCAGACCCAGGCCGTGCGCGACGGTGACGACTTCGTGCTCAACGGCACCAAGCTGTGGGTCACCAACGGCGCCCTGGCGGGCGTCTACATCGTCTACTGCCGCACGAACACCGAGGTCAGCAAGGCCAAGGGCGTCACGGCCTTCCTGGTCCCGCGCGACACGCCCGGCCTCTCGGTGGGCAAGCACGAGATGAAGGCGGGTATCCGCGGCTCGAGCACGACCGAGATCGTGCTCGACAACGTGCGGATCCCCGCGACCAACATGCTCGGGGCACTGGACCGCGGCTTCCCGCTCGCGCTCGAGACCCTCGACGGCGGTCGCATCGGCATCGCCGCGCAGTCGATCGGCATCGGGCGCGCCTGTCTCGAGGCCGCGATCAAGTACGCCGGTGAACGCGAGCAGTTCGGCCAGCCGATCGGCAACTTCCAGGCGATCCAGTGGAAGATCGCCGACATGAGCTGCCGCCTCGACGCGGCCGAGTTGCTCACCTACAAGGCCGCCTGGCTGCGCGACCAAGGACTGCCCTGCACGCGCGAGGCGGCGTCGGCGAAGCTCATGGCCTCGACCGCCGCGAACTTCTCGGCCGACGAGTGCCTGCAGATCCACGGCGGCGCCGGCTACACCGACGACTTCCACGTCGAGCGCCTGTTCCGCGATGCGCGGATCACCGAGATCTACGAAGGCGCGAGCGACATCCAACGCCTCGTGATCGCGCGCCAACTTCTCGCCTAGCGCGCGCGCGACCCCTCCCTCGGTCCGGACCCGCGCCGGATCGACGGAGCCGGTCCGACGGTGCCGGTCCGGCACGCGTCGCGGCGGGGGAGGACCGCGCTCCGAAGCCGGGCGTCCTCCTCCTGGCACCCGTTCCCGCTCCGACTTCCCGCTCCGACGGCGGTGGGGTCGCAAGGGCCGGCGCCCGCGGCCGCCCGAGCCCCTGTGAGCGGGCGCCACGGGTCTCGACGCAAGCGATCTTCGGCCTCGAACCGGGCGCCTCGTCCGGTCGGCGGGCGGGACCGTCCGAGCCCGATTCGACGCACTGCGGGATTTTGCGGTACCTTGGTCGCCGAGCCACCGCGCTCGTCCCCCCCAGCCTCGCCGCCCCGACGCCCGTCCGCCCTGCGGCAGCTTCGTCGTCGCGGTGTTCGCGATCCGGACGAGCGCGTTCGTGACGGAGAAGTCCCAGGTGCCTACCAGCGAGGCCCCAGCTCCCCACGCACTGGCCATCACCTTCGCCCAGCCGCCGTGTCAGTCCTCGTCCGATCCAGCGTGTCCGCACTTGCTCTCGTCCTGTGTGACGAGCAGCGCGTCCGCAGCTTCGTCGAGGGTTCTTGCCCACTCGCAGAGCGCTCGCCTCGCTCCCTGCGCCCCGTCCGGACCCACCGATGAGCGGAAGCCGCGATCCCGAGATCCTCAACATCGAAGAAGCCGCCAAGCTCCTCGGTGTCAGCGTGAAGACCTTCAACAAGGTCCTTCACTCACAAGAACTGCCCGCCCGCAAGATCGGTCGCGAGTGGAAGTTCTCGCGGCAAGCCCTCATCGACTGGGTGGGGAGCGGTCGCAGCGCCGACTTCTATCGCGATGCGGCGAGCGAGGAGCGCGCGACGGAGTCGTCGGCCGCCAAGGTCGACGACAGCGGCGTGATCCGTCCGGCCGAGCGTCGCACCGAGCGAACGACGGAGACCCCGGTTCGCGGCCGGACGTCGGCGCCGACGACCGAGTCCTAGGTCCGAACGGGTCCGGGACCGTCCTCGCGACGGTGCAGCCCGTGGCCGTCCCGCGTGGCGGCGGGAAGTGGAGCGCTGGGGAAGTCCCCCGAACCGCGTCCAGAACTCGGCTGGCGCCCCGCGGGTCGGCCGCGCCACCGTCGACGGCGACCGGGATCCCGTGGTCCTCGAGCGCCGCTCCACACCGACCCCGTGGCGGACCGATCGGGCGCAATTCACTCCCCTCGAAGTGGCATCGATCCGATGGACCTGGGACCATATGAGGTCAGGGTCCGACGAGCGGACTCCCACGAATCGATCCGTCATGAGCAGCACCCAGAGCATCGCCCTTCCGCCCATCACCCACGCCCTGGACCTCACCGAGGACCAGGTGATGATCCGTGACATGGTGCGCGAGTTCGCCGAGACCGAAGTCGCGCCCCAGGCCCACGACAACGACGAGAAGCACCACTTCCCGGTCGATCTGTGGAAGCGGATGGTCGAGCTCGGCCTGCCCGGCATCCCGTTCGGCGAGCAGTACGGCGGCGCCGGCGGCGACACCCTGTCCTACGCCATCGCGGTCGAGGAGATCGCCAAGGTCTGCGGCTCGACCGCACTGACGCTCGCGGCCCACGTCAGCCTCGGCACCTACCCGATCTACCGCTGGGGCGGTGATGCACTCGCCTCCGAGTACGTGCCGAAGCTGATCGCCGGCGAGTACATGGGCGCCTACGGCCTGACCGAGCCGAACGCGGGCTCGGACTCCGGCGGCACGCAGACGCGCGCGGAACTCGTGGGCGACGAGTACGTGCTGAACGGGCGCAAGTGCTTCATCACGAACGCCAACCACGCGGGCGTGTTCATCGTCACGGCCGTGACGGACAAGAGCCTGGGCGTGAAGGGCATCAGCGCCTTCGTCGTGCCGCGCGACACGCCCGGCTTCTCGATCGAGCCCGGTGAGAAGAAGCTCGGCATGCGCGCCTCGGACTGGGCCAGCCTCGTCTTCGAGGACGCACGCATTCCGAAGAACCACCTGCTCGGTCCGGAGGGCGAAGGCTTCAAGACCTTCATGAAGACGCTCGACGGCGGCCGCATCTCGATCGGCGCCCTGTCGCTCGGTCTGGCGGAGGGCGCGTACGAGCAGGCGCGGAAGCACGCCAAGGCCCGCGAAGCCTTCGGCAAGCCGCTCGCCGCCCAGCAGGCCGTGGCCTTCAAGCTGGCGAACATGGCCCTCGACATCGAGGCCTCGCGCCACCTGATCTACCAGTCGGCGCGCCTCAAGGACCTCGGCCAGCCGTACGCGGTCGAGGCCGCGATGGGCAAGCTGCACGCGTCCGAGACCGCGATGCGCGTGACCTACGACGCGATCCAAGTCCTGGGTGGCTACGGCTACAGCCGCGAGTACCCGGTCGAACGCATGTGGCGCGACGCCAAGCTGTGCACGATCGGCGAGGGCACCTCGGAGATCCAGCGCCTGATCATCGCGCGCAACATCCTGCGATGAGTCCCGTGGCGACGCCGCGGACCATCGAGGTGGCAGGCTGGACGATCCACGCCCTGCGCGAAGGCACGCTGCGACTGGACGGCGGCGCGATGTGGGGCGTGGTGCCCAAGAACATCTGGGCGAAGCTCACGCCGCCGGCCGCGGACAACACGATCGAACTGGCCACGCGGCCGTACCTGTGCGTCAAAGGCGATCGCGTGCTCCTGATCGAAGCGGGCGTCGGCGACCGCTGGGAGTCCAAGTACAAGGGCATCTACCACCTCGACGGTGGCTACCTCGAGCAGAGTCTCGCGTGGGCGGGCTACGCGCCCGAGCAGGTGACCGACGCGGTCGCGAGCCACGGCCACTGGGACCACATCGGTGGTTGGGTCGTCGATCGCGGCGACGGGCCGGTGCCGCTCCTGCCCAATGCGCGCCACTGGCTCGAGGCCACGGAGGTCGAACGCTGCTTGCACCCCGATCACGTGCGCCGCGGCTCCTACCGCCCCGAGGATCTCCAGCCCCTGGTCGATCGCGATCTCGTGCACACCTTCGAAGGCACGACCGAGATCCTGCCCGAGGTCGAGGTGCGGCCGGTCGGCGGCCACTCCGACGGCGTCGGACCCGTGATCGTCGGCCCGCGCGGTGGTGAACGCGCCATCTTCTGGGCCGACGTCGTGCCGACCACGCACCACGTGCAGCCGCCCTACATCATGGCCTACGACATCGACGTGGTGCGCAGCTTCGAGGTGCGCAAGGCGCTGCTCGAGGAAGCGGCGCGCGAGCGTTGGACCGGACTCTTCTACCACGACACCGACGTGCCGTTCGCGCGCGTCGCACAGGACGGTCGACGCTTCGTCGTCGAGCCCGTCTGACCGCACGCGCCGTGCGCATCGTCTCCCTCTGTCCGAGCCTGACGGAACTCGTGTTCCGGCTCGGTCGCGGTGGCTGGTTGGTGGGGGTGACGAAGTTCTGCGTCGAGCCGGCGGACGAGGTCGCGCGACTCGAGAAGGTCGGTGGAACCAAGGACCCGCGCGTCGAACGCATCGTCGAGCTGGCGCCGGACCTGGTGCTGCTCAACCGCGAGGAGAACCGGGCCGAGGACGCCGCGCAGCTCGAGGCCGCCGGCGTGCGGCTGCACACGAGCCTGCCGCGCGACGTCGAAGGTGCCCGCGCACTCGTCGCGGAGCTCGGCGCGTTGCTCGGGCGCGACACGGTTGCCGCGACCCTGTGCGCCGAGATCGACGACGCCTGTGCGGCGCTCGACCGCGAGGTCCGCGCGCGCCGACCGATCACGTTCTGCTACCTGATCTGGCGCCGCCCGACGATGGCCGCCGACGCGGGTTCCTACCTCTCGGCGCTGCTCGAGCGCGCCGGCGGGGTGAACGTCCTCGCGGCGGCGAACGCGGACGCGGCCGGCTATCCGACGCTGGAGGCCACGGACCTGGCGCGCCTCGATCCCGAGCGCGTGCTGTTGTCCAGCGAGCCGTTCCCCTTCGCCGCGAAGCACGCCGACGAGTTGGCCGAGGCCACCGGCCTGCCGCGCGAACGCTTCGTCCTCGTGGACGGGCGCGAGCTCTCCTGGCACGGTTCGCGCACGGCGACGGGGCTTCTGGAGGCGCGCCGCGTTCTCGCGCTCGAGGACCGGCACTGTGCGGCGCACACTGGCTGACCTCGGCGCTCGCGCGCTGAACCGCACGTCTCGAACTCCATTCGGCTCGCCTTCCGTCCATGTCCTCACGACCCGCCATCGGCGACCGCAGCGGCTTCTCGCGCCTCACCGCCACCAGCTACCTCGCCCACGCCGCCGTCGCGCCGCTCGCCGACGACGTGCTTGCGCGGATGCAGGAAGGGCTCGCGGAGCAGGCCCGCGCGGGCGTCGCTTCGATCGGCCCGTTCGTCGAGTGGGCGAACGCGGCGCGCGACGGGTTCGCACGGCTCGTCGGCGCCGCGCCCGACCAGGTCGCGCGCGTCCCCAGCACCAGCGCGGGTGTGGCCGCGATCGCGACCGGTCTGCGCCTCGCCGTGGGCGAGCGGATCCTGTGCTTCGACGGCGAGTTCCCGACCAACGTGTCGCCCTGGCAGGCGGCCGCCGCGCGCGCCGGAGCGCACGTGGACCTGTGCCCGCTGGCGCCGTTCGAACGTTCGCACGCGGAAGGCCTCGAGTTGGTCGCGCGCCGCTTGGCCGAGCGTCCCGTGCGCCTCGTCGCCGTCAGCGCCGTGCAGTTCCAGACCGGACTCGCGCTGCCCGTCGCGGACCTCGCGCGGCTGGCCCACGAACACGGCGCGCGCCTGTTCGTCGACGGCATCCAAGCGGTGGGGGCCGTGCCGCTCGACGTGGTGCGAGCGGGCGTCGACTACCTCGCCTGTGGCGCGCACAAGTGGCTGATGGGGCCGCTCGGCGCCGCCTACCTCTACCTGTCGCCCGCGGCGCGCGCCGAACTCGAACCCCAGATCGTCGGCTGGATGAGCCACAGCGAACCGGACGCGTTCCTCTTCGCGCCGAACGAGCTGCGCTACGACCGCGCGCTCGATCCGGGTGCGCGCGTGTTCGAGCAGGGCGTTCTTCCGTTCGTGCAGTACGCGGGATCCGCGGTGGCGATCGCGAACCTGCTCGAGCTCGGCGTCCCGAGGATCCACGCGCACCTGCAGGCCTTCCACGACGCGCTCGAGCCGCAACTCGCCCGACTCGGTTGGCGTTCGCGCCGCAGCGCCGAGGCCGCGGGCCGCTCGGGCATCTGTTCGTTCGCGCCGCCCGACGGCATCGACGTGGGCACGGTCGTCGCCGCCGCCGCCGAGCGTGGCGTCGCGCTGACGGGTCCCGACGGACTCCTGCGCGTGGCGCCGCACTGGCCGAACGGGCTGGGCGAGGTGGACGCCGTCGTGGACGTGCTCGCCGGGGTGGTGCGCGGCTGAGCGGTGTGCCCGTGGCGGATGGCCCGAGGGCGCCCGCTCGAGCGCGGTACCGGCATCGGCATCGGCAGCAGGGGCAGCGTCGAACCCGCCGGCAGCGCCGGCCGACCGCCGTGTGGGCGCGACCGTCCGGTGTCGATCACCGACGGTCGCCGGCGCCGTCCAACGCTCTGCGCTCTAGTGCTCTTCGCTGACGTGGTTCCGATTCCACGCCGGGATCTCGACCACCAGGTTGCGCGTCCCGTCGGGCACGCACTGGCACGCCAGACGCGAGTTCGGCGTGATCCCGGGCGCCAGGTCGAGCTGGTCCTCCTCGTCGTCGGAGGCCTCGTTGCAGGTCTCGACACCCTCGCGCACGATCACGTGGCAGGTCGAGCAGGCGCAGACACCGCCGCAGGCGTGATCGATCTCGAGGTCGTGCCCGAGGGCGATCTCGAGGAGGGAGCCCGGCAGACCGTCCCGGGTGTACGGGAGCTTCGCCGGGTCGACCTCGACCTGCACGTTCATCGGAAGGAACGTGATGGTGTACGGGCGACTCGGAAGCTTGGTCGTCGCGCTCGAGATGAAGGGGTTCGAACCGCCCATGGCGTCGTTGGATCGTTGGGGCTCGGGTGAGCAGGTGCCGTTGGAATCAGAGTCCGGCGCCGAACGAGTCGGCGTCGTTCGCCGGAGCGTCGGAGCGCTTCTCTTTGGACGGACGCGCCGGTCTTTCGCGCTTCGGCTCGGCGGAATCTCGGCGCGGGCGCCGCGCGGGCGCTTCGTCCCGGGGCTCCTCGCGCTCCGTGGAGATGGCCCCGAAGGCGGGCGCCCCGTCGTTCGAGCGGGGGCGGGCGGAGTCGCCGCGGTCCGTCCGCTCGCGCGAGCGCTCGGTGCTGCGTTCACCCTCGTCGCGGCGACGGGGGCGTTCATCGCGGTCGCTGCGTTCGCGGGGCGCGCGGGCGGGACGTTCGTCGTCGCGATCGCGGCGGCGGGACTCGGGAGCGGAGCGGTCGCGGCGGCCGTCGCCCGCAGCGGCGCGGGGGGCGCGCTCGGGGGCGTCCTCGGTGCGCGAACGGCGGGGCCGTTCCTGGTCGTCGGGCCGTTCGTCCCGGTGGGAGCGGGCCGGTCGCTCGTCGCGGTCGGAGCGCTCGCGGCGCGCGGGGCGATCTTCGCGTGCCGGACGCTCGTCGCGGTCCGAACGCTCGCGGCGCGCGGGACGTTCGTCGCGGTCGGAGCGCTCGCTGCGCGCGGGACGATCTTCGCGTGCCGGACGCTCGTCGCGGTCCGAACGCTCGCGGCGTGCGGGACGTTCGTCGCGGTCGGAGCGCTCGCTGCGCGCGGGACGATCTTCGCGTGCCGGACGCTCGTCGCGGTCCGAACGCTCGCGGCGCGCGGGACGTTCGTCGCGGTCGGAGCGCTCGCGGCGCGCCGGGCGTTCGTCGCGTGCGCCTCGTTCGCGCCGGGCGGGACGTTCGTCGTCGGCACCCTCGCGGCGTCGACGGGGGCGTTCGCCGGCCTCGCGAGCTTCGTCACGTTCACGCGCGGCGCGGGTCCGCGGTGCACCGCCGCCCATGGAGGCGACCAGGTCGCGGGCGTCGAGTTCCTCGACGTCCCAGGCCATCTGACCGACCAGCTCGCGCCAGCGGCGCATGTCGCCCGGAGCGACGAGCGTGATCGCGTGGCCCTCGCTGCCCGCGCGGCCGGTGCGGCCGATGCGGTGGGTGTAGGAGGAAACTTCACGCGGCACGCCGCAGTTGATCACGTGGGTCACACCGCGCACGTCGAGGCCGCGGGAGGCCACGTCCGTCGCGACCAGCGCGCGAATGGAACCGTCGCGGAACGCGCTCATGACGCGGAAACGCGCCGTCTGGTCGTAGCCGCCGTGCAGCGCCTTGACGCCCTCGGGCAGGCGCTCGAGTCGGCGCAGCATGCGGTCGACGTCGGTGCGTCGCTCGCCGAAGGCCAGCAGCAGCTCGTCCTTGCCCGAGCGGCGGATGAGCGTGCGCAACAGTTCCGCGCGGTCGTCCTCGCTCGAGCAGAACACGACCGACTGTCGGATGGTGTCCGCGGCCGACACGCCGCGCGCGGTGGCGATCTCGGCCGGGTTCTTCGTGTGCTTGCGCGCCAGGGCGAGCAGCGCCGGCGGGAACGTGGCCGAGAAGAGCAGCGTCTGACGCTCTTCCGGTGTCTGCAGCAGGATCTTCTCGACGTCGTCGAGGAAGCCGATCTCGAGCATCTCGTCGGCTTCGTCGAGGACCACGAACTCGGTCCACGGGAACGACAGGAACTTCTGTCCCATCAGGTCGAGCACGCGGCCCGGCGTGCCGACGATGACCTGCGCGCCGGCCTTCAGTTGGTTGATCTGCGGTCCGATCGGCTCGCCGCCCACCAGCAGCGCGACCTGGATGCCTTCGCTCTCGCCGAGCTTCTCCAGCACCTCGGCCACCTGCTGCGCCAGTTCGCGCGTCGGGCACAGCGCGAGTCCGAGCACCGTCGAGCGTCCGGCGTCGACGCGGCTCATCATCGGCGCGCCGAACGCGAGCGTCTTGCCGGTGCCGGTCTCGGCCTTCGCGATCACGTCGCGACCCTCGTAGACGGCGCCGATCGACAGGGCCTGGATCGGCGTGGGCTTGGTGATGCCCATGTCCTTGATCGCCTTCTGGACGAAGTCCGCGAGCGGCCACTCCTCGAACGACTCGATGTCGGGGGGCGTGTCGATCGGGTGGAGTTCCTCCACCGGTCCGTAGTCCTTCTTCGGCTTGGCACCGGAGCCGGAGCGCCCGCCGCGACGCGGACCTCGGCCGCCTTCGCTGCGTCCGCCGCCGTCTCCGCGCCCGCCGCCGGACCGCCCGCCACTTCTTCTCGATCGTTCTTCAGTCGTCATGGTTCGATTCCAAGCGGACCGTTATCCGCAATTGCGCACGGGGTTGGCAACCGTCCTGCCCACAATGCGGTCCCCTCGGTGCGGTCCTCGACGCCCGTGGACCGCTTCCTCCCGCTCGCGACGAGAGAGCCCCGAAGACCCATGCGAATCGCCACCTGGAACGTCAATTCGGTCCGCGCGCGCCTCGGGCGCGTCCTGGAATGGCTGGACTCCGCCCAGCCGGACGTGGTCTGCCTCCAGGAGACCAAGTGCGTGGACGAGCAGTTCCCGCGCGAGCCCATCGAAGAGCTCGGCTACTCGATCGCGACCTACGGTCAGAAGACCTACAACGGCGTGGCGATCCTGGCCAAGGGGCAGATCGAGGACGTCCAGCGGGGTCTTCTGGGCGACGGCGAGGACGCCGAGGCGCGCGCGATCGCGGCCCAGGTGGACGACTTCCTGCTGCTCGACCTGTACGTGGTCAACGGCAAGGCGGTGGGGGACCCCAAGTACGCCTACAAGCTCGAGTGGCTGGAACGCGTGCGAGCCACGATCGCCGAGCGCTTCGACCTCTCCGAGAAGGTCGTGGTCACCGGCGACTTCAACATCACCTTCGACGATCGGGACGTCTACGACCCGGACGCCTGGCGCGAGAAGATCCTGTGCTCGACGCCGGAGCGCGAGCGCCTCGCCGCGATCTGCGAGCTCGGCCTGCACGACGCGCTGCGCACGTTCACCGACGAGGCCGGCCTCTACACCTGGTGGGACTTCCGCACGCGTGGGTTCCAGCGCGGCAACGGCCTGCGGATCGACCACTTCCTGCTCTCCCAGAGCGCGCTCGACGCCTGTACCGGGGTCGAGGTCGACGTGGAGGAACGCGGGCGCGAGAAGCCCTCGGACCACGCGCCGGTCGTGGCCACGTTCGCCTGAGCGCGAGCGGCGCCAGCGAGCCCTCGCTCAGCGCCGCGCGTCGTAGACCTCGAGCACCCGCTCGGCCCGGCGCTGCTCGTCGAGTTCCGGGTACACCTGGCGCAGGACCTCGTGCCCGGGCGACAGCCGCAGCAGCAGGAAGTCGGCCAGGCGACCGAGCGGCACCTCGGCGTCGATGTCCTTCGCCTCCGGCGCGAGGTTCCCGATCGCGCGGATCAGCCGTTCCCGCAGGGGCTCGCAGCAGGGCAGCGAACGATCGGCGATCTTCCTGACCTCGACCTGGCGGTAGAGCCGATCGCTCTCGCACTCGTCGACCAGCACCCGCCCGAGCCCGACCACCACGATCACGTAGCGTCCGTCGGGACGGCGCTCGTGGCGGCCGATCTCGCCCAGGCCGGCCACGGGATGGACGGGCGGAACGCCGCGCATGTCGTGTTCCCAGCCCGTCTGCACCGTTCCGATCACCAGGCGCCCCGAGCGATCGAGCAGGTCCTCGACCATCTGGACGTAGCGCGGCTCGAACACCAGGAGCGGCATCACCGCGCCGGGGAACAGCCAGGCGTTGGGCAGGGCGAAGAGCGGATGGCGGCCGATGGTCTCACCCGCGTAGTCGCGCGGGGCCGTGGGCTCGAGCGGATCGCTGTCGCTCGGCGCTCCTTCGCCGGACGCTCGCGCATCCTCGCGCCCGTCGCCCTTCGGCGGCCAGCCCTCGGCCCAGGCGTCGCCGCTCGTCTCGCCCGTGCTCACGAACCCAGACCCTCGGTGTCGGCCGTGGTGACGGGGCCGCGCAGGCCCTCGAGCAGTCCACCGGCGGCGCGCAGGCGTGCGGCCCGCGCGGTCCAACCGCGGTCGCCGAAGCTGCGGTGCAGGTTCCAGACCTGGCGCCGCAAGAGTTGGCGGTCGTCCGCGTCGGCGAACCACTCGGCGCGGTAGGGCAGGCCCCGTTCGGCCAGGTACTCGCGGCACTCGCGACGGGAGCGCACGGCGCCGCCGTGGAACGGGTCGACCAGGAGCGAGCGCCGTCCCGCGTGCAGGCGCAGCAGCACGTGTCCAGGCAGCGGCACGGCCGTGGCACGCACGCCGACCCGGCGGGCCACCAGCATGCAGATCGCGGTCAGCGTCAACGGCAGGCCCCGGTGGCGCACGAGGGCGCGGTGCAACCAGACGTTGTCCGGTTGGTGGTAGTCGTCCTCCGAGCCGCGGAAGCCGTGTTCGTTGCAGATCTCCTCGACCAGCTCGTAGGCCCCGGCCAGGTCGTCGTCGGTGCGGGTGCGGCGGCGGGTGACGCGGCGCGCGAGGCGGTCGAGACGCCGGCGCGTGGGGCGCGGGTCCTCGCCCTCGGGGGCCAGGGCCGACAGTCGCAGCAGCCCGGTCTCGAGGTCGACGCGCGGGCGCGCCAGGTAGGCGACGAGGTGGCGCCAGCGCTCCTCGAAGCGACGGCGCTCGAGCACGGCGCGTGCGCGGCCACGCAGGCGCGGGTCGTCGTCGCGCGCGGCTCGCAGCACCAGCGGCAGGACCGAGCGGTCGGCGCGGACCAGCTCGCGAGCGGCGACGCGCTCGACCGCGGGCGATTCGTCGACCAGGAGGCTGATCAGGCTCCGGGCCCGCTCGTCCCCGCGCGATTCCCCTGCGTCCGGGTTCCCGCCGCCAGAGCTCTCGCCGCCAGATCTCCCAGCGCCCGCTCCCGCGCTGCCCGCCCCGGGGAGCAGCGGCTCGTCCGGAGTCGGGGAGGGGGGCGTGGGCTGGGGGCGGCTCGTCATGCTGGGCGGGTCGTGGGGCCGAACGGGCGGGGGCGGTCGGGGCGGGCGTCTTCTAGAGGATCGCGCCGTGAGATTCGAGCGGGGGCGCCGCCCATCTGTCGGGCGGCGTTCCTTGCGGACGGCCTCGGACCCCTCCTATCCTAGTTCGCCCGCGAGCCCGCGCGACCGCCCCGTCCAGCCTCCGTTCCCGACCGATCCCGCCGCGCGGGACGCCGTCCGACCGGACACCGGTCCCGTGCGGCCGAACGGATCCCGAGGACTTGCCGCCCACGGCACACGACGAGCCGTGATCACGAGCTGCTTCCGCCGGCTGCGTCCGCGTTTCGAGCCCTGCGCACCGCACACGCGGGACGACGGGACCCAGGAACCCACGGCTCTCGCTCACTCCCACCGCATCCCACCATCCATCCCGAAGTGACCGCCCGAGGCCCCCGACCCACTGGACGACCGATCGTCGTCACCCACGCTCTGAGGACGCCGATCGGGCGCTACCTCGGCGGCTTCGCGAGCCTCTCAGCCGCGGACCTGGGATCGAGCCTCGTCGCGTCGCTCGTCGCGCGGGCGGGCATCGACGGAGCACTGGTCGACCACCTCGTCTTCGGCAACGGACGCCAGGCCGGTGGGGGGCCGAACGTCGCGCGTCAGATCGCGGTGCGAGCGGGCCTGGGCGACGGCACGACCGCGCTCACGACGAACATGGCCTGCGCGTCGGGTCTGAAGGCGATCGAACAGGCCGCCGACGCGATCGAGCTCGGACGCGCGCGCATCGCGGTCGCCGGCGGCGTCGAGAGCATGAGCGGCCTGCCGTTCTTCCTGCCGCAGATGCGCGCCGGCTATCGACTGGGGCACGCGAAGGTCGTGGACTCGATGTACCAGGACGGTTTCCAGTGCCCGCTGGCCGGCATGCTGATGGGCGCGACGGCCGAGGTGCTGGCGCGCGAGTTCGAGATCGACCGCGCCGAACAGGACGCGTTCGCCCTCGCCAGCCAGCACAAGTGCCAGGCCGCGCGCGAGGCGGGGCGCTTCACCGACGAGATCGCGCCCGTCGACGTGGTCGGTCGCAAGGGCGACGTCACGACGATCGACACGGACGAACACCCGCGCGACGACGCGCGTATCGAGTCGCTGGCCAAACTCCCCGCCGTCTTCGACCGCGACAACGGCACGGTCACGGCCGGCAACTCGTCGGGCATCACGGACGGTGCGGCGGCCCTGCTCGTGATGGGCGCCGACACCGCCGAGGAACTCGGACTCGCGCCGCTGGCGTTCATCGGCGGATCGAGCGAAGCGGGCGTCGAGCCCGAGCGCATGGGCATCGGCCCCGTCCCGGCCATGGCGAAGCTCGAAGCCCACAACGGACTCACGCCCGGCGACTACGACCTGATCGAGCTCAACGAAGCGTTCGCGGCCCAGGTCCTCGCCTGCGACCGGATGGCGCCGTTGCCCATGGACCGCGTCAACGTGAACGGCGGCTCGATCGCGCTCGGGCACCCGATCGGGGCCACCGGCGCGCGCATCGTGGTCACGCTCTTGCACGAGATGCAGCGGCGCGCCGCCCAGAACGGCCTTGCGACCCTGTGCGTCTCGGGCGGAATGGGCATGGCGATGCACCTGTCGCGGCGCGGACTCTGACGCCGAACGCAGCGGCCTCGGTCCCACTCGCCCGCACGTCCGAACAACGAACACCGTGTCCGACCCGTACGGCTCGCGGCACACGACACCCCGGCACCAACACCGAGAGAACACGAACATGGCGATCAAGAAGGTAGGAGTGGTCGGCTGTGGCCTGATGGGTCACGGCATCGTCCAGGTCGCGGCCCAGGGCGGCTTCGACGTGGTGGCCTTCGAGGCCGACCAGAGCGCGCTCGACCGCGGCCTCGGTCGGATCGAGAAGAGCCTCGCGAAGCTGGCCGAGAAGGCCGTCGAGAAGGGCAAGGCCACGAAGGACCAGGCCGACGCGGACGCGAAGGCGACGCGCGCCCGGATCACCGGTTCGACCGACAAGTCGTCCCTGGCAGACTGCGACCTCGTCGTCGAAGCCATCGTCGAGGACCTGGACGTCAAGAAGGCCCTGTTCGCCGAACTCGGCGCGCTGTGCAAGCCCGAGACGATCTTCGCCTCGAACACCTCGAGCTTCCCGATCGCCGAGATGGCCCAGGCCTCCGGGCGCCCCGAGCGCATGGTCGGCCTGCACTTCTTCAACCCGGTGCAGCTGATGCGCCTGGTGGAGGTGGTGCGCTCGGACGCGACCGCGGACGACGTCTTCGCCGAGGCGCGTTCGTTCGGTGAAGCGGTCGGAAAGACGCCGGTCTCGTGCAAGGACACGCCCGGATTCGTCGTCAACCGCCTGCTCGTGCCCTACATGACCCAGGCGCTGCTGATGCTCGAGCGCGGCGACGCCTCCAAGGAGGACATCGACGCCGCCATGCAGTTCGGCTGCGGCTACCCGATGGGGCCGATCACGCTCACCGACTACGTCGGACTGGACACCACCCTCTCGATCCTCGAGGGCTGGGTGGATCGCTACCCGAACGAACCCGCCTTCGCGATCCCCAAGGTCCTCGTGGACAAGGTCGCGCAGGGCAAACTGGGCCGGAAGACCGGCGAAGGCTTCTACATCTGGGAAGGAGACAAGCGCTCATGAGCTTCAACGCACTCGCACTCATCACCGCAGCGGCCGCGGCTTCCGTGGCACTGCTCGGGACCTCGATACCCGCGACGGCGACCGCACCGGTCGCGTTCGAACTCGAGGCACCGAAGGTGTCCTTCGAGGCGCCCGGACTGTTCATCGCCGGGCAGCCCTACGAGGTCACCATCGACGTCGAGGCCGGCAAGAACGGCTCGCCGCTCGCCGGTTGGATCATTTCGCCCGCGGCCTTCCTGGTGGACGGCGTTCCGCTCGGTGAGCGCACGAACGAGGCGATGCTGCAGCTGCCCCCGGGCGCGAAGCTGAGCGTGACCTTCGACCTCGGTCAGTTCATCGAGGCCGAGCGCGGCTTCGAGCTGGCCTTCGCCAAGAACCTCAGCAACTCCGCGCCGATCTCGGTCGCCGCGCTCGCCCCGGTCGCGGCCGGTGGACAGAGCTTCATGGAGCGCGACGTCGACACGCTCGGCGACTACGTCGTGGTGATGGAGACGACGGCCGGACCGCTCGTCCTCGAGTTCTGGCCCGACCGCGCGCCGAACCACGTGCGCAACTTCCTCGACCTGTCCTACACGGGCTTCTACGACGGGATCATCTTCCACCGCGTCATGAAGGGCTTCATGATCCAGGGCGGCGACCCCCAGGGAACGGGGACGGGCGGCGGACCGCGCACGCTCGACGCGGAGTTCAGCGACGCCGATCACGTGCGCGGCGTGCTCTCGGCCGCGCGCCTCGGCCACGACGTGAACTCGGCCACCAGCCAGTTCTTCATCATGCACGCCCACACCCCGAGCCTGAACGGTCAGTACAGCGCCTACGGCAAGCTCGTCATGGGCTACGACACGCTGGACGCGATCGCCACGACCCAGACCTCACGCGGCGACAAGCCGGTGGTCGACCAGGTCATCGAGTCGGCGCGCGTCTACCGCCGCATGCCGGCCGCCGAGAAGAAGGGGGGCGAGTGATGTCCACCGACCTCGACAACGTGCGCGTCACCTTCGCGACGACCGAGGGTCCGCTGACCTTCGAGTTCCTGCCCGGCAAAGCGCCTGGCCACGTGAAGAACTTCGTCGAACTGGCGGAGAAGGGCTTCTACGACGGGACCGTCTTCCACCGCGTCATCCCCGGATTCATGATCCAGGGGGGCTGCCCGGAAGGGACCGGCATGGGCGGCCCCGGCTACAAGATCGACGCCGAGTTCAACGACGTGCCCCACGAGCGCGGCGTGCTCTCGATGGCGCGTTCCCAGGACCCGAACTCGGCCGGTAGCCAGTTCTTCGTCTGCCACGGGACCGCCAGCTTCCTCGACGGCCAGTACACCGCCTTCGGGCGCCTGGTCGAGGGCGACGACACGCTCGACAAGATCGCGACCGCGAAGACCCAGCCCGGTGGTGAGGGCTCCAAGCCCGTCGCCCCCGTGAAGGTCGAGAAGGTCACCGTCGAGCGCCCGAGCGCCGGCTGATCCCACCGCCCGAGCTTCGCCGCACGCGGCGCGGGTCGAGCGATCGACTCGCGCCGCGCGTGCGAATCGCCGCCCCGTGGCGGCACCACAGAACACCCGACCCCGACCCGCCAACCGCATCGATCCCGTGACCTACGAGAACATCACCCTCGAGAAGAAGGGCGCCGTCGCGCTCCTGACGATCAACCGACCCAAGGTCATGAACGCCCTCAACGACGCCACCGTCGGCGAGCTGGCGCACGCCTTCGACGCGGTGGGTGAGGACGACGACGTCCGCGCGCTCGTCATCACCGGTTCGGGCGACAAGGCCTTCATCGCCGGCGCCGACATCAACGAGTTGGCGCGCATGAACCCGCTCGGAGCGAAGGCACTGGCCTTCAAGGGCCAGCAGACGCTCACGCGCCTCGAGCACCTGGGCAAGCCGTCGATCGCGATGATCAACGGCTTCGCGCTGGGCGGCGGTTGCGAGTTGGCACTGGCCTGCACGCTGCGCACGATGAGCACGAAGGCCCGCATCGGCCTGCCCGAGGTGAGTCTCGGCATCATCCCCGGCTACGGCGGCACCCAGCGCCTGGCGCGCATCGCGGGTCCCGGCGTGGCGCGCGAGTGGGTCCTGACCGGCGACATGTTCGACGCCACAGAGGCTCACCGCGTCGGCGTCGCGAACCGCATCTTCGAACCCGAGCAGCTCGAGGAGGGGACCATGAAGATGGTGAACACCATCCTCGGGCGCGCGCCGGTCGCCGTGCGCCTCGCCATGGACACGATCCGGCGCGGCACGAACATGAGCCAGGCCGAGGGCGAGCTGATCGAGACCGACATGTTCGGGCTCGCGGCCACGACCGAGGACATGAAGGAGGGCATGGCCGCCTTCCTCGAGAAGCGTCCCGCCCAGTTCAAGAACGCCTGAGCCCACTGGAGACCAAGACCATGAAGACTGACATCGTTCTCGTCGGCGGCGCACGCACCGCCATGGCCGAGTACTCCGGCACGCCCGGCTACGGCAAGTTCAAGGACATCAGCGCGATCGACCTCGCCGCGCACGCGTCCAAGGCCGCGATCGAGCGCTCGAAGGTCGATCCCGCGACGATCGAGCACGCCGTGATCGGCAACGCGCTGCAGACCTCGAACGACGCCATCTACGGCGCGCGGCACGTGGCCCTGAAGGCCGGCGTGCCCCAGGCATCTGGCGCGTTGACCGTCAACCGCCTGTGCGGCTCGGGCATCCAGTCGATCATCAACGCGGCGCAGATGATCCAACTGGGCGAAGCGGGCACCGTGCTCGCCGGCGGCATGGAGAACATGAGCCAGGCGCCGTTCGTCCTGCACGGCGCGCGCGAGGGGTTCCGCCTCGGCATGCAGCCGCCGCTCCAGGACCTTCTGTTCGCGTCGCTCCAGGATCCCTACTGCGGGCTCTACATGGCGCAGACGGCCGAGAAGATCGCCAAGCGTCTCGGCGTGTCGCGCGAGGAGCAGGACGCCTACGCATTGCGCAGTCACCAACTCGGCGCCCAGGCCGTCCGTGAGGGCCGCTTCGCCGAGGAGATCGCGCCCTACGTGATCGAGACGCGCAAGGGCGAGCTCTTGATCGACACCGACGACCACATCAAGCCCGACACGACCGCCGAAGGCCTCGCGAAACTGCGCGCGGCGTTCGGGAAGGACGGCACGGTCACGGCCGGCAACGCCAGCGGCATCGTGGACGGCGCGGCGTCGGTGGTGCTGACCACCGCCGAGCGCGCGAAGGCCGACGGCCTGGACGAGTGGGCGCGCGTCGTGTCCTACGCGACCGTCGGCGTCGATCCGTCCGAGATGGGCATCGGCCCCGTGCCTGCCATCCGCGCCTGCCTCGACCGCGCGGGCGTGTCGCTGTCACAGGTCGACCGCTTCGAGATCAACGAGGCCTTCTCCGCCCAGTACCTGGGATGCGAGAAGGAGCTCGAGCTCGACCGCGAAAAGGCCAACGTGAACGGCGGCGCGATCAGCCTCGGACACCCGCTGGGCGCGACCGGGACGCGTCTGGTCCTGACCCTGATGTACGAGCTGCGCCGCAGCGGACTGCGCTACGGCGTCGCCTCCGCCTGCATCGGCGGCGGTCAGGGCATCGCCATGTTGATCGAGAACCCGCGCGCCTGACGCGCGCCCGAACCAGGACGAACCCAGTGAACGAGCTGATCCACACGAACTCCGACGGCCGCCGCGTCGTGCGCCTGCCCGCGGGCGCCAAGGTCCTCTACCTGACGAAGGACCTTTCGAAGATCCGTGCCCAGCTCGACGGTTCGCTGCGCCTCTCGATGGCGGACGTCACGCCCGCGGAGCTGCTCGACGACATCAACACCGACGTGATGACGCCGGCCTGGGTGTGTTTCCGACACAAGCCGGAGGACATCGCCCTCGACGCCTACGCGGGTCTGCTCGACGACGCGGGCGAGCGCGTGTTCGGCACGCGCGCGCTCATGGACGGCGGCTTCACGGTCATCGTCTCGGGCCAACGCAAGGGCACGGGCTCGAGCCGCGAGACCGCGGTGCAGTGCGAGAAGTGGAGCGGCATCCAGCTGGTCGTCGCGTCCTCGTTCGCGCCGATCCACGAGCGCAACAACATCAACCTCGGCCAGTTGATGACCGACCACGCGGTGCTCGCGCGCCTCGAGGCCGGTGAGGAGATCCAGCTCGAGACGTTCACCGGCGAGTACGACCCGGTCACGCGCGCGATCCTCGAGAACGGCGGTCTGTTCGAGTTCGGCAAGCGCCTGAAGGACGGCGAGATCGCGCTCGATCTCGAGCGCACCGATGAGCGGCCGATGACGATGGCCGAGAAGATCGTCGCCACCCACCTGGTGCAGAGCGGCGAGCGCGATCCGGGAACCGCCGTGAAACCCGGTCAGGCCTGCCTCGTGCGCGTCGACGCCGGCTACAGCCACGAGTTCACGACGGCCCAGGTGCACCACTTCCTCGTCCAGGAGTTCGGCGCCGACTACAGCCTGCCGAACCCGGCCAAGTTCGCGGTCTTCGAGGACCACCTCCTGTACGCCGACGGCGTCGCGCGCTTCGCCCCGTTCGTCGAGCAGATCCACACGCTGCGCCGGCTCCAGAAGGAGTTCCAGGTGCACACGGGCGTGCGCGACTACTCGGCCGTGGACGGCGTCTCGCCCGGCATCTGCCACCAGGTCGCGCGCGAGCACTTCGTCGACCCCGGCGACTTCGTGCAGGCCACGGACAGCCACACCTGCATGGGCGGCGGCAACAACGCGCTGTCGTACGGCGTCGGCTCGACCGAGTACGCGGGCCTGATCCAAGCGGGCTTCACCTTCGTCGAGGTGCCCGAGTCGATCCGCTTCCACCTGACCGGTCGCCTGGTCCAAGGCTGTACCGCGAAGGACGTCATGCTGTACATCCTGAAGGTGCACGCCACGGCCGAGGACACGCTCGATCGCGTGATGGAGTTCGGTGGCCCGGGTCTCGCGTCGCTCGACATGGACGAGCGCGCGACGTTGTGCAACATGGCCACCGAGTGCACCGCAAAGTCGGGCATCTGCGAGGCCGACGAGCTGACGCTCGAGTGGCTCGCGGCGCGGCGCCCGAACGTGTCCCGCGGCGAGATCGCGGCCAAGTTCGTGGTCGCCGACGAAGGCGCCCACTACGACGGCGGCGTCCACGAGATCGACCTGTCGGCGATCCGGCCCATGGTCGCCAAGCCGCACGACCCGACCTACGGCGTCGCGGTCGACGAGCTCGAGGAGGTCGCGATCGACATCGCCTACGGCGGTTCCTGCACCGCGGGCAAGAACAGCGACTTCGACTTCTACGCCCGCGTCCTCGCCGAAGCCGTCGAGAACGGCCGGCGCGTGGCGGACGGCGTGCGCATGTACATCCAGTTCGGCAGCGCCGACGTCGCGACCTATGCCCGCGAGAAGGGCTACCTCGACGTCTTCGAACGCGCCGGCGTCCAGATCATCAACCCCGGCTGCGGCGCCTGTATCGGCTGCGGCCCCGGCGTCAGCGAAACCACCGAACAGGTGACCGTCAGCGCCATCAACCGCAACTTCTCGGGCCGCAGTGGTCCGGGCAAGCTCTACCTCGCGTCGCCGTTGACCGTGGCCGCCAGCGCCATCACCGGCCGCATCACCGCTTACCGCCCCGGCATGTTCGCCGCGGCGGCCGCCAGCGTCTGACCGACGCGGGCCTTCCCCCCGACCCAAAGGGTCCTTCCAGTCTCGCGCGGCGGCCCGTTCGCCGCGCCCCAGTAGGTAGCCACCATGAAGCAGCACGACGTCGCGATCATCGCCGGAGACGGCATCGGACCCGAAGTGACCACCGAGGCCTTCAAGGTCGTGCGAGCCGCCGCTTCGCGCTTCGGCTTCGAGGTACGGGAGAACTACCTGCCGCTGGGCACGAACCACTACCTCGAGACGGGCGAGATCTTCCCCGACGCGCGGTTCGAAGAGGTCAAGCAGCACGACGCGATCTACCTCGGTGCGATCGGCGATCCGCGCGTTCCGGTCGGACTGATCGAGTTCGGGATCATCGCCAAGCTGCGGTTCGAGCTCGACCTGTACGTCAACCTGCGACCGGTCAAGCTCTACGACGCGCGCCTGTGCCCGCTCAAGGACAAGACGCCGGACGACATCGACATGCTGATCGTGCGCGAGAACACCGAGGGCGCGTACTCCGGCATGTTCGGGCACGCGCACAAGGGGCAGGCGCTCGAGGTCGCGACGCAGACGATGGTCTACACCCGCGAGGGCTGTGAGCGCGTCATCCGCTACTCGTTCGAGCTCGCCAAGCTGCACGGCCGCAAGCGCGTGACCCTCGTGGACAAGGCGAATGCCGTCCGCGCCCAGGACATCTGGACGCGCACCTTCGCGATCGTCGCCGCCGACTACCCGGACATCGAGACCGACCACGCCTACGTCGACGCCGCTTGCATGTGGATGATCAAGAACCCCGAGTGGTTCGACGTCATCGTCACGACCAACCTGTTCGGCGACATCATCACCGACCTCGGTGCGAGCCTGCAGGGCGGCATGGGCATCGCCGCCAGCGGCAACATCAACCCCGGAAAGGTCAGCCTGTTCGAGCCGATCCACGGTTCGGCGCCGAAGCACGCCGGCAAAGGCACCGCGTCGCCCGTCGCCGCGATCATGGCCGGCTCGATGATGCTCGACTACCTGGGCGAGAAGGAGGCGGCCGAGGCGATCGAGAAGTCGATCATCTCGCTCATCACCCAGAATCGCATCCGCGGCGTCCGCACCGGCGAGCACGGCACGGCCGAGGTCGGCGACATGGTCGTCGAGCAGATCGCGCAGTACGCGCCGGCCTGATCGCGACCCGAACCGCTCCGACGCTCACCACACACCAACTGGACACTCCGATGGCGGACTGGATCGAAGAGGGCACCAAGGCGCCCGCGTTCACGCTCACCAGCGACGACGGCAGCAAGGTCAAGCTCAGCGACCTCGCCGGCTCGCCCGTCGTGCTGTACTTCTATCCGAAGGACGACACGCCCGGCTGCACGATCGAGGCGAAGGCCTTCCGTGCGAAGTCGAAGCAGCTCGCCAAGCACGGCGCGGTCGTGCTCGGCGTCAGTCCCGACGACCAGGCCAGCCACGCCGCGTTCAAGGCGAAGTACGACCTCGACTTCCCGCTGCTCGTCGACGCCGACCACAAGGTGGCCGAGAAGTACGGCGCCTGGCGCGAGAAGAACATGTACGGCAAGAAGTCGATGGGCATCCAGCGCTCGACCTTCCTGATCGGTGCCGACGGGAAGGTGAAGAAGGTCTGGAAGCGCGTGAAAGTGGAAGGGCACGACGAGAAGGTGCTCGAGGCCCTCGCCGCGCTGGACTGACTCCCCGGGGCTCGCCGGCGACGGAGGGCGTGCACGACTCGCACTTGGTCGTCGGTGGCTCCGCCCCTCCTGTTCCTCGAAGAGAACCGAAGCGTTGAAGCCTCCCGTCTCCGACTGCCGTTTCCACCTGGCCTTCACCGTGGACGACCTCGCTGCGGCGCGTCGTTTCTACGCCGATTTGCTCGGCTGTCCCGTCGGACGCACCAGTGACCGGTGGATCGACTTCGACTTCGCGGATCACCAGATCACCGCGCATCTGGTCGATGCGGGCAGCGACGCCGCGCCCACCAATCCGGTCGACGGCGAGAACGTGCCCGCGCGCCACTTCGGCCTGGTCCTCGCCTGGGCCGAGTGGGAGCACCTCGTCGAGCGCATCCGCGCCGCCGGTCATCCGTTCCGCATCGAGCCCCAGGTGCGCTTCGAGGGCCTGGTCGGCGAGCAGGCCACGTTCTTCGTGGACGACCCGGCGGGCAACAGCCTCGAGTTCAAGGCCTTCCGCCGGCCCGAGGAGATCTTTCGGCCGCGGCCCTGAGGCGTCGCGTGCGCGCGTGCTGGCGACGAGTTCACGTCCAGCCTTCGCGCGCCGTGTTCGTGGGCGCTACTAGCCCCAGACGCTGAACGCACCCGCCGGCGGCGCGTCCAGGTCGCCGCCGCGCGCCAGTTCCTCGAGGTACGCGCGACGCGAACTGCGCGCCTGCGCCGGACGCTGCGAGACCTGACGCAGCACGCAGTCCAGTTCGATCGTCTCCTCGATGCCCGGGAACAGCTCGGGCAGCACGGCGCTCTGGAACGCGTGCATGTGCATCGGGTGCAGCGCGACGCGGTCACTGGTCACGTCCGGGCGGTCGAGCCCCGCGCACCAGGACGCGTGGCGGTAGCCGACGTTCCACTCGCGCAGGAGCGATTCGATCATCGTCGCGTGCTGGAAGATGGACTGGTCGAGATCGCCCCCCATCTCACCGCGCAGGAACACGACGCGACCCTGTTCGGTGCGGACCTCGAGCTCCAGCTGGAAGCCCTCGAGCCGCAGGTCGAACGACGCGCGGCGCGCCCGTTCGGTGTGGCCGCGCGGAGCGAGCGCCGAGGCGGCCAGGCGCGACGACGTGTAGCGGCGGGGAACCCACAGGGTCGTGCGCGTGTCGCCGCCCGACGGCCGCACCGGGATGCGGATCGCGAGGTGGTGCTGCACGAGTCCCAGCCGCGCGGGCCAGATGCGATCGACACCTCGGCGCAGGGCGGCGAGCGGACTCGCGTTCGGCGCGGCCGGTTCGCCGACCACTCGGGCCGGAGCGCGCAGGGCGTAGTCGATCAGCACCAGCGCCTGGCCGCGCAGCGTCACCGCTTCGTACGTGCCGGGCAGCGAACAGCCCAGTTCCTGGGCCGGCACGCGCAGGATCGCGAGCAGGCGGCGGTCGGCGGGCTGGGGGCTGTGGTGGAGGATCGACATGTGGGTCGGACGGCGGGCGGGGGCGTTCGGTGCCCCGTCCCAGCCTAGCGGTCCGTGCCCCCGCGAGGGGAGTTCGAGTGCCCCCGTCCCAGCGCCCCAGTCCTGCGCCGAGCGCCGTTCAGACGCCCACGTCCACCCGGTCCTGACCGCAGCCCGCGCCCAGGGTCCAGCGCACGGCGCGCTGCACGTCCCCCAGCGCCTCGCGCAGGTCGTTGGCCGGCGCGCGGCGCACCAGAGTGAACCGCTCGGCGAAGTCGTCGGCCTCGGCCAGGTGTTCGGGCCGCAGGAAGCTCGTCCCGAGGCGTTCGGCCCCGGCCCGAGCCAGGTGCCAGATCTCGGCTGCCGCGACGGCCAGTTCGTCGTCCTCGAGGCCCACTTCGCCGGCGCGCACCCAGCGCTCCTGCAGGTCCTCGCGCCAGGACTCGAGGCGCGCGAGCGCGCGATCGGTCGTCGCGTCGTCGTACAGAAGGCCCGACACGAACGTCACCGCCGCGGCGCGCCAACAGGGCGGCAGGGCGTCGATCGCGCGCAGTTCGAAGAACCCGCGCACGCGCACCTCGAAGAACACGGTCGTGAGGTGGTAGCGCAGGTCGTCCGGCGTGGGGAAGCCGTGCTCGGGGTGTCCGTCCTTCAGCCAGTCGCGGAACGTCCACCCGCCCGGGCCCGGCTCGGCGCCGTCGCCCTTCTTGACGAGCAGGACGTCCGCGTCGAGGACCGCTTTCACGTACTGGTCGACCGGCTCGCCGCGTCCCAGCAGGAACTCGGAGGGGAAGCCCGAGCGCGTCGGATCCAGGTGCTGCCAGATGCGCGCGCGGCGACAGTGGTAGCGCGGCTCGCCCGGCGCTTCGGGACTGGTCGAGAAGATGGCGACGAGCAGTGGGCTCAAGAAGTTGCCGAGCTCCCAGCGCGGCGCGACGCGGTCCGGCGCGCCGAGGTCGAGGTTGACCTGCAGGCTGCACGAGTTGCGCATCATCCACGCGCCGTACGGCGAGCGACTCTCGAGGTACGCCGCCATCGACCAGTAGCGCGGCGCGCGCAGTTGCTGCGGCACCTCGTCCGGCGTGTGCCACGGATCGACGCCGAGCGAGAACAGTCGCGCGTGGCTCTGGGACACGGCGCGGTCCATCGCTCCGCCGATGCGCAGCACGTCGTCGAGCGCGGTCGAGGCCGAGTCGTAGACCGCGGTCGAGTGCTCGAGTTGCGCACCCGGCTCGAACGTGATGCTGCCGCCGCCGGGCAGCTCCATCGCGGGCGGGTGCTGGTCGAAGCGCGCGGCGCCGAGCAGCGGATCGCGCGAACGTCCGAGCCGGTCCAGCGCCCCACCCGGCCCCTCGAGCGGGAGGCGCGGACCGGGCAGCCCGTCCTCGCCGAGGATCATCGCGAAGCGCTCCGGCTCGAGCCCGATGCGCCCGGGCTTCGGATCGTCGAGGCGCGGCGGCGGTTGGAACGAAGAGGCGGCGACGATGTCGCGTGCGTCGGCGAGCGTCACCGCTGCCTGCGGGTCACGGGTGGGCATCGATCCATGCTACCCGCGCCCGCGCCGACGTCGGCGCCTCAGACGGGCACGACGCCGGCGTCCCGTGCCACGGCTTCCTCGTCGACGGCGGGGCGCACGAACAGGGCGAAGAGGCAGGGGACCAGGAGCAGGGTGATCGCCGTGGCGAACATGACCCCGAAGGCGAGGGAGACCGCCATGGGGACCATGAACTGGGCCTGGACGCTGCGCTCGAGCATCAGCGGCGTGAGGCCCGCGAACGTGGTGACCGAGGTCAGGATCACGGCCCGGAAGCGCGCCACGCCGGCGGCCATCACGGCGTCGATCAGGCCCACTCCGGCGCGCAGCTCGCGGTTCACGAAGTCGACCAGCACCAGGCTGTCGTTCACGACCACGCCCGAGAGCGCGATGATCCCGAGGATCGAGAGCATCGACAGGTCGTGGCCGGTGATGAGGTGTCCGCCGATCGCGCCCACGATGCCGAAGGGGATCGCGCTCATCACGAGCAGCGGCTGGACGTAGGAGCGGAAGGGGATCGCCATCAGCGCGAAGATCCCCAGCAGCGCGATGACGTAGTAGCGCGCGAGCTGGGCGAGGGAGTCCGAGCGTTCCTTCTCGGTGCCCGAGAACCCGGTCACCAGTCCGGCGTGCCGCGCCTCGAGGCCGGGGAGGATCGT
The DNA here is from genome assembly GCA_007750655.1 of Rohdeia mirabilis. Lineage (GTDB taxonomy): Bacteria > Planctomycetota > UBA1135 > UBA1135 > Rohdeia > Rohdeia mirabilis. The sequence continues at coordinate 1,767,541 of CP036290.1, forward strand.
CTCCTCGAGTTCGCGGCGCAGCGCCTCCTTGTTCTGGACCTGGGTGTCGATGTCGGCCTCGACCACCAGGGAACGTTGCCGGTTCGAGCGGTCGATCGCTGCGTATCCGCGCGACAGGCTCGCCGTCGCGACGTCCCCGAGCGGCACCTCGGCTCCGTCCGCGGTGCGCACGCGCATGCGTTCGAGTTCGGACAGTTCGCGCCGTTCGGCGGCGGGGAAGCGCAGCATGACGCGCACGTCGTCGCGACCGCGCTGCATGCGCTGGACCTCCTCGCCGTAGAAGGCCTGCCGGACCTGGCGCGCCACGTCGGCCTGACGCAGACCGAGCTGTTCGCCCGCGGGGCCCAGGTCGAGGTCGACCTCGCGCTTGCCCTCTTCGTAGGAGTCGCGGATCCCGTACACGCCGGAGTAACTCGCGAGCGTGTCCTGCAGGTCCTGCGACGCCGCGATCAACGTCTCGGTCGACGGCGCGCGCAGCCTGACCTGCACGTCCTTGTCGGCGCCGGTCAGCGCGGCCGAGAACTCCACCTCGGCGTCGGGCGGGAGGTTCGGTGCGACCAGCTCGCGCCAGCGTTGCTCGAGCACCGTGGCCGACGTCTCGCGCGTCTCGGAGGGCACCAGTTGCAGCGTCACCTCGGCCAGGTGCGCGCCGCCGATCGACTTGCCGCCGAGTCCGTCGTTGGACTGGCTGTTCGCGCGGTAGGGCTGACTGCCGAGCGCCGTGAAGTAGTGCTGGACGAGATCGCCGTCGCCGACCTTCGGGTCGGTCCCGCGCAGTTCCTCCTGCAGCTGCGCCGCCGCGTCCTCGACGATCTGCGCCACTTCCGTCGTCCGTTCGATCGGCGTGCCGGGCGGCAGCTTGATCTGGGCCGCCACGTTGTCGCCCTCGATGTTGGGCATGAAGTTGAAGTTCAGCATGCCGTTCGAGATCACGCCGAACGTCGTCGCCATCAGGCCGACCGCCACCGCCAACGTTGCGAACCGCCAGCGCAGCGCCGTCCGCAGGATCGGGGCGTAGCGCTTCAGTGCGAAGGTCTCGAGCCCTTGCGAGAAGCGCGCCTGGAAGCGCGTCCACCACGAGAAGGGCGGCACGGTCGACAGCCACTCGACCAGGCGCGGCGTGTGCGACAGGTGCGCCGGCAGGATCAACAGCGACTCGACGAGCGAGAACACCAAGGTCGGGATCACGACGGCCGGGATCATGAACCACAGCCGGCTCATCGCGCCGTCCATGAACGCCATCGGGAGGAACGCGAGGATCGTGGTCGAGACCGCGAACAGCACCGGCTGCGCGATCTCGAGCGCGCCGCGGCGTGCGCCCGCGCGGCCCTCCTTCTGCTTGCTCTGGTGCGTGTGGACGCTCTCCGCCACGACGATCGCGTCGTCGACGACGATGCCCATCACGAGGATGAAGGCGAAGAGACTGATCATGTTCACCGACGTGTCGAGCGACGGCATGACCGCCAGCGTCCCGACGAAGCAGACCGGGATGCCGAGCGCGACCCAGAACGCCAGTCGGAAGCGCAGGAACAGCGCCAGGATCACGAAGACCAGCACGAGGCCTTGGAGGCCGTTGCGCATCAGGGTCTCGAGTCGGCTCTCGAGGATCTTGCTCTCGTCGCCCCAGGTCGTCAGCGTGAAGACGTCGGACAGGCTCGCCGACTTGCGCTCGACGTAGGCCTTGACCGTGTCCGCGACGGCGAGCGCGCTCTGGTCGCCGACGCGGAAGACGCGCAGCTGGATGGACGGCCGCCCGTCGAAGCGCGAGGCCTGGTCCGTCTCGCGGAAGCCGTCGACGACGTCGGCCACGTCGCGCAGGAGGACACGCGAGCCGTCGGTGCCCGTGCGCACCACCAGCTCCTCGAAGTCGATGCCGTCGTAGGCCTGGGCCGAACTGCGCAACAGGATCTCGCCGTCCGCCGCGCGCACCGCTCCGCCCGGCAGGTTGAGCGACGAACGGCGCAGCGCGGCGGCCACCTCGTCGAACGTCAGTCCGTAGCGGCGCAGGCGGTCCTCGGACAGTTCGACCGTCAGCTCGTACGGCCGCGCGTTGATCAGCTCGACCTGGGAAAGTCCTTCGAGCGCGAGCAGCTCGTCGCGCACCTCCTCCGCCAGGCGCCTGAGCGACCATTCGTCCGCATCGGCCGCGATCGCGACCTCGATCACCTTCTTGCGGACGACGATCTCCGTGACGATCGGCTGCTCGGCCTCCTCGGGGAACGTGTCGATCGCGTCGACACGGACCTTGATGTCGTCGAGCACGATGCGCGGATCCGCGTCGGTGCGCACTTCGACCAGCACCGTGCCGGCGTTCTCGGACGCGGTCGAGTTGATCTCCTCGATGCCGTCCACGTCCCAGACGGCTTCCTCGATCCGCGTGCAGATCGACTCCTCGACCTCGGCCGGCGACGCCCCGGGGTAGGGGACCGAGATCGAGACCAGGCGCGGGTCGAGCTCGGGCAGCACCTCGATGTTCACGCGGCCGAGCGAGACGACGCCGATCGCGACGATCAGCGCCATGAGCATGTTGGCCGCGACCGAGTTGTCCGCGAACCAGGCGATGACGGCCTTCATTGGTCGCTTCCCTCGAGGACACGAGCACCGTTCGGCGCGGCGGTCTCGGGCGTCGCGGCGTTCAGCACCCGCACCTCCATGCCGTCGGCCGAGATCGGGAGACTGGAGACGACCACGCGTTCACCGGGTCGAAGGCCGCCCGTGATCACGACGCTGTTCGAGTCGCGGCGCGCCACGTGGACGGGGCGCCGGAAAACCTGCGAAGCGGCGCCGATCACCAGGACCTCGTCACCGCCACGCAGGGCCGAACGCGGCAGGACGATCGCGCCCTCGATCACGCGTCCCTCGATGAGGGCCTGCACGAACCGTCCGGCGCTCGGTCGCATGCCCTCGTCCAACAGGACGCGCGCGTAGACCTCGAGAGTCTGCGTGCGCGGGTCCACCTCGGGCGACATCCGTACCACCTGTGCGGCGAGCGTCGGTCCGCCGTCGCCGTCCAAGAACAGCCGAACGTTCGGCTCGGCCTGCGGGTCGAACGTGTTCGCAGCCGCGAGGTACGGTTGGTCCGAGCCCGACACGGCCAGGCGCACCTCCCACTCGTCGACACCGACCAAGGTGCCCATCACCTGGCCGGGCGCCGCGTACTGCCCCAGTTCGATGCGGCGTTCGGTGATGCGGCCGTCGAACGGAGCGGTGATGCGCGTGCGCTCGAGGTTGGTGAGCGCCTGTTCGAGTTGGACCTCGGCGGTGCCGACGCGCGCGCGGGCCTGGGCCAGTTGGGGCTCGCGGCGCACGAGCGCGCTGGGCTCGCCGGTGCCGATCAGCTTCCACTCGGAGACTGAGGTCTCGGCCTGGGCCTCTTCGAGTTCGAGCGCGGCGCGCACCTCGGCCAGCGCCGCTTCCGCGCGGGCCACGGCGAGCTGGAAGTCCGAGCGCTCGAGCTCGACCAGGAGGTCACCGGCGCGCACCTCGGCGCCGCTCTCGAAGTCGTCGCCGAGGGCGGTGACGCGCGCTGCCAGCTGGGAGGACAGATCGAGTCGCGCGACGGGTTCGAGGCGTCCCGTGCTCTCGATCGTGATCGGAACGTCCGCGGCGTGGACCGTCATGACTTCGACGGTCGGCACTACGACTTCGGGCGGCACGCTCACGGCGCGGTCGCGCGAGAGGACCAGCATGGCGGTGACCACGGCGGAGGCGCCGAGCACGATCAGCACGAGGACGAGCTGTCGCAGGGGCGGCGCGGTGTCGGTGGATGAGGTGCGCATGGTCGGGTGCGTGAGGCGGGTCGTTCGGACGCGCTCGGTCTGTGGTGATCCGCTCGGTGGTGGTCGGCTTCTGCGAGTGGGGCCGTCGTCGCTCGCTCCGTGCGCGCGACGTGATCGCGTGGCCCCGTTTACTGGTTGCTGCCCTTCACGTCGCTCGGCTCGGGCATGTCGGTCCACGCCGCGTCGGACTTCGGGCGCTCGAGCGGCGTCGGCGGCTGCACCTTCGGGCGGGCGACGTCGGTCGCGCGTCGCGCTCCGGCGAGCGTGCCGCCGAGCGCGAGGTGCAGGTCGATGCGGGACTCGAGGCGCAGGCGCCTGACGCGCACGCGCTCCGAGCGCGTCGCGAGTGCGGTGCGCTGGGCCAACAGCAGCGTCGCGATGTCGGTCTGACCGCGTCCGTAGCGGTCGAGCGCGCCCTGTTCGGCGCGCGTGGCCGAAGCCTCAGCGAGCGCGAGTTCGCTCTCGCGCGTGGCCAACAGTCGTTCCGCCTCGAGCAGGCGTTCGATCTCCGCGCAGGCCCGCAGGACGAGGTCGGTGAACTCCTGTTCGGCGGCGGCGAACTCGGACTCGCGCGCGTCGACGCGTGCGCGCAGTCGGCCGTTGTCGAAGATCGGCGCGAGCACGTTGCCGGCCAGGCTCCAGACGCGGAAGTCGCCGTCGAGCAGGTCGGCGAGCTCGTTCGAGCGCGTCCCACCGCTGGCGGTCAGGCTCAGTCGGGGGTAGAGCGAAGCGCGGGCCGAGCGCGTGTCCTGGTGGGCTGCCATCAGCCGTTCGCGGGCCGCGCGCAGATCCGGTCGGCGGTCGAGCAGTTCGGCCGGAAGACCGCCGGGCACGTCGGCCGGCACGCGCGGGAGGGTGCGCGCCGCGGCGTAGGTGCCTTCCGGGTAGCGACCGAGCAGGAGTTCGAGCGCGCGCCGGGCCTCGGACTCCGCGCCGCGCGCCACGGCCAGGTCGGCGCGCGCGCGAGCCGCTTCGGTCCGCGCGAGTTCCACGTCCAGGGCCGCGATCCCGCCGGAGTCGAAGCGCTGCTCGATCGAGCTCTGCCAGGTCTCGCGGTTGCGGACGGCGAGCGCGGCGATCTCGGTCTGCTGCGTCGCTTCCACGATCGCGATCCAGGCCTTCACGGCGCGCGCGGCGATCGACTGGGCCGCCCCCTCGAGATCCCACTCGGTCGCGGCGAAGCGATTGCGCGCGGCGGAGCGGTCGGCCGCGATGCGACCCCACAGGTCGAGCTCCCACGAGACCGTGGCCGTCAGTCCGAAGCTGGTCGCGTAGTTCGTGAACAGCGGATTGCCGGGGATGACGCCGATGATGTTCTGGCGACTGCGTGCGCCGTCGAGCGAGGCGTCGAGCCGCGGCCGACCGGCCCCCGCAGCGTCGCGTGCCACGGCCGCCGCCGCGTCCATGCGACTCGAAGCGGCGCGCAGCGAGCGGTTGTTCGAAAGTGCCTCGAGCACCAGCGCGTCGATGCGTTCGTCCTCGAACTCGCGCCACCAGGCCACGGGCGACGCGCTGTCCGCACCCGTGGTGCTCCCGACGAACGCGTCCGGCAGGTTCGGCGTGTAGCGCTCGGGCGCGAGCGGCTTCGCGCTGTGGCAGCTCGCGACACACGCCAGCGACCACACGACCGCGAGAGCACGCCAGCGCACGCGGGTTCGCTGGACCAGGAGAGCGCCGTGGGATGCACGCGGTCGAGTCATTGGAGCGGTTCCGTGTCGTTGGGGGCGGCCGGCGCGTCGGGTGGCGTGCGACGCACGGGAGCGCGCAGGCCGGCCGCGGCGTAGGCCACCAGTTCGTCGGCCACGCGTTCGGGCGTCGTGGTGAACGGCGGGAAGCACGTCGGCCCGTTCGAACGGTGCGCCTGGGCCAGCACGTTCGCGAGCGAACCGATCGTGAACTGCATGCGCAGGGCGAGCTGTTCGCGATCGAGATGGGGGAGCTGAGCGGCGAGCACGGGCAGGAACTTCGAGCGCACCTCGTCGAACTCCTCGCGCAACGCGGTGAGGTGATCACCCGGCTCGGCGAACAGCCGGCCGACCAGGCGCACGAAGTGTTCGCCACCCGGCTCGTCGCGCAGGGCGAGCATCGGCCGCACCAGCACGTCGAGCACGTCCTCGAGCGGCGGAGCCTGCGGCGCGCTCGCGGCGATCAGCCGCTCGAGCCGCTCGACGCGCTGGCGATTGACAGGTTCGACCCGACGGCGGAAGAGCGCGACGAAGAGGTCCTGCTTCGAGCCGAAGTGGTAGTGGACCGCCGCCAGGTTCGCGTCGGCCGCGGCCGTGATCCGGCGCAGGGACGTGGCGCCGTAGCCGTGCTCCGCGAAGAGCCTCTCGGCCGTGTCGAGCAGGGCCTGGCGGGTGGCCGCGCCGCGCTCCACGGCGCCGGGCTGGGCGCTCGGGTCGAGGCCGGTGGCGGGAGCTTCCGTGGGCGTGTGGGGCTCGGAGAAGTCGTGCATCAAACGTCCGTTTGAGCCGCCGCTTCTACCACGCACCAGTGCTGGCCTCGCTCGTTGGTGACGGAATTCCCCTCCTAGGGGTCCCAGGAGGGGTTTCGGCCGCCGGACCGCGCAGAGCCTTCCTCGGCCCGGCGCCCGCAAATCTTCTGGGATGCCCTGGGGGCGCCTGGCGGCCGAATGGCATCACCAACGAGCGAGGCCAGCACCGGGGCGTGGACGGGCTGCCGATCGGGGCGCGGGACAAGGGGTTGGGGCCGCCTGATCGCGTTCCGCTCGTTTGCCCTGATCACCGCCACCCGCTCGGTCCGAGAGACCCGCGAAGGAGGTGGCAACATGCTGCCGCACATACCGTCGGAGAACAGTGGGGAGGCCGATGCCACCCGTGCCCTGCGCGCGTCGGAACGCGTCGGGGAGGCCGTCGCCAAGGCGCCGCAGGACGTGGACGCGGGCGAGGCAGCACGGGGTCGTCGGGTGGATGGGGTGGAACTCTCACCCCGTGGGGAACGCTTGGCCGAGCGCGTGTTCGGCCGTGAGCGCGAGCACCTGCGCGCCCACGAGGAGCGTGCGGGACTGGCCCGGTCGCGCGCGCGATCCGGGCCGGACGTCGCCGGTGACGACGCGAGCGAGCGCGTGCGCGCCGAGTTCGCGGACGCGGCGCTCGAGCGCGCGCGGCGTGAGTCCGGTCGCGAGACGCGGGCCGCGCCGCCGGAGGTCGACGCCGAAGCGGTGCGCGAGCTGCGTCAACTGCAGCGCTCGGATCGTCAGGTCCGGTTGCAGGAGAACCTCAAGCGCCAGATGGGGGCCGAGCACGTGCGCGGTGGGGCCGAGTACTCGTTCGTGGAAGGGCCGGACGGTCGGCGCTACGCGGTGAGCGCGTCGTCCGAGTTCGAGCTACCGGACGCGAACACGGATCCGCGGCAGGCGGCCCACGACGCGGCGCAGATCCGGCGTGCGGTCCTGGCGGCGGCTCGGTCGTCGCCCGCGGACCGAGCGTTGGCGGCGCGCGCGACGAGTCTCGAGGCTCGCGCGCGGGCCGAGATCCCCGTCGAGCCTCGCGAGCCCACGTCGCGAGACACCGAGGACACGGACCGGGATCGGGGCTCCGTCGATCGAGCGGCGTAGGCGGAGTGCGCGCTGCACGCTCGCATCGCTTCTAGTGCAGGAGCTCGGCGTAGCCTTCGCGGAAGGTCGGATAGCGGTGTTCGAAACCGCTTCCTACCAACAGCGCGCTCGACACGCGCTTGCCCGCGCCGCGTGTGTGCTCGCCGCGTCGTGACTGCGCGTCGCTCGCAGTGCTCGGGCGCGGCGGCTCCACGCCCAGTCGCTCGGCCAGCCAGCGCAGCACGGTGGACTCGAGCACCGGTTCGCGATCGGTGCCGCACACGACGGTCGGCGCGTCCGTGTGCGTGAGCAGGTGCACGACCGCACGTGCGGCGTCGTCGACGTGGATGCGGTTGGTGATGCGTTCGGGGTCCACGGAGTAGGTCGCCGCACCCGAACGCACGCGCTCGACGAGGGACGTGCGCCCGGGCCCGTAGAGGCCGGAGAGCCGCAGGGACGTCGCTCGGAACGGCGTCGCGGCGAGCAGGTCCTCGGTCGCGACGAGCACGCGTCCGGTCGCGCTCGCGTGCCCGGTCGACGACCGCTCGTCGACCGCGCCGCCCTCGTCCTCGCCGTAGACGCTCGTGGACGAGGTGAACACGAGTCGCTGCACCTCCTGGCCGGTCGCGACCAGCGCGGCGACCAGGCTGCGGGCGCTGGCGAGGTAGGTGCGTTCGTAGAGCTCGGTCCGCGAGAGGTTCGGGCCGCCCGAGCGCGACGGCGCGACCGCCAGGACCACGCTGTCGAGCCGATCCGGCAGCTCGAACGGGCCACTCGCGAGATCGCCCGCGAGTGGCACGATCGGCGCCGGCAGGCCGCTCGGATCGCGTCGCAGTCCGAAGACCGTGGCGCCCCGTTCCGCCGCCAGGAGCGCCACGCGCGTCCCCAGGTCGCCGCAGCCGGCTACGAGGAGGCGCTCGATCGGCCTGCTGGCCGACTCGTCCGAGCGCTCGCTCACCGGCTCTCGGCGCTCGCCGGTGCCACCGCGGCCGGAACGGGGCGACGCAGCACGCCGCTGTCGAACAACTCGGGCGCGCCGATCGGATCGTCGCTGCCGCTGCCCAGCGTCAGCATGCGCGACTCCCACGTGCAGGTGCCGCCGCCTTCGAACGCGTAGCGCAGCTCCAGGCGCAGCGAACCGCGCGTCGAGGTCAGGTCGTAGAGCAGCACGATCGTCCCGTCGTCGCCCGCGCGCGCCACGCCGTCGAAGTAGGCGCCGTCGACGCTCCAGGCGCGGTAGGTCACGCGTCCGCGGGCCGGGTCCCAACCGATCTGCCCGTCGATGGCGAGCGTCCAGTCGCCGTCGATCCGGACCTCGGTCGACAGGCGCGCCAATCGCTCGGGGAAGACGTCGGTCAACGTCACGCGCTGCAGCAGCTGCGTCTCACCCGTCCCGACCGTGCCTTCCCAGGACCCGCCGCGCAGAGGGTCGAGGAACGCGAGGGGATCGCTGTTCGGGACGATGGCTTCGTCGGGTGTCGATCCCAGGCTCAACTCCACCGAAGCACAGCCGGAGATGGTGGCGACGAGCGCGACGACCACGGTCGCGACAGCGTGGCGAGCGCGGTGATGACGAGCGGAGCTGTTCATGGGCGCACGGTAGCAGGGGCACGCGCCGCGGCGCACGGACCGAGCGCCGCGCCTCTCGGGGTGGGGCGCGGCCGCGCGTCCGCTAGTCTCGCGCGATGAGAAGCGCCCCCGTCGTCCAGAACTCGAGGTCCGTCGTCCACGCCCCGCACGCCATGGTGGCCACGAGTCAGCCGCTCGCCACGTCGGCGGCGTTGGCCGTCCTGCGCGACGGCGGTTCGGCGGTCGACGCGGCCCTGTGCGCGAACGCGGTGCTCGGTGTGGTCGAACCCACCGGCTGTGGGATCGGCGGCGACCTGATGGCGATCGTTCACGATCCGAAAGAGCGCGCGGTCGTCGGCTTCAACGGTTCCGGTCGTTCCCCGCTCGCCCTCACGCGCGCGGTCCTCGAGGAGCGCGGCGTGACGGCGATTCCCGCGCGCGGCGGTCTGGCGGTCAGCGTGCCGGGCTGCGTCGACGGCTGGTGCGCGCTGCACGAACGCTTCGGCGTCCTGCCGCTCGCGCGCGTGCTCGAGCCGGCGATCGGCTACGCGCGCGAAGGCTTCCCGCTCTCGCCCGTGATCGCGCACGAGTGGGCGGCGGGCCTGGCGAACCTGAAGCAGTACCAGTCGTTCACGGACCAGTTCGCGCAGGACGGGAAGGCGCCGCTCCCCGGTCGGACGTTCGTGCGCCGCGGACTCGCCGACGTTCTGCAGCGCATCGCCGAACAGGGGCGTGCGGCCTTCTACGAGGGCGACGTGGCCCGAGCGATCGAGCGGGCGGTGGGCGCCGACGGCGGACTGTTGTCGATGCGCGATCTCGCCGACCACGCGGGCGAATGGGTCGAGCCGCTGTGCGTGACCTATCGCGATCTAAAGGTCTACGAACTGCCGGGCAACACCCAAGGGCCGACGGCGCTCGAGATGCTGGCGCTGCTCGAGCACTTCGACGTGGCGAGTCTCGACTTCCAGAGCGCCGACCACGTCCACCTGTTCACCGAGATCAAGAAGCTCGCCTTCGCCGACCGCGCGCGCTTCATCGGCGATTCGAGTCATCCGACGTCCAGCGGATCCGCGGGCGACGGGAGCATCGTCCTCGATCCTGGGTACGTCGCCGAACGCGCCCGACTCGTGTCCATGGAACGCGCCGCGGTCGAGGTGCCGAGCGGCGCACCGCTCGTGGCCCAGGGCGACACCGTCACGCTCGCGGTGGGGGACGCGGGTGGCCAGATGGTCAGCCTGATCCAGTCCAACTTCCGCGGTTTCGGCTCCGGCATCGCGCCCAGTGGACTCGGCTTCGTGCTGCAGAACCGCGGCGAGCTGTTCGACCTCTCTCCGGGCGCTGGTGCGAACGCGTACGCGCCCGGCAAGCGTCCCTTCCACACCATCATCCCGGGCTTCGCGAAGCGCGGCGGCGAGTCGTACCTGGCGTTCGGCGTGATGGGCGGCGACACCCAACCCCAGGCCCACGCCCAGGTGCTCTCGAACCTCGTGGACTTCGGCCTCGACCTGCAGGCGGCCGGCGACGTGCCGCGCTGGGTCCACCTCGGCGAGGCCTCGCCGACCGACACGCCGGCCGGCGGCGGGATCGAGGGCGTGGGGGAGTTGGTGCTCGAGACGGGGATCGACGCGGAGGTCGCCCGTGGGCTCGAGGCCCGCGGACACCGGGTGAGAGCCGACGCCCAGCGCCGCAGCGGCCACTTCGGCGGCTACCAGGCCGTGGCGCGCTCCAGCACGACCGAATCCTCGAAGAGGGTCTACTCGGGCGGGTCCGACGTTCGAAAGGACGGGAACGCCGCCGGCTTCTGAGAGAGGACTCCAGAGCCGTCGGTCACCCCCCCCCTGTCCGGGAGCAGCGCCCCGGATCGTCCCCGTTGATCACAGATCCGACGACACTCCTGGTGAGTGTGCTGACCCTCGGTGTCGGCGCTCAGTGGTTGGCGTGGCGCATGCGCCTCCCGTCGATCGTTCTGTTGATCGTGCTGGGGCTCGCGATCGGTCCGCTCGGCGGCCTCGTCGATCCCGACGCTCTGCTGGGCGAGCAGCTCTTCCCGTTCGTGTCGATCGCCGTGGCCGCGATCCTGTTCGAGGGCGGACTCAGCCTGCGCGTCAAGGAACTGCGCGAGACGGGTCGTCAGCTGTGGCGCCTGATGACGGTCGGCATCCTCGCGACCTGGGTACTGATCACGGCACTCGGTGTCTGGATCATCGGGCTCGATCTCGAGCTCGCCCTGCTCCTCGGCGCGATCCTCGTCGTCACGGGACCGACCGTGGCGCTGCCGCTCCTGCAACACGTGCGACCGGAGCGGCGCATCGGTGCGCTGGTGAAGTGGGAGGGGATCGCGAACGACCCGATCGGTGCGCTGCTCGCCGTGCTCGTGCTCGAGTGGATGTTGGCGGCCGGTGCCGGTTCGAGCCCGTTCGTGTCGCTGGCCATCGCCCTGGTCGCGGGCGTCGGCATCGGCGGATTCGGTGCCTGGTTCGTCGGCCTCGCGCTCAAGCGTCACTGGCTGCCGGACGCCTTGCACGGCGCCGCGGTGTTGATGGCAGCGCTCTTCGCCTACGTCGCGGCCAACGGCGTGCACCACGAGTGCGGACTGATGGCCGTGACCGTGATGGGCATCGGACTCGCCAACCAGCGCGACCTCGACATCGAGCACGTCCTCGAGTTCGGCGAGAACCTGCGTGTCGTGCTGATCGGCGGTCTGTTCCTGCTGCTCGGTGCGCGCGTCCAACTGGCGGACCTGGCGCTGCTCGGTCCGGCGAGTCTCGCGTTCGTCGCGCTGATCGTTCTGTTCGTGCGCCCGTTCGCGGTCTGGACGAGTCTCGTCGGGCTCGGCGTGCCGTGGCGCGAGAAGGCCTTCCTCGGGATCATGGCGCCGCGCGGGATCATCGCCGCGGCCGTGGCGAGTCTGTTCGCGCTCCAGCTCGAGGAGTACGGCTTCCACCAGGCGCGCCTGCTCGTTCCGCTGGTGTTCCTGGTGATCCTGACCACGGTTTCGGTCTGCGGGCTGGCGGCGCGGCCGCTGGCGCTGGGGCTCGGGCTGGCGAGCGAGAAGAACGACGGCTTCCTCGTCCTCGGCGCGCATCCGTTCGCACGCGCGATCGCGGAGTCGCTCCTGGCCGAGGGCGTGCGCGTCGTGCTCGTCGACTCCAACCGTGCGAACATCGCGGCGGCCGAGGCCGCGGGCATACCGGCCCACCACGCGAGCATCCGTTCGGACTGGGTCCAGAGCGACCTGGCGCTCGAGGGCATCGGCCACTTCGTCGGTCTGGTTCCGAACGACGAGGTCAACGGTCTGGCGGCGCTGCGCTTCCAGTCGCTCTTCGGCCGCGCCAACTGCTTCCAGCTCGCGGCGACGGCGCGCGACGACGAGACCTCGCGACTCGACGACCAGGCGCTGGCCCGCGTGCTCTTCGGTGCGCAGTTCACCCACGCGGAACTCGAGCGGCGCTTCGTCGCGGGCGCGCGGCCGCGGCGCACGACCTTGACCGACGGCTTCCAGTTCTCCGACCTGCTCGAACAGCACGGCGACGGAGCGGTGCCGCTGTTCTGCGTGAAGCGCACCGGAGCGGTCCAGGTCTTCGGGTCCGACATGCGTCCGACGCCGGAGCCCGGCGACCGCCTGATCTGCCTCGTGGCCGACCAGGCCGCCCGGATCGAGCGCCGCGCGTCGGCGGCCTGAGTTCGCGGATGCCGGCGGTGGGGCCCGGGCGGTGCGGGCCCTGGGACGGGACGCCCCGCGCGCGCGGTCCTCACCCCTGACCCGATCGGGATCGGGATGGGGGGGCGCGGCCCGAGGGATCCTCCTCGGCCGGACTCGCGGCGCCCCTCGGTCCCGCTTCCCTAAAGCCCCCGGGATGAACAGGGAACGCGGGAGCGGCCCCGATCGTCGAGGACCCACCGACCACTCCCATGGACGTGAGTCACTATCATGGGAGGCGGTTGAGAGCCCTGTGGGCCTCCGTCGGCCGCGCGTCCTCGCGCGCCGCGGCAACCCGACCCTCACTCCTGCCGTCCCCGACCCACCCCGACGACCCCCGATGATCCGAACTGCAGTATTGAAACGCCGCTCCCTCGACGCCCTCGGGGCCGGCACCTTCGGGCTCGCCGCGCTCCTGGTGCTCGCTCCCGCCGCCACCGCCCAGTCGAACATCATCCCCGGGACCGACGTGTCCCTGGGCCAGCTGGGCGACATCGACGCCGTCGGCCGCGAAGGGACCTTCCCGAACGGGATGAACGGCGCCGCCATGTCCACCACCTCGTGCAACGTCGGATCGGTGCAGGTGCCCTGGTTCTCGCCGATGAACGAGGACCACCCGTTCATCGCCTTCATCGTCACGCGCGAGGACGACAGCGGCCGCATCTACCAGATCTCGGACCGCAGCTACCTCAAGCACGGCTTCTTCGCGCTCGCCAGCAACGAGTGCAACCTCGGCTGCAACCCGCCGAGCCAGTTCGGCGACTACCTCGGCGTGGGCTGCTCGGACACCTACGGCATCTCGAACAACTCCGACAAGTTCTACCTGGGCCCGCCGGAAGAGGTGGATCCCTGGCTCGGAGAGTGGGACGCGTTCTGCTCCTACTTCGACCTGGGACTGAACCCGGGATCGTGCAACGGACTGCGCAGCTTCTCCCAGAGCCAGGCCGCGAGCCTCGGCCCGGTCGGAACGCGCATCAACGTGTCGGACCAGGACCTGATCGACAGCGGCACGAACGCGCAGTTCGCCTACCAGGCCTACTACGTCATCCGCGGCGAGCAGGAGTCCAACCGCGGCAACAACCTCGGTTGGCGCGACATGACCGCCAACTGGAACGGCACCAAGTGGAACCTGGACGGGTCCGGTAGCCTCAACGAGGGTTCGATCCTCGACAGCTGGGACGGTGCGACGGTCACGTCGGCCACGAACGGCCTGACCGATGGGCGCGTCTACGCCGGCGTCGTCGTCACGACCACCCGTGACGGTGAGTGGCACTACGAGTACGCGCTGCACAACCGCGACAACTCGCGCGGCGTCTCCGAGTTCCGCGTGCCGTTCTGCTCCGCCGCCCCGCCGAGCAACTTCGGCTTCCGCGACGTGGACGACGACGCGGGCAACGACTGGACGGCGACCGTGGTCGGCAACGAGCTGGTCTTCTCCGCTCCGGCCGGCAACGCCCTCGAGTGGAACACGATCTTCAACGTCTGGTTCGACTGCCCCGCGGCTCCCGAGAGCGGCGCCGCCGTCCTCGTCCAGGACCAGCCCGGCGCCGGTCCCGGCCAGTTCTCGATCCTGACCACCGTTCCGACGCTCGCCGTCCTGAACGACCTCGGTCCGGGTTGCTCGCTCTCCGGCACCCCGCCGCGCCTCACCCTCGCCGGGAACGACCAGTTCCCCTCGCTCGGCAACTCGGGCTTCAAGCTCGCCGTGCGTGACCAGGCCGCCGGTTCCTTCGGCTACCTGTTCTACAGCGGGACCACCTCGGTCACGCCGATCCCGCCGTCCTGCACGGCGTACCTCGGTGGAACCTTCGGGATCGACATCTTCACCCTCGGGACCGCGGTGTCGAACCCGTCGGGCAACTCGGTCTACTCGCTGCCGATCCCGAACAACCCGGCCTTCGAGGGTGCGGAGCTGACGCTGCAGTCGGTCGTCGTGAACCTCGGCGGTCCGTTCGCCGGCATCGCCGACCTGTCGAACGGCGCGCGCCTGCGCGTCGGAAACGCCATCAGCGGCTGCTTCTGATCCCAGCGGCCGCCGCGGGTCCACGACTCGCGGCCGGCCCATCTCGAGGGACGAACTCGACACCTCGGCGCGGCGCGTCCGCTTCCCTTCGCGGGGGAGCGGGCGCGCCGCGCTCCTTTGGACTTCAAGCACGGCGCGTCCTGGTGTCGAAGGGAACCGGAGTCCGGCGCGCTCACCGCGAGCACGTCCCGGTCTCCGCGCGGCCCCACTCGACGTTCCCCCGTGTCCACCGCCCCTCGCCCTGCCCGAGCCTTCGACTCCTTCCTCGGATCCAAACTCGAATGGGCCCGCTGTGGTCCCCACGAGGACCAGCACTGGTTGCTCCTGTGCTTCGGAGCGGCCGGAGTGGTGCGCGTCGAGGGGGCGCGCGACGGCATCAGCCTCAGCTGCAACGCGGTCGAGGCGGCCCCGCCCCAGGTCCGGCCCCGGCCGACGCCGTTCGCCCTCTGCGTTGGGCGCGTGCTGATCGCCGTCACGCCGCGCCTCTCGGAATACGAGAGCGAGCAGGACGACCTCGGTCCGTCCGGCATCTGCCTCGAGTTCGACGGCGGCCGGCGCGTCTGCGTGCGCCATGCGGACGGTGAGCTGATCCTCGATCGCACCGGGCGCAGCGGCGACGACGACCAGTCGCTCGCCGGCTGAGCGCGGCCGAGGACGAAGGACCGTCAGCGCGTGCCGCGCGCCGACAGCCACTGCTCGAGTTCGAGCGTGGCCGGATCGGACGGGAACGTGGCGCCCAGGAAGGTGCGTCGCTCCGCGCCGCGTGCGTCGTCGCCGACGGCGTAGAGCAGCCGCGCGTGGTTGGCGACGGGGCGTGCGAATCGCGGTCCCGTCGGGCCGATCGTGAGGTTCTCGATCCGTGCGGCGCGCGCGGCCAAGGGACCGAGTCGCCGCGGATCGGGGGCCGCGTCGCCCAGCTCCTCGAGGGCCTGGTCGATCGATCGCGCGAGCTCGGCGCTGGCCCGCTCGAGCGCGAGCGGATCGTCGCTCGCCCGCGCCATCTGGACGTCGATCAACTCGAGGCGCACCGCGGCGTCCTCGTCCAGGCGCGCGAGGGCCGCTTCGAACGCCGCTTCGGCGGGGGCCAGTTGGTCGAGGCGCGCCAGCAGCCGCCCGCGCCCCAGATCGATCTGCGGTTCGTGCCACAGGCCGTAGCGCACCAACCAGTCGAGGTGCCCCAGCGCCGCGCGCGCTTCGTCGACCGCTTCGGCTCCACCGATGCGGAAGGCCGCGAAGCGCGCCTGGGACGCGGTGTCGTGGTAGCGCACCACGCCCGAGTGCACGGTGAACACCGCGAACAGGACGAGGCCGAGCGCCGCGATCCGCCCGCGTCCGGTGAGGCGTCCGTCCACCTTCATGCGCAGGTGTTGGACGGTGAGGTCGCGCCGCGTCACGAGGCGCCAACCGACGATCGTGCAGAAGGCCGCGGCGAGCGCGATCGTCACGGCCAAGAGGTCGGGCACCAATCCGTACAGCCGGCGGTAGGCGAAGACCACGGTCAGAAGGAACACGACCGCGAGCGCGATCTCCTCGGGCCACGTGAAGTCGAACGCGCGCGCGCGCTTCGGCGGCCCGGGGGCTTCCGCGGCCGGCTCGGGGACCGTCGCCCGCGCCTTGAACCCGAAGAACAACGCGTCCTTCGGGCAGGCGCTGACGCAGTCGAGGCACTTCATGCAGCCGGCGTCGGTGACCATGCGCGCGGGCGAGGCGACCTCGGTGTGCACCTCGACGTTCGATGTGCAGACGGCGGTGCAGTGGCCGCAGCCGTTGCAGTCGTCGGTGACGCGGATGCGCCCCTTGGCGAAGCGGTCGGCCACCGCGAACACCGCTCCGTACGGGCAACCGTAGGTGCAGAACCCCTTGGCGCCGAGCAGCCACACGATCAGGAAACCGACCGCCAGGAAGGTGACCGCGGCCATCGCGGGGCCGGGGAAGCGGGCCCAGAAGTCTTCGGTGGTGAGCGCGACCGTGACGCTCTTCGGCAGCGTGCCGTCGAGTGCCTGCAAGAGGCTCGGCGCGACGAACATCCAGAACGCGACGAGCAGGGGCACGAACGCGAGCAGGCGCGAACGCACGGGCTTGGGCGAGAGGCCGAGCTTGCCCAAGAGCCACGCGCAGCCGTCCTGCAGCGCGACCACGTGGCAGGCCCAGCCGCAGAAGAAGCGCCCGAACACGAGCGTCGACACGATCGCGACGCCGAACAGCACGAACCCGGCGTTGACGATGCCGCGCGTCAGGGTCTGGCCCGCCTCGGACGGCTCGAGCGGCGAGATCGTCTCGCCGAACGTGAGCCAGTACCAGATGCGCGCCGCGATGACGACGTGGACCGCGAGCAGCACGAGCGCGCGCCAACGTCCGCGCTTCGAACGCGGCTTCGCGGCGACGCCGGGCACCGGGCCACAGCCCGCCTTCATCGCTCGCGCCGCCGGAAGGGCGCCGGCGTCGAACTTCGTGTGCTGCCAGGGCATGGGTGGTCCGCCGCTACTTCTTCTTCGGACGGAAGACCTCGACGACCTTCGGATCGCCCTCGAGGTACGGGCCACCGATCAGGTCGATGCAGTAGGGCACGGCGGGGAAGACCGCGTCGAGGCAGACGCGGATCGCCGCCGGCTTGCCCGGCAGCGTGATCACCAGGCAGTGGTGCATGATCGCGGCTGTCTGGCGCGAGAGGATCGCGGTCGGCACGCCCGAGGCCAGCGACGCGGCGCGCATCGCTTCACCGAATCCGGGCATGAGCTTGGTCGCGACCCGTTCGATGGCCTCGGGCGTCAGATCGCGCGCCGAAGGTCCCGTGCCGCCGGTGGTGCAGATCAGGCAGGCGCCGCGCGCTTCGAGGTCGCGCAGTCCCACCTCGACCTCCGTCACGCCGTCCGAGACGATCTCGCGCACGAAGCGGCAGTCGGTGGCCAGGTACTGGCGCAGGACCTCTTCGATCGCGGGGCCGGACAGGTCCTCGTACTCGCCGCGGCTGGCGCGGTCGCTGATGGTGAGGATCCCGATCGTGGGGCGTTCGTCGGTCATCGGAAGGGCGGGCAGGGGAGTGGGGCGGGGACGGTCGCGGTGACGATGGCCGAGGGGGCGGAGCGGGAGTCTCGGCCCGGGCGGCGTCCGCAGCGGCGCCGGGCCAGCGACCTCGCTCGAACTTCGAGCGGTCGCGGTCCGGCGCCGGGACCCGGGCGAGGCCCTACTCGGGCCGCCGACCGGTTCCGTCGATGGAGGATACGGCCCTCGGGCCGCCCGTCGAGGACCGCTCGACGTCCGCGGTCCGAACGACGGCCACAGACCCGACCCCGAGCCGACCATGCAACTCGACCCCGAACGACTCCGCCGCCTCACCACCTCCGTGCAGGCCATCGAGCGGGTGGATCCCCGCACCGCGCAGCGCCTCACGTGGCCGGCCGAACTCGATCACCTGCGCACGGATGCGAACGGCCACCTGGTCCGCGACTGGCGCGGCGCGCTGCTCGGCCTCGAGAACGGCGAGCACTCCGTGGTGGAGGAGGCCAGGCGACCGGGTGAGCACGGCGTCTGGTTCGGCGTCGGTTCCGGTCGCGGCCTCGACGCGGCCCTCGCGCGCGGCGAACGCTTCGTGCTGTGGGAGCCGGATCCCTCGCTGCTGCGCCTGATCCTCAGTCGCACGAACTGGGCCGACGCGATCGCCGAGGACCGCCTGCGCATCGCGCTCGGAGCCGATCTGGTCGCGCTCGCGCGGCGCCGTCCGGGTGGACCGCTCGTGGTGGACGCGGCGACCGCCCACATGCGTGCGCCCGAGCTGCGCCTCCTGCGGGCCGGCGGCACGCGACCGATCGCGCTGCTCGTCGAAGGGCGCCTGCTGGTCGACGGGATCGCCGCCGCGCTCGAACGGCGCGGCGTCGACGGCTACCAGCTCGACGTCGAACGCCTGTCGCGCGAGGAACTCGACCACGCGGTGCGCACGCTCGCGCCGAAGTTCGCCATCGCCATCAACGAGACCACGGGACTGGCCGCGTTCACCGCCGACCACGACCTTCCGCTCGCCATCTGGGAGATCGATCCGACCACGGACTCGCCCCGTCCCCTCGACCGCCGCACGCCGCGCGCGCAGGTGTTCACCTACCGCCGTTCGCACGTGGACGGCTTCCGCGCGGCCGGCTACGAGCACGTGGAGTACCTGCCCCTGTGCGCCGACCCGATCGCCCGTCGACCGCGGCGTCTTTTGGGTCCCGAGCGCGTGGCCTACAGCGCGCCCGTCGCGTTCGTCGGAGCCAGCATGGCCGTGCAGGCGCGCGCCCACATCGAACGCTTCGCGACCCAGCTCGGATCCCTGCGCGGTACGAACCAGAACGCGCTCGCCGCGGACCTCGCGGGCGTCGAGCGCGCCATCGCCGAGCAGTGCGAGGACCTCGGGACCTACCGCCTGCCGGAGCTCCTGCGTCAGCACGCCGGTGCGGCGCTCGACCTGTGGAACAGCAGTCCCGTCGTGACCGAGTCCGCCGAGGCGCTCCTGTCGGAGTTCGTCGCGGGCAAGAAGCGCGCGGCCGCGATCGACGCCGTGGCGCCGCTGGCACCGCACCTGTGGGGCGACGCGGGCTGGCGGGAACACCTGGCCGAGCTCGATCCCGAGTCGGCCGCGAACGTGCGCTTCCGCGGACCGGCGGGCAACCGTGAGGAGATCGAGCGCATCTACTCCGGCGCGACCGTCAACATCGACATCGGGCGCCTGTACCAGAACGACATCGTCACTCTGCGCGTGTTCGACGTGCTGGCCTGCGGTGGCCTGTGCCTGACCGAGCACAACGACGAGGTCGGGAACCTGTTCGAGGTCGGCGTCGAACTCGACACCTGGAGCGACCTGGACGAGCTGCGGGCGAAGACCGCCATGTACGTGGCCGATCCCGCGCGCGCCGCCCGGATCGGAGCGGCTGGCCGTCGCGCCATCGAAGAGCGCCACGGGCTGGACCGTCGTCTCGACCACATGCTGGCCGGGCTCGTCTCGCCGGCGTGGGCGCACGCGGCGTAGGGCCCGCGCCCTTCGATCGGGCTGTTCCGGCCCGATCGAACGGAGCTCGAGTCCCTGACTCTCAGCCGAGTCCGAGCGGCGGCAACGGCGACGGTTCGGTCAGCGCTCGCAACACTCGCATCAGCGACTCGATCGCCCGTTCGCGGTGGCCCATGTGCGCGATCTGGTTCACGAGCGGCGCGGAGTTCGTCTCGAGGATCACCGCTTCGGACGGATCCGCGTCGAGCGAGGCCACGCGCAGATCGATGCCGATGTGGCGCAGGTGCATGGTCTCGGCGACGCGGCGGCACCAGTCGGACCACGCGGGCGGCAGGTCGTCGATCACGCGCGCGGTGGCACAGCGGTTGAGGTTCATCACGCCGCCCGAGAAGTCGAGGTCGGTCCCGGCCGCGAGGACGGTGGCGAGGCTGCCTCCCGCGCGCTCGGCCAACAGCGTCGAACGCTCGACCTCGGCCAGGCGGACGGCGCTCTCGACCGGGTCGCCGTAGCGCGGATCGCACGCGGCCAACAGCTCGGCAATCGTGCGCACGCCGTCGCCGCGCGCCACCAGTGCTTCACGCTCGTAGCCGACGAGGAACTCGCCGTCGAGCAGGTCGAGCCGGAACTCGCGCCCCGTCGCGAACGTCTGCACGAGCGCGATGTCGTCGGCCGCGAACACGTCGTCGATCGCCGCCACCATGGACGCTTCGTCCACGACGCGCCGAACGCCGCGTCCGTGGCTGAGCCGATTCGGCTTCACGACCAGCGGAAAGCCCCGTTCCCGTGCGAACTCGAGCGCGGGCGCGGGTCCACAACGGGACGCGTACTCGCCGTGTCCGAACTTGGCGGGGGACAGGCAGCGCGCGGTGCTCGGGACGCGGAATCCGGCCCGTTCGAGCACGATGCCGCCGTAGTGCTTGTCGCCGCTGATCTGGGCCGCCGAGGCGTCGTTGATGGGTACCTTCGCGCCGCAGATCGTGCGCCGCACGCCGCGTCCGTCCTCGAGCTCCCACAGGAAGCCGAACTCCGGGTCGAGGATGCGGGTCGTGAAGCCCAACCGGTCGGCGGCCTCCTGGTAGAGGGCCACGGCCAGGGGCGGCGATGCGAGAGTGGTGCGCATCCCGGGAGGGTAGCGAGCGGGCCCTGTGGGAAGATGCGCCCAGTCCCCGCGTCCGCGCCGGACGGGCGCCGATCGCGCTCCGTTCCGCTTCGCTCCCGATCCCGCCGGCCCCGATCCGATCCCATGACCCTGCCCGCCCCGAAGCTCACCGCCGGACTGTTCGTCCTGGCCCTCGCCCCGCTCGCCGCGACCGCTCTGCGGCAGGACACGGCCGCCGTCGAGAAGCCGGTGGAGGCGCCGCTCGTCATCGACCGCTTCATCCAGCAGGAGGGGCGCGCGGCGCACGTGCGCTTCTCGTTCGAGGACAACGAACTCGTGATCGTGGGGGAGGCGGACCGGCCGTTCGTCTATCGCGAGGTGGACGAGGCGACGGCCCTGTGGTGGACGACGCTCGGCAGCCTGCGCGACGCGCCGGAACTCGAGTTCCTCGTGCACGAACAGGGACGCCGCGCCGCTCAGGATCCGGACCGCGACGTGCTCGACCTGCCCGACGACTATCGCGAGCTCACGAGTCTGGCTCTGGTGGCGGCCGAGCTCGGAAGCGAAGTCACGGCGCGCGTGAACGCCAACGCCGGCGATCTCGATCCCCAGGACCCCGCGCACTTCCGCCAGCTGCACACGGTCTCGCCGCTGCGGCCCTACCTGTTGCTGAACGACGAGGGGCGGCTCGATCTGGTCATCCCGGCCACCTCCACCGAAGGCCTGTGGTTCGACGGCGAAGCGCTCGGCGACGGGTCCGAGCAGCGCCTCGGTGGCCTGCGTCTCGACCTGTGCTTCACGGCGCGGCTCGACCTCGTGCCCGCCGCGTCGCTCGAGTGGATCGAGACGGCCTACGACGGATCCAAGCCGTACCGGCCGTTCGTGCCCGAACCGACGATCAACGACATTCGCAACCGCTGAGCGAACTACGAGCGGTCTGCGCCGTCAGCCGCGCTTCGGGTCCGGCGCGGGCGAACGCCGCCACTGCTCGGCGAGCAACGCGAAGCGCTCGTGGTCGCGCCAGCGTCCGCGGATCTTGAGGTAGCGCGGCGAGTAGCCCTCGAGCCTGAACCCGAGACTCGTCGCGACCTTCTTCGAGCGCTCGTTCTGCGGTTGGATGTTGGCCTCGACGCGGTGCAGGTCGTGGGTCCCGAACAGTTCGTCGAGGCACAGCGCCATGCCGGCGCGGAACAGGCCGCGTCCGGCGAACGGGGCGAAGGCCTGATAGCCGAAGTAGCAGCTCTTGAACGGTCCGCGCACGATGCCGCTCGCGTTGGCGCCGCCGACCAGGCCGCGGCTCTCGCGCTCGACGATCAGGAAGGCGATGCGCGTCGGGTCGCCGGTCTGCATCTCGAGCCACGTGCGATAGGCCTTCACCGAGTCCGGCGGCGAGACCCACGGGCCGTGGAGGGCACGGCTCGCGCGCACGGCGGCCACGAACGCTTCGGCGTGGCGCGCGGTCGGCGTCTCGAGGCGCACGGGCGAGCGAGCCGCGCGCGGAGGCCAGATCGTCTTCGAGCGCCGCTCGGTCACGTCCGCACCCCGTGCTCTTCGAGCTGCCGATCGAGGCTCGCACGACCGAACAGGGCGACGAGCCGGCGCACCGGCGGATCCTCGTCGTCCACGAGGTCCACCTGTGCGAGCGACCCGAGGCCCGCGCGTTCGAAGCCGGCGAGTTCGATGGGGACCAACGGCCAGGGCATCGCGCCCGGCGCTTCGTCCGACTCGCGCGCGCGGCAGGCGACGAACAGGAGTCCGCCGTCGGCCACGAATCCGGCCAACGGCGCGAACGCGCGCGCGCGCAGGTCGGGGGGCAGGACCTGCAACGTGTTGACCTCGACGACCAGGTCGAACGCTCCGTTCCACGCGTCCGGTGCGTCGAACAGGTCCGCGACCCGCCAGTCGATCGCAGCTTCGGGGAAGCGCTGCACCGCGCGGTCGATCGCCGACGGCGCGACGTCGAACGCCGTCACGGCGTAACCGCGCCGCGCGAGCTCGGCCGCGTCGTCACCGAAGCCGGTCCCGACGACCAACGCGCGCCGCGCGGGCACAGATCCAGGCGCGGCGGGCAGGCCTTCGAGTGCTCCGTCGAGCCAATCCACGAGCAGCGGGTTCGCGCACTCGTCGGCCCACGGCACCGCCGCCGCGCCCGCCCGCTCGAGCGCGTAGAGCTCCTCGAACCAGGCCAGCGCTTCGTCGCGACGAAGAGCCTCGTGCGCCAGCTCGCGCGCCGTCGAGCGCCGGTCGCTCATGCCGCGTCCACCGTCACGGCCGGCCCGATCGGCTCGACGATGTCGGGTCCGTGCTCGCCGCGGAAGTTGACCTTGTGCGAGATCGGCAGCGCGTCGAGGAGGTTGCCCGGGACCGGTGCCTCGATCGCGGCGCGCAGAGCGTCGGTGTCGTCGCAGGTCGGGTCGAGCCACAGTCCGTAGCGATCGGGGTGCACGATCGCCGGCATGCGCGGATGGCCGATCGCCTCCATCAACGCGTTGTTGCGCGTGGTGACGACGGTGTACGTGGTGACGATCTCGCCCGTCTGGGGATCGGTCCACTCGGACCACAGTCCGGCGAAGCAGAACGGCGAGCGATCGGCGAAACGGACCCAGTAGGGCCGCTTCTTCGGCTCGCCCGGTTCGGGCACGCGTTCGAAGAAGCCGTCGGCGGGCACCAGACAGCGGCGCTTCGGGAAGGCGCTGCGCCAGATCGGGCTGGACGTCAACTTGTCGAGGCGCGCGTTGAACGTCGAGTAGCGCAGGCGGCGCTCCTTGGCGAAGTGGGGCACGAGCGACCACTGGTCCGCGCGACGGGCGACGACGCCGTCCTCGATCGAACTGGTGACGATCGGTCCGCTGTCGAACGGGCGCACGGCCCACGAACGCTCCAGTTGAAAGGCCGTGGTCGCGAACTCGATCCGCAGCTCCTGCCAGCCGTCGGGAGTGGTGTAGCCGCCGCACATGGGACGACGAGCCTAGCACCAGGACACGGCGGGACCGAAGGCGAGCGCGGTCCGGTGCGCCCGATCGGCTCGTTCAGCGCCGAGGGTCGGATGGGCCGCTGGCGTCACCCCCGGCGCCGGGTCCCCAGTTGGTAGCCTCGGCCGGACCATGACCACGGCTTCCGACAATGCTTCGTACCTGCGCGTGCGCTTCGCCGCGCGGCTGCTCTCGGCGCGCCCCGAGTCCGTGCTCGACGTCGGGGCCGGTGAGGGCCACCTGCTCGCCACTCTGCGCAGCGCCGGGATCGCCGGCACGGGCTGTGAAGCGAGCAAGGAGCGCGTCGCGGCACTCGTCGCCGACGGGTTCGTGGCGCTCGAGGCGGAAGCGGCCGACCTGCCGTTCGACGACGGAGCGTTCGACTGGGTCGCGATGCGCCACGTGCCGCACCACCTGCCCGATCCTGGGGCCGGACTGCGCGAGGCGTTGCGCGTGGCCCGTCGCGGACTGCTCGTGGCCGAGCCCTGGTACGACGTGGACCTTCCGAGTCAGCGCGCCGCGTTGGCCGCCGAGCGCTGGTTCAAGGGGCGCGACCGGGCGGCGGGCATGGTCCACGGCGAGAACCTGTCCGCGGCGGAGCTGCTCGAGGCCGTCGGTGCGGACGCGGAAGCGGCGGACGCGCTCGACTGCGAGGTGACCCATCTCGTGCGTCTGCGCCGGCGATCGACCGAGGACCTCGTCCTGGCGGCGACGCCGCACCTCGTCGAGCTCGGCCCCGACGACCCCGCGCGCGAGGAGTGGAACGCGGTGCTCGAGCAGGTGGCGGAGTGCGGGCTCTCGTGGAACGGCTCGGTCGCGGTCGCCCTGGAGAAGTCGAGCGCGTGAACGGGAGGCGCGTGTCAGGTGCAGCGCGCGGCGAGTGGCGCGGCGCGCGCGTCGGCGTCGGCGTCGACGGCTGTCGCGGCGGATGGTGCGGCTTCGCGCTTCGGGCCACCGGTTTCGACGGCGAGCGCTTCACCGAGGCGCGCCTCGCCGGTGCCTGCGAGAGCGACCTCGAGCGACTCGTCGGCGCACTCGGCGCACCACCGCGCGCGCGCCTGTGTCTCGACATGCCCATCGGCCTGCCCGACGGGACGGCGACGCGCGCCTGCGACGACGCCGCTCGTCGGGCGCTCGGGCCGCGGCGCTCGAGCCTGTTCGCCGCGCCGCCGCGCGCCGTCCTGCACGAGGTCGAACACGCGGTGGCCAACGTCATCGCACGCCGTGCGAGCGGTCGCGGGCTGTCGCTCCAGAGCTTCCACCTGCTGCCGAAGGTCCGCGCGGTCGACGTCTGGATGCGCGGTTCCAGCGCGGTGGCGGACCGGGCGGTGGACCGGGCGGTGGAGTGCCATCCCGAGCTGGCGTTCGCGCGGCTTCGCGGTGCGCCCATGGACGAGCCGAAGCGCACGCCGGGTGGCCGCGCCGCGCGCCTCGAACTGCTCGAACGCCTCGTTCCCGGCGCGCGGGACGCCACAGAAGAGCTGCTCGCGCGCCATCGACGCTCGGAGCTGGCCCACGACGACGTGGCCGACGCCCTGGTGCTCGCGGTCGTCGCCGCTCTGCCCGAACGCGCCGTCGAATCGCTCGGCGAGGTGGATGGTGCGATCCCCGTCGATGCGACCGGGCTCGCGATGCGCATCCTCGCGCCGCGCGTGGACTGGCGCGAGCGAGCGACTAGACCGGCCAGATCACCGGAATGAGGATCGAGGCCGTGACCCACAACAACAGGTTCATCGGCAGCCCGACCTTCAGGTAGTCGCGGAACGAATAACCGCCGGGGCCCATGACCATCGTGTTCGTCTGGTAGCCGATGGGGGTGGAGAAGCTGGCGCTGGCCGCGAAGGTGACCGCGATCAACAGCGGCTTCGGATCCATGTCCATGCGCACGGAGATCGCGAAGCAGATCGGCGTCAGCAGGACCGCCGTCGCGTTGTTCGAAACGAACTCGGTCAGGACGCTGGTGAGCAGGTAGAAGGCGGCGATCAGCACGTACGGGCCCGCTGGCCCCGCGATCTCGACCACCGCGTTCGCGAGGCGCGCGGCCAGACCGCTGTGCTCCATCGCGATGCCGAGCGGGATCATGCCGGCCAGCAGCAGCAGCACCGACGGATCCAGCGCGCGCGTCGCGTTGCGCACGGTCAGACAGCCGGTCAGCAGCATCGCCACGGCGCCGGCGATCGCGAGCAGGGCGAACGGTGCCGCACCGATCGCGCCGAGCGCGACGACGCCGAGCAGGATCGCGATCGCTAGCGGCGCCTTCTTCGGGATCGTCGACTGGGTCTCGACGCCCACCATCAGGAGGAAGTCGCCCATGTCGTGGATCGTGCGCAGGTTCGTCGGCTCGCCCTGGACGAGCAGCACGTCGCCCGCGTCGAGGCGCTGCACCCGGAGGTTCTTGTGGTGCTGTCGACCCAGACGGCGGATCGCGAGCACCTGGATGCCGTGGCGGCGCGACAGCCCCAGGTCGCGCACCTTGCGCCCGATGAAGCGCGAGTTCGGCGTGACGACGGCCTCGGCGAGGCGCAGGTCCACGCGCGCCGTGCGCGTCCCGGGGTCCGAACTGGGCGCCTCCTGCGCCTGATCGTCGCCCGCCGCGCGAGCTTCCGCCGCCTCCATGAACAGCGCGTTGGCGCCTTCGAACATCTCGCCCGCGAGCAGTTCGTTCAGCGGTACGCGCTCGTCGTCGGCCACCGCCGTGCCGCGCTCGACGTCGGGATCCTCGAGCAGCTTGTGCAGATTCTGCGCCGTCGACTCCACGTACAGCACGTCGCCCGGCAACAGGCGCATGGCGGGCGGCGGCGTCAGGATGGGCTCTTCGCCGCGAACGATCTCGAGCACCTTGATGTCGCGCGAGCTGTCGAACACTTCGCTCAGCCGCTTGCCGGCGTAGCGACTCCCGCCCTTGAGCAGCACCTCGGTGATGAAGCGACCGGGCGTCTGCACCGCGAGCAGATCGGTGAATCCGGCGCGGTCGGGCAGGAGGCGGTGGCCGACCAGGAACAGGTACGCGCCGCCGACCGCGACGAAGGCGAGCCCCAGCACCGTGAACTCGAACATGCCGAAGCCCGCGTGTCCGTGGTCGCGCGCCAGTGAGTCCACGAGCAGGTTCGTGCTCGTTCCGATCAGCGTGCAGGTGCCGCCGAGGATCGAGAAGTAGCTGACGGGCAGGAGCAGCTTCGACGGCCGCGTGTTCCGCCGCCGCGCCAGTTCCAGGGCGACCGGGATCATCAGCGCGACGATCGCCGTGTTGTTCATGAACGCGCTGAGGAGCGCCGTCGGCACCGCGAGCGCGAGCAGCGTCGACCCGTACGAACCGCCCGTCCGCCGGCCCAGGAACGCGCCCAGGTACTCGACCACGCCCGTGCGTTCGAGACCGGCCGACAGGACGAGCATCGCCGCCACCGCCAGGGTCGCCTGGCTCGCGAATCCCGACAGGGCCTCGTCCATCGCCAAGAGGCCCGACAGCCCGAGGAAGGCGATCAGACCGAGGGAGACGACTTCCACGCGCACGAGCCCGCTGACGAGCAGCGCGAACGTGGCCAGGAGCACGACGGCGAGGACGATCTCGGGGGAGAACACGGATCGAGAGGAGAGGCAGTGGGGGCAGCGTCCGCGAGCGTTCGGCCGCGCGCCTGCCGAGACTATCGACGTTGGACGCCCGATCGGTGCTCCGTCGGCGCTCCACCTGTGCCAGCGGCGAGGTTCGGGGCCCGGTTTCGCGCGTCGTCGACCGGATGGTGGGGGTGGACCGCCGGGGTGGATCGCGGCGCGCCGACCCCGGAGAATCCAGGGCATGACGAACGGGACGACGGTCGGCTTCGCGGTGCTGTACCGCTGGCGGTTGGTGGTGGGCCGCGAGCGCGACTTCGAGGCCGCCTGGGCCGAACTGACGCGCATGATCCGCGCGCGCTGCGGGGGCCTCGGGAGCCGGTTGCAACGCTGCGCCGACGGGACGTACTGCGCCTACGCCCAATGGCCCAGTCGCGCCACCTGGGAGTCGATGGTCCTGGACGATCCGCGAGCGGGCGAACTGCGCGCCGCAATGGCGGCCGCGGTGGAGCAGGTCCTTCCCACCGAGACCTTCGACGTGGTCGCGGACCTGCTCGGACCTGTGGCCCACTGACGCGGTGCGCGCGGGCCGGCGGCGCGCAGTCGCACCACCGGCTCGCGTTCGGAATCACCCTCCCGGCATGGGGACGAGCGGCGTTCCCTCGACGCGCACCCGCACCCGGTCGGGACCCAGCTCCTCGTACTCGAACGACACGTCGAGGAAGTGGCCGATCACCTCGGCGTTCGTGCGCGTGTGCAAGGAAGGCGTCGTGGTCGTGAACGAGCCGCCGCCCGCGAGCGCGAGAGGCAGGAGCAGTTGGTCGGCCAGGTGTTCGCCCACAGCCACGCCCGCGGCACGGAACGCGCGCACTTCGTGGGCCAGGTCCGCGGCCACCTTCTCGGACGGCACGCCGCGGCGTCCACAGGCGGTGAAGTGCTCGACGCGGCCGTCCTCGAGAGGCACGTCGACGCTGAGCACGTTGCCCGGTCCGACGCTGTCTCTGTCCCTGCGATCGAAGAGCTGGTTCTTGCCGATCGGCAGCAGAGCGGCGAGCTGACGCAGTTCACGCCCTCCGACGCGTTGGTCGATCTTCGACGTCGTCGCGACGGCGTACATGCCCTTGTCGGTGGCCGTCGTGTCGAGGTCGAGGGGAGCGAGCGGCGCGGTCAGGGGCTCGATCGCCACGCGGATGTGTCCACCGCCGGCGGGGTAGTAGCCCGCGCGTTCGATCTCGACGTGCACGTCGGCGCCCATGCGCTTCACGAGCGGCAGGAAGCTGGTGGTCAGGAACGTGAACGTGGGCGCGGCCAGCACGTGCGTTCCGCCGGTCAGCTCCAGCGCGCTCACACCGTCCGCGAACAACAGCGGGTACAGCACGGTCTGCAGCACGAGGCTGGTCGCACCGGCCGTGCCGATGTCGAAGCGTCCGGTGACGGCGTAGCGGCCGGCGGGCTCGAAGACGAGCGCTTCGCTGCCCAGTTCGTCGCCTCGCACCAGGGCGCCGGACGCGCGCGCCGCGGCGCGGACGCAGGTCAGGTGCTGGCGCATGAGGCCGGGCTTCCTGCGGCCGGCACGGATGTGCGTCAGCTCGAGCGCGCGGCCCGTGAGGCAGCTCAACGCGAGCGCGCTGCGCAGCACTTGACCGCCACCTTCGCCCAGCGAGCCGTCG
The DNA here is from genome assembly GCA_007750655.1 of Rohdeia mirabilis. Taxonomy (GTDB): domain Bacteria; phylum Planctomycetota; class UBA1135; order UBA1135; genus Rohdeia; species Rohdeia mirabilis. The sequence continues at coordinate 1,796,436 of CP036290.1, forward strand.
AGGCGCACGGGGTCGGTCGCGGGGCTGCGCGCGTGGTCGTCGGTGGTGGGCTTCATGGCTTCGAGCGGAACGAGTGGAGGCACCGCGCGGTGCCGGCGACGTGTGTGCCGTGGGGACGGCGATTCGAAAGTGTCGGGTCGCCCGAGGTCGGACGGCCCGACGGCCCGGGCCCATCGACGCCAAGAGGTGAGCGTCGCAGCCCGGGCCGCCCCGCGCGAGTCGAAAGACGGCGACGACTCGTTCGAGTGAGCGCTGGGAGATCGCGCGCCCCGAAGTGCCGGGCGCGCTGGTGTCGGTGGTGGCTCGCGGACGAGCAGCGTGTCGAGAGCGGGCGGTGAGGCGGCGGACGCGTCGTCGCGCCCGCCGCTCGGTGACAGCCGTGTGGCCGACTCGCCGCGCGTCCGGCTCGGCCGTTGGTGGCTCAGCCTTTGACGCAGACGATCTGGCGCAGGGTGTGGACCACCTCGACCAGGTCGGACTGCGCCGCCATCACGGCGTCGATGTCCTTGTAGGCCATGGGGATCTCGTCGATGACGCCCTCGTCCTTGCGGCACTCGACGCCCTCGGTCGCGCGGATCTGGTCCTCGACCGTGTAGCGCCGCTTGGCTTCGGTGCGCGACATCACGCGACCGGCGCCGTGGCTGCAGGAGTGGAAGGAATCGGGGTTGCCCTTGCCGCGGACGATGAAGCTCTTCGCGCCCATCGAACCGGGGATGATGCCGAGATCGCCGAGACCTGCGCGCACCGCACCCTTGCGGGTCACGAGCACCTCGTCGCCGAAGTGCGTCTCGCGCTCCACGTAGTTGTGGTGGCAGTTGACGACCATCACGTCGGCCTTGAACTGGCGGATGCCGTCCGTGCGACGCGTCGCTTCGATCACGGCCTGGAGCATGAACTCGCGGTTCTTCGCCGCGTAGTCCTGGGCCCAGCCGACCGCTTCCACGTAGTCGTCGAACGAGTTCGTGCCTTCGGTCAGGTACGCGAGGTCCTTGTTCGGCAGGCTGCCCAGCTCGTGCTCCAGCTCGCGCTTGGCGCGCTCGATGAAGTACGTGCCGATGCGGTTGCCGACGCCGCGCGAACCCGAGTGCAGCATGAACCAGACGCGGTCCTCCTCGTCCAGGCAGACCTCGACGAAGTGGTTGCCGCCACCGAGGGTGCCGAGTTGCTTGGCGGGGTGACGTTGGGTCACGGCCCTGGGGTGCTTGGCGCGGATGGCCTCGAAGCGATCCTCGAGCTTCTTCCAACCGCTGGTGATGGCGCGCGGCGCCTCGTGCCACGAACCCTTGTCGCGCTTGCCGCGCGTCATGCCGTGGGGCACGAGCTTCTCCACGTTGCTGCGCAGCTCGCGCAGGGTGTCGGGGAGGTCGCTCGCGGTCAGCGTGGTCCGCGCCGCGCACATGCCGCAGCCGATGTCGACGCCGACCGCCGCGGGCACGATCGCGCCCTTGGTGGGGACGACCGAACCGATCGTGGCGCCCAGGCCGAAGTGGACGTCGGGCATGGCCGCGATCCAGCGGTGGACGAAGGGCAGTTGGGCCGTCTGGCGCAGCTGACGCAGGGCGCCCTCGTCCACGTCCACGCCGTGGATCCAGGCCTTGATGGGGGCGCGTCCGCTCTCGATGGTGACGGGTCCGCTCATAGTGGTGCGAGGGGTGGGGGCCGGTGGGCCGGGTGGAGTGGGGCGGCGGCCCGTGCGGGCGCGCCGATCGTGCCCCCTGCAAGGCACCGGGTGTGCCGCGAGCGGTGAGCGGTGGCGAAGAAGTGCTTTCGAGGCGAGTGAAGTTTCGAACTGGAAAAGACTTACCGTCAATGGGCCCCTCCGCTCGACGCCCGGGCTCTAGCGTGGCCGCCCTGCTGGCGATGAGAATCTCAGCTAGATGACGCGCTCACAGGATACGAAGCGACCCGTGGCCGTGGTCGGCATCGTCGGGCACAAGCTCGACGGCAGCGGCCGCCGCAACCGTTGGGACACCTGGCGACCGAGCGTCGCGATCGCCCAGCAGCCCGATCTGCTGGTCGCACGTTTCGACCTCTTGCACCTGCCCGGCGACGCGTCGCTGGCGGGGATCGTGGCGCGGGACATCGCGCGCGTCTCGCCCGACACCCAGGTGGTGCGGCGCGAGCTTGCGATCGACGACCCGTGGGACCTCGAGGAGGTCTACGCGGCGCTGTTCGACTTCGCGGTCGAACGCGACGTGGATCCCGAGGCCGAGGACCTGCTCGTGCACGTCTCGACCGGCACGCACATCTGGCAGATCTGTCTGTTCCTGATGGTCGAGGCGCGGCTGTTGCCCGGACAGCTGCTCCAGATGCGTCCGCCCCAAGGAGGTGAGGGTATCGAGGGCGGCCACGCGCGCGTGGACCTGGACCTGGCGCGCTACGACCGCATCGCGCGGCGCTTCGAGGAACAGCGGCGCGGCGCCACGTCGATGCTCAAGGCGGGCATCGCCACGCGCAACGCGCGGTTCAACGCGCTGGTGGACGAGCTCGAGCGCGTGGCGGAGGGCTCGCGCGAACCGATCCTTTTGCTCGGACCGACCGGCGCGGGCAAGAGTCAGCTCGCGCGCCAGCTGTACGAGCTCAAGCGCGCGCGCCACGAACTCGGTGGACCGTTCGTCGAGGTGAACTGCGCGACGTTGCGCGGGGACGCTGCCTCGTCGGCGCTCTTCGGCCACGTGCGCGGCGCGTTCACCGGCGCCGAGTCCGCGCGCGAGGGACTTCTGCGCACGGCCGACGGTGGACTCCTGTTCCTGGACGAGATCGGCGAGCTGGGTCTCGACGAACAGGCGATGCTGCTGCGCGCGATCGAGGAGGGGACGTTCCTACCGGTGGGCGCGGACGCCACGGTCACCAGCCACTTCCAACTCGTCTGCGGCACGAATCGCGACCTGGCCGAGGAGGTGCGGCGCGGGACGTTCCGCGACGACCTCCTGGCGCGCATCGACCTGTGGACGTTCCGGCTGCCGGCGCTGGCCGAGCGGCTCGAGGACCTCGAGCCCAACCTGGACCACGCGCTCGAGTCCGAGTCCCGTCGCCGCGGCGCGGTCGTGGCGCTGAACCGCGAGGCGCGCGAGCAGTTCCTCGCGTTCGCCACCGGTCCGCGCGGCGCCTGGACGCGCAACTTCCGCGACCTCAACGGCAGCGTGGCGCGGATGGCGACGCTGGCGCGGGCCGGCCGCATCGACCGGGCCGTGGTCGACGCCGAGATCGAGCGACTCGAGCGGGCCTGGTCCGGAGGAGCGGCGTTGCCTGTCGGGTCAGGTCTTGGAACGAGCGGTGCGGGATCGGGTCCGTCGCGCGTCGAGCGCCACCTGGGTGCGGCCGCGGCCGAGCTGGACCTCTTCGACCGCCTGCAGCTCGAGCAGGTGCTCATCGTCTGCGAGCGCTGCGCGACCCTGTCCGAGGCCGGCCGCCTGCTCTTCGACCGCTCGCGCGAGCGCCGCGCCAGCACGAACGACGCCGACCGCCTGCGCAAATTCCTCGTGCGGATGGGGGTCGAGCCGGGCGGGGTGTTGGCGGGGTCGAATCGGCCCAGCACGTCCGGTTGACGGATTTCGGACCCGAAGCCCGCCCCGAAGCGTGTCAGGGATCGAGGTCCAGGGTGCGATGGTGCGGCGGCGCTCCCGCGTCACCACTTCGCGGCTCATCCCAGACCCGCGGACCAGGTGGCGCCTTCGCCTCCCGCTACTCCACCCGCGAGAACGTCACGAAGTACTCGCTCTCGGTGCTGTTGTTCGGGAGCACCATCGAGATCGTGAGGCGATCCCGGCCGACGCGTTGGTAGAGGATCGCGCGCGGGACGACGCCGGGGGCACCTTCGAAGCGCGCGTACTCGTTCGTCGACTCGACCAGCGTGTAGCTGGGGCGCGGGAGCGGGATCGCGCGCGCGCCGCGCACGTCGTAGCCGGTGACCTCGAGGATCGGCAGGCCGCCTTCGACCGGGTGCAGCACCATGTCCTGGTTGGGCGTGGTGACCTCGCCGCGTTCCTGGAAGTTGGTGGCGACGAGGAAGCCGTTCGCGTCCACGTCCCAGACCTCGAACTGGGTCGGCGCGCCGGAGTCCGCCGGTGCCGAGCCCGCACGCCAGGTCCCGACCAACCAGGTCAGGCGCTTCAGTTCGGGCGCGACGTCGTGGCTCGGGCGCGCCGGCTCCGGCCCGCTGCTGACGCAGCTCGCGGCGAACAGTGCGAGCGCACCGCCGAGAATCCCCGCGCCCGCGCGCAGGAGGGCGCGGCGGCCCGGGCCCGGGCCGCGGTGTGCGGCCGCGCGCCGGCTCCGATCGCCGGCGGATCGATCACGGGTGCGGGGGGCGTGGACACTCGTGGTGGCGGTCGTGCGGCTCATGGCGGAGGAGGATAGGGCGGCTGTGGGTCGGATGGGAGCGCACAGGTGGCTATCGTGGTCCGCCGAACCGCCATGCGACTCAAACGAACCCTCGTCACCGAACCCGTCGACTTCGCTCCGCCCGCCGTCGAGCCCGGCCGGACCCCGCCGCGCCTCGTGTGGAACGAGCTGTTCGAGCGGCCGGCCCCGGTCGAGCTCGAGATCGGCTCCGGCAAGGGCACGTTCCTGGTCCAGGAGGCGGCGGCGCGGCCCGAGTCCAACTTCTTCGGCATCGAGTACATGAAGAAGTACTCGTACTACGGGGCCGATCGCTGCCGCCGGGCGGGCCTCTCGAACGTGCGCACCTTCGCGGGGGACGCCGTCGGGTTCGTGACCGATCGCATCCCCGACGCGTCGGTGCGGATCGTGCACGTCTACCACCCCGACCCGTGGCCGAAGGCGCGCCACCACAAGCGCCGCATCGTGCGCGCCGAGACGTTGGCGCAGTTCGAGCGCATCCTCGAGCCGGGTGGCGAGCTGCGCGTGGTGACCGACCACCCCGAGTACGCCGAGTGGATCGCAGGCGTGCTGGCCACGTCGTCGATGCCCGAGATCGCGTACACGCGGCCGGCGTCGGCGGGGGAGGACGAGCTCGTCGGGACGAACTTCGAGCGCAAGTACAAGCTGCGCGACGGGCGCCCGCTGTTCCCCTTCGCGCGGCGCAAGCAGGGCTGAGGCCCCCTGGGCGCCCGTGGCTGCGGTCGCGACGGCGGCGCCCAACTATTCTCCCCGGCATTGGCGGGAGCGCGGCAGCATGTGCGTCCCCCCTCGGGAAGCTCGCTCCCGACCCTGCCATGCCTCGAAACGACCAGGATCCCGCCTTGCGGGAGGACTCGGACGACACCCTCGCGCTCCGGCGCAACGGTGACGAGTCCTCGGACGCCGACCGCGCCGCGCAAGGGGAGACGCCGAAGCCGTGTCTCGCCGATCGCCTGCGCGCCGGTGAAATGGACGCCACGGGTGAGTTCTTCAGTCGCGTCTACGCCGAGCTCCACCGCATCGCGCGCTCCCACATGGCGCAACAGGGCGGCGCCCACACGCTGCAGCCCACGGCGCTGGTCCACGAGGTCTATCTGAAGCTCGCGGGGAAGGGCGATCGGATCGACGACGAGGCGCACTTTCTGAACCTGGCCGCGCGCGCCATGCGCCAGGTCCTCGTCGACCACGCGCGCCGTCGCAACGCGCAGTCCCGTCGACCGGGCGGTGAGCGCGTGCCGCTCGATGCCCTCGTCGAGGCCTACGAAGAGCACACGGGCGACTTGCTCGAACTCGAAGACATGCTGATGGCACTCGAGCAGGTCGATCCCGAGCTCGTGCAGATGGTCGAGCTGCGCTTCTACGCGGGTCGCACCACGAGCGAGATCGCCGACGTGCTCGGGCGCTCGATGCGCGACGTCGAGCGGCGTTGGGAGATGACGCGCCGCATCGTGAGCCGGGAGCTGGAGCGATGAGCGGCGCGCGCGATCCCGAACGACTGGCCCGACTGCTCGCTCTGTACGAACGGGCCGTCGAGCTCGAGGACTCCGAACGCGAGGCGTTCCTCGAGTCCGCCTGCGGAGACGATCCGACGCTGCGGCTCGAACTCGAGGTGCTGCTCGCGGACGACGGATCCGGGTCCTCGCGCTTCCTCGAGCCGCCGGGCATGCCGAGCCACGGATCCAAGCCGGGCACGGGGTCGGGCGCTCTCGATCCGAAGCGGAAGGGCACGGACGCGGGCGCGGTGCCGTTCCAACTGGGACCCTTCGACCTGGTCAGCGAGCTCGGCCGAGGTTCGTCCGGCGTGGTCTACCTGGCGAGCGAGCGCTCGCTCGGCCGCCAGGTCGCGCTGAAGGTCCTCTCGACGAACGTCACCACGACCCGCGACCAGGTCGAGCGTTTCCACCGCGAGGCGCAGGCCGTCGCGAAGCTCGACCACCCGGGCATCGTCCGCATCCACTCGGACGGTGTCGAGGGCGCGAACCACTGGTTCGCGATGGAGTACGTCGAGGGCCGCGACCTGGCCCGTGAGGTCGAGCTGCAGCGGCTCGTCTCCGTCCTGCCCGGCGAACAGCCGATCCTGCCTCGTCCCGGCGAGCGCGACCACGCCGCGCGCGTGGCCGAGCTCGTCGCGCGCGTCGCCCGAGCGCTGCACGCCGCACACCGGGCCGGGATCGTCCACCGCGACGTGAAGCCCAGCAACATCCTCCTCGGCGCGGACGGATCGGTGCGCGTGGCCGACTTCGGGCTCGCGCGCGACGCCGCCTTCGGGTCGGTCAGCGCGACGGGCGACGTGGCGGGAACGCCGCACTACATGAGCCCCGAGCAGGCGCGGGTCGAGCGCGCGTCCGTCGACCACCGCACGGACGTGTACTCGCTCGGTGTGGTGCTCTACGAACTGTGCACGCTGCGGCGTCCGTTCGAGGGCAAGACGGTGCTGGCGATCTTCGACAAGATCCGCTCGGGCGAGCCGGCCTCCGTCCGCGATCTCAATCCCGACGTGCCGCGCGATCTCGAGACCATCTGCGCCAAGGCGATGGCCAAGCTCGCGGCGGACCGCTACGAGTCCGCCGAAGCGCTGGCCGAGGACCTCGAGCGCTTCCTCGCGCACGAGGCGATCCATGCGCGGGCCCAAACTCCGGTGGACCGCTTGGTGCGCTGGGGGCGCCGCCACGCCGGGAAGATCGGGACGGCGGCGCTGGTGCTCGCGGCGCTCGCGACCGTGGCGATCTCGGCCCAGCGGATCGCGCTCGCCGGGCGTCTCGGCGAGGTGCGCGTCGAGGTGCGCGACGCGCTCGGGCGTTCGCTCGAGGGCGAGGTGAGCATCCGCTCGATCGATCGCGTCACGGGCATTCCCGGCCGGCCGCTGCCGCTCGGACCCCTGCCGCTGCCGGGTGCGACGGTCGAGCCCGGCTACTACCGCATCGTGGCGTCGATCGATGGTGTCGGAGAGCGCACCTACACGCGCTGGGTCCCGGGTGGCGACACGACGGTCGTCGAGGGGCTCGTCCGGAACCTCGAGCGCGCGCCCGGTGCGGCGCCCGACCCTTCGGCGCCCAGTCCGATGGTCCTGGTCGAAGCGGGCACCGTCGGACCCGAGGACCGCAGTCCGTCGATCCCCGTCCACAACATGGCGGTCGACGTGCAGGCGTTCGAGCTCGACGTGCACGAGGTGACGAACGCGCAGTACCGGGCGTTCCTGCGGGCGACCGGGCGTCGCGCGCCACCGCACTGGAAGGAGCTCGGCGTCGAGCACGACGCGCTGCCGGTCGTCAACATCACGTGCAGCGATGCGGTCGCCTATGCGGAGTGGGCGGGCAAGCGCTTGCCGACCTACGTGGAGTGGCTGCTCGCCGCGCGCGGTTCCGAAGGACGCCGGTACCCGTGGGGCGACGACGAACCCCTGCGCGGTGTCGTCGGTCGCGCGCCGATGCCGCTCACGACCGAGCAGCGTCGCGCCGGCTACTTCGAGCACGTGCGCCCTCCGGGGTCCGACCCCTCGGCGGCGACGCCGAGCGGCATCCAGGATCTCTTCGGCAACGTCGCGGAGTGGACGGAGTCGCCCGTCGCGATGCCGGTGGAACGCGAGGGCCAGCGCGTCTACGAGCCGCTCGGTCCGCACACGCGGCTCGTGGCGGGGTCCTACTGGGCCGCCGGCGACGCACTCGTCCCGCCCGACCTGCTCCACCCGATGATCCACCTCGACGGTCCTGTCGCCGCCGGGTTCACGACCGGGTTCCGCTGTGCGCGGGACCTCCCCTGACCCCCTCTCGCGAGAGTCGCTCGCGAGAACAGCCCCCGAACCTGTCAATGGGTACGAAGAACACGAAGAAGACCGAGCCGAAGACCAAGTCGTCCGCAGCGCGCGGGCTCGCTCCCGATCCGAGGTTCGCGCAGGTCGGCGTGGCGACGTCGCTGCGAGCCCAGCTCGCCGCGTCGGGCGTCGTGGCGAACGTCGAAGTCGTCGCCAGCCCCCGTCGCCGGGCGAGCGACCCGCCGCCCACCGGTCCGATCGCGCAGGAACTGGCGCTGTTCCGAGATCGGTTGAACGAGGTCGGGCCCTCGAAGGCGCTGCGCTCGGCCCATCGCGTGGACAATGCGAGCCACCTGCACGACTGCCTCATGCGCAAGTTCAACGCCGTCATCGACCAGTACGGCATCGGCGCCGTGCTCTCGTTCGACGACCAGGAACCGCTCGAACTGTTGCACTACATCGACCCCGGCAACCCCGACAACTGGTACCGCATCCGAGGGACCGGCAGCTACGGCGGAAACGTCTACGAGGTCGAGCTCGACGACGGGTCGTTCCAGTCGTTGGCGATCCAGTACGTCGGCGCACCGAACACGGTTTCCTGACATGACGGACGAGAGTGCACGACGCTGGCGCATCGAGTCCGCCACGCTCGGCGGCACGGACACGCTGATCCTGCGCTTCGCCAGCACGCGAGCTCGGGTGCTCCACGGAAGGGTGACGTTCGTTCCCCTGTCGGACGAGGATGGGGCGGAGAGCGAAGGTGCGGTGCGCGCCGGGACGGTGACGACCACGCTCTCCATCCTGGACGGGGTCGCCTTCGCTCGCACTCCCACCGCGATCGTGTCGGGCACCTACGAGATCGAGATCGATGCGGTCTCCTCCGACGGTGCCGCGATCCTGGGTGCGGTCGTTCTCCTCGCGCCCGTGGTCGGAGTGCGGCAGCCGATCGTGCGGCGCCTCCCCGCCGTGGCCGTTCCCGACTGGATCGTCGATCGAGACGGCTTCCGCGAGCGGTTCGGACCCGTCGGTGCGCGCCGTTTCGAGGCATTCGCCGTACCAGTGTACGAGATCGAGGCCGCGGTCGATCTCGGCGCCGAAGTGATCGCCGCCTCGTTGACGAGCATCCTCGACGGGCTGCTTCTCGTGAACGAGGACGCGGCGCGCGTCAAGGCTCTGGAGGTCGCGTGCGCGGCCGGTCGCTACTTCGCCGAGGTCGACATGCGCTCCTCGAAGCCGTTCGTGCCCGGAGACCTACCGGAGGGCGTCGTCTCGAACGGCCGCGACAAGCTCGAGGATCGCATCAACGAGCGCGCGGTCTACGGTGTGGCCGGGCAGTCTTGGAAGGCTGTCGAACCATCGGGGCCGACGATGATCGGCCTCTTGAAGTTCTGCGACAGGACGACCGAGGTCTTCGCGCAGGCCGAGAAGTCGCACCTGGTGGATCCCGGCGACGGAGTCGACGCGTTCGAGTGGGCCTACGAGCTCTTCGTGTCGGGCCGACTTGCGGTGGCGCACCCGCACGAGTTCGTCCACCGCGTGGTCATGGCGCGCGGCGCGCCCGACGGCACGCCGTTCCTGCTCTTCGCGGAACTCGCCTCGCTCTGCCTCGACCTGGGGACCGACGACACGTTCTGGATGCCGCGCTTCGAGCACCTCGTGCGCGCCGCGATCCTGTTCCACGCGCACCCGGCCACCGACGCAGCGGTCGTCCAGGAACTCGGGCACCCCGAGGCGGACCCGATGGACCTGTACGCGTTCTACGACGGCAAGCACATCGCGATGCGCACCGTGTTCGAGCTGCGCCGGACCCACGGCGAAGTGCTCGACGCGCTCGCGCCCGACGAGCGCAGGAAGCTGCTCGAGGACGCGTTCACGTGGATCGCGGGGAAGATCGTCGGTGCTTCGGGTGGTTCGCCGACGGGCACGGGTGTGCCGTTGGTGCTCGAGCCCAAGCTGTTCCTACCGGGTCAGCTCGCAGCGAGCTGACTCGCGCCGTCGGGCGTCACCGCCGCACCGTCAGGGCAGTTTCGACACCTCACCCGTCGCGAGCCACCACAGCTCGCGGCGCGGCGGGTTGTCGAGGCCGAGGCCTTGTTGGATCGCTGCGGCATAGCGCGCGAGCTGCGGCGCGTAGTGGGCGGCGCGCGTGTCGCGTTCCTCGGCACTCGCGAGGGCGTCGGTCTTGAAGTCGACGATCGCCCAACCGGTCGCATCGGCGAGGACGAGGTCGGCGGCGCCGCTGTAGTGACTGGTGGGGGCGGTCTCGTCGTCGTCGTTCGCGGCCAGGAGCACCGGCACTTCCGCGAACGGCCCGCTCACGTCGTCGTCGGCGATCAACGCGTCGAGGCGCGTCAGCAACGGACCGCTCTCCAGCGCCGCGCGCAGTTCGGCGAGTCGGAGGGCACCGGCCTCCTGTTCGCGCGCGTCGAGCCCGACTCGCGTCAACTGGGCCCGCGCTGCGTCCCAAGCCGCATTGTCGAGTTCGGCTCCATCGACGCGCCTGGCGAGCAGTTCGTGGACGAGCGTTCCGACGGCCGCGGCGGCCGCGGGCGGCGTCGCGTTCGACACACCGCTCGCGCCGGTGTGCGCGGCGTCGTCCGACTCACCGGCGTGCGGTGACTCCGTGTCCGGGCGGTCGCCCCGGGCCGCGAATTCGCCGCGCGCGAATCCGTCCTCGGGCAGTCCGTCCGACGCCGCCTGGGCCACGGGCCGGCGCCCGCGCGCGGCGGCCCGTTCGCGCGCCGCGGCGATGGCCGCGCGATCCCCGTCGGCGCGGCTCAGGTCGACGACGAAGGGTTCGCTCGCGACGCGCGCGGTACCCGCCACGTCCGGCAACGCGGCGCTCGGCACCCGCCAACGAACGCCGTCGTCGTCCACGAACCCGGCCCGTTCCGCGTCCAGCCGCTCGCCGAGGCCCGGAGGGCGGCGGTGGGCCACGTAGTCCGAGAAACTCTGGGGCGCGCCCGTCGGAGCGCCGAGCTTGTCGGGCGCAGGCGTCGCGCACACGACGAGTCGCTCCGCCGCGCGCGTCAGCGCCACGTACAGCAGGCGCGCGCGCTCGGCGTCGGAAACGTCCGCCGCGTGCTGCTCGGCCGCGCCGTAGCCCGCACTCTTCTGGCCGAACAGTTCGACCTCGAGCGTTCCGTCCGCCGCGCGCGCGGTGCCGCTCGTTCGCCCGCGACCTCCGAAGCTGCCACCGGGATTCTTGTGTCCGTGCAGGAGGTAGACGAGCCGGAACTCGAGGCCCTTCGCCGCGTGGATCGAGAGGATCTGCACCGCGTCGTCCCCAGCCTGCCGCGGTTGGGCGTCGGGACGGTCCTCGCGCGGCGCGCGCAAGAGGCGCAGGAGTTCGACCTCGTCGCCGCCGTTCGTGCGTGCGCGCTGTTCGAACTCGGCGTGGAACGCGTCGAGGTTCGCGGTGCGGAAGCGACCGAGCCGCCGCGCCGCTTCACCGGCCTCGGCCGCGTTCGAACGGCGCACCGCGTCGACGAAGCGCTCGACGCCGTCGCGGCGCCAGCTCGCGCGCAGGTGGGCGAGGCGTTCGAGCTGTTCGTCGACGAGCGTGGCCCAGCCCGTGGGCGCCGCGGCCAGGGCCGGTTCGCCCGCGAGGCTCGCCGCCGTGCGAGCGAGCAGCGCCCGCGCCGCGGCCAGGCTCGGGTGACCGGGACCGTCGACCTCCGCCATCAGCGCGGCGAGTCCACCGCCGGCCGCGGCCGATTCCTCGTCACCGGACCACAGCACCGCGAGCGCACCGTCCGGCGTCCCGACGTGCGGACCGATCAGCCATCCGGCCAACGCGAGCGCGTCCGTCGGATCGAGCACCGCGCGGTAGAGATTGCCGGCGTCGCGTACCTCGCGGTGGTGCCAGAAGCTGCGCTCGCGCGCCACGGCGAACGGGATGCCGGCCTCGCGCAGGGCGCGCAGCAGGAGTTCCTGGTCGGTGGAACTGCGCATGAGCAGACCCACGTCGCGCCACCGCAGCTCGGGATCCGCCGCGCGCGCCGCCACGAGGTCGGCCGCGACGCAGCGGGCCTCGGTCGCCGACACGCGCGCGCTCTTCGGCTTCTGCTCGAAGGTCCCGTCCTCGGCCAGCGGCCAGCACAACCAGTGCTCGACGCGCGCCTGACCGGGGATCGGCTCGCGCGGCTCGTGGCCCTTCGGCACGACGAGCGGTTCGTACTGGGCCTGCACGCCGGGTTCGTGCACGAGGTGGGGGACGAGCACGCGCCCGACCTCGTCCAGCACGGCCTGGTTCGAGCGGTAGTTCACGCTGAGGCTGTGCTTCGTGCCGCCGGCCGCGACGAGGTCCGTCACCAGACCTTCGTACGAACCGAGGTCGGCTCCGCGCCAGCCGTAGATCGACTGCTTCGGGTCGCCGACGACGAACAGCCCGGGGCGCTCCTCCACGGCGCCCGCGAGCGCGAGGCCGCGCACCAGATCGCATTGACGCGCGTCGGTGTCCTGGAACTCGTCGACGAGCAGTTGGTCGATGCGCCGCCGCCAGCTGTCGACCCCGCCGCCCCCCTTCAGCGCCCAGCGGGCCGCGAGCGCGAGCAGGTCGTCGAATCCCAGCCAGCCCTCGCGCCGCCGCCGCAGGCCGAGCTCCGACGCGAGCGGATGGGCGACGCGCTGGGCCGCCGCGAAGCGCACGGGGTCGTAGGTGCCGAGCGCGGCGCACGCCTGGGCGAACGGGCGCGCGAGTGCGTGCAGCTCGTCGGCGTCGCAGACCTTCGCGACGCCCTTGTTGACCTTGTCCGGCGACTTCGCCCAGTCCTTCGCCGTCGCGAGCACCGGTTCGAACAGTTCGCGTGCGCGTTCGCTGCGTTCGACGTTCGTGCGCTCGAACGCAGTCTCTTCGCACCAGGCGACGAGCGCCGCACGCAGCTCGTCCGGCTTCTTCTGTCGCTTGTCCCACTCGGCCCCGGCGATCGGTCCAAGCAGCGCCGCAGCACTGGCGTCGAGCGCGGTCAGCATCGCGGCGACCGGCGCATCCGGGTCGCGTTCGAGGTCGCTCGCCAGGGCGCCGCCGGCCGTGAGGTCCACGAGCCCCTGCACGAGATCGCGCGCGGTCGTGCCCAACTGGGCGAGCAGCAGCGCGTCGGCGTCGCCCGCTTCCAGCCGTTCGGGCCAGAGTTCGGCGACGACGCGCCGCGCGACGCGCCGAGTTCCGTTGCCGTCCGCGTCGACGCGGAAGGCCGGGTGCAGTCCGAGCGCCAGCGCCTGGTCGCGCAGGATGCGACCGCAGAAGGCGTGGATCGTGCCGATCTCGAGCAGGTCCACCGCGGCCAACAGAGCCGTCGCGCGCCGCGCCGCGTCGCCGCGCAGTGCGCGTGCCGCCGGTCCGAGGCCGATGACGTTCTCGATCGCGCCCGCCGCCACCTGTGCGAAGACGGTCGCGGCGCGCTCGGCCATCTCGGCCGCCGCGGCTTCGGTGAACGTGATCGCGAACACGCCGCGCGCCACGCGCCGGGCCAGTTCGTCGTCGTCGGCATCGGAGAGTTCGGCGCGAGCGCGCTCCCAACCGGGTGCGAGGCACCAGGTGACGATGCGCCCGACCAGCGTCGTGGTCTTGCCCGTTCCGGCGCCGGCCTCGATGGCGAGCGGCGCGTCGAACACGGTCACGGCGGCCTCGCGCGCCATGGCGTCGTTCTCGCGCAGCGCGGCGAGGTCCCGCCCGACGCCGTCACCCGGAACGCTCATGCGTCCGCCTCCTTCACGAACAGGTCGAACCACGCGGCGGCGAGCGCTTCGGGAACGTCGGTCGTTCCGTCCTGACGCACGCGTTCGATCCAGCGCCGTTGGCGTTCGCGCCAGCCCGTGTCGCCCTGGACGCAGGCGTCGATCAACGCACAGCGCTCGCAGGCGGTGGGCAGCTTGTCCTCGCTCGTGTCCGCGTCGACGAGGCGCGGCAGGGCGAGGCCCGCGCGGCGCGTGTCGACGAGGACCGGCAGGCTGCGCTCGAGCGCGGGGCGCGCGGTCGCTGCGTCGACCTCGGTGAAGCGCTCGTCCTCTTGCGCGTCCTCGCCGCCCAGGAACAGGTACGCACCGCGGCCACCGCTGGCCGCCGCGTAGGCACCGGCCTGCAGGCGTTCGCCCCGCAGGAGGTCCGCGACGAGGTGTTTGGTGCGCGTGGGCGGCTTGGGCGTCGGCTTCTTCGGCGCGCCGGTCTTGAAGTCGACGAGCAGCGTGCCCGCCTCGGATCCCAGCACCGCATCGGCGCGAAAGCGCACCGCGACGGCCTCGCCGACCTCGCGCGCCACCTCGAGGCGGCGTTCGACCTCCAGCGCGATCACGTCGACCGTCGCGTCCGTCCACAGGGCGTCGATCCCGTTCTGCACCAGCGGTCGGCAGCGCGCACGCAGCCAGGCCGCCGCGCCGCGCGAACGGGTGGGGAAGCGGCCCTTGCGTTCGGCCTCGCTCAAGGCCTCGGCGATGCCGCGATCGAGGGCCGCTTCGAGCGCGTCGGCGTCCGGCCGCGCGACGGACACGCTGGGCCACGTGCCGAGTTCGCCCTCGTGGTCACCGAGCGTGTGTCCCGCGGTGAGCAGGACCTCGAGCGCGCCGTGCACCACCGTGCCGACCAGTCGCGCGTCGGGCGTGACCGGTTCGCCGTCGGCGCTGGGTTCGAGCCGCAGGTCGCGTTCGAGGTGCGCGGCCCAACCGCACAGCGCGTGGCGTTCGAGGCGGGTGAGGAACGGTTCGCTCTCGTTCGCGTTCGCACGCGCGAGCACGCGGCCGAGTGCGCCGAGGTCCGCGCCGCGATCGTCGTGTCCGAGGACGGAGGCGGCGTGGGCGCTCGCGGCGGCCGGACTCGCGTGCAGGGCACCGAGCGTGCGTTCGAACGCACGTGCGGCGTCGTTCGCTGCGGCGCCGTCGGCACCCGAGTGCACCGCACCGGCGAGACGCGCCCACTCGAGCGGAGGCAGGGGACCGCGCTGTGCATCCTGTGGACTGCCGGCCTCCGGTGCGTCCTGCGGCTCGAGGCCGCGCGCGGCGAGTCGGCGCTCGAGGCCCGGAGCCAGCAGGCGCGCCGTACCGTCCGCACCGATCGCCGCGTGGATCACGTGCACCGCCGACCCGCCGTCGAGCAACTGGGCGAGCAGCGCTTCGTCGGCCGTGCGCCGATCCGCCGCGGTCTCGAGGTCCGGAACCAGGGCCCGCAGTTCGCGGCGCAGTTCGTCGTCGAGCAGCGGATCGGCGCTGGCCGCGCGCGGGAAGGCGCCGCGGTCGAAGCCCACCAGCACGAGCGTGTCGAACGCGCGGCCGCGCGCGCCGTCGGGCGTGACCACCTGCACGCCTGCTCCGCGTCCGCCCAGTGGAGCGAGGGCCGCGCGTTCGAGACGCGGCCGCAGCAACGCCGCCCATTCGGCGCCGGTCGCCGTCTCGATGCCGGACGACGTCAGCGCGGAGAGTTCGAACACGAGGGTCGCGGTCGCGTCGTCCGTGTCCGTCCAGCCCATCGAGCCCGTGACCAGCGCGCGCAAGGCGTGGGCGAAGTCCGCGGCCGAGCGTTCGGCGTCGTCGAGCGTCGCCACGAAGCGGGCTGCGTCCGACAGGGTCCGTGCGGCGCCGAGCGACGGGTCGTCCGACAGGTCCGGCGACGTGGCGGGGTGTTCGTCCGCGTGGTCCTCGCTCGCCGCGAAGGGCAGGAATCCGTCGAACGCGGGCGCTTCATCGGCGCCACCGGGCTCGGGCGCGCGCGGCGCCGGGTCGACGCCGATGGTCGCGAGGGCTTCGCCGCGCTCGACGATCCGCCGCACGAGAGCGCCGCGCCGCCCATCGCCGCACGCGCACGCGATGGTCGCCGCTTCGACGTCCGCGCTCGATCCGAGCAATTGTGCGAGGGCTGCGAGCCGGCGGCCGGGACCGCGGGGCGGCGCCCCATTGCCGGTGGCCGAGAAGGGCACGCCGAGCTCGTCGAAGGCACGCGCGAGCGGGCCCGCCAGAGCACCGGGGTCGGGAACGCACAGGCCGAGGTCCTCGGGCGCCACGCCGCTTCGATGGCGCGCGTCGACCGTCCGCACGGCGCTGCGCAGAGCGGCGCGCAGGTCCGGAGCGCGGTGCCAGGCGAGCGCGGTCGGTTCGCACGTCGTGTCCGCGGACTCGATCGAGGACAGGCGCCGCGCGAGCGGACCGTCCGCGCCTGCGACGAACAGAAGCTGGGCGCCGGCGCGCCGGAGTGCCTCGACGAAGTCGGCTTCGCCGCCGCGCGCCGCTTCGGCGCAGACGACGAACAGCGTCTCGTCCTCGAGTGCGCTCGAAGGAGCCGTCGCGTGGGCCGCGCTCGCGAAGATCGCATCGGCGCCGGCCGCGAGGTCGCCGCCGGGGGCCGCGCGCGCCGCCAGTTCGACGAGGGCGCGCGCGCGAGCGACCACGCGCGGCGTCGGGTGTTCGTCGCACAGTTCGAGCAGGCCGTCGATCTGGTCGCGCACCAGTCCCGCCGCCACCAACTCGTGCACGGCGCGTCGCCCGACCGCTTCGCCGTCGTCCAGTCCGGCCAGCGCGTCGGCGAGCGGCGCCGCTGCGAGGACGCCGCGTCGCAGCTCGAGTTCGGCCGCGAGTTCCGACATCTCGCTCGAGCCATCGGCCGCTCCGTCCGCGTCCGCGCGGTGGACGCGTTCGAGTGCGGCGCCGAGCACCGTTCCCACGCGCACCCCGAGCAGGGCGCCGTTCGAAGCGCCGCGCACCAACCGGCCGGCCAGGTGCACCCGCGCCGCTCCGCCGCGTACGAGGACGCGCACGCGCTGGGTCAGCGGTGCGTCGCGTTCGTCGAGTCGCTCGCGCAGCCAGTCCTCGAGCGCGCGCGGGCTCGCGAAGGCGAGGGGCGGCCTGTGGGCGGAGTCGGACGGCACCGCGCCAGCCTACGAACGTCGGGGCCCGCGGACGCGCGGCGAGCGCGGGCCTTCGCTCGGCCGTCCTGGGTGTGCACCTGCGAAGGGCGGTGACACGTCGGCCGCCGACGCGCCGGACGTCGAGCCGGCCGTCCAGCCAGCGCGACGTTCGCTCGCGAGGGCGTGAAGAGACGCGGGGCGTCCGCGTAGGCTCCCAGCGATCGCGTCGCAGCCGGCGGCGCGAACTCAGCCCGACCTTCGACCACAGCCAAGACGATGATCCTCAGCACCACCCCTTCGCTCGACGGCCGCACCATCACGAACTACCTCGGCATCGTCACCGGCGAAGCCATCATGGGCGCCAACCTGTTCAAGGACCTGTTCGCGTCGATCCGCGACATCGTCGGCGGGCGCTCGGCCGCCTACGAGCAGGAGCTGATGAAGGCGCGCACCGTCGCGATGGCCGAACTGGAGGAGCGCGCGCGCGAACTGGGCGCCAACGCCGTGGTCGGCATCGACCTCGACTACGAAGTCGTGGGCCAGCAGGGCGGGATGCTGATGGTCTCGATCAGCGGGACCGCGGTCACCGTGCAGTAGCACGCGAGTTCGGTGCAGGAGCACGCGAATTCGGTGCAGGAGCGCCCGAGTTCGGTGCAGGAGCGCCCGAGTTCGGTGCAGGAGCGCCCGAGTTCGGTGCAGGAGCACGCGAGTTCGCAGCAGGAGCACGCGAGTTCGCAACAGGAGGCACGCCGAGTAGGCGCACGAGCAGCGCCGCCCTTCCGTCGCCCGGTCGAACGGACGCACCGTTCAGGCCGAGCGCGACGGCGGCCGCTCTCGAGCGGCAGGGCGCTCGCGAAAGGCTCGGCCGATCGCCGAACCCCGGAGCTCCGAGTTTCAGGCCCCGAACTCCAGGCCCCGAGCCTCAGACCGTGAGGCGTTCGGTCACGTGGGGCGCCATCGACTCAAGGATGCGCGCGTGGATCCGTCCCGCGCGGCCGGCGGGGGACTCGGGTCCGGTGATGAACACCAGCTCCGCCAGGTCGGCCGTCATGACCGTCGTGACGGCGGCGATCTCCTCGACGATGCGATCGTCCATCGAGTCGTCGTACTTGTTCGCGAGGTGGGTGGCCCAGCACTCGAGGCGGTCCACGATCACCGTGTCGGCGAACCCCGCCAGCTGGGCGACGGCCGAGCCGACCGTCAACGCCTCGTCGAAGGCCGACACGGTGCGCCCGCCGAACTCGCGCTCCTCCTCGATGCGACTGCCGACCTTGCGCACTTCCTCGGGCGTGAGGCGCGGATCGACGTAGCCGAGGTCGTCACCGAAACGGGCGGCGGCCTCGGCCGCGACGCGAGCGGTCTCGGCCGCGTCGGGGCCGGTCACCAGGATGTTCTCCGCCATGGGGAAGTGTGCGGGCGCCGGGGGACGGACGCCGGAGAGGGGCGCTCGGTCTGGAGCGCCGGCCGAAGGGACGGGGGGAGGGGTGGACGGCGCGGGCCGACGAGCAGATCGGCCGGCGCCCGAGCGAACGGTACCGCATCGAGCGGCGCTCGCAGCGTTCGCGCTCGACCGGCACCGGCGTCCGGGACCGACGCCGCCATCGAGTGCGCTCGCCGACCGGTCGCCCGTCTCAGGCGTGCACGCCGACGACGGTCGGCGCGTCGCGCTGGGCCGCCTCGGGGATCCAGCGCACGTGCTTCTCGTCGACCAGGATCTTGATGATGCCGCGGTTGATGCCCTGGTCCACCAGGTCGCGCGCGGTAGCGTCGTCGAGGCCCGTGGCCGCGAGCAGCTGCTCGTAGGTGAGTTCCGCGCCGGACAGCGCGCGGACGATCGCCACCGACGGCTTCTCGAGGTCGAACGTGTAACCGGTCGTCAGGTGCCAGACCGTGCCGAAGGGCGCTTCGCCGCCGCTGGCGTGCTCGTCGTAGATGCGGACGCGGACCGCGTCCATGAGCGTGAGCTTCATCGTCGGCAGAGCCTCGGGCGCCACCTGCCGCAGGATCGGACCCATGCGGTACTCCCAGGCGATGCGCGCCGAGACCTCCTTGGGCACCTTCGAGTAGTGCAGTTCGATGTTGTTCGTCAGGTACGGGAAGTCGCCGCGCGCGTGGAAGGCCATGTCGCGCTCGTCCGGGTTCCAGCGCTCGCGACCGTCCGTGTAGCGGTAGTCGAGCACGCCCTCGGAGACCTCGAAGACCTCGATGCCGAAGCGCTCCTTGTCCTCGTAGACGATCGTGTCGGCGCCGATGTCGAACGTGCGCGTGTAGCTGGACAGCATCACCTGGTCGCGGCGCGTGCCGACGAAGTCGTGGGTGAAGTCGGCCTCGTGCTCGGTCTCACCGGGGAAGCCGATGAACCACGTGGTGCCGGCGCGGATGCCGTACTTGGCCAGCAGTTCGAGGATGACCTTCGTGTCCTCGATGCTGTTGCCCTTGTCGATCAGGTCGAGGACCTTGCTGCTGGCCGACTCGAAGCCGAACTGCAGGAAGGTGCAGCCACCCTCGGCGAGGGTCTTGATCATCTCCTCGTTGCGGTAGGGCTTCTCGAACTTCGTCTCCGCCATCCACTCGAACGGCAGGCCGCGCTTGATGACCTCCTGGGCGATCTTCTTGAGCGTCTTCGGCGGCGCGAGCGAGTCCCACAGCTGGAAGTGGCGGATGCCGGTCTGCTCGTAGATCTTCACCATGTCGTCCACGACCAGGTCCGGCTTGCGGATCCGGAAGCCCTTGCGGAACAACTCCGAGCAGAACGTGCACTTGCCGTAGTAGCAGCCGCGCGAGCTCTGGAACGTGGCGACGGCGTCGGGCAACAGGTAGCGCTTGAAGTCGACGGTCGAGAAGTCGGGGCCCGGCGGCGAGTTCAGGTCGGTCACGAGTTCGAGCTCGGTCGCACGCACCACGTCGCCCTCGAGCCAGCGCATGTTCTTCACGCTGCTGATCTCACCGCCGTTCTCGAGCACGTCGAGCAGCTTCGGGAACTGCACCTCGCCCTCGCCGACCATGACGTAGTCGACGACCTGGTAGTAGAAGGGGTCGTCGGTGACGCGGTAGCCCTTGTTGTCGATGCCCGCGCCGCCCATCAGCACGGTCATGTCGGGCGCGAGCTGTTTGATGACGCGCGCGATCTTCAGGCCGAAGTACATCGAGCCGTCGAAGGGCACCGTGATGCCGATCGCGTCGGGCGGGTTCTCGAGCACCTTCTCGACCAGCATGCGGAACGACTCGACCGGCGGGTCGGGCAGCTCGTTCGCGGGCGGGTCGGAGAGAACGCCGTGGCCGACCTTGCGGCCCTCGTAGAAGTTGAACGGACTCAGCGAGAAGGCGAAGCGCATGCACGACCGCACCAGGTCGAACGCGACCACGAACTCCTCGGGGTTGCCGAAGCGCTCGCCGTCGCGCATCAGGTCGACGGCGTCGGCCACACCGGCGAACTCCTCGCGCGGCAGCGACAACAGACGCTGCAGGCGCAGCATCTCCTTGGCTTCATCGGGCGTGCGGTCGGACTTCTGGGAGAGCGCGGCGCGCTTGGCGTCGGCCATGTCCCACCAGCCCTCGAGGCGCTCGCGATCGAGCAGCCAGAGCGTCGTCTCGAGGTTCGCGTCGAGCCCCTCCAGCTGGTGCCCGTGCGCGGCGAGCACTCCGGTGAGTGCGGCGATCGACGAGTAGGGAGCGGTGGGCAGGTTCCCGTCGGGCGGTTGGATGAGTGTGACTCGCATGTCTTCGTCGTGCGTGCGCGGTGCTGGCCCCGGGTGGGTGCGCCGGGAGAGGTGGCGGACCCAGGTCCGTCGTCGGTGTGAAGTCCCGTGGGGTCGGGTCGAGGGCCGCGACGACGCTTCACGGAGCGTGGCCGGGCCGGTGGCACTCGCACCCCAATCCTAACCCCCACGTGGGGCTCCGAACGCCGCCCCGCCCAGCGCCCATCGACCGCAGCGGGCCGCGCGGTGCACGGCTAGGGGAGTTTCCCTTCGTTCGGCGCGATTCGGAGTGCGAAAGCCGTCGCGCGAGGGAGGCCGTGCGGCGCCGGGCTCACCGGGTCGCGTGCAACTGGACGCCGCGGTCCACAATCGCTGGGGCGTGCGGGCGCGGTGAGACCCGCTGCGGTGACGAACCGGCGCGGTGGCGAACCGGCGCGGTGACGAACCGGCGCGGTGACGAACCGGTGCAGCTCAGGGCGCGAGCCGCGCACGCGTCCAAGTCGACCCGCCCTCGCGGCGGTAGGCGAGTCGATCGTGCAGGCGCGCGGGCCGGCCCTGCCAGAACTCGATCAGACTCGGGATCAGCCGGTACCCGCCCCAGTCGTCGGGACGCGGCACGTCGCCGGACTCGCCGAAGCGCTTCTGCTCGGCCGCGAGGCGCGCTTCCAGCTCGTCGCGCGACGCGAGTTCACGGCTCTGGGGCGACGCGTGGGCGCCGATCCGACTGTCCCGCGGCCGCATCTCGAAGTAGGCGTCGGACTCGGCCGTGCTGGTGCGTTCGGTCGCGCCCTCGATCCGCACCTGGCGTTCGAGGTCGTGCCAGTAGAAGACGAGGGCCGCGCTGGGATTGGCGTCGAGCTCGCGCGCCTTCGAGCTCGCGTAGTTGGTGAAGAAGCAGAAGCCGCGCTCGTCGAAGCCCTTGAGCAGCACGATCCGAGCTCGGGGCGCGCCGTCCGTCGTCGCCGTGGCGAGGGTCATCGCGTTGGGGTCCTCGAGCCCGGCGTCGACGGCGGTCTCGAACCAGGTACGGAACAGGTCGAACGGGTCGGTGGGGGCCTCGGACTCGAGCAGTCCGTGGCGCACGTAGTCCTTGCGAAGATTGGCGACGTCCATCGGGCCATTGTGGGGGCGGGGACCGCTCGTTCCAGGGATGTGCCCTCGGACCGACCCGCGGACGGCCCCCCCCGGTCGGGGCACGTTTCGGCCACGGCGGCGGTGAATCGGCGGCGGTCGGTCCGTAGGTCACCGCGGCCGAGCCGGGTAGCACCAGCTGCACGGACGACACCGAGCGAAGTTTCGCCGACGATTCATGGACGCCCGTCCCGTCCACCGGCCGATGGAACCCCACGAACCGACGGGGGTCGGCTGTCGAAGGACCGGGACGATCGGCGCACCGCGCGGTGGATCGATCGTTCGCGAGTCGAGAAGGGGGATCCGAACGAGAACGAGGAGGCGGAGCCGACGAGGCCTACGCCGTGGGACGCGCAGGGGGAACGAGCATGATCGAGCACAGGATGGGCGAACGCATCGAAGAGGGGACGGGACGGCGAGCGAGCACGCTGTCGTGGGGCGGCGAGCGAGCGGAGGACGGTTCGGCTCGCATCGCGTCCGAGCTGGCGCGTGTCGTGGCTGGCGCGAGGACCGGCCGCACCCGCCCCGTGCGGCGCGCGAACGGCACGTGTCGTGTCGCCTGGCTCGAGCGTCTCAGCGCCCACGTGGAGCGCCGTCGCCGCGCCCAGCCGGACGCCGAGCTCGCGGTGCTGATCGACGTGGACGGCTCGATCCTCGATCTGCGCCCCGGCTTGGCGGCGCTGTTGTTCGACTGGGACGCGCGTCGTGGCACCAGCTACTTCGACGGGCTCGAGGCCGGCGAGATCCAGACCGGCGAGGCGGGACTGCGCCGCCTGTTCGAGAGGCGCGGGCTCGACCACGCCGCGCGCGCCGAGCTGCTCGTCGAGTGCGAGCGCTTCGCCTGGTCGCCGGAGGCCGTGATCGGCGCCCACCAGCCCTGCCTCGGGATGCTCGAGGTCCTGCGCTGGATGCAGATGCAGCCGCGCGTCTTCGTCGTGCTCAACAGCTCGCGGTCGCAGACACGCCGCGACGAGACGCTCCAGGCCCTGCGCACGCTGTGCCGTCACTACGGAATGGGGCTCGCCGAGGACCGCGTGCGGCTGAATCCCTTCGGCGACGGCAGCGACGGCGTGCGTTCGAAGCTGGCCGGTATCGAACACTTCAAGTCGCGCGGCCTCGTGCCCATCGCCGTGGTCGACGACGACACCGAAGCCCTCGTACAGATCGATCGCCACCTGGCGGGCGACGACGTGCTGTGTCTTCTGGCCGAGCCTTTCGGTCGTCCGACCACCGCCCTGACGCCGCGCGTGTGCGTCACGGAAGAGGGTGAGAACGTCCCGGTCGACGCGGTCTCGATCCTGTGGGACGGGCTCGCGACCATGGACGACCTCGAGCTCTTCGGCGCCGCCAACGTGCCGTGGGCCCAGGCCACCATCGTGCGCGACACCTGCGGCCAGCTGAGCACGGTGCCGGTCGACGGCCCGGGCCTCGAGTTCGAGGAGCTGATCGGCGCGTTCGCCCAGCTCGGCCGCGGCCTGCGCCTGTCCTTCGAGGAACCCGCCGCCGCCTCGCGCGCCCTGGGATCGATCGGTCTCCTGCGCTTTCCGTGGGAGCGCGTCTCCGTTCGACTGCGCTCGGACCAACTGACCGACCAGTGGTTCGAACGCCTCGATCCGTACTCCGCGCAGGTCGCGATCGCGGTCGACGGGGCCTTCCTCGCACCGCTCTGCAGCCTCGCCCCCGACCTGGTGGCGAGCGCGCTGCTGCGCCTTCGCGAGAAGGGCGTCGCGCGCATCGTCCTGCCTTCGGGCGCCGTCGAACTCGCCGCACTCGCACCGCTCGTGCGCGCGTCCGGTCTCGAACTGGAACTCGCGACGAGTGGCGGTATCGCGCCCTACGTGGACGCGGTCCTCGTCGGTCCCGAAGCGGTCTCGACCGGGTTCGAACGCGAGCGTTCGCGCGCCGGCGAAGGGGCCGACTCGCGGCGCGCGAAGGACCGCTCGGGCGCGGGCCGCGGCCTCACGCTCTGAGCCGATCCGAAGGGACCGGAACACCCGCCCGAAGGTGGGGCGGTAGACCCTTCGAAGCGTCCCCGGTCAAGAGCTTGCTCGGTCCGGATCTGGCTCCGATCTCCGGGTCGAGACAGGCGGCGGACGGGCTCGATCGGCGGCGCGGTGGGACCCTTCCGCCGGACGGGAGAGCCACAACCTTTCGTATTGACCGCCGCCCGCACCCCAATATGGTGGGGCTCCGTCGGTCGAGCGACCGCAAGCCCACCCGCCCGCGGGTGACCTGCACCGCCCGGATCGACGCGACCGTTCCGGCCCTGTCCGACCGCCGCTGAGCCCCCCGGTTCCAGCCCGCTCGGACGCCGCGCCGCCGGGCCCTCGACCAGGGCCGACGGACGCGAGCCGAGACGGTCGACCCGGCCTCTCGACCTGCCTTCTGGGCGGGCCGCCTCGTCCCATCCCGCGACCGACTCCGCGTCCGAATTCGGCCCACGTCCGTGGCCCGTCCCGGCCGCCTCGATCCGCCCCCCGTCCCACCCCACCTTCGAGCGACCCTTCCGGGTGGCGTCGGTCGGGTCCGATCGGGGGCTCGTCTCGACGAGGTGCACCCGTGGGCGTCGCTCGCAGGCGTGGCACGCACCGGAACCGGCAGCCACCGGCTCCGAGGCTTCGGATCGGCCGCCCGGGGACCTGCGCCCTGGGCCTGCCGTCCGGCCGCGCCCTGGGCCTGCCGTCCGGCCACCGTCCTGTCCTTCCCGTTCGGTTCCCCGCTCGGCGCGGCGCTGGTTCCCAGCGCTCCTGTTCGAGCGCTCGCCGGCAGCTGCTGGCCACTGGCCTCCGGCTTCCACCACCCGGCTTCCATCAGCCGGCCCACTCGACGTTCTTTCGCCCGCGCCCTCTTCGGTGCCGCCGACCCTCCCGCCCCGAGCGTGCCCCAGTCCCTGGCTGGACGCTCGGCCGACCTCGAACAGGAGGGGGGCTCGGACGCCCCAGCGGTGCGCGCGGCGCCACCTTCCCCGATCGCCTCGCTCGCCGGCTGCCCCGTGCGCCGGCCCACGTTCCCGCGGCACCGAGTCCCGCGGGGCCTCCCCGACCTCTTCCCTTCCTTCCGCGCTCGCTCCGATCGACGACCGCCCACCACCGGGTGGCACCGTCCCCTGGACGCGAGCGCGGATCCAAGCGCCCCCCAACTCTCGCACCGCACCCCTTCGACCATGGAATCGAGCGACGCTCTGGACACCACGCAGATGGATACCGCGCAGTCCGGCACCAACCGAGCCGGCACGACCCAGGCTGGCACGACCCAGGCTGGCACGACCCAGGCTGGCAGCGGCCGGGCCGGGTACGAAGTGCCGACCCCCGGTCGGGACGACACCGATCGTGCCCCGACCACCGGTGGAGCGCGCACCGGCGCCCTGTGGGAGGACGCGGTGGGCGAGGACGTGGGGATGAAGGTCAAGAAGCGCAACGGCTCGCTCGAGCCGGTCGACCTGAACAAGATCGTCAAGGCGGTCCAGCGCTGCGCCGTGGGTCTCGAGGCGGTCGACCCGATGCGCGTGGCCACCCGCACGATCAGCGGACTCTACGACGGTGCGACCACCCAGGAACTCGACAGCCTGTCGATCCAGACGGCCGCCAACCTGATCTCGGAGGAGACCCAGTACTCGAAGCTCGCGGCGCGGTTGCTCGGCACCTTCATCGACAAGGAGGTGGCCAACCAGGACATCCAGTCCTTCTCGCAGTCGGTGCGGCACGGCTACGAGGCCGGCCTCCTGTCGGAGCGCACCTACGACTTCGTGCGCACCAACCGCCGCAAGCTCGACGACGCCATCGACCTGAAGCGCGTCAACCTGTTCGAGTACTTCGGCCTGCGCACCGTCTACGACCGCTATCTGCTCAAGGACCCGACCAGCCGCAAGGTGCTGGAGACGCCCCAGTACTTCTTCATGCGCGTGGCCTGCGGCTTGGCCGAGGACCCGGTCGAGGCGATCGAGTTCTACCAGCTGATCTCGAGCCTGGCGTACCTGCCGTCGTCGCCGACCCTGTTCAACTCGGGCTCGACGCGGACCCAGCTCAGCTCCTGCTACCTGCTCGACTCGCCCCAGGACGACCTGAACTCGATCTACGCGCGCTACATGGACGTGGCGCAGCTCAGCAAGTTCGCGGGCGGCATCGGCCTCGCGTACCACCGCGTGCGCTGCACGGGTTCGCTCATCCGCGGCACGAACGGGCACAGCAACGGCATCGTGCCCTGGCTGAAGACCCTCGACTCGTCGGTCGCCGCCGTCAACCAGGGCGGACGCCGCAAGGGCGCGGCCTGCGTCTACCTGGAGAGCTGGCACGGGGACATCGAGGACTTCCTCGTCCTGCGCGACAACACCGGTGACGACGCCCGGCGCACGCACAACCTCAACCTGGCCAACTGGATCCCGGACCTGTTCATGCGCCGCGTCGAGGCCGATTCGACCTGGACGCTGTTCGACCCCAAGGTCGTCCCGCACCTGTGCGATCTGTTCGGCGAGGACTTCGATCGCGCCTACGAAGAGGCCGAGCGCGACGGTCTGGGCGTGAAGACGCTGAAGGCCCGCGATCTGTACGCGCGGATGATGCGCGCGCTCGCCCAGACCGGGAACGGCTGGATGACGTTCAAGGACGCCTCCAACCTCAAGTGCAACCAGACGGGCGCGCCGGGCAACACCGTGCACCTGTCGAACCTGTGCACCGAGATCATCGAGGTCACGAGCCGCGACGAGACGGCGGTCTGCAACCTCGGCTCGATCAACGTGGGGCGCTTCGTCCGCGAGGGCGACGACGGCGCGAAGTACGTGGACTACGAGGCCATCGGCAACGTGGCCGCGCTCGCGATCCGTTACCTCGATCGCGTCATCGACATCAACTACTACCCGACCGAGGACGCTGGCTCGTCGAACCAGCGCTGGCGTCCGGTGGGGCTCGGGATGATGGGCCTGCAGGACGTGTTCTTCCAACTGCGGCTGCCCTTCGACTCGGAGGAGGCACGCGCGATCAGCGCGCGGATCTCCGAGGAGATCTACTTCCGCGCCGTGACCGCTTCGGTCGAACTGGCCGAGCAGAACGGTCCGCACCCGGCGTTCGCCGAGACGCGAGCGGCCCAGGGCCACTTCCAGTTCGAGCTGTGGGGGACGAAGCCCGACGAGGTGCCGTCCGGCGACGGCGCGCGCTGGGAAGCGTTGCGGGCGCGGATGACCGAGCACGGTCTGCGCAACTCGCTGATGATCGCCATCGCACCGACGGCGACCATCGCGTCGATCGCGGGCTGCTACGAGTGCATCGAGCCCCAGGTGTCGAACCTGTTCAAGCGCGAGACCCTGTCGGGCGACTTCCTGCAGGTGAACAGCTATCTGTCGCGCGAGCTGAAGGAGCGCGGCCTGTGGACCGAGAGCGTCCGCGCCAAGATCAAGCAGGCCGAAGGGTCGATCCAGGCGATCGACGAGATCCCGGACGACGTGAAGGCGATCTTCCGCACCGCCTGGGAGGTCCCGATGCGTTCGCTGATCGACATGGGCGCCGCGCGCGGCCAGTTCATCGACCAGAGCCAGTCGCTGAACCTGTTCATGGCCTCGCCGACGATCGGCAAGCTCAGCTCGATGTACCTGTACGCCTGGAAGACGGGCATCAAGACCACGTACTACCTGCGCTCGCGTCCGGCGACCCGGATCGCCCAGACCAGCACGGCGGCGAAGGCCGAAGGCGTGAAGGACGCCGACGCGATCGCGTGCAGCCTCGAGAACCCCGAGAGCTGCGAGGCCTGCCAGTAGCCGGAGCCGCGCGGGTCGGCACGCTTCGAAGGGAGCGCGACGCCGGCCCGCGCGAGCGAACCGATCGAGACCGAACCGAAGGGCGGGGGCGACACGTCCAGCCCGTTCGCGAAACCACTCGCACGCGACCGCTCGCGCGCCCGAACTCACATCCCACCGGACCGAAGACGACGATGACCGACCGCCAACTCCTGCTCGACCCGGGCATGGACCTCACCCTGCGCCCGATGCGCTACCCGAGCTTCTACGACCGTTACCGCGACGCGATCAAGAACACGTGGACGGTGGAGGAAGTGGACTTCTCCACGGACCTCGTCGATCTCGAGCATCGGCTGTCGCCGGCCGAGAAGCACCTCGTCAGTCGCCTCGTGGCCTTCTTCGCCACGGGTGACTCGATCGTGTCGAACAACCTCGTGCTGAACCTCTACAAGCACATCAACGCCCCCGAGGCGCGGATGTACCTGTCGCGGCAGCTCTACGAGGAAGCGCTGCACGTGCAGTTCTACCTGACCCTCCTGGACAGCTACATCCCGGACCTCAAGGAGCGCGAACAGGCCTTCCAGGCGATCGACAACATTCCGGCGATCCGCAAGAAGGCCGAGTTCTGCTTCAAGTGGATCGACTCGATCCACGACCTCGACGCCTGCCGGACGAAGGAGGAGCGCCAGCGCTTCCTCCTGAACCTGATCTGCTTCGCGACCTGCATCGAAGGCCTGTTCTTCTTCGCGGCCTTCGCGTACGTCTACTTCATGCGCAGCAAGGGTCTGTTGAACGGCCTGGCCTCGGGCACGAACTGGGTCTTCCGCGACGAGAGCTGCCACATGGCCTTCGCCTTCGAAGTGGTCGAGACCGTGCGCCGCGAGGAACCGGACCTGTTCGACGACGGCGTGAAGGCGCAGGTGATCGACATGCTGAAGGAGGCCGTCGAGTGCGAGATGACCTTCGCCGAGGACATCCTGTCGGGTGGCATCAGCGGGCTCTCCCAGCGCGACATGCGCCAGTACCTCGAGTTCGTCGCCGACCAGCGCCTCCTGAACCTGGACATGGAGCCGCACTTCGGCGCCAAGAACCCGTTCGCCTTCATGGAGCTGCAGGACGTGCAGGAGCTGTCGAACTTCTTCGAGCGCCGCGTCTCCGCGTACCAGATGTCGGTGACCGGCGACGTCGGCTTCGACGAGGACTTCTAGGAGCGCCGTTCGCCCTCGCCACCGCCGCGCTCGCGCGATTGGACGGGCGAGGTGGAACGACTCGCCCCCGACGCCGACGGGCCCGGAGCGCACGCGCTCCGGGCCCGTCGGCGTTGCCAGCGGCCGTTCCGTGTTCGGAGGCGCGAGCGCCTAACGGGGTTGATCGCCGCCCAGCTCGCGGTACTTCGCGTAGGCCTGGTCGGCGGCCTCGGGGCGTTCGGTGCGGTCGTAGACGCGCGCCAGCCCGAGGTAGATTCCCGCGTACTCCGCCGTTCCCGCCACGTCCGAGCGCAGCAGGAACTCGAGGTCTGTGAGCGCCTCGTCGTAGCGCGCGAGCTGGCCCAGCACGAGTCCGCGGTTGAGCCGGCACTTGTGGTCGTCGGGATCGCGCGCGAGCCCTTCGCCGAACGCCAGCACCGCGCCCTCGCGATCGCCGGACAGTCGGCGCGCCTCGCCCAGTTGGAAGTAGGCGCGCGCGAAGTCGGGCTGCAGTTCGACGAGTTCCTCGAGCGCCGCGGTGGCCGCACGGGTGTCGCCCAGTTCGAGGTACGCGAGACCCAGGCCGTAGCGCGGCAACGCGTCCTTCGGGTTCGCGCGCACCTGCAGCGACCGCGCGCGGATCAGCTCGAACGCGCGGCGGCGGCGCTCGGACTCGGCCAGAAGGGCCGTGGCCGCCTCGGCGTCGCGCCGTTGCAACGCTTCGAGGTGGAGGATGTGCAGCGCGGAGACGGTGTCCGGCGCGTACGGCGCGCGCTCGAGGTACCCGTTCAAGTAGCGCGCCGCCGCGCCGAGACTGCCGCGCCGCGCGAGCGCTCGTCCCGTCAACATCCAGGCCTGCGGAAAGTCCGGCAGGCGCAGCGTTCCGTCCTCGCGCACGAGTCGTCGGAGCGCGGAGTCGAGCTCGTCCTGCACCAGGTCGAGTCGGGCCCACTCCAGTTCGATCCACGGACCCGTGGCGGGGATGACGTTCGCCGCGATCAACAGGTCGCGCGCCTCGTCGCCGCGCCCGGCGTCGTCGAGCGCGCGGGCGACCAACGCGATCGCGCGGCCGTCGTCGACGAGCGGGCCCGGCGGGGGACCGGCCGCGACCAGCGGCAGGCCGAGCTCGAGCGCGTCGGAGACGAGCCCCAGGTCCAGGAGCGAGGCCAGTTCGGCCAGGCGGGTGGCGCGCTCCATCTGCAGCTCGAGAGCCGCGTTCGCCGCCGCTCCCGCAACGCTGTCGTCGGTCGACTCCTCGGTCGTCGGCGCGTCTTCGGGGGCCGGTTCCTGCGCCGGGCCCGCAGCGGCCGTCACCGCCTCGGCGGTCAGCGGCCCGGCGAGCGCGGCGACGAGGGCCACGCGGGTCGCGGTGCGGGCGAGAATCGTTCGGTGCGTGGCGTGCGTTCTCATCGTTCGAGCTCCTCGGACTTCACGACCCCGGCGCCTTCGCGCAGGAACAACCTGCGTCCGCCGTCGCCCGCCTCGATCCGCTCGATGCGACCCGACGGCCAGCGCACTTCGATCGACGTGTACGACGTGGCGGCGCCGAGGCCGATCGCGAGGTACGGACTGCTCGAGGACTGGTAGCCGCTCGTCGTCTGCACCTCGCAGAGCACGGCGAACGCTTCGTTCTCGGGCAGCTTCGGAACGACGACCACGCGCGCGCCGCGACCGTCGCGCGGACTGCGCGGCGCGCCGGCGCTCGCTGCGCCGTCGGCGCCCTCACCGCCAGTCTGTCCACCGCCAGTCCGTGCACCGGCGCCCTCGAGCCGCAGCTCGAGTCGGTGCGCCGTGCGACCATGCGTGTTGCGACCGATCGCGGCCGGGCCGTCGATCGTGACGACGACGATCTCCGGTGCGCCGTCGCCGTCGAGGTCGCCGACCGCGGACCCGCGCGTCCCGCGCGCGAGCGCCAGGATCGACGTGTCGCCGCCGGGCGGGATCGCTTCGGCGCGCAGGCCGCGGCCGAAACGCCAGAGCGTGTCCGGCTGGGCGTAGCTCGTCCCCGTGTTCGGCGAGTCGGCCTGGGGATAGACGTGTCCGTTCGCGGTGAACAGCTCGAGCCGTCCGTCCGCATCGAGGTCGACGAGGTGCACGCCCCAGGAGAGCAGCCGCCGCGTCTCGCGCTGCAGGCCGGTGCGGTAAGTCGCGGCGCGGAAGCCGACCGGAGCGCCGAGGAACAGCTGGGTCGCTTCGTCGGAGAAGTTCGTGACCGCCAGGTCCATGCGTCCGTCGCGGTCCAGGTCGCCGGTCGCGACGCCCATGCCGGCCTCGGCCATGCCTTCGGTGCTGACGGCCACGCCGGCTCCGGTGCCGACCTCGGCGAACGTTCCCGTGCCGTCGTTGACGAACAACAGGTTCGGCACCGAGTCGGCGGCCACGTACAGGTCTGTGTCGCCGTCGCCGTCCGCGTCGAACGGGACGACGCCCAACGTGAAGCCGGGCTCGACGTCGCCGAGGCGTTCGCTCGCGTCCACGAACGTTCCGTCGCCGCGACCGAGCAGCAGGCGATCGGGCTGGGCCGTCATGCCGCGCGGGCCGCAGTAGACCTCGAGTCCCTTCCACGAACAGGGCAACGCGAGCACGCCTTCGCCCAGTTCGCCGAGCGGCGGGTCCACCGGATCGAGGTCGAGGTACTGACCCAGGTAGACGTCGAGGTGGCCGTCGCGATCGGCGTCGAACAGCGCGACGCTCGTGATCCAGGTGGGGGGGAGGCCAGCCGTGCGCGGTTCGCCCGGTACGAGGCGTCGGTCGCCGGGCGGCAGCAGACCCGGTTCGTCCACGGGCACGAGCGCGCCGCTTCCGTCCTGCAGCAACACCGCGGCCTGGCCGAAGCCACCGACGACGAGGTCCATGTCGCCGTCGCCGTCCACGTCGCCCGCGCACAGTCCGGTCCACCAGCCGCGCAGTCCGGGACCGGGTCGGCGCGTGAAGTTCCCGCTGCCGTCGTTCGCGAAGATCTCGAGGTCGGCGCCGGGACCCGTGATCAACGTGTCGAGGTCCGCGCAGCCCTGCGAGAACACGAGGTCGAGGTCGCCGTCGTTCTCCAGGTCGATCAGCGCCACGCCCGCGCCGTTCGCCTCGAGGATCGTGGGCTTGGTGGCGCGACCGCTGAGGTTCACGTAGTCGAGCCCCGCGGCCGCCGCGCCGTCGGGCAGCACGACGCCCGAGAAGTCCGCGAGCACCGGATCGTCGCTGGCGGCGGCGTCGCTGGCCGCTCCGTCACTCGCAGCGGCGGGGGCACCGGGGCTCGGCGTGACCGCGCTCGGCGTCGAACCCGGAGCGGGCGCGGTCCCATCGGGCGCGGCGCCACTCGCGTCGTCGGGACGGCCACAGCCGCCGAGCACCGCCGCGCCCAGGGCCAGCGCGCCGAGGGCCACACAGGTGGTGCGGCCGCGGCGGGTCGATGTGGACGGACGAGGCGCCGGTGCGCCATGGGCGGAGTGAGCGGGGAGCATGGGGGCGACCAGTCTACGGAGGGCCTCGAGCTCGCGCGCGTCGCACCGCCCGCGGCTCGGCGTCGAGCGCGTCCGTGGGCAGGCGCTGCTTTGACGCGGACCCTGCTCCGTGCGTAGCGTGCTCCAGCACCGGGCCAGCGCTGCGCCCCCTCGAGCTCCATGTCCAAGGACCTGCACGACCCCACGCGCCAGCGCGACGACGACCCGCCGCACCCCGCCGAGCCGCGGTCCGCCCAGGGCGAACTCTTCACGGAGGTCGAAGCCACTGCCGCGGACACGGGCGCTGCGGCCCAGGTCGCCCCTTCGACGGCCGCGGTCCACGGGTCGGACGGTGGGGGCTTCGAGAGCGCGGACGATCGAGGCGCGGCGAGCGCGGATGCGGCCAACGGTGATGCGGCAAGCGGTGCTCGACCCGCGCGCGGTCGTTCGCCCTGGGTCCAGCCGGAGGTGTTCGCCGCCCTCGTGTTCGCCTTCGCTCTCGGCGTCTACCTGCGCCCGCACCTGGTGGTGGAGGCGCGCACCGCACCGACCGCGACCGAGCCTCGCACCCTGCTTCTGCCGGACGGCCCATCGCTCGCGGCGCGCGCCACGGCCGCCGATCTCGAGCGCATCGTTGCGGCCGCTCTGCCGGATCTCGCGCCCACGCCGCCCGCCGGAACGCCCGTCGTGAACGATGGAGCCACGGCCGGCGACGACCCGCGCCCGCCCGCCGGATGGACGCCGCCCGTCGGACCGACGTTCGAACGCTACGCCCAGAGCGCGGAGCTCGCGGCGCAGCTGCTCGACCCGGCCAACCGCTTCACGATCCAGGTGGCGACCTACGTCGATCGCGCCTCGCGCGAAGTGCTCGCCGAGGAGACCGTGGCGCACCTGCGCGCGAACGGGGTGCGCGCGATCGGTCCCCTGCACGTGGGCGGGAGCCTGGTCGTGCTCGCCGGTGCGGCGCCGTCCACGGCCGACCTCGCGCCGCTGCTCGAGGCGCTCGTCGTCCTGCCCGACCCGCGCGGACGCGAAGGCGAGTACAGCTCGGCCCTCGTGCGCAACATCGACGACCTGGTCGCCAGGTAGGGGGCGGGGCGGACGCGCTCGGGCCCACCGGCTCGGGCCCCTCGGACAGGGGCGGCGCCGGCTCGCCACGGGACCAGGTAGCGGTGGTCGGGCTCGCGACCTAGGCTCCGCGGACCCCGGGACCCACCCCGGGGTTCACCCACACGGGGTTGCTCCCCATGGTCGAACTCTCCGCCCTCTGGCTGCCGATCCTGGCCGCCGCCGCCGCCGTCTTCGTGCTCTCGTCCGTCGTCTGGATGGTGCTGCCATGGCACAAGAACGACTACCGGAAGCTGCCGAACGAGGAGGCCGTGCGCGCGGCGATGGGGGGCGCGGTGCCGCCCGGGCAGTACTGCCTGCCCCACGCCAGCGGGCCCGAGCAGTGGAAGGACCCCGAGTACCTGCGCAAGGTCCAGGAGGGTCCGGTCGCGATGCTCTCGGTCATGCCCAACGCGACGCCGAACATGGGCGCGAACCTCGGGGCCTGGTTCCTGTACAGCCTCGTGGTGGGGACCTTGACCGCCTACGTCGCGGGCCATTCGCTCGATCCGCGGGCGAGCTTCGGCAGCGTGCTGCGCCTCGCCGGAACCGTGGCCGTCATGGGCTACGCGCTGGCGATCCTGCCCGGCGCGATCTGGCACGGCCGCCGCTGGACGCCGGTCCTCAAGGAGGCCTTCGACGGCTGCTTGTACGGTGCGGCGACGGGGCTGGTGTTCGCGGCGCTGTGGCCGGAGGTGTGAGGACGTCGCCGGCGGGTCGGGACCCCGGACGCCCCCGAGCGCGAGAGCGGGATCGGGGGAGGCGGCGACCGCCCTGTGGTGCGTTGCCGCCCGGGCGATCCGGCGCTACCCTGTTCCGCCTCCAGCACCGCGGGCCCGGCGCATCGGCGCCAGCACGAGGCCCCTCGGTCCATCGATCCACCTGCGTCGGCCCTTCGCGCCGACCCCTCCGTCGCTCCAGACGAACCACTCCCAGCCATGTCCATCCACCGCAGTCTCCGCGGCGTCAACACCCGCGCCGGTGAGCGCAGCGTCCTCACGCGCTTCGAACGCGTCCAGAAGATGATCAAGGCCGGGAAACTGGATCCCGCCCAGGACATGGCCGTCGGTCTCCCGAAGATGCGCACCAAGTTCAAGGTCGTCTCGGGCAAGAAGGCCAAGGCCATGTCGGCCGGCAAGGACGAGAAGGGCAAGGACGAGAAGAAGAAGGCGTAGTCCGCAGTGGACGCGCCCCGCACGGGGAGCGAAGCGGGTTCCAGCGCCCGTTCGGCGTCGAGCTCCGAGGACAGGTTCCCCGGGCACGGCGCCGACGTCGCTCCGGTCCTCGAAGTCTTCCGCTCGATCCAAGGGGAAGGTCGCTACCTCGGCCAACCCCAGGTCTTCGTGCGGTTGCGCGGCTGTCCGCTGCGCTGCACCTACTGCGACACGCCGCACTCGTGGGTGCTGCGCGCCGACCAACGTCCGGACCTCGGTGGTGAAACGCTCGGTGACGAGCTGTTCTCGTCGCCGTTCCAGGTGGCCTGCGCGATCGCCGACGTCGAAGCGGACGGACCGCCGTTGCCGATCAGCCTCACCGGTGGCGAGCCGCTCGTGTGGCCCGGATTCCTGGCGTCGCTCGCGCGGCTCACCGGCGACCGTCCCCTGCACCTCGAGACGGCGGGCGCCCATCCGCGCACGCTCGCCGCGCTGCTCGGTCTGTTCCGCCACGTCAGCCTCGACCTGAAGTTGCCCGGTGATCTCGACGCACCCGTCGAGATCCGCGCGGGCGACGTCGCTGCACTCGGCGACGCGGTGCCGGTCGACGAGACCGCACCGTCGAGCGCCGCCGACTGGACCGCGACGCGCCGCGCGGCCCTCGACCTGCTCGCCGGCCGCGACGCGTGCGCCAAGCTCGTCGTCACCGACCGCACCAGCGAACGGGAGGCCTTCGAGGCCCTCGAAGACCTGTGCGAACTGGCGCCCGATCTGCCTCTCTTCATCCAACCGGCGACCGCCGTGCCCCGCTCCGGAGCACCGGCCACAGACCGGATCACGCCCCTGTGGGAGTACGCCCTCGAGCTCGGTCTCGAGACCCGCGTCGTCCCCCAGGTGCACCGCGCGCTCGCCATCCGCTGAGTCGCTCCCGGAAGGGACGATTCGCAGGCGCCGCGCCCCAACCCTCCGCACGCCCATGTCCCGCCTTCCCCGCGTCGCCATCGTCGGTCGCCCCAACGTGGGCAAGTCGACGCTGCTCAATCGGCTCGTCAACAGCCGCGTGTCCATCGTCGAGCCCACGGCCGGCGTGACCCGCGACCGCGTGAGCCTGCCGGTTCGCATCCCGACCGACTTCGGCGAGCGCACCGTCGAGATCATGGACACCGGCGGCATCGGCATCGTCGACCGCCAGGACCTCGGGCCGCTCGTCGAGGAACAGGTCGAGACGGCCGTGGGCAACGCCGACCTGATCGTCTTCATGGTCGACGTGCGCGACGGCATCACGCCGCTCGACAAGGAGGTGGCCGAGCGTCTGCGCCGCGTCGAGTGCCCCGTCGTCCTGGTCTGCAACAAGGCCGAGGGCGACCGCATGGCGTGGGAGGTGGACCAGTTCCGCGCCCTCGGCCTCTCGGCTGAACCGATCCCGATCAGCGCGCAGAACGGCGAGGGCCTCGAGGACTTCTTCTCGGCCATCTCCGACCGCCTGCCGGTGCCGCGCGAGGACGAGATGGCGGCGGTGTCCGTGATGAAGCTCGCGATCGTCGGACGGCGCAACGCGGGCAAGAGCACGCTGACGAACGCGCTGGCCCGCGAAGAACGAATGATCGTGTCCGAGGTCGCCGGCACCACGCGCGACGCGGTCGACGTGCTGTTCGAGCGCGACGGCCGCAGCTTCACCGTCATCGACACGGCGGGCGTGCGCAAGAAGAGCTCGTTCGAGGACGCGATCGACTTCTTCTCCGACAGTCGCGCCTACCGCGCCGTGCGCCGCGCCGACGTCGTCGTGCTGTTGTTCGACGCGATGGAGCCCCTGTCCGGTCTCGAGAAGCGCCTGGCGCGCTACGCGATGGACCACTACAAGCCGGTCGTCCTGGGCGCGAACAAGTGGGACACGGTGGGGGACCAGATGACGGCGCAGGAGCTGTCCGACTACATCGAGGCCGAGCTGCCCGGTCTGCGTTTCGCGCCGCTCGTGTGCCTGTCGGGCAAGGACCAGTGGCGCGTCGACGAACTGCTCGAGACGGCCGAACAGCTGTACCAGCAGGCGCACACGCGCGTCGGCACGGGCGAGCTCAACCGCGTCGTCCAACGCGCGGTCGCCGGCCGCGGACCGTCGAGCTCCGGCCACCGCGTCCGCATCCACTACGCAACCCAGGCCGAGCGTCTGCCGCCCACGATCGTGGTGTTCGTCAACGACAAGCGCCTGATCGGCAAGGACTACATCCGCTACCTCACCAACCGCTTCCGCGAGGAGACGCCCTTCAAGGAAGTGCCGATCCGCGTGGTCCTGCGCGACAGCGAGGACACCGGCGAGGACGAGGATTGAGCCTCGGCGCTCCGATCCCGGAACGTCGAACTTCTGCGCCACCGACTCCACCCACCAGCACCACGCGACCCATGAGCCACTCCACTTCGCGCCCCGCGGCCGACCGCCGCCGCTTCCTGGCGCTCCTTCCGCTCGCGTTCGTCGTCGCCCTCGCGCCGTCGTGCTCGAGCATGAAGCGCGAGCCGTCGCCGACCTGGCTCGACGTGGAAGTGGAAGCTGTCAGTCGCGACGTGCTGTGGCAGATGGCCCAACTCGCGATGAAGCGGCGCGGCTTCCCGCGGGGGACCGACGTGGACGTCAACTCCCTGCGGATGGAGAGCGGCTGGCGGAACAGCCTCGCGCCCTTCCGCGGCGACGGTCGCCGACACAAAGCCGTCATCCAGCTCTCCCACGTCGAAGGGGACACCTGGAAGGCCGAGGTCCGCGTGAAGGCCCAGGCGAACATGTCGATCGTGCGCCCGACGGATCCGCGCTACGCCGAGTGGGAGTGGCGCGACGACGACGAGGACGAAGCGCTGATCCTGATCCAGGTCCTGCGCTCCTCCCTGACCACCGGCGACGAGTTCCCCGAACGCGAGCTGACCCCCCCGGATCCGGAACGTTGACGGATCCGGGGCGCCCCGACCCGTCCGGCGCCAGGCGAGCGCCGCGAGCCCGCCACCCCACCGAATCGCTCGGCGCCGAAAGACTCCCACGGATCTGGCTCGCCTCCACGGTCCCTTGATTCCGATGGAGTAGGCTTCGAGCGTCCGGAGCCGACGTTCTCCCCCCTCCATGAGCTCCCCCGATCAACCAGTCCCCGCCGCAGGGTCCAAGGCGTCCTCAGGCACGTCCACGGAGCCCTCGAAGGCCGGCCCCGACACGCTTGACGCGGCCAGCAACCCGTTCGTGGACGAGCAGTTCGACGCGGCCCACGCCACGTTCGAAGGGGCCTGGATCGGGTCGTCGCCGCCGGGCATCAGCCACGTGCTGGGGCGGATCGTCGGGTTCCCGCGGCTGCTCCTGAAGCACCAGGACCTGGTGGTCACCGCGGTCAAGCGCGAGCTCGAGGCGCGCTTCACCGGCACGCTGCTCGGCTGGGTCTGGCCGCTGGTCTATCCGGCGTTCATGTTCGCGGTCTACTACTTCGTCTTCACGAAGCTGCTGCAGCTGAAGATGCCCAAACTGCCCCCCGGTCTCGAGCCGGCCATGGGCGTGTTCATGTTCACGGGCATCCTGATCTGGACCGGGGTGTCGGAGGGCTTCGTGCGCGGCACGAGCTCGATCGTCGACAACGGCAACCTGATCAAGAAGCTCGCGTTCCCGACCGAGCTCCTGCCGCTCAACGCCGTGCTGGTGGCCCACGTCACGATGCTGTTCGGCGTCGTGGCCTTCGTCTTGGCGACGCTCACACCCGTCTGGCCGCTCCCCGGGCGCGACCTGTTGTGGGTCCTGGCGATCCTGCCGTTCCAGCTGCTGTTCACGTACGGGCTCTCGCTGTTCCTGGCCACGTGCCACGTGTTCCTGCGCGACACGCTCCAGCTCGTCACACTGCTCGCCACGGTCTGGATGTTCATCACGCCCATCTTCTGGGTGCCGTCGGCGGCGGTGATGGGCGAGGACTTCGAGCCCTACCTCGAGCCCTTGACCTACAACCCGATCTACCACCTCGTCTACGTCTGGCGCTGTGGACTGATGAACCGCGAGAAGCTCCTGTCCCTGGACCACGAGGTCTTCGGTCAGGTCTTCGCCACCGCGCCCAGCCACTCGCTCGTGGTCTTCGCGGCCTGGTCGATCGGGATCTTCCTCGTCGGCTTCATGGTCTACGGACTGTCCCAGCGCCGCTTCGCGGACGAGGTCTGAGCGCGGATCCCCGGTGGCCCGCAGCACGCACGTCATGGCACCCAAGTACTCGATCGAAGTCGAAGGCCTCGGCAAGGCCTTCCGCGCGTACAAGCGCCCGCTCGACCGCGTCCTCGAGTCCCTGACCCTGGGGAAGTGGAAGCGGCACCGCGAGTTCTGGGCCCTCAAGAACGTGGACTTCAAGCTGAAGCCCGGTTCGTCCCTGGGGCTCGTCGGAGCGAACGGCGCGGGCAAGTCGACGCTCCTGAAGGTCCTGGCCGGCATCACGCCGCCGACCCAGGGGCACTACCGGATCAACGGCTCGGTCGCGAGTCTGCTCGAGCTGGGCGCCGGCTTCCACCTCGACTTCACGGGGCGGATGAACATCGTCAGCAACGGCGTGATGATGGGCTTCTCGCGCCGCGAGATGGACCGGCGCATGGACGAGATCATCGAGTTCGCCGAGCTCGGTGAGTACATCGACCAACCGGTGCGCACCTACTCGTCGGGCATGGGCCTGCGCCTCGCCTTCGCCATCGCCTGCGCCGTCGACCCCGACGTGCTGATCGTCGACGAGGTGTTCGCCGTGGGCGACATGTACTTCCAGAAGAAGTGCGTCGACAAGATCTACTCGTTCAAGCAGCGCGGCAAGACGATCCTCTTCTGCAGTCACTCGCTGTACGACATCCGACAGCTGTGCGACGACGCGATCTGGATGCGCGACGGCATCCCGGCCGCGATCGGGGACTCGGTCTTCGTCACGAACGAGTACACGGCCTTCCAGCGCGATCACATCGCCGACGCCCAGGGCGACATCACGTCCGAGGTGCCGATGGTCGTGCGCTCGGGCCTCGATCCTTCGATGATGCCGCGCATCCTCGACGCGCGTCTCTACCGCCTCGGCACCGACGAGGAGTGCTACCAGTTCACGACCGGGGACGACCTGGAACTGCGGATCTGGTGGCGCAACCCCGATCCCGACCAGACGCCCGTGTCCGTCGGCACGGCGTTCTTCCGCCAGGACATGACGATCACGGCGGGGATGGGGACGCACTTCTCGAACTTCCCGCTGAAGGAGCGCGAGGGCTGCCTCGTGCTGCGGATCCCCGACATCCAGATGCTGTCGGGCCAGTACGTCGTGCCGGTGATCCTCTTCGACGAGGGCGGCGTCCACCGCTACGAGGAGTTCGCGCTGTCCGACCACGTCGTCGTGCGGACCGAGACCCGCGAAGTGGGCATGTTCCGGATGCAACACGAGTGGGAGGTCGTCCAGCGACCCACGCCGTCGCAATCCCTGACCGAGGAGTCGTGAGCGGTTCCGAGCACTCGACCCGACTGTCGGCGCTGATCGTCAACTTCAACTCGGGCAACTTCGCCCTGCGTTGCGTCGAGTCGCTGATCGCGATGTGGGCGCTCGAGGGCCGTCGGCCACAGGACCTCGAGATCGTCGTCGTCGACAACGCGTCGCCCGTCGACCAGGAGACGTGGCTCGACCACCTCGAACGCCTCGGCGCGACCGTCGATCGCGCGGACGACAACCTCGGCTACGCCGGCGGGATGAATCGCGCCTTCGCGCACACGAGCGGTGGGCCGGACGACGTGGTCGCCATCCTCAACCCGGACCTGTTCATCCTCGAGGGCGCGCTGGGGACGATGCTGTCCTACCTGGCCGACCATCCGGACGTGGGCATCGTGGATCCCAAGGTGTCGATCGACCCGGGGCGCGAGCTGCTCCTGCCGCGCAATCCACTGCCGACGCTCGTCGAGCACACGCGCGTCAACCTCGCGCACCGCTCGACCGGCTGGGCGCGACGCTACTCGCGGCACCGACTGCGCGGCGACGTGCCGTTCCACGAGTCCGACGGCCCCGTCGAGACCGACATGCTGTCGGGCTGCTGCATGTTCATGCGGCGTGCGACGATCGCGCGCCTCGGTGGTCGGCCCATGGACGA
Source organism: Rohdeia mirabilis (assembly GCA_007750655.1). Lineage (GTDB taxonomy): Bacteria > Planctomycetota > UBA1135 > UBA1135 > Rohdeia > Rohdeia mirabilis. The sequence continues at coordinate 1,836,918 of CP036290.1, forward strand.
CAGCTTCCCGCTCTACTACGAGGACACCGACCTGTGCCGCAAGGTGCGCGCGCTCGGCCTCAAGCTGGTGCACATGGGCAACGCGCCCGTGCTGCACTACTGGTCGCGCAGCGCGGGGATCGGCTCGCAGTTCGAGGGCGAACCGGCGCGCCGCTACCACTACAGCCGGAACCTGTACTTCACGCGCTACTACGGTCGCGTCGGAGGCCGCTTCGCGCGCTGGATCGGCGACAAGGGCGCCGAGTGGGCGACGCGCGGTCGCATGGCGATGCACGAGTTCGAACACCTCGGCGAGGTCAGCGAGGCACCGGTGCTCGAACTCGACGGCGACGGTCCGTTCCTCGTCGAGGCGAACTTCTCGCCGGCCTTCCTCCTGTCCGCGGGGACGTTGGGCGAAGGTCGGACCTTCCAGTTCTCGCCCGGAGCCTGGGAATGGATGTTCCCGGCGCGCATCTACGTGCGCGCGCTCGACCGCCGGACCCTCGCGCTGCGCGGAGCCTGGACCTTCGACCGCGTCGGACACGTGCGCGAGAACGGGCTGACGGTGGAGGAGGTCTACGGGGCGCAGGTGCAGGCGCTGATCGAGCCGCTCCCGACCGCGCACCGGATCGGAGGCGTGGCGTGACCGAACGTGCTTCCATCCAGGTCCAGGGGCCGTGCAGCGAGCCGGTCGTGCTCGACGAGCTCGCCCGTGGACCCGTCCTGCTCTTCGCGCCGCATCCCGACGACGAGGTGATCGGCGCGGGTGGGACCTGCCTGCGCCACGCGGCCGCCGGCGACGAGGTGCACGTGGTCGTGGTCTACGACGGCGCGCTCGGCCGCCGCGGTTTCGAACACATGGACGAGGCCGCCTTCGTCGCGCTCCGCCAGGAGGAGTGCCGCGCGGCCTGTCGGGCGCTCGGCTTCGCATCGGTGATGTTCCTCGGTCACCCCGAGGGGCGCGAACTGAGCGACGACGACCTGGCCAAGGGCGCCGAGCAGATGGCTGCCCTGATCCGGCGCTTCGCTCCGCGCACGGTCTACGCCCCCTGGCCCGGCGAGTCCCACCCCGATCACCACACGCTCGCGCGCGCGGTCGCGGTCGCGCTCGATGCGCTGCACGCGAGCGACGGTCCCGTGCCGGAGCTGTGGACCTACGAGGTCTGGTCCACCTTCCAGCCCAGCCACGTGGTCGACATCAGCTCGCAGTGGCCGGCCAAGGCGAGCGCCCTCGCGCTGCACCACTCGCAGGCCTCGGTGCGCGATCTCACGCACTACGTCGAGGGTCTGAACCACTACCGCTCGCTGTACATCGATCGACCGGGCGCGACGCACGCCGAGGGTCTGGTGCACGTGGACGGAGGCAGGCGATGAGCGCCGAGGAGAGAGCCGCCGGAAAGGCTGCCGTGCCCGACCCGCGTCTGGCGCCGGCCGCTCGCGTGGCCACCGAGCACGCGGCGAAGGGCGCCGCCGCGGGCGTGGCACCGAACCGCTTCGCGCACCTGTTCCCGCCGCTCGCGGATCCCGGCGCTCTCCCGCGCCGCGTGCTCGTGATCGCACCGCACGCCGACGACGAGGTGCTGGGCTGTGGCGGGATGCTCGCGTTCCACACGCAGCGCGGCGACAGCGTGCGCGTGGTGGTGCTGACCGACGGAGCGCTGGGTGATCGCGACGGACTGGCGGGCGACGACGCCGACGCTCTGGGGCGCACGCGCCAGGAGGAGAGCGTCGCCGCCGGCCGCATCCTGGGCGTCTCCGACCACCGCTTCTGCGGGCTCGAGGACGGCGGGCTCGGCACGCTCGCGGACCTTTCGTCGCGCATCGCCGACGAGATCGCGGACTTCGACCCGGACCTCGTCTACGGCCCGTCGCCGCACGAGTTCCACACCGACCACCGCGCCACCGCCGCCGCGCTGATCACGGCCGCCGCGGCGGACACGCGCACGCGCACCTACCACCTGTTCGGCGTCAACACCTACGCGCACGCGACGGTGCTGTACGACACGACGGCGTTCTGGACGCGCAAGTCGGAAGCCCTGGCCGCGTTCGCCAGTCAGATGGCGTACCACGACCTGGTCGAGAAGTGCGGCGCGTTCGATCGCTCGCGCACGGTCAACGTGCCCGACGACGCGGTGCAGAAGGCGGAAGGGTACGTGTCCCTGCCGAGCGAGCGCATGGCCGCCTACGGACGCGCCGTCGCAACGCTCGTGCGCGAAGTGGCCGACGCCGCGCTCATCGGTGGGGAAGGGGCGCGCGAACCGGCCGCCACCCGCCGCGCGGACGCACGCCGCGCCGCAGAACTCGGCGTGCCGCGCACGACGGCGGTGATCTCGACCTGGAACAAAGTCCTCGACGTGGTCGCCAACGTGGAGTCGCTGCTCGATCAGACCTTGGCCTTCGCCGAGATCGTCGTTGTCGACAACTGTTCGAGCGACGGCACGGCGGAGCTGCTGGCCGAGCGCTTCCCGGAGGTGCGCGTGATCCGCACGCCGCACGACAAGTACGGGGCCTGCGAGACGTTCAACATCGGCTTCGCGTCGGTGACCACGCCCTGGCTCGCGATCCTCGACGACGACGTGGTCCTGCCGCCGGACTGGCTCGAGAAGGCGTCGGTGCGTCTTCTGGCGGAACCCGACACCACGGCGCTGCTGTCGTCCAAGGTGGTCGAACCGGGCATGCCGGCGAGCTACACCAACTCCGAACGCGTCAACACCGAGCGCTACATGAGCACGTTCCGCGGCTGCGGTAGCCTCGCAAAGGTGGCGCCCCTGCGCGCGGCGGGCTGGTACGACGAGCGGCTGTTCATCTACGGCAACGAGCGCGACCTGACGTGCCGCCTGCTCGCCGACGGGTATCGCGTGCTGCAGTACCCCGGCGTCGTGACCTACCACTCGACGCCGTTCGGCCTGCAGATGGGCAAGCGCAGCCTCTACTACCACGCGCGCAACGCCTGGCTGACGCAGCTCAAGTACGCGCCGTTCGCCGACCTCGTGAAGCTGCCCTGGTTGGTGCTGACGAAGGTGCTCCTGCGCAGCGAGACGAAGGAGACCGGCGGCGAGGTGACCGACGCGGTCGGCACGATCGGCATCGGCTCTTCGATCAAGAACACGAAGGGTGCCTGGCGGGTGCTCGCGAAGGCCGCCTGGAGCATCCTCCTGAACGTGCCGTACTGTCTGCGTCATCGCCGCCCCGTCCACGCGCCGGACTTCCGGCTGCCGATCGAGTGAGCGCGAACGGGCGCACCACAGCGGCGGGCATCACCGCCGTCGTCGTGAACTACGACGGGGCGCACTACCTGGCGGCCTGCCTCGACGGACTCTTCGCGGGCGACGTGGTGCCCGACGAAGTGTTCGTCGTGGACAACGGTTCGACCGACGGCAGCCAGGACCTGGTGCGCGAGCGCTACCCGGACGTCGTGCTGCTCGAGCTCCCCGGCAACCCCGGGCCGGCGGCCGCGCGCAACCTCGGGATGCGCGTGGCGCGATTCGCCCGCGTGTTGACGCTCGACAACGACGTGGTGCTCGAGCCGCAGGCGCTGGCGCGGATGGTGGCCGCCCTCGACGCGGACGCGGGGCTCGTCGCCGTGCAGGCGCGATCGGTCGTGGCCAGCGATCCCGGGACGGTGCACTACGACGGCGGCTGGGCCCACTACGCCGGGCTGCTCGTGCTGCGCAACTTCTTCGTGCCCGCGGCCGAGGCGGAGGGCTCGGGCACGAGCGAGGTCGGCGCGTTCGTGTCCCTGTGCGTCCTGCAGGAGAACGCGCGCGTGCTGGCGGCGGGGGGGTACGACGAGGACCTCGAGATCCTGTTCGAGGACGCGGACCTGTCCTACCGGCTGCGCGCATTGGGCGAGCGGTTGGCGGTGGTGGACGACGCGCTCTGTCTGCACGGGCCGGGCACCGCGGGCACGTCGTTCCGCCGCGAGATCTACCCGGCGCGGCGCGTGTTCCTGCACTCGCGCAACCGCTGGCTGCTCCTGCTCAAGAACCACCGCGCCTGGACGCTGGTGCTGAGTGCGCCGGCGCTCGTCCTGTACGAGATCTACTGGCTCGCCTTCGCGACGCTGCGCGGCGGACTCCTCGCCTACCTGCGCGGCAAATGGGCGCTCGTGCGACTTCTCCCGGGCGTCCTGGCCCGGCGGCACCGGATCCAGAGTTCGCGCCGGGTGGGGGACCGCGAGATCCTGCGCGGCGGGCCGTTGACGCTCTCGCCGCAGCTGCGCGAGAAGAAGTTCGCGCGCGCCTCGAGCGCGACGTTGGACGCGTGCCTGCGCGGGTGGTGGGCGCTCGTGCGTCCGTTGGTACGGTAGCTGTCGATGCGCGTCCTGCTCGTTTCCCACCGCTCGCTGCCGCGCCATCCGGCGGGGACCGAGGTGCACACGCACAGCCTGGCGCGCGCTCTCGTCGCAGCCGGGCACGAAGTGCTGGTGTACACGGCCGAGAAGGACGTGTCGCGTCGGCACATGTCGCTCAACCGCCGCGAGCACGACGGCGTGCGCTACGTGGAACTGGTCAACAACCTGTTCCACGAGTCGTTCGAACAGACCTACCGCAGCCAGCCGGCCGAGGTGCGCTTCGGCGAGGTGCTGGACGCGTTCCGGCCCGACGTGGTGCACGCGGCGCACCTGCTCTACCACTCGATCGGGTACGCGGCGATCTGCGAGCAGCTCGACCTGCCGTTCTTCATGACCCTGTTCGACTTCTGGCTCATGTGCCCGCGCTTCGGACAGCGCCGGTACCTGGACGGGAGTCTGTGCGCGACGATCGAGCCCGAACGCTGCGCGCGCTGCATGGCCGGGTTCAAGCACGCGGCGACCGCGACCGAGCGGCGCGTCGGTCGCGCGCTCGCGGGGTTGCGCGGCGCGACGGGCGTGGACCTGGCGCCGCTCGCGAAGCGCGTTGCGGCGGGATCGGCCGCGCCGACCGGCAGCACTGCCTTCGTCGAGCCCGAGCTCGACCCGCGCTGGCTCGACGCCCTGGCGGAGCGCGAGCGCGCGATGCGCGAGGAACTCGTGCCGCGCGTGGCCGGTTTCGTCGCGCCCAGTCACTTCCTGGAGAGCGAGTTCCTGGCCTGGGGGCTGCCCGCCGGGCGCACGCACTTCCTGCGCACGGGCATCGATCTTCTGCCGTTCGAGGGCTTCGTGCGCGAACCGCGGGCGGAGCGCCTGCGCGTGCGTTTCATCGGAACCGTCGTCGCGCACAAGGGGCCGCAGGTCCTGGTCGAAGCGTTCGAACGACTCGAACCGAGCGTCCGCGAGAAGCTCCAGCTGGATCTGCACGGACCCGGATCCCACGCGCCCGAACTCGCCGCCGACCTGGAGCGTCGCGCGGCGGCACTCGGTGCCCGCTACCACGGAGCGCTCGAGCGCGCCGGTCTGGCCGCGACGCTCGCCCGCACGGATCTGCTCGTGGTTCCGAGCCTGTGGTACGAGAACGCGCCGCTCGTCATCCTCGAAGCGCTCGCGACGGGAACGGCCGTCGCGGTCAGCGACCTCGGCGGCATGGCCGAACTGGTGCGCGAGTCCGAAGCGGGCTTCGCGTTCCGAGCCGGCGATGCCACGGCGCTCGCCGAACTGATCGCGGGCCTCGCCTCGGACCCCGAACGCGTGATCGCCGTGGCCGCACGCGGCCGGGGTGCTCTGCGCTCGATCGACGAGGACGCGCGCGACTTCGCCGCGCTCTACGACGCGGCGCTCGCGCGATGAAGATCCTGTTGTGCGTGCACGGCTACCCGCCCGAGCTGGTGGGCGGCACCGAGCTCTCGACCAAGCGCCTCGCCGCGGCCCTCGTGCGCGCCGGTCACGAGGTCGTCGTGTTCGCCGGAACCCTGGACTGGGAGAAGCGCGGCACGCTCGAGGAGACGCGCGACACCGACGGCGTGCGCGTCCTGCGCTACAGCCGCGACGACCTGTACTTCGACCACTGGCACAAGGGCCGCAGCGCCAGTGTGCGCAGCGCGTTCGCCGCCGTGCTCGAGCGCGAGCGACCCGACGTCGTGCACGTGCACCACTGGATCCGGCTCACGCGCGATCTGATCGCGACCGCCGCGCGCGCCGGTGTTCCGGCCGTGGCGAGCCTGCACGACGCCTGGACCAGTTGCCTGGTGGCCTTCCGCATCCGCCCCGCGACGCGTCTGCCCTGCGACGCGCCGCTGGCCGTCGATCCGTGCATCGACTGCGCGCGCGTGCTCGAGCCGCCGACGCCCTGGATGGACGCGGACGAGGAACAGCGACGTTTCGAGGAGCACCGCGCGGACCTCGTGCGCGAGTTGGAGCTCGCGCGCGCGGTCGTCGTGCCGACGCTGAGCCACGCGCGCACGATCGAAGCTGGCCTGGGTCTCGCGCCCGGAGCTCTGCGCACCGACGTGGTGCGTCCTGCGGTCGATCTGCCCGAACGCGCGCGCGCCGTGCCGCGCTTCGAGTCCGGTGACGTGCTGCGCATCGGGTCCTGGGGCCACTACGCCGAACACAAGGGGCTCGAGGTGTTGATCGACGCCGTGCGCGCGCTGCCGGACCCGACGCGCGTCGAGCTGCGCCTGGCGGGCGGCACCGTCCTGCCGGCGCACCGCGCGCGACTCGAGGAGCGCGCGCGCGGCTTGCCCGTGCGTTTCGACGAAGGCTACGCACCGCACGAACTCGGCGCGCTGCCGGTCACGGACGTGCACCTGTTCGCGAGCGGATCGCTCGCGCGCGAGTCCTGGGGCCTCGTGGTCGACGAAGCTCTGGCGCTCGGGTTGCCCGTCGTGCTGCCGCGCGCCGGTGCGTTCGCCGAGCGCGCGCAGGGAGTCGAGTGGGCGCGGCTCTACGAGCAGACGCGCGCGGAGGACCTCGCGCGCGTGCTGCGCGAGTTGCTCGAGAATCCACCCGCGCTCGCGCGCATGTCCGCGGCCGTACCGGATCGCGCGGCGCTCTTCTTCGACGGCGACGCCCAGGCCGCCGCGCTCGCGAGCGTCTACGAACGGGCCCGTGCCGCCGGTCCGCCGCCGGTTCCGAGCGCGCCCGACGACGCGCGCGACCTCGCGGACCAGCGCAGCTGGGACGACCGGCTGCAAGGGCGGTAGAACGCGCGACGGGTGGACGCGCGGTTCGAGGGACGTTCTCGAGCTCGCGTTCCTCGGGTCCGCGAACGGGCCGCGCGCCGGGCAGCACGGTGGCGGACCGGGAGTCGCCCGACGTACCGAGCACGTCGCAACGCACGCCGCGCGCCGCGGTCGGTGCACGGCCGCGGCTCGAGACGTAGGCTGTGCGCCCCCGCGCCATGCCGACCATCCGAACCTCCTCCGCTCCGTCCACTCGCTCCCGTCGCGCGGGCGGCATCGCACTCGCGCTCGCGTGTGCCCTGGCGGCCTCGTCGCTCACGGGCTGCGTAGCGCCCGAACCCGTCACGATCGGTCACGGCGACCTGGACGAGGTGCGGCGGGAAGCGGTGGCGGCCTACCGCGAGGGGGGCGAGCGCTGGGCCGCGATCGTCGAGCGCACGCGCACCGATCCCAGGCTCGCGATCTTCCTCGTCGACAACGCGGCGGCGGCTCTCGTGCGCCACTTCGTCAGCGGGCAGATGTCGCGCCGCGGTGCGGTCGAGAGTCCCTACGAGCGCGCGCGCCGTTCGCTGTCCGAGCTCGGCGCGCCCGCGGCCGAACTGCTCGAAGAGATGGTCATCGGTGGGGACGAGGTGGTGGCCGGCGCGGGCGTCGATGCGCTCGCCGTCATGGATGGCCACGTCCTCGACGCGATCGTGCGGATCCTCGCCGACGGGCGGGTCGAGGTGCGCCGCCGCGGTGCCGCGCTGGCCGCCCTCGCGGTGCCCCTCGACGAGGCCGCCGAACGCCGCCTGGTCGACGTCCTGGCGCCGATCGTCAACGGCGATCCGTCCTGGGTCGTGCGGGCCGAAGCGGTGCGCGCGGCGGGGGCACGGGCCGCGCGCTCGGCCGACATGCGGGCCCTGCACACGGGACTGCTCGCCACCGGGCTCGAGGACGCGGACGCCACCGTGGTGGGCATCGCCGCGGACGGTCTGGGCACGTGCCGCGCCGTGAACGCCGTGCCCGCGCTGATCGGGGCCCTGGGGCGCGTCGAGGACGAGGTGGTCGCCCACGACCGGGTGCAGCGCGCGCTCAAGCTCCTGGTGCGCGAGAGCGAGCCGCACACGCCCGCGCAGTGGTGGCAGCTGTGGCTCGAGCGCCGCGCGGAGCTGCTCCGGGCCACGTGAATCGACGGGCCGGGCCGCTACACTCGCAGGCCTCATGGCCCAGTGGAAGTTGTCCCGTCGTCACCCCGCCTGCGTTGTCTGCGAGCACGTCTTCGAGGACGGCGAGCAGCACTTCTCGCGCATCGAGGTGGGCGTCGAGACCATCGAGCGGGCCGACGTCTGCCGCGCCTGCTGGCCGAAGGAGACCGAACCCGGTTGGATCTGGTGGCGGGCCCGCCGGGCCGTCGCGCGCTCGAAGGGCCTGGCGGTCGACTGGGAGATCCTGACCCAGGTCTTCCTCGCGCTCGGTCCCAAGTTGGACGCCCTGCGGGCCGCGGTGGCCGACGGGTCGTACGTGGCGCCGGAGATGGCGGCCCCGGGAACCGGAGTGGTCGAAGCGGCGGACGGCGCCGGTTCGGACGGCGCCGATTCGAGCGGTACCGATTCGAGCGGTGCCGATTCGACGGCTGCAGCGGCGACGGAGACCGAAACCGAGCCCGTGACCGAGGCCGTGGAAGGGGAGGTCGCGCCCGCCGAGGACGTCGAACCCGCCGCCGAACCCGAACCGGTCGTCTTCCAGGATCCGGTCGAACGCCTCGAGCAGGTGCGCTATCTGCTCGCTCTGCTGCTCCTGCGCAAGCGCCGGCTGATGCTCGTGCGCGCCGTGCGCCGCAACGACGGCGAGGCGCTCGTGGTGCGCCGTCCGCGCCGCAAGGACACGATCGAGGTGCGCGCGTTCGAGCTCGACCCCGAGCGGATGGACGCCCTGCGCGGCGAACTGGTGCGCCTCTTCGAGGGCGAGGGGTTCGACGAGGACGGTGTTTCGGATGACGGTGGTTCGGACGCCGGCTTCGAGGAGTCCGGCGACGAGCCCGAGGCCCGCTCGGACGACGGAGCGCGCGACGGGGAGTCGGACGACGACGCGAGCGACGACGCGAGCGAGGGCGAAGCCGCACCCGCCACCGAGGCGGCCGCGAAGCCCGGCGCCTGACCGCGCCCGGTCCGGTCCCCGCTGTTCGAGGCGTCGCGAGCCGAGTCCGGCGCCCGCGGAGGGCGGGGGAGGACCGTGCCCGAGGTCCGAGCCCGAGGTCCGAGCCCGAGGACGGCACTGACGGCAGCTACCCGGCGACCTGAGCCCTGAAGCCCGTCGCGTCGTTCGCGCGCCCATCCCACTCCCACCGTCCGCAGCCGCCCGGCTCGCGCGCCCGACGGTCCCACCGAGCCGCTCGCCGCCGCGCGACGACCGCTCGCGGGGGCGGGGACCCCACTTCCTCCCACCGCCGGTTTCGAGGGCGGCGGGCCCTGCGGCCGGCGACGGCTCCGGTCGTCCCGCCGGGGGCGGAACGGCCTCGAACGGGCTCCAATCGCCGATTCGGGCGACCGGTCGGCGTCCCGAGTCCACACTTGGGACTCGTTCTCGTCCCGGCTCGAACCGCCCGCACCGGGTCCGCCGGGGCCTTGGAGGGGCCTCACGTGCCCTCGGCGTGGGGGTGGGGATCCATTCGATGGGGACGAGTGGGGAGACGGGCTGAAAAGTGGGTGACGGTGGGGGTCGGTGGTATAGAGTGGGGACGTCCAAGAGCGATCCCTCCGGCCGCCGCGCGCGACTGACCGATCCGCTCCCGCCGTGTCCGCCGGGCACGGTCCGCAGCGCGCCTGCGGCTCCGACGGTCGCCGTCCGCGGAGAGGGAAGTGAGCCCGAGCGGCTGCTCCACCCGACGACCGTCCTCCCCTCGAACCAGCCGGGCCCTTGAGGTCCGCGGAGCCGAGGCGGAGTCCCCACCCCACGTCCTCGGTCCCCCCCCTCGCCGCTCCGTGACCTTCCACGGCCAGTCCACCCACCAGCTCGACCCGAAGAGTCGGCTGTGCCTGCCCAAGCGCCTCCACGCGCTCGTGCCGGCGGACGGTCCCGATGGAGAGCGCGTCGTGTGGCTGACGCGCGGCCAGGGCGGGTGTCTGTGGCTGTTCACGGACGAGGAGTTCGAGCGCCGCGTGGGCGAGCTGCCCGACGCGATCTTCGGCACCGGACTGTCCCAGTCGGTCGAGCGCGAGTTCTGGGCCTCGACCTTCAAGACGCGCCTCGACGGATCCCACCGGGTGCTCGTGCCCGACGAACTGCGCGCCCTCGCCGGTCTCGAGCCGGGCAAGGAGGTGTGCGTCATCGGCATGCGCGGGCGGATCGAGCTGTGGTCCCCCGAGCGCCGCGAAGCCGTGCGCCTGGCCGACAGCGATTACGACCGCATCGCGCCGACCTGGGCCGCGAGCGGCGGCGGTCAGTCGATCCAGCAGAACCTGCAGGCCATGCAGCAGCAGGCCTTCCAGCAGATGCAGATGCAGGAGCACATGGAGGCCCTGCGCAAGTTGGGCTTCTTCCCGGGCGGCGTGCTGCCCGCGGCGCCGGGTGCCGTGCCCCCGAACACCGACGCCCCTGGCGGGGAGGGCGGCCACTAGGCCGCGAGGAACGTGAAGGTGGTGGAGGAGGAACCGCACACCGACGATCGAGCGAACCGCACCGGCGGTGCGCACCGAAGCGACGCCCAACGGGCGAGCGCGCCGGACGTGCACGCTCCCGTGCTCGTCGAACAGGTGATCGACGCGTTCGTCCGCGCGCTGGGGCCGGAGCCCGAGGGCTTCTACGTCGACGGGACGATCGGAGCCGGCGGGCACGCGGCCGCGTTGCTCGCGCGCTTCCCGAAGCTTTCGGTCGTCGGCTGCGACTGGGATCCCGACTCGCTGCTCGAGGCCGAGCGCACGCTCGCGCCCTTCGCGGGGCGTTTCGAGCTCGTTCGCGCGCGGCTCTCCGAACTGGCCGAGACCTGTGCCGAGCGCAGTGCGCCGCTCGCCGTCCTCGCCGACCTCGGCGTGTGCTCGCTGCACCTGGATCGCGCTGAACGGGGCTTCTCGTTCATGAGCGACGGTCCGCTCGACATGCGCATGGATCCGTCCGCGGAACTGACGGCGGCCGACGTGGTCAACCGCACCAGCGAGAGCGACCTCGCCGATCTTCTCTTCCACGAGGGCGGTGAGCGCAAGAGCCGGCGCGTCGCCGCCGCGATCGTCGCTGCGCGCCAGCGACTGCCCTTCAAGCGCACCGCGGCCCTCGCCGGCGTGATCTCCGAGGCTCTCGGCGGTCAGCGCGGCAAGACGCACCCCGCGACCCGTTCGTTCCAGGCCCTGCGCCGCGCGGTGAACGGCGAGGGGCGCGAACTCGACGTCCTGCTCGACGACGCGCACGCCGTGCTCGCACCGAGTGGGGGCGCGTTGGTCGTCATCACCTTCCACAGCGGCGAGGACGGCGTGGTGAAGCGCGCCTTCGGCCGCGGACGTCGCGCCGATCGCTGGGAGCTGCTCACCGACGGCGCCGTCGAGCCGTCCCGCTACGAAGTGCGCACGAACCCGCGCGCCCGCTCCGCACGCCTGCGCGCCGCGCGTGCGCTGACCGTGGAGGCTTCGGCATGAGCCGCGCCACGAGTCTCTACTTCGTCGGTCTCGTCACGCTCCTGGTCGGCGTGCAGGCCGCCTACGTGTCGCAGGGCAACCACGCCCTCGCGTCGCACCTCGCGGACGAGATCCACCGCTGCGACGACGTGCGCGCGCGCATCGACGCGGTCGACACGCGGGTCCGCGAACGCGTCGCGCTCCTGCGTCAGGAGTTCGAGCGCACCGAACGCGTCCTCGCCGATCCCGAACTCGCAGCCAGCCAGAACGCGCAGGGCGCAGAGGTGCACGAGTGAGCGGCTGGCACACGTCGTCACTGCTCCCGCGGCGCTCGATGATCGCGTTCGCGTTCATCGCGGTCGGTCTTCTGGCCGTCGGCTCGAAGGTCGTCGCCACGCAGGAGCTGGAAGCACTCGAGGCCGGCGCGATCGACGACGGAACGCGCCACGAGCGCCCCGAACCGATCGTCCAGACCGCGCTCGAGTACGCCGAACCGCCGCTCTTCGAACTGACCGATCGCGACGGGTCGACGCTGGCCCACTCGGTGCGCGGATTCGCGCTCGAAGCCTCGCCCTTCCACCTGTGGCTCGTCCATACGCCGGCCCGCATCCTCGACGGTCTCGAGCGCGTTCTCGGCGACCAGCTCGACGCGGACCTCGAGCACCAACTGCTGCGCGTCGACGAGTACGGCTGGCGTTCGGTCGAGGGGCTCGCGTTGACGCGCGACGAAGCGGCCGCCATCTCGAACTGGGTCGCGGACGGCGGACCGACGCTGTACCCCAACGTCGATCCGCTGCCCGGGCTGATCGTCGAAGCGCGGCTGCCCGAGCCCGGCGCGCCCAGCGATCAGATCCTCTACGGCCTGCGCTGGAGCCCGCTGCTCCTGCTCGACGAGACGGTGCGCCAGCGCATCGATCGCAAGCTCGACGACGACCGCACCGTCAGTGCCGCCGCCTGGGTGCGCGCGCTCGGCGCCGGACTGTGGAAGCACCTCGAGGGTCCGCGCGAGCGCGAACTCGCCCAGTGGGCGCGCACGTCCGCCGAGCCGCCCAAGGGCTGGGAAGTCGTACCGCCCAAGACGGGCCTCTCGAAGCTGCTCGACGGCGTGATCGAGACGCCGCCCGCGTGGCGCGTCTCGAAGACCGTGCCGCAGTGGCAGCTGATCGGCAGCTCGAGCGAGTGGGTCTTCGAGCGCCTGATGCCCTGCCGCTACGTCGAACTCTGCGATCGCCTGACGCTCGAGAACGTCGACGCCGTGCGCGCCTTCCTCGCGGAGGAGCACGTCGGAGCGTTCCAGATGTGGCTGCCGCCGACCTCCGACCGCCGCTACCCGGCGACGCGCTTCCGCGCCCTGGGCAACGTCGGGTGGGTGGACGGCGACGTGCGCCAGCGCCACGCCCTGTTCGGCATCCAGTACGCCGCCGAACGCACGCTCGCGCGCCTCGGTCTCGACGCGCCGGGCGTCAACGAGACCTTCGAACGCAACATCCTGGTCCGCGCGCGTTCGCACGACCAGGAGTACTACGTCGACCACGGCAGCGGGTCGCTCCCGCCGCGCGTCGTGTCCACGCTCGACCTGGGCGTGCAGGTCCGTCTGGGGGCGGCGCTCGAGCGCGTCGAGGCCGAGCACGACACCTCGCTCACCATGGGGGTGGTCATCGATCTCGACACGCGCGACGTGTTGGCGCTCGACTGGCGCGACCCCTACGAGTTCGGCACGTTCGCGCCGTTGCAGCACGGCTTCACGCCGGGATCGACCTTCAAGATCGTGACGATGGCGCTGGCCCTCGACGCGGATCTGGTGCGCCCGGACACGATCTTCGACGTGGGCAACGGTCACTTCACTGTGCCCGGTACGCGGCGCGTCGTGGGGGAGGCCGAGGGCTTCGCCCGCGGTGCGATCACGGCCTCGATGTGCCTGGCGCGTTCGAGCAACGCGGGCATGGTCCAGATCGGGCACCTCGTTCCGGTCGAGACCTGGCAGCAGCGCACGCTCGAGTTCGGCTACGGACGTTCGCTGCCCACCGACCTGCTCCCGCCGAACTGGCAGAACCCCGCCGGCATCATCGGCGAGCGCGCCTCCGCGAACGACCGCAACGTCTGGTCGCGCACGCGCAGTCACACGTCGGTCGCGTTCGGCGACGCGATGTCCGTGAACATGCTCCAGCACGTGACGGCGCTCTGCGCACTCGTGCACGACGGCGAACTGCGGCCCCTGCGCCTCATCGACGCCGTCGAGGCCGGACGCACGATCGAGATGCCGCCCAGCAGCGGCGACGCGATCGTGCGGAAGAGCACGGTCCAGAAGCTGCGCTCGATGATGTCCATGGGCGCGACCGAGGGCACGGGACGCCGACTCGAGCGACCCGACGGACTGTTGCTCGAGACCAAGACCGGCACCTACGAGAAGCTCGAGCGCGGCGACGTCTCCTACCACGTCATGGGCGAGTCCCTGCGCCGCGCCCGCGAGGCCGGCGAGGAGTGGAAGGCCGGCGCGGCGCACCGTGAACACAGTGGCGACTGGGGCGGCGCGAAGTGGGGCTACACCTCGTCGATCGTCGTCGTCGGCGAAGTCGCTTCCGGACCGCTCGCCGGGCGACGCGTCCTGACCTACATCGTCGCCGAGGACCCGCGCGGCAAGGTCCGCTTCGGTTCCGACGTGACCGGTGCGGCGGCCGTCGACGTGGTGGCCTACGCGCTCGGGTACGACGCGGCCGACCGCTTGCGCGCGCGCGTGCACACGGACGGTCGCCCGCGCCTCGACGCCGTGGCGATCCCCGAGCTCGAGGACCTCGAAGAGCGTCCGTGGACGGGAGTGGGACGCTGATGGTGCGCCTCTCCGAAGTCGTCGCCCGCCTCGGCGGTCGAACGTCCGCCGCGGGATCCGTCGATCCCGAGCTCTCGGACGTGCACCTCGACAGCCGCCGCGTCGCGCCCGGACACCTGTTCTGCGCGTTGCCCGGCCACCGCGTCGACGGTCTCGAGTTCGCCGGGTCCGCGCTCGAACGCGGAGCCGTCGCGTTGCTCGCACCGACCGAGGCCGAGGCCGCGGCTCGGGCACTGGCCGGTTCCGTACCGCTGTGGTTGCACGACGCGGCGCGGCGCACGGCGGGGGAGGCGGCCTCCCTCGTGCACGGTTCGCCGTCGAAGAAGCTCACGACCTTCGCCGTCACCGGCACGAACGGCAAGACGACGGTGGCCCACATCCTCGCGCACCTGTTGCGCGCAGCCGGACACGTTCCCGCGGTCGTGGGGACCGTGGGCAACTCCATCGCGGGCGGCTCGGTGCACGCGGCCCACAACACCACGCCCGACGCCACCGAACTGCAGCGCCTCTGCGCGCAGCACCTCGCGGCGGGCGGCGACACGCTGGTCACCGAAGCCAGCAGCCACGCGCTGTGTCAGCACCGACTGGCCGGCTTCGACCTCGACGTGGCGATCTTCACCAACCTCACGCGCGACCACCTGGACTACCACGGGACGATGGAAGAGTACGCCGCCGCGAAGGCGCTGCTGTTCCGCACCCTGAAGCCCGGGGGTCACGCGATCCTGCCGGCCGACGATCCCGTCGCCGCCGGTTACGCCGACATCGCGCGCGAGCGCGGCGCCAGCGTGCATACGTACAGCATCGGGTCCCGAGCGGACCTGAGCGCTTCTCGCCTGGACGTGGTCCCCGGGGGCTCAACTTCGTTCCTCGACGGGATGGGGATCTCTTGGGAATCGTTCGTCCTGCCTCTTGTAGGGGTCCACAACCTGGCGAACGCGCTCGCGGCACTGGCCGCCGTGCTCGTGTCGGGAGCGAGTCCCTCCGCGCTGCGGAGTGGACTCGCGACCGTCCCTTGCGTCATCGGTCGGCTCGACCCGGCGCACGTCGAGGGCGACGCGGTGCGCGCCTACGTCGACTTCGCGCACACGCCGGACGCGCTGCGCGCCGCACTCAGTGCCCTGCGCGCCGAACTCGACGTCGCGGGCAGCGGGCGCCTCGTGTGCCTGTTCGGCTGCGGCGGTGAGAAGGATCAGGGCAAGCGCCCGCTCATGGCGCGCGTCGCCAGCGAACTGGCCGACACGGTCGTCCTGACCAGCGACAACCCGCGCAGCGAGGACCCGCTCGCCATCATCGAACAGGCGCGCGCCGGTCTCGTGCCCGGTGCCGTCACCATCGTCGAGCCCGATCGCCGCGCCGCGATCCACGCGGCCGTGGCGGCCTGCGAACCGGGCGACGTGATCCTGCTCGCCGGGAAGGGGCACGAGCTCACCCAGGAGATCGCCGGTGAATTCCTGCCCTTCAGCGACGCCCAGGTCGTGCGGGAGGCACTCCGGTGATCCGCTTCACCTTCAAGGACCTGCTCGCAGCGACGGGCGCCATGCCGCGCGACGCCGGCGCGCACGACGAACTGCGTCTCGTAGGGGTCACGACCGACACGCGCGAGGTGCGTCCGGGACAGCTCTTCGTCGCGATCGAAGGACCCAACTTCGACGGAGATCGCTACGCCGCCGACGCGTTCGGGCGCGGTGCGGGCGCGGTTCTCGTGCGCCGGGAGGAGACCGCGCGAGAGCTGCCGAGCGACCTGGCCGTCGCCGTCGCGCCCGACACCGTGCGCGCGCTCGGCGACCTGGCGGCCTGGCACCGCTCGCGTCTCACCTGTCCCGTGCTCGCGATCACGGGCTCGGTCGCCAAGACTTCGACCAAGAACGCCGCAGCGGCACTTCTGTCAGGGGTCGGACACATCGCCGCCGCACCCAAGTCGTTCAACAACTCGATCGGCGTCCCGCACACGCTGCTGCTGGCCGACGACACGACGCGCGCCGTGGTGCTCGAGGTCGGAACCAGCGCTCCGGGTGAGATCGCCGCCCTCACGCGCATCGCCAAGCCGGTCGTCGGCGTCATCACCGCCATCGGCCACTCGCACCTCGAAGGTCTCGGGGGGATCGAAGGCGTGTGCGAGGAGAAGGGGCAGTTGGGCGCGGAGCTGGGGCCCGACGACCACCTCGTGCTCGACTCCGAGGGCGACTTCGTGGATCGGCTGCGCTCGATGACTCGGGCGAACGTGCGCACCTTCAGCGTCGAAGGGCGCGGCGACTGGAACGCGCGCGCCGTGCGCGACGAGGTCGACCACTTGCGCTTCGAGGTCACGCGCCCGGACGGAGCTCCGCTCCAGGTGGCCGTGCCTCTGATCGGCGCGCACAACGCGGCCAACATCGCGGCGGCCCTCGCGGCGGTGGATGCCATGGGCTTTCGCGTCGACGAACTGGTGAGCGGCCTGACGGAGCTGCGGGCCGCACCGCACCGGATGCAGCGCATCCACATCGGCGGCGTCGAACTGATCGACGACACCTACAACTCCAATCCTGACTCCGCGCGGAACGCCGTGCGCGTCCTGGCCGGTCGCAAGACCGCGTCGAGACGCGTCATGGTGCTCGGAGACATGCTCGAACTGGGGGCGCTCGCCGCCGATCACCACCGTGAACTCGGTGGACTGGTCGCGGCAGCGCGATTCGAGCTCCTCGTGTGCGTGGGCGACCTCGGCGAGATCATCGCCGAGGGAGCTCTGGCGGGCGGCATGCCGTCCGACAGGGTCGTCCACCACGCCACCACGGAAGAGGCCGTCGCCGCCGTACCGGCGCGCTTGAGGCAGGACGACGTCGTCCTGTTCAAGGCCAGCAGGGGGCTGGCTCTCGAGCGCGTCGTGGACGCCGCGGCGACGGTCCTCGAGAGGGGGGCGCACCGTGCGGTCTGATCGTCAGGGGGACGATCGGGCCGCGCGCGTGCGCTTCCCGCTGACGGAGGGACACGGTCCTGTGACGGAGCGCCACCGTGCTCGGTGACCTCCTCGACCAGCTCTTCGGACTGACTCTGTTCGAGTACATCTCGGTCCGGGTCGTGGCGGCGGCGCTGACGTCGTTCGCCCTAGCGCTGCTGCTCGGCGCGCCCACCATCCGCTGGCTCAAGTCGCTGCGGGTGGACGACAACGTCGACACCAGCGGATCGGCCGATCTCGCCACGGTCTCGCGCGACGCCGGCAAGGACCGCACGCCCTCGATGGGGGGCAGCTTCCTGGTCGTCTCCTTCCTGTCCGGCGTCCTGCTGTGGGGCGACATGACCCGTCCGCTCGTCTATCTGGGCTTCGTCCTGGTGGCCGGACTGGGCGCCGTCGGATTCCTCGACGACTACACCAAGTTGACCCGTCCGAAGAGCGGCGGCATGTCGCGTCGCGCGAAGTGGCTGGGCCTCAGCGTGGTCTGCCTCTACGCCATCGGAGCCGCCGTGCAGTCCGCGCGACTGACCGGCCGTTCGCGCCTGACGAGCCTCTATCCACCGCTTTTCAAGAATGTGGAGATCTCGCCGCTCGAGTGGGCGGGCATCTGGGGCGTCGTCGGTCTCGTCGGTTTCATCGCCTTCGAGTGGCTCGTCGTCGTCGGCGCCGCGAACGCCGCGAACATCACCGACGGTCTCGACGGGCTGGCCGCTGGCTGTGTGTTCATCTCCGGCCTGGCGCTGACGATTTTCTGCTACGTCACCGGCCGCGAGGACTGGACCAGCTACCTGAACGTGCCCTACGTCGAGGACGCCAGTCACATGGCGGTCGTCGGCGGCGCGCTGTGCGGAGCCTGTATGGGCTTCCTGTGGTTCAACGCCTATCCAGCGAAAGTCTTCATGGGCGACTCCGGTTCGTTGCCACTCGGCGGCGTGCTGGGGTGGATGGCGTTCGTGTCGAAGCAGGAGCTCGTGTTGCCGTTGATCGCCAGCGTTCTCGTGATCGACGCAGGATCGAGCTGGCTGCAGACCTTCTACTTCCGCCACAGCGGCGGAAAACGCATCTTCACGTGTGCGCCGATCCACCACGGACTCCAGCTCTACGGCGGTGTCTTCGTCAAGCGCCCGGAACGCATGCACGAAGTCACCGTCGTGATTCGTTTCTGGATCCTGGCGGCCGTGGGAGCGCTCGCGAGTCTGGCGCTGCTCAAGATCCGCTGACGTCCGAACCACCGGCCCTTGGAACCGCGCCGCGGTCATCAACGGCCAGCTGCGTACCGCTCACTCGACACCCACCTCTTCGCCCACCGCCCACCGCCCACCGCCCACCGTGTCCCGCGCCCGATCCGAACGCCCCATGCTCGCCGCCGTCGGCGGAGGCCGCGCCGCGAGCACCGCCGTGCGCGGCGAAGGGCAGCTCGACTTCGGGGGCTTCCTCGATCGCATGGGCGAGCGCGACGTGACCGGTCCGGCCCGCGGGCTGTTCGGGGTCGTCCTGGCGCTGCTCGGTGCGGGGTTCCTCCTGCAGGTGGGGCACGCCGCGACCGTGATGGGGACCGCGGAGTTCCACGCGCACGTGGTGGCCGAGCTCGTGATGCGGGCCCTCGCGATCGTCGTGATCCTCGTCGCGGCGCGCATCGGTCCGAGCGGTCTGAGGCCGTTCCTGCCGCTGCTGGTGACGCTGTCCCTGGTGGCCCTGTTCTGCGTCTTCGTGCCCGGCATCGGCGTCAACCTCAACGGGGCGCGGCGCTGGATCCACGTCGGGATCTCGGTCCAGCCGTCGGAGGTCGCCCGCGTGGTGCTGATCCTGTGGTTGGCGCACTACTGCGTCGCCCTCGGGCCGCGCATCGACACCGTCCGGCGCGGGCTCGCGCGCATGATGGGCGTGACGATGACCATCGCCGGTCTCGTGCTCGTCCAACCCGACCTGGGCGGCACGCTCGTGCTCCTGATCTGCGCCTGCGCGACGATGTGGACCGGCGGTGTGGCCACGAGCCGCGTCGCCCTCCCGTTCTTCGGCCTCTCGGTGGGCGCCTTCGCTCTGGCCGTCACGGGGCAGGGCTACGTCTCCGGGCGCCTGGCCATGTGGCTCGATCGCACCCAGAACGCGCAGGTCAACGAAGCGGTCGGCGCGCTGGCCACGAGCGGCCCGTTCGGCGCCGGCTACACGGGGGGCGTGCTGCGCAACCTCGGCTTCAGCTATCAGAACTCCGACTTCGCCTTCTCGTTCGTGGGAGAGGAGCTGGGCTGGGCCGGAGTCGTGGGCCTCATCGCACTGCTCGTCGCGTTCCTCTGGTACGGGGCGCGCGTCGTCCTCGCCGTGCGCGATCGCTTCGACGCCGTCTGCGCCTTCGGCCTGACGCTGTCGGTCGCCTTCCAAGCCGTCGTCCACGTGGGCGTCGTTTCGGGGCTGATGCCTCCCAAGGGCATGACGCTCCCGTTCCTCTCCAGCGGCGGCACGTCGCTGCTCGTCTCTTCGCTCACCGTCGGACTCGTGCTCGGTGCCGCGCGCCGCACCGCGCGCCGCCAAGCCGACGACCTCGGCTCCGCCGACGCCTCGACCACCGTCCACGCTCCGACCACTTCCGCCTGACGGCACTCGCCGCCAGGTCGGTCGGAACGCTCGCTCCTCACTCTCGTCCAGGGGTCCGCTTCGCGCGGGCACCCGCCACGCTCGGCCGATCGGTATGCAGCCCATCGAACGCTACGGACTCGTCACGCTCCTCTTCATCATCGTCGCCGTCGTCGCGATCGTCGCCTGGGACGGTCCGCAGGGGGTCGACGAGTCGAACGGCACGGTCGCCGCCCTCGAACAGGAGGCCGATCGAACCGTGACACGCCAGGGGCTGCCGGCCGTGAACGCCGGATCCACGCGTCCGTCGAACACGATCGCGAGCGGTGAGCGCGGCAACGGACTGCGTTCCGCCGACCAGCCCGGCACCCGTCCGCAGCCCGTCGCGAACGACCGCAACGACCGCGAGACCGCGCCGCAGAGGACCGCGCCCCACAACCCGTTCGGCGGCGCACCGGCGCGCGGCGACGACGTCGCGGTCGTCGTTCCGCCGCCCGCGTCCAGCGGACTCGTGGGCACGCAGACCTCGCCGCCCGCGCCCAAGCTCAACGGTGGAGCGCCCGTGGGCAGCGGCAGCGGCTCCATCCTGGTGAACGCCGACCCGGTGAACGCGAACGTCGGCACGGGGGCCGACCGCGTCGGGATGGTCGGACAGATCCAGCCCGTCGGGAACCCGCCGCGCACGACGCCGGTCGCGACGCCGCCGGCCGTTGCGACGCCCGCGCTTCCGACGGGTCCGCTCGTCGTCGACAGCGTCCTGTCGACCCAGCTCCAACGCGAGTACGGGCGCAGCTACCGACTCTTCGGCGCGACCGGTCTCGTGCAGGCCTTCGTCGACGCCAACCCCGGCATCGACGTGGATCGCCTCGGCGTGGGGGACACGCTGCGCCGTCCCGAGCCGGCGCGGATCGCGCGCGCTGCGCAGGACACGACGACCCAGGTGGCCTCCGCGCCTGCACCCACGCCCGCCGCGACGCCGGCGCCGTCGAACGCGCGTCCCGCCCCGTCCGCGGGCCAGGGCGTCGTCTACACGATTCGTCCGAACGACACGCTGAGCGGGATCGCCGCGGCGGCCCTGGGCAGCGCGTCGGCGTACAAGCAGATCGAGGCCCTCAACCCCGGTCTCGTGCCCGAGCGCCTGCGCGTCGGCGACCGCATCGTTCTGCCGGCGACGGCCAACCTGGCCGCGCTCGGTGACGGCGCGGCCGCAGCGAACGCGGCTCCGGTCTCGGTCGCCTCCAACTCCGGTTCGGGTTCGACCCCGCGCGTGCGTTGAAGTCCGCCATCTGCTTCACCGCGCTCTGCGCGGGTCTCGTGCTCTGGCAGTTCCCGTGCGCGTTCGACTGCCTGGCGCGCGGGGTGGCGGGGGCGTACGACGACGTCGTTCCCGCGCGAACCGCTGCGAGCGACTCCGCTGCGAGCGACTCCGCTGAAAGTCGTGCGGCGGTGGGCGGCTCCGCGAACGGGCAGGTGCGGCGCGAGCTCGGAGCGACGATGCCCGACCGCACGTCGGCCACCAAGGCACCGGTCGTCCAGCCGGTGCGCTCGAGCTCCGGCGCCTCGCACCAACAGGTGCTGCTGCAACGCCCGAGCGCGTCGCGCGCCGCGTCGACCGATCGCAGCGGCCTCGAACGCGCCGCGACCGCGTCGACCGATTCCGATCGACCCACCATCGACACGAGCGCCGTCACCGAACGCACCGCTTCGATCGTCCCGGGCGACGCGCCGGACTTCGACGTCGCGCCGCACTGACGGTGGACGTCCGTTCTCGCCCGTGACGCGCGCCCTGCGGATCGCTCTGGCGGGCGGTGGAACCGGTGGACACCTGGTTCCCGCGTTGGGGCTGTTGCGCCACGGCGTCGCGGGCGGACGGGTCGAGTCCGTGCACTGGTTCACGACCGGGCGCCCCGTGGAGACGCGCGTCCTCGGCGATCTGGCCGAGGTCCTCGGCGTTCCGGCAACCACGTCGGCGCTTCGGTTGGAAGGGCCGCGCGGCGCACCCGGTCGCCTGCGCCAGGCCGTCGACCTGCCGCGGGCCGTCCTGCGTGCGCGCCGTGAACTGCGCGCTTTCCGGCCCGACGTCCTGATCGGCACCGGTGGATTCGGTTCGACGCCCGGTGTGCTCGCGGCGCGCCTCTGCGGTGTGCCCGTGGTGCTGCTCGAGGTCAACGCGCGCCCCGGAACGGCCGTGCGCTGGCTCGGTCCGCTGAGTGCCGCGGTCTGCCACTCGATGGCGGGCAGTCTGCCGATCGGTGCGCCTGCCGGGGGGCGCCACCGCCACACCGGCCCGCCGTTGCCGCCCGTGCTCGACGAACAGACCGAGCGCGAGGGCGATCGGACGGGCGATCCCGACGGCGCCGCGACCGGACCGCGCCTGCTCGTGCTCGGCGGCAGTCAGGGGGCGGGCGGCCTCAACGCGTTCGTTGCGCGCAGTGCACAGGCCCTGGTCGCCGCCGGCGTCCACGTGGTGCACCAAGTGGGGCCCGGACGCCTCGGTGAGGGAGCCGCCGGGCTCGTCGCGGGTCCGGGGTCCTACGGCGCCCACGAGTACCTCGACGGCGTGCCGGACGAACTCCGCCGCGCCACGGTCGTGCTGTGCCGTGGCGGTGCGGCGACGTTGGTGGAAGTGGCGGCCGCGCGCACGCCGGCGGTCGTCGTGCCGTACCCGCACCACACAGATCGCCACCAGTGGCACAACGCGCTCGAACTCGGAGCAGGCGCTCGGATCGTCGAAGAGTCGAGTCTCGCGGCGGATCCCGAGGCACTTTGCAATTGGCTCGTTCAGCTGTGCGGAGCGGGTGGCGCCCGCGATCGGGACCGCATGGCCGCGGCCCTGGCCGGCGCTCTGAGACCGAACGGCAGTGCGGCTATCTTCGACGCCATCGACGACGTGCTCGTGAACCGCTGAAGTCGAGCGGGCCACGTCCTGATCGAACGCACACGATGGAACTCGTCCCGAACCTGCCCGCCTCCGTCCACCTGCTCGGCCTCGGTGGCGCGGGCGTCTCCGGCGCCGCGCGTCTCCTCGTCGGCCGCGGTCACCACGTGAGCGGACACGACCGCGTCCGGTCGCCGTTCGTCGACGGGCTCGAGGGCCTGGGCGTCGACGTGCGACTGGGCCCGTCGACCGCCGCCGCGCTGCCCGCCGGCGCCCAGGCGGTCGTGCGCTCGGCCGCGGTGGGGGACGACGATCCGCAGGTGCGCGCGGCCCGCGAGCGCGGCATCCCGGTGCTCAAGTACGCCGCAATCCTGCCGCGACTCGCGCGCCCCGAACGCACGTTGGCGGTCTGCGGGACCCACGGCAAGACCAGCACCACGTGGCTGTTGCTCAACGCGCTGGAAGGCGCGTCGGAACCGGACGGCCCGCTGCCCGGTGCGTTGGTCGGCGGCACCGACATGGTGCGCGGCGTCAACGCGCTGCTGCCGGACGCGCGCGGTTGGTTCGCGGTCGAGGCCTGCGAGTACGACCGCAGCTTCCTGGCGCTCGAACCGTTCGGCTCGATCGTGACGAACGTCGAGGCCGACCACCTGGACTGCTACGGCGACCTCGCGGGCGTGGTCAAGGGCTTCGCTCGCTTCGCGCGCCAGGTCGACCCCGACGGACTGATGGTCGTCGGTCCCGACGTGCCGGCGGCCGTCGAGCACGCCGCGCGTTGCGCCGTTTGGCGCGTCGGTCGCGAGCTCGAGGTGCGCGTCGACACGACGCACGTCCACGGCGCGCGGATCTGTGTGCGCGGTCCGGGCTTCGTGCTGCAGGACGTGCAGCTCGCCGTCCACGGCCGCGCACTCGGTCTCGACGCCGCGTTGGCGGCCGCGCTCGCCCTCGGCGTGCTGCCGATCGACCGCCGCGCCGCCGCCGCCGAGCGCGTCGCGCGCAGCCTCGGTTCGTACCGCGGTGCCGCGCGCCGCTTCGAGCACTGGGGCCACTACGACGGTCGCGACCTCGTCCACGACTACGCCCACCATCCGACCGAACTCGACGCCACCTTCGAAGCGGCGCGCTCGGCCTTCCCGGGGCGACCGATCGAAGTCTTGTTCCAGCCGCACCAGCACAGCCGCACGGCGCACCTGTTCGACGCCTTCGTCGACGCGCTGGCCACCTGCGAGCGCGTGGTGCTGACGGACGTCTACGGCGCGCGGACGCACGTGGACGGCGAGCATTTCGCTGGGTCCCAGGACCTGGCCCAGGCCCTCGTCGGGCGCGGCGTGGCGGCCGAGTACGAGCCCGAACTCGCCGCTTCCGCCCGCCGTTTCGCCGCTGGACTGGCTCCTCGCGCCGTGGCCCTGGTACTGGGAGCCGGAGACGTGGAGAATGTTCGCGATGACCTCGACCGAAGCCTCAGCGTTCCCCTGCGCGTACCGTCAGCGAGCGCCCCTCGCTGAACGTTCGACCCTGCGCGTGGGCGGCACGGCCGAGCTGATGCTCGAGCCGGCCTCTCCGCAGGAGTTGGTCGACGCCGTCGCGTGGGTGCGCGAACGCGGCCTGCCGCTGCACCTGCTCGGCGGCGGAGCGAACACGATCCTGCCCGACGGCGTGGTCTCGGGCGTCGTGGTGACCACCGACCGCTTGCGCCGCACGTACCGCCTGGTGCCGCCCGAGTACAAGAGCGGCGACGACTCGGGCGATCCGTACTCCGAGGCCACGCCGCGCATCGCCCTGCCCGAGGACGGCGGCGAGCCCGTGCTCGTGGTCTGGGCCGGTTCGTCCATGCCCGGTCTGGTGAACGCGTCGAAGGCGCTCGGTTGGTCGGGCCTCGAAGGTCTGGCCGGCGTCCCCGGCACGATCGGCGGCGGTATCGCGATGAACGCCGGCGGCAGTTGGGGCGAGCTGTGGGAAGTGGTCGAGTCCGTGCGCGTGCTGAACGTGGACGGTTCGATCGAGGACCTGCCGCGCGAACGCTGCTCGCCGACCTACCGCAACGCGAACCTCGGCGAGCGCATCGTCATGGGCGCGGTGCTGCGTCTCGAGAAGAGCCACAAGAAGATCGTGGGGGAGGCGGTGCGCGACTACCTGAAGCACAAGCGCGACGTCCAACCGGTGACCGAGGCGTCGGCGGGCTGTGTGTTCAAGAACCCCGATCCGAACCTGAGCGGTGGGCGCGGCGCGGGGCAACTGGTCGACGAGGCCGGACTCAAGGGCGCGGCGATCGGTGGGGCGCAGGTGAGTCCGAAGCACGGCAACTTCGTCGTGAACACGGGCGGGGCGACCGCGACCGACGTCCTGGCGCTGATCGAACGCTGTCGCGCGACCGTGGCCGAGCGCTTCGGCGTCGAGCTCGAACGCGAGGTCAAGGTCTGGGATCCGCGCGGACGCTGAGCGGCGCTCGAGAACGGCGATCACGAACGGCGATCACGAACGCTGGCGCTGGTGCCCCCGAGTGGATCCGCCGGTCCGGCGCCCGGATCCGTTCCGGCCCGATTGACCGACTCGAGAGGGCGGGGTACGACTTGATCGGCCGCGTGCTCGCACCTGGAGCCGCGCCGCGGTGCCCGTGCGTGCGCGATCGGCCCAGACGATGACCCACGATCCCCGATCCTCCCGCACGGCGTCCGGAGCGACCGATGCGCCCGGCGTGCCGTCGCCCTGCATCCGCGACTGCCGCCTCACCGACGACCAGCGCCTGTGCCTGGGCTGTGGGCGCACGCTCGAGGAGATCGTGCGCTGGCCGGTCCTCGGCGAGGACGAGCGGCGTGCGGTGCTCGCGCGCCTGGGCGAGCGGCCAGCCTGAGGCCCGCTCGATGGTGGGGGCCAGGAACAGGCTCCGCTCTTCGCTTCCAGGCGCCCCCCGCGGGCCGGGACGGCGCTTCGATCCCACGAGGGGCACGGTCGAGAGCCCCGGGCACCTGGGAGCTTCGGTCCCCGGCCCCGCGCTCCGATAGCGGGTCTTGGCGGCCGCGCGACCGGCTGTTCCTCTCGACGAGCCCCTTCCCCACCCTTCCCCAGGACCAAAGGCTTCCCCGCCCGCCGGTCCCCGCTCTCGAGGAACACTGGACGCGTCGGCCGCCGCCTTCATCCAATCCGCGCGCTTCTCGCGTCGATCGCGCGCGGGGCACTTCGCGGCAGACGGGCCCACGAGGTCGAAGCGCGCGCGCGCGAGTCCGATAGACTCTTCCGCTCGAACGTCGCGAGGGCCGGCGTTCGACCGCTCTCGGCCCAGGTGGGGACGAGGGTGAACAACCGCCCGTCGGGATGACACCCGAGAAGAGGACCCGTCATGGCTTCAGACGCCAAGGCCGCCGCGAAAGAGGTTCAGGTCGAACCCTTCCCGCTCTCCACGCTCCGCCACTCGGTCTCGCACCTGATGGCGTCGGCCGTCGCGAAGCTCTATCCGAACGTGAAGTTCGGCTTCGGACCTTCGATCGAGCACGGCTTCTACTACGACCTCGAGATCCCCGAGCACAGCCTCGAGGAGAAGGACCTGCGGCGCATCGAGAAGGAGATGCGCAAGATCGCGAAGCGTTCGCCCGAGCTGGTGCGGACCTCGCTGTCCCGCGACGAAGCGCGCGCGCAACTCGCGGCCCAGGACCAGACCTACAAGGTCGAAGCCGTCGATCTGATCCCGAAGGACGAGGAGATCACGTTCTACACGCACGGTGACTGGAGCGACCTCTGCGAGGGACCGCACCTCGACCGACTGGATCGCGACTACCACTTCAAGCTGCTCAGCGTGGCCGGCGCCTATTGGCGTGGCGACGAGAAGCGCCCGATGCTGCAACGCATCTACGGCACGGCCTTCTGGACGCAGGAAGCCCTCGACGCGCACCTCGCGTGGCTCGAGGAGGTGAAGCTGCGCGACCACCGTCGCATCGGCACCGATCAGGACCTCTTCAGCGTGCACCCGGAAGCCGGCGCCGGTTTCGTCTTCTGGCACCCGCGACTCGGCGTGGTGCGCCACGAGATCGAGAAGTTCTGGTGGGAGGAGCACGAGGCGCGCGGCTACAAGCCCGTCTACAGCCCGCACGTGTCGCGCGAGACGCTCTTCGCCGTCTCCGGTCACCTCGAGAACTACGGCGAGATGATGTATCCCGCGATGGATCTCGAGGAGCAGCCCTATCGGGTCAAGCCGATGAACTGCCCCGGACACAGCCTGATCTACAAGGATCGCGGCCGCAGCTACCGCGAGCTTCCGATGCGGTGGGCGGAGCTGGGCACGGTCTATCGCTACGAGAAGTCGGGCGTCGTCCACGGCATGCTGCGCGTGCGCGGCTTCACCCAGGACGACAGCCACATCTTCTGTACGCCGGACCAGCTCGCGGGCGAGATCGCCGGTGTGCTCGATCTGGTCAAGCTGATGCTGACGACGTTCGGTTTCGACTACACCGCGTACCTGGCGACGCGCCCCGTCGAGAAGAGCATCGGCGAGGACGCGATCTGGAAAGCGGCCACGGCTGCGCTCGGTGAAGGCGCGAAGTTGGCCGGGATCCCGCTCGAACTCGACGACGGCGGCGGCGCCTTCTACGGGCCGAAGATCGACTTCAAGGTGAAGGACGCGATCGGTCGCGAGTGGCAGAACTCGACGGTGCAGTGCGACTTCAACCTGCCCGAGAGGTTCGACCTCGAGTACACGGACTCGGACGGACAGAAGAAGCGTCCGATCATGATCCACCGCGCGGTCCTCGGCAGCCTGGAGCGCTTCGTCGGTGGCCTGATCGAGCACTTCGCCGGACGTTTCCCGTTCTGGCTGGCGCCCGAGCAGATCGCGGTCATCCCGATCCGCGAGGAACACGCCGACTACGCGCGCAGCCTGGCCGCGAAGCTCGAGGCCGAGCACTTCCGCGTCGACTGCATGGACGATCCGAGCCACATGAACAAGCGCATCAAGCAGGCCCAGGAACGTCAGGTTCCCTACATGCTCGTCGTCGGCGAGCGCGAGGAGGCCGACGGCACCTGCGCGGTGCGTCGCCGCGGAACCCGGGACCAGGCCGTCGTGCCCTTCGAGCGCGTGCTCGAAGTGGTGCGCGATCTGCGGTCCAGGCGCAGTCTCGAAGTGCCGGCCCTCGACACGTGAGATCCGCCCGCGCGCTGCGGCGGCCCTGGTGCGCCATCGCCCTCGTCGTCCTCGCCGCCTGTGGTGGCGAGGACGGTGGTGGCGAGGGCGGTCGGGCGGTGGTGACGCCGGACGTCGCACCGCAGGCGACCGGGACGAACGACGCCGCGGACCGCGCGCCCGGTGCGAACGCGCGAACGGACGCGGAGTCCGCCGGGAGCGGGGCCGATCGGCCCGACGTGCTCCTGATCAGCCTCGACACGCTGCGCGCGGACGCGTTGTCGTGCTACGGCAACCCGCGCGACACGACGCCCTTCATCGACGCGTTGGCTGCGCGTGGCGTGCGCTTCTCCAACTGCTACGCGCCGTCGCCGCACACGGCCCCGAGCCACATGTCCCTGTTCACGGGACTGTTGCCGCTGGCGCACGGGATACCGAACGCATCGACCTCCTCCACGTCGACCAGCAACCTGAACGAAGGGATCCCGACGCTCGGATCCGTGTTCTCGGACGCCGGCTGGCGCGTGGTGATGGTGGGGGGGCGCGGTCAGCTCCGGCCGGCCATGGGCATCGCGCTCGGCAGCGACTTCCACCACTTCAAGAGCACGACCTTCCTCGACGGTCTCGAGGTCTTCGACGAGGTCGTGGCGACCGAGGATCCGAACGAGCCCCTCTTCGCCTTCTTCCACACCTACGAACCGCACGCGCCGTACCTCCCGCCGCGCGAGTTCGACGGACACGTCTTTCGCGGACGCTACACCGATCCCGATGCGAAGGGCCTCTTCGCCAGTCGCTACCGCGCGCTGATCGACGATCCGAACGCCGCCGAGAAGGCCGGAGTCTTCCTCGACGTGAAAGGACCTCTCGCGGAGGACGAGGCGGAGTACCTGCGCGGGCTCTACGAGGAGAACGTGGCCTACACCGACCACCTGCTCGGGCGGCTGTTCGAACTGTGGGCCCGGCACCGCGACATCGAGAGGACCCTGATCGTGCTGGTGTCCGACCACGGCGAGCAGTTGGGCGAGCGCAACGGTGCGCTGGGCCACCGCTCGGGCGTCTGGCAGGAACTCGCGAGCGTGCCGCTGATCGTGACCGGTCCCGGGGTGGAGCCGCGCGTCGTGGACGACCCGGTCGGTCTCACCTCGGTGCCCGCCACGCTGCTCGAGCTCGTCGGCCTTCCGCCGCTGCCCGTCGCGCAGCCCTCGCTCCTTCCACTCATGGGGCCGAGTCCCAGCGACCTCGGCGTCCCCGCCTTCACCCAGGACGCCTTCGGTCGAAAGCGGTCCTTCTCCGCCGCGATCGCAGGTCTGCAGACGATCGTCTTCGAGCGCGAGGAACAACGGCGCGCCGAGCACTTCGACCTCGCTCGCGACCCGTCGGGACGCACCCGCTTCGAGGACGTACCGCCCGAGGCCGTTGCGCTGCGCAAGCGTCTGGCCGCTCGCATGCTGGCCGACCGGGCCTTCGCGCAGGAGCTGCCACCGAGCGTGCGCGCCATGGGGGACGACGACGACCTGCAGAAGCGGCTGGCCGAGCTCGGGTACACCGGGGGCGACGGCGAGGACGACCGATGAAGGGGCGCGCGCTCCAGCTCGCGGCGCTGGCCGCGGTCGCGCTGTGCTCGTGCTCGGACGGGCGCGACCCGGCGTCGATGCCCGACGTGCTGCTCGTGAGTCTCGACACGCTGCGCGCGGACCGGTTGTCGAGCTACGGCCACACGCGGCGCACCACGCCCAACCTCGACGCGCTGGCGGCGCGCGGGGTGCGCTTCGCCGACGCGATCGCACCCAGCGCGCACACCGCACCGAGTCACGTCTCGATCCTGACCGGCCTCCTGCCCTTCGCCCACGGCGTGTTCAATCGCGGGCTCTCGAACCCCAACGTGCTGGCCCTGTCGGACGGCGTTCCGACGCTCGCGAGCCTGGTTGCCGAGGCGGGCTGGCGGACGGCGGCGATCACCCAAGAGGGCCAGCTGTTGCCCGAGATCGGCATCGCGCGCGGGTTCGACCACACCGACTTCGTGCACGACAGCTTCGGGGGCCGCATCGCCGCGCTCGACGGCTACCTGGCCGGCGAGGACCGCGATGCGCCGCAGTTCGTGTTCCTGCACACCTACGAACCGCACGCGCCGTACCTGCCGCCGCGCCAGGTGGGGATGGAGCCGTTCTACGGCGTCTACACCGATCGCGCGTACCAGGGACCGATGCGCGCCGCGACCGAAGCGCTGCTCGACGCGCCGCGCGGAGCGAAGATCGGAGCGCCCCAGTTCGAGGCGGTGGCGGAGCCGAGCGCGGACGACATCGCGTTCCTGAGCGACCTCTACGACGAGAACGTGCGCTACACCGACTACCTGTTCGGGACGCTGCTCGAGGTCTGGGGCAGCCACCGCGACCTCGACAACACGCTGGTCGTGGTCTTCTCCGACCACGGCGAGGCGTTCTACGAGCACGGTGCCTTCGGTCACCACGAAGGCCTCTACCGCGAGCTGACGCACGTGCCGTTGATCGTGGCCGGGCCCGGGCTCGAGCCGGCCGTCGTCGACGAGCCCGTCGGTCTCGTGGGGCTGTCCGCGACGCTGCTCGAGCTGCTCGACGTGGACTCGACCGCCGACATGGAACCGGCTTTCGCGGGCCTCGGGGCCAGCGGGCCCACCGTGCCGGCTCCGGTGTATCCACAGCTCTTCCTGCGCGAGAGCGGGCGTTCCTACGACGCCGGAATCGACGCGAACGAGCACTTCGTCCTGCGGCGGGACGGGAGCGCGGCCCTGGAGCAGCTCTTCGATCGCCGCGACGACCCCTTGCAGCGAAGCGACATCGGTGCGGCGCGTCCCGACAGCGTGCGGGACTGGCGCGCTCGGATCGAAGCCGTGCGCGCCGCGAGCCGCGTCCTCGCCGAGCGCTTTCCGGTCACGGCGACCGATGCCGGAGCGGAGTCCGAACGGCTGCGCCAGCTCGAGGCACTGGGCTACAAGTGACGCCGTCCGCGCCGAGGCCGCGCGTCGGGACGTTCGACCGGAGTCAGGGCAGGAGCGCGAGCCAGCGCTTCCACGCCGTTTCGAGCTCTTCGATCGGAACGACCGCCAGGACGCGGTCCCAGTTCGTGCTCGAGTTGCCCGTCGGGACGCCGTAGATCGACCGCAGAAGTTCCAGCACGGCGTCCTTCGTGTCGGCCGGTCCGCCGCTGGGCAGGACCGCGCCGTTCTCCATCAGGAAGGCCACGAACGTGCGGCACTTGGCCCACAGCACCTCGTTGTCCCGTCCGACGTTCACCAGCCGATCCCACGAGATGTGGATCAGGTTCGTCAGCTCGTGACGCGCGCTCGCCAAGGGCTCGGAGTTCGCTCGGCGCCGCGCGAGTTCCGCCGCCGCGTGGTCCGGCCGCCAGGCCCCCGCGCGCCCGAACGCCGGCGCGCCTTCCCAGCGCCGCTCGTACCAGTCGCCGAGCCCGACCTCGAGACACGCCGCCTCGCGGTAGGCGCTCGTGTCGCGTTGGATGGTGCGCAGCACGTCGCCGAGCACGGTGCTGTAGATTAGCTGCTGAACGGCCAGGTCGATCAGCCGTTCGGGCCGTTCACCGGTCGGCTCGAACCAGGTGTAGAACGCGTTGTCGTAGCTGTTCGTCGACCCGAGTAGATGGCCGGGATCGTAGTAGGGGTGTCCGAGGCTCGAGAGGGGGCGGAAGTCGTCGTGTTGCCCGTGCACGCGCGCGATCATCGGCTCGAGCACTTCCAGAGCGTCGACGCGGCTGCCGATCTCGTCCATCCACGTGGCGTACAGACGCTCGAGGTCGAACGCCGTCTCGACCGCGCGACGCAGCCCGGCGTCGCAGCGCACCTCGTGGTGTTCGGTGCGAAGGACGAGCGGCGACTTGCGCGACAGGATCGTCTTCTCGAACTTCTCGAAGCTGACGAGCTTGCCGTCCAGTCGCCACCGCCACCGCCCGGGCTTGCCGCTGTGGTCCAGGAAGGCGTGCGCGGCCTCGTGGTCGGGGTCTGTCAAGAGCACGCGGTAGGCCTGGAGTCTCGCCATGTGGTCGAGTCGCGCCGCCGTCGCGAGCTCCACGAGCTCCCACTCGCGCTCGACCGTGAGTCCGGGACCGACCAGCTCCAACCACTCGGCGAGCCGCTTGGCGACCGTGCTCGTGGAGGCCACGTCGGCGCGGTCGATCGTGCGCCGCTTGCCGCCCTGGACCAGCACGATCTCGTCCGTCGAGAAGGCCCGCGCGACGCGCCCGCGGAGCTCTTCGCCCGAGACGAGCACCACCAGGTCGCGGTCGTCCTGGTCGGCGATCGCGACCGCCGCCGCCGCGGGGTTCGACCCGACGCCCGTCCGCGCGTGGGCCGAAGCAGGGGCGATCGACGAGAGGGCGAGGGCGACGAGCAGGAGGAGTCGGAGCATGGTGGTGGCGCCGGGTGCGGGGCGGGGCGAACGCGGTGCCTATGGTGCCCCGGCGCGCCGGCAACGCCACCCGGGCCCACCCCGCGGTCCTTCGATCCTTCGTCGGTGAGGAACCGGGAGATCCGGGGCCAGGAGGGCCGCTGGAGAGGGCTGCAGGCGTGTGAGCGGGGTGACGCGCGGACTCCCGGCCCGCCACTTCGCTTGCGACGAGCTCGTCCGCGCCGCGTCGCGACCCACCTCGGCACCTCGCAGCCCCTGAATCCATCTCCGACGAGCGAGGACGGTACAGGGATGGGGCGGAGCCGGCCGAGGATCCACACCCCCCCCTGAACGTGCGCCCTCGAACGGACGTCGACCTCTTTGTCCGCGCCGAAGTGGTCGCCGGGTCGATCCCGTGGACTAGAGTCCGAACGAGGCTCGCGCCGCCCCGAACCCATCCCGTCCGCGTGTCCCCGATTCTCTCCCCGTCCGCCCGAAGGACCGCTGCCGCCGTTCCCGCACTCGTTCTCCTCGGTCTCGTCTCGGCCCTCGCCGGCACCCTTGTGGGCTGTTCGGACGGCCCCGAGACGCCGCGCGCCGCGCCCGCCGACGAGAGCGCGCCCGCAGTGGTCGCTCCGACCGCGCCGTCCGCGCCGTCCGCCCCCCGACCCGACGTTCTCGTCCTCGTGCTCGACTCCCTGCGCGCGGACCGGATGGGCGGAGCGATGCGGCGGGAGGACGAGCGCGACCTGACGCCGATGATCGACGGCATCGCGCGCTCGGGCCTGAACGCCGTTCTGTCGTTCTCGCCGTCGCCGCACTCGGCCCCGAGCTTCGCGAGCCTCTCGAGTGGTCTCGCCCCGCTGGTCCACGGAGTGCGCAACGTCGTGGGCGAAGAACTCTCGGTCCTTGCGGACGAGGTGCGCACGTTCCCCGAGGTCCTCCAGTCGGCGGGCTGGAGGACGGTGCTCGTCCACGAGTCCGGACAGATCCTCGACGGAGCGGGCCTCTTCCAGGGCATCGATCTCGTCGTGCCCACCGGCGGTCTGGAGGGCAGCACCCAGGCGCTCGAGTCCGTGCTCACGAGTGCCGACTCCGACGCGCCGATCTGCGTGATCGTCCACAGCTACGGGGCCCACCCGCCGTTCCTCCCGCCCCGCGACCGGTACGGTGTCCAGTTCCGTGGTCGCTACACCGAAGCACCCGGCACGGACCCCGAGCGCGGTGGACGCTTCCGCGAACGCCAAGAGGCGCTCGAGGGCTTCGAGGGCAATCCGAAGGGACGCGAGTTCGCCGAGCTCGCCGAGGGCTTCCTCGAACCCTACGACGGCATGACGGACGACGACATCGCCTGGTTGCGCGATCTGTACGACGAGAATCTGGCCCTGGTCGACGCCCAGGTCGGAGAGATCTTCGACGTGTGGTCCGACCACCGCAGCTTCGCCGACAGCTTGGTCGTACTGACTTCGGGGCACGGCCTCGCGCTCGGCGACGAAGGAAGGTTCGGCGTGGATCACGGCTTGAGCGGGGCGACCGTGCGCGTTCCGCTCGCGATCTCGGGGCCCGGTGTGACGCCCGGAATCCTGATGTCGGCGACCTCCACGTTGACGGTCCCGGCCACCGTGCTCGAACTCTGCGGTCTGCAGCCCGTGCCCGCGATGGAGCCCTCGCTCGGGGATCTGCTCACGGTTCGCGGCGTGCGCGACGGGCTCGAAATCGTTCCGATCCAGTCGCCCGCGACGGGTGAACTCGGCGTCGCCTGGATTCGCTACGTCGTCCTGGAGCGACCGGACGAGCGCGGACGGACCTACTACGACGCCTTCGCCGATCCCGGGCTGCTCGAGCCCGTCGAGCTCGAGTCGATCGTGGTCGACCGCCTCGACTCGGTCTACGCGAGCATGGTCCAGCAGGCAGAGGACACGGCGCGGGTGCACCGGGCCGGGACGGCGCCGCTGCCACCGCGCGCGCGGCAACGCCTGCGCGTGCTCGGCTACACGCAGTGAACCGCACGGCGGCGCCGGGTCAGCGCGCGAACGCAGCGATCGTGCGCGCGGTCGCCTCGTCCAGATCGACGCGCTCGCGGTAGCCGAAGTCGCGCCGCGCGGGTGCGAGCGAGTAGGTGTGCTCGAGTGCGAGTTGCTGCGCGACGAAGCGCGTCATCGGCGGTTCGCCGCGCAGTGGCAGCACGCGCCACAGGCCTTCGCAGACCGCGCCCGCCGCGTAGGCCGTGCGACCGGGGACCGCGCGGCCGGCGGCAGGTGCGCCGACGCCTGCGAGCACGCGGTCGATCCAGTCCCACACGGCCACGGGTTCCGACTGGTTGACGAAGTAGGCGCGGCCACCGTGCGCGGCGCCCGGGTGCAGCTGCGCCGCCGCGTCGATGTGTGCCCAGGCTGCGTTGTCCACGAACGTCAGGCTCACGCGATTCGCACCGCTCCCCACGCGCCGCAACCGACCCGCGCGCGCGCGTTTCATCAGGCGCGGCACGAGGTGCGGATCGCGTGGACCGAAGATCAGGTGCGGGCGCAGCGCGACGGTCGCGAGCCGTGGACCGTTGGCCGCGAGCACCAGCCGCTCCGCCTCCGCCTTCGTCCGCGGATAGGCGGCCAGATAGCGCGCGGGATAAGGCAGGTCGTTCGACGCGTCCACGTGGTCGGTGCCGTCGAACACGACGCTCGGGCTCGAGGTCAGGACCAGGCGCCCGATGGCGTGTTCGCTGCACGCGGCGAGCACGTTGCGCGTCCCGACGACGTTCGCCCGGTGGAAGTCGGCCTCGGGTCCGAAGACTCCGGCGAGGGCCGCGGTGTGGATGACCGTGTCGGCACCCGCGAGTGCGCGGGCAAGCGCCGCCCCGTCGGCCACGTCCGCCACGACCGAGTTCGCGCCGAGTTCGAGCACACGCTCGTAGCGACGCCGGCCCACGGCGGTCACCTCGTTCACGCCCAGGTCGCGCAGGAGGGCGACGATGCGCTCACCGAGGAACCCGCCGCCGCCGGTCACGACCACGCGCCCGAGGCGTGCGTCGAGATCGCCGAAGTGAGCGCGTTCGCGCTCGAGCAGGGCGTCATCCGCGCGCCCGTCGGTCGGAGTCTCGCTCACGGTCGGATCCGCTCCGCCCAGGCGCGCAGTTCTTCGCGGTGGATCTTCGCGTTGTGGCGCGGGTCCACCGGGAAGCTCGGATGGAACAGCACGTGCTTGACGAGCGCAGCGCTGGGCGAGCGTGCGAGTCCGTACTCGAGGATCGAGCGTTCGAGCGCGGCGCGTCGCGTGCGCTCGAACGCGCGCGGCAGGAGCGCACTGGTGCGCGGCGGTTCGACGACCAGGACCGGCCGCTGCTCGCCGATCGGGCCGACGCCGACGAGGGCACAGCGCGCGACGCTCGGATGCCCGGCGAAGAGGTTCTCGATGGGGACGCAGGCCACGTCGCCCGAGCGCGTGCGCAGGCGGTGCCCCAAACGCCCGCAGAACCACAGGCGCCCCGATTCGTCCAGGTAGCCGAGGTCGCCCATGCGGTGGTAGTAGCCGGGACCGGGCCCCGGTTCGTCGGTCGAGACCTTCGAGGCGGCCGTCGCCGTGTCGTCGAACTGGTAGCCCGGCGTGGCGACCTCAGCGCGCGCCCAGACCTCGCCGATCTCGCCGCGCGGCACTTCGAGGCTCGGATCGAAGGCTGCGACCGGTCCGTCCTGGATGCGAGCGATGCGCACACAGGTGTCGGGCGCGAGGTGTCCGACCAGGTTGCCGGCGCCCGAGTCCGTCGCGCGTCGGGCGCTGGCGTCGAGGATCTCCGTGTCGCTCACGTTGGCGACCGGGAGGCACTCCGTCGCGCCGTAGGGCGTGTAGGCGCGGCCGCCGTCGGGCAGGAGCGCGACCAGGCGTTCGACGAGTGTGGGCGGGATCGGGGCGCCGGCGGTGAGAGCGCGGCGCAGGGTCGGAAGGCCGCGGCCGCGCCTCTCGCAGAACGGCACGATCCGTTTCCAGACCGCGGGCGAGGCGAACGCGCTCGTGGCGCCGCTGCGTTCGATCGCGTCGACGATTCGTTCGGGTCGACAGCGCGCCGGCCGCGACGGATCCATGTCGGGGAACACGCTCGTCATGCCCAGCGCGTTGTCGAACAGCGCGAACAGTGGGAAGCAGGCCACGTCGACCTCGCCGGCGCGGAAGCCGTACAGGGCCTCGAGCTGGCGCACCTGGGCCTCGAAGATCGCGTGCGTGTAGACGACGCCCTTCGGCGGTCCCGTCGAGCCGCTGGTGAACAGCACCGC
This sequence comes from Rohdeia mirabilis, assembly GCA_007750655.1. Lineage (GTDB taxonomy): Bacteria > Planctomycetota > UBA1135 > UBA1135 > Rohdeia > Rohdeia mirabilis. Next base: position 1,873,474 of record CP036290.1, read on the forward strand.
CGCTTGGTCTTGGCCGCGCGTGTCGCAGCCTTCGAACGCGTCCGTGCCGCGCGCCTCGATCGCGGCGAGCGTCACGGCACCGCGGTGCGCCCTGTCGCCGACGACCACGCGCAGGTCGGCCGTCTCGAAGTTCTTCGGGAACAGTCGTGCCGCCAGGTGCGCACGCGCGATCCCGACCAACGCGGCGGCGCGCACCTTCGCGACGCAGGCGAGCAGCGCGCCGCGGCCCATGCCCGGATCGATCAGGACCGGCACCAGGCCGGCGCGCAGGAGGCCGTAGGTGCAAGCGACCAGATCCGCGCCGGGGCGCACGAACAGGCACACGCGGGCGCCCGGCTCGAGGCCCGACGCCAGCAGTCCCGAAGCGATGCGACGGCTGCGCGCGGCGATCGCGCCGAACGTGACGTCGTCGAACTCGACGCGCGAGCCCGGGCGTGCGGTGCGCACCGCCAGGCGCTCGGGCGCCGTCGCGGCGAAACGATCGAGGCGCAGCGCGACGTTGACCCGGTCGCTGGCCGTGGTGCGCCGCTCGCGAGCCGTCGACTCAACCACGGGCGAGGGCTCCGCCGTCCTGGGTGGCGTCGCGGCGCGGGTCGACCGGCTCGGCGGCGTCGCGCTGAACGTCGCGGCGCTGCACGTCACGCTGTTGCACACCGCCGTCGACGCGATCGAGGAACGCCGTGAGCCGCTCGACGAAGGCCTCCGGCTCGTCCTCGAACAGGTAGTGCCCGGCCTCTTCGAACGTGTGGACCTCCGCGTGGGGGAGGCGTTCGAGCCACTGCTCGCGGAAGGCCGGCGTGAAGCAGAAGTCGCGCTCGCCCCACAGGAGCTGCGTGGGCAGATGGGCGAACGAAGCCACCGCGTCGCCCGTTCGCGCCAGTTCGTCCCACGAGGGGTGGTTCGGTCGCGTCGGGATGTCCTGGACGAAGCGCGCCACGGCGAGGCGCTCGGCCGACGAGGCGTAGGGGCCCAGGTAGCCGCGGCGGACGAGTCCCGTCAACTTCACCTTCCGCACCGCCATGCGCACCGCGGGCTTCTCGAACAGACCGAAGGTGCGCATGCCGAACTCGCCGAGGACCGGCGTGCGGCACAGGGCGATGCGGCGCGGCATGCGTCCGCCACCGAAGGCCGCGGTGTTGAGCGCGGTGATCGAGGCGATCTTCTCGGGGTGCCGACGCGCGTAGCCCATGCCGATCGCGCCGCCCCAGTCGTGCAGGACCAGGTGGACGCGCTCGAGCCCGAGCGACTCGATCACGGACTCGAGCGTCGCGACGTGGTTCGCGAGTCGGTACTCGAAAGTGCGCGGCACGTCCGAGAGACCGCAGCCCAGCATGTCGACGGCCACGACGCGGCGCCGGTCGCGCAGAGCCGCGAGAGCGCGGCGCCAGGCGAACGACCAGGTCGGGTTGCCGTGCTGGAAGACGACGGCTTCCTCGGAGCGCGGCCCTTCGTCGACGAAGTGCACGCGCGCGCCGTTGGCTCCGCCGTGGTGGGCGCGCAGCACGTGGGGCGCGAAGTCGTAGAGCGGCTCGAGTTCGCTGCGCAGCGCGGCCTTGCGGGGCGAGAGGAGTTCGCTCACGCCACCGCCTCCGTCACGCGCACGACGTTCGGCGCGGGCATCGTGCACACGCCGCCGCCGGCCACTGCGATCACCGCGCCAGCGACCTCGAAGACGCGCGTCATGGTCGCCGCCTCGCCGACGTGGATCAGTCGGTCGTCGATGCGCACGCGCGCGATGTTGCTCAGCCCCAGGCCGAAACTCTTCAGCGCGGCCTCGACGCGGCACCAGGTCGCGAGGAACTCCTCGTCGGTCGTCGCGCTCGCGCCCAGGCTCGCGAGGCGGCCGCGCACGTGCTCCGACGGCACGCGACCGGCCGGTTCCACGTCGATGCCGACGCGCGCGACGCGACCGACGACCGCCGCGGCGAAGCCTCCTGAGTGCGACACGCCCCAGCGCACGGGCGCGGCCGTCCTGTCGCGCTCGTCCGCGATCGGCAGCGGTGCGCCGCGCTCGTCCTTCTCGAACGGCCCCGGCGAGCAGCCGGCGTCCAGGCACAGCTGGGTCAAGGCGCGCCGCGAGAGTCCGCGCAGGCGTTCGCGCGCGGCCTGATCGCGCCACGTCGGCTCGCTCCAACCGGCCGCGAGGACCAGCGCGTGCAGGCCGTTCGCCTCGTTCCTGGCAGGCGCGTTCACGACGGCCGCGTCGCCCCTGCGACGATCGACTTGTCGAAGTAGTTGAGCTCCATCCCGGCGTCGACGACCAGGCCCTGGCCGTTGATGCCGGACGAGCGCGGACTGAGCAGGAAGAGCGCCGTATCCGCCACCTCGCGCGTCTCGAGGGCTGCCTTGCGCAGGATGCTCATCTCCGCGAACAGGTAGCTGTCGAGGTAACCGGGGATGCCGGCCGAGGACGAGGTCTTCAGGAGTCCCGCGCGGACCGCGTTGAAACGCACGCGGCTGTCGGCGCTGAAGCTCTTGGCGAGGAAGGCGATCGACGAGTCGAGCGCGGCCTTCACCGGCGCCATGTAGCCGTAGTTCTCCGACGCCATGCGCGTGGTCGAGATCGAGATCGTGACCACGCTGGCGTCGTCCTCGAAGTGGGGCTTCAGCGCCCGCGAGAGCTCGACCAGGCTGAACGCGGAGATCTGCACGGCTTGCAGGAAGTCGGCGCGCCCCGTCTCGTGGAAGGGCACCATCCCGTTCTCGTAGTTCGCGAAGGCGATCGAGTGCACGAGGCCGGCCAGGGGACCGTGCTCGGCGCCGATCCGGGCGCAGACGGGGCCGATCGCGGCCTCGTCCTCCACGTCGAGCACGTACACCGCCGGCGCGTCGGTGCCTGCGAGGCGCGGGAGCTTCGCGATCAACTCGTCGCGGCGTGCGTCCGTGCGCACGATGTAGATCGGCTCGCAGCCGGCTTCCACCAGACCGCGCGCCACGTGGAAGCCCACGCTGCGCTTGTTGGCGACGCCGGCCACGACGACGCGCTTGCCGGTCAGCTTCAGGAAGTCGGTGCCCATGGCGCGTTCAGGAACCCGCGGCGCGGGCGGCGGCGGCCGTGGCGGTCAACACGAACTCGATCTCGGCCACGCGCTGTCCGTCGCAGCGCAGCTTGGCCTTCATGAACCAGGCCGGGCCGACGCGTTCGGTGACCTCGACGCGCGTCGTGACCTCTTCCTCGGGCCGGACGATGCGGCGGAAGCGCGCACCGCCGAGCTTGCTCAGCACCGGGATGCCGTCCTCCTCGCCGAAACCCGCGAGGCGCAGCGAGACCAGCACGGCGGCGGTCTGCAGCGCGTGCTCGGTCAGAAGGACGCCGGGTGTGACGGGTTCGCTCGGGTAGTGGCCCTGGAACCAGAACGCGTCGGCGGCGGGGCGCCAGCGACCCTCGATCGCGTTCTCCTCGATCGCGTCGATGGCGTCGACCAACAGGAACGGCGGGCGGTGGGGGATGGCGGCTTCGATGCCTGTGCGGTCGAGGCGCGTGGGGAGGTTCGTGGTCATGGTCGGCGGGCGCGGGTGGGGTCAGCTCTGGGCGGCTTCGGAGGCCGCTTCGTGGGCGAGCGCGTGCAGGAAGGCGTCGACCTTGTTGGCGCTGATCGCGCCGTAGTTCGCCGCGCCGAGCCAGCCGGACATGATGATGCCGACCGAGCCCGCATGGAACAGTCCGCCCACCTGATCGGGCAGTTCGGCCGAGATCGGCAGGCCCTCGAACTTGGTGCCGAACGACGTGCCGGCGGGGTGCTCGGTGTAGAAGGCGAAGGTGCGCGGCGTGGCGGTCTCGACGTGCTCGATCTTCTCGGCCACGCCCGGCACGTAGCGCTCGAGAGAGGCCAGGGTGTCGCGCTCGAGCTTGCTCTTCTCGACCTCGTAGGCCGCGCGGTCGAAGTCCTTCCAGTCCTCGAAGCGCGCGTTGGTCGACGAGACGATGGCGTAACGCGGCGCCGCGTGCGGGCGGACCTTCGGGTAGTAGAACGAGAAGGTGCGGCTCTCGCCGTGGAAGTCGCACAGGGCTTCGCTCGTGAAGGTCGGCCGCGTCGACGTGAACAAGAGGTCGGTGATGAACGGGATCTCGGTGCCTTCGCGCAGGCCCATGTAGACCTGGCAGCTCGACGTGTTCAGGCGCACGGCCCGCGCGCGCTCGAGGAAGTCCGACTCGAAGTGCTCGGGGCCGACGAGGTCCGTGATGGTCGAGCGGATGTTCGCGTTCGAGAGGACGGCCTTGGCGGCGATGAAGCGGCCGTTCGCCATCACGCCGCGAACGCGCCGCTCGCCCATGGGGCTCTGGTCGACGACGATCCGTTCGACCTCGACCGAGTTGAACAGGTCGACGCCGTTCTTCACGAGTTCGGCCTTCATGGCCTTGATCAGCTGGTCCGTGCCACCGGTGAAGGTGTACACGCCCTTGCTCATGAAGTTCGAGAAGACGATGCCGTAGGTGATCGCCGGATCGTCGAGCGTCGAGCCGTTCGCGTAGCTGATGGGCTCCATCAGCAGGCGGTGGACGTCGTTGCGACCGGGGAAGAAGCGCTCGAACAGCTCGCCCGTCGTCTCGTCGGACGGGTCGAAGAAGTCCATCTTGCGCAGCGCGTCGAAGAAGCCCTCGACCTGCGCGCGTTCGAGCCCGAAGACGTCGACGAGCTTGTCCGTGAAGTCCTCGCGCGTGAACGTCGTGTCGAAGCTGAACTGCGGGTTGTCGAAGCGCACGCCGTCCAGTTGCACGATCGAGTCGGCGATCGCCTGCGTCCAGTACTTGCGGCACGTCTTCTTCATCCCGATCGGGAAGCCGTGCAGCGAGATGTCGAACACGTGCCCGCCGCGGCGCTTGAACCAGGTCGCGAGGCCGCCGAAGTTGTAGTGCTGTTCGAGCAGAGCCACCCTGTGCCCTGCGCGGCCGAGCACGTTCGCCGCCGTCAGGCCCGCGAGGCCGCTGCCGATCACGATCAGGTCGTAGTCCGATCGCGCCTTGCCGAGCGGGTCGTGGTGGAGCGGCCGCTTGCCGTCGGTGGAGCCCTTGAAGTAGCGCTTCTGGGGGATGATCTCGTTCGTGTCGCTCATGGTGGTTCGTTGGCTGCCGCAGCGTGTCGCGGCCGTCCTCGCGCTCAGTTCGACGCGGCCAGCACGTGCAGGTTGGCCATCGAGATGCCGCTCATCGCCGCACCGACGATGCCGAGGTAGCCCTGGTCCGTGCCGATCAGGAACAGTCCGTCCAGCTCCGTGCGTCCGTCGCGGACCTTCCTCGGACTGCCGTACACCGTGCCTTCGTGGTGCCCGGTGTAGCGCGTGATCGTGGTGGGGGTGAAGACGTCGCGGAAGACCTCGTGCGGGCGCACGTCGGGGCAGAACGCGGTGGCGGCCGCGAGCGCGCCGTCGCTCCACTCGCGCTTCATCGCGTCGTAGGTCTCGCCGTCGATCCCGGTCCAGCGCCCGTGGTTCGCGAGGCAGGTGACGCGGAAGACCGGTTCCTTGTCCGCGTGGGCGCCGGGGAAGTTCTGGGTCATCGAGATGACGCCCGACGACAGGTCCACGGCCGCGTCCGGTCGCTCGTAGCGGAACGGCCGGCTGTTCGAGAAGAAGACGACGCCGGACGACGTGCAGTCCGGGTGTCCGCCGGTCATCGCGCGCGGGTCCGTGTCGAGCACGCTGATCGTCTCCACGAAGGACAAGCGGCCGCGCGGCGAGCGCACCGGGTCCTCGGGGCGCTCGGGGTCGATCAGGCGGTTCGTCTCGACGCGCCCGGCCGACGAGAGGATCGTGTCGGCCAACAGTTGCGTGCCGTCCGCCAGTTCGACACCCGTGGCCCGGCCGTCCTGGGCGAGCACGCGCACGACCTCGCTGTGGCGTCGCAACTCGCCGCCGGTCTCCTCGAGGCGGCTCTTGAACAGGTCGAGCAGCGGGCGGATCCCCTGGCGCGGCATCGCCAGACCCTCGAGGAAGATCGAGTGGAACAGGATCACGAACTGGTCCCAGTCCACGTCGTTCTCCCGCGCGCTGCCGTAGTAGCAGCAGGGGATCAGGAGCAGGTCGACCAACAGTTCGTCGCCGAGCCGGTCCATGAGTTCCGCACGGGCAGAGCGCTCGGGCTCCTCCTCCTCGCCGAGGCGTCGCGCGGAAAGGTCCTCCACCAGCGCGACGAAGCGGTCCTTCTTGCTCGGCGCCAACGCACCCGCGTTCTCGATCATTTCGTCGACCTGGTTCGAGAAGCGCAGCACGGCGCCGTCCGAGACCACGGTCGAGTGGGATTGCGGCGCGAGATCGAGGTCGTCGTAGCCGATGCGCAGCTGCCGCACCACGCGCGTGAGCGGCTTGCCCGAGACGCGCCGGTCCACGTAGTTCGTGAGAGCGTGCAGCCCCGTGTCGAACAGCCGTCCGCCGCGCTTGTAGAACGAGTTGAGGCCGCCCCAGAGATAGTGCTTCTCCAGGACGGCCACGCGCTTGCCGTACATCGCGATCCGGATGCCGGCGGCGAGTCCGCTCAGTCCGGCTCCGATCACCAGGGCGTCGTAGCGCTCGGCCGGAGCCGTGCGAGGGGCGTCTTGGTTGGCGCTCACGACGTCGGGTTCTCCGTTCGGCCGACCGCTTCGCGAGCGACCCGGAGCGATTCGATCAGGCGTTGCTCGCGCAGTGCAGTTCCTTGTCCGCGAGGTGCGGCTCGAGGTAGTTCACGCAGCCGTCCATCGAGGCCAGTTCTTTGTAGTCCTCCTCGGGGATCTGCACGCCGTAGAGCTTGCGCAGCTCCATGACGATGTCGAGGAAGTCCATCGAGTCGAGCTCGATCTGGTCGCGCAGGCGCTCGGCGTGATCGAGGTTCGAAAGATCCTCGTCGGGAGCGATGGTCTGGATGATGTCCTGGATGGCCAGGACGATCTCGTCGCGGGTCATGGCAGTGGTGCTTGGAGCGGTGAGTGGTGGCGAGTCAGTGAGCGAAGCGCTCGATGACCACACCCGAGTTGATGCCGAGCATCCCGAACGACATGTTCAGGATGCGATTCACGTTCCCACGGTCGAGCGGCTCGTTGACGACCAGACCGCGCACGTCGCAGGCCGGGTCGAGCGAGTCGACGTTGATCGTGGGGTGGACGACGCCGTCGTCGAACGACGGCAGGTTGCCGGCCAGTTCGAGGGCGCCCGCGGCGCCCATCGCGTGACCGATGAAGCTCTTCGTGTTGTTGACGCTGACACCCTGCGCGTCGCCGAACACCTCTTGGACGGCCTTCGCCTCGACCGCGTCGCCCTGAGGCGTCGAGGTGGCGTGGGTGTTCACGATGTCGATGCCGTCGGCGTCGAGGCAGGCGTCGGCCAGGGCGGCGCGCATGCACGCGTTCTGGCCCACGGACGACGGCAGCACGAAGTCGTCGGCGTCGGAGTTCACGGCGTAGCCGATGACCTCGCCGTAGATCTTCGCTCCGCGCGCGAGGGCGTCGTCGAGGCGTTCGAGCACGTACAGGCACCCGCCTTCGCTGACCACGATGCCGTTGCGATCCATGTCGAACGGCCGGCTGGCCTTCGTCGGGTCCGCGTGACGCGCGAGGGCGCCCTGGGCGTTGAACGACGCGAAGATGCCGAAGGTGTGGATCGACTCGGAGACGCCGCCGCCCAGCACGCGGTCGACGCGGCCGAGCTGCAGCATCTGCACGCCGTGGATGATCCCGAGGTTGCCAGCCGCGCAGGCGCCGCCCAGGCAGTAGGCCGGGCCGGTGATGCCCATGTTGATCGTCACCTCTCCGGCCGGGTTGTTCGCCACGGTGCGCGGGTTGTGGTGGTGCGACCAGTAGCGCATGTCGTAGTCGAACTGGCTGACGTTGTGGACCTCGTTCTCGGTCTCGACGTTGCCGTGCTCGGTCGTGCCGATGAAGATGCCCGTGCGCGCGGGATCCAGGTCCTCGCGCGCGATGCCGGCGTCGCGCAGGGCTTCGTGCGCGCACCAGACCGAGATCGAACCGGCGCGCGTGCCGCGGCGGATCTCCTTCTTCGACTGGTAGCGCGTGGCTTCGAAGTCGCACACGCCGGCGAGCGTGTCGCCGAAGTAGCGAATCGTGTACGGGCGCACGCCGCTCCTGCCCGTGAGCAAGCTCGTGCGGTACTCCGCGAGGTCGTTGCCGTTCGGGCTGGTGAGGCCGACGCCGGTGATGACGACGCGGGGAAGCGTGGCGTTGGAGCGGGTCATGGCGGCGATCAGGCGCGGGGCGCTCCGTCCTCGTTCGTCGTTCCGTCGCTGCCTTCGAGCTGGTCCTCGGCGAGCTGGTCAGCCGTGAGCTCTGCATCGACGCCGCTCGTCACCGCGCTCTCCGCCAGGGCCGAGCGCGAGTTGGGTCCGAGCTGGGTCAGCAGTTTCCCGGGCTCGCCGAGTCCGACCTTGAACGCGGCCGAGATGGCGCGGCTGAGGATGCTCTGCCCGTCGCCGAGGGCGTTCGCGACCGCACCCACCAGTAGCTTCATCATCGCGTCGGCGATGTCGCAGGCCGAGATGATCGAGCGCAGGGTCAGGACGCGCGGGTCGCGGTCGCCGTGCTTGCGCGTGATGATCTCGAGCGCGCGACCGATCGTCTGGCGGAAGCTCTGGAACGCGACCTGTTCGCGGCGGCGCAGGATCGTGGCGGCGATCTGCAGCGCGTTGCCGACGGGGGCGTGCAGGTGGCAGCGGCGCGCGCTGTCGAACGTGCTCTGGATCGCGCCCCACTCGGTCAGTTCCGACAGGGTCGTGGACGCCGCGCCCTGGCTGATCTCGAGCGTGTCGCAGATCTCGCGGCACGACAGCGGTCGCGACGAGAGCACGAGCAGTCCCCAGACGCGCCCCTGCATGCGCTTGAAACCGAACGTCTTGAAGAACTGCTCGAAGGTGGGCAGCTCGGCCAGCAGTTCGGGGTCGGTGGGGGCCGGTAGGGCCGCTTCGTCACCGGCCGAATCCGCGGCGGTCGCGGCGGTCGCGGCGACGGCGCCGTCCTCGGACGGGTCGTGTCCGGGCGCCGCGGAGCGCTGGGAGGCCCGCGTGGAGCCGTTCTGGGAGCGTGTGGAGGCCATGGTGTGGCGGATATCTGACATCTCAGATATCTGATGCGCCTGAATGCCACATCCAGAGGCCTGGATCAAGGGGGACCTGCGTCCGGGAGCCGGATTTCGAGCGGGTGCGCGGCGACGGCCCCCGGCCGGCCTCAGGTCTCGAGGCCCAGCATCGTGCACTGGAGCCCCGAGCCGATCCCGAGCAGCGCCACCCGCTGACCGGTCCCGACGAAGCCCGCGCGCCGCGCCAGGTCCAGGGTCGCCGGCAGGGCCACCGAGCCCACGTTGCCCAGGAACTCGACGGTGGGGAAGTCGATGCCGCCATCGATCTCGAGCGCGGCCAGGAGCGCCCGGCGGTGCGCGACGCCGACCTGGTGGGTGATGACCCTGTCCACGTCGCTCGCGCTCCAGCCCAGCTCGTCGAGCAGCCGCGGCCAGGTGCGGGCGGCCAGCGCGCAACCCGCCACGAGCAGGGCTTCCGAGTCGGTCTCCATCAGAGGCGCGCCGCCGTCCACCTGGTCGCCCTGGCAGAGTTCGACCGCGCTCGAGTCCGCGCCGACCGCGCCGCCGAGCAGCCGTGGGGAGCCGGCTTGCGCGCGCTCCGAGCGGCACACCACCGCCGCGGCCGCGCCAGAGCCGATGGTCAACGAGGCGAAGGCGCGCTTGAGATCCGCCTTGGTCGCGCCCTCGGTCTCGAGCAGGTGCTGGATCGTCCGCCGCACCAGCGGGCCGCCGTCCTCGCCCGCCACGACCAGGCCGTACTCGATGTCGCCGCGGTCGACCATCGCGCCGACGACGGTCAGCGCGTCCACGAATCCGAGGCAGGCGTTCGACAGGTCGAAGGCGCGTGCGGTCGCGGGCAGGCCGAGGGCGCGGTGCACCACGGACGCGGTGGCCGGCTCGAGGAAGTCGCGGCAGACCGAGGCGTGCACCAGGCAGCCGATCGCGTCCGGCTCGACGCCCGCATCGGCGAGCGCGAGGCGCCCGGCCGTCGCCGCCAGGTCCGACGGGCGCGTGCCGGGAGCCGCGTGGCGTCGCTCGCGCACGCCGCTCATCAGCTCGAGCCGACCGACGCGCAGGCGCAGGCGGTCGTAGAGGGGCGCGAGCTGCGTCTCGAGCTCCTCGGACCGCACGACCTGCTCGGGCAGGTGGTGGGCGAGGCCGGCGATGTGGACGTCGTGGAAGCGCACGGTGGACGGTGGGGAAGGGGCGCTGCGGCCGTTCGCGCGCGGTCCGACGAGGGACGCGGGCGCGAATCCGTCGGCGAGCGGGCCGCGCAGGATAGCGGCACACGGCCCGCGCTCCGCTCCTGCCCGGGCGAACTCGACGGACGGGGGCGGTTCGGCGATGATCGCCCCATGGCCGCCGGGATCCCCACCATCCTCCACGTGGACATGGACGCGTTCTACGCCTCCGTGGAACTGCGCGACCGACCGCATCTGGCCGGCCGACCGGTCTGCGTGGGGGGCGAGGCGTCGCGCCGCGGCGTGATCTCGGCCGCCAGCTACGAGGCGCGACGCTTCGGCGTCCATTCGGCGATGAGCACCGCGCGCGCCCAGAGTCTGTGTCCGGACCTCGTGCTGTTGCCCGCGGACTTCGAGAAGTACACGGCGGTCTCGCGGCAGATCATGGGCATCTTCACGAGCTACACGCCGCTCGTCGAACCGCTGTCCCTCGACGAGGCGTTCCTCGACGTGGCCGGCTGCGAGCGGCTGCACGGTGACGCGGTGACGATCGGCCGCGCGATCAAGGCCGACATCCTGTCCGAGACCGGAATGGTGGCGTCGATCGGCATCGCGCCGACCAAGTTCGTGGCCAAGCTCGCGTCCGACCTCGAGAAGCCCGACGGCTTCGTCGTGATCACCGCCGACCGCGTGCGCGAGGTGCTCGACCCATTGCCCGTGTCGAAGATCTTCGGCGTGGGCGATCGCACGGCCAAGCGTCTGGCCGCGCTCGGTGTGGAACGTATCGAGCAGTTGGCGAGCCGCGGCCGCGACGAGGTGCTGCACGAGTTCGGTGCGACCGGCGCGTGGATCCACGACCTGGCGCACGGCATCGATCCCAGGCGCGTCACGCCCGGCCGCCAGGAGAAGAGCCACGGCATGGAGCGCACGTTCCCCGAGGACGTCTCCGATCGCGGCGAGCTGCGCAAGCTCCTCTACGAGTTCTGCGACTCGGTCGCGTTCACCCTGCGCGAGCGCGGTCTGCGCGGACGGACGGTGACGATCAAGGCGCGCTACTGGAACTTCCGCACCGTCACGCGCAGCCACACGCTGAGTCAGCCGACGAGCCTCGGTCCGCGTCTGTTCGCCACCGCGCGCGACCTGCTCGAGCGCGTGCCACAGGGTCCGCTGCGGCTGTTGGGCGTGCAGGTGGGCGCGCTCGAGGACGTGCGCGCGCCGCGCCAGGCGGAACTGTTCGGCGAGCCGCTGCTCGCGCCCGAGGACGAGCGTGCGACCAAGGCCCAGGCCGGGATGGACGCGTTGCGCAAGAAGTACGGCAAGGCGATGGTGAAGCCGGCGAGTGCGATGCGCGACGACGGCGTGAGTTGAACGTCGGCTGCGGTCGACGCTTCGGCCTCGGTCTGCCTCGAGCCAGTTCGCGCACCGGCTGCGATCGACGATTCGGCCGAGCGAACGACGGCGGACCAAGGCTTCGTCGAGGGCGTGACACCGAGGGAACGCGCTGTGACGGTCGGGGCCCTCGAAGAATCGCTCGGATTGGCTTCGATCCCTCGCGTGGGTCCGGCACGTTCACTCGCGCCCCGAGGCCGTGGTCAACACGTTCCACGACCAGTTGCTATCGTCCGCGTCGTCGTCACGTCGGTGCCTCCTTCAACGCGCGCCCCGACGCGACTGGACCCTTGCGGCCCCCCTCCAGGTCTCGAGACCTGTTCCTCATGTCAACGCTTCTTCGGTTCGCCTTCTTCGTCGCTCCCCTCGTGATCGGTTCGACCGGGCTGAGCAGCTGTTCGGGTGGGAGCGGCGGCAGTGGACCCGTGGCGCCGAAGCTGTCGTTCCCGGGGCTGCGTCTGTCCGCCGGTGACGTGCCCACGTCGGTGGCGTCCGCCGACCTGGATGGGGACGGCCTCCTCGATCTGGTGACGGCGAACGTCGACTCGGATGACGTGTCGGTGCTCATGGCCGCGGGGGACGGGACGTTCCGCCCGGCAGCGAACTTCGCGGCGGGTGGCGAGCCGCGGTCGATCGCGATCGCTGACCTGGACGGGAACGGAACTCTCGACCTTGTTGCGACCAACCGCATGCCGAACGGCTTGTCGGTGCTCTCGGGCGCGGGGGACGGGACCTTCGGCGCGGCGGCGGCGTACTCGACCGGCGCCCTCCCCCTATCGGTCGCGATCGCCGATGTGAACGAGGACGGTGCCCTCGACCTGGTCACGGCGGACCTCTTCTCGAACAGCGTGTCGGTGCTCCTGGGTGTGGGGGACGGGACGTTCGGTGCGAACTGGACCGTCGCAGCCGGCTCTCGGCCAAGATCGATGGCGATCGCCGACGTGAACGGGGACGGGGCTCTCGACCTGGTGACGGCGAACCAACTGTTGGACGACGTGTCGGTGCTCCTGGGGGTGGGGAACGGGACGTTTGGTACGCCGACGACCTTCGCCACGGGTACCGAGCCCTTCTCGGTCGCGATCGCGGACCTGGACGGTGACGGTGCCCTCGACCTGGTGACGGCGAACTTCGGCTCGAACGACGTGTCGGTGCTGATGGGCGCGGGGGACGGGACCTTCGGCGCCGCGACGGGATTCGCCGCCGGGACCGAGCCGTTCTCGGTCGCGCTGGCCGACCTGGACGGTGACGGTGTGCTGGATCTGGTGACGGCGAACTACGCGTCGGACGACGTGTCCGTTCTGCTGGGCGCAGGGGACGGGACCTTCGGCGCGGCGGTGGCCTTCGCGGCCGGTGACCTGCCGAGATCGCTGGCGATCGCGGACCTGGACGGGAACGGCGACGTCGATCTGGTGACGGCGAACGAGGGCACGGACGACGTATCGGTGCTCTGGGGTGCTGGGGACGGGACGTTCGGAGCTGTTGAGACCTTCGGAGCCGGGGACGGGCCCTTCGCCGCGTCGATCGCGGATCTGGACGGAGACGGCGTGCCCGACCTGGTGACGGCGAATCTGATCTCGGCCGATGTGTCGGTGCTCTTGGGCGCAGGAGACGGGACGTTCGGTGCGCAGGCGACGTTCGGGGTCGGGCTCGATCCCGTTGCCGTCGCGATCGCTGACCTCGACGGTGACGGCGCCTTCGACGTCGTCACAGCGAATCAGTTCACCGACGACGTTTCGGTCCTCCTGGGCCTGGGGAGCGGGAGTTTCGGTTCACAGACGACCTTTGCCGCCGGCGACGATCCTGCCTCCGTCGCGATCGCCGATCTGGACGGTGATGGGGCTCTCGACCTGGTGACGGCGAACATCGACTCGGACGACGTGTCGGTGCTCCTGGGCGCGGGGGACGGGACCTTCGGGGCGGCGGCGGCCTTCGCGGCGGGTGACGCTCCATTCTCGGTGGCGATCGCGGACCTCGACGCAGACGGGGCTCTCGACCTGGTGACGGCGAACGAGAGCACGGACGACGTCTCGGTGCTCATGGGCGTGGGGGACGGGACGTTCGGAGCCGCCGTGAATTTCGTGGCCGGCACCGGGCCTCGATGGGTGGCGATCGCCGACCTGGACGGAGACGGCGCTCTCGACCTGATGACGGCGAACTACGACTCGGACGATGTGTCGGTGCTGCTGGGCGTGGGGGACGGGTCGTTCGCTGCGCCCACGACTCTCACAGCGGGCGTCGAGCCGCGGTCGATAGCGATCGTGGACCTGGACGGCGACGGATCCCTCGACGTGGTGGCGGCCAATCGTCTCTCGAGCGATCTGTCGGTGTTCTTGGGGCTCGGAGACGGCACGTTCGGCGCGGCTACGACCCTGGCGGTGGGTGATGAACCCTACTCCTTGGCGACCGCTGACCTGGATGGCGACGGAGCCTTCGATCTGGTGACCACGCGATTCACGTCGGACGACGTGTCGGTGTTGATCAACCTGCGCTGAGCATGGCTCTGGGCTCCTCGGCCTCTCCACCAGGTACGAGAGTTCTCGCTCGCCTGCCGCGAGGGGGTCGATGGTGTCCAGGCTCTCGCGCAGGGCTTCGGTGCGCCCCAGGTGCTGTGGACCACGCGTTCTGGTCCGCCTCTCCGACTCGATCAACGCGCGCGGACCGGAAGCGGCCAGAGGTCGATCACGAAGCCGCGGGGGACGGAGCGCCTACGACGCGCCCAGTCGTGACGAGCGGGTGTCGGTCGCTCTTCGGCTTCGCGACGAGCCCCTGCTCGAGCCGCGGTCCAGCAACTCGCCGGGCGTCGTCGGCCGAAGGCATCGCTGCACGGTGAGGGGCGCGGCCCCGAGCGCGAGTGAGGCGCCGAGGACTCAGTGCGCCTCGAGCCAGTTCGCACCCCAGCCGCGATCGACGACCAGCGGCACCGACAGCTCCCAGGCGTTCTCCATGCACTCGACGACGAGCTGCTCGGCGAGCTCCTTCTCGGAGTCGGGCACCTCGAGCAGCAGTTCGTCGTGGACCTGCAGGAGCATGCGCGTGGCGAGGCCCTCCTCGCGCAGGCGAGCGTCCACCGCCAGCATCGCGCGCTTGATGATGTCGGCGGCCGAGCCCTGCACCGGCGTGTTGACCGCCGCGTTCTCGGCGAAGCTGCGCTGACGCGAGTTCTCGCTCGACAGGTCGGCCACGTGGCGTTTGCGACCGGCCAGCGTCTCGACGTAGCCCGTGCGCCGCGCCTCCTCGAGCAACGCCTCCATCCAGCCCTTCACGCTGGGGAAGCTCGCGAAGTACTTCTCGATGAACTTCTTCGCCTCGTTGACGCTCATGTCGGTCTCGCGCGCCAGGCGCTGCGGACCCATGCCGTACAGGAGGCCGAAGTTGATGACCTTGGCCTGGCTGCGCATCTCGCGCGTGATCAGTTCGGGCATCACGTCGAACACGATCGCGGCGGTCTGCGCGTGGATGTCCTTCCCGTCCACGAAGGCCTGGATCATCTTCTCGTCGCCGGACAGGTGCGCCATGACGCGCAGCTCGATCTGGCTGTAGTCGGCGGCCAGGAACGTCCAGTTCCCGTGCTCGTCCGGTTCGCGCGGCACGAACGCGCGACGCAGCCGGCGGCCCTTCTCGGTGCGCACCGGGATGTTCTGCAGGTTCGGGTCCGAACAGGCCAGACGCCCGGTGGCGGCGACCACCTGGCTGAAGCTGCAGTGCACGCGGTGCGTGTGCGGGTTGACGTAGCGCGGCAAGGCGTCCACGTACGTGCTCTTCAGCTTGGTCAGTTCGCGGTACTCGAGCAGCTTCGCCACGATCTCGACACCCGCGTAGTTGTCGTTCAGGGTGGCGGCGTCCGTCGAATAGCCGGTCTTGGTGCGCTTCACGCGCTTGACGCCGGCCTCGTTCTGGATCTCGAGCTTCTCGAACAGGATGTGGCCGAGCGCCTTGGTCGAGTTGATGTTGAAGACCTCGCCGGCCAGGTCGTGGATGGCCGTCTCGAGCAGCGCGATCTCGCCGGTGAGCTCCTTCGAGTACTCGGCGAGCAGCTTCTCGTCGAGCCGGATGCCCTCGGCCTGCATGCGCACGAGCACGTCCACCAGCGGCAGCTCGAGGTCGTACACCAGCGGGCCGACCTCTTCCTCCTCGACCTCCTTCGCCAAGACGTCGCTGAGCCGGAACGTGCAGTCCGCGTCCTCGCAGGCGTAGTCGGCGACCTGGTCGACCGGCACCTCCGCCATGGTGATCTGCTTGGCTCCGCTGCCGATCAGGTCCTTGGTCGGGATCTTCGACAGGCCGAAGAAGTGCAGCGACAGCGCGTCGAGGTTGTGGGCGCGTCGCGTGCCGGCCGCGCAGAAACTCGCGATGAGCGTGTCGAAGTCGACCGGCGGCAGTTCGAGACCCTGGTGGCGAAAGACGAGCCAGTCGTACTTCGCGTTCTGGGCGATGCGCTCGAGCTTCGGATCGGTCAGCAGCCGCTCGAGTCGCCCGAGCAGCGCTTTCGGTCCGTCCGGATCGACCGGCGGGTCGGCGTTGAACGGCACGTACCACGCGCGACCCGGCGCGTCGGCGAACGAAACGCCGACCAGGTCCACCGCGAGCGGGTCCAGGCCGGTGGTCTCGGTGTCGACGGAGAAGCGTCCCGATTCGACGAGCTGTTTCTCCATCGCGGCGAGGCCGTCGAGGTCGCGCACCTGCGTGTAGGCGCGTTCGACCTCGTCCGCACCGCCCGAGCGCGCGTGCATCTGCTCGAGCAGCGTGCGGAACTGCATGCGCTGGAACAGTTCGGCGAGGCGCTCGACGTCCGGTTCGGCCGGTCCGACACCGTCGAGCCCCGGATCGAGCGGCACGTGCGTGTCGATCGTGACCAGCTCGCGCGACAGGAGCAAGAGGTCGCGACTCTGCTCGATCTTCTCGGCCATCTTCGGCGAGAGGTCGCCCAGGTGTTCGAGCACGCCCGCGACCGAGCCGTGGTCCTGGATCAGCTTGGCCGCGCCCTTCTCGCCGATGCCCTTGACGCCCGGCACGTTGTCCGAACTGTCGCCCATGATCGCCAGCACGTCGATCACCCGGTCGGGCGTGCAGCCGAACTTGGCCTCGACCGCCGCCGCGTCCTCGATCACGAGCGCTTCGCCCTTCTTGAAGACGTTGTAGAGCTTCACGTGGTCGCTCACGAGCTGCATGAAGTCCTTGTCGCCGGTCACGATCATGACCTCGTGGCCGGCCGCCTCGCCCGCTTTCGCGAGCGTGCCGATCACGTCGTCGGCCTCGTAGCCGGGCACTTCGAACAGCGTGATCCCGTGGCCGCGCACCACCTCGCGCAGGTCGTCGAGCTGGGCCACCATGTCCTCCGGGGCGCGCTCGCGCGTGGCCTTGTACTCGGCGTACTGCTCGTGCCGGAACGTCGGCCCCTTGGCGTCGAAGGCGACCGCGATCAGGTCGGGCCGCTCCTCCTCCAGCAGGCGCCGCAGCACCATCGTGAAGCCGTAGGTCGCTCCGGTGGGGCGTCCGTCGGCGGTGGTCAGTCCCGAGCGCGCGAAGGCGAAGTGGGAGCGGAAGGCGAGCGCGGTGCCGTCGAGCAGGAAGAGCCGGGACATGGGCGGCGAGGGTAGCCGGGGGGGCGCACGTTTTCCCGTCGCGATCCGACACGCCCGGGTCAGCGGCGCAGTCTCTTCCCCTGAGGGAGGGCGGGGGCCCGCGGTGGTATCGGGGCCGCGCGCGTCCCAGGATGGTGGCCGCCGCCGCCCGGGTCGCACGCCGCCCGTGAGCTCCGCCACGCCATGCACGACGTCCACGACCACACCGGCCCCGAGCCGTACGGAGCCGGCGGGCAGGGGGCGCGGACCGCGGACGCGCGGGCGGTCGGGCAGGGCGAGCTGGACGAACGGGTCGCGCTGCTCGAGTTCACCGATCGGCGCGCGCTCGACGACGCGGCTCTGGCGCTGGCGGCCCAGGGCATCGCCTGGTCGGTCGTCACGCTCCCGCGCCCCGCGACCGGCCGCCACCGTTTCGTGCTGACGGTGCCCGTGGCCCAGGCGGACGCGGCGAAGGTCGAGCTGTCGGGCTACGTGCACGAACTCAAGCAGCGGCGCGGCGTCGAACCCCTGCCCGATCCGGTCGACATGGGGTCCGCGGGAGCGTTCGGCTACGTGGCGCTGATGGCGCTCGTGTTCCTGTGCGAGCGCCAGGGGCTGTTCGGGCTCGACTGGCGCGGCGCGGGCGTCAATTCGGCGGCGGCCGTGCTCGACGGCGAGGTCTGGCGCACGGTCACGTCGCTCTTCCTGCACGCGGACGGAGCGCACCTCGTCAGCAACCTGTTCTTCGGGACGCTGTTCGGGGTGCTGCTCGCCCACGCGGTCGGCAGCGGCGTGGCCTGGCTGGCGATCCTGCTCGCCGGCGGCCTGGGCAACCTCGCGAACGACCTGCTGCAGGAGTCGACGCACCGCTCGATCGGCGCCTCCACGGCGGTCTTCGCGGCGGTCGGACTGCTGGTCGGCGTCGAGTCGATCCGCCGGCGCAGCTTCAGCGTCGGCCCGGCGCGCCGCTACGGTCCGATCCTGTTGGGCGCGGTGCTGCTGGCCTGGTTCGGCGGCGGCAACGTGCAGGAGGGCGGCGGTCGCGGACCGGTGGACGTCGGGGCGCACGTGCTGGGCTTCGTCGCCGGCCTCGCGCTGAGTGGACCGCTCGCGCTGGTGGCCGCGCGCGCCGAGTTGCGTTCGTTGCGCGTGCAGGTCGTGGCGGCGGGCGTCGCACTGGTCGTGGCGGCCGCGGCCTGGACCGCGGCGTTCGCCACCTGGGGCTGACGGGAGCACGCGTGCGGTGACCGCGGACCGTGGGCTCGAACCGCCGTCGAAGCCTGCGACGCGACCGCTCGCCCAGAATCTTGAGCGGCGTCCGTGGGGCCCGCGCCTACCGTGTCCCGCCCGTTCGGCGGCTGGTGCGCCGCGTCCGGTCACGCCATGGATGCTCCCGATCGATCCGACGCCCGCGCGCCCGCGACGCCCAACCTTCGGCGCGAGCTGCGCCAACAGCTGCGACTCGCACTGCCCATCATCGTCGTCCAGCTCGGGATGATGGGCATGGGCGCGGTCGACACGTTGATGGTTGGTCGCTACGGCGCCGAGGACGACGGCGGCGCGGCCCTGTCGGCGGTGGCCCAGGGCAACCTGCTCTTCTTCGGCGGCTTCACGTTCGCGATGGGGGTGATGATGGGGCTCGACCCCGTTCTCTCCCAGGCGCTCGGAGCCGACGACCGCCGCGGTTTCGCGCGCGGCGTGCAGCGCGGCTTCGTGCTCGTGCCGCTGCTCGCGCTGATCGCCGCGCTGCCGCTCCTGTTCGCCGGGCCGTTGCTCGCCGCGCTCGATCAACCGGCCGAGGTGCGCGACCTGGCCGTCTCGTACTGCCACTGGTCGCTGCCCGGCGTGCCGCTCATGCTCGGGTTCGTGGTGCTGCGCGGGGCGTTGCAGTCGCTCGAGAAGCTGGCGCCGATCCTGTGGACGGTGCTTGCGGCGAACGTCCTGAACGTCGTACTCGACGCCGCGCTCATCCACGGCACGTGGGGCGCGCCAGAGCTCGGATCGACGGGATCGGCGATCGCCAGCACGATCGGGCGCGGCTTCATGCTCGTCATGTTGGCGGCGCTGGCGATCGGGCGACTGCGGCCGCTCGTCCTCCCGCTCGACCGCGCCGCGCTGCAGATCGCGCCTCTCGCACGCCTCGTGCGACTGGGCTCGTCGGTCGGCGCCCAGAACCTGCTCGAGTTCGGCGCCTTCGCAGCCGTGGCGGTGGGCATGGGCCAGATCGGCACGACCGAGCAGGCCGGTCACATGGTCGCCATGAACCTCGCCGCGCTGTCGTTCATGATCCCGCTCGGCGTCGCGACCGCGGCCTCCGTGCGCGTCGGCAAGGCGGTCGGACGCGGCGACGGCGACGCGGCGCGTTTCGCGGCGCGCACGGCGCTCGTGCTGGGCGCCGGTTTCATGCTGGCGAGCGGCGGCGTGTACTTCACCTGCGCCGAGTTCCTGGCGGGGCTCTACACGGACAAGGCGGCCGTGGTCGCGGTGGCTGCGACGCTGCTCCCGTTGGCGGCGGCGTTCCAGCTCTTCGACGGGACCCAGGTGGTCGCGCTCGGCGTCCTGCGCGGCGCGGGCGACACGGCGCTGCCGGCGTTGGTCAACCTCGTGGGCTACTGGCTGATCGGTCTGCCGTTCGGGTGGTGGCTGGCGTTCGACACGACCGTGGGGTACCCGGGACTGTGGTGGGGGCTCGTGCTCGGCCTGGTGGTCGTGGCCGCCGTCCTCGTGGTGCGCATCCGCGTCCGACTCGCGCGGTTCGTGTCGCGCGTCGATCTCGACGGTTGACCTTCAGCCCGGGGCGGCGGCGGTCCGTATGCTCCCGGCCATGGACGCCTCCCTCCCCCCCGCGCCCGACGTCGATCCCGCCGCTGCCCTCGAGCGTCCGGTCGGCCCGATCCTCTCCGTCTTCACCGGGTTCCTGATGGGACTCGCGAACCTCGTCCCCGGGCTCTCGGGCGGCACCATGATTCTGATCATGGGCCTGTACGAGCGCTTCGTCGCCGCCATCGCCGAGGTCACGTCGCTGCGGCCGAAGCGCTCGACGATCGTCTTCCTCGCGCTGTTCGGCGCAGGCCTCGTGCTGGCGCTGGGGGGCTTCTCGAAGGTCGCCGTGTGGGCCGTGGTCAACGAGCGGATGGGGGCGTTCGCACTGTTCGTCGGACTCACGCTGGGCGTCGTGCCCGAGCTGTTCGCCGAGAGTCGCCCGCGCGGCGGCAGCGGCAACTGGGTCACGATGCTGGTGTCGGTCGCGGTCGGATTCGCGCTCGTGGTCGGACTCGGCGCGCTGGACGTGGCCTCGGGGTCGGACGGCTGGCTGTTCCTCGCACTGGTCGGTGCGCTGGCCGCGTCGAGCATGATCCTGCCGGGCGTGTCGGGCTCATACGTGCTGCTGCTCTTCGGCGTGTACGAGACCGTCATCGGCAGTCTGTCCGTGTCGCACCTGCGCGCGGAGCCGGCCGAGGCCCTGGCGGTGCTCGTGCCGGTGGGCGTCGGCGTGGTCGTCGGGATCGGCGCCTTCTCGAACCTGCTCAAGGTCCTGCTCGTGCGCGCCAGCCGAGCGACGCACGGCGTGCTGCTGGGCCTCGTCCTCGGTTCGGTCGTGGGCCTGTGGCCGTTCCAGAGCCTCGTGCACCCCGAACTGGCGCGCAGCGACGAGCGCAAGGCGATCGCGATGCTCGTCGTCGACGAGGCGCCGCTCGCCGAGATCCGCGAGGCGCGCGGCGTCGACTGGGACGCGGCGCGCGCGGCCGAGCTGGCCGAGCGTTTCGCGGGCTACGAGACCCGGGGAGACCTGAAGCTGGCCTCGAACGCGACCGAACGCTTCTCGCCGACCGGGATGCAGGTCCTCCTGGCCGCGCTGCTCGCGCTGTTCGGACTCGTGCTCACACGCGTGCTCGCGCGCGTCGGTGCGAAGCACGGCGACGGCTGAGCGCCGGTCCTGGCCGCGTCACTCGAACGTCGGCGCGTCGAGACCGCAGCGGAAGTCGAGGGCCTCGATCTCGAGGTTCGTCCGGCCGCGGAACGTGTTCCAGCGCGGCGTGTAGACCACGTGGATCGGCGTGCCGGGCACGAGCTCGTCGGCGCGCGGCCCCTGACCGAACGCCATCGCGCGCAGCACGTGGTCGCCGCGGCGCAGCTGCAGCGACAGGTGCGCGCCGTCGCCGCCGACGCGACGCGGCTCGTCGGCCAGACGCACGTCCTGGGAGACGAAGACGGGCTTCTTGTTGCTCGCGCCGAAGGGTTCGAGCTGTTGCAGCTGGCGCATCAGGGTCTCGTTCATGTGCCCGAACGGCAGCTCGAGATCGATGTCGAGCGGTCCGAGTTCGAGCGAGCGGCCCGCCAGCGCCTCGGTGGCCGCCGCACAGATGGCCTCGCGCACCGCGTCCACGTCGGCGCCGAGCACCTCGCAACCCGCAGCCTGTTCGTGCCCGCCGTAGCGTTGGAAGTGGTCCTTCGCCGCGTGCATCGCGCCGAGCAGGTCGAAGCCCTCGACGCTGCGACCGCTGCCGCGCCCCGACAGGACGCCGTTCTCCTCGGTCAGACCGATCACGAGCGCCGGACGCCCGAAGCGATCGACCAGACGCGACGCGACGATGCCGACGACGCCCTGGTGCCATCCTGCGCCCGACACGACGAGCACCGGATAGCGCTCGGGGTCCGCGAAGCGTTCGGCCTCGACCAACGCCGCCGCGGTGACGTCCTTCTCGATCGCGCGGCGCTGGTGGTTCAACTGCTCGAGCTCGGCCGTCAGGCGGCGCGCCTCGTTCCCGTCGTCGGTGAGTAGCAGTTCGACGGCGCGGTCCGCCGCACCCAATCGTCCCGAGGCGTTGATGCGCGGTCCGATCTGGAACGCGACCTCCTCGGCCGTGGGGGTGCGGCCGTCCAACTTGGCCGCCGCGCACAACGCCGCGAGGCCGGCCGTCGGCCGGTGGCGCAGCGCCTTCAGTCCCCAGTGCACGAGCAGGCGATTCTCGTCGACGAGCGGCACCACGTCGCAGACCGTCGCCAGCGCCGCGAGCGCCATCTGGGACTCGAGGAACGCCTTGTGCGCCGGTCGCACGCGCTCGCCGCCGTCGAGGTGTTGGAGCAGGCCCCAGGCCAGCTTGAACGCCACCGCCGTGCCGCACAGCTCGCTGAACGGATAGGGCGGGTCGCCCAGTTTCGGGTTCACGATCGCCGTCGCGGGCGGGAGCGCACCCCAGACCGGGTGCGGCAGCGGCGGCTCGTGGTGGTCGGTGACGATCGTCTCGACGCCGATCTCCTTCAGCGCGGCGATGGTCTCGAACGCCGACGTGCCGTTGTCGACGCTGATGCAGATCGAGGCCTTCTCGAGCTTGGCGCGCTCGACGCTGTGGTCGCCGAACGAGTAGCCGTCGACCAGCCGGTTCGGGATGTGCCAGGCCACGCGCGCGCCCACCAACCGCAGGAGGCGCGTGAGCAGCGCGGTGCCGCACACGCCGTCCACGTCGTAGTCGCCGTGCACGAGGATCGACTCGCCGCCCTGAATCGCGCGCGCCAGCCGGTCGCAGGCCTCGCGCATCCCGGGCATGAGCATGGGCTCGTGCAGGCCGTCCGCGCGGCACGAGAGGAACGGCTCGATCGCACCCGGGTCCGTGTGCCCGCGGTTCACGAGCAGGTGCGCCACCACCTGGTGGATGTTGGAAGCGCGGGTGATGCGGTCGCGGACGCTCGCATCGGGGCGGCTGATCCTCCAGGGGCGGGACATGGTGCTCGGCATCGGGGTGGGGTGGCGTCGCGGTCGTGCGACGAGGCGTTCGAGAGGCGCTGGCGGGGTGTGTCGAGCACGAGCGGGCCGACTCGCGTTCGATCGAGGTGGGCGTGGCCTATCCGTCGACGTCGCGGTGCTCGGTCGGGTTGCGGCTCGCGGACGAGTTCTTGTCGCTCGCGCGACCGGCGAGCAGCCGATCGTCGAGGCGTTCGTCGTCGAGCCCGGCGGGCTCGGTGTGGATCGTGACCTCGCTGCCAGGATAGGCGCTGGCGATCGAGCGTTCGACGCGATCGGTGATGGCGTGCGAGCGGTGGAGGTCGAGGTCGCCGTCGAGCTCGAGGTGCAGCTCCACGTGCACACCCTGGCCGAGCGAGCGCGTCCGCAGGTCGTGGAGGCCGCGCGCGTCCGGATCGGCCATGACCAGGGCGGCGATGCGCTCGCGCTCCGGTTCGGGCAGTTCGCGGTCCATCAACAGGTCCACGGACGTGCGCACGATCGAGAAGGCGGTCAGGAACAGGTAGCCCGCGATCAGCGCTCCCACCAGTGGATCCACCCAGCCCAGGCCACCGCGGCCGGCGATCACGATCGCGACGATCACGGACAGGTTCGCGAGCACGTCGCCGCGGTAGTGCAGGCTGTCCGCCTCGATCGCGACCGAGTCCACGCGCCGCAGGGTCCACGACTGGATCGCGACGATCGCGACGCTGCCGATGGTGGAGAGCACCATCACCGCGATCGCGAGCTGCGTGTGGCGCAGGGGCTCGGGTTCGAGCAGGCGCCCGACCGCGGAGTAGACGACGAAGACGCCCGACCCGCCGACGAGCGCGGCCTGCACGAGGCTCGAGATCGCCTCCGCCTTGCCGTGTCCGAAGCGGTGGTCCTCGTCCGCGGGCCGGTTGGCGACCACGACGCTCCACAGGGCCAGACTCGAGGCTGCCACGTCCGCCAGGCTGTCGGCCAAGGACGCGAGGACCGCGACCGACCCCGACATGAGAGCGACGACCAGCTTGGTCGCCGCCAGGGTGCCCGCCATGGCCACGCTCGCCAGCACGGCGCGCCGGCGCAGTGCTTGCCAGCGCGCGTTCGTCGGGTGGTCGGGGGCGGCGGGATCCACGGGGTCCGAGGATAGGGCCCAGGTGTCCCGGGTCGGTGGCGGTACCTGGGAAGTAGGATGCGCCGACCCGATCCGCCGACCCATGTCCGAAGAACGCGCCTCCACCAACCCCTACCGCCTGCTCCCCAAGGTCGACGCGCTCGTGGCGGCTTCCACCGGCACCGATCTGCCGTCCGCGGTGCTGACCCGGCTGGCGCAGTCCGTCCTGGATCGCCTGCGCTCGCAGATCGCGTCCGGCGAGCGGTCGCCCGAGGACTTCGAGGCCTTCGCGCGGGACGGTGGCGTGGCGCGGGCCCTCGAGGACGCGATCGCGCTCGAGCGGGGCAGCGGCCTCGTGCGCGTGATCAACGCCACTGGCGTGGTCCTGAACACGGGTCTGGGACGCGCGCCGGTCCACCCCGAGGCGGCCGAACACATGGCCGAGGTCGCGCGCGGCTACTGCGTCCTCGAGGTCGATCGCTTCAGCGGCAAGCGCAACCGGCGCGACGACCGCACCAGTGAACTGTTGACGCGCGTGGTGGGGGGCGAGGCGGCGATCGCGGTCAACAACTGCGCCGCGGCCGTGCTGCTCGCGCTCCAGACCTTCGCCGGCGGACGCAGCTGCATCCTGTCGCGCGGCGAACTGGTCGAGATCGGCGGCTCGTTCCGCATGCCGTCCGTGATGGAGCGTGCCGGCGTGGAGCTGGTCGAGGTCGGCACCACCAACCGCACCCGCGCCGCCGACTACTCGAGCGCGATCGACGACCACACCGGGCTGCTGCTCAAGGTCCACACGTCGAACTACCGCGTGGTCGGCTTCACCGAGGAGGTCTCGGTGGCGGAGCTCGCCGCGCTGGGTCGCGAACGCGGTCTGCCGGTGGTGTACGACCTGGGTTCGGGCCTCGTGGATCCGGACGGCGCGGTGCCGCTCGACTTCCTCGACGACGAGCGCACCGTCGCCGCCAGCCTCGCCGACGGGGCGGACGCGGTGCTGTTCAGCGGCGACAAGCTCTTCGGCGGTCCCCAGGCCGGTTTCATCGTCGGCCGGCGCGCCGCGATCGACGCCATGCGGCAGAACCCGCTGTACCGCGCTCTGCGCCTCGACAAGGTCGCGCTGGCCGGCATCGAGACCACGCTCGAACTGATGCTCTCGGGCCGCGGGAACGAGTTGCCCGCGCGCGCGCTGCTGTGCGCTCGACCCGCCGATCTGAAGGTACGCGCCGAGCGACTGGCCGAGCAGATCGACGCGCTCGCCTCGATGGAGGCGCGCGTCGTGCCGGGGCGGTCGCAGCCCGGCAGCGGCAGCGCGCCCCACGTCTTCATCGACACGTTCTGCCTGGACGTGGCCCGCGACGGGTGGAGCGCCGAGCGCCTGTCGCGCGAGCTGCGCCACGGCGAACCGCCCGTCTTCGCGCGCATCAGCGAGGACCGTGTGCTTCTCGACGTGCGCACGCTGCTCCCCGGCGACGACGAAGATCTCGTGCGCGCACTGACCGCGCTGGACCGACAGGAACGATGACCACCAAGGACGAAGCCTCGAAGCAGGCCATCTCCGCCTCCAAGCGCTTGACCGACTACGCCGCCTGTGCGGGGTGAGCGGCCAAGATGCCCATGGGGCGGCTCGCGCAGGTCTTGCGCGACACCAAAGTCACTGCTGACGAACGCTTGCTGGTCGGACCCGACTCGTTCGACGACGCGGGCATCGTGTCGATCGGCTTCCCGGGCGCGCCCGCGCTCGTCCAGACCGCGGACTACTTCCCG
This sequence comes from Rohdeia mirabilis, assembly GCA_007750655.1. GTDB lineage: Bacteria > Planctomycetota > UBA1135 > UBA1135 > Rohdeia > Rohdeia mirabilis. Next base: position 1,899,187 of record CP036290.1, read on the forward strand.
CCGGTCGTGGACGATCCGTGGTTCTACGGAGCGATCGCCGCGGCGAACGCGCTGTCCGACGTCTACGCCATGGGCGGTCGGCCGCTGTCGGCGTTGACGCTCGCCGGCTTTCCGAAGGAGCTCGACCAGGAGATCATCGCGCAGATCCTGCGCGGGGGCTTCGAGAAGGTGCGCGAGGCCGGCGCGGTCGTGGCCGGTGGCCACACCGTCGAGTCCGAGATGATGTTCGGCTTCGCCGTCACGGGTCTCATCGATCCGAAGCTCGCCACGGCGAACACCGGTGCCAAGGTCGGCGACGTGGTCTACCTCACGAAGAAGCTCGGCATGGGCACCATGACGACCGCGGCCAAGAAGGGCGTGATCACGTGGGAGGAGATGATCGGCGCGGCCGAGCAGATGGCGCGTCTCAACGCCGGTGCCGCCGAGGCGATGGTCGCGGCCGGTTCGCGCGCGGCGACGGACGTCACGGGCTTCGGCCTCATGGGGCACCGCAACATCGCTCTGGGCTCCAACGCGACGCTGCGGCTGATCGCGAGCGACCTTCCGATCTGGCCCGGCGCGAAGGAACTGGCGGGACGCGGTATCGCGTCCGGCGGGTCCAAGCAACCGCGAGACGCTCGAGTCGGTCGTTCGCATCGGCCCGGGCGTCGATCCCGCGTTGGTCACGACCGTCTTCGACGCCGAGACGTCGGGGCGGTCTGTTGATCGTGGTGCCCGCGGCGAACGCAGGAGCACTCGAGGCCGAGCTGGCGAAGCGCGGCGAGATGGTGCAGCGGGTGGGAGATCGTCGCTCCGGACGGCGTCTGGGTCGAAGTCGTCTGAGACCGCGAGCAGCGACGCGAGCGCCCACGCCCCGCCCATGAGCGACACGGATCCCGAGCTGCCGCCCGACGGCGACTTCGCCGCACTCGAAGAGCGTGGACTCGCCGTCGAAGGTCCGCCGTGGATCCTCGGCCACCGCGGTGCGCCGCGACTCGCGCCCGAGAACACGGTCAGCTCGCTCGTGCGCGCGCTCGAACTGGGGCTCGACGGCGTCGAGTTCGACGTCCAGCCGAGCGCGAGAACGAGCCGGTCGTCCTGCACGACGAGACGCTCCAGCGCACGACCGACGGCCAGGGCGAAGTGGCCGAGCGGCCGCTGCCCGAGCTCGCACAGCTCGACGCCGGGGGCTGGTTCGGCAAGGCCTTCGCCGGCGAGCCGTTGCCGCACCTGGCGGACGCGCTCGATCTCGAGCAGGGACCGGCCGCGCATCCGCCGCTGTTCATGGTCGAGCTCAAGACCGTCGGACTGGTGACGCCGTCGACGACCTGTTGCGCGCGCGCGAACTCGAGCGCCGCTCCTACGTGGCCTCGTTCCACCGTTCGGTCGTCACCGCAGCGCGTGATCGAGGTCTGCGCACCTGTGGCCGAAGATGCGGACGAGGAGGACCTCGCCTTCGTGCGCCGCGAACGCATCGACGCGCATGGCCTGGCCGCACGCGGTTGGGAGGGGACGGTCGGTCGGCGGTCCTGGCCCTGCGAGCGCTGGGCCTGGAGCGTGGATGCGCCCGCGGACCTGCTCGACGCCTGCCGCGGCCGCTCGTCGGGTTGAACACGAACGAGCCCCTGCGCGCGCTGTCCGGCGCGCACTCGTGGCCCTGGCGCCGGACGACACCGGTCCGTACCCGCTCGAGGTGCCGGAACTGGTCGTGCACAGTGAGATGCACGACGACACCTGGTCGGGCGACTGGAACGCGGTGGCCTACGTCCGCAACCCGTTCGCCTGGCGCGTGTCCGTCTCGCTCGCCTTCGTGGCGCCCAGGGCGCCTTCGACGTCAGCGGTTCACCGACCGAGTTCGAGCTCGCGCCGGGCGAGCGCCGCAGCGTCGAACTGGCGGTCAAGGGCGGAACGCACTCGCCCGGCGCCGATCCGTTGCTCGTGGCGCGCTACGCATTCGTCGGACCCGCGCCGGCGGATCGACCGCTCGAGGCCCTGGTCCTCGACGCGCCGCTCGTCGCCGCCGCACGGCGTTCGCGCGCGAGCGGGTGCGCACCGCGCCTCGCTCGCCGAGCGCCCCGGTGCCGAGGCGCCGACCCTGTCGCTCGAGCGCCGCGGTGGCGCGCTGCTCGTGTCGCTCGAGCAGGCCGGCGGGCTCGTGGATCCGCGTGGTCGTCGCAGCTCGACGGACGCACCGCCCACGGCCGACCGGGGTACGGATGGCGCTGCCCGAGGACTTCGACGCGCGGCGGCACTCCGTTCACCTGTGCGGTCGCGGGTTTCGAACCGACCGTCCGCGCGCGGGACTGGTGTGGCGGCGCTGGGCGGGCGGTCTGCCCGCGAATCTGCTCAGCGGCGAACCCGGTCGCCTCGTGCCGGATCGCTAGGTCGTCGCGGGCGCCGCCGTCAGGTCCCGCCCTTCGCCGCCAGATCGCCGAGCAGATCCGCCGATAGCACCCGCTGCGATCCCTCGACCCGGGGCGCGTCCGTGCGAGACTGTCGCGGCGTCGCGCCCTCCTCGCGACCCGCCTTCGGCCATGCCCGTCCCGACTCGATTCATGCGCCCTCACCTGTGTCCTCGCGCTGTTGTGCGTCGGCCTGTTCGGGTGCGGTGGCAAGGTGGAGCGCGACGGCGACGGCGACGTCGGCCACGGCATCCTGCTGATCGCCGTGGACGGTCTGCGCGCGGACCACCTCGGGTGCCTGGGCCACGATCGCGACACGAGTCCGCACATCGACGCCCTGGCCGACCGCGGCGTGGTCTTCTCGGCGGCGCTCTCGACGGCGCCGACGTTCGTTCCGTCGATGGCCTCGCTCCTGTCCGGGTGCGATCCGAACATGGCGCGGCGCACGCTGCCCGGCATGGGAAGTGAACGCAGCGCGCGCCAGTGGCAGCTTCCGCGAGCCCTGCCGAGCCTCCCCGTCGAGCTGGCGGTCGCCGGCTACCGCACGGCCGCGTTCGTCGACGACGCGCAGTTCGAAGGCTCGGTCGGACTCGAGCGCGGCTTCCAGGAGGTGCGGCGGATCGACGACGACTGGGAGCGTCGCGAGCGCGGACCGGCTCGATCTGGCCGCCGACTGGGTGCGCGCCCAGGACCTCCGAGGACGACTGGTTCTGCCTGGTCCAGGTGGACGACCTGCTGCGCGCGTTCGAGGAGCCGCACCCCGAGTGGGACAGCTTCTTCGAGGGGCGCGACGAGTTGCAGTGGGTGCCCCCGGTCGGTGCCAACGCGACGAACTTCTACGCCATCCCGCCCGAGCTGGGAGGGGGGGACCGTTCCGATGGCGCGCTACGACGCGCGCTACGACGGCGCGATCCGCAGGCTCGACGCCGCGCTCCAGCGACTGTTCGACCGGCTCGAGGGCGGCGGTCGCTACAAGCGCACGACCGTGTGTCTGATCGGGACGCACGGACTGCAGTTCGGTGAGGCGGGGATGCTCCTCGACCACGGACTGCTGTCGCCGATGGACGTCCACGTCCCGCTCTTGCTGCGGCCCGCGACGCGCCTCGGCAGCACCTACGAGGAAGGACACGAGAGCAGCGCGCTCGTGGCGTCGATGGACGTGGCGCCGACGCTGCTGGCGTTGGCGAACGTCGAACCGGCGACACCGATGCACGGCATCTCGCTCGTCGAGCGCTTCGCCGGTCCCGAGGATCCGGCCGATCGCGAGCGAGTCGTCGTGGTCTCGTGCGGCACGATCACCGGCAGCGCGGCCTACGGCGACGAGCTCGTGGTCGAGCACCTCGTGCCGGCGTTCGACACGAACCTTGCGCGACCAGTGGCTCGGTCCGGTCACGGGACTCGAGGAGTTGCTCGAGGTGCGCACGTACCTGTGGCGCGGACGCGAGCCGCTGCGCGCCCTCGCCGCCGCACCGGGGGTACGAGGTGCAGCGGGCCGAACTTTCCGCCGTCAGGAGAGCTGGTTCATGACCTTCGTCGTTCCCGAGCACGCTCGGATGTGGGGCGGGGAGTAGGTGCGGATCCTCGTGATCTCGCTGCGCTATCCGCCCTACGTGGCGGGTGGCTACGAGCTCTCCTGTGCGGAAGCGGTGGAAGAGTTGCGCGGCGCGCGGTCACGACGTGCACGTCCTGTGTGCGCGCGGTTCGAAGTTCGCCGACCCGACCGTCCACGCGGTGCTCGAGCCGGATCTCGACGCCGGTGACCCGTGGCAGCTCGCGCAGGAGTCGGGAACCTCGAGAAGGTCCGGCGGCACGTGTTCGATCCGCTCAACCTGCGGCGGCGCGCGGCGCGTGATGCGCGACTGGCGCCCCGATCTCGTCTTCTACTTCAACCTGGCGCTCCTGTCGGTCGCGCCGCTCCTGGCCGCGCGTCTCGAGGGCCTGCCCGTCGTGGGGGAAGTCAACGACCGTTGGCCCGGAGAACCACTGGCTCTCGACCTGGCCGATCGCTCCAAGGTGACCGCCGCGGCGCGAGTCGAAGAGGCCTGGAAGCGCACGAAGAGTCGCGTGGCGGTTCGGCCGATGCTGGTGCCGAGCGAGGTGCCTGGCCCGCGAGCGCCGCCCACGGATTCGAGTCGGTCGAGGTGCTCCCGCTGCCGCTCCCGGTCGATCTGGCCGCCGCCGCTCACGAGTTGCGCGCGGCGCCGCGCCAGGCGGGCGAGCCGCTGCGCGTGGTCTGCACGTCGATGCTCTGGGACGGCAAGGGGCAGCACGTCCTGCTCGACGCCGTCGGCCGCGCGCGCGCGGAGGCGCGAACGTGACGGTCACCCTCGCCGGAAGTGGACCCGAGGGCTACGTCGAGCATCTGAAGTCGCGCGCGTCGTCGACCCAGCTCGCGGGCGCGGTGACGTTCACGGGCCTGCTCGATCGCGCGGCGGTCGGACGCCTGCTCGCCAGCAGCCACCTGTTCGTCCTGCCGAGTCTGTGGAGCGAACCGTTCGGGCTGGCGACGCTCGAAGCGCTGGCGCACGGTCTACCGGCGGTGGTGTCGTCGGCGGGCGGCAGTCCCGAGATCGTGCGCGACGGCCTCGACGGTCTGGTCGTGCCGAGTGGTGACGCCGCTGCGCTCGCCGAAGCACTCGTGCGACTCGAGCGCGACGAAGTGGCCCGCATGCGCCTCGCCCGCGCGGGACTCGAGCGCGTCGGAGAACGACTTCGCGGCCGGGCCCATACTACGACGCCCTGTCCGAGAGGCTCGAGCGAGCCCTGCGCGAGGCGCGCCGTTGAAGATCCTGCTCGTCGCCAACGGGTTCCCGCCGCGCGGCCGCTACGGCACGGAGTTCTACGCCGGCGAACTGGCGCGCGCGTTGATCGCGCGCGGCCACGGCGTCGTCGCGTTCTGCCCCGGCGAGCAGGACCCGGGGACCGGTCGCGTGGAGCGCGAAGCGGCGAGTCACGGTGCCGAGCTGGTCGTGGTGCACGCGCCGCGTCCGGCCTCGCGCGCGCTCGAGCACGCCTGGCGCGACCCGTTCGTCGAGACGAGCTTCGCGCGCCGTGCTCGCGGACGAGCGCCCCGACGTCGTGCACTTCCTCCAGCTGGCCTGGGGACTGTCGTTCGAGCTGCCACGGATCGCCCGTGCCGCTCACGTCCGCACGGTGCTGACGCTGACCGACTACGGCCTTCTGTGCCACCGCGGCCAGATGTTCGACTGGCGCGCGGAACGCTGCGGCGGACCGCATCCCGCCGCGACCTGTGCCCACTGCCTGCGCCGTCCGGCGGCGGGGGAGCGCGTCCGGCTTCGCGCCCGTCCTCGTCACCGCGGCGGCCGACGGACTGGCTCTGGTCGACGGGATCCTGGGTGGCGCCACGGGCGTCGTGACGACCGCGCGGGTCGCGGCGCGCGAGGCGGGAGCGGATCGCGCGCTCGCAGCGGTCGACCGGGTCGTGGCGCCGACGCGTTCGCTGGCGACCGCTTTCGGTGCGCGGCTCACCGGGGGCGTGACGGTCCTGCCCTACGCCTCGACGTCGCGCCCTACGCCGCGGTGGAGCGCGTCCGGGATCCGGCCGCGCGCGCTTCGCGTTCATGGGGCAGCTGGCGCCGCACAAGGGGCCCGGCGTGGTGCTGCGCGCCTTCGCGATCGCCCGCGATCGACTCGCCGAACGCGGGGTGCGCGCCCAGCTGCAGCTGTTCGGCGCGGCGCCCTCGGGTCGCTTCGAGACCTACGCCCGCGCCCTGGTCGAGCAGTTGCCGGAGGGTGCTTCGATCGAGCCCGCGTACGAGGCCGGCGACGCTCCCCAGGTCCTCGCGCAGGTGGACGCCGTGGTCGTTCCGAGCCTGTGGGACGAGAACGCGCCACTGGTGTGCCTCGAGGCGCGCGCCGCGGGCGTTCCGATTGCTGGCAGTCGGGTTCCGGGGATCGCCGAGGTCGTCGACGAAGGCCTGCACGGACGTCTGTCGGAGCCCGGCGACGTCGAAGGGCTGGCTCGGGCGCTCGTGGGCGTCCTCGACCTGCCGCCCGTACCGCGCGGCCTTCCGGTCGAGCTGGACGCGCACGTGGATCAGGTGCTGGCCCTGTACGGGGGCGCGTGAACGGCTCGCGCGTCGCGGGTGCGCGCCGAGAGCCGACCGGTCGAGACCCGCGGTCCGAAGGAATCTCGCCCCGTCCGGTCACGGCCCGCGGCGCCGCCCCTAGCCCCGCCTCGATCGGCGCGTAGCCGATGGTTCGAGGAATCCAACGGACCCGGACGGGCGAAGTGCTTCACGGCGCGACGACCCGCGAGGGACTGCCTCGCCGCGAGCCTCGGACGGCTTCGGGTCGCAAGCGGACTCTGAACGTGAAGAAGGAGAGCCTGACCTGGGGGGGGAGGCTCTCCTTCCCTTTTGGCCTCGGCGTTCTCGGCCCGGCCGTCGCTTCGTCGAGGTGCCCCAGGTCCGTCCCCGACGACGCGCGCGGGTCTTGGGGGCTCGAGGGGCGCACGCGGCGACGCGGGGCGGTAGGGTCCCCGCCATGAAGGTCGGAACCGATGGACTGGACGTGGGGCTTCTGTGCACGAGTTGGACGCCCGATCGCGGCGGCGTCCTGAGCCACACCGAGGACCTGGCGCGCGCGCTGGTCGCCCGCGGTCACCGCGTCGCGGTCCTGTGTCTCGACACGCGTGGCGGCGACTCGCTCGCGGTGGAGGACGAGCGCGTTCCGCTCGCAGGTGGTGGCGAGGTCCAGGTGCGCCGCGTGCGCTATGCCTACGGTGACCACGCGCGGCTCATGGATCTGATGGTCCACGACCGCCTGCGCGACGTCGTGTTGGGGTGGCTCGCGGAGACGCCGTGCGACGTCGTCCACGTGCACCACGTCACGGGGTTCGGCGGCAGCGCGGTGCGAGCGATCCACGACGTCGGCCAGCCGCTCGTGATGACGCTGCACGACTACTGGATGCTCGATCCGCGCGGTCAGCTGTTCACGCCCGGTGTGGGGCACTGGATCCGACTGACCTCGAAGGCCTCGCGCGCGATCTCGTCGCCACCTGGCCGCACCTGTTCGAGGGCGGCCCCGAGGCCCGGATCGAGGCCGTGCGGGCGTTCCGCGCCGAGGCTCTCGCGTGTCTGGCGCTGTCGGACCTGCTGTTCACCCCGTCGGCGGCTGCGCGAGCGGTGTTCGAGCGCGCCGGGGTCGAGTCGGGTCGGATCGCCGTCGTCGAGAACGGGGTCGACGTGGACGCGATCGCCGCGGCGGTCGGTGCCGCGCGTGCTGCGAGCGCGGCGGCGAGCGGCGACACGGGCGGTGGCGAGATCCGGCTGGGCGTGCTCGGAACCGTGTTGCCGTCCAAAGGCGTGGCCGAGTTGGCCGAGGCGGTGAACGAGGCGGCGCTCGACGGACTGGTCCTCGAGGTCCACGGAGATCTCACGCCGTACCACGGCTACACCGGCCACCTCGATCGACTGCGCGAGCTGGCCGCCGCGGCGCCGAACCGCGTGCGGTTGGTCGCACCGTTCGAGCGCGAGGCGCTGCCGCGCGTGCTCGCCGGGCTGCACGGCGTCGCGGTGCCTTCGACGTGGGACGAGGTCTTCGGCCTGTCGGCGCGCGAGGCGCGCGCCGCGGGACTGCCGGTCCTCGTGTCCGCTGCGGGCGGCCTGCCCGACGTGGTGGCGGACGGTGGGGGACTCGCGGTTCCGCGCGGCGATCGCGCCGCCTGGGTCGCGGCGCTCGGCCGCTTCATGGGCACCGAACGCGAGTCGTGGGCGCAGGCACCGTGTCGCGCTCGGACGACCGACGCCATGGCCGAAGAACTGCTCACGCGCTACGCCGACGCGATCGAACAGCGCACCGGCGAGCGGCCCGTCATGGCCGGCGAGGTCCAGGCCGAGAGCGCGTCCGGACCGAGCGCGGCGCCCGCGCGCCGCAGCTTCCTGGGACGGCTGTTCGGCGGGCGCTGAGAGCGGCCACGGAGTCCGACACCGAGGTCAGGTCCTCGGAGCCTGGCGGCGCGCGGGCGGATCGGCGTCGGTGGGGTCGACCGGGACGTGGCCACGCCCGCTGCTCGCGACCCGTCGCGCCGACACCGTCAGGCCGAAGCGGTCGGATCAACACCGTCGCGCCGAGACCGTCACGCCGACACCGTCACGCCCATTCAGTCGCGGACTTCGGGGCCGTCCGTGGAAGCGTCCGTCGCCGCGTCGCCGTCGATCTCACGGCCGGTTTCGATGACCGCGCCGTCGGCGTCCTCGGTCACCGCGCCGTCGGCGCTCTCGGTCACCGCGCCGTCGGCGTTCTCGACGACCGTCTCGGCTCCGTTCGACGCCTCCGCGGCACCGCGGTCCGCCACGACCACGTACAGGAGCCAGCTCATCAGCACGACCAGGAGGCCATCCATCACGAGCAGCCCGACGCGCGAGCGCGAGTCGGCGACGACCGGCGGAGCGGAGGAGGACATGGCCCTCTTGTACACCGAAGCCGGGCGTCGCCCAACCCGCGGCGTGGGGCTTTCGAGGCCGATCAGCGTCCGTCGTCGGTGTAGCCCAGGTCCCGGAGCTGTTCACGCGCCGAAGCGCCCATGTTGCGCTCCTGGGTCGGCGCCGCGCTCCTCAGGGCCTCGTCGAACGCGAACCGCTCGAGACCCAGGGCGCGGAGATCCGACGCGCGCTGCTCGTTCTCGGGGCGCGCCAGTCCCCACTCGAATCCGTACAGGACGCGCACGCGCCGCTCGCCCGTCTCCTCCGTCTCGCGCAGGACGACGATGTGCAGATCCGGGTCCACCACGCCCAACGTGGTGCCGCGCACGACCTGTTGGTGCGCGACGCCGACCTGCGCCCGTGCCTCGTCCGCGAACGGACTCTCGGCGCGCAGGAGCGGCGCGAGCGAGATCTCCATGTGCGCGGGACGGCTGAGTCCGAGATGCTCGAGGATCGTGCCCACGACCGCGCGCAACCCGACCGGGCCGTCGACCGTGCCGCTCTCGACGCCGGGACCGGCGACGATGAACGGAATGTGCGTCAGTTCGGTGCCGAGGCCCAGCGGGTGCCCGAACCGACCGGACTCGCCCAACTCCTCGCCGTGGTCCGACACGAGGACCACCAGAGTGTTCTCGAGTCCGCGGCGACGATCCCAGTCCGCGAGCACGTCGGCGAGGAGGTGGTCCATGAAGGCCACGCCTTCGTCGTAGAGAGCCGCGAGCCACGCATCGTTCTCCGCCGTGCGTCCCTCGAAGGGTTCGAGAAAGTTGCGCGCGTCCTCGGTCGAACGCGACTTGCCGCGCACCACCGTCTCGTAGCGTTCGGCGTACGTTCCGCCCTCGAGTCCTTCGGTGAAGCGCCCGTGGAACCGTTCGCCGTCGTACGTGCGCGGAGGCAGGTAGGGCGCGTGGACCTCGTAGGTGTGGAAGAACGCGAACAGTGGCTCGTCCGGCTTCGCGAAGTCGAGGACCTCCTGGAACTCCTCCATCGTCCGGCGCATGCCCTTGGAGCGGAACACGGCCGAGTCGGCGCCGCGATCGAAACCCATGCCGCGCTGGAGCTGACCGCCCTCGGTGTGCACCACGGTCTGGTAGCCGGCGGTCTTCGCGACCTCGATCACCGTCGTGAGCTTCGGGTTGATGACGCGCATGCGGGTCCCCGGAGCGTTGTACACGCCGTGCGCGGCGGGGAGCGTTCCGGTGAACAGCGTCGCGTGGCTCTGGGCCGTGCCGCAGTCGGGTGCGTAGGCCTCGGTGAAGCGCACGCCGCGAGCTGCGAGGGCGTCGATGGTCGGCGACGTCGGGCGCTCGTGTCCGTAGCAGCCGAGTCGATCGGCGCGCAGGGTGTCGATGCTGATCAACAGCACGTCGAGCGGGCGGCCGTCCGCGCGCGTCACCCCTTCGCCGCGCGCGGGGATCGGAGGGGCGCCGAGGAGGGCGGCGCCGCCGGGCGCTCGCGCTCCGTCGGGCTCGTCGAGGTCCGCCGCAGGCGTCGGGGTGTTCGCCGCGCCGCTGCCCGATCCTGCGCGCGCCGTCTCGGACGCCGGGGCGGGCGTCGCCACGTCGGCCGGGGCGCAGCCGGCGGCGAGCAGGAGCGCGCCGACGAAGAGGGCCGACGTCGCCCGCAGGATGTGGATCTTGGGCCGCATGTGCATCCTTCGAGTTCTAACCGATGGCGCTCCGCCAGGCGGCCCGAAGGCGTGCGGCGAGCTGTGGCCAGGCCAGGTGCTCCGCGACTTTGCGGTGACCCGCGTCGACGCGTTCGTGCGTGCCCCGTGGGTCGTCGCCGAGGCGGCGCACGGCAGCGGCGAAGGCCTCCGGGCTGTCGGCCAGGTCGAGGTGCCGCGGTCCGAGCTCGAGCCCTTCGGCACCGACGGAGGTCGAGATCACCGGCGTGCGCATCGCGAGGGCTTCGGCGATCTTGAGTCGCGTCCCGCCCCCGATGCGCAGCGGGACGACGAGCGCCTGGGCCCGCGCCAGTTCGGGACGCACGTCGTCCACCTCGCCCACGAGCTCGATGCGCGCTCCCCGTTCGCGCGCGCGTGCACAGGCCGCTCGAACGCGGGGCGTCGGGTTGCGGCCGACGACGCGCAGGCGCGTGGTCGCAGGCACGAGCGGTCCGATCGCGTCGACCCAGTACTCGAGTCCGTCGACGTTCGGTTCGTAGTCGAGGCTTCCGAGCATCAGGAGCGTGCCGGGTTCGCGCTCCACCACGCCGCAGGCGTCCGGCGCGAAGTGGTCGGGGTCGAAGCCGGAAGGGACCGCGGTGACCTGGAGCAGGGGGTGGCGACCGAGCAGGAGCTCGCGGTCACCGGGCGAACAGACCACGTGGTGGCGCGCGCGCCTCGCCGCGAGGTCCTCGAGTCGGCGCAGCTTCGCGCGATCGAAGCGCGCCGCCGCACCGTCGCCGTGGGCCAGCGCGTGGAACTCGAGATCGAGTTTGCTGTGGTGGACAAGAAGGGGACAGGGGGCGTCGGGGATCGAGCGCAGCACGCTCATCTCGTCCACGTGGACCAGGTCCGGCGGTGCCACGCGAAAGCGCTCCGCGAGCGCGTCGTGCAGGGCGTTCGAAGCGAACCAGCGCTCGACCTTGGCACGCGCGAGGCGCTCGAACGCCGAGACGCGCGAGCGGGGGAAGAGGCGCGTCCTCGGGATCGCGCGAGCGAGTTCGAGTTCGAGGGGCCCCGGGTCGCGCTCGTCCGCCACGCACCACAGTTCGACCTGGGTCGTCGCCTCGGCCTCGGACGCGAGCGCGCGCACCAGGTGGAAGGTGCGGATCCGCCCGCCCGAGTCCAGGGGCCAGGGCACGAACGGGCACACGACGAGGACCTTCACGGAACCTCCGCCGCCGTCGGCGGGCCGATGCCTTCGTCCCCGCCGAGTCCGTGCACGGGGTCGTGCACGCCCAGCGCGACGAGCCGCCAGCCGCGCGCCGTGGACTCGAGCGTGGCGTGCTTGCCGGGGTCGAGGTGGGGCGCGGCGCCGGTGTAGGCGAGGGCCGAGCGCAGGACGGCGTCGACGTCCGTGAGCGTCGCGTCGAGCGCGGTGGGAGCCGCGCCCGCCGCAGCCCGTGCGCCCGCCGTGAGCGCCCGCTCCAGGAGGGCCGCCGGCGGACCCAGGGGAGAAGCGTCCGGACGGCACCGCAGCACCACGAGCACGCCGATCGGTCGGACCTCGTTCACCGCGGGAGTCTACGGGCTGCGGTGTCGCGGACCGCACGGCTTCCGAGGTCGCGCGGCCCGGGTGCGCCGTCGACGGTCGGACTTCGGGGACGCACGCGTTAGAGTTTCGCGCGGCCGACGTCGGCATCCGTGTCCGATGCTCCTGGCCCGCCGGCCCGCCGCTGGCGCCCCCCCGAGAACGACCAACCCCAATTCGCCATGCCCACCCTGCGCGTCGAACCCAACGGTGAGACCTTCGACGTTCCCACCGGATCGCCCATGCTCGACTACTGCCGGTCGAACGACGTCCCGATCGACTTCGGGTGCACGGTCGGAAGCTGCGGAACCTGCCGCGTGATCGTGGTCGCGGGCGGCGACACGCTCGCTCCGATCACCGAGGAGGAGCAGGAGACCGTCGAGATGTGCACCGACGCGCAGAACGTGCGCCTGATGTGTCAGTGCGTCATGGGCGACGGCGACCTGACCGTGAAGGCCGAGGACTGACACCCGGTCCGCAGCGCGCGTCTCGCACACCCTCCCTCGAGCCTCCTTCCATGTCGTCGACCAAGAAGCCGCGGATCGCCGTCGTCCTGTCGGGCTGTGGCGTCTTCGACGGCGCCGAGATCCACGAGTCCGTCCTCACGCTGCTCGCCCTCGATCGCGCGGGGTGCCTCGTCACCTGCTTCGCGCCCGACGTGCCTCAGCTGCACGTGGTCGATCACGGGACGGGCGACGTCGTTCCCGGTACAGCGCGCAACGTCCGCACGGAATCGGCGCGGATCGCACGCGGAGCGGTGGCGGACGTGGCCGACGCGCGCATCGAGGACTTCGACGCGGTGGTGCTGCCCGGCGGCTTCGGTGCGGCGAAGAACCTGTGCACCTTCGCCGTCGACGGCTCCGCCTGCACGGTCGAAGCGGGAACGGCGGCCCTGCTGGGAGCGGCGCTCGACGCGCGCACGCCCATCGCCGTCGCCTGCATCGCGCCCGCTGTGCTCGCCGCCGTCCTGCGCGATCGCGGCGAATCCGCCGAGCTGACGATCGGCACCGACGACGAGACGGGAGCGGCCCTCGAGGCCATGGGCGTCGTGCACGTGCCCTGTTCGGTCGAGCGCGCCGTCGTCGACGAAGAACGGCGCGTGATCAGCACGCCGGCCTACATGCTCGCCGCGTCGATCGGCGAGGCGGCCGCCAGCATCGACGCCATGGTCGCGAGCCTGATGCAGATGCTCGGGCAGCCGGCGGGCGGTCGCTGACGTGCTCGTCGTCGCCGCCATCGCGGCCTTCGTGCTGGGCAGCGTCGTGTCGGTCTGGCTCCTGTGGGTGCGTTCGCGCGCCGGACTGCTCCTGACCCCGAAGCAACTCCTCGCGCCGGTCGAGCTGCTGGTGACCCTGCAAGCCTGGTTGGCCGGCGCAGGCATGGGGGCGTTGATGACGCTCGAGGCCTACGCGGGCGAGAGCGATCCGCACGAGGCTGCCCTGGTCAGTCGCGCCGCACTGACCGCTCTCGCCGCCTGGCTCCCGATCGCGGTCGGCCTCATGTTCCCGACCGCCCGAAGGTTGCGCGACCACGACGGATCGCCCTTCGTCCACCTGAACTCGGCCATCGCCTACAGCGTGGTGCTGATCGCCTGGTTCGGAACGGGACGCTGGGAGGACGCCTTCTGAGGGATGGACCCATGACGGCCGCGCGCGCTGCTACCGTGGTGGGATGCACGCCGTGATCCCCGCGCTCAGCGCCATCGCCCTGTCGGCCGCCCTCGCGGGTGGTCTGGCCTCCATCGGATCCGACGCCGCCGTGGCGCAGGACGCCGAAGCGAACCGGTCCGATGCGCTCACGGGCATCGTGACGCGCCCCGCGTTCACCGGTCTGCCCGGGCTCTACCGTCCGCTCGACTTCGGACAGTTGCCCGACGGTCGCTTCTACGTGGTCGAGCAGGACGGCATCGTGCGCCTGTTCACCGCCGACGCGAGCGGCGCGGTCACGAGCCATTCGGTCGCGCTGGAACTCGAGGTCAGTCGCGAACACAACGAGGAGGGTCTGCTCGATCTCGAACCGCACCCGGACTTCGCGCGCAACGGACTCGTCTACCTGCACTACTCGATCCCGGACGCTCGGCGCGGGCGGATCTCGGAGTGGAAGCTGACCGAGGCGGGCGTGCTCGACCCGTCGAGCGAGCGCGTGCTGCTCGAGATCGAACAGCCGTGGCGCAACCACAACGGCGGGCAGCTGTTGTTCGGAGTGGACGGCGACCTGTACATCGGAATGGGCGACGGTGGATCCGCCGGTGACCCCCAGGACAACGCGCAGGACCTGACGACGTTGCTCGGCACGGTCCTGCGAATCGACGTCACGCCCGGCCCCGACGGCCTGCCGTACACGATCCCCGCCGACAACCCGTTCGTCGGCCGCGAGGGATTGCCGGCCGGGACGCGCGGTGAGATCTGGGCCTTCGGCATGCGCAACCCGTGGCGCTTCTGCTTCGACGCCGAGACGGGCGACATGTGGTGCGGCGACGTCGGCCAGGACGCGTGGGAAGAAGTGCACCGCGTCGTGCGTGGAGGCAACCACGGCTGGCGGCTCAAGGAAGGCTTCGCCGACTTCGAATCCAAGGGCCGTCGCGGCCCCGGCCCGCTCGTCGAACCGGTCGCCGTGTACCCGCATCGCCAAGGCGTGTCGATCACCGGGGGCTTCGTCTACCGCGGCGCCGCGCTGGAAGCCCTCGTCGGCAACTACGTCTACGCGGACTTCGTCACCGGCCGGGTGTGGGCTCTCGACGTGGACGGCGAAGGCGCCGAGCCGGTCGAGTTCACCCGCGCGACCCAACCGTCGTCGTTCGGCGTCGACCTGGCCGGCGAGCTGTACGTGACGAGCTTCGGCTCGGGCAGCAAGCGCCGCAAGGACGGTCGCATCCTGCGATTCGTGCTCGGCGAGTGAGAATGGACGGATCGACGCCGCCGTAAGGGACCGCTCATGACCGAACCCAGCTCCGACGCCGCCAGCGCCCTGGCCGCCCTCCCGGCCGAACTCGCCGAAGGTGTGCGTCGACTGCGCGCGCGCTGCTACCGCGCCGCCTTCCTCGGGCGGACGACGCGCCTTGCGGCCGGAGCCCTGGTGGTGGCGGGGTGCACAGCGCTCGCCGCCCGGGTCGGGTTGGGGATCGAAGGAGCGTCGGCCCTGGTCGGATGGGCGGCGCTCCTGGTCGTTCCGCCCCTGGCGCACCTCGCCGCTCGGCGTCGGGTGCCTTCGGTCGCGACGGCCGCGGTCTGGCTCGACGCGCGCGGCAGTGGCGACGGTGCGCTGGTCACGGCCCTCGAGCTGGGCGCGGGTGGTCGAGCGTGGGAGGCGCGCGCACTCGCGCGGGCTCGGACCGCACCCGCGGCTCCGCAGATCGAACGCGCGACCTACTGGTCCACCTGGCCGGCCGCTCTCGTGTTCGCGCTCGTCTGCCCGTTGGTTCCCGTGGTGCGAGCGAACGCGAACGGCGGACCCAGGGGCGTCGAAGCGCTGCTCGACGCGGCGGTCGAACGGGTGGCCGAGGACCTCGCGGCGCTGGAGGAGGAGCTCGTGCTCGACGACGAGGTCCGCGCCGAGTTGCGCGATCGACTCGAACGCCTGCAGCGCGACGTGGCCGACGCGGGGCTCGAGGCCGGGTTCGAAGGCGTGGACGCGCTCGAACGCGAACTCGAGCGACTGGCGGCCGAGAGCGTCGAACAGGCCGCGGACGTCCAGCGACTCCTGCACGAGGCCGCCGCTTCGTCGTCCAGCAACGGCTCCCAGTCGGCGCAGCGCCTGGCGGACGCGCTCGAGGAGTCGTCGAACGGATCGCTGGCTCGCGCGCTCCCGCCCGAATTGATGGAGCGACTCACAGCGCTGGCGGAGCGCGCGCGCCAGATGGACGCGGACGGTTCGAAGATGGCGTCGCTCGAGGACCTCGACGAGTGGCTGGAGTGGACCGAGGAATGGGCGGCGCTCGAGGAGGAGGTGCGCGCGAGCCTGACGGAGTCGCTCGAACGGCTGGCCGACGCGGGACTCCTCGATCAGGGCGATCTCGACGAGCTGCGCGAGTCGCTCGAACGGTCGAGCGCCGAGGCTCTGGACGAGCTCGCACGCGATCTGGCCGAACGGCTCGAGGCGCTGGACCTCGACGAGGAGCAGGCGGCGGCGCTGCGCGAGGAACTGGCCGATCTGCCGGCGCGTCCCGAACTGTCCACCGAGTTGCAGGAGGCGCTCGCGCGCATGCAGGCCCAGCTCGACGAGGAGTTCGGTGCCGTGGAAACGCCCGCGGGACCGGACGTGTCGCGCCTGCTCGAGAACATCGATCCCGACCTGCGCAACGAGTTGCTCGAGGCCATGGCTCAGCTCGAACAGCGGCGTGCCGAGGCCTTCGAGAAGCTGGTCGAACTGGAACCCAGCGCGTTCGAACTCTCGCCCGATCAGTTGGCGGCCCTGACCAAGGCGCTCGAGGCGCTGAAGGACCAACTCGCGGCGTGGATCGAGGAACAGCTCGCGGCCGAGTCCGACGCCGCTCGACGGGCACTGGCGCAGGCTCTGAGCGACGAGGCCTCCGAGCGCCGTGCGGGTCTCGACGACAGCACGCGCGAGGCACTCGAACGGGCGCTCGAGGACTTCGGATCCGACCCGGCCACCCTGGCGCGCGCGCTCACCAAGATCCCGCCGCAGCTGCGACAAGAGATTCTCGAGTCGCTGATGCAGGAGTTCGAGCGCAGCGCCCAGGCACGCGCGACCGAGCAGGACGGCGGTGCTCCCGCGCCGCCGGACGCCGTCGGGTCGAACCTCGACGACGAACAGCTGGCGTCCTTGGTCGACACCTTGGGCGAACTGGTGCGCGGACAGCAGCTGCCCGAACCCCCGCCCCTGTCCGCGGAGGACGTGCAGCGCGCGATCCAGGCCATGAAGTCCATGGAGCCCGGACGGCCCGGCGCCGGCGTGCCGTGATGCGGCGGCGGACTCGGCGGTGCAGGTGGTATCGCCATACAACAACTCAATTCGATGGCTGCGACCCAGCAGCGGTCGGCGCTCGAACAACTCGCCCAGCGACTGGGTGGGGGATCGGGCGGCGTCGGTCGCGGTCCGGGAACGGGCCCTCTGACCTTCGGCCGTGAGGCTCCCGATCGCGCGGACGCGTTCGCGCCCCAGCGCCTCTCGCCGGCGCAACTGCGCGACCTGGAACACAGCGAAGTGATCGGCGTCGGTTCCACGGCTCCGACGTTCGAACCGCAAGGTCAGGCGGCCGACGGCACCGAGTTCGGCCGCGGCGGCGAGCAGTCGACCGAACGCCGACGGTTGGCGCCCGCGCACCGGCGCACGGTCGAACGCTTCTTCGGGTCGGGACAGGAGTGAGAGCAGCGGGCACGGGCGACGTCGAGGCCGGCAGCTCGTCGCCACCCGACCAACCGCCCGCGTGGACCCGGTTCGACCGTCGGACGCGATCCGCCCCGGCTCGCTCGTAGGCCTCCTCGCGCCGCGGCCCCGGCGTCTGCGTGCATCCACCTCCCGCACGGCGTAGCCTCGGTCCCGACGG
This sequence comes from Rohdeia mirabilis, assembly GCA_007750655.1. Classification (GTDB taxonomy): domain Bacteria; phylum Planctomycetota; class UBA1135; order UBA1135; genus Rohdeia; species Rohdeia mirabilis. The sequence continues at coordinate 1,916,717 of CP036290.1, forward strand.
CCGGCACGACCACCCCTCGAACGAGCCCCCCCCCGGTGAACGACTCGACCTCCGACCTCCTGCCCCCCGATCAGATCGAGCGCCAGGCCCGCCGCGCGGCCGAGCTCCTGTCGGGTCTCGATCGCGTCCTGTTCGGTCAGGAGCAGCTCACGCGCGCCGTTCTCGTCGCGGTCCTCGCCCGCGGCCACGTGCTGCTCGAGGGTCTGCCGGGACTGGGCAAGACCGAACTCGTGAAGGGGCTCGCGGCCCTGTCCGGCCTCGAGTGGCGCCGCGTCCAGTTCACGCCCGACCTTCTGCCCGGTGACATCACGGGCGGGATGGTGCTCGAGGAGACGCCGGGCGGTGGCCGCGGATTCACCTTCCACCCCGGCCCGGTCTTCACCCAGGTGCTGTTGGCCGACGAGATCAACCGCGCGAGTCCGAAGACCCAGTCGGCGCTGCTCGAAGCGATGCAGGAGCGGCGCGTGACCGTCCTGGGCGAGACGCGCGACCTGCCCGCTCCGTTCTTCGTACTGGCGACGCAGAACCCGATCGAACTGGAAGGCACCTACCCGTTGCCCGAGGCGCAGCTCGACCGCTTCCTCATGAAGCTCGACGTGCGCGGCGTCGGATCGAACACGCTCGAGCGGATCCTGATCGAGCGTCCCGCCGGCGCGCCGCCCGACCTCGCACCGGCGGTCTCGCGCTCGGAACTCGACGAGCTGTTCGCGGTGGTCGATCGCATCTACCTGCCGCGGGCCGTCGCGCGCTGGATCGCTCGCCTCGTGGCCGCGACGCACCCCGCGGGGGCCGAGGCGCCGCAAGCGGTCCGTGAGTACGTCAAGTACGGCAGTTCTCCGCGCGGCGCGATCTCGCTCGCGCGGGCGGTGCGGGCCCACGCGTTGATCGCCGGCCGGCCGAACGCGGGGTTCGACGACGTGCGCGTGCTCGCGCGCGCGTGTCTGGGGCACCGACTCGTGCTCGACTATCGAGCCGCGCTCGACTCGGTCACGCGCGCCGACGTCGTCGACGCGGTGCTGGCCGCGGTCTCCGAACTCGACGAGCCCCTGCCCGAGGAGTTGGCGCAGCGATGATCTCCAACGTTCCGATCGGGCCGCTGCGGTCCGCCTTCGGCCTCCTGTTCGCGATCGCGGTGTTCGTCGGCACGGCCTCCGCGCGCTCGACGCAGGAGGTCCAGGTCGTCGACAAGGTCGAGTTCCGCTCCCTGCAAGGTGACAAGCCGTCCGCACTCGCCGGGCGGGGCTACACCGAATTGCGCTGGCGCGTCACCAACGGCTCGGAGGAGGTGCGCGACGTGGCGATCCGCGTCGGTTCCGCGACCGGCGAGAGGTGGACGAACGCAGGAGCAGCGACGGTCGCGCGCCTCGAGCCCGGCGAAGTGGCGGACCTGGATCTGCTGCTCCCCGTCTTCTGCCTGACCGCGAGCGAGTCGGTCTCGGTGGTGCTCGACCCGGGAACGTCGGAGCTCGCGTCGAACTTCCTCGTGCCCGTCGGCGGCGATGACATGAATCAGAGGCTGCTCGTCGGCGTCTTCGGCGATCGCGCGCTCGGGGCCGGATGGGAGGAGCAGCGCGCCGCCGAACTCTCCTCGCAGATGATGCGCGGTGCGTTCGGCATGAACACGGCACCGTTCATGGAGCCCTGCCCGCGGTGGTATCCGAGCGCGGAGGTCTGGATGCGTTCCCGCGCCATGCCGGAAGCTCGCGCCGACAAGCGCCGCGACATGACCTTCTCGCGTCCTTCCGACGACTACTCGGTGATCCTGCGTCCGTTCGACGCGCTCCCGAGTTCCTTCGCTGGTCTCTCGAGTCTGGACGTCGTGGTCCTGGACGGAGCCGGGGTCGACCGCGAGTCCCTGGCGGAGCTCGCGCGCTGGGTCCGACTCGGTGGGTGCCTCGTCGTCGCGCGCGACTCGAGCTTCGCATCCCTCGGCGACTTCGAGGACGCGCGTCGCCCCGAGCGACTCCTGGCGAGCTTCGGCGCGGCCGACGTGGCGCGCATGGGACTCGGAACCGTGGTCTTCGCGCCCGGTGAGCCGCTGTCCTCCGAGGACCAACGGGCGGCCGTCTGGTATGCGATCGAGCGCAATCCGTCGTGGTACATGCCCTTCGACGGAGAAACCTACGCCTCGGGGCCACTGCGTTGGCACCTGGACTCCGTCGCGCTTCCGGGGGTGGGGCAGGTCTCCCACCGCACGTTGTTGGCCCTGTTGTTGATCCTGGCCGGCGTCACGGGGCCGATCAACGTCTGGTTCGTTCGGCGCACGGGCCGACCGGTGGCGTTCCTCCTGACGATCCCGATCCTCGCGTTGCTCGGCTCGCTGAGCGTCGTGGCCTACGGGATGTCGCGCGACGGCCTCGGCGTGAAGGACGGAGCGACCTCCTACGCCGTCCTCGACCAAGGTGCTCACACGATCAGCTCCGTCACCGTCCGCGGACTCTTCCTCGGCATGTCGGGTGGTCGTCGTCTCCAACCCGGTGCGGGCACGATGATCCTGCCGCTCGCGCGCGACCCCGAAGAGGTCTGGAGAGGTCGGTTCTCGGTCGAGCGCGACGACCGCTCCGGTAGCGTGCGCTACGCCGGTGACTACCTGCCAGTGCGGCGGCCGTTGGAACACGCGGTCTACTCCGACCGCAGCGCGCGCATCCGCCTGGTCGCGAGCCGCGAGAACGGAGTCGTGCGGGTCGAGAACGCGCTGGGGGCCACGGTCGAGGCGCTCTGGCTCCGCGACCGCGAAGGGCGCGTCTGGCGACTCGAGGGTGCGCTCGCCGAGGGCGGGAAGGCCGATCTGGTCGCGGCGGATGGCGAGGACGAGCAGTTGGTCGAATTCCTCGCGGACCTGGGGCCTGGACCTCAGATGCCCGGATTCGAACGCCTGGCACCTGGAAGCTACGCCGCGCGACTCGATCGCTGCATCGCCGAGGACGAGTGCGGGATCACGGGCGAGCGTTCGGAAGAGCGCCAGGCTCTCGTCGGGATCCTCGAGGAGGATGCACTGTGATGGTCGCGACCACGAAGGAACCGCTGCTCGAGGTCGACACGATCACCAAGAGCTTCGGACGCCACGTCGCCGTCTCCCAGGTCTCGTTCAGCGTCCCCGCCGGAGCGGTCTGCGGCTTCATCGGTCCGAACGGCGCCGGCAAGACGACGACGATGCGGATCGCGGCCACCTTGGAACTGCCCGATCGCGGCGACGTGCGGGTCGCGGGGCGCTCGGCGCTGCTCGACCCGCGCGGCGTGCGACGCATGATCGGGTTCATGCCCGACGCGTACGGGACCTACGCCGCGACGACGGTCGCCGAGTACGTCGACTTCTTCGCCCGCGCCTTCGGACTGAAGGGCAAGGAGCGCCTGCGGGCGATCGACTCGGTCACGGACTTCACGGGTCTCCGCCCGCTGCTCGAGAAGCCGATCAGCGGCCTGTCGAAGGGCATGAAGCAGCGGCTCAGTCTCGCGAAGACGCTGCTCAACGATCCGAGCATCCTGATCCTCGACGAACCGGCGTCCGGTCTCGACCCGCGCGCGCGCGTGGAACTGCGCGAGCTGATCCGGATCCTCGCCGACCAGGGCAAGGCGGTCCTCGTGTCCTCGCACATCCTGACCGAGCTCTCGGAGATCTGCGACGAGGTCGCGGTGATCGAGAGCGGGACGATCCAGGCCACGGGCGACATCGCGACGCTCAGCGCCGGCGCCGACGCCGCGAAGGGGATGCAGGTCCGTGCGCGGTTCCTCACCGACGTCGACGCGGCCCAGCGCTTCCTCGCCGAACAGAACTTCGTCGTCGGCACCCGGCGCGAGCGCGAAGGCGTCGTCTTCGGCTTCAAGGGCGATCAGGAGGCACTGGCGGACCTGCTCGAACGCACCGTGCGCGAAGGGCTCAGGCCGGTCGAGTTCCACGGCGAACGCATCGACCTCGAGGACCTGTTCCTGCACCTCACCCAGGGCAAGCTCCAGTGAGCACGAAGACCGATTCGACCCTCGTGCGCGCGCTCGATCGTTGCGAGCCGCTCAGCGACCGCTTCAACCCGATCCTCGTCAAGGAGGTCCGACAGTTCCTACGCGCGCGCAGCTTCGGTTGGACCTTCGTCACGCTGGTCGTCGTCGTCGCCGTCATCGGCGCGCTGATCGTGCTGAGCGACGAGCCGCGGCCCTCCGCCGACCTCGGAGCCAGTTTCACCGCGCTGCTCGTGTGGATGCTCGGGATCGGCACGCTGGTCATCGTTCCGCTCCAGGCCTACCAGTCGCTCGGATCGGAGTGGGAGGCCGAGACCTTCGACCAGCTGACGCTGTCGGGTCTGTCGCCGAGGCAGATCCTGGGGGGCAAGTGGCTCTCGGCCGCGTTGCAGAGCCTCCTGATCCTGCTGGCGTTCGTGCCCTTCGTCGCGCTCGGGTTCCTGATGCGCGGCGTCGATCTCCTGGCCCTGGGCGTCGTTCTCGTCATCATTCTGGCCACCAGCTTCTGGGCCTCGGCCCTGGCGCTCGCCGTCTCGTCGATGGCCCGTGCGCGCGCGACGCGGGTCGTCCTCTACGTGCTGATCGCGGTCGCGACGTTCATGGGGGTCGGAATGGTGGCGTCGTTCGCCATGGAGCTCCTCGGTCAGCCGGATCGGATCGGTCAGGCCGGATTCCTCGGTGCATTCACGACCTTCCTCGTGGTCGGGACCGTGCTCGCGGGGTTCTGCTTCGAGTACGGCTGCGGTCAGTTGGCGCACCCCGAGGAGAACACCTCGACGCCGCTGAGGGTCCTGACGCTCGCCGGGACGGTGCTCGTGCTCGCGTGGGTCGCACTCGCGGCGTGGCTGGGTTGGATCCCGAGTCGGGCCGTCGAAGCTCTGGGGGCCCTGACCACCGGAGGACTCGGCGTCCTGTCGATGCTGTGGACCGCGGAGCGCCAACGCCTGGGTCGACGTGTCGCCCACGACCTGGCGCGTCCGGGCAGTCGGACTCGGATGTTGCCGGCCATGTTGTTGCCCGGAGGCAGTCGTGGCGCGGTGTTCAGCTACGTGCTGCTCTCGCTCGGGGCGGTCTACACCGTCTTCGGAGCCGAGTTCGGCGGCAGCTTCCACATGGACGAGAGCCGTTGGCTGGGCGTCTGGCTCCTCTGCTACTACTCGTTCTTCGTCGCCATGCCCGCCGCTCTCCTGGCGCGCTTCTGTCAGCGCGGAGCCGGTGCCTGGGCCGTGCGTCTGGTGATGGTGCTGTTCCTCGCGGCCTGCGTCGTCGTGCCGGCGGTCGCCGGACTGCTCTTCGGCAGCAACTTCCTGGTCAACATCGAACACCCGCTCAATCCCTTCTGGGTGCTCCCGGAGGCCGCCGACGGCAGCCTGTCCATGCCGACGGTCGTGTCCGTCGTCGTGCTCGGAGTCGTAGGGCTGCTCGTGAACGTGCCGCGGATCTTCCGTGGGACCAAGGAGATCCTGCGCGCGCGGGCGGGACGCTTCGACGACGACGATCCCGCGGTCGTTCGCAGCCGCGAGCGCATGCTCGAGATGTGAGCGACGTCTCGGTTCCGAACCTGCAGCGCTCGGACCGAACGCACGCGGCCCAGCGCCGACCGAGAACTCGTGGAGATCGCACCCGGACCCCATCGCCCGACCGCCGACGTGGCTCGCGCCGCCGCGTCGCTCGAACTCGTGTGGCGTCCGTCGACCGGTACGGGGACCAGCGGCGAGCGCCTCGGACGCTCGCTCGGCGCCAGTTCCGAGTTCGCCGAGCACCGCAGCTACGCGCCGGGCGACGACGTGCGCCACATCGATTGGCGCGTGTTCGCCCGTTCGGACCAGCTGATGGTGCGCGCGTTCCGCGAGGAGATCGCGCCCCGGCTCGACGTCGTGCTCGACCTGTCGCGCTCGCTCGCCGTCGACGCGCAGAAGGCGGGCGGCGCGGTCGACCTGGCCGCGCTGTGGGTGGCCTGGGGACGCAGCGCGGGATTCGCGACGCGACTGCTCGCGCTCGACGGTTCGCTGCGCACGGTCTCACCGGCCGAACTGGCGAGCGACGGCCTCGTCTTCGACGGTCGCCTGCCGCTCGAACGGGCGCTGGACCCGCTCGCCGGACTCTCCGCCGGTGGCGTGCGCGTGGTGATCAGCGACTGGATGACGCCGGTGCCCGCCCAGGACTTGTTCACACGCGCTTTCGCTCGCGCGTCGGCGGGACTGGCCCTCGCGGTCTGGCACGCGGACGAGCTGGCGCCGCCCTCCGAAGGCGCGTTGCGGCTCGTCGACGCGGAGACCGGAGCGGAGCGCGAGGTGGAGTTCGACGGCGCGCGGCGCGAACGCTTCACGAAGCGACTCGAACGCTGGCGGGAGGACCTCGCCGCGGGCGCGCGGCACGCGGGCGTCCCGTTCGTCGAGTGGCCCGTGCCCGTGGACCTGGTCGTCGGCGCGCGCGACCGGCTCGGTCCGCTCGGACTGGTCGGCGCGCAGTAGGCGGGTCCACTCGATCGGAGTGCGCGAAGGCGCTCGGGGGCCGACGCGAGGGAGTCGGACGCTGAGAGCCTCCCCCGATACCGTGAGCGAGTGGTGGCAGCTCGCACCTCGCGACCACGGGCTCGTTCGCTGTGACACGAAGGCGGCACGACGGCACTGCCCTGTGCCGAGTGCTGCGGCCCACGCGTGTTCCCGTGGGTGGGTGGGGCCCGCTCGCGCCGACCCGGCGAGCTTCGCACTGCCGCCGACTTTCTGGGAACGAGCAGTTGCCGACCCGGTGGTACGCGGGTAGGTTCGCTCGCCCATGCTCCGCACCCAACATGCCCACCCGGTCCGCGCGATCGCTCCCTCGACCAGCCTCCAGCTGGCCGAGGTCGAGTGCGTGCTCGTCCAGTGGTGGTGGCGATCCGGGCCCGGAGCACGAGGCTAGGACGCACCACACACGTCCTGATGCCAGCTCACGGGCCCTGGAAGCACAGCTTCCGGGGCCCGCTCTCGTTTCCAAGCTTCTCACCACTCGTGTGCTCGCCCGAGGGCGCACGTCTCGCAACTCAACGGAACCCACCATGAACTCCACTCGACCGACCACCAGGAGCGATTCGCGACCCGCCGCAGCGGCAGGCGGTGCGCCATGGACCGCCTCGCACAATCCGACGTGCGCTTCGCCGAGCGCTACCGCATCGCCACACGGACGCTCCCAGCCGACCTCCTGACCCCGGTTCGCGCCGCTCGATGCCTTCGAGCGGCCGGGCATCGAGTGTGCCTGCTCGAGTCGGTCGATGGACCCGGAGCACTCGCGCACCACACCTTCTGCGCACTGGATCCGGAGGGTGGTCTCAGGTCGGACGACAACGGGGTTCGCCTTGTGGAGCACGGCGAAGAGCGTTCCGTCCGCGGATCCACGTTCGAGGCCCTGCGCGACCTCTCCGGTCGCCTGCGGCTCCCAGTTGCTCCCGGGAATCCACCGCTCTTCCACGGAGGCCTGATCGGCTACCTCGGCCATGAGTGCGTTGCTGAGCTCGAGCCGTCCGTCTCGGTGCCCGAGCAGGATTCGATCGGCGCTCCGCGCGCGGCCTTCGACGCCTACCGAACGGTTCTGGCGTTCGACCATCGGGCCCAGACCCTGCGAATCTCCACGACGTGCCGGGGTGGCGCGTCCGAGTTCGACGCTGCGATCGAGCGTCTGGATGCGATCGAGCCCCAGCTCATGAACATGGCGCCACCAGCCGGAGCGACGAGCTTCGAGTGCGACGCACTCGACTTCGAAGAACCGGCCGAGCACTTCCTCGACGGAGTCGATCGACTCCAAAGAGCGATCGCCGCCGGAGAGATCTTCCAGGCCGTCCTGAGCCGGCGTCGGTCGGGGTCCTTCAGCGGTGATCCGTTCGAGCTCTATCGCGCGCTACGCGTGACCAACGGCGCCCCGCACATGGTCTTCTTCGAGACGGACGAGGTCACGCTCGTCGGCTCGTCCCCGGAGCGCCTGGTCGCGGTTCGCGATGGCCGGATGCACACCGTGCCGATCGCTGGGACTCGACCGATCGGCGCGGATGCGCGCGAGACCGCGGACCATGCGGCGGCTCTTCTCTCGAGCGCCAAGGAACGCAGCGAGCACGACATGCTCGTCGACATGGCCCGGAACGACTTGGGTCGCGTAGCCCGTGTCGGCAGCGTGGAATTGGTCGAGCACGCGCGCTGTCAGCGCTTTCGGCGCGTCCAGCACCTGGTGAGTCGGGTCGAAGCGGATGTGCATAGCGAACGTGATGCCATCGACGTCCTGGCCTCGTGCTTCACGGCAGGAACCGTCAGTGGCGCACCGAAGGTCCGCGCGCTCCAACTCATCGCGAAGTGCGAGGGGGAACGCCGCGGTCCGTTCGGTGGTGCCTTCGGATACGTCGACCACAGCGGTGGGCTCGACATGGCGATCGCCATCCGGACCTTCGTCGCCTGTCGCGGACGCCTGAGCCTTCAAGCGGGTGCAGGCATCGTTCATGGCAGTGACCCACGCGCGGAGCTGGCGGAGGTGGACGCGAAGATGTCCGGCCCGCTGGCGGCGCTCGATCTCTTGCGAGCTGCTCGACGCGACTCGTTCGACCAAGTTGGAACGGAGGTGATGGCGTGATCTTGCTCATCGACAACTACGACTCGTTCACGTTCAACCTCTACCAGGCACTCTCGTCCGCGGGGGCGGAAGTGGAAGTCGTTCGCAACGACGCCGAGTCCGCCCAAGCTCTCATCGACCACGGGCCGACGGGCCTCGTGCTTTCACCTGGTCCTGGTCGACCGACGGACGCTGGCGTTTGCCTGGAACTGCTGGCTCTGGCGCCAGCCAACTTGCCGGTCCTGGGAGTTTGTCTCGGACATCAGTGCTTGGTCGAGGCCAGTGGAGGGAGGATCGTCCGAGCCGCGGCACCGGTCCACGGCTGCAGCTCGTCGATCCACCACGACGGGATCGGCCTGCTGCGCGGGCTGGCGTCACCGTTCCTGGCGGCGCGCTACCACAGCCTCGTCGCAGAGCGGGATTCGCTGCCTTCCGAGCTCGAACTGGCTGCTTGGACGGAGGACGGTCAGGTCATGGCAGTGCGCGACGTCGCCCGGCCTCGTTTCGGCACCCAGTTCCACCCCGAGTCGTTCCTCTCGCCGCGCGGGCACGTCTTGCTCGAGCGCTTCTGCGAGCAGGCCAGCGTTTCGATCCAGAGCGGAGGTGTCGCGTGAGTACGACTCTCGATGGCGTCTCGTCTCTCGAGAACGCCTTGGCACGGGCGACCCTGGGCGAAGTTCCTCGGGGTCTCGTGGAGGCGGCTGTGCGCGACACCGTGGAGCGTCGGCTGGAGTCGCCCGGTGATTCGGAGCGCCTGGCGGCCCTGCTCGGCGTGCTCGTCGGTCGCGGTGTCACCGCGGGCGAACTCCTGGGAACGGTCGAGGCACTGCGAGCGCTCGTCGATCCGTTCGAACACCCGGGTCTGAACGCCGCGATCGACACGTGCGGAACAGGCGGGGATGGCCTTCGGACCTTCAATCTCTCGACTGCGACGGCCCTGCTCGTCGCAGCGTGCGGCGTGCCCGTCGTGAAGCACGGGAATCGAGCCGTATCGTCGAACTGCGGCAGTGCGGACCTGCTCGAGGCCGTGGGGATCGCGGTCGACGTTCCCGCCCAAGTGGCGCGGGAGCGACTCGAGCGCACAGGCTTCACGTTCCTCTTCGCCCCGCGCTATCACACGTCACTGGCTGCCCTACAGGGACTGCGTCGTGCTCTTGGAGTGCCGACGGTGCTGAATCTGGCGGCCCCGCTCGTCAATCCCGCGCGGATCGCACGTCAGTTGGTGGGGGTTGCGGACGGGCGGGCTCTGGAGGCGGTGCGTGGCGCTCTTGCCGCTGGGGGAGCGCGGCGCGGCTACGTCGTCCACGGGGCGATCGATGGGACCACGCGCGGCGCGGACGAGCTGACTCCCTGTGGGCCCAACGTTCTCCTTGGCGTCGGTGGCCTCGAAGACGTCGTTCTCGACCCACGGGACCTGGGCCTGGAGCGCTGCGCAGTCGATGCGTTGCGCTGCACGAGCGTGAGAGAGTCGGTCCGAGTCCTTGGATGCCTCTTCGCGGGAGAGCGAGGCCCCCTGCGGGATGCCCTCCTGCTGAACGCAGCAGCCGCGCTCGTCGTGGCCGAGTTCGCCACGGGTTTCGAAGACGGTCTGGCACGAGCCGCTGAAACGCTCGACGCAGGCCGAGCTGCCGCCCTGCTGGATGCTCTCGGAGCGCGGACCGGGGGGCAGTCATGATCCGCTCGCGAACGCAACCGGCCACCGTAGGCGAGTCGCGACTGCCCGCCGTACTCGAACCGATCTTGGCCGACGTGCACCGGCGCAACCTGCGGCGCAGGGCGCGGGTCCGAGGAGCCGGAACCAAGGTGCTGGCCTCGGTTCGAGGAGATTCCTTCACGCGTGCACTCGCAGCGCCAGGCGTGAGCGTCGTCGCGGAAGCCAAGCGCTGCAGTCCGAGTGCTGGCACCCTCACTGGACCAGAGGACGTCGTCGAACGAGTGAGACGCTACGCCCTGGGAGGCGCGTGCGCGGCGTCGATCCTGACCGAGCCCAGCCGCTTCTCGGGCGCACGTGCTCACCTGAGGCGAGCGGCGCGCGCCCTCGAGCTACCGCTGCTCCGCAAGGACTTCATCGTCGACTCGACCATGGTGGACGAGTCGGCGGGGATGGGGGCCAGCGCCGTCCTTCTGATCGCGAGGTGTCTCTCGCCGGCCACGCTACGGTCGTGCGTCGACCGTGCCCGTGAGCTGGGGCTCGCGAGCCTCGTCGAGATCCATGACGAGCGGGAACTCGAGGCAGCTGTCGCTACGTGTCCGGATGTGATCGGTGTGAACGCGCGTTGCCTCGACACTCTGGAGGTCGATCTCGAGCAGGGCCTGGACCTGCTCGAACGCGTGCCCAGTCACTTCCTGCGTGTCGCGGAGAGCGGGATCATGCGACCCAGCGATGTGACTCGCGCGCGCAACCACGGTGCCGATGCCGTTCTGGTCGGGACCGCGTTCATGCAGTCCGTGGATCCGAGGGCGTCCGTTGCCGCATTCGCGCGCGCCGGAAGAGGTGAGTACGAAGGTCCCGAACAGCCAGGTCTCGCTCGTCCCCTCGAGCAGGCTGTGAAGGTCTGTGGACTGACGCGTGCGCAGGACGTGGCGGTTGCGATCCAAGCGGGCGCCGACCTGGTCGGCTTCGTGGTCGAGCCCACCTCTTCCCCGCGGGCAATCTCGATCGCACGTTGTCGAGAGCTGTGCGAGCTCGTGCCTGCGGGGCGGGGCGTGGTGGTCACCACGGAGGGACTGCCGGACCGCGTGGCCGAGCTGGTCGCTGCAACGGGTGCACACTCCGTGCAGCTCTGCGGCCCCGCGCGTGCCGTGGACTTCGTCGACGCTCCGTTCTCGATCCTGCGTGCCGTCGAAGAGAATCAGGTCGACGAGATGGCCGAATGGGACGGCATTGCGGCGGGCTTCGTCGTCGAGCCACAAGGATCCCGTGGCGGGAGCGGTCGAGCGACCGACCCGAACGCCGTGGTTCGGCTCGCGGCACCCGGGCGTGCACTGTTGCTCGCCGGTGGTCTGAGCGCTGACGACACCGAACGACGCCTCGGCGAGCTACGTCGACGATCGGGCCTTCGTGGACTCGGGGCCGACGCCAGCTCGCGGCTGGAGACGAGTCCAGGCGTGAAGGACGCCGTCCGGGTGCGCAGGTTCGTCGCGTCGGCCAAAGCGGCTGGCGAGGAAGGGAGGGCTGTCCCGTGTTCATGACCGATCGCTACTTCAGGCGCAGCGGTCTCGCGCGTCCGTTCGGCGGCTGCTTCGTCGCCGAGACGCTCGTCGCGCCGCTCGTTGATCTCGAGCGGAGGTTCCTCGAAGCGCTGGACGACGCCAGTTTCAACGCCCAGCTCGACATGCTCCTGCGCGATCTCGCTGGGCGCCCGACTCCGCTCCTACGCGCACGTCGGCTCGGCGACGCGCTCGGGTGCGAGCTCTACCTCAAGCGCGAGGACTTGGTTCACACCGGAGCGCACAAGCTCAACAACGCACTCGGCCAATGCCTGTTGGCCCAGCGCTCCGGACGCAGGCGCGTTCTTGCGGAAACCGGGGCAGGGCAGCACGGAGTCGCGACCGCTACGGCGGCGGCTGCGCTCGGGCTCGAATGTGAGGTCCACATGGGCACCCGTGACGTTGAACGTCAGGCGACCAACGTTCGCCGAATGGAACTGCTCGGTGCACGTGTGATCGCGACCGATGCAGGCGATGCGACCTTGAAGGAGGCTGTCAGTTCGGCGCTGCGGGCCTGGGTGGACGATCCGGACTCGACGACCTACGTGATCGGTTCGGCACTCGGGCCGCACCCGTACCCGCGCATGGTTGCACACTTCCAGCGCGTGATCGGTGATGAGGCACGACGTCAGATCCTCGAGCGCACGGGCGCTCTGCCCGACGTCGCCGTGGCGTGCGTAGGAGGTGGCAGCAACGCGATCGGGCTCTTCTCCGCCTTCATGGACGACGCGGTCGAGCTCGTGGGGGTCGAGGCCGGTGGCGAAGGCATCGAGACCGGGAGGCACGCGGCGCGCATGGCGAGCGGGTCGACCGGAGGAGTCATCGGAGTGCTGCATGGTTCGCGCAGTCGGTTGCTCCAGGACGCGGACGGTCAAGTACGTGCCACGACGTCGATCTCGGCGGGTCTCGACTATCCGTCACTGGGGCCCGAGCACGCCGACCTCGAGACGAGTGGACGCGCGCGCTACACGTCGGCGACGGATCGGCTCGCGCTCGAGGCGTGCCTCGAGCTGACGCGCACGGAAGGCATCCTGCCCGCCCTCGAGTCGTCGCACGCTCTGGCGTCTGTGCGCTCGGAGTCGGCGCGCTACGCCGGACGGCGAGTGCTCGTCTGTCTGTCCGGTCGTGGCGACAAGGACCTGTCCACGATCGCGGAGCACATCGCTGCAGGTGGCCGTCATGAATAGGCTCGATCATCTCACTCGGCAGCTCGAACCGGGTGACGGCCACGCAGCTCACGGGCGCAGACCGAGTGTCGTGCCCTATGTGACCGCGGGCGACGGAGGGTGGCGATCGACGGTGGAGGTACTGCACGGCATCGAAGCAGCCGGGGCCGTAGCCGTGGAACTCGGAATGCCACACTCCGATCCCGTGGCGGATGGACCGATTCTCCAACAAGCGGCCGCGCGCGCACTCCGGTCCGGATTCTCGTTCGCCGACTTCGAACGCTGTGTGGCTCAGTATCGGAGCGAGGGCGGGTCGCTCGGGATCGTTGCATTCGGATATGCGAACGTCCTACTCGAGGCACATGGCCGCGCGGGGCTCGCGCGTCTCGAGCGGGCGGGCGTCGATGGGATCGCCATCGCGGACCTCCCCTTCGAGGAAGCGAGCGAGTTGCGCGAGGCCGCGAGGAGCCTCGACCTTGGAACGGTCTTCTTCGCCGCGCCGAACACCTCTCGTGCCCGTCTCGAGGCCCTTGCCGATGCGGCGACGGGCTTCGTCTACGCACTCGCGCGGCGCGGGACCACGGGCCGCGCCACCGCGATCGACTCCACGTTGAAGGACCATCTGGCCCTCGTGCGAGCGGCTTCTTCACACACGCTCCTAGCCGTCGGCTTCGGGCTGACCTCCAGAGCCGACATCGATCGACTACGCGGGCACTGCGACCTCGCGGTCGTGGGCTCAGCCTTGGTCGAGTATGTCCATCGAGAGCGTGCCATCGGTCGCGACGTGCGCACTGCTGCGCGTCGGTTCGTGGCACGGCTCGTCGAGCCAGCACCCTCGTAGCGGCCCCGTCGGCCGCGCACGCTCCACTCTTCCTCCTGTCGGCACCACTCTCCGCACCTCCGTCTCTCCCAATGAAGCACCTCTCATCAGTACGCACCGAGCTCGTCGTGCTCGAACGTAGCCTCGTGCGCCTTCTCGAGCGACGTACGACGCTCCTCGAGCGACTCCACTCCGTGGCAAGTTCCACCGAGGCGTCGAGCACGGATCGAGACGACGACCGAGCGCGTCGGCGGAAGCAGAGCCGAGCGGATCTCGCGGCGCGCAGCCGAACGCGCCGTTCCCGTGGCAGCATGGAGGACCTCTTCGAGGCCCTCGATCGATACTGTCTCCAGTCGATCCAATCCCGTGCGCTCGATGCGGGAGCGAAGAGGGTCCAGCGATGATCGGTCTCTTCGATCGGTACGCGCCCTTGGGTGCTCGCGAAGCCCTGGTCCGGGAGCTCGAGAACTGCGGGGTCGACGTGGTCGTGGGCCGTGAATGTGGCGGTACGTCCGACCGGGAAGTGGTTGCGCTCGTCGGTTCCGTCTCCGACGAAGCCCGTTCGCTCCTGGCACGCTCTCCGCACGTGGCGCGCCTGTATCGAGTCTCGGGTCCGTGGGTTCGCACAGCGCGTGCCTTTCGGTCCACACGGACGGTCGTACGGATCGGAGACGCTTCCATCGGGGCCGGCGAGCCATTCGTCATCGCGGGACCCTGTAGCGTCGAGTCCCCAGGACAGATCGAAGAGTGCGCACGGATCGTCGTCGACGCCGGTGCCCAGGCCCTGCGTGGTGGTGCCCACAAGCCACGTACGCATCCCTACGCCTTCCAGGGCTTGGGGCGTGAGGGCCTGCGCTTGCTCAAGCGAGCTGGCGACAGCGTCGGGTTGCCCGTCGTGAGCGAGATCATGGACGCGAGCCACGCGCGGTCCTTCGTCCACGAAGGGATCGATTGCCTCCAGATCGGCGCGCGCAACATGCAGAACTTCACGCTGTTGAAGGCGGTCGCACCTACAGGGCTTCCCGTTCTGCTCAAGCGTGGAATCTCGGGCACGGTCGAGGAATGGCTGTGTGCGGCCGAGTACCTGGCTGCGCACGGCTGTGAGCGCGTGATTCTCTGCGAGCGCGGCATTCGGACCTACGAGACCGCGCTGCGAAACACGCTGGACCTGGCCGTGGTTCCGCTGCTCCGCAGGCTCACGCACCTGCCGGTGCTGGTCGATCCTTCGCACGCCGTCGGTCGCCGAGATCTCGTCGGACCAGCTTCTCGGGGCGCGATCGCAGTCGGGGCGGACGGTCTGGTGCTCGAGATGCACCCACGCCCCGAGGAAGCGAGGAGCGACGGACCGCAAGCGCTGCTTCCGAGCGAACTCGCGGCCTGCGTCGCCGAGGCCAACCTTCTCGCGCGCGTGCTGCCCGAACTCGAGGTCCCTGCACCCGAAGGCGAAGCTGGACTCGCGGCGAGGTCGATGCCCCGAACGGACGGGCCTGTGCTGGCAGGTTGAACGGTCGAATCGGTGCTTCGCGCGCCGATCCAGCCGCGTCAAGAGTCGGCGGCGAGCAGTTCGAACAGGCGCTCGCGGTCGGTCCCCGTCGGCTCCGTCCGCGTGAACGTCGCGAACTGGGCGAGGGCCTGGTGGACGAGCATCGCGGACCCGTCGCGGACCACGTAGCCAAGTTCCGCCGCGTGCTCGGCGGCGGCGGTGGGGGAGCCGTAGCGCAGGTCGACGAAGGCGGGTCGCCTCGCCTCACCGCGGTCGGCGACCGGCAACGATTCGCGAGCGTCGTCGACCGGCAGGGTCCAGACCACGAGGTCGGGGCGCGCGTCGGCGAGTGACGCGAGCGGACCGGTGTCGACCCCGAAGCGCGCGCCGAGGGTCGCGCGCGCCGAGGCGTTGCGGGCGTGGATGGTCACGTTCGTCCAACGGTTGCGCTCGGCCGCGATCAGCACCGCGGGCACGACGCCGCCCGACCCGACGATCGCGACCTTCGAGCGCGGCCCCAGATCGCGGTAGCCGAACTCGAGGCCGAGGCTGTCGAACTGATGCCCGACCGGGCGCTCCTCGAGAACGAGCGTGTTGAGCGTGCCGCCCCGTTGCGCGTCCGGTGACAGGGTCCCGTGGCGCGCGCGCACGAAGGCCGCGGCGGCGCGCTTGTGCGGAGCGGTGACCGACAGCCCCGCAACACCGAGGCGTTCGAGAGCGGCCAGATCTTCTTCGGCGTCAATGCTGGGGAAGCGCACGTAGGCCGCGTGTCTGCCGTGGGCTCGGAACAGGGCCCGGAAGAACGCGGGGCTCGCGCTGCGTTGGCAGGCCTCGCTGCCGCCGAGGAGCCCGAAGACCTGCGGCGGCGACTCGCCCGACAGTTCGAGGTGGCGCGCCACCGTCAGCTGACCGGGGGCCGCCGCGTCGGCGTCTTCGAGCGTCGCGTAGGTGAACGCGTTCGTCCACGGCGAGAGCACCCGCGCGTGTTCGGCGAACGGACCCATGGCCAGGACCGTGGCCGCGCCCTCGAGGCTCAGGCGGATCCTGACTTCGCGCAGGATCTCGAGGTCTCGAGCGCTCGCAGCGTGCGTCGCGAGCTTGACCAACTCGACACCTTCGACTCCGCGCGCCTCGCGGCCGCGTCGCAGCAGTTCATCGAGCGCCGGCGTGCCGGTGTGGTCGTGCCAGCTCGCGATGCGGCGCGCGCCGGGGCAGTGAAGGCGCGGTTCGTGCGGCTCCTGGTCGATCCACGCGGCGCCGCGCGCGAGGAGCGCACCCAGATCGCCGCCGCGCGGGCTGAGAACGAGCGGGAGCGCGGCGTCGAAGGGCGCCAGGCCGGGCGTGAGATCGCCGCGGACCTCGACCAGGTCGGCGCCGGCAGCCTGCGCAGCCCGGGTGAACGCCGCGGGGTCGTCGGCGCAGCGCTTCGGGAGCGTGACGATCAGCACGACGGACCCCGGGAGTCGGCGGCGGTGCGCAGTCCGCCGCCCGGCCAACGGCAGTCGCGACCGAGTGCGACGAGCGCGTGCTCGACCAGCTCGGGCACGGACAGGTCGCCTTCGAGCACCACGTGCCGGGCCGCGGCGAAGTGCGGCGCGCGGCGCCTCGCGAGGTCGTCGAGCTCGTCGAGCGGATCGCCGCCCGTGACCGACGGGCGCTCGCCGAGACTCTGGGCGACGCGCTGGCGCACGATCGCGAGCGGCGTGTCCAGGTGCACCACGAGCGTGTTCTGCGCCACGAACTCGAGCGTGTCACCGTCCTCGAGCGCACCGCCGCCGAGCGAGACGACGCGCCTCGGGCCGGCCGCGAGTTCGCGCACGATCTCGGACTCGAGTCCGCGGAAGGCCGCCCAACCGCGCTCCGCGACGAAGCGCGCGATGCTGCCGTGCCGGCGCTCGAACTCGAGGTCGCTGTCCATCCACACGAGTCCGGTGCGATCGGCGAGTGCGCGCGCGAGCGAACTCTTGCCCGCCGCACGCATGCCGACGACGCACACGCAGCGCACGCTCGCGCGCACGCGTTCGAGATCGCTCCAGAAGGCGGGGTAGCTCTTCGCCACGCACTCGGCATCGGCAACGTGGATGCCCGGAGCGAGAGAGCCCGCCAGCGCGAAGGCCATCGCCACCCGGTGGTCGCCCTCCGGATCGATGGTCGCAGGTCGCAGGTGGCGGGTCCCGGTCACGGTCAGGCCGTCCGCATGTTCGTCGACCTCGACGCCCAAGCGACGCAGCTCGCGCGCGGTCACCGCGAGGCGGTCGCACTCCTTCACACGTAGGTTCGCGGCGCCACGGAAGTGCGTGCGTCCGTCGCGTGCCGCGGCGACCACCGCCAGGTTCATGAACTGGTCGGGAACGGCAGACACGTCGAGCTCTCGGTGTCCAGGACCGCGGAGTCGTTCTAGAGCCAGACCCAGTGCTTCGTCGGCCTGCCCCGAGTTCTGGGTGAGATTCGTCCCCGCGACGTGGCTCGTCGAGAGTGCGTTCAGGCACGACCAGACGCCCATCGCGCTCCAGTCGCCGGCCACGTCGAACGAGACTGTTCGAGCGGTGTGCGTCGCTGCGGTCTCGACCCGTGCGCCGTGCTCGTCGACGTGGGCGAGGACGCCGAACGCCTCCAGCACGTCGCACGTCAGGCGGGCGTAGTCCTCGGACGCGCAGGGAGCGTCGAACTCGATCTCGAGGCCAGCGGCGAAGCGGCTTCCGACCAGCAACAACGACGAGACGTACTGACTCGAGATCGAGGGGTCGAGGCGCACACGCGACGACGTCGTGAGCGAGTCGTGCGACGCGACGCGCACGGGAGGGCGCCCGTCCGCACAGGACATGTCCACACCCAGCGAGCGCCACGCCTCGACCAGCGGCCCGATCGGACGCTCGAGCATGTGCGCGTCGCCCGTCACGACCCACCTGCCCGGTGTGATCGCCGCCACGGACACGAGGAAGCGCAGGGCGGTGCCGGCGTTGCCGCAGAAGAGTTCGCCCGACGTGGGTGCGGTCGCGGAACGAGGCCCGACGCGCACCACACCGCGCCCGCGATCCAGCCACGTGGCCTCGTACCCGAGGGTCGCGAGTCCGGCCACCAGGTACTGCACGTCGTCGCACGCGGTCGCACCGGTGACGGTCACTCGGTGCCCGCTCAGTGCAGCGGCGACGAGCGCTCGATTCGCCTCGCTCTTGGAGCCAGGCAGGTCCACACGCGCGTCGACGGCCCAGACCAGGGGCTCGACGGCCGTCGTGCGCTCGCGATCGTCCGACCCGAGGTCCACGGCGTCGTGATCCAGCTCCTTCACGCCAGCGCTCGCTCCAGGCGCTCGCGCGTCAGCTCGACCAGCACTCCCGCGCCGATGCGGCTGGGCACGACCATCGGCACCGAGCTGGACGTGGCCTTCTTGTCCTGCTGCGCGAGGTTCCACAGTCGATCGACGTCGCACAGGTGCGAGGGGATCGCGGTCGCGAGCCCGAGGCGTCCCAGCAGCGCGTCGATGCGTTCGCTCACGTCGCCGGGTGTGCGGTCGGACGCCGCGCGACACTCGGCCAGCATGCCCATGGCCACGGCGCGTCCGTGTCGCAACGACATGCCCGCCGCGCTCTCGAGGGCGTGGCCGATCGTGTGCCCGAAGTTGAGCCAGCGGCGTCGATCGCCCTCGACCTCGTCCGCGACCACCACTTCCATCTTCGTGCGCACGGCGAGCGTCACCGCTTCGGTCACGGCCTCGGGATCGCGGGCGCGGAGCCCGTCCGCCAACTCCTCGAGCCGTTCGAATCCGGCGGCGTCGAGGACGGCCGCCTGCTTGACGTACTCGGCGAGTCCTTCGCCGTAGTGCACGTCGAGCAGCGTCGCCAACCAATCGACGTCCGCGAGCACCGCGTCGGGCTGCCGGAACGTGCCGATGACGTTCTTGAGTCCGGCGTGGTCGACGCCGCTCTTCCCGCCCAGCGCGGCGTCGCCCATCCCGAGCGTCGTCGTCGGGCAGAGGACGAGCGGCAGGCCGCGCAGGTGCAGGCTGGCGACGAGGCCCACGACGTCGGTGACCGTCCCGCCGCCGACGCCGACGAGAACCGTGCGCCTGGTGGCGCCCCCGTCGGACAACGCCTGCGAGAGGTGGCCGACCATCTGGAGGCGCTTGAGGTCCTCGCCGCCGACGACGGGGAGGCGCAGGCGCGCGCCGACCGCCGCCGCGATCCGTTCGCCGAGCGGCGTGACGTTGCGGTCGTGGATCACCACCACCCCGTCCGGATCGAGCGCGCCGACCAGTTCGGCGATGCGACCCTCGACGCCGCGGCCCACCACCACGCGGGTCGACGTCGTGCGCGTGAACGCGTACGTCGCATCGAGGTTCGGCGAGGCGAGCGGGTCGGTCTCCATGGCCGACAAGGATACTGGTGCCGGCGCGACGCCCCTTCTGCGAACCGTCGTGCTGCTTCGAGCGAGCAGTCGATCGGACGTCTACCGGTCGCGACCCAATCGATCGCTGGCGCGGCGGCGCGCGTCCTCGAGCGCGTTCGACAGGGTGCCCCTGGGGGCGTCCTCGGGCGCGTGCGACGGGCGCGGAGACGACTCGCTCGCAGGTTCCGCTTCGCCCTCGCGGGCCGCATCGTGCGGCTGTTCGCTCCGCGCCTCGAGCCCCGCGGACAGGTCGCCGGGCGTGCGCTCCGGCGAAACGGCCGGGGTCCCTCGTCGGCGCCCGCGTCCCGACCGCACCGCCTGCGTCGCGCGCTCGGCGCCGGTCGCCCCCCGTTCAGGTTCGAGGGGAGCTCCGCTGCGGAACGGGCGCGTGAGGGCGCGGACGACGTTCCGACGTACGGCCAGCAGCGCGCTCGCGACCGCGCCCCACAGGGCGAGGCGCCTGAACGCGATCTCGAGCAGGAGCAGGAGCAGCGCGGCCAGCACCAACTCGTGGACGATCGGTCGCGAACCGAGGTCGCCGCGCGAGCCTTCGAACAGTTCCGCGGCGCTGGCGAGCACCTGTCCGCCGCTGTCCTGGGCCAGTCGCCGCAGCAGTCGATCGGGCGACACCGTTCCGACGACCTCGGCGAACTCGGGGCTGTAGGGGAGGCTGACGGGCGGCAGCTGGAACGCGCTCCCGTCGGGCAGCGTGACGGTGGCGATCGCCGTGCCCGAGCGCGCCAGTTCGGTGGTGGCTTCGAACGTGCTCGCGTCCGTGCGTTCGAACGTGAGCGCGCGCGTCGAGCCGTCCGGCAGCAGCGCGGAGGCGGTCAGTCGGCCGAGCTGCGCAGGGATCGGGGCGTCGCGATCGACCTCGATGCGGAAGGCCGCGCGAGCCCCGTCGCGCTCGACGCTCGCGAACAGACCACCGGGCTCCTCCGTCCCGATGAGCCAACGCACGAGGCCCGTGGCGAAGCCCGAGAACGAGTCCCAGTCGACGAGCGAGCCGCCGAACTCGCCGCCGATCTGACCGGTGTAGGCCGCGGCGCGACCGAGTCCGCGGTACGCGAACGCCAGGACCGGTGCGCGGTACTCGTCGGTCGTGATCACCGCGGCGGTCGCCTCGGGCCGCAGGTAGGTGAGGTTGTAGCCGCCGAGGGCCGGGAAGGTGCCCGTCGGCAGGTCGCCGAGCCCCAGCAGGCCCGGGCGCGACTCGGTACCGGTGACTTCTTCGATGAAGTTCGAGCGCGCCACGAGCAACGTGTCCTGCGCGAACAGTCGCGGCAGGTCCGTCGGACTGGTCGTGAACGACACCGTTCCTTCGCCCGCCAGCGCGACGGCGCGCAGGAACGCGGCGTCCTGGTCCGAGTCCGTTCCCAGTGCGATGACCGAACAACTGACGCCGGCTCCGCGCGCTTCGGTGAGCAGCTCGATGCAGCCTTCCTTCTGTTCGGAGTCCGCGGCGTCGGCGAACAGGATGATGTGCTTCGTGAGCCGCGGGTCGTCCGCGAACTGGCGGATCGCCTCCTCGAGCCCGACGCGGCAGAAGATGCCGCCGCCGGACGACGCGATCGTGCGGACCCTCGAGAGGAGGGCGCTGCGGCTCGTGTCGAGCCCGGACTGTTCGAAGACGACGTGCGGAGCGCTGTCCACCGCGATCACGGAGACGGAATCGATGTCGCCGAGCGTCTCGATCGCGGCCGCGGCTCCGGCGTTCGCGAGATCCATCTTCGAGCGCACGCCGTCGACCGGCGCCGACATCGACCCCGAGCGGTCCATCACGATCGACATCGCGACCGCCTGCTTGCGGTGCTCCTGACGCAGTTCGAGCGAGATCGGCAGGAGCGGATCGAGCGGCGACCGGTAGTAGCCACCGCGTCCGAACGACGCGCGCCCGCCCGTGACCAGCAGTCCGCCGCCGCGCCGCTCGACGAAGTCGACCAGAGCGGTCATGCCGCCCTCGCCCAGTCGCCCCGCGTCGATGTTCTCGAGGACGACGCCGCGGTAGGTGGTGAGCGCGAGCGGCGTCAGTCGCAGATCCTCGGGCGCACGCACGTCGACGCGTACGCCGCGCTCGGTCAACGCCTGGGCGAGGGTCGACGGTCCGCCGGCTTCGTTGAGCACGAGCACGCGCGCCGCCCCGCGCACGAGGACGGCGCCGACGCCGCGGTTGTTCTCGGGCGTGGCGTCGCCCTGCGCTTCGAGTTCGACGGCGTACTCGGCGACACCACCGCGTTCCAGCACGTCGCGGAAGACGAGGCGGTTGAGGCCAGGTTCGAAGAGACGCTCGCCCGAGGAGAGCACCACGTCGCCGCGCGTCAACTTGAACTGGCTGGAGACGGCGCGCGACGCACGCACCCAGACCGAGAACTGGTACGGCTCGCCCTCGCCGATGGTCTCGGGCAGTTCGATGCGATCGACCGACAGATCGACCGACGAGGCGCGCGGGCTCGGGCGGACATCGATGGCCACACCGCGCGCGAGGCTCCGCTGGGCGAGTCCTTCGGGAATCGCTCCCGTCGCCGCTCCGTCGGAGAGCACGAGGATCGAGGCCGGACGTCCGCGCGGAACGAGGCCGAGAGCCAGGTCGAGCGCGCCGGCGAGGTCGGACCCGTCGGGGTCGATCTGGGCGCGGAAGCCGTCGAAGGCCGCGTCCTCCGACGGCGCGCGTTCGACGATCACGTTGGCGCCGAACGACACCACCGCCAGTCGGTCGCCGTCGCGCCGCTCGGACTCGGCCAGACGCAGGAGTTCCTCGGCGCTCTCGAGACTGTCCGCGGGCATCGAGCGCGAGCGATCCACGACCACGATCAGGTCGCGACCGGGACGACCGACGGGGAGGAACGCGCCGGCGAGCGCGGCCACGAGGCACACGAAGGCGAGCGCGCGCACGATGCGCGCACCGAGCGGGGTCGGCCGCGTGCGCCACCACAGCCACGCGAGCGGGAGGGCGAAGAGGAGCGCGGCGGGTTGGAGGAAGCCCATGGTCAGACGCTCTCCCTGCGACGGCCGAGGATCCAGTGGTCGAGCGCCACGAGGCCGAGGGCGGCGAGGATCAAGAGCCACTCGAGCCGACTCGATCCGCCGCCGACCGAGCCTGCACGCGCGGCGTCGGCCCCAAGGGTCGAACTTTCGTCGGTCGCGAGCGCGCGCAGGTCGGACTCGCTCGGATCCGCGAAACTGACGCCGATGCGCGCCGCGTGCCGTCCGTCGCTCGTGAGCTCGTAGAGGCCCGGGAGCGTGAGTTCCTCGAAGTACAGCTCGCGTCCGCCCGCGCGCTCGAACCGACCGCTGGGACCTTCGAGCACCCAAGGCAGCGGCCGCGGCGCGCCGACCCACAGTGGTTCGCCGAGGACCAGATTCACCGCGCGCGGACCCGGCAGTGCAGCCCGGCGCCACTCGACCAAATTGGCGAGCAGGATCGGCCAATCGGGCGAGCGCGTGAACGTGCCGCCCTGAAGATCCGCGTTCAGAGTGATCTCGATGCCGTCGAACGCGCGGCGCTCGACGATCAGCGGGATGTTGCCCGCCGACGCGATCGCCGATCCGGGCAGGCTCGCTTCCGCGTCGCCGACCCACGCCACTTCGCGCAGTTCCACACCGCGCAGCAACGGGTGGCGACGTTCGACGAGGAACGGACCCAACCAGGCGGTGGGGGTCGCGGGCGGGCGCGCGCGCAGGACCCAGGTCGAAGCACTGGGACGGTCGCTGCCGCTGCCGTCGAGGTCGAGCACCAGATCGGCCTCGCCGGCGGTCGCGACCAGTTCGACCGCCGGTGCGACGCGCTCGATCCGCGCCGCGCGCCGTCCGTCGGGACCGGTGAGCAGCGTCGCCGCGAGGACGCCGTCCGATCCGCGCACCACGGCGTGCACGGGCCGCGGAGCGCTGGGTGCGAGGAACGCCACGTCGTCCAGGGCGAGGGCGTCGTGGGGACGGCTGTCGAGAGCACCGAGCGTCTCGTCCGCGACCAGCCGCAGCCGCAGGGCGGTGCCCGGAGCGTCGAGTTCGAACGCGACCGTGCGCTCACCACCCGCCGCGATCGTCGGTGCTTCGCTCGCGAGGCTGCGTCCGTCGTCCGCGTCCTCGACGACGAGCACGACGCGGCGCTCGGCCGCGCCGTAGTTGGCGAGCGTGACGTCGACGCGCTCGCGGCCGCGTTCGGCGTCGCTCGCGGCACGGAGGACGCGCACGATCGCCGCGTTCTCGAGCGGCACCCCGAACGCGTGGGTCAGAACGCCGCTGCCGGTCGCGGTGGTGCCGTCGGTCACGAGCAGGACCGCGGCATCACCGGCGAGACCGCGTGCGAGATCCAGTGCCGGCCCGAGCGGATGGCTGGCCGCGCCCGGTTCGAAGTCGAGCACGGCGGCCAGCGCTTCGTCGCGCCAGGCGGCCGGACCGGCGAGCGTGCGCGGTGTCGGACCGCTGGCGATCAGGGTCACGCGCGCGCGCGCCGGAAGAGCCCCGAGTTCGCGCAGGACGAAGGTGCGACCGCGATCCCAGGCGCTGGCGCCGGATCCGTCGACCGCGACCATCGAAGCCGACCCGTCGAGCACGACGACGCGGTGGGGAACCTCGCTCTCGAACAGCCGCGGGCCGGACAGCGCCAGCGCGGCCAGCAGCGCCGCCAGGACCTCGCACCAGAAGCTGGGGCTGCGCGTCAACGGCTGGCGCGTGCGTCCTGACACCGGCGCGTCGGCGAACTCCTCCCACAAGAACAACGCGCCCACGGCCAGGGGCGCGTAGCGGCGGCGGTAGAGGTGCAGCCCGACGACCGCCGGGACGGCGAGCAGGGCGAGGAGTCCGAAGGGGTTCGAGAACATGCGCGGGGCGGCGAGTGCGGCGATGCGCACCAGTCGGTCGATTGTCCGCGCAATCGGGACCGAGTGCGAGCGCGCGTACCACTGGGTCCCGCGATGTGGTCCCGCGACGCGCCCCCTCGATGTGGCCCCGAGCTCGCCCGTGTCCGCGCCCCGCACACCCGCGGTCGCGACGCACGCGCGGACCGCGAGGGGAGCCGCCGTCGAGTGGGCCCGTGGCCGACCGCGGCTCGAACGCCGTGGCCGGCCATCGCCCTCGGGGTCAGGAGGCGGCCAACGCCTCGGCGCCGGCGACCTCCTCGACGCTCGGGCAGGTGCAGATCAGGTTCTTGTCGCCGTAGCCGTTGTCGATGCGCGTGACCGTCGGCCAGAACTTGAAGTCGCGCGTCCAGGGCGCGGGCCAGGCCGCCTGCTCGCGGCTGTAGGGCCGGTCCCAGTCGTCGCTCGTCACCTGGGCGGCCGTGTGGGGGGCGCGGGTGAGCGGGTTGTTCTCCCGTTCGAGGCGTCCTTCCTCGATCGCCGCGATCTCACCGCGGATGGCGATCAGCGCGTCGCAGAAGCGATCGAGCTCGGCCTTCGGCTCGCTCTCGGTCGGTTCGATCATGACGGTACCGATGACCGGCCAGCTCATGGTCGGCGCGTGGAAGCCGAAGTCCATCAGGCGCTTCGCCACGTCCTCGGCACTGATGCCGGCGCTCTTCTCGAACGGACGCAGGTCGAGGATGAACTCGTGCGCGCTGCGACCGCTGCGTCCGCGGTAGAGCACCGAGTAGTGCGTCTCGAGGCGCTTGGCCATGTAGTTCGCGGACAGGATCGCAACCTCGGTGGCCTCGCGCAGACCGACCGCGCCCATCATCGCGATGTAGGCGTAGGAGATCGGGAGGATGCCGGAGCTGCCGAACGGCGCGGCACTGACGGCACCTTCCGCACGACCGACCTCGGACGTGTAGGCGCGGTGTCCCGGCAGGTGCGGGCGCAGGTGTTCCTGGGCCGCGATCGGCCCGACGCCCGGACCGCCGCCGCCGTGCGGGATGCAGAAGGTCTTGTGCAGGTTGAGGTGGCACACGTCCGCACCGAAGTCACCGGGGCGACAGAGGCCGACCAGCGCGTTCATGTTCGCGCCGTCGAGATAGACCTGTCCGCCGTGCTGGTGCACCACGGCACAGACCTCGGCCACGTGGTCCTCGAAGACGCCGTGCGTCGACGGGTACGTGATCATCAGCGCGCCGAGTTCGGCCGAGTGCTTCTCGGCCTTGGCGGTCAGGTCGGCCAGGTCGATGTTGCCGCGTTCGTCGCACTTGACCGCGACCACGCGCATGCCGGCCATGACCGCGCTGGCGGGGTTGGTGCCGTGGGCCGAGGTCGGGATCAGACACACGCGGCGCTGTTCATCGCCGTTGGCGCGGTGATAGCCGCGAATCGCCATCAGGCCGGCGTACTCGCCCTGGCTCCCCGCGTTGGGCTGCAGGCTGACGGCCGGAAGACCCGTGATCTCGGCCAGTGCGCGGCAGAGGCGCTCGATCAGCTCGAGATAGCCGGCGGCGCGCGACGGCGGAGCGAAGGGGTGCAGGTCGCAGAAGCCCGACCACGTGACCGGGATCATCTCGGTCGTGGCGTTGAGCTTCATCGTGCACGAGCCGAGCGCGATCATCGAGTGCACCAGCGACAGGTCGCGGGACTCGAGACGCTTCAGGTAGCGCAGCATCGCGTGCTCGCTCGTGTGCTCGAGGAAGGCGGGCTGTTGCAGAAAGTCGCTGGTGCGCGTGTGCGCCGGACCGAAGCTCTGCTCGGCGTCGGCGCGAGCGCGGACCTCGTCGGGCGTCGTGTGCACGCCGAGCGCGGCGAGGAGCGCGACGACCTCGTCCGCGTCGGTCCGCTCGTCGAGCGAGATACCGAACGTGTCCGCGTCGATGGGGCGCAGTTCGAAGCCGGCGTCCGCCGCGCGCGCGACGGCCTCCGTGGCCTTGAACGAGCCGAAGCCGACGCGCAGGGTGTCGAACACGCCGTTCGCCGGCTGCTCGAGTTGCCAACCCGCGTCGTGCAGGAGCCCGGCGAGCGCGACGGTGTAGCCGTGCACCCGTCGAGCGATGCGCACGAGGCCCGCCGCGCCGTGGTAGGCGGCGTAGAAGCCCGCCATGTTGGCGAGCAGGACCTGCGCCGTGCAGATGTTGCTCGTGGCCTTGTCGCGGCGAATGTGCTGCTCGCGCGTCTGCATCGCCATGCGCAGCGCCGGCCCGCCGTCGGCGTCCTTCGAGAGGCCGATGATGCGTCCGGGCATCGAGCGCTTGTAGGTCTCCTTCGTCGCGAGGAAGCCGGCGTGCGGACCGCCGAAGCCCATCGGCACGCCGAAGCGTTGGGCGGATCCGACGGCCGCGTCCGCGCCCCAGGCGCCGGGTTCACGCAGGAGCGTCAGAGCCAACAGGTCGGTGGCGCAGACCACGCCCGCCTTCGAGGCGTGCGCACGTTCGGCGAGCGCGGCGAAGTCGTCGACGCGCCCGAATGTGTCCGGGTACTGGACCAGGACGGCGGCGGTCGCCTCGGCGGCGAAGTCGTGGGCGAACACGTCGGCCACGCGCACCTCGATGTCCATCGCCTTCGCGCGCGTCTCGAGCACGTCGATCGTCTGCGGGTGCACGCGGTCGCTGACGATCCACAGGCGCGACTTCGAACCGGCTCCGACCATGTGCATCGCTTCGGCCGCGGCGGTGCCCTCGTCGAGCAGGGACGCGCCGGCGAGCGGCAGACCCGTCAGGTCCGAGACCATGGTCTGGAAGTTGAACAACGCCTCGAGCCGACCCTGCGCGATCTCGGCCTGGTAGGGCGTGTACTGCGTGTACCAGGACGGATTCTCGAGCACGTTGCGCTGGATGACGCCGGGCACGAGGCAGCCGTAGTAGCCCGTCCCGATCAGCGCGCGGCGCACGTCGTTCTTCGCGGCCAGCTCGGCCATGTCGCGCAGGACCGCGTTCTCGCCCACGGGGGCGGGCAGGTCGAGTTCGCGGCCGAGGCGAATGGCGGGCGGCACGGTCTCGTCGATCAACGCCGCCATCGACGGGACTCCGACGGTCGCCAGCATGGCCGCGATCTCGTCGGGAGTCGGGCCAATGTGGCGCGGAGCGAAGGGGTCGAGCGGGCCAGAGGTGGTCGTGCGGTGGGTCATCGCAGGGCGCGGTGGGGGGCGTCGGGCACTCGGCCCAGGACTTTCGGGGGCTCAGAGGATGGAACCTTGGCGGCTCGCCGTCGAGTGGCGGGAGGCCGATCCGACCCAGGTTCCCGTCGCTCGCCGTGGACCGACCCGGGGTGGGCTCGCAGGTCGACCCGCCGTTGTTGCCTCGCACCGGTCGCGCGGCGGGCGGTCGCGAGCGGGCGGACCCGCGGCACGGGGTCGGTCGGCGGGTCGGTGGGGGCTCGCTCGGTGAGTCCCGCGCTCGGGGACGGAGCTCCGGGCGCCTTGGGCTCGCCCGCTCGCTGGTCGATCGACCCGGTCGGAGGCTCCCGCGCGGACCCTCGCACCCGGTCCCACACCACCATGCAGCAGCACTCCCGCATCACCGTCGTCACGTTCGGCTTCAAGTACGGACCGCCGCCGACGAACCACTACTTCGACGTCAGCTTCCTCTCGAACCCCGCCCGCGACCCGCGCTGGGGGCTGTTCAGTCGACCGGACGAACAGATGCGCGACTTCGTGATGGCTCAGCCCGCGGCGCGCGACTTCATCGCCAGCGCCGTGCCGCTGATCGCGTTCCTGTCCGGCCAGGACGACGACCTGCGGATCGGTCTGGGCTGCAACGCCGGTCGCCACCGCTCGGTGCTGCTCGCCGAAGCCCTGTGCCTCGAGCTCGCGCGCCTCGGCCACGAGGTGCACGTCGTCCACCGCGAACGCGACTTCGACGCTCAGGGAGACGTCGTGCGGGCCGCGCCCGAGTTCCTGCGCCGCGCCGCCTGATCCCAATCGTCCTCCGCCTGGCGAACCCGCTCACCGCGCCCCGCCGGCACCGCTCGTCCCGACCATGCAGAACCCGCCCCGCATCTGTGCCCTCATCGCGTCCCGCAACCGTCCCGACCTCGTGGACGACATGGTGGCGCGGCTCTCCCGCAGCACCGCCTACGACATCGACTTCGTCGTGGTCGAGTGCGGAACGGATCCGAGCAAGCTCTCGAAGCACTCGAGCCTGTGGTACTCGGACGAGGACTTCCGCGGCAAGTGCTACGGACACAACCTGGCCCTGGCGGAAGCTCGCCAACGCGCGACCCAGTCCGGTCGCGAGTACGACTACTACTGGGTCCTGATGAACGACGTGGTCTTCGAGGACGGCGTCGACGCGGCCAAGATCCTCGTCGACACGCTGGAGCGCGAGCCGCGGATGGCGATCTGTTCGCCGACCAACGTCGACGGCCAGTACCCCGGTTGCGCGCCGCGGGCCCGCGGAGGCTTCCGCACGGTCACGACCTGCGACTACCTGGGGTTCATGCTGCGCGCGGAGGCCGCCGACGAGGTCGGTTTCCTGAACCCCGCCTTCCGCTACTGCTGGGGCGCGATCCACGAGCTCAGCTACAAGCTCTACAGCGCCGGCTGGTCCGTGGCCTACAGCGACGACGTGGCCTACCGTCACCTGGGCGGCACGACCTACGGCGCGCCCGGGACCGCGACCATCGGTCGCGAGGAGTACCAGCACTTCGCGCGCGCCTTCGCGAACGATTACTTCGTGCGGAACTACGGAGCCGACTGGCACGTGCGGTTCTTCGCCGCGGCGAGCCGTGGTCACGAGATCGAGATCGACACCTTCGCGTTGCACCGCGAGCTGTGGAGCAACGGTGCCTTCCGCGCCGACGCGAGCAGCGCGCCCGAGTCCGCGTCCGAGTGCTTCCTGCTGCCGCCGGACGAACGCACGGCCGACGGTCGCGAGCGCGTGCGCCTGCACCTGGGCTGCGGTCGCGACCTGCGTCCCGGATGGATCAACGTCGACACCAGCGACGCGGTGGGGGCCGATCTGGTCGCCGACGTCACCGACCTGGTCGGGATCGCGGACGCTTCGGTCGACGTGATCGAGGCCAACCACCTGTTCGAGCACCTGACGCGCGACCAGGCCCTCGCCGCCCTGCGCGAGTGGCGCCGCGTGCTGCGCGGCGACGGCGAGCTGTACCTCGAACTGCCCGACCTCGAGGCCTGCATCCGCATCCTCGGCAAGCACACCGACGACCGCGGCTACGACCTGGGTCTGACCGGCATGTACGGCTGGGGTCCCGACATCGCGGCCGACGGCGTGCCGCAGATGCACAAGTGGGGCTGGACGCGCGAAGCCCTGACCGAAGCGCTCGTCGAGGCCGGCTTCGGCGCAGTCGACTTCGGACCGATCACTCAGAGCTGGCGACCCGCCGCCCGCTACGGCCGCGACATGCGCGTGCGCGCTCGCGTGGCCGCCGCCGTTCCCAGGAGTCGCGTCGACGCTCCGCCGTCGCTCGCTCCCGCACCCGTCCAAGACTTCGCCGGCTCCGGCCCGCTCGGGACCCTGGGTTCGAGTGCGCGCAGCGGTCGATCCTCCGATTCCGACGCGCCCGACGGCGCCAACTCGAACTCCTCCATGCTGCACACGAACCCGTCCAACGTCTCGCGCCCGAGCGCTTCGAACTCGAACGCTTCGGCCTCGAGCGCCGCGCCGATGTCCGACACCGTCGCGCTCTTCGCCTGGCCCGACTACTCCGTCGCCGGCGAGCTCGACTACCTGTTCGGCGAGTTCGCGCTCAACCTGCTCGGTCGCGGAGCACTGATGCTGCGCTACCAAGCGGCGCTCGACGGTCCGCGCGACCAGGTGATCGCGCGCCTCGACGCCGCCTGTGCTCGCGTCCTCGGCGACCGCGCCTTCGACGTGATCCTGATCGACCAGGAGTTCGACGCGGTCGGCTGGCAGCGACTGGGCGAGATGACCACCGCGGTCGTCGTCCTGCCGTCCGCCCAGAACGAGGTTCGCCGCCACGCCCTGGCCAGCGTCCGCTCGCGGCTCGTGTCGCGCTTCGACCAGCTCGTCGCGCCGCAGGAGTCGGCGCGCGCGGCCTGAGCCGGACCGGTCACCGGTTCGCGACGCCGGGCACGGCCCGGGGCCTCAGGCGCTCTTCGCGCGCCGCACCTCGCGCACCCGCGCGGGGATACCGACCGCGATCGCGCCGGCCGGGACGTCGCACAGGACCACCGCGTTCGCGCCGATCCTGGCGTGCGCGCCGATGCGCACCGGACCCAGGATCTTCGCGCCCGCACCCACGTCCACGTGGCCCTCGAGCACCGGCGCGCCGTCCAGGCCGTCGCGCGTCCCGATCGTCACGCCCTGGAAGAGGAGGCAGTTGGGGCCGACCTCGGCGTCCGGGTGCAGAACGATGCCGAGCGCGTGGGGCAGGACGAGTCCGCCACCCAGCCGCGCGTCGAGCGGCAGGTCGCAGCCGGTGACCGCCGACCACAGCCGGTGGCGCAGGACGCACAGCTTGCGCACGATCGGCGCCAGCGGACCGCGCGCGTTCTGGTAGCCGCGGATCGCCGCCAGGAGGCGCTTGCCCGGGTCGTAGCGCCCGGGTTCGGGGCGCTCGCGGGACCAGTCCGGCTCGCTGGCCGAGACCGCGTCCGCGTTCGGACCGGTGCGCGGGTTCTCCGCCGCTTCTTCGTCGAGTGCCATGGGGAAAGGGGACGACAGCGCCGCGTCCGGCGTCGGCTCCTCATCGGTCCGAACCGCCCCCGGGTCTTGAGCCCGCTTCCGGTGAGCGGGCAGAGCGGCGCTTCCCTCCTCTGTTGGGTACCGCTGGGTCGGCGCGCCCGCCGATAGGATCCACCCCGTCCATGGACCAGTCCCTCCCCAGCAGCGACCCGAGCGGAGCCGAAGCGCTCCCCGTGCCCGAGCCGATCCTCGAGGTCGCGGGCCTCTCGAAGTCCTACGGCGAGAACTGGGCGGTGAAGGGCATTTCGCTGGTGCTGCGTCCGGGCGAGGTCCTGGGGCTCGTGGGGCCGAACGGAGCGGGCAAGACCACCACGCTGCGCACGATCGCGGGCGTCCTGCCGATCGAGAGCGGCACGGTCCGCATCGCCGGACACGACCTCGAACGCGACGAACTCGAGGCCAAGCGCCACCTGGCCTGGGTCCCCGATCAACCGACGCCGTTCGACGCGCTGACCGTCTGGGAACACCTCGAGTTCACGGCCGCGCTGTACCGCGTGGCGAACTGGAAGGAGCGCGCGCTCGAGCTGCTCGAGACCTTCGAACTCGCGGGGCGCCGCGACGCGCTCGGCGGCGAACTGTCGCGCGGCATGTGCCAGAAGCTCGCGCTGTGCACGGCGCTCCTGCACGAGCCGCGGCTGCTGCTGCTCGACGAACCGCTCTCCGGTCTCGATCCCGTCGGCATCCGCGCCGCCAAGCGCGCCGTCTTCGACCTGGCGGCGCGCGGTGGGGCGGTCGTACTGTCGAGCCACCTGCTCGGCGTCGTGCAGGAGTTGAGTTCACGCCTCGCCATCGTGCGCGGCGGGCGCGTGCTGTTCGACGGGCACCTCGACGACGCGCGCCGGGCGGCGAGCGCCGGTGCGGACTCGGACCTCGAAGCGGTCTTCTTCGCCGTCACCGATGGCGCGGGTCTCGACCAGGACGCGGCGCCGATCGTGGACGCCGCGCTGGCGCCGATCGATGCGGACGGCCGGCCGCGGAACGACGCGCCCGACGACGCCGTGTCGCGCGCGAGCGAGGTCGAACGTTGAACCCCGGCCCGGCACCGGGAGCCGCGTCCGCCCGACTTCCGCGTGCCGCACTCGCTCCGCGTGGGCCCGTCCTCACGCGGCTCGCCCTGCTCAAGCTGCGCGGCGTGGTGCGCAAGCAGCTGCGCCGGCTGCGCACGCCCACGGGCATCCTCTTCGCCTTCGTCGGCGTGGGGCTCGCGGCCTCGTGGATCGTGTCGCTGTCGTTCGGTGCGATGGCCGCCGGAAGCCACGGCGCGCCCGTTCCGCAGCCACACCTCGTGCGCCTGCTCCTGTTCATGTTCCTGGTCGTGAACGTGTTCGCCCACCTGGGACAACGCGGCCTCTACCTCCAGCCGGCGGAACTCGACCTTCTGCTGTCCGCGCCGGTGTCGCGCGCGCGCATCCTCGGTCACCGCCTCATGTGCGCGTTCGGTCGGGCGACGGCGGGCGCGGTGCTGCTCGGAGCGGCCGCGTCGTTCCGAGTTCCGACCGCGACCGGTGCCTTCCTCGGCGCGCTGTGCCTGACCGTCGGCCTGACGCTCCTCGGCCAGGGCGTGTCGCTCGCGGCGGCCCAGGTCGAGCGTTGGGTCCCGCTGCGCCTGCTCGACGTGGCCGGCAAGATCGGCGTCGCCCTCGTCGCGGCGGCTTTCGTGGCCCTGGCCCTCGCGCCGCCGTCGTTCGACGACCTGAACCTGCTCGAGCTGGCGCAGTCGCCCGTCCTCGGAGTCCTGACCTGGCCGCTCGAACCGCTCGTCGCGACGTTCCTGGCGGCGACGCCGGGGGCCGCGCTCTCGAACGGTCTGCCGCTCCTGGGGCTGATGGCGGTCTTCTTCGAGCTCCTGCGGCGCTGGTCGTTCGACTGGCGCGAAGTGGCCGTCACGACGTCGGGCCGACTCGGTGCACGGATCGCGCGCGCGCGCCGTCTCGGCACCGGCGCGAGCGCCGCCAACGTGTCGCGCTGGGCCGCGCGGCGTCGGATTCCGTGGGTGGTCGGTCGCGGACCGCTGGGAGCCGTGTTCTGGCGCAAGAGCGCGTCGATCCTGCGGCGCGCGCGCGTCACGCTCTTGTTCGCCGGTCTGACGCTCGCGCTGGGCGTCGGCGGACTCCTGGCGGTGACGCGCGAGTTCGAGCACGACACGGGCTGGGCCGCGTCCCTCCTGATCGTCTTCGGCAGCGTCTACCTGACCGGCGGTCTGCGCTTCGACCTGCGCGAGGACCTGGATCGCATCGAGGAGCTGAAGGCCTGGCCGCTGTCGTCGCGGCGCCTCTTCCTCGCGCTGCTGGTGCCCCAGATCACCGTCGTCGGCGGCTTCCTGGCCCTGGGCTGCGTGATCCTGACCGTGGTGGGTGGGGGCGGCCCGATCCCGCTCGCCTGCGCGCTGGCCTTCCTGCCCGTCTTCCTGACCGGCTGGGTCGCGACCGACAACCTCTTCTTCCTCCTGTGGCCCGTCCGGATCGTGCCGGGCGCCGACGGGATGCTCCAGGACGTGGGGCGGACCTCGATCCTCTTCCTGTGCCGCGGCGTCGTGGCCGGGGGCGTCCTGGCGCTCTCCGCGCTCCTCGGATGGGGGGCGTTCCGGCTCAGTGCGGGCAGCGGTCTGGGCGAGGACCTGCGCCTGCTGCTGGCCACGCCGGCGGTCCTCGCCGGGCTCGGGGTCTGGGCGGCGGTCGCCCTGCGTCTCGGAGGACGCGCGCTCGCTCGCTTCGACCCGTCGCGACTGGAGTCCTGACGGTCGGGCGGATAGCGTTTGCGCCCCGAACAGCGAGCGAGCCGGGGGGAGGGGTCCCCGAGCCGTCCCGCTCGCTTCAAAGGTTCGAGGGAGCACTTCAGTTCGCGCATGACATTCAGTTCGAGCACGACACGGCGATCGACGCTGCGCCCGGCCATGGCGATCGTGGCCCTCGTCCTGTGGATCGGGGCGGCGCCCGCGGCGTGGTGTCAGGACGGTGCGGACGGCGTGCGGCGTCTGGCGGAACGCCTGCTCGGTCAACGCGCGAGCGACGTGACGTTCGAACTGGCCAGCGGAACGCTCGGGGACGGGAACGACTCGTTCGCCGTGCTCGAGGTCGAGGACACGACGCGCATCTACGGCGAGTCCACGTCGGCCCTCGCGCGCGGCCTCTTCGAGTACCTGCGGCGCGACGTGTCGGCCCTGCCGTCCTGGTGGTCGGGGACGGCGCTGCAGAGCGCGGCGCGCGCCGGCGACGCGCTGCCGGCCGCGACCCCTTCGAAGGGCGGATCGGCCTACCAGCTGCGGCTGTACCTCGAGCCCGAGGCCTTCGCCTACGCCGGAGCCTTCTGGGACGCCGCGCGACTCGAGCGCGAGGTCGACCTCGCGGCTCTGCGCGGCTTCAACGCGATCACGCTGCCGCTCGGACGCGATCTCGTCATGACCGAGGTGTACAAGCGCCTCGGACTCGAGCCCCAGGTCTACACGACCTGGTCCGTGGGCGCCGCCTTCCGAGCGTTCGGTTGGTGCGGCGAAGCGGTCGGCTGGATGGGGCCGCAATCCTTGACGTTCGCCGAGGCCGACGCGGCCCTTGCGCGCCGCGCCGTCGGACGCATGCGCGACCTGGGCATCGAGCCCGTGCTGCCCGCCTTCACCGGCGTGCTGCCGGCCGGGTTCGCCGAACAGTTCCCCGGCGCGACGTTCCACGAACTGCCCGAGTGGGCGGGACTCGGGCGCTCCGTGCTGCTCGATGCCGCCGACCCGTTGTTCGATCGCCTGGCCGAGCTCTACTACGAGGAACAGGAGCGCGCGGTCGGCAAGAGCCGCCTCTACTTCGGTTCGCCGCTGGGCGAGAAGCGTCCGCCGCTCGACGACGTCGAGGGGCTGGCGCGCATGGCGGGCGGCGTCTCGCGCGCACTCGGCCTCCTGCGCCCGGAAGCGCGCTGGATCGTCAGCGCCTGGCCGTTCCGCTTCGACCGCGGCTTCTGGACCGACGCGCGCATCGCGGGCTTCCTCGGCGGCGCGCCGGTGGAGCAGGTGGTGCTGCTCGACAAGGTCGCGTCGACCGATCCGGTGTGGGAGCGCACCGACAGCTTCTTCGGCCGTCCGTTCCTGTGGGGCGTCACGCCGTCGTTCGGCGGTCGCCAGCGTCTGGGTGGACCGCTCGAACCGGTGGCGACGGAACTGCGGCGCGCCGCGTCCGAGTCCGAGACGCTGACGGGTTTCGCACTGGCCCACGAGAGCCCGGGCGTCGACCCGCTGCGCTTCGAGTACCTGTGCGACCAGCTCTGGACGAAGGAGTCCATCGACGCGGACGCCTGGATCGAGTCGTGGGTGCGCGCGCGCTACGGCGCCGCCGATCCGCGCGCCGTTCGCGCCTGGCGCCGCATCCTCGTCGCGGCCTACGGCGAGAACGTGGTCGACAGCGGACCGTCCGCCATCGTCGCCGCGCCGAGCACGTTCGCTCCGCCGCCGGTGCCCTACGACGCCGCCGCGCTGGTCGAGGCCTGGCGCGAACTCGTGGCCGTGGCCGAGGAGGGCGCGCCGCGTCCGGCCCTGGTCTTCGACCTCGTCGACATCGGGCGTCAGGTGCTCTCGAACGCGACCGTCGAACCGATCGGCGCGGCGCTCGACGCCTTCGCCGCTGGTGACGTCGAGGGTCTCGCAGCTCCGAGCGCGCGCACGCTCGCGGCCATGACGGATCTCGACGAACTGCTCGCGACGCACCCCGCGTTCCTGCTCGGAGCGTGGCTCCAGTCGGCCGGCGCGCGCGGCGGCGACGACGTGGAACGCGCGGCCATCGTCGCCGGTGCGCGCGCGCTCGTGACGCACTTCGGACCGATCGGCTCGTCCCTGCGCGACTGGGGCGGACGCGAGTGGGCCGGTCTCGTCGGCGCCTTCCACCGCGAGCGCTGGCGGCGCCTCTTCGAAGCCTTGGCGACGTCGGCCGGCTCGGGGACCGAGTTCGACGCGGCGGCGTTCGACGCGGGACTCGCCGCCTTCGAGCGCGAATGGGCCGCGCGCGCCAATCCGTACTCCGCGGTCCCGATGGGCGATCCCGTCGGAACGGCGCGCCGCCTCCTCGATCGGTGGGGACCGGAACTGAGTGCCGGTGCGACGCCGCCGGTCGAGTCCGGTCCTTCGCTCGTGGACGCGAGCACGCTGCCGCTCGCGCGCTGGCGCGTCGGCGACGACCGCGCGGTCGACGGTCCGCGCCTGGTGGCGGAGCTCGAGTTCGCCGCGTTCCTGCGCGAGTCGTTCGGCGTCGGTTTCGACCTCATCGAGTGGCGCGCCAGTGGTTGGGACGACGGTCAGAACGGCGGCGCGCGGGAAGCGGTCGTCTCGGCCCTCGCCACCACGCCCGGCGCCGTGCGCGACCTCGCCGCGCGGGCCGGAGCACGTCTGGCGCTCGTCAGTGGCGCGGACGGCTTCGGCGCGGACACCCAGGCCGAGCGCGCGCGCCGTCGCGAACTCGAACGCCTGGTCACGGATCTCGAACTGGGCGCGGTCGTGCTCGACGCGCGCCTCGGCGAACTGCGCGAGACGTCGCGCGCGGCGCTCATGCGCACGCTCCTCGCCCTGCGCGAACGCGCGAGCGATCTGCTGGTTCTCTCGCGCGGACTCGATCTCGGCGAGGCCGCACCGATCGCCGCCACGAGTCAGGTCGCGAGCGGTCCGTGGTTCGCCGCGCCGCGCTCGGCCGCGTTGCACGTGCACGGCGACGAACTGGCGCGCGGCCGCGCGGAGACGCGACTGAGCGAGACGCGCGGTGTGCCGGTGGACGGCCGTCAGGGTTGGGCCGACGCGCTGGTGTGGCAGGCCTTCGGTCTCGCTCCGCTGTTCGCCTTCGACGTCGGCGGCGCGCCGTGGTTGCTCGAGGACACCGACCTGGTGCGCTTCGCCAGGTTGCTCGAGCTCTTCGAGGAGAACCGCGCGCTGCTGGCCGAACCCGTCACGCTCGCCTCGTCGGCCTACGCGAGCGGCGCCGTCGCGCGCGGCAACACGCGGGCGCAGATCGTCGTCGTCCGCAACCTCGCCTTCGAGACGGTCACGGTCGAACTGCCGGTCGGGCCGGCGCTGGGGCTCGATCCCCAGTTGGCCTACGAAGCGCGGCAGTGGCACCCGAGCGAGCGCTACCTCGGGCGCGTGCCGTCGGGCGACTCCATCCCGATCACGGTGGCTCCGTTCGGTTGCGTGCTCATCGCGCTGTCGGCGGACGGCTTCGAGGACCCGATCGTCGAGGGCTCGGAACAGCTGTGGATCCCAGGGCCCGAAGGCACCGCGCGCCGCGTGGTCCTGTTCGGCGACCCCGGTGGCGAAGTGCGCATCAGGCTGCGCGGCGACGCGTCGGTGTTCGAGCGCGCGACCGTCGACGGCGTCGGTGTCGACGCGGTACTGGGCGGTGGCGAACTGCGCCTGCGCTTCCCCGGCGAGCCCGCCGATGCCGCGAGCGGCACGCGCGCGCTGGGAGCGTTCGAACTGGCCGACCTGCCGTCGAACTCGAGCGAGCTGGTCGGCGCCGCGCGCGCGTCGATCGGTTCCGGCTCGCCCTTCGCCGTCCTCGCCGAACGCGGCACCAGCGGGTTCGCCGAGGTCGAACGCACGCGGCGCCTGGTCCAGGCGGATCTCGAACGCCGCGGCGCGAGTGGAGCACCGATCGACGTCCTGCAGAACCAACCGCGTCACGCTCGGCGCCTGCGCGTCACGTTGCCCGACCACCTGCGCGCCGGCCAGTCGATCGCCGTCGCGGTCGAATGGGCCGAAGGTGGCACGCCGGGGACCTTGGCCGTCACCGCCCGCATCCCCGGGCGCGGGCTCGTCGGAGCCCGCTCGCGCTTCGGACCGCCCGGCGCGCCGACGTACGTCGTGGAGCTGCGCCCCGAGGACGCCGGTCGCGAGATCGACCTGTGGATCCTCGACGACTCGGCGGAGTCGGTCGGCATCGAGCGGGCGCGCGCCTGGCTGCGCGACGGTCCCGAGGTGCGCGCCGCGCGCACGCTCGTGCTCGAGTGAGTCCGAACGCGCCCCCGCGATCGGTCGTGGTGGAACGGCTCGGGTCCGCTCGAGGCTGCCACTAGGATCTGTGGTGCTCGGCTCCAGCGCGAGTCGCGCCGCGAACCCCGACCGCGAGCACGGCTCGGACCTCTCGAGTGCCGCCGTTCCGACTTCGACCGAACCCTCCGCGATGACCCACGACGCTGCCCTCGACTCGCACGCTCCGCGCACCGACCTCTTGCCGGCCGAACGGACGCGGACCCTTCTGCGGGTCCCGACCGAGAAGCTGCGCTGGCAGTGCGATCCCGCGGCGCTCGGCGTGCGGTCCACGGCGGACGTCGAACCCGTGCGCGGCGTGAGCGGTCAACAGGACGCGGTCGAGGCGCTGCGCTTCGGACTCGAGATCCACGCACCCGGTCAGAACGTGTACGTGCGCGGTCTGTCGGGGACCGGACGCACGCGACTCGTCCGCCACCTGCTCGAGGAGGTGAAGCCGAGTTGTCCGTTGCCGCCCGACCGCGTCTTCGTGCACGACTTCGAGCGCCCCGACCGTCCAGCGCTGATCACGTTGCCGCGCGGGCGTGGCCGGGTCTTCCGCGACCGCATCGACGAGCTGGTGGCCTACCTGCGCGACGCGCTCCTGCCGGCGCTGTCCTCCGATCGCATGAAGGTGCGCCGCGCCGAGCTGGAGACGCGGCTCAAGGCGCGTCTGACCGAGCTGACGAAGCCCTTCGACGAACAGCTCGAGAAGGAGGGATTCGGGCTCGCGATGCTCAACACGCCCGTCGGCCAGCAGCCGGCGGTGCTGCCGGTGATCGAAGGCCAGCCCGCGCCGCCCGATCGACTGGCCGCGCTGGTCCAGGAGGGGAAGCTCGACGCCGACAGGCTGACCGAGCTGCGCACGCGCGCCGACGCTCTGGGAACCGAGTACCGCGAACTCAGCGAGAAGATCGCCAAGCTCAACCAGGAACACCGCGACAGTCTGCGCGCCGGCTACGAGAGCGAGGCGCGGCGGTTGCTCGATCGTTCGGTGTGCGAGATCGCGGCCGCGTTCCCCGCTCCGGCGGTCCAGCGTTTCCTGTCCGCGCTCGTCGACGACGTGGTCGGCAAGCGGCTTCACGCGCTGGGCGAGAGCGCCGAGGAAGAGGGGGCCGAGGACCTGCACTGGACGCGGCGCTACCGCGTCAATCTCGTGCGCTCCTGGGATCCGGACGACCCGTGTCCGATCGTGGTCGAGACCCAGCCGACCCTGCGCAACCTCGTCGGAACGATCGAGCGCAGCGTGCTGCCGAACGGCGCGGCCTTCAGCGACCACCTGATGATCGTCGGCGGTTCGCTGCTGGCGGCCGACGGCGGCTACATCGTGCTCGAGGCCCGCGATCTTCTGACCGAGCCGGGCGCGTGGAAGATGTTGGTGCGAACGCTGCGCACCGGCGTGCTCGAGATCGCGCCGCAGGACTCGATGCTCTTCGGTTCGATGGCGGCGCTGAAGCCCGAGCCGATCGACGTGGACATCAAGGTCATCCTCATCGGCGACCCGGGGCTCTACATGGCGCTCGACTCGGCCGATCCGGACTTCCCGCAGCTGTTCAAGGTCCTGGCCGACTTCGACTCGTCCCTGCCGAACGACGCGCGCGGGCTCGAGCACTACGCGGGCACGCTCGCGGCTCTCGTGGCCGACGAGAAGCTGCCGCCGATCTCCGCCGACGGGATCGCGGCGCTGGCGGAGCACGGTGCGCGCATCGCTGGACGCAGCGATCGATTGACGGCGCGTTTCGGACGCCTGTCCGATCTGGCGCGCGAAGCGGCCTACCTGGCCCAGCGCGCCGCGGCCCCGGAGGTCACGCGCGAGCACGTGCGTGAAGCCGTGCGACGCACCAGACGCCGGGCCGATCTGCCGGCGCGCCGCTTCCGCGAGCGGATCGCCGACGGCACGCTGCGGATCGACACGCGCGGCTCCGTCGTCGGGCAGGTCAACGGACTGGCGACGACCCACGCCGGGCCCTTGACCTACGGGTTCCCCGCGCGCATCACGACGACGATCGGGCCCGGCAACCGCGGCACCGTGAACATCGAGGGCGAGGCCCAGCTCTCCGGCTCGATCCACACCAAGGGCTTCCAGATCCTCGGCGGCCTGATGCGGCACCTGTTGCGCGGCGCCGAGCACCCGCTGTCGTTCTCGGCCTCGATGGCCTTCGAGCAGAGCTACGGCGGCATCGACGGCGACTCGGCCTCGGCGGCGGAGACCTGCTGTCTCTTGTCCGCGCTGACCGGCGTTCCGCTCGACCAGGGCGTCGCGATGACCGGCGCGATCGACCAGTTCGGTCACGTCCAACCGATCGGCGCGGCGACCGAGAAGATCGAAGGCTTCTTCGACACCTGCTCGGACGCCGGCCTGACCGGCGAACAGGGCGTGATCGTCCCGCGCTCGAACGTGGTCGATCTGATGCTGCGACCGGACGTGGTCGAAGCCTGCGCGGCGGGGCGCTTCCACGTGTGGGCGGTCGACACCGTCGGTCAGGCGCTCGAGATCTTCACGGGTGTGGCGGCGGGGGAGGTCGAGGCCTACACCGCGCGCTATCCGCAAGGGTCTTTGCTAATGCTCGCGATCGAGCGCGCCGGAGACTTCTGGCGGCAGGCGCGCCAAGGTCCGCGAGAGAACGGCGGAGCGAAGCGCGAGGCCATCGGTCCGGCGGCCGGGAACGATCCGACGGGCGCCGGTGACACGACGGACTGAGCTGCGCCTCTCGAACGCTGCGTTCGATCAGCGTCCGCCGACGCACGTCCGGGTTCCACGGGCGGCACGGCGCGTTTCGGCGCTCCGTCGATTCGCCGGGTTCCGCTCCGGTGGGGCCGAACCGCGTCCTTAAGATCGCCGCACCATGGCACACGGCTCGGAAGAAGATCCCACCGCGGGTGGCGGCCTCCCTGAGGCGCCTGTCGACCAGTTCACGCGCCCCGTCGCACAGTTCCTGCGGGTCCAGGCCCTGTCCGGGATCCTGCTCGCCCTGTGCACGGTCGCCGCGCTGATCGCGGCCAACGGCGGCGCCTACGATGCCTGGAAGGGCTTCTGGGACACCGAGATCACCGTCGCCGCCGGCTCGTTCGACCTGACGTACCCCCTGTGGTACTGGGTCAACGACGCGTTGATGGTGATCTTCTTCTTCGTCGTCGGCCTCGAGATCAAGCGCGAGGTGGCGGACGGCCACCTGTCCAACCGGCGCGCCCTGATGCTGCCGCTCGCCGCGGCCGTCGGCGGTGCGGTCGTTCCCGCGCTGATCTTCTACTGGATCGAGAACGGCACGGAAGGCGCGCGCGGCTGGGCCATTCCGATGGCCACCGACATCGCCTTCGTCGTGGGCTGTCTCGCGCTGCTCGGCTCGCGCGTCCCGGCGGGACTGAAGATCTTCGTGCTGAGCCTCGCGATCGTCGACGACCTGATCGCCGTGCTGGTCATCGCGCTGTTCTACGCGGAGAGCATCTCGACCATGTGGCTCGCCGGTTCGGCGGTCGGCATCGCGATCGTCGTCCTGCTCCAGAAGCTCGGCGTGCGGCGCATCGGTATCTACGTGATCGTCGGCTCGGTGCTCTGGCTGTGCATGTTCAAGTCCGGCGTCCACCCGACCGTCGCGGGCGTGATCCTCGGCATCCTGACCCCCGTCAAGCCCTGGGTCAGCCGCCCGTCCATCCGCGAGGTCATCCGCACGACGACGCTCGCCATCGACGACGCCGAGGCGCGGGGTACGCGTGCCCACATGGCGCTCGAGCGGCTGGCTTTCGCCTCGCGCGAGGCCCGCTCGCCCCTCGACCGACTCGAGTACCGCCTGCACCCCTGGGTGAGTTTCGTGATCATGCCGATCTTCGCGCTCGCCAACGCCGCCGTGCCGATCTCGGCCGACGCGGTGTCCGATCCGCTGTCGCTCGCGATCGCGGGCGGCCTCGTCCTCGGCAAGCCCTTCGGCATCACGCTGGCCGCGCTGGTGGTGGTCGGGCTCGGACTGGCCTCCCTGCCGCGCGGCGTGAACTGGGGCATGATCATCGGCGCCGGCGTCCTCTCCGGCACCGGCTTCACCATGAGCCTGTTCATTGGCAGCCTGGCCTTCCCCGACGGCTCGCCGCTGGTCGACATCGCGCGCACGGGCATCCTGGTCGGATCGGCCGTCAGCATCGTGGCCGGCATGGCGGTCCTCTTCGTGGCCATTCGCCGGCCGGTGAAAGAAGCGCTCGTCAGCTAGCGCGAGAGCGCTTCGAGCTCGGCGTAGCGACCGCGCCTCTCGAGCAGTTCGGTGTGCGTGCCGCTCTCGACGATGCGGCCGCCCTCGATCACCACGATCAGGTCCGCGCCGCGGATCGTCGAGAGGCGGTGCGCCACGACCACCGCGGTCCGGCCGACGAGCGCCTGTTCGACGGCGGCCTGCAGTCGGCGCTCGGTGGCCGTGTCGACCGAACTCGTGGCTTCGTCCATGACGAGCAGCTGCGGGTCGGCGAGCAGCGCGCGCGCCAACGACACCAACTGGCGCTCGCCCATCGAGAGCCGTGCGCCGCCCGCGCCGACCTGGGTCTCGAAGCCGTCCGGGTGCGACTCGAGGACGCGGTCGAGCTGGGCCAGGCGCGCGACCTCGACGAGTTCGGCGTCGGTGGCGCCGGGTTTGGCGTAGCGCAGGTTGTCCGCCAGCGTGCCGCTGAACAGATGCGGCTCCTGCAGCACGACGCCGAGCTGCTCCTGCCACCAGGCGAGGCTGCGTTCGCGGTACTCGACGCCGCTCGTGACCAGGCGCCCGCGCGTCGGCTCGCGGAAACGACACAACAGCGACGTCAGCGTGGTTTTGCCACCGCCGGTCGGTCCGACCAGGGCGACCGTCGCGCCCTCGGGGATCACGAGGTCGAGGCCCGCGAGGACGTCGGGGCCGTCGCCGTACCGAAAGTGCACGCCCTCGAGTCGCAGTTCACCGATGCGTGGCGGCAAGCCGTCGGGGGCGAGCCCGTCGGGGGCGCTGCCGTCCGCTCCGGCCCGTTCGCTCGCCGCGGCCAGGCGCTCGAGCGCCCGCGGCGTGTCCTTCACCGTCGGCACCTCGTCGATCAGTCCGAACACGCGCTCGGCCGAGGCCTGGGCCATCTGGAACTCGCAGAACCACGCCGCCATCTCCTGGAGCGGTTCGAAGAACTGACGGCTGTAGCCGAGGAACGCGACGAGGGTGCCGACGCTGATGGCACCGTCGAACACGCTCACGCCGCCGAAGCCCAGGCACAGACCGCCCGCGAGTCCGGCCAGGCTCAGCACCAGCGGCAGGTACAGCGCCGAGAGGTTCGCGTTGGCGACCGAGCGCCGGCGCATGGAACCCGTCAGCTCCTCGAAGCGCGACTGGAAGCCCGTCTGCGCCCCGAACGCGCGCACGGTCGCGACGCCCGAGAGCGTCTCGTCGTAGGCGGCGGTCAGGCGCGAGTTGAGTCCGCGCACCTGGCGCGCCGTGCGCAGGATGCGGCGTTGGAACCACAGGCTCGCCACCCACAGCACGGGCACGACCGAAAGCGCGATCAGGCCCAGCCGCAGATCGAGCCAGAGCATCGCGAGCGCCGAGACCGTCATAGTCGTCAGGCCCCACGCGATGTCGAGCAGGCCCCAGGACAGCGCCTGCGAGAGGCGATCGCAGTCCGACGTCTGCCGCGCGAGCAACCATCCGACCGGGCGCTTGTCGAAGTAGTCGAGCGACAGGCGTTGGACGTTCGCGAACGCCTCGGCGCGGATGTCGTGGGCCACGTGCGCGCGGATGCGGCCCCCGAGCGACACGAACGTGCGCACGAGCAGGCACAGCAGGACGATCAGCCCCGCGTAGGCGCAGAGCCAGCGCACGACGTCGCCGCCCGGGTCGGTGGCGGCGTCGACGATCCGACCGACGACGAGGTTGAACAGGCCGTCGACCGTGCCGGTGGCGATCGCGCAGCCGATGAGCATCAGCGTCCAGCGCCGGTAGCGCAGCGTGTAGCCGACCAGCCGGCGCCACAGCCGCCAGTCCATCCGCTCGGCCGGGCGATCCTCCTCGGGATCGTGATGGTGGGCGCTCATCGCGGCGCCTCCTCGTCGCCCAACTGCGGACGGTCGTGCGCGGCGTGGGCCTCGCTCCTTGGGGCGACGTCGTCCACGAGCCGCGCCGAACCGCCGGACGACTGTTCGCCCCACAGCTCGGCGTAGGTCCCGGCGCACGCGAGTAGCTCGGCGTGCGTTCCGCGTTCGACGACGCGCCCGCGGTCGAGCACCACGATCTCGTCGGCGTCCGCGGCGCCGCTGAGGCGGTGCGTGACGAGCAGGACGCCGCGTTCCTCGCCCTTGGGCAGGCGGTCGAGGATCGCGCGTTCGGTGGAGGTGTCGACGGCGGAGAGCGCGTCGTC
Organism: Rohdeia mirabilis; assembly: GCA_007750655.1. Lineage (GTDB taxonomy): Bacteria > Planctomycetota > UBA1135 > UBA1135 > Rohdeia > Rohdeia mirabilis. The sequence goes on from CP036290.1 coordinate 1,961,168, forward strand.
GAGCAGGAGGAACGGCGCGTCCTCGAGCAGGGCGCGCGCGATCGACAGGCGTTGGCGCTGCCCGCCGGAGAGGTCGACGCCGCGTTCGCCGATCACGGTCTCGTAGCCCTTCGGGTAGGCCGCGACGGTCGAGTGGATCGAAGCGATCTCGCACACGCGCTCGAGATCCGCGTGCGTCGCTCCCGGCGCCGCCACGCGCAGGTTCTCGGCCAACGACGACGAGAACAGGAACGGCCGCTGGGACACGAGTGCGAGCTGGCTGCGGATCCAGGCCGGGTCGAGTCCCGCGAGTTCGCGCCCGTCCACCTGCACCGAGCCGCCCGCGTAGGGTCGATTGCGCAGGAGGACTTCGATCAGACTCGACTTGCCCGACCCCGGAGGTCCGACGAGTGCGACGCGTCGACCGGGTTCGAGTACGAGGTCGAGTCCGTCGAGCACGAGGCCCTTCGAATCGGTTCGAGCCGAGCCGTCGGTCGCCGCGTCGGCCGCTTCGTCGCCCGTGCGCTGGTAGGCGAAGCGCAGACCGCGAACCTCGATCCTGCGCGCGCGCTCGACCGGGACGAGTCCCTCCACCTCCTCGTCGGCGTCGAGCAGCTCGAACACGCGGTCCAGCGCCACCGTCGCGCGCCCGAGTTCCGTCAGAACGCGTCCGATCTGCCGCACGGGGAAGACCGTGAGGCTGGTCGTGGTGACGAACGTGAAGAACAGACCGACCGTCATCTCGCCGGCGCGCACGGCGAAGGCTCCGTACCCGAGCACGGCGAGCACCTGTCCGAGACAGATGAGATCGGACGTCGACCAGTAGGCGCCGAGCTTGTCGACCCAGCGCACCGTGCGATCGCGGAAGTCCGAGTTGGCGCCCTCGAACTTCTCGACCTCCGCGCCCGACGCCGCGAACGCGCGCACGACCTGGGCGCCGCTGAGATTCTCCTGGATGACGCCGGTGAGGCGACCTTCAGCCTCGTCGACGGCCTGGAACAGGGTGCGGACCCCGCGGAAGAAGACGATCGCCAGGCCGATGATCAACGGATAGCTGGCCATCGAGAGCAGCGCGTACCGGACGTCGAGGCTCGCCAGCAGCGCGAACGCCACGGCCAACATCGTCGCCGCGCGCGCCACTTCGGGCGCCTGGGTCGCGACGAACGCGCGCGTGGTCTCGACGTCGCTGGTGCAACGCTGGACCACGTCGCCGTGCTCGTGACCGTCGAGCGTGTCGTGCGGAAGTCGCAACAGATGGGCGTGCAGATCGTCGCGCAGACGGGCGGCGACCGACTCGGCGGATTCGGCCACCAGGCGTCCGCGCAGGTACTGCAGGACGCCGCCGACGAGCGTCAGCGCGAGGGCGAGCGCGGCCGCGACCCAGATCGCCGTGCGCGGTTCGAACGCCGCGAGACGCGCTCCGAGGGGAGCGAGCCACGGCGGGGTGGCGGAGCGCACGGCGTTCGTGTCCGCGCCATCGAGCCCCGCGCTGGCTCCGACCGCCACGTCCATCCCCATGCCGACCACGAGCGGCGCGGCGTAGGTCGCGAGCGTCGCGAACGCGAGCGCCAGCGCGGCGGCCACGTAGGGGCGGGCGACGGGTCGCAGCAGGCGCGCGAGCCGACGTCCGTTCCGAGCGAGCGCGCGTCCGTGCCCGTTCCCGAGCTCAGCGTCCGTCGGCACCCTGTGCGGTCGAGAGGTGGCGTGCGAGCGCGCCGAGGTCGGCCTCGGCCTTCTCGGCCAGCTTCGACTCGATCATTCCGCGCAGCATCTTCAGCGCGAACGAGTGGACCTTGATCGCGGCGCTGTAGTCGAGCCGACAGCGCTCGCTGGCGAGAGGCGTCACGCGCACGGTCACGTCGAGCGTCGCGTCGGAGTTCTCGAGGACGTGGCGCACGAGTTCGGGGGTCATCGACTCGACGACCTCGCCCTCGAGGTCGAGCTCGATGCCGCTCTCCACGACGCGCACGGCGAACCGCGAGCCCACGGAGGCTCCGTCGCCCGAGAGGACGCGGATCGACTCGATGCCGCGTTGCCAGCTCGGGTGCTCCTCGATGCGTGCGACGGCGGCGAAGACGGTGGCGGCGGGGTGGGCGAATTCGGCGGAAGCGGTGATCACGGGCGGTCGGCGTGGGGCTGGCGGTGGGGCGCCGCGCGCTCGAGCGCGTGGACCAGATGGGGGGCGAAGCGACGGGCCGTCGCCGGGTTGTGATAGCCGACGAAGCCGACCTGGGCCGACGTATCCAGCGGAAAGTCGAACGGGAGCGCGGATCCGTCGGCCGGCGGCAGCTGGTGCGCGTCGAGCGGCGTGACGACGCAGCCCGCTTCGCGCGCGAGGACGAGCGCTCCGGCCAGATCGTAGGGCTTCGAAGTGGTCGCCGCCGTGCTCGTGCGTGCGCCGAGCAGCGGGCGCGGGTCGCAGACGAAGCGGTACGTGCCGAGTGCGAGCAGGACGAGCTGACCGGCCGAGCTGATGTACTGGTCGTCGTAGAGGTGGCGCGCGCTCGCGCCCTCGTGCTCGATCAGCCGTTCGAGGAAGTCCGACTCGAGCGCGACGGCCGCCGGGCGCAGGTGCGGGTCGTAGCGGAAGAAGGGGAGGTAGCCGCGCGGTTCGTCGGACGTGTCCACGCGCAGGACGCTGGGCGCGCACGGTGCACCGATCGGTTCGCCGAGCACGCACGCGCGCGATTCGACCGCGGCTCCGCGGCCCTCGTCCGCGACGAAGCGGCGCGCGCTCGCCGCCGCGGTCACCGGCAGCTCCGAGACCGTTCCGTGCGTCACGTCCCGCGCGCGCGGAGTTCCGGGACCCGGGCCACAGGCGCTGACGACGGTCCAGGCCGAGCGCAGGTCACAGGCGATGTTGCGCGTCCCGTCGACCGGGTCGACGGCGAGGCGCGGACCGCCGTGGTCGAAGCTCGCGAGCTCGATCGACGCGCCGTCGCGGCCCGGATCCGGCCCGAAGTGTCGCCAGCCGCGATCCTCGGTCAGCACCGACAGGGGGCCCGCTCGAGCGTGGTCCCGGGCCCAGGCGTCGACCGCGGCCTCGCAGCGTTCGTCGAGCGCGAACGTCTCGTCGCCGGCGCCCTGTCCGCGGCTCTCGAACAGGACGCGGACGGAACCCGTGCGTTCGAGGGCTTCGGCCTGAGCCGAGCGGTGGGCGTCGAGCACGCGGTCGCACAGATCGGCGGCCAGGGTTCGCAGGGCGTCGGTCACGCGCTGGATGCTATCCGGCTCGCCCGCCGCTTCCGTTAGACTTCGCCGCCCCGAACGCTCGGATCCACGTCCCGAGCAGCGGCTGGTCCCAGACCCGTGGTGGCGCGTCGAGCTCCACCAGCATCTCTCTTCGAATCCATGTCCGAACCCAGGAAGGTCATCATCGTCGGCTCCGGCCCCGCCGGCTACACCGCTGCGATCTACGCGTCGCGCGCGAACCTCGAGCCGCTGATGTTCGAGGGCGAACCGTCCGCCGAAGCCCCCGACCTCCTGCCCGGCGGCCAGCTGATGCTCACGACCGAGGTCGAGAACTACCCCGGCTTCCCCGACGGCATCACGGGCCCCGACATGATGGAGAAGTTCCGCAAGCAGGCGGAGCGCTTCGGCACCGAGATGCACGCGCTCAACATCGCCGAGTGCGAGCTCGAGGGCGAGATCAAGCGCGTGCGCACGAGCGAGGGCGATTGGCACGAGGCGCGCGCGATCATCATCGCCACCGGCGCGAGCGCGAAGTGGCTGGGGCTTCCGTCCGAGACGGCGTTGCGCAACAAGGGCGTGTCGGCCTGCGCGACCTGCGACGGCGCCTTCTTCCGTGACCGCGAACTCGTGGTCGTCGGCGGCGGCGACACGGCGATGGAGGAGGCGCAGTTCCTCACGCGCTTCGCCTCGAAGGTCTACGTCGTGCACCGTCGCGACACGCTGCGCGCCAGCAAGATCATGCAGGAGCGCGCCTTCGAGAACCCGAAGATCGAGTTCCTGTGGAACAAGCAGGTGACCGAAGTGCTGGACGTCAGCGCGGGCAAGGTCACGGGCGTGCGACTCGAGGACACGGTCACGGGCGAGAGCTCGGTCCAGGACTGCCAGGGCATGTTCCTCGCCATCGGACACAAGCCCAACACGGACTTCCTGAAGGGGCAGCTCGAGACGGACGACCTGGGCTACCTCGTCGTCCACAGCGGGACGCGGACGCGGATCGACGGCGTCTTCGCCTCGGGCGACGTGGCCGATCACGTCTACCGACAGGCCGTCACCGCCGCCGGCATGGGCTGTCAGTCCGCGATCGACGCCGAACGCTGGCTCGAGGCGAAGGGCTACTAGGCCGTCCAGGTCGAACGGCCGGTCCCCGGCTGGGACCACACCGAACGGGACGGGACGCCAGCGGCGCCCCGTCCCGTTCGCGCAGCGGGTCAACGTCCGCGGCGCGACTTGATGCGGAACTTGAGGTGCCGCGCGAAGGCCTTCACCGGCGCGACGTTCGTCGAGTTGCTCTCGAGGTAGTCGATGTGTCCCTTCATGTCGAGCGCCCAACGCTCGACGTCGTCGAACTTCTCGAACAGTCCGTTGCTGGCGAACAGAAGGTCCTCGTCGATCGTTTCGGTGCTCGGTCCCTCTTCGACGAGGGCCTCGAACAGCTCGATGATGCGCGTCATGTGACGGTCGCGGCTGAAGCGTTCGACGCTCGCGCGACAGCCTTCCTGCAGGCGTTGTTGCAGAGCGGTGTCGCCCAGCAGTTCGACGATGCGTGCCGCCAGGTCGTTCGCGTTCCGTGGCGTCGCGAGCAGACCCGTCTCGCCCTCGCGCACCATCTCGGGCAGGCCGGCGATGCGGCTCGCAATCATCGGCAGGCCGGCCAGGTAGCTCTCGTAGGTGGTGAGCGGCGAGTTCTCGCACCAGATCGACGGCAGCACCTGACAGGTCGCGCGCGCCATGAGAGCGGCGACCTCGGCGTGGGGGACGCGACCGGGGAGGACCGCCGCCGCGTCGAGGCCCAGTTCGCTCGCGAGCGCGCGCAAGGGCTCGAGCTCCGGTCCGCCGCCGACGATCAACAGGCGTGCGTCGGGGCGCTGCTTCGCCACGAGCGGCCAGGCGCGCACCAGGAACTCGACGCCTTTCTCGCGCACCAGGCGACCGACGAACATCACGAGGTTCGACTCGCGCTGGATCGAGCGGTCGAGTTGATCCTCCTTCGATCTGTCGACCCACAGAGGCAGGCCTTCGGTGCCCCGGAAGCCGTGCGTCGCCAGCTGGTCCGCGAGGAAGCGACTCGGTGCGGTCACGCGCCCGAAGACGCGCTTGGCCAGTTCGGCGCGCAGCTTCACCGACAGGACCACGCGGCCGTCGTACGGGTAGTTCTTCTCGCAGCCGTGCCCGTCGAAGCACTTCTTGCCGGCGCCGCCCGCGCACACCGTGCCGTCGCCCCAGACGTTCCACGAGTTCGGGCACAGAAGGCCGAAGTCGTGCGCCGTCAGCATCAGCGGCACGCGCAGGCGGTGGGCGGCGGCGAGGAAGCTGACCGGGAAGCTGTGCAGGTTGTGGCAGTGCACCACGTCGGGCCGGAAGTCCGCGGCGAAGCGCTCGAAGGCCGTCACCAGCTCGGGGTCGTGGACCAGCGTGCGACCGTTCCAGTCCGGACGCTTCACGATGCGGCGCTCGGGTTCGTCCACGTCCTCGTCCGGGCTGCCCGCGAACAGGCCGACCTGGTGCTCGCGGCGACGCAGCTCGTCGACCAGCGTGTGCATGTAGATCTCGGCGCCACCGACCGGCGCCGCGAACGTGTTGACCTCGAGGATGCGCATCCGAAGGGGGCGGTTGGGGGAGGGGCGACGTGCTCCGTCGCGGGGGGCGAACGGCGCCCGCCGTCGGGCCTGATCGGGAAGCCGACCGGCGCTCCGAGGTGGCGACCGCGCGCCCGTGCCGCACGCGCGAACCGACGAGGGTCGGCCCGGGACCGGGCTCGATCGGGAGCCGGTGTCGAGATCCGGCGGAAGGGGGCGAAACGGGGAGACGCCCCACCGAGCGCGAACTCTACCATCGGAGCGATGCGCGTGTGTTTCGTCGTCCACGGCCTGCCTCCCGTCGAACGCGGTGGAGTCGAGCAGTGCACCGTCGCCCTGGCCGACGAGTTGGCGCGGCGCGGACACGCGGTCGAGGTCTTCGCGCCCACCCGGCGCGCCGACCTGCCGGACCGCGCCCTGCGCCGCGAGCGCCGCGGCGCTTGGCACGTGACCTGGGTCAACCTCGAGTCGTCGCCCGGAGATCCCGAGACGGCCCTCGAACCGCGCGGCGTCGCGGAGGCGTTCGCGCGCTTTCTCGACGCCGAGCGGCCCGACGTGGTGCACGTCCAGCACCTCCTACGGCTCGGGCTGGGTCCGCTCGCCGCAGCCGCCGAGTTCGGCGCGCCGCTCGTGTACACCGCCCACGACTGGTTCGCGCTGACCGATTCGTTCGCGCTGCTGCGGCCGGACCTGACGCGCTTCGAGGCCGCGCCCACGCCCGAGGAGGAAGCGCGCTGCGACCTGGCGCGCTCGATCCTCAACGCGGTCGAGTCCCTCGGCGACTACCACCTCGGTGTCCCCGCCGCCTGGCTCGACGAGCCGGTGCGCGCGCGCGTGGCGGCGACCCTGGCCGGCGACGAGGAGGGCGCGGGCTTCCACGAGAACGAGTGGACCGAGGCGCGTGCCCGTCGCGAGCGCATGGCGAGCCGGCGGCGCGCGGCCTTCGGTGCGGTCGACGCCTTCGTGAGTCCCTCGGCCTACCTGGCGGGCTGGCTCGAGGAGGCGTTCGTGACGGGAGCGCAGAGCGACACCCAGGATCCGTCGAACGGCGGACGGACCCGACCGCCGCGCGTCGTCCACCAGCCCAACGGGATCGACACTCGGCGTCTCGACGACGTGCCCGCGGTGCCGGTCCACTCGGCGGGCGCAGCGACGGAGCGCGTGCGACTCGGCTTCGTCGGCAGCCTGACCAAGCACAAGGGCGTGCACCTGTTGCTCGACGCCTACGCCCAGTTGTCCGACGCGACGCGCGAACGTCTGCCGCTCGTGATCCACGGCGATTCGACCGATCGCGCCTACGTCGCGCGCATCGCCGATCGCGCGCGCGAGCTCGGCGTCGAGTACGCGGGCGCCTTCGACGGCGACCGTCTGCCCGAGGTGCTGGCCGGCATCGACTGCCTGGTGGTCCCGTCGATCTGGTACGAGAACTTCCCCACGGTCCTGCGCGAGGCCTTCGCCGCGGGGCGGATCGCGGTCGCCAGCGATCTCGGCGCCCTGCCGGAGTCGGTGCGCGACGGCGTCGACGGACTCCTGTACGCGCCGGACGACGCGGACGACCTGGCGCGCGTCCTGCGGCGACTGGTCGAGGAGGAGGGCCTGCTGGCTCGTCTTCTGGAAGGTCGACCGCGCGTGCGGACGATCGAGACCCAGGTCGACGAACTCGAAGCGCTGTACGGCGAACTGCTCGTCGGGCGCGAGGCACCGGTCGATCCCGGCGGCGGGCTCGCGCACCTCGCGGAACTCGGCCGGCGCTATCGCGAACTCGAGGCCCTGCCGACGCGCGATCTTCTGGCCTCCTGCACGAGCCGCATCGCCGACCTCGCGGGCGTGCTCGGTCTGGACGCGGCGCGGTCGCCGATCGAGCGCCTGGCGTTCGGGCTCGGCGAGTCGAGTCGTTCGCTCGAGGAACTGCGCGATCGGCGCGACGAGTCGGGCTATCTGGGCCAGTTGCTCGACGAACGCGAGCGGCGCGCGCGTTGGCTCGACGAACGCCTGAGCGGGATCGAACGGGAGCGCGACTGGCTGCGCGACGACCGCGAGAACCTCGCGCAGGCCGTCGAGTTCCACGAGACCTCGACCCAGGCGCTCGAGAAGGAGCGCGACTGGCTGCGGCAGATGCAGAGCGACTTCGAACGCGAACGCAACTGGCTGCTCAGCAAGCAGAGCGACTTCCAGCGCGAGCGCGAGTACCTCCTGAGCAAGCAGTCGGACTTCCAGACCGAGCGCGACTGGCTGAAGCGCAAGACTGCGGAGCTCGACGAGGAGCGCGCGCGGCTCGACGCGACGCTGCACGAGACGCGCACGGCGGCCGAGCAGGAACGCGCCTGGCGCGACTCGATGCTGTCGGAGATCGAACGCGAGCGCGACTGGCTGCGCAGCGAGATCCGCAGCCGCGAGGAAGAACGCACCTGGCTCGCGAACCTGGTCTCCGACAAGGAGGAGACGCTGACGTATGTCTGGGGTCTGGTCGAGGGCAAGGACTCGGACCTGGCGCGGCTGCGCTCGGAGATCGAGTCCTGCGAGCGGGTCGCGGCCGAGGTGCTCGTGGCCTTCGGGCATGCACCGGTCGAACTGGAGCCGGACGTCGAGGTCGAGGGCGGCGGCAAGCTCGAGCGCATGCTCGGGGGGCTGTTCGACCACGGACACGCGCTGTTGGCCCAACTGGAGGCGCTGCGCGACTCCCAGGCCCGCGCGCACGCGGAGCTCCACTGGCGTCGCGGTGAGATGGACGGTGCCCGTCTGGCGCTCGCGCGGCGGACGGTCTCGTGGCTCGCGTACTTCGCCGGCTTCGCCAAGCGCGTCGCGGCCTGGGAGCTGCCGGGTTCCGGCGACGGCGCGGTGGAAGACAGCGCGAACCGTGAGGTGAATCCGTGAGCGCGCACCCGCCCATCTCCGCCGTCGTTCCGGGCCTCGACGACTTCGAGCTGCTCGAGACGCACCTGCCCATCCTGCTCGACGAACTCGCGCCGATCGGGGGCGAAGTGGTCCTGGTGGACGACACCGGCCGCGCCGTGATCGAACCCTGGGTGCGCAGCGAGCTCGCGGCGCACCTCGGCGACCCCGCGCACCTCGACCTGGTGCGCGTCGTGAGTCGCGAGACCAACGGCGGCTTCGCCAGCGCGCTGCTCGACGGCGTGGCGGCGGCGCGGCACGAACTCGTGTTCGCGATGAACCCGGACATCCGCGTGACGCCCGGTTTCCTCGAGCCGCTGGTCGAACACCTCGCGGACGACGTGCACTCGGTCGTGCCGCGCATCCTGTTGTTCGGCGAGGACGATCGCATCGAGTCCGTGGTCGAGATCGATTTCGATCGCGACGTGGCCTTCGTGCGCCAGCGCGCGCTCGCCGGCGAGGCCGAGCGCTTCGTCGAGTCGAGTGGCCCCGTCACCTACGCGATCGGTGGCGCGATGCTGTTGCGCAGGACGCCGTTCGTCGCGAGTGGGGGCTTCGACCGCATCTTCGACCCCTTCTACTACGAGGACGTGGATCTGGGCTTCGGCGCCTGGGCCGCGGGCCAGCGCGTGGTGTACGTGCCCAGCTCGGTCGTCGAGCACCACCACCGCGGCACGATCCGCCGCCGCGTCGACGCCGAGTTCGTGCGCGCGGTCATCGAGCGCAATCGCCTGCTCTTCCAGTGGAAGTACCTGTCCGCCGACGAGTTCGGCGAGCGCCACCTCGCGGCCCTCTACCGCAGCGCGGTCGACGCCTACCAACGCGACCAACGCCGCGAGCTTCTGTGGTTGGCCCTGGCGCTCGATCGGCTCGAGGCCCTGCGGGCGAGTCGCGCCGCACGTCCGAAGGCGGTGCGCAGCTTCGACCAGGTGGTCGCCGAGAGCAGGCCGCGGCCCGACGTACGGGGTTAGATTGTCGGTACGGCGTCAGGCACGAAACTGCCACCTGCCGCGCCGAGACGCTGCGAATCGCAGCGTCATCGGCGGCAGGTGGCAGTTTCGTGCCTGACGCCGTACCGACAATCTAGGAACCGATCGTCAGCAGGAACTCGCCGTTCACCTTCGTGCGGCGGATCTTCTGCACGAGCATCTCCATCGCCTCGACCGGATCGAGCTCGTTCAGGACCTTGCGCAGCATCCAGACGCGCTCGATCTCCTGCGGCGTGAAGAGCAGCTCCTCCTTGCGCGTTCCCGAGCGGTTGATGTCGATGGCGGGGAAGACGCGGCGGTCGGCGAGGCGGCGCTCCAGGACGAGCTCCATGTTGCCCGTGCCCTTGAACTCCTCGAAGATCACCTCGTCCATCTTCGAACCGGTCTCCACCAGCGCCGTCCCGAGGATCGTCAGCGAACCGCCGCCCTCGATGTTGCGCGCGCTGCCGAAGAAGCGCTTGGGGAACTGCAGGGCCGTGGCCTCGATACCGCCCGACAGGAGCTTGCCGTCGGACGGCGCCTCCTGGTTCGACGCGCGCGCGAGACGCGTGATCGAGTCGAGCAGGATGATCACGTCCTCACCGGCCTCGACCAGCGAGCGCGCCCGCTCGATCACCATCTTCGCCACGCGCAGGTGACGGGCGGGCGGCTCGTCGAACGTGGAACTCACCACTTCGCGCCGTTCGCCCGTCAGCGTGCGTTGGAAGTCGGTGACCTCCTCGGGGCGTTCGTCGACGAGCAGGATGATCAGGTGCGCCTCGGGCGCGTTGGTCACGATCGAGTTGGCGATCTGCTGCAGGAGCACCGTCTTGCCCACGCGCGGGGGCGCGACGATCAGGCCGCGCTGGCCCTTCCCGATGGGAGCGACCAGGTCCATGATCCGCATCTCGAGCGGGTTGTCGCCGCCGCCCTCCATCATCAGGCGCTCCTCGGGATAGAGCGGCACCAGCTCCTTGAAGGGGGTGCGCGACGCGATCTCCTCGGGGTCGTGGAAGTCGACCGTCTCGATCCACGCGAACGCGAACCAGCGCTCCTCCTCGCGCGCGGGCCGGATCGGTCCCTTCAGCGTCATGCCGTTGCGCAGTCCGTAGCGATCGATCATCGAACGCGGCACGTACACGTCCTCGAAGGTCGGCAGGTACGAGGCGTGGTGCGTGCGGATGAACGCGTGCCGGTCGTCGAGGATCTCGAGCGTGCCCTCGGCGATCACGGGGATGCGCTTGGCCATGCGCCCCTCGACGATGGACCAGATCACGTCGCGCCGGGTGAGCGCGTCCTCGAGATCGGCCTTCTCCTTCGTGCCGAGCTCGTGCAGATCGGCCAGGTTCAGCCCCTGCAGGTCGCGATAGCTCGTGGGCTTGGGCTTCGTCTTGCGCGTGGACGCGGGCAGGTCCTCGAACAGGTCGTCGATCTCGTCGGCCTCGAGGTCGACGGGCAGCGTCGCGTAGTCGAGCCAGATCGCTCCGTCCTCGGACGGCTTGTCCTTCTCCTTCTTGAACTTCTCCCGGTTGGGGCGCTGACGTTTCTTGAATGCCATGGGGTGTGGTTGGGAGCGCGCGTCGAGCGCGGGGCGGCCGAGGCCGAGGGTTCCTTGGATGGACGCCTTCGAGGGACGGCCGTGGAGGTGGGTGGGGGAGGAGCGCGGCGGCGGCGCGCCCTTCGAGCACGCGGCGAGCGGCGCCGCGCACGGGCGGTCGGGCCGCTGCGAACCGGGCCGCCGCGAACCGTGCCGTCGCGGCGTGGATCGTCGCGAAGTGGATCGTCGCGGTTCGGACCGTCGCGACCCGCGCGGCGACGTTCCGGTCGCGGGCGGCGCGGTGGGCTGCGGTTGGCTGCGGAGCTAGGAGGTGGGGCGCTGGGCCAACAGGTGGCGTCGCAGATCGGCGCAGCGCGACTTCAACTGGTCGAGGTCACCGTCGTTCACGATCACGTGCTGGGCCGCGCGGCGCTTCTCGTCCTGGGGGAGTTGGGCCCGCTCGCGGCGGGCGAGTTCGTCCGGAGCCCACCCGCGCTCCGTGACGGCGCGGGCGGTGCGCTGTTCGACCGGTGCGTCCACGTGGACCAGGACGTCGCAGGCGGCGCGCAGGCCGTGCTCGCGATCGTTCTCGAGCAGGAGCGGAACGTCGAGCACCACGATCGATGCGGTGCGAGCCGCATCCAGCGCTGTGCGAATCCTGTCACGAACCAGGGGATGGATCCAGCCCTCCAGGGCCGCGCGGGCCTCGGAGTCCTCGAAAACGACCTGGGCCAGCGCGCGCCGGTCGGGCCGGCCGTCCACGCCGAGGACCGCGTCGCCGAAGCGTTCGCGCACCTTGCGGGTGACCGCGTCCGAGGCGAGCACCGCGTGGGCCACCCGGTCCGCGTCGACGACCGCGCCGTCGTCGCCGGCCAGCAGACGCGCGACCAACGACTTGCCGGAGGCGATGCCGCCCAGGACGCCGACCACGAGGGCCCGGCGCTCGCTCCCCGAGTTCGCGGTCGGGTCGGAGGGGGGCGTGCGCATGGGCGGGTGGGGCGGCTCGAGCGGGGAGGTCCGGCGCCGCTTCGACCCCTCTCGACCGAATCGATCGGTAGGCGGCGGCGGGGGCGGAAGGTAGCACCGCCGTCCGACGAACGGAGCGCCGCCCGGTCCCACGCCCTCCCGAGCGCGGGGCCGACCCCTCGACCCTTGTCCACGACGGGTCCAGCGGGTATCACAAGCGCCCGAGCACCCCGCTCCGCACGCCCGTGCGCGCGTCGGTCGCTCGATCCCCGGTGTGCGTCGCGCCCGAGCCCCACGGCTCGTCCGGCGTCGGACACCGTCCCTTCCCCATCCGATCCGCGGCCCGCAGCGCCCCGTCGACGACCCGCACCCGCGGCCCGTCGAGACGCGCTCGAAAAGGGGCCCAGACCACTCACTCCCCAGGAACTCCGCATGGTGCGCGCCAACCGAGGAGCTGCTCGCGTCAGCCTGATGTGGACCGTCATGATGGCGGTCATCACTCTCACAGGGGTCGCGTTCGGCTACTTCGCCCACGATGACCGCAGCAAGGCGATGAACGAGGCGGCTGCAGCCCGTGCCGAGGCCACCGCCGCCGACGAGCGTCTGGCCGTCGCCAACCAGAAGGTGTCGGAGCTGAGCGGCAAGCTGGGCTTCTACGACCGCAACAGCACGGTGAAGGACGCCAACGCGTCCAGCGCCGCCGACGCGATCAGCCGCGTGCGTGACTCCTTCCCGGACATCCCGTCGAGCGCGACGGACTTCGAGAAGATCATGCCCTTCATCGAAGCCGAGATCGCGGCGGCCCGTCTGCGGATCAGCACCCTGGAGACCCAGGTCGCCGGTCTGGAGAGCGAACTGTCCACCGAGAAGGCCGCTCGCACCCGCGACGTCGCCGCCAAGGACCAGCTGCTCGCCGCCAAGAACGACGAGCTCGCCTCCGAACGCGCGAACGCCGCCGATCGCGAGGAGAACCTGAACCAGCGTCTGGCCGACTCCGAGGCGGAGAACGACCAGATCGACCGCCGGTCGCGCGAGACCGAGGCCGACTACGAGGACCAGGTCCGCGAGCTGAACAGCATGATCGCCATGCTCGAGCAGGACCTCGCGGTCGCCCGGGCCAAGAACGACATCCGCACCCAGCGGGCGCGCACCGAGGAGCCCGACGGTCGGGTCCTGTCCGTGTCGAGCACCCTGCCCCTGGCCTGGGTCGACATCGGCAGCGACGACCGCCTCGCCACCGGCATGGGCTTCGAGATCCGCGAGTCCCGCATGTCGGGCGTCGTGGTCAAAGCGCGCGCCATCGTGCGTCGCGTCGAGCGCAACCGCGCGGAGATCGAAGTCTTCGACCTGGCAGATCCGTACGACCCGGTCGTCTCCGGCGACTACCTGTTCAGTCCGATCTACGACCCGGTCGGCGACCGCACCGCCGTTCTCGCGGGCCGCTTCAGCGGCGCCTGGGACGAGCAGCGCCTGACCATGATCCTGGCCGAGATGGGCATCCGCGTCCAGGACACCCTGACCGGCACCACGGACATGCTCATCACCGGCGGCGAGGTCTTCTACGACGAGCTCGGCGAGGCCCTCGAAGAGCCGATCGATCCGTCGCAGCTGCCCGTCTACACCGAGGCCGTCAACGCGGGTATCCCGGTCGTGCCGATCTCGACCCTGCGCGACTACCTGCCGGCCCTCCCGTAGGTTTCCGAGCGGACGCCCGATGACGGGTCGCCCCACGGGGCGCTCCGTCGACGCCCGAGCCGGGCGCGCCACCGCGAGAGCGTGGGCGCGCCCGGCTCCCGTTCGGGCGCTCCCGATCGAGTCGTCTTCCGCGCCCGTTCCCTGCGGGCGAAGCGGGACCGAGGCCACGGCGACCCGTATCCTCCCCGCACGTCCGGCGCGCACGCCCGCCGCCACGTGCCGTCCCACTCCTCGCGTTCGAGTCCGCCACCGTCCCGTCCATGTCGCCGGCCCAAGATCCCGATCCGGTCGAAGCGCACCGCATGTCGCTCGGCGACCATCTCGAGGAGCTGCGGCGGCGCCTCGTGGTCGGCGTGGCCGCGGTCGTGGCCTGCTTCCTCCTGGCCTTCGCCTTCGCCGACGAGACGCCGGGCACCGTGTCCCTGGTGATGGCGCCCATGAAGCGCGCGGTGAGTTGGCTCAACGACGACTACCGCGCCCTCTACGAGGAAGCGCTCGCCTCCGACCCCGAGGCCGAGCGCACCAAGTGGTTCGAGTCGGCGGACCCGACCGACCGCGACTACCGCGAGCTGAAGGATCCGATCCGCGAAGAGGGCCAGACCACGGGCGTGGGGGAGCTCTTCCTCACCAAGCTGAAGGCCTCGTTCTACGTGGGTCTGTTCCTCGGCGGTCCGATCCTGATCTGGCAGCTGTGGCTGTTCGTGGCCGCCGGGCTCTACAAGCACGAGCGGCGCGCAGTGATGAGCTTCCTGCCCGTCGCACTCCTGTTGTTCGCGGGCGGCATCCTGTTCGGGTACTTCGGACTCGTGCCCTACGGCTTCTACTTCCTGAACGTGCCGACGAACGTCTCCCTGCCGAAGCCGGACTTCAAGCTGGACCAGTACTTCCAGTTCCTGTCGTCCCTGTGCATCGCACTGGGCTTCGTGTTCCAGCTGCCGATCGTGATGACCGCGCTGGCCCGCGTCGGCATCGTGACCGTGAAGCAGATCTCGGCCTTCCGGCGCTACTTCATCCTGCTGGCGTTCGTGGTCGCCGCGATCCTCACGCCGCCCGATCCGATCACGCAGCTGATGATGGCGATCCCGCTGATCGTCCTGTACGAGGTCGGACTGATCACGTCGCGACTGGCTGCGCGCAAGCGGCACGACGATCCGCCGGTCCCGGGCGCCGATCCACCGACCGGACCGTCGCGATGAGCGGGTCCCGTCGGAGCGCGCCTCGCCAGAGCGCGGCGATCGTGGCGGTGGGGGACGAGCTGCTCGGCGGCGCGCACCCCGACCTCAACGGTCCGTGGCTCGCGGCCGAGCTCGAGGAACTCGGCATCGCCGTCGAGCACGTGCACGTCGTCGGTGACGACGAACTGGCTCTGGCGGAACTCCTGCGCGAGCTGTGCGCCGTCCACGTGCTCGTCGTCACCAGCGGCGGCCTCGGCCCGACGCCCGACGACGTGACCCGCCACGCCGCCGCGCGCGCGCTCGGCGTGGAACTCGAGCACCACGAGCCGTCCTGGTCGAGCATCGTCGCGCTGTTCGCCGAGCGCGGGCGCGTGCCCACCGACGGCAACCGTCGCCAGGCCCTGTTCCCCGCGGGCGCGACCGTGCTCGAGAACGACCGCGGGACCGCGCCCGGCTTCGTGTGCACGACCGAGCGCGCGGACGGTTCGCCGGGACTCCTGGCGAGTCTCCCCGGTCCGCCCGGCGAACTGCAGCCCATGGCGCGCGCCGGGCTGTTCCCGCGCGTGACGAAGGACCTGGTCGTGGAGTCCGAACGCCCGGTGGTCGGACGCCTGTCCCTGTGGGGCATCGGCGAGTCCGACTTCGCCGCGGCCGCCGGTGACTGGCTCGATCGCGCCACCGATCCCGTGATGGGCGTGTGCGCGCGCGCCGGTGTCCTGGTCCTCAAAGCCACGTCGAAGGGCGACGGAGCGCGCGCTCGCGTCGACGCGCGGATCGACGAGATGCGCGCCCGCTTCGCGTCCCGAGTGGTCTCGAGCGACCACGCCGAGCTCGAGGAGACGCTCGTGGCCGAACTGCGCGCAGCAGGGCTGAAGCTGGCCGTGGCGGAGTCGTGCACCGGGGGGCGACTGGCCGGCGCGCTGACCGACGTGCCCGGCGCGAGCGCGGTCTTCGAGGCCGGTTTCGTGACCTACGCGGACCGCATCAAGAGCTCGGTCCTGGGCGTCCCCGAGGAGCTGTTGCGCACGCACGGCGCCGTCAGCGCTCCGGTCGCCGCGGCGATGGCTCGCGGGGCGCGCGAACGTTCGGGGGCGGACCTTGGCGTCTCGACGACCGGCGTGGCCGGACCGGACGGTGGCTCGGCGGAGAAGCCGGTGGGGCTCGTGGTCTTCGGCCTGGCGACGGCCGACGGGGCGGTCACCCTCACGCGGCGCTTCCCCGCGGTCGGGCGCGAGCGCATTCGGCGCTACGCGGTCCAGCAGGCCCTGGCCCTGGCCCTGTGGGCGGTGCGCGGCAGGCTCGCCGAGCTCGACATCCAACCGGAGGCCTGAGTCGGCATCGGGCGCTCGGTCCGGCGCGGGCGCGAGGCCGACCGGGGCGATGCCGCTCGCGAGACGCCGGGCGGACGAACTTCGAGCGGAGCGCCGATCGATCCCTTTCACGCGGGCGCGCGGATCGCTATCATCCCGCGCCGCGTTACCCCGTGGTGTAATTGGCAACACATCTGGTTTTGGTCCAGACATTCCAGGTTCGAGTCCTGGCGGGGTAACCATCACCTTCCGTGGCGCTCGCGGCCCGATTCCCGGCCCGATTCCCGGCCCGATACGCGGGCGCGTTCGACGGCGGCTGCGCACGGCGGCCGCACACGGCGGATGCGCACGAACGGCTGAACGAACGGCGGCTGGTGAACGATCGGAGCCCTTCGACGCGGGGCCGTTCGGCACCCGGCCGGTTCTTCGCGCTCCGGATGCGGGGCCCCAGATCCTCGTGAGCCGTGTGGAGCGCCGGGCCGCGACCCACCACCGAGGGCAGCACCACCGAGAGCCGAGAGCCGTGTCGACCGACGAGACCACCTGGTCGCGCCTCGCGTCTCTGAACGTCGCGATCGATGGCGCACGCCTCGAACCCCGCGCGTCGCGAACGTCGAGCGGCTGGGTGCGGCGGACCACGCGCATCGAGCTGTTCGACGCGCGCGAGCGGCGCGGAGCGGGTGAGGACGTGACCTACGACGGCGCCGTGCACCTCGCGCGCGCTCCTCTCGCGCTGCCCGAGGCGGGAGCACGCGACGCCGGTGCTTTCCGCTTCCGCGGAACCCTCGCGGAGTTCTCGCGCGCGATCGATCCGCTCGTCGACGAGGTCGAGGGCGACTACCTGCGCTTCGGGCTCGAAGCGGCCGCGCTCGACCTGGCGCTGGTGCAGGCGGACGCGCACCTGGGAGACGTGGTCGGTCGCAATCCGCGCCCCGTGCGCTTCGCCGTCTCCATGGGACTCGGTCCGCTGGCACAGGTGGAGGCACTCGACGAGGTGCTCGAACGGGCGCCCGACACGCGCTTCAAGATCGACTTCTCGGAAGCCTTCACCGATCGCACGGTCGAGCGGTTGGCCGCGAGCGGGCGCGTGGACGTGCTCGACCTGAAGGCGCACTACCACGGCGACTTCCAGGGCCCGGCGCCGGACGCGCGGCTCTACGGCGAGCTGGCCAGCGCGTTGCCGAACGCGTGGCTCGAGGATCCGACCCTCGACGGCGCCTGCGGCGAGGCTCTCGCGCCGCACCTCGAGCGCGTGACCTGGGACGCGCCGCTGAAGTCGCTCGCGGACCTCACGGGGCTGGCGACCCGGCCGCGCTGCATCAACGTCAAGCCCTCGCGCTTCGGTTCCATCGAGACGCTGTGCGCGGTGCTCGACCACTGCGCCCAGAACGGGATCGCGTGCTACGGCGGCGGCCAGTTCGAACTCGACGTCGGGCGTCGCCAGATCCAGGAGATCGCCGCGCTGTGGTACCCGGATGCGCCGAACGACGTGGCGCCCGGGCTCTACAACGCGCGGCCCCTGCCCGCCGACCCGCCGCGGTCGCCGCTCGTCGTCGGGCCCGGCTGGGGTTTCGGTGCTGGGGACTCGGACCGCGGAGCTTCGGTCCGTGGAGCTTCGGACGGCGCGTCGCGCTGACCGAGGCGGGTAGACTCGGATCACATGGATCGACCCGCGCACCCCGACGCCCTCCTTTGGCTCCGCCGTCCCACTGCGCTGCACCTCGCCCTGCTGGGTCTGGTGGCGGGCCTGTGCGCGGGCTGCGACTCGAAGCCGGAGCGCACGGTTCGGGCCCAGGACGCCACCGTGCTGCTCGTGGTCCTCGACGCCCTGCACGCCGAGCACATCTCGCACCTCGGGTACGACCGGGCGACCACGCCCAACCTGGACCGCCTGGCGGCCGACGGAGTGAGTTTCTCCCAGGCCTTCTCGCCGGCGCCCTACACGCGCGCGGGGATCCCGTCGATCCTCACCGGCCGCCTGCCCGACATGCACGGCATGGTGCGCGGTGAACGCGTCCTCGACCCGGGCGAGGTCACGTTGGCCGAGCTGCTGGCCGAGACGGGGCGACCGACGCGCGGCGCGGTGGCCAACCTCAACGGTTCGGAGCTGTACGGCCTCGACCAGGGCTTCGACGAGTTCCACAACCACCTGCTCGCGATCGACGGCCGTTCGGCGGACCTGGTCGTGCGCGGCGCGACCTATCACCAGCCCAAGGCCGAGGAGTACCTGCCGCGCATGCAGGCTTGGCTCGACGAGGACGCGGGCGCTCCGGCCTTCTACTACCTGCACTACCTCGAGCCGCACTCCCCGTACCACCCGCCGACCGAGTTCCGCGAGCGCTGGCTCGACCCGGCCTACGACGGGCCCTTCGCCGCGGGCGACACGGCCGACCTGGTGGCCAGCGTCAAGGGCGAGCTCGAAGCGAGCGAGGACGACGTCGAGGCCGTGCGCGCGCTCTACGACGCCACCCTGGCCTACGCGGACGCCCAGTTCGGGCTGGTGCTCGACGAGCTCGAGCGGCGCGGGCTGTACGACGACATGTTGATCGTCGTCACGTCCGACCACGGCGAGGCCCTCTGGCAGCACGGGCGCTGGGGTCACAACGACCAGCTCTACGACGAGATGCTGCACGTGCCGCTGATCGTCAAACTTCCAGCGGGACAGGAGCCACGGCGACGCATCGAGAGCGCCCTCGTGTCCACGATCGACATCGTTCCGAGCCTCATCGGTTGGTGCGGACTCGAACCGCCGTCGGTCGAGCTCGACGGTCTGTCCCTCGACGACCTGATGTTCGACACCGGTCGCGAGTTCGATCTGGATCGCGAGCTGATCCTGCGGACCAACGAGGACGAGCCGGACCTCGGCCTGCGCACCGTGCGCGACAAGACGATCGTCAACCGCTTCCCCGGCGGCATCATCCAGAGTCTCGAGCACTACGACCTGCGCCGCGATCCCGACGAGCGCCGCAACATCGTGGACGACCACGCCGACCTCGTGACCGCCAGGGCGCGCCTTCTCAAGGACTACCGCGAGCGCCGCGCCGCGGTCCTCGCCGGTCGCCCCGAGGCGGAGCTGACCCAGGCGCAGATGGACGTCCTCGAGGCCCTCGGCTACACGACGTCGGGGGAGGTCCAGGCGGTGCCCGGCGGTGACCCGCACGGTGACCCGCACGGTGACTCGAACGGTGACTCGAACGGTGACTCGAACGGTGGGCCCCAGGGCGGCGACGCCGCGGTCGAGCCCGATCAGGACGCGGGCGAGGTCCCGCCGTCGGACGCTTCCGGCCGGTAGCGCCTGTCGGCGAGGAAGCGCGGATCCGCGAAGAAGTCGCCCAGGTCGAGGACGTGTTCGCGCTCGCGCTCGGTGAGTTCGCTCGGTTCGAGGCGCGTGTCCAGGCCCCGCTCGAAGGCGGCGACCAGACGTGAGGCGAACTCGGCCGCCGCGATCGGACGCGCCGTCCCCGCGCCGCCGTCCTCGACCGCGGAGCCGCCGCCGACCGTCGCCGCGCCCGGCTCGAGGGGATCGGGCGCGAGCTTGATCGATCCGTGGTGCAGCACCCGTCCGCCGCTGCGGCGTTGGGCCGAGCCCACGCCCTTGCGTCGCTCGCCATCCGTGCCCGTCCAGACCAGGTCCTGGGCGGTCGAGCCGTGGAAGCACATGCCCGTGCCCGTCCGGTCGGAGGCGAGCGCCTGGTCGCAGCGCAGCGCCGACGCGACGCCGAATTCGGCCAGCGCGCCTTCGAGCAGCGCGTGCACGCGGCAGTAGCTGTCCGCGACCGGTCCGCGGTAGAGCGGGTCGCTCGCCGGCGCGGCGATCGAGAAGGTCAGCTCGTGCGCGTGGTGGATCGCGCCGCCGCCGGTGAAACGGCGCACGACCTCGAGGCCGGGCATGTGCGCAGCGGGGACGTCCTCGAGCTTCTGGAAGTAGCCCAGGCTCAGGGCTGCCGGCTCCCAGGTGTAGAGCCGCAGGACCGGAACGTCGCCGCCTCGCACCAGAAGGGCGTCGTCCACCGCCAGGTTCTGCGCCGGCGTCCGAGACTCGAGCGGGAGCAGTCGGAACGGGCGCGTCATGGGGGTGCTCGGCGCGAGCTTGAGCGACCGCCGTCGTCCTACTCGGCGACGAACGCGTTGTAGCCCGCCGCGTCCATCATCTCGGACTCGTCGATCGAGCCGGTGATCCGCACGCGGATCATCCAGCCTTCGTTCCACGGGTCGCGCGAGAGGATCTCGAGGTGGTCCTCGATCTCGGCGTTGACCTCGACGACCTCGCCGTCGACGGGGCAGTTGAGGTCGGCGACGGCCTTGACGGACTCGATCTCGCCGAAGGTCTGGCCGGCTTCGACCAGGCGCCCGACTTCGGGGAGGTCGCAGTAGACGAGGTCGCCCTCGTTGCCGCTGCACAGCTCGTCCACGGCGTGGTCGGTGATGCCGATCAGGGCGGTGTCGCCGTCGATCTTCATCCACTCGTGGGACTTGAGGTACTTGCGGTCGTCGGGACGCGTGGTGGCCTGGTCGGACATCGGAAACGGGGAGCGGTCGTTCGGGTTGGAGCGCGGACGTCGAGCGGTCGACGGTCGCGGTGGAAGGTGAAGTGGCCGATGACTCGGGGCGCGGGCCCCGAGCGGATGGTTCAGCTGCGCGTGCGCGAGAAGAAGGGCATCGCGCGCACCGAGCAGGCTTGACGCTTGCCGCGCAGGTCGAGTTCGACGGCGGTGCCGGGCTCCGAGTGGCCGAGGTCCACGTAGGCGGACGCGATCGGCTTGTCGAGCGTGGGGGAGAAGGTACCCGAGCAGACGAACCCGACGCGCTCGTCGCCCACGAACAGTTCGTGACCCTGGCGGGGGACGCGGCGGCCGTCGGTCTCGATGCCGACCAGCGCGCGTCGGGGCGCCGCGGCGACGGCGGTCAGCGCGTCGAACCCGAGCGTGCCCGACTTCTTCGGCTTGAGCGACACGCCGAACGCGAGGCCCGCCTCGATCGGGTTCAGCTCGTCGGAGATCTCGTGCCCGTAGAGCGGCATGCCGGCCTCGAGGCGCAGTGTGTCGCGCGCTCCCAGCCCGGTCGGCGCCACGTCGTCACCGCCCGCTTCGAGCAGCGCGTTCCACAGGATCTCGACCTCGTTCTGCGAGACGTAGAACTCGAACCCGTCCTCGCCCGTGTAGCCGGTGCGGCTCACGCGCATCGGACCGAGCCCCGCGAACGTGCCTTCGCCGAAGCGGTAGTAACCCAGCTCGGCGACGTCCATGCCGGTGGTGACGCGCGCGAGGATCTCCGCCGCCTTCGGACCCTGCAGCGCGATCATCCCGAGCTCGAGCGTGTGGTCGACGATCTCGACCTCGTAGGGCGCGCGCTGCTCCTCGAACCAGCCGAGGACGCGCTCACGGTTCGACGCGTTGACGACGACCGAGACCTCGTCCTCGCCCTTGTAGACGAGCACGTCGTCGATCGGGTTGCCGTCCTCGCGGCAGACCAGACCGTAGCGGATGGCGCCGACCGGGATCTTCGCGACCCAGCAGGTCAGCACGCGGTCCGCGAAGGTGACGGCGTCCGCGCCGCGCAGTTCGAGCCGTCCCATGTGCCCCAGGTCGAACAGTCCCGAGGTGGAACGCACGCGCCGCGCCTCGTCGAGGATCGGACCGTACTGCAGCGGCATGCTCCAGCCGCCGAACTCGACCATGCGGGCGCCCGCTCGTACGTGGACGTCGAAGAGGACGGTGCGGGCGAGTTGGTCGGACATGGGGAGCGCGGGTCGGGGCCCCGAGCCGCGGTGCGCGGGCACGGGAGCCGGTCTCGGGGCCGCGACATGCTACCCGGCGCGCGCGGTCGGTTCGACGGTCGGTGGCGCCGAGCTGGCGCTGTCGCGCGATCGGCCAGTTTGCCTTCAGAGCGCCAGGTGCCCCTTCCGATCGAGTGCCCTGGTCGGCCCCCCGTGGTCGACCGGGGGAGCCTTCGCCCTAGGAGGCGAGACATATGTCAGGGAAGGACAGACTGAACCACCGAACCGTCGTCGGAGCGATCCTGGGCGGTGCCGGAAGTGGCGGGAGCTCGGACGAAAGTCTGGCCGACGCGCTCGAACGCGTCAGCGGCTTCGCACCGTCGCTGCTGGACGAGTACCACGCGGCACTCGTCGAAGCGTTCGCCTCGGGCCTCGAGAGCACCGAGCTCGCCGAGTCGGCCGTGGTCCTGGGCCTCGCCGACCTCGACGTCGCCGAGCACCGCGGCCTCGACGTGCTCGGCTACGGCCTCTGGGCGGCCCGCGCGAACCAGCGCGACGGTCAGCTCGAGCGCGCCGTCGAGCTCGCCGACCTGATCGCCAGCGCCGGCGTCCTGTCGCCCGAGCTGACGGCGATCCAGGGCGAGTGCCTGCGGATCGAGCGCGGTCGCCGGCGCCGCCGCGACCAGGAGCTGCTCTACGCGCGTCGCGCCCTGTCCGTCGACGAGGTCGACGAGGCGCGCAAGCACCTGGGGCGCGCTCTCGAGTACGACCCCAACTGCGTCGACGCCTCGCGCATGCTCGAGAGCCTGCTCGTCACCGACACCGACACCAGCCACGTCGGCAGTCGCGCCCGCATCGCCTTCTTCGCGATGCTGGCACTGGCGCTGCCGATCGGAGCCGTGTCCATCGCGCACGTGCGCACGACCGACCAGTACGAGGCCTTCGAACGCCCCGTGCCGACCGACCTGTTGGCCATCGAGCGCCGGATCGCCGAGCTGGGGTCGTTCTCCGAGGAACACCCGCTGTGGTGGGGACGGACGCGCCTCGACAAGGAGGTTCGCGAACTCGAGGGCGTGCGCAACGCCATCGAGGCCGAGCTGCGCGAGCGCAACGTCGAAGCCGACTTCGAACGCCAGGGAGTCCTGGCGCGGGTCGACCAGATCTACCTCGACGCGCGCACCGCGATCGAGGCCGGTGACCCCGGTTTCGCACTCGAAGCACTGGAGCAGGCCCTGGCCGAAGGTGTGCCGTCCGCCGCCGTCCGCGCCCGACTGCGCCGCGACATCACCGCCATCCGCGAACTGCTCGCGAGCGGTACCGACGGCGGACTCCTGGCGAACGACATGGAGAGCGACCGATGATCCCGCGCTTCTTCACGCGCTCGCGACTGAAACAGGCCCGCCGTCAGTTGGCCGAGGAGTTCAGCGCCGAGAACTACGCCCGACTCATCCAGCAGCTGGCCATGGGCGACGAGCTCGAGTCGGCCTGCGAACTGTGTCGCGAGGGCCTCGAGCACTTCGCCGGTGATCGCACGCTGCAGCGCCTGGACCAACGGGTCCAGCGCCACCTGCGCGAGCGCCGCCTGGCACGACTGCGGGCGGAGCTCGAACAGGGCCCGCGCCCTGCGCTGTGGATCGCGTTCTGCGACCTGTGCTCCGAGTGCGGCGAGTGGAACGAGGCCGAGCGCGCCGCCGAACTGTGGCGCGCCCAGGACGAGTCCGGTTCCGCCACGCTCCTGCTGGCGCGCATCCGCACCCGCCGCTTCCTCGCCGACCGTTCGCGTTCGGCCGGCGAAGCTGCCCTGGCCGCCATCTCGGAGGCCCGCTCGGAGGCCACGCGCGGCGCCGAGGCGCTCCAGCTCGAGCTGCGCATGCTGCTCGCGATCGGCGCGTTCTCGGACGCCCGCGAAGTCGTCCGGGAACTGCTCGACCACTTCCCGGGCGACACGGAACTGGAGGCGCGCTACCGCGCACTCGAGGGACCGGCGCTCGGTGCGCCCGATCCGCGCCGCGCCCTGGCGCGCGTCGAGGAGACCGGACGTCTCGCGACCGACCACGCCGAGTCGAGCACCGTCTCGGGCGAGGACGTGCGGCCTTCGCTGCAGCGACTGGCCGCGGCCCCGGGGTGCGGTGCAGCGCTCTTCATGCGCGGCTCCACCGCGCTGATCCAAGGTCCGCGCGGCGCCACCGCCCAGCGCACCGCGCGCGGGATGAAGAGCGCGCTCAAGGCCGCGCGCGCCGTGTCGCGACGCCTGGACCTCGGCCCGCTGCGCGAGCTCGAGGTCGAAGGTGACTTCGGTCAACTCGTCGGCGCCGTCGGCGAACGCGACGTGGCCGTGGCCTGGTACCGGCGCACCGCTCAGCCCGCCGAGCGCGAGTCCCTGCGGGAGCTCGCCGGCGCACCTTCGCCCATCGACAACCAGGGGTTGGCCGCGTGATGCAGGAACTCGAACCGCTGTCGCGCCTGTTCGGCGTGCGCTTCGTCGCTCTCGTGACCGAGGACGGCGTGCCGATCCCGGTGGGGGAGCAGTCGCTCACGCACGACGCCGACCGTCTGGCCGCCGTCTCGCAGCAGTTCCTCTCGGAACTCGTGCAGGCGACGGGGCCGCTCACCTGGGGTCCGCCCACGTGGTCTCGCATCGCGAGCGACCGCGGCGGCCTGGCTCTCCTGCGCGTGCGCGGTGGAGCGCTCCTCGTGATCTACGGCAACGAGGCGGATCCGTCCACCTTCAAGTTGCCCATGCAGGCCGCGGCTCTTCGCGTCACGAAGAGCCTGGAACGACTCGGGGCGGGCGCCTCCGAACTCGAGAAGACCGCGCCCGCTCTCCCACGCGTCGATCAGGTCGACGCGCCGTCCTCGGACGAACACGGATCCGTCAGCTCGGACCGCGTCGCCGCCGACGAACACCAGAACCCTTCGTCCACGCGCTGAATCCATGGTCCAGATCAACTTCGCCCAGAAGCAGATCAACGCGAAAGTCGTCTACTACGGTCCCGGAATGTCGGGCAAGACGACGAACCTCGAGGTCGTGCACAAGCGCGCCCCCGACGACAATCGCGGTGAGCTCACGAGCATCAGCACCGACGGCGATCGGACGCTCTTCTTCGACTACATGCCGCTCGATCTCGGAACGATCGCCGGCATGAAGACGAGCTTCCAGATGTACACCGTCCCCGGTCAGGTTTACTACAACTCGACGCGCAAGCTCGTGCTGCAAGGGGTCGACGGGATCATCTTCGTCGCCGACTCCTCGCCCGGCGCGATGGAGGCGAACCTCGAGTCGCTGCGCAACCTCGAGGAGAACCTGAACGAGTACGGCAAGAGTCTCGCGACGCTGCCGCACGTCGTTCAGTTCAACAAGCGCGACATCCCGGGCGCCATGTCGATGTCCGAGATGCAGGAGCAGCTGAACCCGCACGACGTGCCGGCCTTCGAAGCCGTCGCCGCGACGGGGCAGGGCGTCTTCCCGACGCTCAAGGGACTCGCGTCGCTCGTGCTCAAGCACATCCAGCAGGAGTGCGGTGGCGGACGACCCGGTGCGGGGCCCGCCCCGGCGGTGACGCCGGCCGCGACTTCGACGAGCGCGCCGACCGAGGCGCCGGCACCGGTCGCAGCGAACTCGGACGTGTCCGCGGTCCCGGCGCCGACGCCGAGCTCCGGCGAGGGGCGCACCGAGACGCGTCGTCCGCTCGAGACCGCGGCGCCGATGTCGCTGCGGACCACGAACGAAGCGCCGCCTGCGAGGCCCGCACCCGCTGCGGCTCCGGCGGCGGTCGCGCAGACCGCCACCGAGGAGACCTACGCGCCGTCGGGCAGCAGCGCCGCCCAACTGATGCGACAGCGAGCGACCACGCGTCGCCCGCAGGCGAACACGGCTGCCGCCACCACGGCGGCTCCCAATCCCACGGTCCGTCGTCGGCCGGCTCCGCGTCGAGCGCCCGAACGCGCTCCGGCCGCCCAGCCGTCCGCTCTCAAGGGGAACCTCTTCGTCGTCGCTGCCGCCATCCTCGGCGCCGGTGCTGCCGCAGCGATCCTCAAGTTCATCTGACGCGGCAACCACGCCCGATCCACCCCTGGCGGGAAGCCGCCTCAGACCGAAGAGACACACCCGATGAAAGACTCCAAGCTGCGCTCCGAGCGCCTCGAGTTCTACGCGGAGGACATGGAACGCCTCCACACCGAGCTCGACTCGTTCCTCGAGCTCTCCAAGGCGCGCTGTGCCCTGCTCATCGACCGCGATGGGCACCTCGTGACGCGCCGCGGCGACGCGGTGCAGTCGTCCGCGGACTCCATCTCGGCGCTCGTCGCCGGATCGTTCGCCGCGACCAAGGAGATGGCGCGGCTCCTGGGGGAGACCGAGTTCTCGGTCATGTTCCACCAGGGCAAGCGCGACTCCATCCAACTGCAGCTCGTGGGTGAGCGCACCCTGCTCGCCGTGCTGTTCGACGACCGCACCAACCTCGGGCTGGTCCGGTTCTACGCCCAGGAGGCGGCACTGCGCCTGCAGGACGTCTTCGAGAGCATTGTCGGACGTCGAGGTGGGGGTGAACTTGCCAGTAACTTCTCTGACGTCGGTCAAGCTGCACTCGACGAGCTGTTCTGATCGCACCACCGACGCGGGCCGCTCTCGAGCGGTCGCGATCGGCTCGTCCACCGCCGACCACGGGGCGCGCACCGCGCGTCGCACGTCGATCACGATACGCACGCGAACGCCAGACGGCGTCCGCGTGCGTTCTCATGTCGGGGAAGGTCGGTGCGATTTCTTCGTGGGTTTCGGGAAAGGTCTGGGCGGAAGGCGCCGATGTCGCCCGTGATGTCGTGGAAGCGGCGTGCCGAAGACGCCAACCCAACCCTCGGAGTCCAAGGAGACTCAATCCCCATGGCCAAGAAACGCAGCAAGCGCGCGACCAAGAAGAGCGCGACCAAGAAGAGCGCAACGAAGAAACGCGCCACCAAGAAGCGCGCGACCAAGAAGCGCGCAACGAAGAAGCGTGCGACCAAGAAGCGCGCGACGAAGAAGCGCGCCACCAAGAAGCGCGCCA
This sequence comes from Rohdeia mirabilis, assembly GCA_007750655.1. Classification (GTDB taxonomy): domain Bacteria; phylum Planctomycetota; class UBA1135; order UBA1135; genus Rohdeia; species Rohdeia mirabilis. Next base: position 1,988,216 of record CP036290.1, read on the forward strand.
CCAAGAAGCGTGCAACGAAGAAGCGCGCGACCAAGAAGCGCGCGACCAAGAAGCGCGCGACCAAGAAGCGTGCGACCAAGAAGCGCGCGACGAAGAAGCGTGCCACCAAGAAGGCCGCCACGCGCCGCCGTTGATGCTCGGGCGCCATTGAGGCTGCTTCGGGGGGCATCAGCACCCCGAGGAGCCCGATGACGCTGCAAGACTCGCGCGGCGGGTCCCTCAGGGGGCCCGCCGCGTTCTGCGTTGGAGGGGGCCGTCTCGTGGGCCCCAAGCCCCAGGACCCAGCCCCCCTAGCTCCAGGGGGCATCCCCCAGCGGTTCGACGCGAAGAGGGCCAAGGGGTGCCCAGGGCCGCGTCGAGGGGCGGGTCCGCGGCGGGCGCCGCCCGGCCGGGATCCGAAGCTCGGTGCCCGATCCTCGCGCGCGGGGGACGAGCGGCCCCGATCCTGGACGCCCCTTCCCGAGCATCCGCTCCATGGGTGCGCTCGTCGCCGCGCCGCGTCCCTACTGCGTGGCCAGTTGGCGTTGGAGCCGTTCCTTCTCGCGCGCCACCGCCTCGTCCTCGATCTTCGCGAAGGGCGACACGATCTCGCCCAGGGTCGATCCCTCGCGCGCACCGCGCCAGTCGCCACCGGGCGCCGGCACCTGTGGCCAAGCTGCATCCGCCACGGCGCCCTCGCGCCCGACCATGCTCCACAGGAGCTGCGCCTTGTTCGGCATGAACGGCGCCGCGCAGCGCGCGAGGTGGGCGATCCACTCGCCGGCGGTGTTCAGCACCGAGGCGCAGCGCGGAAGGTCCGTCTTGCGCAGGGCCCACGGGGCGGTGCGGTCCAGGAAGACGTTGCCCGCGCTCGCCAGTGCGAGGAGTTCCTCGGTCGCGCGCCGGAAACGGAAGGCGCGGATCGAAGCGCCCGGGTCGGGGAGGTCTCCGCACTCGGCGAGGAGGATCCTGTCGAGCTCCTCCTCGTGCTCGCTCGAGAGCGCCGGGAGCCGCCCGTCGAAGTGCTTGTCCGCGAAGCGCAGTACGCGCGTCACCAGGTTGCCGATCTTGTCGGCGAGGCCCGCGTTGACCGTGGACTGGAAGCCCTCCCAGGTCCACTCGCTGTCGGCCGTCTCCGGCGCACTGGCGAGCAGGTGGAAGCGCGTCGTGTCGGCGTCGTACTCGCCGAAGAAGCGCTCGAGCGGGATCGTCCAGCCGCCCGACGTGGAGAACTTGCGTCCCTCGAGGTTGTAGAACTCGTTGGCCGGCACCTGCCAGGGCAGGACGTAGCCGTCCTCGAGGCCCATCAACATGGCCGGGAACACGAAGGCGTGGAACGGGATGTTGTCCTTGCCGATGAAGTGCACGAGGCGGGTGTCCTTCGACGTCCACCAGTCGCGCCAGGTCTCCTTCCCGCCCTGTTCGCGGCACCACTCGTCGGTGATCGAGACGTAGCCGATGGGCGCGTCGAACCAGACGTACAGGACCTTGCCCGCGGCGCCCTCGGTCACGTCGGACGGCACCGGCACGCCCCAGTCCATGTCGCGGGTGATCGCGCGCGGACGGGTGTCGGCCAGGAGGTTCTCGAGGAAGGCGCGCACGTTGGTCTTCCACTCGTGCTGTTCGACCCAGTCGCCGAGGCCCGCGTCCCGCAGCTTGGGCAGGTCGAGGTACCAGTGGCGTGTGCTGCGCTTCTCGAGCGGCAGTCCGTCGACCTTGCTGCGCGGCGAGCGCAGGTCGAGCGCGTCGAGCCACGAACCACAGCGCGGGCACTCGTCGCCGCGCGCCTCCTCGAAGCCGCAGTTCGGACAGGTGCCGGTCACGAACCGGTCGGCGAGGAAGCGCTCCTGGCTCGGGCTGTACAGCTGCTCGGACTCCTGCTCGATCAGGTAGCCGTTCGCGAGCAGGCCCCTGAAGAAGTCCTGGGACAATGCGGCGTGGTTCGGGGAGATGCTCGTTCCGGACCAACGGTCGAACGCGATGCCGAGCGCGTCGAAGGTCGACTTCATCTGGTCGCGCCAGCGCGCCACGTAGGCGCTCGGCTCGACGCCCGCGGCCTCGGCGCCGAACGTGATCGCGACGCCGTGCTCGTCGGCACCGCACACGTACAGGACCTCTTCGCCCTGCATGCGCAACAGGCGCACGTAGACGTCGGCGGGCAGGTAGGCCCCGATCACGTGGCCGAAGTGGATCGGGCCGTTGGCGTAGGGCAGGGCGGAGGTGACCAGATAGCGCATGGGCGAGAGATCCTAGTGGTGTGATTCGCTCTGTTGAGGCATTTCGGCGTTCCGTACGGGATGCGATGCAAGGCGCGCCGACGACTCGCCCCCGCTTCCATGAGAACCGGGCTGTGAGTCTCGGAGGAGGCGCAACGCAGCAGCGCGCCCGTACGGGACGATGCCGACATCAGGGGAAACCGTGCCCCAAGAGAGCGAATCACACCACTAGGGCAGAGCGCCAGGGTCCCGATGGTCGTTTCCGCGTGCCTCGCCCGCGAGGGCGCTCTTGTCGAGCTTGGCCACCAGCCAGGTTCCGCCGAGCGATGCGCTGGGCAGCATCAGGAGCGGCCCGATCACCGGGACGCCGAACAGGAAGCCCGACACGGCGCCGAACGCCGCCAGTGCGCCGAGCGAGCGGCGTGCGAACGCGAAGCGTCCGTCGAGGCTCCAGCCGCGTCGCTCGAGCGCCAGGTCCAAGGTCCCGAGTGCGAGGAAGAAGCCCGCCGCGGTGGCGGCCATGTAGCTGCCGACGAAGGGCACCAGGTGCAGCGGGAGGAAGAGTACGACGCCGATCAGTGCGACGGCGGCGACCACCAACCCCTGCAGTCCCGAGCGGCCCTCCGTGCGCACGAATGCTCCGAACCAGCCGCGGAAGGGCCGCAGCGCGAACCACAGCACGGCGACCGGCAGCACGAGTCCGGCAGCGGCCAGCCCTCCCGGCAGCACCCACCACAGCCCCGCGCCGAGTCCGATCGCGAGCGCGAGGAGTCCGAGTCCGCGCGTCTCGAAAGGGTGTTCGGGCGTGCCGCCGTGGCCACCGAGCCAGTGGTCCTCCGCGCGCGCCTGCATGCGCGAGAGGAACGGGCCCGCGAGCACCTCGAACACGATCGCGTAGGCGAACCACCAGGTCAGCGCCGCCACGAGAACGAACGCCAAGGTGCCGCCGGTGCGCAACCACGGCAGGTCGAGCAACCATTCGAGAGTTCCCTCGGCCCACGCGAGCCAGCCGGGCAGGTCGAGGTCCACCGCTTCCGAGTCGCCCGCGAGCGCCTCCTGGAACAGCGTCCACAGGCCGAACAGGAGCCCCGCGAGCACGAGCGTCGCGCCGAGCGTGGGGGGCAGGATCCAGCGCTTCACGCCGCGCAGGGTGAGCAGCGCTCCGAGACCGACGAACGGAGCGCGGGCTCCCGCCGTCACTTGGGCCACGAGCGAACGCGCGGGTCGCGCCAGCGAAGGATCGCGCGGTGCGCCACCGCAGGCCGGACAGGGGGCGTCGCCGCTGCGGGCATGACCGCAGACGCGGCAGATTCTGTCGGGGTGCTTCACGGATCGAGGAGGGCTCGCGTGTGCTATAAGGCCGCAATTGATCCCGCGCGTCGAGGTCCGATGGACCGCCTTCCGACCGCTTCCCAGCTTCCCGACCGCCCTTTCGGGCGGTGCACCAGCCCTTCGACCATGCAGCCCTACCGCGCCCTCGACTTCCTCCACCTCGACTCGGAGTTCACCGAGGACGAACGCATGGTTCGCGACACGGTGCGCGCCTGGGTCTCCGAGCGCTTCCTGCCGGAGATCATGGAGCACTTCGAGGCGGGCACCTTCCCGCACGAGCTGACGCCCGAACTGGCCGAGCTGGGCGTGTTCGGTCCGACGGTCCCCGAGGAGTACGGCGGCGCGGGCATGGACTCGGTGGCCTACGGCCTGATCTGCCAGGAGCTCGAGCGCGGCGACAGCGGCCTGCGGTCGTTCGTCTCGGTGCAGGGCTCCCTGGTCATGTACCCGATCTTCGCCTTCGGCTCGGAGGAGCAGAAGAAAGAGTGGCTGCCCAAGCTCGCGAAGGGTGAAGCGATCGGCTGCTTCGGTCTGACCGAGCCGGACGCCGGATCGAACCCGGGCGGGATGCTCTCGAACGCCAAGAAGGACGGCGGCGACTGGATCCTCAACGGCCGCAAGATGTGGATCACGAACGGCACGATCGCCCACGTGGCCATCGTCTGGGCACAGACCGAGGACGGCATCCGCGGCTTCGTCGTGCCCACCGACACGAAGGGCTTCTCGGCGCCCGAGCAGAAGCACAAGTGGTCGCTGCGCGCTTCGGTCACGAGCGAGCTCGTCATGGAGGACGTGCGCATTCCCGACTCGTGCCGCCTGCCCGAGACGAAGAGCCTGCGCAACCCGCTCATGTGCCTCACCCAGGCGCGCTACGGCATCGCCTGGGGCGCGGTCGGCGCGGCGTCGTCGGTGTACGACGAGGTGCTCGGCTACACGAAGGAGCGCGTCGTCTTCGAGAAGCCGCTCGCCGGCTACCAGATCCCGCAGATGAAGCTGGCCGAGATGGCGACCCAGATCACCATGGGCCAGCTGATGGCGCTGCGCATCGGACGCCTCAAGGAAGCGGGCCAGATGACGCCCGCCATGGTCAACATGGTCAAGCGCAACAACGTGCACATGGCCCTGACCGCCGCGCGCACCGGCCGCGACATGCTGGGCGCCAACGGCATCAGCCTCGAGTACCAGACCGGCCGCCACATGCTGAACCTCGAGTCGGTCTACACCTACGAGGGCACGCACGACATCCACACGCTGGCGCTCGGCCACGAGCTGACCGGACTGCCGGCCTACCGCTGATCCGACCCGGCCCACCGCTGATCCGGCGGCGCGCCGCGTTCCAGCGCCGCGGGTAGACTCGGGCCCGGCTCCTCCTGCGAGGGGTCGGGCCCGAGTTCCGTTCGGGGCCATCCGTTCCGCCAGTCCTAGTCCGAGTCGAGCACCACCATGCTGATCCTCACGACCCTCCTCGCGCCCGCCGCACTGGGCGCCGCGTTCCAGGAGCCCACCCCGCGTTTCGCCGCCCCCGTCGAACTGACGAGCGCCGGCGCCCCGTTCACCGGCATCCTCTACCCGTCGCCGGTACTGCGCGACCTGGATGGCGACGGTCGCCGCGAGCTCATCCTCGGCGACCTGTTCGGAGCCCTCTGGCACTGCGCACCGACCGCAGGGAGCAGCACCGCGTTCGGTGAGCGCGGGCGTCTCGAGGCGAACGGCGAACCGCTCGAGCTCAACAACTGGTGATGCATCGGCATGGGTCCACAGTTCGTGGACTTCGACGCCGACGGCCACACGGACATCGTCACCGCCACCTTCGAGGGGCACGCCTTCGTCGTGCGCGGCAGTGAGACCGGCTGGCAACAGCCCGAACACATCCTCGACGCGGCCGGCGCCCCGATCGGGATCGGCCTCTACTACGACATGGAGGCGAACGAGTACCGCCACGTGGGGCAGAAGGAGGGCGAAGAGGTGGACTACTCGGCGCCGCACTGCGTCAGCGCTGTCGCTTTCGACTGGGACGCGGACGGGGACCTCGACCTCCTGCTCGGCTCCAAGGACGAGGGCGGGCTCTACCTGCGCCTCAACCAGGGCACTGCCACGGCGCCCGCCTTCGTGTCCACGAACCGGCGCGTCGAAGCCGGGGGACAACCGCTCGCCGTGCCGGGCGGGCTGACCGCGCCGCGCCTCGTGGACTGGAACGCCGACGGTCTGACCGACCTCGTCTGCGGCAGCTTCGAGGGCGGCGTGTACCTGTACCTCAACACCGGCGCCGTCGGAGCGCCCGCGTTCGCCGCGCCGCGCGCGCTCGTCACGCCGAAGAGCACGGAAGGATCTGCGTCGCGACCCGAGGAGGGCGCCTACGTGGACGTGCTCGATCACGACGGCGACGGCGACCTCGACCTGGTCGTCGGCGCGTACCACACGGTGCGGCCGACGGCGCGCGCGTTGAGCCCCGCCGAACAGGCCGAGCTCGCGACGCTCGACGCGGAGCTCGAGCAGGTCGAGGCGGCCTACCAGGCGTTCTGGAACGACATCTTCGAGAAGATGGGCGAGCTGGACGAAGAGGCCGGCAACGAGCTGCTCGAGCGCGCGGACTCGCTGCCCGAGGCCGTCGAGCTCGAGGCGCGTCTGCAGTCGCTCACCGAGCGCGTCGAAGCGCTGCGCCCCGCGTCCAAGCGCACGAGCGGCGTCTGGCTCTTCCTCCAGGAGTCGCCCGCCACCGAAGACGCAGCGCCCACCGGCGCGGACTCCGGGCGATGAGGCGAGCGGGGTCGGCGGAAGGGCCCGCTCCGAGGTGGCGCGCTCGAGTACTGCGGGCGCGCCACCTTCGTCTCCGGCCGGTGTTCGGTGCCCCGCACCCAGCACGCGGCGTGCTCGGGCGCGGCCTCCGCGTGGTTCGCCCGCAGGGATCGCTCGGTCTTCGCGCTAGTGGTGTGATTCGCTCTCTCGAGGCATTTCGGCGTTCCGTACGAGATGCGATGCGTGGCACAGGCGACTCGCCCCCGCTTCCACGAGTACCGGGCTCTCGAGTCTCGAAGGAGGCCTGACGCAGCAGCGCGCCCGTACGAGACGCTGCCGACATCAGGGAAAGCCGTGCCCAAGAGAGCGAATCACACCACTAAGCTCCGCACCCCATGACCCGCGTCGCCTTCCTCACCTCCGCCGACATGCTGCCGGGGCATCCAGCGCTGCGCAGCGACCACTGGGAGCTCGACCGCGAGTTCGAGCCGATGCGCGCCGCCTGCGCCACCCGTGGCATCGCTCTCGAGGTCGCGGTCTGGGACGCGCCCGAGTTCGATCCCGAGCACTTCGACGCGGTCGTGATCGGAACGACGTGGGACTACACGTCGAAGCCCGCGGCGTTCCTCGCGTTCCTCGACCGCTGCGAGGCGGCGCGGCCGCTCTTCAACCCGGCGGTGGTCGTGCGCTGGAACCTGGACAAGGGCTACCTCGCCGATCTGGCGGAGCGCGGCGCGCCGACCGTCCCGACGGTCTTCGCGCCCGACGCGAGCGACGGGACGATCGCGGAAGCGTTCGACCGGATCGGCGCCGACGAGCTGGTGGTCAAGCCGCTCGTCGGGGCGTCGGCGTGGCGGCAGGTGCGCGTACGCCGCGGCGCGCCCCTTCCTCCCGTGGACGAACGGCCGCCCGGTCGCGCACTGATCCAGCCCTTTCTGCCCGCCGTCGCGACGGAGGGCGAGTACTCGTTCGTGTACTTCGACGGCGAGTTGTCCCACGTGGCGCGCAAGGTGCCCGCTGCCGGCGACTACCGCGTGCAGTCGATGTTCGGCGCGCGCGAGACCGTCCACGAGCCCAGCGGGATCGAACGCGACCTGAGCGCGCGTGTGCTCGCCGCCGTGCCCGAACGCTTGCTCCACGCGCGCGTCGACATGGTGCGCGGACTCGACGGCGAACTCGCGGTGATGGAGCTCGAGCTGATCGAACCCTACCTGTACCCCGAGCAGGGTCCGGGGATGGGGGAGGCTTTCGCGGCGGGGCTCGTGCGCCTGCTCCGCGCGTCGAGCTAGGCGCGGGGCGCGCTCGTGCGGGGCGCCGTTCGACGCTCCGACCGCGGCACCCCGTCCGCCTCAGTCGTTCTGCAAGAGGCGCCGCGCCCGCTCGCGTTCGATCGCTTCGCGGCGGAAGAGGTCGGCCGCGTCGACGGCGCGCGCATGGTCCGAGTCGTAGCGCACCAACAGCAGGGTGCCGTCCTCTTCGAACCCGTCCTCCGCGTGCACGGCGAAGAGGAGCACCCGTCCGAGCGACGCATCGGCCTGCGCGACGAAGGCGTCGTACAGCGGCGTTCCCGGGTACTCGCCCGATCGCAGCTCCGCCATGACGTAGGTCGGTTCGCGGTCCGCGAAGAACGCGAGCGGAGCGTGCGTGTCGTGCCCCGGCAGGCGCAGTTGGGCCGGGTCCGCGCGAATCGTGCGCGCCACCTCGCGGTCGACCAGCCCGAAGCGGTCGAAGAGCGTCAGCCGAGTGTGGTAGCCGACCGCGCCCACGGCCTCGGCCACGAGCGACTCGCCCTCCGTCGTGTGCAGGGCGAGCGCGCGACCGAGGTTCGCCCAGTGACGGCCCCGTTCCGCGTCGCCTCGCAGGAACTCGTGCTCGGGTTGGTAGGCGATGCGCCAACGGAACTTGGTCGCGACGAGCAGAGCGCGCGGCCACGGAGGCTGCGCGAACAGCGCGGGGAACCATCCCAGCAGCAGCGCCGCCGCGAGCAGCACGCGCACGCTGCGCCGTCGCAACGGTCCACCCGTGCGCCCGATCCGGTCGATCCACAGCCCTGCGAAGAGCGCCAGGAAGGCCATGGCGGGCAGGAAGAAGCGCCACATCGCCATGAAGTCGCCGCTGGTGAGCACGCCGTACGCGAACGTCGCCAGGCACAGGAGGAAACCCGTCCACAGGAAACCGCTCCGGCGGAAGTCGGCCTCCGTCCGCCCGGTGCCCGGCTCCGCAGCGACGGACCGCCGCCACAGGAGGACGGGCGCCGCGACCAGCGTGGCGAGCGAGGTCGGGATCGCCATCCAGTGGGCCAGGAGGTAGTCGAGTCCGCGTTCGAACGGTCGCCAGCCAAAACTGACCTTGGCGCGGGCCGTGTTGGGCAGGAAGTCACCGTGGTAGCCGAGGCGCCAGAGGGTCTGGAGCGCGAAGCCGACGGCCACCACACCGACACAGATCCACGCGCGTCGCACCACCGCACGGGAGCTGCCGCCTCGCGCCGCTCTCCCGCGGGGCGTCCAGCCCGTCGCCGCCACGAGCGTCGCGGCGAGCAGGGCTCCGACGAAGTACAGCCCGTCGAAGCGCACGAGCGTGACCAGGAGACAGACGAGCGCCGCACACGAGGTCGGCGTCGTGGCGCTCCACAGATTCGTCGCCGACGTGAACACCACCAGCGCGAACAGCATCGTGCCCAGTCCGCCGCTCGACCACACGACGACCGTCGGTGCCGTCGCGAACAGCAGCGCGGTCCACAGGGCGCACGTCGGCGACACGTTGCGCCAGGCCCAGCGGGTGACGCAGGCCATGAGGAGCACGCCGCAGGCGATCTCGACCGTCCTCGTCGCCGTCACCACCTCGAGCCCCGCGCGCTCGATCAGCGCGACGACGAGGACCCACAAGAGCTGCGTGTAGCCCTCGACCGGTGTGTGCGTCCCGGGGTTGAAGCGCAGGCCCTCGCCCGCCGCCAGGTTGCGCGCGTAGCGGAACGCGATGTACGCGTCGTCGCCGACCCAGCCGAACGCGACGGCGAGCGCGACCTGCAGGATCAGCACGAGCGCCAACGCAGGGAAGAACCAGGTCGGACGCTGGGTCGCGCAGGGGGCGTTCACCGGCTCACTTCCCATCGACCGGCGGAACGGGCGGCGCCCAGTAGCGCGTCAATGCGAGCGTGCCGCGCTGGGGGAAGCCGTCCTGCGCCTCGACCGGGAAGACGACGAGCAGGCCGCTGTCGATCGCGGGGCGCGCTTCCTCGTACATCGCTGTGCCCGGGAACTCGCCCAGGAGCAGATCGGCCGACAGGTAGGTCGGCCGACGCGCGGCGAAGAAGCCGTGCGGCACCTTGAGGTCGTGACCGGGCAGCGTGCGCGTGTCCACGTGGGGCCGCGCGCTCGTGGTGACCTCGCGATCGATCAGTCCGTACTGGTCGTAGAGCGTCATGCGCGAGTAGTAGCCCACCGCACCGATCGGTCCGCGCACGAGCGAGTCGCCAGGGTCGACGTGTTGGCCGAGAGCGCGGCCCAAGAGGGTCCACTCGTGGACGCGCTGCTGCATCCCGCCGAGGAAGCCGATCTCGGACTCGTACGGCCACCCCCAGCGGAAGGTCATGGCCTCGCGCGCGCGCTGCGGCACGAACGAAACGTCGAACAGCGCGGGCGCGTTGGCGAGGAACAGAGCGAACGCGCAGGCCACCGCGTCGCCCGCGCTGCGTTCGCGTCCCGCCAGCAGCACGAGTCGCGCGCCGACCAGCGCGACGAACGGCAGGGCGGGGACGAAGAAGCGCCCCATGGGCATGAAGTCGCCACCGGTGAGCACGCCGTAGACGCTCGCGCCGCCGATCACTCCGAGCGCCATGACGTGCCACGGTTCCCGGCCGCGCTCGCGCACGACGAGGACGAGGGCGGCGACCAGTGCCACCGCGAGCAGCGGCACCGTGAACCAGTTCGACACGAGGTAGTCGAAGCCGCGCTCGAGCGTGCGCAGGTCGAAGTCGCCCTTCGCGCGCGCCGTGTTGGGCAGCCAGTCGCCGTGGTACGACAGGCGCCAGGCCGTCTGCGCCGCGAATCCGATCGCGACGGCGGCGCTCGCGACCAGGCTGGTGCGCACGAGGGCCCGCGCGTCGGACCGCAACCACCCGAGCACGAACGCGGTGGAGAGGACGACGCCCACGAAGTAGAGGCCGTCGAAGCGCACGTAGACCACGAAGGCCGACGCCGCGCAGGCCAGTGCCAGCGAGCCGCCGCGCAACGTCGCGAGCACGCGATCGGCGCACAGGAAGATCGACAGCGCGAACAGCATCGTGCCCAGTCCGCCCGACGACCAGATCACGTAGCCGGGCGACGTGAGCAGGAGGAAGCCCGCCACGACGGCGAGCGGCCGGCCGCCTTCGAACGTGGCGAACCGTCGCACGCAGACGGTGAGGAGCAGCGCTCCCAGCGTGATCTCCACGACGCGGCTCGCGTGCACGATCTCGAGAACGAGGCGCTCGATCAGCGCGACGACGAGGATCCACGTCAGCTGGGTGTAGCCCTCCACCGGCGGGTCGACGCCCAGGTTGAAGCGCAGGCCCGCGCCCTCGGCCAGGTTGCGCCCGTAGCGAAAGGCGATGAACGCATCGTCGCCGACCCACGCGAAGCCCGCGGCCAGGGCCACGTAGGCGGCCAGCAGGGCGGCGAGGATCGCGGACGGCAGGACGGTGCGGTCCGGTGGCCGGAAGACCGGCTGGGGGGGCACGGGGGCGGTCATCGGTACAGGTCGAGAATAGCCCGCTGGGTGGGGCGGCGCCCCGTTCCCTCGGCCCGTCTCGTGTCGCACGCCGCGTTCGCGCAGGCGATCGTCCGCGCGGGCCCGCGCGTCAGCGTCGAGCTTGCCGCCCGGGCCAGCCGTGTCAGCGCGAGAGGCGCTCGCGCATCGAGGACAGGACCTCGCGCAGCTTGTCGGCCTCGTCGGGCTCGAGGTTGCCTTCGGTCTTGCGCAGGAGCATGCCGAGGTCCGCCTCGAGCATGCGGGCCTGCACCTCGTTCTCGACCTTCTCGCCCGTGACCGGATTCTCGATCACACCGAGCGCGATCAAGGCCTGGATCCCGAGGCGCGTCACGAACAGCTTGAAGTCGCCGCCGGCCAGGGCCGGGTCGATCCCGTCGTCGTCGTCGTGTCCGTTCACGCGCGGCTCCCCTGTGGCACCAGGGTCGCGGACTCCGAAGCCCCACCGCCCGACTTCTGAGCGTGCTCGCGCGCGGCGCGCACGAACCCCTCGAAGATCGGGTGCGGCGAGAGCGGCGACGACTTGAACTCGGGGTGGTACTGGACGCCCACGAAGAACGGGTGGTCGGGCAGTTCGACGATCTCGACCAGGTCGAGCTCGCGGTTGCGGCCCGAGGCGACGAGGCCGGCCTCGCGCAGTCGCACCAGATAGGCGTTGTTGAACTCGAAGCGGTGGCGGTGGCGCTCGGAGATGTCGAGCGTGCCGTACAACCCCGCGACCATCGTGCCCTCCTCCAAGGTGCACGGGTACGCGCCCAGGCGCATCGTGCCGCCCTTGTCCTCGACGTCCTTCTGGTCCTCCATCAGGTGGATGACGGGGTGGGGCGTGTGGGCCGAGTGTTCGAGCGTGTGCGCGCCTTCGAGCCCCGCGAGGTGGCGCGCCACCTCGATCACGGCGCACTGCATGCCGAGGCAGATGCCGAAGAACGGGACTCCGGTCTCGCGCGCCCAGCGGATGGCGGCGATCTTGCCCTCGAGGCCGCGCTCGCCGAAGCCGCCCGGCACCAGCAGTCCGTCGACGCCCTCGAGGTGCGTGACGCCGTCCTCGTCGAGCAGATCCTCGGCGCTGACCTTGCGGATGCGCACGTGCACGTCGTTCGTGATGCCGGCGTGGCTGAGCGACTCGTAGATCGACTTGTAGGCGTCGTGCAGCTCGATGTACTTGCCGACGACCGCGATCTCGACCGAGGAGTCGATCGCGAGCAGGCGCTTCAGCATCGCGCGCCAGTCGTCCAACTGCGGCTCGCGCGCGTGGGTGCGCGTGTGCTCGAGGATCATGCGGTCGAGGCCCGCGTCGTGCAGCATCAGCGGTACTTCGTAGATCGAGTGGTCGACGTCGCGCTCCTCGATCACGTGGCCCGGACGCACGTTGCAGAAGAGACTGATCTTGCGCGCCATGTCGCCGGTCATCGGCTGTTCGGTGCGACACACCAGCACGTGCGGTTGGATGCCGATCTCGCGCAGCTTGCCGACGGACTGCTGCGTCGGCTTGGTCTTCAGTTCGCCCGCGGCCTTGAGGTAGGGGAGCAGCGTGACGTGGATGAACATCACGTCCTCGGGCGGGCGTTCGAGCGCGAACTGCCGGATGGCCTCGAGGAACGGCAGGCTCTCGATGTCACCGACCGTGCCCCCGATCTCGGTGATCGCGAAGTCCACGTCGTCGTCGCTGACGCCGGCGTAGACCGCTTCCTTGATCGCGTCGGTGATGTGCGGGATGACCTGCACGGTCCGCCCGAGGTAGTCGCCGCGGCGCTCCTTCTCGATCACCGACTGGTAGATCTTGCCGGTGGTGAAGTTGGAGTTCTTGGTCAGGCGCGCGTGCGTGAAGCGCTCGTAGTGACCGAGGTCCAGGTCCGTTTCCGCGCCGTCGTCGGTGACGTACACCTCGCCGTGCTGGAAGGGACTCATCGTCCCGGGGTCCACGTTGATGTACGGGTCGAGCTTCTGGATGGACACGCGGAATCCGCGCTGCTCGAGCAGGAGTCCGACCGCTGCCGACGTGAGACCTTTGCCGAGGCTCGAGACGACACCGCCGGTGATGAAGAGATGCTTGGCCATGGGGTGCGGTCACCCTAACCCGACGGGGCGACGGTCGGTCCCGCCGAGACGCCGCGAGTCTCACGCGGCACCAGGTCCGCAGATGTTCGTCCGGCGCCGAACTCGGTCCGGGTCTCAGCGCCCGCGCGCCGCCGCGCGCTCGACGAATTCGTCGTAGTCGGCCTGGGTGTCGATGCCGCGGGCGGGCGCGTGGGCTCTCACCACGTGCATCGAGCGGCCGGCCTCCAGCCAGCGCAGCTGTTCGAGCCGCTCCGAGCGCTCCCACTCGGACTTCGGCAGCCCGATGAAGTCGCGCAGGGCGTTCGGACGGAAGGCGTAGACCCCCAGGTGTTGGCGGCGCATGCAGGGCTCGCCGCCGTGGCCCAGCGCGGGGAGCGGCGAGCGCGAGAAGAACAGGGCCCTTCCACGGACGTCGGCGACCAGTTTCACGACCGACGCGTCGTCCGCGCGACGCGGGTCGAGCGGGGCCCACAGGGTCGCCGCCTCCACGTCGTCGTCCTCGAACGCGGCCACCAGGGCCCCCAGGTCGTCCGCGTCGATCTCCGGTTCGTCCCCCTGGACGTTCACGACCACCTCCCACTGGGGACCTTCGCGGGCCTCGAGCTGGGCCAGGGCCTCGCCCACGCGGTCGGTGCCGCTCTCGTGGTTCGGGTCGGTCAGGACCGCTTCGATGCCGAGTTCCGTGGCGCGCGTCGCGATCTCCTGGTCGTCGGTGGCGAGCACCACGCGCTCGAAGGCGTGGCAGCGCTCGGCCTGCAGGACCGTGTGGGCGAAGAGCGGCATGCCCGTGCGGTCGAGCAGCATCTTGCGCGGCAGGCGCGTCGAGGCCATGCGGGCCGGGACGATCGCCAGGGCGCAGGGGCCGATGCCGCCGCCCGGGGCGCCCGGGCGCTGGCGCTCCGAGCCGGACTTCATCGACCGAGAGCGGTCTTCTCGCTGGCGCGCAGAGCCTCGAGGGCGCGCTCCTGGTCGACCGCCTGGAGCGACAGCACGTTGCTGTAGATGTCGGCGAAGTCGAGCACCATCTGGGTGTAGCCGGTGACGCCTTCCGTCCGCGCCTGGGCCAGGGAGAAGTGGAAGAGTCCCCCCTGGCGCTCGATCTCGAAGCCGGGCTTGGTGGGCAGGGCGCCGGGACGCAGACGACCCTCCATGCCGAGCTCGAGCAGGCGCTCGTAGGTGGCGTTCATCGCGAAGGGCGGGGCGAGCTTCACGCCCGGGTCACCGGCCTGGGACAGGACGTCCACGCGCTCCACCCCGTAGTCGTTGCGCATGGTCAAGCGATCGCCGCCGTCGAAGCTGTAGCCGCGCAGCTCGCCGACGAAACTGATCGAGTCGATCTCGTCGGCCGGCAGGGACGAGCTGGAGCGGCAGCCGAGGGGGAGGAGCGCGAGAACGAGGAGGAGGAGGCGTGCCATGGAGTTGGGGCGGCGCGGGGTGGAGGAGCGCGCGGCGGCGCACAGGATAGCGACGGGGCGTGCCGGGCGTTGACCTCCACGCGGGAACGGGTTCGAAGCGGTGATTGACTCGGGTACCCGCGGGCCCCGACACTGCCGACCTACGCCGACCGAGATCGGTGGCCGCCGCGCGCGGTCGCCGTCACTCGAACGCGTGGCACGAACAGAAGTTGGCCCGGCCGGGCCGCGACCGAGTCGACTCCGCGCGGGTCCGAACGGTCCCCTCCGGCCGCGAGCGCGCCTCGCTCCGACTTCTCGACGTCGACCGTCTTCCTCCGTTGGGTTCACCGTCGCCGGTCCCGACGCTCGCTCACCGTCCGATCGGTCCTCCGCTCTCGCAGCGGCGCCCGCGCGATCGGACGTCGGGCTGCAGGCCATCTCCGCCGACCGGGGGCGCTGTGGCGCGCGCCACCAGCGCGCCGCCGTCGTCGCCCCGGTCCTCGACCCGGTCTTCTCGACCCGGCACCTCGATCGCATCCGGTGCCCAGCGCTCGGATCCGCTCCGCCGCTCGGCCCGCAAAGGTCCGAGGCTCCCCGTCGCCCGCCCGTCGCCGGCCTTCGGCACCTCCGTTCACGGCACCCGACCCCGCGTCCGCGCGACCCGGCCGTCGCTCGCCACCTCTCACACCGACCCACAGGTCTCCCTCACTCTCCCATGGGTAGCTTCGAGAAGCTGGTCGTCCTGACCGTCATCTTCCTCGCCTCGGTGGTCCTCGTC
This sequence comes from Rohdeia mirabilis, assembly GCA_007750655.1. Taxonomy (GTDB): domain Bacteria; phylum Planctomycetota; class UBA1135; order UBA1135; genus Rohdeia; species Rohdeia mirabilis. Next base: position 2,003,455 of record CP036290.1, read on the forward strand.
GTGTCCTTCCAGACGCCCGTCGAGTCCGCTGGCGACCGCACCGCCGCGCTCGATCGGACGACCGCGGCGGTCGCCCCGATCGGTGGCTCGAACGCCGTCGACGACCGCGCGGGTGCGTCGAGCGCGACCCCTTCGGCCGGCACCAACCCCTTCGCGACGGGATCGTCACGCGGCGACGAGCGCGGCGCCCTCCTGTCCGCCACCGGCACGACCGAGGCGGCGGCCGAGCGCGGTGCGGACGTCGCACCGACGCCGGCCGTGATCGCGAACGGCTACCCGCCCCTGCGCGACGGGGTCCAGGGACTGACCGAGCACCCCAGCCAGGTCGGCGCCTACATCTACCGCGTGCGCGCGAACGACGTCTCGTGGCTCGTGCTCGCCGAGCGCTTCTACGGCAACGGTGCCTACGCCGAAGTGCTGCGTCGGGACAACGAGGCCGTCGGTCCGCCCCAGGCCGGGATGGAGATCCTGGTGCTGAGCAGCTCCTTCGCCGGCCGCACCGCCGCGCGCACCGAGACGTTCGAGCCGCGCGCTCCCGGCCGTCCCGCGCCGCGCACGCCGAAGACCGGCCCCGACGGCGCACCCGTCCAGGACGTCGCGGACGCTCCGAGCGGCAGCACGTTCCGTACCCACGTGGTCCGGTCGGGCGAGACCTTGACCGGCATCGCCTTCGCCTACTACGGCCGCGCGAGCCTGTGGACGCGCATCTTCGACGCGAACCGCGACGTGCTGCCGAACGAGAACGATCTGAAGATCGGGATGCAGCTCAGGATCCCGTAGCGGAACTGCGACGCGCAGGGACCTTGCGTGTCGCAGAGCGGCTGCGATCAGCATCCCAATCTTCTTATTGCTGGCCCAACGGCTGGCGCCGTTCGGTGTCTCTGGCCCAACGGCTGGCGCCGTTGGCGCGCCTGCATGAGACGCAACGAACAGCGTGACGGTGCCCAGCGTGCTGCGTGCGTGGCAGTTCTGCGCGGCGCGCTGCGATCCGCATCCCAATCTTCGTGTTGTTGGCCCAACGGCTGGCGCCGTTCGGTGCTTCTGGCCCAACGGCTGGCGCCGTTGGTGCGTGTCGGGATGCAGCTTCGGATTCCGTAGCGATGTTGCGACGCGCTCGGACTCTGCGCGTCGCAGAACGGTTGCGGTCAGCATCCCGATCTTCTTGTTGCTGGCCCAACGGCTGGCGCCGTTGGCGCGTCGGGATGCACGGCGCGTGAGACGTCACGCTGCCTGGTGTCGAGAGGGCTCGTGATCGCGTGTCGCCGTTGTCGGCGGTCGGCTCTTCGACCTGTTGGCGCTGCGGCAGGGTGGGCCGTGCTGTCCAGGTCGCGGAGTCGAGCTTCCGCTAGGCTGACGCCATGGACGTTCGCAGCTCGCTCTTCGCACTTGGCCTATTCCTGATTGGTGTCGTCAGCGGCGCACTCGCGTTCGGTGGCGACTCCGCGAGTCCATCGACCGCGCCGTTGGCGCCGGTGACGACCGAGCCTTCGCCGCCCGCCGAGGCGACGGACGGTGCGGACACGGCAGCCATCCTGGAGGCGATCGACGCGCTGTCGCGGGAGTTGACCTCCGAGCGACGGGCGATCGGCGAATCGGTCGGTGAACGTGCCGTGGCCGACGAACTCCGGCGCGAGGTGGAGGCGCTTCGCACGGCGATCGAAGCACTCGAATCGATGGCGGCGCAGAGCGCGAGCGGTGTGGTTGCCGCGGCGCCGGTGTTCCAGGCGGGCGAATTGGCCTGGACGCGGTTCATCGAGCGCCACACCGAACTGGATCGAGCGCGAGCGGCGGCCCTGTTGACCGACGTCATCGTTGCGGGCGAGCGTCGAGAAGAGGACATCTTGCTGGCTCTGCGGCACTGGGCCCTGGGTCTCGACGAGATCGTTGTCGTCTTCGGATCTCCCAAAGTGAGCGCGCGAGGCGTCGGCGACTCGATGTGGCTCGAGTATCACTTCGAGCCTGCGCTCGACCTGCTGCCACCGCTCGCCGAGACCATCGAGTTCGCATGGCTCGGATTCGATGCGCAGGGACGTTTGACCACTCTCAGTATCGAGTGAGTCAGGTGCGTCGCGCGAGCCTGGCAGCGCGAGCGGGCTCGAGCGATCAGCGCAACCCGTACCGATCCAACTTCTTGTAGAGGTGGCTGCGCTGCATGCCGAGCTCCTCGGCCGTGCGCTTCACGTTGCCGTCGTTCGCGGCCAGCTTGCGCGCGATGAAGAGCGCCTCGGAGCGCTCCTTGAACGCCTCGAAGGTCTCGGCGTCGAACGGGTCGTCGCCGTTCGCGTCCACGGCGCGCGCGCTCGTCGCTGCGGATGCGAGCAGCGGCCCGCGCGCCAGCACGCGCTCGATGTCGTCCACGGTCAGCGCGTCGCCGTCGGCGAACACGTGCGCCGCCTCGATCGCGTTGCGCAGCTCGCGCACGTTGCCGGGGAAGGGATGCTTCGCGAGCCGCTGCGCCGCGTCCGGTTCGAGCGTGGGGGGGCGGCGACCGAGTCGGCGCCCGATCGCTTCGAGGAAGTGCCTGGCCAAGGGTTCCACGTCCTGGGGCCGCTCGCGCAGGGCCGGCACGCGCAGCGTCACCACCGACAGGCGGAACAACAGGTCGGTGCGGAACGTGCCCGCGTCCACCGCTGCCGCCAGATCCGTGTTCGTCGCCGCCACCACGTTGATGTCGACCGGGATCGACGCCGAACCACCCACGCGCCGGATCTCGCGCGACTCGAGCGCGCGCAACAACGCCGCTTGCGCACCGAGCGGCATGTCGCCGATCTCGTCCAGGAACAGCACGCCGGTGTGCGCCGCCTCGAAGTGCCCGACGCGCGCCTCGTGCGCGCCCGTGAAGCTGCCCTTCTCGTGGCCGAACAGCTCGGACTCGATCAACTCGTCCGGGATCGCCGCGCAGTTGACCGCCACGAACGGACCGCGCGCGCGTGGCCCCGACAGGTGCAGGTGGCGCGCGACCACTTCCTTGCCCGTGCCGTTCTCGCCGGTCACGAGCACCGGCACGTCCGCGTCCGCCGCGCGCTTCGCGTCGTCGAGCACGGCGCGCCACGAGGCCGAGGCGCCCACCGGATCGAAGCGCGAACCCAGCTCGGTGCGCAGCGTGCGGTTGGCGCGCTCGAGGCGGCCGCGTTCCAGAGCGCCGGCCACGCTGACCAGCACGCGGCTCTGGTCGAGCGGCTTCTCGAGGAAGTCGACCGCGCCCTGGCGGCAGGCGCCCACGGCCATCTCCACGTCCGCGTGGCCCGACACGACCACCACCGGCGGCGCGTCGTCCCGGGCCTCGAGGATCGCGAGCAGCTCGAGCCCGTCCATCCCGGGCATCTTCACGTCGGTCACCACGGCGCCGCACAGGCGACCGCGCGCGGCCTCTTCGTCGAGGCGCGCGAGGGCCGCCCGCGCGCTGCCGGCGGTCCAGACCTCGTAGCCCTCGTAGGCGAGCAGCATCTCGAGGGCCAGGCGGATGTCGGCGTCGTCGTCCACGACCAGGACCGGGAGCGCGCGCGTCGCTGTGCGGGCGGGGTCGGGGGTGGAACTCGAGCGGGGGTCGGTCACGGGCGAGGGCGCTGGGGACGGGGAGGTGGGGAGGAGCTGAAGCCGTCGGCGCGCGTTCGCCAGCTGGTGCGGCGGTGCGCGGGCGCCGATTTCTTCGCAGGTGGCTCTCGGCGAGCCGCTCGATCGGTGGCCGGGCGACCGGTTCGTGGCCAGGAGCGGGTTCGAGGACCGGCCGGGGTCCGCGCGGGCGGGACGGGGCGGGCCGCGCTCGCGTTCGAGCCCGACTCGCCGCCCCATGGTGGCCCGCCGGACCCGTGGCCGAGCCGCTCGGGGTGCCGGCCCGCCGCGCTCGGACCGTAGTCGCGACGCGGTGGGGGTGTAGGAAGGGTTCGAGGGATTCGGTTGGCTTGACCGACCCTACCCCCTCGCTATCATCCCGCTCCATTCCCCGTCCGCCTCCCGACCCCCGGAAGGCTCCCGTCGGCCCCCCCGTGGCGCCGGACGGAACGTCCCACCCTGGTCGTGCGCCCCGGCGCGTCGGCCGCTCGCGCTGCCGTCGTGCCGCGCGAGTCTGCGGACGTCCCGCCCTGCCGCTCGCGCCCGTCGACGGCCGCGACTCCCCCGACTCGGCACTGCGCGCTTCCCGTGCGGCGCCCGACCCCACCATTCTCGTGCAGAGGCATCCCATGACCGGATTGACCCGGAAACTGGTCCCCGCCGCGCTCGCGCTGACCCTGGCCGCGGCACCCGTCGCCGCCCAGAGCAGCGAGCTCGTCCAACTCTTCAACGAGGGGATGAGCCTCTTCGAGCAGGGCCAGGAGGCCGAGGCTCTGGCGACGCTCGAACGCGCTCTCGCGCTCGATCCCACGTCCGACGAGGCCTACGAGCTGTTCCGGGCCCTCGAGGCCGAGCACCTCGCGCGTCAGGATCCGTTCGAGCAAGAGGCTTGGATGATCCTGCTCATGCGCGGCGGTCAGTTCGAGCTGGTCGCCAAGCGCTTCCTCGATCTGGCCGAACTCGGTCGCATCGAGCGCCAGAACGACCGCGAGGCGATCCGTGAACTGCTCACGGCACTGAACGACGACCCGACGCCGAGCGCCCGTCGCCGCATCGTGGCCGACCTGCGTGCGCGCCACGGCGAGTACGCCGTGCCGTACATGCTCGGCGCCCTCGCCGACCGCTCGGACGACGCGTACCGCGTGCGCGTCATGCTGTCGCTGGCCGAGATGGGTGGTTCGGTCGTGCCGCCGCTCGTCGAAGCCCTCGAGAGCGAGTCGAGCGATCCGTACATGGCCCGCAACGTGGCCGCCGTCCTCGGGAACATCGGTGACCCGCGGGCCATCGGCGCCCTCGCCTGGCTCGCGAACAGCGAAGCCGAGCCGGGTGTCCGCAGCGCCGCCGGCGACGCGCTCTCGCGCATCCTCGAAGGCCAGGGCCGCTCGGGTCTCGACCTCGGCCCGTCGGCCCAACTGGTCCACGAGGGCAACTCGTACCTCAACCAGTCGGACGAGGTGCTCCTGCCCTTCATGTACTCCCAGGTCGTCTGGGACTGGAAGGGCGGCGACCTCGAGGCCACCATCGTGCCGCGCACGATGTACCCCGAGGAGATGGCGAAGATCGCCTTCTACCGCGCGCTCGACGCCGACGCGACCAACCTCGACGCCCGCGCCGGTCTCGTGCGCGCCGCCGTGGTCCAGGACTACGAACTCGGCCTGATCGCCACCGCCGGCGGTGACGTCGAGTCCCAGATGGACCAGGCCGCCCAGGGTCTCCTGGTCGCTCTGTCCGCCGGGACGAGCGCCATGGAGCGTGCGCTCGAGCAGGCGATGGCCGACGGCGACATCGCCGCGACGATCGCGATCCTGCGCACCTACGGTCGGACGGCCAGCGCGCCGACGACCGCCATGCAGCAGGCCCTGCGCCACGACGTGCCCCAGGTGCGTGAAGAAGCCGCGATCGCGCTGGCCCACACCGCGCTGTCGGGCAACTCGACCGCGGTCGACTCGGCCGTGATCTCGAACCTCGGCACCGCCGGCGGCCGCTCGATCCACCGCACCGCGCTGGTCATCGACGCCAACGACCGCCGTCGCACCGAGATGGTCGCGGCGCTCGAGGCCTCCGGCATCGCGTGCCTCAGCTCGGACAAGGGTCTGCTGGGCCTCGCCACCCTGCGCCGCGCCGGTGGCGTCGACGTGGTGGTCTGTGCCAGCACCCTTCCCGACGTCACCACCCAGCAGGTGCTGACCAACGTCCGCAACGACGTACGTCTGTCGAACACGCCCTTCGTGGTCGTGGCCGACGACCCGGAAGCCTTCGACGACATCGAGGAGCTGTACTCCGACCGCGCGAACGCCGTGGTCCGCGGCGTCGACCAGGTGGGTGACGTGGAGGAGGCGCTCTCCGAGCGCGTCAACACCGACCGCGCCGAGGCCGACGACCTGGCCACCCGTGCCGCTTCCGCCCTGTCCGCGCTCGCCGCGGCCGGTGTGGACGTGTCCGCTGCCAGCGACCACCTCGCCGGAACCCTCGCCTCGAGCGAAGCCCGTCCCGATGCGGTGATCGTGCCGGCCCTGCGCACCCTGGCGCTGCGCGGCAACGACAGCCACGCCGCGGCCATGCTCGGTGTCCTGACCGACGACGCGCGCAGCGACGCTGCCCGCACCGTCGCGGGTCAGTCCCTCGCCAACCTGCTGCGCCGCACGGGCGGTGCTGCTGATGGCGCCTACGAGCCGCTCCAGGCCCTCGTCACCTCCGACGCGGCGATCGCCGTGCGTCAGGCGGCGGCCGAGGCCCTCGGTGCCCTGGCCCTCGGTGACGCCCAGCGCGCCGAAGCCCTCGTGGGTTCGGACGTGACCGTCAGCGAGTGATCGACCGCCTCTAGCTAGCGGACCGGGTCTCGATCCGGTCGAAGCTGCGCAGCGCGCGCCCGCGACTTCGGTCCGGGCGCGCGCTGTCGCGTCCGGGGGAGCTTGGACGTGGAGCAGTGACGAGAAGCAGGGACGAGATGCCGGGACGAGAGGTCCCGCGACCTCGCCGGCCCCGGGGTGGCGTCGCACCGGCCGGGGACCGTCCGCACGTTCGATCCGTGGCACGAGCGCGGACCGTGAGCCGGGAGCGCGGGCGCACGGCTGCTGCGCGTCACCGTCCTCTCGAGTCACCGTTCCGTGCGGACTCCCGTGCGGCGCGCGCGGTCCGTCTCCGAGGCGAGCTGACGTGGCGCGAGCGGCGCGATCCGTCGAGGCCCGTCCTCGGGGCGTGGACTCGCGAGCGCGCCGGGCCGAGTTCCGACCGCGCGAGCACGCCAAGGATCGGGGCGCGCGGTCGCACGACTGGCCGCGCGGCGCTTCAAATCTCCCGCGGAGTGTTCACACGGGCCGCCTGCTGCGGCATTCTAGTGCGCTCGATCGGGCCACTGGCCCGACGCGATCGCCAGAGTAGCTCAGCGGTAGAGCACTGCTTTCGTAAAGCAGGGGTCGTCGGTTCGAATCCGATCTCTGGCTCCATCCACGCCCGGGGCGGGCCGTCACAGGACGGCTCGCCCCGGTTGCGTTCACCGGCACGGTTCTGCACGGGCACGGTGCTGCACGGGCACGGTCCTTCTCGGACACAGTCCTGCACGGGCCCGAGAAGAGGCACACGCCCGGCGAGCTCGGGGAGACGTGCGCCACGTTCGCTCGCGCGCGAACGGGTCGCGTCGCCGGACGTCCGCGCCTGCGAGGACGTCAGGTACCGGTCACGAGCGGTTCGAAGCCGCGCTCCGTCAGCTCCAGTTCGATCGCGCGTCCCTCGCCCGCCCCGCGCGTCTCGATCAACACCTCGATCTCGACGCTGCCCACGGGAATGCGCCAACCGGCGCGGAAGTGGCTGATGTCGACGATGTTCGCTCCGTGCTCCGCGAGGACCTCGGCCATCGCGCGCAGCCGGCCGGGGACGTCGCGCGTGCGCAGGCGCATCGCGTGGTAGCGACCGGCCTTCGTCAGGCCGCGCTCGATGACGCGCGCGATCAGGTTGAGATCGATGTTGCCGCCGCACATCAACGAACAGACCACGTCGCCCGCGCCGATGCGGCCCGCGAGCAGCGCCGCCACGCCCGCCGCACCCGCGCCCTCGGTCACGACCTTGACCTCCTCGATCCCGCGCACGATCGCCTCGGTGATCTCGCTTTCGGAGACGCTGACCATGTCGTCCACGAGGTCGCGGACCAACGGCCAGGTGTTCAGGCCGACGCGACCGACGCGGATCCCGTCGGCGATCGTGGTGGGGCGCTCGACCTCGACGGGCTCGCCCGCGGCGAACGAGCGCGTCATGGGGTTCGCGCCCTCGGCCTGCACGCCGACGATGCGCACGCTCGGCTTCAGCGCCTTCACGGCCAGCGCGATGCCCGCGACCATGCCGCCGCCTCCGGTCGGGACGACGATCGTGTCCACGTCGGGCAGATCGGCCAGGATCTCGAGCCCGATCGTGCCCTGGCCGTGGATGACCTCGAGGTCGTCGAAGGGATGGACCATGACCAGGCCCTGCTCGTCGCACAGGGTGCGCGCCGTGGCGTAGGCCTCTTCGTAGTTCACGCCCGCCAGCACGACCTCGGCGCCGTGCGAACGCGTGCGGTCGACCTTCACGACGGGCGTGTCCTTCGGCATCACGATGACCGCCCGGCAACCCGTCAGTGCGCCCGCCAGCGCGACGCCCTGGGCGTGGTTCCCCGCCGAGGCCGCGACGATCCCGCGCGCGCGTTCGGCGTCCGAGAGCGTGAGCACGCGATTGAGCGCGCCGCGGACCTTGAACGAGCCCGTGCGCTGCAGCGTCTCGAGCTTGAGGTGGACGCGGCGCCCGACCACCGCTCCGAGCGAATGGCTGATCACCGTCGGCGTCCGCACGATGTGCGGCTCGAGACGCTGCGCCGCGGCGCGGATGGCGGAGAGGGCCTGGGCCGGATGGGTGGGCGCGCTGGCGTCGGTCATGGACGGATCTCAACCTAGAAGGCGCCACGCTGGCAAGCTCCGTCGCCCGAAGGCTCGACTCGGAGCGCGGTTCCGACGGGAACGGCTCCGTGCGGATACCATCGTGTCCATGACGCACTATCTCGTACTCGGCGCGGGCCGCCAGGGCACCGCGGTCGTTCACGACCTCGTCGAGCACGGTGGCGCCACCTCCATCACCTGGGTGGATTCACGGGAGGCTTCGCTGCAGACGAGCATGCGGCGCGTCTCGCAGGCGACGGGCTTCAAGGCCCTGCGCGGTCAGGCGCTCGACGCCTCCGATCGACGCGCCCTGATGCCCCTGTTCACCGAGGCGAAGGTGTGCGTGAACGCGCTGCCGTACCGCTACTCGCTGGCCATGACGCAGTTGGCGCTGGAAGGCGGGACGCACTACCTGGACCTGGGTGGCAACACCGAGATCGTGCAGGAACAGCTCGAGCTGCACCGCGCGCACCACCGCGGCGCCGAGCTGTGCGTGCTGCCCGACTGCGGTCTGATGCCGGGACTCGGCAACCTGCTCGTGGCTCTCGCCGTCGACGAACTCGGTCCGTGCTCGGTGGTCGAGGTGCGCTGCGGCGGCCTGCCCCAGGATCCGAAGCCGCCGCTCGACTACATGATCGTGTTCAGCGTCGCCGGACTGACGAACGAGTACTTCGGGCGCGCCCAGGTCCTGCGCGGCGGCGCGGTGACCGAGGTGCCGACGTTCACCGAGCTCGAGGAGTTCGAGGTCGAAGGGCTGGGACCGGTCGAGGCCTTCATCACCTCAGGCGGGCTCTCGACGACGCCGCAGACCTTCGCGGGTCGCATCGACGAGCTGGACTACAAGACCATCCGCTACCGGGGGCACCACGGGAAGTTCAAGGTGCTGCTCGAACTCGGGCTGCTGGGGGAGGATCCGGTTCGTGTCGGCAACGCGGACATCGTTCCGCGCCAACTCCTGCACCACCAGCTCGAGAAGCACCTCACGCACCCGGGCGCCAAGGACGTCACGGTGTTGACCATGCGGGCGGAGGCGAAACCGAAGAAGAAGGGCGCGCAGGCTCCCGAGGGCAAGCGGGCGATCCGCGCGCGCATGCTCGACGTGCACGACGAACGCACGGGCTACTCGTCGATGGAGCGCACCACCGCTTTCTCGGCCACCGCCTGTGCGGCGATGATCGCGCGCGGCGATGCGGTCGTCGGCCCCGGAACGCTCGAGACGGCGATCGATCCGCACACGTTCCTGCGGGAGCTGGCGACGCGCGGCATCGAGGTCACGATCGAGCGCGACTGACGGCGCCCGTCGATCGGTCCGGCGCGAGCGTTCCGGACCTCCGCACGCGAAGCGGCCCGCCTCCGTCGATCGACGGAGGCGGGCCGCGGTCCGTTGCGGTCGAGCGTCGCGCGCGCCGCACGGATGCGGCGGCGAGCGGCTCAGGCGAGCTTCTTCTGCAGGTCGCCCTTCTCGAACATCTCGAGCATGATGTCGCTGCCGCCGATCAGTTCGCCGTTGATGAACAATTGCGGCGTGGTCGGCCAGTTCGAGTAGGCGACGAGCGACGGGCGGATGGACTCGTCCTCGAAGATGTTGACGACCTCGAACTCGACGCCGGTGCGGTCGAGGATCTCGATGGCGCGGGCGCTGAAGCCGCACATCGGTTGGAAGCGCGTGCCCTTGGCGAAGAGCACGACGGGCTTGGACGTGACGATGTCCTGGATCGTTTCCTTGGTGAACATGAGAGTGTGTGTGGGTCGGAGAGTGATCGGGTCGGTGCGGAGCGCGTCGGCCGCCGCGTTCGGTCGAAGAGTGCGTTCGTCGGGGCGATCGCGTCCGGGACGCGTGGCCCTCAGGGAGTGCGGGTCTTGATCTGCAGGGCGTGGATGGCGCCACCGAGGTGTTCGCCGCAGGCCGCATGCACGATCTTGTGCTGATCGATGATGCTCTTGCCGTCGAAGATCGGCGAGGTCACGTCCACGGCGAAGTGGTCGGAGGTGCCCGTCAGGTCGCGGACCTGGACGACGGCATCGGGGATCTCACGCTCGAGGATGACCTTGAGCTGGCTGGTGGAGAGGAGCACGGGATCGGATTCGCTGTCGGGGTTTCGTAGGGGGTCGCGGAGGCGGGGCGCCAGTGCCCAGGCCGATCGGCGCGGCGGCGGAACGAGCGTAGAGTACGGCCGGAGCGGCACGCCGCGGCCCTCGTTCCAAGGTCCTGGTCGGCCTTCGAAGCCAGCCGGTCGTCGGGCCACGGCGAGCGAGCCGAGTCCGAGCGACCGCGAAAGCCATGGGGCCGAAGCCCCGCGGGTCCGAAGCCCCAGGGGCCCGCGTGGGCGCGCCGCTCCATGGACCACGAAACTGCCCGATTCGACCGATGATCTCCTCCACGTTCGCCCTCGCCGAGACCGCGCGCCCTCTGGCCGAAGCCCTGCCGGAGCTGTTCGGCCGCCTGCACCCGGTGACGATCCACTTCCCGATCGCTCTGCTGCTGATGGCGGCCGTGTTCGAGGGTCTGAACGCCCTGCGCGGGGACGCGGGGCTGCGGCGCGCCGCCGTGCTGTGTCTGTGGTTCGGAACCCTGGGTGCCTTGGTCGCAGGCGGGACCGGGTGGGTCCACGAGAGCCTCGAACCGTCGCGCGAGCCCGACGTCGAGCTGCACCGGTGGCTCGGAGTGGCCGCCGCCGCCTTCGCTCTGCTCACCTCGGTCGTGGCGGTCGTGGCCCTCGGAGCGCGCAAGGGAGCGCGCTCCGTGCGGCTGTTCCGCGCCGGGCTGGTGATCACCGCGGTGCTGACCGGCGGAACCGGCAAGATCGGCGGCGAGATGGTGTGGGGCGCGGACTGGTACTCGCGTCCGTTCGAGGCCCGTCCGGCGCTCTCGATCCCGCCCATCCAGCTGCCGCCGATCGGGCTGGACGGCAGCGGCGCCGGCGTGAGCGCTCCGTCGTCGCCGTCCGACCCGGGGCCGATCACGTACCTCGGGCACGTCGAGCCGGTGCTGGCGCGTCACTGCTACGAGTGCCACGGGCCGACGGGGAAGGCCGACGGCGACCTGCGTTTCTCGGAGCTCGCGAAGGCCCAGGAGATCTACTTCGGCTTCGACTGGGAGGCGTTGATCGCACCCGGTTCGCCCGACGACTCCGCGCTGTACGGCGTGCTGGTGCTGCCGCGCGACCACGATCTCGCGATGCCACCGAAGGCCGAGGGCGAGATGTCGGCCGACGAGATCGAACGCGTGCGCCGCTGGATCGCCGAGGGTTCGACGCTCGAAGCGATGTTGCGCTGAGAGCCGGTCCGACCGGCGCTCCGTCCGGATCACCGCACGCGTCGCCGTTCAGGCGTCGCGCAGGTAGCGCCGCACCAGGTAGCTCAGCGCGTCCGCCGCGAGCACCAGCACGACGCCCAGCCCGATCAGGAGGGCCATCTCGTCGTAGTACAGCTTCGACCGCGCGTCCTGGATGACGTAGCCCAGCGTGCTGACGCCCAGGAGTCCGAGGACCGTGGCCTCGCGCACGCAGGTCTCGTAGCGGTAGAACACGTACAGCAGAAGACGCCCGAGCGAGAGCGGGAAGCCGGCTGCGAACGCCACCTGCGCGCGCGTCGCCCCGGCGCCGCGCAGGGCACGCAACGGCGCCGCGGGCAGGTTCTCGAGGGTCTCGGCCTGCAGGCGCGCGAGGATGCCGCCGTTGTGGATCGCGAGGGCCAAAACGGCGGGCCACGCGCTGTAGGGCAACAGCGCCATGAGCAGGAAGGCCAGCACGTACTCGGGGAGCGCGCGCGAGGCGACGAACGACCCGCGCACCAGGTGTCGGACGATGCGCCAGCCGCCGCGATCGCGACTCGGATCGAGCGGCTCGCGCGTCGCGATGTTGCGCGCGCCCAGAGGTGCGGCGAGTGCCGCGAACAGCGCGGCCAGCGCGATGGCTCCGATCGCAAGGTGCAACGTGGTCCAGGCCGCCTCGAGCCCGCGGGTGCGCTCGAGGACGTCGCCGGCCCACGCGCCGAGCTCGCCGAGACTCCACGGCCGACCGCGCAGCGGCTCCGGCTCGAGCTCGCCGACGAAGCGCGCGAGGTTCTGGCGCGACGAGGCCTCGAGGAGGTAGCTCGGGAAGAGACCGCCCGTCGTCCAGGCCAGCACCCCGAGCAGTCCGACCAGACCGACCGAGACGGTCAGGTAGCGACTGCGCGGGCGGCGCGCGGCGAGTTCGCGGATGCGCCGCTGTCGGTCGGCGCCGAGCCCCGTGTCCACGGCACCGCTCATACGACGAACCGCCTGCGCAGACCGGCGCTCCACAGTTCGAAGACGACCACCATCAGGGCCAGGGCGTAGAGGTAGGTCCAGACCTCGGCGTAGTGCAGGTCGAACCAGGCCAGCTTCAGGTCGAGGCCCAGCGTCGGCAGTCCGAAGAAGCCCATCACCGCGGCCGACCGCAGGGCGCACTCGAAGCGGTAGAAGGTGTAGGCGACGGCGTTCGGGAGCACGCCCGGCACCAGTCCGAAGACCAGCTCGCAACGTCGCGACGCGCCCAGCTGTCGCAGCGCGAGTGCCGGCTGCCTCGGCTCCTCGTCGAGCATCTCGCTGAAGACCTTCGCCAGCGTGCCGGCGTAGGGGATCGACAGGGCCAGCGCGGCCGAGAACGGCGTCAGTCCGAACGCGGCCAGGAACACGACCGCCCACAGGAGTTCGTGGACGGAGCGCATCAGCGCGATCGCGACGCGCACGGATGCGAACAGGACGAGGCGCAGGGAACGCAGGGCGCGCGGACCTTCGCGATCCTCCCAGAACGCGCTCGCGCCCATCAGGCCCAGGACGCTGCCCACCGCGATCGCGAGCGTCATGCCGCCGGCGGCGAGCAGGATCGTGTGCCAGACGCCGAGCGCGACCTTGACGAGGAAGGGACGGTAGCCGGGGGACGGGTCCTCGTAGTCGAGTGCCGGCGACAGGGCCTGTGCGAAGAACGCGCGCGCGATCCGCCAGCCCGACTCACCGGGAACGAGACCCGACAGCGGCGTGTCGAGCTGCGTGAACGCAAGGAGCGCGAGCAGGGCGAGGCCGACCGTGACGAGCAGGCGCCGGCCGACGTTGCGCACGAGGCTCGACGAGGGCGGAAGCGGCGCGCGCCGGGGGCGTCCGTGCGCTTCGGACCGGGGCGGCTCAGGCGCCATCCGACAGCAGCTCGGTGTCGTCGAGCTGGTACAGCCGTTCGAAGTCCCGGGTGTCGACGGCGGCGGTGGGGCGGTCGAACACGACCTCGCCGGCGCGCAGACCCACGAGTCGATCGAAGCTCGCGCGCGCCAGTTCGAGGCTGTGGATCGAGACCACGAGGGTCAGACCTTCCTCGCGCGCCAACTCGGTCAAGAGATCGATCACGGCCCGCGCGCGCGCCGGGTCGACCGACGCGACCGGCTCGTCGGCCAGCAGGATGCGCGGGCGTTGGTGCAGGGCGCGTGCGATCGCGACCCGCTGCTGTTGGCCGCCGGAGAGCGTGTCCGTGCGCTCGAAGAGCTTCTCCTCGATGCCGACCCGCTCGAGCAGTCGGTGGATCTCGTGCACCTCGGAGCGCGACGGCGCGAACACCGAGCGCAGGCCGCCCACGAGCGAACGCTCGCCGAGTCGCCCCAGCGCCACGTTGTGGTTCACGCGCAGGAGCGGGACGAGCCCCAGGTGCTGGTGCACGAACCCGATCGAGCGCCGGACCGCGCGCAGTTGGCGCTGGTCCAAGGACGCGGGATCGCGCCCGTCGATCGCGACGCTGCCGACGGTCGGATGGAGCGCGCCACCGAGGGCGCGCAACAAGGTCGTCTTGCCGCTGCCCGAGGGACCGACGAGCGCGAGCTGCTCGCCGGGTCGAACCGCGAGATCGACGCCGCGCAGGACGGTCTTCGAGCCGAACGTGACGCCCAGCGCGCGAGCCTCGAGGGCCAGGTGGTCGTCGGTGTGATCCACGCGTGGTGTGGTTCGAAGCTCGGCCGGTGCAGCGCTCCCGGTTCGCGTGCGAGGTGCGAATCGGGAGACGCCGCCGTGGTCCGCGCTCGCTCAGCGCAGGAGCTCGAGCTGTTCGGCCAGGCCGACCAGCGGAGCGAAGTCCTCGTTGCGTGCAGTGGTCAATCCCTCGGGCCGGTCGAGAGCGGACAAGAGCTCTGGATCGTCGATGGAGACCAGGACCGCCTGTAGGCGATCGATCGTGCCGGCGCCGAAGATCTCGTCGATCGCGGGGTGCGCGTTCCACGAGTAGTCGGGGTAGTCAGGCGTCTGCCAGACGATGAAGCACCGGGCCGGGTCGATGGCACCTTCGGCGAGGCGCTTGTCGTAGGTCGTGTAGGACAGGGCGCCGGCGTCGACGCTCCCGTTCTGCACGGCTTCCCAGGTCTTGTCGTGGCTGCCCGAGTAGCGGTTCGGCGACCCGAAGAAGTCCTCGGGGCTCTGCTTCGTCGCTTCGCGGATGAAGAACTCGGGCATGAGGCGACCCGAGGTCGAACTGTCGGAGCCGAACGTGAAGCTCTTGCCCGCGAGCTCCATCGGGAAGGGACCCGAGCCGCCCGGTTCGAGACCGCTGTCGGGGTTCGCGATGAAGTAGCTCTTGTAGCGCGGGTCGATGGTGCCCTGCGCGATGGCTCGGGCGCCGTCGACGGCAAGGCGCGCGCGCACCCCCGTCAGACCACCGAACCAGGCCAGGTGCACCTGGCCGTTCGTGAAGGCCTCGACGGAAGCCGTGTAGTCGGCGACCGGAACGAACTCGACCTGGATGCCGAGCTCTTCGGTGAGGTGGGCCGCGACGGTGTCGAAGCGCTGCTTCAGTTCGGTCGCGTTCTGGTCCGGGATCGCGGTGAACTTCAGGACGGCGGCTTCGGTCCCGTGGGACTCGGCCGAGCACGACACGAACAACGGTGCCGCGACGAGCACGACGCTGGTGCCCAGGGCACGGAGAAGGGATCTCATGATCGGAATCTTCCCCTTCGTCTGTCGGGGAAGCCGGGTGGGTGAACGTGGGCCGGGCGCACGTCGATCGCGTGCCCGAGAGAGGCCCAGCATAGGCCCCGGGGAGCGCCGGTGCGACCGCTGCCGCCGCGACCGGTCGATCCAGGCCGAAGGGTGCCCTCAGTCGCCCATGTAGCCCAACGCGCGCAGGGCGTCCGCGTCGATCCCGCCGCCAGCGCGACCCTCGACGGCGTCGAGCGGCAGCCAGTCGCGCTCCTCGGTCAGCCGTGCCTTCAGCGCGCGGAACACGTCCGGGTGCTCGTTCGCGCGATCGATCAGCCCGATCGGGTCCAGTTCGAGGTCGTAGAGCTCGAACCGGTCGTCGTGCAGCGCGTCGAGCCACACGAGCTTGAAGCGCCCCGAGTAGGCCGCGAACTGGGCCTTCTCGACGTCGTGGTGGTCGCGGTCCTCCACGTAGACCACACGGTCGTCGGGCAGGTCCTCGGCGGCCAGGTCCAAGCCGAGCTCGGTACGTGCGGGCAGGCCGGCGAGTGCGCGCAGCGTCGGCGCGACGTCGATGCCGCTGACCGGGACCGACGAGCGGCCCGAGCGCGGCGCGGCGCCCGGCAGACGCAGCACCATCGGCACGGTGACCTGCGGCTCGAGGATGTTCTCGTGCTCGTACTCGCCGCCCTCGCCGAACGCTTCGCCGTGGTCGGCGGTGATCAGCACGGCCGTGTTCGACGCGTCGAGGTCGAGGCTGTCCAAGAACTCGGAGACCAGGACGTCGAGGTCCGCGAACTCGGCCTCGTACAGCGACAAGAGGTGCGCGTCGTCCTCGGGCTCCATCACGTAGCCGTCGGGGAAGTCGTTCGCGCGGCTGGCGTGGCCGCCGACCACGCCGTCGTACTTCGTCGCGTACCGAGCGCGCGCCGCGTCCGTCGGGTTGTACGGCCAGTGCACGTCGAACATGTTCACGAACGCGAACCAGGGCCGGTCGTCGCCGTTCTCGATCCAGGCTCGCGCTTCGTCGAGCGGACCGTCGGCCGGGCGTTGGAAGTCCTGGATCCAGTGCGGTTCGCCGTCGTTCCAACCGAGCCCCTTCTTCCTGATCAGCACCGCCTGCAGGTCGTGGACGAGAGCCCACAGGTGCGTCTCGGTGCCCGCGGGATCGACGCGGTCCTCGTAGGTGTCGAAGCCCGCGTCCAGGCCGGTCGTCGCGCGCAGCACGCCCGTTCCGACGAACGCGCCCGTGCGATAGCCGGCGCGCTGCAGTTCCTGCGCCAGGGTCTCGCCCCCGGACTCGGGCAGGTGCCGCGTGTCGAGCAGGCGCGCGCCGTGCTCGGTCGGGTACCGGCCGGTCAGCATCGACAGGTGCGACGTGAACGTGAAGTGCGTGACCGAACGCGCGTTGTCGAAGACCAGCGAGCGTTCGGCCAACTCGGCCAGCGCCGGCGTGGTCGCGCGCTCACCGCCGAGGAACGAGAACGATCCTGCGCGCGCCGTGTCCCAGACCATCAGCAACAGGTTCGGAGCGTCCGCGCTCGTGAGCGTCGGCCGTTCCGGTTCGGGCAGTCCACCGGGAGGCAGATAGCTTCCGATCAGGATCGCCGCGAGGACGAGTCCGGCGCGCGCGGGCGCAGCGGCGCGGGCGAGCAGGCGCTCCGCGAGCAGAACGGTGACCAGACCGGCTGCCATGAGCCCCAGTCCGGTGAGCCACGGCGCGGGTGTCTTCAGGCGCGAGAGGTCGCCGCCGATCGACGTGAACGCGTTCAGCGCCGAGTGCATCAGGACCGGTGCAGCGGCGGCCAACACGACGAACGCCAGGCGCAGCGGCCGGGCTTCGTCGCCCGTGCCGCGCACGAGCAGGAACCGTGCGACGCGAGCGCGCGCGGCGAGAGCCAGGACCGCGGTGGCCACGAGCGTGGGAACCAGCCAGAGCAGGACGCCCTGCAGGAACAGCGCGGGTCCGGCGGGACGGTGCGGTAGTCCCAGCCGCGTCGAGAACGCGTCGATGGCGCTCAGGAGGATGGCGGCGACGACGGCGCGGGAGAGGTTTCGGCGGAGCACGACGGGCGGAGGGTGGACGAGGGGGAGCGCGGCGGGCGGGCGCCTTGGTTCGATCGTCCGCGCACGCGGCCGGACTCGAGCGCGACGCGCGGATCCCGTCGGCGATCCGGCTCGCGTTCGCGGCACCCGCGACGATCGTGGCGGACTCGGAGGATACCGCGGTGGTCGAGGCCCACGGCGCGCCTTCGCTCCGTGCCGCGCGCGCCGTGGTCGCGCCGCGGGACCTCGGGCGGCGCGGTTCGCTGCGCCGGGGCGAAGAAGAGGTCGCCGGGAGCGTAGGCTCGTGGCGGAGCCGAGCGCCCTCGCGGGCCCCGACACCACTTTCCATGAACACGAAGACCATCGGCATCGTGCTGGGCCTCCTGTGGGTCGCAGCGATCGTGTGGGTCGTCCTGCTCTGGCAGGGCGAGACCCCGACCGACCCTGACGGACCCCAGGACTCGGCCGCCGTCGACGTGCTGCCCGATCGCGATCGACCCGTCGCTGCGGACGGGAGCGCCGCGAGCGGATCCGGCGAGTCGACGCCGCCAGACGTTCGCGAACCGAAGGTGGTCGATCTGGTGGAGACCAGTACCGGAGCGGGGGACGCGACGGAGACCGACGACGGGCCCGGGCCCGATCCGTCGTCCGTCGACGACGTCGATGACGGGACCGAGTCCCCGGCCGTCGTCCTCGGCGATCCCGATCCCTACGAACGCAAGATCCTGCGCCAGATCTTCGACCCGCTCGAGGACGCGGCGCAGCGCTACTCGAAGCACGACGACCTCGAGGAGAGCACCTTCTTCGGCGAGGACCAGGAGTCGAACCAGGCGGCGATCGACCGGCTGCTCGACGAAGCGATCGAGACCCTCGGGCTGTCGTCGATCAACGAGACGCGCGGCCGACTGCGCGCGATCCGCGGCGAGCTCGACGCGGCCGAGGAACGTCTCAGTCGCGATCGCGAGGCGCGCCTGTCGGCTCCGTTCGACAGCGAGGTGAGCACGCTCGAGAAGCCCTTCACCACGACGCGCGAGGACTACGAGGAGCGCATCGAGGACACCGAGGAGAGCATCGCGCGGCTCGAGCGCGAACGCACCGACCTCGAGTCGGAGTTCGTCGACGAACTGCGGTCGGTCGGACTCGAAGTCAGTCCCGAGACGGCGCGTGGACTGCTCTCGACGGTCTCGGGCGAGGACTTCGTCGAGATGTGCGTCGTCTTTCACAACGTGCGGCTCGTGACGGTCCGGCTGCAGCAGCTGACCGAGGAGGCGGGCGAGTCCCTCGACGTGGCGCGCCGCTACTACGGTTCGTACGTCGTGCTCGTCCGCATCCTCGACACGATCCAGAAGGACTTCGTGCGGCGCGTGCGCGAGGACCAGGTGCCGCGCCTCGCCGAGTACAGCGAGAAGGCGCGCGAGAACATCGCCCAGGCGAAGCGGAACCTGAAGGACGGCGGCGATCCGGCCATCGCGGCCCAGAACATCCGCTCCAACGAGCTGACCCTCGACGCCTGCCTCGCCTACTCGCGCTACCTGCTCGACCAGGCCGACGCCGTCGCGCGTCAGAACGAGGAGCTGCAGCCCCGTCTGCGGGACGCGATCAACACGTTCGAGACCGTCCAACTCTCGAGTCAGGTGGCGAACGCCATTCGCGAAGCGCGCCGGAACTTCTCGGCCTTGCTCGAGCTCCAAGTGCCGGACCTGCGCGGGTTCGAGAACGTCGAGCTCCAACAGGAGTTCGAGCGTCTGACGGACCAGTTGCTCGAGCCTTGACCGACAAGCTGTTCGGCGCGCGCGGCGTCCTGGGGTACAACCCCGCCCCGTGAGCCAGAACGACGCCGTCCACCGATCCTCGAACCCGCCCGGCATCCTGCGTCTGGCGGCGCCCCTCATCTTCTCGTTCTGGCTGCGTGCCGCTTTCACGCTGGTCGACCGCTTCTTCGCGGGTTCGCTCGAGGACCAGGATTTCGGGAGCCTGGCGGACGCGTCCCAGGCGGCGATCGGACTGACGACGCCGATCGAGTTCCTGATGATCGCCTGCTGGGTCGGGACGTCGAACGGGCTGACCAAGCGCCTGTCCGAGGCGATGGGGCAGGGAGCCTCGGCCAAGATCGCCCAGCTGCGCGCGGCCTCGGTCCGCATCACGCTCGTCCTGGCCGCGGTCTTCCTGGTCCTCGCCGCCGTGATCTGGTTCGCACCGACGGTCTTCGCGCCGGCGGACGAGCCCGACGTGGTGCAGCAGTTCCAGATCTACGCGAGCGTGCTGATCGGCGGCTGGGCGTTGACGATGTTCTGGTCGATCCTGCCCGACTCGATCGTCAAGGCGCACCACGACACGAAGACCACGATGTGGGCGGGACTGATCAGCTCGTTCCTCAACGTGGGGCTGAACTACCTGTTCGTCTTCGAGTTCGGGCTGGGCATCTTCGGCATCGCGTTCTCCAGCGTGATCGGCCGCTTCGGCGGACTGGGCTACGCCTGGTACCGCGCCAACCAGCACGAACGGCGCCGGCTCGATTCCGAGGAGACTCCCGACACGGCGCGCTTCGAGAGCGCCCTGCGCGTCATCCTCGCCATCGCGGTCCCCTCGGGACTGACGTACGTCCTGATGGGGTTCGAAGGCCTCGCGATCAACACGATCCTGCGGGGCACCGAGGACGCCAAGACGGCGCTCGCCGCGTGGTCGGTCTTCGACGGACTGGGGCGCTTCTTCCTGATGCCTCCCATCGCGATCGGAGTCGCGCTCCTGCCGTTGGTCGCTCGTTGGCGCGGCGCTGGAGCCACCGTCGTCGCCCTGCAGCGCGAGGTGCGTCTCGCGATCGTCGCTGCCGTCGTCTACGCCGTCGTCCTCGTGGGTCCGCTCGCGTGGCTGTCGATCGATCTGGTCGTGCCGCACCTCATCGACGAACCGCTGAGCGAGCGCTGGGCGGCGCTCGGGATGCTCTGGCTGCCCGCGGCCGTCCTGTTCAACGGCATCGCCATCGCCGTGCGGCCACTGTTCGACGCCTACGACCGTCCGAAGTCGGGTCTCGGGATCAGTGCGGTGCGCTCGATCGCCGTCACGATCCCGCTCTTCCTCGCGGGCGGCGCGATCGCAAAAGCCACGGGACACGACGTCATCGTGGGGTACTACGCGGCGGCGGTACTTTCGGGCGTCGTCGGTGCCGTGATCACCTGCGCCGCTCTCGCGCGCATCGGAGCGCTCGCGTTCCGGGCGCCGAAGGACGTCGGGTCCGCGGCCTGAGTTCGCGCACAGGTTCCGCCCTCAGCGCGGGCGGCGACACAGGGTCGCGAAGCGCTCGAGCAGCACGCGCGACGAGAGGTCGTCCGTGAGCGCGCCCAGAAGGTGGTCGACGTCGATGCCCTGGTCCTCGTAGGACGACCGGCGCGCCTCGAGGTACCCGGCGGTGATCGGCGCGTCGAACTCGGGGTGGAACTGCACGCCCCAGGTCGTCGGGCCCAGTCGCAGGGCCTGGTGTCCGTCGTGCTCGTTGCGCGCCAGGACCACCGCGCCGGTCGGAGGCTCGAGCACCGACTGGGTGTGGCTCTCGAAGACGGCGAGCGCGGGCCCGAGTCCGGCGAACAGGGGGTCCGCCGCGGCCGCGTCGGTCAGCTCGACCCGGTGCTCTCCGACCTCCGTGCCGCGCGGGTTGTCGGCGACCCGTCCGCCCAGGGCCTGGGCGAGCAGCTGGTGCCCGTAGCAGACTCCGAGCAGAGGCAGCGTCCCGTGGGCCGTGCGGCACCAGTCCTCGAGCGCGAGCGACCACGGTTCGCGGTCGGTGACCATCGCGGGTGAGCCACTCAGCACCGCGCCCGCGAACGTGCGCGGAGGCGGGAGTTCCTCCCCGAGATCGGCCTCGATCACGGTGCGCGGCGCACCGAGCGCTCGACCGAACCACAAATCGAAATCGCCGCGTCGTTCACGCACCCGGGGCACGGTGCGACCGCAGAGGACGATGGCGATGGGGTTCATGGAGTCGAGTGCGTTCGTGCGGTCCGCGCGTACGAGCGCGGTGCGGCGGCGGCCGACACGTTCACGCGCAGCGCGTCGAGAGCCTACGAGAACGGGCGAGCCGCTCGAAGCGACTCGCCCGCCACATGCCCTCTGCTCGGACCGGAGCCGAAGGCTCCTCGCCGCGGGAGCGACGAGTTCTCGGTCGATCCGGCACCCGTCGTGGGGCCGGTTCTCGTGCGCGTTCCTAGAAGAGGAACGTGCCGACCTGCAAGTTGCTGGTGAAGAGGGGGAAGGCCGGCGCCGCGAAGTCGACGCTGGCGGCCTGCAGGTAGATCTTGGTGCCGATCGCGTAGCCGCCGAGCCCGCCCGAGTTGAACCTGCGGTAGCCCTTGGCGGGGTTGACGCTCCCTTCCCAGAGGACGTACAGGTCGAAGAAGTTGTTTCCGAGCTGCAGGTCGACGAAGCCGGGCAGGATCGACGGGGCGTTGCTGAGCGACGCCGTCAGCCAGCAGTAGTGGGTGAGGGGAGCACCCACGAACGCGCGCACACCGGTGGCCTGGATGATGAACGACGGGTCGGAAGCCTCGAGGTCGACCACCAGGGAGGTGTTCGAGCGAATGATGACGCTCGTGCTGACCGTTCCACCAGCGTCCTCGAGCTCGATCAGGGCGTTGCCGAGCGTGTCGCGCGCTCCGATGGACACGGTCATCTCGGTGTCGCTCACGACCGAGTACTGCGGCGGGAAGCTCGTCAGCACGACGCCGTCGAGACGCACCTCGGTCAGCCCGTTGAAGCCGCTGCCCGTGATCGTCACCGGCGTCGGCATGTCGACGCGCACCGCCTCGAGCTGCGTCGGCGACGTGCTCGCGATGGTCAGGTTCGGCTGCGGGTCCGGAACGTCGAACGCCGCCACCAGGTCGCCGGAGTTGTTCAGGTTCAGGCGACCACCCGAGACGGTGTCACCGTTGAGAGCCGGAACGACGTCGACGCCGTCGAGGATCATGCCCTTGAGAACGAGCGCCATGGCGGCCGGGTCGGCGTCGAACTCGTCCTTGAAGTCCTGGGAAGCGACGGAGTGGAGCCAGGCCACCGCGCCCGCTACGTGCGGCGTCGCCATCGACGTGCCCGAGAGCGTCGTGTACGACGACGAGCCCGAGCTGCACGAACGGATCGACTCGCCCGGTGCGCCGAGGTCGATCGTGTTCTGACCGTAGCCGGCGAAGCTCAGTTGGTCCTTGTTGTTCGTGTTGGTGACGGAGATGAGGTACGGGCTGTTGCAGCCCGTCGGCACGTCACCGGCGCTGTCGACGTTCACCGTCTGGTTGATCGTCGCGCCGCAGCTGAGGATCCCCAACTGGCCCATCGCGTTGTACGCGGCGTTCCAGGGTGCGTAGGCGCCGCTGCCGCAGTTGGCGAAGTCGATGCCGAAGCTCGAGTTCGTCGCGACGATGTTCGCTCCCTTGGTTCCACCTGTGTTGATCCAGTCCTGGCGCAGCTTGGTGACGTAGTTGTAGCCAGCGACCGCCGTCGACGTGCCACCCGACGCGGCGACGGGGATGAGGGTGACCTGCCAGTTGACACCGGCGACACCCAGGTTGTTGTTGCCGCGTGCGCCGCTGATGCCAGCCACGTGGCTGCCGTGCTGGTCGTTCGGAATCGTGTCGTCGTTGCCGTACACGTCCCAGCCGAAGCGGTCGTCGGTGTAGCCGTTGCCGTCGTCGTCGATGTTGTTGTTGGCGATCTCACCGCTGTTGACCCAGCGGTTGGGCTGCAGGTCCTGGTGATTGATGTTCATCCCGCCGTCGACGATCGCGATGGCGTAGTCGGTGCTGCCCGTGCCGCGGTCCCAGGCCTGCGGTGCATCGATGTCGTCGTCGTTGTTCCCGCCGGTCTGGCCGGTGTTGTTCATGTTCCACTGCTGGTTCCACGACGGGTCGTTGGGCGTCGTCGCGCGCGACTTCACCAGGTGGTCGGGAGCGGCGTACTGGACGTATTCGAGCGCGCCGAGGCGTCGGATCGCGGCCGGAACCGGCGTCTCGTCGGTGATCTGGAGCAGGAACATCCCGAGCGAGTCGAAGATGCAGGACTCGACGCGCAGGCCCGGCGACTCGAGCAGCATGCGTGCGAGTTCGAGTTCGGTCTCCTGGCCGAGCTGCACGATCACGTGATCGACCACGTACGGCGTCGTGCCGCACAGGAGCACGTCCTGCTCGCTGGTGGCCGTCGCGAACCGGTGTTCGAGTTCGAAGCGCGAGGGCGTGGCCACGTCGGCGGCGCGCAGGCCTTGTTGGATCTGGACGTCGAGAGCGCGCGACGGGGGGACGTCCTGTCCCAGGCGGCCGTCCGCGAGGGCGAGGACGGCGGGGGTGGCCAGGGTGAGGGCGCAGAGGTGGAGGGCTCGCATTGGGCAGTGGTTGGGGTGGTGGTGCGCGGACTCCGGTGGTTCCCGGGCGGTCGGCCGGTGGCCGACGCCCCTCTCGAATGTGTCCTACTTCCGCGAGGGGGGTCGAGGGAGGGGAGGTCCGTGAGGTCGGAGAGTCCTTGGGCAGGAGCGGTCGCGCTCGGAGGTCATCGCCGGGGCGGTCCTGGGTGGAACGGGACCGCTCCGGCACGGTCACACCTAGACTCCCTCCGGCGCCGACTGGTTCCGTCCCGAGACCCGTGACTCACACTCCTTCCCGCCACGCACCTCGCGCCGACCCAGAGGGGCCGCGGGAGCTCCCCGAAGCACCGTCAGGGAAGGACTCGAGAGCCCTTCCCTGGCGCGCTTGGGCCGCCCTGGCCCGCCCCGAGGCGCCCAGTCTGGTCCTCGGACTGCTCCTCGCCGCGGTCGGTTCGGCGTCGGCCCTGGTCTTCCCGACGGCGATCGGCCTGCTCGTTGACGGTGGAGCCGGAGCCGCCACCGGGACGGGGGAGGTCGGCACCGGGGCGGCCTCGGTCCTCGCGCCGCTGGTCTCGGGTCCGGACGGCGCCGTCGAGCTCGAGCGCCTGGGCCTCGTGCTGCTCGCGCTCTTCGCCGTCTCGAGCTTCTGCCTCGCGCTGCGCTACCTGCTGCTCGCCAACGCCGGTGAACGCATCGTGCGGCGGCTGCGCAAGCGCGTGTTCGCGGCGATCCTGCGCCAGGACATGGCCTACCTCGCTCGCGAAGGCACGGGCGAGTTGACCAGTCGTCTGGCTGCCGATTGCACGAAGGTCCAGAGCCTGCTCTCCGAAGGACTCGTCGACGGCTTCCGATCCGTGTTCGTCGCGACGATCGGCATCGCGCTGCTGGTCGCGCGCTCACCCGAACTGACCGGCGTGATGCTGCTCGGACTGCCGCCCGTGTGCCTGCTCGCGATGTACTTCGGTCTGCGGCTCTCGAAGCTCTCGAAGAAGGTCCAGGACGCGCTCGCCGCATCGACCGACGTGGCCGAACAACGGCTCGCACAGCTCTTCACCGTGCGCATCCTCGGCGCCGAGGCGCGCGCGACCGCCGACTACGCCGCTTCGATCGACGGCGTGGTCACACGCGCCTACGCGCGCAACCGTTGGGCCGCGGTCCTGACGGGCGCGGCGACGTTCGGCGTCTACGTCGCGATGGGCCTGGTCCTGTGGACGGGCGCGCACTGGATGGAGGACGGAACGCTCACACCGGGAACGCTCGTCGAGTTCGCGATCATGAGCGCGTTCGTGGCCGGCGCTCTGACCGGCCTCGTCGGGTTGTGGACCGAGGTGGCCCACGCGCGCGGCGCGACCGCACGCATCGAGGAGATCGCCGAGCGTGTGCCCCAGGTCCCGACGTTCGGCACGCGCCGGCTCGACGACTGGCGCGGCGACTTCGCGTTCTCGTGCGTGGAGTTCGCCTATCCGTCGCGACCGGACGAGAAGGTGCTCGACGGCCTCGATCTCGAACTGGCGCCCGGCGAGACGGTGGCGTTGGTCGGTCCGTCGGGCGGCGGGAAGAGCACGATCGTGGCGCTGCTCCTGCGGCTGTGGGAGCAGGACGCTGGTCGCTTGACCGTCGGCGGTGTCCCCGTCGAGGAGCTCGACGCGGACTGGTTGCGCAGTCGCATCGGCGTCGTGCCCCAGGAGCCCGCGCTGCTGTCCGGGAGCCTGCTCGACAACCTGCTGCTCGCCTGTCCGACGGCCGACGACGCGGCGATCGCGGCGGCCTGCCGAGCGGCGCGGGTCGACGAGTTCACGGAGCGCTTCGACGAGGGGCTCGGGACGCCCGTCGGAGAGGGCGGCCGTCAACTGTCCGGAGGTCAACGCCAGCGGCTCGCCCTGGCCCGGGCGCTCCTGCGCGACCCCAGGCTGTTGATCCTCGACGAGGCCACCAGCAACCTCGACGCCGAGAGCGAGCGCCTGGTGTCGGCGGCGCTGCACGAGGCCGGCGCGGGCCGCAGCGTGCTCGTCATCGCGCACCGCCTGGCGACCGTCCTCATGGCGGACCGGGTGGCGGTGGTGGACGGCGGGCGCATCGTCGAGCAGGGCAGTCCGAGCGAGTTGCAGGCCGCGGGAGGCCTCTTCGCGCGCTGGCTGGGGTGGCAGTCCACGGAACGTCGATCGGACTGAAGTTCGCCGCACGCGCGGTGCGATAGGCCGCAGGTGAGTCGTCCCCGCGTCCGACAGGCCGATGGCGAGCTGAGCTGGGCCCTGCGTCTGCCCTTCATGCTCGCGACCGCCGCGTTCGTCTCGTGCCTGCTCTCCGCCATCGAGCGTCCGCCCACCCGGGCGCGCTCGGGGCCGGAAGCGGTGCGCGTCAGCGGCGTCGACCCGGCCGTGGTGGCGCGCCTGCAGTCGGGACTGGGAGAGCTCGACCGGCGCATCGCTCGCCTCGACCGCTCGCTCGCGCGCGACGGTGCTCGCGACTGGGTCGAGGAGATCGTCCGCTTCGACGACGGACTGGAAGGCTGGGAGGCGTGGCCGCAACTGCGTCTCGGCGGCGACGTGGACCTCGGCCTCCTGGGCGTCAGCCTGCGCGCCTGGCCGGACACGACGGCCGACGGATTCGGGCTGCTCGAACTCGATCCGGAGCGGGACGCCGCCCTCGTGAAGGCGCGGCTCGGTCTCGCGCGCTCGTGCGTGCGCGGACTCGCGGGCGCGCTCGTCGATCGGCACTGATCGACGTTCGCACCGATTCGGTGCACAGGCGCCCTGGTTCGGCGTGGTGGTTCGACGTGGTGGTTCGACGTGGTGGTTCGACGTGGTGGTTCGACGCACTGGCCGCCCGCTAGGATGCGCCGATGAGCGAGTCCTCGATGGTCCCCGGCGAACGCATTCCTCCCACTTGGTCGAAGCGGGCTGTGGGTCACCGCGCGCTCGTCGGCGTGGTCCACCTGCGTGCTCTGCCGGGCAGTCCGGGCTGCGGTGCCGCGTCGGGCGCGCGTCCGTTGGACGAGGTCCTGCGTCTCGCCGTGGCCGACGCCCGCGCGTTGGCGGAGGGCGGCGTCGACGCGATCGTGGTGGAGAACTTCGGCGACACGCCGTTCTTCGCCGAGCGCGTCCCGCCCGAGACCGTGGCGGCGATGACGCTCGCCACGGAAGCGGTTCGCGCGGCCGTCGGAGGCGACCTCGCGATCGGGGTCAACGTGCTGCGCAACGACGTGCGCTCGGCGCTGGCGATCGCGGCCGCCACCGGAGCCGCGTTCGTGCGCGTCAACGTGCACGTGGGGACAGCCGTCACCGACCAGGGCATCGTGAACGGACGCGCCGCGCGGACGCTGCGTGCCCGCGCCGCCCTGGTTCCGGGCTGCGCGATCTGGGCCGACGTCCACGTGAAGCACGCGGTGCCGTTGGGAGGAGGCGAGATCGGCGACGCCGCGCGCGAGACGTTCGAACGCGGTCGCGCGGACGGACTGATCGTCTCGGGGGTCGCGACCGGCTCCGCGCCCGATCCCGGTGACCTCGAACGCGTGCGCTCGGCCGTTCCGGTGGCGCCGCTGTTGATCGGGTCGGGCTTGACGCTCGAGAACGCCGCCGACCTGTGCCGTTTCGCCGACGGCGCGATCTGTGGCACCGCGCTCAAAGTGGGGGGCGACGTGGGAGCACCCGTCGATCCGGCGCGCGTCGTTCGTATGCGCGCCGTGCTCGACGGACTCGGCGACTAGCGGTGTGGTCCGGATCCGGGGGACATGGACGACCTGCGTGCAGGCAGCGCCCCGCTCGCGCGCGTGGCCGCGTCAGTTCCCAAGCGAGTGTCGCGACCCCGACCGTCTCGTGGAGGGCGAGTCGTCGGCGCCACGCCGTGCAGCGCGTCCGATGCGCAGCGGTGCCTCGACGTCGAGTGTCGCACGACGCGGTCGCGGCGCGCGTCCCGGTACACCGCGTCAGCGACGGGGATCGACGAACAGCGCGGCGTCCACCTCGTCGAGAGGCGTGAGACCGGTGATGACGATCTCGGCCCCGCGACCACCGACCTCGCGGTACGTCCCCGGATAGCGCAGGTCGCCGAACTCGACGGCGTCCTCGTAGACGAAGTGCCGGGTCGAGGTCCCGTCCGAGTAGTGGAAGCTCACGAGGTCGCCCTCGTCGTCCAGCTCGAGCGTCCCGAGGACGGCGTGTGCGTCGAACAGCACGAGGCCGCCGTCCTCGTCGATGCGGACGCCGACGTCGCGGCGAGCGGCGAGGCGCGGAAGCAGGCGCACGAGTGAGCGTCGCTCACCCGCGAGCAGGCGTCCGAGCTGTTCGCCCTCGGGCACGATCAGGCGGCTCCCGCTCTCGATCCAGGCGGCGTCGCCCGCGATCGTGGTGGTGAACGACTGGACGGTGCCCTGGACCTCCATCTGCTGGGCCACGTGCGTCAGTGCGCCGTCGAGCACCCGCACGGTCACCGCGTCGGCGACCTGTTCGTCGAGCTGGGTCGACGTGCGCGACGTCGTGTCGAGGCGCACCGCGCGCAGGGCGCTCCAGGCTTCGGCGCCGCCCGCGCGGGCGAGCAGGCGCAAGGCGACGGCACGGGCCTTCTCGTCGCTCTGGTCCCAGGCCGTGCGCGAGAGGTCGAAGCTCGTCCCGGCGTCCGGGGCCGCGCTCGCGAGCGTGACCGTGCGCCAGGTCGCCGCGTCCCACAGCTCGCGGTGCAGTTCGTAGAAGCGCTCGGGGGTGAGGGTCCGCAGGGCCGTCCCGATCGCGGCAGAGGTCTGGCCGCTGGTGAAGAGCAGTTCACCCACGCGCGCTCCGTCGAGGCTCGCGTGCACGGCGAGTGCGCCGTCGTCCCACATCCGTGCCTGCGCGTCCTGGATGTGCGCACTGGCGAAGATCGCGGCGCGCACGTCGCGGCACAGAGCGTCGAGCGCGGCTCGCGAGTGCAGCCAGAGTTCGCCGGGGGCTGCGATCCAGCGGCCGGTGGCATCCACGTGGGCGGCGCGCACGCGGGCCCACAGCTCGGGTTGGTGCGTGGCCAACAGTTCGAGCCCGAGCAGGTGCGCCGCGACGTGCTCGACGTCGCCCGAGTAGGCCGGTCCGAGCGCGACGATGGAACCGCTCGCGCCTGTGCTTCCACCGCTCGGCCACCACAGCGTCGTCGAGCCCTCGCTGGTTCGGTACCAGCGCGCCGGCGCGGGGGCCTCGTCGCTCCCTCCGCGTCCTGCGGGACCCTCCGTGCGGAGTTCGACCGTGTAGGCCGGAGCAGCGTCCGAGGTCAGGTCCAGTCCGAGCCCGAGCCGCTGCGAGTCGCGCAGCGTGGCGGCGGCGCGGGTGCGCGCGTCGAGTTCGAACCGACCTGCCGCGAAGTGCCGGCGTCCGTCGCTGCCGACGAGTGTCGCTCCGTCGCCGTCCATCCAGGCGAGTGGCTGCACTCCGCCGCCCGGGCTGGAGCTCCAGGTGACAGGGGCCGCCTTCGCGTCCACGACGACGACGGTTCGTGCCGCTTCCGATCCGGTTCCCGACGCGCTCGCGCGCACGCCGTCCGCGGAGCCGATCGACCCGAGGAGGAGGGCGAGGACGAGCGGACCGAGCGTGCGGAGGCGGGGGGCGGCCGTCGTGCGGCGCGTGGCGTGGGAGGGCATGGCTATAGGGTAGTGGGCCGGCCCTCCCACGTCATGGCCGTGCCGTCAGGGCGCCAGGGTCAGGAGGACCGGCTGGGTCACGCCCGTCGCAGCGCCCGTCAGCGGATCGACGACGAGGGCGGCGTAGCAGAAGTTGAGGCCCGCGAGCACCGGATCCGTACCCGGCGGCACCGCGATCCCGCAGTGGGCGTCGCCGTACGCGTCGAGCATCCCGAACGAGTTCGGCAGGAACTGGGAGTTCGCTCCGACGAGCGTGAAGTCGGTGTACGCGTCGACCACGAGCGGCAGCACGAATCCACCGCCGACCGCCGTGCCCGGGTAGGCGCCCGTCGCACTGCCGAGCACGATGTAGGCGTCACCGGCGAGGTCGGGCTGGAAGTCGAGCACGACCTCGGCTCGCGCACCGCTCGAGACCGACGCCGTGTGCGGACCCATCTGGTACGCCGCACCGTCGTAGCGGGTCGACCGGCCGTCGACGCCCAGTTCGCCGCCGGAGAAGGCGCCAACCACGTAGGTGCGTCCCGACCGGTCGGCGGCGACGTCCAACCACTCACCGCGCTCGGCGGACTCGGCGACGCGGTACAGCTCGGTGCCGCTGCTCGCTTCGAGCACGACGAGGCTGCCGCCGACGGCCCGGCCACTCGTGTCGGCCAACGTGCCCAGCACGGCGATGCGGTCGCCCGCGCCCAGCGAGACCAGGCGCCGCGCAGCCACCAGCTCGTCGTCGAGGAAGCGCTGCCAGAGCGGAGCGCCCGTAGCCGCGTTCCACGTGGCGACGTACGCCCGCAGCGGATCGCCGGGAACGTCTCCGCGGCCCTCGCACAGCACGTGGACGTAGCGCCCGTCGGCCGACGTGACGAGCGACACGAGTCGCGCGCCCTCGCCCGGTCCGATGGTCGTGCCGCGCGTCCAGATCAGGTCGCCGTTCGTCGCCGACGTCGCAGCCACGCGGGCCACGGGGCGCAGCGGGTGCAGGAACACGTCGGCCGTGTAGACCACCGAACCGTCGGGCGACGTGGTCGCGCCCGGGATCTGCACGCCGAACTGGTAGGCGCCCGGCATCGCCGTCGTGCTGTAGAGGCTCGGATCGCTCCAGTACGACCCTTCGGCGTTGTAGTCGAGGCGCCAGTTGGACTGCCCGGACACGGCGTCCCTGGACACGAGGATGTAGTTGTCCACGTCCTGCTGGAGGATCGAGATGTCGTTGAGCAGGCAGGTGAAGGTCTGTCCGCTCGGATCGAACGTCAGGCCCCGCACGCTGACGGTGCCGTAGAAGAACACGCTCGCCGCGATCGACTCCTGCCAGAGCGTCTGACCCGTGTTCACGTCGAGGACGCCGAAGGTGCTCGTGCTACCGCTCTGGGCCCAGGCGAGCAACGAGTCGTCGTCGCTCCAGGCCACGCGCGCGACGTTGCCGTTGTTCGGGAGGACTCGCTCGAGGATCAACTGGCCGGTGTCGATGTCGTACACCGACAGGGCCCGTTGGATCGGGTTCGGCGAGACCGTGACGATGTGCTGGAGCGCGACGTACCTGCCACTCGGCGACACTTCGGGGTCGAAGCGCTCGCTCGAGGTGGCGAGACTGGGCAGGACGAAGCTCGCGACCAGGGTGCCGTCGTCGGTGCGGCGGCGTTCGAGGTGCAGCTCGGTCACGCGGCCGAACGCATCGATCGCGTTCTTCCACAGGACCAGGTGTTCGCCGTCGGCGTCAAGCCAGACGCGACCGATCGCGTCCGAGTCCTGGTCGAGGAGTTGCGTCGCCTCGATGGCGTAGACCACAGAGCCCGTGTCGTCGACGGCCGCGCGCGGGTCGGATCCGAGCCCGACGTTCGAGATCACGTCGATGCGCGAGTGCCCGACGGCCGCTTGGGATCCACCGCCGGGGCGCGCGACGGCGTCGATCCAGAAGTCGGCGTGGTACTTGTTCGAGGGCGGGCCGACGTCGGTCAGTCGCACGTCGCCGCCGGTGCTCGCGTCGACGCTCGCGATCTGGGGGAAGCTGTCGTAGGGGAACGTCAACGGTCCGCGCCAGATGCTCGCGTAGACCCGGGAACCGTCCGGCGCGAAAGCCAGATCGATCGGCTCGTCCGTGGTACCCGCCTGCACGGCGGACATCGACCACATGGACGCACCCGTCGCGACGTCGAACGACTGCAGCGCGAGGTCGGTGCCGTTCGGCGGGCTACCGAAGCCGATCCAGCCGCCGACGACGACCTGCGTGCTGTCGGGCGACATGCGCCAGGTCCAGGTGGTGAAGTCGGTGGGCGTCGACCAGATCTCGCTGCCGTCGAGCGCCGAGAGACGACGCACGGGGCCGAGGGTCGCGGGCTGAGGCAGGAAGTGCGTCACGATGCAGACGCCGCTCGAGTCGGCCGTCGGCATCGGCCGCGAGATCCGGTCCGTCTTGCCAGGCGTGGCGTAGATCGCCCTCCAGAGCTCGGACCCGTCGATCGCGCTCAGGGCGAGCAGCTCGGTGTCGCGATCCTGGTAGCCGGTCTGCGAGTCGGGCCTCTCGACCGCGACGTACAGGATGGCTCCGTCCGGACTGACGGCGAGGGATTCTCCGCTGCTCGACTCGTAGAACTCGAAGGGCTCGAGCGCCGCGCGCTCGATCGACCACAGGACCTGCGCCGTGTCGGGGTCGAGCGCTTCGAGTCGAAGATTCGCGCCGACACCGATCCCGTAGAAGTCGAGGCGGTAGACGACGCTTCCGTCCGCGGCGTGGACGAGCGTGTCCACCACCGACTTCGAGCGCGCGTCGAACGACTGCAAGGGCCGTTCGGCCTCGGTCACGACGGTGCCGGTCACCGTGTCGAGCACGAGCGTGCGCTCCGTCCCGTCGCTCGAACCGACGACTTCCAGACGCTCGACGACGAGCGCGCGTTGACCGCTCGGGTCGACGGAGACGGCGAGCGCCGTGTTGCAGCGCTCGTCGACGTAGCTCCAGCGTTCGAGGCCGTCGTCGCGACCGAAGCCGCGCGCGAAGGCGTAGCGCGAGGCGCTGGAAGAACTCGGCACGTCGCGCATTTCGCCGACCGTCACCGCGACCGTTCCCGCAGCGCTGGTGGCGCGTCCACGGTCGAAGTAGGGCGTCGTCGTCGCGTGCTCGACCGTCCAGGCCGACGTCGCGTCGTCGCCCATCTGGGCGCTGGCCGGCGGGGCCGAGGCGAGCAGAGCTCCGAGGGCGAGCGTCGCGGCGAAGGTGCGAGTGATGACGTCGGAGTCGGAGGTGACGGTGCGCATGGGTGGTTCCTCTCCTGGAAGGGTGGGGGAGCTTCGGGTCCATCCTAGGCAGGGCCGTCCCAGCGTGGGGTGGCGCGACCCCCGCGCTTCCCAAGCTGCCGCCTAGTCCCCCTCAGAGGCGCTCCAACTGCGTCTCGATCGCAGCGACCGCCGCAGCGTTGCCCGCTGCGAACTCCCGGTCGACCACGTCCCGGTAGCGGTCGCACTCGTCGAGGAAGCGGTTCAGGAACGCGAGGTCGAGTCGCCGCGGGTCGAGGCCGACGCCCGCGCCCATGCGTTCGAGCCAGGCCACGTTGATCTCCTGCTCGTACTGACCGACCTCGGGCAGCGCCAGGAACGGCTTGCCGAGGTAGAGCGCTTCTCCGAGGAGCTGGTTGCCGGCGGAAGCGACCACGGCGCGTGCCGAGCACAGGGACTCGATGAAACCGGCTTCACTGACGGGGAAGAACTCGATCGCACCCCGCGGCTCCCGCTCCCCGAGTCCGAACACGTGGACCGGGCACGACGCCGCGGCGAGTGCGTCGAGCACGTTCTCCTGCACCTGACGCCGGCAGTAGGCGACGACGTGGTCGCCGGTGGTCGGTGTCGCAGCTCGGATCGGTGCGCGCAGCATCGAACCGACGAACGTGACGTCCCGCGCCCCGGGGAGCGGGTCCGGCCGGAAGAAGCTCGACGAGATCGTGTGCCGTTGTCCGTGGTAGAGCGCGTGGTTGATGCGCTTGACGAACCAGGCGCGGCGGCGCAGTCGACCCGGCAGCCACGAGAGGTCGGAGTAGGTGAAGAACGACTGGTGATCGAGCGCCACGTAGGGCACGCCGGCGCGTTCGGCGGCGCGCGGTCCGCCCGGGTCGTAGTCGGTGAGCAGGAGGTCCGCGCGATGGAAGCGCATCAGGTCCGCCACGTCGTCGAGGATCTGGCCCAGGCTCCACAGGTAGCGCGTCACGAGACGCGCCGTGCGCAGTGGTGCGACCTTGTGCTTCGCGTCGTAGGCGAAGCGCAGGCCGGGCAGGCGTTGGATCCGCACGTCGCTCGCGCCGCGATAGGCGTCCGCGAGCAGTTCGTAGGCGTCGCCGGGCGCGAGGAGCGTGATCTCGTGCTGCCCACGCAGGGCGTCGGTCACGGTGCGCACGCGGGTCGCGTGCCCGCGGCCCTCGCCCGCCATCGAGTAGAAGATGCTCGCCACGGAGGAACGGTAGCTGTGTGGGGTCGCGAGGCCGAGTCTGCGCTCGACCGAAGTTCGATGGACGGGTCCGCAGGCTCGGTCCCGAGGAGGTGCTGCGCTCTTCCGCGACGCTCAGGTCGACCGCGGGTCGAGGTCGTGCTCGACCTCTTCTTCGATGCTGATCCGCGCGCCCTCGGCCGCGATGCGAGCGCCGGCGATCGTCGGCCAGTCCAGGATCTCGAGGCGTCCGTCGAAGTGCTCGACCAGAGCGGTGCAGCTCTCCACCCAGTCCCCGTCGTTGGCGTACAGCACGCCGTCGATCATCCGGATCTCCGCGTGGTGGATGTGACCGCACACGACCCCGTCGAACCCGCGCTTCTTCGCCTGGCTGGCCAGTTGCTCCTCGAAGCGACAGATGAACTCCACGGCGTTCTTGACCTTGTGCTTCAGGTACGCGGACAAGGACCAGTAGGACTTGCCGCGCAGTCGACGCCAGCGGTTGTAGATGCCGTTCGCGAACAGCGCGGCCTGGTACGCGCGGTCGCCGAGGTGGGCGAGCCAGCGGTGCCCGTGGACGATCCCGTCGAACTCGTCCCCGTGCAGGACCCACAGTCGGCGTCCGTCGGCGGTGGTGTGCACGACGTCCTTCGCGACGGTCACACCGGCGAAGTCGAAGCCCGCGTAGTCGCGCAGCGCCTCGTCGTGGTTGCCGGGGACCAGCGTCACCCCGCCGCGCTTGCGCGCCCACTTGAGCAGGTACTGCAGCACCTTGCTCTGCGAGGCGTTCCAGTAGGGCGAGCGGCGCAGACGCCAACCGTCGATCACGTCACCGACCAGGTAGAGGTGGTCGCAGTCGTGGTGCTTGAGGAAGTCGAGCAGGAGCTCGGCCTGGCAGCCGCGGGTGCCCAGGTGCAGGTCGGAGATCCAGATCGAGCGATAGCGGTCTCGTCGCTTGGCCATGGTGGTGCGGGAGCGGTCCGGGCGGACGTGCTCGTGTGCTCGAGGTCGGCGACTTCGAGGTGCCAGGTGCCTGGCAGCCTCCCCGAGGTCGCGCGTGTTCCTGGGTCCACGTGCGGAGCTCCCGCGCTCTTCATCGCACGTTCGAGGCGTTCGCTGGCCCAAGGATCCGGCGATTGAGCGACGTTCCACGGCTGCCTCGATGTGGCTTCACAATTGGTGCCGGATCGAGGTCCAGCACGGCGTTCGGACCCGACCGGGCGCTCGCGGTGTGGTCCACTCCCCGGGGGCGCGGACGGGCCTCGGGCCGGCTTCGCTCCTCGCGGGCGCGCCGTCGGCGCCGCGCCATGCATCCCGCACGGAACGCCGTTCCACCTCGACCGAGCGAATCACACCAGGAGACTGCGAGCGCCATGGGGAACCGAACGACCAGGCCGAAGAACGGCCCGCGCTTCGTCGCGGCCTACGTGACGGGCGCGTCGAGCGGCATCGGTGCCGAACTCGTGCGGCGACTCGTGGCACGCGGGACGCGAGTGGTGGCGGTCGCGCGTCGGAGCGAACGGCTCGCGGCGCTCGCCGCCGCACTGCCGGGGTCGGTCGCGATCGAGGTGCTCGACGTGGCCGACACGGACGCCGTGCGCGCGAGCGTCGCAGCCTGGGACGCACGGTTCCTCGCCGAGCACGGCGTGGGGCTCGACCTCGTGGTAGCGAACGCCGGAGTCGGACTCGGGGAGCACGCGCGCGACGTCGCCTTCGAGAACCTCGAACGCTCGCTGCAGGTCAACACCCTGGGCGCGATGGCGACGCTGCACGCCGGGCTGCGCTGCTTCCTCGAGCGGGGAGCGAGCGGAACCCTGTGCGGTGTCTCCAGCCTCGCCGGCACGGGCGGCTTCCCGTCGAGCGGCAGCTACGCCGCCAGCAAGGCCGCGCTGTCGACCTGGCTCGAGACGCTCCAGGCGGATCTCGCCGGGTCGGGCGTGAGCGTCGTCGACGTGCGTCCCGGGTACGTGCACACCGAGATGACCGCGGACGCGGGCCACGCGCTGCCCTTCGCGTGGCCGGTCGAACGCGCCGTCACCCGCATCCTCGCGGGCCTCGATCGGGGCACGCCGCGGGTCGTGTTCCCGTGGCAGCTGCGGCTGATCCTCGGGGCGCTCGAGCGCGCACCCCGTTCGGTCTGGCGCGCCACCATGCGCGTCATCGCGCGACGCTCCTGAGCAGCGCGCGATGGCCTGTTCAGGCGCCTTTCGTGTTCGCCGCCGAGCTGAGTCGCTCCAGCAGGCGGTGCAGGCTCTCGGGCGAGATGCGCCCCGAGAGTCCGTCGAGGTACTGACCGCGTCCGTCGGTGACCATCACGAACGGCAGCATCTCGGCGCCCTCGAGCTTGGTCGCCAGTTCGTCCACCTCGTCACCGGCCTCGTCGCAGTCCACCGCGAGGCAGACGTAGCGCTCGGACAGGATCGCGGCGATCTCGGGGCGCGGGATCACCGTCAGGACGAGCGCCTTGCACTGGGTGCACTCCTTGCGCCCGTACTCGATGAAGAGCAGGCGCCCCTGCTGGGAGGCCGCGCGCAGCGCTTCGTGGAAGTCGGTCTGCCAGACGACGGCTCCGCCGTCGTCGAAGTGGGGGTGGGTCGATTCGGTCATGGTCGGTCCTTTCGGGCGACCATCATGGGAGCCGGGCCGTGCCGTGCAAGCCAAAGGGCGCGCGAACCTCGCCAGGGCGGTTCGGGGCCTCTCGAGCCGGGTCGGACCGGTCGGAGGGCGTCGGTCGGGCGCGGGCCCGGCGGCGTCAGGCGGGGCGCCCCCAGAGGAAGCCCTGTCCGTACTCGACGCCCATCTCGACCAGCGCGGCCAGATCGTCGCGCGTCTCGATGCCTTCCGCGACGACCTCGCTGCCCAGCGCGTGCGCCACGGCCAGGAGGCGTTCGAGGAAGCGCTTGCTCGCGTCGTCGCCCGCCAGGCCGTTGACGCACTTGCGGTCGATCTTCACCACGTCCGGTTCGAGTCGCGCGAGGCTCTCCAGGCAGCTTCGTCCGAAGCCCACGTCGTCGATCGCGATCTTCACCCCGTGCTTCTTGAACGCGGCGACCGGTTCGGACAGGTACGAGGGATCGCCGATGATCTGCTGTTCGCTGATCTCGATGCAGTACTGCTCGGGCGCGCGGTCGGTCGGCAGCGAATCGATCAGATGCCCGACCGGCACGTCGATCATCGTCGACGGGAACAGATTGATGTGGCAGTGCATGCCCGGTGCGAGCGCGCTGGCGGCTTCGAGGCCGCGACGGAAGCACTGGTGGTCGACCAGCGTCAACAGGTTGTTCTCGAAGCACAGGCGGAAGAAGTCCTGCGGCATCGAGAAGGGCGGACAGTCGGCGCGGCTGAGGAACTCGTAGCCCGCGACCGTCTCGTCGGCGAGCGTGTGGATGCCCTGCTTGACGGCGCGCAGCGTCGCTCCGTTGCGGAAGGCCGCCAGGAAGCGTTCGCGTTCCGACTCGTCGCGCGGGCCCTCCGTGCGATCGGTCTCGGCCGCCACGCGGTTCTTGCCCGACAGCTTTCCGTCGCGCACGACCATGCGCATCCGGGCCAGCAGTTCGTCCACCGAGGGCGTCGCGTCGCTGATCTCGGTGAGACCGATCGACGCGGTCGCGTGGACGGTGCGGCCCTCGAGCGACAGCGGCGACTTCGACAGGCACAACCGCGTGCGTTCGGCGACCGAGCGAGCTTCGCGCGCGTCGGTTCGGGGCATCAGCACCAGGAACTCGTCGCCGCCGATGCGCGCCGCGTAGTCGCCGCTGCGCAGGCTGTCGCGCAGCACCTGGGCCGTCTCGCGCAGGAGGACGTCGCCGACGCCGTGGCCCAGCGACTCGTTCACGTTGCGGAAGTCGTCGAGGTCGACGAGCAGCGCCGCGGTGGACGTCTCGTCGTGGCGCGCCCACAAGAGGACGCGGCTGAGGACCTGCTGCAGACCGCGCCGGTTGAGAAGGCCGGTCAGCGGGTCGATCTGTGCGAACTTCGCCAGTTGGGCGTGGGCCACGCGCAGCTGGTTGCGGACCAATGCCAACTCGTCCTGCAGCGATCGACGCTCGAGTGCGGCGTCGAGCAAGCGGCGCAGCAGTGGGCCGGTCAGTCCTTGGAGCGGCAGCCACCCGACCGTTCCCAGCGGGGCGGCCGAGTCGTCGGGATCCGGTCCGGCGTGCAGGGCGAGGACCGTGCGTTCGGGGGCCGACGTCGCGAGTTCGCTGGCCGCCTGACCGCGGTGCTCTTCACCGGTGGGGCTGCCGACGAGGGCCAGGTCGACGGCGCTGACGGCCAGGGCTTCGCGCGCCTGGTGCACGTCGCTGCACACGTGGAACTCCCAGCTCGACGCGCCGGATCCCGCGGACGCGTCGTCGAACAGGCCGCGAACGAAGCGCGCGGTGCTCTCGTCGCGATCGACCAACAGCACGCGTCGGCGGCCGCGATTGCGCGAGCTGGGAAGGGACGGCGTGGAAGGGACCGCGTCGTCCGCGGTCCGTGCATGCGATCGCAGGCCCTGAGTTTCCATCGTGCGTCCCAATCTCCGGGTGCGGCGTGTTCAGGTGCGGCGCGCCGCGGGGAGACGGAGCACCGGTGGGGGGGCGGATCCGCCTCGGCGGGACCGCGCTCGGCGTCAGCTGCGGCGGTGAACCGCTCGAAACCGTGTCGGGAACGGTAGCTGGAGCCACCATCGAGGCCGCAGCGGGCGCTCCGCGCGACCCTCACGAACGGGGCTCGCGGTGCGTATCTGGGAAGGGCTGCGGGTGTCGCTCGCGACCTGCGCCGCACCGAACGACTCTCTAGCGCACCGCGCGTCACCCAGCTCGGCGACGCCCTCTCCCGTGGATCCGCACCGACCCCAACCTTCCCGTCCGACCGCGGCCGCAGCACGCGTCGAGGCCGGACCGCTGCGGACGTTCCTGACGCTGATCGCGCTGGGGACGACGGCGGTGGTCCTCGCGGTCGGCCTGGCCGGCGTGTGGCGCTTCTTCGTGCCCCCCGTCCCGACCTTCGATCCGGACGCCGAGCCGCGCGTGGTGGCGGCGCGCGGCGATCTGGCGGCGGACGAGCTCGCGACGATCGAGCTCTTCGAACGCTCGGTGCCCTCGGCCGTCTCGATCGTCACCTCGAGCGCCGGCATCTTTCAGGGCCGTACGGCGCAAGGGCGCGCGTTCGAGATGGGGACGGGCAGCGGCTTCGTCTGGAACGCGGAC
The DNA here is from genome assembly GCA_007750655.1 of Rohdeia mirabilis. Lineage (GTDB taxonomy): Bacteria > Planctomycetota > UBA1135 > UBA1135 > Rohdeia > Rohdeia mirabilis. Next base: position 2,042,403 of record CP036290.1, read on the forward strand.
GGGATCATCGTCACGAACCACCACGTGATCGAGGGCGCGCGCACGATCCTGGTCAGCCTGGACGAGCGCGAGGCGCCGTTCCTGGCCACCTTGATCGGATCATCACAGGAGCACGACATCGCCGTCCTCAAGATCGACGTGCGCAAGGCGTACCTGCGGCCGGTCCCGATCGGCACGTCGAGCGAGCTGCGCGTCGGCCAGAAAGTCTTCGCGATCGGCGCGCCCTTCGGACTCCAGCGCAGCCTCTCGACCGGCGTGATCGGAGCGACCGAGCGATTGATCGAGGACGAGAACGGTCGCGGTCTGGCGGGACTCGTCCAGACCGACGCCGCCATCAACCCCGGCAACTCGGGTGGGCCGCTCCTGGACAGCGCCGGCCGGCTGATCGGCATGAACACCGCCATCGCCAGTCGCACCGGCACGTTCTCGGGCATCGGGTTCGCCGTTCCCGTGGACACGATCAACTGGGTCGTCCCGCACCTTCTGAGGACCGGGACGGCGCCGCGCCCCGGCATCGGTGTGCGCCTCGAGGATCCCGCGCAGGTGGCGTTGATGGGGCTCGAAGGGGCGCTCGTGCGCTATGTGCACGAAGGCTCGGCGGCTGCGCGCGCGGGTCTGCGCGGCCACTCGCTGACCGCTTCGGGTGAGGTGCTCGGCGACCTGATCGTGGGGGTCAACGGCGAACGCGTGGCCTCGCCGGACGATCTGCGCGCGCTGCTCGTGCGCTACGCGGTGGGGGAGTCGGTCACGCTCGACATCGTGCGTTCGGGGCGTCGCGAGCAGCGCGTCGTCGAACTCGGCAGTCTCGAGAACCTGGAGCGCTGAGACCGTGCCCTGGTCCCAATGGTTCGCGGTGGCCCTGGGCGGCGCACTCGGAGCGGTCCTGCGCCAGGCGGTGACGCTCAACGTCGTGCGCCTCGGCGCCGCGCCCTTCGTCGGGACGCTGACGGTGAACGCTGCCGGGTGCTTCGCGATCGGTTGGCTCGTCGCCTGGAGCGAACGGACCGGCGCCCTGTCCGATCCCGCGCGCTGTCTGTGGCTCGTCGGCGCGCTGGGCGCGTTCACCACGTACTCGACCTTCGCCTCGGACGTGCTCGAACTGGTGCGCGGCGACCAGCCCTGGTTGGCGGCGCTCGACGTGCTCGCGCACCTGGGCGTCGGCGCACTGGCGATCGCGGCCGGTCGCGCGCTCGGCGCCTGAGAGCACCGAGCGCGGACGAGCCGGCGCCGAGCCGACAGACTCGACCTCGCGACTACTCGACGATCTCGAGCGGACCGTCGGCCGGCACCACCTGCAGCGTGTGCAGGAAGTCGACCAGCGCGCGCCGCTCGGCGTCGGTGAGCGCGAGGTACGCGTCCTGGGTCGCCTGGGCATCTCCGCCGTGCATGCGGATGGCCTCGTCGATCGTGAGAGCGCGACCGTGGTGCATGAAGGGCGGCTCGTTCGACATGCCCCACAGCTTCTTGGTCAGGAACTCGGTCGTCGGAACGCCCGCCTGGACCTTGGCCTCCGCCAGGCCCGGACCGAGGTCGTGTCGCTTGAGGTCCGTGTAGGCCGGAACGCGCACGCTGCCGTCGAGTTCCACGGGCAGGCGCGGTCCCGGTCCGCTCGTGGACAGGTCGACCGCGACCGGCGCGGAGACCTGCGTGACCAGCAGGTTGCCCGCCGGGTTGAACGGGTTCGGCTCCGTGAAGATCGCGCTGTCCAGCACGAGTTCGGGCACGTGGCAGGACGCGCAGCCGATCGACTCGAACAGTGCCTCGCCCTGGTCCACCGCGGCACGCTTGCCGGGATCGGAGGGCAGGACGCGTCCGGGGGGCGGCAACAGGGCCTGGTAGAGCGACATCGCCGTGACGTCGCCGATGGTCAGCTCGTCCGACATGCCGTCGCCGTCGTGATCGACGCCGAGGCCGAAGCGCTCGGTCGTCTGCATCCCGTGGTGGTGGTTGAAGGCGTTGTTCGAGAACTCGCGCAGCGAGACCACGACGCCCTTCTGGTGGAACGGCTTGACGACCAGGTCCTCGTCCACGCCCTCGACGCCGCTGGTGTCGAGGACACCGGTCGCGCTGGCGGCGATGGTGCCGAACTCGATGCCCTTGGCCACGAGCGGGCGCGACAGGGCCACGCCTTCGCTCAGCGCGTCGGCGCTGATGTCGGTGGCGGCCTGCTGCAGCTCGACCGTCAGTTCGCGGGCGAGGAGCTCGATGTAGCCCGCGCCGAACATCCCGAGCGTGTTGCGCTCGTTGCCCACGGTGGAGAGGCGGTGGTCGTCGAACCCGTCGCCCGCTCCGCCGTCGAAGTTGACGAACGGGAAGCCCTGGGCCAGCACGAACACGTTGGCGACGTTGTCGCCGCCGCCGCCCTGGCGCGGGACGTTGTGGCAGGCGGCGCACGAGCCGGCGTCCGGAGCCGAGATGCGGTTGAAGTTCTCGGGCAGGTCGCGCCGCGCACGCAGCGCACCGGTTCCCGTCGCCTCGGGGCGTCCACCGCCGTCGAGCGAGTTGAACTTGGCGGCGAACAGCTTGCGGCCGTGCTCGAAGACCTGGTCCACGTCGACGGCTCCCGACTCGACGTCGGCCTGGTCGAGGTGGGTCAGCATGGCCGGCTCGTCACCGATGAACCCGGAGAAGGGCGCGGTGTCGACGAGCGAGTCCGAGCCTTCCGGCATGATCTGGAGCGTCTTGAGGAAGGCGATCACGTCGCGCCGTTCGCTCGCCGAGAGACCGAGGAACGCGGTGCGCGTGTACTCGGAGTCGCCCCCGTGCTCGAGGATCGCTTCTTCGATCGTCGTGCAGCGACCGTGGTGCATGAAGGGCGGCTCGCTGGCCATGCCCCACAGCTTCTTGGTCAGGAAGAGCGTCTCGCCCACGCCGGCCTGCACGAGCGGTTCGCCCAGCGCGGTGCCCATGTCGTGACGCTTGAGGTCGGTGTAGGCGCGCACCCGCACCGAGCCGCCGATCTCGGGCTGCACGTGGGGACCGGGGCCGGCCTGGGTCAGGTCGACGCTGAGCGGCGTCGACACGTCGGCGACCTGGAGGTTGCCGGGCGGGTTGTACGGGTTCGGTTCCGTGAAGATCGAGCTGTCGAGCACGAGTTCGGGAATGTGGCAGTCCGCGCACCCGATCGCCGAGAACAGGACTTCACCGTTGGCCACCGCCGAGAGCGCCGCGCGGTCCTCGGGCAGCACGCGTCCGGGAACGGGGAGCGTGGCCTGGAACAGGGTCAAGGCGGTCACGTCACCCTCGAGCAGCTCGTCCGCGATGCCGTCCGCATCGTGGTCGACGCCCGCACCGAACCGCTCACGGGTCTGGATGCCGTGGTGGTGGTTCATGGCGTTGTTCGTGAACTCGCGCAGCGAGACGACGACGCCCTTCTGGTGGAACGGCTTGACGACCAGGTCGCCGTCCACGCCCTCGACGAGACTCGTGTCGAAGGATCCGTCGGGGTTGGCCGTCAGCGTGCCGAAGTCGACGCCCTTGGTGACGAGGGCCACCGGCGTCGGGTTGCCGGACACCATGGCGATGCCCGAGGCCGTGTCGCGCAGGTCGTGCAGGTCGCTGGTCATCTCGCGCGCCAGCAACTCGACGAAGCCCGAGCCGTTCATACCGATCGTGGCGCGTTCGTTGGCAACGTCGTCCAGGTCGAAGTCGTCGCCCGGCGCGCCGGAGAAGTCGACGAAGGCGTTGGCCTGGGCCAGCACGAAGACGTTGGCCACGTTGTCGCCGCCGCCGCCGACGCCGGGTTCGTTGTGGCAACCCGCGCAGGAGTTCGCGTCGGGGCCCGAGAGGCGGTTGAAGTTCTGCGGCGCTTCGCGGCGCGTGCGCGTCCCACCGGTGCCCGTGGCCTCGGGGCGACCGGCGCCGTCGAGCGTGTTGAAGTTCGCGACGAACAGCGCGCGACCGTGGGCGACGAGTTCGTCCACGGTCACGGCACCGGTCTCGACCGACATCTGATCGATGTGCAGATCGACGGTGGGCTGGTCACCCGTGGCGACGGGTGTCGCGCTGGGCGACCCTCCGCTGCTCGATCCACCACAGCCGGTCAAGAGGGCGCCGACGACGGCGGCCGCGAGCGCGGCGCGCGACGCGCGGGGCGAAGGGATCGGACACACAGAGCGCGAGGCGAGGAGAGGGCTGGACATGGCGCTGGGCGCGGAGCGTCGCGGGAGGTCGACGCGAGTGGAGAGGAGACGAACGCGGGCCGCCCGAGGCCCTTGGGCAGGGACGGGGGCCCTCACCTTAGTGTCGCACGCTCTCGGCGACCGTGCACCGGGATGGGCGCCGAGACTCGTGGCAGAGGACTCGCCCCGGCGACGCGGTCGACGCAATCCCTTGGCGCGCAGCGCCGTCGGAGCGGCACGCGTCGAGCGTGCAACGAGCACCGGCGCCCAGGGTTTCCCGCGGCGGCGTGCGGTGCCCGGGCCCCGTGGTCGGTGGGCAGCGTGGGCGCGCTCTGGTCAGCGCGGCTCGGGGCCGCCCAGCCTGACCTGGTCGGAGGCCGCGACCCACAGCTCCCAGCCGCCTCGGCGGGCGGGCTGGAGCGTGCCGCGGAAGACCAGGTAGTTCTGGATGAACTCCTCGGTCGAGCGCCGCCGCAGGTCGTCGAGGTCGAACTGCGCGTTGTGGTTCTTGGCGATGCGCACGCGGATCGCTCGGTCCTTCTCGCCGGTCCGCAACAGGAGCGTGACGCTGCCGTCGTCCTCGTCGAAGATGCGATCGATCGAGCCGAAGACCTCGACGGTCGCTCCACCTTCGCTGGCCCAGGCGGCGAGTTGGACGTCGTCGGGACGATCGGCTTCGACGTTGAGGACCGGATTGCGCTCGTGGCGCGCGCGGGCCCCGTCGATGGCCTCGGCGCGCGCGTTCCACCACGGCAACAGGCGGTCGTAGGGACGCACGATCGCGCGCTGCGAAGGGTCGTCGGGCCGGTTCGTCTCGGGGTTCCAGATGCCGACCTTGGCCCGGCGCGCTTCGTTCTGAGCGGCGACGAACTCGGCGTGGCAGATGCGGCTGTTGCCGTACTTGTTGAAGTACGGACTCCACCCTTCGCGGACCAAGAGGACGTTGAAGTCGGTGCCGTCGGCGAGCAGTACGTGGCACAGGAGTCGGCCGTAGACGTCGTGCGCCTCGACCCCGTCGGGGAAGCGCAGTCCGACCATGACCTTCCCGTCGACGCTCGAACGCGCCGGGAAGAAGCGCTGGGCCCACTCGGTCGCTTCCTGGCCGAAGAGCGTCTCGGGCTTCGTCTCCGACAGGTTCGGATTGCCCGACAGCTTCTCCTCGGTGTCGACCGAGAGCAGCCGCAGCTTCTCCTTCACGCCGTTGCGCGTGATGTGCAGCGTGTCGCCGTCGACGATGCGCACGACCTCGAACAGTTCGAGGGGCTCGCTCGTCGTGTCCGCCTCGGCGCGCGCGCTGCGCTCCTGGAGGCTGGGCGCGGCGGCGCCGTGGATGTCGGTCGCGCCGGCGAGGGCGCGTTGGCCGAGGGCCCCGAGCAGGCCGACGAAGAGGATGGAGAGGACGGGGCGGAGCGTTCGCATGGGTGTCGAAGTGGTGGGCGGTCGAGTGCGGCGCACACGCTACCAGGCCGAACCATCCCGCGATCGGACGACCTCGACCCGGGGCGCGTCCTCGACGAGCGCGGCGGCACGCGCGCCGCCCAGTGCGCCGTGGCGCGCCAGTTCGTCGCCGAGGACCCGGGCCAGGTGCGGCGCCCGGTCCACGGGGCCGACTGCGACGAGGGTCGAGCCCGAACCCGACAGCGTGGCGCCGAAGGCTCCGGCCGCGCGCGCCGCCGCCAGGGCTTCGGCCGCGCCGGCGATCAGCGGCAGCCGCCAGGGCTCGTGGAGGTGGTCGACCAGTCCGTGGGTGAGCAGCTGGACGTCGCCGGTGCAAAGGCCTGCCAGCAGGGCCGCGAGCCGCCGCGGGTTGTCGGCCGCGGCGGCGAACGGGACCTGCTCCGGCAGGACGGCGCGGGCCCGGGCCGTGGCGAGCGGTGCCTCGGGCCAGGCCAGCGCGAAGCCGATGCTGGGATGGACGGTCTGGTGGACCACCCGCCAGCCCGTGGCGGTCCGAAGGCTGAGGCGACAGCCGCCGAACAGGGCCGCGACGGCGTTGTCGGGGTGTCCCTCGAGTTCGACCGCCGCGTCGACCAGCGCCGAGCGCTCGAGTTCGGCCTGCGACCGGGTCCCCGCGGCCGTCGCGCCCAAGAGGAGTCCTGCCGCCACCGCGGCGCCGCTCGAGCCGAGGCCGCGCGCCACGGGGATCTCGTTCGAGAGTCCGAGTCGCATCGAGAGGTCCGGGGCGGCGCCCAACTCGAGTCCGGCGCGGGCGCTCTCGATCAGGACGTTCTCGAGCCAACCGGCCGAACCGTCCGTCTCGACCCGTCCCAGGCCGTCGTCCCGAACCTCTGCCGTGACCGTCGCGAAGAGGTCGAGGCACAGTCCCAGAAGGTCGAACCCCGGCCCCAGGTTGGAGGTCGAAGCGGGCACGCGCACGGACAGATCGAGGCGCGGCGGCGAGGTCGAGCGATTCCAGGTGGCGGACATCGGAGGGGGAGGGGCGGACACGCGCGCAGCGGGAACGGGGCCACGAAGGTATAACCGTGGGCCGCACTTCCCAGGCAGGAGCCGGATACCGCACACCGAAGGCGCCCCGCGTGGGTCCGCGACGTGCGCGCCGCGCGGGAAGCTCGCCCCCACCTGTCGCCAGCCGATCCCGCGCGCTCGAGGCGCGCCGCCAGCGTGAACGAAACCGCACACGAACTCGAGCACGAACGCCTGTGCTCCCGCCTGTCCACCATTCCGGGCGTCGACCTCCTCCCCAGCCACGGCGCTTGGGTGTTGATGAAGGTCTCGTCCCCCGAGTCGGTGGCCACGCGGCTCAACCGCGACCTGTTCGAAGGCGCGGTGACCGTGCCCCAGCACCTCGCGGGTTCGATCCGGATCCCCGTGCGTTCGGCGCGCGAGAACGAAGAGCTCCTGAAGGCGGTCGCGCGCGTCATGCGCACGCCCGATGCCGATCCCGACTCCGAGCTCGACGAGTACCGCTCGGTGTGAGCGTGGCGCGGCGGCTGCGACGATGCCCCGAGCGGCATGCGGTCCTTGATCGAGCGGTCCCCGCGAGGTGATGGATCGGGATGCGCGGCGCCGTCGAGCCGTTCGTCCCAGAGCCGTGAAGCCCCGCCACTCCCTGCGGCGACCTTCCAATCGTCGTGCCCCAGCGACGTTCACTTTCCCCGAGTTCCTGCGCGGCGCCCGTCGGCGCGCGGAACGGCCCGTTCGATCAAGTGCGGGTCCATCGAGCACGAGACGACGACCATGGCGAAGAAGACCAGTTCCCGCGCAGACTCGACCGCTTCCTTCGGTGCCGGCACGGCTCTGGCCGACGCGGGTGAAGCGCCGGCCGCGAAGAAGCGCAGCAGCACCACCAAGGCCAGCACGACCAAGGCCAGCACCACCAAGGCCGGTGCGGCGAAGAAGGGCGCGACCAAGAAGAAGGCCGGTCGCTCCGCAGCGAGCAGCGCCGAGAAGGGCACGTCCCGGAAGAACGCAGCCAAGAAGCGCGCAGCCAAGAAGGGGGCGGGGAAGAAGAAGTCCGGGCGGGGTGCGAAGACCAAGTACACGGCGAAGACCGCCGATCGCCACGAGCTCTACCAGCTGTCGGTGCAGTCGCCGGACGCGGACGTGGACTTCCTCGTGAAGACCTACCGCAAGCTGCGCGGCCAGAAGCCGACGCACCTGCGCGAGGACTTCTGCGGCACCGGGTACCTGATGGCCGAGTGGCTGCGTCGCAACGACGCGAACACGGCCGAGGGCTACGACATCGATCCCGATCCGGTGGAGTGGGGCAAGGCGCGCAACTTCGAGGGGATCGAGGATCCGTTCGAGCGCGCCCACTTCCACCTCGAGGACGTGCGCGAGCCCAGCCGCGTCGCGCCCCAGGTGCGCACCGCCCCCAACTTCAGCTGGATGATCTTCACCGATCGTCCGACGCTGCTCTCGTACTTCAAGGCGGTGCACGCCGACCTGGCCGCGGACGGGCTGTTCATCTTCGACATCTACGGCGGCTTCGAGGCCTTCGAGGAGATGGAGGAGACGCGGCGCATCCCCGCCGGCTTCACCTACGTCTGGGACCAGGTCAGCTACCACCCGGCCACCGGCGACTACCACTGCCGGATCCACTTCCGCTTCAAGGACGGCACGAAGCTCAAGTCCGCGTTCGACTACCGCTGGCGCCTGTGGAACCTGCCCGAGGTGGTGGACATCGCGCGCGAGGCTGGCTTCAGCGCGGTGGACAGTTACTGGGAAGGCACCGACGAGGACGGCGAGAGCGGCAACGGCGAGTTCAAGAAGCACGCGAAGGGCGAGAATTGCCCGGCCTGGGTGACCTACGTGGTCGCCCAGAAGTAGGGCCCACCGCCGGCGCACAGGGAGCGGTCGAGCGCGGCGTCGCTCGCTCCCCCGGCGCGCCGAGCGCGGGGTACGCTTCGCTCGGCGCGGCTCTGTCCGCCGCGAACCTCCACGCCCCTTGCGAAGCTCATCCCGACTCCCCGTCACGGCGGCCCTGTGCGCGGTCGCGCTCGCCGGCGCCGCCCAGGCGCAGTTCGCCGGCAACGGCACCGACCTCGCGGGCGTCCTGCCGCTCGGCTTCGAGGCCAGCGGCGTCGACCACCACGCGGGACGCGACGAGTTGGTCGTGGTGGGGGACGGCGGTGACGTGCTCGTACTCGCGCCGGACGGCAGCTTGCGCGCGAGCTACGCGCTGGCCGGCGACCTCGAAGGCGTGTGCGTCGCCGATCCGAACCGCGACCTCGTCTACCTCCTGCGCGAGAAGCCCGAGGCGATCCTCGAGTTCGATCTTCTGACCGGACTCGTCGGCCGCGTGTTCGACCTCGGGCCGGCGCTCGGGACGCCGAGCACCCGCGGACCGGAGGGGATCGAGTTCGTCCCGGACGACGCGCACCCCGAGGGCGGCACGTTCCTGGTGGCGTCGACGTTCGACGGTCGGATCCACCGGCTCGCGCTGTCGATCGCGACGAGCACGACGGCGAACCAGGTCGCCTCCTTGGGCAGCTTCCAGCCCACGTCGTCGAACGACCTGCGCGGGCTCGACTACGACGCGGCAGCGGGGGTCCTCTACTCGCTCTACTCCGAGCCCACGCCGCTCGTGCGCGTCTCGACCGCCGCCGGGGCGCTGCTCGCCAACTGGCCGCTGCCGCAACCGCAGATCGCCGTCGGTGCGGCGGAGGGACTGTGCCTGCGCGGTTGCGACGTCCTCGTCTGCGAGGACGGCGGTTCGGGGGCGTCGGGCCTGACGCGCTTCGACGGCATCGACACCTTCAGCGCGTGCCGCACCTTCGAGTCCGACGTCGCGGCCCTCTCCGTGCTCTTCGGCGGGACGCAGACCTCGACGCTGGACCTCGGCCCGGCGGCGGCGGGCCTGCCGTACGTGGTGCTCGGCAGTGGAGCCCTCGCGAGCCCCGGACTGGGCACGCCGGGCATCGGGGGGCTGGTCCTGCCGCTGGTCGTCGACAGCTACTTCCTCGCGAGCCTCGGCGGGCTCGGCGCGCCCTACTTCAGTGGCTTCGCGGGGGTTCTCGACGCCGCCGGTTCGGCCACCGTGCAGATCGTCGTGCCGCCCTTCTCGCCGGTCGTCTCCGCCCTGGTGGGCGAGCAGCTCTTCCACGCCGCGCTCGTCATCGACCCGACGCTGGGCTGGTTCGCGCACGCCAGCAACGCGACGGGACTGCGCTTCACCTTCTAGTCGCTGCACGCGCGGTCTCGGCACGGCCCGCACCGGCGCCCCCGAGTCCGTTCGCCGCGCGCCCAAGTACTTCTGGCGCGCGCGCGGGCCTTCGGCGAGGGTGTCGCCCATGGAAGTGCTCCAGGACGAGATCGTCGTCACGACGGGCGGACGCGGCTCGTTCGAGGTCACCGACCGTGTGGCCGAATTCGTGCGCGGGAGCGGGCTCGTGGCGGGCTCGCTGCACCTGTTCCTGCGGCACACCAGCGCGTCGCTGCTCGTGACCGAGGACGCCGACCCACAGGTGCGCGCGGACCTCGAGAGTTGGTTCGGCGAGTTGGCGCCGGACGGGCACCCCACGTTCCGGCACGTGGACGAAGGTCCCGACGACATGCCGGCCCACGCCCGGACCCTGCTCGCGGGGCATTCGTTGCTCCTGCCGGTCTCGGGCCGTGAACTGATGCTCGGAAGGTGGCAGGGTGTGTACCTGTGGGAGCACCGCACCGCTCCGCATCGCCGTCACCTGTTCATGACACTCCAAGGGGAGTTCGCTCCACCTCGATGAAGATCCGTATCCGCAGTTCGAACACCCTCGTCGGGCGCGCCGTCCTCGCCGCCGTCCAGAGCGAGCCCGACTTCGACGTCGTCGAGCAGGGCGCCGACGTGGTTCTGGACACCGGCTGCGTCCCGGCCGGCATCGAGGCGGTCACGAGCGCGCTCGAAGCGGGCGAACACTGGGTCGACCTGTGCTGGCAGCGCGCGTGGGCCGAGTCGATCGCCGAACTCGACGCGGTGGCGAAGGAGAAGGGGCGCGCCGTCGTCGTGAGCGCCGGCGCGTTCTGCGGTCTGACCGACCCGTTCGTGCGTTCCGCCGCCGACCAGATGGTGCGCGTGAACGAAGTGCAGTTGGGACTCGCCGTAGGTTCCGGTTCGGGCCTCGACTCGGGCAGCATGGGTCAGTTCCTGGCCGGACGCGAACGCACCATTCGCATGCTGATCGGCGGCGAGTGGTCGGAACGCGAGTTCTACGGCGACCGCCGCGCGTTCGGCTTTCCGCCGCCCGTGGGCGATCTGTTCGGCGGCAACGCGGACTGCGCCGACCTGTTCGCCTTCACCCAGCGCCCGGTGCGTTCGGCGTCCGTGCGCCTGACCGTGGCACCGCCGTCCGGTCTGGCCGAGCGCGGCGCGCGCACGTTCCTCTCGTGGGTGCGCCGCGGCTGGATCAAGAGTCCCGAGGAGCGCCCCGAGAAGGTCATGGGCTGGATCGATCGCCTCGGAGGCACGAAGCCGTCGGCGCTCGCGATCGCGGTGCGCGGCATCGGATCGACGCGGCTGCCGCTCGAGATGCGCTTCGGTTTCGTTCCTCCCGTCGAGCGACCCGAGGTGTTGAGCGTCGCGCCGGCGCTCGAGACGTTGCGATCCCTCGCCGCCGATCCGGTGCCCGGCGCCGGCCCGTGTTCGGGCCGCGTCGAGCGCACAGCCCTGTCCGAGCGCTTGCGCAGGGGCGGCGTCGAGATCGTCGAGGGCGACCTCGGTGGCTGGCGCCGGCCCGTTCCCGCGACGAGCTGAACGGCGCCGCGTGGTGAGTGCCGTCGCGCGGCCGCTCGGCCACCGCATCACGAACCCCGGCGCGCGCTTCGCCCGAGCCCACGAGCGCACCGCGTCCTTCTGCGAACACCATCCGTCCCGCGCTCCGTGCGCAGCCGAACCATGAATCAGTCCACCCGTCGAACCGTCGCTTCGGATCCGTCCGACCCGACCCTCGTCCTGCGCGCGCTCGAGTCGCGACTGGCCCGGCTCGAGACCGGTGCGCGACGCGCGCGCCTGTGCGCCGTCGGTTCGCTGGCCGCGCTCGCGGTCGTGACCCTGGGCGGCTTCGCGCCGTTCTTCGGCGCCGTGCAGGAGCCCGTCCCGCCCGCGGACGGGCTCGAGGACGAAGCCGAGACCGAGGGTGCCGAACCCGCACCCGCGTCGGAGCCGGCGGACGACGAGGAGCCCCTGGTCGCGCCGGAACCCGAACCCCTGCGCGAGCTCGTCCTGACCGACGAGGCCGGCCGTCGCCGCGTGTGGCTCGGGACGCGCAAGGGTGGATCGTGCGGCCTGGGTCTGTACGACGCCGTCGGCACCGCGCGCTCCGAACTGTTCCTCACCGCCGAGGGCGAGTCGCGCTTGATGCTGAGCGACCGCCGCGGACGTCCGCGCGCCTACGTCGGCGTGGGGGAGGAGGGCGCGCCGCTCGTGCGTCTCGCCGATCGCGAAGGGCGTCCCGTGCTCGAGGCGGGCATCGATCCGATGGGCGCGACGCGGGTGCGCGTCGTCGATCCGGCGACGGGACGGGTGGTGGAGCTGCACGTCCTCGAGGACGGCCGTCCTGGGCTGTTCCTCGGCGGACGCGAGGGGATCGAGCACGTCTCGCTGGGGCTGTCGACCACCGACGCGCCGGGCCTGCGGATGCGCGACGAACGGGGCCGCGTCGTCTTCGAGCGCCCCTGAGCTGGGAGGACTGGACGTGGGGCGGGAGGCGGGGCTCAACCGCCGTCCGCGATCGTCCGAGAGGCGAGCTGTGCGGATCGTGTGTCCGCCAGCCCACGAGCCCCATGAACCAGTCCGTCTCGACCGCCCCCGCCCCCGACCGATCCAGCGCCACGGGAGTCACCCGCTTCGAGCGCTACATGCAGATCCACGGCTCGATCGACGGCTGGTTCAGCCGCGAGTCCGCTGCCATCTGGGACAGTCTGCTCGAGTTCCAGGCTGCCGATGGCGTGCGCGGGAACATGCTCGAGATCGGCGTCTGGGAGGGCAAGTCGGCCGCCCTCACCGCCATGCACGCGCGTCCGGGCGAGACCGTTCACCTGGCCGATCTCGACCTGAAGATCGAGCCCATCCAACGTGCGCTCGGCGCGGCTCGGCCCGAGCCGGGAGTCGAGTTCACGACCATCGCCGGCGACTCGCGCGACCTGAACGTCAGCCCGCTCGTCGCCGAGGAGTTCGGTCGTCACCGCTTCATCCACATCGATGGCGAGCACACGGCGCGCGCGGTGACGAACGATCTCGCACTCGCGAACCAACTGCTCGCGCCCCAGGGCGTCGTCGTCGTCGACGACTTCTTCTCGTGGCTCTACCCGCAGATCACCGAGGCCGTCCTGCGCTACGTGCGCCAGTTCCCCGACGACTTCGCGCTGTTCCTGTGTGGCTACAACAAGGCCTACCTGGCGCGCCCGCACTACGTGCACCGCTACCTCGAGGCCTGCGCGACGCGACTTCCCGCCCAGCTCGAGGCGCGCGGTGTCGTGTCGACGATCGCGAAGACCACGTACCCGGCCGAGCTCAACACGTTCGGGATCGGACCGCGCTTCCAGGAGATGCCGTTGCGCGGTCCGGACTGGGACCCGAAGACGATTCGCGTCTGAGCGACGAGTCGGCCGCGCGTTCGGTGACACCGCGGCGGCGGTGCCACCACGGCCTTCACTCGGCGAGCGCGCGCGCCGCGGCTTCGGTCGCGGCGCGCGCGTCGCGTTCCAGGACCTTCGCGAGCGCGTCGAGGCACAGGTGGACGTGGCGCTCCGTGGCTCCCGCGCCCATGAGACCGATGCGCCAGGTGGTCCCCTTCATCGGCCCGAGCCCGCCGCCGAGTTCCAGGTCGAACTCGTTCAACAGGCGGCGGCGTAGCGCGGCTTCGTCGACGCCGTCCGGGACCGCGACGGTCGTCAGTTGGGGCAAGCGGCGCTCGGGGACGACGCGCGGCGCCAGATCGAGCGCCTCGAGCCCGGCCCACAGGCCGCGCGCCATCCGCGCGTGTCGTGCATAGCGCGCTTCGAGGCCTTCCTCGAGACACAGCCGCAGCGCTTCGTGCAGCCCGAAGAGCATGTTGATCGGCGCCGTGTGGTGGTAGGCACGCTCGCCGCCCCAGTAGGCTTCGATCAACGAGAGGTCGAGGTACCAGCTCTGCACCGGCGTCGTGCGCGCGGCCACCCGTTCGAGTGCCGCGTCCGAGAGGACCACGGGCGACAACCCCGGCGGGCAGGAGAGGCACTTCTGCGTGCCCGAGTAGAGCGCGTCGATGCCCTGTTCGGTGACTTCGACCGGGACGCCGCCGAGGCTCGTCACGGCGTCGACCACGAGCAGCGCCCCGAGGTCGTCGGCCAGTTCGCGCAGGCCTTCGAGCGGCTGCAGGACGCCGGTCGACGTCTCGGCGTGGACGCAGGCGACGATGCGGTAGGAGCGATCGGCCGCGAAGGCGCGCAGGTCGGCCACGTCGAAGCTCTCGCCCCACGGCACGTCGAAGGTGTCGACCTCGGCACCCGCGCGGCGCGCCACCTCGGCCATGCGCGTACCGAACACGCCGGCGCGCACGACGAGCGCCCGATCGCCGCGTTCGAGCAGGTTGACCAGGCAGGTCTCCATGCCCGCCGAGCCCGTGGCGGAGATGGCCGTCGCGCGGCCCGAGCGGGCGCCGGCGATCGTCTGCAGCATGCTGCGCACCTCGTCCATGACCCGCAGGAACTCGGGGTCGAGGTGGCCGATGGTCGGCAGGGCGAGGGCGGCCAGGACGGAGGGCGGGACGGGCGACGGACCGGGGCCCATCAGCACGCGCTGCTGGGCGACGAGGGGAGCGGGGACCTTCATCGCGGCAGTATCGCAGCCCGTCGCGACCGAGCGATGGGGGATCTCGCGACTCGCCCGGTGCAAAGCCGCCACGAGGGCCTGCTCTCGACCGTCGATCCGGCCTATCCTCCCGGCATGAGCGACTCGAAATGGATCGTCGAAGGCAGCGCCGCCAACTTCATGCAGGTGGCCATCGAAGCCTCGCACGCGGCCCCGGTCCTGGTGGACTTCTGGGCGACCTGGTGCGGACCGTGCAAGGCCCTGGGACCGATCCTCGAGAAGCTGGCGATCGAGTTCGACGGCGCGTTCACGCTGGTCAAGATCGACACCGACGTCGAGCAGCAGCTGGCCGCGAGTCTCGGGATCCAGTCGCTGCCCACGTGCAAGTTGGTGATCGGAGGACAGCTCGTGGACGAGTTCTCGGGCGCCCTGCCCGAGGCCGAACTGCGGCGCTTCCTCGCGCACCACGGCATCGGCGCGGGTCCCGTGGAGGACGTCGCGCTGACGTCGGCCAAGCGAGCGCTGGAACAGGGCGATCTCGACGGGGCGGAGCGCTGCCTGCGCGAAGGCGCCGCGCGCCTCGCGGGCGAGACCGGACCGAGTGCCGCCGAGAGCGCCGGCGACGTGGGCCTCATGCTGTCGGCCGTCGTCGCCGAACGGGGCGATACCGCGGGCGCGCTGGCGATCCTCGACGAGCTCGCGCCCTCCGTGCAGGAGTCGGAGCGCGGCCGCGCCCTGCGCGCCAAGCTCCACCTGGGAGCCGAGCGCGCGGACGACAGCGAACTCGCCGCCCTCGTCGCCGCGGTCGAGGCCGCGCCGGACGATCTGGCAGCGCGCGTCACGCTGGGACGAGCGCTCGCCGCCGCGGGGCGCCACGCGGAAGCGCTGCGCATGCTCATGGACACCATCCACGTCGACCGGACGTTCGGCGAGGGCTCAGCGCGCGTCGCGATGCTCGAGGTCTTCGACGCGCTGGGGGCCGACAGCGACCTGGTGCACGAGTACCGGCGCGAGCTGCAGACCGCGCTCTTCGTCTGACGGTCGAGTTCGCGAGCCACGCTCGGAACGCCACCCACCGCACGACTCCATCCACCCGCCGCGCCATGTGTTCCCACGATCCGTTCCGGTCCACCGACGTCGCCGTGCTCGAAGGGCCGCTCGGGATCCCCGTCTGGCGGCGCCGCGGTCAGCCGCGTGAGCTGCTCGATCTCGAGGCCGACTGCGAGTGGCTCGCAGCCTTCTACGACGCCGCGGCCGGGCTGCGCGACGTTCCGACCGACGAGCTCTTCGCCGTGCACGCAGGCGTCTCGGCCTGGTCCGCCGGGCAGCACCTGTTCCACGTCTGCCTCGCCAACGAGCTCGCGCTGCGCAACGTGCGACTGATCGCCGACGGCACCAGCAGCTTCGTCGTCGAGCGCCCCGAGGTCGGCCTGGTCGGCGCCCTGGTCCTGCCCGTCGGAGCGATGCCGCGCGGGCTGGGGACGCCGCCGCGCGCCGTCACGCCGCCGGCCCGCTCGAACCCTGCGATCGTCTGGGACACCTTCGATTCGAACCAGAGCGAGCTGCGCGCCGTGCGGGACGACCTGCCGCGCATCGCTCGCGCCCGCGGTGGCGTGCGGCACGCCGATCTGGGGGTGCTCGGGGCCGGCCACTGGATCCGCTTCGCGGGCATCCACGGCTGGCACCACCTCGCGATCGCCGAGGAGATCCTCGCGGCGGGCTGACGGCGGGTCGGCGGGCCATCAGCGCGGGCGCCAGGGCACTTCGGACGGTGGGGTTCCCAGGAGCGAGCAGGGGCCCGGGCCCAGGGGCGGGGGAGTCAACTCGGGGGCCTCGGCGGTCGATCGGACCCGTGGCGCCAGCTTTGCGCCGAGCCCCGACCAGAGCCCCTCCACGTGCGACCCTCCGACAACGCCACGAACCATCGCCCGCTCGGCGAGATCCTGATCGAGCAGGACGTCATCGACCAGGCCGGACTCGATCGAGCCCTGGCGCACCGCCGCGAGAAGGGCGTGAAGCTGGGCCAGGCACTGGTCGAACTCGAGCTCGCCTCCGAGGCCGAGATCTCCGCAGCTCTGCGCCGCCAGGGCAAGATCCAGTGGGTCAAGCTGACGCCCGGGATCGTGGACCTGTCGATCGCTCACGAGTTGGACGACGAACGCAGCCGCGAGTTCGGCGCGATCGCCTTCAACCGCATCGCCGGCATCACGACGGTGGCCCTCGAGGACCCCACCGAACTGCCGATCCTCGACGAGATCTCGCGCCTTCTGAAGACGCGGATCTTCGCGGTCCACGCCGAGCCCGACGACATCCGCCGCTGTCAGGAAGCGATCTTCGAGACCTCGGGCGAGGTCACCGAGATCCACGACATCGCCGACGAGGAGGATCTCGACGTCGACGAGGTCTCCGGTGAACAGGTCGTGCGCCTGGTCCAGAACACGATCGATCAAGCGTTCGCCAACGGCGCGAGCGACATCCACTTCGAGACGCACCGCGACGAACTCGTGATCCGCTTCCGCATCGACGGCGGACTGATCCACAAGCTGTCGGTCCCGCGTGCCTGGTCGCGCGGCGTCATCGCGCGGATCAAGGTGATGGCCAACATGGACATCGCCCAGCGCCGTCTGCCCCAGGACGGTCGCGCCCAGCTCGAACTGAGCGGCAACCGCGTCGACCTGCGCGTGGCGACGTCGCCCTGCATGTACGGCGAGGTCGCGGTCATCCGGATCCTCGACGGCGGTCGCAAGCTGCGAGGCATCGACAGCCTCGGATTCGGCGAGCGCGAGGTGAAGGACCTGCGCCGCATGATCAGCAACAAGGACGGCTTCGCGGTCGCGACCGGACCCACGGGATCGGGCAAGACGACCACGCTGTACGCGCTGCTGCAGGAACTGAACACACCCGACCGCAAGCTGATCACGCTCGAGGATCCGGTCGAGAACCACCTCGAGGGCGCCACGCAGATCAACGCCGACGCGCGCAGCGGCATGACGTTCGCGCGCGGTCTGCGGTCCATCCTGCGCCAGGACCCGGACGTGGTGCTGGTGGGGGAGATCCGAGATCAGGAGACAGCGCACATCGCGATCGAGGCCTCGATGACAGGTCACCTCGTGCTGTCCACGCTGCACACGCTGGGAACCGCCGAGACGATCCTGCGCCTCATGGACCTCGAGGTCGAACCGTTCGTCCTGGCCGACGCCATGCGCGGTGTCGTGGCCCAACGCCTGGTGCGCCGCGTGTGCGAGCAGTGCTCCGAGGAGATCCGGCCGAGCGACATCCACATGGACCTGCTCAAGCAGACCAAGCTGGTGACGTCGGACTTCACCTACAGCAGGGGGTCCGGCTGTGAGTACTGCTCCGGAACGGGCTATCGCGGCCGCGTGGCCCTCTACGAGGTCATGGTCGTCAACAAGGAGCTGGGCGACGTCATCCGACGCCAGGGACGCACCGACGAAGTGCGCGACGTCATGCGTGACGCGGGCGTGCTGACGCTCGCCGAGGACGCCGTCCGCAAGTGCAAACAGGGACTGACGACCGTCGAGGAGATCCTCCCGATCCTCATCCAGACGCTCTGAGCGAGCGCTCGCGACCCGACCCTCGACCATGAAGACCCTTCTGTTCGTCCACGACGTCCAAGCCAGCCCGACCCCCCGCGTCCAGTACCTGGAGATCGCGGGCTACAAGGTGATCGCGCTCGCCAGCGCGACGGAAGCCCTGCGCGCCATCAGTCAGAACCGGCCCGACATGGTCCTGACCGACGTTCTCGTCGAAGGCATGAACGGGTTCCAGCTCTGCGCCGAGGTGCGCAAGCACGCGGACGCGGCGCAGCTGCCCCTGGTGATCTTCTCGGGCATCTACCGCGGCCGCAGCTACCGCGAAGAGGCCTACAACGTCGGCGCCCAGGAGTTCCTCGCCTCGCCGGTGAACCTGGACGAGATGGTGACGACCGTCCAGCGCCTGTTCGTGCAGGACTCGGCCGAACGCCTGGCGGGCTGAGCCCGAGGCTCCGGGTCCCAACGGCCGGCAGGCGCCGGATTTGTGGACGCGGACCGCCGCGCGGGTGCGGATCGTCCACGCGTCCTCAAGACGCGCTCCGCCAGCGGTCGATCCAGGGCCTTGCCTCTTTCTCGGGGGGACGTCCGAGCGGACGCCGAGTGGGAGGACGCAGGACCGCGCACGGTCCGAACGTGACCGGGCCGCGCCCGGCCGGAGCGGGAAGGCTCCGACTACTGAGATGAGGAACCGGGGAAGGGCTCGTTCGCGAGCCGGATTCAGTCTGCTCGAGTTGATGTTCGCCATGTCCATCCTGACGGTGGGCGTGATGGCGGCATTCTCGAGCCAAGTGGGCTCCATGGAGCTCATGCGCTCCAGTCGTGAGACGCAGACGGCGAGCGCCGATCTGCGGGCGGCGATGGAGGATCTCTTGACGAGGACTCCCGAGTTCCTGGTGGAGCATCCACAGAGCCCGTACCTGCCCGATCAGTCGATCGCGGCCTTCGAGGATCTGCACCTGACGGGTCAGACGATCGTCACGCGCTATCCCAACTACACGGTCGGCGGTGTGGTGCCGCCGATCCTCCAGATCGCTCTCGAGTGCACCTGGGTCGACTTCGAGGGCCGCGAGCGCGACCTGCAACTCGTGACCGCACTGAGCCAATGAAGCGAACGAACGACGCACTGGCGCACAGCGGACCTGCGAACGCCGGGAACGTGCGCGCCGCGAACGACGCCGCGCTGCGCTGGCCCTTCGGCCGCCGCCGCTGCGGACCGCGGTCCGGATTCACGGTGCTGGAGCTCTCCATCAGCAGCCTCGTTCTCCTGCTCTTCACCGGCACGATCGTGGAGACGCTCGGATCGATGAGGTCCGGAGCTCTCAACGCACGGGTCGAGGATCGCGCCCAGGAGTACGCGCGTCGAGCCATCGACTCGATCGTCGACGACCTGTCCTACTCGGGTCTGATCTCCGCCGGCGGACGTTCGTACCCGCTGCTCTTCGACGACGGCGCGATCGATCCGGACTACGACACCTACGACCTCATCGCACACGACCCGGCGCTCGAGAACTCGAAGGCCGGTCGCGACGACTTCGGCGTGAACCGCGAGATCGTCATGCTGCACCCCGCCGACGTGGACGGGGACGGCGTGCCCGACATCGCCGACATCGTCGACGGCCAGCTCGTCTGGGACGATGCTCAGCCGATCTCCTACACCCTCGAAACGGATCTCTCGGGCGACAACGTCCTGATCCGTCGGCAGGGCAACACCTCGGAGCGCATCGTGGCGCGCGGGGTCGAACGAGTCCGATTCCTGAACTCACAGGACACCGGATTCCAGATCCCCCTCGATGCCGTACGCGTCGAACTGCACCTGATGCTGTTCGACGACAACGGGCACGCCTACAGGTACCGCGCGGAAACAACCGTGCGCATGCGCAACGGAGCGTCCACATGATCGTTCGAAAACATCTCTCGACCTGGCCGCCTGATTCGAACCGCGAACGGGCCGGTCTCGCCATGGCTTCGGCCGTGATCACGATGTTCACCACGGGCGCACTGGTCGCCGTCAGCGTCGTGCTGGCGTCGTCCCAGGACCGCGCCAGCCAGACGGCTCGCTACGAGACCGAAGCCGAGTACCTGGCGCGTGGCATCCTGCAGTCCGCCAAGCGCGAGGTGCAGACCAAGCTCGCCAACTGGGAGTGGGACGACTTCTTCCCGGCCGGAAAGCACATCGAGTACACGACCGAGATCGACGGCGTCGACCACACCTACTGGGTGAAGTCGATCGACCTGGTCGAGATCGTGCCGAGCTGGGACGCGACCGGAACGCTGACGTACTACCTGCCGCTCGAGATCACCGCCCAGGCGACGATCGGCGACAGCGTCTCGGTGCGCAGCATGTTGGTCGCGGCGGCGGCGACGCCCGTCTTCCAGTTCGCGGTCTTCTACACGGACGACCTCGAGATCAGCAACGGTCCGAACATGGAGATCGGTGGTCGCGTGCACAGCAACGGGGACATCTACATGAGCCCCAACGGTAGCACGCTGACGATGAACACGAACTACCTGCGTGCGAACGGCGACGTGTATCGCGGGCGCAAGACGAACCTGGCGGCCTCGAACGGCACGGTGGAGATCCGCCGCTACGTCGAGAACCCGTTCGATCCGTCCGAGCCCGAGACCTACGTCGACATGGCCACGAAGGGCGAGTTGACCGCGATCGGCATCACCAACACGAGTGGCTACGACAGCAACTTCACGACCGGTCACGACGCCAACGGCGACGGGGACTTCGACGATGTCGGAGACTTCCTGCCGTTCCTCGCGGGTGCCCTGGACAACTGGGGCTCGCCGTCGGGCTACACCGGGACGACGGGCTACACCGTTCTGACGGGCGAGCACGGCATCGGTGAGGCCATCACGCCGGAGATCGAGTCCATCAGCGCCTACGAAGAGGCGACCGGAGGCGACTACGAGATCGACAGCGGCACGGGCCTGATCGTTCC
Source organism: Rohdeia mirabilis (assembly GCA_007750655.1). Taxonomy (GTDB): domain Bacteria; phylum Planctomycetota; class UBA1135; order UBA1135; genus Rohdeia; species Rohdeia mirabilis. Next base: position 2,063,254 of record CP036290.1, read on the forward strand.
GGCGGCCGGTGGCCCCGGTACGGGCACGCACGGCCCTGGCTTCTTCCACGAGTCCGCGGGCCTGACGATCATGGTCCAGCCCGACGATTCCTGGAAGGCCTACGACTACGCGGGGAACGACATCACGACGGCGATCGCGGCCACGGGCGCCGTCTCGACCGACATGATCTACGACGCGCGTCAGGACATCGGTGACACCGGCGCCGAGGTTCAGGTGGCGGTCGTGGACGTGGACCTGCTGAACAGCTCGGGCTACTTCCCCTACAACGGTCTTTTGTACGCAGCGGACCTGGACGCCGACGGCGGTGTGAAGTGTGGGGGACTGCTGCTCAAGAACGGCAGCGAACTCGCCGGTCCTCTGACCGCGGTCTCGCAAGGCGCGGTGTACGTCCAGGGCGACTACAACACGGTGGCCAAGAAGGGCGCATCCGTGGTCGGCGATGCCGTCAACCTGCTCTCGAACGCCTGGGACAACTCGAAGACGAAGGGCAACCTGCCTTCCGCCGACGACACGACCTGGAACATGGGGATCATCACGGGCAACCAGGAGAGCGACAAGGCGACGAACACCTACAACGGTGGACTCGAGAACCTGCCGCGCTTCCACGAGAAGTGGAGCAACAAGACGGCCGAGATCACGGGGTCGCTGGTCTGTCCGTGGCAGAGCGTGCTGTGCGACGGCGAGTGGATCTACGGCGACGATCGCTACCAGGCGCCGAAGCGCGTCTGGAACTACGACACCGCTTTCAACAACTTCGCGAACCTCCCGCCCTTCTCGCCCTTCGCGGTGGTCGGACTCGAGGTCGCGGACTGGGCGGGACGCCTGCCAGGCAGCAACTGACCAGAGCCGCCGGCCCACGGGTGCTCGATCGCACGAGCGCACCGTGATCCGGGGGCGTGGTCCCACCGGCGCCCTCGGGCGTCGCCCGCGCGAGGGGCACCGATCCACGGGCCGTGGATCGGTGCCCCTCGCTCGTGCATCCAGGTCCCGCAGCGGAGGCCCGCGACGGGTGCTTCGAACGCATTCCACGGGGCGAGCGCCTACCGCGGTCGCGCAGAGGCACACGGCCACCGTGGCGATGTCACTGCGTCGGCGTCTCCGCCGCCGAGTCGCGCCGCCGATCGCGTCGCGAGCGTGCTCGTGCGAGCGCGCCACGCGTCGAGCGCTCTTGGGGATCAGTGGCGGAAGCGCTCGAGGGCGGTCTCGAGCTCCGCGAGCAGCCGTTCCCGCGTCGCGCGGTCGATGCCCTTGATCTGCAGCCGGCGCGTCAGCCGGGTCACGGCGGTGACCGCGTCGTGGGCGGTCCCCAGGGATCCCTTGCTCGCAGCGGTGCTCGCCTGCGGCGCCCGCCCTGCGGCGCGGTCCTCGAGTCCCTGGGAGTCGAACGTCGGCCGCTGGTCCGCGGCGTCGGACGACGGCAGAAGCCCCTGAGCGGCTTCGACGTCGAGGTCGAGTACGGCGCGCTGTTCGGCGCGATCCCGTGCGGACCCCTCGGCGTCCGCGCCGGCCCCTTCGAGCACCTCGACAGCGGCGAGCGGCTCGGGCTCGAGGGCCTCGGCGTCGTTCGTGTCGTCGTTCGTGTCGACGTCCTGCGCCGCGCTGGAAGCGGGATCCGTGCTGGCCACGGGCGGCTCCGCGACGTCCGCGGCCAGCGGGTCGTCGCTCGACGGGATGGCCCCATCGGCGTCGAGTTCCGCTCGCACGTCGTCGGCCTGTGCCGAGTCCAGAGCGGTGGGCGTGGCTTCGGTATCGAGCGCCTGCTCGAGCGCTGCGGAGGCGTCCTTCGGGGCAGTGCTGTCCGTGGCGGTGGCGACCGGTGCGGGCCCGATCGGGTGGTCCGACTCGCCCCTTGTCGACCCGTCGAGCGCGACGTCGTCGGTCGGATCCTCCTGGGCCACGTCCGAGACGGTGTCCATCTCGGTGAGAGGCTGGTCGGACGCGACGAGGACGTCGCTGGTGGTCTCGGCCCCGTCGCCGGCGTCCGGCTCGAGAGCGTCGTCCAGCGGGATCGACTCGATCGACTCGATCGCCTCGATCGCCTCGATCGACTCGATCGACTCGATCGCCTCGATCGCCTCGATCGCCTCGATCGCCTCGATCGCCTCGATCGCCTCGATCGCCTCGATCGCCTCGATCGCCTCGATCGCCTCGATCGCCTCGATCGCCTCGATCGTCTCGATCGTCTCGATCGTCTCGATCGCCTCGATCGTCTCGCTCGTCTCGATCGCCTCGATCGTCTCGCTCGTCTCGATCGTCTCGATCGTCTCGATCGCCTCGATCGCCTCGATCGCTTCGTGCGTTTCGACTGCAGCGACCGACTCGGACTCGGTCGTCTCGAACTCGTCCAGCGCGTCCGAGTCCTGCGCGTCGAACGCGGGCGTCTCGCCCGACGCGTCCTGCTCCAGGAGGCTCGCGACGAGCGCATCGACGTCCCCGTCCTCGTCGAAGGGCGCGAGCGGTTCGTCGCCGTCGACCCCGTCCACTTCGGCGAGCAGGACGTCCGCGTCCTCCGGCTCGTCGAACAGCGCCGCACCCGACACCTCAGGTTCTTCGAAGTCGGTGTCGAAGTCGGTGTCGAAGTCGGTGTCGAAGTCGGTGTCGCCCGCTCCGTCGACCTTCTTCGTCCGGGACGGCGAGGTCGGACGGGACAAGGCGTCGAGGGCCTCGACGAGGCGCTCCTCGGGCCAGGGGGTGCTGCGCTCGAGGCCGGCGATGCGCTCGTCGATGCGCGCCAGGAGCTCCCCGATCGACGGAGCCTCGCTCAGTTCCGCGTCCTCGAGCAGCTCTGGTGCCGCGCCTTCGGCCACTTCGGCGAGATCGTCGTCGCCCTCGGCTTCGAGCAGGTCGCCTGCGGGGCCGGGGGCGCCCCCGTCCCCGGACGCACCGAGTGGCAGGGCGCCGATCAGTGCGCCCAGCCGTTCCTCCACGTCGCCGAGCAGCTCGAGCACGGCCTGGTCGAGGTCGGCCTCACGACGGCGGCGCTCGATCCGTGCGGTGACGAGGGCACCGAACGCACCGCCGAGGGCCAGGGTGGCCAGGGTGAGTGTCCCGAGGAGGATGGGGGTCATTGGGGAGTGACAGGGGAGGGGCGAACCGTGTCATCGGCACCCGCGGCGGGGGGATGAGCCAAATCTGGCGGGGAGTTCCGGTCTCCCGTGCGCTCGCCCGGTCCGAGCCCGAACGCTCGGTCCCGCTCGCGTTTTCTTCGGCTTTGGCTCAGTCGCGGGGGCTCGGCGCATCGACGAAGGGGCGTCGGGAAGCGCTCTCCAACCAATCGCTCCCCGGCTCCCCACATGACCGAACGACACGAACTCGAGATGAGCAGCGTGGAGGCGCAGCTCTGCGTCCTGTACGCGGAGAAGCAGCGCCTCGAAGAAGAGCTCGGCTCGTCCAGTACGGACGACATCCTCAGCTTGATCGACGATCTGAACGCTCGGATCGCCGACCTCGAGGTGGCCAACGACGACTTGCCCGGACTGGACGAGACGGATGACCTGCGCATCCAGCTCGCCCAGCTCGTCGCCGAACGGGAGGCTTTCCTCCTGTCCGTCGACGCGGGCTCGCTCGAAGAGGCCAAGGACGTGCTCCGAAACTTCCGCTCCAACAACCACCGACCCCACGATCCCATGCAAGACCAAGACTTCGAAGTCGAGAACGCCATCGACGACGCCATCGACATGGCCAACGACGTTTCCTCGAACGTGACCTCGTCCGAGACCGTCCAGGACGCCTTCACCGTCGCCAACGACCTGCGCACGATGGCCGAGCAGCTCGGCGACGTGTTCACCAACTCGAAGGTGACGTTCACCGGTCGCCTCCACGGCGGTCAGTGGAAGCTCGAGTGCAACAACGGCTGATCGAGCCCGCTCGTACCCGACCGAAGCCATGAGCTCCATCTACGAAACGCTCCACGAGCACGCCGCTCGCATGGCCGAGCGCGAGGAGCTGCGGATCTCACCCGCGCTCGGTCTACTGGCGGACATGAGCGACGCCGAACTCGACGAACTCGAGTTCGGCGTCGTCAAGATCGACGACCACGGTTTCGTCGAGAGCTACAACCGCTACGAGTCGCGTCTGACCGGCCTGGCGAGCGAGGACGCGATCGGCAGGCACTTCTTCCGCGACATCGCGCCGTGCACGAACAACGCACTCTTCCGCGGCCTGTTCGAGCGCGGTCTCGCCGAGAATCGGCTCAACCACCTGTTCCCGTACACGTTCACCTATCGGATGCAGCCGACGAACGTGAAGGTGCACCTGTTCCGCGACAGCGTCACCTGTACCAACTGGGTGCTCATCTCCCGCGTCTGAGCGGGTTCCGCGCGTGTCCGATCAGGATTCGATCCGCGGCGGTGCCTCGGGCACCGACGCGGCGACGCTCGCCGTGCTGCGCGAGGCGGTCGTCGACGGTCTGCGCGGTCGGGGCGAGCCGCTCTTCCTGTGCGACGAGGGGGCGCTCCCAGCAGCCGCGCTCTACGCCGCGGTCCACTGCCACAGGCGCGGCTGGTCCGCGAGCGCGTCCGGCGGCGATCTCCGAGGCCACGCGATGGCGGAACTCGTCCACGTCCTCGCGGAGCTGTGGGAGGGGCGCTCGGTCCGCGCGACGGACGGATGCGGCTGGCTCCCCGAGGGCGAGGCCACGCCCGAGGACGTCGTCCGTGCGCTGGCCGCAGTGCGAGCCCAGCCGCGCGACCTCCGTGTCGAGGAGCTCTGGGCGCTCGACCTCGCCACTGCTCTGGCGCTGACGCTGCGAGGGGCGCGGACGATCGACGGCGCCCGTGCGGTGGAGCGCTGGGGCGGACTCGTGAGATAGAATCGAGGGCCTGCGGGGGGTCGACTCCTGCTCGTTCTCCTCGGACCCGTCCGTTCCTTCGACCCGAACAAGGTCCGCGTCCATCGTTCCGGGCCGCTCGCGCCTCGCCTCTCCGTGACTCCCAAGAACCACGCGTGCCGTGCGCTGAAGTTCCGTGGCCAGCCCGCCGCGACCGAGCGCTTGGGCGGTCCGGTGCTCCTGGCGCTGATCGCCACGGAGGAGGAGTTCGACTGGAGCGCTCCGTTCTCGCGCGCCCAGACGTCGACGCGCGCGATCGACGACCTGCACCTCATCCACGACGTCCTGCGCGAGTACGGCGTCGTGCCGACCTACGCCCTGGACTACCCGGTCGCGGAGCAGCGCGGCGACGCGTTCCGTCCGTGGATCGAGGAGGGGTCGGCCGAGGTCGGCGCGCACCTGCACCCGTGGGTCAATCCGCCGCACGACGAGTCGGTCGGTGATCGCAACTCGTTCCCAGGGAACCTGGACCCCGAGCTCGAGTTCCGAAAGCTGGCGGCGCTGGTCGAGAAGATCGAAGCCACGACCGGGATGCGACCGCTGGTCTACCAGGCCGGTCGCTTCGGCGTCGCGGCGCACACCTTCGGGCATCTCGAGCGTCTGGGCTTCAAGATCGACGCGAGCGCCGCGCCGCCGTTCAACTACTGGAGCGAGGGCGGACCGGACTTCGCCGGCGTGGGGGCCGCTCCCTTCTGGATCGAGGGCACCGAGCGGCTGCTCGAGGTGCCCGTGACCGGGGCGTACCTGGGTGGACTGCGCCGCGGCGGTCCTTCGCTCTACCCGCTCGTGCGCCGCCGCACGCTCGAACGCCTGAAGGTCGGTGCCGTGTTCTCGCGCCTCCACCTGCTCGAGCGCTCGCGGCTGTCGCCGGAGGGCCACGAACTGTCCGACATGGTTCGACTGACGCGCGCCCTGCACGGTCGCGGACAGCGGACGTTCACGTTCTACTTCCACTCGCCGACCGTCACCGCCGGCTGCACCGAGTACGCGCGGACCGTGGCCGAGCGCGACGCCTTCCTGGATCGCTCGCGGCGCTACCTGGACTTCTTCTTCGGCGAACTTCGTGGACGCGCCCTGTCCTACTCGGGCCTCTACGACGAGCTGGCGCCGCGGTAGCGATCGACGGCGTTCTTGGCCGCGAACACGAGGCGCGCGAGTGGGCGACCCGGGAGGGGGCTCGACAGCGTGCGGCACTCCACCTCGAGTGCTCCCCAGTCGGCCTTGTGGCGCGTGAAGCCTTCCATGAAGTCGTAGCGACGCACGCCGCGCTCGAGCAGCGCGCGGATCATCAGGGCGCGCAGCTGTGAACCCGGGCGCTCGGACTCGAGTTCTGGGTCGTAGCCCTCCTGGACCTGGTAGTAGGTCGCCGCGCGAACGAGCCCGTACTGCACCGCGATCGTGCGTCCGTCGCGGCGCAGCCGAGCGAGAGCCAAGGTTCCGGCGGCCGCCTCGCGTGGAAGGAGGTCGCGGTACCAGGCGCGTCGGCGCTCGTCCGCGAACGAACCGGCGTGGCCCGCGCGCTCCCAGCGCTGTGCGTGCAGGTCCCACAGCTCGGCGAGCCAGGGTTCGAGCGCGTCGGTGGGGGCGTACCACTGAAGCTCGCCCTCCTCGCCGCGCCGCAGCGCCTGGCGTGCCTTGCTGCGCATGCGCTTCTTCAGGCTGCCCACGTAGTCGTCGAACGTCCCCGCGAGATCCATGGCGCCGGCGAGCTCGCGCGTCTCTCGCACAGGGAGGCCGCGCCGCTCGAACTCCGTTCGCAGCGCGGCCAGGAAGGTGGAATCCGCCCGCACCATCGAGAGCAGGAGGACCGAGCAGCGCCGCTCCGTCGCGAGGGCGTCCAGGAGAGCCGTCGCCACCGACGCTTCCTGGCCGGGGACGCAGAGCACGTCCTGGTAGTCGGTGTCGTAGCTGCCGTCGGCCAGGAACTGGAGCCTGCGGGCGGCGAAGGCACTGCGCTTCGGCTCGCGTTTGAACGTGGCGAGTCCGACCAACTCGTCACTGCTCATGAACGCCAGCGCGAACACCTCGCCCCGTGGACAGAAGGCGCGCGCGTGACTCAGGACCCACGCAGGTCCGTTGCACAAGGGGTCGAGCCCCGAGCGTTCGAGGAGCGCGGTCCACTCCGGCGTCAGCTGCTCGAGTGCGTCGAGTCCGACGACGCGTTCGACGCGCAGGCCAGTGGTGCGGTTCACGGTCGAGTTCGGCGCCGGCAACGTGTGGAGGACAGTGACACGGCGTCACTCGTCCTCGAGATAGCCGAGCATACGAAGCATCTCGAGCTCGTCCGCACTCAGATCCTTGGTCGCCCCGTCGCGCAGGCCCATCGATTCCAGGAACGTGCGGTGCGCCTTGAGTCGGCCCATCATCCGTTCGACCCGATCCTCCTGCTCTTCGTCGTAGAACAGGTTGCGCGTCTCGCCCGGATCGGTGGCCAGATCGTAGAGCTCCTCGAACGGGTACGTGTCGATCGGTCGGAAACGACTCTTCTCCGTGAGGATCAGCTTCCAGGAGCCTTCGCGGATCCCCTGGTGGATGAAGTCCGGAACGGGCGCCTGGCCCATGTTGAACTCGTTCTCGACGAAGTTCTTCGCGCCCTCACTGGCGGCGCCACCGCGCGCCCACGGACCGAGCGACGGAGCATCACCGAAGACGAGAGGTTCGTTCGGGGGGGAGCCCGACGGACGCACTCCGGCCAGATCGAGCAGCGTCGCCGGGAGCTGGACCGTGTTCACGGGCACGTCGACGCGCTGGGCGGCCACCGTGGGGCCGTTCAGGATCAGGGGCACGAACACCTCGGCCTGGTAGATCGAGTACCCGTGCTCGAACATGCCCTTCTCGTTGAACTCCTCACCGTGGTCCGAGGTGATCGCGATCAGGGTCTCGTCCGCGATCCCGAGTTCGTCGAGGAGGTCGAGGATCTGCGCCAGCCCCTCGTCGCTGGTGCGGACCTCGGCGTCGTAGAGGTCGCGCCCGACCAACTGGCGGCGCTCGTTGTGGACGGGGAAGCCGTCGTGGTTCTGGGCGAACTCACGCCGCCAGCGCGCGGGCGGCGCGTAGGGCGTGTGCGGGTCGATGTAGTGGACGTAGAGGAAGAAGTCCTCGTCGGCGTTGGTGCGCAGCCACGACTCGACGTGCCGATTCATCGCGAAGATGTCGTTCGCGTACTTCCAGTTGAACTGGTGGCGAGTGACGGCGATGAGGAGGCGTCCGAAGATCGAGTCACGCAGTGCCGCCTGCGCGGTCGTGTCGTCGACCGGCTTGTCGAAGAACTCGTCGAAGCCGCGGTCGAAGTCGAAGTCCGCCTTCACGTTCGGGTTCGACACGAAGCCGGCAGTGGCGAAGCCTGCCCCGGCGAACTCCTCGGCCAGCGTTGTCATGCCCTCCGGGGTCCGCAGCTGTGATCCGTGCTTCAGCGCGCCGTGGCGCGAGGGCCACAGTCCGGTCAGGACCGATGCGGTGGAGGGCTTGGTCCACGGAGCCGGACTCGAGACGTCCTCGAAGACCGTGCCTGCCGCGGCGAGTGCGTCGATGCGCGGCGACGTCGGACGCTCGTAGCCGTAGCACCCGAGGGCGTCGGCGCGCAGCGTGTCGATCAGGACGAAGACCACGTTGCGCGGCGCGCGGTCGTCCGCGGCAGGGGCCGGCCGCGCGCTCGCGAGGCGCGGGTAGACCGGGGCCGGCAGTGCCGGGGTCGATGCTCGCAGACCCGCTCCGACGATCACGGTCAGCACGACCAGAGCTGGCAGGACCCGGCCCGTGAGCCAGTGCGCGCGCGAGCTGCCGTCGGAGGCGGGGAACAGCGAGCGGAGCGGTTGCAGGAGTGCTCCGAGCGGTGCGGCTACCAGCGGAGCGAGGAGGGCGACGCCCGCGAGGATCGCGATCGACGTGACCGACTTGAGGCTGCCGCCGGGAGCTGCGACCGACGCGCGCCACAGCTCCGAGCCCAGCGCCACGACGAGGCCGGCGCCGAGTCCGGTCAGCGCTTCGTTCGCCCCCTTGGCGTAGGGCAGGCGGCGTGCGATGCCGGCGGCGACCAGTGCGCCGGCACCGGCCGCACCCCAACCGACGAGCGAGAGCACCGCGAGCTGGCTCGGGCTCAGGAAAGGGATCAGTTCCTCGGCGTAGTACGCGCCGTGGCGCACCCAGGCCCACAGGCCGCCGACCAGGCAGAAGAAGGTGCCGAAGGTGCGGCGCCGATCCCCGCGCGCCAGGGCCAGAGCGACGAGTCCGGCGAGTGCCGCCACGACACCGAACCCGACCGTTTCGACCGTCGTGCGCTGGAACCAGGCACTGATGCGCTCCGCGGCGCCGGCGGGTTCCGCGGTCACCGCCTGGAACTCGCGCACGTGCTTCACCGTCGAGAGGTGCCGAGCGGCCAGGGCGCCACCCAGGCACCAGGCCAGGCCGGTCGAGCGGAGGACGATCGTTCGCAAGGGTCCCATCAGGTGTTCGAGTGGGGAGGACTGGCTCAGGTGAGGCCGAGGTCGGTGCGAGCGACCTTGATCGGAAAGGCGCGGACGAGGTCCTTCGACTCGCGGACGAGTGTGGGCCGTCCGTAGCCGTAGCCCTTGAACGAACCGACGGTGCGGAAGTCGAGTCGACCGAGACCCGCGCGCGAGATCTTCTTCGCGCGCGCCGCATAGCCCACGACCTCGGTCAGACCGCGGACGGCGAGATCGGCGAGGACGAAGCGCATGCCCGCCTGGTAGAGCTTGCGCCCGCGGTGCTCGGGGCTGGTGAAGGCCTTGTAGATGAAGACCTGGTGCGGGTGCAGCTGGCGCTTGACGTAGTGGGGGACGTTCAGATTGCGCGGATTGACCCACATCGTGAACACGGGCGTGCCGTCGAAGCGAGCGACGACCACCCGGTGCTCGAGACCGAGGCGCTCCGCTCCGTGGGCGCGGTCGGTGGCGTCGAGCTCGGTGTGGTGCACGTCGCAGCCGAGCACGTCGTCGCGGGTACCGAAGTGGAACGAGTAGCCGTCGGGGGCGTTGAACACGTCGTCCCCGTCGCGGACCTCGCGCACGAAGACGTCGTAGGTGTCCCAGACCACGTTCCAACGGACGCGGCTGGCGGTCTTGCGCAGGCCGGACAGCACGCGAGAATCATACCCGCCGTCCGCAGCACGCGAGTACGTCGACAGGTCGGCGGCAGTGTTCTTCCCCTGCGGTCGAGCTGTCCGGATCCAGGCCGATCCGCGGACGGACCGGTGCTTTCTGAGCTGCCACGAGAGCAGCGCTCCCCTCGCGTCCCTAGAGACCGAGGAAGAACTGTGTCGTCCCGCCGACCGTGCGGATGGAGTTCGGAGACAGGGCGTCGAGGCTGACCCAGGTCAGGTCGAGCGGCAGGTCCAGTCCCACGAGCGCCGGTTGGTTCGGCACGTTGAACTGGATCGGCACGATCGGCACGCCGGCGCCGTCGAACACACCGAGGAAGGCCTGGAAGGGCACGGTCCCGCTGGCGGCGTCGATCCACAGCTGGTCGAAGTCCTGGGCGATCACGCGCGGGTCGCCCGGATCGTTGCCGAGCGACGCCAGGGCGAACGGGTTCAGCTGGCCCAAGGAGCCCGGCAGGAGGAGGAACGGGAGGCCGGCGTCCGTCGGACTCTCGAGCGTGATGGAGTTGCCCGGGACCTGACCGAACTGGTAGATCGCCGGCACCATGAACGGGTCGGGATCGAGAGTGCGCGAGAACGGAACCACCGGAACGGCGGCGTCGATGCCGTGCTCGTACACGCAGTAGCCGTCGAGCACGAAGACGCTCGCTCCCAGCAGTCCGGCGATCCCGACGCGGCCCGGGGCGACGACCAGGTCGGTGGGCTCGTCGTAGTTGCCGGCGAACACCTGCGGCGACTGGAGTGCGCGGTCGACGCTGGTCACCCGACCGGTCTGCGCCGAGGCGAGCAGCAGGTTGCCGTCGCCGTCGAACGTGATCCCGCGGCTCAGGTCGTCCACGTCGAACGCCGTGTAGCGGTTCGACGGCCAGTGGTTGACGAGTGCGGGCGACGGGGCCATGTGCACGCGAAGCACCTCGCCCGGGGAGGTCGACGTGGCGCCCTGGGCGACGAAGATGTCACCGGACACCGGGTCGAGTCCGAGCGCGCGTCCGTTGAACGTGATGGCGACCGGTTCGAGCACGCCGTTCGAGAGTTCGTACAGCCGCGAGACGCCGTCCGGGTCGGTCGCTCCGTCGAGGAGGAAGGTTCCCGCTCCCGCGTCGTTCACGAGGTCCACCAGGTTCGCGATCTCGTCGGCTCCGTCGGCGAACTCCAAGGAGGCCATGTAGCCGGACAGGGGCGACAGGCGGTAGATCAGCCCGTCCGAGTTGCCGACGAGCAGTTCGCCGCTCGGATCGGCCGCCACGGCCGTGAGGTCGCCCGTGAGTCCGGACGTCGCATCGGCGAGCAGGCTGGCCGGGCTGCCGTCGAGCGGAAGGCCCACGAGCTTGAGGTCGTCCGTCACGGCGGCCAGCTGCGCGCCGGCCTGGTCGTAGCACAGCGCGACGGGCCGGCCCCATTCGGGACGCACCCAGCCCAGGACCTTGCCGGCACCGGGGGCGTCGAGGTCGAGCATGCGCGGTGCGGGCGGCGGGACCCCTTCGATCTCGTGCAGGCGGTTCCACTGCGAGACGTAGAGGCTGAAGCCGGTCGAACTGGTCAGCGGGTTCGTCGAGCGCGAGATGGTCAGTCCGCTCGCGCGGTTGAGGTAGCCGGAGCCGATGCGGCTGACGCGCTCGGTCTGGGGATTCCAGACGCGCACCGCGAACTCGTCCTCGCAGCCCACGTAGATCCGGCCGGTGGCGTCCATCACCATGTCGCCGTCGCCGACGTTCTCCTGGTTGGAGAGGTTCAGTCCGGTGAAGCCCGGCAGATCCAGGAGCAGGCCGCTCTGCTCGTCGACCACTCCGACCGTCCCCTCGAAGCCGGTGGAGTTCCACTCGTTCGCGAGGACGCGCGGGCCGAAGACGTCCGGGAGCACACCGCGCGTGTCCTGCAGGGCCACCAGCGACGAGAACTGCCCGGGTGCCGTGAGGCGGCCGACGATGCCGAAGCTCCAGCCTTGTCGCGCGGCCACGTAGGCGTCGCCGACCCGGTCCATGAACATGTCCTTGCCGACGACGATCTGGTCGAACGGGTCGGTGTAGGTCATGCCGACGATCGGCGCGCCGCCGGTCTCGGTGACCGTGTGGATCGCCCCGAAGCGCGTCAACGCGTGGATGGTCCCGTCGCGGTCGAGGTGCATCCCCTCGATACGCGACGTCAGACCGTCCGCACCGTCGGCCACGTTGGTGGTCACGAGTCCGGGCAGGGTGATGCGATCGATCTTCACCACGGAGCCGAACACGTCGCCACCCACGAGCAGGTGCCCGTCGCGGTCCGTGACGATGCTGTTGACGTTCAGGCCGTAGGTCGTGAGCTGGGTGCCCGTGCCGGGCACGGGCCAGATCGGTGTCATCACGTCGTTCGCGGCGGTGGCTCCGAGCAACACCTCGCGCAGGTTCGACAGTCCGTTGCCCTCGACGACCCACAGACTGTCGCCGCCGCCGGTCGACGCCGGTGCGAACGCCAGTCCGCGAACGGGGCCCGGGAACGTCATGAACGTCCCGGTGGTCCCGGCCATCCGGTCGTGCAGCAGGACGTCGAAGTTCGAGGCCACGTAGATGTCGCCGTTGGACGTCAGCGCCACGTCGCCGTCCCTGCGGCCGATCTGGAAGCCCGACGCGGGTCCGATGGCTTCGCGGACGGGCGCGCCGTCGTCGTCGGCCGTGAGGAGGATGAGCCCGGCTCCGGTGTCGCTCAGCACGAGTCCGCCGCTCAGGGCGTCCGGTGCCGAGGCGGCGGGGGAGCGATCGACCGAGAAGTACGACCAACGCTGTCCGTCGGAGCTGACGTGAGCGACGCAGCGCGTGTTGTTCGAGATCGTCTTGCAGGCGATCCAGAAGTCGCCGTTCGCGTCGATCGACAGGTCCGTGGGCTCGCGGATGATGTAGACGTCCGAGTAGATGAGCTGCGGGACGCCGGGCACGGTGCCCACTTCGTAGATCGAACCCGTGTCGTCGATCACGGCCGCCGAGCCGGGGCCGAGCGAGACGCTCGCGATCGTGGGGCGCGCGAAGTCGCCGGGGTTCGCGAGGACGGTCTGGACCCCGAGGGACGTGACCTCGATCACGTGACCGTTCTCGGTCGTGACCAAGAGATCGCCGCTCGCGGTGCGCGACAGGTCGACGGCCTGTCCCGGGAGGGCCGCGACGGTCTGTGCGTTCGCAGCGGAGGCGAAGAGGCTCGCCGTCACGAATACAGCCGCAATCAGGGGCGCTCCAGGAGCGCTCCGCGCGGACGTGGGGGAGCCCTCGATGCACCGCGCCGAGCGCTCGGCCCGGTCCGGGGCGACGCGCGGGGGGGGCGCGCACTCGGTTTCGTCGCACCGGGAGGCGGCGCAGTGTTTTCTCACGTTCACGGGTCTTAGGAGGACGGTGGGCAGGGTGGGTCGCATCCAAGGCTTCCGCCCGCCTAGTGTAGCCCGTGGGCGCCTGGAACGCGGAATGGGACCCTTTCCGACGGGGGCTCCGGCCGGCGGTTCCCGCGCAGCCCTCCGACAACGCTAACCTTCCTCGCGAGGGGGGATTGTGGACATGCCCATCGAACCGGAACTGCGCTCGCTCCTGCGCCGTGCTCTGCGCTCGTCGCGGACCCCTGCCCCGGAGGGCGACGAAGCGGCGACGCCTCTCGCCGACCTGGGAGGAGGTGGACCGCGCGGGGCCCACACTCTCGAGATGCGCACAGGCACCGTCGTCGGGGTCGACGGCCGCGACGTGTTCGTGGAGTTCGGGCCGCGCTTCCAAGGCGTCCTGCGCCTGGCCGAGGGCGAAGACGCGCCCAGCGAAGGCTCGAGGCAGCGCTACACCTTGCGCGGCACCGAGGAGGGCCTGTGGCGTCTCGAACGCCCAGGGGTCCTGCCACTGAAGACGTGGCGCGAGATCTGCGTCGGTGACCTGGTCGAGGCGCGCGTCCTCGCGCCGCACCCGTTCGGTCTCGAGCTGCGGGCCGGTGAGCTCCACGCCTTCATGCCGTTCTCGCAGCTCGGTCTCGGTCGTCGCGTCCAGGCCCGTGCCCTCGTCGGTCACCGCATGGTGTGCGAGGTCCTGGCGGTCGAGGCGCATCGACAGCGGATCATTCTCTCCCGGCGACTCGCCAAGAGTCGCGAGCGCGAACGCGGGCTCGTCCACTCGGACCTCTCACCGGGCCGCATCGTCAGTGGGCGCGTCGCCAAGCTCGTGCCCTTCGGTGTCTTCGTCGATCTGGGGCCGCGTCTGCGCGGACTGGTGCACATCTCGAACCTCGCCCACGGTCGAGTGCGCGACCCCGCCGAGCACGTGGAGGTCGGTGCGACGATCGAGGTTCTGGTGCTGCGGATCGACCGCGGCGGGCGGCGGATCTCGCTCGGACTCAAGCAGTTGCTCACGGATCCGCTCGACGCGCTCGACGCGCGCTGCGAAGTCAATCCGGTGGTGCTCGCGCGCGCCCAGGAACGCGCACCGAAAGGGCAATGGTTCGACCTCCCCGGGGGACTGCGCGCGCTCGCGGATCGCGACGGGTTGGCGCCGCTCGAACCCGGATGTCGCGAGCTGCGGACGGGAGCGACCGTACCCGTGCGCGTGATCCACATCGACTTCCCGCGGCGGCGCGTCGACGTCAGCGTGCGTCACGAGGACGGCCGGCTCCTCCAGTTGGAGGACACGTTGACGATCGCGGGCGACGAGGACGAAGAGCACGGCGTCCACGACGCCCGGCTCGCGGGACTGATCGGCAAGGCGCTGCGCACCGGCGGCGGATTCGACCGGCGGTGAGCGGGCGCGCGGCGCGCGGCGGTGGTGCTAGTGCCCGCCGCCAGCGCCCGCGGGCGAGTCGACTCCCCCCCGGGGGGGCGGCGTCGTCGAGTTCTCGTCGGAGGACGCTTCATCGTCGTCCTGTTCCTGCCCGTCGGATCCGCGGTCCTCGCCCGCTTCGACCACGCCCGCGTAGCCCATCTCCTGCAGGAACTGGAGCGTCGTGGCATCGGCACCGAACGAACTCGGTCGCACGAGGGCCGACGCTTCGATCCAGGCTTCCACGCGCTCGCGGAAGTTCGCGGCGATCGACCGCGTGCCTTCCTCGCGGGCCAAGTTCTCGGTCGCGATCGGGCTCTCGCTCAGATCGAACAGGGCCTCGTTGCGACGACCCTCTCGATTCGGGTCGATCCCCAGGTGGTAGAGCCACTGGCCCTCGCGGACCCCGAAGATGTCGCGGCGTCCGACCCCGCGCCAGTTCCCGATCGCCGTGGACAGGAGGACCGACTCGTACTCGCCCGCCCGCTCGAACAGGTCGGGCCCGACGAGGTTGCCGGTGGCCTCGACGCCGAGCAGTCGCAGCAGCGTCGGCGCGGTGAAGCGGTTCGGTGTCACGCGGTCGTCCACGACGCCCGCGGGCACGCCGGGACCCGCGACGAGCAGCGGCACGTGGATCGACTCCTCGAACAGCTGCGGACCGTGACCGAGGCTGCCGTGCTCGAGGAACTCCTCGCCGTGGTCGCTCGTCAGGACCACGACGGTGCGGTCGTCGAGGCCCGCGGCGCGCAGCGTCTCCTCGATCCGACCGATCGCGCGGTCCACGTCGTGCACCTCGAGGTCGTACAGCGCGTGCGCGTGCTCCACCCAGCGCGGCCACAGGGCCTGCTCGATCTCGTTCCGCTCGCGCCCCTTGCGCATGAGCAGTTCCATGTCGTCGTGCGAGTAGCCCTGGGGGTCCTCGACGCCGTACAGCTCGCGGACCTCGGTGGGTGGGTCGTAGGGCCCGTGCGGATCCGTGAACTGCAGGAACAGGAAGAAGCGTTCGCTCCGGTGCTGTTCGATCCACGCACAGACGTCGTCGGTCACCGTGGAAGCGCGCTCCCAGTCGGTCACGTGGAACGTCGTGAAACCCTGATCGAAGTTCTTGGCCGGCGAGACCAGCGGATTCATCGACCAGGCACCGGTCGCGAAGCCACTCTCCTGCAGCTGTTCGGCCAGCGTCGACCAACGCTCCGAGAGGTAGTTGCTCGTCGAGTCCTCGACGCCGTGTTCGAGCGGCGTGAGAGCGGTCAACAGCGACGCGGTGGACGGCCAGGTCCACGAACTGGCGGAGTAGGCCCGTTCGAAGTTGGTACCGCGGCGGGCCAGGGCCGCCATGTTCGGGGTCTCGCCATCGAGTGCCGGATCGAAGGCGTCCGCGCGCATGGTGTCGATGACGACGAACACGAGCGACGGCGCGAGGCGCGAGTTGAGCGCGCGGCGCAGCTCGTGGGGCACCTCGATCAACAGGTTCGCGAAGCCCGCGACGAAGCGCTTCGAGACGCTGCTGCCGTCCGTGAGCGCGACCTCGAGTTCGACCTCCTCGACGCCTTCGAGCTCGACGAGCCCCTCGTGCCACTCGCGTACGTGGGTCGACTCCTCGAGCGGCGGGCCCGCGTAGTCCTGGTGCACCAGGACGCGCTCGAACACGGTCGCATCACCGACGCGGGCGGTGAAGCGCACGCCGCGGCGCTTGCCGAGCTCCTTCCACGAGTCCTCGTCGAGACCCGCGGCCAGGTCGAGGCGTGCGCCCAGTTCGGCCCACTCGGGCGGGATCTCGACGCGCACCCGCGAGGGGGGCGTCATGACGAGAGCGGGGCGCGGACCTCCGTTCTTGTTGGTGGCCGTGGTCGTCGTGAAGATCTCGCTCTCGACGGGTCGGTTCGAGTGGCTCTTCAGCACGCGGTACAGCTCGGGGGACTCGAGCACGCTCGAGCGGACGCGCCAGTCGAGAATGGGGGGCCGCAGGGCTTCCGCCCGTCGCGCGACCCGTGGCGCGACGACGCCGACCAGCACCAGTGCGACGAGCGCCGACCCGAGCTGGACGCGCGCCGACCGCGGAGGGCGCAGGAGGCGCAGCGCGAGTACGACCGCGACGGCCCCACAGAGCCCGTAGCGCAGTCCGTCGACCGCGGTGCCTTCGGTGGGCCAGAACGCGAGGGCCTGGTCGGGGCTCGGCCAGCCGAACGTCGCGAGGAAGATCGCGAGTGCTGCGAGCACGAGCGCGACGCTGCGCACGCGCCCGGGAGCGATCGTCACGAGTGCGGCCGCGACGGCCCCCGTGCCGGCGGCGAAGAGGACCGAGGCAAGCGCGCCGTCGAGGCTGATCGCGCTGAGGCGTTCCTCGAGCGCGAGCAACAGGCCCGCGCGCGCGGCCGCCGTCAGGCAGGCGATCTCGACGAGCGTCGCGAGTCCACGCGCGAGCGAGCGACGCTCTCGAACCCAAGGTGTGGTCGTTTCGGAAGACATGGAACGGTCGGTCGCTCGGCTGTCCGTGCGCGACGCCGAGGGAAGTTCGGAACCGTGGTCGCCGCGAGCGGTCGGCGGTCGGCTACCAGGAGCGAGCGGTCGCACGGACGAACGAGTAGTAGAACACCGCGTTCGGATCGCGGGACACGGCGCGCAGTTCGCTCCTCATGCCATCCACCACCGCTTGCTCGACCTTGCCGGCCGCGAGCAGACCCGGAGCGCCCGAGAGCAGCAGGTCGGTCCAGAACTCGATCATCTCGGCGCGCTCGACCGGCGCGCGATTGTCGAGGTGCAGCGTGACGACGTCCGTGCGGATGTCGCGGAAGCCGACGGCCTGGAGCAGGTTCCCCAGCTTCGCGCCGACGAACGGATCGCCACCGAGTTCGAACTGGTGGTCGTTGAACGCCATCCAGTAGGCCAGGATGTTCGGGCTGTAGGGATCGAGGAAGAACGACATGTTCTGGACCTCGGTCACGGCCACGGGAGCGCCCGGTCGCAGCACGCGCCGCACCTCGGACAGGACGCGGGCGGGATCCGCGACGTGCTCGAGGATCCAGCACAGGAACGCGCCGTCGAAGGACTCGCCCTTGAACTCGAGGTCGGCGGCGTTGCCGAGGTGCAGTTCGAACCGGCCCTGCGCGCAGGGGTTGGACGTGAGGTAGCTCCGCGCGCGTTCGAGGTTCGCCTCCGACGCGTCCAGGCCCGTCACGTGCAGATCGGGGAAGCGGCGCAACAGGATCTCGGTCTGCGCTCCGACCCCGCAGCCGATCTCGAGCAGACGGCGACAGCGGGCGAAGGGCAGCCCCTCGTGCACGCGCTGCTCCATGAAGCGTGCCTGGTGGTAGAGGCGCTGCTGCTCCTCGGGCGTGAAGCCGTGGAGGTAGCCGTGGGGGGTGGGAGACTTGGCGGCGGTCATGGGACGGGTACGGACGAAGTGAGCGGCCTGCGAGCGGCGGAGCCCTGCGAGCGTGGCCGCGCCTGAGGCGGACGACGGTACCGCAGCGGGAGGTTTCGACGAGGGCGATCTCGGGCAAGGGTTCCGCTTCGAAGCGGCTGCTGCGCCCGGCCGGGGCCGGCGCCACGGTTCGCTACGGCTCGCCCAGGATCTGCGCCCGACCGCGACCCGACGTGCCGTCCACGAAGTCGCGGACGAATTCGTCGGCGGCGGCCAGCGGGACCCGCACGATCTGCCGCACCTGCGGCCCGTAGTTGGACTCGAGCGCCGAGCCTCCCCTCGCGCGCAGCAGCGACTCGACCAGGCCACCCGCTGCGTACTCGTGGAGCAGCTCGATCCCCACGCTACGTTCGACGCGCACCGAGCCGGCCGCGTCGAGCGCACCGGCCGCCGTGCCGCCGTAGGCCCGGATCAGGCCACCGACCCCGAGCTTCACGCCGCCGAACCAGCGGGTGACGACCACGACACAGCCCTCGAGTTCGCGTCCGAGGATCTGGCGCAGGATCGGAGGTCCGGCCGAGCCCGCCGGCTCGCCGTCGTCGCTGCTGCGTTCGTCGCGCGGGTCGGCCGACAGGCGCCAGGCGAAGCAGTGGTGCCGCGCGTCGGCGTAGCGCTCGCGCTCGGCGGCGACGATCGCTTGGGCCTCGGCGGCGTTCGCCACGGGGGCCGCGAGGCCCACGAAGGTCGAGCCTTTGATCTTCTCCGGCTCGTGGCGCGCGCTGCGCGGGAGGGTCAGGAAGTCGGTGGCCGGGCCGCTCACGCGATGCGGCGCAGCGGTCTTCGGCCACCTTCCTTGGGTGGACCGCTCGACAGGACGACGGCGATCGGGCGCGTCGTCTCGATGCTCGCCAGGACGATCTGCAGTGTCGCCATCAGCGGCACGGCGAGCAGCGCACCGACCACGCCCCACAGGGCCGTCCAGACCACGACCGACACGATGATGACGAGCGGTGAGAGATCGAGTTCGCGACCCAGGATCTTGGGCTCGACGTAGGACCCGATGAGCGTGTTGATCAGGAAGTAGGCGACCGCGACGACCACGCCGTCCACCCACGTGTCTCCGACGGCCAGGGCGGTCACGGTCGGCAGGGCACCGGCGATGAGGCTGCCGAAGTAGGGGACGAAGTTGAAGACGAAGGTGAGGATCGCGAAGGGGAGCGCGTAGGGCACTCCGACTCCGACGAGCACCGCGTAGGCGAGCGCACCGGTCGCGAGGGACGTCAGGGTCTTGATGCCGACGAAGCGCTGGATGCCGCGACCGATGGTGTCGATCACGCGCGCCGCCTCCTCGCGTCGATCGCCCGCGACGGCGAGCATCTTGCGTCGGAAGACCACCTGCTCCGCGAAGATGAAGAGCATGTAGATCAGGACCAGGATGAACGTGCGGCTCAGCGAGACGCCGGACTGCAGGAACTCGCGCGCGTAGCCTTCGGCGCGGCCCTGCTCCTTGATGTCCTTCAGCTCGGCCTGGAGCGAGTTCTTGACCTCGGCGGGCAGGGTCGTGGCCGCCAGGCGCGCGCTGATCCCCGCCAACAGGACGTCGAGAGCGGGTGTCTCCTCCTCGGGTTCGGTCGCGACCGCGTCGATCGCCTCGTCGCCTTCGCCGGCGACCTCGAGATCGCCTTCGCCGACACCCGCGAGATCGCCTTCGCCGTCGACCGCCACATCACGTGCGCCGTCGACCGCGCCATCGCCCACGCCATCGCCCACGCCCTCGACATCCGCTCCACCTGCGTTCCTCTGGGCCGTGGCGACCGGCGCCGGCGAGGCTTCGTCGATGAAAGCTCGCACGTACTTCTGGGCCACGTTCAGGCCGACGACCGCGCCGTAGAGCAACAGCCCGGCGAGCGCCAGCACCGAGACGATCGGCGGGACCCGGAACCGCGCCAGGAAGCGCACGATCGGCGAGAGCATCTGCGCCAAAAGGAGCGCGATCACCAGCGGCTGGATGATCGGCGCGGCGACCTTCAGCACCCATCCGACCAGGATGGTGGCGATGATGCCCAGGGGGAGCAGCAGGGAGCGGTTGGAGGCGGGTGCCATCGGGCTTCCAAGCTACGGCCTGCGATCCGCGCTGGCGAGCCTGTCGCCCCGCTCGGCGCGCACGCGTTCCCGGTGCGGGCCGGTGCGATCGCGCGGCGGGGCTCGCGCCCTCGGTCCGGCGCGGCCCGGCGCCTAGGGGCAGAGTCCGATCCGTAGGCCGTTCGACAGGTCGAGCAGGGGGCTCTGCGGATCGAAGGCGATGGCCTGGAAGTAGAGGACGACGCCCGTGAAGTTCGGGTTGTTCGGCACGCCGATCTTGCGGATCCCCGTGCCAGTCGCGTCGACGGAGAAGGGGTAGAGCGTGAAGTTCGCCACCGGGTCGATCAGGGCGCGCTGGCCGGCGCCGATGTCGAGGTCCGCGGACCCGCCGGACATCGCCAGCCAGCCCAACGTGCTCGGCACGCAGTTCGAGACCTGCAGTGCGAACGGACCACCGAGTCGGCCGGGCGTGGCGGTCGTGAGCTCGAGCTCGTTGCCGGGCCAACCGGTTCCGTAGGTCTCGAGCGGACACACGACCGGATCGTTCGCGAGCGCCACGATGCGCAGCTCGCTGATCGTCGTGAACGCGGACGATCCGCCGGGCGTCCCGACCAGTCGGATCTCGCGCCCGATGACCGGATCGAACGTGAGGTCGAAAGCTTCGTAGGAGAGCGTTCCCGGACCGGGTGCCTGCAGGGGCGGCGAGATCTGTTGGGTGGTGACCGGTGTCCACGGATCGGTGTCGCGCATCCGCACCTCGACGGTCATGTCCTCGAACCAGCCGCCGTCGAAGTAGTGCAGTCCTTCGCGGAAGTGCAGCGCGCTGAAGGTGTACGGCTGGTCGAAGACGTAGCCGTAGTAGTCGACGCTGCCCTGGGCACCGTTGTGGAACGAGGCGAACTGCGCCAGTGAGCTCGCGCTGCCCGGACTCGGCTCGGTTCCGTCGTGCACGAGCGCGATGTTCGGATTGCCCTTGCCGAGCGAGCCGGGAGGAACCAGCTCGTCGACACGGGCGATGATCGAGCCCTCGGACGTCACGTCGCGCGCGCCGTTCAGCGGGTTCGGAGCGATCGTCAGCACGCGCAGTTCGGAGGCCGACACGAAGCCGATCGTTCCGCCCGGCACGCCACGCACCCGCACCGCGTCACCCGCCGTCGGGGCGAAGCGCATCCGATAGCTCGTGAAGCTCGAGAGGTACGGCGCCACGGGGCCCACCGGATAGGGCGGATCGCAGTCGAAGTCCTCGACGGCGGTCCACACGCCGTTCTCACGCACTTCGACCGTCAGGGTCTCGAACCAGCCGCCGGTGGTGTTGATCTGGCCGCTGGTGAGGTCGACGCCGACGATGCGGTCGTAGGGGCCCGGCGCCGTGCCGAGCTCCCAACCCAGCCAGTCGTCCGCGCCCTGGTCGCCGCCGTGCGAGGTGTTGAACTGGCCGAGCGCGGGGGCCGTCGCCGGCACTTCGAACAGGTCGCGCAGCACCTCGTGGTCCGGGTTCCCGGTGCCCTGGGGGATCGGCGGCACGAGTTCGTGGAGGCGCGCGATGAACGTCGCATCACCCGTCGCGTCGAAGACCTGGCGCTCGTCGTAGATCCAAAGGCGCGCGAAACTGGTCGTGTTGCCCACCGTCGTGCCCGTGAGCAGGAGCTCGTGGAAGACGAGGTCGCCGAAGGTGCCATGGTCCCCGAGCTGTGCGAGGAACGACGCCCCGGCACCGGTCGAACTCGGGTGCGTGTGCCCGTTGTGGTGCAGGAAGAGACTCCAGTCGAGACTGACGGGCCCGAAGCCGTCCACGTCGGTGCCGCTTCCCGTGACCAGCACGTCGTCGGGCGTCAGCAACTCGTGGCCCTGGTCGGGACTCGTGATCTCGACGAGCGGCGGCGACACGCCCACCAGGATCTCGGCCGCGTCGGTGTCCGTCAGGGTGTCGACGTCCTCGACGGTCACGCTCGCCACGTACGTCCCGTCCACGGTGTAGGTGTGCTGCACGGTGTCGGCGCTCGTGGTCACCGGCGTCGAGCCGTCGCCGGGATCGAACGTGTACACCAGCGGACCGCCCTGGGGATCGCTCGAGCCACTGGCGTCGAACGTCACCAGCAAGGGCGCCGCGGACGGCGTGAACCCGAGCGCGAGGTCGGCCGTCGGCGAGCCGTCGTCGCCGTAGCGCACGCGCCAGATGTGGCCGTTGCTGCCGTCGGCGTCGAGCAGTTGGACGATGTGGATCTCGCCGGTGACGCTGTGCCGTTCGAGGTCGACGACGTTGTCGAAGTCGGTGGCGAACTCGTGCACGGCCGTCACCGCGAAGTTCTGGTCGAACTCGAGCGTGCGGATCCAGTCGTCGCCGTAGTCCGCGACGAACAGGCGCCCGTCGTAGTCGTTCGGATAGTTGGCGCCGCCGGTGTAGAAGTCACCCGCGACCGCGGCGCTGCCGCCGAAACCGCCGTCGGGTGCACCGTGGTGATCCAGGCTCGGCGTGGACGGCGGGAACAGAGCCGCGGGGTCGAAGCGCGTCCAGGCCAGGATGGGCGGGGTCTGCACGCCGACCTGCGGATCGCCGCAGTCCATGTACCCGAACGGATTCGGATCGGGGCGGTTGTAGACCGAGTACAGGAACTGCGGGTCGGCGCCCTCGACGCAGGGCCACTGGAAGTTGAGACCCGGGCCGTCGACCAGGTTCAGCTCCTCGTAGTACTGGGAGCCCACGTCGCTCACGACGAACAGCCCGGGATCGCCCAGGCTCGGATCGCTGGAGCCGAGTCCGGGCAGGTGGGCCATGCGGTACGCGTTGCGCAGTCCGAGGCTCCACACACGCGAGCGCAGATTCGCCGGGTTGCCGTCGTAGAAGGGATTGGACGGGAGTCCGAGACCCGTCTCGGGATCGATGCGCAGCACCTTGCCCGCGAGCGAACGCAGGTCCTGGGCGCGGAACGCCCCCGAGTCCTGGTCCTTCGGGATCTGTCCGCGCAGACCGGTGACGGGATGCACGAAGTCGTCGAACCCCGGGTCGTCGACGCCGCCCACGTCGAGACCGACGAAGTAGGCGCCGTCGCCGCACGAGATCATCAGCGAGCCGTCGTCACCGAAGATGAGCGAACCGTTCGAGTGCGAGTCCCGCAGGGACGCCATCGCATCCGGCGCCGTGCCGTCGGCGAGGCGTTCGCCGAGCAGGATCTGCTTGCTCGTGAGGTCGGCGACGATCTCGTTCTGCCCGTTGGTGATCGCCTTCCAGCGCGCCAGGATCGACCACGAGTACTTCTGGTCCTGGTCGTAGAGCGGGTTCACTCCGAGGATCGGCGTCGCGGTGTAGGCGACGTAGACCCACGACGTCGCGCCGCCGTCCGGCACGAAGCCCGGGTGCAGCGCCAGTCCCAGGAGCCCGCGGTCGTCGCGCGAGTTCACCTCGGCCGACATGCTGAGGAACGGCGTGGTCTGCGCGCTCGTGCCGTCGTGGACGAGGATGCGGCCCGGCTTCTCGCCGACGAAGAGCGTTCCGTCCGGGGCGAACACGAGGACGACGGGCCTGGACCAGTTGCCCGGGACCTCCGTCAGCTCGAAGTCCTCCGCGAGGTGCGGTTCGTCGGCGCTCGCGCGCGGTGCACCGAGAGCCACGAAGGCGAACACGAACGCGGCGGCGACGCCCGTGCGGGAACCGGGGAGGTGGGGGAGCTTCATGGGCGGGGATCGGCGGACTCGGGTCGTGGACGCGTCGATCGAGGCGTGCGGACGTGGCTTGCGGACGTGGCTTGCGGACGGGGGCGGGAGTTCGGGGACGTTCCCACCACCAAAGTATGCGTTCGGCCCGTGGCCGCGGTCGATCGAGGCAGGGGCTAGACTGCGGCCCCGGCGCCGGACGTGCCGCACAGCCAGATGGTTCCCGTCGATCCCGATCCGCCCACCACGCCCCCCGAGGGCACTCCCGATCCGGCGGATGGAG
Source organism: Rohdeia mirabilis (assembly GCA_007750655.1). Taxonomy (GTDB): domain Bacteria; phylum Planctomycetota; class UBA1135; order UBA1135; genus Rohdeia; species Rohdeia mirabilis. Next base: position 2,087,327 of record CP036290.1, read on the forward strand.
CGGAGCCCAAGCGGCGTTCGCTCCTGCCCGACGACCACTGGAGCAAGACGCGCGACGCGCGCAACCACGAGGCACTCGACTACCTGCGCGAGCGTTCACGGGCGCCGGGCGTCGAGTCCGGCGGGACGTCGCGCAACCAGTACTGCATGGAGTGCGGCGGCGTTCTGCCGTTGTCCTACGACAGCTTCGAGCCGGCCGATCGGTCCGTGCGCGAGACGTGCCCGCACTGCGGCGCCGAGGTGAACCCGACCGTGCGCGCGATGTTCAACTGGGTCGAGATCGACCAGGTGCCTCCCAGCGACGCGGCGGCGCTGATGCCGTTCCTGCTCGTGGGCGTGTTGGTGCTCGTGCTCGTCGCCGCGCTCTTCGTGCTGGGCTGAGGAGTGGCGTGGGTGGCCGCGTGCCTCGCGCGCTCGCACGCGCATGCGCCGATCAGAGCGGCAGATCGAGGCCCGGCTCCTCGCGCGCCACCACACCGCTCGTGCCGCGCACGAAGAGGCCGTTCGCGTCGAAGGCCAGTCGCAGGCCCTCGAAGTCCGTGTTGCTCTGACCGAACTGCACGCTGGCGCTCCCGCCGTTGTCGAACGGAACGCTGCCGGAGAGGTTGAAGCCTTCCGCACGCCGCCAGACCCACAGTAGTTCCGTGCCCAGGTCGCTGTCGTCGGGGCCCTCGACGCGCCGAACCACGTGCGGGGCGCCCAACTCGGCCAGGGCCGTGGTGAGGTCGGGGCGCGCGTCGAGCGCCCACTCGACGCGCTCGGCGCCGAGCGGTCGACCGCGGTGCGCGTTGGTCCAGGTGAACTGCACGCAGCCGCTCGACCAGGCGGCGGCGAGTGCGACGACGATCGTTCGCACGTGCGCGCTCACTCGTCGCCGCTCCAGGGCGACTCCCACTCGGCTCGCTCGGCCTCGAAGGTCGCGGCCGCGTTCACGAGCGTCCCGTCCGCGTCGAAGAAGAGCCAGATGCGATCGCTCTGGGTGTCCTCGTTGAGGAAGCCGAACACGAGCAGGAACAGACCCGTGCGCTTCACCTGGGCGTACTCGTAGCGCCACGCGCTGCCGTTGCCCAGCTCGACCACTTCGCTCGGCGCTCCGAGGACCTCGGTCGCGTCGATGGCCGTGCTCTCGCCGGGGCGCAGACTCGCGTAGGCCTCCGCCGCGAGCGGCAGGTTCTGGTGCCCCCGGGACAGGAAGCAGGAACTGAAGAGCAGGCAGACGGCGAGGGCGATGGTGGTCTTCACGCGCACCAGGATGGGCGGCGCGCGTCCGCGGCGGCAAGGTCCGGTCAGTCGAAGAGGCGTCCCTGTCTCGTTCGGCGCACGGGCGGCAGCGCCGGTTCCGGTCGCTCGTCGGCGATGACCCCATGTCGCCGTGCGAACGTCTCGAACATCGAGCGCACCAGCTCCCAGCGCACCCCCGAGCCGGCCATGCGTTCGCCGAAGGCCGCGCGACCCGTGCGGTCGGCGCCGCTCGCCGCCAGGGCCGCGAGCACGCGGTCGGCGGCACTCGGCAAGCGCTCGCGCAACCGGCGTTCGAAGATGGCGCGCACCGGGCCGGGCAGGCGCAGGAGGCTGGCGAACGCGCGCGTGCCTCCCGCTGCGGCGGTGCGCGCGAGCAGGTCGTCGAGCTGGCGGTCGTTGAGTCCCGGGACGACCGGCGAGATCGACAGGCCGGTCGGAACGCCCGCCTCGGTCAGCGCGCGCATGGCGCGGAAGCGTGCCGAGGGGCTGGGGGCGGCCGGTTCGAGCGCACGCGCGGTGGCGTCGTCCGCGAAGGGGATCGACAGGTACACCTGCACTCCCGGACCGGCCGCGAGTCGGGCCAGGACGTCCGCGTCGCGCTGCACCAGGGCCGCCTTGGTGAAGAGCAGCACGGCGCGCCCGCGGGCCAGGCAGACCTCGAGCATCCGCCGCGTCAGGCGCAGGGAGGCCTCGAGCGGCTGGTAGGGGTCGGTCGCCCCGCTCAGACACAGCACCTCGCCGTCGAAGCGGGAGGACGTGAGCTCGAGCGACAGCAGTTCCGCCGCGTTCTCTTTCACGACCAGCTCGTGCTCGAAGTCGCCGTCCGGATCCAGGTCCAGGTACTCGTGGGTCGGGCGCGCGTAGCAGTAGGCGCAGGCGTGGGCGCAGCCGCGGTAGGCGTTGGCCCCGAAGCGGAACGGGATGTCGGGACTGTCGTTGCGCGTGACGATCGACTTCGCGCGCTCGCGCCAGACCCGCGGACGCCGGCTGGGCGGATCGCTGAGCCAGCGTCCCTCGGCCTCGTCCCAGGGATCGGGTGCGTCGTCCCAGGGCAGCGGGGCCGCTGCGTTCGTCGCCGACTCACCGCCGCTCGTCGTCACGCGCCGGTGAACTCGATCGCGCCCTGCGGGAGGAGATAGACGATGCCCATCTCGCCGCCGGCCACGGTCGGAACGTGTTGGCTGTCGGGGCCGTACACGAGCCAGCCGGGTCCACGCCCGTCGAAGGTGGGGGACCCGTCGAGCGCGAAGCAGAAGTCGATCTCGCCCTGGGGGTGGCGGTGGTGGGGGCCGGGCCCGCTCATGTGCACCACGTCGATCGAGAAGCCACAGGTGGCGTCGCTCGCCTTGGCGACGCGGCCGTACTTGACCGGGAGCTCACCGCGCTCGGCCACCTCACCTGCCGTGATGAGTTCGGCCAGGCGGGCGCCGATGGCGCGGGCCTCCTCGCCGTCGACCGGAAGGAGGCGAGCCAGCTCGGCCTCGGCCTCGGCCGGGTGGGAGGCGTCGACGGAGCGGGCGAGTTCGACGAGGCGTTCGAAGATCGGATCCATGGGTCTGGCTTGGGTCGCGCGGGCGCACAGCCTACCCTTGCGGACCGACCTTGCCGGCTCGCGACCTTTTCGAATCGACACCCGCTTGTGACCGCGCCCCGTGCGCGGCAAAACCCGAACGAACGCTTCGGGCCAGCGCTGCTTCCGACCGCACTCATCGAGTCCGCGGGCCGTAGGCGCTGACCCGGGACCGCCTGCGAACGACTCGTGCGGCGCGCTCGCTGTGCACCGGTAGCTGCGGCCCACCGGTCGCAGCCTGTGCACCACCGCGCGTGCGCTGCGCCGAACCACCACGGAGGCCAAGGACCTCCGCGATCACCAGACCACGACGATGACGACGAAGCGAACGGCGAAGAAGACGGCCAAGAAGGCTGCGAAGAAGATCACGAAGCGCGCCGCGGCCAAGACCGCGAAGAAGGCCACGCGCACCACTCGGAAGGTCGCGACCGCGCCGATCGATCCGGACGAGGAGCTCGACGAAGAGCTGAACGACTCGGTCGACGAGGCGAGCGTCGAGGACGCCGATCCCGATGAGGCGACCGCCGTCCGTGCGGCGGACGAGGACGATTCCGACGCGACCGCCGAGGACGAGCCGAGCACCGCCAGCGAGCACCCGCTCGAAGAAGGTCCCGTCGAGGTCGAGCTCGAACCGGTCGAACTCCTTCCCGATCGCCGCGTGCCCGCCACGCGGGACGAGCTGCTCGAGGACTTCGGTGGGGAGTACCTGTCGATCCAGTCGCTGTTCGAGTTCTGCTTCGTGCCCACCGGTCGCCTCGCGTTCCTGCGCGACCTGGCCGTCCAGGAGGACTGGGGCGACAACGGCACCGTGCTGCTCAAGTACCTGGCGGTCAACGTGCGGCTGGCGATCGAGCAGGAGGCCTACGTCTGGAACGGGGACCAGCTCGTCATGACCGTCGGTGGACTGACCACGCCCGCCGGCACGCCGATCTACCTCGGCCTCGTCCGCAACCAGGACCCGGGTCAGAACCCGTGGGTCATGAACTGGGTGGGGGAGCGTCCGAGCTGCGCCGAACTGCCCCGCCCCGCGCGTCTGCCCCAATGGCCCTCCGCCATCGGCTCCGGCGAGATCGTGGTCGCGGCCGAACTCAGTGACCCCGAACGCCGCGTGCGGATCCCCGCGCTCGAGGGCATCACGCCCGTGGCCCAGTCGTGCGCGATCGTGGGCGCCGTCCACTGGGCGCTGCGCCGCGGACTCGCGGTCAAACAGCTCCACGGTCCGTCGCGGGGCTACTTCGTGCCGCTCTTCCTGCGCCAGCGCGAGGACGCGACCGACGTGCCCGACGGAGCGGCGCCGGTCATGACCGTCGGGACGCGCCTCGTGGTGCGCGCGGTCCTCGAGCCCCACATCTGCTATCCCTCCGCGCGCGCCCTGGTGGAGCGCTGGGACCAGCTGCCCACCTGGCTGATCGAGTCCTGGGACGCGTCGCGCGAGAACGCCGCGGACTGATCCCGGCCGAGCCGTTCCGAACGCCCCTGGCCGCGCGCGTGGCCAGGGGCGGGTCGCGGGGCCCCGCGCCGGGTCCTCGCCGTTGGATCGCGCGGCGCGGGGCGCTATCCCTGTAGCGACCCTTCGAGGACTCTTCCGGCGCGCGTCGCCTCGGGTCCTCGTCGATCCACCTCGGCGTCGGACACGCCTCCTCGTCCCGCCCCATCCCGTGTCGCGACCGAACCGAACGCTCGAAAGCCTCCTGCGGGCCCTCTTCGCCCTCGTCTGTCTGACGCTGGCCGTGGCTCCGCTCGCGCGCAGCGGTTTCAGCGGCGACGACCTGGCGTTGCTCGGCCGCGCGTCGGGCCATGCGATCAGCCTCGACGAGGCCTCGAGCGACACGGAGCCCGCGCTGCTGGCCGGAGCGGTCGACACGCGCTCGGTCGCGCGGCCGGATCGGCCGTTGCCGTTGTTCGACGTGCCGCCGATCGACGTCATGCAGTTGCTCGGCGACGACGCGCGCGGCGACACGGGCTCGCTCCTCTCGGGCTACTCGATCGGACTCTCCCTGCGCCTGTGGGGGTCCGACACCGAACACGACGGCGGACTGCACTCGGCCTTCTGGTACCGCTTCGAGAACTTCCTCTGGTTGGTCGTCGCGGCACTCGGACTGTGGCGCTTCCTGTGGCGCATCTTCCGGCCCTGGGTCGGCAGCGAACAGGCCACGCGCGCGTCGTCCGCCGCTGCGTTCCTGTTCGTCCTCCACCCGCTCGCGATTCCGTCGATCGCCGCCATCGCCGGGCGGGCCGATGTGATGGCGCTGGCGTTCGGCACCTGGGCCGCGGCCGCGTTCCTGCGCGGACGACAGGAGCGGCGCTACGGCTTCGTCTACGCGTCCGCGGCGCTGACTCTGCTCTCGGGTCTGTGTGGCCAGGTGTCGCTCACGCTGCCGTTCAGTCTGGCGTTGGCCGAAGCCTTCTCGTCGTACCGCTACCGACCGGTCGTGGCCCGCGTGCGCACGGCGCTCGTGACGCTGCTGATCTTCTCGGCCGTGGTGCAGCTGAACACGGCCGTGGTCGCGCTCCTGTCCGGACACGGGTACTACCCCGTCGCGGTGATGACGCTTTCGCGCCTCGGCGATCTCGACGGCGCCCTGCGCGCACTGGCCCTGTCGATCGAGAAGGTGGGGGTGCTGCTCCTGCCCGCGAACATGGCGACGCTGGGTCTCGTCGGGATCTTCGGCGCTGGCCTGCTCGGACTCGTCGCCCTGCAGCCCGCGTTGATCGCCGCGCGCACGGCGCCGCGCCTGTGGGGCTGGACGCTGGCCTGCTGGCTCGGTGCCGTGGCCGTGTCGCTCCTGTTCGGCGTGCACGAGCGCGTGCGGCTCGACGGCCTCGCGACCGCGACCACACTCCTGCCCGCGGCGGCCGCCCTGTGCAGTGGTTGGGGCTTGGCGGCGACAGCTCTGCCGGGGCTGCGTCGCCTCGGAGTTCCGATCGTTCTCGCACTCGGTCTCGCGATCCTGGCGCACGGCAACGCGCTCGCCTGGGCGCGCGCGACCGACGCGTTCGCCGAGACGATGGCGCAGGTCCGCGAGCGCGGAACCGCTCCGGCCCTCGATCCGGACGGTCGACTGGGCGGCGTGACGCTGCTCGTCGACGCGCCGCGCTCGGTCGCGGGCATGGATCCCATCGGAGTGGGGCTCGAGTGGGTCAGGCATCCGCTCTTCGACCCCGAAGGTCCCTGGCCGTCCCCGCCGTGGACCGTCGACGTGCCCAGCGAGGCCCTCGGTGCGGTCGTTCGGGCCGGGCTGTGGACGCGGTGGCGCGAACGCGGGCTGCGCGTCGGCGTCAACACCGGCTCGGGACGCTTCGCGTTCACCGACGTGATGCCCGGTATCGCCGCCGGCTCCGACTCGCTCGCGGTCGATCCGGCCGCCAGTCGCGCGCTCGTGGTCGAAGTGGGTGAAGCCCTGCCCGCCGAGACGCAGGTGCGCTGGAGCGGCCAACGCGCGTCGGGTTCGGCGCCTCTGGGCCCGTGGCTCGGCGACGTGGGCGCGCGCACCAGCTGGGTCGATCTCGCCGGACGGGCCGACTGGTTGCTGACCGGTACCGTCGACCGTGTGTGGTTCGAGCCCGTCGCGCACACACCGGCCCACCGACTCGAGGCCGAGCTGCCACGTTTCGTCGGGAACCTCGGCGAGCCGCGCGCCCTCGACGACGGCCGCTGGACCTTCGGTGCCCTGGCCGCTGGTGAGCGCGAGAGCCACATCGAGCTGCGCCTCCTCGACCTCGCTTCGCTCGAGACGCGCGTCGTCGAGCTGCGCCCCGACGCTTCTGGAGCGCTCGTCGTCGAACCGCCGAGCGACCTCGTCTATCGTGCGCGGGAGTACGGCGTGCACGAGTTCGCATTCGAGCTGACGCGCTTCGTGGACGGTGCGCCGGTGGCGCGGTTCCACGGTGTCCTTCCCCGCGCTTTCCTCCGCTGAGACACGATGTCCACCCAACCTTCTCGCGCCCTCGATTCCTTCGAGAATCCGAACCCCGAGCGCGACTACGAGATCCGCTTCGAGTGCCCCGAGTTCACCTGTCTGTGCCCCAAGACGGGCCAGCCGGACTTCGCGACGATCCACATCGACTACGTGCCCGACCTGAAGTGCGTCGAGTTGAAGAGCCTCAAGCTCTACCTGTGGTCCTACCGCGACGAAGGCGCGTTCCACGAAGCGGTCACGAACCAGATCCTCAGCGATCTGGTCGAGACGACCCAGCCGCGCCGGATGACCGTGATCGGTGAATTCATGGTGCGGGGCGGGATCACGACCACGATCGAAGCCAGCTACCCCTGAAGCCGAGAGGGGCGGGTCCACAGGCGTCGATCACAGCGGCGGGCCTTGCGTCAAGAGCTGTTGCGATCCATGTCGGGTCCGTCATAGGACTCGTGACCGGTGAGACGCTATGGTCGCTCGCCATGTTCGAACTCCAGCACAGGCTCGGCGCCCTGCTCGCCACGGCAGCGCTCGCCATCTCGGCGGCAGCGACGGTCGCGTCGGGCGCCGCGCCGAACGGGACTGCTCGAATCGGCACTGCTCGAATCAACTCGGCGCAGGACGGCGATCCGCCCGGCGCCTCCGTCCAGCTCTCGAGTTCGTGCGCACGCTGCCACTCGGCGGCCCCCGGGGCCAGTGCGCTGCGCGACGCGGACGGCGAGACGGTCGCGCCCTACGACCTGTGGCGCGGAACGATGATGGCGAACTCCGCGCTCGATCCGCTCTGGCGCGCGGTCGTGTCGGTGGAGGTCGCCGCGACGCCTTCCGCGCGCGCTGCGATCGAATCGAAGTGCCTTTCGTGTCACGCGCCGATGGCGGACCAGGTCGGGATCGACGTTCCGGACGGAGCGTCGCCCATCGCGGTCCTCCACGACGAGGGCATGCTGGGTGAACTGGCGCGCGACGGCGTGTCGTGCACGATCTGCCACGGCATCGCTCCGGACCGGCTGGGCACGGCGGCGAGCTTCTCCGCGGGCTTCGTGCTCGATCCGTGGAACCGGCTCTACGGACCGCACGAAGATCCGTTCCAGAACCCGATGAACCGCGCGACGGGCTTCTTCCCGACGCACGGAGCACACATCCTCGACTCGGCGCTGTGCGGTTCGTGTCACACGCTCGAGACCGACGCGCTGCGACCCGACGGCACGCCCACCGGTCACGTCCTGCTCGAGCAGGCACCGTACATCGAGTGGCGGAACTCCGTCTTCGACACGGAGCGCGCGGAACCCGGGCCGAACGCCGCCAACTGCCAGGACTGCCACGTCCCGACGACGAACGCGGACGGCTCTGCGATCGAGACGCGGATCGCTCGCAATCCGGGTGGAAGCGACTTCCCGTTCACGACGCCGCGTCGGCCCGTCGGACGTCACGTCTTCGTGGGGGGCAACACCCTGGTCCTCGGCCTGTTCGAGGAGCACGGCGAGGCGCTCGGCGCGACGGCACCGCGCGAGGCCTTCACCGCCACGCGCGCCGCGACGTTCGAACAGCTCGAGGAGCGCACCGCCGCCGTCGAGATCGTGAGGGCCGAACGCGAGGGCGACAGGCTGACCGTCGAGGTGCGCGTCCAGAACCGCACTGGGCACAAGCTGCCCACGGCGCACCCCACGCGCCGCGCTTTCCTGCGGGCCACGGTGACGGGTGCCGACGGTGCCACGCTGTTCGCCAGCGGAGCCACGGACGACGCCGGGCGGCTCGTCGACGCCGCCGGCGAGATCCTGCCGTCCGAGGTCGCGGGTGGACCGATCGCTCCCCATCGCGACGTGGTTCGTGCGCCGGACGAGGTGGTGGAGTACCGCGCCGTCATGGCCGACGAGCACGGTGCCCCGACGCACCTGTTGATGCGCGGGGCCACGTGGCTCTCGGACACGCGGCTGTTGCCCCGCGGTTGGTCCGCCGAGCATCCGGACGCCGAGCGGACGCGCCCGATCGGGACCGAGGACGACGCCAACTTCAGCGCTGGTGAGGACACGGTGACCTACTCGATCGACCTCGCGGGGCGCCGTGCCGCCGCGGTCGAGATCGAGCTCTGCTACCAGACGCTGGCCCCGCGCTGGGCCGACGAGATGCGTCGGTACGACACGCCCGAGGTGGCGCGCTTCATGCAGATGTACGAGGACGCCGATCGCGCCCCGGTCGTGTTGGCGGCGGCGCGCGTCGAGCTTTGACCGCGAGCGAGTCGTCCGACCAGTGGCAGCTCACTTCGACGCCCCGTCGCCATTCCCGTCGCTCGCGCCGGGCGGTTCGTCGCGCGCGATGCCGAAGACGAAGCGCTGGTAGCCGAACGACACGACGAGCAGCGTGAGCGCCAGACCGCCGAGACTCGCGACGCGTCGCAGACCGTCCAGATCTCCGAGGTCGTAGAGGAACACCTTCGCGATCGCGACGAGGAGAACGATCAAGGACGCCCAGCGCGCGCCGGCCGCGCGTTCGCCGGTGAACGTGCCGACGGCGAGGAGCACAAGCGCGTAGCCGGCCCAGCTGGTGGAGAGGGCCAGATGCGCGGCTTGGTCGCTCGCCGTGGGGATCGTGAGCGGGTCGCCCGCCTCGACGTAGAGACGCACCACACAGAGGCTGATCCAGATGAAGCCGATCAGCGCACCGCAGGCGCCTGCGATCGCGCGGGGTCGGCGCGCATCGAACGGTGGCCTGCGCGAGTTCGGTCGCAGGCCATGGGCCAGGAAGAGCGCCGCTGCAGCAGGCACGAGGTGCGTGTAGGCCAGCTCGTCGACGAGCCAGTGGGCGCCCGCCACCAGTGGCCGACCCAGCGCCAGTGCACCGACCAGTGCGACGGTCGCGATCACGACCGCGGACGCGATCAGCGGGACGAAACGACGGTCCCCCGTGCGCCGCAGCACGACCGTGAGGCAGAGCGCGACGAGCGCCGGCGTGGTGGCCGCGGGGAACCGGTCGACGTGCAGGCCGAGCGTCGCTCCGACGAGAACGGCGACGAGGCCCGAGTGCGTGCGCCACGGATCGGGCGAGAGACGATGCGTGCGTGCGAGTCGCGCGGCACCGTGGGCCACGAGCGTCGCCAGGGCCGCGAGTGGCAGGAAGGCGAGCGGGAACCGCCAGCTCGGAGCGAGGACCGAAGTCGGGATCACGTCGGCCAGTGCGATCAGTCCGAGCGCCGCCGTGAGCCCGAGGTGTGCCCGTGCGCCGAAACCCTCGAGAGTGTGCGACTCGTCCTGCGCCGTCGACGGAGCGCGCTCGGCGATCCGGGATCCCAGCAGCACGAACGCGGCCGTGAGGACGGCGCCGACGATCGCGAATCCGAGGACGAGCCCGGCCTCGGTCGTGGACGTCGGCCACGCTGCCGCTGTGACGCTCAGCAGGGCGAGGGGCAGGAGGACGGCGACGAATCCGCTCGCTGCTCCCAGGCGTACGCGAGCGAGCGAGGCGAGCGCGATCGCCAGCAGGATCAGCTCGAGCACCACGAGTTGGCCCGTCGACCAGTCGCGGCCTCGGGCGGCGATGGGCAGCGCGCTGAACAGCACGGCGACGAAGATGCCCGCGCGGACGACGGCCTGGGCGCGGCTCTTCGAGGACTCCACCGCGGACGGCGTGCGTCCGTCGTGCTCGAGGGACCCGCTGTGGTCGCTTCGCCCGAACGCGAGAGCGACGAGTGCGAGCGCGAAGCCGGTGGTCACGAGTGCGACGGAGGCGAGCGACAGCTGTGCACCGCTCGGGCTCGCGTGCAGGAACGCGAGGCGCACGACGCCGAGCGTCACGACCGCGACGCCAACGGGACCGAACTCGCGCTGGCTCGCCGTGGCGAGGCTCGCGCGCGCACAGACGCCGAGCAACAGCGCGAGGACCAGGGCGGCCGGCCACAGGTCGGCGGCGGTCCCGTTCCAGATCGACTGTTGCAGAAGGCCGAACGCGCCCAGGACGGCGCCGAGGACGGCGATGACGAGCGCCCTGCCGCGAAGCGTGGTCCCGGCGACGCCTGGGATCCGGGGCCGATCGATCTGCGTGCCTGTGACCGAGTCCGTGCCGCGTCCGACCCGTCGTCGCTCGAGTTCGAGCGCGACCAACGGAACGGCGGCCAGGAGGAGCAGGTGCAGCACGAGCTCGAGGTCGAGTCCGCTCGCGGCGCGCCCCGCCGCCCAGGTCGCGTACACGGCGGTCGCCGAACACACCGCTCCGAAGGACGCCAGCGAGAGACGCGGATCGCGCGCACACACGCAGGCCCCTGCGACCAGGACGTTCACGAGGATCCCGAGCGGCCACAGCCGTTCGCCGAGGTCGACGCGGGTCGCGAAGTACAACGCGAAGCTGAAGGGAACGAATACGGAGCCCACGAGCGTCCAGGTCGACGTCTGGTCGCGCTGGTCCGGGTGGTCGCGGTCGCGCTCGAGCGTGACCCAGAAGAACAGGGCGCCGAACGCGCCGAGCATCACCAGTCCGAACGCCGCCGTCGTGGCATCGAGTTCGCGCAACGTCCAGGAGGCCTGGACGAGCGTCGTGCCGGCGAGCGCGAGTGGAACGAGGAAGGACCAGGCGCGCTTGCGCGACGTCACGAACAGGAGCGCGAGGTCGAGCAGAAGGACGTAGCCGAACAGTCCGACCGGGGACTCGCCGTCGAGTCGGACCACGAACGGCGTCGCGAATCCACCGATCAGCGCGAGTGTCGCGATCAGGCGCGAGCCGTGGCGGAGCGACAGCCAGCAGGCCAGCGCCGTGTTGAGCCCCATCGCCGCGAACGACGCCAGTTGTGGCCAGAGCCCGTAGCGCTCGCTCGCCGCCCAGAACGCGCCGTAGAGCACGACCAGGCCCGCGCCCAGAAGAGCCTCGGGCGCGTAGCGGTAGCCGCGCGGGCGCACGCGGTCGCCGACGACGATCATCGAGAGACCCACGCCGATCCCCCCGGCCAGTCGCCGGACCTCGGTGATCCAGCCCTGTTCGACCGCGTGGCGGTAGAAGAACAGCCCCGCCAGTGCGGCCGCGATTCCGCCGAGCAGCGCGGCGCCGCGCACGCCGAGCCAGCGCTCCCATTCGATCGGTGGTGCACAGGGGCGCCTCTCGATGTGCAGCGGCGGGCGCTCCGTCGCCGCGCGTGCGCCCGAGCGAGGAAGGTCGCCCGTTTCGCGGTCGATCGACGGGGTCGAGCCTCCGTCGTCGGTGGCGCCCGACACGGCGCCGCTGCGGTACGCGAAGTCCGCGTGGATCTCGGCCAGCGTTCGCGCTGCGGTCGCCGGCTCGGCGGTCGCTTCGTGGACCGCGGGCTCGTCGACCGCATCGTCGCCCGTGAATGCGTGGTCCTCGACCGACTCGTCCGCCGACGCATCGAACCCGACGCCGCCGTGCGCGACGGTCACGGGCTCGTCGATCGCACCGGGTGGCGAGTCGTCCGTGCCGTGCGTGCGCGCCGACGTGGAGGCCCTACCGCTCGACTCGGCGTCGCGATTCGCCCCACGCGCCGTGCGAGCCTCACGCTCCAGCGCGGAGACGCGGCGATCGAGTCGGGTCGCGTTGCCGTGCGCTCGAATCGCTAGAGCGAGCGCGACGGGAAAGAGGAGGAGAGCGGTCGCCGCGTAGAGCAGCACTAGGATCATGTGGAGTCGGCCGCGTGCGGCCGTGGCGCCCCGAAGGATCCGCGCGAGCCTACACCATCGACCGTCTAGAGGTGCCCGCCGAGGACACGGGCGAGCGTCGGCAGCACCACTTCGAAACGGTCGTCGATCCCGCGATGGCCGCCGGGATGCTCCACGTGCCGGTGGGGGACGCCGAGGGTCTTCAGCCGGCGCACGAGCCGCCGCAGGCCCCACTGGAGGTTGAACTCGTCGGCGAGGCCGCACTCGAGATGGAGCAGCTCGAGGGCGCGCAGGGCCTCCGTGTGCTGCTCGCAGGCGACGAGCGGATCGAAGGCGCACCAGCGCTCCCACACCTTGCGATCGCGTTCGACGTACTCGAGGTCGAAGGGCAGTCGGAAGCCGAGTTCGCTGGTCGGATCGGGCGAGTAGCAGGCCGCCATCGCGAGCACGTTGATGATCGCGTGCCCGTCGCCATCGAGGTTCGGGTGTTGGGCGAAGCCCGCGAGGAACTCGGCCGGGGTCTGGCCCGAACGTGCGAGCCCGCGCGCTGCGGCCAGGAACTCGTGCCCGAAGCACAGTTCGAAGTCGCAGTCGCCGGAGATCGACGCCGCCGCGCGGAAGACGCCGGGAAAGTGCATCGCGAGGTGCAGCGAACCGAAACCTCCCGAGCTCTTTCCACACACACCGCGCGCTCCGGGCAGCACGTTGAAGTGCTCCTCGACGAGCGGCAGCAGTTCGTGCACGACGTGGGTCGCGTAGGCACCGGTCGCGCTCGAGTCCACGTACTGACTGCCGCCGTAGCGAGTGAAGCAGTCCGGCATGACCAGGATCGCCGGTTCCACCTCGCCTGCCGCCAGCGCGCGGTCGTAGCGCTGCACGACGCTCGCGTACCACGGGTGCGGCTCGACGTACTTGTGTCCGCGACCGGTGAAGCCCGCGAGGACGCAGATCAGCGGCAGAGGGCGCTCGCCGTGGTCCGCCGGCAGGTAGATCGGAAGTTCGCGAACGTGCGGATCGCCGAGCGGGTTGCCGTGCAGGACGTCGCTCGTCACGACGCACAGTTCGGCGCGACCGTGGAATCCGAGGCGAGCGTGGCTGGGGCGTTCGAGGCTTGCGGTACTCATGGTTCCTTCGGCGCGGGCGCGAGTGGTGGACGGTCGGCCCGATCCGTATTCTGCTGGGCCACCCGTATCGTGCCGGCCGAACCGAGCTGGGACCAACTCCCGTGGGTGGCCTTCCCAAGAGCCTTCGATGACCACCGTCCGCACGCGTTTCGCACCCAGTCCGACCGGCGCGCTCCACATCGGAGGCGCGCGCACGGCACTGTTCAACTGGGCCTTTGCCCGCGGCCGCGGCGGGCGTTTCGTCCTGCGCGTGGAGGACACCGACCCCGAGCGCAGCAAGCGCGAGTACGAGGACGCGATCCTCGACGGGTTCCGTTGGCTCGGCATCGACTGGGACGAGGGACCCGACGTGGGCGGGCCGTTCGCTCCGTACCGCCAGTCCGAGCGCGCCGGCCGCCACCTGGAGCGCGCGCACGAACTGGTCGCGAAGGGTCTGGCGTACCGCTGCTTCGCGACGGCCGAGGAGCTCGGCGAGCTGCGCGCCGGGCAGGAGGCGCGCAAGGAGACGCTGCGCTACGACGGTCGCTACCGCACGCTCGACGCCGCCGAGGCCGAGCGCCGCGCCGCCGCCGGTGAGGCCCACACGATCCGTTTCCGCGTTCCTGACCAGGACTCGGGCGGCGAAACCGTCTTCGACGACTCGATCCGCGGTCGTGTCCGTTTCTCCCACGCGGAAGTGGAGGACTGGATCATGGTGCGGACGGACGGATCGCCCACCTACAACTTCGTGTGCGTGTGCGACGACGCGGACATGCAGATCACGCACGTGGTGCGCGGCGAGGAGCACCTCGTCAACACGCCGAAGCAGATCCTGCTCTTCCGCGCGCTGGGGCTCGAGCCGCCGGTCTACGCCCACCTGCCACTGATCCTCGGGACGGACGGCAAGAAGATGAGCAAGCGCACCGGCGATACGGCGCTCGAGGCGTACCGCGTCGCGGGTCACCCCCCCGAGGCCGTCGTCAATTTCCTGTGCCTGCAGGGGTGGGCGCTCGACGGCGAGCGCGAGGTGTTCGACCGCAGCGAGCTGGTCGAGCACTTCGACGTGAAGGACGTGTCGAAGGGCGGCTCGATCTTCGATCCCGACAAGCTGGCCTGGCTCTCGGGCGAGTACCTGCGCGCCGAGCCGCTCGAGCAGACCCTCGAGCGAGCTGCGCCGTTCCTGGCGGCGGCGGGACTTCTGGTCGACGGCGACCTGGAGGAGCGGGCGGACTTCTGGCGCCTGGCGATCGAGAGCATCCGCGAGCGCGTGCGGCTGTACGCCGAGATCCCGGCCAAGCTCGCGTTCCTCTTCGCTCCCGACTCCGTCCTGCCCTGGGATGCGGGTGCCGAGGCGAAGACGCGCGCGAACGCGGGCGCGGCGGACGTCCTCGAGGGGCTCGCGAGTTTCCTCGCGGATCTGCCCGACGAGCGCTTTCGGCGCGCGACGTTGGCGGACGAGCTCAAGCAGTGGTGTGCCAGCCAGGGCCACAAGCTCGGCGCGGTGTTCCAGCCGCTGCGCACCGCGTTGACGGGCGAACCGGGTGGACCCGAGTTGGCGGACGTGCTCGTCCTCCTCGGGAGGGGTCGGTCGGTGGCGCGCCTGACGGCGGCCGTCGGGCGCCTGCGCGCGAGCTGAGGACGGGTCGACGACGGCTCGCGACGGGTGGGACGCCGGTCCCAACAGTCGGCTGCCCGAAGGCTCGGGTGCGCTCGCGACTCCGGTCGAAGTGCGTATGAGTTGGCAGGTGGCGCAGCGCGCCACGGGCCGCCGGCCCACTCGCCCCGCTCGGGGCACCTACTTCGACCATCAGATTCGAACGACCATGAAACGACTCGCACTCACCACGTCGCTGGCCCTGGGCCTGTTCGCCACCGCACTGGGCGCCACGCCGGCGGACGGGACGGCCGCAGCCGCGACGTCCGCATCGGTCTCGACCGCGCTCGAGGTCCAAGAACCCGCACCGAAGGTCGACGACGAGCGCCGCCGCGAGAAGGGCGAGAAGGGCGAGAAGGGCGACAAGGGAGACAAGGGCGAGAGGCGCGAGGAGCGACGCGCGCACATCGAGGATCTCAAGCGTCGCGCGAAGGGGGGAGACGAAGCGGCCAAGGCCGAGTTGAAGCGCCTACGCGAACGCCGCCGGAACAAGGGCGAAGGTGGCGAGCGCCCGCCGCGCCCCGAGGGCGAGCGCCCGCCCCGCCCCGAGGGTGAGCGCCCGCCGCGTCCCGAGGGTGAGCGTCCGCCGCGCCCCGAGGGTGAGCGCCGCCGCGGTCCGAAGGGCGACGGCCCGAAGCCCGCGCCGGCACCGAAGCCGGCACCGCCCGCTGGCCTCTGAGCCGACCGAGCCCCGTTCAGGTCCCGCAGGGCCGCTGTCCGTCCGGACGGCGGCCCTGCGGCGTTTCGGACGATCTCGACGGGTTCGAAGCGCCTCGACCGGCCGCGCTCGCGAAGCGAAGCAACTTCCGTTCACCGGGCCCCGTGCATTGGTCGAGACAGCATCGCCAGCGGTTCACGCGCTGTGAGCCGGCTTTCGCAACCACCACCGCTCCGCTCACGAAGCGGCGCCCACGTCGTTCGTGGGGCGTCGTAGCTTTCGTCGGTGTGAGTCGACCGCGGTCGCTTCCGCCCTCGGCCCGACTCTCTCGGGCCGCCGAATCGACTGCCATCCACCCTCGAAGAGCGGGATCCAACACATGAAGAATCTGATCATCGCGGCCTGCGCCGCCACTCTCCTCGCCATCGGTGCCGACACGGCCGACGCCCAACGCCGGACCGCGGTCGGTCCCGACGGAGGACGGCGCCCCGTCCTGGTGAAGGAGAACGAAGGCGCCCGCCCCGCACGAGCCGAGCGTCCTGGTGCGCGTGCCGCGGGAGCGCTGCGCGACAAGCACTCGGCGATGCGCGACAAGGCTCGCCGCGCCGGAGTGCGTCCGGGCAACGGACGTGGCATCGGGCACAACGGCATGGGCGGGACGCTCACCTCGCCGCGCGCCAAGGTGCCGCAGCGCCCGGCCGGCCCGCGCGTGCGCGGTGCAGCCGCAGGTGGCCACAAGGCCGGCGGCGGCGTGGAACGTCTGCGACGCGCCGGTCTGGACGAACGCATCGGCGAACGACTGCGCGGTGCGCGCATCGAGCGCGCACGTCGCGGAGCGGCGGCGGCGGGTGCACGCGAGCGCGCCGCCACCGAGAAGAGCTCGAAGGCGCCCGCGACGCGTCCCGTGCGACGCCGCTGACCGTCGACCGCCATCGGGCGGGCAGGGGCGGGGTGCCGACGCGTTCCGCGCGCAGTGACCGATCGAGCCGGCGGTCGTCCCGAAGGGGCGGCCGCCGGCTCGCTCACGAGGTCCCTCGCTCGATCTCGCGCGCTCCTGGTCGCTCCACGCGCCGTTCGGCCGCGGGGCGAGGATCGGTGCCCGTGACGCAGGACCGCCAGGCGCGGCGGCCGAGCACGGGCGACGGCACCTGGGGCCGCGCCGGGCGGGTCCGGTTCGTCACAGGTCCGGCCGGGCCCGGGGGAAGCTTGGAATGTCAAGGGGCGCTCGCGGCCGTCCGATGAGGACCGGGGGCCTGCGCGGCCCCACGCCATGGACAACTCCCACGCCGACCCACGCCCGTTGGACGCCAGTCCCGAGCCGTTCTCGGACGCTCCCTCGTTCGACTGCGAGGACGCGACCACGTGGATCCACGCCCGGATCCTGGGCGAGACCAGCGCGAACGACCAAGCGGCGCGCGACCACATGCGTCGGTGCGAGGACTGTCGCGAGCTGTACCGACAGCAGGTGGCCGTCAAGGCTCGCGTCGGTCGAGCGGTGATGCGCACCGGCGTGGAGACGGGTGCGTTCCTCGGGCGCAACGAGACGCCCCGTTTCGCGCCACGCCACCGTCGGCTCCTGGTCGTCATCGCCCTCAGCCTCGCGATCGCCGGCGTCGTGCGCATCGGTGGCGGTCTGCGACCCGACCCGACTCTCGGCGTCGAGTGGATCGCCGGCGAGTTCTTCGTCGCGGGTGAACCCACCGGTGCGAGCTACGGACCGCGGATGGGGCTGCGCGGCGATCTGCTGCAGACCGGGGCGGACGGCCGCGGGCGGGTGCGACTGGACGACGGTCAGATCCTGATCGGGCCGAGCACCACGCTCCTCGTGGAGAGCGCCGTGGCTCGCCGCGTACGGATGGTCGGCGGACGGGTTACGGTCGACGGCGAAGGTCGGCTCATGACGCCGTTCGGAGTGGTCCAGGTGGAGGATGGAGCCGTCGAGGTGTCGCTGATCGGCGACGACTACTCCCTGAACGTCCTCGAGGGGTCGGCGCAGCTGGTGTCGGCCTTCGGAACCGAGGAGATCCACGCCGGCGAAGCCTTCGACGGGCGGCTCTGACCCCGGTCGGTTCGAGCGGCGTGGCCTCCGCGATCGACTCGGGGCGGGGCGTCGGCCACGCGCCACGTTAGTCTCATGCCCATGGATCGGTCGCATCGACGGGGAGCCGCGAAGGACTGCGGGCGTTGGACGCGCGCCGCGCTTAGGTCGGCGCTGGTGCCGGCGCTCATGGTCGCCAGCGGCTGTGGACGCGCCCCCTACGAGGGGCCGCCCAACGTCGTGATCTGCGTGATCGACACGCTGCGAGCCGACCACACGACGATCGGTGGGAACGTCAACGACACGACGCCCAACCTGGCCGAGTGGAGTCAGGGCGGCACGGTCTTCGAGAAGGCGTGGTCCTCGTGCTCGTGGACCTTGCCGTCGGTGTCGATGCTGATGACCGGGCGAGTGCGCTCGGACAACGGCCGGCACCTGCCGCCCGAACACACCTCGGTGACCGAGCGCCTGTCCGAGGTCGGGTACGGAACCTACGGCATCTCCTCGAACGCGCTGCTGCTGCCCCAGGTCGGTTGGGGCCGCGGCTTCGATCGCTACGAGTTGTACGAGCACCCGGCCGACGGTCGCCGCGCCCGAGGCTGGGTCGCCGATCAAGTGGTCGAGCGAGCGATCGACATGCTCGACGATCATCCGCACGATCAACCGTTCTTCCTCTTCTGTCTGCTCTTCGATCCGCACGACCCGTACACGCCGGTCGACGGTGTGCGCTTCGAGTCCCAGCGCTCGATCGAGCGGGCGCGTGAGTTCCAGGAATCGTTGCGACCCGAGGACGCCGGTGCGTGGAACGAGCGCGCCTACGCGGGCATCGAGTCGCGCCGCGCCGCGTACGACTCGGAGGTCTGGCAGGCGGATCGCGCGCTCGGCACGCTCCTCGAGTATCTCGACGAGCGCGGCGTGGTGGACGACACGCTCGTGGTCGTGACCAGTGACCACGGCGAAGGCCTGTGGACGCGCCCGCGACCGGTGGGCGAGCCGAACAAGGAGTCGAACTTCTTCGCGCCGCTCTACATGGACCACGGTCTCGCGCTGCACTCGGAGCAGGTGCACGTACCGCTCGTCCTGCGTGGACCCGGCGTTCCCGTCGGCGAAGTCGTCGAACGCGACGTGGGGCTGTTGGACCTGGTGCCCACTCTCGAGCGACTGCTGACACTCGACCCGATCGGCCCGCTCGACGGTGTGGATCTGATCGAGCCTCCTCGGACCGACGAACCGCGTGCGATTCCCGGCTTCACGTCGCGCGGAGGGAGCCTCCTGTTCGACGGGCGCTGGCGCCTGCACCTGCCCAGCCGAAAACGAGAGGAGCTCTACGGTGTGGCACCGCAGCTCTTCGATCTCGTCGCCGATCCGCGCGAGCGTCGGCCCGTGGTCGATGCAGCGCTCACCCAGGACCTGACCCAGCGCTTCGGCGCGTGGTTCGAACGTGGCCGCGTCGCACGCGACGACCAGGCCTTCACCGACGCGGACCGCGGAATGCTCGAAGCGCTCGGGTACACCGGCGGCGAGGTCGAGCAGAACTGACTGCCACGCGATGGGAGCAGTCACCGAGCCGGTTCGCGGCGCGCGGGCGGAAGGCTGATCCGATGCGGGAGAGCATCGGACTCTCCGGCGGTCTGCTCGTGGTCTCACGCGCGGTCGGCGGGCTCGCCTTCTACGACCTGGACGGTCGACTCCTGTCCCGGACCGCGCTCGTGACGGAGTCCGGGGACGTGCCGCGCCTCGCCGGCGTTGCACTCGACGGCGACAAGCGCGTGTGGTGCTGCGATCCCGACGCCGGTGCCGTGCGCGCCTTCACCGCGTTCGGACGCGAGGTCGCGCGGCTGGTGGATCCCGATCGAGCTGCGGCGGGGCCCGAACGCAGCGCGCCGCGAGCGGGGAGCGCCACCGAACGGGACGCCGTGGGGCGTCTCGGACGTCCGTGGGCGGTGGCGGTACGGGGCGACTCCGACGGACTCGAGCTCGCGGTCGCCAGTCGGGGAACGCGTCGACACGCGCTCCACCTGTTCGACGAGGGCGGGCGCCTGTTGCGGTCGCTGCGGCCGCGCGGTGACTCGCACGGGCACTTCGAGGGCCTCGAGGGGGTGGCGCTGGACGGTCGACTGCTCTACGCGGTCGAGGGCAACGGACGGGTCTCGGTCTACCGCGACCTCGAGCACCACTTCGACTTTCGCGTCGAGGCACGGCACGGCGTCGAGCCGCAGTTGCGGGCCGTCGCACCCGCTGGAGGTGGACGGATCGCCGTGGTGGGCGAGAACGTGGGACTCGTGCTCTTCGACGCGACGGGACGGCCGATCGGCAACCCCATCGCCGCGTCACATCGTCCTCCCGACGAACTCGGCGGCGAGTTCGCCGCGGACGAGTCGGGAGCCGTCGCGTCCGACGGCACGTTGGACCACCCGACCGACCTGGTGATCGAGCGCGGAAGGCCCGACGCCCGCCGCCGAGTGGTCGTCGCGGATCGCGACGGGGCTCGGATCCAGGTCTTCTCGCTCGCCGGCGAGTGCTACGGCGCGATCGACGAGGGCTGGTCCGAGTGAGCGGTCGGCGCGCGGCGTGCGGCGCCTGTGGATCCGCGGGTCCTGGCGTGTTCCCATGCGCGGCGTGAACTCGTCCAACGCTCAACTCCCCGATGCCGCTCCGGCCTCTTCCGTCGCCGCGATCGACGTCGGGACCCACACGGCGCTGCTGCTGATCGCCCAGCGACTCGAGGACGGCAGCCTCGAGACCGTCGAGGACCACGCCTTCGCGGCGCGTCTCGGCTCGGGCATGTCCGAGGACGGATCCCTGTCGAACGAGTCGCGCCGCAGGACGCTCGACGTGCTCACCACGTTCGCGCGGCGGATCGAGCTCCACGGCATTCCGAGCAGCGCCGTCGCCGCCGTCTCGACCGCGGTTCTGCGGCGTGCGCGCGATCGAGAGGCGTTCTGCGACGAGGTACGACGGACCACCGGGCTCGAGCTGCGCGTGATCGAAGGTCGCGACGAGGCTCGACTGTCGTGGCTCGGTGCGGCTCACGCCGACGCGTGCGCACTGATCGACGTGGGCGGTGGCAGCACCGAGATCCTCGGCCCCTCGGGAGAGTTCCTCGCGTCGGTCCCGGTCGGTGCGGCCTGGGCGACCGAGCAGTTCGGCACCGGCGGTGTGGAGCCCGTGGGGGGGGGCTTCGATCCGGAGGCGATGGGAGGTCTCGAACGCAGTGCCGATGCTGCCTTCGTCGCATCGGGTGTGACGGCCCTCGACGCGGGGCCTTCAGCCCGGTTCGCGACACTCGTCGGCGGCGCAGCGGTGAACCTGGGTTGCTTGGTGGCGGGGGCTGGAGCGTTCGACCACCGCGTGGGGGAGGGCGTCGAAGTCACGTCCGCCGAGGCGTCGGCCTGGGCCCGTCGAATCGCGCTCCTCGGCCTGGAAGAGCGCTACGACCTGCCGATCGAACCGGATCGCGCCGCCGTGCTGCCGGCCGGCCTGGCCCTCCTGGGGCGCGCCTTGTTGCACCTCGGGCTCGAGCGGGCGCGCGTGACCGGACGCGGCGTGCGGCACGGCCTGGCGATCGAACTCGCGGCGCGCCTGTAGGCAGCTCGTTGGGCGGCGTCACGAGGGCGCTGCCAGCAGCAGCTGCCCGCATCAGCTGCCAGCATCGGAAAGCGGCGAGAGACCGCCGCGCCGATTCTCTCCGGGCTCGGATTCGCTCCGGGCATGAAGTGGGCCGGTGATCCTTGCCCATCACCGGCCCGAGGGAGAGAGGGGAAGTCCCCGAACTGAGTGGACGCAGCGGCTCGCAACACCACGCCCTGTCGGTGACACGCAGGTTGCCCTGCGCTTCCCCGCTCTCTTCATAATGCCCTGACCCCTCCGAGGCTCGCAGAAAGGTGTGAAAACAGGGGATTCATGTCGGAGCCGGGGATGGGACACGTCGCAGCGCCGCGCCGACGTCGTCGTGATCGGGTCGACCGATCGTCGTGAGTGCCTCGGCCGATCCAGGGCCGAGGACCGCTCGGGCCCGGCGAGCGACCGAGCCAGCTCCATCGACCCAACCCTGTCCGTCGCGCTCAGGTCCCAGGAACCTGTGGCTTGCGATCGCTCTTGGGGAGCAGTAGCCTGCGCGGCCCGATCGGGAAGCCGGCGCCCTCGTGACGCGTGGCAGCCTTCGATCGGCGCCGTGGATCCGTCGGCCCAGGTCGCCGGTCGACGTCGCAAGGCGGTGTAGCTCAGCTGGTTAGAGCAGCGGAATCATAATCCGCGTGTCGGGGGTTCGAGTCCCTCCACCGCTACCACTCCAGGGGCTGTGCTCCATGGACATCGAGCTGGGCCCGCGTGCTGGGCCCGTGTGCTTGGTCCAGGTGCGGGGCAGACGCCTCGAGAGTCGGGTGCACCAACCACTTCGTGGCACGCGTACGTCCCGGATGGACGGCGCTGGAGCGGTCCCATACCGCGCCGGAGCCACACCACACAGGAGTTGGTCTCGAGGGGCTCGCACGAGCCGCCGTCGCGTCGGAGCGCGCTCCACCCAGGTGTCGCGCTCGTCCGTGCACCGCAGCACCCCAACACCGCGACAGCGCGTTCGAGCCCGTTCCCCAGCCGCACTCCCACGCGTTACGCACCGGTGACGGGGTTGACTCGCTGTCCGCCACGAAGGTCGCGGCGGCGTCACGGAGGACGAGCGGATGGTGGCACGCTGATTGCGTGGAACGTGCACGCGCTCCGATCGACCCTCCGACGGATTCGCTAGCCTCTTCCTCATCCACCGCCCATGACGACTCCGCGCTCTTTCTTCCTCGTCTCCGCCCTCGCAGCCTGCGCCCTCGCCGCCTGCGCTTCTTCCACGGGGACGCCGGTCCAGCCCGAAACGCCGGGCACGGTCGCCGTCAACGTCCAGGTCGCGCCGCCGCTGACGGCCGTGAGCAACGCCTTCGAGTCGGCGTCCTCTCTCGAGCTGCCGGAAGCGGCCCCGCTCGAGTTCCCGGCGCTCCACAACGTCTTCCACCTCAGCGAGAACATCATCACGGGGTCAGAGCCTGGCGACGAGGCCTCGCTGGCGCTCATCGCGAGCTGGGGGGTGAAGACCATCCTCTCGACCGATGGCAAGGCGCCCGACGCGGAGACGGCGGCGAAGTACGGGATGCGCTACGTGCATGTCCCGATCCAGTACAAGGGCATCACGGAGGACGAGCAGCTGCGGATCGTGAAGGTCTTCCGGGAACTGGAAGGCCCCTTCTTCGTGCACTGCTTCCACGGCAAGCACCGCGGCCCTGCCGGAGCGGCACTGGGTCGCCTGGCCCTCGACGGGGTGTCGCGCGAACAGGCACTGGCCGAGATGCGTCAGTGGTGCGGGACCTCCTCCAAGTACTCGGGGCTGTACTGGACGGTGGCTTGCGCCGAGCTTCCGGACGAGGCGACGACGCGCAGCTACCGGTGGGACTTCCCGTCCGCACAGCCGCTGGAAGGCATAGCGGGCGCCATGGTCACGACCGCCCGCCACTACGAGAACGTCCTCTATTCGGACGACGTGGACTACGGGGTCGATCCGCTGCACCCCGACATCGATCCTCTGAACGAGGCCGAGATCCTGCACCAACTCTTCGCCCAGATGCGCGCGATGGACGAGGTGCAACGGGAACCCGACGACTATCGCGAGTGGATGGCGGACGGCGAGCGCGCGTCCTTCGAGCTGGTCGAAGCCCTGCGCGACCACCGCGCGGGAGTGCCGGAAGCTCGTGAACGCGTCGAGGATGCGCTCGCCGCCACGAAGCAGTCCTGTGCGGCCTGCCACACGAAGTACCGCAATCGCTGACGCTCGCAGTCGCTGAGGCTGCGGCCGACTCCGAGTGACACGCGCTGAAGGGGCGCGTGTCACATCTCTTCAGGGCCCGACCCGCCGGGCGCGAATGCCGGTGATCCGGGGTGGCCGTGGCTCCCGCTCCCGAGCGTGGACCCGACGCGCCACAGGTCGGAGCCGGAGGGCGTGATTGCACTGGACTCGCCCCTCGGCGTGACGGCGCACCTGGGGCAAACGGTGCTCCTGGGGCAAACGGTGCGTCACCCGTGCGCCGCGAGGGTCGGTCGCGGGGGCTCGTCGCCGTGCGGCTCTGGAGCGGCCGGTGCGACCGAGCTCGGAGGTGCGTCGAGGACGGCGCGGACGCGATCGCGCGGTTGGAACGGCGACCCCTTCGGTCCTGCGGGATCAACGGTCCGAGGACCCTGCGCGCCCACCCGCGAGGGCGGGCCGACCGCAGCCGACTCCGCGTGACCGCACCAGGGGCTCGAGGTCGTCTGCCGTGCTCCACGCGCCGTGCTCGGCGCGGCGGTACGGTCGCAGCTCGCCGCGACCTGGGGCCGAATCACGCGCCGCCGTCGGACGCCTGTTCGTTCGCGTGGCCGAGCTCGCGGCCGATGTCCCTGGCCGCCCGACGCACGACGCCGAGGACCGCGTCACGATCGAAGGCGGGATCGATGTCGATGCGTTGGACCAGTGGGACCGTGAGTGCCGCGATCGCGTGCCCCTTGCGGTCCTCGATCGGGAAGCTCGTGTCGTGGATGCCGCGCACACGCTTGCTCTCCATCTCGCAGAAGCCCTTCGCGCGGATCTCGTCGAGCGTCTCACTCAGTTCCGACAAGCGCGCGGCGACGGTCTCGTCGCTCCCGATGAGGTCCTTGCGCTCACGTTCGTCCCGGAATGCCAGCAGGACCCGTCCGGATGCCGACTCGGTCGGACTCACCGGTGTTCCCATGCGCACGGCGAAGGTCAGCGAACCCGGACAGTCCTCCTGGGCGACCACCACGCCGTTGCCGCGGTGCGGGACGACCAGGTGACAGGATTGATCGAGTTCACGCGCGACGTTCCGCAGGTGGGGGATCGCCACGTCGAGGAGCCGTCGCGAAGGCGGGTGTCGGTGGGAGAGTTCGAACAGCTTCGGCCCCAGGAAATAGCGATCGCCGGGCTTCTCGAGGGCCACGTAGTCGCGGTCCACGAGACACGAGAGCATCCGGTAGATCTCGCCCACCGTGCGGCCGAGCGCATCGGCGAGCTGCCTCTGGCTGAGACCGTCGTCGCGCAGGGAGAGGAGTTCGAGAATGTCGAGTCCCTTCTCCAACGCCGGAGCCGAGTAGCGCCCCGTGCGCTTGTCGGTATCGCCGTCCCTCTGGTTCGAACGGGTCGTCATGGTTCCCATCTTCCGTCGTCGCGTGGCGCCCTGTCAATGCAGCCGCGCCGACCGAAGTCGGCGCGGCCGCCTCGAGCCGTCGGAGCGGGCGGCTGGGTACCGTCCGGAGCTCAGTGGACGAACAGGAGTTCGCGGTACTTCGGGAGCGGCCACAGCTCGTCGTCGACCACCTCTTCGAGGCAGTCGCACGCCAGGCGGACGCGCTCCATCACCGGGAGCAGGTTCTCGCGCACGGCGAGGGCGGCGCGGGCCGCGTCCCCATGGGCCGATTCGATCGAGTCGCGAGCGGATTCGAGTGCCGTGACGGACACACGCAGCTCTCCCACCAGTTCGGCCACCCGACCCAGGAGTTCCTTCTGCGGAGCGAGGTCCGCTGCGGGCAGAGCCGCGGCCACGGCCGTGATCGACTCGGCCAGGCGGCGCTGGAACTCGACACCGGCGGGCATCACGGACGTCGCCGCCAGGTTGCGCAGCGAGAGCGCCTCGACCAGGAAACGCTCGATGTAGGCCGACGTCAGGACCTGAGCTCGCGACTCGGTCTCGCGACGCGAGAGCACGCCGTGGCGTTCGAACAGCGCCAGATTCTTCTCGTCGGTGAAGCGCACGAGCGCGGCGGGCGTGTGGGCAAGATTGAGCAGGCCACGGCGCTCGGCCTCCTGCTTCCACTCGTCCGAGTAGTTGTCACCGCTGAACAGGATGCGTCCGTGGTCGCTGAGGACCCGACGCAGGACGTCGATCGCATTCCCCTCCTTCTCGATCTCCGCGGCGAGCCGCGTCACCGAGTCGGCGACGATCGTGTTGATGACCGTGGCGGGGAAGGCGGCCGATTGGTTCGACCCGACGGCACGGAACTCGAACTTCGCGCCCGTGAATGCGAACGGCGACGTGCGATTGCGGTCGGAGTTGTGGCGCGGCAGGCGCGGCAGGGTTCCGACGCCGAGCGCCATGCGGTTGTCCTCGGCGGGCTCGTGCGCCTTGCCGCTGACGAGATTGTCCACCACGTCCTGGAGTTCCTTGCCGAGGAAGACCGAGATGATCGCCGGCGGAGCTTCGTTGGCACCGAGACGGTGGTCGTTGCCGGCCGATGCGATCGTGACCCGCAGGAGGTCCTGGTACTCGTCGACCGCGCGGACGATGGCCGTCAGGAACGCCATGAAACGCAGGTTGTCGTGCGGCGTCTCGCCCGGCTCGAGCAGGTTCTGTCCGTCGTCGGTCGCGATCGACCAGTTGACGTGCTTGCCGCTGCCGTTCACTCCGGCGAAGGGCTTCTCGTGGAGGAGGCAGGCGAAGCCGTGGCGCACCGCGACCTCCTGCAGGATCTCCATCGTCAGCATGTTGTGGTCCGTGGCGACCGCAGCCGCTTCGAACACCGGGGCCGACTCGAACTGGTGCGGCGCCACTTCGTTGTGGCGCGTCTTCACCGGCACGCCGAGCTGCCACAGCTCCTGCTCCAGGTCCATCTGGAAGTTGAGCACGCGCTGCGGCGTCTTGCCGAAGTAGTGGTCCTCGAGTTCCTGTCCCTTGGGCGGGCGCGAGCCGAGCAACGTGCGCCCACAGGCGAGCAGATCGGGGCGCAGGTGGAAGAGTCGTCGATCGACCAGGAAGTACTCCTGCTCGGGTCCGACGGTCGCCGAGACGCGCTTGATCTGGTCCTCGCCGAGGGCTCCGAGGAGCGTGCGAGCCGCCTTGTCGATCGCCTCGCAGGAACGCAGCAGCGGCGTCTTCGTGTCGAGCGCTTCGCCGGTCCAGGAGACGAAGACGGTCGGGATGGTCAGCGTGGCGCCGAAGTCGGTCTCGCGGATGAAGGCGGGCGAGCCCGGGTCCCAGCCGGTGTAGCCGCGCGCTTCGAACGTGTTGCGCACGCCGCCCGACGGGAACGAGGACGCATCCGGCTCACCGATGATGAGGTCGTTGCCGGAGAACTCCTGGATCGCGCCGCCCTCGAGCGTCGGCGAGAGGAACGCGTCGTGCTTCTCCGCCGTGGCGCCCGTCATGGGCTGGAACCAGTGGGTGTAGTGCGTCGCACCGTGCTCGAGCGCCCAGTCCTTCATGGCGTTCGCGACCGCGTCGGCGATCTGCGGCGACATCTCGACACCACTCGAAAGGCTGTGGCGCACGGCCTTGTACACCGTCTTCGGCAGCCGTCGACGTTGGACCTCGTCGTTGAACACCTTCGAACCGAAGTGCTCGGGGAGGCTGCTGCCGGGAGTCTCGCGGGGGGCCGGCCCAGCACTGGCTGCGCTCACGTCTCGGAGGGCCTGCTGGCGGGAGGAAACGCTCATGGTCGTCTCTGCGCTGGTGGAAGCGCATGGGGGGCTTCGGTGCCCCACGTTGGGTCGGATCGAGCGCGCGCGGGGTCCACCCCGGGCGCTTCGCGAGCAGGGTACGGGCCGGCACTCGTGCGCGGAAGCGGCTAGCGCTCCGGGGGGCTCGAAGTGCCCGAGTGCGGGTCGAGATGGGGCTTCGGTGGCCTACACTCGCCGATCCGAAGGCGCTGCCAGGCGCCGCTCCCCAACCGAGCCCAGACCATGACCGAGATCCGTCCCCACGCGCCCGCGAACGTCCCGTCCGTCGCCGACCCCGACCTTCCGAACTCGAGCAAGGTCTTCGAGGAAGTGGTCCACGAGGGCGAGACCCTGCGCGTGCCTCTGCGCCGGATCCAACTCTCGGGCGCGCCGGGACACCTCGACGTCTACGACACGAGCGGCCCACAGGGCTATGCCGCGGAGTCCGGCCTGCCGGCGCTCCGAGCTCCGTGGACGGCGGCGCGCGAGGCCCGCGGCGACACGAACTTCAGCCAGATGCACTACGCACGGCGGGGTGAGATCACCAAGGAGATGGCGTTCGCGGCGGCGCGCGAGGGGATGTCGCCCGAGTTCGTGCGCGACGAGATCGCCGCAGGACGTGCGATCCTCCCGGCCAATCGCAAGCACCCCGAGATCGAGCCGATGCTCATCGGGCGCGCCTTCAAGGTGAAGATCAACGCGAACATCGGCAACAGCGCGGTCGCCAGCTCGATCGACGAGGAGGTCGAGAAGCTGCGCTGGGCGACGAAGTGGGGCGCGGACACGGTCATGGACCTGTCGACCGGCAAGAACATCCACGAGACGCGCGAGTGGATCGTGCGCAACTCGGCCGTACCGATCGGCACCGTTCCGATCTACCAGTGCCTCGAGAAGGTCAACGGCAAGATCGAGGACCTGTCGATCGACCTCTTCATGGAGACGCTCGAGGAGCAGGCCGAGCAGGGCGTCGACTACTTCACGATCCACGCCGGCGTCCTGCTGCGCTACGTGCCGCTGACGGCCAAACGCTTGACCGGCATCGTGTCGCGCGGCGGGTCGATCATGGCGAAGTGGTGCCTCGCGCATCACCAGGAGAACTTCCTCTACACGCACTTCGAGCGCATCTGCGAGCTGATGAAGAAGTACGACGTCAGCTTCAGCCTCGGCGACGGACTGCGGCCCGGTTGTATCGCCGACGCGAACGACGAGGCCCAGTTCGGCGAGCTCGAGACCCTGGGCGAGTTGACCAAGATCGCTTGGAAGCACGACGTGCAGGTCATGATCGAGGGGCCCGGTCACGTGCCCATGCACAAGATCAAGGAGAACATGGACAAGCAGCTCGAGCTGTGCCACGAGGCGCCGTTCTACACGCTGGGTCCGCTCACCACCGACATCGCGCCCGGCTACGACCACATCACGTCGGGCATCGGCGCGGCGCAGATCGGCTGGTACGGCACGGCGATGCTGTGCTACGTGACGCCGAAGGAGCACCTCGGCCTGCCGAACCGCGACGACGTCAAGCAGGGCGTCATCACCTACCGCATCGCGGCGCACGCCGCCGACCTGGCGAAGGGCCACCCGCGCGCCCAGGAGTGGGACGACGCGCTCAGTCGCGCGCGCTTCGAGTTCCGTTGGGAGGACCAGTTCAACCTGGCGCTCGACCCGGTGACGGCGCGTTCGTACCACGACGAGACGCTCCCCGCCGAAGGCGCGAAGACCGCGCACTTCTGCTCGATGTGCGGACCGAACTTCTGTTCGATGCGCATCACCGAGGACGTCCGCAAGGCCGCGGCCGAGATGGGAGTGGCGGAGGACGAAGCTCTGCGAGCGGGCCTCGCCGAGAAGGCGGCCGAGTTCCGCGCGAAGGGCGGCGAGATCTACCGCGAGGCCGAGGCGGCCGGTCCGAAGTGACGTGGTGCGCGCACGGCGGCCCCGCAGCGTCGGGGTCGGTCGTGCGGCCGTCGCTCCGATCCGCGCCCTCGGTGGCCCCGTTCTGGGGGAGTGGGGGCCGCGAGGAACGGTGCCGTGGAAGCGGTGTTCCAGCGCCGCAGCTCCCGCGGCGTCGACCACCGTCGCACCGGGCCGGGACGGGTTCCGCCGCGTGTTCGCTGCGAGCCTAGGAGCGCGTGGGGGAGAAGCGCATGGGGGACAGGGACGCGAAGGCGGTCTCCGCCCGTCCTTCGATGGCGTCCGCGACGACGGCGGCGGCCGCGAGTCCACAGGTGATGCCGTGTCCTCCGAGCCCAGCGGTCCAGTACAGCCCGGCGACGAGGGGGTCCGGTCCGAGCGCGAACTCGCCGTCCGCCGCGAAGGTACGCACGCCGCACCAAGGGTCGAGAGGTGCGCGGTCGAAGGGGGGACGCAGGTGGCGTTGCATGGCCCGACCGAGGCTCTCGAGGGCTGCCGCGTCCAGGTCGTACCCGTCGGGATCGACGGCTGTGCTGTCGCAGTTGCACACGAGCAGTCCGCCCCGGGCGGGGCGCGAGTAGAAGTTGTCGCCGTGGTTCCAGACCACGGGCCAGCTGGGATCCACGACCGCTCCGACGCCATCGGGACCGGCTCCTTCGGGGCGTGCGATGGCCGCGTGCCTGCGGCGCGCCTCGAAGTGCAGCGGTGAGCCCGCGGCGCGCGCGAATCCGTCGGCCCAACCGCCCGTGGCGAGCACGACCGCGTCGGCGGCGATCATCGGCCCGCGGTCCAGATGGACACCGCGCACCGCGCCGTCCTGGGTCTCGATGCTCGCGACGTTCGCGGCGAACACCAACCGTCCCGAGCGACGTGCGATCGCCGCGAGCAGTCCGTCGCGGAGTCGATCCAGGTCGATGGTCCCCTCGCGATCCGACCACAGGGCGAACTTGGCGGGAGTGCCCACGTGCGGCAGTGCGCGCAGTGCGGTCGTCGGGTCGACGATCTCGTAGAGCGTTCCCGCGGCTCGCGCAGCCGCCCCCATGCGCTCGAGGGTCTCGGCGCCGGCGTCCTCGTTCGCGATCAGCAGGACACCGACGGGGTCGACGAGCGACCGCTCCGCCAACTCGGGGTCCGGTTCGATCAACGCCCGTGCGCCGCGCGCCGCCAGCTCGCACAGGACCTCCGACTCGACGACGCTGCGCAGGATCCCGGCGTTCGATCCGCTGGAGCCGGTGAAGGCCGAACTCGAGCGTTCGAGGATCGTGACGTCGTGCCCGCGCCGTGCCAGCTCCCAGCCAGTGGCCAGTCCGCCGATCCCCGCGCCGACCACGACCGTGTGCGCGGGACCTCCGAGAGGGCGTCGGCGTGCGCTGGAAGGGGAGTGGGGCGTCGAGGGCGAAGGGGACATCGATGCGGCGCAGAGCCGGGGTGAGGTCGTGCACCGCCGGCTGCTCACGATCCTAGCTCGCCTCGCAATCGATCACGACCACCGTGCTGGCTCCCTCGACTCGGCGTGGTTCGGGCGACGGACCGGGCGAGCCATCGGTCGGCGAACCACCCGTTCACGACGAACGCCGGCGTGCCCCGCCACTGCGGCCGGAACCAGGTCCTGCGCGACCCCGTGGACAGCGTGCCGGCCCGTTCCCCGAGAGTCTCGGAGCGCTCGACCGAGCCTTTGCGAATCGCCCTGGCGCCGTGCGTGGTCACGCCCCTGCGTCGCACGAGGTGCTCCACTCGATCGTCCCGCGCCCGGCCGCGAGATCCGAGCGGGCGCATTCCGGCCGGTCTCTGGCACCACGGTCGAAGGTCCTCGCCGTCCCGATCTCGCTCACCCCCGCTCGTCGAAGCGATCGCACCCCGGGCACCGGTCCGGGCAGCCGCACGGGTCGTCGACCTCGAGCGAATCGCACGGGCCGTGGCGGCCCACGAAGTGCCGGCGAGCGAACCAGGATCGATCGCCCTCTGCGTCGGCGCACTGCCCCGCAGCGGACGCGCGCCGCGGACCGCGTGCGCCACAGCGGCGCTCTCGTGAGGTTCGCTCCGACGGTGTCGCGTCGTCGAGGTGGGCAGCAGCGGCCCGTCGGAACCTCGAGTGGGGCCCCTCGACTCGCACCCCGATCGGTGCGCGTGGATCTAGTCGCTCTGCGGCGGATCCGTCGATCGCTCGGCGCCGTCCGAGCGCGCCGAGCGGCCCACGACGGCCAACGCACAGGCGAGCACGAGTCCGAGCAGCCCGAGCACGTAGCCCGTGCGCGCACCCGGGGTGTGGTAGGTCGCCGTCACGCGCTGTGCGCCCGCGGGCACCGGGATCGCGGTGACGATCCCGTCGGTGCGGCGGAAGGTCGTCGCGACGCCGTCGACCTCGACCGTCCAGCCCGGGTTCGTCGACCACGTCTCGGACAGCACGATCACACGCGGCTCGTCGCTCGGATCGAGGTCGACGTGCGTTCGGTTCGGCCCGTCGCGTTCGAGGGTACCGGCCGACCTGGGCTGGTCCTCGTTGCCGAGCGCCGCACCGATCGCTCTCCAGGTGTCCTCGTCCGGATCGACCGTCGTCTCGATGACCACAGCGTCGACGTCCGCGGGTCGCGGCGCGCCGTCGACGCACAGGACGAGGTCCCACAGCGCGCGTTCGGCCGCGTCGGGTCGATCCTCCGCCGTGTACGCGATCAGCGTCGTGTCGATCGGATTCGCCACGTCGTCGAGCATCCGGTAGGCCAGGCGCAGATCGTCGTCCCCGAAGAGGGCCACGACCTGGCGCGGTGCCATGACCCGGGGGCGCGCGTAGCGGTTGTCCACGAGACTGCGGCCTTCGATGCCGACCGGATCGAGCTGCACCATCTGCTCGCGTCGCGGCGCGTTGCCCAGGGAGGAGACCAGGTAGCGCGCGCTCATCACACCTGCTCGCCGCGGTCGTTCGGACTCCTCGAGCAGGCGCTCGCCGTCGCGGTACAGGTGCCGTTCGAGCGTGCGCGGCCAGATGTAGCCGAGGAAGCCGCCCAGCGTCTCGGCGCCCAGTGCGGTCGTGATGAACTGCTCGTTCTTCCCGCCGAGCGTGCGCGTCTCGCCGTCCGGTGAGTCCGTCGGCTTGCCGATCCACCACACGCGCCACTCGTCGCCGGCCTTGCGCGCGGCCTCGGGCCAGCGCTTGTACCGCGCGACCAGGTCCGCGACGGGGTGCGGGCGCGAGATGATCCCGTGGAACACGTCGCGGTTGACGAGCAGGAGCGGCAGCAGGGCGAGCGGTAGGGCGAAGGCGATGGCCGGTGCGAAGCGTCGCTCCACCCGGTCGGGAAGGCGTTCGACGAGGAGCCCGACGCCGAGTGCGCCGACCACGGGCCAAGCCAGGTTCACGAGCGTCCACAGGCGATCGGGTCCCGTGCGGACCAGGGTGAACGGCGGGCCCAGCGCGTAGAGCCAGCTGTAGAACGGGCCGGCGGCGAAGAAGGTCGTGACGATCGCGACCACGCCGAGGAAACGCACCACTTCGTTGCGGCGTCCTAGCCAGAGTCCGAGCGCGAACAGCGCCAGCCCGAGTCCCTGAGCGGTCCGCAGGACGAGCCCCTCCCACAGGGTCGCGAGCGCGAACTTGTTGCCGCCGAGCCCGCGCGCGCTCGCGATCCCCTCCGGTACCGCGTCGACGCGGTTCGTGCTGGGCAACCAGCTGAAGTAGGGCAGGAACTTCGCCAGCGCGAGCAGTCCGGCGGCGACCACCGCGGGCAGGATCCAGCGCAGGGTGCGCTGCCGCGCCGCCGCGCCGTCGAACAGACCGAAGCGCACGGTCCACAGTGCGCAGAACAGGCTGCCGAAGAGCAGCACGTACAGACCTCCCGACGTCGCGAGCAGGCCTCCGAGCAGCGCGAGCGCCGCCGCCCACGGACCGGGGCGCCGACCGCGCAGCGTGCCCTCGATCGCGAGCACCGTCCACGGCAGCAGCATGTGCGCCGCGCCGTACTCGACGAGGTTCAGGTTCTCGAGCCGCGTGTAGTAGTTGAGCGTGAACAGCGCGCTGCAGACCGTCGCGGCGACCGTGCCGCGCCCCGGGCGGCCGAGCCGCTCACGCCACAGGTGCGACGCCAGGACGAACGCTCCCAGCGCGCCGACCGCCATGTGCGCCAGGATGAACAGGTTCATCGCGCGCGCCGGATCGAGGAACGCCGCCGCCAACAGCGCGGGCGGATAGAGCGTCGGCATCTCCGGGTTGGCGTGGAACGGACTGCCGCCGTAGAGCAGGTGCTGCCAGTGCGGAAGCTCGCCGTGGTTCTGGAGCGCGTCGCACAGGACTACGAAGCGCGGGAACTGGAGCTGCGCGTGGTCGAGGGCGTAGAA
Source organism: Rohdeia mirabilis (assembly GCA_007750655.1). Taxonomy (GTDB): domain Bacteria; phylum Planctomycetota; class UBA1135; order UBA1135; genus Rohdeia; species Rohdeia mirabilis. The sequence goes on from CP036290.1 coordinate 2,120,796, forward strand.
GAGCACGTCCTCGGTCACCATCTGGCGGTGGACGACGATCGGCAGCAGGAGCGCGAAGAGTGCGGCGACGACGTGTACGAGCCGTGCTCGCCCGCTCGTCCGCGCGACTTCGATCGAGGGGCCCGTCACCGTCCGCCGCCAGCGCTCGAACCGTTCGCGTCCTGCGGCGTGTCGGCCCCTTCCTGTGGGGCGTCGATCGGCGCGTCACCGCCCGCGGAACCGCCGTCCTCGGAATCCTCGTCGCCCGGCACCGCGTACCCGAGCGCCTCGAGGATCTCGCGACTCGCGTCGGACGTCTCCGTCGTGCCCTCGAACCTCAGTTCGCCGCGCCAGGTGCCGATCAGTTCCTCGAGGCGCACCACCTGGGGCGGGTACTTGTCCGCCAGGTTGCGCGGGAGTTCGTTGGCCGGCTGCGGGCGCAGCAGTTCGCGCGTCGGACGCCCCTCGCCGAAGCGCGCCACGCCGTGCTCGACCAGGTGCCAGCCGCGCGTGTCCACCACGCTGGTGATCTCGCGGCCGTAGCCGTAGACCTGCTCGCGCGTCGGCGCCCGCGAGCCCTGCAGCGCGATACCGTCCAGTGGACCAGCGGGATCCACGTCGAGTGCGCGCAGCACGGTGGGGTGGATGTCCACGTTCGCCGACAGTCCTTCGAGTCGCGCACCGGCGGTGAACCCGGGTCCGCGCACGATCAGCGGCGTGCGCCAGACCTGGTCGTAGAACCAGCCCGTGTGACCGACGGTGAAGAGGTGGGAGAGCCCGTTGGGGAGTCCACCGACCTTCTTCAGGGTGTACTCGACGTTGCGTGGGTAGTCGCGGTACTCCCACAGCATCTCGCCGTGGTCCGACGCGAAGACGATGAGCGTGTCGTCGAGGACTCCGTACTCGCGGAGTTGCTCGATCAACGAGCCGACGAAGCGATCCGTCGCGCGCACCTCGCCGTCGTAGCGGTTGCTGTCCGCGATGAACTCCGCGCTCGCCTCCGCCAGGGTCGCCGCGCCGCCGTGATCGGGATCGAGATTCTTCAGCTCGTCCCAGCCGCTCGACCAACGCTGCCTGAGAGCAGGTTCGTGGAGACGCGTGCCGGTCGCCGTGTACAGGTCGTCCTGAGGCAGTGGGGCGTACGGATGGTGCGGGTCCATCATGTGCAGCCACGCGAACCACGGACGGCCCGGATCCTCGCGTGCTTCGTACCAGGACGCGAAGGCGCGCAGCACGACTCCGCCTCGCGCCTGGCCCAGCGGGTAGAGCTCGAAGTGGTCGTAGCCGCGGTCGAATCCGGCATGGCGCCCGAGCACCGGATTGGCGACGAACGCGGCGGTCTCGACTCCCGCCTCGGACAGCACCTCGGACAGCAGCGGTACCGTCGAGCGGGGCGCGTCGAACTCCTCGCCCACGTACAACCCACTGAGCATCGACTGCATCGACGGACGCGTCCACGATCCCTGCGATCGGTTGTCGAGGTACAGCGTGCCCTCGTTGGCGAGGCGGTCGATGGAAGCCGTCGGTCGTTCGTAGCCGTAGGCCGAGAGCCGGTCGGCGCGCAGCGTGTCGACGACCAACAGGATCACGCCCGTGGCGCGCTCAGCGCTCGACGCCTCGTCGCGTCCGCCGACCGCGCCGAACTCGTCCGCGGCGCTCGCACCGCTGTCCGTCGCGGCAGGACCCTTCGCTCCGCTCGGGCTCGCCGGTTCGCTCGCGTCGTCGGGCGCGCTGGCCGGCGAGTTCGACCCTTGGCCGTCCGCGCACCCGAAGGTGGCGGCGGCGACCAGGAGTGCGAGGACCGTTCGGCGAGCGCGGTCAGAACGCCCGCTGGAGCTGGGTCGCATCGACGACTCAGCGCGCGAGCGCGCGCACCAGGTAGCCCGCGGGAACGGGACCGGCGGCGAGCAGGTGGCGGTGGAACTCGGCGGGATCGAAGGCGACGCCCGCGGCGCTGCGCGCACCGTCGTAGAGCGACTCGAGCTTGCGTGCGGTGATCCACGTCGACAGTGCCACGGCCGGACGTGCGATCACGCGATCCAAGCTCTCTTCGAGTTCGTCGTCCGAGACCGGAACGTGCGCGCGCAGGAACTCGAGGGCCTGCTTGCGTCCCCAGCCGTCGTGGTGGATCGCGAAGTCCATCGCGGCCAGCGCCGCCGCTTCGAGGCGCACGAGTGCGGCGCCCAGCTGGTCGCCGGGCGTGGTCAGGAGCCCGGTGCTCGAGCCGATCGCGAGCGAGTAGAGACCGAATCCGCGACCGGACGCCTCGGTGGCCAGGTGGCGCCGGAAGCGCGGCAGCGCCGGGTTCTCGATGGCGCCCGTGGTCCACAGGTGCCGTCCAGGAAGGAGCTCGACGATGGACAGCGCCCGCACCTCGTGGATGGAGCGGTTGCCCAGGCGCGCGGTGTCGACGAACACGCGCGTCGGCGTGCGTTCGCCGCCCGCGATCGTGGTGAACGCCGCGCCGCCACCACCGGCCGCGGGCCACAGGGACTCGACCCGGAAGCCCGTCGCCGGAATGGAGCCGAAGGCGCGCGGAAGCACGCCGCGGGCTTCGCGAGCTCGGGCTTCGATCGCGGCGATCACGGCGTCGCCGTCGCGCGGCGAAGCGTCGGCGTCCGCGGCCAGCGTCGTACGCAATCGGCGCAGGTCCTCGACGCCGACCACGTCGCGGGCCAGGACGACGACGTCGCGTTCGAGTCGACCCACGTCGTCGACGCAGCGCGCGTAGTCCTCGGGGGATGCGACACCTTCGCCGAGTTCGCGTGCGAGCAGCGTCCAGTACAGCTCGCGCCCGTCGCGCAGGTGCACGAGACCGATGCGCTGGGGTCCGCGCGCCTCGGGCAGCAGCTCGTCGACGAGCGTCGCGCGCAGGCGAGCGATGGCCGGCTGCACCTCGTCCTCGACGATGCGCAGCACCTGTTCGAGGAAGAGCCCGCGGGCTTCCGCGTCGAGCGGATCGTTCGACGCCGGGATCAGGACGCGCGTGCCGAGAGCGCGGATCTCTCCGCGCTGCAGGTGCCGGTTGACGCGGCGCAGTTCGAGCTGTGCGGACGCGTCGCCGTAGATCTCGGTCGCCAGGGTCGCGAGCGGCTTCTCGGCCGGTAGGTCGACCCACCGTCCGCCACCCAGGGCCGGGATCACGAGCGGGTGGTCCATCGGATCGGCTTCGAGCATCGCGTCGCACATGGACACGATCGTCTCGAGCGCAACCACCGGTGCGATCGATCCACGGCCCGCGGCGCGTTCCAGCGCTTCGCGACTCTTGCGGATCGAATCGGGGATCAGGTTCCAGCGGGCGAGCAGTTGGTCGCGTTCGCGCTGGGTCTCGACGGGCTGGACGTAGGGCAGCGTCGCGGTCGAGACGAGCAGGTCGATCAGACGACCGGGGTCCCACTCGTCGTAGCCGCGCTGGAGCATGTCGCTCTCGGTCCGCACCGTGCGCAGCAGGAGATCGCGCGTCAGGCGATCGTCCTCGTCGAGCGAGCCGTCGGAGATGTCGACCACGCGTCGCTCGATGAACCACAGCGAGTCGCGCCGGTTCTTGCGGCCGATGGGCGAAATGTCGCTGACGTCACCGTTGAAGCGCGGATCGCCCAGCGAACTGGCGAACTCCGGGTGCGAGGCGAGGTACCCGTTCCAGTGGGCCTCCGTCACCGCTCCCAGAGCGCCGGACTCGATGTAGCCCTTCGCGTCCGGCCACAGGCCCACGTCCGAGGGCGGCGGCGGGGCGATCGAGGCGCAGGAACTGGCGAGGAGGACGACGAGAAAGGGGGTGCTGCGAAACGTCATGGCGCCGCCATGGTAGCCACCGAGGGCGGGCGAACGGCGCGTTCAATCGGCGTCCGGATCGCACCGCCGGTGGGCGGGGCGGGCGCTGGGGCTCGAGGGCCGCACGCGCCCCGCCGGCCACGGGGCGAACTCCGAAGGACGAGCGCGGATCCGGTTCCCGACGCTCGCCGCAGCGCGCCCCGTCGCCCGGTCACCCACGCGCCCGAAGCTCAGCCAGGCGCGCCGCTGCGTTCGGCGTCGGACGCGCCACCTTCGAGCGCATGGGTCCGCAGGTCCAGGACGTGCGCCAACGCGCAGAGCACCAAGCTGTGGCGGATCGCGCCGCCGTGCACCGCCGCTCGCACCGCGGCCGGGTCGAGCAGGTCGACCCGCAGGTCCTCGCCGGCGTCGGGCTCGGGCGGTCCGACCCGCTCGGCGTCCAGCGCGAGCCAGTGGTGGATCGCGTTGTCGTGGATCGCCGGATTCGGATCGATCGACCCGAGGTGGATCCAGCGCGACGCCACGTAGCCGGTCTCCTCGGCCAGTTCGCGACGCGCCGCTGTGCCGTGGTCCTCGCCCGGGTCGACCATCCCGCCCGGAATCTCGAGCGTGACGGTCGACGTGCCGAAGCGGAACTGCCGCACGAACACGAGTCGGCCCTCGGTGTCGACGGCCACGACGTTCACCCAGTCCGGCGTCTCGAGCACCAGTCGTTCGAAGCGCTCGCCGGTGCGCGGATTCTCGAGGTCGTCGAAGCGCACGTCGAACAGCGCGAGCCGCGGCCCCGGGCGCGATCCGTGGCGCGGCCAGGGACGAGGGGCGTCACCGGGTGTCGAGTCGGGAAGCGTGTGGTCCATCGCGCGGTCGTCGGTGAAGGTCTGGGGCGTCGTCCCGAGATCCGCTCGCCCGCGGCGGTTCGGCCGGACGCACTGGCCCTCGGACACGGCGCGCACCATAGTGCCCCCCCGTGACCCGTCCCAGCACTCCCGAGTCCGCGCCCGGTTCCGCACGCGCGGGTCACCTCGCCCTGATCGTCGTCCAACTCGTCTTCGGCCTCTTCCCGGTCTTCGTGAAGCTGGCGGTGAGCGGTGGACTCGCGCCCCAGGCCCTGGCGGCCTGGCGACTGGGCTTCGGGTCGATCGCGGTCGGAGCCGTCGCCTTCGCGCTGCACGGTCGCGCCGCGATTCCGGCGCGGCGCTTGATGCCGAAGCTGATGGTGTGCTCGCTGCTCGGCGTGCTCGCGAACCAACTACTCGCGCTGGAAGGCACCGCACGCACGTCGGCCTCGAGCGCGGGCCTGCTGATGACGCTCATCCCCGTCTTCACGTTCGTGATCGCGGCGATCTCGCGCGTCGAGCGCTTCACCGTGCGTCAGCTCATGGGCGTCCCGGTCGCGATGTGCGGCGCGCTGTGGCTGTTGCTCGCGGCCAAGAGCGGCGCGGTGCCGGGCAGCGATCCGGTGCTCGGCAACGGCCTGATCGTCCTCAACACGCTCTGCTACGCGGGCTACCTCGTCTACTCGCGCAGCGTGTTGCGCGAGCTGCCGCCCGCGGTCTTCCTGTTCTGGGCCTATCTCCTGTCGCTGCCCGCCGCGCCGTTCCTGGCCCACGGCGAAGCGCTCTTCCCGACGACGACGGATCCCGAGTTGCTGGCGCGCAGCTGGTGGGGGCTCGGTCTCCTGCTCGTCGGGCCGACGTTCCTGGCCTACCTGCTGAACACGTTCGCGCTCACCCGCGTCCCGGCCAGCGTCACCGCGATCTACATCTACATGCAGCCGTCGATCGCGGCGCTCGGCGCGGCGCTGATCCTCGACGAGCGGCCCACGATCGACCTGGCGATCTCCGCCGCGCTCGTCTTCGCCGGGATCGCACTCGTCACGTTGAAGCGGCGCCCGCGCGGGATCGCCCAGGTGGCGCCGATCGCTCCCGCGGTGGGGCGCCGCGACGACGCCGCGAGCTGATCGCGAGCGCGGTTCGTGCCCGTCCCTTGACGAGGAACGGCCGCGCCACCCGTCGGGGCAGCGCGGCCGTTCGCACTCGAGAGGCGCCCGTGCGGACGCCGTCCGGGGTCAGGGCTGGAAGATCTCGGCCGACGCGGCCAGACCACCGACCATGAGGACCGCGCCGGTGTCGAGCTGGCGCAGGACCGGCAGGGTGCGCGCGTCCGACATGTCGCCGGCCTGGACGACCGAGCCGGGGCCGAGGATCACGTCCGCCACCGCGGACGCGCCGACGAGCGGGTTCAGCGGATCGCTCAGGTCGAGTTCGAAGCCGCCGGCGACGAGCACCTCGCCGTTCGTCAGCAGGAGGCCCGAGCACAGGAAGCGGCCGACGGACAGATTCGCGTAGTTCGCGAAGCTGCCGCCGAACGTGCCGGGCGTGTAGCGCTCGATCGACGCGAGCGACGAGACCACGATGTCGGCCGGGTTGCCGCTCGCGATCGCCGGTCCGAAGTCGGCCGTCAGACCGCCGATCAGGACGACGCTGCCGTCGGCCAGGGTCAAGGCTTCGTGCCCCGCGCGCGCGGTGCCGAGGAAGGCCGGGAAGAACGAGTAGCTGTTGGTCCCCGGCGAGTAGTCGCTCGACGTTCCGGACACCGTCGGCAGGTTGAGGAACGGGATCACGCTCACGCCACCGGCGAGCAGGACGTTGCCGTTGCCGCGCTTGGTGGCCGAGTGCAGCACGCGCTTCTCGGGCAGGTTGGCCGCCGGCGTGAAGGTGTTGGTGGTCGGGTCGAAGATCTCGGTCGAGGCCTGGATGTCGTTCGCGAGCGACAGCAGCGTGTTGATGTCGAGCAGGCTGGCCGGGTCGGTGAGATCGATGCCGATCGTCCGGAGTCCGCCGGCGATGAACACGCGTCCGTCGTTCAGCAGCGTCGACGTGTGGCCCAGTCGAGCGTTGTTCATGGTCAGGGCCAGCGACGTCTGGGCGACGGGGTCGTAGACGAACGCGTCGGAAGTGGGCGTTCCGTCCAGCGCGTTCAGACCACCGGCGAACAGGATCCGGCCGTCGGCGAGGACCGTGGTGCTCGTGAAGGCCGGCGCGGCGAAGGGAACGATGGCGTCCGAGAACTCCTCGAGGCGCGGGTCGAAGGTCGTCGCGATCGCGCCCGAGCCACCGACGAACGTCAGCGCGCCCTTGTCGCCCTCGAGGATCGCGCCACCGGCGATCGCCGCTGCAACGGACGGTTGACCGAAGCTGTCGCGGAACGTGCGCGGCGCCGAGACGGGCAGACGCGTCAGGTTGCTGACGTCGGCGAGCGGGAAGCCGAGCACGGCCTGGGCGCGGAAGACCTCACCGACGAAGGCGGGATCGGTGGGCAGTGTCGCGGCGAAACTGCTCTCGCCGCTCGCGTTCGTGAAGCCGAAGGCCCCCACGTCGAGGCTGAACTGGAACAGGTCGATCGGGATGTCGAGCGTCAGTCCGAAGATCGGCGTCGGCGTCTCGGTGACCCCGAACAGCAGGAAGTAGAAGTCGCTGGCGGGCGCGCCCGAGATCTCCCACTTCGCGATCTTGCCGAGCGCGCCGCCCTTCTGGACGAGGCAGGGCTGTTGGGCGAAGGCGGGGGCGGAGAGGAGGGCGATGGCGCTGAGCGCGAGGGTCGTGGAACGCATGCTTCGTGGGAGGGGGCGCGAGTGCGGCCTTGCGGTCGGAGGACGGCGTGTTCCGTGAACGCAGCTCGTCTCGTGTTCTGGGTGGGTGGGATCCGGGCGCGGCCGGACCGGACCGACACCGCGGAGCACCCGACGGGAAGTCTATCCGGCGAGCGACGGACCCGCGGGACTGCCCGAGCGACGCGGCACCGCCACGCGCTTCGCTCGCGCCCGGTTCGGCGCCAGGTCCGTGCTGTGCAAGGCCCTACGTCGATCCCGACTCAGCGCGGGACGATCGGCTCGATCCAGCGCCGAGCCGGTCGCGTCTGCCAGTCGCGGCGCCAGGCGCGGGTGCGCGCGTCGTCGGGGTGGGCCTCGCCCGGCGGCGGCGGATAGCTCGACATGCCGTGGAAGGGCAGGGGCTCGACGAACAGCGCCTCCTGGGTGTTCGGGTCGCGGTCCTTCGCCCAGCCGTCGAGGAAGACGAGCCAGTCGCGCGTCCAACCCTCGGGCAGCGGAGGCAGCGCGTTCGCGTCGAAGCGCACCGTCAAGCAGTCGCCGGAACCCATGACGACGAACAGATCGTCGACCGTCTCGATCAGTGGCGTGACGTCGCCGAGCTTCGTGTACATGCCCGGGTGCATGTTCCAGCGCGGTTGGGGCGCGAGACCGTCCCAGTCGAACCACTCGAGCAGGCGGTCGCCGCCGACCATGACCGGTTCACTGAAGCCGCGCTCCCACAGGTTCGTCGACGTGGGGGCGAGGCGCGTGCGCACGAGCGGCTCGTCGTCGTTGCAGGTGGCCAGGCGGATCTCGTCCCAGTACAGCCGCAGCGTCGAGAAGATGCGGATGCGCGGGTCCGCGGGATCGAGCGTGCCGGGTTCGAGCTCGATGACCATCGCCTTGGTCTTGCCCGCGGGGAAGCCGACCGGCGGTCCGAGGTCGCGCCAACCGCCGGCGCCGTCGGGCACGGCGAGGATCGGCGGCACGAACGCGTGGTCCGGGTGCCGGGCCGCGGCCATGTTGACGCTGGCGTCGGTCCAGTAGAGCCAGCCAGTCAGTACGAGGCGCAGGTTCTGGCCCGCGGCGACGGCGTCGGGATCGAAGCGCAGCTCGAGCGTGTGCGGCGTCGCCAGTCCTAGGAACTGACCGCGGTAGGGCACGAACGGCGCGCTCATCTCGCCGTCGACCTCGGCCAGCTCCGGTGCCCAGTCGCGTCCGTCGGAACCGATGGCCGCGAGCGGCGCGTGCGACTCCGTCACGGTGAAGACGTGCTCGCGCGGGAAGGGCGGGAACTGGAAGCGCTCGTTCGGGTAGATCGCGACGCCGGCGGGGCGGTCGACCGCTTCGAGGAAGACCTGGTCGAAGTAGGTCACCTCGCGCAGTTCCTCGGTCAGCTGCAGGACGAGCTCGCCGTCCTTGGGCGCCAACTGATCGCCGCGCACGAGCACCCACTCGTCGTGGTCGGGCGGAACCAGCATCCCCGGCGCCATCGGCAGGCCCAGCGGCGTGATGCCGATCACGTCGCTGACGAACACGAAGCGCTCTCCGTCCCAGGTGTAGAGGAACGGGCACGAGCCCACGAGGCCCTCGGCCTGGGAGACGACGAGCGGCACGTCCGTGGGCACGTCGATGAGCGACTGCACCACGCCGTTCGGCCAGGTCACGCGCAGGACGTCGGCGCGCTCGTGCGGACCGATGCCGAGCGCGAGCGGCTCGCCGCGCCAGTAGAGACGGCGGTAGACCTCGCCGGCGCGCACCTCGACGATCGCGCCGACGCCGCGCGCGTTGTCCTTGACGCCTTCGAGCGCCACGCACAGCGAGCGCGCCGCGGGGTCGGGCGTGCGCTCGAACAGGCGCACGGTGCCGTTCGCGTCGGCGACCAGCACGTCGCACAGACCGTCGCGGTCCGCGTCGCCGAACGCGGCCGAGGCCACGGAGCCCTCGCCGAACAGGTCGGCGCGATCTCCGCTCAGCGGGCGCACCGCCGTGAGTCCGCCCGCGTCGCCCGCGCGTACGAGGTCCACTGCGCCGCTGGCGTAGGGGTCGGCGGTCGCGAGCACCTGTTCGAGAGTCGGAGCCGCGTCCACGCGCACGAACAGTTCGCCGAAGCGACTCGTGAAAGCGCTGGGCGACGCGCCGCCGTACAGGTCCGGCAGCGCGTCCCCGTCGAAGTCCGCGATCACCGGCGCGCGCGGTCCGGCCAGTTCCGCGGGTAGCCGTTCCGAGCGCTCGCTCCACAGGCCACCGCGCTCGTTGTCGAGCAGCAGCACGCCGTTCGGGCCGGTCGCGATCAGGTCCACGTCGTTGTCGGTGTCGAGGTCCTCGGTCACGAGGTGCGTGAAGGCGCGCTGTGTGCCCGGGACGTCGAACTCGACCAGCGTGAAGCGCCCGGGCGTGGGGGCCTCGTCGCCGTCGCTGGGGTCGCCATCCGTGGGGGCGGCCTTCTTCTCGTCGCCGCCGACCTCGGCTCCGTCGTGGCGCAGGAGCCGCAGGCCGAACGCTCCCGCGACGACCAGGTCGAGGTCGCCGTCGTGGTCCACGTCGCTGGCGACGAGGTCCGCCACGTCGCCTTCGAACGTCGCCACGACTTCCGGCTCCTCTTCGAACGCCCCGAACGCTCCGCCCGTGCGGTACAGCAGGACCTGCGCCCCGCGCGCGACCGCCAGTTCCAGATCGCTCGCGGCCGAGCGCACGCGGTACGCGGCCCCATCGATCTCGCCGCGGATCTCGAGGCGCGTCTCGCGGTCCTCGCCCAGCTCGATCGGCACGCTGCGCGTGAAGTCGCCGGCGAGCACGCGCACGCGCGCGCCGGACGGGTCGAGGCGCCAGAGTCCGTCGCGTGCGGCCCAGAACAGCTCGCCCGCGGGCAGCTCGCTCAACAGCGGCGGCCCACCGGGCACCGGCACGGCGTCCGCCACGTCGCCGGCGTTCACCGCGAACCAGCCTTCGGTGGGGGACATGAACAGCGGCCGGCCGTCGGGTTCGAGGCCTTCCCAGCGCGCGATCTCGGTGAACTCGAGGTCGGCGCGCTCCGGTGCCCGGCGCGCCACCGGCCGCGGCGCGGCGACGCGGCCGAGCGTGCCGCGCAAGAGGTCGCGATTCGTGGGCTCCGGCACGGCCCGCTGCTTCAGTTCCGTCCAGCGATCGAGCACCGCGTCGCCCTCGTCGATGCGCTCGAGGTCGAGCAGGAGCTGCCCGTACATGTAGGTCGCGCTCAGGTACCACGAGCCGCCGAACTCGAGGCCGCGTTCGTAGAGCTCGGAGTAGATGGCCTCGGCCCGCTCGACGTACTCGGGAATGTCGTCGAACACGCCTGCGTCGTACAGCACCTTGCCGAGCGCGAGGCGCGTCGGATAGTCGTCGGGCGCCAGCTCGCTCGCGCGCTCGAAGTGGAAGAGCGCCGCCTCGCTCTCGACGATCTCGAAGAGGTGCCGACCGAGGACGTAGTGCGCCGCCGCGTCCGCCTCGTTCAGTTCGAGCGCGCGTTCGAGCAGGCTGCGGACGCGGTCGGGGTCCTGGTCGAGCTCGCGCACGCAGATCGCCACGCGCACCAGGTCGTCGGGATCGACGGGATCGCGCAGGAGCAGGGGCTCGAGCTCGGCCAGTGCCGCGCCCACGCGCTCACCGGCGAACAGCGCCGCCGCCCGCTCCCGTGCGACCAGGACGTCGGCTGGGACCGCGCCGTCCGCCACCGCTTCGGACCCAGTCCCCCCGGGCCCCGTCTCGCCGGTGCCGGCCGCGCTTGCGTCACCGCCGCCGCCCGACCCGCCGCTGCCGCCCTCGTCCTTCGGAGCCAGGAACAGCAGCGCACAGAGTGCGACCACCACGACGGCCGCGGCCACGAGGGCGCCCACGGGGGCTCGGCCGGAGCGCGAGGAACGGGGAACGGGCGGCGAGGTGGCTTCTTGGGGCGTGGATGCGATCATGGTCGCGTGCCATTGGATCCAATCGCCGGGCCCAGTTGCACCGTCTCGGCTCCTGACGGATCCCCCGGCGCGCCGAGAATGCCTGTTCCAGGACCTGCCCGCGCGGTGGTGTCGCGAGCGCCCGACCTCGACCCGGACCGCGCGTCACCGCCCGTCTCCCGCCCTCAGCCCGTGCTCGCCACCCCCACGCGACCGTGACCGACTCCGACCAGCCCCAGGGCTCAGCCGCCCCTTCCACCCAGCCCGCGGTCGCCGGAGCTCCGGCCGGAGCCCGCCGCGCGATCGTCGTCGGTGCCTCTTCGGGCATGGGCGCCGCGCTCGTGCGCCAACTGGCGGGGGAGGGGTACAAGGTGGCCGCGCTCGCCCGCCGCTCCGATCGCCTCGAGGAGTTGGCCGCGTCCTGCGCCGAGGCCTGCGCGGCGAGCGGCGGGCGCGTCGTCGTGCGCGCCCACGACGTGACGGACCACGGCGAGGTCCCCGAGCTCTTCGAAGAGCTGGTGGAGGACCTCGGCGGACTCGACCTGTTCATCTTCGCGGCCGGCGTCATGCCGAAGATCGAGCCGCGCGAGTACTCGACGACGAAGGACTTCGAGATCGTCGAGGTCAACGTCAAGGGCTGCATCGCGTGGACGAACCAGGTGGCGCAGCTGATGCAGACCCAGCGCTTCGGAACGATCGTCGGCATCTCGTCGATCGCCGGCGACCGCGGCCGCAAGGGCAACCCGGTGTACTGCACGTCGAAGGCGGCGATGAACACCTATCTCGAGGCCCTGCGCAACCGCTTGTCGGAAGTGGGCGTGCACGTCTGCACGATCAAGCCGGGATTCGTGGCCACTCAGATGACCGACGGCATGGAAGGCCTCTTCTGGTTGGCGAAGCCCGAGCAGGCGGCGGCCCAGATCCTCGCCGCCGCGCGCAACCGCGCGAACGTGCGCTACGTGTTCCGCCGCTGGTGGATCGTCGGCACGATCGTGAAGTCGATCCCGTCGTTCCTCTTCCGCCACCTCAACATCTGACTCGCAGGACGATCAGGACGCAGCGGATGTCGGGTTCGATCAAGAAGGGACGCCTGCGGGCGAGTGCCGACCTCTCGGGGTGGGCCGACGGCGTCGGGCAGTCGCGCAAGTCGCTGCGCCGCGTCGCGCGCTCGTACGAGTACGTCGAGGGCTGGGGGCGCGCCGTCGGCTCGCGTGGCCGCGTGCTGCGCCCGACCTCGGTGAAGGAGGTGCGCGCGGTGCTGGCGGCGGCGCGGCGCGCGGGTGAACCGGTGTGTCTGCGCGGCGGCGGCAACAGCTACGGCGACGCCTCCACGAACACGCGCGGCCACGTGCTCGACATCGGGCGCATGAACCAGGTGCTCGACTTCGACGCGGAGACCGGCGTCGCCGAGCTCGAGGGCGGGGTCACGATCGCGCAGCTGTGGCGGCACGCCTTGCCGCGCGGCTACTGGCCCAAGGTCGTGAGCGGCACGATGTTCCCCACGATCGCCGGCGCCGCCGCGATGAACATCCACGGCAAGAACAACTTCAAGGTCGGCACGATCGGCGACGCGATCGAAGCGTTCGACCTGGTGCTGGCCAACGGCGAGCTCGTCACCTGTTCGCGCTCGCAGAACGACGACCTGTTCCACGCCGCGATCGGTGGGTTCGGGATGCTGGGCGTGATGACGCGCGTGCGCATCCGCACCCAGCGCGTGCACTCGGGCGAGCTCCAGGTCCACGCGCGTTCGTCGCGCAACCTGCGCCACATGCTGGAGCAGTTCGAGGAAGAGCGTGCGAACGCGGACTACCTGGTCGGTTGGATCGACTGCTTCGGTCGCGGTCTCGGCCTGGGGCGCGGACTCGTTCACGTGGCGCGCTACCTCGAGCCGGGCGAGGACGAAGATCCCGAGGCCACTTGCCGGCTCGCGCACCAGGAGCTGCCGAGCTCGATCCTCGGCTTCCCCAAGAGCCAGGTGTGGCGCTTCCTGCGTCCGATCTGCAACGACCTCGGGATGCCGCTGCTCAACCTTTCGAAGTACACCGCCGGACGACTCGAGGAGAAGAAGGCGCCCTTCCGCCAGCCGCACGCCGCGTTCGCGTTCCTGCTCGACTACGTGCCGGACTGGAAGCTCGCCTACGGCCCCGGCGGTCTGATCCAGTTCCAGTCGTTCGTGCCGAAGGAGACCGCGCTCGCCACCTACGAGGCGCTGCTCGAGCGCTGCCACCAGCGCGGGATCGTGCCCTACCTCGGCGTGTTCAAGCGCCACCGCCCGGACCCGTTCTGGCTCACGCACGCGGTCGACGGCTACAGCTTCGCGATGGACTTCAAGGTCCGTCCCGAGCGGCGCCAGGAACTCTGGGACCACTGCCGCGACCTGACCGAGATCGTGCTCGCAGCCGGCGGACGCTTCTACTTCGCGAAGGATCTGACGCTGCCGCCGGGCACCGCGCGCCGCTTCCTGCCCCCGGACCGGGTGGCCGCGTTCGAGGAGCTCAAAGGACGTCTCGACCCCGACGGCCGGTTCGAGACCCAGCTCTACCGGCGGCTCTTCCGCAGCTGAGGCGGCACTCCGCGCGAGGCGAACGGTCCGAGTGGCCCGGCGCACGGGTCCCGACCGCGCGCAGCCACGACTTGGGCCACTTGGAGGTGGCAGCCCGCGCGACCTCGTCGCTACCCTGCTCGCCCGAACCGCCTCCAATTCGAGCCAATGAACGACCAACAGCCCCAGCAACGCAGCCTCTTCGAGTTCTTCGACAACGACTCGCGCACCGTGATGAACACGGCCCGCGACGAGGTCGTCCGCACCAAGCGCGAGGGCCTCGAGGCCGAGCACCTGTTCGGCGCGATCCTCGCCGGCAACTTCGAGGGCGTCGACGGCGTGCTGACCGCGGCCGAGCTCGACAAGGCCGCCCTGCAGTCGGCGCTCGACGAGGTCTCCGGGATGGGCGATGCGGAAGCGCCGCCCGAGCAGATGCCGGTCGGCCAGGCCGCCCAGGCCGCGATCCAGGTCGCCCTCCAGGCCGCCCTCCAGGCCGCGGGCCAGATGCTCCACGGCCACGTGCGCCCCGAACACCTCGTGCTGGGTCTGATCCAGACGCCCGACTCCAACGTCGACAAGGCCCTGCAGAAGGTGGGCTCGTCCCGCGACGTCCTCGGCCGCGCGCTGATGGCGCGTCTCCAGGTCATTCCGCAGAACGAGGAGGCCAAGCGCCGCGCCGCCGAGGCCCAGCGCGAACAGGCCGCCCAACAGCGGGCGGGTGGCGGAGCCGGAGCGTCGATGGCCGGCATGACCGAGTCCGCCCAGCGCGTGGTCGCCCGGGCCCGCAAGGTCGCCGGCGAGCTGCGTCACGGTCAGGTCGGCACCGTGCACCTGCTCCTCGCCCTGCTCGAGGACGAGGACCGCATGACGAGCAACGTCTTCTTCAAGGTCGGTGTCCGCGGCGAGGAGGTGCGCGCCGAACTGCTGCGCACGCTGCGCGCGGAGGACCACCAGGCCGAGCCGGCGGCCGTGGCGGCGTCCACGGGCGACGAGGCCTGAGGTCGTCGCTGGCCTCGCGAGAGGTCGCCCCGAACGAACGCGGCCCGCGTGAACCGACGAGGTTCGCGCGGGCCGCGTTCTACATGTCGAGCACGCGTGCGCTCGACCGCTCGCGTCAGCGTTTGCGCAGCACGACCACGTCCTGGTACCCGGCGCCCTCGGGGATGATCTCGACGATCTCGAGGAACGTCCCCCAGGCCCGACGGATGTGGCGCGTCGAGTAGAAGACGGACGTGTTGTTGCTGAGGGCCGAGGTCCAGCGGAAGACGGTGCGGTCCTTGGGCAGCGGGCCGGCGAAGAGCTCCGGACCCACGTCGTAGTCGCTGATCTGGTCGCGCATGCGCACGAGGTCGCTCATCAGCGCACCCGCGCGCTCCACGATGCTCCAGGTGTGTTCGGTGTGCACGGTCAGATACGCGAAGCCGCCGGGCGCGAGCACGCGCGCGAGCTCGGCGATCCAACTGCGTTCGAACTCGTCGATGTGCGTGAAGACCGAGAAGGCGTAGACCAGGTCGAGCGACGCGTCCGGGATCGGCAGGGACGGAAGCACGGTGTTCTGGAAGATCCGCGTGCGCTCGGGGAGGTGCTGTCCGAGCCAGTCCACGTGCCCGCCGTTGATGTCGCAGCCCCAGACCTCGAGGTCGTCGCGCTGGAACAGGAAGTGGCGCAGCACGCGCCCCGACGCGCAACCCATCTCGAGCACGCGGGCTCCCGCGGCGAGCGGCGCGTCGTGGCGCGCGAGCACGCTCTCGATCGCGAGGTAGTCCTCGAGCCCGCTCATCCAGAAGTCGAAGTGCCGCGGCCCGTGGTAGCCCTCGCGCTGGGCGGTGTCGGGCAGCGGCGCCGTGTCCGCGACCACGCGCTCGAGGAGTTCGGCGCGGGTCTCGACGCCGCGCGGCAGGTCCGCGTGCCCGAGGCCGTCGACGTGCTGGGCGGGCGGCGGGAGATGGCCGCCGCCCTCCGACCGACCGCCGAGCGCGAAGGCCCGCGTCCAGTCGCCGAAGGCCACCTTGTCGCGCGTGGCCAGGGCCTGGGCGGCGCGTCCGGCCTCGGTCTCCATCATCTCCGCCAGCCAGCGGCGGCCGAAGCGCTCGTCGGACGCGATGGTGCGCTGCACCCAGTCCTCGAACCAGGCGCGCAGCGTGTCTTCGTCGAGGTCGAGCTTCGCCACCGACGCGAATCCCTCGCGGCCGTAGCGCTGCTCCAAGAGCTCGAAGAACCAACCGCGGACGTAGCCGATGTTGTGCGAAAGGGTGCGGATCGTCGCGTCGCGCAGGGCGCGGTGGACGCGGACGTCGTCGAGGTCCAATTCGCCCAGCGGCGCCGGTCGCGGGTCGTCCTGGGGGTCCGAGGGGCAGCTCATGGCGCGAATTCTACGGGTAGGGACACCGATTCGCCGCCGAGGACGCGGAGCCGCGTCCGGAGCTGGACCACGCTCGCGAGCAGCGCTTCGCCGGGCGGGCCCGTGCACCTCTCAACGGGTATCCTTCCCCGGCCCATGAGCGACCCGCGCCCCAAGCACCAACGCGACATCTCGAACTTCGTCCGCCTCACGAAGGCGTTGGCGGAGAAGCAGGTCGTGTGGGAGGCCGGTCCTTCGCAGCTCGAGTACTCGACCACCTCGGCCTGCAACCTGCGCTGCCCGATGTGCCCCCAGGCCGACGAGCCGCCGGTGGTCAACACGCCCAAGGAGCTCCAGCGTCCGTTCCTCGAGGACGTGTTCGAGACCGCCTCGAGCTGGGTGCCGATCGCGCTGTCCGAGCCGCTGCTGGTCCCGTTCCACAAGTACTGGGACCTGCTCGAGAAGCAGAACGTGTGGCTCGACATCACGACCAACGCGATGCTCCTGACGCCGGAGAAACTCGACGAGATCCTCCCGCGCCTGCACCGCCTGACCATCTCGTTCGACAGCCACGAGAAGGAGGTCTTCGAGCGCGTGCGCCCGCCGGCGATCTTCGAGACGGTGGTCGAGAACAGCCGCCACGCCGTGGCCCGTTGTCGCGAGGTCGGCGTGCCCGTGATCTTCCACATGGTGCTCGTGGAGGACGTGCTCGAGAAGCTGTGCGAGTTCGTCGACTACGTGGCCGACCTCGGCGTGCAGCGCGTCTCCGTGCTCGAACTCCTGCCGACCTCGACGCACTTCGACGAGATGAATCCGTTCGGCCGCCACGAGGAGAGCTACATCGCCGAGCGCCTCGAAGGCATGAAAGTGCGCGCGGCGGAACGCGGCGTGGGGCTGCTCTTCAACATGCGCCCCAGCCTTGGCGGCGAGTTCACGAACAGCGAGGTGCCGATGCGCCTCACGAACGCGCGCGGACTCGAACTCATGCAGACCGAGCTCGCCAACGAGTTCGTCGGCTTCTGCCCGATGGTGATGACCTACCTCGAGGTCGAACCCAACGGCCGCGCCTTCCCGTGCTGTCGCGCGCCGGAGGAGCTGTACCTGGGCAACGTGTTCGAGCAGGGCCTCGAGGCGGTCTGGAACGGTCCGGTGATGCAGGACCTGCGCCGCCGCATGTTCGAAGGCGACTACCCGAAGCCCTGCGTGGGCTGTGCGGTGCTCGAAGCGCCGAAGTGGCGACTCGAGGAGCAGCGGCGCCGGGCGGGCGACGGCGACGGCGCGAACTCGCCGGTCTAGTCGCCGGTCTAGTCGCGGTCCGGCTGCTGCCACTGGCGCCGCGCGGGCACCGAGACGATGCGGCGCTCCTCGGCGATCCAGGCCGTGAGCGAGCCGCCCCAGACACAGCCGGTGTCGAGTCCGATCACCGCCTCCGTGCGCACCAGTCCTCGCGCGGCCCAGTGCCCGAAGACGACGCGCCGCTCGCCGTGGTCCGCGGGGCGGAAGTAGGCGTCCCAGGGCGCGAACCCCGCCGGCGGCTCGGCGGGGGAGCTGCCGACGGCCGCTGGGGGCGGGAAGGCGCCGTCCGCGTCGCACAGGCGCACGCGCGTGGCGAAGTCGCTGGCCGGGTGGCGCTCGAGCGGATCGAGCCCCGCCAGGGCGGCGGCCGGATCGCTCCAGCGCGGATGCAAGCCAGCGTGCACCAGGTAGAGGTCGTCGAAGACCCGCAGGAACGGCTGTGCGGCCACCCAGTCGAGCAGCTCGTCGCGGTCGTCGGCTCCGAGGACCTCGTCGAGCGTGTCGCCGGCGGCGAGGCTGCGCCGCCCGGCCGCCGTCCGCAAGAGGTGCAGGTCGTGGTTGCCGAGGACCGGTCGGGCGTCCAGCTCCCGAAGGAGCCGCAGGGCGCCGAGGCTGTCCGGCCCGCGGTTGACCAGGTCGCCGACCGGGTGGAGGACGTCGGTGGCCGGATCGAACCGGCAGCGCTCGAGAAGCGTCTCCAGCTCCTCACGGCAGCCCTGGATGTCGCCGATGAAGATGCGTCGAGCGGTCATGGGGTCCCTCGCGGGGTCTGGAGCATAGGAGAGGCTCCCTTTCGGTTGTGCCAGGCCGCCCGGCGCGCTACCGTCTTCGGCTCGATCGCGGGCCACACCGGCCCGACCCCGACCACCGGACGGTCCCAGCGGATCCTCCACAGCACCACGTTCATCCCATGGCGAAGTCCCAGAACAAGGCCGGCGGCCCGACCCGCGGCCGTCGACGTCTCAAGATGCTGGGCATGGGTTCCGGCAAGAACCTCACTGCCAAGAAGAACGGCAAGCGCGGCTGATCCGGCCGATCCCTGCCTGTTCCTCGGTCGACCGTTCTCGAGCGGCCACGACCACGAGGCCCGTCCCTGGACGCGCCCGTCCAACGCTCGCCGCACGGCGCCGTCGGGGCGGGCGCGCTCCGTTGATGACGGCTTCCTCGGCGTACGGCTTCCACGCGCGGTGCGTTCCGCGCGCACCAGCGGCGATCGAGCCAGCTGGAACCCGCCCCGCTGGCGGCGCGCGTGTTCGCAGCGCTCGTCCTCGTCCGTGAGATCGACCCAACGTGGACCCGCTCGCCCTCTTCGCCGGACTCTTCTCGGCCGTCGCCTGGGCCTTCGGCTCGCACCTGTTCGCGCGCCTCATGGTGCGGCACCGCGAGGTCGGTGCGCCCGCCGCGAACCTCTACAAGAACGCGCTCTCGCTCGCGATCTTCGGCGCCCTGGCGCTCGCGCTCGGCTGGCCGTTGCTCGACGCGGGTGACAGCGGGTGGTTGTTGCTCTCCGGCCTGCTCGGCTTCGCGGTGGGGGACGCGCTGTACTTCGCGGCCCTGCCCCTGTGCGGCGTTCAGATCGCCGCCCTGTCGGGGAACCTGATCCCGCCGGCCGCCGCGCTGCTCGGTTGGCTGGTGCTGGGCGAAGTGCTCGAGAGCCGCGCCCTGGTCGCGATGGCCGTCGTCATGACCGGCATCGTCATCGTGCTGCTGGGCAAGGCCGGCGGCGGTGACGCCTCGCGCGCGCCTCGGCCGGTGTTCGGCTTCGCACTCGCGGCCGGAGCCGCCCTGACCCAGAGCTTCGCGATCATCGCCGGTCGCGGTGCGATGACCGACGGCGACGGCACGTTCGCGTTCTTCATGATGGCCAACGTGGCGCGCCTCGCGGGCGGGGTCGCGGGCGCCTTCCTGATCGCCGGTCTGCGCGACGGGGCGCGCCGCGAACGCCGAGCGGTGCCCGCGCTGTTCACTCCGCTGCGCAAGGGTCTGCGTGGGCCGTTCGCGGTGGCGGCGCTGATCGCGGCGGTTCTGAACCTGCCGCTGTTCACCTACGCGATGGGCACGCTGCCGGCCGGGATCTCGAGCGTGCTGTTCGGTACGACGCCGCTGTGGACCCTGCCGATCGGCCTGTTCCTCGGCCAGCGCTACGGCGCGAAGGCCTGGATCGGCAGCGCGATCGCCTTCTGCGGGCTGTTCGTGCTCGTCGACCCGTTCGGTTGGTTCGCGACGCCGCTCGTCGCTACGTGAGCGGACGGCGCGCGCGCCCCGCGCTCCACACCAGGCCCAGGGCGACGGGCAGCGCGAGCGCGGCGAGCGGTTGGTCCACCAGCTGGAGCCGCTGGACCACGTCGTCCGCGAACCAGCCGGCCGTCGCTGCGACGAGCAGTCCGTTGTACAGCGCGTGGATCCCGATGCCCGGCAGGATCGACCCGGTGCGCCAGCGCACGAAGCCGAGCACGACTCCGATCGTGAAGGTCGGCAGGAAGCGGTGGATCGACGCGTGCGCCAGTCCGAACAGGAGCGCCTGCCAGAAGATCGCGCGCACGGGCGTCCAGTCGCGCATCATCCCCGACTGGATCGAGCCGCGGAACAGCAGCTCCTCGCAGACGCCGGGCGTGAGCGCCAGCAGGAACAGGCCGATCCACGGGCCGAGTTCGACGAGCTGATCGATCTCACCGCCGAACCCGCGCGGCAGCGGGAGCACCTGGGACTGCCACGCGAGGAGGATGCCGGCCAGTCCGGCGAGACCGACCACGGCGAACGGGATCGCGGCGAGGCTCGCGAGCGGTGGCCGCTCGAGGCCGAGCGGTCGTGCGAGCGACGTGCCGTCGTCCTTCGCCTCGGCGCGCGCGAGCAAGAGCGCGAGGCCGACCGCGAGCACCCAGAGCGTCGTCGCGAGTCCGTAGACCAACGACTGCGCCTGCAGGTAGCTGCCGACGAAGTAGATCAGGAAGACCGCCGCCCAGCCGGTCGACAGGGCGCGGCGCGCGCGGCGTTGGCGCAGCGCCGACTCGGTCTCCGTGTCGCCGTGCTGGAGCACGCTCTCGAGGTCGAGCAACGTTCCGACGCGCGCCAGGGCGAAGTAGGCCGCGGCGCCCGAGGAGATCACCGACAGGAGAGCGGGGAAGAGGCCGAGGTTGCCCGCCAGCGCCTCGCGCATCGCGAGCGACGTGCCGACGAGCGGGATCGCCGCCAGCGTCGGGGCGAGTTCGACACCGGGCAGCGTGGCCGGCGCCGTGGCCACGAGTCCCGCGATCGACAGGGGCAGGATCATCGTCTGCGCCTCGCGATACGTGCGGGCGCGGGCCGAGAGCGCGCACAGCACCGCCGCCACGAGCAGCGCTCCGGGCAGACCGAGCAGCAGCGCGAGCGACAGGCGTCCCGCGAACAGCGGGCCGAGCAGCGCCGCGCCCACGTCCGCGCCCTCGACGCCCGACGGCACGATGCCGGCCGCCGCCGATCCCACGAGACTGCCGAGGTTGCCGAGCAGCGCGGCTCCGGCCGAGAGGGCCACCGCGCAGAACTTGGCCCAGCTCACGATCCGCACCGGGACCGGTTGCACCAGCAGCGTCTCGAGCGTGCCCTGTTCGCGCTCGGCGGCGAAGGCGTCGAGCGCCGCGTAGGCACCGCCCGAGATCAGGATCATCACCGACACGATCGGCAGGAAACGGCCGAAGTTCGCGCCGGCGGCGTCCGCGGGTTCGGCGCGGTCGTGGGGCTCGAGCGCCAGCGTCAGGTCGGGGTCGACGTCGAGGCGCCGCTCGAGCTCGCGATCGACGAACGCGTCCGAGAACTCGGCCAGCGTGCTCCGCAGTCGCGAGCGCAGTTCCTGGCCGCGCTCGCTGGATCCGTCGTGCCACAGCACGAGGGCCAGTTCGTCGTCCGGGCCGCGTTCGGCCACGAGCCAACCCGTCGCGCTCTCGTGGACCGCTTCCATGCGCTCCGACAGCCACTGCGCGTCGGGGCTGGCGCCGTCCTCGTCGTCGGCGGTGACCGGTGGCTCGAAGACCGCGAAGACCGTCGTCATCTGTTCGACGCCGTCGAGTTGTTCGTCGAGCGCCTCGAACAGGTCCGTGTCGAGCGCGCCGAGGTCCACCAGCAGCGTGACCTCCTGCGTCTCCATGCGCCGCTCGGCCTCGGCCCCGAGCGCCTTCGCCCCGACGAAGTACAGGGGGTACAGGAGCATCGGCAGCACGACCGCCATGAACAGGGCACGGCGGTCGCGCAGGAGCCTGCGCAGCTCGCAGGACAGGACGGCGACGAAGCGCGGGTCCAGGCTCACGCGTCGCTCCGATCCGCGGCGGCGGCGCCGGCGAACGGCGCGTTCGGAGCGGCTCCGCGCGCGCGCGCGACGAAGGCGCGGAAGATGTCCTCGAGCCAGCGCTCACCCGTGGCTTCGCGCAGCTCGTCGAGCGTGCCGACGCCCAGGAGGTTTCCGCCGTAGATGATTCCGATGCGGTCGCACAGTCGCTCGGCCTCCGACAGCACGTGGGTCGAGAACAGGACGCAGCGGCGGCCGTCGCGTCGCGACTGGATGAAGTCGATCATCTCGGACGTGCCGAGGATGTCGAGTCCGGTCGTCGGCTCGTCGAGGATCAGGACGTCCGGGTCGTGCAGCACCGCGCGCGCGATGTTGACGCGCTGCTTCTGGCCGCTCGACAGCTGTTCGCAGCGCTGGGTCGCGAACGCACCCATCGAGAAGGTCTCGATCAGCTCCTCGATGCGTTCTTCCAGTCGGTCCTTCGCGAGGCCGTGCAGCGTGCCGAAGTAGCGCAGGGTCTCGCGCGCGTCGAGGCGCGGGTAGAGGCCGGTCGTGGCCGACAGGAACCCGATCCGCCGCCGGACCTCGTCCGGGTCCTCCTGGACCTCGATGCCGTCCACGTGCGCCGTTCCGCTCGACGGGCGCAGGGTCGTGGCCAGGATCCGCAGCGTCGTGCTCTTCCCGGCGCCGTTGGGCCCGAGCAGTCCGAAGATCTCGCCGTAGCGGCACTCGAGGTCGAGGCCGCACAGGGCGCGCACTTCGCCTTCGCTGGGGTGGGCGTAGCTCTTCGCGAGGGCGCGCGTCACGACGGCGACCTTCTGGGTCCCGGCTGCGGGCGTGGGTGTGTTCGACATGGTGGGGGATCAGGCGCGCGCGGCGCCACCGGTCAACTTGGCGACCCAGCGCGGGACGCCGCTGCGTTCGGTCTGCATGGCGTGGACGGCGATCCGCACCGCGGCGAGGGCGACCAAGAGCGAGACCGCGAGGCTCACGAGCAGCGGTCCGAGCGGGAGCGCCGAGAGGTCGTCGCCCGCGCGCAGGATCTCGCGCAGGCTGATGCTGGTGCCGACGATGGGGATGGCGGCGATGCCGTAGGTGAGCGAGACGCCCGGCAGCGTGCTCGCGAGCGCGGGCAGGATGAAGATCATCTGCACCGAGCCGAGCAGTGCCTGTCCCTGCTTGAACGTGTCCGTGAACGCCGCGGCCGCCGTCAACGTCGCGGACAGGAAGATCGCGAAGGCGAGCATCACGGGCAGGATCAGGAGCACCGTCGTGACGGGCAGCGAGAACTGCACCGAGTCGGTCAGCATCCCGAGCAGGTGGTTGGCGGCGAGCGTCATGCCGACCAGGTTCATCGCCGTGGCGGCCAGGGCGGCGACTCCGACGCTCGCGAGTTGCCCCGAGAAGACCGCACTGCGCGGGACCGGGAGCAGCAGTGTGGTCTCGAACGTCTTGCGCTCGCGCTCGCCCGCGGTCACGTCGACGGCGGGGAAGAACGCGCCCATGGTCGCCATCGCGATCAGCATGAGCGGCAGCATGGTCGAGAGGATGAATGCGCCCAGCGCCTCGGGGGCCGCGACGTCGCGCGCCACGAACGCGAAGGGCTCGAGCGCGTCGACGGACGTGCCGAGCAGGCGTTCGCGCTCGGCGGCCACCACCCGCTCGCGCGCGGCTTCGACGCGATCCTTCGCGAGCAGCGAGGCCGAGCGCGACGCGTCGAAGTAGAGCTCGACGGGGCCTTCGGCGGGCACGCGCAGGAGGGCGTCCGCACCGCGCACGGCGTCCGCGTCGAGGCGCTCCGTGAGCGTGCCCGTGCCCAGGTGGTAGAGCGTCGTCGGTCCGAACTCCGCGTCGAGCGTGGGGGGCGGCGCGGTGGTGCCGTCGGGCGCGGCCTCTTCTCCGGCGGCAGACGCGCCACCGCTCGCGGCGAGGCTCTCGAGCTCGGCCCGCTCGCGAGCGTCGGTCTCGAAGGCCGTCACCAACGCGTTCGCGCGCGCCTTCGCACCGGGATCGGCGAGAACCTCGATCTCGACCGTGCGCGCCGAACGCAGGCCGTCGACCAGCGTCGACGCCTGCAGCGCGACCCAGAACATCGCCGGATACATGACCAGCGGCATCAGCAGCGTGTACATGCGCGTCTGACGGTCGCGGAACGCGCTCTGCAGTTCCTTGGCCGCAACGGTGCGCGCGACGCGGATCCAGGCGGAGAGGCTCATCGGTCGTTCCTCGTTCCGTTCTCGATCGAGTTGCCCGTGGTGGCGCCCTCGTGTGGTGCCGGCGTCCGTTGCGCGGTGGGCGCGTCGTTCGCGCTGCTGCGCGCGTCGTTCGGTCGGCGGCGGGGGTCCTCGACCGCGGCGTGCGCGGCCGGTGACCAGCGTTGGGTCGCGCCGTCGTGCACGGCCCAACCCGCGCCGCCCAGGCCCTTCGCGCGGTACATCGCGGCGTCGGCGCAGGACAGGAGTTCATCGGCGCTGCCGGCGTCGTCGGGGTACAGCGCCGCGCCGATGCTGGGCGAGATCGGGACCGCCACGCCTTCCAGCACGACCGGGCGAACCACCGCGTCGAGCAACTTGTTCGCGACCACGCCCAGGTCCTCGCGACTGCCGACCTCGGGCACCAGCACGCAGAACTCGTCACCGGAGATGCGCGCGACCGTGTCGGCTTCGCGCAGCGCGGCCGACAGTCGTTCGCCGACCGCGACCAGCAGCTGATCGCCGGCGCGGTGACCGTACGTGTCGTTGATCGCCTTGAACTTGTCGAGGTCGAGGAACAGGACGCCGAGGCGCACGCGCGCTCGGCGCGCGTGCTTCAGTTCGAGGTCGAGGCGTTCCTCGAGCGAGCGGCGGTTCGCAAGTCCCGTCAGTCCGTCGCGGTAGGCCAGCTCGCGCATGCGCTCCTCGAACGCGACCACGTCGCTCGCGTCGCGCAGGACCAGGACGCGGCCGAAGTCCTCGCCGCGGACGCCGACGATCGGCGACGACGTGACCTCGACGGGGCGGCGGATCTCCTGACCGCCCTCCGTCACCACCAGGAGTCGGCGCCGCGGCGCGCGCGGATCGGCCGGGGTCATGGTCTGCGGGTCGCGCTCGAGGCGCACGACGCGATCGAGCGGGCGCCCTCGAGCGGCGGCCGCGTCGGCGCCGAGCAGTTGCTGGGCCGGCCCGTTCACCAGCGTCACGAGGTCGTTGCGATCGGTCGTGACCACGGCGTCCGCGATGCTGCGCAGGGCCGTCGCCACCAGCTCGCGGCTGCGGTCGAGCCGGACCTCGCTGCGGATGCGCATCAGCGCCAGCTGGCCCGACACCAGGATCACGAACAGTGAGCAGGCCATCTGGAGCGCGACCGTGGTGGGTGGGCTCGTCGCGCCGCCGCCCAGGCCGATGACCGCGCCGAAGATCCCGGCGAACGCGCAGGCGACCGTGACGACGTTGGTGAAGCGCGGGCTCTGGAGCCAGGCACTGGCCAGGACCGGCAGGATCAGGAGGCTGCCGAGCACGAGGCTCGAAGGCAGCCAGAGGTCGATCGCGAAGACGGACACCCCGATCGCGAGGACGGCGCGCAGAGCAGCGACCCGCGAGCGCGCGTGGCCGTCGTGCTCCCCATCGGTGGTGTCGCGCGAAGCGTTCATGGACGGGGAGGACGGTAGCAGGCCCCGGGGGCGGTGCAGCACGCACTCGGCTCCAAGACTCGGGTGGCGTCTCCGCGGCGCGAAACGCGAACCGTCGCCTCGATCGGTTCCGGCGCACGGCGGCGCGCGCGTGGACCGAACTCAGGCGCCCGGACCGGGCGCGTCGAAGCCGCCGGACAGGCGCAGCGCGGTTCCGATCAGCGCGAGGTGCGAGTAGGCCTGGGGGTGGTTGCCCAGCGCCGAACCGTTCGTCGGGTCGAGCTGTTCCGACAACAGGCCGCTGGTTCCCGCCGCGCGCGCCACGGCCTCGTACAGCTCCTGCGCCCGCGCGCGATCGCCGGCGCACAGGTGCGCGTCGGCCAGCCACAGCGTCAGGATGTGGAACCCGCCCTCGGTGCCCGGTAGGCCGTCGTCGGAGTCGTAGCGCAAGAGGGTCGGCCCGTGCCCGGCATCGGCACCGCGCAGGAGTTCCGCCTCGATCGCGCGGATCGTTCCGACGAAGCGCGGGTCGGTCGCATCGATCAGTCCGATCGGGCCGAGCAGGAGTACCGCGGCGTCCAGGTCGTCGCCGTCGTAGGCCGCGGTGAACGCGTTCTGCTGCGGGTCGTAGCCGCGCTCGAGGATCTCGGCCTTGATCCGCTCGCGCAGCTCCGTCCACGAGGCAGGACTTCGCTCGCCCATGCGTTCGGCCAGGGCGATCGCGCGGTCCAACGTCAGCCAGCACATCGCGCGACTGTGCACGTGGTGGCGCGGCGCCTTGCGGATCTCCCAGATGCCGTGGTCCGGTTCGTCCCAGCGCCGTTCGACCGCGCGCACCATGTCCTCGACGAGTCGCCAGTGCTCGTAGGACAACGGCGCGCCGCGCAGGCCGAGTTCGTACACGAGGGACGCGATCGGACCGAACACGTCGAGCTGGACCTGTGAGGCCGCCGCGTTGCCGATGCGCACGGGGCGACTGCCGGCGTAGCCCGCGAGTTCGCCGATTTCGGCCTCGAAGTCCACGTCCTGGCCCGAGACCATGTAGAGCGGTCGCAGCTGCTCCGGGCCGCTCGAGCGCGAGAGCACGTCGTGCAGCCAGTCGAGGTAGGCCATGGCCTCGCTCTGACTGCCGAGTCGCACGAGCGCGTCGGCCGACAGCGCCGCGTCGCGGACCCACGTGAAGCGGTAGTCCCAGTTGCGCACGCCGCCCACGTGTTCGGGCAGGCTCGTCGTCGCGGCGGCCGCGATGCCTCCGGTCGGCCCGTGGCACAGGGCGCGCAGCGTCAGGGCCGAGCGCAGGACCGCGGCGCGCTGCCTGTCGTCGAGCGCGCTCGGAAGTTCGAGCTGCCGCGCCCACACCTCCCAGTGCGCGGCCGTGCGCTGGCGGCGCCGCCTCTCGGGCACGGGGTTCTGTTCGAGTCCGTTCGTGCCGAAGCGCAGTTCGAAGGTGACCGGGCCGTTCGCAAGATCGAGCGTCGCCCGCGCCGTTCGGTGCACGCCTTCGGTGACGAGCGTCCACTCCACGCCGGGTGCGAGCAGCACGATCGGTTGGAGCGCACCGCGAACCACGAGGCCTCCCGGAACCACGTCGAGCTGTGTGGCGTGGCGCCCGTAGTTGAGGCGCGGCGCGAACTCGACGACCGCGCGGCCGTGCGCGGCGTCGCTGGCTCCACCGGCGTTCGCGCGCGGCTCGACGACGCGCACCAGGTCGGTCCGACCGGGGCGCTGCGTCGGGCGGCCCATCGAGGCGTCGAAGTAGTCGACCACGTCGAAGGCGTCGAAGCGCGTGCGCGCGATCAGCGTGTCGCCGTCGTAGGTCGTCCGTCCGACGACGGCGCTCGGTCCGTCCACGTCGGGGCGGATCGTGAAGTGTCCGGCCGCGGCACCGCCGAGCAACTCGCACATCACGGCCTGGCTGTCGATGCTCGGTGCGCAGAGCCAGTTGATCCGGCCGCGCGGTTCGACCAGCGCCACGGCGCGCTGGTCGGAGAGCAGCGTGAGCTCCTGGATCGGCGGGGCACCGCCGCCCGAGAGCCACGCGGCGCGGAACTCGAAGAGGATCGCGAACATCCTCGCGATCGCGCGCGTGTCCGCGACGCGCAGTGGCGCGCATGTCTCGCCCGGGCCCACCTTCACGGCCAGGTCCGGTCCGCGCAGCGTCGCGAAGGCGTCCTCGTCGGTCACGTCGTCGCCCGCGAACACCGCGGCACTCGCTCCGACGCGTCCGCGCAGGGTCTCGAGCGCCGTGCCCTTGTGCGTGGCGACCACGCACAGCTCGACGACGCACTTGCCGCTGCGGACGTGGACGCCGTCCAGTCGACCGGGACCGTCGAGAACGGCCGCTCGGGCCGCCTCGTGCTGACCGCTCTCGACGCGCCGGTAGTGGAAGGCCGCGCCGACCGACTTCTCCTCGACCTGGGCGCCCTCGAAGCGCTCGGCGATCGTCGCGAGCTCGCGCTCGAGTCGGTCGCGAAGCGCCAGGGTCGCTGGGGGCAGCGTGCCGGCGAAGTCCGGTTCGAACTCCGATCCGTGGCTGCCGACGAGGCGCACGTCGGGCGGATCGCCCGTGAGTTCCACGAGGTCCGCGAGACTGCGACCCGACACGATCGCCACGTGCGTCTGGTCGAGCGACGCGAGTCGGCGCAGAGCGATGAGCGCCTCGCGATCCGCCGTCGCCGCCGCGGGGTCCTCGACGATCGGTGCGAGCGTCCCGTCGAAGTCGGTCGCGACCAACAGCACCGGCACCTGCGCGATGGCCTCGAGACGGGCGAGCAGCGCGGGGTCGACGGCGGGAGTGGGGGTCTGGGTCCGGGTCACCTGTTCAGGTCCTCGAGGAATCCCTCCGCCCAGGCGTAGACGTCGGTGGATGCGATCTGGTCGCGCAGACTCCCCATGCGGGTCCGGCGCTCCTCCTCGTCCATCGACAACGCGCGCTCGAAACTGTGGGCCATGCCGTCGACGTCGTGCGGATTCACCAAGAGGGCGTCCACCAGCTCGTGGGCGGCCCCGCAGAACTCCGACAGCACCAGCACGCCGTCGCCGTCCACGCGCGTCGCGGGGTACTCCTTCGCCACGAGGTTCATCCCGTCGCGCAGGGGCGTGACGGCCAGGACGTCGGCGGCCAGGTACCAGGCCGCCAGCTCGCGTTGGTCGATGCTCTTGTAGTGGTACTCGATCGGCGCGCGGCCGAGCGTTCCGTACTCGCCGTTGATCTGCCCGACGTAGGACTCGACGCGCTCGCGGATCTCGGCGTAGTCGGGAATGAGCTCGCGGCTGGGGACCGCGATCTGGACCAGCACCGGGCTCGGGAGGTCGCTGTTCACCCGTCGCGCGAGAAGGGTCTCGAAGGCCTTGAGTCGCTTGTCGATCCCCTTCGTGTAGTCGAGTCGGTCGACGCCGAGGATGATCTTGCGTTCGCGGCCCAGGCGGTCACGGATCTCCTCGGAACGCGAGCGAACGGCGGGATCGGCGCCCAGTTCGGCGAACGCGGTGAAGTCGATCGAGATCGGATAGCTGCGCGCGACGATGCGACGGCCGCGCCACTCGAGGACCTCGTCGTCGATGCGGCGCGCGTCGGCGTAGCGCACGGCCGCCGTCACGAAGTTGCGCCGCCCCAGTTCGGTCTGGAAACCCACCACGTCGGCGCCCAGCAGGCCTTCGAGCAACTGGCGGCGCCAGGGCAACTGCGCGAACAGCTCGCCGGGCGGGAAGGGGATGTGCAGGAAGAAGCCGATGTGGGCGTTCGGGCAACGCTCGCGCAGGGCGGCCGGGACGAGCTGCAGCTGGTAGTCGTGGACCCAGACCGTGCCGCCGTCCTCGAGCGAGCGCGCGGCTTCCTCGGCATAGCGCTGATTGACGTCCACGTACGAGCGCCACCAGCTCCGACGGAACTCGGGGAAGCGCACCGAGTCGTGGTAGAGCGGCCAGAGCGTCGCGTTCGAGAAGCCCAGGTAGAAGAGCTCGAGTTCCTCGGCCGACAGCTGCACCGGCCGCAACCGGATGCCCTGGTGGTCGAACGGTTCGGGCGCCTGGCCCGCGGCCCCGGACCAGCCGATCCAGGCCCCGGCGCGCTCGCGCAGGATGGGCAGGAGGGCCGAGACCAGCCCGCCCGGACTCGTCTCCCAGCCGTACTGGCGGCCCGGGGACTCGCGCTCGATCCAACTGACTGGCAAGCGGTTGGCGACGACGACCAGCTGCTTGCCCCGTTCCCCGGGGCTTGTGGGCCTGCCCTTCGCTTGTGGTTCCTCGGTCACGGCGCGACGAGGCTAGTGCAGGGATTCGCCACAGGACAACAGATTGGCGGGCCGCGAACCCGAAAGGGGGTCCCATGTCGGAGTTGATGCGGCGACGGACGAGGGGCGGATCGCGCCTGCGCAGAGCGCTGCGGACCCTCGCGAAGGACGGCGGAGCGGTGGCGTGCGTGAGCGTGCTCCTGTACTGCGTCGTCTTCAATCTGTCCGTCGTGCGCGGCCGTTCGATGGCCCCCGGCATCCACGACGGCGACCGCATCCTGGTCGAGCCGTGGTCGCGCGCCATCGGCGACTTCGGGCGCGGCGACATCGCGGTCCTGCGCTCGCCGATCGAGCCCGGACTCGAGTACATCAAGCGCATCGTCGCGCTCGCGGGTGACGAGGTGCTGATCGCCGACGGTCGGCTGTGGGTGAACGACGAACTCGTCGAGGAGCCCTACGCGGACCTCGGTCCGGCGGGTGAGTCGCCGCTCGGTGACGCGCTGGTCTGGACGCGCGTGCGCGAGGGCCACTGCTTCGTCCTGGGCGACAACCGCCCGCACTCGAGCGACAGCCGCGACTTCGGGCAGATCCCGGCCGACCTCCTGCGCGGTCGGGTGCGACTGCGGGTCTGGCCCCCGGATCGCGCGGGCCTGCTCGACTGAGCGGATCGGCGAGCGCGAGCGCGGATCTGCGGCTCGCGCCCGTTCACGGCGCGCGGTAGCGTGCGCGGATGGTCGAGCCGAAGCAGTCCGTCGTCCTGGTCACCGGCAGCGCCCGCGGGCTCGGACTCGCCTGCGCGCGACGCCTCTTCGAGGGCGGCGCCCGCGTCCACGTGGTCTGGCGTTCGGGCCCAGCTGCACCGCGCGGACTCGTCGAGACCTTCGGGCCGAAGCGCGTGCACCGCGCGGACCTCGAGGAACCGGGCGCCGCGGTCGCGCTGGTCGACGCCGTCGCCAAGGTGGACGGCGGACTCGACCGGCTGGTGCACGCGGTGGGTCCGTACCACGAGGGCCGGCTCGACGAACGGACGCCCGCGGGCGGAGCGGGCGAAGTCGCCGCGCAGATGTGGAGCGGCAACGTGGCCACCGCGATCGCCACTTTCGACGCCGCGCGCCCGCACCTGCGCGCCGCTTCCGCCGGCGCCGCGGTGTTCTTCGGCGTCGCGGGCCTCGCCGGCCTGCGCGCGCGTCGCGACTGTGCAGTGTACGCGGCGGCGAAGAGCGCGCTGCTCGTGCTCGTGCGTTCGTGGGCGGTCGAAGAGGGACCTTTCGGCGTGCGCGTGAATGCCGTCTCGCCCGGGGTCGTACCGCACGACGACGCCCACCCGGCCACGCTCGACCCGAAACTGCTCGCGCGCATCCCCGCGGGCCGCACCGGGCGACCCGAGGAGATCGCGGACGCCGTCGAGTGGCTGCTCGGGCCCCGCTCCGCGCACGTGACCGGCGTCGACCTGCCCGTCGCGGGCGGGTGGATGCTCTGACTTCACGTTCCCGCGCTCGTGCTGTTCGACACGATCGTCGACGACCCGCTCTGGACGTTCGGCGCGTTCGCGATCGGAGTCGCGGCCGCGGTCGGTGCCGCGCGCGAGCTCGGGGTCCGGCGCGAGCGGCGCGACTGGACCTGGGTCGACACCGGGTGGATCGAGGTCGAAGGGGCGGATCCCGAACTCACCTACGTGGTCGACGGCCAGCGGTACTCACTGCGCCATCTCATGAGGCGGCTCGCCCGCGCGCGCGCGCGCGTCGGCCCATTCGATCCACGGGACGAGGTGCGGCTGCGCAGCGATTCGGCGCGCCTCGGACCGCAGCGTGTCCTCGTCGATCCCGCGCGATCCTCGAGCGCCCGACTCGGCCGCGGTGACCTGCGAAGCGGCTGGGGACGGGCACTGGTCTGCGTGGCGATCGTCGGCCTGGGGGCGGGCGGGATCCTGCTGGTCGGACTCCTCTAGAGCGAGCGACGATTCGGCGATCGATGGAGCCGCTGGTCGCTTGCCGCGCGCCGGTCGCTAGGCTCTTCGCCATGGACATGCTGCGCGACATCGACCCGGCCACCGGCGAGCTCATCGCCGAGATTCCCGTCTCCTCGCCCGACCAGGTGACCGCTGCCGTGGCCCGCGCGCGCGCGGCGGCCGACGAATGGGGCGACGTGCCGTTCGACGTGCGCGCCGAGCTCCTGCTGCGCGTCGCCGAACGGTTCGACGAGCGCCAGGACGAACTGGCCCAGCTCGTCACGCGCGAGATGGGCAAGCCCTTCGCCGAAGCCCGGCGCGAGTCCTCGGCGCGCTCGAAGGAACTGGCCGGCGTGATCGAGACGGCGCGCCGCGCGTTGGCGGTGGAGGACGTGTCCGAGGGCAGTTCGCGCACCCACGTCGTCCGCGATCCGCTCGGTGTGGTCGCGGCGATCACCCCGTGGAACTTCCCGCTCGCGATGCCGACCAGCATCCTGTTGCCCGCGCTCGCGACCGGGAACACGGTGGTCTTCAAGCCCAGCGAGCACGTGCCGCTCTGCGGCGCCGTCCTGGCCGAGATCATCGGCGGCGACCTGCCCGACGGCGTGCTCGAACTGGTTCAGGGCGCGGGCGAGACCGGCGCCCAACTGGTCGACGCCGACGTGGACATGATCGGCTTCGTCGGCAGTCGCGCGACCGGCCAGAAGATCATGCGCGCCGCCGGTGGGGGGCTGAAGCGGCTCGTGCTCGAACTCGGCGGCAAGGATCCGTTGATCGTCTTCGCCGACGCCGATCTCGAAGCGGCCGCCGAGTGCGCAGTCACCCACAGCCTGCGCAACGCCGGTCAAGTGTGCTGCAGCGTCGAGCGCGTCTTCGTCGAGGACTCCGTGCGCGAGGAGTTCGAACGGTTGGTCCTCGCCAAGGCCTCGAAGTGGACCCACGGCAGCGGCTTCGAACCCGAGAGCCGCATGGGCCCGATGGTGGACGACGCGCAGCGCCAGAAGGTCCACGCCCAGGTCGAGGACGCGGTCGCCCGCGGCGCGCGCCTGTTGCTCGGCGGCACGCTGGCGGACGGACCCGGCAGCTTCTACCCCGCGACCGTGCTCGCCGACGTGCCGGACTCGAGCGTCATGGCGACCGAGGAGACGTTCGGGCCGGTCGTGTCGCTGAGCACGTTCGACGGCGACGAGGCCGAGGCCGTGCGACTGGCGAACGCGACGCGCTACGGGCTCGGCGCCAACGTCTACACCGGCGACGGCGAACGCGGGCTGCGCGTGGCGCGGCGGATCCGCAGCGGCCAGGTGGGCGTCAACCGCTACCTGGCCGGAAGTTCGCGCGCGCCCTGGGTGGGGGCGCGCGAGTCGGGCTTCGGGTTCCTGGGCGGCGTCGAGGGCTACCGCCAGTTCACGGTGCCGAAGTCGATCTCGATCGCGTCTGGCGGCTGAGCGCGGGGCCGACTCGAATCAGCCGGCCGGTGCGCTCGTGCCGCCGCCGCCGAGCAGGGGCAGGGCCCCGAGGACGATCATGCCCGTACCGAGCATGGAGATCGCGTCGCCTCAGCAGCCCTGGCTGCGCACGATGAAGCCGGCGATGACGAGGCCGATGCCGAGGGGTTTGACGAAGCGCTGCATGGTGGAGTCGGGGCGCTCGGGGGATCGGGTGGCGGGACCCTCGAGCTGGAGCGGAAGACTACTCCACGGCGCTGCAACCGGCGACCGCCGGTCGTCCCGAGCACCGCGCACGGGCCGCACGGGCCCTGGATGCTGGACGGCGCGGCTCGTGGCGCTAGGGTCTGCACCCCGGCTCGCTCGGCACTCGTGCTCGACGCGACCAGCGCCGCCGAACCGAGGCGCCCCCCCCGCAGCGGAAGCACCGCACCGAACTCGATCCCGAACCATGTCGACCCCCGCCCGCATCGCAGTCGCGAACCCCGTCGTCGAACTCGACGGTGACGAGATGACCCGGATCATCTGGGCCTTCATCAAGGAGCGCCTGATCCTGCCCTACGTCGACGTGAAGCTCGAGTACTACGACCTGTCGATCCAGAGCCGCGACGCGACCGACGACCAGATCACCGTCGACGCGGCCGAAGCGATCGCCCGCGTCGGAGTCGGTGTGAAGTGCGCGACCATCACGCCCGACGAGGAGCGCGTGAAGGAGTTCGGGCTGAAGAAGATGTGGCGCAGCCCGAACGGGACGATCCGCAACATCCTCGGCGGCACCGTCTTCCGCGAGCCGATCGTCGCGAAGAACGTCCCGCGCCTCGTTCCGGGCTGGACGAAGCCGATCGTCATCGGCCGTCACGCGTTCGGCGACCAGTACCGCGCCACCGACTTCCAGGTGCCCGGGCCCGGCACGCTGACGATGACGTTCATGCCGAAGGACGGCGGCGAGCCGATCACGCGCGAGGTGTTCGAGTTCCCCGAGCCCGGCGTCGCGATGGGCATGTACAACCTCGACGAATCGATTCGCGGTTTCGCGCGCGCCTGCCTGAACTTCGGCCTCGGGCGCGGTTGGCCGGTCTACCTGTCGACCAAGAACACGATCCTCAAGGTGTACGACGGCCGCTTCAAGGACCTGTTCCAAGAGGTCTTCGAGGCCGAGTTCGAAGAGCGCTTCGCCGCGGCGGGGATCACCTACGAGCACCGCCTCATCGACGACATGGTGGCGGCCGCGCTCAAGTGGAACGGCGGCTTCGTCTGGGCCTGCAAGAACTACGACGGCGACGTGCAGTCCGACACCGTGGCGCAAGGTTTCGGTTCGCTCGGACTGATGAC
This sequence comes from Rohdeia mirabilis, assembly GCA_007750655.1. GTDB lineage: Bacteria > Planctomycetota > UBA1135 > UBA1135 > Rohdeia > Rohdeia mirabilis. The sequence goes on from CP036290.1 coordinate 2,155,047, forward strand.
CAGCGTGCTGATGACGCCGGACGGCAGGACGGTCGAGGCCGAAGCGGCGCACGGCACGGTCACGCGCCACTACCGCCAGCACCAGCAGGGCAAGGAGACGTCGACCAATCCGATCGCGTCGATCTTCGCCTGGACGCGCGGACTCGGCCACCGCGCGCGTCTCGATCAGAACGCCGATCTGACGCGCTTCTGCGAGACCCTCGAGCGCGTCTGCGTCGACACCGTCGAGAGCGGTCAGATGACGAAGGACCTCGCGCTGCTCGTCGGCGAAGGCACGCCCTGGCTGACGACCCAGCAGTTCCTGGACGCGCTCGATGCGAACTTGAAGCAGGCGCTCGCCAGCTGAGGGACGGGCGCGCCGCGGCGAGGACCACCCGCGGCGCGCTCGTGCGCCAATGGCCGCCAGGATCAGTCCGCGAGGCCGTCGAGCGCGCGGGTCAACCGCACCAGGTTGTCGCGCTGGATGCCCACGTAGCCGCCGTCCGGAATCACGCCGGGATTCTCGGCCGGTGAGATCACGACGCTCACGATGCCGAGTTCGTCGCGCAGTGCGGCCACGAGGTCCGGGCGCGGCGTGGACTCCCAGAGCATGAGCGTCGGACGCTCCGACTCGCGCGCCAGCCGCTCCGCCTTCGCAGCGTCGTCCGGCTCGAGCAACGCGTCGGGATCGAGGTCGAAGTTCACGATGTCCAGCCCGTAGCGCTCGGCCACGTAGCGGTAGGCCGGGTGCGAGGCGAGCAGCGTCGCGCTCTTCAACCGCGGGACCAGGGCGGCCCAGGCGCCGTCCAGTTGTTCGAGGTCCTGGACCAGCGCATCGGCGCGATCGTGCACGACGCCGGCATGTTCGGGGTAGGCCTCGACCAGGGCCTGTTCGAGTGCGCGTACCTGTTCGATCGCGAGCAGCGGATCGACCCAGGTGTGCCCGTCGACGCCCATGTGCACGTGTTCGCCGGACGGGCCGTGGCTGTGCGCGACCTGCTCCTCGAACTCGAGGAAGCGCTCGGAGAAGCCGTCCGCCGTGCGCACGTGGCGCGATTCCGGAAGACTCGCCACGGCGAGCCACTTCTCGAACTCCGCGCCGTTCGACACGACCAGGCGCGCCGTCCGGAAGGATTCCATCGCGGCCGAGTCGGGCTGCCAGAAGATCGGATCCTCGCCCTCGGGCAACGGGCAGCGCACCTCGATCTCGGGGCCGATCATGCGCTCGGCCCAGTCCTCGAGCGGGAAGAACGTGACGGCGACGCCCGAGCGTTCGGCGCGGGCCGAATCACCGTCGTCGCCGCAACCGGCGAACAGGGGAGCGAGCGCGACGAGGGCACAGAAGCGCAGTGAGGTGGCGAGGAGGTCGGGGCGTCGCATGTTGAAGGTCGAAGGTCGGAGCGGGACGCGAGAGAACGAGGAGAACGAGGAGAACGATGGGAGCGAGAGCGCGCGCGCCCTCACAACAGAAGGGTCAGGTCCGGATCGAGGACCAGCAGCGCCCCGAGCACGAGGCCGGCACAGGCCAGCGCGACGGCGGCGATGAAGGCGATCTGGAGGCCTTGCAAGAGGGCAACGGTGCGCGCGCTCGATCCGAGGCGGTCGAGGGTGCGCAGCTCGGCCGTGCGCAGCTTCATCGACAGGCCGAGGACCAGCGCACCGAGCGCCGCGGTCGCGCCGAGCAGGACGAGCGCGACACCGTCGAGCAGACGCCGCAGCCCGAGGACCAGGTCGAGCAGTTCGTCCAGTTCGGCGCGAGTGTCCGCGACCTGCACGGGACCGTACATGCGCTCGATGTTGGTCTCGGCCTTGAGGAGCGTCGCCGCCTTCGCCGTGCGCGGGAAGACGAGCACGCACGAGAGCGGCAGCACGTCGGGATCGGTGTGCAGGTGGAACGTGGCGCGGTTCTGCGGCGTGATCTCGTTGTAGGGGATGAACGCGTTCGACATGCGCACCTCCTCGTCGCTCTGCCCGAGGATCAACGACGGATCGACGGTTCCGGTCGTCACGTCGTCGTGCCCGTGCGCCAGCCCGTGCAGGACCCAACAGGTCTCGAGCGTCACGAACGCGGCGCGGTCGTCGGCGCTGCGGGTGGGGTGAAGGACGCCGCACACGCGCAGCTTGAGCGCCGACGGTCGGGACAGGTCGAGGTGGTCGGGCGGGTCGCTGAACAGGTGGTCGTCCACACCGAGTTCGAGTTCGCGGGCGAGCGCCGCGCCGAGCACGACCTCACCGGCGACGAACGGCAGGTGTCCGGTGCGCGCGACGATTCCGCGCTCCTCGAAGTACTCCGGCACGGTGCCGACCAGCGCGCGACCGCGGGTGGTGAATTCGAGGTCGAGCGGGACGGCCAAGAGGTCCTCACGCGCACCGATGCGTCGCGCCAGTCCGGTCGTCAACGGTTCGAGGCCGTCGCGCGAGAAGTAGAGCCCGGCCAAGGTCAGATCGAGCGGAGGACCGGCTGCTCCCAGCACGAGCGGCGTGGCGTCGGAGCGCTCGCGCAGCGCGTCCTCGAAGCCCGAGGTCAGGACGTGCGTCACCGCCGGCAACAGCAACGCGATGCCGAGACAGGCCGCCAGCAGCGCACTCGGTCCAGGGCGCCGGCGCAGGTAGTTCCAGGTGAGGTAGACGAGCCCGTTCATCGCACCGGCTCCTCGGTGATGCCTCGGAACGCGGCGGCGCCGTCGACGACGCGGTCGAAGCGGTCGAGCACGCGCTCGTCGTGGGTGACCATCACGAGCGTCGTCCCCAGGCGCGCGACCTCGTCCACGAGGAGGTCCACGACCGCGTCCGCGTTGACCCGGTCGAGGGCGCCGGTCGGTTCGTCGGCGAGGCACACGGAGGGTTCGGTGGCGAGCGCCCGGCACACGGCCAGTCGCTGGCGTTCGCCGCCGCTGAGTTCGGCCGGTAGCCGTCCCAGGAGGTGTTCGATCCCAAGTCGTCCCGCCAGGTCGCGGGCCCGCGCGCGGTCGGCGTTCGACACGCGACCGCCCGGAGCGAGGCGCCGCGACAGGAGCACGTTGTCGAGCCCGTCGAGGTAGTCGATCAGCTCGAGGTCCTGGAACACCAGTCCGAGGCGCGTCAGTCGGAATCGGCGCCGGCCGCGTTCGTCGAGCGCGCCGAGTTCGACGCCGTCGACGCTGACGACGCCGCGGCGCGGTGCGAGGATCCCGGCCAGGGCCTGGACCAGCGTGCTCTTGCCACAGCCGCTGGGGCCGACGAGGGCGACGCGCTCACCGGCGGCGACCTCGAAGCCGTCCACTTCGAGTCGAAAGGTGTTCGGCCCGTAGTCGCAGCGCAGGTCGCGGACCGCGATGGCGCCACTGGTGCGCGAGCCGGTCGGTGAACTCGAGTTCGTCACGGTCGGTCAGAGCTCTCCCACCGGGCGCTTCGGCGGCGTCGTGTCGACGGGCGGCTGGAGCGGATTGCGCAGGTCGATCTGCTCGGCCGAGACGACGAACTCCTCGGACATCTCGTCGCCGAGGATGCGCCAACCGTCGGGCGTCTCACCGATGGCGAAACGTGCCGCGTACTCCTGCGTGCGCTCGTGCGTGTGGTTCGAGTGGGTCACGCTCCCGTCGACCTGCCAGCGCGAGCGCACCGTGAAGCCCTCGCACGCGTACTCCTCGAGGAAGCCCTGGCTCTCGAGCTCGGTGTCGAGATGGCGCACCGCCTCGACGCGCGTGACCGCGCCGCCGTCGTTCTCGAGGATCAGGCTGCGGAACACGCGCGCGTAGGTGCGGTCGAGGTGGTCGCCGCCGACGCTCTTCGCGAGCGCGTCGTACACGACCTCGCGGTCGTCGAAGTCGAAGGCGGTGTAGAGGTTCTGGTGCAGCCGTTCGAACGCGTCGACGGCCGCGGTCTCGGTCAGCAACGACTCGTCCGTGGTCTCGAACTCGACCCTGGCCGTTCCCCACAGGGCGCCCGCGAGACCGAGTGCGACGAGAGCCGCCCCGAGGCGCAGGGAGCGCCGCGCGGCGAACAGCGGCAGCGAGACCAGGAGCGCGAGCGCGAGCAGTCCGAGGCCTGCGCTGGCCACCGGGACCTCGACGACCTGGGGCGCGGGCGGTTCGACGACCGGGAGCAAGCGCTCCTCGAACGTCATCACCTCGCCGTGCCAGGTGTACTGGGGTTCGTCGACGGTCAGTTGGAGCGGGAGGTCGCCGCTGCCGTCGTTGAGCTGCAGGCGCACCGTCATCGGCGGCGGCGGGTCGATCGGCTGGGCCAGGTCGTCGGCGAACAGGTGCCAGTCGAACAGCACGCTGCGCGGCCCGGCGTCGTCGGTCGACCCCGCACCACCGGTCGCCTCGGGCCGCGGGTAGTCGAGCTCGAGCTTGACCAGCGTGAGCGCCCGGATCCCGTAGACCGGGTTGTAGGGGACCATCTCCTTCGGGCCGCGCAGCTGGCGCACCGGGTCGCCGAGGCTCGGAGCGATCGCCTGTCCGTCCACCTCGATGGTGACGGCGCGCGAGAAGTAGTCGACGAGGTCCTCGCCCAGGGGCTCCAGTTCGACCTCGTGCAGTTCGTCCACGAGTTCACGTGCGAACTCGGTGTTCTCGTCGATGAATGCGAGGTTGACCGTGATCGTCAGGTGCACGCCGTCCCCGTCGATGCGCGCGCGCACGTCCAGGTCGGGACCGTCGGAGGGGTGCACCCAAGAATCGCTGGGGAGCGCGAGTCGCGACGCGCTGGTGGAAGGGGAGGTGAGCATGGTGCTGGGGCGGCCCCGATGGACGGAGCGACCGTCGGTGCGGGGCGGTCGTCGGAGCCGGGCGGTGGGGGCGCGGCCGGTCCGGCGGCCGCGGAGTCGGGCCGCGAGCGGTCGCGTCGGGTGAGTGTGCCCTACGCCGCGCCATGGCTCGACCCCGAGGACGATCCGTCCTGCGCGCGCGGGGCTCGCCGCACCACACCCAGGACGCCGCGGATCGACCACGAGCGAGCGAACCTGCCCGCGCGGTTCGGACCCCGTGTACGGTCGTGCGCCACAAACCGACAATCCTCCGGGGTCGACCGACGTAAGGCCCGGCTTCGGCCGCCCGTTCGCGGTCCGAGCAACGGTCTCCTGCGCGGCGACCGTTGTTTTTGGCAGGGTGAGGCTCCGCGGGACCGGCGCTCGGCGCGAGACTCGGCCCGCGCGCGGGCCAGCCCTCTCGGACCGGATCGCGCTCTCGACTCGGTACGCGCCGACTCGGCCATCCCCAACTCCCCGCGCTCGGCGACCGCGTCGTCGACGCCCCCGATCGTCGTCGATCGTCGTCCCCGTCGGTGACGCCGACTCCCCATCCACTCGATCCGCCCGCCCCCCCCGATCGGCACGGCGGATCCTCCGTTCCACTCTTCCCGACCCATCCCGACCTCCACGAGGTCTCGGTGTCGCGTCCGGCCGCCCGTCGTGTCGCCGCGCTCCGTCCGTCTCCATCCCGACCCGAAGATGATCTTCAAGACATTCGCTCTCCCGGCCGTCGCCGTACTCGGCTCGAGCCTCGGCCTCCTCACGGCCCCGGCCCAGGCCGCGGTCACCTTCCAGGAAGGCGATCCGATCAGCGCCGCCATCGAGGCGTCCAGCGATCAGGTCCGCGAATACAACATGCACCTGACCTTCCTCTCCAGCCCCTTCCTCGAGGGACGCCTGCCCGGCACGCGCGGGATGGAGATCGCCAAGGACTACGTCGAGCAGCACTTCATGGATCGCGGCCTCGCGGCCCCGTTCGTCGACGCCGAAGGGAATCCGAGCTACCGCCAGGACTTCCCGATCTCCGAGCAGACCGACCTCACCGACCAGTCGCTGCGGATCGGCGACCGCCAACTGGTGAAGGGCAAGGACTACATGGCCCTCAGTCTCGGCGGGGCCGGCGTGGTCACCGCACCGGCCGTCTTCGTCGGCTACTCGATCGACAAGGGGCGCGACGGGTACTCGAGCTTCGAAGAGGGCGACTCCCTCGTTGGCAAGATCGCGGTGATGCTGCGCTTCGAGCCGATGAAGGAGGACGGCACGAGCCAGTGGCGCGACAGCGGTTGGAGCGCACGCGCCGGGTACTCGCGCAAGGTCGCGGACGCCGCCGATCGCGGTGCCGCGGGTGTGATCATCATCAACACGCCGGGCGCGGACGACGAGCGCGTCGACGAGTTGCCGGCCTTCCGCTACGGCGGTCGCGCGCGCACCGAGGTGCCCGTCATGACCATGTCCGCCGAGGCCGGTGAGCGCCTCATCGCGAAGATGGGACCGCAGGGCACCACGCTCATGGACCTGCGCCGCGAAGCGGACGCCGGACGTTCGGTCCACGACCTCGAGGGCACGATCGAGATGGTGGTGCAGACCGAGACGCGCCAGATGACCGGCCAGAACGTCTGCGGCCTCGTTCCCGGCAAGGGCGACCTCGCGGGTGAGATCGTCGTGATCGGCGCCCACCTCGACCACCTGGGCATGGGCGACTTCGGTTCGCGCTACCAGGGCCCGCCCGCCGTCCACCCCGGTGCGGACGACAACGCCAGCGGCAGCGCGGCGATGATCATGCTCGCCGAGCGCTTCACGCAGTACTACGCCAGCCTGCCCGAGGGCGCGTCCGCGCGGACGATCCTGATCCAGTGCTACGACGCGGAGGAGCAGGGGCTGATCGGCGCCGGGTACTACACGCGGAACCCGATCCGCTCGATCGAGGACCACGTCCTGATGCTCAACTTCGACATGATCGGCCGCATCACGGACGACGGCGGGATGTCGGTCACCGGCCTGGGTAGCGGCCGCGGTCTGAAGGCCTTCGCCCAGCCCTTCATGGCCGACACGCCGCTCAAGCTGGTTCCCGGCGACGGAGTGATGGCCGCCAGCGACCACTGGATGTTCCACCAGGCCGGCGTGCCGACCCTGATGGGGATCTGCAGCCCGCTGCACGAGGATTACCACACGCCGCGCGACACGGCCGATCGCATCAACCGCGTGAACGCCGTCCACGCCATGAACCTGTGGGGCGACATCTGCCTGGCCGCGGCCCAACACCCGGAGCGGTTCGAGCACAACTCCTCGCCGGGCACCGCCGACGTGGGGCGCCCCGGACGCCCGGTTCGCCAGGATCCGGCCACCGAGCCCGCTCCGGCCCCGTCGACCGGCGCCGGACCCGCGTCGACCGGCGTGCGCCTGGGCGTCCAGCCGGGCAATTACGGGGAGACCGGCAAGGGGGTCGTGGTCGAGCGCGTCAGCGTCGACTCGCCCGCCGCTCGCGCCGGGATCGTGGACGGCGACCGCATCGTCAAGTGGGGCGGTGAGACCCTGGCCGACGTCGATGACATGATCACGCGCCTGCAGAACCACGATCCGGACGACGTGGTCGAGATCGAGGTCGAGCGCGGCACCGAGACGATCAAGATCTCGGTGACGCTCGAGGCCAAGGGCTGATCCGCTCCGATCCTCGCGAGCGGACGCCGCGGGTCCCACTTGGACCCACGGCCCGGTCGCTCCCGACGCCAACCTCGAAGGGGCGTCGACACGCGGGCGGCCGCGTCCCCGATCGGGGGCGCGGCCGCCCGCGGTCGTGGAGGGCTCGCGTTCGTCGTCGCGACGCGATTCCGGCTCCGGCCGTCCCACTGCGCTGCGGATCCCGACAGGGCCGCGGGGGCGTGGCCCGACGCCACCCGCGCCGCTACGATGGGCGGTTGCAGGTGCGCCGGAAGGATTCCGACACACTGGTCCGACTCGCCGGTCGGAACCACTGGGCCTGCACCCCGCCGGGCCCGCCCGGAACCCGGTCCCCACCGCCGTCCATGAGCGTCGCTCCCCGCGAACAGGGCTACGAGCCCAAGAACCCGATCCGCATCGTCACGGCCGCGTCGCTCTTCGACGGCCACGACGCCGCGATCAACGTCATGCGGCGGCTGCTGCAGCGCGGTGGGGCGGAAGTCATCCACCTGGGGCACAACCGCTCGGTCAAGGACGTCGTCGACTGCGCGATCCAGGAGGACGCCCAGGGCATCGCGATGACGTCGTACCAGGGCGGGCACGTCGAGTACCTGTCCTACATGCGCCAGCTGCTGGACGAGCGCGGCGCAAAGGTCGTCATCGTGGGCGGCGGCGGCGGAACTATCCTGCCGGCGGAGATCGAGGAGCTGACCGCGGCGGGGATCGATCGCATCTACACGCCCGACGACGGCCGTTCGATGGGGCTCGAGGGGATGATCGACGACGTGCTCGAGCGCTGCGACCGGGCGCCGGTGGCCGACGGCGATCTGGGGCTCGTCGAACGCCTCCCCGAGCAGGACCACGCCGCCATCGCGCGCCTGATCAGCCTGGCCGAGAACCGGCCCGACCTGGCCGATCGACTCGACGCGGAACTCGCGAAGTTCACGCCCGAACGGACCATCCCGGTCCTCGGCATCACGGGCACCGGCGGGTCGGGCAAGTCGTCGCTCGTCGACGAGATCGTGCGGCGCTTCCTGCTCGACTTCGAGGACCGGCGCATCGCGATCATCTCGGTCGACCCGAGCAAGCGGAAGACGGGCGGTGCGCTGCTCGGCGACCGCATCCGCATGAACGCCATCGGCGATCCGCGCGTGTACATGCGCTCGCTCGCCACGCGTCAGTCGAACCTGGCCCTGTCGAAGCACGTCCAGCAGAGCATCGACATCTGCAAGGCGGCCGGCTTCGACCTCGTCATCGTCGAGACCAGTGGCATCGGTCAGTCCGACACCGAGATCGTCGACCACTCGGACGTGTCGCTCTACGTGATGACCGCGGAGTACGGCGCCGCGACGCAGCTCGAGAAGATCGACATGCTCGACTTCGCCGACCTGATCGCGATCAACAAGTTCGACAAGCGCGGCTCGCTCGACGCCCTGCGCGACGTTCGCAAGCAGTACCGACGCAACCACAACAGCTTCGGCGGCGCGGACGAGGACCTGCCTGTGCTCGGCACGATCGCGGCCCAGTTCAACGATCGCGGCACGAACGTCCTGTACGCCAAGCTCATGGCGGCGATCGAGAAGGCGACGGGCGCGGGACTGGCATCGACCTTCGATCCGAGTGCGCACACGACCGAGACGGGCTACGTCATTCCCGGCGACCGCTCGCGCTACCTGGCCGAGATCGCCGAGTCGAGCGACAGCTACGAGAGCTGGGTCCTCGGCCAGTCGGACGTCGCGCGGCGCATGTACCAACTGTCGGGCACGATCGCCCAGCTGCGCGAACGCGTCGGCGAGCGCTCGCTGCGGATCAACGACGCGGAACTCGGTGACGCGGCGCGGGCCGGTGCGTCGATCGTGCGCGTGATCGAGCACGTCGAGGGCGAGCCCGACTACCTGATCGACCTGATCCGCCTCTACAACGACCTGAAGTCGCGGCTCGACCCGGGCTGTCGCGAACTGCTCGAGACCTGGCCCGACGTGCAGCGCCGCTACGCCGCGGACCGCTACCAGTTCCAGGTGCGCGATCGCGTGATCGAGCAGGACCTGGTGACCGAGACGCTGTCGGGGCTCAAGGTGCGCAAGGTCGCGCTGCCGCGCTACAAGGACTGGGGCGACCTTCTGATCTGGCTCCTGCGCGAGAGCACCCCGGGTCACTTCCCGTTCACCGCCGGCGCCTTCCCGCTCAAGCGGCGCGGCGAGGATCCCGCGCGCATGTTCGCGGGCGAGGGCGACGCCGAGCGCACGAACCGCCGCTTCCACTTCGTCAGCCACGGCCAGCCGGCCAAGCGACTGTCGACGGCGTTCGACTCCGTCACGCTCTACGGCGAGGACCCGGCGCGGCGGCCCGACATCTACGGCAAGATCGGCAACTCGGGCGTGTCGGTGGCCTGTCTCGACGACGCCAAGCGGCTGTACAGCGGCTTCGATCTCGCGGACCCGACGACGTCGGTCTCGATGACGATCAACGGCCCGGCGCCCATGGTGCTCGGCTTCTTCCTCAACGCGGCCGTCGACCAACAGTGCGAGCGCGTCCTCGCCGAGAGCGGTCGACTCGCTGCCGCGGTCGCCCGCGCGGACGAGCTGTACGCCGCCAAGGGCATCCAGCGGCCGCGCTACCGCCGCGATCTCCCGCGCGGACACGACGGACTCGGGCTCGCGCTCCTCGGCGTGTCGGCCGACGAGGTGATGGACCCCGAGGTCTACGCGCGCGTTCGCACCGAGACCCTCAAGGTCGTGCGCGGCACGGTCCAGGCGGACATCCTCAAGGAGGACCAGGCCCAGAACACCTGCATCTTCTCGACGGAGTTCGCCCTGCGGATGATGGGTGACATCCAGCAGCACTTCATCACCAACAAGGTCCGCAACTTCTACTCGGTCTCGATCTCCGGCTATCACATCGCCGAGGCCGGAGCGAACCCGATCACGCAGCTGGCCTTCACGCTCGCGAACGGCTTCACCTACGTGGAGTACTACCTGAGCCGCGGGATGGACGTGAACGACTTCGCGCCCAACCTGTCGTTCTTCTTCTCGAACGGCCTCGATCCCGAGTACTCGGTCATCGGTCGCGTCGCGCGCCGGATCTGGGCGAAGGCGATGAAGAACCTCTACGGCGGCAACGATCGCTCGCAGAAGCTCAAGTACCACATCCAGACCTCGGGGCGCTCGCTGCACGCGCAGGAGATCGGCTTCAACGACATCCGCACGACGCTTCAAGCGCTGTACGCGATCTACGACAACTGCAACTCGCTGCACACGAACGCCTACGACGAAGCGATCACGACGCCGACCGAGGAGAGCGTGCGCCGCGCCCTCGCGATCCAACTGATCATCAACCAGGAGTCGGGTCTCGCGCGCAACGAGAACCCGCTGCAGGGCTCGTTCATCATCGAGGAACTGACGGACCTCGTCGAGCAGGCCGTCATGACCGAGTTCCGCAGCCTCTCCGAGCGCGGCGGTGTCCTGGGGGCGATGGAGCGCATGTACCAGCGCGCCAAGATCCAGGACGAGAGCATGTACTACGAGGGCAAGAAGCACGACGGGTCGCTCCCGATCATCGGCGTGAACACCTTCCTGGATCCCGACGGGTCGCCCACGATCGTGCCGGGCGAAGTGATTCGTTCGACCCAGGCCGAGCGCGACGGCGCGATCGAACACGTGGAGCGCATGCGCGAGTTCCGCGCGGGCGCCTCCGACGCGGCGCTCGAGCGCCTCGGCCGGATCGCCGTCACCGACGGCAACCTCTTCGACGAGCTGATGGAGGCCACGAAGGTCTGCACGCTCGGACAGCTGTCCGGCGCGCTCTACGAGGTCGGCGGTCAGTACCGCCGCAACATGTGAGCGCCATGGCATCGATCGATCTTCCCGAACCGATGGAGTGGAGCTCCGTGTCCCGCGAGCGCTGGGCCGAGCGCGTCGCCGCCGACCTGGGCGTCGAGGACGCCGACGCGGCGCTCGCCCGCACGGCGTCCAGCGGCGTGCGGACCCGCGTGCTGTACACCGAGAGCGAGGGCGGTCCGGCGCTGCCCGAGAACCTGCGCCCGCGCCGCGGTTGGAAGGCCTGCGAGACCTTCGACGTGAGCCTCGAGCGAGTCTCGTCCGTGGTGCGCGAAGCCGTCCTCGAAGGGCTCGCGTCCGTGCGCCTGGCGGGCGACGTCGACGCGCTCGATCCCGAGGAGTTCACGGCCGTGCTCAGTGCGCTCGGAGCGACGAAGATCGATCGGCCCCAGATCGTCCTGCGCCCGACGGGGACACCCGGCCGGGTGCTCGACGTCGTCGACGGCGTCGCGGTCGAGTTCTTCGGCGGCTTCGATCCCGTGCGCAACGTTCTCGCCGACGGACGGGGTCGCTTCGACGGCGCCGCGGTCGCCCAGGAGGAGCTGGCGCTGCTCGGGCACTGGAAGGCCAGCGGTCAGACGGGTCGCGCTCTCGAAGTGGACGGATCCTACCTGCGCGAAGCCGGTGCCAACGCCGTCGACGAACTCGCGTTCCTGCTCGCCGCTGCGACGGAACGCCTGCGCGGCGCGGCGCGTGCGGGCATCGGGGCGCGCGCGTGGCTCCGACAGACCGCCGTGCGCGTCGGTGTCGGTCGCGACCTGTTCGACGAGATCGCGAAGCTGCGCGCCATCCGCCTGGTCTTCGCCAAACTCTGCCAATCGGCTGCCGACGGGGACTGCGGCCTCGTCGCGCCCGTCGTGCACGCCGTCGGGCTGGTGCGCGAGCTCGCGCCCGTCGATCGCGCCAGCAACGCCCTGCGCACGTCGTCCCACGCCTTTGCCGGCGCGGTCGGCGGGGCGCACACGATCGAACTCGCGCCCTTCGAGCGCGGTTCGCGCATCGGCGAGCGCTTGGCGCGGACGACCCACAGCGTGCTCGCGCACGAAGCCCACCTGGCGCGCGTGGACGACCCCGCCGGCGGATCCTGGTACGTCGAAGCCCTGACGGACGGGATCGCGCGGGCCGCCTGGGACCGCTTCCGCGCGATCGAGCGCGCGGGCGGGCTCGCGAGTTGGATCGAGTCGGGCGCGCTCGCCAGCCTGCTCGAGGAACGACGCAGCGCGTTGGCCGCGGCCGTGAACGCCGGCACGCACACGATCGTCGGCGTGACCGAGTACCCGCCGCCCCCCGGGACCGAGTCGGAGGGGACGGCGTCGCGCAGCACCGCCGCGTCGCCCCGTTCGTCCGTCGGCGCGAGCGGCTGGCCGCTCGTCGAAGGACTGTGCGAGGCCGATCTCCTGGAGCCGGAACCCGCTGCCCGGACCGCGGAGGCGCGCTCGTGAAGGAACTGCCCGACTTCGCCGAACTCGAGTACGACGACGCGCGCCTGCCGACCGAAGCCGCGGGCTCCGGCGGCCTCGCCGCCACCAGCACGCCCGAGGGCATCGCGGTCGAACCGCGGTACCGCGTGCTCGACACGCGCGAGGGTCCCCAAGCGAGTTGGATGCCGGGTTTCGAGCCCTACGTCCGCGGCCCGTACCCGACGATGTACGCCCAGCGGCCGTGGACCGTGCGCCAGTACGCAGGCTTCTCGACGGCCGAAGCGAGCAACGCCTTCTACCGCCGCAACCTCGCCGCGGGGCAGAAGGGCCTCTCGATCGCCTTCGATCTCGCGACGCACCGCGGCTACGACTCGGACCACCCGCGCGTCTTCGGCGACGTCGGGATGGCCGGCGTCGCGATCGACTCGATCCTGGACATGCGCATCCTGTTCGAGGGCATCCCCCTCGACACGATGAGCGTGTCGATGACGATGAACGGCGCCGTTCTGCCGATCCTGGCGCTGTACATCGTCGCGGGCGAGGAACAGGGCGTGCCGCCCGAGAAGCTCAGCGGGACCATCCAGAACGACATCCTCAAGGAGTTCATGGTCCGCAACACGTACATCTATCCGCCGACGCCGTCGATGCGGATCGTGGGTGACGTGTTCCGCTACACGAGCGCGCACATGCCGCGCTTCAACTCGATCTCGATCTCCGGCTACCACATGCAGGAGGCGGGGGCGACGGCCGACGTCGAACTCGCGTACACGCTCGCCGACGGTCTCGAGTACCTGCGCGCCGGTGTCGACGCGGGCCTGACCGTCGACCAGTTCGCGCCGCGGCTCTCGTTCTTCTTCGCGATCGGGACCGACATGTTCATGGAGGTGGCCAAGCTGCGCGCGGCGCGCCTCCTGTGGGCCGAGACCGTCGCGCCGTTCGAGCCGAAGAACCAGAAGTCCTCGATGCTGCGCACGCACTGCCAGACGTCGGGGTGGTCGCTGACCGCTACGGACGTCTACAACAACGTGGTGCGGACCTGGGTCGAGGCCCTGGCGGCGGTGACCGGCCACACCCAGTCGCTGCACACGAACAGCCTGGACGAGGCGCTGGCCCTGCCGACCGACTTCTCCGCCCGCATCGCGCGCAACACGCAGTTGGCGCTGGCGAAGGAGAGCGGCGTCTGTCGCACGATCGACCCCTGGGGCGGCAGTCACTACGTCGAGAGCCTGACCCAGGAATTGGCCGGTCGCGTGCGCAAGCACATGATCGAGGTCGAACGCCTGGGCGGCATGACGAAGGCGATCGAGGCCGGTCTGCCCAAGCGTCGCATCGAGGAGTGCGCGGCCCGGGCCCAGGCGCGCATCGACTCGGGCAAGCAGGTCATCGTGGGGGTCAACAAGCTCCAGCCGACGACGAAGGACGAGATCCCCGTGCTCGTGGTCGACAACGAGGCGGTGCGCCGCTCCCAGATCGAGCGTCTGGCACGCCTGCGCTCGGAGCGCGACGGCGCCGCCACCGAACGCGCCCTGGAGGCCCTGACCGCCGTCGCGGCCAGTGGCGACGGCAACCTGCTCGCCGCCTGTGTCGACGCCGCGCGCGCCGGCGCCACGGTGGGCGAGATGTCCCTCGCCATGGAGAAGGTGTTCGGTCGGCACGCCGCCGAACCCCAGGTCGTGCGCGGCGTGTACAAGAACGAGATGCCCAGCGGAGACCACTACCTGCGCAAGGCGCGCCAGCGCGTCGCCGCGTTCGCCGAGGCCGAGGGCCGACAGCCCCGCATCCTGGTCGCGAAGCTCGGTCAGGACGGACACGATCGCGGTCAGAAGGTCGTGGCCACGGCACTGGCCGACCTGGGCTTCGACGTGGACGTCGGTTCGCTGTTCCAGACGCCCGAGGAGACCGCGCGTCAGGCCGTCGAGAACGACGTGCACGTGGTCGGGGTGAGTTCGCTCGCCGCGGGCCACCTGGCGCTCGTGCCGGCGCTGCGTGCGGCGCTCGACGCCCAGGGCGGTGAGCACGTGCTGATCGTCGTCGGTGGCGTCGTTCCGCCCCAGGACCACGAAGCCTTGGCGGCCGCGGGCGCCGTGGCCGTCTTCGGACCGGGCACCGTGATCACGGAAGCGGCGATCGCCTTGGTGGCGGCCATCGAGGCCGCCGCGGACGTGTGAGCGACGCCCGCGCCACCGAGACGGACGCGCTGGCAGCAGGCGTGCGCCGCGGCGATCGCGCCGCGTTGGCGCGCGCGATCACGCTCGTCGAGGGTCGCCGCCCGGACCAGGAAGCGCGCGCGCAGGAGTTGCTCGCGAAGCTCCTGCCGAACGCCGGAGGTTCGGCGCGCGTCGCGATCAGCGGTGTCCCCGGCGTCGGCAAGAGCACGTTCATCGAGGCGCTCGGATGCCTCTTGGTCGAGCGCGGGCTGCGCGTCGGTGTGCTGGCCGTGGATCCGTCGAGTTCGGTCTCGGGTGGTTCGATCATGGGGGACAAGTCGCGGATGCACCGCCTGTCCCAGCACGAGCTCGCGTACATCCGGCCGAGTCCGTCGGCGACGACGCTCGGAGGGGTGACGCGCCGAACGCGCGAGACGATCGTCGTGCTCGAGGCCGCGGGCTACGACGTCGTGCTGGTCGAGACGGTCGGCGTCGGCCAGTCGGAGTACGCGGCGCGCGACCTCGTCGACCTGTTCTGCGTGCTGGCCCTGCCCGGCGCGGGCGACGAGCTGCAGGGCATCAAGCGCGGCATCCTCGAGGTCTGCGACGTGATCGCCGTCAACAAGTGCGACGGCGAGCGACGGCTGTCGGCCGAGAACGCGGCGCGCCAGCTGATGTCGGCGCTGTCGACGTTCGGCGCCGATCCCAGCGATCCGCCGCCGCCGGTGCTGTGCGTCAGCGCGCTCGAGGGAACGGGTCTCGCCGAGCTGTGGAGCTTGGTCGAAGAACGCATCGCGAGCGAGCGCGCCGACGGAACGCTCGAGGCGCGTCGCCGCGACCAGTCCGAGCGCTGGATGTCCGAGCGGGTGCGCGAGGCCCTCGAGCGCTCGTTCGCCGAGGATCCCGCCGTCGCCGCACTCGACGCCGAGGTCCGCCGTGCGGTGCGAGCCGGCGAGTTGACGCCGATCCAGGGCGCCGAACGCCTGCTGGCCGCCTACCGCGGTTGAGGCTCGGCCGCCGTCAGATCGACAGCGCGCGCTCGGCGTCGCCGAACTCCTTGGGTTCGACGCCCATGCGATCCAGGAGCGCCAGGTGCAGGTCGTTCATCGGCGTGTCCTTCTTGTACTGCTCGTGGCGGTCGAGCTTGAGCCCGCGCTTCAACTCGCCGCCGCCCGCGAGCAGCGTCGGCAGGTCCTCGTGGTTGTGCTTGTCGCCGTCGCTGATGCCCGAGCCGTAGCAGACCATCGTGTGGTCGAGCAGCGTGTCGCGGTCCTCCACGACGCTGTCGAGGTCCCGCAGGAACTCGGCCAGGAGGCTGACGTGCAGCGTGTTGATCTTCTCGAGCTTGCGGTGGTTGTCCGCGTTGTCGCCGTGGTGCGAGAGCGCGTGGTGCCCTTCGCGCACGTCGATCTCGGGGTAGGTGCGCCCCGAGACCTCCTTCAGGTACATGAAGGTGGCGACGCGCGTCTGGTCGGTGCGCAGGGCCAGGGCGAGCATCTGGTACATGAGGCGGCAGTGGTCGCTGAACCGCTTCGGGATACCGGTCGGTTTCGTCGACCCCTCCGGCAGGACGAGGTCGTCGCCGGAGTCGAAGTCGATCTTCCGTTCGATCTCACGCAGGCCTTCGAGGTACTCCTCGATCTTCTGGCGGTCGTTGCCGCCGAGGTCCTTGCGCAGGCGGCGGACCTCGTCGTTCACGTAGTCGAGCAGGCTCTTGCCCCGTTCGCGCCGCAGCGCGGCGGCGGCGGCGGACTCGGCGCTGGTGGCTTCGCCGAACAGGCGGTCGAAGAGCTTGCGCGGATTCACTTCCTGGGTCGCCGGCTGGGACGCGCTCTTCCAGGAGATGTTGAAGTTGTAGGCGCAGGCGTAGCCCGAGTCGCACTCACCCGAACCCTGCCCGAGTTCGCAGCCCAGCTCGAGGGAGCGGAAGCGGGTCTCGTGTCCGACCTCGGCGGCTGCCAGCTGGTCCGCGGAGATGCCGCAGCGCAGCACGGACGAGTCCTTGAACGCCTGCGTGCCGGTCAGCCAGGTCGCGGCCGCGCGCGCGTGGTCGCCGGGGCCGTCGCCGTTCGCGCGCGCCTTGTCGTGGGTCAGGCCCGAGAGCACGGCCACCTTCTTCTTCAGGTCTCCCAGCGGCTCGAGGATGCGGCTCGTCGGGAAGTTGCGCCCTTCGCGCTCCGGCGTCCAAGCCGGCATGTGGACGCCGTTCGGCACGTAGACGTAGACCAGGCGCGGCGGAACCTTCGGCGCCGGCCCGAGTCGCAGAGCGCTGGGTTGCATGGCTTCGAGCAGCGGCAGCGCCAGGAAGGCGCCGATGCCGTGCAGAGCCGTGCGCCGGTCGAGCGCCTGACCGAGCATGCGCGGCGTGCGGCGCGAGCCGTTGCTCGCTCCGGTCGCGTCGCCGGTGGCCGTCTCGTCGTTCGTCGCCGCGCTGTGCGCCGTGGTGCGTCGGAGTTTCATGGTCATTGGGCCGCGCGGGTGCGGCGTTTGGTGAAGGCGTCCGAGAGGACGATCTCGCGAATGGCGTCGTGCAGCGTCGGATGCTCTGGGTCGAGGCGCTCGAGCACGTGACCGACGGTGGGGCGGTCGGTCGGCTCCAGTCCGCGACCCAGCGCGTAGACGAGCAGGTTCTCGACCACGCTGCGGATCAGGCTCGGACCGTCGTAGTAGCGCGCGTCGCGATCGAGGTCGCGAATGCGCGCGATCAACTCCAGCTCGTTGGCGAACGACTCTCCGGTCGGCAGCGTGCCGCTGGCGTCGATCGCTCCCGATCCGTCGCGATCGCGCCGGCGTCCGACCGCGTCGTAGCGCTCGAGGCCGAAACCTATCGGATCCAGGATGTCGTGGCAGGAAGCGCACACCGCGTTGGAGCGGTGGGCGGCGAAGCGCTCGCGCGCGGTCTTCGCCGTGAACTGGGCCGGATCGTCGTCGCCGAAGCTGTCGGCACCCGGCGGCGGGGGCGGCAGCGGCGAACCCAGGATCGACTCCAGCACCCACTTGCCGCGCTTCACCGGCGACGTGCGGTTCGGGAGCGAGTTCGCCGTCAGGATCGAACCGTGCAGCAGGATCCCGCGTCGGTCGGTGCCGACCAGCGACACGCGGCGCAGGAACGCCCCGTCGACGCGCGGCAGTCCGTAGTGCTCGGCGAGGGCGTCGTTCACGAACGTGAAGTCGGCGTCCAACAGGTCGCGGATCGAACGCTTCTCGCGCAGGACCGCCTCGAACACGAGCAGCGTCTCGCGCTGCATCGCCGCCAGGAGTTCGGGCGTGATCGTGTCGAACTTGTCGGGGTCGACGTCGTGCTTCGTGAGGCGCCGCGTCTGCAGCCACTGGGACCCGAAGTTGCGCGCCAGTTCACCGGAACGGGGATCGTCGAGCATCCGCTCGAGCTGGCCCACCAGGACGTCGTGCTCGACCAGCGTGCCGTCGGCCGCGAGTGCGAGCAGCGCGTCGTCGGGGGGGGCGCTCCACAGGAAGTACGACAGGCGTGTCGCCAGCTCGAAGCCGTCGAGGTCGCGCACGTCGTCGTCGCGCGCCTCGTCGTCCTCCAGTCGGAACACGAAGCGCGGCGACGCCAGCAGCGCCGCGAGGCCGATCTGCAGCGCTTCGTCGCGCTCGGCCTTCTTCGGGACGAGCTTGGCGATGCGCTTGATGTCGCTCGCATCGGGATCGGTGCGCCACAGCCGCGTCGCGAGCCACACGAGCTGTGCGTCGAGCGCCTTGCTGTCGTTGCGCTCACCTTCGACCAGTGCGTGCAGCCGTTCCTGGAGCGCCGTCGGTCGCGGCGGATCGAGCGGGCCGATGACCTCGAGTCCGTGGACGAAGAGGTTGCGATCGAGGTCGTTCGCCTTGTCGGCGAAGTCGTTCACGAACGCCGCTCCGATCCAGTGCTCACCGCCTTCGTCGACGTCGAACTCGATCTCGTGCTCGTCCGGTGCGCCGTTGTTCGCGGAGACGACTTCGACGGATGCGAGGATCGTGCCGCCGCGGCGCAGCTCCATGCGCGCGAGCTCGTCGCCCGCCTGGTCCGCGTGGGCCGTGGCGCGCAGGCGGTAGCGACCTGCGCGGGGCAGTTCCAAGTAGGCACCGGTCTCGCCGTTCGACCAGAGCGCTCGCCAGGAGTCGCGTCCGCGACCGCCCTCCATCTCGACCGGTGAGATCGGTCGCACCGTCGGTTCGCCCATCTGCTCCCAACGGATCGCCTCTTGCGCCACGCGTTGAGCGGCTTCTAGGTAGCGCTCGAGCAGCAG
The DNA here is from genome assembly GCA_007750655.1 of Rohdeia mirabilis. Taxonomy (GTDB): domain Bacteria; phylum Planctomycetota; class UBA1135; order UBA1135; genus Rohdeia; species Rohdeia mirabilis. The sequence goes on from CP036290.1 coordinate 2,174,070, forward strand.
CTCGTCGAGCATCTGCACGTCGGCCACGTTGTCGAAGCCGTGACCGATGTTGTCCGCCGGGAAGTGCGCGTGCGCGTCGAAGCGCACGCCGAGCACGTCGCGCACCGTGTTCGCGTACTCGGTGTTGGTGAGGCGGCGCAGCACGTTGCGACCCGGATCGACGCCGCGCGCGGGGTCGTAGGCCGAACGGGCCGCGCGGGCGACGAAGTCGACGAAGTTCTCGATCGACTCGTCGTCGGGGCGCTCGCGACCTTCGGGCGGCATCTGCCCGCGGCGCACGCGTTCGGCCGCGTGGCGCCAGAGCACCTCACCGGCGACGATGGCTTCGACGTCCGCGTAGGCGTCGATGCCGAAGCCGGCCTCGGGTTCGGTCCCCGAGTGGCAGATCGCGCAGTGCGCCTCGAGGAACGGGGCGACCTGGGTGGTGAAGCGCTCCGCCAGTTCCGCGGGGCTGGCGAACGGCGAGGGGGCGACCGGGTCCTGGGCAGCGGCGCTCGCGAAAGGCACGAACAGCGGGTCCCCGTCGCTGCTGGCCGACAGGCTGGCGGCGCAGGCGAGGGCCAGGAAGAGCCCCGGGACCAGCACTCCCCGTCCGACGCCGAAGAGGCGCGCCGCGGTGCCGGTGCGAAGGAGGCGGGTGGACGCTGCGCGCGGTCGGGGGTCGTTGGCCTGCATCACGCCATTCATAGTAGGGCCGCGGGCTTCGGTCGACGCCCCGAGGACGGACCGCCGCCGCGCGACCCTAGCGGCAGCCCTGCTCGCGACGGACCGACGGGCCAGGACCGGGACGCGGCCCGCCCCGAGCGCGGGCGACGTCGGGGTGGAGCATCCCGCGGCGCTCCCGGTCGGCGTCACTCCGCGCGCGGATCGACGCCCGTGAGCCGCTCGCGCACGTCGCGTTCGAAGCGCTCGCACAGACCGGCCACGACGGCGTCCGGGCTCGGTCCGCCGTGGCGCGCGGCGGCGGTCAGGTCGACGGCGAGGGCCACCGCGTCGGCGCGATCGAGGGCGCGCGGCTCGGCGAACGTGGCATTCGCCCGCCAGCGCGCCGCCATCGCCAGGTCGTAGCGCTTGCCGCCCTCGATCTGCGAGTCGTGGGCGCCGATCAAGGCGGCGAACAGGTGCGGTCGCGCCGACACGTCGAGCGCCACACGGTCCTCGGGCGCCAGCCAGTCGAGGTCGCCCCAGCCCTCGACGCCCAGCACCCGCTCCGGTCGCAGCCCCAGGTCGCGATCGGCCCGGCGCAGGGCTTCGAGCGCACGCGCGCACACGCCGACGTGCGTCGCGTGGCGGTCGGTGGGCGCGTGCACGTAGACGTGCGTCGGTCGCGTCGCGGCGAGGAGCGCCACCAGTTCGTCGCGCAGCGCGTCGTTCCCACCGTCGCGCGCCGCGCTGCTCGGCCAGCCCAGCTGTGCCGCGGCGGCGTAGCGCCCCAACTCGGCCGCGCGGCGCTGTTCCGCGCGCCGCACACCGACCAGTTCGGTCGCGGTCAGGTGCGCGTGGGGGCCACCGCGCACGCTGCCCGCTCCGTCGGTCACGATCGCCGCGGTGAACCAGGCGTCCGCGTGGTCGAAGCAGGCCGCGACGCCGTGGTAGCCGATCCACTCGGCGTCGTCGGGGTGCGCCGCGATGCACAGGTGCGTCGTGCGCGCGAGGGCCGCCTGCGGCGCACTGCCGTCGGGGACGAAGAGGTCGCCGCTGTCGCGGGTGGGGCGGAAGTGGTCGGTTGAGTTCATTCGGGTGTGTCCGGCGCAGTGTGCCGAGCTTCGTGTGGTCGTCGCCCTTCGCGATCAGCGGTCCGTGTGATCAGCGTTCCGTGCGCGCGCTCGAGTCGCCGACGAAGACCACGCGCGCGGTGGCCCTGGGAACGAGCAGCTCCAGGCCGATCGCGACGTCGACGCGCGCGCGCACGTCCAGGTCGTCGGCGCCCGGCCAGGGCAGGACCAGCTCGGTCCCCGGCAGCAACGTCACGCCGACGGACCAGGCGCGCGTGCCGTCCTGGACCTCGTGGACGTGGGCCACACCGCGCACGTCGGGGGCGGCGACCAGTTCGACGCTGGAGGCGCTCGTTCGCAGCTCGAGAGCGGCGCCCGTGTTCGCCGCGTCGCGCGCGACTTCGACGCTTTCGGGGGCACGTCCGTCGGCGACGTCGACGAGTCGCAGCCACGCGGGACCGACGTGGGTCAGGCGACCGGCGAGCCGCGCTCCGTTCGCGAGTTCGATCACCACGTCGCGGCCGCGCCAGCCACCGAGGAACCCTCGTTCCTGCAAGGGCTGCGGTCGTCCCGAACGCAGGGCGCGTTCGAGCGCGAGTTCGAGTGCTTCGAGCGTCTCGGCCAGGAACGCGCCCAGCGCGCCGCGGGGACCCGCTGTTCGCGCTCGGTCCGCACCGCTGTTGGTCAGGTCTCGGCCCGGTGCGCGCTCGTTCGCGAGGTGCAGGGGCCGAACCAGCGCCAGACTGTTGCACGCGTCGCGCGCATCGAGGGCGAGCGCCGCACGCCGCGGCTCGTGCGCCGGCGCGTAGGACCGTTCGAAGCGAAGCACCAGGCCACGGCCGCGGGGCTCGAGGCGGCCCCAGAACACGTCCCGGTTCGTGCGCCAGAGCGTGAACGTCCCGCCGGCCACGAGCGCCGGATCGCTGCGGGAACGGCGCACGAAGAGAACCGCGAGCACGACCAGCGCGACCGACAGGACGAGTGCGATCACCGCGAGGGAGCCGATCAGCCAGGCGGAGTCGCGATCCGACAGAAGCGTGGACGTGAGCGCGCCGACGGTCTGCGGGTGGGAGGCGAGTTGGAGCACGGGCGTGACAGCCTAGAGGACCCGCTAGGCTGACGCGGCCGTCGGAACCGTGCCCGCGCCCGAAAGAGGCTCGCGCGGTTCGACACGCCGGACCCGCGCGGTCCACCCGTGGCTCGGGCCCGTCGCACCACCGCTCACACCTTCACTCCGTTCGTCGCGTGCCCCACGTCCTCCACGTCCTCTGCCAGCGTCCGGGTCTCACCGGCTCGGGTGTCACGCTCGAGCGACTGACGGGCGCGACCCGTGCGCTCGGATTCGAGGCCTCGGCCGTGATCGGAGTACCGGTCGACGGCGAGACGCGCGTCCGCGGCGTGGACGACGACGCGGTGACCTGTGTGCGCTTCGCCTCGAACGCGGGTGGAGCGCTCGACCTGCCGCACGACGTGGTGGGGATGAGCGACGTCATGCCCTACCGAAGTCGCACCTGGGCGAGTCTCGACGCGGGCGAGCTCGACGCCTGGTGGAACGCGTTCGTGGCGGCGATCCGGGGCGCGGCCGAGCGGCGGCGGCCGGACCTCGTCCACGCGCACCACGCGTGGCTCGTGGCGGCGGCGGCGCGCGATGCGCTCCCGGGCGTCCCGCTCGTCGTCCACGGCCACGGGTCGGACCTGCGCCAGTTCGATCTGGCGCCGAAGGTCGGCCAGAAGGTGCGCGCGCATCTCGCCGGACTCGACCGACTCGTGACGCTCCACACGGAACAGGCCGAGCGCTACGCGGAACGCCTCGCGATCGACGCCGCCCGCACGTGCGTCGTGGGTTCGGGGTTCGAGCCCGAACGCTTCGATCCGACCGGACGCGAACGCCTGCGGGAGCAGCGCATCGTCTTCGTCGGCAAGTTGAGTCACGCCAAGGGCGTCGACGCGCTGCTGCTCGCGCACGCGATCCTGCGCCGCACGCGCCCGCGCGCTCGACTCGTGCTCGTCGGCGGAGGCAGTGGGCCCCAGAGCGACGCCCTGCGCGCCCAGGCCCGCGCGCAGCCCGGTGTCGACCTCGCCGGACGACTGGACGACGACACCTTGGTGCGCGTCCTGCATTCGAGCGCCGTCATGGCGCTCCCGTCCCTGTGGGAAGGTCTGCCGCTCGTGCTGCTGGAGGGCGCGGCGGCCGGGGCGCAGTTGGCCGCGACCGGTCTGCCCGGCGTGGTGGGGGCGCTGGCCGGTCCGCTCGGCAACGCGCTCGAGGTGGTGGCGCCGCCGCGCACGGTGGACGGCGAATCCTGCGCCCCGGGCGAGCTCGAGCCCTTCGCCGAGCGTCTCGCCGCGGCCTTGGATCGCGCGCTCGCGAAGGCCCAGCGCGGCGAACGCGCGGGTCCGCGAGCGTTGGCTCCGTTCACCTGGGACGCTGTGGCCGGTCGGGTGGCGGACGTGTGGCGAGAAGTGCTCGCCTCGGCGGGTACGGGCGGCGCGGCGCGGTCCTAGACTGGTTCGCCTCGAACGTCCCGCGGACCGAGAGGGGGCCTCTTCGCTCCCCGCGCGGGATCGCTCCGCCGGCCTTCGGGTCGTGCGGGGGACCGTCGCCCGGCGAAGACGTCGCGGGGCCGAGACCCGCCGCGCGGCGCACGATCCGCCGGTGGCGACACCAGATCGACCGGGGCCGACCGCCCCCGAACCACGACGCGAACCATGGCCAAGAAAGGTGCCAAGCGCATCCGGCGCAGCCCGGAGCAGATCATCGCCGACCTCGAGAAGCAGATCACCGATCTGAAGAACCGCTCGAAGGCCAAGGAGCTGAAGCAGGATCCCTCGCACAAGGCGGCGATCGCCGTGGTGCGCGGCCTCGACAAGGCCATCGAGGAGGCGAAGGAGGGCGGCAACAACGCCCTCGCCCACGCCCTGGCCGACGGGCGCGAGCCGATCGCCGCCTACTTCGCCGACACGGGTCTCGAGCTGCCCAAGGGCCGCCGGCCCCGCGGTCGCCGGGCGAAGACCGCCTGACGGACGGTTCGAGCCGGTCGACGGACGCGCGCGCCCCGGGCCGGTAGAGCGGTCCGGTGGAGCGGTCCGGTGGAGCGGTCCGGGGCGTCGACCGCGCCGGGCGCCCCGACCCGCGGCCGGATCCGGCCCACCGGGCGTCGGGCCACGTGGACTCCGACGGGATCCTCCCGACACGGCCCCGTTCAGCGCGGTACACACAATGGGTGGAACGACCGACGGTACGAGGCACGTGCGTCGGGAGTTCCGGGGTAACGCTCGCGCTCGTGGGGGACTGGTCCGTACGGATCTTCGACGGGTGCACAGGTTCCGCCACACGGGCGGTTCGCGCCGAATCGGGCAATAGGGGCCGTCCAGAACGATCTCGATGCTTCGCTCGACCGCGATCACCCGCCGCATCACAAGCACCGCACGACGACGGCCGCTCGCACAACCGCTCTCGACGATGAAACAACTGCACGCCGCGCTCGCTCCCGTTCCGACGGGCCGAAATTCTTTCCATCCCGCCGTCCACCGCCGCGGGGCCTCGGCCGCCGCGCTGCTGGTGGGGGTCCTGGTCGCCGGCGCCGCCGCCGTCGTGGCCTGGAAGCTCTCCGCGACCGATTCCGTGATCGTCGAGGCCGACGACACCGAGGTCGAGCAGGCCATCACCGAGGGGCTCGGCACCGGTGAGGTGAAGGACCTCGTCGTGGACTCCACGGGTCCGACCCCGCTCCTCTCGGACCTGATCGCGGAGAGTCAGTTGAACTCCGGAGGGGCTGGCCGCGGGGTGGACCTGTCGCGCACGCTGCAGGAGCTGTCCAAGGATCCCGCGCTCTTCAAGAGCCTCGTGGAAGAGGGCCAGATCCGCATCTCGCCCACGGCCCAGGAACTGTTCGCCTCGGGCGGCGTGATCCCCGCTCACTGGATCCGTGCCATCGACGGCGTCATCCACATCGCCGACCCCGGCAGCTCCTCGCCCGCCTACGCCGCCGTCGCCGCGCCGCGGTTCGACGCGCTGCCGTTCCCCGATCCCACGTTGGCCGCCGCGGCCCAACCGGCCGGGCCCGTTCCCGTCGAGGGAGCGCGCTTCGGTCCCAACGGCCTGCCGGTCGCGGGAACCTGGCGCGGCAAGCCCGCGTTCAGCGATCTCGACGGCGACGGCGACCTGGACCTGATCGGCTCCCTGCGCGTGTGGGGCGGCGGTGACAAGGGCGAAGGCCTGCACGTCTGGCTCAACGAGGACGGCGGTGCGCGCTGGGTCGAGTCGACCAAGGGCATGCGTCGCGATCTGGGCTACGGCGGCGCCGACGTGGCCGACCTGGACGGTGACGGTGCGACCGACCTGGCCTTCGCCTGCCACAACGGCTACCCCCGCGCCTACCTGTCGCGCATGGTCGACGGCGAGTTGACCTGGCAGGAGTCCAGCACAGGTCTCGAGGGCATGGGCGTCTGTACCGACGTGGCGCTCGGCGACCTGACCGGCGACGGCGTTCCGGAACTTGCCTGCATGGGCTTCTTCTCCGGCACCGGCGGCATGTACGTGTACAGCTACGACCGCGAGCGCGACGTGTGGTTCGTGCTGGCCGAGTTGCTCGATCCGAACGAGTACGGCTACCAGGTGCGCACGCACGACTTCGACGGCGACGGGACCCTCGACCTGCTCGCCACCACGAGCGTCGGTGTGGTCGTGTTCAGCTACCGCGACGGAGCCTTCGAGAACCGCAGCGCCGGTCTGGATGCACCGGTCGTCGGCGGCACGCTCATGCAGGTGCTGCCCGTGGATCTCCAGGGCGACGGCGTCTGCGAGCTGCTCGTTCTCGGGTGGCACACCACGCAGGACCTGCCGATGACGTTGCACGCCTACGAGGACGGCGCCTGGCGCCAGCTCGACGTCGACCTTCCGAGCACCGAGTCCTTCGACGACGGCGAGTTCGTGGAACTCGACGGCGACGCCGGACACGAGCTCTACCTGCTCGGTCGCGAGGGCGCACTGATCGCCGAGATGGACGCGAAGGGCAACGTGACGCCGATCGCGCGCATCGGCGAGAAGGTCTCGCACTACCACGCCCAGGTCGCCGACCTCGACGGCGACGGCCTCGACGAGGGCGTGGTCTTCGAACAGGGCGGAGTGCGCCTGCTCGACCTGGCCGGGACTCTGGCCGGCTTCCGCGAGTCGCAGGAGAAGCCGTGATCCAGGACGACCAGAACCATCCGCCCATCTGCCGAACGAATCCCACCGACACCCACATGAAGCTCCTCGATCGACGAACGAACCGCACCGAGACCCCGGCCCACGGCCGGCGCGGTGGAGCAGGTCTCTACCTGATCGGCGCGCTCGCGCTCGCTGGAGCGACGGTCGCGTTGACCATCGACTTCGGACAACTCGAGCGCGATCGCGTCGCGGACCGCCTCGACGAGCGCCTCGAACGGTTCGCCGAGTTGCGCGCGGCCGAGGACGCCGCCGGCCTCGTCCAACTCCTGGGCGAGAAGGCGCGCGCGGAGTTCAACGCCGAACACATGGCGGGTCGCTGGGCGTTCGACGACACCGAGGTCCTCGAGATGACCGGACCGACCGTCGTCTTCGAGTGGGACCGCGGCTTCGCGCAGGCCACCTGGCAGGTGCGCGTGGCCGAAACGGCGCCGCAGGTCGAGGACGAAGGCGCCGGCGAGATGGCGGGGCCCACCGCGGTGCCCGCTCCCACGCCGAAGGCCTACACCCTCGATCAGAGCTGGGCGCTGCAGGGCGGCACCTGGTTCCTCGTCCCCGGCGACGAACCCTGGGGCAAGAGCCGCGCCGAGGTGCTGTTCGGCGATCGGTTGGCCGCGCTCGAGGAGCGCTACGCCGACTACCGCGACCTGCGGATGGCCGACGACCAGGTGGCGATCTACTCGATGCTCACGCCGAAGGACCGCGAACGGACGGACCTGGGCACCTTCCTCGGGATCTTCGGGACCGGGGCGATGCGCGTGCACGGCATGGAGCTCACGAAGTCCAGCCTCGACGACGGAGGGGCGGCCGGCCGGGTCGACTTCGTGCTCGACAGCGAGCTCGTGCTGGCCCAGCTCCCCCCGGACATGCGCGCCCGCCTGTCCGGCACCGACCCGGCGGAGCTCCGCCGGCAGACCGAGGCGGCCTGCACCTGGCAATTCATCGACGGGGAGTGGTACCTCGAGCAGGAGGAGCCGCCCCAGCGCGGCCGCTGAGATTTCGCCGGAAGTCCCGTTCTCGTAGGGTCTTCGTCCGATCGAGGCGCTCCTTGGACCTGTCCGGGGGGCGCCTCGAGTCTCGAGGTCGCCCGGATTTTCGAAAAGCAAGTTCCAACAGGACGGGGGAGAAGGTGTACCCTTGCCGCTTGTCCGGAGCACGTGTCGAACTCGGCGAGACCGACACCGACCCGTCACTGGACGAACACCTGCCCTTCAGCTTGGGGTCGAGCGTTCACCGCGGTTCCGACCGCGACGAACCGCACGACATCGGGCCGGGTGGGGGGCTCCCAGGATCGAGCCTGCTGAACTTCCGACGTTCATTGATGAACACGGAACGAGGCCCATCGATCACACTGCTGCCCACTCGATCGAGTCGAACCCGCGCGGTTCTGCTCGTCCGCTCTTTCCCCCCCTCGACGACCCTCGTTCGACGACGCTCTGCCGCGCCGCCGAACCGCAGTGGGAGTCGGATCGAACACGAATGCGAATCACGGTCGCGAGCACGGTCGCGAGATCGAACGAGTCAGGCTCGCGTCGACGCTCGCTCGCCGGCCTCGGGAGCTCGACGCCTTGCGAACGGATGCTGCACGCGTGCAGCGCGCCGAACCCGGAACGCCGATCCCAGACGCCTATCCCAGGATGCCGGCCCGAGGGTGCGTGCAGCACGCCGAGCCAACGCGGCGGCCCGAGAGGTCGACGCGGTTCGGAGTCGAAGCGCGCACCGACGCAGGTGCCCGGCCGAGGCGAGCTGCTGGCTGGCTCCCTGCTGGCTGGCTCCTCGCTGGTGGGTGGCGGCGCCCGCTGTCCCGACGCTCGGTTCGCGTTCCCGTCCTTCCGCTTCCTGTTCGGCCGTCCCAGCCGACCGTTCGAGCCTCACCGCTCCACGGTCCGTCCTACCGTTCTGCGCCTTTTGCCGGGGCCTCTCCCCACGCGACGGGCTCAGCCTCTGTTCCTTGTCCGACGCCTGCATGAGCAGGACGTTCAACACCCCGAAACCTCAACTGAGGAATCAAGGCAATGCGCCTCATCACCAAGACTTCTATCGCCCTTCTGGGTCTCGCTGCGCTGGCCCCGGCGGCTCTGGCCGACGGGCGCGAGCCGGGTAGCGTTCTGTTCTACCCCGCCGTCCAGTCCCAACTCGGCAACGTCGGCGTCTTCAACGTCGTCAGCGTCACGAACACCAACCGCGCTGGCAGCGGCGAGACCGACGTGCACTTCGAGTACGTCAACGTCTCGACCTCGGGCAGCCCGTTCCTGTTCGCCAACTGCGACATCTCGGACCGCGTCGAGACCCTGACCCCGGCCGACACCCTCTCGGTGCTCACCAGCTGCCACAACGGTGGCGGCGGAGCCACGGAAGGCTACCTCGTCGTTTCGGCGATGAACCCGGCCGAGATCGACACCTACTGGTCGTTCAACCACCTGATCGGTTCCGAGCAGGTCGTGACCGCCGGCGGTGGCATGTACTCGCTCAACGCGCTTCCCTTCAACGCCATCGGCGCCCAGGGCACCGACACCGACCTCGACAACGACGGACGTCGTGACTTCGACGGTGCGGAGTACGAAGGAATCGCCGACGAGCTGTACATCGACAGCTACGTGGGTGTCCTCGGTGGCAACCTGGTCCTCCTTTCGCTGACCGGTGGTGAGTACCTGACCAACGTCAGCTTCATCATCTACAACGACGACGAGTTCCAGCTGTCGGCCACGTACGCCTTCTCCTGCTGGACCAGCACCCCGCTGGCCGACATCTCGGGCTTCTTCACCGACCTCGGTCTCAAGACCACGGTCAACGACGAGCGCGAGCTGGACATCACCTGCGACGGCCTCGGTGACGTCGAGACCGGTTGGGCCATCGTCCGCCCGACGACCGCTCTCTCGATCACGAGCCCGAACATCTCGAACCCGGCCGTGCTCGGTGCTCTCGTCAACGACGAGAACCCCCAGTTCCAGAACGGTCGTCTCCTCTGGGAGAGCGTTGCCAAGCAGCTGAACGGTTCGTTCCCGAACTGATCCAGTTCGCGACCGACGCATCCGGCATCCGACCTCGGTCGGGTGACGGAAGCATCCGCCGGGGGGCGGAGAGCCAGCACCGCTGCGCTCTCCGCCCCCCGGTTCACTTGGCGCGCAGGTTCGTCCGACTCTCGGGCCGCCTCGAGTCCGCTCGCTCGACGTCCGCCGAGCGATGGGGGAGTGCCGGTCGGCGCGCGATCGGGCGATCCGATCCCCGGCGGACTCCATGATTCTTCGCGCGATTCCTCGCCGATTTCGACCCTTCTCCCCGAAGCGGGATAGTATCGAATGCGGCTTCCTAGTCCTGCCGGTCGCCGGACCTGCGCGTCGAGCCCTCTTCGACGCGCGCTGATCCGGTCCCACCACTCCCTGTTCCATTCCTCGCGATGTCTGCCTCTTCGTTCGGCTCGTTCCTTCTCGGGTCCGTCTCCCTCCTCGCCCTCGCAAGTCCTGCTCTCGCGGACGGTCGCGAGCCGGGAAGCGTCCTCGTCTATCCCTACCAACGCTCTGCGCTGCAGCTCCAGTCGCCCGACGGGAAGGGCCAGGAGGAGCTCATCGGCGTTCCGGTGTTCAACGTCGTCAGCGTCACGAACACGAATCGCGCGGGAGCGGGTTCGACGGACGTGCACTTCCAGTACGTCAACGTCAGTGACTCGATCTCGCCGTTCCTCTTCGCGGACTGCACCATCGCCGACCGGGTCGAGACCCTGACGCCCGCCGACACCCTGTCGGTCCTGACCAACTGCCACAACTCGGCTGCGTTCGCCGAGGGGTACCTGGTCGTCTCGGCCATGAACCCGAACGAGATCGACACCTACTGGTCCTTCAACCACCTGATCGGCTCCATCCAGATCATCTCGGCGATGGGGGGCATGTACTCGCTCAACGCCATCCCGTTCGTTGCGGAAGGCCTCGAGGGACTCGACACGGACCTCAACAACAACGGCGCGCGCGACTTCGACGGGCTCGAGTACGAAGAGCTCGCCGACGAGCTGTACATCGACAGCTTCATCGGAACGATCCCCGGCGAGCTGATCCTCATCTCGCTCACTGGCGGCAACTACCTCACGAACGTCAAGTTCATCATCTTCAACGACGACGAGTTCCAGCTCTCCGGCGAGTACTGGTTCGCCTGCTGGTCGCGCACGGACCTGAGCGAGATCTCCGGCTTCTTCACCCAACTGGGCCTGAAGACCACGGTCACGGACGCCCGGGAACTGGACACGAACTGCGACGGGATCGGCGAGACCGAGACCGGCTGGGCGATCGTCCGTCCGATGACCTCGCTGTCGATCACGAGCCCGAACATCGCGAACCCCGCGGTCCTCGGCGCGCTGACCAACGACGTCGCACCGTGGATGAACGCGCGCCTGTTGTGGGAGAGCGTGGCGAAGCAGGACAACGGGCGCTTCCCCGCCGCGGACTGAGCCGCCCGGGGCCAGGAGCCCCGCGACCGTCCGCCGTCCTCGTGCCGAAGGGCCTGTGCCGTGAGCGGCGCAGGCCCTTCGGCGTTCGTGGGGCGCGCCGGCGGGGTCGAGGCCGCGAGGCGGTCCTGTGGCCCGGCATCCCACGCGCCTCGGGCCGCGGCCGCCCGTGTCGGGACCCGCCACGGGAGCGCTCCGCCGCCCACCCGAGTCGCCAGGCGGGCGGCGGTGCGGGCCGTCCCGGGCCCTGGAACGGCGCTGGCGGGCGCCGATAGGGGTTCCGCGTAGGAAATCGCATTTTTCGTACCTGCCGAACGACGCGTGGTACCTTTTGCCTGGCGTCTGTCCACAAGGAGGAGGGCCCCATGAGTACCCATCAAACAGCCCACAACTTCGCTCGCGCGTCCGTGGTCGTCTCACTCTCGCTGCTGTGGTCGTGCAGTGGTGGAAGCGGCGGCGGCGGCGGCACCGTGAACCCGGCCTCTGGCCCGTTCGAACTGGTTTCCGTCGGAGTGTCCGACGGCGCGACCTGGGAGTTGAATCGTTCCATCCGTCTCGAGTTCTCGCGCGCCGTCGATCCGGCCGTGCTCGGGTCGTCGTCCCTTTCCCTGCTCGACGCCTCCGGTCTTCCCGCCGGTGGTGCCTTCGTCCTCGACGGACCGTCCAGCATCGTCTTCGAGCCCAGCTGCCCGGTCGACCTCGACCTGGACGGCTTCGGCTTCGCGCAGGCGACCGACTACGTCCTGACGATCGCCGACGTCGACGATCCCGCCCCGGTCCTCGCGGCCGACGGAGCGGAGTTGCAGGAAGGAGCCGTGGTTTCGTTCCGCTCCGCCGACCAGTCCACTCCGGGTGGCCCGCTCTGGGATCCGGTCCCTGGTGCGCCGCGTCCGATCGTGCGTCAGGTGGGTTCGAACGAGGCCGACGCCTCGCGCCTCTTGATCGGCGCCCAGGAGTTCGCGGCGTTCTTCGAGCTCGATCCGAACACCCAGGACCCCGTTCCGGTCGAGGACCTGCCCCTCAACCTGCCGTCGTCCTACCAGAGCACCGTCTGCGTCGCTCTGGTGTTCGACCAGCCCATCGCGCCGTCGGCCGAGAACCTCGTGCGTCTCGGTCTCGAGGTGCAACTGCCGAACGGAACGTGGCAGCAGATCGACGTCGAGCGCGTCCCCTTCAGCAACCTGTGCTCCGAGGGCGTCCGCATCGACCTCAAGCCGCGCTTCGTGCTGCCGGCCGAGTCGCTCCTGCGCGTCGTCGTCGACAGCGACTTCGAGGACATCGTCGGCGAGGCCACCACGGCGCGCCGCGACGACTTCGCGCTGATGCGCACCGGCGCCTACCCGAGCGGCTGGACCTTCGACCTGTTCGAGGACTTCGACCAGGATCCCGGAGTGACCGGCGCCCAGGTCGATCCTGCGACCGGTGAGCTGATCCAACCGGCCGACTGGAGCGACGGACGCCTGCGCGCCACCGCCGGATTCGTCAGCAGCGGCGGACCGGGCGGCACGTTCGACCTGCACGTGCTTCCGGGTCAGGTGCTCGACATCGACACCGACGGCGGTCTCGTCCTCGGTGGCCCCGACGGCGCCCAGTCGACGAGCCAGGCGGTCGACGGCGGTGTGCTCGAGGTTCGCGACCTGGTCGTGCACCTCGGCGGACTGCTGAAGGCTCACGGTCCGCACCCGCTCGTGGTGCGTGCCTCGCGCGACATCACGATCCTCGGGCGCGTCGACGTCTCCGGTCGCAATGCACTCCCGCACACGAGCGGCGTGCCCCTCGAAGACCTCGCCGGCCTCGGCGGTCCCGGAGCGGGTCGCGGCGGCGTGCCGGAGCCCACGATCGACGGTTCGAATGCCCGCGGTGGAGCCGGTGCTCCGCCCATGGGCATGGACGGTCAAGGCGGCTTCGGCGGCGAATCGGCCTACGGTCCGCAGTCGATCTCCTGGATGTTCGGGGGTGGCGGTGGCGGCGGTTGCCTGGCGGCCGGTGCCGCTGGATCGCCGCTCCCCATGCCGTCTGCGAGCGCCGGACACCCGCTGGTCTACGGCGCCGAGGACGGACTCCTCGGCCCGCAAGCCGGTCTCATCGGTCCCTCGCCGTTCTCCGACGGCGACTTCCAGAACGACTTCTGCGGACGTCGCTTCGACCCGGTGCTCGGCACCGTCGTCGAGGGCGAGCTGTTGACCGCTCTGGGTGGCTGCGGCGGAGGAGCTGGCGGTGACTCGGTCATCTCGACCATCTTCCCCAGCCCGATCTCGCCCACCAACGAGTACCGCGGCGGTGCTGGCGGCGGCGGTGGCGGCGTGCTCGTCCTGATCGCTCGCAACGACATCCGCTTCGGTTCCAACGCCCGCATGTTCGCCAACGGTGGCAACGGTGCGAAGGGCCAGGCCTTCTCGGCCAACCTCAACCTCGGCGGCAGCGGCGGCGGCGGAAGCGGCGGCTGGATCCAGCTCGAGGCCGGTGGCCAGATCGACCTGCGCCTGCTCGGCTTCGAAGCGATCGAGGCCCGCGGTGGCCTCGGCGCGCTCGGAGGCGGCGACGATCCCCAGATCGGTCGCGGTGGCGACGGCAGCCCAGGCGTCGTCCAGGTGCACGTCGCGGATCCGTCGACGGACCTCCTGCTGCCCTTCGGCGCCAAGATCGGATCGCGTTGCGACCCGAACCCCTGGACGCTGGCTCCGAACCAGAGCAACCGTTCGCGCGCGCTCTCGGACTGGATCTCGCTGCCCGTGGGACCGACCGAGGTCGGTGGACTGGTCGACCTGGTCTTCGCCGGTATCGATCCGGTGACCGGACGCCCGATCGACACGAACGGTGACGGCAAGCTCGACGACCTCGCCGCGCTGCTCGGCCCGACGCTGGTCGGCGACGGTCCCGAACTGCCCTTCGTCTCGGCCGACGACTACACGCTCGTGGTCGACGGTTCGCCGATCGAGGGGACCGAGGACGGGCGCCTGCTCGACCAACCGGAACTGCTCGTCGGCGGGGTGTTCGTGCTCAGCAACCTCGGCGGGACGCAGACGCGTCGCCACACGGTCGCGGCGGCCACCTACGACGCCACGACCAAGCAGCTGCGTCTGACCGCGACGTCCACGGCCGGCTCGGTCGAGGACTCGGTCGCCGCCCTGGGCAACTGGGTGGAGTTCACGCTGCACCCGCGTCACATGCTGGTGACGACCGGACCCAAGCGGGACTGGCTCGATCCGCGCAACGAACTGAGCGTTCGTTTCCAGGTGACGGATTCGAACGCGATGCTCGGTCCCGACGAGGCTGCGGCTTCGGTCTGGACCAGTGATCCCTCGTCGCTCGACATCCAGAACGCACGCTTCGTGCGCTTCGAAGTGCGCTTCCGCGTCGCCGAAGAGGTCGTGGCCCTGGACAGCGCGGACCTGCTCCCGTCCCTGGACTTCCTGCGGATCTTCGCGGTGCGCTGAACGACCGCGGGGCTCGCCCCCGGCCCGATGGAGTGAAGAACGGCCCGGACCACCGCGAGGTGGGCCGGGCCGTTCGACGTCGGGCGCGTCGTTCTCCGTGCTCAGGGCAGGAACGACTTCTTGTCCTTCAACTTGCGCGGCAGGTACTCCTCGATCACGAAGTTGAGTCCCCACTTGGCCAGCGCCTGCTGCTCGGCGCGGACGCCCATCTTGAGCATCTGGTTGATCGCCGTCACCCAGGGCTTGTGGCTCTTGAAGAACGGGTCGTTCTTCAGCGCGTCCTTGGCACGCTTGATGTCGACCGGTTGGAGCGGGTGCGTCGCGTCCTCGAGCTGGAAGTCCATGATGTCCTGGGGCGTGACGCCCAGGTACTGCGCGCGCGGCACACAGAAGAAGCGGTTGATGTGCGCGGCGTTGCCGGAGCCCACCTTCAGCGTGCGGTAGATGTTGCCGATGCCGTACGGGTCGCAGTCGACGAAACAGTAGACCGGAAGCTTGTGCTCGTCGGACAGGCGCCGCACGAAGCGGCGCTGGGCACGGGAGGGGACTCCGCCCATCGAAATGATGATCGCTCCCGCCTTGCGCCACCACGCGTGGTCGTTGAGGCGGTTGAACATACCGGCCGTCTCGATCGCCAGGATGAACTTGGCCTTGGTCTCGAAGCCCAGGTGTTCGACGGAGCTCGGGATCGTGTAGGCGCCGCTGCCCATCTGCGTGCAGTCGATCCGCAGTTCGGCGCCCGTCTCCTTGTCGCGGTCGATGACGACCAACTCGCCCGCGAGCGCGCCGCCGTGCTCCTCCGGCCGGTAGCGCAGCTGCTCGCGCGACAGCCCGTCGAGGCTCGCCATGGCCTCGATGTCGTCCATCACGGTGTCCGACTCGGGCTGGTCCTTGAAGCGGCACTCGCCCCAGTTCTTGCTGACGTAGTACGCCTCCCGTTTCGTGGCGAAGTCGTCGTTCTCCACCATCTCCTTGCTGAGCGACATCAGCCGCAGGGTCTGCGCGAAGCTCTTGACGGTGTTGACCGACAGCGCGCGTGCCTTGCGACCCTTGCCCAGCTCGAAGTAGCCGGTGGCCTTCGTGTACGAGACGTTGGAGAGGCTGCGCACCGGGAACTTGAGCTCCGGCAGGATGCGGCGGTCGATCGAGCGCCGCACGCGGTCGGCGGTCGCGTCGATCAGCTGGAGCGTCTTGCCGTCGTCGCTCGTGAGTGCGGCGCGCTTCTTGGCCGTCGTCTTCTTGGCGACCTTCTTGGCTGCTTTCTTGGCCATCGTTCGATGCGGTTGGTGGTGGGCCGTTCAGCGGCGCCGGTGAAGGGCGGCGTCGAACGCGGCCCACAGGTGGACGAGATAGCCGAGCGCCAGGAGGTACCAGAGCGCAGCGGCGAGGAGGATCAGAAGGAGGGCCCGTCCGTAGCGCCGTTGGAGCACCTGACCCGCACCGGGCAGGATCAGGCTGGCGAGTCCGAGGAGGATCGCCGAACGAGGGATGGCGGTGGACGTCATCGGTGCGAGCGCTCGAAGAGCTTCGACGCGCGACCTAGAACTTGCGGCTCTTGTGCAGCACGTCCTCGAGCTCCTCCACCGTCGCGTCGCGCTCGGCGTCGGTCAGATCGAGGATCTCCTGCAGTGCGAGCCCGATGTGCGGGATGTACTTCTCGATGTAGCTGCGCTTCTCGAACTCGCGCTTCAGGCGCTTGCCCTTGCGGATGTACGCCCCGAGCTTGCGACCGCACTCCTGCAGGCCGAGCTTCACCTCCTTGATGATCTCCGGGTAGGCGGCGAGCGCTTCCTTGGACTCGGAGGTGAACGGGACCCAGACGCTGGCGATGTGCACCAGGAGGACCATCGGCCCGATCGGGAGTGCGCCGCGCGGTTGGGTGAGGCCGTAGCTCTTCCAGTTGGTCTGGATGATGCCCTTGGTGACGGCGCAGGCGGACTGTTGGTAGAGCAGTGGAACGCGGTTGGCGAAGCGCAGGACGCGCACCGGTTCGTCGGCGTCGGCCACCAGGTCCTCGACCACGTCCTTGCCCGATTTGACCTTCTTGCGAATGCGTCCGCCCTCGGTCAGCTCGAGGCCGATCCCCTCCGGCTTGCCGTAGGCGATACCAACTTCGATCTGGAACGGGTTCCCGCGGTACACGGCGGGCGGGCGAGTGGACGAGGCGTAGAAGTCCGCGTCGATCTCCTTCTTCAGGCCCGCGAGGACCAGCTCCTCGCCGATCGGCGCGATGCAGTCCGTGGACGGGTTCGAGATCTTCGTCTCGCTGATCGCGCGGTGCAGTTCGTTGGCCTCCTCGCGCGCGATGCGCGTCGGATAGCTCTTGAGCGTCAGACCCTTGCCGGCGGCGTCGACGATCTTCTTGGCGACCGTTGCGCCGACGCGGCTGAACTCCTCCTGGAGGAAGCCCGAGAGCGACTTGCACTCGGTCGCCTTGAGCATGCTGATCAGCATGCCGAGCTCGACCCCGTGGGGGTGCGGCTTGATCTCGAGGGTCTCGGGCGGCAGCTCGTTGGCGTTGCGCTCGTAGCTGACCTTCTCGCCGCCCGGATCCACGAAGTGCAGCGTCAGGTGCGGGTTCGCGATCGCCGTCTGCTTGAGGTACATGTCGACGGAGCGCTGACCCTTCTGGTAGCGACCCTCCATCTCGATCTCGACCCGCGTGCCCTGGCCGTGGTCCCACTCGATCTCCTCGTCGTGGTGGATCTCGGGCTTGTTGCGCGCCGTGTCGATCGACAGGAGGAACTCGCGGGCCTTGGCGCGTTTGCCCGGGCGCGACAGGATGCGCACAGGCTTGCCGGTGGTGAGCTGCCCGTACATGCCGGCGGCCGCGATGCCGATGCCCTGTTGGCCGCGGGTCTGGCTGAGCTTGTGGAACTTCGAGCCGTAGAGGAGCTTGCCGAAGATCTTGCCGACCTGGTCGCGAACGATGCCGGGCCCGTTGTCCTCGACGGCGATGCGGAAGCGTCCCTCCTGTTCGCCGGGACTGATCTCGACCGTGATCTCGGGCAGGATGCCGCCTTCCTCGCAGGCGTCGAGCGAGTTGTCGACCGCCTCCTTCACGGCGGTCAGGAGCGCCTTCAGCGGCGAGTCGAAACCCAGGAGGTGGCGGTTCTTGGTGAAGAACTCCGAGACCGAGATCTCGCGCTGGTTGGCGGCCATCGACTCGGCCGAAGCACGCTTGCGCGGTGCGGGCTCGGCGCCCTTCTCGCCCTTCGCGCTCGCCTTCTTGGCCGTCTTCTTCGTGCTCGCCTTCTTGGCCACTGCTTGAGTCCTCTGGTCGGTGACCTCTGCGCTCGCTCCTGCGGGTTCGAGGTCGAAGAGCGTGGGGGAACCGCCGCCCGCGGCGGTGTCCGTATTCGTGGCGTCGGCGTTCAAGGCGTCGTTCGTGGATGGTGGCGGTGGGTTCGCTCGTGGCCGCGCGCGACCAATGCGAACTCCCATTGTGGAGCGTGCGGTGGGCGCGCTGCCATCCCACCCGCGGCTTCGTCCCCGGACCGGCACCGACGCGCGCGCCGGCACACGCCGTCGCCTGTCCGAGCGGGCGCCGAGCCGCTCACGCGACGGCTCACGGCGGGGAGTGCGACGCGACACGGTTCGGTGTCGCGCCGTCCGGTGTCGCACGGTCCGGTGTCGCACGGTCCGGTGTCGAGCGGTCCGGTGTCGAGCGGTCCGGCGCACGAGCGGCGCCCGGCGCGCAGTCGACCTCGCCGCCGCTCAGGCGCCGAAGAGGTGCCGCAGCGTCCAGGCCGCCGTTCCCGCCGCGATCAGGAGCACGGGCTTGGACGACAGGCAGCCGGCCTCGAGGTAGCGCTTCTGCAGCGATCCGCCGCAGCTCGGGCACAGGCGCGGCGTCGGCCGTTCGAGATCGGCTTTGCAGTGCGGGCAGCGGTCGACTTCGAGGATGCGCGGGGCCACGGTCGTGGTTCGGGAAGGGGCGGAGCGGAAGGGCCGATGGCTCGCACGGATCAGGCCGTGGGGCGGTCGACGGCGCTCGGACAGAGGGTAGCGTCGCACAGGCCGCGTGCTCCGGCGCGATCTCTGAACGTCGTCAGAGCGGGAGCCAGGTCGCCACCGACGTCGTACACGCACTCCGTGCCCAGGTAGCGTTCGAGGGCGGCACGCGGGAGTCCGCTCGCCCGTGCGTGTCGCTCGACGAAGGTCGGAACAGCAGCGAGTCCGAGCGATCGGGCGCGCTCGAAGAGCGGGACGAAGGGCTCGATCTCGACGCCTGGCCGCACGATCCACAGGGCGAAGACGAAGGGGAGCGCGGTGGCCGACAGCCAGCGTTCGCTGGGATCGATGTGCTCGAGATCGGGTTCGGCGAGCGACTCGCGCAGGGCCGCGTCGCCGATGCGCAGCCAGGCGTCCGTCCCCGCCCCACGCGGATCGGCCCCGCCGTCGGGCTCGACGAAGCGTGCGCCCTCGATGCCGAGTTCGCGGTCCAGGCACTGCACCAACGCCGCCGACGTCCGACTCGCGGGGTCGAGGGCGATCGAACGCACCTCGGCCACGGGGCGCCGCAGGTACAGCCGCACGGACGAGACCGGGCCGCGACCGGCGACGACGGGCCCCGCCAGGTAGCGGTACCCGGGCCGGCGGAAGAGCTCGATCGAGCTGACCAGCGCCACGTCGAGGCTGCCGTCGCGCAAGCCTTCCACCAGGCGGCTCGGTACGGCGCGGACGAGGTCGATCGCGCCCGGGGACACGGATTCGGTCGCGTCGGAGCCCGTCCGAGCGTCGTGCGGATCGTCCAGGGCCGCATCGAGCGGTCGCCCGACCAGGTAGGGGACCGAGCCCACGCGCAGAGTCCGTGCGACCATCGGCGGAGTGTAGCGCCGGTCGCGGCGTGGGGTCGCGCGTCCTCGGTCGCTAGGCTCGGTGCCCATGGAACCTGCGGTCTTCCCCTGCACGCCCCTGCGCGGTCACGAACTGCTGGACTCGGGCGCCGGACGCAAGCTCGAGCGCTTCGGTGCGCTGGTGATCGATCGACCCGATCCCCAGGCCCTGTGGCGCCCGCGCCGCTCGAAGTGGGACGACGCCGATCTCGTCTTCGTGCGCGAGTCGGACCGCGGCGGTCGGTTCGAGTCGCGCGGGACGAACGCGCGACGCGCCGCGGCTGCACTCGAGGAGGGCGTCGTGCTCGAGGGTCTGCTCGACTCGATCCCGTCGCTCGCCTGCCGCGTCCGACCGACGCCGTTCAAGCACGTCGGACTGTTCCCCGAGCAGGCGGCGAACTGGGAGTACGTGCGGCGCGCGCGCGAACGTCTGGGCGAGCGGCCCGAGCTGCTCAACCTCTTCGGCTACACCGGCGTGGCCAGCGTCGCCGCCGCGCTGGCCGGATACCGTGTGACCCACGTCGACGCATCGAAGACGTCCGTGGCCTGGTGCCGCGAGAACGCGGAACTGTCCGGCGCGCCCGCGGACGCGATCCGCTTCGTGTGCGAGGACGCGCTGACGTTCGCGAGCCGCGAAGTGCGTCGCGAGCGGCGCTACGCCGGCGTCCTGCTCGATCCGCCGCACTACGGGCGCGGTCCCAAGGGTCAGAAGTGGACGCTCGAGGAAGGGCTCGCACCTCTGCTGGAGGCCACCGACCGGCTGCTCGAACCGGGTGGCTTCTGCATCCTCTCGACCTACGCGGTCGGGTACTCACCGCTGGCCTTCCAGAACCTCTTCGAGGACCTCGGACCGGGGCGCTGCGACGTGGGGGAGTTGGCACTCGTCGAGTCCCACGCGGCGGCGGACGGCGGCGAACGTCGCTTGCCCTGCGGCTTCTGTGCGCGCTACGAACGCTCGCTCGAGGTTTGAGCGCGCAGCGATGAACGCCTTCGACGAACGACTGGACGTGCTGTACGTCGACAACCACGTGGTCGTCGTCGCCAAGCGCGCGGGTGAACCGGTCGTGCCGGACGCCTCGGGCGACACGAGCCTGTTCGACCGCGTGCGGACCTGGATCGAGGTCGAGTTCGAGAAGCCGGGACGCGCGTTCCTCGGCGTCGTGCACCGACTCGATCGCCCCGTCTCGGGCGTGGTCTGCTTCGCTCGCACGTCGAAGTCCGCCGCGCGCCTCACGGCCGCCTTCAAGGAACGCCGCGTCCAGAAGACCTACCTCGGGATCGCCGACGGCGTGCCGAACGACGAGGCCGGCGAATTCGTCCAGTGGATCGCGAAGGACGCGCGCACCGGAGCGATCCGCGCCTCGCGCAGCGCCGCGTCGGGCGGACGCGAGGCGCGCAGTCTGTGGCGGCGGTTGGACGTGTTCGAGTACGCGGGCCGGCCGTGCGCACTGCTCGAGCTCGTTCCGGTCACCGGCCGATCGCACCAGCTGCGCCTCGCGGCCCAGAGTCTGGGCACGCCGCTGCTCGGTGATCTCAAGCACGGAGCGCGCGAGCCCCTGCCCGACCGCAGCGTCGCCCTGCACGCCTGGCGACTCGCGCTCGACCATCCGACGCGCACGGAACGCCTGGAATGGAGCACGCCGCCGCCCTCGCGGGCAGCGGCGTGGTGGCAGCGGGCCCCGCTCGCGGGCCGCTGAGAGGTCAGCGTTCGAGCACGGGTTCGAGCGCGGACTCGAGCGCTTCGCGAACCGCGCCAGCGCGGCGCAGGCGTCCGCTGGCGAGGGCTTCGGCCTGCCGCGGCGCCGCGATCAGGTCCGCCACCCGTGTCCGGCGTGCGAGCGCCTGCGCATCGCGTTCGTCGTCCGCGAGCGCAGCCGTTCCCGAGTTGCGTTCGTCGTCCGCGATGGTGAACGCGATCGGGGCCTGGGCGTAGCCGGGCAGAGCCTCGACGCGCAGGAACAGGTCGTAGTCACCCGTGCCGTTGAACGCGACGACGATCAGTTGGAAGTCCTGGCCGAAGCCGGGCACGTCGAAGCTGCCGTACTCGTCGCCGAACGAGTCCCAGTGGGCGACGATCTCGTCGTAGTAGGGGTCGTACAGGCACAGGTCGAGGTCCGCGTTGCCGTAGCAATCGAGTTCGAAGTGGATGCGTGCCGGGTCGGTGGTCTGGAGCGCGTACGAGTCGGTGGCGTCGAAGCCCAGGCCGTACACGCTGCCGACGTTGCCGCTGATCACCAACTGCTCCGGCGGGTACACGGGGCCGATCGGCTGGGGGTGGTTCGAGCTGTCGTTGGGCTCGTCGTCGTAGAAGTACGCCGTGGGCAGACTGCTCTGGAAGAACGCGCTGCCGTGGGGCGCACAGCCGGCGAGGGCGAGGAGGCAGAGGCTGGCGGCGAGGGCGGGGCGGTGCGACAGGTTCATCGGTGGGTCCTCCGTGGGGGTCATGGAGCGTCCACCGGGGAGGTCGGTCGACCTCGGGTCACCGTTCCGAAACCCCGTGGGGTCCGTTCCGGCGCGCCCGGGTGGGTGCTCGACAGCCGTACGAGCAACCGCCGTGCCGGGATCCCGAGCACGCCCTCGAACGTCGAACGGACGCCCCGTCGCGCCCACCGCGGGGGCCGCGGCTCAGCCCGTGACGAGCGGCGCCGGCGCGCCGACCGGCGCCGCGACCGGATCGGCCGACCAGACCACGTTGTAGAGCGTGTCGCGCTCGACCGGGATGCGCCCCGAGTCGAGGATCCAGTCGACCAGTTCGGCGCGCGCCACCTCTTGCGGCGTGGTCGCACCGGCGTCGTGGTAGATGTGCTCCTCGACGACCGTGCCGTCCACGTCGTCCGCTCCGAACGACAGGGCGACCTGGGCGACGGGCACGTCCATCAGGACCCAATAGGCCTTGATGTGCGGGATGTTGTCGAGCATCAGGCGCCCGACCGCGATCTCACGCAGCTCGTCGACCGCCGTCGGACCGTTCAGGTGCGACCACTCGTTGTTGAGCGGGTGGAAGGAGAGCGGGACGTAGGTCTGGAAGCCGCCGGTCTCGTCCTGCAGCTCGCGCAGACGCACCAGGTGGTCGATCCGTTCCTCGGGCGTTTCCACGTGGCCGTGCAGCATCGTGCAGTTCGAGCGCATGCCGGCGCGGTGCACTTCGCGCGCGATCTCGAGCCAGCGTTCGCCGGAGATCTTGTTCGAGTAGCTCTGCGCCTGGATGCGCTCGCTGAAGACCTCGGCGCCGCCGCCGGGACAGGAGTCGAGGCCCGCCGAACGCAGATCGGCGAGGACCTCGGCCATGGTCTCGAGCCCCGCCTGTTCGCGCGCCTTCTTCCAGATCTGGTCGAGCTCCACCATCGTGAAGCCCTTGATGTGGATGGCGGGGCGCGTGCGCTTCACGGCTCGCAGAATGTCCAGGTAGTACTGGTAGGGGATCTTGGGCCAGACCCCGGCGACCATGTGCACCTCGGTGACCGGCGTGTGGAGTTGCGCCTCGATCTTGCCGGCGACCTGTTCGGGCGTCAGCAGGTACGCGCCCTCCTGTCCGGGCAAGCGGTCGAACGAACAGAACTTGCAGAACTTGTTGCAGTAGTTCGTGTAGTTGATGTGCTGGTTGACGTTGAAGTACGTCCGATCGCCGTGGAGCCGTTCGCGCGCGAAGTTGGCCAGACGCCCGACGGCGTGCAGGTCCCTGTTCGCGTACAGGCGCACGCCGTCCTCGGGGGCGAGGCGCGTGCCGGCGACGACCTTCTCGGCGATGTCCGCGAGGCCGGCGGGGCGCACGGATTCGACGAGCGAGCGCTCCGTCGAAGCGCTGTCGGGTCGAGCGCTCATCGCGCACCTCCCGCCGCCCCGGAACCGACGGCCGCTTCCTCGCGGCAGCTGGGGAACGTGGCGCCGTCGTGGCGTTCGTCGTCGATGCCGTACCACGAGTTGCGCCGCCGGGGCGCGAAGCCCGCGCCCTCGATCATGCGTTCGATCCGGTCGATGCCTTCGAGGCGCGTGCAGCCCGCGGCCGAGACGACGTTCTCCTCGAGCATCGTTCCGCCGAAGTCGTTGCAGCCGTAGTGCAGCGTGATCTGCGCCATCTTCATCCCCTGCGTCACGTACGAGGTCTGGATGTTGGCGATGTTGTCCAGGTAGATGCGCGACAGGGCCTGGACGCGCAGGTACACGGCCGGCGTCACGCGCGCGGGGTAGATGTGCTCCTCCGGCACGCCGTCCGGCTGCATGTTCCAGCAGGCGAAGGCCGTGAACCCGCCCGTTTCGTCCTGCAGCTGGCGCAGGCGTTCGAGGTGCTCGACCCGTTCGGCAGCGGTCTCGACGTGCCCGAACATCATCGTCGCCGACGAGCGCAGACCGGCCTCGTGCACACGGCGGTGCACCTCGAGCCAGCGGTCGGTCGTCGTCTTCTTCGGAGCGATGATCTTGCGGACGCGCTCGACCAGCATCTCGGCACCGGCGCCGGGCACGCTGCCGAGTCCCGCCGCAGCGAGGTCCGCGATCACGTCCTCGACGGGCCGCTTGTCGATCTTCGAGAGGTGGTCGAGTTCGGGCGCCGAGAGCGCGTGGAGGTTGATCGCGGGGAAGTGTTCGCGCAGGTCGCGGAAGAGGTCGCACCACCAGTCCGACTTCAGGTACGGGTGGTGTCCGCCCTGCATCAGGACCTGCCGGCCTCCGAGGTCGCGCGTCTCCTCCAGCTTGCGGTGGATCTCATCGCGATCGAGGACGTAGGCCTCCTCGTGCTTCGGGCGGCGATAGAACGCGCAGAAGCCACAGTCGGTGATGCAGACGTTCGTCGGGTTGACGTTGCGGTCGACGATGTAGGTCACGATCGGCTCGGGGTGCAGCCGCAGACGGACCCCGTGGGCCAGTTCCCCGAGCAGCGAGAGGTCGGCCCGCTCGTGCAGCACGAGGCCCTCCTCGGGCGTCAACCGCTGGCCGTCGCGGACGCGGTCGGCGACGCGGGCCAGCTCGGAGTCGGTGCGCCGAGCGGCCGCCAGCGGGGCGCGCCAGGTGTGGCTCGGGCGGGCGTCGGGGAGCTTCGCTGTGCTCGTCATGGGCTCGATGATAGGGCGATGGGCGGTCCTTTCGTCCACGCAGGTCCACGCGACGTGTAGGCTCCTGTCCACATGGGTACACGCCTCGTCGCCGTCCTCGCGGCTCTCCTCGTCGCCGGTGGGGCCGGGTCCGCCCGGTCCTCCGCACAGGTGTTCGTCGCAGCGCCGAGCGCCCGCCTCGCGTCCACCGCGCCGGCCGTCGCGCCGACCGTCGCGCCGGCGCGAGCGCTCGCTCGCACCGCCGCGCACCAGGACGAGCCCGACGCGTCGATCCCACCGGAGTTCCGCGTCGCGCCCTGGACCGCGCACTACCCCGGCTCGCCCGACGATCCGGCCGTGTGGCGCGCCGCGCGCGAGCGACTCGCCCAGAAGGATCGCGCGGCGCTGCCGGTCCAGGCCGCGGCCGGTTTCGTGCTGACGTTCCTCGACGCCTCCGACCGGGCGCCGACCGACGCATCCTCGGCTCTCGCCGTGCTGTTGACGCCGACGCCTCCGGAGGTCTGGGGCGTCGATCTCGTCGGGCCCGCCGCCGTGGCGCGCGGGCTCGTGCGTGCCCAGGCTCGCCCGGAGGCCTACGGGACGTGGGCCGACGCCCTCGCGTCCACGACGTCGCGGTTGCCGTCCGGCGCGCTGGCCCGGTTCGCTCGCGGGCTCGCGCTCGAGAGCACGGGCGATCTCGACGGCGGGCTCGAGCTCCTCTTGTCCGAGGCACAGGCCGAGGGGCCGGTCGCACCGATCGCGCGCGGCGCCGCCTTCGAACTCGTGCGCGCTGCGGTCGCGAGCCGGATGCGCCTCTGGCTCGGCGCGTGGTCGGCCCGCGACGACGCGCTCCCCGAGCATCCCGTGCGCCAGGCGTGGCCCGTGATGGAGCGCCTGCTGGCCCTGGGCGAGGGGCGCGCCGCCTGGTGGGCGTGGGTGCGGATCGATGCGCTGGACCTGACGGCCGAAGAACTCGAGGAGCGGCGCGCGGCCCTGCTCGCACGCTTGGCCGACGAGTTCGCGGACGCGCCCTGGATGGACCAGGTCGCACGCTCGGCCATCTCGGTCGCGACCGAGGCCACGCGTTCCGATCTGCTCGCTCTGCTCGAGCGGGTGGGGGAGCGGGCGACCAGCGACGAGGTGCGCGCCTGGTCGCTGTTCGCGCGTTCGGAGATCGTCGCGGAGGTCGAGCCCGCCGAACCGAAGGTGGCGGCCGATCTGCTCGAGCGCCTGATCGCGGACCATCCCGGCCACGAACTGGCCGCCAGCGCGCGACCGCGCATCTTCGCGCTGCGCAACCTGTGCGTCGGTTCGCAGCTGCCGCAGTTCGACCGGCCCGATTCACTGGGGCGCACGCTCGACCTCGAGTCGCGCCGCGGCCGCGTCGTCGCGCTGGTGTTCTTCGAGGACGCGTCCGAACAGGGAGGCGCGCTCGGGGTCCTCGACCAACTCTCGCTGCTGTTCCCGCGCGATCGCTTCGAGGTCGTCGGCGTCAGCGTCGACTCCGACGTGCGCGCCGCGCGCGAGGCCCACGCCGCGTCCGGGCGCGAATGGGACGTCTCGTGGCAGGGGGCGCGGAACTCGGCCTGGCCCGTGAGCTGGGACATCAAGTCCTTCCCGAGCCTGTTCGTGATCGACGCGGCCGGGACGATCCGCGCGCGCGACGTGTTCGGCGCCGAACTGACCTCGACGGTGCTCGATCTCTTGGGGCAGCGCGGCACGGGTCGCTGAGTCGTCGGCGCGTCGCGGCGCCGGACCACGTCAGAGCGCGCCGAGCACCTCGACGAGCCGATCCACGTCCGCGAGGTCGTGGTACAGCCCGAATCCGAAGCGCAGGCGGTCCGCCCGACTGTCCACGACGACCCCGGCTCGGCGCAGGCTCTCGCACAGGGCGCCCGCGTCGGCGCGCCGGAAGCACAGGAAGTTGCCGCGGCGAGGATCGGGGCCGCGATCCGAGAGCAGGTCGTCGAGCGTGAGCGGGCCGGCCGCTCCGCGCTCGACCGCCGCGATCATGCGGTCCTGGAGCGCCACCACGCGCTGGTGGATCGCCTCCACGTCGAGGCCTTCGCGCTCGAGCCAATCGGCCACCGCGACGAAGCGATAGAGCCCGCTCGGGTCGAAGGTCGCACCGAAGAAGCGCCCGCCGTCGGTCGCGTACTCGACCGAGCCGTCCGCGCGCGCGAGGGCGTCGAACCCCGCGAACCAACCGGTGTCCACCGGAGCCATCAGCTGGCCGGGCGGGCAGTGCAAGAAGCACGCGCCCTCGCCGCTCATCGCGTACTTGTAGCCGCCCGCGGTGTAGAAGACGCGCGCCGCCATCCGCCCGAGGTCCGTGCGTGTCGCCATGAAGCCGTGGTAGCCGTCGACGACGCACGTGGTCGGCTCGGCGAGGCCTGTGAGGATCTCCCCGGCTTCCTCGAAGACCCAGCCCGAGTCGTAGAAGACCTGGCTGACGTAGACCAGGTCGTAGGTGTCCGCACGCGCGGCGGCGGCGAAGCGCTCGGCGAAGGTCGCGAAGGGCTCGGTCGGCACGGTCGTCCACTGCGCGCGTCCGACCTCGACCCAGCGCGCCACCTGCCGCGTGAAGCTGTGGAACTCCGAACCGCTCGAGAGGATGCGCAACGGGCGGTCGTTCGGGAGCGCGCTCGCGATGCGCACCAGGAATTCGTGCACGTTGGGCGCGAAACACAGCGTCCCGGGATCGGGCAGCCCGAGGATGCGCGCGATGTGCGTGCGCGCGGCCGGGAGGACCTCGCCGAAGACGCGCTCCCACTTGTGGTCGAGCAGCCGCACCGCGTCGTCCCACGCCGCCAGATGGGCGTCGCGCGCCACGTCGGGCCACGGATGGTGGCTGTGCGCGGCGACGTGCAGTCGGGCCGGGTCGGCGTCGAGGGCGCGGGAGAAGGCGTGTTTGTAGCTCTGCATGGGGATGGGCCGTGGAGGACGCAGAGTAGACTCTGCGCCCCGTTCGTTCTGCTGCTGGATGCCCGAGAGAGGCCCCGCGGCGACGATCCCGAGAGATTCGCCGGTCACCCCGAGCACGTTCAAGAGCCCCATGTCCGAACAGCCGTCCACGAAGAAGGACACCCAGTTCATGGAGAAGATCGTGTCCCTGTGCAAGCGCAGGGGCTACGTCTTCCCGGCCTCCGAGATCTACGGGGGCATCGGCAACACCTACGACTACGGGCCGCTCGGCGTCGAGCTCCTGCGGCGCGTCAAGGAGGCCTGGTGGGAGCGTACGGTGACCGAGCGCGAGGACGTCGTCGGTCTCGACTCGGCCATCATCCAGAACCCCGAGGTCTGGCGTACGTCCGGACACGTCGGTGGCTTCAGCGACCCGATGGTCGACTGCAAGACCTGCAAAGGGCGCTTCCGCGCGGACAAGCTCGAGGACTCGAAGTGCCTCCAGAAGCCGTCGAAGCGTCCGGGCGAGTGTGACGGCGAGCTGACCGAGCCGCGCGAGTTCAACCTGATGTTCAAGACGACCCTGGGGCCCGTCGAGGACACGGGCGCCGTGGCGTACCTGCGCCCCGAGACGGCCCAGGGCATCTTCCTGAACTTCCTCAACGTGATGAACAGCGCGCGGACCAAGCCGCCGTTCGGCATCGCGCAGATCGGCAAGTCGTTCCGCAACGAGATCACGCCCGGCAACTTCGTCTTCCGCACGCGCGAGTTCGAACAGGCCGAGATGGAGTTCTTCGTACCGCCCGATCAGGAGGCGCAGTGGTTCGAGTTCTGGGTGAAGGAGCGCTTCGACTGGTACACGAGCTTCGGGATCCGGGCCGACAAGCTGCGCATCCGCGTGCACGAGGCCGAGGAGTTGGCGCACTACTCCACGGCCACGAGCGACATCGAGTACGAGTACCCCTTCGGGTGGGGCGAGCTCGAAGGCATCGCCTGCCGCACGGACTTCGACCTCAAGCGCCACTCCGAGGCGTCGGGCACCAAACTCTTGTACTTCGATCCGCAGACCAAGGAGAAGTACACGCCCTACGTGATCGAACCGGCCGGCGGCATCAACCGCATGGCGCTGACGTTCCTGATCGAGGCCTACGACGAGGAAGTGCTCGAAGGCGGTGACGTGCGCGTCGTGCTGCGTTTCCACCCGCGGATCGCGCCGGTCACCGCTGCCGTCCTGCCGCTCGTGAAGAAGAACGGGATGCCCGAGAAGGCGCGCGAGATCGGCGCGATGCTGCGCAAGGCGCACTTCACGACGCTCTACGACGAAGCTGGTGCGATCGGTCGACGCTACCGTCGCCAGGACGAGGCGGGCACGCCCTTCTGCATCACGGTCGACGGCGACAGCCTCGAGGGCGACTCGGTCACGGTCCGCCACCGGGATTCGATGGAACAGGAGCGCGTGCCCGTCGGCGAACTGCGCGCCTTCATCGAGCGCCACCTGGACACTTGGACGCGCCCGGTGTGACGCGGTCGGCGTGACGCGCGCCAGCGCCCGAGAACGGGCGTGCGCCACATGGAACGGGCCCGCGTGCTGCATGCAGCGCGCGGGCCCGTTGCGTTCTCGGGTCAGGTGCACGCGGCGAAGCGTGCGCCGTGACAGACCCTACTTCGCGCCGGTCTCGCCGGTGCCGGTGGTCGCCGTGGGCGCATCGACCCAGACCGAGATCGGCGCCAGGTCGAGCGCGTCGGTGAGGCCGAGGTCGGCCGTGGCGTCGAGCTGGAGCACGTCGGTCGGAGCGCTCGCGCGGCCCCAGCCACCGTCCTCGGAAAGGAACTGAACGGCCTGACCGGAGGCCTCGAGCACCAGGCGCGTGGGCGACTCGTCGAGCGGCAGCGTGTCGAGCAGGAACGGAATGCCCTTGGGGTCGAGCGCCAGGAGGTGGAGAGCAGGCGTCGCCGCATCCGCCACGAAGACGCGTAGGCCGTCGAGTCGCACGGCGAGGTCCACGGGCCGCCCCATGCCGCTCACCGTGCCGGCGGGCTGGGTCGAGCCCGTGAGCGTGTTGACGAGGAGGGTCCGCACGGCGCCCACGTCCTCGAGCGCGACGATGACGACCCGCCCGAGAGGTTCGAAAGCGACCGCACCCGCACCGACACTCGTCTCGCCCAGGTCGAGC
Organism: Rohdeia mirabilis; assembly: GCA_007750655.1. Classification (GTDB taxonomy): domain Bacteria; phylum Planctomycetota; class UBA1135; order UBA1135; genus Rohdeia; species Rohdeia mirabilis. The sequence goes on from CP036290.1 coordinate 2,203,809, forward strand.
AACGAGACCGGCGAGTTGCCCGCGGGGATCGGCTCGTTCGAAGCGGGACTCACGCCGAACAGGAAGAGTTGGTCGGTGACGCGGTCGGTGCACGCGATGAAGCGGCCCGAGGCATCGGCGGCGATCCGCGCGGGATCGGGGCCGATCGGCGCCTGGTCGATCTGGACCGTGGCGCCCGCGAGCGGCACTTCGTACGTGATGAGCTGACCCTCGGTCAGGGCCCACAGCCGTCGACCTCCACCGTCGAGTGCCAGATCGCGCACCTCGAACCCGGCCGGGGTCGGCGAGCCGCGCAGGGCGAGCGTGGGCTGCAACGCGTCGACGTCGAAGCGCCGGATGCTGCCGTTGATTCCGTCGCCGATCGCCAGCGTGCGTCCCGAGAGGTCGGTCGCGAGCGCGCGCGGCGCCGGCCCGGCGAGGTTCGGGCTGCCGATCGGCGTTCCGTCGTTCGACGACAGCAGCACGACCGCGCCCACGCCGGCGTCGAGGGCCGCGGTGAACGGCGTCGAGCGCTCGCGCGCGCCGGCCGCCGGAGCGAGCACGAAATCGGCGAGGAAGCGCCGCTGGGGGATGAACAGCGGGTCGCCCGCGACGGCGTCCGCGTACTGCGTGAAGCCGGCGTCGAAGAGCGGAGCCGCGTAGCCACCGCTCGGGTTCGGTCGCACCGACGTCGGCGTTCCGGCCAGGAGCACCGTGGTACCCGTCGCCGCGGGCACGGCGTCCGCGTCGAGCTCGAACTCGCTCAGTGCGCTCGCCGAGAAGTGCGCGGCCCACAGGGACTCGCTCTCGACCTCGAGATCGAACGTGCCGGCGGGGACGGTGCGCTGGTCGAGACGCGCGAGGACGGGCGCCGGCGGATCGGTGTCGAAGACGTCGATCGTGTCGCGGATCAGGCTGGCGGTGTAGAGGCGTCGACCGTCGGGTGAGAACTCGAGCGCGTAGGGCGTCGGCACCTTGGTGAAGCCGCGGAGTTGGCCGATCGATCCGTCGTCGGCGTCCAGGGTGAAGACGCCGATCGCCTCGAAGCCAGCGCTTCCGACCGCGATCATCGACGAGGACGGGTCGACGGCGATCGCGGAGGTGCTCCGAATGGCCAACGGAGGTCCGGTGGGTTGGAGCCGGCCGGTGATGGGGTCGACGCGGAAGCTGCGCAGGTCCTCTTCGGAGCCGGTGTACACGAAGCGGCCGTCGGCCGAGACCTCGAGCGCGATCGGGAACATGCCCGTCGAGTCTTCGTCGATGCGCTCGAGCACGCCGGACTCGGGGTCGATCGCGAACGTCACCACGCTGCCGGCGAGGGAGTCTAGGACGAAGAGTCGGTCGCCCAGCGGGTGCGCCTCGGCGCGAACGGGCGTGCCGACCGACACGTCGCCACCGTTCGCCAGGTAGGTCTTGGAACCGGCGTCGTAGCGCCACGCGGTGATCGTGCCGGGGAAAAGCGTGAGCGAGTAGCCGTAGCGCGCCGCCGCGAAGGTGTCGGCGACCAGGAAGCGCACGGTCGACGCGATCGCTCCGCCGTTCGCCAGTTGGGCCGTGATCGTGTACGCGGTCAGCGGAGCTGCGGCCGTCGGGATGCCGCCGAGGACTCCGGTCTTGGGATCGAGCGTCAGTCCCGCGGGGAGCGGCGGAGCGATCGAGTAGGAGACCACCGCTCCGTCGGGTTCGGGCACGAGCGCGCGCGCTTCCACGCCGACGCGGTACTCCGACGTCTCGCCCTGGTAGCCGAGCGCCGTGGCGAGCACCACCGAAGCGGAGCCGCCGCTGCTGGAGCGGTTGCAGCCCGCGGTCACGCCACAGGCGGCGAGGGCGAGGACCAGAGCGGCGCGCGCGCCGAACGGACGCGCCGTGCTCGGACGCGCGGCGGCACGGACGGGCAGGGCGGACGGGGACTGGCGTCGGAAGAAGGACATGACCGGCATCGGGAGAGGGGAGGACCCACCGGGTCGGGTGGCTCGGCGCAAGCGGGGTCCGCTCGAACGGCTCCATTGTGCGCGCCGAGGCTCGGATCCACCATCTATCGCCGCGATGCACTCGGGCAACCGGGGCTCCTGCCGCGAGCGAGGCGCCGCGCGTCACCCCCGCTCGACGGATGCCGCGCGGCGCCCTCGTGGAACGCGGCGCGGCGCGGACCGGGTCGTCCCGATCCGCGCCGCGCGCGCCGTCCACGAGGGCCCCGCTCGGAGGTCGTCGACGAATCTCAGAGCACCGGGCTCCAGACCAGGTATCCCGTCACGACCTGGGGCGAGGTGTCGAGGCCGACCTGGACCTGGGAGGACGAGGTCAGGTTCGATCCGTCGACCGAGAAGATCTCGATCGTGTCGCTGCCCTGCGCGGCGCCGTAGACGTTCGCGCCCTGGCGGTCGAAGGCCACGGCGTTGGCGTCGCTGCCACACAGAGCACGCGACTGGAGCGACACGGTGCCGGCGTCGTCGAGGCCGTAGAGGCTGACGCGGTCCTCGTCGGGTTCGACGGTGATGAGGCGTGCACCGCGACCGTCGAAGGACGGCTCCGTCGAGCGGAAGCCGGTCTCGAGCGTGCTGCGCGAGGTGAGGCTGCCGTCGTTGCGATCGATCTCGGCCACGTGCATGCGACCGGTGCCCTCGAGGCAGATCACGAGGAAGCGACCGTCGGGCGAGACGCACATTCCGCTCGGCTGGCTGCCGTTCGCGAAGGTCAGTCCGCCGGCGGCGGGGGTCAGCGTGCCGGCCTCGGTGTTCAGCTCGAACAGGCGCACGGTGTCGCCCTCGCTGACGTAGACGAAGCGATCGGCGGGGTCGATGGTCAGGTGACGCGGCATCGAACCGACCGACTCCGAGTCGACCACGGCGATCTGTCCGTCGTCGGCCATGCTCCACAGCGCGACGCGATCGGCGTCGAGGCTCGCGAGCCAGCGGCCCGAGGCGGTGAGGCGAGCGTCGCGCGGCTCGAGGCCGGCCTGGACCGTGGCCAGCTCGTCGAGCTGGAGCGTGACCGGGTCGATCGAGAAGGTGCTGATCTGGTCCGAACCGCGGCTGACGGCGACGAGCTGGTTGCGCGTCTCGTCGATCACCAGGCGCGAGGGGTCGAGGCCGATCGGGACCGGGAGGCCGGCGGCATCCAGGCCGCCGCCGTTCGTGCGGTAGCCGCTGAGTTCGAGCGACTGGGCGGTGGCGGTGAACAGGCCGGCGGTCTCGAGCTCGAAGGCGCGCGGTCCGTGCACGACGACCAGGTCGGTCACGTCGTTCTTGCAGGGGCGGCGGTCCGACCACTCGAGGTCGCCCGCGCCGTCGATGGTGACCTGGGCGACGAGGGCCGCGCCGTCGAGCGCCAGCATGGTCGCGCCGTCGGTGCCGAAGCGCTCGATCTTGGTCGCGGAGCCGGCCAGGGGCAGGGCCTGGTCGAAGATCGGACGGCCGTCGACCGGATCGACGTCGAAGGTCAGGACACCGGCGGGCGAGTGCATGCCGACGTGCAGCTGGTCGCCGACCTTGACGATCGAGGCCGGGGCGCCGCCGACGGGGGTGTCGAACAGGACCGTCGGGCGCCCGCCCACGGCGTCGAGCTCGTAGGTCACGAGCGAGCCGTTGGTGAAGTCGAGGGCGTAGAGCAGGTCGCTGGTCTCGTCGAACAGAAGGTCGACGGGGCCTTCGATCGGCGCGGAGCCGACGAACTGACCGACCTCGCCGGTGACCGAGTCCACGACGAAGTGCAGCACGGCCTGGCCGTCCAGGGTGCCGGCGAACAGGTTGCGACCGTTGCCGGAGATCTCGAGGGCGGAGGGGCCGGGCAGTTGGACCGGCGCGCCGTTCTTCACGAGACGGCCGCTCGTCGCGTCGATCGCGAAGGCCTGCAGCGTTCCGACGTGCAGGTTGGACTTGTAGAGGAAGCGGCCGGTGGGATCGATCGCGATGTCGAACGCGGCGCCGTCGGCGGCGGCCAGTTGGACCGGATCGAGCTCGCCGGTGAGCGGGTCGATGTGGTGCACCACGACGCTCTCCTGCCCGCCGCAGACCACGTACAGGAAGCGACCGAGCGGATCGACGGTGGCGCGGACCGGCAGGTTGCCGGTGCGGGTGCGTCCGGCGGGGACCAGCGTCCCCGTGCCGGCGTCCACGCGCCAGAGCGAGATCTCGTCGCTCTGCGGGTGCAAGGCGTAGACGAAGGCCGCTTCGTCGAAGCTGGCATGGACCTCGATCTCGACGTCCGCGGTGAGGAAGCCCTCCTCGTTGCGGGCCGTGATCGTGTAGTTCGTGCGCGGGCTGACCGTGGTCGGCAGGCCGTGGATCTCACCCGATGCGGCGTTCAGGTAGAGACCGTCCGGCAGGGCGGGGACGACGGTGAAGTCGGCCGCGCCGCCCTGGTAGGTGGGCTCGCTGGGCGGGGCGACGACGCCGGCCAGCATGTCGATCTGGGTGCTGGCGAAGGTCAACGTCACGGGCGGGGTGACCGGAGCCACGCCGCCGGAGCCGCTGCCGCCCGAGCAACCGGCCGCGAAGAGCGCCAGTGCGAGCGAGATGCTCGCCGCGCCGAAGCGTCCCGTGTGAGCCGTCCGAGTGTTCGCCGCAGCGCGGCAGGTGATTCGATCCTGTCCCATTGTCCAAGTCCCCCGATTCGGTAGCTGAGTGCCGTTCGCGTCGCAGAAGGCGGCGCCTGGTACACGCTGCGTCCGACCGTGTGGGCCGGCCCGGGCCGAAGACTCCCGGGAACCCGCTTCCAACCCCTTGGACCGTCGTCGGTCACTTCGGGATCCCCAAGAAGCGGGATGCCGCAGCGCAGAGCCCTAGTGAGGTCCCCCGACCTCGCGTGCTCCACTGGCACTTGAACCTACCCCACGAAAAAGGCCGAGGTCGGGGAGACCGACCAGAAATGCGATTTCCTTCAAGGGCGAAGGCCTCGGCGGCCGGGGCGGGGGGCCGGGTGGCGTGGAACGGGTCCCCGGGGTGCGCGGCGGGCCCGCCAAGGAGGCTCCGAGCCCTGGAAGAAGGGCACGCGGCGGGTAGATTCCTCGGCCGAAAGCGCCGCTCCGAAGCCGCCCCAGCACCGCCCCGCGCGGTCGCGGCGCCCGCGCACCGACCCCGAACGGACCCATGACGACCCGGACCCACGAATTCCAGGCCGAGGCGAGCCAGCTGCTCGACCTCGTCATCCACTCGCTCTACAGCCACGAGGAGGTCTTCCTGCGGGAGCTCGTCTCCAACGCCTCGGACGCCCTCGACAAGCTGCGCTTCGGCGCCCTGACCGACGACGGACTGAAGGGCCTGGACCAGGACCTCGCCATCCGGTTCGAGGTCGACCAGGCCGCGCGCACACTGGCCGTGATCGACAACGGGATCGGGATGGACGAGGCCGAGCTGATGGCCAATCTGGGCTCGATCGCCTCGTCGGGCACGCGGCGTTTCCTGGACGAGTTGGCCGCCTCGAAGAAGGCCGACGTGCCCGAGCTGATCGGGCGCTTCGGCGTCGGGTTCTACGCCGCGTTCATGGTCGCCGACGAGGTCGTGGTCACCACGCGCAAGGCGGGGACCGAGGCCGGCTGGCGCTGGAGTTCCAAGGGCGACGGCTCCTACACGATCGAGGAGGCCGACGTCCCGACCCACGGCACGCGCGTCGAGCTGAAGCTGTCGGCCCTCGACGGCGAGCGCGAGGACACCAAGGACTTCACGCAGGAGTGGGTGCTGCGCGAGACCGTGCGCCGCTACTCGGACTTCGTCGAGTACCCGATCCAGATGGAGGTCGAGCGCGTCGATCGCGCCGAGGAGGAGGGTGGCGAGGACACCGTGCGCACCGAGACGATCACGCTCAACTCGATGCGGCCGCTGTGGACCAAGCCGCGCTCGGAAGTCAGCACCGAGGAGTACGCCGAGTTCTTCAAGCACCTCGCGCACGAGTGGCGCGACCCGCTCGAGACCATCCACTTCAAGGCCGAGGGCACGGCCGAGTACAGCGCGCTGCTGTTCGTCCCGAGCGCCGCGCGCATGAACCTGTTCGATCCCGAGGGACCGAAGAGCGGCGTGCAGCTCTACGTGCGCCGCGTGTTCATCAGCGACTCGGTCGAGGACCTGGTGCCGGTCTGGCTGCGTTTCCTCGTCGGCGTGGTGGACAGCTCCGACCTGCCGCTCAACGTCAGCCGCGAGACGCTGCAGTACACCAAGCAACTGGGTCAGATCCGCAAGCGCATCACGCGCAAGGCGGTGGACACGTTCAAGAAACTGTGCAGCGAGCGCCGCGAGGACTGGGAGGGCTTCTGGAAGGAGCTTGGCCCCGCTGTGAAGGAGGGTCTGTACTTCGAGACCGACCTGGCCGCCGAGCTGGCCGAGGCGTGCCTCTTCCGCTCGACCAACGGCGACGGCTTCACGACCCTCGACGAGTATCTCGCACGCCGTCCCGAGGGTCAGGAGTCGATCTACGTCATCACCGGCCCCGACGCCGCGTCGATCGAACACTCCGCGCACCTCGAGGCCTACCGCGCCAAGGGGTACGAAGTGCTGCTCTTGTCGGACCACGTGGACGAGTTCTGGCTGACCAAGCTGAACGCGTTCCGCGACGTGCCCCTGCGCGCGATCCACAAGGGCGAGTCCGACCTGTCCGACGATGGGGCGAAGGAGGAACTCGCGAAGAAGGAGGAGGAGAGTCGCGACCTGCTCGACGCGGTCGGGACCGCGATCGGCGACGGCGTCTCGGGCGTCGGCTTCTCCTCGCGCCTGGTGGACTCGCCGGCCGTGCTCGTGGTCGAGGAGGGCGCCGCCGCGCCGCACGTGGAGCGCGCCATGCGGGCCAGCGGGCAGGGCATGGGACCGGAGCAGAAGCGCCGCCTCGAGCTCAACCCCGAGCACGCGGTGGTCAAGAAGCTGGGCGCCCTGCGCGAGCAGGACCCCGCGCGCTTCGATCGCCACTGCCAGGTGCTGCTCGGTCAGGCCCTGCTGGCCGAGGGCTCGCCGCTTCCGGACGCGGCCGGCTTCACGAAGCTGGTGACCGAGCTGCTGGCGGAGTAGAGCCCGTCGCGACCGGTTCCCGCACGACGCGCGTCGCGCTCCCGTTCAGGGCAGCGTGACGCGCGTCGTCGATCCGGCCTCGACGACCACGCGTCGACGGTAGATGCGACCGGTGATGTCGCGCGCGACCAGGTCGTACGGACCCGGTGCCAGCGTTTCGATGTGTCGTTCGACGTCGAATCCGCGGCTCCCTCCGACGACCGGTCGCGAACCGTCCGGTTCGAACAGCAGCGCGTCGAACTGGACCGAAGCACCGGCGCTCTCGAGGCTCACCACGAGTGCACCTGCGGCCTCGCAGCGGATCTCGAACGGTTCAAGACCCGCGTCGTCCGAGGCTCGAGCGTCCGAAGGGCTCGAGCCCAGGACCTCGAGGGTGCGCGAGGCGAGGGCGGCCTGAAGAGGCATGCCAGCTGCCCGCCGCTCGACCTGCAGGAGAAGGGGCACGCCCTGCGGAACCTGGCCGCTCACGAGGCCCGCGTCGTCCGTTCGACCGAGGCGGTGCCAGTCGGGGACGGTGGGGCCGGTGAGGCGCCAGTAGACGTTCACCGAATCGGCGGGCGCCCCCGTCCGGTCCACCACGCGGACATCGAACCTGTGCGTCGCCGTCGCCGCGAGCTCCACGCGGGTGGGCGGACCGTCCTCCAACACCTCGACGATCCGTGCCGCCAGTCGACCGTAGGACCCCTGGCGCGGACGCACCTGGACCTCGTACCGACCCGACTCGAGCCCCTCCACCACCACCAGGTCGCCGTCGGCCGCCTCGCGCCAGGCGCGCTGTTCGCGGCCGAGGGCCTCGAACTCGGACTCGTGCCGCCGCACGCTGACGCTCACCGGCACGCCGAAACCAGTGAGGGCCGCGACGAGGGAGCCGCCGGGCATTTCGAGGTCTTGGTAGGTCGCGCGGCCGACGTGGAGCGTCCACAGGACGTGCGGTTCAGAGGGTCCCGGTGGGCCAGCGCGGACCTCGAACCAGCCGGGCGCCGCGAGCTCGAGGAGGTAGACCCCGTGCTCGTCGCTCACGCACGTCGCGACGACCAACTGCGCTTCGACGAAGCCCAGACCGCGGACCTCGTAGCCCGCGACCGGCTCGCCGCCGCGCAGGACCCGACCGGTCAGGACCGCCCCGAACTCGCGGTCGGCGGCGTCGAGGTGGACCTTCGTCGTCGCGCCGCCGCGGACCACGACCGTCCGCCGGTCGATAGGGCGGGCGTCGGCCGAGCCGTGCGTCGGGTCGAAGAGCAGCACCTGGTGGACGCCGACGCGCAGGCCCTCGAACCGTGCCACGCCCAGCCCCGATGCAAGTCGCCGCTTCGTGCCGCCCTCGAAGACGAGGTCGCCCCAGGTGGATCCGTGGCGATCCGCCGGCACCGCGACGGTGCGCTCCACACCCTCCGCGTATCCGCTGACCGTGACCTCGATCGAACCGGCGGTGTAGATCCGTAGGTCGCGCACGCCTGTCGCCGACGCCAGCAGCCACTGGCCACCGTCGATCCAGTGACCCGGGCAGCGCAGCGCGAGCTCCGCGCCGAACGCGCCCAGCTGGCTCCGGTCGACGGTCCAACGTCCGTCGGCTCCGAGTTCCACGCTGCTCCGCTCGCCCCAACCGTCCGGGACGAGGCGCAGCACCGCGCCTTCCGCCGGCGCCTCGCCATCGACCCAGATCGGCTGCACCACGAGGGACGTGGACTCGGTCCCCGGGGTGGCGGGCACCGGCTCCGCGGGCACGGCGTCGACGGTCCGCCGCGCGTCCTTCTCCCTTCCGACGCGAGTGGTGCTCTCGCCCGCGAGTTCGACCGGCGCGACCTCGTGATCGACGGTCGAGCGAGCTCCCGACTCCAGTGAGTCGAGACGTTCGTCGGCGCGCGACCAGAGCGCGATCGCGGAGAGGGCCAGGAGGAGGACGAAGGTGCTGGCGGCGAGCGAGCGGCGGATGGGCGAGGACATCGGACGTCCACCCTAGCTGCGTTCCGCGCTGGTGTTCGACGTTCGGCGCCCGCCCTCCGCCACCGAGGAGAGTGCCCTCGACAGCGGCCCGATCTGAACCGTGTTGCGGGCTCGAACGGATTCAGGTCTGTGATCACCTCGGGCGATGGCGAGCAGCGTGCAAAGTGATTGGACTTCTCACCGGCAGCGGCCCAGAATCCCGCCTCGCCGTGGTCGAACCGCGGCTCGAACGTCCGATCCGAACCCACGAGCGGCTCCGTCGCCGCGCTGCAGCCAAGACCACCATGCTCACCGTTGGAGACCACCTCCCCGAATTCGCCCTCCAGGCCACCGTCGGCATCGACTCGCCGAACACCGCCTTCAAGGACCTCACCGACAAGAGCTACCCCGGCAAGTGGCTGGTCGTGTTCGCCTGGCCGAAGGACTTCACGTTCATCTGCCCGACCGAGATCGCTGCCTTCGGCCGCATGAACGGCGAGTTCTCCGACCGCGACGCCCAGGTCCTCGGCCTGTCGACCGACTCCGAGTTCGTGCACTTCGCCTGGCGCCGCGACCACGCGGACCTTCGTGATCTGCCCTTCCCGATGCTCGCCGACGTCAAGCGCGAGTTCTCGGCCGCCCTCGGCATCCTCGACAAGAACGAGGGCGTCTGCCTGCGTGCGACGTTCATCGTCGACCCCGAGGGTGTGATCCGTCACGTCTCGGTCAACGACCTCAGCGTCGGCCGCAACCCGGAGGAGACCCTGCGCATCCTCGACGGCCTGCAGACCGACGAGCTGTGCCCGTGCAACTGGACCAAGGGCGAGGAGACGATCACGATCCCCTGATCGCGATCGAACGCTCCCGCTCGGATCACCACCGCCGATCGCGCCAACGACCGTCATGAACATCGAAGACCTGCGCGCACGCCTGCCGGAGACGGCCAAGGACATGCGCCTGAACCTCTCCAACATCGTTCGCAGCGAGCACCTCACCGAGCGCCAGCTCTACGGGTGCCTGCTCGCCACGGCTTTCGCCGCGCGCAACCGCGAGCTGCTCGCGGCGGCGGAGGGTGAAGCGGCGACCAAGCTCTCGCCCGAGGACGTGGCGCTGGTGAAGTCGGTCGCGACGACGATGTCCATGAACAACGTCTACTACCGCTTCGTGCACCTGGTGGGGAACGAGCAGTACTCGCAGATGCCCGCGCGTCTGCGCATGCAGGCTCTGGGCGGCGGTTCGGAGGGCAAGGTCGACCGCGAGCTGTGGTCGATCGCCGTCTCCGCGGTCAACGGCTGTGGCATGTGCATCACCTCGCACGAGCAGGTTCTGACCCAGCACGGCGCGACGCGCGAGATGATCCAGGACGCGGTGCGCATCGCGGCCGTGGTCGCTGCGACGGCGGCCGCGCTCGACGCGGAGGCGCCGCTCAACGTCGGCTGACTCGGACCCTTCGGTCCGTGTGCGAGCGGGCGCGCTCTCCGAGACCCGGAGGGCGCGCCCGCTCGCCGTTCAAGGCGCCGTTCAGGGCGCCGTTCAGGGCGCCGGTGCCGTCCAGCGGAAGTGGTCGGGCCCGACGGTCAGGCCGAGCACACGGGTGTCGAGTCCGGCGGTCCCGCTCTCGTCGAGCGCTTCCGTCCGATCGATCAACGCCACCACCGGCGTCGGTTGGTCGTGGCTGCGCATGAGTTCGAGCCCGTCGAGGCCGCGGAAGACGCGCACGTAGCACGCGGTGGGGGCGCGGACGCCGTCCACCTCCTCGGTCGAACCGGTCGCCACCCACAGGCGCGCCGCGTCGTCGAACCACACGTCGTTCACGTCGCTCGCGCCGGTCACCGACCACAGCTCCTCGCCCGAGCCGCGCCTCGAAACGCGCACCGAGTCGTCCCAACTGCCACTGGCCAGAAGATCGCCGTCGCGCGACCAGGCCAGGGCCACGACCGACTCGGCGTGGCCGGCGAGCTCGGTCGGGTCGGTCAGGAGCGAGCCCGTCGAGTCACGTCGCACCCGCAGGCAGAACACCGCTCCGTCCGCTCCTCCGACCGCCAACTCGGCACCGTCGGGCGAGAGCGCGAAACTCGTCGCGCCGAAGTCGAACTGCTCGAGCGTCGCGCCCACGGCCAGATCGACGAGCAGGCAGCGATCGGCGAAGGACGAGCCGAAGATGGCGTGGCGCTCGTCGAGTACACAGATCGCCGTGACCACCGGCAGGTCCGTGTCGCCCTCGACGAGCGACGTGCGCGAGATCGTGTCGAACACGCTGTACGTGCCCCCGCGTCCGGCCGTCACGAGCCAACCCGCGTCGGTGAACGCGCCGGCCCCCTCGCCCTTGGGCAGGTCCGCGCCCGCGAACGGCAGGGCGTCGGGCCACGTGACGACCGCTGCGCCGCCGAGCACCGCGTTGCCCATGAACATCAGCGACCCGTCCTTCGAGAACGCCACCTGGTCGTAGCCGGGGTTGTCGAGTCGCACCGCGGTCCCGATCAACGGGGGCGGCGCGAGCAGGAACGGGCGCAGAGCCTGGGCCACGGCGCGCACCGTTTCGCCGGCGCTCGGCACGTCGCCGTCGCTGTCCCAGTCGAGCGCGGTCACGCAGGCCACCGCGGCACCGTTCGCGTCCAGGACCGGACCACCGAGCAGTCCGTCGACGGGCGTTCCCGCGGGCAGGTCGAACGCGAGTCCAGCGCCCGGTGCGTAGGCGTGAAGACGTGTGTCGACGACCAGTCCTCCCGCGCCGACGACCACCAGCTGTTCGCCGACGGCGGGGACGCGTTCCGACAGGGCGAGGATCGCGCACGGCGGCGGCGCGTCGTCCACCGTCCGCGCCGAGAGCAGGAGCAGATCCGCTCCGGGCACCTCGAGTCCCGAGCGCGCGCGGCCGGTGACGCGCACCGCGCCGGGGTCCCGTGAGCCGTCGGCCCGCTCTTCCGCGCGCAGCTCCCAACGCTTCACGAGCTGTTCGAAGTAGGCCAGGTCGATCTCCGCCGAGAGCCCCGCGTCGCGCGAGACGTACCAGTTCGACGTGACCGCGATCAGTTCGCCCTCGCGGGTCCGGCCGAGGAATCCCACGCCGCCGTCCAGCGTGCCGAAGCCGCGCAGGTCGGCGTCGTGCGTCGCGACGAGCGCCGGCCAGTCCGCGCGCGGCCCCTCGAACCAGTTGGGCGTCGCGCGCGGGTCGGCGGCGAGCATGTGGTCGGGCGGGCGCGGCGCGGTGGGCGCCTGCCCCTGTTCGCTCGCCGTGCCCGCGCCGGCCGTGGGTCCGGGCGCAGGATCGTCGGAGCAGCCGGACAGGAACACGGCGGCCAGGAACACGGCGGCCAGGAACACGGCGTCGACGGGCAGTCCGGCGAGCCGCGGCGCCGTCGAACGCCCTCGGCCAGTGGTGGTGCGGATGGAGTCGGTGTGGTGCATGGTCGGGTCGAGGGGCGCGACGCGCGGACAACGTCGCAGCGCTGGGGGCGTTCACGACAGCTCGCGCGAACCGCTGCGTCCCGGAGCGGGTGTGCTCAGACGCCGCGGCGCAGACGGCGGTCGACCGCGGTCCAGAAGCGACTCGCGCCGACCTTCCAGTTGCTGCGCGCGCCGAGGAACTGCGCCAGCGGTTCGGCGAGCGAGTAGGGGATCGCGAAGCGCTTCCAGCGGCGGCGCTCGGACGGGGTCAGATCGGGCAGCCGGTCGAGCAGTTCGAAGTACGTGCGCCGCTGCCAGTGCCAGCCGTCCCACACCGCGCGCCAGGTCGGCACGGTGCGCACCTCGAAGAGCTGGTGGAGGTTGCGGTGGTCGCAGTACAGGCGCTTGAACTCGCGCACCAGGTCGATCGGGTGGCTGTGTTCGACGCTGGCGCGCGGCTCGAAGCGGATCGTGCCGCCGGCCAGCAGCAGTTCCTTGCCGAAAGCCACGTCCTCGCCGAAGGGCGCGGCGGGGAACGGGTGGCGCTCCCAGGTCGTGCGCCGCACGGCCGAGGCCACGTTGTCGAACGCGCAGGCCGCCAGGCGCTCGAGCGGTTCGAGCGCGAGGTACGCGGCCAACGCGGCGTCGGGATCGCCGGCGGCGAGCGTCTGGTCGCTGGGCTCGCTGCGCGTCGCGGCCCAGTTGCGCAGGCGTTCGGCCAGGATCGGGTCCTGGTCGGGCAGCGGGAACTGCCGCGCGTAGGCCGCGTCCACGTGCGCTTCGTCGAACACGCGTGCGAGCGTCGCCACGTAGTCGTCGTCCAGCGGGATCGCGTCCTGGGTCAACAGCAGCACGCGCTCGCCGCTCGAGCGCGCGATGCCGCGGTTGCGCGTGGCGCCGTGGTTGAACTCGGACTGGTCGATCACCTCGACCAGCGCTCCGGCGGCGCGCGCCGCGTCCGCACTTCCGTCGCTGCTCGACGAGTCGATCACGACCAGCTGGAATCCGCCGTCGACCTGCTGCGTCGCGAGGCGCTCGAGGAGCGCCCTGAACCGCTCGCCACCGTTCCAGGTGGGGACGACGACGGAGATCGCGCGCGGCTCGCTCGTGAACGCGCAGGCTCGGCCCGATTTCACCCCTGCGTCCACTTGGGAACCAGTTCGGCCGCGAGCGCGCGCGCCTTGATGACGCACTGGTCGGAGTTGTCGTACTCGTAGCGACCGAAGCGACCGAGCGGCACGATCCCGAGGCGTTCGAGGCCTTCGAGCGCCGCCGCACGCTTCGCGGAGAAGCCGTGGTCGTAGACGACGTAGGCGTGGTTCGAGGTCGAGATGTCGGTGAACAGCACCTCTTCGCGGTGCAGCAGTCCGGCGGCCAGAAGGCCCTCGACGGTCTCCTCGGCGATCTGCGGCCCGGGGGCCTCACCGCGTCCGTTCGACGTAATCTCGGCCATCAACGACGTCTGACCCTCCGGCGCGTTGCCCGGCGAGTAGTTCGACATGTACGTGACGCGGTTGGCAGGGCCCTGTTCGGTGTGCGGGAGGTAGATCCACGACAGGTTCGGCTGCTCCGGGCGATCGAGAGCGACCAGCACGCAGGTCACGGCGTTGTACTCGAGCGACTCCATCGCCTGCACGGCGCCCGCGTCCAGCCCTTCGACGATGCGCGGCAGAACGTCGAGCGGCAGCGTGCAGATCACCTGGTCGAACTCCTCGCCGTCGACCGTGTAGCCCTCGCCCTTGCGCGCCACGTGCTGCACCGGGGTCGACAGTCGGATGCGGCTCTCGAGCTTGGCCGCGAGACCGTCGGTGATCGCCTGGAAGCCGTTCTCCTTCGGGTAGTAGAAGACCGACTGGTGCGTGTAGCCCTCGGTGCGCATCCCGATCGCGCTCTTCAGCACGTCGTCGACCGGCGCGTCGGGCACGCGGCCCGCGACCCACTCGGACGTGATGTCCGCGAGCGGGCGCTTCCAGATCTTCTCGTTGTACGGGTCCATGAAGTGGTCCGCGATGCCGTCGCCGAAGCGCCAGCGGATCCAACTCGCGAAGTCCTTGGGCGCTTCGGTGACGGGCGTCGTGCCGTCCGGTCCCATGCGCTCGTGCCAGGCCTTCACGTACCCGCTGACGCACTCGAAGCGCGGTCCCTCGGGCAGGTCGCCGAGTCCGTTCTCGAACGGGTAGTGCACCCATTCGGACCCGAAGCGGATCTTCGTGTTGCGGTCGCGCTTCACGAACGCGTCCTCGCCACCGGCCTGTTCCTTCATCCACGCCATCGCCTCGGCGTCCTTGCTGAACAGGATGTGCCCGCCCGCCACGTCGTACGTGAATTCGCCGACGCGCTTGCTGCGGCACAGTCCCCCGGCGACGGGTGCGGCCTCGAAGAGCGTGATGGAGTCCTGCTCGATCCCGCCCTCGACGAGGAAACGGGCGAGGGACATGCCGGACACACCGGCGCCGAGGATGGCGATCTTCAAGGGTCGGGGAGGAAGGCGTTCGCGGGAGGGCGGTCGGTGCTCCGCGGGCGTGGGCCCGAGGCGGAGCGCGGGGGCGAGAAAGGTACCACCACCGCGACCGCCGTCACCGTGCTGCTCGCCCGCGAAGTGCGTCCGCCGAGACGTTCAGCGGCGCCGGACGACGAGGTCGCGATCGAGCTCCGCGAGGACCCCAGGTGCGCGGGTCGCGACGTCGTTCAGCCAACGCCGGCCGTCGGTCGTGTAGCCAGCGGTGGGCGCGAGTCCGTCGATCCGCTCGGCGAACCAGTCGTTGAGGGCCTGCATCGAGCGCTCGCGGACGTACTTCGCCGCGCAGGAGGCGAGCGCCGTGGTGAAGCTCCCGAGTTCGGCCTTCTCCGCGATCGTGATCCGCGCCTCGATCGGGCCGGTCAGCCGGTAGCGCGAGACGCCTTCGGTCTCCTCGACCAGGTGCACGGTGAAGCCGACCGGCAGCGCGCGGGCGAGTTGCGGGCCGTAGTGGGCGCGGCCGCCCTGGCGATCGATCGTGATGTCGGCCCGTTCGGCGCCGGCGGCGATGGCGCGCTCGAGCAAGAGCCGCAGGTCGTGCGCGGCGAACTCCCAGGCCGCGCGCGACTTGTTCCCGCTGGCGTCCATCGCGGCGTTCAGTTCCCCCGGTTCGACCGAGCGCACGCCCAGGAGCGCGATCCGCACGTCGTGCTGCTCGAGCGCGCGTTCGAGCGGCGCCGCGCGCAGCTCGACGAAGTCGGGCGAGATCCAGGTGGGGGCCGCGATGGGGGCGCCGTCGCGCCAGGGGTAGCGCGCGAGCCAGCGCGCCTCGTCGTCGCCGCCGAGCGCGAGGTCCTCGATCGCGGAGACGGCCCCACCGCCCGCGCGCGCGAAGCACAGCACGGTCGTCTCGAGTCGCCGGCGGCCGCGGTCGTTGCGGCTGTAGACGCGCTTGCTGTCGTCCACGACCAGGCGCTCCTTGTCGCGCTTCACGTCGCGCGAAACGGCCTCCGCGAGCACGTCCCACAGCCGTGCGTCGGCGCGCTCGACCGTCGGTACCAGCAGGCCGCACGCGCCCATGCAGAGAGGCCCGAGCAGCGGTCCGAGTCCGGCCTCGTCGATGCCGCCGACGAGGATCATCGCCCGCGCCGCACGAACAGGAAGAGCGCCACCAGCACGAGCGGGATCGACACGAGCTGGGACGTCGACAGCGAACCGCCGAACCAGAGGCCGCGCACCGCGTCGCCGCGGAAGAGCTCGATCACGAAGCGCGACGCGCCGTAGAGGATCAGCAGCACGAGCGCCGTGGTCCCCGGACGTGCGCCGCGTCGCAGCAGTCGCGCGCCGATCCAGGCCAGGGCGAGCGCGTTGAGCGACATCCAGGTCTGCGTGGCCCAGACCGTCTCGCCGGCGAGCTCGCGCACGAAGAGACTCTTCGGGTGGGCGTCGAGCCAGGCCGCGTCGGGCACGCGGTAGGTGAACGGGAAGGGCAGCCACTCGAGCGCACTCGGCACCTTCGAACCGTGGTCGTCGCCCACCATCAGGCAGCCGACGCGTCCGATGGACTGGCCGACGAAGGCCGCGACGAGACCCGTGTCGAAGGCGCGCGCGAGGGCCAGGCCGCTGCGTCTCGAGGCGAACCAGCCGGCGACGAGTCCGCCGAACAGGCCGCCGTACATCACCATGCCGCCGCCGCGCGGATCGAGGGCCGTGAGCGGAGACGCGAGGAACGCCGCGCCGAGCGACTCCGGCCCGCTCTGACCCGCGAGGTGGCGCGCGACCTCGACGGCGGCGAAGACGAGGCGTCCGCCGAGCAGGAGCCCGACGAGCACCCACAGGGCCACCGAAGCCGAACGCGCGGGATCGGTGCGCGGATCGCTGCCGTACACCGACAGGAGCCGGGGCCAGACCCATTGGGCGGCGACCAGGAACCCCAGCGCGACGAGCGTCCCGAAGGAGCTGATCGTTCGTCCGCCGATCTCGAACAGAACGGGATGCACGGGGCAGATGGTAGCGCCGCACCGGTTCGGATCGACCGCGCGTTCGCGGGACCGCGGGCCGGCGGTCGCACCCTTCCTCTCGTTCGGCCGTGCCCGGGTTCGGTCAACTTCGCGCGGGGTCGTCGACGGCTGGGGGGCGCTGCGCCGCTATGCTCCGCCCCAGCCATGAACTCAGCACCCAAGGCCAAGGTCTTCCTCGAGGGCCGGTACCGCAAGCTCACCCGCGACCTGCCCCAGACGATCCTGTACTGCCCGGAGTGCAAGGGGCATCCGCGGCGCAAGCGCAACTGCGAGCGCTGCGAGGGCTTCGGCACCCTGGCGAAGGACTCGGTCCAGCAGCTGGTGGCCTGGGTCGTCGGCAAGGCCTTCGGGACGCGCAAGAACAAGTTCCACGGCTCGGGCCGCGAGGACGTGGACGTGCGGATGCTCGGATCGGGCCGGCCGTTCGTGCTCGAGCTCGAGAGTCCCAAGGTGCTCGACGTGGATCTCGCCGAACTCGAGGCCGAGGTCAACCGCCGCAACGAGGGGCGCCTCGAGGTGGTCGGTCTGCACCACAGCGAGAAGGCGCGCGTCGCCTACCTGAAGGAGACGCCGCACGCCAAGCGCTACGGCGCGTTGGTCGAGTGCGACGAACCGGTCGATCCGGCGGCGTTCGAGGCGCTGCTCGGCGAGCGCCGCACGATCGCGCAGCGCACGCCCCAGCGCGTCGCCCACCGCCGCGCCGATCTCGAGCGCGAGCGCTGGATCGAGCTCGAGGCCGCGCGTCCGTGCAACGCCTCGCGCGAGCCGGTCGAAGGCCCGTCGCGCATGTTCGAGGTCGAGCTCTCGACCCAGCACGGCACCTACGTGAAGGAGGTCCTGTCCGGCGAGGACGGCGCCACGCGTCCGAGTCTCTCGGGTCTGCTCGGCGTGCCGTGTCGCTGCGTCGAGCTCGACGTGCTCGACATCCTCGGCGAGGAAGGCACGCCCGAAGTGGTGCGCCAGCGCCCGCCCGAGTTCGGCGCCGGTCTCTGAACGACCGGCGCTCGCGACGCGCGTCCTTCAGCGCGACTTCAGCTTCACGACCACCTCCGCCACGGGCAGGCGCGTGCGGTCGAAGTGCTCGACGAAGTCCGCGAGCAGCACGGCGACGTCCGGTTCGGTGCGCAGGCGCTTCGTGCTCGAGCCCGACTTCACGGCCACGCGGCCCTTCTCGTCGATCCACTCGGCCGGCACCAGCAAGCGCGCCTCGGTCGCGTTCTCGCTCTCGATGCGCACGACGCCGTCGTCGCCCCGTTCGGCCACCACGCGCGCCGTTCGCTCGCGCGCCAGCTCGTCGATCTTCGTCCGCAGCTCGGCGTCGGACAGCTCCTCGCCCTTGCGCACCGTGATGCGCGGCTGGAACGTCTCTTCCACGTCCTTGCCGAAGGCCATGATCTCGAGCCAGGCCCGGCGCGACTCACCTGCGCGCGCGGACAGGCGCACGACGCGCGTCGGCCACGGGTCCCGAACGCGCGCCGCGAACCAGTCGGCCCAGTCCGCGTGCGCCAGCGGGGCGAAGGCGTGCCCCGTGCCGTCGAGCAGACGCACCTCGGCGCCGCTCACCTCGAAACGCTCGAGCAGCACGCCGATCCGTCCGAGGGTCCAGACGAGCGCCGGATCGTCGAGCGCTCCGGCCAGGGCCAGGGTCGGCAGACCGTCGAGGTTCTCGACGAGTCGCAAGCTGTTCGCGCCGTTCTCGAGCGTCAGGCGCGGTCCGCCGGCCATGGGCGCGGCGGCGGCGAACAGGCCCGGATGGCGCAGCGCGACGTCCCAGCACAGGTGTCCACCGCGGCTGAAACCCGTGATCCAGATGCGGTTCTCGTCCACGTCGTGGTGCCGCCTGGCCCAACGGATGGCTGCGAGCACGGCGGCCGATTCGCGCGTGCTGCTCGCGTAGCCGACGTTGTCGCCGGCCTCGGTGGGCGCGAGCAGCAGCGCACCGAGTTCGGCCGCGACGCCGCGCCACGTCGCCGCCTCCTGTGGGCCGTTGCCGCCTGCGCCGTGCAGGGCGACGAGCAGCGGCCGCGGGCCGGTGCGGCCGTCGTCGGGCGGGACCACCACGTGCAGTTCGGTCGATTCCGCGCGTCCTTCGACCCACAGCTCGGCCCGCTCCGTGTACGGACCCGGCTCGCGCGCGGGTCCGGCCAGCGGCGCGAACGCGCGCGCGGCGGCGAGCCACTGCTCGAGCGACACGTCGTCGCGTGCGGCCAGTTCCTGCGCGCGTGCGAGTCGGGCGGGGGCGTCGCGCAGGTCGACCGCTTCGGCCAGGAGCTCGGCCACGAACGGGGCGAGCGGGCCGGGATCGGTCCGGCCGTCCCGCTCGTCCACCGCGCAGGACGCGGCGGAGCGGAAGGGCGTGGTGACGGGTGCCGCCAGTGCCATGGCGCCGCCGAGCACCGCGGCGAAGGGGACGACGAGCTTCCAGAGGGTCATGGGAGTCGCTAGTTCCCAGGACCGGTGGCGTTGCGCCCGCGTGGACGGTCGCTCGGCTCCGCGTCCTCGGAACGGGACACGATCCGTCGCGACGTCGCCGCGGACTGGCGATCCACGGAGCCGCGTGCCGATCCACCCGCCGTGACTCGTCTCTCCTCACTGCTGCGACGCACGTGGCGTCGCGTCTCCCATCCGACCGATCTCCACCCGGCCGCCCTGCCCTCGAACGGCCCGACCGGTGTCCAGGGTTCCGCTCGGCCCCGGGCCGGGATCGCGCGACTCTTCGAGGCCCAGTCCGAAGGTGCGCTCGAGGGCCTCAAGGCCATCCAGTCCGATCTCGCGGACTCGGTGACCAGCAACGGTGAGACGCTCGCCAGCGTTCGCGTGATCGAGGAGAAGTCGGGCGACGTGGCCAAGCGTGCCCTCTCGATCGACGCTTCGTCCACCGAGTTGGCGTCCAACCTGGGCGAAGCGCGCGTGAGCGTGGACGCGATGCTCGGCGAACTCCGTCAGATCATCGAGGCGCTGAAGGGCATCGAAGCGATCGCCCGGCAGACGAATCTGCTCTCCGTCAACGCGGCCGTCGAGGCGGCGCGAGCCGGTGAGTTCGGCAGCGGCTTCGCGGTCGTGGCGCGCGAGGTCAAGGACCTCTCGAACGAGACCAGCGGACTGGTGGCGAACGTCTCCGAGCTGCTCGAACGCGTGTCGGCGAGCTCGCAGTCCGTCGAGCGGACGATCGGCGGCGCCGTCCAGCGCAGCGTCGAGACGTCGCACACGGCCGCGGAGCTGTGCCGTGCCGCCGAGACCACCCACGAAGAGAACCAACGGATCGTCGCCAACATCCAGAACAACAACGATCGAGTCTTCGTCAGCCTCGCGAAGCTGGATCACGTGATCTGGAAGGTCAACACGTACCTCTCGGTCCTGCGGCGCAAGCCCGTCTTCGAGTACGTGGACCACCACAACTGCCGACTCGGCAAGTGGTACGAGGAAGGGGACGGTTGCAGCAGCTTCAGCGACGTACCGAGCTACTCGGCGCTCGTCGGGCCGCACTCTCGCGTCCACGAAGGGACGGCCGAGGCCTTCGCCACGCTCGACTCGAGGGCGCTGGCCGAGGGCGACTTCTCACAGGTCCAGCGCGGGCTCGACGCGATGGAACAGGGCAGCAAGGGCGTCTTCTCGACGCTCGACCGCATGCTCCACGAGAAGCAGCGGACGCGCTCGGCTCACCAGTAGCGCTCGAGGTGCACCTGGCCCGGATCGCGCGGGCGGTGCTTCTTGAAGCCGCGCTCTGCGAACGAGGCTTCCAGCTCGTCGACCATGGCGGGATTGCCGCAGAGCATGATCTGACTGCGCGCCGGGTCGAGCGCGAAGCCGCAGCGGGCTTCGAACGCCGCGGATTCGAGCGCTTGCCCGACCCGGCCGCGCTGACCGATCCAGCCCGAGTCGTCCGGTTCGCGGCTGCACAACGGGACGAACGTGAACCAGTCGTTCTCGCGGTCCCAGGCCTCGAGTTCCTCGGCGTAGCCCAGGTCCTCCGCCAGCCGCACGCCCTTCACGATCACCATGCGGTCGAAGCGCGCATCGGGAGCCCCGGCCCGTCGCGCGGGACCGAATTCGCGCAGCATCGACGTGAACGGAGCCAGTCCGGTGCCGGTCGCCACGCACACCAGATCGCGCTCGGCGGGCGCTGGGACCTCGGGCAGCGTGTCGAGCGTGAACCTGCCGATGCAGCGGCCGTCGGCCCACAGTCGGTCGCCCGGCTCGAGCGCCATGAGCCCCGGCGTCAGCGCGCCGTTCTCGACGAGGCGCACGTAGAACTCGAGCAGCGGTTCGCTCGGGCCCGACGCGATCGAGTAGGGGCGCTTCACCAGCCCGTCGCGGCCGGCGTGTTCCGGCAGACGCGGCTCGAGGCCGATGTTGATGAACTGTCCCGGCGCGAAGTCCGGGGCCCCGTCGTCGGGGCGCACCTTCAGGACGAACAGCGCGTCGTTCAGCCGCTCGTTGGAGACGACCTCCGCGTTGTACAGCTCCTCGGGCGCGCTGGAACCACTCACACGATCACTCCGCGGATCGTGGCCTCGAACGCGACCGGGTACTGGCCGTCGCCGGCGTCCACGTAGCCCTTGGCGTCGTAGATGAACATGCTGCGGCGGTGGCGCTGGAGGCGGCCGGCGATCAGGAGGCGGCAGTCGGGCTCGACCTTGGCGCGGAAGCGCACGTCGTCGAGACCGCCGAAGCCGACGAACGTCTCGGGCGGCATCTTCTGGCTGCGCATGAAGTGGTAGGTGCACATCTGCGCGGCCGACTCGATCATCATCACGCCCGGGAAGAGCGGCCGGCCGGGGATGTGGTCGCTCGTCCACCAGTCGCCCGAACGCACGTTCTTGTAGCCGACGACGAGGCCGGGTTCGTCCTCGAAGTGCACCAGGCCGTCGACCATCTCGAACGTGCCGCGCTGCTTGAGCATTTCGAGGACCTCGGCCTTCGTGACCACGTCGCGGTCGAGGTCGATGGCGTCGAAGTCGATGAAGGCGTCGCGGTTCAAGGGGCTCGTGGGGGTGAGGGTGTGGTCGGGATCGCTCAAGGCTCCTCGGGGTGGGGGTGGAGCCCGAGTGTAGCGACGGGGCAGGTCGCCGTCCCGTCCGGCGCGCGAGCACGGCGGCTGCACGACGCGCCGCGCGGTTCCACGTCGCCAGCGGTGCCGCTCGCTTCCCGATCCCGCGACGTCGCTGGCCCGAGTCCTAGCCGCGGGGGAGCGTGGCCTCGTCCTCGGCGTCGCTCGAGGTGACCGGATCGAGATCCCGCCTCCACCCTCCGAGTTCGACGACGCGCCACAGGCCGAACGCTTTCGCGACCGTGGTCAGGTTGATCGCCCACCACACGCCCGCCGCGCCCCAACCCAGGTGCGTGACCGCGACGTAGGAGAGCGGCAGGCGCGCGAGGTTCCCGAGTCCTCCGATCCAGGCCAGCGCGCGCGTGTGCCCGGACGCGGTCAGCACCTTGTCCCACAGCGATTCGAAGGCCACGAAGACCTGGGAGAGCGCCAGGATCCGCACGTACAGGACCACTTCGCGCTGCACCTCTTCGCTGGCCGAGAAGACCGCCGCCACCGGCTCGGCGAGCGCGGCGAACGCCAGAGCGAAGAAGATGCCGGCCGCGAGCAGCGTGCGTTTCGAGACGTCCAAGGTGCGCTCGAGCGCGGCGGCGTCGCGTGCCCCGAGCGCGTGGCCGATCAGGGAACTGGCGGCCATCGAAAGTCCGAGGAACGTCGGATAGGCCACGCCCTCGAAGACCTGGAAGCCGATCCCGAGCCCGGCTTTCACGTCGTCGCCGAGGTCGGACAGCACGAACGCGAACAGCGCCCAGTAGACGAAGGCGTAGAACGCGATCGACAGGGACACGGGCGTCGAGATGCGGACGAGACGCGCCAGCAGCTCGCGGTCGAGACCGAGGCGCGGACGCAGCGACGTTCCGGTCGTGCGCCGCAGCCACCACAGTCCGAGCAACAGCGCGATGCCGCGACTGGCGCCCGTGGCCCAGGCGGCGCCGCCCACGCCCAGGGCGCCGAGCCCGAGTTCTTCCACGGAGAGTGCGCCGGCCGCCGCGTCGAACCAGGCCGCGAAGGGCGCGTCGGGCAGCGCGGCGCGCGTCCCGGTGCCGTAGATCGCGAGCGGGTTGAGCACGAAGTTCAGCGAGACCGCGAGCGCCTGCAGCAGCATCGGGGCGAACGTGCGCCCGCGACCGATGAAGACGTGGTCGAGGACGGGGATCGCGAACAGGACCGGCGCCGTGCGGAACAGCGCGTCCAGGTATTCGGTGAACAGCTGCGCCGTGCCGCCCTCGAGGGCCAGCAGTCGTGCGACCGGCGCCGTCAGCAGGGGACCGATCAGCGCCATCGCGACGCCGAGCGCGACCGCGAGACCGAGGGCGTGACGCGACGCGTGGCGCGCGGCGGCCTCGTCGCCCGCGCCCATCGCGCGCGACACCAGCGACAGGGCGCCCGCGGCCGCGAGGAACGGCAGGGCGAAGTTCGCGATCGCCACGAACATGGCGGCCGCGATCGCGCTCTGGGCGTCGGGGCCGATGCCCTGGATCCAGTACTGGTCGTTGATCCGGTAGGCGCTCGACAACAGGTACGAGAGCGACGCCGGCCAGGCGAGCCGGAGCAGGCGTGCGAGCGCGTCCCGACGCGTCGGCGCGGCGCGCGGAACCGGAAACTCGTTCGGGGAGCTGCTCATCGCAGCGACTCCACGCGGGCGCGAGCACTCACGGCGCCAGCGTCCGCGACGCACGTCGCCCCGCAGTCCAGCGACCTCGTGCCGGTGGCGCAGCGTCGGGTGGTCCCGTGGGCGTGGGGCGGACGGGATGCCATGGTTCGGCGCGGTGGGTCCAGCGGATGGAGAGGGACGGGCGGACTCCCTGCTATGGTCGGCGCCCGGCGTCTCGCGACGCTCGCGCGCGCGGGTCCTCGCCGCGCGCGACGCAACCTACGTCCCGGTCCCCCCGAACCCAGCTCCATGGTCGTCGAAATCACGCCCGCTCAACTCCAAGAACGCATCGCCAGCGGCGATCGGCCCGTGCTGCTCGACGTCCGCCGGCCCGAGGAACTCGCGATCTGCCGCATCGACGGCGTCGTCCACATCCCGCTCGACGAGCTGGCGTCACGCGCGCACGAACTCGACCCCGAGGTCGAGATCGTCTGCATCTGCCACCACGGGATGCGCAGCGCCAGCGCGGCCGCGTTCCTCGAGTCGCGCGACTTCGGGCGCATGGTGAACCTGACCGGGGGCATGGAAGCCTGGGCCAGCCAGGTCGATCCGTCCATGGCGCGCTACTAGGCGCCAGGCCACCCGCAGCCACATCCGACTCGGGCGACGCCCTACCGGCGCCGACCGCGTTCTCGACCGACACTCCCCCGAATCCGAGCGAAGACGATGGCGTTTCACTGGAAGGTCCTGTTGTGGATGGTCGCCGGCATGCTGCTCGGGGTCGGGTTGCAGGTCTTCACCGACGCGCCCGTCGCGGTCGGCATCGAGGGCCGCGCCGAGCCCGGTGTCCTCGTGGTCGAGTCCGTCTCGGGCGGTGCCGCGGTCAAGATCGGAGCGGTCGAGGTGGGGGACCGCGTGGTGGCGGCCTGGACCGAGCGCGGCGTCGCCGACACGCGCGTCCAGGTCGCGGCCCCGGACGATCTCGCGGGCCTCGCCGCGGGACGCACGCCGGGCGAGACCCTGTGGCTCGAGCTGGAGGGCGGAGAGTTCCGCGCCCTGCCGCTCGCGCTCGATCCGAGCAGCACGCGCGCCGCCTGGATCGTGCCGTTCGACTTCGCGGCGAAGCTGTTCATGCAGCTTCTGAAGATGTTGATCGTGCCGCTCGTGCTCACGTCGATCGTGGCCGGAGTGGCGGGCGTGGGCACCTTGGGAGCGCTGCGCCGGCTGGGCCTCAAGACGTTCGCCTACTACATCGGAACGAGCCTGCTCGCGGTGCTCCTGGGCCAGGCGCTGGTGACCGTGATCGCACCCGGCGACGGCGCGAACCTCGGACTGGGCCAAGCGGTGAAGGGGACCGAGAAGCTCGGCTTCGCGGACATCCTCCTGCGCATGATCCCCGAGAACGTGCCGGCCGCGCTGACGTCGAACGGGGCGATGCTGTCGGTGATCTTCTTCGCGCTGATCCTCGGTATCGCCATCAGCCGCTCGGGCGAGCCCCACGGCGCGCGCATGGGACGCTTCTTCGAGAGCGCGTTCGACGTGATGATGCGCATGGCCGAGATGGTGCTCGCGCTGTTGCCGTACGGCGTCTTCGCCCTGATGGTGCGCGTGGTCGGGCAGACGGGCCTCGAGGCCTTCCAGCCGCTCGCGCTCTACATGTTCACCGTGGCAGTGGCGCTGGTGCTGCACTCGTGCGTGACCCTGCCGATCGTCATGCGTTTGATCGGTGGCCTGTCGCCGGTCCGCTGGGCGCGTGCGATGAGTCCCGCGCTGATGACCGCGTTCAGCACCTCGTCCTCGTCGATGACGCTGCCGGTCACGATGGAGACGGTCGAGAAGCGCGGGCGGGTCTCGAACAAGGTCAGCTCGTTCTGCCTGCCGCTCGGCGCCACGATCAACATGGACGGCACGGCGCTGTACGAGTGCATCGGCGTGATCTTCCTGGCCCAGTACTACGCCAGCAGCGGCCTGGGTTTCGAGCTCACGTTCGGCGTCCAGGCCATGGTCGTGCTGATGGCGCTGTTGGCGAGCATCGGCGCGGCCGGGATCCCGTCGGCCGGGCTGGTGATGATGCTGACGATCCTCTCGGCCATCGGTCTGCCCCTCGAGGGGGCGGCGCTCCTGCTCGCGGTCGACCGACCGCTCGACATGCTGCGCACCGTGGTCAACGTCTGGTCCGACTCCTGCGGAGCCGCGGTCCTGGCACGGACCGAGGGCGAGGAGGGGCCGCTCGAGCCCTTGACCACCGGGTGAGTCGTGGCCTCGCGAGGGGCGTCTGGAGCCCCGCCAGCGCTCGATCCCCGGCGGCCCGTCGCGGGGCCGCGAAACGGGCGCGGGCCACCCGGCGGCAGCGCGGAGGCGGGGGCTCGAACCACGCCGCGGGACTCGTTCCGCCGGGGCGCCTTGGGTAGAGTGCCGGGCCGCACGCCGCTTCAAGGGCCGTGCGCCACCGCCATGCCGAATCACGAACAGATCGAGAAGATCACCCGCTCCCTCGCCTACATGCTCCGCCACCGACCGGACGAGTTCGATCTCGAGGTCGACGCGCACGGCTACGCGGACATGGGGGACGTGATCCGCGCTCTGAACGAGCGCCTGGGCGAACCGGTCGAGGAAGCCGACGTGCTGGACGCGATCGAGTCCGGCGACCGGCCGCGGTACGCCGTCGACGGCGACCGGATCCGCGCCCTGTACGGCCACTCGATCCCGGTCGAGCCGGGCCCCGACAGCCAGCCGCCCGAGTACCTGTACCTGGGCATCCCGACCCGCGACGTGGACCGCGCCCGCCGCTACGGCCTGCGCGCCCGCCGCCGCAGCTTCCTGCATCTGGCGCTGTCGGCCGAGGACGCCGCCGAGACCGGCCGCCGCGCCGCGCGCGAGTACACGGTCCTCAAGATCCACGCCCTCGACGCCTGGGAGGAAGGGGTCAGCTTCTACGACCGCACCGCCCTGTGGCTCGCGGACGAGGTCCCGGCCGGCATGGTGGAGGAGGAGGCCTCGTTCACCGACGGGTCCGAGCCGTTCCGCCGCGGCGGCCGTCGCGACGAGGAGGAGCGCGGCGGACGCGGACGCGGAGGACGCAGTCGCGGCGGCCGCGGTCGCGACGACCGGGACGAGGACGAGCGCCCCGCGCGCAGCGAGCGCGACGACCGTCCGCGCCGCGAGGAACGCGACGAACGTCCGGCCCGCAGCGACCGCGACGACCGTCCGCGCCGCGAGGAACGCGACGACCGTCCGGCCCGCAGCGACCGCGACGACCGTCCGCGGCGCGAGGAACGCGACGAACGTCCGGCCCGCAGCGAGCGCGAGGACCGTCCGCGGCGCGAGGTTCGCGACGAACGTCCGGCCCGCAGCGAGCGCGACGACCGTCCGCGCCGCGAGGAACGCGACGACCGTCCGGCCCGCAGCGACCGCGACGACCGTCCGCGGCGCGAGGAA
Organism: Rohdeia mirabilis; assembly: GCA_007750655.1. Taxonomy (GTDB): domain Bacteria; phylum Planctomycetota; class UBA1135; order UBA1135; genus Rohdeia; species Rohdeia mirabilis. Next base: position 2,230,651 of record CP036290.1, read on the forward strand.
CGCGACGAACGTCCGGCCCGCAGCGACCGCGACGACCGTCCGCGGCGCGAGGTTCGCGACGAACGTCCGGTCCGCAGCGAGCGCGAGGACCGTCCGCGGCGCGAGGAACGCGACGAACGTCCGGTCCGCAGCGAGCGCGAGGACCGTCCGCGGCGCGAGGAACGCGACGAGCGCCCCGTGCGCGGCGAGCGCGACGACCGTCCGCGCCGCAGCGAACGCGACGAGCGTCCGGCCCGCGCCGAACGCCCGCGCCGGGAGGAACGTGAGGAGCGCCCGCGCCGTGAAGCGCCGCCCGCGCGCGCTGCCGAACCGGCCCGCTCGGCCGCTCCCGACACGGGCTTCGGCCTCGGCGTCTTCGAGGCGCCCGCGAAGAAGGAACGCCGCGAGCCGGCCGCCCCGAAGGTGGAGCGCGCGAAGCCCGAGCGCGAGCGTGCCCCGGCCCGCGAGTCCCGTCCGAAGGCCGCACCCTCGAACGACGGGCCCGGCTTCGGCGCCGGTCTTTGAGCGAGCGCGTCGGTGAACTCCCCTCGGGCTACGAGCTCGAGGGCGACCCGACGCGCGGTTGGTGCGCGGTGCGGACCGACGTGGCCGAACGCCTGCGCGGTGCGGGTTTCGGGCTCGGGTCCGACGGCCGCGTCCGCGACACCGACCTCAGCGGTCGCGGCCAGTTGGTCGAGCTCGAGATCGATCAACTGGCCGAGCCCGAGGCTGCACTCGGCGCGGGCGAACTCCCGCTCGTCCCGCTCCTGCGCCGCCACCGCCGCGGTGGACTCGCGGCGCGCCTGGGGCTCGATCGCTTCAAGGACCCGGCGCGCCCGTTCGACGAGCTGCGCCTCTCCGAGCGGCTGCGGGCGCTGGGGATCGCGACGCCGACCGTGCTCGCCGCCCGCGCCACTCGTCGGGGGCACGGCTTCGATCTGGCGCTCGTCACCGCGCGGGTCCACGGCGCCGTCGATCTGGCCGAGGCCTGGAACACCGTGGACGACGCCGCACGTCACGGTCTGACCCGCGCGGCCGGCCACTTCGTCCGGACCCTGTTCGAGGTCGGGCTCGACCACCGCGATCTGCACCCGAAGAACCTGCTGGTGAAGACGCGAGACGCTGGCGCGCAGCTGTGGATCGTCGATCTCGACCGCTGCGCCCTGCGCCCTCACCTGCCCGAACCGCGCCGACAGGCCGCGCTCGCACGGTTCCTGCGCTGGTGTCTGCGCCGGCCGGCCGCGATGCCGATCACGCGCACCGATCGACTGCGCTTCCTCGTCGCCGCACGCCCCGCCGGTGACGATTGGCGGTCGACCTGGCGCGCGCTCGACCGAGCGACGCGGCGGCGCATGCTGCTGTGAGAGCGGTGCCGGTCGCGACCGTGCGCGAACGCCGAGCGCCCCTCACGGGCGGAACGACGGGTGGATCGGACCTTCGGTGGTCAGCACGCCTTCGAGCAGTTTCAGGGCGTACTCCGAGCGCGAGCGGATCAGGGCCTCGTCGCGGATCGGCGGCGTCGGGGACTCGATGCGTCCGCGGAGCTCGGCCTCTATCGGGTCGGCTTCGGCGTGTCGTCCGAGCCGGCGCAGCACCACGGACCGCGACCCCGCGACCAGGATGCGATCGAACAGCTCGGCGCCGTGACGTTCGAGGATCGTGATCGCGCGCTTCGACTCCGTCTCGGCCGCCGCAGCGTCTCCCGCCAGGACGTGTCGCCGCGCCAACAGCGAGCGCGCGACGGCTTCGGCGCGGTAGTGACCCGCGTCGCGCGCCGAACGCACCGCCGTCTCGAGCAGGCTACTGGCGGACGGATCGTCGCGCTCCCAGGCCAACGCGCCGAGCCAGACCGTGGCGAGCGCACTGGCGTAGGGCGTCTCGGTCTCGTCGGCCAGGTCGAGCGCCGCCACGAGGTGCTGCTGGGCGGCGACGAAGTCGCGCGCCTCCATCTCGACGTTCGCGATGCGCGCCAGGATCTCCGCTTCGAGCGGTCGTTCGTTCGCCTGTTGGGCACCTTCCAGCGCCAAGTTCAGCGCTCCGAGCGCGCGACCTGGCCGGCCCGCGACGCGCAGCACACGGGCGCGGAGCAGTTGGACGTGGGGGACCAGCCACAGCGGCGCTTCGTTCTCGGTGTTCGAGAAGTGCTGGGCGTCCGAGGCCCGCTCGAGCGCGTCCTCGATGCGGTCCTCGAGCAGGTCGGCACTGCCCAGCAACACTGCGCACGCGGCGCGTTCCCAGTCGTGTTCGGCCTGTTCGAGCGCGCGTTCGGCCGCTTCGCGTGCGAGGTCCGTGCGACCCGAACGCAGCTGCACGAGCGCCATCAGTCGCAAGGAACGGCCGAGCAGCGCCGGCGAACCGTCCAACTCGCTCGACGTGATCGCCGCGCGCAGGAGTCCGCGCGCCACGCCCAGTTGGCCCGTCTCCGCGAGGGCGCGTCCGTGCAGGTAGTACAGCCGCGCGGCCGCATCGGGCCGTTGCGCGGCGTCCGGTTGAACGGCGGCGAGACGGTCGAGCAACTCGCGCTCACCCGCGCGGGCACCGGTGCGGCCCGCCGCGTCGGCTCCGGCCTCGAGGAAGCGCAGGAGGGCCTCGGAGCGGCTGACCGACTCCGGCAGGTTGTCCAGTGACTCGAGCGCCCAACGCGCCAGTCGCAGCACCCGCAGGGGCGAGGCCTGACGTTGCGCATCGGGCAGGAGTTGGTCGAGGTGGCGCACGAGCGCGCGGTGTTCGCCGGCGGCGCGCAGGTGGCGTGCGCGCGCGAAGCGGTCGTCCAAGCTCGGTTCGCCGTCCGGCCCCGAGCGATCGAGACTCTGGGCCACCAGGCGGTGCAGACGCGCGCGGCGCTCGTCGGGGATCGTCGCGTACACGCCTTCGCGCAGAGCCGGCCGCGCGAAACGGTAGCGGTTGCCGATCGGTTCGAGCCAGCCGCGGCGCACGAGCAGCGACAGCGCGCGGTCGAGCTCCGAGCGCCGACTGCCGCCGAAGACCGACAGGGCCTCGGTCGGGTCGATGCGCGACGGCAGCACGGTCAGGCGCTCGAGCCACTTGCGGCCCGAACTCTCGAGGCCCTCGATGCGCTCCGCGATGCCCTGTTCGACGGAGCGCGGCTCGGGGATCTCGCGCGGAGAGATCGCGAGCTGCCAGCGGCCGCGTTCGTCCTCGCCGATCTGTCCGCGCTCGAACAGCGCCCGCAGGAGTTCGGTCAGAAGGCCCGGATTGCCGCGGCTGCGCTGCCAGAGCACGTTCGCGAGCTGCTCGGTCGGCTCGCTCTCGCAGAAGCGCAGCGTCACGATCGTGCGCACCTCGTCCAGCGTCAGTGGATCGAGCTGGATCAGTTCGCGTTCGGCCGCGGGTCGGTTCCGGATCCGCTCGAGCAGTCGCCGCAGCGCGCGCGGACGGGCGGGCGCGACCTCTTCGCTGTATCCGAGCACCACCATCGCGCGCGTGTCGGCCAACGCGTCGACGAGGCGATCGACCGTCGCGAGCGTGCTCGAACGGGCCGCGTGCAGGTCGTCGACGAACAGGATCGTCGGCCGCTCCGCCACCAATGCGCGCACCCAACGCACGAGCGCGCGCCCGACCGAACCGCCCAGTGCGCTGCGACCCTTGGGATCCAGTGCGGAGGCGAGCACGTCGGCCTCGCGCGGCGGCACGGTGCGCTGCAGCATCTCGATCTCGTAGGCACTCGGCTGCGAACCGGGTTCGAGCATCAGCCAGCGTTCCAGAAGTCGCAGCGCCGCGCCGTGCGGGCGGGACTCCGACTCGTCCGACGAGCGCGCGTACAGGAAGATCGGCGGCGACAGCGAACGGCGCGAACGGTCCACGAAGTGGTGCACGAGGCGCGAGCGGCCCGATCCCTTGGGGCCGGCGACGACCACGACCGAACCGCCCGTGCTCTCGTCGAGGCAGTAGCGGAAGGCTGATTCGATCTGTTCGAGTTCCCGGCTGCGACCGACGAGCGGTAGGGCGAACGGATCGCGCTGCAGCGCCATCTTCGCCACGTGTCCGCCGCGTTCGGATCGCTCGCGTCGCCAGTAGGTGTGGTCCTCGCCCTGTTCGAGGATCTCGGCCACGAGCGTCGGCGCCGGTCGTTGGTTCGGACGGCGGTCCAGCATCTCCGCCAGCAGCGTGTCGAGCAGCGGACTGATCTGCGGCACGAGGCGCGACGGCGGCAGGTAGCGCGCCGCGGCCAGGGCACCGAGCACCCGCTCGCCGGCGGCCGTCGAGAGGTCGGGCGGCGCGAGGCCGGGGACGAACGAGTCGGGCGCGAACGGGTGGCGACCGGTGGCGAGCCAGTAGAGCGCGACGCCGAGCGCGAACACGTCGGCCGCGGCGCTGGCGGGCCCGCCGATCGCGCGCTCCGGGGCGAGGTACGCGAGCGTCCCGTCGCCCGACGACGGCGCGTCCTCGTCCGCGTCGAGTCGTCGCGCCTGTCCGAGGTCGAGCAGGATCGCGCGATCGTCCCCGTCGACGCGCGCGTTCGCGAGCGACAGATCGCCGTGGGCCCAACCGGCCGCGTGCAGCCGTTCGAGCGCGCGCGCGAGATCGACGCCGAGACGTCGCACGATCGGCTCGGGCAGCGGGCCCTCCTCGACCACGAGCCAGCGCTCGAGCGTGATCCCCTCGATCAGGTCGAAGAGCAGCTCGGGTCCGCGCTCGCCGCGCCAGGAGGCCACGAGTCGCACGAGCGTCTCGCAGCTCGCGTCCCCGCCGCTGGCGACGTCCGAGGCGACACGGATCTCCGTCTCGACGCTCGCGCGCGCGTCGTCGTCGTTGCCGACGAGTCGCTTGCGCGCGGCGAACGCGCCGCTCTCGAGTCCGCCGCAGGGTTCGGTGAGTCGGACGCGCTCGACGACGGCCGCACCGCCGCGGCCGAGCTCTTCGAGGACCTCGAACGCGGGCGCGTCACCCCGAACGCGCAGCGCGGCCCCCGTCGCGGCCGGATCGCCGGATCGGGCGCCCTCGGACTGGGGCCCTTCGGAACCGGGCTCGGGGATCTCGGACGCGGGGGACACGGCGGAGCAGTTTCGCCGCTGCGAGCTTCCAGCGGAACAGGGAGCCGGCTCGAAGACTACGGACCGGCCCGAATCCGCGCCACCCCGCGCCGCCGCTAGGATGCGCGTCGCGTGTGCTCGCCGGTGACCGAGTGCCAGATCGCCCCGCCGCGCCCGCGCGAACCGCCCGCTCCGCACCGAACCGCCGTTCCATCCGATCGTGACCTTCGTCGTCCACAACACGTACTCCAAGCGCAAGGAGCCCTTCGTCCCCCTCGAGCCGGGTGTGGTGCGGATGTACAACTGCGGGCCGACCGTCTACGGACGTCAGCACGTGGGCAATTTTCGCGCGTTCTTGTTCGCGGATCTGTTGCGCGGCTGGCTGAGCTACCTGGGCTTCGACGTGCGCCAGGTGATGAACATCACCGACGTCGGCCACCTGGTGGACGACGCGGACGACGGCGAGGACAAGGTCCAGCAGCAGGCGCAGCGCGAGGGCCGCGATCCGTTCGAGATCAGCGCCGGCTACGCGCAGGCCTTCCTCGACGACCTGGCAGCCCTCGGCGCTCGCAACGCACTGCACTACCCGCGCGCGACCGAGCACATCGAGGAGATGCTCGAGATCATCGACGCGCTGATCGAGAAGGGGCACGCGTACCGAGTCGGCGACGACGTGTACTTCGACGTCACCACGTTCGAGCGCTACGGGCAACTGTCGGGCAATCGGCTCGAGGACCTCGAGGGCGGCGCGCGCGTCGAGGTGCGCGAGGAGAAGCGCCACCACGCCGACTTCGCCCTGTGGAAGAGCGACCCCGCGCACCTGATGAAGTGGGCGAGCCAGTACGGCGAGCACGGCTTCCCCGGTTGGCACATCGAGTGCTCGGCGATGGCGCGCAAGCACCTCGGCGACCGCATCGACATCCACACCGGCGGCGAGGACAACGTCTTCCCGCACCACGAGTGCGAGATCGCCCAGACCGAGTCGTTCACGGGCCAGCAGTTCGCCAGCTACTGGATGCACTGCAAGTTCCTGCAGGTGGACGGCGGCAAGATGAGCAAGAGCCTGGGGAACGTCTACACCCTGGACGACGTGCGCGAGCGCGGCTTCGACCTGCGCGTGCTGCGCTTCGCGCTGATGCGCGGGCACTACCGCCAGCCGCTCAACTTCACCTGGAAGATCATGGAGGACTCGCGTTCGACGCTCGAGTCCCTGGCCGAGATGGTCGCGCACCTGCGGCACCGCGCGGCGAACCCGGGCGCGGTCGAACCCGCGGCGGGCGGCGACGCCGTCGCGCGCGCGATCGAGGCCTTCGAGGGCGGCATGAACGACGACCTCAACGTGCCGATCGCGCTCGCGGCGCTGTTCGGTCTGCGGGACGCGACGCTCAAGAGCGAACTCGGCGCCGACACCGCCCGCGCGGCGCTGGCCTTCCTCGAGCGCGTCGAAGGCGTCTTCGGGTTCCTGGGCCTGACCGCGGATCACGGCGCCGACGACGACGAGATCGAGGCCCTGGTGCGCGCGCGCGACGCGGCCCGTGCGAACAAGGACTGGGCCGAGAGCGATCGTCTGCGCGACGAGCTCACCGCGCGCGGCATCGTGCTGCAGGACAGTGCGAACGGCGCGGTCTGGCGGCGGGGGTAGGGGCGCCGGCCGGCGGTCCGTAGGCTCTGGGGTGACACGCCGAAGCGCGACGCTCGCTCGGAGCGTCGTCACGCGTGGGCGCCACTCGACCCATGTCCAACCTCTCCAGCAGCGCGTTCGCCGCGCTCGTCCTCTTCGGGCCGTTCACGGAAGCAGGTCTCGCGCAGGATGCGCCCGTTTCGCCGAACGCGGTCGAGTTCTCCTACGGCGACGGCCTGCACGGCTACATCGGCTATTCAGCGACCCGGCCCGCCGGGCGCGCCGAGTACGGCTTCGGGATGGGCTTCTACTCGGCGGCCTGGTCGCTGATCGAACGTCCGCTCGCGGGCTTCCAGATCGGACTCGCAGGCGCGTGGATCCTGCCCGACAACTCGGACAACAGGGACACGCCGCTCGCGCCGGTGGGGACGCTCGCGCGCGACAACTGGCCCGAACGCGGACCGACCTGGGGCAGCGTGTTCCAGACCGTCGAGGGCGGACTCGGCTACTGGCGCGGCAACCGCTTCCGCTACGGACCGCCGAAGTTCTCGATGAACGCGACGCCCCAGTGCTACGACTACGAGGTCGGTTCGCCGGGTTGGTCGTTCTTCTACGACACCGAGGCGCTGCCCGACGACCGGCTGGGGATCGCGCAGTTGTCGAACCGCTTGCTGATCCCGCCCGACGCGTTGCCGTTCGAGGGCCAGCCGGACGGGGACTTCCTCGGCTACACGTACATGGCGCTGCCGTTCATGGCGCCGAAGCCGGGCGACCCCGCGAAGGGCGTCGCACCCACTGGCGACCAGGCCTGGACCTGCTTCCTGGCGGCCGCGAACTTCAAGGGGCCGATCGCCTACTACGTGCCCGAGACGTGGAGCAAGATCGGCACGCTGTTCGAGGAACCGTTCATCTTCGGACGCGGACTGGATGCGCGCGCGGGGGACATGGGCGGCGGCGCGATGGAGATCAACACCGTGCCGCGAGCGAGTGCGGTCGCTGCGGACGGCACGCGCTACTCGAAGATCCCGCGCCTCGTGTTCCCGATCGACGAGCGCGGCGACGCGGTGCTGGTGCAGGACGTGACCTACTACTCGAAGGCGGCGCTCTTCGATGCCTTCGAGGCCTGGCGCGACGGCGGCCCGGCCTGCGACGGGACGTTCGATCCGAAGGGGGCGTGGCGTGCGACGCTGACCACGCGCACGCCCGGCTTCGACCAGGGCGGGAAGCGCCTGCGCGGTGTGGACGGCGTGTTCGACACCCACGTGTTCGACGACGGGACCTGGGGGCTGCGCTGGAGCGGCGGAGACTCGGATGACTCGGGAAGCGGTGACACGGTCGGCGACGACGTGATCGATTCGAGCGAGCGCGGCCTGTTCCCCCAGTACTACCGCCACGACGGCGACGAGCGGGTGGCCGTGCGCGCGAGCGACGTGCCGATCGAGACGGGGCTCCTCGACTACACCTTTCCGCTGGCCGAGTCGGGCGAACCGTTCACCTCGCCGTTCACTGGATCCGTGCCTGGCGCCTGGACCGAGCCCGGCCCGATCGCAGGCGCACGCGGCGGTCCGCACCAGGTGCGCCTGGGCGATGGATCGCTCGTGACCTACTCCTGGTACCGCTTCGTCGACCAGCCAACGTTCCAGCAGTACCGCGGCCTGGATGGATGGGGCGCGGCCGAGCGCGAGCAGCTGCAGGCCTTCGTCGAGAAGATCCACCGCGCCTGGCCGATCGACCGCGACTTCATGGCCCCGCCCAGCCGCGGCGAGTTGGTGAGCCTCGATCCGGCGCTCATGGTCACGCCGCCGGTGGGTCTCGAGGTCGGTTACGTGCCGATCGTCACACGTCAGGAGGCGGCGCCGGTGGGTGGGACGGACGAGGCCGACGAGTGACTCGAGTGGCCACATCGAGACGTACTCCCTCGCGGCCGCGGTGAGCCTGTGCGCCGCCCGGGGAGGGCTTAGTCTCTAGGGATGTCTTCGCGCAGCTCCATGCTCGCCGGCCTTGTCGCGCTGCTCGTGATCGCGATCGCGGCGCTCGTGGCGGTGCTCGGTTCGGGCGCCGGTGGCCCAGCCGTGTTCGGTGGTGTCGATCGAGGCGTGGACGAGCCGCGTCTCGACGGCGAGGGTCTCGAGCCGAGTGCGGCCCTAGCGAACACTGCTGAGCGCGCCGAGTCCGAACGCGCGGTGCTCGACACCGACCGCGACGGCAGCGACCCGACGACGGCCGACGTTGCCACCATCCCGTGGCCGAAGGACGGCATCGATCTGGTCGTCGTGGATGCCGAGACCGGCGAGCCGGTGCCACACGCGTTGGTGCGGTTCGTGGATCCGCCGCTGAGCGCGCTCGATCGGATGGACACGCAGCTGAGCCTGCTCGAGCAGCTCGATCGGGACGGAAGCGCCATTCGCTGCGATGCCGAGGGCCGCGTGCGTGTTCCGTACGGCACCTGGGAGGTGGTCGCCCAGGCCGAAGGGCGTCGCGGTGGAGCGGACCTCACTCGACATCAGCCCGACGAGACAATCGAAGTGCGCATCCATACCCTCGAGCGGCTGCAGGTCCGCGTCGTCGACGGACTCGGTCGGCCCGCGCCCGACGCCGCCGTGGTCCTCTCGGATCCAGCGCGGGGCTCTTGGGGCCAACGCGTGGAGCGGCGCACCAGCGACTCGTCCGGGCGCGTGGTGTTCGACTTTCCGGACCCCGCCGGGGCGGAGGACCTGGAGGCGTCTCTGGACGGGTTCTTCTTCTCTCCGGCGTGGGTCGATCCGCGCGAAGAGGATGCCGAACTCGTGCTCCCGCCCCATGGCAGCGTGGTCGTCGACTTCGGTGATGCGCGGTTCATCGAGGGCGAGCCGATCTCCCTCGATCTGGAGTGGAAAGGCCTAGTGAGCACTCCGAGTCGTGTGCTGCCCGTGAAGAACGGTCTCGTACGCTTCGAGCCGTTCCAGCTCGGACTCCAGTTCCATGTCCTGGCGCCGCTGGGAGTCGAACTGGCCGAGTGGGGTCCCTTCGTCGGACCCACGGTTCAGGGCGAGACCGTCCTCATCCACGCACAGTTGGCGGAGCCGATCGCTGGCATGCGTGGCCGCGTCGTGGACGAGCGTGGGGATCCAGTCGGTTCGGTCGAGCTCGTCATGGCTCGCTTGGGCCAGGCCTTCGCCGAACCCGATCAAGCGAGCCGCTTCACCACGGCGGCGGACGGGACGTTCCTGGCAGTGCTCCCGAAGATCCCGAGGAACCGAGGCAAGCTCGTCCTTCGCGATCTCGCCGCCGACGGGCGCAGCGCTCCGATCGAACTGACAGGACTCGGCGAGGATCATGTCGCCGACCTGGGCACCATCGTGCTGCGCCGCGATCTCGTGCGAGTCCACGGCACGGTGTTCGGGAACGGTGGGACGCTCGAAGGAGCTTCGCTGACCTGCGCGTTCTCCATTCCGCTCGACGGGTCGGTCAGCGAGGAGGTCGGCCGGACGGGACTGCTCCTGATCGAGCGCACGGGCCTCGAGCCCGCTCCCGGGTCGTTCGTCGCGATCGACGCGCGGGTGTACTCGGGCGAGAACGGCGAGTTCAGCTGCAGCGTGCCACCCGATGCGACGGCCGTGTACTTGGTCGTCACCCATCCACAGCACCACGGACACATGCTCGCGTCCCCCCTGCCGGCCGGGCACCTGCGGGTCGTGCTCGAGCCCGATCCCGTTCTCAGAGGTCGCCTGTCGGTGCCAGAGTGGTGGGGTGACACGGGGCGGATCAGCATCGTGTCACTCGAAGGGACGTCGAGGCGCGTCCACTCCTTCACTCGGTCCGACATCGGGCGCATCGCGGGAAGAGCGCCCGATCCAGGTGAGGACTCGTTCCTGTTCCATGCACCGTCGTTCGAACCGATCGGACTCGAGTTGACGACGGGTCGTCACGGGCGGGTGGTTGCTGACCTCGGACGCTACGCACCCACGCTCGACACGTCGGTTCTGCATCCCGATCTCGATCCGCTCGACCTGTCGACGTTCGTTCGACTTGTCGAGATCGCGATCGAACCGCCTCGCACCGACACGGACGCAGGGGCGAGCTACCTCCTGTGGATCGAGGACGCGGACGAAGACAACTGGTGGAGCTCGGCCGGCGCCACGTCGGGGCCTTGGGACGCGCAGGTGCTGCTACCGATCCACCACGCGGGCGACTTGATCGTGAAGAGCGATCGCTGCCGGCCCGCTCGCATCCCGGCCGGCGTCGAGAGGCACGCGGTGCAGCTCGAACTCGGTCCGCCGGTCGTGCTGCGCCTCGAGTCGCTCGCCCAGTTGCCCGAGGGTGTGCGCCTCGCGTTCGAACTCGTCGTCGGTTTGTGGACGCGCGAGCTGCGACCCGACGACGACGGCGTGGTGCGCGAACACCTCGCCGGTCCGGGCCCCGTCCAGCTGCGGATGACGACGTACGTCCCGCGGCTCGCGGAGGGTGAGATCCGCGATCCGCGTTGGGACCGGCTCAACCGCTATCCGCTCGTGCTGGCTGCGTTCGACGTCGGGGACGAAGGCGTCGAGCTCGACGTGGCCGTTCCCGACCTGGCCGGCCTGATGCAGCTCTTCGACGACGCGCATTGACGTCCGAGCCGGCACCTCGGCCCAGTCCGCACCACGACTCAGTCCCGAGCGAGCACCTCGAGCCAGCCCGACCTCTTCAACTCGTCGAACACGTCCTGCGCCAGCACCCGGTGCCCGCGCTCGCCGTAGTGGCCCATGTCGTCGTCCAGGAACAGGTTCTCGTCCTGGTGCGCGATCGACGGGGTGACGATCCAGTAGCCCGAGTCCTCGACGAACGTGCGCGCGTCCTTGAAGCCGAGCTTCCGCATGCCGGCGAGCAGCTTCGGCATCGCCTTCTCGAACGCCGGGCGCGAATCGACGGCCAGCGCGTTCGGCACGCCCGCCGTCTCGCCGCGCGACGCGGCCCACGGCGTCCAGATCTCGGCGTGGGTCTTCGCGCTCTCGCGCACGAGGTTCGAGAACTGGGGCAGCGCCACGACGACCAGGCGTCCGCCGTCCGCCTCGACCTGGGCCTCGATGTCCTCCATCCGCGCGCGCATCGCGTCCCACAGGTACTCGGCGTCGCTCGAGTAGGGGCGCTCGCGGATCAGCGTGTCGACGCGGGCCTTCTCGGCCGCGACGGCGTCCTTGCTCCAGCCCAGGCGCAGACGTCCCTTCAGCGGCAGCATCACCACCTTCAACAGGAAGTCGTGCGACGCGGTCTTCGCGATCGTGCGGCGGTAGGGCACGTCCTGTTCACCGCTCGCGCCGTCGAACGGGCTGGCGTCGAAGGGCACCGTGCCCACCAGGACGAGATCGGGCCGGAAGGGCCTGACCTCGCGCTCGTAGGTGCGCGCCATCTGCTCGAACACGTAGCCCTGCACCGCGAAGTTCATCGACTCGACGCGCAGGTCGATGCCGCTGCGATCGAACTCGGCCTGCACCAGCCGCTCGAGCTCGCGCCCCCAGGTGTCCTCGATCGCGACGCCCGACCCGTACGTCATCGAGTTGCCGAGCAGCGCGATCCGGAACACGCCGTCGTCTTCGCGCGCGGGCGTCCACTCGTCGTCGCGGTAGCCGCGCGAGTTGATGTGCTCGGCCACCGACAGGTCCCAGGACCAGCCGGTCTGACTGGGGATCGGTCGCCAGCCGAGCTCCGCGTCCTTCTCCGTCGTGACCCACTTGCCGTAGCCCGTGAACGCCGCGAGCGCGCCTTCGAGGGCGACGAACACGAGCACCACCACGAGGGTGCGCCAGCCGATGAGGGTGCGAGGGGACATGGGGGTCGGTCGGAGGGTCGGTGCGTGCGGCTCAGAACTGGAAGTAGATGAACGGCGCCTCGGGCGGCGCGAGGGCGTAGAAGCAACCGATCGCGCCCGCGATCACGAGGCCCTGACCGGCGGCGTGCAGGCGCCCGAAGGCGGCCTCGAGCCCCAGCGTGACGCGCTCGGGCAGGAAGTGGGTGACGTAGCCGACGACGAGCACGATCCACAGTTCCGTCGGCAACGGGCGCAGCGGCACGCTCCAGTCGAACAGGACCGCCACCGCGTCGCGCAGGTCGCCCATGTCCGCGGCGCGGAAGATGATCATCGAGAAGGCGACCACGTGGAACGCGAACAGCGTCCCGAGCACCGACGTGACCGGACTCTTCGGCATCTTGCCCTGGGGCAGCGCCAGTCGGACGAGCCGCACGAGGCACAGCCAGACGCCGTGGTAGAAGCCCCACAGCACGAACGTCCAGGCCGCGCCGTGCCACAGACCGACCAGGGTCCAGGCCACCAGCACGTTGCGCAGGATCTTCAGCATCGACGTGCGGCTGCCGCCCAGGCCCACGTAGACGTAGTCCATGAACCACGACGACATCGAGATGTGCCAGCGCGTCCAGAACTCCTCGAGGCTCTTGCTCTTGAAGGGCGCGTCGAAGTTCTTGCGCAGGTCGAAACCCAGCAGCCGCGCCGAGCCGATCGCGATGTCCGAGTAGCCCGCGAAGTCGCCGTACAGCTGCAGCGCGTAGGCGTAGACCGCGATCGCGAAGGTCGGCCCGCCCAGTTCGCGGATCGTCAGGCCGGCGTCCGGGTCGTTGCGGAAGGCCACGTCCACGAGGTAGACGCCGAGCACGTCCGCCATGAGCAGCTTCTTCGCCAGTCCGCGCAGGATCTGGAAGATGCCCGACGACACGCGGTCGCGATCGAACGGCGCCGGGTTCGCGACCTGCGGCAGGAAGTCGACCGCGCGCACGATCGGGCCCGCGACGAGCTGGGGGAAGAAGCTGACGTAGACCGCGAAGTCGAGCCAGCTCTCGCACGGCTGCATCTTCCCGCGGTACACGTCGATCGTGTAGCTGAGCGTCTGGAAGGTGTAGAAGCTGATGCCGGCCGGAACCAGGTACTCGAGCGGTCCGCCGCGTGCCGCCGAGAGGTGCCACAGGTCGAGTTGGCTGCCGAACGACGCGAACAGGGCTTCGAAGCCGTCGACGAAGAAGTCGAAGTACTTGAAGAACCCCAGCATGCCGAGGTTCGACGCGACGCTGAGCCACAGCCACAGGCGGCGCCCGCCGGAACCCTCCGGCGCCGCCGCGATCCGGCGTCCGGCCACGAAGTCGACGGCCGTGCTGATCAGGAGCAGCGAGCAGAAGCGCCAGTCGGCCTGGGCGTAGAACCAGTAGCTCGCCACCAGCACCATGCTCATGCGCCAGGAGCGGCGCTCGGACCACGTCCACCACAAGAGGTAGACGGTCCACAGGAAGAACAGGTACTGGAAGCTGTTGAAGAGCATGGGGGGGTCTTCGCGGCAACTCTAGCAGGGGCGAGCGGGACGGCCGTTCACCGGGGCTGGCCGTCGAACGGCGGCGGCCGCGTGCTGGGAGAGCGGGGCGCGCGGCGCGACCGGGGTTCGGTTCCGGTGACTCGGTCGAAGAAATGCGATAACACCGGAGTCCGCCCGCCGTCCGGCTCGGTGTGAACAGCGTCCTGCACCGCCGCCCCCTCTGCGGCAGCTTCCTCCCCATGGGTCCCCGCCGCATCGAAGAGCTCCTCGTCGAGGTCTTCGAGAGCGCCGGTCGGGGTCCGCGGGGCAGCGGCGCGGACGGCTCGGGCCCCGGCGCCTGGCCGCCGCCCGGCGCCACCCTGGACTCGCCGGACCGCTGGCGGGCGCGCTTCGCGAGCGGCGATCGGCGCGCCTTCGCGGATCTCGTGCGGGTGCTCGGTCCCAGGGTGCGAGCGACGCTGGTGCGCCTCGTCGGCTCGCGCGACGACGCCGACGACCTGACGCAGGAGACGTTCGTGCGGGCCTGGCGCCGGCGCGAGCAGTTCGACGGGCGCGGTTCGGTCGAAGGCTGGCTGCTGCGCATCGCGGTCCACCTGGCGCGCGACCACCAGCGGCGCACTCCGCGTCCGGCGCTCGAACTCGACGTGGAGCGCGATCGCGACCGCGGCCCCGGTCCCGAAGGCGTCGCGAGCCGGCGCGAGCTCGAACGCGCCCTGCGTCTGGCGATCGCGTCCCTGCCCCAACGCCTGCGCGCGCCGCTCGTGCTGCGCGTGGTGGAGGAGCGGCCCTACGAGGAGGTCGCGCGGATCCTCGAACTCGCGCCGGGAACGGTGCGCATCCAGGTCATGAAGGCGCGGCGGCGTCTGGCGCGCGCGCTCGAAGTGTGGATCGGCCCCAACGGATCACAGAGCACGAGCGACGAGGAGGTGCGCCCGTGACGTCACGTCGACGCACACGCCAGCTCCTCGAACGCGCGTTCGACGGCACGCTCGACGCGGAGGGGCATCTCGAGCTCGAACGGCTGGCCGCGGCCGATCCCGCGCTCGCCGAGGAAGCCGCCGCGCAGCGACGTCTGGTGGCCGCGCTCGAAGGGCTCGAGGAGCCCGAGGCCGAGCCCTTCGACGTGGAGGCCCTGGTGGCCCGCGTGGAGCGCGCGATCGACGCCGAGGAGATCGAGGTGGCGTCCGGGCCCCGTTCGTGGCGCGGGCCGCTGGTCCTGGTCGGGCTGGCCGCAGCCGTGGCGCTCGTCCTGTGGGCGCCGTGGCGGCCCGTGGCGCGCGACGGCGGTGGGGCGGTGCGCCCCGGCGGCGGGACCGAGGAGGTTGCCGTGCGCGGTGACGGTGGGGCTGCTGAGGGTGGGGCTGGAGCGGTGGACGGTGTGGTCGGAGACGGTGCCGTCGGTGACGGCGCGCTCGCGACCGACGGACCCGACTTCGCGGCGCCGCTCGACACCGATCCCAGCGGCGCGCCGAGTCTCACGGACACGGACACCGAGACGGACACGGACACCGAGACGGACACGGACACCGAGACGGACACGGACACCGAGACGGACACGGACACCGAGGCGAACACTGGCACCGGCACCGGCACGCCGTGGCGCGCGGCGCGCGGTCTCGAGCTGTCGCGCGAGTTGGCCGAGGTGGACACGGAGCGCTTCGAACAGGATCTGGCGCGGGCCGCCGAGAGGCTCGCCGCGCTCGATGCACCCGCGAACGACGCAGATTGGCGGCGCGGCGTGCGAGCGGCGCTGCGCGGGACTTCTTCGCTTCCGAGCGGTCCGTTCGCGAGCGAGGTGGATGCGCAGGCAGCGGGTCGCGGAACCCGGCCGGGCGCCGATCCCGTGGACCTGGCGCGCGCGCTCGTCGACCGCGAGCTCGATCCGAGCGCCGACGGAGCCGTCGAACGCATCGCGCTCGCGTGGCTGTTGCTCGAGGACGATCCGATCGGTCGACGTGTGGTGTCGGAACGGCTCGTCCTGAAGGCGCCGGGTGCGTCGGGCGACCCGAACGAATCGGGCGTCGACGCCGCGGTGGACCGCGCTCTTCGGCAGCGTCGCCGCGAGCTCGCACGGGACGCGTTCCTCGTCGCGGCCGACACGGATCGACTGGTGCGCGCGGTCGTGACCGGTGAACTCGACCGGCGGGACGGCTCGGCGCTCGTCGAAGCGCTCGAACAGCGCGGATCGCTCGCCGTCGCGCGCTTTCGGGACGCTCTCGAACGCGGCGCGTGGCACGAGGCCGACGGGACGTTGCTCGCGACCGTGAGTGCGAACGTCGACGGTCTGGCCCGAGCGCTGGTGGACGGCGTGGTCGACGGCTCGCGACCCGTGAGTGCATTGGGCGCCCTGCGCGAGAACACTTCCGCGCGACAGCACGTGGCCGAGCTCTTGGACGCGGCCCGTGCGGGGCGCGAACGCGAACGTCTGTTCGACGCGGTCGGTGTTCTGGGTGCCACGGAAGCGCTCGACGCGGTGCGCGAACGTGCCCTGGCCGGCGATCGCAGTGCCGTCGCGGCCCTGCTCGAACTCGAGGGGCGCGACGCGACCGCGGTCTGGATCGAACTGGCTCCGCGCGAGGTTCCCAGCGCTCGCATGCGCGGTTGGGAGCGCGTGGCGACCGAGCGCGCGACCGATCTCGTCGATCTGGCGCGCGACCTGCCGTTCGACGATCAGCGCGTGGACGAACTGGTGGAGGGCGTGCTGATCGCGGACACGCCCGAGTCGGTGGAGGTCTTGCTGGTGCTCGCCGCGCGCGTGGATCTCGACGCCGCGCTGCGCACCGTGCTCGTTGATTCGGCGGTCGAGCATCGACTGGCCGCCGGAGCGATCGAACCCGCCGACAGCAGCGACCTCGCCGCCGCCCTCGCCCGGGTGGCGAGTTCGTCACCTGGCGACATGCACGTGCAAGCGGCCTGCCTGACCGCGATCTACCGGCTCTTCGGCCGGGACGCGGCCGAGGCCTGGTGCCGCGAGCGCTTCGACGACGACGTGCGTCCCCTGGACGCCTTCGAACGTGGCCGACCGGAGTCGGCCGGTACGCGGGCCCGAGTGCGCCTGCTCCTGGAACGGACCTCGAGAGATCGCGCACGCGCGTGAGGAGACCCCATATGTTCATCGACCCTGTGACACTTGCACTGGCAGCCACATTCTTCGGCGCGCCATTGATCCACGACGACCCGTCCGAGGAGCAGCAGCCGATCGTGCTACGACTCCACGACTTCTCCGACCTGCGTGCGGTCCTCGGTGAAGGAGACGTGGCGAGCGGACTCGACGCCGGAGCCCGGGTCGTCGCGCCCACGCTCTCGCGCGAGCCGCTGATGTCCTTCGACGAGTTCGGTCCCAGTGAGGCGTACATGGAGCTGTACGAGCTGCTCAACGTGTGGACGCCGGAAGTGTGGGAGCTCGAAGGCACCCTGCTCTCCGATCTGGGGGATCAGCGCATGCTGATCGCCGCTCCGTCCGAGACCCATGCGAAGATCGACCAACTGCACCAGGTGATGCGGCTCGCGAATCGCGCGGACGCGCGCCTGCACGTGGAGCGTTGGAGCGTTCCCGTGGAGGAGTTGAACACGGACGTGCGCGGCGGCCTGATCGCGACGGAGGCGGCGCGTTCGCTGTCCGCCCGGTTCGCGCCGATCGGCGACGGAAGCGTCTACCAAGTGGTCGCCACGGCTGCCGACGACGCACTCTTCGGGACCACGCGCATCGAGTCGGTGGTCTTCGGCGTGGACACCGAGATCGCGAGCGGGGTCGCCGCGAACCGTCCCTACCTGCGTACGCTGTCGACGGGCCTCGAGGGACGCCTGCGCGCCGCGCCCGGCAACGGCGGCTGGTACGTGGCTGCGACGCTGACGAACCGCGACATCGTCCCGACCAACGAAGGACGACAGGCCCGCCTGCGCGTCCGACTCGAGGGTGGGGCGGAGATCGATGGCGGAGAGTTCGAGTCGGGGACGACGCTGCACACGAGCGCCCTGACCACGGACGCCTTCGTGCCCGACGGCAAGGCACTGGTCATGATCGAGAGCGACGGCGACATGCTCGACGTCACCATGGTCTGGTCCGTCGGCGGCGACAGTTCGATCGTGCGCCGGCTGGGGGACGCGACCCAGGTCCACCTCGGTGCCGCGCTGCGCCCCCGTGGTTTCGGACATCGAGTCGATCTCGAAGGATCGATCGCGCCGGCCTCGGCCTTGCAGGCGGACCCGTCCGACTGGGCCGGCAACCTCGCCGTGACAGGGCTGGTGGGTGACGACTACGACGCTCTCTACGAGGGTCTGTTCTCGAGCGTGTACGACCTCGGGAGGGACTGGATGAACGTGGAGAGCGAGTACGACGAGGCCTTCGCGCGCTACGAGCAGGTCGAGCGCGCGATGGAACACATCTGGACGGTCGGCCCGTTGTACGGGACGTTCGTGCTGCGCCCCGACTTCGAAGCCGACGTGGTGCAGGCGGTGGCCGAACGAACCGCAGCGCTCGTCGCCGTCTTCGCGCCCGACAAGGACGCCGTCACCCTGCGCGGTCGGATCGTCCGCGGCGACGAGGTCCTGACGCGCTTCACGTTCCCGGTCGCGATCGGCTCCACGTGCACGGTCGTCGACACCACGGAAGTCCTGCGTCTGGTCGGTGTCGATGTGGAGGTCGCGGAGAACGTGGCGTCGGCAGCGACCGTCACGGCTCCGATCGTCGAGGGTGCGGCGCTGACGCTGCGGGTCCAGCGCAGTGGCGACGGACTGGCGGTGACCGCGGAGGGGAGCCACCAGCGCTCCGTCACGTCGGAGCTCACGATGCGTGGCGGCCTGGTGACCGCGATCGAGCGCTGGAAACTCGACACGACGCTCTTCAACGGCACCCGCAACACGGCGGACGGCCAACTCGTCTTCGGCGACCTCGGGCCGACCGGGACGCGCCTCGAGATCGAAGTCGTGCGCTGACGGCCAGGGTCCGGGGGCGCGACGGGCGACCCCGGAACGGCCTTGCGACGGCGCTCGCCGAAGCGCAGAAGGGCTCCTCACCGCTGCGGTGAGGAGCCCTTCTCGCGTGTGGCCGTTGCTCGGAGCGTGGCTGGGCCCGTCGTGGCTGCGACCGCCGCTTCGGAACGCGCCGTGCGCGCGTGGGCCGCGCGCTGTCCGACGCGTTCAGTCCGCCGGTTCGTCCCGGCGTTCGTCCAGGAACTCCTGGTACTCGTCCTCGGCCAGCTGGTCCGCCGTGCGCGCGTCGAGGTGATCGGGATCGCTCCAGACCCCGTCCTCGTCGGCGTCCGCGTCGGAGTCCTCGATGGCGCCGGACTTGATGGCTTCGTCGCGGGCGATCGCGGCGCGGATCGCGGCGTCCATCTCGGCCGCCAGACGCACCGATTCGTCGAAGATCCAGGTGATGCGCGGAATGCGCCGGGTGCGCAGGACGCGCCCCACCTGACGCTGCACGAAGCCGGCGGCGTCCTCGAGGGCCCGGTGGGTGCGACGCTGGTCGGCGTCCGAGCCCATCACGGAGTACTTGATGCGGACCGAGGCGAGATCGTTCGTCAACTCACAACCCGTGAGGGTCACGAGTGTGATGCGCGGGTCCGCGAGCTCGAACTCGACGCAGTGCGCGGCGCGTTCGAGGATGCGCGACTCGAGCCGCGCGATGGTTCGGGGATTGGTCATGGGAGGAGCGGCCGTCCGGCGCCGACGTGGGTGTGCTGCGTCGAGGTGCTGCCGCGCGCGTCACCGGGTTCACCGGCACAGCGCGCTCTTCGGGCCGGTCGTCGTCCCGAAGGGGTCACCGTCCGAGGAGTTCACCGTCCGAGAGGCTCACCGTCCGGAGCGAACTCGAGCGCGGCCGGACCATTGGCCCGGCCCGGGTCCGTTCGACGACCACCAGCTGCTCGGCGACGGCCGGATGCAGGGCACCCGACCGCCGCCGCGCGTCCTTTCGCTACAGCGTGCGCTTGACCTCTTTGAGGCGGAAGGCCTCGACGACGTCGCCCTGTCGGATGTCGTTGTAGCCCTTGATCACGATGCCGCAGTCGAAGCCCTCGCGGACCTCCTTGGTGGCATCCTTCTCGCGGCGCAACGAGCCCATCTTGCCGGTGAAGACCACCTTGCCGTCGCGCAGCAGTCGGACGTGGCTGTCGTGGTGGATCTTGCCGTCGATGACGTGGGAGCCACCGATGTTGCCGATCTTGGACGAGCTGAAGATGACGCGGATCTCGGCGTGGCCGGTGATCTCTTCGACGATGTCCGGCGTGAGGCTGCCCTCCATGAGGGTGCGCACGTCGTCCAACATCTCGTAGATGACCCGGTACGTCTTGATCGTCACGTTGCCGCGATCGGCGGCCTGGCGGGCCTTCGTGTCCGAGCCCACGTGGAACGCGACCACGAGAGCGTCGGAGGTGACGGCCAGGTCCACGTCGCTCTCGGTCACGGCGCCCACACCGGAGTGCAGCACGCGGACCTCGACCTCGTCGTGGGTCAGCTCGGCGATCTGGCTCTTGATGACCTCGACCGAACCCTGCACGTCCGCCTTCACGATCAGGTTGATCTGCTTGCGGGCCTGCTCGGCGACGGCGTCGAACAGGTTCTCGCTGTTCACCGACCGGCGTTCGGCCAGGGAGTTCATGCGAATCGAGCGCTCGCGTTCCTCGGCGACCTCCTTGGCCCGTTGCAGATCGGGCACCACGTGGAAGTACTCGCCGATGCCCGGGAGCTTGGTCAGGCCGGTGACCTCGACCGGGCGCGACGGTCCAGCGGTCTGGATCTCGTTGCCGTGGTCGTCGTGGATCGAGCGCACGCGCCCGTAGCCCTCGCCCGCCAGGATGACGTTGCCCTTCTCGAGCGAACCGTCCTGGACCAACAGGTGCGCCACGATGCCGCGTCCCTTCTGGACCTCGGCCTCGAGCACCACGCCCGAAGCGGCGCCCTCGTTGTGGGCGCGCAGTTCGAGCAGTTCGCCCTCGAGGAACACGCGTTCGAGCAGCGCGTCGATGCCGTCGCCCTTGAGCGCGCTGACCGGCATCACGGCTACTTGGCCACCGAAGTCCTCGGGCAAGAGGTCGATCGAAGCGAGCTGCTGCTTGACCTTGTCCGGATTGGCCTCCGGCTTGTCCATCTTGTTCATCGCCACGACGATCGGCGTGCCGGCCGCCTTGGCGTGGTTGATGGCTTCCTCGGTCTGGGGCATGACGCCGTCGTCGGCGGCCACGACCACGACCACGATGTCCACGGCCTTCGCACCGCGGGCCCGCATCGACGTGAACGCCGCGTGACCGGGCGTGTCGACGACGGTCACGGCGTGTCCGGCCGCGGTGTGCACCTGGTAGGCGCCGATGTGCTGGGTGATGCCACCGCTCTCGCCACCGGCGATCGTGCTGCGGCGGATCGTGTCGATCAGCGTGGTCTTGCCGTGGTCCACGTGCCCGAGGATCGCGACGGTGGGGGAGCGCACCGTGAGGTGCTCGTCCTCGACCGACACGCGCGTCTCGCGCAGTTCGGTCAAGAGGGCCTCCTCGGCGGCGACCTCCTGGGTGACCGTGAGTTCGACGTCGAACTCCTCGGCCAGGAGGATCGTCGTGTCCTCGTCGAGCACCGAGTTGATGTTCACGGCGCCGAATCCGAGCATGTCGAAGGCCTTGCGCAGGACTTCGTTCTGCTTGATGGCGAGGGCGTCGGCGAGCTTCTTGACCGTGACCGGCGCCTCGACCTTCACCTGCCCGCCCGAGTGGGGCGAGATCGACGGGCCGCTGCGCGAGCGTCCGCCGGTGCGACCTCCGCGGCCTCCACGTGCGCCACCGCCGCCCATCTGGGGCCTGGCGCGGCGCAGGAAGCGTTGGCCCTCTCGTTCGCGCAGCTCGGCGGCGGTGAGGTTGCCGCGCGCGGCGTCGCCACCGCGACCGAGGGGCTTGCGGCCCTTGCCCATGGTGGGCTGGACCGAGGACAGGGCGCCGTCGTCGCGCGACTGCAGTCGGCGGGACTCGCGGCGCGCCGGTTGGTTGGCCTGGACCTTCGAGAGGTCGATGAAGCCGACGACCTTGCCCGCGCGGCGGGTGTCGTTCGGCCGGACCACTTCCTTGCCGTCGGCCCCGCGCGGGGTCGGTTCTTCGACCTCCTTCGGCGCGACGCGCTTCGCGGCGGCGGGAGCGGCGACCGGTGCGTCGGTTCCACCGTCGCCGTCGCTCGCAGCGGGCGCGGTCGGTTCGACTGCGGCCGGTTCCGACGGGCTGGCGGTGGGAGCGGGGCGCTCGGGCGCGTCCTCGGCGACCGGCGCGGCGGCGGGTTCCGCGGCCGCGGGCTCGGGGGTCGGTGCAGCGGCTGGCGCTGCGGCGGCAGCCGCTGCCTCGGCCGGGGCGGGTGCCTCGGCGGGTGCCTCGGCGGGCGCCTCGGCAGCGGCCGGCGCCGGGGCGTCGACGGCCGGCTCGGCCGCGGGGGCGGCGGGCTGTGGCGTCGGAGCCGTCGGCTGCGGCGTCGGAGCCACTTCGACGGCGGCAGCCGGCTCGGGCTCGGCCTCCTCGCTGGCGGCGGGAGCCGTGGGCTCCTCGGCCGGGGGCTCGACCTTCTTCTTCTTGCGGCGGACGATCAGGCCACCGAGGGCCGCTTCGTCCTCCTTGGGACCTTGGTCCGTCGACGAGCCGTAGCCGTTGGCGGCCAGGCGCCCCTCGATCACGAGGAGATCCGACTCCGCGAGAGCCGACATGTGGCTCTTCACCGAGAAACCCCAGTCACGGAGCATGGCGGCCAGGTCCTGGCCCTTCATGCCGTAGTCCTTGGCGAGGTCGTAAACGCGCTTCTTCGTCACGTGTGGTCCGGGGGTGAGTGTGGCGCGATGGATGCGCCTGTGTTGGCGTCGCGATGGTCATCGCGCGCCGTCGCGGTCGGGTTCGGTGGGTCTTTGGTTCGAGTGGGTGACCGACCGAAACCGGCCGGCACTCACCCGGGGTGACGCTGCCAAGCGCCCATGTCAGGCGTTCGACTCGCGCTCGGGGTCATCCCCGGCGCGGACGGTCTCGGTGTTGCTGTTCATGGAATCGTCCTCGCCGCTGCCCGTGGCGCTGCTGGCCACGGAGGCCTCAGCTTCGCTCGCGGAGAGCTGGTGGTCGGTCGTGGAATCGTCGTCGACGGAGCCGTCGTCCGCCATCTGGGTCGAGTCGTCGTCACCGTCTGCGTCGCCCAGGGACGCGCCACCGTCGGCGGCGAGCAGGTCGGCCTCGTACTCGGCCCGCGTCTTGATGTCGATGTCCCAACCGCACAGGCGGCTGGCGAGACGGACGTTCTGTCCGCGCTTGCCGATGGCGAGCGACTGCTGGTCCTCGTCGACGATCACCGTGGCCGAGTGGCGGTCCACGTCGGCGTAGATGTTGTCGATGTTGATCTCGGCCGGTTTGAGGCCGTTCATGATGAGCGTCTCGAGGGAGTCGCTCCACTTGATGATGTCGATGCGCTCGCCGCGCAGCTCGTCGATGACGGCCTTGATGCGGCTGCCGCGCACGCCGACGCAGGCGCCGATCGGGTCGATCTTCGGATCGGACGACAGGACGGCCATCTTGGTGCGGTAGCCCGGTTCGCGGACGACGCGCTTGATGTCGATGATCTCGTCGGCGACCTCGGGGACCTCGAGCTCGAACAGGCTGCGCACCAGGTCGGGGTGCGAGCGGCTGACGATGATGCGCACGCGCGGACCGTCCTTGCGGACCTCGAGCACGATCGCGCGGATGC
This sequence comes from Rohdeia mirabilis, assembly GCA_007750655.1. Lineage (GTDB taxonomy): Bacteria > Planctomycetota > UBA1135 > UBA1135 > Rohdeia > Rohdeia mirabilis. The sequence continues at coordinate 2,254,212 of CP036290.1, forward strand.
GGTCGCCGGTCGAGAAGGTCTCGCCGCGCACGCGCTCCTCGCGCGGCAGGTAGGCCTCGGTCTTGCCGAGGTTGACCACCAGGGCGTCGCTCTCGAAGCGTTGGACGGTGCCGTTCACCAGCTGGCCCACGCGCGCTTCGTAGTCGTCGTAGATGCGGTCGCGCTCGGCTTCGCGGAAACGCTGCATCATGGCCTGCTTGCAGGCCTGGGCGGCGATGCGACCGAGCACGGCCAGGTCGAGCTCGTACTCGCCCTCGTCGTCCTCGACCGTGATGTCGCCCGTCGTGCGGTCGATCGTCACCACCAGGTCGTCACCGGCGCCGAGGCGCTTCTTCACGGCCGCACCGATGGCTTCTTCGAGCCCCTCGAACAGAGTGTCCTTGGGGATCTCGCGCGACCGATGGATCGCGTCGATCATCCGGATCAGCTCTTCGGTGTTCATCGCTGTGGAGGCTGTGGGGCGTGGTTGGGAGACGGCGTTCGGTCGACGGCGTTCGTTCGACGGCGGTGCCTGCCGAGGCACGGCCTGCGAGTGCCCCGAACGTGCACGGATCCCCGACTCGTGCGCGCCGTGATCGGCGTGCGACGGTGAGCGCGGCGCGGCGACGTCGGCGTGCACGCTGGTGCGCGGTGCGGTGTCGCGGCGGGAGCTCGAGGGGGATCCGCAGCAGGTGAAGGGCGACCGTCGTTCCGCGCGCGCAGAACGCTGGTGGGAGCGTGCGGCGCGTGGGACTTCGGGCTCGTCGACGGCCTTCGGCTCGACCGCGTTCGGCTCGTTCCCATGGCACTCGAGGGAGGTCGAGTGCCGGGGCGAGCCGTCGGTTCTGCCGTCGGTTCGAGTTGTCTGCCACCGGTGTGTGGGCGGCGTGTGGAAGGCTCGTCCGGGAGTCCGTGACCCACTCCGTGGGAGTTCGGAACCCCGTCCGAGGCCCCGTAGTCTGCTATAGATACGTTGGTGAGTCAACGCGCGTCGGCGCGTCCGCTCGCGACGCTCCCAATGTCCTCCGCCGCCCCCGATCGACGCGACGACGGCCACAGCTCCGCGGCCGTGGCCAGCTCCCGGACCCACTCGGCCCAGGCGGAGTTCCAGCAGCAGCTCGAGCGCGCCGCCGGATCGGACGCCACGGTGCTGTTCACCGGCGAGAGCGGTTCCGGCAAGACGCGCGCCGCCGCCGCGCTCCACGGTCTCGGGGCCCGTCGCGGGGGGCCGTTCGTGGGGGTCCACCTGGGCAGCCTCACTCCGAGCCTGATCGAGTCCGAACTCTTCGGGCACGTGCGCGGCGCCTTCACCGACGCGGTCCGCGACCGGACGGGGGCCTTCCGGCGCGCCCAGGGCGGCACCCTCGTGCTCGACGACGTGGACCTCCTGCCGCTCGAACTGCAGGTCAAGCTGCTGCGGACGGTCCAGGAGCGGGTGGTCGAGCCCGTGGGCTCCGAAGCCGCCGAACCGATCGACGTGCGCCTGTGCGCCACGACCAACGCCGATCTGCGGCAGCTGGTCCGCAGCGGCCGCTTCCGCGAGGACCTCTACTTCCGGCTGGCGGTGGTCGTGGTCCACGTGCCGCCTCTGCGCGCCCGTCCGGACGAGCTGCCCGAACTCGTGACCGGCGCCGTCCAGCGCCGGGCGGCCCGGGCCAAGGTCGCGCCGCGCACCCTCACGCCCGCCGCCCTCGAACGCCTGGCCGCGCACCCCTGGCCCGGCAACGTGCGCGAGCTCGAGAACGCCCTCGAGCGCGTCTGCGCCCTGGGGCCCGCCGGCAGACCGATCGAAGCGTCCGAGTTCGACTTCCTCACCGAGGGCCTCGTCGGCGAGGAGCGCCGCATCGCCCGCGAGGCCATCGCGTCGGGGGTCTCCAGCGCCGATCTCGAGGTCGCGATGATCGAGGAGGCCCTCGAACAGCAGCGCGGGAACGTGAGCGCGGCCGCCCGGGCGGTGGGGCTGACGCGCCGCGCGCTCGAGTACCGCCTCGAACGCGCCCAGAAGGAGGAGCAGGACCAGGTGGACCGCAGCGCCGCCCGCCGGGCCGCGCGCGACGAGGGCGGGGCCGACGCGAGCGATTCGAACCCCGCGGACGGGGCCTGATGGGCGGCCCGGTCGAAGGGTGGAGCGGATCGCCCGCGCCGCACACCGTCCGCGGTCCGCTGGGGCTCGCGGCGGTGGTGCTGGTGGCGTCCCTGCTCGCGGTGCAGCTGGGTGCCCGAGAGCCCGCGCCGGGGACCGAGCGGGGGGGCTCGGCTTCGGCGGCCGTCCGCGACGAGCGGGCCCTGGCCCTGGTGGCCGAACTGGATCGAGCCGGCGATCCCGCGGGGCGCAGCGCGGCGCTCGCGGCCCTGCTCGCCGCCGATCCCGACACGGCGGCCGCGGCCCTTCGTGCCCCCGCACCCGCGACGTCCCTCGGGCGCCGGGCCTTCGCCCGCTTCGCCGCGACCCTCGGGCGTCCCGTGGCGATCGGTCCGCTGTTCGCGCTCGCCACCGACGGCGACGCGGCCGTGCGCGCCCTGGCCCTCGAGGGGCTCGGGCGGGTCGACCTGGGGTCCGAGCGGCTCGGCGAGCGGATCGAGCGCCTGGCCGACGCGGCCCGCCGGGACACGGACGCCGCCGTGCGCCGCACCGCCCTCGAAGCCCTCGGCACCCTGGACGATCCGGCCGCGGCCGACGTCCTGGCCGAGCGCGCCTCCACGCGCTCCGACGAGGCACTCGTGGCGGCCACGGCGCTCGTGCGCCTGCGCGCGGGAATCTCCGAGCTCGCCGCCCTGGTCGAGTCGGCCGCCGCCGCAGCGCCTTCGGCCATCGACGATCCGAACACGCTCGAGGTCCTCATCGGTGGCTACGGCGCCGCGCTCGGGCGGGGCGCCACGCCGCCGCGGGTCGGCGCACGGGTGTTGGCCGGTTTCGGTGCGAGCGCGAACGAGAAGCTCGCGACCGCCGCGGCCCGGGCGCTCGACGCGGCCCTGGCCGAGTGGGACCGTCTGCGCCGACCGGACGCGGCCGAAGCGTTCCTGGACGGTCTGTCCGACGCGGGCTGGTCGGCCGATGCGCTCGACCACGCGGTGGCTCGCCGCGCGTTGGCCGAGGACGGTGCACCGCCGCGCGCGCTCGCCGCCGGTGAACGACTCGAGCGGCGCCACCGCTTCACGCCCGGCGTCGCCGGTGCGCGCGAGACCGCGGCCGGGCTCGCGTACCAAGCGGCCGCGTTGCTCGTCGGCGGCGACCCCGACGCGGCGCGCGGACGAATCGAGCGCGCCGAAGCCGTTCTCGAGGGCGCGCTGCGTCTGCGTCCCGACCAGGGGCCGCGGCCGTTCCGGCGCGAAGCCGGGCGCGCCGCCGCCGCGGCCGACCTGTACCAGCGTTTGGCTGCGGTGCGCATCTTCGACGTGTTCGCGCGCGTCGCCGCGGGCACCGATCCGTTCGACCCCGAACTGCTCGAACGCGCGCGCGCGGTGCACGTCGCCGCGCTGAACGCGCAGTTGGTCGCGCTGCGCGGCGACGCGGACCTGTTCGTGTCGAACCTCGAAGCGGTGCTCGCGCGCGGTTCGGCCCCCGCGGCGCTCGTCGATCCGCGCGCGCGCGGCGAAGCGGCCGACCACTGGCTCGCCGTGCACGGCCGGACCTATCTGGCCCTCGCCGCGGTGACCGGGACCGAGTTGCCGGGGTTCGTCGGGACGCTCGACGACGGACCGCACCGCGTCGCGGCCCTGCCCGCTCGTCTGCGCGACCCGCTGGCCGATCCCGAGCGCCTCGAACTGCTGCAGGGGCTGCGTATCGCCGATCTGGAGCGCGTCTCGTACCGCGTGCAGGATCGCCTCCAGGCGGAGAACCGCGCCCTGTGGCAGCGCGTCGAACAGAGCCTGCTCGAGAAGATCGGCACGGACGCGGAGCGCGGGTTCACGCCCTTGCTCGAGTACCGCGACCCGGCGATCACGGCGCTCGGTCACTCGTCGGACCTGCGAGGTGTGGGCGACAGCGAGGGCGCACTGGCCCATGCGCTCGCCGTACGCCGCGATCTCGAGGGCGCTCCGAACGCGCCGACCGGTTCGCTCAGCGCCTGGTTCAACGCGCGCGTTGCGCTCGCCGCGGGCGCCGCGCACACGGACCTGGGCGACGGCGCCGGAGCGGAGCGCGAGCTGCGCGACGCACTCACGCGTCTGGTCGCGCTCGAGAACGAACTCGTGCAGCGGGCTTCGGAACTCGAGGCCGGTCGCATCGGGGTGCTGCAGCTGGCGGCGATCGATCCGTTCCAACGGCGCCGGCTCGCGGCCGACCTGGCGCGCACGCGCGACCTGCGTTCGCAGGTGCTCGTCTCCCTGGCCGTGAACGCGAACGTGCGCCTGCGCGACTTCGACGCGGCGAAGGACTGGTTCGACCAGGCGTTCGAGCTGCGCCAGGACGAGTTCATGCGCGTCCTACGGGCCTGCTACGCGGCGCGCGCGGGAAGGGTCGAGGAGGCGCGCTTCGCCCTGGCCGGCGTGACGCCCGCACCCGAGCTCGAGTACAACATCGCGTGCACCTTGGCGCTGCTCGGCGATGCGGATCGAGCGCTCGTGCACCTCGAGCGGGCTCTCGAACAGCTGCCCAGTCGCGGCGCTCGCGCGCGCCAGGCCGAGTGGGCCCGCGACGATCCCGACCTGGCCGAACTGGCGCAGGATCCGCGCTTCGACGCGCTGCTCGCGTCGTTCGCGGGCGGCGGGTGAAGCGTCGGGATCCGGTCGCGGTGACTCGCTCGCCGTGCCTCGAACACGTGGCCGCGAGAACGAGGCCGCGCAGATCGAGGCCGCGGACCGGCCGACACGAGCGGGCCGACGCGAACGCGGGTGCCGGATGGTCGTGTCCGTCCGGGCGGGGGAGCGAGGAACGGATCGACGCGTCGACGACCGGCGTCGCGGTTGGGGACCACCCGCCCAGGCCTGTGCGCGGTGACGCCGGCTCGCGCGCTCGACCCGCGGCCACTTCGGACGATCCGTCGTAGGAGCCGCTCGAAAGTGGCGCTACCGTGTCCGGCTCGATATGGCACGCATCGTCACAACAGGTAAGGGACGTCGCTGGGTCCAGGGCGGACACCCTTGGATCTACGCGGACGATCTGGCGCAGGCCGAGGCCCAACCGGGCGAGCTCGCACCCATCTTCGGTCCCAACGAGGAACCGCTCGGTTGGGGTCTGTACTCGAGCGCGTCGCGTATCGCCGTGCGTCTGGTCTCGCGCCGGGCGGAGCAGCCGAACCGCGCCTTCTGGCTCGAGCTCGTGCAACGCGCGATCGCGACCCGGGACATGTTGGGTCTGCTCGAGCCGAACGGCACCTGCCGCCTGATCTCGGGCGACTCCGAACACCTGCCCGGTCTGGTCGTGGACCGCTACGCCGACGTGCTCGTCGTGCAGAGCGGTTGTCAGGGCAGCGACCGCCTGCGCGACTTCCTGATCGAGTTGGTCTGCGAGGTCCTGCCCTTCGAGCCGCGCGCGATCCTCGATCGTTCGGACTCGGGCGTGCGCCGACTGGAACAGCTCGAGCCACGCGTCGAATGGGTGCGCGGTGAGATCGACGGACTCCTGCGCGTCGAGGAACCGGACGAACTCGTGTACGAGGTCGACCTCGTGAACGGGCACAAGACCGGGCACTACCTGGACCAGCGCGACAACCGCGCGATCGCTGGTTCCTACGCCACGATCATGCCCGGCTCCGAGGGGCGCGTGCTCGACGCCTTCTGCTACGACGGACTCTTCGGCATCCAGGCCGCGCGCCGCGGAGCCGAGCAGGTGCTCTGCCTCGACCAGTCGGCCGCCTGCGAGGAACGCGTGCTGCGCAACGCCGAGTTGAACGGCGTCTCGGACCGCATCACGTTCGCGAAGGCCAACGCGATGCACGACCTGCGCCGCCGCGCTTCCGAGGACGAGAAGTACGACCTCGTCGTCGTCGATCCGCCGGCCTTCGCCCGCAACCGCAAGGAGGTCCAGGGCGCCGAGCGCGGCTATCGCGAGCTGAACGTGCGCGCCATGCACCTGGTCGAGACGGGCGGACACCTGGTGACCGCCTCGTGCAGCTTCGCCATCGGTCGCGAGACGTTCCAACGCATCCTGGCCGAGTCCGCGCGCGACGCCCAGCGCGACGCCTACCTCCTGCACCTGGCCGGGGCGGCCCACGACCACCCGATCAGCCTCGCGCTGCCGGAGAGCAACTACCTCAAGTGCGCGTTCCTGCGCGTGGTCTGAGCGGCGCCGCGCTATCGCAAGGCGTGCGACGAGAGCGATGAACGGTCGGCAGGACGAACAGCACGGACGAACGGACGGCACGTTCGCCGTCCGCGTCAACGGGACCGAGCGCGAGGTCGCAGTCGGCACCACCGTCGCGCAGCTGCTCGACCTGCTCGAACTGCGCCCCGAACTGGTCGCCGTCGAGGTCAACGGCGCCCTCGTTCCGCGGACCCGTCGCACCGAGCACGTGCTCGAGTCCGGCGACGCGGTCGAACTGGTCACCCTGGTGGGCGGCGGCTGAGCCGGGCGCGAACGCCGGGTCCGTTCGCGGAGGCCACCTCCGCCGGCCGGCGCGCCGCGAACACAGCCTTCGGACCGGCGCGGCGCCACGGCCGGTCGACGCGAACGGAAGAACGGCGCCACCCCAGAACAGAGCCACTCGAGGCCGCGCCAGGTTCGCTCCGGCGCAGGCTCCCGCACAGCACCGACGAGACGTTCCATGACCCAGCCCAGCTCCATCGAGGCCGCCGAAGCGGCCGCCACGCGCGACGACGACCTGGTCGTCCGCGGACACCGATTCGCGTCGCGCCTCTTGGTCGGCACCGGCAAGTACGCCTCGTTCGAACAGACGCGTCTCGCGCTCGAGCTGTCCGGCAGCGACTGCGTGACGGTCGCGGTGCGGCGCGTGAACCTCGACCCGAGCAAGGGCGAGAGCCTGCTCGACCACATCGATCGCTCGCGCTACACGATCCTGCCCAACACGGCGGGGTGCTTCGACGCCGAGTCGGCCATCCGCACGGCGCAGCTCAGTCGCGACCTGTTGGACACGCCGCTCGTGAAGCTCGAGGTCCTGGGCGACGAGAAGACGCTGCTGCCCGATCCGATCGGCACGCTCGAAGCGACGCGGCGCCTGGCCGACGACGGCTTCTGCGTCTTCGTCTACACCTCCGACGATCCGCGCCTGGCCGTGCGCCTGGCCGAAGCGGGCGCGGCCTGCGTCATGCCCGCGGGTTCGCCGATCGGTTCCGGCCAAGGGGTGCTGAACCCCAATGCGATCCACATCGTGCGCGAGCTCGTCGACGTGCCGGTCATCGTCGACGCCGGTGTGGGCACGGCGAGCGACGTGGCCTTCGCCATGGAACTGGGGGTCGAGGGCGTGCTGCTGAACACGGCGATCGCCTCGGCGGACGACCCGCTGCGGATGGCCGTCGCCATGCGCCACGCGGTCGTCGCCGGTCGCCAGGCCTACCTGGCCGGACGGATCCCGCGGCGGCTGTACGCGAACGCGTCGTCGCCGATGGACGGCCGGATCGCCGGATCGGGCACCGCGAGCCAGAGCGGAGCGCACGACGCGTGAACCCCAGCGACGCCATTCTTCCGGCGCTCCAGGAGGGGGCCGGAGCGACGCAGGCCGCGGGGTCGCAGGGAGCCCTGTCGCCCGAGTTGGTGACGGGACTCGTGCTGCTGGCCGCGGCGCTCTGTCTCGTGCCGATCGCGGATCGTGCACTGCACGCCATCCGACCCGGGCGCAACGTCTTCTTCGCCCGCTGGGGCTTCGCGCAGGCGCTGGTCTCGGTGCTCGTCGCCGCCGCGGTCGGCTGGGCGGTCTCGGCGTTCGCGGCACCCGACGTCGCCGAGCGCTGGGCGATTCCGGCGGGCCTGACCGCGGCGCTCGTCGTGGCCTGGCACGCCGCGCGCACCCTCCATCCCGAAGGTTGGCGCGCGCTCGGGCTCACCGGCCCCGGCGGACCGCGCGACCACGCGGCGGCCGTGGCGCTGCTGGTGCTCGGTGCGCCCGCCGTTCTGGGCGTGGGCCTCGTCTGGGCGCGGGTCGTCGGCGCCGATCCGCTCGCAGGCACCGCCGCGGCCGCGCTGGGCGGAGACCCCGTCGCGCTGGCGCTCGTGCTGGTCGGGCTGCCGCTCGTGTTCGAGCTCTACTTCCGCGGCTTCCTGCTCCCGCTCCTCGCGCAGAACTTCTCCGAACGCGGCGGCATCTGGCTGTGCGCGCTCTTCGGCGCCAGCGTCGGCGGCGTCGGGGCACTGGGCGCGCAGCTCGTGCTCGGTGCTCTCGCGGGACAGCTGCGGCTGCGCACCCAGCGCGTCCTGCCCTGCGTCGTGCTGCACGCCCTCTACAATGGCGCGGTCCTCGTCGCAGCGCTCCACCTGGACGGTGCGTCGGGCGCCTGGACGCCCCTGTAGCGCTGTCCGGGCCCCACGAACGGTCGCACTCGACGCGTCCGTTCGCCGTCCATCCCCACCGAATTCGGCCAAGCATCCACCGTGACCCAGTTCCCGCGCCGAGGCCTGATGCTCCCCGTCGAAGGCGGCGGTTGGCGCGCGGCGAACGCGACGCTGACGGGTGACGTCACGCTCGGGGCGCGCGCCAGCGTCTGGTTCGGAGCCGTCCTGCGCGGCGACGACGCGGCGCTCGTCGTCGGCGAACAGAGCAACGTCCAGGACCTCACGATGGTGCACGCCGATCCCGGTGTGCCGAACCGCATCGGCGTGCGCACGACGGTGGGTCACCGCTGTGTGCTGCACGGCGCGCGGGTGGGGGACCGCTGCCTGATCGGGATGGGCGCGATCCTGCTCGGCGGCTGCGAGATCGGCGACGAGTCGATCGTGGCCGCCGGTGCCGTCGTGAAGGAGGGCGCCGTGATCCCGCCGCGTTCGCTGGTGGTCGGCGTCCCGGCGCGGATCGTCAAGGAGGTCAGCGACGAACAGGTGCAGGACATCCTGCGCAGCGCCGCCGGCTACGTCGCGAAGGTCGAGCAGTACCTGCCCGACGCACCGGCGCCCTGAACTCGCTCCACCGACGCACCTCTCGACTCGAACGGGCACGGGCGCACCTGGCCCGCGCCACGATTCGCTCCACACTCAAGCACTCCGACCGGAACCTCTCACCGCGATGAACTCGAACGAACGGTCCGACGTGGTCGGCGTGATCCTGGCCGCCGGCAAGGGGACGCGCATCCGCCCCTTCAGCCACACCTTCCCCAAGCCGCTCCTGCCCGTCCTCGACAAGCCGTTGATGGTCTGGCAGATCGAGTCGATGCGGGCGATGGGGGTGAAGGACATCACGATCGTGATCGGCCACCTGGGGCACGAGATCGTGACCTCGCTCGGCGACGGCTCGAAGTTGGGCGTGCGGCTCAGCTACGTCGAGCAGGAGAGCATGCTCGGCATCGCGCACGCGGTGGCCCAGCTCGAGCGGCACGTGGATCGCCCGTTCCTCCTGTTCCTCGGCGACATCTTCTTCGAGACGACGAACCTGGACTCGATGCTCGAGATGTTCCGGCAGGACGGCGTGAGCGGCGTCCTGGCGGTCAAGCCCGAACCGGATCCCGAAGCCCTGCGCCGCAACTTCACGGTCGCCGTGGGGGAGGACGGCTTCGTGTCGCGCGTCGTCGAGAAGCCGCGCCATCCGTCCACGAACCTCAAGGGCTGTGGTCTGTACCTGTTCGACACGACGGTCTTCGACGCGATCCGCCGCACGCCGCGGACCGCGTTGCGCGACGAGTACGAGCTGACCGACGCGATCCAGATCTTCATCGAGAACGGCTACAAGCTGCTGCCCGCGCCGGTCGTCGAGCGCGACCTGAACCTGTCGCTGCCGGCCGACCTGCTCGACCTCAACCTGCACGTGATGACGTCGCGGGGACTGGACGGCTTCACGGCGCCCGGAGCGATCGTCGGCGACGGAGCGCGCCTCGAGCGCTGTGTCGTCATGGACGGTGCCGTGGTCGCCGCTGGTGCGCACCTCGTCGAGTGTCTGGCGCTGCCGGGCGCACGCGTGCCGGGGGGTGAACACCGACGCACCGTCTTCTCCCAGGACCAGGCGGTCTCCTGCTGAGCGCGCGCGCTTTCGCATTCCTGCCGCTCGTGTTCCGTCCGCTCGGGCGCGGAGTCCGATCCCACGCTCCCGACCGCGCTACCATCCACGCCTCCCAGGACCGCTGCCTCGGATCGCCCCGCCCTGAGGTGGTGCCGTTCGAGCAGCACCCTTCGGCCGGCGCCCTCGATCCGGCCCAGCCTGCCCAACTCGTCGCCCCGCACGCCTAGGCGTCCGGTTCGACGGTCCCGCGAACCCCGTCCGCGCTCCCCCCGCATGCAACTCGGATTCGTCATCGATCAGTCGCGCTGTATCGGCTGCCACGCCTGTACGGTCGCCTGCAAGTCGGAGAACGACGTCCCGGTCGGGTCCTTCCGCACCTGGGTCAAGTACACGGAGAAGGGCGAGTTCCCGAGCGTGAAGCGCAGCTTCAGCGTCATGCGGTGCAACCAGTGCACCGATGCGCCCTGCGTCTCGATCTGCCCGACGGGGGCGCTCGAGAAGCGTCTGGCCGACGGGATCGTCGACCTCGACAAGGAGGCCTGCATCGGCTGCAAGAGCTGCATGCACGGCTGTCCGTACGACGCGCTGTACATCAACGACGAGAGCGGTACGGCCGAGAAGTGTCACTTCTGCGCGCACCGCACCGAGGTCGGCCTCGCGCCCGCCTGCGCCGTCGTGTGTCCGACCGAGGCGATCGTCCCCGGTGACTTCGACGACCCGACCAGCGTCGTGTCGAAGATCGTCGCGGGCGGCGCGACGACCGTGCGCAAGCCGGAGGCCGCGACGAAGCCCAACGTGCACTACGTGGCGGCGGCGGCCGAGAACCTCGATCCGACCGCGACCACGAACGACCGCGGCTACCTGTGGTCGAACCGCCGTCCGGGCATGGACATGGCGGCGTCGGAGTTCGCGGCGATGGAACAGCGCGCCGCCGCGACCGCCAGCGTGCCGCGCACCACCTACGACGCCGAGCACACCGCGCTGTGGGGGTGGAAGATCTCGGGCTACCTGCTCACCAAGTCGATCGCCGCCGGCGCGCTCCTCGCCCTGCTGCTGCCGGCGCTCTTCGGTCTCCTGCCGATGCCGAGCGCGACCGGACTGGCCGTGGCGGCCGCGATCGGGCTCCTGTTCCTGACCGCGACCAGCGCGCTGCTCGTGCTCGACCTCAAGCGGCCCGACCGCTTCCTCTACATCCTCCTGCGACCGAACTTCTCGTCGTGGCTGGTGAAGGGGACGTACCTGCTGATGGGGTACGGCGCGCTCGCGTCGCTCTGCCTCGTGCTGGGACTGTTCGACCTCGTGCCCACCGGCGCGCTGCTGTCGGTCCTCGCGGGCGCCACCTGCCTCCTCGCCGCGCTCGCCGCCTGCTACACCGGTTGGCTGTTCGGACAGAGCAAGGGCCGCGTGCTGTGGATGCGTCGCGGACTGTGGGCGCACCTCGTCGTCCAAGCGGGTCTGGCCGGCACCGCGGTGCTGATCCTGGTCGAGCCGCTCGTCCTGCCGAGCGGCGAGCTCGAGACGTTGCGCACGCTGCTCGTCGGTTGGCTCGCTCTGCACCTCGCGTTCATGCTCGCCGAGCGCTTCCTGGCGCCGAAGGGACGCGAGCACGAGTACCACCGCGTCCAGGCCCTGATCGAACGCGGGCCCTTCGCCTTCCGTCACTGGGCGGTCGGGGTCGGACTCGGGATCGCCGCGCCGGTGCTCCTGTGCCTGATCCCGGGTGTTCCGCTCCTCGCGGTGGGGGCGGCGCTGCTCGCTCTCGTCGGCGTCGCCTCGGAAGAGGATCTGTTCGTGCGCGCCGGCCAGGCGCTGCCCATCTCCTGACCACTGCCATGTCGAACACGAACGGAACGAACGGAGCGAACGGCCCCGCCACGCGCACCAGTCCCTGGGAGCTCGGCGTCGGACCGCCGCCCGAACGCTGGGACGACTGGACCGAGCTCGACGCGAACGCCTGGCCGAAGAAGGTCGAGCGGCACTACAGCCTGGTGCCGACGATCTGCTTCAACTGCGAATCGGCCTGCGGCCTGCTCGCGTACGTCGACAAGGAGACCGGCCGCACGCAGAAGTTCGAAGGCAACCCCGTGCACCCGGGCAGTCGCGGGCGGACCTGCGCCAAGGGCCCGGCCACGATCAACCAGGTCGAGGACACCGAGCGCATCCTGACGCCGCTGCGTCGCGTCGGTCCGCGCGGCAGCGGCCAGTTCGAACCGGTCACCTGGGACGAGGCGCTGGACGACATCGGCGGCCGCATCCGCAAGGCGTTCCTCGAGGAGCGTCAGGACGAGGTCGTCTACCACGTCGGTCGTCCGGGCGAGGACAACTTCGTCCTGCGCATGCTGCAGGCCTGGGGGATCGACGGCCACAACAGCCACACGAACGTGTGTTCGGCGTCGGCGCGCGTCGGCTACACGCTGTGGTTCCACGCCGACCGCCCGTCGCCCGACTACAGCGAGGCGAAGTTCGCGCTGCTCCTGTCCGCGCACCTCGAGACGGGCCACTACTTCAATCCCCACGCCCAGCGGATCATGTCCGCCAAGGAAGGGGGGATGCGCCTGGCGGTGATCGACACGCGCCTGTCGAACACGGCCAGCCACGCCGACCACTGGATCAGTTCCTGGCCGGGGACCGAGGCGGCGCTCCTGCTCGGGATCGCCCGCGAACTGCTCGAGCGCGACGCGAACGGCACGCTGCTCGACGGCAAGCCCGCGATCGACCGCGAGTACGTGCGGACCTGGACCAACTGGAAGCAGTACCTCGACGACACCGATGCCGACGGCCCCGGCACCTTCGAGCGCTTCCTCGAGCTGACGCGCGCGATGTACGCGCGCTACACCGACGACTTCGTCGCCACCGAGTGCCGCATCCCGGCCGGAACGGTCACGGCGCTGGCCGACGAGATCCAGCGCGCCGGTTCCCGGTTCACGAGTCACCTGTGGCGCAACGCGGCGAGCGGGAACCTGGGCGGTTGGCAGATCGCGCGCAGCCTCGTGTTCCTGCACGTGCTCACCGGGTCGGTGGGGACGCCCGGCGGCGTGAACCCGAACGGCTGGGACAAGTTCGTGCCGACGCCGTCGGAGAACCCGCCCAAGATCAGCCGCTGGAACGAGCGCCACTGGCCGCGCGAGTACCCGCTCGCGCACTACGAGATGAGCTTCATCCTGCCGCACCTTCTGGAGCGCCAGGACTCGAGGATCGACGTCTACTTCACGCGCGTCTACAACCCGGTCTGGACCAATCCGGACGGGTGCACGTGGATCGAGATGCTCGAGGACGAGAACCGCATCGGCTGCCACGTGGCGCTGACGCCGATCTGGTCCGAGACCGCGCAGTGGGCCGACTACGTGCTGCCGATGGGCGTCGCGTCCGAACGCCACGACGTGATGAGTCAGGAGACCCACGCGGGCAGTTGGATCGGCTTCCGCCAGCCGGTCAATCGCGTGATGGACGAGCGCAACGGCAAGCGCGTGAACCGCACGTACGACTCGAACCCCGGTCAGGTCTGGGAGGAGTCGGAGTTCTGGATCGACCTGACCTGGCGCATCGACCCGGACGGCTCTCTCGGGATCGCCAAGTGGTTCGAGAGTAAGCAGCGTCCCGGCCAGCCGGTGACGATGGACGAGTACTTCGGGGACGTGTTCTCGAACGTGCCCGGACTGGCCGAACGCGCGGCCGAGCACCAGTTGGACCCGCTCGGGTACATGCGCAAGTTCGGTGCGTTCGACGTGCCCTACGCGGGCCAGCGACGCTTCGCCGACGTGGTCGAGAAGGGCGGTTTCGAAGCCGAGGACGGCACGCGCCGCCGCGGCTTCGGCACGCCGACCGGGCGACTCGAGTTCTGGGTCCCCGACATGGAGGCCTGGGGTCACGAAGGCGCCGGCGTGCCCGGGTACATCCAGAGCCACGTGCACCACAGCCACCTGGACGAGCCCGCGGGCGACCGTGTGCTCCTGCCGACGTTCCGCCTGCCCACGCTGATCCACACGCGCTCGGGCAACGCGAAGTGGCTGCAGGAGATCAGCCACACGAACCCTCTGTGGGTGCATCCGAAGGACCTCGAACTGCTCGGGCTCACGGACGGCGGACTGGCGCGCGTCGCGACGCGCATCGGTCACTTCGTCGTGCGCGTGTGGGAGACCGAAGGCATCCACCCCGGCATCGTCGGCTGCTCGCACCACGTGGGCCGATGGCGCAAGTTCCAGGACGTCGGTGGCCAGAAGCGCGCCAGCTCGATGGTCGAGATCGTGCGCGACGGCACCACGTTCGGCTTCCGTCAGAAGGGCGGCGCCGGCCCGAGCTCGAGCCCCGATCCCGACAGCGAACGCGTGTGGTGGAACGAGGTCGGTGTGAACCAGAACCTCACCTTCTGCGTGCAACCCGACCCCGTCAGCGGCATGCAGTGCTGGCACCAGCTCGTGAACGTGAAACCGGCGCAGGCGAGCGATCGCTACGGCGACATCTTCGTGGACACGGCCAAGAGCCGCGCGGTCTTCGAGGAGTGGCTCGAGCTGACGAAGCCCGCGCCCGGACCTGGTGGCCTGCGCCGGCCCCTGTGGATGAAGCGCCCGTTGACGCCGACGGACGAGACGTATCGGATGGAGTAGGGGCCGGACGGAGGAGATGCGTGGCGTTCGACGCTCAGTCGCCGCCCACCTCGTCCTCAGCTCCGGGCGGCTTCGCGACGCCCGTCCGCGGCCTCCCGACCAGGTACGGGTGGCCGTTCCACTGCGCCGGTTCGAGCGCGTACGTCTCGCCGATCGCGGCCTCGATCGCCTGCATGTACGCAGTGAACGGCGGGTACTGCGCCGCGAGGTCCATCCACCCGCGGTCGATCACGATGGTCGTTCCACTCGCGCCGATCTCGGTTCCCAGCCGGGCGAAGCGGCGGGCGAAGCGCTCGGGCGGGGCACCACCGAGGATCGCGGGCGTCAGCGCCTCGGCCACTTCACTGTGCGTGAAACGTGGATCGCGGCCGTTGATCAGCTGCAGGTCGAGGTGGGCACCGACGAGGATGCCGCCCGCGGGCGCGAGCGCGCGAACGGCGTCGAAGCGCGCGTCGCCGATCGCTTCGTTCGCGAGCCGCGCGGGAGCGGTCAGGACGGCGTGCACACCGAACGCTCCGGCGGCGGCGATGCCCAGTGCCAGCGCAGCGACGCGCACTCGCTCGACCGGCACGAGGGCCGCGCCCCGCGGGTCGGGCCCGATCGCCGCGGCGCCCGCCAGGAGGAACACGACCGGCGACACGAAGTACCCGCCGCTGGTCGGAATGCCGTAGACGAGGAAGAAGGCGAGCCCCGGCAGCGCGGCCGCGAAGAAGGGGAGGAAGAGTCGGGCGGTGGGACGTCCGTCGCTCTCGCGCAGGCGCTGGACGAGCGTGCGCAGCACCAGCGCGGCCGTCACCACGAGCGCGACGCCCCACGGGATCAGGAGCTCGTTCGAAAGGTGTGCGGTCGAGAAGCCCGTGAAGTAGTGCTCGACCAGGTAGCGCACGTTCCCGGTCGGTCCGGACTCGCCGCTCATCGTCGACAACGAGTTGATCCACCACCCGACGGCGGCGCCGGTGGCGAGCGCCGCTGCGGCGAGGACGGCGTTGCGCAGCGGAACCGTGAGTTCGCGGTCGCCGCGTCGTGCCGCGATCCACCACACCCCCGGCAGGAGCAGCAGGTTCGACGAATGGCACGGCAGCGCGAGCGCGGCTGCGAGCGCGAGCAGAACGGCTCCGCGCACGTTCACCGTTCCGACGTGCCGAGTCGCGGCGACCAACAGGGCCGCGGCGCCGACCGCCTGCATCGCGTGGACCTCGACGCGCGTGGCCTGAGTCCACAGGCCCGCCGATGCGAAGAGGGCCGTGGTGGCGAGCACACAGCGCACGACGCCGCCGACGTGGAGCGCCGCGCGCGCGAACAACGCGATGCACAGGCCGGCGGCACCGGCGGAGGTCCACAGGAGCGCTGAGAGCACGTGCCCGTCCAGGCCGCGAGCGACGAGGCGACCGAACGCGCCGTAGGCCACGTGGTAGTAGGAGAACAGCGAGTCCGTGTGCAGTGTGACGTCGCGCACCAGCCCGGGGCCGTCCTCGTCCAGCGCGGTCGTCGAGAACACGCGGTACGCGAGCGTGGCGGCGACGGCCAAGAGGCCCAGGCCGAGCGCGCGCGCCCGTCCACGGCGCTCCGACACGGCTGCGTTGACTGTTCCCTTCGACACGATCGGACACACGCTAGCACGGCGTTCGCGCGGACCTATTCGAAGCGCAGGAGGACGGCCTCTTTCGGGCACCGCAGTCGCAGCGGCAGGCTGTCGCCGCAGCCGCGCCCGACGATCAACGGACCGGCACTCGTCTCGAACCGGTCGCCGCACCAGCGCGAGAGCAGCACGCCGGGGAAGTGGCGCCCGGCGCGCGTGAACAGGATCGCCTGTCCGCCGTGCAGGTGCCCCGCGACCGCCGCGCGGAAGTGGCAGCCCGCCGGCACTTCCGAGGGCGCGTGGGCCACGCACACCACGGTCTCGCGCGGCTGGGCGACGGGCAGGTCACGGGACCAGGCCAACGTCAGATCGCCGAGTCGCAGCGGTCCGTCCTCCAGCCAGGTGGCGCCGCCCGCGATGCAGGCCTCGCGCACCACCCGGCGGCGCGTGCCCCGCTCCACCGCGTGGTCGTGGTTGCCCGCGATGGCGCAGGTGGGGGCGACGCGCGCGAGCAGGCGCACCGTGCGCTCGAGCGTCGGGACGGCGTGGCGGTGGTCGACGAAGTCGCCGCCGAGCGCGATGGCGTCCGGGCGCGCGGCGCGGGCGACCCGCACGAGTTCGCGAGCGAGCGAACGCGTCCACGGCCAGCCGAGGTGCCAGTCGGACAGGAACAGCACGCCCATGCCGCGCGTGCCTTCGGTGCCGACGACAGGTTCGGTCCGCAGGTCGAGGCGCGTCATCGCACGCCCGTCCTCGTCCTCGGGCGAACGGCGTCGTACCACAGGACGACGGCCAGGCAGCCGGTGGCCCAACGGCGCGTGAACGTCGTCGGGCCACCGACCACCATGCGCACGGCGATCGCCATCACGGTCACGAATGCGTGGACGACGCCGGCCCTTGCGACCCGCGCGTTCGAGTCGCGCAACGGGTGCTGCGAGCCCTCGAGCGCGAACGGGAACACGAAGACGAGGCGGGACTCGACCGCGTAGAAGCCGAGGACGAAGGCGACGAGGGCGAGCGCGGTGCTGGAGACCGGACCGCTCGCGAACGGGCCGAGCACGAGTCGGAGCGCGACCGCGAGCCCAGCCCCCGCGCCGACCGCGAGTCCGTACTTGACGAGACCGAGGCGTCCGAAACTCACGGCGCTCGACGCCGCCGGCACCGACCTGGCGTCGCTGGCCTCCGAGTTCACCGAGTTCACCGAGCGCTCCGACGCGACGCGCAGCGCGTCTGCCATCCAGCGTGCGCCGCCACCGAATCCACCGCGCGCCGCCGTGGGGATCGCGCTGGTCAGACCGCCCGAGTCGTGCTCCAAGAGCGCGTGCGCCGCGTTCCACAGGTCGCTCGCCGCCGGGAGGTGCGCGACGTCGACGCTGGACGTGCCCGCGTGCTGGACCGTCGTGGTCCCAGCGTGCGCCGCCATCCGCGCGCCCGCACGACGCCCCGTCGAGTTGGCCGCGACGCCGGTCGCCACGGGTTCAAGCGCCATCGGACCGCGCCAGGCACCAGGACAGCCAGGCCAGGTACGCGATCGCGTTGCCGCCGACGAGTCCGCGGTGCAGCAGGGTCTCGTAGCTCGAACAGCGGCGGTGGAAGCGCACTTCGTCGAACACGATCGCGCCGGCCGTGTAGAGCGATACGGCCGAGGCGGCCAGGATCCACGGCCGCGGTGTGGACGCGACGCTGGCCACGGCCATGAACACGAAGAGCGGTGCGCCGCCCAGCACCAGCGCGAACGACTCGGCGCGTTGCTCGAGGGTCGGGACGATTCGATGGCCGGCGCGGTGGTACCGCCAGTCGAGCACGCCGCACACGCTCGCGATCGTGCCGAAGATCGCGATCAGCCACAGCTCGAGCGGCGCGTGCGTCGGCGACGCGAGCCAGTCGAGGCCGTGAGCGCGCGTGAACAGGACGAGCCCGATCCCGAACAGGATCCCCGGGCCCAGGACCGCGAGCAGGTTCGCCCGGCCGGCGACGTCGGTGGCGCTCGCGTGCTGGTCTCGGGCGCGCGCGATCCCCGTGCGCGCGTCGCTGGTCGTTCGGGCCTGCATGGGCGCATGGTACGGGCTCGGGAGCGAGCGGTCCCGGCTCCGCGAGGTCCTCTTCCGGGTCCCACCGCATTGACGGGAGTTTGATCCGCGCGAACGTCCGCTCCCCACGCCTTCCGAGCGCACAATCGCGCGTGCAGCGCGACGTGCGCTCGCCCACCGAACCATGAACACCACGCACGACCAGCGCGATCCGGCGCGTCCCGGACCGACCTTCACCGAACTCGTCGCCCGGCGCTATCGCCGACGGGACGTGATGGCCGCGGCGCTCTTGGCCCTGCCCTTCGCGACGCGGCGCGCATCGGCCCGGAGCCTCGGACCGGCGCTCGACGTCGACCCCTTCCGGTTCGACGAAGTGCCCGCGTCGACCGCCGACACGTTCGCCGTTCCGAAGGGGCACCGCGCCCAGGTCGTCCTGCGCTGGGGCGATCCGATCGTCCCCGGCGCGCCCGCGTTCGACCACCGCCGTCAGTCCGCCGCGGCCCAGCGCGGACAGTTCGGCTTCGGGTGCGACTTCAACGCGTACTTCCCGCTCGCGGACGAGGGCGAGGGCCTTCTGTGCACGAACCACGAGTACGTCACCGAGCGCGATCTCTTCGTCGAGCCCGCCCGCGACGCGGCCGAAGCCACCGAGCGTTTCCACATCGAACTCGAGGCCCACGGGCACACGATCGCCCACCTCGAGCGCGGCCCGGGCGGCGTCCTGAGGTTGCGTGCGGACTCGCGCTACAACCGCCGCATCACCGGCTCGACGCCGCTTCGTTTCGACGGACCGGCGGTCGGTTCGCCGCTGCTCGTGACGAACGCGGACCAGAGCGGTGGACGGCCGCTCGGCACGCTCGCCAACTGCGGCGGGGGACGCACGCCGTGGGGCACGGTCCTCACCTGCGAGGAGAACTACGACGAGTACTTCGGCCGCGTCGAGGAGCTCGAGGATCCCGACCTGGTCGCACGCCTGGCGCGCGCGGGCATCACGCCCGGGAAGGAGGCCTACGGCTGGTACGCCCACGATCCGCGCTTCGACCTGACCGTCGAACCGAACGAGCCGAACCGCTTCGGCTGGGTGGTCGAGATCGATCCGTTCGATCCCGAGTCCGTGCCGGTCAAGCACACGGCACTGGGCCGGTTCGAGCACGAGGCAGCCGCGTGCGCGCTCGCCGACGACGGTCGCCTCGTCGTGTACATGGGCGACGACGATCGCTTCGAGTACCTCTACAAGTACGTCAGCGACGGCACTCACGACCCGACCGATCGCGCGGCGAACCAGACGTTGCTGCAGCGCGGGACCCTGTACGTCGCTCGGCTGTCGGTCGACGGCACCGGCGAGTGGGTGCCGCTGGTCCCGAAGGGGCCGCTCGAGGGCTGGACCCAGGCCGACATCTGCGTCCACACCCGCGCGGCGGCGGACCTGGTCGGCGCGACGCCCATGGACCGGCCCGAGGGCGTCGAGGTCAGCCCGCTCTCCCACGCCGTCTACGTCTGTCTGACGAACAACCAGAAGCGTGCGGCCGGCGACGGCGCGGCCAATCCGCGGGCGCAGAACCGTCACGGCCAGGTGCTCGAGCTGCTCGAGGGCGGAGGCGATCTGGGAGCGACGCGCTTCGGCTGGTCGCTGTTGATGGTCTGCGGCGATCCGGCCGACGAGTCCGATCCGCACGTCTCCTACGGCGGCGCGCGCGATCCCGAGGGCACGGCCGTCTCGTGCCCGGACAACGTCGCGATCGACGAGCACGGCAACCTGTGGATCGCGACCGACGGCCAGCCGAAGACCCTGGGCGTGAACGACGCCGTCTACGCGGTCCCCACGGGCGGCGCGCGGCGCGGGCGGCCGACCCGGTTCGCGACGGGGCCGATCGGGTGCGAGCTGACCGGGCCGTGCCTGGCGGAAGAGGGCCACACGCTGTTCCTCTCCGTCCAGCACCCGGGCGGAGGCGGGGGGCTCGTCGAACCCACGAGCACCTGGCCCCACGACGACAGCGGGATCCCGCGGCCCAGCGTGGTGGCGATCACGCGCGTGGACGGGCGCCCGCTCGGCTGATCCCGGCGGGCGCGCCCGGGTCCCGTGGCCGTTCGCGTGCGGGGCGTGGCGTTCGCGCGCTGGCGCCGCCGCGGGGCTCGACGAAATGGCCGGTCGGTGTTCATGGCGGGGGCACGGGCAGCCGAATCGATTGGAGGTCCGGGTCCCAGCCCGGCGAATCCCCATGCCCGAAGGCCACTTCATCGAGCGCGCTCCCATGCGGGGCGTGCGGCTCCCGTTCGCGTCCGGCTCCCGCTCGTCGGTCGCACTGGCTGCGTGCCCGTGCACCCTCGGTCGCGCGATCGGTGCGGGAGGTGGCGCGTGAAGGCGCCCGAGCGGAAGGTCGCGCGCGTCCTCGTCGTCGACTGCGACGCGGGGGCCCGGGCGCGGATCGAACAGATGCTCGGTGACGAGTGCGAGTTCGTCAGCGCCAGCGACCAGGAAGCTGCGTTCGAGCTGGCGGCCGAGTTCCTGCCGGACCTCGTGCTGCTCAACGCGAGTTCGTTCGCGGCCTTCGCGAGGGACGCGGTGGAGCACGGCGATGCGGCCGAGGTCGAGACGCCGGACGCCGAATCCGTGGCGACCGAGAGCGTGGACGCCGTTCGATCGCTGGCGTCGGAAGCAGAGCCTGCCGACGTCGTCGCCGACGCCTCGGAGTCGGGCTCCGGCGACCGCGCAACTGCGGCCGCGGACGGCGCGTTCGCCGAGACGACCGAAGCCCACGCCGCCATCGAACCGCTGGGCGATCTTCCGATCGCGCCCGAGCTGCGCGGGATTCGCGCGAGCGCGGCCGATCGCCTCGCCGCTCCCGAAGGGTCCGACGATGCACTCGCGCTCGACGACACCTCCGCGAACGGGTCCGGCGCCGAACCGGAGAACGACGCGGCGAGCGTGGTCGACGCCCCGCACTCGGCGGCCGACGACGTGGCGCTCTCGGACGCGGAAGGCGCGGCGCCCGGCTTCAGGTCGCACCTCCCCGCGAAGCGTCCGGTCCTCGCGCCCGGACTCGCGATCTGCCGCGCCCTGCGTTCGGGGCGCGTCCGTTCGGGCTGTCGGATCATCCTGATCTCCGACCGGACGAGCAAGCAGGACCGCTTCGGCGGCTACCAGGCCGGCGCGGACGACTACTTGCCCTCGCCCGTCGAGCGCGACGAGCTGCTGTCGAAGATCCGCATGCACCAGCGGCTGCAGTCGATCGAGGTCGCGCGCGACGACCTCGAGCGCATGAACTGCGAGCTCGCTGCGGCCAACGCCAGTCTGCTCTTCGCTCGCGAGGAGGCACTGCGCGTCAACGCCGAACTCCAGCGCACCAACGCACGTCTGGCCGAGGAGGTCTCGCTGCGCCGGACGGCCGAGAACCAGCTGCGCCACGACGCGTTCCACGACGTCCTCACGGATCTGCCCAATCGCGCTCTGATCATCCAGGAGGTGCAGCGCAGCATCGCGCGCCTCCAGCGGACCGAGGACTACGTCTTCGCGGTGGCCTTCATCGACCTCGACGACTTCAAGGTCGTCAACGACAGCCTCGGACACCGCGCGGGCGACGACCTTCTGATCGAGATCGCGCGCCGGCTGCGTGCCGAGCTGCGCGCGACCGACGTCGTCGGCGAAGGCGACATGGGGACGGCTGCGCGCATCGGCGGCGACGAGTTCGTCGTTCTGATGGACGGTCTGTCGTGCGCCGAGGACGCACTGCTGATCGCCGAGCGGATCCTCGAGTCCGTCGCGCGCCCCGTCGATCTGGGCGAACAGACCGTGACGCCGTCGCTCAGCATGGGACTTGCGCTGGGGACTCCCGAGTACACGTCGGCCGACGAGCTCCTGCGCGACGCCGACACGGCGCTGTACCGCGCGAAGGAGAGCGGCAAGCGCCGCGTCGCGATCTTCGACTCGGAGATGCGCAACCAGGCGGTGAAGCGACTCGCGCTCGAGGTCGAGCTGCGACGCGCGATCGAAGCCGACCGCATCGACGTCCACTACCAGCCGATCTTCGACATGGCTTCCCAACGCATCCGGGGCTTCGAGGCCCTGGCGCGCTGGGACCACCCGATGCGCGGCACGGTGCGCCCGAGCGAGTTCATCGGACTGGCCGAGGAGTCGGGCCTGATGCACGCCCTCGGCAAGCTGATCCTGCGCAAGGCCTGTCGCGACACCCGTCGCTGGCGGACGGACTTCCCGGGGCGCGAGAACCTGTGGGTCAACGTCAACGTGTCGGGACTCCAGCTCGAGGACGGTACCTTCGCGAAGCTGGTCGACGAGGCGCTCACGGAGTCCGGTCTGGACCGCAGCGCGCTGAACCTCGAGTTGACCGAATCGGTCCTGATGCGCGGCCGGGCCGCGGCGAGCGGAGCCATCGCGGCACTGGCCGAGCTGGGCACGAACATCCAACTCGACGACTTCGGGACCGGCTTCTCGTCGCTCTCGAGTCTCTCCGACCTGCCGATCTCGGCGCTCAAGCTCGACCACGAGTTCATCAGCGCGGGCGGCCGTTGCGAGGCGGATCGCGTCACGGTCCGTTCGGTGCTCGAGATGGCGCACGTGCGCGGTCTCAAGGTCGTCGCCGAGGGCGTCGAGACCGCCGAACAGATGAAGTGGCTGCGCGATCTGGGGTGCGACTTCGTGCAGGGCTACTTCCTCAGCCCGCCGCTCAGCGCCAAGGACGTCGACATCCTCCTGGGGGGCGGCACGCCGAAGCGCCGCGTGGCCTGAGACCGCGAGCGAGCCGGCGCGCGCTCAGCGCTGGAAGATCGGCAGGGTTCCGTCGGGGAGCGCGAGCACGAGGCAGTTGATCGCCGTCGCGTAGGCGTCGCCGTAGCGCGAATCGCTCCACGAACCGTCCTCGTTCTGCGAGGCGACGAGGCGTTGGAGCTCGTCGGTGAACCACTGTTCGAACGGCTCGCGCTCGCGCAGACCCCACAGTGCGAGCGCGAGGTAGAAGCGCTCGTAGTGGGGGAACTCGCCCTGACCGGGCCACGTTCCGGCGGCCAGTGCCCGCGTGATCGCGTCGACGCCTCGCACCAGGGCCGGATCGTCGTAGGAGCCCGTCGCCTCGAGCGTGGCGACCGCCGCCGCCGTCAGGGCCAACGTGGTCTTGTCGGAGCCGAGCGTGTAGCGGAACAGCCCCGA
Organism: Rohdeia mirabilis; assembly: GCA_007750655.1. Taxonomy (GTDB): domain Bacteria; phylum Planctomycetota; class UBA1135; order UBA1135; genus Rohdeia; species Rohdeia mirabilis. Next base: position 2,277,605 of record CP036290.1, read on the forward strand.
CTCGGCCTGGGAGGCGCGAACGTAGCCTTCGGCGCGCGCGATCACTTCCGAGCGGACCAGCAGTCCGGCATCGCGCGCGGCCCGCAGAGCGCTCACCAGGCAGATCGTGACGCTGCCCTCGTGGTCGGGTTCGAGGCGCGGTTCGTACATCCAGCCGCCTTCTGCGCCCTGGGTGCGCTCGATCAGGTCGACCGCGCCGTGCAGGGCGTCGCGCAGGCGCGCTCCGAGTTCCGCGTTGGGCGAGATCGCGAAACCCTGCGCCAGGGTCAACGTCGCGAAGCCGTGGCCGTGCATGCGGCTGAGGCCGTCGCCGCCGACGAACCCGTAGCGCGGATCCGCGGCATCGCGGACGGCGCGCGACAGGATGTAGTCGAGCCCGCGCGTGACCCGTTCACCGTGTTCTCCGCGCCCCGGAAGGTTGCCGCCGGCCATCAGCGCGAGCGTCGCGAGTGAACTGACGGCCACCGGCGCGCCGAGCGCCCCCGTTCCCGTCGGCACCGGCCACGACCCGTCGCCGAGTCGCGTCTCGGCCGCCGCGAGCCAGTCCAGCCCGCGACCGAGGCTGCGCGCCACCACGGTGCGCGGATAGGGGCTCGGCGGTTCGAGCGACTCGTCGTCCGCGCGGCGCAGCGCCGGGCGTTCCGAACTCGGACGTTCGGAGGCCGGTTCGTCGTACCCGCTCGCGATCGTCCCGCACAGGACGATCGCGGCGAGGGCACGCTGCATGGTTCGCACGGTCGGCACGGTGGCAGTTCGCAGGATCCGAGTCAGTCCGTGCGACTCACGCGCCGGTAGTAGGCGTCGATCCAGTCGCGGTACTGGGGCGGCATGTCGTCGCTCACCGTGTTGGTGAAGATCTCCTGCGTGCGAGCGGGGAGTTCGCCCCAGGAGCCGAAACCGCGTTCGTCGGCTGCGCGCTCGGCCTCGGTGCGCTGGTCGCCGGCACCTTCCTGGTTGCGACCGGCGGCTCCGTCCTCGCCACCGTCCTCCGCGGGCGTGGGACGTTCGCCCGCCTGGCCCTCGCCCTCCTCGGACGAGTCGCGCTGCTCCTGATTGCGCGCGCCGGCCTCGTCGGGGCCCTCGGGGGTGCGTTCGCGGCCGGACTGTTCGCCGGGGCGTTGGCCTTGCGGCGCGCGCGACTGTTGTTGGTTCTGCTGGCCCTGTTGACCGCGTTGCTGCTGTTGGTCCTGCTGGTTCTGTTGTCCCTGCTGGCCTTGCTGGCCCTGCTGCTGTTGTTGCTGCTGTTGCTGCTGCTGCTGCTGGCGCCCGAGCTCCTCGGCGATCTCGAGCAGGCGGTCGATCTTCTCCACGGCCTCGCGACCGTTCTGCTCGGCGCCCGCGACCCATTCGCGCAGGCCCGAGCCGTCGCCGAAGGGATCGGCGCCACTGGCTTCGAAGAGGAGCTCGTCGACCTGACCGAGGTGCTTCTCGACCTCGCCGAACAGCCGCACCATCTCCTGCTCGAGATCGGCGCCCGCGTCGGGACCTCCCGGAAGGATCGGCGCCGGCGGGCCGCTCTCCTGGTCCTGCTGCGTGGCGTACGCCATGCCGCAGGTGAGAGCGCAGGCCGCGAGGGCGAGCGTCGCGAACAGCGGTCGTCGGCCACTTCGCGCGTGGTGGCGAGTGGATCCGTTCGGTGCTGCGTTCGAGCCGCTCGTCGCGCGGCCGTCGTTCTCGAGCATGTTCATCGGTTCGTCTCCGCGTCGGGAGCGGGCAGTCCGAGGCGCTGCCGGAAGCCTTCGAAGATCTTGGTCAAGCGCTCGTGCCGGGACGCGAGCCGGGCGAGATCGCTGAGGAGGAGCTCGTCCGGTTCGCCCTCGCCGAGATCGGGGTAGAGCAGTTGCAACTGTTCGACCTGGGACAGCAGTTCCAGCTCGAGGCGCCGCAACAGTCGCAGCTCGGCCACGTCGGGAACGAGTCGCTGCTGTTGCTCCTGTTGCTGCTGCTGCTGTTGCTGTTGCTGCTGCTGCTGCTGTTGCTCCTGCTGCTCTTCCTCCTGGCGCCGGTTCTGTTCGTCGCGCAGGGATTCGAGCAGCCATTCGAGGCGCAGCTCCACGTCGCGCTGCAGCGTCTGGATCCGGATCCCGGACTGGTAGTCGCCGGCCTCGTCCATGTCGCGCGCCAAGGTGGCGAGGTCGCCGACCGCTTGGGTCAGCATCTCGGCCACGACGTCGGAGCCTTCCTCGGCGGCCGCGTCGCGCACCACCGCGAGTCGTTCGCCGAGCGTGCCCTCCTCGGTCGCGATCCGGCGCAGGCGCAGGCGGTCCGCGCGTCCCGGGCGCTGTCCCGGCTCGGTGCGGGCGTCGATCTCGCGCGTCGCGATCATCTGTTCGCGGTGCGCCTCCATGATGGCGGTGGCTTCCTCCTCGAGCTCGAAGAGCAGCTCCTCCTGGCGCAGACGCTCGTACTTCGCCTCTTCCTCGGCGATCTTGGCCGCGGCCTCGTCGAGCGCGCGGCGCGCCTCTTCGGCGGCCTCCTCGGCCTCGCGCGCGCGACCTTCTTCGAGGGCCTGTGCCGCACGCTCGGCGGCTTCGCGCGCGCGCTCCAGCGCACGCTCGTCGATCGCGTCCGGCAGGTCGTCGGCCAAGGTCGCCAGCCGCATGATCTCCTTCTCGATGGCGCGCTGCTGCTCCGCCAGCTGGGAGAGGTCCGGGGTGCGATCGGCCTCCGCGCGTTCGAGCTGTTGCGTCGCGCGGCGCAGCTCCTCGCTGGCGCGGTCCTGCTGGGCCGCTGCGTCCGAAGTGCGCCCGGACGCGAGGTTCTCGCGCGCCTGTTCCATGGCGTCGCGCGCCGACTCGAGCGCGTCGCGCGTCGCCTCTTCGCGCGAGGCCTGGGGCTCGGTCGCACTGCCCGACGGCGAGTTGGGCGTGGATTCGGAGCCCGGGCGGGTGACGTCCTGGAGTCGTTCTCCGAGGGCCTCGAGGCGCGCTTCGAGCTCGGCCTGTTCGGCGGCCCGTTCGCCGCTCGCATCGTCGTTCGCGTCCCGTTCCAGTTGTTCGCGCACACCGGCGAGGGCGCGCTCGATCGACTCGGCCGCGTCCTGCGCCTGTTCGCCCGCCGCTTCGAACTCGGCGGCCTCGGCGCGCTCGGCCGCTCGCTCGAGCTGTTCGGCGGCGGCGTCCAAGGACTGGGCCACCTCTTCGCCGCCACCGGTGCGCTCGGCCGCGGTGCGCGCGGCGCGAGCCAGGTCCTCCGCGCGCCTCGCGCCGGCCGACTGCGAGCGCGCGAGCGCGTCCTCGAGCCGCTCCAGCTCCCCGAGTCCGGCGAGCAGCTCCTCGAGCGCGCGCTGGTTCTCGCGCCGCGCTTCCGCAGCGGTCGGCGTGGCGGACGCCGGAGTGGGGGCGGTCTGCGGGGATTCGCCAACTCTCGGGTCGGATGCCGGCCCTTCGCCGCCGGCTTCGTTCGCGGCGGGATCCTGTCCAGCCGAATCCCGTCCCGCCGGTTCCTGGGCGCCAGCGTTCGCCCGTTCGCCGTCCGTCGCGGACGGATCCCGAGGCTGCGTCTGCGACTCGCGCGCGCCGAGACGGTCGAGGGCCGCACGCGCCACCTCCGCGCCCAGCGGTGCCGCCGACGAATCGGCGTCGGTGGGCCTCTCGTTGGCGTTCGGATCGGCGTCCGACGGCTCGCCGCCGCCCGAGTCGGCCAGTCGTCGGCGTGCGAGGTCCTGCGCCGCCGTTCCTTCGGCACGGGCGCGTTCCGCCTCGAGGCGCAGTTCGGCGGCCCGTTCGCGCGCTCGCGTGGCCACCTGTTCGCGTCCGATCTCCTCGGACTGTTCCTTCGCGTCCGTGGCCGCGCGCGACACCGCCTCGAGATCGGTGGCTGCGCGTCGAGCGGCTTCGCGATCGCTCTCGCGCGCCGCGACCCGCTCGCTCGCGCGTGCGTCGTTCGCACGGGTGCGCAGGTCGTCGGCGACGGTGGGCACGTCGCGGCGACCCGTTTCGAGATCGCTCGCGACGCGCTCGAGCGTCCGCGCGGCTTCCTCGAGCCGTTCGGCGGCCGAGAGCGCAGCGCCGGCGCGTTCGAGTTCGTCCGCGGCCGTGCGCAGTTGTTCGAGGGCCTGGGGGTCGAAGCGCGCCAGCAACTCGGCGTCGACCCGTTGGTCGCGGGCCAGGCGCGTCAGCTCGTTCTCGATGAACGACCACTCGAGATCGCCGCTCGAGCGCGCGCTCTCGCGCGACGCCTCGGCCTGGGCGCGCTGCTCGGCGAGCAGCGCGGCGAGTTCCTGTTCGAGCGCGCGCCGCGCGTCGCTCTTCGCGGCCTCGTGCGCCGCGCCGGCCGCGTCCTCGATCTTCTGTTCCTCGTTCGCGAGATCCCCGAGTTGCTCGCGAACCTCCTGCAGCGTCTCGAGTCGGTCCTCGAGGTTCTCGACGCGGCGTTGGTCGAGCAGGATCGCCAGCAGACGTTCTATGCGATCGACGGCGCGGGCCTGTTCGTCGAGCGCGCGCGCGAGCTGGCCCTTCTCCAGGGCGTCGGCCGACGAAGTGAGTCGTTCGTCGAGCGTGCGCGCCTCTTCGTCACGCTCCGCGAGATCCGCCAGCGCGTCGCGCAGAAGATCGGCGGTGCGCGTGCGGCCCTCGGCGTCGAGTCGGTCGAGCAGCACCGTCATCGTCTGACGCAGTCGCGCCAGCTGGCGGGCGAGCAGCTCCTGTTCCTCGCGAATCGTCGCCAGCTCGCGCTCGGTGCCCGTGGCGTCCTGGGCGCTCGCGCTCGGAGCGAGGCCCGTGACCGACGTACCGACCAGGAGCGCCCCCGTGGCCACGAGCGCCAGACCCCGTCGGGCGAGGCGTGCGAGATTCCGTGTGGTGCTGTTCATGGTCATTGGATGCTCGAGTGTTCGGTGCGTCGCCCGTCCGGCCCGGTCGCCGTCGCGCTCAGCGGTCGGATGCGAAGCGTTTCGTGCGCTCCGACAGGCTCTTCTGACGCTCGAGGAGGTCCCGCGTCAGGCTCAGGACCGATTGATAGTTGTCCCACTCGGCCAGGCGCTCGAGCAGGGCCTCGACGAGCAGCGTTCCGTCGCGCGCGGCGTCGGACGCTTCGAAGAGACGCACGGCGAGGGTCTCGGGATCGCGCGCGGCGGCGGCTTCGTCGAGGGCCGTGGCGGCCGTCGTCAGCGGCCCGTCCATGAGTTCGAGCGCGAGAGCCGCGATCGACACCAGGTGCGATCCGAAGCCTTCGGCGGTCGCGGCGTCGCCCGTGCTCTTCTCCACGACGCGGCGCCACGGATCCGCATCGAACGTGCGACTGCGCCGGTCGGCGAGTTCGCGGTCGAGCGTCTCGAGCAGGCCGTCGGCCTTCTCGTCGAGCCGTGCGTACAGGACCATCTCGCAGACCGACGTGAGTTCGCGGACCAGCGTCCGGCCGTCGGACTCGGCGCGCCGAGCAAGTGCGAGCGCGGCCCGCAGACCCGTGGCTTCGTCGCCGGTCGTGATCTCGGCCTCGTCGACCAGACTGGCCAGCTCCTCGGCTCGCCGCCGGCTCTCGACCAAGCGCTCGGACAGGGAACTGCCGAGGCCGCGCGCGCGCCCGAGGCGATCCTTCACCCGCCGCATGAGTTCCTCGTTGCCGAGCACGCGCAGCCGCAACGTGTCGTCGCGACCGATCTGGGGCGGCGTCGCGCGGTCGGACGCGGTGAACTCGACGGCGATCTGGCTCCCGATCCCGTCGCCCTCGCCCAGAAGTTCGGGCAGTTCGAAGCGCAGGGTCGTGTGCCACTCGCCGTCGGTGCCTTCCACGGCGGGAACGAGATCGAGGCGCCCCTGCGCGACGATGGGTCCGTCGCCGCCGGCGCGTGCGACCCAGGTGGCGTCGGCCAGTCCGAAGTCGTCGCGCAGCGCGAGAACGACGCGCACCGCGCCGGTGGCCGACGTCTCGACGTCGCTGCGCGAGGGAACGAGGCGAACCACTTCGGGCGCGCGGTCCTCGATCGCGTCGATCGCGAAGAGTGCGGGGTCCGGGCTGGTCAGTCCGCGGTCGTCCGTCAGGTCGAAGCGCAAGCGCAGGCTCTCCTCGATCCGCAGCTCGTGGAACAGGACGGGCGCGCTGCCGAGCTCGTCGACCAGATCGGTGGGGGCCGCACGGCGTTCGACGTCCACGACGCGCTCGGTCGGCAGGAGCGCGAGCTGTGCCGCACAGTCGACCGGTGTCGTCGCGGCCCAGATCCGCAGCGTCGAACCCATCAACGCCGTGCCTCCGGTGTTCACGAAGCGACGCGGGCCGATGCCGGCGTAGGGCGGCGCGATCACTTCGAGCACGACGGCCGACAGGTCCGGCGGATCGACGATCGTGATCGTGGCGTTCGGACGCCCGTCGTCGTCGTCACCGCCGGTCACCACCAGGCGATCGGCGCGCGTGACCGAGCGCAGGACGGCGCGGAACACGCCGCGGCTGTCGGGCATCAGCACCTGCGGCAGCGAGTCCGTGCTCGACACGCGCACGGAGTCCGGCGTGACCGACCCGTCGACGGCGCGGACGGAGAGCGTCACGTCGCCGCCGCGCGGAACGATCAGACGCAGTTCTTCTTCGCCCGGATTCTCGACGATCGCGCCGGAGAGAACCTCGAGCTCGAGCGTCGTTCGGCGCGGCCACGGCAGGTCGGCACCGACCAGGCGCGCGGCGAACACGTTCGCGAGCGGCGATGCGACGAGCGGGACGGCGGCCAGGCCCACGGCGACGGCTCCGAGCACCGCGCGGCGTGCACCCGGTCGCAGATCGACCAAGGTCGAGGCGCGCACGCTGCCCGCCGCCTTCTCTGCGCGTTCGAGCAGGCGTTCGGTGAGAGCGCGCGTCAGGGCCGGTTCGCTCTGCCTGTCGTGGCGCTGCAGGTCCACGGCACTGACGAGCAGTTCCTCGCGCTGCGGCAGTCCGCGTTCCAGAAGGAGCGCCAGCCCCGAACGTCCGGGAAGTGCTCGCAGCGGCAGGATCAGGCGCCGCCAGACCGTCGCCGCGACGAACGTCACCAGCCCCGCGAGCGAGAGCAGTCGCACCACGCGCGGCAGGTCGAGCGACCAGTCCGCGAGGAACGCGAGCCCGACCCACAGGCCGAGGACGAGCAGCACACGTCCGGTGCCCTCGACCCAGGCCGCGCGGGCGAGGAGTCGACCCAGACGGTCGAGCGCACGGGCCAGTTCGGGCGTGCGTTCGAGGCGGACGTCGTCGTTCGTGCGGTTCACGCGTTCAGCGTTGGAAGATGGGGAGGTAGCGGTAGGGGATCTCGAGGATCAAGCAGGCCATCGCCGTTCCGAAGGCGTCGCCGGGCCCGACCTCGTTGGTCCAGGCGCCGTCCTCGCGCTGCATGCCGAGCAGTTCGTCGCGCAGCTCCATGAAGTACGGGCGCCAGTAGTTGATCCCTCCGTTGGTGCCGGCGGTGTACATGGCCTGCACGCCGTAGTAGTGGCCGTACCAGAAGAAGTAGTGCCCGCCGCGGCGTCCGCCGAAACTGCGGTTGAAGTCGCCCATCTCGCGCCGCAGGTAGTCGAGTCCCTGGCGGATCGCGTCGTCGGAGTAGATGCCCAGACCGTGCAGCGCCGTGACGCCGGCCGCGGTGAGCGGGAACGACGAGCGGCTCATGCTGCCCTTCTGGTAGTGGAACGCGCCGACCTCGTCGTACATGTAGCCGCCGCGGCGCGAACCGGACGACTCGGTGATGGCGGACGAGATGACGTAGTCCGCCGCACGGTCGACGGTGCTCTTCGGGACGCGGATGCCGATGTTGCGCGCCGCTCGCAGGGCCAGGACCTGGCACACGACGATCGACATGTCGGACTCGGGCGCGAAGGGTTCGTAGCGCCAGCCGCCCTCGGCGTTCTGCACGTCGACGATGAAGTCCACCGCCTTCTGCAGGGAGCGCTTCACGTCCTCGCGCCGCGTCATGCCGTAGACCTCGGCCAGGAAGAGCGTGGCGAAGGCGTGGCTGTACATCCGCGTTCCGGCGTGCGTGATGTACCCGTCGTCGCCCGAGGCACCGAGCACGAACTCGAGACCGCGTTCGACCGTGGTGCCGTACTCGCCGCGCCCGGGCAGGTGTCCGCCCGCGAGGAAGGCCATCAGCGCCAACGAGGTGACACCGACGTGACCCGTGTCGGCGTCGTAGTTGTAGCCGCTGTTGAGCTTGTAGCCGACCTTGCCCTGCCAGCTGCCGTCGGCCTGTTGCTGGGCGGCGAGCCAGGCGAGTCCGCGGCGGATCGCGTCGACCTGTTCGGGCGTGATCGTGACGCTCTCGTAGGCGGCGCGTTGGTCGTCGACGCCGGTGGTCACGGGCGTCGAGGCGGCCAGTTCGACGGCCGCAGCGGTGGCGATCGGTTCCGCGACGGAGCGCGACGACGAAGCGCCGCCCAGGCCGGCCACGAGGGCGAGGGTCGCGATGGAACCGACGAGCCCGAAGGCCGCGGCGCCGCGCGTGCGTGAGCGAACGTTCATTTCCACACCTCGATGCGTTCGGACGATTCGTCGTCCAGGTCGTTGCAGATCAGCCACAGCGTGTCGCGGTACCCGATCAAGTCGATGTTCTCGAAGTCGCCGAAGTCGTTGGGCAACATCCGGTGGACCTCCTTCGTGCCGTTCTCGAGACGGAAGAAGCCGATCCGCAGTCCGACGCGCCCGGGCGCGCGGTTGCTGGCGTGCTCGACGTCGGAGCTGCCCCAGACGATCGCGACGAACTCGTCGGAGACGACGGGCAGCGTGCGCGACACGTCGGTCAGGTAGTCGTCCGTCAGGCGCAGCCGCTGCTTCCAGCGTCGGCCCAGCGGCAGGGCGATGGCGCTCAGGCGGGCGTCGGACGAGACGCCGTCGTGCCAGAGCGTGAAGAGGAACGGTGCGTCGAGCTCGATCCACTCGCGGTAGCCGACGCCGATGACGGCTTCGTCGGGATCGAGGCGTTCGATCACGCGCGCTCCGCCGAGGCGCGGCTCGATCTCGAACAGGCTTCCGCCGCCTCCGCTCGCCAGATCGGTCGGATAGGCGAGCGCGAAGAGCGAGTCGCCGTACTCGATCACGGCGCCGAGCGTCGCGATGCTGCCGTTCACGGCCAGGTCGCGGCGCCAGGCGCGTTCGCCGAGTCGCACGTCCCAGGCACAGATCGCACCCTGCTCGAAGAGCGGCACGACGAGGCGACCGTCGACCACGCGCAGCTGCGGGCGGTCGCGGGAATCGAGCGCACAGTCGAGGTCGAAGTCGATGCGTCGTGCGCCGGTGACCAGGTCGAGGCACACGACGCGCGACGCGCCCTCGATGCCTTCGGACACCAGCGTGACGCGTCCGCCGTCGATCAACGGCCGCAGCCAACGACCGGGGGGCAGGTCGATCTCCCACAGGGTCTCGCCCGTCAGGAGCTCGAGGGCGACCACGGCGCTGGGGAGACCGACGCGGTAGACGGTCGCGACGGCGACGCCTTCCCGGGCGCTGAGTTCCTGGGCGAGGACGAAGGCTTCGCTCGACGTGCGTTCGGGCGGCGGCCAGCTCCAGCGTTCGCGGCCCGTGTCGATGTCGGCCGCGTAGATCCGCCCGCTGCGCAGCCAGACGAGCGCCTCGGGAGCGAGCGCGTGCTGGCGCGAGGTGGGGAACGGCGCACCGCTCTCGAAGGCCACGCGGCGCGACGAAGCGCCGTCGGAGAGAGGCAGACGTTCGAGGCGGTCGCGGCGGTGGATCAGGAGCTCGTCGCCGTCCTCCTCGCCGGCCGTCGCGTGCAGGCGACCGATGATCTCGAACGGGCCGGTGATCGACTGTTCGAGGCGGATCTGATCGCCGAACGTCGGGCGCCCGGTCTGCACGCCGTCGACCGTCATGGGGCGCGTGCGCAGCACCGGCAGGATCTCGGAGGCGGTCAGGCCGCGCACCGGATCGCTCGTTGCGCGCCAGTCGGGAACCCGGCGTCCGAGGTCCTCGAGCACCACGCGCGCCAGCGAGCCGTTCCCGCTGGCGTCGGCGAGCAGGGCCAGGCGCACGAGGCGGTCGTCGCTCCAGACCGCGGCGCGGGCGGCGCTGGAGGAAGCGGAGCTCTCGAGCGCCGCCGCGTCGCGGCCGCGGGACAACGCCAGGGCGAGGTCGCCCGAGTCGAGGGCCAGGTCGAGTCCGAGCGCCAGTGCCTCACGGCTCGCGTCGGCGAACGGGTAGCGTCGCAGGAGGTCGTCGAGGCGCGCGAGGTCGCCGCTCGCGCGGACCGCGTCCAACTCGGCGGTCGCGGCGGCTTCGAAGGGCGCGTAGCTCGTCGGGTCGACCGCGAGCCAGCGCGCGATCGAACGCAGACTGGCGTCGGCCACGGTCGTTCCGCGCGCGAGAGCGACGGGGCCGAAGCGTTCGAGACACGACTGCCAGGCCGCCACGGCGCGCGCGGCGTCACCGTTCGATCCTTCGGCGGCGAACGCGCGTTGAACGGCGACCCACACGCGCGCTTCGACGGCTTCGGGGTCGGCGCCTTCGAGCCACGCCGTCCAGGCGGGGTCGTTCGCCAGCTCGCGCGCCGGAACGACGATGAACGGAGCGCGCGCGTCGACGGCGCGCAGGGCCGTCTCGAACGCCGCCGGATCGCCCATCGCGCGGCGCAGGCGGGCGAGTGCGATCAACGGGGCGAGCGCATCGGCCGGCGTGCGCACGGTGTCGGCGGCGCGTGCGAGCAGTTCGGCGGCGCGTTCGAGGCGACCGGTCGAAGCGAGGAGTCCCGACTCGACGAGCACGGCTTCGGCGTACAGCGCGCGCAGCTCGGCCGACGCGTCGACCTGGGGATCGAGGGCGGCGCGCAGCCGTTCGTGGTTCGCGAGCGCCGTGTCCGAGTCACCGGCGGCGCGGGCCGCGTTCGCGCGGCGCAGCAGGAGGCGCCCGTAGGTCTCGAGGGCGCGCAGGTCGCTCGGGTCGCTCTCGAGTCGCGCCAGGGTGTGGGCCTCGAGCAGCTCGAGATCGAGGAACGCCGTCACGCGATCGCCGCGCAGCGCGACGATGGCTCCCTCGGCGACCGTCACGTTGCCGATGGCGCTCGGGTCCCAGTCGAACTCCTCGTCCTCGCGGCGCGCGCCGGTCAGGTCGTGAACGAACAGTCGCGTTTCGCTCGGCACGAGGATGCGGTCGCGGAACAGCCGCGTGTGCGGACCCTGACCGTAGGCGCCCGCCTGGGGTACGAGGTCGCGCGGCAGCGCCACGCCGAGTTCGGTCTCCTCGAGGAGACCGGCGCCGAAGAGGTCCGTCCAGCCCGCGAGCAGCGCTCCGCCGAGCACGAGCTGTCCGTCGCGCACACCGAGCAGGCTGTCCACGTCGAGGCGCAGCAGCGAACCGTCGGATCCGCGCCGCGGCGACAGGCGCCGTTGGTCGCGCGACCACGCGACGCGCCCCGTGTCGAGGTCGAGGGCGAGCAGGTCCGACGAGTCGGTGGGCGTCGCGAACACGAGGCCGTCGGCGACGACGGGCGGGACGTTGCGCCACACGCGGCGGCGCTCGGTCCGGCGCCACATGCCGCTCGTGATGGGCAGAGGGATCGGTTCGTAGGTCGCCTGCCACTTCACGGCGCCGGTCTCGAGGTCGAGGCTCGCGACGGAACCGAGCTGCGAGCAGACGAGCACCTGCGACTCGTGCACCACGAGCGGCGCGCACGAGAACTCCTCCTCGTGGCGGTTGAACATGTTGAGCGCGCGCTGGCCGCTGACGACGCGCGTCGACCAGATCACCGAACCGTTCGCGGGGTCGATGCAGGCCACGCGCAGTTCGATGCGACCTTCGACGCGTGCGAGCGGAACGAGCAGGAGTCCGTCCGCTGCGGTGGGCGGTGCCGCGACCGAGAGGCCGTCGATCGAGGGCGCCACGCCGTTGCCGGGCTCGTGGCTCCACAGGAGTTCACCGGTGCGCGCGTCGTGGGCGAACAAGCGTCGCTCGGGGATCCGACTCGTGACCTGGATCGTCTGGTAGGTGAAGTCCGCCTGGCTCGAGATGGGCAGTTGGAGCGGCGACACGACCACGTCGCCGACCAGCGTCGAACGCACGCGCACCGCCGGGTAGTCGATCGCGCGGAAGTAGTCCTCGACCTCGCGGCGCGGAACGAGGTCCCAGCCGTCCGGGCGCTCCGTGCGCCACAGCTCGTCGCCACCCATCAGGTCCAGGCACAGCACCTCGAGCGAAGTGTTGACGAACAGCCGGTCGCCGCGCGTCGCCGCGAACAGCGCGTACGGCGCCGACGCGGGCCAGCTGGAGGCGAACGGTCCGTCGGGGAGTTCGACGGTCCAGCTGTGCAGCGGGCCGCGCGGCATCGCGAGAGGCTCGCCGTCCTTCGGCGCGCCGGTCCCAGGGTCGGCGGCGCCGCGCTGGGCGCTCTCGATCTCTTGCAGCGCACGTTCGCGCCGCTCGAGAGCGTTCGCGAGCTCCGTGTCCGTCCGATCGCTCGCATCGCGGCGGGCGGCTTCCCACGCGGCGCGCGCGCGGTCGATGCGACCCTCGCTGAGGCGCAGATCGCCGACGGCCAGCCAGGCGCGTACGGCGTGATTCGTGCGCGGGAAGAGTCGCGCCGCTTCGAGCAACGCGCCCGAGTCGCGCGTCGAGGCGGCGTAGCGCACGATCGGCGCGGCGCGTTCGGTGCACCATTCCTCCCACGCGCGGCGGGACTCGGCGTCGAGTGCGTCGAGGCGCGCCTCGATCCAGGCTTCGACGCCTTGGTGGTGGGGGTAGTGGCCGGGGCTCTCGCCCGCGAAGCGCGCCGGCAGGACCTCGGTGCCGTGGTCGGCCAGCAGGCGCCCGAAGGTCGCGAACACGGTCGGGAGGCGGCCGAGTTCGAGGGCCTCGAGCGCGCGGTCGGCCAGGGCTTCGCACTCGCGGCTGGTGTTGAGCGAGAAGACCTGGGTGCCGCGGTCGACCTCGTCCTCCTGGACGCGAGCCGCGCCGAACGCCGGGCCGACGCACGCGCCCAGGACCGCGAGGGCGAGGCCCGCGCGTCGGACGAGGTCGGTCGTTCTGGTCGAGGTCACCACGAGTGATTCTAGGTCAGGGACGGCTCTGTCACCGGCCCTCGGATTCCCCCGCGCGTCGCCGTGGATCCGGTCCACCGCGCGCGGGACGAGCGGGTCAGAGCAGCTCGGCGCGCTTGCGCACCAGCCATTCGGTCGCCAGGAGGGCGAGGATGCCGAGCAGGACGCTCCAACGGTCCCAGAAGTCCTCCAGGGAGGAGTTCATCGGCTCGCGGCGTTCGCGACCCTCGTCGAAGGCCGCGAGGACGTCCCGCCAGCTGCCCACGACGGCCGAAGTGCCGCCGGAAAGGCGCGCCGCGGCCGCGAGCAGGGCCGGATCGGGGGTCGGGTCCGCGTTCTCCTTGGAGGGCAGGACGACCTCGAAGGCCACGCTCGCTGCGCGCCGACCCTCGGTCTCGACCCAGGCCCCGTAGGTCCCCGGCTGGTCGAGGTCGATCTCGCCGCCGAACGTGCCGGGTCGCCCCGGGTCGGCCTCGAGCACGACGCTGCGCTGTTCGCCGCTCTCGTCCTCGATCTCGACGCGCACGCTCTCCTGTTCGGACGGGCGCCAGTCGGGTCCGAGCAGTCGCACCTCGAGCGGGACCGCTTCGTCGAGACCGTAGCGCGAGCGCGGGGTCTCGAGGCGCACGCGGCGGTCGCCCGATCGCAGGCGACCCAGCGACAACCAGCGGATCGCGCTCTTCCAGAAGCGTTCGAAGTAGCGCGGTCCGTACTGCCACTGCCAGCGCCAGGTCGAATCGAGTGCGAGGAACAGCGTGCGCCCCTGCGGGTAGTAGCCGGCGACGAGCAGCGGCCGGCGACCGAAGCGGTTCTCGTCGTTGGGGTGGCGCAGCAGCACGTCCGCGGACGTCTTGGCGCGCGTCACGCCCGAATACCAGAACACGCCCTGCAGACCGTCCTCGTCCTCCCACAGGCGGCGGTTGGTGTCCGGGTCCGGGTGCAGCCGCACGATCTCGTGGGGGACCGACGCGTTCTCGAGCACCGGCCGGAACGGCTTGGTCGTGTCGAGCTCGAAGAACAGGTCCTCGCTCGTGTCCACGATCACCGGCAAGAGGTCCTCGAGCGGCGTGCCGAGCAGCGCGCGCGGGTTGTCCTGTTCACCCGCCTGGAACATGAGTCCACCGCCCGACTCGACGAAGCTCACCAGCGCGGCGGCGAAGGCCTCGCCGTCGGCGGGGTCGTCGAAGAGGCGGTACGGGTTCACGTCGCCGAGGATGACCACGTCGTACGCGTCGAGCAGTTCCTCGCGCGTGGTGGGCAGGCGTTCGAGCGGCTTCGATCCCGGTCCGTGCTCCTGCGGGAAGCCGGGCGAACTCTCCTGCAGCCAGGCCTGGAACTCGATGTCCTTCTCGGCGCGCTTGAGGAAGTCGAGCGCGAGCCTGCGGTACTCCCAGCGCGGGTAGCCCTCGACGTAGAGCACGCGCACCTTCTCCGGCGAGACGCGCACGGCGACGCTGGCCGAGTTGTCGTCGACCAGAGTCTCGTCCTCGAGCGGCGGAACGGTCAGTTCGAGTCGCCGTTCACCGGACTCGGCGTCGCCGGGACCGGGCGGCGCGACCAGGACGACGCGGCGTCCGGCGGCCTCGAGTTCGACCTCGCGACTGTCGAGCAGTTCGCGCGTGCCGGCCTCGGTCACTTCCTCGAGCAGCACTTCGACGCGCCGTCCGATCGCCGCGCCGCGACCCTGCACGCGCACGGCGAACGAGAGTTCGTCGCCCTCGAGCGCCGACGCCGGTGCTTCGACCAGCTCCAGCACGGCGTTCTTCAACGGGCGGGTGTCCCCGACGACGACGCTGTGGACCTCGAGGCCCGCGATGGACGCGACGCGCGCGCCCTCGAGCACGTCGGCGCCGCCGTTGCTGCGACCGTCCGTGAGCACCAGCAGCGCGACCGGGTGGCGACCGCGGTAGCGCGAGACGGCCGTCGTGATCGCGTCGCCCAGGTGCGTGGCGTCGCCGCGCGCGTCGAGCGCCTCGGTGCCGTCGACCGGTCGCGTCTCGCGGTCGAACGCGAGCGTGTTCACGACCCAGCCGCGATCGGCGAGCGGTCCCGTGAAGCCGCGATCGAGCAGACGCGTGGCCACGTCGAGTCGTGAGGCGTCGGGGCCGAGGCCGAGGTCGGCGATCGCGCGCCGCGCCGCCTCGTCGTCCGCGTAGGCGTCCGAGCGACGCATCGAGGCGGAATCGTCCAGGAGCACCATGACCTCGGGGCTCAGGACCTCCTCCTGCGAACGCACCAGCGCCGGGCGCGCGAGGATCGCCGCGACCGCCACCAGCGCGGCGAAGCGCAGTCCGGTCAACGTCCAGCGCACGCCGGGGCGCACGGGTTCGGACCTGTAGCAGAACCAGGCCAGCGCGAAGAGTGCCGGAAGCACGACGAGTCCGACGACCCAGGCGGGCGGCAGGTCGAGCCAGCGCAGTTCGGCGGTCGGGCGCAGTTCGCCGAGCGCATCTTGGAGCGCGAACATCAGGCGGTCCCCCTGCGGCGCGAACCGATGAAGGCGGAGTACAGCGATTCGATCACGAGGAAGGCCAGGACGAGCGCGATCAGAGGACGCCACAGCTCGCCGCTCGCGCCCTGCGACGCGCCGGCCTCGGCGCGGTCCTCACCGACCGAACGGCCAGCGATCAGAGCGGGGTGCACGGACTCGAGCTCGCCGCCGCTGTAGCGCACGAGGTCGCCCTCGGAAGCGTCGAAGCCCACCGCGAAGTGCGCGACGATCTCGCCCGCGACCTCCGCGCTCCAGATGCCGGGGACGTCCGCCGCGGACTCGACCACGAGCGACCAGCGTTCGCCTTCGATGTCGACGGGCTCGGCGTCGATCTCGCGTCGCCGACCGTCCGGCAGGATGGCCACGGGCTGGCGCGGGAAGCCGTCCGTCTCGACGACCAGCGTGTCGCCGATCTCCACGTTCACGGGCGGGAGCGGACGACGCGCGGCGAAGCGCAGCCACTCGTGCGCCAGGGGCACGAGCGTCTTCGGCGACTGGGGCAGGCGCGTCCAGGCCGGGTCGATCGACGTG
The DNA here is from genome assembly GCA_007750655.1 of Rohdeia mirabilis. Classification (GTDB taxonomy): domain Bacteria; phylum Planctomycetota; class UBA1135; order UBA1135; genus Rohdeia; species Rohdeia mirabilis. The sequence continues at coordinate 2,293,562 of CP036290.1, forward strand.
GTGAACAGGTAGGTGCGCCCGCGGCCGAAGTCCCGTTCGACGAGCAGCGGCGCGCCACCGTCGTCGAGGTCGATGAGGACGCGCGCGTTGGGCAACGGCACGCAGGCCACGTACTCGAAGATCGGGACCTCGACCAGGAGGCGGCGGAAGCGCTCGTCGGCGAAGAAGCGCAGCGCGGGGTGCGCGGCGTCGAACGACTGGACGCGGTAGTACTCGCGGCGACGGTCCGACACGGCGCGCGCGCCGAGCAGGCGCGCGGGCAACAGTCCCGTCCCGTCGTCCGAGAACAGCCGTTCGCCGAACGTGGCGGGAGCGATCGCGTCGCCCATCGAGAAGACCAGTGCGCCGCCCGCGCGCACCCAGTCGGTGAGTCGGTCGATCGTGCGCGTGGACACCTGCGACACGTTCGCGAGCCAGATCACATCGGCGCTCGCGAGCTCGACGCTGCCGGCCTCCAGCTCGGCGGGCAGGACGATGCGCGGTTCGAACGGCGCCGTGCCCTCGAGCGCGAAGCCCGCCTCGGCCGGCGGCGCGAGCACGGCCGCCAACAGGCCGACCTCGTCGAATTCGATCGAGTCGTCGCTCGGCGCACCGTTGACGAGCAGGACGCGCACGGGCGGTGCGACCTCGACGACTCGGCTGCGTTCGTCGTCGACCGCGAGGCCGTCGGCGGCGATCGAGGCCGTGAGTCGGCGTGCACCTGAGGCCTGCCAGCGCACGGTGAAGGTGGTGCTCGCGGTCGCTCCGGCCGCGATGTCGACGGCCTGCACCGGAAGGCGTGTGTCCTCGACCGCGAGCGCGACGCGCAGTGCGGAGATCGGATCGGGTCCGAAGTTGCGCACGGTCACCTCGACGCGCGCCGGTGCGCCGATCGAGGGCGCCGGGCCGAGCACCTCGAGGCCCACGACGCCGGCGTTCGCGGGCTGCGTGGTGCCGGAGCCGAGGTCCTCGACCACGAGGCGCGTTCCGCGCTGTTCCAGTCGGTCGAGTGCCGGACCGAGGCGGGGGCGCGCGCCGACCTCGGTCGCGTCGTCGCCGTCCGTCACGTCGCTCGACCCCGCACCCGCCACGTCCGTCGCACCGCCGCGCTCGAGGAAGGTGCCCCGCTGCATGTCGGTCAGAAGGCGCACCTCGACGTCGGTACCCCACTCGTCGATGCACTCGGTCACCAGTGCCAGTGCACCGACCAGGTCCGCGGCGGTGGGGGACGGTGCCTCGAGCGCGTCGATCACCGCGAGCGCCTCGCGCACGGAACGGCCGCTGGCCTGGCGCGGGGCGTCGTCCACCAGGATGAGGCGCACGCGGTCGCCCTTCGACTCGTCCAGTTCCTCGGTCAGGTCGCGCGCGCGCGCCACGATCGACTGGAAGACGCTGCCCAGACCTTCGCGGTAGTCGGTCGAGGCCGACGTGTCGACCATCAGCACGAGGTCGCGTCGCCGCTCGCCGAGTCCGGTCAGCAGGGAGTCGCCGCCCACGAACGGCCGCGCGAGCGCGAATCCGAGCAGACCGACCGCGAGCATGCGGAGCAGGAGCAGCAACAGGCTCTCGAGCCGCGCGCGGCGCCGCGTGCGCTTGTGCGCGGCCATGACGAACCGCATCGCACCGAAGCTCAACGGCCGGTGGCGCCGGCGGTTGAGCAGGTGGATGACGAGCGGCACGACGGCCAGGAACGCTCCGAACGCGAGCGCGGGATTGGCGAACCCGTCGATCATCGCTGGATCCCGGTACTGTCGCTCATCGCTTGGTGCGGCGCGCCATGCGACGCGACAGGAAGGCGGACAGGGCAACGTCGAGGGCCGTGGCGGTCGACATGGTCACGAAGTCCACACCCAACGCGCGGCAGCCGGAGGCCAGCGTCTCGGTGTGCTTGCGCAGTTCGTCGAGGTAGGCGTCGCGCACGGTGCGCGCGTCGATCTTCAAGGTCTCGCCGGACTCGAGCGGTTCGAGCTTGAGGTGGCCGTCGAACGCGAAGTCCTGCTCGGCCGGATCGACCACCTGCAACAGGATCGGCTCGTGGCCGGCCATGTGCAGGCGCCGGACGCCGTCGACGATGCGATCGGCGTCGTCGAAGAAGTCGGAGATGACGATCACGATGCCGCGCCGGCGCAGGCGTTCCGACAGGCCGATCAACAGGTCGCCCACGTGGGTGTCGCCGCCGGCCTGGGTCGCCTCGAGTTCGCGGAAGAGCGTCAACGCCTGCGGCGCGCCGCCGCCGGGCGGGACCTCGCGTCGCAGCTTCTCGTCGAAGATCACGAGGCCCGCGTAGTCGCGACTGCGCAGGATCAGATAGGTCAGCGCCGCCGCGCACCACTTGGCATACACGAGCTTCGTGCGACCCGCCGTGCCGAAGTCCATCGAGCGGCTGGCGTCGACGGCGACGTAGCACGAGAAGTTGGTCTCCTCGATGAACTCCTTGACGACCAGGCGTCCGGTCTTCGCGAAGATGCGCTCGTCGATGAAGCGCGGGTCGTCGCCCGCCACGTACTCGCGGTGCTGGGCGAACTCGACCGACGCGCCGCGCTGGGGCGAGCGGTGCGCACCCGCCATGAAGCCCTCGACCACGGATCGGGCCACGAGCGACAGTTTCGACAAGCGGTCGAGGACCGCCGGGTCGAGCGAGGACGCGGAGAGGGGATTGGGACGGGCCATCGAGCGGGTGGTGCGGCGCGGCGTGCGTCAGGAGGCGCGTACGCCGGCCGTGCCCGAGACGACCGCTTCCGGATCGACCTCCTGCACCAGCCTGTCGAGCAGCGAGTCCGAGGTGATGCCTTCGGCTCCCGCGGCGAAGGTCGTCACGATGCGGTGGCGCAGCACCGGCTTGACCACCGCGCGCACGTCCTCGACGGCCACGTGGTCGCGCCCCGCGATCGCCGCGTGCGCCTTCGCACCGACGACGAGGAACTGACTGGCGCGCGGTCCTGCGCCCCAACTGACCCATTCGCGCAGGAACTCGAGCGGTTCGTCCGAACGCACCCGGGTGCCGCGCGTCAGGGCGAGGACGTAGTCGAGCACGTGGTCGCCGACCGGGATCTCGCGCACGGCGCGCTGGAGTTCGAGCAGTTCGTCGCGCGTCAGCACCGCCGTCAGCTCGCCGACCGCGTTGCCCGTGGTGCGGCGCAGGATCTCGCGTTCCTCGTCCTTGGTCGGGTAGGGCACCCGGATCATGAACATGAAGCGGTCGAGCTGGGCCTCGGGCAGTTGGTACGTGCCCTCCTGCTCGATCGGGTTCTGCGTCGCGAGGACGAAGAACGGATCGGGCAGTTCGTGGCGCGTGCCGCCGGCGGTCACCTGCCGTTCGACCATCGACTCCAGCAGCGCGGCCTGCGTCTTGGGCGGCGTGCGGTTGATCTCGTCGGCCAGGACCACGTTCGCGAACAGCGGACCCTTCGCGAAGCGGAACGAGCGCTGGCCCGACTCCGGATCGATGTGGAAGAGGTCCGCGCCCGTGATGTCCGACGGCATCAGGTCGGGCGTGAACTGGATCCGGTTGAACGACAGCTCGAGCGTGCGCGCCAGGCTCGAGATCATCAGCGTCTTCGCGAGGCCCGGGACGCCCTCGAGCAGGCAGTGCCCGCGACACAGGATCGCCAGCAGCAGTTGGTCGACGACCTCGTGCTGGCCGACGATGACGTTCGAGAGCTCCGTGCGCAGGCGCTGGTGCGCGGCGCGGAGCTTGTCGAGGGAGGCGAGGCTCGAGGCGTCACCGGAGGACGGCGTGGCGGAGTCTGTGTTCGTCGGGCTCATGAGTGAGGAAAGCTCGCTGCGGGGCCGGTCAGGATCGCACGTCGGGGCGGGAGGACCAAGGAAGCACGCGCCGCGCGACCCGTCCTTCGCTCGCGCGGACCCCGCGGACGCGACGCGCGGTCCTCGAACGGGGCGGATCGCGCCCCGGGACGCCCGAGCGCGACGCCGCGTGTTCGATCGCGGTTCGGACGGCCGACCTAGCGCGGTCCCTCGCCCGCGCCCGTCGGTCCGAACAGCAGCAGCGCGTCGGCCGACAGGACGCCGATCCGATCGCCGACGACGTGGACCGAACCGCCCAGCGCCGGGGTGCGACCCCGGGGGCGCGGCGCGCGCGGGTCCTCGAAGGCGTCCTGGTGAAGGAGGAAGAGCTCGCGCGAGCCGTCGAACAGATAGAGGTGCCGCTCGCCCGCCGCGAGGATCCGCCGCCCGCCCGCCAGGCCGGCGATTCCCTCGCACAGGGCCTCGCCGAGGGGGAGGTAGACCCCCGGTCGCGTCTCGGCCCGCGCGGGGTCGACCAGTGCGAGGGACTGGCGCGGCCCGGCGCGGACGGCGGCCACGAGCCGGGCCTCGCTGCCGCCGACCGGGCCGGTTCCCCGGGCGAGCACGGCTCCCAGGAAGAGGGCGTCGCCGCGCTCGAGCGGGGGCGCGATCAGGGCCACACCGCTGCCGCCGCTGGCGCGCGCGCCGAGGGCCGGGCCGACGAGTTCTGCGATCCACGGCCCCTGGGGCAGGGTGTACAGGTGGTCCGAGTCGGCCGGCGCGCAGTACCAGTGCGACCCGTCGTGGACGGCTCGGATCCCGGTCCAGCCGCGGCCGCGCGCGTCGCTGTCGTAGGCCCGCCGTTGGGTGCGCAGGGCCCAGATCAGGCGACCGTCGAGGCTGTCGACGAGTGCGACGAGTCCGAGGTTCGTCGAGAGCAGCACGCGCGTGCCGTCGGCCGAGAGCGGCGAGTTCGCCGAGCGTCCGACCGCCGCACCCGGTCGCGCGTCCTCGGGTTCGAGCTCGCGGCCGACGGCGAGTACCCGTTGGGCGCGCACGTCGCCGGTGCGCCACTCGAGCACGTCGATGCCGGCCTCGACCTCGCCGACCCCGCGCCGGCGCGAGACGACGCACGTGTCGCCGCCCAGGACCAGCGGTCCGGGCTGGAACTCGACACCGGCCAACTCCTCGAGCGGGACGACGGTTCCGTCGACGCGTGCGTGCCCGCCGGCGGACCGGGCCCAGACGGCGCGCGCGAGCAGGGCCTCCTCCGGAGTCGTGCCCGTCACGGCCCGTTCGCGCGGCGGCGGCGCGACGCGCAACAGAGCGTTCGATCCGGACGCACGACCGCGGCTGCGTCCTTCGACCAGGAGCAGGTCGCGCCCGTCCGTGGCGGGAACGAGGTGCCAACCGGGCGCTTCGCTCGTCGGATAGGGGAAGGGCGGCGAGCCGATCGTCGGTTCGAGCAGCAGCGCCGGCTCGAACCGTCCGACCACGCGCGGCACGTCCACGTCGACCAGGTGCACGCGACCGGCCGACTGCACGCACCAGCGCCCGTCGTCGAGCGCGACGAGTCCGTTGAAGAGTCCCACGCCGGGGTCGAGACCGGCGGCGCGCGACGACGGGCCGAGGCTGTCGGTGATCAGCACGGCACCGGTCGATTCCACCGCGTTCCACGTGCTGGCGGCGTCGGACGGACGGCGTGCGGGGCTCGAGCGCGCCGCGGCGATCAACGCGTCGAGCGCCGCGGCGCGTCGTTCGATCGCGGCCGCGAAGGGCGCCGCGAGCTGTGCGTCGTCCTCGAGCAGCACGAGTCCTTCGCCGGCGCGGCGCAGCCAACCGGACGCGCGCGCCGCACGTCCGCTCGCGGTCTCGAGATCGACGAGGCGCAGGGTCGCGACGAGGGCGAACTCGGTTCCCGGCAGGTGGCGTTCGATGCCCGCCAGTCGCACGGGATCGGCGCCGGCGCGCGCGAGCGCCCGTTCGCCGAGGGCGCGCGTGTGCGCGCGCCAGGCGCTGCGTTCGTCGGCGTCGAGCCAGGCGATGCGACGGGCGAACGCGCAGGCCGGATCCTCGAAGATGCGATCGGGCTCGAGCGCGGTTCCGGGCGGCGCGGCGGCCGGAACCGGGCGCCGTTCGGCGGATGCAGCGACGTGGGGCCCCGGTCCGACCGCGGCCAGGAGGGCGTCGAAGAAGGCGCCGATCGGACGCGTGTCGCCGTCCGACTCGCGCACCGCGGCGAGGATCTCGTCGGCGGCCGCGAGTGCGCGCGTCGCGGTCTCGTCGACCGGGACCCGGGTCGCGTTCCCGAGCGAACCTTCGATCTGGACGACCGCTGACGGGGTGGTGGGGGCGAGTGCTGCGCCGCCCGCGAGCAGCGCCGAGCACGCGGCGACGACGAGCACCGGCGCGCCGAGGACGACGTGCCCTGCGCGCGTCGCGCCCGTCGTCGGCCTGTCGCGCCGCGCGGCCCGGGCACCCTGTCGCAACCAGCTCACCGCTCGGTCTCGAACCGTTCGAGTCCACCTGCCGGGTCGAGCGCGCGCGTGTCCTGCGCTCGCGTCCCCTCGAGGTCCGGTTCGCCCGCGCGACTCGTCCCGGCCGACAGCCGCCACTGCCAGCGCAGTCGCTCGCGGAAGATCGGATCGTCGAGCGCGCGTTCGTAGCGCTCGAGCGCCCGGAGGTCGGCCTCGAGTTCCGAATGTTCTTCCGCGATCCGCACGCGCCGGTCCTCGAGGAACTCGCGTTCGGCGAGCACCGGTCGCAGGCCCAGCAGCGACAGGTGCGCGAGCAGGCCGCAGGCGCCCACGATCGGCAGCCAGTCGCCGACCACCGTCGCCGTGCCGACCAGCGCGCGCCGCAGGCCCGGGGCGGACGTCCCGCTCGGCCGGGGGGTGGGCGTGGTGCGGGGCGGGGTCACGTACGGTTCGTGGTCGATGTCTCGGTCGCGGACGCGGCAACCCGCGCGGCGACGACTCGGGACGAGCTGTGGTTCAGGACAACGTGCGCGCGCCGAACTGGGCCGCGCCGTGAAGATCCTCTTCGATGCGCAGGAGCTGGTTGTACTTGGCGACGCGATCCGAGCGGCAGGGCGCGCCGGTCTTGATCTGGCCGGCGTTCGTGGCGACGGCGAGGTCGGCGATGGTCACGTCCTCGGTCTCGCCCGAACGGTGGCTGATGACGCAGGTGTAGTCCTCGCGGTGCGCCATGGCGATCGTGTCCAGGGTCTCGGTCAACGTGCCGATCTGGTTGACCTTGATCAGGACCGAGTTCGCCGCGCCCTTCTCGACGCCCATCATCAGACGCTCGGCGTTGGTCACGAACAGGTCGTCGCCGACCAGTTGGACGCGATCGCCGAGTCGCTCCGTCAGCGCCACCCAACCTTCCCAGTCGTCCTGGTCGAGTCCGTCCTCGATCGAGAAGATCGGGTACTTCTCGCACCAGTTGGCGTACAGGTCGACCAGTTGTTCGGCGGAGAGTCCGCGGCCCTCGACCACGTACTTGCCGTCCCTCAGGAACTCCGCCGAAGCGGCGTCGATCGCGATCTTCACGTCGACCCCGGGGGCCAGGCCGGTCTTCTCGATCGCTTCGAGGATCAGCTCGATCGCCTGTTCGTTGGAACCCAGGTCCGGGGCGAAGCCACCCTCGTCGCCGACCGACGTGCTGAGTCCGCGGTCCTTGCAGACGCCCTTGAGCGCGTGGAAGACCTCGGTGCCCATGCGCAGCGCCTCGCGGAAGCGCGTGGCGCCGAACGGCATGATCATGAACTCCTGCAGGTCGACGTTGTTGTCGGCGTGCTCGCCCCCGTTGAGGATGTTCATCATCGGAACGGGCAGGACGCGTGCGCCGACACCGCCGAGGTAGCGGTACAGCGGCAGTCCGGCTTCCATCGCCGCCGCCTTCGCGTTCGCCAGCGACACGCCGAGGATCGCGTTGGCTCCCAGGCGCCCCTTGTTGGGCGTGCCGTCGAGCTCGATCATCGCCGCGTCGACCGCGGTCTGCTCGAAGGCGTCGAAGCCGAGCAGGCGCCGCTCGATCTCGTCGTTGACGCTCTCGACCGCTTTCAGGACGCCCTTGCCGCCGTAGCGCCCCTCGCCGTCGCGCAGCTCGTGCGCTTCGTGGATGCCGGTGCTCGCACCGGAAGGGACAGCCGCACGGCCGTGGGCGCCGCTCTCCAGCCACACCTCGACCTCGATGGTGGGGTTGCCGCGGGAGTCCAGGATCTCCCGGCCGTGGATGCTCTCGATCTCGCTCATGGGGGCGCAGGATAGCGGTCCCGGGGCCCGCGCGCCCCGTGTGGGCCGGGCGCGAGGGCGGTGCGCGTGCCACGGAAGGGTCTTCGGCAGCGGGCGGGGGTGGATCGCGTTCGGTGGCGAGGTTCGAGCGCGTCGCCGCGGGGCGGGGCCGCGAGGCGTCGCCGCGGACGTGCGCCCGTGGGTCCTCGGCAATCTGGGTTCGACTGCAGCCGAGCGTCGTCGGGGCCGATGGACGGAGGACGAACACCCACGTCGCCCGCTCCATCGGGCGCGATCCGACCCGCCATGCTGACCACCACCCACGGCGCCCTGCGTGCCCTGTCCGTCCTCCTCCTCTCGTCGGCGCCCGTCGCCTGGGCCCAGGACTCCCTGGACCTCGTGCCCGCGGACGCCTTCTTCGTCGTCCACGTCGAGAGCGTCGCCGGACTCCACGACGCGGTCGCGGCCAGCGACTACTTCCGCTTCGTCATGGGACCGGACGGTGCCCTGGCGAGTACCGGACTCGTCGAGCTGATGGAGGCCGAGACCGCTCCCGGCTTCGAGCTCGCCGCGCTGTTCGAGCTGCTCGGATCGACGACCGAACTGGACCAGGACGTGGTCGACTCGGTGCCGGCGCAAGCGGTCCTGTTGTGGCAGTTCCTGCGCGGCTACCGCGGTTCGCTCACGATCTACGCCAGCGGCGGTCCGGGCCCGGGACAGGGCCTGGGCTTCGGCGTCGTGATGGAGCCGGGCGGTGCGATCGAGCCCTTTGTAAAGCGCCTCGAAGGCCTCTTCGACCAGCCGCCGGTGTGGCGCGAACGCTCCGGCGTCCAGGTCGCGACCGAGACCGACGGGCCGTTCGAGGGGCAGAACGCGTTCGTGGTCCAGGACGGTCGCCACGTCGTGTTCGTGGGCGCCGACTCGAGTCAGCGCGCGCTCCTCCAGCTCGATCGCCTGACCGCTCTCGCGGCCGGTGAGGAGTGCGAGAAGCTGTCGCAGAACCCGCGTTGGATCGAGTCCGCGGCCGCCACCGCGGGACTCGGGCAGTGCCGCTTCTTCGTCGACCTGGTCCCGATCATGGGCGCGTTGCGACTCGACGCGTTCGACGCGGCCCTCTCCGGCGACGCGCCCTTCGACCCGTCGGCGCTCGTGGCCGACCTCGGCCTGCTCGACATGCGCTGGATCGCGGCGCGCCTGCACGTCGGCGAGGGCGAGAGCCTGTCGTTCGACATCGAGATGCAGGTGCCCGAGGACTGCGTCATGTCGCAGATGCTCGACCTCGCCAGCGGCGGCGTTCCGACGCACTTCCTCGAGCGCTTCTCCGAAGGTGCGCTGCGCGCCTCGGCGCTGCGCTTCGACGTGGGCGGCATGGCGGACCTCGTGCTCGACCTCGTCGGCCAGTACGCGGGTGACGACGCGCTGGCGATGGAGGAACAGCTCGACGCCCTGCCGGAGATGCTCGGCTTCGATCCGCTCGAGGACCTGGTGGGGCAGTTGAGCGGCGAGTTCGCCGTCGTCGAGTATCCCTCGTTGCGCTCGGCCGGCGACGACCTCGCGAGCGGTTCGCTGTTCGGCTTCGAGCCGACCGTCGTCGTGGGCCTGCGCAACGCTCGGCGTTTCGAAGCGGCGGTCTCGGACGCCCTCGCGTTCGCCGGGGAGATGTCCGAGGAGCCGCTGCCGATCGAGGAGCTCACGCGCGGCGGTCGTTCGCTGAAGCGCGTCGCACTGCCCACCGGCGACATGTTCTTCGCCTTCGGTGCCGACGCGTGCGCGCTGGGGTACGACCGCGACACCGTGCTCGCGGCGCTGACGCCCTCGGGCGCGGAGAGCGGTCCGTCCGCGCTCGACGACCCGGCGCTGCGCCGTGCGTTCGACGAGCACCCGAACGCGATGATGGTCGACGTGACCAGCACGGGTCCGTGGCTCGGCAGCATGTTCGAGGCCGTCGGTGGGCTCGGCGCGCTGGCCGCGATGCAGGGTGGCGAGGTCCCGCGCGAGCTGCTGGCCCTGGGAGCGCTCGGCGAGGAGGCTCGCACGCGCTTCACCGGACACGCGACCCAGGTCCTCGAGCGCACTCCGCGCGGCGTGCGCCTGCACCTGGGCGTTCGCTAGGGACAGCGATCGCGGCGGTCGGTATCGTCACGCGCCCCGGGTCCGCTCAGCGGGTCCGGGGCGCGTCGCATTCCGCCCGCCCACTTGTCCAGTCGTCCTGCGTGGTCCGAACGGTTCCACTTCGAGCGGGGCGCACGACCACGATCCGAGAGCCTCGGGTCCCGAAGCCATGCTCGCCGCCCTCGCCCTCGTTGTCGCGCTCCAGGACGCACCGGCTCCCGTCGCTGCCGCCACCGAACGGTCCGGACTGACCCACCTGGTCGCGCCCGACGCGCACCTGCTCGTCGAGATCGAGAGTCCGGCCGAGCTGCACGCCGCTCTGGCGGGCAACAGCTGGATGGACCTGATGCTGGGGCCGGAGGGCATCGCGGTCGACCTCATGTCGGTCGAGCCGTTCGCGTCGCTGGTCGAGCCCTTCCTCGGCGCCGACACGGATCCGCGTGCGCTCGCGCGGCTGGTCATGAGCGCCGATCCGGTGAGCGGTGATCGCGACGGCGTTCCGATCGAAGCACTCGTGCTGCACGAGGCCGTGCGCGAGCTGCGCGAACCGGTTCTGTGCTACGGCCACGGCGGTGCGCTGTCGCGCGCCGGCACACCCAGCACGTTCGTCGTCGTCACGCACGTGCCGAGCGGGTCGCGCGAACTGGTGGAACGCGTCGCCGTCGTGCTCGGTCACGAGTTCGACTGGACGCGCGCGGGAGCCTTCGACGTGGCGCCGCTCGAGCTCGGTCCGGGGGGCGCGGCCACGTCGTTCCTGGCCTGTCGCGAGGACCTCCTCGTTCTGGTCGAGGCGGACGGGGCCGGAGCCGCCCAGAGGGAACTGATCCGCCTCGCTCGGCGCTACCGCGAGAGGACGGACGAATCGCACGGGTACTTGCCCGAGACGCTGGCTGCTGCCCGCGCCGAGCTCGACGGGCCCGCGCACGTGCGCCTCGCGCTCTCGTTCAGCGACGCGCTGGAGTGGGTGATCGAGGAGTCGGCCACGGATCCTTCGTTGCCCGACGGACTGATGGAGGAGCTGGCGCTCGACGAGGTGCGCTGGCTCGGCGTTCGCATGCACATCGGTGAAGGCGAGGCCATGGACCTCGAGCTGCGCGCGACGGTGCCGAAGCGCGGCGTTCTCGGTGCATTGGCGGGCACGCTCGGCTGGTCGATGCCCGCGGCGCTCGCACGGCGCATCCCCACGGACGCCATCGGTGTGCGGCTCATGGGCATGGACCTGGCGCGTGCGGCCGACGTGGTCGGGAGCTTCGTCGAAGACTTCGTTCCGCCCGAGGCCATGGGGCCGTTCGCCGCTCTCTCGGAGACGAAGGAGTTCGCCGGGTTCGACGTGCTCCAGCTCGTCGTCGAGGAGTTCACCGGACAGGTCGTGAGCTACACGAGCGGCGACGAGGCCCGGCGCCGCGCGAGTCTCGAACGCCTGACGCTGACGGAGGAGAACGATCCGGCGGCGGAGAACGGTGGCGTCGGAGGCACCACCGCGTTCGAGCTGCGCAACGGCGAGCGCGTGTCCAAGGCGCTGCGTCGTCTGCTGTGGTCCATCGAGCAACAGTCCGGCGAGAAGGTCCCGCTGGACGAGATCGTGGTCGACGGACGGACCCTCTTCGGCTTCGAGGGTCTTCCGGGCCTGTGGACCTGGTTCGGCATCGCCGACACGGCCCTCGTCGTGGGCACGCAGATCGAGACCGTGGCCGAGGACCTCGCGCGTTCCTCCGACGCCTCCGCCGCACGGGTCGCCGAACTGCTCGAACCTCTGGGGGCGCGTGCGACGAACGCCTTCAACCTCACCGTCGAGTCGAACCGCACGTTGGTCGAGATCGCCGAGGCGCTGCGCTGGGGGCTCGATCGCGAGGACCCGCACGAGTTCGACCCGGCGACGGAGCGTCGCGAGGGCTTCGTCGGACACACGTTCGGCACCCTGTCGATCGTGGACGGGCGTTTCGTGTTCCGCAGCACCAGCCGCTAGGGCGGGGCGGACCCGTTCGACGCGCGCGTGCCGTAGGATCGCAGCGTGGACCCCGAACCGCCCATGCAACGCACCCTCGATCTGGTGCACCGCGCCCAGGCCGGCGACCCCCAGGCGTTGGCCGATCTGCTGGCGCGCTACCAGGATCGCGTGCGCGCCCTGGTCCGCCGGCGGATGGGGCCCGGTCTGCGACAGGACCTGGACTCGGGGGACATGGTCCAGGAGGCGATGGTCGAGGTGCTCGAGGGCTTCGAGCGCTTCGAGATGCGCGACGAGACCGCCTTCGTGCGCTGGCTGTCCACGCTGGTCGAGAACCGACTGCGCGAGCTGGCGCGCTTCCACCGTGCGGCGAAGCGCGATCGCGGCCGCGAGGTGCGGATCGACGGCTCACCGTCGGGTGAGCGCGCGACCGGCGTGCCGGAGCTCTCCGACGAGGACGCGCCCACACCGTCCGAGGTGGTTTCGCGCCGCGAACTCGGCGATCGGTTGGCGGTCGCGATGAAGCGCCTCAGTGCGCACCATCGCGAGGTCCTCGCGGCGCGTCAGACGGGAGCGAGCTGGGAGGACGTGGCCGGACGACTGCGCCTTCCGAGCGCGGCCGCGGCGCGCATGCTCCACGCCCGCGCCCGCGTCAGTCTCATGAAGCTCGTCGCTGGCGCCGAGCCGACGTCCGGAAGCGAGTCGCGGTGACAGCGGTCGATCGCGCCGCGAGCGATGGGAGCCGATCGATGAGAGCAGCCCCGTGAGTCGGGACGCAGAGCCCGACGCGTTCGAGGACGCGCCGCTCGACGGCGAGGCGGAGGAACTCTTCGCCCGCTGGCTCGAGTCCGTCGACGCGGGGCGACCGGTGGAGCTCGAGTCGCTCGCCGGCGGCCGCGCGGATCTGCTCGAGGCGTTGCGCGGACTCGAGGCCTTCTGGAGCCAGCTCGAGGCCGCCGGTGGCGTGGATGCGGCGGTCGACGGCGGCGACGGACGTTCCGATCGCGCGGCGCCTGGCGCGCGCGACGGCGGGCGTCCGCCCGCGCTCGGCGCCGTGGTGGACGGCGTCCACGAACCCGGGCGGTATCGCGTGCACCACGAAGTCGGACGGGGCGGCATGGGGGTGGTCTTCGAGGTCGAGGACGAGCACCTGCACCGACGACTGGCGATGAAGGTCGTTCGCGCGATCCCCGGGCCGGCGGGGGATCGAGCGCTGACGCGCTTCCTCGACGAGGCGCAGGTGACGGCGCAACTCGAGCACCCCGCGATCGTGCCGGTGCACGAACTCGGTCGCGACGACGAGGGGCGCGCCTACTTCACGATGGCTCTGGTCGAGGGCGAGACCTTCACCGCCGTCGTCGACCACCTGCACAGCGGCGACGAGCAGTGGTCGCTGCCGCGCGTGCTCGACGTCCTCGTCAAGGTCGCCGAGGCCGTGGCCTACGCGCACTCGCGCGGCGTGGTCCATCGCGACCTCAAGCCCGACAACATCATGGTCGGCTCGTTCGGTCGCGTGTTCGTGATGGACTGGGGCCTGGCCCAGGTGAAGAGCAAGCGCACGTCCGACCACCGTCGTTCGGTCGATTCCGCGGACGTGGACCTGGTCGATCGCGAGCGCGCCTTCGAGACGGGTGCCTCGCAGCGACTGGAGGACCGCGAACCCGCCGGCACGGGAGTCACGGGCTCCGTCCGTTCCGATCGCGTCGGTGCTGGCGCGGCGAACGCCGACCCACGCGACGGCGGCGCGCTCGAGACCGACCAGCCCTTCCTCACCCACGATGGCGACGTGGTCGGCACGCCCGCGTACATGCCGCCCGAACAGGCGTTCGGACAGCTCGACCGGCAGGGCCCGCGCTGCGACGTCTACGCGCTGGGCGCGATCCTCTACCACGTGCTCAGCGGCCGTCCGCCCTACAGCGATCGTCAGGAGGGCACGCTGGCCGCCCTGCGGCACGGAGGCCCGACGCCGCTGCTGGCCTCGGACGCGAAGCACAGTCGTGAGTTGGTGGCCATCTGCGAACTGGCCATGCGTCGCGACGCGAGCAAGCGCTACGCCGATGTCTCCGCCTTCGTCGCCGACCTGCGCGCCTTCCTCGAAGGTCGCGTGGTCGACGCCTACGAGTCGGGAGCCATCGCGACCGCGCGCAAGTGGGTGCTGCGCCACCGCGCCCTGGCGGTACTCGCGGCGGGACTCGTCGTCGCGCTCCTCTCCTTCGGAACCACGGCATTCGCGCGCTTTCGCAGCGAGCAGCTCGCGGGTCGCTTCATGGACCTCGAGCGCCTCGACGACCTCGAGCGCGAGGCGCACGTCCTGTGGCCGGCGGCACCCGAACGAGCGGACGACCTGCGCGCCTTCCTCGAGCGCGGCGCCGAGCACGCCGCCCGTCTGGACGCCGCGCGCGCCGAGCTGGAACGCGAGGAATCGCGCTCAGGTGCCGCAGCCGTCGACAGCACCGATGGTTGGATCCTCGGCAAGCGGCGTGCGCTCGTCGAGCGTCTCGAAGCTTTCGCCGCGCCCGGAACCGGCACCCTCGATCGCGTCCGCCGACGCCTCGCTCGTGCCGATGCGCTGGCGCACCTGCGCGAACGCGCTGCCGGAGCACCCGGAGCGCAGGACGATCTGCGAGAGCTTCCCGCTGGTCCCGACGGCCTGCGGCGCTTCGAGCACCTGCCCACCGCCTCGCTCGCGCGCCTCGAAGGACTGGTGGCGGGGGACGATCGCGGTGGGCGTTCGGAACGCGGCCTCGAACTCGTGCTCCTCGATCCGTCGCGCCACACCCAGTTGGCCGGCGACCTGCATCCGATCGATGTCGCCGCCGGTCTCGACGCCGAGGCCGTCGGAGCCTTCCTCATCGCGACGACCGAGATGACGCGCGACCACTGGGCGCGACTCAGCGAGGAGGATGTGCACGGCGACCTCCCGATCACGGGCGTCAGTTTCGAACGGGCTCTCGAGGTCCTGGAGCACGGTGGACTGACGCTTCCGACCAAGTACCAATGGCTCGTCGCTGCGCGCGGAGGTGCGGCCGGACCGCAGTGGTTCGAGATCGACCCGAGCTGGCTCGACGCCGACGGCTTCGTCGCGCTCGATCCGACGTCGCTCGAAGCGGTGTTCATGGAGTGCGAAGTGCTCAGCCGAGCCGGCGAACTCCTGCCCGGCCCCGCTCCCGTCGCCTCGCGCCGGCCGAACGCCTTCGGTCTCTACGACACGCTCGGCAACGTGCGCGAACTCCTGCTCGATCCGTTCCACCGAAGCGACCAGCGGGTGCGCGACTACGACCCCGAGCGGTGGCACGACGTGCGCGGCTTGACGCGGTCGGCGACGGAACAGTTCTTTCGGCTGCGCCCGGCGAACGACGAGGATCGGATCCTGCTCCAGTTCGGGATCGTGGGCGAAGTGGGCGAAGCCACCGTCGAACCCTACCTCGGTCTCCGCCCCAGTACTGTCCTCGCTCATTGGTAACGAATTTCGCGCGGAGCCGACACCGATCGCGCTCCAAGGGGGTCCTTCCTCCATGCGATACCCGTTTCAGCTCCAACTGCGCGACAAGGACTTCGTGCCCCCGCGCTGCCCGCGTGAAGAGTGCCCGGCCCATCAACTCGGTACACCGTTCCCGTGGACCTATCGCGGAACCTTCTACCGCAAGGTCGACGGCCTCGACGTCCAGCGCTTCCAGTGCTTGACCTGTCGGCGCTCGTTCTCGACGCAGACGTTCCGCACGGACTATCGACTGCGGCGTCCCGAGACTGTCCTGCCCAACTTCGTCGCCGCGAACTCGAAGACGACGCTGCGCAAGATGGGCCGCAACTACGAGCTCAGCCGCTCCCACGTCGCCCGCCGTCAGAGGCTCCTGGCGACGCACGCGCGCCGCTTCCACGAGCACCGGCTCCAGCTGGCCCGGGCGCGCGGCGGCCTCGGTTCACGCTTTCAGTTCGACGAGCTCGAGACCTACGAACAGCATCGCAAGCTCAAGCCGCTGACCGGCTGCGTCGCGATCGAGGTCGAGACCGGCTTCATCGTGCACACCGACGTCGAGACACTGCCGGCGCGCAAGCCGCTCAAGAAGGGCGAAGCGGCGGTTCTGAAGCGGATCGAGGCCGTCGAGGGGGTGCGGCGCTCGGGCTCGCGACAGGCCGTGCAGCGCACCGTCGAGGCCCTCGGTCGCTTCGCCCGCGCTGGCGAGGTGAAGGTGACGACCGACAAGAAGAGCAGCTACTGCACTGCGCTCGAGCGGGAATTCGGCGACCGGCTGAAGCACACGCGCATCGACGGAAGGCGTGAACGCGGCAACAGGAACCCGCTCTTCCCGATCAACCACACGCTCGCTCGACTGCGCGATCTGGTGTCGCGGCTCGTGCGCCAGACCTGGGCGGCGGCGAAGAAGCGCGAGCGACTGGCCGATCACATCGCGATCACGACGGGCTTTCGCAACTACGTCGACGGGTGGCGGTCGGAGCCGGCCGAGCGGCAGAGGGTGAGCGCGGCGCAGGTGCTCGGACTCGCGACGCGCAGGTACACGCCGCAGGAGTACCTGTACTGGATGGATCCGCTGTGTCTCGCAGCCTGAGGGGTCAGGGGAAGGCGGAGGGGAGCCCCTCGGTCCGTGCCCTCTACCAATGAGCGAGGACAGTACTAGAAGGGGTACGCCTCGGCGCTGCGGTCGGGGCCGGGAGGGGGCGGGACGAGGGGCGTCAGCGAGGAGCCGGTCACGAGGAAGCGGGTCTTCGGTCCGAGGTCGACGAGTCGCATGCCCGGGCGGCGGTCGAGAAGGGTTCCGTCGAGCACCCACACGCCCAGGGTCTGGTCGAGGACGTGCACGCGCGGCGGGCCGGTGCCGGCGGTGGTGGGGTCGACGCGTCCGTCGGGCTTCTCGATGCGGATGTAGCGGATCGTCCCGTTCGGCATCTGGATGCAGCGCACGAGCGCGCGCGCGACGGTGGTGGGCTCGATGGCGACGGGGACCCACTGGCCGGTCACGAGCGTGTAGCGCAGCGTGGCGGTGTTGACCGGGTCGATCGTGGCCTGGGGACCGCCGGAGGTCACGGCGCCGCCGCCGGCGAGGAGGGCGTCGCCAGCCTGGGCGGGCGACAGGCTGACGTAGCTGCGCGCGCTGGGCAGGCTCGACGTCGGCGTGGCGGTGCCGTTGATCGGATCGAAGATCAGGCACGTCGCGGTCGCGGTCGGAACGCCGAGCGGGGTGGGCACGACGCCGCCCGCGATCAGGACCGTGCCGTCGCCGAGGAGGACGGCGTCGTGGCCGGCGCGCGGGCCGATGCTCGGGATCGGGGTCCACGTGCCGAGTTGAGGGTCGAAGAGTTCGGCCTGTGGAGCGAACTGCGTCGGTCCGCCCAGGTCGCCCAGGAAGCTGTCGGGATAGCCGATCGGGTCGTCGAGGGCGTAGGGACCCGCGAAGCCGCCGACCACGAGGACGCGCCCATCGTTCAGCGTGGTCGCCGTGTGATCGACGCGCGCGTGGAACATCGGTGACGCGGCTTGCACGGCGTCGAGCGTCGGCAGGTAGCGCTCGACGCTCGCGATCGGCTTGCCGGAAGGGCCTCCGACGCCGCCGATCAGAAGGATGCTGCCGTCCGCGAGCGTGGCCGCGGCGTGGCGCGTGCGGCGCTCGAGCAGCGTTCCTCCGCCGATGAAGCGCTCGGTGACGGGTTCGTAGATCTCCCAGTCCTGGCGCGCGCCGAACGGTGTCTGCGGATTCTCACCGCCGACGAGCAGGACGCGCTCGCTCTCGACCGGACCGCCGGGGATCGGTGTCGCGGTGTGGTAGCGGCGCGGTGCGTTCATGGCGCCGGCCGTCAGGGACGACGAGCCGGGCAGCAGCAGCGTCGTGCGCGCCGGATTCGACACGGCCCCGAAGATGGGCGGGCTCGGGAAGCTCTGGCTCAGTGCGACCGCCTGGGCGTAGATCTGGACACCGACCAGACCGGGCTGTGGGGCGAGCGAGTAGGTGACCAGGCCGAAGCCGGTCGGATCGAGGAAGAGGATGCTGACCTGGCTGACGAGGTCGAGCCCGACCGAGAGCACGCGCGGGTCACCCGGATCGACGAGGTTGAGTGGCGTCGGACCGGACGTGCCCGAGGGCAGCAGCACGACCACGTCGCCCGGAGCTCCCAGGAGGGCGAACTCGATGCGCGTCCCCAGTCGCCCGTGCCGGTAGTCGAGTTCGAGGCCCGTCAGTTGGGCCGCGGCGTCCTGCGCTCCGAGGGCGGCGAAGAGGGGGCCGAGAAGCGCGAGTACGAGCGCCTTCGACCAGACCCCCAGGGTGGCCGGAGTCGGTCGGGCGTCGGATCGGTCGGCGCGTCGTTCGCGGTGCACGGTGCTTCGCAGGGTGGGGGATCGGGGGAGGGAGCGAGGGCGACGCGGACGGGGCGGCGCGCCATGGGGCGGCAGCGAGGACTCCAGTCTCCGACCTGCGCAGTGCCGGTGGACGGTCGGGAGCACGGACCGGATCCGTGGTTCGACGCCAAGTCGTTGCCCCCAAGGAGGCTGCGGGCCACGAGGAAGTGGGCGGGCGGCGGGGCCGAGCCTGGTCGCGCAGCGCCTGGGAAGTACCATCCCTCCCCCCCGCGCGCCCACGGAGCCGCTCCGCCGGACGCGCCCATCTTCCCCGTCGACGAAGCACTCGTGAAGCGCGTCCACCTCCTGCCCAACATCCTCACGCTCGCGAACGCGTTCTGCGGGCTTCTCGCGCTGGCGAAGGGGATCGACGCGCTGGCGCACTCGGGTGGGGATCCGCTGCTCTTCTACCGCAAGGTCGAGGTGGCCTGCGCGCTCATCTTCACGGGCATGGTCTTCGACGTGCTCGACGGGTTTGCCGCCCGGCTGACGCGCAGTGCGAGCGCGTTCGGGGCCCAGCTCGACTCGTTCGCGGACGCCTTGACCTTCGGGGTCGCGCCGGCGTTGCTCGCGAAGATCCTGATCGAGCACGAGGAGGCCCTGCACGGCTCGTTCGGGAACGCGCGCGTGCACTTCCTCGCGGCGGCAGCTTTCGCGCTGATGGCGATCCTGCGCCTCGTGCGCTTCAACCTCGAGGACTCCGCCACACGCGACGGGCGCGCACTGCCGGTGCCGTCGGCGGACGACGAGGCGGACACGGCCAGCGACGGTCCGCCGCCGCGCGCGCGCCGCAAGGACGACTTCTCCGGCCTGCCGTCGCCCGCCGCTGCCGGTGCGGTGGCCTCGATCATCTGGCTCTACCTGATCCTCGCGCATCCCGAGCTCGAGGCCAACGAGGGCACGCCGACGCCGACGCGGCGTTTCCTCCAGGGCATCGACTACGACCCGACGGCCGTGGCCGGGCTGTTGGAGTGGATGCCGCGCGTCGCACTGATGGTGCTGCCGCTGCTCGGGCTGCTGATGGTCACGCACGTGCGCTATCCGCACTTCGCGAACCTGATCTCGTTCGACCGCCTCTCGTTCTTCCAGTTGGTCGGCATCGTGTTCGCGGCGTTCCTCCTGTACCTCGCTCCGGTTCCCGTCCTGTTCCTGGCCTTCAACGGCTTCGTCGTGCTGGGCCTCTTCGCACGTCTGCGCGACGGGCGGAACGGCGGCTCGAACGACACGCCGAGCGTGCCGCGGACCGACGCATGACGACCGCGCGAGCGAACGACGCGCCGCAGCGCAGCGGCGCCGCCAAGCGCGCCTTCGTGGCCCTCGGCGCCAACGTGGGGCCGAGAAGGGCGACGCTCGAATGGGCGCTGCGCGCGCTCGACGCGTCCGAAGGCGTGCGCGTCGTTGCGCGCTCGTCCTGGCACCGCACCGCACCGGTCGGAGGACCCGTGGGGCAGCCGGCGTTCCTGAACGGAGCGGCCGAGCTCGAGACGTCGCGCACACCGCACGACCTCCTCGCGTTGATGCTCGAACTCGAGGTGCGCACCGGTCGTCTGCGGACGCGCGCGACCCAGGACGGCCCGCGCAGTCTCGACCTGGACCTGCTCCTGTTCGCGGACCACATCGTCGACGACGCGCGCCTCGAACTTCCGCATCCGCGGCTCGAGGAGCGCGCGTTCGTGCTCGCGCCGCTGGCGGAGATCGCGCCCGATCTCGTGCTGCCGCGCTGCGGTGTCCGTGTGCGCGAACGGCTGGCTGCGCTCGGCGTCCCGCACGAGCCCACGCCCGCGGCGCCCTGACGGCGCGGTCACGATCTCGAACCACCGAACCCGAGCGCCAAGTCGAGTCACCGGCTCGATGCGCGGCCTCCGACCAACGAACCGACCCGACGTGGAACGCATCGAATCTCCCATCGCCGCGGCCGAGCGCTGCAGGACCGTGCGCGACACGAGTCCCTCGACGCGTATCGGATTCGTCCCCACGATGGGGGCACTGCACGAAGGACACCTGGCGCTGGTGCGACGGGCGGCGGCCGAGAACGACCTCGTGGTGGTGAGCATCTTCGTCAACCCGCTCCAGTTCGACGACGCGCGCGACCTGGCGGCGTACCACCGCGACTTCGACGGCGACTGCGCGCTCCTCGAGGGCGCGGGGGCGCACATCGCGTTCACGGGTGGGTTGGACGAGTTCTTCCCCGAGTACGACCTCTACGGCCCGAGCGGCACGGACGTGATCGAGGCGGTCGATCCGGGGCCCGCGGCGCGCGCCGGCCTCGAGGGCGACGTCAGGCCCGGCCACTTCGAGGGGGTCGCGACGATCGTGCGGCGCCTGTTCGATCTCGTGCGTCCGCACGTGGCGTACTTCGGAGCCAAGGACTGGCAGCAGACCCTCGTCGTGCGCCACGTCGCCGGCAGCGGCGAGCCGAGCATCGTCGTCGTTCCGACCGATCGCGAGGCTTCGGGTCTCGCACGCAGCTCGCGGAACGCGCGTCTCTCCCCAGCGCAACGCGAACACGCGGCAGTCGTCCACCGCGCGCTGCTCGCGGCGCGCGAGGCCTTCGCCGGCGGCGAGCGCGATCCGGTCGCGCTCGAAGGGCGGATGCGCGCCGTTCTCGACCGCGAGGACGGCACCGAGATCGAGTACGCGGCCCTGCGCGACGCGCGCACGCTCGCGACGTTCGACGGGCCCGTGCCGGATGACGGTGCGCGCGCGCTCGTCGCCGTGCGTCTCGCCGGGGTGCGCCTGATCGACAACCTCGGGCTCGTGCCCGACGAGGAGTCCGAGTGAACGCGCCGCTCGTCGCAACGGCGCTCGCGCCGGCCAAGCTGAACACGACGTTGCGCGTGCTGGGCCGCCGCGCCGACGGCTTCCACGAACTCGATACGAGCATGGTCTGCATCGGTCCCTGCGACGTGGTGGAGGCGCGGCTTCGACCCGCACCCCCTCGTCCGGCGCACGACCTCGTCGTGCGACTCGCGCTGGAGGGGTCCGCCGCGACCGACGACGTGCGCGCGGCGCCGCAGAACCTGGCCGAGCGCGCGGCGCGTGCCTACGTCGAGGCTCTCGAGCGGCGAACGGGGCTGTGCGTCGACTTCGCGCTCGAACTGGATCTCGTGAAGAACGTGCCGAGCCGCGCGGGACTGGGCGGGGCGAGTTCGGACGCCGCGGCGGCCCTTCTCGTCGTGCGCGACCTCGTCCTCGTCCACTCGGGGCAGGTGCTCGCCTGGGCGGACTGCCTGGACGAGCTCGCCGAGCTCGGGTCGGACACGGTCTTCTTCGCCGCGGCGCGCTTCACCGGCCGCGGTCGCGCGACCGGTAGGGGCGAACGGGTCGAAGTGCTCTCGCGGACCGGCGTCGAGCGCGAGCGCGGTCGGTTCGCGCTCGTCGTGCCCGACGTCGGGTGTTCGACCCCGAGCGTCTACGCCGCCTTCGCTCTAGGGAGCGGGCCCGCTGCCGTGGGCGCGCTGGCGGCGAGCTCCTTCGCCAACGATCTCGTGGACGCGGCGCGCGCCGTCGAACCCGTGCTCGACGAGTGGTTCGAGGCGCTCGGTCCGCGCTTCGATCTCAGCGGCAGCGGCTCGGCGCTCTTCGCTCGCGCGACCGACGCCGACGATGCGGCCGAACTCGTGGACCAGGCCCGACGCGCCGCCGAGCGCCTCGGCCGCACACCGCGCTGGTGCGGCGTCACGACCGAGTGCGGGCACGGCGTGCGACTCGTGCGCGCCCCGCGCCGCTCGTCGGGAGGCCGTCCGTGAAGCACTCGGTCGCCATCGTCGGCACGGGTGCTCTGGGGACGGCGCTCGCGGCGGCGCTGCGGGGTTCGGGCCACGTGGTGAGTGCCTGGAGCCGCAGCGGCGCGGCCGAGGGCGACGGGCCCGAGGCGTTCGCGCGCCGGAACACGCTCGCCGAGCTCGCCCCGAGCGGTGCGAGCTGCGACGTCCTCGTGCTGTGCGTCACGGACACGGCGATCGAAGCCGTGGCTCGGCGCTGTGCGCAGGAGTTCGCGAGCGTGCCCGCCGTGGCCCTGCACACGAGCGGCTGTACACCGGTCGGCGCACTCGACGCGCTGGCGGAGCGGGGCGCGTCCACGGGCCTGTTCCATCCGCTGTGCGCGGTCGGGGGACCGGCGGTGAGCGGCGCGCACGGACGCTTCGCCGGCGCGGCGTTCGGCGTGCTCGGCGACGGGGAGGCGCTGCGCGTCGCGACCGAGTTGGCCCGCGAGCTCGGTGGTCGCCCGCTCGTGGTGGAGGCGGACCAGCAGGCGCGCTACCACGCGGCGGCGACCCTTGCGGCGGGAGGGACCGTGGCGTTGGCCGAGGTGGCGCGCGCGCTCCTGTGCGGAGCGCTCGTCACCGCCTCGAACGACGACGGCGAGGACGCCAGCAGGGCGAGCGACGACGCCCTGTTCGCGGTGCGCGGCCTCGTGGCCAGCGCCGCGCACAACCTCGCGCGCACGACGCCGGCGGCGGCGCTCACCGGGCCTCATGTGCGCGGCGATCTCGGCACGCTCGAGGCCCATCGCCGTGCCTTGGCGGCGGACGATCCGGCGGCGACCGAGGCTCGACGCGTGGCCGCTGCGCTCGCGCCCGCGCTCCTGAGATTGGTGGCCGAACGACTCGCGGCGGGGGCAGCCGGAGGAGCGGTCGACGCCGCGAACGTCGACCTTCGGGCCCTCGCTCGCGCGCTCGGCCTGCGCCCGTAGACGTCGCAGGTCCCGGCGCCGACGCGGGATCGGTCGGTCGGTCGAGTCTTCCTCGATCGGGCCTCTTTCGCCCCCTCGTCAGCGGCCGATGAACCGAGCGCGGGTCCCGTGCCCGAACGACGACCACAGGGCCGAAGCGCAGCGGCCGGGGGTCGCTCGTTCCGTGCTGGTACGATCCGTTCTGCTCGACTTCACGATCTTCCAGCGACACCCGCGTGTACCACCTGACCGCCACCCTCCTCCACGGCCTCCTGAGTGCCGTCGTGGCCACATCGGGTTCGTACGCCGCCCGTGAGTCCGGTGGCGCGGAACCGGGTCCGGTCATCGGCGCGGCCGAGACGGTCCGAATGGCGGACGCGCAGGAGGACGGAGCGGCGGCCGCCGAGTCGCGCGCCGCGTCCGCGCCGGTCGCCGCGCAGAAGCGTGCGCGCGCCGCCCTGTTGAGCGGCGTGCCGCGGGCCGATCGCCGCGCCGAGATCCGCGAGGCCTCGGTCGCGCCGCTGTCCGCCGAACGCGCTGCCGATCCCGACGAACGGGTGCGGCGCGTCGGTACGCCCGTGCCGCCGGGGCTGACCGCCGCGCGCACCAAGGACCGTCGGACCGCGCGCGCCGCCGCGCTCGAGCAACTGGCGCAGGAGTGGCAGGGGCTCGACGGACCCGACCTGATCCAGGTCCTCGACAGCCTCTTGATCGACGTGGGCACGTCCGACGAGACGTGGGCCGCCGCCGCTGCCATGGCCGGCGACCTGCGCATCACGCGCCTCGCGCCGCGTCTCGCCGCCGCGCTCGACATCGCACCGACGAGCGACATCGCGCGGCGCGTCGCCGCCGCCCGGCGCGCGCTGCACGGACTGTACGGCGTGTGGTTCGAGGGGTCCGAGGAGGTGCTGCCGCTCGCGACCCTGGTCGAAGGACCCGCGCTCGCGACCTATCGCGCGCAGCTGCTCGGTCTCGAGGAGCGTCTGCTGGCCCAGCTCACGCGGCTGTGGGTCCATCAGCCCGACGCCGCCGTGCTCGCGCTGGTCGATCTCTCGCCGCGCGTGCGCGTCGCCGCCGCGCGCTCGGTCGCGGCCTCCGTCTCGAGCGGTACGCTCGACGCCGCGGTCGCCGCCGACGCCCTGCTCGCCGCCGCCGACGCCGAGATCGACAGCGACGCGCTGTGCGCCCAGCTCGAAGCCCTGTCGCCGCTCCTGCAGGTGCGTTCGGCCGACGACCCGCGGGTCGAGCGCGGTCGCGCGATCATCGCGCGCGGCGCCAGCGAAGCGCCGATCAGCGTCCAGCACTGCCTGGCGCGCTTGGCCGCCGCCCTGCCCTGGCAGGTGGGGGGCGACGTGCCGCCGGCGTCGACGGCCCGGGCCGCGTTCGAGCTGACGCAGACCGCGCTCGAGCGGGTGGCCGCCTCGCAGCCGATCGACGCGGACGTCCTGATCGGCGTGCTGCAGAGTCAGCGCAGTCTGTCGCACTCCTTCGCCGAACAGGCCGTCGGTCTCGAGCCCGCCCTGTCCACCGCCATCCTGTCGCTCTTCGATCGGCCGGAGGCGACCCGCGAGGTGCGCCTCGCCGCGGCCTCCGCGCTGGTCGATCTCGCGAGCGTCGACGACCTCGCGAGCCTGGTGGCGCGCTGCGACCAGGCCCAGGACTTCGCCGTCCGCTTCGCACTCTCGGGTGCGATCGCGGGGCTCGTGCCGAGGATCGGACTGGCCACGCCGGGCGCGCGCGACCTCCTGCAGCTGCTTCCGAAGCTCGTCGCCGCCCCCGAGGAACAGCTGCGCGTGCGAGCACTCGCCATCCTCGACGGACTGACCGCCGACGTGACGCCGGCGCAGCTCGCCGAGCTCGACCTCGACATCGCCTACCTGATCGATTCGTGGCCGCTCGAGACCGGCGTCGCCTCGCGCGAGACGCTCGAGCGACTCATCCGTCGACTCGGTCGCCCGCAGGACCTCGAGTCCATGCTGCAGCGCGACACGTTCGCGACGGCCGCCGCGCGCGGCCCGCGCCAGGCGGCGAGCGTCGTGACGGTTCTCGCGTCGAGCAACCCCGGACTGTTGCTGCGTTCGGCGCGCGTGCTCGCGAACATCGACGATCCCGAACAGCTCGAGAGCGCGCTCGTCGAAGCGCTGCAACTGGGGGTGGGGATCGATCTCGACGACGCGCCGACCACCGGTCCGCCGGCACCGGGCACGAGTCCTGGGGCGAACGGAGCGGGCGTCGAGCCGAACTCGGGCACCGACGCTCCCGGGGACGCGGGAGCCGACGACGGCACAGGAGCGAGTTCGGCCGAGGCCGAGCTGCTGGCCGCCCAGAGCGCCGAGTTCGTCGGTTGGGCCCTCCAGCTGCGCGCGCTGACCGGAACCCTCGGGAGTCGCGGTCGACCCAGCGGTCCCGACGGCTCGGCGCCGCGCCCGGTCCTCGTGCCGCGCATCCTCGACGCGCTCGTGCGGATCCACGTGCCGCGCGCCGGACTCTCGGCCTGGGAACGTGCGCGCGCCGCGGCGCTGTTCGCCTTCGACGCGGGGCGTGCGCCCGACGTCGTCGACCGGGCCTTCGTCGAAGCACTGGATCGAGCTCCCGCCGAGGACACGGACGCCAGCGTGTTCGGGCTCAGGGCCGAGCGCGCGCGGTTCCTGGTCGAGGCCCAGCGACAGCCCGAGGCCCTCGCCCTCTACCGCGAGCTGTTCCGAGAGGCCGGTCCGAGCGAACTCACCGCACTGGGTCGACGCGGTCTGCGCGAGTACGAGCGGCTGGCACGCGCCGAACCGTCCGATGGAACCGCGGCGGAGCGCGCCCGCATCCTCCTGGCACTCGTCGCGCTCGACTCGTGGGCGACGCTCGATCGCGCGCGCCGCGTCGAGGAGTTGTTCGAGCTCTTGAACGCCGTCAACGACGCGCACGTGAAGCCCTACGCCGTGCGCGCGCTCGAACTGACCGAGGCGAGCGGTCTCACCGATCCCGCCCAGTGGGAAGGGATCGAAGGCGGTGGGCAGGTCCTCGAGGACCTGGGCGAACTGCTGAGCGGCGTGGCGAACGCGGCCGAGTTCGGCGGCGCACCGCCCAGCGACGGCGGCGGGGCCGAAGAAGCGGCCGCGCCGCGCGCGACGGATGCCAGCGCGCCCGTGGGGGAAGCCCCGGTCGGCGATCCCGATCCGGCGGAGGAGACTCCGTCGGCCGATGACGGCGCGGCTGGTGAAGGCACAGGCGCTGACGGCACAGGCGCTGACGGCACAGGTGCGGGGCGCCCGACGCCGCCCGGTTCGGGTTCCTGAGCGCGAGCGATCGAGAACCGCTCGCGGGATCGGCGGAAGGGTTGTTGACCCGCCCCGACCGCTTCCCCATACTTCCTCCCCCGAGTGGCGCTCCAGACGCGACGCTCGGGCGGAACGAGGCCTTCGGGCCCTCCTGCTCTCGGGCGGCGTTCCGACACGGCGCGCGAGCGCTGGCGATCGAAAGATCGCAGACACGGTGACGCGGGGTGGAGCAGTCTGGCAGCTCGTCGGGCTCATAACCCGGAGGTCGTAGGTTCGAATCCTACCCCCGCTACCACTCAAAGAAGCGGCGCGGCCCTAGGGGGCCGCGCCGCTTCTTTTCGTTCTGCGGGGGCAGGATTCGAACCTGCGAATGTTTCTGGCCCAACCGCTGGCGCGGTTGGAGCGTTGGTTCGAATCCTGCCTCCGCTACCACTCGAAGAAGCGGTGCGGCCCTAGGGGGCCGCGCCGCTTCTTTTCGTTCTGCGGGGGCAGGATTCGAACCTACGAATGTTTCTGGCCCAACCGCTGGCGCGGTTGGAGCATTGGTTCGAATCCTGCCTCCGCTACCACTCGAAGAAGCGGTGCAGCCCTAGGGGGCCGCGCCGCTTCTTTTCGTTCTGCGGGGGCAGGATTCGAACCTGCGAGTGTTTCTGGCCCAACCGCTGGCGCGGTTGGAGCGTTGGTTC
This sequence comes from Rohdeia mirabilis, assembly GCA_007750655.1. Classification (GTDB taxonomy): domain Bacteria; phylum Planctomycetota; class UBA1135; order UBA1135; genus Rohdeia; species Rohdeia mirabilis. Next base: position 2,320,559 of record CP036290.1, read on the forward strand.
GAATCCTGCCTCCGCTACCACTCGAAGAAACGGTGCAGCCCTAGGGGGCCGCGCCGCTTCTCTTCGTTCCGCGGGGGCAGGACTCGAACCTGCGAGTGTTTCTGGCCCAACCGCTGGCGCGGTTGGAGCATTGGTTCGAATCCTGCCTCCGCTACCACTCGAAGAAGCGGTGCAGCCCTAGGGGGCCGCGCCGCTTCTCTTCGTTCCGCGGGGGCAGGATTCGAACCTGCGAGTGTTTCTGGCCCAACCGCTGGCGCGGTTGGAGCATTGGTTCGAATCCTGCCTCCGCTACCACTCGAAGAAGCGGTGCAGCCCTAGAGGGCCGAGCCGCTTCTCTTCGTTCCGCGGGGACAGGATTCGGACCTGCGAGTGCTTCTGGCCCAACCGCTGGCGCGGTTGGAGCATTGGTTCGAATCCTGCCTCCGCTACCACTCGAAGAAGCGGTGCAGCCCTAGGGGGCCGCGCCGCTTCTTTTCGTTCCGCGGGGACGGGACTCGAGCCGGCGAGTGCTTCTGGCTCCAGCCGCGCCAGCGGTTGGAGCTGGTTCGAACCGTGTCTTCCATCGCACTCGGGGAGAGGGGCGCGGAGTCTCGAGGGCTGCGCGCGGGCGGTGGGCGAGCAGGATCGCGGTCCGGGTGCTACCAGCGTCGGCAGCGTGTGCGCGCTTCACCCCGTGTTCCGCAGCCCGCGCGCGATGCCGCGCACGGTCTGGACGAGCACGCGTTCGAGGTCGCGGTCCTCGCGGCCGCCGGCACGCCAGCGTTCGAGCAGGTCGATCTGCACGAAGCTCATCGGATCGACGTAGGGATTGCGCAGGCGGATCGAGCGTTGGAGCGTCGGATCGCGTTCGAGGAGTTCGTTCGAACGGACGAGTTCGAGGACGGCGGCGACGGAGCGCTCGTGCTCGGCTCGGACGACGGGGAAGAGGCGCGCACCGGCCGTGCCGGCGAGCTCGGAGTAGCGCGCCGCGATGTGGAGATCGCTCTTCGCCAGGACCATCTCGACATCGGAGACGAGCATCGCGAGGAAGGGCCACTGGTCGAGGGCGCGGCGCATCGTGTCGAGGCCGTGCGCGTCGATCGCGGCGGACAGCCCGGTGCCGACGCCGAACCAGCCCGGGAGCACGGCGCGGCACTGGGTCCACGCGAAGACCCACGGAATCGCGCGCAGGTCGCCGACGCCGCACATGCTGCGTCGGCGCGCCGGTCTGGAACCGATCTCGAGGCGCTCGATCACGTCGATCGGCGTCATCCCCTCGAAGAGCGCGATGAAGTCCGGATCGTCGTGCACGAGCGCGCGGTACGCGGTGCGGCTGGCGCTGCTGATCGTCCGGGCGATCGCGCGCTGCTCGTTCGTCGCCGGGCGCGCCGGGTCGCCGCCCGCGCTGCGCTCGAGCAGCGCTCCCACGGACAGCTCGAGCGTGCGCGTCGCGATGCCGCGCAGGCCGTACTTGCCGCCGATGATCTCGCCCTGTTCGGTGGAACGGGCATGGCCTCCCAGCGCTCCGGGCGGAGTCGCGAGGATCCCCGCGCGCGGTTTCGAACCACCGCGACTGATCGAACCGCCGCGACCGTGGAAGAGCGTCAACGCGAGGCCGAGATCGGCTGCGGTGGCGACCAGACGCTCCTGGGCGTCGACGAGGGCGACGCGCGACGCCGCGATGCCGCCGTCCTTGTTGCTGTCGGAGTAGCCGAGCATCACGACCTGCCGCCCGCCGCGCGCGACCAGGTGCTCGGAGTAGCTCGGGTCCTGGCACAGGGCGCGCAGCACGTCGGGCCCAGCCTCCAGATCGTCGACCGTCTCGAACAGCGGCGCCACGTCGAGCGGGACGTGCCCCGACTCGTCGACGCAGCCGCCCGCGCGCGCCAACAGGAGAACCGCCAGGGCGTCGTCCGGACCCTGCGCCATCGAGACGATGTACGGACCGAGCGCGCGGTCCCCGTAGCGCTCGCGTGCCTCGGCGAGGGCGCGGAAGACCTCCAGCGTGCGCACGGACTCCTCGTCGGAGGCCGCGTGTCTCGGTGCGTGCTCGCCGCGCAGCGCCTCGGCGATGCGAGCGACGCGTTCGGAGGGCGCGCGCGACGCGAAGTCCGCAGCACCGAGCAGCGTGCCCACGACGCGCCGGTGCACCTCGGCGTCCTGGCGCACGTCCAGTGCCGCGAGGTGGAAGCCGAAGACGTCGACGCGCCACAGCGCGCGCCGCACGAGCGCTAGGCCGGAGAGGCTCCCCGCGTTGCTGGCGAGGCTGCGTTCGACGAGCTCGAGGTCGGCGCGGAACTCGTTCGGCAGGCCGTAGCCGCCCTCTTCGCCACGACGCTTGCGTTCGAGGCGCGCCTCCATCAGCCACAACAGCTGGCGGTAGGGCATGCCGGCGTAGCGCGTCGGAATGCGTGCGAAGTCGTCGGGCAACCGCGCGGCGTAGTCCTCCACGCGCGCCAGCACCGCGTCGTCGACGCCGACGCGCGTGGTCGACTGCGACAGGTGTTCGTGCAGGCCGCGCAACTCGTCGCCGTAGCGCGCGAGGGCGAGCTCGAGGTGGCGCGCGAGCGTGGCGCGCATGGTTGGCGCGCCCACGTTCGGATTGCCGTCCATGTCGCCGCCGACCCAGGACGCGAAGCGCAACACCGGCCGCTCGACCCGGACCGGTTGGCCGTAGGCGAGTTCGAGCGCGCGTTCGAGCTCCTCGTGGACGGCGGGAACGACGCGGTACAGGACGTCGGCCAGATGGAACAGCACGTGCTCGACCTCTTCGGCCACGGTCGGTCGGTCGGGGAGTTGCTCCTCGGTCTGCCAGGCCGACGCGATCTCGAGCGCAACGGCCTGATCGAGCGTCGCGAGCGCCACCGGATCGAGCGCGTCCTCGTGGAAGCGCGCGACGAGCGCTCGCGCCAGTCGCTGGTCCTTCTTGAGCAGCGTGCGCCGCACGGACTCGGTCGGGTGCGCCGTGAAGACGGGCTCGACCACCAGCGACGCGAGTGCGGCCTGCACCTCCTCGAGCGTCGTACCGCGGCGCGCGAGTTCGAGTGCACTGGCCCGCAGGCTCCCGGGTTGTGCGGCGCCCGCGCGGCGGTAGTCGATCCGGCGCCGCAACCTGTGGACCTGCTCGGCCATGTTGACGACGCCGAAGTAGGCGCTGAACGCGCGCACCACCTCGAGCGCGATGGCGGGGGAGAGCGACCCGAGGGTGGCTTCCAGTTCCGCGCCCGCCACGGGGTCCGACTTGCGCCGTCTGCGTGCCGCGAGCCGAGCCGTCTCGACGGTCTCGTACACCCCTGGCGGCGCGAGCTCGCGCAGGATCCTGCCCAACAGGGCGCCGAGTCGACCGACGTCGCGGCGCAGCGGCCGGTCCTTGAGAGCGAAACGAACGGGCTGGTTCATCGGGGGCCATCTTGCGCGCCGCACTCCCGCGAACAAGGGTGGAGGTGTGGATCGCGACCGGGCGTCTCGCTCCGGTCGTCGAGGCACCACTCGGGCGGCCGCGACGATCTGACACCAGTGGCCGCGTCGTTCGGATCGGGCGACGAGATTCGACCCGATCGCCCGCGAACCGGTCGTCGTGGCGCTGCGCCGCTCGTCCGTGTCACTCGTCCGTGTCACTCGTCCGTGTCACTCGCCTGTGTCACTCGTCCGTGTCACTCGTCCGTGTCACTCGTCCGTGTCACTCGCCCGTGTCACTCGCCCGTGTCACTCGCCCGTGTCACTCGCCCGTGTCACTCGCCCGTGTCACTCGCCCGTGTCACTCGCCCGTGTCACTCGCCCGTGTCACTCGCCCGTGTCACTCGCCCGCGACGTTCGCCACGAGGCGTCGCACCAGCTCGCGCAGCTTCGCGCGGTGCAGCCTCGCGATCTGGTCAGCGCGGTGCTCGAGGCGGCGGGTCGCTTCGTCCTCGTCGCCACGGGCCGCTGTGCGCGGCACGAGCTCGGTCCAGTGTTCGTCGAGCGGACCGAGGTGGGCGGGGTCCGCGTCGCCTTGGATGCGCGCTTCGAAGGTCCCCGCGACGTGGGGTGCCTGGGCATCGACGGTGGCGAAGAGCACGAGATCGTCGGCCCGACTCGGGAACGAGTACGCGTACCTCTGGCCGACGAGCTCCACGTGGACGGCGTCGACCCGTGTGCCGAGGGTCGTCGCGCATCGCTGGCTCGGAGTCCGTGCCAGCGACGCGCCCGTCGAGCTCGGCCGTCGACCGTGCCCGTCGACCGTGGCAACGCTCGTGGCCGGTGGAGCGTCCCGCTGCTCGAGCCCCTTGGAGCACAGCGAGAGGCACAGGGGCGCGGAACAGCTAGTCTTCGAGGATGCGCACCATGCTCTTCTTCCTGCTCGTCGTCGGCACCCTCTTCAGCTCGGTTCGGGCCGAGGACTCCGTCACGCGCGTCTTCATCTTCGCCGGCCAGTCCAACATGGTCGGTTCGGACTCGCACGCCGAACACATCGAGCGCTTCCCACCCTTCGCGGGACTCGACGAACCACAGAAGGACGTGCGCTTCTCCTACGTGATCGGACGCGAGGACAAGCGACGTTCCGACGGTTGGGTGCCGCTCGCTCCGGTGGACGGCGTGGTCGGACCCGAGCTGAGCTTCGCGCGCAAGGTCTCGAGCCGCATCGATGCGCCGGTCGCGATCGTCAAGGTCGCGGCGGGGGGCACGCACCTGGGCGGCGACTGGAACCCGGACGAGCCGACCGGCTTTCGCATGTATCCGCTCCTGCTCGAGACCGTGCGCGCGTCGTTGGCCGAGCTGGACGCGAAGGGCGTGCGCTACCGCCTCGAAGGCCTGATGTGGCACCAGGGCGAGAACGACATGTTCGAGGACGGATTCGAGGAGGCCTACGGCGCCAACCTCGCGAGCTTCATCGCGTGCGTGCGTCGCGACCTCGAGGTGCCGGAATTGCGCGTGTACGTGGGCGAGCTGTGCACCAAGACGGTCTGGGGGATGGACATGCGCCCGCACATGGACGCGATCGCGCGCGGACAGAAGGCGGCGACGACGGCCGATCCGCTGGCGCAGTACGTGCCCACGTCGCACGTCGCCGTGGAGATCGGTGGCGGCGCCGGCCTGCACTACCACTACGGCACCCTCGGCCAGCTCGAGCACGGTGTGAACTACGCGGACGCCTACCTCGCCAACGTGGGGCTCGCCGACGAACCCACGCCGTCGCTCGCGAAGTGGCCGGTGCGCGCGGGGAAGGAGATCGAACTCTTCGTGCTCGCCGGCCACCGCAACATGGAGGGCGAACGCGCCTTCGTCCAGCACCTCGCCGAGCTGAAGGGCGGGCGCGGGCTCGCCGCGCCGAACGTCAAGATTCCGTACCGCTACGACGTGGGCGGCGGTTTCCGCGTCTCGAACGGTTGGGAGGCGCTCGCGCCGTCCGGGCCCTACGACACCTTCGGTCCCGAACTCAGCTTCGGTCGGACGCTCGCGAAGAAGCTGCGAACGCCGTTCGCCATCGCCAAGTTCACGCACAGCGGCTCGCAGATCGTCGACTGGACCCCCGCGGGCAGCGAGGCCGAGGATCGCAACCTGTATCCCGCATTCATCGCGTTCGTGCGTGCGGCGATCGCGGACCTCGAGGAGCGCGGACACCGCGTGAAGCTCGCCGGCATCGTCTACCACGTGGGCGAGAACGACATGTCGTTCCATCCCTATCGCGAGGCGGCGGCCGAACGTCTCGCGACCGTGATCGAACGCAGTCGCGCGGACCTCGAGCTGCCCGAACTCACCTGGTTCGTCAGCCAGCAGGCCCCCACGGACGACGAGAGTGTGAACGGGATCGACGTCGTCGCGCGCGTCGCCGAGATGGCGGCCGCGGACCCGCACTGCGTGCATCTGCGCGCGTTCGAGCCGCCGCCCCAGGCCGAGCAGCTCGTGTTCGACACCGCGGGTGTCGTGTGGCTCGGCGAGTGGCTGGCCGAACAGGTGTTGGCACGGCGTTGACGGCTCCGTCGGGACGGCGCGGTGCGATCACCGCGCCGACCGCGTCCGTCGCGCGCGCTCAGGCCTTCTTGAGAACGCCGACGATCACGAGCAGCAACGCCGATCCGGCGAAGGCCGTGAGCAGCACGCCCAAGAGATCGTCCTGGTTCCCGACGCCCATCTGGCGCGAGAGGTAGCCACCGAGCACGGCGCCGAGCACTCCGACGACGACGTTGCCGATCAACCCGAAGCCGCGGCCCTTGACCAAGAGTCCGGCGAGCCAACCGGCGAGGGCGCCGATCGCGAGGAAGTAGACGTATTCCATTCGAGTCGTGGTGGGGGACGGTCGGGGGCAGGCCTGTGCCTGGAACGGTACCGGAAGCGAGCGGTGGTGCCGTGCTCGAGCGGGGCCGGTGGGGCGAGCGTCCCGCGCTGCGACGGTCGGGCACCGCGCGAGGGACTTCGGGCGCGCCCGCCGCACTGGGGCGGAGGCGAAACGCTCGACCGGGAGATCGAGGCCGCGTCCGCACGAGGCGACCCCCGGCCGGCTGGCACGCGGGGCACGGACGTCGGTCGCGAGCGGGTTGCGGTGAGTGCGCCTGCGAAGACGGTGTGGTTCGCAGATGAACGGCGCAGTGCGCTTCGAGGGCGAAATCCCCCGCGCAGCCATGTCCGGCGGTGTTTCGGTCGACGGGCGCGACTCCTCACCACACCGCGACTTCGGGTCGAACCAAGGCGCGATCCCAGACCTGTGGGGGCAGCTCCCCGCCGACGTTGCGGAACATCGGGGAGCGGGGTACGGTCCAAAGGAGCGGTCCCGGCTCTCCGAGCTCCTCGTGGAGCGACTCGAGCCGGTCCGATCGGCCAGTCCTATCGGGACTGCAGGCGCTGGTTCTCCGTCCGACGACGGCGAACCGCGTTCGATCTGCAGGCCCTGCCTAGCGGACCCCCTCCGTGGGGTCACACCATGGGGTCACACCATGGGGTCACACCATGGGGTCACACCGTGGGGTCACACCGTGGGGTCACACCGCAGGTTCCACACGGCTGCTTCACCGCCGCTTCGCTCCGCAAAGTGCGCTCGACCGCAGACGGCCGACCGGACCTCCAGGTTCGGGGCCCTGCTCCTCGGACCCAGCTCCCAGGAGACACGGCCGCGTGGCACCAGCCGCCCTTCCCGGGTCCGGCCCCGACGATCGGACCGCCCCTGCCTTCCCTGCCTTCGCACCCTTCCACCAACGGTCCACCACGACGATGCGCCAACTCTCGAAGAGCCTTCTCACGCTCGCTGCCTCACTTCTACTCACCAGCCCGCTCCTGGCCCAGAACGACGACTGCGCCGGCGCCATCGCCATCGGCGACGGACTGACGGTCGGAACCAACACCGGAGCCACCGACAGCGCGGTCACCGGTTCCTGCGGTCTGATGGGATCCGACGTCTGGTTCGCCTACACGGCCAGCTGCACCGGCAACGTCATCGCGAGTCTGTGCCTCAACGGCGCGACGGCCGACTACGACTCCGTTCTGGCGGTGTTCGACGGCGCGTGCGGTGCACTCGTCCAGATCGGGTGCGCGGACGACGGCTGCGGCGCGACGAACCGCCAGTCGACGATCAACTTCCAGGCGACCTCCGGGCAGACCTACCTGGTCGCCGTCGGCGGCTACCAAGGCGCCCAGGGCAACTTCACCCTGTCCATGAGCTGCGGCACGACCACGGACGACGAGTGCGCGGGAGCCACCCCGATCTTCGACGGCGTGACGGCGGGCAGCAACGTGGGCTACACGACCTCGCCCCAGACGGCGACCTGCTCGGCGTCGACCGGCAGCATCGGCGCGGACAGGTGGTACGAGTACGTCGCGGCCGGCTCGGGCGATCTTCTCGTCTCGGTCTGCACCTCGGTCGGTGGCTCGGCCACTTTCGACACCCTCATCGGTGCCTTCACCGGTACCTGCGGCAACCTGACGGAGATCGCCTGCAACGACGACCGCTGTGGACTCCAGTCGCAGATGCGCTTCCCCGTCGTCTCGGGTCAGACGTACTACATCGTCATCGGCGGCTACAACGGCGCGACCGGCACCTACAACCTGCTGGTCGACTGCGCCAACTGCTCGGCCGCCTCGTCCGAGATCCCGCGCCTCGGCACGCCGCCGAACCCGCAGGCCTTCATGCCCGGTGTGACGTCCGGTCCGGTGATCGGCTTCACCTGGGATCCGGTGGTCGATCACACGACCTTCGTGCCCGCCGCGCTCCTCGACTTCATGATCATCTCGCCGTTCGCGTTCAACTCGGACCTCGGCGCGCCCGTCGGAACGCTGCTGTGTGATCCGCTCGCTTCGTTCTTCATGTACAAGGTCTCGACGCCGGGCGTGCCCTTCGCGTTCCCGATCCCGCCGGAGCCCACCATCGTCGGTGTGTCCCTCTGCACCCAGGGTGGATCGATCGACCTGAACTTCGAAGCGAACCTCGCCAACGCCCTCGACATCACGATCGGCGTGATGTGATCGAGAGGCGCCGCTCGATCGGTCGGCCGCGAGTTCGGCGGTCCGAGGGCGCACGGCAGCACGAGCACCGAAGCTCGAGGAATCGGTGGTCCGCTCCTTCGTCCGAAGGGGTGGGCCACTGTTCGTGGGGGGCCAGTTCGCTCCGCTCAGCGGCCGACCCAGCGCGCGGGCCAGGCCTTCCCCGAGGTGTCGAGGACGCACAGGGGGGTGCCGTCGACCAGTCGCGGTTCGGCCGAGGTACCGGATACGACCTGGGCACGGCCCGGTTCGAGCGGGCTGCGAACCAGGAGGTCGACCGCGGGGAAGAACACCGAGCCGGACCCGTCGGTCGCGCGCACGGCCGCGAAAGCGAGCGAGCGGCGGCCGCGGTTCACCAGGGTGAGGACGACGACGCCCGCCCGGCGCTCGGCGGTGACCTCGAGGGGGCCGCGCCTGCCGAAGAGCCCGCTCGCGAGCCATTCGAGTGCGATCTGCAGGAGGTCGGACATCGCGAGAGGGAGCTGGCCCTGTTCGTTGGCTAGGGGAATGGGCGCCCCAGGGCCCTGGATCGGGTGGGGCGGACGGCGCGCGGGGAGTCGATCGGGTCGCGGCCGGCTCGGGACCCAGTCGGTGCCCACGCCAGGCCCGTTCGGCTCGACCAATGAGCGAGGACGGTACCGCGGGTCGGGCCGTTCCTCGAAGGGCGTGCTCGTGGTTCGGGCCGCGAAGGCGCCCAGCTGGAGCTCCGACGAGAGGGCGCGGAGCACCGCGAGCCCGCGCACGCTGGTTCCGTGGTGATCGACGGCCGGCGACCACGTGGCGATCGCCATGCGACCGGGGACCACCGCCACCAGCGCTCCCGAGAGCTCCGACTTGGCGGGCACGCCGACCTGCGCGGCGAAGGCGCCCGAAACCGTCGTGCAGCCCGCAGGTGGACATCACGCTCAGGGGGTCGCGGACGGTGCGCGCGCCCAGGAAAGCGTGTCGGGCCCCACCGGCCGGCCTCCGCGCGCGAGCGAAGCACCCAGGCGCGCCAGTCGCACGGCGTCGACCACGACGCAACACTGCTGGAGGTGGAGTTCGAGCGCGGCACTCTCGTCGTCGACGCAGTCGCTGCCCGCCTGGAGCGCGGCGATGGCGCCGTTGCGATCGCGGGCCTTTCCACTCGGACTCGAGCATCTCGGCGTCCACCCGCACGGAGGCTCTCGCCGCATTCGAGCATTCGTCGAACGCGCCGCCGTCCACGATGCACAGGGTTCGCCGTCCCGCCCGCGACGTCGCGCGACCGACGCGGCGGTAGGAGCGCGACGGGCCCGTACGCGGCATACCTCGGCGCGGGCTCCGGAGCACCTGGCTCACGAACGTGAGGCGCCCCCACGGTCGGTCGGACCGAGGGGGCGCCGGGTGGCCGGAGGCATTGGGGTCGAGCGCAGCGCGGGGGTCGTTCTCGCGCTCGATCCCCGTCGCGTCTCAGGTCGCGCTCAGACCGGCGACGTGCAGTGGCCGCACTTCGTCGCCGCGATCGGGATCGACATCAGGCAGTGCGGGCAGTCCTTCGTCGTCGGGGCGGCGGGGGCCGCTTCTTCTTCGCGGCGCAGGCGGTTCATGCCCTTCACCAGCATGAACACCGCGAAGGCGATGATCACGAAGGTGATGCAGATGTTGATGAAGTTGCCGTAGTTGATCGCGACGGCGGCGACCTCGGTGCCGTCGGCGGCGACCGAGGCTTCCTGGATCACGAGCTTGTACTCGGAGAAGTCGACGCCACCCAGGAGCATGCCGATCGGCGGCATGATGATGTCGTCAACCATGCTCTTCACGATGGGCGTGAACGCACCACCGATGATGATGCCGATGGCCATGTCCATCACGTTGCCCTTGACGGCAAAGTCCTTGAATTCCTTGAGCATGCCCATGGGCATTCACCTTCTTGAGATTGGGGGGAGGGGAGGGGGAAGGCGCGAAGCAGACCATCGGGGGCCGGGCTCCGTCAACTAGCAGCCTCGGTCGCGCGGCCGTCGCACGGCGTCTCGCGAGTCCTGTCGAGCCACTCGCACCGAGCGCCAAAGGCCCTGACCCGTCGGGAGCGAGGCCGCCCGTTCCGGGCTGACGGATCGTTCACTCCAGTTCGAAGCGCAGGGCCCTGTGCGCCGCGGTCAGGCTGGCGGCGACCGCGTCGCGATCGGCGCCGTCCGCGAAGATGGCCCCCAGGTCCTGGCCCGATCCTTCGCGCGGGGCGACGAGGTCGCCCGGTTCGGCCTTCAGAGCGACCCTTCGGACGCCGGGCACCGCACGCGCCGTGTCCACGCCGTGGATCGCGCGCAGACGGCCGGCTCCGGGGTGCACGATCCAGACCCCGGACGTGCGCCGCGGCTCGGTGGGCAGCGTCGGGCACTCGCCCAGTTCGATCCGCAGCAGCGCTTCCCACGGATCGAAGCCCCATGCGCGGGCGAGGAGCTTCATCAGGCGACCTCCGGGCGGGCGCGACGCCAACTCGCCCAGCACGAGTCCGCGCCGCGTTCGGAACAGCTCCACGTGGGTGATGCCCCGTTCGACTCCGGCCGCCTCGACGGCGCGTTCGGCGAAGGCGCGGATCTCGCGGGCGGACTCGGGACGAAGGACCGCCGGGAGGATGTTCGCGTGGCGGGGGACGAAGTACTCGGTCGGGTTGAAGAAGATCGCGTTGCCGCCGTGGACGAACGATTCGACGCTCATCTCGACCCCTTCCACCCAGCCCTCGGCCAGCCACCCGTAGCCGCCGCTCTCGAGGGCCGCGATCTCCGCCAGGGCGCGCTCGGCACCTTCGACGGTCGTCACGCGTCGCTGCTTCCGACCGCCGGAGTCGCGTCGCGGCTTGAGCATCAGCGGCAGGCCGAGGGCGTCGACCAGTTCCTTCGCCGTGGTCCGCGCCGTGACCTCGCGCCAGGTGGCGACCGGCACGTCGTGCTCCTGCATCGCGCGCTTCATCACGACCTTGTCCGCGCACGCCAGTGCCGTTCGCCGTGAGTTCCCCGGCGCGCCGAAGGCCTCGCGCAGGTGGGCGGCCACGACGACGGTGCGTTCGGCGGTCGCGACCACGGCCGCGGGGCGTCGACCGTCGAGCAGCTCGCGCGCGGCCCGTTCCACCGACGCCAGGTCCCGTTGGAGATCGACTTCCCGCACGCCGACGATGCCCGGGTGCGCAGGGCGACGCCGGCCGCGCGCCAGGAGCACGAGCGCCGGCCGTCCGAGTCGTTCGACGGCGCGCGCGAGGCCCTGTTGGTGCCCGACCAGCAGTAGCGGCGCGTCGCCAGCGGGAGCGAGACGATCGACGGGATCCGGCTCGGATCCTTGCTTCGGCGATTCGGCGGGCATCGGTGACTGACGGTTCGTAGGGGCACCGCTCGGGGGCGACGCGACCGGACGTGGGCTGGGTCCGGTCGCGGGGCCGCGCGACGTCCGCCAAGGCTGGGTTCGGCCGGCGCGGTGCGGGCATTCAAATCGACGTCGGGTCCCGCCCGTGCACCGCTCCCCCGAGCCCGCCCCAGGCGGTGAGCGCTCGTCGAACGCGGCGCGCGCTCCCGGATGGACGTCAGGCCGCGGGGGGGGCGAACGCGCCGGCGCGTCCCAGTGCCACTTCCACTTCCGCTCGCAGTGCGCTCATCTGTGCGGTGGCGAGTCCCAGTCCCACCCGTCCGATCGCGAACAGAACGGCGGCGGCGAGCAGCGCGACACCGACCGCGCCCAGTGCCCACGGGGCCTCGTCGAGCACCACTTGGACCAGCGCCCACATGCACGCGAAGGCGAGCACCGTGCCGAGCGCCAGGTACGTCAGCATGAAGGCCGTCCACAGACTGGGGTGCGGCGTGAAGAAGCCGCGGACGTAGCTGCGCGCCGGCTCGGGCGAATCGACCTCGGTGCGATGGGCTTCGATCGACAGGTGCAGGTACGGCGACCAGAAGTGGCGCTCGTCCGCCGGGACGGTGAGCATCAGGTGCCCGCCGAGTGCCGTGCCGATCAGCGGGGCGTCGCTGCGCAGGTGCGCGGCGAGTTCGGCCTCGACGCGCGCGGGTGCGGCCTCGACGGCGAGATCGAAACCCGGTCGGAAGAGTCGCTGGCGCATCGGGGGACGGGAGGTGTTGGGGGGCGGGGGCCGTCCGCGTGGAACGGAGCGTCGCGGACGGACGATCCTAGCAGTCCCTGGTCGTGGCGCGTCGGACCGGCGAGTGGCGCGGTTCGCGAGCCCGGAGCCGCGTTCGGCGTCCCCGCCGCCGCCGCGCGCGCAGCGTTCTTCGCGCAGCGTCCTTCCGCTCGCGTTGCCGACCGCTCACACTCCGCTCCATGGACGTCGGTGACCTCGAGATTCACTACCCCGTGCGCTGGCAGTACACGCTGTTCGGGCGCGACGAGGGCGCGCTGCGCGCCGCGATCGACGCGGTTCTCGCCGGACGCGACGTGACGGTGGACCTTTCGAAGCGCAGCACGCGCGGCACGTACCTTTCGCTGTCGGTGGAGCTAGTCGTGCGCGACGAGGACGACCGGACCGGGATCTGGCGCGCGCTCGCGGCCCGCGCGGAAGTGCTCTACGTGGTCTGAGTTCGACCGCGCGCGCCGCGGCCCGCTCGGGCGCGAGCGCGTGGGCGTCCGAGGTCCGGCGGTGGGGCGCCGCCTCGCGCGGAGCACGGATGGTCCTGGAGGTCGCGCGCGACCTCGCTACCCTGCGCGGTTCGTCCCGGGCCGCCAGAGTCCGTCCGGCCACCACCCTTCGACTCCCAGCGCGTCCGTCCCTTCCGTGTTCGACCTTCGCTCACAGGCTCCCGCCACCACACGCACCGACCTCCTGTCGGGGCTCACCGTCGCGCTGGCCCTCGTGCCCGAGGCGGTCGCCTTCGCCTTCGTGGCGGGCGTGCCTCCGATCGTCGGCCTGCACGCCGCCTTCATCGTCGGGCTCGTGACCAGCATCTTCGGCGGTCGGCCCGGGATGATCTCGGGGGCGACCGGCGCCCTGGCCGTGGTGCTCGTGTCCCTCGTGTCCGAACACGGCATCCAGTACATGTACGCGGCGGTGCTCCTGATGGGGGCGCTGCAGGTGCTCGCCGGGGTACTGCGCCTCGGCAAGTTCATCCGGATGGTGCCGCACCCCGTGATGCTCGGGTTCGTGAACGGGCTCGCGATCGTGATCTTCCTGGCGCAGCTGGGTCAGTTCAAGGTCACGGGGCCGGACGGTTCGCTCGAGTGGATGTCCGGCACGCCGCTGCTGGTGATGCTCGGACTCGTGGCCGCGACGATGGCGACGATCCACTTCCTGCCGAAGTTGACGAAGGCCGTGCCCGCGTCGCTCGCGGCGATCGTCGGCGTGACGCTGGTCACCATCGGACTCGATCTGGACACCCCGACCGTCGTCGACTTCCTGCGCACGATGACCGGGGACGCGAGCGCGTCGCTGGCCGGTGGCTTGCCGGTCTTCGCCCTGCCCGACGTGCCGTTCGACCTGGAGACCCTGCGGATCGTGCTGCCCTACGCGGTGATCCTCGCTTCGGTGGGCCTGATCGAGTCGCTCCTGACGCTGACGCTGGTGGACGAGATCACCGAGACGCGTGGCCGCGGCAACAAGGAATGTGTGGCCCAGGGCGCCGCGAACCTGACCTGTGGCGTGTTCGGCGCGATGGGCGGCTGCGCGATGATCGGCCAGAGCATGATCAACATCAACTCGGGCGGTCGCGGGCGCCTGTCGGGCATCACGGCGTCGCTGGTGCTGCTCGCGTTCGTCCTCGTGGCCTCGCCGCTGATCGAGGTCGTGCCCCTCGCGGCGCTCGTGGGTGTGATGTTCATGGTGGTCCTCGGCACCTTCGAGTGGTCGAGCATCCGCGTGCTGACGAAGGTCCCGAAGTCGGACGCCATCGTGATCGTCCTGGTCTCGTCGGTCACGGTCGCCACGGACCTCGCCGTCGCGGTCTTCGTCGGCGTGGTCGTCTCGGCGCTCGTCTTCGCCTGGAAGCACGCGAAGAACGTCTACGTCGAGGCGCGCACGGACGAAGAGGGCGCGCGCGTCTACACCCTGCACGGCCCGCTGTTCTTCGGCTCGACCAAGCGCTTCTCCGAGCTCTTCGACCCGCGCCAGGACCCCGACGACGTGATCATCGACTTCCAGTACGCGCGGGTGTCGGACCACTCGGCCATCGAGGCGATCGACTCCTTGGCGGAGCGCTACCTGAACGTCGGGAAGGAGCTGCACCTGCGCCACCTGAGTCCCGAGTGCCGCCAGCTGCTGCGCAAGGCGGGGGGCATGGTCGAGGTCAACGTGATCGAGGACCCGCGCTACCACGTGGCGACCGACGCGTTGGCGTGACGCGCGATCGACCGGGGCGCGCCGCGGTCGACCTGCGGGGCCACCCGGTCGAGGTCCCGCGGTCGGCCGCCCGACGCCGCTCGATCACGGGCACGCAGCGGTCGCGCGGCGCCGAGGGGTTCGTCGGCCCGCTCCCGCGACGCCGCCCCGTCTCGCCCGCCCGGGGCGCAGAAATCGACGGATCCACCGCTCCAGAGGAGTGAAGATGGGGCAAAGTTTCGGTTGCGAGCCCTCCCCGGCCGCGCCCTGCGAGCATCCGTCGGTGCTCCGTCGCGCGGCAGCCTGCCGTCTCCCCCTCGAATGAACTGGTCCCAACTGTTCGACAGTCTGTCCGGCGACAGCACTTTCCAGAACCTCGATCTCCCCCGGATCTTCGTCAACCTGGCCGTCGCGCTCGTGCTGTCGCAGATCCTCGCGTGGCACTACGTGCGCTTCAGCCGGGTGCTCTCGAACAAGGTGAAGTTCGCGCGCGTCTTCGTCTTCGTGGCGGCCACCACGATGCTGGTGATCTCGGTCGTCCAGACGTCCCTGGCGCTCTCGCTGGGTCTCGTCGGTGCGCTGTCGATCATCCGCTTCCGGACCCCGATCAAGGAGCCCGAGGAACTCGCCTACCTGTTCCTGGCGGTGGCGATCGGCGTCGGCGTCGGCGCGAACGAGGGGATCATCACGACGGTCGTCGTCCTGACGATCCTGCTCTACCTCGGAATCGCGGGACGCAAGAGTTCCGGCGCCCTGCCGCCGCGCGTCATGCTGCACGTGTCCTGCCAGCTGGACGGGACCGACGCCGATACGGCGCTGCGCCAGCTGCAGGAGGCGTCGGCCGAGTCCGCGGGCGGCGTCGACCTCCGGCGCCTCGACGTGGAGGGTTCGACCTTCAACGCCAACCTCGTTCTCGACCGCCTCGACCCAGGCAAGATGGGGTCGCTGGTCGGGAGCATCCAGAAGGCCCTGCCCGGTTCCGCGGTGAGCATCGTCGAGGCCGGCAGCCTGGACTGAGAGCGCACCGATGCTTCTGAAACGACCCGATACGGACGGCACTGGCGTGTGGACTGGCCTGGTCCTTCTGGGCCTGGGAGTCGTGATCGGCGTCCTGCTCGCTCCGTTCGAGTGGATCGCGTCCGACAGCGGGGGAGCGGTCCTCGAACCGACGGCGGAGGTCCGCCACCTCGAGGCCTTCCTCGTTCCGAACGAAGCTCCGCCGCCCGCGCCCGAGAACGGTCTCGACACGCTCGACTTCGAACTGACGCCGGAGGCCGCCGCGCGCATCCAGGACGTGCGCGAGCGCGCGATGAGCCGCGGCATCATCGTCCAGTCCGACGACGACACCGTCCCGATGCAGCTGGCCTTCGAGGGCAAGACCCTGAACGGGACCGTGCGCATCAAGGGCGACTGGACCGACCACGTCGACACCGACCAGTGGTCGCTGCGCGTCGAACTGAAGGACGGGAAGATCCTCGGGATGTCGACCTTCTCGATCCAGCACCCGAAGACTCGGGGCTGGTTGTGGGAGTGGTTCGTCCTGGCGGCCGCCCGCCGCGAGGGCCTGCTCGCACCGCGTTCGACCTTCGTCAACGTCGCGATCAACGGCAATCCGCTCGGCATCTACTACCTCGAGGAGCACTTCAGCAAGGAGCTGCTCGAGTCCCAAGGGCGACGCGAAGGGCCGATCGTGCTGTGGGACGAAGGCACGCGTTGGTCGACGCTGCTGCAGGCCCGCAACGTGCCGCCGAAGGGCGTCGAGCTGCCGGTTCCGCTGACCGCCTCGAGCGTGTGGAGCGTGGACCCCGCCTACGTCCGCGCGTTCAAGGAGAAGCGGCTGGACGGATCGGACGCGCTGGCGCGCTCGTTCTACAGCGCCGTCGAGAAGATGCGCGAGCTGCAGGCGCTGGCCGTGTCCGCGACGACGTCCCACGACGCGCTGCGCCGCCTCGAGGCACTCGATCGCGTGCAGGGCGAGTCGATCGACACGATCCTCGCCGTCGACCGACTCGCGGACATGCACGCCCTCGCGTCGTTGTTCCAGCTCCAGCACCCGCTGATCTGGCACAACATGCGCTTCTACCACGACCCCGTGCTGAACCGCCTCGAGCCGATCCTGTTCGACACGGACGCGGACCACCCGGGACCGCGCGACCCGGTCGTCATGCGCGAGTCCGCCCTGATGCGCGAGTTCGGGCGCAGCCGCACCTACTACGACGGCGTGTTCGAACGCCTCGGCCACTACTGCCGCCCGGAGTACGTCAACGAGTTGATGGCCGACCTGGGCGAGGAGATGGCGGTCTACGAGGCGGCACTCGAGGCGCACTACGGGCTGGCGGGTCAGAACACGCCTGCCGCCATGGTGCAGCGGCTGCGGACCCAGGCGGGTTTCCTGCGCACCGTCCTGTACCCGGTCGACCCGATCAACTTCCACGCCTCCTACGCCTTCGCCGAAGGCAGCAGCGGCGGGGGTGGCGAGGACGGAACGGGCGTCGTCGCGGGTGACATCTTCGTCGACGCCTGGTCGACCACGCGCACCCCGGTCGTTGTCGAGGGCTTCGAGTTCAGCAACGGACTGCGGCTGTCGGCCAGCGGCTACCTGGCGAGCGACCCCGACGCCGTGCGCGTGCTCGCGGCCGGCGGCGTGGTCCTGCCGCCCGACGGACGCACGGTGCGCTTCCGTTTCCCGATGAACGAGCGCCTGGCGAACCTCGAGAACGTCCAACAGGTGCTGGCCGCCGCGCGCGCCCAGGGGGCGGCGCGCGACACGCTCGACCTCGACGTCGACGCCCTGTTCCGCCCGCTCGCCGCGACCGCGGTGCAGAGCGAGGCCCTGCGCATGCGCCGCGTCGACCCGAACTGGGAGAGCGAGGACGGTCGACCGGATCCGCCGACCTTGGCCGAGGCGCTCGCCAAGCATGCGTGCCTCGAGTTCCGTCCGGCCTCGGGACAGCTGTTCCTGCGCCCCGGCAACTGGGACGTGGACGGCGACCTGATCGTGCCCTCGGGGTACACGCTGCACGCGTCGCCGAACGTGCGACTGCGCTTCGACGAGGACGCCGTCCTGTTGACCGACGCGCCGCTCGTGTTCGAGGGCGTGACGCTCGAGCCCAAGCCTGGTCTCGAGCGGTGGCGCGGAATCGCCGTCCTGGGGGCGAGCGGTCGTTCGACCTGGAAGTCCGTCGTCGTGCGCAAGACCGACGCCGTCGCTCGCGCGGGCTGGATCGTCACCGGTGGTATCACGTTCTACCACTCGCCCGTGACCATGCTCGACTGCGTCATCGACGGCACGCTGGCCGAGGACGGCACCAACATCTTCGGCTGCGACTTCCTGATGGAGCGCGTCACGTTCCGCGGATGCGTGTCCGACTCGTTCGACGGCGACTTCGTGACCGGCATCGTGCGCGACTGCCTGTTCACCGAAGGTCTGGCCGACGGCGTCGACTTCAGCGGCAGCGACGTGACCGTCGAGAACTGCCGCTTCATCGACATGGGGGACAAGGGCGTCTCGGCCGGTGAGAACAGCATCGTGCGCGTCTACGGCGGCATCTGCGACCAGGTCTCGATCGGCATCGCGTCGAAGGACCGCTCGCGCGTGGACGCCCGCGACATGACGATCCGTGGAGCGCGCAACTACGCGCTGGCCGCCTTCGTGAAGAAGCCCGAGTTCGGCCCCACACAGATGGTCGTCGAGAACGTGACGATCGAGGGCTCCGGTTTGGGCGACCAGATCACGCAGACGGGCAGCACGCTCGTCATCGACGGCGTGGAGCAGCCGACGCAGGACTTGGACGTCAAGCAGCTGTACGAGGACAAGATCCTTGGCCAGTGACACCGGACACCGCGATCCGAACGCCCTGCGCTACGAGATCAAGATGGCGTGCCAGGAGTCCGCGTACCCGCGCGTGCTCGCGGCCATGCGGTTGCACCCCGCCGCCGTCCGGACGCTCTACCCGCCGCGGCGCGTCCAGAGCGTCTACCTCGACACGCCCGACGGGAACGCGCTCGAGGAGAACCTGGCCGGCATCAGTCACCGCGAGAAGCTGCGCTTTCGCTGGTACGGCGACGGAGCGACGGGCGTGCGCGGCACGCTCGAGCGCAAGGTGCGCGAGAACCTCCTCGGCTGGAAGGACCTGGCGCGTATCGACGCGGAGGTCGACGTCGAGGGCACGGATCGCCTGACGTTCATGCGGCATCTGATCGCGAACGTGCCCGCGGACTGGGCGGCCGACCTGCGCCAGGGCCTCGAGCCCGTGCAGTGGATCTCCTACACCCGCGACTACTTCACGACCGCCGACGGCACCGTGCGGATCACGGTGGACCGCGAGCTGCGGACCTGGGACCAACGCCTGCGCTGGCGCCTGTCCCGCGCCCAGTCGTCGTTCATCGACCGCATCCTCGTGATCGAGGCGAAGTGCGCGACCCAGCACTACGAGCGCGCGCGCGAGCTCCTGAACCACCTGCCGCTGTTCGTGGACCGCTGTTCGAAGTTCGTCCTGGCCTCGTCGGCCCCCGACGGACCGCACCCCTCGATCTTCCCCGAGTAGAGGTCTCCGTGCGTTCGATCGTTCCTCTCGCGCTCGTGCTCCTGCTGTTGGCCATCGGCCTGCGGACCGCGGTGGTGTTCGAGTCCTCGTCCGGATCCCAGCGCGGTGGTGCGCGGGCCACCAACGTGCTCGTCACGAGTCGCGGCCACATGCTGCCGGCCGCCGCGCTCCAGGGCGGCGACGAGTCGGTCCTCGACACGATCGCGGTCGGCGACCTTCTCCTGACCCAACGCGGCGAGACCTCGGGCCTGCGCACGGTGATGCTGCGACCCGACCTCGAGCTCGAGTTCTTCCTGAACTTCGACCTGGCGCGCGACCCGCAGGGCATCGTCAAGATCGCCGACTCCGCTTCGATCGCGCCCGAAGGTTCGGTCCTCGTCCTGGCGGTGCAGGGCGATGTGCGGCCCGCGTCCGGCGACAGCACCGTGTTCGACGAGACCGTCCGCACGCTCGGCGCGCGCGTCTCGCCCTTCCGTGCCGAGCGCGCGAGCTGGGCCCTGGTGTCGCTGCGCCGCGCCGACGGCTGGCACGCGTTGGCCGAGGCCTACTCCGAGACCCAGGGCATCGACCTGACGACGACGGTGCTCGCGAACCCGCTCGAGCGCGGTCGCGAGGCGCTCGGTGAACTGGTTCACGTGCGCGGTGAAGGTCCCCTCGTGCTCGATCTCGCCGGCGTCCTCGGGTGGGCCGAGTCCGACCAAGGGACCCAGGGCTTCGACCGCTGGGCGAGGCTCCAGCAGCAGACCAAGTCCTCGATCCGACTGCGCCGGGGCCACACCTCGTCCGAGGGGGACGGGGCGGTGGGGTCGGTGCGCTTCCCGAACGTCCGGCTGGGCGCGGCGCCGAGCTTCTCGGTCGCGCTGGGCGTGCCCTCGTACCACGCCGAGGGCTACGCGGGCGCGCTGTGCGAGCTGGTGGTCGACGGCGAGGTCGTGGGGCATCGCTACCTCAACGAGCCGGAGGTCTGGCATCCTTGGGTGCAGGACCTCGCGGACTTCGCCCATCGCACGGTGGACGTCGAGCTGCGCGTCCGGCCCATCGAGAGGGACGACGAGGACGTGACGGGTGCCGCCCGCGTGGCCTGGATCCTCTGGGGAGAGCCCGTGCTGACCTGGACCCAAGACTCCTGATGCGCAGAACACTCGCCGTCGTCGCCTGCCTCCTCGCCGCGGGATCGACGTTCGTTCGAACCTGGCCGAGCGCCTCGGCGCCGATCGAGGCACCCGCGAGCGCACTCCCGCGCGCCGCCCAGGACCTGCCCGAGCCGGTCGAGGTGACCGAGCCCGCGGACCTCGCCGCGCACGCGCTCAACGGTCGCGCGCTGCCGCCGCTCGAGGGCGACGGGGCGTACAGCTTCCTCGTCGGTGGCCACCTGTACGGGAGCCCCAAGAACACCGCGTCGATCTACCCGTCCGCGTCGCTGCTCGGAAGTCTCGACCGGCTCGAGGAGTCCGGTGCCGCGTTCTTCATGGGCCTCGGCGACATCGTCCGCTACCTGACGCCCAAGCACCTGTACGGCCTGCGCACGGGCTTCGTCGACGCCCTCGACATGCCGCTCTTCAACGCGGTCGGCAACCACGACGTGGCGGTGCGCGACGTGTGGCTGCGCGAGTACCCGCACCCGACCGCGGGCTTCCTCGAGTACGGACCCGTGCTGCACCTCGTGCTCGACACCGAGGCCGACAGCGGTCGCATCGCGGGGCGCCAGCTCGAGTGGTTCACGACGATGCTCGAGCACGCGCGCACCACCGAGTCGGTCCGCACCGTCGTGATCCACAGCCACAAGCTCGTGTGGGCGGACGCCCGCGAGGAGTTCGAGATCGTCGCGCGCTTCGTGAACGCGCGCCGCGGCTACGTGGAGGACGACGGGTTCGTGCGCGAAGTGCTCCCGTCCGTGCGCGCGCTCGCCGCCCACAAGCCGGTGGTCTGGATGTCCGGCGACATCGGCATCGAAGGCCGCCTGCCGCTCTTCTTCCACCGCGAGACGGACGTGGACCTGAGCTACGTGGCCGTGGGGATCGGCGACACGGGCGACGATGCACTGCTCCAGGTGTTCGTGGCGCCGGACGGGGCCCTTGCCTTCGGCGTCGTGCGCCTCGACGGCGCGCCGTCGGTGCCGCTCGAGACCTTCGGACTCGAGTACTGGAAGCAGAATCTCCCCAGGCGCTGAGCGTCGGTTCGAGGCCGCCGGCCAGTGCCTGGGCGTCCTGATGGGGGTGGGGGCGGCGCCGGCGGGAGGCTCCGCGCGCCCGTGGGGGTCCCGAGTCCGCGGTCGAGTCCCGTTGCACCTCACCAGCCGCGCGTGTTTCCTCGATGTTGTGTTCGTGCGCGCGGGTCGACCTGTGTTACGGTCCCAGGTTCGCGCGGGGGATGACGAAGTCTCTCGGGGCGCAGCGCTGGTGATCCCCAGCGCTCGGGCGCACCCGGTCGGTCCTTCTTCCTAGTCTTCCGCTTCACCGCTGCCGGTCGTCCACGAGGGCGTCGCGGCAGCCGAAACGAGTGATGCCGGCACCGCCGGCAGTGGGAAGACTGATGGAACGCCAAGAGAACTCGCCTGCGGGCGAGCGCGCACCCGTGCGCACCCAGAACGATTCGCCCCAGCGTGACTGGAACGCCTCCGATGCTGCCGTCGACACGGCGTCGCTCGAGGACGAGTTGGACGCCGTGGAGATGGACGCGGCCGAGATGGACGCGGCCCCGGTCGAGCTCGAAGTGAGCCCCTCCGCTGCGGTCGTCGCCGAGCCGGTCGCCGAAGCGCTCGGTGAAGCCGCCGACGCGAACGAGATCGACGCGCTGCTGCTCGACGAGGACGAGCCCAGCTTCGAGCTGCGTTCGAGCGCCGGCACCGACGTCGTTGCCGAGGTCGCATCCGAGGCGCCGGTGGGAGCCGACGTCGAAGTCGAATCAGCCGACGCCCCCGAGCCCGTCGCCGAAACGGCAGCCGCGCCCGAAGCCGAGCCCGAGCCCGAGCGCACCGGCCCCTTCGCCCGCGTGCCGAAGGTCCTGGTCGGCGCCCTCGAAGGCCGTGGTTTCGACTCCCTGACCCTCGTGCAGGAAGCGGTGCTCGCGCCGGAAGCCGTCGGTCGCGACCTGAAGATCTCGTCCCAGACCGGGTCGGGCAAGACGGTCGCCCTCGGCATGGTGATCACCCAGTCGCTGCTGACGCCCCGCACCGACGACGGCCGCGGACCCGACGCGCTGATCATCGTTCCGACGCGCGAACTCGCCCAGCAGGTGCGCGAAGAGCTCCACTGGCTGTTCGCGAACATCGACGGAGCCCACGTGCTCGTCGTCACGGGCGGCACGCCGGTCCACGCCGACCGCACGCGCCTCAAGCGCGGCGCGCGCATCCTCGTCGGGACGCCGGGCCGACTGCTCGACCACGTCTCGAGCGGTGTGCTCGACCTGTCGGCCGTGCGCGAACTCGTGCTCGACGAAGCGGACCAGATGCTCGACATGGGCTTCCGCGAGGAACTCGAGGGCATCCTCGACGGCACGCCCTCGGACCGCCGCACGCACATGGTCTCGGCCACGTTCCCCGACGGCATCCGCCGACTGGCCGAGCGCTACCAACGCGACGCGCTCGAGCTGGAGGGCACGCGCCTCGGCGAGGCCAACGCCAACATCGAGCACCAGGGCCACCTGGTGCGCGGAGAGGATCGCTACAACGCGCTCGTGAACCTCCTGCTGCTCGGCGGCGAGCAGCGCAGCCTGGTCTTCGTCGAGCGTCGCGCCGAGGCTCTCGAACTGGCCGAACTGCTCGAGGGCGACGGCTTCTCGGCCCTGCCGCTCTCGGGCGAGCTGGCCCAGAGCCAGCGCGAACGCACCCTCGGTGCCTTCCGCGACGGTCGCGCGAACGTGCTGGTGGCGACCGACGTCGCCGCGCGCGGTCTCGACGTGCCCGAGGTCGCGCTCGTGGTCCACATGGCGCCGCCGATCGACGGCCAGATCTACACGCACCGCTCGGGCCGCACGGGCCGCGCTGGACTCTCCGGTCGCAGCGTGCTCTTCGCGCACCCGAGCCGCCGCCGCAAGGTCGCGCGCATCCTGGGCGACGCGGGCGTCGACCTGACCTGGCTGCCGATTCCCGGTGCCGCCGAGGTGCGCAAGGTGGTCCAGGCCCGCGAGACCGAGGCCCTGAAGGCGCGCATCGCCGAGTCGCTGACCGCCGAGCCCGACGCCGGGCGCCTCGAGGCCGCCGACGCCCTGCTCGCCGAGCACGACGCGCGTACGCTCGTCGCCGCGTTGCTCGCGCGCCTCGAGCCCTCGGGCCGCGCCGCCGCGCGCGACGTCGAGGTCATGCGTCCTGTGGACGATCGCCGCGCCGACGGCACGCGCCAGCGCAACACCTGGCGCGAGGATCGCAGCTCGAACCAGGGCGAGCGCTACGGGAACGACCGCGGCGGTTCCCACGGATCTCGCTCGGACGGCCCGCGCCACAGCGGTGGTGAGCGTCGGCCGCGCGTGTCCGACATGGGCACCGTGCGGTTCTTCATGAACTACGGCAACAACCAGGGCGCGACGCCCGGCCGCCTCCTGGCGATCGCCTGCCGCCGTGGCGACGTGACCGGGTCCGACATCGGTTCCATCGCGATCCACCCCAACGCGAGCACGTTCGACGTCAACGCCGACGTGGCCGCGCGCTTCGAGGAACAGGCCGGGCGCCGCGACCCGCGCGACCCGCGCATCATGATCCGGCGCGACCGCGACGGTGGCCCGGCCGCGAGCGGCGACCGCGGCGATCGTCCCGCGCGCGGTGGCTTCGTCCCCGACCGCGGGCGCGACTTCGGTCCGGGCCAGGGCCGCAGCAACAGCGGCTACCAGCGCCGTGACAACGACGGCCGCGGCCAGCGCCCGGGCGGCTCGCAGGGCGGCTACTCCGGACGTCCGAACGGTGGCTACCGCGGCCGCGAGGACGACCGCCGTCCGCGCTACTAGGTCGCAGGTCCGACCGTGATCGCGCGCCGCGCGGTGCTCCTCGTCCATTCGGACGAAGGGCGCCGCGCGGTTCGCGTTCCAGGCTCACTGCGGATCGCCGTCCGCGCGCCGACCGGGCCGCAGGTAGGCGATCCAGTAGATGCCCGCGACGAGGAACGTGCCGCCCAGAACGTTGCCGATGGTCACGAACAAGAGGTTCGAGAGCGCTCCGACGACGAGACCGTCGGCGCCGAGTCCGATCGCGTAGGGCAGGAAGAACCAGTTCGCGATGGAGTGCTCGAAGCCCAGCGCCACGAAGGCGGTGACCGGGAACGCGACCGCGACGATCTTGTCCACCACGCTGCGCCCTCCGAACGCGAGCCACACCGCGAGGCACACGAGGGCGTTGCAGAGCACGCCGAGCGCCACGGCGCGCAGTGGCGCGATGTCGGCCTTCGCGTGTCCGATGGCGAGCGCGGTCCGGCCCACGTCGTGCTCACCGAGCGCATCGGTCCCCGCCAGGAGGACGAGGACGACCGTTCCGAGGGCTCCGACCACGTTGCCCGCGTAGACGATCAGCCAGTTGCGCAGCAGCTCGCGGCCGCTGATCCTGCCCGACGCCCAGGCCATCGCCACGAGGTTGTTGCCGGTGAAGAGTTCGGCTCCCGCAACCACGACGAGGACGAGTCCCAACGAGAACGCCAGCCCTCCGACGAGACGCGTCACTCCGAAGCCCAGCATCGGGTTCGTCATCACGACGGTGAACAGGAGTGCGCCGAGCGACACGAACGCGCCCGCCAGCACCGCCAGGACGAACAGGCTGAGTGCATCGGTTCGCGCCTTGGTCACGCCGACGGTCTCCACGCGGGCGGCGATCTCGGCGGGGGACCAGGCGTCGGTGTTCATCGAAGGGGCGAGCTGTGGGTGAGCTTGGAGCAGGTGCGCGACGGAGCCACCGCGATCATCCGCGCTCGCGGTGCGCCGTGGCTCGTCGCCGACCTCGGAGCCCCGCTCCGTCCCGTGCACGCGACCTCGACGCACGCGAACGGAGCCTCCCGGACCCGTCGAGCACGACGCGGAGCGAGGCGACCGATCCGAACTCGCGTGGCCGACGCGCTCGCGAACTCAAGATCGCCGATCGCCGTCGGGCCGATCGCCGTCGGGCCGATCGCCGTCGGGCCGGGCGGCGAAGTCGCGCGCGAGCGACGTGGTGTCCCAGCCCGCGTCCTTGGGTTCGACGTGGCGTCGGGCGTCCGCCTCGAGGGTGGCTTCGACGTCGGCGATGCGCCGGCGCGCGAGATCGACGATCTGGCGTTCGTGCCGGTGTTCGGCCAGTTCGCGCACGAGCTTCTCCTCGTGCCGCCTGAAGGCCTGGGTCGTGCGCAGCGCCTGGTGCGCGGGCGTTCCGAGCGCGTTCAGTGCGTCGCTGCCCATTCGCAGGGCCGAGTCCAGCGTCTCGCGATAGACGTCGTCGACGCCGCGCACCATGAACTCCTGGGCGTCCACGCGGCCCCGCGTGCGCGCGAAGATGCGCAGGTGGGGGAAGTGCTTCCGCGCGGTGTCGACGATGCTCGCGGCACGCTCTGGGTCGTCGACGGCGACCACCAGTAGTTCGGCCCGCGCGGCGCCAGCGGCGGCGAGCAGATCGTGCCGCGTCGCATCGCCGTAGAAGACCTCGAAGCCGAGGCGGCGCAACAGGTCGACCTGGTCGGAGTCCACGTCGAGCACCGTCGCCCGCACGCCGCCGGCGCTCAGCACGCGTCCGACGATCTCGCCGAAGCGTCCGTAGCCCGCGATCACCACGCGCCGCTCCTGGTCCTCCACGTCGGTCGCGCGCGGCGGCCCGCTCTCGCGCGTCCCCGTGCGCGGCCGCAGCACCTTCTCGTCGAAGAGCATCAGCACCGGAGCTAGCGCCATCGACAGGGCGACGACCGCGATCACGCGACCGGCGAGAGTCTCGCTCAGCACCCCCGCCGAGAGCGCGAACGAGGTCAGGACGAAGGCGAACTCGCCGCCCTGGGCCAGTCCGAACGAGAACAAGAGGTTCTGGTCGAGACCGAGCCGGAACAGGCGCCCGAGCAGGTGCAGGACCACGAGCTTCACGACGACCAGCCCGGCCACCAGACCGAGGATCGTCCCCAGTTCCGCGCCGATCAGTTCGAAGTCGATCGAGGTCCCGACCGCGATGAAGAACAGTCCGAGCAAGAGCCCTTTGAAGGGTTCGATGTCGCTCTCGAGTTCGTGCCGGAACTCGGAGTTCGCGAGCACGACGCCCGCGAGGAACGTGCCGAGCGCCGGGCTGAGTCCGACCTTCGTCATCAGGAGCGCGATGCCGATCACGAGCAACAGGGCCGCGGCGGTGAAGACCTCGCGCAGACCGCTCGCGGCGATGGCGCGAAAGATCGGCCGCAGCCCGTAGCGCCCGACCACGACGATGGCCACGACCGCGCCCAGCACGGCGCCGACCTGTTCCCACGGACCGAGCCCGGCGACCCAGCTGCTTCCGTGCTCGACGCTCGCGTGTTCCGTGGCGGCTTCGCTGCCCGTCGGCGCCGCATGGACCGCGAGCAGCGGGAAGGCCGCCAACATCGGGATCACCGCGATGTCCTGGAACAGGAGGACGGCGAACGCGCTCTGTCCGCCGGCCGTGTGCATCAAGCCCTTCTCGTCCAAGGTCTGCAGCACGATGGCGGTGGACGACAGCGACAGCGCGAGGCCGATCGCGAGCGCCGAACGCCACTCGACGCCCGCCCAGATCGCGAGCCCGGTCAGCGCCGCCGACGTCGCGAGTACCTGCAGACCGCCCAGCCCGAGGATCGGTCCGCGCATGCGCCACACGCGCGCCGGCTCGAGTTCGAGTCCGATGACGAACAGCATCAGCACCACACCGAACTCGGCGAAGTGCAGCACGTCCTGACCCTCCGCGCCGACGAACCCGAGCGCGAACGGGCCGATCAGGATCCCGCCGAGCAGGTAGCCGAGCACCGATCCGAGCCCCAGGCGCTTCGCGATCGGCACGGTGACGACCGCCGTGGCCAGGTAGACGAGCGCGTCGAGGAAGAAGCTCTCGGCGTACATCAGCGTGCCTCGCGCTCGGAAGCCGCTCCACCAGCAGCTGCAGTGGCCGGCGCGCGCAGACCTTCGACGCCCACGCGCAGTCCGGCTTCGAGGGCGACGTCGAGCGGGGCGTCGCGCAGCCACTCGAGCAGACGCGCGTACTCGGCGGCATGAAGGTCGATCTCGCTCTGCCGCATGCCGTGCGTCCCGTGCACGCGGAAGGCCGGCAGCGTCCGCATGCCGCACAGGGCGGCCGTGCGCTCGACCGGCCGCAGGAGCTCGTCCAGCGTGTAGCGATTCAGCCCGTCGGCCGCGTACGAGGTGAGCGGGCCGCCCGTCGAGACGGCCTGCAACCAGTACGTGCCGTGCAGCGCGTCACCGCCGGTGCCGTAGGCCCAACCGTGTTCGAGGACCAGATCGAACCACTGCTTGACGAGCGCGGGCGTCGAGTACCAGAAGAGCGGATGCTGGCAGACGACCACGTCGTGCTCGAGCATCAGTGCCTGTTCGCGCGGCACGTCGACGTCGAAGTCCGGGTAGGCCTCGTACAGGTCGTGCACCGTGACCCCTGCGACGCGGCGCGCGGCTTCGACCAGGGCGCGATTCACGCGCGAGCGGGCGAGGGCCGGATGGGCGAAGAGGACCAGGACGCGGCGCGATGCAAGGGGAGCGGCGGAGTGGGGCGGCATGGGGCGAAGCGGCGAGCGGGAGGTGGCGACGGGTTGTAGCGGATGCCCAGGGGCCTGCCCACCCGTGCCGCGCGTGCTCGGTGTCGTCCCGAGCGCTCCACCCGGAAATCGTTTCCGAACCTGGGCACCTTTGCCCCTGCGAGGTCGCGCTGGGGCCGACCGTGGTCCCCGTGGTGGACCGAACGGCGCGCACCCCTTCGGTCGGAGCGGGAGGGCGATCGACACACCGAGGCGGCCCCGCTGTGCGACACGCTCTTCGGCGACACGCACCGAGCCCCAGCGCCCCGAACCCACATGCGTACTCGTTCGAGCAAGCCGATCAAACCGCGCCTCCAACTGCGGATGGTCGCCGTCTTCGTCGCACTCGCCTGCGTCAGCGGCTGCTTCCAACTCATCCTGGTCAACCGCTCGATCGTCGAGCTCATGAAGGCGCAGGACGCGGGCGCCGAAGCCCTGACCGAGCGCCTGCCGCTCACGATGACGGAGAACCTGCTCTGGACGGTGGCTCTGCTCGTGCCGCTCATGGGCTACGTCGGACTGATCGTCACCCAGCGGATCGCGGGACCGATCCACGTCTTCGAGCGCTACATCGATCGCTACCTCGCGGGCGAGCCCGTCGGCGCCTGCCGCCTGCGCAAGGGCGACGAGCTGCAGGATCTCGCCGTGCGTCTGACGGCTCTGGTCGAACACGCGCAGCGAGCCACCGAGGCGGCGAGCGGGGCGAATTCCGCGGAGAGCTCGGCCGTGGAACGCGACTCCGGTTCGGACCCGTCGCTCGAACGCGCGGCCTGAACCGGGACCGCCCGAGCGCTGGAACGCGAGGAGCCGGACCGCGCACGCGCGCGGCCCGGCTCCTCGCCTCGGTGGGGCGCTCCAGCTCCAGGACGGAGCCGAGCGTGCCAGCGATCAGGCGTCGATCCAGGTGACCCGTCCGGTGGCCAGGTCGTAGACCCCGCCGACGACCATCACCTTCCCCGCGTCGACCTGGTCCTTGATGACCGAGCTGCGCGCGAGCACGTCGGCCATGGTCTGGCGGACGTTGGCCTCGACGGCGGCGCTCACGTAGGCGGTGTTGCTCGAGTCGTAGGGGCCAGGCGTCGTCCGCTTCGCCGCGGCGAGGGCCGGGTCGAAGTTGTCGAGCATCGCGGTCAGGTTGCCGAGCTCGACTCCGTCGGCGGCGCCCTTGACCGCGCCACAGGCCGAGTGGCCGAGGACGACGATCAGCTTCGAACCCGCGGCGGCGGTCGCGAACTCCATGCTGCCGAGCATGTCGACGTTCTCGAAGTTGCCGGCCACGCGGCCGACGAAGATGTCGCCGATGCCCTGGTCGAAGATGATCTCCGGGGGCACGCGGGAGTCGAGGCAGGAGAGCACGACGGCTTTCGGGAACTGACCCTTCGCGGTGGCTTCCACCTGCGCGCCGAAGTCGTAGTTCGTGAGGTTCCCGTCGACGAAGCGCTCGTTGCCGGAGCGCAGATCGTCGAAGACCTGGCGCGGCGTCATGGCGGCCTGGGCCTCCTTGGTGACGACTCCGGCGTGGCCGTCGTGGCCACCGGAGCGGCTGTCCAGACGAGACGGAGCACAGGCGACGACGAGGGCGGCGGCACCGATCCAAAGACCGGCGACGGCGAGGGGGCGAGTCATGATGGTCCGAGAGGGGTAGAGGGGGGGTGGTTCGGCCGCGGGTCGGCGCAGTGCCGGCCCGCGGCCAGGCGGGCGCGAGTTCGCGCCGTTCGACGACCCGGTTCTATGGTTCGCCGGCGCGCCGAATCCAGTGAATCCGCGGCAATCGGCACGGCTCGAAATCGGCTCTTCGGATCCACTGATCCGGTACCCGCGGGGCCGCGCCACGAACGCTGAGTCGTCGAACCCTAGAGTGGTCGTCGTGTCGGAGCGCGCGGACAGAAGTGGGGCCCCCGATCGACCCGGGCCGTGGCGACGCATCGGTCCCGGACTGCTCGTCGCGGCCACCGGCGTCGGAGCCGGAGACCTCGCGACGAGCGCGTTCACGGGCAGTGCGCTCGGCGTGGCCGTGCTCTGGGCCGTGGTCGTCGGCGCGGTCTTCAAGTTCACGTTGAACGAAGGCCTCGCGCGCTGGCAGCTCGTGACGGGGGAGACGCTTCTCGAAGGCGTGATGCGCCGCGTGCCGCGCCCGCTGCGGTTCGCGTTCCTCGTGTACCTCTTGCCGTGGACGTGGATCGTCGGATCCGCGCTGATGGGGGCCTGTGGCGCCACGGCCCACGCGTTGTTCGGTGGTTTCGAGGATCCGGCGACGGGCAAGGTCGTGTGGGGCGTGGTTCACAGCCTCGCGGGACTCGCGCTCGTTCTCGTGGGCGGCTTCCGCCTCTTCGAGCGTCTCATGGGCGTCGCGGTCGGCGTGATGTTCGTCACGGTCGTCGCCACGGCGATCGCTCTCGCACCCGACTGGGCGGCGGTGGGGAACGGGCTCGTCGTGCCGCGGATCCCGGACGCCGACGGCGCGGGGCTCGGCTGGACGATCGCACTGATGGGGGGCGTCGGCGGAACGCTGACGGTCCTGTGCTACGGCTACTGGATCCGCGAGGAGGGGCGCGACGGGCCGAGCGACATCGGGGCCTGCCGACTCGACCTCGGCGTCGGCTACGCGATGACCGCGATCTTCGGGATCGCGATGGTCGTGATCGGCAGCACGGTGGTCGTGGAAGGGCGCGGCGCGGGACTGATCGTGGCGCTCGGCGACAGGCTGAGGGACGACCTCGGCCCGGTTGCGCGCAACGCCTTCCTGGTCGGCGCGTGGGCCGCGGTGTTCTCGAGTCTCGTCGGCGTGTGGCAGGCCGTGCCCTACCTGTTCGCGGATTTTTGGCGCCTCGCCGTGGAGCGCAGACCGGCGCCCGTCGTCGGTTCACTGACGCGTACGCGCAGCTACCGCTTCTACCTGTTCGCGCTGGCCTTCGCTCCCATGGCGGGACTCGCGATCGACTTCCGCTCGGTCCAGCAGATCTACGCGATCGTGGGAGCCGCGTTCATGCCCTTGCTCGCCGTCGCGCTGCTCCTGTTGAACGGCCGCTTCGGTCCGCTCGGTGCCCATCGCGACCGCGTGCTCGCGACGGTGGTCCTGCTCGGGACGTTGGCGTTCTTCGCGTACCAGGGCGTGAACGCGCTCGCGCCGTGAACCGCGGGCAATCGACTGCCGCGTGTGGTACGAACCCGCGCATGAGCGCCGTGCACCACACAGGCCGTTCCCCGTCCGCCGGCGCGGTCCCGCTGTAGCGCGCCATGGAGTTCGGACGCATCGACGGAAGTGTCGACACCGTGGACTTCTCCCTGCCGCTCGAGCCGCAGGGCAACGCGCGCGTGCTCGAGCGCGCGGCCCAGGTGTCGCGCACGGACGCGGGTCCGGTCGTGCGCGTCGGACTCGCCGGTTGGGGGCACCGCGACTTCGTCGGGACGCTGCTGCCGCCGGGCACTCGTCAGGCCGACTTCCTGGGTCTGCACGCGCGGGCGTTCACGACGAACGAACTCAACACCACCTACTACGGAATCGACGCCGATCGCATCGCGCGTTGGGCACGGGCCACGCCGAGCACGTTCCGCTTCTGTCCCAAGCTGCCCGCCGACGTGACGCACGGCGCCGCGCTGGTCGGGGTCGACGCGCGCATGGAGCAGTTCGTCGATCTGGCCCGGGGTCTCGGGCCGCGCGTCGGACGGGTCTGGGGGCTGCTTCCGATCGAGTTCGACCCCGGTCGCTTCGCCGCGCTCGAGGCGTTCGTGCGCACCTGGGCCGCGCGGGTGCCGTTGGCGTTCGAGCTGCGCCACCAGGCCTGGTTCGCACGCGGCGGCGCGCAGCTCGATCGAGTGGGTGCGCTGTTCGAGGAGCACGACGTGGCCCTGGTGATCAGCGACGTCGCCGGCCGCCGCGACGTGGCACACCTGCGACTCACCGCGCGCGACACGATCGTGCGCTTCGTCGGCAATCGGCCCCATCCCACCGACGCCCCGCGGATCGACGCCTGGGTCGAACGGCTCGCGAGTTGGGCCGCGAGCGGTCTGCACACCGCGCACGTCTTCCTGCACCAGCGCCACGACCCCGAAGCGGTCGAGACGGCGCGCCGCTTCCGCGCCGCCTATCGGGCTCGGACCGGTGTCGACGTCCTCCCGGGCTTTCCCTCGCCCGCCGAGGGGGCGGGGCCCGTGCAGCGCGAGTTGTTCTGAGCGGGGGCCCCCTTCGGGAGCCCGCTTCGGGGGCCAGCGCGAGGTGACCTTTGCGCCGCGCGCGCGCGCGACCGAAGATCGTCGCGGCGGTGGGCACGGGCTCCCGTCGATCGCTCCGTTCCGACCTCGACCTCGATCGCCCATGTTCGACCGCACCCACGCGCTCCTGACCGCGGCCAGCCTCGCGTTCCTCGCCGCTCCGGCCCTGGCCCAGGTCCACTACCACGAGGACGGCGGCCCCTGGAACCAGCGCGCGAGCGCGGGACCGGACGCCGTCGTTCCGGGCTGGTACTACAACCTCGGTATCACCGGGCTGCGCGTCGAGTTGGTGGAGGACGCGCCGTGCGACCTGGTCGTGCGCTACGTGTTCGAGGGCTCGCCGGCCGCTGGCAAGGTGCGCGTCGGGGACCACATCGTCGGGGCCGGCGGCGCGCGCTTCGAGACGCCGCACCGCAACGGCTACGGGATGGACGTGTTCGGGCCGAACGGGCCGCTGCTCGACTTCGCGGTCGCGCTGGAGGAGGCGCAGACGAAGGCCGGCAAGGGCGTGCTCGAACTCGTGGTCGAGCGGGTCTCGAAGGACGGCGACGAACCGAAGGAGCGCAACGTGGACCTGCGCGTCGGCACGCGCTACGGCGCCTTCGGCCCGAGCTTCCCCGACGAGTGCAAGAAGTCGGACCGCATCGTCGGCGAGCTGCTCGACCAACTGGTCGAGCAACAGCGCGAGGACGGGTCGTGGGGGCTCGAGCCGCGCGACGTGTTCGCGCCGCTCGCCCTGCTCGCGAGCGGCGAGCGCAAGTACCGGCCCGCGGTCGAGAAGTGCGCTCGTTTCCACGCGCGCACCACGTCGGCCGAGGACGAAGGTGGCCTGATCAACTGGCGCTACATGGGCGCCGCGATCGTGCTCGCCGAGTACTACCTCGCCACCGGCGAGAAGTGGGTGCTGCCGGAGCTCGAGGAGATCCGCGACTTCCTCGTTGGATCCCAGTACATGAGCCTCGCCCAGCGCAATCCGCGGGTGAAGGAGTCGCACCCCGGCGACTGGCCGACCGACCCCATGGACTCGCACGGCGGCTGGGGCCACAACCCGGGATTCGAGGGCTACGGCCCGATCGCCATGCTGACGGGCCAGGGCGCGCTGGCGCTGTCGCTGATCGGACGCTGTGGCGTCGAGGTCGACAGGGCGCGCATCGACGCGGCGCTCGCCTTCGTCGATCGCGGTTCGGGCGCGAACGGCTACGTCTGGTACGGCGACGAAAAGGGCGGCGGGCCGGACGACTGGGCCGACATGGGCCGCACCGGCGCCGCCGCGATCGCGTACCACCTGGCGCCGATCGACGCGGAGCGCCGCGCGCACGGTCGCGAACACGCGCTGGTCATCGGCGCGCACCCCGAGAGCTTCCCCGACACGCACGGCTCGCCCGTGATGGGCATGGGCTACGCCGCTCTGGGTGCGTTCACCGATCCGGGAAGCTTCCGGCGCCTCATGGACGCGAACCGCTGGTGGTTCGCCCTCGCGCAGTGCCAGGACGGCAGCTTCTACTACCAGCCGAATCGCGACAACGCGGGCTACGGCGAGGACTCCCGCCTGTCGGCCTCGGCCGTCACCGCGTTCATCCTGACGGTGCCGCGGCGCGGCCTGGTCCTCACCGGTCGCGGCGAGGAGCGCTGAGCACGAGCGGGTAGCATCGGGGGGTGCGATCGAGAGCGAACAGCGTGCGCGTGGCACGTGCGGTCCGAGCCGTGGGAGTCGCGTGGTCGCTCGCGCTGTCGCTGGCCGCGTGCGGCGACGGTGCGCCGGCGCCGGCGTCCGCGAGCGCCAGTTCGAGCACTGCCCAGAGCGCGCCCGACCTCGCGTTCGACGGCGGGTTCGACGGCGGGTCCCGTGCGCTGACCGCAGCCCTCGATCGCGTCCGGGCGGCGACGGAGCGCGCCCCGAAGGATCCCGCCGCCTGGACCGAGCGCGCCCTGGTGTGCGAGGCCAACGGGCTCGACGAAGCGGCGACGGCCGCCTGGACCCGCGTGACCGAGCTCGCGCCGAACGACGCGCGCGCCTGGTACCACGCAGCGCGCGGGCGGGCGGCGGCGGGGGACCTCGAGGGCGCGCTCGCCGCCTGTGACCGCACGCTCGCGCTCGACGCCGACTACGCACCGGCGCACTGGCGGCGCGGCACCTGGCTGTTCGAGCTGGGGCGCGCGAGCGCGGCGCGGGACGCGTTCGAGGCGGCCGCGCGACTCGACCCCACCGCGCTCGAGCCGGTCTGGGGACTGGCGCGACTGGCGCTCGACGCCGGCGACGCCGAGCGGGCCCGCGCACTGCTCGAACCCGTCGCCGAACGCACGCGCGGGCGCAGCTACACGTTCCTGCTCCTGGCGTCCGCGCTGCGCCTGTTGGGCGACGACGCGCGCGCCGCCACGTTCGCGGACCGCGCCGCCGAGCCGGTCTGGATCGACCCGTGGAAGGTGGAGGTGCTCGAGCACCGAGTCGGCTACCACGAAGCGGTCGAGGGCGCGCAGGCCGACATCGCGAAGGGTGACTTCGCGGGCGCCGAGCGGCGACTCGTGGCGTTGCTGGACGAGCAGGGCGACGACGTTTCCGTGACCACGATGCTGGCGAGCGTGCACCTGGCTGCGCGCGAGCCCGAACGGGCGCTGGACCTGCTCGACGAGGCCCTCGAACGCCGGCCCGACCACTACCGACTGCACTACAACCGGGCACTCGCTCTCGGCGCGCTCGAGCGATTCGACGAGCAGGTGGAGGCGGCGGCGCGGACCCTCGAGCTGCAACCGACCTTCGCGCCCGCCTGGTTCGAGCGGGGCAAGGCGCTCGTGCGCCTCGAACGCTTCGGGGCGGCCGCGGAAGCGCTCGCGAAGGCGCTCGAGTACGGACCGCGCGACGCCCGTCTCGAACGGCTCCTCGAGCAGGTTCGCGATCGGGCGGACGCGAGCGGGGACCAGCCGGAGGACCAACCGTGATGGCGGTCCGAGTTCTGGTCGCTCTGGTGCTGACGGTGCCAGTGGTCGCGGGTTGCTCGGACGGTGGCAGCAGCGCATCGGGTAGCGCAGCGAACGCCGGGACGAACGAACCCGCCCAGGGCACGTGGTTCCGCGAACGCGGCCACGCCTTCGGCATCGATTTCGAACACCGGAGCGGCGCCGTTCCCGAGCGCTACCTCATGCCCGAGATCATGGGCGGCGGCGTCGCACTGATCGACGCCGATCGCGACGGCCGACTCGACGTCTACCTGGTCCAGAGCGGTTCGCTCGACGATCCGGCTCAGGGCGCGAACCGCCTCTATCTGAATCGCGCCGGCGAGGGCGGGGCGCCCGAGTTCGAACACGCGGTCGGCGTGGCTGCGGACACGGGCTACGGCATGGGCGCGGCCCAGGGCGACGTGGACGGCGACGGGATCGTCGACCTCTACGTCACCAACTGGGGGCGCAACACGCTCTACCGCGGCGACGGGGCGGGCGGCTTCGCGGACGTGACGGAGGCCTGCGGCGCCGGCGACGACGGGTGGGGGACGAGCGCGGCCTTCTTCGACCCCGACCTCGACGGCGATCTCGACCTCTACGTGGCCAACTACTTGGTCTGGTCGCCCCAGGGCGCGATCGAGTGCCGCAACGAGATGGGCGCGCGCGACTACTGCAGTCCGCAGTCGCACTTCAGCCCGGCGCTCGACGCGTTCTACCGCAACGCGGGCGACGGAACGTTCACGGACGAGAGCGAAGCCAGCGGCATCGGCAGCACGCCCGGCACCGGCCTCGGCGTGACCGTCGGTGACTTCGACGGAGACGGCACGTTCGACGTGTTCGTGGCCAACGACGGCATGTCCGACTTCCTGTGGGCGGGCGCGGGCGACGGCACGTTCGTCGATCGCGCGTTCGAAGCCGGGTGTGCCCTCGACGACAGCGGCGTCGCCAAGGCCGGCATGGGCGTGGTCGCCGCCGACCCCGATCGCGACGGCGACCTGGACGTGGTCGTCTGCAACCTCCACAAGCAGTCGGATTCGTTCTTCGTCAACGACGGCGGGCGTTTCCGCGATCGGACGCTGCGCTCGGGACTCGGTTCGGTCAGCCGGCGCTTCACTCGTTTCGGCCTCGGTTGGATCGACTTCGACCACGACGGCGAACTCGACCTCTTCCAGGCCAACGGACGCGTGATGCGCCAAGCGCGCGACCTGGCGGACGATCCCTACGCCGAGCCTAACCTCGTCCTGCGCGGCCTCGGCGAGATGCGCTACGAGGTCGTCGATAACGCCGACGGCGGCCTGGTCGCCACCAGTCGCGCCGCGGCGTTCGGCGACCTGGACGGCGACGGTGACGTGGACGTGGTGGTCGCCAACCGCGACGCGCGCTTCCACGTCTTCGAGAACGTCGCGCCCAAGGTCGGTGCGTGGATCGGCTTCGATGTGCGCGAGGCGAACGGGGCACCGGCGCTCGGGGCGCGCGTCGAGACCTTCGAGAGCACGGCGTCCGGAAACGACGACCGTCGCTACGCGCGCTGCGAGCCGGCCTCCAGCTACCAGTCGAGCAACGAGACGCGCGTCCACGTGGGGCTCGGCGCCCGGACCACACCGTCCATCGTCACCGTCGTCTGGCCGGGCGGAGAGCGCGAGGACTTCGGGCCGCTCGCGTCCGGACGCGACCACAGGTTGGTGCGCGGCGCGGGACGCTCGGCCGACTGAGCGGCGTTGCTCACGCGCCGTCACCGCAGGGGCGCTCGCGAACGAAAGCGCGCCCCGCTCGACGTTGGACGAGCGAGGCGCGCTGTTCGACGCGAGCGACGACGCGGGTCAGTTGCGCTCGACGGCGATCGCGTTGCTCGTCACGAAGTGTCCAGGGCCGGCCGGAGTGGCGATCGCTCCTTGGAGGTAGATCGCGTCCAGGAACGGCGCCAGGCGCACGGGGACCGAGAAGTCACCGACGGCGCGACCCTGGGCGTCCGTCGGCAGGGCGCGGAACCCGAAGTAGTCGGTGTACAGCGTGCAGCCGGTCGCGCCGAAGCCGGCGAGGCCCGCGGGCAACGGCAGGCCGGCGAAGTCGGTGTTGCTCGTGCCGAAGAGCACGACGCCGGCCGAGTTCGGGACGCTGGTGTCGAGCTCGAGCTGGAAGACCTCGTCGAAGATCACACAGTTGGTGGACGCGGTCAGCGTGGCGCCGCAGCCGGTGCCGAAGCGTCGCAGGAGAACCTCGGCCGCGGCGGGGAGCGGCGTGAGGTCGATCACGTCCACACCGACCGTGAAGGTGCTGCCGAGCTCACCCAGTGCCTGGGCGATCGTGTGCGTCCGCGCCTCGAGCACGAGCGGAACCGGACCGAAGACCGGGGTGGTCGTGCAGGCGGGGGCGATCGCGACCTCGTAGGCGCCGGCCGGCAGCTCGGCGGTCGCCTCGTCACCGTTCACGAGGCCGCCGATCGTCGCGACCGCAGCGCCGTTCGCGGTCACGATGACGTCGACCTGCGGTGCGAGCGCCAGGTGACGGACGGTCACGCGCGCTTCGTTCGCCAGTCCGAGGGCCGACACGTCGTTGGCGAAGTCGCTGAACGCGATCGCGGTGCCGAAGGACGGGTTGGCGAGCAGCATGCGGTCGTCGCCGGCGGCCAGATCGATCTGTTGGGACACGAGCGTCGACGAGCCGCCGAACACGCGGATCTCGGCCAGGTAGCTACCCGGTTGGACGGCGACGCCGGTGCGCACGAGTTCGTCGAGCTTCAGGACCTCGGTGCCGTCCAGGTACAGGGACGGAACGAGATTGCCGAAGCGCAGGCCTTCCATCGAACGCACCCGAGCCGTGAGGGCGTCGCGCTGGACGAGCAGGTCGAAGTTCGACGTGAGCGCCTGGCCGACCGCGTGGACGCCGTAGCGAAAGCCGTCCTCGACGGTCAGGGGCACGGGACCGAAGGCGACGGTGCTCGTGCCGGCCAGGCGCAGTTCGACCTCGTAGTCACCGGGCGCGACGTCGGCGCTGGCCTCTTGGCCGTTGGTCACGCCGGGAATGGTCAGCGCCGTCTGTCCGCCCTGCAGAACGACCACGTCGACCGCGGGAGCCTCGGCGGCGTGACGCACGGTGACCCGCGAAGACGGCAGGGCGAGCGCGCTCCCGTCGTTCGCGAAAGGCGTCAGTTCCGGCGCGCCGCTGGCGTCGAGGTTCGCGATGACCGAGACGTCGTCACCGGCGCCGAGGACGTAGGTGGCGCCAAGGATCGTCGCTCCTTCGAGGCGCACCTCCACGTCGTAGCTGCCGGGCGGCAGGGTGAGGGGGCCGCGCTGTTCCTCGAAGCAGAAGCTGAACAAGGTGGCTCCGTTCGCCACCACTTCCACGGGGGCGGGCAGGCCGGGAACGCCGTGCAGGACGGTCAACGAGGCGTCCTGTGCGAAGGCCGTCGAGGCGAGCGACAGGGTGGCGGCGAGTGCGAGACTGGGCGTGTTCATGATCGATGCGTCCGTTGGTCGGGTGCGATGCGAGTGGCTGCGCGCTCGTCCGCAGAACGCTCGTTCGTAGCGAGCGCGGCGGCGAGCGTGGTCCTCGAGAGGTTCGAGGACGCGAGGCAGATCGCAGCGATGCGTGGCGCTGGATGCCTTCGAAACGGTCAATTCTCGCGGCCGTGGCGCGCGCGACGGAACGGCGCACGAGAGCGTTCAACTCTGTTCCAGGCCCGTGCCGCCGTGGGGCCGAACGCGAGCGCCCGCGCTCGAAGCGGACGTTCGAACGTGCACACGTCGGGTCGTTCCCAGGTGCGTCGCGAGCAGGCCTTCACGCGCTCATCACGCGCGCCGCCTCTCAGGCCGGACGCAGCACGCCGGACAGATCGGCCCAACCGCTCGCGAAGCGGAAGACGTGCCGCTCTTCGCCGCTCGGACCGCTCGCGAAGAGCACGTTCACCTGGGTGGTGAACCGGTCGAACAGCATCTCGAACGATCCGCGCAGCTCGGCGGGGGCGGCCAGCATCGGCACCTCGAAGTACAGCCACACGTCGGGCCCGTCGAACTCGAGTCCGATCCACTCCTGGGCGCAGGGGAGGAAGGGCCGATCGCCGGGCGCGGACAGCCGCGTCTCCAGGCGAAACCCGTCGGCCAGATAGCCGAGCAGTGCCACCTCGCCCTTGGGGTCCTCGACCTTGACCTCGCGACCCACGTAGGCCGAGAGCGCCTGATCGAGCGTCGATCCGTGGACGCGCACCGCCACCTCGAGCCGCCCGCGCTCGGGGACGTACTCGAGTTCGGCCACGCCCTCGTCGGCGGGGTGGGGCCGGGCCGTGCCCGCGACGTTCGCGCCGGCGGCCGGAGCGTGGCCGTGCGCGAGAGCCGAGTGGCCCGAGATCGCGAGCGCGGCTCCGAGCACGAGCGCCGCCCCGCCCACGAGCCGCACGGTGAAGGCGCCCCGGTTCAACGCTCGCCCGCGCCGACCGGCGGCGAGGCGGAGTCGTCGCCCGCGGGTTCGGCGTCGGCCTCGGCCTCGAGCTCCGCCGCCTCGTCGCGCGCCTGTTGCATCGGGTTCTGGCTCGTACGGTCGCGCTTGAACAGTTGGAAGCGCGACAGCTTCGTGCGCGGCGGCCAGTGGTTGTTCGCGGTGTCCACGTCTGCCGTCTCCTCGAACGGATCGAGCGTGACGCGCACGACCGGAAGATCGGTCACGGCCATGGTCTCGACGCGCTCGCTGTTGCGCCGCCACAGCTCGGCAGGGATGCGCAGGATCTCGGTCGAACCGTCGGTGAGTTCGAGCTCGAGGACGACCGGACTCACGAGCCCGCCCAGGTTCTCGAGCGACACGACGGTGAACGATTGATCCACCTCGAGCACCTGCTTCTCGTCGTCGTCGAGACTGGCCATCAACCGCTCGAAGGCCTTGCGGTCGGCGAGGGTGACGGCGTGCTCGTCGAACGAGTTGTAGAAGTCGAGCAGCTCCGGGAAGCGATCGGTGCGCTTGGGCAGGGGCGCGTTCAGGCGTTCACTCGGCGTCTCGGCCCGCGCCTCCTCGTCGGCGCGGTCGTTCGCCTTCGCGACCTTCGGATCGGGCGACTCCAGCTGGAAGCTCTCGACGCCGGTGATCGCCAGGTCGACGTGGTCGGTGGTGTAGAACCACCCGCGCCAGAACCAGTCGAGATCGACGGCCGAGGCGTCCTCCAGCGTGCGGAACAGGTCGGCAGGCTCGGGCCGCTTGAACATCCAGCGGCGGGCGTACTGCTTGAACGCGAAGTCGAACAGCTCGCGCCCCATGACGGTCTCGCGCAGCACGTTCAGGGCCGTGGCCGGCTTGGCGTAGGCGTTCGCTCCGAACTGCAGGATCGACTCCGAGTTCGTCATGATCGGCACCTGCTCGGTGCTCGACATGAAGCCCGTGATGTTGCGCGCCTCACCGCGGCGCGACGGGTACCCGGGCTCCCACTCCTGTTCGGCCAGGTACTGCACGAAGGTGTTCAAGCCCTCGTCCATCCAGGTCCACTGGCGCTCGTCGGAGTTGACGATCATCGGGAACCAGTTGTGGCCGACCTCGTGGATGATCACGCCGATGAGGCCGTACTTGGTGCGCGACGTGTAGGTGCCGTCCTTCTCGGGCCGCGGGCCGTTGAAGCAGATCATCGGGTACTCCATCCCGCCGACCGGGCCGTTGACCGAGATCGCGACCGGGTAGGGATAGTCGAAGGTGAACTTGGAGTAGACCTCCAGCGTGTGGGCGATCGCTTGGGTCGAATAGCGGCTCCACAGCGGCTCGCCCTCGATCGGCCAGTAGGACATGGACATGACCGTGCGGTCGCCGATCGGCGTGCCCCAGGCGTCCCAGATGAACTTGCGGCTGCTGGCCCAGGCGAAGTCGCGCACGTTCTGCGCGTGGAAGACCCAGGTCTTCGTGTCCGTGGCCTTGGTCCCCTGGTTCTCCACCGCTTCGTCCGGCGTGATGACGAAGACGGGCTTCTCGGCCGTGCGCGCCTCCTCGAGCCGGTCGCGCTGGGCCTGGGTCAGCACCTCACCAGCGTTCTGCAGGACGCCCGTCGCCGCCACCACGTGGTCGCTCGGAGCGGTGATCGCCACCTCGTAGTCGCCGAACTCGAGCGCGAACTCACCGCGGCCCAGGAACTGCTTGTTCTGCCAGCCGTTGACGTCGGTGTACGGCGCGAGGCGGGGGAACCAGTGGGCGAGCTCGTAGATCCAGTTGTCGTCCTCCTCGAAGTACTCGGCGGCGGTCCGTCCACCCACGAGGTCCGACGGGTTCATGGAGTAGGACCAGCGGATCGAGAACTCGACCGCGGCGCCCGGCTGCAGCGAGCTCGGCAGGTCGACACGCATCATCGTGCCGTTGATCGTGTGCGGCAGGTCGTCGCCCACCGCGTCCTTCACGCTCGCGATGTCGACGCCGCCGTCGAAGCTGCGGCGGTACATCAGCCGCCGCAGACCGCTGTACGACATC
This sequence comes from Rohdeia mirabilis, assembly GCA_007750655.1. GTDB lineage: Bacteria > Planctomycetota > UBA1135 > UBA1135 > Rohdeia > Rohdeia mirabilis. The sequence continues at coordinate 2,362,066 of CP036290.1, forward strand.
GACTCCATGTCGGGCGCGCCGCCGATCAACTCCGACTCGCTGTGGGGCGCGAAGATGTTGTTGTCGATCTGCACCCACAGGTAGTCCAGGCGGTGGGGCGAGCGGTTGTGGTACGTGATCCACTCCTCGCCGGTGATGCGCTGGGTCGCGTCGTCGATCTCGACGGCGATGCGGTAGTCGACCTTCTGCTGCCAGTAGCCGGGTCCGGGCGCGCCGGACGCGAGGCGCTGATCGTTCGGCGTGGGCAGCAACTCGTCGAGCTGGCGGAAGGCGTCCGGGCGCGTCTGTTTGGCAGGTGTCGCGTCCTGGGCAACGGCGGGGACGGCGGGTGCACCCGCGCAGATCAGGGCGAGGAAGAGGGCTCGAAGCATGGCGTGTGGTCGTGGGCGATCGGAGTTCGGCGCTATCATCGCACGGCCCCTCCGCCGGCGACACCCCGACGTCCGCTCCGGCCGAACACGCGCCCCACTCCCGCGACCCACCAACGCATGCTTCGACACTCCGCTGCCGTCGTCCTCTTCACGCTCTTCGCGGCCGTCCTGGTCCACCCCCGGTCGGTGTTCGCCGCCAACGCGCCAGGGGGAGCGGCGGTCCTCGCGACCGTCGATGGAGCCCCGGCCTTCCCGCAGTATCCGAGCCTGTCGCCCGACGGCGCGTGGACGGTGTTCAGCTCGGGCGGTGACCTGTGGGCCGTGGAAGCACGGGGCGGTCGAGCGCAGCGGTTGACCGCCCACCCGGCGCTCGAGTTGCGCAGTGCGTTCTCGCCGAGCGGGGATCGACTCGCCTTCGAGTCCGATCGCAACGGCGCGCTGCAGCTGTTCGTGGCAGCGGTGACGATCGACGACGGACGTTTCGCGATCGGCGCGCCACAGCAGGTGACCGAGGGCGATCGCGCGAAGCGACTCGGTGGCTTCTCCGCCGACGGCGCCGAGCTCTTGTTCACCACCAGCCACGAGCCGGACGCCTACCGCGGTTCGAAGATCTACCGCGCACCTTCGGAGGGCGGGCCGATGACGCTGACGTTCCCGGCCTACGGGGCCCAGCCGCAGGCGCTGCCGGACGGCTCCGGCTTCGTCTTCACGCGCGGTCGCGGCACGCCGGAGCGGCCGAACTACCGCGGCTCCGGCAACAGTTCGCTGTGGCGCTACGACGTGGCGTCCGAGACCTACTGGCCGCTCGTGCCGTCGATCGGGAGCGACCACGAGGGCCATGCGACCCCCGACGGGACGCTCGTCTTCCTCTCCACGCGCGACGGTCAGAACGATCTGTGGCTCTCGTCGGTCGACGGCGATCTGCGCCAGGTCTACGCGCCGCGCGCCACGGACGAGGAGATCACCCAGGGCCACGGTCTGCGCGACCTGTGCGTCAGCTGGGACGGAACGACGGCGATCGCCTGCCTCTGGGACCGCTTGGTGGTCGTGGATCTGCGCAGTGGCGAGGCGCGCCCGCTCGACGTGCGCGTGGCGGCGATCGACGAGAGCGACGCCGAGCGCATCGAGGACGCTTCGGTGAGCCAAGCCGTGCTGTCACCCGACAACGCCACGATGGCGGCGATCGCGCGCGGCGAGCTGTACGTGCGCGCCGTGGCCGAGGGCCGACCGACGCGCCGCATCACGCACGACGCCGGACGCCAGAGCGATCCGGCCTGGGCGCCCGACGGTTCGGCGCTCTACTTCGTCGGCGACGACGGGGACGGCTACGTGCTGTGGCGCGCCACCGTGCGCACCACGCGCGAGGACGTGGATCCGCAGCCCGAGCCGGAAGCGGAGGACGAGGAGGCGGACGGGTCCGCTGAGGACGAGGCCGCCGACGAGGACGAATCCGAGCCCGCCGACGAGCCCACAGAAGTGCCCGCGAGCGCGGACGAACCGGCCACCGAGGAAAGCGGTCTGGAGGCTGCCGCGGACGACTCCGACGACGCGGATGCCGAGGACGAGGAAGAAGAAGAGAAGATCGACCACGGCGCCCGCTGGGAGGGCGCGCTCGAGTTCGACCTGGAAGAGGTCTACCGCTCGCGCGCGACGCTGGCGGACCCCGTCATCGCCCCGAACGGGAAGCGCCTCGTCATCAGCGAGGAGCGCGGCGACCTGGTGCTGATCGATCTCGCAGACGGCGGCTCGCGCACGCTGCTGCCGTCCTGGAACCAGGCCGACGCCAGCTGGCTGGCCGATTCGCGCCACCTCGTGCTGTCGGTCAGCGATCTCGACTTCAACGAGGACGTGCACATTCTCGATGTGGACGGCGACGCGGGACCGATCAACGTCACGCGTCACCCCGACCTCGACGTGTCGCCGGCGATCTCGGCCGACGGCAAGGTGCTGGCCTGGTGCAGCGACAGCTACGGCGTGAACTGGGAGTTCGACGTCTACATGGTCTATCTGGATCGCGATCTCGAAGCGCTCCAGGACTGGCAGTTGGCCGAGCACTTCGAGAAGGCCAAGAAGAAGGTGAAGGCGCCGAAGTCGGGCGACGAGGTCGAACCGCTCGAGCTGGACCTCGAGGAGAGTTGGCTGCGCGCGCGCCGCATGACCTCGTTCCCGGGGTCCGAAGGCTCGACCCTGGTTTCGCCGTCGGGCGACACGATCCTGTTCAGCGGCAGCGTCGACGGCGACGACGGCGTGTGGTCGATGAAGTACGACGGTTCGGATCGCAAGCGCGTCATCTCGGGTCGCGTGTCCGACCTGCGCCTGAGTCTGGACGGCACCAAGCTGACCTGGGTCAGCGGTGGCAGCGCCAAGTACTGCGGTATCGGCGGCGGCAGCAGCGAGACCGTCGGCTTCGACACGCGCCAACGCATCGACGTCGCGGCCGAGCAGGAGCAGAAGTGGCGCGAGGCCACGCACGTCCTGGGCGAGCGCTTCTACCACCCGACGTTGAAGGGGCTCGACTGGGACGGTCTCACGCGGCGCTACGGTTCGCTGGCCGCGCGCGTCACGACCAGCCAGGCGTTCAACCGCATCGGCAACCTGATGTTCGGTGAGCTCGACGGCTCGCACCTGTCGATGTCCGGCGGCTCGAGCTACTCGGGTCCGAGCGACCGCACGGGCTACCTGGGGATCGAGCTGGAGCCGGTCGTGGGCGGCTATCGCATCACGCGTGTGCTGCCCGGAAGCCCGGCTGCGGGTGGCCCGCGCGCGCTCGCGGTCGGCGATACGCTGACGGCGGTGGAGGGTGAGGGTTTCGGCCCGGCCGACGCTCTACCCGAGCGCGACTGGCGCGCCGCGATGAAGGAGCGCGGCGGGGACGAGGTCCTGTTCGACGTGACGCGCGGCGACGGAACCGAGGAACGCGTGCTGATCCGCACCACGAGCATCGGCGCGATCGTGGGCCTGCGCTACGACGACGAGATCCGTCAGCGGCGCGCGATGGTCGAGGAACGGTCGGGCGGTCGCCTCGGCTACCTGCACATCCGCGGCATGAGCATGCCGAGCGTGCGCGACTTCGAGCGCGATCTGTACGCAGCCGCAGCCGGCAAGGAGGGGCTCGTCATCGACGTGCGCGACAACGGCGGCGGTTCGACGACCGACATCCTGCTGGCGTCGCTGACCGCGCCGAACCACGCGTTCACCGTGCCGCGCGGCGCCGACTACGACTCGGTGCCCCGCGACGCCTATCCCCGCGACCGGCGCCTGATCTACGGCTACAGCAAGCCCATCATCGTGCTGATCAACGAGAACTCGTTCTCCAACGCCGAGATCTTCGCGCACTCGATCCGCAACACGAAGCGCGGCCGCTTGGTGGGTGAGGCGACGTTCGGCGGCGTGATCTCGACCGGCGGAACGACGCTGATCGACGGCACGCGCGTGCGCTTGCCGTTCCGCGGCTGGTACCTGCCCGACGAGCGCGACATGGAGAACAACGGCGCCCAGCCGGACGTCTTCGTGCCGCGACTTCCGGGTGACGAGCACGCGGGAGTCGATGCGCAGCTCGAGCGCGCGGTCAGCGAGCTGGTGGGCGAGCTCGACGAGTGAGGCGGCAGCATGGACTTCGGTCCATGCCCTCGCCTCGCGACCCTATCCGTTCCATGACGCCGCGTACGCTCCTCGCACTTCTCGTCGGTCTGGTCTTCGGCACGCTGTTCGGTGCTCTGCTCGTGTCCTCGGATTCGGTGGAGAGGGCGGGGCCTGCGGCGCTCGACGTCCGTGCGGCCCCGCCGTCCGTGGCCGATCCCATCGAAGCAGTCGAGAGTGACCTAGCGAGCGCGCGCAGGTCCGTGCCCGAGATGTCGTTGCGGCCGCAAGCGCTGGTTCCGACCACCGCGGTACGGGACGTCGCGTCGAGAGCGGCGACTCCTGCCCTGAGCGGAGCGCGTGGCAACGATCTGACCTATGGAACCGTTCGTGACCTGCACGGGAACCCGATCGCGGGCGCGACTATCGCCGCCCGGATCGAGTTCAACGGGAACACCGGGAGTTTCGGACAGTCGTCCGCGACGCCTCCTTGGGTCTTGCGGTCCATCGAGGACGTGCTCCTCGAGACGGCCGAGCGGTGGGCCCAGCGGCGCAGCGAGACGATCGTGGCGACGACCGGAGCGGATGGGCGCTTTCGCATCGAGGGTCTGGCTGACGAGGTTGTCGAGGTCGGTTCCTATCTCAATCTCGAGTTCTTCCACCCCGACTACGTCCTGCGGTCTCCTTTGTGGAGCGTGAGGCCGAACGTTGAGCTGGAGATCGTGGCGCGACGTCTCGTGCCTGTGACGTTCGATCTGCGGAACGCGCGGGGTGGTGTCTTGGATCGTGCGTGGCTCTTCCTCGAGTTGACAGATGGCAATGGCGTCGATCAGCGCATCGAGTGGACGGCGGAAGAACGGACGTTCATGGTCGTGGAAGGGGATACATCGGTTTTTGCAGCCACAGCGGCTGCGCCCAGATACTGGAGCCACGAACAGGCCAAGACCTCGGCGCTCGGGACGAGCAAGATTGCGTTGCTGCAGGTGCAGGCGGGCATGGCGCCGGTTGTCCTGGTCGTCGAAGAGTCGGACGCCCTGATCGTGTCGCCCAAATTCAGCGGTCCTAGGATCGAAGGCTTCCAAGTCCGGCTCGAGCTCCGAAGTACCACGGTCGACAGGGCCTCGAGGGGTCCTTTGCGGAGCGAGAGCATTCACGCGTCGACCAAGGAGATCGTCTTCGCCGAACTCGAACCTGGTGCGTACGTCTTGCGCCTAGATCGTCCGTCGGGTGGAGAGCCTTTGGCCGAGCTCGAGGTGACGTTCGATGGCGGCGCTCAGCGACTCGAGTTCGTGATTCCTCCGCTCGAAGTCTGCGACTCCCGCCGGTTCCGTGTCATGTCTGCGGACGGTTTGCCCGTGGAGCATTGCACGTTCGCTCGGTCGTACCGAAGTGATCAGGGGCGACTCGTCGGTCGTAGGGTCCAAGCAGCGTGGCGCGGCGTTGGGTGGTACGACGTGTCGTTCGAGCGCCGCTACAGCCTGCAGGGTGAATCGCCCGAAGCCCTCCCGAATGGTGCAGTCGGTCCACAGTTGCTGACCGTGGAGCATCGGGACCACGGGCGGATCGAAGTGCCGTACGACTCGCTCGTGGGAGATGCCGAACTCAGGTTCCCGGCCCTCGCGCGAGCCACCGTATTCCTACCCCTCGCCTGGGCGAACGGAGATGACGAACCGGTCGTCCGGGTGAGAGCGACCGATCCGTCGGCGCCCCAGCAATCCTCGGTCGATTGGAGTGAGGTCACTGTCACGGCCGACGGACGCTGTGTCCTCCCCGAGCTCTTCCCTGGCGAGTACTCCCTATGGGTGACGATCGCGCGGGAGCAGGTGCACTCAGCGCCTGTGACGCTCACTTCCGGCGAGAGTCTGATCGTCGTCGAGCCCGAGCCCAAGTGAACGGGGTTGTGAAGCACTCGCGATGGTGAGCGAGCGCGCATCACAGTGCCCGTGGACAGGACTCGGCACCCATGTGGGACGGGACGGTGCGCTCGCCGACCCCTTGCTATGCTCGCGGTTCGACCTTTCCTTGCGTCCATGTTCCTGCTCGCCCCATGAATGCTCGCTCCGTTCTCCTGCTCGTCGTCGGGCTCCTCGTCGGACTCGGCCTGGGACTCGCCCTGGCACCGCAGAACGACGCCCCGCCGCTCTCGGTCGCGATCGACGCGCCGCCCGCGGCCACACCGACCGCGACTGGTTCCGTGACCGACCTCGCGGACGACAGCAACGAAACGCGCCGTGCGACGGAAGCCGCCTCGACCACGCTGGCTCGGAACGTGCCGAGTATCCCGGCTGGAGCGATCGCGGCCGCCGTCGAGCGCGCCCCCGCTCCTGCGATTTTCGAAGCGGCAGGATCCGGCGTGATCACGGGCTCGGTGGTGGACGTGGAGGGTGAGCCACTCGCCGGTGTCCGAGTCGTCGGAACGCCCTTCGGCACGTCGAGTAGCATCCGCGAGAGCCTCCTCGAGCAACCTCCCGCGATGGTGTTGCGATCGCTCGAGGACGTGCTGCAGGCGCAGGCGGAGCTGTGGGCGAGCTTGCACGGGCTCAGCGCCGTGACGACGACGGGTGTCGACGGGCGCTTCGTCCTCGAGGGGCTGCCGGAGTCGGGTTCGATCCGTGTGCGCGCGTACCTGGAGGGCTTCGTCGTGCGCAACCCCTCGGGCGCGACGGCGAACGGCGCGGAACTCGCGCTCGTCGCTCGGCGTGGGGTCCCCGTCACCTTTCGAGTGTTGGACGCGCGTGGGGAACTCGTCGAGAAGGCGCAGCTCTTCGTTCGCCACCAGAACGACAAGGAGATGGTGGAGTGGACACCTCGAGCGCAGCCGCTGCTCCTCTTCGAGGGGCGTAACCATGTGCGTGCGGCGCTCGGGGCCCAGGAGGACGCTCTCTGGCGCCTCGATCGGATCGAGGACTTCACCGAGGCGGTCGGTGAAGAGATCGCGATCGATGTCCGATCCTCGATCGGTCCGATCGAGTTGACCGTTCCGGACTCGCAGGCGTTGGTCGTTCGATTGACGTCGGGAGCTGTGTTGCCGCCCGACTTCGTCGGGTGGGTGGTGCTCACCGAACGCGGAGCGGAACGCCGCGGCCGCGAGCGCTCGCTCATCGTGCGTGGACCTGTCGAAGAGGTCTCGTTCGGTGGGCTCGAGTCGGGTGTGTACGACGTGGGGCTGCGGCTCGATGGATTCAGCGAGATGGCCGTGAGCGTCGAGGTGGACTATTCCGGGAGCCGTGTGGTGATCGACCTCGAGGTCCCTCCTCTCGAGCGTTCGGAGCCGTTGCGTGTGCGAGTCGCGAGCCCGAGCGGTGAGTGGCTCGAGGACGTCGGTTTCCAGCTCACCGTCAAGAGCGGCGGAGTCTCTCGCAGCAGCGGCATGCGGTCCACTTGGGTCGGAGATGGTTGGTACGAGGTGCGGATGTCGTACACCTACGTGCCGAGCATCGACGAAGCAGCCGAGTCGCTCGACGAGGTGGAGATACTGAGCGCGGCGCACGAGGCCCACGGCACGGTGGAGGCCGTGATCGAGGAGGGACGTACTGTGTACCAGCTCGTCTTCGATCCGGTCGGGTCTCTCGACGTCACCGTTTCCGGCTGGAACTCGGGCAAGGACGAAGGACGGGTCACCTTGAGGCCGGCGGGCCAGGAGGAGATGGGCGATCTCACCGGCCTGGGGTACTCGACGGGTCCTCTCGTCAGTGGCCGTAGCGAAGCGGTCGGGTCGCGCGGTTCCTGCTCCTTCGCAGCGGTTCCGATCGGACAGTACGAGGTGCTCGTCGTCATGGGAGGGCAGGTCGTTGCACGCGCGGACGTCACGATCGCAGCGGGCGCGAACGCTCTTCGTCTCGTTCCGGAACCGCGCTACGACGTCTTGGTGGACTGTCCGAACTTGCCGCCCGGTACACAGATTCGCCTCGAGCCCGTAGAGCGCGAGGCCGGCGTGTGGTCCAACCTCTCGGCCGAGACCGGTGAGGACCACGTCGCAGTGATCGAGGGCGTCGTCGCGGGCAGCTACCACCTCCAGGCGGGCCTCCACATGGAGACGATCGACGTGCCCTGCGGGCGCATCCTCGTCGAGGCCGCGCTCCCGAACGCCGTGCGCATCAAGGTCTACGAGGACGATGGAGCGTTCGCCCAGCTGGGCTTCGAGCACGAGGATCTGGTCATCGGCGCCGACGGTGCGCTGTTCGCCGACATCCAGGAGCTCGGTCGGGCGTTCAATCAGCTCGGGTCGCAGGCTGTGACTCTGCTCGTCGAGCGCGGAGGCGAGCGGATCGAGCTGGTGACGTCCATCGTCGAGGGGGGGCGCATGGCCCTCCAGGATCCCGGCGGTTCGTTCGGCTACGAGACCCGCGACTGAGGCCGCAGCCAACTTCGGTCGATGTGGGTGTCCCCGCGTCGGTCGCTACGGACAATCGGCCGTGGACCCGCTCCCATGCAGCCCGACCCCGAACCCGAAGCCACCGCGGACGCCGGCCCGGACACCGTTCCGCACGCCCTCTTCGAGGCTCTCGTGCGCGAGCACGGGCCGCGGCTGCGCGTCTTCCTGGGCGCCGCCGTGCGCGACCCGCTGATCCAGGACGAGCTCTTCCAGGAGGCGCTGCTGGTCGCCTGGCGTCGCATCGGGGACTTCGATCCGGAGCGTTCGTTCGGGCACTGGCTGCGGGGGATCGCGCGCAACCTGATCCTGGCGCGGCGGCGGGCGGACGGGCGGCGCGGTCCGCTCGTCGCGCCCGACGTGCTCGAGGAGTTGGGCGCACTGTGCGAGGTGGACGGGCCCGAGGGCGAGCGTCTGGGCGAGGAGCTCGACGCGCTGCGCGTGTGCCTGGACCACCTGCCGGACGACGCGCGCTCGGCCGTCCGGCTGCACTACACCGACGGCCACCGCGGGCCCGAACTGGCCGAGCGGCTGGGTCGCAGCGTCGAGGCCACGAAGAAGCTCATGCAGCGCGTGCGAGCCCGGCTGTTCGACTGCATGACCATGCGCCTCGAGGCGCGCGAGGGGATCTGATGGGCCGACACGACGAAGTCGATCGTTCCGGCGCGCCCGACACGGCGCGCGCCGAGGCGATCGAGCGCTACACCGACCAACTGCTCGAGCGCACGGCTGGCGACGAGCGCGACCGCGACGCCGTCGAGCGGGCGCTCCGTGCCTGGCGCCGGGAGCGCGACGGGAGCGGCGAGTCGGAGTCGGCACCCGTGCTCCCGCTCGCGCGACGCTTCGGTCGCTCGGCGCTCGTACGTCTCGCGTCGGCGGCCGGCGTGCTGTTGGCGGTTGCGGTTGCGGCGCTGTTCCTGATCGGCCCTGGCGCACCGACAGCCGACGCGGCGCTCGCCGGCGCACTCGAGCGCGCGCGCGCGGCCACGCCCCGCATGTACGAACTGCTGTTCGAGCGCGGCCTGGGATTCACCCGCGCGGTCGAGGCCGACCTCTACGTGAGCGGCGAGCAGACCTTCGCCCTCGCTCTCGAGAAGCCCGCGGGCACGGCCTGGATCGGTGGCGACCGCGCGCAGGTGTGGGTGGTGCCGGCCAATCCACAGCTGCCAGTGGTGCTCGGGGATCGCGCTCGACGCACGCAGCAGCTACTGGCGGAGAACGACGTCGAGTTGCCCTACGTGGACGTGGTCTCGGCGCTCGAAGCACTGTCGGTGGACTACGACGCCGCCCTGTCCGCGGACGGTCTCGTACTGTCCGGCACGAAGCGCGCGACCGCCCCCGAGCACAAGGCGGACACGTTCCGACTGGTGCTCGACGAGGACGGCGCGCTGGCGAGTCTCGAGCTCGAACGCCGCGGCCGCATCGCGCTCGGCGACTGGCGCTTCGAGCTGCAGGCGAGGGACACCGAGGTGGACGGGAGCGTGTTCGACCACGCGAGCCACCACCGCGCGGACCGGCGCGTGATCGAGCGCTGATCCACGGGATCACGAACGAAGTGCGCCCCGTCGCGACGGGGCGCCTCTTCGGTGCGGGCTCCGCAGGTGGAACCGGTGCGCCGCTCAGTCCGCCTTCGGCGCCTCGGGCAGGGCCACGTCGAGCGTCACCAACGCGTAGGCCGTGGCCAGCACGGGGTTGCCTTCCCACCAGCGCGGACTGTTCTCGTTGATCCACGAACCGTCCGGACGCTGCAGCGACGTGAGGCGACCGGCCAACTCGGTGCGCCAGCGGTGCTCGGTGCCGTCGGCGTCGGTGATCACGTCCTCGCCATAGGCGTCGAGCGCCTTCGCCATCGCGTTGAAGTAGTAGAAGAGCCCTTGGTAGGGCGCCGACGGATCGGCCGAGGCCTCGAACCCCGGGTTCAGGTCGAGCGTGTAGTTCGCGCCGATCCACTTCCAGGCGGCCTGCACGCGCGGATCGGTCTTCTCGAGTCCGGCGAACAGATAGCAGCCGAGCAGCGCGTACGTCATCGAACCGTAGGAACGCGGAGAGACCGAACCGTCGGGCAGCGTGACCATGCCGGCCTTGCTCTGACCGGGCGCGTAGCCCGCACCACCGTCGTTGCCCGGGCGGATCGTCTTGCCGTCCTCCTCGAGCACCAGGTCGTTGCTCTCGCTGCGGTTCTGCGTGCGCTGGAGGAACGCGACCATCTTGGCCAGCGCTTCGTCGTCGTCGCTCACACCGGCTGCTTCGAGCGCGTTCGCGGCCAGCCACACGTTCGACAGGTCGGGGCGTTCGTCGCCGCCGTAGCCGATGCCGCCGTAGTACTTGTGGCTCGGCCCGTAGCCCTCGGCTTCGTCCGCCTGCAGCTCCTTCAAGAACGAGACTGCGTTGGCGATGCGCGCGATGTCGCCGGCTTCGCCCGACTCGGCCAGGGCGAGGATCGAGGCGCTGGTCACGTAGTTGACGAGTTGGCCACCCACGTGCACCGAGCCGTCGTCCTTCTGCAGCTCGCGCAGGTAGGCGAGTCCACGCGTGATCGCGGCGTTCTGTTCGGCCGTGCGCTTCTCGACCGGAACGCTCTGCAGCGCGCTGACCACCAGCGCCGAGATGCCCGGATCGATCTGACCCCCCGCACCCCACAGGTCGCCTTCGCCACCCGCCGATTCCACGAGGAAGTTCGCTCCGCGCACCAGCGCCTCCTCGACGCGCGCGCGGTCACCGGCGGTGAAGGCCGGGAGCGCGGTGGTGGCTGCGGTGCCGCCCGCTGAGCTCTTCTCGCCCGTGCGGATCGCGGCGTAGGCACTGGCGAGTTCGAGCACCCGCTCGGCCGTTGCGACCAGCGCGCCGTCCGGTCCGTCGTAGCTGCCGTCCTCGGCGATCTCGGCCATGGCGCGCCGCGCGAAGGCTTCGCCGCGGGCCGTGTCCACCGTGCCGAGCGTGCGCGGCTCGACCGCGGGGACGCGCAGGAAGTTCTCGGCGCTGAGCAGCGCTTGTCCGGCCGCGCCGCCGCCGTAGAGCGCGAGTGCGCGAGCGGCGGCCAGGGTCTCTTCGAGGGCTTCGAGTGGCGTCGCGTCCGGCGCGCAGATGGCGCCGCTCTCGCGCTGCTGGGCGATCAGTCGTTCGATCGCGCGTGCGACGAAGGGTCCCTCGTCGGCGGTGTAGCGCCGCGGCGACAGGGCGAAGGCCTCGAGCACCAGCGCGGTCGTTCTCACGTCGCCGTAGCCGCCGTCCGCGTCCTGCTGGGCCCTCATCCAGCGCACCGAGCGATCGCAGAGGGACTTCACGTCCTCGCTCGAGAGCGACTGCGCGTCCTGCGCGGGAGCACCACGGTTCTCGGCCGCCGGTTTCGCGACGGCGGGCACACGGGTGGCCTCGACGATGATGGGCCCGTCGTCCGCGCCGAAGTCACAGGCGGAGACGGACAGAGCGAGCAGGCAGATGGCGCTGAGGCGGAGCATGGCGTTGGGCTGGATCGGGGTGGACGCTCGGGGGAGTCCGAGTCGCTGGGCAACGCAGGGCGCGCCCATCGGTTCGACAAACCTAGCCGTCCGCGCCCGGGGTTCCAGTCCTGATCGCCGAGCCGCGGGTGGGGCTCAACCCTGGGGCGACTCGGCCGACTTCGGAGCCAGCGGTTCCAGCCGCACCGCCGTCCCGTAGGCCAGGAACTCCGCCGCGCCCGACGCGATCTCGGTCCCGCAGAAGCGCAGCCCGACGACCGCGTCGGCGCCCAGCGCCCGGGCCTCGGCCCGCAGTCGATCCAGCGCCTGCTCGCGCGCCTCGGCGAGCAGCTTGGTGTAGTCGTCGATCTCGCCGCCGACGATGTTCTTCAGGAAGGCGCCGATGTCCTTGCCCAGGTGGCGCGCGCGCACGGCCGAACCGCGCACGAGGCCCAGTGGTTCCGCGAGGACGCGGCCGGGGACCAGATCGGTGGTGCAGAGAATCGCGGGCATGGATCCAGGCTTCCTAGCGGGTGACGTCCACGTAGGGATCGTGGGGCAGGGTGCGCGAGCGCCAACGCAGAGTGGCGACGAGGAGCGCGAGTGCGCCGACGATCCAGCACAGCGTGCAGGTCGGGAGGAGCACCTCACGGAAGGTCGTGACCTCGAACGCGGCGAGCACGATCAGGACGAGCGAGATGAGGGCAGCGACGGAGAAGAGCGTGAAGCCACCGCGCTTCAGCAGGCGTTGGAGGAGGTCGCGCTCGAGGCGGTCCCACTCGGCGTCCTGCGGTTCGGGGGGCGCGACCTGGCGTGCAAGGATCGCCAGGGCGCGGACGTCGCGTACCTCGCCCGCCAACTCGGGCTCGCTGATCAGGCGCAACTCGAAGGCGCGCCGCTCCTCGCCTTCGAGCTCGCCGTCGGCGAAGGCCATGGCGAGCAGTTGGTCGCGGGTGGGCTGTTCGTCGCTGTGCTGCATCGGACTACTTCGCTCGCTCCTTGCTGGGCGAGCGGCCAGCGCTCTTCGAAGCGGAGGCTTCGGGCGGGACGAGGTCGGCGAAGCCGGTACCGAGCGCGTCGCGCAGGCGCCGGCGGGCGTGGAAGAGGCGCGACATCACGGTGCCCTCGGGAATCTCGAGGACGCGGGCGATCTCGCGGTAACTGAGTTCGTCGAAGTGGCGCAGGGTCACGATCTCGCGATCGCGGGCGCTGAGTCGTTCGAAGGCCTGACGGAAACGATCGGAGAGTTCCTCGGCCTCGAGACCGCTCGACACGTGCGGGACGTCGGCTTCGATGTCCCAACCACCGCGGCGCTCGTCGCTCTCGTCGACGTCGATGCTGGTCGTCCGCAAGCGCTTCGACGAGCGCAGGAAGCTGAAGCACGTGTTGCGCAGGATGCGGTGGAACCAGGGCATGAACGGTTCCGACTCGCGGTACGTCTCGCGCGCCCGGTAGACCTTGAGGAAGGCCTCCTGGCACAGTTCGAGCGCGTCGTCGCGCGAGCCGACCAGGCCGGCCGCCACGTGGAAGGCGCGGGTGCGGATCTGGCGCACCAGGTCGTCGAACGCGACGCGATCGCCGCGCTTGACCGCGCCCATCAACTGGGTGGCTCGTTCGTCGGCCCGGTCGTCCCGGACACCGCTCCTGCTCGACACGTCGTTCCCGGCACCGTCGGCGGTGGCGGGGAGCGCGGCGCGGGGGGCGCGGGGATCGTCGGTGGGCGAGGCCATGGTCGAGAGGCGATATGCCGGTCAGGCGCCGATCTTCGCTCCCAGAGCCGAAAAAGTCGCCTGTGGAGCCACGGCGACCGAAAGGGCCCAGCCCGCGGCGCGCTCCACCGCACGGGCGTCGCCCACCTGCCCGAGGGCTTCCTCGAGCCCGGCGATGCACTGCTCGCGCTCCGGCCCGGGGCGGCTGACGGCCTCGAGGGCCGCGAGCAGTTCGGTCCTCGGACCCTCGCCCGCGAACCCGAACTCGCGCACGACCTCGCGCCCGGCGAGCAGGTTGACCGAGGCGAAGTGGGGCACCGTCAACAGGCGTCCCATGAGGGCGACCTCGAAGCGCTTGGCGAGGCGGTAGATCACGACCATCGGCAGGCGGTGGTGCGCCACGTCGAGCACCACCGTGCCGGAGACCGAAAGGGCCGAGCAGCAGGTGGGCAGGACTTCGTGCAGGTCGCCGACGACCACGTCCACGCGCTGCTGCCGGCCGAGATCCGACTCGGCCACCAGTTCGCGCACGCGATCGGCGAGGTCCGCGCGTCCGAGGGCGACGACGAAGCGGCTCGACGCGAGCTGCGATCCGGGCGCCGCGAGCGCGAGCGTCTCGAGCATCCATGGCAGGTTGCGTTCGATGACGCTGGCGCGGCTGCCGGGCAGGAGGGCGACCGGTCCGTCGTCGAGCGGGTGCTCGCGGTGGGGGACGCGCGCCAAGCGATCGAGCAGTGGGTGGCCGACGTGCGCGCAGTGGATCCGGCGGCGCTCGAACCAGGCCTGTTCGAACGGCAGGATCGACAGCGCCAGGTCGACGGCCGTGCGATAGCCGCGCGCGCGCCACGGTGCCCAACCCCAGTACTGCGGTGTGACGAAGTGCACGACCGGAACGCCGTAGCGCCGGGCAAGTCGTCCGAGCGGCACGTGCAGGGCGGGCGAGTCGACGAACACCGCCACGTCCGGCCGCTCGTCGCGCAGGCAGCGCGCCGCGTCGGTCAGAAGGCGCAAGTAGAAGCCCAGGGCGAGGACCACGCCGAAGCCCATGCGCGACGAGCTGACGGGGTCGCCCACGGTGCGCACACCGAGCGCCACGAGGTCCGGGCCGCCCAGTCCGACGAAGCGCAGCGGGTCCGCGATCGAGCGCGCACGCGCCGCGCCGTTCTCGCACGGGTCCGCGTCGACGGCCGCGCTCCACCGCTCGCGAGCGCGTTCGACGAAGCGCCGCGCGTGGATCTCGCCCGAGATCTCGGCGCACGAGACGAACACGAGCGGCGCTGGGTCCGCGTCCGCCGCCAACCAGCGGTCGAGCTCGGCCGGCAGCGGATCGGCGTGGGCCTCGCCCCGTCCGAGCAGGGCTTCGACCTCCGCGCGGCGCGAGCGCGCCACGAGGGCGTGCCAGCACAGGTGCAGCGGCATCACCAGCACGCCGATCAGCGCCCGCAGGAGTTCGAGCGCCACGGCGAGTGCGGGAGGCAGCCCGCGGCGCGCGCGCCTGCGCAACGGCCGCTCGCTGTCGAGCGCGTCGAGCGGGTCCTTCGAGGATGCGCCGTTCACGCGGCTAGTATGGCCGCGTGAAGCTCGTTCTGCTCTTCGTCGTGGCGTTCCTCGTCGCGCAGGTCCTCGTCCTCGTCCCAGGTCTGACGTGGCTCGGCTCGGTGCCACTGCTGGCCTTCTTGGCGAGCATCGCGCTGGTCGCGACGGTCTGGCGCACGCTCGGCGAGAAGCTCGTGCGCTCGGCGAGCGAACGCCGCGCCATCGCCGCACTCGGCCAGGTGGACACGCCGCACATGCGCGGCCGTTTGGGCGCGGCGTTGCAGGACGCGGGTCGCGCGCGGGCCGCGATCGATCATCTCGAAGCGGCGGCCAGCGGCGAGCCCAACTCGCTCGAGTGGCGTTGGCGTCTGGCCCGCGCACTGTCCGACACGGGGCGCGACGCGGAGGCGCTCGAGCAGGTCCGCGCGCTGGTCGACGAGGACGAGGAGTTCGCCTACGGTCGCGCGCTGCTGCTGCGCGCGCGTCTCGCCGCGCGCGCGGGCCACACCGACGAAGCGGTCGCGGCCTGCGAGCGCTTCGAGCACAACCACGGCAGCGAACCCGAGGGGCTGTACGAGTTGGCGTGCGTGCTCGCCGCGCGCGGGGACGCGCCCGCCGCCAAGGCTGCGTTCGCACGGGCCGCGCGCGCAGCGGTCGACTCCGCGGCCTTCAAGCGCCGTTCCGATCCGTGGCTCGTGTGGCGCGCGCGCTGGCGGGCGCTCGTGGGTTGAGCCACAGCGCCGCCGGCTCGCAACGGCTCAGTAGGGCAGTCGGCGACGGAAGCCGAACCAGGCCAGGGCGGTGAACGACACCGCGCCGATGGTCGGACGCGCCCATTGGGTCGGCGAGGCCCAGTGGTTCGCGAGCTTCACGAAGGTCTGGACGTCGGTCCACTGGTAGATCGACCACTCGTTCGCGCCCGGCACCAGGTACAGCGCGTACATGCCGATCGTCACGAACAAGAGGCTCAGGACGACGGTCAGCGCGCGCACGACGAAGACCGAGACCGCGTAGGCCGCGGAGTAGAACATCAAGAGGAAGACCGACTGGTAGCAGGCGGCGCGGACCATCTGCTCGGTCGACGTGACGATCTCGACGTCGAGCACCGCGGCCAGCGGGACGATCAGCGCGCTGCTCGCGACGAGCGGCACGATCAGGGCCAGAGCTCCGGCGAGCCAGCGTTCCGCGAACAGGCGCGCGCGCGAGACCGGCCGGGCGAGGTAGATCTCGAGCGTTCCACCCTGGGTCTCGCCGGCGACGGCACCGGCCGCGAAGACCACCGCGGCTCCGGTCCCGAGCGTGTTGGCGAACTTGAAGAACTGCTGGCTCGAGAAGTAGCCCCACTCGGTCAACGACGCCAGCTTGGCGTCCTGCGCGAGCACGCGGCCCATGCCCTCGGCGAGTTGCAGGAGCGCGCCCTTCTGCTCGTTGAACAGCGGGTAGAAGTAGACGACGGCGGCCAGGTGTCCGAGCAGGAGCACGAAGAGGCCGAAGCCGCGCAGGAGCGACGAGCGCACGAGCTGGGGCACGGCTACAGACCCTCCACGCCGTAGAGGTCGCGGTACAGCTCTTCGAGCGAGTGCGAACCGAAGGTGATGCGCGTGGGGACCGGGCCGTCCGCGGGCAGTCCGCGCAGCGCCGCCAGCACGTCGTCGCCACCCAGCTCCGCCGCGAGGCGCGCGGCACCGATCCGCACGTTCGCGCCCGCGTCGCCGTGCAGCGCCGCCGCGAGCCGCTCCAGTTGTTCACTCGAGACGTCGCGTTCGAACTCGAGCGTCAGCAGTCGACGGGCGCGGAGCTCGAGATCGGCCGTGCGCTCGTCGGCGACCAGACGCCCGCCCGCGAGGAAGACCACGCGCTCGCAGCAGCGCGCCACCTCGCCGAAGTGGTGCGACGACAGGAGGACGCAGCGGCCAGCGCGCGCGTCCTTGGCGACCAGTTCGACGACTTCGCCGCGCTTGGTCGGATCGAGTCCGGCCGTGGGCTCGTCGAGCAGCCTGACCGGCACGTCCGGCGCCATCGCCGCGCAGAACATGACCTGGCGCTTCATTCCGTGGCTGAACGTGCGCATCCGTCCGCGCAGGGGCAGGCCGAGGCGTTTGGCGAGGGCGCGCGCGCGGTCCAGGGCACCGGCGTCGCGGCCGCGCAACAGGAACGCCAGCTGACGGTCGGCGGTCAGGTCGCCGTAGGCCGCGATCTCGCCCGGAGCGAAGGCCACGCGCCGCCTGATGCCCAGGCCCTCGCCGGTCAGCCGCGCGCCGTCGACCTCCACGCTGCCAGCGCTGGCCGGGACCAGCCCGACGAGCAGCCGCATGAAGGTGCTCTTGCCGCTGCCGTTCGGGCCCACCAGGCCGCACACGCTGCCGCGGGCCAGGTCGAGGTCGAGCGGAGCGAGGGCGACCGTCTGGCCGAAGCGCTTGGTGAGCCCGCGGACGACGATCGCGTTCGAGCGCGAAGTGGGGGCGAGGGTCGAGGTGGACGACACGGGCGCCGATCTTGCCGAGCACCCCCTCGAGGCGCCAGGATGCGAAGGTGAGCGGTCCCGCCGACGCCCGGTCCGGGCCCGAACGACCCGTGCCGGTCGAGAATGCGCGGATGGAGGAGCGAGAAGCGTCCACCCGTTCCGCGCTCGACGAGTCGGCGCCGCGTGAGCGCCGTTCGGCAGCGGATGCGACGTGCACGCTGCTCAAGGAAGATGTGTTCGGACGCGTCGAACTGGTCGAGGACGCGGACGGCGAGCGCTGTGCGCGACGGACCGTCTCGACGCGCGGCCTGGTGCTGCCGTTCGTCGGGCGCCTGTTGCTCGCGCGCGAACGGCGGGCACTGGCGGCGCTTGGGGGACTCGACGGCACGCCTGTGCTGCTCGAGTGCCGACCGGGCGAGGATCCGCGGCGCGTGCTGCGGCGCGGTTGGATCGAGGGCGAACCGCTGTGGGCGGCCACCGAGTTGCCGCGCGACTGGTTCGAGCGCGCGGAGGAACTGGTCGCCGCCGTCCACCTGCGGGGCGTGCGCCACAACGACCTGCACAAGGAGCAGAACCTGGTGGTGCGCCGCGACGGGCGCCCGGCGCTGCTCGACTTCCAGCTGGCGTCGGTGCACACGGAACCGCGCGCGCGGCGAGCTCGAACGCGCGCCGCCGAGGACCTGCGCCACATCGACAAGCACCGCCGTCGCTACCTGCGCGCCGGGCGGCCCAAGACCGACGCGGATCGAGCCGGTCGCCCTTCGCGCTCGCTTCTCGCGCGGGTGTGGCGGCGCCTCGGCAAGCCGCTGTACCGCGGGTTGGTGCGGCTCGCGCCCGCGCTGACCGAACCCGAACCGCGGCGGGCCTCGTCCGGCCCCTGGCCCAGTTGGACGGCGCCGCTCGTGGGCGATCAGGCCTCGGGGGCTTCGGCCGACGCCGCGCAGGACCCGAGGAAGTTCGACAGCAACGCGTGACCGGCCTCGGACAGGATCGACTCGGGGTGGAACTGCACCGCTTCGATCCGCAGCGAGCGCGAACGCAGCCCCATCACCTCGCCGGCGGCCGATCGGGCACTGACCTCGAGGTCCGCGGGCAACGGTTCGTGCGCGACGAGCGAGTGGTAGCGGGCCATCGACACGGGAGTCGGCAAGCCGCGGAAGATCCCGCGGCCGTCGTGCTCGATCGCTTCGCCGAATCCGTGCACGGGTTCGAGCGCCCGACCGACCGAGCCTCCGCGCCAGTGCGCCACGAGCTGGAGCCCCAGGCACACGCCGAGGACGGGCGGCGCGCTCTCGCCGAGGCCCTCGAGTCGATCGAGCAGCGCCAGGGTCCGGACGCGTTCGGCGGGCCCGCCCGGACCGGGTCCGATCAGGACCGCGTCGCAGAGTTCGATCTCGCGGGCCCACTGCGCGGGCGATCGATCGCACGTCGCGCCGAGTCCCGCGCGGGGTCGATCGGGCCGCCGCACGTCCACGTCCGCACCCAGCTCGAGCAGGTACTGGACGAGGTTGTAGGTGAACGAGTCCTCGTGATCGACGAACAGCACGCGTGCCACGGTGCCATTCGAGCACAGGCGGCCCGTCCGCAGAAGCCCTGCTCCGGTCGGCGCGCGATCGAACGGTCGGTGCGCGGCGTCCCGCGAGCCCAGTGCCGGGGAGTTCTCGACGATCCGAGCCTCGATTCGTTGGAGCCACCCCGCAGCTGAGCTAGCCTCGCCACCCATGGACATCGTCATCGTCGGCGCCGGAGAGGTGGGGCAGTACCTCGCCGACATCCTCGCGCGCGAGGGGCACCGCGTCAGCGTGGTCGATCCCGACAACCACAAGATCGGGCGCCTCCAGGAGACGCTCGACGTGCAGGCCCTCGAGGGCGACGGCACGCGACCGGACGTCCTGGCCTCCGCGGGAGCCGGTCACTGCGACCTGTTCGTGGCGGTCACGAACGACGACCACGTGAACATGCTGGCGGCGCTGATGGGCCGCAACCTCGGCGCGCGGCGGGTGATCGTCCGCCTGCGCGACACGTCGCGGCTCGAGGGCTACCACTTCTTCCACAAGCGCGCCGTCGGGTACGACGTGCTGCTGTCCACCGACGAGCTGGCGACCGAGGAGATCCTGTCGACGGTGCGCGAACACCACGCGCTCGAGGTCGAGTCCTTCGCCAGCGGCCGCGTGCAGCTGCGCCGCCTGCGCATCCGCCAGAAGAGCGAACTGACGGCCGACACGTTGGCGAACCTCGATCTGCCCGGCGGCCTCTTGATCGCCGCGATCGCGCGCCGCGAGGAGTTCTTCGTAGCCTCGGGTTCGGACCGCCTCGAGGTCGACGACCAGGTGTACGTCATCGGCCGCAGCGCCGATCTCGACCAGTTCGAGGCGCTCTCGGGTGCGCCGCGCCTCGGACGCCGGAGCGTGATGATCATGGGCGGCGGTCGCATCGGTTCGCGCCTCGCCGAGTCGCTCGGATCCATGCCGGGGGTCTCGGTGCGCATCCTCGAGCGCGACCCCGAGCGCGCCAAGAACATCGCCGGCACCTTCGGCAACAACGTGATGGTGCTGGTGGGGGACGCGACCGACATCGACCTTCTGAACGAAGAGCGCATCAGCGAGGTGAACACGTTCATCGCCACGAGCGCCGACGACGAGGACAACATCATCGCGTGCCACCTGGCTTCGACGCTGGGCGTCGGCCGGACCGTGGCGGTGCTCGACAAGGCGGCCTACCGCAAGGTGTTCGACAGCCTGCACATCGACAAGGCGATCAGCCCGCGACTGTTGTGCGCGAAGCGCATCCTGCGTTTCGTGCGCTCCGACGCCGTCTCGTCGATCGCCGTGATCGCCGAAGGTCGGGCCGAGGTGCTCGAGATCGAGGCCGGCTTCACCGACGGCAAGACCGAACGCAAGGTCAAGGGACTCGGTTTGCCGCGCGGCGTGATCATCGGCGCGGTCGTGCACGGCGAGGACGTCGTCATCCCGCGCGGTGACACGGTCGTCCACTCGGGCGATCGCCTGATCCTCTTCACGTTGCCGGAACACCTCGAAGAGCTGAACCACATCCTGGGCGCGTCGCGGACGTTCGGCGTCCCCGCGGCGGCCGAGTCCCAGGCGGACGCCACCTGACCCGAGCTCCGCCGAGGCGGACCTTCACCCTTGAACCTGCGCGCCGTCCTCTGGCTGCAAAGCCGCGTGATGCTGCTCCTGGCAGTCTTCATGCTCGTGCCCGCAGGGGTCGCGTGGCTCTTCGACGAGACGCGCGACGCGTACACGTTCTGCCTCAGTGCGGGAATCGTGGCCGCCGTCGCGGGACTCGTCGGATGGCGCAACCGCGGTTCGATCACGACGCCCGAGGGGCGGCCCGACTTCTTCCGGCGCGAAGGCCTCGCGGCCGTGGGGTTGAGCTGGTTGGTCGCGGCGGTCGTGGGGGCGTTGCCCTATCTGTTGACCGGAGCGATCCCGGCTCCGACCGACGCCTTCTTCGAGTCGGCCTCGGGCTTCACGACGACGGGCTCGACGATCCTGTCCGGCGACCAGCTCGCCGCGCTCGGCAAGGGCGTCGCCTTCTGGCGTTCCTTCACGCACTGGCTCGGCGGCATCGGCATCGTGCTGGTGTTCGTGGTCCTCTTCCCCACGGGTGGACGCAGTCTGTTCCGTTCCGAGGTGCCGGGAATCGCTCGCGAAGCGGTCCAACAGCGCGTGCGCGACAGTGCTCGCGGCCTCGCGCGGATCTACGTGGGACTGACCGTGGTGGAAGTGCTGGTGCTGATGTGGGCGGGGCTCGATCTGTACGAGGCATCGATCCACGCCTTCGGGACGATCGCGACCGGCGGCTTCTCGAACCACCCCGAGAGCGTCGCGTACTTCGCGTCCTGGATCGTCGAAGCGATCCTCGTGCTCTTCATGTTCCTGGCCGGCATCAACTTCGCGGTCTACGACACGATGCTGCGGCAGGGCTTGCGGCGCGGGCTCTCCGCGGTCGTCAAGTCGTCGGAGATCCGGGTCTACACGGGGATGATCGTGGGCGCGACGCTGCTGATGGCGGGCGTCCTGTGGTTCTGGGGCGGCAGCAACGGGCACAGCGGCGACCAGTTCGCGACGGTCGCGGGCCTTCCGGACTACTCGAGTCTGACGCTCTGCTTGCGCGACAGCATGTTCGCCGCCGTCTCCGTGCAGACGAGCACCGGCTACGGCACCGCGGACTTCAACCAGTGGCCCGAGCTGTGCCGCTTCGTGCTCATGTTCCTGGCCTTCGTCGGCGCCTGCGCGGGCTCGACGGGCGGGGGACTCAAGGTGGTGCGCTTCCTGATCGTGGCGAAGGTCGCGGTGCGCGGGGTCCTGGCGTTCTCGCGTCCGCGCGCCATCCACAACGTGCGCGTCGACGGTGTGACCCTCGACGAGCGCACGGTCTCGTCGGTCACCGGCTACTTCGGCCTGTGGGTGCTGGTCATGCTCGGTGGAACGGCGGCACTCTCCGCGTTCGGCATGGACCTGACCAGCGCGCTGACCGGGACCCTGGCCTGCCTCAACAACATCGGTCCGGGGCTCGAGGTCCTGGGTCCGGCCTCGCACTTCGGCGACGTGCCCGTGCTCGGCAAGCTGCTCCTGTCGATCCTGATGATCCTCGGACGACTCGAGTTCTACGCCCTCGTCGTGCTCGTGCTGCCTCGCTTCTGGCGCTCGTGATCCGAGCCCGGTCGCGGGGGCAGGGTCACTCGAGGTCTTCGCGGTAGACCCAGGGGGCGGGCCGGTGGCGATTGCGCCGGTAGCTCACGAGACGCCACAGGTCCGTCGGTCCGATGGCGGCGAGGCGTTCGCGCGGCGCGGCGCTGGCGAGGGCGGAGTCGATGATCTGCACGCGACCTGCGAGCAGACCCACGAGCCGCAGCTGGCCGCGGCGATCGCGCAGATAGACTCCCGCTCCCGAAGAGGCCGGCGGCAGCGGTTCGTCCGGGATCAGGAGCAAGAGACCCGTCGCGGTCGGTTCGTCGGCGCGACGGGTCGTCCGGACCCAGGCGCCGGCGGCGTCGCGACCACGGATCTCGAGCGTCGTCGACGTGTCGGGCAGGTCGAACGACAGGGGCACCGCCGGCAGATCGATGTCGACGTCGACGCTGTACAGGCCGCCGCCGATGGCCTCGACCAGCGAGGGTTCGAGTTCGGGTCCGTCGCCGAACCAGGCCAGGACCTCGGCTTCACCGGACGTGGCCGTCGTCCCCAGGAAGACCACGCCGTGGGTGGTCGACGCACCGAGTTCCACGCCGCCTTTCGTGCGAACGAGGACGGTCGGGTCGGGGTCGGCGGTCCTGCAGGCGCCGAGACCGAGGGTCTGGACGGCGAGAACTGCGAGGAGGATCGATCGTCGAGCACGCATGCCGGCATTCTGGCACGCTGCGCCGCGTCGGGCGGTCCGGACCGACGCGCGCGATCTCTCCACTGGGGCGTGCGCCGACGCGCGAGCCGCGGCGCCGTGCTCCCGGGACTGCGACTGGGACGACGTCGTTCGGACGGGCCCGCTCGGTCTCGGGGCGAGCCGGGCCAACGTGGGGCCGCCCGACGGCGTAGTTCGCGAAGGTCCCGACCTGTGCGGGGCCGCACGCGGCGATGCGGCCGCGATCCGCGCAGCCCTCCCCAGCTCGCGCTCCCCCTCCCTCCCGCAGCGCGCTTCGCAGCGTGCCGACCCCATGTTCGCGACCTCCGTGTCCGTGTCGTCTCGTCCGTTCGCCCGCCGCGGACACGCCGCCCTGATCCTCGTGATCGTCCTCGCGGCACTCGCTGCTCTCGGCGCACTTCTGTTCATGGGCGGTGAGGAGAGCGGAGGAGCCGTGCAGATCGGCACGGAGCAGGAGCCGGAGCAGGAGGGCGGGACGGGCGACGGGCTGGGAGCGGTCGACCTCACGGACGGCGGCTCGGGCGACGCGCGCGACGAGCGCGCCGAACTGGGCGCCGCGCTCGCGAACGCGGGCGACGAGAGCCAGGCCGACGAGAAGAGCGCACGCAAGGGTGCGACGGTCACAGGACGCGTGGCGGACTCCGCCGGTCGGCCGGTGGTCGGGGCGACGGTGCGCCTCGAACGGGGCGAGGGCGGCGGCCTGGGAGCCATGGCCATGAGGATCGGCGCTCCGAACGGAATCGGCGCCGGCCGGACCGCGACCACCGACGCGCGCGGACTCTTCGAGTTCGAGAACGTGCGCACGGGCGAGCAGCGGTTGATCGCCTCGGCGCCGGGGTTCGCCACCCGCGAGCCCGAGCGCTTCGACGTGGAAGGCCTCGATCCCGTGGACGTGGGAACGCTCGAGCTGGAACTTGCCATCGTCCTGTCCGGCCGCGTGGTCGACTCGCTCGGGCGCGGGGTCGCGGGCGTCGAGTTGCGCTCCTCACCGCGCGTCGAGATGGGCGGCGGAATGATCGTGCTCAACACGATCGGTGCCGCCGGCGAACCGCTCACCACGACCGGACCTGGCGGTGAGTTCACCATCGACACGCTGCCCGCAGGACCGTGGCGCATCGGCACCGTGCATCCCGAACACCCCGCGCGCACGTTCGAGGGCGAAGTGGCGCGCCCCGGCGACGTCGAGCGCGATCTGCTCTGGGAACTGCCCGACGGCGCCGTGATCCGCGGCTACGTGGTTGGGACCGATCGCCGCGAGGGGCCCTACCGCGTGCTCGGGTCGAGCGGAGGAATGGTCGACTTCGGTCTGCTCGGCGGCGGGAACGGCGGCGTCGACGTGGGACCGGACGGCGCGTTCGAACTGCGCGGACTCGAACCGGACACGGACTACGACCTGCGTGTCGTGCGCGCCCCCGACGGCAAGGGCGACGATGTGCTCTCGATGGTCGGACTCGGCGATCTCACCTCCGCGCTCAGCGAGACGAAGTCGTTCCCGTCGGGCACGCTCGACGCGCGACTCGAGATCCTCGCACCCGGTCGGGTCCGTCTACGGGTCGCGACCGGTGACGACGCGCGGCCGGTCGAAGCCTTCACGGCAGCGCTCGGCGAGCCGTGGGCGCTGGAGACGCTGCGCGACGCCGACGGCCGCACGCTGCGCCAACACCCGGGAGGGATCGTGGAGTTCGACGACGTCAGCACCATCGAAGCCAACCCGTTCTTCGGAGGCTCGACGATCGTGCGGATCCAGTCGGAGGGCTACGTCACGCTCGATGTGCCGCTCGGCGAACGTCCGGACCCGGGCGGCGTGATCGACCTCGGAACCGTGATGCTCGAACAGGCGCGACGCGCGCGCATCACCGTGCTCGGTCCCGACGGTCCGGTCCAGGGAGCGCGCGTCGCCCTGGCGCGGGCCAGCGACCGCGGTTTCGAGCTGTTCGAAGGTGGAGACTCGGGAGCGACCTTCACGATGAGCGCCACGGTCTCGAGCGACGGTGAGGAAGGCGCGACGGAGGATGTCGTCGGGCCGGACCGGAGCGCGCGCGCGCGTACCGACGCGGACGGGCTGGCCGAGTTCGACATGCCGGCGAACGACGGGAAGCTGCGCCTGACGGTCGAGCACCGGGACTTCGCGCCCTACGCCGCGACGCTGACGGTGGCGCCGGAGGCCGAACTCGTCCACACGGTCGAACTCGGTCCGGGCGGCGTCGTCGTCGTGAGGGTCGTGGACCCCGCCGGCGCCCCCGTCGCCGGGATCGGGATCCAGCACCGCGGGCCCGGTGTCGAAGGTTCGGCGCTGTTCGACGCGCCGCGGACGAAAGCCGACGGCACGGTGCGTTTCGATCGGCTCACGCCCGGCGACCACGGCTTCCGCACGCGCGCCGGAGCACGCGGCGACGGCCCCGGCGTGGTGTTCGACTTCCCCGGAACGAATGGGGGCGGGAAGCCCTGGAGCGACATCACCGTCGAGCACGGCGACGTTCTCGAGGTTCTCCTCACCGACGCGGCGACCGCGACGCTCGTCGGCCAGGTTCGGTTGGACGGCGAACCGCTCGTCGGAGCACGGGTCACGGCGCGATCGAACGACTCGTCGGGGTCGAACGACGGCGGCAGCGAAGCTCTCGAGTTCGACTTCGACATGGTGGCGATGACCGGTCGGAACTCGGGTCGGACGGACGAGAACGGGCGCTACTCGATCGAGGGACTCGAGCCCGGCGCGTACGAAGTGTCGGTCGACCACGACGATCGCGCTCTGCCTGCGAAACGCGACGCGCTGGTGGTCGCCGGTGTCGAGAACCAGCTCGACGTGGATCTCGTCCAGAACGGCATTCGCGGCAGGGTCGTCGACGAAGAGGGTGCTCCCATCCCCGGAGTCGTGGTGCGGGCGAAGCGCGCCGGCGGCGAGGGATCGGGACGGGCCAGTCGCTTCGCCATCAGCCTCTCGACCGCGGACGGCATGAGCACGATGCTCGGCGGCCCTGGCGGTGAGTCCGTCCGCACCGACGCGAACGGCGCGTTCGAACTCCCCGGCCTGCCCGAGGACGTCGACCTGCGCGTCGTCGTCGAGGCCGCGGAGGGCGCGCCGTACAGCATCGGCGTCGAGAGCGACGTCCTGCGTGTGGGCCTCGGCCAGTGGCTCGAGGGCGTGGAGCTCGAGGCACCGATCGGAGGTGCGGTCGACGTGGCGGTCTCCGGCGAACTCCAGAAGGAGCTGGTGTTCGTCGTCGTCTCCGCCGACCGGCTCGACGACGCCGGGAACCCGATCGATGGCAGCCGCACGACCGGCTTCGCCGACGACGGGGACTGTCGACTGCTCGGTCTCGAATCGGGTCGGTGGCGGATCGGTCTGCGCGGTCTCATGCAGGACGACTCTGGTCCTCCGGCGCGGACCACCGACGTCGAGGTCCGCAGGGGAGAGGCGACTCCGATCGAGTTCTGACGCGTCGCCGAGGAGGGCGTTCGGCCGATCGCTCGCGTGCGAACGCGGTCGGCGGGACGTCTTCCAGCGGTTGCTGGTGTCAGTACACTGCGGCCCATGCACTCGCCTTCGGACTCGACCGTGACCGGCGCGAACGCCCGCGCACACGACGCCATCGTTCTCGACCTCGACGGGACGTTGGTCGCCGACGACGGTCACGTGCGCCCGAACGTCCGGGCGGCCCTGCGGCGAGCGATGGAAGCGGGCGTGGTCGTCATGGTCGCCACCGGACGTTCGGAGGCGGCGACCCGCGACGTCGCTCGCGAGCTCGGCGTCGCGGTTCCGTGCATCGTCTACAACGGCGCGGGGATGTGGTGCCCGACCACCGACGCGATGCTCGAGGAGCGACTCCTGTCCAATCGCGCGGTCGAGCGGACCTACCGGGCGGCGCGCGAACTGGACCTGGCACCGGTGGCGATGACCCACGGTCTGAAGGTCGCCGAGGAGCCCGACGACGAGCGGCTGCGCGCGGCGCTCGCCAACATGACGGAGCTCGAATTCGCTCCGCTCGAACGCTTCCCGACCGAGTGCCTGATCCGCATCACGCTGATGTCGACGGGCTACACCGACTCGGCCGAGTTGGAACGGGACATCAACGCGCGCATCGGACTGCCGGTCTACACCACGCACTTCCCGCTGAACGCGCTCGCGCCGCACCGGGACTCGATCGTCCAGGTCGTCGACGTCCAGCCCCCCTGTCGCGGAAAGGGCGAGGCTCTGCGCTACCTGAGCGAGGTGCACGGAATCGATCCCGCGCGCGTCGTGGCCGTGGGCGACGCGGGCAACGACGTGCCGATGTTCACCCGCGCGGGTCTCGGCGTGGCGATGGGGGGCGCGATGCCCGTCGCGCTCGCTGCGGCCGACCGCGTGATCGGCGACTGCAACACCGACGCCATCGCGGACCTGATCGCCGAGCTGTTCGGCGTCTGAGGCGTGTGCGCCGGACCGGGTCGGAGCCGGAGCGGAAGGAGGGCCGCGCGCGAGCGTGCGTCGTGCCGTGCCAACGCTGCCGCCCGTCGACGCCCTGCTCGGCTCAGTCCTTCGACGGCTTCTTCTTGGCTTCGGACTTCTTCTTCGAGCCCGAGCCGGAGTCCGCCTTCGCGGGCGCATCCTTCTTCGCGGTGCTGCTGTCCTTCTCGGACTTCTCGCCCTGCTTGTAGGAGTCGCTGCGGTAGTCGGTCTCGTAGAAGCCCGAGCCCTTGAAGATGAACCCGGCGCCGGCGCCGATCTGCCGTTCGAGGGCGAGCTTGCCGCAGCTCGGGCACTTGCGCTTCGCCGACTCCTTCATGGACTGGAAGATCTCGAGGCTCGCGCCACAGGCCTTGCAGACGTAGTCGTAGGTGGGCATGGCGGGCGTGCTCAGGCGTCGGCCGACGGGTCGCGGTCGGTCGACTCGGTCGTGGTGTCGTCGGCTGTATCGGTCGCACCGGAGCCGGCCTCGTGCTCGAGGGTCACGTCGCTCGGCTCGACGCCGGGTGCGCCGGCCGCGACGACGCCGCCCGGCACCACCGTGACCTGGGCGTGGCGCAGGACGCGTTCGCGCCAGGCGAAGCCGCGCTTGTTGACGTCGACGATCGTTCCCGGCTCGGCGTCCGAGTCTTCGGTGGTCGCCACGGCCTCGTGCTGGGACGGATCGAAGAGCGAGCCCGCCGCCACGTCGATGCCTTCGACGCCGAACGAACCGAGGGCGTCCAGCAGGAGCTTCTTGACCATCTCGACGCCGAACGCGAGGTTCCGCGCGTCGTCGCTCGTCGTCGGCGACGCGAGCGCCATCTCGAGGTAGTCGTCGACCTGGAGCAGATCGCGCAGGAGCGGCTCGAGCACGGCGCGCACGCGGTCGTCCACCTGCTTGGGCAGACGGTTCTGCAGGTTCTGGTAGTCCGCGCGCGCGCGCTCCCACTGTTCGCGGAACTGCTCGCGCTCGCGAATGGCCTGGGTGAGTTCGTCCTCGACGTCCTCGGTCGCATTCGCTCCCTCGGCAGTGGTCTCGTCGTCGTCGAGCGCGTCGACGTCGGCTTCGTTCCCGCGGTGCTTCTTCTTGGATCGGCCCATCATGGTCGTAGGTCCTCACGGAGCGCGGAGCGCCCAGGTTCGTCAGCTGGCGAAGTAGTCGGTGATCTTCTCGAACAGGGACTTGGATTCGCCCTTCTCCCCTTCGATGTCGTCGAACTCGCGCAGGAGTTCCTTCTGGCGGTCGGTGAGCTTGGTCGGCACCTCGACGAACACGCGCACCAACTGGTCGCCGCGCGTCGAACGCTCGAGCTGTGTCATGCCCTGGCCCCGCAACCTGAACACGCGCCCGGGCTGGGTGCCGGCGGGCACGTTCATCTCCACGGAGCCGCGCAACGTCGGGATCTCGACCTTGTCGCCCAGGGCCAGCTGTCGGAAGGACAGCGGGACCTCGGTCAGGACGTCGGGCCCCGAGCGCTGGAAGATGGCGTGTTCGGTCTCGGAGATGACGCAGTACAGGTCGCCGCGGGGCGCGCCCGGTGCGCCGCTGTCGCCTTCGCCTGCGAGGCGGATGCGCATGCCCTCCTCGACGCCGGCCGGGACGTTCACGGTCAACTCGGTCGGGCGCGTCACGCCACCGTTGCCGCCGCACTCGTCGCACGGATCCTCGATCGTCGTCCCCGCGCCGCGGCAGGTGGGGCAGGGCGAGGCCATCGCGAAGAAGCCCTGCTGACGTTGGACGCGACCCGCGCCCTTGCAGGTCGCGCAGGCCACAGGCTTGGAGCCGTCCTTGCCGCCCGTCCCCGAACAGGTCTCGCAGGTCTCGCGGCGCTTGATCGTGATCGTGCGCTCGACGCCCGAGTCGATCTCCTCGAGGGTCAGTTCGAGCACGATCTTGAGGTCGCGTCCGGGGGCCGGGCCGCGGCGTTGACGCCTTCCGCCGCCGAAGATGTCGCCGAAGAAGCCGCCTCCTCCACCGCCGCCGAAGATGTCGCCGAACGCCTCGAAGATGTCCTCGAGGTTCGAGAACTGGCGCCCGCCGCCACCGCCGCCGCCCATACCGACGCCGGCGTGACCGAACTGGTCGTAGCGGGCCCGCTTCTGCTCGTCGCCGAGCACGTCGTAGGCCTCGGCCGCTTCCTTGAACTTGGCCTCGGCACTGGCGTCGTCGGGGTTGCGGTCCGGGTGGTACT
Source organism: Rohdeia mirabilis (assembly GCA_007750655.1). GTDB lineage: Bacteria > Planctomycetota > UBA1135 > UBA1135 > Rohdeia > Rohdeia mirabilis. Next base: position 2,391,534 of record CP036290.1, read on the forward strand.
GGAGCGCGAGCTTGCGATAGGCCTTCTTGAGGTCCTCCGCACTGGCGCCGCGTTCGACGCCGAGCACTTCGTAGTAGTCGCGCTTCTCGCTCATTCGCTCGGTCCTTCCGATCGCGGCTCGGCCGCAGTCACATGGGTTGGGGGGTGGTGGGGCGGTCGCTCCCGGAGCGGCGTTGCTCGCTCGCCTCCGACATGGGCGTTCGACCGGGGCGGGCAAGCATAGGGGCGCGAGGCGTGGCGATCGTCGCCTCACCTCGCGCCCACGGTGCCACTGTGAGATTCAGTGCCGCTGCGAGATCGAGTGCCCCGGCGAGACTCAGGAGATGCTGCCGGAGACCGCCGAGTCGTCCTTGACGTCCGTCACCATCGTGTTGGTGGTGAGGAGGAGGCCAGCGATGGACGCGGCGTTCTGCAGGGCGGACCGCACGACCTTGGCCGGGTCGATGATGCCGGTCTTGACCATGTCGACGTACTTGCGGTTCAGCGTGTCGAAGCCCATGTTCTTGCCCTTCTCACGGACCATCTCGACCACGACGCTGCCGTCCTCGCCGGCGTTCGAAGCGATCTGGCGCAGCGGACCCTGGAGGGCGTTCGCGATGATCTCGGCGCCGAAGCGCTCGTCACCCTTGAACTTCGCCGCGCGGACCGCGTCGCTGGCGCGCAGGAGCGCCACGCCGCCACCGGGGACGATGCCTTCCTGGATCGCGGCGCGCGTCGCGTTGAGCGCGTCCTCGATCAGGTCCTTGGTGGCCTTCATCTCCGCTTCGGTGTCGCCACCGGCGCGGACGACGGCGACGCCGCCGGACAGTTTGGCGAGACGCTCCTCGAGCTTCTCGCGGTCGTAGTCCGAGTTGGTCTTCTCGATCTGCGCGCGGATCTGGTTGCAGCGATCGTTGATCGCCTTCTTCGTTCCGCCGCCCTCGACCATGGTCGTCGAGTCCTTCGCGACGCGCACGTGCTTGGCGGTACCGAGGTGCGACATCTCGACCTTGTCGAGGCTGATGTCGATCTCCTCGGTGATCGCCGTGCCGCCCGTGAGGGCCGCGATGTCGCCCAGGTAGGCCTTGCGGCGCTCGCCGAAGCCCGGGGCCTTGACCGCGCAGATGTTGAGGATGCCGCGCAGGCGGTTGATGACCAGCGTGGCCAGCGCCTCGCCCTCGATGTCCTCCGCGATGATCAACAGCGGGCGGCCCGTCTGTGCGGCCTGCTCGAGGATCGGGACCAGGTCGCGGGCGTTCGTGATCTTCTTCTCGTAGATGAGGATCAGCGGGTCGTCGAGTTCGGCCACCAGCTTGGCGGCGTTGGTGGCGAAGTACGGCGACAGGTAGCCCTTGTCGAACTCCATGCCTTCGACGACCTCGAGCTGGGTCGCGACGCCGGTGTTCTCCTCGACGGTGATGACGCCCTCGTCACCGACCTTCTCGAAGGCCTCGGCGAGGAGGTTGCCGATCGTCGGGTCGTTGTTGGCCGAGATCGTGGCGATCGAGGCCTTCTCGGCCTTCGACTTGATCTTGCGGGACTGGGCCGCGATCGACTCGACGGCGACGAGCACCGCCTTGTCGATGCCCGAGCGCAGGGCCATCGGGTTGACGCCCGAGGCGAGGAACTTCAGGCCTTCCTCGAAGATCGAGCTGGCGAGGACCGTGGCCGTCGTGGTGCCGTCACCGGCGACGTCGTTGGTCTTCTTGGCGACCTCGAGCACGAGCTTGGCGCCCATGTTCTCGAAGGGGTCGTCGAGGTCGATCTCCTTGGCGACCGAGACACCGTCCTTGGTGACCTTGGGGGCGCCGATGGACTTGGAGAGGATGACGTTGCGGCCGGCCGGGCCCATCGTCACGCGAACGGTCTTCGCGAGCTTCTCGATACCGATGCGCATCTTCTCGCGCGCGGTGTCGTCGAACAGGATCTGCTTGGACATGGGATGTGTGGTGTACGTGTGTGTGTGCGTGTGTCGGGAGTGGAGCGCAGGAGGGAGCGGTGGAGGGCCTAGAAGCCCATTCCGCCCATGTCTCCCATTCCACCCATGCCGTCCATGCCGCCCATCCCGTCCATGTCGCTCGAGGGCGCCTTGGGCTCGGGTTTGTTGGCGATGATGCAGTCGGTGGTGAGCAGGAGTCCGGCCACGCTGACCGCGTTGTTCAGCGCCGCCTTGGTGACCTTGGTCGGATCGACGATGCCGAACGCGAGCATGTCGCCGTACTCGCCCTTGAGCGCGTCGAAGCCGTAGTTCGCGCTCTTCTCGCGGAGGATGCGGTGGGCGACGACGGCACCGTCGAAGCCCGCGTTCTCGGCGATCGTGTGGCACGGGCGCGCGAGCGCTTCGTCCAGGATGTCGATGCCCATGTCGTAGTCGAGCTCGCCGGTGCGCAGCTTGGCGAGGACCGAGCGAGCGCGCAGCAGAGCGGTTCCGCCGCCGGGGAGGATGCCCTCGGCGACCGCGGCGCGGGTGGCGTGCAGGGCGTCCTCGATCAGGGCCTTGCGCTCCTTGACCTCGGTCTCGGTGGCGCCGCCGACGTTGATCTGGGCGATGCCGCCGGTCAGCTTGGCGAGGCGCTCCTGGAGCTTCTCGCGGTCGTAGTCCGAGCTGGTCTGCTCGATCTCGGCGCGGATCTGGCCGACGCGGGCGTCGACCGCCGCCTTGCCGCCCTTGCCGTCGACGACGATGGTCTCGTCGCTCGACACGATGACGCGGCGGGCGGTGCCCAGGTCGCGCAGGGTGACGCGGTCGAGTTCCATGCCGAGGTCCTTCATGACCGCGGTCGCACCCGTCAGGGTCGCGATGTCGATCAGCATGGCCTTGCGGCGCTCACCGTAGCCGGGCGCCTTCACGGCGACCACGTCGACGATGCCGCGCATCTTGTTGACGACCAGGGTCGCCAGGGCTTCGGAGTCGACGTCCTCGGCGATGATGACGAGCTGCTTCTTGGCTTCCTTGACGGCCTCGAGCAGCGGCAGCAGTTGCTGCACGTTCGAGATCTTGGTCTCGTGGACCAGGATCAGCGGGTTGTTGTAGGAGCACTCCATCGACTGGGTGTCGGTGACGAAGTGCGCGGACAGGTAGCCGCGGTCGAACTGCATGCCCTCGACGACGGTGACGTCCGTCTCGAGCGACTTGCCCTCTTCGACGGTGATGACACCGTCCTTGCCGACCTTGTCCATCGCGCCCGCGATGAGCTTGCCGATCTTCGGGTCGTTGTTGGCCGAGATGGTCGCGACCTGGGCGATCTCCGCCGAGCTCGAGATCTTCTTCGACGACTTGTCGAGGGCGGCGGTCACGGCCGCGGCGCCGTCCTTGAGGGCGACGTTGAGGCGCACCGGGGCAGCGCCGGCGGTGACGAACTTGAGACCCGACGTGAAGATGGCCTCGGTCAGGAGGGTCGCGGTGGTCGTGCCGTCACCCGCGGTGTCGCTGGTCTTGCTGGCGACCTCGCGGACGAGCTGGGCGCCCATCTGCTCGTAGGGGTTGGAGAGTTCGATCTCCTCGGCCACGGTCACGCCGTCCTTGGTGATCGTGGGAGCGCCCCAGCCTTTGTCGAGTACCGCGTTGCGTCCGCGCGGGCCGAGGGTGCTGGTGACGGCCTTGGCGAGCTTGGTGACGCCGGCGCGAATTGCTTCGCGCGCGTCGACCTCGAAAACCATTTGCTTGGCCATGGGAGGATCGTGTTCGTCCGTTGGGGTGGGTCGGGGGCGGGCCTGCGCGATGGGGCGGGCCCTTTGGAAGAAGGCGGCGCCAACGGAGCGATCTGCTCGCTGCGGCGCGCGGTTCGCGCCCTCCTAGCAAGACTGGTGCCAGCGCCCGATCCCGGCCGCGATCCCGGCGGCGCGCTGGCTGGGGCGAAGCGGGGCTTCGGACGGGCTGCGCCGGGTTCTGCCCAAATGGCAGCCCCCGTGGGAGTGCGTGGGCGCGGCTGTCAGCTTGGCAGGAGAGCGCCGCGGGCGGAGCGGTAGCATGCGCGCCATGGCCCTCGTCCCGATCCGTGCGACGCGCTCCGAGCGCGCGTTCCGTCCGTCCGCCCCGGCGCTCCTGCTCGCGCTGTCCGCCGCCGTCCTGGTCGCGCCGGTCACTGGTGCTCGCTCCGGGGCGCCGACGCCCGAGGACGAGCGCGTGCTGGTCGAATGGCCCGACGGGCGGGTCGAGCGGACCGCGTCGCTCGCGATCGAGCCGGCTGCGGCCGGAGCCTTCGCGCCGCTGCGCATCGTGACGCTCGCGCCCCGTGCCGAGCCGCGCCCCGTCGAGTCGGCGGTGGCCGGCGACGACCGCGTGCAGGTGACCCTTTGGAACGGCGATCGCGTCGCAGGTCGCTCGGCCCCTGGCCTCGGGGACGCCGAGCACGTGGGGCTCCTCGTCGGCGGGTCCGGCGACCTCGCGCTGCGGCTGCCGATCGACGTCCTCGCGCGGCTCGACTTCCCGGGCCGCGCGGCCGCCGCGGGTACCGAGGAGTTGACGGCGCCCACGGAGGGCGACCGCCTCTACCGCCTGGCCGGGACCGGGGTCGACGTCCTCGACGGAACGCTCGACGGATTCGACGAGCGCGGCCCGGTCTTCGAGAGTCGACTCGGGCTGCGCTCCTACGGTTGGAACGAGGTGGTGGCGCTCTTCGTCGAGCCGATCGACCCGCCCGACTCCACGCGTGGCCTCGAGCGCGCCGTCGCGCTCGATCTGGTGGGCGGCGGTCGTCTGCACGGACTGCTCGACGCGTTCGACGGCACGGGCTACCGCCTGCGGCTGCCCTGGGACGAGGTGGTGGTGGCGCCGCTCGAGTCGGTGCTCGTCTGCTCGACCGACGACGGGCGGCTGGCCTACCTGTCGGACCGCGAGCCGGACGCCGTGACGGGCGGTTCGGCCTTCGGCGACGATCTCGGCCTCGTGTTCGAGCCCCTGCGCGATCGCGCGGTGCACGGCGAGGCGCTGCGCGCGGGCGGTCGCGTCTGGCCGCGCGGGATCGGCGTCCAGGCTCCGCTGTCGCTCGCGTTCGATCTCGAGCCCGGCGCCTTCGACGAACTGCGCGGACTCGTCGCCATCGACGCGTCGACGGCGGACCTCGGTGCGCGCGGTGCCGCCGTGTTCGCGGTGCTCGGCGACGGAAAGGAGCTGTGGCGCAGTGAGATCGTGCGCGGCGGCCGCCCGCCCGTCGAACTCCCCGTGCTCGACGTGTCCGAGGTCGCACGGCTCGAACTCGTCGTCGAGATGGGCCCCGACCTCAACCTGGGCGACCGGGCCGACTGGCTCGACGTGCGGCTGGTCGAACGTCCCGACTGACGACGGGTCGGGACCTGCTCGGTGGGAGGCGCTGTGGCACTGCACCGCCAGCGACGGCACGCGCAGCGGCGGCGGACTTCCGGCCGGCCGGTCTCACTCCGGCGCCGGACTGCCGTTGCTCGTGTGCACCACCAGCTCGTGCGCGCCCACGGCCTGGTTGCCACCGCGGCGCTTCGCCTCGCGCAGCGCGCGCTCGGCGGCCAGGCGCAGGTCGCCGACGCTGGGCGGTTGGAGGCCGTCGAACACGGCCCAGCCGAAGCTGCCGGACAGGGTCAGGTCGGCGCCGAACTCGGGCCAGCGACCGGACAGGCGCACGATGCCGTCCTTGAGGCGCTCGGAGACGCGCGTGGCCTCGGGCGCTCCGGCGTAGGGCAGGAGCACGGCGAACTCGTCGCCGCCCAGACGCCCGGCGAAGTCCTCGAGACGCAGGGTGCGGCGCACGGCGGCGCCGACCCGTTCGATCACCGCGTCGCCGACCGTGTGGTCGTAGCGCTTGTTGATCGAGCCGAAGTCGTCGAGGTCCACCATGATCAGCGCCAGGCTCGCGCCGACCTCGAGGGCGGCCGAGAATTGGCCCTGCAACAGGTCCTGGAAAGCCTGGGGGCGCAGCAGGTCGGTGCGGTCGTCGTGGGAGGCCCGGTGGCGCAACTCGCCGACCTCGCGCCGCAGCCGTGCGTCGCGCAGGAGGCGTTCGAGGCGCAGGCGGAACTCGCCGGGGTGGGCGCGGCGGTCGATCAGGTCCCAGGGCACGCTGCCCTCGACCCGGTTCACCAGGACGCTGGCGTCGCCGTGCTCGCCCACCAGAAGGACCGGCAGCTGGTCGCCCCCGGAGCTGGCCAGGGCGCCGAGCTCGGCCAACCCGCCGGGGGTCAGGGGATCGATGACGAGGACCTCCGGCCGCTCCCGTCGCAGCCGCTCGAGCGACTCGCGCAGGCTGGCGGACACCTCGATCCGGGCGTCCGTCAGCGGGGGCCCGGGGCGCACCGATCCCCGTTCGGGGGCGGCGAGTTTGCGGGCGAGGGTGCCGTCGCGGTGGTCGCAGGCGAGGATGAGAGGTCGCGTATCCATGGAAGCTCGCCTTCCAGTATCGCCCCGACCGCCCGGAAGGGGGAAGAGCAGAACCCTCTCGGTGCGACCGATTCGCGCCGAACAGTGGTCCCGGTCGATGCCTGTGGCTATCCTCTTCGGCCCTTTCGCGCCCGAGCCGGGTGCGTGCACAGCCTCGTGATCGCCCGCTCGGGCGCCCGCTCGAACAGCGGACGCCACCCGATCGAGCGTTCGCGGAGTCCGACTTCGAGGCCGAACGGCCGTCGTCCCGCAGCGCGAGACGTCGACCCGACCCTCGAGGATCCGGTCGGACTCCGGAAAGGCCACGCCGCAGCCGCCACGCGCAGCGCGAGGGAGCGGGCGAGAGCTTCGACACGTCGTCGACGCGCGCACCGCACCAGACCCCTAGATTCGGATCACGCCTTGAACACCTCCGTCGAAGAACTCATCCAGGCCGGCGTCCACTTCGGTTGCCACGCGTCGCGCTGGAACCCGAAGATGGCGCGCTTCATCCACTCGCGCCGCAACTCGATCCACATCATCGACCTGCGCGAGACCGTCCGCGGTCTCCTGCGCGCGCGCAACTTCCTGTACCACCTGGCCGCCGAGGGCGCGCAGGTGCTGTGGGTCGGCACGAAGCGTCAGGTGAAGGGCGTCGTGCGTGAGGCCGGCGAGCGCACAGGCATGCCGGTCGTCACCGAGCGTTGGATCGGTGGCACGCTGACGAACTTCAGCGTCATCCGCTCGCGCCTGCGTCGCCTCGAGGAACTCGAGAAGATGCACGAGGACGGCACCATCAACCAGTTCTCGAAGAAGCGGATCTCGAGCCTGCGCCGCGAGATGCGCAAGATCAACCGCAACCTGGGCGGCATCCGCGAGATGAACAGCATCCCCGGTGCCGCGGTCATCGTCGACCCGAGCCGCGAGTACAACGCCGTGCGCGAGGCCCGCAAGCTCGGCCTGGCCGTGATCGGCATCGTCGACACGGACTGCGACCCGGACGGCTGCGACATCCTCATCCCCGGCAACGACGACAGCCTGAAGTCGGTCCGCGTCCTGGTCGAGAACCTGGTCACGTCGGTCGAGGAGGGCGCGGCGAACGCACGCGAGCGCATGGCTTCCATCGGAGCTGCCGAGCGCACGGACGACCTGCCCATCGGTGACGAGCCCCGCCCGACGCGCGGCAACAAGCCGCCGGCGCCGAAGGCGGCCGAAGCCGCTCCGGCCGCTGCTGCCGAGGCGCCCGCCACCGAAGCGCCGGCCGAGGCGCCCGCCGCTCCCGCCGAGGGCGAGAGCACCCAGGGCTGATGGTCCGTTCGGTCGCGCCGGTGCGCACGCGCACCGGCCGACCGACCATTCGAATGCGCGCGGCTCGCCCGTCGAGTCGCGCCGGCGAACCGCTGCGGCGGGTCGCGACACTCACGTCCGGTCGATCGATCGGACGCTCACGACCGATCCACTTCTGTTGAACGCAAGGGACTGAACCGATGGCTGTTTCCGCGAGCATGGTCCGCGAGCTGCGCGACAAGACGGGCGCTGCGATGATGGACTGCAAGAAGGCGCTGGACGCCGCGGGTGGCGACATGGACGCCGCCCTCGACCACCTGCGCAAGCAAGGCCTCAAGACCGCCGCCAAGAAGGCGGGTCGCGAGACCTCCGAGGGCCGTGTGTCCGCCTCGATCTCGGACGACGGCACCGCTGGTGCGATGGTCGCCGTGCGCTGCGAGACGGACTTCGTCGCCAACACCGAGGACTTCCAGTCGATGATGGCGCGCTACGCCGCCGCCGCGCTGGCCGCCGATCTCCCCGCAGGTGAGTCGGCCGAGGCGTTCACCGCGCTGCCGATGGGGGGCTCGGACGTGTCCGAGGACCTCAAGCAGGTCGTCGGTCGCCTGGGTGAGAACATCCAGATCTCCCGCGTCGTGCGCCTGGCCGTCGACGGCGGCTTCGTCGGCGTCTACATCCACCACAACTTCAAGGTGGGGGCCATGGCGGCCGTGACGACGACGAAGAGCAAGGACGAGGCCCAAGGACTCCTGGGGCGTCTGTGCCAGCACATCGCGTTCACCAAGCCGGCCTACCGCGTGCCCGCGGACGTCCCCGAGGACGTTCAGCAGCGCGAGCGCGAGGTCCACCTGGAGAGCGACGACGTGAAGAGCAAGCCGGAGAACATCCAGGGCAAGATCGTCGAGGGCAAGATGAAGGCCTTCTTCAAGGACGTCTGCCTCGAGGAACAGGCCTGGATCTTCGACAACGGCATGTCCGTCGCGAAGGCGATCCAGAGCGAGCTCGGCCCGGACGCCGCACTCGCCGGCTACGCCGTCTTCGAGATCTGATCGGCGGGCGTCGGCTCCGGCCGAACCGCCCTTCGCGAAGAGGCCCGACGTCCACGGCGTCGGGCCTCTTCGCGTGGTGGGAGGGCTCCACGGGGCGCCACGTCCTCTCGCCGACACGACGATCCCGCCCCGGGCTCGGCGCCGCACACTTGCGGACCTCTCCGCTCGCATGGCGACGCCGTCATTTGGTTTCATGTCTCCACCCATGCCCTACCAACGCGTCCTCCTCAAATTGTCCGGCGAGTCTCTCGGCGATCCGGTCACGGGTCACGGGATCGATCCCGACTCCGTGAATCGCGTCGCCGTCGAGGTGGCCGAGGTCGCGCGCACCGGGGTGCAGGTGGCGATCGTCACCGGGGGTGGAAACATCCTGCGCGGCGCCCAGTTCAGCCAGCTCGGAGCCGCCCGCGCGAGCGCCGACTACATGGGCATGCTCGGGACCGTGATCAACGGCATCGCGCTGACCGAGGCGATCGAGCAGGCCGGTGCCGCCGCCCGTCTCATGACGGCGCTCGAGATCAAGCAGGTGGCCGAACCCTTCGTGCGTCGCCGGGCGCTGCGGCACCTCGAGAAGGGCCGCGTCGTCGTGCTCGCCGCCGGAACCGGCAACCCGTTCTTCACGACCGACACCGCCGCTTCGCTGCGCGCCACCGAACTGGGCTGCGACGTGCTGCTGAAGGCCACGAAGGTCGACGGGGTCTACTCGTCCGACCCGGCGACCGACCCGGACGCCGTGCGCTACGAGCGGCTGACCTACATGGAGGTTCTGAGTCAGGGCCTCCGCGTCATGGACGGCACCGCGATCACGCTCTCGATGGAGAGCAAGCTCCCGGTCGTCGTCTTCGACATGTTCACGCCCGGCAACATCGGGCGCGTGATCGGGGGCGAGCCCCTCGGCACGCGCATCGACGCCGAGTGAGGCCTGCTGCGTCGGGGCCACGTTCGCGCCGCGCGGTCCGCGCCGACCGCTCCGCGCAGATCGGCCCGCAGCAGGTGCTGACCGGGCCCACACCGAGATTCACGCCGGCGACCAGGTTCCCGGCCAACCAAGAGAGCAGGAGCGAATTCCCGTGAGCGACGACGTCATCAAAGACAGCAAGCAGCGCTACTCCAAGGCGCTGGACCACCTTTCCGATCTCCTGCGGTCCGTCCGCACCGGCCGCGCCTCCGCCTCGCTCGTCGACAACGTCCGCGTCGACTACTACGGCACGCCCACGCCCCTGAACCAGGTGGCTGCGGTGACGACGCCGGAAGCGCGCACGATCGTGATCAAGCCCTTCGACATCTCCGCGATCAAGGAGATCGAGAAGGCCCTCTCGAAGAGCGATCTGGGCGCCGCGCCCACGGACGACGGCAAGGTCGTGCGCATCACCCTGCCGCCCCTGTCGGGCGACCAGCGTCAGAAGTTCGCGGCGAAGGTGAAGGAGATGTGCGAGGAGACGCGCGTCGCGATGCGCAACGTGCGGCGCGAGATGAACAAGCACATCGACCAGCAGAAGAAGGACGGCGATCTGACCGAGGACGAGCACCGCAAGCTCCACGACGACATCCAGAGCCTGCTCAAGGACTGGGAGAAGAAGGTGGACGAGGTGCACGACAAGAAGGTCGCGGACATCCTCGAGTAGCGGCCACGGCTCGGCTCGGCTCGGTGAGGTGGCGGCCGCGTTCCGGATCGCCGGCGGGCCGCCGCAGCAACCGGTCGGGCCGCGCCGGCCACAGGTCGGGCCGGCGCGAGCTGGCGCCGAGCGGTCCGCGTTCGTCGAGGGCGTTCGTCGCGCGTGCGTCGAGGGCGCGCGGGACTCCCGCTGCCGCGCGACCTCGAGCGGTCGGGCCCCCGCCCGCGAACCCGAGTGGGGGAGCCGGGCGCAGCGAGCACGAGAAGGGGCTTGCGTCAGCCGTCTCGGTCCGTATCTTTCTCCGACCAGGTAGGTCGACCTGGCGCCCCTCGCGGGCGTGAACGACCACCCGGGTGGGTGCTTAGCTCAGTTGGTTAGAGCAACTGGCTTTTAACCAGTAGGTCCTAGGTTCGAGTCCTAGAGCACTCACCACTCCACCTGGCCCGCGTGTCGATCGCGGGCGGTGGGCAGGTGCATGCCGGACGCCCGATTGCTGGATGCCCGGACGCCGGATGACCGGACGCCGGATGCCTGGTCGCCGGAGGCGCGCCCCGCTCGTGGATCGGGAGGGGCTGGCGACGCCGCTCGACCTGCGGCCGCTGCGCTCGAAGCATGCTGCTGCCACGGCCCGTGACGCACCCGTTCGCGAAGGAGGCGACTCGGTGATCGCGCCCGGGTCGCGCAGCGCCGCCACGGACGCGTCGACCCGCCGGACGCGTGCCGCGCCGATCCCTCGCTCGCGTCGTCAGACCGGCAGGGCCGCGGACTCGGCACAGGCCGCTTCCACCGCGTCGATCTCCTTCGGCGCATCCGCGGTCAGGACTTCGTGTCCACTGGCGGTGACCAGGACGTCGTCTTCGATGCGGATGCCCATGCCGTGCCAACGCGCGTCGATGAGGTCGTCGTCCTCGGCCACGTAGACGCCGGGTTCGACGGTCAGGACCATGCCCGGCTCGAGCGGACGCGAGGCGCCGTCGGCGGTGAAGTACGCCCCGCAGTCGTGCACGTCGATGCCGAGCCAGTGGCTCGTCTTGTGCATGAAGACGCGGCTGTACCCGCCGGAAGCGATCAGCTCCTGCGCCGTGCCCTGGAACACGCCGATGCGCACCAGGCCTTCGCACAGCACCTCGAGCGCCGTGCGGTGCACCGTGTCGAACGTCGCGCCTGGGCGCACCGCTTCGATCGCCGCCTTCTCCGACGCGAGGACCACCTCGTACAGCGCGCGTTGGTCCGGCGTGAACACGCCATCGACCGGGAAGGTGCGCGTGACGTCGCCGGCGTAGCACTCCATCTCGCAGCCCGCGTCGATCAACAACAGCTCGCCCGCCATCAGTTCGGCGTCGTTCTCGTGGTAGTGCAGGATGCAGGCGTTCGAGCCGCCCGCGACGATGTTGCCGTAGGCCTCGCCGTTGCCACCCGCGCGCCGGAAGCAGTAGCCGATCAACGCGTCGATCTCGGCCTCGTTCGCACCCGGGCGCGCGGCGGCCATGGCGGCCCGGTGGGCGGCGGCCGTGACTTCACCGGCGCGGCGCATGATCGCGATCTCCTCGTCGGTCTTGATGAGGCGCAGCTCGCCGATCAGGCCCGCCGCATGGCTCCAACTGCTGGGCGCGCGCTTGCCGCGCTTCTTCGCCATGCGCGTGCTCTCGAGCACGTCCTCCATGGCGCGGTCGCGGTGCTCCTCCTCGCCGGTCGTGTAGAAGACCTCGTCGTAGCCGGTCAGCAGCGACGGCAGGTCGTCGAACACGTCGTCGATCGGATGCGCCTCGTCGACGCCCAGGACCTTCGGTGCGCGCTCGATGCCGACGCGTCGCCCGTTCCAGATCTCCGCGGTGACGTCGCGCTCGCGGCAGTACAGGAGCGTCTCGCCGCCATCGCGACCGGGCAGGAGCACCAGGCACGAGCCCGGTTCGGCGAAGCCCGTCGCCCACCAGAAGTCGCTGCCCGGGCGGAAGCGGTACTCCGAGTCCGAGTTGCGCGTGCGGGGGTCGCTGGTGAAGACGACCGCCGCCGCACCGCGCTCGCGCAACGCGTCGAGCAGGCGGGCACGGTTCTTCAAGTAGGGAGCGAGATCGGGTGTCGAGGACATGGGTGAAGGGCGTCGGATGGAGCGTCGAGTGGAGCGCGGGTGGTCGGTTCGGCCGCACGGTCGTGCCGTGGACCGAGAACGTGTCCGGCCCGGCCCCGTGCGCGGAGGGTTGGCGTGCTGTCTGGCGCGCGTGGACGTCAGCGGCCGTCGGGCGAGGAGGTCTCCCGCGGCGTCCTTGAGCGCGCCAGCACGAAGTGGGCGAGGTGTCCGGCCAGGTCGCGCAGCTTCGCGCCGCGAGCGGGGGACGGCGTCAGGTCGACGCGTTGGGCGCTCGCTCCGAACGGCGGCTCGCCCGGTTCGACGCGGCGCACGCGGAACGGGAACAGGTCCTCGCAGGCGCGCGCGAAACCGGCCACGTAGGCGGCCTGGGGATCGTCGGCGGCGATCACGAGTTCGAGTCCGAACAGTTCGAGGGCGCGCGGCACGGCGTCGGGCGCGATCGTCGGCCACGCGGCGCGATCCGGGCGGACGCGGCCCCACAGCCGATACCACTCGCCGGGCTCGGACAGGCGTACGGGGAGCGGCTCGCCGCTGGTCTCGGCGCGCTCCCAGTCGAAGTACTCGATCGCGATCGACAGACCGGGCGGCACCGGCAGCACGGCCGCGAACTCGACGGGCTCGCCCTCGTCCAGGCGGTAGCGCAGGTCGACGCCGTCGCCGCGCACCTGCAGGCGCATGGAAACCCGCGAGCCGCCGACCGTGAGCCCGGTGATCTCGAGGGGCTCGCGCGACGGCCGCCCGTTCGGATCGTCGAGCGCGGGCGGCGTCAGCGCGGGCCGCAGGACCACGCCACGCTCGAGGGCGCCGTTCCAGGGTTCCGAAGGCGTCCGTGTCCCGGACGGCACGGCATCCGCGCCGCCAGGTGATCCACTCTTCCGAGCTTCGCTCTCGAGCGCCCTGCCCACGAGCGGTCCCCCCACGAGCGGTCCCCCCACAAGGACGTGCGGCAGGAGTTGCGACGCGAGCGGAGCGTCGCGCGTGGCCAGCTCCGTGAGGTGGCTCCAGCCGTCGGCGTCGCGGCCCTGGTGGAAGGCGGCGAGGCACAGTCGCGCCAGGCGCTCGCCGTCGGCGTGGGTCGGCGTTCGGCCCCCCGCGGCCCACTCGGCGGCCCACTCCGATTCGCGCGCGAGGTCGTCGGCGAAGGCGCTCCAGTACTCGGTCCAGGCCGCCGCGTCGTGGGGAAGGTCCTCCGGCCAGGGATCCGTCGCAGCGGGGCTCGACGGATCCTGCGCGAGCAAGGGGAGCGCCGCGAGGGCGGGCGTCGCCGTGGACGCGGGCCACGTGACCTCCACGCCGGTGGTCGATCGTTCGACGCTCGCTCCGTCGTCACGTGTCCGGGCGTCGGCCTCCTGGTGCAGCGACCTGCTGCTCGGGTCGCTGTGCGCGCCCGCGAGCACGAGCGGACTCGCCGCTGCGAACAGCGCGACGCCCGCGGCCACGAGCGTGCAGAGGTGGGGGGCGACGGCGAGGAGCGAGGACATGGGGCGAGGACGGCACGGCGGGCCGTCCGGGCGGGTAGCCTATCGTGCCCGGCCCGCGCCGCTCCCCGCCATGATCCACAAGGAACTGCTCGAGATCCTCGCCTGCCCCGCCAGCTACCAGAGCCTCACGGTGGCCTCCGACGAGCTCGTCGCGAGGCTGAACCAAGGGGTCGCGGACGGCAGCCTGAAGGACGCCGCCGGTCGCCCCGTGACGGTGCCGATCGAGGCCGGTCTCGTGCGCGAGGACGGCCAGATCGTGTACCCCGTGCGCGACGGGATTCCGGTCCTGCTCGTGGACGAGGGTCTCGCCGTCGCCCAGGGCGAGTGACGGCCGCGTGGAGTTCGAACACCCCTCGCACCCCGGGCGCCGGGTCGTGCTCGGCTACTGCCTGAACGTCCTGGCGGGCGAGGACCTGCCCGCGCTCGAACGCGCGCTCGAACAGGTCTGCGCGGCCGTGCGCGAGCGCGTGGCGCCGGACGGGGTGCTCGGGTTGGGGCTGTACCTCCCCGCGTCGCTGGCCCTCCCGCTCGCCGAGGATCGCGCCGCCCGTCGTCGCGTGGACCTCGCGAAGCGCCTGAAGCGCCTCGGGCTGTGCGCCTTCACCGCCAACGCGTTCCCCTTCGGCGGGTTCCACCGTCCGGGGCTCAAGGCTGGCGTGTTCCGGCCGGGCTGGGACGAGCGCGAGCGCGCCTTCTACACGGCCGCGGTCGCGCTGATCGCGGACGAGCTCGCGCCGGCCGGAGCGAGCCACGTGTCGGTCAGCACCCACAGCGGACTGCACCGCGGCGAGCCAGGCGCGCTCGAGCGCGTCGAAGCCTGCGGTCGCGGACTCGGACTCGCGCTGGTCGCACTCGACGCGCTGCGCACGCGCCACGGACGACCGACGGTGCTGTCGATCGAGCCCGAACCGCGCAGCCTCGCCGGCGACACGCGCGAGCTCGCCGCGGTCTGGCCGGCGCTGATCGAAGGCGCGCGAGCCGAACTGTCCGAGCGCGGCGTCGCGGACCCCGAAGCTGTGATCGCCACCCACCTGGGACTGTGCCTCGACACGTGCCACGCTGCCGTCGAGTTCGAGGAACCACAGGAGCTGTGCGCGCGCATCGACGCGTTGGGGCTCCCGATCGGCAAGGTCCAGGTCTCGAGCGCGCTGCGCCTGCCGGACCCGGGGAACGACGACGTCGGACGCGCGCGACTGCTCGCAATGGACGAACCGGTCTACCTCCACCAGGTCACCGGGCGGCGCGGCAGCGAGTTGCTGCGCGCCCAGGACCTCGGCGATCCGGCGCTGTCCAGCGATCCGGCGTGGCTCGGCTGTGACGAATGGCGCTGTCACTTCCACGTGCCGGTCGACGCGCCCGACCCCTTGCCGGACGCCGGCGGTCTCGCGACGACCGCGACCCAGGGCGCCGCGACGCTCGCCGCGATCCTCGCCGATCCGACGCGCTGGGGAACGCGCGACCTGCACGTGGAGGTCGAGACCTACACGTTCGACGTGCTGCCGGCGGCGTGGCGCGAGGGCGGTCTCGCGGCGTCGCTCGCGCGCGAACTGGAGTGGACGCGCGCGCGGCTCGCCGACGCCGGATGGCTGGCGGTGGGGAGCGGTGCCTGAGTCGGTCCTCGGCCGGCAAAAAGAGGTTTCGGGGCGTTGACTGGCGGGGGAGACGTCCCTACCTTCTGCGGCTCAAGCGTGGCCCCATCGTCTAGTCAGGCCTAGGACACCAGGTTTTCATCCTGGCGACGGGGGTTCAAATCCCCCTGGGGTCACCATTCATCTCGCTCAGCGACCGCGGATCTTGAACGCGCGGTCCTCGCGAACGCGGAGTTTCCGCAGGACGGCACGGCACAGCCCGGGCCCTGGCGGGCGTTGGGTTTCGGGGCGTCGAGAATCGGCCCTGGTGGCCAGAGCCGCGTCGGCCGGCGGCCACGCAGCAGTAGGATCGCCGCCGTGACCACATCCCTCCCCGAGTCCGCGGTCCGCACCGCCGCCGAGCACCTCGGCGACGTCCTCGAGCACGCCTTCGCCCACACGCCCGACCGGTCCGCACTCGTGGTCTGGGACGCCGAGAGCGAGCTGGCTCGCGGTCTGGCCGCGGCCTATCGGATCTGCCTTCCCACGGCGCGGTTCCTCCCGTTCGACGGGACGCGTCACGACGACATCCGCGCGGCGTTCGAGCAGCTCGAGCCCCAGTCCCTCGTGGTGCTGGTCCAGTCGACGAGCTTTCGTCTCGACGCGTTCCGGATCCGGATCGAGCTCTTCGCGCGCGGTCTCAAGGTCATCGAGCACCCGCACCTCGCGCGCATGACCGGCGCCGAGGCGCTGGTCTACGTGGATTCGCTCGCCTACGACCCGACCTACTACCGGGGAGTGGGACGGGCGCTCGCCGAACGCATCGACCGCTGTGGCAACGGCGTCGTCGAGAGTGGCGATGGAACCGGCGCACCGGACCAGCTCGTCTATCCGGCGGCGTTCGAGTCGGCGAAGGTGAACATCGGCGACTACGCGGGGATGCGGAACGTCGGCGGCCAGTACCCGATCGGAGAGGTCTTCACCGAGTCGCGCGACCTCGCGGCCGTCAACGGGCGCGTGCGCATCGCGTTCTTCGGCGACACGGCGTTCACCGTGAATCGACCGCCGCGACCGATCACGCTCGTCGTCGAGGACGGCCGCGTCGCCCGTGCGGAGGATTCGACGCCGGAGTTCGACCGGGTCCTCGCCAACATCCGCGCCGACGACGGGGAGGTCTGGGTGCGCGAGCTCGGCTTCGGCCTGAACCGGGCGTTCGGCCAGGACCGCACCGTCACCGACATCGGCACGTTCGAACGCATGTGCGGCGTGCACCTGTCACTGGGTTCGAAACACGCGACCTACAACAAGCCCGAGCACGTCCGGAAGAAGTCGGCGCGGCACCACGTGGACGTGTTCGCCCTGACCGAGCGGGTCCTGCTCGACGACGAAGTCGTGTACGAGAAGGGCGCCTGGACCGTCGGAGTCTGACGCTCCGCGCTCCGGGCGCCCGATCGTTGGCGGTCGGTTCCAGGGTGGTCAGTCGTGCGACTGCGCGGACGGAACCTGCGTGTCCAGGGTCTTGAGCTTGCTGCCCTTCTTGATGCGGCGGCGGCGTTCGGGGAGCAGGTCCTTCATCGACTCGCGCTTGCCGAAGCAGAGCAAACGGTCGCCGCCCTCGAGCACGCGCGCGCCCCGGGGGTTGGGGATGGTCGTCCGTCCACGGTGCAGCGCGAGAACCACGATGTCCTTCTCGCGCAGGTCCGTGGCCTCGATCGCCATGCCCACGAAGGACGAGCCCTCGGGGATGTGGAGCTCGCTGACGCCGTAGCCCTTGCTGACGGTGAGGCGTTGACGGATGTCCAGCTCGGGGAAGCGGACGTGCTCCTGGGCGTAGTCCATGATCGCGCCCGCGATGTCGATGTTGGTGGCGCCTTCGATCCCCTCGAGGCCGGGCGACGAGTTGACCTCCATGATCTGCGGTCCGGTCGAGCTCTCGAGCATGTCCACGCCTGCGACCTGGAGGTTCATGATCTGTGCGGCCCGAACGGCGGCTTCCTCGTAGGCCGGTTCCAGCTCGACGACCTCGGTGCGTCCGCCGCGGTGGACGTTGCTGCGGAACTCGGAGCCTTGGGCCACGCGGCGCATGGCACCGACGACGCGGTCGCCGACCACGAAGGCACGAATGTCCTTGCCTCGGCTCTCGGCCACGAACTTCTGGATGAGCACGTTCTGCTTGGTGCTCTGCAGCGTTTCGATGATCGCTTCGGCGACCTTGTTGTTGTCCGCCAGGATGACGCCCACGCCCTGCGTCCCTTCGAGCAGCTTGATGATGACCGGAGCGCCGCCGATGCGCTCGATCGCCGGTAGCACGTCGCTGCGATTCTTCACGAACTCCGTGGCGGGGATCCCGATGTCGTGCTTCGACAGGATCTGCAGGGACCGCAGCTTGTCGCGCGAGTTCGTGATCCCGTTGGCTCCGTTCATGCAGAAGACGTCCATCTGCTCGAACTGGCGGACCACCGCGGTGCCGAAGTAGGTGATGGAGGCGCCGATCCGCGGGATCACCACGTCGTAGCTCGATAGGCTCTTGCCCTTGTAGTAGAGGTCCGGGCTGCCCTTGTCGAGGTCGATGGAGAAGCGCAGCGTGTTGAGCACGCGGACGTGGTGCCCCCGAGCCAGCGCCGCTTCCTTGAGGCGTCGGGTGCTGTAGCAGTTCGGGCTGCGGGAAATGATCGCGATCTTCATCGGTCTGGCCGGCGTGGTGACGATTCGGGCGGCGGGTGTGGTCGAGGACGAGTGCGGTGCTCAGGTGGGCGGATCGTGCACGCCCTGGAAGTAGTCGACTTCATCGGCGGCGGTGTCGAGCTTCTCGAAGACGGCGACGTGGAAGAGCGCGTCCCCTTCGTTGACCAATGGCAGGTTCGTGCGACCGATGAGCACGCCGGACGTGGGGGCGACGACCTGGGTCTCCTCGGTACCGAGCGGGTCGGACACCGCGCCCAGGCGTTGGCCCTTCTCGATCCGTGCGCCGACCGTGAGCTGCGAGACGAGGATCCCGCTCTCGGGCGCGCGGATCCAGGTGCTGCCGTGCGCGACGAACGGCTCGACGGGCCGCCTCTGCGACTTCGAGGCCGGCAGCATGTCGAGGCTGCGCATGACCGAGAGCACGCCGCGCAGTCCGGCCTTGATGGCGAGCTCGTCGAAGCGCAGGGCCTCTCCGGCTTCGTACACGATGATCGGAACCCCCAGGACGCTGACCGCCTGACGCAACGAGCCCGGGCGCAGCTCGGCGTCGATGATGACCGGTGCTCCGAAACTGCGCGCGAGTTCCTCGACGCCAGGTTCCGCGAGACTCGCGCGGAGTTGGGGGAGGTTCGAACGGTGCATCGAGCCGGTGTGCAGGTCGATGCCGTGAGTGGCCTTCTCGACGACTTCTTGCAGGAACGTGTTCGCGAGGCGAGCGCCGAGCGAGCCCTTCGATGAGCCGGGGAAGCAGCGGTTGAGGTCGCGGCGATCGGGCAGGTAGCGCGTCTGGGCGATGAAGCCGTAGACGTTCACGATCGGGACGGCGATCAGGGCGCCGCGCATCTGCTTGAGGACGCTCTGTCGCAGGAGCCGGCGAATGATCTCGACGCCGTTGATCTCGTCCCCGTGGACCGCCGCGCTCACGAACAGGCGCGGGCCGGGCTTGCGACCGTGCACGACGCGGACCGGCAGTGCGACGTCGCCGGCCGTGTAGCGCCGCGCGACGGGAATCTGGATGGTGGCCCGTGTGCCGGGCTTCACCTCCTCTCCGGCGATGATCAGGGGATCGGTGTTCAAGCGACTGCGATGCGTTCTGGGGGACGGCGCGCGTCCTGCGGAGCGTGCGGACCGGTGGACGGGCGCCAGGGGCTGCGCTCTTCCGGCCGGACTCTACTCCGTGCGCGTCCGCGCCCGTCAACTGATCGTGCCTGCTAGGGAGCGGACCGTCGTCGCACCCTTGCGGTCGGGCGCGCGGGTGCCGGATCGGCCCGGTCCGGGCCGGGCGTGCGTTGCAACGCTCGTGGCAGCGGGCGAGACTGCTCGACGGGCACCTACCCGCACCATGGAACCGAGCACGAGAGGGACGACGGACCAGCGGAACGGCCGCGCGACCCGGGTCGCCGCCGCGCTGGCGTTCGTGCTCGCGCTCCTCGTCAAGCTGCCGCAGCTCGGGTTCGGGCACCGCGAGCCGGACGAGGTCATCTACTGGCAGCTGGCTCAGCGGCTGTGGCAGGACGGGGTCTATTCGCTGCGCGGAACGCTGATGCTCGAGCGCCTGCCCGCGGCCATGTACGACCACGGGCTGTTCCACCACCCGCCGCTCTTCGCGGCGCTGCTCGGTCCCTGGGCGGTCGGTGACGCCGGACCCTATCCGCCGTCCTCGGCCATCTGGATCACCTGGATCGCACACGCGCTGTTCGCGGCCGCCACGGTGCACCTCGGCCTGCGGCTCGCCGCGGAGAACCGTCGGCGTCCCCTCGGGTCGATTCTGTGCGCGTCGGCGAGCGCCGCCTGCGTGTTCGACCCGTTCGGGTGGTTCGCGTCGCGCTTCCTTTGGATCGACTCGGTCTCGATGGCGCTCGCGGCGCTCGCGGTCGCAGTCGCGTTCGGAGCGACGTCGCGGCGGCGGTTCGTCCTGGCAGGGGTCCTGTGCGGCTGCGCCGGGCTGGCGAAGTTGACCGGACTCGTCGTCCTCCTCCCGGTGGTGGCCGAACGGCTGCTGCGCGACGACGGTGAGCGCGCACGTCGGGGCGGCGACCTCGCGGCGCTGCTGCTCCCGGCGACCGCGCTGGTGGGGGGCTGGTCGATCGTGTTCTGGTCCGCGACCGGCGCGCTCCTGCCGACGTGGATCGCACCGGACGCTGAGGTTCTCGCCCGCGACGCCCTGATGGCCGAAGGGTTCGGCCGTTCGCCCGCGACCTACCTGTGGCTCGTTCCCGCCGTGCAGCCGCTCGTGCTGTGGACCGCGGCGGCGCTCGCGATCGGGCAGCGATCTTCGTGCGCGAGCGTCCGGCCCCTCGTGCTGTGGTTCGCCGTGGGTGGAGCGGCGATCGCGGCCACCGGTTGGCTCGGCACGACGCCCGTCCTCACGCGGCAGCTCGCGCCGATCTACCCGGCGCTCTACGCGCTCGCGATCGTCGCCCTCTCCGAGCGACGGACCGTGGCCTGGCGCGCCACCTTCGTCCTGGCGACGGCGGTCGGCGCGCTCAACGGCGCACTCGCCGTGTACGGCACGTCCGTCTACGAGCTCTCGAGCGTGCTGCTGGGAGCGCCCGGCCGATGACGCGACGAGGAACCCGCGGCGTCGGATTCAGTGCGCGCGCGGGTGGGCCCGTTCGTAGGCCTCGCGCAGGTGTTCGTTGCTGACGTGCGTGTAGATCTGCGTCGTGACCAGGTGCGCGTGTCCGAGCAGTTCCTGCACCGAGCGCAGGTCCGCACCGCGATCGAGCAGGTGCGTCGCGAAGGAGTGCCGCAGCGTGTGCGGCGTCGCGTGGCGCCGGATCCCAGCTCGCAGCGCGAGCCCCGAGACGATGCGCTGCAGCGAGCGCGTCGTGAGTCGACCACCGCGGCTGTTGAGGAAGACCGCCGACTCGTGACCCGGCAGGGGGCGCGGTCGCTCGGGGTCGTCGAGGTACGCGGCGAGGGCGCGCACCGCGTGGCTTCCGAGCGGTGCCAGCCGTTCCTTGCGGCCCTTGCCGAGGACGCGAACGAGCATCTGTTCGAAGTCGACGTCCAACCGCTCGAGTCCGACGGTCTCGGCGGCACGCGTCCCGGCCGAGTACATGACTTCGAGCAACGCGCGGTCGCGCCGACCACTCGGCGTCGAGACGTCGGGGGCGAACAGGAGGCTCTCGATCTCGCCCTCCGACAGGCCGCTCGGCAACGGGCGACCGCGGCGCGCACTGCGCAGCCCCGTGGCCGGGTGGACCTCGAGCGCTCCTTCGCGGACGAGATGGCGGTAGAAGCCGCGGACCGACGACAGCTTGCGTTGGATGCTGGTGCGTGCGAGTCCGCGTTCGTCGAGTGCCGCCAGATAGCGGCGCAGGTGGCGCGGTGTCGTGCGCTCGGGTTCGTCGACCCCGATCGCGCCCAGCGTGACCGCGAGTTCGAGCAAGTCGGCCCGGTAGGCGCGCTGGGTGTGCTCCGAGCCTCCGCGCGTTCCGACGCGGTGCGCCAGGTAGCGCTCGATCCAGCGCACGAACGGCGCCGGAGCGGCGGCCAGATCGATGGGGGCGGCGTCGCTCACGGGCCGACTGTAGTCCCGAAGGCGCTCGTGAACGGGCGCGGGCTCGGCGCGCGCGATGCGCACGTCCGAGCCCTGGGGCGGGATCGGGTCCCGCGGCGTCCTGGGTGGGCGGAGTCGGACCGACTCAGCGCGCGCTCGGAGCCTTCTCGTCCTTCTTGGCGGGCGCGTCGGTCTTCTCCGACTTGGTGGCCGGCAGCGCGGCTTCGAGTCCGTCGACGTAGCCGCGGAATCCGGCGAGCAGGACCTCGCGCGACTTCGGGTTGATCCCGGCCGTGAAGCCGTTCTTCTCGGCGTCGGCGAGGCTCGTGCGCAGGGCGCTGGCCTGGCGCGACTGGGCGGCGAAGAAGCGCTCGAGCTGCGCGTTCTTCTGGGTCAGATGCTCGACGGACTGGACCATGGACTCGAGCTTGGCCTCGAGGGCCTCGACCCGCGGCTCGAGCTCGGTGGGAGCGTCGTCCTGGGCTCCGCGGATCTCGAAGGGGGCCAGCGAGGCCAGGACGGCGGCTCCGACGAGGCCGGCGAACGAGGTGTGCAGTGCAGCGCGCTTCATGGGGGTCGCTATCGGCCCTTTCGGGTCGAAGCTTGACCTGTGGGCCGCCGCCGAGACTCAGGTGCGCACCCAGCGCTCGCGAGGCGGGCTCGATCGATCCCGCGGCCCCCAGTGGTCCGCCCGGACCCTCACTCGGTGGCGGGCTCGTCGATCACCGGCGGTGCGGGCAGACGGGCCATGAGACCGAGGGGCAGCAGCATCGCGAGCGCACCGACGACGTACGGCGCGCTGCTGGACAGACTCCAGTAGGCCAGGCCGCCGAGGAAAGGGCCGATCGCCCGGGCCAGCGACCCCATCGAGCGGAACGTGCCCTGGGCGAGCCCCTGCCGGTTCGCGTGGGCGTAGCGCGACACCAGGGCGGACAGGCAGGGCATGACCATCGCGCTGCCGCTCGCCAGGAGGGCGAGTCCGACGTAGAGCTGGACGCCCGCGCCGCTCGAGCCGATGCCGGGTACGAATCCGACCAGACAGAAGCCCGGGATCAGGAGGGCGAGTCCGAGCGAGCCCATGCGGCGCTCGCCGACGCGCGGCGCCATGCGGCGTACGACGCCGCCCTGGACGAACGCGATCATCAGTCCGATGAACACGAACATCGTGGCGTTGTCGCCCGGTCCGTACCCGAGTCGGTCGGTGGTCAGGAACACGAGCGTGAACTCCATGGCGGAGAACAGGATCATGTAGACCAGGTAGATCACGTGGGTGCGAGCGATGCCGGGGACGCCGAGCTTCGCGGCCTTCAGGAAGTCGAAGGCGCCGGCGCGCTCACGCGGCGTGCTGCGGTCCAAGGTCTCCGGGAGTCGGAACGCGACGAGCAGCCAGTTGACGAGTGCGAGCGCGAGGCTGACGGCGGCGGCCGACGAGAAGGGGTTGACGCCGTACTGCTCCCACAGCGGGCGGAAGGCGAGGACGTCGACGTAGGCGTAGGACAGGGCGCCGAGCGCCGGGCCGAGCACGAAGCCCAGTCCGATCGCGGCGCCGACCGCCGCCATGCCGCGCGAGCGCTCCCGCGGCGGATAGACGTCGGCGACGACCGCCGATGCCGTAGCGATGTTGCCAGCCATGACGCCCGCGACCAGGCGCGAGATCACGAGTAGGGCGAAGCTGCCCGCGACGAACCACAGACCGTAGGCCAGCATCGTTCCCGCCAACGTCACGAGCAGGACCGGGCGACGACCGACGCGGTCCGAGAGCCCTCCCCACAGCGGCGCGAACAGGAACTGAAGGAGCGAGTAGGCGGACCCCAGGACACCGCCGAACAGCGCGGTGACCGCGAAGTCCGCTCCGGCGCGGTCGCCGACCACCTGGACGAGCTGGGCATGGAGCTCTCCGATGGCGCTGCCCGGACCTTCCTTGTCGAGGTAGTGCTCGAGGAGCTCGGGAAAGAGGGGGAACAGGACGGAGAACCCGATCAGGTCCAGGAGCACCGTCAGGAACACCGGACCCATCACCCGCGACTTCGCATTCGACATGGCGAGGTTGTACCCGGCACGCCAGGTGCGACCGCTCGCCCTCCCGACTTTCGAACCTGGGTGCACGCAGCAGGACGGGAGGTTCCTGGTGGCGGCGAGCGGGTCGGCGGAGTCTCGGGCCGTGCTGCGTTCGTCGAACGGAGCGACGGGGTGGCGGCACCGAGGCCTTCCGGTTCGGTGCCGCGCGCGCCAGGATGGAGCGCGTGTCCGACATGCAACTCACGGGAACGCATCTTGATGGGTCCGCGACCGTTCGACGTCGCCGCACGGAGATCGTCGATCCGCCGCGTCCCGAGGCGCTGCTGCGACAGGTCGGTGACGAACGACGGCCGATCCTGTTCGCCGGTTCTTCCGGCCGGCCGGCTCGCCACGCCTGGCTGTGCTTCGATCCCGTGCGCGTGCTCGACGGAGTGCGGGACCTGGACGCGCTGCGTTCGGCGGTCCGCGCGTTGGAACTCGTCGGCGACGATCCCGCAGGGCCGTTCCTCGGGGGCTTCGCCGGTGTGCTCGCCTACGACCTGGGGCCGCACGGAGAGGCGCTCGACCTGCCGCCGGATCCCTGGGGGTGGCCGCCGATCGTCGGCGGGCTCTACACCGACCTCGTGCACTGGGACCTCGTCGCAGGGACGGCCGAGTTGATCCTGCGCGAGGGAGACGACGAGCGGCGTTCCGACGCTCGAAGGGCGGAGCTGCTCGCGTGCATCGAACGGGCTCGCGAGGGTCACGGAGCCGCGCGCTCCGAACCGGCGTGCGACGCGCCCGTCGACCCGCTCGAGCGCCGCACCTCCGCCGAACGCTTCCGCGCGAACGTCGAGCGCGCGCGCACGCAGATCGCCGACGGTTCCTACTACCAGGCCAATCTCTCGCACCGCTTCACCACGCAGGTGCGCCGTCCTCCGCACGAGCTCTACGAGGCGTTGACGCGGACGAATCCGGCGCCGTACATGGGCTACATGTCCCATCCGGGTGGGGCGATCCTGTCGTCGTCGCCCGAGCTGTTGTTCGAGTTCGACGGCCGCGTCGCCCGCAGTCGTCCGATCAAGGGCACGTGCAAGCGCGCGCTCGAGCCCGAGGCCGACGAACGTGCCGCACGCGCGCTGCTCGCGAGTGCCAAGGATCGCGCCGAACTGGCGATGATCGTCGATCTGGTGCGGAACGATCTCGGCCGCGTCGCGACCGCGGGCGGCGTGTCGGTGCCCGAGGCCGTCGCGGTCGAGACGTTCTCGCACGTGCACCATCTGGTCGGAACCATCGAGGCGACGGTGCGACCGGACGTCGACGCGTTCGACGTCCTGGCCGCGCTCTTCCCCGGAGGGTCGATCACGGGCGCGCCCAAGCTGGCGGCGATGGATGCGATCGCCGTGCTCGAAGGCGAGGGACGCGGTCCGTTCACCGGCTCGCTGGGTTGGATCGGCACGGACGGCGCGGCGTGCTTCAACATCCTGATCCGCACCCTTCTCACGCGGCCGATCGAAGCGGACCTGCACGAGGTGTCGTTCCGCGTTGGCGGCGGGATCACCTGGCGCTCCGACCCGTGGGCCGAGGACGAGGAGACCCTGGCGAAGGCGGAGGGGTTGGTGCGCGCGCTCGAGTCGGACCACAGGGACGCCGAGGTGAAGGAGTCGAGGGGTGACGCTGGCGGCGCGATCGCGAAGGAGCGAGGAGCGGACCGATGAGCGCGGACCCGCGCGAACGTTGGGTCGTGCTCGGCGGCCAGGTCGTGGCCGTGGACGAAGCGCGCATCGATCCCCGCGATCCCGCCGTCACCGGTGGGGCGGCACTGCTCGAGACGTTCGCCGTGGTCGGGGGGAGCGCGCTGCTCTTCGAACAGCACCTCGAACGCCTGAACCGTTCCGAGGCCGAACTCGGCTGGGCGCGCACGCCGGCCGCAGCCGTGCGCGGGGGCATCGAAGGTCTGCTCGCGGCCTGCGGTGTCGACTCCGGAGCGCTGCGCCTCGTGCGGTCACCCGGTCCACCCGGGGGCCCGGACACGGTGCTGCTCGGACTGCGAGCACTGCCAGAACCTCCGGCCGAGGGTCTCGACCTCGTGGTGGACGACGGGACGTGGGCTGCTCCGTCCGGCTTCGACGGACACAAGCACACGGGCCGTCTCGCTCGCACGCTCCTGCGCGAGCGGGCCCGGCAGCGGGGCGCCTGGGACGCCCTGCTCGTCGGACGTGACGGCGCCGTGCTCGAGGCGACCTGCGCGAACCTTGTGGTGGTCGGTCGCGACGGTCTGGTTCGCACACCGCCGCTCGAGCATGGGGTCCTCCCGGGGGTGGTGCGGCAGATCCTGGTGGACGCCGGGGAGGTCCAGGAAGGGCGATTGCTGGTCTCGCACCTGTCCGACGCCCGCGAGGTGCTCTTGACGAGCTCCCTGATAGGATGCCGGGGCGCGCGCAGGCTCTTCGCCGGCCCCCAGGGGCCCAAGCGGGAGCTGCCGGGTGCCGAGGGGTCCGTAGCGATCAGGCTGCGGGCGCGGCTCGGGGTCCGGGTTCCGGGCTAGGGCCTAGGTTCCGAGCCAGGGCACCGGGTTCCGAGCCAGGGCCCGGGTTCCGCCCCAAGGCACCGTGTTCCGAGCCAAGTCGAGGTCGGGGAGTCCACCCTGGCGCCTCGGCGGGATCGAATCCTCGAACCCCGCCCGGACGAGGAACTACAGTCTCCACGGCACGCCCGATCGCGCCGCTCGTACGGTACTCGCGGCGCCGGGTGGCGGGTCCGATCCTGGGGCCCACCAGGCGCGACCTGCTGCCGACTCCCTCGACCTGCCGATCCTGGTCCACGGCCCGCCGCGAGCGCCCCCCACGAACACACCACACCGTCCAACGAGCCCGTGCGCGCGTGCGCCCCTTCGGGGTGCGCACCGAAGCCTCCGGGCTCATCCACCCCATCGGAGCGACGGCTCCGCGTCGGTCGATCCCACGACCGCGCCCGATCCGCCTCCGTCCTCATCCCGACACCAACCATGAAGCATCTGCTCCTGACCGCCATCGTCCTGCTGCCCGCACCGGCCTACGCCGCCGTGCCGCTCGCCGCCCCTTCGACCGTCCTCGTGCAGGACGACGAGGAGGAGGAGAAGCCCGACAAGCGCGCCGAGGTCGCCCAGCTGATCGAACAGCTGGAGGAACACCTGAAGGCTCGTGGGGACGAGGACGACGAAGCCCTGGGTGTGATCGACGAACTGTCGGTCGAGTTCGAGGAGAGCGGCCCCAAGGACCGCAAGGACATCGCCGAGGCGGTCGCCGAGTGTCTGACCGTCAAGCGCGACGACCTGGCGGAGGACGTGCCCGATCAGAAGCTGCAGTCCCACGCGGCGCTGGCGATGGGAGCGTTCGGCGAGGAAGGCGGCGAATTGCTGCTCAAGCTCGTCGACCACAAGGCGCTCGAAGGCAAGATGAAGGCCCAGCGCGAAGCGATCCTGTCGCTCGGCCGCACCCAGCACCCCAAGGGGGTCAAGGTCCTGCTCAAGATGCTGGACCACAAGAACTTCGCCGTCGAGGGCGCCGCGGCCCAGGCCCTCGGCTCCTACACCGACGCGAAGGAGAAGGTCCGGAAGGAGATCGTCGAGGCGCTCCTGAAGAAGATCGTCCCGCTGTCCGACCTGGTCGAGGACGAAGGGGACTACAGCGGCACGACGGGTGGCAGCACCGAGGACAACGAGGAAGCCTCCAAGGAGTACGGCGCGCTGGCCTCGCCCACGATGTCGTCGCTGCGCGCCCTGACCGGCCACGAGGAAGAGGACTTCCGCGCCTGGCAGGCCTGGTGGAACGACAACAAGCGCGAGAAGTGGGACGACGCCTGATCCGCGCGCGTCCTTCGGCCCGGAACCTGAGATCGTGAACGCGTGACCACCGAGCCGGAACGCCCCACCGCCGCCCGAAGGGGCGGAGCTCGTGACGAGCATCTGGACCGGCCTCGACCCTTCTCCGGGTTGGGGCCGGCCGCTTTGGTCCTGCCGGTGTTGAGCGCGCTCGCGATCGGGTTGTTCGTGACCGAGCGCCGCCGGGCCGTGCGAGCCCCAGCGCTCGCACCCATCGCCGTGCCCCAGGCCGAGTTGGCTGCCTGGAGCGGGTCGTTGGCCCTCGACGGTGGTGCGCGCCTCGCGCTGCGGCTCTCACCGCTGCAGCCCGATCCGCGGCGCCAGGCGTTCGACGCGGCGCGCCTCGCCCAGCGGCTCGAGCTGGGTCCTGCCGAGCCGTGGCGCCTGGAGGTGACCCTCGAGCGGACCGGCGCTCCGCTCTCCGGCGCAGCCGTCGAGGTCGCCCTGGAAGGCGTCCGCGTGATCGACCGCGAAGGCGTGGTGAGCCGCGCGCTCACGACCGGGGCGACGGGCCCGTTGGCCACGTTGCTGCGGTCGGACGCGCAGGCGACGCTCGAGGCCGGCTGCACCGTCCAACTGGTGCTGTGGGGGCGGGAGCCGCACGGTTCGCCGCGCGTCGGTGGTCTCGAGGTCCTGGCGCCGTCGGGCTCGGGAATCGAGAGCCGAACGATCGAGTGCGCACTGACGACGCTCGAACTGCACGAGGCCGAGTTGCCCGCGAGCGTCGCGCGCCGTCGCTGATGTCGGTCTCTCGCGATGGGCGCGACGGGTGGTCCGCGACGCGCCAGTGGATCCTGGGTGTTCTTCTCAGCGCGCTCGCGGGACTCTTCGCGAGCGCAGACCTCGGTGGCGACGATGGCTCCACGCCCGTGTCGCCCGGTGCGGAGGCCGCTTCCCACGAGGAGCTCGGACGCCTGCGTGCGGAGAATGCCCGCCTGCGCCTTCGGCTCATGACCGAGCGTGCCCGCGCGGGCGCGCTGCTGGCCGAACTCGAACGCCAGGGTCAGGACCGGCTCGAACGGGAGCTCGCCTGGCGTGACTTCCAAGGACAGCTCTCGCGCCTGCGACTCGCGGACGATCCCGCCGCCGATCTGGCGCGCGCGCTCGGACTCGAGACCGTGGACGAGCGCCGCGAGAAGGAGGCACGGAGGGCCGAGGTCGCGCGCTCGATCGCGAGCGCGCGCGCCAAGGCGGATCAGGTGCGCCAGGCGTTGAACGCGCGTCTCGTCGTCGAGGGCTACGACGGATTCGAGATCTTCGATGCCGGAGTTCTCGCCGCCGATCGCGAGCGGCTCGTGGGAACGGCGGTCGTCGCCGACGCCGGCGAGGACACCGGCGACGAGCGCGCCGACGGGACGGATGGGGACGCGGCTTCACAGGACGGTTCGAGTGAGGTCCCGATCGACGCCGCTCCGATCGAGAGCGCGTCGCCGCGGACCTTCGGCACCGGGCCCGTCGTGGTGCGCCTCCTGGATCACCGCGGGGTCCTGAGCGGCAGCTTGCGCGCCGAGTGGATGCACCTCGAAGCCAGTCGCAGCGGCCACAGCGTGACGATCGTGCTCACCGGCGGCGTCCACCAGGTCGGTCGCGAGGCGATCCCGTTCACGAACGGCGTGTACCGCATCCCGCTGCGGCACGTGGATCCGAAGCCCTTCCTCGAGGATTGCGGTCCGCTCTTCGATCCGGCGCTGATCGAGAGGCGGATCGACGATGGCCGCTGGTCACGTCCAGCGCTGATGCTGACGCTCAACCGCCTCCTGTCCGAGTCCGATCGTGGCCGTACCCACCGGCTGACGTGGCTCGGGGGCGTGGTCGGCGACGAGTTGCGCGACGTGGAGATCAGCATCGGTTCCGACGACGGGTCCGAGGAGCGCCGTCTCATCGCCGACGGGATGCGGATCGAGATGCACGGCGATCACGTGCGACTCGTCCTCCGCGACGGACTCGTGGTGGCCGGGGACGGCAACCGCACTCCGTTCGCAGCCGGGACGCGCAGCATCGTCCTGGTGGGGTCGGTCTGCGATCGCTATCGCGCGGCACACCTGCCGATCTTCGAGTCGGAGGAGACCGCGGAAGAGGCGCCGACGGAGCCGCCCGATCGACCGCGGGAGGAAGGTCCGGTCGAGGACCCGGGAGCCGAAGGCCTGTGACGCCGCGCCGTCGAGAAACGCCGAGCCTGTGGGACGCGGTCGCCGACTCCGGTCCGACCGAATCGGTGCCGACCGAGCCTGCGGCGCTGACGGTCGCCGCCTTGACGCGGCGGATCGCCGGCTGCCTCGCGGACCTCGGCCCCCTCGTCGTCGAGGGCGAGCTCGGACCTCCGAAGCGCGCCGCGTCGGGCCACGTGTACTTCGATCTCAAGGACGAGGGCGCGACGCTGGCGTGTGTCGCATGGCGCTCGCAGGTCGCGCGCGCCTTTCCGCCCACGCTCGCCGCCGGAATGCGCGTACGTGCCCACGGCAAGCTCGACGTCTACGCTCCGCGCGGCAGCTACAGCTTCGTCGTCCAGAAGGTCACGCCGTGCGGAGAGGGCGAGCTCCTGGCGCGGTTCGAGCTGCTGAAGCGCGAGCTCGCCGCGCGTGGCTGGTTCGAGCGCCGCCGCGCCCTGCCGGCCATTCCGCGCACGATCGGCGTCGTCACCAGTCGCGACGGCGCGGCCCTGCGCGACTTCCTGCGCACGCGTTCGCTGCGCTGGCCGGGCTTTCCCGTGCGGCTGTGCCACGCGAAGGTGCAGGGACCGGGAGCCGCGGAGGAGATCGCGCGAGCGATCGGCGACCTGGCGGCGACCGGCGTGGACGTGATCGTCGTCGGGCGCGGTGGGGGCTCGCTCGAGGACCTGTGGGCCTTCAACGAGGAACCCGTCGCCCGCGCGATCTGGGAGTGCCCGGTGCCCGTCGTCAGCGCGGTGGGGCACGAGACGGACACGACGCTCAGTGACTTCGTCGCCGATGCGCGCGCCCACACTCCGACGGACGCGGCCGCGTTGGTGATCCCGGATCGGGCGCTCCTCGACGAGCGCATCCAGCGTTCGTTCGCCCACCTCGGACGTGCGCTGGAGGACCAGCTCTCGGTTCGCGCGCGCCGACTCGAATCGGTGCGCCGCTCCCAGGTCCTGTCGCGCCCGGAGCGCCTCTTGGAGCGGCGCCGCGACCGACTCGAGCACCTGTTCGGAAAGCTCGAGCGGCAGGTGCTCACTCCGTTGGCCAGCGCTGAGCGTCGTCTCGGTCGACTGCGCGAGACCCTCGCCCAACGCGCTCCTTCGGCGCGGCTGGCCCTGCGAGCCGAGCGGGCGCGTGCGTTGCGCGAGAGGCTGAAGAGCGCGCTCGGAACCGTGCTCGCGGGGGCGGATCGGCGCGTCGCGGTCGGTGCGGCGACTCTCGAGGCGCTGTCGCCGCTGGTCGTCCTCGCGCGCGGCTACTCGGTCACGCTCAAGGACGGGCGAGCGGTGCACCACGCGAACGAACTGGAACCCGAGGACCACATCGTCACGCGGCTCGCCCAGGGACGTGTCCACTCGAGGGTCACGTCGGTCGAGACGGACGACTCGGACGCTCAGCGCGCCGCGGGCGGGGGAGCCGGGTCCGACTGATGCTCCACATCGATGGGATCTGGGTGGTGATCGTCAACTTCGACGGCGGTGCGGG
Source organism: Rohdeia mirabilis (assembly GCA_007750655.1). Taxonomy (GTDB): domain Bacteria; phylum Planctomycetota; class UBA1135; order UBA1135; genus Rohdeia; species Rohdeia mirabilis. Next base: position 2,422,625 of record CP036290.1, read on the forward strand.
CAACCTGCGCTCGATCGCGAGCGTGCTCGACGAAGGCGTCGATCCGCAGCACGTCGTCTTCGTCGACAACGCGTCCAGCGACGGCTCGACCGAGCTGGTGGACGAACGTTGGCCGGACCTGGTGCGCGTGACGAACACCCAGAACCTCGGCTTCGGTGCGGCCGCCAACCAGGGCATGGAACTCGCACTCGGGGCGGGCGCCCAGGCCGTCTTCCTGTTGAACAACGACGCCTGGCTCGAGCCCGGCTGCCTCGAGCGTCTCGTGGCGTGCCTCGTCGAGGAGCCCGAGGTGGCGATCTGTGGCCCGCTGGTCCTGGCAGGCACGCAGGGCACGACGGTCTGGGCCGCGGGCGGTGCGATGACCTGGCGCCAGAACCTGTCGACGCTGGTGGGACATGGACGGCCGGCGACGGCGTTGCACCGCTCGAACCGCGACGTGGACTACGTTCCCGGCTGCGCTCTGCTCGTGCGCGCGGACGACCTGCGCCGGACGGGACTGCTCGACGCCGATCTGTTCGCGTACCACGAGGACGTGGATCTGTGCCTGCGGGTCGCAGCGCGCGGCCGTCGCGTTCGGCTGATCGGTTCGGCAGTCGTGCGCCACGAGGCCCACGGGGCCACGGGCGGGGGCTACAACCCGCGGCGCAAGTACATGATGGGGGTCAACGCCATCTGGTTCCTGCGGCGCTACGGCACGCCCGTGCGCTGGGTGGGTTTCGTGCTCTTCGACGTCGTGCCGATCCCGTTGCTTGTGCTGGTCGGCTCGTTCGACGGGCGCTGGCGCGGAGCGTTGGCCAAAGCGCTCGGGCACTGGCACGGACTGCGTGGACGCCGGGTGACGGCGGCGTACCTGCGCGCCGGGGCGAGCCCCCTCTGGTAGGGACGCGAGGCTCGAACGGCGGACCGATCGGAGGCCGTTCGGCGTGTGCTCGAGGCCCGACAACGCGAGCGGCCCGCCCTCCGGTGAAGGAGGGCGGGCCGCTCGTTCAGTCTTCGTCGATGGAGGTGTCGGTCCGCTAGCGGACCGACGTCCGATCACATCGCGAGGACGTCGAAGCGGGGCAGGAAGCTGCCGCCCGGGTTGATGCTGCCATCGACCCAGTGCCAGATGCCCGTCGCGCTGCCGTAGACGTTCCAGCCCTGACCGATGACCACTTTGATGCCGTTCGACATCTGGACGGGGTTGTTGGGGAACATCGGGCCGTTGTGCATGCCGACCTGCATGTAGAACTCGAGGCCCACGATCTGGGGCATGTTCGGGATCGTGAAGGTCGGGATCGAGGCTTCCGTCACGTTGAACGTGAGGATCGGGTCGACGTACAGGCGGTCGATGCCATCGACCATGAGGCTGACCGGGTGAAGGCCGAGCATCAGGGTGCAGGTCGTCTTGTCGACGAACTTGCTGGCCGTGACGATCGTGCCGTCCGTTCCGTAGACCTTGCCTTCGACGAGGTTCTGGCCCAGCACCATGTTCGGCAGGATGTTGGTGTCACCGAGCGAGAGGACCTTGCAGCCCATGTCGTCGAGGCCCGGACCGTCCTGGGTGGCAACGAGGTTGCCGTTGACGCACAGCTCGATGCGGTCGATGTCGACCGAGAGGCTGATGCCACCGATGGCGTCGGCAAGGTCCTCGGGGTTCGCCGCGAGGCACTGGCCGCCGGTGGTGTCGGCGATGAAGCGCAGCGGGGTACCCGGCGCGCAGATGTCGGTGAAGCCCTGGCCTTCGATACCGAAGGTGTTGATCACCGTTCCCGCCGCGGCGGCGACGAAGACCGGACCACCCGGGGCGTCGAACGCCGGGGGCTGGTTCGGAAGACCGTCCGAGATGAAGATGATGATGTTGTTCTCACCGGCCGGCTGGAGGGCGATGGCCTCGTTCGCGCGGGTCAGCGCCTCGGTGTAGTCGGTACCCGGCTCCCAGTTGTAGGCAGTGAACAGGCCGACGTTCTGGGTCGAGAGTCCGCCCGTGTCGAGCGAGGTGATGACCTCCTGGAGGTCCGCGATGCCGTTCGTGTTGGCGTCGGTGGTCAGGTCGGAGAGCCAGGTCTGCTGGCCGGCACCCGGGCCGAGGTCCAGGATCGCCGCGTCCTTGGCGAAGGCGACCAGGGAGAGGTCGACGTTGGGCTCACCCGCGAGCTGACCGACGAGCGCCTGGAGGGCGGCGATGGCCGCGTCGATGCGCTGGTTGGCCTGGCCGTCGCCGTTGAGGTCGCCGGGGGGGATCGCTCCACCCGAGAGGTCCAGGTCGGCGGCGCCCATCGTCGTCGAGATGTCGAGCACGACGCAGACGTTGAACTCGGCCTGCTGCAGGGGCGGCGTGATCTTCCCGTCGACGCTGACGAGGAACTCGGTGTCCCCTTCGTCGGCGAAGTCGGCGTTGCAGTTGATGGTGGAGGTCACCGTCTGGCCGGAGATCTGAGTGTCTCCGGAGGCCGGGTTCTGGGCCAGACCGACGGACCCCAGAGTCATGAGCGCGGCGCTGGCGAGACCGGCGCGGCGCAGAAGGGGGTAGTTGTTCGTAATCATGGTGTCAGGCGCGAGCCGTGCACGGCTCTCTGGGAACAGGCGGACGCGGCAAGGAATCCGCCGCGAGGTGGCTCGATCGAGCTCCGAGACTCGGAACGTCGAGCTGCGGACAAGAATAGCACCCCGAGGGACGCAGCTGGTGCAGGGGAAGTGCCCTGATGCCATTGGGGAGCGGTGGAGGGGGCGGGTCGCGTGCCTCCAAAGTGCGGCGCCGACGCGGCTTGCAAGGAGTCGACGACGACAGTAGCGCGCCGCGATCTGCGGGCTCCCGCAGGTCCCGGACGGGTGGCGGTGGGGCTCGGGAAGGGGGGCTGCCTCCCGAGCGCGGATCCAGCGGTCCAGGCGCGCTGGGGGCGGGCCTCGGAAGGGCCTTCGCGATCGTGTTCGCGATCGCGGTCGGGAGGTGCCCGCGAGGGGGCGTCGGACGAGCGTCGCGGCGCCACCAGGGCCGTCGGCAGATCGTCGCGGACGGGCCGTCCCGCGTTGGTCGGGAAGGGCGGGGGCCACGATCGAGCCCGTCCTCGCCCCCGACGTCGAAGGGCGCGCCGGCGCCGCCCCAGCTTCTGTCGGAGGCGCTCGGGCACGGTCCGTCCTCCGGCCGCGTTCGCAGCGACGCGACGCTCGCCATCAGCCGTTCGTGAGCCGGAAGCGAGCGCCGCCGCAGCCGATCGACCTCCCGCGGCCGCCACGCGGTCCTCGAACGTCATCCCGGCGAGGAACGGCGGCGACGAGCGGCAAGGTCGACCCCCGACTCCGCGTAGGATCGCGCGCCATGGAACAGCACGACGGTCGAACGGCGCCCGGCGCGAGGTGGACGACGTGACGGCCGGGGTGGAACGCTTCGCGCGTGCGCTGACGACGGTCGAGGAAGCGCTCGACTGGTCCGCGCTCGGCGCGTCGTACTGCGAGGGCGACGCGGGCGACTTCTTCGGGAGCGAGCAGATCGAGACCCTGCGCGAGACCGGTCTGCACTTCGCTTCGGACCTCGGCGAAGCGCTGCGCCAGGGAGGGACGAGCCTGTACGTCGGAGCCGGTGTGGCGGAGCTCGTCCCGATCCTCTTCGAGGCCGCGGTCCTCGAGCGCAAGGTCGCCGTCCACACGGCCGATGCGCGCGAGGCCGGGCTCCTCAACGCGGCGCTCGCCGGCGTGGAACTCGAGGGCCTGCGCCCGCGGTGGTCGACGAAGCCGATCGGCGCCGGGGGTGGTTGGAGCGCGCGCGGAGCGGACGCGGTCGACCACCTGTGGTTCGTCAGCGTCGCCACCGATCCGGACCACTTCCCCGCCCACAACCATGCGCTCTACGAGCTCGAAGGCGAGCGTCCGGGCCGTCTCGGACCCGAGCGCGAACGCATCGACGCGCTGCTCGATCGGGCCCTGGCGCCCCTGCGTCCACCGGCGCTCCTGTGCACGACGCGCGAGGAGTTGCCGCTCGTCGAGGAGCGTTGCGCGCGGTTCGGACTGGATCTGACCGTGCCCGACGTGGGGCGTCTGTCGGGTTTGGTGGGGGATGCGGTGTACGCGTGCCGCGTCAAGGGCCGATGATGCCCCGGGCGCCCCGCGCCACCGCGACTCGTGGCCCGCAGGCCGCACGACCGACGACAGACCCACCACCATGCCCTCGTTCGATCCCAGCGCCCAAGCCGCCTACTCCGTCCAGGACTACTCGCCCCGGGCCCAGATCGAAGGGCTCGAGATCGTCGACCTCGCGCGCTTCAACGACGACGGCGGAGCGATGACGGAGCTCGCTCGCCTCGACGCGGGCAAGGTGCAGGGCCTGCCGGGCTTCGAGGCGCGCCAGATGAACTACTCCGTGATGGAGCCGCTGGCGATCAAGGCCTTCCACCTGCACAAGCGGCAGACGGACGTCTGGTACGTGCCGCCGTCCGACAAGGGGCTGTTGGTCGTCGGCGACGTGCGGGCCGACTCGCCGACGCGCGGTGAAGTGCGCCGGATCGTGCTCGGCGACATGCGCTCGCGACTCGTTCGCATCCCGCCCGGCGTGGCCCACGGTGTGCGCAACCTCATGCCGGCGCGACCGATGTCGATCATCTACTTCGTCGACGTCCAGTTCAGCGTCGACGAGCACTGCGACGAGGGGCGCCTGCCCTGGGACCACTTCGGCGCCGAGGTCTGGGAGACGGAACGCGCCTGAGTCGGGTCGTCCGGCCGCGCGCCGTCAGTCGGTGCTCGACTCGACGATCTCGATCATCTTCTCGAGACTGTAGCGCGCGTCCGCGATCAGGTCCTTCCGCTCCGCACCGTCGAGTCGGTCGCGACGCATCGAGAGTTCGTCGACCGAGTCGCCGGCGAGGACGCGGTTGATGTCGGGCGCCTCACCGCGCACCAAGAGGTCCAGCAGTCCGACCAGGTGCGGCGGGTCGTTGCGGCTCATCGTCGCGCAACCACAACCGCCGATGCCGAGTCCGGCTTCGGGGATCTCCGCCAGGTGCACGACCTCGACGCCGCGCGCGGCTGCTTGGTCGCGGGCGTTGCGCACGAAGTGTCCCTCGGTGCCGATCGCGAGCTTCGAGCCCGCGGGCGCGTCCTCGATCGCCGACCACAGGTAGTTCGTGCTGCCCGAGCCGTCGGCGGCCTGGACGGCTTCGAGCGGACTCTCGGGGTGGACGAGGACGCGGTAGTCGCGCGCCTGCCACCAGCGCACCATCTCGGCGCTGAAGATCGTGTGGACGCCGCAGGCCGAGCCCCACAGCAGCACGCGCGCGCGATCCAGATCGTCCCACCGGCCCGACAGGTCGATCGCACCGCGGGCGGGGTCGGGGAGCACGCGCAGATCGGACTCGGTCAGTCCGAGCTTCACCGCCGTGTTGCGGCCCAGGTGCTGGTCGGGAACGAACAGCACACGCTTGCCGGTGGAGAGCGCCCAGTCCATCACCAGGTGTGCGTTCGAACTCGTGCACGACGCGCCCTTCGTCCTTCCGCTCAGGGCCTTCAGTCGCCCCGAGGTGTTCATGTAGGCGATGACCGTCAAGTCGTCGCCGTAGCGCTCGATCAACTGGTCGGCGACGGGCAGGACCATGTAGTCCTTGGCCAGCATCTCCATCGTGCAGCCGGCCTTCGGGTTCGTGATCCAGACCGACTGGTGGTCGTGCGCCAGGATCGCGATCGACTCGGCCATGAAGTGCACGGCCGATTCGACGATGACCCGCTTGTCCGGGTTGTTGCGAGCCTGGAGCGCCAGGGCGTACGAGTCGGAGATCGCGCCTCCGTAGTGCTCGATCAACTTGACGATCTCACCGCCCATGTAGAAGTGGGCGAGCAGCAACAGCTCGTCGCCGAAGTGGTCCCGGGCGCGGGCCATGTAGGGGTCCATCCAGGCCAGGACCGTCGCGGCGTCGCGGCGCTCGAGCGCGAGGAACTCCTCGGCGTACGGCTTGAACGGCTCCTGGTACCAGTCCAGCGGGAGCGCGGTCTGGCAGATCGGGAGCGCGGGCTCCAACGTGATGCGCGCGCCGGACCCGGACGGGGTGTGGGGCGCGTGTTCGAGGTCGCTCATGGTGATCGTCGGCGACGGAGCGCCGGAGCAGGATGGTGGGGGGGATCCGCTCGCACTTCAAGGGGGGGCGGCTCGCCCCGGGCCGTGCTCATGCGTACCATGCGCCGCCCGCGTCCCGGCGGTCGTGCGTTCGCGCGCGGCTCGGAAGGTCGGTGCGACGCGCTTCGCGCGGTGCCGACTCGACGGCCCACCGGCGCGAACGCTCACCGCGGGATCGACCGCCACTCCTGCACCACGTGAAGATCCTCTCCGACTTCGACGGCGTCTGGACCGACCCCACCCACGAGGCGGTCGCGGTCGAGCACGGCCTCGCCGACGACCTCGCGTCCCTCACGGGTTTCGACGTCGAGCGCGTGCGCGCCGATCTCGTCCACTGTCGCGAGCGCGCGCTGGAGTCGGCCGTCGACCACGGCTGGATCCCGGGCGACCGCATCACGGCCTACTGCGACGAGGACGCGTTCCTCGCCGTGAGCGGGATCGCGAGCTACCTCGCTCGGGGCGCCTGCGAGGTCTCCGCCCCCTATCGCGGTGCTCACGAGTCGCGCGGCGGGCCGACGTTCATGGAGCTCGCGGACCAGAGCTTCCGCCGGCTCGGCGCGCGACCGGGGGTCGGCGAGCTGCTGCCCGACGCCGGCGCCACGCTGAAGGCGCTCGAGGAACTCGGCGTCGATCTGGTCGTGGTGTCCAACTCCGACACCGAGAAGTTGGTGCGCCTGTTCGCCGACGCGGGGATCGCGGCCGCGACGGACGGTTCCGCGCGGGTTCGCGTGCGCGGCGGAGCCCGCAAGTGGGCGCTCGGCGACGCGCCCGAGTCGATCGACGTGGGCGGCCGTGTCGTCGACGTCAACCGACCCCACTACCGCTCGATCATCGAGGAGGAGCGCCCGGACCTGATCGTCGGGGACGTGTACTCGTTGGACCTCGCGCTCCCGTTCCACATGCGGTCTCGAGGCGAGCCCGCCGCGCCGCGCTTCCTCGTCCACCGGCCGCCGTGCCGCCCGACCCCGTGGGTCGCCGGGCACGGCGTCGAGGGCCGCGTGGACAGCGTCGCCGCCCGCCTCAGCGACCTGGTCGGGGTCGTGCGCGAACGCCTCGGTCGAGGCTGACCCCGAGAGCCACCGTGCACGACACGAACTCCATCGGCGCGGGCCCCGGTGCCCGACTCGCGCACTGGTCGCTCCGCGTCCTGGCCGCGGCCGTCCTCTGCTGTTCGACAGGCTGCGGCGACCTGACGATCGGGTCCGAGGCGCGACCCTTCCGGATGTACTTCGTGCCGTCGATGGACGCCCAGGAGCTGGCCGGCAACGCGGACGCGATCGCCGAGCACGTCTCACGCTTCGTCTCACAGGAGCTCTACGGCCAGGACACCGGGTTCTACGTGCGCGCGCGCATCCCGATGAACTACGTGGCCATCGTGGAGGCCTTCGGGACCCAGCGCGCGGACTTCGCGGCGCTCAACTCGTTCGGCTTCGTGCTCGCGAAGGACGAGCGCGGCTACGACATCGAACCGCTGCTGACGGTCGTGCGCGGCGACGACGAGCGCAGCTACAAGGGTCAGATCATCGCGCGCGCGGACAGCGGCATCGACAGCGTCGAGGACCTGAACGGCAAGACGTTCGCCTACACGGACCCCGCCTCCTCGGCGGGCTTCATGCTGCCGCGCCGTCTCTTCGAGAGCGCCGGCGTACGACTTGGCAACACGAGTTTCGCCGGCAAGCACGACAGCGTCGTCTCGATGGTCTACCAGGGCACGGCCGACGCTGGAGCGACCTACTACAGCCCGCCCATGACGCGCGTCGTGGACGGTGTCGAGGTCACCGAGATCCGGGACGCGCGCTCGCGCGTCAAGACCCAGTACCCGGACGTCGAGGAGGTCGTGAAGATCGTGGCCTTCACCGAGGACGTACCGAACGACCCCTGGTGCGTGCGCGGCTCGCTCGATCCCGACCCCGAGCGCTCGGCGCGGATCAAGGCGGCCGTGGCGGCCGCGCTGATCGACTTCGCTTCGACGGACGAGGGGCGGCGGACGCTCGAGGCCATGTACAACGTCTCTGGCCTCGCACAGGTGGGGATGGAGGAGTACGCGGGGATCCGCGAGATGGTGGGTGAGCTCATGGTGGAGCTGCGCGCCGAGGGCACCGATCTGGAGGAAGAGCTCCTGCGTTGACGCGCGGGTGAGGACCCATGGGATTCCTGAAGGTGGAAGGCCTCACGAAGGTCTACGACAACGGCGTGGTCGCTCTCGACAACGTCAGTTTCACGGTCGAGCGCGGGGAGTTCCTCGGCGTCATCGGCCTGTCCGGCTCGGGCAAGTCGACCTTGCTGCGCTGTGTGAACCGACTGGTCGAGCCCTCGAGCGGGCGCGTGATCCTCGACGGGATCGACGTGACCGCGCTCGACGTCCCGTCCCTACGCGCGGAGCGGCGCCGCATCGGGATGGTCTTCCAGCACTTCAACCTGGTGAAGCGCAAGAGCGTACTGGTCAACGTGCTGACCGGCAGCCTCGCGCGGCAGGGCACCATCGCGAGCGTGCTGGGGTCATTCAGCGCCGAGGACCGCGCGAAGGCCATGCAGTGCCTCGAGATCGTGGGTCTCGCCGATCGCGCCCGCGTGCGCGCGTCCGAGCTGTCCGGCGGTCAACAGCAGCGTGTCGCCATCGCACGCTCGCTCATGCAGGGGCCCGATCTGTTGCTGGCGGACGAGCCCGTTGCCAGCCTCGACCCGGCCACCTCGCACTCGGTGATGGACCACCTCGAGCGCGCCAACAAGGAACTCGGTCAGACCATCCTGTGCAACCTGCACTTCCTCAGCCTGGTGCGCCGGTACACCACGCGCGTGATCGCGCTCAAGGGAGGTGAACTCGCGTTCGAGGGCCGCCCCGAGGAGATCGACGAGGACTGGTTCAAGCGCATCTACGGCGAACAGGCCCGCGAGGTCGGGATCGAGTGATGAAGGAATCCGAGACCGAGACGACGAAGCCCGCCGCCGGGGCTTCCGACCGGCCGACCACGGCCGTCACCTTCGCAGCGCGCATCGAGCGCGCCGCGCGCGGGGCCCGGGTCCGTGCCGTGCTCCTCGACTTCCTGCTCGTCTGGTACGCGGTCGGTGGCGGGCTCTTCTGGGCCCGCTGGACCTTCAACGGGCCGGCGCCGCCCTGGGAGCGACCGGAGTCGATCGGGAGCAGCGGGCACCTGGTCCTGGCGGCCGTGGCCCTGGTCCTGGCCTTGCTCTGGAGCCGCTCGCGACTCTCGCCCGGCCGGATGATCACCTGGTCGACGCACCCGCTGCTCAAGGCGGACGCGCCGCGTCCGGAGGGCGGCTGGTGGAGGACGGTGCACGGGATCCTCGTGCTCGCGATCCTCGCCGAGACCGTCGCCCTCGGATGGAAGATCACCGAGATCGACCTGGTCAGCCTGTTCAGTTCGGAGGGACTCGCCGGCGCGGGCCGCATCTTCGGGGCGCTGTTCAGGCCGGAGTTCGGGATCCTCCCGTTGGTTCTCGAGAAGATGATCGAGACCATCTACATCGCGCTCGTGGCCACGGTGGTCGCCGTGCCGATCGCGTTCCTCTTGAGCTTCTTCGGCGCCAAGAACCTGATGAGCGGCAACCGTCGCTCGCTCGCCGTCTACGGTGCGGTGCGCTTCTCGACGAACCTGATGCGTTCGATCGAACCGGTGCTGTGGGCGATCATCTTCACCGTCTGGGTGAGCTTCGGGCCCTTCGCCGGCATGCTCGCCCTGTTGGTCCACTCGGTCGCGTCGCTCGTGAAGCTCTACTCCGAGCAGGTGGAGAGCATCGACGCGGGCCCCGTGGAGGCGATCGAGGCCACCGGAGCGAACCGGGTCCAGATGGTCTGGTACGCCGTGGTCCCCCAGATCGTGCTGCCGTACCTGGGCTTCACGATCTATCGCTGGGACATCAACGTCCGCATGGCCACGATCATCGGCCTGGTCGGCGGCGGCGGCGTGGGTGAGTTGCTGATGCAGTACCTCGGACTCGCCAAGTACGGCGAGGTCGGGATGATCGTGGTCGTCATCACGGCCGTGGTCTGGGCGCTGGACTACGCCAGCGCCAAGGTGCGCGAAGCGATCGCCTGAACGGCAGCGGGCGCGCGGAACGACGACTCCGTCGCTCCGCGCGTCCGCGTCGACGCTCCTTCGGTCCCGAGCCCAGGAACGGCCCTAGCCCAGGAACGGCCCTAGCCCAGGAACGGCCCTAGCCCAGGAACGGCCCTAGCCCAGGAACGGGTAGCGCCAGTCCTTCGGCGGATCGAAGGTCTCCTTGATCGTGCGTTGGCTGACCCAGCGCTCGAGGTTGAGGCGCGAGCCGGCCTTGTCGTTGGTGCCCGACGCGCGCGTGCCGCCGAAGGGCTGTTGCCCGACCACGGCGCCGGTCGGCTTGTCGTTGACGTAGAAGTTGCCGGCGGCGTAGCGCAGGCGCTCCGTCAGGCCCGAGACGATGGCGCGGTCGCGGGCGAAGATGGCCCCGGTCAGAGCGAACTCGGAACCGTTGCAGCAGTGCTCGAGGGCCACCTCGAACGAATCGTCCGCGTACGGGTGGACCGTCAGGATCGGCCCGAACAGCTCGCGCAGCATCGTGTCGTAGTCGGGCGAGTCGGCTTCGATCACGGTCGGGGACACGAAGTAGCCGCGCGAGTCGTCGTACTCGCCGCCGATCACGATGCGCGCGTCCTTCGCCGAGCGCGCGGCGTCGATCGCGTCCTTGTGCTTGGCGAAGGCGCGCGCGTCGATGACCGCTCCGAGGAAGTTCCTGAAGTCGCGCGGATCGCCCATGCGGAGCTTCGCGGTCTCCTCGGCCAGACGCGCCTTGACGGTCGGCCACAGGCTCTTCGGGACGTAGGCACGGCTCGCGGCCGAGCACTTCTGGCCCTGGTACTCGAACGCACCGCGCAGGAGCGCCACGACGAGCGACTCCACGTCCGCGCTGGCGTGGGCGAAGACGAAGTCCTTGCCGCCGGTCTCACCGACGATGCGCGGATAGGCCTTGTAGTTCGCGAGGTTCTCGCCGATCTGGCGCCACAGGTGGCGGAACGTCGGCGTCGAGCCCGTGAAGTGCAGCCCGGACAGGCGCGGATCCGCGAGCACCGCGCCGCCGATCGTCGGGCCGTCACCGGGCAGGAAATTGATGACGCCGTCGGGCAGTCCCGCCTCGCGCATCAGCTGGAGCGTGTACCAGTTCGAGAGCGTGGCGGTCTCGGACGGCTTCCACAGCGTCGTGTTGCCCATCAGCGCGGGCGCGCTCGGCAGGTTGGCCGCGATCGACGTGAAGTTGAAGGGCGTGATCGCGAACACGAAGCCGTCGAGCGGCCGGTGCTCGACGCGGTTCCAGCAGCCCGGTGACGAGATCGGTTGTTCGGCGTGGATGGCCTCGGCGTACTGGCAGTTGAAGCGCCAGAAGTCGATCAGTTCGCAGGCGGCGTCGATCTCGGCCTGGTGGACGGTCTTGCTCTGGCACAGCATCGTCGAGGCGTTGATGCGATCGCGCCACGGTCCGGCCAGGAGTTCGGCCGACTTGAGCAGGACGCCCGCCCGCGCTTCGAAGGGCAGAGCCTGCCAGGCGTACTTGGCGGTCTGCGCGGCTTCGATGGCGCGCGCGACCTCCGTCGGACCGGCCTTGTGCACCTTCGCGAGCACGTGCCCGTGGTCGTGGGGCATCACCACGTCGAAGGTGTCACCGGTGCGGACCTCCTCGCCACCCACCAGGACCGGGATCTCCACGACCTCCGAGGCCTGGCGATCGAGCTCGGCCTCGATGCTGGCGCGCTCCTTCGAGCCGGGGGCGTAGGCGCGGACGGGTTCGTTGACGGGGACGGGGACGCGGAACTCGCCGTGGGTCATCTCGAGGGGCTCGTCGTGGTGGCGCGGGGCGCCGGATCTCGGTGGGCGGGGCCTCCGCTGTGGCTCGGAAGCGGCGGCGGGAGGCGGGGGCGGCGTCGGCCGGAGCCCCTTCGGACCGGTCGAAACGGTGCCAGGGGCCGTCGGACGGCGAGTCGGGAGAGTAGCCAGCGGCGCTCGCGATTGCGACGAAAGGCGCTGGCAGCTACCCGTGAACGGCCGCTCGACTCCATGATGCGAGCGCGTGGCGCGCACCCTGCCGCGCCAACTCCGTCCCCCTCGACTCGACACACCTCTCAGCATGCGCTCCGCCCTCCTGCTCGTCCTGACCCTCACCCTCGCGTCGTGCGCCGGCACCAATGCGGACCACCGCAGCGGCGGGAACGACACGGACCGCGGTCCCCGCAGCGAGTCCGCGCGCGGTAGCGGCGAGGACGACGACGCGAAGTGGAAGCTCGAGGTCGCCGAGCGCGAGTTCGAGATCGCGACCCTCGAGGCCGAGGCCAAGCTCTCGCGCTCCGAGCGACGCGTCGCGGACGCCGAGCGCAAGGTCAAGGACGCCGAGCTGGAACTCGCGGGGTTCGAGGTCGGGCGCGCGATCCAGCTCGACCGCGAACAGCTCAGCCTCGACCGCGGCAGCAACGGCGTCGAGCAGAGCGAGATGGAACTGGCGGAGCTCATCGCCATGTACGAGGAGGACGACTTCGCGACCACGACGAAGGAACTCGTGATCCTGCGCGGCCGCATGCGCCTCGAGTTCAGCCGCCGCGGTTTCGAGCTCGACCAGCGCGAACACGCCCACCTGGTCGACCACGAGCTGGCCCGCAAGCACGAGCGCGCGGTCCAGGAACTCGACGACGCGCGCTTCGAACTCGGGCTCGCGCGCCACGACCACCAGGTCACGCAGATGGAGGTGGGGCTGTCGCTGCGCAAGCAGGAACGCGAGCTCCAAGAACTGCGCGAGAAGGCCGGCGACGGGGACGACGCGTGATCCGGACCAGCAACAGGTCGAGAGCTCTCACGCTCGGACGCTCGCTCGCCTGCGCGTTGGCGCTCGCCGCAGCGCCGGCGACACTCGCTGCCGCTGAGCCGGTGGTCGCGATCGCGTCACAGGACGGCGATGGCTCCGCGCCCGAGTTGCCCGCGATCCCAGAGTTCCCGCGAACGATGTCCATGGAGGAGGCGGCGGCGGCCCGCGACCGGGCCATCGACTGGCTCGTCCGCACCCAGCGCGAGGACGGTGGCTGGGGCTCGTCCTCGATCGAACTGTTCGCGGAGAGCGGCTTCTCGGTCGAGACCTACTACGCCTGGCAGGGCGCGAGCCACGGTCTGGCGATCATGGCCCTGCAGTCGGCGCCCTCGACGCCCGAGCGCCTCGCGGCCTTCGAGCGCGCGATCGACTGGATGTGCGAGCAACGCCTGCCCCAGCGCGGGAGCGACTGGGACGTGGACTACTCCTGGTCGGCGCTCTACTGCTTCGTCGCCGCCACGCGCATCGCCGAGGACCCGCGCCTCGCGGGCACGGAGCGACTCGAGCTGCTGGTGCAGCGCGGTCGCGAGTGGTGGGGGATCCTGGAACGCAACGAGACTCCGAGCGGCGGCTGGGCCTACTACGACGACCCGCCCTACACGCGGCGTCCGAAGTGGGCCACGAGCTTCTGCACCGCCGCGGTCGCGCCGGCGATCGAACGGGGCATGCGCCTCGGCTGGATCGAGGATCCGGGCCACCTCGAGCGCGCGATCCGAGTCATGGAGCGGGCGGCTCTCCCGAACGGCGCCTACTCGTACAACGGCTCGGACGCCGTTCCGCGCGCGCCCGTCGGCGAGAGCATCGACACGGTCAAGGGCAGCCTCGGTCGCATCCAGGTCTGTCACTGGGCGCGGCGCGTGCTCGGCGAGCCGTCGATCACGAACGAACGGCTGCGCTGGGGGCTCGACCAGTTCTTCGAGCACCACGTGTTCCTGGACCAGGCGCGCATGCGTCCGATCCCGCACGAGGGCTTCTACGCGAACGCCGGCTACTTCTACCTGTTCGCGCACTACTACGCGGCCGAGGTGATCGAGCTGTTGCCCGAGGACGAGCGCGAGGCCTACCACGCCCAGCTGCGACCGCACCTGGTCAAGTGCCAGCGCGAGGACGGCAGCGTCTGCGACTTCCTCGGCAGCACCTACACGGTGACGGGCGGCACGGCCTACGCGGCATTGGCGCTGGGCCTCGGGATCGCGCGCGACTGAGCGGACCGCGAAGCGACCCGTGGAGCGCCGCTGGTGGTCCACGGGTCGCTAGACTGTTCGCCGATGAAGCCCGAAGACGACCGCGCGGCGCGTTTCGCCGCCTTCTGCGACCGCGTGCTCTCCGAGCGCCTCGACGCGCCCGGACTCGAGTTCCTGGCCCGCGAGCTCGAGCGATCGGCGGTCGCGAGCACGGACGACGCGGCGCGCTTCGGCGTGCGCCTGGGGCTCGCCTCCCGGCACGCGCGACGCCGCCCGCTCGACCTCTCCGACGCAGAACACGACCTCGGGCGTTCGATCGTCCAGGGCCTCGATCCCGAGGCCTGGACCCTGCTCGACGTCCTGCGCGTGCGCCTCGTGCTCGCGCTGCCCGACCTCGCCGGTGAACGCACCGCAGGACTGCTCGAGGAAGCCTTCCGCTACGGCGACGAGGGCGAGACCTGCGCGCTCCTGCGCAGCGTGCCCGTGTTGCCCGCTCCCGAACGCTTCCTCTGGCGTGTCACCGAGGGCTGTCGTTCGAACATGCGCAGCGTCTTCGAGGCCGCCGCCACGGACACGCCCTTCTGCGTCCAGCACTTCGACGACGTGGCCTGGCGCCAGGCGCTGCTCAAGTCGCTCTTCATCGGGGCGCCGCTGTGGCGCGTCTTCGGTGTGGACGAGCGGCTCGACGCGGAGACCCAGCGTATGGCGCTCGACTACGCCGACGAACGCCGCAGCGCCGGCCGCTCCGTTCCGCCGGAGCTGTGGATGCTCCTGGCCGGCGCCGAGCTGGACGAGCGCGCCCTGCATTCGGTCGAGGCCGAGGTGACCGTTGGCCCCGGACCCGCGCGTGCCGGTGCCTACCTGGCTCTCGCTCGCGGCGGCCGGACCGGGATCCTGCGCGCGCACGTCGAGCACGAGACGAACGAGCTGTCCGCCGCGGTGGGTCGGGCGGCACTCGCAGGGCGCCACGACTCGCGCGCCTTCGCCAGCCTGCGCGCGCGCGAAGAGATCGAACTGCTCGGGCCCAACGCCGCGCGACGGATGGCCGTCGACGCCTGAGCCCCGACCGCCGGACGCCCGAGCCCCCCGTTTCCGACCTTCCCGCTCCCCGTGCTCCCGACCCTCGTGCGGTAGACCTCGACCGCGCCGCGACTACAGTTGGCGTGGCCGCGTGCTCGCGCGACCCACGGCGGTCCGCGACCCGGGCCGCGCCGCCCCGACCACCGAACGACCATGCGCTTCTTCGATCCGCACATCCACATGAGCAGCCGCACCACGGACGACTACGAGTCCATGGCCAGGGCTGGAATCCGCGCCGTGATCGAACCGGCCTTCTGGCTCGGGCAGCCGCGCACGAACGTGGGGAGCTTCGTCGACTACTTCTCGTCCCTGATCGGTTGGGAGCGCTTCCGCGCGTCGCAGTTCGGCATCGTCCACTACTGCACGATCGGCCTGAACAGCAAGGAAGCCAACGACGAGGGCCTCGCGCGCGAAGTGCTGGAGCTCTTGCCGCGCTACGCGCTGAAGGAGGGCGTGGTCGCGATCGGGGAGATCGGCTACGACGAGATCACGAAGGCCGAGGAGTTCGCGTTCCAGGCGCAGCTGGAACTGGCGGTGCAGCACGACATGGTCGTGATGGTCCACTCGCCGCACCGGGACAAGAAGCGCGGGATCGTGCGCTCGCTCGACGTCGCGGCCGAGGCCGGACTCGCGATGGAGAAGCTCGTCATCGACCACAACAACGAGGAGACGATCGACGACACCCTCGCGCGCGGTGCGTGGGCGGCGTTCACGATCTATCCGCACACGAAGATGGGCAGCGAGCGGATGTGCGAGATCGTCCGCAAGTACGGTCCCGAGCGCATCATCGTCGACAGCTCGGCGGACTGGGGCATCTCGGACCCCTTGAGCGTGCCGCGCACGGCGGCGCTCATGCTCGAGAAGGGCATCGACCCGGCCTGGGTCGAAAAGGTGACCTGGTCGAACGCGATCGCGGCCTACGGCCAGTCCGGGCAGATCGACGTGGCCGAGCTCGAACGCAGCCCGACGGTGGACCAGACCCAGCTCTTCAGCGAGAACTCCGTCCTGCGCGGTCAGGAGCCGCGGGTGGGCGCGGCGGTCCCGAACTGACGCGCGCGGTCGCCGCCGGGCGTCGGTGTCGTCGAACGCAGCGCAGCCACGACCCGGGACTCCGGGGCGTGGCTGCGTCGCCGTTCGTGGGGCCCTTCGTTCGCGCAGGGTGCGTGCACCGGTGCGCGAGCCAGCGCGTCGCTCAGTGCTTCAGCCCGAGCTTCTTGAGCTTCGGGCTGATGACCGCGCGGCAGTAGGGTTGGTCGCGGTTCGCGAAGTAGTAGTCCTGGTGGTAGTCCTCGGCCTCGTAGTAGGTCGACGCCGGCGTGATCTCGGTCACGATGGGGTCCTCGAAGCGGGCTTGGGCGGCCGCGAGCGACGCGCGCGCGGTGGCCTCTTGCTCGGGCGAGTGGAAGAAGATCGCCGAGCGGTACTGGGTGCCGCGGTCCGCGCCCTGACGGTTGAGAGTCGTCGGGTCGTGCAGGTCCCAGAAGACGTCGACCAGGTCCGCGAAGGACAGGCGCGACGGATCGAAGTGCACCTGCACCACTTCCGCGTGTCCGGTGGTCCCGGTGCAGACCTGCTGGTAGGTCGGGTTCTCGACCGAGCCGCCCATGTAGCCCGAGGTCACGTCGGCGACGCCCTCGATCTGCTCCAGCACCGCTTCGACACACCAGAAGCAGCCGGCCCCGAAGGTGGCGGTCTCGAGCGCGGTGGAGCCAGCGGCGGGCGGGGTCGTGGAGGCGTCGTTCGCGTCGGTCATGGCAGCGGCCGGGGTCGTGTTCGAAGTGGAGTGGGGGCTCGGCGCGGTGGACTCGTTCTCGGCCCGGTCGGTCGGTTGCGCGCAGCCGACGAGAAGGAGTGCGACACTGGTCGCGGCGGTGAGCAGAATGGAACGGAGCATGGTGTCGAGAATAGGTCGCGATCGTGGAAGGTGAGCTGGAAGCCGGCGCGCTACGCACCGAGGACGGCAGCTGGACGCTCCATCGGGATTCCGACGGGGGCGGCGAGGCCTGCCACTCGCGGCACGGAGCGCGCACCGAGGCCCGGCGTCACGCCGAAGTGGTCCTGGGAGCGTTCGAACGGCGCGCCGCGGGTTCTTCGCCGCCGCCGGTCCTGCGGATCCTCGATGTGGGGCTCGGGCCGGGCCTCAACTCGACGGCGGTCTGGGAACGGGCCGAGGGGTTGGGGCTCACGCTCGCAGCCGGATCGTCCGGTCGCCTGGTCCTGTCGGGCCTCGAGATCGACCCGGACCTGGTGCGCCGTTCGCTCGCGCTCCCGGACGATCCGGACGCGGAGTTCGCGCGCCGACACGCGGCTCTGCGCCATGGGCTTCGAGCAGCGCTCGCGGTCGGCGCCGGCGCCCCGTGGAGAGGGGAGATCGCCCCGGGCGTCGAGCTCGAGGTGCTCTTCGGCGACGCACGTGCGACCCTCGCGCGGGCCCAGGCGGGCGAGGCCTTCGACGGCATCCTCCTCGATCCCTTCTCACCGGCCAGCGACGAGAGCCTGTGGACGCCCGAGTTCCTGGGCGCGCTGGCCGCGCGTCTCGCGCCGGGCGGGCGCATCGCCACCTACAGCGCCGCCACGCGGGTGCGCGCCGCCCTCGCTGCCGCGGGTCTCGAGGTCGGGCCGACGCCGCGCCTGGGCGCCAAGGCCGAAGGGACGGTGGCGGTGCGTGGACCCGCCGCGGCCGAGTTCGAACCTCGAACTGCACGTCGGGTGGCCCGCCGCGCTCTCGAACTGCGTGCCGAGCTCGAGCGTGGCGCGGCGCTCGCGTTCCCACCCGTCTCCGAGGACGCGGGAAGCGGAGCGCCTTCGGCCGACGCTCCCGACTGATCCGCGCGTGGATCTCGCCACCGATCGCCTATGATCGTCGGCCCTCGGGCGCGCCACGGCCCATGGGGGCCTGATTGGATCGCTCGGGACGGGCGGAGTCGGACCCTCACCCCCGGCGTTCCCCAGGCCCGACCCGCTCTCCGCCATGACCACCCTCGCCTTCATCGGAACGACCGAACTGATCTGGATCGCGGCCATCGTGCTGCTCCTGTTCGGGGCCCGCAAGTTGCCCGAACTCGCGCGCGCGGCAGGCTCGAGCATCACCCAGTTCAAGAAGGGGCTGAAGGACGAAGAGCTCGAGGGCGGCGCGGCCAAGAAGAGCGAGGACGGCAAGCAGGAGCTGCCCTGATGGTCGCTCGGCGCGGCCTCGCCCCGGGCGGGTCGTACGCCGAACGCACGCGGACCATGCAGCCCCCCGCAGATCGCGACGGCCGCCGGTCGGCGCACGACGAGGACTTCGAAGTGCGCGGTGACGGCGACGTGCACCGAGCCTTGGACGAGGTGGACGAGGGCGCAGCGTCGGCGGCTCGCGCTCGCGCGACCGGACTTGGTGCGCTCGTCCTGTGCGGCGGCGCGAGCACGCGCTTCGGCAGCGACAAGGCACTCGCGGAAGTCGCGGGGACGACGCTGCTCGAGCGCACCTTGGACCTGCTGGCCCAGCGCACCGACGACCTGGTGGTGGCGACCGGACACGCGCCGCGCTACGCGGACGTCCTCGAGCGTTTCCGCGGGCTGCGGGTCGCACTCGATCGCGAACCGGGGCTCGGTCCACTGGCCGGACTCGAAGCGGGCCTGGCTCGTTTCGACCCTCGGTCGTCGGTGCTGGTCGTCGCCTGCGACCTTCCGAACCTCGATCTTCGGACCCTGGACGCGCTCGTGGCCGAGCGCCACCGGGCGGACCTCGACCTGTGCCTGTGGCGCGACGGCGACGGCCTGCATCCGCTGCTCGGGTGCTACCGCGCCTCGGTCCTGCCGGCGGTGCGCGCGGCGCTCGACCGCGGCGAACGGCGTCTGGTCGCGTTCCACGGTGGGGCGGACGTTCCGCCCGCCGGCCGCACGGACGCGCGCTCGCTCGCCGTCGACGTTCCTGCGCGCGACCGATTGTCGCAGGGCGGGCCCGAAAGCTCGGCGGACGTCGCACGCTCGAACGGCACTGTCCCCGCGTTGCGCGTGGGCTATCTGTCTGCGGACGGGACCCGCGACCGGTCGGACCCCGCCGCCAACGCCAACTCGCGTTCCGAACTTCGACGGATCCTCGGGGGCCTTCCGGCGTCCGAGGAGAGTCCGTCCGCGCCCCGTCGGCCCAGCACGCCATGAGCCAGCCCTCCGCCGAACTCATCCAGCTCTTCCAGCCCGTGGAAGAGGGGCTGGACGCCATGCGCGCCTGCCTGACCGGTCAGCTCGAGGAGACGTCGGGCGCCGTCAGCGACATGACCGGGCACGTTTCGCGCTTCCGCGGCAAGCAGCTGCGCGCCGCCCTCGTGCTCCTGTCGGCCAAGGCCTGCGGGACCTACACGGCCGAGCACCCGTCGGTCGCCGCCGTGGTGGAGATGATCCACCTGGCGACGTTGGTGCACGACGACATCCTCGACGGCGCGGAAGTTCGCCGTCGCGTGGCCTGCGTCAACCAGCGCTGGGACAACCAGGTGGCCGTCCTCTTGGGCGACTTCCTCTACGCGCGTGCGTTCGCGCTCTCGACGACGCTGTCGTCGCGTCTGTGCAGTTCGCTGTTGGCCGAGACGACGCGCACGCTGTGCATCGGCGAGATCGAGCAGAGTTCGCGGCGCTACGACTTCGAGGTCGAGCGCGAGACGCTCGAGGGCATCGCGGCCGCCAAGACCGCCAGCCTGTACGCCGCCGCCTGCGAGCTCGGCGCGCGCTACCCCGGCGGTGAGGTCGAGCTGGGCGAGACCATGAAGGGCTTCGGGCGCGACCTCGGACTGGCGTTCCAGTTGGTCGACGACTGCCTCGACCTGGTCGGCGACTCGCGCGTCGTCGGCAAGAGTACGGGCACCGACGTGCAGGACGGCAAGGTGACTCTGCCGGTCTGGTTCGTCTACCGCGACGCGTCGACCGCGGTGCGGGCCGCGATACGCGACGCGTACACGCGCCCGAACGTCGAGGACCGCGCCGCTCTGCTCAAGGAGGTCGTCGACGTGCGACCCGGCGTCGATGCGACCCTCGCCCGGGCCACGGCGCTGCTCGAAGGCGCGCGCGCCCGTCTCGCACCGCTCCCCGAGACGCCCTCGCGCGCCTCGCTCGAAGAGATCACCCGCTTCGTCCTGCGTCGCACCTGGTGAAGCCAGGCCCACTCGACGCTGCCCCTTCGGACCTTCTTCCACGTACCGCGCTCCCCAGATGGCAGACCCGTCAAGCGACACCCCCGAACCGACCGAAGCCACGAAGGCGGGGAGTGCCAAGGGCCCCGGTGAGGCGCGGAAAGTCCCGTACCGCTGGACCTTCGCCACCTCGATCCTCGCCATACTGGTGTTGGTGCAGATCGGCCACCTCGGCCTGATCGCGATCTCGGAACACTGGCGCGTCTACCAGGACCTGCGGCACGACGCCGGTGTCCTGTCGGCGCTGGCCCAGCTGCCGGGAGCGTCGATGCGCACCCTCTACTCGGAAGGCCTGACGCTGGTGCGCGACCTGAGTTTCGTCGGGTTCTCGATCAGCTTCGGTCTCTTCCTGCGTTCGCGCTGGGACGCCGTGAAGCGCTTCTTCCGGTCGATGACGGTCGGGGTCTCGTTGGTCGGCCTGTCGACCCTCGCCATCGCCGTCGGCGTCCTGGTCCCGCAGATCGACCCGGTCGACGACGCGCGTGCACGCGTCGAGTCGCCGGATCGTCTCGGTTCGAACTACGAGGAGCACTTCGAGCAGTTCCAGTTCGCGGTCAGCTACTTCCTGTACCACCTGGGGCACCTGTACGGCGTCGGCATGCCGCAGGCGCAGATCCCGGACGTCGCCCGGTCCGGTCTCGACGAGTTCGGGATGCGCTACGGCGAGGAAGAAGCGTCGAACCGCCGCAAGGGCATGCAGGCGGCCTTCTCGGGGCGCGCGAAGACGGACGCCATCTACGCCTTCGCCACCGAGAACGAGCAGATGCTGCGCGGGTGGTTCGACTTCGCCACGCGCTTCAACCTGAACCGCATCTACCGTTCCCTGTGGTTCGCCAGCTTGATGATCGTGCTGGCGATCGGGATCGCGACGAACACGTTCCACGGCGGTCCGAAGCGCTGGTTCACGGTCAAGAAGTTCGGCTTCTTCGTCGTGCACATCGGGATGCTGACGATGATCGCTGGTGGTGGCCTCAGCCGGACCTACACGGTGCGCGGCCTCTTGCACCTGCACGAGGACGGGCTCGACCTGAACGGGGACGGGGTCTTCCAGCGCGAGCGCAGCGAGATCCCGCCGATCGAGGACGCCTTCTACCAGAGCTACCGCTCGACGTCCGACGCATTGCGCTACCTGCCGTTCGGACTGAGTCTCGAGCACTTCGCGCGCCGCGACTGGCCGGCGATCGAAGTGCGCTTCATCGAGGACGGCCGCGAGGTCGAGTTCGCCTCGCGCCTGCCCAGCTACACGCTCTGGACGGGACGTTCCATCGATCTCGACCAGGTCGAGACCGAGAACGGGCCCGAGCCGCGACTGCGACTGAAGGTGCTCGACCTCCACGAGCGCGCGAACGCCGCCGGCGTCGACGCACGCGAGCGGACCGAGGCCGAGCGCGGCTCGTCGAGTCGACGTCCCGCGATCGCGCTGCGACTGCCGGACATGGCCGCGCTGATGACGATGCGCGAGCTGCCGCCCCAGGGCGAGTGGCCGCAGGTGTCGCGCTTCGTGCCGGCGGTCGGTACGGGCACGGTGACCACGCCCTGCCACGTGGACGAGACGGGCGCCTTCCGTCTCCTCGCGGTGCGCGAGGGCGATCCGGTGGAACGCTTCCCGAGGAACGAAGGGCGCCTCGGTCGGTGCTACGTGCGGCGGGTCGTGAACGGGGCCGAGCAGGACGACGTCATCGACGTGCGACTCGGCGAGGTGCTCGACCTCGGGGACGGCTACCGCGTCGTGTTCCAGCGGGCCACGAAGGAGTACCGCGTCGACCCGCTCTCGGGTGAGGAGCAGACGCCGACGCGTCCGCTCGCCGAGCAGTTCCCGCGCAACCCGGCCGTGTTCGCGCACCTGATCGGACCCGACGGGACGGCCGAGGATCGCGTGCTGATCGACCGTCAGGATCCTGTCGAGCGCGGACTCGTCGCCGACTACGTCTTCGAGGACGTACTCCTGAGCCTCGAGTGGGACGAGTGGACGGCACCCGGCGCCGAGCGGTACGTGCTGCACTGGGACGACACCGGTGCGATCGAGTTGGTCGCGGAGACCGGCGAGCGCACGCCGGTCGAGATCGACGGGACGCGTCTGCCTCTGCCCGGCATCGTGCCCACGTTCCTGGACGCCGTGTACGACGACATCCAGGTCTCGCCGCGCATCGAGTTCCTCGAGCCGTTGAACCGGCCGGACGGTTGGCAGGAGGAGTTCTACTCGAGCGACCCACGCGGTCTCGACCTCGAGGTCACGCTGTGGCCGGAGGACGAATCGCGCCGCAGCACCCAGGTGGTTCGCATGGCGACGACGCCCAACAATAGCGCGAGCATCTGGATCGCGGAGGACCGCAGCTTCTACCTGCGCTTCTTCGAGAACAAGGCCGGCTTCCCGTTCGAGTGGCGCAGCGTCCTGCGCGTGCACGAGCGCGACGGGAACGGCGAGTGGGTCGAGGTGGACCTGGGCAACGAGTACGAGCGCGAGATCCGCGTGAACGACTACTTCACGTACCGCGGCTACCGCATGTTCCAGACCAATGCGAACGACGACCTGCCCGACTACTCGGGAATCGGGATCGTCTACGACCCGGGCATCCCGCTGGCCATGGCGGGCATGTACATCGTGATCGCGGGTGCGGCCTTCGCCTTCCTCGTGCGCCCCGTCGTCCTCGCGCGTCGCAAGCGGGCGCTCGCGACGGTCGTGTCCGAGCCGGCGCGCTAAGCTCGATCAGCATCCATCCACAGACCCATGTCGACCTTCACTCCCATGCTGGCAGCTTCGCTCGGCGACAGCCTGAACCCGTTCGCGTCGCACCTGATGCAGTCCGGGATCTTCCTGCGCTGGGTGAACCTGATCTGCTTGATCGGGTTGCCGATCGCCCTGTGGAGCGCGATCGCACACGCGCGCGCCGCACGGCGGAGCGCCCTCGATCCGACGGCGTCGGTGCCCGACGACGAGCTGCTGCCGGGGCGAGTCCTGCGGCTCGCGCTGCTCGTCGGTATGTTCACGAGCTTCGCCTCGGTCGGCTACCGGTGGGTGGAGGTGAACCACTTCCCGAGCCAGACCATGAGCGAGGTGCTGGTGATGTTCTCGACGGCGCTCCTCGTGTCGATGGCCGTGCTCCAACCGGC
The DNA here is from genome assembly GCA_007750655.1 of Rohdeia mirabilis. Lineage (GTDB taxonomy): Bacteria > Planctomycetota > UBA1135 > UBA1135 > Rohdeia > Rohdeia mirabilis. Next base: position 2,446,090 of record CP036290.1, read on the forward strand.
ACTGGGGCTGCGGCGCTCGCACGGCCACGCGTGGGCGACGGTGGACGACACGTTGGTCGCGCTCGTGTTCGTCGGCACCTGGATGACGAACCACTACAGCACGAGCCTCTCGACGGCCCAGCGCGACCTGCCGCCGGCGCTGCAGTCGTACTGGTTCGCGCCGCACCTGACCTCGCTGATCTTCAGCTACGCGACGCTCGCCATCGCGGCTCTGATCGCCACCGTCTTCTTCGCCCTGCGGTTCTGGGTCATGTTGCGCAGCACGCGACTGGGAAGCACCGCCGTCGGGCAGGGCCTCGTCTGGGCCGTCCTCGTCGGCGTCGGCGTGATGCTGTTCGGCATTCGCAGCGGTGCCGAGTGGGTCCCGAACCCCAACCTGTTCTGGATCGTGCTCGCGCTCGGCGTCGCGGCCGCGATCGTGATGGGCGTCCGCGCCAAGGCGGGTCGCAAGGTCGCGGCGGCTCTGATCCTGACCGTGGCCTGGATGGCGTTCCTACCGTTCGGCCACTTCGTCACGCTGCCGGTGCTGGCGATCGTCGGCATCGTCACCACGGTCATGCACCGGCGCGGCAGTTTCCCGACGGCTGCGCGCGTGACGTCGCTCGAGATGACGCTCGACGAGGTCAGTTTCAAGGCCTTCGCCGTCGGCTTCCCGTTCCTCACGGCGGGGCTCTTCATGGGCGCCTTCTGGGCCCAGGAGGCCTGGGCCAACTACTGGGGTTGGGACAGCAAGGAGAACACGGCGCTCATCAGTTGGCTGATCTACGTGCTGTACGTGCACGTGCGCCTTCTGGGTGGCTACCGCGGGGCCAAGTCGATGGGGGTGCTCGTGGCGGGCGCGCTGTCGATCTTCATCACGTTCCAGATCTTCGGCTACCTGCCCGACAGCCAGAAGTCGATGCACCGCTACACGGACGACGGCGTCGTGCCGCGCGAGGGGATGCAGGGGTCGGCGCCGACGACCTCGGCGCGCGTTGAGTCGAACGAGTCGAGCGGGGAAGCGCCTACGCAGGCACCCACTGCCTCGGAGCGTTGATCGCATGGTGACCGAGCACGCCATGGACACCGAAGGAGCACGGATCATCGACGGCAAGTCGATCGCCGCGGCGGTTCGTGGCGAAGTGGCCCAGCGCGTCGCCGAGCTCGTCGCACGAGGGATCCAGCCCGGGCTCGACGTGGTGCTCGTGGGAGACGACCCCGCCAGTCAGGTCTACGTGCGCAACAAGGATCGTGCGGCCACGCGCGCGGGCTTCCGCGTGCGGACGCACCGTCTGTCCGCCGTCACCTCGCAGGCCGAGCTCGAAGCGCTGGTGGATCGCCTCAACGCCGACGACGAGGTGGACGGCATCCTGGTCCAGTTGCCGTTGCCGCGCGGGCTCGACAGCGACGCCGTCGTGCGCCGCCTCGATCCGGCCAAGGACGTGGACGGCCTGCATCCCTTCAACGTCGCGCGCCTGTGGATGGATCGACCGGGTCTGGTTCCGTGCACGCCGGCCGGCTGCATCGAGATGCTGGATCGCAGCGGTATCGAGATCGCTGGGAAGCGCGCCGTCGTCCTCGGTCGTTCGCTCTTGGTCGGCAAGCCGATCGCGGCCCTGCTGCTCGCGCGGAACGCCACGGTCACGATCTGCCACAGCCGCACGCCCGATCCCGCCGCCGTCTGTCGCGAGGCGCAGATCCTGGTCGCCGCGGTGGGGCGCCCCGAACTCGTTCGCGGCGACTGGATCGCCCCGGGGGCCACCGTGCTCGACGTGGGCATCAATCGCGTCGAAACCGCCGACGGGGCCGGGCGCCTGGTGGGGGACGTGCACTTCGAAGAGGCGCATGCTCGGGCCGGATGGGTGACGCCGGTGCCCGGTGGCGTCGGGCCGATGACGATCGCGATGCTGCTCTCGAACACGGCCACGGCGGCGGCGAACAGGCGCGGACGCACCAGCGCTTGATCGCTGTTGGCCGCTCGCCCGGTCCCGCAGGCGTGACGGCACCGACTCCCGGGCCCGCCGCGGCGCCTCGGGCCTCGACCGTGCCGCTAGGATGCCCCGAGTGAACGCTCTTCGCGAATCGATGCCGTCCGGTGGTGGCGTGTCCTTCCCCCCGCTCACCCCGGTGGTGAAGTGGGTGCTGATCGTGCTCGGCGGCATCTTCCTCGTGCAGTGGATCCTCGGACTCGCCGCGCCCGAGGTCGAGTACGTCCTGGTCGAGTGGCTCGGCCTGAACCACGGCATGTGGTTCGACGCACCGCCGTACTTCCCGGTCTGGCAGCTGCTCACCTACGGACTGCTCCACGGCGGCTTCACGCACGTGCTGTGGAACTGCCTGATCCTGTACTTCTTCGGGACGATGGTGGAGGGCACCGTCGGTTCGCGGCGCTTCGCGTGGTTCCTCGCGGCGGGGACGATCGCGGGCGGGGTGGCGAGCGTCCTGCTCATGGAGATCGTGGGCGCTACGATCCCGACCATCGGAGCCTCGGGCGCAGCCGTGGCCGCCACGCTGGCCGCGGCCACGTTCCACCCGCGGGCGACGATGATCTTCATCTTCATCCCGCTGCCCCTGTGGGTGTTCGCGGTCATCGTGGTGGCCAGGGACTTCTTCCCCGCGGTGCAGATCCTCGCTGGCCAGGGGATGCCGATGGTCGACCACTTCGCCCACATCGGCGGAGCGTTGTTCGGCTTCCTCGCCGTGCGCAAGAACTTCATCTGGGTCGACTGGGGCGGGCGAGTCGAGCTCGCGCTGAAGCGACGCCGCGAACGCGCTCTCGCCGACGACGAGCAGGAACTCGACGAGCTCCTGGCTCGCGTGGGTCGCGAAGGCATCCAGTCGCTCTCTCCGCGCGAGCGGGACTTCCTCAAGCGCATGAGCGAGCGGAAGTCGAAGGGCGGTCGCTGAGCGCAGGCGCTCGGGACTCGCCGTCCGGGCCGCAGGCCCCTGAGCGCGCCCCGCGCCGCGGGTTGGGTCCGTGGCCTGCCCTGCCGGCCTGGTTACACTGCTCGTCCTGGCCGGTATCGCGGATCCCGCACCGCACGACCCACCCATGAAGACGCCGATCCTCACGCCCCTGTTCGTCGCCGTTCCCGCGCTCCTGGTCCTCCCGGCCGTCCTCGCGAGGACGACGGGCGAGGTCCAGCCGGAGCGCCGCGCCGCTCTCGACGAGCCCGGCGTCGCCGCCGTCCTCGAGCCCGGTGCCGGTCGGCGAGCAGCCGTCGTCCGCGACTACAAGGACGACTTCATGCGCGCCTACAAGATCGGCGACCGCAAGGGCATGGCGCGGGTGGCGAAGGATCACACGTCCGAGGTGGCCTACTGGATGTTCGAGCTCGCGTCGGCCATCACCCACACGCCCGACGATGAGCAGGCGAAGCTCTACGACTCGATCTCGCGCGCCTGGGGCGACTCCTTCAACACCGGCTTCGGCGACAACGTTCTGGGCTACTTCGAGAAGCTGACGGACGACGAGCGTCGCTCCCGGGTCGAAGTCCTCGACACCTACCGCCGAGTGACCGCCGACTACCTGCGCAAGCGCGGAGAGGCAACCGACTCGGAGCGCGACGCGGCGCTGCAGGAGATCGGCGCGAGTCTCGACGCGGTCGGCCAGTCCTTCTACGACCTGGGCGACATGTACCACGCGTCGCGCGCCTGGGTCTTCGCCGGCGACGCCTTCAGCCCGCGCGCCGTGCGCGAAGAAGCAGCCAGCCCGACGCGTGAGCTCGAGTACCTGAAGAAGGCGCTCGACGCCTGCAACAAGTTCGACATCGGCGACGCTCAGCACCGGGACACGCGCACGCGGGTCTCGACGCTCGAGATCGCGATCGAGAAGGGGGGCGCGAGCGAGGGCCCCGAGGCCAAGAAGGAGGAAGGCAGCCGTCTGCCCTTCACGTTCGGAGCCGCGCTCGAAGCGAGGGCCGAGGCCGAGACCTTTGACGACGTCAAGAAGCGCGCTCGGCTGCAGTTCGGGTGGGATGCCGACTACCCCACCTGGGAGTCCATCCGATTGACCTCGATCGGGAGCTCTGCGACGCTGCCGGGCGCGAGTGGGGGGCCGCGGATCGAGCGACAGGGCGATCTGTCGATCGTGGTGACCGACGAGGAAGGCGGGGCGCGCTTCTACGAACTCACGACCGAGCCGCAGGTGATCACCACCAAGGTCGGGAGCGGAAGCAGCGCCTACGACTACACCTTCGTCGCGCGGGTCGGCGAGGTCGAGGGGCAGTTCCTCGGCTTCCGCTGCAATCTGAAGCCGACCCCTGATTCGATGACCGTCTACCTGCGGCCCACCGCCGGTTCGACGTTCAGCATCGGGAAGGACGCGATCACCGTCACGGACGACAACCTCGACGGGGTGTTCGGGGCAGGTGTGGCCGACCGCGGCGTGAACGGTCTACCGCGTGGAGTCTTCAGGCCCAGTTTCGACGGTGTCTTCGTCGGCAAGTCGAAGGTCGCCGAGCCCTTCAGCGAGATCATGCGCGTGGGCAAGGACTGGTATCGCATCGAGACGCTCGCCGGCGGCCGGAAGTTCAACGTCTCGCCGGTCGTCGACATGCCGGTCGGAGAACTCCGCCTGGACTACAAGGGAGCGGATCTGGAGTGGGTCGTCGTTCGCGGCGACGGCGTTGGATCGGGCCTCTTCTTCTCCCTGGAGGCCGGCAAGTCGGTCGAGGTCCCGGTCGGCTCGTACCACGTGTACACGGGAGTGGTACGCGAGAAGGATGCGAAGGCGCTGATGGTGACCGGCGACAGTCCGTCGTTCGAAGTGACTGCCGGCGAACAGACGAGGATCCAACTCGGCGGTCCCTTCGGCTACGACTTCTCATCGGCGTTCGTGCCCGACGGAGTTCGAATCCGGGGCGAGTCGGTGCACGTCGTAGGTGTCGGCGGCGAGCACTACCACTTGCTCTGGAACTGCCGGACGGCGCCCGAGGTCCACCTCCGCAAGACGGGGAGCAGCTCGTGGACCCAGGTCGGTCAGCTCGAACTCATCGACAGCGTGAGCGGGATCAGCAACTTCGACGGCGACGGCTGGGCCGCGGCCTGGACGCCCCTCGACAAGATTCTCGAGAACAAGTTGGGGGACGATGTCGAAGTGCGACTCCACGAACGCAAGAACCCGCTCTTCGGTCGGATAGACTCCGATCTCGAGTGAACTCCGGCCGGACCGGGGACTCGAAGGGACGCGTGCAGGCCCGCCGGGGCACGCACGTTCGACCGCATACACCCTGAATCGGGCGCTCGCGATCCGGGCCCCACCGTCGCCGTGCTGGACATCAAGAGGATTCGCCGCGAGCCCGAGGTCGTGAAGGCCGGTGCGCTCAAGAAGCGCATCGCGGTCGACATCGATCGCATTCTCGAACTCGACGAGAGCTCCCGCAGTCGCCAGGTGCGGCTGGACGAGCTGCGCAACATCCAGAAGCAGGCGGGCAAGCTGATCGCCAAGGCCACGCCGGACGAACGCGCGCGCCTCCTCGAGGAGCAGAAGACCGTCAAGGTCGAGCTCAAGGCCTTGGAGGACCTCGAATCGGTCTGCCGCGAAGAGCTGGATCGCCTGCTGCTGACCGTTCCGAACGTGCCGGCGGACGAGGTCCCGGAAGGCGTCGACGACAGCGACAACGTCGAGCTGCGGACCTGGGGCACGCCGACCACCTTCGACTTCGAGCCGAAGGACCACATCGCCGTGGCCGAGGCCCAGGGCTGGATCGACATCGAGTCGGCCGGCCGCATCTCGGGCAGCCGCAACTACATCCTCTTCGGCGATCTCTCGCTGCTCGAGGGCGCCGTGATGCGCTTCGCGCTCGACCACATGGTCGCGAAGGGGTTCGTGCCGGTCTCGGTCCCCACGCTCGTGCGCAACGAGACGATGGTGGGAACCGGCTACTTCCCCGGCGGCGAGGACCAGGCCTACCGCTGTGACGAGCGCGACGACCTGTGTCTGGTGGGGACGGCGGAAGTGCCGGTCACCGCGCTGCACGCGGGCGAGATCCTCGATCTCGCGGCGCTTCCCAAGCGCTACGTCGCGATGTCGTCCTGCTACCGCCGCGAGGCAGGGACGTACGGGCGCGACACGCGCGGTCTGTACCGCGTCCACCAGTTCCTGAAGGTCGAGCAAGTGGTCGTGGACGTGGCCGACGAGGCGGGCAGCATCGCGCACCACCAGTCGATCCTGGCGAACGCCGAGGAGGTTCTGCAGGCGCTCGACCTGCCGTACCGCGTCGTCAACGTGTGCGGTGGCGACCTCGGTCAGCCCCAGATCCAGAAGTTCGACATCGAGACCTGGATGCCCTCGCGCGAGGGGTACGGCGAGACGCACAGTGCTTCGCGGTTCCACGACTTCCAGGCCCGGCGCCTGAACATGCGCTACCGCGACGCCGACGGGAAGGTGCAACACTGCTACACGCTCAACAACACGGTGGCGGCGAGCACGCGGATGTTGATCGCGCTGCTCGAGAACCACCAGCAGGCCGACGGTCGCGTGCACGTCCCCGCGCCGTTGCGACCCTATTTGGGCGGGCGCGAGTTCCTCGGGCGCTCGCTCGACTGAGCGCACCGGCGACAGCGAACACGAGGTCTCTTGGGCCAGAGTCGATCGGCGGGTGCGCCCACACCCACCTGATCGAAGGCGCGCCGCGCACGTGCTCGATCGTGAGGCACGCTGCGCGGCGCGGACTTCGTCGGTCGAGCGCTGCCGTCAGCCCTCCGGTCAGCCCTCCGGTCAGCCGCCACCGCCGCCGCCACCGGCCCCCTGGAAGAGGTCGATGATGCTCTGGGCGTCGTCGCTGATCGTGTCGCTCTGGGCGCCACCGAACGGGTTGTTGCCCGAGGCGTCGAAATCGATCGTTCCGTTTTCGTCGAAGCCCTGGACGTTGAGAGCACCGTTGCCCCCGCCGAGGCCGCCGAAGGGCGAGTCGCCCGCGAGATCGACGCCCGAGCCCGTTCCCGTGTCGGTCGGGGGGCGCAGATCGGGGATGCGTGCGACGGGTTCGGTCTGGAAGGAGAGGAGCAGCGGATTGCCGAGGCGGAACGAGCGCTTGTACTTCACCTTCCTCTGACCCGTGAGCTGGGTGCCCGTGATGAGGCTCGGCGTCATCTCGATCTCCAGTTCGATCTCGATGCGCAGCGGCAGCTCGTTGTTGGGTTCGGACTCGAGGTTCCAGTCGTCCAGGGCCTCCGCGTCGGGGCCGTCCTCGCTGTAGACGAGCACCTGGAAGGACAGGACGCGGTCGTGGAGGAACGAGTAACGGCCACCCTTGAACGGCTCCTCGTCCGCGGCGTAGCCCTCGCGGCGGTAGAGCTCGAGGAAGTAGGGGTCCCCGGGCCGTTCGCGCAGCATGTATCCGACCTCGTTGAAGTCGGCTCGCAGGGCGCGGGTCTCGCCCAGTTCGAACAGCTTGCTGTTCGTCGTGGTGAGCATGTCGATCCGGTCCGCGTTCACGCTCTTCAGCTCGAGCGAGGTGACTCGCAGGACGCCGCTCGGGCGCATGGAGTAGGTCAGGAGCCCCCGCAGGTCGTTCTCGACGAGGTCGAGGATCGCCGGCCCGGCGAGCTGCGTCTCGCGCATGCTGTGCACCATGTCGCGCGTCTCGCGCGCGGCCGAGAGCACCTGGGTGATCGACACGAGGATGGTCGACATGATCACCATCACGACCAGGACCTCGACGACGGTGAAGCCGGAACGGCTCGCGTTCGGCGGTGTGTGACGTCGTCGGCGTGCCCGTTCTCGTCGTTCGTTCGTGGTCTCGGTGTGCATGGTCGTTCGCCGTGATGTGGTCGTTCGTCGTGTGATCGGTCGGCTCAGCGGCTCCGAGCGCCCGAGGTGCCGCTCGAGCGACCCCCTGTGGATCCCGAGCTCCCGCTCGATCCGTTGCCCTGTCCGTTCCCGGCTCCCGAGCCGGCGCCCGAGCTCTCGTCCTCTTCCTCGGGCCCGTAGACCTGGTCCCACGGGATCCAGGCGCGGACGTCGCGGTGGTTCGCGTACTCGCGCGACGCTGGGAAGGAGACGCGCACCATGATCTCCTGGTACGGCTCGCGCGGTTCCTCTTCGTCGTCCTCGCCCGCGCGATTGGTCGTGTCGTTGCGCTCTTCGATCTCCCGCCGCTCGAGATCGCGTTCGCGTTGGTAGGTCCACGAGTCGTGGCGGCCGTCGCTCCCGCGCGAGCCGTCGTCGCTCGGGAAGTTCTCCTCACCGAAGAACACCTCGTACGTGAACTCGGGGTAGTCCTCGCTCGCGTAGCTGCCCTCGATGCCGAACTCCGCGTCCTCGGCGTAGCGGCCGGCCGCAACCTCGCCGAGCGTCATGCGAGCGAGCTGGTCCGCGAGCTTGAGGTTGCGCGTGTAGTAGGCCTGGGCCTTCGCGCCGCCGAGGCCCTGGATCAAGAGGACCAACGCGATGCCGACAATGACGATCGTCACCGCGACCTCGGCCAGGGTGAAACCGCTCGCCGATGCGGGGCGAGTGGGGGTGCGGACGATGGACCTCATGAGTCGAAGTCTCCGTCGTCCAGCTCTTCGCGCTCGTAGATGCCCGGGTGGAAGCGGATCAGTCCCGTCAGGGGCAGGACTTCGATGGTCGATTGGATGGGGGGATCGGCGCGCTGCTCGAGGACCACCGTGTGCGCGTTGGACGAGCCGACGGCGTCGAAGCGCACGAAGACCTGCTCGTCCGCGGCGAACTCGTCGCCGTCGATCTCGATGCTGTAGAAGCGCAGGTCGTCCGCCAGCTGGTGGCGCATGAGCGGTTCGCGCTGCTCGGGGTCCGGCTCGTAGTTTCCCTCCTTGCCGAATGGCGGGAGGATCCAGTACTCGCGGCTGCCGAGGTCGTAGACGATCTGGTACTCGGCCGAACGCGAGATCGCCTCCGAGCGCGCGGTCTGGATCATGTTCGACAGCCGGCGGACCTCGGCCGAGAGGGACTCACGCGGGAGGATCGCCTCCCAGGACACGGTCACGATGCTCGCGATGAGGCCGATGATCGCGACCACGACCATCAGCTCGATCATCGAGAAGCCACCACGGCCGGTCCTGGGCGCGCGACGCGTCGCGCACCCCGGGACGGACCGCCGGGCTGTGCCGCGTCCGTGCACCGCGATCAGCGATCCTCGTCGCCGAAGAGGTCGAAGTTCGAGATGTCGGCGGCTTCGCCTTCACCGTTGGGGGCCTTGTCCGAGCCGAGCGTGAACACGCGGGGCTTGCCGCCGGAGCCAGGCTGCGGCGGTTCGTACTGGTAGGGCTCGTTCCAGGGGTCCTTCGGGATGCGCGCGAGGAATCCCTCGCCGCCGCCGGGCGGGTTGATCAGTTCGTCGAGCGACTCGGGCCACTGACCGGCGTTGGTCATCTTGTGGCTCTCGAGCGCGGTCATGATGCCCGTGATGTCGGCCTTGACCCGAGTGGACTGGGCTTGACCGAAGAACGCTCCGAGACGCGGCACGACCAGGGTGGCGAGCAGACCGATGATGACGATGACGACCATCATCTCGGCGATCGTGAAGCCGCCGCGGCGGCCTTTCGAGTGTGTGACTTTCATGGTGGTGTGAGGGCCGTTCCAGCGGGGCTGCCCCGACTCGGGGGTCCGCCGTGGAACCGGGGTCAGTTCAGGGCGCCGACCTGCAGGATCGGCTGGATGATCGAGAGGACGATGAAACCGACCACGACGGCGAGCGCCACGATCATGATCGGCTCGAGGACGGAGAGGACTCGCTCGGAGACCACTTCGACCTCTTCGTCGTACGCGTCGGCGATACGGTCGAGCATGGTCTCGAGCTCACCCGACTGCTCACCGACAGCGACCATGTAGCCCACGACCGCCGGGAATGCCCGCGACTGCTGGAGCGGCGTGGCGATGTCGGTGCCTTCGAGAATACGGTCGCGGATCATCTCCGTGGCGTCCGCGATCACGCGGTTGCCGACCACCTTGGTGGTGATCTCGAGGGCCTGGACGGCGGCGACTCCGGAGGAGAGCAGCGTGGAGAGGGTGCGCGTGAAGCGGGAGACGGCGCGCTTGCGCAGCAGTTCGCCGAAGATGGGGGCGCTGAGGAGAGCCCGGTCGATCCGCAGGCGGCCCTTCCGGGTGCGGTAGACGCGCCCCATCAAGGTCGTGATCAGGAGGATCGCGATGGGCACGACCCACCAGTAGTTCTGTGCCCACTCGCTCAGGGTCATCAGGGTCCGGGTCGTGGCCGGGAGCTCCTGCCCCGAATCGAGCAGCATGGCCGTGATCTTGGGGACCACGACCGTCATCAGGATGCCCACCACGATGACGCCGAGGCCCAGCATCATCAGCGGGTAGGTGAGGGCCGAGACGACCTTGCGCTGCATCGCCCGCTGGGACTGCAGGAAGTCGGCCAGGCGCGTCAGCACGATGTCCACCTGACCGGTGGCCTCGCCCGCGCGCACCATGTTCACGTAGAGCTCGCTGAACAGCTCGGGGTGGGTCGCCAGTGCGTCGGCCAGGGACGAGCCCTGGGTGATGCTCTCACGCAGCTCGCGGAACAGGGTCTCGGTCCGCTTGCTCTCCGCTTGGTCGATGATCGCCTTCAGCGACTCGGTCAACGGAATGCCCGCGCCCAGCAGCGTGCCCAGCTGGCGAGTGATGGCCGAGACGAGCTCGGCGTCGCGGCCGACCGCGCCGTTCTGCGTCGAGCGGCGGTACTCGAGATAACGGTGGTAGAAGTTCGGTCCGCGCGCCTCTTCCTTCGCTTTCGACGAGCCGGCCTTGGCCTTCGCAGCTCCCTTCTTCTTGGGGCCACGGCGACCGGACTCGCGGATCTGGCTGACGAGCAGCTTCTCACGGCGCAGCCGAATGCGGGCGTCCTTCGCGGAGTCGGCGTCGATGACGCCCGACTTCGTTCCGCCGCCCTCGGCGTAGGCCTTGTACTCGTAGATCGGCATCGGTCGTGGATGGAGCGGAGCGTTCGGTGGTTCGAAGGGCCCGGTGGACTACTCGCCCGAGAGCGTGATGTCGGACTGGGTGACGCGCAGGATCTCGTCGGGCGTCGTCTTGCGCTCGAGGACCTTCTTCACGCCGTCCATGCGCAGGGTCAGCATGCCGCGCTTGATCGCGCTCGACTGCATGACGCTGGCCGTGGCGCCTTCCATGATCTGCGTGCGCAGGACCTCGTCGACGGGCAGGAACTCGTAGATCGCCGTCCGCCCGGAATACCCGGTGTGGTAGCAGTCGTCGCAACCGGCGCCGACCGAGATCTGACCGTCGAGCTGGTCCGGCGTGATGCCGATCTTCGTCAGCTTCGCGTGCCACTCGGGCGTGATGTCGGTCTGCGTGCGGCACGACTTGCAGATCGTCCGCACCAGTCGCTGGGCGATCACCAGGACGAGCGACGAGGAGACGAGGTAGGCCTCGACGCCCTGGTCCACCATCCGCGCGATCGTGCTGGCCGCGTCGTTCGTGTGCACGGTGGAGAAAACCAGGTGACCCGTGAGCGCCGCCCGGATGGCGACCTCGGCGGTCTCGAGATCTCGAATCTCACCGACCATCATCACGTCCGGGTCCTGACGCAGGAACGAGCGCAGTCCCGACGCGAACGTCAGGCCCTTCTTGGTCGCGACCTGCACCTGGCTGATGCCGGGCAGCGAGTACTCGACCGGATCCTCGATCGTGAGGACGTTCTTCTGGGTCGTGTCGATCTGCGTGAGGCCGGCGTAGAGCGTCGTCGTCTTGCCCGAACCCGTGGGGCCCGTGACGAGGATGATCCCCGACGTGTAGGCGCAGAACTCCTCGAGCATCTTGCGATTGCCGGGGTCCAGGCCGATCTCCTCGAGCGTGTACAGCTTCGACGTCTTGTCGAGGAGTCGCATCACGATGCGCTCGCCGTCGGAGGTCGGCACCGTGCTGATACGCACGTCGACCTCGCCCTCGCCCAGTCGGATCGACGCGCGACCGTCCTGGGGCAGACGCCGTTCGGCGATGTCCATCTTGCCCATCACCTTCACGCGGCTCACGATCGCTTCGTGCGCCTTGCGGGGGATGGAGTCCATGTCGTAGAGGATGCCGTCGATGCGCAGGCGAACCTGGGTGCGCTCGGGGAACGGGTGGAAGTGGATGTCCGAGGCCCGCATCTTCAGAGCCTGGAACATGATCGTGTTCACCAGCTTGATGATGGGCGCCTTGTTGGACACGTCGAGGACGTCCTCGACGTCCTCGATCTGCTTCGCCATCCCGGCGATGTCCGCGTCCTCCTCGACGTCGGCGAGCGCCTCGTCGACACCGTCCGCCTTGTGGCGGTAGGCCCGGGCGATCGCCGTGTTGATCGCCTGTCCGGGCACCAGGACCGGCTCCACCTCGACGCCGAGCATCGCCGACAGTTCGTCGAGCGGGTTCGGGTCGAGCGGGTTGCACGTGGCGACGCGCAGCACGTCGTCCGGGCCCGTCTCGATCGCGATCAGGCTGTAGTTGCGCGAGAACTGGACCGGCACCTCGTTGACGAAGCTGCTGGGCGGGCGCACGTCCTCGAGGCTCTCGAGGTACTCGTAGCCGAGCATGCCCGCGTAGGCCTCGAGCACCTTCTCTTCCGAGAGGTACTGCTTCGCGATGATGACACGGTCGAGCGACTCGCCCGTCGTAGCCGCGGCTCGGCGGCATTCTTCGAGGCGTTCGCGAGAGAGTCCGCGTTCGACGAGGAGATCGGCGACGTTCGTCATACAGATGGTCGGCTCAGGTTCCGGTGGGGGCGCGGTCGAGCGCGATCGATCAGGAGTTCGAGATCTCGACACCGACGGCGTCGGTGTCGTCCTCACTGTCCGCGTCCGGCGTCAGGAGCGCGTCCCGCTCGTCGGGCGTGATGCCGATGTCCTGCATGTTGGTCTCGCCACCCGGAGCCGAACGCCAGAGCGGGATGCTGAAGGCCTCGAGCTCCTCGCTGTCCTCGCTGGCGCCGAAGTCCGGATCGATGATCCGCAGGCGGTCGGCGCCGATGACGTCGGCCGCGCGCATCTGGATCCCGTGCGAGTACTCGGCCAGATCGGCGAAGTCCTTGTCCTGGAGGATGTGCGGAGTGACGAAGAAGTACAGCGTGCGACGGTCCTGGGTGTCCGCGTCGCGGCGGAACAGGGCACCGATGATGGGCAGCTCGCCGAGCCACGGCGTCGCGCGCCGCGTCAGGGAGGAGTTGTCGGTGATGACGCCGCCGATGACCATCGTGTCGCCGTCGGGGACGTTGACCGTGGTCTTGAGGTTGCGCGTCACCCGCTGGGGCGGGATCGCGGTGCCGGACGACGGGCCGATGAAGTTCGAGACCTCGAGCTCGACGTTCAGGCGCAGGTAGCGCGAGGCCGAGATCGACGGGGAGATCTTCAGATTGATGCCCGCCTCCTCGTAACCGGCGAAGTTCTCCTGGGTCTGGTTGCCGGCTCCACCGGTCGTGATCTGCGTGAAGGGCACCTCGTCGAGGATGCCGATCTCGGCTTCACCGTTGTTGTTGACCAGGATCGAAGGGACCGACAGCACGTTCGAGTCGGTGCGCTCCTGGATCATGCGCAGCAGGAACGGCAGGGAGAAGTTGTCCCCGTCGATGATGCCCGCGGTGATGCCCGTGGCCTGGTTCGGCACGCGGGTGTCGAAGACCCCGTCGTTGTCCAGGTCCTGCAGGGTCGACAGTCCGAAGTTCGTGACGCCGAAGCCGCCGGTGCCGGCGCCGGTGGGCAGGTCGGCCAGGCCGAGTTCGATGCCGATGTCGACGAAGTTGTTGCTGGCCAGCTCGACCAGCGCGGTCTCGATCAACACCTGGTCCTGACGGCGGTCCAGCGTGCGGATCAGTTCGACGACCTCGGCGTAGCGCGTCTTGTTGGCCGCGATGATGAGGCTGTTCGAGATGCGCTCGGGCACCACGACGACGTCTTCCGAGTTGTTCTGGGCCTGGCGGTTCTGGCCGCCCGTGGCGCCCGGCAGGGCCGTGACGCTGCGCGCGTCGTCCAGGAAGTTCTCGAGCGTCTGGGCCATGTCCTGGGCCGCGACGTTCTCGAGCTGGTAGATGTGGTAGTTGCGCTCGGGCTCGAGCACCTCGGTGTCGAGACGGGCGATCAGGTCCTTGATGCGCGCCATGTCGTCCGGCATGGCCATGACGACCAGCGAGTTCGTGCGCGCCTCCACCAGGATCTTGGCGATGACGTTGTTGCGCGCGCGCGGCTGCGCCTGTTCACCGGCGTCCGCACGGGCCGCCTCCTCGAGCTGTTGGCTGGCTTGCAGCAACTCCTCGACGATCGTCTGGACGTCGGAAGCGGCGGCCTCCTGGAGTGGAATGCGGTCGAAGATCGGTGGCGCCGGTTCTTCGATCGCCGAACTCTCGTCGATCAGGTAGAGCAGCTGCGCCAACTCGTACACGTTGCTGCCGAAGCCCGTGAGGATCAGGCTGTGGATGCCCGCGGGCAGCATGTTCTGGTTCGTGTTCGTCCCGGCCAGGGCGCGGAGCGAGTTCGCCAGCGCGCGCGCGTCCGAGTTCGGCAGCGTGAGCACGGTCGTGATCAGCGTCGCCGGGCGGTCGGCCCAGTCGGACAGGTCGTCGGGCAGGACGTAGGTCGCCTTGCTCGAGATGCTGTTCTGCGCGCCGCGTCCCTGGGCCAGGCTCTGGATGACGATCACGGTGAGCGGCGGAGGTCCGACCTCGACGCACGCGAACTCGTTGATGAACATCACGATCTGGAAGAACGAGTAGAACTCGTCCTTGGGGATGCGCTTCGTCCCGTACATCCGCACGGTCTGTTGCTTCAGCACCGCCACCGTGTCCTTCGTCACGACGAAGTTGAGACCGGTCGCGCGCTCGCAGTTCTTGACGAAGTCGAGCAGCGTGAGGCCGGTGTTCTCGTCTTCCGAGAAGTTGACGATGTAGAAGTCACCGTCCCGGGCGATCGGAGCCGGCTCGTCCGCCGCGGCGCCGCCGGCGCCAGCTCGGTTCGGGTTCTGAGCCTGCGCGCTCCCGGCGAGGGAGCCCGCGACGACCGCGGTCGCGAGCAGCGCGGCGCCGGCGCGGGCGAGGCTGGCACCGAGGCGAAGGGCGGTGCGGCCGAGCGGCGTCAGAGACAGTCGGAGGATCATGGGCTCGTGCGGGAGGGATGAGTGGTGGGTCGATCGACCCCGAGTGTTCGCGGTGTTCCCCGGTGACGGGTGACGACCTCGGACTCGCAGGAAGGGACGCCGGAGCGTTCCTCCCCGAGGCCGGGTCCGGGCCGTGGGGCGCGGAGGATCGGGGGCTCGTGAGGGGTCGTCGCCAGGGCAGGACGCCGGCGGGGGCATCATCTTCCTGGGGAGGAAGGGGGGAGACGTCGGCCCCAGGGGCCGTGCAGCGGGCAAGGCTACCGCCCGTCGGCCCGCCTCCGATCACCCGGAGTCGAGTCTTCCCGTCGCTGGAGGCGCGGCCGGTCGAGAAACTCCAAGGCCGGACCGGGTAGGGACCTGGATCGGGCCGAGCGGTCGCGACGCACGGCCACCGTGGGTCCGCGCGCCGCCGCGCGATCCCCCACGTCGCCCGCGTCCGCTCGAGCGACCCTTCGACCCGTTCCACCTGCCCGCGTCGAGCGCGCGTCCCGCTGCCGGTCCGGTCCGCGGCGAACGGCATCCCGCTCGCGGGGAGCCGCCGCGAACCCGGGTCCCGGGCCGAAAGCGCTGGTAGCCTGGCCGCTCCCTCCCCGTCTTCCCCCCTGGATGTCCGATTCCCCGCCCCCGGCCAGCAGCGCGCTGCTGGCCAAGATCCAGGAGCTCATGCTGCCGTTGCTCCTCGGAGTGGTGGCGGCGTTGCTCGTCGCGAACCTCTTCCCGGAGACCTACGCGGCGATCTTGCACCTGACTCCGTTCGGGCACGGCGTGGAGCTGCACGGACACCCCGTCGATCTCAAGTTCCTGATCGACGACGTGTTCATGGTCCTGTTCTTCGGGATCGCGGCCAAGGAGATCGCTCACTCGGCTCTTCCGGGGGGCAGTCTCAACCCGCCGTCGAAGGCGCTGACGCCTCTCCTGGCCACGGTGGGCGGCGTGCTCGTGCCGGTGATCGTCTACTTCGGCGCCGGCTACGCCCTCTACCGATTCGGGGCGTTCGACGAGCTGATGCGGATCTACGCCATCGAGCGCGCGCCGGGAGCCCTGGACCCGTCCTTCGGAGTGATCGCGATCGGGTGGGGCATCCCGACGGCGACCGACATCGCCTTGGCCTGGCTCGTGGCGCGCCAGGTGTTCGGACGCGGGCGCGCGCCGGTCAAGTTCCTGCTGCTGCTCGCCGTGGGGGACGACGCGATCGGCCTGGTCATCATCGCCGTGGTCTATCCGGACCCCGCCCTGCCGGTCCAGCCGCTGTGGCTGGCGCTGGTCGCGGCGGCGGCTCTCGTCAGCTGGTGGCTGCGCCGACGCGGCGTGCGGCGCTGGTGGCTGTACGTCCTTCTGGGCGGTCCACTGGCCTGGATCGGCTTGTTCAACGCGCACGTCCATCCCGCTCTGGCTCTGTGCGCCGTCGTTCCGTTCCTGCCCGGACCTTCGCCGCGCGCGCTGGCCGACGAGGACGATCCGGTGGAGCAGCTGGTGGGGGATCCACACCGCCACTCGCCGCTCGACGACTTCGAGCACACGCTCAAGCCGTTCGTGGACTTCGGTCTCTTCTTCTTCGCCTTCGCGAACGCCGGGGTCCAGATGTCGAGTTTCGGATGGCTGAGCATCCTGATCGCCGGCTCCCTGATCGGGGGCAAGATCATCGGCGTCCCGCTCTTCGTCTTCGGTGCGCGCCTCATGGGCCTGCGCCTTCCCGACGGCATGGGCCTGCGCGAAGTGGTGCTCGCCGGGTACGTCGCGGGTCTGGGGCTCACGGTGGCGCTCTTCGTGGCGACCCAGGCCTACCCCGTGCGGATCTTCGGACCCGAGCTCCAGGGTGAGGCCAAGATGGGTGCGCTCCTGACGCTGGTCGTCGGAATGACGGCGATCCCCTTGGCGCGCGCCATCGGGGTCCGCAAGCTGTCGGCGGACGGAACGCACACCGCGACTTCCACCACCGATGCCGCGCGAGCGGACGGGCCCGCCGTCGTGGAAGGGTCCAAGACCTGACCATGCTGACACGCTTCACCGATCTGCTCTCGGACGACGACGTGGTGCTTCCGCTCGTCGCGAAGGACAAGTGGGACGCGATCGAGGTCCTGCTCCGGCACATCGATGCCGCGGGGCACGTCCCCGCGGGACAGCTCGGGGCCTACCGCGAGGCCGTTCTGGCGCGCGAGCGCTCGATGTCCACCGGCATGGAGCGCGGCATAGCGATCCCGCACGCCGCGGTGGACGGGCTCGATCGGTTGGTCGGAGCCTTCGGCGTGGTGAAGTCGAGCACCGGGCTCGCGTTCGACGCCATCGACGCCCAGCCCACCACGATGGTGGTGCTGCTGCTCGTGCCGCGGAACCAGAAGCTCCAGCACATCAGTACGCTGGCCGACATCGCGCGCCTGTTGTCGCGCGAAGAGGTGCGCGACGCGATCGTCGAGTGCGCCGAGCCCGCCGGGGTGTGGCGCGTTCTCGCGAGCGCCGAGAACGGCGACTGACCGAACGCCGAGCGCGTGCGACGTCTTGGGGGCTCGTCCGCGTGGGTCGTCCGCGTGGGCCGCGTCCGGGTGAGGTCGTTCGCGCGTTCGGAGCTCAGACCCAGTCGGCGAGACGCAGGTCGAGCGCGGCTTCGATCTGCTCCGCGCAGGCGCGGTAGTCGAGCAGCGAGCCGCCGACCGGATCGGCCACGTCCGACCCGCGCGGGTCGAGGAGCGCGACCCGTTCGGCCAGCCGCGGAGGCAGGGCGCCGACGATGGCTTGCACGTGGCTGCGCGTGAGTCCGTAGATCTCGTCGAACGTGGACAGGGCCTCGGGGGCGGCGTGCGTCGACCCATGCCGCGAGAGATCGAGTCCGCGCTCGGACATGGTGGTGACCGCGTGGGCAGAGGCCGGTGCTCCGGGCGCCGCGAACACGCCGAAGCTCGCGACCGCGAAACCGAGTTCGCCGAGGTCGCCTGCGGCACCGATGCCGAGAGCGCGGCGCAGCTTGTCCGCGGCCAGCGTCTCGGCCATGGGGCTGCGGCACGTGTTCCCGGTGCACACGAACGCGATGCGTCGGCCGGCGGTGCGCACCAGCTCGACGCGGGAGAGGAGGCCTTCGCGCAGCACCTCGAATCGCCCCGTTCCGATCGCCAGGACCGTCGACGCTTCGCCGGAGCGCGCCGTTCCACCGTCGCCCAGGCCCGCGAGCTCGGCGCCGAACTCCGCAGCCACCGACGCGGCGTCGAGCAGCGGCGCTGCGCCGGACCGGTTCGCGCTGCTGACGACCACGGGGAACGGGCACGCGGCGAGCAGCGCGCGCGCGCCGCCGTGGGCCGGGACGCGCACGCCGCTGCCCGCTGCGCTCGCGAGCGGCTCGAGGCCCTCCGGGGCACCGTCCAGGACCATGGTCAACGGACCCGGCCAGTAGCGCGCGGCCAGTCGCCTGGCGCGGGCCGTGAACCCCGACCAGTCCGCCAGCGCGCCCGCATCGGGTACGTGCCAGGTCAAGGCGCGCTGCTGCGCCGACCCCTTCGTCGCGAGGAGTCGCTTCACCGCGGCCTCGTCGTCCGCGCGCACCGCGAGGCCGTAGACCGTCTCGGTCGGGATGCCGACGACTCCGCCCGTGGCCAACGCGGTCACGAGTGCGCGGACCACATCCGGATCGATCGGTCCGGTGTCGGGGAGGGGGACGGGCTCGATGGCGTCGGGCATGGGGGCTGCCGGGCAGTGACTTCGAGTGAGCGCGGTCGTCGGCGCGAACGACTTCGATGACGACGACGTCGGTCCCAGATCCTCGGTACCTCGGTCCAGGAGCCCGCGAACCGAAGGTGCGCCGCCGTGGACGCGTAGACTACGCTCTCGGCAGCGTCCGTGAGGCGCGACGCGACCATGGTCACCGCCAGCGAGAACGACGAACGCAGCGGCGCCGAGCGCCCTCCGGAGCCCGACCCCGAGCGGGAGCGCCTCAAGTTCCTGGCGCGACTGGCGGGCGGTCTGGCCCACGAGATCAAGAACCCGCTCTCGACCATGTCGATCAACCTGACCCTGCTCGAGGAGGACCTCGATCGCGCGGCGGCCACGGGCGGCGCTCCGGCGGGGCCGCGCGAGGCACGCATCTCCAAGCGCGTGACCACGCTCAAGCGCGAGGTCGAGCGTCTCGAGGGGATCGTGCGCGAGTTCCTCGCGTTCGCGCGCCGGAGCGAGGTCAACCGCTCGCCGCTCGACCTCGGTCACCTGGTTCAGGACACGGCCGACTTCGTTGAGCCCGAGAACGACTCCGCCGGAATCCGTCAGCACGTCGACATCGAGCCCGGCTTGCCGCTCGTGCTCGTCGATGCCGGCCAGATCCGGCAGGCGCTCATGAACCTGTTCGTCAACGCGCGCGAAGCGATGCCGGACGGCGGCGAACTGTTGGTGCGGGTCCAGCGCGTCGGGAAGGACGCGATCGTCTCCGTCACGGACACAGGAGTCGGCATGTCGCCCGAGCAGATGGAGCGCTGCTTCGACGTCTACTGGTCGAACAAGAAGGGGGGGACGGGTCTCGGACTCGCCACCACGCGGCACATCGTCGAGGACCATGGCGGGCGGATGCGCGTGGTCTCCGAGCCTGGGCGCGGGACGTCGTTCGACTTCACGCTCCCACTCGCCGTCGAGTTGAC
Organism: Rohdeia mirabilis; assembly: GCA_007750655.1. GTDB lineage: Bacteria > Planctomycetota > UBA1135 > UBA1135 > Rohdeia > Rohdeia mirabilis. Next base: position 2,465,731 of record CP036290.1, read on the forward strand.
GCGCGGTGCGGAGTCGTCTTCTTCGGCGTCCAGCACAGGACAGGCGTGAGTGACGCAGCGACGGAACCCGTCCTCGGTGCCGTGCTCGTGGTCGACGACGACCAGGGGCACGCCGAGGCTCTGGCCGAGGGACTCGAGATGGACGGCTACCAGTGCACGCTCGCGCACGACGGGCGGACGGCCATCGAGACGATGGGCAGCCGCGCGTTCGACGCGATCCTGACCGACCTGGTGATGAAGGGGGTCGACGGCCTCGAGGTGCTCGAGCACGCCGCCCGCCTTCAGCCGGAGGCCGCCGTCCTGCTCGTCACCGGCCACGGATCGGTGGAGACCGCCGTCGACGCGATGCGGCGCGGCGCGTCGGACTACATCGAGAAGCCGGTGCGGCTGTCGGAGCTGCGGACGCGCCTCGAGCGCGCGCTCGAGACGCGCCGGCTGCGGCGCGACAACCGCGAGCTGCGCGCCCAGTTGGACGAGCGCTACGGCCTCGAGGGACTCGTCGGAAACTCGCCCGCGATGAAGCGCGTGTTCGACGTGCTCAAGCAGGTCAGTCCGACCACGGCCACCGTCCTGGTCCTGGGCGAGAGCGGAACGGGCAAGGAGCTGGTGGCGCGCGCCATCCACAACAACAGCCCGCGCAAGGACCGCCGCTTCGTCGCCATGAACTGCGCCGCACTCAGCGAGGGACTGATCGAGAGCGAGCTGTTCGGTCACGTGAAGGGCGCCTTCACGGGAGCCTTCGCTGCGAGCGAGGGCCGCATGGTCTACGCCGACGGCGGCACGCTCTTCCTCGACGAGGTGGGGGACATGCCGCTCGACACCCAGGCCAAGCTCCTGCGCGCGCTCGAACTGCGCGAGGTGCAGCCGGTGGGCGGCAACCAGGTCAAGAAGGTCGACATCCGCCTCGTGGCGGCCACGAACCAGAGACTCGAGGAGCGCGTGAAGGCCGGCAAGTTCCGCGAGGACCTGCTCTACCGCCTCAAGGTCGTCACCCTCGACCTGCCGCCCCTGCGCGAACGGGCCGGCGACATCCCGCTGCTCGTCGACCACTTCCTGGTCGAGCTGACCAAGGCACACGGGCGCGAGATCCGCGGCATCACTCCCAAGGCCCGTGCGGTGCTGATGGGTTACGGCTGGCCGGGAAACGTGCGGGAGCTGCGCAACGCGGTCGAGAACATGGTGCTCCTGGCGCGCAGCGACGTCATCGACGTGGACGACGTGCCCGAGCCGATCCGCTCGGCGCCGCGGACGCCGGCCGGTGGCGGGACCGAATCCCTGGCGGGGCGCTCGCTGAAGGAGGTCGAGCGCGAGCTGATCGAGGCGAATCTGGCGTTCGCCGAAGGCAACCGGCAGAAGGCCGCCGGGATCCTGGGGATCGGGGAGCGGACCCTCTACCGCAAGATCCGCGAGTACGGCCTCTGAGAGTGCTGGTCCCGCTCGTTGGTGACGATTCTCGGCCTCTGCGGGCCGCCAGCGAGGTTCTGCGGACCGTTCCGAGGATGGGGCGGCACGGAGTCGGGCTCGAATCGGGCTCGACGCGCGCCAGGGCTCCTGGACGAGGAATTTCTTCACCAGCGAGCGAGGCCAGCACCGGTTCTGCCGACTTGGCAGCGGCTCGGACGGTGTCCGGAGCGCCCTGCCAGATTGGCACGCGGCCTACGCGCGACGCCGCGCGTGCCGCCCGATGAGCCTGGTGGCACGGACTTTGAGAAGAGGCACGGACCACCGGCGGCCCCTCCTGGACCGCCCACCACCTCGCGAATCAGCAATGAGCAAGAAAGGCAAGATCATCGGCATCGACCTCGGCACCACCAACTCGGTCGTGGCCGTGATGGAGGGCGGCGAGCCCCAGGTCATCACCAACCTCGAGGGCGGTCGCACGACGCCGTCGGTCGTGGGCTTCCAGAACGACGGCGGTCGACTCGTCGGCGCGCCGGCGAAGCGTCAGGCGGTCACGAACCCGACGCGCACGATCTTCAGCATCAAGCGCTTCATGGGCCGTCGCCACTCCGAGGTGGCCGAGGAGGAGAAGCTCGTGCCCTACGCCCTGACCGGTGGCTCGGAGGAGCTCGTCAAGGTCAAGATCGACGACAAGGAGCTCAGTCCGCCGGAGATCAGCGCGATGGTGCTGTCGGCCCTCAAGGAAGCGGCCGAGAGCTACCTGGGTGAGAAGGTCGAGCGCGCGGTCATCACCGTACCCGCCTACTTCAACGACTCCCAGCGCCAGGCGACCAAGGACGCCGGAACGATTGCCGGCCTCGAGGTCGAGCGCATCATCAACGAGCCGACGGCCGCGACCCTGGCCTACGGCATGGACCAGAAGAAGTCCGGCAAGGTCGCGATCTACGACCTGGGCGGCGGCACGTTCGACGTCTCGATCCTCGACATCGGCGAGGAGGGCGTCTTCGAGGTCTTGGCCACGAACGGGGACACGCACCTGGGTGGCGACGACTTCGACGAGACCCTGATCAACCACGTCGCGGACCAGTTCAAGAAGGACTCGGGCATCGACATCCGCAACGACGCCATGGCTCTGCAGCGCCTCAAGGAGGCCTGCGAGAAGGCGAAGTGCGAGCTGTCGTCGACCAACTCGACGGACATCAACCTGCCGTTCATCACGATGGACGCCACGGGTCCCAAGCACTTGACCCAGACCCTCAGCCGCTCGAAGTTCGAGCAACTGGTGGCTCCGCTGGTCGAGCGCACCAAGGGTCCCTGCACCAAGGCCCTGGCCGATGCGGGCCTCAAGCCCGGTGACATCGACGAGGTCATCCTGGTCGGTGGCTCCACGCGCATCCCGGCGATCCAGGCGCTCGTCAAGGAACTCTTCGGCAAGGAGCCGAACCGCAGCGTGAACCCCGACGAGGTCGTCGCACTCGGCGCCGCCATCCAGGGTGGCATCCTCGCCGGTGAGGTCTCCGACGTGCTGCTGCTCGACGTCACGCCTCTGAGCCTCGGGATCGAGACCTACGGCGGTGTCTGCACCAAGCTCATCGAGCGCAACACGACGATCCCGACCTCCAAGACCCAGGTCTTCTCGACGGCGTCCGACAACCAGCCGCAGGTGGACATCCACGTGCTGCAGGGCGAGCGCGAGTTCGCGAACGACAACCGCACGCTCGGTCGCTTCGCCCTCGACGGGATCGCAGCTGCACCGCGCGGCGTGCCGCAGATCGAGGTGACCTTCGACATCGACGCCAACGGCATCCTGTCGGTCAAGGCGGTGGACAAGGGCACCGGCAAGGAGCAGACCATCAAGATCGAGTCCTCCTCCGGCCTGTCCGAGGAAGAGGTCGAGCGGATGCGCGCCGACGCCGAAGCCAACGCGGAAGGCGACAAGAAGCGCCGCGAACTGGTCGATCTGAAGAACCAGGTCGAGCAGGCCGTGCACGCGACCGACAAGCAGCTCGAGGAGCACGGCGACAAGCTGGACGCCGCCGACAAGGCGGCCATCGAGACCGCGAAGGTGGCCCTGACCAAGGCCGCCGAGGGCGACGACAAGGCCGCCATCGAGAAGGCCATGGCGGACTTCCAGGCCAAGGCGCAGAAGCTCGGCGAGGCGGTCTACGCCCAGGCCCAGTCCGAAGAGGCTGCGCAGAAGGGGGCCGGCGCCGACGCGTCGGGCGCCAACTCGGGCAGCGAGAGCGACGAGCCGGTCGACGCCGACTTCGAAGTCAAGAGCTGAGCGAGCCCCCGGCGGCGGACACGCTTCCCGTGCACACCGTCAAGACGGTGTACGCGAGGAGTGGCCGCTCCGGATGCCGAGCGAGCCACTGCCGAGAGGCTGTGCGAGGGGCGCGGACCGCAGGGTTCGCGCCCCACGCGCGTTTCGACGGACACCGTCGTGACTCCCGTGCGGCGAGCGCTCGGACGTGTCTCGCACTGTCGTGGACGGGCTGGTCGAGCCGGTAGAGTGGGGGCGATGGAGCGCGCAGGAACGCAACCGACCCGACGACCGCCTCGGCGACAGCTCCTGTCCCAGGTCGCGCGCCTGCGTCCGCTGTTCGCGTGCGCGCTGGCCCTGGGCCTGTGCGCGGCCTGCGACGACGGGGGGAGCGCCCTTGGCGGCGGAGCCGATGCCGCCCGCCATGGGCCTCGACGGGTGCTCGTGGTCGTGGTCGACACGTTGCGGGCCGACTTCCTGGCCGCACCCGACGGGAGCGCCCGGACGACGGACGCTCCGCGATTCTTCGAACGCTTCGCCGCCCGAGCGCTCGACTTCACCCACGCGCGCGCCGCGTCGTCGTGGACCGCGCCCTCGACCGCGACCATCTTCACCGGCCTCGTCCCGGTCCAACACGGCGTGCGTCGCGGTCGCATGGCGGCCCTGGCGGGCAGCGACGGCACGCTCGAGGTGGACCGCATCCCGCGCGCGATCGACACGCTGCCGATGCTGGCGGCCGACGCGGGCTACGCGACCTTCGGTGTCGCTGCCAACCCGAACCTGTCGGTCGAGCAGGGCTTCGCGCGCGGCTTCGACCACTTCGAGAACACCAGCGCGACGACGCTCGAAGCGGCGGGTCTCATCGATCGGCTGCTCGACTGGCGCACGGAGCTCGAGAGCGCGCCGCAGGCCTTCGTGTACCTGCACTTCATGGACCCGCACGGTCCGTACCACCTGCGCGAGGAGTTCCTGCGGCCGCACGAACAGCTCGCGCCAGCGACGCGCGCCGCGCTCGACGCGTACCTTGCGAGCGAAGAGGGAGCCAGCCACCTGCTCGAAGGTCGTGTGCCCTCGTTCACGGCGACCCTCGTCACGCGCGAGACGGGTCTCTCGCGCGCGCAGGCCCTCGAGGTCCTGCGCGCCTGCTACCGCAGCGAGATCGCCTACCTCGAGCAGCAGCTCGACCGGCTGTGGCGCGAACTCGGGATCGACGACGAGTGGTTCGTGGCCCTGACCGCCGACCACGGCGAGGAGTTCGGCGAGCACGGTGCAGTGGGGCACCCGTACGAGCTGTACGACGAGCTCCTGCGCGTGCCGCTGCTCGTCGCTCCGCACGCGGACGGTTGGGACGAGGTTCCGCGGGAGGACGCGCGTCCGGCCACCCACGCCGATCTCGTGGCGACGCTGCGCGAGGTCCTCGGCGCCGACCCCGACCCGCGCGTGCTCGGCAGCTCCCTGCTCGCGCCCCCTGTTGCGGGACGGCCCTGGTCGGGCGCGCAGTTCGCGTCGCGCACGTCGATGACGGATCCCGGGCGCAAGCGCTCGATCGTCCGCGACGAGGTCAAGCTGGTGGTGGATGCGCGGAACGGCATCGCGCGGCTGTTCGACCTGGTGGCGGATCCGCTGGAGCGGACCAACCTGGCCGCCGAACGACTGGAGCTGTCCGAGGCGCTGTTCGACGAGCTCGAAGCGTTCGAGGCCACGGCGCCGCGCCTCGAACCCGAGCGCTACGTGGGCGATCAGACCGCCGCGGACGCCGAACTGCTGCGTTGGCTCGGCTACCTCCAGGACGGCCCGAAGAGCGACGACTGAGGCCGGTGCTCGAGTGCGGTCGAGAAACCCGATCGAACCGCGGATCGGGCGCTCGCGTCGGCGGTGACCGAGGCTACCTTTCGGGCTAGGCGGAGCGCTCGCGACCGCAGCGACGAGCACCCTCCCGAACACCGCGGATTCGGCCGGCGCGCAGGCCGTCTTCCGCTCCCCGTCGCGCTCCCGACGACCCCCAGAGCCGAGACCGACGAACCCTCGTGATCGAAGTCCAGAATCTCACCCGCCGCTTCGGGCCCCACGTCGCGGTCGACGATCTCTCGTTCCGCCTCGAGGCCGGCGAAGTCGTGGGGTTCCTCGGTCCCAACGGCGCGGGCAAGACCACGACGATGCGCATGTTGGCGGGTTTCCTGCCGGCGACGCGCGGTCGCATCACCATCGGCGGGTTCGACGTCCTGCGCCAGTCGCTCGAGGTGCGGCGCCGCATCGGGTACCTGCCCGAGAACGTCCCGCTCTACCCGGAACTGCGCGTCGAGGAGATGCTTCGGTTCCAGGCGCGGCTGCACCGCATTCCGCGCGGCGAGCGTGTCGAACGCATCGGTCGCGCACTCGAACGGGTGGGGCTCACGGACCGCGCGCGCTCGCTCGTCGGCGCACTGTCGCGGGGCTTGCGGCAACGGGCCGGTCTGGCCGTGAGCCTGCTTCCCGAGCCGGACGTGCTGATCCTCGACGAGCCCACCAGCGGCCTCGACCCGATCCAGCGGATGGAAGTGCGGCGACTCGTGCAGGACCTCGCGAGCGAACACACGGTCCTGCTCTCCTCGCACATCCTGGCCGAGGTCGAAGCGATCTGTCCGCGCGTCCTGATCGTGCACCGCGGGCGCTGCCTGGCGGACGGCCGCGCCGAGGACCTCGTGCGCGAGTTGGGCGGTGGGGCGGCCTTCGTGCGCGTCGAGGCCGCGGTGCCCGACGCCTCGGACGCGGCGCGTCTGCTCGGATCCCTCCCCGGCGTCGAGTCGGTCGAGGTCGGTGAACGCCTCGGCATCCACACCGAGTTCGTCGTGCGCGGCGACGGCGATCTGCGCGAGGACGTCGGTGCGCTCGCGATGGCGAAGAGTTGGGCGCTGCGCGAACTGTCGTGGGAGAAGCCTTCGCTCGAGCGCCTGTTCGCCGCGCTCGTCCTCGGCGAGGAGCCCGCCAGCGCGGCGCTCGGCACGTCCGCGGAACGTGCCGGCGGCGCGCAGCCCGAGCGCGCAGCTGCGAGCGCAGCACCCCAGGGACTCCTCGCGCTCGCGCCGGACTCGGGCGCTGGCGGACAGCGAAACGTGCCGCCGACGATGGCAGCGAACACGTCCGGGCCGAAGGCGGCATCCAACGTGCTCGATCCGTTCGCGCGGGCCAAGCCTCCCGCGGCCCCGACGCTGAACCCGTTCGAGCGCGCGACACCCGCGGCGCCACCGCCGCCCGACGTGGAAGCCGAACGCGCAGAAGGAGACCCGTCGTGATCGTCGGTACCTGGATCGTCTTCCGGCGCGAACTCGTCGGCCTGTTCCTCCAGCCTCTGGCCTGGATCCTGTTGCTGCTGGCCAGCCTCTTCCAAGGGTTGATGTTCACCAGCGTCTACCTCCCGGGTCAGGGCGGCGACGTGCACCGCGCCGCGCTCGCCCTGTTGGGTGGCACCGAGATGTTCTGGATCCTGGCCCTGGTCATGACGCCGCTCGTGACGATGCGGATGATCAGCGAGGAAGCGCGCAGCGGCGTGCTCGAGTTCCTCCTCACGGCGCCGGTTCCGGACGTCTCGGTCGTGCTGGGCAAGCTTCTGGCCGCGACTTCGTTCATGGGGATCCTGTGGGGCTCGGGCTTCCTGCCGCTGATCGTCTCGACCATCGGTGGCGTCCCGCCCGACTGGTCACACCTGTTGGTCGCGTACTTCGGGATGGTGCTCGTCTCGGCGCTGTTCTGCGCGGTCGGCCTGACCATGAGCGCCCTGTGCGCCACGCCGATCCTCGCCGCGTTCCTGGCCTTTCTCGCCAATCTCGCCCTCATGCTCAGCGGCATTGCGCTGCGCCTGACCGACGCGGTCCCCGAAGAGGTCGTGCCGCGCGCCGCGATCGAGTGGATCGTCGACAAGTTCGACGTGGTCGGCCGCTTCCAGGTCTCGTTCGTCGCGGGCGTCCTGGACTCCGCGCACGTGGCCTTCTTCCTGGCCTGGACCATGGCCTTCGTCTTCCTCGCGGTGCGGATGCTCGAGATGCGGAGGTGGCGCTGATGAAGGGCGCCACGTACACGCGCTGGACCCGCGTGGCCCTCGCCGGCCAGGTGCTGTTGATGGTCGTGCTGGCCGTCGCCGCAGCGATGCTGGTCATCGAGGCGTCCCAGACTCCCGGTGCTCGTCTGCGCTACGACGCGACCTTCGACAGCGGAAGCAGCCTCGATCAGGGCACCGTCGACGTGCTGGCGGCGCTCGACAGCGCCGAGATCGACCTCTTCTACCGGCCGACCGCGCGCGGTGGTGAGGCTCTGCGCGAGGCCTTCACACGCATGCGCGCGCTCCTGACGCTCGCCGAGGATCAAGTTCCCGGCAAGCTCACGGTGCGCTACCACGACGCGAACGACCTGGCCCGCGCCGAGGCCCGCATGCAGGAGATCGGCGTGACCGCGCGCGATCTGTCGTACCCGACGCCGCTCGGCACATGGCTCGCCGCGATGGTGGTGAAGGTCGGTGAGCGACGGACCGTCGCGCGCATGGTCCCCGACATCTGCACGATCTTCCAGGGCGACCCCGAGCGCGGCGTTCCGGCCTCGGTGCAGAGTTTCCATGGCGAATCCGCACTGGCCGAAGCGCTCGGCCGCGTCGCGGGAGCGGATGCGCCGGTGGTGTACGTGGTGGCGGGTGCGGCCGAGATGACGCTCGAGGCCGGACAGCAGGGCGGCATCGGAGACCTCACGGTCGCGCTCGGCAACGAGGGCTTCGTGGTCGGCAGCTGGGATCCCGCCGTCGATCCAGCGGTGCCGAGCGGCGCCGACATCCTCGTGCTCGCCGGACCCGAGGTGTCGTACACGTCCGCTGCCGCCGAGGAGATCGAACGCTTCGTCCTCGGCGGCGGAGCCCTCTTCGGCTGCATCGGCGCCAGCTTCGTCAACTCGTCGGACGGACTGCCCGACCTCATGGCGCGCTTCGGCCAGCAGCTCGTGCCGGGACTCGTCTGCCATCCGTTCTTCGATCCGGGGTACCGTCGCTACACGACCGGCGACGTGCGCTGTGCCGAGCACTGGATCTACACCGCGAATCTCTCGGCCTCGCACCCGGTGACGGTGCCGTTGCGGACGGGCTCGGCGCCGGTCGCGTCGTTCTACCAGTCGCGCAGCATCGAGCGCGCCGAGGTTCCGGAAGGCGGCACGTTCGTCGATCTCGTGCGCACCGACGAGAACTCCTGGCGCGACGTCGTGACCCAGCCGCCCTTCAGCTTCGACGAAGAGCGGGAGCGTTCGGGGCGTTTCACCCTGATGGCTGCGACCGAGTGGACCGGCCCGAGTGCCAAGCGCTCGCGCGTCATCGGCCTGGCGGCCGCCTTCCCGCTCGCCCAAGGATTCGAGTTCAACCGCGACCTTCTGATCAACGCGTTCGAGTGGCTGGCGGACCGCGACTACCGCGTCCGCATGCGTCCGCGACAGGAGTTCCGCGCCGAGCTCGGTGAGCACGTGGCCGGTCTGACGACCGCGGTGAAGTGGACGGGCTGGTTCGGGTTCCCCGCGCTGTGCGTCGTCATCGGTGGGTTCCTCGCGCTGCGGCGGCGGCGCTAGCACGATGCACAACAAGAAGATCCTCCTGCTCGTCCTGGCCGTCGGCCTGCTCGGCTTCTTCGTCAGTCGTCAGATGCGGACGAACTCTCCGCTCGACGAACTCGGGATCGAGCGCATCTTCGAGGGCTTCGAGCGGAGGCTGGTCGACGAGCTGCGGATCGAGCAGGTCCACCGCGGTCAGTTCATCACCTTCGAGCGTGGGGACGACGGCCTGTGGCGCATGACCGAGCCCCTCGAGCGACGCGCGGAGCAGTCCACGATCGCGGACATTCTCGCGCGCGCCGTGACGACGCCCGGTACGCCGACGCCGGGGCTCACGCGGGAACAGGCCGGCCTCGAACCTCCGCTCGCGGTCGTGCAGTTCGTCGAGGCCTCGGGGACTTTGGACGAGCGCAGGCATCGGCTCGAACTGGGCGCGATGGATCTCGACCAAGCCAACGTGCACCTGTTCGCCGACGGCCGCATCCTGCGCGCTCCGCGCGGTCTGTGGGACGCCATCGACCGACCCGTGGACTCCTATCGCGAGCAGCGCCTGCTCCCCGATCTGGACGCCAAGCAGGTCGTCGGCATCCGCCGGCACGGAACGTTGCCCGCCTCGATCGCTTCGCAGGTCCCGATCGAGGTCGCGGACGGCGTCTTCAGTTCGTTCGACGCGGGGGGGCGCTTGGATCTCGAACTCGAGGCCGACCTGATCGAGGACCGCTGGTTGGTCTCGAGCCCGCACAAGATGCAGCTCGATCCCGCTGCGATGTCGATCTACCTGCAGTCGATGCTCGGGATGCGCGCGGTGCGCTTCGTCGACCGCGTGCCCGCGGACCTGCGGGAGACCGGCCTCGCCGATCCGTTCGTCGTGCTCGAGTTCGTGCAACGCGGAGGTGCGGTGCACACGCTCGAGATCGGGCTGCCCGGTTCCGCGTCGGCCGGGCCCGCCGTCGAGAGACCCTTCTGGTTCTGCCGCGTGGACGGCGACGACAGCGTGCTCTACGAGATCGAGGCCGAGCGCGTGCGCGTCTTCTGTCAGCCGTTCGAGAATCTCATGGACTTCGGGCTCCTGCACACGCTGCGCTCGCGGATCACGCGCGTCGAGGCCCGGGGTCCCAGCGGCGCGGTCGAAGTCGTGAACGACGGGGGAACGTGGTACGTGGACGTGGCGGGCGAACCGCGCCGCGCGGATGGGGGGCTGATCTCGGACTGGCTGGGCGACGTCGATCGCATGGAGTTCATCAACGTGCTCGACCCGGCTGTCTTCTTTGAACTCGAGATCACGGGCACGATCACGGTCGTGACCGATGAGGTCGAGGATCGACTCACGCTCGGTCCACGGGTCGACGTGGCCGGCGTCTCGGTGCGTGCGGTGCGCCGCGGCAGCGACGAGCTGTGGGGCATCGTCGCCCGCGATCTCGAGAGCATGACCGAGCGCGATCCGCTGGCCCTTCTCAGCCTCCGCCTCGTCGGTGCGCGCGAGGCGGACGTGGCGCGCGTCGAGGTCTCGGACGCCTTTGGTGCGACGCGCTCGTGGGTGCGCGACCCGCAGTCCAGTCTGTGGGGTCCGGCCGGCGCCGACGGTCTCGAGGACAAGGAGTTCGCGCGGATCGTGGACCGGGTCCTGGCTCCGGTGGCGGCGCGTTGGCTGGACGAAGCGACCGTGGGGACCATGGACTGGAGCACGGGGACGGACGTCACCATCCACTTCACGGACGAGCGCACGGCGAGCTACCGCCTGCTGGAATCGGGCGCGAGCGTGTTCGCGCTGTGGAGCGGACTGGCGGCCGAGCTCAGCACGCGTGTGCTGTTCGACGGCCTCGCGGAGCGGTTGGAAGCACCGCGCTGAACAGCGTTCACTCGCGACCGGCCACGCCCGCGTACGCTACGCCCGCAAGATCGGACATGTCGCGCGACCAGGTGACCAGGTCCGTGTTCGTGAACTTCGAGAGGTGGTCGTGTCCGCAGGCGCGGGCCATGACGCGCATCAGTTGGATCGTCGCGGCGAACCAGTTCTCGAGCCGCTGCGCCGAACGGGCGATCTCGAGGCGCGCGCGCAGGTGCTCCTTCTGCGTCGCGATCCCGACGGGACAGTTGTTCGTGTGGCAGGCGCGCATGCCGAGGCACCCGATCGCCTGCAGCGGCGCGTTCGCCAGCGCCAGGGCGTCGGCACCGAGGGCGAGGGCCTTCAGGAAATCGCTCTCCGTGCGCATTCCGCCCGTCGCGATCAGCGTCACGTCGCTCGCGCCGCACCGGTCCAAGTGGCGGCGCGCGCGCGCCAGGGCCGGGATGGTGGGCACCGAGATGTTGTTCTTGAAGACGTTCGGTGCCGCCCCAGTGCCGCCGCCACGGCCGTCGAGAACGATGTAGTCGGCGCCGGCTTCCAGGCAGAAGTCGATGTCCTTCTCGATGTGCTGGGCGGAGAGCTTGAAGCCGATCGGGATACCGCCCGTGGCGTCGCGTACCTCGGCCGCGACGGCTGCGTAGTCGGCGGGCGTCTCGAGGTCGGTGAAGCGCGCCGGACTGATCGCGTCCTGGCCCTCGGAGAGGCCCCGCACCTCGGCGATGCGGCGCGTGACCTTGGTGCCCGGCAGGTGCCCACCGGTGCCGGTCTTCGCGGCCTGCCCGCTCTTGAAGTGGAAGGCCTGGGCCAGCTTCACCTTGTCGATCGAGTAGCCGAAGCGGCCCGAAGCCAACTCGTAGAAGTAGCGGCTGTTCGAGGACTGCTCCTCCGGCAGCATCCCACCTTCTCCGGAGCAGATGCCGGTGCCGGCCAGCTCGGCCCCCTTCGCGAGCGCGATCTTCGCCTCCTCGCTCAGCGCACCGAAGCTCATGTCGCTGACGAAGAGCGGGATCGCGAGCCGCAAGGGCTTCTTGGCGCGCGGTCCGATCACGACGTCGGTCCCGACCGGTGCGTCGTCGATCAGCGGCGGACGGTGCAATTGAGCCGTCAAGAGCTGGATGTCGTCCCACCTCGGCAGGGTCGGGAGCGCGACACCCATGGCGCTGACCGGGCCGTGGTGTCCGATGCCGGCGGCGCCCGAGCGCGCGAGGGTCTGGATGTGTCCGTTGTGCGACTCGGCCGGATCGCCGTGGGGGTCCTGGTAGTTTCCCAGGTAGGCGTCGCGATCGAAGGGCTGCGGGTGTTCGAGTGCCCAGTCGGCGATCTCCGCCTCGTCGACGATCACGCGGCCGTCCAGCACCCAGCTCGCGAACTTGGGCAGGGCCTCGTCGTTGTCGTACTCGGACACCCCGCTGTCGAGCCGGTAGTCCCAGTCGTGCACGCCGCAGATCAGGTTGTCGCCCTCGACGCGTCCGTCGGCCATGAGCGCACCGCGGTGCAGGCAGCGGCCGTAGAGGACCGAGATGTCGTCGCCCAAGCGCACGACGACGAGGTCCACGCCGGCGACCAACGCGTAGGCCGGCCGACGATCGGCGAACTCGGAGAGCGCGCCGAGGTCGTGCGGACGTGTGGGAGCGCTCTCGATGCTCATTCGTGCAGAAGGGTGTAGGAGTCGGGGTCGGAGCGCAGAACGAGCAGGTCGCCGTGGCGCTCGACCTCGCCCGTGATCTCGATCGGGAGCGCGACCATCGGCAGGACGCGCTCGTTGACGGCACCGCCCTCGTCGTCCACGAGCAGGTAGTAGGTGGCGTAGCCCTCGTCGTCGCGCACCAAGAGGACGGGCGGCACTCCGCCCGAGATGCAGCGCACGGCACAGGCGCGGTGGCTCTTGAGGTTGCCGGGCTTCATCACGCCCAGGTAGCACTTGCTGTCGACGATCTCGCCGGTCAACGTGCGGACCCCGAGTTCGTCCGGGGACGCGGTGGGATGCACGGCGCCGGTGGGCGTCGTCGCGATCGAGACCGAGCCTGCGACGACTTCGATCATCGAGCGACCGTCGCGGTACACGAGCGTGCCCTCGAGTTCGTACCAGGCGCCGGGCGCCCCGGTGAACAACTCGTCGGCACCGTGCTTGCCGAAAGCCGAGAGGAGGTACCGGGAGTGTCCGTCGCCCGAGGGGTCGGGCGAGACGAGCACCGGGTGCGGCAGCCGCTCGATCCAGCCAGCGAACGGCTTCGTCACGCCGAACTCGAACACGCCGTCGCCCGCGTCGTTCTGGAGCGTGGCGGCGAGTCCGGCGACGCTCGCGACGACCACCAGGCAAAGGGCGATCAGTGGCGCGAGGAACGAGCGCGTGCGCTGGGGCACTCCGTCGACGTAGCCGACGAAGAATTGCTGCGGGTCGGCGGGTCTCATGGGTTCGTCGTGGTCGAGGGTTCGACGAAGGTGCCGGCGGCGCGAGGTTCGGGGTCGAGCCAGACGCGACCGTCGACGACGCGCGTCGCGAACGTCGGCACCCGCTCGTGGAAGGGCGGGGGCGACTGCCCGTCCTCCGGGCGGTACTGGTAGCCGTGCCAGGGACAGGTCACGAGCCCGTCGCGCACGCAGCCCTCGCCGAGCGGGCCGTTCTGGTGCTGGCACAGGTTCGACATGGCGAACACGCGAGTGCCGTCGCGGAAGACGGCGACGCGCTCGCCCGAGACCGTGAGGATCCGCGCGCGCGTGTCCGGGATCTCGTCGGCCGGTCCGACGTCGACCCAGCCCGTGAGGTCGTCGGTACCACTGGGCGCGACCTCGCGATCGGAGCCCTTCTCGCGAAAGCCGGCGATCAGGTGCAGTCCGAGCACCAGTACGAGGCCGACGATCACGGCCGCGAGCAGGACGGGGTGCCGCTGGTCCTGCAGCGCGCCGAGCGCCACGTGCATGACGATCAGACCGTACGCCGCGTAGACCAGCATGTGCAGCGCCTTCCAGACGGGCGCCGTGAGATTGGCCAGCCAGAAGTCGTGGCTCGTCGCCGCCATCAGGAACAGGATCGCGAGCGCGGCAGCGCCCAGCGGCTGGAAGGGGAAGCCGGCCGCGCCACCCGAGATCGGCGTCGTCACGAGGCTCACGAGCGGATCGGTGTCGCCGAGCGCGTGGAACTGGATCAGTGAGAAGACGCCGTGCACGAACGCGACGGCGAACATCGTTACTCCCAGGTGCCGGCGGTTGTAGAGCAGCGGAAGGAAGCGTTGATCGAGGCGCGCCAGCGGTCCGATGCACAGGATCACGTGCAAGAGGAGGAAGGCCGTGATCGCCGTGCTGCGGATGAGCGCCGTCTCGAAGGTCAGGCCCTTGTCGGTGACGAGCGACAGCACGACGAAGGCCGCGATCGAGAGCAGCACGCCGACCAACACGACCTGGTCGTAGCGCTTCTTGTTGCGATTCCAGCCGACCGCTCGGTATCCGACTCCCATGTTCAGAATGGCCACTGGGGTTGGGCCGGCGTGGCGGGGAGCTCGAACGTGGCGACGATCTCCGCCTTCTCGAGCTCGTACAGAACCAACCAGCACGGTCGATGGGTCGTGGACGTCGAATAGGCGATCGAACGGCCGTCGTCGCTCGCGCGCCCGAAGAGCTCGGCGTCGGCGGGCGGTCGGCCTCCGAGCGACGGCCGCTCGAACGTTCGGTAGAGGAGCGTCACGCCGAGGTCCGCGACCGACGCGGGATCGACCTCGTACCAGTTGCTGACGGAAGAGGACTCCTCCTGGGCGCGCACCGATCCGTGGTACGCGATGCGCAACCTGCGACTCGGCGCATCCTGCGACGCGACCGGTTGCCAGGTGAACTCGACGTCGTCGCCGAACGCTCCGTCGCGCACCACGTCCTCCAGGAACTCGGCCGCCGCCGCGGTGTCGTTCGTCCAGGCCGACGCGTCGAGTCGGTCACCCGTCGCCCAGACGAGTCCGGCGGCCGTTGCGAATGCGAGAAGGACGACGCTCGCGCGGTGCCAACTGCGCAGTCGTCGAATCACGGAGCGACCTCGCGCGCGGCGCGGCGGTGCGCGTCGCTTTGGATCGGCGGCTGCTTCGAGCCGACCATGCGCCACACCGACCACGGCCAGAGGGCGGCGGCCGCCGGCCAGATCAACAGCTTGAAGCCGAGCGGCGCACCCGCGGCGTCGGGGTCGACACGGGCGGCTCCGCGGAACGCGAACAGGCCTCCGACGAGCACGCCCACAAGAGCGTAGATCTCGAAGGCGCGCACGAGAGGGACGGCGATCTCGATGGGCACGGCGAGGCGGACGGGGGCGCGCCCCGAAGTGGGGCGGGGGGGCAGGGGTGGGTCGGTGGTTGCGGCTTCGACCCCTGTGGAGGGGGATCGTTCCGCGAGCTCGGACAGGACGACACCGGGCGGGCGCCGCGACGTCGGACGTCGCCAGCCGCTGGGGGCGGCCGCGATCGGACACGATACGCCCTGTCCCGGTGCTGACGGGACGAACGATCGCGCAGAAGATCAGGACTGGCGCCCGATGGGACGCCGCGGCACCCTGACAAAGCACGAACCGACAGCGCTGCCACCATGCCGAGTCACGACCGAACGAAAGGCCCGCGCGCGGGCGACCAGGACCTCTTGAAGCCGGCCCCCGCCCGCGGATCGGCGCGCCACCTGCGCGGCAAGCTGTCGGTGGACGAGCTGGTCGGCGCGCTCGACGGACACCGCGATCTGGGTGGGCGCATCTCGCACTGGGAGCGGGTGCCGCCGCGCGAGGCGGCTTGGGCGGAGTTGCCGAGGCGCCTCGATCCGCGCCTGCTCGAACTGATGGCGGCGCGCGGGAAGGAGCGCTTGTTCTCGCACCAGGTCGCGGCGGTCGACGCGGCGCTCGCAGGGCGGGACGTGCTGGTCGCGACACCGACCGCGTCGGGCAAGACGCTGACCTACACGCTGCCGGTCTTGCAGCGGCTGATCGAGACCGAGGGACGTTCGCGCTCGCTGTGGATGTTCCCGACCAAGGCCTTGTCCCAGGACCAGTCGTCGAACCTGAACCTCTTGCTCGGCGACCTCGGCACGCGCGTCGAGGGGCTCGAGGACCTGCACTCGTTCACCTACGACGGCGACACGCCCCCGACGATCCGCCGCACCCTGCGCGAGCGCGGTCACGTGGTGCTGACGAACCCGTGGATGCTGCACCAGGGCATCCTGCCGAACCACGCGAAGTGGTCGGTCCTGTTCGAGAACCTCGACTACGTGGTCATCGACGAGGTCCACACCCTGTCCGGCGTGTTCGGCTCGAGCGTCGCGAACGTGCTGCGGCGTCTGCAGCGCATCGCGCGCCACTACGGCGCGGATCCGAAGTTCCTGCTGTCGAGCGCGACGCTGCACGACCCGGCCGCGCACGCGCGCTCGTTGATCGGGCGCGACGCGGTGATCGTGGACGAGGACGGCAGCCCGAGCGGCGAGCGCGTGTTCGCCGTCTACGAGCCGCCCCTGCTCGATCCGGTCGCCGGCCTGCGGGCCAACGCTCTGGAAGAAGCGCGGCGCCTGGCCGAGGTCCTGTGCGGACCGAAGCACCAGACGATCTTCTTCTGCAACCGCCGCACGTCGGTCGAGGTGCTGACGCGCTACCTGAAGGAGCTCGCTCCGCGCATCGGACTGAAGCCGGACGAGATTCGCGGTTATCGCGGCGGCTACCTGCCCGACCTGCGGCGCTCGATCGAGAAGGGCCTGCGTGCGGGCGAGGTCAAGGTCGTCGTGACGACGAACGCGCTCGAGCTCGGCATCGACGTGGGTGCGCTCGACGTGGCGGTGCTCGTCGGCTACCCCGGCTCGCAGGCGTCGTTCTGGCAGCGCGCGGGCCGCGTCGGTCGCCGCGGCAACACGAGTCTGTGCGTGATGATCGCGCGCTCCGACCCCATCGACCACTACTTGGCAGAACACCCCGAGTACCTGTTCTCGGCGCCCAAGGAGCGTCTCGGCGTGGATCCCGACAACCTCGTGATCCTCTCGGAGCAGCTGAAGTGCGCCGCGTTCGAACTGCCTTTCCGCGCGCGTGACGACGGCTCGGGCAACACGGTCGTCGAGGGCGAGTTCGGCAGCAATCCGCACGTGCCCGGCATTCTCGACTACCTGGCCGACGAGTCCGGTTTCCTGCACCGCCGCGAGGACACGTGGCACTGGATGGCCGACGCCTACCCCGCCCAGGACGTGTCGCTGGCCGGCGGCGAGCCCGACAACGTGCTCATCATCGATCAGGAGACCGGCAAGGCGATCGGCGAGACCGACCGCGAGGGCTCGATCACCACGGTGCACGTCGGAGCGATCTACCAGGTGGAGGGCGAGACCTGGAAGGTGGAGCGCTTCGACTACGACAACCGTCGCGCCTACGTGAAGGTGGTCATCAGCGACTACTTCACCGAGGCGCAGACGGACACCGAAGTGCGGGTCCTGTCGCTCGAGGACGAGGCGCCCGACGCGCGCGGCTGGTCCAAGCTGCGCGGCGAGGTGCACGTGACGACCGTGGCGACGCTGTACAAGAAGATCCGCTTCTACACGCGCGAGAACGTCGGGTCCGAAGACATCGATCTGCCGCCGGAGGAGCTCGACACCGAGGCGTTCGTGATCACGCTCGAGCCGGAGACGGCGCGCGCCCTGGGACTGCAGGCCGGAACGCGCGCGGCGGCCTGGTCGGCGGCGGGGCGGCTGATGCGCCGCGTCGCGCCCCTGTACCTGCGCTGCCAGCCCCAGGACCTGGGCATCTGTTCGGAGATCCGTTCGCGCCACTTCGAGAAGCCGACGCTGTTCCTGTACGACCGCGTCCAGGGCGGTGTCGGTCTGTCGACGATCCTGTTCGACGTGTTCTCAGACCTGGTGCGCGCCGCCCGCGACGTGGTGGTGAGTTGTCCCTGCGAGCGCGGGTGTCCGGGTTGCGTCGGTCCGCTCGAAGAGGTCGGCGAAGTGGGCAAGCGCACGACGGCGCTGCTGCTGGACTTCTTCCTGGGTGCGCCCCTGCCCGAATCGGTCGACGCGGCGAGCGCGAAGACTCCCTGATGGGCGAGCCGGAGTCACTGGCCGATCGACTGCGGCGGCTGCGCCGGGACGGGGTGCCCGAGCAACCAGCGCCGAAGGCACCTGTGCCCGCTCCACTCGTACTGCCGCGGCATCTCACTCGACGACTCGATCGCGATCGCGCCCCGTCGGACCTGGCTGCGCGCGCCACCGTCGGTCCGCCGCGCGACCTCGTGCGCGCGAACGGTGCCTGGGAGCGCGTGGAGCACCACCGCGGTTCGCACGTTCACGGTCGCGTGCAGCTCGACGACGCGCTCTCAGCCAGCGTCACGACGCTGGCACTCACCGCGCGCGATCCGGTGCTCGAGGCGTTCGATCCGGCGCGCGCCGTCTACCTGGACATCGAGGCGACCGGGCTCTCGGGTGGCTCGGGCACCTATCCCTACCTCGTGGCGCTCGCGCGGAGGCGGGCCGACGGGTGGGAACTGTGGCAAGGCTTCATGGCGTCGCCCGACGAGGAGCCGGCGCTCTTGCGCGAAGTGGCGGAGCGGATCGCGGACGCCGGTCAGATGGTGACGTTCTTCGGCAAGACCTACGACCGCCACCGACTCGAGGACAAGATGCGCCACCACCGCATCGCGCCGCCGTTCGCCGGGTGTCTGCACCTCGACCTGTACCACCCGCTCAAGCGTCTCTACGACGGGGCCGAGGCGAACGGGAAGCTGCAGACCCACGAGCGCGTGCTGTGCGGCTACGAGCGCGTCGACGACCTGTCCGGTGCCTACGCTCCGATGGCCTGGTTCGACTTCGTCGCCGACCGCCCGCACCTGCTCGAAGAGGTCTTTCGGCACAACGCGGCCGACGTGCTGTCGTTGATCGCGCTCACCGCGCACCTGGGGCGGACGCTCGACCCGGCAGACGGCCTCAGCGGTTCGGCGCCCCATCGCGAGCGAGGACTCGGACGGGTTCTGGCGCAGGTCGGTCGCCACACCGAAGCCGCCGAGCGACTCGAGCGTGCGAGCGAACTGTTCGACGGCAGCGGTGAGCGCGCGCGAACCGACGCGCCCTCGGAGTCGGCCAGGCTGCGGTTCGAGGCCGCGCGCGCGTTCGAACGCGCCGGAGCGTGGGAGCGCGCGCGAGTCCTCCACACTCGGTTGGCCGAGGACGACGGCGGCGACGACCTGGTCGCGGCCCTGGCGCTCGAGCGACTGGGACTGCGCTGCCGCCGGGAGAAGCGCATCGACGAGGCGCGCGACTTCGAGCGACGCGCGTGCGAGCGACTGCGCGACGTGCGGGCGTCGCGGGAGAAGGCGCAGCTCTCGGAACGACTGGTCGCACGTCTCGTGCGCTCGTGACGCAGCGCGGGTCGGGCTCGACTAGTGCGGCCGGTAGGGCACGCCCTCGAGGTCACCGTCCGCGAGGAGTTCGAGCGCCCGCAGGATCAACGTGTCGCGCTCGGCGAACAGATCTTCGGGATCGAACTCGACGATCTCGTGCGGAACCGCGCCGATGCCCTCGAGGCCCTTGCCCTCGTTGAAGCGGCCCATGTTGGATGCGACCGAGACGTAGAGCGAGAACAGCCCGGACGGCAGCTCGATCGTGGTCTTGCTCGAGGACATGCCGGCGGTGTTGCTCTCGCCGATCATGTACGCGCGGCCGTCCTCCTTGAACATGCCGCTGGCCGTCTCTCCGGCGCTGCGAACGGTGGCGTCGACGATCACGACGACCGGTCCGCCGAACGGATGCGCACCCGCCGAGGAGTAGGACTTCACGAAGTCGAGCGTCTCGCCCGCCGGCACGAAGCGACCCATCAGACCCTCGTGGTCGAAGCCGCCGCCCGAGTTGCCGCGGAAGTCGAGCACGATGCCGGCGGCACCCGAGAGTGTCGCCAGCGCCGCGTCCATCTGCTCGGGGAGGTCGGACGGACAGCGCCTGACGTGCACGTAGCCCAGGCCGCCAGCGACACCCTCGTACTCGAGCAGACCGTAGTAGAGGTCGCCCGCGTTAGCGAGACCCGTGCTCGGCAGGCCAGGCGGCGCGAAGGCGGGGCCGCTCGGCACCGGATTGCCCTTCTCGTAGACCAACGTTCGGCGCTTGGTCTTGCCTTCGTCCGTCTTCAACTCGAGATCGAGACGCGTGCCCACCGGCAGTGCGAGCCCCCAGTGGCAGGCGTAGAAGAAGGCCTGGTGGTCGGTCGAGAACGAGCTGCGATCGGACAGCTCCGCAACGCGCTCGTCGAGCCAGTCGAGCACCTTCTGCTTGCCGACCTTCTTGACCTCCCAACCGGAGTGGATGCCCAGCGCCGCCGCCGTTCCCCAGGCGTTCTTCACGTAGATCTTCTTGCCGACCTGGCACCAGAACATCCCGGGACCCACCCGTTCCGGTTCGTCGGGCCAGCGCACGTCTTCGCCCGCGGGCAACGGTCGGACCTGCGCGTGCCCGTCCTCGAGGCGAGCGAGCAGGCGCACGAGCAGCACGAGGTGCTCCTGGTGCGTCGCGACGTCGCGCACCTCCTTCGTGAACTGCTTGCGGACCTTCTTCCAGTCGATGTCCTTCGCGTCGAAGAAGTGACCGCACCGTTCTTCGAGGGCGTCGAGCGCGAACTCCACGTCGGCCGCGTAGTCCACGTCCTGGACGGAGTCCGACAGCGCGCTCGCCGTGCGCGCTTCGATGGGGTTGTCCGGACCGGCCCGCTCTCCGCCGACGATCGTCGAGGGCGCGAGCAGCCCGACGGACAGGGCCAGGAGAGCAGCGACGGGCTTGGTGGCGGCTAGAGGTCGGAGCATCGTGTGGCGGTAGGGGGCAAGGATGGGGCGGCCCACCAGTCTAGGGCGGCAGCTGTGTGCGGTCCGCAATAGGCTCCTAGCACGTTCCGCCCCGACCGTGGAGGCGGACCCAGCAGGCCAGACTCGCACCCCACACCATCCGATGTCCGACGCACGCACGACCTGGCACAAGGTGGCCGATCTCGACGAGCTTCCCGAGGACCGCGTCCGCACCGTCGTGGCCGACGGCAAGTGGATCTGCCTGACGCATGTGGATGGCCGCTACGGCGCGCTGGACAACCACTGTCCGCACCAAGGCGGTCCGTTGGGTGAGGGCACGATCGAGAACGGGCTCCTGCGTTGTCCCTGGCACGGTTGGGACTACTGTCCACTCACTGGTGCCTCGCCCGCCGGATTCGACGAGCGCGTTCCCAGCTACCCGGTCGAGGTGCGCGACGACGGCATCTACGTCGGGATCGAGCCCGAACCGGCGCCGAGCGAAACGGTCAGCGACGTCATGGCGCGCACGCTGTGTGCCTGGGGCGTGCGTCACGTCTTCGGAATGGTCGGGCACTCGAACCTCGGACTCGCGGACGCGCTGCGGCGTCGCACCGAGGCGGGCGAACTCGAGTACGTCGCAGTGCGTCACGAAGGTGCGGCCGCGTTCGCGGCTTCGGCCTACGGCAAGCTCACCGGTCGACCGGCGGCCTGCTTGACGATCGCCGGTCCGGGGGCGACGAACCTTCTGACCGGTCTGTGGGACGCCAAGGTCGACCGTGCGCCCGTCCTCGCGCTGACGGGACAGGTCCAGACCCAGGTCTTCGGTCCGGGCGCGTTCCAGGAGATCGATCTGTCGAGCGCGTTCGGGGCCGTCGCGCGCTTCAGCCACACCGTGCTGCCGAGCTCACGGCACGGCGAGCTGATGTCGCTCGCCTGCAAACATGCGCTGGTCGAACGCGACGTGGCGCACCTGATCTTCCCCGACGACGTACAGGACCTCGAAGCGCCCACTGGTGCCACGATCGGCTCACCCGCGGGCCGGATCGGCGACGTCGAGATCACGCCGCCTCCCGCCGCGCTCGCTGCGGCCACGGAGCGCCTGCGTGCGGCGAAACGCCCGTTGATCGTCCTCGGCCACGGTGCGCGCGGTCGGACGGCCGGCGTCGTCGAACTGGCCGAGCGTCTCGGAGCCTGTGTCGTCACCACGTTCAAGGGCAAGGGCCTGATCGGCGACGACCACCCGTTGGCCGGCGGCGTACTCGGGCGCTCGGGGACGCCGATCGCGAGCTGGTTCATGAACGAGTGCGACCTGATCTGCGTCTTCGGGGCGAGCTTTTCGAACCACACGGGGATCACGACGCACAAGCCGATCGTTCAGGTCGACTACGACCGTTCGCAGCTGGCGCGCTTCCATGCGGTCGACGTGCCCGTCTGGGGCGAGATCGACGTCACGGCACGCGCGCTCGCCGCTCAGCTGGAGCGCGATCCGGGCGCGAACGATCGAGTCGACCAGCGGACCGAGCTCGCGGAGCGATGGGCCCTCTGGCGCGCCGAGAAGGCCCGCCGGCGCGCCGACGATCGAGGACGTGGTGTGAATTCGGCCGCCGTCTTCGAAGCACTGGGACGGCTCTGCGATCCGCGCGCCATCGTGGCCGTGGACGTCGGCAACAACACCTATTCGTTCGGACGCTACTTCGAGTGTCGCGACAACGCGGTGCTCATGTCGGGCTACCTCGGCTCGATCGGATTCGGCTATCCAGCAGCGATGGGCGCCTGGGCCGCGACGCGCACCGACGATCCTGCGGTGGCCGGGCGACAGGTCCTGTGCGTGACGGGCGACGGCGGGTTTGGCCAGTACTTGGCTGAGGTGACGACGGCGGTGCGCCACGGCATGAACATCACACACGTGCTGCTCAACAACAGCGAATTGGGCAAGATCAGCAAAGAGCAGGCCTCGGGCGAATGGCCCGTGTGGCAGACGGACCTCGTCAATCCCGACTTCGCCGCCTACGTCACGAGCTGCGGAGGACTCGGGATCCGCGTCACCGACGTTGCCGATCTCGACGCGGCCCTCGAACGCGCACTGGCCCATGACGGACCGGCCACGGTCGAGGTGCTCACGGACGTCGAACTCGTCTGACGCGCGCGCGCTCGAAGTCGATCTCGCCGTCCAGGTGCAGCGCGATCGCGGCGGGGAGCGCAGCGCACTCCTGCTCGAACACGCGCGCCGCGAGCGTGTGGACGTCGTCGCCCGCGAGCACCTCGACCGTGCGCGTGAGGATCGGCGGCCCGTGGTCGTACTCGTCGTCGACGTAGTGCACGGTGCAGCCCGAGCGGGTCTCGCCGGCCGCGAGCACGGCTGCGTGCACGCGATCGCCGTAGAACCCCTGGCCGCCGTAGGCAGGAAGCAACGAGGGGTGGATGTTGACGACGTGACCGAGCCACGCCGGCGGGATCGGAAGATGGCGCAGGAACCCGGCCAGGACGACGAGGCGCGTGCCGTGGTCCTCGGCGCGACCGAACACGGCGCGCGCGAAGGCGGTGTGGTCCTCGAAGTCGCGCGGTCGCACCGTGTGCGCCGCGATCCCGTGGCGCGCGGCCACGTCGAGCACGCCCGCTCGGCGGCGATCGCAGACCAGCGCGGCGAGCTCGGCGTTCAACTCGCCGGCGCCGCAGCGCAGCGCCAGATTGTCGAGACTGCGGCCGCCACCGGACGCGAGCACCGTCAGCCTGCGACCCGGTGCGGGCCCTTTCAGGTCGTCGAGACTCACGCGAGTTCGGCCTCGTCCGCCAGACTCGCCGCCACTTCCGCGATCGGCCCGGCCATGCGCAGGATCAGATCCTCGAGCGCAGGCGCCTGCTTCTCCGCGTGTTCGAGAATGCGACGCAGGTCGGCGGCGTGTCCGCTGCGGCCCGAGACGGCGCAGAAGACCACGGCCCCGAGTCCGGCGTGGACGGCGCCGGCGAGCAGGTGTCCGAGTCCCTGGACGCTGACGTCCGCGCCGGCCACGCGCCAGTAGCGCGCTTCGGCTGGGGTCTCGAGGTGCGGGCCGGGAACGCAGGCGGCGACCGCCGGATGCACGTCGATCCCGACCTCGGAGCCGAGTGCAACGGCTTCGTGCCGCAGAGACTCCACGTGCAGCCGCGTCTGGTCCGGGAACAGGGGTCCGAGCTCCGACGCACCGAGACCGCGCAGCGTACCCGTACCGCCGAGGTCGATGTGGTCGGTGACGACGGCCAGTGCACCGGGCGCGATGCGTTCCGCGAGGCTCGCGCCCGCGGTGGCCAGGACGAGCACCCGAGCTCCGGCGCGCGCGGCCAACCAACACGGGAACGCGCGCTGCCAGTCGGAGCCGCCCTGGGTGTCGCCGAGCGAGAGATCCTCGAGCAACCACAGGTGAAGATCACCGAAGCGACCGGCCACCAACTGGGCCCGGCTCCACGGCGCCGGAACGCCGTCGATCGTCGCGAGCTCGACGTCCACCACGTCCTCCAGTCGCTCGGCGAGCAGGCCGAGTCCGGTGCCCATCACGACGAGCGCGGCGGGAGCGGGGAACGACGCGTCGTCGAGCGCCTTGAACGCCGAGCGCACACCGCGGTCGAGGGGATTGCCTCCCCGCTTGTCCTGGTCCGTTGAGTTCACGAGCACGAGTCTGGCGCGCGGGCCACCGCGATGCCAGCGGGCGCGGCGCGGCGGCTCGCTGTGGCTACCAGACCGGAGGCCAAGCGGGGGGCGCCGGTGCGGCGCTGCCGTCGGCGAGACAGCTCACGAGGACCGTGTCGCCGAAGCGCTGGAGCAGTTCGTCCGCCGCCCAGGCGGCCTGACCGAGGTCGTCGACCGCGACCGCACGGACGAGGCTCGCGGCCACGTCGCAGGCGTCGAGTTCGTTCGTGAGGCGCGCGCGGAGGCTCGCCTGTGGCCCGGTGGCGAGCGCCGCCACCCAGGCGCGTGCGCGCGCGACGGCTGTCTCGAGCGCGAGCGCGTCGTCCGCTTCGGCCCGGGTGCCGCTCAGGAGCAGCGGGCCGGCGTCGCGCAGCACCTCTGCGACGACGGTCGCCGTCATGGCGCTGGCCACGATCTCGCGCTCGGCGGAGGTCCAGTCGCGCGCGAGCCGCTCGTTGACGAGCGCGTCGACCAGTTCGCTCGAAGCGCCGAACGCGGAGAGGGGCAGGATCGTCGTCGAGCTGCCTTCCTCGAGAACGAGACCGCGCGAATCGATCGAGACCACTTCGCGCGTCTCGCGGCGTTCGCTGGGGATCGCGATCTGGCGCCGGCGCCACTCGCCCGCCTTGAGCGTCGTGCGCAGCATCTCCTGCAGCTGCGCCCCGGGCTCGAACGCGGCAGCGGCCGAGGCGGCCCATTCGCGACCCGCGACCGAGCGCGAGCCCTCGCGCAGCCCTGCGAGGGCCGAGCTCGCGCCTTCGAGGTCGAGCGACACGAGCGCCGTTCGGAAGTCGTCGCGTTCGAAGAGGACGGTGTGGCGCAGGTCGCGGTCGCGGTCCGCCATGGCCCGTTCGAACGTGTTGGCCAGAGCGTCGAGTCGCCCGCGCTCCTCCTCGAGTGCGGCGATCACGTCGGCGAAGTGGACGGTGGGTGCGGGCTGGTCCGCGCCCTCGGGCGCGAGCGCTCCGTCCGCCGTCGGCAGTTGCGTGCCCGCGTCGGGCGGCGCCGGCTCGTCGCGCAGCCAGTCGAGCAGTGCGCCGTAGCCGGCAGCGGCCTCGGCGAAACGTCCGGCGGCCACGTGTTCGCGCGCCGCGGTGCGCTCGCGCTCGATGCGCGCCTCGAAGTGGCCGACCGCCGCGACGCGCAACGCCTCGAGCGCGCTGCCGAGTTCCGAGTCCTGGGCGAGTCCGGCGGGAACGGGGGCGTCGAGCAGTGCGCGCAACGCGTGCTGCGGCGGCAGCCAGACCCCGTCCGGGCCCTGGGCCCGCGCGGTGCGCGCGGCCAACTCGCGGCGTCGCAGATCGGCCACGGCGTCCGCGTTCGCCGCGGTGGCGCCCGTCGACGCGCTCTCGTCCAGAGCTTCGTCCGTCGACGTCGCGCCACCCATCTCGGCGAGGCGCTCGCTGGCGAGGGTCGCGGCGGTCGTGCCGGGGAACTCGTTCACCAGTTGGGCCAGGCGCTCCTTCAAGAGGTCTGGATCGTCGAGCGCGTCGAGCCCCGCGAGCACCCGTTGCGCGTCCTGTTCGAGCCGCTTCAGCGCGTCGTCGCCGTCGGGCGTGGGGGGCGGGACCTGCGGCGTGGTGCCGACGTCCGCGGTCTCGTCGAGCGCCAAAGGATCCTGGTTCCCGCCGCCGGTCGCGTCCGACTCGGTGCTCCGGCCCGTGTCCGGACGGACGACCGGCTCGGCGGGAGCGTCGAAGGCGCCGGTCGCGAACGCGACGCCCAGACCGATGGCCGCCAGGACGACGACCGCTGCGACGAGAAGCAGCGGCGAACGCTTGGTCTCGTCCGCACCCGAAGTTGCACCCGCGGCGCCGGGGCTCGAGAAGCGTTGGATCAGCGCTTCGACGCGCTCGCGCAGGGCCCGCGCCGTCGCGGGACGCGCGTCGCGTTCCTTCGCCATCAGGTCGAGGACGAGCGTCTCCACCTCGGCCGGCAGGTCGGGCAGTGCGTCGCGCAACGGCGGCGCCGGCTGGGTCAGCACGGCCTTCACGATGTCGCGACTGCTCGCTCCGGTGAACGGCGTGCGCGCGGTCAACAGACGCCAGGCGCTCGCGCCGAGTGCGTACAGGTCGGCGCGCGTGTCGAGCGCTTCACCCCGGGCCTGTTCGGGTGCCATGAAGTGCGCGGTTCCGAAGACCTTGCCGCCCGCGTCCTTCTCGGCCTGTTCGCTGGTCGCCAGTCCGAGGTCGACGATCTTCGTCACCCCGATGGCGTTCTGCATCAGGTTGTCGGGCTTGATGTCCCGGTGGACCATGCCCTTGCTCTCGGCGTACTCGAGACCGGCGGCCGCGTCGCGCAGCACGCCCAGCACCGCGCGCCACGGCAGGGGGCCCTCCTTGATCAAGCGGTCCTCGAGCGACCCGCGATCCATGTACTCGAGCGCGAGGTAGTGCCGACCGTCGTGCTGGCCCACGTCGAAGACCGTCACCACGTTGGGGTGGTGGAGCGCCGCGGCCGCGCGCGCCTCGGACTGGAAGGCGCGCACGAAGTCGGCGTCCTCGCACAGGCGCGCCTCGAGGACCTTGATCGCCACCTTGCGGTCGAGGTTCTCCTGGACCGCGAGGTACACGCGACCCATCGCCCCCTTGCCGAGCTGCTTCTCGAGCGCGTACCCGGGGATCGTGGGGAGCGGCGTGCGCGGGACCTGACGCTCCGGTCGCGCGGTGGACGGCGGCGCCGACGGCGGTTCGGGTCGCTGGGGCGCAGCGGCGGCCTGCGCACGGGCCTCCAACGTGAACGCGATCGGGCCGAGGGTCAGACGCGCGCCGACGGCGAGGCGCGCGGTCTTCGCGGGGCGCCCGTCGAGCGTCGCCTCGGCCCCCTCGGCGACCTTCAGTCCGAAACCGCCGCCCTTCACGGGCGCGACGACGGCGTGCAGGGGCAGGAGTCCGTCGATCACGACGTCGGCGCGGGCCGCGTCGCTGCCCAGGCGCACGGGCGTGGCGGTGACTTCGACGCCCGTCCGACCGTCCGCGGTCGTGGCGTCGTGCAGGCGGAGCACGAGGGCGTCGGGTTGGCTGTCGGACATGGAGCTTCTGGCGCGCGGGGAGCGTGGGCGAGCGGAACAGCCTAGGGATTCGGCCAGGTGGTCGGGTCGGGCAGGTCCCGGAAGAGCGCGCGACCGACACGCAGCCAGTGACTCCCGGCGGCCACGGCCGCTTCCAGGTCGTCGCTCATGCCCATGGAGAGCGCCGGGCCGAGGACCGTCGGACGGTTGTCGTCGCAGGCACTCGAAGCGCCGCCGCTTTGCGACCAGGGAAGGCCCGCGAGGCGCCGGCCGACGTCCGCCAGCTCGCCGAAGACGACGGCCGCCGCCGCGCGCGCCGCCTCACCGTCCTCGACCAGCGGCGCCATCGTCATCAGTCCCACCGGGCGCAGGTGCGTGCATGCGGCGAGCGCGTCGAACGCGGCCTCGAGTTCGTCCACCGCGAGACCGCCCTTCGATTCCTCGGGCCAGCGCTCGGGGCACAGCTTGACCTGCAGGAACAGGTCGACGGCGTGATCGAGCCCCTCGTCCGCGCGCACCAGGGCCTCCACGAGTCTGGGCGAGTCGACCGAGTGCAGGGCGTCGACCTGGCCGAGCACGCGCGCGGCCTTGTTGCGCTGGAGATGGCCGACGAAGTGCCAGCGCGGTGCCAGCGGGTGACCGCGGTCGTCGGTCGGAGCGCGGTGCACGAACGCCTCGCGCTTGGGTTCGAGGACCTGGAGTCGGTTCTCGCCCAGATCGACCTGTCCCAGCTCGACCAGGGCGCGGGCCACGGCCGGCGGGATCGACTTGGTCACGGCCAGGAGCGCGGGCCGATCCGAGCGACCGCAGGTGCGCGCCGCGGCGTCGATCCGCGCGCGCACCGCAGCGAGGTTCCGGGCCAGGGCGGCGTGGAGACTCGAACGCTCGGCGCCTCGGGTCACAGGGGTCCGCTCGGGACCGGTCGGCGGAGTTGTCGGAGCGTCGTTCGACACGCGCAGAGACTACCGGCTCGAGCGCGCTCGACTACCGGCGCAGATCCGAGGCCGGACGCTCGGTCTCGCCAGCGCTGGGGGAGCCCCACGTGTCGGTGCGAGCGGACCGCGTCGCCCCGGCAGCGGCGGGCAGGCTCGGAACAGGTCCGATCACGAGCGCGCGGTCGGATCGCGTCGAGTCACGCACCTCGACGACGAGGGCGAGATGGCGCTCGCTGGGCGGAACACCCCGCTCGGCCAACTCGCGAACGGCGGCGCGTTCGGGCCGAGCGCCGCGAGCGGGCGTGCGATCTCCCGCGCGCCAGGACCGGATCCGGTTCGGCACCAGCGTCGTTGCGCCGTGGTGCGCGAGCAGTGCGGCCAGGTCCGCGCTCGCGATCCGGCGTCCGTCGTCGAGATCGAACGGCTCCGTGCGCGCGGGCGTGAAGTCCGCGATGGAGAGCGGCTGCGGCGGGGCGGCGAGCCGTGCGGGCGGGGGCTGGAGCACGAGGCGCGATCGGGCACCGGAAGGATCCTTGCGCGCGTCCACGACGCCGTCGAGCTGCCAGTCACCGGCGAGCGTCGCGCGCAGCCTTGCGCCGTGCGGTACCGCTCCGACCCGGACCAGCTGTTCGACGAAGTCGGCCAAGGTGCGCTCGCGCGCCGGCTGGCCGGTGTGGCGTTCGATCAGCAGACCGAGCACGCGCGCGGCCATGCTCGGCTCGAGCGCGCACAGTCGATCGACCGGCGCCGTTCCTCCCAGCGACCACGTGCTCGGCGTGCGTGTGAACACGGCCCAGGGCACCGGCTCGAGGCCGGGGAGCTCGGACTCGAGCAAGCGGTCCAGCTCGGCCACCGCGCGCGCGATCCGGCCGATGGACTCGCGGACGTGCCCGGCGCCGCTCAGCCGCGCCAGGAGCGGCAGCAGGTCGTGGCGCACGGCGTTGCGCGCGTGGGCCCGATCCAGATTGCTCGGATCCTCGACCCAGGTGGCACCGGACCGCTCCACCAGCTCGCGAAGCTCGGACCGGCGCGTGCCGAGCAGCGGACGCACGAGCCGCACCGGGACCGGTGCACCCAGATCCGACCCGACCGCGATCGAGGCGCTCGACCTCCGTCGGTCGCCGATGTGGCCGCCGAGCTCGCCGCGCACGAGCTGCGACCGATCGGGCTCCGACCAGCCGTTCGGCAGCCCGCCGCGGCGCCAGCGCAGGAGCGCGTTCTCGATGCGGTCGTCCGCGTGGTGCGCGGTGATCAGCGTCGTCCGGCCGGTCGCCCGGGCGCGCTCGAACAGGACGGCGTAACGAGCTTTGCGCGCCACGGCCTCGGCGTTCGGCGCCCGCGGATCGAGCGCGAGAGTCCGAAGGTGGAGCGGACGACCGAGCCGCTCGGCCAGGGCTTCGCAGGCCGCCCGTGCCGCCGGATCCGCGCGCCAACCGTGATCGACGTGCACCAGTTCGAGTCCGTCCCTCGCCGTCCCCGCCGCCGCCAACAGGGCCAGTGCGACCGAATCGACACCGCCCGACAGTCCCAGGGTCAAAGGCTCACCAGGAGCGATGCCACTCGCGCGGGCGAGCGCCTCGAAGCGGTGGGCGAGGCCTGTGGCGTTCTTGGGCATGGGGCGACGAACGGGCCGGGGCGCGGGCCTTCCTGGAGCGCGCGGCGGCGCAGGAGTATCTTGGCCCGCGTTCCCCGGCGGCGGGCCGTTCCAGCCCGCCGAATCGCCGGTCGTCCAACGCTCACCGCCCCGCGTCCATCGCTCCGCGCTCGCAAGCGAGTGTCGCGATCCCGGCGCGGGCCGCGTTCCCATCCCGAACGGCACCCGCGATCCCCACCGCGCGGCGCCCGGACTCCGTCCGACTCGTCCGCACCGAACGGTGCCGAAGCGCGGACGGTTCCGGTGCCGCACCGAGCCGCGCTGCCCCGAACCACCCCCTAGTACCACCATGGCCACCCGCATCGCCATCAACGGCTTCGGCCGCATCGGTCGCACCGTCTTCCGCATCCTCCACTCCCGTCCCGGTATGGAGGTCGTGGCCATCAACGATCTCACCGACGCCGCCACGCTCGCGCACCTGCTCGAGTTCGACACGGTCATGGGGCGCTTCGACGCGAAGATCCGTTCCGGCAACGGTTGGATCTCGGTCGACGGCCGCAAGATCACGATCACCGCCGAGCGCGATCCCGCGAACCTGCCGCACGCCGCCAACAAGGTCGACGTGGTCGTCGAGGCCACCGGCGTCTTCGCCTCGCGCGCCGCGTGCTCGAAGCACCTCGACGCCGGCGCCGGCAAGGTGATCCTGACCGTCCCGCCGAAGGACGAGATCGACGCGATGATCGTGCTCGGCGTCAACGACTCGTCGCTGAAGGCCACCGACCGGATCATCTCCAACGCGTCCTGCACCACGAACTGCCTCGCGCCGCTGGTCAAGGCGCTCGACGACGCCTTCGGTGTCGAGAGCGGCCTGATGACGACGGTCCACGCCTACACGAACGACCAGCGCATCCTCGACCTGCCGCACTCGGACCTGCGCCGCGCTCGCGCCGCCGCCGAGAACATCATCCCGACCACCACCGGTGCCGCGCGCGCCGTGGGCAAGGTCCTGCCGCACCTGCAGGGCAAGCTGGACGGCATGGCCATGCGCGTGCCGGTTCCGGTCGGTTCGGTCGTCGACCTGGTCGCGAACCTCGGGAAGGACGCCACGGTCGAGTCGGTCAACGCCGCGATCAAGGCCGCCGCGAAGACGAAGGGCCTGAAGGGCATTCTCGAGTACTCGGAGCTGCCGCTCGTCTCGAGCGACATCGTCGGCAACCCGCACAGCTCGATCTTCGACGCCCAGTCGACCATGACCATGGGCAAGCGCCAGGTGAAGGTCGTCAGCTGGTACGACAACGAGTGGGGCTACAGCAACCGCGTCTGCGACCTGATCAAGCTCGCGCACTCGCTGAAGGCGAAGCGCGCCGCGAAGAAGGCGCCCGCCAAGAAGGCCGCGGCGAAGAAGTCGACGACCAAGAAGCGCGTCGCCAAGATCGCCTGAACCACGAGGAGTTCCACCGTGACCGTTCGCTCCCTCTCGGACTTCGATCTCGACCGCAAGCGCGTCCTCGTCCGTGCGGACTTCAACGTCCCCATCGATGGCGCGACCGGTGCGATCGGTGACGACACGCGGATCCGCGCGGCCCTGCCGACGATCCGTGCGATCTGCGAGGGCGGCGGCACGGTGGTCCTCATGAGCCACCTCGGCCGGCCCAAGGGCCAGGTGGTCGAGGCCGAACGGCTCGCTCCGGTCGGTCACCGACTGGGCGAGTTGCTCGGACGCGACGTGATCTGCCTGCCCGAGAGCACCGGACCAGCGGTCGCGGCGAAGATCGCCGCTTGTGCACCGGGTTCGGTGATCCTGCTCGAGAACGTGCGGTTCCACCCGGGCGAGACGAAGGGCGACATGGCGCTGGCCGCGGAGTTCGCCGTGCTCGGGGACCTGTTCGTCCTCGACGCGTTCGGCACGGCGCACCGCGACCACGCCAGCGTCTGCGGCGTCGCACGCCTGTTGCCCAGTGCTGCGGGGCTGCTGCTCGAGCGCGAGTTGGCCGCCTTCGCCCGCGTCCTCGAGAAGCCCGAGCGCCCGCTCGTGGCGATCCTCGGCGGCGCCAAGGTCAGCGACAAGCTGAAGGTCGTCGACAATCTGATCGACCGCGTCGACGCGCTGATCGTCGGCGGCGGGATGGCCTACACGTTCCTGCGCGCCCAGGGGATCGGCGTCGGTTCGAGCCTCGTCCAGGAGGACATGCTCGACTCGGTGAAGGCGAGTCTCGGGCGGGCGGCGGAGCGCGGCGTCGACGTGGTCCTGCCGAGCGACCACGTGATCGCCCGGCGTTTCGCCTCGGACGCCGAAGCGACCGTCGTGACGGGTGACATCCCCGACGGTTCCATGGGCCTCGACATCGGACCCGCGAGCCGCGAGCGCTGTGCAGCGGTCATCGCCGGTGCGAAGACGCTGGTCTGGAACGGACCGATGGGGGTCTTCGAGTGGGACGCGTTCGCCGCGGGCACGATCGCGATCGCGCGCGCCGTGGCGGACTGCCCGGGCTACACCGTCGTCGGTGGCGGCGACTCGGTGGCGGCGGTCGAACGCTTCCATCTCGCGGACGAGATGGACCACATCTCGACCGGCGGTGGGGCGAGCCTCGAACTGCTCGAGGGCAAGGTCCTGCCCGGTATCGCGGCGCTGGAAGCCTCGCCGCGCGGCTGATGAGCTCGGGAGTGGTCGATCGGGATTCGGGACCCAGCACGTCCCGAACGGTCGAACCCAGGGCGCCGCTCGCTCCGGTTAGTCTCCTCCGATGGTTCCCAGCCGCACCGCATCCACTGCGTTCGTCGTCCTCGCAGGGCTGGCGTTCGCGGGACTGACCGCGGCCCGCGCAGGGAACGGATCGGTCGCGGGTGCAGGTCGCGCCGCCGAGACATCGACCGAGCGCTCGCGTGCGGGACCGAGTGCGTTCGACGGTGCGGCGGACCTCGATCGAGCGGCGCGCGGGATCCTCGCCCGCCACTGTTACGCCTGCCACGGACCCGACGCGGCCGCGCGCGAAGCAGAGCTGCGACTCGACACCGCGCAGGGCCTCGCCGCCGCGACCCTGTTCGGCGCGATCGTGGTACCCGGCGATCCGGACCGCAGTGAACTCGTGCGGCGCGTGCTCGCTGCGGACGAGCCGATGCCGCCGCGCGATCACGGCGACCCGCTCGCGCCCGAGGACGTGGCGACGCTGCTCGCCTGGGTCGAGAGCGGCGGGCGTTTCGCCGAACACTGGTCGTTCACAGCGCCCGTTCGGCCACACGTGCCCGAGGCCGGGGACGGCTGGGCGCGCTCGGCCGTCGACCGGTTCGTCGCGCGCGCACACGCACACCACGGGCTCGAGCCCACCGCGGAGGCCGACCGCGCCACGCTGCTGCGGCGCGTGAGTCTCGACCTGACCGGTCTTCCTCCCACGCCCGAGCAGGTGGCCGCGTTCCTCGCCGACGAGCGCGAGCACGCCTACGAATTCGCGGTGGATCGACTGCTCGCCGAGCCGGCCTACGGCGAACGCTGGGCGAGCGTCTGGCTCGACCTGGCGCGCTATGCCGACACCTGCGGCTACGGCATGGACCTGCCGCGCACGATCTGGCCCTGGCGCGACTGGGTGGTGGATGCGTTCAACGCGAACATGCCGTTCGACCGGTTCACGCTCGAGCAACTGGCGGGCGATCTGCTGCCCGACGCGGACGACAGCACGCGCCTCGCGACCGCGTTCCACCGCAACACGCTGAACAACACCGAGGGCGGCACCGACGACGAGGAGTTCCGCGTGCTCGCCGTGAAAGATCGCGTGGACACGACGTTCGCGGTCTGGACGGGTCTCACGGCCGGCTGCGCGCGCTGCCACGACCACAAGTTCGACCCGCTCTCCCAGGTCGAGTACTACGAGCTCTTCGACCTGTTCAACCAGACCCAGGACGCGGACACCGACGACGATCGGCCGCGGCTCGTCACCCCGCGCGGAGAGGCCGAGATCGAGCGGATCGCACGGGCGCGAACCGAGGTCGAAGCCGCTGGCGTGGCGCTCTTGGCCGTGCGCGAACGGGTGGCGGAGGGCGGAGCGGGTGATTCGGACCTGGTTGACGCGACCGAACGACTCGAGCGCGCGCGCACCGCTCTGCACGAGCTCGACGTGACGCGCACGCCCGTGCTGGTCGAGGTCGACGCGAGCGCGCGCCGCAGCAGTCACGTGCACGTGCGCGGGAACTGGTTGGAACACGGGCAAGAGGTGCGCGCGGCCGTCCCCGACCGCTTCGTCTTCGAAGGTGAGCCCGCACCGAGCAATCGCCTCGAACTGGCCCGTTGGCTGGTCGATCCGCGCCATCCGTTGACGGCGCGCGTGAGCGTGAACCGCTTCTGGGCGCGTCTGTTCGGTCAGGGGCTCGTGGCGACGGAGGAGGACTTCGGGACGCAGGGTTCCGCGCCGAGCCATCCCGAACTGCTCGACTGGTTGGCGGTCGAGTACGTGGCCAGTGGCTGGGACACGAAGGCGCTGCTGCGCACGCTCGTCACGTCGGCGACCTATCGCCAGGCGTCGAGTGCGCCCGCGGCGGTGCGCGCGCTCGATCCGACGAACACGTGGCTCGCGCGCGGGCCGCGCCGGCGACTCGAGGCCGAAATGGTGCGCGACGCGAGCCTGCGCGTCGCTGGACTGCTGGTCGAACGGCGCGGCGGACCGGCCGTGTTCCCGCCCCAACCGGCGGGCCTGTGGAACGTGGCGTTCGACGGTGGGAGGGACTGGACCACCAGCACGGGTGAGGATCGGTATCGCCGCGACCTGTACACGTTCCTGCGTCGCACCCAGCCGTACCACACGCGCACGACCTTCGACGGCACGAGTCGCGAGACCTGCACCGTTCGCCGCATTCCGACGAACACGCCGATCCAAGCGCTGGTGACGCTCAACGACCCGGTCTTCGTCGAAGCGGCCCAGGCGCTCGCGCGGCGGATGCTGCGCGGGGCGGCGACGGGTGGCGATCGCGCGCGGATCGAGCTGGGCCTCGAGTGGACGCTCGCGCGTCCCGCGGATCCAGAACGCGTGGACGTCCTGCTGGAGCTGCTGACGCGCGCGCGCACGGACTTCGCGACCCGGGCCGAGGACGCGCGGGTGTTCGCGACGGACCCACTCGGGCCGCTGCCGGGGGATCTCGACGTCGTCGACGCCGCCGCCTTCACCCTCGTCGCCAACGTCCTCTTGAACCAGGACGCCTTCCTCACCAACGAATGACGAGCGACCACGATGCAGCCCTGCGCATGGGTCGACGCGCGTTCTTGAGAGGGGGCGGGCTCGCGCTCGGGGCGATGGCGCTGGGCGCGCTGCGCGACCCGGGCGGCGGTGGATGCGTGCGACCGGGGGCCCGCGCGAAGCACGTCATCTACCTGCACATGTCGGGCGGCCCACCGCAGCAGGAGCTGTTCGACCGCAAGCCCTTGCTGGAGCGACTCGACGGCCAGCCGTGCCCGCCGGAGCTGATCGAAGGTCGCCGCTTCGCCTTCACGCGCGGCGTGCCGAACGTGCTCGGACCGCGTCACGGTTTCGTCCAGGCCGGTGACGACGGCCGCTTCGTGAGCGCGTTGATGCCGCGCTTCGCCGAGGTCGTCGACAAGGTCTGCATGGTGCACTCGATGACCACGGACCAGTTCAACCACGCACCGGCCGAGCTGCGTCTGTTCACCGGCTCGCCCGTCTTCGGCGGCGCGTCGATGGGCGCCTGGGTGCAGTACGGCCTCGGGACCGAGAACGCGGACCTGCCCGGCTACGTCGTGATGGTCTCGGGCCAGAGCGACCCGACGGGTGGGAAGAGTCTGTGGGGCAGCGGCTTCCTCCCGCCGCAGCACCAGGGCGTTCGGCTGCGCTCCCAGGGCGCGCCCATCCTGTTCCTCGACGATCCCGCAGGCCTCGGGCGCGAACTGCGCGGGGCCAGCGTGGAAGCGCTCGCGCGACTGGGCGCCATCGACGCGCGTTCGAGCGGCGATCCCCAGAGCAGCGCGCGCGTGGCCCAGTACGAACTGGCGTTCCGCATGCAGCGCTCGGTACCAGAGGCGGTCGATCTTGCGGCCGAGGACGAGGACACGCTCGCGTTGTACGGCGCCGCGCCGGGCGGCCGCTCGTTCGCGAACCACTGTCTGGCCGCGCGCCGACTCGTCGAACGCGGCGTGCGTTTCGTGCACCTGTTCGACTGGGGCTGGGACCTGCACGGCACCGGACCGGGCGACGATCTCGACACGGCGTTTCCAGAGAAGTGTCGCGCGGTCGATCGTCCGATCGCCGCGCTGCTGCTGGACCTCGAACGACGCGGACTGCTGGACGAGACGCTGGTCGTGTGGGGCGGTGAGTTCGGCCGCACCGCGACGAACGAAGCGCGCAACGGCTCCACGCACTTCGGTCGCGACCACCATCCGGACGGCTTCACCATGTGGTTGGCGGGCGCGGGCGTGCGCGCTGGACACCACCACGGCGCCACCGACGAGATGGGCTGGGGCGTCGAGCGCGATCCCGTCACCGTCCAGGACCTGCAGGCGACGATCCTGCACCTTCTCGGGCTCGACCCGCACGCGTTCAGCTATCACCATCTCGGACTCGACCAGCGCCTGATCGGACCGGACGACGCGCCGCGCGTGGTGCGCGAACTCCTGGCGTGAGAGTGCCTGCTTCGGCGGGCGACAGGGCGAGCGGTCGATGGGTGCCGTGCGGATAGGATCGCTCGCATGAAACGACCCAGACGCGTCGGAGTGCTGACAGGTGGGGGCGATTGCCCCGGACTCAACGCCGTTCTGCGCGCCGTGACCAAAGGGCTCCTGAGGGCGGGGACGGAAGTGATCGGCATCGAGGACGGCTTCCTCGGACTCATCACCGATCGCATGCGCAGCCTCGATCACGACGCGGTCAGCGACATCCTCAACCTCGGTGGCACGATCATCGGGACGAACAACCACTCGAATCCGAGTCGCTTCTTCGTCGGAATGGGGCCGGACGGCCAGCCGCGTTTCGAGAGTCGCGTCGACGAGTGCCTGGCCCACGCGGAGTCGCGCGGCCTGGACGCGCTGCTGGTCATCGGGGGCGACGGGACGATGACTAGCGCACAGCCACTGAGCGCGCGCGGTCTGCCGACGATCGGACTGCCGAAAACGATCGACAACGACATCCACGGGACCGAGTTGACGTTCGGGTTCCAGTCGGCGACCGCCGTCGCCACCGAAGCGCTCGACCGCCTGCACACCACGGCGGCCAGCCACCACCGCGTCATGGTCTGCGAGGTCATGGGGCGCAACGCGGGCTGGATCGCGCTGCACGCGGGCGTCGCGTCGGGTTCGGACGTGATCCTGATCCCCGAGATCGGCTACCGACTCGAACACGTCTGCGAAGCGGTGCGCGAGCGGGCCAAGCGAGGGCGGCGCTTCACGATCGTGTGCGTGGCCGAAGGCGCGGCGGAAGTGGGCGGTGAACAGGTGGTCCGGCGCCACGTGGCGCAGTCGTTCGACCCGATCCGTCTCGGCGGCATCGCGGAGCGGCTCGCGGGGCAGATCGAGGCCGAGACCGACGTTCCGGCCCGTTTCGTCGTGCTGGGTCACGTGCAGCGCGGCGGAAGCCCCGTCCACCAGGATCGCGTGCTCGGAACCGAACTCGGCATCGCGGCCGTGAACCTGGTGGCGCAGGGGCGCTTCGATCGCATGGTCGCGGTCCAGCGGGGGCGCATCGTCGACGTGGACATTCGCGAGCCCGCCGGCGTGCAGCGCACGGTGCCCGTCGACGACCCGCTCGTCGCCGCCGCGCGCGGGGTCTACACTTCGTTCGGGGACGCGCCCTACGAGCGGATCCGTTGAGACCCCGTGGGCCGCTGGTCCAGCTCCTGTCCGCCACCCCGCACGCACCGCAGCTCGAACCGCCGCTCGAACCATGGAACGCACCGCCTCGGACACCGCCAGCTCCACCGTCGGGCCGCCGATCGTGATCGCGCCCTCGCTCCTGTCGAGCGACTTCGCGCGCCTCGGACACGAGGTCCGGCGCCTCGAGGCCGCGGGCGCGGACTGGCACCACGTGGACGTGATGGACGGACACTTCGTGCCGAACCTCACCATCGGTCCGCCGGTGGTCGCGGCTCTCGCCCGAGTGGCGACGCGCCCGCTCGACGTGCACCTGATGATCAGCGAGCCGCGCCGCTACGCCCCCGACTTCGCCAAGGCCGGGGCGCACGTCCTCACCTTCCACCTCGAGGCGGTCGGCGAGCAGCACGCGCGCGAGACCGCGACCGCGTTCCGCGACCTCGGGATCTCGACGGTCGGCATCTCGATCAACCCGGACACCGAGGTCGAGCGCCTGGAAGGGGTGCTGGACCTGGTCGACCTCGTGCTGATCATGAGCGTCTATCCGGGCTTCGGCGGCCAGGCCTTCATGCCCGAGGTGCTCTCGAAGACGCGCTGGTTGCGCGAGCAGGGCTTCCGTGGCCACGTCGAGATGGACGGCGGCCTGGACGCGGAGACCCTGCCCCTGTGCGTCGCCGCGGGCGCGAACGCCCTCGTCTCGGGCTCGGCGCTGTTCAAGGCGCCGGACCTGGCGGCCGAGATCGCCCACTTCCGCGATCTCGCCGAAGGCGCCCGGACCGCACCCCGACGCTCCTGAGGACGTTCGAGGCCGTTCGCGCGGCGCGGACGCCCGAAGTACCGCCCTGGCGCCCGCTTCGGGTACCGGGCCTGGGCCGATCGGAGGCGGCAGGGTCGACAGCGGACCCCGTCCCGGTAGCCTTGGGGGTCGACGGAGGGGGCCCGGACCGATCCGGGCGCGAGGGGCAACCGCAGGGGCCAGCCGAGGAACCAGTCATGAGTGCATCCAAGAACGACAAGGACACGAGCCGCGAAGAGACCGAGGGCAAAGGCGCCACGGGTGCTTCGTCCAAGTCGCGCACCGAGGCCCGCGAGGCGGAGCGCGAAGGTGCGAAGAAGGGCCGGCTGGCTCGCTGGCGCTTCTCGAAGAAGAAGGACATGCCGGGTGGCCTGTGGCTCAAGTGCGAGGCCTGCTCGAACCTGATCTACCGCAAGGAGCTGGAAGAGGCCGGGCGCGTCTGCCCCAAGTGCCAGTTCCACTTCACGCTGCCCGCGCGCGAACGCCTCCAGTCGCTCGTCGACCCCGACAGCTTCCTCGAGATGTTCGAGGACATCGAGGCGCTCGACCGCCTCGAGTTCATCGACTCCGTGCCGTACTCCGAGAAGATCGCTCGGACCGTCCAGCGCACCGGCCAGAAGGAAGGCCTCGTGTGCGGCAAGGCCCAGATCGAGGGCCGCTCGGTCGTGGTCGCGATCCTCGACTTCCAGTTCATGGGCGGCTCGATGGGCGAGGTCGTCGGCGAGAAGATCTCGCTGGCCTGCGACGTCGCCCGCCGCGACGGACTGCCCGTCGTCATCTTCACCAGCTCGGGCGGTGCGCGCATGCACGAAGGTGCGCTCAGCCTGATGCAGATGGCCAAGACCTGCTCGGCGCTCTCGCGCCTGCACGAGACCGGCAACATGTCGATCTGCGTCATGACCCACCCGACCACGGGCGGCGTCACGGCCAGTTTCGCTTCGGTCTGCGACATCGTTCTGGCCGAGCCGGGCGCCCTGATCGGCTTCGCCGGTCCGCGCGTGATCGCCGCCACGCTGAAGCAGGAGCTGCCGAAGGGCTTCCAGCGCGCGGAGTTCCTGATCAACAAGGGCATGTTGGACGACATCGTCCCGCGCGACGAGCTGCGCGACCGCATCGCCCGCCTGCTCGACTACGACCTCGGGACCCACGTGGTGCGCCGCTCCAAGCAGCCCGCCACCAAGACCGATCGCGCGGCCTCCGACCGATCGGTGGCGAGCGGTGACGGCACGGACGGCCCGGACCGCGGTGTTCCGAACCGCCTGCGCGAAGGCATCAGCGAGAACTGACGCGAACACGGCCCCGCGACGCACGAGCCCCCGGCACCGATCACTCGGTGCCGGGGGCTCGTTCGTTCCGCGCGACCGTTCGAGCCGCGCGGCGCGGACCGGCGCCCGCTCAGAAGTTCGGGAAGGTCGTCGCGATGAAGGCCTGGATCAGGCCCGAGACGGTCTGGCTCTCGTTGGACAAGGGCAGCCAGTAGCTGAACGTGTGCGCGCGGTCGTCGGTGTTGCCGCGGGCGAAGACCGTGATCGTCGTGAGCGGCAGGTCGGCGACCGGAATGTCCTCGTCACAGATCTGTCGGGCTCCGGCCTGCACGAGCGACTTGAGCAGGGCGCGCGCGGCGGTCGGCTGGATGTAGGTGATGTCGGCCTTGTTCGCGCTCGGGAACAGGGGCGTACCACCCGACACGCTGGAGATCGAGACGACGCCGTTGTCGTACACGGCGAGGTGTTGGTGGATGACGCCGGTCAGGCTGTAGCCGGAGACGTCGTACATCAACAGCGGCTCCTGATCGAGCGTGTTGGGGCACAACGTGGCCGACAGCGGCGGCCCGATCGGCGTGGGCGGCGCGGGAAGTTGTGGCTGCTGTGACTGCGAGGCAGCGACGAAGGGCAGCGCGGCGATGGTCAGGAAGAACGTGGTGCGAAGCATGCGGGACTCCTCGTGGTGTGGTTCGGACGCCGAGCTGGTGCTCGACGATCCTCGGGTGAGGTGTCGTGGGCTCGATCCGGTCGGACGGCGGACGCCGCGATCAAGGGCCGGAACGTCGGTCCCACGCCAGCGCCGACCATGCGAGCACGTTCGCCCGGCTTTCGGCAAGCCCGGACCGAACGCGCTCCTCGCGAACGGCGCACGGGGCCCAAGAGGCCCGAACGTTCAATCCCGGTGGGGAACGCTGGCGCCGGCCGCCGGCCGTTCGAAGGCCAGGACCCAAGAGTCGAACAGGTTGCCGAGCCGCCCTCCGAGTGCCCCGTCGAGAGCCGAACCTGCGGCGTTCAGCCAGACGAGCGGGCGCGAGAGGATCCCGCCCATGCGCGTCTCGTTGAGGTGCATCAACTGCGGGATCGGCCAGGAGAGCTGGTAGTCCGAGCGGGCCACGAAGCGGAAGCCGCGTGCTTCCAACGCTTGGCGCATGCGGTCGGCGGTGACCGCGTTCAGCTCGCGAATCGGAATCAGCGCCTTCTGGCGACGCCGCTTCTTCATCCCGTGCGAGAGCGGATCGAGGTCGGCCACGACGAGCGTGCCGCCCGGAGCGACCGAAGCCGCCAGTCCATCGATCCAAAGCTCGATGTCGGGCGAGAAGCTCACGACGCCCGCGCTGATCACCAGGTCGAACGGCGCCTCGTCGGCGTGGGGCGGACCTTCACCGAATCCCACGCGCATGTCTGGGTCTGCGATGCCGTTCGCGCGGGCGTTCGCGCGCGCGTTCTCGACCATCTGCGGGCTCGGGTCGAAGGCGGACAGGTGCGCTCCCGTGCGCTGCGCGGACTCGATCCCGACCCAGCCCGCGCCACAGCCGAAATCGAGCACGCGCTGCGCTCGCGCGGGAGTGTGGAACGTGGCCACGTAGCGCCGCATCCAGCGAAAGTGCGGGTAGCTCGGACTCTTCGGATCGTCGTCCCACCCGCCGGCGTTCGCGTCGAACTTCTCGCGCGTGGCGTCCGGCGACAGCACGTGGCTCGCGCGTCTGAACGCGAGCAGCGTTCCACCCGTCGTGCAGGCACCGAGCTCGGCTCCACCGCCGTGGGCGCGGCGCAGCGTCTTCCCCGCGCGCATCCGGTAGTAGGCCACGAGGTGCAGGTGAGGCCACTGGGCCTCGCGCAGGCTCGCGATCGTCGCTTCGTCGGGCTCGCCGCCCAGCACCAGCAGCGCGAGGCCCTTCTCGCCGAGGCCCTCGAGCTCGCCCATGGCCCAGCCGCGTGCCGTCGTGCCGTCGCCGATCACGCTCTCGTGGCCGGGGCGGCGCCCGATGAAGTCGTCCGCCGTGGCGCCGAGGTCCTCCAGGATCGGGGTCAAGGAGGCGGGAGAGTGGACGGAGGGTGTCACGGGCGCTTGCGGGGGGACGGGGGCTCGAGAGGCTCGGGCACGAGCTGGTGGTTCACGGCGCAGCCACACGGTCGCTCGAGCCGGGCACCTGCTAGCCTAGTCGGATTGCCCCGGGCACTTCCATGAGCAGCACTCCCGAACGCGGCGCCAAGCGCAAGGTCACGACCCACCGCCTCCTCCAACTGAAGGAGGAGGGCAGCCGGATCACCGCGCTGACCGCCTACGACTACTTGATGGCCCAGCGGCTCGACCAGGCCGGGGTGGACGTCATCCTGGTCGGCGACTCGGTGGGCACGGTCGTGCAGGGCCGCGCCTCCACGGTGACCGTGTCGATGGACACGATGGTCTACCACGCGGCGATCGTCTCCCGCGCCGCGCGCCGGGCGCTGGTGGTGGGCGACCTGCCCTTCATGAGCTACCAGGTGAACTCGGACGACGCGCTGCGCAACGCCGGGCGCATGGTCCAGGAGGGCGGCGTCGAAGCGGTCAAGCTCGAGGGCGGCGAGACGGTGGCGCCGACCGTGCGCCGCATCGTCGACGCCGGCATCCCCGTGATGGGGCACCTGGGTCTGACGCCGCAGTCGATCCACAAGTTCGGCACCTACCAGGTGCGTGCGACCGAGCCCGAGGAGGCCGAAGAACTGCGCCGCGGGGCGCGCGCGCTGCAGGAAGCGGGCGCCTTCGCGATCGTCGTCGAGAAGGTTCCGGCCGACCTCGCGGCCGCGGTGACGAAGGAGCTGACGATTCCGGTCATCGGTATCGGAGCGGGCCCCGGTTGCGACGGACAGATCCTGGTCAGTCACGACATGCTCGGCATCTACACGCGCTTCCGGCCGCGCTTCGTGCGTCGCTACGCGGAACTCGGCGACGCGATGGGGCAGGCTTTCGAGGCCTACTGCGCCGACGTGCGGTCGGGCGAGTTCCCGAACGACGACGAGAGCTATTGAGCGCCGAGAAGCAAGGCCGGTTCGACCTCCTGGCGCACAACCGCAAGGCGTGGAACGCCCAGGCGCTCGGCGGGTCTGAGTGGTCGCGACCCGTGGACTCGGCGGCCGTCGCGAGCGCGCGCGCGGCGGGGAAGGCGGGCCGCGCCCCCGACGTGATCCTGACGCCGACGCACCGCGTACCCGATGCGTGGTTCGGCGAGCTGGCGGGCGCCCGCGTGCTGTGTCTGGCCTCCGGCGGCGGTCAGCAGGCGCCCCTGCTCGCCGCGGCCGGGGCCCAGGTCGTCAGCTACGACCTCTCGGACGAACAGCTCGCGCGCGACACCCAGGTGGCCGAGCGCGAGGGGCTCGACGTGACTTGCGTGCGCGGCGACATGCGCGATCTCTCGGTCTTCACCGCCGAGCGCTTCGACCTGATCTTCCACCCGGTCTCGAACGTCTTCGTCGACGACGTGCAGGCCGTGTGGAACGAGTGCGCGCGCGTGTTGGTCCCGGGCGGGCGCCTGCTCGCCGGCTTCATGAACCCGGACGTCTTCGCGTTCGACGACGCGGTGCTCGAGGGCCGGCCGTGCGAGGACGGGGCGCTGCTGCGCCACCGCGTGCCCTACGTGGAGCTGCGTGACGCCGACCCCGCTGCACTCGCTCGCCGCGTGAAGAAGAACGAGCCGCTCGAGTTCGGGCACGACCTCGAGACGCAGATCGGCGGACAGTTGCGGGCAGGCTTCGTGCTCGAGGACCTGTTCGGCGACTTCTGGGACGAAGGCCGCTCGATCCTCGCGAAGCACATGCCCGCCGCCTTCGCGACCCTGTCGCGCAAGCGCGGCTGACGGCGGCGAGCGGGGCGAGCCCGTTCCGAGGGCGCGCCGTCAGCTGCGGGTGACGCGCGTGGTACTGGCCTGGGCCGTCGGCCACAGGACGATCTCGCCGATGTTCACGTGGGCCGGACGCGACAGCGCGAAAAGGATCGCGTCGGCCACGTCGGAAGGACGCAGCGCCTCGAAACCCTTGTAGACCGCCGCGGCCTTCTCGCCGTCGCCCTTGAAGCGCACGTTCGAGAACTCGGTCTCGACCATGCCCGGGTCGACCGTCGTGAAGCGCACGCCGTGGCCCGCGGCGTCCTGGCGCAGACCTTCGTACAGCGCGCGCACCGCGTGCTTGGTCGCGCAGTAGACGCCGCCGCCGGGATAGACCTGGCGCCCGGCGACGCTGCCGAGCACGACGTGGTCGCCGCGGTCGCGCTCGAGCATCCCCGGCAGGGTCGCGCGCGCCACGTTCAGAACGCCCTTGACGTTCGTGTCGAGCATGAGATCCACGTCGGCGGCCGAGACGTTCGGCAAGGGGTCGACGCCGCTCGCCAGTCCCGCGTTGTTGACGACGATGTCGAAGGCCTGGCCTGCGAGCGCCGCCTGCACGCCGGCCGCGTCGCGCACGTCGAGCGCCGCGAAGGGGCAGTCGCCCAGTTCGCGCGAGAGCTCGACCAGGCGTTCCTCGCGGCGTGCGGCCAGGAACGGGCGCGCCCCGGCGGCGAACAGGGCGCGGGCGGTGGCGGCGCCGATGCCGGCACTGGCGCCCGTGACCAGGGCGAGGCGCCCCGCGAGGGGACGGGTCGGATCGATGGTGGAGCTCATGGGCGCATTGTGGATCGGGACGGGGCCCGGAGTCGAGCGCCGCGCTCGGCACCCGTGGCCGTAGGCTCTGGCCCATGGCCGACGACACCGCTCCGAACTCCACCGCTCCCAACTTCACGGTCGAGTACCGCGGCGATCTGCGCTGCGAACTCGTGCACACCGCGTCGGGCGCGGTCGTGACGACCGACGCTCCCGTCGACAACCGCGGCCGGGGCGAGGGCTTCTCGCCCACGGATCTCGTCGCCGCCGGGACCGGCG
Organism: Rohdeia mirabilis; assembly: GCA_007750655.1. Taxonomy (GTDB): domain Bacteria; phylum Planctomycetota; class UBA1135; order UBA1135; genus Rohdeia; species Rohdeia mirabilis. Next base: position 2,510,500 of record CP036290.1, read on the forward strand.
CGTGCATGCTCACGATCATGGGCATCCGCGCGGCCGACTCCGGTTGGGACCTCGCGGGCACGCGCCTTCACGTGGACAAGCACATGGCCGCGAATCCGCGACGCATCGGGCGGATCGTCGTGCGGTTCGCGTTGCCCGGTGGCTTCGACGAGCACGCGCGCACGGCGCTGGAGCGGGCCGCGCTGTCCTGCCCGGTGAAGGAGAGCCTGGCCGCGCACGTCGAGCTCGACGTCGAGTTCGAGTGGGGCGCCGTCACCGGCTCCTGAACGGAGACGGTTCGAGCGATGGGAGCGCGCAGCATCAGCGGCCTCGGCCGTCGCTCGACCGTGGTGATTGCACTCTCCGTCGCCGCCTGCGTGCTGTTCGTGCTCTCGCTCGGCCTGTGGGTCGGGACGCCGACCGGTTGGAACGTCTTCGAGGCCTGGGGCGCGGTGCTGGGTGCGGGTGACCGCGGGGCCGTCACCCTGGCGCGCTCGCGGATCCTCGAGCTGGCGCTGCTCGCGCTCGCCGCCGGCGTCCAGGCGGGCGCCGCGGTGCTGGGGAGCGAAGGTCGCTCGAGCGCGATCGACGAGGCCCCCGGCGCGTTCGGTGCCACCGGGGCGTCCGTCGCCGACGCGCTGGGGCTCGGCAGCGGGCTCGGCGCCGCGAGCGGTGCGCTCGTCGGCCTGGCATCGACGACGGGCCGGCGCCTGCGCGGGTCCACGCGGCGCCTGGCTCTCGTCGCCGCGGCGCCACTCCTGTTCGTGTGCTACGCCCTCGCGACGTGGTCAAGCGAGACCGCCGTCTGGTTGCGCGCGTCGTCGGTGCTGCTCGGCGACGTGGGCGCGGTCCACGCGCGCGACCTTCTGATCGGCGCCGCGGCGCTGGCGCTGTTCGCGGGCGCACTCCTCGCGCCAGCTGCCGTCGGGCGCGCGCTGGCCGCCGCGGCCCAGGGGTTGGCCGCGGTCGCCGCGGGCTGGTTCCCCGGACTGGCCTGGGTGGCGACGCGACTGGCGCAGGGCGGCGGCCGGTGGGCCGGTCTTGGCAGCCTGCGCACCGCGTGCGCGGCCGCGGTGGTCGTCCTCTTCGGCGAAGCGCTCCTCGCCGCGGCGTCCCAACCCGGTCGGCTGCCCGTCGCCGCGATCACGCTCGGAGCAGCGGTCGCACTCGCACTCGCCCGTGGCTCGGCCTCGCAGGCTTCCGAGGACTCCCGCTGATCGTGCGCGCTCCAGCGAGCACTCGCGGATTCCCTGGTGCGCTCCGTTGCGGCACACTGAGCTCCGGCGGCCCGCACGGATCGCAGCCCATGGAACGACTCGGAACACTCGTCGACGGAACACACGCCCGAGGAGCGACGGCGAGCGCTCTGCCGCGCACGCTCGAGCGCTCCACTGTCGACGGCTCCACGGTGAAGCACGGCACGGTGAAACACAGCACGGTGAAGCACGGCCCGCGGAGTCTCGCGTGAGTCTGGGACTGACCGTGGTCGGCACGTTGGGGTCGACCAGCGCGATCGGCGGCGCCGACGACGCGCTGCACGACCGCCGCCCGATCGGTGATGCGGTGGATCTCGCGGTGTGCGGCGGGCGCTTCGGCTTGGACGTGCAGTTCGTGGCCGCCGTGGACGAGGAGATCGACGCCGAACTGCGTGCGCCGCTCGCGGCCGAGGGCGTCGAACTGGTCTGCCTCGACGGAGCGACGTCCAACACGGGTTCGGAACTCACGCCCGCGTGGGAAGAAGCTCTGCGCGGGTCGCGGCGGCGCGAAGGATTGATCGTGACCTGCGATGCACCGGCGCCGGCGCTCGACTACGCGCTCGAACTGGCGCAGGGCGAACGCACGCTCTCGGCGGTGGTCCTCGCGCGTCCGTACGCGATCGACCCTCGGCGTCTGGGGACGGCCGACGTCGTCGTCGCGGACCTGGCGGCGGCGCGCGCGCTGTGCGGCGACGGCGACGACGTGGGGGCGCGCGGGATCGCCCGCCGCATCGGTGCGTTCGGGCCGAAGCGGGTGGTCCTCCTGGACCGGACCGGGCGCGCTGGTTCGGTCCACTTCGACGGCACCGACATGCGGCGCATCGACTTCGCCAAGGAGAGGGCCGACCACGGCCCGCGCATCACCGTCTTCGCCGCGGTGTTGGTCGCGTCGCTCGCGGGCGGCGAGCACGCCGTTCGGGCGCTGGCCCAGGCCACGCGCTGCGCCGGACTCGCGGACTCGGGCGACTGGCCGTTCGCGCACCTGCCGTCGGCGCCCGGGCTCTCGGGCGAACCCGAGTCGGACTGACCGAAGCACGCCGGGTCGGGCGTGCGAGGGCAGCGAGCCACTTCGTTCCGCGCTCTCCGCAGGGCTCCGCTCCCAGCCCTGGGCCTGGGATCTTAACGGGCGGCCACGAGCGGTCCTCGTCAGACTGGTCGGCCGCCGATGGACACCTTCGCCCCGATGGATTCGCCCGAACGCACCGACCCGAACGTCGACCTCGACGCGCCGGAGTTCTACTTCAACCGCGACCTGAGCCTGGTGGAGTTCAACCGGCGCGTGCTCGAACAGGCGAAGGACCCGCGCGTCCCGCTGCTCGAGCGCCTGCGCTTCCTCTCGATCTCGTCGACGAACCTGGACGAGTTCTTCGAGATCCGCGTCTCCGGCGTCAAGCAGCAGATCGAACTGGGAGCGACGCGTCCTCCGGGACCCGACGGCCGCTATCCGCGCGAACTGTTGAAGGCGCTCTCGGACGCGTGCCAGGAGTTGGTCGGCGAGCAGTACCGAGTGCTCAACAACGTGATCCTGACCGAGCTCGCCGAGCACGGGATCGAGCTGATGGCGCGCGCCGAGTGGGGGGCCGATCTCAGCGAGTGGGTGCGTTGCTACTTCGCCGCGCAGGTGCAGCCGGTGCTGACGCCGATCGGGATCGATCCGTCGCACCCGTTCCCGCAGATCCTCAACAAGAGCCTCAACTTCATCGTCGAACTCGACGGCACCGACGCGTTCGGTCGCCACGGAGGCATCGGCATCGTCAACGTCCCGCGCTCCCTGCCGCGAGTGATCGAGGTGCCCGAGGAGGTCGCGGGTCGGCCCAACGTCTTCGTGCTCCTCTCGTCCGTCATCCACGCCCACGTCGACGAGCTGTTCCACGGCATGCGCGTCGGCTCCTGCCACCAGTTCCGGGTCACGCGCAACAGCGACCTGTGGGTGGACGAGGAAGAGGTCGACGACCTCCTGCGCGCGCTCAAGGGCGAGCTGCCGCGGCGCAAGTACGGCGACGCCGTGCGGCTCGAGGTGGCGGCGACCTGCCCCCAGCGCATCGTCGACTTCCTCCTGAGCGAGTTTCGGCTCGACGAGCGCGATCTCTACGCCGTCGACGGTCCGGTGAACCTCGGACGCCTCGGCCAGGTGTACTCCGCGGTCGACCGCCCCGACCTCAAGTACCGACCGTTCGTACCCGCGACGCCGCAAGGGCTCGAGGTCGAGTCGGACGTGTTCAAGACCCTGTCCTCGCGCAGCGTCGTCCTGCACCACCCGTACGAGTCGTTCGCCCCGGTGATCGAACTGCTGCGCCGCGCCGCGCGCGACCCACAGGTGCTGGCGATCAAGCAGGTGCTGTACCGCACGGGCAGCGAGTCCGCGATCGTCGAGGCGTTGATCGACGCGGCGCTGGCGGGCAAGGAAGTCTCGGTCGTCGTCGAACTGCGCGCCCGCTTCGACGAGCAGGAGAACATCGACCTCGCCACGCGCATGCAGGAAGCCGGCGTCAACGTCGTCTACGGCATCGTCGGCTACAAGACGCACGCGAAGCTGCTCCTGATCGTGCGCCGCGAGGACGGCGGGGTGCGGCGCTACTGCCACCTGGGGACGGGCAACTACCACCCGGGAACGGCGCGCGCGTACACGGACCTCGGACTTCTGACCAGCGACCCCGAGATCGGCAACGACGTTCACCAGATCTTCACGCAGTTGACGGGCCTCGGGAAGGTGCAACCGTCGACCCGCATCGTCCAGGCGCCGTTCCACCTGCACGAGTTCATGGTCGAGCGCATCCGCGCGGAAGCCGAACGCGCGCGCAAGGGCGAGACGGCGTGGATCAAGGCCAAGATGAACGCGCTGACCGAGGCCTCGATCATCCACGAGCTCTACGCGGCGTCGCGGGCCGGCGTCGAGATCGACTTGATCGTGCGCGGCGCCTGCTGTCTGCGTCCGGGCGTGGAAGGCGTCAGCGATCGCATTCGCGTGCGCTCGGTCGTCGGCCGCTTCCTCGAACACCACCGCGTGTTCGCGTTCGGCAACGGCGGCGAACCGGCGGTGTTCGCGGCGAGCGCGGACTTCATGTCGCGCAACTTCTTCCGGCGCGTCGAGACCTGCTTCCCGTTGCTCGATCGCGAGCTCGCCGCGCGCGTCCTGCGCGAGTGTCTCGACCTGTTCCTCGAGGACGACCAGCAGTCCTGGCTACTCCAACCCGACGGCAGCTACGTGCGGTCGCGGGCCGAGAACGCGGGCCCCTCGGCGCAGGCGGTGTTGCTCGAAGAGCTCGCCGGGGTCGTCGAACGCGCGATCTGAGAGACGCGCTCGCGGCTCGACTCACTTTGCATCGGTGGGGCGCGTCGCGTCCTGGACCGCGAGGTCGAAGCCGACGCGTCCGAAGGCTTCGATCTCGGACTCGAGGTCGGCTCGCAGCAGCGGCGCGCGCTCGAGGAGGCCGTTCTCGAGCGTGAGCACCAGTCGGTGCGGGTCACCGGCGTCGGTGGTGAGTCCGGCCGCGGGAACCGGCGTGGCGCCGCGGGCCCGACACAGCACGACCGCGAGGCGCAACACGAGGGCCAGTGCGAGCGCCTCCTCGACGCGCGCCGGCGCACGTTCCTCGACCAGCACCAGATCCAGTCGGCGGCGGTGCAGGAGCACGAGCAGCGACAGCAGGTTCTGGTCGTCCTCGCTGAACCCCGGGAGGTGCGACTCGGCGATCAGGTAGGCGCCGTGACGATGGTAGCCGCCGTAGCGCAGCGCTTGGCCGACCTCGTGCAGGCGCGCGCCCCAGGAGAGGAAGCGTAGGGACTCCGAGTCGAGTCCGAGCGCCGCACCCGCGCCAGCACCGACGAGCTTGCGCGCACAACGCTCGACGCGGCGCGACTGCGCCAGGTCGACCGCGTAGCGCTGTTCGAGGCGCGCGATGGTGTGTTCGCGCAGGTCGTCGTGCCGCAGGCGTCCGATGAGGTCGTAGAGGAGTCCTTCGCGCATCGCGCCGCTGGTGGTCTCGATCCGTTCGATGCCCAGTTCCTCGACCAGACCCAGGAGGACCGCCAGACCGCTCGCGAGGACCGGCTTGCGATCGTCCGAGAGCCCGGGCAGATCGAGCGCGTTCACGCGACCGGCCCGCAGGACTTCGCGGCGCAAGCGCGCGAGTCCGGCGCGATCGATGCCCCCCTTGGTCCAGCCGTTCTCGCGCAGGATCCTCTCGATCGCGCGCGCGGTGCCGGACGACCCGACGACGCGGTTGAAGCCGTGCTCGACGTAGCTCTCCGCCACCGGCACCGTCTCGCGCCGGGCCTTCAGCACCGCGCGCTCGAACGCCGCCTCCGTGATCTCGCCGTTCGGGAAGTACTTCGACGCGAACGCCACACAGCCCATGGCCAGGCTGTTCGCGAACACGATGTCGAACGAGCGCCCCAGGATCACCTCGGTGCTGCCGCCGCCGATGTCGATCACGAGGCGCGGGTCGGGGTCGCCGGTGATCGAGTGCGCGACGCCGAGGTAGATCAGGCGCGCCTCCTCGAGCCCCGGCAGGATCTCGATCTCGTGCCCGAGGACCTCTTCGGCGCGGGCCACGAAGCGACGGGCGTTCCTCGCGCGCCGCAGCGTGTTGGTTCCGACGATGCGCAGCCGATCCGGTGCGACGCCGCGCAGCCGCTCGCCCATCCGCGCCAGGCATTCGAGCGCGCGCACCTGGGTCGCTTCGTCGAGCGTCCGATCGCGCCCGAGGCCGGCGCCCATGCGAACCGGCTCCCGCAGGCGGTCGATGATGACGATCTGCTCGTCGACGAGGCGCCCGAGGATCAGGTGGAACGAGTTCGAACCGAGGTCGAGCGCCCCGATCAGAGAGTCGTCCGCGGGAGTGGTCGAGGGGGGCGGCATCGCGTCTGGGGGGGGGCTCGAGCGAACGGGGACGGCGGGGGGGGGCTGGAAGCTCGCCGCGCGCGTGGTGCGGCAGCGCTCGGGCGTGGGCCGCGCGCGGGGAGTGGGACGCCCGCCCGCGGACCGCGACGAGGCTACACCAGTGGACTGCGTTCGACGGGGCTCGGGACTAGACTGGTTCGCATGGCAGCGAAACGTGCAGCGAAGAAGACTCCCGCGGGTCCCGGGGAAGCGAACGACCGAAGCGGCGACGACGAAGTCGGATTCGACGAACGCCTCGACGCACTGGAGACCATCGTGGCCGAGCTCGAGAACGGCGACCTGAGTCTCGAGGACTCGATCGCGCGCTACACGAACGGCATCGACCTGCTGAAGGGCTGCCACCAGCTTCTCGCTTCGCACCGCCGGCGGGTCGAGGAGCTCACCCGGGACGCCGAACGCAGCCTCGCGGCCTTCGACGAGGATCCGGACTTCGCGGCGGACGGCGGCTCCACGGGCGGCGGCTCCACGGGCGGGGAGTCGCCCCGAAGCGGCCGATGAGCGCGAACGACGCCGCGGTCACCGGTCGCGACGCGGCCGGCTGGCTGGGTTCGATCACAGCCTGGGCCGACGCCCAGCTCGAGCGCTTCACGCCGCCTGCGGTGACGCGACCCGAGCGCCTGCACACCGCCATGCGCCACGCGGTCTTCGCCGGCGGCAAGCGACTGCGTCCGGCGCTCGTCGCGGCGCTGTGCGAAGGCTGTGGCGCCGAGCGGGCCGCGGCGGAACGGCCGGCGGCCGCGGTCGAGTTGGCGCACACCTACAGCCTGGTGCACGACGACCTGCCGGCGATGGACGACGACGCGCTGCGCCGCGGTCGTCCGACGGTCCACGTGCTGTGGGGCGATGCGACCGCCATCCTGGTCGGCGACGCGCTGCAGGCCCTCGCCTTCGAAGTGCTCGGCGACCTCGAGCGCGACGGTGGGGCAGCCGTCGCGATCCTGGCGCGCGCGATCGGCGCCGCGGGCATGGTCGGAGGCCAGGAGCTCGATCTCGACCCCGCGCTGCGCCTGCCGGGCGTCGAGGGCATCGTCGACGTCCACGCCCGCAAGACGGCGGCCCTGTTCGGAGCCTGCGCGGAACTCGGTGCGCTGGTCGCGGGTGCGAGCGACCAGAGGCCGACCGCCCGCCGCTTCGGCGTCGAGCTCGGTCTCGCCTTCCAGGCCGTCGACGACGTCCTGGACGTGACCGGTGACTCCGCGTCCCTGGGCAAGACGCCCGGCAAGGACGCGGCGCACGAGCGCGACACCCTCGTCGGGCGGCTCGGGCTCGACGGGGCCCGGCGCTGCGCCGACGAGCGGATCGAGGCCGCGCGCTCCGCCCTGGCCGATCTGGCCCTGACGGATCCGGGCCCCGCCGCCGCGATCCTGGAACGGGTCGTCCGCCGCAGCAGTTGAGGGTGGATGGAGGGGCGCAGGGGCTATGATCGCTCCGGGCCTTCTTCACCCGCACCCGCCCCCCCAATGGACAGCTCGACACCCGAGGACGAACCCACTGCCTTCGACCCCTCCGTGGGCGGTTCCATGGCGGACCGCTCCGCCGACGAGGCGCAGCGCGCGGCCGAACTGGCCGCAGCGGTCGACCCGACCGGCCTCGTCCAACGCACCCTGCTCGACCGCGTCGGCAGCCCGGAAGCGCTGAAGAGCCTGGACCGCTCGGAACTCCCGGCTCTGTGCGACGAGCTGCGTTCCTTCCTGCTCGACACGGTGCAGGCCACGGGTGGTCACCTGGGGAGCAACCTCGGCGTCGTCGAACTGACGGTCGCGCTGCACTGGGTGTACGACTTCGGGCGCGACCACATCGTCCTCGACACCAGCCACCAGAGCTATCCGCACAAGATCCTGACGGGTCGCAAGGACCGCTTCGGGAGCCTGCGTCAGACCGGCGGCCTGTGCGGCTTCACGAACCCGCACGAGTCGCCCTTCGACCTGTTCCACCTCGGTCACGCGGGGACGAGCATCTCGCTCGGCGTCGGTCTCGCGATCGCGTCGGCGTCGCGCCACCCGGACGAGGATCCGAACCTGCGGCCCCAGGCCGTGGCGGTGATCGGCGACGCGAGCCTCGGCGCGGGCGTCGCGTTCGAAGCGCTCAACCACGCGGGCGCGCGCGGCGAACGGATGCTCGTCGTGCTGAACGACAACGAGTGGTCCATCGCCCAGTCGGTCGGGGCACTCGCGCGCTACCTGTCGCGCATCCGCACGAACCGCACACTCATGCGCGCGCGCCAGGAGATCGGCAACCTGATCGCGTCGATCCCGGTCATCGGCGACAAGGTCGATCGCACGCTCGACCAGGTGCGCGAGGTGCTGCGCCACGCGATCATCTCGGGGCACGTGTTCGAGGAACTGGGCGTGCGCTACGTCGGGCCGCTCGACGGGCACGACGTGTTGCTGCTCGTCGACCAGCTCGAGAAGATCCGCCAGTTGGACGGCTGCATCCTGCTGCACACGTTGACGCAGAAGGGCAAGGGCCACCCGGACGCGTCCGAGCACCCCGAGCGTGTCCACGCGGCGAAACCGCCCAACTCGATCGTCAAGCCGGCCGAGGCCCAGGCGCGCTACACCCGTGAGTCCGAGAAGGTGCTGGCCACGGCGGCCCAGCGCTGCGGCACCACGCTCGATTCCGGCATCTCCTACACCCAGGCCTTCGGCGACGCGGTGCTCGAGTGCGCGCGCGGTGATCTGCGCGTGCACGCCATCACGGCCGGGATGCCGAGCGGCACGGGTCTGGGCGGATTCTCGAAGGAGTTTCCCACGCGCTTCCACGACGTCGGGATCACCGAACAGCACGGCATCGCGATGGCGGCCGGCATGGCGAAGGGCGGACTGCGACCGATCGTCGCCGTCTACTCGACGTTCCTCCAGCGCGGCTACGACCAGGTCTTCCAGGAAGTGGCGCTGCAGGAGTTGCCCGTCGTGTTCGCGATGGACCGCGCCGGCCTCGTCGGTCAGGACGGGCCCACGCACAACGGCGTGTTCGACATCGCTTTCCAGCGCATCTTCCCCGGCTTCACGCTGTGCGCACCGCGCGACGCCACCGACATGCGCCGCATGCTGGCCTCGGCGCTCGAGCTCGACGGTCCGGTGGGTCTGCGCTATCCGCGCGGTTCGTGCCCCGGACACGAGCGCATCACCGAGAGCGAGCGGGCGCCGATGGTTCCCGGTCGCGCCGAGGTGCTGCTCGACGGCCAGGACGTGGCGGTCTGGGCCTACGGCGCGTTGGTCAGCGAGGCGATCCTCGCGGCAGAGCGACTGCGCGAGCGCGACATCCACATCACGGTCGTCGACGCGCGCTACGCCAAGCCGCTCGACGAGGAGCTGCTCTCGAAGCACCTGCGCCAGCACCGCACCTTGATCACGCTCGAGGAGCACCAGCGCGCGGGCGGCTTCGGTTCCGCCGTTCTGGAGGCCCAGAGCCGGATCGGAGAACGGGCCTGCCACGTGCGGACGCTCGGCGTCCCGGACGCCTACCAGGAGCACCGCACCCAGCGCGAGGAACAGCTCGCGCACTGCGGTCTCGACGCCGCCGGCCTCGAACGGATCGTTTCCACCGCCCTGCGCGCGGTCAAGCGTTCGTGAGTGGGGCACCTGCGGACCGCTCGACCACGGCTTCGGGTGTGACGTCTCCGATCCGTCGGGTCCAGGTCCTGGCGCACTCGGGCAAGTCGGCGGCCGTCGAGCTGCTGGACGACCTGGTGCCGTTCCTCGAGAGTCGCTGCGACACGGTCGACGTGGAGTGCGACGTCCTCGAGTTCGTGGCCAAGCGCGAGAGTTCGACCAACGACCTCCCGCGCCCCGACCTGATGGTCGTGCTGGGCGGCGACGGTGCGATGCTCTCGGCCGTCCGCGCCCACGCTTCGGCGCCGGTCCCGACGGTCGGCATCAACTTCGGCCGGGTCGGTTTCCTGGCGTCGACGCCCGTCACGCGGTGGCGCGAGGTACTCGACGGGATCCTGGCCGGGCACGGCATCGTCGAGCCCCGGATGCGCCTCTCGATCCGTGTCCCGGGTCTCGAGCGTCCGAGCGTCGCCCTGAACGAAGTGGTGATCAGTCGCGCCTCCGAGGACGCGATGCTGCAGATCGCGCTCGAGGTCGGAGGCACGTGGGTGACGGACTATCGCTCCGACGGTTTGATCCTCGCGACCCCGTCCGGTTCGACCGCCTATTCGCTGTCGGCCGGCGGCCCGATCCTCGCGCCGACGCTGCTGGGGGTGGTCGCGACGCCGATCTGCTCGCAGGCCCTGTCGAACCGTCCGCTGGTGTTGCACCCCGACTCCAAGTGCAGCGTGCGCGTGCTCAATGCGGGCGCCCGGGCCGAGGTCGTGGTCGACGGACGGCGCGTGGGGCGGCTGAGCGCGGGCGACGCGGTCCAGGTCGAGCGCCACCCCGAGCCCTATCCGTTGCTGACGATGCCGGATCTGGATCCCTACCGGCGACTGCGCGAGCGACTGGGTTGGACCGGTGGCGTGCACGAGCAGGGCGCGGACGCCTGAACCGCGTCGGGCTCAGGTGCCGATGGGGGCGGCCGTGTCCACGTCGTCGCCGCCGTGCTCGGCTCCACTCGCGCGCCGCTCGCGTCCGCGAACGAGAGCGTCCACCGCGATCAGGAGGACGGCGGCGAGCACCGCGATCGTGCCGGCCGGTGAGAGCGAGAAGTCGAGGCCGAACAGCGCCGGTCCGAACGAAGCGGCGAAGTAGCCAGAGACCACGACGAGCACCGCGATCGCCAGGCTGGCGAAGACCTGTGAGCGCACGTCGCGTGTGAGTCGGCGCGCCGTCGCGGGCGGACAGGTGAAGAGCGCGACGACGAGGACCGAGCCCAACGCCTCGAAGGACGCGACCGCCGCCGCTGCGACCGCCGCGTAGAGGGCCAGGTCCAGCAGTCCCGGCCGCAGCCCCGCCACCTGGGCGAAGGCGCGGTCGAAACTGGCGGCGATCAGCTCCTTGCGCGTCATCCACAGCGTCGGAACGACGACCGCGGCCACGCCGAGGACCGTGCGCGTCGCCGTCGGCAGGCTGGCGAAGTGGGCGGACAGGGATCCACCTTCGGGCGGCAACCACACCAGCAGCGGCAGCGTTCCGGTCAGGACGGCTTCGGCCGAGAGGTTGACGTTGCCGAGGCCGAGCGTCTCGATCAGGACGACGCCGAGCGCGAAGAAGGTCGAGAGCGTCGCCGCCAGAGCCGCCGAAGTCTCGAGGCGACCCGCGCGCTCGAGCCACGCGACCGTGACCGCGGTCGAGAGCCCGGCGACCACCCCGCCGAGCACGAGCGCGATCGGGACGAGCGCCCCGGCCACCACGAAACCGAGCACCAGACCGGGCAGGACCGAGTGACTGAGCGCGTCCGACAGGAGCGTGGCGCGCCGCCACACGAGCACGTTCCCGAGCAGCGCGCACAGGCAACCCGAGCCGAGCGCGGTCCCGAGCGGCACGAGGTCGAGCGTCACGAAGTCGCTCACCGGAGATCCTCCGAGGTCGCGTCGAAGGCGCGCTCGAGGAGGCGTCGTTCGCCCGCGCCGAGACCGAGGACCGCGGCGGCCGCCCGCGGATCGCTGCCCGAGCGAGCGGCCTCCCGCTCCACTTCACGAACGAGCGCACGCGAGCGGGCCGCGTCCAGCTCCGCCGAACGCGTCCGATGGCGCGCGAACACGCCGCGTCCCGGTGCGAGGAGCATGCTGGCGACGAAGAACAGGCCCGCGACCAGGACGATCACGGCGCCGGCGGGAGCGTCGGGCAGCGCGTAGGACAGGCTCGCGCCCAGGTGCGCCGACGCGGCTCCGAACACCCCGGAAAGGGCGATCAGCACGCCGATGGAGTCGGTGAAGAACCGTGCAGCGGCCGACGGCAGCACGACCAGCGCCACGACGAGCACCGCACCGACGATCGGGAGTCCGGCGACCGTGACCGCGAACAAGAGGACGAACAACAGAGCGTCGACGCGCGCCACCGAGAGTCCCGCACGTTCGGCGAAGGCCTCGTCGAACGCGACGGTCGAGAGCGGTCGCCGGAACGCGACGACGGCGACGAACGCGACCAGTCCGACGCCGCCGATCCAGTAGAGGTCCGTGCGCAGGGTCGTCGCCACCTGCCCGAACAGCACGTGGTCGAGGCCGTTCGCGTCCGGGATCCCGAGGCCTTGCACGACGGTCAACAGCACGACGCCCAGCCCGAACGCGCCCGACAGCACGGCGCCGGTGGCCGTGTCGTCGGGCAACGTCCCGCCGCGGCGCAGGAACGCGAGCACGATGAGCGCGGCGAGTGCCGATCCCGCTGCTCCGAGCATCACCGTCAACGGATGCCGCGCGTCCAGCCCCAGCGCGCCAGCGGCCAGGAACGCGAGCACCACGCCGGGGAGCGTGGCGTGGGACAGGGCGTCGCTGGCCAACGAACGGCCGCGCAGGACCACGAAGGTGCCCACCATGCCCGCCGTCGCACCGAGCAGCGCCGCCACGAGGCTGACGAGGCGCGCCTTCTGTCCCGCACCGAAGAGCACGGCGTCGACGAAGGCGCTCGCCCCGTCCAGCGTCGCGAGCGCGGTCGATGCGATCACTCGTGGGCCTCGGCGCCGATCGGTTCGCGCATGTAGGCCCGGCGCAGAGCCTCCGAGTCGAGCACCTCGTCGACCGGCCCTTGGGCCAGCACGGTGCCGTTCACCACGACGGCCTGGTCGAACGTGCGCCTGACCGTGTCGAGGTCGTGGTGGACGCAGACCACCGCGTGGCCCTCGTCGGCGAGCTCGCGCAGGACCCGCTCGATCTCGGCGTGCGAGACCGCGTCGACGCCGCTGGTCGGTTCGTCGAGCAGGTACAACCGCGCGTCGCTCGCCAGCGCGCGCGCCAGGAACACGCGCTGTTGTTGGCCGCCGGACAGCGCGCCGATCTGGCGCCGCGCGAGGTCCGCGAGTCCGACGCGATGAAGTGCCGCGCGTGCGAGTTCGCGTTGCGCGCGCGTCACCCGCCTGAACCAGCCGATGCGCGGGAAACGGCCCATCGTCACCACCTCGAGCGCGGTGATCGGGAAGTCCCAGTCGACCGTTTCGCGCTGCGGGACGTAGGCCACCTGCTCGCGCACTTCGTCCAGCGGGCGACCGAAGAACGCGACCAGCCCGGATGCGTCGGGCACGAGCTCGAGACAGGCCTTCAGCAGCGTGCTCTTGCCCGCGCCGTTCGGGCCCACCACCGCGACCAACGTTCCGGCGCCGATCTCGAGGTCCGCGTCCTCGAGCACCAGACCGCGACCGTAGCCGGCGCTGAGGCCGCGCACGACCAGCGGCGGATGGGGCGGGGGACCGAAGCGTGCGTCCGGGTCGAAGTCTCGGGTGAAGCGGATCACGGGTTCAGGCGCGATGCTACCCGTGGCGGGGCCGCCTTCCGTGCCCTTTGCCCCTACAGCCGGTCGCGCAGTCCGGCGGCGGGCGCGTCGCCCCCGAGGGCGCGGGTGATGAGGGTGATGTTGTGGTCGAGCATCCCGACGTAGGTGCCGCGATAGGTCCCGGGCGGCCCCATGGAGTCGGAGTACAGCTCGCCGGCCACCACCACCTGGTGTCCGCGGGCCGCGGCGCCTTCGACCAGGGCGCGCGGACCGCGGACGGACACGCTGGACTCGACGAAGATGGCCGGTACTTCGCGTTCGACGAGCAGGTTCACCAGTTCCTGGACGTGGCGCACGCTGGCCTCGGACTCGGTCGAGATGCCCTGGACGCTCGCGACCTCGATCCCGTAGCGGCGCCCGAAGTACCCGAACGCGTCGTGCGCGGTCACGAGCAGCCGCCGTTCCGCGGGGATCGAATCGATCGAGCGCCGCGCGTACGCGTCGAGCTCGGCGAGCTCCGCGAGCACGCCCTCGAGGCGCCGGGCGATGTCCGGCGCCGCCGCCGGTGCGAGGTCGGAGAGCTCGCGCGCCACGGCCCGCGCCACCTCGGCCCACAGCACGGGGTCCATCCACAGGTGGGGGTCGTCGGCGAGCGCGCCCGCCCCCCCGACCGCGAGGCGCTGTTCGGCGGGGATCGACTCGCCGACGGCCACCACCGGACGCGCGCTCGCTCGACGCGCGTCGAGCGTGGCGTGCAGGAGCGCCTCGAGGTGCAACCCGTTCTCGAGCACCAGGTCGGCCGCGGTGAGACGCGCGGCGTCCGCACGAGTCGGTCGGTGGGTGTGGGGATCGAGTCCCGCACCGAGCAGGACCTCGGTCCGCAGGTCGTCACCGGCCAGCGTGCTGGCGATGTCGTGGATCTGACCGATCGTGGAGAGGACGAGGGGACGGGTCTCGGCCTGCGATTCGTCCGCGCCGCCGCAGCTCGTGCACGTCGGGACGAGGAGCAGACCGAACACCCCCGCGAGCAGGCCCAGCGCGAACGTGCGACGCTCGCGACGCAGCGGTGCCGCCTGCTCGCTCAAGGGACGACCGGCAGGGGATCCTTCACCTCGGACGGATCGAGCACCACTCCGTCGCGCATGTAGACGGTGCGGTCGCAGCGGTCCGCCAGACGCGCGTCGTGCGTGACCATCAGGAGCGAGAGGCCGCGGCTCTTCTGTTCGCTGAACAGGAGCTCGAGCACCTGACTGCCCGTCGCCTGGTCGAGGTTGCCCGTCGGTTCGTCGGCGATCAACAGCGGCGGGTCGTGGAACAGCGCGCGCGCCAGCGCCACGCGTTGCCGCTCGCCACCGGACAGCTGCTCCGGCCGGTGGTCGAGCCGTTCTTCCAGTCCGAAGCCGATCAAGAGGTCGCGCGCGCGTGTGTCGAGCTCGCGCTTGCGACGGCGGTACGCACCGCGGCCGTAGCGGATCATCGACGGCAGCAGCACGTTCTCGACCGCGTCGAGCTCCGGCAGCAGGTGGTAGAACTGGAACACGAAGCCGATCTTGAGGTTGCGCAGGCTGGCGCGCTTCTCCTTCGAGAGCGCCCAGGCGTCGACGCCGTCCAGTTCGACGGTTCCGGTCGTCGGGCTGTCCAAGAGACCGAGCACGTGTAGCAACGTGCTCTTGCCCGCGCCCGACGTGCCGATCAGGGCCACGCTCTCCGAACGACCGACGTCGATGTCGACGCCGTGCAGGACGTCGAGGCGGCGGTCGCCGATGGGGAACGACTTCGTGATCCCGCGCGCGCGCAGGATCGGTGTGCCTTCTGCGCCGCCGTGGCGTCCGCTGCCCACGGAAGTGGTGGTCGTGTCGGTCATGTCGGCAGGCCGTTGGTTCGTGCGGTGGTCACTGGTTGCGCAGCGCGACCAGGGGATCGACGCGCGCGGCACGCCAGGCCGGAATGGCGGAGAAGAGCAGCGTCGACGTGAACGCGCCGGCGGCGATCCACAGCACCGTCATGGGCTCGACGTCGGACGGGATCTCGTCGAAGTAGTAGATCTCGCGGTTGAAGATCGTCACACCGAGCAGGTCGCTGAGCCAGATCTCGATGTCGTTGATGTAGGTGGCGCCCAGGATGCCGCCCGCCGCGCCGAGCAGCGTCCCGAGGAAGGCGTTCCAGAAGCCGATCAAGAGGAACGTCGACATGATCCCGCGTGGCGTCGCGCCGACCGCCGCCAGGATGCCGATGTCGCGGCGCTTCTCGGTGACCATCATCGTGAGGATCGAGAAGATCGTGAAGCCGGAGACGACCAGGATCAGACTGAGCATGATCGCCATCAGCACGCGCTCGTTCTTGATCGCACCGATGAGGTTCTGGCGGGAGTCCTCCCAGGTCTTGACCTGCCCGGGAAAGGCCACGATCTCGCCGTTGCGGCCGTAGCCGCCGGCGATCAACCCAGCTGCCAGGAAGTCGCGCTCGAGGTCGACCTTCAGCGCCGCGCCGTACTCGTCGTAGTCCTTGGTCCGCACCAGGATCTCGCTGTATTCGCGGTGTCCGCTCAGAAGGTCCTCGAGTTCGGCGCGGTCCATGTAGATCCGCTCCAGATCGAGGGCGTGGGCACCGGTGCGGAACGAACCCGCCACGACGAAGCGGCGATTCGCGCTGGTGACCGAACCGTCGGGCGACGGCAGGATCGTGACGACCTCGACCTCATCGCCGGGGACCAGGCTCAGTCCGCTCATGAGGCTCTCGCCCATGACGATCGCGGCGGCGGGTCGCCCGTCGGTGCGGTAGGACCTCGGGCGCTCGAACGGCAACAGGGGGTTCTGCACGCGCATGCCGCGCAGGGGCTCGCGCCGCAGCGAGTGGAAGAACTCGGTGGTCGAGAACTCGTCGCGCGCGCGACCGTCGGCGGAACGACCCGCGGTGGGGACCAGCGGGAGACCCAGCGCAGCCAGGAGCGGGGCCGCGGCCGCTTCGGCGAGGAGTGCCGGCGTGCGCAGTTCCACTCCGATCAGTTGGATGGCGGAGAGATCGCCCGCCGACCCCGCCATCAGTCGCTCGGTACGACGCCCGTCACCGGCGGCCTGGGCGTACCAGACCAGACGCGGTGACGCGGCCTCGACCCGCTCGTCCGCGAAGAGTCGCTCGAGGAGCGGCGCGGGCGTACGCGTGCTGCTGGCGCTGGACCCGTCCGTGCCGCGGCCTTCCTGGGAGGGGGCGATCGCGAGGTCCGAGAGGTCGCCACGCAGCATGGCGCGACTCGACTCGAGGAAGCCCGACATGATCGAGAGGATCAGGATCAGCGCGCCGACGGCCACGAAGATCCCACCGACCCCGATCCAGTTCGTGCGGCGCGTCAAGAGGTAGCGCCAGGAGAGGAAGACTCGATACACGGACGGGTGGTGGTCTGGGAGCGGGTCGGTCAGACGGGCGTCGCGCTCGTCTCGGTCGCCTCGGCGTCGTCGCCCTCGTTCGGGCGCTGCGGACGCATGGCCGGGAACAGGAGAACGTCCCGGATCGAGTCCTGGTTGCACAGGATCATGACCAACCGGTCGATTCCCACCCCGAGGCCCGCGGTGGGGGGCATTCCGTACTCGAGCGCCTGCACGTAGTCGACGTCGACCTCGCCCGGGGCCTCGGGATCCTTGCTCGCCACCTGCTCGGCGAAGCGGCGGTGCTGCTCGGCCGGGTCGTTCAGCTCGCTGAAGCCGTTGCCGATCTCCATGCCGCCGATGAACAGCTCGAGGCGTTCGGCCACGCGCGGATCCTCCGGTGACGCCTTGGCCAGCGGACTGATCTGGATCGGGTAGTCGGTGACGAAGATCGGGCCGTCGAGGTGTTCTTCGACCGTGGCCTCGTAGACCTCGTTCGCGAGCTTGTAGTAGATCGCTTCCGTGTTCGCGGCCGCCGCGCGCAGGGCCGGATCGATCTTCAGCTCGGCCGCCTTCGCCAGCACCGCGTCGCGGTCGTGGAAGTCGCAGCCCGCGTGCTCGCGGAACAGGTCCATGTACGAGCGGCGCTCGAACGGCGCCGACAGGTCGTAGGTCGTGCCGCGGAACTCGAGCGACGTGGTACCGCAGACCGCCTGCGCGAGGCCCGACACGATCTGCTCGAAGATCTCGATCATGCGGCGGTAATCGGCCTGGGCCTCGTACAGCTCGAGCATCGTGAACTCGGGGTTGTGGCGCACGCTGAGCCCCTCGTTGCGGAAGTTCCGACTGACCTCGAACACGCGCTCCATGCCGCCGACGATGCAGCGCTTCAGGTAGAGCTCGGGGGCGATGCGCAGGAACAACTCGGTGCCGAGCGCGTTGTGGTGCGTCACGAACGGCCGCGCCGCGGCGCCACCGGCGATGGGGTGCAGCGTCGGTGTCTCGACCTCGAGGTAGCCCTGGTCCTCGAGGAAGCGGCGGATCCACGACAGGGTCCGGCTGCGCTTGGTGAAGACCTCGGCCACGCCCTCGCTGGTCCACAGGTCCACGTAGCGCCGGCGGTAGCGGATTTCCTTGTCGGAGAGGCCGTGCCACTTCTCGGGCGGGGGCGCGACGCTCTTGGCGAGCAGGTGCACCTCGTCGGCCCAGATGGTCGGCTCGCCCTTCTGGGTGAAGGCCAGTTCGCCGCTGATGCCGACCAGGTCTCCGCCGTCGAGCAGCTTGCGGTCGGGCCACCAGTCGGCGAGGCGCGCCTTCTGCATGCCGATCTGGATGCGGCCGCTGCGGTCCAGGACCGGCGCGAAGACGAGCTTCCCGAAGTCGCGCAGCGAGAGCAGGCGACCGGCGACGGTGACGCGCTCGCCGACGCGCGGACCGGGTTCTTCGGCGGTCCCGGCGGCGGCGAGCAGGTCCGCGATCGGTTCGGCGTCGACGCCGCGCGCGGGGTAGGGATCGAGCCCCCGCTCGCGCATCTGCTCGATCTTGGCCAGGCGGTCGGTGTGGGCGAGGTCGGTCATGGCGGTGGTCGGCGCGGGCGATTCGGAGTTCCGGATCGTGGGGACGGGGCCGAGGACGCGCACCCTAGCGCCCGGGCCCGAGGGTCCGAAGCGCATCCGGCGGTCGAGTGCGCGAGTGGCGGACTCGACCGTGCCGGCCCGCGCGCGCTCCGTGTCCGGGCGCTCGTGCCGGCCTTGCGAAGACGCGCTCGGCGTCACCGCCCGCCGCGACGAAGAGGCACCCCGGATACGACGACGGCCGCGCTCGTCATCGAGGCGCGGCCGCGGCGGTGGGAGTGGTGGAGGATAGGGGAGTCGAACCCCTGACCTCTACAATGCCATTGTAGCGCTCTACCAACTGAGCTAATCCCCCACGGGACCCGCATCGGCGCTGCTCGCGTGGCGAGCCGGAGAGGGTCGGCAGCCCTCTCGCACCCATGTGGACGGGAGAGAGTGGCGACGGGTCGCGGGAGGGTCAAGAGGGCCGCACCATTTTCGGGTGACTCATCCCGCTTCGGGTGCGCCCGCCGCCGGACGGTCCACTATCGTGCTCGGCTCGAAGCGCGGCGCGGATCCTCGCGCCGGAGCCGTGCCGATGGGCCCCGCTCGCTTCGCGCGCCCGTCCACTGCAACGGTCCGGCGGGCCCGCGACGTCCAGCGCGCCCGTTGCCCGCGCCCCCGTCCTTTCATCGCGCCCGTCCCCCCGCGCCCCCGTCCTTCATCGATCGCCGTGACCAACGCCTACGACCCCCAGGCCATCGAGCGCCGCTGGCAGGCCCACTGGGCAAAGAACAGCACCTTCCGCGCGCCCAACCCGGGCGACGCCGACTTCGACCCCGAGCAGCCGAAGTACTACGTGCTCGACATGTTCCCGTACCCCTCGGGCGCCGGTCTGCACGTGGGACACCCGATGGGCTACATCGGCACCGACGTGGTCGCCCGTCGCAAGCGGATGGAGGGCTTCAACGTCCTGCACCCGATGGGCTACGACGCGTTCGGTCTGCCGGCCGAGCAGTACGCGATCGCCACCGGCCAGCACCCGGCCGAGACCACGGCCAAGAACGTCGCGACCTTCCGGCGCCAGCTCGAGCTGATCGGTCTGTCCTACGACTGGAGCCGCGAGTTCGCCACCAGTGACGTCAGCTACTACCGCTGGACCCAGTGGATCTTCGCGCGCCTGTTCGATCGCGGGCTGGCCTACCAGTCCGAGGTCGCGGTCTGGTGGTGCGAGGCGCTGAAGACGGTGCTGGCGAACGAGGAGGTCATCAACGGGCGCTCCGAGCGCGGCGACCACCCCTGCGAGCGCCGTCCGCTCAAGCAGTGGATGCTGAAGATCACGGCCTACGCCGATCGCTTGATCGACGACCTGGACGACCTGGACTGGCCGGAGTCGGTCAAGACGATGCAGCGCGAGTGGATCGGCCGCTCCGAGGGCGCCGAGATCGACTTCGCGGTGGCCGGGCACGAGGGCGGAGCGGTGCGCGTGTTCACGACGCGGCCCGACACGCTGTACGGCGCGACGTTCTGCGTCCTCGCGCCCGAACACCCGCTCGTCGCGACGATCGTCACCGCGGATCAGCGCGCAGCGGTCGACGCCTACGTGCGCACCGCGGCCGCCAAGAGCGATCTCGACCGCACGGACCTGGCGAAGGGCAAGACCGGCGTGTTCACCGGGGCCTTCGCGCTCAATCCGTTGATGGACCCGGCCGATCCCACAGCGCGCGTGCCGATCTGGGTCGCGGACTACGTGCTGGCGACCTACGGCACCGGCGCGATCATGTGCGTGCCCGGTCACGACGAGCGCGACTGGGAGTTCGCGCAGCAGTTCGACCTGCCGATCGTGCGCGTCGTGGGGGACGACGCGAACGACGACGGGCCCCTCGAGGCCTGCCGGACGGAGAAGGGTGTGGCCGTGAACAGTCCGGGCTGGAACGGGCTCGCGACGGAGGCCGCGAAGGCGCGCGCGATCGAACTGCTGGTCGAGAGCGGCGCCGGCGAGGCCAAGGTCACCTACCGCCTGCGCGACTGGCTGTTCAGCCGTCAACGCTACTGGGGCGAGCCGTTCCCCGTGCTGCACCACGGCGACGGGAGCACGACGCGCGTGCCCGACGAGCACCTGCCGGTCGAACTGCCGCCGATGACCGACTTCGCGCCCGCGGACGACGGTGCGGCGCCGCTCGCACGCGCCACCGACTGGGTGCGGACCACCGACCCGATCAGCGGCGAGCCCGTGCGCCGCGACACGGACACGATGCCGGGGTGGGCCGGTTCGTGCTGGTACTACCTGCGCTTCATGGACCCCGCGAACGACGCCGCGCCCTTCTCGAAGGAAGCGGCCGCGTACTGGGGCGACGTGGACCTCTACGTCGGCGGCACCGAGCACGCCGTGCTGCACCTTCTGTACGCGCGCTTCTGGCACAAGGTGCTGTTCGACGAGGGACTCGTGGCGACGAAAGAGCCGTTCGCGCGTCTCTTCAACCAGGGCATGCTGACGGCGTTCGCCTACAAGGACGCGAGCGGTCGACTGGTGCCCACCGACGAGGTCGAGTTCCAGGGCGACCGCGCCGTGACGAAGGACGGCCACGCGCCGCTCGAACAGGTCGTCGCGAAGATGTCGAAGTCGCTCCGCAACGTCGTCAACCCCGACGACGTGTGCGCCGAGTACGGCGTCGACACGTTCCGTCTGTACGAGATGTTCATGGGGCCGCTGTCCGACAGCAAGCCCTGGAACCCGCGCGACGTGCCGGGCTGCCGGCGCTTCGTCGAGCGTGTCTGGCGCCTGTTCGTCGACGAGGGCACCGACGCGCCCGTGCGCCCGCACCTGGCGGCTGCGATGGGCAGCGAGCCGGAGGGCCCCGCCGCCGATCTCGAGCGCTCCCTGGCGCGCACCATCGTGCGCGTGAACGACGCCTTCGGCGGCTTCAACTTCAACACCGCGATCGCGGCGCTGATGACGTTCGTCAACGACGCGACCAAGGCGGCGGAACACCTGCGCCGCGACCAGGCCGAGCGCTTCGTGCTGGCGCTCTCGCCCTT
This sequence comes from Rohdeia mirabilis, assembly GCA_007750655.1. GTDB lineage: Bacteria > Planctomycetota > UBA1135 > UBA1135 > Rohdeia > Rohdeia mirabilis. The sequence goes on from CP036290.1 coordinate 2,531,899, forward strand.
CGCGCCGCACCTGGCGGAAGAGCTGTGGTCGCGTCTCGGCCACACCGAGACTCTGGCCCGCGCGGCCTGGCCCACCTGCGATCCGAAGTGGCTCGTCGAGGACGAGATCGAGATCGTGGTCCAGGTCAACGGCAAGGTCCGCGGGCGCGTCAAGGTGCCGAAGGACATCGACAAGGACGCGCTGGGCGAGCTCGCGAAGGCGCACACCGGCAGCCACCTCGAAGGCGTCACGATCGTGAAGACGGTCGTGGTGCCGGGGCGACTGGTCAACTTCGTGGCGAAGTAGGTCCCGCGCCCCGGCGCCCAGGGGATCCTGCCCCGGGTGAGTCCAGAGCCCGCTCGATGTCCCGCGGGTCGGGCCTTGCCCGGAACGCGCTCGGGGCATACACCAGGGGATCGTCCGAACGCTGGTCGCCGCGCTCCGCCCGAGGAGCCGCGGGGCCGGCAGCGTCCATCCGGACCGTCGCAGCCGCGCTTCGCGCCCGACGGCCACTTCGCAAACAACCCTCGACCCACTCCGACCTGCCATGGCTTTCAAGCTGCCCGACCTGCCCTTCGCCGCCGACGCCCTCGCCTCCAAGGGCATGAGCCCGGAGACCTTCGAGTACCACCACGGCAAGCACCACAACGCCTACGTCACGAAGCTGAACGAGCTGATCGTGGGCACCACCCACGAGAACGCCAGCCTCGAGGACATCATCGTGGCGGCCGACGGCGGGCTCTTCAACCAGGCCGCCCAGCACTACAACCACAGCTTCTTCTGGAACTGCCTCAGCCCCGACGACCAGCGCGGCCCCCAGGGTCGTCTCGCGGACGCCATCGACAAGCAGTGGGGCACGCTCCAGTCCTTCAAGGACGACTTCTCGGCCAAAGCGGCCGGCGTCTTCGGCAGTGGCTGGGCCTGGCTCGTCCGCAAGGGCGACGGCTCGCTCGCGATCACCCAGGAGGCGAACGCCGGCTGCCCGATCAAGTCGGGCGACACGCCGATCCTCACGCTCGACGTGTGGGAGCACGCCTACTACGTGGACCACCGCAACGCCCGACCGAAGTTCATCGAGGGCTTCTGGACCATGACCAACTGGGAGTTCGCGAACCGGAACTACGAAGCCTGAGCGGTGCCGCTCTCGAGCGGCTGACCCACGCGGCGCGCCCGCCCGATCCCCAGCGCGGGGAACGGGCGGGCGCGCTCGCTTTCGCCCGCGCCGCTTGATTCGGTCGAGGCCCCTGCGGACGATGGCGCGATGAGCGACGCACGCAGAGTTCTCGTCACCGGCGCCAGCCGCGGCATCGGGCGCGCCGTCGCCCAGCGCCTGGCCACGGCGGGCTTCGAGGTGGCGGTGCACTACCGCTCGAACGCGGGCGCGGCCCAGGACCTCGCCGCCAGCATCGTGGCGGACGGCGGACGCGCGACCACCGTCGGCTTCGACGTGTGCGATCGCGCGGCGACGCGCAGCGCCCTGGCGGCCGAGCTCGAGAAGGGCGCCTTCTGGGGCGTGGTCACCAGCGCGGGGATCACCGCCGACGGCCCGTTCGCCTCGCTCGACGACGACGCCTGGGACCGGGTCCTGCGCACGAACCTGGACGGGTTCTTCAACGTGGTGCAGCCGCTCGTGATGCCCATGGTGGGGCTGCGCGACGGCGGGCGCATCGTGGCCCTGTCGAGCGTGACCGGCATCGCGGGCAACGCCGGACAGACCAACTACGCGGCCAGCAAGGCGGGCCTCGTCGGCGCGGTCAAGTCGCTGGCCAAGGAGCTCGCCAAGCGCAGGATCGCGGTCAACGCCGTGGCGCCCGGCTTCGTCGAGACCGACATGACCGAGGGCATCGACGCCCAGGTCGTGAAGGACCGGGTCCCGATGCGTCGCATGGGCCGCGTCGACGAGGTCGCGGCCCTCGTCGGGCACCTCTTCGCGCCCGAGGCCGAGTACATCACCGGCCAGGCGATCGCCATCGACGGCGGCATGTCCTGACGGACGCTCGGCGATCGGAATCCTCCGCCGGCCGCGGCAGCGGCGCGTCGCGTTCCGGCTTCCCACCTGGGTGCGCACGGCTCCCGCTGGTGCGAACCTCGGCGCGCCTGTTCCGGCCACCCGCTGCTTCGCCGTAAGCTGTCCGCGCGCCGCCCCGAGACCCAATGACCTACGCCCATCAGCGCTCGCGCACCATCCGTTCCGTGTTGCTCGTCGACGAGCGCATCGAGCGACTGCAGCGCATCGAACGGGCGCTGCTCGCGGCGGGGGTCGAGGTGCAGTCGTGCGCACGGTTCGAGCAGGCCTTCTACGTCTCGGACACGCCCGCCGACGTGGTGCTGGTCGCCGCCGACTCGGCCGAACGCGCCGGCTGGTCCCAGGCCGAGACCCTGTGCGCCGGCGGCAACGGCGCGATCGCTGCCCTGGCCTACGGCGACGGCGACGCGTCGATCGCAGGAGCCACGGCCGCGGCCGCCCGCAGCGCTGGCTACGAGCCGATCGCGCTCGAATGGGAGAACCCCGCCGCCCTCGGACGCGACCTCGCGCGGCTGGTCGTGCGCGCGGCACCCCTGGTCTGGATCCTGAGCGCGCGCGAGTACCCGGGCGACCGCGCTTGGGCCAGCGCGATCGAGGAGGCCGGGTTCGCGGTGCGCTGGATGCGCGACGGTGCGAGCGAGGCCACCGGTGGCCGTCCGGCGGCGGTCGTCCTGCGCGACGATCCGTCGACCGCGGGTCGCGGACGCCCCTCCGACGCGCTGCGCGATCTGGCGCGCGAGTCGCGCCTCGTCATCCTGGGATGCGACGTGGACCCCGAACGCCGTCGTTCGTGGCGCGAGATCGGCGCCGCGGCCTACGTCGAGGAGCCCTTCGCCGTCGAGGTCCTGCTGGCGCAGCTGTCACCCGAACCCGAGCGCCGCGCGATCACGTCCCCGGTGCCGCGCGAGTCGGCGCTCGGCGTGCTGTGGGTCGGACTCGATCGCACGGGGCGCGTGGTCGAATGGAACGCGGCGGCCGCCGAGTTCCTCGCCGGCCCCGGCGCGTCCGAAGCTCTGCCGCTGGGTGAACTGAACTGGTTCGACCTGGTGTGCGCGCCGTCCGCGCGCGAACAGTGCCGCGAACAGCTCGACTCGTTGGTCCAGGGCGATCACGACGCGACGACGGGCGAGTGGCCCGTCAGCGCCTACGACGGCGAAGTGCAGTGGTTGCACTGGACGTGCCGCCGCGCGGGCAGCGAGTTGGACGAGGGCCAGGCGGCGTTCGTGCTCGTCGGAGTCAGCGACGGACTCTGGCGCCGCTGGGGTCGCGCGGACTACGGCGCTGCCGTGGCCGGCGCGGACCGCTGCGGCGACACGCTCCTGTTGCTCGATCGCCAGCTGGGGCGCGTCGTCTTCGCCGGCAGCCGCGCGCTGTCGTGGTGGGGCGTCGGTCGCGACGCGCTGTCGACGTCCACCCGTTGGTGGGACCGGATCGCGAGCAGCGACCACGGATCGCTGCGCAGCGCCATCGATCGTGCGCGCCGAGGTCAGGCCGTGCGCTGCGGGTTCGAACTGGAGACCGACGGCGCCTTCACGCGGCTCCTGCAGGCGCGCTTGTTCCTGCTGCATCCCGACGAACGGGGTGGGGCCGTCATCGCGGTGCTCCTGTCGGAGATCGGAGAAGGCCACAGCGAACCCGGACCGCCGGTGCGCGACTCGATCTCGATCGAAGCGCTGCTGACCGCCGCGCCCGTGGTGCCGTTCTCGATCGACGCGCGCGGGCGGTTGACGCTCGCCGACGCGGATCTGTCGGCGGAACTGGGCCTGGTGGACGACGAGGGGCGCGAACTCGAGATCGACGTGCGCGCCGAGCTACCGGCCCTGACCGAACGCCTGCAGGAAGCGTTCGACGGTCGCGGCTTCAGCGTTCCGCTCGACCTCGACGGCCGCCACGTCGAACTGTCCCTGTGGCCGAAGTTCGACGACGACGGCGAAGTCACCCAGGTCGGTGGCGTCGCCGTCGATCTGTCGGACAGCCAACGCGTCCGCGAAGCCCTGCGTTCGCTGGTCGACGTGACCGCTCCGATCACGGGGCAGGCCTTCTTCCGCGAGTTGGCCCTGGCGCTGACGCGCGCGCTCGGCGTTCGCATGGCCTACCTGGCCGAGCGGGTCGACGGCGATCCCGAACGGCTCGACCTGATCTCGTGCTGGTCCGCCGGAGAGTTCTCCGAGGGCGAGATCGTGCTCGCGGAAGGACGTCCGGAGCGCGCCGTGCTCACGGGCGAAGGCGTGCGCCTCGGGCGACGCGAGGCCGAGGAGCGCTGCGTCGGTTTCCCCTTCGACCAGTGCTTCGACGCGAGCGACGGCGGCGACGTGGCCGGCTACGTCGGAGTGCCCGTGCGCGACGCCGTCGGCGAAGTCGTCGGCGTCCTGGCCCTGGCGCACGACCGGCCGCTCGACGCGTCGCTCGTGGACGACGGCCTCCTGGCGCTGCTCGCCTCGCGCGCGGGCTCCGAGCTCGAACGACTCGACTCCGAACTCACGCTCGAGCGCTCGCGCAGCCGTTGGCGCACGCTGGTCGGCAACATGCCCGACGCCGTGACGACCGTCACGCGCGACGGCACGGTGACGTTCTCGAACGGCTTCTACCGCGAGCGCGAGTCGGTGCTCGAACGGTGCGCGCCGGAGCACCGCGGCGAGCTCCAGCGCCACATCGAAGCGGTCCTGCGCACGAACGAGTCGCGCTCGCTCGAGCACCGCGTCAACGACGAACGCTCGCGCAGCCTGTGGTTCCACACCCGCATCGGCGCGCTCCCGGTCGAGAAGAGCGGCGACGACGAAGTGGTGTTGATCTCGACCGACATCACCGAACGCAAGGACCAGGAAGGGCGCGACCGTTTCAGGGGCGAGATGGAGAAGCTCGTCACCGAGGTCTCGACGCGCTTCATCAACCTCGAGCCCGAGGACTTCGAACAGCACCTCGAAGCCGCCGTCCACCAGGTGGGGGAGCGCTCCGGCGCGGACCGCTGCTACCTGTTCGACCTGGTCGGTGAGTCGCTCGCCATGCGCCACGCCTGGCAACGCGCCGGGCGCACGCCGATCCCCGCGCGCATCAGCACCGAGCTGCCCGACGCGACGGGTCTGGGCTGGCTCGTGCCGACGATCCAGGCCGGCAACGAGCTCTTGGCTCGCGACGTGGATCGCCTCGAGAGTTCGCCCACGGGCGTCGGCAAGCGCGTCGGGATCCGCTCGCTCGTCTGCGTGCCGGTCACCAGCGGCGGCAAGGTACGCGGCTTCCTGGGCTTCGACACCGCGACGAAGGAACTCGACTGGGACCGGGCGATCGTCGCGCTCCTGCGGCTTCTGACGGACGTCTTCGCCAACGTCGCCGAGCGTCAACGGGTCGAGGAGGAGCGCGCGACCCTCTCGGAACAACTGCGCCAGGTGCAGAAGCTCGAGGCCATCGGGACGCTCGCCGGCGGCATCGCGCACGACTTCAACAACCTGCTCACCGGCATCGGTGGCCAGGCCGAGCTGCTCGTTCGCGCTCTCGGCGAGCCGGAGCTGCGCCGCGCGGCCGACACGATCGCGCAGACGGCCCAACGCGGTGCCAAGTTGACGCGCCAGCTGCTCGACTTCGCGCGGCGCGGCGAGTCCGAGAGCGTGAACGTGGACGTCGAGGCCCTGGTGGGTGAGGTCTGCGACCTGCTCGACCGCACGATCGGCAAGCACATCGACGTGCGCAAGGACCTGCGCGCCAGCGGTGCCGCCGTGCTCGGCGACCCGACCCAGCTGCAGCAGGTGATCCTGAACCTGGCGGTCAACGCGAGCGACGCGATGCCCGAGAACGGCACGCTGACGTTCGGCACGTCGGTCACCGAGGTCCGTCCCGACGAGGCGCACCTGTTCCCCGAACTCGAACCGGGCCAGTACGTGCGCCTGTTCGTGGCGGACACCGGCTGCGGCATGGACGCGGATCAGATCGGCCGCATCTTCGATCCCTTCTACACGACCAAGGCCCAGGGCAAGGGCACCGGTCTCGGCCTCGCGCTCGTGTACGGCATCGTGCGCAGCCACCGCGGCCGCGTCGACGTGCACAGTCGCCTCGGCGAAGGCACGACGTTCGAGATCCTGCTGCCGGTGTCGTCGGCCGAGGGCGGCTGCCAGGTCGAGGACGAGCCGCTCGAGGTCGTCTCGGGCCACGGCCGCCTCTTGGTCGTCGACGACGAAGCGGTCGTTCGCACCACGTTGTGCGAACTGGCGGCGAGCATCGGCTACACGGTCGAAGGCGTCGACGCGGGCAGCATCGCGCTCGATCGACTCGCCGCTCGCAACGGCGCCGGTGAAGGTCTGTACGACGCGGTGCTGGTCGACCTGCGCATGCCGGAGATGGATGGCGTCGAGCTGATCGAAGCCCTGCGCGCGAAGGGCGACCACACCAAGGCGATCCTGTGCAGCGGCGGCGGCTACGAGCGCTACGGGCCGCGGCTGGCCGATCTGGATCTGGCGGGCTTCCTCCACAAGCCGTTCCGCCTGGCCGAGCTGTCGAAGGTCCTGTCCCAGGTGGTGGGCGATCGTTCGAAGCCCGCGGCGGGTCAGCTCGAGGTGACGCCCGCGCCCCGTTCGACACCGGCTGCGGGCACGGAACCGCCCCGGCGCGATCCCCAGGTGGAGCCTCCGCCGCGCGCCACCGACACCCCGACCGATCCGACCCAGCGTCCGGGCACCCCGGGCCTCGAGCGTCCTCGGTAGGCTGGGCGCGGGACGCCCCGCCCGTGTCCCGTCGCCATGAAGGATCGCTCGTTCCGACTGCCGCTGATGTTGGCCCCGCTCGCCGCGAACGTCGACGTGTGCGCGAGGTCGTCGGTTGCTGAGGACGGCGAGGCTCGGCGGTGGCAGAGCGGCCTGTTCGGTGATGAGCGCTGACGTGAACGACCGTCGTCGAATCGTCGTCGCCGGGGTGACGCTGTCGCTCGCGGCTCTGCTGGCTCTCGTGATGTGGAGCGACGAGGCGGACGCGCCTGCGCGGGTCGCAGCCGACGTCGAGGACGCCGAGGACGACCACGCGACCGCAACGGTGGACCTGGCTGCGGACGCTGCACGGCGAGTGTCGATCGAAGGCGTGCGTGAGGTGAACGGCGCTGTTGAGAACGACGGCCCGGGGGACCAGCCCGAGGTCTTCGACGGCCCCGTCGCCCACCTGGTCACGGTCTTCGACGACGCCGATCCTCCGGCGCCGATCCCGGGCGCGGCGGTCGAGTTCTGGTCGAAGAGCGGCGACCTCCTGGTTGCCGTCGAGTCCGACGGCGAGGGCCGGGCGTTCGCACCGGCGTCGTTGCGCGAGGCGGCGCCGTACGTGCTCGCTGGCATCGAGGGGCGGGCGCTGGCGAACCTGTTGGTCCATCCGCTCGAGCCGCGCGGGGCGTTGGACGTGGTGCTGCATCCGACGGCCTTCGTGGGAGTCGACGTGGTTCGCACCGATGGTTCCACGTCGCCGACGCCGGACTTGGACGGGTCCGGGTTCAGGGCCATCGGCCCGTGCGATGGCTGTAGGCCCATGACGGCCGTGACGTGGTCCGATCCGCGCCGATTCGCCCACGAGAACTTCGACGCCATGGAGCGGCGAGCCTTGGAGCTCGCTGGACTTCCGCCGCACTTCCACGAGCCGTCCATCTGGTTCCCCATGGTGGGCACGCGCACTCCGGACCGCAGCGACACGTGGATCTACGTCAAGTTCAGTGACACCGAGATGGAGTCGACCACCGCACCGCTCAGGCCGTTGAGCGAGCCTGTTCCCGAGCGCATCGCGGTGACTCCGACCTCCGTCGAAGTAGGGACGCTCCTCGTCGAGGTGACTGGACTCGATCTGTGGCTCGATCACGACAGCGCGTGGTCGGTGGGCCTGACGCTCCACCCGGCCGATTCGGCGAACAAACCCATGAGCATGCGACGAGCCGACCTGCGTCCTCGTGCGCCGAGGGGGAAGGACGCGGCTCTCATGTCCTTCGAACCGATCATGGTCCCGCAGGGGCAGTACGAAGCGCGTTTGTGGTTCGAGCCGACGGGGGACGCGGGCGTCTCGTGCGATGTCGGCGTTGGCGCGGGTGAGTCCGTCGCACGCTTCACCCTGGATCGCGGCGCGAGCCTGCTACTCGACGGCTTCGTTCCGAAGACAGCCCACATGGGCTTCGAGGGACTCGATCTCCTGCAGATGGATGTCCAGAAGAGCCGCTCCGAACATGTCGAGGCGCGAACAGGCATCGTGGGTCACATCGCACCCGGTCGCTACATCGCGGTCGCACACGCCGCCGCGGGATACGACCTCTTCATCGCGACACCGCAAGCTCCAGCCGCACTGCGAGTCCTCGCGCTCGAGGAAGAGGATCCCGACGCCGTGCTCTACCGACTGCGCGACGCGCTCCGCCACGGCGAGGATCCAGCACTCGCCACGCTCGCGGAGGCGCTGGCCGTCACCGCCAGAGCAGGTGAGACGGCGCGGCTGTATCCGAGCGGCCTGTTCGGATCGGCGGACAAGGACTGAACGCGACGGGCGAGCGCGCGAGCGAACGCCAACGCGATCGTCCCAGTGGCTCGCAGCCCGCGTGCACGCACTCCGCTGAGGTCCGTGCGGCGACTCGCGCCGGCGTCGACGCAGGCAGCGCGCGCCGCCGCGAACCCGCCAACTAGTTCCCGCCGCCCAACAGGCCGCCGAGCTTCTCCTTGGCCTTCTTCGCCTTCTCCTCGAGCTTCTTGGCCTTGTCGTCGGTGCTGAGCTTCTCGAGCAGGTCGTTCGCCTTCTCCTTCAGGTCCGCGGGCAGCTCGGCGCCGTCCACTTCGTTCAGCAACTCGTCGAGCTTCTCGGCCGCCCCGGGGGGAAGTTCCTGCCCGCCCGTCACCTTGTCGAGCAACGACTCGACCTCACCGCGCGCGTCCTGGCGCAGCTCGTCGAGCCGCTCCTGACCCAGGGCCTCGAGTTCGTCGACCTTCTCGTCGACGCGGCCCTGCAGCTTGGCCTTCAGTTCGTCGAGGTTCGGCAGGTCCTCCCCGAGCTTGGCGCGCAGGCCGTCGATCTGCGCCAACAGCTCGGGACTGAGGTCGCCGAGCCCGACCGCGCCGAGGCCCTCGGTCTGCACGTAGCCGAGCAGCTGCTCGGTGACCTGCGCCAGGATGCCGGGCAGGCCCTGGCCGTCCGTGCGCACGTTCTCGAGCACGAGCGTGTCGAGGCCGTGCGGGGCCAGCTTCAGCGCGCCGCCGAAGTCGAGTGCGAGCGTCCAGTCCGCCAGCACCAGACGCTCGATCACGATCGGGCGGCCGGACTTCGCGGGTTCGGTGGTGGGCCCAGTGGACGGTTCGGTGGGCGGCTCGGTGGGCGGCTCGGTGGTGGGCGGCTTCGCACCCGTGTCGTCGCTCGCGGCGGTCAGCTTCTGGATGCGATCCAAGAGCGGCGAGAAGTTGAAGCCCTGGTCGTTGCGCTCGAGCAGGATCGCCAGGCCCTCGACGCGGACCTCGGGAATGCGCAGCTCGTCGTCGCCGCGCAGACGCATCAGCGGCAGCTCCATCGAAGCGTTGCCGAGCGCGAACACCGGTCGATCGCTGAAGCCTTCGGGGTTCTCGATCTCGTAGTCCACGAGCGCGAAGGCCCCCGACCCCAGATCCGTGCGGACCTCCTCGAGCGGCGTGGGAACACCGAAAGCGAACTGGCCGGCCTTCTCGACCGCGGTCTCGATGAATCCGTTGCGGAAGAAGACCAGGAGCCCGAGGACGAGGAGAAGGCCGAGGACGGCCACGACGGCGAGGCGGAGGAAGAACTTCACGGGCGTGATCCTAGCTCCGCGTCCCGTTCGTTCGACCCCGGATCGCGGGCGGCACCTTCGGGGCCTCCCGGTCCTCGGGCGCGCTTTCGTAGACTCTTCCCCCCGCTCACGCCGCGGGCCCGTTCCCATGACGCAGACCCAACCTCACGAGACCGATTCCACCGCCTACCCGACCGTCCCCCAGCGCCCGGACTTCCCGGCGATCGAGCGGCGGATCCTGGGCGAGTGGAAGGCGTCGGGCGCCTTCGAGCGTTCGATCGCGGCGCGACCGACGACGGCCGACGGCGGGCACGAGTTCGTCTTCTACGACGGGCCGCCGTTCGCCAACGGGCTGCCGCACTTCGGGCACCTTCTGACCGGCTACGCCAAGGACGTGGTGCCGCGGTTCCAGACGATGCGCGGGCGTCGAGTGGATCGACGCTTCGGTTGGGACTGCCACGGCCTGCCCGCCGAGATGGAGTCCGAGAAACAGCTCGGCATCAGCGGCCGCCAGAAGATCCTCGAGTACGGCATCGACCGCTTCAACGCGCACTGTCGCGAGTCCGTCCTCGCCTACACGGGCGAGTGGGAGGAGTACGTCACGCGCCAGGGTCGTTGGGTCGACTTCGAGCGGGACTACAAGACGATGGACGCCTCCTACATGGAGAGCGTGCTGTGGGCGTTCAAGCAGCTCTGGGACAAGGGTCTGGTCTACGAGGGCTACCGCGTCATGCCCTACTCGTGGGCGGCCGAGACGCCGGTCTCGAACTTCGAGACGCGTCAGGACAACAGCTACCGCGAGCGCGACGACCCGGCGCTGACGGTGAAGTTCCCGCTCGAGGCGCGGGACGGCGACGTGGGCGCGCTGCAGCTGCTCGTGTGGACGACCACGCCCTGGACGCTGCCGTCCAACCTCGCGGCCGCCGTCGGTCCCGACATCACCTACGGCGTGTACCGCGTCGAGGCGGACGGTCCTTCCAAGGGCGAGCTGTGGGTGCTCGGCGCGGACACCGCCGCCAAGTACGCGCGCGAACTGGGCGTGGACGCGAAGGAACTCGCTCCGGTCGCGACGCTCGCCGGCACCGAACTGGTCGGCCGCGCCTACACGCCCCCGTTCGACTACTTCGTCGGCCGCGAAGGCGCGCACCGCGTGCTGGCGGGGGACTTCGTCGACACGAGCGAGGGCACCGGCGTCGTGCACATGGCGCCCGGCTTCGGCGAGGACGACCAGCGCGTCTGCGAGGCGCACGGCATCGCGCTCGTGGTGCCGGTCGACGAACAGGGCAAGTTCACCGCCGAGGTTCGCGACTACGCGGGCGTCAACGTCTTCGAGGCGAACCCACAGATCGCGAAGCGCCTGAAGGCCGAGAACGTGGTCGTGCGGCACGAGCAGTACCGCCACAACTACCCGCACTGCTGGCGCACCGACGAGCCTCTGATCTACCGCGCGATGAACTCGTGGTACGTCGAGGTCACGAAGGTGAAGGACCGCATGGTCGAGCTGAACCAGGAGATCAACTGGATCCCCGGCCACGTGAAGGACGGGCAGTTCGGCAAGTGGCTCGAGAACGCGCGCGACTGGTCGATCAGCCGCAGCCGCTTCTGGGGCACGCCGATCCCGGTCTGGCGTTCGGACGACCCGAAGTACCCGCGCACCGACGTGTACGGGAGTCTCGACGAGTTGGAGCGCGACTTCGGCGTCCGGCCCACCGACCTGCACCGCCCGTTCATCGACGAACTGACGCGCCCGAACCCCGACGATCCGACCGGAAGGAGCACGATGCGGCGCGTCCCGGACGTGCTCGACTGCTGGTTCGAGTCGGGCTCGATGCCGTTCGCCCAGGTCCACTACCCGTTCGAGAACCGCGAGTGGTTCGAACGCCACTTCCCGGCCGACTTCATCGTCGAGTACGTGGCGCAGACGCGCGGCTGGTTCTACACGCTGGTCGTCCTCGCCACCGCGCTGTTCGACAAGCCGCCGTTCCAGAACGTGATCTGTCACGGTGTGGTCGTGGCGCAGGACGGGCAGAAGCTGTCCAAACGCCTGCGCAACTATCCGCCGCCGCAGGAAGTGTTCGAGAGCTTCGGCTCCGACGCGCTGCGCTGGCACCTGATGGCGTCGCCGATCATGCGCGGCGGGGACCTGGCGATCAGCCGCGACGGCGCCGAGTTCGGCGAGGTCGTGCGCCTGGTACTCAACCCGGTCTGGAACGCCTGGTACTTCCTGGCCCTGTACGGCAACGCCGACGGGCTGCGCGGGCGGTTCCGCACCGACCAGAGGGGCGTGCTGGATCGTTACGCGCTGGCGAAGACGCGCGATCTGGTCGAGCGCACGACCGCCTGCCTCGAGGCCTACGACATCTCGGGTGCGTGCGAGGCCGTGCGCGGCTACCTCGAGGCCCTCAACAACTGGTACATCCGACGCAGTCGCGAGCGCTTCTGGAGCGCCGATCACGACGACCACAAGCGCGACGCCTACGACACGCTGCACACCTGCCTGGTGACGTGGTGCAAAGTGGCGGCGCCGCTCCTGCCGTTCCTGTGCGAAGAGCTCTACCGCGGACTGCGCGGCGCGAGCGATCCCGAGTCCGTGCACCTGTGCGACTGGCCCGACGCCGCGGCGTTCCCCAGCGACCCGGAACTCGTGTCGCGGATGGACCGCGTGCGCGACGTGTGCTCGATCGCGCTCGGACTGCGCGAGGCGGAGCGCTTGCGCGTGCGCCTGCCGCTGGCCGAACTGACGGTGGCGGGGGAAGGCGCGCAGGATCTGGCGCCCTACACCGATCTGATCCGCGACGAGGTCAACGTCAAGGCGGTCGCCTTCACGAACGAGGTCGACCGCTTCGGGCGCTTCGATCTGAAGGTGGACGCGCGTCGTGTCGGCCCGCGTCTGGGCAAGGACATGAAGGCCGTGATGACCGCCTCCAAGACGGCTGCGTGGACCCTGCGCGACGACGGCCGCGTCGAGTTGGCCGGACACGTGCTCGAACCGGTGGCCGAAGGTGGGGCGGAGTTCGAGCTCGTCCTGAAGCCGCTCGACGACGCCGGCGCCGTGGCACCCTTGCCGGCGGGTGCGGGCCTCGTGGCACTCGACACGAACGTCACGCCCGAGCTCGAGCGCGAAGGACTCGCGCGCGACCTCGTGCGTCTCGTCCAACAGGCGCGCAAGGACGCGGATCTCGCCGTCTCGGACCACATCCGACTCGACGTGGTCGGTGACGACGTCGTGCTCGACGCGGTGAAGGCGCATCGTGCTTTCGTGCTCGAACAGGCGCTGGTGGACGAACTCGGCTTCGCGATCGACGGCGACGAGGTTGGCGTGACCGGTGAAGCAGGTGGTCGAGCGGTGCGCGTGCGCGTCGCCGCCATCGGAGCGCCCGGTTCGGCCTAGGGTTGGAGCGGCTCGGAGCCGTCGCTGCGCACCTGCTCGAGGAAGCGCGCGAGGATGTGGTAGGTGAGCCCCCACACCACGTGGGACCGCTCGGCCCCCGGCGCGAGCCAGGCCGGGCGGCTCACCCGTTGACCTTCGCCGATCACGAACGAGTGCGTGTGGTCGAGCGTGCCCGCTGCCACGTCGGCGAGCGACATCCAGAAGCCCTCCTCGGCCTCGGCGTTCGGGACCAGTTCGAGTGGGCGTTCGACGGCGAAGATCCAGGGGTGCACCGCGAGGTCGACGGTGCGCCCGCGGGCCGTCGCTCGCAGGGGCTCGAGCGCGCCGATCAGCTCTCCGTCGCGCTCGAGGTCCACGCCGAGCTCCTCGAGGGTCTCGCGGCGCGCCGCGTCGAGACTGTCCGCGTCCGTGGGCTCGACGCGCCCTCCGGGCAGGCTCACGTGCCCCGACCACGGGTCCAGGGGGTGCTCGGCGCGCTTCATCAGCAGCACGCTGGGAGCCGCCGACGCGTGCAGGGAGACCACGATCGCCACGCCGGCGCGCCGGGTCCGCTGGTCCTCCGGTGCGGACGGAGGGACGAGGCGCGCGCGCCAGTTGGGGTGCAGGGGCATGGCGGACGCTAGGTTACGGACCATGAGCAGCAGTCGACCCTGGCACGCGGCCTACGACGACGGAGTTCCCACCGAGCTCGACCTCGAGGCCGTCTGCCTGCCCGAAGCCCTCGCGCGAACGGCTTCGCGCTACGGCGCGCGCCCGGCCGTGACCTTCCTCAACGGGACGCTCACCTACGCCCAGCTCGATCGCGCGGCCAGCTCGTTCGCCGGGGCGCTGGTGTCGATGGGCGTGCAACAGGGCGATCGCGTCGCCATCCAACTGCCCAACCTGCCCCAGGCGGTCATCGCGTTCTACGGCGCCCTGCGCGCGGGAGCCGTGTGCGTGATGACGAATCCGCTCTACACGCTGCGCGAGGTCGAGCACCAGTGGGCCGACGCGGACTGCAAGGTCGCGATCACCAGCGACTTCACGTGGATGGGGCTCCTGCGCGAGAACCGCGCGCGCCTGCGTCCCGAGCGCTACATCATCGCGTCGATCCCCGAGTACCTGCGCTTTCCGCTGAACCTGCTCGCGCCGCTGAAGCTGAAGCGCCAGGACCCGCCGCGCTGGGCGAAGGTCCCGGCCGAGAAGGGCGTCTCGCGCTTCAAGCGCCTCGTCGACTCGCACGCGCCACTGACGGCGCGACCCGTCCTCGACTTCGACGGGCTCGCGCTGCTGCAGTACACGGGTGGTACGACCGGACTGTCGAAAGGCGCGATGCTCAGTCACCGCAACCTGTCTGGCAACGTGCAGCAGATCGTGGCCTGGTTCACGCGCGCCGAACCGGGCAGTGAAGTGCTTCTGACGGCCCTGCCGCTCTTCCACGTCTTCGGCCTGACGGTCTGCATGAACTACGGCGTGTGGATGGGGGCGCAGCTCGTGCTGCAGCCGAATCCGCGCGACTACGCGGCCCTGATCAAGTCGATCGAGAAGGAGCGCGTGACGCTCTTCCCGTCGGTTCCGGCGCTGTTCAACGCGTTGAACGAGTACCCGGGCATCGAGAGCCACGACCTGTCGTCGATCAAGGCCTGTTTCTCGGGTTCCGCGCCGATCGCGCGCGACGTGCTCGAGCGCTTCGAGCGCCTGACGGGAGCGACGATCGTCGAAGGGTTCGGCATGAGCGAGACCTCGCCGGTGACGCACGTGAACCCGCTCCTGGGTGAACGTCGGATCGGGACCGTCGGCGTGCCCGTCTCGAGCACCGACGCCCGCGTCGTCGACGTGGAGGATCGGACCACGCCGGTCGAGCTGGGCCAGGAGGGCGAACTGATCGTCAGTGGGCCGCAAATCATGCAGGGCTACTGGAACCGCCCCGAAGAGACGGCCGAGGCCCTGCGCGACGGTTGGATGCACACGGGCGACCTGGCGACGATGGACGAGAGTGGCTACTTCAAGATCGTCGGGCGCATGAAGGACATGATCAACTGCGGTGGACTGAAGGTCTTCCCGGACGAGGTCGACGGCGTGCTCATGGCGCACGAGGACATCCTGGAAGCCGCCACGATCGGCGTGCCCGATCCGCGGCGCGGTGAGACGGTCAAGTCGTTCGTCGTGCGCCGGCCCGGTTCGTCGCTCGACGAAGCCGGTGTCGAGGCCTGGGCCCGCGCGAACCTGGCGGCGTACAAGATTCCGCGGCAGGTCGAGTTCCTCGACGAACTGCCGAAGAGCACCGTGATGAAGGTGCTGCGACGCGAACTTCGCGACCGTGAAGTGGCGCGACGCGCCGCCTCGGGAGAGGACGACGCGTCGCACGCGGACTGAACGGCCGAGCCCGCTCCAAAGGCCGCGGTTTCAGGCGGCCGGTTGGCCTTCGTCGCGCTCGTCGGACTCGGTCTGCGAGTGCGAAGCCGGTTCGTGGGCCGTCTCGAGGTACTCGTCCAAGCTGAACGAGTCGACCGCGACCGCGTCGTCGCGCGCAGCTTCCGCCGCGCGGATCGCGCTGGCCTCGTCGGCGTCGATCACCGCCAGCTCGACGGCGCGGTCCAGCGCACCGAGCACGGGCCCGCGTTCGAGCTTCTTCTTGTGCATCGCGCGCTTGACCTTCTTGACGGCCGGCGCGGCGCCGACACAGAGCTCGAACGCGCTCTCGAGACGGCGCAGGTGCTCCGTCGGAGCCTGCGGCATGTAGAGACCGCCGAAGAGGCGTTCGCGTTGTTCGCCCGGCGCCTGCATGAGAGCGGCGACCGCCACCGTGGCTTCGTCGCCGGGCGCGCGACCGATCGGGTTGAGACGCAGCATGAAGCGCACCGGCCACTTGAACACCCAACCGATGCCCGGGATCGACAGGTTCGCGAGCAGCGCCTCGAACGAGTTCTGCACGCGACCGAAGGCGGCGTCCAGGCTGTAGCGGACGAACGGCAGGTCCTCGCGGCGCTGGCCCTCGGCCTCGAAGCGGCGCAGGACCGCGGTGATCAGGTACATCTCGACGAAGATGTCGGCGAAGCGACCGGTCAGCGCCTCGCGCCGCTTCAGGTTACCTCCCAGACCGGCCATCGCCGTGTCCGCCAGGGTGGCGAAGGTCGATGAGGTCCAACCGAGCTTCTTCCAGTAGCCCGCGGTCGGCCCCGAGACGGGGGACGCGGCGACCAGGCCGCGCGTGAGCCACATGACCTTCGCGCGGCAGGTGTTGCGCACCACGTGACCGACGTGGCCCCAGAAGGCCTGGTCGAAGCCGGTGAGATCGCGCTCCTCCATGGCGCGGATCTCCTTGTAGGCGAACGGGTGCGAGCGCACGGCACCCTGTCCGAAGATCATCAGCGTGCGCGTCAGGATGTTCGCGCCCTCGACCGTGATCGAGATCGGCGCCGCGTAGTACGCGTTCGACAAGAGGTTCCGCGGACCGCGCGAGATGGCGGCGCCGCCGAGGATGTCCATCGCGTCGTTGATGCAGTGGCGCGCGGTCTCGGTGAAGCTGTACTTCGCCATCGCGGTGACCACCGCGGGCTTCTGGCCCGAGTCGATCGCGCCGCAGGTGTAGCGGCGCGCCGCCTCCAGCACGTAGGCCGAACTTCCCAGGCGCGCCAACGGTTCAGCGATGCCCTCGAAGTTGCCGATCGACATGCCGAACTGCTGCCTGACGGCCGCGTAGGCGCCCGCGATGCGCGAGAGGTTCTTGGCGGTCGCCGTGCTCGAGGCGGGCAGAGCGATGCCACGTCCGGCCGAGAGCGCTTCCATCAGCATCTGCCAACCGCGTCCGGCACCCTCGGCGCCGCCGATGATCGTGCTGACCGGGACGACGACGTCGTGCCCTTCGGTCGGGCAGTTGTAGAACGGCACGCCCAAGGGGTCGTGGCGACGGCCCAGGACGACGCCCTTCGTGTCGCTCGGCACGAGCGCGCAGGTGATGCCGGGGTTCGTGCCCTTGCCGAGCAGGTTGTCCGGGTCGCGCAGCTTGAACGCCAGACCGAGAACGGTCGAGATCGCCGCGAGCGTGATGTAGCGCTTGCTCCAGGTCAGGCGCAGGTAGAGCTCGCCGTCGTCGCCGCGGAAGACATCACCGTGCGACGTCATCGAACCGGCGTCCGAGCCCGCGTTCGGCTCGGTCAGTGCGAAGCAGGGGATCTCTTGGCCCTTGGCCAGGCGCGGCAGCCAGTGATCGCGCTGCTCCTGCGTGCCGTGGTGCAGCAAGAGTTCGGCCGGCCCCAGCGAGTTGGGCACCATGACCGTGATTCCGAGCGTCCCCGAGCGCGAGCTGAGTTTGGCGATGATGCGGCTCTTCGCCTCGGCCGAGAATCCGCGCCCGCCGTACTCGGTCGGGATCAACAGGCCGAAGAAGCCGTCGTCCTTGAGCGCCTGCCAGACCTCGGGTGCGAGGTCGCGCCGCTGGATCACTTCCCAGTCGTCGCACAGCTCGCACACGCGTTCGACCGGTCCGTCGAGGAAGGCCTGCTCGTCGGCGGTGAGGTCGGGATAGTTCTCCGTCACCAGCTTCGCCACGTCCGGGCGGCCGCTGAACAGTTCGCCGTCCGCCCAGACCGTTCCGGCCTCGAGGGCTTCGCGCTCGGTGTCCGAGATCGCGGGCAGGAACTTGAGTGCGCGCATGATCCCCATCACCGGGCCCGTGGCGACCACGCGGCGGACCGGCGGGAAGCTGAGCGCGGCACCGATCACGCCGACCGCGACGAGCAGCCACCACGGCGCTCCCCAGGTGAAGGCGAGCAGCACCGACGCGACGGTCCAGGCGAAGCCCGGGACACCGAAGAAGCCGAGGACGAGCAGGACGACTCCGGTGAGGAGCACCCCGAGGAGCGGTTGAGTGAGGAACCAGGCGTGCATGGCGATAGTGGTCGGGAGTGGCGGGATCTCGAACGGATCCGACGGTGTGGATCGACCGCCGACGTGGGGTGACCCAAGACCGGATCGCCCCCACGATCGTGGGAGCACCGTAGCGGGATGTGCAGGGTCGCGTCGGTCGGCGATGGATCGGCGCGGGGGGGACTCCCTCGGGCGACCCGTGCGCGGGCCTCTTCCCAGGGCTGCACCTGCGGGGCGAGCCCGGCGCGGAGGGTGGGCCAGGTGCGAGGGGCCGAGACACGATGGAAGGCCATGGACGCCACGCTCCCCTGGCCCGAGAACGCCCCCGCCGCGGGCGCGTCGCTGCGCATCGACGAACCCGAACCGGGCCTGCTGCGGCTGGTTCCCGACCCTCCGCACCGCAGCTTCCCGGTGCTGGACGGCCCGCTCCTCGAGGACCTGGAGGCGGCGGTCACGCGGATCGAGAGCGAGCGCCCGCGCGGCGTGCTGATCGCCGGTCGGCGTCCGGACCAGTTCCTCGCCGGCGCCGACGTGCACGCGATCCGGCGCGTCCGGGATCCGCGCGTCGTCGAATCCGTGGTCCGCACCGTGCACCGGCTCTACGACCGGATCGAAGCCCTTCCGTGCACGGTCGTGGCGGCGGTGGGTGGACCCGTTCCCGGTGGTGCTTTCGAACTCTGCCTGGCGTGCGACACGATCGTGCTGGCGAACGATCCGCGCACGCGCATCGGCTTGCCCGAGACGAAGCTCGGCCTGCTTCCGGCCTGGGGCGGCCTGCACCGGCTCACCCGTCGCGTCGGCGTCCCGACCGCGCTCGACGCGATCCTCACCGGCCGTCTCTACGATCCGCGTCGCGCCAAGCGTCTGGGCCTCGTCGACCGACTGACGGCGCCCGAGTACCTCGAACGCATCGGTGCCGACCTGGCGCTCGGCCGCGAGCCCTTGGCCGTCCACGACCGCGGACGCCGGGCGTTCTTCATCGATCGCAATCCGCTCGTCCGCGCGGTCGTCGGCCGGGCGGCCCGCAAGCAGCTGGACGAGAAGACGGGCGGACACTATCCCGCGCCCTACGTGGTGCTCGAGAAGGTGCTCGAAGCGCCGTCGGTCCCGCGCGGGCTGTGGGCCGAACGCGAAGCCGTCGCGGCCGGGCGCCTGGTCGCGACCGACGCCTGTGCGAACCTGATCGATCTGTTCCTAGGGATGGAGGAGCAGAAGCGTCTGGGCGAAGGCGCCGACCGCGCGAGGAGCGCGTGCGAACCGCCCGCCAGGAGGATCGGCGTCGTCGGCGGTGGCGTGATGGGCGCTGGAATCGCCAGCGCACTGGCGCTCTCGGGCGCCGACGTGCGCCTGTGCGACCTGGACCGCGGAGCGCTCGACCGCGCCGTCGCGAGCCACCGCAAGGCGGTCGGAAAGCGACTGCGACGCGACGGGTCGGCTGCCCGTGACGCGGCCACCGATCGCCTGACCGTGGCGACCGATCTCGCGAGTCTGGGGCGCTCGGACGTCGTGATCGAAGCGGTCGCCGAGAACCTGGACGTGAAGCGCCGTGTGTTCGCGGAGCTGGAGCGCAACGCCCCGAACGCGCGTCTCGCTTCGAACACGTCGTCCCTGTCGATCACCGAGCTGGCGCGCGACCTGGCCCGTCCGGAACGCTTCGTCGGCCTGCACTTCTTCAATCCGGTGAGCCGCATGCCGCTCGTCGAGGTCGTGCGCGGAACGGCGACGGACGACGCGACGTTCCAGGCCGCGGCACGCATCGCTCTCGAACTGGGCAAGACACCCGTCGCCGTGCGCGACGTGCCCGGTTTCCTGGTCAATCGCCTCCTGGGCCCGTACCTCGACGAGGCGGTCCACCGCTTCGTGCAGGGCGCTTCGGTGGAGCGCGTCGACATCGCCGCGCGCGACTTCGGGATGCCGATGGGGCCCTACGAGCTGCTCGACGAGGTTGGGCTCGACATCGCCCAGCACGCGTCGAAGTCCCTGTTCGAGGGCTACGGCGAGCGCATGCGTCCGACCGAGGGTCTGGGGCGACTGGTACACCCGCGGCGCCTCGGGAAGAAGACCGGGCTCGGCTTCTACGTCCACGACGCGAAGAAGCAGAAGCGCCCGCGTCCGGCCGACGACCTGGTCCAGTTCCAGGGCCGCTCGGCGTCGAGTGCCTCGTCGGCCGATTCGTTCGACGCGTGCCTCTACGCGTTGTTGGCCGAAGCGGTCCGCAGCCTGGAGGAAGGCGTCGTCGGATCGGCTCGCGAGCTCGATCTGGCCGTCGTCCTGGGGACCGGTTTCGCGCCCTTCCGCGGCGGTCCGCTGCACCACATCGACAGCGTCGGCGCAGCCGAGGTCGTGCGCCGTCTCGAGAGCTTCGCCAACGCGGCTCGGAAGGCTGGACTCGAGTCGGGTCGCGCGCGTTTCGAGCCGCCGCGACTCCTCGTGCGCATGGCCGAGAGGGGCGAGACGTTCCTGGCCGACGATCGCGAGCGCGCGGCGGGCGCGGCCTGAGGACCGCGGCTCGTCCGCGGCACCTCGGCTGGTATCCTTCGGGTCGATCGACCCCCCAGATCACCTGCCGCGGAGCTCCCTTGGGCGAACACGACGTCTCTCTCCAGAACGACAACGAACGCCTGCGCGCCTTCACGCGGGCCCTGCTCGAGGACGTCCGCGTCCTCGAACAGATGCTCGACACGCCGGGCCTCTTCGAGACGGGCGTGCGGCGCATCGGGGCCGAACAGGAGCTGTTCGTCGTCGATGCGGGTCTGCGCCCGTCGATGCGCGGGCACGAGCTGCTCGCCGAGCTGCCGCACTCGTCCTTCACCGCCGAACTCGGGCGCTTCAACCTCGAGATCAACCTCGAACCGCGCGTCTTCGAGGGCCGGTGCCTGCGCGACATGGAGGAGGAGCTGGAGCGCACGTTGAGGCTGGCGCGCGTGGCGGCGGCGAACCACGGCTCGCGCATCGCCATGGCGGGCATCCTGCCGACGCTCGGCACCGAGCACCTGACGCTCGACGCGATGACGCCGAACCCGCGCTACCTCGAGCTCAACCGGGCTCTGACGGGCATGCGGGGCGGGACCTTCCAGACCTACATCAAGGGTTCGGACGAGCTGAGCCTCGAGCACGACAACGTGATGCTCGAGGCCTGCAACACTTCGTTCCAGGTGCACTTCCAGGTGGCGCCCGACGAGTTCACCGAGCTCTACAACCTGGCGCAGATCGTGACCGCGCCGGTCCTCGCGGCGGCCGTCAACTCACCGGTGCTCCTGCAGCACCGCCTCTGGCAGGAGACGCGCGTCGCGCTGTTCCAGCAGTCGCTCGACTCGCGCAGCACGGCCGAACAGGAGCGCGGACACCGCACGCGCGTGAGCTTCGGCGACCGCTACCTCGAGCGTTCGATGATCGAGCTCCTGCGCGAGGACATCGCCCGCTTCCGCACGATCATCGCGTCCGACGACGTCGAGGACTCGGCCGAGGTCCTGCGCAACGGCGGCGTTCCGAGGCTGCGCGCGTGGTGCCTGTTCAACGGCACGGTCTACCGCTGGAACCGACCGTGCTACGGGATCAGCCAGACGCCGGACGGCCCGCGCCCGCACCTGCGGATCGAGAACCGCGTGCTGCCGGCCGGTCCGAGCGTGCTCGACGCCATGGCGAACTCGGCCTTCTACTTCGGCCTCATGTCGGCGCTGGGCAGCGAGATCGGCGAGCCGACGAAACGTCTGCCGTTCGAGGACGTGAAGTCGAACTTCACCGCCGCGTCGCGCTACGGCCTGAAGGCCCGCTTGACCTGGTTCGACGGCGAGGAACTGTCGGCGGCGCGCCTCGTGCTCGCACTGCTGCCGACCGCGCGTCGGGGGCTCGAGAGCCACGGCGTCAGGACCGAGGACATCGATCGCTACCTCGCACCGATCGAGGAACGCGCCACGACCGGTCGCACCGGCGCGCAGTGGCTGTTGGACTCGCTGCGCGGCCTGGAGACCGCCGTTCCGAACAAGGACGCGCGCTTCCGGGCCGTGACCGAGGCGATGATCACCCAGCAGGAGTCGGGCGCGGGTGTCGCTCAGTGGCCGCTCGCCGAGGCGATCGTCGACTCCGACTGGCGCGACAGCTTCCGCACGGTGGGGCAGATCATGACGCGCGAGCTGTTCACGGTGCACCCCGAGGACCTCGTCGACCTGGCCGCCAGCATGATGGAGTGGGAGCACGTCCGTCACGTTCCGGTCGAGGACCACGAGGGTCGCCTGGTCGGCATCGTCGGACACCGGTCGCTCTTGCGCATCGTCGGTCGTGGAGCGAAGGAGTCGATCAAGCCGGTCGCCGTCCGCGAGATCATGAAGCCGGACCCGATCACCATCTCACCGGACGCTTCGACGCTCGACGCGATCGCGCTGATGCGCCTGCACAAGCTCGCCTGCTTGCCCGTGGTGAAGAACCAGAAGCTGGTCGGCATCGTGACCGAGCACGACTTCATGGGAGTGGCGCGCGAACTGCTGGAACGGGAGCTGTCGGCGGAATGAACATGGGCTCGGCCAAGTTGTCAGGAGCGCCCGCGCCGGACCGCGGACGCGTGATCGCGCGCCTCGGTCCGGAGGGAGCGCCGCTGTTCGTCGCGACCTCGGGCCTGCACGGGAACGAGCGCGAGGGCGTCGAAGCACTCGAACGTATCGCCAAGCAGCTCGAGCCGATGGCCGAGCGTCTGCGCCGGCGCGTCCTCTTCCTGCGCGGGAACCTCTCGGCCCTGCTCGCGCGCCAGCGGTTCGTCGACACGGACCTGAACCGGCACTTCGAGGTCGAGCGCATCGACGCCCTCTTGTCGGGCGTCGGCCCGACCTGTTCCGAGGACGTCGAACTGCTGGCCGTCATCCGCGAGATCCGGCACGAACTCGACGTCGCGCCGGGCAAGGCCTTCCTGCTCGACCTGCACAGCACCTCCGCGGCCGGTCCGCCGTTCTGCCTGGCAGCGGACACGTTGGCCAATCGCCGGATCGCGGCCGGACTCCCGCTGCCGCTGATCCTGGGGATGGAGGAGGGCATCGACGGCACGCTCCTCTCGTGGTTCGCGGAACAGGGCTACGACCACATGGGCGTCGAGGGCGGTCGAATCGGGGATCCGCACGCCACGGTGCACTGCGAAGCGGCGGCCTGGCTGATGCTGGAGCGCAACGGAGCGCTGCTGGCCCGGGACGTGCCGCGCCTCGAGGAACACCGCGCGGTCCTGGCAGCGGCGTCGACGGGTGGTCCCGACATCGTGGCCGTGCTCTACCGCCACCCCGTGGCGGCGACCGACGAGTTCCGCATGGTGGCGGGCTTCACCAGCTTCGATCGCGTCGCCCGCGGCCAGCTGCTCGCCCACGACGTCCGCGGCGATCTCCTGTGCCCCTTCGACGGTCGAGTCCTCCTGCCCCTCTATCAGGGTCAGGGCACCGACGGCTACTTCATCGGTCGCGAGGCCGGTCGCTTCGCGCGCCTGGCTTCGTCCGTGGCGCGCCGCCTCTTCGGTCGACGGGCGCTGGCGCTCCTGCCGGGAATCGCGCTCGAGGGTGAACGGGCGCTGCGCGTGGCCCTGCACGACGCCACCGGTTGGCGCCTCGCGGTCTGTCGCTTCCTCGGCTTCTGGCGGCAGCGGCCCAACGGTCCGAACTTGATCCTGTCGCGGCGGCCCCAGTGAAGAGCGAGAGCAGCGCCGGCTCCGGGTTCGCGCGTGGTCGCCGCGCGCGAGAATTCGGCGAGCGGGCGAAGACAGGCGGCTCGCGCGCGTCGGAGTCCGGCGTGAGCGAGGAGATCGTGAACGCGAGCAGGACCGCAGGGACGGTCGGGGACGTCGCGCCCGAGGAGCCGCCCACGCCCGAGGCCGACTTCGAGTCGAGGCCGCTCGCGCGACGCTCTCCCGCGACGATCCTGGTCACGGGCGGAGAGGGCTTCATCGGATCCGTGCTCGTGCGCGAGCTCGCGCGGCGCGGACACCGCGTGCGGGTCCTCGACGACCTGAGCGGCGCGAACGTGTCCCGGGCCACGGCGGGCGGCGCGATCGGTGGGGGAGCCGGCGGCGACGCCCGTGGGCCTTGCGAACCGCTCGACGGGGTCCAGCGGTTCGTCGGCTCGGTCGCCGATCCGGGCACCGTCGCGCGTGCGATGCGCGACTGCGACACGGTCGTCCATCTCGCCGCCGTGGTCGGCGTGCGCCGGGTGCTGCGCGATCCGGAGCACACCCTGCGCATCAACTGGGACGGCGCGCGAACCGTCGCGACGGAGGCCCACCGCTGCGGCGCGCGACTCCTGTTCGCCTCGTCGTCGGAGGTGCTCGGCCCCGGTGCGACCGGCTCCGCGGCAGGGTTCCGGCTCGCCGAGGGGCACAGGCCGCTCGCTGGCATCGGCACCAGCGTGCGCTGGTCCTACGCCGTCGCCAAGCTCGCCGGCGAGCGCCTCGTGCACGAACTGGCGAACGGACCCGACCCCCTGCGCGGTCGATCGGTGCGCTTCTTCAACACGACCGGCCCGGGACAGTCGCCGACCTCGGGCATGGTTCTGCCCGTCCTCGTCGCGCGCGGCCTCGCCGGTCGCACGCTCGAGGTGCACGGCAGTGGTGAACAGGTCCGCAGCTTCTGCCACGTCGACGACACCGTGCGCGCGCTCGTCGGACTGCTGGAGGCGCGCGATCTGCGCTGGGACGGCGGCGTGCACCACGTGGGGAGCGAAGAAGCCGTGACGGTCGGCGAACTGGCCCGGCGTGTGGGCGAACGGCTCGGGGTGGGCGTCGAACACGTGGCCTACGAGCGTGTGTTCGGTCCGGGCTTCGAGGACGTCCACCACCGCGTCCCGGACACCGCTGCCCTGCGCGCGGCGATCGGCTGGGAGCCGCGCATCGGGTTGGACGCGTTGATCGACGACGTGATCGAGCACCAGCGCCGGACGCTCGCGGACGCGGGTGCTCGGAACGTGCGAACACGCGGCGAGGCGGCGGCGTGCGCGGCCGAACGGAACGAGCCGAACGCCCCGGTCGCCGCGATTCAGCGCGCGGCGACGCCGTAGCGGACGAGGCGCAGGCCGCCGAAACGCTCGACGGTGCTCGGTCCGAAGCGTGCGGCCAGTCGCGACCACAAGGGGTGCGACTCCGGGAGTCCGCGCACCGCGACCACCAGACCCACGAGCGGCGGTGCGTCGGCTGGACGCGCGTCCAGCGCTTCGGCGAGTCCGTAGTACGCGTCGTGCTCGAGCCACTCGAACTCGGGTTCGAATCCGCGCTCGATCTCGAGGCGCTCGACCTCGTAGCGAAAGCCCTGGGCATGAGGGAAGAGCGCCGGCTGCCACTCGATCGGTGCGAACGGAACGCCGGGAACGCACAGCTCGACGGCTCGCGCCGTGGCTCCGCGGTAGTCCTCGGCGCCCGGGTCGCTCGCGACGAGGAACGACTGCAGCGCCAGAGGAACTGCGACCAGAAGCCCGAGAACGGCGCGCCAGCTGGGACGTGGCAACGAGGCGAGACCGATCCCGGCGAGCACGACGAGCGCGAGCCCGGAAGCGCTCAGGTACTTCGGATCGAATCCGGAGCGCGCGAACAGGTGCGAGGCGACCGCCGCCCACACGGGCAACACGAACACCTGGGCGAGCAACAACGCCGCGGTCACGGGACGCACCGCGCGGACCCGACGCCATCCCAGGACGGCCAGGAGAAGGAGACCGCCCGCCGCCAGCGTGGCCCACAGCGCGAGCCACGGCGGCGCGAGGTCGAGCCTGCGCACGGACAGCCCGCCGAAACTGTCCACGAAAGCCCGCAGACCGGCTGCGCCGCGGCCGGGCCACAGTCCGTGCTCCAGCTGGCGCACGAAACCGAACGCGTACCAGGGCGCGGCGAGCAGCAGGCCGCCCGCGACGACCGCGATCGAACGTGGGTTCGCAAGGACCCCCGTCGCTCGGCGCCGGACCGTCGGGACGCTCACGACCACGAGTGCGGCGACCGCCAGGTGGTGCCAGGCGAAGTAGTGGGTGAGCAACGCACAGCTCAGCACCGGGGCCGCCCAGAGCGGCAGGCGCCCAGTGCGCTCGGCGCGTTCGACCGCGAGCGCCAGCGCCAAGAGGCACGCCCCGAGCAGCCCGTACATGCGCGCTTCGGACGACGCCATCACCGCCTGGGGCGCCACCGCGGCGAATGCCAAGGCCCAGAGGGCGCCGCGGTTCTCGGCGACGGACCCGCTCGCCGAGCCCAGGAGGCGGGCCCCCAGGATCAGGACCAGGGCGAGGGCCAGCACTCCGGCCAAGAGGCTCGGGGTGCGCAGAGCCAACGAGCCCTCGCCGAATGCCGCGCGCGAGACGTGGACCAGGGCGAACGAAAGGGGCGGGTGGTTGTCGTCCGCGCAACTCTCGACGAGCGCCGCGAGGTCCGCGGACCGCGCGTGGAAGAGCGTGTGGAACTCGTCCAACCACAGACTGTTGTGCACTGCCGCCGCGCCTCGAAGCGCCAGTCCGACGGCCCCGAGCGCGAGGGCGCTGACGAGGACGATCCCTCGGGTCGCAGGCGCCGCCGGCCCGTGGGGGGTCCGGGGGTGCGGCTCCCTCTCGGGCTGATCGTTCGCGCTCGTCATCGCTCTCGCCCCGCGGGTGGTCCGGGTTCGGATAACCTTAGAGCGCACCAGCCTTGGAACCTCCGCCCGAGCGAGCGCCTGTCCCCACGCGGGGCGCGGGAGCCCTGCGCGCGCGGCGGATGGACGGCTTCGGTGGGGATCGTCGCCCGGCACCCATCCACCTCGCTCCGTCCAAGGCCGAGGCCTGACGCGACCGAAGTTCTTCCCGACTCGGTAGCCAGTCAACAACCACGACGATCCGGCCCCCGTCGCCTCCTCGGCCACGAAAAAGAGCCGGCTCGTCAGAACACCCATCCACGCTTCCGACGTCCAAGAAGGCATGTACACCCGACTCTCCACCCTCGGTCTGGTCGCTGCGGCGGCCATCTGCGCCGCACCGACGGCGACCGCCCAGACCCCGCTGACCACCGAACTGGTCGCGGACGGTTTCACCGGCCCCGTGTGGGCGGGCTCGCCTCCCGGTGACGACCGCATCTTCGTCGTCGAGAAGCGCGGCACGATCCAGATCATCGACGGCTCCGGCTCGGTGCTCCCGACGCCCTTCCTGGACATCAACAGTCTGGTCGGAGGCTTCGCGACGGGCAACGACGAGCGCGGCCTGTACACGATGGCCTTCCACCCGAACTTCGCGACGAACGGCAAGTTCTTCGTCTACTTCTACAACAACAACGACCAGACGGTCGCGCGCCAGTACACGCTGACGAGCGCGAACGTGGCCGACGCGAGCTCGGGCCTGACCTTCTATCGCGTCACGCAGCCGTTCCCGAACCACAACGGCGGTGACCTGAAGTTCGGACCCGACGGGATGCTGTACCTCGGCACGGGTGACGGCGGATCGGCCAACGACCCCGGCTGCCGCGCGCAGAACCGTCTCGAGACCCTCGGTAAGATGCTGCGCTTCGACGTGAACAACGTCGTGCCGACCAGCGGTGGCAACGGCAACGCGGCCATCCCCCCGACCAACCCGGGCGTGGGCGATCCGACCACGGACGACCTCATCTGGCACACCGGACTGCGCAACCCGTGGCGCTGGAGCTTCGACCGCCTGACCGGCGAGATGTACATCGCCGACGTCGGCCAGAACGCCCGCGAAGAGGTGGACGTGGTCCCGTCCAACGTGGGCAACCTCAACTTCGGCTGGCGCGTCGAGGAAGGCACCCGCAACAACGGCAACGGCAGCTGCCCGCCCGGCACTCCCGCGTTCGGCAGCTCGGTCTACACGCGGCCGGTCTGGGAGTACACGCACTCCTTCGGCGCGTCGATCAGCGGTGGCTACGTCTACCGCGGTTGTGCGATCCCCGACCTGCAGGGCGAGTACTTCGTCGCCGACTTCCTGGCCGGTTCCTCCGACATCTGGAGCTTCAGCTACACGGGCACCGCGGTCCCGTTCAACAACGCCACGCAGCAGCGCGCTGCTGAACTCGATCCCCCCGGATCCCTCGGCCTCGGCCAGATCTCGTCGTTCGGCGAGGACGGTGCCGGTGAGCTGCTGATCGTCGACTACTCCGGTGGCGAGATCTTCCGCATCGTGCCGGACGGCGTCGCCCCCGCGGCCTGCCCGCCCCTCGTCTCGCGCTTCTCGCGTCTGTCGGTCTCGAGCGGTGGCACCCAGTACCTGGAACTGCACGCCGGCGCGAGCAACGCGGGCAGCGTGTACTTCATGGCGGGCACGACCTCGGGCACCTTCCCGGGCACCCCGGCCGGCAGCCTGACCCTGCCGATCAACGTCGACGCCTACACGCTCTTCCTGCTGCAGAACCCCGGCGCGCTGCCGTTGCTCAACTCCATCGGCGTCCTCGACGCGGACGGTCGGGCGGAAGCCCGCGTGCGCATCGCCCCGGGCGCGCTCGACGTGTCCTTCGTCGGCACGACCTTGCACCACGCCTACATCGTGCTCGACGGCATCGGGACCGTGACGCTGGCCTCGAACGCCGCGGAGTGCGTGCTCGAGCCCTGAGCCCGAGCCTGGCCCCGGTCCGGTCACAGCACCGGATCGAAGCCACCCGAACCGTGCGCGCGGGCGCCGTCCAAGGCTGGGCGGCGCCCGCGCTCCGTTCGGGGCCGCTCGCGGGCGCGGAGGTGCGAACCCGGGCCGTCGGTGGGGGGTGGGACCTGGGTGGACGGATGCCAGCAAAGGGGCCTCGTGGTCGCGCGCTCCTTCGGCGCGCGGCCCCAGAGCCACCGCCAGCGTGGTCGCGACCGCGATCGCGACGCCCCGCTGGTCGGTCGAGGCGGTCCCGCCAGGCTCGGACGTCTCCCTGCGACCGAGGCGCTACCCCCGCTCGGTTCGGGAGGACGGCGCGATCCGGGCGTTCGCCGCGGAACGTCGCGTCGAATCGACACGTCCGCAACTCGTCGCTGCGTCCCACGCTGCGCGATCGGTGACCTCCGCTCCCGACCTCGCGTCCGGATCGGGACTATGGTTCGGCGCACAACGAACGGTCGCCAGGGGGCGTCCGTGCCCGCTCGTCGTTCGATGTACGAAAAAGCTTCTCTTCCGACCGCCGTCTGCGCGGCCCTCCTGTTCGTGGCGCCCGATGCGCGCGGCCAGCTCCCCGTTCGTCTCGAGTTCGAGGTCGGAGGCCTCCAGAACCCGACCGATGTGACGGCTCCGGTGGGGGATTCGCGACTGTTCGTGACCGAGCAGCTCGCCGGCCGCGTGCGCATCGTCGACGCGAACGGGACGCTCCTCCCCACGGCGTACCTCCAGCTCGGCAGCGATTTCGTGGCCGGTGGTGAGCGCGGCCTCCTCGGGCTGGCGTTCGATCCGAACTACGCGACGAACGGGCACCTCTTCGTCACCTACACCGACAGCCAGGGGCGCCTCGTCCTGTCGCGGTTCACGCGCTCGGTGACCAACCGGAACCAGGCCGACACCGCCTCGGAGGTGGTCCTTCTGCGCCTGGACCAGCCGTTCCTCGTCCACAAGGGAGCGGACCTCGACTTCGGTCCGGACGGCTACCTGTACATGACGGTCGGCGACGGCGGCGGCTCGGGTGACGGGACCTGCAGGCCGCAGGAGCTCGACACGCTGCTCGGCAAGGTGCTGCGCCTCGACGTGGCGCCCATCGACGCGACCGGATCCTACGGCATTCCGCCCGACAACCCGCTGATCGGCATCCCCGGCGCACTGCCCGAGATCCTGCACGGCGGGCTGCGCAATCCCTGGCGCTTCGGCATCGATCCGCTCAGCGGCGACCTGTGGATCGGTGACGTCGGCGAGAGCAAGTGGGAGGAGATCAACTGGGCCGATGCGGACGAACGACTCGTCAACTTCGGTTGGAAGATCATGGAGGGGCCCGACTGCTTCAACTCGCCGGGCTGCAACGGATCGAACTACCTGCCGTGCGGAAGTCCGTTGTTGCGGCAGCCGCTCTCGGCCTACACGCACATCGACGGGTGCGCCGTGATCGGTGGCCAGGTCTACCGCGGCACCGACATTCCGGCGCTGCAGGGCACATACCTGTACGCGGACTTCTGTTCGTCGAAGATCTGGGCGGTGCGTGGCTTCGAAGGACAACTCGTGTCGTTCGAGGAACTCACCGGCCAACTGCAGGCCTCGGCGTCCTACAGCTCACCCACGTCGATCGGGCGCGATGGCTTCGGTGAGCTCGTCATGGCGACGATCGGAGGCAGCCTCTACCGCTTCGTCCCCGAACCCAACTCCCCGACGCCGATCCATCCGCTCTCGGGCGACGTCGACGCGGTGTCGATCACGAGCGGCGGTGTGCAGACGCTCGAACTGGACGGAGGAGCGGACCGAGGCGGCTCGTTCTTCTTCATGAGCGGCACGGCCAGCGGCGTCCACCCCGGCCTGCCGATCGACGGCACGCTCGTCCCGATCGAGCTGGACGTCTACACGTTCCAGCTGCTCGACCCGACGGCGGGCAACGTCGTGACGCCGATCTTCGGTGTGCTGAACGGTCTGGGGCGCTCGCAGGTGCTCTTCGACCTCCCCGCCGGCGTGGTGGATCCGGGACTCGCGGGACTCACCCTGCACCACGTGTTCCTGGCCTTCGGGCGCGACTTCGCCTTCGAGTTCTGCAGCAACGCGGAGTCCGTGCGCCTCGATCCTTGAACGCGGACGACCGCGAGCGCTGACTCGGGGGCTCCACGCTTCCGACGTCAGGAACGATTCTCTCTAGACAGCACGACGGACCTCGAGGGATCGACCCTCGAGGTCCGTCTGGCATTCAGGTCCGACCGAGCGCTCAGCCGCGACCGGGCATCGGGACCGCGTCGACACCCAGCGAGCCCCAGGCATAGGCCTCCGGCCCCAGTCGCGCTTCGTCGTTCAGGACTGCGTCGCGCGTGATGTTCTGACCCGTGTAGCTCGCGACGCGACCCATGATCGCGGTCAACGTGCTCATCGCGCCCTGGTGCGCCTCGTTGTACGGCTTCCCGGCGCGGATGCTCGCGAACAGGTCGTCGTGCTCGGTCTGGTAGGGATCGTTGTTCGGCCCGGCGTGGCTCCAGTTCGTGGCGCCAGAGATGCGCCACGAGCCCGAGTCCAGGTCCGCGCGCCCCTTGGTGCCGATGAGGTGTTCGCTGACGCGGTTCGAGCAGCCGTCGATCTGGCGGCACTGACTGAACGCCTGCGTCCCGTCCTCGTACTCGAAGGCCACGGCGTGGTGGTCGTAGATGTGCCCGTAGGCCGCATCCGTCCGCACCTGGCGCCCGCCCATGCCGTGACAGCGGACCGGGAAGCCGCCCTTGGCCCAGTTGATCACGTCGAGGTTGTGGATGTGCTGTTCGACGATGTGGTCGCCCGACAGCCAGGTGAAGTAGAGCCAGTTGCGCATCTGCCACTCCATGTCGGACCAGGCCTCGGCGCGCTGGTTCATCCACAGACCGCCCATGTTCCAGTAGCAGTGCGCCGCGACGATGTCGCCGATGGCGCCGTCCTCGAGCACGCGCTCGAACGCCTCGCGGTACCCGTTCTGGTGGTGGCGTTGGAGCCCGACCCCCACGCCCAGTCCCTTCGACTCGGCGGAGCGTCCGGCGGCCAGGACCTTGCGCACGCCGGCTCCGTCGACGGCGACGGGCTTCTCCATGAAGACGTGCTTGTCGGCGGCCACCGCGGCCTCGAACTGGTCGGGACGGAAGTGGGGCGGCGTGGCGAGAATGACCATGTCCAGGTCCTCGGCGAGCAGGCGCTGGTAGGCGTCGAAACCCACGAAGCGCCGCGACTCGGGCACGTCGACGCGATCCGCGACCCCGAGGTCGGGGTTCGTCAGGTGCCCCAGCGAGCCGCTCAGTCGATCGGAGAACGCGTCGGCCATCGCGACCAGGCGCACGGGTCCCGCGGTGCGCAGGGCCTGGCGCGCGGCGCCCGTGCCGCGGCCACCGCAGCCGACGAGACCGACGCGGATCTCGCGCTGGTCCTGTGCTCCGCGCAGGATTCTCGGCGCTGCGAGCGCTGCCGCGGGACTGGCCGAGAGCGCGGCGAACGCTGCACCGGCGGTCAGGACGTTGCGGCGAGTGGGGGATCCCGTGGAGGTCGGGACGGCGTGTTCGGTGGGTTCGTTCATGGCGTGTGGGAGGCGAATGGAGCGCCGCGTCACATGCTACGAACTCGACTCAGAACCCGCGCTTGGGCGGCGCTGCCTCACCGCCCCCCGTCCCGGTCCGAGCGGGGCTCTTCGATCTATCCTTGAAACGACGCGGTGCATGGGGCTCGTTGATCAAGGGACTCTCGTAGGTGCCGTAGCGATCGCGCAGCTTCTCGAGCTGCTTCTTGCCCGGCGGACGCCCGAAGAGACCACCCTCCTCCCACAGCGCTCCCTGGAAGTCCGAGTAGAGCGCCTTGATCACGGGGATCCACAGGGGCGCCATCAAGGCCAGGGCGAGGATGCGGTAGAAAGTCTCTTCGTTCACGGCGAGCTGGTTCCGAAGGCTGTGGTCTACCAGGTGGACGCGGGGCCGGGGCCGGGCTTCTTCGGTTCGAACCGCAGGGACGGCGGAGGTTGGGACGTCGACCCCAGGGGCGCGAGCGCGACGCGAAGTCGCAGTCGGCCGGGCGCGGTCCTCGGGCTGGGAGCGACGGCGGGGCGACGACTCTCCGTCCCGACGGGGAGTCCGAGCCCGCTCCGCCCCGTCCCGCGCCCGGGCAGGCGGGGTCCGCCCTCCTCTGGCACGCCCGCGCCCCCCGTATCGGCAGGCTGCCGCGCTTCGGTCCATACTGGTCGGATGTCCGCTCGCCAACCACTCGCTCTCGCCCTCGTCGCCGGCCTGATCGGCCTGTTGATGGGATTCCTCGCCGCCCAGGCCTTCGCCCCCTCGCCCGGCTCAGCGGCCGACGCGGGACCGGTCCGCCTGTCGGACGACGCGGCACCGACCGCTTCGTCGACGTCCGCCCCCGGTCCAGCCACCCTGGTCGCCGACGACGGCTCGGACCGTCGAGCCAGCTCCAGCCAGGCCAAGGAGGCGTCCTTCGCGCCCTCGCCGGCGGCGGTGGATCGAGCGATCGCGAAGATCGAGTCGCCGATGATCGCGGACCTGGCTCGCGAGGGAACGATCACGGGCACCGTCGTCGATCGCGCCGGACGGCCACTGGCCGGCGCCGTCGTCGTGGCGACGCGGGCGCGCTCCTACAACTACCTGGTCGATCCCACGAAGGTGGGGCGCGCCAGCGAAGAACCCGACGACCTCGAGACCTACCTGCGCGAACGGGCCGAGGACTGGGCGAAGTTGCGGACCCAGACGTCGCGCACGCGCTCGCTGGCGAGCGGGGGCTTCGAGCTGGAAGGGCTCGATCCCGACTCCACCTACCGCGTGAGTGCGAGCGCCGACGGACACACCGTCTTCGCACTCGGCGACAACGACCAGGTGGCCTGCGGCGAGACGGTGTCGTTCGTGGCCGAGCCCGTGTGCGCGCTCACGATCGAACTGCGCGGCCCCGACGGTGCGCTGCTCGAAGAGGGCGCGGTCCAGTTGCGACGGGGGAGCAACACGACCAACTACGAGTGGAGCGCGGCGGAACCCACGCTGCGCATCAAGCCCGGACCGTGCCAACTGCGCGGCTACGCCGAGGTCTTCGAGTCCGGGGCCCAGATCCAGAACGGACTCGACGCGGGCCTTGCGTCCGAGGAAGTCTCGACGAACGCCAGCGCCGACGGAGCGGCCGATGCACCGATCGTCCTCACGCTGCTGCCGCGCGTCGGCGTTCGCGGGCGGGTCGTCGGCGGCGGAAACTCGCGCATGCAGAACATCGTGCGGATCATGCCGATCGCCGCGGGCGAGGAGTACGACGAGGAGGCGCTCGGCCGCGTCGAGACGAACGGCTGGCAGCAGAACGGCCGGTTCGCGTTCTACGACCTCGCGCCCGGGCGCTACGCCGTGGGCGCGACGACCTGGCAGGGCGCCGTCCTGGCCCACGAGATCGTGGATCTGGTGGCAGGCGTGATCGAGCTCGAGCTGACCCTCGAGGACGTGGCGCCCGAGTCGATGATCGCGGTCCGCGCGCTCGATCCCGAAGGGCTGCCGGTCTTCATCGATTCGTGCTCGATGATGACGAAGTACGAGAACGGCAGCTCGACCACCGGGCTCACGCTGATGCGCCGTGAACGCGACGTGTCGTACTACATGGATCCGAACGAACTGCAGCGCGACGGCAAGGCGGACGAACGCGTGATCGTGTCGCGCACGTTGAGCGTCGCCGATCAGGTCTTCGGCGCCGCGACCGTGGAGTTGGGCCCCGACCAGAGGGACGTGGTCGTGCAGTTCGCCGTCCCCGTGTCGCTCCTGGTCAACGTGGCGCGCGTGGAGGAGAGCGGCACCCTCGGCCGACTCCAGGTCTCGATCGCCAAGGTCGACGAAGTGGCGCAGGGCTCGAACGGCTTCTACTACGGGTACTCGGGCATGGGGTTCGGCGGAGGCGGCAGCGACCGGAAGGTGCCGCTCGACGGGGAGGTCCGCTTCGACTCGATCGCTCCCGGCCGGTACACCGTGAGTCTCGCCATCGGCGAACGCTGGAACTCGCGCACCGTCGACACGCGCGAGGTCGACGTCCTCGAGGGCGAGGTCACCGTCGACATGGTCGCGCCCGTGCTCTACGACCTGCGCGTCGTCGCACCGCAGGTGGCGAAGGGGACCAATCTCTTCCTGCGCGAGCGGAAAGAAGGAGAGGAGGAGCGGATCCGGCGCAGTTTCCGCGGCGGGATGAACGCCACCGTCGACGAGCAGGGCAATGCGATCTTCGAGGACCTCGTGGCCGGCGACTACACCCTGTCGGCCAACGGGCTTCCCGGCGAGATGAACGTCAGCGTCCCCAGCACGGACGTCCTGTTCGACGCGCGCTCGCCCGACGCCCTGCGCGTCACGATCAGCGACGTCGAAGGGCGCCTGTACCTGGCGGGTGTGCGCTCGGGCGACATCGTGATCGCGGTCTCGGGCGTCGACGCCGGCAGCGCGGACGCCATGCGCAACGCGCTCTATCGCCCGGAGGCCGGCGTCGAGCAGACGCTCACGGTCCTGCGCGAGGGGAGCCAGATGACCTTCACGCTCGCGGCCCAGGGAACCGGCGACTCCAAGGGCCCGGGCGGCAGCCTGCGTCCCACGTTCTCCGACGAGTGAGCGGCACTCGGCCCGCGGAACATCCGATCGCACTCGCGCTCGAGGTGCGCCGCGGTCGATGAGTTGGCGCGCCCTCCAGGATTCGAACCTGGGACCGTCGGATTAGAAGTCCGGTGCTCTATCCAGCTGAGCTAAGGGCGCACGCGCTGTGAGTGGTCGGGGAGACGGGACTCGAACCCGCGACTCGTAGCACCCAAAGCTACGCCTCTACCAACTGAGGTACTCCCCGTCCGCCGCGCATGGTACCCAGCGAGCGCCGAGGGAGCACCGTTCGCGCGCCGCTCCCTGCGATCGACCGCTCGCGCCCCAGCGCCCGCGACCGCCCATCGGCCACGGGCCGTCGGAGACCGGCCCGCGCAGTGGTTCGCGCGCTCCCACGGTGGTACCGTCCGCGCTCACACGGTCGCTCAAGATTCACACGCGCATGAAGGTTCTCGTGGTTGGTGGTGGCGGGCGGGAGCACGCTCTGGCCTGGAAGATCGCCCAGTCCGACCTGGTCGACGAGGTGCTCTGTGCCCCCGGCAACGCCGGCACGGCGCGGGTCGCTCGCAACGTCTCGGTCTCCGCGACCGATGTGCCCGGGCTGGTCGCCCTCGCCCGCGAAGAAGGCGTCGGTCTCGTCGTCGTGGGCCCGGAGGATCCGCTCTGCGCCGGTCTCGCCGACCGCCTGCGCGCAGCGGGGATCGACACGTTCGGACCTGGCGCGTCCGGTGCGCGACTGGAGGGCTCGAAGCAGTTCACGAAGGAGATCTGCGACCGCCACCGCATCCCGACCGGCGGTTGGCGTCGCTTCGATCGCGCGGGGATGGCGAAGAGCTACCTGCAGAGCCTCGACACCTGGCCGCAGGTGGTCAAGGCCGACGGACTCGCCGCGGGCAAGGGCGTCTTCGTCTGCACCGACGCGACCGAGGCCTGCACCGTGGTCGACATGCTGATGGAGGAGCGCAGCCTGGGCGCCGCCGGCAGCACGATCGTCGTGGAGGAGTTCCTCGAGGGCCAAGAACTCAGCGTCATGGTCCTGACCGACGGCGAGACGCTGCTCGTCATGGAGCCGGCCGTCGACCACAAGCAGGCGCACGACGGCGACAAGGGGCCGAACACCGGAGGCATGGGCGTGGTGACGCCGGTCCCGTGGGTCACGCGGCGCTTGATGCGTCAGGTCGAACAGCGCGTCCTCATCCCGATGCTGCACGCGCTGCAGATCGAGGAGATTCCGTTCCGCGGCGTGCTCTACGCCGGACTGATGATCTCCGACGCCGGCCCGCGCGTGCTCGAGTTCAACGTGCGCTTCGGCGACCCCGAGACCCAGGTCGTGATGCGCCGCTTCGCGAGCGACATCGTGCCCTACCTGCTCGGCACCGCGCGCGGCACGCTCGGCGAGCTCGAACCCGCCGAATGGCTGCGCGACACGGTGGTCGGCGTGGTGGGGGCGGCCGAGGGCTATCCGGGCGAGTACCGGCGCGGCGACGAGATCTCGGGTCTCGACCAGGC
Organism: Rohdeia mirabilis; assembly: GCA_007750655.1. Taxonomy (GTDB): domain Bacteria; phylum Planctomycetota; class UBA1135; order UBA1135; genus Rohdeia; species Rohdeia mirabilis. The sequence continues at coordinate 2,568,511 of CP036290.1, forward strand.
CGACGAGGTCGAGGGCGCCGTCGTCTTCCAGGCCGGCACGAAGCTGATGGCCGATCGCGAGGTCACGACCAACGGCGGGCGCGTGCTGTGCGCCACGGCGATCGGGAGCGATCTGGAGCAGGCGCGCACGCGGGCCTACGAGTCGCTCGATCGGATCCGCTGGGACGGCAAGTTCTGTCGCCGCGACATCGGCCTGCGCGCGGCGCCGCGGTCGGTGGGATCGGACCTGTAGGACGCGGCGCTCCGGCCAGGACGACTCGCCCCGCTCGACCACGATGAAGAAGAAGAAGCTCGAGGAAGCGTTCGTCACATACCTGCAGGAGCGGGACCTGCGTTTCACGTCGCAGCGCAAGGCCGTCTTCGACCGGGCGTTCGACACCCACGAGCACTTCACGGCGGAGAAGCTCTACGAGTGGCTGCGCGACGAGGGCGGAGCCAAGGTGTCGCGAGCGACCGTCTACCGCACCCTCGCGCTCCTGGTCGAGGGGGGCTTCCTCGACTCGCTCGACATCGGCCAGGGCGAGATGCTGTACGAGCACGTGCTCGGGCACCGGCACCACGACCACATGGTGTGCGTGAGTTGCGGCCGCATCGAGGAGTTCCACTCGAAGGAGATCGAGCTCGAGCAGGACCGTCTGGCGCGCGAGAACGGCTTCGTGATGGTCGACCACGACCTGCGCCTGTTCGGCTACTGCCGCACGTGCGTGCGCAAGGGCAAGTGTCCCTTGGTGGACGAGCCGGGGAACCTGCCGCCGCCCCAGGACGAGCGCGAACTCGGTCAGCCGCGGCGGGTGGGGGTGCGCGTACCGGGTCGCGGGAATTCGCCGCAGGCCGACTGAGACCGGGGGCGACCGAGATCCGGGTCGCCGCTCCGCCTGTCGATCGACGTGCGGAAGACTCCGCCGCGCGCGACTACTCCGTGCGCTCGACCAGCGTCGCCAGCACGCGTTCGGCGACCGGTTCGTCCGGCAGCCCGAACTCGCGGGCGCGCACCTCGATGCGCGTGCGACCCAGGTCCCACGCCATGACACGCACGTTGACCTTGGCACCTTCGACCGTGCCCTCGATCGTTCGCGGCACCTCTTCGCTGACCGTGATCGGCGTGGACGACAGGATACCCATGACCTCCTTGGAGCGGTACCAGACGTCCAGGACGTCGCGCTTCACCTCGGCGCGCCGCATGCCGTTCTCGAAGCCCTGGGGCCCGGTCATCAGGGCCTCGCAGGACGAAGTGCCGAAAGCGGTGGCGAGCGTCGCCAGGAGCGTCAGGAGCAGGGTCTTCATCGAAGGAGTCGTCGCGGGGTGAGGAGTTTCGAGCCGACTCTCGGGCTGCGGATGCCGCGAGGGTTCGAGACGCTCGGCGCGGGCCTCAGCGCCCGACCCTAGCCGCCGCGACCAGCCCCCGGAAGAACGCGAGCCCCTCGCCCTCCGTGCGCTCTCCCAGGCGGGTCCACGTCGGGTGGTTCCAGGGGTCGAGATTGCGTTCTGGGTGCGGCATCAGGCCCAGCACGCGGCCGGTGGGATCGCACAGGCCCGCGATGTTCGCCACGGCGCCGTTCGGACAGGCCGGGTAGCCAGCGTCGCCGGTCTCGAGGTCCGAGCCGTCCGCGGCGACGTAGCGCAGCGCGATCTGGCGGTTCGCTTCGAGCTCTGCGAGCGCGCCGTCGGCGAGCGCAACGCGTCCTTCGGCGTGCGCTACGGGGACGGGCCACACGAGTCCCTGGTCGAGCCAATCGGCCGCACAGGCTTCGCTGCGCAGGTGGACCCAACGGCACTCGAAGCGACCCGAGTGGTTCGGCGCGAGGGCGATGCGGCGTTCGTGGGCCGCGCGCCCCTGGCCCTCGAGAAGGCCGAGATCGACGAGCACCTGGAAGCCGTTGCAGACGCCGATGACGTAGCCGCCGTTGGCGACGAAACGGTGCAGTCGATCACCCAGAAGGTGCCGCACCTCGGCCGCCATGACGCGTCCGGCCGCCACGTAGTCGCCGTGGCTGAAACCGCCCGGCAGGAAGAGCACGTCGCACTCGTCGAGCAGCTCGGGACGTTCCGCGAGTCGGTTGGTGTGCACGCGCTCGGCCACGGCGTCGCACAGCTCGAAGGCGCGCACCGCCTCGAAGTCGCAATTCGTCCCCGAGCTGCGCAGGACCAGCACGCGGGCGCGTCCGGCGTGGACGGCGGTGGCCTGGGTCGTGGAGGTGGTGGTCGATCGTGTCATGGTGCTCACAAGCGGGCGACGGTCGAGGTCGGCGACGGACGAGAACGGTCGAAAGGGGACGAGGCGAGGATCAGCCGGCGAACCCACCGGTGTGGGCGCGCCGCAGGTCGTCGAGGGCAAGATCGATGCGCAACGCGCCGCTCGTGTCCTTCACGCGCAGGCGACCGCCGGCCTCGGTGCTGCGACCGATCATCTGGACGGGGTGGCCGGCCAGCGCGGTTTCGAACGCGCTCGAGTCCTTCACCTCGACCTCGACCAACCAGCGCGTGGGCGCTTCGCCGAAGAGCGCGGCCGCGAAGCCGTCTCCGTCGCCCGCGTCCACCGCGGCAACCTCGATCTCGAGGCCCATGTCGCCGGCGAACGCCATCTCGGCCGCGGCCAGCGCCAGCCCGCCCTCGGACAGGTCGTGGCACGCGCGGCCCAGGCCGGCGGCGAGTGCTCCGTGCAGCGCCGCCATCAGCGCCGGCGCGCGCTCGAGATCGGGTGCGGGAACCGTGCCGCCGCGAACGCCGCGCAGGATGTGGTAGTGCGAGCCGCCGAGGCGCGCGTCGGACGATCCGACGAGGTAGACGCTCGTTCCACCGCCCTTCAGGTCCATGGTCAGCGCGCGGCGCACGTCCGGCACCGGCGCGATGGCCGAGATCAACAGGGTGGGGGGGATGGACAGCGTGCGATCACCCACGCGGTACTCGTTGTTCAGGCTGTCCTTGCCCGAGATGAACGGCGTGCCGTAGGCGAGCGCCGCGTCGCGACAGCCGAAGGCGGCCTTCGTCAGCGAGCCGAGTCGATCGGGGAGATTGCAGTTGCCCCACGAGAAGTTGTCGAGGATCGCCGCGCGCGTCGGGTCCGCGCCGACGGCCACCGCGTTGCGCAGCGCTTCGTCGATGCCCCAGGTCGCCATCGCGTAGGGATCGAGCTCGCCGAACTCCGGGTTCGAACCGCACGTGATCGCGAGACCGCGGTACGAGTGGTCGAGCGGTCGCACGATGGCACCGTCACCGGGACCGTCGCCGCGCACACCGACGAGCGGCTTGACGACGGAACGGCCCTGCACCTCGTGGTCGTACTCGCGCACGATCCACTCGCGGCTGGAGATGTTCGGCATGCCGAGCAACGCCAGGAGATCGGCTCCCGGGTCGACGCTGGTCGGAACGCCGGGATCGGGGAGATCGGGCGGCGACCAGGTGGCCTGGCGCACCGGGCGCGGCGTGCCGTCGTGCAGGAACTCCATGGACATGGAACCGATCGACTCGCCCTCGTCGAACAGCTCGAGGCGCTTCGTGTCGGTGAAGTGGCCGATGACGCAGGCTTCGACGTCCTCGGATCCGAACAGCGCGAGCAGTTCCTCGAGGCGCTCGCGCGGCACGGCCAGGACCATGCGCTCCTGGGCTTCGCTGATCCAGATCTCGTGGCTCGTGAGGCCGGGGTACTTGAGCGGCACCTTGTCGAGGTGGACCTCGGCACCGGTCTTCTCGCCCATCTCGCCGACCGCCGACGAGAAGCCGCCGGCACCGCAGTCGGTCAGCGCGCGATACAGACCGCGATCGCGCGCTTCGAGCAGGCAGTCGAGCACGCCCTTCTCCGTCACCGGATCACCGATCTGCACCGCGTGACTGGACTCGGTCTCGGAGTCCTCGCTGAGCTCGATCGACGAGAACGTCGCGCCGTGGATCCCGTCCCGTCCGGTGCGCCCACCGACCGCGACGATCAGGTCGCCCGGCATGACGACCTTGTCGACGTGCTCGCGGCGCATCAGACCGACGGTGCCGGCGTAGACCAGCGGGTTGCCGATGTAGCCCTCGTGCACCCACAGGCCGCCGTTGACGGTCGGGATGCCCATGCGGTTGCCGTAGTCGCGCACGCCGCCGACGACGCCGCGCAGGATGCGCCGGGGGTGCATCGACCCGCGCGGCAGGTCCGCGTCCGGAAGATCGAGCGGACCGACGAAGAAGGCGTCCGTGTTCGCGATCGGCTTGGCGCCGAGCCCGGCCCCGAGGATGTCGCGGATCACGCCGCCGATCCCGGTGCCGGCGCCGCCGTAGGGATCGATCGCGCTGGGGTGGTTGTGGGTCTCGACCTTGAAGCACACGCCCCAGTCGCCCTCGAACTCGACGATGCCGGCGTTGTCGACGAACACGCTCCAGCACCAGGGCTTGTCGAGCGTGCGCGTCGCGTGACCGATCGTCGCGCGCAGAAGGTTGTCGATGCGTTCGCCCTCGAACTCGATGACGCCGGTCAGCGTCTTGTGCTTGCAGTGCTCGCTCCAGGTCTGCGCGATCGTCTCGAGTTCGGCGAGCAGCGGTTCGCGATCGAGCTCCGCGTAGTGGCGTTGGATCTCGAGCATCTCGCGCAGGTCGAGCGACAGCTGTCCCTCCCGCGACAGGCGCTCGAGTCCGGGCTCGTCGAGCTCGCGGATCGGCACCACCACGGGGCCCCGACGCGCGCTACCGCCCGGTAGACCGAACGGCAGTCCCTCCGCGTCGATCCCGAGGCGTTCGATCGTCTCGTTGGCGACGAGGCGCCGTCCGACCGTGTCGAGCTGTTCGGCGTCCAGGTCGCCCTCGACCTCGAACACGCGGAAGGTGCCGATGGTCGGTGCGCCGTCCGCAGGCATCCGGTCGGTGCGTCGCAACAGTCGTTCGACCGTGCGCGCCTGGGGATCCATCACGCCCGGCAGAGGAGCTGCGACGATGCGGTGCGTGCCCGCCTGCGGCGCCGGCGGAGCGGTTCGCGGGTCGATCAGGCACCAGCGATCGACCACCGGATCCGCGAGCAGCTCGGTCGCGATCGCCTCGACCTCGGCGCGCGTGTACGACTCGCTCAACAGGAAACCGCGCACCTTGCGCGCGCGCCGCAGCGTTCCGATCCCCAGCTCGTGGGCGCCGGCGACGAGACGCTCGCCGTCCGGGTCGTACTGGTCGTCCGCCAGGCGAATCTCCACACGCCAGGCGGCGGGGAGGACCTCGGAAGCGACATGGGACGGGGACGGTGCGGCGGTCTGGGTCGGGTCGGCGCTCATGTGGGCAGCGATCCTAACGAGGCCCGGCCTCCGATCGATGTCCGCTCGGGGTCCGTCGATGGGGCGGTCTCGCTCGCGCGGCCCGACCCGGCTTGTGAAGCGACGGCACGAGTGCGACCATGGCCCCGCGCCGCGGAGTCCGTCTCCGCTGCGCCCGGCGCCCTCGATCCACCCGCGGCTCGAGCCGCGAGCGCCCAACCGACGTCCACGCCCCAGAACGATCCCCGTGAGCGATTCCAAGCGCCCCCAGAACGCCGGCTCGAAGTCGAGCACCACGCCGCTGCCCTTCGAGCAGAAGATCCAGGAGATCGAGGCCAAGATCGACGAGCTGCGCGAGCTCGCCAGCTCCTCCAGCATCGACGTGGGCGACCAGCTCGAGTCGATGGAGCGCCAGCTCGAGGAAGCCACCGCCCGGACCTACTCGCACCTGTCGCCCTGGGAGGAGGTCGGCGTCGCCCGCCACCCCCAGCGCCCCGTCGCTTCCGACTACATCGAGGAGATGCTCGACGACTTCGTCGAACTCCACGGCGACCGCACCTTCGGCGACGACCGCGCGATGGTGACGGGCCTCGCGACGATGGGCAGCCGCCGCTTCATGCTGGTCGGCCACCGCAAGGGACGCACCACCAAGGAACGCCTCGAGACCAACTTCGGCTGCGCGCACCCGGAGGGCTACCGCAAGGCCTGGCGCAAGATGAAGCTCGCCGAGAAGCTCGGACTGCCCATCGTCAGCCTGATCAACACGCCCGGTGCGTACCCGGGGATCGGCGCGGAGGAGCGCGGTCAGGCCATGGCGATCGCCGAGAACATCATCGGCATGTTCACGCTCCGGGTTCCGATCGTCGTGCTCGTCATCGGCGAGGGCGGCTCGGGCGGGGCGCTCGGCATCGGGATCGGCGACCGCGTGCTGATGATGGAGCACTCGTACTACTCGGTGATCAGCCCCGAAGGCTGCGCCGCGATCCTGTGGAAGGACGGCTCGCGCTCGGCCGACGCCGCCGAGGCGCTGAAGCTGACCGCGAAGGACCTCACGGCCCTCGGCGTCGTGGACGAGGTCATCCCGGAGCCCCTCGGCGGTGCCCATCGCCGCCGCGACGAGACGATCGCCACGGTGCGCGCCACGCTGTTGCGCCACCTCGACGAGCTGGATGGCCGCGACCCGGACGAGATGATCGAGGCGCGGCGCGACAAGTTCCGCCGGATCGCCGAGATCGAAGGCCGCTTCCCGAGCGTCTGAGGTCCCCCGGGCGGGCTCCGATCCGATCCCGCGGGACCGCGAACGAGGCCCCCCGCCCAGGATGAGGGTGTGCCCTCTCGCCGGGCCGTCCGAACGGCCGATTCCTGCGAACGACGGGGCCACGCCCCAACGCCGGAGCGCGGCGGAGCGTACGTCCACGCCATGGACAGCCGCCCCCGACGACTTCGACGCACAGCTGCCGAGGACACCTTCGGTCGCCTCGGCGCGCGGACCGACACGACACCCGCCGCTGTGGACGCGCTAGGCTTCGAGGAGGCGCTCGCGCCCGCGACCATGAGCAACTCTCCCGCCGATCCGCGACCCAACGAACCCGACGGGGCCTCTGCGGCCCCGTTCGAGGTTTCGGGCGACGAGGTCGGCGACGAGTCCGGACGGCGGCAGGCGAACGGCGAGCGCAGCGACCACGAGCTGATCCGCCGGGCGCAGGGCGGCGACGAGGAAGCCTTCGGTGAACTCGTCCTGCGGCACGAGGGCCGCGCGTTCCGGGTCGCACGCCAGATGGTCCCCGACTCCGAAGAGGCGCGGGATCTGGCCCAGGAAGCCTTCCTGCGCGTCTACCGCAGTCTGGAACGCTTCGACTTCAAGCACGAGTTCACCACCTGGCTCTACCGGATCGTCACCAACCTCGGCATCGACCACCTGCGCCGGCGCCGCCCGATCGCGACCGGCGGGACCGACGACGACGGGCCCGTGCGCGAGGAGATCGACGAGAGCGCCCCGGCGCCCTCCGCGCGGCTCGAACAGCACGAGACGGCGCGACTGGTTCGCGCCTGCATCGACACGCTGCCCGAGCACTTCCGCGTCGTCCTGGCGCTGCGGGAACTCGAAGGTCTGACCAGTCAGGAGATCTCGCGCATCGTCGGCGCCACGCCCGTGACCGTGCGCTGGCGCCTGCACCGCGCCCGCAAGATCTTCGCCGAACAGTGGGAGCGCCTGGAGGAACGCCGGGCGGCCGGTGGGCTGCTCGAGTGGGCCCGGCCCGAACGGTTGGACGGGCTCGACATGGACTGGTCGAGCGAGCTCGGTGAACGGGCCAGGACGGACCAGGACGGCACGCACGACGACGGCACGCACGACGATCGACTCCGCGACGACGACGACCGATGACCACTTTCGACCAGAACCACGACGACGCTGCCTTCGCGGATCGCGACCCGAGTTGCGACGCCGTGCTCGAGCGCCTGCCCCTGCACGTGGGCGGCGATCTCGAAGCGGCGCTCGGGGCTCGGATGGACGACCACCTGGCCGCGTGCCCGTCCTGTGCCGCCGCCGCCGAACGGATGCGCGCTGCCTTCGGGGCCTACTTCGCCAGTGAGCACCGCGCCGCGGCCGAAGAGCTCGGCGCGCGCAGCCTGTGGCCTGATCTGAAGGCCCGCTTGCACGAGACGCCCGATGCAGCCGGGACCGAGCGGCGCACCGCGCGGCCCGTGTCCTCCGCGCGGGGTGCCACTGTGCTCGGACGAGCGCTGGACGGCGAGGGCGACCGCGACCCGAACCAGTTCGAGTCGAGCGCGACGCGCGGCGCGCGGGAAGCGGCCGACGAGGCCCTCGATCTAGCGCTCCAGGGCGCGGGGACGATCAGCGAGCGCGGCGTTCGCGGCCGGACGTTGATGCTGGTGATGGCGCCCTTGATGGCGGCCGCCTTCGTGATCGCGGTCAGCGTTTCGGGCGGCTCGCTGGCGATCGACCGGGAGCCCACGAGGACCGAGCTGGTGGACGACCGGAGCGTTGGCGCGGAGCTGGACGGGGCGCTCAGCGGCCTGGCGACGGTGAACGGAGTCACTGGCGCACAGGCCCCCGACGGCTCCTCGCTCGTCGCCGACGAGGGCACCGACGCGCCCGCCAGCTCTGGACTGCGGCACCTGATGCCCGAGGACGACGCCGAGCGCCTGATCCGCCAGCCACTGCAGATGAACGACCTGATCCAGGATCCCCGGGCCACGGGAACGTTGGCCGGCCGATCGACCTGGCGCTGAGATGGTCCACCTCGTCACGACCACGACGGCGTTCCTGGCACTGTGCTCGACGGCCGTACCGTTCGCGCCGCGCGCCCAAGGACCAGCGGCCAACGCTGCCGGCTCCGCGTTCCAGGAGGCGGCCGCAGAGGCGGGTCACGTGGTGCGCACCGCCGTGGCGAACGCATTGGTGGTGCGCGTCCAGGAGAGCGACGAGGGGCGATCCACGGCTGCGTTCGACGTGGCGACCTGGGAGCGGCGGCTCGTGGATCCCGACCTGCGGGCCCGCGAGCGCGCGTTCGACCAGCTGGCGCGTCGGGCGTCCGACTGGCCCCAGGCTCGACAGTGGCTCGTCGAACAGGCCTCGCAGCCGAAGGGCGAGCTGGCCTGGACCTGCCGCATTCTGCTGCGTGAGGCGGAACGCACGGCGCTGTCTCGCAGCGCGGCGCGCGGAACGGAGTCGCTCGGATTCGACCAAGGCGTGTTCGTGCCGAACGAGTCGGACCCGCGCGCGCGACTGCGCCCCCGCGAGCTCGACGCGGGCGGCACCGGGACCATCGTCACGCTCGACCTCTCGGGCAACGGCGAGCGCTTCGTCGTGCGCTCGTTCGAGTCGGTCCTCGAGGAGCTCTCCGAACTCGATCGCCGGACCCGTCCGACCAGCGGCTGGTCGAGCGGCGACTTCGTCCAGGCCCCGACGGACGAGAGCGCCGATCCAGCCGCGCGCGCGCTCGCCGCTCGGGAGCACGAATTGCGACGGCTCATCGACGCGCTCGTGCCAGCACCGACGCGCGTCCAGCGCAGCACCTACACGATCGAGTACCTGGCACCCGCGGAGGGAGGTGGTCCGGGTTCCGTAGCAGCTGGCGCGACGGCCGGGAGTCCGCAAGGGCCGACGCTCCCCGAGAACGTCGGGCGCGGGGGGGCCATCACGCTGCGCCTGGGGGCACAAGGGGTCACATGGGTGCCGGGCGAGGTCCAGTTCCCCGATGGCGCGGGAACGTTCAACGACGTGGACGCGCGCACCCAACGCCTGTTGACGGGTGTGGTCCTGCCGCTCGTCAGCGGCCGCATCGCCGACGGAACCGTCGTCGAGGAGGCCGAGTCGCACTCGATCTCGGTCGGTTTCGATCGCCTCGGCGTCCTCGTGGTCGAGGAACGCAGCGCCGAGGTCGCTGCCTCGGGCGAGTCCAGTTCGTCGACGCCCGAACCGGCGGCTGACGACCGCGCACCGATCGATTCGGAAGCGGCGGACGCGTCGGGTCTCGAGCGGGTGCCCCGGACCACCGACCGCGCGAGCGAGGTTCGAAACGGTCTGTTGATCCTCGACGTGGAGCCGGGGTCGCTGGCGGAGGCCCTCGGGCTGCGCGGCGGCGATCGCCTGATCGCGATCGACGGCGTGGTCCTCGACGAACCCGACCAGATCTCCGAACGCTTGCGCCGCGGCGCACGGGCCGGACGCATCGCGGTCCGCTGGTGGCGTGCGCGCGACGGCCAGATGGTCGAGCGCGGCTTCCTCGCAGCGCGTCCGCTCTCGGCCCGTCGATCGGGCCAGCACCCGGCCCCGGAAGCGGCTCCCGACACGGCCACCGAGGCCGGCGCGGGGACCCCGACCGACGCTGGGCCCCAGGCGGACGAGCCGGCCCCGACCGACGCGCCGACTCCGCGCGAGCGCTCGGACGGCTGACGTCTGCGAACCGGACCGCACCGTTCGCGGTCGCCGGTGGGGCAGGCGGTGCGCGCGGCGACCGATCGTCGGCCGCGCGGATCTTGGCGCCTACCGGTCCGGTCGCGCGATCGCATCACGCGCGTCGCGCCGAAGCTGCCAGGCCTCCTGCACGTCGGGGTGGTCGACCGGGAGCGAGGAGTTGGCGATGAAGCGCTCCAGGTCTTCGAGCGCGCGCTCGGGCCTCTCCATCGAGAGCAGCACCTGGGCGCGCTGGGCATAGAGCTCGGGCGAGGCGTTCGGATCGCGCTCGATCGCCTGGTCGAGGTGACCGAGGGCGAGGCTCGAGCGCCCCAGATCGAAGTGCAGTTCCGCCGCCAGTTGGTGCGCGCGGATGAGACGCGTCGTCGTGTTGCGCAAGAGGCGCTTGAAGTCGTCCTCGACCGACCGGTCCCAGGCCTGATCGCGCAGCTGCTCGGAGTAGAAGATCTCCTGGGCCTCGAGCGTCGCGATCAGTCGTCCCGAGTAGGCGAGCGCCGACTCCTTGTCGCCGAGCGTCGTGTTCACGCGAACGAGTCCGGTCAAGGCCTCGATGTGATCGTCCTGCTCCGCAATCAGCCGCTCGTAGCGCTCGATGGCGCGGTCGAACAGGCGCTTCTCCTCGCTGCGCAGGCGCTCGATCTCCTTCTGCGGATCCTTGCCCAGCGGAACCTCGAGTCCGCGTTCGATGTCCTGCGCCGTGTTGCGGTGCAGCATCGCGAGGCGTTCACTGACGATCGCAGTGCCCAGCGGCGCGCGGCTCTCGTCCTCGTAGCGCCTCTCGAGACCGAGGAAGATGCGTTCGGACTCGAGCAGGTCGGCCTTGCGATCCCTGCGCAGGTAGCACCAGGCGATCAGCAACTTCATGTTGATGTCGTCCTCGTCGAGCGCGAGCGCGCGCTCGGCCTGGTCGATCGCGCGGTCCAGGTCACCGATGTCGTAGTGGTTGCGCGCCGCCTCGACGTGCACCGCGCGCTGGACCTCGGGGTCGACCTTCGGGCCGCTGCTCGCACAGGCCGAGGCTCCCAGACCCAGCGTCAACGCGAGCGCCAGGTGGAGGCCGGCGCGACGGCGGGGAGCCTGCGAGGAGGAGGAAGAAGCGCGGCGTGCGAGAAGGTCGATCATGGCGGTCTGCGAAGCGGTCGGGGGCCGACGGCGGGCGCACCGGAGCGGGGCGCGGGCGGGACCCGAGGCGGACGAGTCTACCCGCAGCACCGAGCCCGACTACCGTCCCCGCCCCGCGCCCGCTCCACCGCGGTGGGCGTCACCGCCCAGGAGCCGCTTCAGGCGTTCGGGCTCCATCCGCACGCTGCGGGTGCGTCCACCGGAGAGGTTCACGAGCCCGGCGGGGGCGCCCTTGCGCTTGTGGATCTGCTTGCGGAACGCCACGTGGACGTCGGCGCGCGCGGCGTTCTTGAGCGGCGAGAAGTGGACCGCCAGGTGGGCCGCGTCGAGGACGTCCTCGTCCGCCGGTTCGCGCCCGCGCTCGACGCGCAGGACCACGTGACTCCCGGGCGTGTCGGCCGTGTGCAGCCAGAGGTCGTTCCCGCGCGCCACCTTCAGCGTCAACTCGTCGTTGTCGCGCGCGCTGCGTCCGACGAGGATCTCGGTGCCGGCCGCACTCTCGAACCGTCGGTAGCAGGTCCGCGGCGCGACCTTCTGGACACGCTTGCCGCGCTCGCGATCGAGAGCGTCCACGAGACCCGCCGCCACGGCGCGTGTCTCCAGTTCGGCCGGGTCGCCGCCCGCCTCGAGCGCAGCGAGGATCTCGAGCACGTTCGCCCGCCGCTCCTCGTTGCGCGCGCGCTCCTCGACGAGCGACTCGGCCGAGCGCACGAGCTTGTGGTAGCGATCGAAGAGACGTTCGACGTTCTGGTGCGGACTGCGTCTCGGATCGAGAACGATGGTGCGCTTCGCGCCCGGATCGCCGAACCAGTCGTCGAGTTCGATCGACTCACGTCCGCGTTCGAGTTGGCCGAGCGCCGCCTTCAGCAACTCGCCGTCCTGGCGAACCCGTTCGGACTGTTCGGCCGCGCGTTCGCGACTCTCGAGACCGCGCAGCGCACCTTCAGCTCCCTGCAGTCGGCGCGTCAGTCGATCCCGCAGGTGCTTCGCCGCACGGTTGCGTTCGTCCTCGAGTGCGGCGCCGCCGACGGCCGCTTCGACGAGGAACGACAGGGGCGCGAACGAAGGATCGCGCGCGGGTTCGGCGGGGGCGTCGAACGACTCGACGAGTGGGGGACCGGGTTCCGCGGGCGGACGACCGGGCGGCGGCTCGTAGACCTCGCCGAGCGCGAGTCGCGGGGTTCGGGCCGGCTCGCTGCCCTTGGCCTTGGGCGGCTTCGGCGGCACCAGCAAGTCGAGAACGCGCTCGGAGCCGTCGACGAGGAGCAGGTTCGCGTGCCGCCCGACCAGTTCGGCGAGCAGGCCCCGGCGCCCGCTGTCGGTGTCGAAGCCGACCAGTACGAGCCGATCGCTCCGCACCTGTTGGACGCTGCGCACGGTGGCGCCCTCGAGCTCCTTCGCGACGCGCTCGAAGAAGGGCCCCACGGCCCCCTTGTGGCGCTGGACCCGGCCCTGTTGCAGGTGCATCCGCGGTCCGTCGGGCGTGGTGGACAGGCGCAGCCTGCGCACCTGCGGCCAGTCGTCCGACTCGAGGACGAGCATGAGATCGCGCGGGGGCAGAGCCGCAGCTTCGCGCACCCTGCCCCCGGCGACGAGCGGACCGACCTCTGCGATCAGTTCACCCACGTGTCGCGCGCTGAGTCCGCGCGACCGTTCGGAACTCGCGCTCAGGCGAGCTCCTCCTTGACGCTGTACCGCCACTCGAGGTCCGAGCGCTCCCATTCGATGGTCTGGCCGCCGAAGAAGATCTCGAGCTCGGTGGCGGCCGCTTCGGCGCTGTCGGAACCGTGGACCAGGTTGTTCGAGAAGCTCATGCCGTAGTCGCCGCGGATGGTGCCGGGGGCGGCTTCGCGCGCGTTGGTGGCTCCCATCAGACCGCGCGTGACGGCGATGGCGTCCTTGCCGGCCAGGGCGATCGCGACGACCGGGCCCGAGCCCATGAACTCGACCAGGTTGTTGAAGAACGGGCGCTGGGCGTGGGCGGCGTAGTGGCGCTCGAGCACGTCGCGTCCGAAGACCTCCATGCGCAGGCCGACGAGCTTGAGACCCTTGTTCTCGAAGCGGGAGACGATGGCACCGACCAGACCGCGTTGGACGGCGTCGGGCTTCAGGAGGACGAGAGTGCGTTCCATGGCGTGGTGGGGGTGGGACCGGCCGGAGCCGTTGTCGATGTGCTGGGGCTGGATGGCGCTTCGGCGTGATCGCGCGCGCCGTTCGGTCGGACCGGCGCCCGTTCGAGCGGACCAGTTCGGGCGAAGAGTATAGCGACGGCCAGAGGCGGCTCCGCGCGGCATTCGAGCGCAACGAAGCGGAACTCGGGTCGGCACGCTGCGCCAACGCTGCATCCTCACGCTGCCCCCACTCGAGGTGCCCCCACTCGAGGTGCACTGTCGGACCCACTGCCCGCTCGGTGCATGATGGCTCCATGAGCGCACACGGAGACGATCGCCCCGAGCCCAGCGAGGAACCCGAGTGGATGTCCACGGGGCGCCGCATGGTGGCCGACCGGTCCAATCGCGGAGCGGGCGCCGGCGTGCAGTTCGGGGCCGCCGTGGTGGTGTTCACGCTGGCCGGTCTGTGGCTCGATCGCCGCCTCGACACACTGCCGCTGTTCCTGCTCGTGGGGCTCGCTCTGGGGTTCACGGGGGGGCTGATCCACCTGATGCGCACGCTCGGAGGACGGAAGTCGGGGTCGGGTCACGAGCGGGCCGGCGGCGACGACGCGACGAGGCCGCCCGACGGCGGAGCCTGAGCTCGAGCGAGCGGGTACGCGACGCTCGCGTGGTGGGGGCGCCGCGGGAGGGGAACCGCGCGCGAGGCGCCCGCGAGCCCGTCCGCACCGCCCCCGGACGTCCGCTGCGCGAGGCTCGAACGCGGGGCCATGGAAAGGGGTGCGAGGGTCGCCTCCTGCGACGTTCGACCGCAGCGCTCGCGAGTCTCGCAGGTCGAACTTCTCGCGGGAGTGGGGGCTCGGGCCGGGCTCCGGATGGCTAGGATCTTCGCGCGAAATGGCCGTTCAACTCGTCAGCCTCCTGGTCGCGCTCGGCGCGCTGCTCATCGGTGTCCTCGTGGGCGGTCCGATGGGCTGGGGCGTGGCCTGTGGACTCCTTCTCGGCGCCGCGGTCAGTGGCTTCGCTGCAGGGCTCCTGCGCGCGAAGGCACGCAGTCGACCGGAGCACGCGTTCAACGCGTTCATCGTCGGCTTCATGATCAAGCTCGGCGCGCTGTTCGCCGTCGGACTCGCCTACCTGTTCGTGCCGGACCTCACCGAACGGCTCGACCCGAAGGGCCTGCTGCTCGCCTACGCGGCCAGCGCCGTGGTGCTGCTCGCGGTCGGAATCGGCACCGCGCGCCGCGAACTGGGTTTTGGCACGACCGGCTCTTGAGCCCCCGAAGCTCAATCACCACACTGTTCGCCTCGAACGGCCGACCGGCCCGACGAGACCCCTCCCAGCCCTCCCCTCCACCCCCTCCGTCAGGCACGTGCGCGACCTTCTCCATCCGCGAGTCCTTCTCGTCCTGGCGATCTTGATCGGTGCGTGCTTCGCGAACACGAAGCTGATCGCGCACCACCAGTCCGACAGCCCGTTCACGCAGCTGTTCATGCACCTGCAGCCGGAGAAGCTGATCACGGGTGGGGCGCACGGGCACGACGATCACGCGGCGGAGGACCACGCCGCGGAAGACCACGCGTCGGAAGACCATGCGGCCGACGGTCACACGCACAGCGCGTACCTGCTCGCCACGCCGACCCTGCCGCTGCCCGCGATCTTCGACATGGACGCGGCGCACGAGGGCACGCAGCTCGTCGCGACGAACCTGCAGATCTTCCAGATCGCGTCGATCCTGCTGATCTTCGTCTGCCTCACCGGCATCCCGAAGTACCTGCGCACGGGCGAGGGCGACGCGGTCACGCGGCTGTTCACGGGCTTCTGCCTGTGGGTGCGCGACGAAGTGGTCTACCCGGTGATGGGGGAGAAGCTCGGCGCCCGCTGGGCCCCGTACTTCCTGGCGGTCTTCTTCTTCATCATGTTCATGAACCTGGGTGGGCTGCTGCCCCACTCGGCCACGCCCACCGCGAGCATCTTCATCACGGGCGCGCTCGCGATGCTGACCCTGCTCTCGATGCTGGTGTTCGGCATGGTCGTCCAAGGCCCGGTCGCCTTCTGGAAGAACCTGGTGCCCCACGTGCCGATCTTCATCTGGCCGCTGATGTTCGTGGTCGAAGTGGTCGGCCTGATCATCAAGCCGGTCGCGCTCATGCTGCGTCTCTTCGCGACCATGACCGGCGGGCACCTGGTCGTGCTGAGCTTCATCGGCATCCTGTTCTTCTTCGCCGCCGAGTTCGGCTCCGCGGCCGGCTACGGCGTCGGAATGGGCCTTTCGGTGCCCTTCGCCGTCTTCGTGATGATCATCGAGTCCTTCGTCGCGCTGCTGCAGGCCTACATCTTCACGCAGCTGTCGGTGATCTTCATCAACATGGCGATCCACCCCGAGCACTAGACGCTCGCGGCGCGGCGCCTCCCCGTGCACGACCGTCGCTCGCGGCGGTCCGACCAACTCCAAGACTCCACATTCGACTCCCACTGGCCTCGCGGCCACCACCTCCATCACAGATGATCCAAGAGCTTTCCCCCGAAGCGGTCGACGCCGGTTACAGCCTCGCCAAGATGGGTGCCGGTATCGGCGCCGGCCTCGCCCCGCTGGGCGCCGGCCTCGGCATCGGCAAGATCGGTGCGGCCCAGGCCGAGGGCATCGCCCGTCAGCCGGAAGCTGCCAGCGAGATTCGCGGCGGTTCGCTCCTTCTGGCGGCGCTGATCGAGGGTGTGGCCCTCTTCGCCGTCGTCGTCACGCTGCTCGCCGCTCTCTGAGAGAGTGCGCTGGGAGTGGCTCGCGTGATCGCCACGCGCCCGGCCCCCGCGGCCACGGCGCGCGCGTGATCACCGGGCCGAGACCGGAGCGCGGAGCGTCCGTCACGACCACGTGGTCGGACGCTCCGCGGGTCCTTCGGCACGGCTGAACGAACACCCGCCTCCATCCGCTGGGTCCGCGTCCACCCCGGACGCTCGCCACTCGAGGCGGATCCACGACCGACCCGCTCCACGACCGAACCGCTCGGCACCCGCCATGCCCTTCTTCCCCCTCCTCGCCGCCGATGGCTTCAACCCGCTGGATCCCTCCGGCGCCGGTGGAGCGGTCTGGACCTGGCTGATCTTCCTGATCTCGTTGCCCCTCATCTGGAAGATGGTGATGGGTCCGATCACGCGCGCCCTCTACGAGCGCGACGAACGGGCGAACTCGCTCGTCTCCCGTGCCGAACAGGCCAGTGCGGACGCCGAGAGCGCCCGGGCCGAGGTCGAGGTCAAGCTGGGTGAAGCCCGGGCCGAGGCCCAGCGCATCCTCCAGGGTGCCCGCGAGCGCGGCGAGGTTCGCGAACGCGAGATCGTCGACAAGGCCAAGGAAGAGGCGAACGCCCTTCTGAGCGCCGCCAGCGCGCAGATCCGGGCCGAGAAGGACAAGGCGCTCGCCGCCATCCGCGACGAGGTCGTCCAACTGTCCATCGGAGCCGCCTCCAAGGTGCTCGAGCGCAACGTCGGCAGCGAGGACGACCGCCGTCTGGTGGAGTCGTTCGTCGCGAGCGGATCCCGTTCGGGCTCGGGAGCCTGATCGATGATCGGACAAGTCGCACAGCGCTACGCCGACGCCCTCTACAACCTGGCCGCCCGCGAGGGTGCGCTGGACGCGGTGGCGTCGGACGTGAGCGAGCTCGCCAAGGCCATCGGCGGCGAGAAGGCCTCGCACTTCCTGCTCAACCCCAGGGTCGACCGGGACAAGCGCGAAGCCGCCCTGCTCGGCACCCTGTCGGGAGCCCATGCGCTGACGACGAAGTTCGCGCGCCTGTGCTTCTCCAAGGGACGCGAGGCGGTGCTGCTCGAACTCGGTGAAGCCTTCCGCCTGCGCCAGATGGCCGAGGACGGCGTGGTCGAAGGGGTCGTCGAATCGGCGCGCCCGCTCGATCACGGCGAGATCGCCAGCCTGGCGACGAACCTGTCGGCGCGCCTCGGCAAGACCGTCCAACTGGACAACCGCATCGACGCCTCGCTGATCGGAGGCGTGCGCGTCACCGTCGGAAGCTCGATGCTCGATCTGACCGTGCAGGGACGCCTCGACGACCTGCGCGAGCGACTCATGCGCGTCCCGCTGACCGCCGGCCGCTGACCGCCGGCCGCTGACCGCCCGCCGGTCGGCCACGGGGTTGAACGCCCACGGACCGAACGGCACCAACGCCCCTCGAGGGTCCGACGCTCGGACGCTCGATCAAGAACACCACGCACCACAACCCGCCGCGCCGTCGAACGGCCGGCCGCACACCAGGGAACTGAACCATGGATCTCCGCCCCGCAGAGGTCACGTCGATCCTCGAGAAGGAAATCGAGAGCTACGGCGGTGACAGCAACATGCAGAGCGTCGGCACCGTCCTCACGGTCGGCGACGGCGTCGCCCGCGTCTGGGGACTCGGCGACTGCATGATGAACGAGCTCCTCGAATTCGAGGGTGGCGTTCGTGGTGTCGCACTGAACCTCGAAGAGGACAACGTCGGCTGCGTGCTCCTCGGCGACGCCGCCAAGGTCAAGGAAGGCGGCACCGTCAAGGGCACCGGGCGCATCATCTCGGTGCCGACCGGTGACAGCCTCCTGGGCCGCGTCGTCAACGCCCTCGGCGATCCGGTCGACGGCCGCGGCGCCCTCGCGGTGACCGAGAGCGACTACCTCCCGATCGAGCAGCCGGCCCCGTCCGTGGTGGAGCGCCAGCCCGTCACCGAGCCGATGCAGACCGGCATCAAGGCGATCGACGCCATGATCCCGATCGGCCGCGGCCAGCGCGAGCTGATCATCGGCGACCGCCAGACCGGCAAGACGGCGCTGATGATCGACGCGATCATCAACCAGAAGCTCACCGGCGGCGGCGACCCGAGCAACCCGGAGCAGGTGCTCTGCGTCTACGTCGCCATGGGCCAGAAGCAGTCCACGGTCGTGGACGTGGTCAACCGCCTCGAGGCCGCCGGCGCCATGCCGTACACGATCGTCGTGTCGGCCTCGGCCATGGACGAGGCCTCGATGCAGTACCTGGGCGCCTACGCCGGCTGCACGATGGCCGAGCGCTTCCGCGACGAAGGTCGCCACGTCCTGATCATGTACGACGACCTGTACAAGCAGGCGCTGGCCTACCGTCAGGTCATGCTGCTGCTGCGTCGTCCCCCGGGCCGCGAGGCGTTCCCCGGCGACGTGTTCAACCTGCACAGCCGTCTGCTCGAGCGCGCCGCGAAGCTCGCCGACAACGCGCCCGAGATCAACCCGCGCTACAAGAAGGGCGGCGGTTCGATCACCGCGCTCCCGGTCGTCGAGACCCAGGAGGGCGACGTCTCGGCCTACATCCCGACCAACGTGATCTCGATCACGGACGGGCAGATCTTCCTCGAGTCCGACCTGTTCAACTCGGGTGTCCGCCCGGCCGTGAACGCCGGTATCTCGGTGTCGCGCGTGGGTGGTGCCGCCCAGCTGCCCGCGATGAAGAAGATCGCCGGTGGTCTGCGCCTCGAGCTGGCCCAGTACCGCTCGCTGCAAGCCTTCGCCCAGTTCGGTTCCGACCTGGACAAGGCCACCCAGCAGATCCTCACCCGCGGTGAGCGTCTGGTGGAGATCCTCAAGCAGGGCCAGTACGTGCCGGTCGCCGTCGAGGACCAGATCATGGTCATCTACGCCGGTACCTCGGGTGCGCTCGACAAGCTCGCCGCCAGCCGCGTGGTCGAGTTCGAGAAGGCCTACCTCGAGCTGATCCACGACTCGTTCCCGGAAGTTCCGGCCGAGATCCTCGACACGAAGAAGCTGTCCGACGAGGGCAAGGCCAAGCTCGACGACGCCGCCAAGCGCACGATCGAACTGCTCGGCTGATCCCGGGTCGCCGCACCTTCCACCTCGGTCCCACCACCTCGGAACGCCCACAAGCTCCCCATGGCCGGAATTCGCGAACTGCGCGGACGGATCAAGTCCGTCGGCAACATCAAGCAGATCACGCGCGCGATGGAGATGGTCGCAACCACCAAGTTGCGCCGTTTCCAGGACCGTGCCGTGGCCTCGCGTCCGTACGCCGAGGAAATCACCGCGCTCGTCGGACGTCTGTCGGGCGTGCTCGGTGAAGAGGTGGGCGAGATGCCGCTGTTCCGCGAGGGTGCGGGCGACAAGGTGGCCATGCTGCTCGTCAGCTCGGACCGCGGACTGTGCGGCGCCTACAACTCGAACGCGTTCCGCGTGCTCGAGGCCTGGGTCCGCGCGAGCGGCCTGGAGAAGGACCAGATCGACTTCTTCGTCTACGGCCGTCGCGGGTACCAGTACCTCTCCAAGCGCGGCTACAACATCGCGCGATTCATCGTCGAACCGCCCCTCGAGGAGATCGACTTCAACAACGCGGCGACGACGACCAAGGCCGTCATCGACGCGTTCCTCTCGGGCGAGTACCGCGAGGCGAAGATCCTCTTCACGACCTTCAAGTCGATGGTTCGCTACGAGCCCGAGGTCGTGCCCTTCCTGCCGATCTCGGCCGCCACGCTGGCGCCGACCGGACGCACCCAGGAGGAGGCCGAGGACGAGGCCGAGAACCTCTCGGGCGACATCATCCTCGAGCCCGACGCCGAGGCGATCTTCGAGTCGCTGGTGCCGCGCTACCTCGAGACGCGCGTCTACAGCGCGCTGCTCGAGTCGCTCACCTCCGAGTACGCGAGCCGTCGCTTCTCGATGAAGAACGCCACCGACGCGGCCAGCGACATGCAGGCCGCGCTCAAGATGGTCTACAACCGCAAGCGTCAGGAGGGCATCACGATGGACCTCCTCGACATCGTCGGCGGCGTCGAAGCCCAGCGCTGATCCGCACCCGCCCTCCGGCTTCCACCACCGCACACCGAACTCCTCTCACGAGACGCGTCCCGAGCGCCCGGCCCCCTGGCCCGCTCGCTCACCGCCACCTCTCACCGAACCCGCTCCACCGCGAGCGGCACTGCAATGAGCACCGCCACCAACGCCACCCACGCCACCGGTGAAGTCGCCCAGGTCTTCGGACCGGTCGTCGACGTCCGCTTCGAGTCGGGCAAGCTTCCGGCCATCTTCAACGCGCTCAAGATCACCGACGCCGAGCGCGACGTGAAGATCACCCTCGAGGTCGCCCAGCACCTGGGCAACAACGTGGTTCGCTGCGTGGCCATGGCCTCGACGGACGGTCTGCGCCGCGGCATCGCCGTGCACGACACCGGCGCGCCGATCATGGTTCCGGTGGGGGACCGCACGAAGGGGCGGATCTTCAACCTGCTCGGTGAGGCCCTCGACAGCCGCACCCGCGGCGACGTGGCCGCTGGCGACATGGCGCCGATCCACCGGGCCGCTCCGGCCTTCGACGAGCAGGAGGCCATCAGTGAGGTCTTCGAGACAGGTCTCAAGGTCGTCGACCTGCTCTGCCCCTTCGCGAAGGGCGGCAAGATCGGCCTGTTCGGTGGTGCGGGCGTCGGCAAGACCGTGCTCATCCAGGAGCTGATCCGGATCACGGCCGTCGAGAAGGGCGGATTCAGTGTCTTCTGCGGCGTCGGTGAGCGCACCCGCGAGGGCAACGACCTGTGGCTCGAGATGACCGAGGCCCAGTACACGACCCCCGAGGGCGAGGTCCAGAGCGTCATCGACAACGCCGTGCTCGTGTTCGGTCAGATGAACGAGCCCCCCGGAGCCCGTCTCCGTGTCGCGCTTTCCGGCCTGACGATGGCCGAGCACTTCCGCGACGTCCGCGGCCAGGACGTGCTCCTGTTCGTCGACAACATCTTCCGCTTCGTGCAGGCCGGTTCCGAGGTGTCCGCGCTCCTGGGCCGCATGCCCTCGGCCGTGGGTTACCAGCCGACGATGTCCAGCGAGATGGGCGCTCTGCAGGAGCGCATCACCTCCACGAAGAAGGGTTCGGTCACGTCGATGCAGGCCGTCTACGTGCCCGCCGACGACATCACCGACCCGGCGCCGGTCGCGACCTTCGCCCACCTCGACTCGACGATCCTCCTCGAGCGTTCGATCGCCGAGCTCGGCATCTACCCCGCGGTGGACCCGCTCAAGTCGACCTCCCGCATGCTCGACCCGCAGGTCGTCGGCGAGGAGCACTACAACGTCGCCCGTGAGGTCCAGCGGATCCTCCAGCGCTACGCCGACCTCAAGGACATCATCGCGATCCTCGGCGTCGAGGAACTGTCGGACGAGGACAAGCAGGTCGTCGCCCGCGCGCGTCGCATCCAGCGCTTCCTCTCCCAGCCGTTCTTCGTGGCCGAGCAGTTCACGGGCACGCCGGGCGTCTTCGTCCCGCGCGAGGACACCGTGCGCTCCTTCAAGGAGATCGTCGAGGGCAAGCACGACGCCGTGCCCGAGTCGGCCTTCATGTACAAGGCCGGTATCGAGTCGGTGCTCGCCGCCGCCTCGAAGATGAACAACTGACTCGGGAACGCCGAGGTCCGGGGGGCGCGCCGCAGCGTGCGCGTCGGACCTCACACCGCTCCGCCCGCCACGACCGTCCGCTCCCGACCCGCTCCCTCCGTCCACTCGACCTTCCATGGCCGCCACCCTGACCCTGCGCGTCATCACTCCCGAGTCCGTCGCTCTCGACGAACAGGTGCAGTCGGTCCGGCTCCCGGGCCTGGACGGATCCCTCGGCATCCTGCCGCGCCACGCGCACATGATCGCTGGCCTCGAGACCGGGATCCTGCTCTACACGGACGCGTCCGGCCGACGGAAGCCGCTGTTCGTGAATGGCGGGTTCGCCGAGGTCCAGGGCGGAACCGTTCGCGTCATCACGCGCGCGGGTGAGCTGGCCGAGGAGATCGACGAGGAGCGCGCACGCGCCGCCGAGAAGCGCGCCCGCGAGCGTCTGGACGCCGTGCGGCGGGACAACCTCTCGGACGCCGACGTGCTGAAGGCCGAGCTGGCGATGCGCCGTGCGATCATGCGCCTGCGCGCGCGCAGCTACCTCGACTAGGTCGCGCGCGACCTTCCGAGCGGGCCGTTCCACAATCGAGCGGTGCCACTCTCATCGAAGGAGGCCGTTCCTCCGACGAAGCATCTTGGTCCTCCACCGAGGGAGCAGGGGAGGCGCCGCGCCAGCGGCGCCTCGCTCGTTGGTACGCGCCCCTCACGCTCCGCTCCACGCGATCGAACCCATGACCACCGATTCCACGCAGACCCTCGCGACCGGCTCGCGAGCCAGTTGGCGGCGCACCCACACCTGTGGCGAGCTGCGCAGCTCCCACATCGGAAGCACGGTCACGCTGAACGGCTGGGTGGCCGGTCGCCGGGACCACGGCGGGATCTACTTCGTCGACCTGCGCGATCGCTACGGCATGACCCAGGTGACGCTGGCCACCGAACTGTCGGACCGCACGCAGTTCTCGACCGAGTGGGTCGTCGCGATCACGGGCGAAGTCGTCGCGCGCGAGTCCGGCAACGCGAACGCCGAACTCCCCACGGGCGAGGTCGAGGTGCGCGTGAAGGAGCTCGTCGTGCTCAGCCAGGCGACGGTTCCGCCGTTCGAGGTCGATGACGGGATCGAGACCGCCGTCGAGATCCGGCTGCGTCACCGGCACGTGGACCTGAGGCGGCCCGAGATGACGCGCAACCTGATCCACCGTTCGCGCTTCATCGGCGCGATGCGGCGCGCGTTCGAGGCCCAGGACTTCGTCGAGGTCGAAACGCCCATCCTCACGAAGGCCACGCCCGAGGGCGCGCGCGACTACCTGGTGCCTTCGCGCGTCCACCCGGGCGAGTTCTACGCGCTCCCGCAGAGCCCGCAGATCTTCAAGCAGATCCTGATGGTCTCGGGGCTCGACCGCTACTTCCAGGTGGCGCGCTGTTTCCGCGACGAGGACCTGCGCGCGGACCGCCAGCCGGAGTTCACCCAGCTCGACATGGAGATGTCGTTCGTGGCCGAGGACGACGTGTTCGAGGCCTGGGAGAAGGTCATGGCCAGCGTCTTCGACGAGGTCATGGGCATCCAGCTCGCGACGCCGTTCGCGCGCCTGACCTGGCGCGAGGCGATGGACCGCTTCGGATCCGACAAGCCCGATCTGCGCTACGGCCTCGAGCTCGTCGACCTGGCCCAGTGGGTCCCGCTCAGCGGGTTCAAGGTCTTCGAGGGCGCGCTGGCCGAGAAGAACGGCCGCGTCATGGCGATCTGCGTCCCCGGCGGGGGCTCGGCGATCAGCCGCGGTCAGATGAAGACGCTCGAGTCCCGCGCCAAGGAGCTCGGCGCCCAGGGACTGGCCTGGTGGAAGCCGGGCGAGAGCGGCGGGGGAGCCGGCCCGGTCGCGCGTTTCTGCGAAGGAGACTCGGGTGCCGACCTGTTGGCCCGTCTCGGCGGTGGCGAGGGCGACCTCGTGCTCTTCTGTGCCGGCGAGCAGCGTCTCGTCTGGAAGGTCCTCGGCGCCCTGCGCACCGATTGCGCCCGCCGCCTGGAGTTGATCCCGAAGGGACACACCGCGGCCGAGCACTACTGCTTCGCCTGGGTGGTCGACTTCCCCATGTACGAGTGGGACGAGGAGACCGGCGCCTTCATGAGCGCGCACCACCCGTTCACGGCCCCGGTCGATCCCACGCTGGCCGGCGATCAGGGCGAACTGATGAGCCGGGCCTACGACCTGGTGCTGAACGGTTGGGAGCTCGGCTCGGGCTCGATCCGGATCCACGACCAGAAGCTCCAGGCGCGGATCTTCGACCAGCTGGGGATCTCGCCACAGGAGGCGCGGGCCAAGTTCGGGTTCCTGCTGGACGCCCTCGGCAGTGGCGCACCGCCGCACGGCGGGTTCGCGATGGGGCTCGACCGCGTCGTCGCGCTCACCCTGGGCCTCGAGGGAATCCGCGACGTGATCGCCTTCCCCAAGACCACCTCCGCGACCGATCTGATGTGTGGGGCACCTTCACCGGTCCCCGATCGTCAACTGGCCGAGGTCCACGTGGCCCGCGCCGGTCGCGGTCGGACCGCCGAGGGTGGGGCGGCCTCCCCGGCCGGGGCCTGAGTCGGGACCGGTCCTGGGGACCTGCTCCGAGGCCGTTCGCCCCGGGTCCGGTCCCGCTCCGGGCTTCGCGCCGCTTTCGCACAACTTTCGTCGTTGGGGCGGTCCGTCCGTACCACCGAAACCGATCCATCGGCTACTCTGACGCCCGAAACGAGGGCTCGGACGAGCCCGTGCGGATACCCGGTCTCGCTCTTCGCGACGACCGATCCGGTTCCGCACACCCTATCCGCGGCCACCTGCCGCTCGAATCCAAGGAGAAAACGCCGTACGCCGCGCACCGAGACCCCAAGCCCGACCCACGGGCCCGCAGTTCCGCATCAACCGTCAGATCCGCGTCCGTGAGGTCCGCCTGATCGACAAGGACGGTGAGCAGGTCGGAGTCGTCAACGCCGACGACGCCCGACGCATGGCCGACGAGGCCAACCTCGACCTGGTCGAGGTGTCGCCCCAGGCGAGGCCGCCCGTCTGCCGGATCATGGACTACGGCAAGTTCAAGTATCTGCAGCGCAAGAAGGAGCGCGGATCGACGAAGAAGTCGGCCGCTGGCGGCCTCAAGGAATTGCGCGTTCGACCGGCCATCGACAAGCACGACCTCGAGTACCGACTCGTCAACGGCCGTCGCTTCCTCGAGGAAGGCAACAAGGTGCAGGTGGTCTGCATCTTCCGGGGACGCCAGATGGCGCACCCCGAGCATGGCTACGAAGTCATGCGTCAGGTGGCCGAGTTCCTCGCGGACGTCTCCAAGGTGGAGTCGCCGGCGAAGATGAACGGCAACCGGATGACGATGATGCTCGCCAAGCGCTGAGCTCGCGCGGACCTCCTTCACGGTTGTCCGTCCGCACGGCCGAGCCACCGCGCGGGACCCACGAGGTCTCGCGCGGTGGCTCGTCCGACTTCGGGGCTGCGACTTCGGGGCTGCGGCTGTGGGGCTGCGGCTGTGGACTGCGGCTGTGGACTGCGGCTGTGGCTGGGGGAGGCGAGGCCGGACGGCGGCTCCGCCCAGCGCCGGCGGAGTCCGGAGCGCGGACCGCCTCGTCCCACGAGGCGACCGGCGGAGACGCCCGATCCGGGTCCCAGGGCCCCGTGGCCGGGCGCCGAGGCTTGACCCGCGCCTCGCTTCGAGTAGTCTGGTCCCCCCGAAAGTTCGGGAGCGCCCGCCGTCGTGGTGGTCGCCCCTGACTCCTGTGAGCGGTGCGGGCACGCCTGCGAACAGGGCCTGGTCCTTCGGCACTCGACACGCTCGAGCGCCAAACACGAGGAGTTCCACATGCCCAAGATGAAATCGAAAGGCTCCGTCAAGAAGCGCTTTCGCACGACCAAGAACGGCAAGCTGATCGCCAACAAGACGGCGCGTGGCCACATGCACGCGCCGAAGAACGGGAAGGCTCGCCGCGGCAAGCGCAAGCCGCTCGTGATCTCAGGCACCTGGGCGGTGCTGATGAAGCGGATGATGTGAGCGCCGAGCGGCCCATCGAGGCTGCGACCGACCGGCCCCTTTGGGCTGCGCCCACATTGCCCCAGCACCAGTGGTCGGACCGCGCGCGTCCGATCCAGCGAGTCCCGGAGCGGACTCACGTCACTTCGACGAACCAGAACTCCAAGAACACGAACGACCGCCGACACTCGGCAGGAATTGCGACATGGTACGTGTCACCTACGGCGCCCCGCGCCGACAGAAGAAGAACCGCTACTTCAAACAGGCCCGTGGCTTCCGCGGCGGGCGCTCCAAGCTCTGGCGCACCGTCCGCGAGACGCTGCTGCGCTCGTGGGCCTTCGCCTTCCGCGACCGCAAGCAGCGCAAGCGCCAGTTCCGCCGCCTCTGGATCATCCGGATCAACGCGGCGGCTCGCCAGCGCGGCATCAACTACTCGAGCCTGATGAGCGGTCTCACCAAGACCGAGATCGAGCTCAACCGCAAGCAGTTGAGCGAGCTCGCGATCCACGACCCCGCCGCCTTCGACGCCATCGTCGACCAGGCCAAGGAGGCGCTCGCCGCACGCTGACGGCCAGCACCACCGCGGTGCGCGTCCGGGCCCTCGGGTCCGAAGCACGTGCCGCCCGCGCGCCGAACGGCCGAGACGCACACGCGGATCGGCCGTTCGGCGTTCGCGAAGGGCTTCGGTGTGCGCCGCACGCCCCCGTCGGAACCGGCCGTCGGAACCGGCCGTTGGACGGGACCGGCGGACACGACCGATCCACACGACCGATCCACACGACCGATCCACACGGCCGATCGACGCGCCCGATCGACGCGAGGGTGGCGCCGAGCACGAGAACGCGCGCGGACGGACCGTCGAACCGCGGGCCGCGCCGTCCTTCGACTCACAGAGCGACGTTCGGCCGCACGCGCCGTAGCGCGCCGCAGCAGGCCGATTCCGCCGTCCGAGCCCCGGGAGCGATCCAGCTCCCTTCCCGTCACTGCGCACCCGCACCCGCGCGCTACCCTGCGCCTCCCGCCGACGGCGCGGGCCCCTCGTCAACTCGACGCCCCCTCGGAACGCCAGCGACGCGTTCCCGTTCGCCCCATGGACATCGAAGCCCACGAACGCACCGTCCGGTCCCGCATCGCCGAGGCCACGGACGCGGACGCCCTGCGCGCCATCGAGCGCGAGTACCTCGAGAAGGGCGGCGTGGTGGCCGATCTGCTCGCGAGCATCCCGACCCTGCCACCGACCGAGCGCAAGGCGGCGGGGCAGGGCGCGAACGCCCTCAAGCGCGCGGTGACCGAGGCCCTCGAGTCGCGCCGCGCCGCGCTGGACGGCGCGCAGCTCGAGGCCGAGCTCGCGGCGCCCGACTTCGACCCCACGATCCCCGCGCGGCCGCTCGACGCCGGCAGCCTGCACCCGATCACCCAGGCTGCCCGGCGTCTCGAGGAGATCTTCTCCTCCATGGGCTACCACGTGCTCGACGGCCCCGAGGTCGAGCTCGACCACTACAACTTCGAAGCGCTCAACATCCCGAAGGACCACCCCGCGCGCGACATGCAGGACACGTTCTTCGTGTCCGCCAGCGGCGACCGTTCGGACACGAGTGGGGCCCTGGTCATGCGCACGCACACGTCGCCCGTCCAGGTGCGCGCGATGGAACGCCTCGAGCCGCCGTTCCGCGCGATCGCTCCGGGACGCGTGTTCCGCCAGGAGACGACCGACGCCACGCACGAACACACCTTCCACCAGATGGAGGGCCTCGTCGTCGGCGACGGCATCAGCGTCGCCCACCTGATCGGAACGATGAAGACGTTCCTGCGCGAGGTCTTCGAGCGCGATCTCGACGTGCGCCTGCGCCCGGGCTACTTCCCGTTCGTCGAGCCGGGCTTCGAGCTCGACGCGCGCTGCCCGTTCTGCGAGAGCGGCTGCCGCGTCTGCAAGCAGTCCCGTTGGATCGAGCTGTGCCCCTGCGGCCTCGTCCACCCGAACGTGCTGCGCGCGGGCGGCATCGATCCGGAGCGGTACAGCGGCTTCGCCTTCGGACTCGGCCTGTCGCGGCTCGTGATGCTGCGCTACGGCCTGGACGACATCCGTCATCTGATGGGCGCCGACGTGCGCTTCCTCGAGCAGTTCTGATCCCGCCAGCGCGCACGCACCGAACCTGTCGTCATGTTGATCTCCTACCGCTGGCTCGCTCGCCACGTCGATCTCGAAGGGCTCGACGCGCACCGCGTGGCCGAACTCCTCACGCTGCACACCGCCGAGGTCGAGGGCGTCGAACCCTTCGCGCCCGCTCTGTCGGAGGTCGTCGTCGGACACGTCCTCGAGCGGGTCCAGCATCCGGACGCGGACAAGCTGGGCGTGTGCCGCGTCGACGTCGGTGCGCACGCGGGTGGTACGGAGCCGCTCCAGATCGTGTGCGGTGCGCCGAACGTGGCCGCCGGTCAGAAGGTCGCCGTCGCGCGCATCGGCTCGGTGCTGCCCGGCGACTTCAAGATCAAGAAGAGCAAGATCCGCGGCGTCGAGTCGGTCGGGATGATCTGCTCGGTGCGCGAGCTCGGGCTCGGCGACGACCACGACGGCATCTGGGTCCTGGACGCCGACGCGCCCGTCGCGGCACCGGTCGGAACGCCCGTGGCGGCGGCGCTCGAGGTCGACGACTGGGTGATCGAGATCGACAACAAGTCGCTGACGCACCGCCCCGACCTGTGGGGACACCGCGGTATCGCGCGCGAGATCGCCGCACTGACGGGGCGCGCCCTGCGACCGCTCGATACGGCGCTGCCCACCCCGAGCGGCGCGGCGACGGTCCAGGTCGACGTCCAGCACCCGGGCTGTTCGCGCTACGTGGCCGTCGCGATCGACGGCGTCCGCGCGACCGAGTCGCCGCGCTGGCTGCGCATGCTGCTCCTGGCCGTCGGTCAGCGCCCGATCGACCTGCTCGTCGACACGTCGAACTTCGTGATGCTCGACATCGGCCAGCCCAACCACCTCTTCGACCGTCGAGCGCTCGGTGGGCGCCCGATCGTCGTGCGCGGTGCGCGGGCGGGGGAGACGATGGCGACGCTCGACGGCGTCGAACGCGCGCTCACGACCGACGACATGCTGATCTGCGCCGGCGACGAACCCGTGGCGCTCGCCGGCGTGATGGGAGGCGCAGGCAGCAAGGTGGCCGAGGGGACGACCGAACTGCTGCTCGAAGTGGCCTGCTTCGATCCGTCCGTCGTGCGGCGCACGGCGGCCCGCGTCGGCCTGCGCACCGATTCGTCGACGCGCTTCGAGAAGCACCTCGATCCGCTCCTCCCGCTGACCGCCGCCGGCCACGTGGTGCAGGTCCTGCGTTCGATCCAGCCCGACGTCACGGTCGCCGGCCCGGTCGTCGAGGGCGGAACGTGGACCGATCCGACGCGCACGATCGACGTGCGACCGCAGCGCGTGCGCCACCTCTTGGGGACGCCCGTGGACGACGAACGCATCGCGAGCATCTTCGAGAGCCTCGACCTCGCCGTGGAACGCAGGACGCCCGACACCTGGCGCGTGACGGTGCCCGCGCGCCGCGCCACCAAGGACCTCACCATCGAAGAGGACCTGGTCGAAGAGGTCGGTCGCGTGCTCGGCTACGACACGATCGTCTCGACGCCGATGCTCGCGCCCGTCGCGCCCGCGCCGCGCGACCGCCGGCGCGAGCTCGTGCGCCTGCTCGCCGACCGCCTCAGCGGCACCGGACGTTTCCACGAAGCGCTGACGTACTCGTTCGTCGACGAGAGCCTCGTCTCGGCGCTCGGTCTCGGCGCGCTGCCCTACGCGATCGCGGTCAACCCGGTGGCCGAAGGCATGGCGCGCATCCGTCGCTCGGTGGCGCCCAGCCTGATCGGCAAGCTGGAGACGAACCTGGCCCAGCGTTCCGAGGTCCGTCTGTTCGAGATCGGCAAGGGCACGCGCCCCGAGCAGCTCGACGAGCGCGGTCAGCCGCACGAGGTGCACCGCCTCGCCCTCGTGCTCGCGCGCGCGAACGCGAGCGGTTCCCCGTCGCCGTCCGCCACTCTCGGCGAGCTGCAGACGCTACTCACCGACGCTCTCGGTCGAACGGGCGCGGGCGCGGTCGATTTCGTCGCCGCCCCGGTCGTCACCCCGGACGACCACGCCTGGGCCCACCCGCGCCGGCGCATGGCCATCCAGGTCGGCGGTTCGAGCGTCGGCCTCGTCGGAGCGCTCGATCCGCGCGCGGCGGCCCGCCTGTGCGACGGTGCCGACGTGGCCGTGGCCGAGGTCTGCCTCGACGCTCTGCTCGAGCTCGGCCTCACGCCGCCCAGCTACCGTCCGATCCCGCGCTTCCCCGGGGTCAAGGTCGACGTGGCCCTGGCCACGCCCGGCGATCGTCCCGCGCGCGAGGTCATGGACCTGATCGAGAAGGCCGGCAAGGGCCTGGTGGCTTCGACCGAGCTGTTCGACGTCTACCGCGGCGAGGGCCTCGGCGACGGTCGTAAGTCGCTCGCCTGGCACGTGGTTCTGCAGGCGGCCGACCGGACCCTGACCGAGAAGGACCAGAACACGTTCCTCGACCGTCTCGAACGGATGGCGACCCAGGCCGGCGCGGAACTTCGGCGCCAGTAGGGGGTGAGGCGTCCGACCCGCGCGGGCCCGGGCGCGTAGACTTGGAAGGGCCCCGCCCCAGGAAACCAACGCCCTTGAAAGTCGTCCTCATCAACCCGCCCAGCCCCCCCGAGTTCCGCGTCTCCCGCGGCCTGATGGGGGGCTTCGGCATGGCGGTCAATCCAGGGCTGCTCTACCC
This sequence comes from Rohdeia mirabilis, assembly GCA_007750655.1. GTDB lineage: Bacteria > Planctomycetota > UBA1135 > UBA1135 > Rohdeia > Rohdeia mirabilis. The sequence goes on from CP036290.1 coordinate 2,599,091, forward strand.
GCCGATCGAACTGGCCCACGTGGCCAGCGTGCTCGAGGAGGACGGCTGCGAGGTCGTGATCCTCGACGCCGACGCGCGCGATCTGGACGCGGCGGGCGCACTGGAGGAACTGGTCGCGAGCGGCGCCGACTTCTTCTGCCTCGACTCGTCGAGCACGTCGCTCGATCGCGACCTGGCGCTGGCGCGCGAGCTGCGCACGACGACCGGTCGCCCGATCGCCATCCTCGGTTCACAGGTGACCTACACGCCGGGCGAGATCTTCTCGAAGGACAGCGTCGACTGCGTCGTGCGCGGCGAGCCCGAGTACACGGTGCGCGATCTGGTCCGCCGCGCCAAGGACAGCGAGACGTTCGCGAGCCAGCGCTTCGCCGGCGTCGAAGGCGTGACCTACGCGCGTGCCGACGGCGAGATCGTGCACGAGCCCGAGCGCGAGAAGATCTCGGACCTCGACGCGCTGCCGATCCCCGCGCGCCACCTGCTCGACAACCACGCCTACCGGTTCCCCGGCATCGAGGGGCCGATCACGACGGTCAAGAGCTCGCGCGGTTGCCCGCTCAACTGCTCGTTCTGCGGCTACACGCTGGCCCAAGGTCTGCGCTTCCGCTTCCGGTCGCCCGAGAGCGTGCTGAAGGAGCTCGAGGACCTGTACTTCGTCCACGGACTGCGGCACGTGGTCTTCCGCGACCCGATCTTCACCACGCGCAAGGACCGCATCCACGCGATCTGCGACGGCATCATCGCGCGCGGCATGCAGATCGAGTGGCAGTGCGAGACCGCGGTCAAGGTGCTCGATCCGGAGCTGCTCGCCAAGATGGCCGCCGCCGGGTGCCGGCACATCTCGCTCGGCGTGGAGAGCGGCAACGCCGAGATGCAGAAGAAGCACTGCGGCAACAAGCTCAAGGACCTGGAGGGCGCCGAGGAAGTCTTCCGCGCCGCCCGCCGCGTCGGGATCGAGACGCGCGCCTTCTGCATGATCGGCTTCCCCGAGGAGACGCCGGCGATGGTCGAGGAGACCATCCAACTGGTCAATCGCCTCGACCCGGACCAGGTGCAGTTCTGCGCGGTGACGGCCTATCCCGGAACGCCGCTGTACGAGATGCTGCGCGGCGAACGCGACTTCGACTACGCCACGATGACCGGCTTCCAGGCGCTCGAGGGCAACGAGCACATGACGAAGGAGGAGATCGAGGCCAAGATCCGCGAGGCCTACCGACGCTTCTACCTGCGCCCGCGCCGCTTCGTGCGCGAGATCAAGAGCCCCGCGCGCCTGGCCGGCAAGGTGGCGCGCTACTTCACGCTCTTCCGTCGGCGCGCCTGAGCCCCCGGCCGGTCGTCCCGAGCGCGCTCGACACGGGCGACGGTGACCCCGGTCTCGACTCGGAGCGCACGCGAGCGCCCGTGACGACCCGAGCGATTCCCCGACGCCGGTTCGCGCCCCGTCGCGCGCCCTGGACGCCGCGCGCGACCGGGCCCTAGGATGCCTCGATGAGCGATATCGAGAACATCCTCCACGAAGATCGGTCCTTCCCGCCCAGCGCCGAGTTCGCGTCACAGGCCCGGATCGGCGACATCGAGACCTACCGGCGCATGTACGCCGAGTCGATCGCGGACCCCGAGGCCTTCTTCGGTCGGGTCGCGCGCGAACTGCCCTGGATCGAACCGTTCACCGAGGTCCTCGACTGGTCGAACGCGCCCTTCGCGCGCTGGTTCGGCGGCGGGACCTTGAACGCGAGCGCGGTCTGTCTCGACCAGCACGTGGAGGCTGGCCGCGGCGAACGAGTCGCCATCCGCTGGGAGGGCGAACCGGGCGACACGCGCGAGTTCACCTACGCCGAGCTGCACGCCGAGGTCCAGCGCTTCGCGAACGTCCTTTTGGACCGCGGCGTGAAGAAGGGCGATCGCGTGGCGATCTACATGCCGATGGTGCCCGAACTCGCCATGGCCTGCTTGGCCTGCGCGCGTATCGGCGCGATCCACTCGGTCGTCTTCGGTGGCTTCTCGGCCAACGCCCTGCGCGAGCGGATCGAGGACGGCGGCTGCACCGCGGTGATCACGGCCGACGGCGGCTGGCGACGCGGGAAGGTCCTGCCGCTCAAGCCGGCGGTGGACGAGGCGGTCGAAGGCATCGACGCGGTCCACACCGTGCTCGTCGTGCGGCGGACCGAGAACGACGTCGCCTGGAACCCGCGGGACGTCTGGTACCACGAGGCGGTGAAGAGCGCCGCCGCCGTGTGCGCGCCCGAGCCGATGGACAGCGAGGACACGCTCTTCATCCTGTACACCTCGGGCTCGACGGGACGGCCCAAGGGCATCCAACACACGACGGCCGGCTACCTGCTGCACACGTACCTGACGACGAAGTACGTGTTCGACGTGCGCGACGACGACGTCTTCTGGTGCACGGCCGACGTGGGTTGGATCACCGGGCACAGCTACATCGTGTACGGACCGCTGGCGAACGGCTGCACGCAGGTCATGTACGAAGGCGCGCCGAACGCGCCGCACACCGGGCGCTTCTGGGAGCTCGTCCAGAAGTACGGCGTCACGATCTTCTACACGGCGCCGACCGCGATCCGGACCTTCATGCGCTGGGGCGACGACGTCCCCGCCGGCTACGACCTGTCCAGCCTGCGTCTGCTCGGCACCGTCGGTGAGCCGATCAATCCGGAGGCCTGGATGTGGTACCGCGAGCACATCGGTGGGGATCGCTGTCCGATCGTGGACACCTGGTGGCAGACCGAGACCGGCGGCCACATGCTCACGCCGCTGCCCGGCTGCATCCCGACGAAGCCCGGTTCGTGCACCGTGCCGTTCTTCGGCGTGGACGCCGCGATCGTCGACGAGAACGGCGTGGAACTGCCGGCGAACCACGGCGGCCTGCTCGTGATCCGCAAGCCCTGGCCGTCGATGCTGCGCGGGCTCTGGGGCGACCCCGAGCGCTACCGCGAGACCTACTGGTCCAAGTTCGGAAGCATGTACTTCGCCGGAGACGGAGCGCGGCGCGACGTTGACGGCTACTTCTGGATCATGGGGCGCGTCGACGACGTGCTGAACGTGTCCGGCCACCGGCTCTCGACCATGGAGGTCGAGTCGGCCCTCGTGGCGCACCCCGCTGTGGTCGAGGCCGCGGTGGTCGCGCGCCCCGACGAGGTCACCGGCGAGGCCGTGGTGGCGTTCGTCACGCCCGTCGCGAACATCGAGGTGGGGGACGAGCTGGCGCAGGTCCTGCGCGAGTACGTGGCCAAGGAGATCGGTGCGATCGCCAAACCCGCCGACATTCGTTTCACCGAAGCCCTGCCGAAGACGCGTTCCGGCAAGATCATGCGGCGCCTGTTGCGCGACGTGGCAGCGGGCCGGGAGAGCACCGGCGACACCAGCACCATCGAGGACCTCTCGGTGCTGGCGAAGCTGCGCGGCGAGAACTGACGGGCCCGCGCGGGAGTCGGTCGCCAGCGCGACTCGTTCGGCTCCGACCCCACGACCACCCCATCTCCACCTGGGTCTCACATGAACAAGCTCACACTGATCGCTCGCATCCTGCTCGGCGGCGGCTTCGTCGTCTTCGGCATCAACAAGTTCGCGAACTTCATGCCGCCCCCCGAGCTCTCCGACGAAGGCGCCGCGCGCTTCATCGGCGCCCTGGTCGACAGCAGCGTCCGCTTCTGGGAACTGCTCGCCGTGACCGAGATCGTCGGTGGCCTCATGGTCCTGAGCGGCGTGTTCGTGCCGCTCGGACTCGTCGTTCTGGCGCCGGTCGTGGTCAACATCCTCCTGTTCCACGCGGCGGGGGACACGGCCGGCCTCCCGATCGCGCTGGTCTTCGTCGCCCTCGAGGCCTACCTGGGCTTCTTCGCGTACCGCAGCGCGTTCAAGCCGCTGCTCACGCCGGGCACCGGCCCCTGCTGAGGGCTCGCGAAGCGCCTCCGCAGTTGAGCGGAAGCCGGGGCGCGCCCCCCGACCGGACGACGGAAGGCCGGAGCCCCCGTGCGCTCCGGCCTTCCGCCGTTCGCGAGCCCGTGGACCCGAACCTGTGTTCGCTCGTTCAGTCGATCAGGCGCTTGCCGCCCTCGGACTCGAACTTCCACCAGTCGCTCTCGCGCGCGACCTGGCCGATGCCTTCCGCGTAGGTGCGGGGCTCCCAGCCGAGTTCGTAGCGCGCGTTCGTGATGTCGTGTTCGTGGTGCAGCGAGAAGTACGCGCTGGCGCGGCGGTCCTCGGTGGTGTCCTTGAACAGGCCCTTGAAGAAGATCGCCCAGTTCGCCCAACGGCGCGAGATGTTGCGGCGCCGGATCGTGCCGCCGGCGGCCGCGATCGTCTGGTCGACGAACTCGTTGTAGGTCATGCCCTCGGGCCCGGCGAGCTCGTACATGCAGTCCACGCCGCGCTCGAAGTCGAAGAAGCGCTTGAGCGCGTCGACCACGTCCTCCACGTGGACCGGGTTGATCTTGGAGAGACCGTCGTGGGGGACGAGGAAGCGCCCGCGCTTGGCGGCGCACTGCCGCAGGAGCGGTGCCGTGTGGCGGTAGTCGCCCACGCCGTAGACCAGCGTCGGGCGGAACGTGGCCCACTCGAAGCGCTCGGCGCGGATGATCTTCTCCTGGATCCGCTTGGTGTCGCGGTACAGCGAGTAGACGGGCGCGCCGATCACGGCCGACGACATGACCCAGAAGCGCAGGTGGTCGGGGGCGTTGCGCCGCGCCTCCTCGAGCAGGTTCTCGGTGCCACCGATGTTGATGGCACGCATCGTGGCTTCGTCGAAGTGGTCGTGGGCGCTGGCCAGGTGGAGCAGGAGGTCGACGTCCTTCAGGAAGCCCGCCATGCTCGCGGCGTCCGTCAGGTCGCCCATGTGGACCTCGCGGTGGTCCTCGGCGATCTGGGGCAGAGCGGACTCGCGGCCGGGGCGACACAGCATCCGGATGGTGTGGCCATCCTCGCTGAGCCCGCGGGCCATGTAGCCGCCGATGAAGCCGGTGGCGCCGGTCAGGGCGATTCTCATGGGTCAGGTCACGTGTCGGGGGGAGACGGGGAGGGCAGACTATAGCGTCGCACATCCGCTCCCCATGACCTCCGTCGACCTCACCGTCCTCGCCGCACTCGGCCAGGAACTCGCGCCGCTCTCCGCCCAGCTGCGGTCCGCAGGACGGGTGCGGGGGATGGAGACCTTCGAGGGCGAGATCTCGGGCTGCCTGGTGCGCGCCGCGGTGGGAGGCGTCGGCAAGGTCGCCGCGGCACGGGCGGCGGCGCTCCTGATCGATCCCGCTCCGCGCTTCGGGCTGGTCGTCATCGGCGTCTGCGGCGGCCTCTCGCTGCGCCAGAAGGTCGGGACGCTCGTCCACTGCGCCGAAGCCCGGCAGATCGATCTGCACCTGCCGTGGCCGACCGACGTCCAGCCGGACCCCGAACTTCTGGCCGCCTGGCGCCGCGCGGTCCCGGGTCCTTCGGCGCGCTTCCTGACCGCCGATCGCGCCGCCATCACCCCGTGGCGGCGACTCGCGCGCCAGGTGCGGTTCGGCCCGGGCGCCTGCGTGGTCGACATGGAGACGGCAGCCGCTGGCTGGGTCGCACAGTCCTCCGGGGTACCTTGGGGTGCCCTGCGCAGCCTCTCCGACACCCAGGGACTGGGTGCGATGGGAGGATTCCGGCGCCACTTCCACGCCCAAGCCCCCCGCGCGGCCGCCACCATCCCCACGCTCCTGGCCGAGCTCCTCGGCACCACTTCCATGGAGTCCTCCCCGTGAACCCCGTCGGTAGCCGTACCGCCGTCGGCACCTTCGTCCGACGCCACTTCCAGGTCCTAGCGACCTGGATCCAGGTCGGTATCGACGCCGTCGTGGTGCTGATCGCGTGCCTGATCGGGTTCGAGGTCGGTTCGAAGATGGCCGGACCTGGCGCGGAGATCCCCTTCGAGGTCTACGTGCCGCTGTGGTGGCTGATCGTGCTCGTGAGCCTGCTCTGCTTCCACGGTTTCGGCATGTACCGCACCGTGAAGAGCCTCCTCAACATCGAGGAGTTCGCCGCCATCACGAAGAGCACGGGGGTCTGCTTCCTGCTGGTCATCACGTTGATGGTCTTCCTGCGCAGTCCGGGCTTCGAGTCGCCGCCGGTCGACGCGACCTCGCTCGAGCGGCTGCGCTTCGCCCTCGACTTCGGCTTCACGCCCGAGGCCTACTCGCGGGTCACGATCGGCATCACGTTCACGGCACTCTTCCTCTTCACCTGCCTCAGCCGACTCGTGTCCTTCAAGGTCATCCAGTCGCTGTACCGCCGCGGGCTCGGCAATCGCAACGCGGTCGTGATCGGCACGGGTGAGACCGCGCGCTGGCTGACCCGCAAGTTCCTGTTGGTGCCGACGCTCGGCCTGCGGCTGCGCGGCTTCGTCACGATGGGGGAGGCCTCCGACGAACCGGGCGCCACGATCCCCGAGGTCGGTACCGAGGTGGACGGCGTGCCCGTGGTCGGCACGGTGGACGAGCTCCCGCGACTCGTGCGCGAACTCAAGATCAACGAGGCCTTCGTCGCCGTTCCGTCGGTGGAGGAGGACACGATGATGCGCGTGGTCGAGGAGCTCGACAGCCTCGGTGTCACCTACCGCGTCGTGCCGCGCTTCTACCAGCTGCTCTCCCAGAAGGTGCGAATCGAGACCCTGGACTCGATCCCCTTGATCACGCGCGCCGTCCGTCGGTTGAGCCTGCCGTCCGCGATCGCCAAGCGCCTGCTCGATCTGCTGCTGGCGACGATCGGCGTCGTGATCCTGGCGCCCTTCTTCCTCCTGGCCGCCGTCCTGGTGAAGCGCGACACGCCCGGCCCCGTGTTCTACCGGCAGGTGCGGATCGGCAAGGACGGCCAGCCGTTCGAGATGTTGAAGTTCCGCACCATGTACATCCACATGAGCGGCGACGCCGTGACGCCGTCGAGCGAGCACGACCCCCGGATCACGCCGATCGGACGCCTGCTGCGGCGCTACAGCCTCGACGAGATGCCGCAGCTCTTCAACGTCCTGAAGGGCGAGATGAGCATGGTCGGCCCGCGCCCCGAGATGCCGTTCATCGTCGACCAGTACGGGCCGCTCGAGCGCGAGCGCCTGCGCGCCAAGCCCGGCATCACGGGCCTGTGGCAGATCAGCTACGCGCGCAACGAGGCGATCCACGAGAACCTCGACTACGACATCTACTACGTCGAGAACCGCTCGCTGCTGCTGGACGTCGTGATCCTGTTCCTCACGCTGTTCGCCATCGTCAAGGGCACGGGCGCACACTGAGCGGATGGGGAACGACGCCACCAGGAACGAACAGGGCTTCGCGGACGGCGCGTGGCGCTCGACGCGGCCGCTGCGCGTCGTGCACGTGATGGAGTCCACGATCGGCGGTACGCGCCGGCACCTCGTGGACGTCGCGCTCGGTCAGGCCGAGGCCGGCCTCGACGTGCACGTCATCGCCTCCTGCGAACGCCACGCCGAGTTCCGCGACGACCTCGAGCGGCTCGCCGCCGAGGGGGTGGGCGTGCTCGAGCTGCCGATGGTCCGCTCGCTGAGGCCGCTGGTGGACTACTCGCACCTGCGCGCCGTCCAACGGCACCTGCGGGCGATCGTTCCGGACGTGGTCCACACCCACTCGAGCAAGGGCGGTGTGCTCGGCCGCGTCGCGTCGCTGCGGACCGGGATCGGGGCGCGCGTCCACACGCCGCACACCTTCGCCTTCCTGTTCAGTCACATGTTCGGCCCGGCCAAACGCCGAGTGTTCCGCTCGATCGAGGAACGCCTCGCGCGCGGCACCCACGTCGTCGTCGCGGTCGGGGCGGGCGAGGCCGAGACGATGCTCGCGAGCGGAGTGGTGCGCGCCGATCAGGTGCGCGTCGTCCCCAACGGCATCGACCCCGGGCCGTTCGAGACCGCCGAACCGCTCGCGCGCGCGGACCTCGGCGCCCACCAGGACGAACTGCTGCTCGGCGTGGTCGGCCTCTTGAACGTCGCCAAGGGCCAGGATCTGGCTCTGCGGGCCCTGGCCCGACCGGGGGCCGAGCGCGCGCGCCTGGTACTGGTCGGACACGGCGACACCGAGGGCGAGCTGCGCGCGTTGGCGGCCGACCTCGGCGTGGCGGACAGGGTCGAGTTCCTCGGCTGGCGCCGGGACGTGCCCCGCATCCTGCGCAGTCTCGACGGACTCGTGCTGCCGTCGCGCTGGGAAGGACTGCCGTACGTGGTGCTCGAGGCCATGGCGGCGGGAACACCGGTCCTCGCCGCGCGCGTCGACGGAGCGCGCGACCTGGTGGGGGACGGCCGCGGCGGCTTCACGTTCGAGGTCGAGTCCGTGGACGGGCTCACGGGCTGCATCGCCCACCTGGCCTCGCTCACCCGCGACGAACGCGAACGACTGGGTGCGAGCGGCCGCGCGACCCTCCTCGCCGGACACACGCGCTCGACGATGGTCTCAGGACTCGAAGCCGTCTACCGCGAGGCCGTGGCCCTGAACGCGAACTCGGGCGCCCTTTCGGAGAGCGCCGATCCGGCGTTCCAGAGCCCCGGGAGCACGGCATGAAGATCCTGCACCTGTGCACCACGCTCGACGTGGGCGGCGCCGAGATGCACCTGCTCAGTCAGGTGCGCGGGCAAGCCGCCCGAGGCCACGAGCCCTCCGTCGCCTACTTGAAAGGGGCTGGCACGTTGGCGGACGACTTCCGCGCCGCCGGTGCTCGCGAGGTCGTCGCGGTCGGTGGAGCCCTGGGGGTCGCTCGGAGCCTGATGCCGATGATGCGCCGCGCGGACGTGGTCCACACCCATCTCCTCAAGGCCGACGTGTTGGGTGCGGTCGCCGCCACGCTGGCCGGTCGTCGCCGGCGCTTGATCTCGAGCAAGCACAACGACGAACAGGTGCTGCGACGACCGCTCGTCTCGCGCGTCCACGGTCTCGTCGGGCGGCTGCCCCAGCGCACGATCGTCCTCTCCGACCACGTCGGTCGCTTCATCGAGCGCTACGGACGCGTTCCGGCGCGGCGCCTGACGCGCATCTACTACGGGCTGGATCCGGTGCCCTTCGAGGAGGCGGCCGCGCTCGATCCGGCGCGGCGCGAGTCGCTGCGACGTGAACTCGGAGTGCAGCCCACGACCACCGTCTTCCTGTGCGTCGCGCGCTTCGCCGCCCAGAAGGCCCACGACGTCCTGTTGACCGGGTTCGCACGGGCGCGCGAGCGCACCCAGGCGCCGCTGGCCCTGTGGCTGGTGGGCGACGACCCGTTCGGGGACGGACGCGAGCGCGCCGAGGCCACGGCCGCCCGCCTCGAACTGGGCGAGAGCGTGCGGTTCCTCGGAATCCGCCGGGACGTGCCGCACCTGATGGCGGCGGCCGACGTCTTCACCATGACCTCCCTGTGGGAGGGGCTCGGACTCGTCTTCCTCGAAGCCATGGCCACCGGGCGGCCCGTGCTCGCCAGCGGTGTCAGCGCGGTCCCCGAGGTCGTGGTCGACGGCGAGACCGGTCTGCTCGTTCCGCCCAGCGATCCCGACGCCTGGGCCGCGGCTGCGGTGCGTCTCGCCGCCGACCCGGAGCTGCGCTCCCGACTGGGAGCCCGCGGCGCACAGGTGCGGCGCGAGCGCTTCGGCATCGACCGCATGATCGACGAGACTATCGCCGTCTACGAGGCCGTGCTCGAACGCGCCAGCGCGTAGGACGCACGACCCGACGAGTGGAGTGATCCACTCTTCCGGGGGACCGCTCCCACCCAACACCGCACCACCCGCGTCGTACCCCGCCCCATGTTCACCAGTCTTCTCCTCACGTTCCTCGCCTGCGCGCACAGCTTCGACACCGTCGCGCCCGCGGCGGCCGCAGTCGCGACGTCGACCGCCAACGCCTCCTTCGGACCGCACCAGGAGCGCGCCGGGCAACCGCGCCAGCAGGAACCCGATCCGCTCGCCGTCGAGCGCGGAGAAGTGGCCCTGCGCGACATCCTCGTCGCGGCCGGATCGCGTCCGAACCTGCCGGGGACGTGGCAGGAGCACCTGTTGTGGTACGACGTCGCCGGGGTGCGGTACGACGCCCTCGAGGTCTATCGCACGCGCGTCATGCGCCCGGGTGAACGTTGGCGCATCAATCACCTCGAGCCGCGCTTCCTGTTCGCGAACGGTGCGGGGCGCGGCTACCTCCTGCGCGAACTGGTCACGACTTCCGACGTGCAGGGCCAGTACCGGCCGCAGTTCCGACGCGAGATCGGCGACGGCGACGTGTACTGGTGCGAGGTCGACGGCGTCTCCCTGCGCGAGAACGAGCGCGCGGGGCTCAACGCGTCGAAGGTGATGCTCGGCGAGTACTTCTTCGGGCTCATGCCGCACAGCCTCACGCTCTTCTCGCCGCAGATCTGGTGGTTGCGGAACGAGCGCCTCGGCGAGCGACCGCACGAGGTCTACCGCCTCGTGCTGCCCGCGCCGTTCGAGGCGGAGTACGGCCACGCGTCGGCGGAGTTCGATCTCTACCTCGATCCGCGGACCAAGCGCATCAGCGAACTGCGCTTCCCCGACCCCGTCGCGCCGAACGTCACCGTGATCGTCCGCTACTCCGACTGGGCGCGCGTCGAGGCCTCGCCGGAACAGCTCGAACTGTGGCGGACCCGCCTCGCGGAGACGATCGGCGCACAGAGCGACATCATCGGCGAGGACGGCGTCGAGGCCTTCACGGCGCTGCTCGACGACCCCGAAGGCGGTCTCCTGCCGACCGGCCTCGTGCTGCCCTCGCGGCGTTCCGTCCTGGACGATCGCGGTGGGCACGACCGCGAGTTCCTGAGCGCCGACTTCCACTTCGAACCGCTCCCGACCTCCGCCCTCGAACGGCCCTGGCAGACGGGCCGGGTGTGGACCTCGCCCTACCGGTCGGACTTCTTCGATCCCGATCCGTCCGGGGAGGGCGGTCCCGCCGGACTGGACGCGCGACCGGGAGGGTCGGCTTCGCGGGGCGGGAACTCGGGCGGCGGCGGGCGCGACTGAGAGCACGGTGTTGGACCGCGAGCACGGTGCTGGAGCGAGTACACGGTGCTGGAACGCGACGCCAGCTCGGTCCGCGACGGCGGGGCCGAGGGGCCGCGCCGCTGGGCGGCCCCCGCGAAGGTCGACGTCGGTGAAGGTTTTTCCTGTCCTTCGCGGGGGCCCGACGGTCGATGGAGGTCGGGAACGATGAGTGGAATCGAGGCGGAGACGGTCGCAGGCCCCGGCATGGGCGCCGAGCGACGAGACGTGCACGAGCGGCGCTCGCGCCCGACACCCCGCTTCTCGCGCTACTCGCTCCTGGGCGGTCGCCGCATGGGGCCGCGTCGCGGGGAAGAGGCCGAGGGGCTGTTCGTCGACGCCTACGGACTGCGGTGGTGGCTGCTGATCCTGTGGATCGCGGCCATGAACTGCCTCGACACCTACTTCACGCTGCTGCACCTGCAGGCGGGCGGGGCGGAGATCAATCCGGTGGCGGACGAGCTCCTGCGCTCGGGTCGACTGGGCTTCGTGCTGTCGAAGACCATCCTCATCGGCGTGGCCCTGGTGGTGCTCACCATCCACAAGAACTTCACGCTGGCCCGGCTGGGCGTCTACGCCGCCGCGAGCGTCTACACCCTGCTCGTGGGCTACCACCTGACCCTGCTCGACCGCTGACGCCGCGGTGGCGAGTAGACTCGCTGGCCATGCGCATCGCTCGCGTCGTGACTCGGATGAACCTCGGTGGCCCCGCACGCCAGGTCCTGGCTTCGGACCCGGAGCTCGTCCGACGTGGGCACGAACTGCGCGTGTTCTGCGGCGCGCCCGACCCCGGCGAGGGCGACCTCTTCGACGCCCTGGGCGCGAGCGGCGTCGAGGCCGTCCGGATCCCCGGTCTCGGGCGACGCGCACGGCCGAGCGGGGACCTGCGCGCCCTGTTCGACCTGCGCCGTCAGCTCGCCGCCTTCGCGCCCGACGTGGTCCACACCCACGCCTCGAAGGCCGGGTTCCTCGGGCGTCTGGCCGCTCCGCGCTCGGCGGGGCTCGTCCACACCTTCCACGGACACGTGCTCGAGGGGTACTTCGGGCGCGCGACCTCGCGCGGCCTGCGCACGGTGGAACGGCTGCTCGCCCGACGCACCGATCGCATCGTCGCGGTCAGCCGCGCCACCGCCGAGGATCTGGTACGGCTCAGGGTGTGTGCGGCGGGCGACGTGAGCCTCTCGCCACCCGGCATCGACCTCGAGTCGCACCTCGCGATCGACGAGGCCACCAGGATCGAAGCGCGCGAGCGCGCGGGGATCGCGCCCTCGGCCTTCGTCGTGGGCTTCGTCGGGCGCCTGGCTGCGGTGAAGCGCCCCGCACTCGCCGGGCGGGTGCTCGTCGCGCTGCGCGAGCGCGGTCACGACGCCGTGCTGCTGGTGGCCGGCGACGGACCCGAGCGCGCCGCACTCGAAGAGGCCACGCGCGACCTGCCTGCTGGATCCGTGCACTTCGCCGGAGCGATCGACGACACGACCTGGGTGCACGCGGCCAGTGACGCCGTCCTGTCCTGTTCGCGCTCCGAGGGCCTGCCGGTCGCTCTGATCGAAGCAGCGGCCAGCGGCACGCCGGCCGTCGCCCTGCGCGTCGGCGGAGTGGGGGAGTTGATCGACGACGGCGTCGACGGACGGCTCGTCGAGTCGCCGAGTGCGGACGGCGTGGTCGTGACGGCTCTGGCCGAGGCGCTCGAACGCCTGGCGCTGGATCCGACGGAACGCCGCCGACTCGGCCGCGCCGCGCGCGAGCGCGCCCGCGCGAACCACGGGGCGCGGGGCCTGGCGGACCGACTCGAGGCGATCTACCGCGGCGTGCTCGAATCGATGCACACCGACTCGATGCACACCGACTCGGCGCACACCGACTCGGCGCACACCGGCCCGCACTCCGACGCGCAGGAGGCTCGACGATGCGCCTCTTGATGCTCTCGGGCGATCGCCAGAGTGCGACCGGCGCCCGCGGTCCGTTCCACCACATGCAGCGCGAGTTCTCGCGTTGGTTCGACCGCATCGACGTGCTCTCGCCGCGCCCCGACGGACCCGTCACCACGACGAACCTGTTCGGCAACGTCCACCTGCATCCGGCGAACACGGGGCGTTCGGGGATGCGCCGTTGGCTGGTCGCGCGCGGACGAGAGCTGATCGCGGAGCACGCGCACGACCTGATCGTCAGCCACGACTACGGGTGGTTCTACAACGGCCTGGCCGCCGCGCGCCTGACGCGCGCGACCGGTGTGCCCTACCTGTCGGAGATCCACCACGTCCCGGGGGTGCCCGTGCCGGCCGACCTCCGCGAGGTCCTCGACCGCTCGATCGCCAAGCGCTACGTGCGCTGGGCCAGCACGCGGGCGGCCGCGTTCCGCGTCGTGAACCACCACGAGATGCCGCGCCTGCTCGAGTCCTGGGGCGTGCCGCCCGAGAAGATCCTCGTGCTGCCTTCCCTGTACATCGATCTCGAGCGCTACCGACCCGCGCCGCGCGAACGCGTCCGCGACGTCCTGTTCGTCGGCCGCATGGTCAACAACAAGGGGCTCTTGCCGCTGATCGACGCGCTCGACGAAGTACGACGCACGCGGCCCGAACTGCGCGCCACCTTCCTCGGCCGCGGACCGCTCAGGCGCAAGGTCGAGCGCCGCATCGCCGCCCGCGGACTCGACGGCGCGATCGAGCTGCTCGACTGGGTGAAGACCGACGACGAACTGATCGAGCTCTACCGCACCTCGCGCCTGCTCGTCTGCGCCTCGACCTGCGAAGGAGGACCGCGCGTGACCGTGGAAGCGATGGCCTGTGGGACGCCGTCCGTCTCGACGCACGTGGGCGTGATGCCGGAGTTGATCGGGGACGGACGCGGTGGGACGCTGTGCGGGTTCGACGCCTCGTCGCTCGCCGAGGCGATCGGCGCGCTGCTCGCGAACGATCCGATGCGCGAGCAGATGCAGATCGAAGCCCGCGCGATCGCGGAGGGCTTCGCCTACCACGACGTCCTCGCGGGCTACGCGCGCGGCCTCCACGAACTGGTCGGACTCGAGGCCGAGCGCCGCAGCGACGACACGCCGGCTCCCCCCATGCCGACCACCCGATGAAGCTCCTGTTCCTGACCCAGATCCTCGACCGCGAGGACGGCATCCTCGGCTTCGTCCCGCGCTGGATCGAAGGGCTCGCGCAGCACTGCGAGAGTGTGCGGGTCGTGGCTCTGGCCGTGGGCGACGACCTCGACCTGCCGACCAACGTCGACGCGGTCGAGATCGGCCGCAAGGGTCGCGTGCGGCGTTTCATGCGCTACCACACGGCGCTCGGGGACGCGTTCGACCAGGGCTACGACACCGTGCTGGCGCACATGGTCCCGCGCTACGCGTTGCTCGCCGCGACTCCGGCGCGTCGCCGCGGCGCCGGGCTCTACCTGTGGTACACGCACAAGGGCGTCGACGATCGACTGCGGCGCGCCGAACGGCTGGTGCGGAAGATCTTCACCGCGTCGGAGGAGTCCCTGCGACTCGAGACCCCCAAGCGCGTCGTCACGGGGCACGGGATCGACGTGGCGCACTTCGCGCCGCTGGCGGCCGAACGGCGCACGCGCAGCGCCGACGCGATCGAGCTGCTGGGCGCCGGACGCCTCACACCCGCGAAGGACCCCGAGTCGGTGCTCGACGCCCTGGCGCAGCTCGTCGCGGACGGCATCGACGCGCGCCTCACCTGGGCCGGTGGGGGACTGGCGGCGGGTGACGACGACTACGCCGACGGAATCCGCGCGCGGGTGGACGAGCTCGGCCTCGGCGAGCGCGTGCGCTGGCTCGGTCACGTGCCGTACCCCCAGATGCCCGACCTCTACCGCGCCGCGGACGTGCTCGTGAATTCGAGCCACACGGGCAGCGTGGACAAGGTCGTGCTCGAAGCCATGGCCTGCGGTGTGGCGCCGGTGACGTGCAACGAGAGCTTCGAACGGGTCTTCGCGTCGCTGCCCGCTGCCGGTGCGGCGCACCGGTTCGAGAAGCACGACGCGCGTTCGCTCGCCGCCGCCGTCCGCGGTCTCACGGTCGATCGCGGTCCTTCGGTCGCGTCGTCCGACCAACTCCGCGAGGTGGTCGTCCGGGACCACGAGGTCGACACCTTGATGGCGCGCCTCGTGCGCGAGATGGAACCCGCGCGTCGGAGTCGGGCGTGACCGCGACGCCCCTGCACCCGCGCGTCTCGGTCGTCATCCCGTCCTGGAACACCAGCGAACTGACGCGGCTCGCCCTCGAACACCTGTTCGCGAGCGACCTCGTGCCGCACCAGGTGGTGGTCGTCGACAACGGCAGCGAGGACGGTTCGGCCGACATGGTCGCAGAGCGCTTCCCGCAGGTCGAGCTGATCCGCAACCCGCGCAACGAGGGCTTCGCGATCGCCTGCAACCAGGGAATGCTCGCGTGCGACGGCGACTACGTCTTCCTGCTCAACACCGACACCGAGGTCGCGCCGGACGCGCTGTCGCTCCTCGTGGACTGGCTCGAGACGCACCCCGAGTACGGAGCCGCCGCCCCGCGCCTCGTGCACCGCTCGGGAGAGACCCAGCGCACCTGCATGGCCTTTCCGCGCTGGCGGACTCCGCTGTTCTTCGCCACGCCGTTCGAGCGTTGGTTCCCGAACAGCGCCGAACTGCGGCGCTACTTCCTGCGCGACTGGGCCCAGGAGGACAGCCGCGACGCCGACCAACCGCCGGCGGCCGCGCTCCTGCTCAGGCGCAGCGCGCTCGACCAGGTCGGCCTGTTCGACGAGCGCCTGTGGCTGTTCTACAACGACGTCGACCTGTCCAAGCGCCTCGCCGACGCCGGCCATCGGACGCGCTACGTGGCCGAGGCAAGGGTCGTCCACCACGTGGGCGCCAGCACCTCGCGCTTCGCGGGTTTCGTCCCGATCTGGCACGACAACCGCCTGACGTACTTCCGCAAGCACTTCGGGTTCTGGGCCGGTCCGTGGGTGAAGGCCTGCGTGACGTTCACGATCACGGACCTGGTCGTGCGCACGCTGTGGAGCCGTCTGCGCGGGCGCCCGTGCGAGCCTCTCGGCCCGATCCTGGCCTCGTACCGCCGCTTCCTGCTCAGCTGACCCGTGCGCGCGATGACGTCCACCGCTCACACGATCGGGTCGGCCGCGGGTCCGCTCGCCCTGCCCACGCGCGCGGACGCGATCGCAGCGCTCGAGCGCTGTCTCGCCTGGCTGGTCGGCACGCGCGACGACGCGGGCCGTCTGATCTGTCCGGACCACCGGATCGAGCACACGGGCAAGAGCGCCTGCGTCGCGATCCTCGCGCTCGAGCTGTACCTGGCGACCGGCGACGCCAACCACCTCGCCACCGCGCTCGGCCAGGGGCGGCGCCTCGTCGCGCGCCTCGAACGCGAAGGCACGAGCCCCTGTCACACGTTCCGCCCCGGACGCCACGACCCGTTCAACTGCTCGAACAGCGTGATCGACGGCGGCGCGTGCAGCGACGCTCTGGCGAGCCTGTGCCTCGAGCTGGGCGACGAGCTCGGCCCGGACGACCGCGCTGCCTTCTCGCACGCGGCGCTGCTGCACGCGGACACGTACCTCAAGTACGCCTGTCGCGACAAGGGCGTCCCGGCCCAACGCGCCTGGGCCCTGACCGGACTCGCCAGCGCCTGGGCACTCGATCCGCGCGACGAGTGGAAGGACGCGGTGCTCGAGGCGCTGGACCTGATCGCGGGCGTCCAGCGCGGCGACGGCAGCTATCCGTACCACCCGCTCGACTGGGGCGCGGGGCACCCTGGAGCGGCCGACGCGTCGAGCTTCTACCAGTCGCGCGTCACCGGCTTCAGTCTGTTCGCGCTGGAGCGCCTGGGCATCGATCCGACCTCTGCACCGCACGCCGAGCGACTCGCGAGCGGACTGCGGTTCCTCGAGGGGCTCGTCGGGCCCGACGGGATCAAGTGCGGCCTGCTCGAAGCCAAGCCCTGGTACTGGGGCGCGGGCGAGGAGGTCGCCTCGAACCCGTTCGACGTGCACGCGCTGAGCGCCGGCGCGCGGACGTTCGACGAGCGCTCGGCCGAACGACGACTCGCCGCGCGTCGCTCGCTCGCCGCCTGGATCGAGCACCTCGAGCCGAGCGGGCGACCGACGAGCCACCGCCCGGGACCCGGGCGCGGTCGCAGCTACCAGTGCGCGACGTTCTGGGCCGCGCACGCCTGTTGGGCCGCGCGGGCGCTGCGCGACTGGCCCGAGACGGATGCGCCCGACGTCGTCGACCCGGGCGCCACCGGCCTCACCTGGTTCGCGGACGCCGAACTGGCCCGCTTCGACGCGCCGGGCCTGGTGGCCTGGGTGCGCGGCGCGCGGCCGCCGGGCAACGCGATGCACGGCTCGCCCTGCGGCAACGGTCCGATCCGGGTCGTGGCCCTCGACCCCGACGGCCGCTGGCGCGAGCAGCTGCCGCGCTGCCGACTCGGCGGCGCGAACAGCGGCGAGTGGAACGGCGTCCGCGGCCCGATCTCGCCGCGGCGCGGATGGCGGGCGGGAGGGGCCGATCAGCGCTTCAGCCTCTGGCTCGCACGGGTGGCCTGGCGCCGCGGCGCGCGCCTCGACGCGCTGGCGGAACCGCTGCGACACCTGCGGCGCGACGTGCTGGCGTTCGCCCATCCGCGGGTGTCGAGCGGCTTCGCCCGCCAGGTCGCCAGCCGGGTGGACGGCGATGTCCTCGAGCTGACCGCGGCACTGGCCTGGCGCGACGGAACGGCGGTCCCGAACAGTCGGGTGGTGCGGCGCTACCGGATCGCCGACGGCGCGCTCGAGGTCGAGGAGCGACTGCTCGACGCCGGCGGTGCGCGGGACGTCGAGCACCGACTCCCGACGGCGGCTCGGCCCGGGCGGGACCCGCTCGGTGGCTCGACGAAGGCCGTGAGCGACGACGGAACGCGGTGCTGGAGCCTCGGTCCGAAGCGACCGTCCGAACGCTCGGAGCCCCCGGCCGGGTAGGCTCTAGCGGCGCTCCGTCCCGCGCCCGTCTCCCCCGATGAACGACTCCGAGCACGCCGCCGAGCTGCGCGGCTCCGCGCCCGATCCCGGGCACCGCCCCGACAGCAGCCCGCTCCCGTCCGGCGGTTCGGCGGGCCTGCGCGGTGCCCTGGTCTGTGGCATCGCCCTGGGCGCGTTCGACGCCCTGCGCGCCTGGCTGTCGATCCGCTCGGTGCCGGCCGAGCAACTGCTCGACGGCGCCCCGTCCGGCGTGGTCGAGCTCCTGCTCGGCACGGCCGCGAGCATCGGCCTGTGGTCGCTGCTCCTCGCCCCGGTCGGCCTCGTCGGCGGTTTCCTCCTGGGCCGTCGGCCCGTGTTGGCAGCCGCCCTGCCGCTCGCTCTCGGCCTCGGCGCCGCCGGCTTCTGGGTCGCGCGCCAACGCTTCCAGTCCGGTCTTCCGGTGGCGTCCACCCAGAGTCTGATGCTGGCCCTCGGTGTCCTCGCGCTGGCCACCGTGGTCGCTCTGGTGCTGGCCCGTGGCGTGCGGCGGCTGCCGTTCTTCCCGTTGCTCGCTCTCGCGGCCGGCAGCGGACTCTTCGGAGCGGGTTGGATGTGGACCGAGGCCGCGCACGCCAAGTCGACGGGTGAACTCAACGAGCGCAACCGCGACCTGCCCAACGTGCTCTTCGTGGTGGTGGACGCGTTGCGCGCCGATGCCCTGCACTGCTACGGCAACGAACGGGCGCGCACGCCGGCGATCGACGGTCTGGCCGAGCGCGGCGCACTGTTCGACCACGCCAGTGTCCAGGCCCCGTACACCTGGACGAGCTTCGGTTCGTTCTTCACGGGCAAGTACCCGCGTCGCCACGGCCTGATGAAGATGGCACCCGGCGTGGCGCTGCCGGCCAACGTGACGATGGCGTCGTACCTCGACGCCGCGGTGCGCAAGGACGGTGTCGCGATGGAGCCCGGCGACGTCTCGGCCGGCGCGTTCCTGATGGGGGCCCTGTCCCACGGAACCGGGCTCGCGCGCGGGTTCGACGACATCTGCGAACTGACGCGCGGCAACGACCTGATCCGGTCGGCGGACCGCTGGAGCCAGTTCCGCGCCTGGACGATCCTGGGCACGATTTGGACCAAGGCGAAGGCCAAGCTCGATCCGGACCTGCACGTGACGACGGCGAAGCGCTGGCTCGCCGAGCACTCCGATCGACGCTTCTTCGCCTTCGTGCACCTGTTCTCGGCGCACACGCCCTACGACCCGCCCGAACCCTTCCGGTCCTGGTACGTGGATCCCGAGTACGACGGGCCGATCCAGAGCTTCTGGGCCGAGGACCGCCGCACGATCGAGCGCGGCGAGTACGTCCCGACCGTCGACGACCGGCGTCAGATCTACGACCTGTACATGGGCGGCGTCTCGAAGGCCGACCACGACATCGGAGTCCTGCTCGCCCAGCTCGAAGAGAGCGGAGTCCTCGAGAACACGTTGGTCGTCATCAGCTCCGACCACGGCGAGGACTTCGGCGAGGGCGGACGTTGGGAGCACAACCACATGTACCGCTCGAACCTGCACGTGCCCCTGGTGATGTGCTGGCCGGACGGCTTCGAGGGCGGCGTGCGCGTGTCCGAAACGGTCGAGAGCATCGACGTCTTCCCGACGGTTCTCGACGCCATGGGGCTCGAGCGGCCGCCCGTCGCGACGCCGCAGGACGAGGTCGACGGCGCATCGCTGTTGCCGATGATGCGCGGCTTCTCGGACTGGGACCGACGCTTCACCTACGCCGAGGACTCTTCGTTCGTCTCGATCTCGACGCCCGAAGCGATGCTGGTGCTCGACCGCTTCGCCGTGAAGCCGGACGGTTGGGCCGTCGCGCTCGAGGAGAACCTCGGAACGATTCGCTTCCACGACCTCGAGTCCGACCCCAGGCAGCGCAACGACCTGTTCGAGAAGATCGTGCGGGCGCCCGAGGCTTCGGAGGCAGCGCGGGCGGAGGTCCTCGCACTCGTCGACGAACTGCGCGCCGAACTCCTCGAGTGGAACGCGACGATGCCGATCGACGTCGAAGCGGTCGTGCGCTCCGATCGCGATCTCGAGACCGAGGCCAACACGCGCGCCGCCCTGGCCGAGCTGGAGCGCCTGGCCGAGATCGGCTACACGGAGGAGACGTTCCGCTACCGCGGTGACGAACTGCGCCAGCGGGTTCTCGAGCTGCGCGCCGAGCGGGACCGCGAGTGAACCAGGCGGCGCATCTCCCCGAGCGGCTCGACCTCGTCGCGAACGCGCGCATTCCGTCCCTGCGAGCCCAATCGGTCCAGGTGCTGCACGTGGCCAGTGCCTTCGCGAGCCGGGTCTCCCACGTGAGGCTCTTGCACGCGCGCCGGCATCCACAGCCGCAGCTGCCCGTCGGGCGCGAACTGTTCGAGTACTACGGCGTGCCCGCAGGTCCGCGCCCCAACGTCGTCGCGCTGCCGTGCATCGACTGGATCGACCGCGTTCCCACGCAGCTGCAGTACGCCCCGGCGCGGCTCCAGGAGTTGAGCTTCGCGCGCTCGGCCGCCCGTGCGGTGCGCCGCGAGTCCGGCCGGGCCTGGGTCTACTCGCGCGAGGCGGAGACGGCGCTCGCCCTGTTGCGCCGCGGGATTCCCGACGTCTTCGTCGAGATCCACCGGGTTCCCGGTGGCCGACTGCGGCGGCGCTGGCTGCGGGCGGTCTGCCGCCGCGCGACCGGCCTCGTCGCGATCTCCGGGGGTGTGGCCGAGGACCTGATCGCGCTCGGCGCCGATCGGGGTGTGGTGACGGTCGAGCACGACGGCGTGGCGCTCGACCACTACGTCGACGTGCCGCCGATGGAGCAGGCCAGGTCGGAGCTCGGCCTCGCCCCGAACGCGCCGACGGTGGTCTACGCCGGATCCCTGTTGCCCTGGAAGGGCGTCGACGTCCTGCTCGGTGCGGCCGAGCGCCTGCCCGCCACCCGTTTCGTCGTGGTCGGCGGCGACGCGGACGCGATCGCGGGTCTGCGCGCGCGCCACGGCGAGCTCGCCAACGTGCGCTTCGACGGCTTCCGACCGCCGGAGGAGGTGCGTCGCTACCTGGCCGCCGCCGACGTGGCGGTCGTCCCGAACCGCTCGACGCCCGCGATCAGTGCGCGCTACACCTCACCGCTGAAGGTCTTCGAGGCGATGGGAGCCGGAACCGCGGTGGTCGCCAGCGACCTCTTCTCCATGCGCGACATCCTCGAACACGATCGGACCGGTTGGTTGGTGGCCCCCGACGACCCCGACGCCCTGGCGCGCGGACTCGCGATCGTGCTCAGCGATCCGAACCTGCGGATCAAGCTCGTGACGCACGCGCGCAAGGAGGTCACTCGCCGTTCGTGGGACTCGCGGGCGCGTCGACTGATCGAGTGGATGGGACAGCGGAGCGCAGCGGCGAGGATCGAGGAACAGGGCGCGCGATGAAGGTTCTCTATCTCACGGACTCGCTGTCGGACCTCGACGGCGTCGGACGCTACACCGTGTGCCTGCTCCAGGCGCTCGAGGCGGCACGCCCCGACTTCGAGCCGCGCGTCCATCTGGCGCGCAAGCACCGACCGACGAGCGCCGACGTGCCCCAGCACTGGCCGGTGGCCGTCACGCTGCCGCCGGACTACTTCTTCTACATGGCGCGCTCGCGCTTCTGGCCGAGCCTCGTGCAGTCCACCTGGCGCGTCGCCCGCGCCGCCCGGCACGTGGACCTGGTCCACGGCATCAAGGACTATCCGCACAACCTCGTGGGCCTGTTGGGCGCGCGGCTCGCGGGCAAGCCGTTCGTCGCGACCGCGCACGGCACGTACACCGTCCAACCGTTGCTCGACGCGCGGCATCGTCGACTGTCGCGCTGGGCCTATCAGCGCTTCGACGCGATGATCACGGTCTCGCGCTACACGGCTCGACGCCTCGCGGAGGTGTTGGGGCAGTCGGTGGACGAGGTCGGCTCGCTGCACGTGGGGCGAGCCCACGTCACGACGGTGCCGAACTGCGTCGACCCGGCGCCGTTCGAACGTCCGGCCGAGGTCGGGCGACGGCCCTGGCACGACTGGCGCTTCACGCTCGGGATCGGCGAACTGAAGGAACGCAAGGGGCACCACGTGGCGCTGGAGGCCTGGGCGCGGGTGGCGGCGCAGCGCCCCGACCTGCACCACGTCCTGGTCGGCAATCGCCCCGGCGACGACTACGAACGCAGCTTGCTCGCCATCGGCGAGGCGCACGGCGTGGGAGATCGGCTGCACCTCGTGGGCAACGTCGACGAGGAGGAGAAGCGCGATCTGCTGCAGCGCTGCGAAGCGTTCGTCCACACGCCCGTGCGCGCGGCGGACGGAGGTTTCGAGGGCTTCGGGATCGTCTATCTCGAAGCGTCGGCCTGCGCCAAGCCGGTGCTCGGCACGCTCGACTGCGGCGCCGAGGACGCGATCGTGAACGAGACGACCGGACTCCTGGTCGAGCCGAACGTCGAGGCCGCCAGCGCCGGTCTGGCCCGACTGGTGGACGACGGGGATCTGCGCGCGCGGCTGGGCCGCAACGGACTCGCCCACGCCCGCGCGAACACCTGGGCGCGCAATGCGGAACGGGTGCTCGGCGTGTACTCGAAGGTCCTGGCGCGACGCACGGGTACGGACACGGAGCGATGATCAAGCGGCTGCTGCGCAACCGCTTCGTCCTCGACGCCGCGATCCTCCAAGGATCGGGCGGGATCATCGCCGTCCTCGGCGCGATCTCGACCCTGGCCCTCGCGCACCTCATCGGGGCCGAACTCCAGGGACGCTACATCCTGGCGACGTCGGTCTACGGGCTGGCGTTCATGCTGTTCAACACCGGGGTCACCCAGGCCGCGGTGAGTCAGATGGGCATCGCGGTGGCCGAGAACCGCGCCGAGCGCGTGGCCGGATGGCTCGCGTTCCTCGTGAAGGTCTACGCGGCGGGGGGTCTCTTCCTGCTGCTGGTCGTGGGTCCGTTCCTGCCCTGGATCTGCGAGCAGTTGCTCGACAGTCGTGCGATCGGAGTCTTCGGCTGGATCCTGTGCGCGGTCCCATTGCTCGACCTGCCGCGCGTGGTCGCGGTGGCGGTCTTCCAGGCCTCGCGCTCCATGAAGGAGGTGGCGCGGATCGAGGTCCTGACCGAGATCGCGCGGTTCAGCTGCGTCCTGGGCGGAGCGCTGATCACGGGCGACACCAACGGCCCCGTGTTCGGACTGCTCGTCTCGACGGTCATCGGATCCGCCGTCAGCAGCCTGCGCTTCCGCGCGGTGTCGGCCGGCACGGGGATGAAGCTGCCGAGCATCCGGCGCGTGCTGGCCGGGGTCCGCGACGTCCCGGTCCGCCGCGGGCTCGGCCTGGGTCTCAGGCTCGGCGTCCTGCGCAGCCTCGACGCCCTCTCCTACGACATCGTTCCGCCGCTGATGATCAAGGCGGCGGGCACCGCGACGGGATTCGCCGGGGCCGAGGCCGCGGTCGCCCACTTCCGCATCGCACAGCGTCTGATGCGCCTGCCGGTGGTCCTCATGCAGGGCGTGAGCCGCACGGCGCTCCCCGCGCTCGCGCACTTCGTCGGGCGCGGCGACGGCGAGGGCTTCCGGCGCGCCTTCCTGCGCGTCACCGGCTACTCGACGCTGCTCGTCGCGGTCGCGGTGGGGGTCACGACGCTCGCGTCGCCGCTGCTCGTGAAGATGGCGCCGGACGAGTACCACGAACAGGTCGTGCACCTCGTGCGCATCATGGCCATCGGCTACTGCGCCATGGGCTCGATGGTGGCGTACGACACGTTCTACATCCTGACCGAACGACTGCGGGTCGCGATCGGGATCATCGGCGTGCAGTGCACCGTCACGTTCATCAGCTTCTGGTTCATCTGCTACCACCTGCCCGAGACCGGTGGAGCGTGGGGGATGGTCCTCACCATCTCGTGGACGCTCGCCCACCTCGTCTACATCTTCTGGTACTTCCGCAGCGGACGGCACGTCGAGGACTTCGCACGTCGGGCCCTGCTGCGCGCGCAAGCCCGGACGGCCTCCGAGGAGCGGACGAGCGGCGGAGCGACCACAGGTGAAGGGGTCGCGGGCGAAGGGGCCGCGGGCGAAGGGGCCGCGGGCGAAGGGGCCACGGGCGAAGTGCCCGCGCGGCAGGTGGAGGCCCTGGAACCCACGCGCTTCGAGGGTTCGGGATCGAACCTCGAGAACGACGCCGCGACGGGCGGGGAGGCTCGGACGGGCGGCTTCCTCGCGCGTCTGTTCACGAACCGCTTCGCGCGCGACGCGGGCCTGTTGCAGCTCTCCGGCATGGTCGTGGCCAGCGGGGGACTCGCGTCCACGCTCGCGCTCTCGCACCTCATCGGCAGCAACGAGCAGGGGCGGTACTTCCTCGCGCTGGCGGGGTACGGCCTGTGCTACATGCTCCTCAGCGTGGGCGTGGTGCAGGCCACCGTCGCACAGGTCGCAGCCGCGCGCGCCCGCCGTCAGTGGGACAAGGTGGCGGCCTGGCTCGCCTTCGCGTTCAAGGTCCAAGCGCTGATCGGAGTGGTCCTGCTCGCGATCGGCTACTTCACCGTGGTGCCTCTGGTCGAGTTCGCCACCGACGACCGGGAGATCGCGCTGTTCGCCTGGTGGATGTGCGCGACCCCCTTGCTCGAGGCGCCGCGGACGTCGGTCACGTGCGCGCTCCAGGGGGCCCGACGCATGCGCGCGCTCGCGACCCTCGACGTGATCGTCGAGTTCCTGCGCATCACCATCGTGGTCACCTCCGTCCTCGTCGGACGCAGCGCCCAGAGTGCGATCCTGGGCCTGCTCGCCGCGTCGTGCGTGTCCTCGGTGGTGGCCATGTTCGTGTTGCGACGCGACGCCCGCGTGGCCGACAGCGAACTCCCGACCGTGCGCGCGGTGCTCGCGCGGGTCGGCGACGTCCCGATCCTGCACGGCCTGCCGCTGAGCTTTCGAATGGGGGTCCTGCGCACGATCGACGCGCTCGCGCTCAACATCCTCCCGATGCTGATCTTCAAGCACGTCTCGGTGCAGCAGAACTTCGCTGGCGCGAACGACTGGGTGGCCTACTTCCGCATCGCCCAACGGATCATGCAGATCCCCGTCATCCTCCTGCAGGGGCTCAGCCGGACGGCGCTGCCGAGCCTCTCGGTCCTGGCCGGCTCGAAGACCCCCGCGCGCTTCAAGTCGCTCTTCCTGCGCATCTCGGGCGTCGGCGGGTTGCTCGTGGCCGGAGGACTCGTCGTCGCGTACCCGGTGATGCTGTTGGTCGTGCAGCTGTTCGACCCGACCTACCACGAGCCGGTGGCCCGACTCGCCGCGATCCTGGTCCTCGGCCTCGCGCTCCAGGGGTTCGCGGGCGCCCTCGACAGCTTCTACATCACGGCGAACCGACTGCGGGTCGCGATCGTCATCTCGTTCATCGGTCTCCTGGTCGCGATGCCGGTCGTCGCGCTCTTCGTCCACCACAACCCGACGACCGGCATCGCCTGGGGGATGAGTTGCACCCTGGGATGGACGCTCGTGCACTACACCTACGTCCTGTACTACTTCAAGAGCGGCGCGCACCTGCGTGACCTGGCCCCCGAGGAGACCGTGACGCCGTGAAGGTCCTCTTCTTCAACGAACTCTCGGATCCGCGCATCGGCTCGTCCGTGCGTCAGATGTACAGCCACGCCGAACGGCTGCGCGAACTCGGACACGAGACCGCGGTCGTCACGTGCACGCAGGACGAAGCGCGGGCGCGGCCGGGCGAGTTCGCGGAGGAGGAGATCTGTGGCACGCGCGTCTTCGTCATCCACTCCGACTACCCGGTGCGCCTGCGGGCCTGGGTGAGCCTCGACAACCCGCGCGTCCGCGAACCGCTGCGCCGGATCCTCGATGCCTTTGGGCCGGACGTGGTCCACGCCCACCTCATCCACACGCACCTGGGGTACGGGAGTCTCACCGCGGCGCGTCGGGCCGGAGCGGCGGTCGTGCTGACGACGCACGACGTCATGACGTTCTGCTACCAGAAGCTGACCTGCTTCCACGGCGGCGAACAGGCCCGGGGCGAGAAGCGCGACTACGCCGCCCACTGGAGCAAGTGCATCCCGTGTCAGCGCCTGCGCTACCGACCCGGTCGGAACGCTCGGATCCGCGCGGTGCTGGAGCGCGACGTCGATCGCCTCACCACCGTCTCGCACGAACTGAAGACCGTGCTCGAAGCCAACCGGATCCGCGTCGACCGCGTGGTCTGGAACGCCGTCCGCCCCCAGACGACGTTTCCGACCCCGGACGAGATCGCGGCCTTCCGGGCGAAGCGCGGGCTCACGGGCGTTCCGCTGATCGCCATCGGAGGGCGGCTCCACGAGCAGAAGGGGGTCGGCAAGCTCCTCGAGATGCTGGCCATCTTGCGTCGGGACATCCCCGACGTGCGCCTGATCGTGATGGGCAAGCGCGACGTGTACGACCGCGAGTTCGCCGACCAGGCGCGCCTCCTGGACGTGGACGACGCCGTGGTGCCGACGGGTTGGCTCGACGGGGACGAGCTCCAACAGGCCTACGGGGCCGTGGACGTCTTCGTCACCCCGTCGATCTGCTTCGACACCTTCGGGTTGGTGAACCTCGAGGCGATGGAGCACGGCAAGCCCGTCGTGGCAACGACGTTCGGCGGGAGCCAGGAGGTGGTCCTGGACGGCGTCACCGGCGCGATCGCGAACCCGTTCGACGTGGCCGGCTTCGCAGCCCGCATCGCGGAGTTCCTGGAGAACCCCAGGCTGCGTGCAGAAGCCGGTGAAGCCGGTCGACGCCGGGTGCAGGAGCACTTCACGATCGAGCGTCTGGCGGACGAATTCCTGGATGTGTACGAGGATGCTTTGCGGACCCGTGGGTCCTTTGTCACCCGGCCCGAGGCGAGATAAGGTGAAATTCCACCCGTAGCGCCGGTTCGGGGCGACGATGGGCCGAGGAGGAGGGAGCACCGCTCCGGCAGCCGCCCTCCGAAGCTCCCGCGCGACGGAACGCGAAGGCGCGACGGACCGTCCGAGACCTGCCCGAACGACCGCACGCCGCCTGGGACCGAGCTGCCATCCGCGCGACGATCCCGCGCGCACCACTGCCCACGACCGACCACCACCACAGCCCCCGGTGCTGAAGCCTCCCCGAATCCGGGGTTGCCGAAGCGACCGTCGCCGTGGACCCGGCCGCCCCTCCGCGGGCGTCCGCCAACCACCCGGCCGAGCGCCGGAACGCCTGCTATGCGCAAGACACTTCTCACCTACATCAAGCCGCACGTTCAGGAAGACCCCCTCGCCATGATCCTCGGCATCGCCTACCTGGGCGGCGCCATGGAACAGCAGGGACTTCCGGTCGAGCTCGCCGACGAGCGCATCCTGAACGACTCCGAGATGAAGGAGACGATCGAGCGCAACGACGTGATCGGCTTCAGCGCGCTGACGCCGAACATCCGCCGCGCGATCGCCTGGGCGAAGTACGCGAAGGAGAAGGGCAAGATCACGGTCATGGGCGGCCCGCACGCCTCCGTCGACCAGGGCATCTTCCTGGACTCCGGCCACTTCGACTACGTCATCAAGGGCGAGGCCGAGGAAACGCTGCCCCAGTTCATCAAGGCGATCGAGGGCGGCAACGACGAGGACATCAAGGCCGTCGCCGGCGTGGCCGGCGTGCGCGAGGGCGAGATCTGGGTCGACAACCCGGCGCCGCCGCTGATCAAGAAGCTGGACGACCTGCCCCTCCCGGCGCGTCACCTGATCCCGATGGACAGCTTCTTCAAGATGAACCCGGAGCGCCTGGCGTACATCTTCACGACGCGCGGCTGCCCCTTCAAATGCATCTTCTGCCAGAAGGAGCTCACGGGTCGCGGCTTCCGCGTCCGTTCGACCGAGCTGATCGTCGACGAGCTCGAACACATCGTCAAGACGTACAACCCCGGCGTGGTGCTGTTCGTCGACGAGATCCTGACGCTCCGCAAGAAGCGCATCCACGAGATGTGCGACGAGATCCTGCGCCGCGGCCTGAAGTTCGAGTGGATCGCGAACACGCGCGCCGACTGCGTCGACTACCCGCTGCTCAAGCACATGCACCGGGCCGGTTGCCGCCGCATCTACTACGGCTGGGAGTCCGGTAGCCAGCGCATGCTCGACGTGCTCAAGAAGGACCTCACGCCGGAGTCGATCGTCGAGGCCGCCAAGATGACGCGCCGCGCGGGCATCTGGGCCAAGGTCTACCTGATCGTCGGCAGCCCGGGCGAGAGCCCCGCGGACGTCGAGGAGACCGAACGCGTGCTGCGCATGGCGTCGCCCGACCTGGTGCGCGTGTCCGTGTTCAACCCGCTGATCGGCACCGAGTCCTGGGACAACTACCAGGCCAACATCGACCTGACGGACCTGCGCGACAACTACGTGTCGTCGAACCGTTCGGCCTACGTCCACGAGCACTTCACGCAGATCGAGCTGGAGCAGATCCGCAAGGACATGGTCCGCAACTACGAGAAGTGGTACTACGCCTACCCGCAGCGCGCGCGCCGCATGGTCGAGCGGACCCTGTACTACCTCGAGAACCCGACCTTCGCGAAGAAGCGCGTCGGCCGCGCCCTCGGCCTGGTTCCGCCGCCGAGCAACAAGATCGACCACCTGCACGCGGGGTGAGCGCGCCCGTCCTTCGGGGCGTCGGTCTTCGGCGCACCGATCTTCCGCGCACGGGTCTTCGGCGCACCGATCTCTGGTGGGTCGGGGGTACGCTGACCCCATGAACGCCAGCGCCTATTCGATCCGGGCCTGTTCCTCCGCCGACCGCGAGGAACAGGCCCGGCTCTTCAACGCCAGCTTCAAGAAGGACCTGGACGCGGCCGAACTCGGCTGGCGTTACGACCAGGGGCCGCACGGCGGCTCGATCACGCTGGTGACCGACGAACTGGGTGCGGACGGGACGCGCGTTCGGGCGGTCAGCGGATACGCCTGCAATCCCAGGCGCGTGCTGCACCGCGGCGAGGAGGCGACGACCGTCGGCCAGACGGGCGACGTGATGACCCATCCGGACGCCCGCGGGAAGGGGCTCTTCTCGGACCTCGATCGCGCCTGCATGCGCGCCACGGCCGAGGCCGGCTGGACCGCCGTCTTCGGTCTCCCGAACCGCAAGAGCGCGCCACTATTCGTCGGCAAGCTGGGCTGGAACGAGATCGGCCGGATCCGGCCGCACACCTTCCTGTTCGACGGCAGTGCCCGCGCGCGGCGCATCCGCACGCGCGAAGGTCGCCTGCGCGGCCTGACCGCCCCGTTCGACGCGCGACGCTGCGCCGCCGCCCGACGTGCGCTGGCGCGGACGGGAGCCGGCGTCCAGGTGCACGTCGAACCGAGCTTCCCGCGCGTGGTGGGGGACATCTCGCGCTCCGTCGAGCGCCAGTTCGACTGGATGGTCCACCGCGACGCGGAGTACCTGGACTGGCGCTTCGCCCAGAACCCGTCCGGCCTGCACCGCATCCTGATCGCGCGGCGCGGCACCGCGGTCGAGGGCTACGCCGTCGTCCAGCGCCCGCTGCCCGATCGACCGGACACCGCCTTCCTGGTCGACATGTTGGCGCCCGACCTCGTCGTTCGCGCGGCCCTGGCGGCGGCGGCGATGGACGAGGCGGCCGCGGCCGGAGCCGTCGCGCTCGAAGCCACCGCGATCGACGACAGCTGGTGGAGTTCCGAGCTCGCCGGATACGGATTCCTGCCGCCCAAGGACGAGAACCACCTGATCGTGATCAGCTACGTCCACCGCGACGACGAACCCGTGGCCCGTGCCATGCTGGACGCGCGTTCGTGGTACCTGACCGACGGGGACCGCGACGACGCCACGATGGGCTGAATCCGCCATGTCATTGAAGCACCGCTTGAAACTCGGCCTGCGCGAGGGCTACGCACGGCTCCTGTTCCACACCGGCCTGCACCGCGTGGTGGACCGGTTGATGCCGCGCCGGATGACGATCCTCTTCGGCCACTGCGTCGAGGACGACTCCGTGAACGGCTTCCTGCCGCGCGACATGACCATGCGCGAGGAGACCCTGCGCCGCGTGTTGTCGTGGTTCGGGCGCCGCGGCTACGTCCTGACCAACGTCGGAGCGGGCATGTCGGCGCTGGACGCGGGGACGTCGGGCCCCTCGCTCGTCGCGCTGTCCATGGACGACGGCTACAAGGACAACCGCACGCGGCTGTTGCCCGTGCTGTCCGAGCTCGGCGCCTCGGCCACCGTGTTCCTCGAGTCGCGCCCGCTCGACGAACGACGCGTCAACTGGACGCACAAGCTGCACTGGATCGTGCGCGACGGAGGCGAGGAGGCCTGCGCCCGCGCCTACGTCGAGCGCTGCCGCGTCGAGGCGGACCGGCGAACGGCCCTCGCGAGTCTCGAAGGGCCGGGTGAGCGCTTGCTCTACCGCTTCAAGCGCGTGCTCAAGTACGAGGTCGACACGGGCGAACGCGACCGCGTCGTCGACGAGCTCTTCCGCGAGGCGGGCGGCGACGAACGGGCCCTGTGCGACGCGCTCTACATGGACTGGGACGACGCGCGCGCCCTGCGGGACGGCGGCGTCGAGCTGGGCGGACACACGGTCAACCACGTCATCCTGTCGCGCCTCGGGCCGGACGACGCGCGCACCGAGATCGGACACTGCCGCGACCGCATGGTGGCCGAACTGGGTCCGGCGGCGGGGCGCACCTTCGCCTACCCGTTCGGGCGCCGCTGGGACTACGACCAGAACTCGATGCAGGCCGCGCGCGACGTGGGCTTCGAGCTGGCGGTCAACACCCACGCCGGCGTCAACCGGCCCTCGGACGATCGCCTGCAGCTGCGGCGCCTGCCCGTGGACGACCGAACACCGCTGCACCTTCTGGTGGCGGAGGCCTGTGGGGGCTTCGAGCTGCTGCGCCGCGTGGGGCTCGAGCTCGGCGAGTGACGGTCGGCGCGGCGCGCGGCGTGACTCAGTAGCCGTCGTAGGTGAACGGCGACACCGAACCGTCGCCCGAGAGGAGCAGCCACCCGATCACGGCCACGGCCACCACCACCGGTACCACCACCCAGAGCCAGTTCTCGCGCCAGAAGGAGGGTCGTTCGTCGTCGTCGGTGGTCATGGTCGGCGGGTGCGGGGGCGTGCGGCTCGCGAAGCAAGTCTAGCCCGCCCTGCGCCGCGGTGGCGATCGTCCGCGCCCCGTCGGGTAGCATCGCGGCGATGGCCAAGGCACGCAGAACGCTCACCGGACGACTCCTCGCTGCCGCCGTCGGTCTCCTTCTCGCGGCCGCTCTCAGCGAAGGCCTGTGGCGTCTCGCGGAGCCGCCGCCCACGACCGCGCCGACCATCCGGGGCGCGGACGGAACGGAAGTGCCGCTGTCGCTCGTGGCCACCTACCTGGGCCGCAACGACGAGGATCGCGCACCCACGAGCCCCAGCTCGCGGTTGGCGCCGAACCTCGAGCTGCGCTTCTGCTACTCCGCCCTCGAGCGCCCGTGGCTGGACGCGGACGGCTGCGTGAGCGTGCGCACGAACTCGCTCGGTTTCCGCGACCTCGAGTTCGACGCGACGAAGCCTGCCGGACAGCGCCGCGTCCTGTGCGTGGGGGACTCCTTCACCTTCGGCAACGGCGTGCCGCTCGAGGACACCTGGGTGCAGCGCCTCGAAGGCCTGCTGGAGCAGCGCTGGGACGACGTCGAAGTCATCAACGGCGGTTTCGCGGCGGGGGACCATCGCACGGGCGGTTACGCCCCCTGGATCGCGTCCGACGGACTGGCGCTCGATCCGGACCTGGTCGTCATCGGCGTGTGTCTCAACGACCTCGGCGACGTGCCGATGGCGTTGACGCCACCGCCGCCCGAGGAGCGCTGGCTGGGCGGCATCAGTCACGTGCTCAACGCGCTCCAGGACCGTCGGCACAGACGCGAGTTCGAGGCCACGGCGCTCCCCGACGCGGGGGTCCTGCTCGACCTGGTCCCCGAACCCTGGAACGCCGCGCGCGCCGCGTTGACCACGCTGCGCGACCTGTGTGCCGAGCGCGACGTCGAGCTGCTCGTGGTGGTCTTCCCGATGTTCTTCCGACTCGAGGAGGACCGCTATCCGTTCCACGGACTCCACCGCGCGGTGACGGAGTTCTGCGGCACGGCGGGGATCGACTGCATCGACCTGTACCCGACCTTCGCCGGGCAACCGGACCGCCCGCTGTGGATCCACCCGACGGACCAACACGCGAACCCGATCGGCCAGGCGCTCATCGCCGAAGCGTTGCTCCCGCGTGTCGTGGGCGCACTCGAGCGCTGACGTCGCGGCGGGCGGCCGCGCTCAGAAGTCGCCGTACTGGAAGTCGCCGCCGCCGCCGCTCGACAGGACGAAGTAGGCGACGACCGCGAGCACCACCAGGGCCGGCAGCAGGATCCACGGCCAGTTCTCGCGCAGGAAGGACGGCTCGTCGTCGGAATCGGACATGGTCGAAGTGGCGGTTCGGCTCAGAAGAGCGTGTAGACGAAGGGCGCGACGATCGGCGAGGAAGCGGCCACGATCAACAGGCTGCCCAGGCCGATCAGAACCACCAGCGTCGGCATCAGGTACCAGTGGCCCCGCGCGGCGAAGCTCGACAGCAGTTCGCCGATCGTGCCGAAGCGGTCGCGCAGGTGGTAGGCGACGAAGGTCAGCACGGCCACCACGAGCAGCACGAGGATCAGCGTGGCGCTCGCCGGCGGCAGCAGGCCGATCGCGGCCTTGCCACCGATCGCGATCGTCATGACGACCGCAACCATGGCACCGACTCCGAGGAGGTCCGTGAGGAATGCGCCGCGCTTGGGCTGGGTCCCAAGGACGGCGGTGATGCCCGCGGTGATGGCGAGCCAGACGAGAGCGCGCCCCTTCCACGGCGAGCGGACGGGGACGGCGACGGCGCCGCGCGGCCCGCGATCACCCGTCTCCAGGCGGTCGGTCAGGTAGGCCGCCACGGCGCGCGCGACGACCTCGTTGCCGGTCGGGGTGAGGTGCCAGTCCTCGCGCCAGAACAGCCTCGACGTGGGATCCTGGGCGCGGTGGGCGCGCAGCGCGGTCGTGCCGTCGAGAGCCGCGACGCCGGCCTCGTCCGCCAGGCGCAGGAAACGTTCGATGGGGCGGTCGCAGTTCCAGTCGAGCCCGGCCAGCCCGCGCGACTCGTAGCGCACGCGCCAGTCGTCCTCGAACAGCGGCGCGGCCGGCACGGTCACCAGCAGCAGCTTCGAACCCACCGCGTCGGCAGCTGCGCGCAGGCGTTCGAGCGCCGCTCGCGTGTGCGTGTCGATCGCGGCATCCAGCTCGGGCGTGCCGGCGGTGGGCAGCAGCACGGCCAGCTCGGCATCGATCTCGCGCCCGTCCACCGTGATGCGCCGCGGCGGCGATCCACCGACAAGACCCAGCAGCGTGTGCCCGAGCGCGGTGTGCTCGAGCAGGCTCTTGGGCGCGACCCGTTCGACCGGCGGCTCGGGATCGGTCGCCGAGCGCACGGGGTCGATGCGCACCTTCGGGCGCGCACCGTCGCTCGAGTCGTAGGCCTCGCGCGTGTTCCAGTAGAGGTCGTTCTCGTAGGCGAACAGCACCACGGCGCTGGGCGCGAGCGCCTCCGCGTGGGTCTCGAACCAACGCACGGCCTGGCCGGTGTCCCAGCCCAGGACGCCGGCGTTGACGGCCGCGAGCTCGAGGCCCTCCTCGTCCCAGGCGCGCTGCAGTCGCGCAGCGATCGTGTCGTGGGTGTCGGCGGCGGTTCCGAACACGAACGAGTCCCCGAGCAGGACGACCGACGGCGCGGGCGCCTCCGGCCGGGCGCGCGGGGTGACGCGCGTGCCGAGCTCCGTCGTGGACCAGTGCGCGTCGAACTCCGCACCGTGCAGGCGTCCCGAGGCCGAGGGCCGGTTGCTCCAACCGACGACCTGGTCGTAGGCCACCGGTGCGACGGGAGGGCCGAGGCCGACGAGGCGCAGACCGCCTTCGACCACGAGCAGGATCGTGAGCAGGGCGATCGCCCAGGCCAGAAGAGTCGCGACGAAGCGCATCAGCTCACCATCTGGGCCACGGAGTCGCCGCGATGCCGCAGCTCGAAGGGCACGTCGTCGAGCAGGCGCTTGGCCGACGCTTCGACCAAGCAGTTGCCGACGGCCAGAACGTCCATGCCGGAGCGACTGAACGTGTTGAAGGCGTGGCTGGGGTGCTCGACGATCGGTTCGCCCTTCAGATTGAAGGACGTGTTCATCACGACCGGAACGCCCGTCATCTCGCCGAAGATCTCGATCAGGCGGTGGTAGTCGGGGCACGTCGCCTTGTGCACGGTCTGCAGGCGTCCGGACCCGTCGACGTGCGTGATCGCGGGCAGCACGTCGCGCTTGTCCTCGCGCACCGGACACACGTAGAGCATGAAGCGTCCGGGCAGACTCTCGCGACCGGCTTCGTAGTCGAAGAAGTCGGTGGCGCGCTCTTCCAGCACCGAGGGCGCGAAGGGGCGGAAGGCCTCGCGGAACTTGATCTTGGCGTTGAGGCGCTCCTTCATCTCCATCCGCCGCGGATCGGCCAGGATCGAGCGCGAACCGAGCGCGCGCGGCCCCCACTCGAAGCGTCCGCGGAACCAGCCGACGACCTGGCCGTCGACCAATCGCTGGGCCACCGCTTGCAGGTAGTCCTCGTCGCTGTCGAAGTGGGTGTACGGGATGCCTTCGGAGTCGAGCCAGGCGCGCACCTGTGCATCGGTGTAGCCGCTGCCGAGGTAGGCGTGGTCGAGCGCGGGCAGGCGCTCTTCGCCGAACACGTGGTGACGGGCCCACAGTGCCGCACCGAGCGACGCGCCGTCGTCACCGGGTGCCGGGTTGATGTAGACGTCGTCGAACGGTCCGTCGCGCAGGATCTTGAAGTTCGCGACCGAGTTCAGCGCGACACCGCCGGCCAGGCACAGGTACTTCGCGCCGGTCTCGCGCTTCAGGTGCGTGACCATCGCCAGCAGCACCTCTTCGGTGACGCGCTGGATGCTGGCCGCCATGTCGCAGTAGAACTCGTCGAGGTCCTTGTCGCCGCGCGCGGGATCGCGCGGCGGGCGCCCGAAGTGGTCGGCGAAGGCTTTCGTCAGCGTCTCGCGCGGGCTGCGGTGGTAGGCGAAGTAGCGCATGTCGTGCCACAGTCCGCCGTCCTCGCCGATGCGCACCAGTTGCTTGATCCGATCGGTGTAGCGCGGCACGCCGTAGGGATGCATCCCCATCAACTTGTACTCGCCCTCGTTGATCTCGAAGCCGCAGTAGGCGGTGAAGGCCGAGTACAGGAGTCCGAGCGAGTGGGGGAAGCGCATCTCGCGCGCGATCTCGATCCGCTTCCCGCGACCGACGCCGAGAGTGGCCGTGCTCCACTCACCGGCGCCGTCCACCGTCAGGATCGCAGCCTCGTCGAAGGGCGACGTGAAGAAGGCCGAGGCCGCGTGCGACATGTGGTGGTCGCTGAACAGCACCTTGTTCGCCGGCAGCTCCAGTTCGCGGCGAATGGTCGACTTGACCCACAGCTTCTCGCCCAGCCAGCGGTGCATCGCGTGGCGGAAGACGCCCGACGAGCGCGGGAACGTGGCGACGGAGGTGAGCAGGATCCGCTCGAGCTTGTGCAGCGGCTTCTCGTAGAAGACCGCGGCGTCGAGGTCGCGCTGCCGCAGTCCCGCCGTCTCGAGGGCGAAGCGCGTCGCCAGCGCGGGGAACCCGTTGTCGTGCTTGATGCGGCTGAACCGCTCCTCGGCCGACGCCGCCGCGATGCGGTCACCGGCGATCAGCGCCGCCGCCGCGTCGTGGTAGTGGAACGAGAGCCCCAGGATGTTCATGTCGGGTTCCGGGTGCTCCGTCGGACGGGATGGGGGGAGGGCGGCGGGGGGGGGGGGGACGGCGCGGACGGTGGGCCGACGCGGATCAGCTCTGCCGACGCGCCCGGCGCAGGGCCTCGACCCGGTCGAACGGCGCGGACGACGGCGTCGTGTCGAGCGATCCGGCTCCATCGCCCGTCCAGGGCTGCCAGGCGCTGTCGTCGGGGCCGCGGCGCAGACCGAGAGGGTCGCGGAACAGGCGCGCGACCAGGGCGAGGGGGCCCAGGACGAGGAAGTAGACCAGCGTGAGGACGACGCTCGCGATGGCCTCGCCGAAGCGCTCGACGAAGGCTGTGAATGAGGGGGGGAGCGACACGTCGAATGGAATGTACCCCGCTCTGGGGGTCTTTCCAACGGGTCCCGGCGAGCCTCCGGCCCAGCCCCGGACGGTCGCACGCCGTACAGTTCGCTCGAGGCCCTCGAGACGGAGGGACCACCCATGTGGATCGCCCGCTCCCGCCACCTGATCGCACCGCTCGTCCTCGTGCTGGTCGCCGCGTGCCTGTGGCGCGGAACCTGGTCCGCCGGCTGGATCTCGGAGGACGCGGCGGTGGTGCGGCACCTCGGCCAGCACGGTGGACTGGGCGACTGGTTCGACAGCCAGTACGGCATGCGCTCGATCCTCTTCTGGCGCCCGCTGGTCTCCACGACGCTGGCGTTGCAGCTCGACCTGTTCGGCCCGGACCCCACGGCGCTGCGACTGTTCAACGCGCTCTGCCACCTCGGCGGAGCGCTGGTCCTGATGCGGCTCGCGCGGGCGCTCGGTTGCGGCGCCTGGGCGAGCCTCGTCGCGGGCCTCCTGGCCCTGACCTTCCCGCACCAGGGTGGGACGGTCACGTGGATCGTGGGGCGCGTGGACGCGCTGTGCTGGCCGCTGGTGGTGGGAGCCGGACTGTGCGTGGCCCGCGGTCGCCCCAGGCTCGCGTTCCTGTGCGCCTTCGCCGCCGTCGCGACCAAGGAGATGGGGGTGGCGGCCGCCCCCCTGGCCGTGGCGATCGCGCTGTGGTCGGGCGTCGATTCCGAGCGCCTCGCGGGCCTGCGCAAGGCGGCGCTGTGGGCGGTCCTCGGCACGGTGGTGGCGCTCGTCTGGCGCGCGTTCGCACTGGGCGAGGTGATCGGCGGCTATCCCGGCGAGAAGGACTACAGCGACCCGCTCGGCAATCTGGTGGACGGCTTCCTGGTGCTCGGACCGATCGCGTTCTCGCTGCCCTTCGCGATCGGGTTGGGTCTCGGAGCGCACGTCCTGCGCGGCGGGTCGATCAAGATCGGCGCCGCCGCCTCGGCCGCCGCGCTGGTGCCGCTCATCCCGCTGCTGCGGACGGGCGTCCAGCCGGAGCACCTGCGCTGGCTGCTCGTCCCCGACGGACTGCTGTGCCTGGCCTGGGCCGGCTGCAGCGCGCGCGCCCCGTGGTTGCGTGAACCCGTGCGCGCCGTGCCGATGGGCGTGCTGCTGGCCGGTAGCCTGTTCCTGGTCGGTACGCGCTACGCGCAGGCGCGCACGAGCGTGGTGACGTGGGCCGCGGCGGCCGACCAGGTGGAAGCGTTCGTCGCTCCGCTCGCGACGCTCTCGCGGACGGGCGATCCGAACGGGATGCCGTTGCTCGCGCTCGACGTCCCCAGGCTCGACGCCACGAACACGGCCTACACGCTGCACCTCGGTCTTCCGGAGCACTTCCGTCCGCCGCTGGCGCCGCTCGGCCGGGCCATCTGGCCCTGGCGGCCGGTCTACGGCAACCTGCGACTCGACCCGCCCGGGAGCGCCGTCGACGGCGTGTTCGACCCGAGCCGGAGCCCGGGCACGCTCGTGGTCGACGGGCCCCGCGAACTCGGCATCCAAGGCATCGACACGCACGGAACGCACTGGAAGGTGGCGGGCGAAGGACTGTCGATCGTGCTCGCGACCGAACTCGGCTACGAACTGGCTCCGCTGCCGGCGCCGAGCGCGGACCCCGGGGGCTACACGCTCGAGGCGCTGCTCGGAGCGGCGGGGGCCACCGAACTGTGGCGCACGCTCGCGTTCGTCTCGGACTTCGGCTCGCGTCGTGCCCTCTTCACCTTCGTGACGCGCGACGGTCGTTCGAGCCACTGGATCGACCTGCGCTGGGACGACGCCACCGTCGCGGCCCTCGTGGACGAGCTCACGAAGGGCGCGCGTTAGGGCCCTGGGAGGAGCGCGCCCCGGACGCGTCGCCCGCGCGCTTCACTCGATCACGAGCGTGCCGCGCAACAGCTCCGAGACGGCGTTCGAGTAGTCCAGCTGGCCGTTCTCGTTCTCGTCGCGCCACACGTCGAGGTCGACCTCGGCTCCCGGCTCCAGCGTGTTGAGGTACAGCGCCAGGATCTGCGGCGAGCGGGGCACCACGACCTGGCGACCCTTCGCCTGGAAGGACTCGATCAGATCGCCCTGGCGCAGACCGAGACGTTCTGCAGGTCCGCCGGGACGGATCTCCTCGATCCAGGTGAAGTAGCGGCGGTAGCGGCGGTCGGACATGAGGCTGGTCCGCCCCTTGAAGCCGGCGCGGTCGAAGACCAGACCTTCGTCGCGCTCCCAACCTCGCAGTTCGATCACGCGGTCGCGTCCGTCGCGGCGCACGACGAAGCGCACGGGAACCTCGGGGGTCAGCTCGGCCCGCGCGAGCACGAACGCATCGGCCGACTGGAAGCGCCGCTCGCCCCATCCGGTCAAGAGGTCACCCACCTCGAAACCTCCGCGCGCCGCCGGTCCACCGGGCGTGACCGACGTGACGCGGAACGCGACCGTCTCGTCACCGTTCGCGCTCCCGCCGACGGCGACCGCGGACTTGGAGTCCACGTCGAAGCCGTACCAGGAAGCCGCGCGCGAGGGCGCCAGCAGGCTCTCCTCGATGACTTCCTGGATGCGGTCGACCGGGATGGCGAAGCCGATGTTCTCGGCCTGGCGGTTCACCACCGTGTTGATCCCGATCAACTGCCCGTAGATGTTGAGCAACGGGCCGCCCGAGTTGCCCGGATTGATCGAGGCGTCGGTCTGGATGAGGTTCGAGAAGCGCAGGCCCTGGCCCTCGATCGTGATGTCCCGGTGCAGGCCGGAGATGATCCCGCGGCTGACGGTCAGCGTCTGGCCGTAGGGATTGCCGATCGCGATCACGGGCTCGGCGACCATCAGGTCGGAACTCGTGCCGAGCGTCACGGTGGCGAAGACCGTGCCCGGCGGCGCGTCGATCTTCAGCAGCGCGAGGTCCTCCTCGGCCACCGAGTTCACGAGGCGCGCCGTGAACTCGACCGGCGGTTGGCCGGCGATCGGTTCGAGGCTGACCTTGATCGAGGTGGCGCCGTTGACCACGTGGAAGTTCGTGACGACCCACCCGTCGTCGTAGATCACCGCGCCCGATCCACCGCTCGTGGCGATGCGCGTCTGGCCGAACATGTCGACCTGCGGAACCTCGGCCTGGATCGAGACGACCGCGGGACGGACCGCGCGCGTGACGAGCACCTCGGGCGTCAGTCGCAGGGACAGGTCCTCCGAGACGTTGTTCCCCGTGGACGGCGTGAGTTGGGCGAGGAAGGCGAGAGCGAGGGCGGTGAGCATGGAACGTGTGGTTCGGGTCGATGCGGATCGCACGAGGGTACGCAGCCGCGCCCGCAGACGTTGGGTCCGCTCGTACGCGCCCGGAC
Source organism: Rohdeia mirabilis (assembly GCA_007750655.1). GTDB lineage: Bacteria > Planctomycetota > UBA1135 > UBA1135 > Rohdeia > Rohdeia mirabilis. The sequence continues at coordinate 2,638,544 of CP036290.1, forward strand.
CCCTGCGGTCCATCGGCCGCTGGTCGCCCCGGCCCGCCGCCGCTCGACGTCGGACCCGGTGGCGAGCGCGGCCGGGCGGACGCTCGACGTTCGCTCCCGGGCTGCTCACGGACGCAGCGGTCCACGCGCCCGCTCCGCGGTCCATCGGATCCGTGCTGCCTCGGATCTGTTTCGCCTCGGATCCGTGTCCCCTCGGATCCGTGTCCCCTCGAATCCGTGTCGCCTGAGTTTCGCGGCACCGATCCGCGGCCGAACACCGAGGGCGGACGAAGTGCGCGGCTGCGGGCCTCACGCGGCCAACGCGTCGGGAGCTCGCCGCTCCACCGAGACCTGCCCGTGCCGATCCGCGCTCCACCAAGACTGTGGGGCACCTCGACCGGGCCGCGCCGCCGAGGACCGGGCCGCGCCGCCGAGGACCGGGCCGCGCCGCCGAGCCGTGCAACCAAGAAGTGCCGCTCACCCGCGACCGCCACCCACAACCGCGAGCCGGGCCGGGTCGGGTGGTGGGCCATAGTGGATTCGAACCACTGACCTCCACGATGTCAACGTGGCGCTCTAACCAACTGAGCTAATGGCCCCGAACCTCCGCGAGCCACCGAGGTGGTCATGAAGGAGGCGCGCAAGCTAGTGCTCCGGGACCCGCCGCTCAAGGCTTTTTCGGGCGCCGGTGCTGAGTACACTCCCGCGCCCCGTTCCCGGCTCGAGGCGCTGCGCGCGACGCACGCCTCGGAGTCGATCCCACGGCCCGCCGCGGCCGACCCAGAAACCCTCGTTCCGAGCCCACCGTGAAGATCGGCGTCCCCACCGAGATCAAGCCCCAGGAGAACCGCGTCGCCCTCACCCCGGCCGGTGCCGACGATCTGACCCGCAAGGGCCACGACGTTCTGGTCCAAGCCGGCGCGGGCATCGGCAGCGGGTACGCCGACGACCTCTACGAGGTGGCCGGCGCGACGATCCTGCCCGACGCCGACGCGGTCTTCGCCGCGGCCGACATGATCGTGAAGGTCAAGGAGCCCCTGGCCGAGGAGTGGCCGCGCCTGCGCGAAGGTCAGATCCTGTTCACGTACCTGCACCTGGCGGCGGCACGCGAGCTGACCGAAGCCCTGTGCGCGACCGGCGCCCACTGCTTCGCCTACGAGACCCTCGAGGTCGGACGCCAACTGCCGCTCCTCACGCCGATGAGCGAAGTGGCCGGGCGCATGTCGATCCAGGCCGGCGCGACCTTCCTGCAGCGCCCCAACGGTGGACTCGGCGTCCTCCTCGGCGGCGTTCCCGGCGTGAAGCGCGGACGCGTGACCGTCCTCGGCGGCGGCGTGGTCGGCATCAACGCGGCCCGCATGGCCTGCGGCCTCGGCGCCGACGTCACGATCATGGACGTCTCGCTCGAGCGCATGCGCTACCTGGACGAGGTGATGCCGCGCAACTGCCGCACGCTCTACTCCTCGCCCTTCGCGATCCGCGAGCAACTGCCCGAGACCGATCTTCTGATCGGTGCCGTGCTGATCCCGGGTGCCGCGGCGCCCAAGCTGGTGACGCGCGAGGATCTGGATCTCATGCGCGACGGTTCCGTCATCGTCGACGTGGCCGTCGACCAGGGCGGTTGCGTCGAGACCTGCCGCCCGACGACCCACGCGAACCCCGTGTTCACCGAGAGCGGCGTCATCCACTACTGCGTGGCCAACATGCCCGGCGCGGTGCCGCACACGTCGACCGCGGCGCTCACCAACGCCACGCTGCGCTGGATCGGTGAACTCGCCCGCCTGGGCGTCGAGGGCTCGGTGGAAGCCGCCAACCCGCTCGCCGGCGCCGCGAACGTGATCGGCGGACAGGTCACCTGCGGCGCCGTGGCCGAGGCCTTCGAAATGCCCTTCCTCGCTCCGGACGAAGCGCTCGCCCGGACGAAGTAGGGCGGATGTCCCGCGTGGCCGAGATGCTCCTCGAGCCGTCCGTTCTCGATGCGATCGCCCAGGCGGACGGATCGGGAGCGTCGGCCTGGTTCGGGGTGGGGCTCCTCGCCGCCGTGCAGGGGTTGACGGAGTTCCTCCCGGTCAGTTCCTCGGGGCACCTCTCGTTGGTCAGCGCGTTGCTCGAGCGCTCGGGCAACGCGGTCCCCGAAGCGGGTCTCGCGCTGAACGTCGTGCTGCACGTGGGCACGCTCGTCGCCGTCGCCGCCATCTACGGCCGCGACCTCGTCGGGCTGTTGCTCGACGCGCTGAAGGGGCGGCCGCGCCTGTTGGCGTTGGTCCTGCTCGGGAGCCTGCCGGCGGGTGTGGTCGGCATCGGTGCGAAGAGTGCCCTCGAAGAGGTCAGCACGGATCCGACCGTCTCGGCGGTGTGCCTGCTCGTGACCGCGGTGCTGCTGCTTTTGGGTGAGCGCAGCCGCCGCCGAATCGCAACCAGTGCGGCAACGGCGCCGCCCGGCACCAGCGGCCGGACCGTCGGCGCCGTCGACGCGCTCCTGATCGGGTGCGCACAGGCGCTGGCCATCCTTCCGGGCATCTCCCGTTCGGGTGCGACCATCGCGACCGGGCTCCTGCGCGGACTCGACGCGCGCGAGTCGGCGCGCTTCTCGTTCCTGCTGGGCTTCGTCGCCATCGCGGGCGCGGCCGTGCTCGAGGTGCCGGACGCGCTCGGCGACGCCGACGCGAACATCGGTCGCCTCTTCTTCGGTCTCGTGCTGTCGGCGGTGGTGGGAGTCCTCGCCCTCAGACTGCTGCTCGTGGCGCTCGCCAAGGGAGCGTTCGTCTGGTTCGCGCTCTACTGTGCGAGCGTGGGAGTCGCCTGGCTCCTGTTCTTCGACGCCGGACCGAGCACATGACCAACAGCGCCGAGAGTGCCCGCCGCAGTGCACTGATCACCGGGATCACGGGTCAGGACGGCAGCTACCTGGCCGAACTCCTGCTCGCGAAGGGCTATCGCGTCGTGGGTCTGGTCCGTCGCTCGAGCACCGATCGCAGTGAACGGATCGCGCACCTCGTGGACCGCATCGAGCTCGTCCAGGGCGACCTGCTCGACTCGTCCTCGCTGGTCGGCGCGCTGCAGCACGCGCAGCCGGACGAGATCTACAACCTGGCCGCCCAGTCGTTCGTCCCGACCTCGTGGTCCCAACCCGTCCTGACGGCCGAGTTCACCGCCGTCGGCGTCACGCGACTGCTCGAGGCCGTGCGCCAGGTCTGTCCGCGGGCGCGCTTCTACCAGGCCTCGAGCTCCGAGATGTTCGGCCTCGTGCGCGAGTCCCCGCAGACCGAGACGACGCCGTTCCACCCGCGCAGTCCGTACGGCGTGGCGAAGGTCTACGGCCACTACGCGACGGTGAACTACCGCGAGTCCTACGACCTGTTCGCGGTCAGCGGCATCCTGTTCAACCACGAGTCGCCGCGGCGTGGAGCCGAGTTCGTCACGCGCAAGATCTCGCTCGGCGTGGCGGCGATCGCGACCGGGCGCACCGACGAACTGCGCCTCGGCAACCTCGAGGCGCGACGCGACTGGGGCTTCGCGGGCGACTACGTGCGCGCGATGTGGAGCATGCTCCAGGCGGACCAGCCCCGCGACTACGTCATCGCCACCGGCCAGACCCATTCCGTGCGCGAGTTCTGCGAGGTCGCCTTCGCGCGCGCCGGGCTCGACTGGCGGCAGCACGTCCTACTCGACGAGGCCTTCCTCCGGCCGGCCGAGGTCGAGTTCCTGTGCGGCGATGCCAGCCGCGCCAGGCGTGAGCTCGCGTGGCGTCCCGAAGTCGACTTCGTCGGCCTCGTGCACCGCATGGTCGACGCGGATCTCGCCGCGGCGCGGGCCGTCGGTGTCGCGCGAGGGGAGTAGAGCGCGGTGGCGCGTTCGATCGACCTCGTCACCGGCGCCGGTGGGTTCGCCGGCCGCGCGCTGGTCGCCCACCTCGTCGCGCAGGGGCGTCGGGTCGTGGCCTGGCGGCGTGAAGCTGTCGGTGTCGCGCTCGCCGGCGTCGAGCGCACGGTCGACTTCGACCTGACCGACTCCGACCGCGTGCGCGCCGAGTGGGGCGCGTGTGGAGCGCAGCGCGTGTTCCACCTGGCGGCCGTCGCCGAGCCCCGCGCCGCTCGCGCCGATCCCGAGCGCACGCGCGCCGTCAACGTCGACGCCACCCGGGTGCTGCTCGAAGCGGTGGGGCATGCGGCGCGCGTCCTGTACGTCAGTAGCGCCGCGGTGTACGCCCCCAAGGCGGGTCGACTCGACGAGGACGATCCCACCGGTCCCGTCGACGTCTACGGCGCCAGCAAGCTCGAGGCCGAAGCCAGCGTGCTCGCGGCGGCGGCCACCGGATGCGACGTGCGCACCGTCCGGCCGTTCAACCACAGTGGCCCAGGCCAGTCCACGGCCTACGCGCTCCCGGCGTTCGCCGCGCGCCTGGGCGAAGTCGCCCGCGGCGAGCGCGAACGGATCGAGGTCGGTGCACTCGACGCCGTGCGCGACTACCTGCACGTGGACGACGTGGTGCGCGCCTACGACCACGTTCTCGATCGGACCGATCCCGGTTCGATCACGAACGTCTGCAGCGGCACCGGCACGACCATGCGCGCGTTGTTCGAGGACCTCGCGCGGCGCATCTGCGGCCCGCGCGCGGACGCCGTCGTTCAGCGCGCGCTGGCGGACGCGGAACTCGACTCGCCGACCGCGTCGTCGTCGGTCGGGAACCCGTACAGGCTCGCGACCCTCGACTTCGTCCCGCTCCTCGGGCTGGACGAACTCCTGGGCGGGCTGGCGGCGGCCGTTCCGCGATAGCGGTTCACCCAGTTCATCAGCACGTCGCCCGGGCAGGCCGTGTTCTTGAACTCGCGGTGGCCGTACACGCTGCCGCGACCGATGCCGTAGCGGGTGCGGAACGAGTCCAGCGTGGCGGACAACGTGTTCAGCGCCGCCTGCGACGGAGCCACGCTCTCGAAGTTGCCGAACAGGCTGATGCCGATGTTGTCGACGTTGTTGTTGACCGTTCCGCTGCGACCGGCGTGGGCGCCGATCCAGGTCAGACTGCGCCCTTCCCACAGGCGACCGTCCATGTCGATCAGGAACTCGTAGCCGATGTCGGCCCAGTTGTTGGTCGTCATGTGGGCCCGTTGCACGCGGCGCAGGTAGGCGGCGTTGGCGGCCTCGCCCGCGCCCGGCGGCGGTGCCGGAACGCCCTCCATGTTCGTGTGGTGAACGGTCAGACGCCGCCACGCACCCGAGGCGCGCGCCATGTCGGACTCGTCCGCCCGCTCGGCGCGCCAGACGCTGCGCGGAATGGCTCCGCTCGGGACGTTGGCGGGAAGCGGTCGAGCGGTCGCCACCGAATCCAGGCGCTCGGCTCGCAACAGTCCCGCGTCGGCGCGGCGGCGCTGGCTGTCGTTCGCGGCGGAGGAGCGCTGCACGCGACGGAACCCGTCGAGTGCGGAGTCCACGCGCGCCGCCACGTGAGCGTTCGGATTGCGTGCGCGATCCTCGAGGGCGAAGTCGAGGCGACCTTCGGCCAGAAGGAGTTCGGCTTCGAGCCGCTGGGTGGGATCGGCCCGCACCCCGGCGGTGTCGAGCCAGCGCTCGATCGCATCGAGGCGCGACCACGACGGCTCCATGTTCACCCAGTCGGGCTGGCCGAGGGGCGCTGGAGGCCCGCCGATGCACGCGGTCAGGGTGCCCACGAGGAACAGCCCCAGGACCTGGGTCAGAAAGGTGCTCGCGCGCCGGGAGCCGACCCGGAACACAGGCGAGAAGCGGGCGCGGTACGGCTTAGGATGGTGTTTCATGGCCCCGGACGCGGGCCCGGAGCAGCTGGGCCCGGGCGAGTAGCTGGTCGGTGTGCACCCCCTCGTGCGTCCGATCCACCCGTGGGGATACAGGATCGCGGTCGGCCTTAGCAAACCTCGTCGAACATGCTGTGGATCAGTCGGGAACGGTCGGAGCACGACGTCGGGTGTGGAGCGGGCGGTCGGCGGGGTACGGGCAGCCGTGCGGCCCTCGGTAGCGTCCTCGGCGGACTGCTCCTCTCGAGCGCGGCGGTCGGCGCCACCGCGGTGGCCTCGACCGTCCCGAGCGGCTCGCCGACGTCGACCGAGCGGGGCCTGGAGGCACGGCAGGACGACTTCGACGACCTCGAAGCCCTGCTCGCGGAGGAGCGCGCCGCCGCCGACGACCTGCGCCGGCGGGGGCGCTGGAGCGAGGCCGAGACGGCGCTCCGGGTCCTGATCGACGACGCGCGCGAGGAGGGCGAGGACGATTGGCGCAGCCGCGCGGTCCTGGCCCGGCTCGACCTGGACCGCGGGGAGCAGGAGGCGGCGCTCGCCGGCGCGCTCGCGGTGCTCGAGGGGGCGCCTGACGATCTCGCTCGGAAGGCCGGCGGTCCCGACCCGGAACTCACGCGGGCCGCGACGGTGCGACTCGAAGCGCTCTTCGAACTGGGGCGTACGGACGAGCTGGCGACGGAGCTCGCGCGCATCACCGAGCTCGGCTTCGAACCCGGCCGCTCGGCGCAGGTCGACCGCGCGGCCGGCGCGCTCATGATCGAAGCCGGCGAACGCGCGGCGGGTGAAGCGCGGCTGGCGTCCGCGGTGCGCGCGGCGTCGAGCGCGGGGACCGGCTGGCTCGACCTCGTCGCGGGTGGACGGGCGGCGCGCGCGTCGGGCGAACTCTCCACGGCCGCCGATCTGTTCGTACGCGCGTCGCGCGACGCCGGGCGCGAACCGCAGATCCTGACCGAACTGGCGGACCTGTACCTCGAGGCCGACGGCGAAGTGGCTTCCGAGGCCGCCGCCGCGCGCAACCCGGGACCGCTCCTGCGCGAGGCCCGGCAGCGCAATCCGAACAGCGAACGCACGCTGCTGTCGCTGATCGAGCTCTACCGCTTGAACTGGCGCCGTTCGCTGCTCGAGTCGGACGACCTCGTCCGGGAACTGCTCGACGTGCGTCCGCGGTCGATCGACGGGCTGCTCGCGGCGGCCCAGGGCGAACTGTTGCTCGGCAACCTGGCCGAGGCGCGCGAACACGTGGCGCGCGCGGCCGAGCTCGCGCCCGAGCGCCGCGCCGTGCGCGCGTTCCAGGCCAGCCTCGCCGCGGTCGGTGGCGATCCCGCGGCCGCACGTCCGCTGCTCGACGAACTCGCCGCGCAGGACCCGAGCGACTCGGGACCGGAACGGCAGGTCGGGACGCACCTCGTGGACCTGTACCGCTTCACGGAGGGTCGCAGTCTGTTGGAAGCGGCCGTGGAGCGCGATCCCGACGACTACCGTGCTTGGACCGCCCTCGGGCGCGCGCGCGCGAACACCGGCGACGTCGAGGGCGGGCGCGCCGCGCTCGAGCGGGCCGAAAGCACCGCCGCGCTGCGCCAGGATGCGGTGCGTTCGAACCTGAGCCGCGTGCTCGCCATCGTCGACGAGCAGTTCGTCGAGTACACCGACGGCGAGCTCACGTTCGCCTGGCGTGAGCGGGGCGCGGACGTGCTCGAGCTGTACCTGGTCCCGTTCTACGCCGCCGCCCGCGTGGAGCTGTCCGAACGCTACGGCTACTCGACCGGGCCGGTGCGGATCGAGGTCTTCGACCGCCACGCGGACTTCTCGGTGCGCTCGACCGGTTTCGAGGGCTTCCCGGCACTCGGCGTGTGCTTCGGCCCCGTGGTGACCGCGGTCTCGCCGCTGTCGAGCCTCAAGGGTCAGTTCTCCTGGGCGCGCACGGGGTACCACGAGTTCACGCACGTCGTGCACCTCGGCCTGTCGCACAACAAGTGTCCGCGCTGGGTGACCGAAGGCCTCGCCACGTGGGAGGAGGTGCGCAAGAACCCCAGCTGGACGCGCAACATGCGCCAGGACCTCGTCGACGCGCGGGCGAACGGCACGATCTTCCCGGTGCGCGAGCTCAACGCCGCCTTCCGCGGGCCGCGGGTCATCTTCGGCTACTACCAGGGCGGGCTCCTGTGCGACATGTTGATCGCGCGCTACGGCTTCGGTTCGATGCTCGAGCTGCTCGCGCGCTTCGACGAGGGGGCCGATCTCGACACCGCCCTCGTGGGGGTGTTCGAGCGCACGCCGGAGCAACTCGACGTGGAGTTCGCGGAGTACGTGGACGAACACCTCGCCGAGGTTCGACTGGAACCCACCTGGGACATCGCGCGCCTCGCCAGTCGTTGGCTGACGCTGCCGCGCACGGCGCCGACCGAAGCACGCGAGCGCGAGGTCTGGGAGCAGCGCTGGCTCGATCTCGGCTTCGCCGCTTGGCAAGCGGACCGCCGCGCGGACGCGGAGGAGGCCCTGCGCGTGATCGGAGCGCTCGCGGACCAGGGCTCCGTACCGCCGCGCGCACTGTTCCTGCGCTCGCAGCTGGCGCTCGGCGACGGCGACATGAAGCGCGGAACAGCCTTGCTCGAACGCTTCGTCGAAGCGGGCGGTGAGGACTTCCGCGCGCGCCTGGCCCTGGCGGAGCTGTCGCGGGCGGCGGGCAAGCTCGAGGACACGGAGCGGCACCTGCTGGCCGCCGAGGCCGCGTTCCCCGGACATCCGGACGCGGCGCTCGCGGCCGAGTTGGCGCTCGGTCGCCTGCTGGAGGAACTCGGTCGACTCGACGACGCGATGGCGGCCCGCGCGCGCTGGACGCGCTACAACGCCGACGACCTGCCGGTGCGCATGGACCTGGCCCGCTGGCACGCGAGCAAGGATCGCCACGCGGAGGCCGCGCGCCTGTACGAAGAGGCGAACGACATCGATCCGTTCCTGCGCATCCTGCACCTCGAGTGGGGGCGCAGTCTCGAACGGACCGGGCGCTACGCCGAAGCCCTGCGCGAGGTCGAGGCCTGGGAGCGCGTCCTGCGGTTCGAACGCTCGAACCCGCCGGCCGCAGGCGCACCCGCCGGCGTCGAGCTCGAGAAGTTCGAAGAGGCCGAGGTCGAGGTGCTGCGCGCCCGCGCGCTGTTCGGACTCGGACGCGAGGTCGAAGCACGCGAGGCCACGGCGCGCGCCGTCGAACTCGCGCCCGACGCCCTGCGCGTGCGACGCCTCGTCGAGGAGTTCGGCGCATGAGCACGGACGCAACTTCGACGGTGCCCGAGACGGGGCGCGGGCTCTTCGTGGTCCTCGACGGCGTCGACGGCTGCGGCAAGTCGACCCAGGCCGAGCGTCTGGCGCGCGTTCTCGAGGAGGAGGGCCCGGGCGGCTGTGTGCACGTGCGCGAACCGGGGACCACGGCGCTCGGCGAAGCGTTGCGAGCGCTGCTGCTGGACGGCCGCGAGGACCTCGACGCGGGGACCGAGGCGCTCCTGTTCGCCGCTGCACGACGGCACCTGCTCGTGTCCGAGATCGAGCCGGCCCTGGCCGCGGGGAAGGACGTGGTGTGCGAGCGCTTCCACGCCTCGACCTACGCCTACCAGGGCGTGGCCGGAGGACTCGGCGCGGCGACCGTCCTCGACCTTCTGGGCACGTTCGCCGACCGACCGGCGCCGGACCTCGAACTCGTGCTCGACCTCGACCCGGCCTCCGCCGGCGAGCGCCGCGGCGCCGACAGCGACAGGATCGAGGCCAAGGGGCTCGACTTCCAACGGCGCGTCGCCGCCGCCTATCGCGAGTACACGGCGGAACCCGGCCGCACACGCGCCCACAGCATCGACGCCCGCGGCAGCGAGGACGAGGTCCACGCGCGCGTGCTCGCCGCCGTGCACGCCGTGCGGGGCGGCGCACGCAGCGGTACGGCCAGCCGGAACAGCGAGGACTGAACCATGGACATCGTCGAACCGATCGGACACGCGGACGTGGTCCGCGGCCTGTGGCGCGCCGCAGCGGCCGAGCGCCTGTCGCACGCGCTGTGCTTCTGTGGTCCGCGCGGCGTCGGCAAGTTCACCGCGGCGCTGTGGTTCACCGCGGGCCTTCTGTGCCACGCGGGCCCGCCCACCGGCGACGGCGCAGCCCCCTGCGGAACGTGCCCGTCCTGCAAGAAGCTCGCGAGCGGCGGCTGGCAGGGGAACCACCCCGACCTGATGCGGATCGATCCCGTCGAGTACCGCGATCCGAAGGAGAAGGAGCCCGTCGTCCAGCTCTCGATCTACTGGATCCGCGCCGCGAAGGACCGCAAGCCGGAGCACCCCGAGACCACGATCGAGGAGTTCCTCTCGCTGCGTCCGGTCGAGAGCGAGCGCCGCGTGGTTCTGATCCGCGAGGCGGAGCGGCTCTCACTTGAAGCGCAGAACGCGCTCCTCAAGACGCTCGAGGAACCGAACCCGGGCACGACGCTCGTCCTCGAGACCTCGCGCTTCGAAGCCCTCCTGCCGACGGTGCGCTCGCGTCTCGTCCAGGTCCGCCTGGCCGGGCTCGACGAGAGCGCGGCGCGCACCGTGTTCGACACCCTCGCACGGGACGGCCGACTGGGGAGCGACGTGCGCGGCGACGCGTTGCTCGCGATCGGTGGCAACGCGCCCGGTCTGGCACTCGAGGCGATCGAACAGGGACTGGTCCCGATGCGCGCCGAGCTCGTCGCCGTCCTGACCGGGCGTAGTCGACCGACGCCGGCCCTCGAGACGCTCTGGAAGATCGACGCCGAGTTCCCGGGACGCACCGCGCGCATGAAGAGCGTCGAACGCGTGCGCGCCGCGAGTCGGCTGGTGGGGACTCTGCTCGTCGACCTCAGGCGTCTGCGCATCGGCGAATCGAACCTGCAGCACAAGGACCTCGTGGAACAGCTCGCCCCGGTGGCCGCGCGGGCGACGGACGGTGACCTCGTCGCTGCCGTGCAAGCCGCCGCCGACGCGGTCCAGGACACCGAGCGCCACCTCGACCCGGCCGGAGCGCTCGAACGCCTCGTGCGCGCCTTGGCCGCGGTGGGCTCGCGACGTCCCGCACGCGCCTGATCCCACGTCCTCCTCGGCCCGCGGTCCAAGCCCGCGCGACGCGCCCTCGAACACCGCTGCCGGTGCTATCGTCCTCACCCGTGGAAGACCCCCTTCGCAAGCTGGCGCTGGCCGACGGACGCTATTCGCCCGACGCCTTCCGATTCCTCCTCGAGGGTCTGGAGGAAGCGATCGCGCACACCGGACGCGCGGAGAAGGAAGGCCCCGAACGCCACGTCACCGGACGTGAGGTTCTCGTCGGACTGGTCGCCCGCGGACGGCGCACCTTCGGACCGCTCGGCGGTCGGGTCTGGCGCAGCTGGGGCGTCCACGCGGCGATCGACTGGGGGCGGATCGTCTTCCTGATGGTCGACAACGGGATGCTGAACCGCCGCGAGTCCGACTCCATCGAGGACTTCCGCGCCGACCTCGACTTCGACGCCGAATTCGTCGAGGCCTACGAGCTCGAACTGCCCGAGACGCTCTGAGTCGAGGACGGGCCGACCGACCGCGCGCCGCACCTGCGGGACAGCCGTCGGACGCGCCCTTGCCAGCGGGCGCCCGCTCGCCGTGGCATGGCTGCCATGATCGAGCGTCTCCCGCGCAACAAGCGCAACATCGCACTCGTGGCGATGGCCCTGCTGGTGCTGTGGTTCGGCTGGAGCATCCGCTCGGTACTGAACCCACTGATCCTGGGCTACATCCTGGCCGCGATCGTCGTGCCGGTGGTGCGCGTGCTGACCAAGCGCGGCTGGAACCATCGCAACGCCGTCGTCGTGGTGTTCGCGAGCGCGATGGGTGTGTCGCTCCTGGTCGGTCTGGGGATCGCGGTGCAGCTGCGCTTCCTCGTGCGCGACCTGATGCCCGCGCGCGACGCGTCGTCCACGGTGGAGCAGTCCGAGGAACCGGGTGTCGCCGAGTCTCCGGACGCAGCGCCTGCGAGCACGAACTCGGGTGTGGTCGAACTCGTGCCGAGTCGATCGCCGGAGGACTCGGCCGGCTCCGAGGGGAACGAGGAAGAAACCTCCGCCAAGGAGTCCGGGGACCCTGTCGCGGGCAGCGACGACGAGCGCCCGATCAGCCGCGTGATCGAGAAGGCCGACGCCTGGGTCTTCGAGACGTTCGGTGTCGAACTTCTGACCGACGCGGAACGGCGCGCGCTGATCGACCTCCTGCCCGAGGACAAGACCGAACTGACCCAGGCGGGTGGCCGCGTCGCGCTGGGCATCTGGTCGCAGCTGCGGAGCCTGACCGAGACCATCTTCGGTCTGTCGACGCTGGTCCTGCTGGTGCCGCTCTACGCGTTCTTCTGGATGTTCGAGATGGACGCCATGCACGACTGGATCCGGCGCCACATCCCCGAGCGCGAGCGCGGCCGCACGGCGCGCATGGCCGAGAAGATGGGGGACATCCTGTCGCGCTTCTTCCGCGGACGCCTGACCATCTGTGTCATCAAGGGACTGCTGATCACCGTCGCGTTGGCCGTCGCCGGCGTGCAGTACTCGATCCTGCTCGGGCTCCTGGCGGGGATCCTCTCGCTGGTGCCGTTCGTCGGCAGCGTGGTCGCCTTCGGCCTCGGCACGCTCGTCGCGCTGGGCAGCCACGACCCGTGGTGGCTCGCGCTGATCGTCACGATCGCGATCTATGGCGCAGCCGAACTCATCGAGGGCTACATCCTCATGCCGCGCATCCTGGGCGACAGCCTGGGCCTGTCGGAGGTGGCGGTGCTGTTCGCGGTGACGGCGGGTGCCGCGTCGCTCGGACTGTTCGGCGTGTTGGCCGCGTTGCCGCTGGCGGCCGCCATCAAAGTGGCCTTCACCGAGTACGTGGATCCGGCGCTGACCCAGTGGGCCGACGAGCCACGCAGCGCCGCCGGGGAAGAAGTGGGCGAACCACCCGCTGACGACACGGCGAGCAGCGATACGGCGAGCAGCGATGCGTCGAGCGGCGACACGGCGAGCGGTGAGCCGACCTGAGATCGCCGCCTGCGCCGCCAGGACCGCGGGCCGAACGGCGCGGGGCCGCGATCCGATCCGGATCGCGGCCCCGCGTTCGTTCGCGCCGCTCGTCGAGCGAGCGTGCCGTCGACTCAGGGGTTGACGGGCCCACCGGTCGGGCCGGTCGGGCAGCCGATGCGGATGATCAGCGAGTTCGAGAAGAAGTCCGGGTAGGGCGCGAACGGGCCGACGAACTGCGAGGTCGGGGCGCAGATACGAGCCTGGAGGACGAGGTCGATACCGGCCCAGGCCGAGATCAGTAGCGGGCCCTTCTGGGCGAAGTTGCCGTCGTTGTCCGTGTTGAAGAACGACGTGATCCCCAGTCCGGTGGTGGTGAGCCAGAAGTCGCAGCCGCCGACGTTGAGGGCCTGCTGAGCCGGAGCGCTGATGTAGAACCAGCCGGGGACGTTCGGGAACTGGGTCTCGACGCGCAGGGTCGGGCAGGTGTACAGCTCGAACGGATCGGCGGTGAAGACCGGATCCAGCGGCCCGAAGCCACAGGGCTTCGAGACCATCGTCGCGACCGGTCCCACGCAGGGGCAGACCTGGTTGGCCCAGGTGCGGGCGAACTCGACGTCGTCGACCGCGGTGCCTTCGACGCACAGGCGAACCGCGTCGAACGACAGCGAACCCGGGGCGTTGCCGGGAGCGTAGAAGTCGATGTCCCAGTTCTGATCGCCGCACTCGATGACGCCGAACGGACGGTAGTAGCCGTCGCCGACCGCTTCCCAGTTCGCAAGGACGAGCGCGTCACGGGTCGCGACGTTCGAAGGACGAACGGCGACTTCGAAGCAGTCCGAAAGGTCGACCACGTCGATGCCGATGTCCGAGAACGGCGTGCCGTCCTGGGTGAACGCGCCACCGAACGAGACCGAGATGCAGCCGCCGGGAGCGAGCGAGAAGACCGTGCCGGGCGTGTCGCCCAGGATGTTCGTGGCCGGGCTGTTCAGGGCGTCGGCTGCCCCGTTCACGCCGACGACGTCGATGCCCCAGGACTTCGCGCAGCCGTCGAGGGGTCCACCCTGGCCGCCGGTGGCCGGCGACTGGGCCGAGAGCGGGAGAGCGGTGGCGGCGATCGTCGCCGCGAGGAAGAGAGTCGTGCGCATGGAAGGTATGGACGCGAACAGCGTTGGTCGGTGGTGAGGAGCGAAGGTGTGGCGCCCGCAGGCGTCTCGCCACGTTCGTTCCATGAGAATCGACCGAGAAAGATACCAGTGCACCAGGGGGGGCGGCGCGCCTAGGACCTCGCAAAGTGGAAGGACGGAGCGCCGCCCGTCCTCGGGCGACGCTCCGTCCTCTCGGAGCCAGCTACGCAAGTCTGCGACGCGGCGTGGTTTCGGCTGGCGCGCTCGAGCTCGGAGCGGTGCCGCGGAAGCCGACCTCGCGGCCGATCAGTGCTCCGTCGACGAGTCCGCGCGGGCCTCGATCAGAGCGATCAACTCGGAAATCTCTTCCGGTCCGAGGCCCTGTTCGCGCGACGCCCGCAGGCGATCGAGGAGACGTTCGAGAGCGCGGTCCGCGGCCACGCGGGCGAGCAGTCCGTCCTGCTCGTCGTCCGCTCCGGCCGCGGCCGGGTCGGCGAAGCTGGCTGCGAACTCGCGCACTTGTGACCAGTCCTTGCCCGCGCGCTCGTAGACCTGCTCGATCGCGCTCTGGACCTGGCTGTCCTCCTGGAAGTCGCCGAGCGGGAAGGCCGCTCCGCGTTCGTCCTGGACGCGGCGGCGCACCTCGGCCCGCAGCAACGAACGCAGGTCCTCGCGCGACAGGGCCGTCTTGTTCGACAGGTACAGCTCGTCGAAGTCGGGCCACAGGTCGGGATCGTGGAAGTCCGTGCGCGCGAGCTCGGCGAACAGCTCGCGGTTCGCCTCCCAGTGCGTGTCCGCGTACTCACGCGGAAGGCGCAGCTCGTCGCGGACCCGCCGCATCTCCGACCAGCGCCAACCTTCGATGCGGTCCTCGTCGACCTCGATGTCCGGACGCACTCCGCCATCGGAGAGGATCGTCCCGTCGGTGTCGACCTCGCGGTGGATCGAACGACCGGACGGCAGGAGGTAGCGGGCGATCGTCAGCTTGACGCGCGGTGCGAAGTCGAACTCGCCGTCGCCGTCGTGGTCGACCTCGATCTTCTCCCAGGCGTCGTACAGGCCGTTGTTGTTGGCGTCGATCCAGCGGTCCTCGGGGCTGTTCTCGAGCGGCAGCAGGTTCTGCACCGAGCCCTTGCCGAAGCTGCGCTTGCCGACGAGCACCGCGCGTTCGTGGTCCTGCAGTGCGCCGGCGACGATCTCGGAAGCCGACGCGGTGAAGCGACTGATGAGGACGGCCACCGGCACGTCGGCGGGAACCACGGCGTCGCGGCGCGTCGACAGGGTCTGGCGCGGGCCTTCGCGGTACTCGGTGTGGACCACCGGGGTGCCGCGGGGGAGGAACACGTTGGCGACTTCGACCGCCTCGCTCAGGAGGCCACCGGAGTTGCGGCGCAGGTCGATGACGAAGCTGGTCGCCCCCCCCTCGAGCATGCGCTCGGCGGTGGCGGCCAGTTCCGCACCGACGCCGCGACTGAACGTGGTCAGTTCGATCAGCGCCACGCCGCCGGGCAGCATGTCGGCCTGCACGGCGGGGACGTGGATCGCCTGACGTTCGATGACGTGGATCATCGTCTCGTCCGGCCGGTCGATCTTCCCGACGTCCATCCCGCGACGCCAGATGTACAGCTCGACGTCCGTTCCCGGCTCGCCCTTGAGGCGCTTGATGACCTCTTCGGACGGGTGTCCGAGCGTCGGCCAGTCGCCGATGCGCACGATCTTGTCGTCGGACTGCAGGCCGGCGCGGTACGCCGGTCCGGAGTAGATCGGGCGCGTGATCGTGAACAGGTTGTCGGACGGATCGATCTGCACGTAGGCGCCGATGCCGCCGTACTCCGCCTCGAGTTCGCCGATGAACTTCGCGAACGAGTCGGGGCTCAAGTAGGTCGAGTGCTCGTCGAGCAGGTGCAGCATCCCGTTCATCGCCGCGTCGACGAGCTGGCCGCGATCGAAGCGCTTGCCGTCGAGGTGGCGGCGTTCGATCATGTCGAGGACGTCCTGGAAGCGCGACAGCTCGTCGGGCAGGAGGTTCTCGTTCATGCGGCGCTGCATGTCGGAGACCCGTCGCTCGCTGACGCGCCGCATGTCCTCGATGCGCATGTAGGCCTCGGCCAGACGCGCGCTGTCACCCGGAAGACGGGACAGGGCGTCGAGCTCGAGCTGCAGGCGACCGGCGATCGACTCGCCCGTCGCCGCCAGCGCCAGCGCCGCGTAGCCGCGCACCTCGGGGCGCGTGGAGTCGAGGAAGTCCTGCAGGATCTCGCGCGCGCTGCGCTTCTCGGTGGTGCTCCCGAGGAAGTGGGCAGACTGGGCCGTCGCGACCCGGACGTGGGCGCCCAGTTCGGGGTTCTTCGCGAGCACCAGGAGGCGGCCGGCCAGCTCCAGGCGTTCCGGGCGGGCGTAGGCCGCGGCGAACAGGCGCTTCGCCAGCATCTCGGCCGCCACCACGGCCACGCGCTCGTTGGATCCGTCCACCAGGGCCACGAGCTTCTCGGCCAGGAGCTTGAGGTCGGCGCCCTCGCCCTGGGCGCGGGCCGCGACGGCCAAGAGCTGCGCGCCCGGCTCGAGGGCCGCGGCCAGCCGCCCGTCGAGGATCGCGTCGACCTGGCCCGAACCCAGCGCGTCGGCCGCGGCGCGCAGCCCGACCGCTCGCTCCCACAGGAGACCGGGGTCGTCGCTCACCGCCTCGGCCAGTTGGCGGTCGACGAAGCTCGTCAGTTCGTCGAGGCGGTCCTGGGAGACCACGGGATGGGCGAGGACCGCGGAGTGCCCGGCCAGCGCCAGCGATGCACCCGGAACCAGCAGGGCGCAGGCGGCCAGAACGGCCCCCGGTACGAACAGGCGTGCGACCGGGCGGGAAGTGGTCCGGGCGTCGAGCGGGCGTTGGAGGTCAGACATGAAGGAGCGTTGGGTTCGCGCAGCGACGGATCGCAACTGCGGTGGGTCCAGTGGGCGATGGAGCCGACGGACGGGGCCGAGGGTAGCGGAAGGGCCCCACGGAGTATCGGCCGGAGCTGGCCCGTGCCACAGGGGCGGCCCACCTCGGCAGCGCGCGCCGGTGCCCGCTCCCGCCGACCCCCGTCGACGTCCCCCCTTACGAGCGAAGTTCGCGGGGTGCGTCGTGCAAAGTGCTTCGACCGTCGGGAGGGGACGGACGCGCGGGTAGATTCGATCCCCATGAGCGACGACCACCGACTCAGTCACGTGGAGCACGGCCCCGACGGACGCGCGCGCCGCGCCCGGATGGTGGACGTGTCGAGCAAGTCTCCGGGTGAACGCTCGGCCACCGCCAGCGCCCTGGTCCACTTCCCCGGCGACCTGCTCGAGCGCGTGCTCCACGAGGGAGGCCCCAAGGGTCCGATCGAGGAAGTGGCGCGCGTGGCGGGCATCCTGGCGGCGAAGCGCACGGCCGAGCTGATCCCGATGTGCCACCAGCTCGAGCTGGACCACGTGGACGTGACGATCGAGCGGATGGACACCGAACGGCTCGAGATCCGCTGCACGGCGCGCTGCCGGCGGGCCACCGGCGTGGAGATGGAGGCGCTCTGCGGGGCCTCGATCGCGGCTCTCACCGTCTACGACATGACCAAGGCCCTGGACCCGCGGATCGCGGTCGAGCGCGTGCGCCTGCTCGAGAAGACGGGGGGCAAGCGCGGGCACTGGCGGGCCACCGAGCCCTAGGCTCCGCGTCCGTTTCTCTCCCATTCCGAGGCTCCGGCGATCCGAAACGGCCTCGCGACGCCGCTTTGCAGGGGAGAACCGCCACCTTCGTCGCTATCCTCCGACCCACGCCCGTCCCCGACCGAACGCCCCACTGGCTGCCTCACTGGCGCCCCCCTTCGCATGGAGATCAAGCTGGTCCACGCGCTCGTGCGCATCATGAAGCGCGCCGAGCTCACCGAGCTGGAGATCGACGACGCCAACGCCGGACTGCGCGTGCACCTCAAGCGCGGCGGCTCCGGTGACTCGGGTTCGCCCCTGGTCAACGTCCTGCAAGGCGGTGGCATGGGTGGCCCGATGATGGGCGGTCCGAGCATGGGAGGCCACGGCATGGGAGGTCACGGGCAGGGCCAGGGCGACGCCGGCACGGGCGCCGCCGCAGGATCCGCGGGCCCCGCACCGCTCCCGCCCGGCACGTTCCACTTCACGAGCCCGATGGTCGGCACCTTCTACCGGTCGTCGTCGCCGGACTCGGCGCCCTTCGTCGACGTCGGGACCGTGATCGACGAGGACTCCACCCTGTGCATCGTCGAGGCCATGAAGGTCATGAACGAGATCAAGGCGGAGGTGAACGGCAAGATCGTCGAGGTCCTCGTCGAGAACGCCGAGCCGGTCGAGTTCGGCCAGCCGCTCTTCCTCGTCGCCAAGAACTAGAGGCGAGCGAGCGCCCCATGTTCCAACGCGTCCTGGTTGCCAACCGCGGGGAGATCGCCCAGCGGATCATCCGTGCCTGCCGTGAGCTCGGCGTCGAGACCGTCGCCGTCTACTCGGAGGCCGACAAGAACGCCCTGTACCTCGAACAGGCCGACGAGACCATCTGCATCGGGCCCGGTCCCGGCGCGCTGTCGTACCTGAACATCCCGTCGATCATCTCGGCCGCCGAGATCGCCGACGTGGACGCGATCGTGCCCGGCTACGGCTTCCTGGCCGAGAACGCGCACTTCGCCGAGGTCTGCCGCTCCTGCAACATCCACTTCGTGGGGCCGGATCCGGAGACCATCGCGACGCTCGGTCACAAGGCGCGAGCGCGCGACATGGCGGTCCGGGCGGGCGTGCCGGTCGTGCCCGGTTCCGACGGCCTGCTGCGCGACGAGAGCCACGCCTTCGAGGTCGCGCGCCAGATCGGCTATCCCGTGATGATCAAGGCTTCGGCCGGCGGGGGAGGGCGCGGCATGCGCATCGCGCGCAACGACCCGAGTCTGGCGAGCGGCTTCCACCAGGCCCGCTCCGAAGCGGAGAACGCGTTCGGCGACGGCTCGATGTACCTCGAGAAGTTCGTCGAGAACCCGCGCCACGTGGAGATCCAGATCCTCGGCGACAAGGAGGGCAACATCGTTCACCTGGGCGAGCGCGACTGCTCCGTCCAGCGCCGCCACCAGAAGGTGATCGAAGAGTCCCCCTCGCCCTCGGTGACGCCCGAGCTGCGCCAGCGCATGGGGGAGAAGGCGGTCGCGATCGCCCGCGAGGCCGGCTACCACAACGCCGGCACCGTCGAGTTCCTGCTCGACAAGGACGACAACTTCTACTTCATCGAGGTCAACGCACGGATCCAGGTCGAGCACACGGTGACCGAGATGGTCACGGGCATCGATCTGATCCAGTGGCAGCTGCGCACCGCCGCCGGCGAGCCGCTCGACTTCAAACAGGACGACGTGGAGATCCGCGGACACGCCATCGAGTGCCGCATCAACGCCGAGGATCCCGACCGCGACTTCCAACCCTCGCCGGGTCGGATCGAGCGCTTCGTCGCCCCCGGTGGACCGGGCATCCGCCTCGACAGCCACGCGTACCAGGGCTACGTGATCCCGCCCTACTACGACTCGATGATCGGCAAGCTGCTGGCTCACCGACCCACCCGCGGCGAGGCCGTGCGCACGATGCTGCGCGCCCTCGACGAGTTCGTGATCGAGGGTCCGCGCACGACGATCAAGCTCCAGCGCGAGATCCTCCAGCACCCCGAGTTCCTCGCGGGCGATCACGACACCGGATTCCTGGATCGCTACTACCAGGGCGCCGCCGCCTCGGTGCGGTCCAAGAAGAAGCAGAGCTGACACCATGCCTGCCAGCTCCGAGCGACTCCGGCGACGGCCCTGCGACCACGAGCGCCTCGGGCCCGGGCTCGATCGCCCTTCGTTCGCGCGCCTGGCCGCGCCGATCCTGGCCGCCCTGGCCCTGGTCTGTGCCGGTTGCAAGCACCAGGTCTGGCCGGGGCCGATGGAGCCCGTCGTCACACCGCTGCCCGACGGTCTCGAGTCGATCCGGCCGGGCCTGGACGAAGTGCTCGTGACGCGCCTCGCCGATCCGGTGCGCTACCGACCCGCAGGGACGGTCGGCTCGATCCCCTTCACCTACGTGGACAAGCGTCGGCGGCTGGCGGCGGGCTCGTCGATCCACGTGGCCACGGGCGGACGCGCCGAGATCGCATGGCCGGGCGAGACGCTGATCGTGCAGGTCTTCGACTCGGGGCACGTGCGGGTCGGAGTGCGCGAGCGCGGCGAACCGGCGGCGATCCTGTTCCGACCGACCCGCGCGCGCCTCGACCTGCCGCCGGGGACCCGGATCCGCATCGAGGACGTGTGCGACCTGCTCGCGCCGGAGGGTCTGCGCGTCGGCCCGCTGCTTCTCGAGCGCACGCTCGCCGGGCCCCTGCGTCTGTTCAACAACGGCGCCACCGAAGCGCGACTCGACTTCGGGGACACGCGCCTCGAGCTCGGGCCCAGCCAGAGCATCGACCTGGTGGAGATCGATCGGGTGGCCGTCGACGCGCGGGCCGCGCGCGAAGGACTGGACCGCTCGCTCCCGTTGCCCGACGGCGACGAACTGCGTTGGAGGGGCCCGCTCGAACTCGGTCTGCGCGGATCGGGTGTCCTGCTCTCGGCTTCGGGTGGACCCATCGACGTCGACGCCCTCGGCTCGCTGTGGCACCTGGAAGCCGGCAGCAGCGTCCACGTGCTGGACGATCCGTCCGAGCCCTTCGCGAACGACAGCGCCACGAACGCGCCTCCGCCGGATGGCGCCTCCCCGGGCACGGCGCCGCGCGACGCGAGCGGATCCCCCTGATCCCCGACCACTGCGCATCCCACCACTGCGCATCCCACCACCGCGCATCACACCACCGCCGATCGAACCGCTGATCGGCGCGACCACGACCATCGAGCCACCCGCTGTTCATTCGACCCCCCACGGGCGTCGAAAGGGCCCCTTCGGGATGCCGACCTCCGCCCACCAAAGCCCAGACCAAAGACCGTTCCGATGCCCCAGCCCACCGTCCTGATCACCGGAGGTGCCGGTTTCCTCGGCAGCCACCTGTGCGAGCGCTTCCTCGCGGAAGGTGCCGAGGTGATCTGCATGGACAACCTGGTCACTGGAGACCTGCGCAACGTCGAGCACCTGTTCGGCGAACCGCGCTTCCACTTCCAGCACCAGGACGTCACCGAGTACATCCACGTCCCCGGCAAGCTCGACTACGTCCTGCACTTCGCCTCGCCGGCCAGCCCGATCGACTACCTCGAGCTGCCGATCCAGACGCTCAAGGTCGGGTCGCTCGGGACCCACAAGGCGCTGGGACTCGCCCACGCCAAGGGCGCCCGGTTCCTGATCGCTTCGACGTCCGAGTGCTACGGCGATCCGCTCGTCCACCCGCAGACCGAGGACTACTGGGGCAACGTGAACCCGGTCGGTCCGCGCGGCGTGTACGACGAGGCCAAGCGCTTCGCCGAGGCCATGACGATGGGCTACCACCGCTACCACGGCGTGCAGACGCGCATCGTGCGCATCTTCAACACGTACGGGCCGCGCATGCGTCTGAACGACGGGCGCGCGCTGCCGGCCTTCATGGGTCAGGCCCTGCGCGGTGAAGATCTCACGGTCTTCGGCGACGGTTCGCAGACGCGCTCGTTCTGCTACGTCGACGACCTGATCGAAGGCATCCACCGCCTGCTGCATTCGGACGAGGTCCTGCCGACGAACATCGGCAACCCGGCCGAGATGACGATCCTCGAGTTCGCCGAGAAGGTCATCGAGCTGACCGGATCCCGCTCGAAGATCACGCACAAGCCGCTGCCCCAGGACGATCCGAAGGTGCGCCAGCCCGACATCTCCAAGGCCCGGCGCGTCCTCGGCTGGGAGCCCACGGTGAAGCTCGACGACGGCCTGAAGCGCACGCTCGACTACTTCCGCGGACGCGTCGAGGAGCAGGCGGCCAAGTAGGCCGCCCCGTTCTCCCATGTGTGGCATCGTCGGAGCGTTCACGATCGACGGCTCGGTCGTCCCCGATCTCGTGCGAGGTCTGCGGACGCTCGAGTACCGGGGTTACGACTCCGCCGGGATCGGCGTGGTCGTGGACGGCGAACTGCTGGTGACGCGCCGCGCCGGGCGTTTGGCCGAGCTCGAGTCGGCGCTCGCGAACGATCCGCTGCCGCGCTCGGCGGTCGGCATCGGGCACACGCGGTGGGCCACCCACGGCGAACCCACCGACGCCAACGCGCACCCGCACACCGATGCCACCGGGCGCATCGCGCTCGTGCACAACGGCGTCATCGAGAACGCCCAGGAGCTGCGCAAGTCGCTCGAGGCGGCTGGCGTCGTCCTGCACTCGGAGACCGACACCGAGGTGCTCGCCCACCTGATCGGGCGGCGCATCGTGTCGGGCGTCGACGCGCTCGAAGCGGTGCGGCAGAGCCTCGCCGAGGTCACCGGGTACTACGCGCTGGCCCTCCTCGTGCGCGGCGTCGACGGCGAACCGACGCGCCTTCTGTGCGCACGGCACGGCCCGCCCCTGTGCATCGGTCGAGCCGCCGACAGCTCGTGGATCGGTTCGGACGTTCTGGCGCTCCTGCCCCACACGAACGACTTCCAGTACCTCGAGGACGGCGACGTGGCCGAACTCACCGCGCGCGACGTGCGCATCTTCGACCGCCGCGGCAAGGACGTCGAACGCCCGATCCGCGTGGTCGAGTGGACGCCCGAGAGCGCGGAGAAGGGCGGCTACGAGCACTACATGCTCAAGGAGATCCACGAGCAGCCCGATGTCCTGGCGCGGACGATCGCCGGCCGACTGCGGCCCGCGACCGGCGACGTCGAGTTGGGTGGCGACGGGTGGAGCGACGACCGACTGCGTTCGATCCAGCGCGTCCAGATCGTGGCCTGCGGTACGGCGCTGCACGCGGGGCTGATCGCCCGCTACATGATCGAAGGACTCGCGCGGGTGGCCGTCGACATCGACTTCGCCTCCGAGTTCCGCTACCGCGATCCGGTCATCGCGCCGCACACGATGGCACTCGCGATCTCGCAGTCCGGCGAGACGGCCGACACCCTCGGCGCCATGCGACTCGCGGCCCAGCTCGGCGCGCGCGCGACCAGCATCTGCAACGTGATCGGCTCGACGGTCGTGCGCGAGTCGGAAGCGACGATCCTGACCGAAGCCGGCCCCGAGATCGGCGTGGCGAGCACGAAGGCGTTCACGGCCCAGGTCGTCGCCGCCTACCTGCTGGCCGTGCGACTGGGCCGCGCGAACGGCTCGATCGACGCCGCCCGCGGACGCGTCCTGCTCGAGGAGCTGAAGCGGCTGAGGCCCCGACTCGACACGTTGCTCGCGCCCGAGGTCGAGGACCACGTCCGCGAGTTGGCCGACCGCCACCGCAACGTGAAGGGCTTCTTCTTCCTGGGCCGCGGCATCAACTATCCGGTGGCGCTCGAGGGCGCGCTGAAGCTCAAGGAGATCAGCTACCTGCACGCCGAGGGCTACCCGGCGGGGGAGATGAAGCACGGGCCGATCGCGCTCGTCGAACCCGACCTCACGACGGTCGTGGTCAACGCGGTCGGGTCCGTGGCCGAGAAGTCGCGCTCGAACATCGAACAGGTCAAGGCGCGCGGCGGACGCGTCATCTCGGTCGGCTCCGACGCCGCGAGCCACGAACTCGCGGAAGAGGGGATCGTCGTCCCGGACAGCTCGGAATGGCTGTCGCCGGTGCTCAACGTGATTCCGCTGCAGTTGCTCGCGTACCACATCGCCGACCTGCGCGGCTGTGACATCGACAAGCCGCGCAACCTGGCCAAGAGCGTGACGGTCGAGTGACCCCGGCGCCTGCGAACCACATGTCAGACATCCTGCTCACCGGCGGCGCCGGCTTCATCGGCTCGCACGTGTGCGAGGCACTGCTCGCGCGCGGCGACCGCGTGACGGTCCTCGACAACTTCAACGACTTCTACGACCCCGCCATCAAGCGCGGCAACGCGGAGCGCCTCGTCGAGCGGGGCGCGCGCCTGATCGAGGGGGACATCCGCGACGAGGCGCAGCTCGATCGTCTCCTCGTCGAGGATGCGCCCGACGCCGTGATCCACCTGGCCGCGATGGCCGGTGTTCGCCCGTCGCTGCTCGACCCGCTGCACTACGAGGACGTGAACGTGCGGGCGACGCTGCTGATGCTCGAACGCCTGAAGCAGCGCCCGACGACGCGCTTCGTGTTCGCTTCGAGCTCCAGCGTGTACGGCGCGAACGAGAAGGCGCCGTTCAGCGAGACCGACGACATCCACCAGCCCATCTCGCCCTACGCGGCGACCAAGCGCGCGGGCGAACTGCACTGCTTCACGTACCACCACCTGTACGCGATCCCGACCAGCTGTCTGCGCTTCTTCACGGTCTACGGACCGCGGCAACGGCCCGAGATGGCGATCCACAAGTTCGTGGCCGCCACGCTCGAACGGCGCCCGATCACCATGTTCGGCGACGGCTCGACGCGCCGCGACTACACCTACGTGGCCGACATCGTCGACGGCGTGGTCAAGGCACTCGACCACTGCGCCGGCTACGAGATCTACAACTTGGGCGAGTCCCAGACCGTCTCGCTGGCCGAGATGATCGAGGAGGTCGGCCGCGCGTGCGGTGTCGAGCCGATCGTCGAACGCCGCTCGATGCAGCCCGGTGACGTCCTGATCACCTACGCCGACGTGAGCAAGGCCAAGGAGCGGCTCGGCTACGCACCCAGTACGGACATCCGCACGGGCCTCGCTCGATTCGTCGACTGGTACCGGACCGAAGGACCGGGCGCCTCACTCCCCAAGCACGGCCACTAGGAACCCCACCATGAAAGGCGTCATCCTCGCGGGCGGACTCGGAACGCGGCTCTTCCCGCTGACCAAGATCACGAACAAGCACCTCTTGCCGGTCTACGACCGGCCGATGATCTACTACCCGATCCAGACCCTCGTGAACGCGGGCGTGACGGACATCATGATCGTCACGGGCGGGCGCAAGTCAGGCGACTTCCTGAGCCTGCTGGGCAACGGCAGCGACTTCGGGCTCAAGCACATCAACTACACCTACCAGCAGGGCGAAGGCGGTATCGCCGAGGCTCTGGGCCTGTGCGAGCA
This sequence comes from Rohdeia mirabilis, assembly GCA_007750655.1. Classification (GTDB taxonomy): domain Bacteria; phylum Planctomycetota; class UBA1135; order UBA1135; genus Rohdeia; species Rohdeia mirabilis. Next base: position 2,663,521 of record CP036290.1, read on the forward strand.
CTGGGCGGCGGGTGAGTCGGTCTGCGTCGTGCTCGGCGACAACCTGATCGAACGCAACATCAACAAGGCGGTCGCCGACTTCCGCGCCCAGACCGATTCTTCAGGGAAGGGTGGTGCGAAGATCCTGCTCAAGCAGGTGCACGACCCCGAACGCTTCGGCGTGGCGGAGCTCGACGGCGACAACGTCGCGCGCATCGTCGAGAAGCCGAAGCAACCGAAGAGCGACCTGGCCGTCATCGGGATCTACATGTACGACGCGCGCGTGTTCGAGGTCATCAAGACGCTCGAACCGTCGGAACGCGGCGAGCTCGAGATCACCGACGTGAACAACTGGTACATCCAGGACGCTTCGATGACCTACGAGGTGCTCGAGGGCTGGTGGACGGACGCGGGCACGTTCGACTCGCTCCTGCGGGCCAGTGAACTGGTCGCGAAGGGCGGTGCCAACCGCGTCGACTGACGTGGGGGAGCGACGCGCCATCGTCACCGGCGCCGCGGGAATGCTCGGCAGCCAGGTGCTGCTCGACGTACCCGACGGCTGGGAAGCCCTGGCGACGGTGCGCGGCGGAGTCCTGCCGGTCGAGCTGGGCGACGAGCGCCCGCTGCTCGGCGGTGTCGACCTGGCCGAGCCCGAGGACGTCGCGTCGCTCGTGCGCTGGGCGGGGGACTTCGACGCGGTGATCCACTGCGCGGCGTACACGAACGTGGACGGCGCGGAGTCCGACGAAGCGGCGGCCAGGCGCGCCAACGCGGACTCCTGTGAAGTGCTCGCTCGCGTGTGCGCCGAGCGCGGCGCACGACTGGTCATGGTCTCGACCGACTTCGTCTTCGACGGCACGGCCAGCGAGCCCTACACCGAGGACGCGCCCACCGCGCCGCTCGGCGCCTACGGTCGCACCAAGCTCGAGGGCGAGGAGCGCGCGCTCGCCGCCCATCCCGACGGTTGCGTGGTCGCGCGCACCCAGTGGCTGTTCGGGCCGCGCGGGAAGAACTTTCCGGGCACCATGCTCGCGCTCGCGCGGGCGGGGCGTCCGCTGCGCGTCGTCGACGACCACTTCGGTTCGCCGACGTCGACCCAGGCCCTGGCGCCGGCCCTCTGGGACCTCGCGCGCCTCGAGGCTGCGAACGGCATCTACCACGCGGCCTGCGAGGGCCGTGCGAGCTGGTTCGAGCTGGCCGCGGAGACCTTCCGACTGGCCCGACTCGCGCCGGATCTCACTCCGTGCACGGCGGCCGATTTCCCACGGCCAGCCCCCGTACCGGCCTTCAGCGTGTTGAATTGCGCCCGTCTGGCCGATCTGCGAGGAGGGCCTCTGCCGACGTGGCGCGACGCCCTCGCCGCCCACCTCGAAAGTTCACCCTGAGACCCGCACCGGGTCACTCGTCCTCGGTCCACCGACCGGGGACACGACTTCGAATCCCCACCATGGACATCGCCAGCGTCCTGATCACCGGCGGAGCCGGCTTCATCGGTTCCAACCTCGTCCACCTGGTCGCCCGCGAGCGACCCGGTTGGCGCATCGTCGTGCTCGACGCGCTGACCTACGCGGGCAACCTCGAGAGTCTCGGTGACCTGCTCGAGACCGGACGCGTCGAGTTCCGAAAGGGCGACGTGTGCTCGCGCGCCGACGTGGAGAGCGCGCTCGCGGCCTGCGGCGATCCGGCCACGACCGCGGTCATGCACCTGGCGGCCGAGAGCCACGTGGACCGCTCGATCCAGTCCGGTCTGCCCTTCGTCGAGACCAACGTGGTCGGAACGCAGATCCTGCTCGACGCCGCGCGCGCCGCCGGGACCGCGCGCTTCCTGCACGTGTCGACGGACGAGGTCTACGGCTCGCTCGGCCCGACCGGGTACTTCCGCGAGGACTCGCCGATCCAACCCAGCTCCCCGTACGCCGCGAGCAAGGCGTCGAGCGATCTGTTGGTGCGCGCCGCCCACCACACGCACGGGTTCGACGTGGTGATCACGAACTGCTCGAACAACTACGGCCCGTTCCAGTTCCCCGAGAAGTTGATCCCGCTGATGATCGCGAACGCGCTCGAGGGCGCGCCGCTGCCGGTCTACGGCGACGGCAAGAACGTGCGCGACTGGCTGTACGTCGAGGACCACTGCGAGGCGCTCCTGACCGTGCTCGAGCGGGGCCGCAGCGGCGAGACCTACAACATCGGCGGCAACAACGAGTACCCGAACATCGACATCGTCGAGCGCATCGTGTCCGCGACCGGTGCGTCGAAGGACCAGATCACCTACGTGAAGGACCGGCCGGGCCACGACCGCCGCTACGCGATCGACGCCACCAAGATCCGCGACGAACTGGGCTGGAGTCCGCGCTTCACCTTCGAGGAGGCGCTGCCCCTGACGATCGACTGGTTCCGCTCGAACAAGGGCTGGCTCGATCGGGTCCGCAGCGGCGCCTACCGGGACTACTACGCCCAGCAGTACGACGCCCGCGGATCGACCGCGGACGGGGCGCCCGCCGGCCGGGGGAACTCGAAGTGACATTCGTCCGACGCCATTCGGGCACGCCGCCGTCCCCCTCTGGACGCGGTCGCGCCAGCGGGAGGGCGGTCCCCGATGTGCCAGGCGGGGCGCTCGGAGCGCAACTCCTTGGGGGGCGAGGACCTATCCTCGCTGCGCTCGCCGCGTGTCGGCGCCACCTCCACATGTCGACCACCGCCCACCTCGGACGCGTCCTCCCGCTGCTCCTGGCCCTGTTCGCCACGCTCGGGACCTCGGCCCTGTCCTCCTGCACCACCTCTCCGGACAAGCGCGTCCTGCAGTACCTCAACCAAGAGGGCTACGGGAAGCGCTACGTCGGCAACATCCGCGAGGAGGCGTACATCACGATCGGAGACCTGATCCAGGTCTACGACGAGTTCGACGACGAGTGGATCGCCGACGCCGAGGTCGAGGTCGACGGCACCGTGTTCCTGCCGCAACTGGGGAGTGTCCCGGTGGCCGGGATGACCCGTTCCGAGCTCGAGTCCTATCTGACCCAACGCCGCTCCGAGTTGTTCGTTCGCACCAGCGTGAAGGTCCGGCGCATGCAGCTCGGGCCGCGCTACTACTGGATCCTCGGCGAGGTCACGTCCGGAGGCGGGCGCAAGGCGCTGACCGAGGACCTCACGATCTTCGACGCGGTGATGCTGGCGCGGCCCGACGCGACGCGCGCCAACGCCGGACGCATCCGCCTCATCCGCGCCGACCCCGTCGACCCCCTGATCCTGCACTTCGACCTGCGCGACATGTTGGCCGGGACCACCGGCGACTCGTCGCGCAACTACGAGATCCGCGAGAACGACATCATCGTCGTTCCGCCGACCTTCATGACCCAGCTCGGCAACTTCATCGCCGCGCTCGTGACGCCCATCGGGCAGGTCCTCAACGGACTGCTCGGACCGCTCCTGCAGTTCGCGCGCTACGAGCGCATCTCCGACGGTACGAACTTCGTCGGGTTCTGAGCGGGCCCGGCCCGCACCCACCACCGCGATCCAATGGCCATCCAGGTCGAGAGCCCCGCACAACTGAGCGAACTCGGTGCCGTCTTCAGGCGGCGCCGTTGGTGGTTCATCGTGCCCGTCCTCCTGTCGATCGGCATCGGCGCGATCCTGGTCTTCCTCCTGCCCAACAAGTACGAGGTCGACATCCAGGTCAAGCTGGTCGAGGTCAAGTACGACCAGGAGGAGCACTTCCGCTCCGGCGGCAAGCAGGGCTTCCTGCAGCGCGACCTCGAGAGCGCGGAGACCGAGATCAAGGAACCGTCGCGGCTCCACCGTCTGATCCGCGAACTCGGCTGGGTCGACTATCAGGAGCTCGACGCCCTCGATCGCCAGGACTACATCGAGAAGGTCCAGGACAACATCTCCGTGGACGTGGTCGCGAAGTCCAAGGACGTCGGTTCGTCGTTCGTGAACCTCTCGTACATGGACGTGGACTCGAACCGGGCCGAGCTGTTCCTCGAGCGACTGACGAAGCTCTGGGTCGAGGAGAACTTCATGCGCGACCAGCGCCAGATCCAGACGAAGCTCGCCGCCGCGCGTGCGAGCCGCGAGGGGTACCTGACGCGGGTGGCCGAGAACCGCAAGAAGAAGAACGACCTGATCGACCGGCACGAGATGCCGTTCGACGCCAACCAGCGCACGCGTCAGACCAACCAGGGCGACCCGGTCTACGAGCGGATCGCACGCACCCAGAACCGGCTGCTCGAGATCGGCAACGAACGGGCCAAGCTCGAGATCGAGCGCGACCGCGTCGTCGAGAGCCTCGAGTTCATGCAGGAGAAGGTGCTCAGCGCGTCGATCGAGCGCGGCTCCAGCAACGACGACGGCAAGCTGAAACGGATCCTCGACGAGATCGACAGCGTCAACGAGGACCTCGCCAACCTGCGCCCCGCGAACCCCGAGTTCGAGACCCTGCGCGCCAAGCTGCGCGAGCTCGAGAAGCTGGCGAACGAGCGCACCGGAGGAACGGCCGACACGGAGATCGTCGAGCGCGTCGACAACCCGGATCGCCCGCCGCTGCTGGCTCGGATCGACGAACTCGAGGTGGAGATCGCCATCCTCGCCGGCGAGGCCGAGCGCCTCACCGAGCAGCTCGCCGTCGACCGGCGCGCCCACCAGACGCGGACCGGTGTCGCGCGCGAGCTCGACGCGCTGGACGTGGACATCGAGAGCGACCTGATGCTGCTCGCCACCAGCCAGGAGTCCGTGGCCGGCTTCGAGCGCGACCTCGAGGCCTTCAACCGCCTCGGTCCGAGCTACGAGATCACGAAGGAGCCGCTGGCTCCCGAGAGTCCGAGTTCGCCGAACGTGCCGCTCGTGCTGTTCGGATCGATCGTCGCCGGTGCAGTACTGGGCAGCGCGCTGCTCGTCGCGCGCGAGTTCCTCGTGCCCGGTTTCCGCATCCCGGCCGACGTGGCGTCGGACCTGACCGTCCCGATCCTCGGGATCGTCGGCACCGTGTCGACCCGCCGACAGCGCATGGCGCGCGGAATGCTCGGCGGCGTCACGGCCCTGGGCACCGCATTGTTCCTGGGCCTCGTCGCCTGGTTCCTGTGGGCCTACCAGGAGCGCCAAGAGCTCCTCGGTACGGACCTCGTCGAGCGGATCGAAGAGATCCAGTACACGCTGCGCTGATCGGCGCGGCGTCGATCCGCACGGAGGCCGAGAGCCATGCGCGATATCATCTTCACGCTGGCGCTCCTGAGCGTGCTCCCCGTGAGTTTCCTCCGCCCGTACATCGGGATGGTGGTGTTCTCGTGGCTGGCCTACATGCGCCCGCAGGACCTGACCTGGGGCTTCGCGAAGTACGAGCGGTGGTCGTTCTACGTCGCGATCATCATGTTCCTCGGGTACCTCGCGCAGAAGCGCAAGGGGCCGCTGTTCGTGGTCGATCCACGGACACTGATCTTCGGGGTCCTGATCCTGCTCGTGGGTTTCGGCGTGATCACGCACCCGCACCCGGTGAACCCCGAGTTCCAGGTCACGCGCTTCGTCGAGTACATCAAGATCATCGGCATCGCGCTCTTCACGACCGGGCTGGTCCGGAACCGTGAACAGATGCGATTGCTGATCTGGGTCATCGCGCTCTCGTTCGGCTTCTACGGCGTCAAGAACGGCATCTGGGGAATCATGACCCTCGGTCAGTCCCCGATCCTGCGGGGTCCGGGTGGCCTGATGTTGGACAACAACGACTTCTCTTTGGCCCTCTCGATGGCCATTCCGATGCTGTGGTGCATCGGCACGGTGGAGAAGCGTTTGGTCCTGCGGCGCGCGTTCCTGGTCTGTGTGCCATTGACGATGCTGACCGTGCTGCTGACGCACTCGCGCGGCGGACTCCTGTCGATGGGGGCCGCGATCGGCGTGCTGGTCTGGCGTTCCAAGCACCGCGCCGCCGCCATTGCACTGAGCATCCTCGCCCTGCCGATCGCCATCGTCGCCATGCCCTCCGAGATGCGCGAGCGCTTCGCCTCGATCGCCGACTACGAGGAGGATGGTTCCGCCAACGCACGCTTCCGTTCGTGGGCGGTCGCGATCCGTATGGCGACCGACAACCCTCTGCTCGGGGTGGGGATGTACAACTTCCGCGAGCGGTACCTCGACTACCAGCCCGATCCCACACCCTCGGAGATGGACGGCAAGGACATCTTCGTGGCCCACAATTCCTACCTGCAGATCTGGGCCGAGACCGGCACGCCCGCACTGCTGCTGTACCTGAGCCTGATCGGAATGTCGTTCATCACGATCTGGCGCGTGCGGGCCCGTGCCCGCAAGCACTTCAGGACGAGCTGGATCGTCGAGTACGCGACGATGTTCGAGGCCTCGATGGCCGCCTTCGTGGTCGGCTCGACCTTCCTCAACCGTGCCCACTTCGACCTCTTCTACCACTGGGTCGCGCTGATCCTGATCTTCGGGCGCATGGCGCAGAAGGACCTCGACGATCCGATCAAGTACCCCGCGCGCAAGGCCGGGACGCTCGAACCCGTGCGCTTCGTCGGCGAGCGCGGGTTCGGTCGCCCGCTCCCTGTGCCATCCAGCCACGGCTTCGCGAACTAAGGGGAGATCAACCGCAATGTGTGGCTACATCGGCGTCGCGTTCGCTGTCGGCTCGACCCCGCCCGAGGCGGGCCTGCTCGATCGTGCGCGCGAGACCCTGAGTCACCGCGGGCCCGACGACGGGCGCACGGTGCTCGGCCGCGGCGGAGCACTCGCCTTCCGCCGCCTGTCGATCATCGATCTCGAAGGCGGGGCCCAACCGTTCAGCCTCGAGGACGGCGCGTTGATCTCGTGCACGAACGGCGAGATCTACAACCACGTCGAGCTGCGGCGCGGGCTCGAAGCGCGCGGGACGACGTTCCGCTCGCACTCGGACTGCGAGGTGGTGCCGAACCTCTATCGCGAACGCGGCGCCGACTTCGCGAGCTCGCTGATCGGCATGTTCGCGTCGTGCGTCATCGACGCCAGCTCGGGGCGCACGAAGGCCGTGCTCGTCCGCGACCGACTCGGCATCAAGCCCATGTTCTGGTGCGTGAGCGACGGCCGCCTGTGGTTCGCCTCCGAACCCAAGGCGCTGCTCGCCGCCGGAGTGGGGCGACGCCGTCTGCGCGCGCGTTCGCTGGTCGACTTCCTGTGCCACGGCTACGTCGACGGACCCGAGTCGGCCTGGGACGGCATCGGACGATTGGAGCCCGGCTGCCGCCTCGAATGGGAGGAGGGCTGGGACGCGCCGCGCATCACGCGCTGGTGGTCGCCGCCCACCGAACCGGCCGACGAAGCACCCGAGCGCCTGTCCGAGCGCCTGCTCGAACTCTTCGACACCGTCGTGGCGGATCGCATGGTGGCGGACGTCCCGCTCGGCGCGTTCCTCTCGGGCGGCGTCGACTCGACCGCCGTCGTCGACGCGATGGTGCGGCGCGCGAAGGACCCGGTCATCGCCTGTTCGGTCGGCTTCCGCGAGCGCAGCCACGACGAACTCGACCTCGCCCGGTCGACGGCGAAGCGCCTGGGCCTCGTGCACCACACCTCGGTGCTCGAACCCGAACCCGCCGCGCAGTTGGACGAGTTGGCCTGGTTCTTCGACGAGCCGCACGCCGACCCCTCCGACGTCCCGACGCTGCTCGTGTCCCGAGCGGCTCGCGAACACGTCACGGTGGCCCTGTCCGGCGACGGCGGCGACGAGATCTTCGGCGGCTACCGGCGCTACGTGCACGACGTGGCGGAGAACCGTCTGCGCCGCTCCATCGGACCGCTCGGACGCGGCCTGGCTGGCTTCGCGGGCGGCCTGTATCCGAAGCTCGACCGCGCACCGCGCTGGCTGCGCGGCAAGACGTTCCTGACCAACCTCGGCGACGATCCCGCGCGCGCCTACCACCGCAGCGTCAGCCAGCTGGCACTCGGCGACGTGCACGCCGTGTTGGCCACGGACCTCGCACGCGAGCTGGTCGCGCACGACCCGTTCGAGCGCTGGGCGACCGCCTATCGGCGCCCGAACACCGACGACACGCTCTTCCGTGCGCAGTTCGCCGACTTCGCCACGCAGCTCCCCGAGCAGATCCTCACCAAGGTCGACCGCGCATCGATGGGTGTCGGCCTCGAGGTGCGCGTGCCGATCCTCGACCACCGCTTCGTCGAGGCGCACCTGGTCCTGCCCGCGAACCACAAGGTCGTCAGTGGCCGCGGCAAGCACGCCCTGCGCGAAGCCCTGCGCCAGCGCCTGCCGAGCGAGATCCTGGACGGCACGAAGCGCGGCTTCGACACGCCTCTGCGACCCTGGTTGGCGGGGCCGCTCGCCGCCACCGCGCGCCGCGCCGTGAACGAACTGCCCGAGACCTGGTTCGACCGCCGCGCGCTGACGACGGCGCTCGAGGACCACGTGCGCGGCGCTCGCGACCACGGGCGCCTCCTGTGGAGCCTCATCGTCCTCGAGCACTGGCGTACGCGCCACGCCGTCGAGGAGTCGCTGGCCGACTGATTCGGCCCGCACCGGCCGGCGGCGATCCAGCGCGGATCTCCGCACCGACGGGAGCGCCGCGCGGACCCCCTCGTGCAACCGCGCGCCCAGCGGTGGGGGGGCTCGATCCCCGGCTTCGCGTAGCCTGTCGGTCCGTGAAGATCTGCGTCCTGACCAGCCTGTTCCCCAGTCCGCCGCGGCCGCGTGAAGGCATCTTCGCCCTGCGCCGATGGGAGCGCATGGCGGCACGTGGGCACGCGGTCCACGTCCTCCAACCGGTCCCGCACGCGCCGCGTCCCTTCGCCAACGGAGCGCGCTCGGACTTCCGAGCGATGCCGACGTTCGAGGAACGCGACGGGTTCGAGGTCTATCGGCCGCGCTACGTCCACCTGCCGCGCTGGCCGCTCGGCAACGCCGAACGCTTCGCCCGCACCGGACTGCGCGGACTGAAGCACTTCGGCACCGTCGACGTCGTCGTCTGCGACTACGCCTGGCCCGCCGCGATCGCCGCGCACGGCCTGCGCGAGTCGGGGATCCCGTGCGTGGTCAACGGGCGCGGGAGCGACGTGCTGCAGGTGGCGGGCGAAGCGGGCCTCGGCGAGCCACTCGGCGCCGCACTGCGCGCCGCCGGCCACTGGACCGCCGTGTCCCAGGACCTGGTCGACGCCATGGACCGCGTCGCCGGTCGTCCGGGCGTCGGCGTGCTCGTCCCCAACGGAGTCGATCTCGACGCCTTCACGCCGGGCTCCGCGGACGAGGCGCGCGCCGCGCTCGGACGAGCGGAACGCGGCGTACGAGGATCCGGGCCGCTCGTGCTCGTCGTCGGGCACCTGATCGCGCGCAAGGATCCGCTGCTCGCCCTCGAGAGCTTCCGCCTCGGTGCGCCGCCCGACGCGCGCCTCGTGTTCCTCGGACGCGGACCGCTCGACCGGGACGTCGAGCGCGCCGCCGCCGAAGCCGGGCTCGGCGAACGGGTCGAGCTGCGGGGCGAGGTGCGTCCGGAGGAGCTCGCGACCTGGTACCGAGCCGCCGATGCCCTGCTGCTGACCAGCCACCGCGAGGGCCGCCCGAACGTGGTCCTCGAGGCCCTCGCGAGCGGCACGCCCGTTCTGGCCACCCAGGCGGGAGGAACCGGCGAACTCCTGGCCGAGCTCCCCGGTGCCCTGGTGACGTCGCGCGATCCGGCCGACATCGGACGTGCCCTGGCCGAACTCCTAGCGTCGCCGCCGTCGGCCGCGAGCCTGCGCGAGTCCGTGGTCGGGCTCACGTGGGAGGCCTGTCTCGACCGACTGGAAGAGCATCTGGACGAGGTTCTTCGAACCGCCAGTCACCCGTGACCGCTCCCCGCATCCTCTACCACCACCGGACCGCCGCCGAGGACGGGCAAGCGGTGCACATCCGCGCCATGCTGCGGGCCTTCGCCGCCGTGGGGGCCGACGTGCGCGAAGTGGGGCTGGTGCGGCGCGACACCGAACAGCCCGAGCCGACGCCTTCGAACGCGGACGAGAAGGGCGGTTGGTCGCTCGTCGGTTCGGCGCCGCGTTTCGTGCGCGAGCTGATGGAGCACGGCTACTCCGGACTGGCTCGCCGGCGCCTCCTGGCGGCAGCCCGCGACTTCGATCCGCACTTCATCTACGAGCGCTACGCGTTCGGGAACGTCGGCGGCGTCGCAGCCGCGCGGCGCTGCGGCCGTCCGCTGTTCCTCGAGGTGAACTCGCCGCTCGTCGACGAGCTGGAGCGCACGCGCGGCCTGTCGTTCGAGGGACTCGCGCGCCGCTCCGAGCGCCACGTGCTCGAGAACGCCGATCGCATCTGCGCGGTCACCGGTGTCCTGCGCGACCTCTTGGTCGACCTCGGCGCGCCGCGCGAGCGCGTGATCGTGACGCCCAACGGCGTGCACCCCGACCAGTACGCGGCGCCCGGCGACGCCGGCGCCCGCGCGCGCGCACGCGAGGACCTGGGACTCGGCGGGCCCGCCGACGACAGCGACGAGGTGGTGCTCGGCTTCGTCGGCTACTACCGCACCTGGCACCGACTGGACCTGGCGATCGCCGCGCTGGCCGCGCCGGAACTGGCGCACGCGCGGCTGGTGCTCGTGGGCGACGGCCCCGCGCGCGCCGAGCTCGAGGCCAGCGCCAGCGCACACGGCGTGACCGACCGCGTGCACTTCGCCGGCCCCAGGCGCCACGCGGCGATCCCCGCGGTGCTGCCGGCCTTCGACGTGGCGTTGGTTCCCGCGATCAACGCCTACGCCTCGCCGCTCAAACTGCACGAGTACATGGCGGCCGGACTGCCGACCATCGCGCCGGACCAACCCAACCTGCGCGAGGTGCTCGTGCACGAACGCGAGGCTCTCCTGGTCGCTCCCGGGGACGCCGATGCGTTCGCCGCGGCGCTGGTGCGACTGGCGGGGGACGGCGACCTGCGCCGCCGCCTGGGCGACGAGGCCCGCCGTCAGATCGACGTGCAGGGTCTGACCTGGGAGGCCAATGCGCGGCGCGTGCTCGACGAAGCGCGCACCATCGGCGCCCTCGAGGAACGCCGCCCGCTGGACACCCGCTCGAACGCCGTGAGGAACAGCGCATGAGCTCCACCACGACCTCGCGACTGAACGCGATCTCCTTCGACGTCGAGGAGTTCTTCCAGGTCGCCAACCTGCGCGAGCACTACGCGCGCGACGACTGGGAACACGTCGACTCGCGTATCGATCGCGGGATGGACGCGATCCTCGAGTGTCTGGCGCGCCGGGATGCGCGCGCCACGTTCTTCTTCCTGGGCTGGGTGGCCGAACGCCGCCCCGACCTCGTGCGCGCCTGTCTCGACGGCGGCCACGAGGTCCAGAGCCACGGCTACGAGCACACCTTCCTGTTCGACCTCGACCGCGCGTCCTTGGCCGCGGACCTCGAGCGCACCGAGAAGGCACTGGTCGCGGCCGGCGCGCCGCGGCCGACGGGCTTTCGCGCATCGACCTTCACGCTGACGCGCGAGACCTTCTGGGCCGTCGACGTGTTGATCGAGCGCGGCTACCGCTACGACTCGAGCATCCATCCGATCTCGCACCCGACCTACGGCATCCCGGACTTCGAGCCCGGCATCAGCCGCATCGAGACCGACGCTGGATCACTCGTCGAGTTCCCGGTCAGCACGCTGCGCGCGGCGGGTCGCAACCTCCCGGTCGGAGGCGGCGGCTACTTCCGACTGCTCCCGGGATGGGCGACGCGCATGGCCGTGCGCAGCGTCCGACGCGCGGGGCACCCGGCGAACCTCTACCTGCACCCGTGGGAGTTCGATCCGAAGCAACCGCGCGTTCCGGCACCGGCGCTGAAGAAGCTGCGCCACTACCTCAACCTGGATCGCACGCTCGCGCGCCTCGACGCCCTGCTCGCCGCGCAGCCCTTCGCGGGGCTGGGTGAGGTCCTCGGCGAGCGCGGCTGGCTCTGAGAGCCGAGCCGCGCCTTTGCCGTTCGCTCCCGACGGTTGCCGCTCAGGGCTGGACGTCGAGTTCGAGTCCGTTGGTGGTGACGAACACCTGTCCGCAGCCCGCAGGCGCCGCACCGATGCCCTGGAAGTAGGCCAGTGCCCCGGCGAGCCCCGGATCGCTCGGGATGGGGAAGGACAGGTCGAACGAGCCCTTGCCGTCGGCGACGGTGAAGTAGGTGCCGACGAGCAGACCGAGGTCGATGTGGGCGGCCAGGTCTCCACCGGCGAGCGGCACCGGGGAAGCCAGTGCGCCGCCACTCAACGCGAGGTAGACCGGCGAGCCAGGAGCGACGCCGCTGCCGATGAGGCCGAATCCGCTGGCCCCCACGCGGGGCACGCTGCGCGTGCTGAGCAGCGTCCGTCCGCCGCAGGCGACGGTGCCGTTGCCGAACAGGGTCACACCGATCGGGCGGAAGCTCACGACCACGGCGGCATCCACGTTGACCGCGCCGGCCACCGCGTCGGCGAGACCGTCGCCGTCCACGTCGAAGCCGCCGCCCAGTTGGTTGCCGATCTGCCAGTTGGCGGCCGGTCCACCGACGCCGCGGATCAGCTGCAGGTTCTTGCCGGAGAACGCGTACACGCGGCCGCTGTTGTTCAGGCCGTTGTCCGCCAGCGTGGCACTGGCGACGAAGTCGATGTAGCCGTCGCCGTCGACGTCACCGCCGCCACGCACCTTGGTTCCGAGGCGCTTGCCGGCACCGGCGAGGGTGATCTTCGTGATCTGCGCGCCCGTGTCGCCCGAGAAGACGTAGACCGCGCCGGAGTTCGACGACTGCTGGTCGTCGCCGGGCGCTCCGACGAGGATGTCGGCGTGACCGTCGTCGTCGACGTCGATCCCCCCGTCCACGCCCGCGCCGAACAGGTCCTGGGTGCTCGGACTCGCGATGCGGTGCAGCTGCGATCCGTCGATCCCGGAGTAGACGTAGACCGCGCGTTCGCTCGGGCTGGAGACCAGGACGTCGTCGAATCCGTCGGCGTTCGCGTCGCCCAGGTAGCCGAGGACGCTGCCGAAGTTGCTGACGCCAGCCGGCGCGCGGAAGACGTGGAGTTCGGCCCCGTCGATACCGGAGTAGACCCGCACGCTGCCGTTCCCGGTCGCACCGGTGGTGTCGCTCAGCGAGCCGACGGCCACGTCGTCGAAGCCGTCGCCGTTCACGTCGCCGCAGGGCGCCGTGTACCAGCCGAAGAGATCGTTGGCGCTCTGGCCGCTCAGCTCGCGGATGGTGCTGCCGTCGATGCCCGAGACGAGGCGCGCGCTACCGGCGTTGTTGCCCGGACCCGGAACGTCGTCCTCGTCCGCCGCGGCACAGATGTCGGGCACGCCGTCGCCGTTCACGTCGCCGGCGCGGCTCGAGCCGAAGCCCATGTGGTCACCCGTTCCCGAACCGTTGATCTCGTAGAGCGAAGAAGCGTCGACGCCCCGCAGCACGTGCACCGTGCCCGAGCCGTTGAGGCCGTTGTTCACGTCGAGCCACGCGCCGACCATGATCTCGGAGCGACCGTCACCGTCGAGGTCGCCGAGCAGATCGACGGACTGCCCGTAGCGGGCGTTGTTCGGGCCGTTGATCTGGTGGACGATCGACTGGGCGGAGGCCGGTGCGACGCAGAGGCCGAGGGCGAGCGGTCCGGCGACGAACGCGGGGCGGATGGCGAGGCGGAAGGAACGATCGAACATCGAGGGAGTGGACGGCTTGGAGAGTGACGAGAGTGGGGGGTGCGCGACCGTTCGGCGGGCCCTTGGGACCGCGATCGTGCCCGGACCCGAGGCCGGATCCGGCACAGCGAGCGACGCAGCGTGGTCGAGCGCGATGCGCACGGGTACGCACCGGCCCCGCCTGCACCGGGCCCGGCCGATCCACCGGGGATCGGCGCGGAAAGGCGGCGGGGCCGACGAACGAACGCCCGACGTACGCGCCGGGCTGCCCCAGGATACCCGCCGCGCGGCCGACGGTTTCGGCCGCCGTCCGGTCCCGATCAGCGCGACAGACCCGCCAAGGGCGCGAGCAGTCCGAGCAGCGTCGACTCCACCAGACTCGCATGCGACGCGAGTCCTGCCTGGATCACGTCTTGCGCCACTCGACGGTCCTCGGGCTCGTCCAGCGTCAGGAGCACCCGCGCCACCAGTTCGGCGCTGCGAGCCGCGTCGGGAGTCGTCGCCTGCGCGCTCCACAGCTCCGTCGCCCAGCGCCGCGCCTCCGCCTCGTCCCCGTCCAGCATGGCCAGGCGCAGTCGCGTCTCGGCGCTCCCGCTGAAGCCGGGCGGTGCGAACTCGAGCAGCGCACGAGCCTCCTCGGCGCCGCCATCTGCCGCGCGGTGGCGCATCACGAAGCGCGCGCGCCACAGGGTCATGCGCGGCGCTGCGAGCGTCGACGACAGACGCGCAGAGAGTTCGTCGGCCTCGTCGAGGCGCGCCGCCGCCTCGAGCAGGTCGAGATGGTGGATCCAGAGATCGACGCGCGTCGGTCCGCGTTCCAGCTCGTTCGCGATCAGGTCGGCACCCGCATCGGGGTCGAGCAGCGCGAGCGCCTTCGCCCAGACCTCGGCCGCGCCGCGTTCGAGCGGCTGGCCCGAACGCCGCAACCTGTCGGTCAAGAGCGCTTCCAGCTCGGACCTGATCGACACCAGGCCCTCGCGCTGTTCCGTGAGCCCGGCATCGGTCGACGTCGCGCGCCACAGCGACACCACCGAGAGCGCGCGGTGCGCGGCGAGCGCCTGGTCGCTCGGGTAGAGCGAACCGAGGCCGACGATGGTTTCCGCCTGCTCGCGAGCGTGGATGACGCCGGACCCGACCAACTCGTCGAGGTAGCCGAGGTACTCCGCCAACACCGCGGGCGCGCCGGACTCGGGCGTGGTCTCGAGCGCGCGCACGTAACGCTCGCGCGCGGGGGCGTGGCGTTCGACGTCCCGTGCCAGGCGCGCCGCGATCAGCTGGACCAAGGGGTGATCGACTTCGGGGCCACTGGCAGCCAGCGCTTCCTCGGCGGCTTCGGGCGCGCGGCCGGTCGAGGCGAGTGCCAACGCGCGGGCGATCCGCACCAGGCTCGGCGGTTCGGCAGGATCGGCGAACGTGGCAACCGGGCGCAGGAACCAGCTCTCGAGCGACGCGAGGACCGCGGGTGCAGTGGGTCGACGGCGGGCCGCGTTGGCCAGCTCGAACCAGACGTCGTCGAGCCCGGGGAACGAGCCGACCAGGTCGAGTCCGGCTCGCAGCGCGCGATCCTCCGAGGCGCGCACGCGCGCGAGGCGCCAGGCGAAGTAGCCCTGCCAGAGACCTTCGCGCGCGTCGAGACGACCGAGCGTGAATCCCAGCCAGGGCGTGAGCTGCTCGCTGCCCGCCGCGAGGATCGCCGCGGCGAAGCGGTACTGCGGTTCCCGCTCGGTGATCGGTCCGCCGAAGGCCCGCTCGAACTCGGCCGCCACGACCGGTTCGAGAGCGAGCTCGGGCAGCGGGTCCGTCGTCGGATCCGCGATGCGAGCGAGGGCGGACCACATGAGGCGATCCACGCGGGCGGGGGGCTTGGTCGGCAGGAGCGCGCGCATCAGGATCGGGTCGTCGCGCAGGATCGCCAACGCACAGCGTTCGATCGCCGGTCGCGATCGCAACTCGACCTCGTTCGCGATCTCGGCCCGTGCATCGTCGTCGCCGGTCCCGGCCGTGAACAGAAGTTCGAGCAACGTGACGTGCTCCTCGTCGCCGAACGCGCGACTGCGTTCGAGGAACTCGAAACCTTCGGCGGTGCGTCCGAGCGCCATCGAGGCGAGTGCTCGCACGTCGAACAGTTCGGCGTTGACGGCAACTTCGCTCGAGCGCAGCCCGTCGAGCAATTCGAGCGACCAGGCCGGCCGTCCGCCCGCCAACAGCACGCGCGCCAGCGTCACGCGCCGCGCCACGTCGAGCGACTCGATCGCGGAGAGTCGCTCGCGCAGGATCTCGAAGCGCTCCTGCGTCGGTGCGCCCATCAGCGCTCGCGCATGCAGCTCGACGGAGTTGGCGTAGGCGCCGCTGTCGGGCTCCAGCGTCAACAGTTCGTCCCAGGCCTCCGCCGGGCGATCGAGGTCGAGCAGGGCACGCGCGCCGAGCTCGACCAGCGCCGAGCCCCGTGCGTCGGGGTGCGCGCGCCGCCAACGCGAGAGCTCGACGAGCGCGCGTTCCGGTTCGCCCTGCTCGAGCAAGCCGCTCAGGAAGAACAGCGTCGCGAGCTCGGTCGACGCGCCGCGGATCACGTCGTGGACGCGCTCGGCGGAGACTTCGCCCCGCGACCACTCGCGCCGCAGGAACGAGTCCACGTCGTCGCTCGCATAGCCCCAGGCGAGGAGCCGCACCGCGTGGTCGCGCGCCTCGTCGAGTCGGCCGATGGCCTGGCACGCGCGCATCTGGATCGCGACCAGCGGCGCAAAGTTCTCGAGTTCGGTGCTGAGCAGGATCGACATGTAGCGCGCCGTCGAAGCGCGCTTCGTCTCCAGCAGGTGCTCGATCAGGAGCACCGTGTCGGACTGTGTGATCAAGAGCTCGTTCGGAGCGATGCGGCCGTCGGCCACGTCCGCTGCGATCACGCCGATGTTGCGACCGCGACGGTCGAAGGCCACCTGGGCCATCTCGCGCCAGCGCACGAACCACTCGGCGGCGCGCTCCGGATGGGCCCGAATGCCGTTCGTCAGGGTCACGAGCGCCGCCTCGACGTCGCCCTCCACGCGATCCTGCAGATCGGCCGCTCGCAGCCAGGAGTCCCCGGCCGCGACGGGGTCGCGCTGGCACATCCAAAGGAGCAGCGCCAGTTCGTCGTTCGTGCGACCGGACTCGCGCGCGAGCTGGGCGAGGATCTTGAACGCGGCGGTGAAGCCACCGGGGATCGAGAGAACCGCTTCCGGTGCGCGCAGGTTCGACAGGTAGCGCTCGCAGGTCTCGGTGTCGCCGAGCTCCCAACTGGCCATGCCGACGTAGAAGCTGGCGGCGTCCCGGTGCTCCCTCACGAACGGCCCGCGCGGCGCCAGTTCGTGGTACTGCCGACCCAGGAGCAGGAGGGTCTCCCAACGCTGACCGGCGTAGAGCGCGCGCCCCAGCTCCTTGTAGGTGAACATGTCGATGTAGCCCGTGCCGCGATCGATGTACCAGCGCTCCGCGAACGCTCCGGCTTCGGTCACGCGGCCCGTACTCAGCATCAGGTCGAGGGCCAGTCGGACGAACTCGACGTTGGACGCGACATAGGCCCGTTGCTCGAGGGCGTACTCCGCCATGAACGCCGCCTGTTCGAACAGGCGCGCACGGAGCAACGACTTGACCAGGCTGGCCGCCGCGTACGAGTTGAAGCCCATGCCCGCGCTCGCGGCGTGGGCGGCGCGCGCCCGCGCGTGCAACTCGGCGATCGTCGTCAGTTGCTCGTCGAAACCACCCGGCAGGAGCACGCCGTCGTCGGTGAACACGCTGATCAGGTCGTCGTACGCGCGCACCTGCTCCGGTGATCCGACGGGCAGGTTCAGGACCTGCGCGACGAGGATGCTCGCGCGTTCGTAGGCGGCCTCGGTCAGGACCGCACGCAGACGTCCGTCGACCTCCTCGAACTTCTCGTCCGCACCTTCGTCGCAGGCGCGCCCGAGCACGGTCAGTGCGCGCCAGTCGTTGCTGCGTTCCGCGAGGAACTCGGTGCTCGTCTCGATCGCGCGCTCCCAGTTACCGGCCGCCACGTCGAGCTCGAGCAGCGCCGCGCGGTAGGGGATCGGGTCCTTCGGCTCGAGCGCCAGGAGCGCCTCGTAGTCCTGGCGCGACGCGGGGTACGCGCCGCGCGCCCGGAGCAGCTTCGCGCGCTCGACCAGGATCGCTTCGGTCAGCTCGCGATCGTCGTTCGCGCGGGCCAGGTCGAGCGCCGTTCCGAGCTTGCGCAGGACGAGGCCGGTCTGGGCGGCTCCGCCCTCGGCCGCCACTTCTTCGCGGGCGGACGCCAGGAGCTCGGCCGCCCCCATCCCCACGTTCCCACTCACGTGGCGCAGGAGGACGACGGCCAGTCCGATGACGGCGACCAGCAGGATCCAGGGGAGGCGTCTCATCGATCGTTCGTGTCGTGCCCGGGGCGCGCGTCGCGTCCGGAGGGCGGGGACAGGAGACGGTAACGCCGCATCTTGTTGAACAGCGTGCCCCGGTTGATGTCGAGCAGGGCCGCAGCGCGCTTGCGGGACCCGCCGACCGCCTCGAGCGCGCGTTCGATGAAGCGCCGCTCGGGCCCGGCCAACATCTCCTTGAGCGGACCGAGCTCGACGGCGTCGAAGTCCCGCGCCTGCGGCATCGGGGAAGGGGCCTCGGGGCGCCGGTCGCATGCAGCGAGCGGACCCGCCGACCGCGGCTCGTGCCGGGCAGTGGGCCCGTCGACGCGCGCCGATCCCGCCCGCGCTCCACCGGGCCCGGACAGCTCGGGCGGCAGGTGCTCGACCTCGATCGTGCGACCCGGCGCCACCAGCACCGCGCGCTCGAGGGCGTGCCGCAGCTCGCGCACGTTGCCGGGCCAGGGGTGCGCCAGGAGCGCGGCCAGGGCAGCGGCGGAGAGTTCCTTGTCGCCGCGCCCGTGGTCCGCCGCCGCCGCGGCCACGAAGCGCTCGGCCAGGTCGACCACGTCCGCGGGCCGCTCGCGCAGCGCCGGCAGCTCGACGGCGACGACCTTGAGCCGCCAGTAGAGGTCGTCGCGAAAGCGTTCGGCCGCGACCTCCTCGGTCAGCGAGCGGTTCGAGGCCGCCACGATCCGCACGTCCACCGAGACGGTCCGTCGGCCGCCGAGGGGCTCGAACTCGCCCGACTCGATGGCCCTCAGCAGCTTGACCTGCAGGTCCAGGGACGCGGAGTTGATCTCGTCGAGGAACAGCGTCCCGCCGTCGGCCGCCTCGAAGCGACCGACGCGATCGGCGACCGCACCGGTGAAGGCGCCCTTCACGTGGCCGAACAGCTCGCTCTCGAGCAGAGCGTCGGGCAGGGCGCCGCAGTTCACCACCACGAAGGGCTTGTCCGCCCGGGGCGACGCGTCGTGCAACGCGCGCGCCACCATCGTCTTGCCCGTGCCGCTCTCGCCCTCGATCAGGAGCGTGACGCGCGTGTCGGCCACCGTGCGCACCAGATCGAGTGCGCGCTGCATACGCGGCTCGCGTGTGACCACGTGCCCCAGTCCCCGGCCCTCGCTCGTCTCGCGTCGCAGACGGCGGTTCTCGTTCTCGACCGATCGCGCCTCGAGTGCGCGCTGCACCCCGACCAGGCACTGCTCGGTGGATGCGGGTCGCGGGAGGACGTCGAAGGCCCCGGCACGCATCGCGGCCGATCCGTCGCCCTCGTCGCCGAAGGTGTCGAGGAGCATCACCTCGGGCCGTCCCGGCGAACTGCGCGCGACGTCCAGGACGCGCCGTCCGAGCATCTGGAGCTCCGCGAGGAGCACGTCGAAGCGCTCTTCGCCCAGTCGGGTCTCGAGTCGATCGGAAGCCGTCTCGAGCGCCACCTCGAAGCCGGCCGCCTCGAGGCGCTCGGCGAGGTCGCCCCAGGCGCGGGGATCGGGATCGGCGAGCAGGACGCGGGGACTGTGCATGGTGGGGCGATGGATGCGGTGGGGACCGGCTCTGTTCGGCGACGACGCGCACGGACCGAGGTCCCACGAGCGCGGCGCGTGTCGCTTTTCTTCGACACGAAAGCGGTCGGAACTCGAGTCCGAGGGCCCCGGGATCCGATCCGCTACCCTGGCCGCGTCCAATCGCTCCCCGCGCCACGTGACCGAAACCGCTCCCGTCCCCTCCAGCCCCGAGCCGATCCGCATCAGCGCGGTCGTGCCCGTCTACAACGAGGCCGAGAGCCTGCGCCCGCTCACGGAGGAGTTGACGCGGGCCCTGTCGTCGATGGGGGTCTCCTACGAGATCCTGTTCGTGGACGACTGCTCGACCGACGGATCGCTGCGGGTCCTGCTCGAGCTGCGGCGCCAGGATCGCCACATCCGCATCGTGCGCTTCCGGCGCAACTTCGGACAGACGGCGGGCATGGCGGCGGGGTTCGACCACGCGCGCGGTGAACTGGTCGTGACCCTCGACGGCGACCTGCAGAACGATCCGGCCGACATCCCGGCGATGGTGAAGAAGCTCGAGGAAGGCTGGGACATCGTCGCTGGCTGGCGGCGCAAGCGCGAGGACGGGTTCCTGCTGCGGCGCCTCCCGTCGATCGTCGCCAACCGCCTGATCGGTCTCTACACCGGCGTCTCGATCCACGACACGGGCTGCACGCTCAAGGTCTTCCGGGCCCAGGTCCTGCGCGGCGTGTCGCTGTACTCGGACCAGCACCGCTTCCTGCCCGTCGTGTACGCCGGCGCCGGTGCGCGCGTCACCGAGATGGAGGTGAACCACCGCTCGCGGCGCTTCGGCAGCAGCAAGTACGGACTCTCGCGCGCCACGCGCGTGCTGCTCGACCTGCTCTCGATCAAACTCATCGCCCAGTTCTCGCAGCGTCCGCTGCACTACTTCGGCGTGCTCTCGCTGACCTTCTTCCTGTTCGCCCTGTTCTTCGTCCTCGTCGGCCTGATCGGCGTCGAAAACGCGTTCCAAGGCGATGCCAGCGCTCTCGCGTCCTTCAACCGCTGGGAGCTCCCCGTCGTCTCGATCGTCATCCTCCTGATGATGCTCGTCGTCTACTTCGCCCTGCTCGGGTTGCTCGGAGAGCTGGCGGTCAAGGCCAGCGGCATGCACAAGCGAGGCACGTTGGACCGCCTCCTCAACGAGCTGCACTGAACGCCCCATGAGCGCCCACCCCGACACGACGGACGCCTCGATCCCCTCGCGGCACGACTCGAACCGACCTCCGCACCCCGGACCGGTCGAACTGCCCCTCGACTCCGAGGGCTACATCGACGTGACCGTCATCGTTCCGGTCCAGAGCCCCGAGGCCGAGGTCCGCGACGTGGCGAAGGCGCTCGGCGAGGAGCTCGACCGCCAGGGCCGCAGCTGGGAGATCATCTTCGTCTTCGACGGGGTGGAGGGACGCGCCTGGCAGGTTGTGCAGGAATTGCGCGAGGAGCGCGGCTCGCAGATCAAGACGATCCTGTTCAAGAGCGCGTTCGGCGAATCCGTGTGCCTCACGGCCGGCTACGAGCGCGCCAGCGGCCGCTACATCCTGACGTCGCCGCAGTACGTGCAGATCGATCCGCTCGAACTCGGGCCGATGCTCGCGGCGCTCGACGGCAGCGACGACGCGCCGGCCGTCGACTTCGTCATCCCGTGGCGCAGTCCGCGCGTGGACCCGGTCCTCAACCGCGCGCAGTCGGTCTTCTTCAACTGGGTCATCCGTCAGATCATCCGCGGCCAGTTCCACGACCTGAACTGCTACTTCCGTGCGATGAAGCGCGAGGTGCTCGACGACATCTCGATCTACGGCGACATGTACCGCTTCCTGCCCGTGATGGCCTTCCGTCAGGGGTTCACGGTCGAGGAGATCAAGGTGCGCCACCTGA
Source organism: Rohdeia mirabilis (assembly GCA_007750655.1). GTDB lineage: Bacteria > Planctomycetota > UBA1135 > UBA1135 > Rohdeia > Rohdeia mirabilis. The sequence continues at coordinate 2,684,911 of CP036290.1, forward strand.
AGGAGTGGGGCAAGGCCGGCTTCTTCGGCCTGGGCGTCTACCTGCGGCGCTTCCTGGACATCATGGGGGTGATGTTCCTGACCAAGTTCACGCTGAAGCCGCTGCGCTTCTTCGGAACGCTGGGCGGCATCTTCTCGGGGATCGGCAGTGCGATCTGCACCTACATGGCCGTCGAGAAGTACATCTACACCGAGCCGGTGGGCGATCGCCCGCTCCTGACGTTGGGGGTTCTGTTGATCGTGCTCGGCGTGCAGATCATCGGCTTCGGCCTGGTGGGTGAGATCATCATCTACAGCCAGGCGAAGAACCTGAAGGAGTACCGGATCGAGCGGATCTACGAATGAGCGCGGGATTCGAGATTCGCCGGCTGGGCCCCGAGCACGACGAGGCCAGGGACGCCTTCGTCGCCGCGGCCCCGTCCGGAACCATGTTCCACGCGTCGACCTGGCAGCGCGTCGTCACCGACGTGTTGAGCGCGGTCCCGCGCGGGCTCGGCGCGTTCGCCGGTGACGAACTCGTGGGGGTGCTGCCGCTCATGCGTGTGCGCAGCCTGCCCTTCGGACGCAACTGGGTCTCGGTGCCCTACTCGGTCTACGGCGGCCCGCTCGCGAACGACGAGGCGATCACGCGCGCGTTGGTCGTGGAGGCCGAACGCGGAGCCCGGGCGGACGGCGTCAAGCGCCTGGAACTGCGCACGATCGTGGCCCCGCCGGGCACCGAGGACTGGGCCCGCTCGGAGCTCTACTCGACGTTCGTTCGCGACCTGCCGGACACGCCCGAAGGCGTGCTCGCGCAGATGCCGAAGAAGTCGCGCGCGGAGGCACGCAAGGCCCGCACCAAGCACGGCCTCGAGTTGGCCGAGGGTCCTTGGTACGTGGAGGACCTCTACCGCCTGTTCCTCGAGAACAAGCGCGCGCTGGGTTCGCCCGCGCTCCCGCCGCGACTCTTCCGTCACCTGCTGGCGGCCTTCGGCGAGCACGTCTTCGTGCACCTCGTGCACAAGGACCGCACACCGGTGTCGGCCGTCATGTCGTTCGCGGACGGCGACACGCTGATCGCCTACTACTCGGGCACGGCGCCCGGAGCGGACCGCGAACTGAGCGCCAGCAACTTCATGTACATGGCGCTGCAGGAGTGGGCCGTCGAACACGGGTTCCGGCGCTTCGACTTCTGTCGCAGCCGCGGCGATTCAGGCGCCTACCGTTTCAAGGTGCACCAGGGCTTCGAACCGACCCAGATGCACTACAGCTACCGTCTGATCGGCTCGCAGGAGCTGCCCAAGCTGACCCCGTCCAACCCGCGCACGAAGCTCCTGCGCGACACGTGGTCGAAGCTGCCGCGCTTCGTGGTCGAGGGCATCAGCCCGACCCTGTCGCGCTACCTGGCCTGAGCGGCGGAGGGCGCTCCGGTCGCTGGGGATGTCGACGCGGGGGCTCTAGCGCCCGGCGGCCAGCGCGAGCTCGACGGCCTCGGCGAGATCGCGCGCACAGGCGGGGTCGTGCCCGAGTCGCGCCTGCGCGCGTTCGAGCTCGCTCGCGCCCTTGCCCGTCAGGACCAACAGGCTCGCCACGCCGGCGCGCTCGCCCGCGACCAGATCGCGATCGCTGTCGCCGATCGTGACGGCGTCGCCGGCCGCCACACCGAAGTGCTCGAGAGCCTCGCGCAGCATCCCCGCTCCGGGCTTGCGCCGCTCGGCCTCCTTCGGATCCGGTTCGCAGTGATCGGGGTGGTAGGGCGCGAACAGCCACAGATCGACGTGCGCTTCCTCGTGGGCCAACTCGTCCGCCAGCCGGGAGTGGATGCGCTCGAGGCCAGCTTCGTCGAGCATGCCGCGCGCGATCGCCGACTGGTTCGTGACGACGGCGACCGGAACGCCCGCCGCGTTCAGTCGCGCGACCGCGCGCGCCGCGCCGGGCAACAGGACCACGCGCTTCGGATCGACCAGATAGCCGGTCTCGTCGAGGATCGTTCCGTCGCGATCGAGGAGTGCGAGTTTCAGGTGGGAGGGCAGGTGCGCCAGTCTTCCGTCCGCTCTCGGGTCGATCACCGCCCGCCTCGTCGCAGGTGGAAGTGGATCCGCTGGGGCGCGTTGCGGGACTCGAGCACGAACGGCACGACCGACTCGATCGGCAACAGGAGCGGGAAGCGGAACGTGTCGACCGCGCCCACCGAGGACTGCCGCCAGTCGACGGCGATCAGTCGCGAACCGGGCCCGACCAGGCGGGTCTGCGGCGCGTAGCCGTCGAGGTCGACCTCGACCACGTGCCACTCGTCCGTCGCGAGGTCGATGCGGGCCGGCGTGACGTAGCCGCTGAAGACTCCGTCGATCGTGACGCGCGCACCCGCGGGTGTGGACGAGAGCTGGACGCCCGGTTGGGGGCGAGCGAATCGACACCCACTGGTGAGGAACGCGACACCGAGAAGGGCGCAGAGGACGGTCCGGCGGATCATGCGGGCTATTCTGGACCCAGGAGCCCGTCGACACCAACGCCATGGACCTTCGGGTCCCGCTTCGGTCTCGCCGCCCTCCGCTCGGCGCCGGCACGTTCCGTCGGCCCCACCCGGTCCACCGGCCGTCCACCGCGCCACACACCCCATGGAGAGGTCCGAAACCGAAGCCGGCTCGATCGGCGGTCCCGCGAGCGCTCACCGCGCGGACGCCGGGACGCGTCTCGTGCTGGCGATCGCGCTGGCGGTCGGACTGCTGCGCTTCGTGCGCCTCGGAGAGTGGGGTCTGTGGATCGACGAGGCCTTCACGTTCGCGGACGCCGTCCACCCGCGGGACGCGACGAATCCACTGGGCTACCGACTCTGGGCCGAATGGCTCGCGGCGCTCGGGCACCATCCGAACGAGCTCGAGTTGCGCCTGCCCGCCGCGGTCTTCGGCTGGCTGTGCGTTCCGGCGCTGTTCTTCGCGGCGCGGCCGCTGGTCGGTGCGCGCGCCGGATCCGTGGCGGCGCTGCTCCTCGCCGCGTCCTCCTGGCACCTGTACTGGTCCCAGTGCGCCCGCTTCTACACCTTGGCGATGCTGTTGACGTTGGTGGGAGCGGGGCTCGCACTGCGCGGCTTCGAGCGCGGGCGCGCCCTCCTGGTCCTGCTCGGACTCGGTGTCGCGACAGTGGCTTCGACGGCCCACCCTTCGGCCGCGTTGGTGCTACCCGGCCTCGTCGCCGCGCCGCTGCTGGCGCGCCGCGGATCGCCGTTGCGAGCCGAGGGAACGGTTCGGAAGGTCACGTTGGCCGCCCTGGTCGCGGCGCTGGGGGTCGGCGGCTGGTGGGCGCTGGGTGTGCTCGACACCTGGAGCCGGGTGAAGGGTCGCCCGAACACCGCGCACCTGGTCCTCTCGAGTGGCTTCTACCTGACGCCCGCGATCGCCGTCGCCGCGCTCTTCGGGGCCTTCACCGCCCTGTCCGACGCCCGCGCTCGCATCGCCCTGTTGATCAGCGTGTTCGGCTGGGGCGCCGCGCTCGTCGCTTCGACGCAGATGCGAACCAGCGCGCAGTACGTCTTCGTGCTGCTGCCCTGGGCCTTCGTGCTCGCCGTCGCGCCGCTCTCGACGCTGCGCGAGTCACGTGAGCGGCTGCTCGGACCCGCGGCGAAGATCGCCTGGGTGCTGGTGCTCGTGGCGCCGCTGTTGGTCGCGTCCTTCCTCTACCTGACGGTGCGCAACGGCGAGCGACCGGCCTGGCGCGAAGCGTTCGGCGTGGTGGCCGAGCAGCGTCGAGCGGGGGACCTCGTGATGGGGATGGCCGCGCCCGTCGGGCAGTACTACATGGCGCCGGGCTCGACCGATCTGCGCGCTCTCGGCGCTCTCGACTACCTCAACCAGTACACGTACGACGGCGTGCTCGACGCGGTGCACGCCGGACGCCGCACGTGGTTCGTGGTCCAGCACGAACGCCTCTCGGACTGGCCGAACGACGGACGTCGCGACGAGCTGCTGCGGATCCTGCGCGAGGACTGCCGGCTGGTGGCGGACTTCCCCCTCCAGGTGGAGTCGCGCGACCTCGGCGTGCAGGTGTTCGTTCGCGAGTAGGGCGTTCGGTACGGCGTCAGGCACGAAAGTGCCACCTGCCGCCGACGACGCAGCGATTCGCAGCCTCTGGGCGCGGCAGGTGGCACTTTCGTGCCTGACGCCGTACCGAACGCCCCGAGGTCAGTCGTTGACGCGGCTGAGGAAGTCGCCCGTGTCCGTGCTGATCTTGATGCGGTCGTCCACCTTGATGTGGAACGGCACCTTGACCTCGAGTCCGGTCTCGACGATCGCGGACTTCTTCACGTTCGTCGCCGTGTTGCCCTTCACCGCCTCTTCGGACTCCGTGACGGTCAGCACCACGGCGGCCGGCAGCTCGATGCCCAGCGGGCGCTCGTTGTGGTAGGTGACGTCGACGGTCTCGTTCTCCTTGACGTAGCCCATCTTGTCGCCGACCAGCTCCGAAGTCAGGACGAACTGCTCGTAGGTCTCCGAGTCCATGAACATGAAGTCGCCGTTCGCCTCCTTGTAGAGGTACTCGGCCTTCTTGCGGTCGAGGAACGCGACCTCGAGCTGGTCGCTCGATCCGAGCCGCATCTGACCGGACTGACCGGTCTCGATGTTGCGGGTCTTGATGTTGATGATCGCCCGCAGGTTGCCCGGGGTCTTGTGCTCGTAGTCGGTGATGAGCAGGAGTTGGCCATCCATCTCGATGACCTGACCCTTGCGGATCTCGGTGGCGCGCGCCATGGGATTCGAATCGTGTGTGCGGTCGCGGGGAACGGACGCGGGAGGGGTTCCTTGCGGGACCGCTCCACGGCGGTCCTCGGCCCTCGCTGCCCTGTCGGCCGAGCAGTCTAGCGGCGCGGGACCGGGCGGCGCGACCCGCGGGACCCGCGACCTCTCAGAATCGCTTGCGCTGACTGCTCGACGGCAGATCGAGCGCCTTGCGGTACTTGGTGACCGTGCGCCGCGCGATCTTGACCCCGTGGCGCTCGAGCAGGAGAGCGGCCAATTGGTCGTCGGAGAGCGGCTCCGTCGGATCCTCCTGCTCGACCAACTCCTTGAGCCGTTCCTGGATGCTGACCTGGCTCGTCGCTCGACCGGCGCTGTCGGTGGTGCCCGAGTTGAAGAAGTACTTGAGCGGGAGGATCCCGCGCGGGGTCTGGACGTACTTCCCGGCCACCGCTCGACTGACCGTGGAAATGTGGACGTTGGTGGCGTCGGCCACGTCCTGCATGCGCAGCGGCGCCAGCGACTTCACGCCCTTCTCGAGGAAGCCCTGCTGGCGCTCGAAGATCGCCTGGGCCACGGACAAAAGAGTGTTCTGACGCTGGGCGACCGCGTCGACGAACCAGCGCGCGGACTCGAGTCGCTTGCGCATCCAGTCGCGGGCCTCGGTCGCCTCGTCGCGCCCGTTGACCGCCTTCGAGCGATCCACGGTCTCCTTCATCAGGACCTTGTGCTCCGGCGACACGCGCAACGACGGCAAGCCGCGGCGCGCGAGCCGAACCTCGTAGGTGCCTTCGACCTCCTCGACCATGACGTCGGGGATGATCGTCTCCGCCATCTCGTCGCCGTAGTCCGCGGTCGGGTGCGGATCGAGTCCGCGCAGGATCCCGATCGCGTCCTTGATCTCGTCCAGCGTCGCGCCGGTCTCCTTCGCGATGTGCGGCAGGCGGTTCTTCTCGAGGTCTTCGAGGTGGCTGTCCACCAGGTCGTAGGCCAGATCGTCCTCGCCCAGTCCGCGCGCCTCCAACTGCAGACGCAGCGACTCGGCCAGGTTCGACGCGCCGATCGCGGGATGCAGCGCGCGCCGCATGCGACCGAGCGCGATGCGCAGGGCGTGCAGCGCGTCGGCCGGCGTGAACGTGCCAGCTTGCGACTCCGCCTCCTCGGCCCGCTCCTCGAGCCAGGCCTCGTCGTGACCGTTCTCGTCGAGACCGTGTTCGTCCAGTGCGCCCGTCCCGTCGGGATCGTCGCGACGTTCGGCGCTCCAACGCTGGGCCAGGTCCTCGAGCCCGTCCTCCAGGTAGCCGTGGGCGTCGAGGCTGTAGACGATGAGCTCCGCCGCCTCGCGCTCGTCGCCCTCGAGGTCGAGCAGCGCGACCTGGTCCATCAGCACCGCGGCCGTGTTCTTCGGGCGCGCGGGCGCGTTCTGCATCGCCTCGTGCTTGCGATCCGCCCCCTCGGTGTCCGGGCGCACCGACGAGCGGCCGTCCTCGAACTCCCGCAGCCGCTCGAACTCCTGCAGCATCCGGTCGCGGTCGCTCAGCGCTTCACCGTCCGCACCGGCGTCGGCGTCCGTGCCCACTTCGCCGTCGCCCGCGCGATCGGAAGCCCCCTCGTCCACCTCGAGGAACGGATTCTCCACCAGCTCCTGATCGATGCGCTCGGCCAGATCGAGGCTCGAGAGCTGCAGGATCTGCATGGCCTGGATCATCTGCGGCGACTGGATCAGTCGCTGCTCCATCCGGGCGAGGTGGTTGAGTCCGAGGCGCATCGAGGGGGAGTTCGGTCGGTGGTGGCGTTGGGCCGGCGCGGGTGGGAGGAGGCGGTGGAGCGGGGAGCGTCCCCTGCGCGCGCGACGCCGAGCCGCACCGAGTATAGGCGCGCCGAGCACCCGGTATCGCGCACGACGCCCCCGATCCAAGTCGGTTTCCGAACGCCAGCGATCGACTATGGTGCGTGGGAGAGACGTTCTGCGCCGGACGACCGGACGTGCGCGAGCGAGCCCCCCAGAACGGCTCGCGCCCGCTGGTTGCGTCGGGAACGTGCGCGGGCCAATGCCCCGAATCGACGCGGGCCTCACCACCGGACACCTCGATCACCCATGAGCTCGAACGCAGGATCGGATCGACCGACGAGCACCTCCTCGACGACGCCCTCGTCCGAGGCGGCTTCGTCCACGGCAGCCTCTTCCGGCGAGGCCGAACTCCTGGAGGTCGGCCCCGACGCCATGTCGATCGGCTGGCGACGCGTGAAGGCCGGACTCCTGGTCGAACAGGGCCTGGTCGACAAGGCGGTGGCGAAGCGCCTGCAGGACGACGTGATCGCCGGCCGCTTCGACGCGGACGCCGCCGCCGACGAGCTGCTGGCGGCGGTGCGCAGCGACGACCCCGAACGCGCCGTCCAACGCCGCTGTGCCGATCTGGAACGCGACCTGATCATGGCGCCGCGGATGCGCGGAGCGAGTGGCGCCGCACGCAAGGCGCGCGAAGCCGGACGGCGGGGCGTGGCCTATCTGGTGGTCCAGGGGGTCGTCGTCATGATCTTCGTCGTGCTCTTCGCGTCGAGCCTCTTGGCGGCGCGCTACGCCGGCTACGACCTCCACCAGCCGGTCGACACGGTCCTCGGCTGGTTGGGGCTCGAGCCGGGCGCGGCGGCGACCGAATGACCCCGCGGTGTCGCCCTCGGCCCGGAGACCTCGCGCGTCCGGGAGGACGGACCTTTTGGGGTGACGCCTCGGGCGCGGCATACTCTGCCGCGATGAGCGACGCGTTCGCGAGCACCGGCGACGGCGGGGTCTTCTCCCTGCCGCAGATTCGCCACCTGTTGCGGGTCGAGTTCGCCCGCGCCCAGAGGTATGGCTACCCGGTCGCTCTCGTCCTGATCGACTTCGCCCCGGTGCGCCGGCGCGTGGGTGACACCGTCTTCGACGCCGAGGCCGCGGGGATCATCACGCGCCTGCGGGAACTGGTCCGGACCAGCGACTACGTCGGCCGCACGGAGTCCGACCGACTCCTGGTCCTGCTCCCGCACACCGCCTCGGACGGAGCCGTGCGCCTCGCGCGCCGCGCCAGCGACTCGCTGCTCTCGGACACGCGCCCACCGGCGGACGGCGACGACGCGCCGCTGGCTCCCGCCATCGGCCTGGCGAGCTTCGAGGAGGGCACGATCCTGTTCTTCGACGCGTTGCTGGAGGCGGCCGAGGAATCGCTCGAACAGGTCGAAGGCAGCGGCACGGGCAGCGTGCGCATTCTGTGAGCGACTCCGCGCCGCGCACACGGGTCCTCCTGGCCGAGGACGAGCCGACGATCGCCGAGACCCTCGGCGACGCGCTCGGCGACGCCGGCTACGAGGTCCTCGCCGCCCCCGACTCGGCCGCGGCGCTGGCCGTGCTCGAGAGCGGTTCGCCGGACGTCGTGGTGACCGACATCCGCATGCCCGGCGCCGGCGGCATGGCGATCCTGGAACGCTCGGTGGCGCTCGATCCCACGCGCCCCGTCATCGTCATCACCGGCTACGCCAGTGTCGATCAAGCGGTCGAGGCCATGAGCCGCGGCGCGGCCTGGTACGTGCAGAAGCCTTTCGACAACCTGTCACTGGTCGAACTGGTGCGCCGCTTCAGCCGTGCGCGCTGGATCGAGGCCGAGAACCGCGAACTGCGCGATCGCATCGCACGCCTCTCGGACATCGAGGGCATCGTCGGTCGGTCGCCCGCGATGAACGACGCCGTCGCGCGCCTGCGAACGGTTGCGCCGACCGATGCGACCGTGCTGATCGAGGGCGAGAGCGGCACCGGCAAGGAACGCTTCGCGATGGCGCTGCACGCTCTCAGCCCGCGGGTGGACGCGCCCTTCGTCGCGCTGTCGTGCGCCGCGCTGCCCGAGAACCTGCTCGAGACCGAACTGTTCGGGCACGAGAAGGGCGCCTTCACCGACGCCCACCGCGAGAAGAAGGGTCGCTTCGAGCTGGCCGAGGGCGGCACGCTGTTCCTCGACGACATCGACGACATGCCCGCGTCCGTGCAGGTCAAACTCCTGCGCGTGCTGCAGGAACGGCGCTACGAGCGCGTCGGCGCCGAGAAGTCCAGAGCGGCCGACTTCCGCCTGATCGCCGCGACCAAGGAACCCCTGCGCGACCTGGTGCGCGCCGGACGTTTCCGCGACGACCTCTTCTACCGGATCCACGTAGTGCCGCTGCGACTGCCGCCGCTGCGTGAACGGGACGGCGACGTGCCGCTCCTGTGCCAGGCGTTGATCGAGCGCCACTTCGCGCGGGCCACGCCCGATGCGCCGCTCCCGTACCTGCGCGAGTCGACGATGACGGCGCTCGAGCGCTATCCGTGGCCCGGCAACGTGCGCGAGCTCGAGAACGCGATCCAAAGGGCGCTGGCCCTGCGCGGGGACGCGCTCGAACTGGACCGCGAGCACCTGCTTCCGGCCGATCCCAGGTGGCGCGGCGCGAACGAAGTGCCCGAGACGGTGCGCCCGCTGCGCGAGGTGCTGAAGGAGCGCGAGCGCGAGCACATCGCCTTCGCCCTCGAACAGACCGGTGGCCACCGGACCCAGAGCGCGGCGCTGCTCGGCATCTCGCGCAAGGTGCTGTGGGAGAAGCTCAAGGAGCACGATCTGGAGGAGTCCTGAGCGCGCCATGACCGAGCGTGCTGACTCACGATCGGGGCGCGGCGGGGCGCTGCCCGAGATCCGACTCCCCGTCGGGACGCTGGCGATCGGCGACCTGCACGTGGACGTGGAACGACCGGACGTCGTCGAGGGCTTCACCCGTTTCCTCGCGGCCCAGCACGGTCGACCGTGCTTGATCGTGCTCGGCGACCTGTTCGAGTATTGGATCGGCAAGGGCCAGGCGAACAGCGCCGGCGGCACCCGCTGTCTCGCGGCCCTGTCGGAACTCGCCGGATCGGGCACGCGCATCCTGGTCGTGCCCGGCAATCGCGACTTCCTGCTGGGAGCGAGCGACGCGCGCCGCGGCGGCTTCACGCTGCTCGCCGACGGCTTCGTCGGCGTGGCCCAGGACCGAAGCCGCACGCTGGTGCTGCACGGCGACGAGTTGTGCACGCGCGACACGTCCTACCAGCGCCTGCGGCGGGTCGTGCGATCCGGTCCGGTGCGCTGGCTCGCGCGCACGCTCCCGACGGCGGCGTCGAGTGCGATCGCCATGCGCCTGCGCGAGGCTTCGACACGCGCCGTGGCCCGCAAGCCCGAGGCCAGCAAGCGGCCCCAACGGGACGAAGCCCTGCGTCGCAGCAGCGCGGCGAACGCGCGGACGCTGTTGACCGGACACGTCCACGAGTTCCGCGACGACGATCGCGACGGGCTGCGCTGGCTGTGCGTCGACGCCTTCGGGCACGCGCCGCTCGGCCCGGCGGCGGCCACTGCCGAGGAAGCCAGCGCGTCGAGCCGCGACGCGTTCGAACTGCACCTGGGCGGCTGGCGCGTGCGCTCGTCGAGCCGGGCCGGTCGCCCGCCCGGCAGGACGTCTCGAACGGACGGACCCGTGAATCCCGAGGCTATGCTCGTGCCCGCCATGACTCTCATCGCGATCGACGGGCCCTCCGGAGTGGGCAAGAGCACCGCCGCGCGCCTCCTGGCGCGGCGCCTCGACCTGTTCTTCCTGGACACGGGGGCGATGTACCGCGCCGTGGCCCGGGCCGTGCTCGAGCGGGGCGCCGATCCCCACGACGAGGCGGCCTGCCTCGAGGTCACGCGCGGCCTCCACCTGGCCTTCGAACCGGACGGGACCCTGCTCGTCGACGGCGAACCCGCCGGACCGGCGATCCGCACCGAACGCGTGACCCGTCACGTGTCCCCGGTCTCGGCCCACGGCTCGGTGCGCGAACTCGTCGTGGCGCGCCAACGCGAGATCGCGGCCGAGATGGCGCGCGCCACGGGCGGAGCGGTGGCGGAGGGTCGCGACACGACGACCGTGGTCTTCCCGAACGCCGACCTGAAGGTCTTCCTGACCGCCAGCGCCATGGAGCGCGCCCGCCGCCGCGCCGCCGAACTGGGCATCCCTGACGAGGTCGGTCGGATCCTGGACGACATCTGTCGCCGCGACGAGCACGACTCGACCCGCGCCCACTCGCCGCTGCGCCAGGCGGACGACGCGGTGCGCGTGGAGACCGACGGGTTGACCGCCGAGCAGGTCGTCGAACGCCTCGCCTTCCTGGCCCGCAGCGGCCCGTTCGACGGAGCCGACGCGGGATCGCCCCGGTCGGGCGGCGGCACCTCCTCCGACGCCGTGCGCGGGCGGGAGCGGTGATGTTCTGGCGTCACGGAGGCGGCTACCGCCTCATGCGCTCGATCATCTGGCTGCTCCTGTGGCCGCTCGAGCGCATGACCGTCGTCGGCCTCGAGAAGATCCCGGCCGAGGGCGGGGCGCTCGTGGTCGCCAACCACCAGTCGATGCTCGACATCCCCGTGATCGGCACGCGAGTGAAGCGCAGCATTACGTTCGTGGCCCGGGACACCCTGCGCAAGAATCCGATCCTGCGCTTCGTCCTGCACACGTGCGGCGGCATCACGGTCAAGCGCGGCAGCGCCGATCGGGCGGCCCTGGCGGCCATCATCGCGGCCCTCGAGGCGGGGGAGTGCGTCGCGATCTTCCCCGAGGGCACGCGCTCGAAGGACGGCGAGGTGAAGGCCTTCCAGCGCGGCGCCCTCGTGGTCGCCAAGCGCGCCGGCGTCCCGATCATTCCGGTCGGACTGGCCGGGACCGGAGCCGCGTGGCCCGCCGGCCAGGCCCTGCCGGGGCCGGGACGGATCGGCATGGTGGTGGGGGACGCGATAGCGCCGGACACCCCGGATGCGGCCGAAGTGGCCCGAGCGGCGGTGGCCGAGCTCGTCCTTCGCGCCGACGCCGCCCGCGGCGCGCGGGGCTGACCACCGCTCGAAGGCGGCCCGAGAGCGGTCCGACACAGCGCGCGGACCGCCGCGCCCGGCGTCGCGCGCGACCGAGGGAATTGGCGATTCCAGGACGGCCCGCCGCGCTTTCTGGCCCCTGCGGGTTCCCGATCGCGGCCACCGGCGTCATGCTGGTCGGCCCGAATCCTCGCCAACGGGCCCCAAAGGCTCCGAGGAAACGGACTTCCGCTGCCGACCCGACCGGGTCGACCGGAGCCATCCGATCGAAACCCTGGGCCGCGACCGAGTGACGCACCGACGTCCGCTCGCGACGCCGCGCCCCACCGACCACCTGCGACGTTGGACCGTCGTTCGTGCCGGTGGGCGACGAACCGCCCCCTGAGAGAACCCCTTCACCTTTCATGTCCCTCGTATCACGCCGCGTCAAAGAGTTCGACATCGATCCGTCGGAGCTCGACGCACAGGTCGCCCTGGCAATGGGCACGCTCACGGACGAGCAGTACGGCACCAAGTTGGCCGGCGCTGTCCGCGAACTCATCCCCGACACCATCGTCGAAGCCAAGGTCGACTCCGTCGACGAGCGCACCGGGCTCGTCATCATGGACATCGGCGGCAAGGCCGAAGGCACGCTGTCCCTCTCCGAGTTCGGAGAGACGCTGCCCGAGCCCGGCCAGATGGTCGACGTCCACTACGCGGGACTCAACGACGACGATACCGCCAGCATCTCCAAGCGTCGCGCCGATCGTCAGCGCGCCTGGGAGCAACTGCAGTCGACCCACAACGAGGGCGACGAGGTTCAAGGTATCTGTCAGCGCAAGATCAAGGGTGGTCTGCTCGTCGACGTGGAAGGCGTGCCCGTCTTCCTCCCGGCCAGCCAGGTCAGCCTGCGCCGCACCCACGACATCTCCGACTTCATCGGAGAGCCCATCCGTGCTCGCATCATCAAGATCGACACGGAGCGCATGAACGTCGTGATCTCGCGCCGCAAGCTGCTCGAGGAAGAGCGCCAGAAGCAGAAGGAAGTCCTGCTCAAGGACATCCAGGAGAACCAGGTCCGCATCGGCGTGGTCAAGAACATCGCCGACTTCGGTGTGTTCGTCGACCTGGGCGGCATCGACGGCCTGCTGCACATCACCGACATGTCCTGGGGCCGCGTCAGCCACCCCTCGCAGATGGTCGAGATGGGCCAGGAACTCGAGGTCAAGGTCCTGCGCGTCGACTTCGAGCGTGAGCGCATCGCGCTCGGTCTCAAGCAGAAGCAGGCCTCCCCGTGGGAAGGCATCGAGGACCGCTACCCGTCCGGCAGCAAGCACGTCGGCACGGTCGTCAACCTGATGAGCTACGGCGCGTTCGTGAAGCTCGAGGACGGCGTCGAAGGTCTGGTGCACATCTCCGAGATGTCCTGGACCCGCCGCGTCAACCACCCGTCGGAGCTCGTCAAGTCGGGCGACAACGTCGAAGTGGTCGTGCTCGAGATCGACAAGGACAAGCAGGAGATCTCGCTCGGCATGAAGCAGGCCGAGGCCAACCCCTGGGACCTCGCCGAGCAGAACTACCCGGTCGGTACCGTCATCGAGGGCGCCGTTCGCAACCTCACCTCGTACGGCGCGTTCGTCGAGATCGAGGAAGGCATCGACGGCCTGCTGCACGTCTCGGACATGAGCTGGACCAAGAAGGTCAGCCACCCGTCCGAGGTCGTGAAGAAGGGCGACCGTCTGCAGTGCGTCATCCTCTCGGTCGATACGCAGAAGAAGCGCATCGCCCTGGGCATGAAGCAACTGACGCCCGACCCGTGGCTCGAGGAGATCCCCGGCAAGTTCCACGTGGGCGACCTGCTCACTGGCTACGTCACGAAGATCACCAACTTCGGTGTGTTCGTGAAGCTGGAGGAGGACCTCGAGGGTCTGCTGCACATCTCGGAGCTGTCCGATCACAAGATCGCGTCGCCCGAGGAAGTCGTGCAGCCCGGCATGCGCATCGAGGTGCGCGTGATCCGCGTCGACATCGAGGACCGCAAGATCGGCCTGTCGTTCGTGCACTCCGACTTCGAGGAGAACGCGAGCCTGCCCGACCCGGCGGAAGCCGCTGCCAAGGCCGCTGCCCGCGCCGCCGAGGAATCGGCGAACGACAACAGCAAGGTCTCGGCCGAGGGTGGACTGGAGTCCTCGCTCGGTGCCGCGCTCGGCGCCGTCGGCGCCCAGAGTTCGGCCGCCAAGGCCAAGGCCGACGCCGAAGCTGCTGAAGCCGCGGCCGCCACGGCGACCGAAGAAATCGCCGAGACCGCCGAAGCCGAACCCGCCAGCGACGACGCGGCGGGCGAGGACGAGTCGACCAAGTCGGACTCCACGGAGGCCTGACGACGACCCCTGCCCGAGGGCCCGCTCACGCGGGTTCCTCGGGACGCCCATCGCGGGGCGGCGCGCCGGACTCGGCGCGCCGCCCCGTTCGCATGGGAGAGCGAGGCAACTTCCACCGGCCGGTGTGGTACCCCATGGCGGCGCGTCCCATGGCACCCCGACGAACACACCCCCTGCCCGAGCGAGCCGACCGACTCGCTCCGAGCCCGCCGCGCCGGCGACGGGCCGGGCGCACCGTGTTCGGTGCGTGGACCCTGCTGGTCGCAGCGACGCTGTGCGCCTGCAGCAGCGGCCGAACGACGCGGCCCGCGGGCGACGGCTTCCGCATCGAGAACACGTCGGCCTCGCCGATCGACCCGAACTTCGAAGCGGCCTTCGAGAGCCTGATGGCAGCCCTCGCGGCGGACGACACCGAGGTGGCTCGGCGGCTCGTCACGAACATCCTGGCGCGCCAACCGACCGGCGACACCCTGGACCTGGCCCTGCGCTACGCGGCGGTCCTCGACGGACGCGCCGTGATGGAGGCCTGCACCTTCGAACTCGAGGTCGGCATCGACCCCGACGACACGACGGCCTCGCAGCTGCGCCTGGTGGTCACGACGGTGCTGCGGGCACCGGCGCGGCTCGAACTGCCGCCGATCTCGATCACGCGCACCCTGTCGACGCTCGACCCCGTGGGCGCCGAGCGGACCCGTACCGACACGCTGCTGTGGAAGGGGGGCTCCGACCTGGAACTGCCCGTCGAGGGCGACCGGCGCGCGTACGTGGTGCACTCGGGCTCGCTGCCGCGCGGAGAACTCCTCGCCGTGCGCGAACGCTGGAGCCTGCAGGCGCGCAGCGGCTGGGTGCACTTCGAGGACCAACGCCTGCCCGCGCGCGGATTCCAGGTGGAGGCGGCCGAGAAGGAGTGGCTGGCGTCGTTCCTCGATCGCGGCCCGCTCGAACCGGGCGAGTTGGCCGCCTTCCTCGACGATCCCACGAGCGACGACCTCGGCGATTTCGACTACACCGCGCGCCTGTTGGAACGCACCCTGCGCGTGCCTCTCGACCGTCGCGACGAACTGCTGACGATCCTCGCCGACCGCGCCGGTGACCTGGACGACCGCCAGCTGGCGCGCCTCTTCCCGGCCCTGCGCTGGCTCGCCACGTCGAGCGATCGGCGCGGCCTCGAGGAGTGGCGGGCGCTCCTGGCGCGCCGACTGCTCCCGACGAGCGCCGCGAGCGAACGCTGAACACCTTGTGACCTGGGCCGCCGACGAAGGCCGCCGCCCCCGACCGCCCTCCGCAACCTCCCGGACGATGTCCTCCGAATCCACGACCATCCCCGGCTCCATCGAGCCCGGGCCCCAGCACCTGGCGGCCTTCGCTCGCGGTGCCGTCGATCTGATCGACGAGAAACAGCTCGCGAAGGTGCTCGCGAAGGGCCGCCCGCTGCGCGTCAAGTTCGGCATGGACCCCAGTTCGCCGGACCTGCACATCGGGCACGCGGTGGTGCTGCTCAAGCTGCGCGACCTGCAGCGTCTCGGACACCAGATCGTCATCATCGTCGGCGACGCGACGGCGATGGTGGGGGACCCGTCCGGACGCAACAAGCTGCGTCCCGTCCTGACGCGCGCGCAGGTCGAGGAGAACCTCTTGACCTACGTCGACCAGGTGGGGCGCGTGCTCGACATGGAGCGCACCGAGGTGCGCCGCAACAGCGAGTGGTTCGATCGCTTCGGCTTCGCGGACCTGTTGGAGCTCAGTGGACGGATGACCGTCGCGCGCATGCTCGAGCGCGACACGTTCGAGACACGGATGAAGGCCGGCGAGCCCATCGGCATCCACGAGTTCCTGTACCCGCTCCTGCAGGGCTGGGACTCGGTCGAGATCCAGGCCGACGTCGAGTTCGGCGGCACGGATCAACTGTTCAACCTGCTGGCCGGCCGTCAGTTCCAAGAGCAGCAGGGCCAGATGCCGCAGATCTGCATCACGACGCCGCTGATCAACGGATCGGACGGGCGCAAGATGAGCAAGTCCTACGGCAACGCGATCGGGATCACCGCGACGGCGAACGACATGTTCGGCGGCGTCATGAGCTTCCCCGACGACGCGATGCCGATGCTGTTCCAGCACCTGACGCGCCTTCCGGACGACGAGGTGGCGGCCCTGCTCGCCGGGCATCCGCGCGATGCGAAGCAAGCGCTGGCCCAGGCGGTCACGGCCCAGTTCCACGGCGACGAAGCGGCGGGCGAGGCGCGCGAGGCCTTCGTCCGTCAGTTCGCGAAGAAGGAGCTGCCCGACGACATTCCCGAGATCCCGTTCCCGGCCTCCGCCGGGGCCGAAGGCCTGCCGCTGACCGTGCTTCTGCGCGAGCTCGCGCTCGTCACCAGTTCGTCGGAAGCGCGACGCGCCATCGAACAGGGCGGCGTGCGGATCGACGGCGAACCGTGCACCGATCCCCGCGCCGTGATCGCTCCGCCGAGCGAGGTCCTGCTCCTGCAGGTCGGCAAGCGCCGCTTCGCGCGCGTGCTGCCGCGCGGTTGATCGGCGGACGGAGAACCGGCCGAGTCGACCCGCGGTGCGCCGGCACGCCGTCCAGGTGTCCAGGTGTCCGGGCGGCGGAGGGCGTGCGGTTGCGCGGGCCCGTGCTCAGCGGCCGCCGCTCGCCCGCCGCTCGAGGTCCTCGAGATAGCTGGCGTAGCTGATCGGCGGCGGAGGCCCCAGTTCCCAGGGCAGCTCGTAGCTGGCGTTGGGCAGGGAGGCGTCCGGCTCTGCTCCGGCAGCCGCGCTGTCGGCGTAGCCCAACTCCTCGAGCACGCCACCGAGCATGTCGCTGGCCAGCGAGACGCGCTCGCCGACCGACGCCGTCTCCAACTGTCCGGCGAACGCTCGCGACTGCGCGTTCAGCTCCTCCATGCGCTCCCAGGCCGACTGGAACCGCGGATCGTCGGGGTCGCCGATGAGCTTCTTCTCGCCCGGATCCGCGGCGAGGTCGACGAACCAGGCCTCCTTCGTGATCAGCCGCTTCTCGGCGGTGCGGTAGACGAAGTGGCGCGTGAACTTGCTGTCCGGCAGGCGCCACGTCTCGAGGAAGTGGTGGTAGATGCCCGTCACGCCGCGCTCGTCACCCTTGCCCTCGACACCGATGTCGGGGAACGGCTTCAAGTACGACAACTCGGGACGCGACTCGAGCGCCTCGCCGCGCAGGGCTCCGACGAGCGAACGTCCGGTCGCGTGGTCGCCTTCGAGATTCGCGTACTCGAGCAGGGTCGGCGCGACGTCCGAGAGCGAGGTCTGAGCGGCTTCCGTGCGCCCGCGCTCGGCCCCCGCGAGACTCTTGGGCGGCACCATCAACATCGGCACCCGCAGTTGTTCGTCGAACAGCGTGGCCCGGTGTCCGCGGTTGCCGTGCTCGAAGAACTCCTCGCCGTGGTCGCCGACGACGACCACGAAGGTCTCGTCCAGCCGTCCGACCTCGTCGAGATGGTCCAGCACGCGTTCGATGTAGCGATCCGTGAAGAACACCTCGCCGCGATAGAGCGCCTTGACGTGCTCGAGGTCGCGATCCGAGATCCGGCGTCCGCCGCGGTCGGCGTCGTAGATCGCCTTGTTGTGATAGAAGTTCCGGCCGTCGATCGAACCCGTGTAGTCGGGGTCGAAGCGCTTCGCGATGTCCGGCGGCGGGACGTAGTCGTAGTGCGGGTCGAAGAAGTGCAGGAAGAGGAACAGGTCCTCCTCCTCGGCGGCGTCGATCGCACCGATCGCCTTGTCGACCACGGTCGGTGACGAGACCGCCTGGTGCGACTGCTTGTCCGCGCGCACCCAGATCTGGTCCATCTCGATCGAGCGCTCGGCGAGGTCCTCGATCTTCGAAGCCGCGCGCAGCTCGCGTTCGAGCGCGTTGCCGCCGGGCATCCCGTTCTCGTAGACGTCGAAGCCGCGGTCGAAACCGTAGTCCTTGACCAGGTACCAGCCGGAGTAGAAGCCGGCGGTGAACCACCCGTCCTCGTCGAACAACTGGGCGAGCGTGGGGGTCCTCGGATCGATGCGCACGTCGTCGAAGTTCACTCCGTGGACCGACGGCGTCTGCCCGGTGAACATCTGCACGTGCGAGGGCAGGGTCCAGGACGTCCCCGTGACCGCCTCGTCGAAGATGACGCCGCGCTCCGCCACCCGGCTGAGCACCGGCATGGTGCTCGGATCGTCGAAGCGGACCGTGTCGGCCCGCGCGGTGTCGATCGAGATGAACAGCACCGTGCGCGCGTCGATCCCGCTGTTGCCGCAACCTGAGAGCAGAGATCCGAGGGCGGCGCAGGCGAGGGCCGTCGAGCGCCGTCGGAGTGACTTGGAGCGGGCGGCGTCGGTACGGATCACGGGCGCAGGAGAGCTCAGGGGAGCCTCGAGTAGGGGATGTCGAGCGGGGGCCACAGGTCGTCCACGAAGTGCACCGTGACTGTACCCGATGCCTGAGCGGGGACGTCGGCGGCGAGCGTCAGGGCGAGCGTCCAGGCGTTCCCGTGCCCGGTGATCTGCGCTCCGTCGACCCACTGCACGTCGAGGCTCGTCGCCAGCGTGCCGTCCACGTCGACCGCCTCGATCGCGGCGCCGATCACGCGCGTGCGACTGGCGACGCGCACCTCGACGACCTTGGTGTCGCCGCGGAAGAACGCGTGCGGCGGCGACGCGAACACGGAGCCCTCGCGCCGGCCCTGGACGCGCTCGATCCGCGTGCCGGTGGGCTCGCCCGTCTCGGCGTCGAGCACCTGCAGCTCGACGTCGCCGAAGAAGCGCCCCTGCGGGCCCGGGGGCACAGTGACCTGCAGCGTCCAGGTGCGCGGCATGCCCGGATCCACCTCCTGTTCCCAGACGTTGACCACCCAGTCGTCCGGGTGGGAGAGCACCTGGGTGGACAGGAGACTCGCGCGGTCGCCCGCCTGCGAGATCGACAGCTGACGACTCTGGGGCAGGGTGGCGTCGACGAGCTTGAAGTCGATGCCGGAGAAGTCCTGGTACGCGGCCTGGAACGCCGTGACCGCGATCAGGCTGGCCTCGAGGCGCATGAACTCGCCCAGCGGGTCATCGGTCTTGATGTCCGCCTGGACCAGACGCGGCTGGTTGGGCACGGGAACGCGGGCGGGGTCGACCAGGAAGGTCACCTCGAGCGCCCCCCCGGGAGGAACGGCGGTGCGTCGCGTCCCCTCGACGATGCGACCGGGCAGGGGCGCGCCGTCGGCATCCTTCGCGTCCACCTGGAGAGCCAAGCAGCCGCAGGACGGCAGAGCCCGCTCGATCGTCACGGTCCGGTTCGAGCGGTTGTCGAAGACGAACGTGTGCTCGGCGATGGCCCCCGAGTCGATGGCGCCGAACCAGTGGTAGTTCGGGCGCACGACCGGGTCGGCGCGGGTCTGGGCCACCGGAGCGGGCGTGGAGCCGGGGCGCAGCACCAGCGCCGGCCCGGGATCACCCTGGCAGCCCAGGAGGAGGCACAGGGAGGCCAGCAGGGCCAGGTAGCGGCGCAGATCGTTGGCGAGAGGGCTCGAGGTCACGGTGGGCGTCGGACGAAGGGAGAGGGGAGCGGGACGGTGCTGGCAATTCGAAGAGGAGCCGGGGCACCTGACCGCCAGCACCTGCGTCCACACCGGTGCGGGACGAAGAGGACCGAGAGCGACTCGCCCCGAGGCGCACTGTAGTCCTCGAGCCCGTCCGGGTCGCGCTCCCGCCCTCTTCGCCGCGGTCCACGGCGTCCGTTTCGCGCTAGTCTGTGGGGACGCGCACGAAATGCCGACGTCGCAGCGAGAAGCCCCAGAAGCGATCCGTCGCCGCCTCTCACGCGCCCTCGGAGACCGCCCACCTGACTTCGGGCACCCACGCCCGCGGCTCGACCGCCGCACCAACGGCAGCGCCCTCGCGGCGTACCTCCGCGGCGGCGCCCCGCTCTCGACGACCAACTCCAACTCGCACCCTCCCGCGCGCCCCCTCGCCACTGCGCGCTCGCCGCCGACACGGCGCCACCTCCCCGATGAACAAGAACTCCACTCCGCTCGTGATCGTCCTCGTCGTCCTCGCCCTCGCGTTGGGCGGCGTCCTGGCCTGGGTCACGGCGCCCAACGGCGAAACGGCGGACGTCGACGCAGGTGACTCGAAGACCGAGGTCGCAGCGCGCGTCGACCAGAGGATCACGCCGCCCGGCGACCTCGAGATCCCGCTCAGCGAGCGCGGCGTCGAGACCACCCTGGAGCGGCGCTGGGGACCCGAACTGGCGGGCGAGATCGAGAACCTGCCGGCCGCCGACGTGAACGGCCGCCCGCTCTACCACTCGAAGACCGTGGTCGTCAGCATGGATCAGGACGGCAACCCGCGCTACGTGCGGCCGTCGTGGAGCCCCAACGACCCGTCGAAGCTCGAGATCGCCAAGAAGGAGGTCGATCGATCGGAGTTCGGCCAGATCCCGGGACCGACCGTCGACTTGAAGTCGCCCCAGGCCCAGAAGTTCATGGCTGAACAGAAGCAGCGCAGCGCCCAGGCCAAGCAACTGCAGAAGTGGGCGAACGAGCAGATCAAGGCCGGCAAGGACCTCGACGAAGCTGGACTCCCCAAGCTCCCGAAGAACCTCGACGGCTTCCTCTCGAAGCTCGAGCAGGCCGAGAAGAAGAACAAGAAGGGCGGCGGCAAGAAGCAGAAGGATGGCGCCGACGACGCGCCGAAGAACCTGCCCAAGACGGCCCCCGCGAGTGGCGCCCAGGGCGGCGGCAAGAAGAAGCAGGACTGAGCGGCGCGCTCCCGACACGGCGCAGCTCGACCGAGCGCGCGCACCTGTCCCGACCCTCGGCGGCCGGCCCCGATCACCGCGGGGCCGGCCGCTGGCATTTCGGGGCGGCTCGCTATTCTGTTCGCCGCGCCATGCAACACCAACGCACCGACACCGAAGTCTGGGCCTCGATCGACCACGAAGCCCGCCGCCAGGAGGCCCAGCTCGAGCTGATCGCCTCCGAGAACCACGCGTCCGCCGAAGTCATCGCCGCCATGGGGACGGTGTTGACGAACAAGTACGCGGAGGGCTATCCGGGCCGGCGCTACTACGGCGGTTGCGAATACGTCGACGAGGTCGAGGTCCTGGCGCGCGACCGTGCCAAGGCGCTGTTCGGGTCGAAGTTCGCCAACGTCCAGCCCCACAGCGGCACGCAGGCGACGCTCGGTGCGTTGATGGCACTCGCGGATCCCGGCGACACCGTCCTGGCGATGTCGCTCGATCACGGCGGACACCTGAGCCACGGACACCCGAAGAACGCGAGCGGCATCTTCTACCGCTTCGAGCACTACGGTGTCGAACGCGGCGACGAGCGCATCTCGATGGACGCCGTCAGGGCGAAGGCGCTCGAGTGCCGACCGAAGGTCATCGTCGCCGGTGGTTCGGCCTATCCGCGCACCATCGACTTCGCGGCGTTCGCCGAGATCGCGCGCGAAGTGGGGGCGAAGCTCCTGGTCGACATGGCGCACATCAGCGGTCTGGTCGCCGCCGACCTGCACCCGAATCCGGTGCCGCACGCCGACGCGGTCTCGTCCAGCACCCACAAGACCCTGCGCGGCCCGCGCGCCGGTTTCGTGCTGACCAACGACCGCGAGGTGAACAAGCGCATCAACAGCGCGATCTTCCCCGGCTCCCAGGGTGGACCGCTGATGCACGTGATCGCGGCCAAGGCGATCGGTTTCCGCGAGGCAGCCAGCGCCGAGTTCAAGGCCTACGTCCGAGCCGTGCTCGACAACGCGCGCATCCTGGCCGAGACCCTCGGCGAACGCGGACTGCGCATCGTGTCGGGTGGCACCGACAACCACCTGATGCTGGTGGACGTGTCGTCGGTCGGACTCACAGGCGACGTGGCCGAGAACGCGCTCCACGCCGTCGACCTGACGTGCAACAAGAACCTCATCCCGTTCGACGAGCAGCCGCCGGTGAAGGCCAGCGGCGTGCGTCTCGGCACGCCCGCGATCACCAGCCGCGGCATCGACGCCGACGACACGCGCCGCCTCGGCCACTGGATCGCGGACGTGCTCGCGGCGCCGGACGACGCGTCGGTGAGGGCGCGGGTGAAGGGTGAGGTCGCCGAGCTGGCCGCCGCCCGCCCGATCTACCCGAACGAGCCCGCCGCGCGCGCGATCGCCGCTGCACGCGCCTGACGCGCCGGGCGGGAGGCAGCTTCGCTCGCCCTCGCCACGCTCGATCGAGACCGTGAACGCCGCCGCCAGCACGCCCCCCGACGCGCCGGACGAGCGCGTTCCCGTCACGCTGCTGTCGGGCTTCCTGGGCAGCGGCAAGACGACGCTGCTCAATCGCCTCCTGCGCAGTCCGGTCGGCGCCGGCATCGCGGTGGTCGTCAACGAGTTCGGCGAGCTGCCGATCGACGGGCGCCTGGTGGAGTCGTCCCAGGACGAGGTGCTCGAGCTCGCGAACGGCTGCATCTGCTGTTCGGTGCGCGGCGACCTCGTGCGCACCGCCCACGAGCTGTTCGAGCGACGTTCGCGGCGCCTGGTCGGGCGCCTGCGCTTCGACCGCCTCGTGATCGAAGCCTCCGGCCTGGCCTCACCGGGCCCCGTCCACCAGACCTTTCGGCTCGACGACCAGCTCGCGCGCCAGACTCGACCGGCGGGCACCGTGACCCTGTGTCACGCCGGCCTGATCGAGTCCCAGATGGCCGAGTTCACCGAAGCGGCCGAACAGGTGGGGTACGCCGACGTCTGCGTGCTGAACCACACCGACGGGCTTTCGAGCTCGGCGCTCGACGCGGCCGAAGCCAGCGTGCGGCGCGTCAACGCACTGGCGCCCATCCACCGCGCCGTGCGCGCCGACGTCGACGTGCTCGCGCTGCTCGACGAGGCCGAACCGACCGAGGAGCGCTGGCAGTTGTTCGATGCGAGCGGCACCGCGACGAGCCACACCGACTCGGTGGTCTCCTACTCGCTCGTGCACGACGGAGCGCTCGACATCCACCGCCTGAAGATCTGGCTGCAGTTCGTGGCCGCGCGCCGGGACTGGCGGATCATGCGCATGAAGGGCATCGTGCGCACGGCGACGCGCACGGAACCGACGGTCGTGCAGGCGGTGCACCAGTACCTCGAGATCGGGCCCGGTGCCGGCGCAGCACCGGAGCGCTCGATCCTGGTCGTGATCGGCCGCGACATCGACGAGGACGTGCTACGCGACGGATGGTCGCGGCTCCTCGCCGGCTCGAGCTGAGCTGTGCCCGCGGACGCGCCGCAGCGCCCTACTCGTCGCCGTCGCGCTCGTAGCCGATCTCGCGCAGGACCTCGAACACCTCGCTCCAGTTGGGGAAGAGGCGCTGGTGCGAGCGTTTGTACTCGTCGACCGCGTCGCTGATGTACGCGATCTCGTCCGCGTCCGCCTTGCCGAGCGGGCAGACGTACCCGAGTTCGTGGACGACGTCGATCACGCGCTCCAGAGTCAGGTGCGCGACCATGTTCCGACGCTTGAACTCGTCGATCGCGTTGATGAACTCGATCAGGTCGCCCGACATCTCGTCGGGCTTGCTGACACGGGGTTTGAGCGTCTTCTTGGGGGTCTTGGACGAATCGGGCGGGGTCATGACTGGCTCGCGGGGTGGTCTCCTCGTCGAAGGAGGTCGGCCCCGCGCGACGACGATCTGAAGGCCACTTGCCCGAGTCCGATCGAGCATCCCCACGAGCCGCCGTCCGTGCCCCTTCAGGCGATCCGGCCGCCCTCGCGCAGGAGTCCTTCGACCCGCTCCAGGTTCGGGCGCTCGAGGACGCCGCGTTCGGTCACGAGCGCCGTGACGAGCTCGGCCGGAGTCACGTCGAACGCGGGGTTGTAGACCGCGACGCCGCTGGGAGCGACGGCGCCCAGAGCGCCCGCCCGGACCTCGTCCGGATCGCGTTCCTCGATCGGGATGTCGGCCCCGGTCCGGCTCTCGGGGTCGAACGTGCTGAGCGGAGCGACCACGTAGAACGGGATGCCGTGGGCCCTGGCGGCCAACGCCACCGCGTAGGTGCCGATCTTGTTGCAGACGTCGCCGTTGCGCGCGACGCGGTCGGAACCGACGAAGATCGCGTCGACGCGTCCGGATCCGATCACGCTGGCCGACATCCCGTCGGTGATGAGCGTGACGGGGATGCCGGCGCGCGTCAGCTCCCAGGACGTGATGCGCGCGCCCTGCAGGAGCGGACGCGTCTCGTCGGCGTAGACCATCAACGGAACGCCCTGATCGTGCGCCGTGTACATCGGCGCGAGGGCCGTGCCGATGCCGGCCGTCGCCAGCGCGCCGGCGTTGCAGTGCGTCAAGAGTCGTGCGCCCTCGCGCGGCAGGAGGCCGGCTCCGTGGCGGCCCATCGCGAGACACTGCTCGACGTCCTCCGCCTCGATCGCGCGCGCCTCGGCGAGAGCGGTCTCGACCAACAGGCGCCCGCTCGCGTCGGCCGGCAACGCGTCGAGTCGAGCGAGGACCCGGCGCACGGCCCACTCGAGGTTGACCGCGGTGGGGCGGGCGGCGATCAACGCCGGAGCCACCGTGCCCAACCGCGCACGCACGGCCGCGGTGCTGTCGTCCACGAGGTCCTGCACTCCGACGACGAGACCGTAGGCCGCCGAACAGCCGATGGCGGGCGCGCCGCGCACGGCGAGGCGCTGGATGGCGTCGACGACGTCGTCGAGGCGGACGAGGTCGATGTAGACCTCCTGGGCGGGAAGCAGCGTCTGGTCGAGCAGGCGCAGCGCTCCGGGCAGTTCGCCCTGCCAGGAGAGGGTCGAGAAGGGCAGTTGCATGACTTCGTTCGGTCGATGGGGGGGGGCGGACGTCAGACGCCCGTGATGCGACGGCCGGTGAGGCGCTCGCACAGGTCGATGTAGCGGCGCGCGAGCCGCACGAGCACGTCCGGGTCGATGGCCGGCGGAGGCGGCTCCATGTTCCAGGTCGTCGACTCGAGCCAGTCGCGCAGGATCTGCTTGTCGTACGAGGCTTGGTTCTCGCCCGGGGTCCAGGCGTCACTCGGCCACATGCGCGAGCTGTCCGGCGTCAGCGCCTCGTCGATCAACAGCAGTTCGCCGTCCCGCAGGCCGAACTCGAACTTCGTGTCGGCCAGAAGGATGCCGAGGTCGCCCAGCACGCGCGTGCCTTCGTCGAACAACGCGAACGCCGCGGCGCGGGCACCGTCGAAGACGTCCGACCCGACCCGCGCGCGCGCCGCGTCGAGGGTGAGCGGTAGGTCGTGGTCGTCGTCCTTGGTCGTGGGCGTGAGCAGCGGCTCGGGCAGCCGATCCGCGAGGCGCAGGCCGGCGGGCAGCGTTTGGCCCCACAGCCCACCACTCGCGCGGTACTCCTTCCAGCCCGACCCGGCCAGGTAGCCGCGCACCACCCACTCGACCGGCGTCGGACGTGCGCGTCGAACCACCATCACGCGACCGGCGAGTCGCGCGCGCACGTCGGGAGCGAGGCCGGGCACCGCGTCGACGTCCGTCGTCACCAGGTGGTTCGGCACGAGGTGCCTCGTGCGCTCGAACCAGTGCGCCGCGACCGCGGTCAGCACGCGGCCCTTGTGCGGCACGCCTTCCGCGAAGATCACGTCGAACGCGCTGATGCGGTCGGACGTGACGAACAGCAGCAGTTCGTCGTCGAGGGCGTACACGTCGCGCACCTTCCCGGCGCCGACGAGCTGGAGGTGGGCGAGGCCCGGATCGGGGGCGATCCGGGCACCGAGGTAGGCTTCCGTGCTCGAGTTCGTCACCGGCCCAGTATGGCGATCCGGGGCGCTCCGGCCCAGATGGCGCCGGCGCCATGCACTACCATTCCCGACATGAACGCCCCTCCTCCGCACGCCTTGGGCCCGCACGGGTCGAGCATCGGCGACTTCGTTCCGCCCGCCGGTCCCGTGCTCGTCGCCGGAGGCGCCGGCTACATCGGCAGTCACTGCGTCCGCCTCTTGCTCGCGAAGGGCGCCGACGTGGTCGTGCTCGACAACCTGTCGACGGGGCACATGGGCAATTTCGAGACCGCTTCCGGTGGCCGCGCGACGTTCGTGCGCTGCGACCTCGCGGATCGCCCGCGGCTGGCGGAGGTGTTCGCCGAGCACGGGCCCGCCGCCGTGATCCACTTCGCGGCCAAGTGCTACGTGGGCGAGTCCGTGACCGAACCCGCGAAGTACTACCAGGAGAACGTCGGCTGCACCTGGAACCTGCTCGAGGCGATGCGCGCCGCCGACTGCCGCGACCTCGTCTTCAGCTCCACGTGCGCCACCTACGGCGAGCCGGTCGAGATCCCGATCACCGAGGCGCACCCGCAGAACCCGATCAACCCCTACGGCCGGACGAAGCTCCACATGGAGCACATGATCGAGGACTACGGCCGCGCCTACGGACTGCGTTGGGCCGCCCTGCGCTACTTCAACGCCGCGGGCTGCAGTCCGGCGGGGGACATGGGCGAGAGCCACGATCCGGAGACGCACCTGATCCCGCTCGTGCTCCAGGTGGCGCTCGGTCAGCGCGCCGAGATCGCGATGTTCGGCGACGACTACGACACGCCCGACGGCACGTGCATCCGCGACTACATCCACGTGGACGACCTGGCCGACGCACACCTGCGCGCGCTCGCGGTCCTGGCGTCGGGCGGGGGACCCGTGGTCTGCAATCTGGGCACGGGCGAGGGCTACTCGGTGAAGGAGTTGATCGAGCTCGCGCGCGAGATCACCGGTCACGCGATCCCCGCGCGCATCGCGCCGCGTCGCGCGGGTGACCCTGCGCGACTCGTGTGCGGCGGAACGCGCGGGCGCGACCTGCTCGGCTGGGTCCCGGCGCGGTCGGACCTGCGCACGATCCTCGAGGACGCCTGGCGCTGGCACCAGGCCCACCCGAAGGGCGCCGAGCGCGGCGTCT
Organism: Rohdeia mirabilis; assembly: GCA_007750655.1. Classification (GTDB taxonomy): domain Bacteria; phylum Planctomycetota; class UBA1135; order UBA1135; genus Rohdeia; species Rohdeia mirabilis. The sequence continues at coordinate 2,711,725 of CP036290.1, forward strand.
GAGGGGAGCTCGGGAGCGGTGACGGTCGACGCTGCAGCGGTCGACACGGGTCGGACCGCGGTCCCGCGACTGTGGGTCGTGGGCTCGGGTTCGGCCCTGCCGCGCGCGGGACACGGCTGTTCGGGCTACGCGCTCGAGCCGGGTGACGGCTCGATCGTGCTGCTCGATGCGGGCCCCGGCACCGTGCGCGGACTCGGGGCGTTCGGCGGAACGGTCGATCGGATCCGTGGGGTGGTCCTGAGCCACGAGCACACCGACCACTGCGCCGACCTGTTGCACCTCCTGTTCGCGCGGCGCAACCCAGGTGTGGGCGAGATCCCCGAACTCGAGCTCGTCGGTCCGAGAGGGACGGCGGCGCTGCTCGCACGCTGCCAGGTCTGGGCGGGTCGTACCGACGAACACGGCAATGCGCTGCCCACGGACGGCGTGCGCGTGCTGGAGGTCGATCCGAGCTCCGAAGCGCGCGCGGCCGACGGCGCCAGCACCGTTCGCTGCGGAACGCTGCGGCTCGAACCGACGGCCACCTTCCACACGAGCAACGCCGTGGCCTGGCGCGTCACCTTCGAGAGCGGCTTCGTGCTCGTCTACTCGGGCGACTGCCCCGCCGAGGAGAGTGGCGGACACGCAGCGCTCGCCGAACTGGCGCGCGGCGCCGACTTGCTCCTCGTGGAGTGCTCGGCGCCGGACACAGCGCCGCTGCCCGGGCACCTGACGCCGAGTTCGGTGGCCGCGATCGCTGGGGAGGCCCGGCCACGCCACGTGCTGCTGACCCACTTCTATCCGGATCTGGAGCCGGACGACGCCGTCGCCGCCGTCGAGCGACACCTCGAAGAGCGCGCCGGATCGGAGCCCGACCGGGGCCGAACGGAGATCGCCGTGGCCGCCGCACGCGACGGTCTGGGACTTCGACTCGCCCCCGGACGCATCGACGGTTGGCCTTCCTGACTCGATCCTCGATACTGGACCGGATGCGCAGCTCTCAGACCGACCAGCCGTCCACCCTCGTGCGCGCCGCGGGGATCGGACTTCCCGTGGCGCTCGGCGTCCTTGCACTCGGGCCACTCCTGGCGGCCACGTCGCTCGCCGGCGCGCCCACACCGCCGGTCGCGGACCACGTCGAGCCCGCCGCGTCGTCAGCGATGTCGTCCGCCATGTCGTCCGCGGTCGCGATGCGGAGCGACGGCTCCACCGGCTTCGAGACGATCGAGGAGGACGACATCGAGGCGGACATCGCGCTCCTGACGAATCCCTACCTCGAGGGCCGCGACAGTCCGAGCTTCGGACTCGAGTTCGCCGCCGAGTGGGTCGCGGGACGCTTCGAGGAACTCGGCCTCGAATCGCCCGAGGACATCGAGGACCACCTGACGTTCTACACCCGGCGCATGCCGGCTCCCGACCCCGAAGAGACCAGCCTGAAGACGCCACTCGCGCGCGACGTGCGCCTGGGGGCCGACTTCACCGCCCTGCTCGGCGCCGAGGGCCAGGCCGCCGGTCCGGCCGTCTTCTGCGGCTACGGCATCGGCGTGAAGGGCTTCGACGAGCTGAAGGACCTCGAGTTGGACGGCGCGATCGCCGTGCTGGTCGAGGGCGAGCCGCGTCACAAGCGCGTGCTCGACGGACCGACGCTGACCCAGGCGGCGAACGTGTACCGCAAGCTGGTCAAGCTGGCGGAACTCGGCGTCCGCGGCGCACTGGTGGTCCGACGCGCGCACCCGAGCGACGTCCCGGTCCCGCCGCAGTGGCCCGAACGTCAACCCATGGGGTTCCGCCACACCTGGGCCATGTGGGCCGACGGCACGGTGCCCTTCTACGGACCCTCGCCGATCCCGGCGCTCGAGGTGTCGTGGACCTTCGCCGAGGAACTGCTCGAGGCGGATCTCGACGCGCACATGGATGCGATCGACAAGCGCGGCAAGCCCAAGGCGTTCGAGGGCGCACGCCCGCAGGTGTCCCTGGCCTGTGGCATCGAACAGCGCAATCTCTCGCTGCCCAACGTGATCGGCATCGTGCGCGGATCCGACCCGGAGCTCGCCGGCGAGTACGTGGTCATCGGTGCGCACCTCGACCACATCGGCGCCGACCCGCTCGGACGCATCGGCGTGGGCGCAGACGACAACGCGTCCGGTACCTCGGCCATGCTCGCGGTAATGAAGGCCCTCGCCGCGGATCCGCCGCCGCGCTCGGTGATCGGCATGGCGTTCACGAGCGAGGAGGACGGCCTGCTCGGTTCGGACGCGCTCGCGCGCACGCCGCCGGTCTCGCGCTCGTCGATCGTCGCGATGGTGAACCTCGACATGATCGGGCGCGGCCCGACGAAGGGTGTCGTCGCGCTGGGCGTGCGCGAGAACCCCGGCTTCGAGGGCGTGATCGACGACGCGCGCCGACGCTTCAAGACCGGCATCAAGGACGTGGAGATGCAGGAGGGGCAGGAGCTCTTCCGTCGCTCCGACCACTTCTCGTTCCACCAGGTGGGGATTCCCGCGCTGTTCTTCTTCGAGCACGTGCCGATCTCCGACAACCCCGACTACCACACGTGGCGCGACCTCCCCGAACTCGTCGACGTGGCGAAGATCGCGAACACCGCCAAGCTCGCCTACGGGGTGGTGCGCGAGCTGACCGAACGTCCCGAACGCCTCCCGGCACCGAAGCGCTGAGCGGCGGCGTTCCTGCGACCGTCCGCGCCGAGCGAACTCCACCGAACCGATGAGCGAGTCGTCCACTGGCGGATCCCCGCGCGCCGCCATCTGGCTGGGCGCCTTCCTCTTGGTCAGCCTCGCGATCGGCGTGGTCGGCGGCTGGCCCGGACTGCGCGCACACACGGGCTTCGTCGAGGCCGAAGAGGCAGCGCCCAAGACATCGGAGCGCGGCGCCTTCCTCGGTGGTCGGGTCGCCGGTGACCTCGCCGCCGGTCACCTCGTCGCCGGTGACCTCGTCGATGGTGCGCCGGGCCGCGGCGTCACGGGTCGAGGGGTCGCAGCGCCCGCAGGGCCGCGCACCACGACCGCGGCACCGCCCGCGACCATCGAGCCGAGCCTGCGGCGGCGCTCGGACGACCGCCGCCGACTCGCGGAGCCCGCGCTCGTCGGTCGCGTCGAGACGCTCGTCGCGGAAGCGGTCGCGCGCGCATCCAGCGCGTCGAAAGGCCGTGCGAACGCGAGCAACGTCGCCGTCGCCCTGCGCGTGATCGATCTGGCGGACGGTTCCGTCGTCCTCGAGCGGCAGCCGCGGCTCGCCCTCGCTCCCGCCTCCAACCTCAAACTCGTGACGAGCCTCGCGGCGCTCGTCGCTCTCGGATCGGAGTGGAACTTCGTGACGCGCTTCGAAGCGGCCGGCCAGATGGTCGGAACACGACTCGAAGGCGATCTCGTCGTGCGCGCCGGCGGCGACCCCCTGTTCGACGACGACGACCCCGAGTTGGCGGAACGCCGATTGCGCGAGGTGGGCGCGGCCCTCGTCGACGGCGGACTGCGCAGCGTCTCCGGCGACCTCGTCCTCGACCTGGGCGCGTTCGCCGACGCCTCGCCCGCACCCGGTTGGCCCCAACCGAACGGACACTGGACGTCGAGCTACGCCCTCGCCGCGGGCTTGAGCGTCAACGCCGGCCTGATCTCGTACGAAGTCGATCCCGGTGCCGTCGGAGCACTGGCGCGCGCGCGTTTCGTCCCTTCGCCGACGGGGCTGAAGGAGAAGCTCGCAGTCGAGACGGTGAAGGGCCGCACGAACGACGTGCGCGTCGGACTGTACGAAGCCACGGGGCGCCTCGACCTGGTCGGCTCCATCGGCGCCGACCTGCCGACGTTCACCGGACGCTTCCGACACCCCGATCCCGTCGATCACTTCGGGCACGTGCTCCTGGCCTCCCTGGCCGCCGAGGGCGTGCGCGTCGAGGGTCGCATCCGCCTCGAGCGCGACGCGGCCGGCGGGACCGAACTGGCGCGCCTCGTGACGCCGTGGATCACCTACCTCGAGGCGATCAACACGCACTCGAACAACGCGGTGGCGGACGCGGTCCTGCTGGCCCTCGGGCACGAACGCTTCGGGCGCGGCGATCGCGAGTCCGGCGCCGCACGCGTTCGCGAAGTGCTCGAGACGATGGGCGCGGACACCAGCGCGTTCGTGCAGGTGGGGGGCTCGGGCCTCAGCCGCGACAACCGCGTCACCGTCGAGATCCTGTCGGAACTGCTGGCCAGGGTCGCCGAGGAACCGGACGCCGTGCGCATGCCGTTCGTCGAGTCCCTGGCCGTCGGCGGACGCACGGGCACGTTGTCGGACCGCATGACCGGTGACGCCGCGGGACGCGTCCACGCGAAGTCCGGCTTCATCGTCGGAGCGAGCGCGTTGAGCGGCTACGTCAGCACGCTCGAGGGGCGCGAACTCGCCTTCTCGTTCATCGTGTCCTACCCGCGGCTCGACGGCCTGAACTCCAGCGCGTGGAAGCCGATGCACGACGCGATCGCGCTCGAGCTCGTGCGCTGGGAGCGGCCGTGATCGACGGCGAGGGCTCGCTGGAGTCGGACGCGGACCGGCTCGAAGTTCTCGACCGGACCGTCCTGTGGGCGCGCGAAGCCGGAGCTCTGTTGGCCGCGCGTTTCGGTCGACTGGGGCAGAGCGACGTCACCTCGAAGTCCACCCGCCGCGATCTCGTCACGCGCACCGACGTGGAGGTGGAGGAACTGCTCGTGCGGCGGATTCGCTCGGCCCACCCGACGCACGCGATCCGCGCGGAGGAGCGCACGCACGAGGACGGCGCGCTGGTGTGGCACGTGGACCCCCTCGACGGCACGGTCAACTTCGTCCACGGACTGCCGTTCTTCTGCGTGTCGATCGCGCTCTTCCGCGGAACGCAGCCGTTGGTCGCGGTGGTCCATGCGCCGATGCTCGGCGAGACGTTCACAGCGGCCGCCGGCTGTGGCGCGCGCGTGCTCGACGAGCGGGGGGCGGACGGCGCGGACGGGCGAGTGCTGCGCGTCTCGACCGCCACCGATCTGATGGACGCCCTGGTGGGCACCGGCTTCCCGTACCGCCGCAACGAGCTGCCGAACGGCAATCTCGGCAACTTCGCGCGCGTCTTCCCCCACGTGCGCGGCGTGCGGCGCATGGGATCGGCGGCGCTCGATCTCGCGTTCTGCGCGGCGGGGCGACTCGACGCCTTCTGGGAGCTGCACCTCGAACCCCACGACGTCGCGGCCGGTGCGCTGTTGGTGCGCGAAGCGGGTGGTCTGGTCACCGACCTCGACGGCGGCGACGACTGGCTCGCGCGGGGCGACCTCGTCGCGGGACCGGCCGCGCTCGTCGCCGCGCTGCGACGCCACGTGCACACCGGCGCGGAACGGCCGCCGCTGGGTCCGCCGTTCGCGGCGCCGGACGACTCCACGGGGGGGACGGACGCGGCAGTCGCGACCTGGGAGCCGAACTAGACGGACTCCTCGATCGCGAGCGCCCCGACCGGTGCGGAGCCCGCACCACCGACGCGCGTCAGTTGCCCAGAACCAGGTGGACCGCGGACGTGAGTTGGACTCCGACCACGGCCTGGGCGAACGCGCCGAGACCGGTCAGTGCGGGTAGGGCGGGAACGGCGAGGGCGAACGACGCCGCGCCCGTTCCCGAACTCGAGCCGAAGAGCAGGAGCGCGCCGCTGGTGTCGATGAGCAGGGGCGCGCCGGGCCCGAGGTCACCGTTCAGCGGCGCGAATCCGATGGCCAGGATCGCGGGCTGGAGCGGCGCGCCCTGGGTGATCAGCTGGAAGCCCTGGCCGAGGGCGAGCGAGCCCACGAGTTCGAGATCGAGGGGCGCGCCCGAACCGTCGAGGCTGTCGTAGCCAGCGTGTCCGCCGGGCAGCGGAGCGTTCGGCTGGTTCGGCGTCGGGTCGAAGAGGCGCACACGACCGGTGCCGCCGTCGAGCACCGGCCCCAGCGACGTGTTGCTCGGAGTCGGGCCGAAGGCGAACCCGTCGACGAGCTCGAAGCCCACGCCCACGCCGCGGAATAAGCCGATCTCCTCACCGCTCTTCGAGAGGCTGAACGAGGCGTGCCAGGGGCCGTCCGCGACGTCGCCGTCGCACCAGACCAGCACGCGTTCCTTCGGTTGGACGACGAAGCCCGCGGGCAACGCCCACTTGCCGGGGTTCGTGAGATCGTCGGTCAGGAAGTGGCCGGTGAGATCGATCGGCGCGATGCCGCTGTTGAAGATCTCGACGAAGTCCTCGAACTGCCCTTGCGCGTCCGTGGCGATCAGATCGTTGTCGGCGCAGACCTCGTTGAGACGCAGGCCGGCGGTCGACGGCACCAGCGTCTCGATGCGCACGAGTGACGCCGGAGCGTCGACGGGGAAGCGTGTCTCGTCGCCGTCGACGTCGACCGCGCGCACCCAGTACTCGAGCACCGCTCCGGCGCCCAGGGGGGCGAGGTCCTGCTCGAAGTAGCCGCCTCCGCGCTGATCGAACTCGATGGTCTGGAAGGGCCCGCCGCCGATGCTGTAGCGCAGCTCGACGCGGTCGATCGCCTCGTCGTCGGCGAAGGCGGTGAAGTGGACGGGATCGGCCGGACCGGGTGCGCTCGGCGCGTGTTCCACCAGGCGCAGCCACGGCGGGAGGTTGTCGGAGACGACGTTCGGCGCGCCCGGCGTCGGGTCGGCGGTGAGCTTCCAGACCGCACCGGGAACTTCTCCCGCGCTGCGAGCGAACGACAGTCCGTCACGCTGCGGCCCGAAGTGCAGCACGTCCAACAGTTCGGTGCCACCGGGTGCGAAGAGTGCGACGGCCTCGCCCGCTCCGCTCAGTCCGAACGACGCGTGCAGGCCGGGTTGAGCCACGTCGCCATCGCACCAGACCACGAGGTAACCGTCCGCGGGCAGGATGGTCCCCGCCGGGAACGTGAAGCGCTGGGGATCCGCGGGGTCGTCCGTCAGGTGGTAGCCGCCGAGATCGACCGGTTGCGACGTCGCGTTCGCGAGTTCGACCCAGTCCTCGAACTCACCGGACGGGTCCGTGACCGTCGCGCTGTTCGAGGCCATCACCTCGTTGATCCACGGCGCGTGGGGAACGACGGGAGCCGGAAGGTTCATGAGCTGACCGTCGATCGCCGTCCGACGGATGCCGACCTGTTGGAGCAACGTGTTCGTCGCGTCGTCGAACGGCTTCGGATCGTCCCAACCGTACTTGTGGTAGTCGGCCCGGACGTCGTCGGCGATTAGCGCGAGCTGCTCGTTCCACAGCGTCTCGAAGGCACCGCCCTGTTCCGGGTTCGCAGCACCGTCGATCAGTGCTTCGACCTTCCGGCGGTAGAGGAAACTCCAGACCGGGTCGCTCAGCGCGCGCACGGCCAACTGGTGCTCGCCGACCCAGGTCGGGAACGATCCGAAGTCGAAGGGGAGGAAGTTCTGCTTCCACGACGCATCCGTGTCCCAGGTGTACACGCTCCAACGTCCGGTGTCGGGATTGCGGTACATGTGGTAGTCGCGCAGCACTTTCTCGATGTCCGCGACCACGCACGTGGCGGCCCAGAAGTCGAGGAAGTCGTCCACGTCGAGCTGCGTCGCGAGCCACGTCCGCAGCTCCGAGTTCGGAACGCTGTCCAGGTCGTCGATGAACTGGACCAGGTCGTCGTAGGGCTGTTCCTTCTCGGTCTTCTTCTTGTAGGCCTTCTCGTAGGGAACGTTCGTCGCGCGATCGATGGGAAACATCGACGCGGAGAAGTTCAGGTAGGCCTGGTAGATCGGTCCGTCGGGCAGGAGACGCTGTTCGAGGAAGTCCTCCTCGATCACCTCCAGTTCCTCGAAGACCCCTGCGAACTCGCCGTTGAGCTGGACGTGGACCCAGGCCGCTCGCGGCGCCTCGTGGCCGGCCGCCAGATACATCCGCCGCGAGAGTTCCTGGCGCAGGAACGAGTCGTCGGAGAAGTGCGACTTGAGGTTGAACTCGCGCCGACCTTGGAAGCTGTCACCGGCGCCGAAGCGCAGTTTGAGGCTCTTCTTCGGGTCGTCGGCCGAGGTGAACCCGCTGTAGCGCAGGGTCGCGGCATAGGTGCTCCCGTCCGTGCGCAGGGTCGCGGGAATCTCGAAGTCCGGATCCGACTGGAACAGCGCGTCCAGTTGAGCCAGATCGGCGGGCGCGACGCTGAGCTCGTAGACCGGCAGCTTCGACTGGTCCGACGAGCGGGCGGTGGCGGACACCACGGGACCCGCCGGACCTTCGACGAACGCGCCCGGGACGACGACGCCGATCGGGACGACGCGATAGAAGCGTTCGACGCCGATCGGCGCCGAGCGGTCGACGAAGCGCGCGGGCTGCGACCACTGGAGCGCGATCGGGGTGAAGGGACCCGCGAGTTGGCCGGCCACGTCGATGCGCCAGGCGACGAGTCCGGGGTCGTCGTTCCGTTCCCACCGCACCAGGTTGGCGCCGTAGCTCCAGTCCGCCGTCAGGCCCTGGGGCTGCGGCGGGGCGGCGAGGGGAGCGGTGAGCTCGAACACCTCGATCCCCCCGAGCAGCGTCTCGCCGATCTCGGGCGTCACCTCGAGGTCCAGGCGTCCGTCCGCGACCGTCACGGCGGCGGTGAAGACGCCCGCGTAGTCGTGTCCGTAGCGCGCCGCCACGTCGAGGCCCAGGATCGCCGGAGCGCCCTCGAGGTCGACCTGGAAGCGCCGCTGGCCGGGTCCGTGCTCGAGGATGTCGCACAGGTGCAGCCGGACCAGGTAGTCGCCGTTCGGCACGTCGAAGCGGTAGGCCGAGAACCCCGAGCGCGCGCGGCGGACGACCTCCTCGTAGGGGTTGTCGACGGGCCCGAGGCGCGTCTCCGAGGTCAGCACGTTGGAACCGCCCACGTGGCCCCATCCCCCGGGGCCGTAGGGCTGGTCCGCGAGGAAGGTCCGCCCGCCGGCCGCGAGGCTCGAGCCGCCGCAATTCACGGCGACGACCGGCGTCTGCGCCAGTGCGGGCTGGGTGAGCACGAGGGCGCCCACGAGGGCGGCGAGCGACGCTGAGGCGACGTAGGTCATGGACGATTCGGTGCGAGTGGGGGCGCGGCCCTTGGGACCCCTCTCGCGCGTTCGATGTTCACTCGAACCACGCGGCGCCCACCACGGTTCCCCGCGTCACTATGCCCCGGGTCGACCCGACGAGCGGGCTCGATCACGGCGCAACTCGAAGGCACCTGGTGCCCGTCCGGGGGAGGGCCCGGGGAGCGCCGTGCGCGTAGGAGCGGATCGGGCCCGGGGGGATCGGCCCAAGGCCTTCGCAGAGCGCCCGTTGCGCCGGATCCGCGGTTCCGGGCCGCGGGGACCGGGCAGCGCTGCGCCCGCCCGCCCCGCGTTGCTAACCTGATGGGCTGGCCGCGTCCCGACCAACACCGACCTCGCACCACCGACCCCCTTCGATGACCCCCCAGACCAGGCCCACCCGCCCTCGGCCCGAGTCGGCGGGATCGGACCAGATCGTGCTGCGCGGGGTCCGGGTCCACAACCTGGCCGGCCTCGATCTGGACCTGCCGAAGGGCGCCCTGATCGCCGTCACGGGAGTCAGCGGTTCGGGCAAGAGCTCGCTCGCGTTCGACACGCTCTTCCGCGAGGGTCAGCGGCGCTTCCTCGAGACCCTGTCGGCCTACGCGCGCCAGTTCCTCGGGCGCATGGAGAAGCCCGACATCGAGCGGGCCGAGGGACTCTTGCCGGCGATCGCCGTCGAGCAGAAGACGCTGTCGCGCAGCGCGCGGTCGACGGTCGGCACCTTGACCGAGATCCACGACCACCTGCGCGTGCTGTACGCCCGCGCCGGCGTGCCGCACTGCCCCGACCACGACGTTCCGCTCGAGGCCCAGACGCCGGGACAGGTGCTCGACCGCGTCACCGACCGTTTCGCGGACCAGCCGATCCACGTGCTCGCGCCGCTCGTGCGCGACCGCAAGGGCCAGCACCGCACGCTGCTCGAGGACCTCGCCAAGCGCGGCTTCGCACGGGTGCGCGTCGACGGCGAGATCCGCCGCATCGAAGAGGTGCCCGAGCTCGAGCGCTACAAGCGCCACACGGTCGAAGTGGTCGTCGATCGCCTCAAGGCCACCGAGGAGAACGTCGGGCGCCTGCGCGAGGCCATCGCCGCGGCGATCGAACTGGGCGAAGGGGACCTGGCCGTGCTCGGCGACTCGGGCGAGGCGACGTACTCGACGCGGCACACGTGTCCGTCCTGTGGCCGCGAGGCGCCGCCGCTCGAACCGCGCCTGTTCTCGTTCAACTCGCCGCACGGAGCCTGCGAGGACTGCGGCGGACTCGGCACCCTGCGCCGTCCGACCGAAGCCAGCGTGGTCGGCGATCCGACGTTGACGATCCGCGAAGGCGCGCTGGCCGTGACCCGTTCGAGCGGCGGAGCCCTGCTGTTCCCGCGCGTCGACTTCGACTTCCTCGACCAGGTCGCCTACACGCACGACTTCGACCTCGACACACCCTGGCGCGAGCTGCCGACGGAAGCGCGCCGCGTCGTGCTGTTCGGCACCGGCGAGGAGCGTTTCGAGGACACGATGAACTGGAACGGGCGCCGCTACCAGGGCAGCGCCAAGTGGAAGCGTCGCTACGACGGCGTGATCGGTGCACTCGAGAAGGCGGCCGGCGAGGGCAAGCGCAAGAAGATGGTGGATCGCTTCCTGTCGATCTCCACCTGTCCGACCTGCGCGGGCTCGCGACTGGGCGCCGTCCCGCGCTCGGTCAAGCTCGACACGATCACGCTCCCGGACCTGCTCGGACGCCCGGTCGGCGAACTCGAACAGGCGCTCGACGACCTGCCGCTCGCCGGACGCCAGCGCCGCATCGCGGAACCGCTCGTGGCCGAGATCCGCCACCGCCTGCGCTTCCTGTCGCGCGTGGGACTCGGCTACCTCTCGCTCAGTCGCGCGGCGGACACGCTGTCGGGTGGTGAAGCCCAGCGCATCCGACTGGCGGCGCAGCTGGGCGCCGGCCTGCAGGGCGTGATGTACGTCCTGGACGAGCCGTCCGTCGGCCTGCACGCGCGCGATCACGGCAAGCTGCTCGGCGCGCTGTGCGACCTGCGCGACCAGGGCAACACGGTGGTCGTCGTCGAGCACGACGAAGCCACCCTGCGCGCCGCGGACCACGTCGTCGACATCGGTCCCGGTGCGGGTCGCCACGGCGGTCGCCTGTGCGGCGTCGGCACCCCCGACGACATCGCGAAGGTCGACTCGCCGACCGGACGTCTCTTGCGCGGCGAACTGGTCATGCCGGCGCCCGACGTGCGGCGCGTCGGCGACGGTCGCGTCGTGCACCTGACCGGCGCCACCGGTTTCAACCTCAAGGGCGTCGATCTGGAACTGCGCCTGGGCACCTTCACCGCGGTGGGGGGCATCAGCGGTTCGGGCAAGTCGACGCTCGTCAACCGCACCCTGTTGCGCGCGCTGACGCGCAAGCTGGGCCGCGAGTGTCCGGATCCCGAGCCCTACGACCGCCTCGTCGGCGCCGAGGCCATCGAGGACCTGGTGGTCGTCGACGCGAGCCCGATCGGCCGCACGCCCCGTTCGAACCCCGCCACCTACTCGGGCGCGTTCACGCCGATCCGCGACCTCTTCGCGCAACACCCGGACGCGCGCATGCAGGGCTGGGGCCCCGGTCGCTTCTCGTTCAACGTCGCGGGCGGTCGCTGCGAGACCTGCCAGGGCGCGGGCGCGCGGTTGATCGAACTGCAGTTCCTCGCGCCGGTCACGGTCGTGTGCGAGGACTGCGGCGGTCACCGCTTCAACCCCGAGACGCTCGACGTGCGCTTCAAGGGCGCGAGCATCGCCGACGTGCTGGCGATGACGATCGACGACGCGGGAGCGTTCTTCGCCGACCAGCCGAAGATCGCGCGTCCGTTGGCCGCCCTGTCCGAGGTCGGCGTCGGCTACCTGTCGCTCGGTCAGCCGTCGACGACCCTGTCCGGCGGTGAGGCCCAGCGCGTGAAGCTGGCCAAGTACCTCCAGCGCCAGCCGAACAAGCACACGCTGTTCACGCTCGACGAGCCGACCACCGGCCTCCACGCGTCCGACGTGGCCAAACTCCTCGAGGCGCTGCAGAAGCTCGTCGACAAGGGGCACACCGTCCTGGTGATCGAGCACCACCTCGACGTGCTGCGCGCCGCCGACCGCCTGATCGATCTCGGTCCGGAGGGCGGACACGCGGGCGGCGAGCTGATCGCCCAGGGCACGCCCGAGGACGTCATGGCCGAGCCGCGCAGCGCGACCGGTCGAGCGCTCAACGGCGACACGTTCGCCGAGCTGACCGCGACGACCGGACCGCGACCGACGCCGCGCACACGCATCGAGATCCGCGGGGCCTACGCGCACAACCTCAAGCACGTCGACGCCGACATCGACATCGGCTCGTTCACGGTCGTCACGGGCCCGTCGGGTTCCGGCAAGAGTTCGCTCGCGCTCGACACGCTGTACGCGGCCGGTCGCCAGCGCTTCGTCGAGTCGCTCTCGACCTACGCGCGCCAGTTCCTGGCCTCGAGCGATCGCCCGCTGGTGGATCGCATCGACGGCCTCGCGCCGACCGTCGCCGTCGAGGCGCGCACGGCCCAGGGCAGCCCGCGTTCGACGATCGCGACGACGACCGAGATCCACGACCTCGTGCGCGTCCTGTGGGCGCGCGCCGGCAGCGCCCACTGTCCCGAGCACGGCGAACGTCTCGAACCCGTGTCGCCGAGCCTCGCGGCGCGCCGCGTGCTGACGGAACTCGAAGGCTCGCGCGGCTACGTGCTCGCGCCGGTCAGCGCGGCCCTGTCGCCGTCGACGACGCCGGCCGCCTTCGCCGACGAGCACGCGGAGAGCTGGCTCAAGGCCGGCTTCGCGCGCGTGCTCGTGGACGGTGTCGAACAGCGCCTGGACGCCGAACGCAGCGCCTCGGGCAAGGGGCCCTGGCGCGGCGCCGAACGCATCGACCTGGTCGTCGACCGCCTGACCTTCGACGAGGGCTCCCGCGCGCGTCTCGCCGACGCCTGCGAACAGGCCGCGCACCTCGCCGGCGGCCGCTACTCGGTCGCGGTCAAGGACGGCGAGCGCCGCGAGTTCTCGACGGTGGGCGCCTGCAGCCAGTGCGGCTTCGCTCTGACCGAGAAGCTCGAGCCCCGCCACTTCTCGTTCAACACGCCCGTCGGCGCCTGTCCGACGTGCGACGGCCTCGGCGCCAGCTGGCAGTGCGACGCCGACGTCCTGATCGACTCGCCGAGCCAGCCCCTGATCGCCAGCAAGAGCGGCGAAGCCACGTCGATCTCCGGCAAGCTCGGACGCTATCTGACGAAGGGCAAGGGCTACCACGAGCACCTTCTGCGCGCCGTCGCGGCCGAGCACGGAGTCGAGGTCACCAAGCCCTTCGACTCGCTCCCCAAGAAGCACCGCGAGCTCCTCCTGTTCGGCACGGGCGCCAAAGCCCAGTACCGCGTCGAGATCACCAAGGAGAGCCAGAACTTCGAGCTGGAGGAGAACTTCAGCGCCGAGTGGACGGGTCTGTGCGGCGCGATCGACCGCTGGCACGAGCGCAGCGAGGACGTGGAGTGGCGCGGCATCCTCGAGAAGGTCATGACGCGCCGCGGCTGCCCGACCTGCAAGGGCGAGCGCCTCGCTCCGGCGCCGCGCCACGCCCGCGTCGCGCGCACGCGCATGCCCGAGTTCCTCGAGCGCTCGATCGACGCGGCGGCCACGTGGCTCGAAGGTCTGCGCCTCGCGAAGTCCGCGCGCGAGACCGTCGCCCAAGTGGTCCACGAACTGCGCACGCGCCTCGGCCTGCTGCAACGGGTCGGACTCGGGTACCTGACGCTCGATCGCCGCGCCGACACGCTGTCGGGCGGTGAAGCGCGCCGCGTGCGCCTGGCCGCGAGCCTCGGCTCGCAGTTGACGGGCGTGTGCTACGTGCTCGACGAACCGACCGTCGGCCTGCACCCGCGCGACATCGACCGCCTCGTCGACGCGCTCGAACACCTGCGCGACCTCGGCAACACGGTCGTCGTCGTCGAGCACGACGAATCGGTCATGCGCCGCGCCGACCGCTTGATCGACATGGGGCCTGGCGCCGGACGCCACGGCGGCCAGGTCGTCGCGAGCGGCACGCCGTCCGAGGTCGCCGGGCACGCCACCAGCGCCACGGCCCGTGCTCTGCGCGGCGAGATCGACCTGTTGAAGCTGCGGCGCGACCTGCCCGCCGGCGAGCGCGTCGGCGTCGAGGGAGCGCGTGGCCGCAACCTCAAGAAGGTCGACCTGATCGTGCCGTTCGGCCAGATCACCGGCGTCTGCGGACCGTCGGGTTCGGGCAAGAGCACGCTCGTGCTGGAGCGCTTCGTCCCCGCCCTGCGCGGCGAGGACCCCGAAGGTCGCTGGCGCGGAGTGGTGGGCGCGAACAACCGCGCACCGCGCCGAGTCGTGGTCGTCGACTCGTCCCCGCTCGGACGGACTCCGGCGTCGGTGCCGGCGACCGCCGTGGGCTTCATGGAGCCGCTGCGCGAGCTGTTCGCGCGGACGCCCGAGGCCCGCATGCGCGGCTTCGGACCGTCGCACTTCTCGTTCAACTCGCCGCGCGGGCGCTGTCCCGCCTGCGACGGTCGCGGCGCGGTCAAGGTCGAGATGCAGTTCCTGTCGGACCTGTGGCTCACCTGTGAGGAGTGCGTCGGCCGCCGTTACAAGCCCGAGGTCCTGGAGGCGCGCTTCCGCGGCAAGAACGTCGCCGACGTGCTCGAGATGCCCGCCGAAGAAGCGCTCGAGCTGCTCGAGCACCAACCGGAGCTCGCGCGGACACTCGAGGCCCTCGTGCGGGTGGGACTCGGGTACATCGCGCTCGGTCAGAGCTCCACGACGCTGTCCGGCGGTGAGGCCCAACGGGTCAAGTTGGCGCGCGAACTGCTCGACGCGGCGAAGGGCGAGCGCTCGGTCGTCGTCCTCGACGAGCCCAGCACCGGCCTGCACGCGGGCGACGTCGAACACCTCGCTCTGGTCCTGCACGAGTTGGCGGCCAAGGGCAACGCGGTCGTCCTGATCGAGCACCACACCGAACTGCTGCGTTCGTGCCACGGACTGGTCGAACTCGGACCGGAGGGCGGTGAGGGCGGCGGCCGGATCCTGGCCGTCGGGACCCCCGAGGAGTTGGCGCTGGGCGACACGCCGACGGCGCCGTTCCTCGTGGCACCGACGCCGGTGGTGAAGGCGGCGGCACGCAAGGGCGCGGGCGCGAAGTCGGGCACGGCCCAGAAGAAGGCGGCGAAGAAGACCTCCAAGAGCACGACGAAGAAGCAGTCCACCGGACGCGCGTCGGGCTCCACCGGGGAGGTGCGCCCGTGACCGCCCCCGTCGTTCCGCGCCCCGACAACCCGCTGATCGTCCAGGCCGATCGCAGCCTCTTGCTGCACACCGTGCGCACGTGCGTCGACGAACACGGCGACGTGGTGCGCGACGAACAGGGGCGACCGACGACCGAGGAGCATCCGCGCTACGTCGAGGCGCGCGACTCCCTGAGCCAGTTCGCCGAACTCGAGAAGAGCCCCGAGTACCTGCACAGCTACCGCTTGACGGCGATCTCGGTCTGGAACGCCGCCGCGCTGGGGATGACCGCCGACGACGTGGTCCTTCGTCTGCACGAACTGTCGTGCGTCCCCGTGCCCGCCAACGTCGAGACCGATCTGCGCGAGTGGTTCGAGCGCTACGGACTCCTGCGCATCGAGCGCTCGGGCGAGCGCTTCGAACTCCTCTCGCGCGACCCGAACGCGCTGTCGGACGCACTCGGCTACGCGAGCGTGCGCGAGATCGTCGAGGTCGACGAAGCGACCGGCCGCGTCCACCTGGACGAGTTCGGGCGCGGACCGCTCAAGCAAGCGTTGATCCGCGTCGGCTACCCGGTCGAGGACCTGGGTGGCTACCGCGAGGGCGACGCGTGGAAGATCGGGCTGCGCTCGCGGACGCTGACCGGCCGCGACTTCGCCCTGCGCGAGTACCAGAGCTCGGCCGCCGCGGCGTTCTACAAGGGCGGTGACGTGACCGGCGGCAGCGGGGTGGTCGTACTGCCCTGTGGAGCGGGCAAGACCGTCGTCGCACTGGGCGCCATGAACCTGGTCGGCGAGAAGACGCTGATCCTCACGTCCAACACCGTCGCCGTGCGGCAGTGGCGCCAGGAGATCCTCGACAAGACCGAGCTCACCGAGGACGAGGTGGGGGAGTACACGGGCGAGACCAAGGAGGTCCGTCCCGTCACGATCACGACCTACCAGATGCTCACCTGGCGCCGCACGAAGACGGGCGAGTTCGAGCACTTCGAGATCTTCGGGCGCGAGAACTGGGGCCTGGTCGTCTACGACGAGGTGCACCTGCTTCCGGCGCCGGTGTTCCGCGTCACCGCCGAACTCCAGGCGCGTCGCCGACTGGGCCTGACGGCCACCTTGGTGCGCGAGGACGGGCGCGAGGACGAGGTCTTCTGCCTGATCGGACCCAAGCGCTACGAAGTGCCGTGGCGTGTGCTCGAACGCCAGGGCTTCATCGCACCCGCGCGCTGCATCGAGCTGCGCGTCGCGCTCCCGGTCGCGCAGAAGCGTCTGTACGAAGCCGCCGGCGCGCGCGCCAAGTTCCGCATCGCCTCCGAGAACCCGGCGAAGAACGACGTCGTCGCCGCGCTGCTCGCTCGCCACGCCGGCGACCGCGTCCTGGTGATCGGCCAGTACCTCGACCAGTTGCGCGCTCTCTCGGCGCGGCTCGACGTTCCGCTCATCACGGGCAAGACGCCGAACGCCGATCGCGAGCGCCTGTACGCGGACTTCCGCGCCGGTCGCGAGCCCGCGCTCGTCGTCTCCAAGGTCGGCAACTTCGCCGTCGACCTGCCCGACGCGAACGTCGCCATCCAAGTCTCCGGCACCTTCGGTTCGCGCCAGGAGGAGGCCCAGCGACTCGGCCGCATCCTGCGCCCCAAGGACGACGGCGGCGGCGCGCGTTTCTATGCACTCGTGTCGCACGGCACGAAGGACCAGGAGTTCGCCCAGAAGCGTCAGCTCTTCCTGACCGAGCAGGGCTACTCGTACGAGATCCTCGAGATTCCCGTCGCCACGGACGACGGAACGATCGACCTGGAGAGGCTCGACTGACGCGGCTCGCGCGTCGCACGGACCTCGGCCCACATCGACGGCGCCCGCGCGGCATCGCCGAAGCGCACACCACCATGGAACGACCCATCGATTCGAGCGAGACCCCCGACAACGGGGCCATCTCGGCGCTGCTGACCCTGCGCGGCCACCTGGAACGCATGTACGCGTCGCCAGAGGCCCAGCGCCGGACGCCGCCCCAGCGGCAGCGGGAGATGTACAAGATGTACGCGACCGAGAGCGCAGCGGCCGCACGCGTGGAGCGTCTTCCGGACGGACTGCGCGAGCTGGTGGAACAGGCGATCCTCGAGTTCGGCGGTCTTCTGTCGCGCCAGCTGTTCGAGAAGCTCGCCACCGAGCTGCGCAACTGGAACGCGCCGCGTTGGCGTCAACTGCTCGAGCAGTCGCTGGTCGGAACGGTGACGCAGCTCGACCTCACGCCGTGCGGGATCCAACACGACGACGAGACGCTGATCGTCTTCACCGAGGTCTCTCTCGCGTGGCTGCGGCGCGTCGCCGTCCCCGGTGACCCCGACCGCCCGCACGAGGAGCTCTCGATCGGTATCGACCTGTTCACGAACCTGTCGCGCTTCCTGTCGTACATCCAGGAGAACGACGTGCGCTTCACCGTGAAGGGCGAGATCTTCAAGACGACCGAGAAGAAGATCCTCCAGCACCTCATCCCGAACCCGGGGCGCGAACTGACGCGCGAAGAGGTGCTCGACTTCATCTACCAGTTCGCGCGTCGCCGCAGGCTGCTCGAGGGCAGCGGCGAACGCACGCTCAACGTCACGTCCGACGGGCGGACCTGGGGCTCGTCGTCGCTGGCGGACAAGCTCGCCGACCTGGTCGAGTTCGCCGTCGAGGAACGCGACCACAGCGGCGAGCACTACCACCACGTCAGCATGCGACGCACCCTGCTGCGGATGCTGAAGCGCGTGGAACCCGGCGTCTGGTACGACCTCATGTACCTGCCGTTCCTGGCGCGCAACCACCACCTGGCCAGCCTCGACGACCTCGGCGCCGCCGAGCAGTTCGGCGAGTTGGTCGCGACGGGCCGGCACTCGCCGAGCGAGGACCTGCAGCGCATGTCCTGGAGCCTCGCGCGCTGGGTGCGACGACGCCTGTACCTGCTCGGAATCGTCGAGCTCGGCTACGACGCGTCGAAGCGCCCCGTCGCACTGCGCCTGACCGCCAGCGGCGCGCGCCTGCTCGGTCTGCACGCACCCGAGGAAGGGCGTCCGCGGCCGATCGGTCACCTGGTCGTCACGCCGGACTTCGAGATCGTGATGTTCCGCACGGGCGACGACGCCGAGCTGATGCACGACCTGGACCGCTTCTGCCGCCGCTCGCGTGTGGGCGAGACGGTGCACTTCAAGATCGAGCAGGCCGGCGTGCGCCGCGCACTGATCGAAGGCATGCGACTCGACACGATCCTCGACACGCTGGAGCGCAACAGCCGCACGCCCGTGCCGCAGAACGTGACCTTCTCGGTGCGCGACTGGGCCCTGCGCGCGGGACGGATGGAACTGGACGGCGAACTCGTCCTGGCCTGCGACGACGAGGACACGCTCGGCCGTCTGCGGAGCGACCCTGGCGTGCGCGGCTACATCGAGCGCGACCTCTCGACCAAGCGCGTGCAGCTGAAGTCCAAGACCACGCCGCTGCGCATGCGCGGACTGCTGCGCGACCTCGGCTACGTCGTCGAGCTGTCGAGCGCGCTGCTCAACGAACAGCGCGACCGGTCGGCGAGCGCCTGATCCTCCCGTGCCCGGGACCACTGCACGCCCGACGCCGCCCGCGCTCGTGGCGTTGACACCGGGCGACGCGGAGGCCGCGCTCGACGGACGACTCGAACGGGCGGTGGCGCGCGCGCTGGAGGCGGGGCTCCCCGGCCTCCTGGTGCGCGAACCGCTGCTCGAGGACGGGCCGTTCCTGAAGCTCGCAAGTCGGCTGCGCGAGCACGCGGAGCGCTGTGCCGTGCGGCCCTGGTTCGCGATCCACGACCGCGTCCACCTGGCCGCGGAGTTGGGCGTCAACGCCGTGCACCTCGGCGGGGGGTCGTTGCCGCCGTACGTCGCGCGCGAGCAGCTCCCCGAAGCGATCGCGATCGGCTTCTCGAGTCACGTGGACGACGCGCCCGCCGCCTGGCGCGGCGCCGACCACCTGTTCCTGTCGCCGGTGCGAACGACAGCGTCGAAGCCGGGCGCCGCGGCGATCGGCTTCGAACCCCTGGCCGAGCGCGCACGTGCGAGCGGCCTGCCCGTGCTGGCGCTCGGCGGACTCGTTCCCGGCGACCTCGCGCGGGCGCGCGCCCACGGCGCCGTCGGGATCGCGGTGCTCTCGGGCATCCTGCTCGAACCGGATCCCGGCCGGGCCGCTCTGCGCTACCTCGCGCCATGAACAGACCGAATCGAACGGACACGTCGAACGCGAACCTCGGCGCGAGTGAACCGGAGGGCCGAGACGCTGAGGATCACGCACAGGCACGGTCGCGCCCCAGCCCGGCCCGCATCCTGCGCGTCGTGCGCCGCGGCGTGCTGATCACGGCCTTCGCCGGTGCCGCCTACCTGCTGTCGCGCTTCACGACGTTCGACATGCCCGAAACCGGTTGTTCGCCGATCTGGCGTCTCGCGCCCGGTCAGCGCCTCCTGCTCGACACCGCCGCCTCCCACGCCGGCGTCGGCGACGTCGTCATCTTCCGCACGGGACGCGAGACGCTCGCGATCGGGCGCATCGCGGGCGAAGGCGTGGCCTCGGGCATCGGCGCGGACGAACTGTGGATCGGCACCGACGACCCGTCCTGCCCGGGTTGGGACTCGAGCGTCGACGGCGCCGTCGAGCGCGCGGACGTGGTCGGCAAGGTGCTGTTCGGGATGTGAACCCGACGACCGCGGACCCTCAGCGTCCGTCGTCGCCCGGAACTCGCTGCGCGCGATCGGAAGGCGCTGCGTCCGGTGCTGCGCCGGGCCGCTCGAGGTGCAAGAGGCCGAAGCTCTCGGACCACAGGCGCCAACCGCGTTCGCCGTCCGCGCGCCACATGAGCGTCCCGAACGGACCACTCGCGCTGCGGGCGCCTTCGACCGCGACGCGCCCCGGAGTTCCGCGCGTGCGCAGCACGTCGTAGGCCCAAGTGCGCTGTTCGCGGCGCCGCAGGGTCCAGATCTCGTCCAGCTCGCGCACGTGCCAGGCGCCGGCGAACTGCGCATCGAGGTAGGTGGCGTCGCTCGCGGGCGGCAACTCGCGTTCGAGGCGCGTGACGGCGCCCGACGGGTCGGTGAGCTCGAGATGCGTGTCCACCGCGCGCAGGACCGTCCCTCCGTCCGCGCTCGCGAAGTGCAGGGCGTCCGCGTCCACGGGTTCGAGGTCGTAGCGACCGGCCGGACCGCTCAGACGCACCGAGCCGCGTACGAGCGCCAGGCGCACGACTCCGCCGTCCGTGGCCATCCAGATGCCGCGCAGCTGGCGGGCCGACTTCGGGGCTCTCGTGGGCTCGCGCCGACCTTCCGCCGGACCGTCCGCCACGTCGTCGACCGTCGTCGAAGCGAGATCCAGGTCGAGCGCCCGCAACAACCGCGCACACAGGGCAGGTGGGTTCGGTTCGTCGTGGTTGCACAGCACCACAGCGCCGAAACCGGCCTCGGGGCAGTGCAGCATGTCGGCGACGTACCCGACGAAACGGCCGCTGTGCTCGACGAGCGTTCCAGCCTCGATCGCGCGCACCGAGAGTCCGAACGCGTAGTCGGTCGGCGTTCCGTCCGCGAGCGCGAACGGCGTCAGCTGCTGCGCCACGCTCGCCGGCCGGAGCACACCGACGCGTCCGTCTTCTGTGACGCGGATGTCCTGACTCCAGCGGAACAGGTCGCCGACGGACGTGAGGACGCCGCCGTCACCGATCAGTTCGAGCGGCGTCATCGACAGCTCCCAACCGAGCGGATCGTCGCTGCGCGTGTACCCCATGGCGCGGTTCGGCACGAGCTCGGTCCGACGGTCGTGGAAGTGGCTGCTGGTCATCGCGAGCGGCGTGAAGATCCGTTCGGCGGCGAACTCGCGCAGCGTGCGGCCACTCACGCGGCGCACGATCTCGGCCAGCAACAGGTAGTTCGTGTTCGAGTAGTCGAAGCGCGCCCCTGGCTCGAAGACCGTGCGCGTGACGCGCGCCAGCACCGCGAGCGCTTCGTCGAACGAGTAGATCGACGCGTCGTCGAGGCCCTTGAGCTCCATCAGCCACAGGTAGTCGGGCAGGCCGCTCTGGTGGGCGACCAGGTGGCGCACGCGCACCGGCGGCTCGAACGCGGGCAGCTCGTCGATCAACTCGTGCACGGGCGTCTCGAGGTCGAGCGCGCCGTCCTCGACCAACAGCAGGATCGCGGCGGCGGTGAACTGCTTCGACGTGGAGGCGATCCGAAAGCGCGAGTCGGCGGTGATGGGCACGCCGCGCTCGAGGTCGGCCAGCCCCCGACCGACCGCGTAGACGAGTTCGCCGTCGCGCCAGACGGCGGCCGCGAGTCCGGGCCCGTCGTCCCGGTCCCACTCCTCGAGCACGCGGTCGAGCGCCGCACGCTCGTCGGCGTCGAGAGCCGCGCTCGCGAGCCCGGTCGCCGGCTGCGGCGCGGCGTCCTGGGCGCCGGCCGAAGGCGCTCCGGGCACCGCAAGGGTCGGGAGCAGCGCGAGGGCGAGAACGGCGAGAGCGGGCTTCTGGCGTGACACGGGGTGCGAATCGGTGAGGATGTGAGGAGCGTCGGACACGGCGCAGCGACACCGCAACCCTCCAAGAACGTGACCTTCGACGAAGCCCGCCTGCACGCCTGGATCGCGACCTGGGCCCGTCCCGCACCGCTGGTCGGTTCGAGCGGGCACGACGCGGCCGTGCTCGCTCCGACCAGTGGGCGACCGGTCTGTTGTACCGACCAGACGGTGCTCGGTGTGCACGTCGAGGTCGACGTCGCCCCGCGGCGTTTCGGGGCCAAGGCGGTCGCGCGCACCATCAGCGATCTGGCGGCCACCGCCGCGCGCCCGCACGCCACGCTGCTCGCCCTGCGCGCGCCGCAAGAGTCGAGCGAGACGTGGCTGCGCGCGGTGCTCGACGGCGCGCGGCGGCGTGCGGAGGCCCTCGGTGCACCTGCCGTCGCCGGCGACCTCACGTGCGCGCCCGGTCCCGCGCAGCTCTCGGTCACCGCGCTCGGAACCCTGCCCGGACGCCGCACGCCTCCCGGCCGCGATCGCGCCCGCGCGGGCCAGGTGCTGCTGCTGACCGGGCCGTGCGGAGGCAGCCGCGCGCGCCGCCACCTCGTGATCGAACCGCGCCTCGCGGCGGGCGAGGCCCTGTGGCGCGCGGGTGCCACGGCGCTGATGGACGTGAGCGACGGCCTGGGCCTCGACGCCGATCGACTCGCTCGCGCCAGCGGTGTGCGGCTCGTCCTCGAGCAGGTGCCGATCCACCGCGACGCGCGCGCAGCCGCCCGGACGAGCGGCCGCGAGCCCCTCGACCACGCGCTCGAGGACGGCGAGGACCACGAGCTGCTGGCGACCCTGCCGGTGGCCGCGGCGCGGCGCCTGCTCCGCGACGGCCTTCCGGGCGCGCCCGCAGCGGCCGTCGTCGGACGCGTCGAGGGCGCCCGCCGCGCCCAGGTCGGACTGTGGCTCGACCTCGCGGCCCCCGAGGAGTGCTCGGACGAGCGCGCGCGGGCACCCGTGCGCTGGCGTGGCCGCGGCTGGATCCACGGGGCGTCCGATGCGGACCGATCGCGCCCGAACGGGTAGCCTCGACGCCATGGTCCCCGACGCACGCCCGACCGCCGAACTCGAGAGCGCCGACGCCGACGCCACCGAGCGCCTGGCCGCCCTCCTGGGGCGCGTGGCCCTGCCGGGGCTCGTGCTGGCCCTCGAGGGCGAGATGGGGGCCGGCAAGACCACCTTCGTGCGCGGGCTGGCGCGCGGGCTGGACTCGCCCGACGCGGTGTCGAGCCCGACCTACACGCTCATGCACGCCTACCGCGGGCGGATCCCGCTCAAGCACTTCGACGCCTGGATGAGTGCCCGCGAAGGGGCCTTCCTGGCCAGTGGGGGGGGCGAGGACCTGCTCGACGCGGACGCGATCTGTGCCCTCGAGTGGTCCGAGGAGGTGCGCGACCTCCTGCCGGACGATCGGTTGACCCTGCGCCTTCTGCCCCTCGGCCCCGAGCGGCGCCGGCTCGAGTGGCGCGCCTCGGGGCCCCTCAGCGAGCGGGTCCTGCGGGCTTTCCTCGAGTCTCTTCCCGAAGAGGCTGAACCGAGCGGGGAGCCCGCCGTTGAGCGCTCCCCGTGAGAGGGGACTGGGACGCACTCGGCGATCCGCTGGTCGCCCTCCGAGATGGAGACATGGCCGTGTTCGAGATGTTCGTGCGCACCGAGACCTCGACCTTCCTCGGGTTCTTCAGGCGCCTCGGAGCCGCGCTCGACGAAGCCGAGGACCTGGCCCAGGAAGTCTTCGTCCGACTCGTCCGCTACGCACCGAGGTACCGCGACCAGGACCGCTTCGAAGCCTTCTGCTTCCGCACCGCACGCAACGTCTGGATCGACAACCGTCGCGCGCGCGGCACCCGACGGGCCGAGCGCGCCGGCGGCGACGACGAACTGGCCAACGTCTCGGACGATACCCCCGAACCCCTGGAACCCCTGGCGCTCGAAGAAGAGTCCCGACGCGCGCTCGAACTGATCGCCACCCTGCCCGAGGGCCAGCGTCTGGTCTTCGAGCTCGGCGTGATCCAAGAGCGCCCGTACCCCGAGATCGCCGTCCTCCTCGGCATCCCGGTCGGCACCGTGAAGAGCCGCATGTTCAATGCCGTGCGCCGCCTCCGCGAACAACTCGAACGCCCCGAAGCAGCCGGGGACACCCACCGCACAACCGCACCGCAGCGCCCCGCGACGACCGCTGGCGCGCGCCGAGCGCCCGACGCCGAGACCGACCACACCGAGGGCCGACGGCCCAAACGCCCGTGAACGAACCCGAACGCCCCCTCTCTCCCGACGAGCTGCGGGAACTCGAGACCGAACTCGCCCGGCTGCGGCCCGGCGCGTCCGAGCGCGGTGATCCGTTGGCCGCGAACGTCGCCGCTCTGCGCCGACTCGATGCGGCGTCCCCGGAGGTCGTCGAGCGCGCGCTCGACGCGAGCCTGGACGCCTACGCCGACTCGTCCACCTCGGTGGGTCCATTGGACTTCTTCGTCGCGCGCCTGCGCCTGTCGCCCGCGTTGCGCGTCGTCGCGGCCTGCCTGGTGGCGCACGTGCTGGTGCTGCCGGTGCTGGCCTACCAGGTGCTCGTCCCCGCCCCGAGCGAGCCCGCCTACCGCATCGAGTTCATGCTGCCGAGCGACCAGCCGCTCCTGCTCGAGATGGAGGACGATCTGCGGCAGATGGACGCGCGCAGCCTCCTGGACGAGGAGCACGCTCCGCACGCCGAGGGATCTGCGGACGACGCGAACGTCGACGAGGACGGTCACTGATCGCGCCGCAGCGACCGGACGACGGCGCGGCCGTGGCCACGGGGCGTCGAGCCCCCCTGGCGAGCCGTTCGTTCCAGCCAGGTGACGATCTCTCCGAGATCGGGCACACGAGGACCACACCGTCCTGCAGCTGGCACGGTCTCGATCGGCCCGTCGCGCCGCGGGTATGCTCTTGCGCCTCATGCTGGTCGCTCACACCCCCGTGTTCGCCGTGGCCCTCGCGGCCCTCGCCCTCGCCGGTCCGACGCTCCGCGCCCAGGAAGAGGGGGAGGTCGAACAGCTTCCGCTGCGCCTCGAGGACGCCTGGTCGCTGGCGCTCGACAGCAACATCGGGCTCGCGATCCAGGAGCGCTCGCGCGAGGCGGCGCGCTACGACGCCCTCGGGAGCTGGGGGGCCTTCGATCCGGTCTTCAGCCTCTCGGCCACCTACACCGAGGGCGAGCGCCCCCAGAACAACACGTTCACGACGGGCAACGTCTTCGTCCTCGACTTCGACAACAAGCGCGCCGAGGCGCGGCTGACCACGCCCGTTCGCAGCGGTGGTCGGTTCGACATCAGCGCGACGCTCGACAACACGAGCAGCCAGATCCCGAACGGCTCCGGCGGGATCGACAGCGAGAGCTTCACCGACACCAACGTCTCGCTCAGCTTCGTCCAACCGTTGCTGCGCGGTGCGGGCGTCCGCGAGGCGACCACCCAACAGGAACGCTCGCGCCTGCAGCTGGCCCGCGAGCAGGCCTCGTTGGACCAGGCGCGCGAGCAGCTGCTGCTCGACGTGCACGTGGCCTACTGGGACCTCGTCGCGGCGCTGGAAGAGGTCGGCGTGCGTGAACGCGCGCTCGAGCTCGGCAACGAGCAACTGCGGCAGGAGTCCGAACGGCTGCGCGTCGGCGTCGGCACGGAGGTCGACGTCCTGCAGGCCGAGACGAACGTCGCCACGCGTGAGGAGCAGCTCCTGCTCGCCAACAACACGGTCGACCAGCGCGAAGACGCTCTGAAACAGCTCCTGTTCGGCGAACCGTCGAGCGAGGAGGGCGGGCACCGGCGCGAGGACTGGAACCGCCGCCTCGTGCCGCTGACCGAGCTGCCGACCGACCTTCAGTACGACGCGCCCGACACCTGGCTGACACGTCTCGACGCGGCCTTCGAACAGCGCCCCGACCTCGCTGTTCTGCGGGCGGACATCGAGATCGCCGAGATCGACCTGGTGGCCCGCCGTTCGGACCGTGAGGCCTCCCTCGACCTGACGCTGTCCGTCTCCAGCGGGGCGAGCGACACCAGTCGGCGCGATTCGCTGCAGTCCGGATTCGGGTTCGACTTCCCGACCTACTCGGCGAGCCTCTCGTACGAGGTTCCCTTGCGCAACCGCACGGCGCGCTACGCCGAACGGGCCGCGCGGGCGAGTCTGCGCTCGCGCCACCTGGCCTACAGCGAGGCGGAGAACCGAACCGTCTCGGACCTGCGTAACGGTCTGCGCGAGGTGTACTACCAGGCCCGTGCGGTCGAAGCCGCGTCGAAGTCCCGCGAGTTCGCGGAGCGCCAGCTCGAGGCCGAGCAGGTGCGGTATCGCGAAGGTCTCTCCACGACGTTCCAGGTGCTCGAGTTCCAACAGACCCTGACCGAGGCGCTGTCCTCCGAGCAGACCGTGCGCGCCAATCTGGCGAAGTCACGGGCCCAGCTCCTGTTCGCCGAGGGACGGCTGGCCGAAGCGCTGGGCGTCGAGCCGGCTCGCACGGACCGATGAAGGAACGCCGAGTGGGCGCGCACCTCGCGGCCGCGCTCCTGACGTCGGTCGTTCTGCTCTCGGGCTGCGACGGCGCGCCGGAGTCGAACGGCGGTGGAGCGGATGCGAGCGCCCCGAACGCTGCCACGGACCCGTCGAAGGACGTTCCGAGCAGCGGCGTCGGCCGCGCGCTGGTGGGTCCGAGTCTGCCGTTCGACATCCGCCGCGATCCGCGCGTGGTCGAGATCCCGCTCGACTGCTACACGAAGGGTCCGTACGTGCGCGACACGGCCGATCCGATCGCGATCCTGATCGACAAGCTCTCGACCGGTGACTCGGAAGTGCTGGCGCGCGCGGCGGAGGAGCTCGGCGCCATGGGCGCGCGTTCGGTCCCCGCCCTCGGGCGCCTGGTGGCCGAGCAACTGCGCGATCGGACCCAGGTCCTGCAGATGCAGAACACAGTGCGAGCGTTGGCGCTGAATCCGTCGGACGAAGCGACCGAGCTGTTGCTCGTCGTGCTGTCGCACCAGGATGCGGCGCTGCGCCAGCAGGCGCTCGGGGTGCTCGCCGGGCGTGACCTCGACGCGAAACACTTCGAACTGTTGCGCGACGCCGCCATGTGGGAGGGCGGTGGCGGTCAGTCGAACGCGCTCGGCGCGCTGTTCGCGGCGGATCCCGTGCGCGCGGCGCACCAGATGCTCGACTGGCTCCTGGACGGCAAGGTGCCCGTGAACGAAGCACGCATCGGACCGCTGCTGGCCGTGGCGACGGACCCGGGCGTCCTCGAGCGCATGGCGGCCTTCGCAGCCGACGTTCCGCCGACGTACGCGCCGTACACCGACATGGCCCTCTACGTCGCCGGCGACGAAGCGGCGGTCGAGCGCACGCTGGTGCGGCTGGTCGACACGGACCCGGACGTGCGCGCCAACGTCCTGAACGCGGCCAAGGCGACCGAGCAGGTCGAGATCCTGCGCTGGGGACTCACCGACGACCCGCTCGTCGAGCTACGAGCGACCGCGACCATGTTCCTCGTCGACGTGCTCGACGG
Source organism: Rohdeia mirabilis (assembly GCA_007750655.1). Classification (GTDB taxonomy): domain Bacteria; phylum Planctomycetota; class UBA1135; order UBA1135; genus Rohdeia; species Rohdeia mirabilis. The sequence continues at coordinate 2,739,060 of CP036290.1, forward strand.
GAAGAACGGCGACGCCGCGGCGAACGTTCTCGTCGACGCCCTGGACGATCCGGAGGCGCTGGTGAACCGCGTGGCCCTCGACGCCCTCGTCCGCCGTCGCCATCCCGTGGCCGTGGACCGTGCGCTCGCGCTGCTGGAAGGCGATCGCGTGGCCCTCGAGTCGATCCTGGCGAGCCTGCACCAAGCCATGCAGGAGGACCAGGAGCTGAGCGAACGCGCGCGCGTCGTGCTGCAGCGGCGCCTCGAGTCGAGCGAAGGGCTCGAGACGACCAGCGACGTGGTGCTGCTGCAGGCCCTGGCCCTGTGCCCGGGCGCAGCCACCGCACGCGCGGTCCTCGCCATCGCCGACGCCACTCCGCCGGGCATGGTGATCGAGACGATCAGCGCCCACCGCTACATCGCGATCCAACTGGCCAACACGGGCGTGGCCGGACGGCGCGAGGTGGTCGCCCGCTTGAACGAGGAGCAGGATCCGGAACGCCGCCTGGACCTGATGTGGACCATCGGCGCGCACCGCGACGACCTCGCGCGAGAGGCACTGGCCCACATGGTCGAGGACGACGCGCTGGACCCGTGGGAGCGGGTCTACGCCGCGCACCTTCTGACCCGGGTCGGACCGACGGCGACGGTCGCGCCGCTGCTGAAAGCGGCCGCTCGCCGTTTCGAGGGCGAGCCGCGTCGCGCGCTCGACTGCCTGCTGCACCGCTGGTACTGAACCAGCAGGCGGCACCGGGAGCGGAGGGCGGGACGCGGATGGGAGCGCGTCAGGGCATGCGCGAGGCCAACGCGAGCGCGCGCGAGTCCTCGAGCACGATCCAGGCCTCTTCGCCGTCCCCCAGGCCGAGTTGCGGCGCGGCACCCGGTCCGGACCACAGGGGCACGGCGCGCGAGCGGGACACTCCCGACGATCCCGAGCGGTTGACGTGGCCCAGGAGGCCGAACTTGCGCGTGAAGGCGTAGGCCGCCTCGCCCGTGGAACCCACGCGCCACGGCCAGGCGCGCAGGAAGCGCTCGCCCGAAGCCGAGGTCGAGAGTTCGAACAGGTAGCCGCGGCGGCGCAGCAGGTTGCCGTCCTGGAGCCAGACGGCGTCGGCGGGGTTCCCGACGCTCAACTTGGCCGCTTCGACCACGTCGCGCAGATTCGGCGCCGGCTCGCTCGTGACGGTCGTGGCGGGTGAGGTCGAGAGCACGTGCTCGGCGTCGAGGCGGCGGCCCATCCGTTCGAGAAGGGCGACGGCGTCGCGCTCGTTCTCGTAGACGGCGAACAGCTGCAAGCGCGTGAGAGTGAGCGTGAACAAGAGCGTCGCGACCCCGACCAGGAGCAGGACGTGACTCGCGGCCAACCCGCGCCGGGAGCTCGCGCTGGAACGCTTCGATGTGGGGGAGGGGGCGAGGCGCATGGAGCGGTGGACGTGCGGTCGGATCGAGCGGGCCGGTCGAGAAGGAATGGCGGAGCGCGCGAGTCGCCCTCGCAAGACGCCCGGACCGCCCCACGTGGTCGCAGGCGATTGCACGGCTGTGCACGGGTAGGCTGCAAGCGTGGTTCAGCACCCCCGACTCAGCGACCTCTCCGATTCCCAGGTGGGGGCCTCGACCCGGATCGCCCAGCGGCTGCGCGACGCCGGACACCAGGCCTGGTTGGTGGGTGGGTGCGTGCGGGACCTGGCCCTCGGGCGGCGACCGAAGGACCTCGACATCGCGAGCGACGCGCGTCCCGAAGAGGTCGAGGCCCTGTTCGAGCACACCGTCGACGTGGGCCGGGAGTTCGGCACCATCGTGGTCGCGGAGTTCGAACCGTCGATCGAGGTGACGACGTTCCGGGCCGACGGTGAGTACCGCGACGGACGACACCCGGAAGTGGTCGCCTACGCCGACACGCCGCAAGAGGATGCGCGGCGCCGCGACTTCACGTGCAACGCCCTCTTCCTCGACCCTCTCACCGGCGAGGTGCTCGATCCCTGCGGCGGCCTCGAGGACCTCGAGCAGGGGCGGCTGCGAGCGATCGGAGATCCGGTGGCGCGCTTCACCGAGGATTCGCTGCGCCTCCTGCGACTGGTGCGCTTCGCGTGCACCCACGACCTCGAACCCGAGCGCGCGACGCTGGACGGGGCGCGGCGGACGGCGCCACTGCTCGCACGGGTGGCGCGCGAGCGCGTCCTGTCCGAACTCTCAGGCTGTTTCGACAAGGGCGCGGCAGCTCGAGCCCTCGAACTCCTCGTCGCGCTCGACCTGGTCGGCCCGGCCCTCGGCGACGGCGCCGTGATCGACGCGCGAACGCTCGCTGTGGCGCGCCGTCTGCCGCAGCCCTGCGGCGCTGCGACAGGTCTCGCGCTCGTGTCGTCGGGAACGCGGACCGATGACGTGGCCCGCGCCTCGAGCGCGCGCGTGGTCGGGCAGCTCAAGCCGTCGCGCGAGCTCGCCAAGCAGGTCCGCGGTCTGCTCGAGGGCCTCGAGGACCTGCGCTCGGGAGCGAGCGACGCGGCCCTCGTGCGCCGCCGGGCCCAACTCGACCAGGTGCGCTGGCTCGAGCTGGCGCGAGCGTTCGATCGGGCGAGCGTGGACTTCGAAGACCTCGCGGTCGACGTCGCGCGACTCGAACGCGTGCTGGCCGCGTGGCCCGTCGATCGACCGGTTCCGGCGCCGCAGCTCGACGCCGCATGGATCGTCGCCGCCGGAGTCGCACCGGGTCCGCTCCTGGGTCGCATCCTCGAGGGGCTGGTCGATGCGCAGATCGAAGGCCGCGTCACCGATCGCTCGGGCGCCGAGGAGTTCGTGCGCGCGCAGATCTCGCGCGCCGACTGACGTCGTGCGACTGGGTCCTCAGGACGGCGGGAAGACGCGCCGCAGCTGAACACCGAGCGGATAGGCCAGCAGGATCGCGGCGCCCAGGACGGGCTCGCCGACCGCGAACGTGAGCGCGCACGTGAACAGCGCCAGTCTGCGCAGTGCGAGCCCCATCGCGCGCATGACTTCGCCGCGCGTCCAGGTCGATCGCGCGAACGACTCGCGCACGAGCCCGCTGGCTCCGGCACCGGCCACCAGGGCTCCGGCGATGACCCAGGCCCAGTGCTCGGCGAGACCCGCGGCGAGGACCCCGATCGGGCCGACGACGAGCAGCGTCGCGAGCAGGAGCAACAGGGCTCGGGGACGCGCACCTGGATCGCGCTCGACGTCGTCCTCGAGACGCCCGAGGCGCGAGACCGTGAAGACGTAGGCGGCGTAGACGAGCGCGGGAACGACGGCGGCGACGGGGAACTCCACGCCGGTGAGCGCGGCACCGATGGCGACGCCGAGTGCGAGATCCCCCGCTCGACAGGTCGCGAGCAGCAACGGCCCGCGGACCGGTCCGCGCCCCCAGAGGTCGTACACGACGACGGTGGCGGCGACGAATCCTGCGACGAGGCCGGCCGTCCTGGACACGCTCGCTGCCGCGCCGACGCCGCCGCCGAGGAGGGCGATCGCGAGCAGGAGTGCCCACCTCGCACCGACGCGACCGGAGGGGATCGGTCGATCGGGGCGCACGCGCGCGTCCTCGTCGCGATCGGCCCAGTCGTTGAGCGCCATCCCGCCGTGGAACAGACTCGCGCTCGCGACGAGCGCCAGGACTCCGCCGACGCCGGGCCACCCGCCGGCGCCGATCGCCAGTCCGCACAGGGCGTCGGCCAGCGCGGAGGGCAGCAAGGACAGTCGCACGAGGCGGCCGACGGCCAGGGCGCGACTCATGCCGGTCGTTGCGCTGGGTGCCGCGCGTCGTCCACTTGCCTCAACCGATGATCCAGCGCTGGATGTCGTTCCAGGTCACGTAGACGACCAGGCTGACGATCATGACGAAGCCGACCAGTTGGCTGTAGCCGAGCACCCGTTCGGAAACCGGCCCGCCCTTGATCTTCTCGACGAGCAGGAACATCAGGTGTCCGCCGTCGAGCACCGGGATCGGCAGCACGTTGATCAGCGCCAGGTTGATGCTCAACAGGCACAGGAAGTAGAAGAGCTTGCTCGGTCCCTGCTTGGCCGTGTGGTAGCCGATCGCCGCCATCGACACGACGCCGCCGATGTTCTTGCTCGAGATCTCGGCGGTGACGATCCGCTGGAGCGCGATCCACACGTCGGCGAGCATGCTGCGCGTGGACGTCAAGCCGGTGGTGATCGCCTCGAGCGGATTGGCGGTCCGGAACACGAACTCGGCGTCCGCGTACATCAGGCCGGTCTCGGTGACCATGGCCGGGCGCGGCGTGACGACGAAGCGTTCGACGTTCATGTAGGGCGTCGAGTCGAACGCGGGTCGTTCGACCGCCACCTCCACCTCTCCTCCGCGCCGAACGGCATCGGCGACGGCTTCGAGCAGCTCGTCCCAGGTCGCGACGGCGGTGCCGCCGATCTCGATCACGCGATCACCCGGGAGCACGCCCGCTTCGAGCGCGGCGCCGTCGGGGCTCGGCGCGACCAGCGTCGACTCGCGATCGGGGACGAGCGCGATGTCCTCCGCCGCCGCGAGCGCGTCCCGCCTCGAGGCCACGTGGTCCTCGAGCGCCTCAGTCACGTCCAGGACCGTTCCGCCCGGCCCGACCGCGGTACTGGGGGCGCCGACGTCGCCTTCGAGCAGCGCATCGATCAAGTCGTCGTGGTTGGTGATCTCGATCCCGCGCACACGCTCGAGTCGCGACCCGAGCGGAAGCGCGTCGACCAACGGACCGCCACCGCGCAGACCGGCGACCTTGTTGCCGAGCGACGCGACGCCGATCAGCGCGCGCGGTCCCGCGGCCTTCCACTCGAGCTCGAGTTCGACCTCGCGTTCGACGCCGTCGGCGTCGGCGATCCGCAACCTGAGGTTCTCGCCCGGCTCCAGAGCGCGGTAGAGCTGGCGGTCGAGCGACAGTCGCGACGGCTGTCCGACCGCGCCGAGGAGTCGCTCTCCGGGCAGGATGCCGGCCCGCGCCGCGGGTTCGTCGGGCGTCGGGTCGAGGGCCCCGGTGGGGCTGCCGCCGCTCGAGACCTGGATCTCGCGGAAGCCCTCGGACCCTTGGACCGGCTCCACGCGGACGACCTGTGGCTCGGTCGCCCCCGGCGGACGAACGAGCATCGTGAGCGGTCCACTCGCGCTCAGCGCGACCTCGCTGCTGATCTGGCCGAACTCGAACACGCGGTTGCCGCCGACCTCGAGCACCTCGGTGCCGGCGGTGAGTCCGGCTTCCCACGCGGGGCCGCCGAACACCGGATCGCCGAGCACCGGTCGATCGAAGGGCACGCCGACCCAGAACAGGATCGGAAGCACGACGATCGCGAACAGGAGGTTCATCAGCACGCCGGCCGAGTAGACGAAGAAGCGCTGACCGACCGATTTCGAGAGCAGGTCGCCCTCGCGCGGACCGTCGCTGTTCTCGCCCGCGAACTCGCCCGCCATCGAGACGAAACCGCCGATGGGCACGGCCGCGATCTGGTAGCGCACGCCGCCGCGCACGAACGACACGAGCGGCGGACCGAAGCCGAGGCTGAAGACACGCACGCGCACTCCGCACCAACGCGCGGCGAGGAAGTGCCCCAGTTCGTGGACGAAGATCACCAGGCCCAGGCCCAGCACCATCTGCACGGCGTACAGCCAATTCATCGACTTTCGGCGCCAGGACGCGCTGTGGAAGGTGCACCGAGGCGCTCGAGCGCGCGCCGGGCTGCTGCACGGGCCTCGCGGTCCCGCAGCATCAAGGTCTCGACGTCGTCCGCCGCCGAACCGAAGGCGTTCACGACCTCCGCGTTCACGCGAGCGATCCGGGTGAATGGAATGCTGCCGTCCAAGAAGGCCGCGACGGCGACCTCGTCGGCCGCGTTGAGCGCACAGGGCGCGTCGCCACCCAGTTCGAGCGCGCGCCACCCGAGCGCGAGCGCGGGGAAGCGATCCGTGTCGGGTGCTTCGAACGTGAGCTTCGCGAAGAGATCGAGATCGAAGCCCACCAGGTCGGCGGGAGACCGGCCCGGCCAGTTGAGCGCGTAGTGGATCGGCCCGCGCATGTCGGGCGGCCCCATCTGCGCCAGCACGGAGCCGTCGACGAACTCGACCATCGAGTGGACGATCGACTGACGATGGACGGCGACCTCGATGCGCTCGGGATCGATCCCGAACAGATGGTGGGCCTCGACGATCTCGAGCGCCTTGTTCAGCAGCGTGGCCGAGCCGATCGTGATGCGCGGCCCCATGTCCCAGTTCGGATGGGCCAGCGCTTCGTCGACCGTGACGCGCTCGATCTCGTCCTTGGAGCGTTCCCACAACGGACCGCCGGACGCGGTGAGGATCAGGCGGCGCACCCGATCGATCGGGACGTCGCCGAGGCACTGGAAGAGCGCCGAGTGCTCCGAATCGACCGGAATGATCGTGACGCCCTTGGAGCGCGCGAGCTCCATCAGAAGTTCGCCCGCGACCACCATCGACTCCTTGTTCGCGAGGGCGACCGAGCGGCCGCGCTCGAGGACCGCCTGCGTCGACGCGACGCCCGCCGAGCCCACGATGCCGTGCACGGCGAGGTCGAACTCGGCGGCGGCGATCAACTCGAGGTTGGCGTCCTCGCCGACGAAGAGCGTGGCGGTGGGGGGCAGGGCGGCGCGGACGGCAGCGGCGCCTTCGGGGTCCCGGACGGCGACGAAGCGCGGAGCGAACTCGCGGACCTGGGCGGCCAGAGCGTCTCCGCCGCGCCCCGAGCTGAGTCCCACTACGACGAAGCGATCGCGCGCTCCCCGGACCAGGTCCAGGCACTGGGTCCCGATCGAGCCGGTGCTGCCGAGCAGTAGGAGGGAGCGCATGAGGACTGACTGGGGGCGGCGCCTGGAGCGCGTGAGGCCCGGATCGCGCGACCTCGGGCGCGCGCGCGTTGTCCGAGCGTCGAGCGCGGTCTAGCTTACCGGCTCGGGTGGGTGCTCCGTCGCTCGCCCTGCTCCCCCGCGGACCGCCGGTCCGCATTTTCCCGTCGCGCCGTCGAGGCGTCGCTCCCCACGTGTGGTCGAAGGTCAGATACTGCCCGGCCTGCGCGGCGCCGCTCGAGTCGGCGCCCGTGTTCGGTCGTGAGCGCTTGCGCTGTCCGGCCTGCGCGTTCGTGCTCTTCGCCAACCCCGTCGGAGCAGCCGGCGCCGTCGTCGTCGACCCCGACCGCCGGATCCTCCTGGTGCGCCGCGCGATCGCGCCCCACGCGGGCTCCTGGGCGCTGCCGGCCGGCTACCAGGAGATCGACGAGAGTCCCAGCGGCGCCGCCGAGCGCGAGGTCAGGGAGGAGACGGGCGTCACGATCCGCACGGTGGCGCTCCTGGACCTCGTCTTCGTGCCGGACGACCCTCGGAAGCCGGCCAACGTGGCGCTGTTCCTCGCGATTCCGGTCGCGGGAGAACCTTCGGGACGCGACGATGCCCTCGATGCCGACTGGTTCGCGCTCGACGACCTGCCCCGAAGGTTGGCCTTCGAGAGCAATCACCGCATCCTGGAACGCCTGGCGAAGGCGTCCGACGAGTCGCGTGGATGGTGGGCCTCCTGGCGCGCCGCTCTCGACGATTCGAACGAGACCGACGCCTCGAACGCAGGCACCGAAGGGAACGACCGCGTCGACTGACCGACCCGATCCGATCCCGCGACCCAAGAGCACAGCGAACCGACCCTCGGAGCGAACGTGAGCGACACCCACGAACCGATCAGCTACGCCGACGCCGGCGTCGACATCGCCGCACAGGACGAGGCTCTGGCCCGCGCCCGCGACGCCATCCGCGCCACGAACACCGCCGGGGTCCTCGGCGACGTCGGACTCTTCGGCGGGTTGTTCGATCCCGCGGCGATGGGCTTCTCCGACGCGATCCTGGTCGCGAGTGCCGACGGGGTCGGGACGAAGCTCGAGATCGCGAAACGCGCCGAGCGCTACGACGGGGTCGGTCGCGACCTGGTGCAGCACTGCATCAACGACATCCTGGCCCAGGGCGCGCGGCCGCTGTTCTTCCTGGACTACGTGGGAACCGGCGAGCTGGAACCGAGCGTGGTCGCGGGGTTGATCCAGGGCTGCGCGGCCGCCTGCCGCGACCACGGCGTCGCGCTGCTGGGGGGCGAGACCGCCGAGATGCCGGGGCTGTACTCCAAGGGCGACTTCGACCTGGTCGGTTTCGTGGTGGGTGCGGTGAAGCGCGAACACCTGATCGACGGCACGCGCGTCCGACCGGGACAGACGCTGATCGGTCTGGCTTCGGACGGCCTGCACACCAACGGCTACTCGCTCGCGCGCAAGGTCTGCTTCGAGGCGCTCGGCCTCGGCCTGCACGACACGCCGCCCGAACTGGGCGGAACGACGGTGGTGGACGCACTCCTGGCGCCGCACCGCTGCTACCTGTCATCGCTCCTGCCGCTCATCGAACGCGGCGACGTGGCGGCCTGGGCACACATCACGGGCGGCGGTGTTCCCGGCAACCTCAACCGGATCCTCACCACCCAGGACGCGGTCGTGCGCTGCGACGCGTGGGAGCGACCCGGACTGTTCAAGCTGCTCACACGAGACGGCATCGTCGAGGAGAGCGAGGCCTGGCGTGCGTTCAACATGGGCGTCGGTGCGATCCTCGCGGTCGAACCCGAGCGCGTCGACGCGATCCTCGCGAACCTCGCGGCTGCGGGCGAGACGGCGTTCGTCTGCGGTGAACTGGTGGAGGGCGACGGCCAGGTGCACCTGCGCCCGTGAGTACGCCCGAGGCACACCGATGCTCGACGCGCGCTCGGTCGACGCGTCCTGGATCGGCGCGCACCGAGTTCGCGCGCTGCCGACGCAGCTGGTCGGTCGGGGAGGCGTTCGGTGCGACACTGGGCGCGCTGCTGCTGTCCGCGACTGGGGGCGCCGCTGTCGGGGCCACGAGCCCGCTCGCCGACTCGGTGGCGTTCGCCCCTGCCACGCAGGACGACGCCTGGGAGCGCGCGACGGCACTCGAGACGCTCGACCCGGTCGCCGCTGCGAAGGCCGTGCTCGAGGCACTCGCCGCGACCACCGGCGAGCTGTCGGGAAACCAACAGGCACTGGGTTTCCGGCTCGGTGCGGCGCTCGCGGAGTCGGGTGATCCGACGGACGCTGCCGTCCTCCAACTCGCCCTCCACGAGCGCGTCGGCGCGGACTGGAGCGCGATCAATGCCACGATCACGTTGATGCGCCTGGGGCGGCTCGACGAAGCTGCGGCACTGCTCCTGGAGCACGAACCGCGCGCCTCGGAGCCGGCCGACGTGGCCAACTACCGGGGCCTGGTCGCCATGGCCCGCGCCGACGTCACCGCCGCGCGCCAACACTTCTCCCGTGCGCTGGTACACGGGTCGCGCGACGCCGGACTGAGCCTGGCGCGGCTGGACCTCCTGACGGGACATCCCTCGGCGGCGCGAGCCGGTTTCCGCCCCAGCGTCGACGACGCGGCTCCTCACGCCTGGGCCCTGCGAGGTTGGGCACTGACCCTGTTACCCTGAAGCCCGCAGGGGTCGCCGGGGTGATTCGGTCCACTGCGGGGACAACTCGGAGCACCTCGAAGGCTAGAGCCGACCAGGCACATCGACAGGATCCTCGACGTCCGGCCGCTCGAAGACCCGACGCTCGACCAAGACACCGCTCGACACGTTCCCGCTCGGCAGGGTCCCGCTCGTCGATGGGGCCCATGCTCCCCCGACCGGAGCCGTCCGAGCGGCCCGTCGTTTGCACAGAGACACCATGAACCACGTTCGATCGATCATCGGCACGCACGCTTCCCGGACCACGAGACTCTTCGCCACACGGCTGCGGTCCGGTGCGCTGCGCACCACCGTCGCGGCGAGCGCTCTCGCCGCCGTGGTCGTCCTTCCGCTCATGGCGCAGGACGAAGAAGCCGAGGCTCCGGTGATCCGTGCCGACACGGCGCAGCTGAAGGAACGCGATCAGAAGGACCTGGCGAAGCACATCGCGGAGTACTACGAAGCACGTGCGGCGTCCGAGGGCGTTCTCGAGGCACGCGAGGAACTCGAGGACCGCATCGCCGCCATTGCGAAGCGCGAGAAGATCGACGATCTCCTCTCACTGGCATCGGACTGGGAAGCGGCGCTGCGGCTCTCCAAGGACTTCAAGTCCAGCCCTTCCGGGAAGGGGCGGTTGAAGGAGGAGATGCTCGACGGCGTCTACGGGGACGAGATCACGTACTACGTCCACGGACCGAAGAACTACAAGAACACCGAGCCGGTGCCCGTGCTCATCATCGTTCCGGACGCGCAGCAGAAGATCGAGGACGATCTGCGCAACGACTGGATCGAGGAAGGCATCGGGATCGAGGACGAGTACGTCATCGTGTGCCCGAAGATGCCCGGCGCGACCGACAACTGGACGCAGATGGGGAGCAAGGGTCGACCGGGCGGCGTCGACCGGATCCTCCAGGTGTTCAAGCGCATCAAGAGCGACTGGAACGTGGACGGCGAGCGCGTCTTCCTGTGCGGCGTCGAGGACGGTGTGCCCGCCGCACTGCGAATCGCCGCCCTGTACCCGGACCGTTTCGCGGGGGTGATCGGCATCTCCGGCGACCCGGAGGCGTTGTCGATCGACAACTTCGCGAACGTGCCTCTGTTCCTCGTCTCGGGCTCGACCAACGCGACCCAGATGGGGCGCGACGCCGAAGCGCGTGGCTGGGACCACATCGAGACTCCGGCCACTGCGTCGTCCGCGGAGATCCTCGCATGGATGCAGAGCAAGACCCGCCGTGCCCACCCGACCGAGATCTACTACCGTCCGCTCGAGACGTTCGGTCGCGATGCCTATTGGCTGCGAGTGGAGGGCGCTTCGGAGCGCAGCACCGACCCCGAGAACCCGGTCGATCCGTGGGTCCACGCGGTCGCTGATCGCTCGACGAACACGGTGACCATCGAGGGCGCCGACGTGCGCGGCGTGGTGCTGTTCTACTCGGACAGGGTCCTCGACCTGGATCGACCGGTGACCGTCAAGATCGGCGGAGTCACGCACCAACACGTGGTGGACCGCAGCCTCGAGTTCATGCTCGAGCGTGCGCGCAACACGGGGGACGCCGGCCGCGCCTACTTCGGACAGCGTCCGTTCGACTTCCCCGAGGTCGCCACCACCGCGACCGACGAGGGCGCCGGCGAGTGAATCGGGAGGCCGACGCGCCCTCCGCCGTTGCATACGCGAGTCCCGGCCCCTCCAGCCAACGGCCGGGGAGTCGGGACGTGCGCGCCGCAGCTCGTCCCGCGGTACTGGCGGCCGCGGGCTTCGCTGGCGCAGGCATCATGACGGTGGAGTTGGCGGCGGTCCGCCTGCTCGCACCGCATTTCGGTTCGAGTACGACGGTCTGGACCAACGTCATCGGCGTGGTCCTGGTCTCGCTCGCCGTCGGCTACGTGCTCGGCGCCCGGCTCAGTACGAGCGCGGACCCCAGGCGTCACCTCGTGCGCATCCTGCTCGGCGCAGCGGTGTGGTTGATCGTTCTGCCCTTCGTCGCACCGGCGGTCGGCGCCGCCCTGCGCCCCGACGAGGTGGCGCTGCACTCGGCGCTGCCGCTGTTCACGTGGGGGAGCCTGGCCGGCTCGTTGATCCTCTTCGCGGCGCCGATCGCCGTCCTGGGCGCCGCTGGTCCGTTGGCCGTCGAACTGGTCCAACGGACCGGCGTCGAACACGCAGGAACCGCCGGCGGTTGGTGCCTGGGCGTTTCGACGACGGGCAGCCTCGTGGGGACGTTCGCGACGACGCATCTGCTCGTCCCCGGGCTCGGACTGCGCGCCACGTTCTTCGTCGCCGCGGGCCTGCTCGTCGTAGCCGCAGCGCTCCTCGCAGCGACGCGTCGAACACCGGCCTCGATCGCGACCGCAGCCGTGCTGATCGGACTCACGATCGTGGGCTCACTTCCACCGAGCCCTCCCGAGGTCGGGGACGGGCTCACCCTCGTCGCTTGGACCGAATCGCCGTACACGCAGGTTCGCGTGGTCGAACGCGCTGCCGAACCGAACGACCCGACCGGAGCGCTGCGATTCCTCCAGGTCGGAGAGGTGAGCGACTCCTACCAGTCCGCTTGGCAGTCGAAGCCCGGACTGCTCCCGGACGGCTACTACTACAACGACTTCGTGCTGCCCTTCTGGTGGGATCGCACGCTCGGAGCTGGGCACCCGCGCGTGCTGTTCGTCGGACTGGGAGCAGGGACGGGATGGCGCGTTCTGACGGGCGCTGCTCCCGCGGACGTGCGACCGACCGGCGTGGGGATCGAGATCGACCCCGAAGTGGTGCGTCTCGGTCGCGAGCATCTGGACCTCGACCACCCCGACCTGGAGGTCTACGCCGGAGCCGATGCGCGCTCCGCGCTGCGAACTCTGGAGGGCTCGTTCGACGTGATCGTGGTCGACGCCTACGCCCACCAGTTCGAGATTCCCGAACACCTGGCGACGGTGGAGTTCTTCGGCGAACTCGTCGAGCGCTGCCGCCCTGGCGGATGGATCGTCTCGAACGCGGCGGGCTTCGGACTCGACGATCCAGTCGTGGAAGCACTCGCGGGCACGCTCGCCGTCGCCCTCGGCAGCGAAGTGCTGGCTCTGCGCGTGCCGTTCTCGCGCAACATCACTCTCTTCGCGCGCGTCGGCTCCCCGGTCGTGACGCCAGAGTCCGAGGACTTCGTCCCGATGCAGGCGGACTTGGCCCGATCCGCGCAGATGCGCTGCCTGCCCGGGAGTTGGCGCCTCTTCGGGCCGATCGACGACCCGCTCACGGACGACGACGGATTCATGGCGCGACTCCAGATCGAGTCACTGCGACGCGCGGGCGCGAGCGTGCGCGCGGCACTCCCGTGAGCCGAGCTCTTCAATGGACGTGTGCCGCGCTCGTCACGGCCTGCGTCGTCGGTCCCGCGGCAAGTGCCAGCACCTCCCCACGTGCCTCTTGTCCCGAGGGTCAGGAGTCGACGATGCCCGCTCGGCCATCGTGGTGGAACGACGCGGTCGTGGCCTTGGAGGAGAACCGCCCAGCGCGAACTCTCGAACTGATCGACCGACCGACCGATCCCGCGCAGGCACTGCTCGCAGCGCGCGCGCACTTCGCCGCGGGCGATCTCGTGGGAACGACGCAGGCTGCCTCTCGTGGTCTACCGACTGCGGACGACACCGAGCGGCGCGAACTCCTGTGGTGGGGGAGCAATGCCGCGCTGGGACTCGGCGACGCCGACGCCGCCATGGCCTGGACGGATCAGTTGGCCGCGATTTCCGGCGACGATCCGGACTGGCGCGCTGCCGCAGCACGCTTCGCCGATCTGGCCGCGGCACTCGGATCCACGCGGGACCGCTCGAACGAAGCGATCGTCCGCGCGCGCGCGATCTCGGTCACTGGGCTCCTCGCCCTGGTACTGGGCGGAGCCTTGGTGCTGCGACGCAGGTCCTAGAGATCCAGGCGCTCGAGTGCTCCGCGTCCTCGACCGTCCAACAACGTCGAGGGCGCCGCTTCGAAGCACACGACTCCGGCCAGCAGTGATGCACTGGAGGTCGCCGGCGCAGCGATGCGGCCGAGCGCACGGACGGCGGCGGCGCGCGTGAGAGCCGCTCGGTCCGAGTCCGCCACCCACGCGAGCAGAGCGTCGCGGGCGGCCGGTGTATCGATCTCGCCCAACGCGCGCGCGGCCGCTGCGGCCGCCGAGGAGGAGACCTCGGACGGGTCGGAGGACAGGAGAGCGCTGAGTGCGGGCGCATCGCCCATCAACTCACGCGCGAGTGCCGCGCCATAGGCCGCGGCCGGGTCCGTCGTTCGGGTCTCGCTCCACGCGTCCAGCAGGGGTGTAGCGTCGTGGACACGCAGCATTCCGAGTGCCATGGCGACGCGCGTCCGACTGGCGTCGAACGGGAGCCGCTCGAAGCCTTCGAGCACCGGGCGGCTCGCCTCCGCGAGCTCGACAATGCCACACGCGAGAGCCGCTGCGGAGAAGACCGAGGTTTGGCGCGAATCGTCGACCGCGTCGAGCAGAGTCGCGCTCCATTCCTCGGGCAGCGCGACACCACGTGCGCCGAGATCCCGCCCAGCGAGCCCGAGCGCCAGCAGCGACCACCCCTTCTCGTGGATGTCGCCGCGCCGAGCGGAGCGCGTCAGCCGCTCTCCGACATCGATCGAGCACGCGAGGCTTCCGGGAGCACCTGCGATCCGGCCCAACGCCAACAGAGCAGCGTGGCGGGTACCAGCGCGCGCGTCGCGAGCCAGGGCGTCGAGCGCGTCGAGGACCGAGCCGTCCAACGCGGACTCGGTCGGGCGCCCGGCCAGGCCCAGACACGTGGCGATCGCCGAGGAGAGCTCCGCCCGTTCGGACCGGCGCGAGTCGAGCCCCTTCAGCAAAGCTTCGATCACCTGTCCGCGCGCAGCATCGAACTCGTCGTGCGGCAAGCCGGCCAGGACGCGTCCGAGCGCTGCGGGAACATGGACGCGCAAGCGCGAGTCCTTAGCCTCCTGGAACACCTGGAGGAGGCGTCGCAACGTCGCGAGCCTCGACGCGCTCGCGGGTTCGGGGCGCCCGCCCGGATCGCGAACACCGACGCGTTCGAGGGGCACGACGGACAGCGCGAGTACGGCTGCGACCGCCATGTCCTCACGACGCCCATCGTCGCCCTCGATCGCCATGTCCAGGGAGTGGACGACGTAGCGCCGAACGTCCTCGCGCTCGCACCGCAGACCGAGGTCCCCCAATGCGAAAGCGGCGTCGGCGCGCAGTTCGGTGGCAACGGAACCACCGCCGATGAGGCGACGACCACTCGAGTCGTCGTGGAGCAACGACGCCAGTGTGGGGGCCCAGGAGGGAGCTCCGGTCAAGCCACAGGCCAGGACCGCGGAACGCTGAACGTCGAGGGACGACGACCCGAGACCCCGAGCGAGTGCCTCGTCCAACCGTTCGCGTTGATCAGCCGTTCCGTAGGGATGGACGCGCCCCGCGGCGACGAGCAACTCGCCCTCGAGGAGCGGAACGGCGTCGGCCTCGAGCAGCTGCAGCAACTGCGGGATCCAGCGACTTCGGAACCAGGACTCGTCCGCCACCGCGACGCTGTCCACGGCCAGCGGCGACGAGGCGCTCGATTCGCCCTCGCCGAGGAAGAAGTCGGCCGTGCCCGTGACGGGGCGCAGCGTTCCGCGCGCATCGATCCCGATCAGTTCGAGGTGATTCAGATCCCACCACATCTCCCAGTTCGCGAATCCGTCCCTGCTCAGATCGAGCCCCAGGTCCAGCCCCCCCTGGCTCAGGCGCGCCAACTCGTCCAACGCGTCGAGAGCGCCTCCGGTCGTCGGACCGCTGCTGCCATCCATCGAACCACCGTCCACCTCCGGAGCGAAGGCCGGAGCCGGCTCCGTCGGAGTCCCGGACGAGCCCGGAGTCACCGGCCGTGAGACCGGCCCCGACGGCGGGGTGACCGGCGGGGGATCGCACTGGGCGATTCCGGGCAGGGCGAGGAGCGTGAGCACCACCGCCGTGCTCGTGGGACGCAGGAAGGCACGCAGGATTGTGGGCGTCGTCATGGGAACCGCGAACGTTCGCGGCGGGGCTCCACCGCAAGAACCGTTCCCCAGGAGTTGGCTCCCCGAACCCCTCCACAAGGCCCTGGATGCCGTTCGACCGGACCCGGGGCGTGCGAAGCCGCTCGACCTTTGGCTCGGGTCTGCTCCCCGCGAGCTGCCGCCAGGGGGGGCGCGTGCCATCGTGTCGCCCCGTGCGCCGCGCTGGGCTCCCGGTGCCGGGGGGGGGGAGAGGAGCAGGCGCGCATCGGACTCCCCGGAGGCTCTTGGGAGAGCAGCGTCGCGGCCCAGGGGCCGCGGGTCCGACCTGGAGCGCCCGACCCCGATTCGACGCGACGCCCCCCAGCTGAAGTGCGAGTCGAGTCCGGTGGAATCGCCATCTTCGCTGGGATGCCCACCACGATCCCGAAGGAGACGAGAAGTGGGCGCCGCACCCAATGAGTGCGACGCCCCCGAACCTCCGCCTCCTCGCGGATCCCAGGTAGAGGAGGTGGCTCCGGCAGCCACTCGGCTACACGGTTGGTCCAGTCCCAGCGGAGCAACGACCGTGCCGTTCACGCTCGACGAGCGTCCTTGGCGCTGTGCTCACGAAGCATCGGTGATCGTGTTCCGATCCCGTGCTGCGACTGCCCCCAACGGCACGTGGGGTGCAGCCTTCAGAGGATGTTGAGTACACCCTTGCCGTCCGTCGAGTTCAGCGTCTCGACCGAAGCTCGGTAGTTGAGGTCGACGCCGATCTTCGAGTTCCAAGGCATCGGCTCCTTGTCGGCCACGAGGCCGAGAGCGGCGGCCGCAAATGCGCGCGCCGTGCCCGTCAGTGTCTCGTCCTGAAGCATCTTCACCAACGTTTCGACGCTGCGACGGTCCCCGATGATTCCGAGAGCAGTCGCGAGCGCCGCCTGCGTCGAGAGCGAGCGCGCGTCGGCGAGCATCCTGGAGAGGAGCTCGACCGTGCGCTTGTCGCCCAAGAGTCCGAGCGCGATCGCCGCCTGCTTCAGAAGCTCGGGCTCGTACTCGGAGCGCTCGACCAACGCCTGGATCAGCTCGCTGGACGTCGTCGACCCGAGCATTCCCAGCGACAGTGCCACGTAGCCGCGCGCGGCCGGCGTTCGCGTCGTCACCAGCTTGTGCTCGAGTTCCTTCTTGGAGTCGATCGAGCCGGCGAGACCAGTTGCCACCGCGAAAGCTCCGATGTCGTCCGCGCCGTCCGCCGCAGCGAGCTCGTCGTGCAGCGCGACGAGTGAGGCGACGATGGGACGCTCTCCACGCTCGCGAAGTCGCTCGTGGAGCACGCCCAATGCAAGCCCGGCGTAGTGCTGCTCGCCGGAGCGCCCCTTGAGCAGACGCTGCGTCAGGAACTCGGCCACGTCGTTTCGAGCAGCAGAGCGTTGCGCGGGATCCAAGACTTCGCCGTCCTCGCTCACAAGCTCGCCCTCTCGCGCGGCGATCTTCGCCAAGGCGATGAGTGCAAAGTCCTTCGTCTGGCGCTGGTGGTCTCGGTGGGCCGTCATCAATGCGGCTCGAATCCTGCGATCCAGTGCGTCACCGTCCGCATCGCCGATCAGCCCCAGTGCGAGCGCACAGCTCTGCTGTACCTCCTCAGGAGTGCCTCTTCCGGCCTTCGGGTCGATCGGCTTCAACAGGCGTTCGGCCACATGGGCCTCCAGCGTGCGCTGGAACTCTCCGTCGCACGATCGCACCAGTCGACCCAGCGCCGTCGGCACGTGCGCGCGCATGTAGCGGTCCGCGTTCCCGTCTTCGAGCACGGACGACAGGAGTGCGATCTGGGCCTCGAGAGAATCGATCGCGCCAGGATCTACAAGGTCGACTGGACGCTCCAGGACGCTAGGGTCGCCGCTCGACGGCAGGGGAACGAGCCCGATCGAGATCACGATGGCTGCCGCAAGGTCCTGCGTCGCCTCGCGGGCAGCGGGTAGGAGCGCCCCCGCCAGAGCCTTCGCGATCGTGTCGCGGGCCAGATCGTGCGAGGCGTCCACCGCGCGCCGCCCCACGAGTCCGAGACCATAGGCGGCGAACGTTCGAGTGCGCAGCGAAACGCCTTGCTGTGGGTTGCCCGTCAGTCGCCGCCCCTCTTCGGAGTCGTTCAACAGCGCGAGCAATCGATCGACGTTCGCGCGCTCCGTGCTACCGAGTATGCCCAGCGCGAGAGCTGCCGTTTCGCCGACCTCCTGGCTGGGGGAGTCGAGGTGACGGGCAAGGATCGGTCCGAATGCGATCGCGTCACCACCCTGCGGTGGATCTCCGATCTTGGCGAGCGCGATCAACACCGCCGTGACGATGTCGTTGTCGGACTCGCCCTCGAGAGCCGCGAGGAGAGCTGGGACGATCTCGCCGCGGATCTGCTCCGTCGTCGGCGCCAGGCTGGCGGGCACAGAAGGGCCCGCGGGATCGCCCAGAAAGTGACCGTCTCCTTCGCCAGTCGAGTTCGCTCGATGGACAGCTGCCTTGAGTTCGAGGAACGGGTCCTTGTTGAACTCCCACCAGAACGACCACGCCGTGGGATCGCTGTTCGTGTCGACGTATCCGTCGGGAGTGCTCGGCCCCTTGTCGCCACCGGGCGAACCGGGAAGGAACGGAGCACCGGCTCCAGGCGGAGTGGTCGGCCCGGTGGGTGCTTCGGGTGCAGGCCCGTCGGGTCGGCCACCTGTGACAGGCGGTGCTGACGACGGAGGCGAGCCGGCGCCCGGAGGAACGGTGTCGCCGGGTCCGCGATAGATGCCGCCGTGGGCGGATGCACGCGGACAGAGGAAGGTCGAGAGACCGAGGAAGGCGACAGCGACGAAAGCAGGACGGGGGAGGTCGAGAAGCGGCATCGAGAGTGACTCGGATGGGGGATCCGCAACGTGCTCCCCCTTCGGCAACTGTCGTGCCTCGCGCGAGGATCGAGACACGATGAGCCTCGATCGAGGTCCACGCGCCCGACGTCGACCAAGGTGTCTCGCGTAGGTTCACTCCGCTCTTCGACCAACCGAACGAGGGGACAGGACTGGCACGCCGAAGGAACGACGGACCCTGTGCGAGCGGGGCGACGATCGAAGTTCGATCGTCGCCCCGCTCGATGCTTGACGCATCGTTGTCGATGCGCCGATGCCACCCGCTCTCGCGGGCTCGCCGTCACAGGATGTTGAGCACGCCCTTCCCGTCCTGGGTGTTGAGGGTCTCGAGCGACGCACGGTAGTTGAGGTCCACCGCGATCTTCGAGTTCCAGGGCAGGGGCTCCTTGTCCGCGACGATGCCGAGCGCCACGGCCGCGAACCCGCGAGCCGTCTCGGTCATGGTCTTGTCCTCGAGCATCTCTACCAGCGGATCCACCGAGCGACGGTCGCCGATGAAGCCGAGGGCCGACGCGAGCGACGCCTGGGTCGCCAGCGACTTGGCACCGCGCAGCATGTCGATCAGCTGCGGAACGGTGTTCTTGTCACCCAAGAGACCAAGTGCGATCGCCGCCTGCTTCAGGAGGTCCGGCTGGTACTCGGACTGCTCGACGATCGTCTTGATGATGTCCTGCGACTCGTTGATGCGAAGCATTCCGAGGGCGAGGGTCACGTAGCCGCGCGCGACGGGCTCCTTCGTCTTGGTCAACAGGCGCTGCAGGGCTTCCTTGGCACTGGGATCACCAGCGAGCGCCGAGGCGACCGAGAAGGCACCGATGTCCTCGGCAGCCTTCGAGTCGGCCAGCGCGCCGTGCAGCGTCACGATCGACGGCGTATCCACCTTCTCGTTCGCATTGCTGAGCATCCAGTTCATGACCCCGATGCCGAGGCCCGCGTAGTGCTCTTCACCCGAACGGCCACTCTTGAGTCGTGCCAGAAGGTGCTTGACGACCTCGGCACGACCGACTTCGAAGCGATCGTCGGCAGCGACCGGAGCGCCATCCTCGTCGACCTCTTCACCCTTGCGGGCACCGATCTTCGCGAGGGCGATGAGCGCGAAGTTCTTCGCCTGACGCTGCTGGTTCTTGTAGGCGGAGGTCAGGACCTTGCGGATCTCCTCGTCCAAGTCGTCCTCGTCCGAGTCACCGACGAGTCCGAGCGCGAGGGAACAGCTCTGCTGGACCTCTTCCTCGTACTTGCCACCCTTGCGGGGATCGAGGGGCACGAGCAGGAGTTCGGCCACGTGCTTCTTGATCGCACGGCGGTGCTCGACGAGGTCACTGCGGTCCTCGAGCGACTGCAACATGCGCGCCAGAGCGGTCGGCACGTGGGCACGCATGTAGCGGTCCAGTCGCAGGTCGTCGAAGACCGTGGACAGGAGCGCGATCTGCTTCTCCAGCGTGTCGATGGTGCCAGGCTCGTTCGGGTCCACCTTGGCCGTGAGCTCCTCGATGTTGCCGGACGGCTCGAGCGGAACCAGCCCCATCGAGATGACGATCGCGGCCGCCAGGTCCTGGGTGGCTTCGCGCTCCGCGGGCATCAGTGCGTCGGCGAAGTGCTGCACGATCGAGCCGCGGACGTCGGTCTGCGGATCGGACTCGGCCCGGTATCCGACCAGGCCCAGGCCGTAGGCTGCGAACGTGCGCGTGCGCAGGGGCGCGCCACTCTCGGTGTCACCGAGCGCTTCGCGTCCAACCTTGTTGTCGGTCATCAGGCCGACGAGGCGGTCGAGGTTGTTCTTCGACGAGTTCGCGAGGATGCCCAACGAGAGCGCAGCGGTCTCGCTGATCTCCTGGTTCGGGTCCTTGAGGAAGCTCGCGATCACCTCGCTGAACTCCGAGCGACCATCCTCACCGGGGAGGTCACCGATCTTCGCAAGCGCGATCAGGCAGCCCGTCACGATGTCGTTGTTCGTCTCGGTCTCGAGCGCGCGTAGGAGCGCGGGCACGATCGTGCCCCGAATCTGATCGGACGAAGGCTTGAGCGTGTCCTTCGCTTCGGACTGCTCCCCGTCGCCGAGGAAGAAGTCGCTCGAACCGGTGGCGGGCGCGGCCGTGTGGATGGCGGCCTTCAGGTTGATGTAAGGCTCCTTGTTGAACTCCCACCAGAACGACCAGAGCGTCAGGTCGGCACTGGTGTCGACCTGGTCCGTGCCGGTCGTCGGGCCCTTGCCACCACCGGGGGGCGCGCCGGGCAACGGCGGACCACCGGTGGGCGGCGGCGTCGTCGGTCCCTGCGGCGCCTCGGGAGCCGGCCCCTGGGGCGAGCTCGGCGTCGTCGGACCACCGCCAGCGGGAGGGTTGCCGGCTCCAGGCGGAACCGTGTCACCAGGACCGCGGTAGGTGCCGCCGTGGGCGAAAGCATCGCTACCGATCCACGCGACGGTGGACAGTGTGAGCGCGCCGAGGATGAACTTCTGCATGTGAGCTTCGGATGGGAGCGGCCGGTCCACCGATCGACGTTCGTGCGTCGAGTTGCGAGCCGGTTCGCGGGTTCGATTCTTCTTCAGATTCGTGGCTGGGGAACCCGAACGGCGGGTCCGCGCGTGGCGCAGGCCGCTGATCGGTCCTCCCGGACACGGCCAGTGTGCAAGAGATGTGCCTGAGGGGCCAGATCGACGACGCAGCCTTCTCCCCAGGGCCCACAGGCCTCAGGAGTGCCTCGCCACGTCCTCCCTGGGGAAGTCCGTAGGCCCTGCATCAGCCGCCGTTACGCATTCGTGACCGGGTTCACCGCAGCGCCGCCCGGCACGGCCGCGTTGCGCGCCGATCGCGCCGGCGGGGGAGTGGTCGCCGGTGGGGGAGCCCACCCAGTGGGGCACCCCACCATCGCGCAGCAGAGGCCCCTGCGTAGCAGCGGCCCCACCCCACCCAGGGCACCGGTCCCGGCCGAGCGATCCGTCAGTTCGAGCGAACGACCGTCGCCTTGATGTAGTCGCGGTTGAGCTGAGCGATCACGTCCACCCCGATTCCCTTCGGGCAGGCCTTCGAGCACTCGTAGTGGTTCGTGCAGTTGCCGAACCCCTCGCTGTCCATGGCCTGGACCATGGCAACGACTCGGCGCTCGCGCTCGGGCTGTCCCTGGGGCAGGCGAGCGAGGTGCGAGACCTTGGCACCGACGAAGAGCATGGCGGACGAGTTCGGACAGGCAGCGACACACGCCCCGCAGCCGATGCACGCAGCCGCGTCCATGGCCTGGTCCGAGTCCTCGCGCGAGATCGGAGTCGCGTTGGCGTCGGGCGGCGAGCCGGTGTTCGCCGAGACGTACCCGCCCGCGGACATGACGCGATCGAACGCCGAGCGGTCCACCATCAGGTCCCGGATCACGGGGAAGGAGTCGGCGCGCCAGGGCTCGACGAAGACCGTCTCACCCGACCGGAACTTGCGCATGTGCAGCTGGCACGTGGCGGTCTCGGGCTCGGCGCCGTGCGCCTGTCCGTTGATCACCATGCTGCAGCTCCCGCAGATGCCCTCGCGACAGTCGTGGTCGAACACCACGGGCTCCTTGCCGGCTCGAACGAGCGTCGCGTTGAGGACATCCATCATCTCGAGGAACGAGCTGTGGACGGAGACTCCCTTCATCTCGTGGGTTTCGAACTGCCCCGGCGCTCCGCCGCTGCGCTGACGCCAGACCTTCAGAGTGAGGTCGATCGTCTCGTCGTGTTCGTTGGCACTCATCGTTCTGCTCCGATTACTTGTAGCTGCGCTGGGTGAGGTGCACGTACTCGAACTCGAGCGGCTCGCGGTGCTCGGTGAACGGCTTGTTCGCGCCGTTGTACTCCCAGGCCGACGCGTGACAGAAGTTCTCGTCGTCCCGTTTGGCCTCGCCCTCGGCAGTCTGGTGCTCCTCGCGGAAGTGCCCACCGCAGGACTCCTCGCGCGTGAGCGCGTCGTTCGCGAACAGCTCGGCGAACTCCAGGAAGTCGGCGACGCGGCCGGCGGTCTCGAGTTCCATGTTCAGGTCGCGCGCGTCCCCGGGAATCATGAGGTCGCCCCAGAACGCCTCGCGAATGCCTCGAATCCGCACGAGCGCGTCCTCGAGCCCAGCCTTCGTCCGCGACATGCCGACCTGGTCCCACATGACCTTTCCGAGTTCGCGGTGGAAGCTGTCGGCGGGGCGGCTGCCGCGAATGCCCATCAGCCTGTCCACGCTCGCGCGGACGTCGGCCTCGGCGGCGTCGAACGCCTCGTGGCTGGTGCTGACGGGTTGCAGGCTGCGGCCGGCCAGGTGCCCTGCAATGGTGTACGGGATCACGAAATAGCCGTCCGCCAGCCCCTGCATCAGAGCACTGGCACCGAGACGGTTCGCACCGTGATCGGAGAAGTTGGCCTCGCCCAGCGCGAAGAGGCCGGGCACGGTCGTCTCGAGGTTGTAGTCCACCCACAGGCCACCCATCGTGTAGTGGACGGCGGGGTAGATGCGCATCGGCTTGGTGTACGGATCGTCACCGGTGATGCGCTCGTACATCTGGAAGAGGTTCCCGTACTTCGCCTCGATCGTCGCGCGCCCGTGACGAGCGATCGCGTCGAGGAAGTCGAGGTACACCGCGACCCCGGTCGGGCCGACACCGAAGCCCGCGTCGCAACGCTCCTTCGCGGCGCGCGACGCCACGTCGCGGGGAACCAGGTTGCCGAAGCTCGGGTAGCGCCGCTCGAGGTAGTAGTCGCGCTCGTCCTCGGGGATCTGGTTCGCGGGACGCTTGTCGCCCGCGGCCTTCGGAACCCAGACGCGACCGTCGTTGCGCAGACTCTCGCTCATCAGCGTGAGTTTGCTCTGGTAGTCACCGGAGACGGGGATGCACGTGGGGTGGATCTGGGTGAAGCACGGATTGGCGAAGAACGCCCCGCGCTTCGTCGCTCGCCACGATGCCGTGACGTTCGACTTCTTGGCGTTCGTGGAAAGGTAGAAGACGTTGCCGTAGCCCCCCGTGCACAACAGCACGGCGTCGGCCGCGAAGCGTTCGAGCTCGCCGGTCCGCAGATTGCGAACCATCGCGCCCCGCGCGATGCCGTCCACCTTGACCACGTCGAGCAGTTCGCGCTCGGGCATGACGCGCAGACGTCCGGCCTGCACCTGACGCATCATGGCGCTGTAGGCGCCGAGCAGGAGCTGTTGGCCCGTCTGTCCGCGAGCGTAGAACGTGCGGCTGACCTGGGCGCCACCGAACGAACGGTTGTCGAGCATGCCGCCGTAGTCGCGGGCGAACGGCACGCCCTGGGCCACGCACTGATCGATGATGTTCACCGACACCTGGGCCAAGCGGTGAACGTTGGACTCGCGCGCACGGAAGTCCCCGCCCTTGACCGTGTCGTAGAACAGGCGGTACACGCTGTCCCCGTCGTTCTGGTAGTTCTTCGCCGCGTTGATACCGCCTTGTGCAGCGATCGAGTGCGCACGGCGAGGTGAGCCGTGGATGCACAGCGCGGTGACGTCGTAGCCGAGCTCGGCCAGCGACGCGGAGGCGGAGGCCCCCGCCAGTCCGGTACCGACGACGAGCACCTTGAAGCGCCGCCGATTCGCCGGAGCGACGAGCTTGAGGTCGAAACGGTGTTTGTCCCAGCGCTCCGCGATCGGCCCACCGGGAGCCTTGGAGTCCAGCCGCGGCGATGCGGTCGTCTTCGTGTCGTTCATGGTCGTGTGCGCGTCGGCGGTCAGCGAATCGCGGCAGCGAAAGGAATGGAAGCGAAGCCGAGTCCGAGGAGCACCGCGAGCGCGACACCACCCCGTTCGATGAGGGGCGTCCACTTCGGGTGGCGCAGACCGAGGGTCTGGAACGCGCTCTGGATGGCGTGGGAGAGGTGCAGCGTCAGGGCGGCGATCCCGAGCAGATAGACCGCCATGTGCGCCGTGCCGCCCAAGGTGTTCCACACCACGTCGGCGGCTCCCGCTCCCGACGCACCGTCGGCGAAGAGGCCCTTGAAGCCACCGTCGAAACGGAAGTCGATCAAGTGCCAGAACAGGAAGAGCAGCACGATCGTGCCGGTGAGCGGCATGGTCGCCGAGGCGAGTGTCTTTCCACCGCGATCGGCCTGGACCGCGTACTTGCTGTGGCGCGCCTTGCGGTTCTCGACGATCGTCCGCACCGCGAAGGCGATGTGTCCCACGAACAGAGCCAGGAGCCCCAGCTCGAGCACGTAGAGGAACGGTCCCAGGTCGTGCAGCTTGCGCGCGTAGGCCTCGAACGCTTCGGGGTCCTTGTACAGCAGCAGGTTGCCGGCGAGGT
The DNA here is from genome assembly GCA_007750655.1 of Rohdeia mirabilis. Classification (GTDB taxonomy): domain Bacteria; phylum Planctomycetota; class UBA1135; order UBA1135; genus Rohdeia; species Rohdeia mirabilis. The sequence goes on from CP036290.1 coordinate 2,763,659, forward strand.
GAGCGATCAGGAAGCCGACCAGCAGGAGCCCAGTGAGGGCCATCGTGGTCTTCTTGCCGATCGATGAGGACAGGAACTGACCGATCCAGGTGAACATGGGGCTTCGGAACGCCGTGGTGGGGGACTGCGTCGGGGGACCGCGTGGGGGAGCGCGTGGTGTTCGCAGCCGTGCGAGGCGAGCACCCGTTCGTGGGTGTTCGGTCGGACCTCGACCAGCCTTCGAGCCACGACTGTAGTGAGCGCGGGTGCGGGTTCCAACGGAGCCGCCCCCCGAACATCCCCACGCGAGATCTCGGTGGGGGAGCCCCCCCGCCGAGATCGTCGTGGCCGCACCGACCGCGCCAAGTGCGGGGCACGCCCCGAACGCCCCACCCGGGCCCCGGCCACTGGTGCCTAGACTGCGCCACGATGAGCACCGACGCGACGACCCGGCTCTACCTGATCCGACACGGCGAGGTCGACCCGGCCTGGCGCGGTCGCATCTACGGCGGACTCGAGGTCGAGCTCTCCGAGTTCGGCCGCCGCGAGGCGTTCGCGAGCGCGGCGTGTCTCGCGGGCCTGCCGCTGGACGGCGTGCTCACGTCGACGCTCTCGAGGGCGCAGTTCACGGCCCAGCTCCTGGCCGAGCCTCGAGGGCTCGAGCCGCGGGACCACGTGGGACTGGTCGAACTGGATCGCGGCGACTGGGCCGGACTCACGTTCGACGAACTCGAGTCCCGGGACCCGGGCGCTCACGAACGCTGGCTGGCGGCGCCCGACCGCGAGCGCCCTACCAACGGCGAGTCCCTGGCCGACCTGGCCGAACGCGTTCGAGCGGCGCTCCAGGAGTCGATTCGCCCGGACGTCGATCGCACGCTCGCCGTCACGGCGCACGGCTGGGTGGTTCGCGTCCTGCTCTGCGAAGCGCTCGGACTCCCGCTGTCGCGCGCCGAGGACCTACGCATGCGCACAGCTTCGATCCACGCCATCGAGTGGCGCGACGGGCGGCCATCGCGACTCCTCGGGCTCGACCTGGACGGCCCGCTGGCCCCCTGAGGGTTCGTTGGACGGGCGCGGCACGAGGCCATCCGGCGCAGGCCGACGGCCCGGCCGCCGCCCAGCGGTCGCTGGATCGAGCAACGACGGAGCGAACTTCGCCGCTCGCGGTCCTGTCGACTAGTTGTCCGAGGGCTTCGGTGGCTTCGGCCCGCCGCTGGGGAAACCGCCAGGTCCAGGAGGGCCGGAGCCGTGCGATCCAGGCCCGCCCGACGGACCGCCGGGACCGAACGGGCCGCCGCTCCCGAAGTCCGGCATGCCACCGCGGAAACCTTCGAGCAAGCGACGCACTTCGTAGAGCGCTTCGCCCGCGTGGTACGAGAGCCAGATGAAGTAGCAGTCGACGTTGTCGACCGGATCGTCCACTTCGAACGCTGCCTTGCACGTCAGGTCGCAGGGGCGATCGGCGTTGTAGAAACACGCCTTCTTGGATCCATCGGACACGGGCTTGGGCTCCCTATCAAAATGCGACTTCCTAGAAACGCGATCCGAGGAGGGGATGCGTGGGGGCGCGCCGCGAAGGTCGGTTCGCAGGGACGATACCACGGGCGTCGTCGGGCTCGGCCGGCCACCGGACGGACCCACGACGCGCCTCGAGATCGGCGCGGCGCACCGGATCCGGGGACGGCGACCCAAGGAACGGCGGGCTCGCTGGAGCGCGTCACCAGCGCGAGCCACGCCCGCCGATGGACGCCGCTCGAGTCCGGAGCCCGAGGCTCCGACACCGTCAGCTCGAAACGCCGACTCGCGAGCCCAAAGATCCTGACCAGACGCCCGTCGACATGCCGATCGGGCAGCCGGTTCGAGGCGACTCGTCCAGGTCCGGTCGGCGAAGCGGTCGAGTGGCGAACAGCCCATCGGTCGGGCCCGGTCCAGCGCCACGCGAACGACGAGGAGCGCGCTCGAGTCTCGTTCGAACCGTTCCGATGCGACGCGTCGAACGTCGCCCGCTCGAGTCGAGCCGGACGGCCGCGCGTGAGTGGCGAGAGGGTTGGAACCAGCTCGGGTGACGGGTGGCGATCACGGCGCGGTCGGGCGCTCGAAGGCTGACGGACCGGTCGGCCGGGACCTGTCGAGAGACCGAGGACCGGACGTCCGCAGGAGGCGACGGCCGATCACGGAGCGCACCGAGATCGCGCCCAGAGGCCCCTAGGAGCCCGATCCGCTCCAAACATAACGTACATTATCAGACACACCAAGGAGCGATGCTCGGGCCCGGATCGGGCTGCGCACCCGACCCACCCAGCGTGCCTGGACCTCCACGGACGAGCACGCGTTCGAGCCGCCGCCCTCCCAGGGTTGGACCCGCGCACAGCCCGGCCGCGGGTTCGCGGTCCATCCCGGTCGCCGTGGACCCGATCCTAGGCGGCATGAAGGCACGCCATCGCATCCCGTCGCTCCGCGCGCTCGCCCCGTCGTCGATCACCGAGTCGGATGCAGCACCGCGGCGGCGTCCTCGCCAAGTCGGTCTCGGCCTGGTCCTCGTGATGCTCGCGTCGTGCGCGTTCCCGGTCGGCTCGAGCGCCGGCGACCCGAGTCGGTCCGCGTACAGGTCCGAGTCGATCGACGTCCGCAGCGATGTCGGCGTGGCTCGGCCGCCGTACTCGAGCGTCGAGACCGAATGGAAGGAACGCCTCGACCAGGCCTACGTGTTCCTCGAGCTGCTCGGCCCGTACGAACAGACGGGTCGCTTCATGCCGGAGCTCGCGCAGCACCTCGAGGCCCAGGGGATCCGCGCCGAGGGTGCACCGTTCGCGCTCTTCTACGACGACCCGACCCGGACGGCGGCGTCCGACCTGCGCTCGCGGTTGGCGGTCCCCGTCGCACCGGGGACGCCGTTCTCGGCACCGCTCGGCTACGCGATCCTGCCCAGTGATCAAGTCATCTACGCACGCGTCGCCGGCGCGTACGACTCGGTGTCCCTGGCCTACCCGTCGATGTTCAGCGTGATGCGCGAACGCGGCTGGGTCCTCGACGGCCCGATCCGCGAGATCTACCTGGTCGATCCTACGTCCGTGCGTTCGTTCGACGAGCTGGTCACCGAGATCCAGATGCCCTGGCGTCCGCTCTAGGATCGGTCGAGCGACGCCGACCGCAACGGCGCCGCGACCGACGCGTGCCGACCCGCCCGTGGCTCAGCGCAGACGACTCGCGGCGCGCGGCAGGACCGCAGCCGCCTCGAAGCGCCCGTTCTTCGCGCGACCGACGACCCAGTCGCCTTCGCGCGGACCGAGCTCGCGGTCGTCGATCTTCGCCGACAGTAGGAGCTCGAAACGTTCGTTGCCGCGCACCGCTTCGCGCCCTTCGGCCTCGACGCGAGCCCAGTTCTCGGCCGACCAGTCGAGACCGACGGGCCGCGCCAACTTGCGACTGACCGCGGCCGCGCGCGCCAGGTCCTCGACCAGGGTGGCGTGGGCCTCTTCGAACTCGATCCAGAGTTCGAGCTCGTGTTCGGCGTCCGCCCAGCGCGCGAAGCGCTCGAGTGCGTCGAGCAGAGCGCGTGCACGACGCTCGTGATCCGTCGCGCACAACTCGTTCTCGATCGCCGCGCGTGCGGCGAAGTCGATCAGGTGTTGGGCCTCGAGCGCGTCGAACAGCCCGATCTCGGTGTGCAGCGCCGCGAACGCGCGGAGGAACTCGGCCTGTTCCGCAGAGCTGTCCGCCGCCTGCCGTTCACCGTCCCAGAGGTACTCCTCGACCATCGCACCGACCACGCCGGGGAAGTCGGGCGCGTCGCCGGGGTCGTCCTCCTCGTCGTCCGCTTCGAGCCCGAGATCCGCCTCGAGTTGGCGAAAGAGCGCCTCGACGTCCCGACCCTCGGCTCGGCCGCGGTCGAAGGCGGCGAGTGCTTCCTGGGCCGAGAGTCCCCCGCCGGTCGACGACTCGTCGGCCGGCGCCGAAGCCCGCTCGAAGCCCGCCGCCAACTTCGCCCGACCAGCGGCCGCGCCGTCCTCGCGCAACTGCTTCGCGGTGCGCACGGCCTCGAGCTTGAGTGCCGCCCACCACGCTGCGAAGTCGATACGCAACGGACCGAGGTCGATGTCGCTCTCGAAAGCGACCAGCTCGAGCGCGCGCGCGATCGCCGCGTTCGCCACGTCGGGCTTCACCGGCTCGATCGCAGCGGAGGTCATGACCTCGACCAGCGCCGCGCGATCCTCGTCGTCCCAACCGGACTTGCGCAGCTGTGCGTCGATACGCGCCCCGATCACCTGGGCACTCTCGACCTCGACGATCGGAGCGCTGGCCTCGAGTTCCGCGAGGTCGGGCGCACCGGCCGCGGCGCTGGGATCTTCGAAGCGCGCACCGGGTTCGAAGAACATGCGTTCGAGTTCACGCTGGGTGATGCGCATCGTTCCGCGACGTCCCGCCCGTGCTTGCTCGGCATCGAGGCGCAGCGCTTCGACCAGGCCCTCGCGACTGAACACCTCGGCCGCGGGCGACAGCACGAATGCACCGTCCCCGTCGGCGTACGCGCGGCCGACGACGAGATCACCCGGAGTCAGTTCCGCCGAGGCGCGCCTCTCGAGAACCGGCAGTTCCCCCAGGCCCAGGAGGTCCTTCAGCCAGAAGCCCTCGCCCGGCCGCACTTCCCGCACCACGAACATCCCCGCTCGGCTGTCCGACACGAGATCCAAGGCGTCCGCATCGACGTCCGACAGATCGCCGCCCGACTCGAGATCCGCGCGCAGAGCGAGAACGGGGACTTCGCCGTCGAAAGCGTCCGACGGCCGCTCGAGCAGGAACGACTCGAGGTGACGGAGCCATGCCGGCTCGGTCGTCGGAAGAGTCCGTCCCGGCGCGAAGTCCGCCAGCGAGGCTTCGTACTCGGCGGCGATCTCGGGGCGTTCGACCAAGGATGCGAGCAGGCTCGTCAGAGCGCGTTGGATGGGGTCTCTCAAGGTTCTGTCCGCCGGTGGCGAGCCGCACAGTCTAGCGAATCGTCGAGCGTCGCGGTCCCCCACCGAACCTCCCCCGCGACTCGCCCGGGCGCGGACAGTGGCACCACGGCCCCGCGGCCGGGTAGCCTGGCACGTCCATGCAACAGGTCACCGAAACGGCCACGTCGGAAGCGGCCGGCAGCTTCCTGATGACGATCGACATGATCGGGCTGGGCCTTCTGGGCCTGTTCCTGCTCCTCGGCCTGTGGCGCGGACTGTGGTGGCAGCTGCTGCGACTCGTCGGACTGGCGGCGGCGGTCCTGGTCGCGCGCAGCCTGGAGGCCAGCGTCTACGGCATGCTCGCGGGACGGCTCGGCGAACTCGACGAGCGCGTCCTCCACGGCATCGTGTGGCTCGGCCTCTTCCTCGTCACGGTCGCGGTCTTCGCGGCGATCGGACGGACGGGCAAGAAGCTCCTGGACGCGATGCAGCTGGGAATGATGGACCGCGTCGGCGGTGCCGTGGCAGGCGCCCTGACCGGTCTCGTGCTCCACGCCGCCGTTCTGGCCGGGCTCGTGCAGATCGGCAGCGACGCCTTCATCGCGGACCACCTGGAGGGCTCCATCTCCGAGCGCCTGGTGGCGGTCGTCGGAGTCGAGATGCCGTTCCTCTTCGCGAAGGAACGCAGCGACGCCGTGCAACAGCGCTTGGTCCCCGGCGGTGTGTTCTCGAACGGGGCGTCCACCAAGGGAACGGCTCCGCTCGAAACTCAACCGATCGTGCCGCCGACGACGTCCCCGGGCGGCGTGCGCTAGTTCGGACCGACGGCGGAAGCCGTCTCCGGCAGGCGGTCCACTTCGTCGACGGTCAGCCGTCCTGCCCCTCGTCCCCCACTTCCTCGACCGGCGGGGCCGTGAGTTCGTCGCGCAGGGGTTGGAACAGTGCGCGCTGGTCCGTGAAGCGTGCCACGTGCATGTCGAGGAACGCCACCGCACCGGCGCGATCTCCCGTGAAGTCGAGCGCGCGCACGACGGCTTCGGCGTGCGGCGGACGTTCCGGCGCGATCGAGTAGGCCTCACGCGCTTGGACCAGCGCCGCCTGCGGATCGTCGGTGAGCAGAGCGCGCGCGAGCGAGAAGTGCACCTCGGGATCGCTCCCGAGTACCTCCAGCGCCTTGCGCAGCGCCGGGACCGCTTCGACGTTGCGGCCGTCGTCCACGAGGAGCAAGCCGAGCAACCGTTCGGACGCACCCGTCGCTTCCTTGGTGTCGCACCAAGCACGTGCGCAAGCGATCGCCTCCTCGACACGACCGGCGCTGTGATAGAGCCGAACGAGCAGAGGCCAGTCGACGTTCTTGCGCGACGCGAGCGCGAACGCCGCATCGGTCAGGGACTGCTTGAACTCGGGCGTTCCGGCTCCGGGCGGCGGCAGGCTCGGGCAGGCGATCTTGAGGACCTTGGCCTCGATGGCTCCGCGGTTCGCATCGATGTCCTCGACCCAGCTGAAGAACTCGGGATCGTGCTGCTTGTTGTGGCACTCGACACAGGTACTACCGACCTTCGTGAGCAGCTTCTCGTTCAGGTAGCTCGCCCCACCGGCCATGTGTGCGGCGCCCGGCCCGTGGCACGCGGCACACTGGACGTTCTCGTAGCCGGCGGCTTCGTGCGGTCGATCGAATCCGCCTTCCTCGCCGAAACCGACCGTGTGGCACGCGAAGCACTCGGCGTCGAACTGCTGCTGCGTGATCGCGAGGGTCGAGTAGGCGCGCGCGTGGCGCGTGGTCTTCCAGAACTCGTACTGGTCCGGGTGGCACGACGCACAGCTCGCGGGGTCGGCGAACACGTCGCCTGTGTGGGAGCCCTTGGGACGTTGCGACGACCAGAACTCCTCGACCTGCGCGTGGTAGCCGTCGATGCGGTCGAGTGCCATCTCGTCGCGCACGAGGTTGCGATGCATCGAGGGTTTGGAGACGGCGAACACGCGGCCGTCGGGGAAGTCGCCTGCGCTCTCGAGCCAATCCTTCGACGTCTGCACGAAGCCGCGATTGAACGCTTTCAGCCGCGCGTGTTCGTTGGGGCCGAGGACCGCCTCGCGTCCGACGAGACTGCGCAGGGCCGTGGCGCTGACCTCCAGGGTGAACTCGCTCACGATGCGGTCGGACGCGTCGGTCGCACCACGAGCGACCCGTGCGTCGGGTCCGGGCGGGACGCCGCCGAACCACAGATCGAACTCCGTGGTGCGTGCGCCCTTGAGGCTGACGTGGCTCACGAGCGTGTTGCCCACCACGTCGTGCGGAGCTTCGCGGCCCGCGAAGTGCGGTCCGCAGACCACATCGATCTCGGGGCACAGCTCGGCGAGCTCGAGGTTCGCCTCGCCTCCGAGGTGCGACGCGCAGACCAACACGTCGACGAGCGGTCGCAGGTCCCGTGCGGCGCGCTGAGCCACTTCCCGCCACGGGCGCAACACGAGTCCGGCTTCGGCGATCTGCTCTCCGACACGAAGCACGGTGTCGTCGTGCAGATCCGGGTGGACCAGGTTCTGGGCCAGCAGGCTGAAGATGCCGATGCGAACGCCGTCGCGCTCGACGATCAGTCCGCGCTTGAAGTACGGCTCGCCCTCGCGATCGAACACGTTGGAGCAGAGGATCGGCACCGAGTAGCGCTCGGAGAGTGCGCGCAGCTCCTCGAGCCCGAACTCGATGTCGTAGTCGCCGAGCGCGATCGCATCGCAGCCGCTGTCGGCCAACATGGCCATGATCGCGTCCGCCTTGAGCGGCAGCTGTCGACGCAGCGCCGGGGTGAGGTCGTCCGCGTGCAGGAACGTGTCCCCGGTGTCCACGTGGATCGAACGCAGTGCCGCGGAGCGGGACTCGCGCAGGTGCGTGACGAGACGGTCCATTCCACCCAGTCGGCCAGCCGTGCATCCACAGGGCTCGATGAAGCCCTCGAGCGACCCGGTGAACACCAGCTTGAGGTCCGGCTTCGGAGAACGTTCGAGGCCCAGGGTCTCGAAGACGTCGGCGTCCGGGGAGCGCGAGTCCTGGGCCGAACGAGCCCGTGCGGTGACGACCGTCAGGAGCAGGAGTAGGACGCAGGACAGGCCACTGGTGAGGCCACGGGGGGTGCGAGCGGACGCCATGGCCGCAGTCTACGACGCGTCGGTGGCGCCGTTGGCCGGGTGGTCGCGACGCGGTCCACAGCTCAGACGGATCCAAGCGCCACTGCGCGTGCTCGCGCGGCGTTCCAGGCCCACTCGAGTTCGATCGGCTGCCCCCTCCTGTGCACCGAACGGCGGTCGCGACAGCTCGTCGCACGGGTCTCCCCCACGGTCGCAGCGCACCAGGAGGTCGCGACCTGCGCTGTGGAACTCCACCGTTCGGGCGCCCACCGCGGCCTGGCGGACGAGCCAGAACCCGAGGCCCAGTGCGAGGGTCTCCGCGCGTGGACGGGCGGCGTCCGCGGCGAGGTCGGGCAACTGCGCGGGCGCGACTCCGTCGATCCGCAGCAGGGGCGAACACGTTTCGTCGGGTCGCATCCGCTCGCGGCCCGTGCTTCCCCAACCGCGCAGACACACGGCGCGAACGACGTACTCGAGTGCACGCCGTTCGTGGCGCCATCCGATCGTCGGCACTCCGAGTGCAGAACTCGCCATCCAGATCAATGCGCCGGTCTCGGCCAGGTCGCCGCGCAACCTCCGCCAGCGCGCGCCGAACATGGCGCCGGTCGGCTCGAAGCCTTGGACGAGTTCCTCGGCCTCGCGCGCCAGTTCGGCGACGGAAGGTGGATCACTCGCGCCGTCGAGCGACTCGGATCGACTCGGACCGTTCCCGGCGGTCGGCTCCGCTTCCGCTCGCTCGACGACCCCGGCCGCGTCCTCGATCAGGCGCGCCGCGAAGGCTTCCATCCGACCGTTCATGGAGTTGGTACCAGGCGAGGGAATCGAACCCTCACGCCCTTGCGGGCACCGGATTTTGAATCCAGCGCGTCTACCGTTCCGCCAGCCTGGCCTCCGAACGGACCAGACTGCGTTCGAGCGGCGCCAGAATCAAGCGGCGAGGAGAGCGGGCGCGAGGGAACTGCTCGCGAGTGCGTCGCGCACGAGCGCGGCTCAGGGGAATCGAACCGCGGCGTCAACTGGGCCGGTGCGCCGCGGCGCGTGCGAGCGCGAGGCACAGGGCCGGATAGTCCAGCCCGACCTGCGCAGCGGCCAGTGGCACCAACGATCGCGGCGTCATCCCCGGCAGGGTGTTGAGTTCGAGCAGGACCGGGGCGTTCTCGTCGCTGGCGGGGAGGACGAAGTCCACGCGCGCCACGCCGCGGCAGCCGAGCGCCCGGAAGAGCCGCACGGCCTGGTCCTGGACGATCCGCTGGGCGCCCTCCCCCACCGTGCGGGGCGGGCAGAACTCGCTGGCGCCCTGGGCGTCGTACTTCTGCTGGAAGTCGAAGAACAGCCCGCCCGTGGGGACCACCTCGATGACCGGCCAGGCCTCGGCGCGCCCCGTTCCGTCGAACACGGCGCAGCTGACCTCGGTGCCGACCACGCCCACTTCGACGACGAGCTGCTCGACCGTCTCGAGTGCCGCGCGCGCCGCCGCCACCAGCGCCCCGGCCGACTCGACGCGCGTGGTTCCGATCGAACTTCCGCCGCGCCGGTCCTTGACGAAGTAGGCGGCCGCTCGAAGCTGGCGGAGCGGCTCGAGCGCTTCGTCGAGATCGTCGCCGCGTCCGCAGGCCACTCCCGGTGCGACCGCGAGCCCGAGGGATCGTCCGACGAGGCGCGTGACGTGCTTGTCCATCGCGAACGCCGACGCCGCGACACCCGATCCCGTGTAGGACACGCCGCCCAGTTCGAACCAGCCCTGGATCGTGCCGTCCTCGCCCGCGCCGCCGTGGAGCGCCAGCACGCAGGCGTCGAACGTGGCGAGCCGTGCGAGGGCCGCGCCCGCGTCCAGCCGTTCGCCGTCCAGCTCGAACTCGCCGTCGGCGCGCCACTCCACCAACGCGACGCGTGCGACTCGACCCGGTGCGCACTGTTCGAGTCCGTTCGCGATGCAGCGGCCGGAGTCGAGCGAGACGTCGCGCTCGGTCGACCGGCCTCCGCACAGGACCGCCACGGTGAGCGGGCGGCTCGAGTCGATCGGATCGGAGTCGGTCATCGCGGTTTGGCTCGCTCGCGCGCGCGGTCAGGAACGCGCGTCCGCCGGACGCGACACCAACAGTCCCGCAGGGGATGCGTGGAAGCAGTCGCTGGGCAGTGCGCGCAGCTCGTCGACGCTCTCCGCCGCGAGCGGATCGATCTCGCACACACCGTTCGCGTCACGTCCGACGCTGGCCAACCACGAGCGGTGCAGCGCGACCAGGTCCGCCTGGCAACTCGCGGGCGAATCGTCCCCCTCGCGATTCTTCACGGGGCTGAACTCGACGGCGCGATCGACCTCGAGCGTCAGAGTTCGCTCGGCCGCCCCGAGAGCGTCGAAGACGAAGGTCTCGAACTTCACGCCGTCGACCTCGACCTCTGCGCCGCGCGCCGGATCGAAGGCCTGCATGCGCTTGCGCGCCAGGTGCCAGGGCAACTCGAGGCGGCCGTTGGTGAGGCGTTCGACGAATGCGACGTCGATGCAGTGCATCGCGATGTTCCCGGCCCGAAAGCGCAGTCGTCCGGCCGCGTCGCGTGCCTCGCGCAGCTCGGGCGAGAGGTCCGAGTACTCGATGCACCCGACGACGCCGTCGATCGATCCGAGGACGCCGACCTTCTCGCCGGGGCCGCGCTTGTCGACGACCTTCGACGACATCTGCGCGCCTTCGGCGAGGTGCAGTCCGACGAACAGCGGATCCGCGGGCGGCGCCAGAGGGTTGTCCACCTGGAAGTAGCTGAGCTGTTCGATACCGCGCTCGCGGGCGTGGTCGAGGGCGCCGGAGCGGCGCAGTCCGTCGAGCGTCCCGCCGTGTCCGTTGGGCGCGAGGAACGGTCGGTCCGCCGCGCTGAGGAGGATCCGGCCTTCGAGGTCGAGCGCGGGCAGCATCTCCTGGGCGAAGAAGAACACGTCGTCGGGGGCGAGTCCGAAGTGGTCGTGCTCGGCGAAGAACGCGCGCGTCGGACCGTCGTTGGCCGGCGACGTCATCACGTACCAGGACGGTCGGAACCCATGGCGGCGCGCCGCTGCACGGATACGCGCGGCGTGGAAGTCGAACAGCGTGCGCTCGGACACAGGACCGATCGGGAAGCAGCCCTTGGGCCCGTCGTAGCCCAGTCGCGAGGCCTGTCCACCGGCCACGAGGCAGAAGCCCACGCGCCCGGCGGCGAGTGCCTGGGCTCCGCGTTCACGGGCCAATGCCGCGCGCTTCTCCTCTTCGGCGTCGCGTTCGAGCGGGAAGACCTCCGGCGGCTCGAACTGGCGCTCCCCCTCGGCCGCCGGAGCAGCGATCGTCGTGCGCAGCTCGCCCACGAGTTCGAGGTCCAGGTCCGCGAGCCCTTCCTCGAGCGTGGTTCGCTCGGCCGGCCCGAGGGACGCGAGGTGGTCGACGAGGTGGTCCTGACCCGCTGCGCGGAGCCGATCGGAGAGGTTCGAGGCGCTCATCGCCCAAGTATGTCGATCGCGACCTTCAGCACTCCACCACGAGCCGCCCGTTCGAACGCGCGTTCCCCGTCGCGCAAGGCGTAGCGCTCGGCGATGAAGAGCTCGTGCGGGACGAGTCCGCGGGCGAGGGCCTCGAGCGCCGGGGCGAAGCGTCCGCAGCGCGAACCGACGACCGCGATCTCGTCGACGACCCAGGGCGCGGTGTCGATCGGGACCGCGCGCTCCGTCGTGGTCTTGAGCACGAGGGTGCCGCGCGGTTCGACGCGGCGGGCGGCTGCGGCGAGGAGGTCGGAGCGGCCGCTGGCCTCGACGACCAGGCCGTAGCGCGCGTCCGTCGCTCCCAGGGGCTCGTCGTCCAGCGGACGCCCGAGGTGGCGCGGAACGTGCCCGGGTCGCGTGCGCGCCCCGTCGAACAGCGCCTGGCGCTCGAAGTGCCGCCCCAGGACGTCGACCTTCGCGCCGGCGTCGCACAGGGCGAGCGCGCACAGGCTGCCGAGGCGACCGTCGCCGATCACCAACGCCTGTTCGGGAAGGACGCCACCGAGGCGTTCGACGACCCCGAACGCCGCGGCCAACGGTTCGGTCAACAGCGCCGCGTCGTCGGCGACCGCGTCGGGCACTTCGAGCAGATTCACCGTTGGCAGTGCCAGGCGCTCGGCGAAGGCTCCGTCGCGACCGAGGATCCCCAGCACGCTGCGGCGTTCGCAGTGGCGCGGATCGCCGGCGAGGCATCGCGAGCACACCCCGCAGCCCGCGTTGATCTCCCCCACCACCCGCCGGCCGACCAGTGGCCCGTCGAGAGCGACACCGACGAACTCGTGCCCCGGAACGCCGCGAAAGCCCATGTAGCCGCGCGCGAGCGCCAGGTCGGTCGCACACACGCCGGCGCGGTGCACCGCGACGAGTGACTCGCCCGTGCGGGGGCTGGGCTCGGGATGATCGGAGCGAAAGCGCAGGGCGCCGTGCTGGAGAACGAGAGCGTGCACGCGGGTTCGGGGTGCTCGAGGTGGCGGCCGTGGACGGGCGGCCGCGGCAGTTCGTGGACGAGTCGGTGCCCTAGCGGCAGCTGCTGCGATGCGGCGATGAAGCGCTGTTGCCGACTCCAGTCGCGCACCGACGACTCCGCGGCGCCGGGGCGCGGAACGCGCGCGGGGACGCTGATGCCGCGTGCACCACCGTCCCCGCGCCGCAGCGCGACCCGTCGCGAGTCGCGCCTTCTCTCACACGCTGTTCAGGACGGCGTCTTCGAGTCGGACGACAGCGTCTCGAGCATCTTCTCGATCAGCTGGACCAGGCCGTTCATCTTGCGTTCGAGCGTGACCTGGCGACGAACGATGCGCTCGACCACCGGCGGCAGGATCGCTTCGCGCGTGTAGTTGTTCACCATGTTGATGATCTCCGCGCGGTTGGCGTCCGGCAGCCGATGGAAGTGGTAGTTGTACTTCTGGCTGAGGACGTCGTCGGCGATCTCCGTGCACTCCTTCGCGATCTGCTCGACACTCTGCTTGTCGTGCTCGATCTTGTAGGCCTCGCGTTTGAAGTCGTGGAGGATCCGTTCGAACTGGCTCTTCATGGATGGGGAGCGCGGTGGCTGTGTTCTGTGGTGGCCGGTCGGAGAGGTGTCCGGCGGGGAGTCGGTGAGGACGGTCGGTGAGGACGGTCGGAGCAGCGCTGGCGTGCGGGCAACTTGGTCGACGGACCAGGTCGGACCGCCGAGAGAACGGGCTCGCGGAAGGCCTTCGTGCCCGTCGGTCGCAGCGCCCGGAGCGAGCGCCTCGGGGCGCACCGTCGCCCCCGATTGTACCGCGCGCCCGCGCCGGTCGGCCCGCTCGCTCGCGCCGGATCGGTGCCCGTCCGCAGGGGGAGGAACGCCGTTCGGGTGCGTTCGACCAAGGGGACGGACAGGGCGTCCACCTCCGCCTCGTCGGGTCGCGACGAGCCTCGATCCGACGCGGACCGCAAGACGGGCGGGCGCGTCGCGTCCGCGGCCCGCTCGGTCCTCCGACGCTCTGCGACAGGGGCCGGACTCAGTCGGGCCGACCGATGCAGAGCGACACGTTGTGCCCGCCGAAGCCCAGCGAGTTCGACAGCGCGTTCCGCACCACCATCTCGCGCGCTTCGCCCGGCACGTAGTCCAGGTCGCAGTCGGGGTCGGGGTTCTGGAGGTTGCGCGTCGGGTGCACGCGACCGGTGTGGACGGACAGCGCGGTGGCCACCAGCTCGACCGCCGACGAAGCGCCGAGCAGGTGTCCGAGCATCGACTTGGTCGAGGAGATCGCCACCTTCTGCGCCCGGTCACCGAGCGCCAGCTTGATCGCGCGCGTCTCGATGGCGTCGTTGTACTTGGTGCTCGTGCCGTGGGCGTTGATGTAGTCCACGTCGTCGGGCCCGATGCCCGCCGAGCGCAGAGCGAGCTCGAGGGCGCGGGCCGGTCCCGATCCGTCCTCCTTGGGCGCCGTGATGTGGAACGCGTCGTCGGTCGAGCCGTAGCCCTTGACCTCGGCGTAGATCCGCGCGCCGCGTGCCCGCGCGCGCTCGAGCTCCTCGAAGACGAGCACCGCCGCGCCGTCGCCCAGGACGAATCCGTCCCGCTCGCGATCGAAGGGGCGGGAAGCCATGTCCGGGTCCGGATTGGTCGACAGGGCCTTGGCCGAGTTGAAGCCGGCCACCGTCAGCGCGGTCGTGGCCATCTCGGAGCCGCCGGTGACCACGACGTCGGCTTCGCCGGAGCGGATCGCCATCAGCGCCATGCCCATGGCGTGGCCTGACGACGCGCAAGCGCTCGACGTGGTGAACGCGGTGCCGAGCAGACCGTGGCGGATCGCCACCTGTCCCGAGACGGCGTTCGCCATGATGCGCGGCACGAAGTGCGGGCTCACGCGGCGCGCACCGCGCTCCTGCAGGACCAGGTGCTGCTCCTCGATGCCGATCAGGCCGCCGATGCCGGTGCCGATGATCGTTCCGACGCGCTCGCGCTCTTCCACGGGCAGTTCACGGAAGTCGATTCCCGCGTCCCGAGCCGCCTCCTCCGAGGCGATGAGCGCGTACATCGTGAACGGGTCGAGCTTGCGGAACTCGGGGGCCTCGAAGTGCTCTTCGAGGTTCACGACCGCGTGCCCGGCGATCTTGACCGGAATGGTGTCCAGATCGATGAAGTCGATCTCGCGGACACCGCTCTCCCCCGCCAGCAGACGGGACCAAGTGGTCTCCACGTCGTTGCCGAGGGCGTTCAGGGTGCCCAGTCCGGTAATGGCGACTCGACGCATGGTCACTGATGTGGGTTGGGCGCGGGAGCGCCGATTCGGCCGAGGGGCCGAGGATGGTGGTCCGAGTGGTCCTCGACGACTCGGGTGGGCCGCGGGCGCTGGACCCGGTACGCGGGCGAGCTTCGCCGTTCGGTGCGGGCCATTCGATGCGGGCCGTGCAGACCGGTGGCCCGCTCGCTGTCACGAGCGCGGCGACGTTCTGCGGCGAACCGACGTGGCGCGTCGCACGTGGCACGTGCCCGAACCTCGCGCCGTTCCGGCTCAGCCGCCCTCGCCCACCGCTGGGCACCACTCGAGCGATGCCCGCGGAGCGCCGCGTTCGTCCACCGGTTCTCGGGGAGTCGCTGCGCGTGGGGCGGCGGAGTCGCTGCGCGTGGGGACGCAGCGGTGGATGTCGAGGATCGGAGGCGAGCCGAACGTCGACAGGCGTCGAGCGGCGCGGCTCCGATCCCTCAGGGCGTCAGGCGCCGGCGCCGCACTTGGAGCCGATGTACTCGATCGCGTTCCCGACGGTCTGGATCTTCTCGGCGTCCTCGTCGGGGATCGAGACCTCGAACTCGTCTTCGAGTTCCATGACGAGCTCGACGGTGTCGAGCGAGTCGGCGCCGAGATCGTTCACGAACGAGGTCTCGCGGGTGACCTTGTCCTGGGTCGTGCCCATCTGGTTGCAAACGATGCGGACCACGCGGTCCTCGATGGATTCGGATTTGCTCACCGAATGTTCTCCTTGGGGGTGAATGACTCCCCGCTCCGCTGGGGAACGAGGGCGGGGTCAGCGGAACACGCCGTCGCACGCCTCACGACGAGGCGACGGGGCGAGAACCGGTGGAGGATTGGTCGAGAGTGTCTCCCGGAACGGTCGACGGGTCGAGGCCGCGCCCGGAGGTGTTCGCCATCGGTGCGGCACCGATGCTGAACGCGCGCCCCACCGGATCGCGTGGAGCGGTCCGTCGGGGGCCGGGCCCGTGGGCCTCATCCTGCCATGCTAGCAGCCCCGGGGGCCGATCCGATGGCTCCAGGGCTGGCGGCAGCGCCCGTGGAGCCGGCCCAGGCCCCCGATGGGGACGCTGCGGCGCACGGTCCCTGCGCAGCGGCGGGCGAAGCTGCGCCCGGGGGGCGGGTCGAACCGACTCGGATCGATCTCGAGCCGCGCCTCGCGAGCGGCGCCCTCGGCCCTACAGACTCATGCCTCCGTCGATCACCAAGGTCTGGCCGGTGACGTAGTCGCCGCCCGGTCCGGCCAGGTAGTCGACGGCGGCCGCGATGTGCTCGACCTCGCCCAGGGTTCCGAGCGGGATCGACGCGGTCAGCGCCGCAGTGGCGTTCTCGTCGATCGCGGCCGTCATGTCGGTCTGGATGAACCCCGGCGCGATCGCGTTGACACACACGCCTCGGCCGGCGAACTCCTTCGCCAACGACTTGGTGAGCCCGATGACGCCCGCCTTGCTCGCGGCGTAGTTGGCCTGACCGGCGTTGCCGATGACGCCCACCACCGACGAGATGTTGATCAGGCGCCCCTTGCACTTCAGCAGGGTGCGCGCCGAAGCCTTGGCGAAGTTCCAGGTGCCCTTGAGGTTCACCTCGACCACGCGGTCGAAGTCCTCCTCGGACATGCGCAGCATGAGCTGGTCGCGGGTGATGCCCGCGTTGTTGACGACCACGTGCAGCCCGCCGAGGTCGGCGACGACCTGGTCGACGAGCGCCTTGACGTCGTCGGTCGAGGCCACGTCGACGCCGTAGGCACGCGCGTCGACGTCGCGTTCGCGGCAGGCGGCGACGGTTTCTTCGCAGCGGTCGGCGGACGTCGCGACGCAGGCCACCTTGGCTCCGCGTGCGGCGAGTCGGAGCGCGATGGCGCGGCCGATGCCGCGCGACGCTCCGGTGACGAGGGCCACTTGGCCAGAGAGGTGTCGGTCCATGGTTCGCCTCGTTGCGTGAGGATCGAGTCGTGAGGGTCGGTTCGTGGTTGTCGGGCCGCGTCCGCTGGTTCGCGAACGGCCACGCGCGTCAGTCGAGGTCGCTCGGCGTCTGGATCGAGCGCACCGTGGCGTCCTTGTCGATCTTGCGCAGGATGCCACCGAGCACGTTGCCCGGGCCCGGCTCGAGGAAGGTCGTGATCTCCTGTTCCAGCGCCCAACGCATGCTCTTCTCCCACAGGACGGGAGCGCAGACCTGGTCGGCCAGATAGCCGCGGATCTCCTGGGGCGACTCGACCGGCGCGCCCGTGACGTTGGTCACGAACGGCAGGCGCGGCGGAGCGATCTCCACGTCGCGCAGGGCGGCTGCGAGTCGCTCGGCCGCGGGGCGCATGCACTCGGAGTGGAAGCCACCCGCGACCGTCAGTCGGATCGCGCGCCGCACGCCGTGCTCCTTGGCCGCGGCTTCGACCGCGTCGAGCGCGGCGAGCTCGCCCGACAGCACCACCTGCCCCGGCGCGTTGAGGTTCGCGACCGAGCAGATTCCGTGGGCAGCACCGACGGCGGCCAACGCCTCGGCCTGGGCCAGGTCCGCTCCGACGAGGCTGGTCATGGACGAGGGAATCGCGTCGCTCGCGGCCTGCATCGCTTCGCCGCGCAGGCGGACGAGACGCACGGCGTCCTGGAACGACAGCGAACCGGCGCACCACAGGGCGGTGTACTCGCCCAGGCTCAGGCCGGCGGTCATGGTGGCTTCGCCGCGCTTCAGTCCGCGTTCCTCGAGCACGCGCACGATGGCCACGCTCGTCGTGAGGATGCCCGGCTGGGCGATGTCGGTGCGATTGACGTCGTCTCCACCTTCCCAGCAGGCGGTCGACAGAGCGAAGCCGAGTGCTTCGTCCGCCTCTTCGAACGTCTGACGGGCGATGGCGTGGGCGTCGGCCCAGTCGCGCCCCATGCCGGAGAACTGGGCGCCCTGGCCCGGGAAGAGGATGGCTTCGGTCATCGGGTCGAGTCGGGAGTGGGTCGGGCCGCGCGTGCGGCGCGAAGGTCGATGGTCGCGCGGCGCTCGCACAGGGTGCGGGCGCCCGCTCTCGTGGTCGGTCCGACGCGCGCCGGCCCCTCGAGCACGAGCGCGGGGAGCGCGGTCGGGTACCGGCAGGCCTCGCGCTCCGAGAGTCCGGTGCCCCGAGGCCGCGCGCGGCGTTGGATGCGGGCGATGGCGCCGCGTCGGGGGCCGTTCAGCGCAGCGCGACGAACGCGCCCGCGCGACGACCCGGGACGCGAACGATGGCTACCACTCGATCAGCGACGCGCCCCACGTCATGCCGGCCCCGAAGGCGACGGTCACGACGTACTTGCCCTTCTCGATCCGCCCCTGTGCGACGGCCTCGTGAAGTGCGATCGGGACCGTTGCCGCGGACGTGTTCGCGTAGCGCTCGATGTTCACCGCCACGCGGTCGAGCGGCAGATCGATGCGCTCGACGGCGGCGTCGATGATGCGCTTGTTCACCTGGTGCGGCACGACGAGGGAGACCTGCTCGCGCGGGATGCCTTCGATCATGCGTTCGATCAGCGTCCCCATCGTCGAGACGGCGAAGCGGAAGACCTCGCGCCCCTTGAGGTGTATGAACTGGGCGTGACTCTCCAGCACCTCTGCCGACTGCGGACGCTTCGAACCGCCGCCGGGGATGATGATGTTGTCGAAACCGCTGCCGTCGGCTCCCAGCTCGGAGCGCACGATGCGTCCCTGACCGCAGTCGGCGTGGGGCTGGAGGATCGCCGCCCCCGCTCCGTCGCCGAAGAGGATGCAGCTGCCGCGGTCGCTGAAGTCGATGACGCGGCTGAGCGTCTCGGCTCCGAGGACGAGCACGTTCTTCGCACTGCCCGACGAGATCAGCGCGCGACCGAGGTGCGTGCCGTAGATGAAGCCGGAGCAGGCGGCGGCCAGGTCCATGGCCATCGCGTTCTTCGCACCGAGTTCGGACTGCACCAGGCACGCCGTGGACGGCAGCGGATAGTCCGGGGTGAGCGTGCCGATCAGGATCGCGTCGAGATCGGCGGGATCGAGCGAGGCGTTCTCGCAGGCCTGACGGGCGGCCGCGACGCACATGGTCGCCGTGGTCTCGTCGTCGGCGGCGTAGCGGCGCTCGTCGATACCGGTGCGCTGGACGATCCACTCGTCCGACGTGTCGAGGAACTCCTCGAACCAGCTGTTCTTCACGACCCGCTCGGGGACGTACATGCCCGTGCCGGCGATGCCGACGTCCTTGAGGTTGGTCATGGAGCGAGGACGGTGAGAGGCCTTCGGAGAGCGACGCGCGCGGCGCCGCGGGAGAGCGGAGTGTGCCCCATGCGCCCCCATCGAGGCAACGTCCGCGGGCGGGGCGCGGCGGGGCGGCTAGGAAACGGCAACGCCGGCCAGGCCTTCGACGATGCGGTCGTTGATCCGGGCCTCCATGGCGCGGTGCGCGACGTGCAGGGCGTTGGCCACCGCGCGCGCGTCCGAACGGCCGTGCCCGACGACGACGGTGCCCTTCACGCCCAGGAGCAGTGCGCCGCCGTACTCGGAGTAGTCGGTCTTGGCGCGAATGGCGCGGATCACGTCGTCGGCCCAGGGAGCTCCGCGCTCGACGAGCTGACGACCGAAGGCGCGCAGGAGGTGGGCCGCGAGACCCTCCATCAGCTTCAGCACGACGTTGCCCGTGAAGCCGTCGCTGATGACGACGTCGACGGGGTGGTCGAACAGTTCGGAGCCTTCCACGTTGCCGCGGAAGCGCAGTTTCGAAGCACTGAGCAGTTCGTGGGCCTGCTTCACCATCTCGGTGCCCTTCGTCGCCTCTTCGCCGATGTTGAGCAGTCCGACCCGCGGCTCCGCGCAGCCGAGACAGCCCTGGGAGTAGACCGTGCCCATCAGCGCGTACTGCACCAGGTGCTCCGGCTTGGGAGCCACGTTCGCCCCCATGTCGGCGAAGGTCATCGGAGCGCCCGTGAGGTCGAGCGTGACGAAGATGCCGGGCCGCTGAACACCTTCGAGCGTGCCGAGCACGAGCGTCGCCGCACCGACACACGCGCCGGTGTTGCCCATGCTGACGAACGCCGAGGCCGCTCCCTGACGGACGGCGCCGACGCCGACGACGATCGACGAGTCGCGCTTCGCACGGAGGGCCTGCGCGGGCGACTCGTCCATCCCGATCACCTCACTGGCGGGGAGGATCTGGAAGCCGGGGTTGCCACCGCGAGCCGTGAGCTCGGCCTCGATGGCGTCGGGGCGACCCACCAGCAGGATCGAGGCGGGGTCGAGGGGCGCGCGTCCGTTCGAGTCCTGCGAACGGCAGGCGTCCAGGGCTCCGGCGACGACGGCGCCGGGGGCGTCGTCGCCACCCATGGCGTCGAGGGCGATGCGGTGTTCCATGTGCTTGGTGCGGTGGGTCGGGGGCCTCGGCGCGATCCTAGTGTCCCGACCTGCGAAAGCGGTGGACGGGACCTGGGGCGATCGGAAAGAGAGGTCGACGTGCGGGTCTCGAGACCCTCGGCGTGCGCAACGAACGACGGCCGGGCCGACCGGCCGCCGCCAACGTTTCCCGGGAGGCGTCGTCCGAGGCCGTGCACCGTTCGGCCTGGGAGCACGGTCCCGAACGACCGCGAGCCGCTGTCGAACGCTTCGTTCGACAGCGGCTCGCGGCAACAGGTCGCGGCCGGTGCCCGGAGGGCGATGTCTGCGATCGGAGGCCGAGCGCGGGTCGAGGGCGGGTCGAGGGCGCCCGGGACCTCGAAGCCCGGGACCGCGGCGCAGGGCCCCATCGGCTTCGTGGCGCCGCGCGAGGCTCCGTGGCGGTTGCAGCGTCGGCGCCGCCGTTGGATGCCGCCGTCGATCACGGCCGCCATCGATCACGCAGCGCGCGCTCGCTCACGCGCCCCGCTCCCATCGCCGTGGACGCGAGGACGGAACCCGGGCACGGAACGCGGATGACCCGGCCCGTTGGCGCCGGGTCGAGCGACGAGGCTCCTAGAAGTCCTGGGCCGGACGGACCTCGAATCCGCCCTGGCCGCCCTTCTCGAACCCGTAGTGGGTGTCTTCTTCGAGCAGCTTGTGCGGCAGGCGAGCGACCCCGGTCCGCGGGTCGCGGTTCACCTGCAATCGCTTGAGGGCCAGGTGGGAGCGGCGCAGGCCCTTGCGGGCTTTGGAGTGACGTCGTTTGGGGTGCGGCATGGCGTGTTGTGGGCCCTCGGATCGAGAGCGGGGCGAAGACGATAGCCAGCCGGCGCGCAGCCTGTCAACGCGCGATTGGGCGGGCGCTCCCGAGGATCGGGACTGCGAGATGGATCGGGACGGGTTCGGGCGGTCGAAGGCAGGCCGAGGGCGGGCGCGACGGGCGCGCGAGTCGGGCCGCTCCGGCCGGCTGCGGGGAGCAGCGGACCGGAGCCGGGTCGGGTTGGTCGTCGGTCGTGATGGGGCCGGAGGGGACCGACGAGGCGGCGTGGTCGCAGTGCGGCGTCGAGGCGGCAACCACGAAGCTCGCACGTCCGAACGCCCGCTCGCCGTCAGTCCACCCCGAGGGCGCTGCGCAGGGCCGTCGTGGCCGCACCGAGCTGGCTGGCGTCCTCGCCCTGGCCCTGGGCCGAGTCGGGACGACCTCCCCCACCACCGCCGATGGCGGCGCCGAGGATCTTCGCCAGATCGCCGGCCTTCAGACCGGACGCCAGCGCCGCCCCCTGGACCTGGACCACGAAGGGCACCTTGCCCTGGTCGCGGCCGGTGAGCACGACGGCGAGGTCCGGCTCGGCTCCCTTGATGCGGGTGCCGACGTCGCGCAGAGCGTTGCGGTCGGCCTTGGAGAGGTCGACGACGCCGACCTTGAAACCACCGCGATCGACGAGCGCCGCGCGAACTTCGTCGACGAGGGCCCCGACGTCCGCGGCCGCGAGCTTGGCGGTCTCCTTCTGGGCCTGCTTGACCTGGGTGCGCAACGCGTCGATGCGGTCGGGAACGTCCTCGGGCGAGGACTTCAGGGCGCGCGCCGCGGCTTGCACGATCCGGCGTTGGGCCTGGAGCACGTCGACCGCGGTGGCGCCGGTCACGGCTTCCACGCGGCGCACGCCGGCTTGCAGCGCGCGCTCGCCCACCAGCACGAACGGTCCGATGTCGCCAGCGGCGCGCACGTGGGTGCCACCGCACAGCTCGAGCGACCAGTCGCCGACGCCGACCATCCGCACGCGGTCCCCGTACTTCTCGCCGAAGAGCGCCATCGCACCGGCCGCCTTCGCCGCTTCGATCGTGTCCTCGCGACTGTCGACGGTGGCGTTGGCGTAGATCTGGGCGTTGACGCGGCGCTCGACCTCGTCGAGTTCCTCCTGTGTCAACCCGGTGGGGTGGGACAGGTCGAAGCGCAGTCGATCCGGACCGACGTAGGACCCCTGCTGACTCACGTGGTCACCGAGCACTTCGCGCAGCGCCTTGTGCAGAAGGTGCGTCGCGGTGTGGTTGCGCATCGTGCGGGCGCGCCGCTCGGCATCGACCCGAGCCGTCACGTCGAAGCCAGCGGTGGGTTGGCCCTCGCACTCACCGATGTGCACCACCACGTCGCCCAGCTTCTGGGTGTCGGTGACCACGAAGCGGAAGCTCCCGTCCGCCGCCACGATCTCACCCGCGTCCCCGACCTGACCACCGGACTCGGCGTAGAACGGGCTGCGATCGAGAACGACCACGCCGGTTCCATCGGCACCCGCGTGGAAGCGGACGACGCGCGCCGACGACTCGACGCCAGCGGCCTCGTCGTGGTAGGTGCTGACCGTCGCGGGCAGACCTTCCAACTGTTCGGCGGAGAGCAACTGCTTGAACGAGCCCTCGGAACGACTGACGTCGCGGTGCTTGGCCTCGGCCTCGTCCCAACCGGTACTGTCGAGTTCGAGCCCGCGCTCGCGCGCCATCAGCTCGACCAGGTCGCGCGGGAAGCCGTACGTGGCGTAGAGCTCGAATCCCTCCGCGCCGTCGAGGCGCGTCGTGCCGGCGCGCTCGAGACGGTCGGCCAGTTCGTCGAAGCGCACGAGACCGCGCCCGAGCGTCGTGGCGAACGCCTCTTCCTCGGCGCGCACGATGCGCTGGACGTGCTCGACGCGCGCGGCCATCTCCTCGAACGCCGGGCCGAGGATGCGAGCCACCGTCGGCACGAGCTCGCACAGGAACGGAAGCTCGAGACCGAGCACCTGACGTCCGAAACGGGCCGCGCGGCGCACGAGTCGGCGCAGCACGTACCCGCGGCCGCCGTTGCTCGGCAGCGCACCGTCCGAGAGCGCGGCCGTCACGGCACGCACGTGGTCGGCCGCGACGCGCATGGCCACGTCGACCGCTTCGTCCTCGCCGTAGGTCTTGCCGCACAGGCGACCGAGCTCGGTGAAGATCGGTTGGAAGAGGTCGGTGTCGTAGTTCGACGAGACGCCCTGCAGGACGCCGAGCACGCGCTCGAACCCCATTCCCGTGTCGACATGCTTGGCGGGCAGCGGCTTCAGGCTGCCGTCGTCCAGACGGTTGAACTGCATGAACACGAGGTTCCACAGCTCGATGAAGCGCTCGTTACCCGCGTTGACGCCGATGGCGGGGTCGGCACCGTCGGCGGGGTCGCAGTCGGGTCCGCCGCGGTCGATGTGGATCTCCGAGCACGGTCCGCAGGGGCCGGTCTCCCCCATCTCCCAGAAGTTGTCCGTCCGATCGAAACGCAGGATGCGTTCGGGAGCGATGTCGGTGCACTCGCGCCACAGACGTTCGGCCTCTTCGTCCGCGGGCAGGCCATCGGCCGCGTCGCCGCCGAAGACGGTCACCCACAGCCGTTCCTTCGGCAGCTTCCAGACCTCGGTCAGGAGCTGCCAGGCCCAGCGGATGGCGTCCTCCTTGAAGTAGTCGCCGAACGACCAGTTCCCGAGCATCTCGAAGAACGTGTGGTGGTACGTGTCGACACCCACCTCCTCGAGATCGTTGTGCTTGCCCGAGACCCGGATGCACTTCTGCGTGTCGGCGGCCCGGGTGTAGGGGCGCGAACCGGAGCCGAGGAACACGTCCTTGAACTGGTTCATCCCCGCGTTCGTGAACAAGAGCGTCGGGTCGTCCTGGGGGAAGACCGGGCCCGAGGGCACGATGCGGTGGCCCTGCTCCTCGAAGAAGTCGAGGAACTGGCGGCGGACCAGCTCGGCGGTCGGCTTGGTGAGGGAGGTCTCCTTCGGGGCCATCGTCGTGGGGCGCGATCGAGCGCGCGAATCGGGTGGAGCGGAGTCGGAGCGGTGGCGCTCCGCGGGCGAACGGGGCAGCACGATACCAGGAAGCCCCGGGCCCCCGACGCGAGGCCGTTCCCCGCGGCCCGGCAGCGAGCAGCACCGTCGCGCCCGCCACCTTCGCGCCCGCCACCTTCGCGCCCGCCACCGTCGCGCCCGCCATCGTCGTGCCCGCCACCGACCGCGGGGCATCGAACGCGGGGCATCGAACTGGCGACGTCGCCCACACCGAACCGGAAACCCGCCTTCTGGTGGTGCGCCTCCTGGCAGCGGGCTTTCTGGCAGCGGGTTTTCTGGCAGTGGGCATTCTGGAAAAGGAGCGCGCAACGCGAAGTGGGTCGTGCGGGTCGGTGCACACGACCCGCCGACCCACCTCCCACCGCTCGATCAGCGGCCTCCGCGCGCGAGCGCGGAGCTCGACTCCGGTCGGGACGCGCAGGACAGGAGCCTTCGAGTCCGAACTGGAGTCCGTCCCATCCGCACCGGACTCAGTCCTACGCGTCCGCGCTGGCGTCGGTGCCCGCTTCCGCGGGGGCGAGCTTGCCGCGGACCAGTTCGTCCAGGCGGGCCGCCAGGTCCGGGTTGTCGATCAGGAACTGGCGCGAGCGCTCGCGGCCCTGACCCAGCCGGATCTCACCCTGGTCCGGATCGGCGTAGGAGAACCAGGTGCCCGACTTGATGACGTAGCCGGCCTGCATCCCGAGGTCGAGCAGGTCGCCCTCGTAGGAGATGCCGCGGTTGTAGAGGATGTCGAACTCCACCTTGCGGAAGGGCGGCGCGATCTTGTTCTTCACCACGGTGACCTTGGTGCGGTTGCCGACCACCAGGTCGCCCTCCTTGATCTGTCCGATGCGGCGGATGTCGCAGCGCACCGACGAGTAGAACTTCAGGGCCCGTCCACCGGTGGTCGTCTCCGGACTGCCGAACATGACGCCGATCTTCTCGCGGATCTGGTTGATGAAGATCACGAGGCAGTCGGACTTGGCGATGGCGGCAGTGAGCTTGCGCAGGGCCTGGCTCATCAGGCGGGCCTGCAGACCCACGTGGCTGTCGCCCATCTCGCCCTCGATCTCGGCGCGCGGCACCAGCGCGGCGACCGAGTCGATCACGATCACGTCGATCGCGTCCGAACGCACGAGCGTCTCGACGATCTCGAGGGCCTGCTCGCCGGTGTCGGGCTGACTGATCAGCAGGTCGTCCAGGTCGACGCCGAGCTTGCGGGCGTAGGACGGATCGAGCGCGTGCTCGGCGTCGACGAAGGCACAGATGCCGCCCTCCTTCTGGGCCGCGGCCACCACGTGCAGGGTCAGGGTCGTCTTGCCCGAACTCTCCGGGCCGTAGATCTCCACGATCCGCCCCCGCGGGAAGCCCTTGCCGCCGAGCGCCATGTCGAGGGACAGGGAGCCCGACTTGATGCCCTTGATCTCGCGGATCACGGCGCCGTCGCCCATCCGCATGATCGAGCCGGTTCCGTAGCTCTTGCTGATCTCGGCCAGAGCCGCATCGAGCTTCTTCTCGCGCTCGGCGTGGACCTTGGCGGCCTTCGCCGCCTCGGCGGCCGTCGGCTTGGGCTTGGCCGCTGCGGCCTTGGCCCGGTCGTTCGCCGTCATCTCGACGGGAGCGTCCTTCGCGCTCGCCTCCTTGCCCGTCGCGGCCTTCTCGGTGGCCGCCTCGGAACTGGCCGAGCCGGAACTGGCCGAGCCGGAACTGGCCGAACTCGTGTCGGCCGAGTCGGAGTTGGTGGAAGCGGCGCTGGAGGGGGCCGCGGCGGTCTTCGAGTTCTTGGTCGTGCTCATGGAACCGATCTGTTCGGTAGGTCGAGGGTGGAGAGCCCGGACTCTAGTGCCCGATCGGCCGCCCCTCCACCGAAAAGAGCGAACGAAACCCGAACAGGCCCAAAACGGGACGTGACGCCGGTCGCGCCGGCCCCAATGGACCGATCCAACCACGTCGCGGTGTCGGGCGCACGGCCAAATCCTCGCCCGTGTGCCACTCCGGGACCGACGGGGCGGGAGCCGCGTCCGACGGTCACGCCACGCCGCCCCCACCGGGCGCACGGGCGGCAGCTCGCCGAAGGATCCGGCCCGAGCGGCGGCGCGGATGGGTCCGGCCCGGCGTCGGCGGCCAGGCGCGGACCTCCGAGCGGGCCGCCCTCCGACCCCTAGAGCCGGATCAGCTCGTGGAGCTCGTTGAAGCGCGACTCGATCTGGGAGCGACCGACCTCGGCCAGCGCGTCGATCGAGAAGGACTCGACGCAGTGGGAGGCCGTGACCGTCCCGTACACCATCGCGCGACGCAGGGTCTGCGGGTGCGTGTTCTGGGCGGCGGCCAGGTAGCCCATGAAGCCACCGGCGAAGCTGTCGCCCGCACCGGTCGGATCGACCACGCGATCCACCGGGTACGCGGGGAGCGCGAAGCGCGTGGTGTTCGAGATGAGGAACGCGCCGTGCTCGCCCTTCTTGAGGACGCAGAACTTCGGCCCGAGTTCGAGCACCTTCTTCGCGGCGGTCAGAAGGTGCGTCTCGCCGGTCAGCATGCGCGCCTCCTCGTCGTTCAGCACGAGGCCGTCGATGCGCGGCAGCAGCGCGAGCAGGTCGTCGCGCGCGATGTCGATCCACAGGTTCATGGTGTCGGCCACCACGAACTTCGCCTCGGGAAGTTGGTCGAGCGCCTTCGCCTGGATCGCGGGCGCCGTGTTCGCGAGGAACACGAACTCCGTGTCGCGGTAGCTCGCGGGGATCTTCGGATCGAAGTGCTCGAGCACGTTCAGATCGGTCGACAGCGTGTGCCGCGTGTTCCAGTCCGCCTCGTAACGTCCCGCCCAACGAAAGCTCTTGCCGTCGGCGACCTCGACACCTTCCGTGTCGATGCCGACCTGGCGGAAGTCGGCCAGTTGGGACTGGGGGAAGTCGTCGCCGACCACGCCGACCAGGCGAACGCCGCTGAAGTAGCGCGCGCTCATGGCGAAGAACGTCGCCGACCCGCCGAGGGCGTCGTCGCGCTTGTCGTAGGGCGTCTCGACCGAGTCGAAGGCCAGGGTTCCGATGACGAGGAGGCTCATGGATTGAACAGGTGTTGGGATCGCGGGGGATGGTTCGAGATCGGGCGCTCCGGCCAGATCGGCGGACGCACCTTCGTTGGTTCGCTGGTCGGAAGCTCGCTGTGCGGCGCGGTCGTCGTCAGTTCGTGGCGGCGCTCTCCGCCTCGACGACCTCGGCTTCGGCCAGGCCCTCGCGCGCGGTCGCGGACGCGCCCGGCTTCAGGAGGTAGAGCCCGCCGGCGAAGCCGATCAGCATCTGGCACAGGCGGAAGCCGACACTGACCGCGACGCCGAGCGAGGCCGCGACGCCGACCATCTGGAACAGCGAGCCGTAGGCGGCCTCACCGACGCCCCATCCGCCGGGCGTGATCGGGATCGAACTCACCATGTTCGCGACCGGCACGATGGCCAGGTAGTCGACCAGACCGATCTGGCCGTCGGGCACGCCGAACGCGGCCCCCAGGCCCATCACACCGACGACCGCGAGGAAGTGATTGCCCATGGAGAGGGCGAACGCCAGCAGCAGCTCGAGCGGCCTGCGTCGGTAGGCCACGACGGCCGCGTCCAGGCTCTTGATGCGCTCGGCCATGGGCAGGCGTTCGATCAACGCGTCGAACCGCAGCAGCTTGCGGACGCGCCGGCTCGTGTACACGAGCGCGCCGACCAACATCACGAGCATGATCGGCGGAACGATCGGACGCAGCTCGGCGAAGCTGTCCGCGACCAGGATCACGACGGACGCCAGGAACGCGAGCGCGAACATGCCCATCAGTCGGTCGACCACGACCGAGACCAGGGCGTCCGGTCGCTTGCCGGGGTTCTCGCGCACGGCCAGCACGGCTTTGACCACGTCGCCGCCGGTGAGTCCGGGCATGACGAGGTTGAAGAACAGGCCGAGGTAGCTGAGCCTGAAGGCCGACCACCACTTCACCTGACAGCCGGCGAGCTTCAGAAGTCGCCACCAGCGCGTGATCGCGAACAGCAGCGCGGTCAGGAAGCAGCCGAGGGCCCAGACCAGGCCCTTCAGTTCGACGCTCTTGAAGACGCGCGGCATGCCCGGCTTGATGTCGACGCCGACGCCGGGCAGCCCGACGACGCTCCAGGACTTCTTCGCGTCGGCGTCGTCCGCCAGGACGAGTTCGAGCTGCGGCAGGTTCTGGGGCAACCAGTCGGGCCAGGTGCCCGGGCGGCCGTCGGGAGCCACGTCGAACACCGTCGCCTCGGTCTTCCAGTTCTCGTCGAACGCCCCGATCAGCTCGATCGCGGTTCGGTCCGCGCCCGGGGAGCTGAGCACGACCACGTCGCGCCAGGGCAGGAACCACATGACGAGGCCGAGAATGGCGACGCCGAACAGAGGCTGCAGCCAGCGGCGCAGCGTGTGCGGGCGGGCGCCGCTCACCGAGGTGCTCCTGCGTCGGCGCCGCTCGGGTCGGGCTGCGAAGCGCGGTGGGCTTCGAACCACTGGCGCCACTCCTCGATGCGCAGGGTGTCCAGGTCCGTCGGAGCGAAGGCCGCCAGGGCGCGGAAGCACGCGCCGGGGAGCGTGCCCAGGTCGACGCCCGCGTGCGTGATGAACAGCTCGAGCCAGGCGTCGCGCGCCGCTCCGTCCGCCTGTCCCTCGGGCAGTCCGACCTCGAGCAGACCGCGAATCACGCCTTCGACCACGTCGAAACGTCCGCCCTCGCTGGCGGCCGCGGCCAGTCCGAAGGCGCGCCGGGGTTCGAGCACGGTGCAGGTGCTCGCGGCCAGTTGGGCCACGTCGGGCGACGGGTCGTCGAGCGCGAACTCGAGCCCCAGGGCACAGGCCTGACGGGCGTAGCCGCGCGCGGCCTCGACGAGCAGCTCTCGTGCCTTGCCCGAGTCGGTCCGGCGCGCGAGCAGCGCCGTCATGCGCACCAGGCGCCGCGTCGCGTCGAGTCCCTGCTCGGCCGGGTTCCACGGAGCGAGCGCCGCACGGACCGCGGCGCCGTCCTCGGACTCGGCCGCGGGAACGAGCTCGCGCCACAGTGCGGTCAGGGCCGCGCCGATCTCGTCGTCCGCCTCCGCGGTCGTGGGCGAGTCCGCAGTCGTGGCCGTGTCCGTGAGCGCGTCGCCGGAGCCGGTCGCGGCCTCGAGCACCGAGCCCGCGCTGCTGGGACGCACGTCCCCGAGTTCGTCCGCGACCCGAGTGAGCATCCGCACCGCCACGAGGCGTTCGACCGGCTGGGTCGAGCGCTGGGCGAGCCACGCGCCCAGCTCGGCCTGCAGGGCCCAGACCTCGGGTTCGCTGGTGTCGAAGCCTTCGAGGGCGAGCAGTTCCGTGAGGGCCCGACGCCGGGGGGTCTCGACGAAGTCGGTGGGTCGGCCCCGTCCGTCCGCCGGCGCCTCCTCGCCCGAGCCTTCGACCCCGATCGCCTCGCGCCCCAGTCGCGCGAACCCCGCGAAGCCACTGGCCACGCTCGAGAGGAAGTACTCGGCCGGCGACATGACCGAGTTGTAGGGCCGCGGCGAACCGTCCTCCTCGTGCAGCTCCCGCAGGTTGTACGAGGACGAGTCGAGACTGCGGCAGCCACTGGCGAGGACCCCACCGAGGACCGCCAGGAGCGCCGCCAGGGCACCATGGGGAGCTTTCACGCGAGAAGTGTAGCCGCGCCGCCAGCCGCGAGCGCGCACGGAGACCCGTTCGCGAACCCACGCGCGCGGTCCCGGCACTGGCCGTGGACGCCGGACGCGGGCGCTGGATGCGGAGCGAGCCAGCGCGTCCTCCGCTCGCCCACCGCCGCCTCTGGCCCACCGCCTCCCCCGCCCACCCAGGGAAGACCGACCCAAGGCCCCGCGCGTTTCGGGTGGCGAGCGAAGAAACTCGTCGGCGCGAGGCTTAGGCTTGCCCCATGGCCACCTTCCTCGTCACGCTCGCGTTCTTCCTGATCGCCGTCGGCGCGATGTCCGTCGGACTCCTGCGCGGCCGGCGGCTCAGCGGCTCCTGCGGGGGCCTGGACAAGCTGGGTCAGCCCATCGGCGAGTGCGTCTGCGGCAAGCCCATGAACGAGGGCTGCAGCGTCGACCCCGAGCAGTTGGACGCCCTGCTCGCCGAACGGGCGCGCGAAGGCGCGTCCAGCTGAGCGGTTCGACCCGCGACCGGCGGGTTCAGTCGAGCGGCACGCGACAGCGTTCGAAACCCGGCGAGGCGTGCTCGACCAGGCGCTCGCCGTCGCGTTCGACCACGAAGACCTCGAAGTCGGCTGCGGTTGCGCTCAGTTCGACCGCGGCCGGTCCGCCGAGGACCGCCAAGGCCGTGGCCAGCGCGTCGGCGCGCGCGCACGAGGGCGCGAGGACCGAGGCCGACGCGACGTGACTCGCGATCGGACGCGCGATCCGTGGATCGAAGAGGTGGCTGACCACCGCACCGTCGAGCTCGACCGTGTTGCGATAGTCCCCGGACGTGGCGAGCGCGCCGTCCGACAGACTGACGATCGCGTAGGGCACGCGTTCGGTGCTCGTGCGCGGGTCCTCGACCCCGACGCGCCACGGACCGCCGTCCGGACGCTCGCCGCGCACGCGCAACTCACCGCCCACTTCCACGAGGAAGCGCTCGACGCCGTTCGCCACGAGCGCGTCGTGCACGCGATCGACGGCGTAGCCCTTGGCCACCGCGGACAGGTCGACCTCGACGCCCGGAACGCTCTTGTCGAGGATCGGACGGCGGTCGATCAACAGCTCGAGCCCGATCCGCGCGCGCAGCTCGACCAGCTCTTCTTCGCTCGGAGTCGTCGACGCCTCGCCACCGCCGAAGCCGTACGCACGCACCAGCGGCAGAACCGTGGGATCGAACGCGCCGCCGGTGAGGTCGTGCACCTCGCGCGCGAGATCGAGCACCTCCCAGGTCGCCTCCGACAGCTCCACGCCGTCACCCGGTTCGGCGCGGTTGAAGCGCGAGAGTTCGGAGTCCGCGCGCCACGTGCTCATCGCAGCGTCGACGCCGTCGAGTTCGGACTCGATGGCCGCCCGCAGCCCGGGCACCTCGTCGGCGTCGAAGCCACCGTCACGCACGATCGTGACCTTCCACGACGTGCCCATGCACATGCCGACGAACGTCACGTCGGGGCGCTGGGTCCCGCGACATCCGAGAGCACCGAAGCACGCGAGCACGACCAGGAGGAGGAAGCGACGGGACAGCATGGGTGCGAGGTGTGGGTCGGTGGCGTGGAACGGCGGAGCTGTCGATCGAAGGGCCGCGGCGACCGCTCGGGAACAACTGGCGCCAGAACGTGTGCGGCGCGCCCTTCCGCGGAGGAGGGACGCGCCGCGCGCCGTGGCGAGAGCGATCAGCCGCTCGCGGCCGCGCTCGGCGGATCACTCAGCTGCCGAAGTCGTCGAGGTCGATCATCTCGGGATCGACCCCGAGGTCGTCGAGCATCCGGAGCACCGACGAGTTCATCATCGGCGGACCGCACAGGTAGTACTCGATGTCTTCCGGCGACTCGTGCTTCGACAGGTACTCGTTGAGGCAGACCTGGTGGATGAAGCCCTTCAGTCCGGTCCAGTTGTCCTCGGGCTTGGGGTCCGAGAGGGCCACGTGCCACGAGAAGTTGGGGAACTCGGCGGCGAGCTGGTCGAAGTCCTCGACGTAGAACATCTCGCGCAGGGAACGCGCGCCGTACCAGTACGACACCTTGCGGCCCGTCTTGAGCGTCTTGAACATGTGCATGATGTGCGAGCGCAGCGGCGCCATGCCGGCGCCACCACCGATGAACACGCACTCGCGCTCGGTCTTCTTCAGGTGGAACTCACCGAAGGGACCCGAGACCATGACCTTGTCGCCCGGCTTGCAGTTGAAGATGTAGCTGGACGCCTTGCCGCCCGAGATGCCCTTGGCGCCGGGCGGCGGAGACGCGATCCGGACGTTGAGCATGACGATGTCGTCGCCCTCGGCCGGGTAGTTGGCCATCGAGTAGGCGCGTTCGATCGTCTCGTCGTTCCAGGCCTTCTCGTCCCAGACGTTGTACTTGTCCCAGTCCTCGTGGTACTCGGGCTGGATGTCGAAGCTCTTGTAGGAGAGGTCCTTGTACGGCGGGATCTCGATCTGGATGTAGTCGCCGTTCTGGAAGTCGATGCGCTCGCCCTTCGGCAGACGCACCTTGAACTCCTTGATGAACGTGGCGACGTTGTCGTTCGAGACGACCTCGCACTCCCACTTCTTGGCGGAGAAGACGGCGGCCGGCACTTCGACGTGCATGTCGCCCTTGACCTTCACCTGGCAGGAGAGGCGACAGCCCTCCTTGGCCTCGGCGCGCGAGATGTGGCCCTCTTCCGTGGGCAAGATGCCGGTGTTGCCCTCAGAGATCTTCACGGTGCACTGGGCGCAGGTGCCACCCCCGCCGCAGGCCGAGGGCACGAACAGCTTCTGTTCGGCCAGCGTCGTCAGGAGCGTGCCGCCCTGGTTGACCTCGAACGCGTTGGACTCGTCGCCGTTGACGACGATGCGGACCTTGCCCGCTTGGACGAGTTTGCTCTTCGCGAAGAGAAGAACGCCAACCATCACCACCACCACGAGGGTGAACATGGTGATGCCGAGGATGATGGTTTCGATTTCCATGACTGATCGTTCCTTGGCTCCTAGGCCGCGCTCAGAGCTTGATCCCGCCGAAGATCATGAAGCCCATGGCCATGAGCCCCGTGGTGATGAAGGTGATCCCGAGTCCGCGCAGTCCGGGAGGCACGTTCGAGTACTTCAGCTTTTCGCGGATGGCGGCCAGGGCGATCATGGCCAACCAGAAGCCGACGCCCGATCCGAAGCCGTAGGCGAGCGACTCACCGACGTCGTACTCGCGCTGCACCATGAACAGGGATGATCCGAGGATCGCGCAGTTCACCGCGATCAGCGGCAGGAACACACCGAGCGCGCCATAGAGCGTGGGCGAGTAGCGATCGATCGCCATCTCGACGATCTGCACCACGGCGGCGATCGTCGCGATGTAGACGATGAACCCGAGGAACGAGAGGTCGACCTCGGCGAGCTCGGGCGAGGCCCAGGCCATGGCGCCCGGCTTCAACAGGTAGTTGAAGAGGATCGAGTTGATCGGCGTGACGATCGTCAGCACGAACACGACCGCGAGGCCGAGGCCCATGGCGGTGTCCACCTTCTTCGAGACCGCCAGGAACGAACACATGCCCAGGAAGAACGCGAGGGCCATGTTCTCCGGCCCCACCGCCTTCACGATGATGTTGACGTACTCCATGGGACTAGTTGGTCTCCTCGACCAGCTCGGTCGACAAGCTGCGCTGGACCCAGATCAGGAGTCCGATCAGGAAGAAGGCGCCCGGTGAGAGGACCAGCAGGCCGTTCGGCACGTACCAACCGCCCGCGTTGGTGGCCTCGAGCACGGGGAAGCCTAGGATCTTGCCCGAGCCGAAGAGCTCGCGGAAGAAGCCCACGTAGAGCAGGATCGCGGCGTAGCCCATCGAGTTCGCGAAGCCGTCGAGCGCGCTCTTCAGCGGCGGGTTGGCCATCGCGAAAGCCTCCGCGCGCCCCATCACGATGCAGTTCGTGATGATGAGGCCGACGAAGACCGAGAGCTGCTTGTAGACCCCGAAGGCGTAGGCCTTCATCACCTGGTCGGCGACGATGACCAACGAGGCGATGATCGCCAGCTGCGTGATGATCCGGATCGAACCCGGGATCCTGTTCCGCAGGAGGCTGATGACCGTGTTG
This sequence comes from Rohdeia mirabilis, assembly GCA_007750655.1. GTDB lineage: Bacteria > Planctomycetota > UBA1135 > UBA1135 > Rohdeia > Rohdeia mirabilis. The sequence continues at coordinate 2,797,328 of CP036290.1, forward strand.
GAGCTCGTGAGCACGAACGTCAGCGCCGCGCTCATGACCAGCGCCGTTTCCAGCTTGGTCGTGACCGCCAGTGCCGAGCAGATCCCGAGCACCTGGAGAGTGATCGGGTTCTTGAGGTGGAGGGGATCCAGCAGGATCCGTTTGGTTTCCTTGTCCATCGCCGCGGTGGGGCCGGGTTGTTGGTCGACGTTGGTGGAGCGAACGCTCAGGCGTCGCCGCGTTGTGCCTTCAGGTACGGGCCGTAGCCCCCGTCGCCGAGCCAGAACTCGAGCATGAGATCGACACCGTCCGTGGTGATCGTCGCGCCGGCCATGCCGTCGACCTGGTGGCTCGGCTCGGTGACCATGCCGGACTTCTTCACCTCGAGGATCGGCTCGCCCTGGTCGCCGTAGATCTCCTTGCCGGGGAACTGCGCCTTCCAGGAGGGGTTGTCCACTTCACCTCCGAGACCCGGCGTCTCGCCGTGCTCGTAGTAGGTGATGCCGATGACGTGGGAGAGGTCGCGACTGACCGCGAGGTAGCCGCGCAGGGTCGACCACAGGCCGTAGCCCTGGATCGGCAGCACCAGGCAATCGACCTCGTCGGTGGTGACCTTGATGACCTGCAGGTAGGCCGGGACGACGCGCATCTGCGTCTCCTTGTAGGCCGGGTCGATCGGCGAAGTCAGCTGGTCGTTCTTGGCGTTGTCCTTCGCCCACTTGGTGGCGTCGAAGGACTCGGCGCTGTCGATGCCCTCGATCGTCGAGGGATCGTCCACCACCTTGCCACTGGCGCGTTCGACCACGAGGTATTCGATGCGCCCGTCCTCGAAGAAGGCGTTGATCTCTTCAGCGGTCCGAGTCTCACCGGTCTCGAGCACGCCCGCGACGCGCAGCACGTTCGTGCGACGGTCGAGCAGCATGTTCGCTTCCTGCTGGGGCTTCAGCTCGACGGCCAGGACGGAGACCGCGGCCGCGCACACGAGGCACAGCACGACGGCGAAGCCGACGACGTACTTGTTACTGAAGTCCAAGGCGCACCTCCCGGCGGCGGATGTTCGCCCGCACGACGTAGTAGTCGATCAGCGGCGCGAACACGTTCATGAAGATGATCGCCAGCATGATGCCGGCGGGATAGGCGGGGTTGATCACGCGCACGAGGATCGTGAGGGCTCCGATGCCGAAGCCGTAGATCCAGCGGCCCGTGTCGGTCTGGGACGCGGACACCGGATCGGTGGCCATGAAGACCGTTCCGAAGGCGAACGAGCCGACCACCAGGTGCCAGTGGAAGGGCACGTCGTGGTAGCCCTCGCCGACAGCGTTGAACAGGAGCGTCATTCCGAGTCCGCCGAGGACGCAGCCGGCCATGATTCGCCAGGACCCGATCTTCGTGAAGAGCAGGATGAACGCTCCGAGCACGCAGGCCGCCGCTGACGTCTCCCCCATCGACCCCGGGACGAAGCCCCAGAACGCGTCGGACCAGGAGTAGGCCATCTGCGTCAGGTCACCCTGCGCGCTGTAGAAGGTCGCGAGCGGCGTGGCGCCGCTGAAGCCGTCCACCCAGTTCGCCGAGTCACCGATCCAGACGAGGTCGCCCGAGATCTGCGCGGGGTAGGCGAAGTAGAGGAAGATCCGTCCGGTGAGCGCCGGGTTGAGGATGTTCATCCCCGTGCCGCCGAAGACCTCCTTGCCGATCACGACGCCGAACGCGATGCCCAGCGCCACCTGCCACAGCGGGATGTCCGGCGGCAGGGTCAGCGGGAACAACAGCGACGTCACGAGGAAGCCCTCGTTGATCTCGTGCTTGCGCACCACCGCGAACAGCGCCTCGAGCAGGCCGCCCACCGCCACGGTCACGATGTAGACCGGCAGGAACGACAGGAGGCCGAGGTAGAGCGCACGCGCGAAGTTGACGTCGAGCGGCCCGAGGGTCGGATCGGTCGTCGCGCGGATCTCCTGGTAGCCGGTGTTGAAGAGCGCGAACAGCGTGCAGGGCAGGAGCGCCAGCACCACCGTGATCATCGTGCGCTTCAGGTCCAGGCTGTCGCGGACGTGCGGACCGCTCTTGGTGCGCTCGCCCGGGCTCAGGAGGAAGGTGTCGCCCGCTTCGTAGAAGGGGTACAGCTTCTCGAACTTTCCGCCCTTCCCGAAGAGAGGGGCGACCTTGTGGAACTGTTCTTCGAGGAATCTCACGTCAGCCCTCGTTCTCGATCTCGGTGAGCATCTCGCGCAGCATCTCGGTCAGAGGTTGCTTGGAGTTGTCGACGTACTGGCACAGAGCGAGGTCCTCTTCGGCGATCTCGAGGACACCCAGCTTCTCAGCGAGTTCCACGTCGCCGCTGGCGAGGGCCTTGATCAGCTGGGTCGGGAGGATGTCGAACGCCATGACGCGCTCGAACTGTCCGATCGGGACGATGGCGCGCAGACTGCCGTTCGTGTCGGTGTCGAACACGAGGCGCCGGCGGATCCACTTGTCCCACAGGGTGTTCGTCTCGGTGAAGCGACCGTCCAGGGGGAACGCCCAGTTCAGGAGACGACGACGCGTCTCGTTCTCGAGCAGCGTGATCTGGTTGGAGTAGCGACCGAGGAAGCCGCCGGGCGTTCCCGGCGAGCACTCGCGCCCTTCGAGCACCGAGCCGTCGATGGCGCGCAGGTCGCGTGCGGTCGACTCACCGGCGAGCAGTTCGGCGGTCGAAGCGCCGCGCAGCGTGCGCACGAGGCGCGGCGCGCGGGCGTCGGGACCGACGAGCGCGACGACGCGCGTCGTCGGCACCGCTCCCGTCAGGAGCAGACGGCCCACGTCGGCCACCGACTGGTAGCCGATGTGCCACGAACTGCGTCCGACGCCGACCGGGTGCAACCGGTGGATGTGCAGGCCCGCGGTACCCGAGGGGTGCGGGCCGTCGAACGCGACCGTCTCGACACCGTCGGGCGTCAGGGCCGACCAGTCGCTGCCGGCCTTGGTGCAGAGGTAGGTCTTCCCTTCGGTCAGTCGGCGCAGCGCCTCGAGTCCGACGCGGAACGGTTCACTCGCACCGGCGAGCACGTCGAGCGGCTGCGGCGCCAAAGGACGCGAGTCGTGGGCGGTGACGAACAGCGCTCCGGCGGTCGCGTCACTCGCGGGCACGCGGTCGAAGGGGCGCTGGCGCAAGGTGCTCCAAAGGCCCGATTCGAGCATTAGACTGCGCAGGGCGGACGCATCCTTCTTCGCGCTCGCCACGTCGAACGAGCGCGCCTCGTCGTTGCCGTCCCGATCGATCTGGATCGAGAGCACCGCCCGGCGCGCGCCGCGTTCGATCGCGCGAACGGTGCCCGAGACCGGCGCGGTGTACAGCGTGTTCGGGTCCCGACGATCGGCGTAGACCGGCGCACCACTGGCGACGCGGTCACCTTCCTGGACGAGCGGACGGCACTTCAGGCCGTGGGACTCGCGCGGGACGAGCCCGACCGTTCCGATGTCCAGCCGATCCTCGATGACGGAGGATTCGACGGCGCCGTGGATGGGGAGGTCGAGGCCGCGTCGGTTCTTGATGACGGGCATGGGGGCGTGGGGCGGAGCCGGAGCCGCAGTCGGCGGCCGAGGGGTGGGACGTTTGGCGCAGCATGGTAGGGGCCCAGGCGCACCGCTCCAGCCGTCGTCGCCGCATTTCCTTCACGTTTGGGACGAGTCGGCACGGTTTCGAGCGCGTGGCCTCGGACGGCACCCGACCCCGGCGAGGGTCAGGTCCCCCACCGGGACCGGCCGATCGCGACCAGCGCGTTCGGGACCGCCACCACTGCATGGCCCCGTTGCAAGGCCCCGTTGCAACGACCCGCTGCGACGACGAGCGGGCCGCGCGCTGAGCTGGGCCCGTCCGTTCGTCGAGCGGCATCCGCCTCCCGCCCCGAGGCGTCACCCGAAGCGCCTCGAGCCCGTGGCGGTGCGCTTCTCGCCGCGCGGCGCGGGCCCACGGGCCATCTGGCGAGCGGCGAGGACCTGCGCGAGGAAGCCGGTGCGGGGCGCGCCGCGGGCGCAGTGCCGCACGACCTGTCCCAGCCCCGTCCTGGCCCCGCCCCAACTCGCACTCGACGGTCGCGACGAGTCGAGGGCTCGTCGAGCCGGCTCCACGATCGCGCCGATCGCGGACGGACCGGCGGAGCGCGGGGACCATCCGTCGGACGCGCGTCGTGCGCAGCGGCCCGATCGGTGCCGAATGACGGGGTCGTCACATCCGGCGCTCGCTCCCCGGCGTCGACTGTCAGTAGTCGCCCGAGTCTCGCGGCAGCGTCCGTGACTCCCGTTCCACCCCGCCCCACACGCGCCATGTCGAGTTCGATGCCCCTCCCTCTCGCGCCCCGCCCCCTCCCCATCCCCTCGAAACACGTCCTCGATCCCGTGCGCCTGCTCGGCGTCGGCGCCCTGCTCGGGATGTTCGCCGCGCCGGCCCTCGCCCAGACCTGGGCCGACATCGCTCCGGTCCCCACGGGCGGAGCCGCGCGCAGTTTCGGCATCGGCCTGGTGGAGAGCGGCGAGATCCTCGTGCTCGCGGGCCGGCCGTGGTTCGGCACGAACGACAGTCGGGTGGACGGCTGGACCGCAGGCGGCGGCTGGACGACCCACGAGAAGTTCGAGGGACCGATCATCGGCCAGGGCGTCGGCATCGACGACCTGGGCAACATCGTCTGCTTCGGCGGTTTCGACGGCGACGATCCCGAGGGCGACACCGCCTCGAACTACCGGTACGACCGCAACGAGGGGCAGAACGTCGACATCGCCGATCGCAGCGCGGGAGCTCCTGAGACGGGCTTCGCCTTCGCGACCGACGATGCGAACCGCGTCTACGCGCTGGGAGGTGGTTCGTACTCGACCCTCGTCGAACGCTACCTCGGTTCGACCGACACGTGGTCGACCGTCGCATCGCTCCCGATCGGTGTGACCGACGCCGCCGGCGTGAACGACGGAACGGGTCGCCTGCTGGTCATCGGAGGACGCACGAGCGGCAGTGCTCGCACCGCGGTGGTGCAGGCCTACGACGTGGCCACGAACGGTTGGTCGACCACGGTCGTGCCGCCGCTCCCCGAACCGATCAGCGGCGCGCGCGCGGCCACCGGTGCGGACGGCCGCGTGTACGTGGTCGGTGGGTCCACCGACGCCCTCCTCACGAGCCCGCACTGCTGGGCGCTCGACCTGGCGACGAACACGTGGACCCAGGGTCCCGACATGCAGGTCCCGCGACGCAACTTCGCGTTCGTACTCGGCCCGGACGACTTCCTCTACGCGATCGGTGGCAACGACGCGTCGACCGGTACCGACCGCGTCGAGCGCCTGTTCACGAGCGACTGCCCGATCGCCGGAACGGCGCCCGCCAGCGTCGAGGCCTGGCCCGGACTCGCGGCGACGATGCACGTGTTCTTCGCCGGCAGCGGGCCGATGGGCTTCCAGTGGGAGAAGGACGGTGTGCCGCTCGTCGACGGTCCGACCGGGACGGGCAGCACGATCTCTGGCGCCTTCACCGACACGCTGGTGGTCAGTGGGGTCGGCGCGAGCGACGTCGGCGACTACCGCCTCGTCGCGACGAACGCGTGCGGCTCCGATACGAGCGGCGCGGCGTCGCTCTCCCTGCGGACCCCGCCCACGGTCGGTACATGGTCGTCGGTGCGTCGGATGGATCCCTTCGGCATCTCGACCAACGCGGCGTCGTGCGTCGACGGCATCGACGTCTACGGCAACGGCCAGCACGTCTCGCCGTTCCACGGCAACCAGTCGATGGGCGGACGCTGGAACGCCCTCGGGCACTTCGCGCAGGGGCTCGTCCCGCCGAACTCGGCGGGTTCCTCGATCAGCGACGCGGAAGGCGGTCGCGCGGTCGGCTGGTGGTGGTGGCCGTACACGACGCCCCAGGGCACCGGCTACTACCAGCACGCCGCGACCTGGGATCCGGTGACGCACCAGCACCACGACATCCAACCGAGCGGTTGGGAGATCGGCTCGGTCTCGGAGACCAACGGCACCCAGCACGTGGGGACGCTGCGCTACTCGGACGAGAGCACGACCGTCGACGGCGTGTTCTGGAAGACGGCGACCGGCTCACCGACCTGGCTCACACCGAGCGTGGCCTGGGGCAGCAGCGCGACGGGACTCGACGACCAGCACCAGTACGGCTCGTGCAACATGGGCTTCGGCGTCGTGCACGCGGCCCGTTGGAGCGGCAGCGCCGCGAGCTGGGAGGACTGGCACGTGCCGGGTTCGAGTCGCAGCTACCTGCACACCGGTGACGGAGGTCTCGTGATCGGAACGGCCTACTTCGGGAACGACGCGCGCGCGTACCTGTGGGGCGAACGGTCGACCGACCACGTCGAGTTCCTGCCCGCCGGTGCGACCGCGGTCTCCCTGTCCGACACGAAGGGCGGGCTCCTGCTCGGTCGCGTGACGGACGCGAACGGGACGCACGCCGCTCTCTGGGAAGGTCCCCAGGGCGTCGAGATCGATCTCGACGCGCTCGCCGCGACCCACGGGTACACGAGCGTCGGCGTGACCGATCTCGACGTCGAACCGGGACTCGTGCGCGTCGCCGGCAACGGCTTCGGACCGGGTGGCGCCGCGAGCATCGAGCCGATCCTGTGGACCTTCCAGGACGAGCCGCTGGTGGCCCACCCAACCACCGTCTCCCTGTCGAACGGCGGTCGCCACGAACTCTTCCTCGCGGCAGGTCCCGCGCGCGCCGGCCACATCTACTTCGTGGTCGGATCGGCGACGGGGACGTCTCCGGCGATCCCGCTCGGCGGCGGCTTCTCCGCGCCGATCGTGCCGGACGCCTACACCACGCTGACGCTCTCGAGCTTCAACGGCACCCAGTTGAAGGAGACGCTCGGTGTGCTCGGCCCGGACGGCGGTGGACACGCGACCCTCGCGCTGCCCGCCGGGACCCAGGCGAGCCTCGCCGGTCTGACCCTGCACCACGCCTTCCTCGCCTGGGACGGCACGGGCGGATTGAGCTTCGTCAGCAACGCGGTCGACGTCGACCTGCTTCCCTGATCGAGCGCCACCCAGAACCTCGTCCACCAGCCGGTGGAAGACAGCGAGCCGCCGCCCCCACCGGGCGTCGGCTCGCTGCGTCACGGGCCGGGGGATTCGGAAACGGCAGCGCCAACCCGATCCACCGACGACCTCGAACCGGCCCTGCGAAGTGCGGGCGACCGCCAGTGACGCATCGTTCCGGCGTCCCAACGGCGCCAGCCGCCTGACCAACAGCACCCATCCATTTCGGAACGGGCGCGCGGCGCCCGCGACGCAGCAGGGCCACCCCGATCCGCCTGCGGATCGGGGTGGCCCTGCGAAGTGCGGGCGACCGCCAGTGACGCATCGTTCCGGCGTCCCAACGGCGCCAGCCGCCTGACCAACAGCACCCAATCCATTTCGGAACGGGCGCGCGGCGCCCGCGACGCAGCAGGGCCACCCCGATCCGTCTGCGGATCGGGGTGGCCCTGCGAAGTGCGGCCGACCGCCGGTGACGCATCGTTCCGGCGTCCCAACGGCGCCAGCCGCCTGACCAACAGCACCCAATCCATTTTGGAACGGGCGCGCAGCGCCCGCGACGCAGCAGGGCCACCCCGATCCGTCTGCGGATCGGGGTGGCCCTGCGAAGTGCGGCCGACCGCCAGTGACGCATCGTTCCGGCGTCCCAACGGCGCCAGCCGCCTGACCAACAGCTCCCATCCATTTCGGAACGGGCGCGCAGCGCCCGCGACGCAGCAGGGCCACCCCGATCCGTCTGCGGATCGGGGTGGCCCTGCGAAGTGCGGCCGACCGCCGGTGACGCATCGTTCCGGCGTCCCAACGGCGCCAGCCGCCTGACCAACAGCTCCCATCCATTTCGGAACGGGCGCGCGGCGCCCGCGACGCAGCAGGGCCACCCCGATCCGCCTGCGGATCGGGGTGGCCCTGCGAAGTGCGGGCGACCGCCAGTGACGCATCGTTCCGGCGTCCCAACGGCGCCAGCCGCCTGACCAACAGCTCCCATCCATTCCGGAACGGGCGCGCGGCGCCCGCGACGCAGCAGGGCCACCCCGATCCGCCTGCGGATCGGGGTGGCCCTGCGAAGTGCGGGCGCTGCGCGCCCGTTCCGAAATGGATGGTGGAGGCGGCGGGAATCGAACCCGCGTCCTGGAACGCCCCGCACCGCGGCGTCTACGTGTGTGTCCCCAGATTTGTATCTCGACCCTCCGCCGCCCGGGGGCGAGCTGCATCGGATCCAGCCTCGGAAAGTCTCGTCGCGTTCCCCCGAGGCGCGGGGCGGCGACCAGTCCGCTGAGTGTCGTTCACGCCGGGCCGCGGACACTCCCGGCGCGAACGGCTACATGAGTTGAATCAGGCAGCGAGTGCGAAATCGTTGTTGGCAGGTAAATTGCCTTCCTCGGATGATTGACGAGGTGACCGAGGATCCTCGACACGCGACCGCGGGCGTTGTCGAACCAGTCGAAACCAGTGCGCCCCCGTTCGTTCCTGCTCGGATCATAGCACCGTCGGCCGCCGCTCCACTCCCCCAGACACGCCGTTCCCGCCGGGTGTGCAGCGGGCACCTGAGCCGATCCGTCGAGCGGGCGCTCGACGACCGAAGGAGCGACGCGGACGCCTGCCGCTGGCGACCTCAGGTGGTCCGGCGGGTCGCGGCGCGGCGCATCTCGCGCCGGTCCTCGCGTTCGCGTTCGGCCTGCCGCTTGTCGTGGGTCTTCTTGCCCTTGACCAGCGCCAGGCTGCACTTGACCAGGTGCCCCTTGAAGTACAGCGCGAGCGGCACCAGCGTCACGCCCTTCTCGCGCACGGCCTTGCCGATCTTCGCGATCTGCTTCGCGTGCAGGAGCAGCCGCCGCGAGCGCGTGGGCTCGTGGTTGTGCTGGTGGGCCCAGGGGTACTCGGGGATGTGCGCCCCGATCAGGAGCGCTTCCTCGCCGCGGACGAGCGCGTAGGCCTCCTGGATCGACGCCTTGCCACCGCGGAGACTCTTGACCTCGGACCCCACGAGCACGAGCCCCGCCTCGAACTCCTCGAGGATCAGGTAGTCGTGCCGCGCGCGGCGGTTCGACGCCACGACGCGGATCTCCTCGGAGTCCCGTGCCACGCCGGGAGCATAGCCGCACGGGCGACCGATCCGGCGCGGCCCGTTCCAGGTCGGATCTTCCTGCCGACGGGGCGTTGACCCGCCGCTCCGCGGTCACTACCGTCTCCGCTCCACAGTGCCCGGGTGGCGGAATTGGTAGACGCGCATGGTTCAGGTCCATGTCCTGGCAACGGGGTGGGGGTTCGACTCCCCCCTCGGGCACCACGCTCAAGGGGAGTGACGCGAAAGCGACGCTCCCACCTAGAAGGCCCCGGTCGGCGCAGCGCGCTGACCGGGGCCTTCTGCGTTCCGCGCGCACGAGAATTGCGTTCCGCGCACCCGAGGATCCGCGCGCTCCACCCGTCCGGAAGCGCCCGCTCAGAAGCTGCCGTCCTCGGGGTAGTTCGCCACGGTGATGACGAACACCACGAGGAAGACGATGCCCAGCACCAGCGCGATCCAGGCCCAGAGCGGCATCGTTCGTCGGTCGAAGGTCGTGTCCCGCCGCCACGCTTCGAACGGCGGCCACTCGGGAACGGTCGGGCGCGCGGGTCAGCGCGCTCCGGGAGAGCGGTAGACCAGGATTGCGCGATGCCCCATGTCGCCGGGCAGATCGTGCTCGAAGACGGTCTCGAGATAGAAGCCCAGCCGCTCGGCCTCGCGCTCGGCCGCGCGCATCTCGCGCGACCACGACGGACCCTTGAACATCACGAGCTCCTTGAAGGAGTGCCGCACCTTGCGCAGCAGGCGGATGTTCTCGCGCACCGAACTGAGCGCGCGGATGAAGACGATGTCCGCCTTGTTGCGCGCCAGGTAGTCCTCGCCGCGCGCCCACTCGGCCCGCGCGTTCTTCACGCCCATCGTGTCGATGGTCTCCTGGAGGAAGTCGGCCTTCTTGCGCCGGGTCTCGACCAGGGTGACGCTGCAGTTCGGCTCGCACAGCGCGGTCGGCATGCCCGGATAGCCGGCGCCCGAACCGAGGTCGACCACGCTGCGTCCCATGAGCGGCAGCTGACGCGTCGCCCGCCACGAGTCGAGGTAGTGCTTCACCGCGATCTCGTCGGGATCGAAGATCGCTGTCAGATTGAGGCGCCGCGTGCCCTCGAGCACCAGGAGAGCGTGCTCGGCGTAGCGCTCGAGGACCCCTGGGAGCACAGCGTCGTCGGCGAAGGCCCGCTCGAGAGCGGCCATGATCTCGGATCGATCGGGCAGTTCGCGCTCGGCCAGAGCGGGATCCGGATCGTCCTCGCCGTCGTCCTCCTCGGCTGCGCTCGCTTCCGGTTCCTGGACGGCATCGTCCGCGTCCTGGGCGTGCGGATCGGGAGCCGCGCCGGCGGCCGGATCCTCTTCGGGAGTGCTTTCGAGGCTGTGCATCGGGGCACCACGGTACTTGGCGGAGAGCCATGGTCGCAAGCGAAGCGCGTCCACACGCGCACTTACGACGGCGCGGAGGATCGGGTGGAACCGATCGACGGACCCGGTGCGTCCGCTCCTGCGATCCACGCCGGAGTGTCTTCTCCCCCAGCGCCGCGTTCCCCCAGACGTCAGGCGCTCAGGGCTCTCCGGGGCCGGCCAACGCTCGGTGTCCGAGAAGGACACCGCCCCAGACGATGGGTCGAGACGGAGCCCGAAGGAGCGCGTGTTGCGACGCGATCCCGCCCCGTCCGACCCGTCGGATCCCCCAGGACGTCCCCGATCCACACCATGGAATTCGACCCCGCCTTCCGGCGCGGTGCGACGACGCCGAACGTGGGCGCCGTGCGCACCTTCGTTCGGACCGCCGTTCTCGCCGCCACCAGCGCCAGCGACCTCCCGACCCACACCGACTCACCCACGGACCTTCCGACCGCGCCGGCCGTTCCGCGCCGCTCGCGAACGATCGGCCAGGCGCTCCTCGCCAGCGCGCTGCGTGCGACGGCGTCGGCCGCGCTCCTCGCCACCGCGCTCGGCCTCGGAGCGCCGAACGCGCTGGCCCAGGGCACGTCGCCGCCCGTCGTGGCGCGCACGACCATCGGCCCGACGCAGGGCCCGACCCTTCTGCGGCTGGTGCTCCCACTTCCGCGCGGCGAGGACGCGCTGCTGGTCCCCGGACTGCCGTCGCCGTTCAGTCTGCGAGCGGGATCCGACGTGCTGATCACCCAGTGGAAGCCGTGCCGCTTCCACGCCGACGGTTCGATCGCGTCGATCGAACTGTCGGCCTGGAGTGACGCGCCGATCGGCACCGACCAGGTCGAGATCGTGCGCGGCACGTCGAGTCTCGCACAGCCTCTGGTCCCGCTCGAGACCATCGGTCTCTACCAGCACGGCGTCTCGCTGCGCATCGCTGGTGCGGACGGCGTCCAGTCGCGGCTGTTGACGTCGATCTCCGGCGACATCTCCATCGGTCCCGTGTACGCGGAGATCACCCTGGGCGGCGAGCTCGGGCCCTACGGCGGCTACCGCGCCTGGGTGCGTTCGATGCGCCACTCCCCGCTGATCGAGGTCGACCTGATCTGGCACAACTCGGACGTCACGAGCCCGGACCCCGACATCCGCTTCGACATGGCGAGCCTCGAGCTGCCGGCGGGTTGGAAGGCGCTCAGCGTGGTGCCGCGTCCGGACGCGTACAACACGACCGGGACGAACGGCGACAACCGCTACGTGATCGCCGACAACGGGCCGCACACGCTGCTCCAGCTCGGTGAGTACCACGCGCGTCTGGTCCTGTACCGCGAAGGCGATCTGGCCCTGGCCGAACGTCAGGCCCAGTGGCGCGGTTGGGGCGTGTGCCTGGCCGAAGGTGGCGGTTGGTCCTTCTGGAACCCTGTGACGCCCTGGTTCACGGCCCACGCGACCGCGTTGCCGTTGGTCTCGCACTACTCGCGCCAGACGTTCATCGATCGCGCCCGCGACGACTGGAACAGCACGCGCGACACGCTGCTGACGAAGCAACCCTTCACCGGCACTCCGCACGGCGCGCTCGGCTGGGTGCAACAGCGCGGCGTGCCCTACGGCGGAGCGACCGGCGGCTACGCGATGGAGTACACGCCCGGCATGGAAGCCATGCGAGCCGGCGTGCCCGAGGGCATCCTCGACCACATCGCCGGCTGTTGGGTGGACTCGAACCGCAACATGTCCAACCTGTACGACGCGGTCGGCAGTCCGATCGACCTGGACACGTACGTCTACCTGAACGGTCTGGACGACCAGATCGACTTCCGCTTCGAGATCGTCCCCGAGGCGATCGGCGAAGGGCACACCAACAAGTTCATCGCCGACGTCGAGCCGTTCGGCTTCACGACGGCTGGCGATCGCTTCAGCACCGACCCGGGCGCGGCGATCTACGAGGCGGCCCTGCGCGCCTACGGCTCCTTCGACGGCCAGCACGGCGGGCGCTACTTGTACGAGCCGGTGATGCTGGCCGGCGCGGCCAACGACCGCATCGCCAAGCACATGCTCGTGGCGCGCGCCATGGCGAACCGCGCGGACAACTGGGAAGGCAAGGGAGGCTCGGAGTACGGGCGCTACGGCTGGTTGCTCGAGCAGGTCCAGGCCGCACCGGGACAAGGCTGTTCCGCCGGCCGCGCCGAGGGCTGGAACCTCGACATCGCGGTCGAGGCCTACAGCCTGCTGCCCCCCGACCGACGCGACTGGCTGCGACGTCCGATCGACGTGCTGGTCGACATCTGCTGGCTGGCCCAGACGCCGAGCGGATTCGTCCAGGCCACGTGCCAGGGCAAGGCGGCCTGGAGCGTCACCCCCGGTGGATCCAGCGCGAGCAGCTACCGCTGTGCGGCCCAGCCCTACGAGGCCTGCATCCAGGCGAACGCGCTGCGCAAGGCGGTGGCCTTCGCCTACCAGCCGACCGACTCGCGCTGGTGGTCGGCCCAGCGGGTGCTGATCGATCTCGCCCGCGCCCAGGGTTGGGCGTGGCACCCGGACGGCAGCAAGACCTGGGGCATCATCGCCCTGCGGGAGAGCGACGGTTCGCCCATGTACTCGAACCAGTTCGAAGTGCCGGACGACGGCAAGGTCGACAAGAGCTCGTACTACCTGCGCGGTCCGTTGGTGTACGGCCTGATCGGTGCCGCGGAGATCGGCGACCTGGCGTCGATGAAGGACCTCGTGATCCTGACGCTGCTGTACGCCGACGGCGACACGCTGCTCGACAAGGTCCGCCAGAACTACCTGCAGGAGCTGGGCATGAAGGCGCCCTTGATGTGGCTGGCGGAGACGGTGCCCCAGGCCGTGCTGGAGTCGCTGCTCTACCTGTGACGGGACCGTCCGGCGCGATGGCCCGGTCCTAGTGGTGTGATTCGCTCTTTTGGGGCATTTCCATCGTCCCGTACGGGCGCGCTGCTGCGTTGCGCCTCCTCCGAGACTCACAGCGAAGTCGAGTCGTCGGCGCGCCTTGCATCGCATCCCGTACGGAACGCCGAAATGCCTCAACAGAGCGAATCACACCACTAGCGACCGGGCCGCCGCGGCCGGGGACCCGGACCCGGAGGCTCGACCGTGGGTCGTCGCGGTCGACCGCTCCCGCCGGCACCGATGGTCCGGCGCCGCGCCGCGGATCGACGCCCGCGCGGCGGCGACGTGGCGGCGGCGCGGTCCGCGAACCCGTGCGACACGGATGGAGCTGGACGTGGATCCGCCGGCGTGGCTCGGCTACACTCCCGCCCCGCGTACGTCGGCACGGGCCGATCGCGCACAGGGCAGTAGCTCCTAATCGGTAGAGCGACTGATTCCAAATCAGTAGGTTGGGGGTTCGAGTCCCTCCTGCCCTGCCACGGTCCGCTCGGGCGGCGCGCGCCGCGTGAGCGTTCCTCGAGCGGGCGCCGATGCGCTTCGCTGTGTCCGCTGCCGTGTGTCCGGCGTCCTGCGTCCTCACGTCCTGCCTCCGCGGCGCGGCGCGGCGCGCACGCCTCGAGCGCACGCCGGCGAGGACCGCCCGATCGTCCTCCATCCGGTCGATTCCGGTCGGCGAGCCTCCACGACCGTGTGGAGCGACGAGAACCGGCCTCGACCGCCGCACCCAGCTACCGGCACCTGCCACCGCGCTCCCACTCCATCAGGGCCCCGATCGATCGATCGCGGAGAACCGTCCATGGGCCATCAGGGCTTCGAACCGTCCGACGATCGCCGAACCGAGCGGCGTGCCACCGCGCGCCCGTCCGCCGATCATCGTCCCGCTGATGATCGGCCCGCGCGCGACCGCGACCGATCCGTGGGGCGCGGCGACGATCGCGGCGACGATGGCGAACGGGGCGCGCGAGCGAGAGGCGAGCGCGAGATCGACCGCGATCGCGACGGTTTCGCGGGCGGCCAACGCGACCGCGTCGACGGCGAGTCCGGTCCCACCCGGTCCCGTCAGCGCCGCAGCCGACGTCGGAGCCAATCGACGGAGCCGGAGCCGGAGCCGACCGCCGGCTCCCGGCGTTCGGACGACGGGGAGCCCGACCGGGACACGGACCGGCGCGACGAGACCGATCGCGACCGCTCGCCCGGACGCAGCCCGCGCGCGCGCGACACACAGCGCGTCGACAGGAGCACCGAGCGCACTCGCGACGAACACGGCAGCGACGAGCGCGACCGGACCGAAGTGCGGGACGAACGCGGCCCGACCTCGGGGCGCCGTCGACTGCGACGCTCCGGTGCCGAGGACCGAGGCCGCAGCGCCTCCGACGCTGACGAGCGGAGCGAACGCGCACCGCGTGAGCGCGAACCTCGCGAACGCGAACCTCGCGAACGCGAACCTCGCGAACGTGAACCGCGTGAACGTGAACCGCGCGAGCGCGAACCGCGTGAACGTGAACCGCGCGAGCGCGAACCGCGTGAGCGTGAACCGCGTGTACGTGAACCGCGTGAGCGTGAACCGCGAGCGCCCGAACCGTCCGATCGCCCGGCCCGCGTGCGGCGGCGCCAGACGAGCGACGACGACCGCGGACGCGAACGCGCTCGCCCCACCGAACACGACGACGCACCGCGTGCCGCGCGCCGCGACCGCGACGACGAACGCGAGTCGGCGGAGCCCGGGACGGGCGAACGTCCCGCCCGCTCGGCAGCCCGCGAGCGCTCGCCGGAACGCGACGAACGCCCGCGCTCGAGGCGTGGACGCTCGCGCTCCGAGCGCTATGCCGACGACCGCGACTCGGACCCGCGCCAGGATGCAGGTCGCCTCGACGAGGTGGCCGGCCGCCGCAAGCAGCGCGACGCGGTCCGCAGTGCGCGCCGCGCCGAAGCCTCCGACGACGACGTGGACCCCTGGACCCCGACGGCTCGCCTGCGCGAAGCGGCCTCCGTCCACGTCCTGCGCTCGAGTCGCTGCGACGAACGCGGCGCCCTGGTCGTCGACGTGCGACTGCCGCGCCGTGAACACCTCGATCCGAACGCGCTGCGCGTCGTCAGTCGGCTGGTGCGCAGCGGCTTCGAGGCATACCTCGTCGGCGGCTGCGTGCGCGACCTCTTGATCGGTCGGCGCCCGAAGGACTTCGACGTGGCGACCGAGGCCCATCCGCGCGAGGTCAAGCGTCTGTTCCGCAACGGGCGCATCATCGGCCGGCGCTTCAAGCTCGTCCACGTGGTCTACGGCGGCGACGTGGTCGAGACCGCGACCTTCCGCGCCGCACCGAAGAGCATGCGCGGCGGCGACGACGAGCACGATCCGACCGTCGACGACCTGATGATCGTCGACGACAACGAGTTCGGGACCGCGGCCGAGGACGCCCTGCGTCGCGACTTCACGATCAACGGCCTGTTCCTCGATCCGCTCGAGGGCGAGATCATCGACTACGTCGACGGGCTCGAGGACGTGGAGTCGCGGCTGATCCGCACGATCGGCGATCCGCGCGTGCGCATCGCCGAGGATCCCGTCCGCATCATGCGGGCGATCAAGTTCGCGTCGCGCCTCGACTTCACGATCCACCAGGACACCTGGGACGCGATGGTCGAGCACGCCGGAGGTCTGGCGCAGGCCGCCGCGCCGCGCGTGGTCGAAGAGATTCTGCGACTGCTCCAGAGCGGGCACTCGCGCGTGGCCTTCTCGCTGCTCGACAAGGTCGGCGCCCTGCCGATCCTGCTGCCGGCGCTGGTGCGTTGGCGCAGCGACACGGCCGGCGTGGAGACCGACGCGGCCGACGGCGACGACGGGGACCTGCCGCCGCTCGATCGCAGCGACGGCTGGGCCGTGCTGGCCGCGCTCGACGAGCGCATCCGGCGGGGCGAGGCCCCCACCACCTCGTTCTGTCTGGCCGCACTCTTCGCGCCGGCGTTCCTCGAGGCCTGGGAGGAGATCCGCGACGAGGAACACCACAGCGACATCGACGCGGTGCGCCTCGCCGCGCGCCTGTTGACGCCGCTCTCCGCGGTCGCACGCCTCTCGCGTCGCGACGTCGCCCAGGCCAAGCGCCTGCTCGCGAACCAACCGCGCTTCACGCAGTCCGCGTCCAAGCGCTTCAAGCCGCTCATGTTCGTGCACACGTCGGAGTTCGACGAGTCGCTCGACCTGCTCGCCCTGCGCATCCGCGCCGGTTGCGAGGAGCGCGCGGTGCTCGACCGCTGGCTCGAACGACGGGAGGAAGCGCGCGAGATGCCGATCGAGACCGTCGAACGTCAACGTCCGAAGCGACGACCCCGGCGTCGTCGTCGACGCTCGTGACCCACCTCCTCGCGACTGCGCCGCCGACCCGGCGCTCGACCATGCACGGCAGCTTCGTCCTCGCGTCGGCCGCCCTCCTCTGCCCGCTCCTGTCGCCCGGGACCGACGCGCCCGACGCTCCCGACGACGCGGCTCTGCTCGCCGCCTGGGAGGCCGCCGACGCCGACCTGCGCCGGGAGGTCGTGGACTACCTCGACCTCGACCTGTCCCATCAACGCACGTTCCAGCTCGACCTCTCGCGCTGGGTGGTGTCGGCGATGGGCGTGGACCCGGGCCTGCTCGACGAGGCGCGCGAGCCCCGTTGGTTCGACCCGCAGGTGCACGCACCGAAGCAGCCGATCCCCCGCCAGCTGCTCGAGCCGGACGACCCGCGCGCCGTGCGGGTCCAGCGCGCCATGCGAGCCGGACTCGACGTGCGGGCGATCGAACCGGCCTACGTCTACGACTGGGGCCAGCGCGCGGTCGTGATCGCCGGCGACACGGACGACCCGACCCGCCGCTTCCGCGCCGCCCTGGCCGGACTCCCGCGCGAGTTCGACCTGGTCGAGGCCCAGGTGCTCGCCTGGCTCGACGACGGCTCGAAGGCGACGGTGCTCGAGGCCTTCGGGAACCTCTACAGCGACCGCGACGGCCGCGTGTACCCAGGCATCACGCTCTACGAGGCCTGGAGCAGCGGAACGTCGATCGAGATGCCCGACGTGGACACGCTCGGGCTCGTGCACAGCATCGACGACGAGTGGGACCGCTGGGTCGCACCGGTCCCCGAGCGCCAGCACGAGGCGCTCTACGGTCGGATCGGCTCGCACTTCGTCCCCGCGCGCCACCACCGCGGACTGCGCGAGGCCCTGGCCCTCACCTACCTGACCGCTGAACCCGCCTACCGCGACGGGTACACTGAGGGCAACACCGTGGGGTTCCACGCCCTGTGGAACCGGCGCTCGTCGGATCCGAGGCAGCTCGTGGAGGACCTTCCGGCAGCCCAGGACTGGGCCGAGTTCCTCGAGCGGGTCAACGCCGACCTGGCCGACACCCGAGAGTTCTACTCGGGTGGAACGGTCCGGCGCGACGCCCTCGCCGCGGACCAGGCCACCCTCAGGCGGCGCCTCGTCGCGATCATGCGAGAGCTCGAGGTCCTGCCGACGGAAGACGATCACTGACGCGGAGCCACGCGAGAACGCCGGCCGCCAGACCGCGGCCCGCTCGCGGTTCCAGCTCCGCACGATCGGCTCGAACGAGCCGCCCCCCAAGCACCCACAGACCCCCGCCAGCCCTACCGCGATCCGCGCCCGAACCGCTCGGATCGCCTCCCCAGCCATGACAGCCAACGACCTCAACGCCATCGCCCGCGCCCTCGTCGCCCCCGGCAAGGGCATCCTCGCCGCCGACGAGAGCTCGCCGACCATCAAGAAGCGCTTCGACTCGATCGGCGTGGAGTCGACCGAGGAGAACCGTCGCGACTACCGCGAGATGCTCTTCTCGGCCCCGGGCTCGGAAGCGCACATCTCGGGCGTGATCCTGTACGACGAGACCCTGCGTCAGAAGGCGAAGGACGGTCGCCGCCTCGTCGACCTGCTCGAGTCGAAGGGCATCGTCCCCGGCATCAAGGTCGACGCCGGCGCCAAGGAACTCGCCGGGCACCCGGGCGAGAAGGTCACCGAGGGCCTCGACGGCCTGCGCGAGCGCCTGGCCGAGTACGTGGACCTCGGCGCCAAGTTCGCCAAGTGGCGCGCGGTGATCGCCATCACCGACTCCCTGCCGAGCCGCACCTGCATCGAGGTCAACGCCCACGGACTGGCGCGCTACGCCGCTCTGTGCCAGGAGGCCGGCATCGTTCCGATCGTCGAGCCCGAGGTTCTCATGGACGGCCGCCACACGATCGCGCGCTCCGAGGCCGTGACGGGTGAGATCCTCAACGAGACCTTCGAACAGCTGCACCGCCAGGGCGTGTCGCTCGAGGGCATGCTGCTCAAGCCGAACATGGTGCTCTCCGGGTACGAGTGCCCCGAGCAGGCCAGCGTCGAAGAGGTCGCCGAAGCCACGGTCCGCACCTTCGAGCGCTTCGTCCCCGCCGCCGTGCCCGGCATCGTCTTCCTCTCCGGCGGTCAGTCGGACGTGCTCGCCAGCGCGCACCTCTCGGCCATGAACCGCCTCGACGCCGCGCGCCGCCCGTGGCAACTGTCGTTCTCCTACGGCCGCGCCCTGCAGGCCCCGGCCCTCAAGGCCTGGAGTGGCAAGCCCGAGAACGTCGGCGCCGGTCAGGCCGCCTACATGCACCGCGCCGCTTGCAACGGTGCCGCGCGCACGGGCGCGTACGACGCGTCGATGGAGCAGGGCGCCGCCAGCGTCAAGCTCGTCAGCCAGGACTGAGTCCGAAGCGGCGCCAAGGTGGCGCGCTCGAACGTCAGGCGCGCTCGAACGGCAGAACGGCCGCTCCCCCATTTGCGGGGGAGCGGCCGTTCTCGTGCCGCCCGTCGTTTGGGGCGAGCGGCAGGTTCTCTCGGTCGGCCGGGGACGGCGGCTCGCTCGGCGACCGGTCCGCGCCCCCCTGGCGATCCTACTTGAAGACGTAGACGAGCACGCGGCTGCTGCCGGCCTGGTAGACCACGCGGCCCGTCGTGAACCAGTCGCCCGGCAGACCCGAGTCGAACGCGTTGTCGATCGACTGCGCCACTTCCTCGGTCACACCGCTGAAGTAGAGCATGTTGCCGTCCCCCGACAGATCGATGGTTCCGTCGCCGTCCGTGTCGAAGCCCTGGATCCAGTTGTTCGCGTTGAGACGGTTGTAGAGGTGCGTCGTGCCGAACGGGTTGGTGTCGTCCTCGGCGAACGGGCGCTCGATGTACGGTCCCGCCCAGCCGGTCGCGGTCTGGGTGGCCGACAGCTGGCGGTTGGTGCCAGCGTACGGCAGCTGGTACTCGCGAGCGTAGGTGCCCGTGTCGCTGTAGTGCACCAGGCAGGCCTTCTCGATGCTCTTGACGAGTTGGACCAGTCGCGACGCTTGACCGCGCTGGATGGCGTTGCCCGAGCGGAAGCCGACGACGCCGACGAGAATGGCGATGATCGAGATCGCGACGACGATCTCGATCAACGAGAAGCCGGCGCGGGACGCACGGCGTGAGCGGTTGAGGACGATCATGGATGGGGCCGATCTAGGTGGTTCTGCGTGCGACGGGGGGGAGACGAGGACCGCGCCATCGCACGTGGCGGCGTTCCGTCCGCAGCCGATCGGCGCACCGAGTCCCGCAGGTTGAGGAAGAGTCGACTTTCGTTCGCGTCCTGGTGGAACGGGCGAGGAGCCGCAGGCCTCTGCTCCTTCACCGCGAAGATTTTTCTGTGGGGCGCCGGCCCTCCCACGGTCGAAGTGGCGTTCTGGCGCGCGTCCCCGATCCCGTGCCCCCCCCATGTCCCACCCCACGCCCTCGAAGGAGGCGCCGGCGCCGCCCCAGCGTCCGACGTCCATCGCGCTCGTCGGTTCGAATCGACTCGAACTGCTCTGGAGCAACGCCGGTACTCCCGTCCTCGTCGAACACGCGTTCGACGGCGCGAGCCCGCACGGCTCTGCGCTGGCGGACGTCCTCGCACGCCTGCTCGCGGACGGGCCCGGCCCGCGCAGCGCCGTCACCGTGGTGCTCGGCGAGGACGCGTTCACGACCCAGCAGATCCTCCTCGGCCGGCTCCCCGAGGAGGAGGTCGACGAGGTCCTCGCGCGCCGCGCCGCCAACCTCGCGGGCGAAGCCGTCGGGGACACGCTCTACCTCGCCCAACGGCTCGTCGCGCCGTTCGACACCGAAGCCGACGTCGCCGACTCGAACTGGATCCTCCACGTCCGCTCGCGGGCGCGTCACAAGTCGCTCATGTTCGCCCTGCGCGAGAAGAAGGTCCGCGTGCAGCGCGTGGTCGCCCTGCGCGACGTGCTTCCGCGACTGGCCGCGAGCACCCCGCAGACCGGTGGCGAGGTCGTCGTGACCTTCGACGGTTCGGCCGTCCTGACGCACCTCACCCGGAACGACGCACTCGTCCAGGTCAGCCGGCTCGCCATCGACCCGACCGACGCTCCCGAGGCGCTGCACGTCAGCGTGGTGCAGGAGGTTCGCCAGGTGGCGGCCTTCTGGGCCAAGGGCAGCCGCGGCGCGCCGATCAACGCCGTCACCGCCGTGGGGTTCGCCGTCGAGGAAATGCAGAGCATGTCGACGCCCCTCTCCATCGCGACACAGGGCGCCGAGTTCAAGAACGGTGGCGCCTCCGACGGTCGCGCCGCCAGCGGTGCACGCCTGGCGTTCCTCGAGGCCATCGCGCGCCACGCCGATGCCGCCAACGATCTGCGGATCGCCCTGCCGCCCCGTCGCACGCGTGTCGCCCTAATGACCGCCGCGACCACGGCACTGGCCGCACTCGTCGGGTGGTACAGCGTCGCGTTCTGGAACGAGCGCGTCGAGAGCCGAGCGCACACCATCTCGAGTTTCGAGCAGGGCATGGCGTCGCTGGCCCACAGCCGCGAGGAGCACGCCGCCTTCGCCAGCGCGCGCTCGCACTTCGAGATCGCACTCGCGTCTCTCTCGCAGATCACCGAACGCGGCGTCCCCTTCGAAGCCGTGACCGCCGCCCTGCGCGGGATCTTCACCGAGCCGCTCGCGCTCGAACACGTCGCCGTCGACGAGAACGAGGGCGTCGTCAAGCTCATCGTCCGCGGCCGGATCGCGTCCGACGTCGCGCTCGCGGCCAACAGACTGACCCGCCTGCGCCACGAGCTCGACGGGCATCCGAACTTCCGCGACGTCGAGATCACGCCCGCGACGCGCGTCCCCGACGGGAGCGACGGCGGTGGACTCGGCTTCACGTTGACCGCTCGCTTCGAGGAGGGCGGAGCATGAAGTCCACCAGCCACAACGTGTCCGACGGCCCCAACTGGAAGCGCTGCCTCCCGCTCTTGCCCATCGCGCTCCTCCCGATCGGACTGATCGGCTTCTCGTTGCGCCCCGCGTTCGAGTACGTCGCGCTCGCCGACGACCTGGCCGAGGTCCGCGGCCTCGACGACGAAGCCCAGCGACTTGCGCAGGTCGTCGCGGCCCACGGCGAAGGCGGCCTGCCGACGGCGCAGTACGAGGCGCTTCTCGAAGCGGTGGCGGGACGCCTCCCGCGTGGGTTCGAACCGACCACCTTCTACGACCACTGCATCGCCGCCGCCCGCGGTCTGGACCTCGAGCTCGAGTCCATCAGCGCCGGCCTGGACCTCGATCTCGCGGCCCCCGTGGGAGCCGACGCGACCCTGCACAGCCAGAGCGTCACGCTCCAGGGCACCGGTGCGCTGCGCGATCTCGAGCAGCTCCTCGTCGCCCTCCACCGCCGCGGCCAACCCGTCGGCGTCCTCCAGACCAAGCTCGACGCACTGGCATCGAGCGGCCGCTTCGACTTCCAACTGGAACTCGCCGTCTACCACCTCGCAACGCCCACCGCCCAGTTCGACGACGCGTCGGACGTCCCCACCGGCGACGCGTGATCCACGACCATGAACCTGGAAAAGAAACATCTCGTCGCCTTCGTCGCTCTCGGAGCCGTGGCCATGGTCTGGGTCCCCCGCCTGACCGGCTGGGACCCGATGGGTCTGTACGCGACCGCGAGCCCGGTGGCCGACGGCGTCGCCGCGAACGGTTCGGCCGAGTGGCCGGGCGTCGGAGCCGAGGGTCCGAACTTCGACTCGGCGCTCACGGGCGCGCTCGGTGAGGGTGCGCTCGCAGGTTCCGGCGTCGCCGCCACTCGTCCGAACTCGCCCGTCGGCGAACTCGGCACCGTGCTCGCGTTCCTCGAGAACCGCGACCGACTCGCCGCTCAGAACGGCGAGACGCGCGGCGCCGCGGCCATCGCGACGAACACCGCGAGCAAGACCACCACCGCCGACTCGCCGAGCACCCTCGACGCCTTCCTGGCCTACCACCCGCTCAGCGCGATCGCGGTCGGGTCGAAACGCTCGTGCGCGCTCTTCGGCCGCACCTCGGTCCGACCCGGCGACGAGTTGCTGGACGGCCGCATCGTCGTGCACGCGATCGAACGCGACGGCGTCGTGCTCGACACGGACGAGGGCCGCGTGAAGGTTCCGCTCCCGACGCCCGGCCAGCTGCGCGCGAGCTCTCGCCCCGAAGGCCGCAGCACGCCCGATGCCACGAACGGTGGAGCCTGACTCCCATGAACACGGACACTCGCACCCTCTCCGCCCTCTTCGCGTTCGCCCTGTGCGCCAGCGCCTGCCACCACCCGTCGGTCCGCATCCCCGAACGCACAGGTGATCGCTTCGACCGCCTCGCAGCCAGTCCGCTGCTGCTCGAGCTGCCCGAGGACACCCTCGAGGAGGTGGCTCACATGTCGGGCGGCGTCCTGTCCATCTCGGACGGCGAGCGCTTCCTGCTCGACTTCCCCGGCACGCCCCTGCGCGAAGCGTTGAACGTGATCGGCACCATGGCGAACGTCACGCTGCTGGCCGACGACCAGATCGAGGGCACCGTGGAGGCGCGCTTCGAGAACATCACGCTCGACGAGGCCTTCCAGACGCTCCTGCGTCAGTACGACCTGGCCGTCCTGCCCGGTCCCGGATCGGTCTACTTCGTCGAGCGGCTCGACGATCCGAGCCTGATGACGGACTTCGTCCAGCTCGTCAACGTGCGGGCGGAGGACGTGGCGGCGAACCTGACGGCGCTGGTCGACGGCGACTCGCGCGTGATCGTCGACAACGACCGCAACGTGGTCTGCGTGATCGGTACCCAGGGCGACGTGGCGACGGTCCGGCGCTACCTCCAGGAGGTCGACACGCTCAAGGACCAGGTCCTGGTCGAGGTCCACATCTTCGAGGTCTCCTACGACGACGGCTTCGACTTCGGTTCCGTGATCGACCTCGTCGGTACGACCAACGGCAACGCGGCCTCGCTGCTGTCGAGCTTCGGTCAGAGCGGCGGCTTCACCACCACCTTGGCCGACGACGACGGCGACTTCACGGCCACGATCGACATGGTCCGTCGCTACGTCACGCTGGACCTGGTCAGTTCGCCGCGCGTCCTGGCGGTGACCAACACACCCGCCGTCGTCGACGTCGTGCGCGAGATCCCGTACATCGAGACGACCAGCACGACCTCCGGCACCACCACCGGCGTCGGCGCCGTCGTGCAGGAGACGGTGCAGTTCAAGGAGGCCGGCCTCAAACTCGAGCTGACCCCGTCGATCCAGGAGTTCGGCTATCTGCAGGTGAAGATCGCCCAGACGATCAGCGAGCAGATCGGCGAGTTCAACAGCATCCCGATCATCGATCGCCGCACGCTGGACACCACGTTCCTCGTCCAGGACAAGCAGACGATCGTCCTCGGCGGACTGGTCCAGGAGCGCCAGAGCGAGGAACGCCGAGGTGTTCCGTTCCTGATGCACCTGCCCGTCCTCGGCCAGCTCTTCCGCGCCGACTCGGACAGCCTGCGGAAGCAGGAGCTCCTCGTCTTCGTGACCCCGCGCATCCTCAGCCCGCGTCAAGCGGCCCTGCTCACGCCCCACTACCAGGACGAGTTCCGGGCCTACGGGGACAGCATGGGCAACAACGGGATCGACCCGCCTGTCCGGGTCGAGAGCGGCGACGCGACCAGCGCCGACGACGCCACCGAGGACGCGGGGAAGCGCTGAGCCTCGAACGGTCGCATGAGCACCCCCCAACGCAAACGCCTCGGCGAGGCCCTGATCGAGCGCGGCCTCTTGACCTCGCGCCAGCTCCAGATCGCCCTGGAGGAGCAGAAGCAGGCCCACCGCCCGATGGGCGAGATGCTGGTCTCGCTCGGCTTCGTGCGTCCGCGCGACGTGGCGCAGCTCGTGGCCGAGGAACTGGGCCTGTCGCTCGTGGACCCGCGCACGGTGCGGCCCGACGTGGACCTGATCGCGGCCCTCGACGAGGGTCTCGTGCGGTCGACCAAGGCTCTGCCCGTGGCGCGCGTCGAAGGCGGCCTGCGCGTCCTGATGGTCGATCCGTCGGACCCCGCCAAGCTCTCGACCCTGCGGCAGTTCTTCCACTGCGACATCGAGGTCGAGATGATCACGGAGGAGGACTTCTCGCGCCTCGTCCGCGAGTGCTTCAACGGTCGTTCGGGTCCGGCCAGCGGCGAGGACGTCGAGAACCGCCCGGTGGAACAGGTCACCGAGTCGATCCTGATCGACGGGATCCGCCGCGGCGCGACCGACATCCACTTCCACCCCGAGGAGTCGGTCACGCGCGTCCGCTACCGGCTCGACGGCGTGCTGAAGCAGGTCGACGTCATCCCGCGCGCGATCACCAACGCGGTGACGTCGCGGATCAAGATCCTCTCGCAGCTCGACATCTCCGAGAAGCGACTGCCCCAGGACGGGCGCGCGCGTATCGAGGTCGACAACCGGCAGGTCGACCTGCGCGTCTCGACCATGCCCTGTGCCCACGGCGAGTCCGTCGTCCTGCGCGTGCTCGACCGCAGCAGTGGCAGTGTTCCGTTGCTCGAACTGGGCTTCTCCGAGAGCGTCACCGCCGAGTTGAAGCGCATCGCGGATCGCCCTCACGGACTGTTCCTCGTCACAGGACCGACGGGATCGGGCAAGACCACGACGCTCTACAGCGTCCTCGCCCATGTGGATGCGATCACGCGCAACGTCACGACCATCGAGGACCCGATCGAGAGCAACCTCCCGTTCATCCGGCAGAGTCAGGTGGACACGGGTATCGGTTTCACTTTCGATCGCGGATTGCGTGCCCTCCTGCGCCAGGATCCCGACGTCATCCTGTTGGGCGAGATCCGCGACCAAGAGACGGCGGGCATGGCGATCAAGGCCTCGATGACCGGACACCTGGTGTTTTCGACACTGCACACGAATACGGCGATCGGGGCGGTGTCCCGCCTCGCCGACATGGGGATCGCGCCCTACTTGGTCGAGGACGCGCTGGTCGCGAGCCTCGGACAACGACTCGTACGTCGCGTGTGTGGTGCGTGCGCCGCCTGGGACGCTCCCACCGCGCTCGAGGAGGAGTGGCTGCGAGGACGTCTCTCTCGAGTACCTCGCCCGGTCGGGTGTGAACGTTGCAACGATTCGGGCTATGCGGGTCGCTCGGTCATCTCCGAGCTGTTCGTCCCCGACGACGAAACGGCCGCGCTCATCCGTCGCGGCGCGAACGCGACCACCATCACCGAGACTGCGATCGCCAACGGGTATCGCGAACTCGTCGACGACGGCCTCGACAAGGTCGCGGCGGGCTCGACCACGATCGAAGAAGTCCAACGCATCGGCGGCGGGCACAAGTTGGAGTCGAGGCAGCGCGATGCCGCCTGAAGTTGCCGGCGCCACGAGCGCGCTCCCCCGCCTCTTCGAGTACCGCGCCCGTCGCGTCGACGGCAGTGAAGCCGAGGGACGCGCGTCGGCCCTCGATCCGCTCGATCTCGACCGCCAGCTCGCGCGTGACGGCCTGACCTTGATCTCGGCCAAACCGAGTCGACTGGCGGACGCGGCGCGCGGACTCACGCTGTCGCAGCGCGATCTGGTGGCCTTCTCCAGTCAACTCGCGACGATGATCCAAGCGGGGCTCCCGCTCCTGACCTCGCTCCAACACCTCGCGGCGCACACCCGTTCGAAGAACTGCCGTCTGATCGTGGCCTCGGTGCTGCGCCAGATCGAAGGCGGGTCGAGTCTGGCCGAAGCGCTCGGCAACCACCCTGCCGCCTTCCCGAGCACCTACGTGACCATGGTCCGCAGCGGTGAACTCTCCGCGGGACTCCCGGACGTGCTCCGACGCCAGGGCGACTACCTCGAATGGGTGCGCGAGGTGAAGGGCATGACCAAGCAGGCCCTGATCTACCCGACGGCGCTCTCGATCGCGATCTGCGGCCTGGTCGTGATTCTGATCACGTTCCTCATCCCTCGCTTGATCGGGCTGTTCCCCGGTGGCCCCGAGGACCTTCCGGAGCAGACCCGACAGGTCATGGCGCTCTCGGACTTCCTCGTCGGGAACTGGATCGAGATCGCGACCGGCCTCGCGCTGGCCGGAGTCACGTTCTGGTTCCTGCTCGGAGTCACGAACGTGCGCCTCTTCCTGTCGCGGATGCTGCTGCGGGTCCCGCGCATCGGGAGCCTTCTGAACATGATCTCGATCGCGCGCTTCTCGACGACCGCGGCGGCCCTGCACCAGTCGGGCTGCGAGATCCTGCGCACCCTGGAGATCGCCGGCGGATCCTGTGGCAACGCCTACCTCGAGCACTGCTTCGTGCGCGTCTCGAAGGAGGTGCGCGGCGGCCGTTCGATCTCCGAGTCCATGGCCGAGATCCCCGACCTCGATCCCTTCCTGGTCCAGCTCACGTCCGTCGGTGAGACGTCGGGACGACTCGGTGAATGCCTCGAGCAGGTGGCGACCAGCTACAACGCCGAAGTCCCGCGCGTCGTGAAGTGGGCGCTCGGACTGATCGAGCCGGCCGTGATCATCGGCGGCGGTCTGATCGTCGGCTACCTCCTACTGGCGGCACTCCTGCCCGTGTTCAAGATCTACGAGACCCTCTGATGCTGCCCACCAGATCGATGCGAGGTCGCAGGCCCCGGAGCGCGAGCGGCTTCACGCTGCTCGAGCTCATCATCGTCATGTCCGTCCTGGCCCTCATCGTCGGCGCGATCACGCCCGCGATGGGGACCATGATCCGCTCGAAGGCGCGCGCGGGGACGCTCGGCGAACTCGAACTGCTCGGCGCCGCGGCCCTCGACCACTACGCCGACACGGGCGCGTACCCCAGCGCCGCGACCGGACTGTTGGCCAGCTCCGTGTCGGGCTGGGCCGGTCCGTACCTCTCCGGGACGACCGACGATCCGTGGAGCGGCAGCTCCGGCTATCAGGTGGACGGCTACGGCGAGGTCTACCGCTTCTCGTCCAGCGGAATGCAGCTCACGATCACCAGCTCCGGGCCGGACCGCACCGCGAACACGAGCGACGACATCGCGCTGGTCGTCGACGCGACACCGGTGCTGCGCCGCCGCACGCTGGAGCGCATGGCCACCGTCAACGTGGCGATCACGCAGTACAACGCGGTCTACCTCGCGACCGAGCCGCTGCCCGCGACGTGGTCGGCCGCCTACGCGCAACTGGTCTCGCGCGGCTTCCTGCCCCTGGGCGGCCCCGAGGAGGAGGACGCGTTCGGCGACCCGTTCGTCGGCGATCCCGCCAGCGCGCCGCTCGTGCGCGTCACGTCGAGCAACCTGTGAACCGCCGGTGGGCGCGGGGCCTCGTCAGTCCCCCGCCGCGGCCAGTCCAGCGAGTTCCGCCGTCGCGAAGGCCGCTTGGAAGTTCAGGCCGCCGATCGGCCCCTGGACGTCGAGCAGTTCGCCGCACGCGAAGAGTCCCTGTCGACCGCGAACGGCCATCGTGCCCGGATCGACGACGCGCAGGTCCAGACCGCCCGCGGTGACCTCGGCCTTGTCGTAGCCGAGCGTCCCGTCGACGCGCACGTGGAGCGCCTTGAGCGACTCGACCAGCTGGTGCCGGGTCGCGCGGTCGAGTTCGCTGCAACGGGGGTCGTCGCCTTCGAGACCCGCGGCCGCGAAGACTGCCGCCCGCAGTCGCGCGGGCAACGGCGCGGGAAGCATGCGCGCGACCTTGGGCGCGCCGCGGGTCGAGGCCCCCGAGACCAGGAGGTCGCGCAGCTCTTCGCGCTCGGTGTCCGGGAACAGGTCGATGGCGATGCGCAGGCCGCCGTTCGCGCGAGCCACCGGTTCGGACAGGTCCATCGGCCCGGGGCCCGAGAGTCCGTTGTGGGTGAAGAGCACGGGTCGACGACGGCGTCCGAGCGTGCGGCCGTTCGGCGCCACGAGTCGCACCTCGGCCTCCTGCACGGCGATGCCCGTCAACTCGCGCGCCCACGCGTCGGGCGACGTCAGTGGAACCAGAGCGGGAACCTGTTCGACGAGCGGCAGGTCGAGGCTCGTGCACCAACCGTAGCCGTCGCCGGTCGTGCCGGTGCGCGGGTAGCTGCGCCCGCCCGGACACAGGATCACGCGCGCGGCCGCGATGCGTTCACCGCCCTCGAGCACCAGGTGCCAACCGAACGGCGCGGGCTCGAGCGCGGCCACCGGCGCCGTCGTGCGGATCGTCGCACCCGCGGACCGCACGGCCCGCTCCAGCGCGTCGCGCACGTCGCGCGCGTTGCCGCTCTGTGGGAAGATCTTCTCGAGCGGTGCTTCGACGGTCGGCACGCCCCACTCGTCGAAGCGCTCGCGCACCGCCGCGGGCGGCAGGTTCCACAGCGCGCGCGCGAGAAAACGCGCCCCGCGATCGCCGAACAGCGCGAGCGCGCCCTCCGGCTCGAGCGTGGTCGTCAGGTTGCAGTGGGTCCCGCCGCTCGCGAGCACCTTCGTGCCGGTGCGCGGCGTCTTCTCGACCACGAGCGTGCGCGCGCCGAGCGACGCGCTGCGCCACGCGGCCCATAGACCGGCCGCGCCCGCGCCGACCACGACGACGGGCCACGGCGCGGCAGCGGTTCCGAGCTTCGACTCGTCCATGGCCGTCAACCGCCGCTGAGCGCCTGCTCCCAGGCGCGCATCTCGTCCGGTGTGTGCGGCGCCTTGGGCGGCGTGTCGTCGTCCAGGTCGTCGAGATAGCCCTCGGGCAGCACGACGCGCTGGGTCCGTCCCCCCTTGCCGCGGTTGGCGCGCAGGGCCGACTCGGGGAACGGCTCGTCGAGGTCGAGCGCACCGACGGCCGCGACCATGTCCTCGAGCCTCTCGACGCGCACCAGGGCCTCGCGCGCGCGCGCCGAGCCGTGGAACCCCTTCGTGTACCAGGCGCTCCACTTGCGCATCTGACGCATGCCGATGTCGTCGCCGAAGAAGTCGCACAGGCGTCGAGCGTGGTCGACCATGACGTCGAGGATCGCGCCGAGGTTCGGCGGTGCGGGCGGCTCGACGCCGTCGAAGACCTGCGCCAACTCGCGGAACAGCCACGGACGCCCGAGGCAGCCGCGTCCGACGATCACACCCGCGCAGCCGGTCGCGCGCATCATGCGCAGCGCGTCCCAGGCCTCCCAGATGTCGCCGTTGCCGAGCACGGGGATCTCGACGCTCGCGACCAACTCGCCGATCGCGTCCCAGTCCGCCTCGCCCGAGTAGAGCTCGGCCGCGGTGCGCGCGTGCAGGCCGATCGCGCTGGCGCCCTCTTCCTGGGCGACGCGGCCGGACGAGAGGTGCGTCACGAGTCCGTCGTCGACGCCGCGCCGCACCTTGATCGTGACAGGGACCGGGCCGGCGTTGCGCACGGCCGCGCGCACGAGTCGCGCCAGGAGACGCGGCTTGGCCGGGATGGCCGAACCACCGCCCGAGCGGGTGACCTTCGGCACCGGACAGCCGAAGTTCATGTCGATGTGGTCGACGCCCTGGTCGACGAGCGCCGCGACCATCTCGCCGATGTCGATCGGGTCCGCGCCGTAGACCTGCACCGAGCGCGGCGTTTCGTCGGGGCGCGACGAGGCGAGCAGGTGCGTCAAGCGGTTGCCCATCAGGAACCCGCGCGCCGTGATCATCTCGGACACGAACAGGCCCGCGCCGAACTCGCGGCACAGGCTGCGGAACGGATAGTTCGTCACGCCGGCCATGGGCGCGAGCACGACCGGGGGCCAGACGGCGAGCGGGCCGACGGCGAGTCGTTCGAACTCGCCGGGGGCTGCGACCTCGACGTCCCGGTTGAGCGCAGTGGCGACGCGCGACTCAGCCATCGCTCTTCTCGCCGGTGCCGCCCGACTCTGCGCCACCCTCGCCCGAACCACCCTCGCCCGATCCTTCTTCGGTCGCGGGCACGTCGCCCTCCGCGGGCACCTCGGCCGCCGGCGTCTCGAAACGCACCGGTAGACCGGCTCCACCGAAGTCGCGCACGGATCCCTCGACCACGTCGAGCAGCGCGCGCGAACCGCTCGAGACGTAGAGCGAACGCACGGGCACGCCGCGCTCGTCGTAGCGCACGTGGAAGACGCCCGACTCCGAGGCGATGCTGCGCGTCCCGTCGGGATTGTTGCGGATCAGCCAGCGCCACAGGACCGGCTCCATCATCTCGCCGAAGATGATCCCGACCGCTTCGCCGTCCTTCGGGTACTGGCCGAGCACGAGCGGGCAGGTGATGGTGTCGTGGACCGGATCGAGCGTGGCCGCGACCGGGCGCTGGGCGATGGTGCGCGTGCCGAGACTCTGCCCGTTGAGCACGCGTTCGACGTTGAAGCGCGTCCCCGTCCACAGGCCGCGAACGACCAGGGTCTGGGTGCCGCTCGGCGCGGCGGCTTCCACCGGTCCGACGATGTCGGGCTCTTCGTCCTCGAGCACCATCGTCACGCGGATCTCGAACGAGTCCAGCCAGCCGCCGTCGAGCACCTGCGAGAACTCGAACTGGCGCTCGGGGAACTGTCCGCGCGACGGTTGCAGGAGTCGCGACGCGACGTGGACCCGTCCGTCCTCGAGGCGCGTGACCTCGAAGCGTTCGCCCTGGTAGCGCTGGCCGTACTCGCTGCTGGTCGCGCGCCCCGCGAGAACCACGGCCGCGCCCTCGGGACGCTCGGGCGCGTCGATCTCGAGCGGGCGATCGTTCTCCGTGCGTGCGAGCGCCAAGCGACCGGCCAGCCGCTCGAGCAGCGCGTCGAGGTCCTCGCGCACGAGGCGTCGACCGCGCACGACCACCTGCTCCGGTCGACGCAGACTCGCGAGGCTCTCGCGCGGATCGCCGTCCACCACGAGCAGATCCGCGATCTTGCCCATCGCGATCGCGCCGCGGTCCTCGAGACGCAGCGCACCGGCGGCACCGACCGTGGCCATCCGCAGTGCTTCGTAGGGTGCGACGCCGAACTCGACGAAGTAGGCCAACTCGTCGTGCAGTCCCCAGCCGGGCATGATCCAGGGATTCGGCGCACTGGAGCCGGGGACGATCTCGGCACCGGCCTCGGCCAGAGCGGCGAGCAGTGCGCCGCGCTTCTCGTGCTGGGCCGTCGCGCGCTCGCGGTACTTCGGCCCCACGTCCTCGTCGGCCAACAGTTCGGTGCGCAGTGCGGCATCGTCGAGCCACAGCGCCGAGTAGTAGAAGTCGAGGTAGTCGTACTCGGGCGCGGAGGTGTCCACCTCGCGCAGGAGCCGCCCGGTCTCGATCATGACGGGCACGACGGCGGCGCCGGACTCGGCGAACTTCTCGGACAGGAGCGGGAAGCCGAAGGCCTTCAACCCGTCCCAACCGATGCGGTCGAACGGATCCTCGGTCGATTCGACGAACGGGAGGAACGCCTCGAGACCGAAGAACCCGCGCTGTCCGGCCGCGATGCACTCGTCGAGCGACGCGCCGCGCAACAGCATCCCCCACACGTCCATGTCGAGCTCGCGCGCCTTCGCACACAGCGGCACGAGCAGCGTCGGATCGAGGTTCGGCATCACGCAGGCGTAGTCCATCTCGATGTTCGCCAGCAACATCAGGAAGTTGTCGACGTCGCCCTCGCTGCGCAGGATCACGGCGGTCGGACTCACCGGCGGCGAGCCGTCCAGCACCGCGCCCGCCGTCACGAGGAACGGACCCGGGACGCGGTCGCGGAACTGCGGCTGCTTGAGCTGCGCGCGCACGGAAGGGTTGCCGCCCGTGTCGCGCACGGTCGTGACGCCGGACGTCACGTACAGTTCGTCGTGCTGCGGGTCGTAGGTGACCAGTCCGTCGACGAGACCGGGCACGAGGTGCTTGCCCGAAACGTCGATGCGTTCGGTGCCGAGCGGCAGCTCGAGGTCGACGCCGATCGCATCGATCCGGTCGCCGTTGACGAGCACGGTCATCACCGCGGGTTCGACGCCAGGCACCATCGAGTGGACCGTCGCGCCGACGAGGGCGTAGCGCCGCTGTGGCGGTCCGAGCAGCGCCGCGTCGTCGGCGCCCGCCAGACGCCGCGTGACCTCGGGACCGGACTCCTGCGCGTCGTCGCCCGCCTCCTCGCGAGCGGTCTCCTGAGCAGCGGCTCCCCGTCCAGCCGGCTCCTGCTCGACGACCGCCGCGGACGTGGCGTTCGATGCGCTCGACCCAGACGCGGGAGCTCCGTCCAGTGCGAGCGTCGGACCACCAGCGGCCACGAGGACCGCGGCGAGGAGGGTCGACGCGAGAGGACGTGCTGCGGTGGCGAGGGCTCCGGCGACGCGGGAGCGGAGGCTGTTCGAAGCGATCATGGCGAACATCCTACGTTCGAGGGGTGGGGTCGGCCGGTAGCATCCGCCCCATGGCTCAGACGCTTCCCCAGGTCTCGCTCCTCACCGACCGGCTGCCGCGCGGCCCCTGGATCTACGCGCGCCAGGTCGACCGCCCCGAGGGCTGGATCGAGGGCGGCGAACTGGTGGAGGTCGTGGACGACCAGGGCCGCTTCGTCGGGCACGCCCATTACAACGCCGCCTCGGACATCCGGCTGCGGATGCTGTGGCGCGGACGGCGCACGGACCTCAGCCACCCGCGCGAGTTCCTCGAGCGCCGCATCGCGGTGGCCGACCGGCTGCGGCGCAAGGTGCTGGGGCTCGAGCGCAGCACGGACGTGTACCGCGTGGTCCACGCCGAGGGCGACGGCCTGAGCGGACTGATCGTCGACCGCCTCGGCGACGTGCTCGTGTGCGAGCACCACGCGGTCGGCCCCTGGCGCTGGCGCGACGACCTGACGAGCGTGCTGCAGGGCCTCTACTCGGGCGCGACCGTGGTCCACCGCATGCCCGAGCGCGCCGCCCGACGGGAAGGCCTCGACGGAGCGCCGCCGCCCCAGATCGACGGGCACCTGCCGCGCGAGGTGCACGTCACCGAGCACGGCCTGGTCTACGCCGTGCATCCCGGCGAGGGGCACAAGACGGGCTTCTTCTGCGACCAGCGCGACAGCCGTGCGCGGATCCGCTCACTGGCCGAGGGCCGTCGGGTCGCCGACCTGTGCTGCAACGGCGGCGGGTTCGCGCTGAACGCTGCCGCGGGCGGCGCGCGCGAGGTCACGGCGGTCGACCTCGACGAGGTGGTGCTCGAGGATGCGCAGCGTTCGGCCGAGCTCAACGCCGCGGCCCTGGGGTCCGCCCTCCCGCGCTTCCAACACGCCGACGCATTCCAGTGGCTGCGCGAGTGCGGCGGCGGCTTCGGCCTCGTGGTGCTCGATCCTCCCAAGTGGGCGGCCGGTCGACCCGAGCTCGAGGAGGCCACGCGGCGCTACCACGACCTCAACACGCTCGGCATCCAAGCCGCTGGTCGCGACGGTCTCGTGGCCACCTTCTCGTGCTCCGGCGCACTCGACATGCCGAGCTTCATGGGCATCGTCTTCGGGGCGGCCCGGCGCGCCGAGCGGCGGATCCAGCTGCTCGAGACCTTGGGCGCGGGGGCGGATCACCCCCAAGATCCCGACTTCCCGCGCTCGCGCTACCTGAAGGGCGCACTCCTGCGGGTCGAATGACCGGTCTTTGGGACGCCGCCGGTTGTCGATGCCTCCCGCGATCGTCATAGTGTCGGGTTCCCCCGTCGCCGCTCGAATTCAAATCCGCACCCGCCGAACGTTCCATGAGCCTGGCCAGCCTCGTCCGCACCGAAGATTGGAATGCACTCGAGGGCCATTGGGCCGAGTTGATGAGCAGCAACGCTGCGATCGACGAGGTCCTGGCCGCTGTCGAGCTCGCTCGCGAGAACAAGTCCGTCTCGCGCATCCTTCCCTTCGTACGTGAGCACGCGGACCTGCTCGAAGCCGGGGGCCGCCACGCGGACGCCGCCGAACTCCTGGGTCGGACGCTCCTCGCGGGCGGTCCTCCCGGGGAACTCTCCCAACGCCTGTTCCGCAACGCGCGCGCCGCGTTCGAGAACGAGAGCTGGTGGGAGTCCTACACCCAACTCTCCGGCTTCCACGAGGGAGCCGAGGACGTGCGCAAGGCGTGGAAGGCCTTCGCCCAGCTGAAGGACCTCGGCGAGGGCTCGACGGTCTTCCACCGCTCGGGCTGGGGTCCGGGCCAGGTGACGGAGATGGACCGCGGCAAGCTCGAGGTGAAGATCCGCTTCGCCAGCGGCCGACGCGACTGGCTGCCGGTGAAGTCCGTGATCGAGACCTGCGACGTGCTCGACGAACAGGACCTGCGCTCGCTGGTCGTGAAGGGACCGGACGAGCTCCTGCGCATGATCGGCGAGGAGCCGCTCGAGGTCCTGACGCGCGTCCTGCGCCGCTACAACGGCCGCACCACCCAGGCCGTGCTCAAGACCGCCATGGCCCAGCTCGGCCTCGAGGGTTCGGCCTTCACCAGCTGGTGGCGCAAGGCGCGCAAGGTCGCCGAGCAGAGCAACATGCACGAGGTGACGGGCAGCGGCGCGAAGACGCAGATCCGCCTGCTCGACGTGGCCGTGGACGCCGGCGAGAACATGCGGCGTCAGCTGCGGATGTCGAAGGACCTCGGCGCGGCACTGGCACGGGTCCGCGACCTCCTGGCCGAGAAGGACCTCGACGACACCGTGCGCGCCGCCGCCCTCGAGACCCTCGAGGAACTGGCCGAGCAGAACGACGCGAACACCCCCCACCGCCTCTCGTCCTGGATGCTCTTGCGCAACGAACGCAGCGAGACTCCCGGACAGCTGGCGGCGCGCCTGCACCGCGCGATCGAGGAGAACGCCGATCCCGAGAACGACGCCCTGTCCTCGGAGTGCCCGCCGCTGTGGACGCTGTTCGGCGAGATGCCGACCGCGCGCGACCAGGAGGCGTGCATCTCGCTGCTCAAGGAGATCCACGGCGAGGAGAAGTGGTTCGACGAGGCTTGTGAACAGCTCGTGCACGCCCCCGCGGGCATGGTGCGCGGCCTGATCGACGAGCTGATGAAGGCCGAGCGCCAGAGCGTGCTCGCCGAGATGTACACGAACCTGCTCATCCGTCCGCTGCGCAACCCGCACCTGTTGCTGCACCTCGCCGAGCAGGCCGAGAAGGGCAAGCTCGAGGGCGACTTCCCGCCGCCCGTCCAGCGCTGCCACTCGCTGCTGACCCTGGCGACCGCGCTGCACACGGCGGAAGGGGCCGACCCCGTCCGCACGCGCGCGCAGACGAAGCTGGCCAACGTGCTGTGCAACGGCGAGCCGTCGCTCATGTCGCGCCTGCTCGAGGACGCCACGCGTCGCGAACTGCGCGCCCTGATGCCGATCCTCGGCAAGGGCGTCGACGGCATCGTCGACCGCACGTTCACGCACGTCGCGATCTCGCGCTTCCCCACCATCTACCGCGACGACAACCGTCCCTTCTGGGAAGAGGAGAACGTCATCTGGACGACCCAGGCGGGCCTGTCCAAGCGCGAGGAAGAACTGCGCGAGCTGCGCGAGGTCAAGATCCCCGCCAACTCGGAGGCGATCGGCAAGGCGGCGTCGTTCGGCGACCTCTCGGAGAACTCCGAGTGGGAGTCGGCGCTCGAGGAGCAACGCAACCTGACCGCGCGCGCGACCGAGATCGAGGAAGAGGTGCGCCAGGCGCGCCTGATCGAGCACGCCGCCATTCCGGAGGGCATCGCCGCGCCGGGCACGCGCGTGACCTACAGCGACGACAAGGGTGAGCAGCGGACGGTCCAACTGCTCGGCCCGTGGGACGCCGACGGCAAGGAGATCATCTCCTACCGCTCGCCGGTCGCCCAGGGGATGCTCGGCGTGCGCGCCGGTGAGCCCGCGACGCTGCAGCTGCCCGGCGGAGCCACCCAGGTGAAGTTGGTCACGATCGAGACCCTGGCCCTGGCCTGATCGACCCGGCGACCGGGCGGCCGCCGAGCGGTGGTCGCTCGGCGTCGCGAACGACGAACGGCCCGCGACACCTGATCGGTGTCGCGGGCCGTTCGCGTAGGTGGGCGATCAGCCTCGTGCCAGTGGAGCGGCGAGGCGGTCGCGATCGAACCAGTTGCTGTGGCTCGAACGCTCGGGCGACACCTGCCCCCTGTCAGTCCTGGGCGGCGATGGCCGCGTCGAGCTTGACCAGGTACCCCGCGGGATCGGCGTAGAACTCGTCCACGCAGGGCTCGCAGCAGAACTTGATCTCGCGGCCCTCGTACACGATGCGCACCGGATCTCCCATGGAGCCCAGCGACGCATCCATCACGAGGCAGTCCTCGAGCGGGTAGGGAACCACGTCGGTGTCGCCGGCTGCGGGCGAGGCACAGGCGACCAGGAGTGCCAGGGGAACGGCGACGAACAGGCTGTGGAGCAGTTTCATGGTGCAGGGTGTGAGAGGACGGTGCGGGTGGGTCGAGAGTGCGCCGCGGTGCACGTGGAACAGATCGGTCTCCCGGTCGTCCAGCGGCACGCGCACCCGTCCGTACGGGCGTCAGCTCAGAGCGTGAAGCGAAAGCCCAGGCCGACGCGGTGTTCGGAGTGCCACAGAAGCGTAGCGGCCAGCTCTTTCGTCAGGGTGTAGTTCAAGCCGGCCTCGGCCTCGAGTTCCGTCTCGGTGTCGTACTCCAGCATCAGATCCAGGTCCCAACGTTCGGCCAGTGCCAGCTCGCGCATCAGCGTGACGCGCAGATCCCCTTCGCTGTCCACGGCCGCCTCGGTCCACACCAGGTACGGAAGCCGATAGCGCGCGCCGGCGAAGAAGCGGTCCCGCGTGCCTTCGCGGTCGGCGAAGCGAAAGCCCGCGATCGAGCGCAGGTTCTCGTCGAACAGGTGGGTCCAGAACAGATCCACCTCGCGCTCGAGTCCCTCCATCCGGTGGCCCGCGTGACCGGAGTGGCTGTGCAGTTGCAGGTCCCAGCGCACACCGAACGTCTCGCGGTCGTGCATCACCGCGAAGCGCCCCATCGCCATATTGGTGGTCAGGGTGCCGTCGAGGAATCCGAAGGTCTGGCCGTAGAGCTTGGGATCGGCTCGGATCACGTGCTCGGGCTCGTGCGCGCGGTAGCTGATGACGCGCGCCATCCCCATGTCCATGTGGTAGAGGATGTGGCAGTGCATGAACCAGTCGCCGGGCTCGTCGGCCAGGAACTCGATCGTGCGCGTCGCCATGGGAGGTACGTCGACCGTGTGCTTCAGCGGGGACAGCTCGCCCTGAGGCGTGAGCACCCGGAAGAAGTGCCCGTGCACGTGCATCGGGTGGTGCATCATCGTCTCGTTGACGAAGCGCATGCGCACCACCTCCCCCTCGCGGATACCGATGACCGGGTCCTCGGCGAAGGTCTTGCCGTTGAAGCCCCAGCGGTAGGTGGTCATGTCGCCGGTCAGGCGCAGTTCCAGCTCCCGGCGCGGTGCGTCCTGCGGCAGTTCGGTGGAGCCGAGCGCGCGCAGCAGGTTGTAGGGCGAGGGCGGCCGCGGCCGATCGAGCGCCTTCGGGTCCACCTTCGTGCGCGCCGCGTCCACCGCGCCGACGATCGAGTCATCCATGCGGTACAGGTTCGGACGGGGCGGATCGACGGGGATCTCGCCCGCGCCGCGCCCGACCGTGATGCGCGCGCGACCCGAGCCGTCCTGGGCGACGGCGGTCAGCTCGAGCACGCCGCTCGCGGGCACCTCGACCACCGCGTCGTAGGTCTCGGCGATGGCGATCAACAGCCGCGGCACGCCCAGGGGCTCCACATCGATCCCGTCGGCCGCGACGATCTCGAGTACGCCCTCGCCCGGCGTCACGTAGAAGTAGGTGGAGGCGCCGGCGTTGACCAGCCGGAGCCGGACGCGCTCGCCCGGCTCGGCTTCGATGCGGTGGTGGACCTCGCCGTTGGCCAGGAACGCGTCGTAGGCCACGTCCGAGATGTCCATCGGCGGCATGCGGTTGCGCTCGCGCCGCAGGTACGTGCCCAACTCCCCCGCTCGCCAAGCGCCGAGCATGGTCTGGGCGTTGCCCTTCTTCAGCGCGTACCACTCGCTGCCGCGCATGAGCGAGCGCATCACTTCCTGGGGATCCTCATCGGTCCAGTCCGAGAGCACGACCAACTCGTCGCGCTCGACCTGGATCGATGCTGGCTCCGCGGGCTCGATCACGATCCCGCCGTAGACGCCGCGCTGTTCCTGGAGTCCGGTGTGGCTGTGGTACCAGTAGGTTCCGGACTGGCGGATCGGGAACTCGTAGACGAAGGTCGTCCCGGCCTCGATCGGCGGAAAGTTCAGGTACGGCACGCCGTCCATCCCGTTCGGCACGAGCAGTCCGTGCCAGTGGATCGACGTGGATTCGTCAGTCAGGGCGTTCGTCACGTGGATGCGCGCCACGTCCCCCTCGGTGAAGCGCAGGACGGGACCTGGAACGGATCCGTTGATGGTCAGAGCGGGCCGGCCCGACCCCGTGGGTCCACGGGAGCCTTCGGCGATGACCAGTTCGTACTCGACGAGACGGGACTCACGGGTCGCCTGTTGCCCCGACGCCGTCGCGCTGCTTGGCACGGCCACGGCGGCCGCTTCCTGTCGAGCGGCGAGTGCGGGCGCCATGAGCAGCCCCGCGCAGAGCACGCGACCGACGAGGCGGGACACGGCACAGGTCGCGGATTCGAAGGTGGGCGCGCTCGACATGGGCGCAGTATAGGCCGCCCGACGAGTCCGAGTGACTGTTCGCGCCCCCGGTTCCGAGCATCGGACCCGGCGTCGGTCGGGGCCGACCCGGGTCCGAGCCGCTCACTCGAGGCCGATGAGTTGCCCGCCCTGGAACACGACGAAGCTGGCGATCCAGGCCAGCGCGGTCATGTAGCTGAACATGAACACCGGCCAGCGGTAGCTGCGGGTCTCGCGCTTCACGACGGCCAGCGTGCTCATGCACTGGCAGGCGAGCGCGAAGAAGACCATCAACGAGAGGCACACGAGCGGCGTGTACAGCGGCGTGCCGTCGGGACGCCTCTGGGCGCGCACGCGCTCGCGCAGGGTCTCGGTCTCGGCCGCCTCCTCGTCGAGGCCGTAGACGACCGCCATGGTGCTGACGAAGACCTCGCGCGCGGCGAAGGCGCCCAGGAGTCCGACGCCGATCTTCCAGTCGAAGCCGAGCGGTTCGATGGTCGGTTCGATGGCGCGCCCCAAGCGTCCGGCATAGCTCCCCACCAGCGCCTCGCTGTTCGCGAGCGCTTCGAGACGCGCGCGCTCGGCGTCCAGCGCGGCCCCATCGACCCCGTCGGCGCTCGCGGCGTCGGCCTCGACCTGTTCGAGAGCCGCGCGCAACTCGGGCGAAGGCTCCGCGCCCTTCGGGAACGACAGGAGCAGCCACATGCCGACCGTGCAGGCCAGGATCACGGTGCCCGCTTCGCGCACGAACACGAGGCTGCGCTCCCACATCACGCGCAGGACGCCGAGCGGTCCCGGCAGTCGGTACGGCGGCATCTCGATGATCGGCGGCACGGGGACGCCCTTGAACAGCGTGCGCCCGAGCACCGCCGCGCAGGCCAGCGCCATCAGCGTGCTGAAGACGTACATGGCCGCCATCAACAGTCCCTGCTGGAAACCGTTCTCGTCGCCGATCGGGTAGATCGCGGCGATCAAGAGGCCGTAGACCGGCAGGCGCGCCGAACAGGTCATGAGCGGCACGACCATCATCGTCAGCATCCGGTCGCGCCGGCGCTCCATGGTGCGCGTCGCCATGACGGCCGGGATCGCGCAGGCGTAGCCCGACAGCATCGGGACGAAGGCGCGCCCGTGCAGGCCGACCGCGCGCATGACGCGGTCCATCAGGAACGCGACGCGCGCCATGTAGCCCGTGCCCTCCATCAGCGCCACGAAGAGGAACAGCAGCAGGATCTGCGGCAGGAAGACCAGTACGCCGCCGACGCCCGCCACGATGCCCTCGACCAGGAGGTCGCGCAGGAAGCCGGCCGGCAGGACGCCCTCGAGCCAGCCGCCGAGGTGGGCGAACACGCCCTCGATCGCTCCGATCGCCGGGTCCGCCCAGGCGAACAGCGACTGGAAGACCACGGTCATCAGCGCGAGGAAGAGCGTGAAACCCAGAACGGGGTGCAGCAGCAGCGCGTCGACGCGGTCGGTCATCGAGCGGCGCGAGTCGCGCGGCCCGCGGACCCAGCCGTCGGCGTGCGCGTCGATCCAGGCGTAGCGGCCGCCGATGACGCGCGGCTCGAAGTCGCCCGAGACCGCTTCGAAGGCCGCGCGTTCGTCGAGCGCACTGCGGCGCAGTTCGGGCGGCAGACCTTCGAGTTCGTCGTCCTCGTCGACCGACAGCAACGCCCACAGCGCCAGCGCGGCGGCGCGGTCCGGATCGCCGTTCGACCACTGCTCGGGGACGTTGCGCGCGACGCTCTCGACCGTGCCGCGCACGTCGTCGCCGGGGCGCCAACGGGCCCCCGGGCGTCCGCTCGCCGGATCCTCCAGCACACCGGCCACCGCGGCTCGCAGCTCGTCGAGTCCGGCGCCGCGCAGGGCCGACACCGCCACCACGGGCACGCCCAGGTCCTGGCGCAGGCGCTCGGTGTCGAGCACCCGTTCGTCGCGCCCCAACTCGTCCACCATGTTGATGGCGAGCACCACCGGCAGGTCGAGCTCGAGGACCTGCAGCGCGAGATAGACGTTGCGCTCGAGCTGCGTCCCGTCGAGCACGAGCACGACGACGTCCGGACGCTCGTACGCGCCGAGTCCGCAGATGCTCCACAGAGCGATCTGCTCCTCGACGCCGCGCGCCGCGAGTGAATAGGTGCCCGGAACGTCGACGATACGAGCGGTGCGCGCGACGCCGGGCAGCTGCAGTCGCCCTTCGAGGCGCTCGACCGTCACGCCGGGGTAGTTGCCGACCTTGGCGCGGTGCCCGGTCAAACGGTTGAACAGCGTCGTCTTGCCCGTGTTCGGATTGCCGGCGACGGCCACGAGCGGCGCGCGCTCGCGAATCTCGATCTGCACGAGGCCGTTCGCCGCTCCGCAGTCCTTCGAACCGGACGCGCCGCTGCTCGCCGATCCGGGCGAGCCGCAGCCTGTGATCGAAGGACCACTCACGCCGGCTCCACCGTCAGGTCGCGCGCCTCGACCAGTCGCAGCGAGATCCGACACCGACGCACTTCGAGTTCGACGATGCCCCCCATGGGCGCACGCCGCACGACGCGCACGAGCGTGCCCGGCACGAGGCCCAGTTCCATCAGTCGTCGACGGAAGGCGCGCGCGCCGCCGATCCCCACGAGTCGCCCGCTGGCACCGCTCACCAGTTCGGACACGGGAACGGTCGCGGGTGCACCGGCGGAGCTCGCGTTCGAGACTGCGACGGGTGCGGCGACGGAACCCGCGGCGGTCACGGGTGCGGGCGTCGACGCGGTGGGCGACGGGATCTCGGAGGACGATTCCACGTGGGGTGTTTCTCGCTCGGGTTGAGACTGAATCTCAACTGCAAGGCGAATTCTAGAGCGCGAATCGGGCGCGGCAATGCCCGTGGCCGGAAACCTGTGCTGGCGCTCGAGCCCGCCCCGGCCGCCCGCCCCACGCCCCGTCGAGCGCAGCGGCCCCGGCGCGAGGGCTCCCACGGGCCCCGAGGGGCCTCCTGGGGCCCCTCAGACCCTCTTGGGGGAAGATTCACGATTCATATCACCACTTCATGACGTGATGATCGATACTGCCCGCATGGCCGCCACCGCGACCCCCGCCCTCCCGACCCTCCTGCGCCTTCTGGCCGACGGAACCCGCCTGCGCATGCTGGCGCTCCTGCGGCGCGAGGAGCTCACGGTCGGCGAACTGGCGCGGGCGCTCGGCCTGGCCCAGAGCCGCGTCAGCAACCACCTGCGCCAGCTGCGCGAGATCGGACTCCTCTTTGAGCGCCACGTCGGCAAGCACACGCACCTGAAGCTCGCCGGACGCGGCAACGACCTGATCGGCCGCGTGTGGAGCGCGCTCGAGGAGAGCCTGGCGGACATGCCCGAGCACGCCGCGGACCTCGCGCGACTCGACGGCGTGCTGGCCGAGCGCCAACGCGGGGCCGACTTCTTCGATCGCGTCGCGGGCGACTACGACAAGCTCGCCGTGCGCTTCTCGAGCGGCCAGGCGCGCCAGCGCACCGCCGCCCACCTCGCGGCCGCGCGCGGACTGACCGTCGCCGACCTCGGGTGCGGAACCGGCTACATGACCCAGCCGCTCGTCGGACTCGTCGAGCGCGTGGTGTGCGTGGATCGCTCCGAAGCCATGCTCGAGCAGGCCCGCGAACGACTCGCCGACAGTGGACTCGATCTCGAGTTCCGCGTCGGCGACCTCGACCTGCTGCCGATCGCCGACGGCGAGGTGGACGCGTTGGTCGCGGGCATGGTGCTGCACCACCTGGCGGACCTCGAGCACGCGTTCACCGAGATGCGCCGCGTCGTGCGACCCGGTGGCCGCGCGGTGGTGCTCGAGCTCTTCCCCCACACCCAGACCTGGATCCACGAGGCCTTGGGCGATCGCTTCCTCGGCATCGCACCGACGGACGTCACGCGCGCCATGGAGCGCAGCGGCTTCGTCAACGTGGTCATCGACGCGGTCGAGGACCGCTACGAACCCGTGGGTCCCGGAGGCGAGTCGGCCTCGCTGCCCCTGTACCTGGTGCGCGGCGAACGACCGCCCGAACCCGTCTGACCGCGCGGTCCGCCGCACGACCATCCAGCGCGCTCGACGTCGGGCGCGCCCCGAACCAACCGCTTCACCCGAACCGACCGGCGCCCCACTCGGGTCGCCCTACCCCACCGACACATGTCCACCAGCACCACCACGAAGCTCCAGTACAAGGTCAAGGACCTCGCGCTCTCCAAGCTCGGTCGCCACGAGATGAACCTGGCCGAGGTCGAGATGCCCGGCCTCATGTCGCTGCGCGAGGAGTTCGGAAGCTCCAAGCCCCTCAAGGGCGCGCGGATCACCGGATCGCTGCACATGACGATCCAGACCGCGGTCCTCATCGAGACCCTGGTCGAGCTCGGCGCCGAAGTGCGTTGGGCCTCGTGCAACATCTTCTCGACCCAGGACCAGGCCGCGGCGGCGGTCGTCGTCGGCCCGAAGGGAACCGTCGACAACCCCCAGGGCGTTCCGTGCTTCGCCTGGAAGGGCGAGACCCTCGAAGAGTACTGGTGGTGCACCGAGCAAGCCCTCAACTGGGGCGACGGCGTGCTGCCGAACATGATCCTCGACGACGGTGGCGACGCGACCATGATGGTGCTCAAGGGCGCCGAGTGGGAAGCGACCGGCGTCCCGGCGACGAAGGACAGCGACTCGGAGGAGTGGAAGGTCTTCCTCGCCACGCTGCGCAAGTCGCTCGAGACGAGCAACGGTCACTGGACCCGCACCCGTGACTCCATCCAGGGCGTCACCGAGGAGACCACCACCGGCGTGCTGCGTCTGTACCAACTGCAGAGCGCGGGCAAGCTGCCCTTCCCGGCGATGAACGTGAACGACTCCGTGACCAAGTCGAAGTTCGACAACGTCTACGGCTGCCGTCACAGCCTCGTCGACGGCATCATGCGCGCCACCGACGTCATGCTCTCGGGCAAGATCGCGGTCGTGTGCGGCTACGGCGACGTCGGCAAGGGCTCGGCCCAGTCGCTGCGCGCCCAGGGCGCCCGCGTCATGATCACCGAGATCGACCCGATCTGCGCCCTGCAGGCCTGCATGGAGGGCTACGAGGTCACGCGCCTCGAGGACGTGCTCGAAGAGGCCGACGTGTTCATCACGACCACCGGCAACTTCAACATCATCACCGCCGACCACATGGCGAAGATGAAGCACAACGCCATCGTCGGCAACATCGGCCACTTCGACAACGAGATCGACATGGCCCAGCTCGAGAAGACCAAGGGCATCGTCAAGGTCAACATCAAGAACCCGGTCGAGCACGGCAACCAGGTCGACCAGTGGACCTTCCCCGACGGACACTCCGTGATCGTCCTGGCCGAGGGTCGCCTGCTCAACCTCGGCTGCGCCAC
Organism: Rohdeia mirabilis; assembly: GCA_007750655.1. Lineage (GTDB taxonomy): Bacteria > Planctomycetota > UBA1135 > UBA1135 > Rohdeia > Rohdeia mirabilis. Next base: position 2,841,835 of record CP036290.1, read on the forward strand.
CGGTCACCCGAGCTTCGTGATGTCCGCCAGCTTCTCGAACCAGGTCATCGCCCAGATCGAATTGTTCAAGAATGGCGAGAACTACGACAAGGCCGTCTACGTGCTGCCCAAGCACCTCGACGAGAAGGTCGCGCGCCTGCACCTCGACAAGCTCGGGGCGAAGCTGACGACCCTGACCAAGGAACAGGCCGACTACATCGGCGTTCCGATCGAAGGCCCCTACAAGCCGAGCCACTACCGCTACTAGGCGGTAGATTTGGAGCACGCTCGGATCGAGAGGCGGTCCGAGCGCCCCATAGGCGCCCCGGCGGACTCGTTCCGCCGGGGCGCTGTTCGTCGGGGCGCCTCTTGTCGGGGCCCTGTTCGTCGGGCGGCCTCCCGAGCGGCCAACAGGTCACGCGTCGACGGTACTCCTCGCCGCACCTCGAAAGTCGGTCGACGGTCCGGCGCCCCCCCACCGCGCACCCCACCGCGCCGCCCACGGCAGTCGTTCGTCAGCGCGGTCGTTCGAGATCAACGGGAACGCCTGCCGCAGCCGCTTCGTCCAGCGGACCGGTGCGCTCGCCGTGCTCGTAGATGCCGCTGCGCGCGGTGTCGTAGCTGCCGTCGACGCGCCAATAGCGACAGGGACCGTGCAGGCGACCGTTCTCGTACTCGAGTCGACCTTCGCGCTCGCCGCTGTAGTACCAGGTCTCCCACGTCCCTTCGCGCAGCACGCCGTGCATGCGACCGGCGCCGATCAGCGTGCCGATGGGATGGTGGATGCGCACGGGGCCGTCGACCACGCCCCCCTTGCAGACGGCTTCCATGTAGACGACGCCGTTGTCGAACCAGTACGTCCACGGGCCGACGGCCAAACCTGTGTCGTACTCGCCGCGCGAGCGCAGCTGACCGTTCTCGTACCAACGCAGCCACAGCCCGTCCGCGTAGCCGAGGACGTACTGGCCCTCGTGCTTGATCCGACCGTTCGCGTAGTGCGCGCGCGAGACGCCGTCGAGTCGACCGCGGTCGTAGGTGTCGAGCGTCGCCGGCCGGCCGTCCTCCCAGAACGTGCTCGTGGTTCCGTGTCGTTCGCCGTCCAGGAACCAGACCTCGGACCAGGTCGTGCCGTCCGCGAAGGCGGTCCGGTGCACCGTGGGCTCGGGCGGCGCCGGATCCTCGGGAAGGTTGCGCACGACGAACAGCGCGAACCCCACGCCGAACACCACGGCGAGTCCGATCCGCGCGAGAACGAGGGTGCGATCAGCGGCCATCGCCGGCTCCGTTGCCGTCCAGATCGCCGTCCGGTTCGCCGTCCGGTTCGCCCGACGCACCGTCCGCGGGCGAGGGCGCGACGCCGTCCACGTAGCCCAGCGCCTCGAGCGCCTGGGCCATGTCGGCACCGACGCCGCGCCGCTGGCGACCAAATCCGCTTCCGGCCACTTCGGCCTGCTGCACGAGCGCGTCGAGCGACTCCGCCAACTCGAGGACCGTGCCCGGATGGCGGTGGGCGACGTCGAGCGTCTCGGTCGGATCGACGAGACGCTCGTAGAGCTCGAGCGTGCCTGCCTCGCCGCGATCGCGGATCAGCTTCCACGGCCCGACGAGGAGCGCGTCGAAGCGCGCGTCGACCGTGCGCCGCAGCTCCGCGATCACAGGGGCGTCGTCGAGCGGCTCGCCCTTCAACGCCGGCACGAGACTGCGACCCGACAGCTCGTTGCGCGGCTCGACCCCGACCACTTCGAGCACCGTCCCCAGCACGTCGCCGATCCCGACGGCTGCTGCTTCGCGACGCGCCGCGACTCCCGGGACGCGCACGATCAGCGGCACGCGCACGACTTCGCGGTGCAGCGTCAATCCGTGGTAGAGGCCGCCGTGGTCACCGAACTCCTCGCCGTGATCGGCGGTGAACACGACGATGGTGTCGGCCTCGGAGCCGGTCGCGCGCAGCGTGTCGAGGACGCGCCCGATCGCGCGATCCGTGAACGCGATCTCGCTCAGGTAGCGATCCTCTTCGCTGTCGCCGAAGGGGAAGTCGGTGTGGGCGAAGTAGGTGTGGTGCGGGTCGAAGTAGTGCAGCCACAGGAACCACGGCGTGTCGTCGACGCCGGCCGCCCTCGCCGCCGCCTTGCGTTCCACGAAGCGCACGCCGCGCTCGGTGACCGCGTCCGACGTGACGGCCAGGTGCGACAGCTCGATCTGCTGGACGAGGTCGTCGTCGAAGTGCGTGAAGCCCTGGGCCAGACCGAACTCGCGGCCCAGGAAGACGTGGCTGGCGACCGCCGCCGTGTCGTACCCGTTCGACGCCAGGATCTCGGCCAGGGTCGTGTACGACTCGTCGAGCGGGGACTCGAAGTCCCAAGCCCCGTGGGTCGACGTCGGGTGCGACGTCATCAGCGTCGCGAGGGCCGGGAGCGTCCACGACGTGGACGACTGGGCCTCGTCGAAGACCACCGCCTCGGCCGCGAGACGGTCCAGAGCGGGTGAGATCGGGCGGTCGAAGCCGTAGGGCCCGAGACGGTCGGCGCGCAACGTGTCGACCGTGATGAAGAGCACGTTCGCGCCGGGCAGGAGCGCTGGCGCGGACGGAGCGCCCGACGGACCGCCGCCAGGAGGCGGGCTCGGACTCTTCGCACAGGCGCCCGCCACCAACGCGGCGACCAGGGCCAGGCCGGCGCGCGGCGCTACACTCGAGCGCGCGCTGCGGCGCGTCCAAAGCCCTCCTCCTTCGCGTGTGTGCATCGTCGTTCGACCCATCGGGCAGCGCCCGCGACCCCCTTCGGCGGGACGGCGAACGCGCAGCGGGGACGAACCCCGCCGGGAAGTCTAGCCCGCCCACCGGCAGCGGCACCGGCCCCGAGCTGCCTGGAACCGGTGCCTCGAGCGCGGCGGGAGTGGGCGCGCCGCCCGCCGGCGCCTCGCCGACGACGCGCCTGGCCCCGAGCCCGACCGGCCTCCTGCACCTGGGCCACGCGCGCAGCTTCCTGGCCGCCTGGTGGGTCGCGCGCGCGCGCGGCGGTCGCGTGCGGCTGCGGATCGAGGACCTGGACCGCGGCCGCAGCCGGCCCGAGTGGGACGACGCCGCGCGCGCCGATCTCGAGTGGCTCGGACTCGACTGGGACGGTCCCGTCCTCGTGCAGTCGACGGATCTCGCTCCGTACCACTCAGCGATCGATCAGTTGCTCCGAGCGGGCGCCGCGTTCGCCTGCGTCTGCACCCGTCGCGAGCTGCTCGAAGCCCTCGATGCCCCGCACGCCACGGGCGACGAAGTCCCCTACGCCGGCACCTGCCGCGACCGGTACCAGGACCCCGCCGCCGCCGAGCGGGCGAGCGGGCGCGCTGCCGGAGTGCGCTTTCGCGTGCCACCCGGCCCGCGCGAGATCGTCGACCAGATCCACGGATCGGTGATCGCGAACCCCGCGGCCGAGTGCGGCGATTTCCTCGTGCTGCGCCGGGATGGCGCCATCGCCTACCAGCTGGCGGTGGTGGTGGACGACGCGCGCCAGGGTGTCGACCTCGTGGTGCGCGGGGAGGATCTCCTTCCGAGCAGTGCCCGCCAGGAGCTGCTCCAGGACGCGCTCGGTCTCGCGCGGCCCAGCTGGTGCCACGTCCCCCTGGTCCTGGACTCCGAGGGCGAGAGGCTGTCCAAGCGCGCCGGATCCCCGCCCCTGGCCGAGCTGCGCGCGAACGGCGTCGATCCGCGCCGCGTCGTCGGTTGGGCCGCGGCGAGTCTGGGCCTCGTCACGGACGAGCGCGCACCCGACGAGGGCCTCGACGCCGCCGGCTGGATCCCCCACCTGCGACTCGACCGCATCGCGCGCGATCCCGTCCGGATCGACTCCAGCAGCTTCGGTCCCGCGGCCGAACCAGAGCGTGGTCGCTCGGACCCCGCAGGCGGGTCCGACACCACATGGTCGGCTTGACAGCGCCGCTGCGGCAGCTATCTTTCTGGCCCGTGTTCCTCGGTAGCTCAGTTGGTAGAGCGCGCGGCTGTTAACCGCTAGGTCGTAGGTTCGAGTCCTACCCGAGGAGCCACCTTTCAACGCTCGGCCGCGATCCATCGATCGCGCCGGGCGTTTCTCGTTGCGGAGCGGGCTTGCGCAGCGGGTTCGTGGAGCCGAGTACCGGAGCCTGGTCCGTGGCCCCACCGTCAGAATTCGCGGGCAGACCTTGCGGCCAGACCTCACGGCCAGCCCTCGCGCGGCCCGCATCGAGCGTCGCTCAGCCCGCGCCGCCGCCGGCGGTGAAGAAGCGCGGATCGGCGGTGCGCGTCACGCTGCGCGAGTAGGCCAACTCGTCCGGCTCGAGCCAGAAGTCGACCAACATCACGTCGCGCTTCGCCGTGCCGAAGTTGGCCGTCTCGTGGTCGATCAGGCCTTCGAAGACCGTGACCTCGCCGGTGGTCCAGGTGTGCTGCGCGTCGCCGAGCCGGAAGCCGCAGTTGGCCGGCACGTCGAGCGCGAGGTGGGCGCGCAGCTGGGTGTCCGGCTTGAGGTCCACGTGCGGAGCGATGCGACAGCCGGCCTCCATCCGCGAGAAGCCGGCCGAGTGGATCGACGGGTTGGCGGCAAGGAACTCCATCGTCCGCGGACAGCGCCGCTGATGCTCGTCGGCCGCGTACTGCAGGCTCTGCGGCGCAGCGGACATGAAGAGGATGAACAGCGTCCAGTCACCGGAGTAGGCACTGGTGTCGGGCCAGGGGGCCCAGGCCTCGGGCTCGAGCGCCTCGTACTCCGCGCGGATGATCGGGTAGGCCGCCTTCAGGCGTCGCAGGACGGCGAATCGGTTCGGGTCGAGCAGCAAGGACATGACGGGTCACCTGATCGGGCACGGGCTCCCGTCGGTTCGGACCTCGCGGTCAGGACCGCAGGTCCGAGTGCCGCGAGTCTGAGGGCTGACGCGCTTCCTCGCCAGGTTTCCCGTGGATCGCGCTGTGGCAGGCGCGGCCCGCGGGCGCGGGGGGAGCTGGAGACAGTGGCGCCGGAGACGCTGACGCCGGAGACGCTGGCGCCGGAGACGCTGGCGCCGGAGACGCTGGCGCCGGAGACACCGGCCGTTGTGACGCCGACCGTCGCGACCGAGCCCTTCCGTCGGCCCGCCGACCGTCGCCGTTCCAACCGCTCCGAGGGACCTCGTCGCGGCGCCGACCTTCGCGCTGGGACGCGCGCCCCCTCGATCCGCTCCCTGGGCCTGCTGGACCAGCGCGCCGCCACGGCGGCCGTCGTCCGAGGACGGCGCGAACGCCTCCGATCGGCCAGCTGCGGGACTCCCGCGGAGGGGCGCCTGCCGCGGGCCCTTTCACGCGGCTCCGAGCTCCCGTGCTCGGGCTAGGGTCTTGGGCGTCGGCGAGCACCCGGCCCGACCCGCGATCGACGCGTCCGACCCAACGGTCGACGAGCGCGTGACGGCCCGGGAAGTGGCACCATCGCGCGCGGAGAATCGCGCCACCGGCCGACTCTGCCCCGCAGGGCCTCTCGAAGACCCTCGCCCTGCGAAGCCCCTCGATTCCTCGCGCCGAAGCGGGCGGCACCGTCGACCACGCGCCCCCCCTCCCCTCGCAACGCCAGTGCCCCGATCGCTCCTCACCACGCTCGTCGTCCTGGCCGTCCTGGTCGGTCTCGGCCTCCTGTTCCAGCAGCGCTTCGAGGCCCTCGATCCGGGCGCTCCGGGGACGGCCGCCCAGCGCTCGGCGGTGCCCGTCGAGGTCGGAGCGATCGAGCGCGGCGACCTGGTGCTGCGGCGCACGTTCAGCGGCACCCTCGAACCAGCGGCCGAGTTCACGGCCGCGTCGAAGATCGCTGGCCGCCTGAAGCGACTCGAGGTCGAACTCGGCGAGTCCGTCGCGCGCGGCCAAGTGGTCGCGCGCATCGACGATGCCGAGTTCGTGCAGGACGTCCGCCGCGTCGAAGCCGACCTCGCCGTCGCGCGCGCGAGTCGTTCGGAAGCGGCGAGCGCCCTCGAGATCGCACGCCGCGCCCTGGAGCGCGCGCGCTCGCTCGGCGAGGAAGGGCTGGCGTCGGCCTCGCAGCTCGATGCCGCGCTGGCCTCGGAACTGGCGGCCTCCGCGCGGCTCGAAGTCACCGACGCCGGCATCGAACGCGCCGAAGCCGCACTCGAGTCCGTGCACCTGCGACTGGCCGACACGTTGGTCACCGCGAACTGGGACGGGGACGACGAGGAACGGGTGGTCGCCGCGCGCTATCTGGACGAAGGCGGCAACGTGGCCGCGAACGCGCCGCTCCTTTCGATCGTCAGGCTGGATCCACTCGTGTGCGTGGTCGACGTTCCAGAACGGGACTACGCGCGACTCGCGGTCGGCCAGAAGGCCCAGCTCGTCGCGGACGGCTATCCCGACGATCGCTTCGAAGGGCGGGTCGAGCGCATCGCCCCCGTCTTCCGCAGTTCGACCCGCCAGGCGCGCGTCGAGCTGCTCGTCGCGAACACCGACCTGCGCCTCAAGCCGGGCATGTTCGTGCGCGCGACCTTGGAACTCGAGACGGTCGAGGACGTCCTCAGCGCCCCCGCCGACGCGCTCACCGAACGCAGCGGCGACGTCGGACTCTTCGCGCTCGACGGGGCGACGTCCACCGTGCGCTGGATCCCGGTCGACGTCGGCATCCGCACGGGGAACCGCGTCGAGCTGCGCGTCGCGGACGGTGCGCTCGACGCGGGCGACGAGGTCGTGACGCTGGGGCAGGAGCTGTGCGAGCAAGGTGCCGCGGTCGCCGTGCGCCAGCGCCGCACCGACGCCCGGACATCGGGCGCGGTCGAACGCCCGACGCCACGGCCCTCGACGACGCCGGACCCGACGCCGGACGCCGCGACCGACTCCCCCGGCGCGACGCCTCCGCCCGCCCGATGAACCTCGCTCGTTCCAGCGTCGCGCGGCCGGTCTTCACGACCATGGCCACGCTGATCGTGGTGGTGCTGGGCATCGTCGCCCTCGACCGCCTGCGCATCGACCTGTTGCCGGCGGTCGAACTTCCGACCGTCTCGGTGCGAACCGAGCTCGAAGGCGCCAGTCCGGAGGTGGTCGAACGCCTCGTCACCCAGATCATCGAGGAGGTGATCGCGACGGTGCCGGGAGTCGAGGAGATCAGCTCGGAGTCGTCCGAGGGCAGCAGCACGGTCCGCGCGCGCTTCGTGTGGGGCACCGACCTCGACGCCGCGTCGATCGAACTGCAGGCCCAGATCGAGGGCGAGATCGACGAGTTGCCCGAGGACGTGGGCCGGCCGCGCGTGTCGAAGTTCGACGTCGCCAGCTTCCCCGTCGTCATCCTCGGCATCGCGAGCGACCTCGACCCCGTCGAGCTCACCCGCCTGGTCGAGGAACAGGTGCGCTACCGCTTCGCGCGCGTTCCGGGCGTGGCCCAGGTCGACGTGTGGGGCGGCTTCAACCGCGAGGTGCGGATCGAGCTCGACCCCGCGCGGATCAACGCCCTCGGACTGCCGCTCGACACGGTCCTCCAGGCGGTGCGCGACGCCAACCTCGACCGCCCCGCCGGACGCCTCGAGGAGGGACGCTACGAGATCACGCTGCGCGCGCCGGCCGAGTTCGTCGACCTCGAGGAGATCCGCGACACCGTGGTGCTCAGTCGCGGCGACACGGTCGTCACCCTGCGGCAGGTGGCCGAGGTCGTCGACACGTACGAGCGACTCACCCGACTGGTGCGCGTCGACGGTCAGCGCGGCATGCGCGTCGCGATCCGCAAGCAGGCCGACGCGAACACCGTCGAAGTCTCCAAACGGATCCTCGATCAGATCGAGTCGGTGAACGCGGCCTATCCGCAGCTGCACGTCGTGCCGGTCTCGAACCAGGGCAACTTCATCGAGCGCTCGATCTCGAACGTCGCGCGCTCGGTGCTCTACGGCGGCGGACTCGCCGTCCTGGTGCTGTTGTTCTTCCTGCGCAACGTCCGCAGCACCGCGGTGATCTCGGTCGCGATCCCGATCTCGGTCGTCGGCACGTTCGCGTTGGTGTACCTGACCGGGATGACGCTGAACCTCATGACGCTCGGCGGACTCGCCCTCGGCGTGGGAATGATGGTGGACAGCTCGGTGGTCGTGCTCGAGAACATCTTCCGGCGCCGGGGCGAGCAGGGCGAGGCGATCGACGTGGCTGCGGTCGAAGGCACGAACGAGGTGGCGTCGGCGATCGTCGCCAGCACGCTCACCACCCTCGTGATCTTCCTGCCGCTGGCCTTCGTGCGCGGAGCGTCCGGCGTGCTGTTCGGCGAGCTGGCGGAGGTCATCGTGTTCGCGCTCGTCGTCGCGCTGCTCGTGGCCCTCAGCCTCGTCCCGATGCTCTCGTCGCGACTCCTGCGCGACAGCGACGGACGCGAGGGCGCGGAGTCGAACGCACTCTCGCGCGCGGCCGCGCGGGCCTTCGCGGGACTCGAGGGCGTCTACCGCCGGGCGCTCGACGTGGTCCTGCGCCGGCCCCTCGCGACCGTCGGCGGCGCCACCCTCGTCCTCGCGGCGAGCTGTTTCCTCGTCCCGTACATCGGCACCGAGTACCTGCCCCCGAGCGACGAGGGCGAGGTGCGCGTGACCGGCGAGATGGACATCGGTACGCGCCTCGACCTGGTGGATCGCCAAACACGCCAGCTCGAGGAACTCGTACTGCCCCAGGTGCCCGAGCTCGTGTCGTCCGTCGTGACGGTGGGTGCCAGCGGTCGCAATCCCGAGGCCTCTTCGCGCGGCGAGATCAGCATGACGCTCGTCCCCGTGCTGGAGCGGTCGCGTTCCAACGTGCAGATCGCCGACGAGCTGCGCGCCAGTCTCGCCGGTCAGGTCGCCGGCATGGTCGTCCGCACGCGCGGGCCCCAGGGTCAGTTCCTGCTCGAGCGCGTGCTCGACACCCAGGAAGGCATCGAGGTCGAGGTTCGCGGCTACGAACTCGAGACACTCGACGCGCTGGCGGCGGCCGCCGCGGAGGCGCTGGCCGAGGTGCCGGGCATCACCGACGTGGACGTGAGCCGCGACGCGGGAACGCCGCAGCAGCGGATCGCGATCGACCGCGCCAAGGTCGCCGACGTGGGACTGACGGTTCGCGACGTGTCCGATGCGCTACGCACCGCGGTGGCCGGTTCCAACGCCGGAGAGTACCGCGCCAGCGGCGACTCGTACCGCATCCTGCTCCAGCTCGCGGACGCGCCCCGACGCACGCTCGACGAAGTGCTCGACCTCACGCTCAGCACGCCGAGCGGCGAACCGGTCGCACTACGGAACCTGGTCACGACGGAGGCCGGGCGCGGCCCGCTCCTCATCGAACGCCGCAACCAGCAGCGTCTCGTCGTGGTCACCGCCGGTGTCGCCGGGCGTTCGACGGGCGAGGTGGCCACCGACGTCCAGGCGGCACTCGACCAGATCGCGCGGCCCAGCGGGTACGAGGTCGTCGTCGCCGGCTCGGTCGAGGAGCAGGAAGAGGCCTTCCGCGAACTGATCGTGTCGCTGCTCCTGGCCCTCGCGCTCGTCTACATGGTTCTCGCCTGCCAGTACGAGTCCCTGCGCGATCCGCTCGTGGTCATGGTCTCGGTCCCGGTCGCGGCGGCGGGCGTGTTCGTGACCCTCTTCCTGACGGCGACCACGTTCAACATCCAGACGTTCATCGGCTGCATCATGCTGGGCGGGATCGTGGTCAACAGCGCGATCCTCATCGTCGACCAGTCGAGTCGACTCGTCGCCAGCGGCCTCGACGTGAACGCTGCCGTCGCCGAGGCCGGTCGCCGCCGCCTGCGCCCCATCCTGATGACCACGTCGACGACGGTGTTGGCGCTGCTGCCGCTCGCGCTCGGGATCGGCGAGGGTGCCGACGCCCAGGCGCCGCTCGCGCGCACGGTCGTCGGCGGACTGGTCGGTTCGACGCTGCTGTCGCTCTTCCTCGTGCCCGCCGTCTACCGCCTGTTCCACCGCGAGGGCGCGACCGCGGCGAAGGGCTGATCGACGCCGTCTATCTGGTCCCCGCGTCCGCCCCGGCGAGTGCGCGCCGCACCGCGTCGAGCAACGCCTCGCCGCCGTCGGGAACACGGGCGCCACTGAAGCGCGCCGCCGTCGCCGCGCCGAGTCCGTCCTCGACACGTTGCGCCAACTCCACTTCCACGCCAGCGCCGACGAGAGCCAGCGCGACGCCGTGCCCCTGCTCGGCGGCGGCCGGAAGATCGAGGCGCGTGCGCACGTAGGCCCCGAGCGCGGGCCAGGCGCCGTTCGCCGCGCGCGCGGCCTCGTCCGCCGCGAGAACGCGCGGATCGACGGGCGTGCGCCGCGAGCGTGCACGCGCGACCAGAACACCCGCGACGACCAACAGCCCGAAGGCGGCGACGGCCAACAGCGCGAACGGTCCGTCGTCGTCGCCCGCCGGTTCCGAACCGTGGTGCTCCGCAGGCACCTCTGCGTCCCGTGCTCCCGGCACGTCGGCTCCGCCCGCTCCGTTCGGTCCCGGCAGCACGACCGGCATCTGGACCGAGGCCGCGAGCGTGCGGTAGCCGGCACCGGGCTCGAACAAGTCGAGCTCGAACTCGAGTGGACGCCGCGGCCCGGCTGCGACGGCGACGAACTCGTAGGTCAGCTCGAGTGCGTCGCTCTCCGTCCGTGCACGCACGCCGAGGAAATGGACGTCCGTGTCGTCCACGGGCCTCGGAGGCGCGCGACGCACCAGGTCGAGATTGCGCTCACCGACGACGCGCAGACCGACCTCGAACTTCGCGTCCACCTCCACTTCGCCGGGCCGCACGTCGCCCCCTTCCAGCTCGAACGCCCCCACCACGCCCTCGAAGCCGAGCGGCGCGCCATCCGTCGGCAACGGGCGCAGCAGCGGTCGCCACGCGGCGTCCGCGCGCACCAGGACGGCGCGCCGATCGAGGGGCACCCGCTCGCCGAACAGGTCCGTTCGAAAGTGGTCGGCCACAGCGAGCTCGGCGCGCGGCGCGAGGTCTGCGAGTGCAGCGGGCCCGTCGGCGCGCAGCTCGAGTTCGACCGCGAAGACCGCCCACGTCGCGCCGTCCAACTCGCGATCCGCGTCGCGTCGCGCCGACGCCGTGACGCCGTCGAGCGCGATCGACAGGCGCGCCTCGTCGCTCTCGCTCGGCAGTCGCACGAGCTCGCCACCGTCGGCCCGACCGTCCAGGCCGACGGCGTCCCCGACGCCCGTCCACACGAGCGCCGGAACGTCGAGTACGCGCAGGGACGGCGCGATCACTCGTTCGTCCAGGAACGACCGCTCGACGAGCAGCTCGAGACGCAGCGTGAACGGCTCGAACACGAACGGTTCGGCCGGATCCAAGGAGGCCAGCAACCGCACGTGCTCGTTCTCCGCGCTCGCGCCGCCGGGTCCGGGGTCCTGTGTCGCCACGCCGGTCCAGAGCCACAGCGCACAGAGCATCGAGATCACGTCGCTCACCAGTCCTTCTCCACATCGGTGCCCGTCGACCGCCGCCGCTGTGCGCGCGCGTCGAGCTTGTCCTGTTCGGCTCGCACGAGCGCCTCCAGCAGTTGCGCGAGTTCGTCGTCGCCGAGTGCCCCCAGCGGTGCGCGCGCGGTATCGGTGGCAGCGTCCTCGCCCGTCGCGGGTGCGGTCCCCGAGCCGTCGTCGGTCGGTACCAGCTGGACGTTCGGCGTGCCGTCCGCGGCGACCACGGACGCCGCGGGCTCGGCGGCGTCGCGCTCGCGCGTCCAGCGTTCGCTGCGCGCGGCCATGCGCTCGACGTTGCGCGCCGCGGCCGACCACCCGCCGCGCACGAGCACCGCGGACGCGAACGCCGCCTGCGCCTCGTTCGCGAGCGCGATGGCGGCGTCGAAGGCGAACGGCTCGGCCTCGGGTCCCTCGGCCTGCGCGCGGGCGCGGTCCGCGCGCCGCGCCCGAACCGCTCCGATCACGAGCCACCCGTCCGCGACGCGCGCGCGATCGTCCGCGGCCACGAGTTCGCGTGCGACGGACTCCGCGGTCGCCAGTTCGTCCGCACGCAGAGCGGCCAACGCGCGATCGTGCAGGAGGTCCAGGTGGTCGCTCCGGCGCTCGGGTGCCACGAGATCGAGCGCCTGCTCGAGCAGGGCGGACGCGGCGGTCGCGCGCCCGGCCTCGAGTTCCGCCGCGCCCCGCGCGTGGAGATCGAGCACCGCGCCCCGCTGCGCACAGCCCGTGAGCACGAGCAGCGCCAAGAGCGTTCCCCGCTGCGCCCAGGAGGGCACCTTCGCAGCCCGGCTCATCGCACGACCTCCAGACCCGACACGACCATCCGTGAAGGTCCTCCGTGCGCTCGGCCCAAGAGGAGGCACGCGAGCCCCGCGCCGAGGAACCACTGGAATCGGACCGGACGTTCGCGCCGCTCCCGATCGCCGAGATCCGCGCGCGCGAGATCGGCCAGCGGCCCGTTCGCGAGCGCTCGACCCGCGCTGCCGCGCTCGGACTCGACGAACCGCAGCGAACTGCCGGCGGCGCCCGCGCGCACCAGGCTCTCGAGCGACGTCCGCCCGAGCGCCGTGACCACCTCGACGCCGTCGCGATCGCGGACGAAGCCGGTGCCGTCCGCGTTCGGGATCTTCGCACCGCGCTCGGACCCGACGCCGATCACGTGCACCGCGACTTCGCGTTCGGCGAGACGCTCGGCCACCTCGCGCCCAGAGCCGCCGTGGTCCTCGCCGTCGGTCACCAGGACGACGGCCGCGGGCCGGGACGCTTCGGCCTCGGCGTCGTCGTCCCCGTCGCGCCTCGACGCGAGGACGTTCGCGGCGACCTCGAGTGCTGCTCCGAGGTCGGTACCGCCCGCGAGGTCGTCGTCCGTGTCGAGCGCTCGCAGCGACTCGAGCAACGAACGGGCGTCGGTGGTGGGTGCCGCGACCAATCGCGCGTCGCCGGCGAACGCCACCAACGCGATGCGGTCGTTCGCAGCCCGCTCGACGAGCGTCTCGAGCTCGCTGCGCGCCGCCGCCAATCGGTGGGGCCGCACGTCCTGCGCCCCCATCGAACGGGACACGTCGAGGCACAGCACGAGGTCGATGCCGCGCTCCTCGATCGGAACCACGGGCCGGCCGAAGCGCGGGTCGGCCGCGGCGACCACGCAGGCTGCGAGACCGACGAGCGCGAACGCACGCGCGGCGGCGCTGCGACCGCGCGGCGGCGCGAAGGCGAGCGACGCCCGCCCGAAGTCGCGCACGCGCCGCGCCGCCGCTCGGTGGTCGAGCCAGCGCAGGAGCACGAATGCCACCGGCACGAAGGCCAGAGCGCTCAGTCGCACCGGGTGCTCGAACACCTCGACGACGCTCACGGACGCACCTCGAGGACGGTCGTGGAGAGAACGCGCGCGAGTCCTAGCAGGGCCAGGCCGACCGCCACGAACGCCGCGTAGCGTTCGCGCAGGTCGAACCGCGGCGACGTCAACTCGACGCGCTCGAGCCGGTCGATCGCCGCGAACGCCGCTGCGAGTCCGTCGCGGTCGTTCGCTCGGAAGAAGCTCCCGCTGGTGTGCGCAGCGAGGTCGCGCAGGTCGCGTTCCTCGAGTTGGACGTCGGGCCCGCCGCTGCCCACGACGATGGTGTGCACGCGCACGTCCAGCGTGCGGGCGAGGCGCGCCGCGTCGCGCGGCGTCACGCCGAGGCCACCGTCGACGGCCACGTTCTCGATCCCGTCCGACAACAGGACGACCACGCGCGACGGGGCACCGCGAGAGGCCAACAGCTCCGCCGCGCGCCCCACCGCGAGCCCGATGCCCGTCGCGTCCTCGTCGCTCTGCGCTTCGACCGTTCGCAGCGTTCCGAGCGCTTCGACGAGGGCGGCTTCGTCGAGGGTCGGCGGCGTCACGACGTCCACGAAGCGAGCGAAGCGCAGCAGCGCGATCCGGTCGTCGCTGCGGGCGCGCGCGAAGTTCCGGGCCGTGTCGACGGCCACCTCGAGGCGTGTGCGGTCCGGATCCAGATCGCGCTCGGTCATCGACGACGAGACGTCGAGACAGATGGCGATGTCGACGCCGCGTTCGACCACCGGACGCGGGATACGCTCGACGGGTCGCGCGAGGGCGATCGCGATCGAAGCGACGCCCAGGACGCGCACCACTCCTGGAACGCCGACGAGTCGCGCCCGCACCCCGCGCGGAAGTGGCGTGGTCCGTTCGCCAGGAAGCAGCGCGTTCGCTGCTCCGACTCGCAGCGCCGAGGGACGGACGCGCGCGCGCCAGACGGCGTGGGCGAGCGCGACGAACAGCACGGGCACGAGCAGGACCGGGTCCACGAGGTAGAACCCGAAAGTCGACTCCATCCAGGCGTTCACGCGGCGCCTCCGGCCGTGGGCGCGTGCTCCGTCGGGCCAGTGCTGCGCTCGAGCAGCTGCACGGCGGCGCGCGCGCGCTCGACGCGGCTGGCGCGCTCGCGCGGTCCGTCGCTCGCGCGCGCGAAACGCACCCTGTCGACGGCGCGGCCCACTCCGACGAGCTCGCGCACGACGTCCGGCGCGCCGTGGCGTTCCAGTGCACTGGCCACCTCGTCGACGGTGCTCTCGGCGAACGACACGCCGCAGACGAGCCCGAGAGCTTCGCGCGCGGTGGACCACAGCTCGCCGTTCCACTGCGCGGCGGCGCTCGGGTCCAGGTCCTGCGCGGCGCGCTCGCCCAGGCGTTCGAGTCGCCCGACGAGCGCTGCGACCGCGGCCGCGTGCTCGGCCGCCCGACGCGCGGCCCGTTCGGTCCGGGCGTCGCGGTCCTGGCGGCGCGCGACGAGTCGCGTTCGCACCCGCGCCAGGCCGGCGATCGAGACGAAGAGGACACACAGCAGCGCGAGCGCGGTCCAGACCATCGAACGCCGCGCCGGTCCGCGCGGAGCGAGCGGCACCTCGAGCGCGCCGTCGTCGACGGCGGTCAGTGAACTGCGCACGGTCAGCTCGAGCGGCTCGGCGCGCGCCTCGACCGCCCCACCGGTCGCGACGTCGCGCGCCACGAGCACCAGGTCGTCGAGGACGAGCGTACCGACGTCGAACGCGTGGGCGCGCAGTCGGCGCGTCTCGACCGTGCGGCCGCCCGAGAGATCGCGGCGGACATCGACCTCGACGACGCGCAGCGGTGCCAGGCGGCGCTCGCTGAAGGGTTCGGGCTCGAGGTCACCGCTCCAGCTGCGCGTCACCACCAACTCGAACGGCTCGCCCACCTCGACCGCGACCGTCGGTGCGCCGCGGACCGCGTAGGCGAGTCGCGCGTCGTCGTTCCGCGCGTGCCCCACACCGAGCACGACCGCGAGAACCCACGTGAGCACGGACGTCACCGCCGGGCCTCGCGCGTTCGGAAGAGTTCGAGCACCGGAGCCAGGAGCGCGTCCGGGTCGCGCTCGAACGGAATCGGGACCTCGACGTGATCGACGCCCGCGCGCCGACAGTCCTCGGCGAATCGAGCCGAGAGTCCGCGAGCGCGCCGCTCCCACTCGGCCCGGAACGCCGGCGTGTCCGCGTCGACGATCTCTGGGTGCGTGCCGTCGTTCCCGCCCAGGCGCACGAGCCCCCGCAGAACGCCCGGAGCGAGCTCGGCGGGCACGACGCGGATCGCGACCAGGTCGTGGCGCCGCGCGTGGGCCCGGAAGGCGGGCACGTCGAGCGGCTCGGTGAAGTCCGACAGGACGAAGACGAGCGAACGCCTCCGGGTCGCCCGTCGCACGCGTTCGAGGGCGCCGAGGTGCCCGACGGGGCGCTCGCCGTCGGTGTCCGCGGGTCGCAGCGCCAGGACGTCGCGCACGATTCGCAGGGCGTGCGAGGCACCGCGTCCGGGCGGAACCACGTGGGCGAAGCGCCGCCCGAAGTGCACCGCACCGACGCGATCGCCGCGGTCGTCGGCGGTGAGGGCGAGTGCGGCGCAGACGGCGGCCAGCGCGCGCCGCACGGACGTGGCGCCGATGCCGGTGTCGACGCTCGGCCCGACGTGCACGGCGAAGACGACGCCGCGGTCGCGCTCCTCCGAGAAGGTCTTCACGAACGGCCGACCGAGACGCGCGGTGACGTTCCAGTCGACGCTGCGCGGATCGTCGCCGAGCACGTACTCGCGCACCTGCTCGAACTCCTGGCCCGTCCCCTTGAACGCCGACGCGTAGCCGCCGGCCACCTGACTGCGGACGCGCCGACGCGACCAGGCGGCGATGCGACGCACCTCGGCCAGGACTTCGGCGAGCTCCTCTGCGTCGGGTTCGATGCGGCTCACGTCGCCCGCGTCAGGGAACGGGGACGGCTTCGAGCAGGCGCTCGAGAACTTGTTCGGAGGTGACGCCTTCGGCCTCGGCCTCGAACGTCGTCGTCAACCGGTGGCGCAGGACCGGGCGCGCGACCTGCTTGACGTCCTTTGGCAGGACGAAGCCGCGCCCGTCGAGGAACGCCGTCGCGCGCGCCGCCCGGACGAGCGCGATGCTCGCCCGGGGCGACGCTCCGTACTGGACGAGACCCGCGAGATCACGAAGCCCGACCGCGGCCGGATCCCGCGAAGCACGCACGAGGTCGACCACGTAGTCGCGCAGCACCGGATCGACGAAGATGTCGTCGAGCACGGCGCGCGCAGCGAGCAGATCCTGTGTCCGAGCGACGGTGCGCACGGTCGGTGTCCGCCGCGTCGCGCCCATGCGGTCGACGATGGCGCGCTCCTCGTCGCGCGTCGGATAGTCGACGACGATCTTGAGCAGGAAGCGATCGACCTGGGCCTCGGGCAGCGGGTAGGTCCCCTCCTGCTCGACCGGGTTCTGGGTCGCGAGGACGCAGAACGGATCCGGCAATGCGCGCGTCTCACCCGCCAACGAGACCTGCCGCTCCTCCATCGCCTCGAGCAGCGCGGACTGGACCTTGGCCGGTGCGCGGTTGATCTCGTCGGCCAACAGGACGTTCGCGAAGACGGGGCCCTCGCGCACCGACCAGGTCGACTCCGCCGCGTCGAACACCTCGGTGCCCACGAGGTCGGAGGGCAGGAGATCGGGCGTGAACTGGATACGGCGGAAGGTGCCACCGAGCGTGCGGGCGAGCGACTTCACCGTGAGGGTCTTCGCCAGGCCCGGCAGGCCCTCGAGCAGCACGTGGCCGTCGGCGAGCAGACCGACCAACAGGCCGTCGACCAGCGCGCGTTGACCGACGAGCACGCTCTCGAGTTCGCGAACCACGTCCGCGAGGAACGCGCCGCGCTCCTGGATGCGCGCCGTCACCGCGGCGACGTCGGTCGAGACGTGTCCCTCCCCGGCTCGATCGGTCGGAGCGTGTCGCGCGTCTTCCATGGGGAAGAAGTCTACTGAGCGACTCCCTCGTCGGCTCGCACCGGCTATGCGAAGATCCTGGCCGGATCCACTGGCCAGACCACCGTCCGAGACCTCCATCCGCCCATGCTTCGAAACCGTAACCGTCGTGCTCTCCTGACGCTCGCGATCGCCCTCACCGGCCTCGTCCTGGAGCCGCGAACGACCGCACAGGATCGAGCCGGCGCCGAGGACGCGAACGGCTCGAGCCCTGCGGCCCAGGACGGTGGCGCGACCCCGGCTCCGAACGGCGCGGCGGGCGGGCTGACGCGCGAGCAGATGTGGTACGCGCCGACCGCGACGGACTGGGCGAAGCCGGTGCTGATCGAATGGCAGCGCACGTGGGAGGACGCGCGCGCTCTGTCGCTCGCGACCAATCGCCCGATCCTCGTGTGCGTGAACATGGACGGTGAGATCGCCAGCGAGCACTACGCCGGCATCCGCTACCGCCAGCCGGAGATCGCGGCCCTGTACGAACCGTACGTGTGCGTGATCGCGTCGACCTACCGGCACAACCCGCGCGACTACGACGAGGCCGGCAACCGGATCCCGTGCCCGCGCTTCGGGACCGTGACCTGCGGTGAGCACATCTGGATCGAGCCGATCCTCTACGAGAAGTTCCTCGACGGTCAGCGCGTGGCACCGCGCCACATCATGGTCGAGCTCGACGGGAGCGAGTCCTACGACGTCTTCTACGCCTTCGACACGCAGTCCGTGTTCGACACCATCGAACGCGGCATCACCGAACGCGAGGACGCGCCTCCGATCGTCGAACGCGG
This sequence comes from Rohdeia mirabilis, assembly GCA_007750655.1. Lineage (GTDB taxonomy): Bacteria > Planctomycetota > UBA1135 > UBA1135 > Rohdeia > Rohdeia mirabilis. The sequence goes on from CP036290.1 coordinate 2,859,828, forward strand.
CGACCGCTCGCTGGTGGAGCGCGTCGGGAGCCCCGACAGCGCCGACCGCCAGTTGGTGGAGTCCGCCTACCTCTCGGGCCCGGCCGACCTGCGCCAGGCCCTGCTCGACGCCACGCGGAACGCCGGCGCGGACGCGTCGCTCGACCTCTTGCGACTCGGGATCCACGACCTCGATCCGAAGCTGGCCCAGGCGGCGCGCGAGCGACTGGCCCAGGCCGAGTCGGCCGACGCGATCGGACTCATCAACCTGTCCCTGCGCGCCGCACTGGACTCGGACGAGCGTCGCGCGTTGATCGGCGCCCTCGAACGGCTCGGTGAGCAGTCGCCCCAGGCGCGCTTGCTGGCAGCGGTCCATCGCGGACTCGACGAGACGCGCACGACCATCGACGTCGACGCCTGGCGCACGGCGGCCCGTTCGTCGCGCCGGACCATGAGCCCCGAGGACCTCGGCGCACTGGCGCGCGCGGCGGAGGCGACGGACGCCGAGGCCCAGCTCGAACTGGCGGAGGCGTCGCTCGAACTGGCCTACGACGAGAGCCGCCCGCGCGAGTTCCGAACCCTCCTGGCCGAGGACGCGCGCGCGGCACTCGAGCGCGCCGTCACCGCGGGCGCGACCGGTTGGCGCGTGGACGCGGCACGTGCGCTGGCCGCCCACCGACTCGGTGAACGCGAACTGGCCCTCGAGTCGGCGCGCGCGGCCGTCGAGAAGTTGCCCGCCGGCGATACGCGCTGGAGTGCGAGTGCCGTGCTCGCCATCCACGCCGACGCCCTGAGGCGCGCGATCGACCGCGCCGTCCGCCGTGGCGAACCCTTCGACGAACAGTGGCTCGCCGACTACCACGCAGCGAGCGCGGTCCTGATCGCCCACCCCGGTGCGACCGAGGACATCGCGCTCGCGCACTACGACTTCCTGTGGCGACTGGGTGCGTTCGCACCGGCCGGGCAGGTGCTGCGCGCCGCACTCGCGCGCTATCCCGATTCGTTCGCGGTGCACGCGCGCTTCCGCGGTCACGTGTTCGAGGAGCGCGGCGCCGCGGGGTTGGAACCGGCCTACGACCGGCTCGTCGCGACCGATCCGAGTCCGGTCCTCGAGTGGTACCGCGCCTTCGCGCGCCTCACCGCGGCCGAGTCCTTCCGACGGACGCGCGACACCGCTGCTGCGATCGGCGCCTACGAGCGTGCGGAAGCGGGCTTCTCGCGCGCGGCCCAGCTCGAACCCGCACGCCAGGGGTCGAGCGACCACTACGCCGCCCTCGCCCTCGCGGGTCGCGCGCGACTGGCCCTCGAGGCCGGGGAACTCGAGCGCTCGACCGAACTCCTCGTCGCGGCGCTCGAGCGGGCGCCGGGGGCCGCGGGCAGCTTGGACGGCCTCAACCTCTCGCCGTCGGACACCTCGCGCACCCTGCGAGCGGCGCTCGAGGCCGCCGAGCGAACGGACCTCGTGGAGCGGCTCGACGCGGCACTGGCCACGATCGACCCGGCACTGCTCGAGCTGCCCGCCTACGAACGCCCCCAGCGGCCGGCTCCACGCCGTGATCGCGGAGAGCGCGACCGCTGAGGGTCGCACCGGCCGACCGCCCGCCACCACGGTCGCTCGCGCGGACCTGGATCACCCTCGAAGAGCCGCAGTGCAACCACGCCGGAGAACCGCGGCGACCGACCGCCCACGCCGCCGGCGTGTTCGTTCGCGGTGTGGCGACGAACTTCGACACTTCTGGAGCGATGCTGCGGGGCCTTGGTGCGCTATGTGATGGCGCACGTGCGGCCCGGGTGTCCCCACTCGCCGCCCCAGAGCCGCATCCGAACCGATACCGCCAGCGACTCCTCTTCCCGGGACGCCCGACGGGTCGATTCACCTCTCGGTTGCTGACCGCGGCTCCTTCCAGGGCCCCGACCTTGCCGTTCTCGCGCCACGCGTCGCCTCTCTCGACTCTCGCATCGACCACTTTGGACCAGCCCTCCATGCGCTCCACGACCACCGCCGCCGCTCTCCTCGTCGCCCTCGCGACCTGCGCGAGCGCCCACGCCAGCCACGCGGACCCCGCGCGCTCCACCGCGAGCCTCGCCGTCGGCACCACCAGCCACATCACCGATGAATTGGTCGTGCACTGGAAAGGGCACCCGACCGACGTAGCCACCATCACCGAAGTGCTTGGTGAAGAGGTCGGCCGGATCGCCGCCCGCTGGGCTCTGATCGCGGACGAACGCGACGCGAACGTGCACCTGACCGACGACGGTCGGGTGCTCTTGTTCACCCACAGCCAGCGCTCGGAGGTGAAGAAGGAACTCGAGCTGGTCCACGACACCCTCGAGCTCGTCGACGAGCAGCTGCCCGCGCGGCCGCCGGCCCAGGTCGACCCACAGGACGAGACCGTCTCGCGCATGCCCGACCCCACGGACGAAGGCACGCTGGTCCTGCTCCAGGCGGCGGACGAGGAGGAGTACCTCGTGCTGCTCGACGAGGCCACCAGCTCCGAGCCCTACCTGAAGGAATGGCGGTCGTCGGCGCGCCGCCTCGCCGGCTTCACGTTGACGCAGCCGCTCGTGGCCATGTGGATCGAGTCGCTCGACGGCCAGGAGGAGTGGGACATCCGCAACGAGCTCGTCCACCGGCTCGCCCACCTCGCCATCGCCCGGCGTTTCGGCGAGCTGCCCTACTGGCTGCAGATGGGCCTCAACTGGCACTTCGAGGAGGAGCTGCTGAGCGGCATCTACTGCTTCCCGTACCGCAGCCAGTTCGTCTTCGCCACCGAGCACTCGTCGTGGCCCTCGGATCTCGCCAAGGACTTCCGCAACCACAAGGGTCCGTACTTCGAGGAACTGGCCGGTTGGCGCCGTGGGAGCTACCAGGGGCCGCAGGCGCGCCAGGCCTTCGGGTTCGCGCGCTTCCTCCTGACGCACCACCGCGACGAGACGCCGCAGCTCCTCGCCAATCTGTTCCACCTGCGCGCCACACGCGGCGTCGTCGTCCGCGCGGACGGAGGCTGGGAGCTGATCCCCGGCTGGGAGGCCGAGCCCGAACTCCAGGCCCAGGTCTTCGAGGACCTGCTCGGCGACGACGTGCTCGAACAGGCGAAGCTCTACTTCGAGAAGGGCAAGCGCTACAAGAAGCCCAAGCACAAGAGCTGACGGTCGCGCGCCCCTCGAGCGCTCGCGAGAAGTCGACTCAGCGCGGCTCGAACACGTAGGCCGTCCCCCCGCGAGCGAGCCAGACCTGCTCGAGCTCCGCGCGCGCGTAGACCGCTCGACCCCGTTCGCCATCGATGGCGGCGGGGTCGTTCACCAGGAGGTCGCCCGCCGCGTCGAAGCCGCGCAGGACGATCAGGTGGCCAGTCGTCCTCGAGTACGGCGCACCGGTCAGCTGTCCGGGCTCGACGCCGATGCTGACGACGAGCGGGAGCCCGCGCTCGAAGCAGGACCGGACGGCGCTCCAGTCGTCGAAACGCTCGAGGTGCCCGGCGACGCCGTAGGTCCAAGCGGTCTGGACGTTGCGCGGCCAGTTGCCGTAGATGTCGTGTCGCGGGTCGTAGGCGCGACGGGCCACGTCGTCGACCGCGGCCTCGACGCCGTGGAACTGCAGCACCATGGCGACCGAGGTCGGACTGCAGATCCGCCCGGCGATCCCGGGGTCCTCGGCGCGCTGGCTGTGGAACGGCACGTCGAGCTCGATCGGCAGGGAAGCGATGCGCGGACGAGCGACCGCAGCGACGGGCACGCGCCCCACGGAGAGGCACAGCGTCGCGCGGCGCACGGCGACGGTCGCGCGCGGTGGGTCCACAGCACCGCTGCCCGGACCGTCCTCGCGCAACAGGCCGTCCTCGCGCAACAGGCCGTCCTCGCGCATCAGGCCGTCCTCGCGCATCAAGCCGATCACGCGCATCTGAGCCGCGTCGAGATCGACGTCCGCGCGCACCATGTCCGTCGCCACACGCCCCCCGTCGAACTCGGTCACACGCGGCCGGACCGCATCGGTCACGAGACGTTCGTCACCCCATTCGCCGACGGAGAGCCAGGGCGACCACAGCTCGTCGCTCTCCCGTCGCACGCGCAACTCGACGAGAGCGTGCGCTCCATCGGGAACGTCGAGATTCCAGCTCGGCAGCACCTCGCGGAACGGCGACTCGACCACGATCGCCTCGAAGGTCTCGAGCGAGACGCGCGCGGTGCCCGCCGTATCCGCGCTCCGCAACGTCGAACGCTCGACTCGTTCGAGGTCCAGGCGGACGAGGCGGTGATGGTCACGAGGTACCGGCACGGGAGCGAATCCCCGTTCCGACGGGTCGTTCCCCGCGCCCGCCACGCCCGCGGCTCCTGCGGAGTTCGGCGGAGACTCACAGCCGGTCGCGAGGACGGAGAGCAGGCACGCGAACCAGCGGCAGTCGAAAGGGCGGCGGCGGGCTCCCAGCATCGGCAGAGGGTAGCGCGGCCCTGCCATTGGAAGTGCCGAGCATCAAGGCCCTTAGGCGAAGACCTCGGCGCCCACCCCACATGCGGGAAGTCGAGGCGCAAATAGCCGCTAAGATCCTAGCTTCTTCCAGCCCGGGGTGCGTCCACCCTGGGAATCCCATGCCGTCGGCGTCTCCAAGAGCTGCCGCGGTGACGAGTTCCACCCTCTCGATCCTCGCCATGCACCCCTCTTCGTTCTACGCCGTGCTCGCACTGGCGCTGGCGCCCTCGGCCGCCCTCGCCGGTGGCGGTTCCCTGCCCAACTCCGACGGCTGGGCCGCCGTGACCTGTGGCACCCGTTCGATCTACCCCGTGGCCGAGCGCTACACCTTCGGTCTGATCGACGTCAACGCGCCCGTCTTCGGTGCGAGCCACTACAACGCGCCGATGTTCCACGACGCGAGCTGGACCGTCGACCAGATCGGCAACGTCTTCGGCGTCACCTGGGACAACGACCGCGACATCTACGTCACCGCCTCGAGCAACATCGAGGGCTACGCCGTGACCGGGACGCTCCCCGACGCCCTGTGGCGCTACGGCTCGATCGGGGGCGGTGCGAACTCCGTCGCCGCCGCCGGCACGGTCTACAAGATCGACGGCCAGACGGGTGCGGTCAGCGTCTTCGCGCAGCTGCCCCAGCAGTCGGCCGTGATCAAGTCGGTCAACTACGGCACGCGCGTGACCGGACCGGGCCTCGGCAACATCGCCTACGACACCAACCACGACCAGTTCTTCGTCACCAACGACGAGGACGGAACGATCTACCGCATCGACGCCACCGGCACGGTGCAGAGTTCGTTCGACCCGCTCGGTGCCGACGACGGTAGCGCCGGCTTCGCGCCGCGCGGCGAGCGCCTGTGGGGCATCGGCCTCATCAACGGACGCGTCTACTACTCGGTCTGGCCCGCGGAGGACGCGCAGCCGACCGTGCGCTCGGTCGAGCTGAACGCCGGTGAGTTCGTTCCCGCCAGCGACCGCCTCGAGCTGACCGCTTCGTTCGTCAACGTCGGCCACCCGATCTCGGACATCGAGTTCTCGGCCGATGGCCGCATGCTCGTCGGCCAGCGCACGATGGCCTCGTTCGACAACTTCGGCCTCACCTACTCCGAGCTGGACGTCTACAACCACCGTTCCTCCACGGCCGTGTTCGAGCTGAACGGCGGCGTGTGGTCGGAAGTGCGCGACTGGGGCATCTCGGTGCTCGGTGGCAACACCCCCGAGTCCTACGGCGGAACCGACTGGGCCGACCTGGATGGCGTCAACGACGTGGTCTGGTCGTCCGCGGCCGACATGCTGACCACCTCGGGCGGCTCGCACGGCATCTGCGGCATCCGCTACGTCGACATGTCCGTCGACCCCAGCGCGGCGCCGATGCCGATCTCGCCGATCCGCTACGACCCGAACGCGACCGGCGACCCGAAAGGACTCGGCGGCGACATCGCCGTCATCGGTCGCACCCGCCCGCCCTGCACGGGTCTGTTCGTCGCCCCGTCGGTGGACACGAACTACCCCTCGTGCAACCACTTCACCGATGCCGACCTCACGGGAGGCCTCCCGAAGATCGGAGAGAAGTGGTGCTGGGACATGCAGTCGATCCACCCGAACACGGCCTACTGGCTGTACGGCTCGATCGGCAAGCCCGGCCAGCCCTACTCGCTGTTCGGCACCTGCGACATCTGGCCGGACCTCTTCGCGCTGATCAGCTTCGCGACCGGCTCCACCGACGCGAACGGCAACCGCAGCGCGTGCATCCTGATCCCGAACGATCCCACGCTCATCGGCCTCAGCGTCACGATGCAGGCTCGTCTGTGCGATCCGACCTACGTGGGTGACAAGCCGATCGCCGGCGTCCCGGACTTCTTCTCGAACGCCATCTGCATCACGGTGGGCTGCCCCTGATGCTCTGAGTCGACGGGCCAGCGCGCGACCGGCGAAGCGCCGGTGACGCGACGGGACGCGGGGCGTCGACCGAGAGGTCGGCGCCCCGCTCCCGTTCGGATCCAGTGAGCTCTTTGGGCGTAGGATCGGGCCATGCAGATCCTCGGAATCGGAAGCGGCGCGTTCGCACGGACCATGGCGGTTGCGGTGGTCATGGTGTCTTCGCGGACGCCCGACGCTCTGGCGCACGCAGTGGAGCAGGACGCGGTCGAAGAGGTTGCGGTGGAAGTGGACGCATCGGGCGCGCTCGAGTCGACGGCGGGCGTCTACCTCGTCGTGACGATCGGACTCGATACGCTCGCAGGTCCCGACGAAGCCGAGATCTATCGGGCGACCGCGCGCCGCGCCGCGGACTTCCACGGCGGCGTGTACGTTCCGCTCGAACGCGACGGTGCGGACGCGATCGACGAGATCGACGCGCCGCCGACCGAGTCGGAGGCCACGCTCGAAGCCATCGCGCTGCTCCGACGGACCTGCGCCGCTGCGACCGCACGCCACGAGACCGTGACCGACCTCCTGGTGGTAGTGCCGCCGGAACGGCTCGACGCAGGTCTGCACAGGCGTGTCCTCGCGTTCTCCCACGATCTCGACGCGGACCCGTTCTGCGACCTGCGCCTGGGCTACCTGACCGCGTCGGATCCGACGCGTCTCGCCGCACTGTGGGACGCCGTCGAGACCGCTCAGCGCCAAGGACTTCCATCGAAGCGCTGGATGGGTGCATTCGTGACGTCGCAGATGGCGTCGACGACCTACGCGAACCATCTACCCGAGATCGCACGGGTGGCCGGCTACTCGGGCGCGAGCTTGGCGTTCTCCTGCGTGGAGTCCGACCCGCGCGTACTGGAGTTCGTCGACGCGCACCTCTCCGAACTCGAAGGCACGGGCGTCCTCTCGCTGACGGGCAACGGCGACCCGCAGGGGATCTGGCTCTTCGACGGACAGCGCAACATGGATCGCTCGCTGCACTGGCCGTACGCGCCCGGGCGCGTCGGCGAGGATCCGCAGGGTCGGATGCCGCGCCTGATGGCGTCGACCGTGCGCGAACTCGACCTCGCCGGGGCGGTGGTGTGGAGCGGCACCTGCCACAGCGCCGTGCCGCTGCGAGCCTGGGTCGAGGGCGACATCGTCTCCACCTTCGGTCGCGTGGACGCGCCGACCCGCCACCTGATGGCCAAGGACGAGAGCCTGTGCCTGGCGATCCTCGACGCGGGTGCGGTGGCGCTGATCGCACCGATCGGCGCCAACCACGGCATGGCGGTCGACCGCGAGCAGGAGCACGCGTTGCGCCACGGGGCCGCACTCGGCGATGCCGTCCGCTCCACCTACGTCGACCTGGTGCTCGCGCGCGGTTCGCGACCGGTGCTCGGCGTTCCCGGAGGCACGGTCGCCGAAACGGAGGCCTGGGAGCGCGAACCCGTGATGGCGGGCGGCGGCGCGAATCGCATCCTGATCGGCGATCCACGACTGCGCCCGTTCGCGGCGACGCCCCACCCGAGCGAGCGGGTCCGGATCGAGACGGCTGCGAGGGCGACAGGCGCGCCCGCGTTGGTCCACACGGTCGACGTGGAATGGGATCCGGGCTTCCACGCGGACGCCTGGGACATGTACGGCGACGATCGCACCGCGGACTGGTGCGTGCGCACGCGCCTCGAGTTCGACCCCCTCGAACTCCCGCTCGCTGCACACGTGGCGATCGTCGACTTCGCCGCGACCCGTTCGAGCGACGGCGCGAGCCTCCCCTATCGCGCGACGCGCGCCATGGTCGAGCACCACGACGGACGCGCGTTCCTCCACCTCGTCGCGAACGCACCGCGTGCGGGTCTCGAGTACGAGGGCGTGCACGCGCGCTTCGTGGTCGAGGTGACGCGCCCCTGAGACGAGGTCAGCTGCACGGTGGCGCCGAAGCTGGCACGCACCACCTCGAGCCGGCAGACCGACACCCGTGAGCTCCGTGGCTGGTGGACCGCTCGCGACGCGCACTCGCTCTGCAATGGGCTCGGAACGTCCGTTCCACGGCGCCGACGTTCCGCCGAGTCACCGTGGAACGCGCGGGGCCGCCCGCCTCGCTCGAGACGGACGGCCCCTCTCGGACCGCGGTTCACCGATCGAGCGAACGCGCTAGTGGTGTGATTCGCTCTGTTGAGGCATTTCGGCGTTCCGTACGGGATGCGATGCAAGGCGCGCCGACGACTCGCCCCCGCTTCCATGAGAACCGGGCTGTGAGTCTCGGAGGAGGCGCAACGCAGCAGCGCGCCCGTACGGGACGATGGAAATGCCCCAAGAGAGCGAATCACACCACTAGTAGAGGCTGAAGAGGGCCGCTTCCGTCGCAGCCAGCAGTCCGCCCGGTGCGCCCGCGTCGATGACGAACCACTGGGCGTAGAGACGCAGGCCCGGAACGTTGAGCCCGCGCAGGTCGAACGTCCGACTCAGGTAGCCCGCGCCCGCGCCGGTCCCGACGAGGTTGCCCGCGGGAACCACGACGAGTCCGGGGCCGAGAGCCAGGTACGCGGTCGCGCCCGCCACGTCGATCCCGAACGGCGAGGTCGCCAGATCGGCGGCGAGCAGCGCCGGAGCACCACCCACTCCACCGGCGATGCCGATGGTCAGGTTGGGGTTGGCGATGGCCGGCGGCTCGAGAGCCACCATGTGCGGCGCCACGCCACCGGTTCCCGCCGATGCCGTCCCGAAGAGCGTCGGCATGCGCTGATCCTCGCGCGCCAGCAGCGGACGCTCGAACGGTCCGGTCTCGTTCGTGGCGCGCGGATCCGTCAACGGGCGACCGAGGAAGGCGATCAGCGCGTTCTTCTGCTGCTGCGTCAGGTTCAGCGGCTGGATGAGCGGATCCTTGTTCGGCCCGTTGAAGTCTCCACCGCGGTCGTAGAAGTCGACCACGTCGGCCAACGTCGCGAACTGTCCCGTGTGCATGTACGGCGCGCGATCCGCGACGTTGCGCAGGGTCGGGACCTTGAAGCGACCGCGATCCGCAGGCACACCGGTGACCTCGAAGCGACCGAGATCCTCGCCCTGCGGGCGCAGGCCGATGTAGCGGAAGGTGTCGTTCGTGAGGCGATTGCCGGCGTGGCAGGCGGCGCAGTTCAACTGGCCGAAGAGCTGGAAGCCCTGGTTCTCGAGCGGCGTCAGCCCCTGGCCCGTCGCGAGGAACGTGTCCAGCGGCGTCTGGGTCGGCACCAACGTGCGCTCGTAGGCGGCGATCGCCATCGCGATGCGTACAGGCGTGACCTCGGCGGTGCCGAAGACCTCGCCGAACAGCGCGGGGTAGCTGCGATCGGCGATCCAGGCGTCGAGGTCGGCCGGTACGCCGGGTGAGAGAGCGAGCGGCTCGCTCAGCGCGATGCGCGCCGCCACGTCGCTCCAGTCGCGTCCGACGTGCCCCATCTCCGCGGTACTGGTGGGCGGTCCGAGGACCTGGGCCTCGAGCGCCGCGCCGTTCGCGATCACGGTCTGACCGGTGAGCGGATCCACCAGCGCCGTACCCGCACGCCCGTCCCAGAACTGCCGGGGCGAGTAGGCCGCCCCGACCGTCGACGGAGCCTTGCGGCGCGTCACCTGCGCGTCGAGGCCGAACGTGGTCTCGAACACGTAGGTTCCGTCCCAGGCGCTCAGCACGACGCCCGGCGAAGCGGTCACGTCGTCGGGCGTCCCGTAGACACCGTCCGCGCCGGGGTTCGTGCTCGTGTGGTCACCGATCACGCTGCGCGGGTCGCTGCCGCCGGCCGACGAGAAGTGGCACGAACCGCAGGCGGTCATCCGCGTGGACGACAGCTGCTCGTCCCAGAACAGCGCGCGCCCCAGGTCCACCTTGGCCGGCGTGGTCGGGTTCAGCGCGGGCGCGACCGGGTTCTGCAACGGCTGCAGCGGCGGGGGCGGCGGCGGTCCGCCCTGGGCCAGGACGGGAGCGACGGGGAGCAGGAGTGCGATGATGAACGTGCGCATGACGAGAGTGCTTCGCAACGGGTGCTTGGGGGGCGACTGGACGCGGGTCGGGGCTCGACGGCAGCGGGAACCAGCGGTGGGAGGTCCGCCCGTCGACCGGCGCTACCTGGAGTTTGACGCGCGGTCGCAGCCGCTGGCAGGGCGCGGTAGGCGAGCAGCGCGGTGCTGTTGCGAACGGTCGTAGGGGCTCTCGGGCGGGAGCATCTGACGGACTCGTCATCCGCGTGGTGCGCTCGAGGTCCGGTGCCGAGTCTCACCGAGTCTTGACTCGACGTGCGACGCGCCGGGCGGCACGGTGTGGGACGCGATCGGCACCCCGCCGCACCGGCACCATGTGGCGCGCTCCCAGGCGCCGACGTCCTCCGACACCGACGCACTCCGCCCGAGTGAACTTGCCCCAGTGACTCCGATGACGACCACCACCAACCGCTCGACCGCTCGCCCTTCGCTCCTCGTTCGCGCCTGCGTTCCGGCCCTCGTCGCCGCCGGCCTCGCCGGCAACGCCCTCGCCGACACCGAGCACTACGGCTGCGGCCTGAACCCCGAAGGCAGCCTCGTCGTGGTGCAGGGCGACGCGATCCTCGGTCGCACGCTGGTCCTCGGCATCGACAATCCGCTCGGGACCCAGAGCGCCGGATCGATCGGGGCCGTCTACCTCTCCGCCGCGCCCGACGCCGCCTTCCCCTGCGGAACGACGGCCTTCGGGTTCAGCATGTTCGGGCCGGGCTCGCCGGGCGAGGCACTGGTCGACCTCGACCCGAACCGACTGATCGGCCTCTACTTCGCGGGACCCTGGAGCGGACCCGGGCAGACCGCGAACGCGTCGATCGCCCTGCCCAACGTCCCGGCCTTCGCCGGCTACGACCTGTTCGCGCAGGGCGTGCTGATCGACCCGACGGGCCTCGGCCAGACGGTGATCGGCGCCACCGAAGGTCTGCGGCTGCGGCTCGAGCCCGCGGCGAGCGTCTTCGAACCGGTGTTCGAGTACGGCGCCATCGAGATCCGCCGCGCGAGCGCCGAGTCGCGCGCGTTCGACTACGAGTACGACGACGGCGTGCAGGACGTCGACGACGACACGTCGCCCCTCACGACGACCACGCTCGACGCCCAGATCGACCACTCCGACTACTACGGCGTTCCGATCGGGACGGCCGCCGCGACCCACGTGTCGCACCTCGGCGCGCGCGTCCTGTCGGCGGCGATGACCACGTCGGCCCAGGTCGAAGGCAACCTCTTCTCCGAGGACGCCGGCGGTTCCGCGAACCTGCGCCTCGAGTTCACGCTCACCAGTCGCTCCCGCTTCGCCGTCGACGCGAGCGCCACTACGACCGCCGGCTACAGCCAGAGCTTCGTCCACCTCGGCCGCGACGGCCAGACGCTCTTCACCATGGGTGCGTACAACGGCTCGACCGACTCGAACGGTGCGTCCGGCTGGCTCGAAGCGGGAACGCACCGACTCGAAGCCTACGCCACGGCCCAGTCCTTCGCGCCCGCCGTTCCGGACACGGCGACGCTCGACCTCACGATCCGATTGTTCCACCTGGCCGACTTCGACCTGGACGGCGACGTGGACCAGGACGACCTCGCGAACTACGACTTCGAGTACGCGGACGGATCGCCCGACGCCGACGTGGACGGTGACGACGACACCGACGCCGACGACCGCGCGCTCTTCGACGCCGCCTGGAGCGCGGCGACCGGTACCTGATCGGACGGGGGCCGAGCCCGACGGGAACGTCGCGCGAGGACGGACCGCGTCCGCTCGATCGCGGGACGTCGCCCCGTCCCAGCGCGCACCGTCCCAGCGCGGTCGTCCGAGGTGTCGCCGCGCGAGCGCCGTCGTGACTCCGTCGCGACCGCGCCGCGTGGAGGGCGCGCGCCCTGCGGGTACACCGCCTCCGAACGTCGCCAAAGGTGCGCGAGCGAGGCGCGGGAGCCGCTCGGTGGCGACCACTTGCCGTTAGGCTCTGGCGCACGGACCGAGCCCCCTCGCGCCGTTCCAGAACCATGATCCACGTCCCCTTCCGCTCGCTCGCTCTCGCTCCCCTTCGTTCGTCCGGTCGCGGCCTCGCCGTGGCGCTCGGACTGGCGGTTCTCCTCGGACTCGCACCGCGAGCGACGGCCGCGAGCGGTGACGACCCCGCGCTCGAGTCCCTGCGGGACACCCGCGCCAAAGCGGTCGCCGCGAACAGCGAAGGGCGCGTCGGCGACGCGGTCGACGCGCTGTCGGACGCGGTCCGGCGCGCGTGCGAGGAACTCGCGACGCGCCCCTACGACGACCGCTCCAGCGAACTGGCGGACGCCGTCGAGTACGCCCTGGTCACCCTCCTGTCGCAGCTGAGCGTCACCGGCAACCGGACGTACCTGACCGAGCGCCTCGACGGTGTCTCGATCGATCCGGTCCACGGCCCGTCGCACGCGCTGCTGGCCTGGATCCGCGAGCGCGAGTTGGAGGAACTCGGCCCGCTCCACCACTTCGAGTTCGCGGGACCGTTCGACAACGAGCGCGGAGCCGGACTCGACCGCCTGCCCCCCGCCGCGACCGAACCGGACGCCGTCAGCTACGCGGGCAAGTTGCGGGACGTGGTCTGGCGCCGGACGCCGCAGGTGGCGCCGCGCTTCGGCGAGGTGCGCTTCGGCAAGCTGATCGACCCGTGGAACCAGGCCTGTGTCGTGGCGCGCACCTGGGTCCGCAGCGACGGGGCTCGTGAGGCGCTGCTCTACCTCGGCGCGACGAGCGAAGCCAGGGCCTGGGTCGACGGCGAACAGGTCGTGGCCCTGCTCGGCGAGCGCGCGCTGCGCACGGACTCGGTCGCGGTGCCGATCGAACTCGACGCCGGTTGGAACGAGATCGCGATCCTGGTCGGCGGAGAGGACGGCGCGCCGGCCTTCGTCGCGCGCCTCGCCGAACGCGGAACGGCGCGACCGCTACAGCTCGAGCACGTCGCCGAGCGGCCCGAGGGTGCACAGGTCCACGTGCTCGAAGCGCGTGCGCCCAGGTCCGCCGACCCGCTCGACGCACCCGGCGCTCGCCGGCGCGCACTGGCGGACGACACCGCGGACGGTTGGCTCAGGCGCTCGCGTCTGGCCGACTTCTATCGACCGACGCCCGAGGCCGAACACCCCGGCCGCGCCGAGGCGGAGCGCGCGTTCGAGCTCGACCCCGACTCGATCGAAGTGCGCATGCGGCGCGCTTCGGCCCTGGAACCGACCGGATCGGCCGCCGAGCGCGACGTCAATCCGTGGTTGCGCGCCGTCGACGACGTCCTTGCCAGCGACCCGAACCAACCCTGGGCACTGCGTCAACGGGCGCGTCACTCGATCGTCAACCAACCGCTGGTCCAGCGCGCGCTCGAAGAGTTGGAGCGCGCCCTGACGCGCAACCCGGACGACATGCAGTCGCTCGGGCTGCGCGTGTCGATCCTCGACTCGCTCGGGCGCTCGGCGGAGGCCGACCGCGACCGTCACCGCATGCTCGACCTGCCGCGCGCCACGCTCTGGCCGTTGTACCGAGCGGCGGCGGCTACGGTGCTCTCGAGCGCCGATCCGCTGGCCACGCAGATCCTCGAGGACGCCTATGCGAGCACGCAGGACACCTCGTACCTGAGCGCGCTGGCGTGGAGGAGCGACGTCTTCGATCGCGAGGGCGAGAGCGCCGCGGACCGCGTCGTCCGTCTCGCGCGCCTGACGCTGGAGAAGGACCCGTGGAACGGGACGCCGCTCGTGCGCGCCGCCTACGACCTGATCGGGCTGGGCGAGAACGACCGCGCGCTCGCACTCGTCGACGAAGCCCTCGAGCTGGCTCCCGAGCGCGCGACGACGCACCGTTGGCGCGCGCGAGCGCTGGTCGCGGACGGTGACATCGAGAATGCGGTCGCCGCGCTCGAACGCCTGCTCGAGCTCGACTTCTCCGCCGAGGACGACCGCCGTCTGCTCGACCACTTGCGCGCGAGCGGGGTCGAGCCCTTCCACGCGCCCTACCTGGAACCGCTGGCCGACGTCATCGCGCGCACCACCGCGCTCGAACCGTCGGAACCTACGCCCACTGGATCCGGGGGCGGCGACGGCGCGAGCCGCGAAGTGCTCTTGAGTCGGGTCGTCGTCGACGTCCAACCGGACGGCACGGCCCAGCGCTACTACCGCCAGGTCGTGCGCGTGCTGACCGAACGCGGTGCTCGCGACCTGGACCGCGTGCCGTTCGGCGCCTACGGCAACCAGGAGGTGCGCGTCCTCACCGCCAACGTGCTGGGCCCGGACGGCGAGGAACGCGGCGCGCGCACGGGGCGTTCGTCCTACGGCATCGTGGTCGACCTCCCGCCGCTCTCCGTCGGCGACGTGATCGACCTCGAGTGGCGCGTGGACGACCTGCGCCCCACGTTCTTCGGCCACTACTTCGGCTTCCGCTCGGGCTTCGCGCCGGATCCGTCGGTGCCGACGCGCGAGAGCGAGATCGTCCTGCGAACCACGCCCGAACTGCCACTGCGCACGCACGCGCGCGGCGGCGTCGGTGCACCGCAGGTCGTCGCGCTCGAAGGCGGTGGCGAGGAACTCACCTGGCGACTCGACGATCTGGCACCGGTGCGCAGCGAACCGCTGATGCCGCCGGCCACCGAACTCCTGCCCACCGTCCAGGCCAGCAGCTACGCCTCGTGGGACGCCTTCGGCACCTGGTGGTGGGATCTGATCGAGGAGGAGATCAAGGTCTCGCCGCAGATGCGCGACAAGGTGCGCGAACTGACGGCGGACGCCACGACCCAGGCCGAACGCCTGCGCGCGATCTACGACTTCGTCGTCACCGACATCCGCTACAACGCCTGGGAGTTCGGCGTGCACGGCTACCAGCCCTACAGCGCGCCGGTGATCTACAGCCGCGGCTTCGGCGACTGCAAGGACAAGGCGATCCTGCTGCGCGCGATGCTGTCCGAGGTGGGGATCGAGGCCTGGCCCGTTCTGATCGACGCCCAGGACCGCCGTCAGATCGAGGACCACGAACTGGCCCTGGTCGAGCACTTCAACCACTGCATCGCGTACGTCCCCGCACAGGAAGGCCTGCCGGAGATGTTCCTCGACGGCACGGCGCGGCACCACCCGCTCGGCGTTCTGCCCCAGATGGACGCGGGGGCGCGGGTGTTGGTCGTGAAGGAAGGCGGCATCGAAGAGCGCACCGTGCCGTTCGGCGAGGCCGCCGCGAACAGCTGGAGGCTCGACATCGAGGCCAAGCTCTTCGCGGACGGTGGAGCCACGATCGGCCTGCGCCGTACTTCGCTCGGACGCGAAGGCGCCACCGATCGCGCCCGTTTCGACGGCAGTGCCGACGAGCGGGAGGAGACCGCCAAGCAGCTCCTCGCACGCCTCTTCGGCCCGATCGCCGGCGGCGTGCAGATCACGACGAGCGACCTCGACGACCTCGCGACGCCCGTCTCGATCTCGATGATGGTCGGCGCCGAACAGCTCGCGCGCCCCACGGCGGACGGCATGGAGATCCCGGTCAGCCTCGATCGCCTCGGCCTGCTGCGCACGGCGGCGACGGTCGGCGCCGACGAACGCCGCACGGACCTGCTCCTGACGGCTCCGTCGTCGCGCACCATCCGCGTGGTCCACATCCTGCCCGAGACCTTGGCGCCGGCCGATGCGCCCGAGTCGGTCGAACTGCGCTGCGAGGACGCCACCTACACCCTCACCATCTCGCTCCATGCCACTGGCTGGATCGTCGAAGAGTCGTTCGCCCTCCTCTCGAACCGCGTCCCGGTCGAACGCTACGCGGCGTTCCGCGAGTTCGCCGCGCGCGTCGACGAGGCCCAGTCCGCCGTTCTCGTCGCCCGCACCGCCCAGTGATGTTGCACCTCGCCACCGCCCTCCTTCTCGCGCTCGCACCGCTCCAGCCGATCCGCGCCGCCCAGTCCGGTGCGGACGGCGCGCGCGTCGCCTCGGGCTCCGACGCGGCGACCGCGCCCGCTCTCACGGCGGAGCTCCTGGTCGGGCATCCGGGACTGTTCGGCGGACGCTACGACGCCGTGCGCAGCGACTGGTTGGCAGCGCTCGCCGCCGATCCGCGCTCGCCCCTCGCACAGCAGGCGGTCGCGTCGCTGCTGGATCTCGAGGGCCTGTGTCCGGAACCGATCCCCCTCGCGACCCTGCGCGAACTGCGCGACGCCGTCGTCGATGGCCGCGCACGCGATCTGCTGGCCCAGTTGGAGCAGGACGCGGTCTGGCGAACGACGTTCTCGAAGTCGCCCGCCCGACTGCGTCCGCGCACCGATCTGGACGAGGTCTCGGACTGGTTCGTGGTCGGCCCGCTCGGTCCGCTCGACCGCTACGAACCTCTGTGGGGACCGCAGCCGAACGACGGGCCCGCGCGCACGTGGCGGACCGCGTACCCCACGGACTTCGGGACCGAGGTGGAATGGAAGCACGTCGCGGCCCGCGAAGGCACGTTGGACCCCGACGGTCACGTCCATCCGTCCGTCGGTGGTGAGCTGTACCTCGCCGCCTGGTTCGAGTGCGAGCTCGAGTCGGCCACGATCGAGCTGTACGCGAACTTCCCGGTGCAGGTGTACTGGAACGGCGAGCTCGCGCTCGAGGACCTGCACGGCGGACTGACCGAGGGCGACGATCTGCACACGTTCGGCGTGGACTTCGCTCCCGGACCCAATGCGCTGGTCCTGCGCTGCGACAACGGGTACGCGGGCATGGTGCGCGCGCGCGTCCTCGCCCTCGACGGAACGCTCGCCGCCGGTGAGGTCCGAAGCGTCGCGAGCATCGACGCCGTGCCCGCCGCCTATCCCGACGCACGCCCCCACGCGACGCCTCCGCAACGGATCGCGTCCGTCGGCCCCGACGGTGCAGACGGTTTCGAACAGGCGCTCGCGATCCTCGAGCACCGCCACGACGGCACGCTGGACGAAGCGCTGACGGTCGCCGAACCGGTGGAGACCGGGGCCGTCGGAGCCTGGCTCTACCAGCGCTACTTCGCCCTCGCGAACTGCGTGCACCTGCCGGACGAGGTGCAGCGCCGCCGGCAGATGGAGCTCGAGCGACGGATGGACGAACTCGACCTCGCGGTGCCCGAACTGGCGCAGAACCGCGCGTTCCGTCTGCTCGAGGAGGACCGTCCCGGGGAGGCGCTGGAGATCGCTCGCGAACTCACGGAGCGCCACCCCGACGTCCCGCGCTTCGCCACGCTCGAGTTCGAAGCCCTGTCCGCGCTCGACCCGACCGGAACGCTCGAACTCCTGGCCGTGCGCGAGCGCCTGGCGCGGCACGAGGACGCCGACACGCTCGGACGTCTCGCGAGCCGCAGCTACGCGCGCAACGATCGCCCCGCCGCCCTGGCACTGCACGAACGAGCCGCACGACTCGACGGACGCAGCTCGGCCGGCCATGCGAACTCGGTCCTCGGGCTGTTGTCCAGCGGTGGACGGAGCGACCTCGAGCGCGCGCTCGAATGGATCGCCACCTGGCGCGCCGCCGACCCCGACGCCCGCTGGCTCGACGACGAGGAGGCCAGCGTGCGCCGTTCGCTCGGCGACACCGCCTTCTACGAGCAGCACCTGCGCAGTCGCATCGCGGACTTCCCGTTCGACGCCGGCCTGCAGGCCGCGCTCGGCGACCATCTGCTCGAGCAGGGACGGGAGGCCGAGGCGCGCGACGCGTACCTCGCGGCGCTCGACCTGGACCCGAGCGATACGGCCCTGCGCCAGACCGTCGGCGAACTGGGCGTGCCCGATCCGGCCGAGGACTTCTTCCGCGCCTTCGCCGTCGATCGCGAGGCGGTCCTGGCGCACGCCCGCGACGAAGTGACCGATGCGTCCACGTCGCTGGCGCTGGACGGTCGCATGGTCTTCGTCCGACCCGACGGGTCCTTCCACGTCCGCGACCACACGATCACCACCGCGCACGATCGCACCGGCACCGAGATGCTGCACGAGAGTCCGGTCGCCGATGAACCGCACGTGGCGCAGGTCCTCGACGTGGACGGTGGTACCTACGAGCCCATCGTCGTCGAAGGCAGCTGGGTCATGCCGTCGCTCGACCCGGGAGACGCGGTCGAACTGGTCTTCGACAACCACGTGTCGGGCACGCTCGGCGTCGCCCCCCAGCTCGGTCGGTGGATGTTCGAGTCGTTCGAACAGCCCTACCTGCTGAGTCGACTCGTCGTGTACCTGCCCGACGGCACGCCGGGACGTTTCGAGCTGCACGCCTTCGAAGGCACGCACGAGACCAAGCGCTGGGAGACGCCGGCGGGGCCGGGCACGGTGCACGTCTTCGAGACGCGCGACATGCTGCGCCTGCCCGAGGAACCCGCGCGGCCGGCCAACTCGAACCTGATGCAGTGGCTCGAGTACGGCGAGGACATCGAGCTCGCCCACCTGACCGAGGAGCGGCGCCGCAACCTGTCCTTCACCACCAGTCTGGCCGCCGACGTGGAGCTGGAACTGCGCGCCCTCGCCCAGCGCGTCGCCGCCGACCGTCCCGCACGGGAACGCGCCCGTGCGCTGTACGACGCGGTCGCCGACCACGTGCTCGAGTTCGCGGGCGACGGCGACACGACGGACGTGTGGACCATGCGCCGCGGTCGGCCGCTGGGTCTGCTCGCCGCGCTCTTCGAACTGGCGGGCGTCGAGTTCGAGTGGGCCGTTCCGCACCCCCAGCTGCCGGACGATCTGGCGCCCGTCAGCTTCGACCCGTTCGTGTCGCGCGACGACTTCGGCGAGCCGCTGATCCGACTCGCGCCTGCGTCCGAAGGAGTCGAGCCGACCTGGCTGCTGGTGCCCGAAGGTGGTCGGGGGCTTCCGTTCGGACGGCTGCCCCAGGTCATGGCGGGCGGACGCGTCGTCGTCCTGGGCGCGGACGGCCCGCGCTTCGAGTCCCTCCCTGCACCTTCGACCGACGCGCTCGACGAGACCGAGCTCGCGATCCAACTCGCCGACGACAAGAGCGCGACGGTCACCGGGTCGGTGGTCCTACGCGATCTCCAGGGTCCGGCGCTGCGCGAAGCGCTCTCGCAGGCCGAGCCGGAGCAGCGCGAGCAGTGGCTGCGTCAGTTCGTCGCCCAGAAGGTCGGCGGCATCGACCTCGAGTCGTTCGAGTTCGTGAACCTCGACGTGCGCGGGGCCGATCTCGAGCTGCGCTTCGCGGGTACGGTGCAGCGCTTCGTCCGCGGCACGCGCAAGAGCCCGTACCTGAAGGATCCGGTCCCTGGCTGGTCGCTGGCGCGCTCCCTCGGCAGCAGCGACCGCGTCTGGCCGCTGAACCTCCTCGTCGACCAGAGCCAACGCGTGCGGATCACGATCCGTGCGAGCGACGGCTACGCCCTGCCGACCGAACCCGAATCGGCGGTGCTCGATCGCCCCGGGCTCCTCTACTCCGTGCGCCGTGCGCCCGCAGCGGACGGCGCACTCGTCATCGAGCGCGACGTGGCGCTGCGTGGTCTGCGCGTCGCTGCGAACGACGTGGGAACCTTCCTCGCCGAGCTCGGTGCCGTCGAGGAACTGCTCGACGCGAAGGTGGAGCTCACACCTGCGGGCGACTGAGCACGAGCGAACGAGCGCGCGCTACGGAACGTGCGCAACACGGTGCCAGCAGTCGATTGTCCGGGCCTTCGCTCCTGCCTCACGGAGCATTGAGTCGATCGCGATCGTGTCTCGATCGTCCGCTCACGATCGATCGGCATCCTCCCGCCGATTCGTCACCCCGACGAGTCGACGCCTCGCGGACGACAACGACGTCGAGTTCCGCGAGGCTCCGTCAACCCACGGAGGAGGAACCCGTGCGTACTCTCGAAACTGCCTCGTACCTGGCACTCGCGGCCAGCCTATTGACCACGTCCGTCCACGCGTCCGCATCGTCGAGCGACTCGATGGCGAAGGCGCTTCCCGGTTGGGAAGTCAGCTCTCCGCTGTTGACGATCGGTGAGACTCTCACCGGAACGACCGGTGCCCTCAACCCGAGTTCGGCCGGCAGCTACACCCCCGTCGGCGTGCTGGACGGCTTGGCCGCCTACCGCTTGAACAAGGACACCGTCCGCGTCTTCGCGAACCACGAGCTGCTCAGCTTCCGCGGCAACTCCTACGAGGTCGGCAACGGCCAAGGCGGCGTGTTCACGATGACCGGCGCCCGCGTGTCGTACTTCGACATCGACCGCGCGACGCGCCAGATCGTCGACGGCGGCCTCGCGTTCGACCGGATCTACGACGCCAATGGCGACGCCGCCACGGACACGAGCTTCCTGACCGAGGGCTTCGGCGGCCTCGGACGTCTCTGCTCGGCCAACCTCGTCGAGGGCGGCAAGCTGAACTTCGTCGACACGATCTTCTTCACGGGCGAAGAGGACGGAACGGCCTTCAACCCCATCGGTGGCGCGGAGTGGGCGCTCGACGCCGATTCGGGCGACCTGTGGCAACTGCCCTGGCTGGGCCGCGGCGCCTGGGAGAACGTCACTCCGCTGAACGCGAAGAAGTTCAACAACGACCTCTTCCCGCAGTTCCCCTTCCTGAACAAGATTCTCAACAAGATCGCTCAGAGCAGCTACGTCGCGGTCGCCCTGTCGGACGACTCGTCGCCCTTCGACTTCGATGGCGACGGCATCGCTGAAGCGGCTCCGATGTTCCTGTACGTGGGCAAGAAGTACTGGTTCGGCGACTTCGTCGAGCGCAACGGCCTGGCCTACGGCGACCTGTACGTGTGGGTCGCGAAGAATGGAGCCCGCTCGCCGCTCGACTTCAACGGGAGCGGAACGCTGAAGGGATCGTGGGTCCAGATCGACAACTCGCCCAACATGGCGGCGAAGTCGGTCGACGGCTCGACGGGCTACGACGAGTTCGGATTCCCGACCCAGGCGAACCTCTGGCTGCAGGCCGACGCCCTCGGCGCGTTCCAGTTCTCCCGCCCCGAGGACGTCGCGGTCAACCCGCACGACAGGACCGAGTTCGTCCTGGCCTCGACGGGCGTCGATGACTTCGCCGTCGATCCTGTCACCGGGGACGGCGTGGACACCTTCGGGACGCTCTACAGCTTCGACACGAACTTCAAGACGATGAAGTGCAAGGTCACGATCATCTACGACGGTGACGCCGACCCCACCCGCGCCCTGCGCTCGCCCGACAACCTCGAGTGGTCGGCCGACGGCATGATCTACGTCCAGGAGGACCGCGCGGAGACGGACACTCTGGCGAGCATGGAGCCCCTCTTCGGCCCGGGGGCCGTCAACCCCAACGAGGCGGGCATCGTGCGGGTGGATCCGACCACGGGTGCCACCGAGCGCATCGTGAACATCGATCGCAGCGTGGTCCTCGACGGCTCGCTCCTCGATCCGACGCTCGCGGTCGACGTGGACGCCGGGGTGACCGGCGCCTGGGAGAGCTCTGGCATCGTCGACGTGTCCAAGCTCTTCGGTGAGGACGCCGGAACACTGTTCCTGTTCGACGTCCAGGCCCACGGGCTCGAGGACCAGGAGCAGTTCAACCCGAGCTCGCGCCTGCGCGACGACGACTTGGTCGAAGGCGGCCAGTTGCTCTTCCTCGAGAAGAAGTCGTCGACGCCCTGATGAACCGAGGCCCCCGTGCGCGATACTGGGCGCGGGGAGAGAAAACCGGCGCTCCGACTCCTCGCGGAGTCGGGGCGCCACTTTCTTGTCCGGGCCGAGGCTCTTGTCCGCGACGGTCCTCTTGTCCGCGAAGGTCTCTGTGTCCCGTCGAGCCCGTGGCGGTTCAGCGATCGAACCCGCGCCGCGCGACTCAGAACGGATCGGCGCGCACCAGTTCGCCCGCTGCGACGAAGCGCTCGCCGCCGCACCAGACCTCGTCCACCGCGTGGCTCCGATCGGCGAGCACCACCAGGTCGGCGCGCCCGCCCACCGTCACCGATCCGCGCCCCTCGAGTCGCAGCAGGCGCGCGGGATTCGTGGTGAGGCCCGGCAGGACGTCGGCGAGCTCGTACCCACCCTCGAGCAGGTTCGCCAGCAGCGCGGGCAGCGTGCTCGCGCGGCCCACGTCGACGTGCGTGACGGTGCCCTCGGCGTCGAACACGGGCAGACACCCGCCGCCGTCCGAGCTCACCGTCCAACCGTTCTTCGGCACCCGGCCCGCCGCCACCCCCGCGAGCACCTGGCGCACGGCGAAGCTCGCGGGCAGGTCCGCGTCGGGTCCGTCGGGCACCTGAGCGCCGTCCTCGGGCGACGCGGTGATGTCGACCACCACGCCGCGCGCCGTCAGCTCGAGCGCCTCCTCGAACAGAGCGCGCCTGCGGTTGACGTGGGTCGGGTTGAACGTGCGCGCCGGCAGCTCGGTCCCGTCCAGCGCGCGCCGCACCAGTTCGAGCCCGCGCACGCCGTCCCCCAGGTGCAAGTGGCAGATGCCGGCCTTCCCGGTCATCAATCCAGCGGTGTGGACCTCGCTCGCGACGCGCAGGAACTCGTCGTAGGTCGGCTGGCTCGAGCGGTGGTCGCTGATCGCCAACTCGCCGAAACCGAGGATCGGATCCACGTGGACGATGTCGCCGCGGATCGACCCGGTCAGCGTCGTCGGCGGCAGGTGGTAGCCGCCCGTGTGACAGAACGCTCCGAGTCCCTGGGCACGCAGTCCGTACACCGCGTTCACGAGCTGGCCCGTCGTTCGCACACAGTCGTCGGTGCCGAGCAGGCCGACCACGGTCGTCACGCCGGCGGTCACGAAGGCCCCGGCCTGCTGCGGCGGCACGCTCGAGCCGTAGCCGGACTCGCCGCCGCCGCCCGTGACGTGCGCGTGTCCGTCGACGAAGCCTGGAACGAGGCGCCGACCGCCCAGTTCGGTGACCCGCACGTCGAGCGCCGCTGGAAGCTCGGGACGCTCGGCTCCGATCCACAGGACGCGACCGCCGCCGACGAGCAGATGACGCCGACCGACGTGCTGCGGCGCGTAGAGGTCGGCGTCCGTGATGAGTTCGAGAGTGGGCATGGTCGGGTTCACGAGGAAGCGCCGCGGCTCAGCGCAGCCAGGCCTGCGGGACGTTCAGCGCCACGACGAGGAGAACGGCCGCAATGACGTGCAGGAGGAGGATCAGCTTCCAGACCCAGCGCACCCACACGGACCAGGGCACGCGCGCCGCACCGAGCACCCCCATCAGCACCGCCGACGTCGGAATCAGCATGTTGCCGAACCCGTCGCCGAACTGGAACGCCAACACGCCGACCTGACGGTCCATCGCGAGGATGTCGCACAGAGGCGTCATCACCGGCATGGTCAACGCCGCCTGTCCGGAGCCCGAGGGCACGAAGAAGTTCACGACGGCCTGGCCGCCCATGATCAGGGTCGCGGCGACCGGTTGGGAGAGTTGCTCGAGCGGCGCCGCGAGCGCCATCAGTACGGTGTCGAGCACCTGCCCGGCCTCGAGCACTTGGAGCACGCCCGCCGAGAGCGCGATGATCAGCGCCGGCTCGACCATGGTCGCCGCGCCGTCCTTGAACTCGCTCGCGATGCGCGCCGTGCCGAAGCCGCCGAGGAATCCGCCCAGGACTCCGGCCACGACGAACAACGCCGCCATCTCGGTGATGTACCAGTCCCAGACGGCGACACCGACGCCCGAGAACACGAGCGTCCCCAGAGCGACCAGCACCACCGACCAGTCGCGCAGCGAGAGTCCGGTGTGTCCGACGTCCCCGCCTTCGAGCCGCTCGCGCCAGCGCGCGTCGAGGGCCGCCGTGGGCGACCGCGACGGATCGCGCCTGACCCGCGCCGCCCACCACATGGCGAAGAGTGCGGCGGTGGCGGTGACGAGGAACCAGCTCACGACGCGGAAGGCGAGCGCGCTCGGGTAGGGCAGTTCGGCGATGCTCGTCGCGACACCGATCGTGAACGGGTTGAAGAACGCGCCCGCGAATCCGACCTGCGACGCGAGGTAGCACATCGTGATCCCGGTCAGCGTGTCGTAGCCGAGGCGGATCGCGAGCGGGATCGTCACGAGGACGAACGCGATCGTGCTCTCCCCCATGCCGAAGGTCGCGCCGCACGCGCTGAACAGGAAGATCGAGGCCGGCACGATCAACAGGCGCGCGCGACCGTCCCCGAGGGTCGTGACGCCGCTGACGAGCGCCCGGTCGATCGCCCCGGTGGCGAGGAGCACGCCGAACGCGGCTCCGATCATCAAGACGAAGCCGATCACCGACGCTCGCGCCTCGAAGCCACTGATCGGCGCAAGTGCCACGGCCCGCGCGGCGACCGAGACCTTCTCGCCGAACGAGCGCGGATCCTCGTCGCTCAACCGCCGGTAGGTGTTCGGAACGATCGTGTCGCGCGTCAGCCCGGGTCGCGGCACGAGCACGCGCGTGCCCGGAACGAGCGCGGCGACCGGCTGCGACGTGCTCGCGTCGAGCACGGCGCCCAGCTTCGTGTCGGCGGGCGCGCCGGTGGCCGCGAGCAGTGCGTCGAGCGTCTCGCCCTCGGCCACCACGTGCGGCTTCAACTGCGTCAGCGTGCGCGTCTCGCGCGCGTACTCACCGCGCGGCAGGAACAGCGTCGCGAGGGCCGACAGCAGCAGGATGGCGCCCAGGATCACGAGCGTCCCGGGCATCCTTCCGACCGCCGGCGCCGGCGAACCCTCCGACGTGTCCGCCGCCATCAGCGCCGGTTCCTCGCGCGCGCCGCCGACACCGCGTCCGCGTCGACCTCGAGGTCGAGGAGGACGCCGGTGGCGGAGAACCCGACGAGCGTCGCGTCACCGGTCACGAAGCGCGTGTCGGCGTCGGCGCGCACGACGAGGGCGATGCCGTCGAGTTCGGCGCGCTGGGGCGTGGTGGGGTCGGTCGACAGCCGCTCCACGAGGTGTGTCAGGGTGTCGTCGCCGAAGGGCTCGAGCGGGACGAACGAGCGCGCGTCGAAGCGGTCGAGCGGCTCGAGCGCGCGCTTGTGGCCGGCGAGGACGACCGCGCCCGTGGCGAAGTCGATCGTGTCGCCCGTCGACAGGAGCGCCACGCGCAACCCGCGGCGCGAGCGCCCGTCGCGTTCGAGATCGCGCGCATCGATCTGCAGCACGGCGCGTTCGCCGAGCGGGCGCCCGCTCCGACCTTCGAGGTCGACCGCGAGCGCACAGTTGTCGGCGATCCCCCACCCGAAGCGCGTGTCCGTCTCCTCGAGGGCGACCGCCAGACGACCGATCCGCCCGCGCCGCAGGAAGTGCTGGTCGACCAGACCGAACGGGAAGAAGCCCATCCCGAGGCCGAGCTCGAAACGGCCGCCCGCGGTTCCGTCGAGCAGCGCGGCGCGACTGGTGCCGCCGACGATCATCGGATCGCTCATCATCGCTGCACCGGCGCTCGAACCGGCCACGCGGCCACCGCGCCGCAGCACATGGACCATGGCTCGATAGGCGGGCGTGTCGACGCCGAGCGGACGGAAGACCGCCGTGATGCGCGACTGGTCGCCGCCGGTGAACCAGAGCGCATCGGCGTCGCGGATCGGGTCGACGTAGTGCGGGTCGTCGGCGCGCTCGGGCGTCGTGTGGAGGATCTCGAGCACCTCGATCGACTGGCCGAAGTCCGCGTGGGCGGCGAGGTCCTCGACCGTGCCCGGACCGCTCTCCTCGGGAACTCCGCTGGCCGTCGGCAGGACGAGCACGCGTTCGCCGGCGCCTTCCGTGAAGGCCGAGAGCACGAGCGCGTTGTCGGCGCGCAGGCCGCCGCCGACGATCACGAGCTCGCCGCGGTCCCCCGTGGACATCCCGGCACAGGAGCTCGCGAGGCCCAGGAAGCCGGCGAACAGGACCTGCGACGAGAAGCGACGCACGCCGCGGAAGAAGGCGCTGCGGGGACGGGTGCGCGAGTCGAGCATGGGGGAGTCGAAGATCGAGGGTCGAGGTCGGATGCGAGCGCCCCAGCGGTGTCGGGAGCGGCCGGCGATGATAGCGGCGACCGAGGCTCACACGAGCCGCGCCCGTGGCTCAGTCGTAGAGCAGGAACGGCGCGCGGCGTGCGCGGAACGCAGCGGTCTCGCGCTCCCATGCGGCCCGGACCTCGGCGGTGGGCCGCTGCTCCTCGAGCGCCGCCCGCGTGTCGGCGTCGCCCAGCAGCCGGTCGTAGCGCGAACGGTCCCAAACCTCCGGGTACAGCTCGCGCAAGCACTGCGCGATCGCGTACCCGAGATCGAGCGAGCGGAAGACCGACCGGTCCGTGACGAACAGGTCGAGGCCTTCACAGACCTCGCCCGCGTGGACGCTCGACGCGGGGACGAAGCGCACCGGCGTCGCCGCCACGCCGGGAGTCCCTTTGGACGCGAACGCGCGCGCCAACCGCGGTCCGTCGATCCAGGGCGCACCGATCCGCTCGAACGGCGTGTCCGTGCCGCGCCCGACGCTGAGGTTGGTGAACTCGAGCAGGCCGACGCCCGGATAGAAGAGGGCCTGGGAGAGCCGCCGCATGTTGGGCGACGGCGCGGTGAAGACCAGGTCCGTGCGATCCAGCGTCGCGGCGCGCTGCCACCCTTCCGCGCGCACGACCTCGAGCGCCACGTCGAGTTCGCGCTCGGTGACGAACATCCGCGCCAGCTCTCCCACGGTCAGGCCGTGACGCACGGGAACTTCGTGGAAGCCCACGAACGAGCGCAGCCCGGCGTCCTGCACGGGCCCCTCGACGAGGTCTCCACCGAGCGGATTCGGCCGGTCGAGCACGACGAAGGCGACGCCGTGCTCGGCCGCCGCCTCGAGCGCGAGCCCCATCGTCGAGACGTAGGTGTAGAAGCGGCAGCCGATGTCCTGGATGTCGAACACGAGCACGTCGAGGCCTTCCAGCATCGCTGCGGTCGGACGCCGCGTCTCGCCGTACAGGCTGTGCACGACGAGGCCCGTTCCGGCATCGGTGTCGTGAGCGATCCCCTCCTCGTCGAGCACGCCTTCGAACCCGTGCTCGGGCGAGAACAGCGCGACGAGGTCGACGTTCGGAGCGCGCCACAGGACGTCGACCGTGCGGCGCCCGTCGCGACACAGCCCGGTGTGGTTCGTGATCAGACCGACGCGGCGATCCGCGAGCGGTGCGAAGTCGTCGCGCTCGAGCACGTCGATGCCGCACAGGACCTCGAGGAGTTCGGAGCCGGGCTCCTCGGTCCGCGACGTGTGCGCAGCCGCAGCCGCCCGTGCGGTGGACCTTGGCGGAACGAGGCTCGCGACGAGGCCGGTGACGACGACGGCGGCGAGGGCGAACGAAGTGGTGACGAGCTGGACCATGCCCCCATCGTCCCAGAGCGAAGGGCCCGGAGCGAAGGGCCAGGTCCTGGCCCCGTCCGCCGCGGCCCGGGCGGCTGCTACCATCCCGCCCCCTCGCGCGTCGCGGGACGCCAACCGTCTCCACTCGATCCCTCGCTTCCCATGCTCCGCCTCGTCCACGTCGGTCTCGGCCCCCTCGGACGCCGCGTCGCCGACGACCTCGTCGCCCGCGGGCTCGGCCAGGTCGCCGGGGCCGTCGACCTCGCTCCGAACACCGTCGGGACGATCTTCCACGGCCAGATGATCACCTCGGACCTGGTCGCCGCGCTCGACGCTCCGCACCACGCGGTGATCGTCGCGACCGCCTCGGACCTCAGGCGCTGTGCGGACACGTTCCGCACGCTCCTCGAACGCGGCGAGACGGTGGTCTCCACCTGCGAAGAGCTGCTCTGGCCCAAGCTGCGGCACCCCGAACTGGCGGCGGAGCTCGACGCGCTCGCGAAGCGCACGGGTGGACGGCTGCTCGGCACCGGGATCAATCCGGGCTTCCTGATGGACACGCTGCCGGTGGTCGCGACCGCGGCGTGCAACGCGGTGCGGCGTGTGGACATCTGGCGCGTGCAGGACGCGACGACGCGGCGCGTGCCGTTCCAGCAGAAGATCGGCGCGACGCTCGACCGCGAGGCCTTCGCCGCGCGCGAACGGGAAGGCACGCTGCGCCACGTCGGACTGCTCGAGAGTCTCGCCCTGGTCGCGGCGCGCCTCGGCCTGCGCGTGGAGCGCACCGAGGAGACGCTCGAACCGGTCCTGGCCGAGCGCGAGCTCGTCTGCGACCTGGGCCCGATCCCCGTCGGGAACGCGGCCGGTGTACGCCAGGTCGGGACCGGCTGGAACGCGGCCGGCGACGTGGTCGTGCGCCTCGAGTTCAAGGCTTCGATCGGCGAAGCCGAGCCCCACGACCGCGTGCTGGTCGACGGGGATCCGCCGATCGACCTGACGATCGCGGGCGGCGTGCACGGCGACGTGGGCACGAGCGCGATGGTGCTGAACTGCGTGCGTCCGCTGCTCGACGCCGCGCCGGGACTGCACACGATGGACACGATTCGACTGGCGGGGTTCGACGGCACGAACTCCCGATGAGCACGGCGCACCGCCACTCGAGCGCCACGCGCCGCACCGCCGAGGACGGCGTCGAACGCCTGTTCTTCGGCGGTTGCTCCTACCTGGGCCTGGCCCACGACGCGCACGTGCAGGCCGGTGCCGAGCGTGCGTTGGCGCTCTTCGGTTGCAGTGCCGGCGCGGCGCGCGGCACCAGCGGGACGAACGTGCTGCACGAGCAGCTGGAGGCCGAACTGCGCGACTTCACCGGCGCGGAGGCCTGCGCCGTGCTGCCGGACGCGGCGCTCGCGGACCTCGCTCTCGGCCTGGCACTGGTGCGGGACGGCGCGCGCGTGTGGTGCGACGTCGACGCCCATCCGTGCATCACCGATGCGGTGCGAGCGGGCGGCGGACACGTGGTCCTGGGCGCTGGCGACCTGCTCGACACCGCGCGCGCCGACGGCTGCACCATGGCGTTCACGGACGGCACCTTTCCGACCGCGGCGCGCTCCGCTCCGATCGAGGGCCTGGTTCGCGCCGGGTTCGAACGGGTCATCGTCGACGACGCCCACGGCTTCGGACTGCTCGGCGAACGCGGTGCCGGAGCGGCCGAGCGGATGGACCTCTTCGGCGAGCGCGACGTGCTCGTCGTCGCCCTGTCGAAGGTGCTGGGCGCGGCGGGCGGAGCGGTGCTCGGCAGTCGCGCGGTCGTCGACGCCGTGCGCGCGACGAGTCCCTACGCCTGCACCACGGGCCTCACACCGCTGGCCACGGGTGCCGCGCTCGAGGCCCTGCGGCGCGTGCGCACGACGCCGTCGTTGCGCGAGCGCGCCTTCGCGAACGCCGAGCGCCTGCACGCGATCGTGGACACGGTCGATCCCGCTCCGATCGAGCGCGAGATCCTCTTCCCCGTCCGGGCGCTGATGCTGGACGACGAGGCGGCGACCCGCGCCGTGCACGAACAGCTGCTAGCGGCGGGCATCGACGTGCCGCTCATGCGCTATCCCGGCGGCCCGGGCGGCGCGTATCTGCGCCTGGTGGTCACCAGCGAACACTCCGATCACCACCTCGAACGCCTCGCGAACGCGCTCGTCGCGTCGGTCTGAGACGCGCTCAGCTCCGCTGTGCGAGCGGGTAGTAGAGCGTGACGAGGGATGGCACGGGCGGGTACCGCAGGGTCACGCGATAGGCGCGGAACCCATCGAGTCCGTGCCCCATTCGCTCGCAGGCGTGGGCGATCACGTCGCCGTAGCCGGCGAAACCGGGCGCGGCCAACGACGGCGGCCGCCCCAACGACTGGACCTTGGTGTTCCAGGGCAACTGAGCCGAGGTCGCTTGCGAGTGCGGCGGCTGCGGACGGCCTTGGGCCAGGTTGACGAGACAGAAGCGCGGCACCGTCTCCACGGGCAGCGCGTGGTGCAGGAGCAGGTCGAAGTGCAAGGTCTCGGCTGGCGTGTCCTGCACCAGACCGTGCTCGGCCACGTCGTCGGCGGCGTCCCCGTAGATCGGAGCGAGCGAACGGTCCAGCCAGCCGAAGACCACGTCGAAAGCGGCCGTGTTGCCCACCGGGCCCGGACCGAGTTCGTGGTAGCGGGTCGCGCCTTCGGCGCGTTCGGTGATGGCTGGGAGATCGCCGGAACAGAACTGGCGCAAGAGCGGCACGTCGCCGGGCGCGAGGTTCGCGTCGAGCGGCTCGTGGTGTGGCCGTACCCCGTCCCCCCACACCCGGCTGTTGCTCAGCTGCCAGCCGGTCACGGGCCGCAGGCGCCGGAAGCCCGCGTGGCCGGTGACCATAGCCACGTCGACGCGATCGGGCTGTTCGGCGTTCGGCGCGACCACCTGCGCCCCGAAGCGCGTGCGGGTCTGGACACCGTGGACGGCGCTGTTGCCCTGGAAGGCCAGCTCGTGGCTCGACTCGAGTCGCGCCGGGTCGACGCGTTCGGGCAGCATGCTCGTGAGCATGAGCTCGAGTCCGGCGCGGCTGCCAGCGTGCTCGGCCACCATGTGATCGAAGGCGTCGACCGCCGCGTGCACGGCAGCCGCCACCGCGGGCGGCGCACCCTCGGCCTCGAAGGCGGCCACGAGGATGCGCACGCCGGAGTCGCCGAGCAGGTGCTGGACCACCTCGCAGGTGTCCTGGGAGGTGACCGTCCGGCACACCTTCCAGGCCATCGTGCGATTGATCCCGAAGCGCCGAGACACGTCCTGGGGGGCGCTCGGATCGGCGTCCACAGAGGCCAGGAGCTCGGTCAGGGCGGCGCGCAGTCCCGCCGCCCGGGTCTCGAAGTCCTCGAGGAACTCCGGTCGAGGGCGGACGAGGGTGGGCGGAGGGCTCGGCATGGGCGATCAGCAGGTCGGTCAGCTCGGGTCGGTCCGGTCCCCACGGGGACATGGAGCGGCCCTCGGTGGGCCCCCCCGATCATAGCCTTGACAGCCCGGCCATCCGCAGTAATGTCACCAGTGAAAACACCAGAGCGCCACGAGCCGCCGCAACCGGGGCTCCCCCTCCGGCTCGATCCCCACACCCTTCACCCCTCCAGTCCATGCGCCTCCTTCCCGGAATCGCCCTCTGCGGGCTCATGTCCACGAGCGCCTTCGCCCAGGCCTCCTTCACGATCCTCACCTCGGGCGGCGCGGAAGCCGTGTCCCCCGACGGGCGCTTCGTCGTCGGTCGCACCAGCGGTGGCTCCGCCTACCTGTGGGACCGCACCACCGGACTCACGACGCTGACGGGGAGCGGGACCGACGGCGCGGTGGACCTGTCCGCCGACGGCCAGACCATCTTCGGTGCCAGCGGCACGAGCCCGGCCCAACCGGCGATCTGGAACGGGACGTCCTGGACCGACCTCGGTGAAGTGTCCCCGGGCTCCGGCGGCTGCCCCGAGTTCGGGACGGCCTACGCCCTCTCGGACGACGGAACGGCCGGCACCGGCCTGGGCTGGATCGGCTGCTCGGCCGTGGCCTTCAGGTGGACCGCATCGGGCGGCTTGACCGCGCTGCCCGTCTCCGGCCCGGGCAGCGCCCGCGGCAACGCGATCTCCGGTAACGGGAACATCGTCGGCGGCTGGGACGAAGCGCCCAACGGCCAGCGGCGCGCGGCGCTCTGGCGCTCCAACGGACAGCAGGGCCTGCTGCTCGTCAACACCCCCGGGAACCAGATCGGCGCCGGTGAGGTCTGGGGACTTTCGACCAATGGTGAGATCGCGGTCGGCCACGGCAGCGACAGCGCATTCCTGTGGACGCAAGCCACCGGTCCCCAGGACCTCGGCAAGCCGGCCGGGACCTCGTTCCCGACCACGGCCATGGGCGTCTCCGACGACGGCTCGATCGTGGTGGGCACGGCCGGCAGCCCCTTCTCCGGAGGGCCCGATGCGTTCATCTGGACCCAGGCGACCGGCGCGATCCTGCTGGGTGACTACGTCACGAACGTCCTCGGCCTGACCCTGCCCGCGGGCATGGTCCTGCGGGCGGCGACCGACATCTCGACCGACGGCCGCACGATCGTGGGCTCGGCGTGGCCCGGCGGCCCGAACCCGTTCGCGTCCCAGGCATTCGTCCTCGACCTGCCCGAGCCCTGCGGCTGGGAGACCTACGGTGTCGGACTCGGCGGCGCCAACGTCCTCGACGTCACCGGCGGCGGCTCGGACGGCCTCGGCGGGATCTTCCAGGTCACGACCACCGGCATCACCGGCCCGGTGAGCGTGACGGCCGTCGGCTTCGCCGCGAGCTCCTTCCCCGCCCTGGGTGGAACCGGCCTCATCGACGTGTTCCAGTTCTATGGCTACTTCGTCAATGGGGCCACCGCCGGCACGTCGACGATGAACGTCGCCTTGCCCACGAACCCGACGCTGGCCGGACTGGAAGTCTTCTTCCAGACCTTCGCCCCGGACGCCTCGCAGATCGAGGGTTGGGCACTGTCGAACGGACTCAAGCTCGAAGTCTGCCCCTGAGAGGGGTCGCGCGTCCTCGAGAGCGCAGCGCGTAGG
The DNA here is from genome assembly GCA_007750655.1 of Rohdeia mirabilis. Taxonomy (GTDB): domain Bacteria; phylum Planctomycetota; class UBA1135; order UBA1135; genus Rohdeia; species Rohdeia mirabilis. The sequence goes on from CP036290.1 coordinate 2,892,419, forward strand.
CCCGCGGGGGGTGTCGGCGACGAGCCGACACCCCCCATCCCGTTCGCACGACCGAACCCAACAGGCTGGCCTTGACCGAGGCCGCGTCGCTGGCATGGTGAGCCGCCCGCACCGGGAGACACGTCCATGCAACGCCCCTTTCCCGACCATCTGCTCCAGGCGCTCGCGCACGAGTTCGGCACGCCGCTCTACGTCCAGGGTCTCGACGAACTGCCCCGTCGCGTCGCGGACCTCGGCGCGTTCGACGTGGTGCGCTACGCCATGAAGGCCAACAGCGGCCCCGAGTTCCTCGACGCGATCCGCCGCGCCGGAGCCTGGGTGGACTGCGTCTCGGCCGGGGAACTGACGCGCGCGCTGGCCGCGGGTTTCGAGCCGCACCAGACCTGCTTCACCGCGGACCTCTTCGACCGCCGCTCGTTGCCGCTCGTGGCCGAGTTGGGCTGTCCGGTGAACCTGGGCAGCGAGGACATGATCGAGCAGTACGCGGGCGAACTCGCGCGCCGCGGCGTGGCCCTCGACGGGACGCGCGGGGTCACGCTGCGGCTGAATCCCGGCTTCGGACACGGCCACAGCACCAAGGTCAACACGGGCGGTCCGGCCAGCAAGCACGGGATCTGGCACACGCACCTGGATGCGGCGGTCGGGCGCGTGCGGGCCGCGGGCCTCGAGGTCACGGGACTGCACATGCACATCGGCTCGGGCACCGACATGCAGCACTTGCTCTCGGTCTGCGCGGCGCTGGCGAGTGCGGCGCGCCGCGTCGGGCCGAGCCTGCGCACGATCTCGGCCGGCGGGGGGCTTCCGGTTCCGTACCGCGAGGGCGACCCGGAACTCGATCTCGGTGCCTACTCGCAAGCCTGGACGGACACGCGCGACCAGCTGGCGGCCGAGTTCGGACACGCGCTCGATCTCGAGGTCGAGCCTGGACGCTATCTCGCGGCCAAGCCGGCGGTGCTGCTCAGCGAAGTGCGCGCCGTGAAGGACGTGGACGGCATGCCGTTCGTGCTCGTCGACGCGGGTTTCAACGCGCTGTGCCGGCCGATGGTCTACGGCGCCTACCACGGCATCTCGATCGTCGGCCGCGACGGCGCGCCGACGCGTCCCACGATGGTCGCGGGCCCCCTGTGCGAATCGGGCGACGTGTTCACCCAGGCGCTCGGCGGCGAGCCGGCCCCGCGCGACCTCCCCGCGTGCCGGGTCGGCGACCTTCTGTGCCTGCACGACACTGGTGCCTACGGACTGTCGATGGCCAGCACCTTCAACTCGATGCCGATCCCCGCCGAGGTGGTCGTCGAGGGGAACGAAGCGCGACTCGTGGGAGAGTGACGCGAGCGAGGTTCGCGGACGCCGAGCGCGTGGCGCTATCCTCTCTGCGATGTCGTACCCGCGCCCCACTGCCGAGATCGAACGCTTCGCCAGAGCGCTGCCCAAGACCGAGCTGCACCTGCACATCGAGGGTTCGCTCGAGCCCGAGTTGATGATGCGGCTCGCCGAGCGCAACGCGATCGCGCTGCCCTACCAAGACGTCGACGCCCTGCGCGCGGCCTACTCGTTCGGGTGCTTGCAGGACTTCCTCGACCTGTACTACGCCGGCTGCGACGTACTGCGGACGGCCGAGGACTTCCACGATCTGACGGCGGCGTACCTCGAGCGGGCGCACGCCGACCAGGTTCGTCACGTCGAGCTCTTCTTCGATCCGCAGTCGCACACGCCGCGCGGCGTCGCGTTCGAGGCCGTGCTCGACGGCATCACGTCGGCGCTCGACGCGGGACGGCGCGCGCACGGGATCACCTCGGAGGTGATCATGTGCTTCCTGCGGCATCTCGACGAGGAGGACGCGCACGCGACGCTCGAACTCGCTCTGCCCCACCGCGAGCGGATCGTCGGAGTGGGTCTCGATTCGTCCGAGAAGGGCCACCCGCCGGAGAAGTTCACGCGGGTGTTCACGGCCGCGCGCGAGGCGGGTTTCCGCACCGTCGCGCACGCGGGCGAGGAGGGGCCGGCCGAGTACGTGCGCACCGCGCTCGACCAGTTGGGCGTCAGCCGCGTGGACCACGGCAACGCGGCGCTCGACGACGCGGAGCTCGTCGCGCGGCTCGCGGCGGAGCGCATGCCCTTGACGGTCTGTCCGCTGTCGAACCTGGCCCTGTGCGTGGTCGAGGACCTGCGTGCCCATCCCTTGCGCGCGATGCTCGACGCCGGGCTGTGCGCCACGATCCACTCGGACGACCCGGCCTACTTCGGTGGCTACGTGGCCGACAACTACGTGGCGATGGCGGGTGCGCTGGGGCTCGGGCGCGACGAGCTCGTGACGCTCGCGCGCAACGGCATCGAGGCGAGCTTCGCGACCGCGGAGCGCAAGGCGGAGCTCGAGCGCGAGCTGGACGCCTTCGCCCGGCGCTAGATTGTCGGTACGGCGTCAGGCACGAAAGTGCCACCTGCCGCGCCGAGACGCTGCGATTCGCAGCGTCGTCGGCGGCAGGTGGCACTTTCGTGCCTGACGCCGTACCGACAATCTATTCACCTTAGGTCGCAACCCCGCGTCGTCGTGTGCGGTCTTGGTGGCATGGCTCGAACTCCTCGATACGACGCACCGGGACTCTGGCATCACGTCTACAACCGCGGGATCGCGCGACGCCCGATCTTCGAGACGGTCCGCGACAAGCGAGCGTTCCTCGCGGCACTGGCATGGCAGGTTCGCCGGGGAACGCTCGAAGTCCACGCCTTCTCCATCTTGGCCACACACTACCACCTGTTGATTCGCAGCCCCGATGGGAGTCTGAGTGCAGCGATGCAGTGGGTCCAGACGTCGTACAGCCGGTACTTCAATCGACGGCGGAAGCGCGACGGGGCGCTCGTCCGCGGCCGCTTCGGGTCGAAGCTCGTCGAGGGAGGGACCTATCGTCGGAACCTGGTGCGGTACATCGACAACAACGTGGTCGTCGCGGGCATCGGCGACGATCCTTGCAACTACCCGTTCGGCAGCGCCTGGCACTACGCCCGCTCACGGGGTGCACCGTGGCTCGAACGGAGCTGGGTCGAATCGGACCAGATGCGTCGCGACGAGCTCGAGGCGTTCAGTCCGAAGCGCTATCGAGAACGTGCCTGCGCTGGAATTCCGGACTCCGTTCGCGAGTCGATCGAACGACGCGTGCGAGGCCGACGCCACGAGCGGGGCACCGAGGAGAGCCTGGATCGGCCGGCGGGACGTGTCGTCGAACGCCTTCGACGCAGTGCGAACATCGCGGACGGTGGGACCGCCTGGCTCCCACTGACCAGCCTGCCCGCTCTCGTCGCTGAGGTGGACCGCGTGAGTGCGAGCGCGGCGAGCGGCGACGAGCTGCTCCGCGGGAGCCTCCTCGTCGGTCTCGGCCGCCAACTCGTGGGCGCCACCCAGTTGGAGCTCGCGACCCGACTCGACATCTCGATCTCGACCTGTAGACGACTCGCATCGGTGTTCGGCGAGCGCCTCACCACCGACCTCGCCTACAGCGCCCTGGTCGAGTCGGTCGTCCGCACCCTCCAGGCGGATTGGGAGTGAGCGGGACGTTCGGTACGGCGTCAGGCACGAAAGTGCCACCTGCCGCGCCGAGACGCTGCGATTCGCAGCGACGCGGCGGCAGGTGGCACTTTCGTGCCTGACGCCGTACCGAACGTCCCGCTCAGTGCCCCTCGTCCTCGACCGGTGGCGGCTCGATGCCCATCTCGCGCAACAGCTCGTCCACCGCGGCGTCCATCTGCGCGCCGCGCACGTTCTTGAAGCGGATGACGCCCTGCCCGTCGAGCACGTAGATCGTCGGCCAGCCGCTGACGTTCCAGCGCGCGGAAATCGGTCCGGACGTGCCGTAGGGTCCGTTCCAGACGCTCGGCCAAGTGATGTTCTCCTCGACGAGCCGCGCGTGCAGCGTGTCGAGGTCCTTGTCACTGTTGATGCCGAGCAGGGTGAAAGGCGCGTCCGCGAGTCTCTTCACGAGCGACCGCTCGTGGGGGTACATGGCCCGGCACGGGCCTCACCAGTCGCCCCAGAAGTCGATGACGACGACCTGGCCGCGGAACTGCTCGAGGCTGATCGGCTCGCCGAACAGGTCGGTCCCGAGGATGTTCGGAGCGACCATCCCGATCTGCAAGCGCTCCGCCTCGAAGCGCTCGCCCAGCACGCGATAGGCCGCGATCGACTCGGGCGCGATCTCGAGGATGCGCGCGCGATCGGCGTCGTGAGCGGCCTGCTGCTCGGCGGACAACGGGGTGCCGCGCCGCACGCTGCGAGCGATCGACGTCATGCGCGCGAACAACACGTTGGCCTTGGTCTCGGGCGGCGCGTCGCTTTGGAGGACGCGCTCGGCCAGGGCCGCGAACCGTTCATCTCCGAGAGAGCGCGCCCGGTAGCCGAGCCGCAGCGTCGCAGCGAAGAGTGCCGTGTGCGCGGGATGCTTCTCGGTGAGTCCTTCGAGGGCGGCGGCGGTGACCTCCGGTTCGGTGGCCCACTCGTTGGCGAACTCAAGCAGCAGCGCCTGGTCCGGATCGCCGTCGAACCGGGCCGCGGCCTCGAGCGCGCGCCGGGAGAGTCCGTCGTGATCCGGCGAAGGGATCGCGGCGTACATCTCGTTCAGGGCGTCGTTGTTCCTGGCCGCTTCGGCTGCTTTCCACGCGTCGGATGCGCGCAGCTCCTCGAAGGCCGCTTCGCGCCGTGCGACCGCCTCCGCGAGTTCGGCCCGCAATTCTGCGTGGACCGTGGCCGCCGTCTGCGCCGGAGCGGCCGCCTCCGACACGGAGGTCGGCGCCGGCTCCTGCCACGGGACGGGCGGCGGCGCGACGAGCGGCGCCGCGGCGATGATGAGGGACGAGAGGATCATGGTGTTCCTGGTTGGGGGGCGAGTGCGGCCCGAGCCGGGTCGCTGGTTCCCAGGGTACTCGGCCGGGGTGTTCGGTACGGCGTCAGGCACGAAAGTGCCACCTGCCGCCGACGACGCTGCGAATCGCAGCGTCTCGGCGCGGCAGGTGGCACTTTCGTGCCTGACGCCGTACCGACAATCTAACGCCCCTCGAGGTGGCCACGGGCGTCTCGGACGACGCGCTCCCAGTCGAAGGCCGGCCCCGGGTCCTGCTTGTTCGACTGCACGTGGTAGTGCCCGATCAGGCCCGAGTGCCGATCGAACTCCGCGCGCGTCATGGTCCGCATCAGCGGCGAGCCATCCGCCTCGCGCGGGTAGTCGAGCTCGATCCGCGGCAGCGCGCGGTGCAGCGCGGCGGTCAACTTCGCCAGGCTCTCGTACTGCTGCGGCGTGAAGTCGTACTGCACCAGTTCGGTCCCGTTGATCGCGCCGACCACCGGTTCGGCGCGCGCGCTGAAGCCCTCGAACCCCGTGGTCGCGACGCCCCCGTCGCCGAAGCGCTCGGGCAGCGTGACGCGCGTCGGCCCGCCGCTCGCGGACTCCTCGTACCACTCGTCGAGCCGCCCGCGGTCCGCCAACGTCGCAGCCCCGGGCTGGGCGATCTCGATCCCCACCGAACGGTCGTTGGCGATCGTCGCGTGCCACGCGCGCTCGTCGAGATCGAGCGTCTGGTAGATCGTCCCGTCCACGTCGAGCATGAAGTGCACGGACAGCCCGCGCCCGTCCTGCAGCACGCGGTAGCAGACCTCGCTGGTTCCACACACGTCGTAGTGGATGACGAACTGATCCACGACCTCGCGCAGGTCCGCGAGCGACCACTGCCCGTTCTTGGCCGCCAGCGCCTCCGCATCCGTCTGCGCGCGACCGCTGGGTGTCAGCCGCCGCGCCCCGTAGCGCGCCTTCTGCTCGGCCCCCTCGTCCTCGGCCTCGAAGTGCTTCCACGGCCGATAGGCGTCGTAGCCGTCCTCGTCGATCCACAGCACGACCGGCGCGCCCACGTGGAAGAGCTGGCCGGCGACGACGATCTCCTGCCCGGTGCGCGGCAGCCGTTCGCCGATGCGCGGCTCGCGCAGCTCGGCGCAGCCGGTGATCGCGACGACGAGGGCGGCGGCGTACAGAAGGGGCCAGCGGCGGGTCGGTGCGGCAGCGAGATCGCCGTGCTCGGGACTCGGTCGCTCGTGTTCGTGGATGGGTCGCATGGATCTGACTTGGTCGGGCCCGGCTTCGTGGGCGCGGTGGGACGCGCCTAGGATAGACGCCCGCCGCCGCGCGCTCCCCCATGCCCATCGCTCCCCTCGCCCTCGCTCCCGCGACCGGCTTCGCTGCCGCGGACTGGCTCGTCGTCGCGGCCTACTTCGTGCTCCTGGCCGGGACGGGCTGGTACTTCGCGCGCCGGGAGAACCGGAACACCGACGACTACTTCCTCGGCGGGCGCTCGATGCCGCCCTGGGCCGTCGCGATCTCGATCGTCGCCACGTCGATGTCGGCGGCCAGCTTCGTCGGCGTGCCGGAGAGCGGCTACACGGGCGACCTGACGTACCTCACGACGAACGTCGGCATGGTGCTGGCCGCCTGCGTCGTCGCGTTCCTGTTCATCCCGGCCTTCTACGCCGAGCGGGTCCAGACGATCTACGGGCTGCTCGAACGTCGCGTCGGACACGAGGCGGGCCACGCCGCGAGCTGGGCCTTCCTCGTCGGCCGCGTCTTCGCCAGCGGGGCGCGCATCTACGTCGGCGCCATCCCGCTCTCGTTGATCCTGTTCGGCGTCGAGCACGGACTCGACGCCTCGAACCTGATCGTGGCGGTCCTGGTCCTGACCGTGGTGGGCATCGTCTACACCCTGATGGGCGGCGTGGCAGCGGTGATCTGGTCCGACGTGATCCAGATGGTCGTGCTGCTCGGAGCGGCGCTCGGTGCGATCGTTCTGATCGTGGGTTGGATCGAAGTCCCCCTGGCCGACGTGTTCGACGCCCTGCGCACGGGCGGCGCGCCCCTGGTCGAAGGTGGCGCCGCCACGTCGAAGCTCCAGCTGCTGGACACGCGCACCGATCCACGCCTGCCGTTCACGCTGCTCACCGCCGTCCTCGGTTTCACGCTGCTCGGCATCGGCTCCTACGGCACGGACCAGGACCTCGCGCAGCGCATGCTGACGTGCAAGAACGCTGCCTCCGGATCGCGCTCGGTGCTGATGGGCATCGCGTTCGGCATTCCGTCGGTGCTGGTCTTCCTCGTGGTCGGGATGCTGCTCTGGGTCTTCTACCAGCGACCCGAACTCATGGGCAGCCACGCGCCGGTCGTCGCGCCGGGCGACGACCGCCAGGTGTTCCTCGAGTTCATCCTGACGCAGATGCCCGGCGGCCTGCGCGGTCTGATGATGGCGGGCCTGTTCGCGGCGGGTCTGTCGAGCCTCAACAGCGCGATCAACGCGATGAGCTCGACCTTCGTCAACGACGTGTACCGCCGCCGCCGGCCCGATCTCGACGAGCGCGCCCTGTTGCGCGTCGGGCGCATCGGCGTGGCGGTGTGCGGCGCGGTCCTCGGCCTGTTCGCGGTGCTGTGCGTGGTCTGGCAGTCGAACCAGGACGGCGGCGTGAAGGGCGGATCGATCATCAACTTCGTGCTCGGGATCATGACCTTCGCCTACTCCGGGCTCGTGGGCGTGTTCCTGTCCGTGCTGCTGCTGCGACGCGGATCCAGCACGAGCGTGATCGCAGCGCTCGTGACGGGTTTCGTGCTGATCGCGCTGGTCCAACCCTGGGCGCTCGGCAGTTGGATCGAGGCTGCTCCGAAGGGCGCGGCGTTCGGCGAACTCACCTTCCTGCAACAGGTCGTCGCCGCGCACTTCACCTGGAAGTTCTCCGCCGCCGTCGTGGTCACGTTCCTCGTCTGCGCCGGCGGCGGACCCAACCGACCCGCTCGCCCCACCGCACCCGGTCCCGACCCGTTCGCCTCCCGATGAAGCCCGTCGATCTCCCCCTCGTTCCGCGGCCCAAGTTGGTGGACATCGGCCGCTTCGACGCCGGACGCATCGGTTCCGAGCCCAACGTGCACATCGAGCCGTCGCTGACGCGCCCGGCCGAGTACAAGCTGACGCTCTCGCCGCGCGGACCGTTCATCGTGGCCGGCGGACCGGACGGTGTGCGCGCGGCCGAGCACACGCTCGCGAAGCTGCGCGCGATCGCGAAGTCGCGGCCGAAGGACCAGCCCCTGCCGATCGTCCTGGTCGAGGACTGGGCCGACCACGCGCGGCGCGGATTCATGCTCGACGTGTCGCGCGACCGCATCCCGACCATGGACGAGCTGGAACGGCTCGTCACGACGCTGGCCCGCCTCGGCTTCAACGAACTCGAGCTGTACGTCGAGCACGTCTTCGCCTTCCCCGGTCACGAGGCCGTCTGGGGCGCGCTCGATCCGCTCACGCCCGACGAGATCCGGCGCCTCGACGGTTGGTGCCAGGCCGCGGGCATCGAGCTGGTCGCGAACCAGAACTGCTTCGGACACCTGGCGGGTGTGCTGCGGACGCACGGCTACGAGCACCTGGCCGAGACGCACGGCACGTTCCGCTTCCTCGACTTCGAGAAGCAGGGCCCGTTCAGCCTCTGCCCCGAGGACCCGGCGTCGCTCGAGCTCGTCGACGGTTGGCTGCGCACGATCGCGGAGGTCTACAGCTCGCGCCGCGTGCACATCGGGTGCGACGAGACGTTCGACGTGGGCCAGGGCCGTTCGAAGGCGGCGGTCGAGGCGCGCGGACGCTCGCGGGTCTACGCGGACTTCGTCGCGGCGATCGCGGGTCGCTGCGAGGCGCTCGGACTCGAACCCATGTTCTGGGCCGACATCGCGCTCGCCGACGAGGACGCGTTCAGCACGCTTCCGAAGGAACTGGTCGCCGTGGCCTGGGGCTACGAACCCGACAGTCCGTTCGAGCGCTGGTGCGAGACGCTCGATCGTCTCGACCGTTCGTACCTCGTCGCGCCGGGCACCTCGTGCTGGCGGACGTTCGCCGGACGCACGAGCGAGCGCCGCGCGAACCTCGCCGCCGCCAGCGCCGCCGCGGCCGATTCGCGCGCGGACGGCCTGCTCGTCACGGCCTGGGGCGACCTCGGGCACCGCCAGGTCTGGCCGATCACCATGCGCGCGGTGTGCGACGCGGCCGAAGCCTGTTGGAACGCGGGCGCCGAAGGTGCGGACCCCGAAGCCACCGCGCGCGTCGCCTTCCGCGAACGCGACGGCGCGGCGCTCTGTGAGTACGTGGACGCGCTCGGCGACCTGGATGCGGACCTGCGCGACGCGGCGGACGGTCGCGATCTGCTCGGCAACGCCGCGGCCACGTTCAGCGAGCTCTTCCCCGCCACCACGACGACGGCGCCGCGCGGGAGCCTCGCCGAGTGGGAGCGACTCGCGGCCGAGTTCGACCACTTGGTGCGCGACGCACCGATCGCCCACGACCGTCTCGTCGCCGCCGAGTTGGCCGACGCGGCGCTGTGGACCGGACTCGCGATCGACGTGGCGCTCTGGCGGCGCCGCGGACGGGACTCCGCGGGCCGCGGGCCGCTGCTCGAGCGCCTCGACGCGCTCGTCCTCGACCAGCGCGAACTGTGGCCCCGCCGCGCGCGTCGGCCCGGACTCGAGCACAGCCTCGCGCACGTCGCGGCACTGCGCACCCGACTGGAGACCGAGTCGTGAGCGAGCGACTGCGGTCGAACCACGTGCGAGCGGTGCGGCGCTGCGGCCCTGACGTGGCGCGCGCGGCGTCGTGCGACGTTCAACGTCAGCGCGTGCGGACGCGACACGGGTGTCCTCGCACGGGGCTCACGGCATGAACGAGCGCCTCGCCATCGGTTGCATGACCGGAACGAGCCTGGACGGGCTCGACGTGGCGCTCGTGCGCGCGCGCGGCACCGGGCTCGAGCTCGAGGTCGAGCTGATCGACGCGCGCGCGTTCGACCTCGGCGAGCTGCGCGAACCGCTGCTCGACTTCGCGCGCGGCGGGGCCCTCACGGCACTCGGCGTCGCGGACCTGGCGCGCCGCTTCGGCGAGCTGCACGCGGCCGCCGTGGTCGAAGTGGCCCGCGGACGCGCGCTGTCACTCGTCGCGGTGCACGGACAGACCGTGGCCCATGCGCCGCCGAACTCGCTGCAGCTCGTGAATCCGTGGCCGATCGTGCGCGACGCGAACGCGCGCGTGGTGGCGGACCTGCGCGGCGCGGACCTCGCGGCCGGCGGCGAGGGCGCGCCGATCACGCCGCTCGCGGACCTGGTCCTGTTCGGTCACGAACAGAAGCGGCGCGCGATCGTCAACCTGGGCGGCTTCGCGAACGTGACCCACCTTCCGGCGGTGGCGCCGGGAGCGCGCGCAGCCGCCGGCGCGCGGATCACGGGCGGCGACGTGACGCCCTGCAACCACTGGCTCGACGGCCTCGCGCGGCACCTGTTCGACCGGCCCTTCGACGAGGACGGAGCGCTCGCGGCCACTGGGCACGCGGACGCGGCCACGGTCGCGCGCTTCGCCGACGAACTGACCGCGATCCGGTCGCGCGCGCGCTCGATGGGCAGCGCCGAGGAACGCGCCGACCTCGAACGCCTCGTGGGCGACACCGAACCGCACGCGGCCCTGGCGAGCGCGGTCCAGGCCATCGCAGCGGCGGTGGCGGACTCCGCGCGCGACGCGGACGAGGTGCTGCTCGCGGGTGGCTCGACCGCGAACCGCGCGCTCGTCGACGCGCTCGCGGCCGCCTGCCACGCGCCGGTGCATTCGACCTCGGCCGTGGGTATCGATGCGCGCTGGCGCGAAGCCATCGCCATGGCCGTGCTGGGCCTTGTGGCCGACGACGGCGTCCCGATCACGCTGGCGGCCGTCACCGGTGCGACGCGACCGCCGCGCGCGGGGGCCTGGTACCGACCGGGTTGAGCGCGGCCGCCCCACAGATCGCCCCACAGATCGCCCCACCGACCGATCCACCGACCGCGCCGCCGACCGCGCACGGCGTCGCGCCGGGCCGACCACCGGCTCGCACACCGGACACCTGGCGCAGCGAACCACCCCGATCGGGGACCCAGAACCTCGTCGTACCGACCATGACCTCCTTCGAGCACGAACATCGAACCTCGTCGACCGAGCGGCGCGATCCGGCGACGCGCGACCTGCACGCACGTTCGGTCGCCGGGATCCTGGATGCCTTCGGAACCGCCGACCTGCGAGCCGTGGAAGCGGTGGCCGAGGCGCGGCCCGCGTTGACGGCGTTGATCGAAGCGGCCGAGCCCGGCTTCGTGCGCGGCGGCCGCCTCGTCTACCTGGGCGCGGGCACGTCCGGGCGACTGGGCGTCCTCGACGCGTCGGAGGCGCCGCCGACGTTCGACGTGGACGAAGGACGGGTGGTCGGCCTCATCGCCGGCGGCGACGCGGCGCTGCGCCGTTCGAGCGAGGCGTCGGAGGACGATCCGAACGGAGCGCAGGCCGAGCTGGACGGATTGGCCCTCACGGACGACGACACCGTGGTCGGCATCGCGGCCAGCGGTCGGACGCCGTACGTGCTGGGCGCGCTGGCCCACGCGAAGTCGCGCGCGCCCGGCGCCGTGACCGGACTCGTGTGCTGCACCGAAATCGCCGCTCCGCCGCCCGGTTGCGACCACCTGGTCGAACTCCTGACCGGTCCCGAGGTCCTGACGGGTTCGACGCGCCTCAAGGCTGGAACCGCGACCAAGCTCGTGCTGAACGCCATCTCGACGGCGTTGATGGTGCGCGCCGGCCGCGTCCACGAGAACCTGATGGTGGACGTGCGCGCCACGAACGCGAAGCTGCGCGCGCGGGCGATCGGCATCGTGCGCGAGCTCACGGACCTGGACGCGACGGCGGCCGGGGACCTGCTCGAACGCGCGGGCGGGTCGTGCAAGGTCGCGGTCGCGATGCACCACCTGGGCCTCGAACGCGACGCCGCGGTGGCCGCCCTCGCGCGCGTGGCCGGCCGGCTCGGCGACGTGCTTTGATCGGTACGGCGTCAGGCACGCTGCTGCCACCCGAAACCTCGCGCGGCGGCCAGCCCGAACGTCCCGGGCTCGACCTCGAGCGACCTCACGCGCGCCAGGCCCGCGCCGCCGCACCGACCACGGCCGCGGCGGGACTCGTCGACAGCACGAGACGCTCGCGCAGCCGATCGTCGCCGCCGCGCTCGGCCACCTGCGCGAGCGTCTCGTCCACGATCGGCCGAACCGCCTCGTGCGCGAGGACGCGGGCCAGGCGCTGGGAGACGACGATGCGCTCGAAACTCGTCGCGAGCGCCTGTTCGCGCAGCCACACGAGCCGCACCAGGTCCCACACGGCGCGGATCAGCACGCGACTCGCGGCTTCCTCGCCCGCGTGCGCTCCTTCCTCCGGGCGGTCGTGGGTCCCGCCGGCTTCGCGGTAGCGCTGGTTCAGGCCGCGCACCGAGAGCCGTTCCTCGAACGTCGCCGCGCCGTCGGTCAGGCGCCAGGCGCGCTCGAGGGCACGGGGCGCGTCCTCGAACGCGACCACCGCGCCCTCGAACACGAACGCCTCGGCCAGCCCGGTCCCGCCGCCGACGAAGTACCCCGTGCGCGCGCCGCGCAGTCCGCCGTTCACGCCGAACAACTCGCCCGCACACCCGAGCAGCCCGTCGTCCTCGAGTCGTTCGCACTCCGCGACCAGCTCGACGCCGCGCCGTGCGAGCACGTCCTCGAGCCGCTCGAGGAAGCGCGGTTCGACGGGCCCGTGCAGCGCGTGCGCGATCCCGCGACCGTCCGCGGTCTTGCGCCCGGGCATGCCCATCCCGAAGCGCACCCGCTGCGCCCCTTCGGCACACCGCCCGATCACGTCGGCCGCGCCCTCGATCCAACTGGCCGCGTCCGAACCCGGCGACACCGCGTGGCTGAAGAGCTCGCCGCGGCGCGCGAAACAGCCGTCGTCCGTGCGCTCGACGACCGCCGCGCGCACGCCGCTCCCGCCGCCGTCGACGCCGACGAGTCGCACACCGGCGTCGGTCACGTCCGGTGCCTGCGCCCGTGACCCGTCGCTCAGCGCCACGCGTCCACTCCTTCGGCCGGCGACCAGGTGTCCGCGCCCTCGAAGTGCTCCCACAGGACGCGAGAAACGTCGCGCAGGAGCACGAAACCTGTGTTGTCCGCGCCCCAGCTGGTGTCGACCTGATCGGCCGTGATCAGGCAGAAGACGTAGTCGCCGCTCGGCGCGTTCACGAGCACCACTTCCGACCGCGAGCGATTCACGGCGCCCTGCTTGCTCGCGGCCTGGATCCACGGCGGCAGTGCGGACAGGGCCTCCGAGTCCCAGTAGGTGCGGCAGAGCACGCGGTACATCTCCTCGTCCGCGCGCGCGCCGACCGCTTCGCCGCGGCGGATCGAGGCGAGCATCCGCGCCATCTCGCGCGGCGTCGTCTGGCCCCAGCCGAAGGCGCGGTAGTCGTCCTCGCGGCCCGCGGTGCGCGAGTTGACGCGCGTGTGTTCGTAGCCGTGCTCGGCGAGCCAGGCGTTGATCCCCGCGCCGCCGCCGGCCAGCTCCTGCAGCCAGACGCTGGCGGTGTTGTCGCTGAACGCGATCATCAGGTGGATCAACTTCGAGAGCGTGATCGCCGCTCCGTCCTGGAACGAGGCCAGTAGATCCTCGCCGCCGCGCGAACGCTGGGCATCGTAGGTGAGCAGCGCGTGCGGATCGAGCTCGCCGGCCTCGATGCGCTCGTACAGCGCGAGCAGGATCGGCACCTTGACCAGACTCGCCGTCGGGTACGTGGCGTCGGCGTCGAAGGCGAACGCGTCGGCGGTGCTCCGATCGTCCGGGTCCAAGCGCGCGACGTACAGCCCGACGCGGCCCTCGAACGGCTCGAACAGCGCCTCGAGTCGCGCTGCCAGTTCGGGAGCGTCGGCCCGCTGGATCTGCGTCGAACGCGGCGCATCGGGCGTCGCGCGACAGGCGACGAAGGACGGCGCGAACAGCAGCACGAGCAGGAGACGGAAGCGGCGCGTCATGGCGTCCATCCTGCGCGGCGAGCGGGCCACGTGCAACGCGCTGGGGCCCTCACCGCCCGCGGCCGGTGCGGCTGCCGGAACCGGTGCCGCGCCCGGCCTCGCGCGCCCGGCCTCGCGCGGAGGCTCGAGCCCCGGCGCTCCTGACCGCGCCTCAGTCCGCGAGGTCGTCGGACAGGATCGCGCGCCCGGGCAGCGCGATGAACACGGCGCCGAAGCGCACGATCAGGGGCTTCAGATCGGCGGCCAGGGCCTCGAGGCGCTCGGGCTCGACCGTGGTCAGGATCATGTGGTTGTTCGACACGCCCGCCACGTCGTCGGCCAGCTGGTCGCCGCGATTGCCCGCACCGGCCACGTCGCGGACGATGCTCCAGCCGCGCACTCCGTGGCGTTGGAGCACGCGCGTCACCTCGCGCACGTGGTAGGCGTCGACGGTGATCTCGAGGCGTTCGATCGGTTTCATCGGGGCGGTCGGTCGTACACGCGGAGCGCGGTGTTCAGGTGATGGGCGGCCACAGGGCTTCGATCACCGCTGCGTAGAGCGGGATGCCGAGCGCCACGTTGAACGGGAAGGTGACGGCCAGGGACATCGGCAGGAACAGGCTCGGATTCGCGTCCGGCAACGTGATGCGAACCGCGGCCGGGACGGCGATGTAGCTCGCGCTCGCCGCCAGCACCGTCAGCAGCAGCGCGTCGCCCTGCTCGAGCCCCAGCGCGTAGGCCGCGGCGATCCCGAGTGCTGCGTTGACGAGCGGAACCACGACCGCGAACAGCCCCAGTCGCAAGCCGGCGCGCTTGAGCGCGGTGAGACGCCGCGCGGCGATGAGGCCCATGTCCAGCAGGAAGAGGCACAGCACGCCGGAGAACGGCGCGCCGGCGAAGGGTTCGACCTTCTCCCAGCCCTCCTTGCCCGTCAGGATCCCGATGACGAGCGCGCCGATCAGAAGGAACACGGGTCCGTTCAGGAACGCCTCGCCGAAGATCCCGCGCGCGCCGTGTCCGTCGCCGCCGCCGCCGTCGCTCTCGGGGCCGCGCGCGCCGAAGGCCCGAGCGAGCGCGACGCTGGCGAGGATCGCGGGCGACTCCATGAGCGCCATGGCGGCGACCATGTAGCCCGACCACTCCATGTCGCGACTCTCGATGAAGTTGGTCGCCGTGAGGAACGTCACCGCGCTGATCGAGCCGTAGGTGGCCGCGATCGCCGCTGCGTCCGCCACGCCGTGCCGCTTCCTCAGGTAGAAGAAGATCCCGACCGGGACCAGGCACGAGAAGCCCATCGCCACCACCAGCGTGGAGACGAGCGCCGTCGACAGCCCCGCCATCGCCAGCTCCGCGCCACCGTGCAGGCCGATCGAGAACAACAGGTACAGGGAGAGTGCCTTCGTGATCGGCTGGGGAATCTCCAGATCCGACCGCACCAACGTCGCCGCCATCCCGAGCAGGAAGAACAGCACGGGGGGCGTCATCAGGTTCCCGAGTACGACGCTGGGGTCCATCTCCGCATCATGCCCGGGAGCGCCCGGCGGATCGAACGCCAAAAGGGGTCCGAGGTCCACACCTGCAGCGCGCCGGGCGGACGGTCGCTATCGTGAGCGGCCCCCATGAGTCTCCGCCGCCGCCAACGCCTCGGGAAGTACCGCATCGAATGTCGCCTGTCGGACAGCGACTTCGCCACGGTCTACCGCGCCCACGACACGATCGAGGGCATCGACGTGGCGCTCAAGCTGCCCCATGCGGCGCTGGTCGATCGCGCGACCCTCGCGGCCTTTCGCAAGGAGGCGCGGACGGCGGCGCGGCTCGACCACCCCAACATCCTCACGATCAAGACGGCCGAGGAGATCGACGGACACTTCGTGATCGTCACCCCGCTGGGCGTCGAGGACCTGGGCACCCGGATGCAGCGGCGCATGTCGGCCACGACGGCGCTCGACCTGGCCGAGCAGCTGTTGCAGGGCCTGGCCGAGGCGCACGAGCAGAAGGTCATCCACCTGGACGTGAAGCCCCAGAACGCGATCCTGTTCCCACGTGGGCGCCTGCGGCTGGCGGACTTCGGGATCGCGCGCGTCGCGCTGCGCACTCTGGTGGGATCGGGATCGGGAACGGTCGGCTACATCGCACCCGAGCAGGCCTTGGGCCAGCCGTCGATGCGCTCCGACGTGTTCTCGGCCGGACTCGTGATCTGGCAGCTCATGACCAAGCAACTCCCCAAGTGGCCCTTCGACTGGCCGCACCCCGGTGTGGCGCGCGCGCGGCGGGAGTTCGGCGACGACCTCGCCGCCGTCTGTCGGCGCGCGACGGAAGTGCGCGAGCACCGTCGCTTCGCCGACGCGGGGCGCATGCTGGTGGCCTTCGAGCGCGCACGCACGAGGAGCGGCCTGTGAGCACCGATCCGATCGAAGGTCGCGAGCACGCCGGCGCGCGCATCCACCTGTGGACCGACGTCGGCGCCGTCGGTCCGCTCGCGCTCGCGACGCGCACCGGCGGAACCGTGATCGTCGTGACCCGGCACGGCCCGCACCGCGAGTCGAACGAGGACGGCGCCCTGGTCGTGTGCCGCGACGACGCCACGCTGATCGCGGTGGCCGACGGGATGGGCGGCATGAACGCGGGCGAGGTCGCGAGTCGGATCACGCTCGAACGGGTGGCCGAGCGCTTCGCCGAGGCCGAGACCAGCGAAGCCCTGCGCCACGCGGTGGTGGACGGCCTCGAAGCGGCGAACGCGGAGATCGTGGAGTCGCGCCTGGGAGCGGGGACGACCTTCGTCGGCCTGATCGTCGAGAACGACGTGGCGCGCACGATCCACGTGGGCGACTCGGAGGCCTACCACCTCGGCCGCCGCGGGCGCCTGAAGGCGCGCACGCTGCCGCACTCGCCGGTGGGCTACGAACTCGAAGCGGGGCACATCGACGAGGAAGAGGCGATGGTGCACGCCGAGCGCCACCTTCTGACCAATCACGTCGGCATGCTCGGCATGCGCATCGAGCTGGGGGCCGCGACACCCTGCGCGCCGTTCGACCGCTTCCTGGTCGGCACCGACGGGCTGCTCGACAACCTCATGCGCGACGAGATCGTCGAGCGCGCCTGCACCAACGACGAGTTCGAGGCGGCGCGCCTGCTGCTCGAGGATGCGACGGCACGCATGGCATCCCCGCGGGGCGAACCCGGCAAGCCCGACGACCTCACCTTCGTCCTGCACGTCCGCGCGCGCGAGTCCGAAGCCGTCGAAGACTGAACGACACCGCTCCCCAGCTCGAGCGGTGCTTCATGGCACGCCTGGCCTCCCCCCGCGGTGAACCCGGCAAGCCCGACGACCTCACCTTCGTCCTGCACGTCCGCGCACGCGAGTCCGAAGCCGTCGAAGACTGAACGACGCCGCGCCCCAGCTCGAGCGGTGCTTCATGGCACGCCTCGCCTCCCCCCGCGGCGAACCCGGCGTGCCCGACGACCTCACCTTCGTCCTGCACGTCCGCGCACGCGAGTCCGAAGCCGTCGAAGACTGAACGACGCCGCGCCCCAGCTCGAGCGGTGCTTCATGGCACGCATGGCCTCCCCCCGCGGCGAACCCGGCAAGCCCGACGACCTCACCTTCGTCCTGCACGTCCGCGCGCGCGAGTCCGAAGCCGTCGAAGACTGAACGAACGAGCGCTCGCCCGGAACCCGTGGTTCCGGGCGAGCGCTCGTTCGGCGAAGGCCCGTGTCTCGCCCGTGTCGCACGCGCGTGCGACTCGGACGACGCTCGGTCAGGGCTTGAAGAGGCGGTGCGACGCCTTCTTGAGCGTGTCGAGCTCACCCAGCTGCGCGAGCACCGCGTCCGCGTCACCGCGGGCGTACTCGAGCTCGAGGTCGAGGAGCCCCTTCATGAAGTCGTTCATGTGCGCGAGCCACTCGATCTCCGACGCGGCGCGCTTGCGAGCGTCCTCGATCGACGTCACCGTCGTCGGCAGTTCGGAGCGCACCGGCATGAGCGCGTTCTGCAGGCGACGCACTTCGATCAGGCCGGCCTCGAGACCACCTTCTTCCCTCACGCCGCGCCCGAGACCGCGCATCGTCTTGCCGACGTCCTCCATGAACTCGTGCAGGACGGGGTTGCTGTTCTCGTCGTCGTCAGCAGTCGCGACGACGGCGGTCGGGCTGGTCGCGGCGGCGAGTTGGAAGCCACCGAGGGCCGCGGGGAACAGGAGAGCGATGGCGATGCTCGTGCGTGCAATCATGGTCGTGTCGGAGTGGGATCGACGGAGGTGGTCCGACGGCGGCGCGCCGACCTGGGTGGTCGGGACGCGGCAGCGGTCGGACGGCAGCTGCGGCCGGAACGGTGACCGAGTGCGGGGTTCGCCGGGACCCGCGTGGGCCCAGGCACCGCGGCCGAAACGTCGGTCGAGGTGCCGCAGAGCCTAGCGGAAGGCGGCCCCTGGTGCTCGACCCCGATTCCCTCGGGGGCGCCCATCGACCTGCCCTGGGCTGACGGAGTCGTCAGGCGTCGCCCAGTAGTTGCACTCGGACGGGCACCTGCACCTCGAAGGTCCGCCGCGCCCCCATCACCATCGGGCTGTTGTAGCCCATGGTCCGCATCTCGCCGACCACCTCGAGCCCGCCGTGGACCGCGACGTACTCGAGCAGCGCCGCGTGGGCCGCGTCGATCCGCTCGCGCGAGTCGTAGCCGCGCAGACCCATGCTGACGACCCACTGCTCGCCCACGTCCACCACGTCGACGGCGCCCGCCTCGCCCGCGCGCCCCTGCTCGGGCCCTTCGTAGAGGAACGCCATCGTGGTCGCGCGCATGCGTTCGCCGTCCGCCTCGTAGGTGGTCTCGACCGGCGCGGTCATCGGGATCTCGTTCGACTGGATGTGCTGGAAGAGCTTCCAGAACGCGCCGTCCTGACGTCCGCTCCCCATCGGCGCGGTGGCCATGCGGTAGCGCGGGTAGCGCTTGAGTTCGACGTCGTGTGGCAGCGTCGGCTGCGGGAAGCCCTCGGGCAGGTCCGCCTCGAGGTAGGGCTGGAACGCGAGGTCCGAGGCGAGGCCGTCCAAGCGTTTCGCGAGCCAGGCGGTGGCGGCGTCGCGGTCCGACAGGGCGCGCCAGCGGGCCTGGGTCGCCGTCGTCTCCACGAGCCGCGCGGCCGTGCCGTCGAGCAGCGTGTCCTCCGCGCGCTCGGCCGCCGCGATCAACTGCTCGAGCGTCGCCCCCCTCACGGCGAGCGCGGAACGCAGCGTCTCGGCGGCACGCGTCCGTCGTCGCGGCTGCTCCGCGTTCCACACGGCGAGGCGCAGCTCGAACCGTTCGCGTTCGGCGGAGCGAGTGTGCGCGTCGATCTCGACGGACGCATCGCCCGACGCTTCCACGAGGGATCCCGCGGCGGCGGACTCGGTGGCCGCACTCTCGGGCGCCGCGGCGCGAGCGACGGTGGACGCGCCGATCAGGACGAGGGCGAAGGCGATGGCAGAAGGCATGGGGCGCGGTGGCTGGGGACCTGGGTCCGAGGACGTTGGGCTGGACGGCGCGCCGGGTTGGACCCGGCGTGCCGGGGATCTTCGGCGGAGCGCGCGGCGCAGATTCGGTGGGTCCGAAGGCCCTCGGCCGGGCCCCGACCACACCCGCGCTCACCCCAACCGAGCGGCGGCCGCGAGTCCGCTCAGGTACGCCCCCTCGACCCGCGACCCCGCGCACCAGTCCCCCGCCACGACCAGCGGCGGCCCGACTCCGTCCGCATGGAGTGCGCCAGCGGTGAGCGGTTCCGGCGCCAGCGCGTAGCCCCAGCGGTGCGTGTCCAGGTGCGTCGGCGCGGGCAGGTCGCGGCCGAGAAGGTGCGCGAGCTCGGCGAGGAGCTCGGCGGACCACTGCTCGGCCGGCCGGTCGAAGCGTTCGGCGCTGAAACGGGGACCGGCGTGCAGCACCCAGGTGTCGGCGTCGACGCGGCCCGGCTTGCTGCCGTCGCGCGCGATCCACGACAGGGCGGCCGGGGGTCCCTCGCTCGCCCCTTCGCGCCCCACGAACGCCGCGTCGAACCGTTCGCCGTCCGGGGTGCGGAGCGCGTCCTCGAACTGCACCAACGCGGCGAGACAGGGCGTCATCGTCACGGCGCGCGCGCGGCGGGCGAGCGCGCTCCAGGCGGGCCCGGCCGTGGCGACGAGCTCCGCCGCCTGGGGCGCGGGCGTGGCGACGACCACGGCTTCGAAAGGGCCGAGCACGACTTCGGCCGCAGCGGATGACGCAACGTCACTCGACGCAGCCGAACTCGACGCCGCCAGGTCGGTGGCGACGAGGCGCCAGCCTTCCCGGCCCGATTCGAGCCGCTCCACGTGCAGACCCTGCAGCGGTGCGGCGGCGCCGAGCTCGACCAACTCCGCGCCGAGCGCCACCGCGAGCTGCCGCATGCCCGGCGTTCCGACGAAGCGCTCGGTCCCGCCCGCCGCCGCTTCGGCCCGACCGCCGTCGAGGACGACGAGCCGCGGCTCCCAACGCGCGGCGACGCCGGCCGCGACCCACGCACGCGTCTGCTCGACGAAGCGCGGATCGCGCGCCGTGAAGTACTGCGCCCCGTGGTCGAAGGCCGGGCCGCCGCGTCCGCGCGTCGAGAGACGACCGCCCGAGCCGCGCCCCTTGTCGACCACGACCACCGACCGCCCGCGCCGCGCCAGTTCCCGCGCGCAGACGAGCCCGCTCGAGCCGGCCCCGACGACCGCGACCGTCCCCCCGCTGCCCGCGCGTTCTCTGCTCGAGTCCATGGCCGAGCTTCGCACACCGATCCGCGGTGGAGGCGCTACGGGTCGGCCGTCGGAGCGTCCATACTCCGGCATGGGTCCGGAGCAGGACGACACGCGGAGGTCGCGCGCCGAGACGGGCGCCGGATCGGACGCTCTCGACGCGATCGCCGACACGCCGGTCGCGAGTTCACCGGTCGCGAGCTCACCGGTCGCGCGCTCGCCGCTCGCGCGCGCCCTGTGGGTCGCGCTCGGTTGGCTGTGCATCGCCGTCGGCGCGGTGGGCGTCGTCGTCCCGGGCCTGCCGACCACGCCCTTCCTCGTGCTCGCGGCCGCCTGTTTCGTGCGCGGTTCGACGCGGCTCTACGCGCGCCTGATCGCGCACCCGCGCTTCGGCCCGTTGATCACGGACTTCCGCGCGGGACTGGGCATTCCGAAGCGCGTCAAGGTCTCGGCGATCGCGACCATGGTCGTCTTCGTCGGCATCACGCTGGGCCCCGGTCTGCCCGCCGGGCGCTCGGACCTGCGCGCGATCGTCCTCGTGACCGCGCTGATCGGCGCGGGCTACCTGCTGTCGCTGCCGACCGCTCCGATCACGCCGCGCGAAGAACGCGACCTGTGATGGCGAACCGGGACCGTCGCGCCTTCGGTCCGACCTAGACGCCGACCGGGTGCCAGCTCGTCTTCCACTCGACGAAGCGCTCGACGAAGTACGGACTCTGGGCCGACGCGTCGCACCACTCGTCGTGGGAGCGCGCCGCGAAGACCGCCACGCGCTTGATGTTGCTCGCCGCCCGCTGGCCGAGTTCGCGTTCGTCGTCGGCGCCGCGCCCGAACGATCCGATCGCGTTGACGTCCATGTGGTCGGCGGCGTGCGGCAACAGTTCGCTGGTCGTGCCCGACAGCACGTTGACCGCGCCGGCCGGCACGTCGCTCGTCGCCAGGGCTTCGCCCAGTTCGAGCGCGATCACCGGCAGGTCGTCGTCCGCGACCAGCACGCACGCGTTGCCCGCAGCGAGCGCGGGCAGCAGCGCCGTGACGAGCCCGATCAGTCCGGCCGAACGCGGCGCGAGCAGCACGACCACACCGGTCGGCTCGGCCACCGTGAAGTTGTTGTACGGACTGGCGATCGGGTTCACGCCGCCCAGGATCTGGGTGAACTTGTCGCACCACCCCGCGTACCAGAACACGCGGTCGATCACGGTCGAGACCTCGCGCTCGGCCGCCGCTCGGTCGCGGCCGCACAGGGAGCCGAGCAGCTCGACGAACGTCGCGCGCCGGCCCTCGATCATCTCCGCCAGGCGGAAGAGGATCTGGCTGCGGTTGAACGCGCTGCGCGTGGACCAGCCGCCGAAGGCCGTGCGCGCCGCACCGATCGCGTCGCGCAGGTCCTTGCGCGAGGCCTTGGCGCAGTTGGCGAAGAAGGCGCCGTTCACGTCGTTCTGGCGCAGCGCGTAGCCGGACTCGGAGCGCACGAAGGCGCCGCCGACGTACAGCTTGTAGGTCTTGCGGACCGGTTCGCGGTCCGAGCTCTGGCCCGCGGATCCGTTGTGGTTCGTGCTCATGGTGGTAGCTCGCGATCGGTCAGCGCAGACGCAGGTACGGCAAGAGTCCGTGGCGGCCGCCCTCGCGACCGAAACCACTTTCCTTGTAGCCGCCGAAGGGGCTCGCCGGATCGAACTGGTTGAAGGTGTTGCCCCAGACGATGCCCGCGCGCAGGCGGCGCGTCATCTCGAAGACCTTCGAGCCCTTGTCGCTCCAGACGCCGGCGGACAGGCCGTAGGGCGTGTTGTTCGCGAGCTCGACCGCTTCGTCGGGCGTGCGGAAGGTCTGCACGGCCAGCACCGGCCCGAAGATCTCCTCCTGCGCGATGCGGTGGCTCTGGGCCACGTGCGTGAAGATCGTCGGCGCGAAGAACCAGCCCTTGTCCGGCAGGTCGCAGGCGAGCTGGTGCATCTGCGCGCCTTCCGCCTGGCCGATGCGGACGTAGTCGGCGATGCGTTCGAGCTGCGCGGCGGAGTTGATCGCGCCCACGTCCGTGTTCTTGTCGAGCGGATCCCCCACCCGCAGCGTGGCCAGTCGGTCGCGCAACTTGTCGAGCACGGTCTCGGCCACCGACTCCTGCACGAGCAGGCGCGAACCGGCGCAACAGACCTGGCCCTGGTTGAACCAGATGCCGTTGACGATGCCCTCGACCGCCTGGTCGAGCGCCGCGTCCTCGAACACGATGTTGGCGCCCTTGCCGCCCAGCTCGAGCGTCAGGCGCACGTCGGTCCCGGCCAGCGTGCGCTGGATCTGGCGCCCGACCTCGGTCGAACCGGTGAACGCCACCTTGTCGATGCCGGGGTGGCTGACGAGCGCGCGGCCCGTGTCACCGTCGCCGTGCACGATGTTCACCACGCCGTCGGGCACGCCGGCCTCGGCGCAGATCTCGGCCAGGACGCTGGCGGACAGCGGCGTGGTCTCGGCCGGCTTGAGCACGACCGTGTTGCCGCACGCGAGCGCCGGCGCGATCTTCCAGGCCGCCATCAACAGCGGGAAGTTCCACGGGATGACCTGGGCCGCGACGCCGAGCGGACTCGGTGACACGCCGGGGAACGCGTAGTCGAGCTTGTCCGCCCAACCCGCGTAGTAGAGGAAGTGCGCGGCAGCCAGCGGCAGGTCCACGTCGCGCGTCTCGGCGATCGGCTTGCCGTTGTCGAGCGTCTCGAGCACGGCCAGCTCGCGCGCGCGCTCCTGCAGCATGCGGCCGATGTGGTAGAGCACCTTGGCGCGCTCGCTGGCGGGCCGCGCGCTCCACGGGCCGAAGGCCGCGCGGGCCGCGTTCACCGCGCGATCGACCACGTCCGGGCCCGCGGCGGGGATCTCGCTGATCTGCTCGGCGGTCGCGGGGTTGTGGACGGCCATCGGCTCGCCTCCGCCGACGAAGCGGCCGCCGATGAAGTGCTCGTAGCGCTCGCGCACCTTCACGACGGCGGTGCTCTCGGGCGCGGGCGCGTACTCCCACAGGTCACCGAAGAGCAGCGTGCGGGCCTCGCGGCGCCGGGCCGCGCGCGCGTCGCCGTCGACGCTCGTGGGCGCGGCGGGCGTGATCTCCTTCACCTCGAAATCGGACATGGCGTCGTGCGGTTGTGGATCAGTCGTTGGAGAAGTAGACCGCCGACTGGTAGCGCCCGGTGTCGAGGCGCTCCCACTGCAGCAAGAGGTCGTTGACGAGCGACGAGGCGCCGATGCGGAACCAGTCCGGCGTGAGCCAGGCGTCCCCCAGCGTCTCCTTGATCAGCACCAGGTAGTGCCAGGCCTGCTTGGACGTGCGAATGCCGCCCGCCGCCTTGAGGCCGACCTGCACACCGGTCGCGCGGTAGTGGTCGCGGATCGCTTCGGCCATCACCAGGCACACGGGCATGGTGGACGCGGGCGCGATCTTGCCGGTCGAGGTCTTGATGAAGTCGGCGCCCGCGCGCATGGCGAGGTCGGAGGCCGTGCGCACGTTGTCGTAGGTGGAGAGCTCGCCGGTCTCGAGGATCACCTTGAGGTGGGCCGCACCGCAGGCCTCCTTCGTGGCCGCGATCTCGTCGAACACGCGCGCGTGGTCACCGGCGAGGAACGCACCGCGGTCGATCACCATGTCGATCTCGTGCGCGCCGGCGTCGACCGTGCGGCGCGTCTCGTCGAGCCGCACGTCGAGGAACGACTGGCCGCTCGGGAACGCGGTGGCGACGGCGGCCACGCGCACGTCGCTGCCTTCGAGCACCTGGCGCGCATGGGCCACGAACGTCGGGTAGACGCAGACGGCGGCCACGCGCGGCAGGCGCGGATCGAGGCCGGGCTGCAGCGCCTTGCGGCACAGTCGCTCGACCTTGCCGGGCGTGTCCATCCCCTCCAGCGTGGTCAGGTCGACCATCGACATCGCGGCGGCCAGCGCGGCGCGCTTCGCCTCGTTCTTGATGCTGCGGCGCGTGAAGCGTGCAGCACGCGCTTCGACGGCGCGGGCGTCGACGGTGATCGCGGGCAGACCGGCGGGCGCGCGACCCGTTCGATGGCTGGCGCCCGCGCCGTTGCCGGACCCTGCTCCGCTGTCGGAGGATTGGCCGCTCGAGGAGTTCTTGGACGGTTGATTCATCGGTCGCTGCCGTCCGGGGCCGGGACGGCGCGACGGATCGGGGCAGGAGGATAGCACCCGCGAGCGCCCGCCCCGCCTACCGTGCGTCGATGGCCACGGGCGAGACGGACTGGGCCCCTCCCGGACCGGGACAGGGCGAACTGCGCGAGCGCGCGAGCGAGGACGAGTGGCGCGGCGCCGTGCTCGCGATCGCCGCGCGCCACGGTCTGGGCGACCAACGCACGGCGCGACTCTTCGACAGCGGCTCGGACGTGGTCTTCGGCGGCGCGGACCTCGTGTTCAAGTTCACCGATCCGCGCTGGTCCGAGCAGATGGCGTCCGAACGCCGTTGGCTGGAGCACCTGGACGGCGCCCTCTCGGTCGCGACGCCGCAGCTCGTTGCCGAGGGCGAGATCTGCGGCTGGCCGTACACCGTGATGACACGCGTGGCCGGCACGCCGCTCGGCACGGTGTGGGCGACGCTCGACCACGCGGCGCGACTGGTGTTGGCGCAGGACGTGGGTGAGCTCGTGGCCGAGTTGCACGTGCTGCCGCTCCCGGACGTGTTCGAACCCTGGGAACCGTTCGCGCACACCGCCGTCGCCGCCGCGCGCACCCGGCGGGCCCAACTGATCGCGAGCGATCCAGACGTCACCCGCGCCCTCGTCGACGAGGTCGAGTCGTTCCTCGCCGAGTCGCTCGGCGCCGAGACGTCCGACGGGGTGGAGCGCGCCGCCGCCGCCGGTTTCGGGGACGCGCGACGCGTGGTCCTGCACACCGAGCTGCTCGACCAGCACGTCCTGGTGGACACGAGCGGCGCGCGCCTGCGCCCCTGCGGACTGATCGACCTGGCCGACGCGCGCGTGGGTCCGCCCGAGTACGACGTGCCGGCCCTGGTGGAGTTCGTGCTGAAGGACGAGCCGGGTGCGCTCGACGCGTTGTGCGACGGTCTCGGTGGCGAACTCGCCGAGCGCGACGAGGCTGCCACCGATCGCCTCCTCGCCTGGTCGATGTGCCACCGCTTCGCGCATTTGGGTCGGATGGTGCGAGCGGCCGGCGGCGCCCGCGACCTGGCCACGCTGCGCGCGCGCCTGTTCCCACCGCGCGGCGCGTCGGCGGGCCGGTGACGGGCGTTCGGTGATCGAATCAGCAGGTCACGGAACGAGCTGGAGCGCGAAGTCGGCGCCCTTCGCGCCCGCCGGTGCCCCCACGCCGCTCCCCGGCAGCCCGCGCTGCTCGAACGCGGGCGCCCCGAGTCGCACGGTTCTCGATCGCACGGGCCCCGTCCACTCAGCCCCCGACCGCACAAGACCATGACCCACACTTCGCTCCGTCAACCGCTCGTCCTCGTCGCGCTCCTCGCCCTCGCCGCCTGTGCCTCGCTCGGAACGCCCGCCGATCGCGAGCACGTCTCGGACCTGTGGCAACGCATGCAGGGCTACACGAGTTGGTCGCAGCTCGAGGGCTGGGAAGGCGTGGTGGTCAGCATCGACGGCACCCACGGCGACTTCGTCCAGGTCTGGATGAACGACGTGGCGGCCGCGGATCCGAAGCACCTGCCGGTGGGATCGATCGTCGTGAAGGAGGGCTATCGCGACGAAGCGGGCCAGAAACTGAACGCGATCACGGTCATGGAGCGGCGCGCGGCCGGCTACGACCCCGAACACGGCGACTGGTTCTGGGGCCGCTTCGAGAAGGACGGCACGCCGACGCACGCAGGTGGTGCGAGCCTGTGCATCGACTGCCACGACGAAGCCAGCGGGGACGACTACTCGTTCCTCAACGACGACCTGTAGCGTCGGTCGGGGTCTACAGGTCGCTCGGCTCGCCCTCGTACAGGAACTGGTACGGCCCCTTCACCGCGCCCCAGACCTGTTCGCCGTTCGCGTCGAAGCCCTGGTCCCAGCTGTCGAGTCGATTCTCGCGCAGCACGACCGTCGACGTGGCGTAGGACGCGCCGCGCAGGTCGCTGGGGCACTCCTTCTCGACGGTGCTGCCGCGGAACTCGTCCGGCGCCACGGCGACGAGCACGATCTCGCAGCCGTCGCGCCTCGTGAGTGCGGACGGATCGAGGTCCGCCAGCGGCTCGGCGGCGCGCCACGCACCGATCGCCGCGTCGGGGTCGGGCAGGGTGTAGACCTCGCTCACGACCACGTCGCCGCCGCCGACCACGTGGTACACGCGTTGGCGGTAGGGCGCGTCGAACGAGCCGGCTGCGGCCTGTTCGACGTACAGCCAGACGCCGTCCGTGCGCTGCTCCCAGATGGGCGTGCACACGAGCCGGATGTGGAAGTACTCGGGGTCCAGGACGGACTGCTCGTAGCTCGAGAACACACCGGTCAGGTAGTCGGCCGCGCGCCGGACCACGGGATCGATGGGCCGGTCGTCCACGTACGTGACGGGATCGGACGCCTGGCAACCGGACGAGCCGAGTGCGAGTCCGAGTGCGGCGACGAAGGCGAGCGGGCGGGCGGAACAGCGGATTGCGAGCATGGACGGTCGGGGATCGTGGGTGCCTTCGGCGACGCGGTTCGGGAGAGACGCTGTGCGGAAGACGCGGTGTGCGAAGGCGCGGTGTGCGAGGGAACCGGCGCAGGAAGGATGGCGGATCGCACTCGAAGGTGCGCGCCGCACGTCCTCAGTCGCGCAGCGGAATCTCGATCTCCGCGCGGGCCTCGCGCACGCGGCGCAGCACCCGACCGTCGGGCGCCACGACGATCTTGTAGCTGACGCCGAGCCGCTCGCGCTTCACGTGGTACTCGCTCTCGTCGCCGCGCCGGATCAACTCCACGCTGAGCAGCAGCGCATCGGGAATCGCGCGCTCGGCGCTGGCGAGCACGACGGCCGGCGCCTCACGCAGACTCAACGACTGTTCGGTCTCGATGATGCGGCCCTGCTCGTCGACGACCACCTCCCAACCGCGACCTTCCACGTCGAACTTGACCTCCCAGGCCGGGCCCTTCGACGTCAGTTCGCGCTCGGCGCCGACGACGCGACCGGCGGGCAGGTGGCGCAGCGCGGCGTCGGCGACGACGGCCGGAAGTTCCAGGACGGACACGTCCGCCTCGATCTCGCGCAGGTTGCCGTCGCGGTCGATCTCGAGCTCCATCACGCCGTCCGGCGCAGCCAGGTCGTAGAGCTCGACGATCTGGATCGGCACGCGTCCCAGTCCGGGCGAGTTGGGACGGGCGACGCCGGCGCACGACGCGGTCAGCGCACCGGCGGCGAGGAGACCAACGAGTCGGACCCAGGCATCGGCGGTGCGCGCGGGGGACGGGACGAGGCGGAGTATCGGGAGGAGCATGGGCAAAGGTTCGGCCGGTGCGAGATGGAAGACGACCCGCGTCGTGGTGACGCGTGCGACGCGGACGGTGGGCGCGGTGCGACGGCGCGCGATGATAGGCACTCACCTGCGGACCTGGGCGAATCCCGAGTGCCGCGACCGCCCGCTGGCGAAACCGCGGGCGGTCCTGGCCACGGTCGCCGCGCGATCCCTATGCTGGCGCGCGACATGGGCAACGAGACCGGCGAGAGCGCCCGCGACGGCGCGCCGGCGAACCCCAGTGCCAGTGCGCTGCGCGAGACCGAGTTCGATCTCGGACGCGGAGCGCTCGATGCGACCGGATCGACCGCAGCTTGTGACGCGACGCCTCCGGGCGCCCGCGCGGTCCACCCTGTCGCGAGCGGGATCGGCGAGCGCACCACCGCCGACCACGGCCAGCGCCTGCACGCCGTCCGCTCGACCACCGTCGCCCTCGCGGCGCCGCTCTCGGCCGAGGACTGCCAGCCCCAGTCGATGCCCGACGCCAGCCCGGTCAAGTGGCATCTGGCGCACACCACCTGGTTCTTCGACCAATTCGTGCTCGCGCCGCGCGGACGCGCCGTGGCGCCCGACTGGAGCGAGATCTTCAACTCCTACTACGTGGGGATCGGACCGCGGCACGCGCGACCGCGGCGCGGGCTGCTCACGCGCCCCACGCTCGACGAGGTGCTCGAGTTCCGCGCGCGCGTGGACGAACGGCTGGGCGAGCTGATCACGGGCGACGCGACCGCCGTCGAGCGCGACCGGATCGAGCTCGGACTCAACCACGAACAGCAGCACCAGGAACTGATCCTGATGGACGTGCTGCATCTCTTCTCGAACAACCCGCTGGCACCGGCCTACGCGGCGCGCTCGGTGCCGGCATCGCTCGACGCGCAGGTCCCGCCGTCGATCGAGCCGATCGAGGTGCCCGCGGGTCTGCACGTGGTCGGTCGCGATCCTGCGGCGGGACGTTTCGTCTTCGACAACGAGACGCCCGCGCACCGCGTGTTCCTCGAGGCCTTCGCGCTGGCGTCGCGGCCGAGTTCGTGCGCCGAGTACGCCGCGTTCATCGACGACGGCGGCTACGAACGGCCCGAACTGTGGACGTCGGACGGCTGGGACGCGGTGCAGCGCGAGGGCTGGAGCGCGCCGCTGTACTGGTCGCGCACAGCGGACGGAACACGCCAGCGCTTCGGCCTGACCGGACGCGCGCCGCTGGTCGGGAACGAACCGGTCCAGCACCTGTCCTGGTACGAGGCCGACGCCTTCGCGCGCTGGAGCGGCGCGCGCCTGCCGCGCGAGCACGAGTGGGAGGTGGCGATCGCCCAGGCCTTCCCGAAGTGGTGCCGCGCCGCCGACCTGGACCCGCGCGAACGACCGACACTCGATCCCGGCGCGCACGTGACGCGCCGCGCGCACCTCGGTCCGCGCGCGCTGCTCGCGAGCCGCGTGGAGCCCGGCGACGGCTGGGAGTGGACGGCGAGCGACTACGCCCCCTACCCGGGCTTCGCGCCGCTTCCGGGTGCACTCGGTGAGTACAACGGCAAGTTCATGTCCGGACAACTCGTGCTGCGCGGCGGCTCGTTCGCCACCGCGCCCGGCCACACGCGCGCGAGCTATCGCAACTTCTTCTGGCACGCCGCACGCTGGCCCTTCACGGGCGTCCGACTCGCATGGGACAGGTAGGAACCAAGGATCGCTTCGAGCTGGTGGGCACCCCGCCGGACCACCAGGAAGCCGAGTTCGCCGACGCGGTGCGCGAGGGGCTGTCCGCGTCGCCGCGACACGTTCCCGCGCGCTTTCTCTACGACGCGCGCGGCTCCGAGCTGTTCGAGCAGATCTGCACGCTGCCGGAGTACTACCCGACGCGGGCCGAGCGGGAGATCCTCGAGGACCGCGCCGACGAGATCGCGGCGGCGATCGACCGCGAGCCGACGCTGGTCGAGTTCGGCAGCGGCTCGGCCGAGAAGACGCGCCACGTCATCGAAGCCCTGATCGCGCGGCACGGACACCTGCGCTACGCGCCGATCGACATCTCGCGCGCGGCCCTCGAGGCCAGCGCGGACGGTCTGCTCGCGGACCACCCCGAGCTCGAGATGGTCGGCGTGTGGGGCGAGTACGCGCGCGGGCTCTTGACGCTCGAGCGCGTGACCGACAGTCCGCTGCTCGTCTTGTGGTTGGGCTCGAGCATCGGCAACCTCACGCACACGGAGGCTCTGGCGTTCCTGCGCGACGTGCGCGAGCGCTTGGCGCCCCAGGACCGACTCTTGATCGGCGTGGATCTCGTGAAGGATCCGGCCGTGCTCGAGGCGGCCTACGACGACGCGCAGGGCGTGACCGCGGCCTTCACGCTCAACCTGATCGCTCGCATCGCGCGCGAGCTGGGCGGCGACTTGCGGCCGGAGGACTTCTGTTACCGCTCGCGTTGGAATCCCGACGAGGAGCGCATCGAGTCGCACCTCGAGGTCGTGCGCGCCCACACCGCACACATCCCCGGCGCAAAGCTCGAGGTGGCCTTCGAGGTCGGCGACCGGATCCACACCGAGTACGCCCACAAGTACACGCCCAAGAGTTTCGCGGCCCTGGCGGCCGATGCGGGCTTCGCGGTCGAGCGCAACTGGACCGATGGCGAGGCGCGGTTCCGGTCGTGCCTGTTGGCGCCGCGGTGAGGACCACGGAGGCCCAGCCGGGGCCCAGAGGCAGGTTTGCGGCCCCCTTGCGCGAACCCGAACAAAGCACTAACGTCCGCCAGCATGGGACGGACGGATGCGACGGGTGGCCGGATCGGCGCGGGCGAAGCGATCGAGGGCCGAGCGGTGGATCGGACGGGGCTCGAGGCCCTGGCCCGACGGGTGCGCGCGATCGAGACGGGGAGCCGAGCTGCTGGCGCGCGGGCCGTGGGAGTTCGGGGGGCGGGAGTTCGGGGCGCGGGAGTTCGGGGTGCGGGCGAAGCGGACGCGGCCGAGCGCGGCGTGCCCAGCGGCTGGGCCTCCCTCGGACGGTTCGAGCGCGGCGTCCTGCACGAGTTCTGCGGCGTGGGCGGTGGTACGGACGGGCGCGACTGGACTCCGCCCCTGGCCCTGCTCGTGCACCTGGCGGCCGCGGCGCTCGACGGCGGTGACGACGGCGGTGACGAGGACGGCGCTCGCGGGTGGAGCGCCCTGTGGATCGGCAGCCGGCTGTGGCCCTACCCCGCCGTGCTCACCGGCCACGGATTCGCGATCGAGCGCGACGGCTGTTGGATCTGGACGGACGGGGATACGGACAGGTGTGTAGCGAGCGGTGATGCGCCGGGCGGCACCAGCCACGACGGGCGCGCGCGCGCGCTGCTGCTCGAGCGTTCGCTCTTCGTCGATCCCGGTCCGCGCGCGCTGGCCTGGGCCGCCGACCGCGCCCTGCGCTGCCCGAGCGCCGCAGTGGTCGTCGTCGACGGACGCGGCCTCGACCTCGGAGCCACGCGGCGGCTGCAACTGGCCGCCGAAGCCAGTGGAACGTTGGCGCTGGTCGCCCGACCCGCGTCCGACGCACGTCGGTCATCGGTGGCGGCGAACCGCTTCAGCGTCGAACGCGTCGCGCCCGAGGGCGCCGATTCCTTCGACGGGCGACCGGCCTGGCGCCTCGTGACGCTCAAGCGACGCACGACCCACTGGGCGCTGTCCGACATGCTGCGCGGCGACAGAACGGACCGCACCGTTGGTTCGAGCTCCCCACCGAGCCCGGTGGCGGACGGAGCGTCTGACGGCGCGCTCCGCGACGGTGCAACGTTCGCCGACACGGCACTCGGCGACACGGCACTCGGCGACACGACACTCGACGACACGACACTCGACGACACGGCGTTCGACGACGCGGCGTTCGACGATGCTGTGCTCGGCGATGCTGTGCTCGACGATGCTGTGCTCGACGATGCTGTGCTCGACGACGCCACGGCGAGCGACGCTGCAGTCGACGACGCTGGGCTCGACGGCACGAACGGCCGCGCCCACTCCACGACACACCGAGGTACGCGGCCGTGAAGCGCTACCTCTGCGTCGTACTCCCCAGCTGGTCCGCCGACCGCGTGCTGCGTCGCCTGCGCCGCACCGCGTCGAAGCAGTTGGAGCGCGCCGCCGACCGCCGCGGCTCCGCGCCCGGACAGGCACCCTGCATCCTGCTCACCGCGCGGCGCGCCGGCGGATCGGCCGTGGCGCCGACGGTGGCGCGCTGCTGCGCCGTGGCGGCGGCCGCCGGCGTGCGACCGGGAACGAGCCTGGCCCAGGCGCGCGGCCTTCTGTTCGGGCGCCCCATCCACGTGGAGCCCCACGACGCCCAGGCGGACCGGGCCGGACTGGCGGTGCTCGCGCGCGCGGCCGAACGCTACTCGTCCTGCGTGGGGACCGAGGGCGCGGACGGCCTGGTGCTCGAGATCGGCGGCAGCGAGCGGCTGTTCGGCGGCGAGCGGACGCTGGTGCACACCGCTCTGCGCTGGCTCGACGGACTCGGCCTCGAAGCGCGCGCCGGCGTGGCGAGCACCATCGGCTGCGCCTGGGGGCTGGCGCGTTTCGCACCTGCGTCGCGAGCGCAGGATGCCGCGCATCGAACGAACGGCACGGACACGCGCCCGGACGCGAGCCCCAGCTACGCGCGCGCCGCCCCCGGTGCCGAAGCCACCGCGCTCGGCCCCCTGCCCGTCGCCGCGCTGCGCCTCGACGCCGACGTGGTCGAAGCGCTGGCCGAACTGGGCGTCGAACGCGTCGAACAGTTCATGGCTCTGCCCCGTTGGGAACTGCCGGCGCGCTTCCACGTCGGTCGCGGTTCAGGTGGGCGCGGTCGTGCTCAGCGCGCGTCCACCCACTCCGAATCCACCTTCGGCGAGCACGCGCACGACGCCCTCTCTCCCTCCGACGGCCGCGCGGTCACGGCGCTCGAGCGTCTCGACCAGGCGCTCGGACGCCAGCCCGAGACCCTGCGCCGCGTGCGCGCGCCCCTGCGTCCGCGGGTCGAGCGCCAGTTCGCCGGGCCGGTGCGCGACCGCGCGGCCCTGGGATTCGCGCTGCGGCTGATGCTCGACGAACTGGTGGAGCAACTGGCGGCGCGCGGACTGGGCACCGCGCAACTCGTGGTCGAGCTGTGGCCGTCGGACGCGCCCGCGGACGCACCGCCGAAGCGGCTCGTGCGCCACACCAGCCGCGCGGGACGGGACGCGCGCCACCTGTGGTCGCTGCTCGACGTGGAGATCGAGCGGGCTCCGATCGGGTTCGGTGTGGAACGCGTCGCCCTCGAGGCCCGCGCCCTGCGCGAACAGCGCGGCGAGCAGAGCACGCTCGCTGGCACGGCCTCCGGCGCCTCGGACCCGCACCGCCACCCGGCCGCGGACGACCGCGACTTCGCCGAGCTCGTGGACGCCTTCGTCACGCGCCTCGGTCCGCGCGCGGTCTTCGCCGCCGAAGCCTTCGAGGACCCGCGCCCCGAGTGCGCCTTCCGCGTG
This sequence comes from Rohdeia mirabilis, assembly GCA_007750655.1. GTDB lineage: Bacteria > Planctomycetota > UBA1135 > UBA1135 > Rohdeia > Rohdeia mirabilis. The sequence goes on from CP036290.1 coordinate 2,925,874, forward strand.
CGGCCCCCCACCGCTCCTCCGCGCGCCGCGCACGTGCCGCGCCGCCCGCGCCCCACGCGCCTGTTCACGGAGCCGCGCCCGGTCGAGGTCGAGCTCGATCCCGCCGCCGATCGCCCGCGCGCCTTCACCGAGGGACACCGCCGCCACCGGATCCTGCGCTGCTTCGCGCTCGAACGCTTCGCCCTGCCCTGGTGGCCGGGAGCGCCGCGCTCGGTCGTGGACACGGCGCTCGGACGACTGGCCACCGGCGTCGATCTGCTGGACGTGCGCGCGTACCGCGACAGCTTCCGCGTGCTCGACGAGGACGGGCGCTGGTCGTGGCTCGTGCGCGCGCGCATCGTCACGGCGCGTGTGGCCATGGCGCCCGACGTCACGGCGCGCGACATGACGGTGCACGACATGACGGTGCACGACATGACGGTGCACGACGTGAGGGGCCGCGACGTGACGGTGCGCGAGGTGAACGGGCGCGAGGTGAACGCGCGCGAGGTGAACGCGCGCGAGGTGAACGGGCGACCTGACGCGGAGTTCGACGCGAGCGGTTCGCGCGGCCGCGACCCGAACGTCACCGATCCGAGGACCGCGCACTCGAACGGCGGCGCTCCGGGCCGCAGCGCCTCGGACAGCACGGCTCGGAACGGCTCGTCGGCGAACGGCGGCGCTCCGAACGGCGTCGCTCCGAACGGCAGTGCTCCGAGCCGCCTCACTTCGAACGCATCGGCCTCGATCGGTGCCTCTGCGAACGGTACAGCTGCGAACGTCACCAGCTGGAGCGGCACGACGGCGAACGGCACGACGGCGAAAGACACCACGGCGAATGGAACAGCCTCGAACGGCACGACGGCGAGCGGCATTCGCTCGAACAGCACCGAGCCCAGCGCCGCGAACTCGCCGTCCGACGACGGCTACGACGTCGTCGCCGAGCGCTGGTTCCTGCACGGGGAGTGGGCGTGAGCCGTGCCGGACGCTCCCACGCACAAGAGCGCGCCCCACCCGTGGCGCGCCCCGGGCCCCGGTCCCGCCGCACATCCGGCCCGTCCCACACCGGCGGTCGACTACGCCGAGCTGTGGACCACGAGCAGCTTCAGCTTCCTCGAGGGCGCGAGCAGCCCGGAAGATCTCGTGCGCCGCGCCCACGCCCTCGGGCACCGGGGCATCGCCGCCTGCGATCGCGCGAGCCTGGCCGGCGCCGTGCGCTACCATGTGGCCGCGAAGGAACTCGGCCTGCCGCTCGCGATCGGCGCGCGCATCGACGCCCGCGCGCGGCTCGAGCTCGAACCCGAGGCCTGGGGCGCCGATGACCGGGGCGCCGGCGGCCCCGATCCCACGAACCCGAACCCGCGCACGGCGTCCGGTCCCCTCGCGCCGCCCCCGCTCCTGCTCTTCGCCACCGATCGCGCCAGCTACGGCCGGCTGTGCCGTCTGATCACGCGCGGTCGGCGGCGCGCGCCCAAGGGCTCGTGCCACCTCGAGCTCGACGACGTGCTCGAACACGCCGAAGGACTCATCGCCGTCGCGCTGCCCCCCGAAGCGGACGATCCGCGCGGCACCGCCCGCCCGCTGGCCGAGTTCGAACGGGGCCTCGCGAGCCTGCGCGCCGCCTTCGACCGCGAGCGGCTGTTCGTGGCCCTCGCCTCCCACCACGGCGCGGACGACGAACGCCACCTGGCGCGGGTGCTCGGCGTCGCCCACAGGCAACAGCTCGACCCCGTCGCCACGGGGGACGCGCGCATGCACAGCCCCGAGCGCCGCATGCTGCTCGACGTGCTGACGTGCATCCGCGCCGGCTGCACCGTGACCGAGGCGGGCGCGCGCCTGCTCCCCAACGCCGAACGCCGGTTGGCTCCGCTGGGCGTCGTCGCGCGCCGCTTCGAAGCCTGTCCGGACGCCGTGCGCCGTTCGGTGGAACTGGTCGAGCGCGCCGCGTCCTTCTCGCTCGACGAACTCGACTTCCGCTACCCGAGCGAGACGAGCCGCGACGGCGTCGTCCCCTTCGAGGAACTGGTGCAGCGCACGCGCGAGGGGGCCCGCGAACGCTATCCGTCGGGAACGCCGGCGAAGGTCGAGCGCCTGATCGAGCACGAGTTCGCGCTGATCGCAGAGCTCGAGTACGCGCCCTACTTCCTGACCGTGTGGGACCTGGTGCGCTTCGCCCGCTCGCGCGGGATCCTGTGCCAGGGGCGCGGCGCGGCGGCCAACTCGGCCGTGTGCTACTGCCTCGGTGTGACGGCGGTGGATCCCGAGCGCTCGGAACTGTTGTTCGAGCGCTTCGTCAGCAAGGAGCGCGACGAACCGCCCGACATCGACGTGGACTTCGAGCACGAGCGGCGCGAGGAGGTCATCCAGTACCTGTACCGCCGGCACGGCCGCGACCACGCGGCCCTGACCGCCGCGATCACGACCTACCGCGGGCGCGGCGCGCTGCGCGACGTGGGCAAGGTGTTGGGGCTCGCGCCCGAGACCGTCGACACGCTGGCGAAGGGCTTCGACCACTGGGGCGAGCTCGACGAGCCCGAACGCCGCATCCGCGACCTGGGCTTCGATCCCAAGGAGCCGACGCTGCGCTGGCTCGTGCGGCTGTCGAGCGAACTGCGCGGCCTGCCCCGCCACATGTCCCAGCACGTGGGCGGCTTCGTCATCACGCAGAACCCGCTGTGCGAGCTGGTGCCGATCGCGAACGCCGCGATGGACGCGCGCACGACGATCGAGTGGGACAAGGACGATCTGGACGCGCTCGGGATCCTGAAGGTGGACGTGCTCGCGCTGGGGATGTTGACCTGCGTGCGCAAGTGCTTCGACCTAGTGCGCGACGCGCAGGAGCGCGCAGTGGATGGAGCGCACGGAGTGCACGGGACGTCCACCGCGTCCTTCCCGGGCACGAGCGCGGGTCGCGGCGACGCGGAGGGTGGTGACGCAAAGGGCGGTGGAGCGAGCGGCCGCGACACGGGCAGCGGCACTGCGGACCGCGACGACACGGACCGCGACGACACGGACTGCGGTGTCACGCGCGGTCGCAACGCGAACAGCGACCACACGGGACGCCGCGAACTGCCCCGTAACGAAACGCGCCGCAACCACGCGCGCCGCAACGAACCGGGGCACGACGGCACGGGGCACGACGAAACAGATTGCAACGGAACGCGCCGCAACGACGCAGGCCGCGACGGAACGAGTACCGACCACGCGCCCCCCTCGAACCCGCTCGCCTACCACCAGCCGCGCGATCTGACCCTCTCGACGATCCCCGCCGAGGACCCGGACGTGTACGACATGATCTGCCGCGCCGACACGGTGGGCGTGTTCCAGATCGAGTCGCGCGCGCAGATGTCGATGCTGCCGCGCCTGCGTCCGCGCTGTTTCTACGACCTGGTGATCGAGGTGGCGATCGTGCGGCCGGGTCCGATCCAGGGCGACATGGTGCATCCGTACCTCCGCCGCCGCACGGGCGAGGAAGCGGTCGACTACCCCAGCGACGAGGTGCGTTCGGTGTTGGAGCGCACGCTCGGCGTCCCGATCTTCCAGGAGCAGGCGATGGCGCTGGCGGTCGTCGCAGCGGGCTTCACGGGTTCGGAGGCCGACCAACTGCGTCGCGCGATGGGCTCGTGGCGCAAGGACGGCCGCGCGCTCGAGCGGCTGGGCGAGAAGCTCGTCGAGGGCCTGCTCACGCGAGGCTACGCGCCGGACTTCGCCGAGCGGCTCCTCAAGCAGATCCACGGCTTCGGCGACTACGGCTTCCCCGAGTCCCACGCGGCGAGCTTCGCGCTGATCGTCTACGTCTCCGCCTGGCTCAAGCACCACCACCCGGCCGCCTTCGCCGCGGCGCTGATCAACAGCCAGCCGATGGGCTTCTACGCGCCGGCCCAGATCGTGCGCGACGCCCGCGAACACGGCGTCGAGGTGCGCCCCATCGACGTGAACGCCTCGGACTGGGACTGCACCGTCGAGTGCGTCGAGTGCGTCGATCGTGGCGAGGACGGAGAGCGAATCGATCGCAGTGAACGTTTCGAACGCGGCGAGCGTGGCGAACGCGGCGAACGAAGCGAGTGCGTCGAACGCCTCGAACGTGACGCACGAAGCGATCGCAGCGGACGATTCGTGCACGGTGAACGTGTCGTGCACGGTGAACGTGTCGTGCACGGTGAACGTGTCGAGCACGGTGAACGTATCGAGCACGGCGAACGTGTCGTGCACGGCGAACGTGTCGTGCACGGTGAACGTATCGAGCACGGTGAACGTGTCGTGCACGGTGAACCAGTGGCACGCGGTGAACGTGTCGAACGCTGTGCACGGACCGAGTGCGGCGAAGGTGTCGATCCGGTCGACCGCGACGGGAAGCCGCTGGATCCGAACCGGAACGGCAGTCGGCCCGCCCCCCCGCCGGCTCCGGGGTCGGAAGCCTGCGCAGCGGACGCGGACACCGACGCCCGCTCCCCCCGTTCGGCCGCGCGCACGAACCCGCCGAGCGGCCGGTACGCGCTGCGGCTCGGGCTGCGGCTCGCCAAGGGCGTGGCCGAGGAGGACGCGCGGCGCATCGTGGCGGCCGTGCGGCTGTGCGGGCCGTTCGACTCGATCGAGAACCTGTGGCGCGTGAGCGGCGCGAGCGTCGGAGCCCTGCGCCGCTTGGCCCGCGCCGACGCGTTCGCCTCCTTCGGCATCGAGCGCGAACGGGCCCTGTGGGAGATCCGCGCCCTGCGCCCGGGCGACCCCGCCTTCGCGGACCGCGCGGGTGGGACGAGCGACGGCGTGCTGCCCTTCGAGGTGGCCCAGTCCGTGGCCGAACTGCCCGGACGCGATGCGCTGGGACGCGTGCTCGCCGACTACAGCGCCGCCGGTCTGTCCCTGCGCGGCCATCCGCTCGGGTTCCTGCGCCCGCGGCTCGACGAACTGGGCGCGGTCCGCGCGAGCGACCTGGCGGAAGCGGACGCGCTGCCCCAGGGTCGGCGCGTGCAGGTCTGCGGGCTCGTGCTCGTGCGCCAACGCCCGGGCACCGCGTCCGGCATCGTGTTCATCACGCTCGAGGACGAGACCGGCGTCGTGAACCTGATCGTGCGCCCGCGCGTGTTCGAGCGCGATCGACGGGCCGCGCGCCACGCCGTGTGCCTGCTCGCCACCGGCCGCGTCGAGCGCCAGGGCGACGTGGTCCACGTGCTCGTGTCGAAGCTCGAATCCACGGACGGAGCCTTCGGCGCGCTGGGTTCGCGCTCGCGCGACTTCCACTGAACCGCGATCGGAGCACTCGGAACCGGTGCGGTCGCGATCGCTCCGTGCACGCTCGTTCGGGTCGCACGACGCCGATGGGTGAGCGGCTCTCGGTCTCGCTCCATGCCGACTCGGTGCATGACCACGCATCGCGAAGGTCGACCGCGCTGCGCGGAATGCACCGATGAGCTGCACCGCGAGACCGCGTCGCAGGCCTGCGCCCCGAGACTGCGCCGAACGACGGCCTCGCCGAGCGCGCACCGCAACGGCCGTTGCGCACAGGTCGACCGCGACGCGCGGACCGCACCGACGAACGGCGCCAATGAAGTGCACCGATGAAGTGCACCGATGAAGTGCACCGATCAACGGCACCTATGAACGGCAACGATGAACGGCAACGAAGCACTGCACCGCGAGACTGCGCCACATCGCTGCGCCGAGCGACGGCCTCGCCGAACACGCACCGCAACGGTGTTGTGCAGACACGGCACGCCTCGGCGTCCTCGGTGAGCATCGGACCGCGTGTGCGGCACCGAACCGGCCTCACCGAAACGGCCTCGACGAAACGACCTCGACGGTGCGGCCATCTCGACACGCACCGATCGCTCGCCGCCGAACGCCGCGTCAGTCCGCGAGCGGCCAGGGCGACGGCGCGGGCACGACGGCCGGGAAGTCGGCGTAGGCCACCTTCGGGTCCGACGTCCGTTGGGTCACGCCCGCTCCGTGACTCAGGGCCACGCGGTCGACGGGATAGTCGATCTCGATCTCCGGACGACGCGCACCGACCATGACGATCGCGCACGGGCCCGTTCCGCTTCCGACCAGCACGTGCCGCGTCCACGCCGGGCAGTGGAAGAAGTCGCCGGCGACGAGCGCGCGTTCGGCCCCCTCGACGATCAGCGTGCAGCTGCCGGACAGGACGAGGAACGATTCCTGCGCGTCCTCGGCGTGGTACTGGCAGTTGCGCTCGCCCGGCTCGAGCACGTGAACGTTGATGCCGACCTCACCGAAGCGCGCCTCGGCAGCCGTGCCTTCGAACGAGCACCAGCGGCCCGCGCCCTCGCAGGAGTTCCAGTGCGCCTCGGCGAGGTTGACGACGAACCAGCCGGCTCCGGCGGGGCGCAGTCCGGACTCGCTGCGCTCGAGTTTCGCTTCTTCGACCATGGCGACACTGGAGCAGATCCGCCGCGCGAGGTCCACGCCGTGCGCACACGCTCGATCGGCACGATCGCCGGGGCTCCGCCGAACGGGGTCCGTCCGGAACCGTGCGCCGACTCGGTCCGCCTGAGTGGGTCCGTCGACGCGGCGACCCGACGCTCGTTCGCATCCGACCCGTCCGATCGTCCGTTCGGGGTCGCGACCCACGAAGGCACACATCCCGCGCGTTCGGATCGGTCCCGAGCCAAGCCGGTCGCGTCACATGCTCGCGCCACTCGGCCCTGCCACTTGGTCGCGTCGAGGTTGGGGTGAGTGAGGGGAATTGAACCCCCGACCCCCAGAACCACAATCTGGTGCTCTAACCGACTGAGCTACACCCACCAGACGCAACCCTGCCGCGTCGCTCGACTCCCCGAAGGGCGCTCGCAACGCGAAGAGGGCGGGGAGGATCGCTCGGACCCCGCAGGAAGTCAAGCGACGGCTGGGGCGGATCGGTCCCAGCGGTGGTCATCGCGGCCGGACCGGCACCCTGGGACGAGAGAAGTTCGATCCGCGAGCGGGGAGCGACCGATGAAGCGCCCGGAGGTCCTGCCCCCGCCACCCCGGAGGCCACCGCTCCGCCGCCGTCTCGGCCGCGCGTCCGCCCGCGAGTGGGCGACCCGGCCGAGCGCACCACACCGCACGCTCGAACCATGGCCACCGACCACTTCCTCGTCCGCTCCGTCCTGATCGCCGCCGCGCTCCTCCTCGGAGGCTGCCAAGCGCCGAGCGTCGACCTCATGCCGCGCCTGATGCGCCTGGACCTCGACGGGGACTTCGCCGCGAGCAGCTCGGCGATCTCCGCGGCCACCACCTGGGACGAACTGGGCCTCGACGACGCGTCCACCGTTTTCTCGCCGCGCGCCGACCTGCACATGGGGCCGTTCGACGTGACGCTCGACTACGCCGCTGCGGACTTCTCCGGCCAGGGCACGACCGGCGCCCAGCTCGAACTCGACGGCATCACGATCGCCGCCGGCACCGCGGTCGAGTCCGACTTCGACCTGGCCGTCTGGCGCCTGACCAGCACCTACGACTTCTTCCCGACCGAGGTGGCCACCGTCGGCCTCGGCGTCGGCCTCGCGGCACTCGACATCGAGTCCTCGGTCGTCAACATCTCGAACAGCGACCGCATCACCACCGACGAGGTCGTGCCGCTCCCCTACCTCGCCCTGCGCGGCGGCATGGAATGGGGCAACCTCGAGGCCCAGGGCCTGCTCGGCCTCCTGTCGCTCGACGTCGGCGACGCGGAGGCCAGCTACGTCGACCTCGACCTGTTCCTGCGCTACCGACTGCTGGGCGGCGAGGACCGCATGCGCGTGTCCTTGGTGCTGGGCTATCGCTACGCCGACCTCGATGCGGAGTACGACGACGGCAGCGACCGCGTCGCGATCGAGACCCGGATCAGCGGCCCCTACTTCGGCGGATCGGTCACGTTCTGAGGCGCGTCGCGCGTCCGGACGGCGATCCGCACGCCAGGTGGGCCGCGTCCCAGTACCGCGCTGCGAAGATCCGGCCCTGCCGACGTGCGGCCGCTGCTCGGCGCCGTCGGTCGTGCGGCCTCGGATCGCACGAACTCGTGCGCAACGGCGCAGCGGCGCGTGCCGTGCACCGCACGGCGACGCGTCGGAACGCGCGACCGACTCCGTGTCCCGATCAGCACGGGCGCAGCGCGCCACACGGTCGGTTCGGCTCCGACCTGCTCGGACCCGACGTCGCCCGGTCGGCCCCGGTTCGACGGCGAAGCGGAGTTCGACGGCGGCATCGGATCGCGGTGCGACGCGGGTGGTGCGCGCCAAAGCCGCCTCCACCACCCCAGCGGGGCGCCGCTCGCCCAGCCCCGCTCCCCCGCCTGTTTCCACCGGCGCGCGGTGACCCGTGGCCGAGCTCGTGCGGCACCCCGTGCAGCACCGTCGTCCGACGGCCCCGGCCCGCGCGACTGGTAGAGTCGCGCCGTGGACTCGAACGACCGATCGACGGCGCCCGCTGGCGGCGACCCCGAGGGCGGCGCGCCGCGCTTCGACCGTCAGACGCGCTTCGCGCCGCTCGGCGAAGCGGGTCAGGCGCGGCTCGCGTCGGCACGCGTCCTGGTCGTCGGTTGCGGCGCGCTCGGCGGAGCGCTCGCGCAGTCGCTCCACCGTTCCGGAGTGGGCGCGCTGGTGCTGGTCGATCGCGACGTGGTCGAACTCTCCAACCTACCGCGCCAGGTGCTCTTCGATCTGGAGCACGCCCGCCGCCGGGTTCCCAAAGTGGACGCGGCGCGCGAGACGCTCGAACGCGCGGGGGGTCCGACGCGGATCGAGACGCACGCCACGCACCTGGGCGCGCGCGAGCTCGGACGCCTCGGGCGCACCGCCGACCTGATCCTCGACGGCACCGACAACCTGGCGACGCGCTACCTGATCAACGACTACGCGGTGAAGCGCCGCCAACCGTGGATCTACGGCGGCGTCGTCGGTGGCTCCGGCCTGGTGCTCGCGGTGGTGCCCGGCGGACCGTGCCTGCGCTGCCTGTTCCCCGATCCCCCGCCGCCCGGGAGCCTCGCCACCTGCGACAGCGCGGGCGTGGTCCAACCTGCTGTGGCCGCGGTCGCCGCACTGCAGGCCGGCACGGCGCTGCGACTGTTGACCGCCTCACCGGACACGAGCGCGAGCGGTCCGGGCGCCGCCGAGTCGGGCGCGCATGTGGCCGGCGGCGGGAGCGGTGCGCGCGGGCCGGAACCCGGTCCGGTGGACATGGGCACACCCCGTGCTCACGACGGACGCACTCTCGACGGGACCGGACGCCTGCTCGAGGTCGACGCCTGGAACGGAAGCGTTCGCCAGCTCGATCTGACGCGCGACCCCCACTGTCCGTGCTGTGGCCAGCGCCGCTTCGACTTCCTGACCCAGTCGCTCGCGCGCGGACCCGAAGTGTTGTGCGGACGCAACGCCGTCGAGGTTCCGGGCACCGTGGGTACGCGACTGGACACGGAGGCGGTCGTGCGTCGTCTGGACAGTTCGAGCGCGTCGACCCTCGAACGCAGCGGCGACCTGCTGCGCTTTCGTACCGACGGCCTGACGGTCACGCTCTTCGCCGACGGACGCGCCCTGGTCGAGGGAACCGAGGACGTGGAGCGAGCCCGCGCGGTGTGCGACCGCTTGCTCTCGTGAGCGCGGACCCGCCGCTCGTCGTCGTGCTCGCCGCGGGCGCCAGTCGCCGGCTCGGCCAGCCGAAGGCCCTGTGCCGGATCGGCGGGACCACCGCGCTCGAAGGTCTCGTCGAGCGCGCCCTCGCTCCGAGCACGGGCCTGCGCGACCTGGTCGTCGTCACCGGCCGCCACCACGCCGAGATCGCCGAGGTCGTGGCACGCGCGAACGCGAGTCGGAGCGAGCCGCTGCACGTGCGCGTGCTCGAGAACGCGGACTGGGCGCGGGGCCGGACCGGCTCGTTCGCCCGTGCGGTCCGCGCCCGTCCGGATCGGGACCTGCTGCTCGCGCCGATCGACGTGCCGCGCGTCGCGAGCGCGACCTTCGCGGCCCTCCAGCGCGCGTGGCGGGACGCGGGTCGCGCGCCGCGTGGGTGGCTCGCCTGCGCTCACGTCGGTGCGAGCCGCGGGCGCCGCTTCGGACACCCGATCGTGATCGGCCGCGAGCTGGCCCGGGACGCGCTCGCTCTCGACCCCGATGCGCCGCTGCGCGAGCTGCGCGATCAGGCCGCCCCACTCGCCGGCGTCGACGTGGACGACCCGACGATCCTCGAGGACCTCGACACCCCTGACGACCTGGCGCGCCTGCGCGAGCTCGAGGCTGAACGCTGAACGCGCGCGGTCGCCCGACGTGCCTGAACGACGGTCGATCCGGAACATCTTTCCGATCGCGAGCGAGGCGGCGCGGGCGATCCATCCTCGCGATCCGAGAGGGAGCACCGCCCCACCGGCGCATCCGGGGGCGACCGAACGGACGGCGCAGCGCCAGGACTCCCGAGCGGGGCGAGCCGTCCACGGCCCGACCGAACGCGCCATCCACGACGGATGTGAATCGGGTTTCAGCGCACCCGGGAACGCCGTCGATAGGCAGCCGATCCGGTGGAGCACCTCTTGGCTCCCCGACCCCCGATCAGTCCTTCCAGCGGTCCGACCGCACCATCCACCCCATGAGCTTCCAGGGAGACGTTGCCGGAATCGGCCTCGGCGAGCTGCTACAGGGCCTCGCCCGTGGCGGCAAGGACGGTGTGCTGAACCTGTTCGGCAAGGATCTGGTCGCGCGCATCGGACTGCAGGGCGGCCAGCTGTACCTGGTCAATTCGCCCGAGGAGGACCCGCACGTCTGGCGCTCGCGCTGTGCGAAGGCCTGGGTCAAGGATCCCGAGGCCGAGCGCGACCCGCAGCGACGCGACGCGATCGCACGCGCCGAACGCCTCGAGACCGTCTTCGCGATGCTCGAGGCGCCGAACCTGCACTTCCGCTTCGAACAGGGCAGTTTGCCCCCGCCCCCCGGCGGCGCGCCGACCGGGTCGCAACAGCGCGGTTCGCGCTCCGAAGGCATGGCGCTCGGCAGTGGGCGCCCCGCGGAGTCGCCCTGGGGCAAGGGGATGAGCGTCGAGTTCGTGCTGCTCGAGCACGCGCGCATCTCCGACGAGGTCCAGTCCGGTGGCGGACCCAAGGAACACGACATGCCGCGCGCCCTCGATCCGGGGCAGCCGGAGAAGGGCTACGAGTTGTTGCTCGCCGAGTGCGACGGCAAGTCGACCATGGTCGAGGTCGCCGACCGTCTCGGGTGGCCGCTGCGCCAGTGCTGCGGCGTGGTCAACGAACTCGTCGCGCGCCGCGCCGTTCGCCTGGCGACGCCGCGCGAGATCCTCGCCAGCGCGCTGCAGGAACTCGAGGACGGTCAGTACGAGCGCGCCGCCGATCGCTTCGAGGGCTGGCTCGACTCCACGCCCGGCGGTCCGCCCAGTCGCGAGGACGGTGAACTGCTCGCGCACCTGTGGGAACGGGGACAGATCGCGACCGCGCTGGGCTACGTGCGACGTCGCGCGGGCCGTCGACTGTGCCGTCGCCTCGACTACGTGGCGTCGGACCTCGAACAATCGATCGAACTGTGGCGTCGCTTCGTCGAACTGCACGGCGCCTGCGGTGTCGCGCGCCTGCACCTGACGCGCCTGTGCCTCGCGGCGACGGCCGACGCGTCGCCGGACGCGGACACGCTGAACGAGCTCCTGCGCCAGGCGCGACAGCTCACCGAAGCGGGCTTCGCGATGCGCGCGCGCGCCCTGCTGCTCGCCGTGCGCGACCTCGCGATCGACAGCCTGTCGGTGCGCGTCGACGTGGGACACCGCATGCTCGCCGCCGGCATGCTCGAGGACGCCAGTGAGATCCTCAGCGCAGCGGCACGCGAGATGGTGGAGACGGGCGACCTCGTCCGCGCGCGCCGTCTCATCGGTTCACTGCTGGTCGAGGTTCCCGAGCACCGCGCCGCGCGCGACCTCCTGGCCGAGATCGAGAACCGCCAACAGCGCAAGAAGCGTCGCACCTGGCAGTTCGCCGTGGGCGCGTCCGTCGCCGTGGTGCTCTCGGGCGTGGGCGTCGTGCACATCAAGAACGAGGCCGAACTGGATCGACGGGTCAACGAGATCACGAACCTCCTCGACGACCCCGACCGCGGACTCGCCCTGCTCGACGAGTACTACCCGCGCACGGCCGTGCGTCCCGAGCGCATCGTCGGGCTGCACGCGGCACTCGATCGACGCCGCAGCGAGCAGCAGCAGATCGCGCTCGCCAACTGGAACAACAGCTGCGTCGAGATCGAGGGACGCATCGAGCGCGGCGAGCTGCTCCTGGCGGTCGAACGCATCGTCGGCATCGGGAATCCGCCGTCCCTGGACGACGTGTACGTCCGGCGACTGCGCTCGCGCGAGGAACTGTTGAGCCTCATCGCGGGCAAGCTCCAAACGCGCTTCGAGACGAGTGACCCCGGCCTCGAGGCGGAGCCAGGTGCGCTCCAGCGGGAGAGCGAGCTGCTGGCGGACACCGAGGACATTCTCGAAGCCAGTCGCTCGAAGCGCCTGCACAGCGAGTTCCGCGACTTCGTCGACCACGTGGATCTGCTCGTGATGCAGTGGAACACGCGGCGGACCGAGCGAGCCCAGGAACGCCTCGCGAAGGCCTCGCGCGACAAGGAGGCTCGACAGGACCGCCTCCTGAGTTCGGCGCGCTTCCTGGCCGCGTCGGGTGAGTTGGATCGGTCGCTCGAGGCCTACGACCAGCTGCTCGAGATCGACGCGGACGAATCGGTCATCGAGTTCGTGAAGAAGGAACGCGCCGGCATCGCCGTGCAGTTCGAGGCCTGGCAACTGGCTCTCGAGGAGGCGGCAGCGGGCGAACACGCCTCCGCGGTCGAACGCCTCGACCAGGCGGGACTGGACCTCACGGTCTTCCCTCTGCCGTGGCGGGTCGAGAGCCAGCCTTCGGGCGCGAAGGTCACGACGAGCGACGGCACCGTCGCCACGACGCCGTTCGTCATGCGCACGCCAGCAGGTGTCGCGGTCGAGATGCAGCTCGAACTGCCGGGTACGCTGCCCGTCACGCTGACGGTCGAGATGCCTCAGGACCGCCTCGTCCACCTGCATCGCAACGTGGACCGCGCCGTCACGAGCGGCACACGCATCGAAGCCCTTCCGATCCTCGTGGGCAGCGATCTCGTCGTCGCCGACCGCAACGGATCGGTTCGTCGACTCGGTCCGAAAGGCGAGGTGCGCTGGGAACGCGACCTCGACACGCTCGGCGGCATCGCTCGCACGCCGCGCTTCCTGCCCTCGCGTCCCGGTTGGATGCTGGTCGTCAGCGAGGAGGGCAACAGCTGGTTGATCAGCGTCGAGGACGGTCAGGTCGAAGGGCCGTGGAGCGCCGGTTGCCCGCCGATCCAAGGCCCCGAAGACCTCGGTGGCGCCATCGCCGTGCTGTTCAACGACGGCTCGCTCGCCACCTGGAACCGCACGGTCGAACCGGTGGTCTCGTCGGCCACCAGTCAGGTCTACCGCATGGCGCCCGAGGAGGACGCCGAGTACTCGGAGCGCCTCGAGAACCTGGTCTGCTTGCGCGCGTCGACCGGCCGCGACACCGACATGGGCAACCCGTGGAACGCATGGCGGGTCGAGGTCGAGGAAGGCATGTACATGGTGCGACTGCGCAACGAGCCCCTGCGGACCTTCACCGCCGAACGCTTCGGTCGCTTCAGCTTCGTGGCCTGGGAGAAGCCCAGCTCGAGCGCGCCCGACGGACGCCTGTGGATCTCGGACGAGGGCGGACTGCGCTCGTACCGCCCCTAGGGGCAGCATCGGCGGCGCCGGTCGGAGCGGCTCCCCGCGGACCACGTGGGTCCACGGGGGGCCGCTCGCGTCACAGCACGATTCGGAACGGCGCCGAGACCCGTCCACTGAGCAGGTCGACGGCCTGCAACGTCAGGCCGAGCCCACCACCGGGCCCCGTGCCCGCCCCCACCGAGGAGACGTTCGCCGGTAGGGCGAGCGAGCCCTCGGAGTCGAGCCAGTAGATCGGCAGGCTCGGCCCGGCGAGGAGGGCGGTGAGCAGCGGATCGTTCATGTCGACCGCGAGTCCGCCGAAGCCGGACAGTTCGGGCGTCGGGAACCAACCGGCCGCACCGGCACCCACGAGGAGCGCCGGTCCACCGGGCGTACCGTTCTGGACCACCCCGCGGCCGTTGGAGCCGCCGACGGCCCCCTCGAGCCACAGGCTGAGGGGCTGCTCGGGGCCGAGATGGATGAGCGCGTCCAACTCCTCGCCTCCCAGCGCGAGATCGGCCTCGTCCGCGACGATGCGCGCCAGAGCACCGAGCGCGAGCACCGCGCCGTCGAACTCCGACGGCGACTGCACCGCGACCCACACCTCGCCCGACACGACTTCGAGGCCGTGGACGTCACCGATGCTCGCCGACGATCCCGTCGCGAGCGCGAGCGCGTCGCTCACGTCGTCCTCGGCGAACAGCCGCGTCAGGACGCCGCTCTCGTCGAGTGCCAGCACGTCGCCGTTCTGCACCGGCCCGAGGACCGCGGTGTCCACGTCGGCCGCGAGCGAGAAGACGAGTCGCCCGCCTCCGAAGAGGCCCGGAGCACCGGGCACGGCCCCGTCGAACGCGAACGCGTCGACGTCGATGTCCAGAGCCGCGTCACCGAGGGCGAGCGCGATCTGGTCCTCGGCCACCGCCACCCGGAAGACGCCGTCCGCGTCGAGCCGCACCAGGTCGCCGTCGAGGAACCCGCCGTCGTCCGACAGGAACGACATGTAGAGGTCACCCGCCGCGGCGACGCTCCCCCGCAGCGCCGCCCCGTCCACGTCGCGCGGCGCGAAGTCCGCGAGGGCGAACCAGTGTCCGACCGTGAACCAGGGCGCCGGACGCGCTCCCGCACCGACCGCCATGAGATCGGTGTCGGTCAGGACGGGGAGCGCCGCATCGAGCGCGCCCACGTCGTTCGTCGTCGAGACCAGGAAGCGCTCGGTCGAGCCCTGGGCGAAGGCGGGCGCCGTGAGTCCGGCGAGGAGGGCGGCGATGCCGAGCGGGCCGAAGCCGCGGAGGTGGAAGTCGTTGATCGAGGTCTGCACGTTGAAGTCAGGTTGTTGGGTTCGATGGGTACGAGCGTGGTCCGCGGCCAGGTCTCACGAGGACCGACGCGCGCCACGCAGGAAGGACCGACGCCAGCTCGATCGGTTGCGGCTGGAGCGCTCGAAGTCGTCGCGACGCGAACGTCCGCGGCAGGTCGACCGCGAGCGATCGAGCGTCGACGCGCGACGTGCGACCCGCGCTCCGATCCGTCGGGTCTCGGCCGGATCCGCGGGCACCGCGCGCGAGCCGTCACCCCGCCCGGGGACCTCTTGCGCCGCGCGCCTTCCGACGCGAACGCTCCCACCCGCGGCGCCGGGAACCGCGCCGCGACCACGCCGCTAGACTGCGTCGATGCGCCATTCCCGCTCCGACCCCCACGCCGCGCACGGGCCCTCGGCGACCTCGCCTCGGGGCCCTGCAACCGTCCTGGCACGCGCCGCCTGCAGCGCCGCGCTCGCCGTCGCCGCCGCGAGCGCGCTGGTCGGATGCAGCGGAGCGGACGCTTCGGAACGAGCCGCCGCACTCCCCACCGGGTGGAGCACCGCGCACAGCACGCGCTTCGAGGAACTGCTCGACCGACACCTGCCGCTCGGCACGTCGACGGCCCTTCCGCCGGCCCAACTGGCAGAGCTCGACGCCACCCTCGACGCCGAGCCGCCGCGCGCGACGCGAGCCGCCCTGTGGCTCGCACGCGCCGCCCATCCGGACGCGGACGCGGCTCTGCTCGCGCGGCTGGAACGGCGCGCCGCGGGCCCGGCGCGCGAGGACGACGCCGGTGACTGCACGGCGGCCGCGGCGCTCGCCCGGCGACCGCTCGATCCGAACGCCGTGGATCGACTCGTCGAACTGGCGATCGGCGACACCGCCCACCCCGACCTCGAGGTGCGCGTCGAGTGCGCGATCGCCGCGCTCGACCACGGTCGCGAAGACGTCCTGCCCCTGCTCGTGCGCGTGCTGCGCATCGACACGCCGAGCGAGGCGCGCGAAGGAGCGTTGACCGACTCGCCCTCCACCGCCTGGGTGCGCGGTCGTGCGGACGAGGCCTTGTGCCAACTGTTCGGGCTCGAGGTCGCCGTGCGGACCGACCTGCCGCTCGCCCAGCGCGAGGCCTGGGCGGACGGGCTCGAGCGACTGGTGGCCGAGCATGCGGCCACGCGTGAAGACTCGCCGGCGGACACCAGCGGTCACTGACCGTCACACGACGCGCGGTGAACGCGGCCCGACTTCACGCTGTCTATCGAAGTGCCTCGCTGACCGAAGCTCGCAGCTCGCGTGACATCCAAGACGTCGACCGGCACCGCATCCACCACCGTGTCGGCCTCGGCCCTCAGTCCGCGAGCCGCTCCACGCGCCCGTGGCACAGGAAGCGGTAGGTCCGCAGCACGAGGTCGCTGGTCGGACGCGGCAGATCGCGCGGGATGCGCGTCGGCACCACGTCGCGCCCGAACGGCGGCCGTGGATCGGCGTCGAACAACGACGCCCACAGTCGCACGGGACAGCTGACGAACAGGCGCTGCGGCGGTCCGAACGTCTCCCACCAGGTCACCAGGCGCTCGCTCGTCTCCGACATCAGCAGGTCCGCGTTCTGCAGCCGCAGCCGCGAGCCGTAGCGAGACTTTCCCTTCGACTTCAGGTGCGTCGGCTGTGCGCGTCCCTTGCCGCGCACGACGTAGCGCCGGAAGCTCTTGGTCTCGACGCACACGCCATCCTCGAACCAACCGAGCGACGTGGCCCCCGCCTGCATCAGGACGACCGCGTGGGCGCCGAGCCGTTCGGGCAGAGAGCCGACGTAGTCGAACAGGCCGCCGCACTCGGGGTCGATCGGCGCGACGAGCGGCGGGTGGATCCGCAGCCGTCCGTCGGTGGAGTCGAACCAGCGCTGCTCGGGCTCGACGACGAACGACCGCACGTCGGCCAACGCCAGCAGCGTGGCGGCGGCGTCGCCCACGTGGAAGGTGGCGGGGAGGTCGGGCTCGTCGTCGGGCGGGGTGCCAGCCATCGACCAGAGGATGCCACGGCCAGGCACGCCGCCGTGTGCCACTCCACCGGTCCGACGCCTCCCGGTTCGCAGCGGTCGCACGACGCCGCGATACGCGCCGGCGACGGGCGTCGCGAGCGCGGACCGCGGTTCGGTCCTCAGCGCGGTGGCACGCTCCCGTTAGAGCGCGGCGCGCGGCCACGGGCACCGTCCTGGCCGTCCGCGTCGTCCCGGCCGTCGATGCCGTCTTCACCGTCCTGGCCGTCGCGACCGGCGGCTCCCGGCTGCTCCGCGACGGGCAGCGACCACTGCAACAGCCACCGGTACAGCTCGGCGTTGCAGTACAGGTCGGTCCATGCGTCGTGGTTCGCCGCGCGGCCGACCGTCATCAAGTACCGGTGTGCGAGGTCGTCCGCGTTCTCGAGCACGAGTCCGTCGACGCGGTGGAAGCGCACGCCGAGTTCGCGCTCGATGCGCTCCGCACCGACCTCGACCTCGGCGAACGGCACGATCGGATCGGGACGGTTGTGCGCGACCCAGACCGCGACGCCCTCGAGGACTCCGGGTTCCGTCAGACGCTCGGAACTCCCACCGATCGGCACGATGGCCGCGAACGTCCCGGGCAACTCCTCGGCCAGCCCCCAGGTCCCGTGGGCGCCGCGACTCAGCCCCGTCAGGTAGACGCGCGAACGGTCGCCGCGGTAGCGCGTGAGGACCTCGTCGAGCAAGCGCTCCACGACGTCGGGGTGATCGTCGTACTGCCCGCGGGTGATGTGCGGCGAGACCACGATGAAACGATCCAGTAGGAGCGCATTGCGTTCGCTGTCGAGGTCGGTCTCGTCGCGCAAGAGCCGCGGCAGACCCCAGTCGTTGATCGAGCCGATCGCACCGCCCACGCCGAGCGAGCCCTGCAGGTAGACGATCACGGGGTGGACCACGTCCGCGTTCGGATCGAAGGAACGGGGCAGATAGAGGGTGTAGCCGTCCACGTTGCAGCCGTCGTCGTCGGCACCACTAACGAGGGCACCACTCCCGAAAGTACCGCCGTCGGGCGCCGCGCCATCGAACGGCACGCTGACCAGCGCGCCGGCCCGCGGCTCGCCACTGGTGCGTGCGCGGGCGGCGAGGCTGGGCTCGACGCGGGAGCTCGAACCGCTTCCGCCGAGGCCGCTGCCGCGGAGTCCGCCGCCACTCGGCTCCGATCCGCCGAGTCCCCCACCTCCACCGTCGCCGCTCGCTGCACCGCTCGGTCCGTCCGTATCCGGCGCGACCTCCACGGGCCGCGCGATGACGATCGCGCCGGCCGAGCTCAGCGCGCGGATCAGCGCGCCGTCCGAACGGGTCTCGCGCACGGCCCACGACGCGCCGCTGCCGTCCGCTGCGGCCTCGTCGATCAACTCGAACTCCGAGTCCACGCGACCGCGCGCCTCGAGTCGCAGTTGCACCGCTTCGGCCAGCGACACGAACACGTCGCCTCCGGGACCGGCCGCGCTGAACAGTGCGTCGGCGGCGGGATCCTCGGTGACGCGCGCTTCCACGCGCCCACAGATGGCGTGGACGATCACGCCGCCGCGCACCTCGTCGATCGTGATGTCGCCGCCGCTGGTCTGGGCGTACACGTCGCCCGGATTGCGCTCGAGCAGCACGTCGCCGTCGGATGCCAGCACGCTGACTTCGCCGGTGACGCCAGCGACGAGCACGTCGCCGTGCACCGCCGTGACCTGGGCCTCGCCCGCAGTCTCCCGCAGCACGACGCCACCGCCCTCGCTGCGCACGTCGATCGAGCCGCTGATGCCCGTGATCGACACGTCGCAGAGATCCGCGTCGACGCGCAGGCTGCGCCCGTCGGGAAGTGCGACGCGCACGCAGCAGCTCTCGAACGCGCTCCCCGAAGCCGCGAGCAGAGCCGCTTCGAAACGCGACTCGAAGCGCATGCCGCCGTCCGTCGGCGCGACGTCCACCGCGTGGCCCGCGACGGCAGCGTCCGAGTCGCGCGAATCGCGAGCGCGCACTCGCCGCGTGACCTCGATCCGGACCTGATCGCCATCGTGACGGACCACCTCGAGGGCGCCGCGCTCCACGTCGAGCGCGAGGGCCCCTTCCGGCCCGAGTTCGAGCTCCCAGGCCAGGCGCTGCTCGAACAGCCCGAGTTCGCCATCGTCGGCGCTGATGCGGTTCCATCCGTCGGCATCCACGACCGACTCCGACGCGTCCTCCTCCTGCGTTCCGAGCCCGAACAGCGACGCGAACCCGGCCACCGACCAGTCGCTCGATCCGTCCTCCGGATCGCCCGCGCCCCCGAGAGCCACGAAGGCCAACGCGGCGAGCGCGGCGGCCCCGACGCCGCCGACGAGCGCGCGCCTGCGCCCCCGTCCACCGGCTCCAGCCGCCGCGGTTCGAGGCATCCAGTCACGCGGCGGCTGGGCGACGCCCGTGGGGTTCTGAAGGTGCGCGAGTTCCGCGGCGAGCACGTCCGCCGCCGCGTCCGCGCTGGCGAAGCGATCCTCTGGTCGCTTCGCCATCAGTCGCGACACGAAGGCGGCGAACCACGCCCGCACGTCTGGCGCGAACTCGCGCAGTAAACGCGGTTCGGCGTCGCACACGCGACCGAGGACGCCGTAGACCGTCTCGCCGCGGAAGGGCGGGCGTCCGGTGGCCGCCGTGTAGAGCAGACTCCCGAGGCTGAACAGATCGGAGCGCGCGTCCACGCTGTCGCCGCGCGCCTGCTCGGGCGACATGAACTGCGGCGTCCCGGCGATGGTGCCACTGCGCGTCATGGAGGTTTCGTCCGCGACCCAGGCCAGTCCGAAGTCGCTCACCAGCACGCGCTCGACCGGCCCCTCGAGCAACACGTTCGCCGGCTTGACGTCGCGGTGCACGATGCCCTGGGCGTGCGCCGCCGCGAGTCCGCGCGCCACCTGCAGACCGATGCGCGTCAACTCGTGCGTGTCGAGGGGACCGTCGCGCTCGATGCGGTCGGCGAGCGACGCGCCGCCGACGTAGTGCATGACGATGTAGGGCAACCCGTCGTGCTCGTCGACCGCGTGCACGGGCACGACGTGTTCGTGGGAGACCGCGGCGACCGCACGTCCCTCGCGCTCGAAGCGCTTGCGGGCGACGGCGTTCTGCGCTTGTTGCGGCGCCATGAGCTTGATCGCGACGTAGCGATTGAGTCGCTCCTCGAAAGCCTTCAGCACGTAGCCCGTCGAGCCCTGCCCGATCAGGCCCTGAATCTCGTACTGACCGATCCGTCCCAGCATCCGCGGGTCGTCGGTCGGACCGAGGAGGGCGCGCACTTCGTCGAGGATCGCGTCGCCGCTCGCTTCCGGAAAAACGTCGACCGACTCGACCTCGAGCCGCTCGCGCACCCCGCGCCAGATCGACTCACCGGCCGCGCTGCGCTCGAGTCGCTCGCGGCACCTCGAACAGGCCTCGAGATGTTCGCGGACGTCGGCTTCAGTGCGTTCGACCAGTTCGTCACGCAGGTAGCGTTCAAGACGCACGTCCTCGACGCAGGCGGAAGGTTCGAAGGGGTTCTTCATCGTCGATCCTCGGGTTCGTGCCCGTGTTCGGGCACGCCGCTCAATCCCTCGACCCGATCCTTGATCCGAGCGATGACGCGGCACTTGGCGGTGTAGATGCTCCCCACGGTCGTTCCTAGCTCGCGCGCCACGTCCTCGGCCGATCGGCCCTGGACGGCGGTGCGCTCGAACGCATGCCACGTCGACTCACGAACCTCCGAGCGCACGCGTGCGGCGGCCCAGCGGAAGAGCGCGGTCTCGAGCTCGATGTCGAACGTCTCGGCCGCATCGGCTCCGACGTCGGACAATTCGCGCAGGACCAGCTCGCCGCGCGCCCCGCCGTCGGCGGCCCGACGCCGTCGATCGGCGATCACATCCACGGACACGTTGCGGGCGACGCGGAAGAGCCAGGCGCGGAAGCTGCCGCGCTCGGCGCCCAGCTCCCACGTCCCGATCCGACCGTGCACGGCGGCGAGCACCTCTTGGGTGGCGTCCCGTGCGTCGGCGTCCTGGAGTCCGAGCGCGCGGCAGAAGCCGAGGATCGCGCCCTCGTAGACCTCCACGAACTCGACCCAGGCCTCGTCCGAGTGCCGGGTCAGTTCGAGCAACAGGCTCTGGCGGGTCTGGGGGGCGCGTTCCATGGGGGGCGGCCGTCCACGGTGGGCGACCGGGAGGGACTCCGGCGAGCCCCGCGATCCTTACACCGAGGCGGTGGAATTCGGCCGAACCGCTCGCCCTCGCGCGCGTCGCGGCGTCAGCGCTCGAGCCCCACCGCTTCGAACCAGGCGCTCGCGGCCTCGCGCTCGCCCGCGAGATCCACGTGCTCGATGCGCGCGATCAGGCCGTCCGCGCCCAGTTCGACCCGCTGTTCGCAGGTGTGCACGTGGCTCTGGCCGGCGTGGCGCATGCGATCGGTGAAGCGCACCGTCGCGGCACCGTGTCCGGCCCCGACGCGCGGATCGACCACCGCGCTCTCGTAGACGAGTTCGTCGAGCTTCGACCGGCCCCAGGCGGCGGCCTCGGCGTAGCTGCCACAAATGGCGTCGGGGCCCTCGAGCCGTTCGTCGCGGATGGCGTAGACGCACCTGGGCGACAGCAGCGCGCGCACGCGGCCGAAGTCGTCGGCGTCGAGCGCGGCGGCGAACTGCTCGACCACGTCGCGCGCGTAGATGGCGAGCCGCTGCTCGGGCGAGCCGCCGTCGGCGCTGACGGGTCCGGTGCCTGCGCCGTCGCTCACGGCTCGATGCGGTACATCATGCGCGGGTACGGCGCGGCCTCGCGCACGTGCTCGACGCCGGCGATCCAGGCCACGGTGCGCTCGAGACCGAGCCCGAAACCGCCGTGGGGCACCGAACCGTAGCGACGCAGGTCCAGGTACCACTCGACGGTGGACTGGTCGAGGTCGTGCTCCTTGATCCGCTCGAGCAGGAGGTCGAGGTCGTCCTCGCGCTGGCTGCCGCCGATGATCTCGCCGACGCCTTCGGTCGCGAGCATGTCGACGCACAAAGCCTTGTCGCCCTCGCGCTTCATGTAGAAGGCCTTCACGCTCGCCGGATAGTGCGTGACCATCACCGGGCGGTCGTAGCGGTTCGACAGGATCGTCTCGTCGGGCGCGCCGAAGTCGTCGCCGCGCACGAACTCCGACTCGGGGTGCGCCTCGAGGATGTCGGCCGCCTCGTCGTAGGTCAGGCGCGGGAAGGGTGCTTTGATCGCCTCCAGCTTGGAGAGGTCGCGCTCGAGGATCTCGAGCTCCGGCTTGCGACGGCGCAGCACTTCCTGGACCACGTACACGATCATGTCCTCGGCCAGCTCGCACACGTCGGCCAGTTCGGCGAACGCGACCTCGGGCTCGAGCATCCAGAACTCGGTCAGGTGTCGGCGCGTCTTGCTCTTCTCGGCGCGGAAGGTCGGACCGAAGGTGTAGACCTTGCCGTGCGCCATCGCGGACGCCTCGGCGTACAGCTGACCGGACTGGGTCAGATACGCCTCGCGGTCGAAGTACTGCACCGGGAACAGGGTCGACGTCCCCTCGCAGGAGCTGCCCATGAACATCGGCGAGTCGATCAGCGTGAACTCGCGCTCGGCGAAGAAGCCGCGCAGGGCCGTGATCACCGCGTCGCGCACGCGCATCAGCGCCCACTGGCGCTTGCTGCGCAGCCACAGGTGACGGTTCGACAGGAGGAAGTCCGTGCCGTGCTCCTTGGGCGTGATCGGGTAGCCCTCGGCGGCTTGGATCACGCGGCCACCGGTGACGCCGATCTCGAAGCCGCCCGGCGCGCGCTCGTCGGCCTTGACCTCACCGGTCAGCTCGACGCTCGACTCCTGGCCCGCGTGGCCGATGGCCTCGAACAGCTCCTCGGTGACGTTCTTCTTGAGCACGACGCACTGGCAGAAGCCACTGCCGTCGCGCAGTTGCACGAAGAGGAGCTTGCCCTTGCCGGAGCTGTTGTGGATCCAGCCGCGCAGGGTGACGGTGGCGCCGACGTGGTCGGCGAGGTGGGAGATCGTGGTGACGGTCATCGGACGGAACGAGATGCGGACGACGGCGCGCGGGACGCACCGAGTGATTGGGTGGGGCCGAACGGCGAAGAGGCGGCTCGAAGGAAGCTGGCGACGAAGCCGAGCCTCAGCGGGCCGATCGGCGCGTCAGGGGAACAGTCGGTACGGCGGATCCATGCGCACGTCGAGCACGCGGCCCTTCTCGACGATGCAGCGCCCCTTGTGGACCACACCGTTGCGACGCGCCTCGACCGGGATCTCGGCACGACCGAGGGCGGCCATCTCGTACAGGTCGTGCTCGCCGAGCAGTTGGACGCGGTCGTAGCCCAGCGCCGCCAGCCGGTTGTGCAGGCGCTCGCCCACGATGTCGGCCGCGTCGGGCGGCGGCTCGGCCGGGGCGTCGGGGGCCGTGACGATCTCGCGTTCGACGACGGTCGGACGCGAGGCGGCCTCGATGACCGCGTCCTCGAGTCCCTTGAGCCCGTTGCGGATGTCGATCAGGACGTGCTCGGTGCGGCGCAGGTCGATGTCGGAGCGCTCGGCCTCGAGCTTCTTCAGGCGCGCGGCCAGGCCCTCGAGCAACTCGTTCGACGCCCCCACCGAGGCTTCCATCGACGCCAGGCGCGCGAGGATCCGCAAGAGGACGACGATGCCGAACACCGCGACGACCACGAGGACCGACACTGCCCAGAACGAGCCATCGCCGGCGGCGATCAGGAGCGGTGCGGCGGTCGCGAGCATGACCCGGGAAGGATAGCGCTGCCGACCTGCCACCCCAACGAACAGCGGGTCCGAGTTGCCGCGGGCGTACACTCCGGCCCATGTCCGACGCCACCGACCCGCATCTGATCCAGCACCAGGGCGGCGCGCCCGCCACCGAGGCACCCGACGGCACCCCGCGCTGGGTCCCCTTCCTCGCTCTGCTGCTGGTGGTCCTGGTCGCGCTCCCGTGGCAGGGCGCGCCGGTCGAGCGACTCGGCGCGCTCGAAGTGGCCGGACTGGTCGCGGTCGAGCGCGACAGCACCGGCGCACCGGCGGGCGAGGACGCCGAGGAAGCGCTGCCCTCGATCGGAACGCTGGTGCTCGTCTCGGACTTCGTGACGATCGACCTCACCACCGATCCCGAGGCGGACCCCCTGCCCGCGGTCCTGCGCCTGAGCGACATCGCGATGACGATCGACGGGCTCGAGGCCGATGCGGACACGCTGGCGACGGCGCGCCGTTCGTTCGTGCAGGGGCTGCGCGGTGCGGCCGAGAAGGGCGTGGTCGTCGGCACGAAGCTCGACGAGTCGGGCAAGGTCGTCGACGACGTGCGCAAGCTGTCACTGACGGTGGACGGCGAGAGCGTGCCGGTGACCGGTGGCCTCGACGTGCGCATCCGCATGGGCTTCGGCGACGGCGGCGGCGGGCGGCGGATCGAGGTGGAGCCGCTGCTCCCGGGTGCGCTCGACCCCGGCGGCGCGAGCCTGGTCGGCACGGACTGGCGACCGCCGAACCGCTTCTCACTGCTGCCCCCGATCCTGGCGATCGCGCTCGCCATCGCCACGCGCCGCCCGCTGCTGTCGCTCTTCGTCGGCGTCCTGTCCGGAGCGATCCTCGTGGCGCTGCGTCAGGGACTCGGCTTCGGCAGCGCCGTCGTGAGCGGGGCGATCGACGTTCCCACCCACTACTTCTGGAGCCGCTTCTACAGCCCGAACGACCTGTACATCATCCTGTTCGTCGTGTTCATGCTGGCGATGGTCGGCAACACGGTCACGAACGGTGGGATCGCCGGGATCATGCAGCTCCTCGCCAAGCGCGCGAAGGACGCCCGCACGACGCAGATCGCGACGTGGCTGACGGGCCTGGCGGTCTTCTTCGACGACTACGCCAACACGGTGCTCGTCGGTTCGACCATGCGCCCCTTGACGGACAAGTTCCGCGTGGCGCGCGAGAAGCTGGCCTACATCGTCGACTCGACCGCGGCCCCGGTGGCCGGCATCTCGATCTTCTCGACCTGGATCGCGTTCGAGGTCTCGACCTTCTCCAGCCAACTGCCCGCCGCGGGGATGGCGACGACGGACGGCTACGAGGTCTTCATCCAGACCCTGCCCTACCGCTACTACTGTCTGTTCACACTCGCGTTCGTCGCGTTGATCGCGTTCAGCGGGCGCGATTTCGGGCCGATGGCGAAGGCGGAACGGCGCGCGCGTCGCACGGGCCAGGTGCTGCGACCGGGTGCGACGCCGCTCGTGTCGAAGGAGTCGACCGAGCAGGAGATGGCGGCCGGTGTGACGCCCGCGGCCTGGCGTGCGCTGGTGCCGCTCTTCGGGTTCATCGGCACGACGCTGTTCATGATCGCGCACGGTGGCCATGCGTTCGACGTGGCCTGGCGCGAGCTCGAGTCGTTCGATGCGTTCGTAGAGGCCGCGACGGGCGTGCTCTACCTCGGCAGCGGCAACTACCCGCTGATGATCGGCGGCGCCGTCGGCTTCGTGCTGGCGGCGATCGGCACGGCGCAGGCCGGAGTCCCCGATCAGATCCCGCTCGCCGCCTGGCGCACGCTGAAGTCGATGGGCATCGCCTTCGGCATCCTGTACTCGGCCTGGATGGTGTCGGACGTGTGCACGGACCTGGGCACGGCGCCGTTCCTGACGGCGATCGTCAGCGACGCGATCCCCGCGCCGCTGTTGCCCGTCGTCCTGATCGTCCTGGCCGGCTTCGTGGCCTTCGCGACCGGTTCGTCCTGGTCGACCATGGGCATCCTGTTGCCGATGGTCGTCGGCGTGAGCTTCCAACTGGGCGAGACGATCGACATCGGCGGCATGGCGCTGATGGTGCTGTGCATCGGCGCGGTGCTCGAGGGCGCGATCTTCGGGGACCACTGTTCGCCGATCAGCGACACGACGGTGCTGTCCTCGATCTCGAGCGCTTCGGACCACCTCGACCACGTGCGCACCCAGGCGCCCTACGCGCTGACGACGATGGCGGTGGCGATCGGCGTCGGCTACGTCCCGAGCGCGTACCTGGGCTGGAACCCGTTCGTGTGCATCGCGCTCGGCATCGGCGCCCTGGCGGCGATCGTGCTGGGGATCGGACGGCGCAGCGAACCGGCCACCTGAGCGACGGGCGGGGAACCGGGGGCGGTGCTAGGCTCGGCCACCATGCGCACCGCTCCCATCCTCCTCGTCGTCGGCGCGTTCCTCGCCGCCTGCGCCCTCTCGCCCAACGACGACTCGACCCTGCGCGTCGAGCTCCCGGACGGCGTGCTCGAGACGGGCGGCGCGCCGTTCCCGGCCCACTGGATCGACGGCACCTCGCCCGACGAGCCGCACCTGCAGGTGCACTGGTACGACGCGGACACGGTGATCCTGCGGCAGAGCAAGCGCGTGCACTACGAGGCGCCGTTCATGTACCTGTTGTTCGGGACGACGCACGCGTTGCTGCTCGACACGGGGTCGGTCGGCGACTTCGATCTGCGCGAGACGGTCGACGTCCTCATGGCCGAACGGGAAGCGAGCCTCGGACACCCGCTGACCCTGATCGTCACGCACACGCACGGG
Organism: Rohdeia mirabilis; assembly: GCA_007750655.1. GTDB lineage: Bacteria > Planctomycetota > UBA1135 > UBA1135 > Rohdeia > Rohdeia mirabilis. Next base: position 2,952,410 of record CP036290.1, read on the forward strand.
CACTTCGACCACGTGGCGCACGACGACGACTTCCAGGGCCGCGAGAACACGATCGTCGTGCCGCGCACGATCGAGACGCGCATGGGCTTCTTCGCGATCGAACAGTGGCCGGTGAGCGTCGGGTGGATCGATCTCGGCCAGCGCCGCATCGAAGTGCTGCCGACGCCCGGCCACCACCCGTCGCACCTCGTGTTCTGGGACGCGCGCACGAACGTGATCCTGTCGGGCGACACGTTCTATCCCGGCTACCTGTTCGTCTTCGAACCGCGCGCCTGGAGCGACTTCGCGGCCAGTACGCGGCGCCTGCTCGCGTTCGCCGAACAGCGCGGTGTGACGACGTTCCTCGGCGGACACGTGGAGATGAGCACGACGCCCGGAGTCGGCTATCCCTACCGCACGATCGAACAGCCCGAGGAGACGCCGCTGGCCCTCTCGATCGACGAGTTGCGCGCGACGGTCGCCGCGCTGGAGTCCCAGACCGAGCCAGGCTTCCTGACCATGGACCGCGTCGTGCTGTATCCCGCCTTCCTGGACTGGGACGACGAGGCGGACGACGAGGCCGACACGACGAACGACGCGGCCGAGTAGAACGCGGCGCGCCGACGCAGGGTCGCCGGACCTCAGCGCCGCCGCAGCACCGCGGCGAGTGCGAACGCCGCCGCCGCCACGAGCGCCAACGGGGCGCGCAGCTCGAAGCGCGTCGGCAGCGGCTCGGGCGACGCACCCAACTGCGCACGGGTCGGGCCCTGGTCGCGCCGGCCGGCCACGGGCACGAGGCGCGGGTCGGGCGCGAGCGCGCGATCGAGGAGCGCACCGAGTCCGAGAGCCAGCGCCTCGGGATCGGGGGCGCGCCAGACGCCGGGCGCCACGCGCAGGTGTCCGTCCGCGAGCGCCGTCACCGGCTCGGTGCGGCCACTCGCCGGCTCGACGGCGCGCACCGCGACGATCCCGACCGCCCCCGCGTCCACCCCCAGCGCGCGTCCGTCGTCGAGCAGGCCGATGCGGCGGCCGTCCGGATCCACCAGCGCGACGCCGTCCACGAGCGGTGCGCCGCCGGGCGCGCGCTCGACGACGAGTCGCACCGCTGCGTTCGACTCGGCTCCAGCCGGCGCGGCCGCCACGGGTTCGAGACCCCGCGTGCGGGCGAAGACGCGCGCGAAGTCGGCCACGAGCTCCGGCACATCGGCTCCGATCACGACCGTTCCGGTCCCCGTCGGAGCCTCCCGCTCGCTGAACGCGCCGGATTCCCAGAAGGTCCAGGTGACGGCGCCCGCGGCCACGAAGCCAGGGACCTCGGCTCCGCCGCTCGCGACGAATCCGGCCCCGGTGGACGTCGACTCCGCGTCGCTCGCGCCGGCCCGCTCGGGCGCGTCGCACGACAGCCACAGGACACCGGGTCCGTCGTGGGCCTCGAAGTCGGGCGGTCGCGCCGCGGCGGGTGCGGCGGCGTACCGCGCGCTCGGCGCGGGGTCGCTGGCGCGCGTGACGAGGTCCTCGAGGCCCGGTGAACGCCAGCGCACGCGCACGTCACCGCGCTCTTCGAACAGACGTGCGCGCGCCGCCTCGAGAGCGACGAAGAGGCGCGTCTCGCCGCTCTCGTGGGCGAGCAGCATGCGCGGACGACGGTCGACGAGGACGAGCCACTCCTCGCGCTCGTGAGCCGGTCCGCGCGGATCGGCGAGCGCCACGGCCCACGCCACGAGCCCGACCACCGCGACCAACAGCCACAGCGGCGGACCGAAGCGCCGACGCGATCCACTCAGCGCCTCGCCCCGGGCCGCGCGACGCCACAGCGCGAGCGTGCCCGTCAGCGCGCGCACCGGACGGCGCGGCGCGAACGCCAGAGCCAGGACGATGCCCGGCACGACGAGCAGGACGAGCAGCGTGGGCGCGGCGAACTCCATCAGATCCCGAACAGCTCGTGCGCCGCGTCCTCGAAGGGCAGCCCGGCCTCGAAACAGCCGAAGCGCACGCGGTGGCGGCCACACACGGTGCGCCAGCGCTCGAGCAGGCGCGCGAGCTCCTCCTCGTAGCGCACGAGCACCGCGCCGTCGGTCCTGACCTCGAACTCGTCGCCGGTCTCCGGATCGCGCCAGCGACGGGCGCCGGACAGACCGCGGCCCCACTCGCGCTGCGCGAGCCACTGACCGACGACCACGTCCTGGACCCGGTGGCGCCACGCGAGCAACTGCCGCGGTTCGAGGTCGAGCAGGTCGCCGAGAACGACGTGGCGCCCGCACTCGGCGAGTCGCGGTTCGGCGAGCAGCGCCGCGGCGCCGCGTTCACCGCCCGCGCGCAGGGACTCGAGCACGTTGAGTCCGTCGCTCAGTTCGGTGCCGCGGACGAACCGCCGCGCGCGCACGGTGCCCGACTCGAGCCACAACAGTTCGATCTCCGCGCCCGAGCGCAGTCCCACCGAGAGCCAGGCCGCGGCGACCTCGGCGGCGCACTGCAACTTCCCCGGCATGCCGACGCCCATCGACGCGCTCGTGTCGACGCAGATCGCCCAGCGCTCGGCCGCTTCGCGCCGATGCACGCGCACGAACGGTCGGTCGGAACGGGCCAGGAGCGACCAGTCGAGGTCGCGCAGGTCGTCGCCGTCGCGGTACGGCCGCAGGTCGATCCACTCCTGTCCACCGCCCGCGAGCGTCGTGTTGCCCGCGCCCTCGCGCCGGCGTCTGAGGAGCTCGAGACGCGTCGTGAAGGACTCGAGCCGACGCCGGAAGGCCGGCGTGAAGCGCACACCGGTCGCGTCCTCGGACGGTGTCGCTCGGCCGGAGCGCGCCTCGAACCTCACGTCGTGCGTCGCACCACGAGCAGCGTGATGTCGTCCTCGACGAGACCGCCGCCCTCGACGAGCGCGCGTTCGGCCAGGGCGACGACCGACGTCTCGAGATCGTTGCCCTCGGCCATGCAGGTCGCGAAGAGCGCCGCCAAGCCTTCCTCGCCGAGCAACTCGCCATTCGCGCACTTGATCTCGCTGACACCGTCCGAGAACGCGAGCAGCGCGTCGCCGCGTTCGAGCCGGAAGGTGGCGTTGCTCTCGAACTTCTCGCCCGGGATCATCCCGAGCGCCGGGCCGCCGCCCTCGACCGTGGTGCAGCTTCCGTCCACGGCGTGCCAGTGCAGAGCACCGGGGTGCCCGGCGTTGATCGTCTCGACCGAACCGTCCGACGACAGGACCGCGAGGAACATCGTCATGAAGCGCCCGTCCTCGCTGCGTTCGCACAGGTCCTGGTTGAGCAGCGTGAGCGCCTCGCCCGCGTCGCCCAAGAGCCGCAGGTAGGAGCGCAGTCCGGCCTGGGCGGAGGCGGTGATGAGCGCCGGACCGATGCCGTGGCCCGTCACGTCGCCGACGACGACGCCGAGGCGATCGCCCTTGGCGTTGACGAAGTCGTAGAAGTCTCCACCGGCCGATTCCGCCGCGCGGTACCAACCGTGGACCTCGAAGCCGGGCACGGTCCCGGGCGCCTGGGGCATGAGACCGCGCTGGATCTCGCCCGCGAGTTCGAGCGACTGTTCGAGGCGCACCTTCTCGATCGAGTCGAGCTGCAGGCGCGCCGTCTCCAGCGTCATCGAGATCTGTTGAGCGAGCGCGGCGAAGAGCGACAGGTCGCGCTGGGTGAACGTTCGCGACTGGGCCTTGCTGTCGACGTACAGCGCGCCCTGTGGACGGCGCGTGCTCGTGCGACCGTCCTCGCCGTCGCCGCGGTCGGACGAGAGCGGCACGCACATCACGGCGCGCAGCTTCAGGTCGAACACGCTCTGCGCCAGTTCGAGCGCTTCGGAGTCGGAACCGACCGTGGCCCGCACGGGGGTGTTCTCGTCGAGCACGCGGCGCGCCGTCGTGGTCGAGAACTTGATCTCGCCGTCGATCGTGGCGCCCTCCTCGTCGCGGGCGACGCGCACCTCGAGCTGGCCGTCGTCGCCCTCGAGGATCAGGAGTCCGCGCGCGGCACCGGTCACCTGGACCGAACTGTCGACGATGCGGGCGAGCAACGCCTCGAGGTCCGCCGGAGTCTTGACCGACGCGTTGGCCACCTGGGCGATGGCGTCGAGCAGGACCTTGACCGACGCGCGGTCGGCGCCCTGGTCGCCGGTCAGGAACTGGGTCTCGCGGTCGGCGCCCTCGAGGGCCGACGGTTCGGACAACTCGGGCCAGTCGGAGGTCTTCGAGTCGGCCTTGGCCTTCTCCTTCTTGCGGCGAAAGAACATCGCCGGAGTGTAGCGCCGCGCCCCGTGGGGACGCCGCGTCTGGCCGTCCTCCGGTGGACGGCGATGCGCGGACGGCCCCGGAGTCGGTCCGATCCCGGGCATCCGGGTCCGGGGCCACCGCCACCACGGCCGGCGCCCGCTTCCCCAGCGTCCAGCTCGAGGGGAGGCCCCACTCCTCGGTCCTCGCCCGGGGGCCGCGACCCGGCTACACTCCGCGCCCCCCGGGCTCCGAGCCTGCCAGACCTCCCACCTCGATTCCGACATGCACATCACGGTCGACGATCGGGACGGTTTCACCGTCCTGCACCTACGCGGCGAATTCGACACGTACTACTGCCCGAAGCTCCAGGAGGAGATCGACGGCCTGGTGAAGGCCGGTGAGACGCGCGTCGTGCTCAACATGCGGCTGGTCAAGTTCATCAACTCGACCGCCCTCGGCGCGATCATCAAGGCCCACAAGGGTCTCGAGGCCAAGGGTGGCGGACTGGCGGTCGCGCGGCCCTCGACGTTCGTGCGCACGATCCTCGAGAAGGTCGGCCTCAACCGCGTGGTCGGCCTGTTCGACACCGACGAGGAGGCCGGCGCGTCGCTCGGCTCGCCCATCGCCGCTCCGAAGTCGACCGCCGAGGCCGAGCTCGAGGACGACGAGGCCGCCGTGATCTTCACGCTCACGGACCAGGACCGCATCGACCACTTCATGCCGCACGACGGTCAGGTGAACCCGCTGCACCGACACGAGTTCGGCAAGAACTGGCGTGGCATCGGTCGCATGGGCAGCCTCGACCCGTCGCGCATCGCGTTCACCTGGGAGGGCGGCGCCACCGGGCTCACGCCGTTCGAGATGGGACAGCTGCTGGCGCTCGGCACCGAACTCTCGATGAAGTTCCGCCTGCCCCTGCTCAAGAAGGGTCACCTGGTCGCCAAGGCCGTCGTCGCGGCGCTCGAGGAGCGTTCGGAAGGCGTGCGCGTCACCGCGACCTTCGGCGACCTCGACTCGAAGACCCGCGAGCACATCGACCAGTACGCCAAGGACATGGCCTTCCTGAAGCAGGAGCTCAAGAAGGCGACGGAGTAGCGCTCGCGCTGCCAGGGTCGACGGGGCGATCACCCGTGACCGCCGTGTTCAGCGACCGCTGACGTGCCCGATCGAGGCGCGGCAGCGGTCGCTGGCGTTCGTAGCGGCCTGCGCGAGCTCCCCGCCGAGCGCTACCGCCTCGGCTGAGCGTTCGCCTGTTCCGCGGCGCCGCGGTCCTGGTCCAGCACGGCGCGCAACAGCTCGTCGATGCGCGCCGCCATCGGCGGGATGCTGAAGCGCTCGATGGCGATGCGGCGCGACTCGCCGCTCCAACGGCGGCGGGCCTCGGGCGCACCGGCCATGCGGGTCAGCGCGGCGGCCAGCGCCTGGTCGTCGCCGGGCACGACGATCAGTCCGTTGACGTCGTGCTCGACGCGCAGGCGCATGCGCGGCAGGTCCGTCGCGATGCACGGCAGACCGGCGGCCAACGCGCGGCTGAGGTTGCGCCCGCGCACGCGCTCGTCCTCGGCCGGCGCCACGTACATCGTCGCCGCCGAGAACAGTCCGGCGAGGTCCCTCTGGTCGGCGGGCAGCGGCACGATGTGGACGCGCGCCCAGACCCCGAGACGGTTGCACAGCGCCTCGATCCGCCTGGCCTCGACGCCCGATCCGACCAGCACCAGGTTCCAGTCCTCGCGCTGGCCGACGCTGCGCGCGAAGGCCCGCACCAGGACGTCGATGCCGCGTCCGTCGGAGAGGTGCCCGACGCAGAGGACGTAGTGGCGCGCGAGGCGCAGGTGCGTCCCGAGACGGCTCGCCAGTCCGGGGCGGAACGTGTCGGTGTCGACGGCGGCCGGCACCACGTGGGTCAACTCGCGGCGAAAGCCGTGCTCGGCGAGTTGGTCGGCGGCCAAGGGGTCGATCGCGATCGCCAGACGCGTCCGCGAGCGCACGAGACGACCCCAGAGCAGCAGCCCGAAGCGCACGCGAAAGGCCTCGCTGGGCGCGCGCAGCGAGAACCACGCGGGCTCGACGACGACCAGCGGACGATCGAGGCGACGGGCCAGTCGCGCCGCGGTCCACGCGGCCGGTGAGGCGGAGTCGTAGGCCACCAGGATGTCCGCGTCCTCGACGCGCTCGACCGTCGGGGCGTCGCCCTTGGACTCGCGCCGCGGGAACAGGCCCAACAGACCCCCGGTGACGGGCACGACCTCGGTCCGCCAGCCGCGCGCCTTCAGCCCGTGCGCCAGGTTCTCGGGGTGCATCGAACGCCGAGCGCGCGCGTTGAGCGAGTCGACGAACAACGCCGCCTTGAGGGATCGATCCGCGTCGGGCATGGGCGACGCATGATCCCCGCCAGCGGTCGCGAATGCCAGGGATCGGGCCGCAGGGGGGAAACGGGTTCCACCCCGCGAGCCGCGACTCGGGAGGCTCGACGCGCTCCACAGGAAAGTCGCGGTCGCGGGCTCAAGGGACCGGCGGGGGTTCCGACAACGACGCCGTTCCAGCTCGACCCCCACCCATCCATGGACCACGAACGCCCCGCCGGAATACCCATTCCGGGCACGACCCCCACTCCCCGCGGCCTCTTCCTCGACGTCTGGGGCACGCTCTGCGAGCTGCCCCCCGGCGGCCGTGCGAGCGCTCCCGCCGACGTGCGCTTCGTACCGGGCGTTCTCGACGCGCTCTTCGCCTGCCACCGCGAGGGCTGGCGCCTCTACCTGGTCGGCAACGAGACCGACGTGGCGCTCGGGCACCTGGACGAGCGCACCTGGAAGCGGGTCGAGGAGACGCTGATGGGCGGCCTCGAGGACGCGGGCATCGAGATCACGCGCTCCTACATCTGCACGACGCACCCGAACGGCATCGGGCACCTGCAGAGCGACTCGGTCTACATGCTGCCGGGGACCGGCGGCTTCTACCACGCGAGCCACAACGACGGGATCGACATCGAACGCAGCTGGGTCGTCGGCGACAGCACGCTCGAGCTGGTCGCGGGTTGGCGCGCCGGACTGATGACGTGCGCCGTCGCGACCGGACGGGCCATGTCCGACGGCGAGTTCCACGTCGACGTGGACGTGCGCTACCCCGACCTGACCGAGTTCCTCGGCCTCCTGTTGCAGCGCTCGTACGACCGCGCAGGGTGAGCATGGGACGAGTCCTGCACACGGCGCTCGCGGCGCTGATCGCGCTCGTCGCCCTGACGCCGACGGTTCGCGCCCAGGACACCTTCGAGCTGACGTTGCTCGAGGGCTGGGCGCGAGCGACGACACAGGCGGGCGTGTCGTGGATGACCGACGCAACCCCCGCACTCGAACTCACCGGTGGCGTCTACCTCGAACTGGGTCCGGACTGCGTCCTCGAGGTGGTCGACGCCGGTCGTGCGAGTTTCGTGTTCCAGGGCACGACCTCGGCCGAGTTCCAGCGCGTCGCCGACGGCTCCGTGCGCCTGCTCGTGCGGCGCTTCGACCGTCTCGAACTGCACACGCGCCGCGGTCGGCTCGCGGTCGATCTTCCGGCGGGTCAGCGCCTCCTGCCGCGCACCGGAGTCACGCACCTCAGCGGCCAGCCCGACGGGAGCGCGCACATCGAGCACCTCCTGGGCGAATCGGTCGAACTGGACCTGGGTGGCTGGTACACCTTCGAACTCGCGGTCGGTACGCGGCGTGCCCTGCCCCAGCGACTGGACGCCGGACCCGCCGGTCGCTCCGCCGCCGACTTCGCGCGCGTCCGTGCGGCCCGCGCGCCGCGCGTCGCGTCACCGTTCGTCGCATCACCGGTCGCTGCATCACCGGTCGACGCCGCACCGGTCGCCGCGGGTGCTCCGCGAACCCGCGCCCGCAGCATCGACTCGGGTCCACGCGTGCGACTCGCGGGTGGATTGGACGACAGCGTGCGCGCCTCGTTGTACGAGTTCACGCGCAGGGCGGCGCGCGAGTACAAGCACTACACGGCCACGCGCTAGGAAGCCCTTCGCCGGCGAACCGGGCGCTCGCGGATCGACTCAGCCGCCGATCGCGCGCATCGAGATCCCGCCCTCGCGTTGGAGGTCGTAGATCGGCGGCTTGAGATCGGCCGCCTCCTCGAACAGCGCGACCAGATCCGCGTCGATCCGCTCGTCGTCGTGCCCCGAGCGCAGCGCGGCCAACAGGTCCACCTCGCCGCCGGTCAACAGGCACGAGCGGATGCGCCCCTCCGCGGTGATCCGCAGCCGATTGCAGCGATCGCAGAACGGATTGCTCATGGCGTGGATGAAGCCGATGCGCGCGCCGTCCACCTCGAAGCGCTCGGCCGGACCGCCGTCGGCACTCGTCGGCAGCGGAACGAGTCCGCGCTTGCTGGCGACGCGCTTCAGCACGTCGCGCGGGCTGAGGCGCCACTTGCCCGTGCGCTCGGCGTCCATCGGCATGTGCTCGATGAAGCGCACTTCGACCTGCTCCCGGCGCGCCAGATCGACGAACGCCTCGATCTCGCCCTCGTTGACGCCGCCCAGGAGCACGACGTTCAGCTTGCGATTCTCGATCCCGGCCTCGCGGCAGGCGGTCAGGCCCTCGAGCACCTGGTCGAGACGCCCGCCGCCGGTCAACTCGGCGAAGCGTTCGGGATCGAGGCTGTCGCAGCTGATGTTGACGGTGCGCAGCCCTGCTTCGGCCAACTCGCCGGCGCGCTTCGCGAGCAACAGGCCGTTCGTGGTCAGCGCCACTTCGCGGATGCCGGGCAGAGCGTCGAGACGCGCGACGATCTCCGGCAGGTCGCGGCGCAGAGTCGGCTCGCCGCCGGTCAACCGGACCTTCCTGAACCCGAGGCGTTCGGAAGCGACGCGCATGATGCGTTCGACCTCGTCGGCCTGCATGACGGTGCGCGGCTCCTCGGGCAGGGTGCAGTAGGTGCACGCCAGTTGGCAGCGATTGGTCAGCGAGACCCGCAGGTAGGTCACCCGGCGTCCGAAACGGTCGATCATGGCCCGCCCAGCCTAACGTCCCGGGCGCGCGGTTCGGGTGCGATCGCCGATCGCGGCCCGTCCTCGTCGAGAAGGCGACGACCGGCTAGAGCGCGAGGTCGTCGGGCTCGTCCGGCTCTTCGGGATCGGGCTCTTCGGCCCGCGGCCGAGGGTTCGTACCCGCACCGTCACCGGCGCTCGCATCGCCGCGCGCGGGCGTGCTCGCCCCACCGGCCGCCCCGCCGAACAACTCGCGCAGGAAACCGGCCCGCAGGCGGTCGCGCGCCGGAGCGTCGATCAGTCCGGGCGTCGGGTCCGGCTGACGTGCCTGGACGTGCCCCTTCTGGATGCGGATCGCTGCCGCGTCGACGGTCTCGAGCTCGAAGCCCTCGACCAGCCCGAGCGCGAGGCCGAGGCGGATGTTGGACAGGTGCTGGAGGCACGCGTCGGTCTGCATCATCCGCGCCGATGCGAGCGTTCCGATCGAACGGGACACGCGGTCGCGCAGCACGGACTCGCGTTCGGCGAGCAGCAGCGCGCGCACGCGTCGCTCGAACTCGATCACGCCGGGGACCAGTGCGCCGAGCTCGTCGAGCAGATCCTCCTCGCTGCGACCGAGCGTGATCTGGTTGGAGATCTGGTAGAAGTCGCCGGCCGCGCGACTGCCCTCGCCGTACATGCCGCGAACGGCGAGCCCCGTGCGCTGGGCGGCGGCGAAGACCTTCTCGAGCTCGGAACGCACCATGCCGAGCGCGGGCAGGTGCAGCATCACCGACGCGCGCATGCCGGTCCCGACGTTCGTGGGGCACGCCGTCAGATAGCCGAGACGCGTGGAATGGGCGATGTCGAGCTCGTTCTCGAGAGCCAGGTCGAAGGTGCGCACGCGTTCGAACGCCGCGCGCAGGTCGAACCCCGCGGCGAACCCCTGGAGGCGCAGGTGGTCCTCCTCGTTGACCATCGCGGACGTGGTCTCGCAGCTCGAGAACACCACCGCTCGACCCGGAAGGACGCGCGAGCGCTGTTCGACCGGCGCGTGGTCGCGGCTCGCCAGGTGGCGCTCGCGCAGGAGCAGCCGGACGAGGCTCGAAGCTTCCGCGAGATCGATCCACACCGGCTCCTCGCTCTCGAGTCCGGTTCGCTCGATCACTCCCCGCACCCGCCCCGCCACTTCGATCGCGACGGCATCGTCGATGCGCGTCATGAACGGATAGCCGCCCACGTTGCGCGCGAGTCGCACGCGGCAGGAGACCGCCACGTCGCGCTCCGGCCCGCTGGCGTCGAGCCAGTGACCGACGGTGGTCGCGAACGGAATGGGGTCGATCGGGCGCATGTCTTCGGACCATCGCAACCGGCGGCGCGGGTCCGGGAACAGGATAGCGCGGCCGGTGCGTCGAGAGCACACCCCGCTCCGCGCCGGGTGAGCGGCGGGATCCGCGGAACGGCCTATGCTGATGGAGGTTCCGGACACAGGACGTTCCACCGCGGTTCGCCCGGGTTCGGTCCGACGACCGACGGGCGTCCGCGCCCCGTGTCCCGCGCTCGCCGTCCGGCGCGCCGCGTCCGCGCGGCGAACACCGCTTCCGTCGACGCACCGCCTCGTACCCCACAGCCTCGTCCCGCACCGCCTCCCCCCCGTGACCGAAGCCATCTGATCGAAGCCGTGTGATCGCCGACCACCAGCTCATCGTGCTGGCGACCCTGGCCATGAGCCTCTTGCTCTTCGTCACGGACGCGCTGCGCTACGACCTCATCGCACTGCTCGTGGTGCTCGCCCTGGCCGCGGCGGGAACACTGACTCCGCGCGAGGCGTTCCGTGGATTCTCCGACCCCGCCGTGGTTCTGATCGCCTCGATGTACGTCTTCGGTTGGTCCGTCAATCGCTGGGGCATCGCCGAGGTACTCGCCCAGCGTCTGCTCGGCGTCGGACGGCGCACCGCGGCGCCCAGCGAGAGCTGGCTCGCCGCACGCGTGACGCTGGCATCGGGACTGCTGTCGTCGGTGCTGTCGAACACGGGCATCGTCGCCACGCTCATCCCGGTCCTGTCGGAGATCTCGCGCAAGCACCTGATCCCGGCCTCGCGCCTGATGATGCCGCTCGCCTACGGCAGCCTGCTCGGCGGGCTGCTGACGCTCGTCGGCACGTCGACGAACCTGGCCATCGACGGCGTGCTACGCGACCACGGACACGCGGGTCTGGGTCTGTTCGACTTCGTGCACCTCGGTGCCATCCTGCTGGTCGTGGGCTCGCTCTACTTCCTGTGGTTCGGGCGCTTCCTGCTGCCGAGCCGCCGCGTCGACGAATCGCTGACCGAGCACTATCGCGTGCCACAGTTCGTCTCCGAAGTCATGGTCGAGGCGTCGAGCTCGCTGAACGGGTGCACCGTGGGCGAACTCGACCTTCTCGCACGCCACGAGCTCACCGTGATCGGCATCGTGCGCGGCGAGGGCGGCGCGTTGGTCGTGCCCGGACCGCAGAACCGCGTGTCCGAGGGCGACGTGCTGGTGGTGCAGGGCGAACCGCAGTCGCTCGTCACGTTGCGCGACGAACTCGGCCTGGTCGAGCGCGAGAGCGTCGACGTCGAGGGCACCCGTCTGTTCTCGAGCGACGTCCAGCTCGTCGAAGCCGTGGTGCCCGCGGGTTCGGCGCTCGTCCAACGCACCCTGGGGCAGTCCGACTTCCGCGCGCGCACGGGTCTCAACGTGCTCGCGATCGCCCAACACGGACACGTGCGACCGGGCGCGATGGCGGAGCGGCGCCTCGTGGTGGGCGACTCCCTCTTGATCCAGGGGCACCGCAACGACATCGCGCGTCTGCGGCGCTCGCGCCAGCTGATCGTGCTCGACGAAGTGCTGACCCGTCACCTCTCCTCGCGCGCCTGGATCACGCTCGCCTGGCTGGTCGCCGTGCTCGCGGCCGCCGGCGTCGGGCTGCTGCCGCTCTCGGTCGCCGCGCTGAGCGGAGCGGTCGGACTGGTGCTGACCGGATGCATCCGTCCCGACGAGGCTCGCGGCGCCGTGGACTGGTCGGTGCTGGTGCTGGTGGGCGGCATGTTGGCCCTGGGAATCGCCTTCCAGAAGCACGGGCTCGACGTCGAGGTCGCGGGAGTGCTCCTGACCTTGTGTCAGGGCATCGAGTCGCCGCACTTCCTGGTGGGGCTGTTCCTGTGCGCCACCGTGCTGTTCACCCAGGCGACGTCGAACGTCACGGCCGGCGTGATCATGACGCCGATCGCGCTGAGCGTCGCGGACGCCCTGGGACGCGATCCGATGGCGCTCGTCATCGCCGTGCTCTCGGGCGCGAGCCTCGCGTTCATGTCACCGGTCGCGCACCAGGCGAACGCGATGGTCGTGGGACCGGGCGACTACCGTTTCCGCGACTTCGTGCGCGTCGGGACGCCGTTGACCGCGCTGCTCGTGGCGATCGAAGTGGTGATCGTTCCGCTCCTGTGGCCGATGCACCACATCGTCTGAGTGCGCGGAGCGACGACCAGCGTGCGTTCGACGACGGAGCCGACCTCGGTCCTCGGCGCAGGGCCCGCCGGGGCGCCGCGCACCGCCCCGCGTCGCAGCTGGGCGCGGTGCGGGCTCGGCGTCGCCGCGCTGGTGCCCCTGTGGACCGCGAGTGCCTGCGACGGTGACGCGAACGAGCGAGCGTCGGTGCCGTTCGTCCCCCAGCACGTCGAGGGTTGGGTCGAGCGAACGACGTTCGACGACCTCCCCACCTACGTCTGGTGCGAACCGGGGTACGCGGGACCGATCCCCGAAGCGTGGCGCGCGGCGTTCGGCGGCGTGAGCGCCTCGCGCGGCCGATTGCCAGATGCGGCGGCGGGCGGTGGGTGGCGCGCCTACGTCGGTCACGCGGCGCCGCGCGCTGCGCTGTTCCTCGAGCGCTCGACCGTGAGGGCCGATCGCGATGCGTGGTTGCGCGAACGCACCGAGTCGAGCCTCCCCCAGCGACCCGCCCAGCTCGCGAGTCCCTTCCTGTTGGCCGAGATCGAGCGCGTCGCGGAGCAACGCACACGCGCCCTGCCGAACGCCGACTTCGTGGCGTTGGGCGACGAGGTCGGCGTGACGCCCTTCGGGGATCCGCTCGAGTTCGCGCGCCCGGGCGAGCTGCCGTGCACGGACGAAGCACTGGGACTGCTCGGGGGTCCCGACGTCGCGGGCTTCCTCGCGCGTCGACGGGCGGACCAGGCGGAGTTGCTCGCGGCACTCGAGCGCGCGGCGCAGGGCGTGCGCCGCGCCGCACCGTCAGCGGCCGTCGGACTCCTCGGGAACGGCCCGCGCACGCCGTTCGGCGGTGTGGGCGCGGCGGACCTGGTCGATCGCTTCGAGGTGCTCGAGCCCTATCCCGCCGGGTTGATCCGCGCGGGCGTCCTGCTCGAGCGCGCGCGCCCGACCGCGAAGCGCGCACGTGTGCTGCGCACCGTGTTCGACGAGTCGGGACCGGCATGCCGCTGGCAGGTGTGGGAACACGTCCTGCGCGGCGGCGACGGACTGGTGCTGTGGTGGCGACCCGCATTGGCCGAACGGCCCGAGCTCGTCGGAGCCCTCGCGGAGGCCGTCGGCGCGGCGCGGGCGTTCCGCGGACGCCTGGGCCCGACCGCTCTCGCGTCCGTCGCTCCGCGTATCGCCGTGCTGACCGACTTCGAGGGCGACGCCGGGCTGTGGCTCGCGGTGGCGCGCGGCGAGCGGTTGCACTGGCCCGCTCGGCTGGCCGGATTCGAAGCCGCGCACGGCCCGGCCTTCGAGCGGCGGCGGGCGTGGGTGCGCGCGTTCGAGGACGCGGGCCTGCAGTGCGGCGCACTGGCCGTCGAACGCCTCGCGACCGCGTCGTCACCGCCCGTGGAGCTCGCGGTCGCGAGCGCGCTGGAACTGGCGCGCCCCGACGTGCGCGCGGCACTCGTCCGCCACCTCGACGCGGGCGGTCACCTCTTGATCGACGACGAGAACGACGCCGGCGAGGCGCGCGCGCTGGAGCGCCAGTACCCCACCCGGGTCCACCGCGCGCCGCTCGGGATCGACCGCGTGATGCTGGACCGCGTGGCGGGCCGGATCGCGGGGCCGCGCTCCCTGCGTCTCGAACACGGGCTGCGCGAGCTCGCGGTGCTCGCAGGCGTCCCCGCTCCACCCGCGCGTCTGGTCGCGAGCGACGGCCGCGCGCTGCTGCAGAACTGGTTCCCTTGCGACGACGGCGGCTGGGTCGGCATCGCCGTGGAGTCGGCCGACAGTCCCACCGAGCGCGCGTCGCTGTCGGCGTTCACCGCGCAGCTCGAGTGGAGTCGTACGGCGAAGGACACCGTGAGCGACACCGTGGACGACACCGTGGACGACACCGTGAACGAAGCCGTGGCACCGATTCGGCCCCTGTACGCCACCTGGTCGTGGCGCTCGGATCTCGACGCGCGCTCCCGTGGACTCGCGGTCCCCGCCGGCGGACCTGCGATCGTGCGGATCGAACCGCGCGTGCCTCTCGAGACGCGGGCGGGCGCGGACGAGGTACGTTCGCGCTGAACCGCCGCGCGAATCAGTAGATCAGCTTGCCCAGCGCCGACTGGGCCAGGGCCACCGCGAGCTTCGCCGTCTTGTTCTTCGTGTCGAGCAGTGGGTTGATCTCGACCAGCTCCATCGAGAGCAGCTTGCCGCAGTCCGCGATGTTCTCCATGAACAGGTGCGACTCGCGCCAGCTCGTTCCACCCGGAACGATGGTTCCGGTGCCAGGGGCGATGGACTCGTCGCACCCGTCGACGTCGAACGACAGGTGGAAACCATCCGTACCGTCGCAGGCGATCTCGATCGCTTCCTCCATCACGCGCTGCATGCCCATCTGGTCGATCTCGCGCATGGTGTAGATGCGCAGACCGAACTCGCGGATCAGGGCGCGTTCGCCGCGATCGAGTTCGTGGACCCCGACGAGCACGCAGTTCTTCACGTCGAGCATCGGCACCGCGCCGGCCAGCTCGACGAGGCGCTTCGGTCCGCGCCCGAGGCAGCTCGCGAGCGGCATCCCGTGCACGTTGCCCGACGGGCTCGAGTCGGGCGTGTTCATGTCGCCGTGGGCGTCGAACCAGATCAGGCCCGCGCTCGTGCCTCGGTCGCGATGGAACGACGACACGCCAGCGATCGTTCCGCACGCGATGGCGTGGTCGCCACCGATGACCAGCGGGACCTGACCGTCGGCGAGTGCGGCCCTGACCTCGTCGCGCAGGCGCTCGCCATGCGCCACGATCACGTCCAGGTGGCGCGCGTGCGGGTCGCCGTCGTCGCTCGCGTCGAACGCCGGCATCCGCACGTCGCCGCGGTCGACGACCCTCAGTCCGATCTTCTCGAGCGCGGGGATCAGACCCGCGATTCGGACGGCATCGGGAGCGAGGGACGCGCCGCGGTACACGCCGCCCACGTCCATGGGGGCGCCGATCAGGGCGATGGTTCGGTCGAGAATCATGGTTGTCGTCGTGTGGCCCCCGCGCGCAGCAGGGTGACCGGTGTTCCGCGTCCGACGTCGAGTCGGGAGGACGCATCGCCACCGCGCTCGGCGATCTCGACGCGGTCGTAGGAATCTACCAGAGCCAGCAAGGCCCCCACCCCCGCGGATCCGTAGGTCGGCGCGAAGTCCACGCGCACCCCTTGGATCTCCACCACCCAGTCGCCCGTGTCGACGCCGAGGGCTGCACCCGGTACGTCGAGGATCAGGTTGCCGAATCGATCCACGTGCTCGACCCGACCGGCGATCCGATCGGCTTCGATCCGCGGCCCAGGTTCGGTCGCACCGATCCACTGGCCCGGACGCAGGCCCGGCCCCAGTTCCTCGAGCGTCGCCCCCTCCACGAGGCGCGCCGCCGCCGGAGCGAAGAGATCGCGCCCGTGGAACGTGGCGCTCGGGGCGGGATAGTGCGTGACGTCGAGCGCGTGGACGGCGTCCGTCGGCTCGAGGATCGGAGCCAGGAGTCCGTTGTCGGGCGCCAGGAAGAAGTGGCCCTCGTGGCGCGCCACGAGGATCGCCCGCTCGGTGCCGACGCCCGGGTCCACCACCGCCACGTGCACGGTCCCGGTCGGGAACCAGGCCCAGGCGTGGCGCAGGTGGAAGGTCGCAGCGCGCGTGTCCTGGGCGGGGACGTCGTGCGTCAGGTCGACGATGGATCGCAGACTCGGCGCGCGCGACAGCAGCACGCCCTTCATGCAGCCGACGTAGGCGTCCCGAGATCCGAAGTCGGTCAGGAGCGTCACGACGGGTCCGTGCGGACCGTGGCTGCTCGGCCGGGACAGCTTCGATTCCATCCGCGGCTCAGCGCGTGCGCGACGCGAGCGCGCCGAGGTACGCCCCTTGGAGCACGGGGTCGCGGACGTTGCGCGAACGCGCCAAGCGCTGGACGAGGCCGTAGCCCCCCCATTCGCCCAACGCGAGCCCGATGCGTCGCAGATCCTCCTCGCGCGCCCAACGCGGCGGCGAGTCCGCCTCGCGCTCCAGGGCGCTCAGGCCTTCCTGCGCGATCAGGTAGCCGGCGGCCAGCTGACTGGCCGGCACGTCGCGCACCCACAGTGCGCGGCGCAGGAGGCTGATTCCGATCGGGTGACGCGCGTCGACCAGGACGCGGGCCGCGACCAGGGTGAAACTCGGATCGCGGCCGTAGAGCAGCGCGCTGACGGATGCTTCCTGCACGGCGATCTGGTTCACGTCGGCGAGCGCGAGCAGCGCACGGGCACCGACCGGACCGTCCACGCCACGCGCCAATGCGCTGCGCAACGGCTTCGCGGCGGCCGCCACGTCGAGACGCGCGAGAGCCGCATACACGTCGACGCTCAACTCGGCCGGCAGGTCCGACACCTTCGAGGCGACGATGAGCGGCGACAGGGTGGTCGAGGACGACGAGCGCCGCACGAGTTCCTCGACGAGCGGCACGCGCAGCACTGGGTCCGTCTCGAGACCGGTGCGGATCGCGTCCGCCGCCTTGCTCGGTGCGCGCAGCAGGGTCGCGACCAACGCGATGGCCTGCAACTCGGGATCCGTGCCTTCCTCGAGGTAGGGCTCGAACACCTCGAGGCTGTCGACCACGGACGAATCCGCCACGGCTCGCAGGCCCTGACGGCGATCCTCCAGGCGATCCGATTCGAGCAGGTCGCGCACGACGGCATCGCTGCGATCGACCAGTCCCGCCGCGAACGAGACGCAAGCGGCACGGCGTCGCACGCTCGCATCCATGTCGCCGAGCGTCGCGCGCCCGAGGATCGGACCGAAGCCCGCCGTGCGCTCGGACGCCTCCACGGCGTCGAGAAGAAGGTGCCAGGACTCCGGGGAATCCGGCATCCAGAGCCCGCTCTCGACCAGTTCGACCAGCGGCACGCCGATCATCTCGACGGCCGCCTCGAACGTCGCTCGGCCCGGCCGCTCGAGCAGTGCTTCGAGAAGGTGGTCGCGCGTCCACGGCCGGTCCACGCGTGCGCCGAGCGGAACGATCAGGTCGGCGAGCCACCCGTCGTCGGCTTCGAGTTCACGCAGTCGACGCGCGCGCCACGGCTCCCCGCCGACGCGCCCGAAACGCATCGCCGCCTGCCAACGCAGCTCGAGGAACTGGGCCAGCGGATCGGACGAGGGAGCGGTCTCGCGATCGCGCACGAAGGCCCGCGCAGCTTCGATCACGTCGCCGAGCGGAGTTCCCGGGAACTGCATGCGCAGAACCTTCTTCTGCGCCTCGGGATCACCGGAGAGCACCAGCGCGGTCGCCACGTGGGCGACCTGTGTCGGGACCGAGAGTCGACTCGAGTCGATGAGCACGTCGAGCGGCAGCGGTTCCAGTTCGGCGAGGGCGTAGATGACGGCCACCTCTTCCTGCCCGGTGACGCGCCCGAAGAGACCGCGCAGCACGCCGAGGGCGTTCGGGGTCTCGACCTGCGAGAGCGTGTAGATGGCGGCCGCACGCTCGCGCGGCGTCTGGCCGGAGCGGGTCAGGCCCGGCTTGAACTCCTCGTCGGGGGGGAACGAGAGCTCGACGTCGTTGGCGAGCAGCGCCCGCCAGTACTCGGCGTCCACGGGCGGATTGTCGACCTCCGACTCGACGCCGACCGGCAGATCCTGGGCGGGGGCGGCGAGCGTCGCACGGCCCTGTCCTGCGAAACCGATCGCGAAGAGAGCGACTGTTGCGACGAGGAGGGAAACGGCGTGCGAGCCGCGTGCTCGGTCGGTGCAAGCGCGTTCCATCAGACCGGTTGGCCGAGGAGGCCCACGAGTTCGTCGCGCTTGGCGTCGCGCGTGGCTTCGTTGCGCGCTTCGAGGTTCAGTCGCAGGAGCGGTTCCGTGTTCGACGCTCGCACGTTGAACCACCACCAGTCCGGATCGGACAGGTCGCCGAACTCGACGGTGACGCCGTCGAGATCGTCCTGCTTCCCGGCCGAGTAGCGCTCGCGGAGCGACGCGATGGCAGCGTCCTTGTCCGCGACCTCGAAGTTGATCTCACCCGTCGAGTGGTAGCGGCGCAGGTCGGCGACGATCTCGCTCACCGGCCGGTCGCGGTTCGCGGGGACGTCCAGCACCGAGAGGGCCGTGACCATCGCGATCACGCCCGAGTCGGTGGTGAAGTTCTCCTTGAAGTAGAAGTGCCCGGAGAGTTCGCCGCCGAACAGCGCATCGCGCTCGCGCATCGTGGCCTTGATGAACGAGTGCCCCACCCGCTCGCGGATCGGCGTTCCACCGGCCTTGGCGATCTCCTCCTTGACGACCCACGACGAACGCAGGTCGTAGAGGATCGCGGTCGGACCGCGCTCGGCGATCAACTGGCGCGCGATCAGTGCGGTCATCAGGTCGGCGCTGACGGTGCGCCCGCTCTCGTCGACGAAACAGCAACGGTCCGCATCCCCGTCGAACGCGACGCCGACGCGCGCGCCCTTCTCGACGGTGAGCTTGCGAACCCAGTCGAGGAGCTCCTCCTTGAGCGGGTTCGCCTCGTGCACGGGGAACGACCCGTCCGGCTCCATCAGGATCGAGTGGGCCGCGATCTTCGGCAGCCGCGCGAGGATCGCAGGCAGGGTGTGGCCCGCCATGCCGTTGCCCGCGTCGATCGCGATCGAGACGGGGTTCTCGAGCGCCGAGAAGCTGGCCACGTGGTCCGCGTACTCGTCGAGCAGATCGACGGTCTCTTCGCTGCCGACCCGGGCCACGGGAGCGGGCTGTTCCTCGGCGCACATGCGCTCGATGTCGGCGATGCCGTTCGCGCGGCTGATCGGCTTGGCGCCGCGCGAGCAGAGCTTCATGCCGTTGTACTCGCCCGGATTGTGGCTCGCGGTCACGCACAGACCGCCGTCGCAGTCGATCGAACCGATCGCGTAGTAGGTCATCGGCGTCGACGCGAGCCCCAGTCGGATCACGTCGCAGCCTTCGTCGCGGATGCCCTGGGAGACCGCGTCGGCGAGCTCGGGCGAGTGCGTGCGCATGTCCTGCCCCACGACCAACCGCGACGCGCCCAACAGACGTGCGAACGAGCGGCCGATGCGGCGCGCCAGCTCGGCGTCGAGCTGGTCGGGGTGGATGCCGCGAATATCGTAGGCCTTGAAGATCGACATCGAATCGAGGGGGGAGTTGGGATCGGCGCCCGGCGGGCGCAGGATGGGTCGGTCCGTGCGCCGCATCGGTGCGGTCTCGGACGCGTGGTCGAGCGGTTGGTCAGGCGGTCATGATTCCGCGCAGCGAGCGCACGAGGCGCTCCAGGTCCTTCGCCCCCACGTCCATGTGGGTCACGAAGCGCAGGTGGTGCGGATCGAGCGGCATCACGCGCACACGGTTCTCGAACAGACGCGCGGCCACGTCGACCGCGCTCAGTTCGGGGTGCTCGACGCGGACGAGCGCGATGTTCGTGTGGACGGTCTCGGGCGGACACACGAGCCCGTCCATGGCGTGCAGCGCCTCGGCCAGCTGCTTCGCGAGCGCGTGGTCCTCGGCGAGTCGATCGACGTTCTCGCGCAACGCCAGCAGTGCTCCGGCCGCGATGATCCCCGACTGGCGCATCCATCCCCCGAGTCGCTTGCGGACGCGCAGCGCCTTCTCGCGGAACTCGGCGGAGCCCGCGACGACCGAACCGACGGGCGCTCCGAGACCCTTGGAGAAGCACAGCGAGACCGAGTCCACCTGCCGCGCCCACTCCTCGGCGGACACGCCCGAAGCGACCACCGCGTTCGCCAACCGCGCACCGTCCAGGTGCACGGGGATCCCGCGATCGCGCGCGGCCAGCAGCGGACCGTGGAACCTCTCGATCGGAACGACGCGGCCGCCCGACGACATGTGCGTCTGCTCGAGGCACAGGAGTGCCGTGCGCGGACAGTGGACGAAGTCCGGACGGATGCGCGCCTCGACCTGCTCACGCGTCATGACGCCGCCCTCACCCTCGATCGTCATCGTCTGCACGCCGTGCAACGCACCCAGGGCGCCGCTCTCGTAGGAGAGCATGTGCGCGTGCGATTCGAGCAGGACCTCGTCGCCCGGGCGCGTCCAGACGGACACGGCGATCTGGTTCGCCATGGTCCCCGACGGCACGAAGAGCGCGGCCTCCTTGCCGAGCCAGCGCGCCGCCTCGCGCTCCAGTTCCTGAACGGTCGGATCGCCGTCCAGCACGTCGTCGCCGACCGGGGCCTGCGCCATGGCCTCGCGCATGGCGGAGCTGGGGCGGGTGACGGTGTCGCTGCGGAAGTCGGAGTGTTCGACGGTCATGGTTCGACGGTCATGGTTCGGCGCTCGGCGAGGACCTGGTCGCCTGGGCGGACCAGCCTAGCGTTCCGGTGCGGACCCCCCGCGCCCCGGCGGGCGGGCCGCGACACTCCTCGCCGGCCCTGGGACCTGATCCATGGGGCGCGAACCTCCTGGGTCCAGGGCTCGGCGCGGTTCCCGGCCGGCGGAGTCCCGCCAGAATGGCCGGCGACGCGGGCTCGGCGACGCGGGCTCGGCGACCGGCGCTGGTCGGGCGGCCGGCGGCAGGCCGACGACGGCCCCCGACCCGACGCTCCGACGCTCACCCCAGAACGCCGCGCACGCGCTCGATCGCGCGCTCGATCTCTTCCTTCGAGCTGGCGTAGCTGAAGCGCAGGTAGCCCTCGCCGAGTGCGCCGAACGCGGTGCCGCTGACGGTCGCCACGCCAGCTTCGTCGAGGAGCAGGTTCTGCAGCTCGTTCGACGTGCGTCCGGTGCCCGTGATGTTCGGGAAAGCGTAGAAGGCGCCCTTCGGCAGCACGCAGGTGAAGCCGGGGATTGAGCGCAGTCCCTCGACGATCAGGGTCCGGCGCTCGTCGAAGGCCTGGCGCATGTGTTCGACCGCGTCCTGGGGACCGCGGAGCGCTTCCATGCCGGCCATCTGCACCGGAGCGCTGGGACAGGAGACCGAGTTGATCTGGAGTCGCTCGGCGTGCTCGACGAGGCTCGCGGGCCACAAGCCCCAGCCCAGGCGCCAGCCGGTCATCGAGTAGGTCTTGCTCCAGCCGTCGAGCACGATGACGCGATCGCGCAGGTGCTCGTACTTGAGGAGGCTGACGTGGCGCTCGCCGTCGTAGGTCAGACGCGAGTAGATCTCGTCCGACAGGATGGCGACGTTCGGGAAGCGCTTCAGACCTTCGGCCAACGCGTCGAGCTCGGCCTCGGGAACCACTCCACCTGTCGGGTTCGCGGGCGTGTTGACGATGATCAGTCGCGTCCGGTCGTTGATCTTGGCCAGGACGGAGGCCGCGTCGAAGCTGAAGTCGCGCGACTCGAGCAACTCCATCGGGACCGCCTTCGCGCCCGAGGCCTCGATCATGGACTCGTAGATCGGGAAGCCGGGGTTCGGATACATGATCTCGGTGCCCGGCTCGCCGAACATCAGGATCGCGTAGAACATCGTCGGCTTGCCGCCGGGCGTCACGATCACGTTCTCGGGATCGGCGGTGACGCCGCGCACGCGCTGGATCTCCTCGACCACCGCCGCACGCACCTCGGGCAGTCCCTTCGCCGGCGTGTAGAAGTGGTAGCCGTCCCGGATCGCCTTGATCCCCGCCTCGACCACGTTGTCCGGGGTGCGGAAGTCCGGGGACCCGATCCCGAGGTTGATGATGTCCTTGCCCGCCGCTTGAAGGGCCTTGGCACGGGCCAGCACGGCGAAGGCGGTCTCGGTCCCGAGCTGGGACATGCGCGAAGAGAGTTGCACGGGAAGAGCGGGGGGAACGGTGCGGTGGGGAGCGACGAGGGGCCGACGCGCTGGAGAAGTGCCGTGTCGACGACGAAACGGCGAGCAGGATACCGCGACGTGGGCGGCGAACGCGAAACCGATGGCGCCCGCGGAGGTCGTCCGGGCGCACCCCTGGGGTAGGGTGCCTGGCACGGGGCTTGCCCGCTCGGCGCCCTGCCCCACCGCTCCCCGTCCGACCGATCCCCATGCAGCTTCCCCGTCGGCGCCTCGGCGTCCTCGTCCCTCTCGTCGTCTCGTTCTTCGCGCTCGGCGCGTGTTCCGGCCCCGAGCCCGACGTCGTGATCTACACGGCGATGGACCAGGTCCACTCCGAGGAGATCCTGCGACTGTTCCAGGAGCGCACGGGCCTGACGGTGCGGATGGAGTTCGACACCGAGGCGAACAAGACGGTCGGCATGGTCAGCCGGCTCCGCCAGGAGGCCCACGATCCGCGCTGCGACGTCTTCTGGAACAACGAGATCGCCAACACGATCGCGCTCGCGAAGGAAGGGCTGCTCGAGCCCTACGACTCCCCCGCCGCGGCCGACATCCCCGAGAGCTACCGCGATCCCGAGCACCACTGGACCGGCTTCGCCCTGCGCGCGCGCTGCCTGATCCTGAACACCGAACGGCTGGGTGAGTTGGAGTCGGACCCGAGCCGGTGGCCGAGCTCGATCCTCGACCTCGAGAGCTCGCCCTGGAACGACGTGGGATCGGTGGCGCGCCCACTGACGGGCACCACCCTGACCCACTTCGCCGTGCTCTACGACCTGTGGGGCGACGAGGAGGCACGGCGCTTCGTGAACGACCTGGTGGCGGACAACGCGAACGGTGGTGTGGCGCTGGCGAGCGGGAACGGGCCGCTGATGCGCAAGGTCGGCGAAGGGGCGCTGGCCTGGGGCTTCACCGACACCGACGACTTCAACGTGGCCCGACTGCGCGGCTATCCGGTCGAGCGCCGCTTCCCCGACCAGGGCGAGAGCGAGATGGGCACGCTCGTCATCCCCAACACGGTCGCGCTGATGAAGAACGCGCCGCATCCCGACAACGGTCGCCTCCTGATCGATTTCCTCCTGTCCAAGGAGGTCGAGGAACTGCTGGCGAAGGCGGACTCGGCGCAGATCCCGACCCGCGCCGACGTGCCCCGCCCCGCCCACGTCCCGAGCATCGCCGACATGCGCGTCATGGCCGTCGACTGGGAGCGAGTGGGCGCCGACCTGCCGCGCGTGCAGGACGACCTGAAGACGGCGTTCCTGCGTTGAGTCGCTGGCTGGTCAGCCTCTGCGCGGTGCTCTTCGCCGCGTTCGCGCTCGCACCGGTCGCGGTGACGCTGCTGCGGATCGAGAGCTCGGACCTCGGCACGCTGCTGGAGCCGCGCATCTGGAGTCTGCTCGCGCGCACGATCGGACTGGGCCTCTCGGTCGCAGCCGGCTGCCTGCTCCTGGGCGTGCCCTTCGGCTTCCTGGTCGCGCGCACCGACGTGTTCGGCGCGCGCTTCCTGCGTCCCCTCTCGATCGTTCCCCTGCTCGTCCCGACGCTGTTGATGGCGATGACGTGGACGGCGCTCAGCGACGTTCGCGGTCCGGTCGCGACGGCGGTGCTCTTGGTGTTCAGCTACTTCCCGCTGGTCTCGATCTTCACGGCGCGCGCCGCCGAGCGGATCGACGCACGCCAGGAAGAATCGGCCTGGGGCCTCGGCGGTCTCGTCGCCGTCCTGCGCGCCGACGTCGGAGCGATCCTGCCCGCGTCGCTCGCCGGCGCGTGCCTCGCGTTCACGTTCGCGGTGAACGACTTCTCGGTCCCCGACTTCGTCTCGTCCGTGGGCGTCAAGTTCAACGTCTACGCCGACGAGATCTTCGCCAACTGGAGTCAGTTCGAACGCCCGGGGCTGGCTGTAGCCACCGCGCTGCCGCTGCTCGTCGTCACGCTGCTGGCGCTCGTTCCCGTGCTGGTGCTGCGACGTCGCGGAGCGCTCGCGCCGGTGACGTCGAGCGCCATTGCACCCGCGACGCTGCCGTTGGGGCGCTGGCGTTGGCCGGCGACGCTCTTCGCGTTCGCGGTCGTCGGGGCCTCGTCGCTCGTGCCGCTCGGGCGCTTGGGTTGGGAGGCGAGCGGTGGTCCGTCGGCCTGGCGACCGGTGGCGGCGCGCGCGGCGATCGCGGGTGAGGAAGCCCCTCCCGCCGCGACCGCACCGCGTCCCGTCGTCCCCGGCAGCGCCACGACGGGCACGACGACGAACAGCGAGCGCGAACCCGACCTGACGTTCGGCGAACGCCTCGCGGCCGCACCAGTCGTCGCCGGTCGCCAGCTCGACACGTTCGCGAGCGCGTTCGGCAAGGCCTTCGAGCGCGCCCGCGACGACGTGCGACGCAGCCTGTGGTTGGCCATCGTCGCAGCGACCGCGGCGCTCGCGTTGGGCCTCGTCCTCGGACATGCCGCCGAGCGCTCGCGCTTCGGCACCGCGATCCTGATGGCCGCGCTCGTCCCGATCGCCGTCCCGGGCACGCTGTTCGGGATCGGGACCGCGACCCTGTGGGACGGACCGTGGCTCGCGGAGCTCACCGGCGGCGCGTCGACGGACTTCTACGCCACACCGTCCATGGCGGCTCTTCTGTACATCGGGCGTCTCTCGCCCTTCGCGATCCTGATCGTGGCCGGCGCGGTCGCCGGCGTCCCGAAGGTCAGCGAGTGGGCCGCGGCGAGCGTCGGTGCAGGCCCCGTGACGCGTCTGCTGCGCATCGTCGCGCCCGCGATCACCGGTGCGCTCGCGGCGAGCTGGATCTGCGTCTACGCCTTCGCGATGCGCGAACTGGACAGCGCGCTCGTCGTTCCCGAGGCGCGCCGCACAGCGATCGTGCGCGTCTTCAACGGCGTCCACTTCGGCCGCGACGAGTACGTCGCGGCGCTGTCGCTGGTCCTGATCTTCACCATCCTGCTGCCCGGCATGCTGTGGGCGGCCTTCTCGAAACGACCGGCCAAGGTGCTGCCGTGACCCAGACCAAGAAGGCGAACACGACCGACCCCGAGGCCGCGCGGAACGCAGGCGCGCGCGACGCAGGCCTGCGGGTCGAGGGCCTGCGCGTCGTGCTCGGCGAGCGCGCCGTGCTCGACGGACTCGACCTCGAGATCGAACTGGGCGAACGCGTCGTGCTGGTGGGCCGCTCGGGATCCGGCAAGTCGACGCTGCTGCGCGTGCTCGCTGGTTTCCAAGCGGCCGACGCGGGGGACGTCCACCTGTGTGGCACGGCCCTCGTCGCGAACGGACGCCACCTGGTTCCGCCCCAGGCGCGACCGGTCGGCTCCCTGTTCCAGGGCGGCGGCCTGTGGCCCCACATGACGGTGCGCCGCACGCTCGACTTCGCGCTGAAGCACCGCGGAGTGCCCCGCAGCGAACGGCCGGCACGCGTGCGCGAGCTGGTCGAGAGGGTCGAACTCGTGGGCTACGAGGACCGTCTTCCCGGCACGCTGTCGGGCGGCGAGGCCCAGCGTCTCGGGCTCGCGCGCGCCCTCTCGACCCAGCCCCGCCTCCTGTTGCTCGACGAGCCGCTCGGTCCGCTCGACGCCGAGCTGCGCGAGTCCCTCTCGACGATGCTCGACCGCCTGCGCGACGAGTACGGCTTCGCCGCGCTGCACGTCACCCACGACCCGGGTGAAGCACGCGGCTCGCGAACCCGCACCGTGCGCCTGGTGGACGGCGTGCTCGTGGACGCCTCCCCCACGGGCACCGACGAGTGACTCGCGCACGCACGACACGCTGACGAACGACTCCCATGAAACCGATCCTCGGACTCCTCGTGCTGGCGCTCGCCCTGTGGGGCGCGACCTTCCTCTTCGGCGAGAGCGACGGTGGTCCGACGCTGCCCGCACCCGCCGTCTCCCACTCTTCCTCGCACAACTGCGCGGAGTGCCACGCGCAGGTCTTCGAGGAGTGGAGCTCGGGACCGCACGCCGACTCGTGGACCGGCGCCGCGGTGCGCAAGCTGTCCGGTGACTTCTCGAACCAGGACTGCATCGACTGCCACGCTCCGCAGCCCGTGTTCGTGACCGGCATCGCCGAGCGCGTCCTGCCGCGGATCGAGCGCCGCGTCGAAGGGGTCGACTGCATCACCTGCCACGCTCTGCCCGACGGCGGCGTGGCCGGGAGCTTCACGTCCGAGACGGTGGCCTGCCGTCCGGAGGCGACCGTGGCTCTCACGCGCGCCGACTTCTGCGCTGGCTGCCACGACCAGCACCAGACCGTTCAACAGTGGCGCGACAGTCGCTGGGCGGCGGAGGGCATCGACTGCATCGACTGTCACATGCCACTGCGCGACGGGACGCCCTCGGGCGGGCGGCGTCACGGCATGCATGGCGGAACCGACCTGGTGATGCTGCAGTCCGCGGTGGAAGTGCGTGGCTCGCGCGTGGACGACGACCCGGCCAACGGCTGGCTGATCGAGATCGAGAACGTCGGCGCGGGGCACAGCTTCCCGACCGACGAACGGTCGCGCGCGGCCGACCTGTTCTGGCGCCCGGCCGGCAGCGAAGGTGCGTGGACGCACCTGCACCGCTTCCGCAGCCCCTACCGCTACGAGACGGACGTGCCGGACACGCTGCTGCCCGTGCACGCGACCGAGCGCTACGCGGTGCTCGACGCGGACGATGCCCCGGTCACCGGTCCGATCGAGGTCGTGTTGCTCTACAAGCGGTCGCCCCACTACCGCGACATGACCGATCCCATGCAGGACCTGTGGCCCGAGGATCCCGGCGTCGATCCCTACGCCACCGACGTGCCGCGCGACGCGATCGTGGTGCACCGGCTGGTACTGGGAGGTGACCAGTGACGACCCGCCGACGACTCGCGGCGATCGCGTCGCTCCCACTCGTCCTCGCCGCACACGGTTGTGGCGATGGCGGCAGCGAGGGAGCGGCAGGCGGCGCATCCGTGGCTCCGGCCGTCACGGCTCCTCTGCCTGCCGCACCGGCGGTCCGCGACGTCGTGGATGCCGCGCTCGCCGCGGCTCCGGCCGCTCCCGTGCCCGAGCCCCTGCCGCCCGAGGCGCTCGACGAGTTCGACCACCTGTTGGGCTTCGTCGTGTCGTCCTCGGGGGCGTTGCGACGGGCGGGAGCCGAGGACCTGTGGCGCCTGGGTGACGGCGTGGCGCTGGCCCTCGTCGACGCGCTGTACGACACCGAGCGCACGACCGACGAGCGCAGCGCGGCGCTCGAAGTGCTCGGTTCCGGAGCGCACGACGCGGCGAATCCCCTGCTGCTCGAAGTGCTGACGAGCGGGCCCGACGCCTGGATGCGCTCGAGCGCGGCCTGGTACCTGGGCGAGCTCGTCACCGAAGGCTGGATCTGCGACGCGGTCCTGCGACTCAAGTACGAGACCGACGAATCGGTCGTGGTCTACCTGGCCCAGGCCCTCGGCAAGCACGACGTCCTGGCCGGGCTGTCCGGCCTGCGCGTGATCTCACGCTCGAGTTGGAGCGAGCAGCAGCGCACGACCGCGGAGGCACTGATCGCGGAACTGACGGCAGAGGTGGAAGTCCCGGTCGGTGAGCCGCAGCCGCGCGACACCGCGTTCGACCGCGCCGTGTGGTCGTGGATCGCGCGGCTGGGCGAGTTCCAACTGCGCGGTGTGGACGACGCGCGCTTCATCCTCACGAACCTCGGGGCCGACGTGGCGCCGCACCTGGCCCGCGCCCTGTCGGACGACGACCGCTACGTGCGCCTGCACGCGTGCCAGTGCCTCGAACGCATGGGAAGCAAGGGATCGAGCGCCGCCGATGCTCTGGTCGAACAACTCGGGTCACAGGACCTCGGCCCGCACGCGGCAGTGGCGCTGGGTACGGTGACGCAGGACTCCGTGCACGACCGCGCTCGCACGCTGCTCCTCGAGCTCGTGCACAACGAGGCCGCGAGTCCGGGACTGCGCCTGGGTGCTGCGCGGGGGCTCGCGCGGCACCGGAGCCGGTTGTCGCTCGAAGGCGTGCTCACTCAGTTCGAGCGGGAGCGCGAACGCTGGCCCGAACTGGCCCAGGCGCTGGCCGAGGCGGCGGTTTCGATCCACGCCCTCGAGGAGCGCGACCTCGCCGATCCGGAGCGCGACCGGCGAGTCGATGCCGCGTACCGCTTCGCGATCGCCTGTCTCGACACTCCCGGACTCGACCCGGCGAGCACTGGCGCGGTCTGGGAAGAGAGCTTCCTGCCCTCGAGCGCTGCCCTCAACCAGGCGGAACGGCCCGAACTCGCACCGTTCGAGACCCTCGAAGCCGACTGGAACGCGATCGGCGAGCGACGCGGTCCCGAGTTCGGCGCGACCGCCATGTGGCGTGCGCGGAAGGCGCTGCTCGAGTCGGCGCTCGTGCCGGTGTTGCGCTGAGACGCTGGCGGCGAGACCCACGCGAACGCACACGGGGCGCGGTGGCCGATGCCACCGCGCCCCGTGTCGTGACGGTCGCCGATTCGCTCGGTCGCCGCTCCGCTCAGTTGAGCGAGAGCTTCTGAAGGTCCTCGACGGGCGAGCCTTCACCCACCTCGAGGTAGTCATCCTCCGGGCCGAGGAGCCCCTCTTCGCGCAACGTCGCGATCTCGATCGCCTCGATGTTGCCGTCCCCGTAGAGCACCAGGGTCGTGGTCGAGAAGTTCATGATCGGGTCGTTGTCCGTGGCGACCCAGGCGTCCATGCCGCTGGGCTTACGCAGCGGGAACTCCGCCGTATTGCGACCCGCGTAGGAGGACGAGTCACCGGTGATGGCCTCGGGGTCCGAGTACCACTCCTCCTCCGGGAGGTCGGCGATGCCCGGCAGCGCACCGTAGTCGACGCCCGGGCACGTCAGCTTGCGGGCCGAACTCTTCGTGTTCTCCCACACGCCGTCGAAGATCAGACAGGCGAAGAAGCGCACGCCCGAGTGCTTGTTCGGCAGGCGCTTGAACTTCGCGTTGTAGTTCAGGATGCCGCCGTAGATGTCCTTCAGGTTCTGGGTCGAGGCCGTGATCTTTCCGCGCTCGAGCACGGCCGGGATCTGCGGCACCAGGAAGGCCATCAGGATCCCGATGATCAGCATCGCGGCCATCAGCTCGATCAGCGTGAAGCCGGCGCGGGCAGCGCGGGCGGTCCGAACGAGCGCGCCCCCTGTGAGGGTCCCTCGAGCGGTCGTGGAGCGGGAGTGGATCAGCATCGGCGTCGGTGTAGGCCGGCGGTCGGCCGGCGATCTTGGGCGTGCGGGGCAGGTCGCACCCGCTGTCGAGGACGGTCCAGCGACCGGTCGTGCGTCCTATCCGGCGAACCGCCCCGGGTTGCGTCCGGGGCGGTCCGTCGAACGGGCGCTCAGGCGGGGGCGCCAGCGGCCGCCTTCAGCTCGGCGACCTTGTTGGTCTGCTCCCAGGGGAAGTCCGGGCGACCGAAGTGCCCGTGGTAGGCCGTGGCCTGGTAGCGCGGCTTGAGCAGGTCGAGGCTCTCGATGATCGCGGCCGGGCGCAGGTCGAAGACCTTGACGACGGCTTCGGTCAGGGCGATGTCGTCGATGGCGCCGGTACCGAAGCTGTCGACGCGGATCGACAGGGGCTGGGCCACGCCGATCGCGTAGGAGAGTTGGACCTCGCAGCGACGCGCGAGACCGGCGGCGACCACGTTCTTCGCGACCCAACGGCACGCGTAGGCGGCGGAGCGGTCGACCTTGCTCGGGTCCTTGCCGGAGAAAGCGCCGCCGCCGTGACGGCCCATGCCGCCGTAGGTGTCGACGATGATCTTGCGGCCGGTGAGACCACAGTCGCCGTGGGGTCCGCCGATGACGAACTTGCCGGTCGGGTTGACGTGGATGATCGTGGCGTCGTCCATCATCCCGGTCGGGAGCACGGCGCGGATGACCTTCTCGGTCACTTCGCGGCGGATCTCCTCGAGCACGTCGGCTTCGCTCGTCTTGCCGTTGACCGTGGGGTCGTGCTGGGTCGAGATGACGACCGTGTGCACGCGCACCGGCTTGTCGTTCTCGTACTCGACCGTGATCTGGCTCTTGCTGTCCGGGCGCAGCCACGGGAGGGTCCCGTTCTGGCGCAGCTCGGCGAGCTTCTCGACCAGACGGTGGCTGTAGTGGATGGCGAACGGCATGTGCACGTCCGTCTCGTCACAGGCGTAGCCGAACATCAGGCCCTGGTCGCCGGCGCCCTGCTCCTTGTGCAGGCCCTCGCCCTCGGATACGCCCTGGGCGATGTCGGGGCTCTGGCGGTCGAGGCTGACGAGGACCGCGCAGGTGTCGCCGTTGATGCCGAAGTGGTCGTCGGTGTAGCCGATCCGCTTGAGCGTCGAACGCACGATGTCCTGGTAGTCGATGCGCGCGGTGGTGGTGATCTCACCCGCGATGACCGCCATACCGGTGGTGACCATGGTCTCGCAGGCGACTCGACTGCGGGGATCCTGCTCGAGGAGGGCGTCGAGAATGGCGTCCGAGACCTGGTCGGCCACCTTGTCGGGGTGGCCCATGGACACGGACTCGGAAGTGAAGAGTTGTCGGGACATGGAATGGGAATCGGGGGGGCGCCGGACCGGGACGGACGGACGGGAGTCGCGCGCCGGATGATCGCCGAGGGGGTCGTTTCGAAGCGACGGATCCTATCACGCGGATTGGCTGGAGCGACGCCGACGAGCCGCCCGTGGACCGTTCCGAAGGCCCTCAGGCGGGCGGGAGACAGCTCTCGACCAGGGCGCGCCAGGTCAGCTCGGTGGCCCCACCCTGACGATCGATGGCCGCGCGTGCGGCAGTGGCCATCGCCGCACGGCGGTCGGGGTCCTTCACCAACCCGCCGACCGCGCTCCACGCCGCGTCGGCGTCCTCGGCCTGGACGAGCGCGTCGACCTCGCGCAAGAGGGCCACTTCTTGCCGAAAATTGACGGTGTGCGGGCCGGTCACCGTGGCCACGCCCTGGGCGGCGGGTTCGAGGACGTTGTGGCCGCCGTGCGGGATCAACGACCCGCCGACGAACGCCACGTCGGCCAGGCCGAACACGCGCTCGAGCTCGCCGATCGTGTCGACGATGACCGGCACGTCCGGGTCGGGGAGCGCGCCGCCGCGCAGCTCGGTCAGGCGCTGGACCCGGTGGCCCGCGGCCGCGAGCTCCCCCACCAGGACGTCGACCCGGTCGGGGTGGCGCGGCACCAGCACGAGCCGCGTGCCCGGCGCATGCCGCACCCATCCTTCGCAGCAGGCCCGCTCCTCGGGATCGTGCGTCGAGGCCGCGACCACGAGCGGCCTTCCGTCCGGCGCGGCGAGCAGTCGCGTGAGCTCCTCGCCCGGGTCGATCCGTCCGGTCGCGAGTCCGTCGATCTTGACGTTGCCCGTCACCACGACGCGCGTCGGATCGACCTTCAGCTCGAGGAAGCGTTCGGCGTAGGTCTCGTTCTGCACGCAGAACAGCGAAATGCGATCGAACTGCGGGAACAGGCGGTGGAACAGCTTGTAGCGGCCGAAGCTGCGTTCGGTGATGCGCCCGTTGACGACCGCGAGCGGCACACCGCGGCGATTCGCCTCGCGCAGGAAGTTCGGCCACACCTCGAGCTCGACGAGCACGACGGCGACCGGCTGCAGGCGTTCGAAGAAGCGCCGCACGACGCGCGACCAGTCGGTCGGGAAACGCACGACGCGCCGACCGGGGAACGTCGAGCGCGCGACCTCGGCGCCGGTGGACGTGGTCGTCGAGAGGACCACCTCGAGGTCGGGGCGTTCGCGTTCGAGACGTTCGACGACGCTGCGGATGCCCTTGACCTCGCCCACGCTCACGGCGTGGATCAGGACGACCCCGCGTTCGTCACCGGGCTCGAACGGTTCCACCGCCATGCGCTCGCGCATGAAGCGCGCGATCGCCGGCTCGCGTCGCGAACGCCACCACAGAGGCGGCGCGACGCAGGCGAACGCACCGAACCACACCAGGTCGTAGACCGCGTGGAGAAGCGTGCCGCTCGGCCCCGGGATGGGGTCCTCGCGGATCGGCGGCGCCAAAGACACGATCGCGTTCGAGCGCGTGCCTCAGACCTGGCCGTGGCACTTCTTGAACTTCTTGCCGCTGCCGCAGGGGCACTCGTCGTTGCGGCCGACGTTCGCGAAGCGCGGATCGGTGGCCGCACTCGGAGCCGCGGCCGGAGCGACTTCGCCCGTGCGACGCGCGCGATCGAAGGCCTGGCGCGCGGGCACGTTCGGCCGGGCCGGACGCGCGGGTCGCGTCGCGGTGGCCGTTCCACCGCCCGCCGACTGGGGTGCCGCCGCCGCGCCAGGTGCCGGGGCCGGCGCGGGCGCGGAGGTCGCCGTCGGATCCGCGGCCGAACCGTAGACCGACTCCTCGCGCTCGTCCTCGCCACCGGAGAAGCGCACGCGCAGGACGAGGCTCGCGACCTCGTCCTCGATCGACTCGAACAGGCGCTCGAACAGCGCGAAGGCCTCGGCCTTGTACTCGTTCTTCGGATCCTTCTGGGCGTAGCCGCGCAGGCCGATGCCCTGCTTCAGCGCGTCGACGGCGTGGAGGTGGTCCTTCCACTTCGTGTCGATCGTGTTGAGCAGGACGTACTGCTGGAGCTCGTCGAGTTCCTTCTCGCCCATCTCGGCCTTGCGCTCGAGGTGGATGGCCTCGGCGGCCTCGACGGCGGGCGTCGGGTCGGCGTCCTTCTCGGTCACCTGTTCGGCGATCGAGCGGTCGATGTCCTTGCCGAAGGTCTTCTTGAACCAGTCCGCGAAACCTTCCGCGTCGTCCTCGAAGGTCATCGCCGTGCGCGACACGACGCGCTCGACCATCTCGATCACGCGGTCGTCCAGGCCCACGCCTTCGAGCACGTCCTGACGCGCGTCGTAGATGCGCTTGCGCTGCTCGTCCATGACCTCGTCGTACTCGATGAGGTTCTTGCGGATCTCGAAGTAGTACTCCTCGACCTTCTTCTGGGCGCGCTGGATCGCGCGGCTGACCATGCCGGACTCGATCGGCACGCCTTCCTTCATGCCGAGCTTCTCCATGAAGTTCGTCACCCAGTCCTTGTAGAACCGCTTCATCAGCGGGTCCTGCAGGGACAGGAAGAAGCGCGTCTCGCCGGCGTTGCCCTGACGACCGGAGCGGCCGCGGAGCTGGTTGTCGATGCGGCGCGACTCGTGGCGTTCGGTGCCCAGGACGTACAGGCCCCCCAGTTCGAGGACCTCTTCCTCGTCGCGGTCGCACTGGGCGCGGACCTCGTCGCGGATCTTCGCCACCGCTTCGAGGTGCTCGGGATCGCCCTCCGAGAGTCCGGTGGCCTCGAGGGCCTGCGCCAGACGGTGTTCGAAGTTGCCGCCCAGTTTGATGTCCGTTCCGCGACCGGCCATGTTCGTGGAGACGGTCACGGCGCCGCGCTGGCCGGCCATGGCGACGTACTCGGCCTCGCGCTCGTGGTGCTTCGCGTTCAGCACGTGGTGCGGGACCTCGGCCGCGACCAGGAGTTCGGCGACCTTCTCCGAGTTCTCGACCGAAGTGGTGCCGACCAGGACCGGCTGCCCCTTCTCGTGGACGCGCTGGATCTCCTCGACGATCGCGTTCCACTTCTCGCCCTCGGTCCGATAGACGACGTCCTGTTGGTCGGCGCGGACGATCGGCTTGTTCGTCGGGACCTGGATGACTTCGAGGCCGTAGATCTTGAAGAACTCCTCGGCCTCGGTGATCGCCGTACCGGTCATGCCCGCCAGCTTCGAGTACAGGCGGAAGTAGTTCTGGAACGTGATCGTGGCCAGGGTCTGGTTCTCCTGACGAATGCGCAGACCTTCCTTGGCCTCGACCGCCTGGTGCAGACCGTCCGACCAACGGCGCCCCGCCATCTTGCGACCGGTGAACTCGTCGACGATGACGACCTGGCCCTCCTCCACCACGTACTCCTGGTCGCGGTGGTACAGGTTCCGCGCGCGCAGGGCGTTCTCGATGTAGTGGGGCCAGTCCATGTGGCCCGTGTCGTAGAAGGACTCGACGCCGAGCAGCTCCTGCGCCTTGACGATGCCCTCTTCCTTGAGCGTCGCGCTGCGTTCCTTCTCCTTGACCTCGAAGTCCTCATCGATCACCAGCTGCTTGGCGATGTCGTCGGCCTGGCGGTACTTGTCGGGCGTCAGCTCGGCCGGTCCGGAGATGATGAGCGGCGTGCGCGCCTCGTCGATGAGGATCGAGTCGACCTCGTCGATGATCGCGTAGGCCAAGTCGCGCTGCACCTGCTCCGACAGGCGCGTCTTCATGTTGTCGCGCAGGTAGTCGAAGCCGAACTCGTTGTTCGTGCCGTAGACGATGTCGGAGGCGTAGACCGGCAGGCGCTCGGCGGACGACATGTGTGCCTGGATCGCGGCGACCGTGACCCCCAGGTACTCGTATAGGGGCGACATCCAGGTGGCGTCGCGACGCGCGAGGTAGTCGTTGACCGTGACCAGATAGCAGGGCTTGCCACCCAGACAGTTCAGGTACAGGGCCAGGGTCGCCATCAGCGTCTTGCCCTCGCCCGTCGCCATCTCCGCGACCTTGCCGTCGTGCAGGGCGATGCCCCCCACCAGCTGGACGTCGAAGTGCCGCATGCCGAGGGTCCGCACCGCGGCCTCGCGCACCATGGCGAAGGCCTCGGGCTGGATGTCGTCGAGGGCCAGCTCGCCGGCCGCCACGGCCTTCTTCCAGGCGGCGGTCTGCTCGTGGAACTGCTCGGCCGAGAGTCCCTGGGCCCAGGGTTCGAGCTCGGCGATGCGGCGCACCAGCGGCTCGAGCTTGCGCACCTCGCGCTGGGTCTTCGACCCGAAGACGCCCAGGAGCCCCTTTCCGAAGCCCTCGCTCAGGGAGCCGAACTTGTCGCGCAGAGTGTCGAAGTCCATGTGATCCGTCGTCGGCCCCGGGGGCGTCGTCGTGCTGGTCTCGCGGGCCTCGTGGGCCAGGTTCCCGTCCCCGGTCGACGCGAGCGTCCGACCGAGTGGGCGAACATGATGCACCCGCGGCGCCCGAGTATCGACCCCCGGACGCGTCCTTCCTCGCCCTTGGACCGAAGACCCGCTCGGATCCTCCCCTCGCGCCGGTCACCGGCCGCGTTCGGGTCGCCCTCGGAGGGCATCGTTCGCCCTCAGGCGTGCGGCGTCTCGAGCAGGCGGTCGATCATCTCGAACAGCACCTGGCGCGGGTAGGGCTTGCGCAGGAGCCCCGCCACGTCGGGCACCTGGTCGAGGCGGATCGCGGCGGCGGTGGCCATGAGCACCGGCACGGCGGCCAGGTCCTCGGTCCGCCGCATGGAGTCCAGGACCTCCTGGCCTGTGACCTGGGGCATCTCGTAGTCGAGCAGGACCAGGTCGGGGCGCGGACCACGGCCGAGGCGCTCGAGCGCCGCCCCGCCGTCGTGGACGACCTCGACGTCGAAGCCGCGGGCCCGCAGCAGGAGCGCCAGCCCGACGCAGACGTCCTCGTCGTCGTCCACGAGCAACAGGTGCCCGCGGTGGCCGGCCTTCTTCTCGCGCTTCGCCAGGTCGCCACAGATCGCCGCGAGGTCCGCGCTGGTCGGAAGTCCGGCCGCGGCCCAAGCCTTCTCGATGCGCAGTTTCAGGTCGCGATTGAAACGCTTGAGGGCCAGCCACTGCTCGTAGTCCGGCGTCTCGCTCGGGACGTCGAGCCGGTCGTGGGTGTCGACCTCGAAGTAGAACTCGCCCGCCACGAGGTGCTCCTGCAGCACGAACTTCATGAACGGGTAGCGGTGGTTGCCGAGCCGCAGCGAGAAGCGCCGCGAGTCGGGATCGTCGCCGGGATCACCCCGTTCGAAGCCCGCCAGCGCCGCGTCGCGATCGGCCGCTTCCTGCAGCGGCTTCAGGTTCACGCGCGGCCCGCCGTCGCAGCCCGGCGGCCAACACAGGTCGCAGTAGATCGACAGCGCCTGTTTGACGTGATCGGCGGTGAGGTCGGTGAGCTTCATCGCCGCGCCACCTCGAGCGTTCCGATCAGATCGTTGACGTCGTCGATCCCCTGTTCGGCGAGCGCGGCCGCCAGTTGGCTCGCCAGATCGCCGAGGTTGGCGGGATTCCAGAAGGACGAGGTCCCCACCTGCACCGCGCGGCAACCGACCACCAGGTACTGGAGCACGTCGTCGACCGTCTGGATGCCGCCGCAGCCGATCACAGGAATGGTGACGTTGCGCGCGCACTCCCAGGCGCAGCGCAGGGCGACCGGCTTGATGCCCGGTCCGGAATAGCCGCCCTGGATCGTGGCGACGCCGGGCCGGCGCGTGCGCCAGTCGACCGCCATGCCCAGCAGCGTGTTCACCGCGGTGATGCCGTCCGCGCCGCCGCTCTCGACCGCCATGGCCATGTCGCCGATGCGCGTGACGTTGGGCGAGAGCTTGGCGAAGAGCGGCTTCCGCGTGCGTGCGCGCGCCCCGGCCACGACGGACTCGGCGCGCTTCGGATCGGTCGCGAGCGGCAGCTTGCCGTCGTCGACGTTGGGGCAGGACAGGTTGAGCTCGATCGCGTCCACCTCGTCGCGCTCGTCGAGCATCGCGACGACGTCGGCGAACTCGTGGTCGTGGTGGCCGCCGACGTTCGTGATGATCGCGCAGTCGGCGCTCGCCACTTCCGGCAGCACCTCCTCGAGGTACTGCGCGACGCCCTTGTTCTCGAGTCCGATCGAGTTGATCAGACCGGCCTCGGTCTCGCACAGCCGCGGCGCCGGATTGCCTCCGCGCGGTTCGAGGGTGACGGTCTTGCTGACCAGGCCGCCGATGCCCGACGGGGCACAGAATCCGCCCATCTCGAGCCCGTGGCCATAGGTGCCAGAAGCAGAGAGCAGGGGGTTTCGGAGGAGGAGCGTTCCGAGGCGAACCGCGAGGGACGGCATGGCGCCAGACTCTACCGCTCTTGGAGCCCCCGGGGACGATCCGTCGGGCGATCAGCGCCCGGCCGCGCTCGTCGCTCCCACGTCCGAGCCCGCCCCACCCGCCGCTCGGCGGCTCGGCTCCGCGCTCTCCGCCGATCCTTCGGCGCGCTCCTCTTCCCCGTCGTCCGCGCCGTGGGCCGGCGCCAGGAAGCTCGACAGGATCAGGAGCGCGGCCCCGACCGTGATGCAGCTGTCCGCCACGTTGAAGGTCGGGAAGTGGTAGTCCCAGTGCGCGAAGTAGACGTGGATGAAGTCCCGAACGGCGCCGAACGGGTGGTCCGGCGGCGGCGTGCGCGCGAGGTTGTCGAAGAGATTGCCGAGCGCGCCCGACAGCACCAGGACGAGCGCCCACAGGAGCATGCGCTGGCGCCGATCCGTGCGCACGACCATCACGGTCAGCACGACGGCGGCCACGACTCGTCCGCCGACGAGCAGCCAGGGCACGCTCGCACCGAAGCCCCAGGCGGCCCCCCGGTTCTCGCTGAGCATGAAGCCGAGGAAGTCGCCGACCACTTCGACGCGCCAGTGACCGTTCAAGGCCCAGACCTCGACGCCCGAGGGCGGTGCGTCACCGGGTCCGCGGTCGAGCCACTCGAACATGTACGCCTTGGACCACAGGTCCAGCGCGACGAGCACGACGACCCAGGCGAGTCGGCGCCAGCGCAGGCGCCGCACCGGACGGCCCAGATCGGGTGACGGGAGGGACGCCGTGGCGCTGCTGGCGGGGCTGCCGGCGTCATCGAGGGTGCTGGACTTCGTCATCGCGGAGCGGGGCGGCGCATCCTACCCGCGGGGTGCGCACCCACCGACCCGCTTCCCATCGCCAGCGCGCCGCGGCGAGCGGTTCTGGGGCGCGGTCGGCGCGGCGGGGCATCCTGGTCCGCGCGGCCCGGAGTCCTCGAAGGACCCGGTCGCGGACCATGGACACAGCTCGCGAACGCGAAGAGGCCCGACTGCGCGCCCACCCACTGTCCTCGTGGATCGACGAGTACCTGGACGTGCTGCGCGTCGAGGGCGGCCTCGCCCGCAACAGTCTCGCGGCCTACCGGCGCGATCTGACGGTCTGGCTGCGCTGGGGACTCGCGCGCGGCTGGACGGGCCCGGACGTGTTGGTCGAGGCCGACCTGCTCGACCACCTGGTTTTCCTG
The DNA here is from genome assembly GCA_007750655.1 of Rohdeia mirabilis. Classification (GTDB taxonomy): domain Bacteria; phylum Planctomycetota; class UBA1135; order UBA1135; genus Rohdeia; species Rohdeia mirabilis. Next base: position 2,990,771 of record CP036290.1, read on the forward strand.
CGCGAGGGCAAGGGCGCGGCCGAGTCGAGCGTGGCGCGCGCGCTCGCGACCCTGCGCGGCTTCGTGCACCACCTCGTGGCCGAGGGCGAATTGGCGCGCGACCCGGCCGCGCGCCTCGACGCGCCCAAGCTGAAGCGCTATCTGCCGAGCGTCCTGAGCGCGACCGAGGTCGACGCCCTGCTCGGCGCGCCGCAGGGCGACGACTGGATCGCCCAACGCGACCGCGCCCTGCTCGAGGTGCTCTACGCCTGCGGTGCGCGCATCAGCGAGGTGCTGGCGCTCGCGACCCGCGACCTCGAGCCCGAACTCGCGTCGCTGCGACTGACCGGCAAGGGCGACAAGACGCGCGTGGTGCCGCTCGGCGTGCGAGCGCGCGAGGCGCTACGCGACTGGCTCGACCGCGGCCGGCCCCAGGTGAAGGGCGCCATCGCGCGCGAAGAGGTCTTCGTCACGCGCACCGCGGGTCCGCTCGGTCGCACTTCGGCCTGGGCCATGGTCAAGCGACGCGCACTCGAGGCCGGCATCGCGCGACCGATCTCGCCCCACACGCTGCGCCACTCGTTCGCGAGCCACCTGGTCGAGAACGGCGCCGATCTGCGCAGCGTGCAGGAACTGCTCGGACACGCATCGATCCGCACGACGCAGCTCTACACGCACCTCGACGGCGAGACCGTCCGCCGCGTGCACCGGCGCTTCCACCCGCGCGGTTGAACGGGCGGCGGGTCGAGTGCGCTCAGCGCGAGGCGTCTTCGAGTGCGGGCTCGACGGGCCGTGCTGTGGCACCGTGGAACTCGAGGATCGGACACCACGGGACGAAGTCGTCGACGCCCGGCAAGCCGCCCCGGATCTGCGCGTAGGTGTTTTCGGTGACCTGGTAGGTCGAGTACCCGAAGGGGTCGAGCACCGCCATCATGTGCCGCTTCGCCGGGAGTTCGTCCGGAGTCTCCTGACCCGTGATCAGGACTGGATGGTGACCCTGCTCGCGCAGGTGCTCGACCAACATGGACAGGTGTTCCGGCAGCGCGCCGTCGTAGAGCCAGAGCGCTGGAACACGGCCGAAGAAGCGCAAGGGAATCTGGTAGCGCGTCGCCAGGGTCTCTTCGAACGAGAGCAGGACCGCGTTGGGCGGCAACTGCGCGACGATCGCGTCCACGTCCTCGAACGTCCGGTCCCAGAGCGGGCTCTCGCGCAGTGCTCGCGAAGCCTCGTCGCCCACGAACGCAACGTGAACGGCGATCCAGACACCCACGAGACGCAGGACGTGCCCCCAACGCAGTCCACGCGCGAGGAGGAACCACGGCACGATCGCCATGATCACCGCGCCGGGCCCCGAGATCCCGAGGAAACGCCGACCGGGCGAGTGGAAGTTCCCGGCGGTGTAGTCGATCTTCCCGCTGATCAGCACGAGCATCGCGGTCTGTGCGAAGAAGAAGAGCACGAACGGCGCGATCGCTCCGCGGTCACGACGCAGCAGGAGGACGAAGGCGCCGACGACGCCGAGCAGCGCGGCCAGGTCCGTCACGTAGAGCCCGAGCGTCGGGATCGTCAGCTCGGTGAACGTCGGTGTGCCGCTGTAGGGCGACAGGTCGGGCGCGAGCGCGAGGGACTTCTTCCAGGCCGGCAGGGCGTCGGGAGTCGCAGCGAGCAGCTCGTGCCATTCGAGCCGCAGAGGCACGCCCCACAGCAGGTAGGCCGCAGCGAGCGAGGTGACGACGCCGACGGCGATCGTCACGGCTCGCGGCCGGATCGCCGTTCCGATCGCCCGCACGAGCGACGGTCTCGCCAGCACGATCGCGGTCGAGACCATCGGTACGAAGACACCCGCCAGATACATGTTCCGGTTCCGACCGTCCGCGTACATCTGGGTGTTGAAGAACTGCGCGTAGTAGTAGACCCAGTGGTCGGTGGCCGCGTAGACGACCGCCAGGACGAACATCAGGCCGTAGCCCGCGACGAACGGCAACGCGCCGCGGCGATCGCGCTGGACCCACACGAGCATCACGACGCCCACCAGCACGGCCCACGGCATCAGGAAGAAGTCGATCTTCGCGTGGTTCACACCACCGAGCAGGAGGCCCGCGGCGAACAGCCACCCGCCGTGGATCCGGTGCTCGGGCACGTCGCCGGCGCCCGGACCCGCAATCGGGTCGACGCTCTCGTCGCGAGGCCACGCACAGGCGAACGCCGCGAAGCCCGCGAAGAGGAAGGCTGCACTCATGCTCTCCGCGAACGTGATCTTGGCGAAGAACACGCTGAGTGGATTGACGCCGAACGCGACGGTGCACAGGAGGGCTGGAACCGGTCCGGCCAGGCGACGCACGAGCAGCCACAGGGCCGCGAGGGCGACGATCGTGAGGACCAAGGGCGCGAGCAGCATGAATTCGCGTCCGCCGAGCGCGTGCAGGACCGCCATGAAGGACGGGAGCATGTGCAGCCCGTGCGGCGTGCTCCAGGTGCGGGCTTCGCGGTCCAACCCGTAGAAGCCGGGAAGGAAGTCGTTGTTCGTCACCAAGCGCCAGTCGGACGGGATCGCGTTCAGGACCGGATCGGCGAAGGTCACACCACCCGAGTGCACGACCTCCATCGCCGCGCAGGGATAGATGCCTTCGTCGCTCGAGCCGAAGACGTGCTCCGCCATCGGCAGGTAGCGGCTCGCGAGTACGGCGATCACGGCCACCGCCACCACGTCCCAGGCGCCCGCGCGCACCTTCGGGAACGCGAGCTGACGACGCTGCGCGAGCACCACCGCGAGCGTGCAGACCGCCGCGAGAACGAGGTAGAACGACGTCGGCGTCCACACGAGCGCCCAGGCGAGCAGTTGGGCCACCACGCCGGTCACCAAGGCCCCGAGCGCGGCCGCGATGGCGACGAACTCGAACGCGGAGACCGACGTCCTCTCCTCCCCACCGACGAACAGCCGTGCCGCGAGCAGGCCCGGTACCAGGAGCGTGAGGACGAGGCCGAGGATCGCGAGCAGCATGGACCGAGGGGTCGAAGGGGGGGCCGGCCGAGCGATGCGCCGGCGCGGCCAGCGGCGGAACGTCGTGCCGCCGACCGCCTCCCGCACGCGGACCGATCGCGCCCGCTCGAACCACGCCCCGCGCCGAAGAGGACCGTTCGCCGCGTTCGGTGTGGCCGCGGGGACCGCACCGGGTCCGTCCGCCGCGGATCGGGCGCGCAAGGGTGGCCCGACGCACACCGGGTGCACGATCAAGATTCGGTAGATTCGCGCCGCCAAGCGCCGCCGGGCCCGCGGGACGCGTCCGTCAGGATTCGCTCTTGTCGCGCAGACGCCGCAGGATCTCGCGCGCCAAGTCGTCGCCGATGCCGGGCACCGCGGCGATCTGTTCGACGCTGGCGCGCTCGACGCCGGTCGCGCTGCCGAACGTCCGCAACAGGGCCTTGCGCCGCGCCTCCCCCACGCCGGGGATCGCGTCGAGCCGGGACGTGATCTTGCCGCGCTGCTTGCGGTGGAACGTGATCGCGAAGCGGTGGGCCTCGTCGCGCAGACGCTCGAGCAGGTAGCGCCCCGCGTCGTGCTTCGGCAGCACCAGCGGCTCGCGATCGGGCGCGAGGTACAGCCGCTCCTCGCTCGCCCCGACCTTCCGCCCGCCGATCGTGCGTTCGGACCGCGCTTTCGCGAGCCCGACGAAGGGCACGTCGAACGCACCGGCCTCGTCGCGCGCGGCCAATGCGGCGCCCAGCTGGCCGGCGCCGCCGTCGATCACCACCAGATCCGGCAGGTCGTCGTCCTCGAGGCCGCGCCGCATGCTGCGCCCCACCACTTCGGCCATCGACGCGAAGTCGTCCTGCCCGTCGACGGAGCGCACCTTGAAGCGCCGGTAGCCGGCCCGATCGGGGACACCGCGTCGGAAGCGCACGCGGCTCGCCACCACGTTCGAGCCCTGGATGTTCGAGATGTCGTAGCAGTCGATGACCTCCGGCGGCGCGTCGGGATCGAGGTCGGCCAGACGCGCCACCTTCTGGAGCGCCTCGGCCTGCTCGGTCTCCGCCCCCGTCGACTGCTCGAGGTGCGAGCGCGCGTTCTCGCCGGCCACCTCGAGGAAGCGCTTGCGCTCGCCGCTCGACGGCACCACGAAGCGTTCGATGCCGTACAGCTCGGCCAGGAGCTCGGCTTCACTGGGCAGGCACGGAACCAAGACCTCGCGCGGCGGCTTGCGGCGCCCGGCCGTCCCGTAGAGCGCGGTGATCACGTCGTTGAGCGCGTCCTCGTCGGCCAACTGTGTCCGGAACGTGTGCGAGCGGCTCTCCACCAACTGACCGCCGCGGAAGGCGAGTCGGTGCACCACCGCGCGCTCACCCAGCCGCGCCAGTCCGAGGGCATCGCGTTCGATGGAATCGGACGGACGCACGCCCTGGCGCTCGGCCGTGCGCCGCAGTGCTTCGATCCGGTCGCGCCAGAACGCGGCCTGTTCGTACTCGAGGCGCTCGGCCGCCTGGTCCATGCGCGCGCGCAGGTCGCTCTCGAGTTCGCGCGTGTCCCCCGCCAGCACCGCCACCGCGCGCTCGACCAGTTCGGCGTAGCGCGCCTCGTCGATCAGGTCGACGCAGGGCGCGCTGCACAGCCCGATCTGGTGCTTGAGACACGGTCGCGAGCGATTGTTCAGGACCGCGTCCGAGCAGTCGCGCAGGGGCACGATGCGGTGCAGGTCGCTCATCGTGCGCCGCACGCTGCGCGCCGAGGCGAACGGTCCGAAGAAGCGCGACCGCCCCGTGCCCTTGCCGCGCTTGCGATCGTGGGCGCGCACGAACTTCAGGCGCGGAAACCGCTCGTCCTGGTCGAGCCGGATCATCAGGAACGACTTGTCGTCCTTGAGCCGCACGTTGTAGGGCGGCTGGTGCGTCTTGATCAGCTCGTCCTCGAGCAGCAGCGCCTCGCCCTCGGTGCGCGTCACGATCGTGCGCACGCGCGTCGCCTCCTGCTCGAGGAACAGGACGCCCAGACGCCCGTCGCCGCCCGGACGTCGGTAGCTGGCGAGCCGCTTCTTCAGCGCGCGCGCCTTGCCCACGTACAGCACCTTGCCGGCGTCGTCCTCGAACAGGTAGACGCCGGGCAGGTCCGGAACGCCGTCGATGCTCCAGCGCGGTTCGGACACCGCTCAGCCCACCTCGAGCTGGGCCTGCTCCAGTCGTCGCAGCGTGTCGCGCAGCTTGGCCGCGTCCTCGAAACGCAGTTCGGCGGCCGCCTCGAGCATCTCGCCGCGCGTGCGTTCGACGTCCGCGCGCAGCTGCTTCGGATCGCGGTACTCGACCCCGCCCTCGGCGACCTTCGCGCCGACGTCGTCGGGCAGGTCGATCGAGACGCCGTCCATGTCGTAGAGCGACTCGATCGAATCGCGCACGGGCTTGATGATCGTCCGGGGTGTGATGCCGTGCTCGGCGTTGTAGGTGAGCTGCAGCGCGCGTCGGCGCTCCACCTCGTCGAGCGTCACCTGCATCGAGCGCGTGATGCGATCCGCGAACATGATCACGCGACCGTCGACGTTCCGCGCCGCGCGACCGCAGGTCTGGATCAAACTCGTGGCCGAGCGCAGGAACCCCTCCTTGTCGGCGTCGAGGATCGCGACCAGCGCCACCTCCGGCAGGTCGAGGCCTTCGCGCAACAGGTTGATGCCGATCAGGACGTCGAACTCGCCCAAACGCAGCTCGCGCAGGATCTGCATGCGTTCGATCGCGTCGATCTCCGAGTGCAGGTAGCGCACGCGCACGCCGAGTTCGGTCAGGTAGGTCGTGAGCTCCTCGGACGAGCGCTTCGTTAGCGTGGTCACGAGCGTGCGCCAGCCGGCCTTCGTCGTGGTCCGGATCTCGTGCAGCAGGTCGTCCACCTGGGTCTTCGCCGGCTTGATCTCGATCGCGGGGTCGATCAGACCCGTCGGGCGCACGATCTGTTCGGCCAGGCGGTCCTCGCTGTGCTTCAGCTCGTACGGCCCGGGCGTGGCCGAGACGTAGACCGCGCGCTTCACGAGCTTCTCCCACTCGTCGAACCGCAGCGGCCGGTTGTCGAGCGCACTCGGCAGGCGGAAGCCGTGCTCGACGAGCGTCTCCTTGCGCGAGCGGTCGCCCTTGTACATGGCGCCGATCTGCGGGACGGTGACGTGGCTCTCGTCGATGAAGACGGTCCAGTCCTCGGGGAAGTAGTTGAGCAGCGTGAACGGCGCCTGCCCCTCCTCGCGGCCGTCCATCCAGCGCGAGTAGTTCTCGATGCCCGGGCAGGTGCCGACCTCGCGCAGCATCTCGAGGTCGCGCCGGCAGCGCTGCTCGAGACGCTGGGCCTCGAGCAGGCGGTCCGACTTGCGCAGGACGCGCAGGCGTGCGTCGAGTTCCACCTCGATCCCCTCGGCCGCGACCAGCACGCGCTCCTTGGGCGTGACGTAGTGTCCGGACGGGTAGAGCGACACTTCCTTGCGCTCGGCCAGGATCTCGCCGCGCAGGGGATCGACGTCGAGGATCGCCTCGATCTCGTCGCCGAACAGTTCGATGCGGATGGTGCGGTCCTCCTCGTACGACGGGAAGACCTCGACCACGTCGCCGCGCGCCCGGAACGTGCCGCGCCGGAAATCGAGGTTGTTGCGGCTGTACTGCATCTGCGTCAGCCGCCGCAGGAGGTCGTCGCGCTCGATCGACTCCCCCACCTTCAGGCTGAGCGCCATGTCCGAGTAGTTGCTCGGACTGCCCAGGCCGTAGATGCACGAGACCGACGCCACGATCAGCACGTCCTGGCGATCGAGGAGCGAGCGCGTGGCGCTGTTGCGCAGGCGCTCGATGTTCTCGTTGATGCTCGAGTCCTTCTCGATGAAGGTGTCGCTCGCGACGACGTAGGCCTCGGGCTGGTAGTAGTCGTAGTAGCTGACGAAGTACTCGACGGCGTTCTCGGGGAAGAGCTCCTTGAACTCCGAGTACAGCTGCGCCGCCAGCGTCTTGTTCGGGCTGAGGACGAGCGCCGGCTTCCCGAGGCGTTCGATCGTGGCCGCCATCGTCAGCGTCTTGCCCGAGCCCGTGATGCCCAGGAGGGTCTGGTGGCGCTCGCCCTGCTCGAGACGCGACGTGATCGCTTCGACCGCCTGGGGTTGGTCGCCCGTCAGCTCGAACGGGAAGTGCAGCCTGAAGGGCGAGGACATGACGGACGGGGGCTGCGCGCGGAAGACGGGGCGCGGATGCGGCGGGCGGCGGGCGGCGGAGCTCGAGCGATGGACGTCGTGCGGGCGCCGCGGGCGCGAATCTCGGCGCGGCTTGCGCGCTCCGGCGCGGGCCCCGTATCTTGCCACGCGCGCTCGTGTCCCCGTCCGCTCCGGTCCGCCTCGTGGCGACCGCGTTCCGTCCCGCCCGATTCCGCCCATGCTCGTCCGACCCGGTACCTGCACCAAGTGCCACGCCACGTTCCAGTTGCCGTCCGAGTTCAGCGCGCCCTTCGTGCGCTGCCGGATCTGCAAGGGCGCCGTCCAGGTCGCGGAGCCGATCGAGGTCGAACCGCCGCCCGCCCCCGTGGCCACGGCGCCGGAAGCGGCCAGCGGGAGCGGCGAGACGGAGGCGCAGGAGAGCGAGGAGCACGGGCACGACGTGTCGGTCGAACAGGCGGTCTCGCGCACGCTCTACGAGGCCGCTGATCGGGCGCACGACGCGGCGGAAGCGCTCGAGGACGCGGGCGACGAGCTGGTCGACGCGGGCGCCCACGCCTCGCCCGAGGCCTTCGGGATGGACAGCGGTCACGACCACAGCGCGCTGGCGGCCCACGTGGCCGACGCCGAGCGCCACGTGGACGAACTCGAGGCCCGCATCCACGCGGACGACGTCGAGCTGGACGAGATGGAGCTCGAGCTGGAGGCGCTCGAACTCGACGACGACGATGCTGGTGACGACGATGCTGGTGACGACGACGCCGATGGCGAGGCGGCGACGACGGCCGCCGAGCAGGTGAGCACCGGCCACGATCGGCGCGACTCCAGCGCCGACGCCGCGTCCGAGGCCTTCGGGATGGACGGCGCGCACGACCACTCGCACGACGCGTTGGAACGCGACCTCGAGCAGGCCGAACACGACGTGGACGACCTCGACGAGCGCCTCCACGGGGACTCCGGCCCGTCCGGGACGAAGCCGAGCCCGATGCCCGCGCGCAGCGCCGCCGCCTGGTCGCCCGCCGCCATGGAGCGCGCGGACGACGCGACGTCCACCGCCGCCGAGCGCGAGACGAAGGCCGGAGGCACCCTGGCCCGACTGAAGGCCGAGCGCGCCGCAGCGGCTGCTGCCGCGTCCGCCGCTCCGAGCATGCTCGAGCAGCTCAAGGCGCGCCGCGCGGCCGAGGCCGCCGCGGCGAGCCCCGCGAACGAGAAGCCCATGAGCACGCTCGAACGCCTGAAGGCCGAGCGCGCGGCGGAAGCGGCCCGCACCCACCGCCCCGACTCGGTCGAGGCCAAGCCGGTCAGCACGCTCGAGCGGTTGAAGGCCGAGCGCGCGGCGGCTGCGACGGCTCCGGCTGCGGCGAGCAGCTCGGACGAAGCGAGTGCGCGCTCCGGCTCGCGGCGCTCGAAGGGCCGTGGCGCGAGCTCCCGACGCGGCACGCGCGGAGACCAAGAAGCCGAGCGCAGCGGTGCGCCGCGCCACTTCCGCAGCCGCGAGGAGCAGAAGAAGCGTCAGATGGTCATGGGCCTCTCGGGACTCGGCGCCCTGGTCGTCGGCGTCGCCGTGTCGGCCTACGGCCTGCAGGCCGGCTGGTTCGATGCGCCCGAGGCCGAGGCGACGCCGGAGGTCACCGAACAGGAAAGCGCCGGGGCGAACACGCGCGAGGTCGAGTTCATCGACATCTTCGCCGGAACCAACACGTCCGGAGCCGCCGCTGGAGCCGCAGCGGACGGGCTCGAGACGGAAGCGGCCGAAGGGGGTGCACCGGACACCGCGACGCCGGACGGCCCGCTCAGCGACATCGAGCAGGAGTCGGCCGACACCGGCAAGTCGCTCGAACAGATCCAGCGCGAGAAGCGCGAGCAGGAGTCCGGCGGCCAGTAGGTCGCGCGCGCACGATCGGCCGGCCCACGCGGGTCGATCCGTCGCGGCGCCGCTCCCTCGGGAACGCCGCGCTCGCAACTCGTCCGCGGCGTCGGTCCAGGACCGCTGGCTGAGCATGGGATGGTCGCTCGCTGGGGCGAGGACCGATCGCGCGCCGACCGTCCTTGGTTCGACGGCCGACGCTCGCCCCTCACGGCCGCGCCGGTCGGTGCAACAGCCCTTCGCCCGGCGCGCCGGCCGCCCCACCGCGACGCGCGTCGCTGAAGGCCTGCAGTTCGCCGTCGGGTCCGATAAGGATCCCCTGGACCGAGGACCAGCGTCCACTCTCCCGCTCGATCGCGTGCCCGCGGCGCACGAGGTCCTCCACCAGCTCCTCGGGGAAGTCCACCTCGACGAAGGTGCGCAGCGGCTTCCACTGCTGGTGCAGGCGCGGCGCACGGATCGCGTCCTCGAGGCGCTGACCGTGCACGAGCACGCGCGCGAGCACCTGGAAGACCGACGTGATGATGCGCGGGCCGCCGGGGCTGCCGATGACGAGCTCGACCGAACCGTCCGGCGCGCAGACCACCGTGGGCGTCATGGACGACAGGGGGCGCTTGCCGGGTTCGATGGCGTTGGCCGCGTTCCCCACCAGGCCGTAGGCGTTCGGAACGCCCGGACGGATGGCGAAGTCGTCCATCTCGTTGTTCAGGAGGAAGCCCGCGCCCTCGACCATGATGCCGCTGCCGAACGTCGTGTTCAGCGTCGTCGTCAGGCTGACCGCGTTGCCGTCCGCATCGAGCACGGACAGGTGCGTCGTCTCGCCGCCACCTTCGGGGACCGGCGGCACCCAGGGCAGGATGTCGGGCTGCGCGAACTCGCCGATGGCGTGCCGGCGCTGCGCGATCCAGGCTCGGTCGAGCAGCTGAGCGACGGGGACGTCGTAGTAGTCGGGGTCACCCAGGTGCTCGGCGCGATCGGCGAACCCCGCGCGCAGGGCTTCGATCCACCAGTGCAGTTCGCGCGCGTCGGGCTCGGCGTCGGCGTAGTCGAAGCCCTCGCCCTCGAGGATCTCGAACACCTGCAGGATCAGGATCCCGCCCGAGCTCGGCGGCGGCATCGTGACCAAGGTGCGCCGCCCGAAGGACGAGACCACCGGCGTGCGCCAGACGTGCTGGTACGCGGCGAGATCGACCGCGTCCATCTCGCCGCCATCGCTTCGCATCGTCGCCACGATCGCGTCGGCGACGGGACCGTCGTAGAAGCCCGCGGGACCGTGGGCGACGAGGTGTTCGAGCGTGCGCGCCAGGTCCGGCTGGACGAGGAGGTCGCCCTCGAGCAGCGGCTCGCCGTCGGGATAGAAGAGCGCCCGCGCGCCGGGCGACGCCTCGAGTCGCGCGCGCAGCGACGGGCTCGCCAGGTCGCTGGCCAGGTGCGGATCCACCTCGAACCCGTCGCGCGCCAGTTCGATCGCGGGGGCCGCGACCTCGGCGAAGCTCAGCCGTCCGAGCCGGCTCTGCAGCGCGATCAAACCGCGGGGCGAGCCTGGAACGCCCGCCGCCAGAACGCTGCCGATGGCCTTGCTCCGATCGACCTGACCGGCGGCGTCGGCACGGTCGAAGTCGGCGGCGTCCAGTTCGCGCGGAGCGGTCTCGCGGAAGTCGAGCGCCAGAGCGTCCGCGGGCGCCATGGACGGCACCCAGACGGCGAACCCGCCACCGCCCAGGTTGCCGGCCTGGGGGTAGACGACCGCCAGTGCGAGCGCGGTGGCGACCGCGGCGTCCGCAGCGTTGCCCCCTTCTTCGAGCACGCGCGTCCCGGCCAGGGTCGCGAGCGGATGGGCGCTGACGACCGCGGCCGGACCGTCGCCGCGCGGCTCGCCGACCACCGTCGGACCAGCGCAGGCTGCGAGGTGGACGGTCGCGAGCAGCAGCGCGACGACGCCGAACTGGCGCCAGCCGCAGCGGTCGCCGCTCGCCGTCCGACGTTCCACGTCCACCGACTTCGTCCTCGAAGCGCGCCGATTCACTTGGGTAGGTCCATGCGCGGCTTCTCGCCGTCACTCAACTCCTCGACCTTGACGCCGCGATCGCGCATGAACTGCACGGCGAGGTCGATGCGGTCGCCGTCGCCCTCGATGTCGATCGCGACGAGCGCGATGTGCTCGGTGATGCTCGCGGCGCGGATGTTCGGAACCACATCGAACTCGGCGTTGAGCGTGTGGCTGATGATGGGCTCGGTGATCAGCTCCTGCGGGAAGGTGCAGAAGAACTTGCGGACGGTCATCGTGCGTTCCTGGTCGTCGTTCGACGCCGTGCCGCGAACACGGCCAACAGGCCGGTCGCCAGCGCGGCGAGTCCCAGCGTGGGACCGAAGGGTCGGCGGACGTCGCTGAACCAGTCGGTGCCCGCAGGAGCGTACACGCTCGGGTGCCGCATCCAGTCGAGCCCCGCCGTCTCGCAGACCCACGTTGCCGGGGAGAGATCGAGGACGAACGCGCCCACCGCCGGATCCGTCCGCGCCCAGGCGGCCGAGCCGGACCCGAACAGGTCGGGGAGACCGCCGAGGAACAGGAGCAGCGCCGCCACGAGCGGCAGCGCGGCGCGAACGGTGCTGCGCCAGCGGGAGGCCGCGACGACGCCGAGTCCGAACAGACAGACGGCCGGTCCCGCGGCGGCGAGCGGACGCGGCGCTCCGGTCGCGACGGCGACACCGGCGGTCGCGGCGGCGAACGCCACCAGGCCCAGCGCGAGGAACAGCCGCTCGCGGGGCGCGGGTTCGGTGCTCGCCCCGAACGTGTGGAGCGCCGCGCCCAGGAGGGCCGCGCACAGGCTCCAGACCAGGGCGCCCTCGGGGCGCTCGGCGGCCAGTCCGGCGAGGACGAGGACACAGGGCGCGGCGGCGAGCGCGGCGCGGACCGCTGGCGTCACCGACCGTCCTCGTCGCTCGCGCCAGCGCCGCGCAGGGCATCCTCGTCGACGCTCAGGTAGCCGAGGGCCTCGAGTTCGCGCCGCATCTCGTCGGACATCTCGATCGCCGTCCCACTGCCGACCGAGGTGGACAGGACGTCCAACTGGGCCTGTTGACTGCGCAGCAGGCTCTCGAGTCGTTCGGTGACCACGGGCCGCTTCTGGGGCACGACCTCGCCCGGGTCCTGACGGCGGTCGTAGAGCGCGATCTCTCCGCGCTGGTCGTACAGCGTCAACGGACCTTCGCGCAGCGTGAAGATGTCGAGCGGGCGGTCGCGTCCCGAACGGTGCTCGCCGAGCACGGAGCGGATCTCGGTCTCGGTCGAGGCACCCGCTTCGATCCAGTCGACCCAACTGCGACCGAGGCGCAGCTCGCCGCTGTCCTCCACCGCGAGCAGTTCCAGCAGACTCGGCAGAAGATCGATGTGCCTGATCGGCGCCTCGATGCGCATCCCCGCGTGTGCGCGACCGGGGAACATCACCAGCATCGGCACGTGGGCCAACTCGACGTAGAGCTGGTCGTGCCGCACCTGACCGTGCTCGCCGAACTCCTCGCCGTGGTCGGAGGTGATGACGATGATCGTGTCGTCGGCGACGCCGGCAGCGATGAGGCGCTTGAGGAACGCGCCGAGCAGCGCGTCCATGTGCGCGACCCCCGCCGTGTACAGGTCGTGCAGGTGCGCCATGTCCTGCTCGCTGCTCTCGTCGACGCGGAACCAGTAGTTCCAGGTGATCTTCTCGTTGCCCTTCAGGTCGGGCGCGAGGTCGTCGCCACTGTCGATGGCCGAACGGATCGCCGCGCGCGAGGACAGGATCTTCCCGTCGTAGCCCGGCTTCACGAAGCGCTCGATGTAGTCGCCGGGCGGCAGGTAGGGATCGTGGACCTGGTAGGTGTGCAGGAAGCAGAACCAGGGCTGGCCGGAGGCCTCCGCCTGCTTCAGCCACGGTTCGACCTTGACCAACTTGTGGTCCAGGGACTCGCCCATGTCGTCGAAGGTCTGGAAGCCGCGGTCGAAGCCCAGGCTGCCCTTCGCGTTGCCACCTCCGGTGAAGCCGGCCGTCCGGAAGCCCGCGTCCTCGAGGATCTCCGGCAGCGTGTGGATCGACGCCGACAGGCGCTGGGCGCCGAGGGTGTTCAGGTTGCCCACGCCGTGCACGCGCGGCGGCAGCGACGTGAACATGCTCATGTGCGCCGGCGCGGTCTTCGGGGTGTGGGTCCAGGCACTCTCGAAGACGACCGCCTGGCCTGCGAACAGGTCGAGGTTCGGCGTCGCCTTGCGCGTGCCGCCGTAGGCGCCGAGCGCGTCGGTGCGCAGGGTGTCGATCGAGATCAACAGGAGGTTGCGCGCGACGGGCGCAGCGCCCACGCGCTCGTTCGCCTCCTTGCTCGCAGCACCGCCCGCGTCGACGGGCGCCACGCCGTCGGTCGTCGGCTCGCCGCCGCCGCAGCCGGCGAGCGCGAGGCCCACGGCGCAGGCGCACACCACGAGTCGGGGCAGGGCCGACGCGCGGGCGGCGCGGCGGACGCTGGACGGACGCCGCCGAGCGGCGGAGAGCGGCGTCGGGCGTGCAGGATCGAGCGCAGGGATCGCGGGGGCGTGCATCCCCCGATGGTAGCGCGCGCGCCGTCGGCACCGGCCGGGCGGGCGGGGTTGGACGCCGTGCCCGGTCCACTGAGCACGATCCGCTGAGCCCGGTCCGCTGAGCCGGGCCCTGGCGCGTGCACCGCACCGGGCGCGGCGCGTCGTGGGGCAAGGTCCGGTCGACGCGCCCGCGGCGCAGACCCGGACGAGCGAACGGGGCCACTCGAGCCCGCACCCGCCGCTTCGGCGCCGATCGCGCGTGTCCGCCCGTCGCAGGCGCCCGAGCGGTGCGGGAACGGCGTGCAAGAACGGTTCGCAAGAACAGCGGCACCGGCACCTCGCGCGCGCGGCCCCGGGGATCGTCCGCGATTCGTCCGCGACTCCTCCGCGGATCGCGCTGGTTCGACCGCGTCGGCGGTGGAGAGTTGGAGGCGGCACCCGGATTTGAACCGGGGAATAACGGATTTGCAATCCGTCGCCTTAGGCCACTTGGCTATGCCGCCTCTCGCTGCTGCCGCTCCGAGGGTCCTTCGCTCGCGCGCCGGGACCGCTCTTCGCCGCGGCGGGCCTAGGATAGCGGCTCGGATCGCGCCGGGGTAGTGGCGAAATCGGTAGACGCATCGGACTTAAAATCCGAAGCCCCTCGCGGGGCGTGCGGGTTCGAGACCCGCCTACCCCACCATCACGGGCCCACCATCACGGGCCCAACATCACCGGCCCACCATCACCGGCCCTCGGCGAAGGCCGGTGTCGCCGCCGCCGGTCAGCTCGAGACTGGGTTCGGCGTCACGCCCGACGTGCGATCGGCGCGGACCGCATCGGCCTCCGACTTGCCGCTGGCGCGCACGTAGAGGTCGTAGAGCTTCTGCTCGATCGGGAAGCGGTACTCACCGTGGGCGAGACGCCAGCCCGACATCCGTTGCATGGCGCGACGCACCCAGCTCGAGCCGTGCTTGGTCAGTCCGTCGTAGAAGGTCGCCGTGGAGCCGTAGCGGCGCCAACGCAGCTCGATCTCCTCCGGGATGGAGATGTCGTTGGTCTCGTACTTGTACTCGAGGCAACTCCCCCACTCCTCGAAGGTGCGCGGCGGCTGGTAGCCGAGCTTCACCGACTCGTCGAAGTCCTCGGTGCCGGGGATCGGTCGGAACGGGAAGATGTCCGAGGCGGAGCCCGGGAAGCGGTGCTTCATCTTCGCGGCCATGTCGATCGTGGCGACCATCGACGGCGCTTCCTCGCCCGGGTAGCCGATGATCCACGTGGTGCCGGTCTGGATGCCGCGCTCGTAGATGCGCCCAAGGGCGAGTTCGAGGTTCGTGTCGAGGTCGATCTTCTTCTTGATCCGTTCCTGCTGTTCCTTCGAACCCGCTTCGGCGCCGAGGATCACCAGGTGGCACTTCGCGTCGCGCAACAGGTCGCAGGACGCTTCCTTGTAGCGCGCGATCGTCTCGACCTCGTAGGTCGCGTTCCACCAGTACGGCGATCCGGCTTCGATCAACGCCTCGCAGAACTCGTTCGAACGCTTCTCCGCCACTCCGAAGTTGGCGTCCTGGAAACGCACGTGGTTGAACTTGAAGCGGTCCTGGAGCTCGAACAGATCCTCAGCGAGGTCCTTGCCCGTGAGCGCCTTCCAACGGCGACCGGTCACCCGCGGCGAACAGCAGAAGGTGCACGGTTCGGGGCAACCGAAGCTCGAGAAGTAGCTGAACGTCCGCAGCTTGGTGCCCGCGGGCAGACCGAGCGGATCGGGCAGCTTGTGCCGGATCTTCGCGCGTCCGGGGTTCTGCTGGAGATGGACGTACTTCTCGAAGTCGAGGAGGTCCCACGGCACCTTGGGGAACTTGTCGAAGCCCACGACGGGACGGTGGTCGGTGTAGCGCACCTGACCGTCCTCGAGCACGGCCAGTCCGGGGACGGAACCGAGCGGCTCGCCGGACTCGATCGCGCGCACGACGTCACCGAAGGTCAGCTCGCCCTGCCCGAGTCCCACGGCGTCGGCGATGCCTTCGCGCAGGTACAGCTCCGGCACGACGCTCGGGAACCAGCCGCCCCAGACCATCGGCAGGTCGGGGAAGCGCTCGCGCAGTCGGCGGGCCACCCGCGCGCCGTGCACGACCTGGAAGCCGAGGATGCACGAACCGGCGAAGAGCAGCGCACCGTCGCAGAGCTCCTCGAGCTTCGCCATGTAGTCGGGCTCGACCATGGCGTCGACGACGTGCACCTCGTACCCCTCCGAGTACGGAACGCTGGCGATCTGGAGCAGCTCGAGCGGCAGCAGATCCGCGGCGACACGGACGCCCTCGTCCGGATCGGCCCGGTGCGGGAGGAAGAGGACGATGCGCTTGCTGCGCGAAGACGCATGGATCATCGAGCGACGGGCGACGGACGAGTGGGCCGAAGGAGGGGGGCGGAGACCGTACTGGGCTGGTGAGGCACCAGGGCCGACGCCCAAGACTATCCCGTCCCGCCCCACTTCGTGTGGCCCCCCGTCGGGTCGCGCGTCGCCCGTGCTCCGTCGGGGGCACCCCCGTCCTGTCGGAGAGCCCCGGGGCACCCCGAGTCGAAGCGCTCCGCGAACGTCGACCGCCCCGCCGACCACGGGGTCGGCGGGGCGGTCGAGTCGCGTCGAAGTGGCGGTCCCTTCCGGCCCCCGTCGCCGCCGTGCGGCTGGAGGCCCGAGCGCTCCGCCCTGATCAGACGCGGTTGTCGATCGGGACGTAGTCGCGCGACGCCTCGCCTACGTAGATCTGGCCGGGGCGGAAGAGCTTGTTGTCCTGCATCTGCTCGTGCAGGTGCGCCAGCCAGCCCGCCGCGCGTGCGATGGCGAAGATGGGCGTGAACTGGTCCGTGGGCAGACCGAGCTTCTGGTAGATGATGCCGCTGAAGAAGTCGACGTTCGGGTGGATGCCCTTGTCGCCGAGGCGCTCGACGACGACCTTCTCGAGTTCCAGTGCGACGTCGTAGATCGGCGTGTGGCCGAGCTTCGCGAACATCTTGTCGCCGAGGCTCTGCAGGGCGAACGAGCGCGGGTCCTTCACTTTGTAGACCCGGTGGCCGAAGCCCATGATCTTGCCCTTGCTCGAGAACTGCTGGTCGGCCCAGGCGCGCACGTTCTCGACCGATCCGATCGTCTCGAGCGAACGCAGCACACGCTCGTTGGCACCGCCGTGCAGCGGACCGTGCAGGGCGCCGACGGCCGCGCTGACCGAGTCGTAGGGGCCGGCGTTCGTGCCGTAGACCACGCGCGCGGCGAAGGTCGACGCGTTCATCGTGTGGTCGGCGTGCAGCACGAGCGCCACGTCGAGCACGCGAGCCGCGATCTCGTCCGGCTCCTCGCCGTTCAGCATGTACAGGAAATTCGCGGCGTGCGAGAGATCGACGCGCGGGGCGACCGGCTGTTCGCCGCGGCGCAGACGCTCGAAGGCGGCGACGATCGTCGGCGTGGCGGCGAGGATGCGCAGCCAGGCGCGGCGGAAGTCCTCTTCGTCACCGAACCGCACCTCGCGCTCGAAGGCGCCCAGGGCCGCGATGGCGGACTGGAGCACGAGCATCGGGTGCGCGGTCTTCGGGAAGGCGCCCAGGAGCGCGAGCATCCCATCGGGCAGTTCGCGCACCGCGGACAGGTCGCGACCGAAGGCGTCGAGCTGGCTCTTGGTCGGCAGTTGGCCGTGCATGAGCAGCCAAGCCGTCTCCTCGAACGTGCTGCGCTCGGCGAGCTGCTCGATCGGGTAGCCGCGGTACTCGAGCACACCGGCGTTGCCGTCGATGTAGCTGATGGCGGACTCGGCGGCGGGGACGCCTGCGAGGCCCGGGACGAGTTGCTTGGCTTCGGCGGTCACGATGGATCGTTGGTTCGGTTGACGAGGGCGGTCGGAATCGCGCTCCGAAGCGGAGCGCCGATCGTCGAGGGAGGGTCAGCGGAGCGCTGATCGTCGAGGGAGGGTCAGCGGAGCGCTGATCGTCGAGGGAAGGTCATCGGTCCGGGGCGACGCGGCACCGAAGGCTCGGTGAAGGGCGCGCCCTCTCGAGCGCCAGGGGCGGGACGCACGACGGACGTTGGAGGCTCGCTCCGCCGCTCGCCGAGGGACCCGCGAAGGGGCTCGGGCGGCGCGCGGAAGGGTCCGCTCGAGCCCTTCCACGGGTCTCGGGCGGCTGCGAGGCGAACCAATGTAGGGCCCGGTCCCCGGCGAACCAAGGGGCATCGGCGAGCAGTCGGACGCCCCTGGTCGAGGCCTGGTTCGCTCACCGTGGGGCGGACCTTTCCCGAGGGCCGAGAACGCGCCGGATCCCGGAGCCGGTCGCCCACCGCTGGGTGGACGACCGGCTGTTCGCGGACCGTGCCGTCGAGCGCGGCGCCCGGGCCGCGCCGGGGTCAGCGGCGGCGCAGGAACTCCATCAGGAGGCGCACCCCCACTCCGGTGCCCATGGCCCCACCGACGTAGTCGCGATCGAGGGTCCCCCAGGCGGTGCCGGCGATGTCCAGGTGGCACCACTCGGTGTCGCCGACGAAGTTGGACAAGAACGCCGCACCGGAGGTGGATCCGTTGCCCTGACCCGGCGAGTTGATGTTGCGCAGGTCCGCGGACGCGCCCTTCATCTGGTCCTTGTGGCAGTCGAGCAGCGGCAGCGGCCAGACCTTCTCGGCCACGGCGTCACCGGCCTCCGTCAGGCGTTGGCGCAGGTCGTCCGTGGTCGGGAACATGCCGGTCAGCTCGTGGCCGAGCGCCATGATCACCGCGCCCGTGAGGGTCGCCACGTCGATGATCGTCTCCGGCTTGATCTTCGCCGTCGTGTAGCACAGCGCGTCGGCCAGGATCAGTCGGCCCTCGGCGTCGGTGTTGAGCACTTCGATCGTCGTGCCGTCCATCGCGGTGTGGATGTCGCCGGGCTTGGTGGCCAGTCCGTCGGGCAGGTTCTCGGACGCGGGCACGACGCCGTGGACCTCGTGCTCGCAACCGACGGCGCGCAGGGCGTGGAACAGGCCGAGGACGGCGGCGCCACCGGACATGTCGTAGCGCATCTCGTCCATCTTCGCGCCCGGCTTCAGGCTGATGCCGCCGGCGTCGAAGGTGAGCCCCTTGCCGACGATCGCGATCTTCTTCGAGCCGCGCTTCTTCGTCTTGGGCTTGTAGACGAGGTGGATGAGTTTCGCGGGCTCGCGCGAGCCCGCCGAGACGCCGAGCAGCGCCCCCATCTTCATCTTCTTCATGTCGCTCTCCTCCAGCACCTTGCAGGTGACCTGGCCGGCACCGGTGGCGAGCTTCTTGGCCTCGGCGGCGAGACGCGTGGGCGTGACGACGTTGCCCGGGTGGTTCTGCAGGTCGCGCGTGAAGCAGTTGGCCTCGCCGAGCGCCTGACCGCGGGTGGCGCCGCGCTTGAACGGCGCGCCGGGGCCCTGGAGCTCCACTGCGGTGAGGGCAACCTTCTTCGGCTTGCTCTTGTGCGCGTCGAAGCGGTAGGCGGCCATGACGGCGGCCTCGGCGACGGACTCGCCGGCGGCTTCCGCGCCGCCCGCGGCTTCCGCCACTTCGCTCGAGACGTGGATGGTCGCGCGCTTCAGTCCGAGCGACTCGGCGCCCTTGACGGCCAGCGCGGTGGCGCGGCGCAGGTTCTCGGACCCCGCGTCCTCGCGCGCGCCCAGACCCACGAGCAACACGCGCTCGGCGACCCCCTTCACCGGGTCGCACCAACGGAACTGGCGGAAGCGTCCGCTGAAGTCGGCCGCGGCGGTGGCGGCCAACTCGACGCCGGCGGGCAGGGCGAGAGCGCCGCCCTCGTGGGCGAGCACGACGAGGACGGGCGTGGCAGTGGGCTTCGCGTCGTTGCTCTTGACGGTGACTTTCATCGCAGTGGGTTCCGGGGTCGGATCGGTCGGGTGTTCGGGGGGAGGCGGGCGGATGGTTCGTTCGACGAGCGGTGGCGCGGTGCGCCGCCTCTCACATGTCGATGTACTTGGGACCGCCGCCGCCCTCGGGCACGGTCCATTCGATGACCTGATAGGGGTCGGCGACGTCGCAGGTCTTGCAGTGGACGCAGTTCGACGCGTTGATCACGACGCCGCCCGCGCTCTTGGCGTCACCGGCGTTCGCGTGCGGCCATTCGTAGACGGCCGCCGGACAGAAGTCCTTGCACGGGTTGCCGTACTCCTCGGTGCAGCGCGTGACGCAGATGTCCGGGTCGGTGACGACCAGGTGGCTCGGCTGGTCCTCCTCGTGCACGGCGCCCGAGTGGTAGACGTCGGTGAGTTTGTCCAGCGACAGTCCGTCGTCGTACCGGGGCTTCGTGGCGGTCGAGTTGGCGACGCGCTGCATGTGCTCGTGGTCGGGCGACATGGTGCGGCGCGCGACCAGGCCGCGTCCTCCGGTCACCATCTGCACGCCGGCGTCGATCGAACCGGTGAGGAAGCCCTTGGCGAAGGCCTGACGGAAGTTGCGGACCTTGTAGAGCTCCTGCTTCGCCCAGGAGGCCTCGAACAGCTCGGTGTAGCGCGCCAGCTTGGTCGCACTCGTGTCGTCCGCGGCGAGCGCCTCGACGAGCGCCTCGGCCGCGAGCATCCCCGACTTCATCGCGAGGTGGATGCCCTTGAGGCGCGACATGTTCACGAAGCCCGCGCTGTCGCCGACGATCACGAAACCGTCGCCCTGGAGCTTCGGCATCGAGTAGTAGCCGCCGCCGGGGATCGTCTTCGCGCCGTAGCGTTCGACCTTGCCGCCCTCGAGCAGCTTCGCGATCTCGGGGTGCTGCTTCCACTTCACGAACATCGCGTGCGGGTCGAGCTTGGCGTCGCCCTGGTCGAGTCCGACGACGTAGCCGATCGACAGGCGGTCGTTCTTCAGACCGTAGATCCACCCACCGCCGTAGCCGGAGGTGCCGAGCGGCTGGCCGGCGGTGTGGATCACCTTGCCGAACATCTCGCGTCCGGCCGGGATCGACCAGATCTCCTTGATGCCGGTCTCGTAGACCTGCGGGTTCTTGTCGGCGGCGAGTCCGAGCTTGTCGATCAGGCCCTTCGCCAGGTGCCCGCGCGTGCCTTCGCCGAAGACCGTGACCTTCGCGACGATGTTCATGCCGGGCTCGAAGTGGCCCTTCTTCTCGCCGCTCTTCGAGATCCCCGCGTCGCGCGTCTGCACAC
Source organism: Rohdeia mirabilis (assembly GCA_007750655.1). Taxonomy (GTDB): domain Bacteria; phylum Planctomycetota; class UBA1135; order UBA1135; genus Rohdeia; species Rohdeia mirabilis. Next base: position 3,011,452 of record CP036290.1, read on the forward strand.
CGACGACGCGCTCGCCGTCGTAGCGCACACTGGCCGCCGCGAAGCCCGGGTAGACCTCGACGCCGGCGCCTTCCGCGCGGTCCTTCAGCCAGCGCACCACTTGGTACAGGCTGATGATGTGGTTGCCGTGGTTCTTGAACTGCGGCGGGACGAACGGTCCCTTCAGTCGCACCTTGCCCGAGCCGGTCAGCCAGTCGACGCAGTCGAACGTGACCTCGCCCTCGGTGGGACAGCCCTGCTCCTTCCAGTCGTCGCCGATCAGTTCGCGGATGGCGCGCGGGTCCATGACCGCACCCGACAAGGTGTGGTAGCCGATGTCCTCGGCCTTCTCGATCAGGAGGACGGAGAGTTCGAGTCCCTTCGCCTCGGCCAGCTTCTGCAGCTGGATGGCGCAGGACAGCGTGGCGGGGCCGGCGCCGACGAGCAGGACGTCGACCTCGAGCTCTTCGCGTTCGACGCCGTCGAGGTTGAGACTGACGCCGCCCTTGCCGTTTCCGCCGTTGGTCGTGTGGTTGATCATGGTTTCAGGTGTGCGCGCTGGGCCCCAGAGGCTAAGCACCGCCGGGTCCCAGTTCACGCTCCGAACGCCGGGTCTCGCGCCCAGTGGCGTGGAAGTGCCGAGGGAGCGCGCGGGGTCGCGGCCTTCTGGCCGGTCTCCCGACGGACGTCCTCGCGGAAGCCGAACGGGCGGAATCGAGCCCGAATCGGCCGCTCAGGAGCCTTCGCCGATCCAGTGGTGGCCGTCCGAGTAGCACTCGCGCTTCCAGACCGGCAGGCTCTCCTTCAGCGCATCGATCAGGAAGCGCGCCGCCTCGAAGGCCGCGTTGCGGTGCGGACTGGCCACGGCCACGACCACGGAAGGCTCCCCCACTTCGACCACGCCGCTGCGGTGCTGGACGAGCATGCGCAGCCGCCGCTCGGCCGGATCGGTGCCCACCTGTGCGACCGGCGGACCACAGGTGGCGAGGCAGCGTTCGAAGATGCGCGCCATCTCCGGTCCGCACATGCGGTCGAAGGCCTCGTAGTCCAGGCGGTCCACGTCGCGCTCGCGGTTGCGTCCGCGCGTGGTCCCGGTGAAGAGCACGTTGCCGCCGCAGCCCGGGTCGCCGACGCGAGCGAGGGCGCGGGCCGGGTCGAGGGCGGTGGCGGAGAGCTCGAACACGCCTTCTTCGAGCGTGGGCCCGTGCGCCGGATCGTCCGACGGTTCGCCCTGTCCGCCGGAGACGGGCGGGAGAAGGTGCACGGTCGCGTCGGCCGGGACGGTGGTGTCCTCGTCGACGTAGGCGGTGCCGAGCACGGCGCGCACCCCGTCGAGCGTCCCCAGTTCCGGGTGACGCTCGACGAGCAGGCGCTTGAACGCCGCGACGGTGAGCCCGTCGGGCACGTCCTCGATCACGATCCGATCGCGACCGGCGCGTTCACGCAGTCCCGCGAAGAACTCGACGGTGCATCGCATGGCTGCTCGGTGCGGACGGCGCCCGGCGCTCAGAACGGCGTGTCGGTGAACTCGGTCTCGGCCTCGGGGCCGCCCCAGCCACCGCCACCGCCACCACTCTCGGCGCGATCGCCGCCGCCCGAGCGCGATGCGCCCCAGCTGCCGCCGTCGTCGCCGCCCTGTCCGCCGCCGTCGCGGCCGCCGCCGCCGACGAACTCCCAGGAGTCGCCGACCACGTAGAGCTTGCTGCGCTTGCCGCCGCCGTTCTTGTCCTCCCACGTGTCGAGGCGCAGCTTGCCCTCGACGAAGGCCGACTTGCCCTTGGTGTGGAAGCGCGCGAACGCCTCGCCGCGCTTGCCGAACATGGTCACGTCCACGAACGTCGTGCGCTCCTGGTTCTGACCGTCCGAGCCCTGGAACTTCTCGTTGACCGCGAGTCCGAAGTTCACGACGGCCATGCCGCCCTGGGTGAACCGGGTCTCGGGGTCGCGGGTGAGGTTGCCCATCAAGAGGACCTTGTTGAAACTGCCCATGGTGTGTGGTTCTGAGAAGGTTGGTGTCCTGCTTCGTCGTCTGCGAGTTTCCGCGCGCCTCCAGCTCCTGCGACGCCGCGTCCTCGGCCTCCGGGGTGGTCCCGGGGCCGGAGCGGGTCGCCGATCGCTGCACGCGCGGCGCTGTCGGCTCGAGGTGGCACCCGGACCGTGCCCGGGGCTTCGAGGCCGACCGGCTCTCGGGCGGGCCCACGCCCGCGGGCCCATGGTGACGCCCCAAAGGCACGCGCTCAAGCCCCGCAGTCGGGACGCCGCGCGATCGGCGCCACGGACACGGGCGACGGCCACCGCTACCCTCGGGCCATGACGCCCCCCCGCCCCTACGCCGAGTCCGACCCCCGTCCCGCCTCCGCCGAGCGCCGCCGCCACGCGCGCGCGCGCCACGACGGGCCGCTGACGGTCCTGGTGGCCGGCCGCGCGATGGACGTGCGCCTGCGCGACCTGTCCGCCGCCGGACTGTGCTTCTTCAGCGAGGAACCGCTCGACGAGATGTCGCTCCTCGACGTGCGCCTCGACCTGCCCGACGGCGTGGACGACGAGTTCCGCGCCAAGGGTGCCGTGGTGCGCTGCGAACGCATCAGTCCGCACCTCGCGCACTACGAAGTGGCCGTCTTCCTGCACGACATCGCGGACACCCAGCGCCACCGCCTGCGCGACTTCGTGACGGGCCTGCAGGGCGAGCTCTAGCGTTCGGTACGGCGTCAGGCACGAAACTGCCACCTGCCGCCGGTGACGCTGCGAATTGCAGCGTCTCGGCGCGGCAGGTGGCAGTTTCGTGCCTGACGCCGTACCGAACGTCCCACCACACCTAGGCCTCGGGCAGATCGAGCACGAGCACGCGCGGCAGACCGGCGAGGTCTGCGTGCACCGAGAGCGTCCCCGGCACGTTCCGAAGCCGCGGCTCGAGGCGCTTCCACTGGTCCGCGCCGAGTTCGACGAGCAACCGCCCGCCGGGCCCCATCTTCCGCGGCGCTTCGAGCACGAGATGGACCGCCCAGTGGTCGGGATCGTCCGCCGGACCGAACAGGGCCAGCGCCGGCTCGTGATCGCGCACCTCGCGCGCGAGTGAATCGCGCTGGGACGGATCCACGTAGGGCGGGTTCGAGACCACGAGGTCGAACGGACGACCGCCGAGATCGGCGAGCGGCGCGAGGCCATCGCCCTCGAGGAAGCCCACGTCCGCGCCCAGGCGCGCCGCGTTCTCGCGCGCCAGCTCGAGCGCCTCGGGCGACACGTCGATCGCGACCACGTTCGAGCCGTCCAGTTCGAGCGCCAGCGTCACGGCCAGGCACCCCGACCCCGTGCCCACGTCGAGCACGCGCGGACCGCCGCTCGGGAACAGCCGCCCCTTGGCCCAGTCGCGCGCCAGGTCGACGACCAGTTCGGTCTCGGGCCGCGGCACGAGCACGCGCCGGTCCACGTTGAACGTGTGGCGGTAGAAGTCGCGCACGCCCGTGACGTAGGCCGTCGGTTCGCCCTTCGCGCGCCGCACGAGCATGGCCCGCGCGCGCTCGAGCTCGTGGGGCTCGACCGGGCGATCGAGCTCGAGGAACATCCGCAGCCGCTCGAGGCCCAACGCGTGGGACACGAGCAACTCCGCGTCGAGCCGCGCCTCCTCGACGCCGTGGCGCTCGAGGAACTCGCGGCCCTTCTTCACCAGCTGGCGCGGAGTGGCCGGACCGTCCGCGCCGGTCGAAGCGGCGGCGGACGGTCGGGCCGCCGACGAACCGGGCGCGGGGGTTCGGTCCGGGTCGCTCAACGGCGCGATCCGCGACCGCCCTTGCCGCTCGACTTGCGTGCGGCCTTGCGGGCTTCGAGCGCTGCTTCGCGCTTGGCGTCGCCTTCCTTCTTCGCCTGGATCATGGCGACCACGATCGTGTACACGCCCATCGCGGCCGCGACCGAGACGATCGCCGCTCCGAGCAGCGAGATCGCACCCGACGCGCCGTTCAGCGGGAACAGCGAGTAGATCGACAGCGCACCCATGAAGGCCGGGCCGAGGAACAGGAACGGATAGAGCGGCGAGAACTGACCGCCCTTCTTGTAGGCGAACAGGTGCGCCAGCGTGCAGCCCGCGAGCAGCAGGGCCGCGATCTCGGCCGCCGCACTGACCGCGTCCGCCGGCGGCTTCAGGCCCTGGAAGGCCGGGTTGTAGAGCGGGCTGTTCTCGTCGTAGGGCCCGACGAGGCGCGCGATGTCCGGATCGAAGAACGGCATGAGGACCGCGACGACCAGAAGGACGAGACCGACCAGGTGCAGCGCGGTCGGAACCGATTGCAACATGCCGGCGAGCGCGCCCTTCGGCTTCTGACCGGGCATGAGGCGCGGCGCGAAGCGGATGTTCCCCAGCGCGCCGAGGCCGTAGGGCACCGGCTGTCCGATGCGCGTGTAGACGGCGAATCCGAGCATCAGACAGCCGAGCAGACCGACGAGTTTCGCGACGCCGAAGCTGAGCCACGCTTCGCCCTGCATGAACGGCATCGCCGCCATGAACGGGAACAGCGCGCCGATCAGCAGCACGAACGCGGCGATGCGCAGAAGGCGCGGCGCGTCCTCGAGCTCGCGATCGGGTCGCGGCGCGGGGATCGTCCCCTCCTTCACCAGGGTGGCCTCGGCCGGCATCTCCGGAAGACCCGAGGCGTCCGGGACGGCCGCGGGCGCCGCGCTCTGGGGGGCGGCGGCGGAGTCGTTCGTATCGGCCGCGGTGGCCTCGGGGGCGTTCTTGTCGGTCATGGGGCTGGAATGGGGGTCGTGGACGGCGGACACCCTACCCGCCGACCCAGCGCCGGTCGACGTCGGGATCGGGAGGCGGCTGGCCGGGCCGCGGGTCGGCGCGGTCCGGGCGGCACAACGGGGACGGCGGCGGCCGGTTCTCGAGCGATCGGTGTTCGCGGGGTCGCTGGTTCGGTGCCGCTGGTTCGGTGCCGCTGGTTCGGTGCCGCCGCCGCGGTGGCACGCGTCGCCGGCCCGACGCGCGAGCGGTGCTCGGTGCGAGGCGGCCGCCCCGCGCTCAGAGCGCCCGGATGCGTTCGGCCAGGTCGACCTCGATCAACGCGTCGATGACGGGATCGAGCTTGCCGGCCGTGATGCCCTCCAGCGAGTGGTTGTCGCTGAGGCGATGGTCCGTGCAGCGGTTCTGCGGGTAGTTGTAGGTGCGCACGCGCTGGCTGCGGTCGCCCGACCCCACCTGGGACTTGCGTTGGTCCGCGCGCTCGGCGTGCAGGCGCTGCTGTTCGGCGTCGTACAGGCGCGCCCGCAGCACGCGCATGGCCTTGGCCTTGTTTTTGAGCTGGCTCTTCTCGTCCTGGCACTGCACGACGGTGTTGGTCGGCAGGTGCGTGATGCGAACGGCGGAGCTGGTCGTGTTGACCGACTGACCACCGGGGCCGCCCGCGCGCATCGTGTCGATCCGCAGGTCCTCGTCCCGGATCTCGATGTCCACGTCCTCGGCCTCCGGCAGCACCGCGACGGTCGCCGCGCTGGTGTGGGTGCGGCCCTGGCTCTCGGTGGCGGGGACGCGTTGCACGCGGTGGCCGCCGGACTCGAAGCGCATGCGGTTCCAGACGTCGGGGCCGTCGAGCGCGAAGATCATCTCCTTGAAGCCGCCGACGTCGCTCGTCGTGGCCTCGATCGGTTCGATCCTCCACCGGCGCAGCTCGGCGTAGCGGGTGTAGATCTCGAACAGGTCGCGCGCGAAGAGCGTCGCCTCGTCGCCGCCCGTTCCGGCGCGCACCTCGACGATGACGCGCGTGCGAGCGAGTTCCTCGTCCTTCACCAGCTCGCGCTTGATCTCGCGCTCGAGCGCCGGACGGCGCGCTTCGATGCGTTCGAGCTCCTCGCGCCCGAGTTCCGCCAGTTCCTGGTCGCCCGACTCGACCATCGAGCGTGCTTCCGTGCCGTCCGCGGTCAGTGCGAGCACTTCACGGTTCAGTTCGTACGCGCGCTCCAACTGGCCGCGTTCGCGCAACAGAGCCGGGAAGCGACGCGGGTCGGACGCGATCTCCGGCTGGGAGACCATGCGTTCGATCTCTTCGAAGCGCCGAGCGCGCTCGGCGAGTTTGCCGACGATGACGGGGTCCATGGTCACTGCTCGTGCACACGGTCGGGAAGATGCCGATAGCCTGCCCTCTCGAGCAGCGCGAGCGCCCGCTCGACCGGCAGACCGACGACGTTGTCGAATCCCCCGCCGCTGAGGCCCACGACGAAGGCGTCGGCGCGACCCTGGATCCCGTAGGCCCCGGCCTTGTCGCGCCATTCGCCCGAATCGAGGTAGGCGTCGATCTCGTCGGGTCCGAGCGGACGCATGGTGACGTGGGTCGACTCGACGTCGTCGAACAGAGCGCCGTCCGAACAGCGCGCGACGCACAGGCCGGTACTCACCACCTGGGTCGAGCCGGAGAGCCGCTGCAGCATGCGGCGCGCCTCGTCGCGGTCGGACGGCTTGCCGAGCAGTGTCCAACCGTCCTCGTCCTGCACGCCGACGACCGTGTCGGCACACAGGACGACGACGGCCGCACCGACGCGCGACGCGGCCAGAGCGCGGGCCTTGCGACGCGCGATGTCCACGGCGGCCACTTCGGGTGCGGGCCGACCGACCACGGACTCGTCCACGTCGGCGGGGACGACCGGCGGAGCGAGCCCCACGCCGGCGAGCAGCTCGCGCCGCCGCGGCGACGCGGACCCCAGGACGAGCTCGAAGTCGGGTCCGGCTTCCACCTCAGCGCCGCGCGACGCGTTTCGCCGGCTTCTTGGCCGCCTTCTTCGTGGTCGACTTCTTGGCCACGGCCTTCTTGGTCGTGGACTTCTTCGCCGCCGCCTTCGAGGTCGTGCCCTTCTTCGAGGCGCCGGCCTTGGTGGTGCTCTTCTTGGCCGCGGCCTTCTTCGCCGGGGCCTTCTTCGCGACCGACTTCTTGGTCGTCGGGCGCTTCGCCGCCGCCTTCGCGGACGCAGGCTTCTTCGTGGAGGACTTCTTGGTCGAGGACTTCTTCGCGGACGCCTTCTTCGCCGCGGCCTTCTTGGCTGCAGCCTTCTTGGCGGCTTCCTTCTTCGCAGCGACCTTCGCCGCGGCGGCAGCCTTCTTCTTCGCGGCTTCCTTGGCGGCGGCCTCCTTCTTCTTGGCGGCCTCGCGCTCCTTGCGCTCCTTCTCGGCCGCGACCTTCTTGGCCTCGATCGCGCGCTTCTTCTCGGCCTCCTGCTCGGCCTTCTTGCGAGCGGCCTCCTCGGCCTTGCGCGCGGCCTTCTCGGCGGCGATGCGCTTCTTCTCCTCGGCCTCGATGCGCTTGCGTTCGCGCTCCTCCTCCTTCTTGATGCGCTCCTCCTCCTTCTGGCGCGCCGCGTCCGCCTTGGCCCGCGCGGTCTCGCGCTCCACGAACGCCTTCTTGCCGAAAGCGGTCTCCTGGAGGATCGGGTTCGACACGTAGGAGGGGTTCTCCTCGTCCTCCCAGTGCTCGAGCACGTCGTACATGACGATCGTGAACTCGCGCTCGCGCCCCTTGGGAACGAGGGCGGACACCGCGGCGACCGCGTTGCGTCCGGTCCCCGGTTTGGTGACCAGGTCGAGCTTGTCGAGGAGCTTGACGAGGTTCGCGTGCACCGGCACCTCGCGGTTCGCCACCCACATCAGGTACGCGCCGCCGGCGATGCCCGTCACCGGCATCTTCTCGAGCATCTTCCAGGCGTCGTTCACATCGGCGACCAAGCGGTCGAGCGCGATGCTGTGCGTCTGCTGGTAGACCTCTTGGATGTACTCCTTGAGGTCGAGCGCGACCTCACGGAACGACTGCAGCTTGTCGTAGCCCTTCTTCCGCGTGGAGGTGCGGAAGTGCTGGGCGATCTCCTGGGCCTGGCTGACGCGCAGCTCGTTCCAGTCCTCGTAGGCCTTCTGGAGCGCCTTGATGCTGGCCTCGGCCTGGGACTGGGTCATGTGGCGCAGCAGCACCATCAAGAGCCCCTGCTCCAGCGGGTTGAACTCCGCGACTTCGGACTCGGGGAACGGGCGGCGCGGCTGGTGCGTGTCGAGCAACCGCTCGAGGAAATCGGCCTTCTTGCTCACGAGAGTCGGGCGGAGTGCGAGTGGACGGCCGCGACGAACGTGCGACCGAAGGGTGGGCGCGCCGCCGAGAGGAGGCGGCGCGTGCGACGCGACACGAGTTCGGCGCGCCGGAACACGGCGCACGCGGCAACGGACTTCGTGCGCCGGGTCCTGGCCTCCGGGGCCCGTTCACGACGCAGCGCGACGTGGACCGGATCCCGGAGCGGGCACCGACGAGAGAACGGTGCTACTCGGCGGACGCTTCGCCAGCGGCGGCGGCAGCAGCCTTCTTGGCGGCCACGCGCGCATCGCGGCGGGCGGCCTTGGCCTGCTCGCGACCGGCCTTGAGGGCGGCGCGGCGCTTGGACTTGTTGGTCTCCTTCGAGCGGCCGTCGCGCGCGCGCTTGGGCTTGGCGGCGACGCCTTCGAACGCGCCCGCGCGCTTGAGGATGTTCTGGACCGTGTGGCTCGGCTTGGCTCCGACCGACAGCCAGTGGCGGGCGCGCTCGACGTCGATCTTCTCGCGGAACTCGGGCCGCGGGTGGATCGGGTCGTAGACGCCCAGGTTCTCGAGGGTGCGGCCGTCGGTGGGCTTCTGGGAGTCGGCGACGGTGATGCGGTAGGTCGGGTGGTTGCGACGACCCATGCGCTTGAGGCGGATGACGACGGCCATGGTGGTTCGAGTGCTGGTAGCTGTGGTGAGGGAGTGTCGGCTCGGGCGCCGCGCCTGCACCCACGAAGTGAGCACCGGACGGGCCAGCCACGGTCACCGATCGCGCACGGAGGCCGGGACGCGCGAACGGACTTCCCCGCGGTGGCGCGTGAGCACCGGTGCGGAGGGGTTCGACGGGCCCGGCGCCCGTCGAGGGGCGAAGAGCATAGGGAACCGTCGGGGGCCGGGCAAGGCTCCCGGTGTCCTGGGAGTGCGGTGTCCTGGGCGGGCGGGGCGTACGGAGTGCGACTCCAGTTGGCTGGTCGACCGACACATCGCGTCTCGCGCCGACTCGCCGCTCGACCGCCCTACCGCCTCGCCGACCGACCGACCTACCTACCTACCGACCGCCCCTCGAGCCGCGGAACGCCCTCCGATTCCGCTCGGATCAGCGCTTCTTGCGGTTCTTCTGCTTCTGCTTGCGCTTCGCCTTCTCCTTGGACTTGTCGCGCGCGGGCTGCGGTCGGCGCGCGCCACCCGACCCGCCAGCTCCCCCGCCGCCGCCCAGCATGGACGGGTCGAAGCCCTCCGGCAGACCGCCGCCACCGCCCAGTCCGACCAGGGACCCGAGCCCCTTCGCCGCGCCGCCCAGACCCTTGGCCGCGCCACCGAGGCGCCCCATCAGGCCCGGTCCGCCGAAGTCGCCGGACAGCTCGCCGGTCGGACTCATCCCGGCCAGGGCCTGGCGCTTGGCCTTGCCGCCCATCGCCGCGCCGAGGCCCATCTTGTTCATCTGCTTCATCATCTGCTTCATGCCCTTGTAGGACTTGAGCAGTGCGTTGACGTCGGCCACGTCCTGGCCCGCACCCCGCGCGATGCGACGCCGGCGGCTCATGTCGAGCAGGTCCGGCTGCAGGCGCTCCTTCACCGTCATCGACGTGCACAGCGCCTCGATGCGCTTGATGTGCTTGTCGTCCATGTCGACGTTCTTCAGCGCGTCGCCCATGCCCGGCATCATCCCCAGCACCTTCTTCATGGGCCCGAGGTTCTGGATCATGCGCAGCTGGGCGAGCATGTCCTCGATGGTGAAGGTGCCCATCACCATCTTCTCGAACTGCGCCTGCGCCTCGCCCTCGTCGATCTTCGCCTGGGCGGTCTCGACCAGGCCGACGACGTCGCCCATGCCGAGGATGCGGCCGGCCATGCGCTCGGCCGAGAAGGCGTCGAGGTCGTCGATCTTCTCGCCGACGCCCGCAAACAGGATCGGGCGACCGGTGACGGCCTTCAGACTCAGCGCCGCACCACCGCGCGCGTCGCCGTCGAGCTTGGTGAGGACGACGCCGGTCAGCGCGAGCTTGCGGTGGAAGGACTCGGCCGAACGCACCGCGTCCTGACCGGTCATCGCGTCCACGACGAGCACCTGGTTGTGCGGCTTCGTGCGCTTCGCGATCGCGGCGAGCTCTTCCATCAGCTCGTCGTCCACGTGCAGGCGACCCGCCGTGTCGAGGATCACCACGTCGCGACCGGTGCGGATGGCCTCCTTCAGGCCGCGTTCGCACAGCACCGGCGGCTCGAGCCCGTCCTCGTGGTAGACGGGCAGGTCGAGCTGGCGACCGAGCACGCGCAGCTGTTCGACGGCGGCCGGGCGCTTGATGTCGGCGGCGACGAGCAGCGGGCGCTTGCCGAGCTTGGTGACCAGGTGCTTGGCGAGCTTGGCGCAGGTCGTCGTCTTGCCCGCGCCCTGCAGACCGGCCATCAGGATCACGGTCGGGCCGTTCGACGCGAAGACGAGCTTGGCGTCCTCCGGGCCCATCAGCTCGACGAGTTCGCGGTGCACGGCGTGCACGAACTGGTCGGAGGCCGAGACCGACTTGTCCTGGATGCGCCCGGCGCCGAGGGCCCGCGTGCGGACCGACTCCACGAAGTCGCGCGCCACCTTGAAGTGGACGTCGGCCTCGAGCAGGGCCTGCCGGACGGCCGCGAGGCCCTCCTCGATGTTGGCGTCGGTGAGTTCGCGCTGGCCCTTGAACAGGCCGAGGGCGCCTCCGAGTTTGGCTGTGAGTCCGTCGAGCATGGGGCGACGAGGATAGCGGACGCGGACGCCGCGGCCCGTGGGAAGTCGCGGGTCGTGATCGGTTCGGGGCCGGGAGCGCGCGCAGCGGCACGCGGTGGCGCACACCCGTCGCAGCGCCGGTGGACGCGACGTGCCGGAGCACGTGTGCGAGCGGCTCCGGCACGTCGTCCCAACCGGTGACCGCGTGTGGGTTCGACACCGCACGAACCGGCCGCTTCCGCCTCTCTCGCAACGGGTCGGCGCCCCTCGACCGGACCCGCGCAGCCCCCACCCGCGGGCCGCCGCTAGGATGCCCGGGTCCCGCCCCCCACCTCCCCCTGCCGCGCTCCGCGCCACCTCCCTGGAACCCGCTCCATGACCACGCTCGCCACCGCGTTCACCGCGACCGTCCTCTCCGCCCCCCGCCGGGTCGGTCCCTGGTTGCTCGGCGCCGGACTCCTCGGCTCGGTCCTCGCCGGGGACGAGGTCTACTTCCAGCCCGCCGACGGGGCGCGCCTCGAGCGCACCGTGTCGGTCGCGCTCGAGCTCCAGGTCGCGGACTACGCACTGACCCAGGCCGGCGAGCCGATCGAGCCGGCGGACCTCGACGAGAGCCTCGACCCCGATGCTCTGGGCGGCGAGTGGCAGCTCGAGTTCGACGTCGAGGACGCTTTCGAGCGCTCGCGCCGCGGCCGCGCGCTCGCGTTCGTGCGGACCATGGTCGACAGCCGCCTCGACGGCGAGTCCATGGACGACGACGACGAGGATCGAAGGACGGTGCGCTTCGCGTGGGACGAGGACGCGGGCGACTACACCCGCACGCTGGTCGGCGACGAGGAGCCCGACGCCGAGGACGAGAAGATGCTCGCCGGCCTGCGGGTCGACATGGATCACCTGCACCTCCTGCCCACCGGTGCGCCAGAGCCCGATGCGCGCTGGGACGTGGAACTCGGCCTCGACGGTTTCGTCGCGACCGTCCTGCCGCTGTTCGAGACCGAGGCGCTGCTGGATCAGATGCGATCGAGCGCGTCCGAGGACGACGCGAGCACCGGCGCGTTCATCGACACGCTGCTCGGCGAACTCGAGAACGCGTTCGAGAGCGTGAGCGCGCAGATGCTGTTCAAGTCGTTCCGCCCCGACGAGAACTCGGGTCGCGCGCTGGCGGTCTTCGACCTCGAGGTGGACGAGTCGATCTCGATGGACGTGGGGGCGCTCTTGACCGAGCTGGTCCTTGCCGAGATGGAGGCCGAAGGCGGCGGCGAGGAAGGCCCGGTCCCGACGATCGAGCTGATCGTCACGATCCAGATGCAGGGCGAGGGCGAGTTCGCCTGGGACCAGGACGGTCACCACCTGCACCACATGGAACTGCCGCTTCGGTTCGAGCTCGGCATCGACGGCCGCTTCGTGATCGAGCTGCCCGGCCTCGGCGAGTTCGAGTTCGTGGCCGGCACCGCGACCTGGGCGGGCGAGATGACGCTGACCCAGACGGCGACGGCGGGGTGAGCGTGCTGCCGCGCTCTCTCGGACGCCGCTCGGCGGGGCGGCGCGTGCCGCGTGCGCTCGCGATCTGCTTCGGACTCGTCACGAGCCTCCTCACCGCCTGCGCGGCGCCGCGTCCCGCCGATGCGATCGTCGAGGGAGAGCACGACTCATTGAGTGTCATCCTCCGCGGCACGGTCGCGTTACCGAGCGGAGCGAAGCTGCAGGACGTGCTGATGGTGGTCCAGCGCGCCAGCCGTGGCGGCGAGTACGTCATGCCGCACCTGCAGGACTCGGATGACGGGACGTTCGAAGTCGCCGTTGGCCTGAGCGATCGTTGGATCGGCGAAGAGCTTCTCGTCCGCCTCTGGTGGAGCCCGAACGACGGGTCGACTACGGACCACTTGAGCTTCCCCTACGTCTTGGAGTCGCTGCCTTCGATGACGACCGCTGTCGGGTTCCCCGACGCCGGCGTCCTCGATCTCGGGGTGCTCGAACCCACTCCTCCTCCCCACTTCGGTTCCGTGGTGCTCTCGACACCTGTACCGCTGCGGATCGTGGTGAGCGACTATGAATTCGGACAGTGGAGCGAACTGTTCGACCAAGTGGGCGTGCATGCGAGCGGATTCGACGTCTACTCGTTCTCCGACCGATCGCACTACTGGGTACGGGCCGAGACTCTGGGGGGCATGCACGTCACGGCCGTCCAGCTTCCACGCGGGGAGACGGTGCACATCACAGGCCCGGGCGAAGGGAATGTCGTGGGACGGATCGATGTCGCCCTCGAAACGCTCGATCCACGGGTCCTAGCGATACCCACGATCGATGGCCTGGATGCAGAACTCCACGACGACCCTCAGCGACCCGCGTTGCTCGCGAGCGCTTCACAGTTCTGGCCGAGCGCGCCGGTCCAGGACGGAGCGTTCACGATCGACCACCTGCTGCCGGGTGAGTACACGCTCGCCCTGATCACACCGCACTTCGACCTGGTGGCGACGCGCGTCGTCGTCGTCACGCACGGCACCACGACGACCTGCGAGATCGGGCCGGTAGACGTTCGCTGACGGGCTGTACGGTGTCGCATACCACAGTGCTGGTCGGTCGACCAGCACAGTGGAGTGCGACACCGTTAGGTCGCGCGCCGCCGCTACTTGCCGTTCGCGCACATGCAGGCGGCGAACAGCGGCGTGTCGGCACGGGCCCAGGCCACGTCGTAGCGCGCACGGGCCGCGGCGGCTTCCTCGGTGTGACCGAGGGCCGCGAGGCTCTTCGACAGGCCGTACAGCGCCCAACCGTTCTCGGGATAGCGCGCGAGATTGGCCCGGTAGACCTCGACGGCCTCCTCGTGCCAGCCCTGCTCGGCGAGCAGCGCACCCAGCGCGTGGCGCGTCGGCTCCATCCAGCCCCACGGCTCGTCGTAGTTGAGCTTCTCGTCGAGCGCGACCGCTTCGTGCAGGCTCGCGAACGCGGCGTCGAAGTTGCCCTTGCGGTACTCGATCTCGCCCTCGAGGAAGGCTTCGGCCACGTCGTAGACCAGCTCGACCGGGTTCTGGAACAGGACGCGCGTCGAGGGCACGTCCTCGCGCGAAGCACGGAAGGCGGCCTGCGCGGCTTCGGCCTCGTCCACGCGTCCGAGCGCTGCGAACGCGACGCCGCGCGCGTAGTGCCAGATCGTGCGCGTCGCCGGCAGTTCCGCGCCCGGATCGGGTTCGGCGACCAGCTCGTCCCACATGCCGAAGCGCACCATCACGTGGTACGGCGTGGCGTGGAACACGTCGAACAGGTCCGGGATCGCCGCCAGCTCCTCGGACGAGATCTGCGCGGGGATCGCACGCGCGTGCTCGAGCGCCAACTCGCGCCGCCCTTCCCACATCGCTCCGTAGGCCACGAAGTGGTAGTTGTGGATGCGGTAGGCCGTGTACATGCCCTGGCGCTGAGTGGCGGCCGCGTAGGCGTCGTCGGTCTTCACCGCGGCGAGGTTCGTGCGCACCACGTCGTCGTAGTGACCGGTCCAGACGTAGGTGTGGCTCGGCATGTGCACCAGGTGACCGAGACCCGGCGCGAGGCCTTCGAGTCGGCGCGCGGCGGGCAGGGCCAGCTCGACTTCGGGACCCGCTTCCATCGCATGGATGTAGAGGTGGCACAGCGCCGGGTGGTCGGGCCAGCGCTCGAGACCGGCTTCGAGAACAGCGCGCACTTCGGCCAACTCGGGCGCGGCGACGCCGTCGTGCGACCACAGGTTCCAGGGGCGCAGCTGCATGACCGACTCGCCCATCAGCGCGCCCACGTCGCGGTCGTCGGGGAAGCGCGCGGCGACCCGGCGCATGGCGACGGCGTAGTCGGCGTCGAGGCCGGTGCGATCGGCGGGCGGTTCGGCGGAGAAGCGCGTGGAGAGCGCCTCGACCAGCGCGCGCTCGACGTCGGACTCGTCGTCCAGCTCGGCGCGGGCGCGCGTGATCGCGGCGAAGGCGGCCAGGCTCGACGCGTCGTCGATCACCGGGCTGTTGTAGTTCGGGCCGAGCGCGTAGGCGACGCCCCAGTGAGCCATCGCGCAGCCCGGATCGAGCTCGATCGCGCGCTGGAAGCAGTCCACCGCTTCGGCGTGGTTGAAGCCGAAGCACAGCGCCAGGCCGCGGTCGAACCAGACCTGCGCTGCGGCCGAATCGGTCGTCACGTCGCGGTGGATCGCACCGATCAGGTAGTGCGGTTCGAGCGGTTCCGACTCGAGTCGCTGGCCGCGCGCGTCGAGCACGAGCGCACCGGGCGCTTCGAGCGCGTGCACCCGATCGCCGACGCGAACGCCGTCCGCGTTCCAGACCAGCTCGCCGTCGGGCAGGTCGAACGTCCAGGCGCGGCGCGTGGTCCTGAACTCGAGCGGTCCGTCCGGCGCGATGGCGTCCTCGATCAGCACCGTGCGGCCGCCTTCGCGCAGGAGGAGGTCGCCGTCGAAGACGCGCGCGGAGCGGCTGCCCGCGGTCGAAGCTGCGCCCTCGACGAGGACCGTGGTGCGCGGGCCGGAGCAGGCGGCGAGCACGAGACCGAGGGGCAGAGCGAGACGAAGGTGCGGGCGCATGGCAGTTGGGTCGGGGCCGTCGGAACACGTTCCGGGGGATCGAGAGCGCCGCTTCGCCGAGCGAGGCGGGCGCGTACGACCCAGGTGGCGTGAACCCTCGTCGCCAGCTGCCAGGGAAACGAGAGAAATCGGACGGACTCGCGATCGCTGCGCGCTCGAACGGCCGACGGCCTCGTCTGCGGTTCCCCGTGCCCGCTCGGTTCGCGCGGTCGATCGTGTCGGTCGATCGACGAGTCGGTGCCGGTCTCCGTGTGCCCGGCTCCGAATCCCGCTAGGGCACGCCGACACAACCGCCGGCGATGTGCATGACGACGTGGTCGGTCGCGTCGTAGCCCACCAGACGCTGGCTCGGACCCTCGCGCTCCCAGCGCTCGACCTGCGGGTACACGGTCGATTCACGACCGGAACTGTCGGTCCTCGTCGTCATCGGCGGCGCGTACATCGCCCCGACCAGAGCGGCCTCGCGACGCGGGTGGGTCGAGAGCTCCGCCGACAGGCGTTGGCACGCGAACAGCTCCGGGGACGCTTCACCCGCGATGTCGATGAAGCCGCGACCTCCGAAGCTCCGCGGCGAGCTGTACGCGACGAAGTAGGCGTGCGGGTTCGCTTCGAAGCGCTCACGCGCCAGGTCCCGTGAGATCAGACGCGATCCGAGCTCGACGCCAGCGCTCTCGAGCGACGCGACGAGCTCGGTCTGCATGCCGTTCGCGACACGCCACGTGGCAGTGAGGAACGCATCGATCAGCTGCGGGTCGCAGGTCTCGAGGTCGAGGTCCGCGAGCGTGTGCCCGTCCGCGACGACCAGGTCCACGAGTTCGGGATAGCGCTGCGCGAGCGACTCTCCCTCAACCTGGGACCACGCCGCGGGCAGTTCGACCGGCGGCAGCGCGGGCGGCCTGGCGTGCGCGTCGCGCGTGGCGACGAAGAGGACGAGGCCGGTCGTGACGACCGCGGCGGCAAGGGCGAGCGTGATTCGATTCATGGTTGGCGAGGGGCCGTGGATCAGACTCGAATTCTAGCCGACCGGCGTGAATCGGAGTATCGCGACGCGATACGGAGTCTGACCGTTTCGTGCGGCCCGTCGTGTCGGCCGATCGACGGGCCGGTGCCCGAGCCCGTAGACCTCAATTCTGGCTGTCGACCCACTTCGCCAGCTTTCCATGCCGCGATGCGGACACGACACTTCGTGCCGCCTCTCTGTAAGGCGCGAACTTGAGTGGATCGTCGACAAGGAGGACCCTGCAGTGCGAGAGAGAGTCCGCGCCCTTGCTCCGACCGACACTGACTCGGAAGTAGATCCCAGGGATCCACCAGTCTGAAACGAAGGGGCCTTGCCGCCTTTTGACCTCGGGAAGAACGAGCATGTTCGTCGAAGGCATTGTCGAAGGAGCCAGAAATGCAAGATCCACGGAGACTCGCTCAGGAAAGGCACTGTCGTGGAACAGCGCGCTCTGTATGGGACCACGGAAGGGACCAAGGCTCGGATAAGCCCTTGAGCACATCCATGCTTCTCCTCCCAAGTCCCACCTCAGAAGCACTGAGAGCCCGAAACGCACCAGCGACGAAATGGACTTGAGGTCGCCAGCATCCTTGACGAGAGCACCTTGCAGCCGAGCAGCCGTTGGCGCGCTACGGATCTCTTGCAGCGCTTGCCGGCTTCGGCTCCCACCTTCGGCAAACTCGCAAGCAGGTCGGTCTACGATCAGGCCGAGGCGTTGCTCGCTTGGCCCACACAGCAGCGGAATCGCAACCTGTTTGGAGCTCGTGTTGGCTCGTCCTCTCTCAACCCGAACAGGCCCAATGACTACTTCGTCTCCGCGGAGCCGAGAATAGAGGGCCCTGGGCAGGAGATGGCTCCGCAGTACCGGAGAAGAGCCACACACGGCGCAACAACTGCGTGGCATTCGTTGAAGCGCCATGATTCGGTGCGGCTAGGCCTGGGTTTCGCGATGCAGGGCACGGAGTGCTCAATGCGGTCGCCAGGTACGGAGCCAGGCACCGATCCGTCGATCGACGAGTTGGTGCCCGACTCTGTGAGGCCGTACGCGCTACTCCCCGCCCTCTTCCCTTCGCACCTTCGCCCCCAACGCCCTCAACCGATCGTCGATCCGCTCGTAGCCGCGATCGATGTGGTACACGCGGTGCACCTCGGTCACGCCGTCACTGACCAACCCCGCCAGCACCAGCGCCGCCGACGCGCGCAGGTCGCTCGCCATCACCGGCGCACCGGACAGGCGCGGCGTGCCTTCGACGACCGCCGTCGCCTCCTGACGGCGGATGCGCGCCCCCATGCGCACCAGCTCGGGCAGGTGCATGTAGCGGTCGGGATAGATGCGTTCGGTCACCAGGCTCACGCCCTCGGCGCGGCACATCAGCGCCATCCACTGGGCCTGCAGGTCCGTCGGGAAACCGGGGAACGGCTGGGTCGTCACGTCGGTCGGACGCGGACGCTGGCCGAAGCCCTCGCCGTGCACCTCGATCCAGTCGTCGCCGCGCTCGACGCCATAACCCGCCTCGCGCAGGCGGTCGGTCAGCGCGGCCAGCTGTCCGGGGCGGCAGTCGTCCACGCGCACGCGGCCGCCGGTGATCGCGCCGGCCACCAGGTACGTCCCCGCCTCGATGCGGTCGGCGAGCACGCGGTGGGTCGCTCCGCCCAGACGCTCGACGCCTTCGATCACGAGGCGCGGCGAACCGATGCCGTCGATGTTCGCGCCCATCGCCACCAGGCAGCGGCACAGGTCCGCCACCTCGGGCTCGCAGGCCGCGCCGTGGATGACCGTGCGGCCCTTCGCCAGGGTCGCGGCCATCATCACGTTCATGGTGCCGGTGACCGACGGACCGAAGGCGGTTCCCAGGAAGACCTCGGCGCCCTTCAAGCCACCCGGCGCCTCGGTCTTCACGTAGCCCTTCTCGATCGTCACGCGCGCGCCCAGGGCCTCGAGGCCCCGCAGGTGCACGTCGATCGGACGCACGCCGAAGACACAGCCGCCCGGCAGGCTGACCTCGGCCCGGTGAGCACGCGCCGTCAGGGGGCCCAGCACGCAGACGCTCGCGCGCATCTTGCGGACCTGCTCCCAGGGGGCGACGACGTTGGGCTCGCCCTTCGTCTCGAGCACGACCGTGCCGTCCTCCTCCTGGCGGCCCTCGCAGCCCAGGCCCTCGAGGACCTTGAGCATGGTGCGGACGTCGGACAGGTGCGGGGCGCGCTCGAGCCGCAGCGGACCGTCCCCCAGGAGGGCGGCCGCCATCATGGGCAGCACGGCGTTCTTGGCGCCCGCCGCGGTCACCCGACCGTCGAGGCGCACGCCTCCCTCCACCACGAATTTGTCCATCGCCGCTTCGCTCCGTTCGTCCCTGGCGCGGCCTCGATCGGCGCGCCCTCGTCGTTCTTCGGGGCCGCCGGTGCAGCCCTCGCGGCGACTCTAGCCGCGGGGCCGGACCGCCCGGCACGACGGAGCGGGCGGGCCGAGCCATCCGACCCGGGAACGGGCCGACTCGGCGCGAGCCGTGCATTTGCGCACTCCGCGCCCGGTCACTACTATCCGCGGTCCGGCTGCGCTCGACGAACCCCAGAACAGGGGCGCCAAGGACCGGCCCGTGGGCCCCACCGCCGGCCGCGGATCCAAATGGGGATCCGTAGGACGGTCGCCCACCACCGGCGCCCGCGCGGCGGCAGGCTCCGAGGGCACCGTCCGCTCTCGCTGCACCGCTTCGCTCACCACCGCTCGACCAGCCCCCAACGATCCATGACCGAGGCCACCGCCACCATCGACGAGCCCGCGTTCGAGCTCTTCACCGACGAGAACCCGACCTTCGCGCTGCTCCAGAACGGACGCACCATGGTGCTCGCGACCGCGAAGGAGCGCGCGAACTTCCAATCGCAGATGAAGTCCAAGGCGGACACCGGCGAGGAGGGCCGCCGCAAGGGGCTCGCCGCCTGGGTGCTGTCCGACTACGAGAAGTGCGTCGCGCTGCTCGCCCCCCACCAGGGCGACGACGTGGCCGACTACACGCGCGCCAAGGCGCTGATGGCCCTCGGCCGTCCGGGTGAGGCCCTGCCGCTGTTCAAGCGCCTGTCCGACTCCTACCCCGACGTGGCTCGCCCGCGCGGCGGTGCGCTCGAGGCGCAGCTCGAGGCCAAGCTCATCGAGGCCCCCGACACGGACGTCGCCGCCCTCGTCGAGGAGATGCTGAAGGGCGCGCCCGACGACTTCGCGGACAGCGCCGAAGGCCGCTACCTGCAGGGCCGCCGCGCCGAGTTCATGAACGACACCCAGTCGGCGCTCGAGCACTACCTGGCCGCCCGCGACCTCGACCCGACCCTGCGCGGCAACCTCTTCCGCGCCGCCTACCTGGCCGATCGCGCCGGTCTCGACAGCGTTGCACTCGAGTGCTACCAGATGGCCGTCCAGCTGAAGATCGCCGACCGGCCGATGATGCTGAACTACGGCGTCCTGCTCGAGGACCACAGCCGCGACGAGGAAGCCGCCGCCATCTACGACATGGTGGCGCGTCTGGATCCGACCGACGAACGCGCGCGCCTGTACCTCGCCGACGCGCGTTCGGCGATGGACATGTTCTACGACGAGGATCTCGAGCGGAAGGAGGACAAGCTCAACCAGATCCTGCGCATCCCGATCACCGACTTCGAACTGTCGGTGCGCGCGCGCAACTGCCTGTCCAAGATGCAGATCCACACCCTGGGCGACCTGGTGTGCCGCACCGAGCAGGAACTGCTCTCCTACAAGAACTTCGGCGAGACCTCCCTCAACGAGATCAAGGAGATCCTGCGCACGAAGGGCCTGCGACTCGGCATGCCGCGCGAAGAGGCCGTCGCCTCGATCGAAGCGCGCGCCCGCCGTCCCGTGGGCGAGGACTCCGATCCCCGCAACCGCTCGATCACGGACCTGCAGCTGTCGATCCGCGCGCGCCGCACGGTCGAGTCGCTCGGCTGCCTGACTCTGGGCGACATCATCAAGCACTCGGCCGACGAGCTGCTCGGGATGCCGAACTTCGGCAACACGTCGCTGCAGGAACTGCGCAGCAAGCTGGCCGAGCACAACCTCAAGTTGACCGGCGAGTGACGGCCCGGTGAGGGTCGCGGGCGCGTCGAGTGCGCGGCTGACCCGAACCGAATCAGCGGCGGGGCGAGCGCGAACGGCGCTCGCCCCGCCGCTCGCATTGGCGGCGCACCGAACGCATCATCGCGGACGGCCGCGCGCGCCTTCGCGACGCCGAACCTGAGCGCCTCGCGCCCGATCGACCACCACGGCCGTCCACGACTCCGAACGCCCGACCGCTCCCATGTACGAGTACCTGCGCGGCACCATCGCCGAGAGCCGCCCCACCACGATCGTCCTCGAGGCGGCGGGCGTCGGCTACGCCCTGATCGTCCCGGCCGGCACGCGCTTCACGAGCGGCAGCGAGGCCATCGTCCACGTGCACCAGGTCGTGCGCGAGGACAGCCACTCCCTGTACGGCTTCGACACGCGTGCGGCGCGCGACCTGTTCCGCCAACTGCTCAAGGTCAAAGGGGTCGGACCGGCGATGGCGATCGCGATCCTGTCCGGCATGGACCGCGAGGAGTTCATCGCCTGCGTGCGCGCGAAGGACGCCGCGCGCCTCACGAGGCTCAAGGGCGTCGGCAAGAAGACCGCCGAGCAGATCCTGCTCGACCTGTCCGATCGCTTCGGTCCGCAGGTCGAGGGCGACGCGACCGGCGGCGGCGACCTGCCCCCGCTCGACGACGCGATGACCGCACTGATCTCGATCGGCTTCACCGAGAAGGAAGCGAAGAAGGCGGCCGAGCGCGCCGCGAAGGAGGTCGGGACCGACGATCTGGATGCGCTCTTGCGGGCGGCCCTGCGCGGCTAGGGGCGCGGGCGAGCGGAACGCCGCCATCGGGCGGAGCGGCGCGGACGAACGACGCTCGCGGAGCGCACGACAGGACTGGACTCTTCTACGTCGCCGCGCGGCACGGGCCCTGTCGGAACGGGGCCGGCGAGCTGCGCGGCGCGGCCGTCCTGGGAGCGCGACCCGTGCGCACATTGATCGGGGCGCGACGGTCGGCGCCGCGCCGCGCTCGCTACCCTCCGCGGACTCCGGGTCCCGCGACCCGACTCCCCCACGGCGGGCGCTCCCCCACTGTCCGCCGACCCCACCGGCCCGTTCCCCCGCGTGACTCCCGTGACAGGCGTTCCCCGCGTCCTCATCTGCGACGAGTTGGCTCCGTCCGCCGTCCAGATCCTGCAAGCCCGTGGCCTCGAGGTGGAAACGCGCCTCGGCCTCGACGAAGCCGCCCTGTGCGAAGCCGTCACCGAGTTCGACGCCTGCGTCGTGCGTTCGGCGACGAAGATCACGCGCCCGGTGCTCGAAGCGTCGACGCGCCTGAAAGCCGTCGGCCGCGCGGGTATCGGCGTGGACAACATCGATCGCACCGCAGCCACCGAGCGCGGCGTGGTCGTGATGAACACGCCCGGTGGCAACACGCTGTCGACGGCCGAACTGGCGTTGACGCTGTGCCTGTCGCTCGCACGCCACATCCCGGCCGCGACGCGCCGCGTGCGCGAAGGCTCGTGGAACAAGAAGGGCCTGATGGGCGCCGAGATGACGGGCAAGACGCTCGGCATCGTCGGGCTCGGGCGCGTCGGTGGACTGCTCGCCGAGCGCGCGTTGGGTATCGGCATGCGCGTCATCGCGCACGATCCGTACCTCGAGTCGGCCGGCAAGGGCTCGCCGATCGCGGGCGTCGAACTGGTCCCGTTCGCCGAGCTCGTGCCGCAGGTCGACTTCATCAGCCTGCACGTGCCGCTGCTCGATTCCACGCGCGGCATGGTCGGCGCGGAAGCGATGCGTGCGATGAAGAACACGGCCTACATCGTCAACACGTCGCGCGGCGGCGTGGTGGACGAGGCCGCGCTGCTCGAAGCGCTCGACGCGGGCGAGATCGCGGGCGCGGCGCTCGACGTGCTCGAGGTCGAACCGCCGGCCGCGGACAACCCGCTGCTCACCCACGAGAAGGTCGTCGTCACGCCGCACCTGGGCGCATCGTCCGCCGAGGCCCAGGACCGCGTCGCCGACATGATCGCGGAGCAGTTGGCCGACTACCTGCTCGACGGCGTGGCGCGCAACGCGGTCAACATGCCGACCTTCGGCGCCGCCGACATGCAGCGCATCGCGCCGGCACTCGAACTCGCCGAGCGCATGGGCAGTTTCGCGGTCCAGGGTCTCGAAGGCCCCGCGAACAAGGTCGAGATCACCGCCGGTGGCGCGCTGGCCGAGTTCGGCACGCAGGCCTTCGAACTGGCGGTCCTGGTCGGCGTGCTGCGCCACGTGGTCGGCGGCGGCGTCAACTTCGTGAACGCGCCGCTGCTCGCGAAGGAACGCGGCATCCACGTGCTCGCGAGCTGCGACGAGGAGTCGATCTACCACGACGGTCACCTGCTCGTGCGCGTCGAGTGCAAGGAGGGCGGCGTGCAGGTGCGCGGCGCTCTGTTCGGCAACGAGCCGCACTTCACGCGCATCGACGGCGTGCACGTGGACCTTCTGGCCGAGGGTCCGCTGCTCCTGACGCGCCACGAGGACCAGCCGGGCGTGCTGGGCAAGATCGGCACGACGCTCGGCGAACACGGCGTCAACATCCGCCGCGTCGACCTCGGTCTGTCGAGCCAACGCCCCGACGGTCTGGCCTCGGCCTTCCTGCGCCTCGATCGCACGCCCGAACGCGAGGTCATCGCCGACCTGGAGTCGATCGAGCCGATCCGCTGGGTCCGCTGCGTGCACCCGTGACCGCCGCCGAGAGCACACCCGTGACCATGCCCGTCGCCGACGCGCCGCCGCCCTACGACACGGTCGTCTTCGACTGCGACTCGACCCTTTCGGAGATCGAAGGCATCGACGAGTTGGTCGGCGAGGAGCACCGCGCCGCGCTGGCCGAACTCACGAACCGCGCCATGGTCGGCGAGGTTCCGCTGGAGGACGTGTACGGCCTGCGGCTCGAACGCGTGCGCCCCACGCGCGCGGACCTCGAGCGCGTCGCAGGGCTGTACGTCGAGCGACTCGTCCGTGGCATGGCCGAGCTGGTCCGCGATCTGCAGGCGGCGAACAAGCGCGTGCTGATCGTCTCGGGTGGCCTCCTGCCCGCGGTCGCCGCCGTCGCCGAACATCTCGGCGTGGCGGTGAACGACACCTTCGCCGTCGACGTCACGTTCGCGCCCGACGGCACCTTCGCCGACTTCGAACGCACGAGCCCGCTCGCGCGCTCCGGCGGCAAGCCCGAACTGATCGGCCGCCTCGTTCGCGAGCGCGATCTCGGCCGCGTGGCCCTCGTCGGTGACGGCGCCACCGATCTCGAGGCCGCGAGCGTCGTCCAGCGCTTCGTGGCCTTCGGCGCCGTCGAACGCCGCGCCGCCGTCTTCGAGCGCGCCGCGGCCCACGCCATGTCCGTCCACGAACTCCGCCCCCTCCTCTTCGCGCCCGACGAACTCGCGGCGCTCGTCCGATGACCATCCTCTGGATTCCCGGGCCCGTTCAGGTCCGCGACGAGATTCTCGACGCCCAGGCGCTGCCGATGATCGGGCACCGCGCCCCCGAGATGGCCGAGCTGATCGAACGCATCGATCCGCACCTGCCGCACCTCTTCGGCTTCGATCCGGCGAACGGCGCGCGGGCCGGTGTGGCCAGCGGCAGCGCGAGCTCGCTGATGGAAGCCGCGCTGCACGGCTGTGGTCAGCGCGTGCTGTCCGTCGTCGGCGGCGCGTTCGCCAAGCGTTGGTACGAGATCGCGCGTACGCTCGGCAAGCACACGCACGCGCTCGAAGTCGTGTGGGGTCACGCACCCGACACCGAGACCGTGCTCGCGACGATCGATCGCGAAGGTCCGTTCGACGCGGTCACCGTCGTGGCCAACGAGACGTCGACCGGAGTGGTCACCCCGCTCGGACCGCTGGCCGCCGCACTGCGCGAGAACTCGCCCGAGACGCATCTCTTGGCCGACTGCGTGACGCTCGCCGCCGGACAGCCGGTCGACCTCGATGCGCTCGGGATCGACTTCGCTCTGACCGGCAGCCAGAAGGCGCTCGCCCTGCCCCCGGGTCTGGCCCTGTGCGCCGCATCGGCGCGCTACCAGGAACGTGCGCGCGGACTCGAACGCAGGAGCTGGTACCTCGACCCGCTGCGCGTGCTCGACGGACAGGAACAGCGCAAGACGCCGACGACGCCCGCGATCAGCCTCTACCAGGCGCTCGCGCTCCAGCTCGAGCAGATCTCGGTCGGGCTGTTGGAAGGCGGTGCCTCGACGCCGGCCGAGGGCTGGAGCAAGCGCTTCGCTCGCCACCTGCGACTGCGCGACCGCACGATCGCCTGGGCCGCCGAGCACGACCTGTGTCCCTTCCCCGCCCGCGCGGAATGGAACTCGGCCACGGTCAGCTGCATCGCGGCCTCGAACCTCGACGTGGCCGCGTTCGCGAAGCACCTGGACGAGTCCGGCTTCAAGATCAGCAACGGCTACGGCGACCTGAAGGGCAAGACCTTCCGCATCGGTCACATGGGCGACCACACCGACGCCGGTCTCGAGGACCTGCTCGCGGCCGCCAGCACGGCCATCGCCGCCCAGCGCTGATCGCTCGCACGTCGTCCTCCCCTCCCCGCACGCTCACCCGAACGCTTTCATGTCGACTCTCGCTCGCGCCGCTGCGCTCTTCGCTCTCGTCCTGTGCACCGCCTGCGCCGGAACGCGAACCACGCCGTTCCCGTCCGCCGACGTGCCGAACATGGCGCCGCCGCCCTACACGGCCGAGCAGATCCGCGACAGCCACCCGGACGGCGCGTACTTCGTGACCGAGACGCTGGGCCCCGACGGCGAAGTCGTCGCTCGGGTTCGGACCGAGTTCTTCGATCCCGATGCGACGAGTGTCTCGATCCGCGTCGTCGGTCTGGGCGCGAACGGCGAGGAAGAGGGCGCGGACGCGCCGGGCGTGCGCGTGGACTGGCCGACACTGCGCAGCCACGCGTACTTCCCCGCTGCAGGGACGCGTCTCGAGCACACGACCGTGACGGTCCCGGTCGGGACGTTCGACTGCTGGAGCTACCGCGTCATCGGTCGCACGGCCGACGGGCTGCCCGAGGAGACCGTCTTCCACTTCGCGGTCGACCGACCGGGTCCGCCCGTGCTGTTGATCCAGTCGGTGGACGGCGTCGAGGTCGCGCGCATGCGGATGGTCGAGGACGGCCGCCCCTGACGCGCCGAACGCGCAGTCCGTCGCATCAATCGGCCCCGGACGCCACCAGCCCTTCGCGTCGCGCCAGTTCGAGTGCCAGCTCGTGCAGCTCCGAAGGCGCGAGCCGGTGCACCTGGTACATGAGGTAGCAGTCGCGCCGCACCGTCGGCCACGCGTCGGGATCGCGCTCGAGCCGTTCGTTCCAGAGCTCCAGCAGGTCGCCCAACAGCCGCCGGTAGGCGTGGGCGTGGACGGTCTCGAGGCGCGCGTCCACCGCGGCCGCCTCGAGCAGGTCGACGAGCGGCAGGCGCGGGTCCGGCACCGTGGCGAGCGAAACCAACTGAGCGCGATACTCGAGCCGGCGCTCGAGCCCGAGCGGCGAGAAGCCCTCGCCGATCGCGATCGCCGCGATGCCGAGCGGGTTCTTCGTGAGCGGCAGGAAGCGCGTGCGGTCGGTGAGGTGCCCTTCCTCGTGGTTGCCGACCACCTGGATCAGTTCGGTCAGCGTGACCAGGTCGGCGTCCGCGGGCGCGTCGGTCGGACGCGCCTGCGCGCGCTCGAGCAGCACCGCCACCCGCAGGGCCTCGGCCGCGAGCAACGACGGAGCGAGGCGCGCACGCTCGAAGCGTTCGACGCCACCGGCGCCGAGGTCGAGCGGCAGCTGGAACGACTCCAGTCGCTCGCGTGCCCAGTCGCTGCCGCGTTCGGTGACGAGGCGCTGCCAACCGCGCCAGGTCGCGAGCACGCTGCGCTGTGACCCCACGTCGACCCAATAGCCTTCGTGCAGCGCCGCGCCGGAGATCGAGAGGCCCGAACGACTGCGCCGCCCCACCGCGTCGACGCCCTCGCACAGGATGACCATCCCGCTCCAGGGCATGCCCAGGTGTTCGCCGGAACGCTCGGTCGCGAGCAGTCGTCGCAGGACGGTGCCGTCCACCTCGCCGAACGGCGGTTGACCGAGGAGCGCCATGCGACCGAGACGATCGAGCACGTCCGCCAGGCCCGGGACGCGTTCACCGGCCGCGCCGACGCCGAGGAACTCGTCGCGCGCCACGAAGACCGGACCGGGCACGAGCACCGCGCCGAACGGACCGAAGCGCAGCACCGGTGACTTCGCGACCGCGGCCCCGAGGTCCTCGTCGTCCCAGCCGATCGCGGCGGCGTAGCGCTCCACCAACTCGCCGATGCGCGCGAGCAGTTCGTCGAGATCCAGCTTCGAACTCACGGCCTTCGGCGGCCCGAGATCGTCCCAGTCCGCGAGCGGCACCGCGCCGATGTCGAAGACGGTCTCCTCGCCCAGGATCGACTCGAGCAGGCGCGCGAGCTCGGCCAGGAGCGCTTCGGCGGCCAGGGCCCGTCGTTCGACGGTGCGAGCCCGTTCGACGAGCGCGGGTTCCGCCGCGCGATCCACGTCGCGCGCCAGGGCACTCGCCGGACCGATCCAACCGCACCGCAGGCACGCCTCCGCCAACTCGACCCGTCCCAGGGGTGCGTCGAAATCCGTCGCGCGCGCCGTCGCGACCAGGGCGGCGAGCCTGGGATCGGCGAGCGCTCCGTCCGCGTCGAGCACCTGGTCCGGCAATTCGTCGATCAGGCGGTCGAGTGCCGCGAGCGTCGCGTCCCGGCCCGCCGCGAACGCGCGTTCGAGGTCGACCCACACGTCGCCCGTCGGAGGCAGTGGCACCGCCGCGTCCACCGGAGCGAGCCCGCGCTCGAGCGCCACCACGACGGAGTGGACGCCGCGCGCGCGCAGCTCGTCGAACAGCTCTTCGTCGTTCGCATAGGTCGGGTGCCGGCGCAGCGCCAGTTCCAGATCGGTCAGGAAGGCGGCGTCGGACCGCGCCTTCGGGCTCAGGCTCAGCCGCCGCACGACGTTCGCCGTCTCGCTGCGGCCGGTCAGGCCCGAGGCGATGAGGCCCAGCGCGCGCCGCAGCCCGAGCTCGCGATCGGCCTCGGTGCGATCGAAGGCCAGTTCGAGCTCCACCAGGTCGAGCGAGACCTCGAGTCGGTCGATGGCGCCGAGACGCACGTCGTCGAGAACGCCGCGCAGGACCGTGACGCCGTCGCCCGCGCGCCCGGTCCGGCGCAGGAGCGACGCGAGCCTGCGAGCGAACAGCGCCACCTCGTAGCCGCCGTTCGCTCGATCGAGCGCGCGCGCCTGGTGCGCCACCGCGGCCCGCAGATCCCCGGCCAACTCGCGGTCCACGCTCAACGCGTGGTGCGGCCACGACAGCGAGCGGTCGAGCGCGACGGCCATCGGGAAGCGCACCGAACCGGCCGCTTCCTCGAGCCGGCCGGCGAGGTACAGGTCGGCCGCGCCGTAGTCCGCACCGCGCAGTCGGGCACGGCGCTCGGCGAGGGCACGCGGCCCGTCGAGCTGGGCGCGCGCGCGATCGTCGAGCAGTCGCTGCGGCGCGACCCAGTCGGGCGCAGCGCTGGCCGCCCGTTCGAGTGCCGCGTCGATGCGCGCGTCGATCTCGGCCACGGTCCGCGCCGCGTCGCGATCGCGCGCGGTCACGGTCGCGCGCTCGCGCAGCGCCGCGCGCGCTTCGCGGAAGGCCTCGACGGCGGCGGGCGCGGGAGCGAGCTTGGTCGGCGAGCCGAGACGCGACGCGCGCGTCCCACTACAGGAGCCGAGAGTGCTCGAGACGACGAGGCACAGGGCCGTCACTCCCGCTGCGGTCCGGAGCAGTCGGCCGAGCGCGTGCAGGGACGCGCGCGCGCCCGCGAGTCGGTCAGCGCGTCCGGGGTCGGGCTCCGATCTCGGAAGCACGGTCGACGGGAACTCTGCACCGGACGGCTGCGTGGACGAGGTCATCGCCGCCGACCTTACACCGCCTCCGGGCCGGGACGGGGCCGCCTTGGACCGCACCGAACGCTCAGCGGGACGAACGTCCGACGAAGGCCTCGAGCACCGCGTCCGGACCGACCTCGCGGTCGCTGCGCTCGAGCAGCTTCGTGCCCGCGAGCAGCGTGGCCAGGGAGTCGCCCCGACCGCCGTTGACGTTGCCCGTGTAGATGCGCACCTGGTCGACGAACCCCGCTTCGAAGTACGACGACAGGAGCGTCGGGCCGGTCTCGAGCAGCGCGCGCCGGACGCCGAAGCGCCACATCCACTCGAGCGACTCGCGCAGGTGCACGCGACCGTCCGCACCGGGACGCAGCGGGTGCACGCGCGCTCCGGCCGCGAGCAGTTCGCGGTGGCGCACGCCGTTCGCGCCGGCGCGGCACAGGATGTACACGGGTCCTCCAGCTTCGCCGCGCTCGGCGGGACGGAAGATGCGCGCGTCGGGCGGGGTGCGCAGTTCGGTGTCGAGCACGACCCGCAGCGGCGGACGATCGAGACCGGCCGGGAAGCGCACGGTGAGGCGCGGGTCGTCGGCGACGACGGTCCCGACGCCGGTCACGATCGCGTCGACGTGGCTGCGCAGCAGTTGGACCTCGCGCAGGCTCTCGGGCGACGAGATCCAGCGCCCTTCGCCGACGTCCTCGGGCGGCGACAGGTGACCGCTGCGGGTCTGGGCCCACTTGGCGATCAGCCACGGCCGCGGCCGGCGCAGGCGCTCGTAACTCGTGTAGCTCTCGAAGTGCGGCGAGACCACGGACAGCGGCGCGGCGCCGGGATGGGTCTCCACCTCGATCCCGTGTTCGCCGAGGATCGCCAGCGCGCGCCCGCGGTGGCGCGGATCGGGATCGAGGTCGGCGATGGCGACGCGTTTGATCCCGCTCTTGATGATCGCGTCGGTGCAGGCCGGCGTCTTGCCCGTCGTCGAGCAGGGCTCGAGCGTGATCGCCAGCGTGTGCACGTCCGCCATGGGCCGTCCGGTGGCTCGGTAGGCGCGCAGGGCCTCGATCTCGGCGTGCGGGCCGCCGTAGACCAGGTGCCGCCCTTCCGCCAGGATCGAACCGTCCGCCGCCACGAGTGCAGCTCCGACGGCCGGGTTCGGCGCGATCTCGAAGCGCGCTGCGCGGGCCCGTTCCCCCACTTCCGCGAGGATCTGGGCCATGCGTCCGCGGGGGATGCTGGCGACGGTGGAGGGCATGTCGGCCGCGCAGGCTACCCGCCGTGAACGGTCGGGCGTGATCGGGGTCAGGATCATCTGCGTTGGGGTCGGTCTTCGAGTATCGGTCGCAGGACGTGAGCCGCGCCACGGGAAGGCGCGGGAGGAACGTAAGTCGAGCGGTGGACGGATTCGCGGCACGGGCCCGCGCGGGTTCCTGATGCCGGGGCGGGTCGACCACGAGAGGGCACGGACCGCCGCGCGGATGGGCGAGGTCGCGGGCGCGGGCGCCGGTCCACCGACAGGACGTCTCGCGGGTTGGGTCGCGCCACGGCGCTCGGCACAATGGGTCCCGTCCCACCCGCGCGCAAAAGGCGCCCGGGATCCACGAGG
Source organism: Rohdeia mirabilis (assembly GCA_007750655.1). Taxonomy (GTDB): domain Bacteria; phylum Planctomycetota; class UBA1135; order UBA1135; genus Rohdeia; species Rohdeia mirabilis. The sequence goes on from CP036290.1 coordinate 3,041,337, forward strand.
CCACGAACGCCTCCTTTCGAGCCACGAGCCCCGCCTCCCCATGGTCACCCCCATCCGAGTCGCCATCACAGGTGCCGCCGGTCAGATCGGCTACGCCCTGCTCCCCCGCATCGCGAACGGCGACATGTTCGGCCCCGACCAGCCGGTCGTGCTGCAGATGCTCGAGCTGCCGATCGACGCCGCCCAGGACGCGCTGCGCGGCGTGGCGATGGAGCTCGACGACTGCGCGTTTCCGCTGCTGCACGACATGGTGCTCACGTCCGACCCGAACGTGGCCTTCAAGGACGCGAACTGGTGTCTGCTCGTCGGCAGCAAGCCGCGCGGCCCGGGGATGGAGCGCGGCGACCTGTTGCGCGAGAACGGCCCGATCTTCGAGGCCCAGGGCAAGGCGGTGAACGACCACGCGGCGAGCGACGTGCGCGTCGCCGTCGTCGGCAACCCCTGCAACACGAACGCGCTGATCGCGATGAACTGGGCGAAGGACGTGCCGAACGAGCGCTTCAGCGCCATGACGCGCCTCGATCAGAACCGCGCCCAGGCCCAGCTCGCCGCGAAGGCCGGCGTGCACTCGACCGCGGTGAAGAACGCGCTCATCTGGGGCAACCACTCCGCGACGCAGGTCCCCGACTTCGTCAACTGCACGATCGACGGGCGCTCGGCGGCCGACGTGATCGGCGACGAGGCCTGGTTGACCGGCGAGTTCTTCCAGACGGTCCAGCAGCGCGGCGCGGCGATCATCAAGGCGCGCGGCAAGTCGAGCGCGGCCTCGGCGGCGAGCGCCCTGATCGACCACGTGCGCGACCTCACGACGCCGACTCCGAACGGCCGTTGGAACTCGGTCTGCGTCCCGAGCGACGGCAGCTACGACGTGCCGGAAGGCCTGATCTCGTCGTTCCCGGTGCGCGCCGACGGCAAGGGCGGCTACGAGATCGTCCAGGGGCTCGAGCTCACGCCGTTCCTGAAGGAGAAGCTCGCCGCCAGCGCCGCCGAACTCGCCCACGAGCGCGACGAGGTCAAGGCACTCCTGCCGAGCTGAGCGTCCGCGCACAGCCCGCTACGACGAGCGGCCGCCGTCCCGAGGTTCGGGACGGCGGCCGCTCGCGTGGCGTCGGTGTTTCGCGCTCGCGCGTCGGTGGACGAGCGACCGGTGGACCTGTGAACCAGTGATCAGTGAACCAGCGAACCGTGCAGTCCGAACGGACTCGCCTCGCCCACGCGCACCCGGTGCATGCGGCCGATGGCGTCCGCGATCGGGCCGGCCTCGGCGGGCCACTCGAAGCTGACGTGCAGCGTGTGGGTGCTGCGGCCCTGGACCCATCCGGGGTAGCGCTCGCTCTCGCGGTCGACGAAGACGTCCACCTCGCTGCCGACCTGGGCCGACATGCGCGCGAACTGACTGCGTTCGGCGACGCGCAACAGGCGCGAGTTGCGCTCCTTCTTGACCGCGGTCGGCACGTCGTCGGGCATCTCGACCTCGGCCTTCGTCGTCGGGCGCGGGTCGTACTTGAAGACGTAGTTCTGCGCGAAGCCGATCTCCTCGCAGAAGGCCTCGGTGGCCGCGAAGTCCTCGTCCGTCTCGCCCGGGAAGCCGACGATCCAGTCGGTCCCGACCTCCACGTCGGGCACGATCTCGCGCAGCATGTCGAGGCGCCGGCGGTACAGGTCGGTCGTGTAGCCGCGCTTCATGCGGCGCAACACGTCGTCCGATCCCGACTGCGCGGGCAGCGGCAGGAAACGGTCCGCCTTGCTGCAGTCGCGCAGCGCCTCGGCGAGCTCGCGCGTGAGGTAGGACGGGTGCAGCGTGATGAGTCGCAGGCGTTCCAGGCCGTCGATCTCCTCGAGTTCGTACATCAGGTCGGCCAGCGACGGGCGCCCCTGACGACCGCGCATCGACAGCTCGCCGGGCCCGGGCTTGGGCAGGTCCTCGCCGTAGCTGTTGACCGTCTGGCCCAAGAGCGTGATCACCTTCGCGCCCGAGTCGACCATCCACTTGGCCTCGTCGACCAGCGCGCCGATCGGCAGCGAGCGCACGCGACCGCGCGTGGCCGGCACGATGCAGTAGGTGCAGTTGAGGTCGCAGCCGCGCATCACCGCAAGGAATCCGGCCAGGCCGCCCGTGTACGGCTCGCCGCTGCGGTCGACGACCACGTCCTCGTCCATGCCCACGTCGAGCAGTCTCCCGTCGCCCGCGTCCGGGTCGGCGCGGCGTTCGAGCACCTCGTTCACGAGGTTCGGCAAGTGCTGGAAGCGGCGCGTCCCGACCACGAGGTCCACGTGGCCGGCGCGCGAGAAGATCTCGTCCTGGGCGCGCTGGGCCATGCAGCCGAGCACGCCGATGACGAGGTCCGGCCGCGAGTTCTTCGCGTGCTTCAGCTCGCCCAGCCACGAGTACACTCGCTCTTCCGCGTGGTCGCGCACCGAGCAGGTGTTGAAGAGCACGACGTCCGCGTCGTCGAGCGACGACGTGATGCGGTAGCCCTGCTTGCGAAAGCGCCCCTCGACCATCAACGAGTCGTACTTGTTCATCTGGCACCCGAAGGTGACCAGGTGCACGCTCGGCCCCCCGCCGCCCTCGGTGGGAGCGCCGTCGACCGCGGGGAGCAGGGCGGACTGGAAGCGTTTGGTGGCCATGGCAGGGTCGGGCGCGGGGCGGGTCCGCTGTCGGGTGGCGCGAGACCTCGCGCGACGGCGTCGAGCCGCACAGTGTGCCCGCCGCGCGCAGGGGCGACAAGGCGGGACGACCCACGGCCAGCGGTCGCCCCGCCGTGGCCCGGACGCTATTTTGGTCGCCCTGCTGCAGCGCCTTCGAGGCCCCACAGCGCGCCGGCCCTCCCCGCCCACGCCCCGATTCCGTGCCCAGCCTCTCACTCGTCGCTCTCTCTGGCCCCCTGCTCGGCCAGCTCGAGCCGCTCCTGGTCCTGGGCATCGTCCTGGCCGTCGGCGCGGTCTTCGGGATCCTCGCGAAGAAGATCCACCTGCCGAGCGTCACCGGCCAGATCCTGGCGGGCTTCGTCGTCGGCACCTACGGGATCGGACTCGTCGACAGCAAGGCGGTGCTCGTCTCGCTGCAGCCGCTCTCGCACTTCGCGCTGGCGCTGATCGCGGTCGAGGTCGGCTCGCACCTCAACATCCAGAGGCTGCGCAACGCGGGGCGACGCCTGACGCTGCTGCTGTTGTTCGAGCTGACGCTGATGCCGGCGATCGTGTTCGGCGCGCTGGCGCTCGGGACGCCGCTCGGATGGGGCGGGATCGAGATGGGCCTCGCGATCGCCGCGCTGATGGCCGCGCTCGCGATCGAGACCTCGCCCGCCACGACCGTGCACCTGGTGCGCGAGACGAAGTCGCGCGGCGTGCTGACGAAGACGCTGCTCGCGTCCGTCGCGCTGTCGAACATCGCCTGCATCTTCGTGTTCGAACTGGCGCGCGCGGGCACGTTGAGCGCGATGGCCGACAACGTCGGCGTGGCCGGCATCTTCGCGGGCGCGTTCACGTCCCTGGCGACGTCGTTGGCCGTGGGCGGAGCGATCGGACTCGGACTGGTGTGGATGTCGCGTTCCACGGGTCGCGCCGATGCGTTGGTCACGATCGCACTGATCGGCGTGATTCTGTGCGACGGGATCGCGGGCGCGTTGGGCGCGTCGCCGCTACTCGCCTGTCTGGCGCTCGGCTTCGTGCAGACGAACCTCTTGCCGGCGCGCGAGAAGCTGATCGACTCCGTGCTCGCGAACTTCCTGCCCTCGATGATGGCGGTGTTCTTCACGCTGGCGGGCATGAAGCTCGACCCGGGCGTGCTGGTCACCGGCGGCCTGATCGCGGGCGTGCTGTTCGTGGCGCGGGCGGGCGCGAAACTGCTCGTCGCGCGCACGGCGATGGTCATGGCGCAGGCGCCCGACAAGCTGAGGAACCTGCTCGGCATGTCGCGCCTCCCCCAGGCCGGCGTGACGATCGGTCTGTTGCTGACGCTGCAGGAGGATCCGGCCTTCGACGCGGTGGAGAGTCTGCTCGTCGCGGTCGTCCTGGCCGTCGTGATGCTGAACGAGATCGTCGGACCGATCCTGACGCGCGTCGCGCTGAAGCGTTCGGGCGAGGCGGACATGGATCGCACGCGCCTGATCGACTTCCTGGGCGAGGAGAACATCGTCACCGGCCTCGAGGCGGAGACCGTCGAGGACGCCATCGAACGCTTGACCGAGCGCCTCGTGAGTTCGCACCAGCTGCCGCAGTCGACGCTCGAGCCATTGCTCGCGTCCACGCTCGAGCGCGAGGCGCAGGTGTCGACCGTGCTCGGCAGTGGACTCGCGATCCCGCACGGAACCCTGGACGAGGGCGAGCGGATGCTGGGCGTGATGGGCCTGTCGCGCAAGGGACTCGCGCTCGGCGCGCCGGACGGCAAGCCGGTCCACTGCATCGTGCTGCTCGCCACGCCGCGCGGGCAACGCGAGCGCCACCTCGAGGTGCTCGCGACGCTGGCGCGCATGATCGGAACGGACCCGACGTTCGCGCAGGAACTGTTCACCGCCGACACGCCCGCGCACGCCTACGAACTTCTGCACGGCGAAGAGTCGGGCGACTTCAACTACTTCCTCGACGACGAGGAGTGAACGGCGGCCGGCGGCGACGGCAGCGCGCCCGCGTCGTGACCGGTCAGTCGCGCATGCGCGCATCCGCGGTGCCCTCGGCGCTCAGCCGCGCATCCGCGGTGCCCTCGGCGCTCAGCCGCGCATCCGGAAGACGCCCCGCTGTCCCGGCGTCTCCTCGACCTTGATCTCGATCAGTCGGATCTGCACGGCGGGGAAGCGTTGGCGCAGGCGCGTCGCCAGCTCGCGGCCGATGTAGCCCGCGAAGTTCTCGGCGCTCGTGTTGTTGATCGGCAGCACGATCACGTTGTCCTTGGGCGCCGTGTAGAGCCGGTCCTTGAAGCGCACCTCCACGTGTTCGGACAGTCCGTCCCGGGCGGGCAGGTCGCGGACGGAGAGGTCCGGGTGCTGGCCGGGCAGCAGCCAGTGCTCGTCGAGCCAGTCGCACAGCTCGCGGATGACCGGCTTGACCTCGATGAAGTCGATCACGAGCCCGTGGTCGTCGAGGGCCGCGTCGACCTCGGCGTAGACGCGGTAGTTGTGGCCGTGGAGCCGCTCCGCCGTGCCGTCCGCGAAGATCAGGAAGTGCGCGCAGGAGAATTTCAGGTACTCCTTGTCGATCTCGATCGACCAGGTCTCGCGGGGGTCGGTGGGCCTGGCTGCGGTGGACATCGGAGGCGCTGTCGGGGAAGGCACGGTCGGGGAAGGCACGGTCGGGGAAGGCACGATCGTGGAAGGCACGGCCGTGGGATGCTCGATCGGGCGGGGTGCTGGAACCGGAGCCGGACCTCGTGCGCGAGGACCCGCCCGGGGAAGCGCGAGCATCGTCCCGGCCGCCGTGCGGTTCAAGCGCGCGCCCTCTGGTAGCCTGCTCGTCCCATGGAGCTGCGATCCAGAACCGTCCAGGTGCCCGGTCTCGACCTTCAGTTCGAGATCGTCGAGGGCGACACGATCATCGGCCCCGCCATCGAGCGCGGCGGCTGGGAGGAGCACGAGTCGAGGCTCTTCCTCTCCCACGTGACGCCCGGCTGCCAGGTGGTCGACCTGGGCGCGAACGTGGGCTGGTTCGCGGTGCAGGCGATCCTGGCCGGCGCCGAGGTCCACGCCTTCGAACCGGTCCCGGCCATCGCCGCCATCGCGCACCGCAACGTCGAGCGCGCGATGAAGAAGGGCCCGGGCAAGGGCGTGGTGCACGTGGCGGCCGCTGGCGCCGAACCGGGCACGGCGACGATCGCGCTGGCCGCGAACAACCACGGCGACAACCGCGTGGTGGATGGCTCGGACGCGCCCAGCGACATGTCGGACGCCGAGACGATCGAGATCGCGATCACGCGCGTCGACGACCACGTGAAGGGCCCGGTGCGCGTGCTCAAGATCGACACGCAGGGCTCGGAGTGGCTGGCGTTGCAGGGTGCGAGGGAACTCTTGCGCACCAGTCCCGAGATGGCGCTGCTGATCGAGTTCTGGCCCTACGCCCTGCGCGGCTGCGACCCGAAGGACCTGCTCGGTCTGCTCGAGAGCGAAGGCTTCACCATGGGCAAGGCCACCGAGGCGCCGTACCCGATGACGCCCGAGCGCATCCTGGCCCAGGCCATGCTGCGCGACCCGGTGAAGGGCGGCCTCGACCTGTACGGCACCCGCGGTCTGCCCTTCCACGTGGGCGGGGCGAAGGCGCGGGCCAAGAGTCTGTGGCGGTCGGTCAAGGAGGCTTGAGCGGCGAGCGCGCTGGGCTCGGTGATCGAGCCTCGGATGCGTCCATGCAGGACGAACACGGGGACGAGCGCCGAGCGACGAGTCGCGCGTCGCACGCGGCGACGAAGGACTCCCCGAAGGCGACGATGAGTGCAGCGGGCACTCGCCCGCGTTGGCGGACGTGGCTGCGGCGCGCGGTGCTGCTGAGCGGCGTGCTGCTCGCCGTGCTGTTCGTCGCGGGCGAGCTGTACGCGCGACGTGACGCGGACCCGGTGCTGCTCGCCGGCCGCGAGCGCCTCGCCGGTGCGTCGCTCACCGAACTCGAGGCCACGGGCGGCTGGCGAACGCTGGACGCAAAGATCGAGGGCGACGGCGACCTGGTCGTGCACGCGCGGCTGCGCCTGCCGCCCGGTGACGGGCCACACCCGGTCGCGATCGTCATGGGCGGCGAACGCACAGGTCGCGCGGTCGTCGACCTGGTGCAGCCCGAGCGCGAGGTCGCGCTGCTGGGGCTCGACTACCCCTATTCGAAGCCCGATCCGAAGCCGAGCGGCATCGGCCCGAACGTGCGCGAAGGTCGGCTCATCCACGCGGCTGTGTGGGACGTCGTACCGTCGGCGCTGCTGGCGCTCGACTGGCTCGAGACGCGCGCGGACATCGACTCGGAGCGGATGGTGCTCGTGGGCGGCAGTCTCGGAGCCCTGTTCGCACCCGCGATCGCCGCCCTCGACGAACGCGTCGCCGCGGTCGGTCTGCTGCTCGGAGCGGGCGATCTCGGCGCGTTGGTGGCCGCCAACCTGAAGGCGCCGTTCCCGCTGCCGCAGGTCGGCGGCTGGGTCGCGACGGTGCTCGTCGCACCGCTCGAGCCACTCGACCACATCGCTCGCATCGCGCCGCGCCCCGTCCTTTTCGTGGCCGGTGAGGGCGACGAGCGCATGCCGCGCGCGCTGGCGGAACGACTGCACGAGCGGTGCGGCGAGCCCAAGGAGATCCGCTGGCTGGACCTGGGCCACGTGAACGTGCGCGACCCGAAGTTCCACACCGAGGTCCTGGGCGAGGTGGTCGCCTGGTTCGATCGCGTCGGAGTCACCAGCCGCTGACGACGGAGCGCGGTGTGGTTCCGCGGACGTCCAGTTCGATCCACCCGGTCGCGACCCGGCCCTCGCGCCACCGCCGACCGTCCGATGGGCCCGGAGCCCCCTCGCGGCGTGGGCAGAATGGAGTGAACCACCCGGACGCCTCCACCGTCCGAGTCTCCGCTGGCTCTCCCGATCCTTCGGCGCCATGCGGGGCTGCCACCCCGCGCCTCCCGTGGACTTCCTCACCCATCTCCCCCGCCGACTCGTACGCGGCGTGCTCGTCTGGAGCGCGATCCTGCTCACGGGCCACGTGCTGCTGCACCTGGTGTGGCGCTTTCGCAACGCGCCGAAACCGTTGCGCGACCTGTTCGCGTTCGCGAGCGAAGACAGCCTCGTCACCTGGACCAGCGTGGCGGTGACCATCGCGCTCGCCATTGCCTGCGTGGCGCTCGGCGTACTGAAGAACGAGCGCGGTTGGAAGCTCACGGGCCTCTTCTTCGCCTACCTGTCGCTCGACGACGAAGCGATGCTGCACGAGCGGCTCAGCTGGCTGTCGGGCGTGGAGGACGGCGTGAGCTTCTCGTGGACGTTCGTCGTGCTGCCGGTGATGGCGCTGTTCGGCCTGGCCGTGTTCGTGCACATCTGGCGCGCGAGTACGACGTCCAGGTCCGCGCGACGGCGGACCGTTGCGGCCTACGGCATGTGGGCGGGCGCGCTGGGACTCGAAGGCGTCGAGCGCGCCCTCGTGCACTCGGGCGAGCGCTGGCGCGGCTTCCCCGTTCACCTCTACCAGCAACTGGCCGAGGAGTGGCTCGAGATGGTGGCGCCGTGCGTGCTGCTAGCGGCGGTGCTGACGTTGATCGGCGACGTCGCGCGGGCGCAGATCGCCGAGCGCGACACGTTCGAGCGGCCGCCGGACGAACGACTCCGAGACGAGCGACCCTGAACGCCAGCGGGCGAGCGGTGTGATCGCTCACACCGCCCGCCCGCTGCGCTCGTCGAAGCGCGTTCCGGGGTGCACCCGGACGCGCGCCCGCGACTCAGCCCTTCGCCGTCGCCAAGAGGCCCGCCGCCTCGAGCCGCTTCTCCATGTGCTCGCCGAGCGTGCTCGGGCTGGACGTCATGGTGACGCCGGCCTTCTCGAGCGCGGCGATCTTCTCCTTCGCCGTGCCCTTGCCACCCGAGATGATCGCACCCGCGTGGCCCATGCGACGGCCGGGGGGCGCGGTGGCTCCGGCGATGAAGCCGACCATGGGCTTCTTGACGTTGGCGGCGATGAAGTCGGCGGCCTCTTCCTCGGCGGTGCCACCGATCTCGCCGATCATGATGATCGCGTCGGTCTCGGGGTCGGCGTTGAAGGCCGACAGCACGTCGATGAAGTTCGTGCCGTTGATCGGGTCACCGCCGATGCCGATGCAGGTGCTCTGACCGATGCCGCGCGTCGTGAGCTGCCAGACGGCCTCGTAGGTGAGCGTGCCCGAGCGGCTGACGACGCCGACGCGACCGGGCTTGTGGATGTAGCCCGGCATGATGCCGATCTTGCACTGCTCGGGCGTGATGATGCCCGGGCAGTTGGGACCGATGAGGCGGCTCTTCGTGCCGGCCATCGCTTCCTTGACGCGCACCATGTCGAGCACCGGAATGCCCTCGGTGATCGTGCAGATCAGTTCGATGCCCGCTTCGACGGCCTCGATGATCGCGGCCGCGGCGAACGGCGGCGGCACGTAGACCGCCGACGCGTTGCAACCGGTGGCCTCGCGCGCCTCGGCGACCGTGTCGAACACGGGCCGGTCGAGGTGCATGGTGCCGCCCTTCTTGGGGGTGACGCCGCCGACCAGCTGCGTGCCGTACTCGATGGCCTGCTCGGAGTGGAAGGTACCGGTCTTGCCGGTGAAGCCTTGCGTGATGACCTTGGTGTTCTTGTCGACCCAGATACTCATGGCTGTTTCCTCGGTGTGCCCGGGTGGGTCACTTGGTGGCGGCCACGATCTTCTCGGCGGCCTCGTCCAGGTCGGATGCGGTGATGATCGGAAGACCGGACTCCTTCATGAGTCGGCGGCCCTCCTCGACGTTGGTGCCTTCGAGGCGCACGACGAGCGGAATCTCGAGGCTGACCTCTTTCACCGCACCGATGACACCGCGCGCGATGATGTCGCACTTCATGATCCCGCCGAAGATGTTGACGAGCACGCCCTTCACCTTCGCGTCGGACAGGATGATCTTGAAGGCCGCGGTGACCTTCTCCTCGGTGGCGCCGCCGCCGACGTCGAGGAAGTTGGCCGGCTCGCCGCCGTAGAGCTTGATGACGTCCATGGTCGCCATCGCGAGGCCCGCGCCGTTGACCATGCAGCCGATCGAGCCGTCGAGCGCGATGTACGACAGGTCGAACTTGCTGGCTTCGATCTCCTTGGCGTCCTCCTCGTCGAGGTCGCGCAGCGCCACCACGTCGGGGTGACGGAACAGCGCGTTGCTGTCGAAGTTCATCTTCGCGTCCAGAGCGACGACCTTGCCGTCGTTCGTGTGCACGAGCGGGTTGATCTCCATCAGCGACGCGTCGAGCTTGCAGAACGCCAGCGCCAGCTTCTGCATCACATCGACGCACTGGTCCTGGAGCGCGTCGGGCATGCCGATGCCCTTCGCGAGTTCCTTCGCCTTGGCCGCGTCGAGCTTTCCGTCGCTGCCGAAGGCGGCCTTCAGGATCTTCTCGGGCGTGTGCTCGGCGACGTACTCGATGTCCATGCCGCCCTCGCTCGACGCCATCATCACCGGGCCGCCGGCCTCGCGGTCGACGACGATGCCGACGTAGTACTCCGAAGCGATGTCGGAGCCCTCTTCGACCCACAGTCGCCGCACGAGCTGACCTTCCGGCCCGGTCTGGTGCGTGACGAGCGTGGCGCCGAGGATCGACTCGGCCGCTTCGCGGGCGGCGTCGGCGCTCTTGACGACCTTGACGCCGCCGGCCTTGCCGCGGCCGCCGGCGTGGATCTGGGCCTTGACGACGGTGACGGGCGTGCCGAGGTCTGTGTGCGCCTTCACGGCTGCGTCGACCGTGCGGCATTCGAAGCCGCGGGGGACGGCGATGCCGAAGCCGCGCAGCAGCTCCTTCGCCTGGAACTCGTGGATGTTCATTGGGTGGTGTGGTCCCTTCGGGCCTTCGCGTGGATTTGGGCCAGCAGGATAGCGGCGCGCCGGGCCCGCGATCCACAGCGGCGACCTCTCTCTGCGCTTGAATCGCGGGCGCGGGCCCGGTGGGATGGCGCGATGAGCGCGCACCCTTCCTCCCCCGCCACCGAAGTCGCGCCCAGGGGCGTCCTGGTGGACTCGCAGATCGCGGCGCTCATCGACACGGCCATCAAGTCCAGAGCGGGTGCGCCGGCGGTCGATCTCGGGCGCCAGCTCCAGCCCGCCAGCCTCGACGTGCGTCTGGGAGGCCGCGTGCACCAGCTGCGCGCCGGCTTCCTGCCCGAGCACGCTGCGGTCGAGGAGCGCATCGCCCAGGTGGCCGTCCAGAGCTGGGACCTGGGCGACGGCTCGGGGCCCGACGACGCGGGACGGACCGGCGACGGACTGATCCTGCAGCGGGGACAGATCTACCTGGTCGAACTCGAGGAGGAGCTCGACCTGCCGCCCAACGTGTCGGCGCGCTTCAACCCGCGCAGCTCGACCGGCCGACTCGACCTGTTCTGCCGCGTGCTCACGCCGGGACACCCGCGCTTCGACGAGGCGCCGGCCGGCTACAGCGGTCGCGTCTGGCTCGAGATCGTTCCGCTGTCGTTCCCCGTGCGCGTGCGGCGCGGCGACCGACTCGCGCAACTGCGCCTGCAGTCCGGTGACACCGCCCTGTCGCGCGACGAACTGATGGCGGTCTACGAACGCACGCCGCTGTGCTTCGACGGCGACGAACCTGTCCCGATCGATCAAGTGCGTTTCGACGAACAGGGCGCGATCGAGATGCGCGTCGGGCTCGCGAACCGTTCACCCTGCGGCTGGCGTGCGTCGCTGCACACCGGCGCCGTCGAGTTCGGCTCGGAAGGCGCCCACGAGGCGCACAACTACTTCGAGCCGATGCACACCGGCCAACACGGTGCCTGCATCCTCGACCCGGGCCGCTTCTACATCTTCGCGAGCCGCGAACGGCTGCGCATCCCGCCCGACCTGTGCGGCGAGATGCTGCCGGTCGACGTGGGCTTCGGCGAACTGCGCAACAACTACGCGGGCTTCTTCGACAACGGCTTCGGCTGGAGCGAGAACGAACGCGGTGACGTGCAGGGCAACGGCACGCCGGCGGTGCTCGAGGTGCGCGCCCACGACGTGCCGTTCCTCGTGGAGGACGGGCAGATCTTCTTCCGCCTGCGCTACTACCGCACCAGCGGGCGCCCGTCGAAGCTGTACGGCGAAGGACGCGCGGGCGGCGCGAGCTACCAGGCCCAGGACCTGACGCTGGCCCGTCCGTTCCGCTCGCCGAGCTAGACGACCGGCGCGAGGCTCCGGCACCGTTCGGTGAGTCCGTTCGGTGAGTCCGTTCGGCGCATGCGTTCGGCGAGCGTTCGTCGGGATCACGATTGCGGCGGAGCGCGCGAATGCGGCCCGTTGCGACCCGTGGGGCACGAACGGGGTCGAAGCTCCCACACCGGGGTCGCTCCTGCGGGTCGCGGATGCGATGAGCGGAGACGGTCTCTGGTGAACCCCGGCCAATGAAGTCAGTTTGGGCGACGTAGAGCGGGAGCCGCGGCGCGCCGTGGCCCTCTTCGCTCCCCGCGCGCGCCGGCCCGATCGCCGGCGGCCCGCGCTCGACCGACTTCGCCCCTCCCGGAGCCCCCATGCTCGTGCGTGCCTCGTCGACTGCCGTCCGCCCTCTCGTCGCGCCGTCCCGCCTCGGACGCGGCCCGATCGAGCTGCTCGTCGTCGTCGGAACACTCGCCGTCGGGGCCGGCATCGGCCTGCTCCTCGGCTCGGGCACGGGGTCCGGCGCGCGCGCGACCGAACTGGGTTCGCTGACGGGACCGGACGGCACGGGCGGAGACGATCTGGGTCGCGTGGACCTCGTCGACACCGCGGACGAACGGAACGACACGGCAGAGACACGGCGCTCGGTCCCCATCCCCGGCGTCCCGACCGACGAAGAGCTCGCGGCACTCGAGAACGACCCGCTGCTGGCGGAACTGCGCGCGCTGCTCGGCAGTGAAGCGCTGCTCGCGATGGTGACCGAGAGCGACGAGACCACGGCCGCGTTCCTGATGCACCTGTACCTGGGTCTGGGCGACACGAAGTCGGCCCTCGACCTGGCCCGACGCACGAATCCGCCCGCGGGCACCTGGGCCCAGATCGCCGCGCAACTCAGTCTCGAGGGGAACAAGGTCGACGCGGCCGAGGCGTACATGTCCGCCCTCGAAGCCGCCGGCCGCTTCGCCTGGGAGGACCCGATCTCGAGCTGGGCGTTGCAGCTCGCGGCGCTCGATCCGCAGCGCGGCTTGGCGTTCCTCGAGGAACACGCCACGGGTTCGGCGGCGGATCCGGACGACATGCGTCTGGCGCTCGCGCGCTCGATGGCGGAGACCGGCCGCGAGGAGGAGGCGCGCACGTCCCTGCTCGAGATGGTCGCGCTCGATCGCTCGGTCGCCGCGTCCCTGAAGGCCCTGGCCCAGTTCGATCCGGAACTGGCCGAGAGCGAGATCCGCAGGCTCCTCGGCGAAGGGCGCCACCCGAACCTGTACGGACAACTGGCGGGACTCCTGGTCGACGAGGGCCGCACGAGCGAAGCCCTCGCGGCCATCCAGGAAGGCTTCGATCTGGCGCGAACCGGCGCCGGCAGCGGGCCCGATCCGTCGACGCTGTTCTTCGAGGCGATCGGCCTCCTGGGTGGCACGGTCGACGACGCCACGATCGACGGCTGGATCGAGACCTCCGGCGGTGGATCCAGCCTGCGTCACCAGGCGGCGCTCACCTTCCTCGGACAGGGCGACCTGGACCGCGCCGCGCCGTACTTCGAAGCGGCCTGGATGACCCAGGCCGCGAACGAGGGCTACTTGTCCTACCTGCCCGACTCGTTCCTCGAACAGAAGAAGGAGCAGGTCCACGCCTGGCTCGACAGCGCGTCGCAGGTGGCTGGAACCAAGGACGAGGTGTGGGGCGACATCGGCGACCACTACTGGAAGATCGGCGAGCTCGAGAAGGCCGAGAACGCCTGGAACACCGCCCACGACATCGACCCCAACGACGGCGAGTGGACCGGCAAGCTCAACCAGATCGCGGCCGGCAATCCGCCGCTCTGAGTTTCGCCGCGCTGAGGTTCGCCGCGCTGAGCTTCGCCGCGCTGAGCTTCGCCGCGACGCGTCGGGACAGCAGCCAGGATCCGGCAGCCACGAAGAACGCCCCACGTGCTCCGTCACGGGCGGAGCAGGTGGGGCGTCGCGCGATCGGCGCGGACTCTCGCCGGGCGGAGCCCGGAGCCGACCGGGACCTAGAAGGTGCCGTGGCGCGCGCGCTGGCGCTTGTTGACCTTGCGGCCGCCCGCGGAGCGCTGACGGGTGCGGTACCCGCCCTTCTTGGCCTTCTTGGCGGTGCTTCTACGGATGCGGAGCTTCATGGTGCTGGGTCGCGGTCTGGTGCTGGGTCGCGGTCTGGTGCTGGGTCGCGGTCTGGTGCTGGGTCGCGGTCTGGTGCTGGGTCGCGGTCAGATTCGCGGTCGCCGTTCGAGGAGTCTCGGTCGGGAGGGATGCCGACGCTCAGGTCGCCGGGTCGCTGTTCGCGAGGGCGAAGGGCGAGGAGCATACCCACAGCAGCCGGCCCGGGGAAGCCTCGGCCACCGGACGGGCCGCGCTCGGGGCCGTGAGGCGCTGCGGCCGGGCCAGCGGACCGCTCGTCGGAGCTCGATCCAGCCCCCTCGGTGCACCTGGGGTGCAGCGCCAGCGCCCCGTGCTGGCGCGATCCGGGCCCGTGGGGGCAGGATGGAAGTGGTCCGGCGATCCACTTCCAGGACGCGACCGTCGAAACGGCCGCGTTCGAGCCAAACGCGGGTGGTCCCGTGCCGTTGGTCCGGTCGACTCGGGACCTGCACGACTCGCGAACTCTCGAACCCCACCACCTCGCACCCCGCCATGACCGATCCCAAACTGCGCATCGCCCTGGCCGCCACCGCTGGACTGCTCCCCGGTCTGATCGTCGGTTTCCTCGCCGCCCCCGAGGACGGGCCGGTCTCGTCGACCCGGTCCAGCACGTCACAGGTCGACCAGCCCGCGGGTGGGACCGACGCCCGGGACGCGCAGCGGCCCGAGCCGATCACGAGCGTCGAGCGCCCCACCGCCGACGTCGTCGCCGAATCCACACGTCGCCGTCCGAGCGGGTCGGATCCGGACCCGACCCTCGAGTGGACGCTGGTCGACGAGCTGAAGGAACTCCTCGCGTCCGGGCGGGTCGAGACGATGGCGGGCCAGGACCCGCAGGGCCTGCGCGCGCTGCTCGTGCGCCTGCACGTGCAGCTCGGCGACGCGGCGGGCGCCCTCGCGCTGATCGAGAGCTTCGCAGACATCGACTCCAACCAGCGCTACGGCCTGTACGACCACCTGGTCGACCTGGCGTTCACGGACGCTCCCGAGGTCGCCGCGCTGGCGGCCGAGCGCGCGATGCGCACGTTCATGGAAGGCCTCGACGGGACCGAGCCGCCGACGTTCAGCTATCCCTACGACCACTACCTGACGCAGCTGCGAACGCTCGACCCCCAGCGGTCGCTCGAGCTCTTGGCGGAGCTGCGCGCCCTCGGTCTGCAGGAAGGCATCTCCCTGACGATGTTCGAGATCGAAGCCCTGTCGGCGGCGGGACGCGGCGGTCAGGCGTTGGCCCTGGCGCAGACGCTGCTGGAGAACGCGGAGACGGTGACGCAAGGGCTCATCGCGCTCACGAAGATCGACCCGGTCCAGGGCGAGGTCGAGCTGCGCAAGCACCTCGACGGGCCGAACGGAGCGTGGGCGCGCGGCACTTTGATCTCCATGCTGTCCGGACAGGGGCGTTCGCTCGAGGCGATCGAACTGTTCGAAGAGGCCCTCGCGAACGGCAGCGCCGACGCCGCCCTCTGGGGTCAGTTCTTGAACGGCATCCCGCGCAAGTACGTGGACGCGATGATCGACGACTGGTTGGCGACGGGTGACACGGGCTACGGCGCCCTGCAGAGCGTCGCCAACTACTACCAGTCCCAGGGCGACACCTGGGCCACGCTCGACGCCTACGAACAGCTGTGGAACAAGGCGCTCGAGACGGGCGCCTGGCTGCAACAACTGCCGTGGGACGTGATCAAGGCCCACCCCACCGAGTCGCTCGCGCTGCTCGACCAGGCGGCCGCGCAGTTGGGCGACAACGACGAGATGTGGGGCGACCTCGCCGACACGTACTGGCAGGCCGGAGCCACGAACGAAGCGCTCGCCGCCTGGGAGAAGGCCAAGGCGCTCGACCCCAACGACTCCGAGTGGACGAACAAGCTCGAGGCCGCAGCCAACGGTCAGAACCCGATCTGGATGCAGCCCGACAGTCAGCTGGGCGACGACGTCGCGGACCTCTACCCGCAGCCGGCTCCGCTCGAGATCCTGAACGGCGGCTACGCGAGTCAGGGCAGTTGGCTCGGCGGCTTCGGCTACGAAGAGGAGATCTACTTCAGCAACGACTCGTTCATCGAGTTCGGCGGCGAAGTGATCAACGTCGGCATGACGCACTCGATACCGGGCAGTGTCCAGGTCTTCGGAGACTTCGACTCCGGTGGGATCGAGGTCCTCGAGTCGCTCGGGTACAGCGACGGCGAGTGATCCGGGCGGCGGCGCCGAGCGCTGCTACGGAAGGATCCCCCGAGGAGCACACGAACAGGGGCGCGCGCGAGGGAACCGGTCCCCTCGCGCGCGCCCCGCTGCGTCGAACGTTCGGTGTTCCGCGTTCGGTGCGGACTCAGAACTCGCGCGGAGCCACCATCTGCTCGGGGCGCACGGCGGCGTCGAACTCCTCGCCGGTCATCAGTCCGAGCGCCGCGCATGCCTCGCGCAGGGTCGTTCCGTCGTTGTAGGCCTTCTTCGCAACCTTCGCCGCGTTGTCGTACCCGATGTGCGGGTTGAGCGCCGTGACGAGCATCAGGGAGTCGCGCATCAAGCTGTCGATGCGCGCGCGGTCCAGCTCGATCCCGGCCAGACACTTCTCGCGGAACGAGTCGGCGCCGTCGGACAACAGTCGCAGCGACTCGAGCACGTTGTGCACGATCACGGGCTTGAACACGTTGAGTTCGAAGTTGCCCTGGCTCCCCGCGAAGCCGACCGTGACGTCGTTGCCCATGACCTGGACGCACACCATGGTCAGCGCCTCGCACTGGGTCGGGTTGACCTTGCCGGGCATGATCGACGACCCCGGCTCGTTCGCCGGGAGCTTCAGCTCGCCGATGCCGCAGCGCGGGCCCGATCCGAGCCAACGCACGTCGTTCGCGATCTTCATGAACGCGGCGGCGACCTGACGCAGTGCGCCGTGGAACCCGACGAGGGCGTCGTGGGCCGCGAGCGCGGCGAACTTGTTGAGCGCCGTGCGGAAGGGCAGGCCGGTGACCTTGGCCATCTCGCTGGCGAAGCGCTCGGCGAATTTGGGGTGCGTGTTGAGCCCCGTCCCCACCGCCGTGCCGCCCTGGGCCAGTTCGTAGACCGGCTCGAGCGCGGACTCGACGGCGCGGATCCCGTCGCGGACCTGGCTGGCGTAGCCGCCGAACTCCTGCCCCACCGTCAGCGGCGTGGCGTCCTGCAGGTGCGTTCGACCGATCTTGACCACGTCGTCCCAGGCCTCGGCCTGGGAGTCCAGTTGGGCGGCCAGCGCCTCGAGCGCCGGGATCAGCCGTTGTTGAGCGCGCTCGACCGTCGCCACGTGCATCGCGGTCGGGAACGTGTCGTTCGAGGACTGCGAGCGGTTGCAGTGGTCGTTCGGGTGGATCGGCGACTTCGAGCCGAGCACGCCCCCGCGCAGCTGGATCGCGCGGTTCGAGATCACCTCGTTGGCGTTCATGTTGCTCTGGGTGCCCGAGCCCGTCTGCCAGACGACCAGCGGGAACTGGTCGTCGTGGGCACCGTCGACCACCTCTTGCGCCGCCTTCAGGAGCGCTTCGAAGTCGTCGTGCTCGAGCGCGTCGAGTTCACCCAGTTCGCGGTTCACGCGCGCGGCGCAGAGCTTCACCAGACCGAGGGCCCGAATCATCTCGCGCGGGAAGACGTGGCCTCCGATCTCGAAGTTGCGGCGTGAGCGCTCGGTCTGGGCACCCCACAGGCGGTCGTTCGGAACGTCGATCGGGCCAACGGAGTCGGTCTCGGTACGGGTCGTCATGCCAGCGACGGTAGACACGGCCGCGGGACCCTTCAAGCGCGGGCCACGAACGAGCGAGCGGTCGCCGCCGACTCCTTCCCCGTTCCGACCGATCGCGGCGACCCGTGCGGGTGCCGCGGCGCCCGTCAGCGCTGGGCCCGTTCGGGGACGACCTCGTCGCTCCCGGTCGAGCGGGCTCCGGTCCCCTTCCACCACTTCCGCCAGTCCTCGATCCCCTTGGCCCGCTCGCGCGGATCGCCGTTGGGTTCGAAGCGGAAGCTCTTGCCCGTCAGCAGGCGCAGGCTCATCACGGACGCTTCGCGCACGCTCGGCTCCACGTCTTCCAGGGCGTCGATCAGCGGGCCGATGGCGACCTCGTTCCCGAGATCGCCGAGCACCCGCGCGGCCGCCATGCGCACGAACAGCTCGCTGTCCTCGAGGAGCGGCACCACGTACTCGGCCGCCTCGGGGTCGTTGCTGGCTCCGAGCTCTTCGACCGCGTTCCAGCGTTCGCCGTCGTCGTTGCTCGAGAGGCTGCCGACGAAGACGAGCCAACCGGGCTGGGCCTCCGCCGCCTCGCGCTTGACCTCGGCCGGCGGTTCGACGGCCACCGGCGCGGTCTCGAGCACCTCCAGCATCGAGCGGGCCAAGAGCCCCAGGTCCTGGCGCAGCGCGGTCAGTTCGCTGGACAGCGCCAGGAAACGCTCGTCCTCGCGATTGCGCGCCTCGACGTCGTCGACCGGTCGCGCGCGCAGGTCGTCCGTCACGAGCAGCAGTTCCTCGAGCAGGCGCGGCACGTCGGCGTCGCCCGACTCGACCTCGTCCTCGATCGCTTCGAGCCGCGCCAGGATGCGATCGAAGCGGTCGTCGCCGGCGCGATCCGCGCGGACCTGGACGAGGCCGTGTTCGAACGCGCGCTCGAGATCGGCGATGCGTCCGTCGAGCCGCAGCACCTGGCCGGCCACGTCGCCCTGGACCCGTCGCTCGGCGTCGGCGACGCGATCGACCGCGAGGACCCCCACCAGCGCGACGACGCCGACGCAGGCCGCCATCAGCCACAGGACGCTCGAACCGGAGGACTGGGGCACGTGCGCCGCCGACACGTGCGCGCCCGACGCGTGAGTGGGCTTCGAGTGGGCCGCCGCGGGCGCGACGTGGCGCGTCATAGCGTCGTCGCAGCGCCGACAGACGAGGCGCTGACCGTGGCGCTTGGCGCCGCCCTGATCGAGATCTCCGATCGGGACCGACTCACCGCAGATGTCGCAGAACTCGATGTCCATGGGTCAGGTGCCGACTCGGGCAGGTGGACGGGACGATCCCGCCGCACGCCGGTGGACGGCGCGTGTGATAGCAGAGTGCCCCCAGCGGGCAACAGGCACGCGAACCCTTCATCGCGAGAGCCCTCGCCGCCCGGCGCTGGGACGGCTACCCTGCCACGGTGTCGCCCGCTCCTCCCCACGACGACGCCGACCCCTCCAGTGGCGCTGGACCGCTCGGCGACGGCCCGCTGCGGCTGGACGAGCGGCTGATCGCCGCCCTGGACACCATCGGGCACGAATTCCAGGCCGACTTCTTCGCCCGGGCGCTGATCGGTCGCGACGACGACGTCGGACTCCTCGGCGACCTCGCCCACGCGCTGACCCGCGTCGGCCGCCACGAAGAGGGCCTCGAGATCGACCGCCGCGTCGTCGAGCTGGCGCCCGAGGATCCGACGGCGCACTACAACCTCGCCTGCTCGTTGAGCCTGACGGGGTCGCACGAGGAAGCGCTGGCCGAACTGACTCGAGCCGTCGACCTGGGATTCAGCGACCATGCGCTCGCGCGGACCGACCCGGACCTCGAAGCGGTCCGGAACGATCCGCGCTTCGGCGAACTGTTCGGCGGCGCCTAGGCACCGGTGCCGGCGGGCGGCTCAGTCCTCGAGCGACGTCGGAGCGCTGGGTCCGTCGGTGCTCGGCACGGCGAAGTCGACGCGGGGCGGCATCGGCTTCCCGGAGTACTTCAGCCACCAGCGCTCCCAGGCCTGGATCGCGAGTTCGCGGTCGACGAGGTCGCCGCGCGGATCGAACTGGATGCGTTCCTTGGTGATCTCGCGCAGGGCCTGGTCGCAGAGTGCGCGCGTGTAGAGGCGCTCGTCCTCGAGACCGCGGATCAGCTCGGGCAGCGTGCTCCAGTCGCCCAGACGCGCCAGGGTGCGCGCGCGTTCCAGGCGCAGGTCCTGGGTGGCCTCGGCCGGATTCCAGTCGATCTTGTGGATCTCCTCGACGAGGCGACCGTCGCGCGACGCGCCCATCGCCGAGTAGGCGGACGTGGCGACCGCGGTCGACGGATCCTGCGCCAGTTCGATCAAGAGGTCGTAGGCCGGCTCACCGACGTTCGCGAAGTAGCGGATGAGTTCGAGCTTCTGCAGGCCCTTGGCCCACGGCAGCTGCTCCGCCGCGTCGCGCAGCTGTTGCTCGAGGATCGGCGAGGCTCGAACCCATCGCGTGTCCGACAGATCGCTGGTGGACGCGTTCTTCGTCGTCGAGCAACCGAGGGCGACCGAGAGGGAGAGGGCGAGGGCGAGCGCCCGGAGAGTGACGTGCTTCATGTGGCTTGGACCGGCCCTCGTCGGAGGAGGGGCCGTGAAGCCCTTGTCATCGGGCCGACCGACCGGATCGCTTGACGGTCCAACGCCCCACTCCAGGAAGCGGGAGTGACGCGAGCAGGGCCAACAGTCCGGCCAGGCCCAGGACGTACGGGGCGGCGGGGTGCCCGGAGCGCTCCTGCCCGGCTCCGGCCGCCTCGGCACCCGCCACGGGCAGCCCCGCGAGGACGAGCCGCTGTCCGGGACCGCGCAGCTCGCGCGGCGGGCGCGCCGGGACCGGCCAACGCCCCAGACCCTCCACCTCGAGCCAACCGCCGTCCGCGCTGGCTTCGAGCACGCGCAGGTCGGCGATGGCGGCCCGGTACCCGTCGGGCCCGGACTCGAGCCGCACCGCGAGCGCCTTGTCGCGCCCGACCGTCCGCAGCTGGCCCACCAGGGTCGGCTGGTCCACGTCGGCTCCCGTCAGCAGGAGGCCGCGGTCGTCGCGAACGAGGCGCGGACCGTCCTGCGGCGCACGCCGTGCCAGGTGGCGCAGGATCCCGCCGTAGGTCTGCGACCGAAAGCGCAGGTCGGGGATCCAGTCGACCTCGCCCGCCAGCGACACGACGCGCCCCAGACCGACGGACCACTGCGCACAGAGCGGATGGTCGTCGCCGTCGACCAGAAGGACCTGGGCGGCGTCGCGCGCGACGGCTCGCGAAGCCCGCTCCCACTCACCCATCACCGGCGGCAGTCCGAGTTCCGCTCCAGCGTCCGTGCGTCGCGCGCGCAGCGGACCTTGCAACAGGCGTTCGAGCGCGGCCGCGTCGGCCACCGCGCGGCGCAGGTCGCTCGCCGCGGGTTCGAGCCGACGCTCGGGCGCGGGCACGAGCGCGGCCAGGAACTCGCGGTCCACCTCGTTGCCGATCGCGACCGAGTACAGCGTGCAACGCACGCGCGCGAGCTCGGCGCGGATCGCTTCGACCCGGCGTCCGACGTTGGGCGTGTCGATGTCCTCGCGCCCGTCGGTCAGGAGCACGACCACGGCGCGGCGCGGCTGTGCGGCGTCGATCTTCGCGATGCGTTCGCGCGCCCATTGCTCGAGACTGCGCACGATCGACGTCTCGCCGCCGGGGGCTCGGAGATTCGAGAGCCAGGACTCGGCGGCGGCCAGCACGCGGTCGTCGAACGCGTCGCCCGCGCGGACCTCGAGCGAACCGGCGATCAGCCC
The DNA here is from genome assembly GCA_007750655.1 of Rohdeia mirabilis. Classification (GTDB taxonomy): domain Bacteria; phylum Planctomycetota; class UBA1135; order UBA1135; genus Rohdeia; species Rohdeia mirabilis. Next base: position 3,062,793 of record CP036290.1, read on the forward strand.
GTCGGTGAACACCGTCACCTCGAGACCGTCGCCCGGCGGCGTGGAGAGGAACAGGTCGCGCGAGGCGCTCTGCACGGCGGCGAACGGTTCGCCCTCCATCGAGCCCGAACCGTCCAGCAACAGCACCACGTCGCGCGGTTCGTCGCCGGGCGGCACGCACACGAGGGGCAAAAGATCGATGCCTGGACCGCGGTCGCGCGCCACGTGCTGGGTCGGTCCACCGATGGTCAGGAGGCCGCCGCCGGCGCGCACCCAGGGGTCGAGCGTGTCGAGCGGAAGATCGGCGGGCGGGACGTCGACGGCCACCACGAGATCCAGCTGACCCACGAGGCCGGCCAACTCGCTCGTGAGCAGCGTCTCGAAGCGCGTGCCGGGAACGTTCGCCTCGAGACTCGTCGCCAGGGCGCGCGCGCGATCGAGACCTGCGGGGCGCGCGATCACACCTCCCACGAGCACGCCGCCGACGCGCAGCGTGCGTTCGAGCACGTCGTTCTCGGGCGCGGCGTCGCCGGCGAGTTCGATCCGCGCGCGCACGACCCACAGTCCCGGCGGCGGCGGCGCGAACTCCGCCAGGTGGCGTTGGACGTCCGCGGCCCCGGTCGCGTCGGGGGTGAACGGCACGGACCACGTCGCGACGCTCACGCCGGTGGACGGATCCATGAGATCGACGCGCACGCGCGCTGCGGTGCTTTCGTCGTCGGTCGCGAGCGGGCCCGTCCGCGCCACCTCGAGACGCACGGCGAGCGGCGCGCCCTCCTCGATCGTCGACGGCAGTTCGAGGCGCGCCAGTCGGACGTCGGCACGCGTCGGCGGCGGCGGTTCGACGAGTTCGACCCGGATCCCCCGTCGAGCCAGGCGCGCCAGGGTCTCGGCCGCGCCCTGTGGATCGTCGCCGACCTCGCCGTCGGACAACCACACGAGACGTCCGCCGCGACCGCCCGTGATCCACGGTTCGATCGCACGCAGCGTCGCTGCCGTGTCGGTGGCCAATGCGCTACGACCGGGCGGAACGGCGTCGAGCGGCGCGCCGCCGAGCAGGTCGTCGAGCAGTTCACGCCCGGTGCGCCGCGACCGGACCTCGGACCCGCCGTCGGCGAAGGCGACGACCCAGGTCCCCGCGCCGCGTCGTTCGGCCGCGCGCGCGAAGGCCTCGACCTCGGCGCCGACCCACGCACTCCACTGGGGACGCGTGCGACGCACGGAAGCGGACACGTCGATCAGGCACACGTCGCGCGGCTCGTCCGCGGCCGTCGGACGCGGCCAGGCCAGGAAGGCTCCGAACGCGGCCAACAGAGCCGCCGCCACGAGGGGCAGTCTCAACGGGATCCGGCGCCGCCGCCGTTCGCGCCCGCGCTCGCTCCGTCCGTCGCACCGACGACCGGGGCGCGCCGCAACCAACCACCGCCGATCAAGCGCTCGCCCAGGTAGAAGGCGGCCCCCTGTCCGGGTGTGACGGCCAACTGCGGCTCGGCGAAGCGCACGTGCGCGATGCCGTTCTCGACGCGCAGTTCGGCCGGAGCCGCGTCGTGGTGGTAGCGGATCTGGACCTCGCACTCGAGGCGCCCGTCCTCGGGAGCGTCGACGCCGATCCAGTTGAGTTGGTCCACGTGCGCCTCGAGCGTCGTGCACTCCTCGCGCGACCCGAGGACGACGGTGCCGGTGGACGGTTCGAGATCGACGACGTACAGCGGTTCGACGCGACCGCCGACGCCGTGGCCGCGGCGCTGGCCGATCGTGTAGTGCTCGACGCCCTCGTGCTGGCGCAGGACCGCGCCACTCGTGTCGACCATGCGACCGGGCGTGAGTTCGACGCCCTGCTCCTCGAGCAGCGCGCGGTAGTCGTTTCCGGGCACGAAGCAGATCTCCTGGCTGTCGGGCTTCTTCGCGGTGCGCAGTCCGGCCGACTCGGCGATCTCGCGCACCCGCGGCTTCGTCAACGCGCCGAGCGGAAGTCGCGTGCGCGCGAGGTGCGGCTCGGAGACGGCGAACAGTTGGTAGGACTGGTCCTTGCGCTGGTCGACGCCGCGGCGCACGTGCACGCGGCCGTCCTCGACGTCGATGCGCGCGTAGTGACCGGTCGCGACGCCGACCGCGCCCAGTTCGTCCGCGAGCTCGAGCAGGCGATCGAACTTGAGGTCGCGGTTGCAGACGGCGCACGGATTGGGCGTGCGGCCCGCGCGGTACTCGTCGACGAAGTAGCGGATGATGTGCTTGAACTCGCGCGCCAGGTCGACGGCCTGGAACGGAACGTCGAGACGAGCCGCAACCATCCGGGCGTCGCGCGCGTCTCCTAGGGAACAGCAGGACTTCTTGGCCGCCTCCGCCTCGCTGACCTTCACACCGTTGCGCATGAACAGACCGACCAGGGGGTGGCCGCGCTCCTTCAGCATGAAGGCCACGGCCGAGCTGTCGACGCCGCCGCTCATGGCCACGACCATGCGGTTCGCGGGGTCGTCGCAGTCGCCCCGCCCGAGGGCCGCCGCCACGGCGGTCCGGCGCGCCGCGTTGGCCGTCCGCACCGCTGCGGTGCTCGATCCGGCGGTACTCGATGCGGCGGCGCTCGATGCGGTGGCGCTCGATGCGGTGTCCGTGCCGGGGCCCGCTCCGGCCGTGTGCTGCGTCTCGTCGACCATGTGCGCGCCCATCATGGATCACCACGCCCACGACGTCTTGGGTTCCCCCGCCGTTTCCAGCAGCGGCGGCGCGAGCGCTGCGACCGACCGCGCTCGCGCCTTGAACCCACCCGGCCCAGCGCTACCCTCGTCGCCCTCGATCCCCGGCGGCGCCCACGCTGGCGCCGCTCGTCCCGGTCAGGTTCGTCCCTGCGGCGGGGATCCCCAGCCGCCCACTCTCGCTGTTCGAGTCGCCAACGATGCTCCAGGCCCCGCTGCTCCAGGCCCCGACCTTCCTCGCCGCCACGCCGACCCCGGCCGTCCTCGTCCCGACCGACGCGGCGACGGCGAGCCGCGTCCAGGACCCGGCGCCGACGGAGACGACCGCCGCTCCGGCCGCCGAAGAGGGTGCGCCGGTCGGCGAGCCCGAGGGCCTCAACCCGATCTTCCTGGTCGTGATGATGGTCGCGATCTTCTGGTTCGTGGTGTTCGCGCCCGAGCGGAAGAACCGCAAGCGCCAGAAGGAGATGCTCGACGCCCTCACGAAGGGCGACAAGGTCATGACGACGAGCGGACTCCTCGGAACGATCGTCCAGGTCATGGACGACGTGGTGGTGCTGCAGGTCGACGAGGGCGTGCGCCTCAAGTTCACGCGCGCCGCGGTGCAGACCAAGATCGAGCCGAAGGAAGACGGCGAGAAGGCCGCGAAGTAGGACCGAACGCCGGCGACGGGTCCGATCGCGACCGGTACGGCCGAGACCGGTACGGCCGAGATGGGTACGGCGATCGCCTGTGCGAGCGGCCCGGCCAACGGAGATCGAGCGGCGCCGGCGCGGAGGCGGGGCCGAACGAGCGCGCTGCGAGCCCGGGCGGATCCTCTGCGCGCCGCACCGCGTCGATCGGGACCGTGTCGAACGCCGCCCGGCGCCGCGTGCGCTCGGCGCTGGCGCGACGGCGACGCGAACGGCGCGCCGCACCGACGCGGCCGAGCGAACCCGCCACCCCGCGACCTTCCCGAGACAGCAACGGGACCGGGTCGGCGGCCCGGCTCGCCCGCGCGCGGACGCGGTCGTGGCGCTGGGTCCCCGCCGCGCTCCTGCCCCTGTGGCTGCGCACGACCGAACCGCGCCAGGTGGACCTGGGGCCGCTGGGCGAACGCCTCGCCGCGCGGCTCCTCGCGCGCACGGGGCACCGGATCCTCGCGCGCAACGTTCGCATCGGCGGCGTCGAGGTCGACGTCCTGGCGCGTTCGAACCGCACCCTGGTGCTGTGCGAGGTGAAGGCCTCCCGTTCTCGGCTCGACCTGCCGCTGGGCGCGCGACGCTTTCGACCCGCGGATCGGGTCGGGCCGGCCCGACTGGAGCGACTCGTCACCGCCGCCCGCGGTCTGGCGCGCTCCTCGGGCTCGGCGGCCCGGGTGGACCTGATCGAGGTCTGGATCAAAGGCCCGCGGCGCCAGCTGGAGTACGGATGGCGGCGGGCGGAACGCGGTCCGACGGAGGCTCCGGACACGGTCGAGCGCGCCTGGGAGGAGCTCCCACCGCCGTAGACTGTCCCGCCGCCAGTCGCGCACTCCGTGGGAGGCTTCACTCAGGTCCTCCCGCGGGTCGAGGAGAACAGACCCCGGCCGGCGCGCCCCGATGCTCCACGTCCTCCGCCACTACCTGCCGATCAGGAAGGCCCTCCTGATCGTGAGCGACACCGTGCTCCTTGCGGTGATCGTTGCCATCGGCATGACGGCGCACCTGTGGCGCCCGACCCAGACGGTGCTGCGGGCCCTGGCCGAGGAGGGCACGACCCTGGGCGACGCGGAACTGCGCTGCGCACTGTCCGCGATCCTCGTCGCACTCCTCGCGCAGGTCGCGCTGTACCTGAACGAGCTCTACGACTTCCGCGTCACGACGAGCCGCTACGACCGCTTCGCGCGCTTCCTCTCGGCCGCGGGCCTCGGCGTCGCGCTGGTCATGCTGGCCCTCGGTGCCTCGCGCATGTGGGGTTCGGGCGCACTGCTCGAGTTCCCCGGCCTGACGCTCTCCCAGGTCGTCCAGTCGCTGATCGCGGCGCTCCTGATCGGCTTCGTCGTCCTGTTCTGGTGGCGGCGACTGTTCACGCGCCTCTCGGGACACTTCAACCTGGGCGAGAGCGTGCTCATCCTCGGCGACGGCGACCTCGCGCGCACGCTCTACAGCGAACTCGGGCGCGCGGCGGACGCTGGCTACCGCGTGCTCGGCGCCCTGCACTCGGCGCCGGGAGCGGACGAGACCTCCGAGGACCTGCTCGGTGGCGCCGCGCGCTTCCAGGAGGCGCGCGCGCTGCGTCCGCGACAGAGTCGCAGCAGCCAGGCGGCCGCGCTCGCGCGTGCGAGTCACACCGAGCCCGCGATGGAGGCCGCGCGCTCGACCGACGCGTCGAACTCCGGCGACCAGGAAGCGAACACGTCCATCCCACAGGTCATGGTCCTGCCCGGCGAGACGCTCGAGGGCGTCGCACTGCGGCTCGGCGTGGACACGATCGTCGTCGCGCTCGGCGATCGGCGCGGCTCGATGCCCACGACCCAACTCCTGCGCGCGCGCCTGGCGGGGATCGCGGTCGAAGAAGCCGAGTCGGTCTACGAGCGCGTGACCGGCAAGATCGCCGTGCGCGCCATGCGGCCGTCGTACCTGATCTTCAACCGCGGCTTCCAACGCCACCCGTTCCAGGACGCGGCCAAGCGCTTCTTCGACGTGGTCTCGGCGCTCGCGCTGCTGCTCTTCGTCTGGCCGCTGATGATCGCGACCGCGATCGCCGTGCGCATCGACTCGCCCGGTCCGATCCTGTTCAGGCAGGAGCGCTCGGGTCGCTTCGGGAAGCCGTTCGTGCTGGCGAAGTTCCGCTCCATGCGCGCCGACGCCGAGAAGGGCACCGGCCCGGTCTGGGCGAGCAAGGACGATCCGCGCATCACGCGCGTGGGCAACTTCATCCGCAAGACGCGCCTCGACGAGCTGCCGCAGCTGTTCAACGTGCTCGGCGGTTCGATGTCGATGGTCGGACCCAGGCCCGAACGACCGCACTTCATCGAACAGCTCGCGGCCGAGATCCCCTACTACCACCAACGCCACATCGTGAAGCCGGGCGTGACGGGGTGGGCGCAGATCAGCTACCCGTACGGCAACACGGTCGAGGACGCGGTGCAGAAGCTCCAGTTCGACCTCTTCTACATCAAGAACCACTCGGTGCCGTTCGACCTCTCGATCCTCGTGGGCACCATCAAAACGGTCCTGCTGCGACGCGGCACCTGACGGCGACGGACGCCTTTGATCCGCAGAGGCTCCACTTCCGGCACCGTCGCACATCGAGAACCACTCGGTGCCGTTCGACCTCTCGATCCTCGTGGGCACCATCAAAACGGTCCTGCTGCGGCGCGGCACCTGACGGCGACCGACGCCTCCGACCCGCAGAGGCTCCACTTCCGGCACCGTCGCACATCGAGAACCACTCGGTGCCGTTCGACCTCTCGATCCTCGTGGGCACCATCAAAACGGTCCTGCTGCGGCGCGGCACCTGACGGCGACCGACGCCTCCGACCCGCAGAGGCTCCACTTCCGGCACCGTCGCACATCGAGAACCACTCGGTGCCGTTCGACCTCTCGATCCTCGTGGGCACCATCAAAACGGTCCTGCTGCGGCGCGGCACCTGACGGCGACGGACGCCTCCGACCCGCAGAGGCTCCACTTCCGGCACCGTCGCACATCGAGAACCACTCGGTGCCGTTCGACCTCTCGATCCTCGTGGGCACCATCAAAACGGTCCTGCTGCGGCGCGGCACCTGACGGCGACCGACGCCTCCGACCCGCAGAGGCTCCACTTCCGGCACCGTTGCACATCGAGAACCACTCGGTGCCGTTCGACCTCTCCATTCTTGTGGGCACCATCAAGACGGTGCTGCTGCGACGCGGCACCTGACGGCGACGGACGCCTCCGACCCACAGAGGCTCCACTTCCGGCACCGTCGCACATCAAGAACCACTCGGTGCCGTTCGACCTCTCCATTCTCGTGGGCACCATCAAGACGGTGCTGCTGCGACGCGGCACCTGAGCGACTGCGACGGAAGCGGCGCGAGCTCGATCGGCCTTGCGCGGTCCACGACTCGGGGTGGCGGATCGTCTTCCCGCCGGATCGTCGTCGCGCCGGGGCTTCGTCGCGCCGGATCGCGGCTCTCGCGAACGCCCGCCGCACGCCACAACCCGTGCACGCCATCGAGCTTGGCTCCGGCGCACGCTCCCGCACCCGCCGCGGCGCCGCGCTCGCGCTGAGACCGGGCTGGCGCACGATCGACCGGCCGTCTAGCCTGGGGGCGCTCCTCGCCAAGGGAAGTCGGTGCGAATCCGACGCGGTCCCGCCGCTGTAAGTGGGGACGAGAGCCATCCGGTACGCCCGCGGATCACCCGATCCGCGCACGCACCGCGACGCCACTGGAACGGTTCGCCGGTCCGGGAAGGTGATGGTTCCTCGGACGATCCACGAGCCAGAAGACCTGACGACGAGCCTCTTCACGCACGCCCTCGGGATTCGGGGCGTCGGGAGCCGTGCCAATGGGACCGGTCCGCACCGCGGAGCGCCCGGCGGACCGGCGCGCCGACGTCCGACGACTCGCGAGCGCGCTGCGTCCACCCCCACTCCCTGACGCGCCGCCGCGATGAACGGCGGCCCGAGGCACCATGAACTCCATCTTCCGCGCCGGGTCCGTCCCCGCGCTCGTCGTCGCTCTCTTCGGCTCCGCCATCACCGCACAGGTCGCAACGGCGCAGGACACGCCCCGCGACGGCTTCGCGCTCACCGCGTTGGCCTATCCCGGTCAGGCGACGGTCGCAACCCTCTCGAACGGTGACGTCGTCGCCTTCGACGGATTCAGCGTCGACCGCTACGACGCGACCGGTTCGCTGCTTCAGAACCTCACGGCCTTCGCGAACTTCAAGTTCGGCAGCTTCATGCTCGTGGACCCGAGCGAGACGTTCGTCGTCCTGGGCGAGAGCTCGACCCAGAACCTCTACCGGATCGAGCTCGCCGGCGGCGGCACGACCGTCCTCGCGAACCTGCCGAACAACTACGACGCCGTCCGTGAGTCGGCCACCACCATCGTCGTCAGCGCCGCGAGCAGCGGATTCAGCGCGGACAACGAGGTCTGGCGTGTGCACACGACCACCGGCGTCGCGACGCTGCTCGCAACCATCGTCGGTCCGTCGGGCCCCGTCGCCATGGACGCTGCGGGCGACCTGTACTACGGGACCGTCGGCACCAGCTTCCCCGCGCCAGCGGGATCGTCGGACATCCTGCGCTTCGACGCGGCCGACCTGACGGGAGCGCCGGTGCTCGATGCCAGTGACGCCACGGTCTTCGGCGCCGGGTTCGACGGCGCGGGCGACCTGGTCTGCGACGCCGCGACCGGCAACGTGTACCTGGCCGAGAACGACTTCTTCGACGGTTCGAACATCGTCTTCCAGGTCGGACCGACCCGGGCCCTGTCGCTCGCGGTCGTCGACGGCGCGATCTTCAACGCGATCGGTGGACTCGAGTTCTCGGCGGGTACCTCGCCGGCCGCGTTCGCACCGTTCCAGCCCGCGTTCGGCGGCACGCTGCGCTACACGACGACCGACTTCTTCTCGACCTTCGAGCGCACGCAGGTCGAACCGGCGCGCCCGGAGGTGAACTTGGTCGGTCCCGGAGTCAGCGGGCCCGGTGTGTTCTCGGTCCAGCTCTCGGAAGCGCCGAAGAACGGTGTGGCCGTCTTCGTGTTCGGTGTGCAGAGCCTGTACACGCCGCTCGAACTGCCGTTCCTGTTCGGTGGCGCACCGGTCTTCAGCGGCATCGACGTGGGCACCGCGATCATCGGCCCGATCGTCGGCACGAGCGCGAGCGGCACGGCCCAACTGAACTACACGAACGACGGCACGCTCGGCGGCACGGCGGTCATCCAGGCCATCTGCGTCGATCCGCTCTTCGGGATCGTCGGCAGCAGCACGACGGCCGCTCTGTAGTTCGCCGCGCGCGACCGCTCGCCAGCGACGCGGGTCCGCGCCTTCGAACGAAGGCACGGACCCGCGCGCGTTCGGGAGCCACCACTTCTGGACTCGGGTGGCGCGACGGGCGCCACGCCTCAGCGCCGCTCGATCGAACGCAGCGCGAGCTCGCCGCCGTCCTCCCAGCCCACCACGTCCGCGGCGATGTGGACGGGCGACGCGCCCTCGAGGTCACTGGACGAGAAGACGCCGGCATCGAAGCCGTCGGCGGCCACCCGCAGCGCTCGGCTCCACCCGGTGGGACGGAAGGCGCGACCGCCTTCCTCGAAGTGTCCGTTCGCGACGATGGCGAGGTCGGCCGGCGCGAAACCCGTCTCGCGGATGGCGACCGGCACGCTCGCGAGGTCCATCGCCACGTCGGGGCCGCAGTTCAGCTGGACGAGATTCGTCTGCAGATCGATGTGGATGGAGTTGACGCCTTCCAGGCGCCCGAGGCCGTCGTCGACGGCCGCGACGCAGGACATTCACTCCATCCCGAGCGCCTTCACCGACACCCCTTCGAGGCCGCAGCACCCAGCCGTGCGCTGTCCGGCCAAGGGGAGACCGCCCGTCGCGCATCCGAGTGCGGTGAAGGCCGTGGCGCCCAGGAGGGCGAGGGAGAGAAGGTCGCGTCGTCGCATGGTCGTCGTCGTTCTGTTCGTCGTCCGGCCCGGAGTGTGGTCGCGGTCGTCGCTCGAGCACCCGGTAGGCGCTCAAAGATACCAGCGCAATGCCAGCAGCCACGCCCATTCGCGTTCGCCGAGCGCGTCGTCGATGCCGTCCGCGATCGGAAGGGCCAGGCTCGCCTGGACGAGGAGGTCGTCCCGCGCGAAGACCTGCACACCCGGAGCGAGCCAGGCCTCGAAGCCCGCGTCCGAGAGCGCGACCCCTTGCAGCTCGCTGTTCCCGCGCCAGGTCCCGATCAGCTCGAGAACGCCGCGCACCTCGATCACGTCGAGATCCTCGAAGACCGCGGGACGGAGCCGGTACCACCAGGCGGCGGCGACCTCGACCTCGCCGCCGAGTTGGAACCCGCCGGCCTCGTCGCTCCAACGGAAGCCGGCCGAGAAGGACAGGCGGTGGCGGTCGCGGATGAACGAGGCCACGGCGCCGGCGCCCAGGCCCACCGACCCGAGGCCGAGTTGGAGCTTGCGCGGCAGCAGCACGCCGCCCGACACGAGCGCCTCGTCGTCGCCCGTGGGCAGCCGCGCCGTCGCGTACACGGCGTAGCGCGTCGAGCGCATCACGGCGTCGGACTGGTGGAGCGAGTGCTGCACACGCAGTCCCACGTCGCCGAGTCCCGTGTCCACGTCCGCGAGCGCCCCGAACTCGGCGTCGTTGCGCACGACGGGAACCGTCACGTCGAGACTCGTCGCTCCGCTCAGCGCGATGGCGAGACGTGTCTCGAAACGCACCTGCTGGAGGTTCTCGAACGAACGCACTTCGACGGTCTCGGTCACCTGGGGCGTCTCGCGCGACGTGATCCCGGCGTTCGCGACGCGGATCTGAGCGGCGGCGGTCGGAGCGAGGAGCAGCGCCACGGCGAGGGCGGCCGACGCGAGTCGGACGAGAGGAGTGCCGTCGCGCAGGGCGCGGGCACCGAAGGACAGCTGTCTGGCGTCGCTCATCCGGGTGAGCATAGCGAGCCACCGCCCGCGGACGTCGGACGCGGCGGCCTGCGACCCGGTGCGCCAGGTCCCGTGCAGCGTCGCCGCGCCAGGACGCTGGCCCGCGCATCAGCCGCGTTTCCGTGCACGAGACACCGCCTTGAACCGGCCTCGGTGAACCGGGCCCCGAGCGACCGACGCGCGAGTCCCCCGCTCAGGTCGAACTCGCCCGCGTACGACGCGCGCGATCCAGGTGGATCGCCACCAACGTCACGTCGGGCGGGTTCACCCCGGCGATGCGACCGGCCGCACCCAGCGTGCGCGGGCGCAGGAGGGCGAGCTTCTCGCGCGCTTCGGTCTTGAGGCCCGTGACCGACCCGAAGTCGAAGTCGTTCGGGATCTCCGTGTGCTCCTGGCCGCGCAAGCGCTCGACGTCGCGCTGTTGGCGCTCGACGTAGCCGGCGTACTTCACGTCGGCCTCCACCGCCACCGCGAGGTCCGGTGCGAGATCGAGCGCCGCCACCCGCTCGTCCGCCGCGGCCAGATCGGCGAACGTCGTGTCGGGGCGCGCCAGCCGCTCGAGCAGCGTGCGCCCGCCGTCGCCGGGACGCCGGATCGACGCGAGCAGTTCGCGCGCGGCCGCGACGTCGCTCGCGCGGCGCGCATAGAGGCGTTGCGTGTCCGCGTCGATCAGCCCGAACGCCGCGCCCTTGGCACCGAGTCGCTTGTCGGCGTTGTCGTGGCGCAGCATCAAACGGTACTCGGCACGGCTCGAGAACATGCGGTACGGCTCGACCGGGTTCGACACGGTCAGGTCGTCGATGAGGACGCCGATGTAGGCCTCGTGCCGCGCCAGCACGAACGCCGGGCGCTCGCTCGTCCACAGGGCCGCGTTGGCGCCGGCTACGAGCCCTTGAGCCGCGGCTTCCTCGTAGCCGCTCGTACCGTTGATCTGACCGGCGAGGTACAGGCCGGGCACGTCGCGCAGTGCGAGCGTGGGGTCGAGCTGGAACGGCTGGACGAAGTCGTACTCGACCGCGTACCCGTGGCGTTCGAACCGCGCGCGCTCCAGTCCCTCGACGCTGCGCACGAATTCTTCCTGCACCTCGGCCGGCAGACTCGTCGAGAGGCCGTTCACGTAGACCACGTCCGTCTCGAGGCCTTCGGGTTCGAGGAACAGCTGATGGCGATCGCGGTCCGCGAAGCGCACGACCTTGTCCTCCACGCTCGGGCAGTAGCGCGGTCCGATGCCCTCGATCGTCCCCGAGTACATCGGCGAACGGTGGATGTTCGCGCGGATGACGTCGTGCGTGCGCTCGTTCGTGTACGCGAGGTGGCAGGCGATCTGGCGCAGGGCGGGGAACGCCGCGCGGTCGGTCCTCAGGCTGAACGGCTGCGGCAGCGCGTCGCCGTGCTGTTCCTCGAGACGCTCCCAGTCGATCGAGTCGCTCGCGAGACGCGGCGGTGTCCCCGTCTTGAGGCGTCCCGTCACCAGTCCGAGTGCCACGAGATCGGCGGTGATCCCGGTCGCGGCCGATTCCCCCACCCGTCCGCCGGCCGTGCGTTCGTCGCCGGTGTGCATGACCGCCGACAGGAACGTACCCGTGGTCAGGATCGTCGCTCCCGCGCGCAGCGTGCGCCCGTCGCCGAGCACGATGCCCGCGACGCGCGTGCGCCCGCGACCGTCGTCCTCGAGGACGAGACGTTCGGCGCCGCCCGCGACGATCTCGACGCCGTCGGCCGCGGCGACCATGGCCGTGGCTTCCTCGCGATAGCGGTGCCGATCGGCCTGGGCCCGCGGCGCCTGCACCGCATAACCCTTGGCCGTGTTCAACATGCGGAACTGGATGCCGGTGCGGTCGATGACCGTCCCCATCGCTCCGCCCAGAGCGTCGACCTCGCGCGCCAGCTGACCCTTGCCGAGCCCACCGATCGCCGGGTTGCAACTCATCTCACCGATGCGGTCGAGCCGGAACGTCACGAGCGCCGCGCGTGCGCCCAGTCGAGCGGCGGCGAGCGCGGCCTCGATCCCCGCGTGCCCGCCCCCCACGACGAGGACGTCGTACTGCGCGCCGCGCGCGGGTGCGGGGTGCGGGTGGCTCGCGTCGAGCGGGGCCGGGTCGAAGTGGGTCGATTCCGTGGACACTGAAGATCGAGAGGCGCCGGCGTTCGGCGGACGGTCGGACGGTCGGACGGTGCTGGAGACGCGATTCGCGCGCGGGGCGCGGCGCTCGGCGCGCATTGGAACCGGGGCGGGCGCCGACCGCGAGCGGCATTCGAGGGCGGTGAGGGCTACGGGCGGCGGCGGCCGACGGTCGATGAGGGTCAGCGTGTACGCCTGGGTCTTCCGCCACCGCCACGGCCTGCGGTCCATCTACGGACTGCCGCCCGAACCCCGCATCGCGGGGCTGCTGGCCGCGTCGCGCGCCCCCGTCGCGCCGAGTCGCGGTCGCGAGGAGCGACGCCCCGCCGCGCGACGCCCCGAACCCGCGCTCGAGGCCGAGGGCACGGGCGCGCAGGGTTCGGACCGCGTCCGGCAGCTGACGATCCGCCCGCTGCCGCGCCGTACCTGAGCACCTTCGGGCCGCTAGACTGCTGCGATGCTGCGTCTGCTCCTGTTCATCTCCCTGGCCGTCGTTCCGGCTCTGTCCGAGCCCCTTCGCGCCGAGGCGACGCGCGACGACCGCGAGTCGCTCGAGGACCTGCGCGAGCGCCTGTCCGCCGAGTTGGCCGCGCAGGTGGCCGAGGTCCAACCGCGCGTCGACGCCCTCCTGCTCGAGATCGCGGCCGCGCGCCGTGAACGCAGCCCGCGCCGCGCCGCCGAGAAGCGCGAGGCCCTCGCCGCCCTGCCCCCCGCCGCGGCCCTCGTGCTCGTGGAGCGCCTCGAGGTCACGGACGAGGAGGACGAGGCCCAGATGTGGCGCGCGCTCGAGGCCGGTTACGCCCTGCGGCGCGTGTCGAGCGCGGCCATCCTCCCGCGGCTCGACGAGCTCAGCAACCACACGACCGCCACCACGCGCCGCCTCGCGATCGCCGCGCTGGGCGCCGTTCCGAACCCCACCGGCGCCGCGCGCAGCCTGACCGCGCTCTACGCCAAGCGCTCGGGCGCCGATCGCGCGGAGGTTCTGGGTGCGCTCGTGCGACTGGGTGGACCGGACAGCGCGACCGCGTTCGAGGACGCGGTGACGCGCGCCGATCGTCAGAGCGTCGCAGCGGCCCTGTCCGCGGCGGCCGCGCGCGTAGCGGTCGAGTACGAACCGATCGTCGACGCGGCGCTCGCGAACCAGGACCTCGCGAAGGACGTCTGGAGCCCCCTGCTCGAGTTCATCGAGTCGAAGTCGGGCCCCATCGAGCCCGAACGCGTGAAGCGGCTGGTGGCACTGCCCCTCGCCGGAAGTGTGCGAGGCGACGACGCCGCCGAACTGCTCGAGCGCGTCGGGCGGCTCGATCTCGCTCGCCGCCACGTGGAGGACGAACTGGACGCGCTCACGCGTTCGAGTTCGGAGCGCATCGCGACGGCGGCGCTGGTGGCGCTCACGCGCATGGGCGATCGCGAGGCGAAGGACCAGCTGATGGAGAAGCTGGACGAGGACGTGGACGAGGCGGACAAGGGCCTGCCGAATCCGCTGCGCGCGCGCGGCCAGATGAAGATGCGCATCGGCGACTACACCGGCGCGATCAACGACCTCAAGAAGGCGCTGCGCGAGGCGAAGGGTCAGGGTGGTTTCGTGCTGCGCGAGATCAACGTGGACCTGGCGCGCGCCTACCTGTTGAACGAACGCCTCGACAAGGCGGCGGGTGCCCTCGAGGACGCCGACCTGACCAATCCGCGCCGCGAGGAGTTGGCCGCACTGCGCGAGTTCCGCGTCCTGGCCGAGCACCCGCGCTACGGCGAGGTCTTCGAGCCGCGCTAGGTCTGGGGGCGCGCGTTCTGGCCGAGCACTGCCCGGCGGGCGCCGTCGCGACAGCGGGACCTGGCGAGCGCGCCGCTGGAGGTCCGCGGGCGCGAGGGTCGATCCACCCGGCGTGACCCCCGCCCCGCACGACCCCACGCACGACCGCCCGGCCGCGGGGGCCGCTGCCCCAATGACGGACGGACTGCCGCGCGGAGCGAGCCGGCGCGCTCGGATCGCCGAGTTCCTGCGGCGCACGGCCAACGCCTGCGTGCGCGCCACCGAGCGCCTGCTCTTCCGCCGTGGGACCGCGGAACCCGAACGCGTCGGCGTGTGGCGCGTGGGCATGATCGGCGACACGCTCGTCGCCCTGCCGGCGCTGGCCGCCGTGCGTGCCGCCCACCCGAACGCCGAGTTGGTGCTGTTCACCTCGCCCGGACCCGCCGACGCACCGGGAGCGGCGGAACTGCTCGAACACTCGTCCGCGGTCGATCGCGTCGTGCGCTGGACGCGTGAGGACCTGGCCCAGGGTGGCCTGCGCGAGCTGTGTCGTCGCCTGCGCGAGGCACCGGTCGACCGGCTCTACCTCGTGCCCCAGGACCGCACGACGCCGCGCGCCGAACTGCGGCTGCTCGTGGCCCTGCGACTCGGTGGTCTGCGCGACGTGCGCGGTGCGAACGTCACCACCGCGCACTTCCTCCCGGCGCCGCTGGCCCGCGCCCACGATCGCGAGTTCGTCTGGCGGCCGATCGCGACGCGCCTCTGCGAACAGGTCGAGAGCGCGATCGCCGACGGGCGGACGAGCGGCGCCGAGTTCGACGCGAACCGAGCGTCGGGCGTCCACGTGCTCGAGATCGACGCACCGCGCCGCGAACGCGCGCTGCTGCACCTCGCACGACTCGCGCCGGGTGGCGAACCGCTCCTGTGCCTCGCCCCGGGCGCCAAGTTGGAGCACAAGCGCTGGCCCGCCGAACGCTTCGGCGCCGTCGCTCGCGGTTGGATCGACCGCGGCGGCCGAGCCGTGGTCCTCGGCGGACCCGGCGACGTCGATCTGGCCGAACGCATCGCTCGCGCGGCCGGCGTCGACGTCCCCAGCCTGTGTGGCGTGACCGACCTGCTCGAGTCCGCGGCCCTGTTGGAGCGCGCCGACGTCCTGGTCTCGAACGACACGGGCACGATGCACCTCGGCGCCGCCGTGGGGACGCCGCTCGTCGCGATCTTCTCCGGCTGGGACCGCCGCGGCGCCTGGGATCCGTGGTGCGCCGATCCGACGCGTCCGCCCACCGTGCTGCGCCGTCAAGTCCCTTGCCATCCCTGCCTCGCCCCGGCCTGTGCGAACCGCTCCGGCGGGGTTCCGGCCTGTCTCGAGCTCTCGGCGGACGCCGTGCTGGCCGCCGCACTGCGCGGTGCGCGACGGCGCCCGAGCGCCGGCGAGCGCTCGGTCCGCCGAGCCCTGAGCGAACGGGCCGCGTAGGCCGCTCCCGGTGCTCGCGGGACGGCGTGGAAGCAGGCTTCGCGACCGCGCGACGAAGCGCCCAGCAGCGCGCCGCGCCGCCCGACCGCCGACCGATCGAGGGCTCGCGCACAGGGGGCGCAGCCCTGGGACAACGCCTGGCGGCCGCCGTCCGATCGCGCAGGAAACGGCTCCCACGGGCCGATAGCGACGGTTCGCCGGGGTCCTGCCCCCCCACGCGCGCGCCCCTTCGCGCGGCGCCCGATCACCCTCATTCGCCCATGTCGTCCGTGCGTCCCAACGACTCCCATCGCCTCGGCACCGCGTGCCGCGTGCTGCTCCTCACGCTCGCTCCGGCGATCGCGGGCTGCGTCTCCGCGCCGCCCCTCGTCGAAGGCACCATCCCGGCCGAGACGTTCGGCCTGACGTCGAGCCCGCTGATCGAAACGCTCGGCCCGGGCGACACGTTGACGGTCACGGTCGTCGGACACCCCGACGTGGCCCGGCCGGAGATCCCGCTGCGCATCGACGCCCAGGGCAACGTGAACCTGCCGCTCACCGGTCCGGTCCAGGTCTCGGGTCTGACGGTCTCCCAGGGTCGCGAGCGCATCGAGGCCGAGTTGGCGCGCTTCCTCGTCGACGCGCGCGTCGGTCTCGCCGTCGCCGAACCCGCATCCCGCCAAGCGTTCGTCCTCGGTCAGGTCAACACCCCCGGCGCCTACGTGCTCGACCGCCCGGTGAACGCACTGCAGCTGCTCGCACTGGCGGGTGGCGCGATCAACGGCGCCGACCGCGAGAACGTCGCGCTCATGCGCGAGCGCGACGGCGAACTCGAGGTGCACTTCTTCGACGCCGGGACGCCCGACGTGAACGGCCTGATCGCCGTCCACCCCGGTGACCTGGTGTTCGTGCGCCTCTCGAGGGGCGGCGCGTTCAAGGAACAGATCGTTCCGGTGCTGCAGGCCGCGGCTCCGATCTTCAGCTCGCTCACGAGCCTCATCATCGTCTCGGACGCACTGAAGGACTGATGCCGCTCACCCACGAAGGAACCGATCGCAACGGTTCGCCCGATCCCGCCGCCGGTCTGCGCCACGTCCTCGACCTGGCGCTGCGCCGGCGCCTCGCGCTCGCCCTGTTCGCCGTCGCCGGCCTCGGCCTCGCGCTGGGTTGGATCGGCGCCCAGGCGCCCGTCTACCGCGCGACCGCCACGGTCCTGATCGACGAGCAGGACGGCGCGTCGGCCACGCTCAGCGAACTGTCGCTCTTCGGCAGCGCGCCCCGCGCCTCGGCCGAGATCGCGTTGCTCTCGTCGCGAGCGCTCGCGGAGCAGGTGGTCGCGACCCCTGCGGACGTCCTGGACGCCGACGAGCGTGCGCGCCACCTCGGTCTCGAAGCGCAGGTCGACGACCTCGCCCGACGCCCGCTCGCCGCCGCCGTCGGACGCCTCACCGGCCAGATCCCCGCTCCGCGCATCGCCGTGCGCAGCGAACGCCTCGACGGCTCCGCTCCCGAACGGGTCCGTCTGCGCTTCGTGAGCCCGACGCGCGTCGAACTCGCCGCCCTGGGCGACATGGCCTACGCCGAGCACTTCGGGTCCGACGCGACCGAGCTCGACTACGCCGCCGGTGAACCCGTCGAGTGGTCCGGACTGCGACTGTGGATCGATGCGGACGCGGATCGCTCGCTCGGCACGTACGTCGTCCACGTGCGCACGCCCGACGACGCCGCGCGCGATCTGATGAACAACACGCGCGTCATGGAGACGCAGCGCAACTCGGGCGTCCTCGAACTGACCGTCTCCGACAGCGACCCGCTGCGCGCGGCGGCCAAGGCGAACGCCCTGTGCCTCAACTACTTCGACCTCAAGGTCGAACGCAGCCGACGCCGCGCGTCCCAGTCGATCGGCTTCATCGAGGACCAGCTCGACGAGCAGACCGCCGCGCTGGAGACGGCCGAGGCGGACGTCGTCGCGCTGCGCAAGCAGTACCCCGACCTGATCGACCTGACCACGTCGGCCGGACGCATCGTCGAGCAGCTGTCGGGCTTCGAGGTCGAACGTCTGCGTCTCGACCTCGCGCGCCACGCCCTCGAGGAAGCGCTGGAACTGACCCAGGCCGGTGACGATCGCGGACTGTCGCAGTTGTCCTCCGAGCTGGCCGACCCGCTGTCGAAGGGTCTGGTCGAACGGCTCGAGACCCTCGGCCTCGAGCGTTTCGCCGCGGCGCGCGCCGACGGGGGTCCCTACCGCACGCTCCTCCAGCAGCGCGCCGTCGAGCTCGACGAACGCGCCGACGAGGCCCGCGTCGAGCTGGCCGCCCTGCGCGCGGTGCTGACCGCCGCCGAGGCCGACGAACAGGGCGCCTTCGCCGGACTCTCGTCGTCGCCGTCGAGCGGTGCCACCGTCGATCCGTTGACGCTCGGCTACCTGGCCGAACTGGGTCGCCTGCAGAGCCAGCGCGAGGTTCTCGCCAGCACCTACACCGTCGAACACCCCGAACGCGCGCGGATCGAGCGCGCGATCGTCGAACTGCGCGCGCGTCTGACGCAGAACCTCGCGCAACGCGCCGAAGCCCTGGCCGCCCTGGCCGACGATCGCGACGAGCTCGCCGCCACCGCCCGCGACGCCGCCATGGCCCAGTCGGGACGCGACCTCGAGTCGATCGACGCCGCCCTCGCCGCCACCCGTGCGCGCATCGCCGACCACCTGGCGTCGCGCCGCGAAGCGCTCGGGCGTCAGTACACCGAACTCGACCGCGTGTGTGCGGACCTCGAGGCCCAGCTCGGCGCCCTGCCCGAGAAGGAACGCCTCCTGGCCGCCCCGCTGCGCCGCCTCGAGACGCACAAGGAACTGACCGCGCTCTTGCTCAAGAGTCTCCAGGAGGCTCAGATCGCGCGCGCGTCGGCCCTCTCGTCGGCGGACTTCGTCGACCGCGCCGCCGCGCCCGACCGCCGCTACGCCCCGCGCATCGGGTTCACGCTCGGACTCGGTCTCGTGGCCGGTGTCCTCGCCGGACTGGCGCTGTTGCTCGTTCGCGAGCACCTGGCCGAGTCCCTCGAGAGCGAAGGCGAACTCGAGCGCATCACCGGACTGCCGGTCCTCGCGTCGGTGCCCGACTTCAAGGACGGCGGCCGCGTCGCCACGCGCACCAAGGACTTCGTCGCCATGCGCGACGATCCGTCGGGACCCGTGGCCGAGGCCTACCGTTCGCTGCGCGCGAGCCTGCGCTTCGCCGTCGGCGACCTCGGTCAGATGCGGACGCTCGCCGTCACGTCGTCCGCTCCGGGCGAGGGCAAGTCGACGACCAACATCGACCTGGCCTGGTGCCTGGCATCGCCGAGCCGCCGCGTGCTGCTCGTCGACGCCGACCTGCGCCGGCCGTCGGTCCATCGCTACCTGGGCCTGGGCGACCAGGTCGGACTCGCGGAGTGCCTCACGGACGAAGCCGACTGGCGCGAACGCCGTCAGCCCAGCGGACGCGACCACCTCGACGTTCTCGTCGCCGGTCGCAGCCGTCAGGTCAGCGCCGACCTGTTGGGCTCGGACGCGATGAGCGAACTCGTCGACGAGTGGCTCGCGGAGTACGACCTGGTCGTGTTCGACCTCCCGCCCGCGCTCGTCGTCGCCGACGTCGAAGTCTTCGCCCACCGCCTCGACGCGATCGTCCTGCTCTACCGCGCCGGCGGCCTCCCCTCGCGCGTGGTCGAGAACACGGCCAAGCGCATGCGCGCGTCCGGCGCCAAGATCGTCGGCCTCGTGATGAACGCCTGTCGCCCCGAGAAGGCCAAGGGCGCCGGTGCCTACAGCGACTACTACAAGGCGCGCTCCGCCTACTACCAGGACGACCGCAGTCCCGACCGCCAGGCGGCCTGAGATCACCATGGACATCCTGTACGTCGGCGAATTGACGCCGAACACCCGCTGCGAGCAGCGCCTGCGCGTCTTCCGCGACCTCGGGCACGACGTCACCGCCCTGCCGTTCCGCTCGATCCTCGACGGACCGCACCAGGAGCGACGTCTGCCCCCCGTGCCGCGCGTCATGAACAAGTTGGGCTTCCCGCTCGACTCCGAGAACGTCAACACGGCGCTCGTGAACATGGCGACGCGGTCGCGTTTCGACCTTCTGTGGGTCGAGAAGGCGCCAGTCCTGCGCGCGCACGCGATCGAGAGCTTCGCGCGACTCCAGCCCCAGGCGCGCCTCGTCTACTTCAGCGAGGACGACATGGCCCTGCGCCACAACGGGTCGTTCTGGTTCCGCGGCGCGCTGCCGCTCTACGACGTGGTCGTCACGACGAAGCTGCGCAACCTGGTGGACGGCGAACTCGAGGCACTGGGTGCCCAGCGCGTGGTGTACGAGCCGAAGACGTTCGACCCGAAGCTGCACCGGCCCATCGACGTGGACGCGAACACGACCGAGAAGTTCGGCGCCGACGTGTTGTTCGTCGGCACGTACGAGCGCGAGCGCGCGGCGTCGTGTCTGAACCTCGCCCGCGCCGGCATCAGCGTGCGGGTCTTCGGCATGGGTTGGCAGCGCTTCGGCGAGAGCCACCCGAACCTGCGCGTCGAAGGGCGCGCGATCGGTGGCGACGACTACGTGGCCGCGCTCTGCAGCTCGAAGATCGCCCTCGGCTTCCTGCGCCGCGCCAGCCGCGACGAACACACCGACCGCTCGGTCGAGATTCCGGCCTGCGGCGGGTTCATGCTGGCCGAGCGCAGCTCCGAACACCTCGAACTGTTCCGCGACCACCGCGAGGCCGTCTTCTTCGACGGCGACGACGAGTTGATCGGACACGTGGAGCGCTACCTCGGCGACGACGAAGCGCGGCGTTCGATCGCCGCCGCGGGCCGCCGACGCTGTTTGGATTCCGGCTACGACCACGCCTCGGCCTGCCGCCGCATGTTGGCCGCCGCGAGCGGAGCGCCCCACCGCTCCGAGCGCGACGCACGCCCGGTCGCCGGCGAACGGCACTCGACCACCTCGCGCGAGGTCGCCTGATGTCCGTCGACCGAACCGTCGTCAGCGTCATGGGACGCTTCCACGCCTTCGACCTCGCGCGCGAACTCGATCGACGCGGCCGCTTGGCGAGGTTGTTCACGAGCTACCCCAGCTCGCTCCTGCCCCGCTTCGGCCTCGATCCGGCCATGGGCCGCACACTGCCCTGGGTCGAGCTCTCCACGCGCGCCCTGCGCAAGGTCGCGCCCGAGCGCGGCCGTCGCCACGCCCCGTGGTTCGCGCGCCGCTACGACCGCTGGGTCGCAGCGCAGCTCGAGGAGGGCCCGAGCGCCTTCATCGGTTGGTCCGGGCAGTGCCGCGCGAGTCTCGAACGCGCGCGCGACCTCGGCATGACGACCATCGTCGAGCGCGGCAGCGCCCACATCGAGGTCCAGCGCGACCTTCTGGCCGCCGAGTTCGAGCGCGCCGGCCTGCGTCCCGTCCTCCCGCACCCCGCGGTCGTCGAGGCCGAACTGGCCGAGTACGAACTCGCCGACTTCGTCCAGGTTCCGTCGGAGTTCGCGCGCGCGAGCTTCGTCGAGCGCGGCTTCGATCCCGCCAAGATCCTCGTCAACGCCTACGGGGTCGAGCTGGGAGCGTTCTCGCCGCCGGTGCGCCAACCCGCGGGCTTCCGCGTCCTCTTCTGCGGTCGCGCGAGCGTCCAGAAGGGTATCGGCCACCTGCTCGCGGGATTCGCCGCGCTCGACGCACCCGAAGCCGAGCTGTGGATCCAAGGCGCCGTCGAACAGGACGCCGAGCACTACCGCGCCGAGTGCACGGACGAGCGCGTGAAGTGGCTCGGGCACCGTCCTCAACACGACCTGCCCAGCGTCTACCGCGAAGCGCACGTCTTCTGCCTGCCCTCGATCCAGGACGGGTTCGGACTCGTCGTGCCCCAGGCGATGGCCAGCGGCCTGCCCGTCGTCGTGACCTCGAGCACCGGCGCCGCCGACATGGTGCGCGAGGGCGTGGACGGACACGTCGTTCCTCCCGGTGACGCCGCCGCGATCACCGCCGTGCTGCGCAACCTGCACGCCGACCGCGAGCGCTTGCGCACGATGTCCGCGGCCGCCGCCGAGCGCGTGGGCTCGGGTTGGTCCTGGAGCGACTACGGCGCGCGAGCGGTCGAACTGCTCGAACGCGCACGCGCCATGTGCGGTCACGCACCGGTCGTGATCCCCGGACCCGGAGCGGCGACGACCCTGCGGAGGGCCGGCTGATGGACACGCGCATCCCGCTCGTCTACGTGCTCTCGAACGGGCGCTCGGGTTCGACGTTGCTCGAACTGCTGCTCGGGAACCACCCGCGTACCTGGACCGTCGGCGAGCTCCAGGTCCTGCCGCACGACCTCGTGCACGAGACGGCGAGCTGCGGCTGTGGCACGCGCACTTCGGAGTGCGCGTTCTGGACCGAGGTGCTGGACGGCGCCGAGCTCGCGAACGAGCGCGCGGACCTGACCCAGTTCCGCGCGACTCGCAACCACGGCAAGGTGCTGCGGCGCGAGCACTTCACCGACCTGTTGGCCGGCGCCGTCGCGCGTCCGCGCCAGGGTCGGGCCGCGGCCTACGGCGAACTCAACCACGCGCTGCTCGAACGCGTCCGCGCCGAGGCCACGCGGCGACGCGGCGGCGAGGTCGACTGGATCGTCGATGCGTCGAAGGACCCCTACCGGCTCCTGTGGCTGGCGGACAGCGGCCGCTTCGATCTGCGCGTCGTGCACCTGATCAAGGATCCGCGCGCGTTCGTGCACTCGATGACGCGCGGCGAGGGCGGTCCGCGTCCCGCCGACGTGCTGCGCCTGGCGTCGCGCTGGGCGATCGAGAACACGGCGATGCAGCGCCTCGTCGCGCGCGCCTTCGACCCGTCGCAGGTGCGAACGGTGCGCTACGAGACGCTCGCCGGTTCGCCGCGCGAGACCCTGGACGACCTCGGTGCGTGGCTCGGACTCGACTTCCCCGCCGATTGGCACGAGGGCGCGTTCCGCAGCGGCGAGAGCCATGCCGTCAGCGGCAACCAGACGCGCTTCCGCGCCGGCGGCGTGCGACTCGACGAACGGTGGCGCGAACAGGCTCCGGCGTGGGTGAAGAACACCGTGTGGCTCGCGACCGCGCCCGCTCGGGCGGCACTGGCCCCGCGATGAATCCGTCGCGGGCCAGCGCTGCTCCCGACGCGAGCGCACGGTCGGCGATGTCGCCCGCGGACGCGTCGCCGTCCGACGTGGCGCGCCCGGTGTGGAAGCACGCCGGCTACCTGCTCGCGAGCGGCTGGACCCAGGCCGCCGTTGCCTTCGGATCGAACCTGATCCTGGTGCGCCACATCGCGCCCGAGGGCTTCGGACGCTTCGCACTCACGCTGGCGTCGTTGACGCTCGTGTACGCGTTCGCGTCCCTGCGCCCGGGTGCGCTCGTGATCCGCGAGGGGCGCTCGCAGACCGCGGAACGACGCGCCTTCCTGTGGAACGCGTGCGTGCAAGAGGCGGCGATCCTCGGCCTCGTGTCGGCCGCGCTGCTCGCCGCCCAAGGCGCCGACGCGTTCGGCTGGAGCATGTGGGCCGTCGTCTGGCTCGCGCACTTCGCAGCCCAGTCGCGCGGCTTCCTCGAACGCCAACAGGCCTACGGCTCGCTGTCGGTGATCGAGAGCGGCTCGCACCTCGTGGCCCACGGCGCCGCGATCGCCGCGGTCCTGTGGGGCGCCGGGATCTGGGCGCTGCCGCTGCGCGAGGTGTTGCTGGCCGGATTGCGCATCGGCGCACTCGGTGCGATCGGTGGCCTGCCGAGCGAACGGATGCGCCTCGTGCGCCCGCGCGAGTGGCGCGCACTCGCCCGCGACGCGAAGGACCTGTGGTCCGACGGACTGCTCGAAGGTCTGCACACGCGGATCGTGGTGCTGGCCGCCGGTTGGATCGCCGGCGTGCGCGGCGCGGGCCTGTTCTTCCAGGCCCAGCGCCTCTCGCAGGTCCCCCACCAGTTCCTCCAGCCGGTCGCCGGACGTCTCGCGTTCAACTGGTTCGCGCGCGCGGAGAGCGACGGTGAGCGGGCCCTCCAGCGCAAGCGGCTGCTGTTGCTGCTGGCCGGTCCGTTGCTCCTCGCGGCGGCCGGTTGCCTGCTGCTGGCCGAGCCGGTCGTGCCGTGGCTCCTCGGAGCCGAATGGGCCGAGGCCGCGCCGCTGCTCGCGAGTCTTTGCGGCGTGGCGGGCGGCATGAGCCTGCTCGCGCTGGTGAAGATGGAGCTGCTCGCGACCGGTCGCTTCCGCGCGCTGTTGATGCTGCGCCTGGCCCAGTTCGCGGGCCTTGCGACGGCCGTTCCTCTGCTCGCGATCTGGCCCGAGCTGGGCGTGCGCGCGCTGGGCATCGCACTGAGCGTCGGGATCGCCGCCGGCGTGGTGGCGGGCCGTCGGGCGCGCTGAGCGGCGCCGGGATCGGTCGAACCAGGGCGGCGGCAGACCAAGAGTGGCCCCGTGCTCGCTCTCAACGACCGATCGTAGGATCCAGCTCGTTCGCGCGCGCGAAGTCGGCCGCGGCACGAACGTGATCGCCCACGTCCTGGTAGGCGACTCCGCGGTTGTGCAGGGTCCACGGATCGTCGGGCTCGAGTTCGAGGGCGCGCGTGTAGAGGTCGATCGCGTCCAGGTTGCGCTCGAGCACCTGCAGCCGCAGCCCTTCGTGACGCAGCCACGGCGCGCTCCACGGCAGGTAGTGGAACGGCAGCGTCGCGATCGCGAACACGAGCACGAGCAGCGCACCGCCACCGAGGCGCCACTTCACCGGCCGCCCGTGCCAGCTGGCGGCGATCGCGACGCCCGCGACCAGTCCGCCGCCGTGCGCCAGGTTCGCGATCGGCATCAGACCGGTGAGGTCGGCCGGGATGCACAACAGGCCCCAGATCACGAACAGCTGCACGATCTGGGGAGCCAGTTGGAACTCGCGGTCGAAACGCGAGCGCATCCAGAAGTAGCCGAACAGTCCGTAGCCGATGCCGGACAGACCGACGCCCGTGCGCCCCATCAGCGCGATCTCGAAGCCCGACGCGGCGAAGGCCGTCGCCGCCGCCAGCCCCAGGAATCCCACCGAACCGAGGCGCCGCTCCAGCTCGCCGCCGAGCGCCCACAGCCAGTACAGGTTGAAGACGAGGTGCAGGACGCCGACGTGCGGGAAGACCGCCGTCAGATAGCCCCACCAGGCACCATCCCATATCTGGTGGAGCCCGTAGTGACCGAGCCAGTTGGCCGAGTCCCAGTCGGTCCCGGCGTCGGGCATCTGCGACAGGATGAAGATCCCGGCGGCGGCAGCAGCCAGGGCAGTCGTCACGGGACGCAGTTCGTTCACGATCCGAACGCCCCTCGCACGGCGTCGAGGCTCACCACTTCTTCACGCGCTTCAGGTAGTCGGAGAGCTCGTCGTACTGGCCACCCTCGTTCGCGTAGCGCGCGTAGTTGCGAGCCGCGGCGAACCACTCGGCGGCCGAACTCGACACGTCGCGTGCGGCCTTCTCCAGGTCCTTCTGCCCCACCGATCCGACCTTCCCGGAGCGCAGGGACTGCTCGAGGGCGCGCTCGGCCGCGCGTTCGGCCACCGACACGAGATCGGCGCCGGTCAGAAGATCCGTCTTCGCGACGACCTTCGAGAGGTCCAGTTCGGCGCCACCCGGCACCTTGGCGAGCGCGCGCCGCAAGAGTTCCCGCCGCGCGTCCGCGTCCGGCGGCGTGACCAGCAGCGTGCGATCGAAACGGCCCGGCCGGCGGAACGCGGCGTCCACCGCCCAGGGCGTGTTCGTCGCGGCGAAGACGAGGACGTCGGTGTTGGAACCGGCCATCCCGTCCATCTCCTGCAGCAGTTGGTTCACGATCGTGCGCCAGAAGTGACTGCTGCCACCCGAGCGTCCACCACCGATCGCGTCGAACTCGTCGAAGAACAGGACCGTGGGCTTGCGGCGGCGTGCCTCCTCGAAGATCGCGTGGAGCGCCTTCTCGCTCTCGCCGATGTAGCGGTCGAGCACGTCGTGCAGGCCGATCGACACGAAGCTCGCGCCGAGCTCGCCGGCGGTCGCGCGCGCGACGAACGTCTTGCCACAGCCGGGCGGCCCGTAGAGCAACACGCCGCCACCGCCCTTGCGCCCGAACGCCGCGTAGACCTCGGGGTTCTTGAAGGGCGCGATGATGCGCAGTTCGACCTGGCGCTTCACCTCCTCGAGTCCCACGACGTCGTCGAAGGTGATGCGCAGATCGCCCCAGTCGAACTGCTCGGCCCAACCCTCGAGGTCGTCCGGGTCGCGGTCGGCAAGCGCCTGTTCGGGCGGCGCGCCCTGGTCGGAGCCTGCGGTCGGCGCGGTGTTCGCTCGTTGCGCCGGCGCGGCGGGATCGGCAGGCGCTGGACGCGGCTCGCTCGTGGGCGTGCTCGCCGCGCCGGAAGCATCGTCGGAAGCACCGCCCGGAGCGTCGTCGTCCGCGAGCTGCTCGAGAAGCTCGGGCCACTGCGCCGCCAAGCGCTCGCGCGTCGCCTCCTCACCGTCCACGTCCCGCCGAGCGCGGTGCACCCGAACGAGCTCGAGCAGCGTCGCACCGTCGGGCGCGCGCTCGACCAACTCCTCGGCGCGGATCAACGCCTCCGCCAGATGGCCTCCGCGGCGCAGAGCGCGGATCAACCGCGGCTCGGCGTCGGCGCGCGTGGCATCGATCTGCGCCGCGTTGCGCAAGGCCGCCAACTCGGCGTCCACGCGCCCGGCGGACTCGAGGCGCTCGGCGTAATGCAGCCACAGGACACCGTTGCGCGGATCCGCCGCGAGCGCCTGTTCGAGCGCTGCCAGAAGAGGGTCGTCGGTCATTTGGTCGGAACGATCTTCATCCAGAGTTTGACGAGCGGCCGTGCGAGCCAGGTGTAGATGCACAGCCCGAGGTAGCCGAACGAGACGAAGCCACGCACGTGGTCGGGGACGTCGAGTGATCGCATGCCGGCCGACACCACGAGGAAACCTCCCCACAGGACGAACGGGCCGCCGGGCACGCGGTCGAGCACGAGACCGATGTAGTAGGCCGGCAGGTAGATCAGGCGACAGCAGCGGTCGGCTTCGACGAGAGCTTCGAGCGCGGCCTGGTCCCCGGGGGCGTGGCGCAGGACCTCGCGGAAGTGCCGGCGCGCGGCGAAAGGACGTCCCGTCGAGAGGCAGACGTGACCCTTGGCCCAGTGCGAACTGTCCTCGTCCGGCGCGAAGTGCAGCGAGATATCGCTGTGCGCGTGGGCCGCCCCCGACTTGTGCCGTTCGGTCGCGATCGCGCTCAACAGTTGGTGCGCGGACACGAGCCCGGGTGCGATCGCGAGCGCTCGTTCGGACAGGCGCTGCGCCTTGTCCAGTTGGCCGGCGCGGTAGGTCAGGAGCGCGTAGCGGAAGATGACTTCCGCATCCATCGGATCGATCGCCAGCGCCTCGAGGAGCGTCTTCTCGGCCTGCGAGTGCTCGCCGCTGTGCTCGTGCAATTGCGCGATGACGATGCGCGCTCGAACGTTCTCCGCGTCCACTCCGAGCGCGTCGAGCGCGGCGCGCCGTGCGTCGTCGAACTTCTCGGACTGGAACAGGACGTACGCGAGAGCCGCATGGAGTTCCGCGTTGTACGGATGGTCCGCCAACAGGCCGCGGATCTCACGCTCGGACTCCGCGAAGCGGCCGATCTCGAGCAGGCGCTGGACCTTCTCCATCCGCTGCTCGAGGATGCGTTCCTCCACGTCCTCGGCCACGGCCGGATCGAAGTCGATGTCTTCGTTCGGATCCACGATCAGACCAGTGCGAGAGTGACGACGAAGGCGATCGCCAACGCGATGATCGAAGCCACGACGATGGCGAGAATGCTCGGACCGAGGGCCTTGGCGGGTTCGTGCCCCGTGTGCAGGAAGAGTCGGAAACGCTGGCGCTGGAGCCAGTACCCCACACCGCCGAGCGCGACGCCGGCGACGCGCATCGCGAGTCGCATGTTCCTCGATGCCTCCTGCGACGTCTCCTCGGCCGAGAGCCCCAGGGACTCGCCGGCGAGGCGCGCGTCGACGGCGTACCAGGCACCCAGTGCCACGCAGGTCAGCGCGACCGCCCCGAATCCCAGACCGATGTGCAGCGCGAGACGCTGCTGTCCGAGCCGGCGCGCGTTGATCGCGAACAACAGCGCTGCACAGATCGGGCCGCCGAAGAACGACGCCAACCACAGACTCTGCGGATTGAACGCGCGGCCGAAACCGATCGCGTCGTCGCGCTCGCCGAGCGTCGGAGTGAAGAGGTCGTCGTCTCCGAAAGGGTCCTCGCCCGCGACGGGGCCCTGCCCCTGTCCCGGAGCATCTGATCGCGAGCGCAGAGGCATGGGCCGGGAGTCTACTCCGCGAGTTCGGCTCGGGCGAACCTGGACCGCGGACCGACTCGGTCGTCGCCGAATCCAGAGGCGCCGAGTCCAGAGGCGCCGAGTCCAGAGGCGCCGACTTGCGAGGCGCGCAGCCGGAGCCGGCTCAGTTCACCGGAACGGGCCGCGACCGGGTGACCTCGATCGCTTCGCGATACACGGCCTCCATCGCGTCGGCGCAACTCGGCCAGCCGAGCGCTTCCACGTAGGCCCGCGTCGCACCGGCGCTGGCGGCGGCGTGCGCCTGCTCGTCGAGGCACAGGCGGTCGAGGGCGGCGGCGATCAGAGCCGGTTCACCCTTGACGACGGCGCCGGCCTCGAAGCGGCTGACGAAGCTGGACATGCCGACCTCGGGCGTGACGACGACGGGACAGCCGACGGCCATCGACTCGGTCGCGGCGTTGCCGAAGTTCTCGGAGTAGGACGGTAGGACCGCCACGCGCGCGCAGTTCAGCAGCGCCCGGCGCGTGTCACCGGACGCGGACTCGAGCACCGTGATGCGATCCTCGAGTCCCAGGCGCTTGCGCATCCGCAGCACGGTCTTGAGGTAGCCGTCGTTCGGCCCGACGATCCCGAGGTGGAGCCGCTGGTCGGTCAGCGCCATGGCCTCGACCAGTCGATCGAGACCCTTCTTCCAGTTCAGTCGGCCGAGGAAGAGCACCAGGTTCTCGCGCGCGATCAGCTCGCGGAAGGCCGGCTCGAGTCGCTCGCGGTCGCCGTTCCACTCCATGCGCTCGACGCCGTTCGGGATCAGGTGCTGGGGCGGCCAGGCCAGTCCGGACAGGTTCGGCAGCTCGTCGACCTCGTTCTGCGCGGTCAGGTGCAGCGCGCCGGCGCCCTCGAGGTTCTCGCGCTCGAGCAGACGCAGCCACAGGCCCTTGCGCGCCCGACTGCGCAACGCGATCGCGTCGGCCATCAGCATCCCGCGCGGGCTGATCACGTACGGGATGCGGGCGCGGCGCGCGCTGCGAGCCGAGGCGTAGCTGAGCCAGTTGAACACGCCGTGGACGTGCGCCACGTCGAAGCGAGCCGCCGAGCGCTCGATCTCGGTGTCCAGGTCGGGCGAGTAGCGCAGCCGCGCCGGCCCCTTGGTCCTGAAGTACCGAACCGTCAGGCCGTCGAGCTCGACCGGCTCGTTGTGCGGCACGTCGAGGATGACCTGCTCGTCGCGGTTCGACGTGAACACCTCGACCTCGTGCCCGTCGGCGAGGAGCGCCTGACTGAGACCGTAGACCGATCGGATCGGTCCGCCGTACCGCCAACCGGGCAGGAACGAAGGCACCACCTGGAGGATCTTCATCGTGGGTACCCGTGTCGCGGCTGGTCGCGGTTGCGACGCGCACTCGGGTCAGCGCGACGGTAGCACGGCACCGGTCGCGCTCTCGCGCCCCGTTCCGTCGATTCTGGCCAGTGCGACGGAGCCGCCAGAACGCCGCGGACGAGCGAGCCACAGCACCCCGAAGAACAGAATCCCGATCTGCAGGGACGCGCCGAAGACGAGCGACAGGTCCGACTCGATCTGCGCCAGCGTGCTGAACAGGAGCGCCGACAGCACGACGCCGCCATCGCCCGCACCGGGGCGATTCAGTCGGTCCGACAGCCAGCGGTAGACGGCACCGAGGAAGGCCATTCCGAGCACGATCCCGGCCAGACCGAAGTTCGCGAACAACTCGATCAGCTGGGGCAGGTTGACGGAGGTCTTGAAGTCGTCCGCCGCCAGCAGCCCGTAGCGGTGCCCGAAGGCCTGCCCGAGCTCCTTGGTCGGCTTGTTCGGCCACAGCGCGCGCGGAATCACCGTCGCCGGCAGGGTCGCGAGCGTCGAACCGCCCCAGTACGGCACCGCCTGGGGACTGAGCTCCATGACCTGCCCGAGGAGCGCGACCTGGCTGACCCGGTCGAGCAACGTGCTGGCCGCGCTGTCCCCCGAGTCCTCCACCAGGCGCGAGGCCGAGAGGGCCACGAACTGCCCGGCGCGCTCGAGCGGCGCGTCGGCCACCAGGTGCGGGTGGTGCTGTTCGAGCGAGCGGAACTCCTCGGCCCCACCGCGCAGGGTCGCGGCTCCGAACGCTCCGAGCAGCATCAGCCACATGGGCACGCGGCCGCCGGTGCCCCACACGAGCATCAGGAAGAAGATGCCGGTGCGCAGGGCCTGACCGATGGCGGCGTCGGCCACCTCGCTGAACATGAGCAGCGGCGCCAGCACGAAGAACACGAGGCGCGCCGTCGAACGCGGCAGGTGCCCGCGGCGCGCCAGAACGAACAGGATGCCGAGCGCGACGGCCGTGCCCTTGGCGAACAGGTGGACGGGTTGGCGCAGGCCGCCGGGCAGCTCGAACAGGAGCGTCGACACGTGGCAGAGCGCGCCGATCGGCAGCAGGATCCAGGCCACGGTCAGCGCGCGCGCCGGATCCCAGGCCAGGCGCGCCGGGGCGCTGCCGCGATCGAGCTGGCCGAAGATGCCGTAGCCGGCGAACAGGCACACGAGCCCGACGAGTGACGCGACGAGCGCACGTTCGAGCTGTGGCACGCCGAGGTCCACGCTCATCATCCCGACGCGGTCGGCGACCAGCGCGGGCAGGGCGAAGTAGACGGCGTAGATCACGCCGAACAGCACGAGGAACGGTACGGGCCGGTCGCGTCCGATGCCGACGAGACGGCAGGCGGCGGGCGCGAGGCACAACAGGGCGAGCGCCAGCGCGACGAGCGGGACCCAGAAGCCGTGGGCGCCGAAGTCGCGCTGCGCGGCCAGGACCACGAGTCCGACCGTTGCGACCAGAAGGACGCCCCAGCCGCTGGCGCTGGCGCTGGCCGAGAGTCCGGCCGTGACCGGTTCGAGCTCGGGCGAGCGGACGAGGCGCAGCTGGGCGCCGTTCGGACTCGCGCTGTTCACGACGTGGTTCACGCGACCTCCCGCTCGAGCAGGGCGCAGGCGAAGCGCCGGGCCCAGGACGTGCCGGGACTCAGCAGGCCTTCGTGGCGGCGCCAACCGTCGAGGTCGCGCTCGCGCTCCATCCACCCCGCCAGTGCCGCGGCGCCGGTGGCCGGTCGCGGAGCGCGGTCGAAGCCGCGGTCGAAGCTGTGATCGAAGCCGCGATCGAAGCCGTGCTCCGCGGCCGGGCGCAGGGCCGTGTGGCCCTCCGGGCCCGACGGCGCGGCGACGAGGAACGGTGCGACGCGGCGCCACAGCACGATGTCGACGAGCGGCAGGCGCACTTCGAACGCGTGGGCCATGGACGCCCAATCGGTGTCGCGCAGCAGTTGGTTGCGCAGGTAGAGCGACGCTTCGAGCGCCATCACCCGCGACCAGTCGTTCGCGAGTCCGTGACCGAGTCGCGCGGCCACGTGGGCCAGCGGTTCGAGCGCGGCCAGTCCGGCGCGCGCGCGTTCGAGCCCCATCAGGCCGGGCAGTTCCTCGGGCTGGAAGAGGCCGCGGCGGCGCAGCCAGTCGGCCGGGACGTCCGTGACCGCTCCGTGGGTCGCCGTGCGATCGATCTGGACGCGCGCGAGCTCGGTGCGGCGGCGCGCCAGCGGTCCGGTGGCCTCGCCCTGCGCGTCGCGCGTCCCCGAGCTCGCGAGCAACGGGTCGTGCGCGAACTGTGCACCGAACAACTCGTCGCCACCGAGCCCGCACAACGCGGCGTGCAGACCGCGTTCCTTGGCGGCCTTGGTGACGAAGTACGTCGTCGCTCCGTCCACCGACGGCTGGTCCATGTGCAGGAGCAGGCGCGGCAGTTCGGCGCGGAAGTCGGATTCGGTCAGTTGGGCGACGCGGTGGTCGGCGCCGCTGCGCTTCGCCAGTTCGGTGGTGCGCTCGATGTCGGCACCGTCGTCGCCGTGGGCGAGCGTCACCGAGCGCAGCGGTCGCGCAGGGTCGAGCCCGCTGGCGATCGCGAGCAACGCCGCGGAGTCGGCGCTGGTGGACACGAGACAGCCGACCGACGCGTCGGCGCCGCCCAGGTGGACGCGCACGGACTCGGCCACGGCGGCCGCCACTTCACAGCGCGTCTCCATCGGACCGGGCGCCGGGTCGCCGCGCTCGGCGGCCGACGCGAGCGCCGCTTCGGCCGCGCGCAGTTCGTGATCGAGGCGGACCCAGGCGCGCGGTTCGTGCACGCCGCGCTCGTCGATCCACAGGAACGCGCCGGCGGGCAGGGCGCTGATGGCGCGGCGGATCGTGTACGGCTCGGGCACGGACCCGAACAACAGGAAGCCCGCTTCGCCGGCGGGGTCGCGGTCGAGTGGCAGCGCGCCGCCCGCTTCGAGCGCTTTGACCGACGACGCCACGCGCAGGAGACCGCCGTGCGAGGCGTAGTAGAGCGGCTTGATGCCGAACGGATCGCGCGCGATCAACAGCGCCCCGCGGCGCTCGTCCCAGAAGGTGAGGGCGAACATGCCGCGCAGGTCGTGCAGCGCGCGCTCGCCCTTCTCCTCGAGCAGTCGCAGCAGCAGCTCGGCGTCGGTGTTCGTCACGAGTCGTCGACCCGTGCGACCGGTCAGTTGGGCACCGAGGGCGGCGGTCTCGTACAGCCGGCCGTCGAACGCGAGCGCGCTGCCCGTCTCGGCCGAGGCCAACGGTTGGGCCGCGCGCGGATCGACGCCGCCGAGCGCGAACTCGCGGTGCCCCATCGCCACCCGCCGCGTGGGATGCCACCACTCGCCCGAGCCGTCCGGCCCGCGCATGGACATGCGATCGCGGACGCGCCGCAGCTCGTCGCGATCGATCGCAGGGGCGCTCTCGGAGAGGCGCAGGAAGGCGGTCAGGCCACTCATGGGTCGCGCGGGGGGGGGCGGGGCCACGGCGGCGTGGCCCTTCCCCTGATCGACGGATCGGCGGCGGGCAGCGGGGGGCCTGAGGGGGCCGTCCGAGCGGTACCAGCAGCGGTACCAGCAGCGGGAGTCGCGAGCTGGCGGCAGCGCCGAGACGGGCCCGGACGGGCCCCTGGGCGCACGAAAAGGTGGACGAGCGGCCGCGGAGCGTCAGAGTGGCCCGTTGTGACCGACCACCGACTCGCCGCCGTCCTCGTCGTGGCCCTGCTCGTCCTCGCCGGGTTCGGGGGGCTGTGGCTCTTGGGTGGCTCGGCGGTGGCGCCGCCTTCGCTCGATCCGTCGGCGAGCGCGTTCGAGGTGAGCGCGACCGAGTCCGGCCCGCTGGCCGAGGACCTGGTCGAGCCCCGCGCGGCGGACACGCGACGCGATACCGGTTCGTCGCCACCCGAGGTCGGAGAGAGCGTTGCGGGCGGGGACGAGCAGGCGCCGCTCGCCTCGATCCAGGGTGTGCTCGTGGACGAGAACGATCATGGAATCGAGGGCGTCGAACTCGACCTGATGAATGGCATCACGGTCGTTGCAGGTGCGACGACCGATGCACTCGGGCGATTCGCGTTCACCGCTGTGGAACGCGGGAGCTACAGCGTGTCCGCGCGCCGCGGAGCATCGCGGAACCAGATCTCGAGCGAGTTCGTCCCTGCCGATGCCGTCGACTTGAATCGGCTGGCCAGACTGCGGATCACGGATGCGATGGAGTACGCGCTCACGATCCGACTCACGCGCCCGGCGACGCTCCTGGTTCGCGTGCTGAACGCCGAAGGCGCGCCGGCACTGTCCACCCACCTGTTCGTGGAAGGTGCACGCAGTTCCGTCCTGCGTAGCTTCACCCTGCAAGCGACGAGCGAAGCGAAGTTCGATCGAATGCGACCTGGCGAGTACAGCGTCCGACTCGATCTCGAAGGACCGGACCCGCTTTCACGAACCGTCCAGCTTGGCGCCGGCGAAACGCAGGAGGTCGAGATCCGAGTGGACGACTCCACGGGTGCGCTGCTTGTCGGTCGCCTCGTCGGCACCGACCTCGAGGCGCTCGCTGGACACTCGATGCGCCTCTTGAACGAGGACGGTACGCCGCGCAAAGGCGTCGCGAGCGTCGTCACGAACAGCGACGGCCTGTTCACGATCGGGCGACTCACGCCAGGGCGCTACGTGCTGGAGGTGGATGGTCGCGGGACCGGGGCCGCGCCGCAGCTCGTGCAAGCGCCCGTGCTCCTCGACGTGGGCGGCGACGACGTGGACCTCGGTGACGTCCTGGTCACGTACGGCGACGGCTGGGCGATCGCGGGAACTCTCGTCATCGACCAGGAATGGGCGGCTCGAAATCTTGCGGAGACCATGCACCTGTCCGTCGCCATCAAAGTCGTCGACGCCGAAGAAGGGCCAGCGAACCGAATACCGCGCCTGTCAGCCATCAGCCAAACGACTGTGCAGCATGCCTATTTGTCCGACGTCGATCGGAACAGCATTCTGTGGTCGGTGGGCCTCGACCACATCCCCACCGACGGCGTCGGGCCATCTGGCCGCGCACGACTGGTCATCACCTTTGCGGAAGCCTTCAGCCTCACCTCCTCGTCGGCTTTTACACCGTCGAAGTGGCACAAGACCGTGGACGTGACGATCGAGCGCGGAAGGTGCACCACGGTCGATCTCACCTTTCCCTGACCCGCGCTCGTCAGGCCCGCACGAGCCGCTCGGGCGGAAGGTCGAAGCCGCGGAACCCGTCGCGCGTGTCCACGATCAAGCGCGCCGAAGCGGCCACGGGCGCGAGGTCCACACCCGGGTGGTGGACGGCCAGGACCACGGCGTCGTAGTCGGCGACGTCCGCCGTCGCGAGATCGATCGAACGACGGCCCGACAGCGCGTGCGGCACGTCGCCGTCGAGGCGCGGCACCCACGGATCGGCGTAGTCGGTGCGCGCGCCGGCGCTCTCGCACAGCTCCATGATCCGCAGGCCCGGGGACTCGCGCGTGTCGGCGACGCCCGGCTTGTAGGCCGCGCCGAGCACGAGCACGCGCGCGCCCTCGAGTTGGCTGCCGCGCAGATCGAGCGCTTGCGACAGCTTCGACACGACCCGCCGCGGCAGATCGCGATTCACGTCGAGCGCCAACTCGACCAACGTCGCCGGCACCCCCGCGCGCCGCGCCGCCCAGGTCAGGTACTCGGGGTCCACGGGGATGCAGTGGCCGCCGAGGCCCGGGCCGGGTTCGAACGGCATGAAGCCGTAGGGCTTGGTCGCGGCCGCGCGCACCACCGGCCACACGTCGATGCCCTGGGCGTCGAGCACCTGCTTGAACTCGTTGACGAGCGCGATGTTCACGGCGCGGAACACGTTCTCGAGCAGCTTGGCCGACTCCGCGGTCGCGCAGGACTCGACCGGGTGCACGGTGTCGAGCGCTTCGGCCAGCACCGCGCGCGCGCGCTCGAGACTCACGGCGTCCATCCCCCCCACCAGGCGCGGCAACTCGCGCGTGCGCCGACCGCTGCCGGGGTCCTCGCGCTCGGGACTGTAGGCCACGCACAAGTCGCGCCCGAGCCGTCGCGGCCCCGCCTCGTGCAACCAGGGCACGAGCCGCTGTTCGGTGGTGCCGGGCCACGTGGTCGAACACAGCACGACCAGCGCGTTCGGCGCCAGGTGCGGCGCGAGCCCGTGCGCGGCTGACTCGATCGCCGACAGGTCCGGTGCGCCGTCCGCGTCGAGCGGCGTCGGCAGGCACAGGAAGAGGGCCTCGCACTCGGCCACGCGCTCGAGGTCGGTGGCCACGTCGAACGAGCCACGCCCGTCCGACCGCTGCGCACCGCTCGGCCCGAACCAGCGCTCGGCCGGCACGCCCAGCGCATCCCCGTCGCCCGCCTCGACCGCCGCCCGGCGCGCGGGATCCGCCTCGAACCCGAGCACCCGCCTACCGGCGTCGCGGAACGCGCCCGCGAGCGGCAGTCCGGTCATACCGAGTCCGACGACGCCGATGGCGGGGCGTTCGGTGTGCGTTCCGTGGTCCATGCGTGTTCCGCCGAGCGAGCGGGCGGCCATGGTGCCCAGCGTGGACGTCCGGCGCGAGCCCCTGGGCCACTGGACAGGACGAAAGCGGCGCGCGTCTCTTCCTGCCAGTTCGGTCGGACCTCGTGCTCTGGTCGGGCGGCTTCGGATCGAGCGCGGAGGACTCGGGGGCTGCGACGTGCTCGGATCCACTCGACGAGCGCGGCGGGGGCCGAGGTGATGGCCCGACGTCGGGCGTCGCTCACAGGACGGTGCTGGTCGCCGCGGACTCGGACGGACTCAGGCTGCGTCGGCGAGCCTGGTCGCCGCAGTGGCGTGCCCACCGTGTCCGACGTGCACACCGGCCACGTCCTCGAGCAGCTCGACCCACTGGGCACAGCACACCTCGCGCTCGAAGCGCTCGAGGAACACGGCGCGCGCATTCCGGCCGTGGTGCGCGAGGCGTTCGCAGTCGGCGGCGGCGTCCTCGGCCAGGGCGGCGATCGCATCGGCCAACTCCGCGCCCTGTCCGGGGACGAAGCACAGGCCGGCTCCTGAGTCGCGGATCGTGTCGGCCGACTCGCAGCGCTCGGCGCCGACGAACAGCACGGGGCGGCCGGCGGCCAGGATGCCGTACAGCTTGCCCGGCACCGCGACGCCGGTCTGGTTCGGCTCGAGCGACATGAAGTGCACGTCGCCGGCCGGCAGGGACTGGCCCAGGGCCTCGCGCGGCAGGTAGCCGTGGAACTCGACGTTCTCGAGGCCGTGCTCCGTGGCGAACGTCTCGATCTCGGCGCGCCGCGGTCCCCCGCCGACGAAGGCGAAGAGCACGTTCGGAGCGCGCGATTCGAGCTCGACCATGGCGTCGCACAACTCGTCGAAGCGGTGCACGAGACCCGCGTTGCCGGAGTACAGGACGACGAAACGGCCGTCCCAGCCGAGCTCGGTGCGCAGCGTGTTGAAGCGGTGATCGATCGGCGAGATCTCGTCGGCCGAGCTCCAGACCGGGATCTCGGCGATGCGTTCGGCCGCGACGCCGCGACCCTCGAGGCGCGCACCCTGGTACGGACCGAGCACGACGTTGCGCGTCGCGGTGCGCATCGGGTGGCCGCAGGCGAACGCCAGGAAGCGACCGAGTAGGGACTTCCTCGAGAGGAGCCCGAGCTCGAACTCCGCGTCGGGGTGCAGGTCCATGACCCAGTGCACGTGCTGCGTGCGACGCAGCACCTGGAGCGCTCGCCCCCAGACCCCGAGCAGCGGCGGCGTCGTCAGCGTCACGACGGCGTCCGGCCGGGGCCCGAGCAGGAGCGCCTTGGCGAGCAGCGCGTGGAACGACAGGTAGTCGAGCGCGCGCCGCCACAGCGAACCGTTCTTGCCGTGACTCGACGCCGGAACGCGCACGACCTCGACGCCGCGGTGCATCTCGAACAAGGGCGCCTCACCGCGACCTTCGAGGTACTGGCCCCGCGAGCACACCACGCGCACGCGGTGGCCACGGGCGACCAGCGCCTCGCACAGATCGGCGAGGTGCTGGCCCGTGCTGGCCACGTCGGGCCAGTAGTACTGGTTGACGAAGGTGAAGAAGGCCACGGCGTGGAGCGTCGATGGAGCGCGAACGCGAGCGTTCTCAGGCCGACTCGCGCAGGCCGCGCCAACGCTCGTCGGCACCCGGGAAGACCTCGAGCTGCTCGTCCTGGGCCGCCGGGAAGGGCAACGCCGGTTGGACCTTGTCGATGTCGCGCTGCAGCATCTCGCCGCGGATCCATTGGAACGTCTTGCGCATGCCTTCGGCCAGCGAGGTGCCCGGCTCCCACCCGTGGACGGCCTGGATCAGCGTGTTGTCGCTGTTGCGACCGCGCACGCCCTTGGGGGCCGACAGGTCGTAGGAGCGCTCGACCGACACGTCGGCGATCTCCTCGACCACGGAGACCAGTTCGTTGATCGAGACCAGCTCGCTCGAGCCCAGG
Organism: Rohdeia mirabilis; assembly: GCA_007750655.1. Taxonomy (GTDB): domain Bacteria; phylum Planctomycetota; class UBA1135; order UBA1135; genus Rohdeia; species Rohdeia mirabilis. The sequence goes on from CP036290.1 coordinate 3,100,525, forward strand.
TTGATCGGCTCGGTGAACTCGCCGTCGTGGATGCGGTGGATGCCTTCGATGCAGTCGTCGATGTACATGAACGAGCGCGTCTGCTCGCCGTCGCCCCAGATGTCGATCGACAGGATGCCGGACATCTGCGCCTCGAGCACCTTGCGGCACATGGCGGCGGGCGCCTTCTCGCGTCCGCCGTCCCAGGTCCCGTTCGGGCCGTAGACGTTGTGGAAGCGGGCGACGCGGGTCTCGATACCGAAGTCCTCGCGGAAGTGGCGGCACATGCGCTCGCTGAAGAGCTTCTCCCAACCGTAGCCGTCCTCGGCCATCGCGGGGTAGGCGTCGGCCTCGACCAGCGCGGTCACGTCCGTGTCGCGCTGCTTGTCGGCGTTGTAGACGCAGGCCGACGAGGAGAAGAAGAAGCGCTCGACCCCCGCGTCCTTGGCGGCGATCAGCATGTGCGTGTTGATCAGGACGCTGAGCATGCACAGCGCCTTGTTGTTCTCGATGAACCCCATTCCGCCCATGTCGGCGGCCAGGTTGAAGACGTCGGTCGTCCCCTCGCAGGCACGGTGACACGCGTCGAGCTTCTCGAGATCCATGACGAGGTTCTGCGCGCGCTCGTCGAACTGGTACCACTGGTCGAACGGCTTCTTGTCGACGGCGCGGACGGACTCGTAACCGCGCTCGAAGAGGCTCTTCACGAGGTGGCCGCCGATGAACCCTCCGGCGCCGGCGACGATGGCGTGGCGGCCGCGGGCGAAGGACTCGGAGTCGGACGACAGGGAGGAGGAACTGCTGTTCACGTCGGTGGGGTGCGCGTGGTTCGTGGGAGCGAGCGCCGCCGGTGAGGCGGGTGGAGCGAGGAGGAGTGGGCGACCGCGGCACAGCCGTGCGCCCTCCAAGGCTCCCGATCGGCCCCGCGCCCCGTCGCGCTGAGGGTTCGGTTCGGTGCGGCCCGCGGCAGGTCCCCCGTGCGGCACCCTCGGCCGCGACTCGGAAATCCGTGCCACGTGGCGCGGGCGGCAGGACTCGGTCGGAGCGCCGCGTCCGGGTCCCTTCGCGCTGGCGCGGCGCCCGCGCGATCGCCGAGCGAGTCCTACTGGTCGCCGGCTTCCTCGTCGCCAAGGGCCTGCGCACCGCCGTCATCCACATCGCCGTCGCCCGTCTCGACCCCGAATCGGATCAGCTCCTCGGCGGTCAGATAGTGCATGCCGTAGGCGTCGGCGGCCTCGAGCGTGAAGAAGTAGAACTCCGGATCGATGCCGATCGCGCGGAAGAACTCGAGGTACGACTCGTGCTCGGGCGCGTCGCGCGGCAGGTCGCCACCCTCGCGCTCGCCCAGCGCGTCGTACTCGGCCCACGAGTGCACGCCGAGCCGCGCTCCTTCCCCGAGCTTGCGACGCCAACCGGCCAGGAAGAAGTCGGTCCCGCCCGACGCCGCCTCCCCACCGGGCGCGAGTTCGGTGTGGAACTGGTGGCGATGGACCAGGAGCGCCGCCTCTTGGCAGGCCACGTCGTCCATCGTCCCGGGCACCTCCTCCATCAGGATCCGATCGACCTGGGGCTCCTCGACGAGGATCCGCATGAGGCGCCCCAGAGTCGCGCCGGTGATGCTGCCGTTCATCACGGCGTAGCGGCCCGCGATCTCGAACGTGGCGCCACGCGCGTCGCGGGCGTAGTAGCGCGCCACCTCGTCGCGCACGAGCGTTCCGTCCCCGTCCAGGTCGAGAGCGGCCACGTCGTACTCTTCGGGATCGATCTCGGCCAGCGGCGCTTCACCGTCGCCGTCGGGATCGATCCCGAGCCAGATCGCAGCCTCCTCGCCCATCACGTAGGACCGCACGCTGTCGTGGTCGAAGTGGCGGATCTCCGCCTCGGTCAACGCTCCGTCGCGGTTGCGATCGAGCTCCCAGAAGGACGCGAGCAGCTCGAACGACGCCTCGGCCCGGCTCAGCGTTCCGTCGCCGTCGAAGTCGTACTCGGCGATCAGGTCGCGCGCCATCTCGCGCGCGTACTCGCGGCGCTCCTCGAACAGATCGAGGATCTCCGACTGGGAGAAGCCTTCGGGCCCGTCCTCGTCGTAGTACGACTCCTCGATCCGAATGGCGGCCGCGGCCTCGAAGGCCTCGATCCGACCGTTGCGATCCAGGTCGAGCCAGCGCATCACGTCGCGCATCTCGACGCGCGCCGCCCCCCCTCGGCTCGCACCGGTCGGGGCAGGTGCTGTGCCCGGGACTCCGAGCGCGTAGGTCAGGAGCGAGCCCCAAAGAACGAGGGAAGCGGAGCGGAACGCTCGAGTCGTCGTGGTCATGGCGAGTCGCGGAGCCGAGGCGGAACGGGTCACCGGAGTGTAGTCGCCTTCCGAACTCCCGCGCACGCGACGCCGCGGCACGAGCGCATACTCGCGCCATGTGGTCCGTCGTCATGGCAGCCCTCGGGGCCGTCGGCATCTTCCTTCTGGGGATGGTCTCGCTCGAGCGCGGGCTGGAGGGCCTCGCGGGCGGGCGGCTCGAACGCGTCCTGGCGCGCTTCACGAAGAGCCCGACCTCGGGAGCTCTGACGGGCGCCGCGGTCACGGCCGTGTTGCAGTCGTCCAGCGCGACCACGCTGACGGCCGTGGCGCTGACCGGTGCCGGGCTGCTGACCTTCGCCCAGGCCCTGGGGATCGTGCTGGGCGCGAACGTCGGGACCACGGTGACGGGCTGGTTGGTCGCGCTGGTCGGGTTCGAGTTCAAGGTCGGCGCGATCAGCGGACTGATGGTGTTCACCGGCGTTCTGACGCACCTGTTCGCGAAGAACCGGCTGCGCTACGCGGGGCTCGCGCTCGCCGGGTTCGGACTCGTGTTCCTCGGGATCGGTGCGTTGCGCGACGCGCTCGGCGGACTCGAGGGGATCGTCACGCCCGACTCGTTCCCCAGCGACGACTTCGGAGGCCGCGTCCTGTTGGTGCTGATCGGCATCGCCGTCACCCTCGTCACGCAGTCGTCGAGCGCCGGCGTCGCGGCCGCGCTGGCCGCTCTGCACACCGGAGCGATCGACCTGCCCCAGGCCGCGGCGCTCGTGATCGGCATGGACGTCGGAACCACGGGAACGGCGTTGTTCGCCACGATCGGTGGAACCACGTCGGCGCGCCGCACCGGCCTCGCCCACGTGCTGTTCAACATCCTCAGCGGCGTCGGCGCATTCTTCTTCCTCGACCTGTACGCCTTCGGCCTCGAACGCGCGCTCCCGGGTACGGCGACCGCGCACCCGGAACTGGCGCTGGTCGGCTTCCACACGGCCTTCAACCTGCTCGCGGTCCTGGGCGCGCTCCCGTTCGCCCGGCGGTTCGCGCGGCTCGTCGAGCGCATCGTGCCCGAGCGCGAGGACCCACTGACGCGCGCCCTCGAGCCGCGTCTCGCGAAGCGACCGAAGCTCGCCGTCGACGCCGCCGCTCGCTCGCTCCACGCGATCGCACGCCGCGTCCTGCGCGCCACGTTGCGCGAGGTCGATCTGCGCGAGCGACGTGGTCCGGGCGGCACGGACCTCGTCCGACTGGACTCCGCGATCGAGCGCGTGGCCGATTTCGTGGGCGCGATCCCCACGTCCGACGGCGACACGGCGGCCCTGCTGCGCGAGACGGCCCTGGTCCATCAGACGGACCACCTGGCGCGCCTGGTCGACCGGCTCGGCGCGATCCCGCGGGGCGTGTCCACAGCGTTCGACCCCGAGTTCGAGGCCCAGCGCGAGGACCTGGTGCGCGCGCTGGTCCGGACCCTGCGCGACGACGGACCGACGGCGCGCGGCTTCGACGCCCAGGAGCTCCGTGGCGTCCGCGACCGACTCGAGGCTTCCGACGAGAACCTGCGGACGGCGTGGATCACGCGCGCCGCGGCCGATCACCTGGGCGCGACCGAAGCGCTGGCGCGCCTCGAGAGCCTGCGCTGGCTGCGGCGCGTGGCGCACCACACCTGGCGCATCGCGGCGCACTCGGGCGTGGCGCTCGGATCGACTCGGGCGGCGAGTTCGGACGGCGCAACACACCGCGAGCGCGGAGCCGACACGATGGAACCGGTCTGAGTGGGCTCGAGCCGAGCCGCGCGTCCCGAGTGGACGCGCGACGAACGGCCCGGCCCGGCTCAGCCCTCGTACTCTTCGCTCGCGAGGCCGAACGACGACGGTTGCTCGACGGCCGCGTTCGATCCGCGCGCGGGCAGTGCCGCGGGAACGTCGTCGACGCTGGCTTCGATCGCCACCGGCAACGGCGTGCGCTCGAGGATCGTGTCACCCAGGACCAGAACGTCCATCTTCGTGCGCAGGAAGCAGGCCAACGCCTCTTCGGGACGCTGCACCACCGGCTCGTTCTCGTTGAACGAGGTGTTCAGGATCATCGGCACGCCGGTCAGGCTGTCGAAGGCTCGGATCAGCGCGTGGTAGCGCGAGCTCGTGCGCGCGCTGACCGTCTGCAGGCGGCCCGTGCCGTCGGCGTGGGTGACCGCCGGGATGTGCTCGCGGCACTCCTCGCGGATCGGCAGCACCATCGACATGAAGGGCACGGCCTGGGGCCTTTCGAACCAGTCGGCGACCTTCTCCTCGAGGACCGACGGCGCGAAGGGACGGAACGACTCGCGGCGCTTGATCTTGAGGTTGAGGATGTCCTTCATGTCCGCGCGCCGGGGATCGCCGACGATCGAACGGTTGCCGAGGGCGCGCGGCCCCCACTCCATCGATCCCTGGAACCAACCGACCACGTGGCCGGCGGCGATGTGGCGCGCCACGTGGTCGCACAGGGCCGACTCGTCGGTGTAGGCGACGCGCGCGCAGCCCGCGTCCTCGAGCGTCTCCTCCGCCTGCGCCAGACAGGCGTCGAGCGCGGACTGCTCGTAGCTGGGGCCGAGGTAGGCGTGCTCCATGAAGCTGGTCCGCTCGCGACCCAGGACGTCGCACCAGACCGATGTGGCCGCGCCGATCGCGCCCCCCGCATCGCCGGCGGCAGCTTGCACGTAGACCTCGTCGAACGGGGTCTCGTCGGTGATCTTGCCGTTGGCGAGGCTGTTCATCCCACAGCCGCCGGCCAGGCACAGCTTGCGTTCGCCCGTCTCCGCGGCGAGCGCGCGCAGCATCGAGAACAGCACGCCTTCGTACACGGCCTGGATCGACGCGGCGAGGTCCTTGTGGCGCTGGGTCAGCTCTTCACCGTGGTGGCGCGCCGGACCGAGCAGGGACTCGAGCTTGGGCGAGAAGGCGCGGCCGACGGTCGGTTCGCCGCCGTCCCAGGTCATCGGGACGCCGCCGGTGGTGTGCAGGAAGTAGGACGTGTCCAGCTCGAACCCGCTGCCGACGGGACGGACCACGTTCTCGAGTTCGCGGACGTAGCGCGGCTCGCCGTAGGCCGCCATGCCCATGACCTTGTACTCGTCGCCGTACTTGTGGAAGCCGAGGAACTGGGTCAACGCGAGGTAGTAGAGACCGAGCGAGTGCGGGAAGCCGACGCGGCCGAGCTCGACCATGTCGCGGCCGACCCCGTGCGCCCACATCGAGCTCGAGAAGTCGCCGAATCCGTCGATCGACGCGATCGCAGCGCGTTGGAAGGGCGAGACGTGGAAGGCGCTCGCGAGGTGCGCGCGGTGGTGTTCGATGCCCCAGAACTTCGGCCTGAAGGTCGCCGGTTCGACGCCGAGGCCGGCCGCCAATTGCTCGACGACGGAACCGACCGCGCCCGAGTTCCGGCGGCGCTCGAGGGCCTTGCGCCACAGTTTCGGGTGCGTCGCGGTGTAGGCCAGCTTGGACAGGAGGTGCGCGCGCGGGTCGCGGTTGATCGCCACGTGGTCGACGTCGCTCGGCGCGAGTCCGGCCTGGGCGAGGCAGGCCCGAACCGCTTCGGTGGGCAGGCCGGCCCAGTGCTTGATGCGCCGGAAGCGCTCCTCCTCGCAGGCGGCGACGAGCACGCCGTCGACGAGCAGGGCGGCGGAGGAGTCGCCGTGGAAGGCGTTGAGACCGAGGATGACGGTGGGCTTGTGCACGGTGCGGGACGCGTGGGGCGCGGGGGGATGCAAGTGGATCGCGTGGACGGCGCTCGCGAGCGGTGATCGCAAGGGTGCGACGCGCGGGCGCTTCGGATGAATGGCTCCGAGCGGTTGGATCGGCCGATCGACGCGCGAGGTGAAGGGCCCACGAGGACGGTCCCAGCCCTCGGACCGGGCCGGAAGATGTGTCCGAGTGCTCGCGCGGACGGAGCCCGAGGGACCGCGCGCGAAACTCGAATCGTCGAATCGTCGGAATCACGCAACTCGGGCCAGGTGCGCGGCCGATCCCCACGCGAGCGTCGCCCTCTCCGACGCGCCGAGCCCGTCCGGGCGAACGCGCGCCTCGTCCCCACGCCGAACGCACCGATGAGCCGCCCCGCTCCGGAAACCACTCGCCCTCGCTCGCACGCGGGCTCGACCGCCGCCCAGCTCCTGGGTCGTATCGAAGCGCCCGCTCGACGGCGGAAGCGGATCGTGCCCGAGGAGTCGACGAGCGAAGCCCCGTCGGACCGATCGGCCGCGACCAGCGGCGCTCCGAACTGGGCCGCCCTCGAGCCGCGCGGCCTCTACGCGCGCTGCGGACGACCGCTGGCCGAACTGGTACTGCTCGCCGCCGTCCTGCCGTTCGCGGTCGCGCTCGCCCTGCCGATCGCACTCGTGAACCTGTGCGTCTTCGGCGACCCGCGCCGCATCCTGTTCAGCCAGGAGCGCGTCGGGCACCGCGGCCAGGTCTTCCGCATCCACAAGTTCCGCACGATGAAGGAGACGAAGAGCTCGTCCTTCGACTCCTGGAGCGGCGACGGCGACGCCCTGCGCGTGACGGCCTTCGGTCGCTTCCTGCGCAACTCGCACCTGGACGAGCTGCCGCAGCTGCTCAACGTCCTCAAGCGGGACATGAGCGTCATCGGTCCGCGGCCCGAGATGGTCGAGATCGAGACCTGGGCCGGCGCCCACGTGCCCAAGTTCGTCGAACGCCTCGCCGTGCGCCCCGGCATCACCGGCTGGCCACAGATCACCCAGGGCTACGTCGGCCGCTGCGCCGAGGGCTACGCGAAGAAGCACGCCCTGTGTATGCAGTACCTCGAGCGCTTCGGTCCGAAGCAGGACGCCCTGATCCTCGTTCGCACGGTCCTGTGGATGGCGCGCCGACAGGGCTGGCAGTGGCAGGACCAAGGGCGCGGCTGAGCGTTCGCCGGCGCGCGGCGCCGGACCCCCCGCGTCGGGGAAACGCGGGAGGTCCCAGCCAGGGGTGACGATCCGCTGGGGAACGGAGCGCCGACGGCTGCGAGGTGAGGCCGGGGCCTCGGATCTCGTCGAGCTCTCGGGACGGAGAGTGTTTCGTGTGGTGCGCTGGCAGCGCGTTCGTCGCGCCGGCGCTGGACCCCCCGCGTCGGGAAACGCGGGAGGTCCGGGCCAAGGGGTGTCGATTCGCCGGGGAGCGGACCGACGGCTGCGAGGTGAGGCCGGGGCCTCGGATCTCGTCGAGCTCTCGGGACGGAGAGTGTTTCGTGTGGTGCGCTGGCAGCGTGTTCGTCGCGCCGGCGCTGGACCCCCCACGTCGGGAAACGCGGGAGGTCCGGGCCAAGGGGTGTCGATTCGCCGGGGAGCGGATCGACGGCTGCGAGGTGAGGCCGGGGCCTCGGGTCTCGTCGAGCTCTCGGGACGGAGAGTGTTTCGTGTGCTGCGTCGAGCGTGCGGCTCAGAAGCCGACCGTCAGACCGATCGAGGCGAAGGGCTGCGGGTCGAGTTCGACTTCGAGGACCGTCGCGCCGTCCGCCAGCGTGGTCAGCTCGCGCCAGGCCGTGAAGCCGACACCGAACTCGATGCGCGTGTCTTCGCCGACCGCGAGGCCGAGCGTCGCGCCGAGGTCGATCTGCTCGTCGCGGAAGGCCGGCGCGGTGAGTCCGCCGCCGTCCTCGAGTCGGAACTGACGCTGGTCGTAGACGGCGTAGACCTCGAGGTCGACCGCGTCGTTCAGTTGGGCGTCGAGGGCGACGCGGTTGCCCTCGGCGGTGATGCGCAGCGATTCGTTGACCTGCCAGTCGAGGCCGATGAAGGGCAGGAGCACCGCGTCGTCCTCGAGGCGGGTGAAGGCCATCAGTCCACCGGTGATCTGGACGTTCTCCGAGGCGTGGAAGGCGAGGCCGCTCGTGCCACCGAGGATCGTGCTGTCGGCGAGGCCGGTCTCGGGCTCGCCGGCGATCGTGATCTCGAAGCCGTGGAAGTAGGACAGGTCGCTGGCGACGCGGCCGTAGTAGGTGCTGGCGAGACGCGTGCGGTAGACGTCGTTGAACGGGTCGGTGTCCGTGCCGACGATCGGCGAGGAGAGGCCGAAGTCGTAGAAGGCGGCTTCGTTCTCGAACTCGATGCCGAGCGTGCCACCGCCGTCGGTCTGTTGCAGCAGGCGGGCGCGCCATCCGAAGCGTGCGGTGCTGACATCGCCACCGCCGGTCTCGACCATCGCACCGGGCAAGAGCGATCCGAAGGCCTCGACCTCGACGCGGCGCTCGAGCGTGGGTTCGGCGAGCACCGGGCCGCGCTCGAAACGAGCGGCGCGGACCTGGGTCGACCCGTTGGAAGCGGCGCTGTCGACGGCCGTGAAGACGGGCGTCTCGGCGGAGTCGGCGGCACGCCAGTCCAGCGGCAGCGGGATGCGCGGCACCGGGCGGACCGTGGACTGGGCCTGCAGCGTGGCCGCGCTGGCCGCCGAGATCAGGATGGCCGACAGGATGGTCGTGCTTCGCACCGAGATTCGCCCCCTCTGACCGGGTCGGAAGCACCCGGATGGTCGTTGGCGCGACTCGACACGTCCCCTCGTGTCGTGCTCCGGACTCCGGTCCGGCGCGGCGCGCTGCGAAGTCCGTCGGTCACCCCCCCAAGGGCGTCCGCGTTCGGGCTTCAACGAAAGGTATCCCGGACTGGAGCCGTGCACGGAAAAGCTGCGCGGGGTGCCAGGGGATCCCGCAGCGCGCGGCACTTACGTCGCTCGCGCACCGGGTTCGCGGGTCGGCGCGCTACCGTCCTGCCCATGCAGACCCCGTCCTCGCACGGCCTCGTGGTCCTCGACGGCGGCGACGGTCCCCACCGCGCCAGCGACGGCCGCCGCCCCATCCCCCACGCCGAACGCCCCGAGCGGACGCGCGCCGTCGAGGACGTCCTGCGCGGCGCGGCCTTCGCCGACCGACTCGTGTTCGAAGCGGCCCCTCTCGCCGAACGCGACCTCGTGACCCGCGTCCATTCACCGCGCCACGTGGAGGCGATCGAACGGCGCTGTGCGAGCGGCGGTGGCTGGTTCGACAGCGACACCTACTGCGCGCCGGAATCGTTCGACATCGCGCTGCGTGCCGTGGGCGCCGCGGTCCGGGCCGCGCGGGCGGTCACGGACGGTGAGTACGCGAGCGCGTTCGCCGCCTGCCGTCCACCGGGTCACCACGCCGAGCGCGACCGCCCGATGGGCTTCTGCCTGTTCGACCAGGTCGCGGTCTGCGTCGAGGACCTCGTCGCCACGGGCCGAGCGAGTCGCGTGTTCGTGCTCGACTTCGACGTGCACCACGGCAACGGCACCCAGCACCTGTTCGAGGAGCGCGCCGACGTGTTCTACGCCAGCCTGCACCAGTCCCACTGCTTCCCGGGGACCGGTGCCGCCCACGAACGCGGCGTCGGTGCGGGGGCGGGCGCGACGCTCAACGTGCCGCTCCCGGCGGGGTCCGGGCCGGACCTGTGGCTGCGCGCGCTCGACGAACAGGTGCTGCCGGCCCTCGCGAGCTTCGCGCCCGACGTGCTGGTGTTCAGCGCCGGCTTCGACGGCCACCGCGCCGATCCGTTGGCGAGCTGCGAGCTCGAGAGCGCCACGTTCGGCGAGATCACGCGCCTCGCCCTCGACGCCGCGCGCCCTTCGACCGGCGGCCGCGCGGTCAGCGTGCTCGAGGGTGGTTACGAACTGACGGCCCTGGGCGAGAGCGCCGCGGCGCACGTGGAGGCGCTCTTGGCGGAGCGGTGACGCACTCGACGAACGCTCACCAGACAGGGCAACGGCGCGCGACCGGATCGAACCGGTCGCGCGCCGTTGCGCAGAATCGAGTCGGTGGAAGAACGACTCGCGTCGCTCGTTCCACCGCAGGGCTCACTCGCCCGACTCGATGAGGGTGCCGACCGAACGGGTCGCTCCCTCGGCGTTGTCGTAGGTGTACGCGGTGCCCTTTCCGTCCCAGACGTCCTCGGTCCAGAAGTAGTAGGGGTTGAGGACGATGATGTCTCCGATGGCGGCGAAGAAGCCGACGATCGGGTAGACGGGGAGAAGGTCCTGAAGGACGAGGCCGTGGATGTAGGCGTTGTCCGAGTACTTCTCGTTGACCCAGGTGTCCCAGGTGCGGGTGAGCTGCTTGGGACCGGAGTTGCAGCCGGTCAGGGCCAGCGTGGCCGCCGCGGCAGCGGCGAGGCCGATCGTCTTGGTGAGTTGCATGGGTGCCTCCTCGTGGCAGGTTGCGCGGACGGAATCGTCCGCGTTCGAAGCGCTGCCGTCCGGGGGACCGCAGTGCGATTGGGGGCAGATGCTAGCGCGGTCCGGGGCGCCGTTCAGCCACTTCCTTGGTGCGTACCCGGGTCCGAGGCCTCCGAGGGAGGCCATTTTCCCGTTCCGTGGGCCCCAACCGCGCCCGTTCGCGGGTCGCGGATCGAAGATCGACGGTCGCCGCGAGCGCTCCGTGTGGGCGCCGCGCCACCCCGCTCGGACCGCGGTCCCCGCCTACATCAGTCCGGATCGGGACCGAGCCCCGCGCGCGACAGGTTCGCCAGGATCTCCGACGACACGTCGTCGGGACTGCGATCGGTCGTGCTGACCGTCTGTTCACAGCGGCCGTAGAGCGCGCGGCGTCGGTCGAGCAGGTCCACCAACTCGTCGAGCGCGCGCGGTCGACCTTCCATCGGTCGCAGATCGCCCTGGCCGGCGACGCGCGCGAAGTGCTCCTCGGGGCGCGCGGTCAACCACACGGTCCGGCAGGTGGCGAGCAGACGCTCGAACGTCTGCGGCACCTCGGCGATCGAACCGCCCGTGGCCACCACGACACGCTCGCCCCGCGCGAGCACGCGCTCGAGCGCAGCGGCCTCGAAACGGTGGAATCCCGCCGCACCGTGCAGCTCGAAGACCTTGCCGAGCGCCATCCCCGCCTGGCGTTCCACCTCGGCGTCGAGCTCGACGAAGGGCACCTCGAGCGCCAGCGCCAGCCGCCGCCCCACCGTCGTCTTGCCGGCGCCGCGCAGACCGACGAGTGCGATCCGTTCCTCGGCGCGCGCGTGGGTGGGCACGTCGATCAGCGCCGCCGCGGTGGTCCCGAGTTCGCGGGCGAGCCGCACGAGCACGAGCACCGTCGGGTTCGCCCGGCCGGCCTCGGCGTCGGTCAGATAGCGGCGCGACACGTCCGCGCGCTGGGCCAGCTCGCTCAGCGAGAGCCCGGCGGCCTCGCGCGCCGCCACCAGCCGCCGCCCCAGCTCGCGCAGGAGGGCGGGCCGGCGGGCCTTGGGATGGCGTCCCGCAGGAGAGGGCTTCGGCATCTTGGAACTATAGTGCCCAAGCCTGGCGCCACAAGCGCAGCATAATGCGCGGGCGACCTGCGTCCCCCGCAGGCGATCCTACGAAGCTCCACCGTCGGCACCGCGCGCGCTCCCGGGCCCATGCCCCGCGCCCCACGGGCCGACCGTCCTTCCCCACCGCTCTTCCATGACGACTGCCGCCCCCGCCGCCGGATCCACCACTGGTCCCTCCCGCATGGCCCCCGTCGACTTCCGCACCGCGCCGGATCGCTACCGCCACTGGAAGCTCGACGTCGACGGCGACATCGCGACCTTGACCATGTCCGTCGAACCCTTCGGCGGCCTGCGCGGCGACGACTACGAGCTGAAGCTGAACAGCTACGACCTGGGCGTCGACATCGAACTCGCCGACGCGATCGATCGACTGCGCTTCGAGCATCCGGCCGTGCGCGCGTGCGTCGTGACCGGTGGACTCGACCGCGTGTTCTGCGCGGGCGCGAACATCAACATGCTCTCGACGAGCAGCCACGCCTTCAAGGTCAACTTCTGCAAGTACACGAACGAGACGCGCGTCGGCATCGAGGACGCGTCGGCCTCGTCGAACGTGCGCTTCCTCGCCGCGCTGAACGGCACGGCGTCGGGCGGCGGCTACGAACTGGCGCTGGCCTGCGACCGCATCCTGCTCGTGGACGACCGCAACAGCGCGGTCAGCTTCCCGGAGCTGCCCCTGCTCGGCGTGCTGCCGGGCACGGGCGGTCTGACGCGCATCGTCGACAAGCGCCTCATCCGTCCCGACCTGTGCGACCTGTTCTCGACGCTGGCCGAGGGCATCAAGGGCAAGCGCGCCGTGCAGTGGAACCTGGTCGACGCGATCGCGCCCCTGTCGAAGTGGGACGACGCGGTCGCCGGTGAAGCGCGCGCGCTGGCGGACGGACTCGAGGATCGCTCGGGCACGCAGGGCATCGCGCTGACCCCGCTCGAGTACACGGACGATGGCGCGTCGCGCAGCTACCGCCACAGTGAGCTGCGCATCGAGGACTCGGGGCGCGTCGCCCACCTGACGATCACGCTGCCGGCCGAAGCGGGCACCCAGGACGCAGCCGCGGCCCACGCAGCGGGCGCCGACTTCTGGCTCCTGGCCCTGTGCCGCGAGCTCGACAACGCGCTCAACCACCTGCGCCTCAACCTGCCCGCCGTGGGGCTCGTCCTGGTGCGCGTGGTCGGCGACGCGAAGGTCGCCGCAACGTGCGACGACGTGCTGCGCACCGAGGCGAGCGACCCGCACCACTGGTTCACGAACGAGGTCGGGCACTACCTGAAGCGCGCGCTCAAGAAGATCGAGAACACGGCGAAGAGCTTCTACGCGCTGGCCGACGAGGGCACCGCCTTCGCCGGACCGTTCCTCGAACTCGCCCTGGCCTGCGACCGTCAGTACGTACTGAACGACTCCGAGGCACCCGTGCACCTGGGTGTGGGCGACGCGAGCGCCGGTGCGTACCCGATGTCGAACGGTCTGACGCGCCTCGCCACGCGCTTCCTCGCCGACCCGAGCCAGGTCGATGCGGTGCTCGCCGCGCGCACCAACGGCGCCGGCGGCCTCGTCGACGCGGAGGAAGCGGACGAGCTCGGCCTCGCCACCAGCGCGCCGGACGAGATCGACTGGGACGACGAAGTGCGCCTGGCCATCGAAGAACGCCAGGCCTACTCGCCCGACGGTCTGACCGGCATGGAACAGAACCTGCGCTTCCCCGGCCCCGAGACGCTCGAGACCAAGATCTTCGGACGTCTCACCGCCTGGCAGAACTGGATCTTCCAACGGCCCAACGCGGTCGGCGAACGCGGCGCCCTGAAGTGCTACGGCACGCCCCAGGCACCCGAGTTCAACTACGACCGCACCTGATCCGTCCGGCCGCCCCACCGCTCACTCCACGACCACGTTCGTCCCAGGGACCACGTCGCAGCTCGACGAGCCGCGTCACTGCACCCGAGACAGCGACCCACCCACCTCTTGAACGGCCGGCTCGAAGGAGTCGCACGAGAACCGCCATGGGCAGCATCGACTACAGCCAACGCATCCCGAACAACGTCGACCTCAAGTCCGACAAGCGCCTGCAGCGCGCCCTCGAGGCCTGGCAACCCGCCTACCTCGAGTGGTGGAAGGAGTCCGGCCCGACCGACTTCAACGAGAACGACGTCTACCTGCGCACGGCGGTCAGCGTCGAGCCGGACGGCTGGGCGCACTACGACTACGTCAAGATGCCCGACTACCGCTGGGGCATCTTCCTGACGGACAAGGGCGCGGGCGACACGATCGGCTTCGGCGACCACTTCGGCGAGGAGCCGTGGCAGCAGGTCCCCGGCGAGTACCGCAACTGGCTGCGTCGCCTGGTCGTGACCCAGGCCGACACCGAGCCCGCCTCGGTCGAGCAACAGCGCCTGCTCGGACACACCGCGCCGTCCCTGTACGACATGCGCAACCTGTTCCAGGTGAACGTCGAGGAGGGCCGTCACCTGTGGGCGATGGTCTACATCCTGCACCGCTACTTCGGGAAGGACGGTCGCGAGGAGGCCGACGAACTGCTCGAGCGCTCCTCCGGCAACCCGGACCACCCGCGCATCCTGCAGACCTTCAACGAACCCTGTGAGCACTGGCTGTCGTTCCTGTGCTTCACGATGTTCACGGACCGCGACGGCAAGTTCCAGCTGCTCAGCCTGGCCGAGTCGGGCTTCGATCCGCTGGCGCGCACCTGCAAGTTCATGTTGACCGAGGAGGCCCACCACATGTTCGTGGGCCAGACCGGCGTCGGCCGCGTCATCCAGCGCACCTGCGAGGTCCTGAAGGAAGGCAAGGACCCGCGCGCGGAAGGCGTCGTGCCGCCCGACATCATCCAGAAGTACATCAACTTCTGGGCGTCGAGCTCGACCGACCTGTTCGGCTCGGAGATCTCGAGCAACGCCTCGAACTTCTTCCGCGCCGGTCTCAAGGGCCGCGCCTTCGAGTCCAAGCAGACCGACCACCTCGCCACCGAGGGCCACTACGTCCTACCGATCGTCGAGGGCGGCCGCATGTCGAACCAGGAGGTCCCGATGCGCAACGCGATGAACGAGGTGCTGCGCGACGCCTACATCGCCGACAACCAGAAGGGCATCGACTACTGGAACCGCGTGATCGAGAAGTTCGACCTCGACTGGCGCGTCAGCCTCCCCCACCGCGCGTTCAACCGCAACGTGGGCGTCTACGCCGGCTTCCACTTCGATCCCGAGGGCAACCTCGTCGACGACGCCACCTGGAACGCGAAGAGCAGCGAGTGGCTGCCGACGCGCGAGGACTCCGACTACGTCAAGAGCCTCATGAAGCCGTGCCTCGAGCCGGGCAAGATCGCCAACTGGATCGCGCCGCCGGCCAAGGGCATCAACGGCCAGAGCGAGGACTACGAGTACGTGAAGCTGTAGCCTGCGCGCCGCTTCGGTGCCCGACGCCTGTCGGGTGCTGACGCAGCGATCCGGGGCCCCGCCGCCCCTTTCCGAGCGACCCGCTCGACCGCGTGAGAACGCGTTCGGGCGGGTCGCTCGCGTCGTGGACCGCCCGTTCCGCCCCGAATCCGTCCGCGAGCGCGCGAGCGCCCTCCGCGCCCCGCTCCCCTTTCCCTGCGCCTCGACGCCACTTGCGTCGATCGCCCCAACGGACGCCACAAGGGGTCCATTCCCGCCCTCCGACGACCCGAAACGGTCCCCCGGGAAGACCGGCTCGGTGCGCCGAGCCACAACGGTCCGCGTCGCGGACCCACACGGGGCAAGGGGAACATGGAACAACAGGAAGGACTCCGCAGCGTGCGGAGTCGAGGTGCGTTCACCGAACGCATCGAAGGGGACGGTCCGTCGAGCGACTCGAACAAGCGCTCGAAAGGACTCCTACGCTCGGCCGCGATCTCGTGCCTCTGCGCCCTCGCCACCGCGTGCGGTGGAGGTGGCGGCGGCGGTGGCGGAGGTGGCGGCACCGTGATCATCTTCGGCGGGGATGGCCCCGTCGGTCCGGGCTTCGATCCCGGCGACTACTCGCCTCCGGCGGCCGGCACGCCCGTCGCGCGCTTCGAGACCGTCGCGACCGACGCGGAGTACTTCCTGTTGCGAGGCACGCTCCCGCTGCCGGCCGGAGCGTTGACCGACGCGAACACGAAGTCGCCCTACGCGGTGCTCGACTCGGACGGCAACGTGGCCTGGACGCAGCTCGAGAAGGTCACGCGCTATCCCTCCGCGAGCCAGGGGTACGACGTCGTCGAACTGATCGCGAAGGTCAAGCGCCCCGCCGGAGCCGTGGCCGGCGACCGCGTCACCTACGACGTGGTGCAGGTCTCGAACGGCACGTCGCTGGCGCGCCCGAACAACACGGCGAACGACGTGCTGTTGGCCGAGACCACGGGCCTGCCGACGGTGGTCGAGGATCTCGTCAACGACCCGACGTCGATCATGATCACGTCGCGCGACATCTTCGGGAACACGTACGCCCAGTTCCCGCTCGAGCCGAGCAACGACCGACAACTGCTCAAGTACGGTCCGATGCTGACCCAGCTGCGCACGTTCGGCGTCATGGAGCCGATCGCGCCCACGGGCGGCAGCACCGGCACGCTCCCGCACATGTGGGGCATCCACTCGTACGTGAGCACGCTCCAGGGCGAGCCCGTCGTGCTGCTCGACCTGCGTTTCAACAACGGCATCATCGGCGACGACTCGGGCGATCCGCTCGACGACCCGCTGGGCAAGTTCTACTTCGACGAGATCGCCGTGCAGGTGCCTCCGGGTTGGAGCGTCGTGCAGGACTTCGCCGACCTGGGCATGGGCAACGTCACCAGCGGTGGCGGCTACGTGAAGCACCAGATCGTCGGTGAACTCCCCGGCGGCAAGCTGCACGTCTTCCCGAGCCAGGGGCAGATGGTGCGGCGCTTGGCCCTGTGCCCGAACACGGTGACGGACCGCGCGCAGACCATCCTCGAGGAGGAGGGCCGCGCGTTCTGCCGCCGCGGCACCGACGGCGGAACGAGCAACGAGTACTACTCGTGGTGGAACGAGTCCACCGCGCGCTACTTCCCGCAGAACTTCCCGCTGCCGTCGCTCGAGCACAACGGGCTCTCGACGATCCGCGGCCGCCTGATCGACCAGTTCGACGAGGTGAAGTACTACTTCGACTCGGGCACCGGCAAGGGCGACTGGCCCGTGAAGGACGGTCGCATGGGCTGGGCGCACCCCTTCGGCGTGTCGTACGGCGGCATGACCGGTGGCGTCGAGATCCACATCTTCGACGGCATCAGGACCGCGGAATCTGCTTCGATGGAAGGCTATCGCTACTTCCAGCTGCACCACCGGATGCTCCACGATCGGCACCCCGTCGCGATGTACAAGCGCGACGGCACGCCCGTGCGCATCGACGACGTGATCGTGCCGGCGAGTCCCGAACCGTACATGCCCGTCAGCCTGTTCATCGGGCCGACGAACGGCGACCCGTTCGGGTTCAACAACGCCTCGCCCAGCTTCCAGCGCGACGCGGCGGTGTCCCAGAACAAGAAGCCCGACTACGAGGACACGCTCCTCGGTTACGGCTTCATCCTGGGCACGCACCTGATCCGAGCCACGCGTTCGTCGAAGGTGCTGGTGTGGCTCGGGAACGACTCGATGGCCAAGGACGACCTGATCATGCAGGGCGAGCTGGCGCGCATGACGCACCACACGTACCCGATCAACACCAACGGCGCCCTGTCGAGCTCGTCGATGCGCGAGGACATGGAGTACGTAGCGGCGCACCCGCACAACGGCTACGCGTTCCAGCGCCACGAGGGTTGGTACGCCGACACGATGTGCGCGACCTACGCGGTTCAGTCGCCGGCCTGGCGCACCGCCGCCAAGCCGTGGTTCGAGAAGTTCGTCCAGACGGCGGCCGCCGGACAGGTCAGCTGTTCGGGACTGCTCTACGCCAAGGTCAACAACAAGGTGCTGAACGGCAACTACCGCGGCGCTCAGGCCTACGAGACCTCGATCGCCAACAACGGCCTCGTCGGCATCCTCGAGACGGTCATGCGCGGAGCGGACAACACGCACACGGCGATCCTGTCCGACGTGTTGACGAACTTCTACCAGGGGTTCGTGTCCGACCAGGCCTGGGACTACACGGCGGAGGCTCCGCACCAGATGTACGCGATGGGTCCGATCGACGACAACGCGCCGGTGTGGTGTGGCGCGAGCCAGTTGCCCAGCGACGGCTTCTCGGGCGCGTTCAGTCGCTACCAGACGCCGTCGACGCTCGGCTACGCCTACTGGCACACGGGCGACGACTACTTCCTGTACCGGGCGGCCGCCATGTTCGGTGGCACCGACCCGCTCGTGGAGATGCAGGGCCAGTACCTCCAGAACCCGGAGAACGAGGCCGCAGCGCTCTCGGCCGCCCAACGCTGGGCGGGCGCGCTGTAGCCCACTGACGAACGGGGTGTGCGACGGTACTCACGCGCACCCCAGCACGGCGACCGTGCTCGACAGGTGCGCGGGGTTCGCTCGAAAGGGCGGGCCTCGCGCATCGTTCGTTCGGGATCGAGAGTCTCCGGGATGGCTGGTAGAGCGCGGGCAGGGTGCGGAAGGGTTAGCCTGCTCGGATGCTCATGAACGCCCTGCTCACGCTCGCCGTCGCCTGCCCGCACACGGACTCGTCCGCGCCGGTCGGGCAGGAAGAGAGCGGCGACGTGCCGGCCGAGGAACCCGCGACGGAACTCGAGTCCTGGCGCTTCGAACTCGACCTGGGTCCGCGCGGCGACGCGGCGGACGGTCCGCGCGACGTGCTGCCGTTCCTGGTCGAGTACGACGCGCCTTCGGCCTGCGCCTTCGTCGTCAACGGCAGCGAACGGATCGCCGTGCCGAACAGCCCACGCGGCTGGGAGCGCTGGAACCTCGACTTCCCCCACTACGACTCGACGATCGAGCTGCGGCGCGAACTTGGAGAGGGCGAACACGTCGAGTGGCGCGGGACGTGGACCAAAGTGCGCGGCGCGGGCGAGCCGGCCGTGGTGCCGGTGCGCGCAGTTGCCGATCCGGTCGGGCGCTTTGCGTCCGCCAACGGCCTATCGATCGCGCCCCAGGCGGTGGCCGGTCGTTGGCGCGTCGGGTTCGAGTCCGGCGGCGACCTGCCCGCGGTGGCTCTGCTGGAGGCGGGCGCGGGAACCGAGGTGTTCGGCACCATCCTCACCGACACGGGCGACTACCGCTTCTTGGCGGGCGACCTGTCGAGCCGGGGCTTGCGGTTGTCGTGCTTCGACGGCGCGCACGCGTTCCTGTTCGAGGCACGGGTCGAGATCGATCCGGTGGCCGGCGACCGTCTGGTCGACGGCGTCTTCCGTTCCGGCGATTGGTGGAGCGAGGGCTGGACGGCGGTGCGCGACGACGCCGTCGAGCTGCCCGATCCGTTCGGGCGCCTCGGACTGCGGCCGACGGCGCACCTCGAGTTCCTCGCGCTGCCGGATGCGAGCGGCGCGTGGCACCCCCTGTGGACGCCGGGGCGCCCGGCCGTGATCGAGGTCTTCGGCAGCTGGTGTCCGAACTGCCACGACGCGGCGCGGCTGCTCGAGGAGCTGGACGATCGTCACGGCGACGTGCTCGACGTGGTCGGCGTCGCGTTCGAACTGACGGGCGAGTGGGAACGGGACGCGCGGCAGGTGGAGCGCTTTCGTGAACGCCACGACCTGGGCTACCGGCTGCTCGTCGGCGGCACCGCGAACAAGGCCGACACGGCGCGAGCGTTGGGACTGACGGACGAGATCCTGTCCTACCCCACGACGTTCTTCGTGGACGCGAACGGCACGATCACGGCGATCTACTCCGGCTTCAGCGGGCCGGCCACGGGTGCGGCACATCTGAAGTTGCGGGAGGCGGTGGAGCGGGAGGTGGCGTCGATCGTGGCGCCCGACACTTCGAGAGGTCCTCGGCTCGACGACATGCTCGCGGACACGGCCTGGCGGATGCACGGAGTGCGCAGCTCGCTTCGAGGAACGGCCCGCGGCCGATCGTTCGGGCGATCGGGCGGTGTGCTGGTGAGCCGCTCGAGTCCGAGCCCGGCCCCCCCGGCCGTCGACGCCGTCTCACTGCTGCGGGTCGCTGGACGAACCGTCGAGTACCGTGTGCAGGCCGAGATGTTCGGACAGCACCTCGCTGCACGGTCGGTCTACTCGGCGGGACGGCTCGTCGAAGGAGGGGATCTGAGGGTCCGTTGGACCCAGGAGGGTTCGGCCGGCGGTCCCACGGAGCTGATCGCCGAACAGTGCGAGCCGGCGCTCGAGCTCGACGACGCGACCCTGCGTGCCGAGGGCGCCTGGGCTGCGGGGCACTTCGGCCTGCGCGCGCTCCAACCCCAGCTCGTGGCCCTGCTGAGCGACCGCGACACCTGGGTGCGTGCGAACGCCGCCGCTGCGTCGGCTGCGCTGGGAGATCGGCGGGCCCACGATCGAGTCGAGCTGGCCCCCGATGGCCTGGCAGCGCTCGACGCTGCGCTCCGCACGGCCGCCACCGACCCCAGCCACCTCGTGCGTCGCGAGGCCGCGCGCGCGCTGGCGGCCTGGGGGCTCGGGCCGGACCTGCTCGCGTCCTGGCAGGCGAGCCCGTCGCCCTTCGACCGCGAACTGGCGCGGCTCTACGCGGCCGAGCTGGCGGTCCGTTGATGGATTGTCGGTACGGCGTCAGGCACGCAGCTGCCGCCTGCCGCGCCGAGTCACTGCGAATCGCAACGACGTCGGCGGCAGGCGGCAGCTGCGTGCCTGACGCCGTACCGACAATCCATCAACCGCGCACGAACTCCTCGCGCATCAGCCCAACAGCGCCGAATCGCGCGCTTCCCCAAGTGGTGCCATCGCCCCCGCGCGAGGCCCTCGCGTCCGGTGGCGGTCATCGCTCGCGCCTAGCGATCGCCCGCGTCGAAGGCTGCCCGCACCGCCGGACGCATGAGCACGATCAGCGTGAACACGCCCAATGCAGTACCGAACGGGAAGAAGACGAGCTGCGCGCACGCCACGCCGAAACACAGCGCGTGACGCCGACGCCGCCCCAGCAGTTTGCCCGCGTAGATGGTGAAGCCCGCCAGCGTCAGTCCGAACAGGATCATGACGAGGGGGAAGACGATGAAGAACCAGGCGACGGCGGCGGGCGCATCGTCCGTCCCGTCGAGCTCGCCCGTGAGCATCATGATCCCCAGCACCAGGTGGAACACCGGGAACAGCGCGGCCAGACCCGTGAGCCCGCCGACGACGTAGTGGAGGATCGAGAGCAGTTTGAGCTGGTCCCCGTCGGTCGTGCCGAGTTCGGTCTCGGAGTCGCGGAGCCAGTTGTCGATCGCGCGCCCGAGCTCGAGGTAGTCGTCGTGCCAACCGTTGTCGCTCGCGATCTCCTGGACGGCTCCGCGCGGTGCGAAGAGGTCGGTCACCAGGCGTCGATCGACCGCTCCAGCGTGTGCCTGGTCCGCGAGCCTGCGCAACTCGTCGGCGGTGCGGGCGAGCGGGCGCGGAGTCTCGTTGCTCGAGCCTTCGACCAGTTGCGCGGTGCGCTCGAGCGCCTTGATCGCTCGGTGCCGAGTGGAGTCGTACATGCTTGGCTCTTGCCGAGGCCTGGGGCGACACCGGACAGGATCGTCCTGGTCGCCCGAACGTCGGATGCTCGCGGAACGACGTGGGTGGCGCAACACTCGACTCGGGATCCGCCGAGTTCGGTCGCCGGATGATCGGTACGGCGTCAGGCACGAAAGTGCCACCTGCCGCCGACGACGCTGCGATTCGCAGCGTCTCGGCGCGGCAGGTGGCACTTTCGTGCCTGACGCCGTACCGATCATCCGCTCAGAGCGCCTCGTAGTCCGCGCTCTCGCGCTTCTTGAAGCCGGCGAGCATCCAGGTGACGCCCACGCCCAGGCTGATCGCGCCCAGGATCCCGGGCAGGATCGGGTCGCGCGGATCGACACCGGTCGGCGGTTCGGTCACGAGTGCGGAGCCGGCCCAGATCAGGAGTGCGCCGCCCGCGAGCACGAAGATGAAGGAGAAGAGCAGGGTCGAGATGGTGCGGACCTCTTGGGGCTCCGCATCGTTGTGCTTGGGTTCGTTCATGGCGTGGATCGCGATGGCGTTCGGCCTTCGACGACCGGCGGCGCGTGCCGAGCGTCCCGAGGGAGCGCGCTGGCCGAACGGATGCGCGCCCGGACGGAGATTCGGTGCTTCCGCTGACCAGATCCGAGCGCTGGAGCACGAACCACCCCACCGGGTGCTGTCCCTGCGTGGGGCCCCCTCGACGGCATTGGATTGTCGGTACGGCGTCAGGCACGCAGGTGCCACCTGCCGCCAGAGTCGCTGCGAATCGCAACGACGTCGGCGGCAGGTGGCACCTGCGTGCCTGACGCCGTACCGACAATCCAATGCCTCACCACATGCCCAACAGGTCGCGCGCCACGACGACGTAGGCGTTGCTCCAGGCTTCGTCGCGCAGGAAACTCACCTTCATACCCGGCGCACCGATGAACGGACGCAACACCCAGCCGAGTTGGATCGCGACGAAGACGTACAGCCCGATCCACGCACGGCGCCCGATCCGGTGGCGCGGATTCGACGCGACCAGCGGTCGGTAGTGGCGGTCCAACGTGCGCTGGCCGCCGAGGGTCGCGAGTGCGAACAGCACGCCGTTCGCGAGGACCGCTGCGCGATAGCTGTCGGTGCTCGCGTACACGAACAACACCACGGGCAACAGCGCGAGCAGCACCACTGCCACGGTCGCCTGGGCCGAGAGAACGCCGCGCAGCGTCGCAACGAAGTCGTCGCGCAGGCCGAGCAACGTGTTGAGCACGAAGAAGTTCGGCAGGCAGACCGCGGTCGAGAACGCCAGCAGGAGCGGGACCTTCAACCCCGAGAACAGGCACTGCAGCGGCCGCCCGGCGAAGGCCCCCATCGCGCAGCCGTAGGAGAAGCCGCACACGGCCAACAACAGCGCAAGTCGCCCGATCGGCACACGGCCGCGCCCGATCGCGAACCGTCCACGCGCACGCAACAGGTCGTCGGCCGCCTCCGCACTCTGCGCGAGCACGGTCAAAGGCGCAGCGGTCACTGGAACAGCGTGCCGAGCGCCTTCATGACGGCGGCGAAGAAGTTCGAGTCGCGCTCGCTGCGGAACAGCTCGAACGGCAGGTCGGGCGCGCCGATGAACGGCCGCAGGATCCAGCCCATCTGTGCACCGACCACCGCGTAGATCACGATCCACAGGGTGAAGACGCGCTGGCCGGCGCGCGCTCGCGGGTCGACCTGTGGCGCCGGGCTTCGGGGCAGGCCGCGTCGGATCTCGTGCTGGCTCGGAACGTTCGCTCCGGACTCGGCCGACGAACCCGCGGTCCATCCGAACTCGTCGGCGGACGGGCGCTGGTCACCGGACCGATCAGCGGTCCGATCGTCGACACCATCGCCCGCCTGCTCGCCGCCCGCCGCGCTCGACGCCGCCGCCGGTGGACGCTGGGACGCGGGCGCTTCGAAGACCGACTCGAGCGCGCGTCGCAGGAACCCCAGTCCGACGAGGCCCGCGAGCGCGAAGAACAGCACGTTGAGCACGACCATGAAGGCGTAGCTGTCGGTGCAGAACGTGAAGAACGCCATCACCGGACCGAGGCTCGCGAGCAGCGCCAGGTTCGCCGTCATCGCCGCCAACAGGAGCCGCAGCGTCTGGGCGTGCTCGAGCTTCGAATCGAACATCGCCGAGACCACGTACAGGGACGGATAGGTCACGACGAGCGTCAGGAGGAACAGGAGCGGCACCTTCGCCGTGGTGACGAGCAGCTGTGCGAAACTGGGGTTCTCCGATCGCAGTCCCGCGAAGAGGCCCATCGTCACGCCGTACGTCGCGCCGAGCAGAACGCCCGCGACCACCAACGTCCGTACGGGGATGTCGATGCGGCCGGCGGCCAGGTCCTCGCGACGCGTGAGGTTCCCGCGCAGGAGGTCGTCGATGGTCGAGAAGAAGCGCTTCAAGGGCAGTGGCTGGGCGAGGAGCTCGAAGATGGCGAACGAAGAGAGGGCCCCGAGCCTACGCCGCCGGACCGATCGCGCCCCCCCGCCCACGTCGGACGCGCCGGCGCGGTCCCGGTGTCGGGCGGTCCCACGGGCTCGCATCGGACCGCGGGCCCACGTCTCCCCGCGCGCCCGTGGCCGAGTCCGATCGCACCAGCCGCGCTCGGCCGTCGCGGGCTCCTCGTCGCGGATCCGCGCCGTGCCCCCCGAGCGACGGGCCGGCGCGCCGCGATCGCGATCCGCCGGCCCCCCCCGCCCCGCGAGGCATTCGCCCCCTTCCGCCGGCTGCTACCCTTTCGGGATGCGCCCCCTCGTCCTCCGACTCTCCGCCGGCCCGATCCTGGCCGCCCTGTTCTTCGCTCCGTCAGCGCTCGCCCAGGCGCCGGCCGGCTACTACGACACGGTCGACACAGGTTCCGCCGCCGCTCTGCGCGCGACCCTGCACGACGTGATCGACGACCACACGCGCGTGCCCTACACCTCGGGCGGAACGGACACGTGGGACGTGCTCGAGGACGCGCAGACGGATCCGAACAACAGCGGTCGCATCCTCGACGTCTACAAGAACGCGAGCTACGCCAAGCAGGGCGGCGGTGGCCCCGACTACAACCGCGAGCACATCTGGCCGAACAGCTACGGGTTCCCGATCGACTCGGGTTCGAACTACCCGTTCACGGACTGCCACGCGCTGCGGCTGTGCGACATCTCCTACAACGGCATCCGCGACAACGCGCCGTTCCGCGACTGCGACGCCAACTGCAGCGAGCACCCCACCGACGTCAACGGCGGACTCGGCGGTGGAACGGGCGCGTACCCGGGCAACTCGAACTGGTCGGACGGTTCCGGAAGCACGGCGACCTTCGAGGTCTGGAGCGGCCGCCGCGGTGACGTGGCGCGCGCGATGCTCTATCTCGACGTGCGCTACGAAGGCGGGACGCACGGAGGCACCGGCGCGAACGAGCCGGACCTGATCCTGACCGACGACCAGGGACTCATCACGTCGTCGCTGTCCGGTTCGAACCAGTCGGTCGCCTACATGGGCCTGTTGTCGGTGCTGCTCCAGTGGCACCTCGCCGATCCCGTCGACCAGTTCGAGATGGACCGCAACGACGCGGTGTTCGGTCATCAGGGCAACCGCAATCCGTTCGTCGATCATCCCGAGTGGGTCGGCGTGCTGTACCTCGGTCAGACGCTGAGCCCGACCCTGTCCGTCTCGCCCAGCACGATCGACCTCACCAACGGCGGCGCCGCCAACTTCGTCCTCGACGCGGGGCCGGCGTACGCGGGGAAGCTGTACTACCTGCTCGGGTCGGGCAGCGGCACGTCCCCGGGCGTCGCGGCGGGCATCCAGCTGCCGCTCAACTACGACGCCTACCTGCAGCTGACCCTCCAGAGCCCGAACGCGTTGATCCAGAACTCGCTCGGCTTCCTGGACGGCAACGGGCACGCGACCGCCAAGCTGCCCTTCCCCGCCGGCGCCTACGTCAACTTCGCGGGCACGCACCTCGACCACGCCTACATCGTGTTCGACATCCCGGGCACGACGCTGGCGCTCGACGTCAGCAATCCGATCGGCATCGATCTCGAGCTGGGCGGCGGTCCGGGGTCACTCGTCATCAACGAGGTCGACTACGACCAACCCGGCAACGACACGAACGAGTTCATCGAGATCTACAACGCCGGTGGGTCGGCCGTGGACCTGTCGAACGTGGTGCTCGAGCTCCACAACGGTTCTGGCGGCGCCGTGTACGACAGCTACGCCCTGTCCACTGCTGGCGCGTCCATCGCACCTGGCGCGTACCTGGTCGTGGGGTCGTCGACCCTGCTCGCGACCGTGCCCATGGGCGTCCAGACGGTGACGTTCGCGGGCGCCGACAACCAGGTCCAGAACGGCGCGCCGGACGGCATCGTGCTGAAGGACGGCACGACCGTGCTCGACAGCGTCACCTACGAGGGGACGATGGCGGGCATCACCGAGGGCTCGGGCGGCGCGCCGACGGACGGCAACAGCGTGCCGGGGTCGATCGGGCGCGCGGCCGGCGGCGTGGACACGGACGACAACGCGGCGGACTTCGCCCTGTCGTCCACGCCGACGCCCGGGTCGGTCAACGTGCCTTGAGTGGATTGTCGGTACGGCGTCAGGCACGCAAGTGCCACCTGCCGCCGACGACGCTGCGATTCGCAGCGTCTCGGCGCGGCAGGTGGCACTTGCGTGCCTGACGCCGTACCGACAATCCACTCACCGGGCCCGACTCCCGGGAAGTACGCTCGACTTGGCGCGTCCCGCACGGACGTGCAACGCTCGGGCCGCAGGAAGCGGCCCCCCACCAGCCCAGGAGGCACTCCATGTTCTCTCTCTTCCTCGCGGTCGCGGCGTCCTCGGCGCCGCTCGGCCCGCCCGCGGCGCTGGACGCCGACGCGGCCACGACCCGCCTCTCGTTCACCGTTCCGGTCCGTATCGAAGCGGCCGGAGAAGTCATCCGCACCGAGAATCCTGGCTACGCCGCCCCGGCCCTCCACGACGTCGACGGCGACGGCCACGTGGACATGGTCGTCGGCCAGTTCAACGACGGCAAGTTGAAGGTCTACCCGGGCAGCGCCGACGGTAGCTGGGGTGAAGGCTACTGGCTGAAGGCCGGCGGCGAGATCGCCGTCGTGCCGGGCGTGTGGTGATGCACCTCCTCCACTCCACAGTTCGTGGACATCGACGCTGACGGCCACATCGACATCCTTTCCGGCTGCTACTCCGACCACAAGCCGATGGCCGGGCTGTTCTGGGTCCTGAAGGGCAAGGCGGACGGCACCTTTGCCGCGGCCGAGTCCCTGAAGGGCACGGACGGCAAGCCGCTCATCATCCACATGCCCGAAGGGGCCGACGTGGTGCGCACCATCTGTACCCGTCCGACCGCGCTCGACTACGACGGCGACGGCGACCTGGACATCGTGTCGGGCAACTTCGAGGGCACCTTCCACCTGTTCGAAGGCCTCGGCAACGGCACGTTTGCACCGCGAAGTACCCCGCTCGTGGATGCGAACGGCGAAGAGCTCACCGTCGGACACCACAGCGACCCGGTGTTCGTGGACTGGGACGGCGACGGCGATCGCGACCTCGTCAGTGGCTCGGGCCACGGCATCCACATCTTCACCAACAACGGTGAGAGCGGATACGCCCCGGCGCGCGACCTCTTCTACTACACCAGCACCGCGGGCGCGTACGAGGACGTGACGTTCGGCGAGGCGCACATCACCAAGCCCCAGGGCTCGATCCGCCTGTGGATCGAGGACATGAACGGCGACGGTCGCTTCGACCTGGTGATGGGCGACAGCGCCTACGTCACCAACGTCGCCGACGGGCTGACGGAGGACGAGGCGCGCACGCGACTCGCCGCGTGGCAGAAGAAGATGGACACGCTGCTCGACGAGCACGGCGACGCCGAGTGGGACGACGCCATGGACGAAGCCTTCAACGCGCTCTACGCCGAGCGCGCGACGATCGTCACCGAGGGCGGGGTCGGCTTCGTCTGGGTCGCGTACCAGCAGGAACGCTCGGGCTCCTGAGCCACGAGCGAGCCTGACGGGTACCGCTCTCGATGATCGGTACGGCGTCAGGCACGAAACTGCCACCTGCCGCCGAGACGCTGCGAATCGCAGCGTCTCGGCGCGGCAGGTGGCACTTTCGTGCCTGACGCCGTACCGACAATCCACTCACCGGCCGCGCAGCATCCACAGCAGCGTGCAGATCCCTGTTGCGCTGAATCCGAGGACCCAGCTGTCGGTCACCGCATAGGGCAGCACCGACAGGACGATCCCGCCGACCAGCGGATAGGGCCGCCGGTTCTTCTTGCCGTAGATGAACAGCCCCATGCCCACCGATCCGAGCAGCAGGCCCCAGAACAGCGACGCGCCGGAGAACGCTCCCTCGGACAGCCCGCTCCCCGCGAGCGCGTCGTTCAAGGCCCCCACCGACGCGTCACGGCCCTGAAAGCCGGAGCCCAGCAGAGCCGTTCGGAGGAGGCCGATCGGTCGCAGGAGCATCACAACGCTCGATGATCGATCGCGGGCCCGGGTCCACGTGACGCCAAGCGAGATCCGTGCCGTTCCCGGGTGTCGAGAGCGCGCCCAGCCACCTGGGGGAGGGTTCCCGCACCCGGCTCGCGCCCCGGGGAGGCTGATCGGTACGGCGTCAGGCACGAAAGTGCCACCTGCCGCGTCGAGGCGCTGCGATCCGCAGCGACAACGGCGGCAGGTGGCACTTTCGTGCCTGACGCCGTACCGATCAGCCCGCCAACTCGATCAGGCAGAACACGGCCCCCTGGGGGTCGGACAGCACGCTGAAACGTCCGACCGGAATCTCGGTCAGCGGCACCATCACAGTGGCTCCCGCCTCCTCGGCCGCCGCCACTCCCTGCGCACCGTCGTCCACCTGGAAGTACACCAGCCAGTGCGCCGGCACGCCGTCGAAGCGCTCGCCGTCCATGGCCATCATGCCGCCGGCGTCGACACTGCCGGCCTTGATCATCTCGTAGCGCGTGTCGCCCATCGGCATGGCGACGAAGTCCCAGTCGAACAGCCCGCCGTAGAGCGCCTTCGCTCCCGCCGTGTCGCGGTTCATCAGTTCGTTCCACGACAGGCTGCCGTGCTCGCCCTTGAGGAACGGAACGCCGTCGTCGTTCGTGCTCTGCCAGCACGCGATCGAAGCGCCTTCCTGGTCCACGAAGAACGCGAGCTTGCCCATGCTGGGCACCTCCATCGTCGGCACGGTGACCAGCGCGCCCAGTTCGCGCGCACGCGCCTCGGTCGCCTCACAGTCGTCGGTCGCCACGTAGCTGTTCCACATCGGCGGGATGCCAGCGCCCATCATCTCGTCGCTCATCTGACCGATGCCGCCGACGACCGCACCGTCCTTCATGAACATCGCGTAGGGCGGCCCGCCGTAGGTGTTCTGGACCTCGGCGGTCCAGCCGAACAGCTCGCCGTAGAATTCCATGGCGGTCTGCATGTCGTGGGCGACGAGATCGACCCAGCAGAACTCGCCGGGCTGGAAGGAAGCGTGGGTGGGCATGGCGATGGGCTGCTGGGTGCAGCTTCGGGAACTTCGGAGCGAGGGCGCGCCGGCCGGTGCGGCGCGATGGTGGACGATAGCGAGGCCGGCGCGCCTCGGGGAGTTCCACTTCGGGTCGCGCGACGGAGCCCGACCGACGGTCGCGCAGCCGGTTTCGCCGCGCGCCGAGGCGGTGCCATGCTCTGGGCGAGGTCTCGACGCTCGGTGTGCGGTACCGACCTGTGAGGAATCGTCGAGCGGTGTCGCACACCGGTCGACAATCTTCCCACCGGTGTGCGACACCCGGGCCCATGCCGGGCGTCGGGCGCCCCCGAGCGCGCCTAGAATGCCGCCCATGTCCAGCACCACCACCCAGTCGGTCCTCATCACCGGCTGCAGCGCCGGTTTCGGTCGCGACGCGGCCCTCCAACTCGCCCGCAGCGGTCACACCGTTCACGCCACCATGCGCGGCGTGCACGGCAAGAACGCCGAGCGAGCCCGAGAACTCCGCCAGACCGCGGCGGCCGATTCGCTCGCCCTGCACGTGCACGAACTCGACGTGACCTCGGACGCGAGCGTCGAGACCGCGGTCGTCGCGATCGGGCCCGTCGACGTCTTGATCAACAACGCCGGCCTCGGCTACGGCGGCCCGGTCGAGTCGTTCACCGCCGCCCAGGTCACGGCCCAGCTCGACGTCAACATCGTCGGCCCCGTGCGCCTCGTGCGCGCCGTTCTGCCCGCCATGCGCGAACGCGGCGACGGCCTGATCATCCAGATCAGTTCGACGGCCGGCCGAGGTGCATTCCCCGGCTTCGGCGTCTACCACGCGAGCAAATGGGGACTCGAGGGCCTGAGCGAAGCGTTGCGCTACGAGCTCGCGCCGCTCGGCATCGACGTCGTTCTGGTCGAACCGGGCCCGTTCGCCACCAACTTCTTCGACAACCTGGTCGCCGGCGACGACACGGAGCGCGCGGCCGCCTACCCGCACGTGGCGGAGTTCGGCGAAGGTTTCAAGTCGACCGTGATCGAAGCCTTCGAGAACGCCGATGCCCCCACCGATCCGAAGCTGGTCGTCGACCTGTTCGAGAAGCTGATCGCGACGCCGAAGGGCCAGCGTCCGCTGCGCACCATCGCGGGCCTCGACTTCGGCTTGCAAGCGATCAACGACGCCGTGGAGCCGATCCGCAAGCAGACCCTCGAGTCGATGCACATCGCCGAGTGGGACGGGCCGCGCTGAGGGGGCGACCATACGGAGTCTGACCCCAATTCGTCGCTCGACCAAGTCGAGTCCGACCCCTACTCGTCGATCGACCGACACGTCGTACTGCACACGACCCGTTGGTCGATCGACGTGCTGGTGTCGGACCCCACACGCACACGCAGACTCCGTGTGCATTTCGGCGAACGGATCACAGCGAGCGACGCAGGTGCGGACTCGATCGCGATGGCGCTTCGCGAGCTTGCGGAAGCGCGACGGGGTCAAGTGCTGAACCTCGGTTGAACGGACCGCGGTCGAGGCGAACGGCTCAGCGACTTGCGTGACGGACCGGGCCGATCCACATGCGCCCCGACGCCCCAGCGATCCGCGCCCGACGACGCCTCGCTAGCCCCCCCTGTCGACCCCTTCCCCGCCGAGTCCCCATGTTCGTCCTCGTCCTCTCGTTGTTCGTCGCGTCGCAGGCCCCACTCCTGCCGACGCTCGCTCCTCCGCCGGTCACACTCGGCGGCGAACAACGCTCCTTCGCTGCGCCGGTTCGGCTGCTCGCCGACGGTAAGCCGATTCGGACCGCTGCTCCGGGGTACGCCGCGCCGACGTTGCACGACGTGAACGGAGATGGACACCGCGACCTGGTGGTCGGGCAGCTCGAGGGCGGTCGACTGCGCGTCCACCCCGGCAACGCCGATGGCGGTTTCGGCGCCGGATCGTGGTTGGAGGCCGGTGGCGAGGTCGCGGAGGTCCCCGGCGTGTGGTGATGCACCTCCTCGACTCCACAGTTCGTGGACATCGATGGTGACGGCATCACCGACCTCTTCTCGGGCAGCTTCTCGGTCAGCGGAGCCGACGCCGGTCACTTCTGGATCCTGCGCGGACGACCCGATGGCAGCTTCTCACCGGCCGAGTCGCTGCAGGGCACCGACGGAGTGCCGCTGGTCATCCACGGACGCGAGGGCTCGAGCCCCGATCGAACGACCTGCACGCGTCCGACGGCGCTCGACGTGGACGGTGACGGCGACCTCGACATCGTGACCGGGAACGCGGAAGGCACGTTCCACCTCTTCGAGGGACTCGGGAAGGGACGGTTCCAGCCCACGAGTACGCCGCTCCTGGATCGCAGCGGGGTCGAGATCTCGGTCGTCCACCACAGCGACCCGGTCTTCGTCGACTGGGACGACGACGGTGATCTGGATCTGGTCAGTGGGTCGACCATCGGCGTGCACCTGTTCACCAACGTCGGCGGAGGCGGAGCACCCGTGTTCGCCGATCGTCGCGATCTTTTCCGCTACGCGGGCTCCCAGGAGTACTTCGGACCCGAACTGCGCTTCGGCGACGCCCACATCACGGAACCCCAAGGATCGATCCGCCTGTGGATCGACGACGTGAACGGCGACGGTCGCTTCGACCTCGTGCTGGGCGACCACTGCTACACGGTCAGTCGCCCGGGCGAAGGGCTCACCGAGGCCGAAGCGCGGGCGAAGCTCGCGGCCTGGGAGCAGCGGATGGCCGAACTCGAGGCTCGCTACGCAGAAGAGCCCACGGACGAACTCGTCGCCGAGCTGACCGCGCACGACGCTGCCCGTAGCCGCATCGTCCAGAAGGGAGCGGGTTCCGTCTGGGTCGCGTACCAAGAGAGCCCTTGATCCGGAATCGAAGGACGGCGCCCTGACGGCGACCCCGACCATACGGAGTCTGACCCCAATTCGTCGGTCGACCAATTGGGGTCAGACTCCGTATGGTCGCAAGGGCGGAGTGCGCTCGCACCTCCCTCCGGCCGACCGACCAACTGGTGTGCGGCACCGCACGGACGCGAGGTGCAGGACTGTCCGAGGCGCGGTTCGAGATTCCCTGCGAACGCGGCACGTTTCGGCGACTTCGCCGTGAACGGACGACCGACTCGCGCGTCCCCTCGACGTGGAGCTCGAGGTCCCGTGCCAGACGCGCCCCTCGCGCCACCGCGCCCAACGACCCGAATCGACCCGCCCCGACGACGATCCGACAGCGGCCCCGATCGACCCTTCGACCAGCCTCGGCGCGCGCGCATCGACGGTCGCGGGCCGGACCTCCGCCGCGCGATCGGGCCACGACACCGCCCATGAATCGACCCACTCTCAGCTTCGCCCTCGCGCTCGCCAGCATCGCCGCCTCGACCCCGGCATGGGTCGGCGCCCTCGATCCAGACCGCGGACACGGGTCCGCCGCTCCTGCGCTCGCTGCACCCACCGCGGGCCCTGCCGCCGAGCCGGACGAGCTCGAGCTGTTCCGCGGCCGCATGCTGCTCGCAGGCCAGGGCGCGCTGTCCGACGCGGCGCGCACGGCGTTCGTCGATCTCGCGGGCGGCGGCTCCGCGCACATCGCCGTGATCTCGAACGCGAAGGCCAGTGGCAAGAGCGATGGCGACGCGGTCGACTGGGTCGCGACGGGGGCTCGCGAGCAGACCTGGCTCCAGGTGAACCGCGCGAGCGATCTGACCGACTCGGACACGCTGACGACGCTCCTTGCGGCGGACGGGATCTGGCTGGACTCGGTACCCGACAAGCTTCTCGGCGAACCGTTGCTGCGCGCGGTCCTGGTCAACGCACTCGAACGCGACGCAGCGATCGGTGCGAGCGGTGCCGTGGCGCACGTTCTGACCGGAGTCCCCGGCGTCGATACCGACCGGCTGTGCCTCGCCCCGCGCATCGAGCTCGTGTTCGGCGTGAAGGACGTCGGCGACACGGGACCGCACCACCGGCACGCGAAGGCGAATCCGGCGCGCATCGCCGTGGCGCTCGCGGACGGGGCGGCGGTCGCCCTCTTCGCGGAGCGCTACGTGGCCTGCCTCGGTCCCGACCAGGTCGGTTTCGCGATCTACCGCGAAAGTGGCGCGCTCGTCGACGAGCAGGTCTTCGCCGGTGACGACGAGCGCGACCTGGGCGACCCGCTCGACGACCGCCTCGATCTCGTGTCGTGGATCCGACAGGCCCGTGACGCCGAACGCCCCGTCCATCCGCCAGAGCGACCGGGCGCGCCCGTGATCGAGAAGGGCGCGCTGATCGTGCAGGGCGGTGGAGGCGTGAGCGACGCGACCTGGGAGCGCTACATCGCACTGGCGGGCGGAACGGACGCGCGGTTCGTGTGCATCCCGAGTGCGAACGCGATGGAGGACGACGCCGCTCCCGACTCGTACAGCGCCCGTGAGCTCGAGGAACGCGGCTGCACGAACATCCGCATCGCGCACGTCGCGCGGCGCGAGCGCGCGAACCACGACATCCAGCTCCTGGCCGCGCTCGATGGAGCCGACGCCATATGGATCGACGGTGGCCGCACGTTCCGATTCATGGACCGCTTCGGCGAGACGCGTGCGGCGGAAGCGATCGCGCGCGTGCTCGAGCGCGACGGCGTCGTGGGCGGGAGCTCCGCCGGTTGTCAGGTGGTGGGCGATTTCCTGCTGCGCGGCGATCCCAGGTCGAACACCGAGATGACGTTCGAGGGCTACACGCGAGGCATGGGACTGCTGCAGGGCGTCGTCCTCGACGCGCACTTCGTCGAACGCGGTCGCCACGCCCAACTGCGCCAGCAGGTGAGCGAGCACCCCCAACTCCTCGGCCTCGGCGTCGACGCTGGCACGGCGCTCCTGGTCCAGGGCTCGGTCGGCGAAGTGCTCGGCGAGGGCGACGGCGTGGTGGTCTACGACGCGCGCCGGGGCGCCGAGCTTTCGGAGAGCGGGCTCCTGCTCCGATCCGGAGCTCGCTTCGACTTGGTGCAGGGCACGGTGCTGGAAGGGCGCTGAACTCCGTGCTGCGAGCGTCGCGCCCACCGAGCCGCCGCCCCCGAGCACCCATGGAGCCGGCCGTCCACCTGCGCGCCCATTCGTACGAAGGGGCGATCGACACCCTCCCCACCGTCGACCTCGCGGCCAGCGCGACGTTCTACGCTCGAGCGTTCGGCATGACGGTGGACGCGGCCCGCTCGTCCCAGAGCAGGATGGTCCTCGTCCGCGACCAGATCGCCATGGGTCTCGAGACCAATGGACGCGACCCCGAGCAGAACGGCGCCGCCATCGAGGTCGACGACGTCGAACGCGCACGAGCCGAACGGATCGAGGGACGCGACGCCGGAACCGCCCTCGACATCGGTGAGATCGCCCCGGGCGAGCACGGCGGCCGTGCGCTGCGGGCCGTCTTCGACCGCGCCCCGGACGGACTGTGCTTCTCCTTCCACACCGATGCGTGAAGAGGCGGACGACGTGGCTTCGAAGGGTCCTGTCCCGCGCAGCCACGACACTCCGTCCGCCGACCCCGCCGGTGCTCGTGCCCGCCACACGGCTCCGCGGGCGAGAGGTCGACGCGCGGCGACCGCAAGACGGTGTCGTGAAGCAATGCCCGCCCCGACCCGCGGAACGACCGACCGCTCGTGCCGCACACGATTGCTCGGTCGCTCAGCGGGTTGGGGTCGAACTCCCTGCGGCGCACGCCACGCGCTGCACGAAGTGATGGCCTCTACCGCGCCGCCTGCCGCGTCGCGATGGGCACGTAGCCGACCTCGAATCCGGCCGGCGGCTCGACGATCAGCGCGGGATCGATCGCTGCGAGCGTTCCGGTGGTCGCGGGCGGCAGGTACTGCTGGTCGCGCGTCCAGGAGCGGTGGAGCAGTTCGACGCGGCGCTGCAGTTCCTCGCGCTCGCCGGCGGTGAGGTCGGCGTTCTGCAGTGCGGGCTGGTCGGCGAAGCGGTACCAGGAGTAGGTCACGACGCTGCCGTCGCCGAGTTCGGCCGTGAAGGGGCCGGCGACGGGACCGGGCTCGGCCCAACAGCCGTCCTCCGGCGTGACGTAGGGCTCGGGTGCGGGGCGCGGCTCGACGAAGCGCGCCGCCGCCAACCGCTCGCGCACCGGAACGTCGCCTGCGGGCACCGGCACCCAGCTCGTGCGGTCGTTCGACGTGTCGAGCCGGTAGTACTCGGGCACGCGCACGAGACCGCGACCCGCGACGCGACCGGATGCGCCGCCCACCCGCTCGAGCAGGCCCCCCGGTGCAGCGCCGAAGCGGTACCCGAACGTGTGCTCGTCGAGCGCGACCGACTCGGCGAAGACCTCGCGCGCGATCTGGGCGCGCACTTCTTCGTCGCGACCTTCGGCGTTCGTGCGCAGCTCGCCCGTCGGCAGCGACCAGCCCCAGTTGCCGCCGTCGCGGATCGTGTGCACGTGTCCGTGCTCGGGCGTGATCCGTCCGGACGCCGCCTCCCCGCCCGCGAACCAGGCCGCGACGTCGTTCCACAGCGCCGCGTCGGTGTACGACGTGTGGCGGTGCACCATCACCGCGTCCCCCTTCGCGTCGACGGGGAAGCGCGTGTCGGCGATGCGCGCGTAGAGCACGCCGTCGTCCCCCTGCGCCGTCGCCGCGGGAATGTGCTGGGTCTCCATCGAGATCGGGCGACTCGACTCCGACGGCTGGCTGTCGAGGAAGCGCCCGACGAGGTCCGTGCGCTCGATCGTGACCTCACTGAAGAAGAACGGCGTGAAGAACGCGACCGGCCCCTTGAAGTTCGCGGCGTCCAGGAACAGTGTCCAACTGCGGTCGCCGGTCGGCACCTCGTGTCCCGCGGTCGTCGCCTTGGCCTCGGTCAGCGGCAGCGGCAGGTAGCCGTAGCCGAGCAGTTCACCGCTCGTTCCCTGCGCGAGATTCAAACCGTCGGGCGGCCACAGGATCCATGGACTGAGCTGTGCGACGCCGTACTTGCCCGCCGGCTCGTCCCAGTCGCGTCCCTTGCCGGCGCCGGGTCCGTTGGCCCAGGCCCTGAAGTTGTGCGCGACGCCGCCCATGATGAACTTGGGCGTCGTGGTCGGAAAGCGCGTATCGCGCCACCAACCGAGTCCGCCTTCGATGTCGGTGTAGAACCAGTCGTCGGGTTCGGGCTCGACGGGCGCGGGGAACATCCAGGTGCTGAACAGTCCGGTCTGGTAGCGCGGCCCCGGGTGCTCGGCGAGCATCGGCCAGGCCGCCACGTGCATCGAGAAGCCGCCGCCGTACTCCTCGGGCGCGCCGTCGATCGGGACCTGGAGGTAGCCGTGACACTCGGTGGCTTCGAGCGGCGCGTCGGCGTCTTGGGTTGCGCCGGTCGTGGCCAGGAAGGCCGGGATCAGGGCGACGAGGGCGATGCAGATGGTGGAGCGATGGAGCATGGGCGTAGCCTAGTGGTGTGATTCGCTCTCTTGGGGCACGGCTTCCCCTGATGTCGGCAGCGTCCCGTACGGGCAGCACTGCTGCGTCAGGCCTCCTTCGAGACTCGAGAGCCCGGTACTCATGGAAGAGGGGGCGAGTCGCCCGTGCCACGCACCGTATCCCGTACGGAACGCCGAAATGCCTCGGCAGAGCGCGTCACACCACTAGCGCCCCACGCGACTTCCGCTGTGGCCTCGCGATGGGCGTCGCACGCCAGCAGCACGAGCTTCGATCGGTGTGCGTCACCAACCTGCCCGGAACCGTCATGCGGTGACGCACACCGGTGGGGAGTTCATCGATCGGTGTGCGACACCGTGCGAAGGCAACTGAGGAGCGGGCAGTAGTCGCGCTACGACCCGCCGGCGCGTCCGGGTCCGCCGGCTCAGGGCTGCGTGCGCCCGCCCGGCTTCCCGCTCGCCGGCGAGGAATCGCCACCGGCCGGATCCTCGCTCCCCGAGCCTGCGTCATAGTGAGAAGAGGCCCGCCCCGGTCGCTCGGGCACGCCGCCCGCCGCCCCACCCGCGCCTCGCCCGATGAGCGTCCGCTTCGACCGCTTCCAGCCCCACCCGCTGCTGCGCCCCCACGTCCGCTTCTACTACGCGGTGCGCACGGGCCCGGTCGCCCCCGCGCCGATCGTCAACCACCCGCAGGGCGGCGTCGATCTGGTCTTCGGCTTCACGGGTCGGACGGGATTCGTCGGCGGCGGCGGCCAGCGCGCGAGCTTCGCCGACTTCGGCATCTCGGTGCTCGGGCTGCAGGACGGCCCCTGCGGCGTCCAGCTCGGCACCGGACTCGAGCGCTTCTGCGTCGCGTTCGAGCCGGAGGGGTTCGCGCGCCTCGTCGGACTCCCGCTCTCGGACGTGGTGAATCGCGGGCGGAGCGTGCGCGACCACGTGGACGACGATCTGCGTGCGCTGCACGAGCGGTTGGGCGAGGCCGCCGACGACGCGACCAGGGTGGCGCTCGTGGACGCGCTCCTGGTCGAGCGTCTGCGGCGGTCGCTCGACCGGCGCGCCTCGGATCCCCGCTGGCCGTACGCGCGCCTCGAGCCGTTGCTGCGCGAACTCCGACTCAGCGGCGGCCGTCGCAGTCTTGGCGAGCTCGCGAGCGCCGCGAACGTCAGCGGCCGGACCGTGCAGCGCTGGACGCGCGACGTGCTCGGCATGGGCCCGAAGACCTACAGCCGCATCGTGCGCTTCACCGCCGCGCTCAAGCTGATGGAGGAGCACCCGCGTCTGGACTGGCACGACGTCCTGGTGCGTGCGGGCTACTACGACCAGTCGCACTTCATCGCGGAGTTCCGTCGCTTCGCGGGTGTCACGCCACTCGTCTTCGCGCGCGGCGACGTGCGGCTGAGTCGCCTGTTCACCGGTGGCGAAGTCGAGCGGCTCGAGTTGATGGATTGATCGGTACGGCGTCAGGCACGCAGGTGCCACCGGCCGCCAGAGTCGCTGCGAATCGCAGCGACGTCGGCGGCCGGTGGCACCTGCGTGCCTGACGCCGTACCGAACACCCGACTCCCACCTTCGCCGTAGGCCTGGAGCGTCGGTCGGTCAACTGGTGGGGCTCCTGCCTCAGGCGGGGCGTACGGTGTCGCACACCACAGGGGTGGTCGACCAAGCGACTTGCTCCGGTGCGATTCTTTGGTCGACCACCCCTGTGGTGTGCGACACCGTACGCCTGGTCGACCACCCCTGTGGTGTGCGACACCGTACGCCGAGAATCTCCGCGCGGGGCGCGACACCGTATGGATCCGCGAGGGAACGGGTCGCACAATCCGGCGATGAACACCATCAAGACACTTCTGGGCCTCGCGGTCCTGACCGCCGGCCTCGCGGGCTGCCAGGGCTCGTCGGACGAAGCGACGAACGCGGGCGCGGCCCCGTCGAGCGCGACCGAAGCCAGCGACGCGAGCACGCCGGGTGCGGGCTCCACCGACGCGAACTCGACCGACGCGGCACCGACGAAGGACGACTCGGCCGCGCAGAAGCAGTGGGCGGCCGGCGACACCATCCCTTCGGGCCGCGCGGGCGTGCCGGACATCGAGATCCTCGAGGTCCACGGGAACGGCTCCGGCGAGGTGTGTGGCACCGGCCGGCGGGCGACGCTCGCCTACAAGGCCATGCTGATCAACGGGCAGGTGCTCGACCCGGGCACGGTGCCGTTCACCTTCCAGGTCGGCGCGCGCGAAGCCATCCAGGGTTGGGACATCATCGTCGCCAAGATGCGCGTCGGTGACAGCTTCACGCTGACGATCCCCCAGCAGCTCGCCTACGGCCCGTCGCGAGGCGACCTCAAGTTCGACATGGAGCTCTTGAGCTTCGAGTGAGGCGGGGTGTTCGGTACGGCGTCAGGCACGAAAGTGCCACCTGCCGCGCCGGGTCGCTGCGAATCGCAGCGACAACGGCGGCAGGTGGCACTTTCGTGCCTGACGCCGTACCGAACACCCGACTCCCCCCTTCGCCATGGGCCATGAGCGTCGGTCGGTCAACGGATGCGAGTCCGACGCGGCGCGCGCCCACTCAGCGCTGCGGCAGTTCCTCTCCGGCGTAGAGAACGCGCATCAGGTCGGCATTGCGCACGGCTCGAAGCCGATCGACCATCTCGACGTTCGCTCGCAGGGCCGGATCCGACGCCGTGTCGAAGAGCAGGAAGGCCAGGCGCCCTTCGTGCCGCCAGGCGAACGTGCAGCCCCACTGGCTCGGCTCGAACGGCGGGTCCGCGGCCACGAACGCCGCCTCGTCCTCGAACACCTGCACGGATTCGGGAGTACGGACGCGGCGCACATACGCCTCCGCGAGCGCGCAGGTCTCTTCGAACAGGTCGTCGTTCGCGGCCTCGAACTCCGCTTGGATCCGCTCGGCCTCCGCGCGCGTGGCGGCGTCGACCCGCTCCAGGCGTTTGAGGTGCGTCGCCGTCATCATGCGGAGCCGGTAGTCGAGCGCCTTGGCCGTCGTCGCTGGCGACGGTGAGAAGCGGACCCCCCAGTCCAGGAACTCGGCCTCGTTCCAGGTCTCGAGGTCCCTTGCATCGAGCACGACGTCCAGGAAGTAGCGCATGTAGTCGCCCTTCAAGTTCTGCAGCTCGCGCGGTTCCGTCGTCGCGACCGAACCCTCGGGCACGGAGTCGACGCGGTCCAACTCGACCGCCGCGCGGCCGGCGTCGTCGCGCGCCAGTTCCAACCCGCCTGGCCCAGCGCCGATGGTGTCGGCGCCGACCTCGTGGGCGACGCGATCGATGGGATCATCACCAGTGCTGAAGGCCCAGATCACGAGTCCGATCAGGGTGCCGATCAGCACGAAGACTCCAGTTGCTCGACGTTCCATGGCTTCAGATGTCGAGCTTGATGCAGCGTTCGCAAGAGATGCTCAACTGCAAGCAGCTCCCACGATCTCCGACGACGGGGTCTCCGGGACCGGACCCTGCGGGTGCTCCGCCGAGCGCCTCCTCGAAGTAGTGCGGGGGCACGTAGTCGGGTGGCAGGGGGTACGGCCACGCGATAGTGGACCAGTCGAGCGCATAACTGAAGTGGACGGAATCCGAGCGGCCGCACTCCGCGTCGACGAAGAGGTACTTGGCGTAGTCACCGCCAGTCTCGTTGATATCCTCGATATCGCCCATCGACATCCCTCCTTCTTGCCCGACGAACGGATCCCCGTCGGCATCGACGATCTCGAGCTCCAGGTCCGAAACGTCCACGAGCAGGTCGTAGACCTCGACCTTCACCCATGCGGTGTACATCACGTGGCAGGTCGCCTCGCACTCGTGCGAGTCCTTGCAGTTGTCCGTGGGCGGCGTGAAGAACGACGCCCCCGCGATGATCTTCGCAGCGATCGCGTAGTTGCTGGGATCGCTGATGTCTCCGGTCCCCTTCCACACGCGGAGGTACCGCACGTCAGGACCCATTGGTACTGCCGACGACGAACACCCCAAGCAGCGGTACAGGTGTTCGGGCGGAGCGGAACCGCTGACCGGCTCGGGCGCCGCCGATGCGGACGTGGTGTTCGGAGCGGCGAGGAGCGCGAGCGCGACGAGAGCGGCAGCAAGGCCGCTGGAGAGCACGAACGAGGGCATGGTCGTCTGCTGTGGGTTGATGGTGCGAGCGAGTCGAGCCCGATCCCCGCGGGCTCACGAACGGAGCCTAAGGGCCGCGCCAGATTCCTGCCACGCCCAGCGCGCGCAGGCTCCCCCATCTCTCGCTCCGAAGCCGTATGACGCGCCCGGCCACGGGTCTCTGGATCCGCGAGCGGGCGCTCCGCACACTTTGCTCATGAACACCATCACGACACTTCTGAGCCTCGCAGTCCTGACCGCCAGTCTCGCGGGTTGCCACAGCACGTCGGACGGATCGGCCCACGATTCGGCCGCCGGATCGGCCCACACCGACTCGGCCGCGATGTCGCAGTGGTCGGCCGGCGACACGATCCCTGCGGGCCGCGCGGGCGTGCCCGACATCCAGATCCTCGAGGTTCACGGGAACGGCACCGGCGAGGTGTGTGGCACCGGCCGGCGGGCGACGCTCGCCTACAAGGCCATGCTGATCGACGGACAGGTGTTCGATCCGGGCACGCGCCCATTCACGTTCAGGGTCGGCGCGGGCGAGGCCATCCAGGGCTGGGACGTGATCGTCGCGAAGATGCGCGTGGGCGACAGCTTCACGTTGGTCATCCCGCAGCAGCTCGCCTATGGCCCGTCGCGAGGCGACCTCAAGTTCGACATGGAGCTCTTGAGCTTCGAGTGAGGCGGTTGACGCGCTCGTCCGAACTGTCGGCGACAGCCTCCGCCGCCGTCGGGTGCAGCGTCGTGCGCCGCTCGGCATCCAGTGCGTCGTAGCCAGCGCGCGCCGCCTCGAGCAGTGCGGTGACGGGCTCGACCCGCGTCATCGCGTCGTCGTACCGCGCTCGCAGCACCTCGTGTCCGAGCAATTCGCCGCCCGCCGTGAACGCGTACATCCCCTGTCGGGACTCGCTCATCCACTCCACGTCGATCTGCGCCTCGATGTGTTCGAAGACGCGCTTGGCGGGCGTGTCCTCACCCCACACGAGCTCGCGCTCGTCGTGGCTCAGCATGACGAACGAGCGCGTCAGTTCCTGCACCGACGGGTTCGACCAGACCAACTGTCTGACCGCGTTGCCCTGCTGTCACGTGCAGCCCTGGGGATCGCCGGTAGCGAGGTAGAGCAGGATCGGGCGGTCGTCGCGCGCGGCCCGGGCCAGCGCGGGTCCGAAGGCCTGGTGCCAGTCGATCCCGGTCTTCCACGAGATCTCGGCCGGGTCCGCGTCCACGTGCGCGAACCAGCGCTCGAAGTCGTGCGGGTCCGCAAGCGGGCGGATGTCCTCTTGCACGATGGAAGCGAGCAGGAGTCCGATGGCAGGCAGGAGGAGACGCATGGGCTCCAGTCTAGGCGATCACCGAAGGCCGGCGGGCGGGGAAGGAGCGTTCGAGCGGGCCTAGCTGTGGCGTCCGAGCGACAGGGCAACCAGCGTCCGCGCCAGACCCTCGCCTCCGACGCTGTCCCGGATGCGGTGTCGCACACCACCGGGGTGGTCGACCAAACGATTTGCTCCGGTGCGATTCTTTGGTCGACCACCCCGGTGGTGTGCGACACCGTATGGAGGCCAGTATCCTCCCACCATGCGCCAAGCCGCCCTCCTTGCCGTCGTCGTGCTGCTCGCCGCCGCGCTCGCCTTCATTCCGTTCGACAGCGGCGAGACGCCTCGCGCTCTCACCCCAGAGGACGCAACGGCGGCCGCACGCCCGGACAAGACAGCCACGGACCATGCCGCCGTCGAGCTCGCTGCACCCGGTGCGAGCGCGGGTCTGGAGACCGAACTCGCGGACAGCGAAGGTGCAACGGCGAGCGCGCGCACGAGCGTGGCCGCAATGGACACGACCCTCGACAGCGGCCCGACCCACCCCGTGCGCGTACGCGTCGTGGACGAAACCGGCGCCCCGGTCGCGGGCGCAGCCGTTCATGCGCACCACGGGCCACGGGCACGCGGTGACGCCGTGGCGCAGGCTGCGACGGATCTGGACGGCTACGCGGAACTCGCGGACGTACCTGCGCGCTTCGAGTTACTCGCCGAGGCGGACGGTTACGTGCTCGAACAGAGCCTGCGTGGCACGCTCGAATCCGCGCTCGACGCCGATGATGCCGTGCTCGTCGTTCGACCGGCGGTCCACGTCACGGGCGTGGTCGTCGACGCGAGCGGTGCTCCTGTCGAGGGTGTGCGCGTCGCGATCGGCGCGCCGACGATCTTCGACCGTATGACCACATCGCCGGGCGTCTACCGTGCTGGCCATGGAGCGGCCACGGCACACTCGAACACAGCGGGTCGCTTCGAACTCGGTCCGGTCGCCGATCGCGAGCACATGTTGACCGCCGAGACACCTGGATACGTGCGCGCACGCGTCGCAGCGCAACCTGGAACGCCCGTTCGCGTCGAACTCGATCGCGGCGCGGGACTGGAAGGCATCGTGTTCGAGGCCGATGGCACTCCCGCGGTCGGTGCACTCGTGCGCAGCGGATCGATGCCCACCAGCGAGCGCGTGACGACCGACGCGCAGGGTCGCTATGTGGTGTGGGGCTACGCGCGACCGACGAGCGGCGACGAGAGCGGCGACGGCTTCGCACGCGAGGCGGTGGCTATCGGCCCTCGTGCCGCGAACAGTACGACGAGCCCCCCCTACCTGCTCGTGCTCCACGAAGGCCACGCGGTACAGGTGCTTCAACCCGTGCGCCCGCGCGTCGACTCCCCCGCTGTGCAGGACGTGCGGCTCGCACCCGCTCACGAGATCGCCGGCCGCGTGCTCACAGCGGATGGTACGCCGGTCGCCGGAGCCGAGGTCTGGATCGAGGGCACCAACGAAGTCGATCCCGGCTACGTCACCAGCCGGCGCACCACCTGGGAGTACATGGCGGGCATCGCCGACATCGAGACGGACACAGACGGTCGATTCGCGTTCGACCGGCTGTACGGGGGGCTCTGGACCGTGCACGCATCCTTCCCGGACGATCGACGCACGGTTGACGTGGAGACCCGCGCGGGCGTCGACGACCTGGTCGTGCGACTCGACCGCGAGGCACTCGACAAGGTCGTGCTGGCGGGTCGCGTGACGGACGGTCTCACAGGTGCACCGATCCCGTCGTTCCGGGTCGTGCCGTTCGTGGGCGGGATGGGCAGGTTCTACGACGTCGAGGATTCGGACGGGCGCTTCCGCGTGGCGGGCCTGCCGCCAGGGCCGATCCGGGTGAGCATCTCGGCCGACGGCTTCGCGAATGGCAGCCTGGGCGAACGCAACTTCGCACTCGGCGAACACCTCTTGGATGTTCAGCTCCTGCCGACGCGTGAACTGGTACTGCGGGTGACCGAGGACGGCGAGCACCCCACCGATTCGGTCCAGGTGAGAGTGCTCGACTCCAGCGGAGCCGAACTCATGCTCCCAACAGGCGACTCGGGCAGGAGCAGCAGCGTCTGGCTGCGCGGAGGCGAGACCGGATTGCGCGGCCTGCCCGCCGCGCGCGTGACCGTGATCGCGACAGCGTCCGATGGCCGCGTCGCGCGCGCTGCGATCGATCTGGCTGCAGATGTGCTGCACGAGCTCACGCTCGATCTCGAGGCCAAGCCCGTCGAACCGCAGGAACCGACGACCGACGTGCTGCCGTGGGTGTTCGCGCTCGCGGGGGAAGAGTCTGCAGCGGACTTCGTGCCAACCGCGATCGGGGGCGACCAGGACCGGGACGTACTGGGTACCTACTTCGGGCGGCACGTTCCGGACGGTGGCGCGACGATCACGTTCGAAGACACAGAAGGCGTGACCGCAGCGACGGTCGCGATCGAGGTCATCGCCCCGGGCAACGCGTTCACGGCACCGACCTACCGGATCGAGACCAGCTTCCCGGACGGCTCGTCATCCCAGGAAGGTGTCGGCGCCATCCCGAACGTCGAACTCGCGGCCGGCCGCTACACGGTGCGGGTGGACGTTCCTGGCTACCCGGCGTTCGAGCGCATCTACGAGGTCCCCGCGCTGGACGAGAGTGGCTGGTTCCTGCCGTTGCCTCTCGCTGGTGAGTAGACGTGGTCGGTGCGGCGCCGGCCCCGATCACTGCGCCAGCGCTCGCTCAGATTTCGATGCCATGCTGCCCCAGCTCGACGCGTAGCGCCTCCACGCACGCCTCCGCGTGGGTCCAGCCCACCAGGTGTCCGGCACCCGCGATCGCCACGGCGTCGTCCGGACACGGGATGACGAGATCGCGCGCGCCGTGCACCCGCACCACGGGCCCGGCGAAGTTGACGCCCGGCCAGTCCGCCACCGCCCGGCACATGGCGCGCACGAAGCCCGGAT
This sequence comes from Rohdeia mirabilis, assembly GCA_007750655.1. Lineage (GTDB taxonomy): Bacteria > Planctomycetota > UBA1135 > UBA1135 > Rohdeia > Rohdeia mirabilis. Next base: position 3,144,904 of record CP036290.1, read on the forward strand.
CCGCCCCAGCGGCCAGAGCCGCCACGTCGCCGCCCGACTTCCCCGCCAGCAGCTGCGCGAGCCCGATCGGCGCCACCGTGGCGAGCGGCGCGATCAACCGCAGGAACGGCTGCACCTCCGACGCCTGGCGCGCACTCCCGATCAGCGCGACGGCGCGGGCTCCAACGAGCGCGCCGATCTCGAGCGCGACCATGCCGCCGAGGGAGGAGCCGACGATCACGTCGACGGCCGTGATGCCCTCGCGCTCCACGAGCCGTTCGGCGATCGCGCGCAGCGTCCGCTCGCCGTGGTGTTCCGGCCAGTCGACGAAGCGTGCGCGAGCGAGCGCGCGCCACGGGCCCCGGTACATGTCCGAGGTGGCGCCCATGCCGGGGAGGATGATCGTGGGTGCTGCGCCCATCGGGTCGACGATACTAGTACGGAGTCAGACACATCTTCGCCGCCCGACCGCGAAGGTGTGCCGCACACGAACTCTCGCTCGAGCGACGAAGGCGTGCCTGACACCGTACTTCTACTCCGTACAAGGAGAACTCATCGTTCGAGCCGCACCCATCGAATCGTGACGCTCTCGTTCGGTCGGTGGCCGACCACGAGGAACTTTGCGAGGCGCTCGAATTCGGGGTCATGTCGATCCGTGATTCGAAGGACGTAGACGTGTCCGATGTGAACCGACGCGGAGTCCGTGTCTCGGTGCGGCTCGGCATGCAACGCGGCGTCCTCCAGGAGAGGCTGGGTGCTCTGCGCGGTGTAGTCCTCCAGGATGACGAGTCGACCGTCCTCGACGCGGATGGATGCGAATCCCTGCCCGCCGCCGACGGTCTCGTCGTAGCCGTACCGCCCCTGCAGTTCGTCCTGTCGACCGAGGTCGAGAATCACGCCCTCCCGGCCGCCCTCGATCCCGACGCTGAAGCCATCGGCCGCGTAGTTGCCGTACTCGATGTCGGACTGGTGGTTGAAGATCCCGTGGTCGTGCATGATCGATCCGAACGCACCGGACTCGAACGACATCGTGTTCGTGAGCGGGTCCCACATCCAAAGCGTTGCGAGACCGCTCCCCTCTGTCGTAGCCCCACTTGCTTTGGAGCTGTGGCCGTCGCGACCAGCCCCACGCGGAGGACGAACCAGCTTGACCGATTCGATCAATTCGATCGCTTCGACCTGTTCTGGGCCATTGCTCACTGCCAGGTGGTCGCTAGCGCACGAAGCTGTGAGTGAGACACAGAGTAGGCCGAGCAAACCGATGCGAAACGAATGCTGACAAGGCTTCATGGGGGCTCTCCATCGAAGGGGTGAGTCAACATGCTAAGCGAGGGCTGTCGCTCCTGCAGCCCACACGACCTGCTGGTCACCCCACGAGGCACACGATCTCAGCTCGCTGGCCTCCCATGCGTTCGGGAGTTGTCTGGAGTCGGACCCCCACTCGTCGATCGAGAACCAGGAAGTGCCCCAGAACGGCGTGCGGCGGTGGGAGTACGGCGTCAGACGCATCTTCGTCGCCCGACCGCGAAAGTGTGCCGCACACGAACCCTCGCTCGAGCGACGAAGGTGTGTCTGACACCGTACTGGGAGGTCTACTCGATGCCCGAGAAGATCGACTCGTTGTCGTCGGCCGGGGGGAAACACTCTTCAAGGGAGGACTCCTCCAGCATGGCCACATAGGCCAGGTAGCCTCCTCCCAGCCCGATGACCGCGATCAGCGCGATCAAGGTCCCGTGGATCCATGTGAAGCCCCCCATCTCGCGGGCAGCGCCCGAGGAAAGGTCGGTGTCGTTCTTTTGCTCGCTGGACATGTCTTCCTCGTACTTGCTATCGCCGGTGTCCCGCCTCGAACCTGTTGAGTCTGCGGGGAGAGAAGGTACCAGAGGATCGTGGAACACTCGTGTGTACGGCGTACGGCGTCAGACCCATCTTCGTCGCCCGACCGCGGAGGTGTGCCGCACACGAACCCTTGATCGAGGGACGAAGATGGGTCTGACGCCGTACCTCAGGGAACGAGCGTGAGCGGCACGGCGTTGCTGACGAAGACGAGCGCTCCCAGACCCCCGGGCCCGAAGTCGAAGGTCACGAAGGCGTGATGGAGCGTCAGGCCGACGAGAGAAGGGTCGGTCCCGGGAGGCACACGTACACGGACGGAGTGGGTCCCGGACAAGAAGCCGGACTCGCCGAACGTGGAACCGGGCATCGGAGCGATGCCGCCCGGCTGGTTGGGAAGCTGCCCCAGGAGGTAGCTGAAGTACGCGTCGGCGTTCAGCGGGAGGTTGAGACCGACTTCTGGGATGTCCAAACCGGGCAGAACTCCGGTCGCCGTGCCGCACATCACGTAGAAGTCGCCGATGCCGCCCGAGTCGAGAGTCAGGACCTGCTCGCCTCCGGCTTGGACGCTCACTTGCCGAGGCGTGCCGACGAGTCCACTGCCCGCGCTGGGCTGCGGAACGCCGTCGTTCCAGTGGATGCGCAGCGGAAAGGTCTGAGAGAACGGAACGAACGGGTCCGGGACCTCGGTCGAGACGACGAGGTCCACGTCGCCGTCGGCGTCGAAGTCCCCCACCTCGATCTCCAACGCGTCGCCGCACTCCCCCAGCCATTCGGGTGCAGTGAAGTCGCCCCCACCGTTCGACAGGATGCACCACAGCGCGCCGGCCTTCTCGTACGCGATGTCGGCAAGTCCATTGCCGTCGATGTCGGCGATCACCGTGGGCCCGCGACCGACGACGCCGTCGAGCTGGACCGGCGCGGCGAAACCGCCGCCGGGTAGACCGGCCGCCCAGTCGACCCGCGAACCGATCGACGATCCACCCGAGACGTCCCACACGACGAGGTCCAACGGAGCGACGCCGTCGAGATCGGCGAAGAGGTGTTCGTGGGCGATCGGGACGGGTGAGAGCAGCTCCATCGGACCGAAGCTCCCACCGCCCTGACCCTTCATGGCGAGCACGCCCTCGGTGCCGCCGGCGATCGTGATGTCGAGGTGGCCGTCCCCATCCACGTCGAACAGGCGAAGGTCGCCCTTGCTCGCCCCCAACGTCGTCTCCAACCCTCGTAGATCACTGCCCTGTGCCAGGGTCACGTAGGGCGTGAGTCCGCCTTGCCCGTCGCCCGCCACCATTCCGATCGTCGGCGGTGAAGCCGTCATGCACACGACGTCCTCGACTCCGTCCCCATCGACGTCCGCGACGTCGATCTCGGCCAGGAACGAGGTTGGAGCTGAAACCAGCTGAACGGGTCCGAGCACGTTGTTCGTGCCGCTCGCGGACCAGCCCAGCGGTGCACCGAAGAGGTACCCGATCACCAGATCCCGCCCGGTTCCCGGGCCACCCAGATCCGTGTACTCGAGCTCGCTCATCGCGTTCGTACCACCGATCCCGATCCCGCCCGTCCAACTCTGAGCGACTCCCGGGTTGCGGAGCCGCAGGACGGAGCCGCCTGCGAGAGCGAGCGTCAGGTCCAGGTCACCATCTCCGTTCCAATCGAAAGGAAGGATGTCCAGGACCTGCCCCGTGTCCGCGACGACGAGCGTCGACGTGGCGAAGGTCTGACCGTGGGCGGTGCCGACGACCGAGGTCGCGATGAAGGCGGACCAGGCGAGGACGAGCGAGGGGGCGATCTGCATGGGGGCTCACCGGTCAAGGTGAAGGGAGCGTGACGAGCTTGGCGAGCGAGCGGCTCCCCGCGAACAGGACCGAGGAGCGCGAGGACTCAATGGCTCGCTCGTCGAGCCCGGGTATGACCGGCCGCGAAGATACGCGATGGCGTTCGAGCCCGTCCTCGGTCGGATGGACTGCTCGACCAAGGTTCGTTCACGCCGCGAGGATGGAGCGACGCATCTACCGAGCCACCTCCGTTTCGAGGGACGGAGCTGCTCACCGGCGCGCCTCTCCGTCGGACACACCTGCTCGGCATCGTCTATCGTCCACATCAGCAGCCACCCTGCTCCACCAAGCACCACTACGGCACACTCGACCGAGTATCATTGTGCGCAGATCTCAGCCTATCGCCAGCATGGCAAGATCCGAAAGGCCACACCATCGACTACACCGAATCACTCAATGCTGACAATCAACCCAACCTCACTCGCCGCGCTAGACATCCCGAGCGGGTTTGTAATGACAGGGAGGTTTGCCGCCTTCCTACTGGGATCCGGAGCCGCGTTCTTTGCACTTGGCGCGATCGCCCAAGCGCACGACCCAGGCGCGCCACTGTTGCGTGGCCGACAGATCCACCAACTGGAGTCGAAGTGGAATTTCGTTCCGGCCCCAGGCCTCCTCCAATGGGCGGTGCTGGCCATCCCGGTCTTACTGGTCGGGAACTACGTATCCAATGTGGCTGGAAGGGACGGCGTCGTCAGGTATACCCTTGCCCTCCCCTGGGCGTGGTACATCTGGAGCATAAGGTGGAAGTTTCTTGTCCGCCGAGAGGCGTACCTAGTTGCGGCCGAGTACAAGCCGCAAGCTGACTCGCAGGTGGGTGCGATCGCCTTCCGTTCGTATTGGATCTGCCTCCTCATTACCCCGATAGTGGGAGCATTCTCGATCTAGCTGAGCGCCTGAGAAATCGAAGAGCCTTGCAGTACTGATTCAGACAAACCTTCGTCGCCCGATAGCGAAAGCGGTGCCGCACAAGAATCCTCGCCCAAGAGACGAAGGGGTGCTTGACTCCGTACAAGAGAGCACCGCACGAGGACGCACATGCGACGCCCCTGTCGAGACAGAGGTTGGCCTCGACCTTACGGCTCCTTCCGTCGGTAGATCAACGAACTCGGGTCCGACTCTGCACTCACGGGAGATTGTCGAATTCGCGCAACGAGGCACCTCCCTATTCCGCGCCCCCCTTGACAGGGCCATCATCGTCCTCGTTGTTATCACGCGCCCCGAGTTGAAGAATTGGCTCCCCAGATATCTTGGGATAGCTGGTGCATTGCACTGCGCTTACCCCTCGTCGCACAGACGCTTCGCCATGGTCAGCGGCTTCACCCTCGACCCCACTCTCCTCGGAAGCTCCGATCGCTACCTCTAAGCGAACTCCGCGATCGATCCTATCTGCTATCCGCCTCAGCGCCATGGTCAACTCGTTCCGAAGCTCGTTGGCCCTCGCATCATTACTCCGATCGAAACATGCCGAGTCCTCTTCCATCGCAGCTAGCACTTCAGAAGCGACCTCCTCGACCCCCTGCGAAGCAACTCGATTCGCGTCCTCGCCCAGCGACTCGAGGGTTGAATCTGAAGCACCCTCTAACGCCTTCAACTCAGACCGCACCTTTCTGATATCGAGAACCTTCTTGTAGAGAGCGACAAGCCGTTCAATCGCAACAGCGATGTATGCCCCGACCTCCGGGACCGTTTCAAGAACGACAGTAAAATCACTCGAGGAGACCGACTTGACAGCGAATGGACGCCGCGCACCAGTGACCAGCTCGCTAAACACTCCAAGCCGCTCAACAATCTCCTGCCACTCCTCGAAGAGGCTCTCAGCTGATTTCTCAACTAGTCCTCGCGGCACCTGCAACGCGATCTCGCATTCGCCTTCGCCAACATCAGCTGTAGTAACATTGAACAACTCTAGCGCTGAGCGCATACCTTCAAGCGCACTCGAGATCTTGTCGAACTCGTCAAGAACGACCTGAAGTGCGTCCAGCGCCGAGCTCGGAGTAATCTGATTTCCGTCAAGCGCACGGCCAATTCGCCGCGCCAGTCTACCGCCTGTATGATCCCATACCCCCATCTCCTGCGCGGACTCCACCATGGACTGCGGGAGCTGGTTGCTTGGCAAACCCTTCAGCGATTTCACTAGCGAGTCTCTTGCCTTCGCGAGCGCCTGTTGATGACCCGCGTTCTGAGGCTGGTTGGCTAGCGTCTGAAGGGTCTCACGCAAGCGCTGCGTCTTCTCAGCAATCTCGTGTACATCGATCTCCGTAGAAAACGTCCACACCAAGTCGTACAGCTTCTCGACGTTCATTGCTCGCCAGGGTCATTCCTCAGTTGCGCCGCCCGCCAACGCCCTGAGTATCACCCAAACTGAATCCCCTGCGCCAGCGGCAGCTCGGTACTCCAGTTCACGGTGTTCGTCTGGCGGCGCATGTAGGCCTTCCAGGCATCGGACCCCGACTCGCGCCCGCCACCCGTCTCCTTCTCGCCGCCGAACGCACCACCGATCTCGGCACCGCTCGTGCCAATGTTCACGTTCGCAATCCCGCAGTCGCTGCCGGCCGCACTGAGGAAGGTCTCGGCCTCGCGCACGTTCAAGGTGAAGATCGCACTCGACAGGCCCTGGGGCACCGCGTTGTGCATGGCGATGGCGTCGTCGAGGCTCGAATAGCGCATCAGGTAGACGATCGGGGCGAACGTCTCGTTCTGCACGCACTGCATCTCGTTCTTGGCGCGCACGAGGCAGGGCGTCACGTAGTGGCCGCCGGCCTCGGCTCCGTCGAGCGTGATCGACTCGCCGCCGCACAGGACCTCGGCGCCCTCGGCTTTGGCCTGCTCGAGCGTCTTGTGCATGTTGTCGACGGCGACCTGGTCGATCAGCGGACCGCACAGCGTCTTCGGATCGAGCGGGTTGCCGATCTGGATCTGGCCGTAGGCCTTGATGAGACGGCTCTCGACCTCGTCGGCGACGGACTCGTGCAGAATCAGGCGGCGCGTGCTCGTGCAGCGCTGGCCGGCGGTGCCGACGCTGCCGAACAGGATCGCGGGGATGGCCAGGTCCAGGTCCGCGTTCTCGGTCACGACCATGGCGTTGTTGCCGCCCAGCTCGAGGATCGTGCGACCGAAGCGGCTGGCGACCTTGCCGGCGACCTGACCGCCGACGGCGCTCGAACCGGTGAAGGAGACGAGCGGCAGACGCTTGTCGTTGACGAGGCGCTCCCCCACCTCCTCGTTGGTGCCGATCGCGAGGCCGAGGAGCGCACCGAAGCCGGCCTCCTCGAGCACCGGACGGCAGACGTTCGTCATCGCGATGGCGGTGAGCGGCGTCTTGGGGCTCGGCTTCCAGACGCAGGCGTCGCCGCAGATCAGCGCGATCATCGAGTTCCACGCCCACACGGCGGACGGGAAATTGAACGCGCTGATGATTCCAATCGTGCCGAGCGGGTGCCACTGCTCGCGCATGGCGTGGCCGGGGCGCTCGGAGTGCATCGACAGGCCGTAGAGCATGCGGCTCTGACCGACGGCGAAGTCCGCGATGTCGATCGCCTCCTGCACCTCGCCCAGACCCTCCTGGAGGATCTTGCCCATCTCGAGCGTGACGATCGCGCCCAGCTCGTCCTTCTTCTCGCGCATCGCGTTGCCCATGCGGCGCACGTACTCGCCGCGGATCGGAGCGGGCAGCTGGCGCCAGCGACCGAACGCCTCCTGGGCGGCCTCGACCACGCGGTCGTACTCGGCCGCGGTGGCCTGGCGCACGCGGCCGATGACCTCGCCGGTCCCGGGGCTCGTGACCTCGAGCTCCGCACCCGTGGTGGCGAGCCACTCGCCGGCGTACGCGCCCGAGTGCACCGGCTCGATGCCGAGCTTCGCGAGGAGGGCCGTGGGATCGATCGTCGTGGTCTGGGTCGCGGGAGTCATCGCTGGAGCTGAGCTGGTGGTCGGTCTGGTCGAAGTCGGAGCGCGGCGGGCCGCTGGCAGCCCGGTCGCGACACAGCCCGTGGACTGCATCCGGCCCGGGCACGGGCGCGCCGAAGATCGCCCGCTCGGGGCGACGGCAGTGCTCGATCGGGGGTCCCGAGTGCCTGACCCGGGTCCGTTTCGAGCGGGCCAGTGTAGGGCGGTGGCCAGCCCGTGCACCCGCCGCTACCCTCTTTCGCCGAGTGCTCGATTCTCGCCCCACGGACGAGGCGTCGAGCCCCTTCGAACGGACGCTCCGACCGGGGTCCGCTCACCACCGGCCGGCCCCGCGCGACCTGCGGCCCGGCCCCTCGAACTCGCGGCCCAAGGCGCCGCCCATCGACCTCAGTTCCATGGCCGACCGGATCATCTACCAAGTCCAGGACCTCAAGAAGTACTACGGCCAGCGCGAGGTCCTGCGCGGCATCACGCTGTCCTTCCTGGAAGGCGCCAAGATCGGCGTCATCGGCCCGAACGGCGCCGGCAAGTCCACGCTGCTGCGGATCATGGCGGGCGTCGACAAGGCGTTCGAAGGCGTCGCGAAACCCGCCGCCGGCCTGACCGTCGGCTACCTCGCGCAGGAGCCGCCCCTCAACGAGGACACGGACGTCGCCGGCAACCTCGAGGAAGCCGTCGCGCCGCTGCGCAAGATCGAAGCGCGCTACAACGAAGTCCTCGGTCTGCTCGGCAGCGTCAGCGGCGCCGAGGAGGAGAAGCTCAACAACGAGTACGAACGCCTGAGCGACGAGATGACCACGAAGGGCATCTGGGACCTCGAGAGTCGTCTCGAGCAGGCGGCCACCGCACTGTGCCTGCCGCCGATGGACGCGGACGTGAAGAAGCTGTCCGGCGGTGAGCGGCGCCGCGTGGCCCTGTGCCAGCTCTTGATGTCGCACCCCGACCTCCTGCTGCTCGACGAGCCCACCAACCACCTCGACGCCGAGACGGTCGAGTGGCTCGAGCACCACCTGGCCGAGTACGAGGGCGCGGTGATGCTGATCACGCACGACCGCTACTTCCTCGACAACGTCGCGGGTTGGATGCTGGAGGTCGAGCGCGGCCTCGGCACGCCGTACGAGGGCAACTACTCCGCGTACCTCGAGCAGAAGGAGAAGGCGCTCAACATGAAGCGCCAGTCCGACAGCAAGCTCGCGAAGTTCATCCAGAAGGAGCGCGAGTGGAAGGCGCGCACCCCCGCAGCGCGCACGACGCAGAACAAGGCCCGTCTCGCGCGTCTGAAGACGATGGAGAACGACCGGATCGAGGACCAGACCGAGTCGGTCGACCTGCGCATCCCGCCCGGACCGCGCCTCGGCGACAAGGTCATCGAGACCAAGGAGCTGTGCAAGGGCTTCGGCGACCGAACGCTGATCAAGAACCTGACGTTCAGCCTGCCGGCGGGTGCGATCCTCGGCGTCGTCGGCGCGAACGGCATGGGCAAGTCGACCCTGCTGAAGATGATGCTCGGCAAGGAGGAGCCGGACAGCGGCACGGTCGAGATCGGTTCGACCGTCAAGCTGACCTACCTCGACCAGTCGCGGATCCTGCTCGACGACGACGCGACGGTGTACGAGAACATCACCGAGGGCAACGACCTGATCCCGTTCGGCAACACGACGATCGACGCGCGGGCCTACGTCGCGCGCTTCAACTTCAAGGGCGAGGACCAGCAGAAGAAGCTGGGCGAGTGCTCGGGCGGGATGCGCAACCGCGTGCTGCTCGCGCGCATGCTGAAGACCGGCGCGAACGTCCTGATGCTCGACGAGCCGACGAACGACCTCGACCTCGACACCCTGCGCGTGCTCGAGGACGCGATCGAGAACTTCCCGGGCAGCGCGATCGTCGTCAGCCACGACCGCTACTTCCTGAACCGCATCGTCACGCACATCCTCGCGTTCGAGGGCGAGGGCTACGTGAACTTCCACCACGGCACCTGGGAGGACTACGTGCCGTGGCGCGACGAGTGGCGGGTGCGCGTCGGACTGGGCGCCGAGTCGCGCGCGGGCCGCTATCGCAAGCTGCTGCGTTGAAGGGCGGAGCGCGCACCGAACGACTGGCCGAGCGCGGCGGGCTGCGGCTCGCCGAGGACGCGCCGCCGCTGCTCGGGCCGTCGGGGCTCGAGCACGCGCGCCGCATCGTGCTCGACTACGTGCCGCACGACGCGCGTCAGGCGGCCGAGCGCGAGCGCGTGCTGGCGTTCATCGACGCGCATCCGGACGCGCTGCTGCGTTCGTGCGCGGACGGGCACCTGACGGCGGCCGCGTTCCTGTTCGACGGCGCGCGCGAGCGAGTGCTGCTCACGCACCATCGCAAGCTCGACCGCTGGCTCCAACTGGGCGGCCACGCGGACGGCGACGGGAATCTGGTGCGCGCAGCGCTGCGCGAAGGCGTCGAGGAGTCGGGGATCGAGGGCCTCGTGATCGATCCGCGACCGATCGACGTGGACATCCACACGATCCCCGCGCGCCGCACGAAGGACGGGACGGTCGAGCCCGAGCACCTGCACCTGGACGTGCGCTTCTGCGTCTACGCCCCGATCGGCGCGCGCGAGGTCGTGAGTGGCGAGTCGCACGAGCTGGGTTGGTTCGGGCCGGACGAGCTCGAGGGGCTGGGCCTCGACGACTCGGTGACGCGGCTGTTCCGGCTGGCGTTCGGGTGATCGGTACGGCGTCAGGCACGCAGCTGCCACCTGCCGCCGTCGTCGCTGCGAATCGCCGCGCCGACGGCGGCAGGTGGCAGCTGCGTGCCTGACGCCGTACCGATCACTTGACCGCCCAGGTGCCGTGCGCGCGGGCGACCAGTTCGCCGTCGTCGAGGCGGCGGCACTCGGCCTCGGCGAAGGCCACGCGGCGGCCGCGCTTGGTCACGCGCCCCACCGCCGCGATCGTGCCGCGAGCGGGCGCGAGGAACTGCACGGAGAGCTGCACCGTCGCGCACGACCCACCGGCCTCGAGCGTCCGCCCGATCGCGCGGCCCATGGCGCCGTCGAGCAGGAACGACGTCAGCCCGCCGTGGACGATCCCGACCTCGTTCGTGTGCTCGGGCCCACAGGCGAGCCGCAGCTCGACGGTCCCGTCGTCGTGATCGATCGTGTCGAGGCCGAGGTGCTCGTTGACGGGGCTGCGCATGGGGTCGGGGGTGGATTGTCGGTACGGCGTCAGGCACGCAGGTGCCACCTGCCGCGCCTACGCACTGCAATTCGCCGCGTCGCTGCCGGCAGGTGGCACCTGCGTGCCTGACGCCGTACCGACGATCTTCTCGAACTCGAGGAAGAGGTGCGAGCCCAGGAGCACGTCGCGATTCGTGCCCAGGCGGTGCAGCTCGTCGTACAGGTCGCGTGCCTTCGGGTCATGGGCGTGCCGCGCGAGCGCCTTCCGACACGAACGCCGCGTCGCCCACCAGATCGGCGGATAGAGGAACGGGAACAGCATCAGCGCCGAGGTGCGCCAGCGGGTCGGCAGCACGCGCTTGAGCTCGAACCCGGCCAGCCGCGCCTGCACCCGCAAGCGCATGACGCCGGTCAGGAACACGTGCCCGAAGTAGATCGCGCCGTCGGCCTTCTCGGGGATCCACACGTCGTCGCGCTCGTTCAGCGGCGCGCGGCGTCCCGACAACTCGCTCTCGCACAACAGGTAGCTGACCTTCGCGCGCAGGTTCGAGTAGTTCGGCGTCGTCAGGTAGAGGTGTCCGCCGACCTTGAGCACGCGGTTCAACTCGCGCAGCGCCTTGAACTGGTCGCTGAAGTGCTCGATCCCCTCCTGGCAGAAGGCGTAGTCGTAGGTCCCGGCCTCGACGGGCACGCCCTCCATCACGTCGGCGCGGCGGCACTCGAGGCCCTGCACGCGGAAGGCCTCGGGGAACAGGTCGAACGGATCGACGCGCGCGCCGAGTTCGGTCAAGCGCCCCGACGTCAGTCCCTGGCCCGCGGGCAGGTCGAGCACGCGCGAGCCCTGGAACCGCTGCGGCTCGCGATCGAGGAACGCGCGCACGCTGCGCCGGATCGACCGCCGCTTCGTCTCGAAACGGGCGATGTCCTCGGGGATGACGGGCTTCGCAACGGTGCCGGGGGGCGTCTGTGTGGCCTGCATGGGACCGCAGGGTGGAGCGCGGGGCCCCCGGCGGTCAAGCCGAACCGCTCAACGATCCCGGGAAGGAATGCGGCGGACGAGGGCGTAGACGATGCGCGGCTCGAGGCGTTCGAGCCGCACGTCCAGCTCGCCCGGCGCACCGAGTCCCTCGAGCGCCGCCCGCAGCTCGTCGATCCTCCAGTTGTGCCCGATGTAGTCGGGGCGCTCTTCCGAGGACGCCGTGAGCGCGACGACCTCGGGCGCGTCCTCGCCCGGCTCCTCGGCGTCGGCTCCGACGGAGACGTCGTCCGGCAGACTCTCGAACGCGGGCGGCCCTTGGTCCATGTCGAAGTAGGCGCGCGTCACGGTCGGATCGGTGAGGTCCGCGAAGAACTGCGCGCGCAGCTGACCGTCCGGCGCGAGGACCTTCACGAGCGCCGCGAGGTTCCGCATGGCGATGTCGCGCGACACGTGGATGAAGACGGCCCAGGCGTAGATCAGGTCGTAGCTGCGCTCGTCGAACGGAGGCGGCGGACCGCTGCCGTCCCCCACCAGGATCTCGGCCGTCGGCGCCACCGGAGCCACCGTGCGGACCGCGTCCGCCACCATCGACGGCGCGATGTCGAATCCGTCGTACTTGGCCGCGCGCGCAGCGACGAGACGCGCGAGGCGTCCGACACCACAGCCCATCTCGAGGACGCGCGCCCGTGCGAGACGATCCGCGCCGACCCCGAACATCAACGCGGCCGCGTCGCGCCAGGCGCAGCGCTCCCAGGCGGCCTCGTCGGACCAACCCGGGTGCGAAGCGACGAAGAAGCGCTGCATGGGCGAACGGGCCCGCTCTTCCCAGGCCCGAGCGAGAGCGGCTTCTTCGGAGTCGTCGTCAGCCACCATTTCGTTCGACCTCGACCGGTGTCCACGTGGAGCGCCACGGACGTCGCGGCACCTTCCGCCGAGCTTAGCGGAGCGCGCGCCGACGTCGAGTGCGGACGCCGCGCGAGGTCCCGCCGCTGCGCGCCTCGCGCCGCTCCGCGCGCCCCCGCGAACGGGCGGTCGAGCGGTGTTCTTGTGCGGGCACTGCGCCGGGCGACGTGGTCGCCGGCCTGGAACGTGCTGCGCGGGCATCGGCCATCGACCGGCGCCGGCCTCCGTTCAGCGGCACCAGTCGGCCACGAGCGCGGGCACCACGTCGACCGCGCGACCCGGCAGGAAGCGGTCGCGTGGATCGAGGTTCTCGGGCGCGTCGAGGCTCTGGACCCAGGTGCGCGCACCGAGGTCGCGCGCCGCCGCCAGGAGACCGGCCGCTGGATACACGGCTCCGCTCGTGCCGATCGCGGCGAAGTCGGTGCACTTCACGAGCGCGGACTCGATCTGCGCGAGATGGTGCGGCACCTCCCCGAACCAGACCACGTTCGGGCGCAGCCGCGGGTGACCACAGTTCGCACACGGCACGAAGGCATCGGCATCGAACCGAGCCCGATCGACGACCACGACAGCGCACGCCTCGCACCGCAGCTCGCACAGCTGCCCGTGCATCGCGAGCACTGCGCTGCCAGCGCGCTGGTGCAGATCGTCCACGTTCTGGGAGACGAGCGTGAGCGATCCTCCGGCCGCGAGCAGTTCCCGTTCGCACGAGGCCAGCGCGAGGTGCGCGGCGTTCGGCCGGACGCTCGCGAGCGCCCGCCGCCGCTCCTGGTAGAAGCGCCAGACCGTGCGCGGGTCCTGTGCCCAGGCCTGTGGTGTCGCGACCTCTTCCAGTCGGCGTCCTTCCCACAGTCCTCCGGCACCGCGGTAGGTGCGCACGCCGGAGTCGGCGGAGATCCCGGCGCCGGTCAGGACCACGAGGTGCGGGGCGCCGCGTCGCGCTCGATCGTCGCTGGACATGGTCGCGAGCCTAGTGGTGTGCGTCGCTCCCTCGGTGCACGGATTCCCCCGACGTCGACAGCGTCCCGTCCGGGCGCGCCGCTGCGTCAGGCTGCTCCATGACTCGAGAGCCCCGCCCCCGTCGACGAATGGGCGAGTCGCCCGTGCCACGCATCGCATCCCGTGCGGAACGCCGAGAGGCCTCGACAGGGCGAATCACACCACGAGCAGCGCGTCGTCGAGCCCAGCGCCCGGCCCCACGAACGCTGCGCCGTGACGCTCGACGAGCGCGATCGCTACGCTCTCGTCATGGGCGCGAACGAGTGGGACCTGCCGCGCGACGAAGCGACGGTGCGTCTGGTGGATCGCTACGGCGGACTCCTGCACGCGCTCGCACGGAAGCTGTGTCGCGGACCCGAAGAAGCCGAGGACCTGGTGCAGGAGGTGTTCCTGAACGCCTACCGCGGCTGGGACGGCTTCGAGGGTCGCAGCGATCCGGCCAGCTGGCTGTGGACCATCGCCGCGCGCGCGTGCCAACGCATGCACCGGCCGCGCAGCGGTGAACCGAAGCTCCTCGAGACCCTCGACGAGTCGCTGTTCACCCGGGACGAGCTGGGCGCCCTGCCCGAGTCGGGGCTCGACGCGGCCGAGCGCTCGGAGCTGGTCGAACGCCTGCGCGCGGCCGTCGCGGACCTGCCGCAGGACCACCGCATGGCGCTCGTGCTGCGCGACGTGGTCGGACTGTCCGTGGCCCAGACGGCGACGGCGCTCGGCGTCGCCCAGGGCACCGTGAAGTCGCGCCTCCACCGCGCGCGGATCGCGTTGCGCGCCGAACTCGAGTCCGGATTGCCGCAGGTGGCTCTGGAACCTGCTCGCTACGACCGCGCCGTGTGCATCGATCTGCTCGAGGCCAAGCAGGACGCGCTCGATCGCGGCGTTCCGTTCCCGGTCGGCGACGAGGTGGTCTGCGAACGCTGCCGCGCCGTCTTCGCGACCTTCGACCTGACCTGCGACCTGGTGCGCGACATGGGGCGCGAGGAACTTCCGCGCGAAGTGCGTCAGCGCCTGCTCGAACGGGTGCAGACGGCGGGCTGAGCGCTGCGTACCGAGTCCTCGCCCCCAGGTACCGAGTGCTCGGTAGTGAGTACCGAGTCCCCAGTACGAAGGAACGCGGAGCGCGCGCGCACCGAGCGAAACATCGACCGCGCGGGCGATTTCTTCGGAACCGATCCTTCTAGCGTGTCTCCACCGGTTCGGAGCGGACGTGTGTCCGCCACGACCCAAGGAGAACCACATGCAGTCAGCCTCGCCGCCCGCCGTCCCGATCCTCCAGCGGGCCCGCTGGTCCCCCTACGCCGTCGGCGCGGGGATCGGCGTCCTGTCCTGGGCCACGTTCGCGCTCATGGACAAGGCCCTCGGAACCTCGACGACCTTCGTCCGCGCCGCCGGTTCGGCGATCGGCGCCGTCGCCCCGGACCACGTGCGCGAGAACGCGTACTACGCCAAGTACCTGGTGGGGAAACCCGCCTTCGACTGGCAGTTCGCGCTCGTGATCGGGCTGTTCCTGGGCGCGCTGACAGCGGCCCGGATGGCGCGCCGCAACGACCCGACCTACGTCCCGATCGGCGCGGTCCCGGCGACCTGGAGCGCGCGCTTCGGGCCCTCGCGCACCCGGCGCGCGGTCGGCGCGTTCCTGGGGGGAGCGGTCCTGCTGATCGGAGCTCGCCTGGCCGGCGGCTGCACGTCGGGCCACGGCATCTCGGGTTCGCTGCAACTCGCCGCGAGCTCGCTCACCTTCATCGTCGCCGCCTTCGCCGTCGGCATCCCCTTCGCCCTGTGGTTCTACGCGAGCGACCGCGGCCGCTCCTGACCTCCCGGAGACCACCATGTTCGACACCAACTTCTTCGCCGCCCCGCTCGACCTCGTGCTCGGCGCGCTCACCGGACTCGTGTTCGGCTTCCTCCTGGTCCGCGGCGGCGTCTCGCGCTTCGAGACGATCGTCGGCCAGTTCCGACTGCGCGACTTCACGGTCGTGAAGGTCATGGCCACCGCCGTCGTCGTCGGCGGGCTCGGCGTCTACGGTCTCGAGGCCGCCGGTCTGATCGAGAACCTGCACGTGAAGGCCGCCGCTCTCCCGGCCAACGCGATCGGCGGCGCGATCTTCGGCATCGGCATGGCGGTCCTGGGCTACTGCCCGGGAACCGGCGTGGCCGCGCTCGCCGAGGGCGCCCGTGACGCGCGCTGGGGCATCGTCGGCATGCTCGCGGGCGCCGCGCTGTACGCCGAGATCCAGGCGCCGCTCGGTCGCCTCCTCCGATCGACGTTCGGCGACGCGGGCGAGCTGGGCAAGGCGACCCTCGCCACCCTGACCGGCTGGTCGCCCTTCGCCTTCCTGGTTCCCATGGGGATCCTGGCCGCCGTCGGGTTCGCGTTCCTCGAGCGCAGGGAGCGACTCGGCCGGCGGTAGGACGGGAGCGCGCGCCGTTCGCGGCCGCGGACCGAGGCGGGGAGCAGCTGCGCCGGCAGCGGCTCCCCGCCGGCCCAAAGGCGTCCGCTCCGGGTCCCACATGGGGCACCGCCGAATCGCCGCAGGCGGCTGTGACGGGCCCTGCGACCGATGGTCGTGGGACGGGGCGTGGGAATCGGACAGGCCTCCTGCCGTCCGAGCGACCGCCGCTCTATCCTGTTTCGCCCAAACCGCGCCCCAGCCGCCGCGGCCGGCACCGCGGACCCCCTGGTCCGCGTGCTCCGAGCCGCCTGTGTCCCCATGGATCGAAGCTCCGCGCCCCTGCCCCCGTTCGGCAGCCAAAACCTCGCCTTCGCCGAGGAACTCTACGCGGCCTACCTGGCCGATCCCGACTCCGTCGAGCCCGCCTGGCGCGAGTACTTCGCCGGTCTGCGGGTCGACGATCCCTTCGCGGCGCACCCCCAGCTCGGCCCCAACGGATCGTCCGGCGGACTGTTCACGCGCATGGCCGCGCCCGACACGTCAGGTCACGGAGCGGCCGCGACCAATGGCGATCCGCGCGGCTCGACCGACCTCGGCCCGACCCACCTGGCCAGCGACGTCGCCGTGCTGCAGGACCGCGTCGACCAGATCATCCGCGCCTTCCGCGTGCGCGGGCACCTTCTGGCCGATCTGGATCCGCTCGGCCTGCCGCGCGCGCCCCAGCCGGAGCTCGAGACGAGCTACTACGGCCTGACCGACGCGGACCTCGAGCGCACCTTCTCGTCGGACACGATCCAGGGCACGGGTTCGATGCAGCTGGGCGCGATGCTCGAACGCCTGCGCAACACCTACTGCCGGTCGATCGGCGTGCAATTCATGCACATCGACGACCTGAACGTGAAGAACTGGCTCACGCAGCGGATGGAGACGACGGAGAACCGCATCCAGCTCTCGCGCGACGAGCAGATGCGGATCCTGACCTGTCTCACCGACGCGGTCATCTTCGAGGACTTCCTCCAGAAGAAGTTCCTGGGCGCCAAGCGCTTCAGCCTGGAGGGCGGCGAGAGCCTGATCCCGCTGCTCGACATGGCGATCGAGGAATCGGCGGCACGCGGCGTGCGCGAAGTCGTGCTCGGCATGGCGCACCGCGGACGCATCAACGTGCTCGCCAACGTCATGGGCAAGCCGGCGGCCGACATCTTCGCCGAGTTCGAGGACAAGCACGCCGAGGACATGCGCGGCCGCGGCGACGTGAAGTACCACCTGGGCTTCTCGTCGGACCGCACCACGCGTTCGGGCCACGACGTGCACATGACCCTGTGCTTCAACCCCAGCCACCTGGAGTTCGTGAACCCGGTCGCGCTCGGACGTCAGCGCGCCAAGCAGGACCGCTACGGCGACGGAAGTCGCAAGGGCGGCATGTGCATCCTGATCCACGGCGACGCCGCCTTCGCCGGTCAGGGCGTGATCCAGGAGAGCCTCAACCTGTCGCAGCTGCCCGGCTACACGACCGGTGGCACGATCCACGTCGTCGTCAACAACCAGGTCGGTTTCACGACGTCGCCCGAGGAAGGGCGCTCGTGCACCTACCCGACCGACATCGCGAAGTTCCTGCAGATCCCGATCTTCCACGTCAACGGCGAGGATCCCGAGGCGGTGATGCAGGTGGTGAAGCTCGCGACCGAGTTCCGCGAGACCTGGCAGCGCGACGTCGTCATCGACATGTGGTGCTACCGCCGCTACGGGCACAACGAGGGCGACGAACCGTCCTTCACGCAGCCGCTGATGTACAAGGCCGTTCGCGCGCGCAAGAGCGTGCGCGAGGGCTACCTCGACCGCCTGCTCGGCATGTCCGAGATCACGCGCGAGGAGGCCGACGAGATCGCGGAGCACCGCCGCACCGTCCTCGAGAACCAACTCGCCACGGCGCGCGCCGAGGAACCGACCAACCCGAGCGACGAACTGCGCGGCGTGTGGCAGGGCTACACCGGCGGGTTCGACGTGGACACGGACCGCATCGTCGAAACCGCGACGCACGAAGAACTACGCGAGGTGATCGAGGCGGCCGCGACCCTGCCCGAGGGCTTCGTCCCCCACAAGAAGATCGAACGACTGCTCGAGCAGCGGCGCGAGATGGCGCGCGGCGAAAGGGGTCTCGACTGGGCCACGGCCGAGGTCGCCGCGTTCGGTCGCCTGCTGCGGCGCGGCCACCCCGTGCGTCTCTCGGGCCAGGACTCCGGCCGCGGCACGTTCAGTCAACGGCACGTCCAACTGCACGACCAGGAGTCGGGTGATCGCATCGTTCCGGTCGCGACGCTCGCCCAGGGCAACGGTCGCTTCGACGTCTACAACAGCCCGCTGTCGGAGATCGCCGTCCTGGGCTTCGAGTACGGCTACTCGATGGACACGCCCGACGGTCTGGTCCTGTGGGAGGCCCAGTTCGGCGATTTCGTCAACGTCGCGCAGGTCATCATCGACCAGTTCATCGTCAGCGCGGAGGCCAAGTGGAACCGCCTGTCGGGGCTGGTTCTGCTGCTCCCCCACGGCTTCGAGGGTCAGGGTCCCGAGCACTCCAGCGCGCGTCTCGAGCGCTTCCTGATGCTCGCCGCCGAGGACAACATCCAGGTCTGCAACCCGACGACGCCGGCCCAGTACCACAACCTGCTCATGCGGCAGGTGGTGCGTCCCTGGCGCAAGCCGCTCGTCGTCATGACGCCGAAGAGCCTGCTGCGTCTGCCGGCGGCCACGTCGACGCTCGACGAACTCGGCTCGGGTGTGTTCCAGCGCATCATCCCCGACACCAACGTCTCGGACGAGCCGGACTCGAATCCGAACGCGGTGCGGCGCGTGCTGATGTGCAGCGGAAAGATCTACTACGACCTCGTCGCACGCCGTGAAGAGATGGGCGCGAACGACGTCGCCATCCTGCGCCTCGAGCAGATCTACCCGCTCGACCCCACCGACCTGACCGAGGCACTGGCGCCCTACGCGCCGAACACGCCGGTCTGGTGGGTCCAGGAGGAGCCGGAGAACATGGGCGCTTGGCCCTTCCTCCTGACCCGTCACGAACGCCTGGGCCGCGCGCTCGGGAACCGTCCGATCCATTGCATCGCGCGCAAGCGCGCCGCCGTCCCCGCCACCGGCTCCCACGCCGCCCACGCCCTCGAACAGGCCGAGCTCCTCGAGCGCGCCTTCGCCACATCATGACCACCGAACTCAAAGTCCCCGCCGTTGGGGAGTCCGTCACCGAGGTCCAGATCGGCACCTGGCTCAAGGCCGAGGGCGAGTCCGTCTCCGCGGACGAAGCCGTGGTCGAGATCGAGTCCGACAAGGCCACGGTCGAGATGCCGGCGCCCGCCGCGGGCGTGATCGCGAAGATCCTCAAGAAGGCCGGCGAGATGGCCAACGTCGGCGAAGTCATCGCTCTGCTCGAGGAGGGCGCGGAAGGTTCCGCTCCCGCCGCGAAGAGCGAAGAGGCGAAGCCCGAGCCCGTCGCCGCGGGTGCGTCCAGCTCCACGTCGTCGGCTCCGGCCGCGGGCGGTTCGACCGGTGGACACGTGATGCCCGCCGCAGCGCGCCAAGCCGCGAACGACGGCGTCGACACCGACTCGGTGGCCGGTAGTGGCCCCGGCGGTCGCGTCCTGAAGGAGGACGTCCAGCGTGCCGCGTCGAAGCCCGCCGCGTCGAAGCCCGCCGCCGCACAGCTCGCCGCCGCGAAGAACGGCGCCGCTCCGGCCAGCGGCTCGCGCGAGGAGGAGACGGTCCCGATGACCATGCTGCGCCGCCGCATCGCGCAGAACCTGGTCGAGGCCCAGCAGAACGCCGCGCTGCTCACGACCTTCAACGAGATCGACATGGGCGCGGTCATGGAGCTGCGCAAGGAGCACAAGGAAGCCTTCGAGAAGGCCTACGACGTGCGCCTCGGCTTCATGTCGTTCTTCGTCAAGGCCGCCGTCGACGCGCTGCGCCGCGTGCCGTCCATCAACGCCGAAGTGCGCGGGAACGACATCGTCTACCGCCACTACCACGACATCGGTATCGCCGTCGGCGGTGGGAAGGGCCTCGTGGTCCCCATCATCCGCAACGCCGAGTCCCTGTCGTTCGCCCAGGTCGAGGAGACGATCAACGACTTCGGCCAGCGCGCGCAGAAGAACAAGATCGGCATCGAGGAACTGACCGGCGGCACGTTCACCATCAGCAACGGCGGCATCTACGGTTCGCTGTTGTCGACGCCGATCGTCAACCCGCCCCAGAGCGGCATCCTCGGACTGCACGGCATCCAGGACCGTCCGGTCGCGATCGACGGCCAGGTCGTCATCCGCCCGATGATGTACGTCGCGCTGACCTACGACCACCGCCTGGTCGACGGGCGCGAGGCCGTGACGTTCCTCAAGCGCATCAAGGAGTGCATCGAGAACCCGAGCCGCATGCTGCTCGAGATCTGAGGCGCGAAGGAGCCGCGCGCCCCCCGTCGCGCACGATCGGCTCCGAACGCTCTCGCCATTCGCCTCCTCACGACTCCACGACCGACTCTCCCCGATGACCGACCAATCCTTCGACCTCCTCGTGATCGGCGCCGGCCCCGGTGGCTACGTGGCCGCCATCCGCGCCGCGCAGTTGGGCCTGAACGTGGCCTGCGTCGAGCGTGAGTCGGCTCTGGGCGGAACGTGCCTGCGCGTCGGGTGCATCCCGTCCAAGGCCATGCTCGAGTCGAGCGAGATCTACCACCGCACGCAGCACGACCTGGCGCAGCACGGCATTCGCGTCGAGTCCGCGGGGCTCGACCTCGAGACCATGCTGGCGCGCAAGACCGAGACCGTCTCCACGCTCACCGGCGGCGTCGCGGGCCTGTTCAAGAAGAACAAGATCACGCGCCTCGAGGGGCACGCCACGTTCGAGTCGGCGCGTTCGGTCCGCATCGCGAAGTCGGACGGCACGAGTTCGACCGTCACGGCCGACAAGATCCTGATCGCGACCGGTTCGAAGGTGGCACCGCTGCGCGGCGTCGAGTTCGACGGCGAACACGTCGTCACGAGCACCGAGGCCCTCGAGTTCTCTGAAGTCCCCGAACACCTGGTCGTGATCGGCGCCGGTGCGATCGGCCTCGAGATGGGGTCGGTCTGGTCGCGCCTGGGCGCCAAGGTCACCGTGCTCGAGTACGCCGACCGCATCCTCGTCGGGATGGACACCGAGATCGCGAAGGAAGCCCACAAGATCCTCGCCAAGCAGGGGCTCGAGTTCGTGCTCGGCGCGCGCGTCACCGGCGCCCGTCGCGACGGCGACCAGTGCGTGGTCGAGATGGACGGGAAGGATCCGATCCGCTGCGACAAGGTGCTGTGCGCCGTCGGCCGCATCCCGAACACCGACGACCTGGGCCTCGAGGCCGCCGGCGTCGAGCTGGACGAGCGCGGACGCATCACGACCGACGAGCACTTCCGCACCTCGGCCGAGGGCATCTTCGCGATCGGCGACGTGATCGCTGGCCCGATGCTCGCGCACAAGGCCGAGGAGGAAGGCGTGGCCTGCGTCGAGTTCATCGCCACCGGCTACGGCCACGTGAACTACGACGCGATCCCCGCCATCGTCTACACCGCTCCCGAGGTGGCCGCCGTCGGCCGCACCGAGGAGGAGCTGAAGGAGGCCGGCGTGCCCTACAGGAAGGGCGTCTTCCACTTCCTCGGGAACGGCCGCGCGCGGGCGATCGCCCAGGCCCAGGGGCGCGTCAAGATCCTCGCCCACGCCGAGACCGACCGCATCCTCGGCGCGCACATCGTCGGACCGCACGCCGGCGACCTGATCGCCGAGGTGGCGGTCGCGATCGAGTTCGGCGCCAGCTCCGAGGACCTGGCCCGCGCCTGCCACGCCCACCCGACCCTGTCGGAGGCCGTCAAGGAAGCCGCCCTGGCCGTCGACGGTCGGGCGCTGCACGCCTGATCGTCCAGCGGCGCGCCGAGCGCCGAGCGGCCGCCCACCCGGTCTCCGCCCCGTCCGAGAAGCCCTGCCGCGGCTGACTTGGCGACCGGCGGTCGCTACCCTGTTCACCCGTTTTCTCGTTCCTCGTCCCGCCGACCCGGCCACGGGCCCCGGCTCCACGCTCAACGCTCCCGATCCACACGTGGACGTCCAAGTCGCCAAGACCACTCCCTGCGGGGCCACGGTCACCCTGTCCGTCACCGCCCAAGAGTTCGACACGGCCTTCAAGAAGGACCTGTCGCGGGTGGGCAAGCAAGCACGCCTCAAGGGCTTCCGCCCCGGCAAGGTGCCGGCCCAGGTCATCCAGCAGATGTACGGCGAGTCGATCGAGCGCGAGACGATCGAGGGCTTCCTGCGCCAGGGCCTCGACAAGGCGATCGCCGACGAGTCGCTCGAGCTGGCGATGCAGCCGCGCATCGACATGGAAGCGATCGGCTTCGAGCGCGGGAAGGACCTGTCCGTCACCGTCGAGCTGGACCTGAAGCCCGAGTTCGACATCGCGAACTACAAGGGCCTCGAGGTGGAGCACCAGGAGGTGGTGCTCGAGGACGGTGAGGTCGAGAAGACCATCGAGGACGTGCGTCGCCAGCAGGCCTCGCCCAGCCCCGCGGGTGACGCCGGACTGCCGGCCGAGAACGGCATGGCGGTCGGACGGATCGAACTGCACCACGACGGGTCCGAGGTCGCCGCGCGCGACGGGCTGCGTCTGTCGGTCGAGTTCCCGCCCAACGGCGTCGACGAAGCGGCCTGGAAGAAGGCCGTGGTCGGTGCGAAGGAGGGCGACACGATCGAAGTGCCCCTCACCTTCCCCGACGACTGGGAGCAGGAGGAACTGCGCGGCAAGGACGGCACCTGCAAGGTCACGTTCAGCCAGGTGTTCGCGCTCGAACTCCCCGCTCGCGAAGACCTGTACAAGCAGTTCGGCGTCGAGGACGACGAGGCCTTCGTCGCGAAGGTCACCGAACAGCTGATGGCGGCCAAGGAGCAGAACGAGCGCAACCGCGTCGAGAACGCGCTGTTCGACCAGATCATCGCCGCCAACCCGTTCGACCTGCCCGCGCGCATGCTCGAGAGCCAGGTGGAGACGCGTCTCGGTCAGATGGCCCAGGAAATGGTCCAGCAAGGCCTCCCCGAGGAGGACGCGCGCGCCCAGGCGGAGACCAACCGCGCCGCCGCCGCCGAACAGGCCGAGAAGTCGCTGCGCGCGTACTTCCTGGTCGAGAAGATCTCGCTGGCCGAGGACCTGCAGGTGCAGAAGTCGGAGATGACGGCCGAACTGCGCCGCATCGCGATGCGCAACCGCGCCACCTACGAGCAGGTCGCGCAGTACTACCAGGAGCAGAAGCTCATGCCCCAGCTCGGCATCGAGATCATGGAGCGCAAGGTGCGCACGTTCCTGCGCGAGAACGCGGCCGGCGCCGAGGCGACGTCGGCGAAGTGACCGCGGCGAGCTGAACGCTCGGTTCGCTCGGCCAGCACCGATCGGCCCCCGCGCCCCGAACCGGGCGCGGGGGCCGATCCCGTTCCGGTCGACCGCGGCCCGAGACCGCGGCCCGCGCCCCGCATCACCCGCGACCGGAACGCGACCGCCTCGACGCGCCGTCCCGCATCCGCACGCGACCCGTGGGGCGAGGGGATGTTCCGCGGCACCGCTGGACTATCTTCGGCGGGTTCCGACCCCGGTCGAATCCTCTGGCCGCGCCTCCAGATCCCCACCCGAGGGGTCGAAAGGAGCCCTTCCGGAGGACGACCACAGGTCGCATCTCCCCTACCGCCGCCCCCAACCTCCGCCCGATCCGCCCCATGGAGCCCCAAGCCTTCACCATCCCGTACGTCATCGAGAAGACCGGTCGCGGCGAGCGCACCTACGACCTGTTCTCGCGCCTCATGGAGGAGCGGATCATCTTCATCGGCACCCAGGTCGACGACCAGGTGGCCGCGGTGGTCACCGCTCAGCTCCTGTTCCTCGAGAAGATGAACAAGGCCCAGGACGTCCACATCTACATCAACTCGCCCGGTGGCTCGGTCACTGCGGGTCTGGCCATGTACGACACGATGCAGTTCATCGCGCCGGACGTGTGCACCTACTGCGTGGGTCAGGCCGCCTCGATGGGCGCCGTCCTCCTCGCCGGCGGCACGAAGGGCAAGCGCTACGCCCTCCCGAACAGCCGGGTCATGATCCACCAGCCCTGGGGCGGCTCCCAGGGCACGGCCAGGGACATGGAGATCCAGGTCGCCGAGATCCTGAAGATGAAGAAGAACCTCGAGCGGATCCTCGCCGAGCATTGCGGGCGCACCCCGGAAGAACTTTCCGTGGCCTGCGACCGCGACAACTTCATGAGCGCCACCGAGGCCAAGGACTTCGGTCTGATCGACCACGTCGTCGCCAAGCCGGCCGACGCTTCGGGCACCAAGGGGTAGACTCGGAGCATGAGTCGAACGACCGGACGGGGGCGCCACGTGGAGCGCTGCACATTCTGTGAGAAGACGCGCCACCAGGTGCAGAGCCTGATCGCCGGCCCGCCCGGCATCTACATCTGCAACGAGTGCATCGACATCTGTAACTCCATCCTGCAGGAGGAGCAGCGTCGTGCCCCCGCTCGGCACGGTGCCGACGGTCCCCACGCGACGGCGAGTGCCGCCGTGGGGGCCGTCGGTGGTATCGCCAGCGGCGGACCGGACGCCCCCGGACTGCCGACGCCGATCGAGATCGCGCGCCGACTCGACGAGTACGTCATCGGTCAGATGCGCGCCAAGAAGGTGCTCTCGGTCGCGGTGTACAACCACTACAAGCGACTGCGCCACATGGAGACCGATCCGGAGTCCATGGGCGAGGTCGAGATCGAGAAGTCGAACGTCCTGCTCGTCGGTCCGACCGGTTCGGGCAAGACGCTGCTCGCCCGCACGCTGGCGCGCATGCTCGACGTGCCGTTCGCCATGGCGGACGCGACCACGCTGACCGAGGCGGGCTACGTCGGCGAGGACGTCGAGAACATCCTGCTGAAGCTGCTGCAGTCGGCCGACTTCGACAAGGACAAGGCCCAGCGCGGCATCGTCTACATCGACGAGATCGACAAGATCGGACGCACGACGTCGAACGTCTCGATCACGCGCGACGTGTCGGGCGAGGGCGTGCAGCAGGCGCTGCTCAAGATCCTCGAGGGCACGGTCGCCAACGTCCCGCCGCAGGGTGGGCGCAAGCACCCCGAGCAGGCCTACATCCAGCTCGACACCTCGAACATCCTGTTCATCTGCGGCGGCACGTTCGCCGGCGTGGAGGAAGTCATCGGCCGCCGGGTCGGCAAGGACGTCCTGGGCTTCAGCCGCATGCTCGAGAGCGGCCCCAAGAGCGACAACCTCCTGACCGCCCACCTGCCCGACAAGGCGGCTTCGGACCTGACGCGCGAGGAACTGCTCCAGCACGTCAGTCCGCGCGACCTGATCGAGTTCGGACTGATCCCGGAGTTCATCGGACGCCTTCCGATCACCGTCGCGCTCGAGCGCCACGGCCGGAACGAACTGATGCGGATCCTGACCGAGCCCAAGAACGCGCTCATCAAGCAGTTCGAGAGCCTGTTCACGATGGAGGGCCGCGAGCTGGTCTTCACCGAGGACGGCCTCGAAGCGATCGCCGACGTCGCCCTCGAGCGCGAGACCGGCGTGCGCGCCCTGCGCTCGATCCTCGAGGAGATCCTCCTCGACCTGCTCTACGAACTGCCCGATCGCGCCGACACCGACCGTTTCGTGGTCGACGCCGACGTGGTCCGCGGCCGCCGCCCGCTGGCGATCGGTCTCGAGGAGCGCCAGGTCGAGGGCGGCGAAGAGCTCGAGCGCGAGTCCGCCTGATCGGTACGGCGTCAGGCACGAATGTGCCACCGGCCCCCGACGGCGCTGCGATCTGCAGCGCCGTCGGGGGCCGGTGGCACATTCGTGCCTGACGCCGTACCGATCAGATTTGGTACCCTCGCGCCGCGCCACGACTTGGGGGACGGCGCAGTGACTATGGCCAACGCGCCGCTCTGGATCCGCTACCACCGCGACTTCGACGGGATCTGCTCTGGGGCGATCCTGACCCACATCTTGCGCGAGCACCGCGGCGAGAGAGTGATGCTGCGCAGCGTCAACTACGACCAGCGCGACGAGTGGGACTCGTTCAGCAAGAACGAACGGTTCGGGGTCGTCGACTTCCACTTCCACCCGCGGGCGGAGTACTGGTTCGACCACCACCCGACGACGTTCCTGACGCCCGAGCTGCGCGCGCAGTACGTGCCGAGCGACCGCTGGAACTGGGACGAGAACTCCCCCTCCTGCCCCCCCCTGATCATCCGCCACGCCCGCGAACACTGGGGCGTCGAGGTCGAGGAGCGCTTCCACGACATGTCGCGCTGGTCGGACATCGTCGACGCCGCGCGCTTCGAGTCGGTCGAGCAGGCCCTGTTCGGCGAAGAGCCCGCCCTGCGCATCACGCGCTCGCTGACGGCCGCTCCGGCCTTCGACTGGACCGACGTGTTGGCCGAAGCGCTGATCGAGGACTCGCTCGGTGTCGTTGCCGAACGCTCCGACGTGGAGAAGGCGTACGAGAAGTCGGCGCGCAACCGCGACAAGGCCCTGCGGCAGTTCCCGACCACCGTGATCTCGATCGAGGACGGCGTACTCCTGTACGACGCGTCCTCCGACAAGATCCGGCGCGAGCGCTTCGCCGCCTTCTACCACCACCCCGAGATCAGCTACTGCGTCGGCGTGATCCCCACGCGCGCCGGGTACCACGTGACCGCCGGCGAGAACCCCTGGAACAAGCCCGATCCGGGCGTCCACGTGGGTGAGCTGATGGAGCAGTACGGAGGCGGCGGACACCGCGCCGTCGGTGGAGCGAATCCCAAGACGCTCGACGCCACGCGCGCCGCGGCACACGAGATCGCGGACGCGCTGCGCCGGGGCATGACCGCCGGTCAAGGCGCGTGAACGCGGACGACGAACCGGAGCGCGCACAGGACGACGAGGAGCCGCGTCCCCTGCTCGACCTGAGCCCCGAGGAGACCGCTGCGGCCGTCGCCGAGCTCGGCGGGCGAGCGTTCCACGCGCGTTCGATCCGGCGCCACGTCTTCGAGCGCGGCGTGCTCGACTACGACGGCATGACCGACCTGCCCGCGGGCCTGAGAGAGGCGCTCGCCGAGCGGCACCCGGTGCTGACCGGCACCGAGGCCGCGCGCAATCGCTCGAAGGACGGCGCGGTCAAGCTGCTGACGCGCTTCACCCGGGCCGACGGCGCGCCGCTCGGCAGCGCGGAGACCGTCCACATTCCGTCGACCAAGTCCGGCCGCGCCGCGACGCTGTGCGTGTCGACCCAGGTCGGCTGCCCCGTCGGCTGTCCGTTCTGCGCCAGCGGCCTCGGTGGCCTCGAACGCAACCTCTCGAAGGCCGAGATCCTCGAGCAGTTCGTGCGCGGACTCGCCATCGGCAAGATCGCGCGCACGGTCGTGATGGGCATGGGCGAGCCCCTGTTCAACCTGCCCGCGCTGATCCCGGCGCTCGACGTGGTGCGGGCCGAGATGGGCCTCGGCGCCCGCTCGATCACCGTCTCCACCGTCGGTTTCCCCGCGCGCCTCGAGAAGCTCGCCCGCACGCGCCCGCGCTTCCAGCTCGCCATCAGCCTGCACACGCCGTTCGACGCCCAACGGGCCGAACTCGTACCGCTGATGGCCGAGACGCCGGTCGAGGAGGTGCTCTTGGCCGGCGACCACTGGTTCCGTGCGACCGGGCGCGAGATCACCTACGAGTACGTTCTGCTCGGCGGGCACAACGACACCGAGGACCACGCGCGGGCGCTCGTCGATCGCCTGCGCGGCCGCCGCTGCACGGTGAACCTGATCCCGTACAACCCGGTGCCCGGCGACCGCTTCCACCGACCGCGGCGCGGCGGCCCCGAGCAGTTCCGCGAGGCCCTCGAGGCCGGTGGACTGGTCGCCACCGTGCGCTGGTCGAAAGGGCTCGACGCGGACGCGGCCTGCGGGCAGTTGCGGCGCCGCGTGGCGACCGTCTGAGGTCGGACGCCCGGGGGAGCCTGGGTGCCGGTTCGCGGGCTCCCGGCTCCAGGCCACACGAGCGAGGGCAGCACGGCGTCGCATCCAGCACCCGCCTCGCCCCGGGTCGCGCGCCGCCCGCAGATCCGCGCGCAGATCCTTCCGACGGGTGGGCCGGCGAACCGCACCGCTCCCGAGCCGGGCGGACGAGCGGTCGCCCCGCGTCGTCGAGCTGGCCGTTGGGTCCGAGGCGAGCCGGCGCCCCCTCCTGCGACCGGGGAACCGGCCTCGCGTGCCCCCGCCCCCTCCCCGAGGGTTCCGATCCTCGGCGCTCGGGTCGCGGGACCCGTGAAGGCCCTGGGCCGGGGGAGCGCGATGCCCGCCGGACGGCGCCCCGGCCGGCGATTCGAGGATTCGAACGATCCAACTTCAGACCGCTCCTGATCGCGGTCGATCTCGGACCGAATGCCAGGACCCCCTGATCGGGGTCCCCCCACCCGCATGAGGCTCCGACACCCCCACTCCTGCGCCGCGTCGCTCGACCGACGTGGCATGACCCTGCTCGAGGTCGCGATCGCCGCCGTGATCGTCGCTTCGATCATGGTGGTCAGCAACGCGGCGTTCCTGTCGAGCTTCTCGGCCACCGAACGCGCCCAGGACCTGCGCAGCGTCGGCCTCCTGCTCGACACGGTGATGGAGGACGTCGCGGCCCAACCCTACGGCAACCTGCTGTCGCTCAACGGCAACCAGGTGTTCGACGGGACGAACGCTGAGAGTTCGCGCGTGCGCGTCACGATCGAGACGTTCCAGGCGGAAGTCGACCTCGTCCAGGTGCGAGCCATCGCGACGGAGATCGACACCGGCCGCGAGGTCGGGCGCGTCGTCAGCCTGCGGAGCGCGCGATGAAGCTGCTCCACAGCGAACGCGCGTCGTCTCCCCGTCGCCGCGGCATGACGATCATCGAGATCTCGATCGCGTCGCTCCTGTTCACGGTCATCGCGTACGGAATGGTGAGCGCGGCCTCGATGGGCATCCGGGCGGAGCAGTCGATGTCGCGCACGGTCGTCGAGACCCGCGCCCTCCACGACGCCTGCGCAGCACTCGAGGAGGAGATCGGCTACGCGAACCTCGCCGCCGTCGTGCACGAGGTCGACGAACAGGGCTTCAGCACCTTGACGTTCCAGGTCCCGGTCGTGACGGACCTCGGCGTGGCCTGGGGCGCCTACGACAAGCGCCTCGGCAAGACCGAGACCGAGCGCGCGCAGGCCGACTGGCACTTGAAGTACGTGCCCGAGGTCGTACCGAACACCGGTGGGCAGCGCTGCCTCGTGCGCTACATCGAGACCGAAGCGAACGAGCTGAAACTGCGCGAGGTCCTCATCGACCGCATCAGCACCGCGGCCGGCCAGCCGGGATTCGTCGCGGACGACACGGGTTCGCTCTGGGTCCTGACCGTACGCCTGCCCGCCGACGAGAACGACGTGAACCAGGAGGCCGTGATCCATGTGCGCACCCGCAACTGAACGCCGAATGCGAATCCGCCCCTCCAGCGACCCCGCCCGCAGCGGCATGGCCCTGGCGGCGACGTTGGTCGTCTTCATCGGCATGGTCGGACTGACCATGGCGACCCTGGCCATGTCGCGGATCGAGGTGCGCGACTCGCGCCGATCGATCGACGACGTGCGCGCACAGTACCTGGCCGAGTCGGGCGTCGAACGCGGCCTTCAGCTCGTGGCCGGAGCGATCGAACGCGCGGGCGCGACCGCTCCGCTCGAGAACGTCGTCAACCTGTTCGGCGGCGAGACCCAGTTCCGACCGTTCGACGCCGTCTCGCTGATGGACGACGGGGCCCAGGTCGGCGCCTACTCGGTCACGCTCACACTCCTCGATCAGGCGGCCGATCGCATCACGCTGCGGGTCGAAGCCACGGGCTACCTGCCCGATCACCCGCGCAACCTCGGCCCGAACCAGACGCTGGACCAGTGGGAGTCGGTCTCCACCACGGTGCGCTACCAGCTCGAGCCGAGCGAGGTCTTCAACTACGCCTACTTCATCAACAACTGGGGCTGGCTCTACGGCAACACCATCGACGTGAACGGCAACGTGCGCTCGAACGGACAGTTCGACGCGGGTGGCTACAAGCCCACGATCAACGGTCAGCCCGCGTACGAGGCCGTGAACGCCGATGGTGCGACCGTCACGTTGACCGGCTA
This sequence comes from Rohdeia mirabilis, assembly GCA_007750655.1. Taxonomy (GTDB): domain Bacteria; phylum Planctomycetota; class UBA1135; order UBA1135; genus Rohdeia; species Rohdeia mirabilis. Next base: position 3,175,088 of record CP036290.1, read on the forward strand.
CCAGGACAGCAACGGCGACGGACTTCTCGACGGCGAGGACGGCGGCATCTGGTCCGGCTGGGACATCGCCAACTCGGCGAACGTCCGCGGCATCGGCGGTGAGGCGCGCAACCAGCACGAGTTCGACGACCAGGTCGAGATGCCCAACCTGTCCGACCTCTCGCAGTACGTCGACATCGCGACGGAAGAGGGTTCGAGCATCACGATCGGCGGTGTGACGATGACGAACGCCGTCTACGGCGACGAGCCGGGCGAGAAGGGAGACATCTTCCTCTACGGAACGCCGGCCGATCCGATCGTCCTGGACGGTCCCGTGGTCATCGACGGCGACGTGATCATCTACGGCACGGTCACCGGTCAGGGCTCGATCTTCGCGAGCGGCAACGTCTACATCCCGGACTCGCTCGAGTACGCCAACCCGCCGACCTCGGTGCGTCCAGCGGACACCACCCAGGCCGAGACCGAGGCCTGGCTGACGGCCAACTGGGACAAGGACTTCCTCGGGCTCTACTCGGCCGAGAACATCGTCGTCGGGGACCACACGCACAAGACTTGGAAGAAGTACGTCGGCGGCTGGATGAAGTCGTCGCTCAACAGTTCGGTCGAGGACGCGGGCGAGGACGGCATCCCGAACACCAAGGCCGGCAAGGACGGCATCCTCGGCACGGCCGACGACGACGTGCTCGAGGGCGACGGAATCTGGACCGTCGAGACCTACAGCGAGACCGACGACGAGCTCGGACTGATCCCGGCCGGCTACTCGGTCGGCGATCCGATCCCTGGCAGCGGCGAGGACATCGACGGCGATGGCACCTACGACACCCAGACGACGCTCACCGACGTCACGCTGACCAAGTCGATCAACTCGGGTCAGTTCGGTGGCAACGTGCCGCTCGGGGGCGTCTCGAAGTACAGCGACATCGCGACGCTCTACGCCGGCCGACTCGACGCGGTGATGTACACCAACCACTCGTTCTGCTGGACGGTGTTCGGCGGCGCTCCGGCGCAGATCAACGGCGCCGTGATCAGCCGCAACGAGAACATCGTCTACGGCACGCCGTCGGTCGAGATGAACTACGACTGTCGCCTCCTCGGCGGCGTCACCGGCAAGGCCGGCAAGCTGCTGCCCCAGATCGTCCGCCCGCCCCAGATCCTGATGTGGCGCAAGCTGGACACGGACCCGAACCGCGGTGAGGTCGCCCCGTGAACGCTCGTCGGCGGCGCAGCGGCGCCGTGGTCCTCACCACCCTGGTCCTCACACTCCTGGCGTCCCCGGCCACCGCTCAACGCGCAAAACAGCGCGTGGATCGGTCGCAGGAGGCCCGGGTGGAGAAGGCCGCCGAGAAGGTCGAAGAACCGAACCCGGACGAGATCCGTGGGCGGAACGACCAGCTGCTCAACCCGCCGGTCGAACCGCGCGCGGACGAGCCGCTCCCCAAGGACTTCCGCGCGATCCTCGAAGAGCGCGAGCGCGAGCGCATGCACCCCGCGCTCGAGCCGCTGACGATCTCGGGCATCGACGAGAACGGGGCCGCGTTCCGCACCAGTACGCCGAGCCTCGCCCGCGCTCTGATCCAGCCGCTCGAGGTGGACGGGGACGATCTCTACGAGCGCAAGCTCGCCCTCTTCTCGGGCGGCGGGCGCAGCTTCGACCGCGCGCCGACAACGATCGCACCGACGGGACCTCCGCGCACGACGCAAGCAGCCCCGAAGCCGACGAGGAACACAGGTGACGCGTCGAACGACGAGGGCGGCTCGAACTGGGCGATCATCGCGCTCCTGTCGAGCGTGGCCGCGTTGATCGCGGTCCGCCGCCGCGGGCTCTGAGCGCGGCACGCCCGTTCGGACCGGGCCCGGAACGCACGAGCGCCGCTCCTCGCCATGGCGAAGAGCGGCGCTCGTTCCGTTCCGACCGCGAGCGCCGAGGCGGCCGCGGCCTCGCGAGCCTCAGGCCTTCGCCGCCGCCGGGATCGCAGCGGCGACGCGCTCGACGACCATGTCGGCCTCGGCGGCCGAGAGGATCAAGGGCATGCGCAGGCGGACCGAGTCGGGGCCCGAGGCCAACGCCAACAGACCGTGGTCGCGCATCGAGTTCAGCATCGCATTGCGCGCGTCGGCGCTCTCGCAGGTGAACGCCTGCCAGGTGCCGATGCCGCGCACGTTCGAGATCTGGCCGTGCTCGCGCGCGACGTTCTGCAGACCACCCAGGACCTGGCAGCCGCGTTCGGCGGTGTTCGCGCACAGGCCGTCCTGCTCGATGATCTGGATGAAGCGCTTGGCGCGCACCATGTCGACGAGGTTGCCGCCCCAGGTGGAGTTGATGCGGCTGCTCTTGTGGAAGACGTTGTCCACGACGCTCTCGACGCGACGGTTCGCGTAGATGCCGCAGACCTGGGTCTTCTTGCCGAAAGCCACCACGTCGGGCGCGACGCCGTAGTTCTGCCACATCCACGGACGCCCGGTTCCGAAGAAGCCCGTCTGGACCTCGTCGAAGATCAGGAGCGCCTCCTGCTCGTCCGCGTACGCGCGCAGCTTCTGCAGGAACTCGGGACGGAAGTAGTTGTCGCCACCCTCGCCCTGGATCGGTTCGAGCAGGATCGCCGCGACCTTCTTGCCGTACTTGGCGAAAGCGGCATCGATCTCGGCGCAGGCCTTGGCCTCTTCCGCCTCGATGTCGTTCGCGATCTCACCGTTCGCGTCGTAGCGGATGGCCGGGTTGTGCACCCGCGGCCAGTCGAACTTCGGGAACAGGCCGACTTTGTCGGCGACCGTGTTCGTGACGCTCATCGTGTAGCCGGAGCGACCGTGGAAGGCCTGCTTGAAGTGCAGGACGACCAAGTCGTTGACGTCGTCGAGCATCGACGTGCGTCCGAGCGTGCGCGCCTTCCAGTCGAAGGCCGTCTTCATCGCGTTCTCGACCGCGAGCGATCCACCCGCCACCCAGAAGTGGTGCGGGTAGCCCTCGGGCGTGACGTGCGTCGCGAAGGTCTCGACGAACTCCGCCATCGACGACGTGTAGAGGTCGGAGTTGGCGGGGTTGTTCTTCGCGACGAGCGTCAGCTCCTCCACGAAGGCTCCGTCGTTCATCTTCGGGTGGTTGTAGCCGATCGGCCACGACGCGAAGGACGTGAAGCAGTCGAGGTACTCCTTCCCCGACACGGCGTCGCGCATCCAGACGCCGTGGGATCCTTCGAGGTCCAGGACGAACGGGTAGCCGTCGGCCAGTTGGTGGCGTTTCAGGACGCCGTGTACGCGGTTCGGTTCCAACATCGCAGTGCAGTGGGCTGGGCGGCGCTCCCCTGTCGGGACGCCGCTCGCTGTGGGCAAGCTCGAAAAGGCGCTGATCCGGGCACGGTCCGTCCGAGCTCGGTGCCACCTGCGCGGCACTTCGGGACGGGGTCGATCAGCAGCCCCCGCAGCGCCTGCCCGGCTGCGGGATCGGAAAGCCCGAGGGCCCCGGTGCTCGCGTCCGGCGCTCCCGGTGGGAACGGCCGTGTACGACGCACGAGGGGCCCGGAGGTGGCGCTGGGCGCCCGCTCCTCTCTGCCCCCAGTCTAGCCCGCCGGAGCCGGGGATCCGACCCTGGGCCCGCCGCGTGGGACGTCCGAGCCGCGACGGAGCCAGGTTCGGTCCGCGGGTGGCGCGCCGGATCGCTGCGGCTCGGGACCGCCGGAGCTGCATGCGGAGGAGCGGAGCGCTCGAAGCACGGGAGTACAGAAGGAGCGGCCCCACCGCCGCGACCGACTCAGGCGGGTTCGTCCGACACCCGGCGGACCACCAGGACGGGCACGCAGGGCAGCTGCTTCACGGGCTCCATCCAACTCTCGCCGTTGACGAACAGCGAGGGTGCGAAGACCGGCTGTCCGCGGTGCTCCGCGAGGGCCACGGGGGTCGCGCCCTGTTCGACCAGGCGGCTGACCGCGTCGGCGAACGTGCGGCGCAGCGCGGCGTCGGGCGACGGAACGGGCTCCCGTCGCGCGCCCCCACTCGCGGCGCGCAGGGCCGCGTCGACGAGCGGGACGAGCGCGTCGACCCAGCCCGCGTGTTCGGCCTCGAGCACTTCGAGCACGGTCGTCCGCCCGGGCAGGAGGCCACCGAGTGCGGCGCGCGCCCCGAACGCCGACTCGAAAGCGCGTCGCGGCGTCTCCAGGCCGGACGAACCGGCCCGCCGGACGCGGCCCTGGGGCCAGTCGAAGGCCCAACGGCGCTCACCGACCGCGGCGCGCAACTCGACGGCCGCGCGTTCGTCGTCGACGGTCAGACGCGCGCGATCGGGCGCGTCGGCGCGACTCGCCAGGTCGCCGAGCTCGGCCCCGTGCAGCAGCGAGAGACGTCCGGGCGGCAGTCCCGCGTCGAGCAGGGCGTCGGCCCAGACGTCGGCCGCTTCGGGCAGGCGTCGATCGGACAGGAGCAGCACCGCTGCCCCCGAGGCCAGTGCGCCCAAGAGTCGCCGCCCGAGTTCCCCCACACCGTCGGTCCAGTGCGCGGCCAGGAGCATCGTCGTCGGCGACCCTCGATGGCCGCTCCCGGGCGGCACGGGCACCACCTTGGCGATGCGCTCGGGCAGGTCCTCCGCGGGAATGCCGAGGGCGGCCGCCACGTCGTCGACCCAGGCCAGATCGTCCTCGACCAGGTGGGCCGCTTCCGCGAGCAGGCTCTCGGCGGGCGGCCTGCCGTGCTCGAGTGCGGCGAGGGCGCGCTGGAAGTCGGCGGCGGTCGCGCGGGCGTAGCTGCGCCCACCACCGGCCACGGGGGCCTCGAAGGAGCTGCGCCCCTCCACTCGGCGGCCATCGATGAGGTGTCCGATCACGTCGCGCATCCTACGTCGCCGCCGCGATGGAGCCAGCGGCGTGTCGGTGCCATGCTGGAGCCGACGATGAACGACCAGATCCAGGCAGCCGGCGGAATCGAGCGCCAGAGCGCCCCTGCGACCGGGCCCCCGGTCCGCCGCGGCGCGCGCTTGCACCCCTGGATGCGGATGACGAAGGGCCGCGAGTACAGCTCCGTCTACCGCCGCGGCAGCCGGGCGCGCGGCAACCTCGTCACGATCGCCGCCGCCCCCAACGGCAGCGGCGGCACGCGCCTGGGGCTGTCGATCGGCAAGAAGGTCGACAAGCGGGCCGTGGTCCGCAACCGACTGCGGCGCCTGTTCCGCGAGGCCTTCCGGCTCGAGTACGACCGACTTCCGAGCGGCTACGACCTGGTGGTGATCGGGTCCACGCCCAAGCCGGTCGTGACCCTCGTCGACGCGCGCCGCGAGCTGGTCAAGCTCGCCGTGAAGGCCGCGCGGCGCTCGGAGGATCGACAGCGCGAGGAGCGGGAACGCGGCGCCGCGGCGAGCGGGACCACGGGAGCCGAGGCCGCGCGACCGGGGCCACCGGCGTGAGTTCCACTCCTCCCGTCGCGCTGATCTGGCTCCGCCGGGCGGTGACGGCGCCGATCGTGCTCTATCGACGGTTCGTCTCGCCCTACACTCCTGCGTCCTGCCGCTTCCAGCCGACCTGCAGCGCCTACGCCGTCGAGGCCATCGAACGCCACGGCGTGCTGCGCGGCGGTTGGCTCACGACGCGCCGCATCCTGCGCTGCCATCCCTTCGGCCCGCCGCCCGGGCCCGACCCCGTTCCGCCCACCGCTCCACCTTCCGCTCCGATCCACGAGGAGCACCCGACCGACCGCGAACCATGCTGCGACGAGACCAACGATCCCTGTTCCCGCTGATCCTCGCCGCCGCCGTGGCCTGCGGGTGCGAGGCGAGCGAACCGGCCGAGCCGACGTCCGCCACGACCGAGCAGTCGTCGGCGCCCGAGGCCGGGACAGACGACTCCGCCGACGAACCCTGCCCGGTCCCCTACCTGGCGCGTGTCGACGAACTGATCGAGGAGGACGAGAGGCACTTCGCGGCGCTCTACAAGATCACGGCCGGTGGCGAGAACGCCGAAGCCTACTGGGCCTTCGACGGCGATCGCCTGGTCCTGCAGCGCAAGGAACAGCGCGAGGACGGCTTCTGCGACCGCATCTACGTGACCAAGCCCGGTGAGGCCGGTCTCGAGCTCGTCTCCGACGGACGCGGCGTCACCACGTGTGCCTACTTCCTGCCCGGCGACACGTCGGTGCTGTACGCCTCGACGACGCTCGAACAGACCACGTGTCCCGGCATGCCGATCGCACCCGAAGGCGTCGCGCGCGGCTACATGTGGGCGCTGCACCCCGAGTTCGACATCTTCTCCCGCGACCTGGTCACGGGCGAGCGCCTGCAGTTGACGGCCGAGCCCGGCTACGACGCGGAAGCGACCGTCTCGCCGGCCGGCGACCGCATGGTGTTCACGTCGACGCGCTCGGGCGACGTGGAACTGTGGACGGCGAACCTGGACGGTTCGGACCTCCTGCAGGTCACGGACGCCTTCGGCTACGACGGCGGTGCGTTCTACTCGCACGGCGCCGATCGCCTGGTCTTCCGCACGACCGAGTTCAGCAGCGATCCGGACGTACGCGCCGCCGAACAGGACGAGTACCGCCGCCTGCTCGACGCGAACCTGGTCAAGCCGTCGCGCATGGAGATCTACACCTGCAACACCGACGGCACGGAACGCCAGAAGGTCACCGAACTCGGTGGCGCCAACTTCGCTCCGTACTTCACGCCCGACGACTCGCACATCCTGTTCTCGAGCAACTGGGAGAATCCGAAGGCACGCGGTCCGCTCTTCGACCTCTTCATGGTGCCGTCGACCGGCGGCCCCCACGGACCGGACGCCGTCGAGAAGGTCACGACCTACGAAGGCTTCGACTCCTTCCCGATGTTCAGCCCTGACGGCAAGTGGCTGGCCTTCAGCTCGAACCGCGGCAACGAAGCCGAGGGTGTCACCAACGTCTTCGTCGCGCGCTGGCGCGACTGAGCCCGAGAGGACCGCGAAACGGCAGTGGACGACGACCCCGAGGACGACTGGATGTGGGAGCGCGCGCGCGCGCTGCTCGACTCGGTCGAGCAGTTCCAGCGCCGTGCGTTCGGCGTCGCGCCCCCCGGCGGACGCACGCCGATCTGGACGCCTCCGGTCGACGTCTTCGAACAGGGGTCGATGCTGTGGGTGCTGGTCGCGCTGCCGGGCACGTGCGCCGAGAGCGTCTCCGTGCGCGCGACCGAGAACCACCTGATCGTCGAGGGGCACCGCGGACTCCCCGAGGCCTTCCGCAACGCCCACGTCCACCGCCTCGAGACCCCGTACGGTCACTTCCGCCGGCAGATCGACCTGCCGCTCGGGCGCTTCGTCCTCGAACAGCGCGATCAGGTCCAGGGATGCCTCGTGCTGAGGCTGCGCCGCGTGCCCACCACCGAACGATGACTGCAGACCACGACGACGGCCCCAAGGACGGCAACGACGACCGCTCGGACGACGCCAACGGCGCCGCGACCCGGGCGCGCACCTCGCGTGCGACGAAGAAGACCCGCGCGGCGAAGAAGTCGCGCACCGCGAAGAAGGCGTCCGAGAAGCCGCGCCGCCGCGAGCGCGACGGAGACGGCGACTCGAACGGTGACACCCCCTCGAAGGACGGCGGCGACGACGTGCCCGCGGACGACCTGCCCACGATCGAGATCCCGCCCACCGGAGTGATCGACCTCCCCATCGGGGCCAACGCGATCGACCTCAGCCGACTGTTCGACTCGCCCCAGCGACCCGCCACCGACGACACCGATCAGGCGCCGCTCGCGGACGACGAGATGATCGTCGTCGCCGTGCACGGCATGGTGCTCTTCCCGGGCGTCGTGCTGCCGGTGGTCGTCAGCCGCGAGAAGTCGATCCTCGCCCTCCAGGCCGCCATGCGCTCGGACCGGCCGATCGGACTGCTCCTGCAGCGCGAGGCCGACATCGACGCGCCGTCCCCCGCGGACCTCTACCACGTGGGGACCACGGCCTCGATCGTGCGCTACGTGACCACGCCCGACGGCGCGCACCACGTGATCGTGCAGGGTCAGAAGCGCTTCCGCGCCACGAAGTTCGTGCGGAGCGAGCCGTACTTCGTGTGCAAGGTCGAGCTCCTGGAAGAGCGCGCGCTGCCGAAGGGCCGGGGCAAGGCGAAGGCCGAGAAGTCGCTCGAGGCGCGCGTGATGCACCTCAAGTTCCAGGCCAGCGAGGCCCTGTCGCTCCTGCCGGAGACGCCCGAGGAGCTGCTCGGCGCGATCCAGGAGTCGGGCTCGCCGTCCGCGCTGACCGACCTGATCGCGACGTTCATGGAGCTGCCGAACGAGGAGAAGCAGCAGATCCTCGAGACGGCCGAACTGATCCCGCGGATGGAGTTGGTGAGCGCGAAGCTCGCGCACCTGATCGAGGTCCTCTCGCTGTCGAAGGAGCTGCGCGTGAAGACGCGCGGCACGATGGAGAAGGCCCAGCGCGAGTACTTCCTGCGCGAGCAGCTGAAGACGATCCAGGCCGAACTCGGCGAGGACGCGGCGCCCGAGCTCCAGGAACTCTCCGAGGCGATCGGTGCAGCGGGACTCCCGGCCGACATCGAGAAGGAGGTCCGCAAGGAACTCGCGCGCCTCGAGCGCATGCCTGAGCAGGCGGCCGAGTACGGCATGCTCCGCAACTACCTCGAGACCGTGGTCGAGCTGCCGTGGTCGAAGCTGTCGACCGATCGCATCGACCTGAAGCGCGCCAAGCGCATCCTCGACGAGGACCACTACGGGCTCGAGAAGGTCAAGCGCCGCATCCTCGAGTTCCTCGCCGTCCGCAAGCTCAAGCCCGACGGCAAGAGCCCGATCCTGTGCCTCGTCGGGCCGCCCGGCGTCGGCAAGACGAGTCTCGGCCGTTCGGTCGCGCGCGCGATGGGACGCGAGTTCGTCCGCATCTCGCTCGGCGGCGTGCACGACGAGTCCGAGATCCGCGGACACCGGCGCACCTACGTCGGCGCGATGCCGGGATCGATCGTCCAGGGCATGCGGCGCGCCGGGAAGGCCAACCCGGTGTTCATGCTCGACGAGATGGACAAGCTCGGTCAGAGCTTCCAGGGCGATCCGTCCTCGGCCCTGCTCGAGGTGCTCGATCCCGAACAGAACAAGACGTTCAAGGACCACTACCTCGGCGTCCCGTTCGACCTGTCGCGCGTGATGTTCATCGCGACGGCGAACGTGCTCGATCAGATCCCGGGCCCGCTGCGCGATCGCTGTGAAGTGATCGAACTGAACAGCTACACCGAGCAGGAGAAGCTCGAGATCGCGAAGCGCTACCTGATCGACCGCCAGCGCAGCGAGAACGGCCTGACGCTCAAGCAGTTCAAGCTCGACGACGCGGCGCTGCTCGAGATCGTGCGGCACCACACGGCCGAGGCCGGCTGTAGGAACCTCGAGCGCAAGATCGGCGCGGTCGCCCGCTGGGTCGCGACGCGCATCGCCGGCAACGAACGGCGCTCGATGACGGTCCGCAAGAGCGACGTGACCGAGATTCTCGGCCCGCGCCGCTTCGAGGACGAGCGCCGCCTGCGTACCGCGGTGCCCGGCGTGGCGACGGGTCTGGCCTGGACGCCGTTCGGCGGCGACATCCTGTTCATCGAGACGACGCTCATGCCCGGCAAGGGCGAGATCGTGCTGACCGGCCAACTCGGCGACGTCATGAAGGAGAGCGCGCGCGCCGCGGTCAGCCTCGTGAAGTCGCGCGCCGTGGCGCTCGGCCTCGACGAGAAGCCGTTCGAGGACAAGGACCTGCACATCCACTTGCCTGCGGGCGCCATCCCCAAGGACGGTCCGTCGGCGGGCGTGACGCTGTTCACGGCGCTCGTGTCGCTGCTCACGAAGCGGCGCATCGACCCGGAACTGGCGATGACGGGCGAGATCTCGCTGCGCGGTCTCGTGCTGCCGGTCGGCGGCATCAAGGAGAAGGTCATCGCCGCCCACCGCGCGGGGATCCGGCGCATCCTGCTGCCGAAGGCCAACGCGAAGGACGAGCTCGACATCCCGGCGAGCACGCGGCGCGACCTCGAGCTGATCTACGTCGAGAAGGTCGACGACGTCCTCGAGCAAGCCTTCGCGCTGCCTTCGAAGAAGCCTGCGGCGAAGAAGTCGGCCAAGAAGCGCGCCTCGAAGAAGCGCGCCTCGAAGAAGCGCACTTCGAAGAAGCGCGCGGGCACGAAGCCCGGGCGCACGTCGACGGCGAAGTAGGCGCGCCGGGCGCCTGTCGCGCTTCCGCTCGCCCCCGCGGAGCTCAGCGCGGACTCGGCGAGAACGACCGCGCCGCTTCGCCCGTCGGCAGCTCGTGGACGCTGAAGCGGTGCTCCATGCCCAGGCTGTCGGTGAACTCGATCACGTGCGGCTCACCGAAGCGCTCGAGACCGACGATCAACGCGTCGAGTGCCGCCGCGAAGGCCTCGCGATGCGACTCGGGGAGACTCGGATGGTGCACCGAGCCCTCGTCGAGGAACACGACCGCGCGGCGCTCGTCGGCCAGTTGTGTCAGCCACCGGACGCGCAGGCCGCCGATCACCACCGGGCTGAGGTCGGGCATCAGGACCACCTGGCCGCGGGCGTAGAACGGCAGCCAGGCTCCGAGTCCGGCGGGCGTGACGATCAACGCCTGCTCGTCCGCGAGCAGATCCACCATGTACGGATCCGCCGTCAGCTGGCCGAGCGCGTCGTCGGCCGACACGGCGCGCAGTTCGAGGTGCTGCTGGAGGCCGGCGACGACGATCGCGGCCGAGCAGGCGAGCGCGACGACGGTCCCGGCGCGGCGCGCGATGTCGCCGAGGAGGACCTGCGCCCCCCGCGCCAGACCTTCGGCCCCCATCCCCACCAGGGTCGCGTACGAGGCCAACGAGATCGTGAAGAAGAACAGGTGGTTCGCCGAGCGACCGGGGAAGGCCGCGACGTACACGAGCCCCGGCAGTCCGGCGAGCAGCAACAATCCGATCTCGCGCCGCGGTCGTCGCGACAGGGCGGCCAGCACCAGCCCGAGCAGGCCGAGCACGAACCCCGGCGGCGTGATCCCCACCACGAAGCCGTGCAGCTGGACCGACCAGAAGGCCGCGTTCAGCTGGGGCTTCACGGCCACGTCGGAGCCTGCGAGCGCCAGCATGTCGGATCCGTCGGCGCTGCCCAACGCCTGGTCGAAGCGCGCGGACAGCACGTCGAAGCCCACGACCGATCCGAAGTGGACCCAGATCGCGGCCAGGATCGCGACCGAAACGCCGAACAGGATCGCGGGAGCGAGCAGCGGCCGCCACGTGTGCGTCGACCGGGCGACACCGAGCGCGTGCAGCGCGATCACGGGCCCGAAGAAGAAGGCCGGCCAGTCGAGCGCGCACGCCAGGCCGTACCACAGACACAGGTGCACGAGGTCGCGCCGCTCGCGGCGTTCGAGCCAGCGCACGTAGCAGAGCAGGGCGAGCGCCATCGTCGCGGCGATCGGCACCTCGGTCCACAGCTGCAGTCCGTCGCGCAGTCCGTAGGGCGCGAAGGCCCAGACCAGTGCCGCGACGCGCCCGGCACGCACGCCGGCGAAGCGCCGCGCGAAGGCGTAGCCAGCGACGCACGCGAGCGTCGACGTGAGGATGGGCAGCAGTCGCAGCCCCCACTCGACCGCGCCGAAGAGCCACACGAACAGTCCCGCGAGCCACATGTAGGTCGGCGGGTGGTTCAGGTAGTGCTGTTCGAACACGCCGCCGCCCTCGGTCACGACGCGCCACTCGAGCGGCACGCCGCCGGTCGAGAGGAATCCGAACTGCGCCAGGTTCGTGGCCGGTCCGCCCGTCGCGTACGCGCCGAACTCGCCCTCCCAGATACGCGAGCTCCACGGGTCGTCGACGCCGATCAGACGCACGGCGAGCGCGACGACGAGGAGCAGCCAGACGAAGGGATCGGCGAAGAGTCTGCGCATCGGATCAGCCGTCGAGTGCGGCACCCGTGGGCAACTCGACCAACCAGAACGACTGCGGGCCCTTGCCGATGTCGACCACGTGTTCGGTCGCGGCGCCGATCGTCATCAGCTTCGAGAGCACCGGCTGCATCTTGGGATCCTGCAGGCCCCAGAACTGGTCGAACAGGAAGACGGCGCGGCGTTCGTCCTCGATCCGATCGACGATCCCGTGCAGGAAGCCGTCCAACGCCTCGACGCTGTCCGTCCCGTAGACGATCGGCGCGCGCGAGTAGAACGGCAGGCAGGCGCCGCGGCTCATGTGGGTGATGACAACCGCCGACTCGTCCTCGAGGATGGGCGCGAGCCACTCCTGACGCGCCAACCGGGGCAGTTCGTCCGAGCGGAAGCGCATCCACTGCAGGAGGACGACGAGCGTGCTGAGCAGGGCGACACCGATCGCGGCCGCCCCGAGCACGAAAGTTCCCGAGCGCGCCGAGACTCCTCGCCGAGCCGCCAGCTCGGACACGCGGTCCGCCAGCGCGAGCGCCCCGATCGCCGCCGCCACGCAGACCGCGGGGGCCGACACGAGCATGAAGAAGTCGTGGTTGTTCGAACGGCCGGGGAACAGCAGCACGTACCACAGTCCCGGCAGGAGCCCGAGCAGCAGCGCCACGCCGCGCCCCTGCGGACGTTCGCCGCGGAGGACGACGAGTCCGATCGGCCACAGCACGCAGATCCACAGGGCGGAGACGTCGAGCAGGAACCAAGCGAGAGGCGCGAGCGACACCCAGATCGCGCTGGCCGATCCGATGGCCACCGCGTTCGAGCGGCGCGCGATCAGCCTGCAACCGCCGAGCGCCGCCAACAGCAGCACCGGTCCGGTGAAGCCGAGCTGCTGGAACCCGAGCTGGGTGCGCGCATACTCCCAGTTGAAGTACGGCTCCCAATCCATCACGTAGGCGAGCGTGTTGCCCGAGTCCTGCATCGCACCCTCAGTCCCCGCCACGAGCACCATGTGCAGCTTGTGCGCGCCGAGCAGGAGGCCGGAGAGGAGCGGCAGCGTCCAGGCCCAGGCGAACCGGCCCCAATTCCCTTCCAGACCGCAGCGCACCAGCGCGTAGATCGCGAGCCCCGGCAACACGAAGTGCGCGGGCCAGTCGAGCAGGGCTCCGGCCGCCAGCCAGACTCCCGTGAGCACGAGATCGCGCGCCCGCCGGTGGTCCATCCAGCGCACGCCGTGGATCAGCACGAAGCACGTGGTGCCCGCGATCGCGGCCTCGGTCCACGTCTGCATCCCGTCGCGCGCGGAGTACGGGATCACGGCCATCAACAGGGCCGCGAAGCGTGCGCAGCGCTCGTCCGCGAACTCACGTCCGAGTCGGTAGGCCGCGAAGATCGAGAACAGGGAGAACAACAGCGGCGGGATCCGCAGCGCGTCCTCGTACGGGCCGAGCCACTCGAGGAACGCCGCCGAGATCAGCATGTACGCCGGCGGGTGGTGCATGTACCAGCGCGTGGCGTGCGTCCCATCCGCCAGGTCGACGCGCCACTGGTAGGGCATGCCGCCGGACTCGAACATCCCCCGCTGGGCCAGGTCAGTCGCCGGCCCGCCCGTGGCGAAGGCGCCGAACAACCCGTGGAAGTCGCGGTTGTCCGGACTCCACGCGTCCCCCGCCGACAACAGACGCAGCGCGATCGCGAGCAGCGCGACGGCGATCCACCACGGCAGCTGCGCGCGCGGGGCGGCGCCGTGCTCGGGCACGGGCGGAGCGTTTCGGGTCGTGCTCATCGGGGGGAGATGCGTCGGCGGACCGCGTGCCAAAGACTACCCGTCGGGGGTCGTTCGAGCCCCCTGCGGTTCGTGCGCGGAGGCCCGTCGCCCGTATCCTGGGCGCCCATGTGGACGGGGAACCGAGGCCGGCTGTCGAGCTGGGGACGCGCGCTCGTCCTCCTGGTCGTGCCGCTCTTCCTGATCGGTCCGTCGCTGCTGCCGGGACAACGCTTCCTGCCGCAAGCTCCCGTCCAGTACGAGCCCCTGCGCTCGGAGTACCCGGACGCCGCCGAGGCCGCGGACACCGGTTCGAACCGCTTCACGGGCGACCGCGTCTTCCCGGCCCTGTCCGACCAGATCGAGCTGCGCCGGCGGCTGGGTTCGGGGACGAGTTGGACCTGGGAGGAGAAGTGGGGCTTCGGCGCGCCGTTGCTCGGGAACACGATCCACGGGCCCTACTACCCGCCGAACGCCCTGGGCCTGGTCCTCGCGCCCGATCGTGCGGCGGGCTGGTTGGCGATCCTGTCGCTGTTCCTGGCGGGGCTCGGGACCTGGCTGTTCCTCTGGCGCCGCGGCCTGACCGAGGTCGCGTGCCTCGTGGGAGCGCTCGCCTACCAGGGCACCGGTTGGGGCGTGGTGAACCTGCACTACGCGATGAAGGTGGACGCGGCGCTGTGGCTGCCGTGGTGCCTGTGGGCCCTCCATGGATTTCGCAGCGGCGATCGGCGCGGACTGCCGCTGCTCGCCCTGTGCGCGGCGGCGGCGGCGCTCGCGGGCTTCCCGCCCATCGCTGGTTTCACGCTCGCGGCGGTCGCGGTCGCAGCGACGCTGTGGGCGCTCGGCGACGCGCTGGGCGGCTCGTCGGCGAGGACGGCCGTGGTGCGAGCGACGGCGCCGATCGCGGCGCTGTGGCTGGGCGTCCTCCTGGCGTCGATCCAACTCGTGCCGACCGCGGCGGCGGCGCTCGAGTCACCGCGCGGCACACCGACCCCCGAACGCGTCGCGTTCCAAGCGCTGCCGTTCGCCACGCTCGCGACCGCAGCGGTGCCGGACCCGTTCGCGGCGCCGACCGTCGACCCGCCCGCGCACCTGCCGCTCGCGGCCTGGATCGCGCAGAGCGATCGCGGCGACGCGGCGCTGCTCGCGAACGGTCTCGAGTGGAACACCCACCCCGGCAGCGCGGCGTACGTGCTCGCGTTGATCGGCCTCCTGGTCGCCGGTCGCCGCGCGCTCCTGCCCTTCGCGCTCGGTGCGCTGGCCTTCGCCTGGGCCCAGGACTGGCCGGGGATGCGCGTGCTCTACCACTTCCCGGGCCTCAACGGGGGCGCACCGACGCGCGCCCTCTCGGTGGCGTGGTTCGCGTGGGTCTGGCTCGCGGCGCTCGGGGTCGACCGTCTCGTGGGCGAGGATTCGCGGCGCGTACGCACGGTCGCGGCGGTGCTGGCGAGCGCACTCGCACTCGGCGCGGTCGCGGTTCGTACGTTCGGACTGCCGAGCGCGGAACGGTTCGAGAGCGCGCTCGCCGAACGCTTCGCGATCGACGCGCAGGCCGTGCGCTCGCTGCTCCCGAGCGAGGCCACGACCGCCGCGTTCGAGCACTTCGCCGGCGGACTCGCCCTGGCCGGCGTCTCGTTCGCGCTGGTCGCGGCCGGCGCGCTGGCTCTGCGCTGCGTGCGCGGCGCGGGGCCGCTGGCACTCGCCGTCCCCATCCTTCTGGCGCTCGCGACCGAAGTCTCGGTGACGTCGCGCCCCCACCTCTTGCCGCGCGACCTCGGCGGCATCGAGGTCTTCCCGCGCAGCAACGCACTCGACGCGGTGGCGCGAGCGGCGGGCGAGGGCCGCGTCCTGCGCTGGGCCCCCGGCGGCGTCGGCGACGTGATCCAACTCGCGCGGCCGAACATGCTGCAGGTCTACGGCGTGCGCGACATCAGCGCCTACCTCGCGTTCCAGCAGAGCGCGACGACCCAGTGGTTCGAGGCGATCGATCCGCGCATGCGCGAGGGCGACGGCGTGGCGCGACTGCCCGCCCTGCACCTGCTCGACGATCCGCGTCTGGACCGCGCCGGAATCACGTGCATCCTCGCGCGCGAGCCGCTCTTGCACGAACGCCTGACGCTCGAGTACGACGCGGACGGCTTCTACGTGCACCGGCGCCGCAACGACCTGCCGCCGTCCGAGTGGATCGGCGAACCTCCGGGCGCGGAGAGCGCTCGCGACCGCGCCGAACGCGCGCGGACCTTCGGCGCGCTGCTCAGCCTGCTCGGTGTCCTGATCTGGGTCGTGTGGGTGCACCGTCTGGCGCGGCGCGGACGAACGGACACGGAAGCGCTCGACGCGACGGTGGCTTCCTGATGCACCTCCAGGTCCTCTCCAGCGGCAGCGGCGGCAACTCGATCCTCGTACGGCACGGCGACGCCTGCGTCCTGATCGACGCGGGTCTGCCGGCGGTCGACATGGACGCGCGGCTCGAGGCGGCGCGCATCGGACTGGGCGGCATCCACATGATCGCCGTCACGCACGGACACCTCGACCACACGCGCTCGGCGGGCATCCTCGCGCGGCGTTGGCGCATTCCGGTCGCCTGTGCGCCGGCGATCCAGTCGAACGCCGCCGTGCGCCGCTCGAAGAACCTGGCCACGTTCTCGCCGACCCAGCCGGTGGTGGTCGACGCCGGCGCGGGCTCGCCGCCGCTCGAACTGCACGCCGTCGTGATCCCCCACGACGCGAGTCCGACCTACGCCATTCGGATCGAGGCAGGCGAGAAGCGCGCCGTCGTCGTGACCGACATGGGGCGCCCGGACGAGGACGTCGCACGACAGTTGGCCGGCGCGGACCTTCTGTACCTCGAGTTCAACTACGACGAACGGATGCTCGCGAACGGGCCCTATCCGGCCAAGCTGAAGCACCGCATCCGCTCGGGCGGCGGCCACCTGTCGAACGAGCAGAGTGCGTCCATGCTGCGCTGGCTCGCGAGCGAACGCCTGCACACCCTGGTGCTCGGGCACCTCTCCGAGAAGAACAACACGCCCGAGCTCGCACTGACGACCGCGCGCGCGACGCTGAGCGAACTCGGACTCGAGCACGTCGAGGTGCACGTCGCCGAACAGGACGCGGTCGGGCCGAACCTCGCGGTCTGAGTCGTCGATCACGGCGACGCGCCCACGCCCTCGAACTCCCCCACCCGACCATGAACGATCCCAGACGACGCCCCCCCGCCGCCGACGTCCTGCGCCTGCTCGCGAGCCACGTCTCGGTGCGGGGCTTCGCGCGGGCACCACTCGAGGAGGGACTGCTCGCGAACTGCGTCGCGGCGGCCCAACGGGCCGCCACGTCGAGCAACGTGCAGGCCTACTCGCTGATCCGCGTCACCGATACGGCCGAACGCGCGACGCTGGCCGAACTCTGCGGCGGCCAGGCCCAGATCGCCGAGGCCGCGGAGTTCTGCGTCGTGTGCGCGGACCTGCGCCGGGACGACCTGGTCGCGCGCGCGGCGGGCGGAGCTGTGGTCGCGAACCTCGAGGCCTTCCTGCTCGCGACGGTCGACGCCTCGCTCTTCGCCCAGAACCTGGTCGTGGCCTGCGAGGCGCACGACCTGGGCACCTGCTACATCGGCGGTCTGCGCAACCGCATCGACGAGGTCGACCGCCTGCTCGAACTGCCGCGGCTCGTCCTGCCGCTGTTCGGGCTGTGCATCGGACAGCCTGCGACGCGCAACGACGTCAAGCCGCGCCTGGCGACGGACGCCGTGCTCCACGAAGGACGCTACCCGAGCGACGCCGCGGTTCTCGCCTCGGTGCGCGACTACGACGCGGCGCTCGCCCCCTACTTCGCCGCGCGCGGGACGCCGCAGCACACCTGGAGCGGCAGCATCGCACGCAAATTCCACGGCGCGCTGCGGCCGCACCTGTGGGCCTACTATCGCTCGAAGGGCGTCGAACTCGACCTCGCATGAATGCGCCCACCTCCGCAACTCGCGCGGTCCTCTTCGATCTCGACGGCACGCTGATCGACTCGATCGAGCTGATCCTGCGTTCCTACGAACACACGTTCTCGGCCCACGGGCTGCCGGCCCTCGCGCGTCCGGAGCTGGTGGCCGGACTCGGTACGCCGCTGTGGGCGCAGTTCCGTGCCTGCGGCGTCGCCGACGACGAGGTTCCGAACCTGGTCACGACCTACCGCAGCTTCAATCTCGAGCACCACGACGAGTTGGTGCGCCCCTACCCCGGCGTGCTCGAGGCGGTCGAGGACCTGGCGCGCCGCGCGATCCCGCTGGGCGTGGTGACGAGCAAGTTCGCGGCCGCCGCCTGGCGCGGGCTGCGGCTCGTCGGCCTCGCGAAGCACTTCGAGGTGCTGGTCGGCGCCGACGACGTCGAGCGCCACAAGCCCGACCCCGAACCCGTGCGACGCGGGGCGGAACTCCTCGGTCTGACGGCGGACGCGTGCGTCTACGTCGGCGACTCGGTGCACGACATGGCGTCGGCCCGCGCGGCCGGTGCGCGTGCGGTGGGCGTCGCGTGGGGCCCCTTCGAGGACGCGTCGCTCGTCACGGCGGGCGCGGAACGCGTCCTCGCTCAGCCGTCGGACTTCGGAGGCTTGCTCGTGCCGTCGGCGTCGGCGCCGTCCGCGTCCTCGCTCTCGTCGCCCGCGGGGCCCTCGACGTAGCCCAGGTCGATCAGGATCTGGTCGGCGGAGTCGTCCACGTCGAGGTTCGTCCGCAGCGTAGTCGTGGCCCGCCACTCGTCGATCCGCTGGCGCAGCGACGCGGCCAGCTCGGGTTCCTGTCGCGAACGATCGGTGAGGTACAGCGGCCCCTGGGACAGCTGGAACAGAAGGCCGCTCGGGCGCTGGGGATCGCGCACGCCCGAGAGTTCGCGCGGCATCTCGACCCAGAAGTTGCCGGCGCCGTCGATGACAGCCGTCGTGTCGCGTCCGTGCCCGAACACCAACTCGCGCTCGACCGTCGTGCGACCGACCAGACTGGTCCCGTCCAGATCGTCGGGAACGTGGGCGCCGACCGCGGCCAGGATCGTCGGCAGGATGTCGATGTTCGCGCTCATCCCCTCTCCCACGACGCCGCGCTCGAAGCCCGGACCGCTGACGATCAGAGGCGTGTTCCAGGTCTGGGGGAAGTACCAGTGCTTGTGGTCGTAGGCCAGCCAGCGACCGAGCGCGAGCGAGCGCGGTTCGTCGTCGAGCAGAGCGTCCTTCTCGCCCGGGTAGATCGGGTTCTCGAACATCGCTTCGCCGTGGTCGGCGGCCAGGACGACGAGCGTCGTGTCCAGCTCGCCCGAGGCTTCGAGCGCGTCGAGGATCAGACCCAGGCCGTGGTCGAACGAGCGAACCTCGCCGTCGTAGGCCTGGCGTATGCCGCGGATGAACTGGCGCCCGTTGGTCCCCTGACGCGCGGCGGCACTACCGGGCAGGAACTGCTCGATCTCGTACTCGGCGCGCTTCCAGGCGTCGCGCTGGGCGCTGGAAACGGGCGCCTGCGGCCGAAGGAACCGCTCGTCCGGTTCGTAGGGCATGTGCGGGTCCATGAAGTGGACCCACCCGAACCACGGTCGCTCGTCCTGCAGATCGAGCCCGGCCTTCCAGTCGAGGAAGCGCTTCGCGACGACGTCGGCCGGGTCGGAGTAGGTGAGTTGGTCGAAGTGATCGACGCTGCGCGCGAAACCGCGTTGGGGACTGGCCACCGCGTTCGCGACGAAGGCTCCGGTCCGAAAGCCCTCCTCGGAGAGCAGGTCCGCCAGCGTCGGCTGGTCCTTCGGCACGCCCCGGCTGCGCTCGCTGATCCAGCGCCCCGTCATCATCGAGATCATCGACGGAAGCGTCCAACAGCCCTGGGCGCGATTCTGCTCCCAGACCACGCCGCGTTCGGCGAGTCGATTGACATGGGGCGTGCCCACGTCGCCGCCGTAGGGGTCGAGACGATCCGCGCGCAGCGTGTCGCACACGACGAGCAGGACACCGTGCACCGACGCCCCGGCCGTCGGTCCTGCGCCGGAACTGGAAGGGCCGTCCGAGCCACCGCAGCCGCACAGCAGCGCCGCGACGAGGAGACCCAGTCGGCGCACGGCTGCTACCACTTCGGGCGGAAGAACAACGGCGACCAGCGCACGATCGCCCAGACCGCGATGAATGCGTCCTTCAGGCCGATCTTCTTGCCCTCGCTGTAGTCGCGGCCGGCGTAGCTGATCGGGACCTCGTACACGCGCGCCCGCATGCGTGCGACCTTGGCGGTCATCTCGGGCTCGACGGCGAAGGTCGTCGACCGGATGTCGAGCTTCGAAGCCACGTCGACCTTGAAGACCTTGTAGCAGGTCTCCATGTCGGTCAGGTTCAGGTTGGTGAAGCAGTTCGACACGAGCGTCAGGGCGCGGTTGCCCAGGTAGTGCCAGAACAGGTGGACGCGCACGTACTTCCCGCCGAGGAAGCGACTGCCGTAGACCACGTCCGCGCGTCCATCCTCGATGGGACGCAGCAGCAGCGGATAGTCGCTCGGGTCGTACTCGAGGTCCGCGTCCTGGATCACGACGACGTCGCCCTTCACCTGCGCGAAACCGGTGGCGAGTCCGCCGCCCTTGCCCTTGTTCACCTCGTGGTGGAAGCAACGGACGTTGTCGTACTTCTCGGCCAGCTGCGCCATGATCTGGGGCGTGCTGTCCTTGGAGCAGTCGTTGACCAGGATGAGCTCCTTCTCGTACGGAGCGGCCTGGACGCGGGCCACGAGCTCTTCGAGCGTGGCTTCTTCGTTGTAGATCGGGATGACGACCGACAGCTTCATCGGGGGAGACCGAGGACGGCGGGTGCGTGAGGCACCGCGGAGGGCGCTCGGGGACGTGTGGCAGGTGGTCGGGGCCGCAGCGCGGGGGGCGGGACCTCGGGCCGCGTCCGAAGGGGTGCGGCGACCGGAACGGTCCATGGGTGCGGGCCCTCGGTGGACGGGGCCGGCGGCGCTGCGGTTCCGAGCAAACGCCTCCTCGCGGAGGACGCGTGCGCGGGTGTCGACGGTCTAGGGTAGCCCGCCGGCGGCCTCCGCGACCAGGATGACTGCTCAGCAGCTTCGCAGCAGCGGCCCGGACGACGTGCTCGACGGCACTTGACCCACGCCCGCGCGGATCTGGACACTCCCGGGCATGCTCGCCTCGCGCACCCAGGCACTGCTCTTCGGACTGCTCGCCACCGCCGTCCTCTCGGCCACCCTGACCGTGGCCGGACTGAAGGCCGGCATCAGCCCGGGCGTGAGCCCCCTGGTGGTGCTGATCGCGTGGGCGGCCTTCGCGCGCCGCCTGCGGGGCACCGGCACGGCCTTCCTCAACGTCGCGCAGGTCGCGGGCTCGGGCGGCATGGCCGTGACGGCCGGCGTGATCTTCACAGCTCCTTTGCTCCAGATCCTCATGGCGCGCCGCGTCAGTCCGGGTCTGGGCGACTACGACGCGCTGCGCGAGCGCGCCCTGACCGCGAGCGGCGCCGAGCGCGACGCGCTGCTGGCCGAGCTCGCACGCGCGAAGGTCGAGCTCCTCGCGGCGACCCCGCCGGTCGACGTGCCCCAGCTGATCGTGGCGAGCCTGGTCGGCGCCGCGATCGGCTTCGGCTTCGTCGGACTCACCACGCGCCGGTTCCTCTCCGACCCGAGCCTGCCCGCGCCCGAGGCCCGCGCCTGCAAGACGCTCATCGATGCCGCGGTCGAGCACCCGGAGGCCCGTCCCCCGCTCCTGCCCTCTTTGTTCACAGGCGTGCTGGCCGCCATCGCCACCCAGGTCGCGATGCTCCTCGGCGCGGCGCGTGGCGTCTTCCACGCGCTGCCGTTCGCGAACTCGGACCAGTCGCGCGAGGCCTGGCTGTTCAACCTGAACATCAGTCCGATCTACATCGGCATCGGGGGCCTCCTCACACTGCCCACCGCGATCGCGGTGTTCGTCGGCGGCGGCATCCACGCGTTGGGTGGAGCGTTGCTCGCGACGATCGACCCGTCGACCGCGGCCGACTCGTGGGCACTGCGCTTCCCCGACCGCTCGGTGCGCTGGATCGGTGGTGCGGCGATGACCGTCGCGGTCGTGTACTCGCTCTACAACTTCGTGCGCGCGGGCCGTGCGTTCGCGGCCGAGGAAGGCGGGACGGCGAACGACGACCCGTTGCTCGACCTGGCGCCGAACCAGCGCGGGCGACTCCTGGGGCTGATCGTGCTCGGCACCGTCGGGATCGGCGCCTGGCTGGTCCAGGCCGACGGGTTCACGCCCTTCGCCGTGGCGATCCTGCCGACGCTGTTGCTCGTGACGGCCGTGATGGTCGTGCTCGGAGCGCTGCTGTCGCTCCAGGTCGGAAGCTCCGCGTCGCCGGTGTCGGGGACGATCTTCGTCACGACGCTCGTGCTGTGTCTGGTCGCCGTCGTGATGGGCCGCCGCGGTGTGGACGACGTCGCGCTGCTCGTGCCGCTGCTCGTCGCCGCCTGCGTCGCGGTCTGCACGGCCAACGACTCGAGCCAGGACTACCGCACGCTGCACCTGTGCGGCATGCCGCCGCGCGACGCGTTCATGGCCCAGTTCCTCGGGCTCGTCGTCGGCGCGCTCGTGGTGCCGCCGGCCCTGTACGTGGCGCACGGTGCCTACGTGCTCGGCAGCACGGAACTCCCCGCGCCCCAGGGCGACCTGTTCGCCAAGGTCGTGGACAGCCTCTTGCTGGGCGGCGAACTGCCCTGGTGGCCGATCGGCGTCGGCGTGCTGCTCGGACTCCTCGCGGTCGGCGTCGAGGTGGTCACGCGCAAGCGCGGCGTGTTGATGCCGTCGATGGCGCTGGCGGTCGGCATGTACCTGCCGCCCTACCTCGGCGTGGGGATCATGATCGGCGCGCTCGCTCGCCGACTGGGTTCCGGGCCGCGCGGCGCCGACGGGCACCGCGGGACGCTGACGGCCGCGGGTCTCGTGACCGGTGCGGCGGGCTACGAACTGGTGCTGGGCATCGTGCTGCTCGTCACCGGCGCCAGCGCGACGGCCTTCGAGCTCGATCTGTCGGGCGCACCGGGTTGGGTGCCGGTGGCCGGCGGACTGGGCCTGCTCGCCAGCGTGCTGCTCGCCCTGTTCTGGAACGGGCGCGCGGATCGTCGGAAGCAGGAGCGGGAGCAGGGCTGAATCCCGCCCCGCGAACTGGCCCCGCCTAGCGCCCGCAGAGTTCGCGGAAGTTGCAGCGTCCGCAGGCCGGATCGCCCTTCTCGAGCATCGGGAACCTCGCGGCGTCCCCCACGCCCGCGTCGGCGTCGAAGTGCAGCTCGCGCATGCGCGCCATCGACTCCTCCACCCGCGCCAGCGTGGCCTCGAGTTCGGCGCGATCGAAGCGCATCTCGCTGAGTTCGCCCGTCGTCAGATACACGTCGACGGCGACCACGTCGGTCGGATCGACCCCCCACACCTGCTCGGCGTACAGCGCGTAGAGCGAGAGTTGGAAGCGGTCGCGCTCGCGCGGACGGCCCGTCTTCCAGTCGTAGATCCACACGGCGCCGTCGTCCTTCAGGGCGAAGTCCGGGATGGCGTAGACCTTGGTGCCGAAGAGTTCGATCGTCCCCAGTTCTTCGCACGCGAGCCAGGTGGCCGGATCCGTGTCGCGACAGCGCGCCAGTGCGGGTTCCTCGAAGAAGCAGGCCACGCCCTTCTCGATTCGTTCGACGAAGCGCTTGCCGTAGCGCGCCGCCTCGCCCGTAGCCTCGTCGACGGAGTCCTCGCCGTAGTAGTGCTCCGACAGCCGCGTCAGCTTGGATGGACGGCGATCCCACTCGTCGGCGCGGTCGCGCGACTCGCGATAGCCCTGGCGCAGCCGTTCGAGCGCGCGGTCGCGCACCCAGTCCGGCCCCGGTGCCTCGCGCCCCTGCTGCCGCTCGGCGAACCAGTCCGCGAGCGCCACGTGCAGCGAGTCGCCGGCCCAGGTCGCCATGCTGTGCAGCTTCTTGAGGCGGTAGGCCTTCTTGCGCTCCACCGGCGCCCCACGCTCCCAACCCAGCCAGCCCAGGTAGTAGTTGTTGTAGTAACTGCGCGCACAGTCGGCGAGCAGACCACTACGTGAGACCGACCAGGAGAGCTCGTGCACCAGTGCCATGGTGAGAGTGTCCCCACCGACCCCCGCACCGGGCAAGCTTCAAGAAGCCTGGGCCTGCTCGGCGGGTCCTTCGGTCCCGTTGCGGACGTCGACGGTGTCCGCGGTGGCGACGACGGTGCACGGTTCGTCGTCCACGCGCGTCGCGAGGTGCACCGGAGCGCCCCACACCGAAGCGAGCCGCTTCATGGTCTCGCCCGCCTGCCCGAGCTGCAGATCGCGCCCGTCGTGGTGGTGCTCGAGGACGAGCTCGCCGTGGCCCTCGACGTCGCGCCCGACGAGCGTGATGCGCGGCTGACCACCGAACGTCAGTGAGGCCAACAGGCCCTCCTTCCAGGCCTTCCAGTCGAAGCCCTGACCGCGGGCGGCGAGCGCGTCGGACTCGGACGCGCCGTGGTACTCGAGGGCGAAGCGTTCGTCGACGAGCGCGTCGATCAGGCTCACGTCGTTGTGGATGCGCCGCAGCATGAACAGGTCGTGCCCGAGTGCTTCGGCGTAGCGGAAGAGTCGCAGGCCGAGGCGGTAGGGATTGAACTGTCCCGGCGCGGCGGCCGTCGCTCCGCTGTGGACGTCGGCGAAGTCGATGATCTCGCTCGCGTCGAGCAGACCGCCGGTGAGGATCTTGCTGTGCCAGTAGCAGGCCCAGCCCTCGTTGGCGACCTTCGTCAGGCGCTGCGGCAGGAAGTAGTAAGCCTCGGCGCGCACGATCTCGAGCAGCTCGCGCTCCCAGTCCTCGAGCGGCGCCTCGCGCACCAGGTACCCCAGCACGTCGGCCTCGGGGAAGACGGCGCGCACCGGCGCGGGCGTCGAAGAAGCGTCGCGCCCGAAGTTCTCGAGGCGCAGGCCGCGGTGTTCGGACAGCGATCGACGCGGCGCCAGGTCCGGCTGGGCGACACGCGAGAG
Organism: Rohdeia mirabilis; assembly: GCA_007750655.1. Classification (GTDB taxonomy): domain Bacteria; phylum Planctomycetota; class UBA1135; order UBA1135; genus Rohdeia; species Rohdeia mirabilis. The sequence goes on from CP036290.1 coordinate 3,199,682, forward strand.
GTACGGGTCGACGAGCGCCTCGAGCGAGAGCATGTCGTCCAGGCGCTTCTCGACCGTCTCCTGGCCGTGTGCGTCGATCATGCGCCGGACGCGCGTCGCGTCGTGCGCCATCCGATCGAGCATGCGGCGCTCGGTGCCCGCGAACCAGACGTTGTTCCTGAAGAAGTCGGCATGTCCGTAGACGTGCGCCATCACGAGCTTCTGCTCGAGCAGCGAGTTCGACCGCACCAGGTAGGCGTAGGTCGGATCGTTGTTGATGACGAGCTCGTAGATCTTGGACATGCCCCACGAGTAGCCGCGCTGGAGCTTCTCGAACTCCATGCCGAAGCGCCACGAGGGGTAGCGCACCGGGAAGCCACCGTAGGCCGCGATCCCGTTCACGTCGCGCGCGTCGAGCAGCTCGAAGACGACGTCGAAGAACTCGAGGCCGTACTCACGCGCCTTCTCCTCGATCACGAGAGCGTGGTACTTCAGCTCGGGCGGCAGCGTCGTCTTGATGCCCATCGCTCACTTCCCGGCGCCCAGGAAGGCGCGAATGGCCTGCGAGATCTCGTCGCGCGAACGCACGGCGCACGTGACCACGTCCTCGTTCTTCTCGAACGCCGCGTCGAGGTCCTTCTTGAACTGCCCGGAGCCGTGGGCGCTCTTCACCTGCGAGTAGCAGAACTGGTTGACGCGCGGCAGGATCTCGTCCTCCAGCAGCGTCACGCAGCGCTCGGTGTCGCGCGCGGACCAGTTGTCCCCGTCCGAGTAGTGGAACGGGTAGATGTTGAAGTCCTCGGGTCGATAGCGCTCGCGGATCTGTTGGAGGCAGAGCTCGTAGGCCGAGGAGATCTTCGTGCCGCCGGACTCGCGCAGGTGGAAGAACGTGTGCTGATCGACGATCCGCGCCGACGCGTCGTGGACGATGTAGACGACCTCGAGGTTCTGGTACTGCCGACGCAGCCAGGTATCGATCCAGAAGGCTTGGATGCGCACGGCTTCCTTCTGCTCGCGCCCCATCGAACCGGAGACGTCCATCATGTGGAAGACCACCGCCGAGGAGTCGGGCTTCTTCGACGACTTGGAGGTTCGATAGCGGAAGTCCTCGGCGATGGGAGTGACGCGCGGATCGGCGGGATCCCAGGCACCGCTCGCGATCGTGCGGCGCACCGCGTTCTTGAAGCTGCGGCGGAAGTGGCGCAGCGAGTCGGGTCCGGTCGAACGGATGCCCGTGTAGCGCGCGGCCTCGGCCTCGACCTCGCGGGTGCCGCGCGGCTTGATGTTCGGCAGCCCGAGCGCCTCGCCGAGCATGTCCGCCAGATCACCGAGTTCGACCTCGACCTCGAGGATGTGGTTGCCCTCGTCCTCGCCGGCCGCGCCGCGTCCCTCGCCCTGTTTGCCCTTGCTGCCGCTCGACTCGTCCTCGCCGCCCTCGCCCTCGCCACCCTCGCCGCCCTCGTTCGAACCGAACACGAAGCGCGGCAGCTCGATCTGGGGTACCGGCACCGACACGGCGTGCTCACCGCAGCGCGCGATCAACTCACCGGTCGAGAGGAAGCGTTCGAGGTCGCGCCGAATGCGGCCGCGGACGATCTCCCGGAAGCGACTGTGATCGCCCTGGATGCGGTAGAGAGGTGATCCCATGGCGCGGCGCTCGCTCAGGCGGCCGAGGACTGTTGCCCCTCGTCCTTCGCGTCGCCGCGGGCGAACAGGTCGGCCACGAGGTGCAGCACCTCTTCCGCGGCGTCGCTGGTGTAGCCGAAGCGTTGGACCAGCCGGTCGCGGATGCCGTCGATGCGCTGGCGGGTCGTCGGATCGACCACGGTCGACACCAACGAGGTCAGTTGGATCGAGTCGCGCTGGTCCTCGAAGAGCTTGCGCTCGAGCGCCCGACGCAGACGCGGGTTCTGGCGGTAGTCGAAGTTCTTGCCCTCGATGTGCAGCGCGGCGATGTAGTTCATCACCTCGTGGCGGAAGTCGTCCTTGCGCGAGTCGGGGATGTCGGCGCGTTCCTCGATCGACCGCATGAAGCGTTCGTCCGGATCGTGCGAGCGCCCCTGGTCGTCGATGGTCTTCTCGCGCGTCGTGTACGCCTTGACGTTGTCGACGTACTTGGCGCACAGGCGATCGGTCGCACCTTCGTCGGCGCTGACCGCCATCTGGACCTCGCGCTTGACGATCTCCTCGTACTCCTCGCGAGCCGTCGAGATCAGCTGGGTGTAGCGCTTCCGCAGGTCCTCGTTCGAGATCAGGCTGTGGTGGCGCAGACCGTCGGCCAGCGCCTCGAGGACGTCGAGCGGCCCGACGTGCGACCCCTCGGCGACCAACGCGGCGGCGACGCGGTCCTGTACGTAGCGCGGGCTGATGCCGAACATGCCCTCCTCGCCGTTCTCCGCGCGCATCTCGCGCACGTTCTCGGCGGTGAAGCCCGAGACGTCGCCGCCGCTGTACAGCTTGGTCTTCTGCAGCAGGGTGAGGCTCGGGTGCGTCGGATCGGACAGGCGCGTCATCACCGCCCACAGGGCCGCGATCTGCAGGGTGTGCGGCGTGATCGCCTTGATCCGCAGGTTGCCCGAGCGGAACTGGCGGCGGTAGATCCGGACCTCGTCCTCGTAGGAGAGGTTGTACGGAACGTCGATCTTGATGGTGCGGTCGCGGAACGCCTCCATCAGTTCGTTGTTCTGCAGGCGCTTGTACTCGGGCTCGTTCGTGTGCCCGATGATCACCTCGTCGATCGACGTCTGCGCGAACTTCTTCGGCTTGATCGTGTGCTCCTGGCTGGCACCGAGCAGGTCGTAGAGGAACGCGACGTCCAGTTTGAGGACCTCGACGAACTCGAGCATCCCGCGGTTCGCGACGTTGAACTCGCCGTCGAAGTTGAAGGCGCGCGGGTCGGAGTCCGAGCCGTACTCCGCGATCTTGCGGTAGTTGACGTCGCCCGTGAGTTCGGTCGAGTCCTGGTTCTTCTCGTCCTTCGGCTGGAACGTGCCGAGGCCGACGCGGTCCTTCTCGCTGAGCACGAACCGCTTGACGGTCACGTGCGAGACCACCTTCTCCCAGTCACCGTCGTAGCGCTTCAGCAGCATGCGGAAGTAGTAGCGGCTGACCGGATCGAGCTCGCCCTCCACGTGCAGCTTGTACGGGCGGTCGTGACGGCGGTTGAGCGACTCGAGGATGCGCTTGCGCGTCGCGCGCGGCACGAGCAGCAGCGGCTCCTGATTCATGGGCGAGGAGATCACCTCGCCGTCGACGTCCCAGGTGAACGTGTAGAGCGCGCCTTCGGGCCGACGCGAGTACTCCTCGAGTCCGCGCTTCAGAAGGCGCGCGATCGTGCTCTTCGCGCTGCCGACGGGTCCGTGCAGGAGGATCACGCGCTTCTCGGGTCCGAGCCCCATGGCGCCGGCGCGGAAGATGTCCACGAGGCGCGCGATCGGCTCGTCCAGACCGAACACGGCGTCGCGCCCTTCGTCGAACGGATCGTCGAACAACAGCCAGCGCCGGGGCCGACCGTTCACGCCGACCTCCGATCCGTGCAGCTCGATCATGTCGAGCAGGCGCTGCCAGGAGTTGCGGCACGCGAGCGGGTTCCCCTCGAGGACCTCGAGGTACTCGCGGAGCGGACCCTCCCAGCTCAGTGCTTGGTACTGGTCGCTGGGAACGCCTTCGCGGGCGATGTCGAACAGGGACTCTTCGTTGATCGTGCTCATGGACTCAGGGGACGCTTTCGCGTTCGCTTCGCAGGCGGCGCCGAGTGGGGTGTGGCGGTTCCACGTCGCGGTGCGGCCCTCGGCGCGAGAGTCGCTGTCCAGCCCGGTCGGGAGGGACTCGCCTCGTCCACTTCGTCCGCGTGGACCTGCGACCGAAGAACGAGCGGGAACTCGCCCCCAGCCACGGGAAGGGTCGAACGCGCCCGAGGACGGTCGGGAAGTCCTTTCCGGGTCGCCACGTCGGCGGCGCGCCGCTCCGTGGCCAGGAACGCGGCGAAGGCCCCCTGCCTCCGCCCCGGTGCCGCGTACCGACCTCGGTCCCGGGCACCTTCGAAGGGCGCCGCACCGAGCAGCCCCCCTCGCACCGAGCGTCTGAGCGATGTTCGCGGCCGATCCGAACGGAGCGCGAACCATGTCCGCGCAGGTCGGCGCATCCACATCGGTGCGAGCCCTCGACGCTTCGAATGCAGCAGCGGTACGGCTCGCTCGCGACCTCGACGGGAGCCCCTCGACGCTCCGCGAGGCTCCGCCGCAGCGACGGTGCACGCCCGGGTCCACCCGACGTCGCACACCCCCGACCCCGGCCGCGTCGCGGTTCGAAACGCGCCGCGGTCCTTCCTCGCGCGAGCGACGATCGGCCCCGGAACGCGAGCGGGCGCCACTCGGGCGCCCGCTCGATCACCGACGAGGGTGGTCGGAACTCAGACGGGTTCGTGGTCGCCGCGGTCGTCCGCGGACTCGGGCCGCGCACCGTCGCCGCGCCCACCTTCGGCGTGGGCCAGGGCCCCCACTTCGACCGAGGCCTCCCGTTCGGTCGCGTCCGCGTCCGCCGTCTCGTCGACCGCCTCCTCGACCGTCCGGTTCGCGGCTCGGTCCGAGCGCACCACGCGCCGCTTCGTGCGCGCGTCGGCCGCCGACGGTCCGGGGATCAGTTCGACGATGGGCTCGTCGCCGCCGTCGCTCGAGCCCTTCCCACCGGTCGCTTCGGGCACGAACTCGTCCACGTCGTCCAACTCGACGGCCACGCGACACGAGACGCCCTTCGTCTCCATCGTGATGCCGTACAGGAGGTCCGACGCGGCCATCGTCCCCTTGTTGTGGGTGACGACGATGAACTGCGTGTGGTCGAGGAAACCGTCGAGCATCCCGAGGAAGCGGCCCACGTTCGCGTCGTCGAGCGCGGCGTCCACCTCGTCCAGCACGCAGAACGGGCTGGGGCGCGACTTGAACACCGAGAACAGGAGCGCGAGCGCGGTCATCGTGCGCTGACCACCGGACAGGAGCCCGATCGGCAGCTGCTCGCGACCGGGGGGACGCGCGACGATCTCGATGCCGGCCTCGAGAACACCGACGCCCTCCTCGATCAGGATGTCCGCCTTGCCGCCGCCGAACAGCTGGCGGAAGACCGTGCGGAAGTGGTCGCGGATCTCCTCGAAGGTCTCGACGAACAGCTTCTCGCTCTCGGAATTGATCGTCTCGAGCGTGCGTTCGAGTTCGCTCTTGCTGTCCGCGAGGTCGGTGCGCTGACCGTCCAGGAAGCCGAGGCGCTGGGAGACCTCGCCGAGCTGTTCGACCGCTTCCAGGTTGACCGGGCCGAGTGTGTCGAGCTGGCGCTTGAGATCGGCGGACTCGGCCACCAGGGCCGCGAGACGTCCGTCCTCGGCCAGTTCGGGATCGGGCTCGAAGTCGGTGACGAGCCACTCGCGGTCCAGCTTGAAGTCCTCTTCGCAACGGCGCAGCAGTTCGTCGCGCGCCAGTTCGAGTCGCTGTTGCTCGAGCTCCTGACGGGAGACGTCCTGCATCTGGCGTTCGAGCTCCTCGGTGATCCCGTCGACCGAGCGACGCAGTTCGTCGAGCTGGGTGCGCAGCGCGCGTTCCTGGTCGCGGGCCGCGCGGGCCTGTTCGCTCAGGGCGGCTTCGGAGGCCTCCAGTTCGCCGATCTTCGCCTCGATCTCGACCGTGGACACAGAGCTGCGTTCCGCGTCGGCGGCGTGGCGCTCGGCCAGGCCCCGCGAGCGTTCGATCTCGGCGCGCGTCTCCTCGACCGACTGTCGCAGCGTGAAGGCGCGACGCACCGCGGCCCGTTGGTCGGCCTCGAGCTGGGCCAACGCGACGCGCGCGGACTGGGTGCGACTCTCCGCTCCCATGCGCTGCTCCTCGAGCTCGGCGCGCTCGGCCTCGACGCCGCTCAGCCGCGCGTTCTCGGTCTCGAAAGCCGCCTGCGCGCGATCGCGTCGCTCACGGGCTTCGTTCAGATGCTCCTCGAGCGCGGCGCGTTCGGTCTCGCGCGCGGCCACCTGGGTGCGGCGTTCGTCGATCGCCTGCTCGGCCTCGACCAGGCGCTGCTCGGCGTGTTGTGCGGCGGAGCGGCACGCGGCCTGGCGACCGGCCGCGGCTTCGAGCGCGGCGCGCGCCGCGGCGCTGTCCGCTTCGAAGCGTTCGCGCTCCGCGTCCAGGGTCGTGATCGTGCGCGCCAATTCGTCGATGCGGGCGCTGAGTTCGTCCGCGCGCTCGCGCAGTTCGTGGGCCTCCGAACGTCGACCGACCGCACCGTGTCCGACTTCGGCGTAGCCCGTCGTGACACCAGCGGCGTCGACGAGATCGCCCTCGGGCGTGGCGAAGCGCCAGCCGGGCAGGTACTCGGCCAGCGCGAGCGCCGTGTCGAGGTTCTGGACCAGGAGGCAGTCGCAGAGCAGGACGCGGGCGAGGTCGCCGTAGCCCGCATCGACCTCGACGTGGTCGAGCAGGCAACCGATGACCGAGTCGCGCAGCGAGTACGGCAGCTCCGGCTCGCCGGGTTCGCAGCGACCGGGGTTGAGCGGCTCGGGGAAGACCAGTCGCGCCTGACCGAGTCGTCCGGAACGCAGCCACGCGCCGATCTGCTCGGCCTCCTGCGAGCCGTCGACGACGATGCCCATCGCGGCGGCGCCGAGTGCGGCGTCCAGTGCGCGGGCGAAGCGCGTCGGCACGCGCACGTGGTCGGCGAGGATGCCGTCGAGCGGCGGCAGTTCACCGCTGCCGCTGGCCGCCCGTTCGAGCAGCGCGCGCGCGCCGTCCTCGAGCGTCTCCCACTCGCGCTCGCGGTCGAGCAGGGCCTGGATGCGGCTCTCGATCGACGCGCGTTCGATCTCGAGGCGCCCGCGTTCCTCCTCGGTCGTGCGGACGCGCGTCGCGAGCGCGTCGAGCTCGGCACGCACGGCTTCCGCGCGCCCCTGGCACTCGACGAGTTCGGAGTCGGCGCGCTCCATGTCGTGCGCGCTGGTCGTGCGCGTCTCGCGCGCCTGTTCGACGCGCGCGGTGGCCGACTCGAGCAGCTCCCGAGCGCGCTCGAGGCGTTCGTCGGCGGGAGCGAGCGCTTCCTCGGCGTGGCGCAGGTCCGAGATGGACGCGGTGCGCTCCTGCAGACACTCGGCGACGGCGTCGGAGAGCTGGCGGCTCGTATCGCGCGCCTGGCGGTAGACCTTCTCGGCCTGGCGCGTGGCTTCCTGGGCGGACTCGAGCTCGAGCCCCAGGGCCGTGGCGCGCTCGGTGAACGCTTCGACGTCGCGATCGGCCGCGGCGAGTTCCTCGTCGCGCTCGGCGAGACGCGCGCCGAGCGCCTCGACGCGTCCGGCCTCCTCGCGCGCGGTGCGCTCGGCCGACTCGCGGTGCGCGATCAGCGACTGGCGCCGTTCGCGGGCTCCGGACAGGTCGGCGGCCGCGCGGGACGCTTCCTGCGACAGGTGTTCGGCGGCGCGCGCCGCTTCGTCGACGCGTGCGCGTTCGACCTCGATCTCGGTCTCGGCGCCCGCGCGGCGTTCGCGCAGGTCGGCGACGTTCGTGCGGTGATCGGCGAGAGCGGTCTCGATCGTCCCGAGGCGCGACTCCTGGTCGTGCAGTTGGTGCTGCGCGGCGCTGACGCCGAACGTGCGCCACTTGTCACGCACCTCGACCCAGCGTTCGGCCTTGCCCGCCTGGATCTTGAGCGAGCGCTCCTGGCTCTTGAGCTCGCGCAGGATGGAGTCGATGCGCTCCATGTCCTGGTCGACGCGCTTCAGTCGGCTCTCGGTCTCCTTGCGGCGCTGGCGGAAGCGGCTGATGCCGGCGGCCTCCTCGAAGATCGAGCGGCGGTCCTGCGGGTTGGCGCTGAGGACGGCGTCGATCTTGCCCTGCTCGAGCACCGCGTAGCCGCGACTGCCGAGACCCGTGTCGAACAACAGGTCGCGCACGTCCTTGAGGCGCACGCGGCTGCCGTCGATCTCGTACTCGCCCTCGCCGCTCTTGTGCACGCGCCGGGTGACGCTGACCTCCTTGCCGTGCAGGGGCAGCGTGTTGCAGTCGTTGTCCAGGACGAGCGTGACCTCCGCCAGACCCATGCCGGGCCGCGAGGTGGAGCCCTTGAAGATGACGTCCGTCATCTCGCCGCCGCGCATCGACGTGGGCCGGGTCTCACCGAGCACCCAACGCACGGCGTCGACCACGTTGCTCTTGCCGCAGCCGTTCGGACCGACGATGCCGGTGAACTCGTTCGGGAACTCGAGCACCGTCCGGTCGGCGAACGACTTGAAGCCGAACAACTCGAGGCGTTTCAGTCGCATGGGGTCTTGGGCCCGCTCGCGATGAGCGGGAGGGCGGGGCCGTCAGTGATCGGCGCTGGGTGGAGCGCCCGCGTCGGACCGATCGTCCTTCAGCAGTCGCAGCGGGGTCCGGCCGGGCTCGCCCGGACGGGAGTCGGAGACCGAGGCGCGCCCGGTGTCGAGTGGCAGCGAGTCGCTACCGAGTGGAAGCAGTTCGCCGGTGAGCGCCGAGCGGCTCGAGGAGCGGGCCAGGGCCGCGCGCCGGAGCGAGACGAAGCGTTCGATCTGGACCGACGGCGCGAGGCCGTCGACGCCGCTGGGCGGCGGGTGGAGAACACCGGACGGGAGGGTGCGGACCAGTTCGGCCTCGGCCTCCCCACCGCGCCAGGCCGCGGACGCGCCAGCGGCGTATCCGGGGGTGTAGCTGCGGACGAGAGCGTCGCGGCCGGACATCTCCGCGAAGAGCCACGCCTGGTGGGCGCGCGGCCCGTCGGACGCGGTCCGGTCGGCCCAGGCTAGACGACGGGCGGCCTCGGAACCGAAGAGCGGACAGGCCTCGACCCGCGGTGCACCAGGCTCGGGAAAGCGCGCGGCGGCTTCGGCGATCAGACCGAGGATGCGCGCGCCCTGCTCGGCGTCCAGCTCGCCCTCCGAGAGGATGCGCAGCGCTTCGGGCAGACCCACCGGGACGAGCGCGTAGGCGGTGCGCGCGAAGAGCGTGCGCGGACGTTCGGACGTCGGGTCCGAACCGTCGAGACCGACGCCGGCGACGGCGCGCCGCGCGACGCAGCGATCTTGGAACGAGGCCAGCGAACGTCCGGCTTCGAGTGCACAGGACAGCAGCCCGAAGAGCTCCTCCATGAACTGCTGCTCGTTCCAGGCTCCGACGCGCTGGGCGAGGCGCGGAAGGTTGAGCGCGACCGCGCCGGCCGTCGCCACGAGACCGCGCTCGCCGGGCATGCGCACCGCGCCCGGGCCCGCCGGCCGACCTTCGCCGCGGTGCCAGGACGGAACGATCCAGCCGCGCTCGAGGCCCTCGAGGGTGGCTTCGCGGACGGTCGCGTCCTCGTCCAGGCAGCGCGCCAGCCCCTCGACGTCCATCCACACCCGCGGCGCGAACGGCACGCCGCGCAGGCGCGCGAGGGCGAGGACCAACGCGGCGCGCTCGGGGCCGAAGTCGAGTTCCTCGCCTGTGCCGCGCGCCGGTGCGCCGTCGTCCGCGCGCAGACAGATGCGCTGTCCGGCGGCGCGCCCGACCGCCGCCAGCGCGACCAGCCAGCTCGCGAAACCCGCGGGGCCGCGCTCGCACGCCGCGCGCACGAGCGGACCGGCCTCGTCGAACGTTAGACCGCGCGTCGTGCTGACGAGCAACTCCGCTCCGCGCACGAGTGCCGCCTCGGGCGCCTCGACGAAGGCACCGGCCACGAGCAGGTCGTGCGGCACGCCCAGGTGCAGGTAGCGCTGCGGCCGGCGCAGGTCGCTCACGTGCAGGTCGCCGTTCGCGTGCAGTTCCGCGCTGCGTCGGTCGAGCACTTCGGTCAGCGCGAAACGCCGCAGGACCTCCGCGCCCGCCGAGGCCTGCAGGTCGCCCTCGGAGCCGAGACCGTCGTACGCGGGCACGCCACCGACCACCACGTCGTCGCGTCGCCACGGCTCCCAGATGCCCGGACCGGCCGAACTCGAGGCGAGGCGCCGCAGGTCGTGACGCGGGAGCGCGATCGGTTCGGTGTGGCGCAGCGCGTCGACCATCCCGCTCGCCACGAGTTCGTGGTCGACCAGCGCGCGCACGAGCGACGTGGAGACCTCGGACAGTCCGGACGCGAGCACGCGCGCTTCGACCACCGCGGCGATGCGCGCAGCCAGGTCGCGCGGCATGTCGGCCTCGTTGACCAGCGCCGCCGCGATGCGACCGCGACTCCAGGGCGCGAAACTGTCGGCGCGTCGCACGCGCGGCGAGTCCGGATCGCCGAGCATCCGCACGTCGCTCGCGGCGCTCTGGGACTGGGCGTCGCGTGCGCGCGAACGTCGGTCGCGGTACAGGATGTACGCCTTCGCGACGCCGGCGCGCCCCATCTCGACCAACGCCCGTTCGACGCGGTCCTGGATCGTCTCGATCGTCGGCGACCACTGCGTGTCCTCGCAGAGCGACGCTTCGCGCTCGAGCGCCAAGGTCACCACTGCGGCGACGTCCTCGGCGAAGGCCTCGTCGCCGTCGCCCACCGCTTGCATCGCACGCCAGACCGCCGCCCGGATCTTGCCGGGGTCGAAGGCTACGCGGCGGCCGTCGCGCTTGGTGATGCCGCGCACGCTGCTCGTGCGAGCGCTCGAAGCCGTCGAGCCCTTCCCATCGGCGCCGCCGCGCCCGTCCTGGCCGACCGCGGGGGTCACGGCCTGCGCTCCACCTCGCTCATGCGCTCCAGCTCCTCGAGGAACTGGGACACGTCGCGGAACTCGCGGTAGACGCTCGCGAAGCGCACGTAGGCCACGTGGTCGATGCGCTCGAGTTCGGCCATGACGAAGTTGCCCACGACGGCCGAGGGCACTTCGCGGTCGTACTCCTCCTGACAGCGGGCCTCGACGCGATGGGCGGCCGTCTCGAGGGCCTCGGTCGGCACGTCGAGCTTCTCGCAGGCCCGGGCCATCCCCGCCAGCACGCGCTCCACGTCGAACCCGACGCGCTCGCCGTTCTTCTTCACGACGCGCAGCGGACTGGTCTCGATCCGCTCGTAGGTCGTGAAGCGCAGGAAGCAGCCGAGGCACTCGCGCCGGCGGCGCACGGCGGCGCCTTCGGCGGATTCGCGCGAGTCGACGACGCGGTCGTCGTTCGCGCCGCAACGGGGACACTTCATGGGTGGAACGTGACGGACGGGGCCGGCGTCGCGCGGACGAGTGCGTCCGGGCGAACGGGTGGGCCACAGGGGGCAGATGTAGCGTAGCAGGGCCGGGAGCGACGGTCGAACCACAACATCTCGGGGGCCCGTCGGGCCTTGCTCGCGCCCGCGAGGCCCCTACTTGCCCAGGCAGAAGCGCGCGAAGATGCGGTCGAGCAGATCCTCGGGACTGCTGCGCCCCGTGAGCGCGTCGAGGGCCGCGAGACTCGACCGCAGCGTGCTCGCCACCGCGTCGAGGGGCCAGCCCTCGGAAGCGGCCCGGCGCGCCGCCGCGAGCTCGGTCCGCGCGCCGTCCAGCCCGCGCAGGTGACGGGCGGCGACCTCGCGCGACAGGGAGGCCGCCCCTTCCGCGCCCCCGGCCAGCATCCGCCCGAGGGCGCCGCGCAGGGCGTCGAGGCCCACACCCGTCGGCGCCGCGGTCGCGACCCACTCGACGGGCCGCACGCGCTCGAGGATCGCTGGCGACGGCGCCACCGGACCGGCGTCGCCCCCGGGGAGGCGGTCGATCCGGTTCCAGATCAAGAGGCGCGGGACGTCGGCGGGCGTGGCCTCGAGGACCGCTTCGAGCTCGGTGTCGAGCGCGTCGCCACTGGACGGGTTCGACTGGTCCACTCGGTCCGCGGCGAGCACGACGAGCACCAGGTCCGCCCCCTCGACGAGCGGCCACGCGAGTTCCTGGGCCGCGCGATCGAGCGGATCGCCGTCGGCCCGATGGAGCCCGGGCAGGTCGTAGAGGTCGAGCTCGAGGCCGTCGAGCGCGAGCGTCGCCGCCAGTGCGTCGCGCGTCGTCCCGGCCAGCGGACCGACCAGCGCGGAACCGGACGTGAGGCGGTTGAAGAGCGAGCTCTTGCCCGCGTTCGGCGGACCGACGAGCACCGCCGAGGCCGACCGCACGCGCACCGGACGCGCGCGCTCCCAGGCCACCGCTTCGTCGAGCGCGCGCGCGACCCGTTCCGCGCGCTCCTCGATCAGTTCCGCCGGCACGTGGCCGGTCTCGCTCTCGTCGAAGTCGAGGCTCGCCTCGCACAGGCTGCACAGCTCTTCGAGCGGTTCCCGCAGTCGTTCGACGCGCTCGGAGAGTCCGCCGGCGAGCAGAGACGTCGCCGCGCGCCGCTCGCTCTCGCTGCGGGCCTCGACGAGTTCGAGGACACCCTCCGCGCGCGCGAGATCGATGCGCCCCGAGGCGAACGCGCGCCGCGTGAACTCCCCCGCTCGCGCCGGACGCACGCCGAGTGCGAGCACGGCTTCGAGCGCCGCTTCCACCAAAGGGGGCGCACCGGGCAGATGCAGTTCGAGCACGTCGTCGCCGGTGTAGGACGCGGGCCCCGGCATCCACAGGACGAGCACCGGCTGTTCGCCGCACCCGTCGAAGAGGCGCGCGTCGAACGCGTGCCGATCGGACGCGCGCAGGGTCGCGCTGCTCCACGACGCGTTCGACGACGGAACGATCGACGCAGCGGCCGCCGCCCCGTCGACGGCGCGCAGGAGCTCGGCCACGTCCGCCGCTGCGGGCCCGCTGACGCGAATCACCGCACGGTGCGCGCCCCCGGGCGGCGACGCCACCGCACAGATGGTGTCGGCCGAGCCCTCGGTGAAGGAGAAGCCGTCGCGCGCGCGCGGGGCGTCCACGGCGTCAGCGCTTCTTCTTGCGCTTCGTGTTCGCGGCGCCGCCCTTGCCGGAGCGGTTCTTCAGCTCGGCCTGACGGCGCTGCTGCTCCTCCGCGATCTGCTGCATGCGGTTGGCGAGCGGCGCACAGCCCGACTTCTTCTTCTGGACGGGCTCGGTGTCGTCGACCGGCCACAGGCGCTTGATGACCAGCTGTTCGATGATGCCGAACGTCGACTGCGTCATCATGTAGAGCGACAGGCCCGCAGCGTAGTTGTAGAGGAACACGCCCATCGCGATGGGCATGAACATCATGATGCGCTGCATCCGTCGAGCGTTTTCGTCCGTCGGCGTGGGCATCGTCTTCTGCTGCCCGATCCACAGGATCACCATCAGGATCGGAAGCAGGTTGAAGTGCGTCCACCCCAGCACCGGCAGCGCATCGCCGAACGCCACCAGGTGATCGGGGCGCGACAGGTCGGTGATGTAGCCGACGAACGGCGCCTGCCGCAGGTCGAAGCTGGTGCGCAGCGCCGAGAAGAGTCCGAAGAAGATCGGCAGTTGCAGGAAGATCGGGAGGCAGCCGCCCAGCGGAGGGAACGCGCCCTCCTCCTGCATGATCTTGGCCTGCTCCTGGCGCTGCTTCTGGGGGTCGTCCTCGTACTTCTTCTTGAGCTCGTCCAGGCGCGGCTGGATGCGCTTCATCTTCGCCGCGTAGCGCGCCATCGCGGTCTGCGCGCGACGGTTGAGCGGGAAGAGCACGAGCCGGATCAGCAGCGTGAGGAGGATGATCGCCACTCCCCAGTTGCCGCTGAGGCCATCGAGCTTGCGCAGGACGTACGTGAGGAAGCGGCCGATGCCGCTGAACGTCGACAGGTCCTCCTCGAGCACCGCCTCATGTGCCGACGTGGCCAACACGAAGTGATTCTCGTCCTTCGGACCGGCGTACAGCGCGAAGTTGAGGACGCGCGACCGGCCGGCTTCGGGAGCCTGGAACTGGACCACGCCGTCGGCCACGACGTAGTCGAACGCCGCACCGGACGCGCGCTCGCCGTCGGCCACGAGTTGGGTGTCCTCGACGCGCCGGTAGGCCACGGTCGTCAGTGCGTTGCGCGACGCGTCGTCGAGCGGCCGCAGGATCGTGGCGAAGTACTTGTTGTGGGCGCCGAAGGCCTGGATCGGCAGATCGACGGCGAGCGGGCCCGTCACCTTCTTCGGCTTGGGGTCGACGCGCTCGGTCTCGGCGTCGTAGTCGCCCTCGACGCCGCCCACCGCGACCGCGCTCGGCTGCTGGTAGAACGAATCGGGGAACTCGATGCCGATGCAGGCCGCGGGCGTGATGCGCAGTCCGATCGATCCGAGGAACGGCGTCGAGTCGGCCGCGCGTTCGACGCCGAGTTCGACGTTGAGGTCGTAGGTCCCCGGGACAGGGCGCACCGTCTTGACCAAGGTCCACCCGCCGCCCGGGCCGTAGCGGAAGACGACGCCGCGCGCCGGCCCGTCGGGGCCGTCGCGCTCGACCTCCATCTGCCACAGGACCCGGTCGAGAGCCTCGGGGAAGAGCGACTGCGCCGAGGGCTGCGCCGTGATCGCCAGCGAGCCCGTCGTTCCGTCGCGACCGGGCACCGGCTGCATCAGTCGCACCCACGATCCCTTGCCGAGCGGCGACTCGTCGGAGTTGCGGTAGTTGCCCAGGTCGAGCTGGAGCAGACGCGCGCCGCGGTTCGTGAACGTCGCGCGGTACCAGCCTTCGGTGCCCTCGCCCCCGAACTCGACCTCTTCCGTGCGCTCTTCCGTCGCGGCGACGCGATCGGCGGGAAGCTCGGACGCGGGGACGTCGGCGTTCGCGCCCTCCAACGCTTCCTGCACGGCCGGATCCCCCACGTCGCGCACGGGCGGCTCCGGCGGCGGCTGCGTCCACTGGAAGAAGACGATCGCCAGGAAACAGAGCAAGAGGGCGAGGGGAACGCGCTTCTCCACGGTGGTCCGAGTGGGTTGAGGTGGGAAGTTGGAGGGAGAACGCTGCGAAGCGGTGCTCGAAGCGTGATCGAGGCACGGCCACAGGAGTGGGCCGCGCCATGGAGCGGTCAGCGACCCTGTCCGAGTCGTTCGGCCAGGTACTCGGGCAGGCCGCCCGAGGCTCGAATGTCGGCCTGCGCGCCGTCGACGTCGTACTCGAGCCGCACGAAGGTCACGGCCTCGCCGTCGAACAGCGCGTAGGACAGTCGCACGTCGCCGTCGCGCGGCTGGCCGACCGAACCGACGTTGATGATCGCGCGCTCACCCGGAGCCGAGAGCACGCGGTACGGCCCTTCCGTGCCGCGCGGGCGGAAGAAGCGCTGGTCCTCGTAGTAGACGGCCGGCACGTGGCTGTGCCCGACGAAGCAGATCGGTCGCTGCTGGTGCGCGAACATCGCGGCGAGCTTCTCCGGGTTGCGCACGTCGCTGGGCATCACGTACTCGCGCACGGGATCGCGCGGACTGCCGTGGACGAACTGCGCGGCCTCGTCGACCGCACTGGGCTCGAGCGCGCCGATGAAGTTCCAGTACCGGTCCCCCCCCTCCTGGATGCGCTCGCGCGTCCACTCGATCGCCTCGCGGGCGCGGGGGTTGAAGTCCTCGGCCGACTGCATCAGCGCCTGTTCGTGGTTGCCGAGCAGGCACAGCCCGCGCTCCACCGCGACGCCGGTCGTGTCGTGGGCCGGTTCGCCGGGACCGGTGGCCCCGCCAGCGCCCTGCCCCGTGATCGACATGATCGTGTCGAGGCAGTTGGCGGGGCAGGCGCCGTAGCCCACCACGTCGCCGAGGCACACGTAGCGCCGCGCGCCGCGCGCAGCCGCGTCCGCGAGAGCGACCGCCAGAGCCTGACGGTTCGAATGGATGTCGCTGACGATCGCGGTGAGGGGATACACGAAGAACCTCGGGCGCCTTCGGGAACGCGGACCTCGTGGGGTCCGCGCTCGATGCCACGCGGGGTCGCGCCAGCAGAAGGGCCGAGCATGATCGGCCCGGGCCAGATCCCGGTCAAGCGCGAGGGCGGTTCAGCGCGGACCAGCGCACGAGTCCGCCGCGAAAGGTCGCATGGATCGGTCCCGTGCGAGGTCCGTCACTCTCGCGAGCGCGGCCGGCACCGTCGCAGCACGACGCGATTCGAGCGCGCGCTGCGACGCGGCACAGGTCCAGAGCCGCGAGCGACGGGCCGACCCTTCCCCGCAGGCGTCCCGGCCACCCGGGAATCGCGGGTCCCCGTGGCTCCGCTCGGCCGAGAGCGGCCCGGGCGGCCAGCACCGGCAATGGGCCACTCGACGAAGCGAGGGGCGAGTCCGGTGTGGACTCGCCCCTCGCGCTGTGGCGTCGATGCGCCGTTCTTCCCGTTCCCGCGCAGTGCGGGAGGGCCAGGGCCCGGTCGGTCACGGTCCGCCGTGCCGCCGGGCGCTCGTGCGAGTCCTACTCCTACTCGCTCGAACCTCCGGTGACGGGGCGCACAGGCTTGGGCTTGCGCTCGGGATCGGTGGGATCGTCGCGCAGGACGATCTTGCCGGTCAGCTTGTGCTTGAATTCCATTTCGACGGCGACGGTGACGTTTTCAGGGACACTCACGGTGTCCGCTCCCGGGGAGCCTCATCAGCCGGAGGGCAGGCTGCCCTTCTTCAGTCGCTTGTCGGTCTCCGCGTCCTTGATCTCGTACTGGCTGGGCAGCGGATCGGGCGTGAAGTCGTAGTACTCCTCGCCGCCGTTGCCGTAGATCCGGTACTCGGGAGAGATCGTCACCTCGGCACCACCGCGGCGCACCATGGGCGCACCGGCGAGTTCGCTGCCCCATTCGAGCAGCGCGCCTTGTTCGGCGGTGACCGGGAGCAGCTCCATCTTGCCGCGCGCGATCTTGGCGGTGTCGGAGCCCTTGGCGACGAATGCGAAGGTCAGCTCGTACGAGCCGACCGGCACGCGAACCTCACCCTTGGTGCCCGACAGGTCGAAGGACATGTCGCCACCGGCGGTGCTGAAGATGGCGCTCTCGAGGTCGGCCTTGAGTCCGAACTCGGAGGTCACGTCGATCACGCCGGTCTCGCCGTCGTAGGGGCGGTAGCGCAGCGTGTTGCCCTGCTCGTCCACCTCGACGTGGAAGAGCTGCTCGTCCACCATCAGGACGCGTCCGAAGAGCGCGGCGCCCTTGGAGTTGCCGACGGCGATGGCGTCCTGACCGAGGTCGTTGTAGATGCCGTTGCCGTTGCGGTCGAAGAGCATGACCTTCTTGCCTTCGACGGTGCCCGTGCGGATACCCGCCGGGGACCACTCGAAGCCGCCGTTGGCCGCACCGCGCACGCGGATGGCGTACGAGAAGCGCTCGCCCTCGGAGGTCTCGCCCTTGAGCTTGAGGATGTCGCCGCTGACGCTGACCCCGGCCTTGGGGTCACCGCCCGCGGTGGTGGCGACGAGGATCTTGGTCTCGTTCTTCGCCGCGGTGGCGAACTCGAACGGGCCGATGAAGATCGGTCCGTTGATGGAGAACCATTCCTCGTCGGGAATGAGATGCGCCCAATCCTTGGGCGCGTCGGCGGTGAGGGAGACCTCTTCCCAAGCGACGTCCTGAGCCGGTCCGGCCAGGTACGTGCCGCTCGCGACGAGGGCTGCCACGGCGCCTGCGACGTGGAGATGCATAGTGGTGTGTGGAGTAGGTGTTCTGGCGCACTCCAGGGTTCTGGAGTCCGCCTCGACGTGCCACGAGCCTAGCAAGCCGTCCGCGAAGTCGTGCGGACCGCGGTCCGCGGACGGCGCCGGGATCGGGTCCGTCCCCTATCGGTCGCTGCCGTGGGTGGAACGGCCCATGTGCCGAGAAAGGGGCCCCTGGGTCCTGCGGTCCGGAATCCGCCGGCGGGGCCGCGCTTGACGCCCGCTCAACCGAACAGGGCCCAGATGGCCCACAGGACGAGGACCTGACCCACGGCGATCCAGGCCGAGGGGACGCCGCGGCGCGCGAGGGCCTGGCCCAGGTGCCGTCGATCACCTTCCCAGGCGGGTCGGCCGGCGCGCCGACGGGCCACGAGCACCCGCACGAGATCGAGCCCCGGAAGCAGGAGCAGCGGCCAGACCGCGGGCCAGAGCAGGACGAGGGCCCCGACCAGGTGCGCGCCCGCGTCCCCCAGGAACGGACGCCCCGAGGCCGGCGGGCGGAGCTGGCCGACGAGCAGCCCGAGGGACGCTCCCCCCAGGATCGGCGCCCCGGCGAACGTCGCGGCGCAGGCCAGGAAGGTCGCGACCAAGCCGTCCGCGTGGTCCCAGGTGTTGATCACGTTGAGCGCGACGAGGGCCGCCGCGAGCGCCGCCAGGGAACCGAGCGGCCCCGCGAGTTCGAACGGCCCGGCGTCCCACCACAGGACGGCGAGTGGCGCGGCGGCGAGCGATTGGGCGAGCAGCTTGGTGCGCGGCCCGAGCCCCTCCGGCACGAGGTCGTCGACGAGTCCGACGGTGAAGGCGGCGAACACGAAGGCGATCGCGAGCAGGGACACGGTGCCGGTGGCGCCGAGCAGGACGGCGGCGACGAACGCTGCGGCGAGCAGCGCGCCCCCCGAGAGCGGCTGCGGCGTCTGACCGCGCTTGCGTTCGGGAAGCGCTGCGTCGCCCGATCGCGGGTCCGTGAGCCCGCGCGCCACGAACAGGCGTCCGAGCGGCGCGACGAGCAGGACGGCGACGACGAACGCGGCGGCGAGGACGCCCCACTGAAGGTCGATGTGGACCGCGGCGAGCGGTCCCGGGACGGACGCCATCAGCGGCGCCCCGCCGTGCCGTAGAGACCGTGCCGAACGATGTGCTCGCGCACGCGCTCGGGCAGCCAGTCCGACGTGTCCTCGCCGCTCGCGAGTGCCGCGCGCACGTCGGTCGCCACGGCCGGGTGCGTCGCACGCGTCGCGAGCACGCCGCGCGCGAGCCGCTCGAACGCGACCGGAGCGAGCAGTGTCCGCAGGAACGCGAGCTGCTGCGCGACGTGCTCGGACGAAGCGCGCGGCACCACGAGCGGACGCACGACGCACAGAAGATCGTCGACCTCGCGCCAGCGCTCGAGCCCGTCGAGGTTGTCGGAGCCGATCACGAGGGCCGGTTCGGGAGCACCGTCGCCGCGCCGCTCACGCAGGCGCGCGACCGTCTCGCGCGTGTAGGAAACGCCGCCGCGCTCGAGTTCCACGTCCCAGACCGCGAAGCGCGGCTCGTCCTCGATCGCGAGGCGCACCATGGCGAGTCGGTGGTCGTCCGGCGTCGGCTCGGAGTCGAGCTTGTGTGGCGAGCGGGCCGCGGGAACGAACACCACCCCGTCGAGTTCGGCCACTTCGAGGGCGGTGCGGGCCGCGAACAGGTGACCCGCGTGGATCGGGTCGAACGTCCCGCCGTAGAGCGCGACGCGCGGCGCGAACAGGAGCGCCGGCTCGCTCACGCGCCCGCGCTCGACGATCCGTCCGCTGCGCTGACACCGGTCGCGGCCAGCCGCGCCCGCGCGCGTCCCACGAGCTCGGCGCGCGGCACCGTCTCCTGTTCCTTGCTGGACATGTCCTTCAACTGGACGGTGCCGTCCGCGAGCTCGGCCGAACCGACGACGGCCACGAGCGGGTGCCCGGCCTTCGACGCCAGCTTCAACTGCCCCTTGAGACGGCGCGCCTCCTGGTCGAACACGGCCGAGACGCCAGCCGCCCGGAGTTCGCACGCGACGGCGAAGGCCGCGTCGTGGGTCGCGTCGTCGGCCGAGGCGACGAAGCAGTCGGCGGGCGCTTCGTCGCGACCTTCGAGCAGTCCCGCGTCACCGAGCGCGGCGAGCGTGGCCGTGAATCCGATCGCGAAACCGACGGCGCCCAGGTCGGGCCCGCCGAGTTCCTCCACGAGGTGGTCGTAGCGTCCGCCGCCGCACAGGGCGCTGCGCGCGCCAATCGACGGACAGTGCACTTCGAACACCGTGCGCGTGTAGTAGTCGAGTCCGCGCACGATCGTCGGATCCACCACGGCGTCGACACCGGCCTCGTCGAGCAGCGCGAGCACGCGGTCGAAGTGCGCGCGATTCTCGTCACCCAGGTGGTCCACGAGTCGCGGCGCGCCCTGGTTCAGCTCGATGTCGCGGGGGTCCTTGCTGTCGAGGATGCGCAGCACGTTGCGCTCGAACCGCCGCTGGCTCTCCTCGGAGTAGCGCGCGAGGTTCGGTTCGACGTGGGCGCGCACGGCCTCGCGGAACGCGTCGCGATCGGCGCCGTCGCCCATCGAGTTGAGTCGCACCTCGAGGCCGCCGAGCCCCAGCTCGCGGAAGAACGACACGGCCAGGAGGACCGCCTCGGCGTCGAGGCGCGGATCGAGGCTGCCGATGCACTCGATGCCGAACTGGGTGAACTGCCGCTCGCGCCCCTTCTGGGGCTTCTCGTAGCGGAACATCGGGCCCAGGTAGAACAGCTTCTGGAAGGGCGCCGTCTTCGCGTAGCCGGCCTCGAGGTAGGCGCGGACCGTGCCGGCGGTGCCCTCGGGCCGCAGGGTGAAGGAGTGCTCGGCCTTGCGGACCGTGAACATCTCCTTCTCGACGATGTCCGTGACCTCCCCGACCGAGCGTGCGAAGAGTTCCGTCTCCTCGAGCAGCGGCGGCCGGATCTCGCGGTAGCCGAAGCGCCGGGCCAGCTCGTGGGCGGTGGACTCGAGCCAGCGCCAGGCGCCCATCTGCTCCGGGAGAACGTCGCGCAGGCCGCGCGGGGCCTTGTATACCGGTGTCGCCATGTGGATAGAGGGGGCCGTCGGGGCGGGAGAGACTACCCGGACGCGCCCGCCGACTCCTTCCGTCATTCGAGGTCCGGGTCCGCTGGTCCGACTCGCCGTCCCGCCCGCGCCGGGCGGGCGGCCACTCCGAGGGTCTCGCCGGGAACCGCTCCGACCGGGATCCACGCCTCCGAACGGCTCTGCCCGGCCCGGCGCGTTGACCCCCGCCCCCGACGATCCCTACACTTCGCGGCCCGGACCAACCGGGACGCCGCACGCAGGTCTCCCCGAAGCCGCCCCCACCGGCTCTCCCCGAGCCGGACAGGTCCGGCCCGCCCCATCCACGACCCCCATGAGCCTCACCCCGAACAAGGATCGGTCCGTCACGCGCTTCGGCGCCCTCGGCGCCGTGGCCCTGACCGCCCTCATCGCCAGCGGCTGCAGCACGTCCGACCCGCAGCGCCGCAACCACTGGAACTTCCAGTCGGTGGCGCCGAGCTTCGTCTACCACGCGACGGGCTACCGGGCGGAAGAGGACGGGACCTACCGCGAGTTCCAGTGGCAGGAGAAGCGCCACATCAACCTGACGCTGCGCCGCCACCTGCTCAACTCGAACCCGTACAACCCGCGTCAGGCGGAGGTTCCGGGCTACTTCGACGAGCGTCCGCCCCACAGCATCCTTCCCGACCCGTTCAACTACTTCCACGTCACGGCGATCGTGGCGGGTGGTGTGATCTCGGGCGCCACGGCCGCGCACACGTTCGTGCCGATCCCGGTGGACTCGATCGTCGCCACGCTCCAGCCCGGCGGACTCGAGGAGTTCTGGGAAGGCATCGCCGGCCCCGCGGAAGAGCCGATCAGTCCCTACACCTCGGAAGTGCCGCCGACCCCGGACGAGTTCGCGGTGAAGAACGCGAACGATCCGCTGTACGTCGGGAACTGACGCACGTCGGTGAACGCGAGCGCGTGGACGATCCACGCGCGGCCCGCACGGCCGGTTCCTTCCGAGGAGCCGGCCGTGTGGCGTTCCAGGGAGCGCGTTCGCGACCGGAGGCCACAGCGACGCGTGGCGAGCCGTTCCAAGGCGTCCCCGTCAGACGAGACCCAACGCGCGCGCAGCGTGCTCGACGCGCTCGGCGGGCGAAGCGTCGAACGGCACCCAATCGATCGTGTCGAAGCGCCGGTACCAGGTGCGCTGTCGCCGGGCGAACTGACGGGTGCGACGCGCGATCAACGCGGCGAGTAGGACCTCGTCGCGAACGGGAGTGCGGTCGTCGACGAGCGTGCCGTCGAGGTAGGCGAGGATCTCCGCATAGCCGAGCGCCTGACAGGCCGTCGGTCCGAAGCCACTCGCACCGCGGATCGCGCGCACCTCGTCGATCCACCCCGCCTCCAGCATCGCCTGCGTGCGCGCCGCGACCCGTTCGGCGTGGAGCTCGCGCGGCGGTTCGATGCCGACGATGCGCGCCGGGCGCCGAGCCGCGGACCACTGCTCCTGCCAGCTCGAGAGCGGGCGACCGGACTGCTCGTGGACCTCGAGTCCGCGGATCACGCGCCGCACGTCGTTCGGGTGGAGCTTGGCGGCGAGCTCCGGATCGACCCGCGCGAGCGCGGCGTGCAGTGCCAACGCGCCGTCGCTCGCTGCGCGTCGCTCGAGCTCCGCGCGCAGCTCGACGTCCACCGCGGGGCCTGCGAACAGGCCTTGGACGAGCACCTGCAGATAGAGACCCGTGCCGCCGACGAACAGGGCGCGCTTCCCGCGGGCGGCGATCGCGTCCAGTTCGCGCGCCGCGTCGGCCACGTAGCGCTGGACGTCGTAGCGCTCGGACGGCTCGATCAGGTCGATCAGGTGGTGCGGCACTCCCCGGCGCTCGGCCGCGTCCGGCTTGGCCGTCCCGAGGTCCATGCCGCGATAGACCAGCATCGAGTCGAGCGAGCAGATCTCGAGACCGTGGGCGCGCGCCAGTTCGACGCCGAGCTCCGTCTTCCCGCTGGCCGTCGGTCCGACGACGAACAGGAGCTCCGAAGTGGACGCGGGGTCGAGCGAGTGAGCGGGCGGCGTGGACGACATCGGGAGACTGGGGAGGACGCGGCGCGTAGCCTACTGGAGCACCGACCGCTACCCTCCCTGTCATGAAGCGCGCCCTGGCCATCTCACTCGTCGTCCTCGCCGTCCTGGCGCTCGCCCGTCCGAGCGTCGGTGCGAACGCCCAGGACGAAACACCGGCCGGAACGCCTCCGACGGCGACGCCGCAGGAAGCCGTCACGACGGGCCTCGTCGTGCAGGAACCGGGCGTGCTGCCTCCCGCCGCGAGCGAGCAGGCACGCGCGACCTGGAAGGCGATGCTGGCCGCGATCGGCGCGCTCCCCGCCACTCCCGACGAACCGACCGGCGCGCCCGCGGCCAGCACGCGGCTGACGAATCGCTTCGACATGCGGCTCGGACTGCTCACCCGTTCGGGCCGACGCGGTGACGATCCGCGGCCGGAGTCGCACGAGTTCGACACGCGCATCATCTACATGGCGCCGTTCTTCGTGCGCTACCAGCTGCCCCAGGGCGTCGAGACGGGGTTCGGACCGGACGGCTTCTGGCTGCGCGACAAGGACGAGATCGTGATGCTGCGCGGTCGCGACTACAAGACCGACCAGGAGCAGGTGCAGCAGGTCCTGTCCTTGTGCCAGAACTTCCTGTCGATCGCGACCCCCGGACGCCTGCGACTGGCCGTGCTCGAACAGCTCGACCGCATGCCGTTCACCCGCGACGAACTTCCGCAGCGCCCCGGCTTCGACTACGACCGCCTCCTGTGGCTGCGCACGGTGACGCCCGACTTCCTGCTCGTCGAGGCGATCCAGCCCAAGATCGAAGGGCAGGAGGACGATCGTCCCCAGGCGCTGTACCAGGTGTACTTCGGACTCGACCGCAAGACGTTCCTGCCGCGCGCGCTGCACGTGGTGCGCGTCGGAGCTCGCCCCCGGGACATGATCTTCGAACAGCTCATCCTGCTCGAGAACTGGGGCAGCGCGGGGGCCGACGGCAACGGCTCGGACGGACTGCCGCACCCGCGCGTGCTGATCCCCCAGCGCATCTACGTGCACGAACGTCTGCCCGGGCACTCGCAGTACGGACCGTTCCTGCTGCAGCCCGACCGCGAGGTCTACGTGCGCCAGGGCTCGACCCTGTTCCCGAACCTCACGGACGCGGACTTCGATCCGAAGCAAGGCTGACGCGGCAGGCGCGCCGCTGCCGTCCCGGTCGCCGTCTCGGACACCGTGCCAACCTAGCGGCGGTGGAAAGCCTTCTCGAGGTCCGCGAGCGTGAACTTGACGCGCGTCGGACGGGCGTGCGGACAGGTCTGTGAGTTCTCGAGAACCTCGGCCCGCTCGAGCAGGGCGCGGATCTGGTCCTGCTCGAGCGCGTCGCCGGCCATGATCGACGAGCGACAGGCCGTGCGGTGCAGGACCTCCTCCACCACGTCCTCGGCCTGGGGCAACTCGCCGTGCATCGAAAGGAAGCCGACCACGTCGCGCACCACGCCCACCGCGTCGGGATTGCGCAGGAGCGCTGGCAGGCCTTGAACGGCGACGGTCGTCGGCCCGAAGATCGAGAGCTCGATCCCGAGCCGCGCGAGTCCCTCCAGTTCGGACTCGACGAGCTTCACCTCGTCGCGCGCGAGCTCCACCACCTCGGGCACCAGCAGCCGCTGCACCTCGACCGCGCCTTCGCGCAACTGGTCGCGCAGCCCTTCGAGCGTGACGCGCTCGTGCAGAGCGTGCTGGTCCACGATCTCGAAACCGTCCGGGAGCGCGCGCACCAGGTAGGTGCGATCGATCTGGAGGAACGGCCCATCGAAGCGGTCGCGCGCGCGCCACGCCTCGTCGTTCGAGGCCGGCGCACCCCGGGGCGTCGGGACGTCGTACCCGCTGGTCGAGCCGAACGGATTGTCGCGCGCGAAGTCGTCCGACTCGGCCCGCGGTGCGCTCGGCCGCAATTCGTATGGCCGCTCGCCCGCGGGCAACCAGGCCTGGTTGGGATCGGGCGCTCCGCTCGCCGGGCGCCAGTCGCCGCGGCGCTCGACGCGGTGGAGGAGCGACTCGCCGGGCGTCGCGATGTCGGTCCGCGCGACCGCTTCGCGCAGGCGTGGCACGAGCCAGCCGAAGAGCGCGCGCTCGTCGCGGAAGCGCACCTCGCTCTTCGTCGGGTGCACGTTGACGTCGACGAGCGCGGGATCCATCTCGAGCGCCAGGAACGCCGCCGGCTGACGCCCTTCCTCGAGGAAGCCGCGATAGCCCTCCTTCAAGACGCGCGACAGGAGCTTGTCACGCAACGGACGGCCGTTGAGGAACCACATCTGGCGCGACGCGTCGCGACGCGAGAAGCGCGGCGGTGCGACGAGACCGCGCATTCCGAGCGTGCCGTGCTGGACCTCGACGTCCACGAGCGCATCGGCCAACTCCGCGCCGAACGTGCGCCGCACGCGAGCGCGCAGGTCCATGTCCGCGTCGACGTCGTACAGGCGTCGATCGCCGTGGGTGGCGACGAATCCGACGCCCAGCTGCGCCAGTGCGAGGCGCTGCAGGAGGTCGAGACAGCGCGACAACTCGGTGCGCTCGGTCTTGAGGAAGCGGCGCCGCGCCGGCGTGTTGAAGAACAGGTCGCGCACCTCGATCGTGGTGCCCTTGGGGCACCCCGCCTCGCGCACGGCCGAGATGCGACCGCCTTCGTTCTCGATGCACCATCCGGTCGCCGAGTCCGCGGGCCGCGTCAGCACACGCACGCGCGCCACCGAACCGATCGAAGCCATCGCCTCGCCGCGGAACCCGAGCGACGCGATGTGATCGAGGTCCTCGAGTTCGTGCAGCTTGCTCGTGGCGTGCGGACGGAAGCACATCTCGAGGTCCTCGGGCCCCATGCCGCAGCCGTCGTCGACGATGCGCACGAGCTTCGTCCCGCCTTCCTCGAGATCGACGCGCACCTGCGTCGCGCCGGCGTCGAGCGAGTTCTCGACCAACTCCTTGAGCGCCGACGAGGGACGCTCGACCACCTCGCCGGCGGCGATCTGGTTCTTGACGAGTTCGGGGAGTTCGCGGATCCGAGTCGTCACGGGCGCACCTTCTGGGCTGGACGGGAGCGACCGCGCTGCCGCTCCCACCGCAGGGCGAGCGCGACGAAGTGGTCGACGCCGACACCGGCTCCGGTCGAGCGCGAGGCGCGCTCGAGCTCGCTGACCGCGTCGAACATGCGCTGCCACTGGGCGGGATGCTTGCGGGCGTCCATGCGCGGCCGCCAGGTGTCGAGCGCTCGCCCGGTCGCGCCGCCGAGTTCGAACGCGCGCTCGGCGGTCTCGCCGGCCGCGCGCGCCTCGGCGATCGCCAGTCCCTGACGCACGGTCTTGGACAACGACGAGAGCAGGATCGTCGACAGCGCCGTCGGATCGAGCACACGACTGCCGTCCTTGCCCGTCATCCCGCCCGCGAAGAGTGCGACGACCGCATCGATCCCCTTCGCCGCATCGGCGGTGACGAGCTTGTCGGCCACGTCCCAGGGCGTGCCGGTCGCCTGCCACGCGACCGAGTCGCGCAGCAGCCCCGTCCCCGTTCGCACGCGCTCCAACTGCGCGTCGATCGCGCCCAGGTCGTTGCCGGTGGCCGCAGCGATGTACAGCGCGTCGCGCGGAGCGACGTCCACCTCGAGCTCGCGTGCGCGGCGCCGCACCCACTGGACGAGCTCCGACGCCATCGGGTCGGGCTTCCAGGGCGGCGGACTGTCGTACAGCTTGCGAACGGCGAGGTTCACGGTCGCCGTCTTCGCGATCTTGTGGTCCGCGCGCATGCTCGTCGCCCGCACGAGAACGGCCCGGTCGGGCTGGTCGCGCGCGCAGAACGCGAGCAGCGCGGCGACGAGCGGCGGCAGGTTCTTGCCCTGGGTCCGCATGTTCGCGTCCCAGTTGCGCAGGACGAACAGCTGTCTGGGCGCGAACATCGGCGGCGTCGCCAACTCTCCGAGGACGTCGTCGAGCTTGGCGTCGGGGTCGGTGCCGTCGCGCACCAGGATCTCGTAGTCGAGGGCCTTCGCGCGGTTCGTGACCACTTCCTGCGCCCGGCGCGCGAAGTACTCCTCGTCGCCGCGCACGACCATCAGACGCTCGAGGGGTTCGGCCGCCGCGACCTCGCGTTCGAACGCGTCCAGCGCGTCGGGCGGCGTCGCAGCCCGTTTGGAAGATCCGGCCATGGCGGCCAGGATACAGGAGCGAGCCCGTCGTCAGGAGCGCAGCGCGAGGTCCGTCACGACCCCTGCGAAGAGCGCCACCCCCACCCAGCCGTTGGCGGTGAAGAAGGCTGCGTTCACGCGGCTGAGGTCGCTCGGACGGACGATGCGGTGCTGCCAGACGAGCAGCGCCGCGCAGGCCACGAGCGCCACCCAGAACGGCGCGCCGAGGCCCGCTTCGACACCGAACGCGACCAGCGCCGCGACCGTCACGAGATGCAGGCTGGCGGAGATCGCGAGGCTGCGCCCGACACCGAAGCGCGCGGGGATCGACGCCAGACCCTGTGCGCGGTCGAACTCCGCGTCCTGACAGGCGTAGATCAGGTCGAAGCCCGCCACCCAGGTCAGCACCGCCGCGGCCAGCAAGGACGGCACGAGGAACCCCGGGCCTGGTTCTCCGGCGACGGCCAACCAGGCGCCGAGCGGAGCGATCGCGAGGCACAGCCCGAGCCACAGGTGGCAGATCCAGGTGAAGCGCTTCGCGTGCGAGTAGCCGAGCAGCAGCGCGAGGACCGGCAGCGAGATCCAACCGCACCACGGTCCGAGCATCCACGCGCCGGCGACGAACAGCGCGCCCGCCACGAGGGCCAGGGCCAGCGCGTTACGGGCCGGCACGGCACCGCTCGGGATCTCGCGCCCGCGGGTGCGCGGGTTCACCGCGTCCACGTCGCGATCGACGAAGCGGTTGTAGGCCATCGCGCTCGTGCGCGCGGCGACGGCGCACACGACGATCCACGCGAGGCGCCGACCGTCCGGTACGCCGCCCGACGCGACCCAGGCCGAAGCGAGCGCGAACGGCAGAGCGAAGACCGAGTGCGAGAAGCGCACCAGGCCCAGGTAGTCGGCCGCGCCCGTCACCGGCCGGTGGCGTCCGCGGACCCGGTGTCGCCCGCCTTCGTGGCGCGCGCTCCGTCGCCGTCGCGCGAGATCCCCTGTTCGGGCGGCGGTTCGAGCTTGCCGTTCCAGCGCGCGCCCGCGCGGTTCTCGATGCGCAGCGTGTCGAGGATCTTGCCCACGACGTGGCCCACCAGATCGTCGATCGTGCGCGGGTGGTGGTAGAAGCCCGGCATCGCCGGCAGCACGACGGCACCGAGTCGGGTGAGCTTCAGCATGTTCTCGAGGTGCACCTCGGACAGCGGCGTCTCGCGCGGAACGACCACGAGCGGGCGTCGCTCCTTCAGGGCCACGTCCGCGGCGCGCTCGACGAGGTTCGAACTGAAGCCCACCGCCACGCGCGCCATCGTGCCCATCGAACACGGGCACAGGACGACGCCGTCGGTGAGAGCGGTCCCGGACGACGGCGGTGCTTCCACGGCTTCGCTCTGAAAGGCACTGACGCGGCTCGCCACTTCGGCGCCCAACCATGCGGGGAGCGCAGCAGCGAGTCGCACGCCGCCCGGACCCGCGTCGACGCCCAACTCGTGGCGCAGCACCTTGCACCCTGCGGGAGTCACCGAGAGCGAAACGCCCACGTCGGCGGCGACGAGTTCGCGGATCAGTCGCTCGGCGTACGCGTGTCCGCTGCCGCCGGTCAGTCCGACGAAGACACGGCGCTCACGGGATTCGTAGGGAGGTACCACGGTGGTGACGATAGGACGCCGGAGGGACCCGTCCAAGCGAGCCCCCCGCGATCAGTGCAGCACGCCTGGTCCGGCACCCAGGAGCAACGTCAGGTTGAACAGGCCGTGGCTCCAGGCGGCCACGCCGAGTCCGCGCCAGCGGTAGATCGCCCCGAGCAGACAGCCCCCCACGAATCGCCAGGTGAACGCGGCCGCGTCGAACGACTCACCGGACACGCCGACCCAGTGGGACACGGCGTCGAGGTGGAACGTGGCGAAGACGAGGGCCGAGGTCGCGATCCCCCCCACCTCGCCGAACAGCCGCGCGAGGTGCCGCGTCGCACCGAAGAAGCTGGCGATCCCGCGCCACGCGAGGAACGCCAGTCCCAGAGCACCGACGCGGAAGACGAGCTCTTCGTAGAACGCGCCACCCGCCACCAACGCGCCCGTGGCGAGCGACGGCTTCGGCTCGCTCGCCAGGCGCTCGAGACCGAAAGGGACCGAGTCCGCTCCCAAGAGGTCCTGTCCGAGCACCAGCGCCGGCCCGAGAGCCAGGGCGGCCACGAGTCCTTCGAGGGGCACGCGCAGGACGCGCGGCGGCAGCGGCTCACCGTCCTCGATGGCGGCCCGACGCACGAAGGCGAGTGCCACCAAGGTCCCGATCAGGAGCGCGATCTGTCGCACGGGATCGGCCGGGATCCCGACCAGGTCCAGCGGCAGCGAGACGATGCGTTCGGCCGTGTTGCGCAGTGCGCCACCGCCGGTCGTCACGCTCCACTCGTAGAAGACGGCGAGCGGCGCCGACGCCAGGAACCCGAGCGCGAGACCGCCGGGACGCGACGCCGACGACTCGCTCCACTGCGAGGCGTCGTCCTCCCAGTCCTCCTCCCACTCGTCGTCCGCGCTCAATCGTCCGCTGCCCCGGGCACGCGACCAGTGTGCAACGCGGCGGCCCCGTGGGCGAAGAGCTCGTAGCGGCAGTCCTCGAGTCCGGCTCGCGACATCTCGTCGCGCAGGGCCTCGGGCCGCGGCCAGGCCAGCACCGTGTCGGGCAGGTAGCGGTAGGCGTCGCGGTTCCCGCTGATCACTCCCCCGACGAGCGGCAGCACGCGCGTGAAGTAGGTCAGGTAGACGGCTCGCCAGGGCTGCGTGCGCGGCGTCGAGGCTTCGAGCACCGCGACCACCCCACCAGGTCGCACGACCCGCGCCATCTCGATCAGACCGGCGCCGCGGTCCTCGAGGTTGCGCAGCCCGAACGCGATCGTCGCGGCGTCGAACGCACCGCTGCGAAAGGGCAGGCGCAGGGCGTCGCCGCGCAGGAACGCGGGAGCCGGCGCGCCGGCGCTGCGATCGGTCCCCTTGTGATGCGCGCGAGCGAGCATGTTGCCCGCGAAGTCCACTCCGGTCGCGGCGAGGCCGCGGTCCTCGAGGGCCAAGGTCAGATCGCCGGTTCCGCAGGCCACGTCGAGGACGCGCTCGCATCCGGCCTCCGCGAGGACCTGGGCCGTGCGCCGACGCCAGCGCCGATCGATCCCGAGCGAGAGGACACGGTTGAGCAGGTCGTAACGCGGCGCGATGGTGTCGAACATCGCGCGCACCGGTTCGGCGGCAGGCATCTTCGGAACTCCTGGCGACGGTGCGCCTCGGCGCCATCTTGGAACTTCCCGCCCGCCAACCCGAGTGCGGAGTGCGGAAGACTTCGCGCGGGACGTCGAACGGCCGCGCGCCGGCCCGCGGGCCGAGGGACCCCGAGGAGGCCGCCCGTGAATGCGCGCGGGGCCGCACCCTCTCTCGAAGGTGCGGCCCCGCGCTGGCGCCCGCGCCGCGACTCCGTGGTGGAGCGGGCGAAGCGCGTCGTCCTCCTGCGGTCCTACTGGCGCCAGTAGTCACACAGGACCGAGGCTCCGGTGAGGGGAATGGACTGAAGGCCCGGCTGCTCGACGTTGGCGTCGACGCGGGTCAGACCACTCTGCACGCGGAAGACGTCGACCGAGCTCGAGTTCGGGATGGCCGCGAACAGGAAGGTCGGCGTGCTGGCCGGGATGAAGGTCGGTCCCGGGAGCACCCGGTACCAGCCCTTGCCGTTGACCGGCGCGGCCACACCCGGAGCGCTGAAGCTCGTGGTCGGGTTCGCCTGGGCGCTCGACACGTTCATCATGCAGTCGAAGGCGAGATCGACGGGCACACCCGACAGGGACTCCTCACCGACGGACAGCACCACTTCGAGGTCCAGCTGACGCGAGGTCAGGTTGACGATCGCCGTGACCGGGATCTGACCGAACACCGCGCTCGTGACCCGCAGCTGACTCAACGCGCCTTCGCTGGTGCCCTTCGGCAGCTGGCTCTGGGTGTTGATCGGGTTGCGGTGAGCGATCCAGACCGCGCCGTCGAGGAACGTGCGGTCGAGCAGGATCTTCGAGGGGCTCGAGAAGGTCTGCGTCGCGTTGCCGAGCAGGTTGTCGGGACCCCAGCCTCCGACGCCGTCGGGGCCGGACTCGAAGATCGAGATCGTTCCGTCCTCGTTGGCGATGTAGGCGAAGTAGGTGTTCCGCGAGAGTCCCAGACCGTTGACCTGGCGCGGACCGACGACCACGTCGACCGGACGGTTGATCGCACCACTCACGGTCTTGCGGACCTCGAGGTCGAAGGCGCGAATGATCGACAGGCTGCTGTCGGCACGGTTGCAGACGAGGATGTCCTCGTTCTCCGGCTGCCAGGCGATCGAGACCGGCTCGTTGCCGACGTCGACGGTCTTGATGACCGTGTTGAAGCTCGTCGACGTCGGAAGGATGTCGATGAACGTGACCTGGTCGGCGATGCGGTTCGTGACCGCGAGCACGTCCAGGTTCGGCGACATCGCCATGTTGGTCGGGTCGGTCACCTTGATCCGGTCGACCACGGTCATCCGGTTCGAGTTGAACACCACCACTTCACCGCGCAGTCGATCGGCGACGTACAGGAAGTGGCCGATCTGCTGGCGGTAGCCGTAGGTCTTGCAGGGGATCGACGGGTTCGCCAGCGACGGACCTTGGAAGTACACGTACTGGTCCGTCGTCCACAGGCCGCTCGGCGGGATCAGCGCGCCCGGGTTGCCCAGGGGGTTGCCGTTCGGCGCCAGGTTGTTCGGCACCACGCCGTTCGGCGACGGAGTCGTGATGATGAGCGTGTTCTCGATCGAGGTGGGCTCGCGCGCTCCGAGGAAGGGCGAGATGCACAGCGGCGGGAACGTGATCGGCGGCGGGTTCGGGTGCGGGGCCCACGAGATCGGGTTCGGAGCACCGTTCGGCACCGTCGATGTCTCACCCGGGACGGGCGGGCGCGTCGTCGGGGGCTGGATGACGGCGGCCGGGTTCTTGAGACCCAGCGTGGCACAGGCGTTCGGGTTACCCGCTTGGCAGCCGAAGGGCGGCGGCGAGTTGTTGAACACCACGTCCAGCGAGAAGCCCACGGCCATGTCCGCGATGCTCTCGATCACCGGGCTGCCGGCGAGCACTTCGCTGAGCGCACTGTTGCGCGTCGCGGTCAGAGCGCCGCTCGAGCCTCCGTTGAAGGTGCAGGTACCCGGAGCGAGCGGCGGCACGAGCTGCGAGCCGTTGGCGACGTTCGGGTTGAGCGGGAAGCGCGAGTTGCCCGTCTTCCACGGGTTGCCCGCGTCGAAGGTCGGCGAACCGGTACCACCACCGAAGCCACCGATGTCGATGATCGACACGGCGACCGGGCTCGAGCGACCGACGTAGATCACGTCGGGCATGACCGGCGCGTTCGTGATGACGCGCCCCTCACCGGCCACGAAGAACGTCGAGTCCTCGCGGTTCGACGGGTTGCCGGCCGTGTCCTTGACCCGCTCGCCACCGACGACCAGGTCGACGCGCGAAAACTCGTCACAGCTGTTGCTGGCGGGTCCGGTGCCCGGGAAGGGGTAGGCCGGGATGATCTCGTAGCGCGTCAGGTCGTAGGCCGAGGCCGGTCGGACCTTGTACTGCACCGACGTGAGGAAGTCCTGGGGCCCGAACGACATCGAGACGGCCGAACCGAACTCGAAGAAGTTCTCGACCAGGTCGTAGGAGCCGAGCTCGGCGGGCTGCACGGGCTCGGTGAACTCGACGCTCACCGTGGTCGACGGATCGACCTGCTCGAGGCCGTTGCCGGGCGTGATGTTCGGCAGGAGGTCGAGTCCAACCTGCTGGGAAGCGACGCGCGGAAGGACCGTGTCGGGACCGACGGTCGACGATGCGACGGCCGGCGTGTTCAGGAAGTCGTTGTCCCGAGCGCGCACGCCGGTCCCGATGTCGATCCGGATCTGCAGACCGGCGGGGAACGTGTCGAAGTCGCTCAGGTCGCCGTCGTCGTCCGCGACGAACACGAACACACCGTCGGTCAACAGCGTGTTGGCGCCCGAGAACGGAGTGCCGGTTCCCGGGTAGCCCTGTCCATCGGGAACGAGGGCCGTGGGCACGCCACCCACCAGTCCGACCCAGTTCTCGAGTTCGTGCAGACCGGAGGTCTGGACCGTTCGACTCGGGGTCATCGCGACCATCTGTCCGGTGCCGTCGTCGCCCACGACGAAGGCCCGCCCTTGGACGGGCGTCCGGATCCCGGTGGCGCCGTCGACGCCGACGACCTGGAGCGTTCCGGACAGGAAGCTGTTCGCCGCACCGGCCGGCGTCAGGTCGAAGACCGACGCGGCGGAGATGGGCTTGTTCATCCGAACCGCCACGTAGTGGTTGCCCGGCAGACCGTTCGGCAGGCGCGCCGCCGGGTTCCAGGTCGGCGACGGCAGGATCGGGTTGTCGAGTCGCACGTTCTCGTAGATGTCGTCGACCGAACGCAGCGTCATGATCTGCGTGGTCGGCTGATCCGTGGTCGGATCGATCCGGAACGTGGTGTGCGGCAACAGCGCACCGAACCCGTTCGTCACCTCGGCGATGACGAACGTCTGTCCGGTTCCTCCACCGATGCCGGAGCTGCCGCCATCGGAGGCAGAGGATCCACCTCCGCAGGAAGCGGCGAGCGAGCCGGCGAGCAGAGCGCAGGTAGCGAGTGCTCGGCGACCCGCCGCGGGGAACGTGCGGCGGGGCGTGTTCACGGTAGTGGCCAACGTTTGGCTCATCGGAACGGTCTGGATGCTGGCGTTGTTCGCACGGGAGCGAGCGCGCGGGGTGGCACCTCGTTCTCCAGCGCGCTTCGGTCGAAGGGCTGGGGACTCACGGTGCTCCGCGGGATCGTCACGTGCGGGATGAGAAGAGTGACGCATCCCCGGGGCAGGGATGCCTCGAACGGCACGGGAGCCGGTGGTCGTCCACCGCGATCCCCCATGCACGGCGACCGTTCCCGTCGAACGGGTTCGGTCTGTGGATGGGGTCTCGGCCCGCCCGGACCCGCGCGGTGCACCGACGTGGCGCAGCCGTTCGGAGAACGGGAGGTCTGGCGGCCGGTCGCGAGGTCGGCTCGCAGAGCGGGTCTGCGAACGGGTCCCGTGCGACGGGCCTTCGAATCGGGTCGGCGGCTCGCGCCGCGTCGTCGATGGTCGAACCTGGATGGGAACCGCCCCGCGCGGACGCGAGGCGAAACGGTCTGGAACGGCGATCGGGAACGTGAGGAGCGGACGGATCCGCGCCTCTCGCACCGAGGGCGCCCTCCCTCGAGCCCCGTTCCTCGCGGCCCGTCGCACGTTGCCGCGCGGGGGCCCCGAAGGGTGGAGGCTGGATCGGGGACGCAGCAGAATAGCGGCGCCTCGGGCACGGTGCGAGCGCCAGCCGCCTCAGGGCGGGCCGATCACCGCACCCGCACGTCGATCCGGTCGAGTCGGGTCCGACCCACCGAGCGAGCGGCGGGTCCTCGTGGCCCCTGGCCGTCCGATCGTTCGGACCGCCGAGGGCCTGTGGAGAAAGAGCGTGCCACCGTTCACCAAGCGCCGTGCCGCCGGGATCGGACGCGCCTCGCGGCCGGCCGAAAGAGCCCGTAAACGGCTTGCTCCCAGAAACTTCCAACATCCATGGGCCTCGGGCACCAGGCCCGAAGTCCGCGTGCCTCCCCCCGTCCCCTGCGGGTGGCGAGCGCCCCCCTGCGCGGGCCGGGTCCGTTCGAGCGCTTCCGCACAGTCCGGGCCCCCACGGGCCGTCGCCCGGTCCGGGGAGCGGGCTCGGCGCCGGAGGGTGAGGATCGGGGCCGGGACCCCCGCCCCTCCCGCCTCCCCGGTGTGGGACCGTGGAACGTCGCCCAGCGGCTACCTTGACTCGATGAACGTGGACGAGGGTGCGAACGAGGGACGGCAGGCCTACCGACCGCCGACGGGCGCGGACGGCGGCGAGGCGACCGCGGGGACCGAACGCTGGACCGATCCCGCCCTCGGCGGCGCCGTCCGCGAGCGCGAGGACGACCGCCGCCTGCGCCCGGCCGACTTCGAGGAGTTCGTCGGCCAGCGCCGGACGCTCGACAACCTGAAGATCGCGATCGGCGCCGCGCGCGGGCGCGACGAACCGGTGGATCACGTGCTCCTGTCCGGGCCTCCGGGCCTGGGCAAGACGACGCTCGCGCGCATCCTGGCCCGCGAGTCGGGCGGAACGCTGCACGCCACGTCGGGGCCGGCGCTCGAACGTCCGCGCGACCTGGTCGGGATCCTGGCGCAGCTGCGGCGCGGCGACGTGCTCTTCGTGGACGAGATCCACCGCGTGCCGACCGCGGTCGAGGAGTACCTGTACAGCGCGATGGAGGACTTCTCGATCGACTTCACGTTGGGCGACGGCGAGCGGGCGCGCGTGCTGCCCATGACGATCGAACCGTTCGCGCTCGTCGGAGCCACGACGCGCGAAGGACTGCTCTCCGCGCCGTTCCGTGCGCGCTTCGGTCTGGTCGAACGCCTCGTCCCCTACCCGGTCGACGACCTGGTGCGCATCGTCGAACGCTCGGCGCGTCTGCTCGAGTGCCCGCTCGACGCCGCCGCCGCGCGCCTGATCGCCGAACGCAGCCGCGGCACGCCGCGCGTGGCCAATCGCTTCCTGCGGCGCGTCCGCGACCTGTCCGAGGTCCACCGACGTGCGCCGGACTTCGCGACGGCGGCCGACGCGCTCGCACGTCTCGGCGTGGACTCGAACGGTCTCGAGGACGTCGATCGCCACCTGCTCGCGTACCTGGCGGACGCCGAAGGTCGCGCCGTCGGTCTGAAGACGCTCGCCGCGGCCCTGGGCGAGAGCGAGGACACGATCGAAGAGGTCTTCGAACCGCACCTCTTGCGCAAGGGCTTCCTGCACAAGACACCGCGCGGGCGCATCGTCACGAACGCGGGCCTGGTCGCGATCGGCCGCACCCGACGTGCGGCCTCGAACGACGCGGACGACTTCGGCGCGCGGCGCACGGACCCGGGCGCGGCGACGCGCGGTGGGCACTCGCTCGGAACGGGCACGCACGAGTGAACGTCCAGCGGCCAGACCCGCGACGGACGCCGCCGGCCTCCGAGGCTCGAAGGGCGCAGCGTCGACGCCCCGCCCGGGGTGCGGCGACGCTGCTGACGGGCGTCGTCCTCGCACTGTGGGCGACGGCCTGCGTCGTGCTCCCGCCGCCGCACGCGCACACGCTCGAGGTGCACGACGGCGGTCGACGACGGCCCGAGCGCGCGCAGCCCGAACCGCCCGACGTGTGGCACACGCGCGGACTCGTGCCCGTGCGCGTCACGGCCCACGAACAGGCCCGCGTCGTCTTCGTCGAGGTCGACGGAGAGCACCACCGCTTGGCCCGTCGCGGCGACGGCGTCGCACTGGACGACGGTTCGGTCCAGCCCTTCGTCGTCGTGGCGGCGCGCACCGGCTCGCTCGAACTCGAAGGGGTCGACCACGGCCGCGCCGAACTGGTCGCGATCCCCCACCCGGTCCAAGGGCTGCGCGTCGAGCTGTGGCTCGATCTCGAGGCCTACGTCGAAGGCGTCGTGTCGGCGGAGCTCGTGCTCTGGGACGCTCCCGCCGCGCAACTCGAGGCCCAGGCGATCGCGGCGCGCAGCTACGCCGTCGGCACGCTCGATCGACGCGCGCGAGCGGCGCGCGCGTTCCTGTGGGACGGCGTGGAGGACCAGGCCTACCGCGGGCCCTACGTGCCCGACGCGGCGGCGACGAAGCGCGGCATCCCCGCGCGGCTCACCGACGCGGTGCGCGCCACGAGTGGACAGGTCCTGACCTTCGGCGGGCGCGCCGCCGACGTGCGCTTCCACGCGGCGTGCGGCGGCCACACGGCCCCGGCGATCGCGATCTTCGGACCCGGCACGGCGGGCGGCACGGGCACGGCGACCTGTCCGGGCTGCGCCGTTCGCGGTGGCTGGAGCAGGCACCTCGAACGCAGCACGCTCGACGCGGCGGCGCGGACGCTGGGACTCGAACACCTGGGGCGCCCCGTCGCGACCTCGAGCGATGCCTCCGGGCGTTGGCTCGAGGTCGAGCTGCGGGACATGCGCGGCGTGCGCCCCGTGCCGGCCAACGAACTGCGACGGGCTCTCGGTTGGAACACGTTGCCGAGCACGTGGATCACGACCTGGACGGAGCTCCCCGACGGGAGCGCGGACGTCACCGGTCGCGGGCGCGGTCACGGCGTCGGGCTGTGCCAGGAAGGCGCGGGCGACCTGGCGCGACGGGGCTTCGGCGCCCACGAGATCCTCGGGCACTACTACCCGGGAGCGCGGCTGACCCGGGTGGTGCCCGTCGACGCGCGGCACGCGGAGCGCTAGGGTCCGTGGCCGCGATCCCGCGCCACCCTCCATGACCGCCGACTTCAGCTTCGCCGTCGAATCCCTCTGCTCCACGACGCGCGCGCGGGCCGGACGCTTCCACACCCCCCACGGCGAAGTCCCGACGCCCGCCTTCATGCCGGTCGGGACCAAGGCGACGGTCAAGGGACTGACGCCGCCGCAGCTGCGCGAGACCGGCACGTCGTTCGTCCTCGCGAACACGTACCACCTGCACCTGCGACCGGGCGAGGACACGATCCGCGAGCTGGGTGGACTGCACCGCTTCATGGGTTGGGACGGTCCGATCCTGACGGACTCGGGCGGCTTCCAGGTGTTCAGCCTGGCGCACATGACGCGCGTCACCGAACGCGGCGCGAGCCTGCGTTCGGTCGTGGACGGCGGCGAGGTGCGGCTCGAGCCGGAGAACGTGATCGACATCCAGCGCGACCTGGGCGCCGACGTGATCATGGCCTTCGACCACTGTCCGTCCGATCCGTCGAACCGACGCGAGGTGGAGCGGGCCACGGATCGCACCCACCGCTGGCTCGATCGCTGCGTGCGTCGCTTCGACGAACGCGGAACGGTGCACGGACCGCAGGCTCTGTTCGGGATCGTGCAGGGCGGCGCGTTCGAGGACCTGCGTACGCGCTCGGTCGAAGCCGTCTGCGCGCACGATCTGGTCGGGTACGCCGTCGGTGGCGTCAGCGTCGGCGAGCACGAGGAAGCCATGGAACTGGCGGTCGACGTCGCGACGCCGCTGTTGCCGCCCGACAAGCCGCGCTACCTGATGGGCGTCGGCACGCCGCGCGACTTCTTCCGCGCCGTCCGCTCGGGAATCGATCTGTTCGACTGCGTGACGCCGACGCGCCACGGGCGCAACCACCAGGTCTACACCTCGCGCGGCCGCATGAACGTGCGCAACGCCACGTGGGCGCGGGACGGTCGTCCGCTCGATCCGGACTGCAGCTGCCAGGTGTGCACGACCTACAGCCGCGCGTACCTGCGCCATCTGTGCACGAGCGGCGAGATCCTCGCGGGCGTGCTGCTCAGCCTGCACAACGTGCACTTCTTCCAACGGCTGATGTCGCGCATGCGCACGGCCATCGGCGACGGCACCTTCAGCGATCTGGAGCAGGAGTACCTGGTTCAGTTCCAGACGAAGGTGCCGAACGACACCGGCGAGACCGCGCGCTGACGGGGTCGCGCGCTCGTAGGACGGAGCGCGAGACGCCAGGCGCCCGGCGGTCCGCCGCCGCTCGGGGTCGCGATTGGGTTCGCGCTCGGGGTCGCGATCGGGATCAGGACCTGGGATCGGGACCGACGCGGGCCGCAGCCCGTGCCGTCACTCCAGGATCTCGATCGACGTGACGTCGATGGTCGGCAAGTCGGCGACGAACTCCGCGGCGCCCAGATCGAGGCCGGCCGCGGCGTCGGTCCCCACGCGGAATCCTCCGTCGAGGCCGATCTCGCGGCCGACGAACAGTTCGAGCTCGTAGCGCCCGCTGGCGCACTGGACGACGGCCCGCGCCTGTCCGCCGCGAACGATGCGGTAGCTGGCGACGCCGTCGGTGCCCTGGTAGCTCTGCAGCAGGCCGCGGACGGCGAAGTGGCCGTAGAAGGGATCGCGCTCGCGCAGTCGCTCCCACTCCTCGCGCTGACGACGCGCGAGCTCGCGTTGGCGTTCGACGCGCTGCTCCTCCAGCAGGACGCGCGTGCGCCACACTTCTTCGAGGGCTTCGACGGTCTCGAGCTTGTTCGCGACCACCTCGGACAGCGCGCCGTCGGCGTCGAGTGCGGACACGCGGCCGTAGGCATCGCGCAGGAACTCGAAGTCGGGACGTTCGCGTTCGCGCTCGATCTCGAAGCGATCGTCGGCGGCGGCGAGTGCTTCGCGCGCGGCGAGGGCGCCGGGAGCCGGAGCGGAAGCCTCGGTCACGCCGGCCGATCCCGTGCCGTTCGACGCGGACGCGGACTCGCTGCGTTCGGCGCGTCCGCGACCGCTGGGCTCGACGCCGGTGGCCAGCGCCGTCTCGGCCGCTTGCCACAGTGCCGCTCCGTCCTCGGCCGCGGGCAAGGACGCCGTGCGTTCGGCCTGGACGAAGCCACAGGCTCCGGGCGGCGCCCAGATCTGCACCCAGGTCTCGTCGAGGGGCGCGTCCTCGTTCTCCTTCGCGATGACCGCGACCTGGTCACCGGCGACCAGTCGCACCATCAGCGGGAAGTTGTTCACGTCGCTGCCCGGGCGCGGGCGCATGTTGACGTTGTTGCGCGTGACCTCGAGCACGCCGGGTGAGCCCTCCACCTCCTGGAGGTAGCGGCCGAACACCCAGACGGGCAATCCGCCGGGCACGTCCACCTCGAGCCAGCCCGCCGTCTCCGAGTACACGGCCAGGAGCTCGTCGGACCGCACGTCGGCCAGCGGCACGCCGTGCACGTCGGCCAGGTTGCGCACCGTCACGCCGCCCGAGCGCGCGCGCACGAAGCGTTGGGGCTGGCGGCCGGGAGCTTCGTCCGTCGCGCCGGAACTCGAGTCCGACGCCGGCGACGTGACGGGCTCGCCGCCACCGGTCTCGCCGTCCTGCGAGGATCCGTCGGTCGCCGGGCGATCGGCCGGAGCTGGGGTCCCGCCGTCCTGGGGGGCGGCATTCGCCGTCAGCAGACCCGATCCAGCTGGACCGGCGGCGAGAGCGACGAGGGCGACGCAGGCGAGCGGCGCGAGGCGGAGGGGGTCGAACATGATCGGGGGCGTGGGTCGGACCGGGCCGGTCGACGACGGTCGCGCCGGGACGTGGGGGATGGCCGCAGCGACTCGCAGCAGAGTAGCTCAGGATCGGCGCCGAGCGGGCCTTCGGGCGCCGAGAGCTGGTCGCGATGTCCCGACCTCGACGCCGGACGGGTGCGGCGATCTCGTCGACTCGCGCGGTCCTGCGGCCTGCCGAGACCCCGGGTTCGGCCCCCACCCTCCGCTCCGAGGACGGCGACCGGCTTTCGATCCGTCGCCGCGGGTCCTACATTCTTGTCGGTCCGAGTCCTCGACCCGGTACTCGGGGCTCTTCGCCCGGGCGCCGTTCCCGAGCCGAGCAGGACGCCGTGGACCGCACCATCGACGCGCCGAGAACGGGGAACGCGCGCGCCTCGCGGACGACTCCGCACCGACCATCCGGGCCTGCGTCCACCCCACGGCCCACCCGCACCGAGCGGCACCGCGAGCCTCCCGACCGTCCACGCGGACGGATCCCCGAGCCAGCCCAGCACCATGCGCCACTTCCTGCACTCCAAGATCCACAAGGCCACCGTCACCGAGGCCAACCTCGACTACGTCGGTTCCGTGACGATCGACGAAGCGCTGATGGAGCTCGCGGACATCCGCGAGTTCGAGCAGGTCCACATCGTGGACAACACGAACGGGGCGCGCCTGGTCACCTACGCCATCCGCGGTGAGCGCGACTCCGGCGTCATCTGCGTGAACGGCGCGGCCGCCCATCTGGTCAAGAAGGGCGACGAGGTCATCCTCCTCACCTACACCATGGCCGAGGAGCCGACCGACCCCACCTGCATCCTGGTCGACGAGAACAACGGGTTCGTTCGCTACCTGCGCGAGACGGCGCGCACGGTGCCCTCCTTCTGAAGCTGGGCGCGGGCGGGTGCCGGGAGCCCGACCGACCGCCGACCACGAGCGCCTCGTCCGCCCGCCGCGGACGGGGCGCTCGCTCGTTCTGCGCGCCTTCGCGAGGGTCCGCCGCTCCCGCTCCCGTCACGCGCGCCCCAGGACGGCGATCCACACGCTGCGCGCCCCGCCTTCGCGCAGGAGCGTCTCGGTGGCGGCCGACGCCGTCCCGCCCGACGCGAGCACGTCGTCCACGAGAACGACGTCGCGCCCCTTCACGGGTCGCCGCCAGCGCACGCCGCGAAACGCTCCGCGCACGTTGCGTTCGCGGGCGCGAGCGGCTGGCGATCCCTGGGGCGGTGTGGCTCGGCCGCGCGCCAACGCGCGCACGTAGGGTCGCTCGAGTTCGGTCGCCACGGCGTTCGCGAGCAGGGCCGCCTGGTCGTAGCCCCGCTCGAACCTGCGCAGCGGGTGCAACGGCACGCTGGTCACGAGACAGTCCGCGAGGTGCGGCCCACTGCCAGCAGCGTGCGCAGCCCTTCCCTCGACCCGCAGCCGCGCCGCCAGGAGCAGGCCGAGTTCGCGCGCGAGATCGCGTCGCCCGCCGTGCTTGAAGCGCAGGATCCACTCGCGCAGCCGACGCTCGGGCTCCGTCGATCCGCGGTAGTCGCCCAGCGCCGTCACTCCGGCGAACGGCGGTGGCTTCGAGCGGCAGCGACGACAGTCGCGTCCGTGCATCACTCCCGGTACGCGCGCCGCGCAGCGCCCACAGCGACCCGCGGCGGCCGCACCGACTCCCGCACTCGCGGGAACCGACTCGCTCGCACGAGCGAGGCCCGCGGGCACGTCCTCGCACGCACAACGACCGCGTTCGCCGCGGCACAGCGCGCACACCGCGGGCACGCAGACGTCGACGAGTCGCGCGAACCACGTCGCCAGGTGCGCGTTCACGAGCCGCACGCTCCACGCGATCCGGGACGGCACGCGCCGCCGCGGGTCTCGGACACGAACGAAGAAGGACTCCACGCCCCATGGACCGTTGCGGAACGGCCCCGGTGTCGAGTTGCGTCCTGAAAGGTGGGCGGCAGCGTCGAGCGCCGCCGCCGCGCGCCTCAGACCGCTTCTTCCTCGATCGTCAGCTCGTCCGACCCGAGTTCGTCGTCGTCGAGCTCGCGCGGATTCGGTCTCCGTGCTCCGCCCGCCGCGAAACGGGCGGCGCGCGGCACGCGGGGCTCGCGGCCGTCGCGCGCGTCGCGGTGCAGCACCGCGGTCGCCGAGGGCCGCGGCAGGCGCACGCGCGCACGGACGCGGGCGGCGTAGCTCTGCACCGTGTCCTCGTTCAGCATCTCCACGTCGAACAGCTCGCCGACCTCGCGGGTCAACTTCGAGTCCGACTCGAGCTCCACGTCGCCCTCGATCAGCATCTGACGCACGTAGCGCTGGAAGAGGCGGCGCGAGATCCACCACCCGAGCAGCTGCGCCAGTGCGACGGCTGCGACCGTCAGTCCGACCCACAGGATCGGGAACTCGCGCGTCGTGTCGAACTCCTGGGACGAGCGTCCGAAGAGCTGCAGCGCGAAGCCCGACAGCATCAAGAGGAAGCCGAGCGTGACCTGGACGCGGTGGAAGATGTACGTGCGGATCGAGCCCAGCCGCTGACGCTCCAGTCCGAACGCGTCGCGCAGCATCTCGCGCGGATCCCGGAACAGGATCGCGTTCGCCAGGAGGAACGTGCCGGCGATCGCCAGCACGAGACCGACGACGACCCAGTCGGGCTGACGGAGGACGTCCGGGACGATGGCGTTGTGGCCGAGGAGCGACGCGGGAGCGTGC
The DNA here is from genome assembly GCA_007750655.1 of Rohdeia mirabilis. Classification (GTDB taxonomy): domain Bacteria; phylum Planctomycetota; class UBA1135; order UBA1135; genus Rohdeia; species Rohdeia mirabilis. The sequence continues at coordinate 3,242,117 of CP036290.1, forward strand.
ATCCGCACCACGCTACGGGAGGCTGCGACCGGGGCGCAAGCGCGCGACGTCGCCAGGGCCCGCGGTGCTACCATCCCGCGCCCCATGGCCACCTCGGACGACCGACGACCGCCCCTGAAGGGCACCCCGGACGCCGGCTCCCGCGAGTCCGGCGCACCGCACCCGGAGCCCTCGACGCTGCGTCGCGAAGCCCGTCTGGCGCGACTGGCGCTCGATCCGCAGCGCGAGGCGTCCCTCTCCGACGACCTCGTGCGCATCCTGGCCGCCTTCGAGAGCCTCCAGGAGGTGGACGTGTCGAACCTGGAGCCGCTGCACCAGCCCCTGCACGCGTCGCTCGCGGAGCCGCTTCGCCACGCCGCCCCGACCGACCCCGCGGCGGCGGGTACGTCGCGGCGCGACAGCCGCCTCGCGGCCCCGGACCCGACCTCGGCCGTGGACCGCGCCCGCCTGCTCGAAGGTGCCCCCGAACCGATCGACGGCCACTTCGGCGTGCCCCGGACGATCGAACAGTGAGCGGCGCGCACGACCAGTTGGCCGGTGACGCCCACGACGTGGCGCGCCGCATCGCGGACGGAACCCAGAGTGCGGAGAGCACCGTCGGCGCCGCCCTCGAGCGCGCGCGCACGGATCCGTTCGGGTGCTTCGAAGCGCTGGACGAGGAGGCCGCACTGGAGCGCGCGCGCGAGCTCGATCGCGCGCGGTCGGGCGGCGCGAGCTGCGGCCCCCTGTTCGGCGTCCCGATCGCGATCAAGTCGAACATCTGCGTGGACGGGGAACTCACGACCTGTGGCTCGCGACTGCTCGCGGGCCACCGCTCGATCTACGACGCGACGGCGGTCGAGCGGCTCGTCGCGGCCGGAGCCGTCGTCGTCGGAACGACGCGCATGGACGAGTTCGGCATGGGCTCGAGCGGCGAGAACTGCGCGAGCGGAGCGACGACGAATCCGCGCACGCCCGCGGGAGGGGCCGCACGCTCGCCGGGCGGTTCGTCGAGCGGTTCGGCGGCGGCGGTGGCCGCGGGGATCGTGCCGCTCGCGCTCGGATCGGACACGGGCGGCTCGGTGCGCCAACCCGCCGCGTTCTGCGGCGTCTTCGGACACAAGCCGACCTGGGGCCGCGTTTCGCGTCACGGACTCGTGGCCTTCGCTTCGTCGCTCGACACCATCGGAACGCTGGCCAGGAGCGCGCGCGACCTCGAACTCGCACTCGCCGTCATGGCCGGGCCCGATGGGCGCGACTCCACGGCGTTCGAGCGCACGGACCTCGATCGCGAACTCGCGGCTCCCGACGCGCGCGACGCGAACCGTCCGCTCGCCGGCCTGCGTCTGGGCGTGTTCGACGACTCCGCACTGACGGACGTCGATCCGCACGTGCTCGAACGCTTCACGCGCACGCTCGAACGCGCTCGCGAACTCGGTGCCGAGCTGGTCACGGTCGACCTCCCCCACCACCGCCACGGCGTGGCCGTCTACTACGTGCTCGCGCCCGCCGAGGCCTCGAGCAATCTCGCGCGCTACGACGGCGTGCGCTATGGCCGCCGCGTCGAAGCGGGTACGAGCCTCGAGGACATGATGACGGCCACGCGCACCGAGGGCTTCGGTCACGAGGTCACGCGCCGCATCCTGCTCGGGACCCACGTCCTGTCGAGCGGCTTCTACGAGGCCTGGTTCGACCGCGCCGCGCGCGTGCGGCGCGCCGTGGCCGACGACTTCGCCGCGGCCTTCGAGTCGGTCGACCTGATCGCGACGCCCACCGCGCCGACGACGCCGTTCACGCTCGGCGAGGACGTGGATCCGCTCGTGCGCTACCGCGGCGACGCGCTCACGATTCCGGCCAGCCTCGCGGGCCTGCCGGCGGTGAGCGTTCCGGTCGACGTCGAGCCCGGCCGCACCGTGGGCCTGCAACTCATCGGCCCGGCGACCGCGGACCTCTCCGTGCTGCGCGCGGCGGCGGCACTGCGGCCGGACTCGGTCGAGGCAACTCGTGGCGCCGCGCCGGGCGGAAGCGTCCAGTGAGCACGTTCGCGCACGAACACGGCTACGAGGTCGTCGTGGGTCTCGAGGTCCATGCGCAGCTCGCGACGGGCGGCAAACTGTTCGCACCCGAGCCGTACCGCTTCGGCGCCGACCCGAACAGCCTCGTCTCGATCGTGACGAGCGCGCAACCGGGCGTCCTGCCGCTGCTCGACCGCGCCGCCGTGGAACTCGCGCTGCGCGTCGCCCTCGCGCTCGACTGCCACATCCCCGAGACCAGCCGCTTCGACCGCAAGCACTACTTCTACTGCGACCTGCCGAAGGGCTATCAGATCACGCAGCTGTTCCACCCCTACTGCACGGGCGGGCGCGTGCCCCTGGCCGACGGTCGCGCGATCGAGCTCGAGCGCATCCACATCGAGGAGGACGCGGGCAAGGCCGTGCACGACCGCGGGCCGCGCACGCTGGTCGACCTGAACCGCGCCGGCGTGCCGCTCATCGAACTGGTCACGCGCCCCGACCTGCGCTCGTCCGACGACGCGGTCCAGTTCCTCGAGAGCTACCGCGAGATCCTCGTCTACACCGGCGCTTCGGACGCGGACATGGAGAAGGGCAATCTGCGCTGCGACGTGAACGTCTCGGTGCGACGCCCCGGCGAGCCGCTGCGGACCAAGGTCGAGCTGAAGAACCTCAACTCGCTGCGCAACGTGCAGGCCTCGATCGAGTTCGAAGCCGTGCGCCAGGTCGAAGCCTACGAAGCGGGCACGCCGGAACTCGTGGTGCAGGAGACGCGGCTGTTCGACGTCGAGCGCGGCGAGACGCGCACGATGCGTTCGAAGGAGGACGCGCACGACTACCGCTACATGCCCGACCCCGACCTGCCGCCCGTCCGGGTCGCCGCCGACGAACTCGAGCGCCTGCGCGACGGGCTGCCCACGCTTCCGCACGTTCGGCGTGCCAACTACGTCGAGCGCCTCGGGCTCTCGGCCTACGACGCGGGCGTGCTGACGGCGGAACGCGCCGTGAGCGACCTGTTCGACGGCGTGGTGGAACGCGCGGGCGACGGCGCCGCCAAGCAGGCCGCGAACTGGATCTCGAACCAGGTGCTGGGCGCGTTCGCGGACGAGTCGAACGCACTGGCGAGCGTGGCCGACCTGCCCTTCGGAGCGGCCGAGTTGGCTGAACTGGTCGAACTGGTCGATTCGGGCACGCTGCACTCGCGCGGAGCTCGCGACGTGCTCGACAAGCTGCTCACCGAAGGCGGTTCGCCCACGGAATGGGTCGAGCGCCTGAACTTGGGCGCGGTGCGCGATCGCGGCGCCCTCGAGGCCTGGTGCCGCACGGCGCTCGAGTCGAACGCGCGGGCCGTCGACGCGGTCAAGGGTGGCAACGAGAAGGCCGCCGGCGCGCTCGTCGGTGCGGTGATGAAGGCCTCGGGCGGACGCGCGGACCCGGCCGAGGCGCGCGCGCTGTTGCTCGAGCTGATCGCTGCGTCCTGATACGCGACGCTCGCCGACGGCGATCGCGACTCAACGCGATTCGGCGAGCAGCAACAGCTCGGGGCGCACCTGGGCGGAAGCCGGTACCGCGAGAACCACGACGCCACCGCCGGTCGCGTCACCCGCGAGCAGCGCCCACTCGTTCGGGCCGCTGTCCGTGCGCACGAGTCCGCGCGCGTGCCGCAGTTCGCCGCGCTTGGCCGGATCCATCTCGATCTCGATCTCGCGTGGATCGATCGCGAGTCCGACGCCGAGACCCTTCGAGATCGCCTCCTTCGCGCACCACAGGCGCAGGAGCTCGATCGGCTCCGAGTCGCGCGCGCGCCAGCGCTCGAGTTCGAGCGGCGACGCGATGCGATCGCAGACGTCGGCGATGTCCCAGTCCTCGGGAAGGTTCTCGCAGTCCACGCCGACCGGGCAGGTGGCGATCGCGACGGCCACGAGTCCGCGCGCGTGGGCGAGCGAACAGACGAGCTCGTGTGGTTCTTCGAAGCAGAGCGGCCCGCTGACGACGACCGGGGGGCCGTCGCCACCGCCGCCGATCTCCCAGGCGGCCGGGGCCCCGCCGTGCAGGCGCGCCAACTCGATCTTGAGCAGCGCGTGGGCAGCGGCGAAGGCCTCGCGGTCGCGCGGGTCGTGAAGTCGTTCCCAGCGCGCCCGTTCGGTCGGGTCCAGGAGGACCTCCGCGTCGGACACGGTGCTGGGCGCGGCTCCGACGGCCCGCACGACCCGGGACGGCTCGGTGCCGCTCGACCCACCCCCACCCCGACTCGCGCGCTCCATGCTGGACACGCTACCGTTGATCGGGCGCCGTCGATCCGATCCGCCCGCAACCCGGCCGATCCGGGGAACTATTCACCCAGCGAGTGTGACGAACCGATCCCGCCGTGGCACTCGTTCCTCACGCCGCAACCGACCCGACCTCGATCCGATGGCCACTTCCACCACCCTCGTCCGTCCACTGCTCGCCGTCGTCGCCGCCGCTTCGCTGGGGCTGACCGGTTGCCTCGAACCCGGCCCGAAGTACCACGGCAAGGACCACAAGTTCTCGTGGCAGGAGGACGAGCAGGAGGGCCGGAAGACGGCCAATCGCGAGGACCTGATCTACGTCCAACCGCCGCGTGCGGACTACGGATCGCGCAAGTAGAGCAGGTCGCGAACGAGCGGGCCGAGGTCGATGCTGGGTGGCTCGCACGATCCCGATGCGCGGCGCTCGACGTCGAGTGCGATCGGCGCGCTCGCAGTTCGACGCGCGTGCGCGGTACGGCCAGCGCCGTATCACGCGGACGCGAGCCAGTTCCTCGTACCCGGCGCCGCCCCGTCATTGGCCGGCCTCGTCCTGCACCACGCGTACGTGACGGTGGACCCCTCGACCTTCGCGATCAGCGCGAGCAACGCCGTGCGCGCCCTACTCGTCCCCTGACGGGGCCGACTACTCCCACTCGATCGTCGCCGGCGGCTTGCTCGAGATGTCGAGCACGACCCGGTTGATGCCGCGGACCTCGTTGATGATCCGGTTGCTGATGCGCGCGAGCAGTTCGTGGTCGAGGTGCGCCCAGTCCGCTGTCATGGCGTCCAGCGACTCGACCACGCGAATGGCCGCGGCCTGCTCGTAGGTCCGGGCGTCGCCCATCACCCCCACCGAGCGGATCGGCAACAGAACCGCGAAGTACTGCCACAGGGTGTGGTGCGCGCCCGCGGCCTCGATCTCCTCGCGCACGACCGCGTCGGCCTCCTGGCACAGCGCGACCTGCGCGGGCGTGACCTCGCCGAGGATGCGCACCGCGAGACCGGGGCCGGGGAAAGGTTGCCGATCGACGAGACTCGACGGCATGCCGAGCGTGCGGCCGATCGCGCGCACCTCGTCCTTGAAGAGCTCACGCAGCGGCTCGACCAGGTCCATCTCGAGGTCCTCGGGCAGGCCGCCGACGTTGTGGTGGCTCTTGATCACCGCGGTGTTGCCACCGTGGGCGGCGACCGACTCGATGACGTCGGGGTAGAGCGTGCCTTGAGCGAGGAAGTTCGCGTTCTCGAAGCGGCGCGCCTGCTCGCGGAAGACCTCCACGAAGTCGCGGCCGATGAGTTTGCGCTTGGTCTCGGGGTCGGTGACGCCGGCGAGGCTCGCGAGGAAACGCTCGCTCGCGTCGACCATCGTCAGGTCCATGTGCAGGTGCTCGCCGAACAGGCGCTCGACCGCTTCCGACTCGCCCTTACGCAAGAGACCGTTGTCCACGAAGATGCAGTGCAGCCGGTCGCCGATGGCCTGGTGCAGGATCATCGCCGCGACGGAACTGTCGACGCCGCCCGACAGACCGAGCACGACCTCGCCGGTCTCACCGACCTGGGCGCGCACCTTCTCGATCTGGTGCTCGACGATGTTCTGCGGGCTCCAGTCGCCCTCGAGTCCGCACACGCGATAGAGGAAGTTCTCGATCACCTCGCGGCCGCGGACGGAGTGGCTGACCTCCGGGTGGAACTGGATGCCGTAGAAGCGGCGATCCGCGTCGCCCATCGCGGCGAACGGGCAGGTGTCGCTCTCGGCCAGCACGGAGAACCCGGGGGGCATGGCCGTGACCGAGTCGCCGTGGCTCATCCACACGACGGTGTGGCCGCTGATGCCGGCGAACGGACCGGCGGGATCGAGCACGCGCATCGAGGTGCGTCCGAACTCGCGCTTGCCGGCCGCTTCGACGGTGCCTCCCAGGGTCTGCGTCATCCACTGCATCCCGTAGCAGATGCCGAGCACGGGCACGCCCAGTTCGAGCACCTCGGTCGGGATCTCCGGCGCGCCCTCGGCGTAGACCGATGCCGGTCCGCCCGAGAGGATCACGCCGGCCAGGTCCATGCGGCGCGCGGTGGCGAGCGCGTCCTTGGCCGGCGCGATCTCGCACCAGACCTGGCTCTCGCGGACGCGGCGGGCGATGAGCTGGGCGTACTGCGTGCCCAGGTCGACGATCAGGACACCCTTGGAGTCGTTCATGGTCTTGGCGGCGCGCCGGCGATCGGCGCGCGGTTCGAGCGGTGCACCCGGCGCGCGCTCACTCGTGGAAGTAGTTGGGCGCCTCGCGCGTGATGGTCACGTCGTGCGGGTGGCTCTCCTTCATGGCGGCCGCCGTGACCCGCGTGAAGCGCGCGCGCTCCCACAGGGCCTCGATCGTGGAAGCACCGCAGTACCCCATGCCCGCGCGCACGCCGCCGACCAGCTGGTAGACGTAGCTGGAGAGCTCGCCCTTGTACGGCACCATGCCTTCGATGCCCTCGGGCACCAGCTTCTCGGCGTCGGTGATCTCGCCCTGGCGATAGCGTTCCTTGCCGCCTTCGATCATCGCGCCGAGCGAGCCCATGCCGCGCACCGCTTTGAAGGTCCGGCCCTTGTAGATGATCTTGTCGCCCGGACTCTCGTCCATGCCGGCGAAGAGGCTGCCGAGCATGACGCACGAGGCGCCGCCGGCGAGGGCCTTGACGATGTCGCCCGAGAAGCGGATGCCGCCGTCGGCGATGACGGGGACGCCCGAGCCCTTGGCGGCGTCGGACACTTCGCGCACGGCGGTGAACTGGGGCACGCCGATGCCGGCCACGATGCGCGTCGTGCAGATCGAGCCGGGGCCGATGCCGACCTTGATGCCGTCGGCACCAGCGGCGATCAACTCGCGCGCGGCCTCTGCCGTGGCGATGTTGCCGGCCACCACGTCCACGTCGTGACGCTTCTTCAGAGCGATGACGGTCTCGACGACGTTGGACGAATGTCCGTGGGCCGTGTCGACCACCAGCACGTCGACGCCGGCGTCCACCAGCCCCGCGGCGCGGTCGTAGTCGTGGACCCCGATGCCGGCGGCGGCGCGCAGTCGTCCGCGTTCGTCGCAGGCCGAGTTCGGGTAGGCGTCGAGGTTGTCCAGGTCCTTCATCGTGATGAGACCGGCCAATCGGCCCGCGTCGTCCACGATCAGGAGCTTCTCGATCTTGTGCTGGTAGAGCAGCGTGCGCGCTTCGTCGAGCGACGTGGTCGGCGGCGCCGTGACCAGGTCGTCCTTGGTCATCACCGCGCTGACGGGCGTGTCTCCGGACGTCTCGAAGCGGCAGTCGCGCTTGGTCAGGATGCCGACGACGCGGCGCTCGGCATCGACGATCGGCACGCCCGAGACGTTCTGCGACGCCATCAGGTCGCGCGCGCGCTCCATCGTCACGTCGGGCGGCAGCGAGAACGGGTCGCGGATGATGCCGTTGGCCGATCGCTTGACCTTGTCGACCTCCTGGACCTGACGCTCGATCGACAGGTTGCGGTGGATGACGCCGATACCACCGGCCCGGGCCAGGGCGACGGCGAGCTGCCACTCGGTCACCGTGTCCATCGCCGCAGCGACCAGCGGCACGTTGATGGTCACGTTGCGCGAGACGCGGGTGCGCACGTCGGCGTCCTTCGGCAGGACGTCCGAGTGCTGCGGCACGAGGAGGACGTCGTCGTAGGCGAGGCCTTCGGGATACGTGTGCGCGGGGCTGGACTGGTCGGCCATCGTCCTGTCGTTCGGCTGCCGCAGCGGGCCTCGATCGAGGTCTCGCTGCCGAGGGTGGAAGCCGCCCATCGTAGCCAGCGCGGGTGGGCCGTCCAAGCCGCGCGAGGCGTCGCCGCGCGCCCCGACCTGGCCCGCACGAAAAAGGGTCCGAACGCCGCAAAGATGCGACGCCCGGACCCAGAAGAAGGAGGAGGTACCGGGGTGTCGACCCGCGGAGCCACCGAACTTGACCCGGGCCTTCGAACCGCGCTCGGGGTCTCGTCGCTGAACCGCCGCTCCTTCGGCGCTCGCCGCGCCCCGAAGAGCGCCCGGTCCAGCGCCCGGTCCAGCGCCCGGTCCAGGTCGCGCGCGCCGGCGAGCCCGATCCCGACCCGAAGCGCCCCCCCCAGGACCTCCCAGGGCCGCTCCGAGCCGCCCCCCTCGAACGAGGACAGTTCCGGGTGTGGGGCCTTCGGACGCTACCGTTCGAGGCCGCGTGCGCTGCCGCCGCCCCACTTCCCCCCCCGCGATGCCCCTCCCCCTCCAGACCCTGCACGTGTTTCCCGGCTTCGCCGTGGGCGGCGCGCAGATGCGAGCGGTGCGGCTGATCGAAGCGCTCGGCGACGGCTATCGACACGCCGTGGTCAGCCTGTCCGGAGCGGACGCCGGGCTCGAGCTCCTGGCCGATCCAAGAGCGGTCGAGTGGATCGCGCCGCCGGTGCGCGCGGGCAGCCTCGCGACGACGCGCGCGCTCGCCAGCCTCGTGCGCGCGCGGCGACCGGACCTGGTGCTGACCTACAACTGGGGCGCGCTCGACGGCGTGTTCGCCTGTCGCCTCGTCGGACGTCGCGCCCTGGTCCACCACGAGGACGGCTTCGGACCGGACGAGGTCGACCGGCGCCACGGACGGCGAAACCTCGTGCGCCGCTTCGTCCTGCGCGGCGCCCACCGCGTCGTCGTGCCGAGCCAGGTGCTCCAGACGATCGCGGCGCGCGAGTGGCGGCTGCCGGCGCGGCTCGTCGAGCTGATCCCGAACGGCGTCGACACCCAGCGCTTCGCCCCACCGAACGACGCGGACGGGACTGGTGCGACGGAACGCGCGGCCGTGCGCACCGAGCTCGGTATCGATCCGGCGGCGTTCGTCCTCGTCACGGTCGGCGGCCTGCGTCCCGAGAAGCGGCCCGACCGCGTGCTCGAGACGCTGGCGCTCCTGCCGCCCGACGTCCACGCGATCCTGGTCGGCACGGGCGGTGAACTCGAAGCGCTCGAACGCCGCGCGACGGAGCCCGACCTGCGCGGCCGCGTGCACCTGGTCGGGGCGCGTCCCGACCCGGCCCCCATGCTGCGCGCCGCCGACGCCTTCTGCCTGCCGAGCGACACCGAGCAGATGCCGATCGCGATGGTCGAGGCGATGGCCGTGGGTCTGCCGGTGGTCGCGACCGACGTGGGCGACGTGCGCGCGATCCTTCCCGACCAGCAGCAGGACCGGGTCGTTCCCAGCGGTTCCGAGGCCGCGGCCGGACTCGCGCGGGGCCTGCGGGCGCTCGCCGCCGATCCGGCGACGCGCGCTGCCCTCGGTCGTGCGAACCGCGCCCGCGTCGAGGAGCACTTCACGCAGGCCGGGATGGTCGCCCGCTACGACGCGCTGTATCGAGCCGCCGCGGCCCGGGACGGGCGCTGAGACGCGGCTCGGACGGCCTTTCCCGGTACCATCGGGGACCCGCCCGGACCGCGTCGAGACCTCGGAAGACCCTCCACCTCGACCGCTCGGGCACCGACCCGGCCCGTCCCCGTGACGACGCCGCCGCGCCTGCCACGCCGCACCCCGCCCGAGGGGATCGAGGCGGCGCAGGACCCGGCGGGCGACGAACGGGCCAACGCCCACGAACCACGACGAGAGCTGCCCTGTGCACATGAGCACCGAGACCGCGCGCGGACTGCGCTTCGACCTCCTCGAGCGCATCGCCGACCGCGCCTTCGCCCAGATGGTGGCGATGATCCACATCGCCAACTCGCGCAAGGACAAGGATCCGAGCGATCCCAAGGTCGGTGGCCACCCCGCGGCCTGCGCCAGTTCGTTCCACGTGCTGGGCGCGCTGCACCTGGTCGTGCGCGAGCCCCAGGACTTCGTGTGCTGCAAGCCGCACGCGTCCCCCATCGACCACGCCTACCACCACCTCATGCGTCTGATGCGGCGCGAGGACGGGACCTGGCTGACGGACGACGAGTCCGAGGGACTGATGGAGCGGCTGCGCAAGTTCGCGCAGCCGGGCGCGTCGGACGTCTTCCAGAGCTACCACGCGAAGACGGACCCCGACTCGTTCCACTTCCTGCCGTCGGGCACGGTCGGCATCCCGCCGGTCAACTCGATCTTCCTCGCGCTCGCCTATCGCTACGCGGCGGACCACGGCTTCGACGTGCCCAAGGACGCGCACTTCTGGTCGCTCATGGGCGACAGCGAGTTCCGCGAAGGGTCGTTGTTCGAAGCGATGCCCGAGGCGTCCGAGCGCAAGCTGGGCAACGTCACCTGGATGATCGACTACAACCGCCAGAGTCTCGACGGCACGCGCGGGACCTGGGAGGACGACGCCACGGTCAACGACGCCGTGCGCATCGAACGCACCGCGCTCGCCAACGGTTGGAAGGTCGTGCAGGTGCGCCACGGACGGCGTCGCCTCGAAGTGTTCGAACAGCCTGGCGGCAAGGCGCTGCAGAAACTGCTCGAGGGCGGCCTGCCCGACTACGAGCTGCAGCTGCTGCTCTTCCGGCGCGACGCGGACCTGGTGCGCGCGACCCTGACCGCCGCCGACCCGGCCTGCGCGCAGGTGCTCGAGCAACTCTCGGACAACCGCCTGCTGGCGGTGCTCGGCGACCTCGGCGGACACGACCTGCACTGCGTCACCGAGGCCATGCAGCTGTCGCGCACCGAGCCCGACGTCCCCTACCTCTTGATCTTCCACACGATCAAGGGCTTCGGGCTCGAGTGCTACGCCGACCCGGCGAACCACTCGTCGCTGCCTTCCAAGAAGGAGGTGAGTGAAGTCCTCGAACGCAACGGCCTGTCGACCGAGCGTCCGTTCGCGCACTTCCCCGACGACTCGGAGGAGGCCCGCTTCCTCGCCGAACGCGCCAAGCACTTCAAGCGCGGCATGGAGCAGCACGCCGAGCTGATCCAACGCAACCGCGAGGACGTGCGGCGCCGGGTCGAGGATGCCGGTGGTGTTCCGGACTCGCTGGGCATCGACCTGTCGATGTTCCCGCTCGCCCACACCCAACAGATGTGGGGTCAGATCGCGGCCAAGCTGGTACGTATCGCCACGCACGGACTGGGCGGCGCGCCGATCGGTGGCGCGGCGAAGGCCGAAGCGGACCTCGACGAGTTCGAGCGCCAGTGGGCACCGGCCGCGAACATGGTCATGACCATGTCGCCCGACGTCGGCACGTCGACGCAGATCGCACCGACGATGAACAGCCGGATCTACGGCCCCGACATCGTCGGCAAGGGCCAGCGCGACCGCGAGAGCGCCAAGTTCGAAGCGCGCCACCCGGAGCTCGTTCAGCACTCGAACGCCTTCACGCGCCACGTGCGTTTCGAGATCTGCGAGCAGAACTCGATGAGCGCCGCCGGCTCGTTCGGCGCGATGAACATGTACACCGGCATTCCGCTGATGCCGATCATGACGGTGTACGACTTCTTCCTGAAGCGCGCGCTCGACCAGCTCTACTACAACGTCTACTGGCGCAGCGAGTTCGTCCTGATGTCGACGCCGTCCGGAGTGACGCTCTCCCCCGAGGGAGCCCAACACTCCTGGAAGAGCGACATCCAGATGCCGAACCTCATCACCTGGGAACCGGCCTTCGCCGTCGAGTTGGACTGGATCCTCTCGGACGCGATCGCGCGCCAGGTCGAGGGGCGCAACGTCGGTCGCTCCGGCGTCCTGATCCGCGGCGTCACGCGCTCGCTCAAGCAGAAGGACCTGCTCGCCCACCTGGGTCGCCACGCGGCGAACAAGCAGGGACTCGGCGCCGGCACGCTCCTGGCTCCGGCCGGATCGAACTGGAGCGACGCGACCGACGAGTCGACGCTGCCGGCCGTGGACGACGCGACGCTGCTCGAGGGCCTGCGCACGAAGGTCCTGGCGGGTGCGTACCACCTGATCGACTGGCGTGGGTACGCCGGCTACGAGCCGGGCGACAACGTGGTGCAGCTGTTCTGCATGGGCTCGCTCGTGACCGAGGCGGTCGCCGCCTCCGAGCGCCTGCTCGAGCGCGGCATCTACGCCAACGTGATCGTCGTCAGCTCGCCCGAACTGTTGTGCGGCATCCTCGGTCACGAGGAGGACTACCGCTACCTGACGGAAGGCCTCGGCATCAGCGGCGATCTCTACGCCGTGCCGCAGGTCGCGCAGGACGCCGCCGATCTGGTGACCATCGCCGGGCGGCGCGTCCCGATCGTCTCGGTGCACGACGGCGAGGCCGGACTGCTCGACAACCTCGGTTCGATCGTCGGCGTCAAGCAGCTGACGCTCGCCGTGCGCCGCTTCAGCAAGTGCGGCCGACCGAACGAGGTCTACGGCTACCAGGGCATCGACGCGGACGCCGTGTTCGACGCCTGCGGTCGAGCGCTGGCCGAGACGGCGCTCGAGTCCGTCCAGGTCTCGCGCGGCGTGCTCGGCGCGCTCGAGGGTCGCTCCACCGAGCGTCCGCACTGGCGCGAACTGTGGCCGTCGGCCGAGTGAGCGGCGGCGCGGACGATTCGACGCCGAGCGGTCCCGGGTGGGGCGACGGTCCCGAGTGGGACCGCGCCCGCCCGCACCCGGTCCAGCGCGAAGCCGGCGATCCCGAACCTTTCGAGCCCTTCGAACGGATCGGGAGCGAGCGCGTGTACGACTCGCCCTGGTGCGGGCTGCGCCGCGACTTCATCCGCACCGCGCCCGGCGAGGAGCAGGACTACCACGTCTTCGAGGTCACGAACGCGGTGGCCGTCGTGCCGTTCCTGACCAGCGGCGACCTGCTCCTCTTGTGGCACCACCGCCACCCGGCCGGACGCAGTCAGTGGGAGCTGCCCGCCGGTCGCATCGCCGCGAACGAAGCGCCCGCCGACGCCGCCGCGCGCGAGCTCCTGGAAGAGACCGGCCACCGCGCCGGACGCATCGTCGCGCTGCCGGGCTTCTTCCCCACCGGCGGCATCAGTGCCCACTACGCGCACGTCTTCGCGGCGCTCGACTGCGAGCCCGTCGAAGCACCGGACCTCGAACCGGCGGAGCGACTCTCCGTGCACCGCGTCGCACGCAGCGAGGTCGAACGCCGACTCCTGGCCGGGCACTACGCCGACGCGTTCACGAGCCTGAGCCTGTTCTACGCCTTCGCGCGCTATCCGCGCTGATCAGCGGTCACGAGCACCGCGCCGCGCGCGAGCAATCGCTGGCGCAGTCGCGCGTAGTCCGTGTCCTGCACGTCGCCGTCGCGCTCGAGTGCTTGGATCGCGATCGCTCCGCAGGCCTGACCCAGGGCCATGAAGACCGGCTCCATGCGGATCGAACCGAAGGCGATGTGCGTGGCCGAGACCGCGGTCGGCGTCAGCACGTTCGTGGTCGCGCCGCGCGGCGGGAGCACGACGCCGAGATCGATGCCGTAGGGCCCGCCGGGCGGCACTTGCACGTCGCCCTCGTTGCGCACGCAACCATCTGCTCCGACGTGGCGCCACACGTTGTGCGAGTCCATGTTGTACGAGCCCATCGCGATCGGACGCTCGACCGGCAGCTCGCGCCGCACGTGCCGCTCGGTCTCGACGAAGTCCGAGCGCAGGCGCCGCCCCTCGCGCACGTAGACCGCGTGCGGCCAGCCGCCCGTGTCCGTGTACTCGTCGGCGGCCAGCCCCCAGGGCGCGTGGAAGGCGCGGATCTCGGCCGGCACGCGCTCGTGGTTCTGGAGCGTCCACAGGTGACCGCGCTGCCACCGCTCGTGGCGCGCGACGATCGCACGGCGCTCCGCGTCGCTCGCCAGCGGGTAGTCGTGGTTCTGCCCCACGAAGTCGCTCGACGCGCCGTTCCAGTTGTTCGAATCGGTCTTGCGATTCGGCATCAGGTCGAGCGTCAGGAAGTGCTTCCTCTGGCCGGCCTCGATCGAGCGGAACAGGAGTTCGTGGTCGCGCTCGTCGTAGTCGGGCGGCGGCGCGACGGCGAGCCGGTTGGCGGGGACGTCGGTGAGCGCCAGGCGGAAGCAGTAGGCCTGGACGCCCAGATCCGCGCTGCCGTCCGGCGGCAGGCTCGGCCGCAGCCCCGGCAGGAGACCCGAGTCCCGATCGCCGGCGACGATCCACGGATCGACGCCGGGCGGGAACTGGTTCTTGAGCGCGCGCGCGGTCTGCACGCCGTTCAGGGTCTCACCGAACTCGGCGTTCGACTCGCGCCCCACCACGAAGGGCAGGTGCGCCAGCTCGATCAGGTCGCCCTCGTAGGTGGCGTCGACGAAGACACGGGCGCGGAAGCGGCGTCCGTCGGTCGTGCGGATCTCGGTCAGTCGCTCGCCGTCGAAGACTCCGGGCGACGTGCGATCGAGCGCCGCACCGAGTTCGACGCGCACCGGCGACGACGCGATCCAGTCCTCGAAGATCGAGCGCGCCACGCCGGGCTCGAACAGCCACATGGTCCGCCGGGCTCCGTCGATCGCGACGGTCCCCTGACCGCGGTTCCCGAAGTCCGCGCGCGCCTGCCAGCGCCAGCGGGCGTCGTCCTCGTAGGCTTCGAAGACGCGGCCGTAGAACTCGCGCGCCAGGCCGCCGATCACCTCCTTGCGCCCCGTGTCGCTGAAGCCGAGCCCGGCCGAGCTCATGCCGCCCAGCACGCGACCGGCCTCGAGCAGCACGACCGACGCGCCGCCGGCTGCGGCCTCCAGCGCCGTCGTGACGCCGGCGCTCGTCCCGCCCACGACGACGACGTCGGCGGCGATCGGCTCGTCGTCCGCGGAAGCATCGCGCGCCGAACGCGGACCGCCGCAGGCGCCGAGCATCAGCCCGGCCCCTGCGGCGGCTCCACCTGCGAGAACCCTGCGGCGTGCGGCGTCGAACGTCGGATCGTGCACGGGGGCTCGCTCCATTGGATTCAGGCGTC
The DNA here is from genome assembly GCA_007750655.1 of Rohdeia mirabilis. Lineage (GTDB taxonomy): Bacteria > Planctomycetota > UBA1135 > UBA1135 > Rohdeia > Rohdeia mirabilis. The sequence continues at coordinate 3,257,191 of CP036290.1, forward strand.
GGCGGCCGGATCGGCGAGTTCGGCCGTGTCCGCCAACTCCGTGAAGAAGAGCGCCTCCGAGTTCAGGCAGTAGCGCAGGCCCGTGGGTTTCGGTCCGTCGGTGAAGACGTGACCCAGGTGACCGCCGCAGCGCGTGCACTCGATCTCGGTGCGCGGCACGAACAGCTTGGTGTCGGTGTGCTCGGTGATGTTCTCGGGCGCGATCGGCTGGAAGAAGCTGGGCCAACCGGTCCCCGAGTCGAACTTGGACGCGCTGGTGAACAGCGGCAGATCGCATCCGGCGCACGTGTAGACCCCCTCCAACTTGTTGTCGAGCAGGGTGCCGCAGAAGGGCCGCTCGGTGCCCTCGGCGCGCAGGATCTTGAAGCGCTCGAGGCCGAGCTGGGCGATCCACTCCTCGCGCGTCTTCTCGACCTTCGGCGAGGAGACCGGTCCGACGAGTTGGCCGGAGCGATCGAAGACGCGGACGCTCACGCGCGGTCCGTCGGCGGTGGCGTCGCTCGATCCGGTCCCGGTGGGTTGCGTGCCGCTCGAGTCGGTGCGTGCGTTCGAGTCCTTGGTCATGGTCGTCGTGGGGTCGGCCGCGCTGACGTCCGCGGCGGACGGCTTGTCGCCGCCGGTCGAACAACCCAGCACGAGGCCGAGCGCGACGACGGGCAACAGGAAGCGGGAGCGGGCGGCGGAGCGGTGGTCGATCTTCTTCATGGGTCGAGCGCAGACTACGGTGCGCACCTGTTCTTGGGTCATCGATCCGCGCGCCGGTAGAGGGCGAGGTGCGGTCCCGGGCGCGTCACCTTCCACAGGGACGTGAGCGGGAAGTCGAGCTCGGTGGGCAAGCGCTGTTCGGCTGCGGGTTCCCCCACCTCCCACACGGGTTCCTGTTCGAGGCGCAGCGGCGCGAGCTTCGGTGCGGGCGATCCCGCGCCGGCGCCCCGTTCGACGACCAGAGCGGGCTCCGGATCCACCGGCAGCGGCGCGCGACCGTCCGCGGTGTCGCGATCGACCACGAGCACCCACTCCACGCCGAGCGCGTCGAGCAGCGCGTTCGGATCGGTCGGAGCGGCGAACTCGGGCGGGCGCCCGGCGGTGAAGTCCCAACCGCGATGGCGCTCGTCGAACACGAACAGCTCGGCGAACGAGATCGAGTCCACGGGCCCGTCGGACAGCACGCCTGCCTCGAGTCGCGCGAGTTGCGCCCGCTCGCGCGCACCGAGATCGCGCCACTGGGCCGTGCGTTCGAGCGAACGCCGGTTCGGATCGAGCACCGGCCCGTAGCGATCGATGGCGAGCACGCCGGTGGGTGGATCCGCCTCCAGCAGGCGCGCGGCAACGGCGCGGGTGTCCTCGTTCGACAGGACCCAGGCCAGGCGCGCGCTCTGCACCAGCGGAATGAGCAACAGCGCGTAGAGCAGGCCGCGCACGAACGCACCGCGCTCGTACAGGATGCGCGCACCGAACGCGGCCGGGACGCTGAGGAACGCGAGCCCCGGCAGGATGTAGCGGACGTGGTCGTTCTGGTTCGTCGTGAAGAACGCGAGCCACAGGAGCGCGAACACGGTCGGGACGCGCGCGGCTCGAGAACGGAGCGCCGCCACGAGACCGACGAGCGCGAGCAGACACAGCACCGGGTCGTAGCCGATCATCGCCTTCGACAGACGCGCGAGCGACGCCCACCGGATGTCGAGCACGATCGACTGACCGCCGAGCGAGAGGTCCGCTTCGGGCCCGGACAGGTCGTCCTCGCCCGCGATCGCCTCGGGCGCACCGTGGACCAGGGCGGCGTTGTAGCCGACGGCCACCGCGACCAACGCGAACGCCGCGACGGCCACCGCTCCGTGGACGAGACGCGTGCTCACGTCGTCCTTCGAACGGAAGCCGCGCGGGCCGAACAACCACGCGAGTCCCGCGATCCCGAGCATCGGCAGACCGGCCTGGTGCGACGCCGCCGCCGCGGCTCCGAGGACCGCCGTGGCCACGAGCGCGCCGAGTCGTCCCGTGCGCAGGTAGCGCGCCGCCGGCCAACAGGCGAGCAGACCGAAGGCGGTCACCGGACCCCACGGGCGTTCCTGCACCGAGAAATGCACGGCGAGGAGGCAGGTCGCGGCGAGGTAGGCGCCGAACAGGGCGGTGCAGCGCTCGCGGTCCTCGCCGAGCGGTGGTGGCGACGCTCGGTCCGCCGCCGCTCCATCGACCCGGCGCTCCACGAGGACCAGGTACGCCGCCAGCGGCAGCAACAGTCCGAGCAGCGCCACGAGGATGCGCGCCGGGCGGTGGACGCGTTCGGGCTCGAGCAGGATGCGTTGGCCGAACTCCTCGGCGCCGCCCCACTCGCCCGTCGCGCGACCGAGCCCGTACTGACCGGCGTAGATCGGCAGCAGCGCGTACGGCAACAGGTACGGATAGGTCGAGTAGCGCCCGGCCGGCGGCACGAGGCTCTTCTCCTGCGCCATGCCGAGCGCGCCGCGGACGATGTGCGTGTCCGGCACGTACTCGGTGCGCGGAAAGCCGTGGCCGATGCCGAACAGACGCAGTCCGGCGGCGAGCGCGAGGATCGCGAGGAGCGGGAGAAGTCGCTTCAACGTCGAGCGACTCCGTCCGAGCCAGGTGCGTTCGCGGGGCGAGCGATCAACGCGCTTCCCGCCGGTCGACGATCGGGACCTCGAGCTGGGTCGGACGCAGGCAGCGCTGGTCGTCGCAGACCTGGAAGGCGATCGAGATCGAACCCAGGTCGGCCGTGCTCTCCGAGGAGTCGACGTTCACGGCGCGCGTGAACTCGACGCGGTGCTCCCAGACCGTGATGCCGGGCGTGCCCGGGTACGGCGCGGAACGCGGGCGCGTCCACGCCCCGCGTGCCGAGAGCGGACCCGCGAGGTCGCCGTCGATCGAGAGCACCGTGTAGGGAGCGCTGGGCGGAACTCGGTCGTAGAGGTGCCAACCGGGAGCGAGGCGCACGCGCAGCACGAGCTGCGGGCCGTCGTCCCCGTCCACCAGACTGGCGGCGAAGCTCACCTTGTCGTTGCCGGGGTCGGGCGGCTCGATCGCACCGGGCGGCAGAGGCTCGACGAAGAAGCGGTAGCCCCCGACGTCGCTGAAGAACAAGCGCTCCTCGACCTGATCGAGCCACGCGGTCCACTCGTCGCGGGTGCCGAGGGCCTGACCCGTGTAGCGCGCCAGGAAGACCAGTGCGCGGGCCGACTGCTCGTCGATCTCGTCGTCCGTCTCGTCCGCGTCCACGATCAGATCGATCGCGTCGTACAACGAGTCCACCTCGCGGTTCGACAGTCCGAGCGCGAGCGCGTTCGGGTCGACGTCGAAGCGGTAGTCGTCGGCGTTCCAGACCAGGTACTCGAGGTGCTCCTCGTACCACCGAGCGTGCGCATCGACGTCGGTGCCGAAGAGCTCGAAACGCTCGTCGCCATGGTAGCGCCGCAGCCGCTCCTCGGCGAAGGCCTCGAAGGACTGCTTCTTGCGCGGGACGCCCTCGAGGCGCTGCCGCTCGTCGTCGTCGAGCTCGCGCGTGGCCGCTTCGGCGCGCAGGGCCTCGAGCTCCGCGTTCTGTTCGTCGATCCACTCGTTCATCGAGTCCCAGCTGGTCCGGATCGCGCGCGAGAACGACAGCACGCCCTCGACGCCGTCCCGCGACCGCGCGACGTTGCGCACCAGCGGGCGCTGGCCGTCGAACCCGGCCGTCCAGACGACGGTGTTGACGAAGGCGTTGCGCGCGTCGGGCGTCAGACGATCGGGACGCGCGTGGAAGCCCCACAGGGTCAGATTCCCGTGGCGGCCGATCGCGACCGAGCGCGGCCCCTTCATGTTCAATCCGCCGCTGACGATCTCGGCGTCGGGCGAGTCGAGGAAGCCCTCGGGGGTGGCGACGATGCCGGGCTCGACGCGCTCGCCGTTCTCGTCGCGTCCATCCGAGAAGCCGCGCGTCTGCACGCGCCAGGTCTGCATGGTCGGGCCGAGTTCGGCGCCGCCGGGCCACGAGCGGTAGCCCTCCGGCGTCGGCGTCTCGTCGTAGGTGATCTGGACCGGCAGCGGTCCCTGGAAGATGGCGTGGTTCGCGCGCAACCCGTGCGCGGAGTGGTCGAGGCACATTCACAACCAGTCGAGCTTGCTCTCGAAGCGCTCGGCCACGATCACGCCACCGGCACCGATCAGGACCGTCGCGCGGTCGTAGTCGTCGGCCAGTTCGGGGCGGCGCGGCAGGCCGATCGAACGCTCGGTCGGTCGCACGTCCGCGTCCAGCACCACCACGTCGAAGCCGTCGGCGGCGGCGCCTGTGAAGCCCGAGTAGTCGGTGAACTCGACGGCGGCGAAGTGCTCGCCGAGCAGGGCCATGAACTGGCGCGAGCGTTCGCAGTCGGGACTGCCGGCGTAGAGGACGCGCTGGGGCAGGACTTCTCGGGGCGCGTCCTGACGGCCCGCGGGCGACGCGAGCGAGCCGGGGATCACGGCGAAGGACGCGAAGGCGATCGAGAGCAGCATGGGGAGCATGCTACTCGGGCGGGCCGAGGCCCTGTGGCGTCAGTCGGCGAGGAGCGGGGCCAGCGCGCCGATCACGGCATCGAGCGCCAGCGGATCGATCGCGACGACGACCTCGCCCGGCAGGCCCGTCGAACGCGCGAACAGGCGCTCGCCGTCGCTGGCCCCGATCGTGACGACCAGGTCCGTCCGCCCGCTCCCGTCCGGGTTGCCCGAGCGGACCGTGAAGACCGCGGTCGGGTCGTCGAGTCCGTGTTCCGGCGCCGGCGCTGCCGCCACCACGTCGACGAGCCGCAGGCGCGAGAGCTCCTGCAGCGTGCGCGTCAGCGGCGTGACGGCGATCGTGTTGGCGGCGCCAGGGTCCGCGACACCGGAGTCCGTGCGCCGCCAGATCCCGTCGTCGCCGCGCTCGAACCGGCGGCGAACGGGACCGTCCTCGGTGCGCAGCTCGACCTCGAGGGCCGCGGGGTCGAACCGCCCCGCCACGCCGTCGAAGTCGGGTGCGAGGCGACCGTCCCACCACTGCGAAGGTTCCGCCGGGAGCACGGGCAAGGTCACCGATCGGTAGACCGCTTCCTCACCGAGCCGGGCGAGGAACGAGCCGCCACCCGGCGGGCGACGGGAGATCGACTGCTCGAAGCCCACGAGCTCGACCCCGCCCGCGTCGAAGAGGCGCACGGACACGGTCTCGTCGAAGTCGAAGCCGTCGCGCGTCGAGCCCGCCTGGTCCGCGCGCGACAGATTGGCGATCTGCTCGAGCACGTTGCGTTCGACGCGACCGGCCGCGACGGCGAAGCCGAACAGGCCGTCGATGGTCCAGCGTTCGGCGGCGTCGGGCTCCGCGCGCAGCACGAGACGCTCGTCCCCGCGCGCGACTTCGATCGAACGCACGCGCGCCGTGTCGAGCCCTTCGAACACGGGACCGGATCCGAGGCGCGTCGGCCCGGGCGAGTCGAACACGACGCCGAGCGCGACGACGATGACGATGGCCACGAGGAGGGCGATGTTCACGCGGTCCTTCATCGCGCTCCTCCAGCCGCGTCGGCGTCGTGCGCGGTCGTGCGCGTCGAATCGGCGCCTTCGGGTCGGTTCGGCACCAACGTGCTGGAGCGGCGGCGCGCGAACGCCAGTGCGGCGATCAGACCCACCAGCGCGAGCGAGCCGAGCGCGGCGTAGAGCGTGTGCAGCGACCGTTCGCGCGCGGCCTCACGGCGCGCCTGTTCGGCGCGCCGCGTCATGCCGGTCGGTCCTTCGGCCTCCACCACACCGGCGGCTTCGAGCGCGCGCGCTTCGAAGTCGACCAGTCGTCGGTCCTTCGGGACGCGTGCACGGAGCGCCACCAACTCGTCGCTCTGCACCAACCAGTCGACCACGTTGTCCAGGAACGTGGCCGAGTTCTGCCCGATGATCGAAAGGCCCTCGGGTCCCGCCACGACCTCGTCGCGCGCCCAGTCCGCGTCCCCCACGACCGCCACGCGCGTCGCGACCGCGTCCTCGGTGCGCCGCGCACGCTCGGTGCCCGGCACGGGCTCGCCGGTCGCCGGATCGTCGGCCGGCGGACCGTTCGCGCCGTCGTCGAGCGCGGGGAATCGCCCTTCGAGAGTGACGACCAGATCGTGGCGCGCGGCCGGATCGCGGCTGGCGATGAGCTGGCGCGTCGTGGCCTCCACGGTCGCCGCGTCGGGCCGGATGTCGCGCTGCAGCGGAATCACCCAGGAGTTCTCGGACGACTCGGCCAACGTGCGTCGCACCACGGCGGTCGGCACGTCGCCGGACTCGAGCGGGTGTGCCCAACGCAGGAGCAGCACGCCGAGACGCGCGGTGACCGGCGACTCGGTGTCGAAGCGACTGCCCTCGGGCGGGCCGCCCGCACCTTGGACGTAGTTCCACAGGGGGTAGTCGATGGCCGTGGCGCCACCGCCGACCGAGGACCGGGTCTCGACCTTGTAGGAGGACGTTCGATCCCAGAGGACGCGCGGCGACGACGGTGCGCCCCAGGCCTCGAGCAGCGGTTCGAGTCCGGTGTCGTAGGCCTCGACGCGGCGCGCCTCGACCAGCGCGCGACTGCGGTCGGCCAGGAGCAACAGCCCCTTGCCCGAGCGCACGAACTCCTCGATCTCGAAGGCGGCGCGGGGCCCCAGGTCGCGCGGCGCGAGCACGCACAACGCGTCGAGGTCGGCGGGCACGCGCACGCCGTTCGCGAGGCCGTACACGTCGACCACTTCGAAGCGCGTCGACAGGTGCGCGCGCAAGAGCGTGAAGTCCTGGTCGGGACGGGTGCTCGGTCCGTCGTTCGACCCGTCCTCGGCGGGAACCGGGACGCGTCCGACGTACCACCCGATGCGTGCGGGACGTCCGCGGACGAGGCGCGCGATCGAGCTGGCCACGTCGTACTCGAGCGTGACCGGGTGCAGGAACGGCAGGACCTGCTCGGCTCCGCGGTAGCGCAGGACCGCCCCGAAGTAGACGTCCTGTTCGACGCGACTCGTGCCGGCCTGCTCCTGCAGCGACACCGGCCGGATGCGCAGGCGCTCGGCGCGCAGTCGGTCGGGGTACGAGCTGCTCGGGTCGGACAACACCACTCGCGCGCGCGGTCCGGCCAGGTCCTCGAACTCGTCGAACGCGTCGAGCAGGCGCCGGCGGTGCAACTGGGCGACCGCGTGCTCGGGCTCGCCGGTGATGAACAACTCGACGGACAGAAGGTCGTCGAGTTGGTCGAGCACGCGCTCGGTGGTCGCGCTCCATCCGGAGAGCCCGTCCTCGGAGAGATCGGTGCGCGCGGACAGGTGCCGGTCGGCGAAGCGCGCGAGCGCCACGAACAGGACCGCGGCGAGGAGCGCCGTGAGTGCCGCGACGCGCAGGGTCGGCGGTCCGCCCGCGGTGCGCTGCGGCGGCGTGTCCCGGTTGCGATCAACCACGGCGTCGCGCCTCCACCATGCGCCAGTTGACGAGCAGCGCCAGAGCGACGAGCGCGCCGTAGTAGACGAGATCCGCCGTGTCGAACACGCCGCGCGCCGCACTGTCGAGGAAGTGCGCCTGGGGACTGACGAGGTAGAACCACTCGGCCAGTTCGCCCGGCACGACGCGCAGGAAGAGCGCGATGCTCCACATCCCGGTCAGGAGCAGAGCGGCCACGAGGAACGCGACCAGTTGCTCGCGCGCCGCGGCCGAGACCACCAGGCCGACGGCCACGCAGCCGGCGCCGAGCAGTGCCGCGCCGAGTGCGCCGCTCGCAGCCACGCCCCAGTCGAGCGGACCGAGCGAGGCGACGACCAACGTGGCGGGCAGCGCGCCGACGACCGCCGCGGTCATCAGGAGCAGCCAGGACGCGAGGAACTTGCCGAGCACGACCTGCCAACTGGCGATCGGCCACGTCAGCAGCAACTCCTCGGTCCCGGCGCGGCGCTCTTCGGCCCACGAACCCATCGTGAACGCGGGCGCGAGCACGGCGAACAGTGGCGGTAGCCAGGCGAACAGCACCTGCAGACTGGCGACGCGTCCCTCCCACAGTCCGGGGAAACGCAGGTCGCCGATCGGATAGCCGGCGAAGAAGAACAGACCCTGCAGCGCGATCGCGAACGCGCCCGCGGCGACCCAGGCGCTGGGTGCGTCGATCGCAGCTCCGAGCTCGCGCCGCGCGACGGCCGAGACCTTGGCGACGGCGGTCATACGGGGCCTCCGGCTTCGACCGCGTCGAAACGACCGTCGCGACCGCCGGTGTGGGCGGCGAAGACCTGTTCGAGCGTCGGCGCTTCGTGGCGGAGCTCGACCAGTTCGAGTCCACGCTCGCGGACGAGGTCGAGCACGCGCGTCGCGAGGCCGTCGGGGTCGTCGGTCCGAAGGCGCAGGGCGGCGCCGTTCGTGACCGGCACGTCGCTCACGTCGAACGCGCCTTCGAGCGCGTCGAACGAACCGCGCGCGGAGCCGAGGCTCGCCGTGAAACGCACGAACAACGCGCTCGTGCGCGCCGCGGCCAACGCGTGCGGTGCACCGTCCGCGACGAGTCGTCCGCCGGAGAGGATCAGGACGCGCGGGCACAGTTCGCTGACCTCGCCCAGGACGTGCGTCGAGAGCAGCACGGTCTTGGTCCGGCCCAGTTCGCGGATCAGCTCGCGGATGCGGACGACCTCGTTGGGATCGAGTCCGGACGTGGGTTCGTCGAGCACCAGAACGTCGGGATCGGCGAGCAGCGCCTGGGCCAGTCCGACGCGCTGGCGATAGCCCTTCGACAGTTGGTCGATGCGGCGGTCCAGGTAGCCGAGAAGGTCCGCCGCCGCGACCGCGCGCGCGAGAGCCGCACGACGCTCGCTGCGACCGAGACCCTTGGCGCGGGCCGCGAAGTCCAGGAAGCGGTCGACGCGCATCGCGCGGTACAGGGGCGTGCTCTCGGGCAGGTAGCCCACGCGCGCCCGCGCCAGCGGCCCCTGTTCGGGCAGCTTCGCGCCGGCGACCTCGACCTCGCCCGCGTCGGCGACCAGGTAGCCGCACAGGACCTTCATCGTGGTCGACTTGCCGGCGCCGTTCGGGCCCAGGAAGCCGACGACCTCGCCACGCTCGATCTCGAAGCTGACGTCCTGCACGGCGCGGAAGCTGCCGTAGGACTTGGAGAGGCGGTGGACGCGGATCATCGGGGGCGGGCGGCGCGGAGGGTGTCCCTAGCCGCGCGGGGCGAGGAATCTACCGCGCGAGCCCCGGCACTTCGAGCTGCGAGTGCTGCGCCGTGGCCGTTCGACCCGCGCGCGTCCGTGCGCGGGTCGCGATCCAGCTCCGCGGTCCGTCGGGACTGCGGTCGTAGCCCTGGCTCTGCGCGGCGACGCCGCCCTCAGGCTTCCGGATCGACGTCGAAACGCTTCAGGAAGTCGTCGTTGCGCTCCACGTCGTCGAGCTTGGTCGTGAGCAGATCCATGGCCTCGGCGAAGTGCATCCGAGCCAGGACGCGGCGCAGGGTCTGGACCCGGCGCAGACGCGTGGACGAGAACAGCTTCTCCTCCTTGCGCGTGCCCGAGCGCTCCACGTCGATGGCCGGGAAGATCCGGCGATCGGCGAGCTTGCGCGACAGGACGAGCTCCATGTTGCCGGTGCCCTTGAACTCCTCGAAGATCACCTGGTCCATGCGACTGCCGGTCTCGATCAGCGCGGTGCCCAGGATCGTGAGGCTGCCGGCGGTCTCGGTGTTGCGCGCCGCTCCGAAGAACTGCTTCGGACGCTCCATCGCCTTCGCGTCGAGACCGCCGGACATGGTCTTGCCCGAGTCGCCCTTGACGTGGTTGTAGGCGCGCGCGAGGCGCGTCAACGAGTCGAGCACGACGATCACGTCCTCGCCCAGCTCGACCAGACGCATGGCGCGCTTCCACACCACTTCGGCGATGTCTACGTGGTCGCGCGGCATCTCGTCGTTCGTGCTGACGAAGACGTCGCCCTTCACCGAGCGCTTCCAGTCGGTGGCTTCCTCCGGACGCTCGTCCACGAGCAGCACCATCAGTCGCACGTCCGGGTAGTGGTCCTCGATGGCCTTCGCGAAGGTCTTCATGAGGACCGTCTTGCCGGAACGCGGCGGCGCCACGATCAGGCCGCGCTGACCTCGACCGACCGGACAGATCAAGTCGATCACGCGCATCGTCGTGTCGTTCGTGAGGTCCCCCACCTCGTACTGGAAGTCGGGGTCGATCGACGTGAGCTTCTTGAACTCGGGCACCTTGCGGCGCTTCGCAGGCTCCTCACCGTCGACTTCGAGCAGCTCGGTGATGTCCCACTTGTGCTTGCCCATGCCTTTGCCGTAGCGGCACTTGATGAGCATGCCCTCGCGCAGGTCGTGCTTGGTGATCCACTTGGGACCCACGTGCACGTCGTTGGTGCGATCGGCGAGCCAGTGGCGTTCGGCGATGCGCAGCTTTCCGTGTCCACCCTTGTCGGTGATCAGGATGCCTTCGAGTTCGCCGCCGCGCGTATCGACCTCGCGCTGCTTGCCGCCGCCCTGACCCTTCGGGACGAAGGCCTTCTTCGGCGGGGCGCCCTGCTTGAACGATCCCTTCTGGCCCTGACCTTGGACGTGGGCCTTCTTCGGACCGGCGTTCTTGTACTGCCCCTTGCCGCCGCGTCGTCCGGTCTTCTGGTAGCCACCGCCGTCGTTCTGGCCACGTTCGGCATCGCCGTCGCGCGAGGCACCCCGTTCGGCACCGTCGGTCGCGGGTGCTCCACCGTCGCCACCACCGCCCTGGGAGCGGCGGCGACGTCGCCTCGAGCGCGGTCCCGTCCAACCGTCGTCGCCCTCGGAGCGCGCGCTCTCGCCCAGCTCCGATCGGTCGTCGGAGACCTTCGACTTCGACCCTTTGGGCGCCTGACCGTTCGAACCGGACCCCTTCGGCGCGGCGCCCGAGGAGGCGGAATCGCCGCTCTCCTCGGGACCGTCGCCCTCGTCGTCCCCGGGGCGGCGGCGGCGGCGTCCACCGCGGCGCCCTCCCCCGCGACGCTTGGCCGGCTTGCGCCAGTCCTTGGACGAGGGATCGGAGTCGCCGCCGCCCGACGCAGCGGGAGCGGGCGCGTCGGAGGCCCCGGCCGCGCCCTGGGAGCGACGCCGGGTGGACGACTTGGACGAGGGGGCGATGGCTCCGAACGGAGCCGTGTCGGTGCCCGATTGGCTGTTGGGTCGATCAGCTTCCACGCGTTCTTTCCCACGGGCTCTTGGCGCGTGGCGGTGCGGGAGAGGTTGGGGTCGTGGGTGCGCCGTGGCACCCGTGGACGCAGCGGCTCCGACCAGGTCCTCGCACCGGACTTCCGGGCGGGGACGGGACGAAGCGGCGTGCTGCGCCGACCGCGAGAGAGGGTGGAGCGCCGCCCACCGAGCGCGAGGCGCAGCGGGTCCGGCCGTTCGAGACGGCGAACGGTCCGCAGCCCTGCGGGCCGGGAACGCGTTCCTCCAGCTGTCCCGATCCACCGCAACGGCGGACGACGGGACGGTGTTCGTTCTGGGTGTGGAGCGCGCGGAGGCGGGTTCCACACCGTTCGGTGGCGAGGCGAGGGTGCGCAGCGCGCAACGGTGCGCGGCGATCGCCGTGCGTCGAACGCCTGCGGGCCGATCACGTTGGAACGCCGTCGACCGCGGCCGCGCGGATGGCCGTTCGGGGATCGCCGTTCGCCGTTCGAGGGTCGCCGTGACGTGCGCCTCGACGTCGTGGACGCCGGTCGCAGCGGAAGTGGATCGCTCGCTCTGGAACCGAGCAGCGAATCGACGATCGCGGCTGGCCGGTCGGGTCGTGGCTGGCCCGTCGAGGGGGTCACGCGCCCGGCCCGAGTCCACGGTCCTTTCGCAGCTTGCCTCCGGTGGAGGCACCCCCTCTTCGAGGCGGTCGGTCCGGTCGCGAACGTCCTGGCTTCCAGGCCGTTCCGAGCGGTCGCCGTCGGTCGGAGTGCGGCGCGCGCGCTCCGGGTCGGAAGGCCCGTCGGCGACGTGCCCTCCACTGTTCGAATGGTACCCCATCGGCCCCCGAGACGGGTCCGCGGAGCGCCCTGCCGGGCCCGATCCCGGGGGTGGGTCGCGCCCCGGTGTGGGTCGGCGGGCCCTTTGGGCTCGGGAGAGTGGGCGTCCGAGCGTCCGCCGTCGCTGTGGTCGGTCCGTGCGCTTCGGGTTCTGGGCCGGTCGGGATCAGGCCGGTCGGGATCAGGCCGGCCGGGATCAGGCCGGCCGGGATCAAGACCTGGGCCGCCGCAGCGGAGCTTCGGAACGTCGGCCCGGCCGAAGCACCCGATCGAGCTGGCATCCGATCGGCTGGGGCCGGCGGCGACCGAACGGCCGCTCGGCGCTCCACCGATGAAGTGATCGGCGAAGTCATCGCCGCCCGCGCCGGTGCCGTCACCGACGCATCCACCACCGATTCAGAGGTCTCGTCCGGCCGGAGCCGGTCGATGGTCGGGGCGAGAGGATTCGAACCTCCGACCTCTGCGTCCCGAACGCAGCGCTCTACCAAGCTGAGCCACGCCCCGACAAGCGGACGAAGGTACCAACGGTCTCGGCGCGGTCAAGCACGACCACCCCGGGATGTGCAGGAACATGGGCCCTCGGGTCCGATCGGTGATCGGTTCGAAGGGCCCAGGTCCTCAGCCCGCCCTCGGCGGCTCGGCCAGACGGGGGCGCATGGCGCTCGCGGCGGGCGTGACGTCCGAACGGTCGACGGTGATCCGGCCGCCCGACTCGAGCAGCAGGGTCACGGTCTCGGAGTCCTGTCGGACCACTTCACCGCTCAGCCAGCCTCCGGGCGCACGCACGCGAACGCGCTCGCCGGTGGTGTGGGCCACCAGGGTCTCGAACGAGCTCGCGCCGGCATCCATCAACCGTTCGATCGGTCCGACCTGTTCGGCGTGGAGCGTGATCTCGCCCGCGCCGGTCTCGATCACCACGCGACCGCCGCCGAGGCCGACGAGGCGACCGTCGAAGAACTCGTCGCTGCGCGTGTGGACGCGCGCTCCGCCGAAGAGCGGCGTCTGCAGGTAGGACGCGTTCTGCACGCCACCGGGCGGCAGTCCGGGCTCGAGCCACAGGTGACCGTAGGTGCTCGCGTCGGCCATCTGCAGGTTGGGCAGCGGAGCCGGCAGGACGACCTGGTCCCCCACCGGCAGGTAGCCCTCGCGACGCTGGGTCTCGCCGTCGCCGCCGAACAGCGCGGCCGTGAACGACTCCGTGCCTTCAACGCCTTCCGGTCCGAGCGGTTCACTGGCCGTGCTCGAGTACGTCCCGAACAGGTTCTGGATCCCGGCGACCATGCTGCGCGGTTCGCGGGGCTCGCGCGGCTCGCGGGTGGCGGGCGCGCCGTCGGTCGTGCGAGCGTTCGAGTCCTTCGCGTCCGTTCCGCCGTTCGGGGCCTTGCGCGCGCTGCGTCCGTTCGACGTGCCGGCTTCGGTACGGGCGATCTCTTCGCCGCCGTTCGTTTCGGGCCCGACTTCGTCACCGCCGAGCGAGAACATCAGGAACGCGACCAGCGCGCCGGCGCCGGCTGCGAGCGCGACGGCGCGACGGCGGTCCGGAGCGAATGCGACTTCCTCGATGGGTTCTTCGCCGTTGAGTCGCGCCTCCCAGGTCTCGCCCAGTTCGCTGAACTCCTCCACGTCGCCGGGCTCGCCCAGCTCGCCGTAGACGGCGACGTCGCCCTCGTCGTCCATGCCCTGCGGCAGCTGCGGACCGAGGTCGTCCTCGTCGTCGATCTGGAAGACGAGCACCTCGTCCATCTCGGGCTCGTGCGAGGCTTCGACGTCCGGGACTTCGAACGCGAGCACCGGGGCCACCTCGGGCTCGACCGGCTCGTCCGGGATCTCGAACGCCTGCTCGATCTCCTCCTCCTCCTCGCCGACGTAGGTCTCGCCGCGGTCGCTCGCGCCCGTCGAGGCGTAGATGTCGTGGTCCTCGGAGCCTCCTCCGACGGGGACGTTCGCGTCGGACGCGCTCTTCTGCGGCGCACGCTCCGGTGCGTCGTCCTCGCCGCTGAGTCGCAGCTCGAAACGCGGGGTCTCGTCGGAGGGGTTCTCGTGGTCGCCTTTGGATTCCTGCATGGCCTGGTGCGGTTCGCACCCGTCGCACGACCCGCGGGGTCGGAGCGCACGAGGAGGATGCGCCCCAGTCTTCGGTCGCCGGCCGGGGGCGACCGAACCCCACTTGCCCGGAATCGAGGGCGGATCGGAGCGGTCGGGGGCGGCGCGAACCGGGCCCTGGCCCCCTCGCGACCCGCGATCGGGCGCCTCGGTCCCGCTCGCCTCAGCGCCCGCGCAGGACCCGGAACGCGCCCTGGCGCATCGTGACCCCGGTGGCGTCGAGGTGCTCGAGCAGCGGGATCAGCCACTTGCGCGTGGTGTCGAGCTTCTCGCGCAGCTCGGGAATCACGAGCTGGCCGTTGCGGGTGCAGTTCTCGACCACGGCGTCGCGCGCGGCGTCGAAGGCCTCCTTCGCCACGTACACGTCCGCGGCCACCCGCACGGCGCGACCTTGATCGCAGAGCCGATCGAGCAGCGCGCGCGCCCCTTTCTCCCCGCCCAGACCTTCACCGAGTTCGGCCGGCGTGGGCGGTCGCAGCCCGGCTTCGAGCAGTTGGGCGTGCAGACCGTCGGCGACCGGATCGGACTCGACGGCGCGACCCGCGATGGCCAGTTCGCCTCCGGGCAGCAGTTCGTAGCTGCCGCGCTCGGCGGCGATCTCGGTCAGGAAGGAGAAGACGTCGGCCTCGAGCCCGGCCGCTCGACGGATCTCGAGCAACGGCGCCTTCAAGCGCTGCGGGTGGTCGGCGAACCAACGGGTGACCGCGCCCTCGATCGTGGCCAGTCCGCTCTCGACCGTGTCCGCGTGCAACCAGCTCGCGCCGCCGCGACCGGCGCGCACCGCGAGCTTGCGTTCGGCGAGACGTGCGAGCAGGTCCTGCGTCTCCGCGCGATCGCGCTTGATGGCGGCCGCTGCCTTCTCGACCGACGTGGTCTCGAGGTGCTGACGCAGGAGGAAGGTGGCGAGCAGATCCTCCTCGCGGTCGAGACTCGACTCCGTGGCGCTCAGTTCGTCGAGGACGAACGACTTGAAGGCCTTCAGCCGGTGCCGGCTCTCCTCGAGGATCTGCCCGCCGCCGAGCGTGAACTCGGGGCTGAGCAAGCGCGCGACGAAGCGGTCGCCAGGTGCCACGACCACCGGATCGTCCAGACGGATCTGACACAGGGCCGAACCGCCCGGCGCCAGTTCGGCCGCGTCCAGAAGGACGATCTCGCCGGTCGGATCGGCCGTCCCCGTGTGCAGCCTGATGCGCGAGCGGTCGCGCAGGGGTCGCGGCAGATCGGCCAAGAGGTCGATGCGCGCGGCGACCATCGAAGCGGCGACGAAGTACCCCGGCGTCGCGATCACGTGTCCGCGGGCCACGTCGTCGCGCGACAGATCGGTGAGGTTGAGCGCGCTCGAGTGGCCCGCGCGCGCTTCGCCGTGCTCGCGGCCGTAGGCGTGGACCGCGCGCACCTTGCAGCGCTTGCCGCCGGGCTGGACCTCGAGCACGTCGCCGACCCGCGCCGATCCGGCCACCGGAATCCCGGTGCAGACGGTGCCGAACCCCTGCTTGCTGAAGACGCGCTGGACGGGCATGCGGAAGATGCCGTCGGCGCGGCGGGTCGCGGTCTCCGCCGCCAGTTCGCACAGGGCGGCGCGCAGCTCGTCGAGCCCCGTGCCCTTGACGCCCGAGACGGGGTAGATCGGCGCCGTCTCGAGGAAGGTGCCGGCGAGGAGTTCGCGCACGTCCGCCTCGGCCAGCTCGACCAACTCAGGATCGACGGCGTCGATCTTGGTCAGGGCCACGAGGCCGCGCTGGATCCCGAGCAGCTGCATGATCGCCAGGTGCTCGCGGGTCTGCGGCATCACGCCGTCGTCGGCCGCCACCACCAGGACGACCAGGTCGATGCCAGTGGCGCCCGCGACCATGTTGCGGATGAAGCGCTCGTGACCGGGGACGTCGACGATACCCACGCGCCGCCCGTCCGGGAGCTCGAAGTTCGCGAAGCCCAGGTCGATCGTGAGCCCGCGCTCCTTCTCCTCCTTGAGCCGATCGGGATCGATCCCGGTGAGGGCGCGGACCAGGGTGCTCTTGCCGTGGTCGATGTGGCCGGCGGTGCCGACCACGACGGGCTGGATCTCCATGGCGGGGAGTGTAGCGGGGTGTGAGCGACGGACCGCGGACCAGAGCCGTTCGCGCGGTCGGGCCGCAGATGCTCGGAGCCGTTCGTCGTTCTCGCCTCGCTAGACTCCGCGGGTGGAATCGCCGCACGACCGACCGCCGCCGCTGCCCCAGGGCGTGAAGCCCGACTGGCGCTTCGCCCCGCTGCGGCCGTGGCTCGAACGCACCTACGGCCGGCCGCTGCACCGGGTCGCGCTCGATGCCGGCTCGACCTGTCCGAACCGCGACGGGTCGAAGGGCTATGGCGGCTGCGTCTACTGCGACGTCGAGGGCAGCGGCACCGGTGCGCTGCGTTCGGGGAGCGACATCGGCGCCCAGCTCGAGGCCGGCATCGCGCGCGTGGCCCGGCGCGACCCCGGCGACTTCGGCGTCATCGCCTACTTCCAGAGCTATTCGAACACCTACGTGGCGCCCGAGCGGCTCGACGAGGTACTCGGTGTGCTCGAAGCACGGCTCACCGACCCGATCGACGTGGTCGCGATCTCGACGCGACCCGACACGCTGCCGGAATGGGCCCTCGCGCGGCTGGCGCGGCTGGCCGAGCGGGTGCCGGTCTGGCTCGAGCTGGGGCTCGAGTGCGCCGACGACGCCGTGCTCGATCGCATCCAGCGCCTGCACACCGTGGCCGAGTTCGAGGACGCGGTCGCGCGCGCCCGAGCCGCTGGACTGCTGGTCGTCGGGCACGCGATCCTCGGCCTTCCCGGCGACGGACGCGACGGGGCACGGCGGACCGCCGAAGTGCTCGCGCGCAGCGGCTGCGAAGGCGTCAAGGTCCACCACCTGATGGTGCTGCGCCGCACGATCCTCGAACGCTGGTGGAAGGACGGTCAGGTCGAGCTGCTCGAGCCGGACACGTACGTCGATTGGCTGGCGGACTTCGTCGAGCGCCTCGGCCCGGACCAGGTCCTGCACCGTCTGACCGGTGACGCGCCCCCCACCGAACAGCTCGCTCCGCGCTGGACCGTGCACAAGAGTGCGATCCGCGAGCGGCTGATGCGCGAACTCGAGCGGCGCGGCACGCGGCAGGGGTCGTTGGCGCCGGCCTGAACGGGCGGGCGCGCTCGAGAACGCTCCCTGGACGCGAGAACGGGCGCCGTGGCGCCCGTTCTCGTGTGCTGGTCGCGGCTCGGCGACCGCATGTTCACGTGGACCGTCGGACCGAGGACCGCCGGGCCGACTGGCCGGGTCGCCCGATCCCAGTCCCACATGAACCCAGTCCCACATGAACTCAGTCCCACATGAACAGGATCCGCTGGCAGTTGGGGCACTGCACGAGGTCCTTGCTCCGCATGAGCCGCACGTAGATGTTCGTCGGGACCTGGATGTAGCACCCCTGACAGGTCTTCTCCTCCAACGCCGCGAGCGCCATCCCGTCGCGGGCCTCGAGCAGCTTCTCGTAGGTGTCGCGCACGTCGGCCGGGACCGAGTTGCCCATCCGCTCCTCGCGCGCCTTCACCATCTCCGCCTCCTTGGCGGACGCAGCGGCGATCTCCTTCTCGACGTTCGCCGCGTACTCCGCGTAGTCGGCCTCGTCGGCGGCGATGCCCTCGCGCAGCTGGTTGCGATCGATCTCGAGCGACTCGCGGTGCTCGGTCGAGCGCAGGATCTCGTCCTCGTTGTCGGAGATCTCGCGGCGCAGGTTGCGCTGCTCGTGGCTGTACGCGGCCAAGAGCGCCTGGTCGTGCGTCTTCCCGGACTCGGTCTCGATCTTCATGATCCGCTGGCGGTTCGAGCGGGCCACGTCCTCGACCTCCTTCTCCTGCATCGACAGCTTGAGGATCTCGGCGTCGAGCTCCTTGACGCGTTGGATCCGTGCGTCGATCTCGGCGCGGCGCTGGTCGCGCTCCTCGGGGAGGCGGGCCAGTTCGCGTCGGATGCGGAAGAGGTCTTCGTCGGTCTCCTGGAGATCGACGAGCACGCGTAGGACGTCACGCATGGAAGGAAGCGACAGCGAAGTGCCGGGATGGGTCAGGGGGGTGCCGACCTGCGTCGGCGGCGGACCGGCTCGACCGCGACGGGGTCGATTCGGAACCTGGAAGGCGGAGTGCGGTCCGGCAGTGTAGCCCTGCGCGCCACCGCGAACCAAGGAGCCGCATCGACGAAGCGGCACGGATCGGCTGGCCAGCGGTCGAAGACTCGAAGCTCCTGGCGAACGCCCCGGGGGGCGGAGGAGCCGGAGCTCCCCCGCCCCCCGGGCGGAGATCGTCGCCGAGGTGGCGACGATCGCGTGCTGGGGTCCGCCGCTCGGGACCGCACGCGTCGGTCGAGCGCTACTCGATCGCGCCCTCGAGCCCCTCGGCCTCGTCGTAGACGATGCCGTCCAGGAAGCTGGCGAGCTGACGGGCACGGACCGGATGGCGCAACTTGCGCACCGCCTTGGCCTCGATCTGCCGCACGCGCTCGCGCGTCACGCGGAAGATGCGACCGACCTCTTCGAGGGTGTAGGTGTAGCCGTCGCCGATGCCGTAGCGCAGCTTGATGATCTCCCGCTCGCGGAAGGTCAGCGTGCCGAGCACGTCGTTGATGCGCTCCTTGAGCATCTCGTGACCGGCGGCCTGCACCGGGCTCTCGGCCGACTCGTCCTCGATGAAGTCCCCGAAGTAGCTGTCCTCGCTGTCGCCGATCGGGCGGTCGAGGGAGATCGGGTGCTTGCTGATCTTCATCACCCGCTTGGCCTCCTCCACCGTGATCTCGGCGGCCTCGGCGATCTCCTCGACCGAGGGCTGGCGGCCCTTGCTCTGGATGAGCTTCTTCGTGATGTTCCGCAGCTTGCTCATCGTCTCGATCATGTGGACCGGGATGCGGATGGTCCGCGCCTGGTCGGCGATCGAGCGCGTGATGGCCTGGCGGATCCACCAGGTCGCGTAGGTCGAGAACTTGTAGCCGCGGCGGTACTCGTACTTCTCCACCGCCTTCATCAGGCCGGTGTTGCCCTCTTGGATGAGGTCGAGGAACGAGAGTCCGCGGTTGCGGTACTTCTTCGCGATCGAGACCACGAGGCGCAGGTTGCCCGAGCTGAGCTGGCGCTTCGCCTCCTCGTACTCCTCGTAGTACAGCTTGACCCTCTCGATCCGGCGCTTGAGCTTGTCGACGGGCTCGAGGGCCTCGAGCTCGAGATTCGCGAGCTGGGTCTCGAGCTCCGTGCGCTCGCCGTCGGTCCGGCCGGCCGCGCGCATGGCGGCGAGCTTGCGCTCGACGGACCGCATCTCGCGGTAGTGCTCCTCGAGCACCTCGACGTAGGGGCGCACCTTCTTGATCTGCAGGTGGCACTCCTCGATCAGGATGACGAGCTTGCGGCGCACGTTCTGCAGGTTCTCGAGGTGGACCGAGCGCTCGGCCGGGTCGAGATCCCGCTTCAGGAGCGGCGCGTAGGCCTCGCGCACGCGCTCCATCAGCCGCTGGATCGTCGCCAGGTTCACCGGCAGACGCTGCTGCAGGAACGGCTTGCCGAGCGTCTCGACGATCTTGGGATCGTCGTCCGGCTTCGGGTTCGGGTTGACCTTCAGCGTGCGGTCGAACGCCAGTTCACCGCGCGCGACCGCTTCGAGAGTCACGAGCGACTCGTCCATGCACAGGCCCGAGCCCATGCACGTCTTGCGGAAGCGCTTGCGCGTGATCTCGATCGACTTGGCGAGGAAGATCTCCTGCGGCCGCGTCAGCAGAGGGATCTCGCCCATCTGGGTGAGATACATCCGCACGGGGTCGTCGATCTTCTCCGGCGTGACGACGCGCTCGGGCGTGGACTCGACGGCCTCCTTGAGGGTCGTGGACTTCTTCGCACTGTCCTCGTCGTCCGCTCCGCCGATACCAGGACGGTCGGCGTCGGCCTCGTCGATGACCTCGATGTGCTGATCCTCGAGCATCATGAACAACTGGTCCATCCGGTCCGGCGGGATGAACTGGTCGTCCAGGAGCTTGTTGATCTCTTGGTAGGTGAGGTAACCGCGACGGTTGCCCTCTTCGACGAGGAGTTTGGCGATGTCCTCGATGCGCTCTGCTGCCATGGTGTCTTTCCGGCCCGGTGCTAAGGGTGTGTGGACGCACGGCCACCGACCGTTCGGTCGAGGCCGTACGCCCTGTTCGCCGCTTCGAGTCGAGCCGCGTCGGGGTCGTCGCCCCGGGCCGCAGCTGCCAACATCTCGGCGGTGGTTCTGGTTCGTTCGATCGCGTCGAGTGCGCTGGCGGCGCCGCGGGCCATCGCCCGTACGTCGTCCGCCTGGCGTGCCGTGTTCTCGATCCGCAATGCGATGGACGTCAGTTCTTCGACGTCCGCGTCCGTGATTCGTTCCGTGAACGCGCGGCCGGCTGTACCCGCCTCCTGGGAACCCGTCTCCCAGGGAGCGGCGCCGTCGTCGTCCTCGGCCGGGTGCGCGAGGGCCGCGAGCGCACTGGCGAGGCGGGAGGCGTTGACGGGGAAGCTCGTCACCTGATCGGCCCGAGCCGCGCCGCGCTCGTGCTGCAACTCGTCCTCCTCGTACACGTCGCACATGATTTCCAGCAGGCGCGCGAGTCCTTCGTGCTCGGGGCCGCGGCCTTCGCGGGCGGACTCGAGGCGATCGCGGTGGACGACGAGGAGCGCGTTGTCCACGAGACAGGCACCGATCAACTCGGCCCAGGCCCGCAGCTCGCGACGGTGATCGCGCGAGCGCACCGCCGGACGGACCGCCGGCGCGCCGGGTGAGGCCGGCGCCGCGTGGGGCTGGCGGGGCGCGGGATCCATCTGCTCGCGTCCGGGGATCGGTCCGCGACCCTGGGCGTCGGCGCGCGCGGCGAGCGGACGGGCGGCCGCCGAGGAGCGGCGCGCGGAGCCGAGCACCTCTTCGAACCGCGCCTCGATCGAGCTCTGGGACAGGCCGGTGCCGTCGGCCAACTCGCGCACGCGGGCCTCGCGCTCGACCGGGTTCGGCAGGACGGCGACGACCTCGAGAGCCGCATCGACCGCGTCCGCCAGTTCCTTCGGGCCCAGGCCCACGAGACCGCTCTGCAGGAAGGCGAACCAGTCGACGGCCTGCTCGAGCAGCGCGACGAAACGTCCGCCGCGTTCGCCCGACGCGGGATCGACCGAGACGAGCAGATCGCAGGGATCGGAGCCCTCGGGCAGCGCCACCACGTCGACCGTGTCGAACTCGCCGCGCGACAGACTGCCCCGCAGGGCCTTCAGCGCGGCGGCGCGACCGGCTCGGTCCCCGTCGAAGACGAGCGTCAGACGCTGGGCGCCGGTGCGTCGCAGGATCCGCGCGTGGTCCTCGGTGGTCGCGGTCCCGAGCACCGCGACGGCTTGACGCAGCCCCGCCTGGTGGGCGGCCATCACGTCGGTGTAGCCCTCCATCACCACGATGTGGCGCAGGCGACGCGCCGCCTCGGCGGCCAGATCCAGCCCGAAGACCGTGCGTCCCTTGTGGAACAGCGGGGTCTCGGCGGTGTTGATGTACTTGGGCCCGTCGGTGCCGGGCAGGACGCGTCCACCGAAGCCGATGGTGCGTCCGCGGCCGTCGCGGATCGGAACGATCAGGCGCCCGCGGAAGAAGTCGAACGGCGACTTCGAGCGACCGGAACCGTCGTCGTCGGGGCGCTTCACCAGTCCGGCCTCGACCAGGGCGTCGAGTTCGAATCCGGCGGCGCGCGCGGCACCGACCAGGGCGCGGCCGTCCGCCGGAGCCCAGCCGATCCCGAAGGCGTCCTGGACCTCGCGACCGAGTCCGCGCTCGTCCATGTAGCGTCGCGCCGCTTCACCCTGGGGACCGCGGTAGGAGCGTTCGAACAGTTTCGCCGCCCGCTCGAGCGCCTCGACCAGCCGCGCCTCGCTCCCGTCCTTCGGTCCGCGCGAGCGCTTCTTGGGCACTTCGAGGCCGACCGACGTGGCCAACTCCTCGACCGCTTCCATGAACTCGACGCCGTCGAACCGCTGGAGGAAGACGAAGACGTCGCCGCTCGCGCCGCAGCCGAAGCAGTGGAAGAACTGCTTGTCGGGCACCACGTGGAACGACGGCGTCCGCTCCTCGTGGAACGGACAGCACCCCTTCCACTCGGCGCCCGCCCGCTTGAGTCCCGGGACACGAGCCGAGACCACGTCTTCGATCGAGACGGTCAGCTTCAAGGTGTCGAGGAACTGGCGGAAGGAGGCGTCGGACACGGGGAGGGTGCTGTGGGGCGGTGCGGGGGCGGAGGGACGGGGCGCGGCCGCGGCGTGCGGCGTGGCGCGCAGGAACGGGCGCTGGCGGATCGGGTGGCGTGGGGAGCGGGCTCGAACGGACTCCGGGGAGGCGAGGGCCGGCGGAGATCCGGGTCGAGGCTCGAACGGGGTCGGGAACGGCGTCGCCGGTGGGTGGCGCGATTCGGTCGCGCACTTCGGTGGCGATGGGCGCGACCGGTGACGACGTTCCGGTGGTTCGGCGAGTGCAGGACGCCCGTGGCTGGCGGCGGAGGTGTGCTGGGAGCTCGAAGCGTGCGGCCGGGTGCAGGGCGACCGGGATGCGGAGCGCTACGAGGCGGGAGATGACGACGTCGACACGGCCGCACCGGTTTTCGGCGAACGGGTTGCGGCGAACAGCTTGCGGCGAACGGGTTGCTTGCGGCGAACGGGTTGCGCCCAACGGGACTCACCCGAGAGGGATCGCCAGCCGGTCGAACGGGATCGAATGGAGCGGGTGCCGCCACGATCCCGTCGATCGAGTGGTTCGATCACGTTCACGGACGACCGGCGGAACCGCTCGCCCCCGCGCCGACTGCACGTCGCGCCGGGGGAATCGAAGCTGGAGCACACCCGGCCGCGGTCGGACGCCCTCGAACACCGTCTCGGGCCCCGATCGGTGCGAACGGGGCGAGACGACTCGGGGGGATCCACTGCGGCCGGAGCCAATCTGCAGCGGCCGGAGCCGGACTGCGTCGGACCTGGGACCGCGGGCCGCTGGGAGTGGAGAACGTCGGCGGGGGCTGGATGCTGCTCGGCAGCGGTGGCCGGCGCGCGCGCCCGGCCGATCCCCGTGGTGGTCCTCGTCTCAGCGGGCCGGAGCGCGCGACGGTCCGACCGGTCGCGCGGGCCTCTCGGCCACCCATCAATCCTTAACGCGGTCCCGGGGGGGACTCGGCAAATCTTTCCCGGAATTCGGCCCCGGCCGGGCTGCGAACGAGGGTCAGCAGAGCCGCGGGGGCCAGCTCCTCCACCCGCAGCGTCGGGTCGATCCCGGCCTCGGCGATCCAGTGGTCGGCGGCCGCGAGTCCGCCGCACAGACCGGACAGGGGCGAACGCAGGCGCTTGCGTCGTTGGGTGAAGACCTGGGTCGCGAGGGCGTCGTAGGCGCGCAGCTCGACGGGCTCGAGCGCGGGCCCGTCCGCGCGGCGTTCGAGGCGGCAGATCGAACTGTCGACCTTGGGCCGCGGCCGGAAGCCGTCCGCCCCCACCGAGCGCAGGATGCGGCCCTCGTAGAACATCGCGAGGCGCGCGCCGAGCGGTCCCCACCCGTGCCCTCCTTCGCGCGCGCACAGCCGCTCGGCCACCTCGTGCTGGACGAGGACGGTCATGCTCTGTGGCGGATTGGGAAGGCGCGCGAGCAGGGCTACCACGGGCGAGGCCACGGCGTAGGGCAGGTTGCTGACGAGCGACCAGGGTTCCTTCGCGGGCAGGCGCTCGACCACGGCGGGAGCGAGCTCGTGCTTGCCCGCCAACACGTCGGTCAGGACGAGCTCGAGATCGGGCGCCGGTTCGAGCCACTGACGGGCGATCGGGACGAGTCGCTGGTCGACCTCGACGCCGATCACGCGCGCGCCCAGCTCGAGCAGGTGCGCGGTCAGGAACCCGAGCCCCACCCCCACCTCCAGCACGATCGCACCGGGCTCGACGCCACCGGCCACCGCGACCACGCGGCACAGGCCGTCGTCGACGAGGAAGTTCTGCCCCAGGCGCCTCGACGGCTTGAACCCCACGGTCTCGAGCTTCGAACGCAGCTGGTTCCACGTCGGGCGCTTGCGGTTCGAGGCCGGCATTTCGGTCGACGACGGTTCGCGATCCTCGGCATTCATCGGCGGGCTCCTTCGATCAGGGCTTCGATCCCGAAGCGCGCGCCCGCAGGCGGTCCGTCCGACAGCATGCGCTCGAGCAACGGGAGCGCCGGCCGCCCCCAGGTCTCGCCCAACGCGACCAGGCGATTGCGCGTGTCGGCGTTCGCGACGATCTGGGGCAGCTGTGCGAGCAGGAACGGCTCGGCCTCCGCAGCGCAGCGCACGCCCAGGTCCACCGAGCGACTGCCCGCGGGCAACGGAAGACAGTTGAAGTCGATCGGACCCGCCGGCGCGCTGGTGGTCGCGGTCCACAGCTCGTCGAGCGTCAGCAGGAACGAGCCCCCCATGGCCGAGGGCACCGCGGGATCGAACCACTCTTCACCGCTGATCGGAGGCAGCGAGCCCTCGACCCACTCCATGGCGTTGCCGATCAGGTCGTAGCAGCCGCTCGCCGAACGCCCCGACTCGAACGTCCCCACGGCGACCGGGCGCCACAGGCCGAGTTCGAGCGTGTTGGCGACCGAGAGGCGGCGCGTCTTGCCCCATGGGAAGCTCTGCAGTCCGGAGCCCGCGGCCACGTACATCCACTCCCCCGCCGTGAGCAGGCGCATGCCGCGTGCGCGGGCCAGTTGACGCGCTTCGTCGAGGTCGCAGAACGCGGGCCACGACCAGCGCGCGTCGCCGTGGGAGGGCGGCGTGTCCGACGTGCGCGCGAGCGGGTCGTCCAGACCACTGGGGTCGGGTGCCGCGCCCATGTGGTGCTCCCAGTCCGCGCGCGTGACCTCGAAGCGATCCACGAGCAGCGGATCCACCACGTGCAGCGCCTGGCGCAGGTCGAGTCCGCGCACCTCGACGGGACGGCCCGCGAGGTCGCAGCGTCCGGGCGGCACGAACGCCATGCGCTCGAGCTCGAACAGCACGCGGTCCTCGGCCGCGCCGGCGGAACAGCCGGCGGCGGCGAGGACCACGGGCACGAGGATCGCCACGCGAACGAGCGCGCGACGTGCGAACGGTCTCGGGGTCACGTGGTCGTCACCGTGACGCCGGGCGCCGCCTCACGTTCGAGCGCTCGCCCATCGCGACTACGGCTGCTCGGCGCCCTCGGCCTCGAGCACGACGAGTTCGACCCGGCGGTTCGCCTGCTGACCCTGGGGGGTCGCGTTGTCCGCGACCGGCAGGTAGGGACCGAAGCCGGCGACGAAGAGCTTCTCCTCGGGCAGTCCGCCCTGGGTCACGAGCAGGTCGCGAACCGCCAGTGCGCGCACGGTCGAGAGCTGGATGTTGCCGTAGGGGAACTTCGCGAGCGAGGCTTCGCGGCGCATCGGCACGTTGTCGGTGTGGCCCCGGACCCACAGCACGTCGAACGGCTTCGACGCGATGTCGGCGGCCAGTTCGAGCAACACCGCGCGGCCCTCGGGGCTCGGCTCGGCGGCGCCGGACGGGAAGACGACCGAGTCCGCGAGCGCGAAGCCATAGCCGCCCTCCACGTCGATCGTGGTCACGTCACCGGGCGCGCGTCCCAGGCGTCGGGCCAGTTCGTCGAGTCGGGCCATGCGCTCGTCGATGGCGGGATCGATCGGGGGCGCCGTGGCCTCGGTGGTGCTGACGACGGCCGGAGCCTCGTCGAGGCGGTTGCGCAGGTCCTCGAGCTCGACCTCGAGCTGCGTGTTGGCGTTGCGCAGGTCGAGGTACGACTCCTGGTAGAAGCGCGCGTCCTCGGACATCTCCTTGTAGCGCTGCTGGCTGACACAGCCCGTCGAGACGAGCAGGAGGGACGTGGTCGCGATGAGAGCGATGGAGCGGCGAAGGCGCAGATCGCGGAGCTGGGTGGCCATGGTCGGCGGGCGTTTCGGGGGTGGTGGCGAACGGACGGCGTCCGGACGCGGTCGGGGCGTCATCGATCGGGGGCGGCGTCGGGGAGCAGCGGCCGCGCCCGTGGTGCGGGTGTCGATTCGAACGATCCCGGCGGCTCGGCGCCAGTCGTCCGTGCCCGCGCGCTGCGGGCGATTCGTGGATTCGGGAGCCAGAGCGCCCGGAACGGCCGACGGGGCGCGCCCCGCCCGTGCGGAGCCGCCCCGTCGCTCGGGCTGCCGATCTGGTCCGGGGCGCCGGTCGACCGCCGTCGTCCGGAGCCTCGCGGTCCGAGCGACCGCGGGCGTCCCGGCGCGGACTACTCCTCGGAGGAGCCGTCGTCCGCCGCGTCCTCGTCCGACGCGAAGGGGTTCTGGGTCGGCGTCTCGTCGGCGGCGGCCTTGTTCGCGTCCGCGGGCGGTGTGGCCGGGGCTTCCGCGGGCGGAGCACCGACGAAGGTGCCCGCGATCGAGTCGGCGATGTCCGAGGTGCCGCCGTTCACGTTCTTCAGGACGGGGAACGCGAGGATCAGGATGATCGACGTCATGAACACGCCGGCCAGGGCCAGCGGGTTCATCGGCTCGACCGGAGCCTCGATGCGACGGCGCTTGGGCGCGTCCTCGGCCTCGTCCTCCTCCTCGAGGTCGTCGAGCTCGTCGAGGTCCTCCAGGTCGTCGAACTCGTCGAGCTCCTCCGTCATGAGCGTGCCTTCGACCATGGTGTCGGCGGCGGTCAGCTCCTCGGTGGCCATGCCCGGATCGGCGAAGTCGTCGGTGAGGACCAGGTCCTCGTCCGTCGAGTCGTCGAGATCGACCACGTCGCCGCCCATCAGTTCGCGGCGCAGCGTGTCCACGTCGGTGCGACGCAGCTTCATGGTCTCGCCGTCGCGGAAGGCGCGGATCTCGCCCTCGGAGACGAGGCGCTTGAGCTCCTCCTCCTTCAGGCGCAGGCGGTCGAGGGCTTCATCGAAGCTGAAGAACTCGTCTTGTTGGGTCACGACGTGCGGGGGATGGGGTTGAGGGAGGTCTCGTTCGGCGCGCACGCGGGCAGCACCGGGGAGGGTCGTTCGAGAGTGCGAGCGGTCCGAGAGCGACTGTCCGCAGGGATGTTTGGTGGTGCTCGCGCAGCGGATCAGCGTCCGTCGTCCGACTCGTCGGGGATGCGTTCGAACTGGCGTTCGAGATCGGCGTAGCTGTACTCCGACTCGTCCTTGAAGCCGACGAGCAACAGATCGAGGTCGATGCGACGCGCGCCGATCAGGCGCACGTTCTGGGTGCTCTTCGCGCCGCCGGTGGCCTGGTAGCAGGCGAGCTGCATGTTGATCGTGTCGATCAGGTACAGCACCGAAGCGCCGGTCACGTCGACGCCGGTGACCGCGATCATGCGGTCGTTGGAATCGCTGGTCGCGAAGGACGGCGTCGCCGGCACCGCGGTCGTGCCGTCCTGGACGATGGTGTTCTGCGCGCCGCTCGCCGCCGGGCCGATCGCTCCGGTCAGGAACGCGGTGAGACCGAGGAGTCCGAACAGGTTGGCGCCCAGGATCCCCACCCCCATCAGCCGCGATCCGCCGGCCGCCGGACGGGCGGCGAGGACGGGTTCGGACGACTGGGCCTCGGGGCCGTTCGACGGGACGTGCTGCGGTTGGACGTGATTCATGAGGGGGGTCGGCGGCGCCGTGGCACCGCCTGGGGGGAGCATGCTAGCGCGAACGGCGCCGGCGTTTCGAGGGGGCGACCCGAGGATCGCACGGGACCGGGCCCTTCGGCCCGGGCGTCCTAACCCGCCGAGCCGCGCAGGATACGCCCCGAGAGCACGGGACGGTCACCAGTCGGCGAAGTCCCCCACGATCGTCTGGGCCAGGTCCTTGAGGGTCACGAGGCCGAGCGGGCGCTTGGCGCCCTCCTCGCGCACCAGGGCCGTACGCTGACCGCGCGAGCGCAGGCGTGACAGGGCGCGGTCCACCGGCAGGCTGGGCGGGAACTCGATCATCCGGCGCAGGTTCGACTCGAGGACCCCGGGCCCGTCGTGGGACAGGACGTCCAGCTGGTGGACGTAGCCGCGCACGTCCCCGTCCGGCTCGACGACCGGCAGACGCGTGTGGTTCGAGACCCCGACGCGGGCGACCAGTTCCGTCTCGTCCACGTCGCTGGGAATGGTGGCGACCGAACTCCACGGGACCATGACCGAGGCGACCTGCATGGTCCGCACCTCGAGCACGTTCCGCGCCAGTTCGACCGCGTCCTGGGGCAGGGCTCCCGACAGGGTCCCCTCCTCGAGCATCTCGTAGACGTGCTCGCGGTTGCGCAGCTCCTCGAGGTTCGCGTCGTCGATGCCCATCAGGCGTTCGGAGACACGCGTCACCACGCCCAGCGGCCAGGACACGGGCAGGAACACGACGCGCGCCAACGCCACCACGGGTGCGGCGAATCCGAGCAGGCTGTGCGGGCGGCGCCGGAAGAGATCCTTCGGCACCAGCTCGGCGAACAGGAACACGACCGGCGTGAGGATCGCGGTCAGCACCAGTTCGCGACCGGTATCGGGCAAGAGACCCAGGTCCCCGAACAGCTCGTCGCCGAAGTGCGTGACGAGCTCGATCATCAGGTTGTTGCCGATCAGGATCGCGACGAGCAACGCGTGCTCGGAGCGCGCCAGGTAGCGCACGAGGCGCGCCATGCGCTTGCCCTGCTCGGCGTCGACCTCGAGGCGCGCGACCGACAGGCTGTAGAAACCCGTCTCCGCGCCGGAGAACAGCGCCGAGAGCGCGATACAGATCGAGAAGGCGATGAAGGCTTCCATCAGCCGTTGCCTCCCGAAGCCCGTCCGTCGCCGTCTCCGCCGTCGACGCGCACGTCGATCGCGATGACGCGCCGCGAGCGCACTTCGTCGACCTCGAGCGTCAACGCGCCGACCTTCACCTCGTCGCCGACGCGCGGCACGCGGCCGAGCAACGCCATCACGAGTCCGCCGACGGTCTCGAACTCGACGGGCAGCACGCGCTGACCGAAGTACTCGTTCCAGTCGCGCACGGAGAAGTGTCCGGGCACGCGGAACGTGCGTTCGCCGAGCGGCACGATGCGGTACACGTCGCGGCTCTCGCCCTCGGCGCGCAGGTCGCCGACGATCTCCTCGAAGACCTCCTCGATCGTGACGACGCCGGCGCTACCGCCCCACTCGTCGATGCAGACGGCTTCGCTCGTGCCCGCGCCGCGCAGCAGGCGCAAGAGGTCGAGCGCGCTGGCCACTTCCGGGACGTAGACCACCGGCATGACCAGTTCGGCCACCGCGCGGTCGGGCTCGCGCAACAGGTCGCGCAGCTTGACCATGCCGACCACCGCGTCCGGCCCGTCGTCGACGACCGGCAGCCACGCCACGCGCTCGCGCAGGGCCTGGGCCACCACCGTCTCGCGGTCCGAACCGTCGCGCGCGAGCCAGAGGGCGTCGACGCGCGGCGTCATGATCTCGCGCACGCGAATCGTCTTCAGCTCGACGACCTCGGACAACAGGTCGGCCTCGACCATGTCCAGGTGTCCGCTGGCGCCGGTGCGACCGAGCACGAGCGACAGTTCCTCGGGCGTCACGCGCCGTTCGTCGCGGGTGCCGGCGAGGCTCGCGAGGAACTCGAGCGCGCGGCCCAGCACCATCCGCACCGGCCACACCGCGCGCACGACGAGGCGCATCACCGGGGCGACGGCGCGCGCGATCGGCAACGGCGCGCGCAGGCCCAACGTCTTGGGCAACACCTCGCCGAACAGAAGGAGCGGGATCAGCACCACGACGACCCCCAGCACCGGGTGCAGCCCTCCGCCGCTCGTCAGCCGGTCGGCGAACGAGAAGAAGAGGATGTTCACCACCAGGTTGACGAACAGCACGCTGACGAGCAGGTCGCGCGGATGGGCGAGCAGTCGGTTCACCGCCTCCCCCGCCTGCTTGCGTTCGCGCTGGCTGAGTCCGAACAGCGCGGTCTCGCTCGCGCTGACCGTGCCGGAGCACAGGACCAACAGGCCGAGGACCACGTAGAGCCAGAGGTCGGTCACGGCTGGAACCTCACGACGCGGGAGCTCCCGGCAGGATGCAGGTGGCGACGAATCCACCGCCCGCGGGCGAACTCAGTTCGAGCTGGCCGCCGTGGGTGTCGATCACGTTGTGCACGATCGCGAGGCCCAGTCCCGTGCCCTTGCCGACCTCCTTGGTCGAGAAGAACAGATCGGTCAGGCGATCGAGATCCTCGGGCGGCGCGCCCGGGCCGTCGTCGCGCACTTCCAGGAGCACGTCCTGGCCGCGGCGCGCGAGCACGACCTCGAGACGACCGGGTCCCGCCGCGCTGCGCTCGTCCAGCGCGTCGAGCGCGTTGGCGAACAGGTTGAGCACGGCCTGGCCCAGTTCGTGACGCGCGCCGATCACCCACAGGGCGCCGCGCGGATCGAGCTCGCCGCTGGCCCAGGGCACGTACGGCGCACCGTCGAGCGTGCCCACGAGTTCGTGGCCAGCCGCCTCGACGCGGTGCCGCACGAGCGCGGCCGCGTCGCGCACGACCTCGCGCAGATCCACCGGAGCCGCGGCCGTCTGGCGCGGCGCCATGCGCAGCACCTTCGCGACGGTGCCCTCGATGCGCTCGAGTCCGTCGGCCAGCAGTCTCAGATAGCGCGCGCGCCGCTCGGGCGCGAGCTCGGCCGACTGCAGCGAGCGCACGGCGTTCTGCAGGCCGCCGAGCGGATTGTTGATCTCGTGGGCGATGCCGGCCGCCAACTCGCCCATCGCGGCCAGGCGCTTCTGGATGAGCGCCGCCGCCTCGGCCTTGCGCGCGAGCTGCAGCGCGTCGGCCACCTCGGACTCGAGGTCGAGCGTCAGAGTCTCGACGCGCTCTGCCATGCGGTTGAACGCGTGCAGGAGCTCGCTCATCTCGTCGCCCGAGTCCGAGGTCTCGACGCGCGCCGCCAGATCGCCGGCGGTGACGCGCGACGCGGCGGAGGCGAGTCGACGCACGGGCGCGATCACGAGTGGCTGTAGAGCGGCGAACGTCCCCACCAACAGGAGCACCGTGGAGACCGCGAAGCCCGACCACAACAGTCGCGACAGGTCCGCGCCCGTGCGATCCAGGCGCGGCGCGAACCACAGACCGCCCCAGGTCCGGCCCTCGACGACCAGCGGCACGGCGAAACCGCCGGCGACGGCCTGGCGCTGTCCGGACTCCATGCAGACGGCGAGGCTCTCGAGCACCGGCTCGCGGCGGGCGATCGGTGCCACCTGGCCCTTGGGGTGCAGCGCCACGCCGCGCGGCGTCAGACTGCCGTTCGGGGCGCGCTCGAGGTTGCGGTCCACCACCAGCGCCTCGGCCACGTTCGACCAACCCGGCCAGTCGAGGATGCGCGCCACGTTGAGGCCGCCCTTGGGCAGGATCGTGCCCTCGAGCGTGGCCACGATCTGCTCGCGGAACTCGGCCACGAGCTCCGAGCGCTGTTCTTCGATCCGATCGGTCAGGAACGTGCCCACGCCGGCGAAGACCGCCAGATTGAGCGCCGCCAGGAGCGCGAACACGCGCAGTCCGAGGCGCGCTTTCACGGCCGCGCTCCGAGAGACCCGGTCGGCAACGGTGCGCTCACGAGCGCGCCCTCACGAACGGTGACGCTGGAAGCGGCACCGCCCGGGTCAGTGGCTCCTGACTGGCGTCTGGCACCTGGGATCACGCGGCCGCGAAGGACGAGGTGATCTTGAGCAGCGGCAGGAACATCGCCACGACCAGGAATCCGACCATGGCCGCGATGATGACGAGCAGCATCGGCTCGAGCACGCGGAAGAACAGGTCGATCTTGCGCTTGACCTGGTTCTCGTACGCCGCGGCCACCTTGAGCAGCATCGTGTCCAGTTCACCGGTCTGCTCGCCGACCTCGACCATGTTGCACACGAGTGCGTCGAACGTGCCCGACTCGACCATCGGGCGCGAGATGGTCTCGCCCTCGCGCACGGTCGTCCGCACGTCGTCGATCGCGCCGTAGAACACTTCGTTGTCGGTCGTGTCGCGCGCGATGCCGAGCGCGTCGAGGTGCGGGACGCCGGCCTGGACCAGGGTTCCGAACGTGCGGCTGAACGCGGCGATCTCGCCCTGCTTGAGAATGGCGCCGAGGTACGGCAACCGCATCAACAGGCCGTGGATGAAGTAGCGGTACCCGCCGCTCGCGCGCATCATCACGACGTGCAGCACGATCAACAGGACCGGCACACCGAGCACGGCGTACCAGTACTGGACGGTGAAGTCGCTGAGGCCGAGGAGGATCCGCGTCGGCGCCGGCAGTTCGCCGCCGAGCGAGCTGAGCACCTCGCCGAACTTCGGGATGACGAAGGCCATCGCGGCCGCGATCACGCCCAGGGCCACGACGATGACCACCGCCGGGTAGATCATCGCCGAGAGGATCTTGCTGCGGATCTCGGCGGCGCGCTCGCGGAAGTCGGCGATGCGCAGCAGGACCACGTCGAGCACACCGCCCGTCTCGCCCGCGCGGACCATCGCCGCGAACAGGTTGTCGAAGACGCGTGAGTGCTTGCCCATCGCCTCGGACAGGGGCGTGCCCGAGGAGACGTCCTCGACCAGCTCGCCCATCAGGGCCTTGAACGGTCCGGCCTTGGCCTGGCCCTCGAGGATCTGGAGCGCGCGCACCACCGGGATGCCGGCCTCGGTCAGCGTCGCGAGCTGGTGCGTGAAGTCCGTGACCAGGTCGCCGGCCACGCGCCGCCCCTCGCCCTTCTTCTTGGCTCCGCGTGCGTTGCCCGAGCCGCCGCTCCCGGAGCTGCGGCCCGCGGAAGCACCGCTCGTGCCGCGGCCCTTCGCGCTGACCGTTCTGTTGAGCTTCTTCGCCATGGGATGGGGTCGTGGTGCCGGCCAGTAGCCAGGATTCGGCCGCCCGGGG
Source organism: Rohdeia mirabilis (assembly GCA_007750655.1). Classification (GTDB taxonomy): domain Bacteria; phylum Planctomycetota; class UBA1135; order UBA1135; genus Rohdeia; species Rohdeia mirabilis. Next base: position 3,290,111 of record CP036290.1, read on the forward strand.
AGGCCGCCGCCGGTCCGCGTGACCGAGGACGGTAGCGCCTGGGAGTGGCCGGCGAAAGCGCCCGGGCGTCCCGGCCTCGCGCCGCGACGCGCTCGCGACTCAGACGGGAGCCGTCTCGCGCAGGATCTCCTCGATCGTCGTGTCGCCGCGGGCCACGGCGCCCAGTCCGGCCTCGCGCAGGGTGCGCATGCCGTGCTTGCGGGCCATGTCGCGCACGACGGCGGTCGAGGCGTTCGCGAGCACCAGGCCGCGCAGGTCGTCGTCGAGGATCATGATCTCGTTGATCGCCGTCCGCCCGAGGTAGCCGGTGTGGAAGCACTCCTTGCAGCCCTTGCCGAAGAAGACCTCGCGGCCGGCGAGCAGCTTCGCGTCGGGGCCGAGCTCGAGCAGCAGCTCCTCGTCGGGCACGAAGCCCTGCTTGCAGTGCGGGCAGACCCGGCGGACCAGACGCTGCGCCACCACGGTCTCGAGCGTCGCGGCCAGGAGGAAGGCCTCGATCCCCATGTCGAGCAGACGGGTGATCGCGCTCGGGGCATCGTTCGTGTGGACCGTGGCGAACACGGTGTGTCCGGTGAGGCTGGCTTCGATGGCGGTCGCGGCCGTCTCGCGGTCGCGGATCTCCCCCACCAGGATCTTGTCCGGGTCCTGGCGCAGCACCGTGCGCAGCACCGCCGCGTAGTCCACGCCGATGTCCGAGTGGATCGGCACCTGCACCACGCCCTCGATGTCGTACTCGACCGGATCCTCGACCGTGATGATCTTCACGGTCGGGTCGTTGGCCTCGTTGAGCATCGCGTAGAGCGTCGTCGTCTTGCCCGAGCCCGTGGGCCCCGTCACCAGCACGATCCCGTTCGGCAGGCGCGTCATCTGGCGCAGCAGCTTCTCGTCGCGCGGCTCGTAGCCGAGCGCCTTCAGGTCGAGGCTGACGGCGCTGCGGTCGAGCACGCGCAGCACCGCGCCCTCGCCCGAGATGCCGGGCAACGTCGCCACACGCAGGTCCACCGCGCGCCCGTCGATCGCCAGCGCGATGCGCCCGTCCTGGGGCAGCTTCGTCTCGGCGATGTCGAGGTCGGACAGCACCTTGATGCGCGAGATGAGCGCCGAAGCCAGGTGCCGCGGCGGCGACTCGACCTCGTACAGCGCGCCGTCGACGCGGTAGCGGATCCGGAAGTCGTCCTCGTAGGTCTCGAAGTGGATGTCGCTCGCGCGGTCGCGGATCGCGCGGTGCAGGATCGAGTTCAGAAGGCGCACGACCGGCGCGCTCGCGCCCGGATCGCCGGAGCCGTCGAGCGACTTCGCGGCGGCGGCGACGGCGTCCGAGAGGCTCTGCTCCTCGCCGTACTCCCGTCGGATCGCGGCTTCGATCGCCTTCGACTCGGCCACGACCGCGCGCAGGGTGCGGCCGGTCGCGAAGCCGAGGTCGTCGAGCACCGCCGTGTTCAGCGGATCCGCGAGCGCCACGATCAGCTCTCCCCCTTCGACCCGCAGCGGCAGCACGCGGAACGTGTGCGCCGTGCTGCCGTCGACGAGTTCCAGGGCCTCGGGCGTCGAGACGAGCGCGTCGGCGGGCACGGACTCGAGGCCGGCCTGTTCGGCGAGTGCCGCCGCCAGTTGATCGGGCGTGCAGAGCTTCATCGCCGTGAAGTGCTGACCGATCAGTCCGCCGTGCTTGCGCTGCTCGCCGAGCGCCTGCTGCACCTGGGCCTCGGAGAGCACTCCGTTCGCCTTCAGGATCTGGCCGACGAGGCGGCGGCCCGTTGTGGCGTTGGCGCTCATCCGAGGCGCGCCTCCAGGTCCGCGCGGTCCTGCGCGGCGTCGAGGGCCGTGTCCTTCGTGATCGCGTCCTGGCGCACCAGGTCGAGCAGGTAGTCGTCGAGCGTGACCATCCCGAAGCGCCGCGAGGTCTGGATCGTCGACTGGATCTTGTTCGTCTCGTTCTTGCGGATGAGGTTGCCGATCGCCGGGGTCATCAGCATCACCTCGAAGGCCGCGATGCGCCCGTTGCCGTCCTTGCGCGACAGGAGCGCCTGGGAGATGACGGCCTGCACCGAGACCGACAGCTGGGCGCGGATCTGCTCCTGCTGGTTCGCCGGGAACGCGTCGATCATCCGGTCGACGGTGCGCGCGGAACCGGTCGTGTGCAGCGTGCCGAACACGAGGTGACCGGTCTCGGCCGCGGTGATGGCGGCGGCGATCGTCTCGAGGTCGCGCATCTCACCGACCAGGATCACGTCCGGGTCCTCGCGCAGGGCGCGGCGCAGCGCCTCGGGGAAGTCGGGCACGTCCTCGCCGACCTCGCGCTGGGTGACGATGCCCTTCTTGTGCGTGTGCCGGAACTCGACCGGGTCCTCGATCGTGATGATGTGGCGGTCCTGGTGCGTGTTGATCCAGTCGATCATCGACGCCAGCGTGGTCGACTTGCCCGAACCCGTCGGTCCGGTGACGAGGACCAGTCCGCGCGGTCGCTTCAGAAGCTCGCGGCACTTCTCGGGCAGGCCGAGCGCCTCCATCGACAACAGGTCCTGCGGGATCAGTCGCAGCACCGCTCCGATGCCGGCGCGCGTGCGCATGACGTTGACCCGGAAGCGGTTGCCCGACTCGTGCTCGAGCGCGAAGTCGGTCGTGCCGATGCGTTCGACCTCCGCCCAGCCGGTCTCGGTGCAGATGCCGCGCGCGAGTTCCTTGGCGCGCTCGCCCGTGAGCTTCTCGTCGGAGAGCTCGACCAAGCGGCCGGAGATGCGGAACACCGGCGGGCGACCGGGAGCGAGGTGCAGGTCGGACGCGCCGCGCTCGATGGCCTGGGCGAGGAGTTGTTGGATCGTCATGGGATGGGGAGCGGTCGTGCGTGCGGGCGGGCGGCGTGCGGTGTGCGTCTCAGTCGGCCTCGACCACCTCGAGCGCTCCGGCGGCGCGCGTCACGCGCAGCACCTCGGAGACGCTGGTGGTGCCGGCCATGACCTTGCGGGCGCCGTCGGTGAGCAGGGAGCGCAGGCGCCCCGAGTTCTCCGCCGTGCGGCGCAACAGATCGAGCGAGTTGCCCTCGAAGATGATCTCGCGCAGGGCGGGATCGAGCTCGAGCAGCTCGAACAGACCGACGCGGCCCTTGTAGCCGACGCCTTCGCAGGTCGTGCAGCCGCCGGGACGGTAGAAGGTCGTCCCGACGTGCGCGCTGGGTTCCAGTCCGAGCGCGCGCAGTTCCTCGGGCTCGGCCTCGTACGGCTTGCGGCACTCGGGGCACAGGCGGCGCACCAGGCGCTGGGCCATGACGCCCTGCACGGCGGCCGAAGCGAGGAAGGGCTGGATGCCCATGTCGATCAGGCGCGTGATCGCGCTGGCCGCGTCGTTCGTGTGCAGCGTGCTGAACACGAGGTGACCGGTGAGCGCGGCCTGCACGGCCACCTCGGCCGTCTCGAGGTCGCGGATCTCGCCGACCAGGATGACGTTCGGCGCGGCGCGCAGCATGGCCCGCAGGATGCGCGCGAAGGTCAGGCCGACCTTCTTGTTCACCTGCACCTGGTTGATGCCGCTGATGTGGTACTCGACCGGATCCTCGGCCGTGATGATCTTCACGTCCGGCCGGTTGAGCGCTCGCAGCGCCGCGTACAAGGACGTGGTCTTGCCCGAACCCGTCGGGCCCGTCACCAGGACGATGCCGTTGGGCCGCGAGATCAGGCGGTCGAACCACTTCTGGTCCTCGCCGTCGAAGCCGAGGTCCGCGAGCGACAACAGGTTCGCGTTGCGGTCCAGGAGGCGCATGACGATCGTCTCGCCGTGGTTCGACGGCAGGATCGAACAGCGCACGTCCAGTTGCGTCGTCCCGAGCTTCACCTCGATGCGCCCGTCCTGGGGCTTGCGCTTCTCGGCGATGTCCATCGAGCCCATGACCTTCAGGCGGCTGACCAGCGGCGCGGCCAGGTGCTGGGGGTGCATGGCGATCTCGCGCAGCACGCCGTCGATGCGGTAGCGCACGCGCAGACCGGCCTGCTCGGGCTCGAGGTGGATGTCCGAGGCGCGCAGCTTGAGCGCGTCGGCGAACATGCGCCCCACCAGGCGGATGACCGGCGCGTCGTCGCCGTCCGCGCCCGCGACGAGCGACGCTTCGAGCGCGTCCGCCGTGGCACCGACCGCCGCGTCCGAATCGCCGTAGTACTTGGCCAGCGCGCTCGACAGGGCCTTGGGCGTCGTCAACGCGCAGCGCACGTCGCGCCCCAGCTGGAACTGCAGCTGGTCGGCCACGATCCGCTTCGAGGGATCGTCCACCGCGACCACCAGGGCGCCGCCCTTCTCGATCACCGGCACGATGCGTTGCTCGACGGCCAGGTCGGCGGGCACCATCTGGAGCACCTGCTCGCTCACGTTGCCCTTGGACAGGTCCACGAAGGGCAGGCCCTCGATCTTCGCCAGGCCGCGGTAGACGCTGGCCTCGTCCGCGTGCCCCAGCTCGATCAGACCCTCGGCCAGGGTCTTGCGGCGTTCGCGGGCCCAGACGAGGGCGGCGCGGACCTTGTCGGCATCGACGACGCCGGCCGCGATGAGCATCTCTCCGAGTTCGTTGGCCAAGGGGGGATCGGTGGTCGGGAATGCAGCGGGAGGGGGCGGGAACGGTGTAGACACCCGCCGCCGCTCGGACGCACCGCCGAAGCGGGTGCGAGCGGGACCGGTCCTAGCCGCGGCGGCGCGCGGGACTACCGACCGGTCGGACGGGGGCGCGGAGGATACCAGCCGAGGGCACCCGTTCCGTCACCGGGTCCGCGCCTCCCACGACGCCCACTCACGGTGCCCGTTCGATCAGCTCGGCCAGCATGCAGCGCACGCCCCCACCGCCGACGTCCTCGATCGTGGACACGTCGGGGGCGACGATCGCGCCGGTGCGCTCGAGGCGGGCGAGCCGCTGCGGTCCGAACGCCTCGGCCGCGCGGGCGCTCATGGCCCAGACCCCGTCGCCCGCGCGCGTGCGCAGGAAGAGGACGTTGCCGCAGAAGGCGAGCAGGTCCGACTCGGACAGAGGCATCAGCTCGCGCCCGGTGGCCTCGAGTTCGCTGGCGAGCGTCGCGCGCTCGCTCCCGTCGGGCACCGCGTCGAGGCCGACGAGCGCCACGTCCGGGCCCAGGGCCAACATCACGTTCGTGTGGTAGATCGGCGCGCCGCGTAGTTCGGTGCGAAAGGACACCGCTCGGTAGTGAAGCGCGTCGCACCAGTCCGCGAGCAGTCCCGCATCCGTGCGCGAGGCCAGCGCCGCGAAGACGATCCGCCGCTCGCGATCGGGGATCAGCGACCCCGTGCCCTCGAGGAAGCGGCCGTCCGCCTCGGCCGCGCGCAGGTCGAGCGTGGACGTGGCTCCCACCGCCGTCGCGATGCGCGCGATGAACGCGGAACGGGCCTCGCGCCGCCGCGTCGGCGACTCCATCGGGTACAGCACGAGCCGCCCGTCCGCGTGGGTCGTGAACCAGTTGTTCGGGAAGCAGGCGTCGGGACCGGGCGGCACACCGTCGAAGTCGCGGTCCTGTTCGGCGACGACCTCCACACCGGCGGCGACGAGCGCCTCGTGCAGGGCGTCCCACTCGCCCTGGGCGCGCTCGAGCAGCGTCGCATCGTCGGCTGCGGTGTCCCCGGCGCGGGCCTGGAACACGTTGGACGCCGCCGTCTCCGGGTTCGCACCGAACGCGCCCGGCCGCACCATGAAGACGGTCGAGGCGAAGGCCGGCTCGGGCGCCGGCTGGGGCGGGGACGCGCTCACTCGGTCAACCCCAGGTGCTCCTGGATGTGGCGCCAGCGGTACTCGAGCAGGTGCGGGCTCCCGACGCCGTGCCGCGAGTTCGCGTACAGCATCATGTCGAAGTTCGTCTTGCCGGCCTTCTGCAGCGCATCGGCGAGCATGATCGTGTTCTGCAGGTGCACGTTGTCGTCCATCGTGCCGTGCATCAGCACCAGGTGTCCGGACAGATCCTTCGCCGCGTCGATCACGCTCGACGCCGCGTACCCCTTCGGATTGTCCTTCGGCGTGCTCATGTAGCGCTCGGTGTAGATCGTGTCGTACAGACGCCAGTCGTAGACGCCGGCACCGGCGAGACCGAGCGCGAACTTCTCGCTGTGCGTCAACGCGAAGCCGGCCATGAAACCGCCGTAGCTCCAGCCGGCGATCGCGACGCGTCCCGAGTCGCCGCGGTGGTCCGCGACCACGTGGTCGACGGCGTCCTCGAGGTCGCGCAGTTCGGTGACACCGAGCTGGCGATAGCAGGCCGACGTGTGCTCGAGACCGCGCCCGCTGGCCGAACGCACGTTGACCTGCAGCACGATCGCGCCGCGCTGGGCGAGGAACTGGTGCCACGTGCTCGGCCGCCACGCGTCGCGCACGCTGGGCGCGTCGGGACCCGAGTAGGTGTCGAGGAAGATCGGCCGCGGCCCCTCGAACTCGCCCTCGGGCGGCAGGATCACCGTCGCGTCGAGCCGATAGCCGTCGCGCGCCGGGATCGACAACAGCTGCGTGGGCAGGCGCCGGACGTCGTCGAGGATCTGGCTCCGGCCCAGGTCGAGCACCACGTCGCCGCTCGCGGCCTCGATCACGCGCGCGGCCGTCGGCTGCTCGAGCGACGACCAACTGTCCACGTAGTAGCGCCCGTCCGCGCTGAAACTGATCGAGTGCGAGCCCCGCTCGTTCGTCCGGCGCGGCAGCCCGTCCACCTCGCCGTAGACCGTCGAGTACAGGTTCTGGCCGAGGGCGCCGTCGCGCGTGCCCATGAACCAGATCGTGCGATTCGACTCGTCCACGTACAGCACCTCCGTCACGTCCCAGTCGCCGTCGGACAGCTTCTCGATCAGCGTGCCGTCCTTCGCGTAGTGGTAGAGGTGGCGGTACCCGGTGCGGTGGCTGGCCCACAGGAACGTCTCGTTGTTCAGCCAGTGGGGTGCGTCGGGGCGCGGAGTCCAACTCTTCGAACGCTCCTCGATGATCGGCGTCGACTCTCCCGTTTCGGGATCGATCAGCACGAGCCAGGCGTGCTGTTGGATGCGGTCCTGGACGGTGGCGACGATGCGCCCGCCGTCCGGCATCCAACCGACGCGCACGACCAGGAAGCCCTTGGGCATGTCGTCGAGCTTCGCCCACACGATCTGCTTCGTGTCCGGGTGCGCGACGCCGAGGCGCGTCACCGGGTTCGCGTCGCCCGACTTCGGATAGCGCAGGTACTCGGCTTCGACGCCGCGATTCTCGTCGAGCCCGCCCGGCAGCACGTGATCGACGATGGTGAACGTCGGCACCGCGCTCTCGTCCAGCGCGAGGAAGGCCACCGCGTCGCCGCGCGGGCTCCACCAGTGGCCGTTGAAGTCGCCGCGGCCGTAGACCTCTTCCTGGTAGACCCAGTCGAGCACGCCGTAGAGCCGCTCCGGGTTCTTCTCGCCGATGTCCCAGCGCGAACCGTCCGCGACCGACACGACGACGAGGTCGGACCCCGAGACGAACGACGCCCAGTGCTCGCCCGGCGCGAGGGCCGCGAGCCGTTCGTCGCCGCGACCTTCGACCAGCACGCGCGAGCCACCCTGACCGTCCTCGTACACCACCTGGTTGCCGCGCTGGATGCGGACGCGCGGCTCGGGTTGGCGCTCGGCGGCGGCGGGTTCCTCCACCTGGATGCGCTGCTCGGGATCGAAGTAGACGGTGCGGTCGCCACTGCCGTAGCGCAGCACGTTCCCGTCGCCGACCCAGCGCGCGCGCGGACTCGGCCCGTTCCAACGCACCCCGCGGCTCCGCACGTCGTCGAGCGTGACCGGTCGCCCCTCGCGGGTCGCTTCGGCGGCGGCCGGTGCGACGCGCGGTGCCGCTTCTTCCTCGTCGTCGCCGACGTCGGTGCGGTTCTCGACCGCCGCGGCGTCACCGTCGCTCGCCTCCGTCTCCTGCAGCGATCCTGCCCAGCACGGCGTGAACAGAACGAGGGTCGCGGCCACGAAGGCGGCGCCGCTACGGCGAAGATCGATCATGGCTTGGTTGGAAGGCGAGCGCCCGGGCGGGCGCGGCGTCGTGCGGGTCAGACCGCGAGCTCGGGACGGTTCGCGAAGTGTTCGAGGACCTTGGGGTTCGCCAGGGCGTCGGCGTTGTCGACCGGCTGGCCGTTGACGGTCCGGGCGATCGCCGCCTCGGAGATCTTGCCCGAGAGCGTGCGCGGAAGATCGGGAACCTGACAGATCACGCGCGGGACGTGGTGCGGGCTGGTGCGTTCGCGAACGGTGGTCCGGATCGTATCGCGCAGCCCGTCGTCGAGCATCTGGCCTTGCGGCAACACGACGAACAGCACGATGCGCACGTCGCCGTCCACGTCCTGACCGACGACCGCGCACTCGGTGACCGCGTCGAGGTCGTCGACCGGGCGCGTGACCTCGGCCGAACCGATGCGCACGCCGCCGGGGTTCAAGGTCGTGTCGCTGCGGCCGTGGAAGACGATGCCGCCCTCTTCCGTGCGCTCGACCCAGTCGCCGTGGCACCAGACCGTGGGAAAGCGCGCGAAGTAGCTCTCGTGGTAGCGCGTCCCGTTCGGATCGTCCCAGAAGCACACGGGCATCGACGGGAACGCCAGCGAGCAGACGAGCTCGCCCTTCTCCCCCACCGGCAGCGGGCGTCCGTCGGGCCCGAAGACCTGGACCTGCATGCCGAGACCGGGGCCCTGGAGTTGGCCGCGGTACACGGGCTCGAGCGGGTTGCCGAGCGCGAAGCACGACACGATGTCCGTGCCGCCCGCGATCGAGGCCAGCTGCACGTCCGGCGCCACGTCCCGGTAGACGAAATCGAAGCCCTCCGGCGCCAGCGGCGAACCCGTCGACAGGATCGTGCGCAGGCGCGACAGGTCGCAGGACGCGCCGGGCTTGGCGCCGCTCTTCTCGAGCAGCGCCAGGTACTTCGCGCTGGTGCCGAACACGGTCACGCCTTCGGCCTCGGCCAGGCGCCACAGACCGAGCGCGTCCGGTGCCATCGGCGAGCCGTCGTACAGCACGAGCGTGGCGCCGGTGAACAGACTCGACACGAGCCAGTTCCACATCATCCAGCCGCAGGTCGTGAAGTAGAAGATCGTGTCGTCGCGCGTGAGACCCGTGTGCAGCACCAACTCCTTCGCGTGCTGGAGCAGCGTGCCGCCGGCGCCGTGGACCATGCACTTGGGCAGGCCGGTCGTGCCGCTCGAGTACATGACGTAGAGCGGGTGGTCGAACGGCAGGTGTTCGAACGCGGGCTCGGTCGCGTCGCGGTCGCCGAACGCGTCGAAGGTCGTGACTTCGAGGCCCTTCGCCGCCGGGACGACGCTCGGATCGCCGCACAGCACCACCGCGGCCAGCTGTCCGTCCGCGCGAGCGCGCAATTCGTCGACGACGCGCGCCACCTTGTCGCCGTAGGGCCGCGGCTTGCCGGCGTAGAGCGTGGAATCGGCCGCGAACAGCACTTTCGGAGCGATCTGGCCGAAGCGGTCGAGCACGCCCTGGATGCCGAAGTCGGGCGAACAACTCGACCACACAGCGCCGAGGCTCGCCGTGGCGAGCATCGCGATCACGGCCTCGCTGCGGTTGGGCAGGTAGCCGACCACGCGGTCGCCGACGCCGACGCCGACCGCGCGCAGTCCGGCCTGGACGCGCGCGACCTCGCGGGCGAGTCCCGCGTAGGACAGCTCGCGCACGCGGCCGTCCTCGTTCCACTCGACCAGCGCGCGCCGCTCGTCTCGGAAGCGCAGCAGGTTCTCGGCGAAGTTGAGGCGCGCCCCCTCGAACCAGCGCGCGCCCGGCATGCGGGACGGGACGTCGACGACCTCGGTACCGCGCTCGGGCGCGACGACGCCGCAGAAGTCCCAGATCGCGCTCCACAGGGCGCGCGGTTCGGCGATGGACCAGGCGTGCAGTCGCGCGTAGTCGCCCGCACCGATCTCGAGTCCGTCGAAACCCGCGGCCGAGCGCGCGAACGCCGCCATGTTCGACGACGCCGCGCGCTCGGGCGACGGGCTCCACAACGCCTCGCGATCGCTCATTCCGTGGCCTTGTCGGCGGCCTTCTCGGCGCTCCTGTCGTTCGGATCGACCACGCGACCGACGCAGGGACCGAAGCCGATCCGGCGTGCGCCGGGCGCTTCGCAGTGGCCGGTCAGGACCACTTCGTCGCCGTCCTCGAGGAAGCGCCGCTCCTCGCCGCTGGGCAGCGCGATCGGGTCGCGGCCGCGCCAGGTCAGCTCGAGCAGGCAGCCGCGCGCCGAAGCGTCGGGCCCCGAGACCGTGCCCGAACCGAGCAGGTCGCCCGCGCGCATCAAGCAGCCGTTCGACGCGTGGTGCACGACCATCTGCGCCGGCGACCAGTACATGTCGCGGAACGAGGCCTCGGACAGGCGCAGGTGCGGCTGGTCGTGGGCGCGCATCGCGGCGCTCGACAGGTGCGCGCCGACCTTCACGTCGAACGCGGCCTTGCTCTCGCCGCCCGACAGGTACGGCAGCGGCTGCGGATCGCCGGCCGGACGCTCGGGCGCCGCGACGCGGAAGGGCGCGAGCGCGTCGGTCGTGACGATCCAGGGCGAGATCGTCGAGAGGAAGCTCTTCGCGAGGAACGGGCCGAGCGGCTGGTACTCCCAGGCCTGCATGTCGCGCGCCGACCAGTCGTTGAGCAGACAGAAGCCGAACAGGTGTTCCTCGGCCTCGTCCATGGTGATCGGACGGCCGAGCTCGTGCGTGCCGCCGAAGAAGAGGCCGACCTCGAGCTCGTAGTCCAGGCCCTTGCACGGTCCGAAGGCCGGATCGACGTCGGGGTCGGGGCGGCGTTGTCCGGACGGGCGTTGCACCGGCGTGCCCGACGGGCGGATCGTGGACGAGCGGCCGTGGTAGCCGATCGGGATCCACTTGTAGTTGGGCAGCAGCGGGTTGTCCGGGCGGAACATCGACCCGACGTTCGTGGCGTGGTGCACCGAGGCGTAGAAGTCGGTGTAGTCGCCGATGGTCGCCGGCATCAGCATCTCGACCTCGTCCATCGGGATCAGCACGTGGTCGATCGTGGCGGTGTCGGACTCGAGCGACGAACCGCGCCGCAACAACCGCGACAGGGCCAGGCGCAGTTCGCGCGCGGGGCCGCGGCCGAGCGCCATCAGGCCGTTGAGGTTCGGCTCGCGCACGGCGGCGCGCAGCTCGGCGTCCAGGTCGTCGAACAGGCCGGACTCCTCGGCGCCGCGCAGCTTCAGCACGCGATCACCGATCGCGACCGCGCAGAACGACTTGCCGTCCGGACGCCGCCGGGCGGTGCCGAGCGGCAGGTTCTGGACGGGGAAGTCCGCGTCGGGAGCGTTGGCGCTCTCGATGAAGCTCTCGAGCGCGGGGTCGTGGGTCTCGTCGATCGTGATCATCAGGTGCCCGGTGTGCGGGCGGGGTGCTCGAGCCATCCGAGGGCACAGAGGTCCTCGAGGGGCTCGTCGAAGGAACACGAGCCGAACGCGCTGATGAAGCGTCCGCGCAGCTCGCGCAGTTGGTCGGTGGTGAGAACGGCCGGGGCCCGGCCATCCAGTTCGACGCTCAGTCCCGCGGACGTGGCGCGGAACGAGCGCGCGTCGGGGGCGAGCAGACAGCGCTCGACCGTGGCCACGTCGGCGCCGTGCTCGAAGGCGAGTCCGGCGGCGGCGTAGGCGTTCACGAAGCCGTGCATCGGGCCGATCGGTCCGGCGGGTTCGTAGGTGAGCGCGCGCGTGGCGCACAGGGCGTGGTGCAGGCCGGCGGTCAGTTTGACGGGCAGGCGGCGCGCGGCGCAGGCGACGAGGAAGCGCGCGACCACGTCGGCCGGCGGGATCGCGGCGGCGACGACCGCGCCCGTGCGCAGCTTGGCCCGCGCTCCCACGGCGGCGATCGCGTCGAGGAGCGGCGCCCAGTCGTCGGGCCGGTCGGCAGCGACCTCGACGACGACGTCGGTGGGCGCGGCGACGAGCGGCGCGAGGGCGCGGGCGGCAGCGGTGACGTCCGCAGCCGAGGCGACGCGGCACTCGAAGGCCTGGACGTCGAGGGCGGGGCCGGCGCCAGCGAGACCGTCGTCAGCGGGGTCCTGCTCGGCGGCCGCGGCCACCAGGTCGGCCGTCCGGTCGAAACGCTCCCCCACCACGGCGGTGATCGGCCAGGGGGCGGAACCTGCGTCGTGCTCGCGGACCCACGCCGCGAGGCTCGAGAGATCCCCCTGGGCGACCGCCGCGCGACCCAGTACCCAGGCCCACTTCGAGCGCCGGTAGCCGGCGAAGTTCGCCGCCGCCGCCTCGAGGTCGAGGCCGGCCGGGGGGAAGGTCCCGGCGTAGTCGACGAGCCCGACGAGCAGAGGCTCGAGGGCCGGGGCACGCAGCCCGGATCGGATCGGTTCGCTCATGCGAGCGGGGGAGGATACAGGCGGCGGTTGGCCCTCGCAGCCCCGCTCCCCCAGCCCTATCCTCATTCGCCCGTCCGCCGCCGGGTCGGTGAGCGCCCGGGGACACCCAGGGCGTGGTCGTGGTGGCCGGAAGGACCGCTCCAGCCTCACGGAGCGTGCTCGGGTTCGGGCCGCGGTTCCGTCACGGTTCGTTCGCGGTTCGTTCGCGATCGCTGGGCCTCGAACCGCTCCGCGCCCCACCCATCCACCGACGCCCCGCCTCTGGAACGCCTCGCCACGGCGGCCGGCGCGCGCCTCCACCGCTCACCGACCGCCCGCGCGCCGCGTTCCAACCGGTCGCTGCGCTCCGCCGGTCGCACACCACCCGCCAAGCTCCACCGTTCGAGCACCCCCGTTCGAACTCCACCGTTCGAACTCCACCGAACACGCACCGCCGCGGCCCGCCCGCACCGGTCCGACTTCCACCGACTCCCCCTCTCGACCCGCTCCGCCGATCCTTCCTCCGAGGACCCTTCGCCGCGAGCCCGACGACGCTCCAGCCATGACTTCGAACCCCCTCACGCTCAAGCGCATCCACCACGTCGAGTTCTACGTGGGCAACGCCAAGCAGGCGGCCTTCTTCTACCGCCAGGCGATGGGCTTCGACCTGATCGGCTATCTCGGCTTCGAGACCGGCTACCGCGACATCGTCTCGTACGCGCTGAAGCAGGGGAAGGCGCAGTTCGTGATGACGAGCACGTACCAGTCCACCGGGCTGATCGCCGAACACGCGAAGAAGCACGGCGACGGCGTGCGCGACGTGGCCTTCGAGGTCGAGGACGTGGACGCCGCCTACGCGGAAGCGATCCGCCGCGGCGCCGAGTCCGCCCAGGAGCCGATCACGCGCAGCGACGAGTACGGCTCGATCCGTCACGCCGCGATCAAGACCTACGGCGACACGATCCACAGCTTCATCGACAAGCAGAACTACAAGGGTCCGTTCCTGCCCGGCTACGACCCGCGCTTCGAGACGGGCGAAGGCGCGGGGATCCTCTACGTGGACCACGTGGTCGGCAACGTCGAGGTCGGCAAGATGGACCACTGGTGCGACTGGTACGAGAAGGTCCTCGGCTTCGAGCGCTACATCACCTTCGACGACGAGACCATCAAGACCGAGTACAGCTCGCTGATGTCGGTCGTGATGAGCGACGACAACCAGGTCATCAAGTTCCCGATCAACGAGCCGGCCTACGGCAAGAAGAAGAGCCAGATCGAGGAGTACCTCGACTTCTACGAGGGTCCGGGCGTGCAGCACGTGGCCCTGGCGACGAACGACGTCTGCCACACGGTCAGCGACCTGCGCCGCCGCGGCATCGAGTTCCTGAACGTTCCCGAGACCTACTACGAGTCGATCTGGGAGCACGTGGGCGAAGTGCGCGAGGACACCGAACTGATCAAGCGCCTCGGCATCCTGGCCGACCGCGACGAGGACGGGTACCTCTTGCAGCTCTTCACCAAGCCCGTGCAGGACCGCCCGACGGTGTTCTTCGAGTTCATCCAGCGCGCGGGCTGCAAGGGCTTCGGCGCGGGCAACTTCAAGGCGCTGTTCGAGGCGATCGAGCGCGAGCAGGCCCTGCGCGGCAACCTCTGACCGCGCGGGTTGGGGTCTGACTCCAGTTCGTCGCACCGACGTGTTGGGGTCTGACTCCGTACCGGATCGACCGACCAATTTGGTGCGGCACCTTTCGTCGGTCCATCGACGAACTGGTGCCTGACACCGTACGACCTGACACCGTACGACCGTGACACCATACGACCTGACACCGCGACCGTACGGTGTCTCGACCGTAGGGTGTCTGACCCCCATCCGCCGCTCGACCGACCAACTTGGTGCGGCACCTTTCGTCGGACCATCGACGAACTGGTGCCTGACACCGTACGAACCTGCGGCCCGGCCGCGCCCCTCCGCATGCCGATCTACCAGACCCGCGGCGAGCTGCCGCGCAAGCGCCACCAGGTCCTGCGCCGCCCCGACGGCGAGCTGTACCGCGAGGAGCTCGTGGGCAACTACGGCTTCAACGGCCCGTCGAGCCTGCTCTACCACACCGAGCAGCCGACGGCGGTCGTGGACACGCGCTGGGTGGCGGACATGACGCCGGTGCAGGCGCCGTCGAAGGACCACCGCAATCGGCACTTCCGCACGAGCCCGATCCCCCACGGCGGCAACTGGGTCCAGCAACGCACGCCGCTGCTCTTCAACGACGACGTGGTCATCTCGATCGCGCGTCCGACCGAGGCCGGGGACTTCTGCTACCGCAACGGCGAGGGCGACGAGCTGCTGTACGTGGCGGACGGAGAGGGCGTGCTCGAGACCGCGTTCGGCCTGATCGAGTACCGGCGAGAGGATTACCTGGTGATCCCGCGCGGCATCGTGCACCGCCTCGTGCCGAAGCAAGGAGTCGAGCACTGCGTATTGGTCCACGAGTTCCGCGGCCACGTGACCACGCCGCGCCGCTACAAGAACCAGCAGGGTCAGCTGAAGGAGGGTTCGCCGTTCTCCGAGCGCGACCTGCGCACGCCCCAGGACCTCTTCCAGCGCTCAGGCCCGGCGACCGTGATGGTCAAGCACGCTGGCCAGCTGCACGAGTACTCGCTCGCGCACCACCCCTTCGACGTGGTGGGCTGGGACGGCTACTACTTCCCCTACGCGTTCAATGCGCGCGACTTCGAGCCCCTGGTCGGTCGCTACCACCTGCCGCCGCCCGTGCACCAGACCTTCGAGGCCGAGGGCGCCGTCATCTGCACGTTCGCGCCCAGGCCGTTCGACTTCGGCGAGGGAGCGATTCCCGCGCCGTACGCCCACAGCAACGCCATGAGCGACGAGGTGATCTTCTACGCCTCGAAGGAGTTCATGAGCCGCAAGGGCGTGGAGTACGGAAGCATCACGTTGCACCCGGATGGCGTGCCGCACGGTCCGCAGCCCGGCAAGACCGAAGCCAGCATCGGTGCCACGTGGACCGACGAGCTGGCCATCATGTGCGACACCTTCCGGCCGCTGAAGGTGGCCGAGGGTGCGGTGGAGTACGAGGACGAGGGGTACTTCACGAGTTGGGTGGAGTAGATGGACCGCCGCGTGCCCGAACCCGCAACCGTCTGGATCTTCCATGGTGATGGGGCACGCTTCGCTGGCGGCGTCTTCACGACCGAAGCGAGCGCGCGGGAGTGGATCAGCGGGAATCGGCTGAATGGTGTCCTCACCGAGTACCCGCTCGACGTCGGCGTCTTCCACTGGGCGATCCGCGAGGGCCTCACCAACATGAAGCCCGAGACGCTCGCCGCCAAACGGGACGACCCGCGCTTCATCGGCGGATTCACCACCGCATCGCAGCGGCACGTCCACTTCGTGGACGGGTCGGCGAACTGACGCGCGCTGCCCGATGCCCCCCGGTGACGATTGGCGTCACCTACGCGAAGGGTAGGATCGAGGCGGCATGGCGTTGATAGTCGCCGTACGGTTTCGCACACCACTGGGGTGGTCGACCACGAAGAAGTACCGGAGCAATCCTCCACCCCGACGAGTCGCGAGCTCTTGAGCAGTCTCCCGGGCAGGAGGCTCGTGGTGGCGACGCGCCGGCGAACGTCCCGCCGCTGGAGGAGTCACCGCCCGGGCCAAGCACCGATTGCTGCGGTACTTCTTCGTGGTCGACCACCCCAGTGGTGTGCGACTCCGTACCGCCCCATGCTGAACCATCGCTCTGCACTCGCTGCACTCCTGTTCGTCCCGCTCGCCGCCTGCGGGGGTGATGAGGCCCCGACCAGCGCGACCGACTCGCCCGTCCCGACGCCGTCCGCAGCCGCTGCAAGGTCCGAAGCTGACGGCGCCACCACGTCGGCCCCATCCACCACGTCGACCGAGCCAGCGAAGACGACCCCCGACAACGCCGAGCCCGCCACCCCGCCCACCCCCGCCGTCCTCATGGAGGAGCACAGGGTCACCGACCCGGCGCGCCGCAACATGGTCGCGTACCGCCTGCTCGTCCCCGACGACTGGACCCTCGAGGGCGGCGTCACCGCGGTCGGCCCGGCGTTCCACATGATCCCGACGATCAGCGACGTGACGGTGCGCGCACCCGACGGACGCGGCGTGCGCTTCTGGGGCATGCTCGAGTACGGCTGGGCGGACGGGCTGTACGGCGAGCTCGGCATGCCACACGAAGGTCGCCCGTTCGTGCCGATCCCGCGCACGCTCGGCGAACACTGGCAGCGCATGTTCGAGGCCTTCCCCGCGGACGGCGTGACGAACCTCGAGATCGTGTCCGAAGAAGTGCTCCCCGAAGCGACCGAGCAACTGCGCGAACAGCTCGCACCGCTATACGCGAGCACGCAGCAGGAGAACGCCCAGCTGTACGGCACCGGTCGCACGAAGGAGTTCGACGCAGAAGCGCGGCTGCTCGTGATCCGCTACGACCACGAAGGACGCCGGATCGAGGCGACGATCTTCGCGACCGTGCGCCGCGCCATCTACCGCTATCCGAACGGCGCGATCTCGGCCGCCATGTGGAACCTCGATCACATGTACGCCGTGTTCGGACCGGTCGGCACGGATCCGACGAGCGACCCGGTGTTGGCGGCCATCGTGCGTTCGAGGCGCGTGGATCCCGCCTGGCAGGAAGCGATCCAGCGCTGGTACATGGAGCGCAATCGCCAGCTCGTCGCCGAAGGGATGGCGAAGGTGGCGGCGGCCGCGCGCTCGGCGGCGGTGACCCGCACGAGCCAGTCCCAGGACGTGCTCGACATCAGCTTCCAGGGCTGGAAGGACCGCAACGCCGCGAGTGACGCGGGCCAGTCGGCGTCGGTGCTCGGCATCCGCGAACACACCACCTACGTCGAACCGGGCGGCGGCACCGTCGATCTACCCAGCCACTACAACAACGTGTACACCGACGGGCTGGGCCACTACGTCCTGCACGACGACGCGAACTGGCAGATCAACACCGACCCCGCGTGGAACGGTCGGGATTGGCAGCGGATCGAGGCGCAAAGGTAGGCATGCGGCGCCGTACCCACTCGGTGCCGCGCTCCAACTTGCCCTCCAGCGGTGCGAGCGTGCCTCGCATGGTCGGCGTCCGAGGCACCGTCAATGCACTCCACGTATCCGGGACCGGATGAGACGGCGCAGCGTGTGCGGTACTCCCGGTCCGTCGACAGGCCACTTGGTGAGAAGCACGAATGAGGGCGTCGTACCGCGAGGCACTGCGGGCGATCCGGGTCGGCTGACCGAGAGGCCGCGGGCGCCATCGATCACCATCCGCGCCACCACAGCCGCTACCAGCGAGGACCCGAACAGGGCGAGCCGACGACGCGTGCGCTAGCATCCCCCCTCGTTCCCTCCAGCCCCTCGCTCGCATGCTCCGCCCCACGGCCCTGCTCGCCGCGCTGCTCGTCACCCTCGTCGGCGCCCCCACCCACACGGCTCACGCCCAATCCGCCCTCACCTCGCAGTCCGATCTGCGCGCGCCCGCGGGCCAGTGGCAGACGATCGGCGGCGGGCCCGATCGTTCGCGCGCGACGCACACCGAGGTTCCGCGCCAGGCCCCGGCCCAGCAGGTGTTCGTCGTCGAGACCGGCGACACGCTCGTGGGCGAGCCGCTGTTCAACACCGAGGTGCTCGTGCTCGAGACCCGCGTCGCACGCGGCGAGCACCGGATCACCGTCTACGACCTCGAGACCGGTGAAGCCGTCGCCGACCGCGACTTCGAGGTCCGCGACGGCTGCTTCCCCCACCTCAAGGGCGACGTCCTCGTCCTGCGCTCCGCGATCGACCAGCTCAACGCGTTCGAGCTCAGCACGAAAGGCCTGCGCCGACTCGCGACCTACAGCGCCGACAGCGGCTTCGTCGGCGCACCCTTCGTGGTCGGCGACGACGTCTTCGTCGGTGAGGGCGCGAGCATCCTGCGCCTCGACGGCCGCTACCTCCGGGAGCGCGAGGCGGCGCGCTATCCGAGCCGAGAGTACGGCTCGGTCGTCAGCGCGCTCTACATCGACAGCGGGCCGTACGCCGACCAGGGCCGACTCTCGATCGGGTTCCTGACGTCGAACGACCACGGCGCCTCCGGTCGACCGATGGCCGCCGCCTTCGACCCGCTGCGCTCGGAAGAGCCGGTCGTCACGTCGCGCTACCAGGACCGACTCCGAATCGCATTCCGCGACTCGTGGCCGAACCTGCAGCAGATCGTCGTGTCACCGTTCCAGGGCGGTCTGATGTTCTGGAGCGAGGACGGCATCGACGAGATCGAAGGCAACCTGATCAGCGGGATCGGCTACGACGGTGACGGCGATCCCATCGAGGGAGCGTTCGTCACACGCTACCCCGTGGCCGCGCGCGACTCGTCGGTCATCGGCCATGTGGATGCGGGCGACGAGGGCCAAGGCGTCTTCCTGGTCGAACACTCGCGCAAGAGCTTCGGCCGCCGCACGGCCACCGAGATCGGCATCTGTGGCCCGGGCCTCCACGAGCACCTGCTGCCACTGTTCCGCGGTGCCACCTGGGGCCGGGACGTGGTGCTCCTCGCCGGCCGCGCCTGGCACCCCGAGACTGGGCGGGTGCTGTGGCACGTTCCTGCGCTGGAACGTGCTGCGCTCCTCCCGGCCGAACAGGGCGTGGTGGCGGTCTTCGACGACGGTCGCGTCGAACGCTGGCGCGTGCGTCCGTTCGAGTCCGAGGCGACGGCGAAAGGGGCCACCCGATCCGCCACCGACGAGCAGGACGTGGAACCGTTCGACGGCGTCCTCGTGCGCTCCGACGGCGAGGTCGATCCGGGCACGTACGCGATCGTGGGTGGCAACGTCGTCGAGATTCGCGGCACGAAGGAGCGCGACGTGGCCGCGGCGGACGTGTGGTTCCTGGGCGCAGAGGACGGGACCGTCCACCGGCTCGGCGCCGCGCGCGCGGTCGGGCCGGGCATCGACGCCGTGGTCGGAGCTCTCGAAGCGCGCGAGTTCTCACGCTATGCGAACGCGGCCGAGCGCTCGAACGATCCGGATCGCATCACGCGCGCCATCGCTCGCGGCCAGCGCATCGGCGAGGACGTGGACGACCTCGTCGAAGAGCTCGCGCAGTTGCGGGCGAAGCCCGAGTCGGTGAGCTCGAAGCAGGCCGAACGCTTCGACGAGTACGAGTCGCAGTTCTCGAAGACGCGCTTCGACACGTGGGTGCGCGCGCTCGCTTCGGTTCGTCCGGACGAGGCGACGTTCGACGCCGTGCACCAGGCCATGCTCGTGGCGATGCTCGACCGCTCGGTCGGTCTGGAAGACGTGCGCCGCGACGTGCAGGCGCTCCTGCCCGAGGGCATCGATCTTCCGCTGCGAGCCGATCTGCGCGACTGGCTCGCGTTCGCGCGCTCCACGAGCGCCCACACGATCCGCGTGGTCGAGCCGCCGCCCGAGGACCAGGCCACGATGACCTGGGAGGAGCGCCGTTTGGGCATGGCGACCGCGTGGGGCGGCGACGACGTCGTGGGCTTCGAGAGCGAGAACCTGTTCGTGATCTCGTCCCTCGACCAACCGGGCGCGATCGCGACGTGCGTGGCGGTGGGCGAACACGTGTGCAGCCTTCTGGAGGGGCTGTTCGCGGGAGGCGAGCACGCGCGCAGCGCCGAGCACCGCATGGTGGTCTACCTGTACGAGTCCAAGTCGCAGTACTTGAAGCAGAGCTCCGGTGGTGACCAGCGTGTGGCGACCGGACTGTCGTGGACGGCCGGTCACTACGATCCGCAGACGGGTGTGGTGCGGCTGTTCCTACCGGCCGGCGAGGGCGACTGGGAGAGCGCTCAACAGACGTTCCGCCACGAACTCGCCCACCAGTGGATGTCGGAGCGCTGTCCCGGCATTTCGGACGAGCAGTCGAAGCAGCTGAGGACCGATCAGGACGGTTTCTGGATCGTCGAGGGGTTCGCGTGTTTCGTGCAGGACTTCCGCGTGGACGAGAGGCTGGGCGTGACCGGCGAGCTCGACTCGCGCAGCAACCTCCTCGACGTCGTGGCGAACGCGTCGGCCGACGTGCTCCTGCCCTGGGACATGCTGACCGAACTCAAGCAAGCGCGTCGCATGGGCTTGTTGATGATCGAGCCGGCAGCGATCGCGCTGACGTGGAGTCTGGGCCGCATCATGCCGGTGGACGGGATGGGGCTGTTCTACGCCCAGTCCAATGCACTGGCGTCGTTCCTCTACCACGGTGAGAACGGGAAGTACCGCGACGCCTTCATCGAGTACACCCTCGCCTTCTATCGCGGCACGGAAGGCATGGACTTCGAGAAGCACTTCGGACTGTCCCCGAGCGAAGCGGGCCGGCTCGCGGTCGAACACGCTCGGACCGTGGTCGGCCGCGACTGAGCTTTCCGTCCTACGGTGTCGCACACCACTGCGGAGGTCGACCCGACAGAAGTACCGGAGCAAAGTGACTCACCCGGCGAACGGCGACCCGTCGGGGCGTGCAGGACTCGCGACCAGAACGGCCTGCAGGGCTCGGCCCGTCCAGCGTCCTGGTGGAGCCGCCAGCCCGTTCGAGCGCCGATTGCTGCGGTACTTCCTCGTGGTCGACCACCGCTGTGGTGTGCGACACCGTATGGAGTCGTCAGACCCGACCCACCCGCAACGCGAGCGGCCAGCACACGAGGCGCCGCTCGTCGAGCCCCCAAGCGGCGTCGAACTCGGGCCGTAGCGCCGCGACGGGATCCTCGCCGCGCGCGTCGATGAAGCGGCGCACGCTCGACCAGGTGCCCAGGTAGGCGAGCAGTTGCTCGAGCGTCCACTCGAGCTCCATCGCGAATTCGGACGTCTCGACGCGCTCGAACGGGAACGCCAGCTTCGCGTAGCCGTCCTCCACGTGGATGCGCTCGGGCGGCCAGTAGCTCCCGACCACAGCGCGGTACAGGTGGCGCACGACGGCGTCGACGGCGGGCTCGACTGTCATCAGGTCGTAGCTCCACTCCGCCAGGATCGCGCCCGGCCTGGCGACGCGGCGCACCTCGGCGTGGAAGGCATCGATGTCGAACCAGTGGAGCGCCTGGGCGACCGTGACGAGATCGACACTCGCGTCGTCGAGCGGTGAACCTTCCGCGCGCGCTTCCAAGTACGTCACCCGTGGGTGCGGACGCGCGGCGGCGAGCTGCTCCGCGCTGGCGTCGGTGGCGACGACGCGCTGCATGTGCTCGGCGAGCGCGCAGGCCGACTGTCCGCTCCCCGCCCCCACGTCCCACGCGAGGCCGCACGCGGGAACGATCGACGCGAGGTGCGCGAACAACTCGGCCGGATAGGTCGGCCGCGCCTTGGCGTAGTCCGCGGCGTGGCCCGAGAAGTGGTCGGGAAAGTCGGCGTCGAGGGCACCGGTTGCAGCGGGATCGGACGGCATGTGGGCGATCCTAGCGCGACGTCGAACCGCCATCAGCCGCTGCCCGTTCCGACTCCCCATTGGCGATCGACGCCGTGCAGCGGTGGCACGGGCCGCGGCTCTTCCTTCTCGCTGCACGGAACAGCCCATCCTCGATGCCGAGTCGAATGCCCCTCGTTCCGCAACGCGGGCAGCGCAGCGACCACTGCAGCGCGTTCATCACGACGATGCCCGTGCCAGCGCAGGCGAAGATCCAGGGCCTCGGGTCGGCGAGGTGCTCCGCCGTCCAGGTCCATGGCTGCAAGCAAACGGCGACGAAGAGCGCCTGGAGCAGCGTCCCGACGACGAGCAGCAGAACGTCCCAGCGCGGACCCGGCTTCCACACCAGAACCACCCCCGTCCCCGCCACGAAAACGACCCAGACCAGGAGGATCCTGCCCACGTACTGGAGCTGGTCGAAGTCGGCCGGAGCGAGTGCCTCGGAGTTCATGCGCTTCGATACGCGGTGGACGGCGTCGGCATTCGACGCGGCTCGACGACGACCGCCGTCACTCCGGCACCGCGATCCTCTCGCCCTCGCGCTCGAGCGTGACCACGCCGTCGACCGTTCGCACCTGCACGACGTCGTCGGCCGCGAGCGTCGCCACGACCCTCCCGTCGAAGAACAGCTCGAGGCCGCGCACTTCGACCGTGTGGCCCGCCGTCTCGTAGACGGGTCCGCGCGCCGAGCCGGTGACGATCAGTGCCACATCCGCGTCCGGCGGGTCCGAACAGGCGGCTGGAATCAACAGCAGCCCGGCGAACAGCGCGCTGCGGAACGGGTGGACGGCCATCGGATCGTGGGCGGCGTGCATGGCCCCGATGTTAGGCCGCGATACGGCGCGCGATACGGTGTCGCACACCACTGCGGTGGTCGACCCGACAGACGGCGATACGGTGTCGCACACCACTGCGGAGGTCGACCCGACAGAAGTACCGGAGCAGAGTGACTCACCCGACGAACGGGGACCGGTCGGCGCGTGCAGGACACGCGACCAGAGCGGCCCGCAGGCCCGGGCCCGTCCCGCGTCCTGGTGGAGCCGCCAGCCCGGCCGAGCTCGGATTGCTGCGGCACTTCTGTCTGGTCGACCACCGCAGTGGTGTGCGACACCGTACGGGTGGGAGCCCGCCCCCCGTCGCGCCTCATTCCGGGACATTCCTCCGAGCTGATCGGCATCGGCGACGTTGACGGGCCGGACGAGGTCCAGACTGGGCCCGTCCACGCCTCGAACCGACCACGCACGACCATGCTCGATCAAGACTTCCGCGACCGACAGTTCCGCGCTCTCGCCCTCGCCCGCCCCGCCGCCAGCAGCAGCGCCCTCGCCGTGCCGCGCTCGCTCGCCGCCCCGCGCCTCGCCGCCGCCGTTCTCGCGGCCTGCGCCGCCGTCCTCCTGCTCGCCTCGAGCGCGCGCGCCCAGGGCCACGAGATCGGCTTCGTCGAGGACTTCGCGCTGGCGACCGACCGCGCGGCGATCCTCGGCCAGCTGATCCCCGGCACGGAGGACTTCTACTACTTCCACGCGCTCGAGGCCCAGCACATCGGCGACCTCGACGCGGTGCCCGCGCTGCTCGAGCAGTGGCGCGAACGGCACGGTCGCACCTGGCGCCACGACATGATCGAGCAGCGCCAAGCGCTCCTGCTCTTCGGCCGCGACCCGGGACGCACCTACCGCAGTCTGGTCGACGAGCTCGACCTCAGTTTCTCCCACCAGCCGCTCATCCCCGGCGAGCGGGATCCCCTGCCGACCGCGCTCGATGCCGACCTGGTGTCGCGCGCGGCCTTCGTTCGGCGCGCGCTCGAACAGCACCAGCGCGACACGGACGGCTTCCGCACCCACGCGCTCGCCGACCTCGTCACCGGCCGCATCGAAGGCGTCGACCTGGACGACCGCCGCCTCGACAGCCTCCTGAACCGCCTCGATCGCACCGACCTTCCCGGCCTCCCGGCGTTGGTCGTGCGGCACCTCGACGAGAAGCGCGGTCGTCGCTTCGGAACGCTCGCCCTGCACGCGCAACTCACGCTTCCCCAGCTCGAGGAGTGTGCGCGACTGCGACCCGATCTGCTCACCAGCGCCGAGTTCGTGAACACGTGGCTGGCACGACTCGCCCCCGGCGTGCACGAGGACGTGGCGCGCGATCCCGCCGTCCGCGCCGCGCACCTCGAACGGCTCGACGCGTTCACGCGCCGCCTCGGCCCGGCGTTCAACTCGCTGCGCGCTCAGGTCCTCTTCCACCGCCTGCGGTTCGACCTCTCCCAGGGTCGCGTCGACCGCGAACGCCTGCGCAGCTACCTGACCCTTCCGCACCGCTACAGCTTCGCGCCGCGCCCCCTGCGCGAACGCCGCGCCGGTGACGCCAACGCCGTCGCCCTCGGCCAGCAGTACGCGCACGGCCTGCCGCGCATCGCGAGCGACGAACCGCTCGTGCGCGCCTGCCTCGCGGCGCTGTTCGTGGACGCCGACTCGTTCTCGAGCTTCGAAGACCTGATCGACAGCGACTGGCTCGCGCGCTGGTTCGCCGAGGTCAAGATCACGAACGCGACGGGCGACGAATCGGCCGCCGACCGCGAGCGCTGGTACTCGCTGCTCGACGATCCGACCTACTACGAACAGCTCGAGCGGCGCGTGGACCTCGAGTTCCCCGCCACCCAGAACACCTTCTTCGCGGCCGACGAGCCGGTCTCGATCGCGCTGGACGTCAAGAACGTCGAGACCCTGATCACCAAGGTCTTCCGGATCGACGCCGTCGACTGGTACGCGGACGAGGGCCGTGAGGTGGGCCCGGACATCGACCTGGACGGACTGGTCGCAGGGATCGAGCGCACCACGACCTTCGACGCGCCGGCCCTGCGCCGCGTGCGCCGCACCTTCGACTTCCCCGAGCTCGCCGGTCCCGGACTGTGGGTCGTCGAGTTCATCGGCAACGGCTCCGCCAGCCGCGTCGTCGTTCGCAAGGGCGACCTCGAGACCAGCGAACGCATCGGCGCGGCGGGTCACGTCTTCACCGTCTTCGACGAGACCGGACAGCGCCGCCCGGACGCGCAGATCCAGTTCGGCGGGCGCCGTTTCGCCGCGGACGAGCGCGGGAACGTGACGATCCCCTTCACGACCAGCCCGGGGAGCCGCCGCCTGGTGGTGATGGCCGGCGAGCGCACCGCGTTGGCCACGTTCTCGCACCGCGCCGAGGACTACGCCCTCGAGGCCGGCATCTTCGTCGAGCGCGAGGAGCTGCTCGAAGGACGCAACGCGAGCATCCTCGTGCGTCCCCGCCTGCGCCTCTCCCAGGGTGGACCGGCCGCCCTCGAACTGCTCGAGGACGCCGTGCTCGAGATCTCCGCCCGCGACGTGGACGGGACGCTGACCTCGACGAACGTGCGCGACGTCGAGTTCGACCTCGCGTCCGAGTTCGTGCACGAGATCGCCGTTCCCGAGCGCCTCGTCAGCCTGACCGTCGCCCTGAGCGGCACCGTGAAGAGCGCGACCGGCGGAGAGGACCAGCGGCTCACCGCCACCCCCGTCACCTTCGAACTGAACGGGATCGAGTCGGCGAACCGCACCGCCGGCGGCCTGCTGTCACGCAGCGCGAGCGGCTTCCACCTCGACATGCTCGGCAAGAACGGAGAAGCGCGCCCCGCCCTCGTGGTCAACGTGCGCCTCGACCACGCCGACTTCACGGACACGTTCGAGGTCCAGCTCGAGACCGACGCGAACGGCCGCATCGATCTCGGCCAACTGGACGGGATCACGCGCATGACC
This sequence comes from Rohdeia mirabilis, assembly GCA_007750655.1. Taxonomy (GTDB): domain Bacteria; phylum Planctomycetota; class UBA1135; order UBA1135; genus Rohdeia; species Rohdeia mirabilis. The sequence continues at coordinate 3,315,623 of CP036290.1, forward strand.
GCCACGACCCCGACCGTCGGCACCCACCTCTGGACCCTCGACGAAGCGCGGCGCACCCTGCCGGCGACGGTGCACGGGGTGGCCGGCGAGACCCTGCGCGTCCCCCACCCCGGCGGCGCGACGACCCTGTGCCGCGAGGACGTGTCGTTGGTCGCCCTGCGCGCCGGCGTCCCGCTGCGCGATCGTTTCGAGGCGGTGAGCCTGCGTGCGCGCTACTTCGAGCTGAACGGCCTCGAGCCGGGCCAGTACCGCCTGCGCTTCACGCGCGAGAACTGGTCCATCGAAGTCCTCGTCGCGCCCGGCGTGCGCGACGACGGCTGGTCGCGCGGCGGCCCGCTCGCGCTCGAGCTGAGCCGCACGCTCCCGCTCCAACTGGTGGCTCTCGCGCCCGAGGGCGACGACATGGTCGTGCGCATCGGCGGCGCGACCCCGACGACGCGCGTGCACCTGTGGGCCACGCGCTACCTGCCCGCCTACGACGGGTTCGACCACCTGTACCTCGCGCCCACCGACACCGTGGACGGTTTCGACGTGGGCGCGCCGCGGTCGGACTTCAACGCCGAGCGCGACATCGGCGACGAGCTGCGTTACATCCTCGAACGCCGCCTCGCGCGCATCTTCCCCGGCAACATGCTGCGGCGTCCGGCGCTGCTGCTGAACCCGTGGGACATCGGCCTGTCGAGCGAGAACTTCAACGACGCCATCGGCCTCGGAGGCGGTGCCGGTGGTGCGAGCGGCAAACTCGGTGGTCGCCGCGGCGGTCGTGCCGCAGACCGTTCGCAGCAGCAGGACGAGTACTCGGCCTGGACGAACGTCGACTTCCTCCCGCGCGGCGCCGTGGTGCTCGCCAACCTCGTGCCCGACGCCGACGGAGTCGTGCGCGTGCCGCTCGCGAACCTCGGAAGCGGGCAACACGTCCACGCGGTGGTCTGCGACGGCAACGACACCATCAGCAGCTGGGTCGCGCTCGAACAGCTGCCGTTCGAGCCGCGCGACCTGCGGCTGGTCGACGGCCTCGACCCCGCGGCGGCCGTCGGTGAACGTCGCTCGATCGACGTGCTCGCGGCGGGCGAAGTGGCGACGATCGCGGACCGCTCGACGGCGCGACTGCAGAGCTACGGCTCGCTGGCGGAGGTCTTCGAACTGCTGCGCACCCAGTCCGGAGACGACGACCTCGCGACGTTCGAGTTCCTCGTGCGCTGGCCGAGCCTGACGCGCGAGGAGCAACTCGCGAAGTACTCCGAGCACGCCTGCCACGAGTTCAACTTCTTCGTCCACGAGAAGGATCCCGCATTCTTCGACGAGATCGTGCGCCCGTACCTCGCGAACAAGCGCGACCGCACGTTCCTCGACCACTACCTGCTCGACGAGGACCTCGGCGAGTTCCTGGATCCGTGGGCGTTCGAACGCCTCAACGTGCTCGAGCGCATCCTCCTGACCCGGCGGATCACCGAGCGCACCGAAGCGGGTCGCCGGCACGTGCGCGACCTGTTGGCCGCGCGCCCGAACGATCGGAGCCTCGTCGATCTGCACTTCCGCGGCGCACTCGCGGGTCGATCGCTCTCGGCGGACGACAAGCTGGCGCGCCCCCGCGGACCCGAAACGGCGAGCGCGAATGATCGCTGGGCGCAGGACGGCGGCGGAAGCTACCGGGGCGCCGGTGACACGGTCCCCCCGGGCCGCGGCATTCCCCCGTCCGCCCCTCCCGCCGAGGATCCGGCGGCGGCGCTGCGCGAGTTGAAGGACGAGCTCTCCGCCGGACTCGAACTCGAGGAACAGGAGCGCATGCTCGAGGGCCTCGGCTACATCGGTACGGACGCCGACACGCGCGCGAACTCGGACGGGTTCTTCCGCCCGCTCGACGCCACGCGCACCTTCGCCGAGCACAACTACTACCAGCGCCTGATCGCCGAGCACACGGCCGACCTGGTCGGCATCAACCGCTTCTGGGCGGACTTCGCGGTGCACGTGGAAGGCACGCCGTTCGTCTCGCCGCACGTCGTCGAGGTAGCGAGCCACGTCAACGAGATCCTGCTCGCCCTGGCGCTGCTCGACCTGCCGTTCGACGCCGCGGAGCACGCGATCGTCACGAGCGCAGGGTCCCTGACGCTGACGGCCGCCTCGCCGCTGCTCCTGGTCCGCCAGGAGCTCGCGAGCCTGCCGCGCGCCACCGATCCGGCGCCGATCCTCGTCAGCCAGAACGCCTACCGACTCGACGAGCCGATGCGCTGGGTCGACGGTGTGGCCCGCGACGCCTTCGTCACGGACGAGTTCCTGACCGGCGTCTCCTACGGCTGTCGCGTGGTGGTCACCAACCCGACCTCGTCGCCGCGCGAACTGGAGATCCTCCTGCAGATCCCACGCGGCGCCATGCCGGTCCAGGGCGGATTCGTCACGCGCGGCGTGCCGATCGCGCTGGCCCCCTACTCGACGACGACCTACGAGTACGCGTTCTACTTCCCGACGACGGGCGAGTTCGTGCAGTACCCGGTCAACGTCAGCGAGGACGAAGCGGTGATCGCGAGCGCCGACGCGCGGACCTTCACCGTGCGCGCCGAGCCGACCGTCGTCGACACCACGTCGTGGGAGTACGTGTCCCAGCGCGGCACGCTCGAGGACGTCCTCGCGTTCCTGTCGACCGCGAACCTCGAACGGATCGACCTGTCGCGCGTGGCTTGGCGCATGCGCGACCGCACGAGCTACGACGCGCTGATCGACGCCCTGCGCGAGCAGCTCGCGTTCGACGGCACGCTGTGGTCCTACGGCCTCTACCACAAGGAGGATCGCACGGCGTCCCAGTACCTGGCCCAGCGCCCCGACTACCTCCGACGCCTCGGTCTCTACCTGGACTCGCCGCTGGTGCAGCTCGATCCGGTCGAGCGCCGCACCTACCAGCACCTCGAGTTCGATCCCCTCGTTAACGCGCGCGCGCACCAATTCGGTGAACGGCGCAAGATCCTCAACGACGACGTCGCGCGGCAGTACTTCGCGCTGCTCGACCGCCTCTCGCAGAAGCCCGCGCTCGACGCGGACGACCGACTCGAGGTCGTGCACTACCTGATCCTCCAGGATCGGGTCGCGGACGCTCTGACGCTGTTCGGAGCGATCGATCGGAACCAGATCGATGCGACCCTGCAGTACGACTACATGGCGGCCTATCTGGACTTCTTCGACCAGGACCTCGAGGTGGCCCGCGAGATCGCCGAGCGCTACCGCGACCACCCGGTCGCGCGCTGGCGCGAACGCTTCGCGCAGGTGCTCGCGCAGGTCGTCGAGGTCGAGAGCGGCGCCTGGCGTACGGATCTCGTCGACGGCGACCGCGATCAGCGACAGACCGCCCTCGCGGACCGCGAACCCGCGCTCGACCTCGCCGTCGAAGGTCGCACGGTGCGTCTCACCCACCAGAACCTCGAGGAGGTGACGGTCGGTTACTACCCGATGGACGTCGAGGTGCTGTTCTCGTCGAGTCCGTTCGTGCAGGGCGGCGCGGGCGGGTTCAGCTACGTGCAGCCGCTGCGCAGCGACGTGCTCGCCCTCGCGGCGGACGGCGCGACGACGAACTTCGAACTGCCCGCCGAGTTCCGCAACTCGAACGTCCTGATCGAGGTGCGCGCCGGTGCAGTGGTGCGACGCGAGACCGTCCTCGCCGGTTCGCTGCAGGTCCAGTGGATGGACAACTTCGGCCAACTGCGCGTCTCGAGCTCGGAGACCGGCGAAGCCCTGTCCAAGGTCTACGTGAAGGTCTTCGCGAAGGAGGCTGACGGCAGCGAGCGCTTCCACAAGGACGGCTACACCGACCTGCGCGGGCGCTTCGACTACACCTCGGTCTCGGGCGACAACGCGAGCGGGGCGGTGCGCTTCGCGGTGCTCGTGCTCTCCGACGAGCACGGCGCCGTGGTGCGCGAGCTCGATCCGCCGACGCGCTGAGTCGTCGGCACGCGAAGTTCGAAGAACGAGCGGCGCGCTCGGAACGTCGGTTCCGAGCGCGCCGCCCACGTCTCACGCCAGGCCTAGAACAGGTCCCAGTCGCCGAACTGGTTGCCGAACGTCAGGAAGACCGCGAACTCGCCCGGGCTCGTCAGGCCGACGCCGGCGAACGCGGGGCCGACGACCGAGTCGAGCGCCAGGAACAACGACCCCGACGGCCGCAGGTCCTTCAGCTCGATCTGGTCGCGACGGTTCCAGACGTTGCCGATCTCGAGCGAGCCGCCCACGTACCACTCGAGCGTGCGCGGCTCGAGCTGCGGCTGGGCGAACGCGCGCCAGAACGCGACGCGACCCAGGGCCGCGTGGGCTCCGCTGATCGAGTCGCGTCCGAGTCCCGACAGGCGCAGGAAACCGCCCAGGTCGAACGTGTTGGCCAGTGCTCCCTGTTGGTCGAGCGCCGTGGCGTACTCGATGCCGGCGAGCAGCGTCGTGCGCCCGCGGCTCTGGGCGTGGTCGAGCTGCATCTGGATGAACTGCTCGTCGTCGCCCGACAACAGCCCCACCGGCGCACGGTAGACGACGCGCCCGATCCAGCCCTTGCTGGGCAGCGCGAGCGAGTCCATGGTGTCCACCTGGAGCTCGCCGCGCAGGAAACCCTGGGAGACGCTGGTCGTGTCGAACATGCTGGGATCGCCGATCGCGAGGTCGAAGTCGGCCGCCTCCTTGACCAGACCCACGCGCAGCTCGCCCCACTCCCCGAGCACGCGTCCGACGTCCAGTCGCAGACCGATCGCGCGTCCGTCGAAGGCCGCCAGCACCCGTTCATCCTCCGTCAGGTTGACGCGCTTCAGTTCGATCTCCGCACCCGGTGCGATGAACCACCGCGCCTCGTCGTCGATCGGCTGGTAGTACTCGGAGAACAGGAGGACGCTGCTGCCGACCTCGATCCGGTTGCGCCACTCGGCGCCGTGACCGTCGAGGGGCCGGATCGCGAAGGCGCCGCCCACCACGAACGTGGCGTCCTTGCCGAAGACACCTTCGAACGCCGCTCCGGCGCGCGGGTTCCACTGGGCGTCGCTCGCCGGCAGACCCTCGAGGAGGATGTCCGCGGTCCCGTCCTCGCGCTGCTCCCAGGACAGGTCGATGCGGTCGTGGTAGTCGAGGCCGTACAGACCGAGCAGGTCCTTCGAGAGCTGTTCGCGATCGAGCGGTTGGCCCGGTTCGCTGCGCACGCGCGCACGCAGCACCGCATCGTCGAGACCCGTGTGGTCCTCGAACCGGACCGAGCCCAGCACGGGCAGGACGGGACGCCGTGCGTGCCGCTCCTCCACGTGGCGCTGCCAGGCCTCTTCGTCGAGCGCGAGCGGAGCCAACCTGTGGCGCACGGCCATCACGGCCTGGCGACCCGCGTCGATCGCGTCGGCCGCGGTCCGCAGGTCGTCCTCGTCGACGCCCTCGAGTCGCGGCACGAGGTGGATGTCCTGGGGGCGCAGCGCCGCGATCGAACGACGGCGGTTCGACTCGCCCGCGAGCAGTCCCGCTTGGGTGGCGGCGGTCACGAACGAGTCGAGGCGCTCGGCGCGGCCCAGGTCGAGCGCGCAGTCGATGACGATCAGGGTCTCGCAACCGGCATCGAGCCCGAGGCGCACGGGAACGGGATCGACGAGCGCGCCGCTCGCGAACTGCTGCTCGCCGATCTGCACGGCCGGGAACCAGCCCGGGGTCGCGAGGCTCGCCACGATCGCCGCCGACACGTCGCCCGACGAGAACACGACGCGGTCGCCCTCGAGCATGTCGGCGGCCACCGTGCGGAACGGGATCGGGAAGTCGTCGAAGTTCTCGGTGCCGGCCAACTCGACGGTGGCGCTCGAGAGCAGCCATGACAGCCAGCGCGTGCGACTGACGCCGTCCGCGAGGCCGAACCCGTCGGGTCCGAACGCGATCGGCAGATCGACCAGGAAGTCGCGGTCCACGGTGCGCTGCCGCCAACTCATCGACCGCCGCAGAACCTTGCCCGACAGCGCGTCGACCCAGGGCGGGCTGTAGACGAGCGCGTGGACCTCGACCGCCGGGAGGCCCGCCGCGTACAGACCGCCGATCAGGGCGCCCATCTCGCTGCCGGCCACGAAGTCGACCGGGACCCGCAGTTCCTCGAGGGCTTCGAGCGCCCCCACCTGGGCGAGCGAGTGCGCGCCGCCCGAACTGAGCACGAGGCCGACCCGCGGTCGCGCCGGAGCCACGACGGCGCTGGCTGCCTCACTTCTCGTCGTTTCCTCTGCGGCCGTCTGGCCCTCGGAGGCACCGTCCTGGCCCGAGGCCCCACCCACCCACGGCCCGATCAGGGCGACGAGGCAGAGGGTGAACCGGGAGATGGGGTGCGAAGCATGGTTCCGGGAGCGTCTCGGGGCGGGCATGGGCGGGAGGGTAGCGGAGAGACGGACCGCGGCCCGGCGAAACCGCGCGTCCACCGACGGCGAACTCCAAGGGACCCCTGGGGTCCTCGCCGCGATGCACGCTCATTCCACCTATCCGACGGGACGCTCTGTCGCCGACCCAGGCGGCGCCCGTGGCTTGGTCGAGGCGGCGACCCGGCTCGCGGCGACCTGCCGCCGTGGACGGCGTTCGCTCTCGATCCAGCTCGCGCGTCGGGCCTCGACGCCGGGCCGCTCGACCTCCGACCGCGACCAGGATCGAACCATGGCTGCACCCGGAACGACCGGTGCGAGGAGCGAGGCTGGGGCCGCGGGGCTCGGGAGCCTATTCTCCTGTGCCCCGCGACCCGCCATGGACCGCCCCGCCACATCCGACGATCTCCTCGTGCGCATCGCCGCTGGCGACCGGTCCGCCGTCGAGACCTGCCTCGCGCGCTACGGCGCTCTGGTCTGGTCGGTGGTGAAGAGCGTCATCGGCGACCGCGACCTGGCCGAGGACGCGGTGCAGGAAGCCTTCGTCGACCTGTGGCTGAAAGCCGCGCGGTTCGACCCTTCCAAGTCGAGCGAGGCCGGCTTCGTGGCGCTGGTCGCCCGCCGCCGCGCCATCGATGCCGTGCGACGGCGCGCCCGCCGCACCCGCGACGTGGGTCAGGAGGACCCGAACGTGGTGGCGGTCGAGCACGAGGGCCACGCCGGCGTCGACCGCGACGACGAGGTCGAGCTCGTGTACTCGGTGCTCGCCGAACTGCGCCCCGAACAACAGCGGGTGCTGCGCCTGTCCCTGCTCGACGGCCTGTCCCACAGCCAGATCTCCGAACACACCGGCATGCCGCTCGGCACGGTCAAGACCCATGCGCGCCGCGGACTGTCGCAGGCGCGCGAGATCCTCGAGAGCCGCCGCGCCGCACCGGGCGCAGGAGGTCGAGCATGAGCGCTTCGAACGACGAGCACATGGCGCGCCTCGAGGAACTGCTCGCGGAGCTCGAACTGGGTCGTCTCGACGACGCGGGCCGGGATGAACTCGATGCGCTGCTGCTCGAGATGGAGGGCGCGGATCCGTCGTTCGACGCGGACGCGGAACTCGAATCCGTGGCCGAGGCGATCGCACTGACCCATGCAGCGCTGGCCACCGGCGGTCGCGAGCCCGAGCCGCTGCCCGAACACCTCGAGGCGCGTCTGCTCGCCCAGGCCGGGCGTCACTTCGGATGGAGCGGTTCGAGCGACGCCGTGACTCCCGCCCCGCGAGCGAACGCTCCCGCGCGCGTCGACGCCACCCGTGGCGGCCCGACGCCCTTGTTCGCGCGTCTCGGATGGATCGCGGCCGCGGCCGCCGCGCTGGCGCTCGTGTACGTGCTCGGCACCGCCGACGCGTCGACCGATGCCAACGTGTCCTTCGACGAGTTCGTGGCGCGCGTGGACGACGAGGTCGTCGTCGACTGGACCCCCACCGCGGATCCCCTCGGCGAAGGCGTGAGCGGCAAGGTGGTCTGGAGCGCGAGCGCCCAGTCCGGCGTGATGCGCTTCGAAGGGCTCGACGTGAACGACCCCACCGAGCACCAGTACCAGCTGTGGATCATCGACGCCACGCGCGAGGGCGAGAACCCCGTCGACGGCGGCGTGTTCGACTGCACCGAGGACGGCGTGATCGAGGTCCCGATCGACGCGAAGCTCCCCGTCGGCGCACCGGCGGCGTTCGCCATCACGCTCGAGAAGCCGGGCGGCGTGGTCGTGTCGAAGCAGGAGCACCTGTTCCTGCTGGCGGCCGTCGGTTCCTGAGCGGCGCGCGCCGTCAGCGATCCGCGAAGGGGCGCTCGCGGTGTGATTCGCTCTCTCGGGGCACGGTCTCCCCTGGTGTCGGCAGCGTCCCGCACGGGCGCGCTCTTGCGTCAGGCCTCCTTCGAGACCCGAGAGCCCGGTCCCCATGGAAGAGGGGGCGAGTCGTCGGCGCGCCTTGCATCGCACCCCGAACGGAACGCCGAAGTGCCTCGACGGAGCGACTCACACCACTAGAGCTCGACCCGCAGGGTCACGACCTGGAACGGTCGCAGCTCGACCTCGGTCGCCCTCGCCGTGTGCTCGACGCGCTCGCGCGGACGCGGACGTTCGAGTAGGTCGACCGCTGCGACGGACTCCACGTCGACGTTCCAGTCGACGCGCACGCGCCCGCGGGCTCCGGCGCGTTCGACGAGCCGGACGACGACCGCGCTGCCGTCCCAACTGGGCGCGACGGCGGCGATCTGAACGCGCGCCGCCCCGCGAACGGTCGTGCAACGCAGCGGCGCGAACGTCGTCGGTGCGAAGGCCGCGGCGCTGTCGCTCGCGCTCGCGCCCCGAGCCGTCCGTTCGAGCCCCGCGAGCGGTACCGCCGTCCATCCCAGCGGCGCCGTCTCCGCGCGCGCGAGCACACCGGCTTCGCGCCAATCACCGTGGTGAGGCACGAGCTGGAAGTGCACGCGGTGGCGGCGACCGGCGCGCGCCTCGGTCCGGTCGGCCGTGGCGTCGGGCCAGGACGCGGAGCGCAACAGGGACACACCGATCTGGCTCCCGCCGCGCGCGAGCACCTCGAGCGACGCTCCGTAACGCGTGTCGTTGACCACCGACAGTCCGCGACCGGGCTCGGCCACGTCGACGAACCGCTGGATCGGCACCTCGAACGCCATCCGTTCGGTCGCGTCGTTGGCCGTCAGCGGTCGCGCCAGGTGACCGAACGGGACCTCGCAGTCCGCCGTCCGCGCGCGCACGAGGGCCGGGAACAACGCGCGCAGCCAACGGCGTTCTTCGCGCCAGTCGATCTCGTAGCGCAGGTGCACGGCCGGATCGCCCGCTTCGAGCCAGACGCGCGTGACGACGTGACTCCTGGCACCGCACGGGCGCTCGCACTCGAAGCCCACGCTGGCCGGACCGAGGTCCACCGCGCGCCACTGCACCGGCTCGTCCCCCACGACCGGCTGCGCCACCGCGAGCGACTCCGAGTCGACGTTCCAGGCCTCCCACTGCAGCGGACGGTCGTCGTGCAGCACGAGTTCGCCCAGCGCGCGGTCCGGTGCCACGAACTCGTCGCCTTCACCGCGCACGAGTGAGCGGATCGCGCCGTCCGGACTCAGCTCGACGCGGGTCCGCACGCCGTCGACCTCGATCGCGAGCCGCGGCGCACCGTCGGCGGCGAAGTCGGCCAGCGGACGCGCGACGTGCTCGGGCAGCGCCGCGGCCGCGTCCACGAGCCGATAGCCGAACGCCGGGACGTCGGTGGCCCAGACGCCGCGCGCCGGTTCACCGAACCAACCGCTGCGCGGAACGCTCGACAGGTTCACGGCCAGCGTCGGGCGCTCGCAGGCCGCCGTGTTCTCGTCGCTCGCGTCGAAACGCGACGCCAGCCGCTCAGCCAGCGCACCGGCGAGGCGCAGCCAACCGGCGTCGAGGCGTTCGTGGTCGGCGCGGGCCTCGCGCGCCACGTCGGCGGTGCACGAACCGGGCAGGATGTCGTGGAACTGCAGCAACAGCACCGTCGACCAGTCGGCGCGCAGACTGGTTCCGAGGCGCTCGCGCGCGTCGGCGTCCAGACCCAGCGGCCAGGTCGCGACGGCGGCCTCGAGTCCGCGCAGCCACTGCTCGGCGCGCGCGTTGCCGCGCTTCAAGGCGCTGTGCGTCGTGTAGGTGCCGCGGTGGTTCTCGATGGACAGCTCGCCGTCGATCACCGGCAGCGGCGTGCCCTCGTCGGCCAGTTCGTCGGCGCGTTCGTGGAAGTCGCGGGCGAACGCGTGCGCGCCGTCGAAGCGCACCTGCGGCAGGCCCTCGGCGTCCTGGGAACAGCGCGCGCGCCAGATCTGCTCCTGCGTGGGGCCGCCGCCGCCGTCGCCGTGTCCGAAGGGCTGCAGCCAGATCCCCACGTCCACGCGATCGCGTTCGGCGAGGACGCGTTCGCCGCGCCGCAGCTCGAGCGGCGTGTTCGTGGCGTTGTAGTCCTGACCGGGCGTGACGTGCGCGCGCAGTTCGGAGCCGTCGAGGCCGCGCCAGGTGAAGTGGCTGTACGGGAAGTCCTCGCGTTCGCTCCACCACAGCTTGTTCGTGACGAACGTGTCGAGACCCGCCAGGCGCGCCAACTGCGGCCACGCGGCGCAGAACCCGAACGTGTCCGGCAGGTACAGCATGCGTTGGTCCGCCACCTCGCCGAAGCGCGAGCGCAGCCACAGCGACCCGAACGCGAGCTGCCGGCACATGGACTCGCCCGACGGCAGGTGTCCGTCCGGCTCGACCCAGGTCGCAGCGTGCAGTTCGACGCGGCCCTGTGCGATGCGCTCCGAGACGCGCGCGAACAGTTCGGGGCTGTCGTCCTCGAGCCACGCCAACTGCTGGGGCTGCGAAGCCAGGAAGCGGAAGTCGCCGTCGCGCTCCATGAGCTCGAGCGCGTTGGCCCAGGTCCGCAGCGACTTCTCACGCGTGCGCGCCGTGGTCCACAGCCAGGCCGTGTCGAGGTGTGCGTGTCCGATCGCGTAGCACAGGGTCGCCGACGGTTGCGCACCGCGTCCGAGCGCCTCGCGCACGATCGCGATCGCGGTGAACGCGCGCTCACCGGGCGCCGCCGGATCGAGGACCGTCCGTGCGCGTTCGATGGCACGGCGCAGGCGGTTCGCGCGCGGGCTCGCGTCGCCCAGTTCGGCCACGAGTCCCGCCGCGAAACGCAGCGTGGTCGCGAGTTCGCGCACCGTCTCGTCGACGCGCACGAGCTCGGCCTTCTCGAGGCGTCCGGGGCGGCGCTCGCTCCAACGCGAGTGGGTCTCGGGAGCGTCCCACCAGAACGTCGCGACGCCGAGCGGGTGGTTGCAGTGCGCCTCGACGTAGAGGTCGATCGCGCTGCCCGCGTGGCCGAACGACCCGAGCGGCGCCAGGTCGCGATTGGGGTCGAAGCCGTGGACCGGCACCCCGTTCCTCCAGAGCGTGGCCTCGGTCCCGCAGTCGAAGCGCAGGTGGACCGTGGATCCGGCGAAGCGCTCGGGCAGGTGTGCGCGCAGCCTGAACCAACAGCTCGACCAGACCGGCCCGAAGCGCCAGCCGAGCTCGACGTCCGCGAACGCGCCGTCCAGGTGCTCGTGGTCGCCGTGATCGCCCCGCAGGCCCGCGACGCGCGCGGCCTCGGCGTCGACGCGCTCCTCCGGCTGCCAGGCGGCGACCGCGAGCGGAAGCCGATCCGCGAAGATCGCCGGGTCGAGGACCTGGGCGACGAAGACCTCGGTGCGCTGGCGCGTGCGTTCGGCGTCGGTGACCATCGACGCAGTATCCGGTCCGGGGCGCGCGAGGAACAGACGCGCCCGCGGAACGGAGCCTCGTCGGCGCGCGCCCCTCGCGCGCCCGGTGGCGTAGTCTGTGGGGCCGACGCGGGCCCCACATGCAGAACACTCCCACGCCCGACGCCCCGGACCCCGTTGCTGTGGGCTCGACCGGCGCGCCGCCCAAAGGTGCCGAGGAGAGCGACCAGCGCAACGGCGGCCGACCGAACGGCGGCCGACCGGATGACGGCGCGTTCGGGCGGATCGCACCCGCTCTGGCCGCGCTCGCGATCGTGGGCACCGTGGGCTGGTGGGCGTTCGCGATCCTCGATCCGTGGGTCGCGGCCGGACGCTTCCCGCGCGCCTACGAGTGGACCAGCGGCTGGCCGCTCGCCTTCGCGGCGTCGACGGGCGTCGGCCTGGTGGCGGGCCTGGTGCGTCGCTCGAACCCCGCTGCGCTGGCCGCAGGACTCGTGGTTGGCGCGTTCTCGGCCATGGTCGCCGCCGGACTGCCGTCCTTCTCGAGCAACGCGACCTACGGCGACGGTCCGTTCCTCATGCCGGTCTACGCGATCGCGATCGCGGTGCTCGCGATCTACGTCCCGGCCGGACCGCGGTCGCACCCGCCGACCCACAGGATCCTGGCCGCGGCGCTGATCCTGTGCACGGCCAATACCCTGCCCTTCGCGCGCGACACGTCGACGCCCGTGGCGCTGCTCGTCTGCCTCGTGGCGCTCGCGCTCCTCGGTTCACAGCGGCAGAGCGCTGCACTCCTACCGCCCGCACCGGGCGCCGACCGCACGACTCGCGCGGTCTGGTACGCGGGCCTCGCGCTGATCGCGTGGGTCGCACTCGCCGCTGCGTTCGGCGACAGCGTCCCGCGCGGCACGATCAAGCTCCAGTCGGTCGTGGCGGGCGCGCTCCTGTGCTACGCGCTCGCGACGCGGTTGCGGCCCTCCGACGTCGGCCGCGTCCTCACCGTACTCGTCGCAGGCGTCGGCATCGTGGTCGTCTCGGGCCTCCTGTCCGAACTCGACGTGGCGCGCGACGAGGGCTGGCCGCGGGTCCTCGCGTCGCGTCTGCGGCTCTTCGGTGCGCATCCCAACCAGATCGGTCCGGCCTTCGCAGGCGGAGCGCTGCTGTGCGGAACGCTCGCGCTCCTGTCGATCGAGGGCGAGTCGATGCTGCGCGGCGTGCTGCGGCGCGGGCTCCTCCTGGTCCTGGCCGGTGCCTGCGTGGTGCTCGTGTGGCGCGCGCAGTCGGAAGCCAGTTCGGCCGGTGTGGTCGTCGGCGCCGCCGTCGCCCTGTGGAGCGTGTTCGGTCCGTTGCCGCGTCGCGTCGGGCGCATCGCGATCGCCGTCGTCGCGCTCGCGATCGTCGGTCTGGGGCTGTGGGCCACACCCCTCGCGGACCCGGCGCGCGAGTGGCTGCAGGCGCGCGCGCTCGAGCCGAACTCCGCCATCGGTCAGCGCTACCACTACTGGAAGATGTCGAGCGCGGCGATCGCCGACCACCCGCTCTTCGGCGTCGGACCGGGCCAGTACTACATGCACGCGCGGTACGCCGAACCGAGCTACTACGACGGCACGAACCAGTCCTTCCACCCCCACAACCTCCTGTTCGCGGTGGCCGAAGGATCCGGTCTGCCTTCGCTCGCGTTCCTCCTGGTCCTCGTCGGTGGCCTGCTCGAGTTCGCGCGCCGCGCCCTGCTCGGACTGACGCGCGGACGGCGCGCCCTGATCGCGGCGCCGCTCGCACTGACCGTCGGGACGCTGTCGACGAACCTCTTGGACCTGGGACAGGTGCAGCCGACCTACCTGCCGCTCCACCTGTGGATCACGCTGGGGCTGTGCGCGACGCTGGCGAACGTGACCGGGCCCGGCGCCACGGCGCGAAGTGGTTCGCCGGCCGGGTCCGCCGCACACCGGACCCCGTCGCGAACGATGAATCGCATCGGCCGCACCGCCCTCGTCGTCGCGTTGGTCGGCTTCGGCCTCCTGCCGATCGCCGCGGACGGACTGATCCACTCGGGACGCCTGATGGCGTTCACCGCGAAGCAGATGCGCGCGGGCTACGACCGGATCGCGTTGGGACGCACGCTCTATCCGCCCCATCCGCAGGCGTACTACTACGAGGTCAACCTCCTCGGCCAGCTGAACGCCTCCGCGGACGAGATCCTCGAAGCGCGCCGCGCGGAGGCCCGCCGCACGCCGGGTGACGCGCAGGGTTGGTTGATGCTCGCCGCTCCGCTCCTGCGCCGCGGCTACTTCGACGAGGGCGCAAGGGTGATCGAGCGCGTTCTGGAACTGGACCCGCACGGCCCCGACGTGGGCAAGGCGCAGATGCTGCGCGCCTGGGTCGAGATGTACGAAGGACGCGAGGAGGACGCTCGCGAGTCGCTCTTCCAGGCGCTCGTGAACCAGTCGACCGACTGGGGCCTCCTGCCGAACGAACAGCGCAGAGTCGAGGACTCGCCGATCCGCAGCGCGCGACGCATCGTGTTCATGGTGCGCTCGCGGGACGAAGTGATGGTCCAGATCGAGCTCGACGACATCGTCGAACGACTCGGTGAGTACGCCATCTCGTCGATCGAGACGGATCCCTACCTGGCCCGCCGCAGCCTCCTGGCCCTGTTCACGGCCTACGACGGTCTCGACCGACCCGATCGCGCGCTGTACTGGATCGAACGCTACACCGCGCGCGTCGAATCGGTCTTCCCGTCGATCCGCAAGCTCGAGTGGGTCGTCCTGGACCGTCTGGGAATGGACGAGCGAGCCGCAGCCGTCGTCGACACCATCGACCCGTCGCTGCGCGAGCTCTTCGCCGACACGACTCTGTCGACCCAGGTCACGCGCGACCCGCGCCGACGCGCGCGCGTGACCCAGGAGGAGATGGATCGGATCCTCTCGGCGGTCTCGGAGCTGGACGTCTTCGAGGACGCGGCGTCGCCGACGCCCAGGCTCGAGCTCTCGGTGGCCTACCACGCAGCGATGGGCGACTGGGATCGCGCGCTGGCCGACGCGCGCCGCACCCTGCGCTGCTACGACGAGAACAACCCCAGGCGGAACGCGTCGGAGAAGATCCTGACGTCGCACTTCGTCGACCGCGGCGCTCCGGCCCTGGTGATCCTGCGGTACATGGCCGACACGATCAGCCTGCAGGACGTGGCCGAGCGGCGCTCGGGGGGCAAGAACCGGATGCTCGACGCGATCGCGGGACACATCTACACCTACTGGCTGCCGAGCGACGGCAACGTGGTCGATCGCGCGCGCGAACTCCTCGGTGGCACGGGGCCGGCCGGCGACGGACTCGTCGAGCGACTCGAGCGCCTGTACCGCGCCGACCACGGCGACTCGTGATGCTCGCGGTGCACGCCCCCGCCCCCGTTCGATGCTGATCTCGCGCCGCAACCTGGGCATCGGTCTCGGCGCCGTGGCCGCGGGCTACGCGCTGTGGCCGCGGCGCGCGCGCTGGGAACAGGACGTTCCCGCCGGCCGCGTCGCGCTGCGCTACTGGGAGAAGTGGACCGGCGAGGAGGGCGCGGCGATGCAGCGCGTCGTCGACCGCTTCAACGCGAGTCAGGACCGCATCTTCGTCGTGCGCCTCCCTGTGGCCGAGACGTACTCGAAGGCCATGGTCGCGATCGGTGGAGGCGACCCGCCCGATCTGGTCGGCCTGTTCAGCTGGAACGTGCCGTACTTCGCGCAGAGCGGCGCGCTCCTTCCGCTCGACGGTCTCGACCAGGCCGCCTACCCGCGGGCCATCTGGGAGTTGTTGTGCCACGAGGGCCGCGCGTGGGTCGGCGTGAACACGTGCTACTCGCTCGCGCTCTACTCGAACCGCGCGCACCTGGCCGAGGTCGGTGCCGATCCGGAGCGCCCGCCGCGCACGTTGACCGAGTTGGACGCCGTCGCGGAGCGTCTCGTGCGGCGCGACGCACGCGGTCGCCTCGAACGCGCGGGCTTCCTGCAGGCGGTCCCGAACTGGTGGCCGTACCTGTGGCCGCTCGCGACCGGCGGGCGACTGTTCGACGACGCGACGCACAGGGTCACGTGCGACACGGACGCGTGCGTCGCCGCCTACGAGTGGGTCTCGGCCACCGCGCAGCGGCACGGGCGGCTCGACTCGCAGGGCTTCGCGCGCGGGTTCGACCGCTCGAACCTCTCGGCGGCCGACCCCTTCCTCTCGGGGCAGGTCTCGATGATCGTGCAGGGACCCTGGATGGCCAACGTCGCGCGTTCGAAGGCGCCCGACGTCGACTACGTCGTGTCGCCCATGCCCGTGGCGGAGAGCGTCTACGACCCCGAGCGCCCCCAGGGCCTGCTCGAGGCCGACGTGATCGGAATTCCGCGCGGCTGCCCCCATCCCGAAGAGGCCCTCGAGTTCCTGGCCTTCACACAGCGGCCCGACGTGCAGGCGCAGCTCTGCTCGGACCACTGCAAGCCGTCGCCGCTGGTCGAACGGCCCGCAGACTTCGAGGCGAACCACCCGAACCCGTACGTCGACGTGCACGAGCGCATCGTGCGCAGTCCGGCCGCTGCGGTACTGCCGCGGCACCGGGCCTGGAAGTCGTACTCGGACCTGTTGGTGCCGGCCTTCGAGCGCATCTGGACCGGCGCTGATCCGCGCACCGAACTGGCCGGTGTGGCCGCACGCGCGCAGGGACTCGTGGACCGTTCGGACGCCGCGCACCGCGCACGCGAGGCACGCGGTTGAGCGCGCGCGGCGAACTGCGCACGGGCCTCGTGTGGACCGCGCCCTTCTGGATCGGATTCGCCCTGTTCACGGCGGTCCCCGTCGCGCTGTCGATCCGCTACGGCTTCACGCAGTACGACCTGATCGAGGACCCGCTGCCCGTGGGCGGCGCGAACTACGCCGAGATCGCGCACGATCCGGTGTTCTGGACGGCGCTGCGCAACACGGGCATCTTCGCGGCCTGTTCGGTGACGCTGAACACGGTCGTGGCGCTCGCGCTGGCGCTGCTGCTCGAACAGAAGCTGCGCGGACGCGAACTCGTGCGGGCGCTCGTCTTCGCGCCGACCCTCGTGCCGATCAGCGCGGTGGCCGTGGGTTGGCTGTGGTTGCTCAAGCGCGACGACGGCCTCGTCAACACGGCGCTCGGCGCGCTCGGCGTCGCGGGACCGGACTGGCTCGGCGATGCGGACTGGGCGCTCGCGACCCTGGTCCTGATGAGCGGTTGGATCGTCGGCGCCCAGGTCATGGTGTTCACGGCCGCCCTGCGCGACGTCCCCAAGAGCCTCCTCGAGGCGGCGGCCGTCGACGGGGCGACCGCCTGGTCGCGGCTGTGGCGGATCACGCTGCCGACGATCTCGCCGGCCGTCGCCTTCAACGTCATCGTCTCGGCGATCTGGGCGCTGCAGGTCTTCGCGCTGCCCTTGATCATGACGCGCGGCGGGCCGCAGAACTCGACGCTCGTGCTGTCGATGTACGTCTATCAGAACGCGTTCCAGTACGGCCGGATGGGCTACGCGTCGGCTCTGGCGTGGATCCAGTTCGCCTTGACGTGCGCCCTGACGATCGCCGCCGTGCGCTTCGCCAGAAGGCGCGTCCACACCCGCGTCGGAGCGGCCGGATGAGCGCGCGCACGCGACCGGTCCGGGCCGCCGTGACCTACACGCTGCTCGTCGCCTGCGCCTGCGCCTGGGCGGCGCCGTTCGTGTGGATGTTGTCCACGTCGATCAAGCCGGAGTCCCAGGCCCTCGACCCCGGCGTCGGCCTCCTACCGAACCTCGGCGGGACCGGCTTCTTCGGCAGTCTGCGAGCACTCGCCGACCAGATCGCGGTGAACTACGGCGGCGTGCTCGAGAGCGAGTCGGCGGACTTCCCCACCTACTACCGCAACTCGATCGTCGTCGCCCTCGCGTCGGCGTCGCTGATGACGATCTCGAGCGCCTTCGTCGCGTACGGCTTCGCGCGCGTGCGCTGGCCCGGTCGCGAGGTCGCCTTCGCCGTGGTCCTCGGGACGATGATGGTGCCGTTCACCGTGGTGATGGCGCCGCAGTACCTCTTGTTCAAGGAGCTGGGCCTGATCGGGACGCTGCTGCCGCTGTGGCTGCCGAGCGCGTTCGCCGGCGCGTTCAGCGTCTTCCTCCTGCGCCAGTTCTTCATGGGCCTGCCGCCCGAACTCGACGAGGCGGCGCGCATCGACGGCTGCGGGCACTTCGGAATCTTCTGGCGCGTGGTGCTGCCGAACTCGACGCCGGCGCTGGCGGCCGTGTTCCTGCTGCAGTTCGTCGCGGCCTGGAACGACTTCGTCGGACCACTGGTGTTCCTGAACCACCAAGAGCAGTACACGCTCGCGCTGGGACTGCAGATGTACCAGTCGAGTCACGGCGGCACGCCCTGGAGCCTGTTGATGGCAGCCTGTGTCCTGACCATCCTGCCGGTGCTCCTGGTCTTCGCGCTCTTCCAGCGCGCGTTCACCGAATCGGTCGCCACGCGCGGTCTGAAGGGCTGACTCCGAAGGGCTGGTTCCGAAGAGACGAGTTCGAAGCCATGAACGACACGACCGATTCGAACACCATCGGCACCAGCTGCGGCAGCGCCGGCGCCTGTGCCACGCCGGACGAGGCCGAGCGCGCGGCGAAGCGCACGCTGTGGCTGCTGCTCGTCCCCGCGCTGGCCTGGGTCTGGTCGCTGGCCCACGATCCGCTCGCGGGCGTGCTGAACCGGGAGGGCGCGGACTTCGATCTCGGCGTGGCGCTCACGGATCTCGAGGTCCTCGCCGCCGAACCGCGCTATCCCGGCCTGCCGGGACACGCGGCGGGTCTCCGCTACCTCGAGGGTCGCCTGAACGAGCACGGCCACGCCGTCGAGCGCATGGAGTTCCGGCACCTCTCCCAGGAACTGACCAATCTCGTCGCCGTGTCGCCGGGGACCGACAGCACCGGGACGACCGTGCTGATGGCGCACCACGACAGCAAGCTCGACTGCCCGGGCGCGAGCGACGACGGCGCGGGCACGGTCTGCGCGCTGCAGATCTTCTCGACCCTGGCGGGCGAAGGGCATCGCAACGACCTCTTGTTGCTGCTCACCGACGGCGAGGAGCTGAACCTCTTGGGCGCGAGCGCCTTCGTCGAGCGCGATCCGCGCTTGGCCGACGTGCGCGCGGTCGTGAACCTCGAGTCGCTCGGCAACGCCGGACCGGCGTGGCTGTTCGAGACGGGGCCGGAGGACGGACGCTGGATCGCCGACTTCGCGCGCTCCGCACCGAACGCCATCGGATCGTCGTTCGCGGAGCCCGCCTACCGCACGCTGATGCGGCACCGGAACACGGACTTCACGCGCTTTCGCGACCGGGGCGTCGGCGGCTTCAACTTCGCCAACCTGTGGGGCACGTCCGCGAACCACCGGCCGTTCGACTCGTTCGAGAACCTCGATCCGGCGACGCTCGCGCACCTCGGCGACAGCGGACTGGCCGCGACGCGCGTCGTCGCGAATGCCGACCTCGCCGCCGAACCACAGCCCGGCCCGGTGTTCTTCCTGGTGCCGGGCATCGGGATGGTGACGATCGCGCCACTGGCGGCGCGGCTCCTCAGCGGTCTCGCGATCCTGCTGGCGCTGGTGGTGGTCGTGCGCGACGTACGGCGTCCGCGCGGACTCGTCGACAGCGCGAAGGGCCTGGGCGTCGGACTGCTTGCCTTCGTCGCGGCCGTGGCGGCCGGCGTCGGTGCGGTGTACGCGACGCGTTTCGGTGCGGGCCTCGTGCCGATCGATCACGATCCGGTCGGGAACGCGCTCAGCGTGCGGTTCTTCGCGGGTGGTGTCGTCCTGCTCGCGGCCGGCCTGTTCGCCTGGCTGTTCGGTGCGTCGCGTGCGCGCGCGGGCGTGCTGGTCCTGCCGTGGGCCGCGCTGCTCGTGGTGTTCGAGCTGCTCTTCCCCGCCGCCGCACACGCCGTGTCCCTGCCGCTGTTCGTCGTCGCCCTGGCCGCGCTCACGCCGGCGAGTCTGCGCGTGCCAGCGGCACTCTGCGCCTCGGCGTTGGCGGTGATGCTGACCGCGCCGCTCCTGCAGACCCTGCCCCAGGTGGTCGGTTTCGCGCCCTGGACGGCGGCACTGGCGGCCGCGGTTCCGGGCGCGGGCCTGGCGGCGTTGACGCTGGTCCTGTTCGATCCGGCGTTCACAGAGCGCCCGCGCATCGGACGCGAGATCATGCTCGTCGGCGTCCTCGTCCTGTGCGTCTGGTCCGTCGGCGACGTGTCGGGATGGTGATCCGATGACGCCCTACGATCCGCTCGCGCCGCGTCCCGACTACGAGCGCGACCTCGCGCCGCCCCAGCCCGCGCGGCACTACCTCTGTCGCCGCGCGAGCGAGCGCATCGCGATCGACGGCGACCTCTCGAAGCCCGCGTGGGACGCCGCGCCGTGGACCGACCTGTTCGTCGACATCGAGGGCGATCTGCGTCCGCGCCCGCCGCTCGCCACGCGCGCGAAGTTGTTGTGGGACGACGAGCGGCTGTACGTCGCGGCGGAGATGGAGGAGCCCGATCTGTGGGCGACCTTGACCGAGCGCGACTCGGTCATCTTCCACGACGACGACTTCGAGGTCTTCCTCGATCCGTCGTGCGCGGGTCGCAACTACTACGAGTTCGAGATCAACGCGCTCGGCACCGTCTGGGACCTGGTGCTGCGCCAGCCCTATCGCCTGGGTGGACAGGCGGACTCGGTCTGGAGGATCGCTGGCCTCGAGACCGCCGTGCGCCTCGACGGGTCGCTCAACGATCCCACGACGCGCGACGGCGGTTGGACCGTCGAGATCGCCATGCCGTTCGCCGCCTTCGACGTGCACACCGACCGTCCCGGCCCGCCGCGCCCCGGCGACCGCTGGGGCCTCAACTTCAGTCGCGTGGACTGGGACCTCGAGGTGCGCGGCGGCGCCTACCGCAAGATCGAGGGACGCCCGGAGCACAACTGGGTCTGGTCGCCCCAGGGCGTCGTCGACATGCACCTGCCGTTGCGCTGGGGCACGCTGGAGTTCGAGGGCTGAGCGGTTCGTCGCCCGCTGCGCGACGGGTTCGGCTCCGAAGCGCGAACCGGGCGGTCGGGGGCGCTACCCTGGCCCTCCGCACGGCTCAGTCGCGCCGTTCGGCCCACGCACCATGACCACCCCCATCGATCGCCGTTCCGTCCTCGCCGCGGGCCTCGCCGCCAGCGCTGCCGCCGCACTCGGGCGCCGCTCGGACGCCGCACCCGCTGCCACCTCCGCGTCCACCCGCCCGCCGCTCGACGGACCCGTCGCGATCGCGTCGGGCAACGGGCTGAAGACCGTCGAACTCGCCGTCGAACGCATGCGCGCGGGAACCGATCCCGCGGACGCGATCGTCGAGGGCGTCGGACTGGTCGAGGCCGATCCGAACGACATGAGCGTCGGCTACGGCGGCCTGCCGAACGCGGACGGCGTCGTGCAACTCGACTCCTCGGTCATGCACGGACCGACGCACCGCGCGGGCGCCGTGGCCTGCATCGAGGGGATCATGCACCCGGCCCAGGTGGCGCTCGCGGTGCTCAAGCAGACCGACCACGTGATGCTCGTCGGCGAGGGGGCGACGCGCTTCGCCCGCGAGCTCGGCTTCCCGGTGCAGGACCTTCTGACCGATCGCGCGCGCCAGGCCTGGTTGCGGTGGCGCGCCAGCCTCAACCCGAACGACGACTACCTCGACCCGGACCAGCAGATCCACAGCGACGGCGAGAAGGAGATTCCCTACACGACCGGCACGATCCACTGCTCGGCCGTCGACGCGAGCGGGCGCCTGGCCGGCTGCACGACGACGAGCGGACTCTCCTACAAGATCCCGGGGCGCGTCGGCGACTCCCCCATCGTCGGCGCGGGCATGTACACCGACGGCCAGATCGGTTCGGCCGGTGCGACCGGGCGCGGCGAAGCGGTGATCCAGGTCTGCGGCGCGTTCAGCGCGGTGCGCGAGATGGAGAACGGCGCCACACCGACCGAAGCCTGTCTGTCCGTCCTGAAGCGCATCGCGGACCGCACGACCCGCCCGCACCTGCTCGACGAGAACGGACGGCCCAACTTCGACGTCGTCATGTACGCCGTGCGCAAGGACGGTGCCTACGGCTCGGCCAGCATGTTCGGCAACCGCGAGTTCGCCGTGTGCGACGCCCGCGGTGCCCGCCTCGAACGCACGGCGGGACTGTTCGAACGTTGAGTGCACCCAAGGTCCGCCGCGCCGGACGTACCGAGATCGACCTGTCCCAGCGCATCGCCGCGGCGGACGAGTTGGACCTCGTGGGAACGGCCGAGCTCGGCGCCGTCCAGCGCGGATCGACACTCGTCGCGCCCGCGGACGCTGCGTGGACGCTGCGCCGCCTGTCGACGAGCAGTGCCGACGCACCGGCGACGTTCGAGCCCACACCGGCCAGCGTGCCGGGCTGCGTCCACATCGACCTGGAGCGCGCGGGGCTGATCGAACCGCTCGAGCTCACCGGCGACGGGCCGCACGTCGACTGGATCGGCCGCAGCGCCTGGAGCTACGAGCGACGCTTCACCGTCGACGCGCAGACAGCCGCTGCTTCGCTGCTCGAGCTCGTGTTCCACGGACTGCAGGGAGCAGCGCTCGTGGTGCTCGACGGCGTGGAGCTCGGCCCCTGCGAGAACCAGTTCCGGCGCTTCGTCTTCGACGTCACCGGTCTGACCGCCGGCGAGCACACCCTCGAGGTGCGCTTTCGCGACACGTTCGAGTGGCTCGCCGAACGCGAGCGCGCGACCGGTCGCACGCTCCCCGGCTGGGGCGTCGGACAGGACAAGGACCACACGGGGGCGTGGCTGCGCGCGAGCCCCGTCATGTTCGGCTGGGACTTCGCACCGCGCGCGGTGACGTGCGGCCTCTGGCGCGACGTCCAACTGGTCGCGACGACCGGTCCGCGGCTCGCGAACGTCCGCGTCGGTCAGCAGCACCGCCGCAACGGCTCGGTGCGCGTGCGCGTGGACGCCGAGGTGCAGGCCGTCGGCGACGCTGCGAGCGCAGCCCGGCTGCGAGCGGTGCTCGTGCTGGACGGCGTTCGCGTGGCCCACGCCAGTGCGCCGCTCGACGGAGCGCGCGGCGGCATCGGACTCGACGTCACCGCGCCTGCTCTGTGGTGGCCGAACAACGAGGGCGATCAACGGCTCTACGACCTGTGGGTCGAGACGCGCGACGCGTCGGGCGTCGTCCTCGACCGTCAGCACCGCCGCATCGGTCTGCGCACGATCGAGCTCGTCTGCCGTCCGGACCGCGACGGCGAGTCGTTCCGCTTCCGCGTCAACGGTCGCGACCTGTTCGTGCGCGGGGCGAACATCGTTCCGCAGACCCTGTTCGACGCGCGCAGCGACGAGGCCGGCGTCTGGAAGTTGGTCGGCGACGCGCAGCGCTCGAACCTGAACATGCTGCGGGTCTGGGGCGGCGGCCCCTACGGCAGCGAGGAGTTCTACGACGAGTGCGACGAGCGCGGGATCCTCGTCTGGCAGGACCTGCCGTTCTCGTGCTGCACCTACCCGACGTTCGACGAGGACTTCCGCGCCAACGTCGAGATCGAGGTGCGCGAGCAGTGCCGTCGTCTCCACTCGCGGCCGTCGCTCGCGCTCATCTGCGGCAACAACGAGCTCGAGAACGGGCTCTGCGCGGACACGTGGGACGACGCGCACATGAGCTGGCACGACTACGGGCTGTTGTTCGACCAACAGCTCCCGCGCGTGATCGCGGAGAACGCGCCGCAGACCGCCTGGTGGCCCGGGAGTCCGCACACGCCGGCCGGTGAACGCGCCCAGTTCAACGACCCGCGCTCGGGCGACGCGCACCTGTGGGACGTGTGGCACGGCGAACAGCCCTTCGAGTGGTACCTCACGAGCACGCACCGCTTCGTCAGCGAGTTCGGCTTCCAGAGTCCGCCCGACCCCACGCGCCTGCGCCGGCTCGTCGGCGAGGACCTCGCGCCCACTGCGCCGCGGGTCGCCCACCGCCAACGCGCGAAGGACGGCGACGCGCGCATCGATCGCTATCTCGCGCGGGAAGGCGTGGACGTGTCGAAGCTCGATCCCGTCCGCCGCGCGCACCTCGCGCGGATCCTGCAGGCGCGCGGCATGCAGCTCGCGATCGAACACTGGCGCCGCAGCTGGCCGCGCTGTGGCGGTTTCCTGCTCTGGCAGCTGAACGAACCGTGGCTCGCGCCCAGCTGGTCCGCGTTCGACGCCGAGGACGCCGAGAAGCCGCTCGGCGACTTCCTGGGCGACATGTGCGCGCCGCGCATCGTCTCGATCCGCGTCGGTCCGGACGCCACCGGCGAGCGCACGGTCGTGTCGGGTCACTGGATCGACCAGGGCGACCCCACCGAGCGCGCGGTCGTCGAGGACACCGAGCGGCGCCTCAACTGGGCGGCGCGCGTGTACCGCCTCGACGCCGGTCCGGACGACGACGAGCTGGACGAGATCGAAGGCGAACAGGTGCTCGAGCGCGGCACGAACCTTCTGTTCGAGCGCGACCTCGACCAGTGGATCGGGAGTCTCGGACTCACGCGCGGTCAGTGCGAGATCGAGGTCGAGGCCACGACCAGCGCCGGCCACTGGGACGACGATGCCGTCGTGCCCGCGCCGCTCGGTGACTGGCAGATCGAGGACCCGAAGCTCGAGATCCTCGGCGTGCGGCGCGACGACGCGATCGCCGAGTGGTTCGTCGTCGAGGTCCGCGTCCACGCCACGGCCTGGTTCTGTTCGATCCACCACCCGGCCTTCGTGGTGGCGTCCCGTTCACCCCTCGACATGCTCGAGGCCGGCGGCGTCGAGGAGATTCGAATCGAGGTGGAAGGCACGCGTTCGGCCGAGCGCTTGGCGAAGGGCCTCGAGGTCCTGACCCTCTGGGACCTTCTGGGCCGCTCCTGAGCGCTGGCGCGCGTGGTGCGACGCGCTGCACCGAGGAGGTGCGACGCCGGGTGCCCGAGGCAGTCCCAGTCGCAGCAGCGTCGCCAGCACGTCGCGTCGTCGCGGCGCAGCAGGTCCGTGCCCCAGCAGACCGCGGCACACCACTAGGATGGGCGACGTGCGCAGGACTTGCCGCGCGCACCCGGAACGCAGACGGAGGACTCTTCCATGAATCGCATCGCTCACGTCGTCGTCGCCCGCTCCCTCGCCCTCTGCCTCGCCGTCGGTGTCACGCTGGGTGGCGCCGCGCTGCCGGTCGGGGGTGCGTTCGCCCAAGGCACGGGGCCATCGGGTTCCGCACAGCCGGCCGGACCCGCGGCGCCGGCTGCACCGGTCGCGCCGCAACCGGGCCCGCTGGCCGCCGCGGGCGACATCGTCTTCACCGGCACGCTGTCGAAGGCCACGCTTCCGAGCTTCTGCCAGGAAGAGACCCACTACATCCGCTGCACCGGTCCCTTCCCGGGTCAGGAAGCCGGCTCGGTGCTGGTGAAGAGCACCACGCTCGACCTCGACCAATTCATCGGCGTCCCGATGCGCTTCACGTGCGTGGCCGCGGGCGTCACCTGCCTGATCTACGACATCACGGACGCCACGCCGGCGACGTCGTACCTGACCTGGTGTGGCACGCCGGCACCCGGCTGTCCCGTACGCTTCCGCGTCGGACCGACGGGCGTGCTCGGGGTCTACGCGCTGTTCGTCAGCGCCGCGCCGGGCTTCGTGCCGCTCGACCCGATCACCGGCACCGCGTTCCTCTCGCAGCCCGTCATCCTGGTCGCGTCCGGCACGACGTTCGGTGCGACGGCGGCGGTCGACCTCGCGATCCCGAGCGATCCGTCCTGGGTCGGAACGCGCCTGTGGTTCCAAGGTGTGCGCGCGGACGTGGGGCCGGTGGGTCCGCTCGAGGCCACCGATCCCGCCTGCTTCACCGTGCTGCCGAGCACCGTGCCCTGTTTCCTGCCCGGCTGTTGAGCGACGGGTGCGGGGCGGCGCGCCCTCAGTCAGCGCAGGATTCCGCCCAGGCCGACGGTCAGGGTCGGGACCTGCGGGTGGCCGAGCGCGACCTCGAGCTGGGCCTTCAACGGACCGATCGCGCCGTCGTCCGGGTTCTCGAGCGTCACGACGAGACGCCGCGCGCCGCGGTTCGTCCGCTCCCAGGCCCAACTGAGCGAGCCTTCGGGCATGGTGCTCGAACCGAGCATCGACTCGCCCACGAGGGTCACGGCCGGATCCTCCTCGCAGTCCCACTCGCCGTCGCGCACCCGCAGGACGAGCGCGCGTTCGACGGTCTCGCCAGCCGGCACGATGCCGAAGTAGAGCGCGGAACCCGATCCGACGCTCGTGTCGCCACTCTCCTGGCGCAGGATCTGAACGAACTCGACGGGGAGCTGGGTCCGGTAGCCGACGTCGACGTTGCGCGTGTAGGTGAGCGGCAGCGGCTGTTCGATGGACGGCGCGACCTCGACGTCGAGGCGCAGCGGGCGCGTGCGAACCAGCGGTGAGTCGGGTGCAGCGGCGCCGACGCGAAAGACGCAGTCGTAGGCGGTCGCGTAGCCGCGTCCGTCGACGTCGACCGGTTGCACCGAGAAGTCGAGGTACCCGGGAAGAGCAGAGGTGTCGCAGCTGAGCTTGAAGCGCGGTGCGATCGGCGACGTGATCCGCACGCGTTGGACACTCGGCGAACCGAGCAGCACGTTCTCCGCGACCAACCCCGTCGGCGGGTCGAGGGCGTAGATCCCGAGGACGTCGGTCAGGATGCCGAACTTGAGGGGGCGAGCGCCTCCGGCGTAGGCCAGGATGCCCTCGAGCTGCAGTTCACCGGAGCGGTCGCTCGTGTCGAGGTGGACCTGCACCTCGAACTCCTCGTCGGCAGCGACGGCGTCGCCGGGCCACAGTTCGCCGACGCGCTGGTCGCCGTCGAGGCGGTAGCAGAAGACCTCCACGCACTCGCACTCACCTTCGATGCGCTGGAGTTTGAGCGCGGCGTCGCTGGCGTTGCGCAATCGCGACGAGTAGCGCACCACTTCGCCTTCGATCACCTGTCCGGCTCGCATCAGTCGCGCTCCGGGTGCGTGCTCGAGAAGTCCGTCCGCCGTCCGCAGGAGACCCCGCTCGGGCAAGGGTGCGGGGACGGGCAGATCGTCGTCGAGCAGGCCCGGACCCTGCGCCGTCCCGAGTTCGGCGAGACGCGCGCCCCACTCCTGGGCCGTCGACGTCGCTGCACCTCCGGGCACCACGTCGGTGGACGGGTCCTGGGCGCCGTCGCCACCGTCGCAGGACCAGAGCCCAGCGAACAAGAGCGCGACGAGAGCGCCGCGCCGCACCGAACCGCAGTCACGGGAGCCCATCACTTGGTCGTGCCGGTGGCGCGGTCGCGGCACAGACCGCTGAACGGGATCACGACCTTCGGGCGCTCGGGGTGGTCCGTCTCGACCGTGAGCTGGCCCTGGAACGGGCCCGAGAGTTCCGGCGGCAGGCCGGCGAGCGTGACTTCGAGGCGCCACTCGGTGCCTTCCTCGAGCGCGACGAGGCGCGTGGTGAGGTACGGCTCGAGCGCTTTGGGATCGGCCTTGCCGAGGCCCCACTCGACCGAGACCGCGGGCGGAGCAGCCGCCACGTGGCTGTCGGTGATCTCGATCTCGACGACGGCCTCCTGCTCGTGATCGGGAGCGAAGACGCCGAAGGCCACGATGTTCGGCTGGACGCGCACCGAGGGCACGACCGTCGCGGAGAGCACGACGCGCTGCGAGTAGCGCGCCGCCCTACCGCCGACCGGCGGTTCGACGGATCCGGGCAGTTCCACGTCGGAGTAGACGTTGAAGCCCCAGGGTCTGCGTGCGATCTCGGGCAGGTCGGGGCCCACGGTGACGTCGAGTCGCCAGCGCGTCGCGCGGCCGTCCGAGTCGTCGTCGTCGAGCGGCACGAGCGTCGGGTGGACGTAGGGCGCGATCTCCGCGGGCTCGATCGACAGTTCGACCGGGGCGTCGTTCGTGGCGCGGATCAACAGCGAGCCCGAACGCGACTCCTCGCGCCGCAGGCTGCCGATGTCGATCGTGCCGGTGGGCGGCTCGGCCGCGAGGAACGGTTGGACCCGCGCCTTGAGCGACAGTCGCGTCGCGTAGCCCTCGGTCGGAACGAGCGTCACCGAGTGACTCATCACGCCGCGCTGCAGAGCCGTCTCGAGCTCGGCGCGGACGGCCAGTCGTTCACCGGGCGCGATCGGTGCTTCGAGTTCGTAGGCGCGACGCTCGTCGCCCTCGCCCAGGACGAACAGGTCGCCGAGCGTGCACTTGCAGGTGGAGTTGATCGCGCGGATCGACACCGGTCGGTCGGACTGGTTGCGGAGGACGAACTCCGTGAGCGCTTCTTCGCCCTCGAGCACGAGACCGAAGTCGTGGGTCAGGCTCTCGTCGTCGGGGCGCAGGGCGGGCGTCGTGTCCGGACCGCGCACCGCTGCACTCGGCACCGTCGGAGCGTCGACCACGCGCAGCTCCGAGAGGACCTCGAAGCCGGCCAGCGTGCGCGCTCCCGACGAACCGCCGTGGCTCGTGGCCGGTGTGGAGGCCGGTGTGGAGGTCGGCGCGGCAGTCGGCCCGGCAATCGGCGCGGTGGCCGCCGGCTCGGCGTCGTCGGAAGCGGCTCCGTTCGCGCTCTCGACCGCGTCCTCGCCGCCCTGCGCGACCTCGGGCTGCGCGGCCGGCGACGCGTCCACCGTCGCAGGAACTTCGGCGTCCGTGACCGGTGCCGCGCCGCTGGTCGGCGCCGTCCGCTCGGACCCGGACTCCGGCGCGCAGCCCCAGAGCGCGAGCAGCGGAAGCAGGAAGGAGGCGAGGGCGGCGGAATGGCGGGGGGTGGACATCGTCGAAGTCGGGGCCGGATCGTGGTTGGAGTCCGATGCACCGGGACCGGAACGAGTCCGAGCGCGCGCCAGGGGCACCGCGCGGCGACGGCACCCGGTCGGCCCAGCTCGCTCGCGGATCAGTGCTGAACCGTCGTGGGACGGCACACGCCGCTGAACGGAACCCTCAGGTGGGGCTTGGTCGGGTGCCCGACGTCGACGACGAGGTCGCCGTTGAACGGACCGACGCGGTCGGCGGGCCAGTTCTCGTAGGCCATCGTCACCTCGAAGGCGCGCTCGCCCTCGACGGCCGCGACCGAGACGTCGAAGAAGTCGTCGTAGAACTCCTGTTGCTCGGGCGAACGGGCCATGACCTTCGCCGCGCGCATGCGCTCGATGTCGGGCGTGAAGCTGTCGTCACCGAACTCGATGCGGAAGACGCGCTGGGCGCTGTTGCCGACCGAGACCGCACCGAACGAGATGTAGCTCGGTCGAGCGTGCACGAGCGCCTTGACGCGCGCGGCCGCGAACAGCGTCAGCGTCCGCATGCGCGGCGACCCGTCGGGCAGCGGATCGAGTCCGGGGTGCGGCTGGTCCGAGTTCAGGATCACGGTCAGGCCCTGCTGGCCACCCAGGTTCTCGGGCGTGTCCGGTCCCATCGTTCCGATGACCTTCCAGGTCCCCGCGCGACCGTCCGCGTCGGGCTCGACCGGAACCAGTTCCACGCTCAGGAACTTCGGCAGCGCGAAGCCCTCGTCGAGCGAGAGTTTGAACATCTTCGCGACCGGGCTGGTGACGGTCAGTTCCGCGGTGCGCGTCTCGTTCACGAACATCTCGCGGAAGTTGAGGTACGCGTTCGGCTTCACGTCGAAGATCGGGGTGACTTCGGCCTCGAAGTGCAACATCGACGCACGGTTCGAACCGTTGTGCCGCAGCGTGATCGTGTGGTGGTTCGGACCCTTCTTGCCCTCGGTCTTGAGCTTGCCGTGCACGCGCAGCGTGGTGTCGACCGGGATCTTCTCGCCGACCTTGTACTCGCTGACGGAACCGTCGGCCGCGATCAGCTCCATCCGCCCCATCGTGCAGCCGCACGTGCTCTTGTCCTCGAAGATCGTGATCGGTTCGGCGCCATCGACGTGCAGCTCGAAGATGTGCTCCTCCTCGTCGCCCTCGACCACGGTGCCGAAGCGCGCGGTGTCCTCGCCGTCGATGACGAGCGTCGCGTCGACCGTGGGCACGACGACCGGCTGGGCCGAAGCCTTCTTCGCACCTCCCGGCAGCGTGATCTCGCTGAGATCGATCCCCTCCAACTTCGCGGGGCGCTTCCCGTCGCGCGCCCCGGCTCCACCCTTCTCGCTCGCGGCCGACTTCGACGGCGCGCTCGTCTCGTCCACCTCGGCGGACTTCGGCGCGGGGGTGCGCTGGTCCGCACCGGCGGCCGCCACGGTCTGGGACACGGCCCCGCTCGCGGACGGACCGGTCTCGGGCGCCGACCCCTCGAGGACGTCGCTGCACGAGTGCAGTCCGCCGAAGAGAAGAGCGGTGGCGGCGAGCGAGGCGAGCGGGCGGAGCCTGGTCTTTGAGTTCTGCATGACGAAGTCGGTGTCTACGCGTCCAGCGGTAGGACCGTTGGATCGGTGCGCGGGTGGCATCCGGAAGGCGAAAATCGTCCTCGGGCGCCGCGTTCGGGCAGGATCGCCCCGCTTCGACCCGACGGACGGCACGCGGGCCATCGGCCGGATCGGCGCGCAAGTCTACCTCGGAGGTGAGCTGGCCCCCGCTGGATCGGTCCCCTGCGGCAGGGTCGGACCGGAAGTCGTCGAACCGGGCACGGGCACCCCCGTGGCGGTGCCCGCGAAGGGGATCTCGAGCCAGGGCTGACGCGGATCGCCCAGCGGCACCCGCACGACCCCGTCGAAGGCGCCGAAACGCCCCTGAGGCAGGGGGCCCGCGGTGATCGTCACGGCGGCGGGGCTGTCGACGGTGCCGGCGCGCCAACGGGCGCTGAACCAGCTCGAGACGTCCTCCTCGGCGTGGGGTCCGTCCAGCATCGCGACGAGCTCGAGTTCGGGCGCGCGCGGCAGCTCCACGTCCACGTCGAGGATCGCGATGAACGCGTCGCGCACCGCGGGGACGCCGGCGTCGAGGGTGCCGAACGCGACGCGCCCCCCGACGACCTCGATGCGCCCGCGGACGGCGGCCTGGACGTGGATCCGACTGGTGACCGTCTGCCCGGTCGAGCCCTCGAGGTCGCTCAAGAGCGTCAGCGTCCCGAGCCGCGAGCCGACCCGCGCCTCGCGGTCGAGCTCGACGTCGAGGCGCCAACGCTCGGCGCGGCCGCGAGCGTCCGGATCGAGCGGCGTGAGCGCGGCCAACACGTCCGGCGGCGGGTCGCCCGTGATCGACAGCGCGACCGGTCCGGCCTGCGACGCGAGCGTGACCTGGGCCGCTCCCGACTGGCCCTGCATGATCGCTCCGAGATCGACGAAACGCCCGCCGCGCGCCTCGTTGTTCCCGGCGTAGACCGCGCCCGCCAGAGCGAGCGCCGCGTCCGCCGGAGCCAGCGCCCCGTCCGTGCCCTCCACCTCGAGCAGGGAGCGGATGTTCGCCACCAGGCGCAGCTCCGCCCGTTCGCCGGTGAACGGACCGTAGAGCCGGATCGGCTGGTCGAACGGTCCGCGCCGACCCGAGCTGTCGAACGTCACGTCCAGCTGCAGGACGTGGCCGGGTTCGATCGGCTCGTTGGTCACGTACGGCGTGCGGGTGCCGTCGGGCTCGACCTCGAACCATTCGATCGCGCTGCAGCCGCAGGTGTCGAGGCGCTCCTGCACGACGATCGGTTCGGTGCCGACGCTCTCCAGCCGGAAGCTGTGCCGGCGCGTCTCGCCCTCCCACAGGTCACCGAACTCGGCGACGGCCGACTCGGTCGCGAACGCGGGGCCTTCGATCGTGCGCTCGGCGCCGCCGTCGCAGGCGCTGGCGGCCAGGGCGACGAGCAGCAGGAACGGGGCGCGCGCGGATGAACGGCGCGCGGATCCGAGGCTGTGGGCGAGCGCGGGCCGCTGGATCGAGATGCAGTTCATGGACGGGGCCTGATCGGCCGGGCGGGACGGCAGGAGCGAGCGGCGGCCTCGGAATCGCGGGGGGAGGGCCGCGGGACGCCGGAACGGGCTCCGCGCCGCCCGCAGGCGGTCCGAGAGGCCCAGAGGCAGTAGCCTAGGCGTCCACGCGCCAAAGGTTCCGCGCTTCGTCGTCGCCGCGCGCACGCACGTTGCTCCTGGGACGCCGCCCCAGAACCGATGGACCGGTAGCGCCGTCGCGGCTCGACGGTGGTGGCTCGGCGGCCCCGGGCCGGGAGCCGACATCGCATCGACTCCGCGCAGGCCCCTCCTCCACTTCGATCCCGTCATGTTCCGCTCGACCCTGTTGCTCGTCCTCGCGCTGGCCGCCCCCGTGGTGCTGCCGTCCTGCGCCACCACGCCGCCGACGCCGGCCGAACTGGTGGCGGTGGGCTTCCGCGCCCCCGAGCAGACCTTCCGCACCTTCCAAGCGGCGGTCGGGGCCGACCTGATCGATCTCGAGTACCGCTGCTACGCCGACGAGTTCAAGCGCGAGTGGGAGATCACCCAGGGCAACTATCGCGTCGCGCGCAAACAGCTCTTCGACGAGATCCCGTGGATCCGGCGCATCTCGCGCGCGGAGGTCCTGGGCCAGAGCGAGATCGAACCGGGACTCGTGCGCCTCGATGCGCGCGTGACGTTCCTGTTCCAGTCGGTCGACGTCGAGGTCTACCTCTCGCGCACGGACTTCTATGAACTGTGGGTCGGCGACGAGCGCCTCTCCGACGGCGTGCTCCAGTTCACCGACGTGGTCAGCCGCGTCAGCGAAGGCGGCGACGCGCCCTGGGACCGGATCGAGATGGTGCTCGCCGCGATCGAGCTCGAGAGCCCGCTGGCACCGAACATCGCGCAGCGCCTGGACGAGATCAGTGAGGTGATCGTCGGTCGCGAGTGGCGCATCGCGGGACTGCGCCTCAAGGCCGATCAGTGAGCGGCGGGCGCGCGGTTCGCCGGCGCGCCACGAAGCTCAGCCCAGGGGCAGCTCGAAACCGGCGCGGGGCGCGCGGTGGTCGAGGGCCGCGGCCGCCTCGGCCAACGGCCCGACGACGCGGCCGCGCACGGCGTCCACCTCGAGTTCCGCCCCGAGCGTGATCGACAGGTCGGCCGGCAGCGCGTTCTCGACAAGGTGCAGCCGCATGCGCGCGACGGCTTCCTCGCCCGCCAGGCCTCCGACGGTGTCGAGATCGGACGCCAGCGCGCGCTCGCTCCCGAGTCGGTGGGACAGGTTGGCCAGGTGGCACCAGCCGGCCGAAACGTGCCCGACCTGGGCGTCCGCGTTCACGCGCGCCGGGTCACCCGCCTTCACCGCGTCGAGGAAGTTCTGGTAGTGGTCCTGTTCGCTGCCGCCGTCGAACGCGCGCGTCTCGACGCCGTCGTGGTCGTACACGGGCACGTGGTTGTAGCTGCTGCTGACGACGTAGCCCCGCTCGCCGTGGAAGACGACGCCCGTGTTCGCTCCGCGGTAGGAGGGCGACACGAGGCCGCGCACCTCGAACACGATCGGCGGCGCCTCGTCACAGTCGAAGGCCACGACCTGCGAGTTGGGGGTTTCGCCATCGTCGTCGTAGCCCAGTCGGCCGCCGAAGCTGCGCACGCGCCGCGGGAAGCCGTCGATCCCAGCGCCCCAGCGCGCAATGTCCATCTGGTGCACGCCCTGGTTGCCGATGTCGCCGTTGCCCGTGTTCCAGACCCAGTGCCAGTCGTAGTGCAGGTTGGTGCGCCACACGTCGCCGAGGGCCGCGGGACCGGTCCACAGGTCGAAGTCGAGCGTCGCAGGCGGAGCGGTCGGCGCGGCCACCTTGCCGATCGACTGACGGCGCTTGTAGCACAGACCGTTCACGCTGCGCAGCGCACCGATGCCACCTTCGCGCACGAACGCGAGCGCGTCGCGGGTGGCGGCATGCGAGCGCGACTGCATGCCCGATTGAATCACGCGGCCCGACCGCCGCGCGGCGGCCACCAGCGCGCGGCCGTCCTCGAGACTCTGGCTGACCGGCTTCTCGACATAGACGTGCTTGCCCGCGTCGAGCGCCCAGATCGCCGCCAGCGAGTGCCAGTGGTTCGGCGTCGCGATCGAGACGGCGTCGATCGAGTCGTCGTCCATGATCCGCCGCAGGTCGCGTTCGTAGCGCGCGTCCGGCACGGCCCGCTGGGCCTGCGCGATGACGCCCTCGTCCGGATCGCAGATCGCGACGACGCGCGCGTCCGGCGAGCGGTTGAAGCCGGCGATGTGGCCACGACCGCGACCGCGCACGCCGAGCACCGCCACGCGCACGGGATCGGCGCCCTCCTGCACGGGCCCAAAGACGGGCGCGGCGAACACGGTGCGCGCAGCGGCCGCGGCGGCGGCGGAGGCGAGAAGCGACTCGGTGACGAAGGTGCGGCGCGTGAGCATGGGTGGGATCGGTTCGGGTCGGATGCGGCGCGCTCGAGGGTGCGCCGCCGTGTGCGGTTCAAAGCTCGCGCTCAGGCGTCCGGGCCGGGGGCGTCGCTGACGATACGGAAGCCGGCTTCCTCGCCGTCGGGGAGCCACCAGACTCCCGGCGGGTAGTTCGAGTCGCGCAGGGTCCAGTCGAAGTCGAACGGTTGGCGCGGGACCTCGCTGGGCCCTTCGAGAGCCGTGCGGAAGGATCCCCCCATCAGGAGCGGCCAATCGTCGTCCCCGGGGACAGCCGGCGTGGAGACGTACTCCGCGGCGTTGCCCAGGCCGTCGTAGAGGCCGCGGTCGTTGGCTTCGAGCTGCGCCACCTCGTGCGTGCGATCGCCCGCGTTCGAGGCCGTGTGCGCACGCCGGTCGAGGGGGACGCGCGCGTCGTCCGCCGAAGGGGCGCAGGCGCCGAGCCACTCCTGCTCGTCCGGCAGCCGAAAGGACTCGCCGGTCGCGCGCGACAGGAAGGCGCAGAAGCCTGCGGCGGCGTCGCGGCTGACACCGATCGCCGGCCACTGCCCCAGCCCCCAGCCGCGATCGAAAGGCTCGACGTCGAGCGGCCGCGACGGTCGCGCCATGGCGTCCACGGCGGCGCGGCGCGACTCGTCGAAGTCGCAGAAGACCAGGTACGCGTCCCAGGTCACTTCGGTACGACCGACCCACAGGCCCACGTCGTCGACCCACACCAATTCGAACGACGCGTCGCTGCCGGGGAGCGCGACCGTCCGCACGATCGGTGCGGGCGACGCGGCGACGGCGGGATCGGCGGGATCGGCGGGATCGGCGGGATCGGGTCCTGTCCCGGCGCAGCCGATCAACGGCAGGGCCAGAACGAACGGATATCGGGCGATTCGAACGGTGTGCACGGGGCGGCGGGAGGTGGAGGACCAGGACCTTTGGATCACTCGCACGCGGCGGCGAGTTGCGAGCGCAGCGTGCTCAAGGCACGGGGCAGTTCTGCGTCGAAGTCGACGAAGCGGCACTCGACGCTGACGCGGCCACGGAAACCGGCGGCGACCAGCGCGCGCAGGGCCGGAACGAAGTCGTCGCCGTGGACGCCGGGCGCGCGGCGCCCCTCGTTCTCGGCGACGTGGAGGTGGTGCACGTACGGCGCCGCGCGAACGAGAACGTCGGCGCCCTCGTCCTCGCGCGCCATGTGGAACAGATCCGCCGTGAGTCGCACATGGTCGTGGTCGACCGCGCGCACGAGTCGCAGCCCCTCGGACACGCGGTTCACGAAGTCGGTCTCTGAACGCTGGAGCGGCTCCAGGCACAGGACGACACCCGCCTCGCGCGCGGGCTCGGCCAGGCGCGCGAGCAGGGCCACGAGCTGCAGCTCGGCGTCCGCGTGTGCGTACCCGTCCGGCGGCGTGCGGGCCGCGGCCGAGCCGAAGGTGACCGTGTCGATCCCCACCGCGTGCGCGCGCTCGAACACCATGCGCGCCTCGTCCAGCACCGCGTCGTGGTCGGCGTTGGGGCCGGTACAACGCAGTCGGCCGGGGAGGAAGGAGTTGGCCGCCCGCGCGGGCACGGCGAGCGCGCGCAGGGCGTCGAGGCGCTCGCGCAGCTCCGTGGAACTCCACGAACCCGCCAGATCGCGCTGGCAGGCGAGCTCGACGAAATCCGCACCGGCGCGCGCGAGTGCCGGGGCCCGATCCGGACCGGCGCAGACGCCGATCTGGAGCGCGGGCGCTGCGGTGGCCTGCGCGGCCGTCGGCGCGGCCATCCGTACGGCGGCCCGTCCATGCGCGATCGAGGTGGGCAGGATCGAATCGAGCAGGCCGCTCCCCGCGAGGCCCGCGGCCAGCCCGAGGAAGACTCGTCGGTTCGCGACGGCTGGCCTCATCCTTCGAGCGTGCGGCGGCGTTCGCTCAAGCGCTTCACGAGCGCGTCCAGCCCGTCCGTCCCGCCGCGATGGATGTCGTCGCGGTTGGCGATGCACCAGCGACAGCGCATCTCGACCAGGTGGAACTCGACGAACTCGAGGTGCTGGCCCTCGAGCTGGCCGGCGAGCAGTCGCTCGAGCACGTCGCGCGGCGGACAGGACAGGTGCCACTCGCGCCACAGCGCCGACACGTCGAGGTCGAGCAGACGCCCCCCCTCTTCGGCCACGGCCAACAGCGGAATCAGATCGCTGCCCGCTTCGCGCCGCGCCGCCAGCTGGCGGATGCGCTTGAGCGCGCGGAACTTGATGCCGGCCACCGCGGTCTCGTCGCCGAAACCGAAGAAGCGCCAGGCGTCGCGGTTGCGCCAGCCACCGGCGAAGAGCGACTCGATCACCGCGAGGCGCTGGTACTCGCCGATGTCGATGGTCTCCTGGATCCATTCGCCGAGCACTTCCCCCAGGAGGTCGCGTGCGCGGTCGGACAGTTCGATCCCGCGCACGATCGCGCTCGGCGTCTCGGTCTCGTGCACGAGGCTGTCGAGCGCCGGACCGGACTGGTCCTCGTCCTCCTGGACCGCAACGGTGCGGGCCTTGCGGCGTCGCAGGTGGTCGATCGTGCGGTTGCGACAGATGCCGAACAGGTACTGCTCGAACGTGTACTTGGTGTCGAAGTCGCCGATGCCGCGCACGGCGCCCAGGAGCGCTTCCTGCACCACGTCCTCGGCACCCTGGAGGTCGCTGACCCGACGTTGGGCGTAGGCGAGCAGACGTCCGCAGTAGGACTGCTCGACGCGACGCCACTCGGCGTCGTCGTGGGCCTGGAGGGCGGGGATGTCGGGCCGCCAGTCGTCGTCCTCGTGCGAAGTCGCCATGAGCGGGCGAGTCTACCCGGCCGGCGGGAGCGGTTCCTCCCCCCAAGTGCCCCGGGCGCGCCGCGCGGCGGTGGCCCGTGGGGCGGGTCGCCGCAGGGGTTCGGGGCCGTGCTGGCCCGCGTCCGAGGGACCGTCCGCGCTCGGACCGGTGCCGCCGCGTCGATGCGTGCGCCCGCGGTGCCAGTGCGTCGAAGGGCGTGCGTCGAAGGGCGTGCGAGGTGCAGCCAAGGCGACGTCGTCCTGCGCACCGGTGGGTCGACGGACTCCGAGCGATCGACGATCGCAGACGCGGTGCGGGATCGCGTGACGGTCCGCGCCCCTTCGAGTCGGTCGCCGGCGAACGCTCTCAGACCGCGGCCGTCTCGCGCGCCAGACGCAGGAGATCGCTCGGGCGCTGGACGTCGGGGTGCGGGTAGAAGGCGCTGCCGATGTTGAGTTCGATGCGGTCGCCGACCAGGTCGCGCAGGCCGAGCTTCTTCACCGCCGCGCGCACGCGATCGGCCATGATCCGCGCGCCTTCGGGCGGCGTGCTCGGCAACAGGAACAGGAACGAGCTGCGGTCGAAGCGGCCGAGGATGTCGGTGTCGCGGCAGGCCTGCAGGAAGACGCTGGCCAGTTGGCGCAGCACGTCCTCGTGGGCCTCGCCGTCGAAGCCCATCGACACGCACGCGAGCGGGTGGCCGAAGCGGCGCGAGCGCTTGAACTCCTCGTCGATCTTGTAGGTGAGGAACTCGTAGTTGAAGAGGCTCGTCTCGGGATCGGCGAGGCGCTCGAGCATCTCCATCGGGCGCGACTCGCTCTGGGTGAGTTCGCGCAGGAGCGACTCGGGCAACACGGCGTCACCGGCGGCGAACGCGTCGGGCTGCACGGGCGAAGCCTGGGCGGCACCGAGCGCCGCGGCGACGGCGCCTGCGTCGAAGTCGCGCGTCAGGACGGAGGACGCGCCGCAGAAGCGCGCGATCGGTTCGGCGATCGGGACGTGCGGATCGTCACTCGTGTGCGCCAGCACGAAGACGAGCCGCGTTCCGCCGCGCGCCGTCAGCTGGCGGCAGGCTTCGTAGGCCGTCGTGCGACCGTCGAGCGCACCGTCCACCACGACCGTTCCGCCGGGCCCGTCCGCCAGGAGCGCGTCGAGGGCGACCGGTCCGTCGGCCTCGAGCGAGCCGAGGGCTCCGCGCAGTTCGTCGACGAAGGCGGGGTCGTTGGAAAGGATGCGAATGGCGGGCACGGGCTGGATCGGGCTGGAGTGGTCGAAACGGGCGCGAAACCGCGCCGTCGGTCGTGAGGCCCGCCCATTGTGGACCCCGCGACCGGACGGGGGCGGGTCGGGTCCAGGACCCGAGCCCAAGGACATCCCATTCGCGGGAGAGGCGTCGAGCGCCCCCGTGCGAGGGCCCAACGGCGCAGCGAGTCGGCGCGATCAGCCCTCGAGCTGCTCCATCCACCCGTCCTCGAACTCGTAGTTCGCATAGACGGTCTGGACGTCCTCGTGGTCGTCGAGGTCGTCGATGAGGCGCATGACCTTCTTCGCGTCCTCGAGCGTCGCCACCTTCGCGGTGGTCTGCGGCACGTAGCCGATCTCGGCCGACAGGAACTCGACGCCCTGACTCTCGAGCGCCTCCTTCACCTCGATGAAGTTCTTCGCGTCGGCGAGCAGGGTCGAGGCCTCGGCGTCGAACTCCACGTCGTCGGCACCGACCTCGAGGGCCAGCTCCATCAACTGCTCCTCGCTGCGCTCGCCCGTCTCGATCACGAAGATCGAGCGGAAGTCGAACATGAAGGACACCGATCCGGGCGAGCCGAGGTTGCCCCCGCGCTTCTCGAAGATGAACTTGATGTCCGCCGCCGTGCGGTTGCGGTTGTCGGTGAGCGCGGCGACCATCACCGCGACGCCGCCGACCGCGTAGCCCTCGTAGGAGAGCTCCTCCATGTCGCCCTTGTTGTCACCCGACGCGCTCTTGATCGCGCGCTGGATGTTGTCCTTGGGCATGTTCGCCGCCTTGGCCTTCTCGACGGCGTACTTGAGCTTGAGGTTCTGATCCGGGTCCGGACCGCCCTGCTTGACGGCCGACAGGATCATCTTCGAGCACTTGCTGAAGATCTTGGCGCGCTTGGCGTCGACGGCGTTCTTGCGACGCGCGACGTTCGCGGCGTGTGAGTGACCGGCCATGGCGAGTGGGACGGGAGGCGAGTGGTTCGAGAAGGGTGGGCCGCGGACGACCCGTGAACGAAAGAACCGGGGCCGCCGCCGCGCGAGCGGTGGCGGCCCCGGTGAATCCGATGGCGGATCGAAGGGCGAGCGGCGGACGACCAGGGGTCACGCAGCCGCGCGCCGGTGGATCAGCGCTTGGAGAACTGGAAGCCGCGTCGGGCGCCGCGACGACCGTAGTGCTTGCGCTCCTTCATGCGGCTGTCCCGCGTGAGGAGACCGTTCTCGCGCAGGTCCTCGAAGACGGCCGGGTTCGCTTCCTTGATGGCGCGCGCCAGACCGAGGCTCACCGCACCGGCTTGGCCGTGGGGGCCGCCGCCGTTGACGTTGACCCAGATGTCGTAGCTCGACTCTTCGGGCAGCTGGCCGATCGGAGCCTTCGCCGCGACCTGGTCACGCAGGGCCGGGAAGTAGTCGTCGACGGTCTTGCCGTTGACGGTGAAGTTGCCGGAGCCGGGCTTGATGCGAACGCGGGCGACCGCGGACTTACGACGGCCGAGGCCCCAGGTGTACGGATTGATGACGGGCATCTTTGGAAGGTGCGTTGGGTGTTCGGAGGCGGAGCGGATCAGCCGTTGGCGGCGACGGGCTTCTGCGCGGTGTGCGGGTGCTCCGCGCCGGCGTAGACCTTCAGGTTGCGGAGCATGTCGCGACCGAGGCGGCTCTTCGGAAGCATCCGTCGCACGGCGAGCGTGACGATCATCTCCGGGGTGCGCTCGCGCATGTAGTCCATGTCGCGCTCCTTCAGACCGCCCGGGAAGCCCGAGTAGAAGGGGTAGATCTTCTGCTCGTTCTTCTTGCCCGTGAACACACAGCGCTCGGCGTTGATCACGACGACGTGCGCCCCCGTGTTCTCCGAGTAGGTGTACGTGGGTTGATCCTTGCCCTGGAGCATGGTGGCGATGCGTGCAGCCATGCGCCCGATCGGCTCCTGCGTGGCGTCGAACAGGTACCAGCGCTCGGGAACGTCGGTGGCGCGTACGTGGGTGGTCTTCATCACCTGGTGGGAGATCACGTTCGAGAGTGATCGTTTGAGGGCTAGCTAGTTCGAAGCGCGCCGGCGGCGAGGCTTCGGGTGGGAGCGGTCGGACAGCGCCGGCGAGCCCGAGGGCGTTCGACGACGAGACGACCCCGATCCGCCAGCGGGCACGTCCGCGGCGATTCGAGGGCCGAAGAAGGTATCCCCCGCCCCCGCCGGGCACAAGCACCGGACGGATTCGCGTGCGGGAAGGGCCGGATCGGACGCGGGACCCTGGCGCTCCGAACCACTCAGCGCTCGGCGGGGACGCCGGCCGGGCGGGGCGCATCGAGGACCCGCCACCAGCGCGCGCCGTCCGCGCTGGCGACGACCAGGGCGCTGCGACCCGCGGGCCAGCCCGCCGCCGCCCAGGCCGCGACCGGTGCGCGATTCGCGGTCCACGGCGCCGCTGCGGTGCCCGAGTCCGACCCGCCGGCCGCCCACCAGCTCCCCCGCTCGTCGCGCCACCAGCGGCGGTCGGCGGTCGCGGGCGCGGCATCTGGGAGCACCGCTTCGAGCACGAGCAGAGCCGCGTCCGTCCGGTCGCTCGCGCGGGCCGGTGCGACGCGCAGCCCGGTCGCCGCGAGCCCCACGTCGAGTTCGAGTCCTGTCGGCGACGTCTCCAGCACCGGGATCGTCCCGGGCGCCGGCCACTCGCGGGCGCCCCGGGTCCAGGTGACCTCGAGGCCGACCGATCCGGGTGCGCTCGCCGAGTCCGAGCCTGCGGGGTGGACCGAGTCCGTGGTGACGATCCGTTCCGGGCCGGCGGGGACGAGCCCGGCCGCACCGACGCACGCGGCGGCGAAGAGGACGGACGCGCCCAGCGGCAGGACGCGCCCGCGAGTGGAACGCGCGAGCAGGACGACGGTCGCACCGCCGCACAGAGCCAGCAGCAGCGCCGGCCACGGAACCGTGTGCCGGTCCGCCGCTCCGACGGGACGCGGCAACGCGAGCAGGACGCGCGGCACGCCGCCGAGGCGCGGCGCGGGGTCGTAGGCCACGAAGCGCACCGCCCCCCCACCGCGCACGTCGACGACCTGGGGCGGCGCGAAGGAGAGGTCGGCGGCCTCGCCGAGCGGCAGCGGCACGGCGAGTCGGCGCGCGGTGGGTTCCGCAGCTTCGAGTTCCATCGAACCCGACCCGCGACCGAGCAGCTGCTCGACGTCGATCACGACCGCCCGACCACCGCGCGGCGGAACGAGCGCGAAACTCTCCACCCGACCGGTGATCTCGACGGTCGCGCCGAACAGCCGTGCGCGCTGGGCCCGGGCGTCGGGAACGAAGACGTGCAGGACGCACAGCAACGCGAACGCGACGTGCACGCACGAACGACTCGGACCACTCGCGCGGCGCGGGAACCCGTGGAAGCGACGACTCACGACGCGGCCTCCGCTCGCGCCGCCGTCGAGTCGTCCGAACGGGCGGGCGCGAGCACCGGAGCCACGAGCGCCGCCACCAGTCCCGCGCCCGCGCCGATCCACGCGTCGCCGACCGCGAGAGCGAGCGGCGACAGCGCGCTGACCGGCGCGTCCTGTCCCTGGGCCCATCCGAACGCGAGACCGACGCAGAGCGGCGCGGCGAACAGCGCCCACCAGACCGGGGTCCAGACGTTGGAACGCGTGGTCGCGGCCGCGCGCTCGCAGGCGGCGGCCAGCACGACGGCCGCGAGCGGGCGCGCGAGGTCGCTCCATTCGCCCGCGAGCCCCGCACCGAACGCACCGCGCAGCGTCAGCGCGAGCGGCACGAACAGCGCGAGCGTGACGACCGGCACGAAGCGCGGAGACCGGTGCGCGGCGGACGGGTCGCTGTCGAACCGATCGACCGTGCTCCGACGCGGCGCGCTGGCGAGCACCAGCAGCACGAAGAGCACCCAGTCCGTGTGCGGCAGCTGGGCGAGCGGCGCGAGACTCCCGTCATGGGGCGCGAGTTCGGTCGCGAGTGCGAGCGGTGCGAGCGCGAGGACGAGAGCGACGGCGGCGCGCAGGGCACCCGGCCGGACCGTCGGACGAACGGTGGCCCGATCAGTGGCCCGAACGGTGGAGGGACGTGTCTCGTTCGGCGCCGCGCTCATCGCACGCGCCCGAGCGTCGGACGCGCGCCGCGGTTCACGTCGCCGGGAGGATCCCACGACGACGGGGGCGGTTCCCAGTTGCCGCCGGGGGCCGTGCGGTCACCGCCGCGAACGGCACCACCAACAGTTCCACCGCCCGATGCAGACCCGTCGGCGCGTCGCCGGGCCTCCTCGTCCTTCGCGCGTTCGGTCGCGTCGCGCCAGACCTCGGGTTCGGGGACGGGTTCGTCGTGGCGCAGGGCCACCGCGTACTCGTCCCAACGCACGTCGACCGCGCGCCACAACAGCTTCTGCGCGTTGGAGAGCTCGACCGCTTCGACCACGTGCCGCCACTTCAGTTCGGTCGGCAACGCGCCGGGTGCGTCCACGTCCGGCGTCCGCCCCCACAGGACGACCCGTCGACCCTCGAGGTGCAGCACGGCGCCCGGGTCCTCGACCTGTCCGAGGGCGCCGTTCTCCGCGTCGATCGTGAGCGTCCCGAGTGCCAGGCGTTCGTCGCGGTCGAGGTGCTCCTCGAGCGAGAGGACCAGGCTCAGTCCGTGCCACAGACCGGCGCGCGACAGCGGCTGACCGGGAACCGCGTCGGACTCGTCCTGGCCGAGTCGACCGAGCACCGGCAGGGTCAGGCCGTCGAGGGTCGGCGGCGCCGCCCAGCCGCCCGGCAGCACGCGGCCCTGGGCGGAGACGCACAGGAACGTCGCCCCGCGTCGCAGGCAGGCGACCGGGCGTTCGAAGCGCACGTCGACGACGGCGCCATCGGGCCAGACCAGGCGCGGCGGACCGACCTCGGCCACGAACGGGAGTTCGAACAAGGCCTGCGAGACCTCGGCCAGGCCGTCGACGTCGTCCGCGCGGAAC
Organism: Rohdeia mirabilis; assembly: GCA_007750655.1. Taxonomy (GTDB): domain Bacteria; phylum Planctomycetota; class UBA1135; order UBA1135; genus Rohdeia; species Rohdeia mirabilis. The sequence continues at coordinate 3,358,469 of CP036290.1, forward strand.
GGCCGACAGCGTTCGAGGCACTCGGAGAGCGCGCGCTCCCAACGCGGATCGACGAAGCGCGCGTCGGTCTCGATCGCGAGGCGCCGCGGATCGACCCAGTCGAAGCGCGTGGCCTCGACCTCGCCCGCCACCGCTCCGACGCCGGCCACGACGCCCCACATGAGCAGTCCGATCGGGATCCAACCCGGAATCGGCCGCCGGCGGCGGGTGCGGGGCGCGTCGGTGGCGCGCGGTCGAGTGCGTGAAGAAGGCATGAGGGTTCGATCGGAGGCAGCAGAGATACCCCACCGCGAAGGTCGCCCCCAAGCCGCGCCGCCCACGTGGGAGCCGAGGTGGGACAGGCACCGTCGCTCCCTCGATCGCGCGTCGCCGTCGCGTTCCGGCGCCGCCGCGCTCGATTCACCCACTCCCCTGGCCTGTCGGGAGCACCGCAGACCCTAGGCTCGTTCTCTACATGTCGAACAGCAAGGACGAACGCGATGGCCTCGGACCCAAGGACAAAGACTCCGGTCGCTCGCGCTCGCGGCGCGGCTCACGGGGTCGCGGACCGCGCGGGGACGAGTCGAGAAAGGGCGCGAGCGCGAGCGGCCCGGCGAGCGTGGACGAGGCTCCGGCGCCGCGCGAGCCCGTCCGGGAGCGCGAGCGCGCGCCGCGCGACGGGGCGGACGAGCGGCCCCGCCGCGCCGCGGACCGCACGGGCGCCCCCACCACGTTCAAGGGCTTCACGCTGAGTGCGTTCCAGCTCCAGGCCGTGCGCGCGATCGAGGAGGGGCACGACGTGCTGCTCTCGGCGCCGACGGGGTCGGGCAAGACGCTGGTGGCCGAGTACGCGATCCACAAGTCGGTCGAACGCGGCAAGCGCTGCATCTACACGGCGCCGATCAAGGCCCTGTCGAACCAGAAGTACCGGGACTTCCGCGACGACCCGGACATCGACGTGGGCCTGATGACGGGCGACGTCACGATCCACCCGGGCGCGCAGGTCCTCATCATGACGACCGAGATCCTGCGCAACTCGATGCTCGAGAATCCGGACTCGGTGAAGGACGTGGAGTACGTCATCTTCGACGAGGTCCACTACATGGACGATCCGGAGCGCGGCACGGTCTGGGAGGAGAGCCTGATCTTCGCGCCGCCGTCGATCCGCTTCATCTGCCTGTCGGCGACGATCGACAACCTCGGGCAGCTGGGCGCGTGGATCGAGGAGATCCGCACGCACGAACTGACGATCATCAGTTCCACGAAGCGCCCGGTGCCGCTCAAGCACCGCTTCTACCTGCCCGACGTCGGCATCTTCGACGAGCACAAACTGCCGCGCGTGCGCAAGCAGGTGAAGGACGCGGCCGGACGCTCCGAGCGCGGCGGTTCGCGTCGCCGCGCCACGTTCGCCGAGCGCATGAAGCGCCGCGACGACGCGCGCCGCAACGAGACGCGCGGCTTTGCGGTGCTGCTGGACGAGCTGATCGCCGACAAGAACACGCCGATCCTCGTCTTCAGCTTCAGCCGCAAGGACTGCGAGCGCCTGGCCCTGGTGAACAAGCACCGGCGCCTCCTGGACCGCGAGGAGTCGGAGCGCATGGAGCAACTCCTGCGCGCGACGATGGCAGGCTTCGAGCTCGACGAGAAGCAGATGATCGGCGAGCTCTTCCAGCTCTGCCTGCGCGGCATCGCCTACCACCACGCCGGCATGCTGCCCGTGTACAAGGAAGTGGTCGAGCGCCTGTTCACGTCGGGCCTCCTGAAGCTGCTGTTCACGACGGAGACCTTCGCGGTCGGCATCAACATGCCCGCGCGCACGGTGGCCTTCTACGGCCTGCGCAAGTTCGACGGCGAGACCTTCGACTACCTGCGCACGCGCGACTACCTGCAGATGGCCGGTCGCGCCGGACGTCAGGGCATCGACTCCGAAGGACTGGTCGTGTCGCGCCTGGACGAGAAGGATCTGGTCGAAGCGCCGCTCGAACGATTGGTGCGCGGCAAGCCCGAGCCGGTCGAGAGCCGGTTCCGCCTGTCGTACTCGGCGATCCTGCACCTGATCGAAGGACTGGGACGTGAGCGCCTGTTCGAGGCCTGGCAGAAGAGCTTCAACCAGTTCCAGCACCGCGAGGGCGGACGCAAGGCGCGCGAACGCAACGCCCACATCCAGAAGCGCTTCCTCGAAGGTCTGCTCGGCTTCCTGCACGAAGCGGGTTTCCTCGAGGAGGACGACGAGGGCCGCGAGGTCCTGGCGCCGAAGGCCCGCGTCGCGCGCCAGGTCTACGGCTTCGAGCTGCAGACCGCGGAGTGGCTGTGGCGCGGCGTGCTGGAGGAGGTCGACGCGGCCGGTCTGGCGGTCCTGTTCGTCGGACTGGTGTTCGAGGACCGGCGGCGCTTCAACGAGGAGCGCATCCCCCAGCGCATGTACGGCGGCGTGCGGCGCCACGCGGAACAGATCATCGGCAAGCTCGCCAAGCGCGAGTCGCAGTTCTCGGTGCCCGTGGCGCTCAAGCAACCCGACTGGGGCCTGACGCCCGCGGTCGTGGCCTGGATGCGCGGCGCGCCGTTCGACGAACTACAGGACGAGGTCGACATCCCGGCCGGCGACATGTGCCGCTGCTTCCGGATGGCGCTGCAGGTGATGCGCCAGCTGCGCAGCGCCCTCGACTCGAGCTACGACCTGCCCGACCGACTCAGCGAGGCGATCGAGGCCCTGGGTCGCGACGAGGTGGACGCGCGCCGGCAGCTCGAGTTGGGTTGACCCCCGTACGGTGTCGCACACCACTGCGGTGGTCCACCCGAAAGAAGTACCGCAGCAACCGCAACCCGGGACCGCGCCGTCCGTCTTCTGCATCGATGGCACGACGACCTAGACAGGACGCGCCCGGCAGCTGGCACCACGTGGTGAACCGAGCGATCGCGAAGCGCCCGTACTTCGAGACCCGTTCCGATCAGCGCTACTTCCTGGCACGTCTTGCCGCCGAGGTGCGGAAGGGTCGGCTCGAGGTGCACGCGTACTGCCTCATGACGACGCACTTCCACCTGCTCGTGCGTAGTCGCGTCGGCGAGATGTCAGAAGCGATGCGACTGGTGCAGAACGCGTACTCTCGTCACTTCAATCGCCGGCGCCGACGCGATGGGCCACTGATCCGTGGCCGGTACTACTCGAAGCGCGTCGATACGGATCGCTATCGACGCGCGGTCGTGCGGTACATCGACGTGAACGCCGTCCTCGCACGTTTGGTCAAGACCCCCGCCGACCACGAGTTCGGAAGCGCGCGAGCGTTCATCTCGGGCTCGACGCCGCCGTGGCTCAGCCGCGACTGGATCGTGCCCCGCGCCCTCGAACTCACCGAATCGTCGCGATTCGACGGTGCCGCCTACCTCCACGCGTTCCATCCGAGCGCACACGAGAACGTCGAAGCACTCGTCGAACTCGTCGAGGCGCGCTTGCAGTGCGCCTGCGAGGCCGATCCGATCGACGACCTCATCGGCCGGACGCCGGTGCAGGTTCGCGAGTGGATGATCCGCAAGGCGGAGCTTGCCGACGGGCACCCGCTCGGGCTTCCCGTGTGTGGTCCGACCATCGTGTCGCGCTCTCTCGAACGCCATCTGGCAGCCGAGGGGTCGTGGGTCGTCGTGCGGAACGGGCGTGCGTGGGACGGTTCGGAGATCGCGCGGGTCGGACTCCTGCGCAACCTCGTCTCGATGACCCATCTGCGGATCGGACAGCTGCTGGGGCTCGGTCACTGGGCGACGGCCCATCGGGCGGAACTCCATCAGGTGCTCGTCCGGTCGGACGACGAGTACGGTCGCAGGGTCGCGAGCGTCGCCCGGTTCGCGATCGACCAGTCGGCGTGAGCGGGCGTGCCGTCGACGGGGAACTGCTCCGGTACTTCTTCGTGGTCAACCACCCCAGTGGTGTGCGACTCCGTACGGGGAGTCCGTACCCTCGCCCCCATGACCCAACCCACGACGATCGCGCTCGGACTCGGGAGCGGCGGCGCACGCGGCTACGCACACGTCGGCGTCCTGCGCTGGATCGAGGAGAACGGGCACCGCGTCGGAGCGATCGCGGGGTCGTCGATGGGCGCGCTGGTGGGCGGTGCCTACGCGGCCGGACGGCTCGACGACTTCGAAGAGTGGGCGCGCGCCATCCGCAAGAGCGACATCCTCGGCTTGCTCGACGTGGTCCTGGGCCGGCCGGGACTCGTTCGCGGCGAACGCTTGATGGGAGCGCTGCACGCGTTCGTGGACGACACCCGCATCGAGGACCTCCCCATCCCGTTCACGGCCGTCGCCTCGGACATCGAGCGCGAGACGGAGGTCTGGCTGTCGTCCGGCTCGCTCTACGACGCCGTGCGCGCCTCGATCTCGATCCCTCTGCTCTTCGTGCCGCACCGCATCGAAGGTCGAGAACTGCTCGACGGCGGCATCCTCGCTCCGGTGCCGATCGCGCCGACGCTCCACCGCGGCACGGACGTCGCGGTCGCCGTCAACCTCACGGGTCCGGTCGACGAGGAGTGGGTCGCCGCCCACGTGGTCGCCGAGCGCCAGGAGGACGACCGCGGCGCGATGCGGCGCGTCATCGACCGCTTCCTCGACGCGGTGCAGGAGCGCGCGAACAATGGTGACGGTTCGGATCCGTCGCTGCTCCACGTGGCCGCCGACGTCGTCGACGCGATGCAAGGTGCGATCGCGCGGATGAAGCTCGCGGCGCACCCGCCGGACCTCGAGATCACGATCCCGCGCAATGCGGCGCGCGTGCTCGAGTTCGACCGCGCGCACGAGTTGATCCACTTGGGCCATCGAGCTGCGGCCGAGCAGCTCGGGCCGTTCCTCGAGCGGCGCGTGTGAGGGACGACGAGCGAGATCGGCGCACGGCGGGCGGCGCGCTCCACGTGGCTCCGAACGTCCCACGCTGTCGCCTCGAGCGTCCGGCCCCGGCCCGCACCGGCGGCGCCCGACTCGTCCCCGGGGCCGCGTGGCTCGCGACGCGCCCGTGCCAGCCCGTGCCAGCCATGCCGAGAGGCACCTGGGCCCGGGCCGTTCCCATCGAAGGCACGAGCGCGACCAACGGGGCCAGGACGGGCCGCCGCCCAGATCCGGGCGAAAGTCCTCGGAGAAGCCCGGCCGCCGCCCAGGGCGCGGGGCCGCCACCCGACGGGCGCGGTCGTTCACGGGGCCAGCGGGTCCCCGGCCGGCTGGCCCCGAGCGCGCAGGTCCGCCCATGAACGAGGGGTCATCCCTCCATTTCGTGAAGGAGGCGCGAAATCGACCGTCCCCTCACCGACCCAGGGGCACTATCGTGTTTCGCAGGTCGATCGAGCGCTCCCCACCCCGCCCGTCGACCGCGACTCCCTCGAGCGACTCCGTTCCCCCGCGATGCTCCTGACGGGCGACCACTGTGGTCGATTCCCATCCCCTCAGGCTGCCTTCGTGTTCCCCCCGGATCCCGCCAGCCCATGCTTCTCGTCCCCACCATCGCACTCGGTGCGATCGCTCTCGCGTTGCCCCCGGTTCGCGGAGTCGAGGCTTCGGCGTCGTCCTGTGCGGCGTCGCCGGCCCCCATCTCCGCTCCTTCGCTCGCGGGCGAGGCACTCGACTCCGAGCCCGTGCGCCTGACCGCGCGCGACGGCCGCAAGCTCGAGGGCACCTTCTATCCGGTGCCGAAGGTGAACGACCCGGTCGCCGCCGTGCTGCTCATCCACGACCTCGGCGCCGACCGCGCGCAGCTCGAGCCGCTCGTCGAGCGCCTGGTGAAGAAGAAGCTCGCGGTGCTGACGTTCGACCTGCGCGGACACGGCGCGAGCGCGGACGAGGAGTGCGACTGGAGCGCGATGGACGAGGCCGCCCAGTCGCGACTCGTGCCCTTCATGGTCCACGACATCGGAGCCGCGATGGAGTGGCTCTCGGACGACAGTCGCGTGCTGGGCGCCCGTCAGCACGTCATCGGCCAGGGCTTCGGCGCCCTGCTCGCCGCGCGCGCCGCCGCCGACGAGCGCGTCACCAGCCTGACGCTGATCGAGCCCCAACTCGACGCCCACAACTTCCAACTCGCCGGACTGCTCGACGACGCGGCCGGCCTGCCGATGCAGCTCGTCGCTCCGAAGGACGCCTGCGAGCGCTACGAGACGTTCCTGAAGGACGAAGAGCTCGAGGACGTGATCGAGATCCAAGCGGTCAAGTGCGACGCGGGCGAGTGCGCCGGCGACAAGCGCTTCGGAACCTCCCTCTCGAAGTGGGTCGACGACCGCCGCGACGGAGCCACCTCCGGCACCAGCGGCGGCAAGCGCAAGCGCGGCTGAACGGCCGACCACCGATCGAGCGCTCAGGCGCCCGCGAAGGCCCCGCTGCCCCCCCGAGATCCGGGGAGGCAGCGGGGTCTTCTCGTTGGTGCACGGGCGTCCGGGACAGGGAAGCGCGCCGTCGGTGGAGACCTGCCACCCGGGGGCCGGGGCCCGCTCCTCCGCTCCATGGGTCCTTCTCCGGCGAGCTGACGCCAATGGCGGGCCCTCAAGGTGCGGCATTTCGTCGCAGGGTGTACAAGGAGTCTCCCCCCATCGAGGCGATCGTCCTGCCCCCCCCTACTCCCTCACCAGGAGCGAGCGGCCCAACCAGCCGTTCGGACGATGTTCGATCCGAAAGTCACCAAATGGGCCCGCATCGCGCTGAGCGATCCGGGTTACTTCACCGATGTCATCCGGCGCAAGTCGCGCAAGGCCCTGGCCCTCGATCGGCGCTTCGGCGGCGGCCGCAGCTTCGGACCCAGCGGCCTCGTCATGACGCTCACCTGGCGCTGCAACCTGCGCTGCCAGATGTGCGACCAGTACGGCGACGACTACAAGCAGCCGCTGTCGAAGCTGACGCGCGAGGACGAGCTCGAGTTGTCGGAGTGGCAGCGCGTGGTCGACGAGACCTTCAAGTACCGCTGCGAGTACAACCTGTTCGGCGGCGAGCCGCTCCTGTTCGACGGCGCGGTCGACCTGATCCGCCACATCAAGGCCAAGGGCCGGCGCTGTTCGATCACGACCAACGGCACGCTGCTCGATCGCTACGGCGAGGACATCGTCACGTCCGGCCTGGACGCGATGGGCGTTTCGGTCGACGGTCCGCCCGACGTCCACGACGAGATCCGCGGCAGCGACGGCAGCTTCGAGCGCATCTCCAAGGGCATCCGACAGGTCAAGGCCTGGCGCGAGAAGCACGGGACGCGCACGCCGCGCATCCACATCAACTCGGTCGTGACCCTGTGGAACCACGACCGGATGCTCGAGATGGTCGAGCTCGCGCGCGAACTGGGAGTGGACGGGCTGACGTTCCAGCACCTCAACTTCCTCGAGCCGCGCACCATGCACTCGCACATGGACTACTTCCGCAAGCGGTTCCAGTACGACTGGCCGACGCGCGAGAAGGACCTGGGTTTCCTCGACACGTCGGGCTTCGACGCCGACGTGATCCACGAGCAGGTCACGAAGATCCGGAAGCTGGAGGGTCTACCGATCTCGTTCCTCCCCGACCTGACGACACGCGAGGAGATCCACGGCTACTACCACGACATCGACTTCAAGTTCCAGGAGAGCTCCTGCGTCAACCCCTGGATCCACGTCACGATCAACCCGAAGGGCGTCGTGACACCGTGCATGGAGTATCCGGTGGGCAACGTGCGCGACGCGGACTTCGCCTCGATCTGGAACGGCGAGGTCTTTCGCTCCTTCCGCTCCGAGCTGAAGCAACAGGGCCTGTTCCCCGGCTACTGCCAACGCTGCTGCCATCGCCGGTTCAAGAGCACGAAGGGTGTGATCGCGGCGCGCTACATGTAGAGGGGCGGTAGCGGTGGAACCCGGTGCGCCGGGCTGTCGGGGTGCTCGTCCCCGTGCTCGATGAGGGGCCGCCCCTCGACGCCCGTTCCACCGCGCCACGAGGAGCGAGCCCGTCCGTGGCCCTCTCGGGTGGTCGCGCGGGGCGGAGCGCCGTGGGCGAAGGACCCGTCGGCCGGGTTCGGGCCTGCTAGGCTGGCCGCCCCGACTCCCGTCCCCCGGAACCCCACATGCTGCCCTCCCCCCATTCGGTCCTGACGCGCGGACGCGCGCTGGCCGGCTCCCTCGCCCTGTGCCTCGCCGTCGTGCTCGGCCTGGTCGGCGAAGCCCAACCCACCCGTCCCGGCCAGGGCGCGACCGTCTTCGTCGGCGCGCACCTGATCCCGATCTCCTCGGCTCCGATCGAGGACGGCGTCCTGATCGTGCGCGGCGGGAAGATCGAGGCGATCGGCGAGCGCGGCGCAGTCGCGATCCCCGACGGCGCCACGGTCGTCGACCTCACCGGCCAGGTGCTGATGCCGGGTCTCGTCTGCACGCACAGCCACGTGGGCGCGCCCTACGCCGCCGACGGGTCGGGACCGCTGCAACCCGAGGTGTCGAGCGTCGACTCGGTCAACGTCCACTCGCCGACGGTGCACCGCGCGCGCGCCGGCGGACTGACGACGATCAACGCGATGCCCGGCTCGGGGCATCTGATGGGCGGCCAGACCGCGTACCTCAAGCTGCGCCTCGGCAACACGGTCGACGACCTCGTCTACCGCTTCGACGACGGCGCGCCGATGGGCGGCCTCAAGATGGCGAACGGCACGAATCCGCAGCGTTCCTCGCCCTTCCCCGGAACGCGTGCGAAGTCGGCCGCCCTGGTGCGCGAGAAGTTCCTCGCCGCCCAGAGCTACCTCGCGAAGAAGAACGCCGCCGCCGAGGACGACGAGAAGGAGGCGCCCGACGTGGATCTGGGGCTGGAGGCCCTGTGCGAGGTGCTCGAGGGCAAGCGCATCGTCCACCACCACACCCACCGTCACGACGACATCATGACGGTCGTCCGCCTCTCCCAGGAGTTCGGCTTCCGCGTGGTCCTGCACCACGTGTCGGAGGGTTGGAAGGTGGCCGACGAGATCGCCGCCGCCGGCATCCCGTCGTCCGTGATCCTCGTCGACTCGCCGGGCGGCAAGCTCGAAGCGCGCGACCTGTCGTTCGACACCTGCCGCATGCTGTACGAAGCCGGCGCGCCGATCGCGATCCACACCGACGACTACATCACCGACAGTCGCCTCTTCCTGCGCTCGGCCGCGTTGGCCGTGCGCGCCGGACTGCCGCGCGAAGCCGCGCTGGCCGCCGTGACGCTCGAGGGCGCGAAGATGCTCGATCTCGGCGATCGCATCGGCAGCCTCGAAGTGGGCAAGGACGCCGACCTGTGCGTGCTCGACGGCGATCCCTTGTCGGTCTACTCGCTGGTGACGCGCACCTACGTCGAGGGCGAGCTCGTCTTCGACCTCTCGAACCCCGACGATCGCATCTACGCGGTCGGTGGGCCCGGAGCCGGCGAGGAGCGCGTCTTCAGCGCCTGTTGCGCCGTCATGGACGGCTTCGGTGGAGGTGACCAATGATGCGCGCCATGTACTCCCCTCTCGCACTCGGACTCGCGGCCCTCGCCCTCGCGACGGCCCCCTTCGTCCTCGAAGCCGACACGCCCGCGCCGGCCCAGGAGGCGAGCGCGACTCGCCTCGCCATCCGCGCCGGCACCGTCCACACCATGGCCGGCGATCCGATCACGAACGGCGTGATCCTGATCGAGAACGGTCTGGTCACGGCGGTCGGTCCGGCCGCCTCGGTGCCGATCCCCGCGGGCGTGCGCGTGCTCGAGGCGCGCGTCGCCGTGCCCGGTCTGATCGACGCGCACTCGTGCGTCGGCCTCGCGGGCTGGTTGAACATCGAGCACGACAAGGACGAGGTGGATCGCAGCGGCTCGGCCCAGCCCGAACTGCGCGCGATCGACGCCTACAACACGCGCGAGCCGCTCGTGAAGTGGCTGCGCGGTTTCGGCGTCACCACGGTGCACACGGGGCACGGGCCGCTGGCCCTGATCTCGGGTCAGACGATGATCACGAAGACCTTCGGCGACACGATCGAGGACGCCGTCCTCGTGCCGGAAGCCATGGTCGCAGCCTGCATGACCTCGGCCGCGCGCGGCGACGGCGGACCGGGCACGCGCGCCAAGGTCATGGCGGAGCTGCGCCAGCACCTGATGACGGGTGCCAAGCACGCGTCCGCCATGGCGAAGGCCGAGGCCGACGACGAGGTCGACGCTCCGGATCGCGACCTGCGCAAGGAAGCCCTCGCCCGCGTCGCGAACGGCACGACGCCGTTGATGGTCACGGCCCACGAAGCCGCCGACCTGATCAACGTGCTGCGTCTGCACGCGGAGTTCCCGGACGTGCGCTTCGTGATCGACGGGGCCGCCGAGGCGCCGCTCGTGCTCGACGAACTGGTCGAAGCGGGCCTGCCGATCATCCTCCACCCGACGATGTACCGCGCGGGCGGCGACACGAAGGACCTGTCGATGGAGACGGCGAAAGTGCTGATCGAAGCCGGTCTCACGGTCGCGATGCAGTCCGGCTACGAGGGCTACGTGCCGCGCACGCGCGTGGTCCTGTTCGAAGCCGCCATCGCCGCGCGCTACGGCGTCCCGTTCGAGCGCGCCCTGGGGATGATCACGATCGACGCCGCGCGACTGCTCGGCGTGGACGACCGCATCGGAAGCCTCGAAGTGGGCAAGCACGGCGACGTGGCGCTCTTCGACGGCGATCCGTTCGAGTACACCTCGCACTGCGTGGGCACGGTGATCGAGGGCGAGATCGTCGCGACCGGCGAACGCGAACTCTGAGCCGCACGGCGCGCCGGACCCCTTGCAGACCGCCGAGCGCGACCCGGCCGCCACGTTGGCGGCCCGCGACGCCGCCGTCGCCCTGATCCTGGGCGCGGCGGCGTTCGCGCTGTACGCGGCCACACGTCAGTGGCGCATCTACGGCGACGGTCCGGCCCTTCTGTCGTCGCTCACCCACGACCCACACGGGAACTGGGGTTGGATCCACGTGGCCTTCATGCCCGTGGCGCGCTTCTGGAACGGAGCGTTCGACTGGAGCACGCCCGCCGAGGCACTGCGCTTCCTCGCGGCCACCGGCGGAGCGGTGACCGTCGCGACCACGTACCTGATCGCGCGCTGCTTCGGCGCGCGCACCACGAGCGCTGCACTCGTCGCCGCGCTCCTCGCCGTCACGCCCGCGCTGTGGTTCTACTCGACGACGATCGAGGTCCACAGCGTGCACGCGGCGACGATCGGACTCCTGGCCGTGGCGACGTTCCTCGCGCCCTGGCACAGGCCGGCCCTGGCGCTCGCCCTCGTCGCCGTGCTGCTTCCGCTGCTCCACCTCACCCACCAGTCGGGTGCGACGTTGCACCTCGTGTGGATCCTGCTCGTCCGCGCGGCGTGGTCCAGGCGAACCGGCCGCGTCGTCACCTGGCGCACGACCGCGCTCGTCGTCGCGCCGGTCATGACGGTCTCGCTGGTCGCAGCACTTCTCCTGTCCGAGCACCTGCGCGCCGAACCCGACTTCGTCGGAGCGAGCGACGTCGGCGCTTTCATCACGCAGAGCCGCGTCGAACTCACCGGTTGGCGCCTCGCGGGCCTGTGGGGCTGGCCGATCGGTTGGCTGTGGCTGGCGCTCGTCCCGGCCCTTCTCGCACCGCGCGCCCGGCGTTCGTCCGGACTCGTCGCACTCGTCGCCGCGGCCCCGCTCGTGGCCTTCTTCACCTGGCTCGGCGTGCCGGAGCGCGGCGCCTATTCGCTCGGGTTCCTGCCCTTCGTCGCAGCGTTCGTCGCCAGCGGAGCGGACGAGTTCGTCGAGCGCTTCGGCGCGAATCGCCCCGCGCTGGGCCGGGTCGCGACGGTCGCGGGTGTCCTTCTCGTCGCGCTCCAGGCATGGCACGGAGTGGCGAGCAACGCACAGGTGGACGACGGCAGCTGGCGCGCGCGATCGGACGCACGGGGTGCCTTCGTGCGCGCGCTCGCGGATGGTCCGATCAGCCTCGTCTCCATCAACCGCGCCGGGCAGTTGGTCGAGACCTCGGAGCCGACCATCCGCGAGGTCGACCTCCTCGCGCGCTTGACGGGAGCCCAGCGCGCGGGCGTGCCGATCGCCGTCCTCGAAGAGCAGATCGTGCTCGTGCTCGAGAGCCTGCGCACCGCTCTGGACAGCACGGTGGTCGTCGACCTCGGCCATCGCGCCCACCTCGACGACGCCCCCGAGCTGGCGGAGATCCTCCCCGCGCTCGAGGAGCGGATCGAGGCGACCTACACCGTGACCGAGCACGATCACGACGGGCGCCTGTACTGGGTGCTCGAAGGTCGCCGCCCCTGAACGGTCGAGGGCTCGGGTCGATTTCCCTCGAAGTGCGCTCGAGGTTCGCTGCGCGCGGGGACGAAGTACCCCCCACGCGGCCCGGGGAAGGGATGCGATACAGCGAGTCCCACCAGCGATGGTGGACGTTCCGGCGCGCGGCACAAGGGGTGTCGCGGGGCGTTGTTTCGTAGATCGCCGCCCCGCCCGTGTGCAGCAGCCCCACGTGGACCGAGGTCCCGTGCGCACACCATGCGGAAGTCTCTCACTCGCCCTCTCGGACTCGCCCTGACCGCGTCCCTCGTCCTCGCGTCGCCGGCCATCGCCCAGGACGAGTGCACGTCGACGAACGACTCGAACCCGAGCAACGAGGAGCGCACGAGCTCGATCGAGCTGCGCAGCTACCTCGGGCACGCCTTCGAACGCGCGCTCGATCGCACCGCGGTCGAAGCCCTCGAGACCTGGGGCCCGTGGGCCTCCGCACGCGGCTACACCGGTTATCTGAGCCCCGATCAGACGATCCTGTTCTTCGCGCTCGACCGCCGCTCCGGGGCCGAGGAGATGGCGACGATCGAGCGCGTCGAACGCTCGCTGGCCGAGATCCTGCCGACGCCGCGCACCCGCAACCGCGGACCGATCACCGGCACCGGCGGCCCGACGACGAAGGTCTACCCGCTCGGTGGCGACGTGCCGCTGTGGAAGCACGACCTCGATCCGATCGACGAGCACACGGGCGTTCTGTTCGAGCTCGACAGCGACGAGCACCTCTCGGAACTGATCGAGAGCGCCAACGACGTCCTGCCCAGTCACACGCAGGTCCGTCACCTCGGCGAGCGCAACCGATCGCTCCTGACCGAGGAACTCGCGGCCTACGTCTGGCGCGTGGGCTCCTGCCCCGACGACAACCAGGTCGCGCACGCCGCGGCGCAGTTCACCCTCGCACGGCGCTTCCGCTTCCTGCCCGCCTGGCTGCGCGACGGCCTGGCCTGGCACGCGGAGTTCGCGGCCACGGGCTCGGTGCGCTGCCTCCCGGACAGCCGCGGCGAGAGCAGCCGCGACTTCGTCGAGGACTGGCGCGTGGACGAACGCGTGCGACCGTTCGAGGGCACCTGGGCCGAGCGACTCGAACGCCTGCACGACTTCGGCAGCAGCGAGCGCTACGTGCTCGACGCGGGCCTCGCGTTCCTGCTGGTCGAGGACCTGCGCGAGCGCGACGCGCAGACCTTCGCGAACGCCGCCGAGGAACTGCGCCTGTACTGGGAGGACCACTCCGTCCGCCACCACCCGACGCACGGCTTCCAGCGCCGCTACGACTACCGCACGCCGACGCACGTGCAGGGTCGCATCCTGAGCCCGCTGCTCGGCGCCCCGGTGCGCGTCGACTGATCGCGAACCAGCGGTCGCGGCCGATGGGCGCTCAGGCGGCGCCCTCTCGGAGCAGCATCCAGCACAGCCCCGCGACCCAGGCCACCCACAGCACGGTCGCGACGGCGACCTGGGCCTGGAAGCTGCGCTTGACCGTCTTGTGGCGGAACCGGCGCATCCCCAGCAGGAGCCCGAACGGGCCGGCCACGAGGACCGGCGCGATCAGGCGCTTCTCCGGGATGCGGCGCTGCTGGAGCCGCGCCGCCCGCTTGTCCCACCAGACCTGGGCGAAGGCCCACAGGTTGACGGCGCAGAATCCGCCGACGACGGCGAGGGGTGTCCAGGAGGGCCAGTTCATGCGCGGAGTGTGACCAGGCGCAGGCCCGCGCTCCAGCCCCCTCCCGACCGCACTTGTCGCTGGGCCGTCGCGCGTGCGAACATGGCCCGCCATGGCTTCTTCCATCGTCGAGCTGAAGGTCAATGGCGACACCGTCGAGGTGGCCGCGCCGGACCACTTCACGCTGCTCGAGGTCCTGCGCTACCGCCTCGGCCTGACCGGCAGCAAGCAGGGCTGCGACAAGGGTGACTGCGGCGCGTGCACGGTGCTCGTGGACGGCGAACCGGTCCTGGCCTGCCTGACGTTGGCGCGACTCGCGGTCGGCCACGAGGTGACCACGATCGAGGGTCTGATGCCGGCGCACCTGCGCGCGGGCGGCACCGGCGCGGACCCGGTCCAGGAGGCGTTCGATCGCTGCGGCGCGCTGCAGTGCGGCTTCTGCCAGCCGGGGATGATGCTCTCGGCGCGCGCGCTCCTGGACCGCGAACCGAACCCGTCGCGCGCCGCGATCAAGGGCGCGCTGTCCGGCAACCTGTGCCGCTGCACCGGCTACACCCAGATCATCGAGGCGGTGGAGACGGCGATCGCCGCGAGCACGGAACGGGCGCCCGACGGAGGAAGCCGCTGATGGGCGCGCGCGACCAGCACGGCGTCGACGCCCCTTGGGTGGATCCGGCCAGGTCGAGCACGAACGGCGCCGACGGCTTCGCGGTCGTCGGCCGCCGCAACCGCAAGATCGACGGCCTGTCGAAGGCGACCGGAGCGGCCGTCTACGCGGACGACATCGCCCTGCCCGGCATGCTGCACGCGAAGTTCGTCCGCAGCACGAAGGCCCACGCGCGCATCGTCTCGATCGACACGAGCGCCGCCCTGGCCCTGCCCGGCGTGCACGCGGTGATCACGGGGAAGGACCTGCCGATCAACTACGGCGTCATTCCGTGGACGCCGGACGAACACGCCCTCGCTCTCGAGAAGGTGCGCTTCATCGGGGACGAGGTGGCCGCCGTCGCCGCGATCGACGAAGAGACCGCGAACCGCGCGATCAAGCTGGTGAAGGTCGAGTACGAGGACCTGCCGGCCTTCCTCGACCCCGAGGAGGCGCTCGCCAACCCGACGCCTCAGATCCACGCCACGCCGAAGAAACCCGAGCGCGGCAACGTCAGCAAGCACGTGCTGCTCGAGTTCGGTGACGTGGACGGCGCGTTCGAGGGCGCGGCCGCGGTGGTCGCGGGCGAGTACTCCTTCCACGGCACGACGCACGCCGCGATCGAACCCCACTGCGCGGTCGCCCAGTGCTCGCCGGACGGGAACCTGACCCTGTGGTCGTCGACCCAGATCACGCACTACGTCCACCGCGCGTTGGCGCACGTGCTCGAGCTGCCGCCGGCTCGGATCCGCGTGATCCAGCCCTGCATCGGCGGCGCGTTCGGCGGAAAGTCCGACCCGTTCGGCTTCGAGTTCTGCGCGGCCAAGCTCGCGCAGATCACGGGGCGCCCGGTGAAGATGCTGCTGACGCGCGAAGAGGTCTTCTACCTGCACCGCGGTCGGCACCCGATGCAGCTCGCCTACCGCACGGCCGCCGACGCCGACGGGAAGCTGCGCGGCGTCGACGCCAAGATCCTGATCGACGGCGGCGCGTACTCGAGCTTCGGACTCGTGACGACGTACTACTCGGGCCAACTGCTCGGCGGTCCGGTCCACCTGCCGACCTACCGCTTCGACTCCACGCGCGTGTTCACCAACAAGCCGCCTTGCGGACCGAAGCGCGGACACGGCTCGGTCCAACCGCGCTTCGCGTTCGAGATCCAACTCGACGAACTGGCGCACGAACTCGATCTCGACCCGATCGAGCTGCGCCGCCGCAACTTCCAGGGCGAGCACGTCGAGACCGTCAACGGCCAGCGCATCACCTCGAACGGCTTCCTGGCCTGTCTCGACGAGGTCGAGCGCGCGAGCGGCTGGAAGGAGCGGCGCGGAAAACTCCCCCACGGCCGCGGCCTGGGCGTCGCGGGCTCGATGTACATCTCGGGCACGAACTACCCGATCTATCCGAACGACATGCCCCAGGCTGGCATCCAGCTGAAGGTCGACCGTTCGGGCCTCGTCACGGCCTTCACGGGCGGCAACGACATCGGTCAAGGCTCGAGCAGTGTCGTGCGCGACCTGGTGGCCGAGGAGCTGGGCATGGATCCCGCCGACGTGCGCGTGGTGGCCTCCGACACCGACCTGTGCCCGGTGGACCTGGGCGCGTACAGCTCGCGCGTGACGTTCATGGTCGGCAACGCGACGATCGACGCCGCGCGCGCGTTGCGCCGCCGCATCGTCGACGCCATCGCGGCCGAGTGGGAGATCGACGCGAGGCGGATCTTCATGGGCGGCGGAACGGTCTTCGACCTCGAGGATCGCGACCGGCTCGTCACGACGCGCGAAGCCTTCCAGATCGCCGAGGCGCGGCTCGACACCTTGGGGTCGACCGGCTCGTACAACACGCCGACGCTCGGTGGCGACTACCGCGGCGGCACGATCGGCGCATCGCCCGCCTACTCGTTCACGGCCCACGCGGTCGAGGTCAGCGTCGACGAGGAGACCGGGCGACTGACGGTCGAGAACTGCTGGATCGCCCACGACTGCGGCCGCGCGCTCAATCCGATGCTCGTGGCGGGCCAGATGGAGGGGTCGGCGTACATGGGGTTGGCCGAGGCGCTGTTCGAGGTGCACGACGTGAATCGCTTCGGCCTGCACAGCGGACCCTCGTTGCTCGACTACCGCATGGCGACCACGGTCGACACGCCCGAGCTGCACGCGTTGATCGTCGAGAGCCTCGACCCCGAAGGACCCTACGGTGCCAAGGAAGCCGGGGAGGGCCCGCTGCACCCGGCGCTGCCCGCCCTCTCGAACGCCGTCTTCGACGCGGTCGGCGTGCGCCTGCGCCATCTGCCGTTCACCCCGGGCAACGTGCTGCGCGAGCTCCGTGCGGCCCGCGCCACCTCGCAACGGGAGCGTGCGTCGTGCTGAGGATGCAAGGATTCGACCTGGCCACGCCGACGACCGTCGACGAGGCCGTGGCCCTGCTCGCGCGCGAGGGCTCGCTGGCCATCGCCGGCGGCACCGACCTGTTGCCGAACATCAAGCACGAGCTGTTCGAGCCGCGCACGGTCGTCGCCCTCGGTGGCATCGAGGAACTGCGCGGCATCGAGCTCGAGTCGGACGGCACGCTCTCCATCGGCGCGACGACCACGCTCGCGCACGTCGCCGCCCACGACGAGGTGCGCTGTCGGGCGACGGCCCTGGCCCAGGCGGCTTCGCTGGTCGCCGGTCCGCAGCTGCGCACGATGGGCACGCTGGGTGGCAACGTCCTGCTCGACACGCGTTGCCAGTGGTACAACCAGTCGTACTTCTGGCGGCAGTCGCTCGGCTTCTGTCTGAAGAAGGACGGCAGCGTCTGCCACGTGATCGAATCGGGATCGAAGTGCGTCGCGGCGGCCAGCAACGACACGGCCGCGCCGCTGCTGACGCTCGACGCCGAACTCGAATTCGCCAGCAACACCGGTCGCCGGCGCCTGCCAATCGCCGAGCTGTACAAGTCGGACGGTGTGGCCAACCTGCGCAAGGAACCAGGCGAACTGTTGGTGCGCGTTCGCATCCCCGCCCTCGAAACCGGACGCGAACGACTCGGCGCCTACGGCAAGCTGCGCGAACGCGGCTCGATCGACTTCCCCCTGCTCGGCGTCGCGGTCAGACTCGACGTCGTCGACGATCGCATCGTGCACGCGGCGCTCGGGGCGATCGCTCTGCAGGCGCGCCCGCTCGCGCTCCAGAAGGCCGCGGCGGCGTTGATCGACGCGCCGGCTTCGGGCCCGGGCTTCGACGACGCGGTCCTCGCCTGCGCGGCCGCCGCGGCGCGCCAACTGCACCCCGTCGCGAACGTCCCGGGCGACGCGCAGTGGCGCAAGGAGATGGCGCCGGTCTACGTGCGCGAGACCGTGCGCGCGGCGCGAGCGGGCACCGGGCCGGTGCACGGGCGATGATCTCGGTGTTCGAGGACGGCACGGTCTCGAGCGAGGTCGGCGCGTGATCAGCACCGGACCTGCTCTCGAGCCCGAACACTGGGGACTCACGGCCAGCGAGCGCACGGACCGCGGACGCCGTTTCGCGGTCGCGGTCGCAGTCGTCTGCGCGTTGGTGCACGTCGCCTTCACCACGCCCGTGGGCGTCCTGTGGCCCGTGCTGTTCTTCGCGACGCTGCTCGCGCTCCTCGCGTTGCCCCTGTGGATCGGCGGCTTGATCCACGCGCTCGGCGCACGCCGCCGGCACCCGTCGACCGAGACCCAGCGCGCCGTCCTGTGGTGGCTCTTCCCGGCCGTCGCGATCGGCGCCACGGCCGCGGTCGTGCTCGACGACGTCCCGCTGCGCGCGGCCGAGGCCCTGGTCGCGGACGACCTCGAACGCTTCGCCGTCGAAGCCGACGCGGCCGCCGCCTCGTCGCCCGTGGCGCTGGTCGAGGTCGACGACCGACTCGTCGGGCCGTTGCCGTGCGAGAAGCTGCGGCGCTATCCGAACGGCACCCTGCGCGTCGAGTTCCTGGGCACGGGGCTCCTGCACGGGCGGCGTGGGCTCCTGCGGCTCGCACCGGGCGCCGCGATCCCCCACGGCCTCGAGATCACCGGCCCGGAACGCGCGGGCGGCTGGTTGCCCTGGTTGGAGCGCGACGGACGATGAGCACGACCCTGGTCCTGGTTCCGACCGAACTCGAACGGCTGCGCCTGCGCCGCTTCACCGCCGCCACCGTCGTGCCCGAGCTGTGCGGCTTCGGTCCGATCGCCGCCGCCGCGCGCACCGCTGCACTGATCGCGGAACGCGAGCCGCGCCGCATCGCGTTGATCGGGATCGCGGGCACGTTCGACGCTGCGCGCCTCCCGGTCGGCCGCGCGGGAGCGTTCGGCCGCGTCGTCCAGGGCGGACTCGGCGTCGACGACCCGGGCGGTTTCCTCGGTCCGCGCGAACTCGGCCTGCCCCAGGTCGCCGCCGCGGACGGACGCGAGGACGTGTACGACGAGCTGCGCCTGTGGCTCCCGCGCCGGTCGGTCCCGTGCACGACCGGCGCGTTGCTCACGCACCCGACCGCCAGCGCGGACGCGCGGCAGGCGGATGCGCGCCAGAAGCGTTGGCCCGGCGCGCTGGCCGAGGACATGGAGGCGTTCGGCGTCGCGCTCGCCGCCCACGCGACGGGCACGCCCCTGCTGGTGGTGCGCGGTGCGTCGAACCTGGTCGGCGAGCGCGACACCTCGAACTGGAAGATCGACGAGGCCCTGCGTGCGGCGGCCGAACTGCTGGGCCGCGCGCTGGAC
Source organism: Rohdeia mirabilis (assembly GCA_007750655.1). Classification (GTDB taxonomy): domain Bacteria; phylum Planctomycetota; class UBA1135; order UBA1135; genus Rohdeia; species Rohdeia mirabilis. Next base: position 3,377,712 of record CP036290.1, read on the forward strand.
GTCGAGTGGTCGATGGACGAGGATCGCCGCTGATGAAGCGTCTTCGAGTCGGTCTCTCCACCTGCCCCAACGACACCTTCGCGTTCCACCACCTGCTGGCGCGCACCGGCCCGGACGGCGCCGATTCGATCGAGTGGGTCCTGGACGACATCCAGTCCTTGAACGAGCGGATGGCCGCGGGCGAGCTCGACATCGCGAAGGTCAGCTTCGCCTCGGCCGCGCGCCACGGCGACGAACTGACGGTCCTGCCGGTCGGTGCGGCGCTCGGCTTCGGCGTCGGGCCCGTCGTGCTGACGGCGAACGGCTGCGCCGACGACCGCACGGACGCGCGCGTCCTGACGCCCGGCGCGGACACGACGGCGCACCTTCTGTGGCGCATCTTCCGCCCGCTCTCGACGCGGGTGGAGCACCGGGTGTTCAGCGCGATCGTTCCGGCGCTCGAGCGCGGCGACGCGGACCTCGGCGTGTGCATCCACGAGGCGCGCTTCACGTACGCGGAGCGCGGACTCGAGCTGGCGCTCGATCTGGGCGCGACGTGGGAGGCGGCCACCGGCCTGCCCCTGCCGCTCGGGGGACTGGCCGTGCGCCGCGACCTCGCACGGACCGACCCCGGAACGGTCAGCGCGTTCGTGTGCGCCGCGCGCGCCTCGATCCGTGCGGCGCGCGCCGACGAACGGGCTCCGCTCCCGACCATGCGCCGCTACGCCCAGGAGTTCGACGACGACGTGCTGCTCGAGCACGCGGACCTGTACGTCAACGACTGGACGGAGGAGCTCGGGTCCGAAGGCCGCGCCGCCCTGCGCGAGCTGGCCGAGAAGGCGCACGCCTGTGGCTTCACGGAGCGGGACGTCGGACTCGACCCGTTCGAGCCGGACGAACGCCTGTTCCACTTCGTCGCCCCCGCCGACTGGGAGCGCGCCCAGCGACACGGCGAGTGGCAGCCGCCCTCACTGGACAGCGAGGGCTTCGTCCACCTGTCGTTCCGGCACCAGATCGAGGGCACGCTCGACGTGCACTTCACCGGTGTCGACGAGGTCCTGCTGGTCGAGGTCGAACTCGACGACCCCGGGCAACTCGTGATCGAACCCTCGCGCGGCGGGGCGCTGTTCCCCCACCTTCGCCGCCATCTGCGGACGGCCGAGGCCGTGCGCACGCACCACGTGGTGCGCGGGCCGGCCGGATGGACCGGCCTGCCGCCGTCCTGAGACGCCGACGGGAGCGGTCGCGGAGAGAGCCCGCAGAACGCGAGACGGCCCACGGTGCAGAGCGCCGTGGGCCGTCGTGTTTGGGCTGCCGTGTGCGGGCCGTCGTGTGTTCGGACCGACGAGATCGGGGCGGATCAGGCTCCGGCGTCGCGCAGCTCGAGCATCTCCTTGCGGATCTCCTGAGCCAGGTTCTTCACGTCCTGCATGGACTTGCGGACGCGGGCGCAGGCGGCCTTGTTGTGGGCCACGGCCTTCTCGACGTCTTCGCGGGCGGCGTTCACCGTGGCGACGAGGTTCTCGTAATTCTGGGTCATTCGCAGCGAGTGGGCTGGTGGGTGGTTGTTCGGGACCGTGGCGACCCGGGGGGGGGCCTGCCCGGCGGCCGCTCCCCGAAGGCGCGGCCCCTAGGTCGGCCAGCATACGCCCGACCATGGGTCACGCCAGGGGGTCGAGCGCCCAGAATGCCGCTTCCAGGGCCCTAGAACGCGGGTGCGGGAATCAGGGGCCCGGGGAGACCCTGGTGGCAGATGCCGCATGGGGCCTCAAGTGGACACGATGTGCCACCCATCTGGCGCCCAATCAGCCGTCGACGCCCGCCAGCTCGAGAACGATGCGCCACTGGGCCTCGGTGACGGGTTGGACCGAAAGGCGCGAGCCCTTCTGGACCACGGCCATCTTCGCGAGGCGCCGCTCCCCCTTCAGGTCGGCCAGCGTGACCACCCGGGGCAGGCGCCGGACCGCGCGCACGTCGACCAGCATCCAGCGCGGGTCGTTCGGATCGCTGCCCGAGTCGTGGTACTTCGAGGACGCGTCGAACTGGGTCGGATCCGGGTAGGGATCGCTGGCCACCTCCGCCAGCCCCACCACGCCGGGCACGTCGCAGCTCGAGTGGTAGTAGAGGATCGGATCGCCCGGGCGCATCGAGTCACGCATGAAGTTGCGCGCCTGGTAGTTGCGGACCCCGTCCCACATGGTCGTGCGCTTCTTCGCGGACCAGAGGTCGTCGAACGAGAAGACGTGGGGCTCGCTCTTGAGCAGCCAGTGGGTCGGACGGGCAGGCATGGACGCGGTTCGCGGGGTCGGGGCCGGAAGTTGGCGGTCGGCGGTCGGCGTGGAGCGAGCCGGTCAGGTCCAGAGCGAGTCGCGATCGCCCCACCCGTTCCGACGCTCCGAGACGGGCGGACCGAGGATCTCGGAGAGCAGGACCGCGCGCCGCAGGTCGGCGGGCGTCAGTCCACCGGTGGCGGTCCCGGCCCGACCGACGACCGTCACCTCGCGCGCCGCCTCGGACACGCCGCCCATGGACGGCAGGGCGCTCGACGAGAAGCCACCGCCGGGGATCGGTGCGTGGGACGGACGGTTGCCGAGCGCCATGCGTTCGAGCTGTTCCTCGGTCGGAACCTCGCTCAAGGTCGGTTTGAACGACTCGATCCGGCGGCCCTTCGTCAGCGGGACGTCGGACGCGTAGGTGCCCGCACCACCTTCGACCGGCGCGCCGGTCGCGGGTCCGCCGCTGACGGGCGCACGCTTCGGCAGCCGCGGCGGCGGCGGTGCTTGGGGCGGCGCCGCCGGCGTGCGCGGACGCGCCTCTGCACGCCGCCGCTCGAGCGCCGAGTCCTGGACGATCTCGATGTCGGGGTCGTTGAGCGGATCCGCCGGGCGACGCTTCGCCACGGGCGGCGCGTCGATCTCCTCGAGCTCGGGCACCTTCTCCAGCTCCATCAGTTGGCGCCACAGGTCGCCGCCGAGCTCCTCGGCCTCGCTGCGCGAGTCGGCACGCGAATCCGTGCGCGACGGTCGGGCGGCCTTCGGCTTGGCGCCGCCGGCTCCCTTGTCGCCGCTCGCCATCTTCTTGAGCACGCGCCCCAGCAGCGGCCCGGCGAAGAAGATCGCGAGGACGATGAGCTGGAAGAGGAGCTTGAGCGGATCCTGCTCACCCTGGGCCAGGAGCGGTGCGTCGAACATCGCGCTCAGCGACCGCCGCCTTCGGGACCCGAGGGCCGGCTGCCGGAGCTCGCGCCACCGGAGTCACCGCCGAGCGTCGAACGCATGCGCGTGTCGGCGTCGACGTTCTTCAGCCGGTAGAGGTCCATCACGCCCATGTTGCCCGAGCGCAGCGCCTCGGCCATCGCCTTGGGAACCTCGGCCTCGGCCAGCACGACCAACGCGCGGTTCTCCATCACCTTGGCCTGGAACTCCTGTTCCGCCGCGACCGCCATGGCGCGCCGCTTCTCGGCCAGCGCCTGGGCCACGCGCTTGTCGGCCTCGGCCTGGTCGGCCTGCAGGCGCGCACCGATGTTGTTGCCGATGTCCACGTCCGCGATGTCGATCGAAACGATCTCGAAGGCCGTTCCTGCGTCGAGGCCGCGCGCGAGCACGACCTTGGAGATCGCGTCCGGGTTCTCGAGCACGTCCTTGTGCGAGTCCTTCGAGCCGATCGTCGAGACGATGCCCTCGCCGACGCGCGCGATGATCGTCTCCTCGCCCGCACCACCGACGAGGCGCGAGATGTTGGTGCGCACCGTGACGCGCGCCTTCGCCAGGACCTGGATGCCGTCCTTCGCGACCGCCGCGATCTCGGTCTTGCCCGAGGCCGGGTTCGGACAGTCGATGACCTTCGGCGTGACCGAGGTGCGCACCGCTTCGAGCACGTCGCGACCGGCCAGGTCGATCGACGCCGCCGTGCGGAAGTCGAGTTCGATGCCGGCGCGGTCGGCGGCGATCAGCGCGCGAACCACGTTGGCGAGACGGCCACCGGCGAGCGTGTGTGCTTCGAGGTCGCGACGATCGATGCTGTCGAGTCGCGCCTGCACGAGCATGATCCGCGCGTCGACGATCTGCGACGGCGGCACCTTCCGCAGGCTCATCGCCAACATCTGGAACATGCCGATGCCGGCCTTGGTGAGCAGCGAACGGACGTACAGCTGCGCGTACCGCAGGAAGAGGCCCGCGAGGCCGATCACCGCCAGGACGAGGACGACGATCAACACGGTGTCGAGCGTGCCCGCGGCCAGGAGCGGCGTGAAGGGACCCGCGAGGGCGAGGGGAGCGTCGAGCGGCATGGGAGGTTGGCAGTAAGGACGTCGAGCGAGCTGGACGACCCGGACGTTCCGAGTCGTGCGTGTTTCGAGTGGCGATGGGTGTTCGAGTGCGATCGGCGCCGTCGCGATCGCCGGGCCGTCACAGCATGGGTGCCAGCGGACGCGGGCTCAAGCCTGGTCGGCCGGTGAGTCGTCGCGCGCCACGACCACGCGATTCCCGCTCACCTCGACGACGACGACGGGGGTTCCGGCGTCGATCGCCTCACCGCGACTGACCACGTCCACGCGGCGACCGTCGAGCGTGGCGTGGCCGGCAGGGCGCAGCACCGACGACGCCACGCCGCGATGTCCGACCAGGGTCAGGTCCCGCTCGTCGGTGGCGGCGCGCGCGTCGAACGACAGACCGGGATTCACGGCGTTGCGTCCGAACGGCGTGCGCGGGAAGAGCCACAGTCCGAAGCCGATCGTCAACGGCAACAGCAGCGCCATGGCGACCAGGATCGTCATGCCGGGGCGCGTGCCCTCGCTGAAGGCGACGACCAGCGCCGCACCGAGGGCGACCGCGGATCCGATCGACAGGAACCCTCCGGACGGCAGCAGCGCTTCGGCCAGGGCGAGCGCCAGGCCGAGCCCCAGCAGGAGGATCGGCCAGGTGAGTTCACTGCCGTCGGAGACAGTCTCGGCGAGAGCGAGGAATGTGGTGGTCATGCGCCTGTTCCGCCGTCATCGGGTTCGACGGCCTCGACCACGATACGCCCGGTGCGCACCACGACCACGCGAACTCGTGTTCCGACGTCGAGCGAGCCGCCGTCGACCGAGGCTTCGACCTCGGCACGGCTGTGTCCGTCGAGCAACACGCGCCCGACCGGACGCAACGCCGTGGCACAGGTTCCGAGCGCTCCGGGTCGCAGGGCGTCGGCGCCGACGCACGCGAGCTCCCCCACCGCGGACGCGAATCCGCCCGTCCCGGTCTCGCTCGGACCGCTGGCCAGCGCGTGACCGACGGGCGTGCGCGGCAGGATGCGTCCGAGCGCCAGACCGCCGAACATGCCGACGAGCGTCCAGCCGAGCGTGCTGATGGTTGCGCCGATCAACACGCGGCGATCGAGCGCGAGATCCCAGTCGAAGCCCGGACCGAGCTGCGACGCGACCAGGCCCCACAGGAGCAACAGGCCGCCCGAGATGCCGGCGACGAAGGTCCCGGGCACGATCAACAGTTCGACCGCGATCAGCACGACGCCGAGCCCCATCGCCACCACGTGCTCCCAACCCGCGAGTCCGGTCAGGTAGCGCGACGCGAGCAGCAGCGCGAAACACACCAGACTGCCGATGCCCGCCACGCCGAAGCCCGGCGCCTGGAACTCGGCCAGGGCCAACAGAACGGCGATCACCAGCAGGAACGGCGCGATCGGCGCGAGGCGTGCGACGAGTTCCTCGGACGCCGTGGCCTGGATGCGCTCGACGTCGGCGAACGCCTGTCCGAGGTTCAGCTCGACGAGTTCGCGCAGTCCCGACACGGTGCCTTCGCTGAAGCCGAACTCCAGCGCCTCGCTGGCGGTGAGCGCGACCAGCGTCTGGTCGTCGACGACCGTGCGCACGAGCGTGACGTTCGCGCCGGTCTCGCGCAGATCGTCCCACTCGGTGCCGGTCACGAGCGTCGGTAGCCCGTCGATCTCGACCAGCCGCACCTCGACCGTCTCGTCGACCATGCCCTCGGCCAACGCGGGCGGCCGGTTGTTGCGTTCGGCCCACGCGCGCCATTCGACGCGGAACGACGAGAGGAACTTCTCCTCGGCCTTCTCGATGCCTTGCATCCCGATCGTGATCGGCGTCGCGGCGCCGATGACGGCCTCGGGCGTCATGTAGATCTCCTCACAGCTCATCGCGACCATCGAACCGGCCGAGAGCGCCTTCGCGTCGACGAGGGCCACGACGACGGTCCCGTCCTCGCGCGCGGCGTCGATGGCCTTGGCGAGGCGCCACATCAGCGTCACTTCACCACCGGGCGTGTCGAGCTCGACGATCACGATGCGCCCGGCCGGTCGAGCGGCGTCGATCGCGCGACGCAGCAGGCTGAGCGACGAGGCGTTGAGTTCGCCCGCGAGTCGCACCACGACGGGTCCGGTGCGCGCGGCGTCCGCGCCTGTGGCTCCACCTGTGCCCGGCGTTCTCCCCTGCCCCTGCGCGCTGGCCGCGGGAACCGTCGGTGAAGCAAGAGCGGATGCAGCGACGAGGAACGCCAGGCCGAGAACGAGCGAGCGGAGGATGATTCGGAGCGAGGGCATCGTCGGTCGGGGATTCGAATGGGACGCCGCGGCAGATGCTCACACGAGGTCGGTATCCGCCAGCGTGTACCACCAGTGGTTGCGCAACCACAACGGCGTCAGGCGCCGAACCCAGTGTCGCGAACACATGGTGTACACCGACGGGTGCACGCGCCAGCCGCGCTCCTGCATCCAGGCGAACCAGGGCGACCAATCGGGCACCACGAGGGCCAGGCCGGTGGCGCCGTCCTCGTGGGCGAGTCGCCGCAGGCCCCGTTCGAGGAGTTCGGCCACTTCGGGCTCTTCGGGCGGAACCAGCCACTCGCACACGCAGCCCACGTCGTCGACGACGAGGTGGGTGCGGCGGTAGACGGCGAGGCCGCGCAGGATCCCCTGTTCGTCGCGCACGCCGAGGCGCACGTAGGTCGCCCCCGGGCGCGAGAAACGCCACTCGAGGAACGTGGCGTCGCGGATCGCACTGGCGCCGAACGCGCCGCTGCAGCGGTCGTAGAGCCAGCGCACCTGTTCGTCGAAGGCGCCGAGCCGCTCCACCTCCGCCGGCCAGGTGTCGGGCGGTACGACGGGCGCGAGTCCGAGCACCGTCTGGGTGCGCACCACCTCGTACTTGAGGAACGTCGTGCCCATCTTGAACGCCTGCTCGATCGGCAGTCCGAAGTGGACGACGTCGCGGTCGGCCCCGCCGTAGCGATCGAAGAAGGCGTTCGCGGTGTTCACGAACAAGCCGGGCCGCTTGAGTCCGCGGCGGTGCGCGGGGTGCGTCATCGAGTCGACGCCCTGGGCGAAGGTCGCCTCCGCGCCCTCGACGATCATGCGCAGAGGTTGCGCGGCGCACTGGGCGACGACGCGCCCGTCGCACACGGCCACGTACACGCGCCAGCCCGCGGGATTGTCGGTGAAACTCCAGCGCCAGCTCTCGACGTCGCGGCCCACGAAGCGGTCGTCGCCGTCCGTGAAGACGTCGTTGAAGCACCGCACGATGCTCTCCTCGTCACCGGGGAGGTACTCGCGGATCTCGTAGTCGTTCGCGGTCATCTCGAGAGTTGGGTGCGCCGCAAGGTCCTCGTCCGCGCGCTCACACCAGGTCCGTGTCGGCCAAGGTGTAGTACCAGTGGTCCCACAGCCAGCGCGGGTGGTGACGCTTCGAGAAGTAGCGCGCGACGGGGAAGTACTTCGTCGGTCGCACGCGGAAGCCGATCGACTGCATGAGCATCCACCACGGACGACTGTCGGGCAGGACGACGACCAATTCGTCGCGGCCCGCCTCGAGCGTGCACGCGAAAGCCCAGTGCGCCAAGGCGTGGCCGGCCTCGGGCACGTCCGGGTCGATCAACCACTCGCACAGCGCGCCGCACGGCACACCTTCGAAGGAGCCGTCGCGGAACACCGCCAGACCGACCAGTCGTCCGGCCCGGCGCGCGGTGGCGATGCGGTAGGTGAAGCCGGGGCGCTCGAGGAAGCGCCAGGTGAGTTGCGGCGCGTCGCGCACGGCGATGCAGCGCGACGTGGGCGCCACGCGATCGAAGAGCTCGCGCACGTCCTCGTCGAAGCTCGCGACCTCGGCCACGTCGATGCCGGGCGCGGGACCCGCGGCGAACGTGCGCTCGGTGGCGAACAAGAGGCCCTGGGTGCGCACCACTTCGTACTTCAGCTGGCTCTTGCCGATGCGCCAGGCGGTCTCCACCGGCCAGCCCCAGACGAACGCGTCGCGATCGGGACCGGATCCCGAGTAGGCGTCCCAGTAGCCGAGACAGGTGCGCACGAACGCGCCCGGTCGCTTGAGGCCCTGGGTGAACGTCGGATCGGCCATCGAGTCGATCGACTGGCTGACGAAGGTGGGTTCACCGTCGATGAGCATGCGCTGGGCGATCCCGGCGCACTGGGCGACGATGCGACCTTCCGGCGTCACCGCGAGCCACAGCCGGCGTCCCGACGGATTGCCTTCGAAGAGCCAGCGCCAGGTCCGAAGGTCGCGCGGTTCGAAGGTCGGGTCGATGGCCGCGAAGACCCGGTTGAAGGTCTCGAGCACGGCTGCCTCGTCACCGGACTCGTAGCTGCGCAAGGCGTACCCGTGGGCGCTCGCGGACTCCTGCTGGGGCTCGTTCCGACCGTTCACGGCGCGTCAGTATGGCACAGGCCTTCGGGCCGCCGTGAGCGCGGACCCGGCCCCGACGACGAGTCGGACGGCACGTGGACGCGCGGGACGGCCACTGCCCGGAATCGACCCGCGCGCCGGCGCAGGTGATGGCGGGAGTGCATGGGAATCGAACCCACCGAGCACGCTGTTCACGCACCCCTAACCGGCTTTGAAGACCGGGCGGCACACCAGCGCCGATCCACTCCCGCTCGAGCGCCCATCCTGGACGGCGGGAGCCCGCGGATCAAGCGGACGCGACCTTCGCCGTCGATTCCTCGCGGCGGATCACCGAGTGGCGACCGCCCCGCCCGCCCGCCCGTCTCAACGGCGCAGGTCGAACAACTCCGCGCGCGGCACCCACCCCAGCGTACCGTCCGCGAGCTCGACCTGGATCCACTCGGGCAGGGCGTCGCGGCGCAGGACGTCCTCCCCCGCCGCCGCGCGCGCCACGACCGTCGAACCCGTCCGGGCCTCGGAGCGCAGTGAGACGCCTTCGGGAGCGATCACCATCTGTGGCCGCTCGTCCGCCGTCAGGTGGCCGTGAACCAGCGGCGCGAACAGGACGCCCGCGACGACCAGCGCCGACCCGGCCCAGAGCATGGCCGCGCGACCGCCGCGCAGGGCTTCGATCAGCAACGTGACCGCCAACGGACCCAGCCCGAGCAACGCCAGCCAACGGGCTTCCCCGGGCGTCCAGGCCGCGAGGTACGCCCCCCAGGCCGCCGTGGGTTCGAGACCCGTCCCACCGTCGAGCTCGGCCCGCTGGCGCGCGAGCTCCAGGTTGTCGTGGGTGGCTGCGTGGCGCGGCTGGTGGCGGAGCGCCGCGCGGTACCAGCCCACCGCTTCGAGCGGGCGCTCCGCTCGGAAGGCCGCGTTGCCGAGGTTGAACAACAGCGCGTGGCGATCGAACAGGACCGCGTCGGCGCTGTCGGTCTCGGGCGGCGCACCGATCGTGTCGAGGGCGACGAGCCAGAGTTCCTCGGCCCGTCCGTAGCGACTCTCGCGCCAGGCGCCGACGCCGGCGTCGAACAACTCCGCCGCGCGTCGTTGGGCGTCGGACGGCTCGGAGAAGAAGCGACCGGCTTCTTCGTCCTTCGCCCCCCCGGACTCGGGCGTCGGGGCCGCTGCCTCGACGACCGAGGACTCGCGCGCTTGCGCACCGGAGCCCTGGACCGTCACGAGCGACGTGAACGGCCCGCGTGCTGGGTCCGCGGCGGCCGGCCTCGCGGTCCAGGCGAACAGGACCAGGGCGGCTGCGACGAACGGACGAAGACGAGCGATGCTGCGCTGTTCCATGGGACTACAGGCCCTCCTCGAGCAGGTCGCGGGCGGTGGTCACCAGCTGGTCGCGCGTCACGCGCGGATCGTCCCCGTAGGCCGCGGCCTCGAGGTGTTCGGAGGTGCGCGCGATCAGGTCGGTCGTCACCTCGCCCAGGTCGTCCTCGCTCGAGCGGCGCGCGAGCCGGCGCACGTCGCGCCCCACCCACGCCTCGGCCGGCACACCCGTGCGCGCTGCCAGGAACCCGGTCCAGGCGCGCAGATCCTGTTCGGGCGTCTCCGCTCGGCCGAGCTCGCGCTCGAGACGTCGCAGGGCACGCCTGCGATCGGCGGCGGACCCCAGGGGTCCGGACTCGCGGCGCGCCGCCAGACGCAGCGCGATCCACGCCACGGCGACCGCTCCGAGCAGCGCCAGCAACGTCGACTCGCGCGGAGCACTGCCCTCGGGTCCCGCCGCGCGCAACGGACCGGTCTCGATGTCGACGATGTCGCGCTCGAAGCTCTCGATCGCCGGCTCATCGGTCAGCGAATCGGACACGACCGGCGGCGCGGCGGTCGCGCGCGCGAGGACGCGCACGGGCTGGGGGTCGGTCGCGACGACGCGGTAGGTCCACGTGAGCGGATCGAAGGTCCAGAGTTCGACGGGCGGCACCTCGTCGACCTCCGCGGACAGGGGCGCGAGGTCGAACACGACGCGTCGGCGGTCGTTGTCGCGCTCCTCGCTGACGCCGTAGACCGCGAAGCGATCGGCGAACGCGCTCGACAGTTCGAGGTTCGGCGCGGCGAAGTCGGACAGGTTGCCGGACCCCGTGTAGTCGACGATCAGCTTGAACGAGTCGCCGACGAACATCTCGGACACGTCGAGCGACGCGCGCGCGTCGAAGTCCCCCACCGCGCCCGTGAAGCCGAGCGGACGGCCCTCCTCGGGCAGTGGACGAACCTCGAAGGAACGCTCGCCGAGCCGCTTGAAGAACTCGTCCGTGGGTTGGAACTCGCGCCCGAGGAACGTCGACTCGCGCCAACGCCCGGTGCGGATGCGCAGCACGGTGCCCGACAGGTCGACGTTCCCGATCCGCAGGGGCGTGACGAGCAGCCGCAGCCGCATGATCCGGTAGGTCTCGCCGTCGACGACGCGCGACCGGGCGGCCGAGGTCGGAACGCGCATGGTGCCACTGATCGTGGCTTCGGTCGGCGCGCCGTCGCGGCGGTCGGGGGCGAGGACCTCGACGGCCTCGCGTCCGAGCGAACCGAGCCAGGGCAACGTCAGGTCGAAGGTCGCGGAGGTGCGACTCGTCGCGCTGGCGCGGACTCCGAACTCGATCTCGACCGGGAAACTCTGACCGACCGCGACGCGCTCGAACGGCAGGTCGATCTGGAGGAACCCGAGCGCTTCGCCCCGTTGATCGCGCACCACTTCCAGGAGGAGCGGCTCGCTCGCGAGCTCGTCGCTTCCGAACACGCCGACGATCGGTGGGATGTCGTAGCGGCCCTCGGTGTCGCAGGAGACCGGCACCGTGTACGTGTAGATCACGTCGCGAACGGTCCGCCCACCCGAGAACGAGACGCTGCGGTACAGGCTCGGTCCTTGGATCTGGCCGAAGACGACGCCCTCGACGTCGGGCAGGCGCAACAGGTTCGGCTGTCGATCGCGCACGTCGACGATCAGCTGGGTCGAGTCGCCGAGCTTGAGCACCGGGTCCGCGAGCCGCACGGAGAAGCCCTCGTCCGTGCCCTGCGCACCGGGCGTGGCCGCCGCGCTCCCCAGGCAGAGGGCGATCCAAAGGAGCGGCAGCACGAGCGCGCGCACGAAGGACGCGACGGTCGCGTCGGAAGGGGTCCGGCCGACGAAGCCGGTGCCTCGAAGGCTCACGTGCTGCAGGCCCGTGTCGTGGAAGGAGAGGCACATGTGGATCACCAGTCGCGCGCGACGCGCCGTCTCTGAGTAGCGGCCATCCGGCGACGGGTCGCCTCGCCCTGGGCCTCGATCTCGGCCAGCCGTTGCAGCAGGCGCCGGACCTCCACGTCGGTCATGTCGACCGGGGTGCCAGCGGCGTCGGTGGGTTCGAGTGCTTCCTCGTCGCCGCCGCTCTCGACCTCGCCGTCCTCCAGCTCACCGTCCTGTGCGGACTCGTCGGCGGACTCGTCGTCCGCGTCGGAGGGATCGGCGCCCGCGTCGGAGGGATCGTTCGGATCGGCGTTCTGCTCGTCACCGTCCTGCTGGTCACCGTCCTGCTGTTCACCGTCCTGGGGCTCGGCGTCGTCCTGGTCTCCGTCCTGCTGACCCTCGCTCTGGGACTGGTCGCCGTCCTGCTGGCTTCCGTCCTCGGACTGGTCACCGTCCTGCGGGTCACCGCCGTCGTCGGCCTGATCGTCCTTCTGGTCGCTCTGTTCCTGCTCCTCTTCCTGATCCTTCTGCTCCTGGTCGAGTCGCTCCTGCTCCTCGTCGGCGCGGTCGCGCACCGCATCGATCTCCGCCAGTCGGCGCTGCACCCACTCCAGGTTCGCGCGCGTGTCCTCGTCGCGCCAGTCGAGCTCCAACCGTTCGAGCAGACCGGTGCGCGCGCGTTCGAAGGTGGCGGCCGCCTCGTCGAGCACGGCGCGCTCGGGCGTGTCGGGCCCGTAGGGCACCTGCTGCGGCGTGAGCATCGCCGTCGACTGGGCGCGCTGGATCTGGCGTTCACCCGCCTCGGCGAGCACGGTGCCCAAGCCGTAGGCCGCGCGCAGTCGCAGCTCGGCACGCGCCGGACCAGCCCCGACCAGCGCCCGTTCGAAGCGATCGGCCGCGTCGTTCACGAGCCCCGCGATGCGTTCGAGGTCCGGTTCCTCGACGGTGGACCCGGCCTCGGCGGCGCGGCCGGCGGCGAGCGCGGCCACGTAGTCGAGCAGGGCGCGATCGGGCCCGGACCAGCGCGCGCCGTCGTTCGGCGACAGTCCTTCGAAGCGCGCCTCGAACGAGCGCGCCAGTTCGAGCGCCTCGAGTGGTGCGCCGGACTCGAGCCGTTCGACGAGCGCCGCGATGCCGTCCGCAGCGGTCGGCAGAGGACTGGGAACCGCCTCGGGCGACGCGCCCTCGTCGCCGAGCTGCTCGCCGGCCTGACCGTCCGCCGGGGCTCCCGTCGGTCCGGACTCGTCGCCAGCGGCGCCCGTGTCCTGGAACGGACGGGTCCACGCCGTCGCGCTCGGCACGCTGCCGAGCACGACGAGTGCGCCCACGAACGCGCGGGCGAGGCTTCGGAATCGTTCGATCATCGTTGGTCGTCCCTTCTGCTGCGCCGTTCCCCCAGCGCGCCTTCGATCGTCACGAGCAACAGCGCGAGGAGCAAGGGCCACTGGTAGCGATCGTCCGGAACGCGCGCCGTACCGCTCTCGAGTTCGCGTCGCTCGACGTCCTGGATCGGGCCGCGGAAGAGATCGACCAGTGGCCGCCCCGAGCGCTCGGTGCTCGAGTACGCACCACCGGTCGCGAGTGCGAGTCGTTCCAGGGAGTCGTCGACGAGCTTCGTGACGACCTCCTCGCCGTCGGGGCCGGTCAGGAAGCGTTCGTCGCCCAGCGCGTCGGCGATCGGGATCTTCGCGCCGCGCGTCGTGCCGACCCCGACGACGAAGACGCGGATCCCGCGCTCGGCGGCTCGTTCGGCGAGCTCGAGGCCCTCGCCCGACAGGTCCTCCCCGTCGGTGACCAGGACGATCGCCTCGTGCTTGCCGCTGCGCTCCTCGAACAGCTCGAGTGCGAACTCGATCGCGCGTCCGAGGTCGGTCCCGCCGAGTCGCGCGTCGTCGAGACTGACGGCGTCGAGCAACTGGCGCAGGGCGATCCGGTCGCGCGACAGCGGAGCGATCTGGCGCGCGTCGCCCGCGAACGCCACGAGCGACGCGCGGTTCTCGCCCAGCTCGCCGAGCAACTGTCCGATCTCGCGCTTGGCCCGTTCGAAGCGCGTGGGCTTCACGTCGCGCGCCAGCATCGAACGCGAGGTGTCGATGCACAGCACCAGGTCGATGCCGCGCCTGATCTGTGGGCGTTCACCGAATCCGAGCGTCGGCCCGCCGAGCGCGAACCCGCCGAGCGCGAGCGCGAGGACCGCGAGCATCCAACGGGTGCGGCTGCGCGACGGCGACCACAGCGTCGCATCGCTGACCCGCCCGCGCGGCAGGAGCTGTGCGACCGCGTCCCTGCGACGGCGCACGGCGCGCGCGCCGAGACCCGCGACGACGAGACCCGAAGCCGCGATCCAGAGCGCCGCGGGGCGCAGAATCTCGAACTCGTCGCTCATGGCAGCGTCCGTCGGAACGTGGTCGACTCGAGGCACCACGCGAGCGCGTAGAGCAACAGCGCGGCGAGCAGGAACGGCGGGTACAGGTCGAACGCCTCGACCATGCGCTGTGTCTCGCGCGGCGTGCGTTCGAGCTCCTCGATGCGCTCGTAGATGCCCTCGAGCTCCTCGCGATCGCGTGCGCGGTAGAAGGTCCCACCGGCCCGTTCGGCGATGGCGCGCATCTCGGTCGGATCGAGCTCCTCGCTCGAAGCCATGATCTGCCCGAAGGTCTGCGCCAGCTTGTAGCGCCCGGCGAGGATCGTGTAGACGGTCACACCCTCTTTCGCGGCGAACTCGGCCGCCTGCAGCGGGGTGATGACCGGCCCGCGCGTCTCCTCGCCGTCGGACAGGAGCACGATCACCTTGGACTTGGCGTCGCTGCCCTGCATCAGCTGCACGCCCTTCGTGAGCGCCGCACCGATGCGTGTGCCGTCCTCTTCGCTGTTCACGATGTCGAGCCGGTCCTCGAACCCTGTCAGCGCGTCCACGTCGAGCGTGAACGGGCAGATCAGCTCGGGGAAGCCGGCGAAACCCATCAGGCCCACCGCGTCGCGCGCGTAGCCGCGGTCCGTCATGCGGCGCCGCGCGAAGTCGAGCGCCACTTCGCGAACCACGTCGATCCGCATGCGCCCGCTGCCGAGTTCGCCCTCCATGTCGCGCAGCTGCATCGACGTGGAGCGGTCGACGATCAGCAGGATGTCGACGCCCTCGCTCGAATCGGCGGTCTCCGCGTCGGTGCGCAGCGGACGCGCGAGAGCCACCGCGAAGAGCACGACCGCGACCACTCGAGCGAGCGGGACGACGAAGGCCGAGCGCTGGCGCAGGGTGCGCGGCAGCACGACGCTGGGCAGTCCGCCCGTGCGCGCGGCCCCGCGTCCGCGCCGGACCAGGAACATCAACGCCAGCGCGAGCGGCGCGATCACGAGGTACCACGGCGCCGCGAAGGCGTAGTCGCCAAAGACCCGCAGGACCGGCGATCCGGCGCTGCGGCCCGACTCGATCAACGGCTCGAGGAACTCCTCCAGCGCTCCGACCAGGTCACCGAACGTGGACCGAGCGAGGATCACGCCGCACCTCCCCGGCTCGTCGCGACGTCGCGGGTCGCGGTTCCGCTCGCGCGCACGGGGTCGCCGGACGGTCCTCCGGCGAAATCGAGCGTGGCGCGCTCGAAGGTCAGCGCGTCGCGGATCAGCTCCTCGATCGCCCAACGGGTCGGGCGAGCCGGTGCGTAGCGCACGGCCACGGCGCGCGCGAGGAAGCGGTCGAGATCGACCTGTTCGCCCATGCGGAACAGGTCCTCGCCCAGCGTCGCGCGCCACTCCTCGTCGGTCAGGGACCGATCGCCGGAGGCGCCGCGCTCGGCGAAGCCCGCGCGCACGTGGACGACGGCGTCGAACGCCGCCTGCCGCAGCTCGACCGAACCGCTCGCGACGCCTTCGAGGAGGCCTTCGAGAACCGTCGCGCGGTCGGGGGGCGGACCGGTGCTCGCGCGCGCGACGCGGTTGCCACGCAGTGCGACCACCAGCGCCACGAGGAACAAGAACGTGGCGCCGCCACCGATCCAGGCGGCGCGGTTCCACAGCGGCGCCTCGGCCTCGGTCGTGAGCGGCTCCGGCATCGGACGCGGACCGCGCGCACCGGGGCCGATCAGGCCGCGCACCGTGACGAGCGCCTGGGCGGGCTCGTCCCCCTCCGCGCTCGCGCCGTCCAGCGCGCGCGCAACGCGAAACTCGAACGTGCGCTCGGTGTTCGCCGGTGCGTCGTCCGCGAGCGCCGGCGCGTACTCGACCCCGAGACCCGTCAGCGCCCGCTCGGGGTTCCACACCAGCCCACCACCCTCGACGGACGCAGGCTCGAGCGAGAGGGACGCGACGCGGTACGTGATGCGCGTGACCAACGTCGCGCCGTCGGCGAAGCCGGTCGCGCTCGCACGCGCGCCATCGGCGGGCAGGTCGGGCAGCGCGACGACGTCGAAGACGTGGAAACCGCGCTCGGCGGTCAGCACGTCGCGCACGACGGCGGCGGCGGCGCGCACTTCGACGTCCCGTCCGTGCCGACAGACGACGGACAGCTCGAACGGCTGCCCCACTTCGACCGCGTCCGTCGGCGCTTCGACCCACACGTCGAGGATCCCTTCGAACGCGGGGGCGACGGCGGCGTCCTGCGGAACGGTCGCGAGCGCGGGCCGAGCGGCGGTCGCTGTCGGCGCGGGGGTCGTGGACGCATGCGCGGGCGCGAGCAGCGGCGCGCCGAGAACCGGCCCCGGCCACAAACTCAGGGCCAGAACCAGGGCCGACAGCGAGCGCAGGAGAGCGCCGCTCATCGGCCGCGCCCCCGACGCGCCACTCGCGCGCGGAAGAAGGAGACGAGCGGATCGGTCGCGCCCCCGGCGGCACTGGGAGCGGTGGACAGCTCCACGCTCTCCCCCCGCGCCGCGAGCGTCGCCGCCGCGAAGGCCGCGCGCCGCGCTCTGGCGTCGGCCGCCCAGGCCTCGCGCACGGCCGCACTGCTCGTGTCCACGTCGACGCGGCGGCCGCTCTCCGGATCGTCGAGCGCGAGCCACCCCACGTCGGGAAGCTGTTCCTCGAAGGGATCGACGACGCGCACGAACAACAGGTCGTGGCGCCGGGCGAGGCGCGCCGCCACGTCGACCCATGGCGCGTCGTCGAGGCCGCGGAAGTCGGAGAGGACGACGAGGACGCCGTGGCGCTTGAGCACCCGTTCGAGGGCTTCGAGCGTCTCGAGCAGCCCGCGGCCGGTGGAGGGTCGCGAGGGTTCGGCCATCAGGGCGCCGAGCACGCGCAGCACCTGACTGCGGCCGGCCTCGGGGCGCACGTGCCGCTGACGTCCGACCGAGAACAGGTCGAGGCCGACCAGGTCGCGCTGCAGCGATGCCGCGCCCGCGAGCAGTGCGACGGCTTCGGCCACCACCTCGCGCTTCGTCGCTTCCCCCGAACCGAAGTCCATCGAGGGACTCGTGTCCGCCACGAGGTGCATGCGCAGCTGGCGCTCCTCGGTGTACGTCTTCACCTGGGGTTCGCCGGTGCGCGCCGTGACCTTCCAGTCGATCGTGCGCACGTCGTCACCCGGTTGGTACGGGCGCACCTCCTCGAACTCGATGCCCGAACCGCGGAAGCTCGAGCGGTACGCGCCTCCGACGTCCCCGAACGCGAGGCGCTTCGTCCGCAGCTCGAGCATGCGGATGCGTGCACGCAGCGCCGGACTCAGAGCCTTGCGGCCGAGTTCCAGCTCGTCGTTCACGGAGTGCGTCTGCGGAGCGTTCATGGCTGTTCGATCGACCGGTGCGGGCGAACCGCTGGGCGGCGCGCCGGCCCGATGCCGCTGGGCGGAGCGTGTGCCCTAGGGCACTTCGACGCGCTCGAGCAGGCGCCGCACGATCGCGTCGCTGTCGGTCCCGGTGGCCTCGGCCTCGAACGTTGGGTGGACGCGGTGTCGCAGGACGGCGGGCGCGACGTGCTTGATGTCGCCCGGGGTGACGAACGCGCGCCCGGCGAGGAACGCACTCGCGCGTGCCGCCATGACGAGCGTGATCGTCGCACGCGGACTCGCGCCGTACTGGATCAGCGGAGCGAGTTCGTCCAGTCCGAACTCCGCCGGACGGCGCGTGGCGTGGACGAGCCGCACCACGTACTGCTTGAGCCTGGTGTCGAGGTGCACGGCGTCCACGTGCGGCTGGGCCTCGAGCAGCTGTTCGAGCGTCGCGACCCGGCGCGCCTTGGGCGGTCCGGACGTGCGCGCCATCCGGTCGAGGATCGCGAGTTCTTCCTCCTGGTCGGGGTAGTCGAGCACGACCTTCAACGCGAACCGGTCGAGCTGGGCCTCGGGCAGCGGATAGGTGCCCTCCTGTTCGACCGGGTTCTGCGTCGCGAGCACCAGGAACGGCGCGGGCAACGGGAACGTGGTGCCGCCGATCGAGACCTGCCGCTCCTGCATCCCCTCGAGCAGGGCCGACTGCACCTTGGCCGGCGCGCGGTTGATCTCGTCGGCCAGGACGAAGTTCGCGAAGATCGGACCGCGACGCACTTCGAACGTCCCCGACTGCGGCAGGTAGATCTCGGTTCCGACGAGGTCGGACGGAAGCAGGTCCGGCGTGAACTGGACGCGCGCGAAGTTCGCGTCGACCGCTTCCGCCAGGGTCGAGACGGCGAGGGACTTGGCCAGACCGGGCACGCCCTCGAGGAGCACGTGGCCGCCGGTGAGCAGTCCGATCAGCAAGTGCTCGACGAGGTCGCGCTGGCCGACCAGGACGTCGCCGACCGCGTCGACCAGGTCGCGCAGCCAAGCGGTGTCGACGTCGAGCTGACGTTCGGCTCCGGGAACTTCGGTGGATGCCATAAGCGTGTCGTGGGTCCGACTCGGGCGGGAGGCGAGGGACGAGAAGACGGGCGGGTGGGAGCGCGGCGACGGGTTCGACCGCGAGCCCCGGTGCACGGCGCGAGCTCGCGGTCGCGCGCTCCTCGGGGAGGTCGCCGGAAGTCGAGCTGGTCGAGCTGCGCGGGGCGCGGTCGTCGCGGAAGCGATCCGGTCACGCAACCGTGCGCCCGGCGCGGAGCCGAACGCACGAACGCGGCGGGTCCTACGCAGCGCGCCCGCAGGGCGTTGGGACCCCACGGGCGTCGCTGTCGGGTCCGGCCCCGACGAGAGTAGGACTTCGGCCCGCCGCGCCCCACCCCGGAGCGACTTCGAGGTCGCAGGGATGGCGCGCGGCGCGCGGTTCGGTCGCTCGGGCGCGGACGCTCCCGGCCCCGCCGATCGGCGCGACGCCGCTCCGCTGCCTTCCGCTCCGCCGCCCACGGCACCTCCACCCACGGCACCGTGTGGCGCCGAGCGGCGATCCGCGGCTCAGCGATCCTCGTCGGCGACCCCCGAACCGGCGCGGTCCGGTCCCTTCGGACGGGCGGGCGGGACGAAGGGCGCGCGCTCGAGCTCGGACAGAAGGTGCGCGACCGCGGCCTCGAGCTGGGGGTCCTCACCGCGCGCGAGCGCCGACGGATCGTCCATCACCTCGATGTCCGGGTCGACGCCGTGGCCCTCGATCCCCCAGGTCCCGTCCAGTTCGTAGAAGCCGAAGGTCGGGATCGAGTGACTCGTGCCGTCGATCAGCGCGGGATTGCCGGAGAGTCCGACGAGCCCACCCCAGGTGCGGCGGCCGATGAGCTTTCCGAGACCCGCCTGACGGAAGTAGTACGGGAACGCGTCGCCACCCGATCCGGCCCAGCCGTTGATCAGCATGGCTTTCGGTCCGAAGTGGCCGTCCGGCGGCCAGTCCCAGTCCTCGCCGTGCCTCACCGCCCAGCGGTTCACGAGCGGACGATCGAGCAGCTCGACGAAGCGCGTCGGAATCTGTCCACCGCCGTTCCAACGCTCGTCGACGAGCAGCGCCGGAGCGTGGATCGCGCCCTGCATCTGCCGCACGAGTTCGTTCTGACCGCTGGCGCCGGTGTCGGGCACGTGGACGTAGCCGATGCGACCGTCGGACAGCTCGTGCACGCGTTCGCGGTTGCGGCGCACCCAGTCCCGGTAGCGCAGGGAACTCTCGCTGGCCAGCGGCTCGACGAGGACGTCGTAGCGCGAACCTTCGACGTCGCCGGGGTCGCTCGCGAACGTCAGTTGGGTCGTGCGTCCGGCGGTTCCGAGCAGCGCTTCGTTCACCGAACGGCTGGCGTCGACCGGAACTCCGTCGACCGCGAGCAGGAGGTGGCCCACCTCGACCTGGGTGTGCGCGAGCGGATTGCGCGCGTCCGTGTCGTAGCTGCCACCTGCGAGCAGTCGCGCGATGGACACGCGCTCGCCGACCCGTGCGAAGTCGGCGCCCAGGAGACCGGCGGTGGGCCCGTCGGGAGCGGCGGGACCGCTCGGAGCGACGCGACCGTTGTAGGCGTGACCGACGTTGAGCTCCGCCATCATCTCGCCGGTCAGGAAGGCCAGGTCCTCGCGCGACGTGGCGTCGAACAACGCCGCGAGGTAGCGCTCGCGCACCGCGGGCCAGTCGAGGCCGTGCATGCTCTCCTGGTAGAAGTAGTCGCGGAACAGGCGCCAGGTGTCGATCAGCATCTGCCGCCACTCGGCGCGCGGATCGATCTGCGCGACCAGGCCGCCGAGGTCGACCGTCTCGTCGAACGACTGACCGGGCGCGAGATCGACGATCGCGATCGAGTTCCCGCGCATCAGGAGCAGCTTGTCGGCGCGCGAGCACACGTCGAAGCCACTCAGGCGTTCGATGACGGTCGCTTCCTCCCACTCCTCCGTGTCGAGCAGCACGAGGCGCGGAGCACCCGATACGCCGCGCGGCGTGGTGCGGACGAAGAGTAGGCCCTTCGAGGTGCCCACGAGCGCGCTGATGCGACCCGGATCGATCGGGATCTGGATCCCGCGCGCCTCGAAGCCGTCCACGTCGATCACGAGGGCCTCGTCGGTCTCCTCGTCGTCCGCGTCGACTTCGGAAGCGCCGTCGTCCGCCTCGGTGGCGCCGTCGTCGGACGTGCCGTCGTCGGACGTGCCGTCGTCGGACGTGTCGTCGTCGGACGTGTCGTCGGACGTGTCGTCGGACGCGTCGTCGGCCGCGTCGGATGCATCGTCGGCCGGCTCATCGTCGGCCGCCGCACCGTCGTCGCTCGCGTCCTCGTCGGTCTCGATCGGCTCCTCGTCGTTGGTCGGAACGAGCGGCACGTCCACGTCCGCCCGCAGCGGCACCGCGATCAGGACCTGCGTCCCGTTGTAGATCCAGGTCGAGTCCTGATCGGCGTAGAGCGCACCCGTGAAGTGACGGGCCGAGGCGTAGTACAGGAAGTCGCCGTTCGCCCCGAAGGCCGGACTCGAGTCGTCGAACGCTCCCGAGGTCACGCAGGTGGTGGTACCGGTCGCCAACTCGTGCAGGAAGACGGCGCCGTTGCGCGTGACCGGGTGCTTGTGGGAGTAGGTCAACCAGTCCGACCCGGGCGACCAGGACGCGCCGAGCGGGTTGCCGGCCGGATCGACGGCGATGGTCGCGATCGTGACGTCCCCGCTGCCCCAATCGTCGCAGGTGGCCAACCAGAGCTGGCCAGCGTTGTCGGTGAAGACGAGCTTGTGCGCGTCGGGCGCCCACGTGATGTTCGAACGGAACCCGGCGCCGAGGTTCGAGAGCGTGCGCTCCCCGTGCTCGTTCGCCCCTTCGAAGTCACCGCCGTCGGCGCGCTTCACGGTCAGCTCGTATTCGCCCGTGCGGTCCGAGAAGTACGCGATCCAGGCGCCGTCGGGACTCCAGGCGGGACTGCGTTCGGCCACGCCGCTCGAGCGCGTCAACGCCCGCGTGAAGCCCTCGTCCGCGGGCGCGTCGAACAGCTCGCCGCGCGCCTCGATCACGACGCGCGCACCGGTCGGACCCGGCGAGGCGGAAGCCACGTCGTCGGCCAGTTGCAGGCGCTCGGGCCGCAGGTTCGGACGGTCGCCGGGGATGACGACGTCGACCGCGACGAGCGCGTTCTCGACCAGGTCGTAGCGGTACAGGCGACCACCGTTCTCGAACACCACGTCGGTCGGCCCGACCGACGCGAAGCGGACGCCGAACTCGGTGAACTGCGTCAGCTGCGTGGTCGCCTCGGTGTCGAGGTCGTAGGAGAACAGGTTGAGGACGCCGTCGGGTCCGCGGTCGGACACGAACAGCAGCGTGCGGCCGTGCCACATCGGCTGCGCGTCGGTGCCGGGGAAGTCGGTCACCCGTCGCGACGCGCCGGTCAGGAGGTTGTAGAGCCAGACGTCCTGGGCGAGTCCGCCCTGGTAGCGCTTCCACGTGCGGAACTCGCGACCGGACGGTGTGTAGGCCAGCCACTCGCCGGTCTCGTCGATGCTGCCGAACACGCCGTACGCCGGCGGGAGCGCTTCGGGCTGACCGCCGTCGACGTCGACCGTCATCATCCGCGGCGCGCGCGCCATGCCCGCGGCCTCCGTCGACCAGTACAGGAGGCGTTCGCCGTCCGGCGTCCAGTCGCACAGGATCTCCTGCCCGGGGTGGAAGGTGACGCGCTCGGGAATCCCGCCCTCCGTCGGCATGACGTAGAGGTCGCTGCCGCCGTCGTAGCTCGCCATGAAGGCGATGCGCGAACCGTCGGGGCTGAAACTCGGGAAGGCCTCCCCACCCGCCGCCGACGTGAGCCGCGACGCCGTGCCCCCTTCGCGCGGGACCAGCCACAGGTCGCCGGCGTAGCGGAACGCGATCCGGTCCTGCGACACGTCGGGATAGCGCAGCATGACCGCACTGGGCGAGACGCTACTGGAGACACTGGGGCGGGGCTCGTCCTGCGCGACGCCGACGTTCGTCGGTTCGGGCAGGAGGGCGAGAAGGAGGACTTCGATCAACATCGCTCGAGAAGGGAACGGGACGCGGTTGGCGCGTGAAGGTAACGAAGCCGCGAGCAGCGCCCACCGCCCGGTTCCATTTTGGGTTTCGCCCTCGATCTCACCGCCGTCCAACACGCTCGGCTCCCCCGCCGCACGCCCGCACAACTCGGGCCGAATGCTCTTACGAATCACCGTCCCGTGACGCACGGCGCCCCCGACCCTTCCGCGCGGAAGAGTCGGGGGCGCGTTCGCTCCGAAGCGTGTCCGGCGCGACGCGAGTGCTTGCCCACTCGCGCAGCGCGGACGCGATCAGAAGATCCAGGCCGGGTCGGAACGGCGGCAGCTGAAGCTCACCGTGAACGTTCCCGGATCGATGGTCAGCGCCTGGAACCAGGGCTGGATGCAGGGCAGGAGCGGCGCGGCGAGCGGGATCTTCTGATCGATCATGCAGTCCGCGTCGTGCACACCGACGAAGCCGTACACCGAGGTTCCGACCAGGGGCAGCCACAGTTCACCGAGGTAGCCAGGCAGAGTGATCGGCGGGCACTGGATCGTGCTGCCGAGCAGGAGGTAGGACAGGTGTCCGGGCGTGGCGCGAATGCTGTAGTCGAACAGCACCGGCTTGCAGAAGGCCGTCGTCGTCGGACCGGACACGTGGTACTCGGTGCCGTTCGGCCACTGGAAGTAGGTGTGTCCGTCGTTCGGCGAACCGTAGGCCCACAGGAGACCGCCGGCGTCCACGAGCGCGGCCACGTTCTCGTCGGCGATCGGTCCGACGTTCAGGGGCAGCGGGATGGGGCCGGGCGAGGTCCAGTCCTTGCGCTGCACCGAGTAGGCGTAGACGCCGGGGCCAGCGCTGCCGGCGGGCGGCGAGAAGACGCACAGGTTGCGACCGGGGGTCATCAGGGTCGGACCACCGAGGCCGGTGGGAGCGTTCCACATGTCGCAGCGTTCGTCGAACAGGTCGATGACGCCGCCGGGTCCTTGGTGCGCGATGACCGAGCCGGTGCCAGCGGTGGCGAGCGAAACGGGCGGGTTGCCGATCCAGTTGCCCCAACGCGTCGAGATGGCGCGGCTCCCGCCGGGCGTGACGAGTTCGATCACGGCGTCGGCGGCGAGCACGACGTCGTTGAACGTCTTGGCGAGCGGCGGCGCCCACGAGTTGTAGGCGGGCAGGAAGACGTGCAGCGAAGTGCCGGTGTCCACACCACCGATGTGGTCCGGGGGCACGATCGGGATCGGGCCGATCGAGGTCAGCGGGATCGGCTCGGGGACCCAGGGACCGGTGCAGACGCCGCTGAAGCCGAGCACGCTGCCCGACGGATCGATCGCGATCGCGTAGTCCTCGTCGACGACGAGCGGGCGGAACGGGCCGGGCAGCGCCGACCAGGTGCCTCCACCTGCGCCGAACGCGTCGAGCCCGACACCGAAGGCCGAGTTGTCGACCAGGACCACGTTGTCCGAGATCGTCTCGGCGACGCCGAACTGGGGCTGGACGAAGGGCGACGTGTTCCAGGTGCCGCGGTACGCGCTGTAGGCGCAGGGCGCGAAGGACAGCGGGGGCGTCAGGACGTTCGCGCGGATGTAGCAGGTGTTGTGGTCGAGCAAGAGCGGCGACGGGTTCGCCATCTGCGGCGACAGCGCCCAGCAACCGCGCACACCGCTGAAGGCCGCGACGTTGCCACCACCGGCGGGCACGAAGTCGGCGATGAGCGTGTTGCCGTCGGCCTTGAGCTGGGCACCCGTCGGACCGGCGAAGGTCGACCAGGTACCGGTGCGTGCCGAGAAGCCGTGGTAGTTGTTGCCGTCGCGGATGCCGATGACGAAGCGCGAGATCGCGTAGTCGCCCGGGCCGATCTGGGCGCCGAGGGGCTGCGGGATCCACAGGCCGCGCACGGCGCTGTAACCCCAGGCCGTGAAGACGCCGCTGGTGTCGATGCCGACCACCATGGCCACGTCGTCGCTGCTGTCGAAGAAGATGGGCGCGACGCCGGGCGGAAGAGGCGCGCTGTTGTTCAGACGCGAGCTGTACGCACGCATCGTCGTGGGCTCGCGGATCAACAGGCACCAGTCGCCGCTGCCCTGCACGGACGAGCCGGGGGGCGAGACGGTGGTGAACTTGCGGGCCGCGGCGGAGAAGACCTCGACGCCGGCGGCGCCTTCCTGCGCGACGAGGAAGCCCTCGACGTGGAGCGTACCGGCGGTGTCGTACGGGATGCGGTCCCAGGAGACGCAGTTGGAGGGGCTGAGCTGCGCCGCGGCCGTGGCCGGGAGCAGTGCGGTGGAGAGCAGCGCGCCGGCGGCCCAGGTGGCCAGGGTGCGTGCGGTGGATCGGGTGGACATGGGATGGGTCTTGGCTGAGGGGTCACGTCCACGGGCGTCTGCCCGCGGTCATGCGTTGCAGTGCCGCCCCGCACCCGATCGCACGCCGAAAATCCCTGCGACTTCGCGGCCCGAGCACGACCCTCTCGTCCCCCACCACCCGCTCCCGCGGTCCCCGCTCCCCCCTTCGTGCTCCGGACCCCAGCGCGCTCGAGCCGCGACCCCCTGCGCGCCCGCTCCGTCCGGCTCGCTCTCAGAAGAGCGTGACCGACTCCGCGCGGCGGCCCATGAAGCGCGACTCGAACGTGACGAGATCGATCGCCAGACCTTGGATCCAGGCCTCGAACGCGACGCCGACGGGCAGGGTCCCGAGCGCGAAGGACTGGGCGAGCACGCTGTCCACCGGGTGCACACAGACCACCGTCAGCACTTGCGTGGTGGCGAGCGGGAGCCACAGCTCGCCCGCGATCGGCGCCACCGTCACGGGCGGGCAGGAGAGATGGGGCGCCACCAACAACAGCGTCGCTTCGCTCGCCCGACCGCGCACGAGGACGCGCAGCACGTCGTCCACGCAGCCGCCGCTCGCCGGTGCGCCGAAGGGATGGGGTCCGGTGACCGGCGCGCCGTCCGCGGTCGGCCACGCCCGGCGCACGTGCACGTCGTTCGCCGCGCCGAAGGCCCACAGCGTCCCGGCCGCGTCGACGGCGCAGGCGACGTTCGCACCGACCTGACCGAGTTCCGCGGGCGCGCTGGCCGCCAGCTCGGTGATCCACTCGCCGCGCAGAGCCGAGTAGGCGCGCAGGGCGCCGGCGGTGGAGTTGGGCGTCGCCAACGCCG
Organism: Rohdeia mirabilis; assembly: GCA_007750655.1. Lineage (GTDB taxonomy): Bacteria > Planctomycetota > UBA1135 > UBA1135 > Rohdeia > Rohdeia mirabilis. The sequence goes on from CP036290.1 coordinate 3,403,467, forward strand.
TGTTGCCCGCGGCGAGCTGGGTGTGGACCACGCCCTGCGCGAAGGTCGGGTTCCACGCGTCGCAGCGCTCGTCGAACAGCTCGACCGCGCCCGCGCTGTTCTGGTGCGCGATCAACGCTCCACCGACCGCCACGGTCGAACCGACGGTCCCGTTGGGCAGCGTCGTCCCGAGTGCGCGCCAAGCTCCGCCGCGCGTGCCGAGGGCCAGACCGAGCGCGTCCCCGTCGACCACGTGCACGACGCTGTCACCGACGAACAGGGTTGCGCCGAACGAGAGCGAGCGCGCCGGGGCGAAGGCGCGCGCGCCGGGCAGGAACGCGTGCAGCGTGCGGCCGAACCCGGGGAACGGACCGGTCTCGATCTCGACCGTCGCGAGGTGCGCGCCGACGTGGAAGGTGCCCGCGACACCGACGGGCTTCGAGCGCGACACGAATCCGCCGGCGCGCAATGCGCTGAACCCGACGCAGCGGTCGGTCGCGGGATCGCAACCCACCAGCATGTCGTCGCCCACGGCGAACGTTCCCGCTGGCAGCGGTGACGGCGGCGAGGACCAGGCCGAGTTCTCGGCGCCGAAGGCCTCGACCAGCGCGCCGCCCCCGTCCAGCACCACGTCCAGCACGCCGAGCACACCGCGCGTCGCGACGACGGTGGGCGCGACCGCGTACGACTTCGCCGACGCCATCCACTGCGCGCGCGGAGCGGAGTAGGCCACGGTGCGCAGCACGCCGCCGGCTTCGGTGACGAGACACGCCACGTCGTCGTGGAGAACCAGCTGCGTCCCCGGAACGGCCGGCGGCGACTGGTGCCAACACGCGCGCACGCCGCTGAACGACAGGACGTGCGTCAGCGGTCCGCCCGTCGCGCGCAGGTCGGCGACCAGGACGTTGCCACGCGCGCGCAGGTCCGCTCCGCCGAACGTGCCCGCGATCGTCGACCAGGTGCCGGAGTTCGACGAGAAGCCGTGGTAGCTGGTGCCCGCGCCCACGCCCGCGACCGTCGCACCGACCGCTCGATCTCCGACGATCCCTGCGAGCACCTGCGGGACCCAGGTCCCCGTGCGCGCGCCGAACGCCCAGGCCGTCGTCGCGCCGGCGTCCTGGACCAGGACCAGCGCCACTTCGTCCCCCACCGCCTGGTACGCCACCACGGCACCCGCGGGCAGCGACAGCGTCGCCGTCGCGTCGCGCACCGCCGAGTGCGCCACGAGGTCGCTGCCGTCGCGCACGACGACGAGACTCGCCGCTTGGCCGACGACCGAGGAGCCCGGGCCGCCGAGTGCCGTCCAGCGCTTGCGGTAGGCGCCGAACGCGACGACCGTTCCGTCCTCGCGCTGCTGGACCACGAGGTCGTCCGTGACGGTCACGGTGCCGAGCGGATCGTGCGCGGTCCCGTCCCAGGCGTCGCTCTGGAACGCGAAGAGGGTCCCGGGCGCGAGCAGGAACAGGGCGAGGGCGTGGAGCGAGCGGACGAGACGCGGAAACATGGTTCGAGATCGATGGTTCGGGGACGCTCCATCCCACCACGGCCCGTCGAGCGCGGGTGGCGCGGAGCGTCGAATCCAGGTCGCGCGGCGCTCGAGCGCCCGGTCGCCGTCAGGGCTCCAGGAGGCCGCGCTCGCGGTAGCGCTGCGCCGACGCGAGCACCTTCGCGAAGTAGTGGCGCACGGACCCCGGTCGCGCCGGCGCCAGCGCGTTCTGCTCGGCCAACCACGGTTCGAACCCACCGGCTTCGGTGAACCAGCGCGCAGCCTTGTTCGGACCGGCGTTGTAGGCGACGAGCACCGGCCGCGGATCGTCCTCGCCGAAGCGGTCGAACAGGTAGCGCAGGTAGGCGCACCCGAGCCGCAGGTTGAGCCCGGGGTCCTCGATCAGGTCGGAGTCCTCGAAGCGTTCGATCCCGAGACGTCGCGCGCGTTCGGCGGCGGTGTCGGGGCGCAGCTGCATGAGTCCCATGGCTCCGACGCTGGAGATCACGTCGACCCGTCCCGACGACTCGGCGTCGACGATGCCCGCGACCAGGTACGGATCGATGTGGAACTCGGCCGCCGCCGCGCGCAGGTCCTCGGCGAGGGCGTGGATGCGCACCGAGGCCAGCACGTCGCGCGGCGATTCGAACACGCCCGCGGCGACCAACAGGCCGACCGCGCTCGAGACGAGCACAGCCACCAGGGCCCACGATCGCGCGCGGCGCGGCTCTGCTTCGGTACGACCCACGTTCGAAACGCTGGTGGCGGGCGCGGACGGCTGTGGACCGCTCCGCGCGCGCCGACTCAGCCGTCGTAGCGCTGATCGATGGAAGCGACGATGTCGGCGCGCCAGGCAGCGGTGTCACCGCCCGCCGGGTGCGGCGCGACCTCGCGCCCGAGGATGCGCTCGAGCTCGCGGCGCGCCCGCTCGGACACGACGCCGGCCGGTGCTTCGACGGTCGCCACGAGAGCGAGAGCACCGTCGCGCGTTCCGCCTGCCTCGAGACTGCCGGGAGGCGCGACGGGCAGTCCGTTGCGCAACTGAGCCTGACGCAACCAGGCCAAGGCGTCGCGGTCGCTGGCGCCGTCCCACCACGCGGTCCAGGCCAGGTCCCGGTCCTCGCGCGCGCGCAGGTCCATGCAGGACAGGACGGCGAGTTCCTCCGCCGCGCGGTCGGCGTTCGGCCCCGGTTTCTGCAGCAGACTCAGGAGCGCGGGCACCGCCTCCGCCGCGCCCAACTCGGACAGCACGAAGGCCGCTTCCGCGCGTCCGGCCGAGCGCTCGTTGAGCGCCAGCTCGACCAGCGGCAGGCGCACGATCGGGCCCATCCTGGTCGCGGTCTCGCGCGCCGTCTCGAACAGCGGCGATCCGGGCCCGCGGCCGATCATGCTCACGATCAGATCGGCGGCCTGCGGCGCGCGCAGTTCGCCCATGGCGCGCAACGCGGTGCGCTGCAGTTCGATGTCGCCGTCGGCGAAGCACACGACCATCGCCTCGAGGGCGCCGGGGCCCTGCAGCGAACCGAGCGCTTCGATCGCGGCCTGGCGCACGCGCTGCGGGGCGCGTTCCGCACGCTCCAACACCTGCTCGCGCAGGTCCTGGCGATCGTTCTTGCCGACGGCGATCAGTGCGGCCTCCTGGACGAGGTCGACCTCGCCCACGGACAAGAGCTGGGTCAGACTCGCGACGTCCTCGGGAGCCGACGAGCGCGCCAGGACTCCGGCGGCGAGCGCCCGCGCGAGCGCGCGACCGTCGACGGCGAGTTCGCGCGCGAACTCGAGACCGACGGCCTCGACGATGCGCGCCAGACTGTCGAGCGCGCCGCCGCGGAAGCGCGCGTAGACGCGGTCGAACACGTCGCGCCCGAAGTCGGGATCGACCGCTCCGCCGCGCCCCGAACGTCCGGCGTCGAGCAGGAGCTGGACGAGCTGCTCGGTGCGCGGCGAGTGGTACTGCTCCGTCTCGACGATGCCGAGCAGGGCGCCGACGTCACTGGCTTCGAGCACGCCACCGTGCGCCGCCTCGATCAGTCGTTCGAGCACCGGCCCGCGAGCCGACGCATCCATCGTGACCAACGCCTCGAGCGCCAGTTCCACCGCGCGTCGGTCGCGACGGCGTTCACCCAGCTCGCCTTCGGCCTCGCGCGCCTGACGCCACCACAAGGCCTCGTTCGCGAACAGGCCGCGACGCGCTCCGGGAACGCTCGGATCGACGAGTAGCTGCCACGAGTTCGCCTGGGCGATCGAACGCACCTGACCCAGCACGTCCTGCAACCACTGCGGACGGACGCCAGCTGGGAACGTGAAACTCTTCTCGGCCTTGCCGACCGCCACGGTCAGACGCTCGCTGGCGTCCGGGCGCGGCGCAGCGGGAACACGTTCGGCCGACAACACGCCCGAGCCCTCGAGCGTGGCGACCAGCTCGATCGCGTCGAGATCGTCGAGCCACAACACGTCGGAACCGACGGGGATGTCCGCGCGCGACGCCGCGAGCGCGACGCGCTGACCCTGGGGGTCGATCCAGGTCAGGCGCAGACTCTCGACGGCCGCCGCCCCGCCGGGAAGCACGGCGCGCCGGGGCGAGAACGTCGACGAGGCGTTGATCCACCACGACTGCCAGGCCGGCCCGTCGTTGCCGAGGGTGCGACCGGTGATGCGCTCGAGGCGGTGGAGCGCCGGCTGCTGCAGCGCCGCGAAGTCCTTGTGGTACTCCGCACCCGCGACGATCGACACCAGCTCGTGCGGCACCTGCAGGCGGTACCACTCGTCCTGGGCACTGGTCGTGTCGCGGTAGCCGATGCCCGCGAGGGCGACGGCGGCGGCGCCCCGCGCGAGGGGCGAGACCGACGCCAGGTTCTGGACCAGGACGTCGACGCGGTCGGGCGTGATGATCGTCTCGCCGCGCAGGTCCTCGCGCTCGACGATCGCGAGCAGGGCGTAGGACTGCTGACGGAAGAGCGCCGGCGTCTCGAAGGCGAGGGCGAGCAGTCGCCCACCGAGGTCGGGCTCCGGGCGCGCGGCGAGCAACTGGGCCGCGCGCTGCGCCACCTGCGGGCGGGAGTCGTCGAGGCGTGCGAACAACAGTTCGAGCACGCGGTCGCCGGAGAGCTGGGTCACGAGCTCGAGCGCGCGCAGGCGCGTGTCGGTGCGCTCGGCGGACAGTGCGCGAACGAGCAGCGGCACGTCGTCGGCCGTGATCCGCTCGGCGAGCAGGCGCTCGACCGCGCTGCGCATCGCGTTCTGCGGGTGGTCGAGGAGTGCGACCATCTCGTTCGACGTCATCGACTCGGGGGCGAGTTCGTCCACGGCGCGCAACAGCGGCGCGATCGCGTCGGCCGGGAGTTCGCGCCCCAGGCGCCCGCGCAGGATGCCCATGCCCGCGGTGTCCTGGGTCAGGAGGACGGCGCGCGCGCAGGAGAGCAGGACCGGTTGGCTGTCCGACGAGAGTCCGCGTCGCGCGGCGGACAGACCCGTGTCGCCGAACGCGAGCAGTTCTTCCGCGTAGCCGCGCGCCTCGGAGGCGGCGAAGTGTTCGCGTGCGGCGAGTTCGGCCAGCACCACCTCGGGCGTGCGCTGGGAGCCGATCTGTGTCCCGTCCGCCTTCGGTGCACCGTCCTGCGCTCCCGACGACTTGCCCGTCACCGGCCCCTGCGCCGCGGGCGCCGCACCGTCCGCGCGCTTGGAGCGCGGCAGGATCAAGCCGCCCTTGCCCGTCTTGCGCTTGCCGGAGTCCTTGTCGTCCTTCTCGACGTCCTGCCGCGCCTGTTCGAGGCGACTGAGCTCGCTCGTGCCGAGCGCCTCGTTCTTCGGCTTCAAGAGCCACTCGCGGGCGGCTTCCAGACGCGCCTTCTCCTGCCCGTCGGCCTGGCTCGCACCCGTCGCTCCGTCCTGGGCCTGGGCCACGGGAACGAGGGACCACAGGAACGCAGCGGTGGCGAGGGACGCGAGGCCCGTGGTGGTGGGACGCGTCGAGGGTGTTCGGGAGGGGCTCATGGTGACCTGGTCGGGGACTGGACGACCCAAGAGGATACGCGGTCGGCGCGTCCGGGGAGCCGCCCCGCTCGGGGGACTCGAGGGCGCGCTATCCATCGGATGCCGCGCTGTTTCGGGAAATCGGCGCTCAGGCCTCTCCGGTTCCTGTCGAAACCTCCGATTGCGCCGCGTCCCAGGTCCGTCCGGACCCCACCCGATCGCGGCCGCACCGCTCCCCCACGCCCCGCCATGTCCCTCGACCCGACTCTGAGCCGCGCCGTCGCGCGCGCCTTGAGACGCGCGAAGAACCTCCCGAGCCCTCCGGCCGTGGTGGTGCGCGTGCTCGAGCTGACGTCGGACGAGAACAGTCGGATCGAGGATCTGGCCCAGGCGATCGGCCAGGATCCGACGCTCGCGTCGCGTCTCATGCGCCTGGCGAACTCGGCCCTCTACGGCGTGCAGTTCAAGATCACCGAGATCGAGCAGGCCGCGATGCTGATGGGGATGCGCAACCTCAAGCAGCTGTGCATCGGCCTGTCGCTGACGGGTGGCATGTCCGATCCCGACGAGCCCGTCGAGGGCTACGCGATGTCGGTCTACTGGCAGCACTGCCTGGTGTCGTCGGTCGCGGCCCGCGAGATCGCGCGGCGGGTCGGGTCGGGACTCACCAGCGAGGCGTTCCTGTGCGGACTGCTGGCGCGCATCGGCCAACTGCTCATGGCGCGCTGCCTGAAGGACGCGTACCTGCCCGTCCTCGACCAGGCGAAGGTCCGGCGCAGCGAGTCCGAGCTGCCGTCGGCCGAGATCGAGAACGCTCTGCTCGGCTTCCACTACGGTCGCTTCGGCGCCGCCGTCCTGCGCAGCTGGGGCCTCCCGGATCCGATCCCACACGTGATCGAGCTGGCGCCCGACCTGCGCAACTCGGAGGACATCGAGAACGCCGACGTCCGCGACCTCGTGCTGTTCACCCACATCGGCGAGTCCGCGGCCGGCGTCCTGGTCGAGTCGAACAAGGGGACCGCGCTGTCGCACCTGCGCGCGGTGTGCAGCGATCGACTGGGGCTCGGCCCGGCGGAGGTCGACGCGTTCCTGCTCGATCTCGAGGGCCACGTGGAGGAGGCTGCGCGAACGCTCGGCCAGCGCTCGCCCGACGGACCGTCGTTCGCCGTGCGTCTCGAGCAGGCGCGCGACCAGCTGCTGGCGTCGCGCGGGATCGCACCGAACCATCCGCCGCGGCCTCACCGCCCGGGAGCCGCCGGCCCCGACGCCGGTCCGGCCGTGCGTGCGAGTGCCGAGAGTTCGAACGAACTGGCGACTCGCGAGCAGTTCGCCGAACGCCTCGCCGTCCTCGTGCGTCTGCGACTCGAAGGTTTCGACCACATGTGCCTGGGCGTGCTCCTCGTCGACGTCGGCCAGCTGGTGGACATGGACGTGGAGCAAGCGGCACAGCTGCTGCGCCGCAACGTGCGCAACTCCGACATGTGCGCTCGGATCGACGACACGGTCCTCGCCATCGTCGCACCCAGCACGACGCCGCAGGCCCTGCGTCTGCTCGGGATGCGTCTTGGGAACGTGCTCACCAAGGACGGCGGAACGGCCGACCAACTGCTGGTCGGTGGCGTGTGCGTGCGCCACTTCGGCGACCCGACCGACCACGAGCTGCTCTTCCGTGAAGCGGTCGCTGCCCTCGATGCCGTCCGCGCCGACGGTCGCGGCGTCGAGATCCGCTATCACCGCGAAGTGACGCGCGCGGCGTAGCGCCGAGCCAGTTCGGGACGCGTCGCCACCAGATCGCGCGCCGCGAGCCACAGCTCCAGGTCGGGCTCGCCGTCGCCGAGTCCCTCGCTGTTGCTCCCCGCCTGCCGTTCGCCCAAGAGGTCCCCCATGCCGCGCCGCGCGAGGTCGCGCTCCGCCACCTCGAACCCGTCGTGCACGCGATCGAGCCAACCGATGCGTTCGCGCGCCGCGTCGCTGCCGGCCAAGAGGAAGCACCAGGCCTCGCCCCCACCGCGACCGACGCGACCGCGCAATTGGTGCAGCTGCGCGGTGCCGAGTCGATCGGCGCCCTCGACGACGATCGCGGTCGCCTCCGGCACGTCGATGCCGACCTCCAGCACCGTGGTGCCGACCACGAGCGACGACTCACCGCGCCGGAAGCGATCCAGTCGCTGCGCTCGTTCGCGGGGCGCGATCCGGCCGTGGACGAGCTCGATGCCGTGGCGACCGAGCGGCGTGCGACCCAACTCCTCGGCGATCTCCTCGGCGCCGCGACCGACTGCCGAACTCTCGATGCGCGGCGCGATCCAGAAGGCGCGCTCACCCAGCGCGAGGCGCGCGTCCACGTGCTTGGCCACGCGCTCGAACTGATCGAGACCGAGGACGTGGGTCCGAGCCGGCGCGCGGCCGGGCGGCAGTTCGTCGACGACGCTCACGTCGAGGTCGGCCCACAGCGTGCGGGCCAGCGTGCGCGGGATCGGCGTGGCGGTCACGAGCAGTTGGTGCACGTCGCGCCCCTTGGCGAAGAGACGCTCGCGTTGCAGGACTCCGAAACGGTGCTGCTCGTCGACGATCGCCACGCCCAGCCGAGCGAAGCGAACGTCGTCCGACAAGAGCGTGTGCGTGCCGAAGACGCAGGCCAACTGGCCCGACGCGAGGTGCTCGAGGACCTTGCGGCGCGTCGCGGCGCGCATCGAACCGGTCAGGAGTGCGCACTTGATCCCCAGCCCGGCGAGTCGTCCGCGTTCGGTGGCGTAGTGCTGTTCGGCGAGCACCTCGGTCGGCGCCAGCAGTGCGCACTGGGCCCCGCCGTTCGCGGCCAGGGCAGCGGCGAACAGGGCACAGACCGTCTTCCCCGATCCGACGTCGCCCTGCAACAGCCGGCGCATCGGAGCGGACCGCGCGAGGTCGTGCTCGAGTTCTGCGAACACGCGGCGCTGCGCGGCCGTCGGCTCGAACGGAAGCTGCGCGAGGATCCGCTCGCGCAGGCCGTCGTCGCATCCGAGACGCGGCGCGTCGCCGTCCGCTCGCGCGCGCCTCTGTCCGGCCAGGCGCGCCTGGACCTCGAGCGCCGACTCGAGTCGCAGCCGGCGCAGACCGTTCTTCAGGAGCTCGACGGACGACGGGCGGTGCGTCTCGAGGTACGCGGTCGGCAGGTCGGGCAGTTCCAGGCGCTCGAGAGTCTCGGCCTCCAGGTGCTCGACCAGTTCGGGCCGCGCGAGCTCGAGTGCCGCGTCGACGAAGCCGCGCAGCTGCGTGCGCCCGAGCCCCTCGGTCAGGGGATAGATCAGCTCGAGCGCTCCCGGCGGCGGATCGTCGTCGCGCACGACGCGCGGAGCGACGAGCCCGAGCTGCGGCGTCTTCACCACCCGTCCGTACAGGTGCAGTTCGCGTCCGTCCTCGAAGCGATCGCGCAGGTAGGCCTGGTTGAAGTAGACCGCCTCGGTGCGCCCCGGACCGTCGAGCGCGACGAGCGAGACGCGCAGGATCGAGCGTCCGCCGCGCCGCACCAGGCGCGTGCCTGCGACCCGCGTGCGCACGTGGACGAAGCCGCCCAGGTGCGCGGGGAGCTCGGGCAGGGCCACTTCGGGTCCGCGGCGCTCGACGCGTCGCGGCTGCAGCGCGATCAGCTCGCCGATCGTCGTCACGCCCAACCGCGCGAGCAGTCGCGCGCGCACCGAGCCGATGCCCTTCACGGCCGTGACCGGTCGCTCGAGGATCGACACGGGTATCACCGCCGCCTGCGAACCGTTGGCGTCAGCCATCCGACCGAGCGTCGTCCAGCGCCTGGAACAGCTCGTCGAGTCGCGACCCGAGCGCGGCGCGCGACAGGTCGTACCCGCGTCCCCCGCGCCGCGCCGGTTCGATCGCCCACTCGTCGAGGATCAGCCCGTCGAGCGGCGGATCGAGCTCTTCGACCGTGCGGATCAGCGCATCGAGGAAGCCGGCCTGCACGCTCTCGTCGACGGGGCCGCGCGGCAGACGCGGGTCGGTCGTGGAGTCGGCTGCGGCGGGCATGCCGGTGAAGATCACGAGCGGTGCGTCACCGATCTCGGCGCGGACCTGCTCGAGCAACCAGACGAGGCCGCTGGCGAAGCCCGCGTCGCGCTGCTGACCGCCGCGATCCAGGAGCGACGGATGGAGCTCGAAGGCCGCCGCGTCGAGTCGATCGAGGAAGTCGATGCGGTCGAGTTCGCCGCGGTCGCCGGCCGCGTACCACAGCTCGCCGTCGAACTCGGCGCGCGCACGCGCGATGCCGTCGCTCCAGGCCGCCGCCAGCACGCCACGGATCGCCGCTTCGGTCGGATCGAGCGCTCCACCGACGGCGCGTTCGTGCTCGCCCAGCTGCGTGCGCGTGATGGTCGGCAGGCTCGAGCCCAACAGCAGTGCACGCGCACCGACCTCGCGCGCGAGCCGCGCCTGACTCTCGAGGTGCGCGGCCCAGTCCGCCGCGAACCGGGAGCGATCGGCTTCGGAGCCGCGCTTCGCACGCGCGAGCAGTCCGGTGCTGGGCGTCGCGAGCAGCCGCGGAGCCAGGACGAGGTCGACGTCCGCGTACCAACTGGCCACGTGACGCACCGCGTCCTGGACCTGCGCCCGATCGCGAGCGACGTGCGCCGCGCGCCAGGTCCGCGCCGTTCCTGCGTGCGGCGCGACGTCCTGTGCCAGGTCGTAGCGCAACACGATCGTGCCGTAGCGCTCGGCCGCCGCTCGGAACGCGTCCGCGACGGCGCCCGAACGCGCGGCGGGTTCGCTCGGCAACTCGATCGACACGCCGGCGGGCACCGCACGCGCCGCGCCGGCGCTCGCAGCAGCGCTCGCGTTGTGTGCGCGACCGACAAGCGCCGGCGGATCGACGCCGCCGCGCGCCACGAGGTCGAGCCAGTCGAACGTCGGGCCGAGCGCCGGCTGCAGCGCACCGCCCAGAAGGTGCACGCGCCGCGCGATGGGCTCCAACCAGATCGAGCGCACCGCGCCCAGCGCTTCGACGGGCGCGTCGCCGCCGTGGTCGAAGAAGACCCAGCCGTCGTCCGCGAGCAACTCCGCGCCGACGCCACCCACAGTGCCCGCTCCGACCACGACGGGATCGCTCGCCAGGGGACCGTCGACGCCGTCCGACCGTCCGAGCGCGATGCGTCGCCAGCGGTCCTGCAGGGCGTCCACGTCGCCCTCGACGCGCGGCCCGTCCGCGGTCACGCGCCCCCACAGTGCCAGGCCGCCGGAGCGGTAGCACTCGAAGCGTGCGTGGGCGTTCAACTCGCACAGCGCGGCGGCGCGCGCCAGTGCGGCGGGCCGATTCGCGATCCACGCGCCGAGCGGGAGGCCGGGCCGTTCCGGATCGGGCAGGGCGATGCGCAGGAGGTCCAGTTCGCCGCGGAACCAGCGCCCCGCGTACTCGAACCCTCCGTCCTCGAGTGGCGCTCCACCGGCCGCGCGCAAGAGCTGTTCGCCCAGTTCGCTGTCCACCGTCGCGAGCACCTGGCGCGGCGCACCGACGTCGCCGCGGTCGGCCCGTTCGAGGATCAGCCCGCGGCGACCGTGCTCGCGCGCGAGTGACTCCCAGGCCGCGTCGAGCACGCGTGCGTCGGGTTCGAAGCCCGCGGTGACGACGCGCACGCGACCTTCCTGGACGAGCGCGAAGGCCCGGCCCACAGGGTCGGTCGGGCGTTCGGGCGCGCGGCCTCCGCAGGCCGCCGACAACAGCGCGGCGCACAGGACGAGACCGCGCCCGACGGTGCTGGAGAGCCGAGAGACGTGGACGCGCGTCATCGCGTGCGCTCCGCCGCTCGGGACCGCGGCGCGCTCTCGTCCGCGCCGACTGCGGTGCGATCGTCGATCCCCTCGAACGTCCCGGTCTGGGCGTCCTGCGGTCGTTGGGTGGCGCGGCCCTCCTGCAGCACCATGAGCTTCGCGTACTTGAGGAAGGCGTAGTAGGCCGCGGTGATCGCGATCACCGCGCCGCGCCAGCCGTCGAGGAAACCGCGCTTCAGGACGTAGAAGCGCACGAAACGCGCCAGCGGATGGGTGAACAGGTCGAGCGTTCGGGCACGCTTGCCGCGCTCGGCCATGTCCTGCGCCATGATCGTCGTGTACGAGTCGATCGTCGCCAGGTGGTGACCGAAGCTGCGGTACGTATCGTGGAACAAGTCGCCGGACAACCGACCGACCGTGCCCTCCACTCCGACGCGCGGGTGCGGTTCACGGCCCACGCTCCAACTCCCCCGCCGCCGGTCGTAGAGCCGCAGCTGACGATCGGGGTACCAGCCGCCGCGCACGATCCACGCGCCCAGGTAGTTCGTGCAGCGCGGCATGTCCCACCCGGCGTGCTCGGCGAATCCACCCTCGCGCAAGGTTTCGATCTCGTGGCGCAGGGTGCGCGAGACGCGCTCGTCGGCGTCGAGCTGCAGGATCCAGTCGTGCGACGCGTGCTGGGCGGCGAGGTCCTTCTGAGGACCGAAACCCGGCCACGCGTGGTCGACGACGACCGCGCCGAGCCCGCGCGCGATGTCCTGGGTGCCGTCGGTCGAACCCGAGTCGACGACGACGATCTCGTCGCAGAACGCGAGACTGCGCAGGCAGTCGCCGATGCGATCCGCCTCCTGGAAGGCGATGACGCAGGCCGAGATCCGGGCGGAGGAGGACACGAGGGGATCCAGCCTAGCGGGCGAGTCCGTCCGGCCGCGCGCTCAGGCCGGTCCGAGCGCCGCGCCCGGCTCAGGATCGCCCGCGACGATCCGCCGGTAGAGGGCGATGTAGCGTTCGACCTGGACGTCGAAGCCGAACACGCGAGACGCCCTGAGCGCGGCCCGTTCGCCGAGGAGCGCCGCCTCGCGCGGATCGTCGGCCAGTCGATCGATGGCTGCGGCGAGCGCCGCGGGGTCGTCGGGCGGCACCAGCCGACCCGCGTCGTGGACGGCCTGCCCGAGCCCCCCCACGTCGGTGGCGACGACCGCGCGCCCGAGCGCCATCGCCTCGAGTGCGGCGACGCCGAGACCCTCGGCGCGCGACGGCAGGACGAACAGGTCGGCCGCTGCGAGCAGGCTGCCCACGTCCGCGACCGATCCGAGCACGAGGGCCCGTCGCGCGGGCGGGCTCGAAGCCGCCCGGGCCCGCTCCTCGAGCGCCGCCCGTTCGGGTCCGTCGCCCGCGAGCGCGACCGTCACCGAACGCGACGTGCGCAGACGGGTCAGCGCTTCGAGCAGGACGTCGAGGCCCTTGCGCCGCACGAGTCGCGCGGTGCTGACCACGAGCAGATCACCGGCTCCGACCCCCAGGCGCTCGCGCACGGCACCCGCGGCCTCCCGGGGCTGCAAGCGAGCTGGATCGACGGCCGACCAGATCGTCGCCACGCGTCCGGCCGGAGCGCCCGCCGCGAGCAGCTGCTCGGTCACGCCGGGCGAGATGCCGACGCTGGCGGTGGCGAGGTGCCGATAGAGCAGGCGGCGTTTGGGCGAGCCCGCGAGCCGCTTGTCCTGACGGCGCGTCACCACGCACGGCACCTTGGCGAGGCGCGCGGCCAGGCCACCGATCCAGGCGCCGCGACCGGTGTGCAGGTGGGCGAGATCACAGCCCACCGAGCGCAGGAGTCGGACCAGGCGCAGCACGGCCAGCACGTCCATGTCGCTCGCCGCTCGGAAGTCACGCCAGTCCCAGCCCAGTTCGCGCCCGCGGGCCGCCAGGGCGCCGTCCGCCGGTCCGGCCACGACGCACGCGTGGCCGCGGGCGCGCAGCCCCTCGACCAGGCCGACCACCTGGGCCTCGCCGCCCGAGAAGCCGGTCTCGGTGTCCACGTGGACCAGTCGCAGGGGGCGCGGGGGCCCGGCGGAGCTCGGGGCGGGCGGACGGGACGGCATGGCGAGCGAGCCTAGCGACCAGGAACCGCTTCGCGCGGACCGGGCTTGAGACGCAGGGGCGCGGCGACCGATCCATGGGTCGACCCACCATGCCCGCGCTCCCCCTTCGCCCCGTCGGATCCGGCTTCGTACGCCGCGACCCGCTCGCCCTCGCTCGCCGCCTCGCGCTCGCCGCCCTGGCCGCCGTGCTGGTCGCGACGCCCTCGCCCGCAGGGCCGAGCGAAGCCTCCGCGAGAACCGCCGCGACCACCGTCGACGACGCCGCTTTTGCCGCGCACCTGCCGGTGCTCCAGCGGCGCGCGGCGCTGCAGTGGCTCGAGCGCCTCGAGAGTCACCTGGGCGTGCTGCGCGAGGACGCGCGCCGCGCCCACTGGCGCGCGATCGCGGACGCGTTGCTGCTCGCGGGCGACGCACGTGGAGCGCTCCTGGTCTCGCGCACCGCGGAGCCCGCGCAGTGGTCCGCGTGGATCCGCGCGCGTATCGACGGCCGCCTCGACCTGGGCGACGGTGCGACGGTCGTGGCGCTGGCACACCTGCTTGAGCGCTTCGACGCGCCCGACCCGGATGCCGCGCGTCTCGAGATGGTGCGCGCCTGTGCACTGATGGGCCGTCGGACCTGGGCCGAGAAGGCGGCCGCCGGCGACGCGCGTTCGAGCGCGCAGCTGGAGCACTGGATCCTCGAGGGACGCGTGCGCCGCGAACTCGATCTGGATCAGGCGCTCGCAGCCCTCGCCGAACTGGTCGCACTCGAAGGATCGGCTCCGGACGACGCGCGTCGGATCGCTCTGCGACGCGCCCTCGACGCGGGAGCGTTCGAAGTGGCCGTCGGCCTGCTCGACGAGCTCGGGACGGACACGGACGGCGCGCGCGCCCGGACCGCACTCGCGCTGTGGCGCTTCGGTCGTCGCGCGGACGCTCTCGACGTGGTCGATCCTGCTCAGTACGGCGCCGACGCCGCCGTGCATCTGGCCGCCGGAGCGGACCTGCCGTCGCGCGTGCTCGAACAGCTCCACTCGGCGGTGCCCGCGGCGGATCTGGCCGGACGTTCGCGACTCGCGCTCGCCCTGGCGCACGCGCTGGCGCTCGAAGGCTCCGGCACCGAGGCCTGGGAACGGGCCGGCACGTCGACGGTCCTCGACGCCGCTGCGCGCCTGTCGCTCGCGATCGACCTCGAGCGCGGTGGCGACGCGGACCGCGCGACGCGCCTGGCGGCTTCGGATCCTTGGAGTGCGGCGCTGCTCGATCTGTGGCGCGCCGGACGCGCGGGACGCACGCCGGCCTTCGACTCGGTGCTCCTGCGCGCGCGCAACCTGGCCGACGCCGGCGCGGGCGACGCCGCCCGACTCGCGGAACTGTTGGTCGAACTCGGCGCCGGCGAGGAAGCCAGCGACGTCGCGCTGTCGGCGATCGCCGAGGTCCCCGCGAGCATGGACGCGGACCAGCTCGAACGGTTGGTCCGCGCCGACCTGCGACTCGACGGCGGACGCGCGCTCGCCCGCCGCTGCGAGGAGCTCGCGTCCGCCGCCGGACGGACCGTGATCTCGGCCGCCGCGGTGCGCGTTGCGCTGGGCGAACCGTACTAGCGCTCGCGCGCCGCTCGCCTAGAAGCGGAAGTGGCGCACGGCGTATCCGCCGACCGTTCCGTTGTCGTTGATGTCGAGGCCGCTGACGCCGATCGCGTCCTCGTCGACCAGGTAGAACGCGCCCGCGGTCCCGCTGGTCATGGCCGCTTCGGTCCCGGGCAGGTCGTTGAGCGTGCCCATGTTCGTCGGACTGCACGAACCGACGAAGGTGCGGAACAGGACCATGTCGTCGATGCTGCCGTCGGCGTTCCAGTCGAAGCCGTCCTCGGCCTCGCTCACGCGGAACATGGCCTGGTTGCCCGCCACGATCAGTCCCGAGTTGCCGCCCTCGACGGCCCAGCCGACACCGGCCGCGATCATGCGTCCCGACGAGGGGTTGAAGAAGATCCAGCTCGCGACGGCGTCCACGAGGTCGAAGTTGCCGTCGCCGACGACACCGTCCTTGTCCACGTCGAGGCAGCCGCGGTTCAGGTTGATCTGGACCGACTGCTCGAGCAGACCGATGCCCACTCGACTCTGGCGCGCGCGGTCCCCCATCCAGTCGACCGCGGCGCTGATCGGCGCACTGGTGCCACCGGCGTCGGGGTCGTAGAAGTCGTCCGACCACGCCGGCGTTCCGGCGGTCGGGTCGACCCAGAAGAGGAACGGCTCGGTCACCGGGATGGTCGCGACCGTGATCGTCGTCGTCGACGCGACGACGAGGCGTCCGCCGACGAGCACGGCTCCGCGTCCGCCGCCCGGCAAGGAGGTCTCGACCGGCAGCATCTGCGCCGTGGTCAGGCCAGCCGTGTTGAGGTCGGTCACGTCGACCCAGCGCAGCATCGTGTCGGTCGCGCCGCCGACGCCGTCGTAGTCGCAGGCGCCGAAGCCGGCCTCGTCGCTGAGGCAGGCCGCGATGTCGCCGTCGAGGAACACGCGGTTCTCGGCGGGGACCGCCACGCCGGAGATGCCGGTGTTCACGACCGAGCCCATGGTGATCGCGCCGGCCTCGAAGTCGAGGACGTGCAGAACGTCGTCGGTGGCGTCCGTGTCGTCGCCGCCCGTGCACTGCGCGGGATTCCACATCGGCGTCGCGGCGAAGTTCGCGGCCTCGTTGAGGCTGGCTCCGGCCTGGTCGGTCTCGCTCACGAAGAAGGCCACGCGCCAGCCGTCCGTCGCGGTGCGCTCGACGGCGAACGGCACGTCCAGGGACGGCAGCGCGAGCCCGGTCTTCACCAGCACCGGAACGTCGGCGTCCGCGTCCACGAGGCACAGCACGAAGTCGTCGTCCGTGTCCGCGTCACCGTTCTGGTCCGCGTTGTCCGTCTCGTCCAGCGCGCACAGCAAGAGGTCGTCCTGCTGACCGAGCAGCGTGACGACCAGCGGGCCCTCCATCGACTCGGCCATCACGATCGTGGGCGTGTTCGGCGCGCCGTTGTCGACGTAGGCCAGGTTGGTCTCGTCGTTCATCGGCGTCGAGTCCTGGACGAACCAGGTCCGCCCTCCGGCGCGCGCGAGGTCGGGTCCGCCGTGGTCCGAGAGGACGGTGACGAAGTTGGCCGCGGGCTCGCCCGGGTTGAAGCGCACGAGGACGCGCTCGAACGTCATGTCGCCGTTCCAGTCCGCGCCAGCGGCCTCGTCGACCGAGAAGTAGATGTCGTTGCCGATCGCGACGAACTCGCGCGGCGTCACGCCCGTCGCGAACTCCACGCCGTCGTTGAGACGCACGGCGACCGCGATCTCGTCGGCGGTGTCGTTGTCGGCAGCGGTCGGCGGCAGGTCGGGGTCGTCGTTGAGACTCCCGAAGTTCGCGGCCGCCTCGTCGACGGTGAAGACGACCCAATTGCCCTGCTGCCCCATCGGCCCGTTCGGCAGAGCCGTGTAGCGGCTGGTGCGGATCTGGAAGAGCGGCGAGTCGTCGCTGCCACTGCAGCCCACGGAGGCGAGGGCGAGGACCGTCAGGGCGGCGAGCTTCGAACGTCGCGCGAACGGACGCCGAAGGACGGGGACGGAGCGGGGTGCGAGGTCGATGGGCGACATGTGGATCGGGTGCGAGCGGAGAGGAACCGGTCGAGTGCGCGAGGCAGCGCTCGGTCTCACTAGGTGGCCGGCGCGCGCGGGTCGCGGCGAAGAGGGTACGGGCTGCCCCGTGCCGAGCCGCCCTCGCGCGCGCTTTCCTCTCCCGCGCCGGAGAGTCCGCCGGGGAGGACCCGCGCGCCGCGCCGCTCGCGTTTCGCACCATGCGCGGGTGGTTCACGACGCGGTCCTGGCCTCCGCGCCCCACGCGGACACGTTCGGCTACTCGATGCCGCCGCCCGGACTGTTGCGGCTCGGCGGAGCCGTCGAGCGAGCGGGCTTCAGCGTCGCGCTCGAGGACCTGGCGTTCCGCCTCGCGAACGGCGACGTGCCCACGGGCGACGGCCTCGCTCGCGCCTGCGCCGAACGCCTGCTGAACGCGAAGCCGCGACTGGCGCTCGGTCTCTCGTGCATGGGCGCCACGCTGCCCGTGGCGCTCGCCATCGCGCGCATCGTTCGCGAGCGCGCGCCCGACCTGCCGATCCTGTTGGGCGGCCCGGGGACGACCGACGTGGAGGTGCGCGTGCTCGAGCGCTTCGACTGGATCGACGCGATCGCGCGTGGCGAGGGCGAGGTTCTCGTGCCCGCAGTGCTGTCGCGCCTCGCGAGCGGCTCGCGCGACCTGTCCGGCATCGAGGGGCTGTACTGGCGCGCGACCGACGGCGGCGTTCGGATCGAAGCACCGCGCACACCGCTCGCGAGTCTCGACGACCTGCCGGAGCTCGCGTGGCACCTCGTGCCGAGCCTCGATCGCTACAAGGCGATCACCGGCGAGGACGACGGCCTGGTCCCGATCGACTCGGGGCGCGGCTGCGTCTACGACTGCTCGTTCTGCTCGATCGGTCGCACGTGGAACCGCCGCTCGCGAACGGTGCCGGTGGCGCGCCTGGTGCGCGAGATCGACGCGGCCATGGCGCTGCCGAGCGCGAAGCAGGCCTACCTCTGCCACGACATCTTCGGCGCGGATCGTCGCCATGCCCTGGAGCTGTGCGCCGAACTCGAACGCCGCGGCGCAGGCATCCCGTTCGAGATCCGCGCGCGCCTCGACCACCTGGGCGACGAGTTGATCGACGCGCTCGGTCGCGCCGGCTGCTACCGGGTCCTGCTGGGGATCGAGACCGGCGACGCCGCGCTGCGCAACGTGCACGGCAAGCGCATGGACGAGAACCTCGACGTGCTCGACCGGATCGAACGCCTCGACCGCGCCGGCATCTCGTCGATCCTCTCGCTCGTGCTCGCCCTGCCCGGTGAAGGCGACGAACAGCTGCGTGCGACGCTCGACCTGTGTCTCGACGCGGCTCTGCGCGCGCCCGTGCACCTGTCGCTCCACCTCCCGAATCCGCAGCCGGGTTGTGAACTCGGAGCGCGCGACGGCGGCGCGTCGCGACCCGTCGAGGGCGTGGTGCCGGACATGGCGTGGGGCGCGGGGACGACGACGCCCGAGCGCGAACTGATCGACGCGCATCCCGACCTCTTCGGAACGTTCGCCCTGATGACGACGGCGGCCGGTGGACTCGAGCGACTGCTCCGGCTGCGCGCCCTCGCGGACGGACTGCCGTCGGTGCTGATGCGCTACCCGCGCACGTTCGCGCTGGCCGCTCGCCAACGGGGGCTCGACGTGCTCGACACCTGGGACCAGTTCGCCGCGGACGGACGCGCGTTCCAGTCGTGGGCGCTGGCCACCGGCGACGACCGCGTCCGCGCCGCACTCGACTGGGAGCGCGCGATCGTGCGCATCGCCGCGCGCGGGGACGCCCCGCCGCGCCACGGACTGCGCTGTGCCGCGATCGTCCGCGCCACCTTCGATCCGCGCACGGAACCCCTCACCTGGCGCGCGACCGATCGGGCGCCCGACGCGCCACGCGCGTTGGCCGTCGTTCGCACCCCGAGCGGCGCCGTGCGCACGGTCTCGATCGGACTCGACCTCGCGCAGGTGCTCGAGTCGATCGACGGCCACCGCGCCGACGAACTCGATCCGCGACTCGTCCAACTGCTCCCGACCCTGGTCGAGCGCGGACTGGTCGCCGAACCGCCGAGCACCTCGAACGAACACGACCGGACTCAGACCTCCAGCACGGCTCCCGCCCGATGATCCAGCGACACCCCTTCCCCATCGACCTCGTCTTTCCGCCGCAGGGGCACTTCACCCAGCCCTACCTGGCGCTGCCGTGCCTGTCGGCCTACCTGAAGGAGAACGGCTACCAGGACGTCGAACTCGTCGACGCGAGCATCGAGGCGTACGACCGCTTCCTTTCGGCCGAGTACCTCGAACGCTGCGCCGCGAAGGTCGCACAGCGGCTGCCACTCGACGCGTTCGACGGTCGGACCGAGCTCGACTTCGACCACATGGAGCGCTTCCGGGTGGCCTCCGAGGCGCACGTCGCGGCCCCCGGACTCGCCGAGCGCGTCGAGGGTGCGAAGCGCGTGGTGCGGGGCGAAGGCTTCTGGGATCGCGATGCGTACCTCGAGGCGATGGGCACGCTGTACGCCGGACTGCGACTCGTCTCGGCGGCGCACTTCCCGACCGTGCTGACGCCCCACAACTTCACGATGGGGTACGCGAACGATCGCTCGGAAGAAGTTCTCTCCGCGACGCTCGACGAGGACCAGAACCCGTTCGTCGAACACTTCCGCACCACGCTGCTGCCGCGCCTGCTCGAACGGCGCCCGCGGCTCGTGGGACTGTCGGTGATCTACGGCAGCCAGCTGATCCCGGCGCTCACGCTCGGGCGCCTGATCAAGGAGCACCTGCCGGAGTGCCACGTCACGGCCGGCGGCGGGTTCCTGGCGTACATCGGCGAGAAGCTCATGAACGCGCCGGGCATGGACGCGTGCCTGGACTCGATCATCTTCCACGAGGGCGAGCGGCCGCTGCTCGAACTCGCACGCACGCTCGAACAGCGCGGTTCGCTCGAACTGATCGGATCGCTGACGTGGTTCGATCGCGAGGAGGACGGTCACGTGCGCACGGTCGTCAACGCCCCGCAACATCCGCTCAAGCTGGAGGACGCACCGGTCCCGGACTTCAGCGGCCTGCCGCTCGACCGCTACTTCAGTCCCGAAGTGGTCCTGCCCTACGACGTGAATCGCGGCTGCTACTACGGCGCCTGCACGTTCTGCACGCTGCCGACCGTGATCGGTCCCGGCTATCGCACCCGTTCTGCGAGTCGCATCGTGGACCACGTGCTCGAGTTGAAGGAACGCCACGGCACGCGGAACTTCAACTTCATCACCGACTGCATGCCGCCGGGCATGATCAGCGACCTGCCGCAGGAGCTCATCGCGCGCGAGGCCGACATCCGCTACTGGTGCGACGCGCGCGTGGAACCGAAGGCCTACGACCCGGAAGGCGCGCGCCGCCTGTTCGAGTCCGGCTGTCGCAAGCTGCTCTTCGGCTTCGAGACGGCCACGCCGCGGCTCTTGAAGCTGATGAAGAAGGGCCAGAGCCCGCGCGCGACGCTCGAAGTGGCGCGCAACTGCACCGAGGCCGGCATCAGCGTGACGTTCTACGCCATGGTCGGCTTTCCGACCGAGACGCGCGAAGAGGCGCGGCACACGGCGCGCTTCCTGGTCGACAACGCCGACGTGGTGCGCGAAGTTTCGCTGCAGACGTTCCACATCGACGAGGTCGCGCGGACCTACCACCACCCCGACGAGTTCGGGATCACCGTGCTCGACGGCGCGGGGACCGACCTGCAGCTCTACCACGACTACGAGAGCGCTCGAGGCATGTCGCAGTCCGAGGCCGCGGAGATGTTCGACGAGATGATGGGCGAGCTGCGTCAGCACTTCCCGTTGTTCTCCGCGGACAACGTCCTGTTCTTCATGCAGAAGAGCCACTACTTCCTGCACCTCGCGCGCGGCACGACGCCCGACGAGTTCGCAGCGGCCTGTCGCGAGCGAGCGCAGGCCCTGACCGACCCCGAAGACGACGCCGACTTCGCGGTCGCCGAAGGGCTCAGCCGGGTCGAGATCCCCTACAGCTACGCGCGCTGCGTCGAGAAGCTCGCGCATCCGCTGGCCCGGGCGATCCGCCCCGATTTCATGACCGGTCGCTACGTGCACGGCGCGGCCGAACGAGCGCGTGCGGCACTCGGAACGCTGGAGCCGACGACGCGCGTCCTCGTGCACGCGCCGCGTGCGGCGGCGCCGTTCACCGAGTTGCGCCCCGACGGACTGGCTCTGCTCGACGCTCTCGACGCGGCCGGCAGCCTCTCGGAACTGCTCGCCGCCTGGGACCCCTCGCCGGCCGGACGCGAGCGGCTGATCGAGTTCGTACACCGCCTGCACCGCTGCGGGCTGGTTCGACGCCTCGCCGGGCGCACGCTGCCCTCTGGCGACACCCGCGTCGGCGCGACACACTGACCCCTTCCCGACGCGACCTCCCCAGCTGGGCCGATCCACCGGACCCGCCATCATGGAACGACGACCCGACCGCGACCGCACCAGCGCCCACAGCGACGCCAGCCCCACGAACGACCCGTCGAAGCCCAAGCCCAAGCCGGTGCGCCTGGACCTCGAACGCCTGGACCTGACGGTCGAGGAGGTCGAGGAACGCATCCGCCCCGGTGAGACCAACGTCTTCGACAAGTAGAGCGTGCGGCGCGCAGGGCCCTTCGAAGGTGACCCGGCGCGCCCCGGGGGCTACGCAGCACGTGCAACCGTCCCCCATCCTTCGCGTCCTGCTCGTCGCTCTGTTCGCGGCGACGGCGGCATCGGCTCCGCACGCGCTGGCCGCCCCCGGAGTGGATCCGCGCATGGCGGCGGTCGAGGCGTTCGGCGACCGCTACTCGGGCACGTTCGAGAAGTGGGCGCGCCGCGACGCCGATGCCTTGGCACGTGTCGACCCCGGCGAGCTGGAGAGCCTGCTCGACAAGAGCTTCACCGTCACGCGCTCGCGTCGCGCGGACGTGGATCTAGCTCTGCTCGAATTGCTCGGCTCGTGCCGCGCGGGTCGTACCGAGCCGCGGATCGAAGTCCTGCACCGAGCGGTACTCGGCGCGCTGACGCAACGCTTGACTGGGCGCGGCGGCACGGGGTTCGAGGACTGGCTGCGACTGTCGGTCCTCGCTCCCGAAGCCGTGGAGGACGTCTCCGCCGTCCAGCGCGCCTCGGCCTGCCACGCACTCGCGGCGCTGATGCGGCCACCCCTGGTCACGCTGTTGGCGGCGACGGCGAGCGGCGACCCCGATCCCACGGTTCGCGGCGCCGCGCTCGATGCGCTCACCGGACAGCCGAGTCGTCTCGCCAGTGAAGCCCTGCTCGCCGCCGCGATCGAGCGCGATGCGAAGGAGCGTTCTCTCGCGCGCCTGCTGCTCGCCGACCACCTGAGCGAGCTCGAGTCCGCGGGTTCGCTCGCGAGCGCGTGGGACGACACGCTGGGAGCGCGACTCGTCGAGGCGGCGCTGCCCATGCTCGTCGACGAGGACTGGCGCGTCGCGTCGCGCGGAGTCCGACTGGCGCGGCACTGCGAGTTCGAGGCGGCCGCACCGCGCTGCATCGAAGCGCTCTTCGCCTGGGAACGGCGCGAGACGGTTCAAGAAGAAGCGACGGGACTCATCGGAATGCGCCGCGTCCGACACGAACTCGCCGATCTCTTGCGCGCGGGCTCCGGCCTGAAGCTGGGGATCGAGCCGCGGCGCTGGACGCAATGGTGGCGCGGGCACCTGGCCGGCGACGAGCGCCCCAGGGTCTCGTCGCGAACCGTCGTGCCGGACTTCTACGGCCTCGAGCTGCGTTCGGGCGCGGTCGCGTTCGTGATCGACGCCTCCGGCTCGATGGACCACCCCATTCCCGGTCGCTACGCCGACAACGACGGCCCGACGCGCTTCGAGGAAGCCTGCGACCAACTCGAACTCGCGCTCCAGCGACTGCCGACGCCCGGCGCCTTCCAGGTGGTGCTGTTCAGCGACACGGGCGAGCGCTGGTCGGACGAACCGCGCCTCGTGAGCGACACGAGTCGCTCGTCGATCCGCAAGTGGCTGCGGCGCAACCCGCCCGGCGGCGGCACGAATCTCTCGGCGGGGCTCGACGCCTTGCTGCCCCGCGACGCGGACGGGCGTCGACGCGCGGATCTTCTGGCCGTCGACACGGTCGTCGTCCTGTGCGACGGACAGACGGCGGAGGACGCGCGCTGGGCACGTGCCTGGCTCGCCGCCTACAACGAGAGCGCGGGCCTCGTCTTCCACTGCGTCCAGATCGGCGGCGGCGACGCGTTCGCGCTGGAGGAGCTGGCGAAGCGCACCGGCGGCACCTTCGTGCGCGTCGGCCGCTGAGACCTGCGCCGTCCGCGTTCGGGCGCGCCTCTCGGGAACTCGAGCAACAGTGGTCCGAATCGCCGGGACCGTGGCCGCGGCAGATGCCCGCTACGTGTGACGACGGGACGGAACAGGATCGGGGCGACCGAGCGCCCCGGACGTCGCGCGACGCGCGGAGTGGAGCGCGTCCTTTCTCGTCACGACTCGCCGAGGACCGCGCGCCAGCGTTCCTCGAGCGCCGACAGCTCCCGCAGCCGGCTGCGGTGCGCCTCGCAGCGCTCCTCCACCCGCGCGACCAACTCGCCCGCGTTCTGTTCCAGCGAGGCGCGGATCTGCGTGCGCACCGATCCGACCAGGCGAGCCGCTCGAGCACGCGCCAGGAGGGCCACGAACGCCCGCACGAGCCACAGGCCCGCGATCGCGATCAACGTGGCGTTGAGCAGGAAGTCGACCCCGGCGTACTCGCCGGCGAAGAAGCCGCGCACGACGACCCAGGCCACCCAGCCCGCGAGCGCGTAGACGGGAGCATCGAGGACCCAGCGCAGCCAGATCGGCGCCGTCCGTTCGGCCGCGAGCGGTAGGTCGCGATCGAGCAGTCGCTGCCAGCCTTCGCGCGCCGCCTCGTCGAGCACGTCCTCGACGCGCCCGGAACTCGGGAACGCGAGGGCGTCGCGCTCCAGCACGAGTCGGTCGGCGGTGACGCGCGCGTCGCTCAGCTGCTGCCGCCAGGCCGAGTCCAACTGGCTGGCCTCGGGGAGCAGTCCGGCCGAGTCCGAGAGCGCGCGCTGCTCGAGGCCGTGCCGCGCCGCTCCGACCGCTGCGCCGGCGACCGCGACCCCGGCTCCGGCCAGCGGTGCGCGACGCGCCAGCGCGAGGCCCAACCCGGTTCCGATCGTCGCCCACGACCCCGCGCGCAACACCCATCCGCCTGGTCCGTCCCAACGGCGCCCGGCCTCGCCCAGGAGCATGCCGGCGATCGGTTTCGCGCGCAGATCGAGGCGCACGTCCAGCTCGGCGACGACCTCGTCGACCAGGCGATCGAGCCCGGATCGCAGAATGCCGGGCAAGGCGTCGAGGTCCGGCGTCGCAGCGCTCGCCACCGCGTCGAGCTCGCGTCCGACGCGCGCCGCCGCACCCAGCGCGTTGTGGCAGCGGACGCCGAGCGCCCCCTCCTCCCCCACCAGTTGACCGAGGCGCGCGACGAGCCGGTCGAACCCCGCGTCACCTTCGGCGCGAGCCCGGGCCGCGCTGAGCGTGAAGCGGTCGTCGGCCGGAGCGGACGTGACCTCCGCGAGCTGGTCCTCGAGGGCCGCGCGCGGCTCGTCGGCGAGCTCGTCGGCTCGGGCGAGGACCCACAGCACGCGCCGCAGCCCGCGAAAGCGCGCCATGAACTGCGCCGTCGACGCTTCCACGAGCGCCTGCCGGTGCAAGCAGGCCACGACGACGTCCGCGCGCTCGACGAGAGCCTGGACGAGCGCACGGTGTTCGACCGCGACGCTGTTCACGTCCGGCGCGTCCACGACGACCGCGCGCGACGTCAGTCCGCGCGAGTCGCGGCGCAGGACGCGCGGCGCGGGTCCCGGCAGACCCTCGAGCAGCGGGACGAGATCCGCGTCGGTCGGCGCGACGACCGTGGGCGCCGACGTGGTCGGTCGGTCGATCCCCTCGGTCGTGACTTCCTCTCCACACAGCGCGTTGACGAGCGTGGACTTCCCGGACCCGGTCGGACCGGCGACGACCACGACCATCGCGCCACGCGAACGCTGAAGCTGCCGATCGACGTCGTCCAACAGGCCTCCGACGATCGGCGCGCGGTCGTCGAACGCTCGCAACGCACGGATCTCGTCGAGATCGCGATCGAGTCGCGCACGCAGCACCGTCAGTCGTCCAGCCAGTCGTTCCGAGTCCATCAGGCTCCCTCTTCCAACCAGGTTCGCAGGCCACTTCCGACGTGCAGGCAACGCTCCCGTTCACGTGCGAGGAGATCGGCCGACTCCGGAGTTGCAGCGCGAACGAGCACGTCGCCCAGTTCGCCGCCCCGACGCTCCTCCCACAGCCGGCGGGCCTCGCGCGCGATCCCCCGGTCGAGCAGATGGCTGTACTTGCCCATGAGCGCGGTCGTCACGAGTCCACCGGAGGCGACGGCCAGATCGACGCCGAAGCCTCCGGTGAGCACGATCGTGGCGGCAGCGGCAGCGGCCGGAACGAGCGTGGCCAGGTCGATGTAGGCCTGGATGTCGCCGTCGCGACCGCGCTCCTCGAGCGCCCGTTCCACGAGTCCCTCGCAGACCGCCTGAAAGCCCTCCACGTCGACGACCGCCGCTGCGTGCCTCGCTCGCACCGCGCGCAGCACCTCGTCGTGGGAGCGCGCGAGGTCGCGGTCGAGGGCTGCTGCGAACTCCGCGTCCCGACGCGCGCCCTCGTCCGAAGCCGCCGGACCGATCGTGCGTCCGAGGGTTTCGACGAAGTCGGCGGTGGCGGCTCCGAGCGCGCGCGACTCCAACTCGATCAGGTTCGCGTCGATCGGTTCGACGACGCGTTCGCGACGACCGAACGCGCGGCCGATCGCAGCGGGAGCGAGCGTGACCGCGCGAACGGCACCGTGCCAGCGACGACGCAGCGGGTTGCGTCGACGATCGATCACCGCCAGGAACGCGGCGAGGAACGGCTGGGCAGGCATGGCCACGCGGGCGACCTCCTCGCCGGAACGCCGGGCCTGGTGCGCGATCGCGGCGTGGGCGCGTTCGAGCCGACCGCCGCGTTCTTCGAGCAGTCGCGCCAGGCGCTCCGCGTCGACGGCCAACTGACTCATGGACGCGGCGAGGGCGGCGCGCTTCCACTCGGCACGTCGGTCGGTCTCGGCCAGGACCTGCTTCAGCACTCGCTCGCCGCCGTCGAGATCGGCGACGGCGAGCGGGCGCGTGCCTTCGGAGACCGCGTGGTCGTAGGGCGACCCGAAGCGAGCGAGCGGAGGCGTGCCGAGATCCGCCGCGAGCTTCGCGAGGTGCGAGCGCGCGATCTCCTCGGTCGGAAGTTCGTTGTAGACGGCGATCCAGGGGCGCCCGCCCGCGAGCCAACCCTTCAAGAAGTCGACGACCTGGGCGTTCTGGTAGGTGTGCTTGGTGACCACGCAGATCGCGACGTCCGCCGCCGCGAGGACCGCTTCGGCCGCCGCGCGGTTGGCGAGTTCGACGCTGTCGAAGTCCGGCGCGTCGATCAACAGCACGCGCTCGGGCATCGAGTCGACCCGGGCCAACAGGAGCTCGTCGGGTCGTTCGGCGTTGGACAGCGCGCTGGTCGGATCCTCCCAGGGACGCACGTCGAAGCGACCGTGACCGGCCTCCGCGAAGAGCTCGTCGCACAGGGCGGGGTTGGCGGCAGCCACGAGGCGGCGGGTGGCCGCGCCAGTTGCGACCGAAGGGCTCACGTCGCGGCCGCAGAGCCCGTTGAACAGGGCGGACTTGCCGGCGTTGTTCGGACCGACGATCGCGCAGACGAGCCAGTCGTCGCCGAGCCGCGTCCGGGGCAGGAGATCGCGATCGAGGCGGTCGAGCAGGCGGTGGACGAGCTCTGCCTCCGTGGACGGGCCCTCGGGGCGGAACTCGACGTCGGATCCCTCTCGGTCGCGCTGCGCTGCACCCGCCGCCGGACGGTCCGGAGACGTGGCGTCGACCACGAGGCCGTCGAGCACCCTGCGCAGGGCGTGGAGTCGGTCGACAAGAGCGGACATCGGGGGGGAAGACGGAGCAAGTGCGAGACCGAGGGGCCTGGTCGCGCGATCGCGAGCGACCCGCCTGCATTGTGAGAACGGCGGCGGCGCTTGCGAAGACCGAGCTGAAATCGAAGGCCGAAACGGACGCGGGGAGCCCGAAGGCTCCCCGCGACTTCAGTGCGGCGACCTCAGGTCACCGCGTCCGTCGACCCTGTGGGGTCAGGGCTTGGCGCCGGCTTCGCAGCCGCCGCAGCTTCCGGTCTTCTCGACCTTCTTCACCTGGACGGCTTCGGCCTTGTCGCAGCCACCGCCGCAGCTGCCGCAGTCCATGGCCTTCTCGGCCTTGACCTGGGTCGCGGCGGCGTCACAGCCACCGCTGCAGCTGCCGCAGTCCATGGCCTTCTCGGCCTTGACCTGGGTCGCCGCGGCGTCGCAGCCACCGCTGCAGCTGCCGCACTCGGAGCCAGCGGCCTTGACCTGGGTCGACGGGCAGGCAGCACCGTCACAGCCCTGGCAGTCGCCGATGCAGGCGGCCTTCGAAGCGGAGAGCGCCTTCACCTGCTGGGCGGCGGGCGAGAAGCGGCTTCCGAGCTTGGCCATGGCGACCTCGGTCTTCAGCGAGCGCACGCGCACTTCGGCGCGGGCGATGGCGGACTGGACGCGCGCGAGGCGCGCGTCGGCGACGGCGAGGGAACGGCCGAGCGACATGTCGCACATGCCGGCGACGGCGCTGTGCGGGCATCCTTCGGCAGCCAGACCGCGGGCGTCGTAGGCCTTGACGACCTGAACCTTGGTGGCCGAGTCGCAGCTACCGCAGGAGCCGCAGCTCTCGTCGGCAACCTTGTTGACCTGGACCTTGGCGGCGGCGTCGCAGCCGGTGCAGGAACCGCAGTCGCTGCACGCGTCGTCGGCAACTTTCTTGACCTGGACCTTGGCCGAGTCGCAGCTACCGCAGGAGCCGCAGCTCTCGTCGGCAACCTTGTTGACCTGGACCTTGGCGGCGGCGTCGCAGCCGGTGCAGGAACCGCAGTCGCTGCACGCGTCGTCGGCAACCTTCTTGACCTGGACCTTGGCCGAGTCGCAGGTGCCGCAGGAGCCGCAGCTCTCGTCGGCGACCTTCTTGACCTGGACCTTGGCGGCGGCGTCGCAGCCGGTGCAGGAACCGCAGTCACTGCACGCGTCGGCGGCGACCTTCTTCACTTCGGCCTTCGTGGCGCCGTCACAGCTGCCGCAGCTCTCGTCGGCAACCTTCTTGACCTGGACCTTGGCCGAGTCGCAGGTGCCGCAGGAGCCGCAGCTCTCGTCGGCGACCTTCTTGACCTGGACCTTGGCGGCGGCGTCGCAGCCGGTGCAGGAACCGCAGTCACTGCACGCGTCGGCGGCGACCTTCTTCACTTCGGCCTTGGTGGCGCCGTCGCAGCTGCCGCAGCTCTCGTCGGCAACCTTCTTGACCTGGACCGCGGCCGAGTCGCAGGTGCCGCAGGAGCCGCAGCTCTCGTCGGCGACCTTCTTGACCTGGACCTTGGCGGCGGAGTCGCAGCCCGAGCCGCAGCCTTCCACGGCCTCGACCGACTTGACCTGGGTGGTCTCGCCGAACTGGGCACGCAGGGTCTCGGCGCAGGACGAACCGCACTGGGGCATGACCGGTGCGGTCGCACGCACGGCGCTCGCGGGAGCGGCGCCGCCGTCGAACTGGGCGCGCAGGGTCTCGGCACAGGACGAGCCGCACTGGGGCACGACCGGTGCGGCGCCCATCACGGGCTTCAGCACCGACGTACCAGCCGCCGGGCCGCCAACCTTGGTCTCGAACTGGGTGGCGAGACGGCCGAGTTCGCTCTCGAGGCGAACGACCTCGGAACGCAGAAGACCGAGGCGGTTGTTCGCCTCGGTCAGCTGGGCCCAACGCTCGAGCAGTTGGGATTCGGAGGTCACGCGCGCGGTCGCGGCGAGCTCCTGGGCTTGGGCCTGCGCCTGCTCCTCGGCCGCGGCGAGCGCGGCGATGCAGGTCGGACAGTCGCAGCCAGGATCCTGCGCGAGTGCGCGGCCGGCGAACGGCAGCAGCAGGAGCAGCGCGAGAAGAGCGATCTTCTTCATAGATGAGTTGGGTCGAAGTCGTTGGGGTGCGGCCGAGGCCAGCGAGGGCCCGCCACGCACACGGTTCGAATGGTCGGTCCCGTCGGATGACGGAACGCGGATCGACCCGTCGGCGGCCCCTGGGGGCAGCGCGGGTCGAGTGGTCGAGAGTGGAGTGATCGGGGGCGTCCGAGCGGACGACAGCGGGCCTTCGCGCGCGCGCGGGGGCCGTGACGTTCGGACGCTGGAATCTATCACGGACGGGCCCTTTCGAGGTGTTCGGGCCGCGGCCGGCCAGAGGCTCCAGGGGTCTTCCCCGGGGCTCGGTGACCGGTGGTGGGCCGAGACCCCCGCTCCACCTATCGTCACGGGCAGCGGGCGACGAGAGTCCCGGGATCGATCCGGGGACGAGGTCCCGCCCGCGCGGCCCCTGGAGCACTCGGCGGGCTCCGGCGGGGACCGGTCCGGCCCCTCGCTCCCCCACCGTCCGCCCCGCCCACGTCTCCCTGGTCGACGGGCGCCCGCTCCGAACCGCCGACTCCCCGGCGCCGACTCGGCACCACCGACCGACTCGCCAACCTCGAACGAGCCATCTCCCATGTCCGAACGCCCCACCCGCCTCGAACCCGACGCCGTCCACCGCGCCCTCGCGACGCTCGACGGCTGGACCTTCGACGGGAACCGACTCTCGAAGAGCTTCGACTTCGGCGACTTCGCCCGAGCGACCGGGTTCCTCGCGGGCCTGGCCGTCGCGGCGGCGGAACTCGACCACCACCCCAACTGGTCGGGGGTCTACGGACGCGTCGACCTCGAGCTGTCGACGCACGACGTCGGGGGCGTCACGGAGCTCGATCTCGAACTCGCACGGCGCGCCGAACACTTGGCTGGCAGCGACTGAACGGCGGCGACGCAACGGCGCCGGCAGCGCTCGCGTCAGTAGATCGCTTCGCTCGAGAACGCGCCGGGCGGCGGCGGTCCCGAGTAACGGTCGTCCGACCAGGGGTCCGCGGTGTTCGAGTACCCGCGCACTTCCCAGAACCCCGGCCGGTCCTCGGTCAGGAAGGTGATGCGCTCGATCCACTTGGCGCCCTTCCACGCGTACAGGCGCGGCGTCACCATGCGCACCGGGCCGCCGTGCTCGGCCGGCAAGGGCGCACCGTCGACCGTGTGCGCGAGGAGCACGTCGGGATCGAGTGCCCGCTCGAGCGGTAGGTTCGTGGTGTACGGGATGTCGGTGCCGGGGGCTATGTCGGACCCCGTGCACGACAGGAAGCGCGCGCGCGCGGTGGGCACGACCAGTTCGGCGAGGTCGCGCATCCGCACGCCGCCGAAGGTCATGTCGAAGCGACTCCAACCGGTGACGCAGTGGAAGTCGCTCGCCTCGACGGTCTGCGGGAGCGCGGCGAAGGCTTCCCAGTCGAGTTCGACCGGGTTCTCCACCTGCCCGTCCACGACCAAGCGCCACTCGGCCCGGTCGATGCGCGGCGTCGCACCGAGGTCGAGCACCGGCCAGTTCGGCACCGCGCGTTGCGAGACCGGCAACAGGGGCATTCCGTGACGGTTCGGGGGACCGTCACCCCGCGGAGCTCCCTGCCGTGGCGCCACGTCGGTGCGATCCGGATGGGCGGCGCGCATGCGTGCGATGTAGGCCTGACGCTTCGCCGCCAGGGTTCCTTCCGGGAGCGTCGGCTCGGACTCGGTCATGGTCTCGAAGAGCGCTTTCGGAGCGCAGCGTCAGGACTCGGAGTCGAACGCGATCGCGATCCCGAGCGTGTCACCCGCCAGTCCCTGGACGCGCACGATCCGTCCGCGCCGCGACACCGGTTGTTCGCCGTCGAGGTACTCGATCGCCACTTCGAGCGCGTCGCCCGTCACGAGCAGCAGGCCGTTGCTCGAGACGTTGCGCGTCGTGCCGGCCACGTGCGGATCGGTCAACTCGACCCGCACCGTCGTGACCATGTGTTCGCGCGGGCTCTCGCGCGCCTCGGAGTTCGCCGAGCCGTCGCTCGACCTGGTCGCCGTCGCGCCGAGGCCGCCGCTCGAATCGTTCGCACCGGCGCCGGACTCGGAACCGGTCGTGCCGTCGTGCTGGTCGGCGTCGTCGCCCGTGTCGTCGGAAGCGTTCATGGTCGGTTCGAGGTGTGTCCTTCCCAGGGGGCACCGCGGTCCACGCCAAAGGACAGGCGCGCCGCACGGACACACCTGTACCACAGCGAGAGGGCCCGCGTGCCGCGTGAAAGGTCTGGCACGCCATTCGCCCTGGGAGTGACGAACCGCGCTGCACCGCGCCGCACAGCGAACGACACGGTCGCCCGCGCCACACACCCCCATCAGAGGACTCGAACCATGTACCTGCGCTCCCTCACCATCGCCCTCGCCGCCTCCGCTCTCCTGGCCGGCACCGCTGCCGCGCAGCCGATCTCGAACGGCCACGGCGGTCACGTCACGCTGAAGCACGGACCCAGCTCCAAGATCGTCGTCCACCAGTCGCCCTGCGCGAAGGTCTGGGTCCCCGGCCGCCACGAGTACCGCACCGAGCGCTACACGATCCCGGCCCGGACCCAGCGAGTCTGGCACGCCGCGCAGTACCGCATCGAGTACACGCCCTGCGGCGGCGCCGTGAAGGTCCTCGTCGCCCCCGGACACTGGGACGTGGTCGTCGTCGAACCGGCCCGCACCGAGTGCCGACGGGTCAAGGTCTGGGTCCCCGGCCACTGGAAGTGAAGGGGCCGAACGGGCGAGTTCCCGCCCGGACGAACGAGGCGCAGTGCACCGAGGTGGGCGCTGCGCCTCGCGCATGTCCGTCGACCGTCGACGCTCAGCCGCCGACGTACTCCCAGATGGAGAGACTCGGGCCGTAGCCGAGCAGCGGCGGTGCGGCGGAGGGCACGGCTCCCGCGACATCGATCACCAGGTCCGAGCGCCACACGAGACGCATCGACGTGAAGCGCGGATGGAAGTCGCCGATGCGCAGTGGGTGCAGGGCGAGCTGGAAATAGGCGCTGTCCGTCGCCCACTTGGTCAGGCCGTCGGGGCCCACGAGCGGGCGCAATGCGCGGTCCTCGTCGGTCCGACTCGAGATCATCGCCTCCTCGCGGAACCAGGAGAGCACGCGCGGCCGCAGCACCACGTAGCGCGCGCCCAGCTCGGTCAACTGCTCCGAGAAGCGCACCGGATCGGACTCGAGCAGCGTGCGCGGCGCCGCGCGGAAGTTGTCCACGCCGACGAAGCTGCCGAAGTTGGTCGAGATCGTGGGTCGGCGCGCGTGGAACTCGATCAGGTGCCCGTCGCTCCAGCTGGCGAGGACCGCGTAGTCCGGCTCGATCGTCGGTTCGTTCCACGCCCCCGGCGACGGAGTGTTGTCGCGCATCCACCGCAGGCCGCCGAGAATGTGGTTCCAGCGCACGGCGTTCCCCAGCAACTCCTGGGGCGTGGGACGCAGCGGAATGCGCCCGGCGAACGCGACGGCCGGAGTCAGGGCGAGCAGCAGGAGCGCGTGTGGGATCCAGGCGGCGCGCTGCGACGCGAAGCGCAGCCACAGGCGGCCGATCTCGAGTCCACCGACACCGACCGCGATGGCCATAGGCACGGCGAAGCTGTTCGCGAAGCGGCGCTGTTGGTACGCGAAGAACGCGAAGACGATCAGCGTCAGGAGCAGGACGACGCGTTCCGGACGCGGGCGCAGCGCCAGGACGAGCGCCGCGAGCGGGAGCGCCATCCACGCGTGACCGAGGTGACCGGTGTAGCCGCCGACGCCGAACACCTGCTTGCCGCGCATGGGTTGGCTCTCGTCGATGACGAACATGAATTCGTTCGACCGATCCGCCCAACGCACGCCCTCGAGCACCTGGGACACGAAGCCCGGCAGCACCAGCACGGCGGCGACCAGAGCCAGCGTGCCGTAGAGCGAACGCAGGTCGCGCCGCTCGGTCCGGCGCCCGGCGAGTCCGAAGACGATGAACGGAACCGCTGCCGCGCCGAGGGCGCGCGGAACGCCCAGCGACAGGTTGATGAGCGAACCCGGCTGCACCGCGTTCCACGGACTCGACCAGGCCGGGAACACCGTCACGAGGGTCGCGATCGCGAAGCAGATCGCGCCGCCCTGCCAGCCGCGATCCGACTCGACCCGGTCGCGCGACAGGGCGCGGTAGGCGAAACCGATGCCGCACAGACCGAGCACGACGCCGTGCGCCAACCAGGTCAGGACGCCCAGAGCGCCGGCCAGTCCGACACCGGCCGCGAGCAGCGCCACCTCGATCGGCTCGCGTGCGACGAGCGCGCGCATGCACAGGGCCAGCTGGAACGCCAGGAACATGGCGGTGGCCACGTGGTGGTCGAGACGCCCCACCTGCGCGTACATCACCGCTGTCGGTTGGCAGGCGTAGACGGCGCCGGCGGCGAGCGCCCACCACGGCGCCCAGCGCCACAGGTTCGACGTGCGCGGCCCCGACGAAGCGCCGTCGCTCACCGAAGGACCGGCGCGATCGCGCGATGCAGCGGCGAGCACCGCCACCACGCACCCCAGGAGTGCCAGCACGCCGATCACCGGTGGCACGTGCACGAGGATCGCGTCCACGTCACCCTCGCGGTACCCGCTCATCTCGGGCGACCCGTCGGGCTGGGGATCGGCCAGCACCTCCACCACCGCGGTCAACAGTCCGTCGAAGAACGTCGGCCACGGGACGGGACTGCCGGTCGGCGCGTTGATGAACGTGTCGTAGGCCGGCACCTGCCCGGTCGCCAGTGCCACTTGCACACGCCGCGCGTGGTAGGCGCCGTCGAAGTCGTCGATCTGCCAGGACGTGCCGCCCGTCAGCGAACTGCCCGGCGGAACGTGGCAGGCGGGATGGGCCCGGTAGCGCAGGAAGAAGCACGCGAACGCGACGGCTGCAACAGCCAGGGTCCAGTAGAGCCACTTCATGCGCGGGCGGGACCGGGTCCCGGACGTTCTTCGAGGCGAGGGGAACGTGCTCCGTCGACACGCTCGAGCACGGCGGTGCGTTCGGCCACGAAGGCCGTTCGATCACACACCAGCCTGCCGCGCTTGAGCACCGCACGCACCGGATTGCGGCCGAACTCGTACACGAGGTGCTCGAGGTTGGGCACGTCGAGGATCAGGAGGTCGGCGTCCTTGCCCGCGTCGAACGTCCCGGCGCGTGCCCCGCGCCCCACGCTGACGGCCGCGTTCAACGTGGACGCGACCAGGCACTGGGTCGCCGAGAACCGGTAGCGCAGCGCGGACCAGGTCAGGACCTCGGTCATCGACTGCGTGTAGCACGAGCCCGGGTTGAAGTCGGTCGAGACCACGGGCGCCAGTCCGGCGGCGAGCATGCGCGCCGCGGGAGCCTCGTGCTCCTCCTCGCGCAGGTAGAGCGGAACGAGCGGGCACAGCACGGGCTGGACGTGGGCGCGCGCCATCGCCTCGAGCGCGGCATCGCTCGTGTGCTCGCAGTGGTCGGCGGTGGCCGCGGCCAGCTCCGCCGCGAGATCGGCCCCGCCGAGCGGCGTCAGTTGATCCACGTGCATGCGCAGCCCGAGTCCGAGCTCCTGGGCGCGCCGCATGATGCGCCGCGAGTCGTCGAGTCCGAACGTGTGCGTCTCGGTGAAGATGTCCGCGTAGCTCGCGAGGCCGGACTCGGCCACGGCGGGCAGCATCTCGTCGACGAGCAGGTCCACGTAGCCCGCGCGGTCGTCGGCGAACTCGGGCGGGAACGCGTGCGCTCCGAGGAACGTGGGCACCAGATCGACGGGGTGCAGCGCACCGGCGCGGGCGATCGCGCGCAGCGACTTCAGTTCGGACGCGGTGTCGAGTCCGTAGCCGCTCTTGGCTTCGACCGTCGTGGTCCCCTGCTCGAGGAAGCGATCGAGTCGCACCAACAGCGCGGCGACCAGATCGTCCTCGGCCGTCTCGCGCACGCCGCGCAGGCTCGACAGGATGCCGCCGCCGGCCAGCGCGATCTCGGCGTAGCTCGCGCCCTGGGTGCGCATCTCGAACTCGGCCTCGCGCGTCCCGGCGAAGACCGGGTGCGTGTGGGCGTCGACGAAGCCCGGCACCACCAGTCCGCCGCGCGCGTCGAGGCGCTCGCGCGGTTCGTAGCGCGCCGCGAGTTCGGCCTCGGTCCCGACCGCCACCACGCGCCCGCGATCGATCGCGACCGCTCCGCCCGCGATCCGGTCCACGCGACCGAACGCCGCCCCCGAAACAGCCTCGCTCCCGCGCGGAGTCGCCACCTCGCTCGCCCCGTGGACGAGCAGATCGATCCCTAGCCGAGCGCCGTCGCGATGCCCGCCGGGGGCGAGTTGAAGCTCGTCCTCGCCCGCACCCGGGTCCTCGTGTCCTGCGCCGCTCGCATGCATGGGGCGATTGTAGGCGCGAGTTCGGTCGCGGGCGCAACGCTGGCCTCGCGGAAGGCGTCGAAGACTTCGCCCATGCGCTTCGCCAGACGCTGGCGGCTGCGGAAGACGATCATCTTCATGTTCGGTGCGCGAACGGCGAGTTCCGCGGCCGCACGCCGGTAGTCGAGACCCTTCACCTCGACCAGTTCGAGGGCCTGCTTGTCGCGCTGCACCAGTCCGCTCCAGGCGGCGAGGTAGACCTCGAGGAACAGGGCCCACGCGCGTTCGAGTTCGGCGGTCTGCTCGCCCCAGGCCGCGTGGCTCTCGGGTCCGGGCGCACCGTCGGCCAGCTGCAGGGTCTCCTCCACCAGCGGCGCCATCGCCTTGGCGGCCAGCTTCGAACGCGACCGGCGCACGACGTTGCCCGCGATCGTGCGCACCCAGACGCGGAAGCTCGACGCCCCTTCGTCGCGGAACGAACCCGGGTAACGGAAGACGTTGACGAAGGTGTCCTGCAAGAGCTCGCTCGGATCGAGTTGGCTCGAGCCCTGGCGCAGCAACGAGTAGATCCAGATCAGGACGTCGCGCTCGGTGTAGGCGTAGAGGCTCTCGAAGTCCTCCTGCGAGCGACTGTCCCGGAAGGCCGCCATCAACTCGGTGGCGCGCGCGTCCCAGGCCTCGCGGGAGGTGCCGGCGGGCGGGAGGTTCGGCGCGGTCGGCGGGCGTTGATCACTGGTCGGGGCGTCCATCGGGGAACGCCGGAGCACATGGCGTGCCAGGTGGAGCGCGCGCCCGGCGATCGGGAGCGCGAGAGCCCCGACGCTGGCTCCGAGCGCCGCCCGGGGCCGTGCAACGCCGCTGCACGACCGCCCCCGGCGACCGGAGAGCCGGCGAGCTGCGGTCGCGCTGTTCGATTCCGCTCGCCGCGGCCTCGCGGTCCCGCGCGGGGCGGGCGGGGGCCGACCCTGTGGGCGGAACGGCCCGCGGCCCACGCGGTCCGCGCCGCGCGCTCCGATCGCTCTGGCGATCCGACCGGCGGTCCGCGTCCTGCACTCCAGATGACGAGGACTCCTGGAGCGGCGCCGGTCCGTCCGACTACTATCTCGCGCCGCGCGCCCCCCGGACGGGCCCGCGCGACCGCCCGACCCGCCCCAGCGGCCAGGCCGAGCACCGTGAACGACACCGAGCCATCCCTAGCCACCGCCGCGATCGCCGTCCCTTCGGCGCTCGTGGCCTTCTTCCCGACCCTCGACGTCGCGTTCGCGCAGTCGGTCGCCGCCCAGGTGGCCCTCAGCGCGCTGGCCCTGTGCGGCTCGGCGCTGTTCTCGTTCACGCGCGTGTCGCTCATGCGCTCGGTCCCCGACCGCGTCCTCGGACCGGTGCCCGAGGGACCGCGACGGATCGCGCTCGAGCGCCACCTCTCCGACGTCGAGCCGCTGGTGACGAGCGCGGGCGTGCTGCGCGTCTCGTGCGACCTGGCCTTCGTGCTCTTGGTGCTGGGGCTGGCCGCTGGCGGCGAACCTCTGAGCGCGAGTTCGCTCGGACTGGCCGCCGCGATCGGCATCCCGCTGCTCGCCCTGGCCGTCGAGATCCTCCCCCAGGCCCTGGTCGAGACGCGCGGCGACGGGCTCCTGCGTCGCTTCCTCGGCACGTTCCACCTGCTGCAGCTGCCGGTCGCGCCGCTCTCGCGTCTGCTGGCGCGCCTGCGTCGCTACGCCTCGCGTCGCAGCGGTGCACGCACGCGCACCGACGCCACGCGCCGCATCGTCGAGAACCTGCGCGAGGCGGTGAAGGACTCGGACCTCGAGACCGAACTCGACGAACGCGAGCGCGAGATCATCGAGAACGTGATGGAGTTCCACGACGTGGACGTGGCCGCGATCATGACGCCGCGCACCGAGATCCAGGCCGTCGACGTGGAGAGCGATCTGCGCAGCGCCATCGCCACGGCCAGCGGCTGCGGACACGGTCGACTGCCCGTCTACCGCGGCAGCCTCGACGAGATCGTCGGCGTGTTCAGCGCGCGCGACGTGCTGGTCCCGGTCGCGGAGCGTCGCCTCGACGACGTGACGCTCGAGTCGCTGATCCGCCCCACCCTGTTCGTACCCGAGACCAAGCGCGTCAGCGAACTGCTCGAGGAACTGCGGCGCCAGCGCAGCAAGATCGCGATCGTCGTCGACGAGTACGGCGGAACGGCCGGACTGGTCACCATGAGCGACGTGCTCGCGGAACTGGTCGGCGACATCCAGGACGAGTTCGACGACGTCGAGGACGAGGTCGAGATCGTGCGCACGGGCGAGTTCGCGGCCGACGTCCTGGCGTCCGTGCGCGTCAGCGAGGTCAACGAGGAGCTCGAGATCGAGCTGCCCGAGGAGGGCGACTACGAGACCCTCGGCGGCTTCGTGCTGGCCGAGCTGGGCCGCTTCCCACGCCGCGGCGAGATCGTGACCCACGGCCCGGTGCGCCTGACCGTGATCGAAGCCAGCGAGCGGCGCGTGCTGAAGCTGGGGCTGGTGTGGAACCAGCCCGAGAAGGTCTGAGCGTTCGGGGCCGCGCCCGCCGGTGAACAACGGCGTCGTGGCTCAGCGGTCGGAGTCGGGCGTGGCCGGATCCGAGCGCTCCTTCGAGCCCGTGTCCCATGTGGCGCGGCGCTGGCGTTCCGATTCCTCGCGTGCCCAGTCGAGGCTGTACTGGATCCGATCCCGCAGGGACGCGTACTGACGCGGGAGCGTGCGCGGGATCTCGGTCCAGTAGTCCGTGGCCTCGAGCAGCTCGATGCACGCGCGGTAGACCCGCACGGGTTGCACCTCTGCGAGGCCGGAGCCGCCCCACGAACGGACCTCGTGACCAGCGCTGATCCAGACGGCGTCGGCCCATTCCCGCATCCACTTCGGGAGGTTCGATTGGAATCTCGAGTCGACGAGCGTGAGGACCGCCGTCTCTGCTTCTTCCACGTAGGGAAACTGCCACGTCCCTCCCGCACCCCCCGCACCTCCTCTCGCCTTGTTCGCAAGCCCGAGCACTTCGATGACCAGAACCGCCTCCTGGCGCGCCTGGCTCACATCCGCCTCCGTGGTGAGTTCGACCCAGTTGGAAACGGCGACCGCGTCCCCTTCCGTACGCATGACCGCGCGCACTTGGTAGCTCGCTCCAGGTTCCTTCAGGAGGAACCGCAGGGGTGAGTCCGCCCGAGCCTCGGTGTTCGTGCTCGTATCCGCGCCACCCAGATCGAGACCGTGGACGAGCGAGGCGCGCACAGCGTGACCGGGCCGAAGGGTGATCGCTGGGGGCCCGTCGCTGCCGTTCGAATCGACGAAGGGATTGATGAGCGTGAGATCGTGGAGGAACTCAAGTCCGTGCTCCGTGACGCACACGTGCTCGACGCTCCAGAACGAGAGGCCCTGATCGCGGAATTGGACGTACTCGGACGCGCCCTTCGCCCGTGCCCAGGTTTCGAGATAGAGACCCTCACCTTCGGAGTAGTCGGAGAAAGACCCCCGTGGGAGGACGCACGTCCGAGCGTTCGACTGCCGGCCAGCGTCACCATCGGCCACGGCGCGAGCCACGATCTCCAACTCGACCACCCCCGCGTACTCGAGATCGGTCGCCGCCGCCGAGAGTTCGAGCACGAACGGCACGTCGTCCTGACCGGGCGGAGGCTCCGGGAGCGTCGACGGCGCGGCAGGCGCGACCGGGTCCGCGAGCGGACGGACGCACACCTCGCTGGACCGGCACGCGGACGCGACCAGCACGACGGCTCCACCCAACAGACCGAGCCCCGCTCGCCGCCATCGCGTGCCTCGGTTCGTCGTCGTTCGCACGTTCAGCATGGCGCGAGCGTAGCTGGACCTCGGTGAGCGCGCCCGTGCCAGCGTCGACCGGACCACGCCGGCCCACGCTCCCAACGGATCACCACCCCACCCGCGACCTCGGCCCGACCCAGCCGTAGAGTCGGGCGGCGCTCCCGCGTTCGAACACCCGTGCCCTCTCCCGCTCTCCTCCTCTCCCGCACCCACTACGGCGAGACCTCGCTCGTGGCCACCGTGCTGTCGCCGCGCCACGGACGGGTGCGGTTGCTGGCGAAGGGCGCGTACCGATCCACGTCGCGCTTCTTCGGGGTGCTCGACGCGTTCCACACGCTCGAGCTCGACTGGCGACCGGCGAAGGGCGACGGACTCGCGCTGTTGACCGGCGGGGACTGGCTCCGGCGTCGCCGCGCGATCCCCTCCCACGGCGTGGCCTACCGCGCGGCCTGGACGGTGCTCGAGACGGCCAAACTCGTCGCCCGCGACGACCTGCCCGAGCCGCACCTGTTCGAGCTGGCCGAGCGCGCCCTCGACGAGTTGGACGCGGCGGCGGTACGCGGCGACGAGCGCGGCGCTCGGCTCGTGCGCCTCGCCTTCGACCTTCGGACCCTGCGATCCCTGGGTCTGGCGCCGGCCCTCGCTCACTGCGCCCACTGCGGTCGCCCCGCCCCGCCGACGCGCTCGGCGGCGGAGACGACCCTCTTCGCCGCGGACCAGGGCGGGCGCCTGTGCCGCTCCTGCGCGGGTCAGCTGGGTCCCACTGCGAACGCTCCCGCGAACGTCCCCTCGCGTCTGATCGAGTGGACCGCCACACTGCTCGCGAGCGACGTGGGCCGAGCGGGTGGAACCCAGCCGCCGGGCGCCGCGAGCGACCGCGCGTCGCTGCTCGCCCTCGAACGCCTCGTGGATCGTTTCACCGCCCACCACCTCGACGCCGGCCGCAAGAGCCTCGGCGCCGCTCGCACCGCATGAACACGCGACTCTCGATACCGGCGACGTCCGCCCTGGCCAGGGTCGCGCGCGCCCTGGCCTTCAGCCTCGCGCTCCTCGTGCTCACCGGCTGCAACGTCACGCGCCCGCTGATGTCGCTCGACGAGGACCCGCTCGCGCCCTACCCGGGTACGAACCTGTCGGTGGCGGCCGTCGACGAACAGATCGAGATCGGGCGCGAGGAATTGTCCCAGGGCCGGGTGTGGGAGGCGGCGCGCCGCAGCCTGCGCCTGTTCGAGGACACGCGCCTCGACTCGGACCGCGGCAACGCGACCATGCAGCTTATGGTCGAGGCCTTCGACACGGGGATCAAGGGCGCCACCAAGCCGAGCCAGCTCGATCGCTTTCGCACGAACCGCCTGCCGCGCACGGTCCGCGCCATGCGCACGATCGGCAAGGCGCAGCTGCTGCTCGATCGCGGCTCGCCGCAGTTGGCCTTCGAAGAGGTCGTCGAACTCGAGCGCACCTTCCCGTCGCACCACCTGGCGCGCGAGGCGGCGGACATCGTCTACCAGGCAGCGACGCGCCTGCGCGAGCGGGACAGCTCGTTCTGGATC
Organism: Rohdeia mirabilis; assembly: GCA_007750655.1. GTDB lineage: Bacteria > Planctomycetota > UBA1135 > UBA1135 > Rohdeia > Rohdeia mirabilis. The sequence continues at coordinate 3,444,123 of CP036290.1, forward strand.
TTCTGGTCCGACGCCGCGCGCGCGGACATCGCCTACAACTACCTGGTCGTCCAGGACCCCACGCACCCGCACTGCGACGAGGCCTACTGGCGCATGGCCCAGTACGACGCGGGCAAGCGGCGTTTCGCGGACTCGATCGAGAGCCTCGCGGATCTCGTGCTCTTCTTCCCGAACAGCCCGTTCGCCATCGACGCCGAGGCGCAGATCCCGCGCCTGCGGCTGGCCGACCAGGCGCGTATCGACTTCGACATCGGCTCGCTCGACCGCTCGCTGGCCGAGATCCGCGCCTGGCTCGACCGCCACGGGCGCACCGGCGTCGACGCCGCGCGCGACGAACTGATCGCCGACATGCGCGAGCTCGAGGTCGAGGCGCTGCGGCGACTGGCGCGATCGGACCTCGTGGTGGCGCGCTACTACGACACGCTGGACGAGAGCTTCGGCGCCCACCAGCACGCCGCGCGCGCGCTCGACTACGCGCGCCAGGCCGACCTCGAGGACGAGATGGAGCAAGCGCAGGCTCTCGTCGACGAACACGCGGCGGGCGCCGCCCTGGTGCGACCGTGATGCGTTCGATCCTGCTCGCACTCGCGGCCGGGCTCCTGCTGGGCGCCTGCGGTTGGCACACCGGCCTCGGCGTCCCGGCCGGCGCGCGCACCGTCTCGATCGAGTTCGCGGCGAACGAGACGCGGCTGCCCGATCTCGAGGTCGACCTGACCGACGCGCTGTACCGCGCCCTGCTCGACCGACTCGATCTGGCGGTCGTTTCCTACGACGAGGCCGACCTGGTCCTCGACGCGCGCCTGGTCGACCTGCGGCGCCGCGGCGGCGTGCGCGACGAGGACGCGCGCCTGCTCGAGGGCGGCGTGATCCTGGGGGTCGAGGTCGACCTGCGCGATCGCCGCAGTGGCGAGGTGCTGGAGACGTCCCGGCGCCGCCTGTCGTCGGGCTACGTGGTCGGTCCCGGCCTCAGCCCCGCCACCGCGCCGGGTGAACCCCTCGCCCGCACGCGCGTCCTGCACAACCTGGCCGACGGCGTGGTCCTCGACCTCTTCGCCCCGACGAACGGGAACGGAGCGGTTCCGACGGGGGACGGCCGGCCCGGAGCGACGGGCTACGAGCGCGAGATCGACCCGCTGCCGCCGACGAACCAGGGCGGCTGAGGATCCGCGCGCGCGTCTCGGACGAACCGCCGACGGTCTTCCGAGGTCGCGCGAACGAGGTTCTTCCGAGCCGTCCGGGTCGAGGGATCGCGCGCCGCCCTATTCTGCTGGGATCGCGACCGTGTGGTCGATGGCCCATAGACGGTGTCCCGGCGCCCGGCCGCCCCGCTCGGCGGCCGGCGACCGCAGAGCCTCGGCCACCTGCTCCACCGACTCTTCGCGAACCCGCGAGCGCGCCCACCACGTGCCGCGTCCTCGCTGCCCACACCCGCCCCCGACCGGGGCTCGACCATGAACGACGTCAAGAAGAGCGAACCCGAACGCACCCGCCAGTCGCGGTCCTTCGGCTCGTTCCTGCTGTTCCTCTTCGTGCTGGTGATCGTGCTCGTCGTCTTCGGCGGCGGCAGCGTGAACAAGCCCGACGAGCTGACCCAGGACGAGTACCTGTTCGCCCTCTACGCCGGACGGGTGGAGTCGCAGGAGTTCCAGATCGAGGCCGACCACGCGTCCTCGATCGAAGGCTCGTACCGCAAGTCGCGCGGAGCCGAGCCGCGCCGCTTCACCACGCGCTTCTCCGACATCGCCGCCCGCGAGGACACGTTGCGCGAACTCAAGGCGCGCACGTACGTGGACGTCTCTCCGCTCGAGCTGGAAACGGCCGTCGACGGCGGCTACTACCGCCCGCTCGAAGTGGTGGCGGTCTCGACGCTGCGGGCCTACGAGCCGGCCACGACCGGACCCGCGAAGGACGACCGCAAGGAGAGCGACGCGCGCACCGACGACCTCGAGACGCGCGACGACGCTCCGGTGACGGACTCCGACGGCGACGGCGGCGTGGTCGAACGCGGCGGCGCGAGCGCGGACCGCCACATCGACCGCGCGGACCACCTGTACGTCCACGTGCTGGCGCGTTCGTCCAACGAGTGGACCGGTGCGGGCGATGCGCCCTTCCCGCTGCGCTCCACGTCGGGCTCGCTGTGGTTGGCCGTCGACGGACGGCGCCTCGACGACCTGGCGACCCTGGAGAACACGCTGGCCGCCGCGGGCGCGACCATCGAACGCCACACCTTCGACCTGACCGGCGGCACGAGTGCGGCCAAGATCTCGAACATGTGGGGGAACTTCGCGTTCCTCTTCCTGCCGTGGCTCGTGATCTTCGCGGTGCTGTTCTTCTTCATGCGCCAGCTGCGCGGCCAGGGCGGCGCGGGCGGCGTGATGAACTTCGGGCGCAGTCGCGCTCAGATGTACACCAAGGAGAACCGCACGAACGTGACCTTCGACGACATCGCCGGCGCCGCCGAGGCGAAGAGCGAAGTGCGCGAGATCGTCGAATTCCTGAAGAACCCGGGCAAGTTCCAGCGCATCGGCGGACGCATTCCACGCGGCGTGCTGCTCAACGGCCCTCCCGGCTGCGGCAAGACGCTGCTGGCGAAGGCGATCGCCGGTGAGGCCGAGGTCCCCTTCTTCTCGATCTCGGGCTCGGACTTCGTCGAGATGTTCGTCGGCGTCGGCGCGAGCCGGGTGCGCGACCTGTTCAAGCAGGCGCGCGACAACAGCCCGTGCATCATCTTCCTCGACGAGATCGACGCGGTCGGTCGTCGGCGCGGCAGCGGTATGGGCGGTGGCCACGACGAACGCGAGCAGACGCTGAACGCGATACTGGTCGAGATGGACGGCTTCGGGACGGACGAGGGCATCATCGTCGTCGCCGCCACGAACCGTCCGGACGTGCTCGACCCCGCGCTGCTGCGCCCGGGTCGCTTCGACCGCGAGGTCACGATCGACCTGCCCGACAAGGACGACCGCCGCGCGATCCTCGAGGTCCACCTGCGCCGCGTGCGCACGGACGACAACGTCGACGCCGAGGTCCTGGCCCGTTCGACCCCGAGCTACTCGGGCGCCGAACTGGCGGCGATCATCAACGAGGCGGCGATCATGGCCGTGCTCGCCAAGCGCGACGCGATCACGATGGACGACCTCGAGGAGGCGCGCGACAAGGTGCGCTACGGCCGTCAGAAGGAGTCGCGCAAGATCGCCGAGGAGGACCTCGAGATCACCGCGTACCACGAGGCCGGTCACGCGGTCCTGGCGGCGCTGCTGCCCGAGACCGACCCGCCGCACAAGGTCACGATCATTCCGCGCGGCCAGGCCCTGGGCGTGACGATGGTCCTGCCCGAGAAGGAGAGCTACCACACCCAGCGTCGTCGTCTCCTGTCGCGGCTCGCGATGATGTTCGGCGGCCGCATCGCCGAGCAGGAGTTCTGCGGCGACATCTCCGCCGGCGCCTACGACGACATCCGACGTGCGACCGACCTGGCGCGCTCGATGGTGACCGAGTACGGCATGAGCGACACGATCGGTCCGATCAACTACGCCGAGCGCCAGGGCTCCGACTTCCTGGGCACGGAGATCGGCCGCCAGGTCTTCCACTCCGAGGAGACGTCCCAGGCGATCGACCGCGAAGTGCGGCGCATCCTCGAGGAGGCCTACGCCCAGGCCGAAGAGGTGATCCGCGCCAACCGCGCGCCGCTCGAGGAGTGCGCGCGCGCCCTGCTCAAGTACGAGACCATCACCGGCGACGACGTGCGGCGCATGGTCGGTGGCGAGTCGCACACGACGCTGCGGCCCGACGCCCCCACGCCCCCGCCCGCCCCCACAGGACCGCCCGCCGGCGAGCCCCAGCGGCGCAGCGTCGAGACGGACGGCGGCGGCCTCGACGACCTGCCCGGCACTCCTGGTCTTTCGCCCGCCTGACCCACGGCCCGCTCCACCCGACCCGCAGCGCCACGACGTGAGCCCCGATTCCACCCACGACGTCGGCACGCGGGAGCGCGGAACGGGCCAGCGGGCGACCCCGCACCTGGCCGAACTGCTCGGACCGGTCGGCCAGGCGCGCGCCGTGCGCCACGTCGCCGACGAGGGGCCGCTGGCCCACTTCGTCGGCGCGCGTGCGTCGGTGGGCACGTCGACCGGCACGTCGGTCGGCACGTCGGTGAGGATCGACGCGTTGGACGCGGCCCTGGCGGCCACACGCGCTGGCGCCGACCACACGGACCCGGAGCTGGCGGAACGGGTCCACCTGGCGCGCGTGCGCGCGGCGGCGCGTTCCTCGCGGCCGAGCGACCGGCGCCCCGCCATCTGGGGCGTCCTCAACGTCACGCCCGACAGTTTCTCCGACGGCGGTCGCTGGGCCGATCCCGCGCTGGCCGTCGAACGCGGGCTCGCGCTCGAGGCCGAGGGCGCCGACGTGATCGACGTGGGCGGCGAGTCCACCCGTCCCGGCGCCGATCCGGTCGACGCGCGCGAGGAAGCGCGACGCGTCCTGCCGGTGATCACCGCTCTCGCCGCCGCCCTCGGGACCGCGAGCATCTCGATCGACACGCTCAAGGCCGACGTGGCGCGCCGCGCGGTCGACGCCGGCGCCAGCTGGATCAACGATCCGAGCGGTGGGGACGCGGATGCAGCCATGCTGGACGCGGCGGCCACGTCGAGTGCACGCTACGTGTGCATGCACATGCGCGGAACACCCCGAACCATGCAGCGCCGCCCGCACTTCGACGACGCCGTCGGTGAAGTGTGCGAGGAGCTGCGCGCCAAGCTCTGGCGCTGCCTCGAAGCGGGCATCGAGCCCGAACGTCTGTGGGCCGACCCTGGACTCGGGTTCGGCAAGCGCCTCGAGGACAACCTGGACCTGATGGGTCGACTCGGTGAACTGACCAGCCTCGGCGTGCCGCTGCTCGTCGGAGCCTCGCGCAAGTCGTTCGTCGGGGCCCTGTCCGGTGTCGCGACGCCGAACGAGCGCCTCGCCGGATCGCTCGCCGCCGCGACGCTGCTCGCCGAACGGGGCGCGAGCGCCCTGCGCGTCCACGACGTCGCCCCCACCGCCCAAGCCCTGGACGTCGCGCGCGGCATCCTCGGCGCGAGCCGCCCGTGCGGAGGTGGCGCGTGATCGAACTCGACCAGCTGTGGGCCTGGATCCTTCAGCTCGCGATCCTGTCGGGCGGCATCTACCTGTTCCTGCGGCTGGCGCGCCAGTCCCGCGGCAACCGGGTCGTGCGCCTGCTCGTCACGGGCGGCCTCCTGGTCGTCGTCGTGCTGTGGGGTCTGACCGAGACCCTCGACCTGGCCGAGCTCCAGCACATCCTCTCGAGCGTCACGGGTTTCGTCGTGGTCGTGCTCGCGATCGTGTTCCAGCCCGAACTCCGGCGTGCGATGGGCCAGCTGGCCGGCTCGGGCGCGGGCTTCGGCAAGCGTCGCCGCGACGCGACGATCATCGGTCCCGTCGCCGCCGCTGCCAAGGCCATGGGCAAGCGGCGCCGCGGTGCGCTGATCACGTTCGAACGCGAGTCGTCGCTCGATCCGTGGGTCGAGCGGGGCGCGGCGATCGACGCACGCATCGACGCGGCCATCCTCGAGGGCCTGTTCGAACCGAGCGGCGCCCTGCACGACGGCGGTGTCGTCCTGCGCGAGGGTCGCATCATCGCGGCCTCCTGCGTCTACCCGGTCAGCGACAACCGCGACCTGGCCCAACGGCTGGGGACGCGCCACCGCGCCGCGCTCGGCCTCAGCGAGGAGACCGACGCCGTCACCGTCGTCGTGTCCGAGGAGACCGGCCGGATCAGCATCGCCGCCAACGGCAGCCTCAGCGACCCGGTCTCCGCCGACGATCTCGAGGAACAGCTGCGCACCGCCCTCGGCGACGTGCGGACCAAGACCGGCGCGGAACGCGGCTACGACGTGGTCAGCGGCGTCAGCGGCATGCTGCGCGAGCTCGTGCGCGACGTGTACTGGATCGCGATCAGCATGGTCCTCGGTTTCGGGCTCCTGTACGTGGCCCGCGAACAGGTCGTGCAGGAGGAGGCGGTCACCGTGAGCATCGAGCTGGTGACCGCCGGACACAGCCCCGACGAATTCCCCGGTCCGGGCGTCGCCACGGGACCGCGCGTGGTCGTCCAGCTCGACGTTCCGAACCAGGCGTTCGCGGAACCAGGCGGCACCAGCGGCGAGCACCGCCTACTGGTGAAGGGAACGCGGGCGCGGATCGAACGCTTCCGCCAGGAGGCCAGCGGCGAACTGCGCATCGAGTCGACACAGTCGCCGGTGGCGCTCGGCACGAACGACATCGAGTGGAACACGGACGTGCTCGGTCTCGAGTTGAAGTGGGAACGCGAGCCGGCCAAGCTCGAGTTCGTCGGCGTCGCGGACCAGGTCCTGAAGCTGGTGAAGAGCGACCTGCCCCTGAACACGGAGCGACTGAAGCGCCACATCGCGGTCAAGCTGGACGAACGCCCGTTCTCGCCCGACACCGTCGAGCTCAGCGGGCCGAGCGCCGTTCTCGACCTCCTGCTCCGACGCGCCGAGAACGAGGTCCCGCTCTTCGCGCCGCTCGAACTGGCCGAGGACCCCGCACGCAATCAGGTCTACACGTTGAAGCTGGCGCCGCGCTGGCGCAACGCGGGCGTGCGTCTCGCGACCGAGGTCGTGGCTTCGCCCGTCGTGACGTACAGCTCGCACTCGGTAGGCCCGATGGACATCGAGCTCTCGCTCGTGTGCATGGATCCGGATCGCGTCGACGAGCTCGCGCACTGGAAGATCCCGGCCTCGAGTCAGGTCGTCAGCTTCGAGATCGTCGCCATCGGCATCATTCCGATGGACGAGGATTCCGAGCCGCTGAAGCTCGACCTCAACAACTTCACCCAGCGCAACCTCGTGGCCTACGTCGACATCTCGGACGCCCCGCCGCCCGACGCGCAGGCCACGTCGGTCGGCGTCGAGGTGCGCTACTACCTGCGGCAGGACTTCGACGATCCCGAATCGCTGCAGGAACTGAAGCTGGATCCCGCTAGGCTCAGTGAATGGTCGGAGCTGACGGTGAAGCCGATCGGCGAGTCCTTGATCTTCCTGGTTCCGGCGAACGACGAAGACTGACGCGGGCGACCTCGACCCGCTCCCCACTACGGTTCCTCTGCACCCCCCCGAGGGAACGATGAGCGCCTCACTGTTCGGCACCGACGGCATCCGCGGCAAAGCGGGCGATGGACCGCTGCGCGAAGACCGCGTGTCCGCACTCGGCGCCGCGATCGGACACGTCCTGAAAGGTCGCGCGCGCGATCCGATCGCCCTGCTCGGCAACGACGGACGTCGTTCGGGCACCTGGATCGAGGCGGCGCTGGCCCGCGGACTCGGTTCGGTCGGGTTCGGCGTGCGCTCGGCCGGACTGATCACGACGCCGGGCCTGGCGCGCGTGGGTCGCGACAGCGGTGCGCGCGTCACCATCATGGTCAGCGCGTCCCACAACCCGGCCGCCGACAACGGCATCAAGATCTTCGGTCCGCGCGGCGTGAAGCTCGACGCCGAGCAGGAGCGCGCCATCGAGGAACGGCTCGCGCAGGCGCCTGATCCGATCGAGAGCGGCACGGCTCCCGTCCACGATCCCACGGTCGAGCAGCGCTATCTCGAGCTCCTGCTCAAGCAGGCCGGCTCGCTCGACCTGACGGGCCTGCACCTGGTCGTCGACTGCGCGAACGGCGGTGGAAGTCGCATCGCTCCGCGCTTGTTCGCCAGACTCGGCGCGCGCGTCACGTCGATCGGCGCGTCGCCCGACGGCGAGAACATCAACGCGGACTGCGGTTCGACCCACCCCGATCGCCTGCAGAGCGAAGTGCGCACGGTGTCCGCCGACGCCGGCATCGCACTGGACGGCGACGGCGACCGTTGCCTGATGGTCGACGAGATCGGCCGGCTCGTGGACGGCGACGCGCTGCTGACCCTCTTGGCGCGCGATCTGTCCGAACGGCGCAAGCTCAGCGAGGACACGGTGGTCGCGACCGTGATGAGCAACAAGGGACTCCATCTCGCGCTCGCGCGCCTGGGCGTCAAGGTCGTGACGGTCGGGGTCGGCGACAAGCACGTCGTCGAGGCCATGCGCGCCAACGAGTTCAGCCTGGGCGGCGAACAGTCCGGACACATCGTGTTCGGCAACGACAACGCCCTGATCGGCGACGGACAGCTCACGGCGCTGCGCGTGTTGGAGGCCCTCCAACGACGCAAGTGCTCGCTGTCGACGCTGGCCAGCGACTTCCAGGCCCTGCCGCAGGTGCTGCTCAACGTGCAGGTGGAGAGCAAGCCGGCGCTCGAGGACGTTCCGGGGCTGCTCGAGCTCGTCCGCGCCGAGGAGGCCGAGCTGGGCGACAGCGGACGCATCCTGCTGCGCTACTCGGGCACCGAGTCCCTGGCGCGCGTCATGGTCGAAGGCCCCGATCGGGGCGACATCGGCGCGCGCGCGCAACGCATCGCTGCGCACCTCGTCGAGAACATCGCGCGCGTCAGCCAAGAGCGACACTCGTGACGACGATGGGCGCCGGCAGCGGTGGACCGGGGCGCGGCCTCGTGGTCGCGCTGGAGACCTCGACGCGCCGTCCGACGGTGGCGGCTCGCTCCGGCGGAAGGACCCTCGAACGCGGGCTGGACGGCGAACGCGCGCACGCCAGCGATCTGTTGCCCGCGCTCGGCGTGCTCCTCGAGCAACTGGGCGTCGATCGCAAGGCCCTGGTGCGCGTCGTCGTCGGCGTCGGACCCGGAAGCCTCACGGGTATGCGCGTCGGCGTCGCCACGGCTCTGGGGCTCGTCCAGGGCAGCGGCGCCGAGATCGTCGGCGTCCCGTCCTTCGAAGCGGCGGCCCTTCGTGCGCTGCGCTCGACCGAACGTGCCGACGCACGCGTGCAGGTGCTGTGCGACGCGCGCGGCGGACGCTTCGACCTGGCCGAGTACGAACGCGCGGGCGACGGTCTGCGCGCGCTGTTCGAACCGACCTCCCTGACGCTCGAGGAGGCCGCCGGACGCACGCTGCGCTTCGACGGAACGCAGGTCCTGTGCGACGCGAGCAGCCGCGAGCGGTTCGCGTGGGCGGACGGGGTGCGCAGCGCGGAGCTCGCCCCCCGCGCGACCGACCTGATCGCGCTCGGCGCCGCGCGGCCGGCCCAGGCCCCGGCCGACGTCGAGCCTCTGTACCTGCGGGCCTGGGAAGGACGCACGCGCAAGCGCTGACTCGAGCCGAGGGCACCGCGCGGATCGGCGCCCGCCTCCACCGCGGCGAGTACCCGAGACTGATCGGCGCTCGGGCCCGGCACGAGCGGCCCGAGTGCGAAGGCCTCTCGAGAAGACGGCCGCACATGAAGAAGGCCGAAGCGACGAGCGTCGCTCCGGCCTCCTCGAGTGGGCCCAGCTCGAACGAGCGCGGCCCGTCGAACGAACGTCCTACAGGTCGTGCGGGCGCAGGGTCTTGCGGCCGTTGTCCGTGGCGCGACGCTCGGCGGTCGCGATCATCGAGCGCACGGCGGCGTCGAGGGCGGCGTAGAACTCGCCGGAGACGTTGATGCCAGCGGCGGCCTTGGTGCGGCTCTTGCTGATGATGAAGTCAGCGGCGCTGGTCTTCTTGCGGGCGGCGGGGCGGCGGGTGACTTTCTTGGCCGCGCGGCGGGTCACCTTCTTCTTGGCTTTCTTCTTGGCCATGGTCGTGTGTGGGGGTTTCGAGGAGGCCGTGCGGCCTCGCTCTGGTCTTTCGTAGGGATATGGAAGTCGCGGTCGGGAGTACCGCGCGCGACGGTCCGGAGCGGACGACGTCGGCGAACCAGTCGCGGACGAGGTCGTTCCGGTGTTCGGAGGCGGCCGATCCGAGCACCCGGAAGATCCGAGAAACGCTGCGAATCGGGCTCTCGTGCCCGAACTCGATGGGAACGCCAGAGAGCTTGGGACCGTGTGCCCGCGCGAGTCAACGCGCGCAAGCCCCGAGGAAAGGCACGAACGCCCCTTTCCGTGCCGTTTTCCAGCATCTGACACGAATCCGACCTCGTGGACCCGGTGGAGCGCTCGGCGCGAGCGACCCCACGCGAGTTCCGGCCCCATTCGGCGTCTCCCTCGCGAAATCGGGCGATTCGCACCAGCACGTCGGTACGGCGCGCGGCGCTAGTCTGCCCGTCATGGAACGGGTCAGGGGCTGGGCGGAGATCGACCTCGACGCCTTCGAGTGGAATCTGGATCGCATCGCGGCCGCGGCCGGTGCGGGCACGGACGTCATGCTCGTCGTGAAGGCCGATGCGTACGGACACGGCGCCGTGCGTCTGGCGCTCTGCGCCCAGGCCCGCGGCGTCCACGGCTTCTGCGTGGGCACCGCGGCCGAGGCCGTCGAGCTGCGTCGCGCGGGGGTGAGCGGGCGAATCCTGCTCCTCGGCACCCTGGTCGACGAGGAAGCCGAGGTGGTCCTCGACCACGGCATCGAGATCTGCGTCCACTCCACCGATCGCTGCCTCCACCTCGACGCCCTGGCGCGCCGGCGCGACAGCCGCGCGCGCGTGCACCTGAACGCCGACACCGGCATGGGGCGACTGGGCGTACCCTGCGAACGGGCCGACGTGCTGATCGACGCGCTGCGCTCGATGTCGGGTATCGAAGTGGTCGGCCTGATGACCCACATCGCACCCTCCCGCGGACTGCGCGACGAGGAGGGCGCGCGGCAGTTCGAGCGCTTCGGCGAACTGTGCCGCACCCTGGCCGAGCGCGGCGAGCTGCCGGGCCTCGTCCACGCCGCGAACTCGGCCAGCCTCTTCTCCGGCGGCGCGCGCACCCTCGCCTCCCTCGAGCTGCCGACGCGCCTGGCGGTGCGGGCCGGCATCGCGGCCTTCGGCATGCTGGCCGAAGGCGTCGACGAAAACAGCGACCTGCGTCCGATCCTGTCGTTCTCCACCCGTGTCGTGTTCTTCAAGGACGTTCCCACGGGCACGCCGATCGGCTACGACGGCACGTGGCGCGCCGAGCGCCCGACGCGCGTCGCGACCTTGCCCGTGGGCTACGACGACGGCATGAACTGGCGGGCCGGCAACCGCGCCCAGGTCCTCGTGCGCGGCCAGCGGGTCCCCGTGATCGGCCGGGTCTCGATGGACTACACGACGATCGACGTCACCGACGTCCCCGGGGTCGAGGTCGGCGATCGGGTGACCGTCCTCGGGCGCCAGGGCGAGCAGTCGATCGACGCCCTCGAACTGGCCCGGGTTTGTGGGACCATTCCCTACGAGATCACGTGCAATCTCGGCCGGCGCGTCCCCCGCGTCACCGTCCGCAGCGAGCACCGCGACGCTCTCGTGCCCGAGCCGACGTCCGCGCGCTGAGCGCCGGGCGAGCGGACGTCCTACCCGGCCGGAGGCGGCGCGCTCCTCCACCTCACCCTTGCGCACGATCGACCCAACACGATGACGACCGACGAGCGATCGAGCGTGGGAGCATGAAGCTCTGCTGGCGCTTCCTCGAGCGGCTGGCGTCGGTCGCCGCACTGGTCCTGATCGCGATGCTGCTCGCGGTGGAGATCACCGAACGCACGGGTCTCACCGCGCGCGCGGTCGAGATCGCTCTCGACCGCGTGCTGCCCGAGGGCGACTGGGTCGTCGACGCGTGCCGACTGGACCTGGGCGGCCCGTCGATCGAGATCGACGGCCTCACGTGGTCGATGGACGGCGACGAACTGGGCCGCGCCGAGCGAGCGGCGGTGACGCTGTCGCCGTTCGGCCTCGGTCGCCCGGTGCTCGAGCGGGTCGTCGTGCGCGGCGGAAGGCTCACGCTCTCACCGGCGCTGGTCGCGGCGCTCACGCCCCGCGCCGGAACCGCGGACGAGGACGGCGGCGCGCGCCCCGACCAGTTGGCCGAGCGCGCGCGGCTCGAGATCTACGACCTCGAACTTCGCACCGCCGCGTCCGACACGCCGCTCGCGACGCTCGACCTGCGGCTCGACGTGATCGAGGAGGGCCGCCTGACGCTCGTCGCGTCGGCCCGCGACCGCCAGGGTCGGACCGGTCGCCTCGAGGGACGCGGGCGCCTGTACGACGACGGCGAGTCCACGATCGACGTCGCGGCCGACGATCTTCCGTTCACGCCCATCGGCCCGATCTTCGAAGCGTTGTCGGCGCACTCGAAGACCGAGCGCGCGACGCTCCCCGCTTTCGAGTCGACCGGTCGACTCTCCGTCCGCGCGCGCGCTCGCGGACGGACCGATCGCGTCGACTCCATCGACCTGAGCTTCGAAGCGCTCGACCTGGCCGTCGACGCCTCGGCACCGGAACTCGACCTGACCGAGGGCGCGGTGAAGGGCCGCCTCACCTGGCGCCCGGACGAGACGAACGACCTGGGGCACGTGGACGGACGGATCCAGGGCGACGTCGTCTGGGACGGCCAGCGCGTGCGGATCGGGTGGCGCGGTGGGGACCAGATGCCAGGTGAGCCGGACGCGCTCGCCGCCCCCTTCGGCGACATCCACCTGTGCACGCTCGATCGTCCGGTCGGCGCGACGGTGCAGGCCCTGGTCGGTCGGATCGTCGCCGGCCAGCAGGACGTGGTCGACCGCACGTTCGAGGCGCTCGGGGCGAAGGGAGCGGCCGACGCGTGGCTCGGACTGCGCATCCGACGCGCGGTCCGGCGCGACGAGATGGCTCCGACCTGGACCAGCGACCTCGCGCTCGTCGGACGCCCGAACGGCGCCCTCGCGATGTCGATCGACGGCTGGCCGAACGCGGACGGCGAACTCAGCGGCTTCCCGCTGCCCGTCGAGGGTCTCGAGGGACGCGTGGTCTACGGACACGTCGGTGACGGAGTCCGACACGATCGCCTGGGCGTGCTCGGAGCGGACGGGTACGTGCCCGCGGCGGCGGGCGCCGAGCGCCCGGACGCCCGCACCGCGAGAGTGCACGTCGAAGGCTGGTTGGCCTCGCCGCTGCCGCCCGACGCCCGCGGGAATCGCGCAGCCGACAGGCGCGCACCGATGCACTTCAAGATCGCTGCGCGCGACGTGCCGATCGACGAGCGCCTGACCGCGGCCGTGTTCGCGACCGGCGCCGGCATCGACCTGGACGCCATCGTGGGTCCGAGAGCCGGCCGCGTGGCCGAAGCGCGGGTCGAGATCGAACAGAGTCCGCTGCTCGAAGGCGTCGTCGTGTCGGTCGACGCCACCGTGGCCGACCTCGCCGGACACCTGGCGGAGGACCTGATCGGCAACGCCTTCGACTTCGAAGAGGTCGACGGCAACGTCGTGGTGCGCATGGGCGCGTCGACCGGTGGCCTGGGTGGCGACGACGACGTGGAGCGCCGAGCGTTCGGCTTCGCGCTCGACCTGGACGGTGCGTTCGTCGGTCGCAGCGGCTCGAACATCGAAGTCACGGGCGCCCTGCGCTCGGCGGATCCGCTCGATCCGTCGGCGACGCTCGGCGGCACCCTCGCCCAGTGGGACGTGGTCGCCGACGGACTGTCCACGGGTGACGAACTGCTCGCGCCGTACCTCGACGCCGATCCGACCCTGCGTGCGAGCCTCGACGAGTTCGGCCTCGAGGCGCGGCTCGAGGTCCAGTTCCACAGCGGTGTCGCGCGTTTCGGCGGTGCCGCGGACGAGCGGATCGAGGTGCGCGCCACGGGTCTCGAGGCCGCCTACCGCGGCGTCGCGCTCGCGGGGCCGAGCGTTCTCGATCCGAACTGCGCCCAGGTGGTCGCCACCCGTCGACGTGCGCGCGGCGACGCGGAGAGCGCGGTCCCGGTCCAACCGTGGGAGGTGCGCATCGCGGCTGCGGCGCGCGACGAACTGGGAACCGACTGGTCGCTGCGCGGCGAGACCGGGCCGAACGGTGGTTACACGGCGCACGTGCGCGTCGCGGGCCTGCGCCCGACCGATCCGACCTACCTCGCGGCACTCGACGTCGAGCCGAGCTTCGAAGTGCGCGGTGCTCTGGACGGATGGGCGCGCGTCGGCTCGAGCCCGAACGCCGACCTACGACTCGAGGACGCCGAAGCGCGACTGCGAGGCAACGACGTCGATGCCGGCGGAGTCGAGATCACCGACCTCGAGGGAGCGCTGCACCTGGTCGCGGGCCGCGTGGAGTCCGACGCCATCGATGGTCGACTCGCCAACAGTCCGTTCACGTTGCGCGACGTGCGCCTGATCCTCGACCCCAACGGTTCGGCGGCGGCCACGTCCATGAGCCTGCCCGACGGCGCCGACGGTCGACCGATCGAGGTGCGCCTCACCGCGCGCGCGTTCGCCCGCAACCTGCGTCTCGACCCGCGCGAACTCGTGCGCGACGACCTCGAAGTGGCGCGCTGGGCCTCCGAACACCGCTGGCGCGGCCTGATCGACGTCGAAGGGGTCGAGCTCGCGGTCGGCCTCGACGTGGACGGCACGCCGGTCACGCGCGCGCGCGGCGTGCTCGTGCCGCACGATCTCTACGCCCACTACTCGCTGCCGATCCGCCTGCGTTCGGCGCGGCTCGAGGTCGACGACCTCGTCGCGGACGCGAACGGCGTGCGCGCGTCGGCTCGGCTGGTGGACGCCTACGGCGACGTGGCCGAGCAGAGCCTCGCGCGCACCAGCGCCCGGATCGAACTCGACGGCGAACGCCTCGTGATCGACGAGCTGATGGGCGAGTTGGGTGGCGGCACCATCGTCGGTCTGTCCACCGCGACGATGGGCAACGACCAACTCATCGAAGGTTCGCGGCGCCCCGGGGCGTCGGGGACCGAAGCCCTGCGACTCGAGTTCGGGGAGGTCTCGAGCTTCCTCCTCGGACTGCGGCTCGACCGCGTCGACGTGGGCGATCTCATCGGACGCCTCTTCGGCAGTCAGGTCCAGAGCCGCGGCAAGCTCTCCGGCTACGTCCAACTCGCGCGCGGTCGCGACGATCGCCTCTCGGCCCTGCGCGGCGTGGCCGAGGTGCGGCTCGACGAGGCGCGCCTGTGGTCCGTCCCGGTCGTGCGCGAGGTGTTCGCGGTGCTCGGCCTCGACGCGACCGCGACCTTCGACTGGATGTCGACGCGGCTCGATCTGCGCGGCGGCCGCCTGTACCTGAAGGACGCCGTCGCCCGCAGTCCGCTCGTCAAGTTGATGGGCGACGGCTACGTGGACGCCGACGGCACCCTCGACCAACGCTTCGACCTGCATTACTCGCTGGTCGACCGCGTCCCCCTGCTGTCGCAGTTGTTCTACTGGTTCCAGAGTCGACTCGTGAGCATCCGCATCGGCGGCTCGATCGACCGCCCGCGCATCGAGCTGGCCAGCGTCGTCACCGCCCTCTTCCGCGGCGGTTCGAACGGCAAGCTCCAACTTCCCCTGCCCCCCACCACGCCGCTCCCCGAGCGGTTCTGATCCCGGCCGTTCCATGTCGACCACCGCTTCGAACCAGGTCAAGGACCTCTTCGCCGTCGTCATGGCCGGCGGCTCGGGCACGCGCTTCTGGCCCGCCAGCCGCGCCGCGCGTCCCAAGCAGTTCCTGCCGATGGGCTCACAGAAGCCGCTCCTCGTGCAGACCGTCGAGCGCCTCGCGGGACTCGTGCCGATCGAGCGCGTGTTGATCGTGACGGCCCGCGACCAAGCGGCGCTCGTGCGCGAGCACCTGCCCGAACTGCCGCACGAGAACGTGCTCGAGGAACCCTGTGCGCGCAACACGGCCGCGTGCGTCGCGTGGGCGGCGCTCGAGGTCGAACGCCGCGCACCCGGCTCGCTGCAGCTCGTGTGTCCGGCCGACCACGTCATCGCTCCGGTCGAACGCTTCGAGGCCACGGTGCGCGCCGCCTGCGACGAAGCGCGCGCCAACGGCGGACTCTTCACGTTCGGCGTGCGCCCCACGCACCCGGCCACCGGCTACGGCTACATCGAGACCGGCGCCGTGCTGGGCGAGCGCGACGGGCACGCCGTGCACGCAGTGGCGCGCTTCGTCGAGAAGCCCGACCGCGCCCGCGCCGAAGAGTTCCTCGCCACCGGCCACTTCCTGTGGAACGCGGGCATCTTCCTGTGGCGCGGCTCGGACGTGCTGGCCGGCTTCGAGGCCCACGCGGGCGACATCCTCGAGCCGCTGCGCGCGTTGGTCGACGGCCAGGGCGACGTGGACGCGGTCTACCCGGCCCTGCGCGCGGCTCCGGTCGACGTGGCGCTGATGGAGAAGGCCAGTGACATCAAGACCGTGCCCATCGACTACACCTGGAGCGACGTGGGATCCTGGACCGCGCTCGAGGACCTGAACGCGCCCGACGGCGACGGCAACTGGCGCAACTTCTCGAACGGGAACGCGGAACTCGTCGCGGTCGACAGCAGCGGCTGCATCGTGCACGCCGAGTCCGACGAGGTCGTGGCACTGATCGGCGTGAAGGACCTGGTGGTCGTGCGTTCGGGCGACGCGACACTGGTCTGTCCGCGCGGACGCGACCAGGACGTGCGCGAGGTGGTGGACCGCCTGCGCCAGAGCGGCGGCCGATTCCTCTAGGCGCGAGCGCCACGACCATGGGTGCCGTCCTCGCGATCGACCTGGGAACGAAGAAGACCGGCTTCGCCGTGGCCGACGGGTTGCGGCTGTCGATCACGCTGCTCGAGTGTCCGCGCATCGACGGCACGAGCGACAAGCTGCTCGACCACGTCGCGGGACTGCTCGACGAGCGCGACGTCGACGTGCTGCTGCTCGGGTGGCCGCTCAACATGGACGGCACCGGCGGTCCGCAGACCGACTACACCCAGGCCTTCGCGGAGAGGCTGCGCGCGCGCTTCGCAGGGCTCGAGGTCGTTCCGTACGACGAGCGCCTCACCAGCAAGGAGGCCGAGTCGCGACTGCGCGAGGAGGGCGCGAGCTTCCGCGAGATGCTGAAGCACCGCGACAGCGCGGCCGCGGCGGTGCTGCTGCAGGACTGGATCGAATCGGGCGAGCCGCGATGAGCGCGAAGAGCGAGAAGGCGCTCGCCGAACTGCGGGCGTTCGGCCTGTCGTACCCCGGCGCGCACCTGAAGAGTCCGTGGCCGAACCACGCCGACCTCGCGGTGGACGACAAGACGTTCGCCTACCTCCCCGCGGAGGCCGGACCGTTCTCGATCTCGTGCCGGCTCCCCCACTCGTCCGCACAGGCGCTCGAGCTGCCGTTCTGCGAACCGACCGGCTACGGACTCGGCAAGTGGGGCTGGGTGACGGCCACGATCGAGAAGGGCACGATCCCCGTCGACCTCTTCAAGGACTGGATCGACGAGAGCTATCGCAAGCAGGCCAAGGTGAAGCGTCTGCGCGAACTCGACGCGGGCGAGTGAGCGCGCAGCGGGCCGCTCAACGGGTCACTTTGGACTCGAGCCAGGCCGCGATCTCGTCGCAGCGCGTGCTCCAGTCGCGCTCGCGCAACAGGTCGCCCTTGCGGCCCTCGATCAGGCGCACCTCGACGTGCTCGCTGGCCAGCGCCTTCGAGGCCGCCGGATCGCCGATCGGATCGTCCGCGCCGTGCAGCACGAGCGTCGGCACGGCGAGTTGCTTCGCGCGCGCCGCAACGTCGGCGGCTTCGCGCGGCAGCATCTGCGCCGTGTGCCGCGTGACCAGGTCGTGCACCAGCGGGTTGCCCTCCCAGTTGGCGCCAGCGGCCTCCTCGGCGGTGAGCTGGTGCGACGCGAGTCCCAGCGGACCGACGTCGAGCGGCTTGGGTTTTTGGAACATCGCCTTCAAGCCACCGGCCTTGGGCGGCTCGACCAGCTTCGGCGCGAGGACGGGCGAGATCAGGACCAGCGCCGCCACGCGATCGGGCAGGGCGAGGGCGTAGGCGATCGCGAACAGGGCGCCGAGGCCCGTGGCGATGACGACCTTGGGCGCGTCCGGCAGACGGTAGGCCAGGTGGTCGCAGATCGAGTCCAGGTCGCGCACCGGCTCGGGCAGGCCCCAGCAGTGACCGCGCGGACCTTCGCTGTTGCCGTGGCCGCGCAGGTCGGGCAGCGCGACGGCCCAGCCGCGCTCGGCGAAGTACTCGCCCGGCCCCTGGTAGAGCGCGCCATGTCCGCCGGCGCCGTGCACGATCGTGATCGCACCGGTGGGCTCGCCGACGCCGGCCAGCTCGAGCACGTGCAGGAGGAACATGCCCTCGGCGGTGTGCGAGAGTCCGGCGCCCTCGGTTCCGTCGGGGTTGGACTCGCGGAGCTCGAGATTGGTGACGAAGGAGGAGACGGTCATCGGGAGGCCTGCGGCAGAGGTGGGTGGCGGTCGATCCGCCGTTCGGGCCCGGCAGGCTACCAACCCTCGGTACTGGCCTCGTTCGCTGGTGCGAGATGGCGAGCCCCAGGGTCCCAGGGGCCCGATCCGTCGCCGAACGGCCCACGGGCTCTCGGATCGAACGTCGCGCTCCGCCGCGCCGCTGTGGCCCCGGGCTCCGGCCAGCCGCCGCTGGCGCGCTGGGAGGGTCCTTCGGCCTTCACCAACGAACGAACCCAGGACCACGCTATGCTCGCGCGCGGATGCGAGTGGCCCGGGCGACCGCGTCCGATCCTCACGGGTCGGCCGAGGAAAGTCCGGACTCCACGAGCCAGGGTGGTTGCTAACGACAACCGGTCGCGAGGCCAGGGAAAGTGCCACAGAGAACAGACCGCCTCCCACGTCCTCGGGCGTGGGCGGCAAGGGTGAAACGGTGCGGTAAGAGCGCACCGCGGGTCCTGGTGACAGGCCCGGCACGGTAAACCCCACCCGGAGAAAGACCGCATAGGGGGGCGTTTGGCGCGGCTCGCGTCGCCCCCGGGTAGGTCGTTCGAGGCCGCGCGCGAGTGCGGCCCTAGAGAAATGGTCGCCCCCGCCGCTCCGGTTCGCCGGGGCGCGCGGGAACAGGATCCGGCTTACGAGGGCCGCTCGCATCCACCTCGCTCGGGCGTCCGGCGCGGGCCCGGCCGGGGCTCCGCCCGCCCCGCGTCCATCCGGGTGCCGCGGAGCGTTCGAGCCTGCGGCCGCCGAGGGTCGGCCCGCCTCCGAGCGGGGGCCGATCTCTCGGCCGAGACGCCGTGGACCACAGGGAGGATCTCGAGCAGCGCCGGCCCGAAGGCACCAGATATGGTGCTCCGCCCGAGTGAGCGCCACGAGATGTGGTGACAGCTGCGGCGCACGGCGGCGACCTGGGTGCCACCCCCGTGCCTGTCTTCGCTTCGATCCGACGGCGACACAGGCGGCCCCCCGCGCTGCCCCGGCGCTGCTAGACTGCTCCGCCCTTTTCCTGGGCTTCACAGGATCCGAGGACCCGCACCGTGACCTCCACCACCCCGAACACCGCCGCCCGACCCGTCGACGCGAAGCCCTTCGAGGCGGTCTACGTGGTCCCGCGCGAGCTGCTGTTCCCGACGCGCTATCCGCAGGGGTTCGTGCCGTTCGGTGCCGGCTTCGAGCGCGCGCCGTTCCTCGAGCGCGTCGCCACCTCTGGCTTCTTCGTCGAGCGCGAAGCCGCCGAACGCGAGCCGCGCTGGAAGCAGGTCATTCCGTACACCGCCGTCACCTGCGGCGAACGCGTGCTGCTCCTGACGCGCACGAAGAAGGGCGGCGAAGCGCGCCTCGCGAACAAGCTCACCATCGGCGTGGGCGGGCACCTCAACCCGTGCGACCTGGTGGGCGGCGACCGCGCGCGCATCTGCGACCGCGGCACCCTGCGCGAGCTCGACGAAGAGCTGTTCGTACCCGGCCTGCGCACCGCCCCCACGCCCGTCGGGATCATCAACGACGACTCGAACGACGTGGGCGCCGTGCACGTGGGCCTGGTCCAGTTCCTCGACCTGCCCGAAGAGGTGCGCGTACGCGAGCAGGACGTGCTCGAAGGCCACTACGTGTCGCGCGACGAATTGGCCCTGCTGCGCACCGACGGCGCGAACTACGAGACCTGGTCCGACTTCCTCGTCCGCGACCTGGACGCCTGGCTGCCGCGCGTCGGCGCCGGCGCCGGAACCGGCAGCTGATCGCGCGCCATCCCAACGCGCGCCACCCCACCGACTGCCACACCGCCGACGGCCACACCACCGACGGCGACACCACCGACCACCGCGGCCCTCCCCCAACCCTATGGGGGCCGCCATCCTGTTCCCCACGAGAAGGACATCCCATGCCGACCCTCACCCGCACCGCACCCGCGCTGGCCCTGGACACCGAGGCGCTCTACGACCTCCTCATGACCGCCCAGACCGCCGACAAGGTGACGCTGCTCTTCCGCGACGGACGCATCCTCACGGGCGCGCTCCTGTTCAACCACTTCAAGGGCACCGGCCGCCTGATCAACGTGGAGGAGGAGAGCTCGCTCGACTTCGCCATCGGTGAGCTCAGGGACGTGAAGCTCTGAGGGAGCTTTCGTTCCAGCGCCGGTGAGCCGGGGGCCGCAAGGCTCCCCCACCACCGGCCGCGGCCCGTAGCATGCCTGGCATGCTGATCACGATCGCCGCCATGACACTCGCGCTGGGCCCTGGGTCCGGCGCGAGTTGCGTTCAGGACGAGGTTTCGACCGATCCGAAGCAGTCCGGCGCGGACTACGGCTGGGTAGAACCGGAAGGCGAGGCGCGAACTCCGTCCGAGGCGCGAACGCTCGTCGTTCGGAGTGCGAAAGGGTGGGAGACCGTCGACGTGCGTGTCCCGGTCCGGTCGGTCCTCCTCCCGATCATCAGCCGTTCGGAAGTCGTCGTTCGACCCGACGTCGGTCCGGACGGTATCGAAATCGCCACCGTCACGCCGCGCGGTGGCACGCCGGCCACGTTGCTCGTGCAGGCCTGCGTCCACCCCAGCGACCATCAGCTGGCGCAGGTCGATGGTGTCTTCGTCCTCCTGGGGCCGCCGGAGCTGCCTCGAACGAGGATCCTCGAGTTCGAAACGGGGGAGCGTCGAAGCGACGCAGTGCCGCGGCTCGCACGTCGCGATGGGATCCATGCATCCGTCGATCTGCTGGAACTCTGCCTCGATGACCCGCAGGACCCTGGACTCTCGCTGGTGGCGATCGCTCCCGGTGGTCGAGGCGGAGCGACACGCACCCCGGGACTCGAGTTCTCCGAGTGGGTCGCGCTCGGAGGTCCACTCGCTGAACACGTGCACGGAGAACGCGACCCGCGGACCGGCCTCGGAATGCGCACGAACCTCGGTTCGACGTCGGCATCTGAGATCTGGGTGTGGGCAGTCGATCAGCTGTTCCTCACTCCAACACGAAGCCCCCTTCCTCCGATCCTTGTCGAGGGGATACGACCGCCGCCGTCGGAACCGCCCTCCGAGCTCGTCGCGCACGTGCAGGGTGCTGTCGACCTCGCGGACGCCGAGTTCCACCGACTTCGCTTCGATGCCATCGAGGCGGCCGCGGGAACGACGGTGACCTACGTCGTGACCTTCGTCGATGCGGCGGACTCCATGGCCCTACTGCGTCGGGCAGACCCGTCCGGTTTCTTCCTCGACGCAGCCGTGGAATCGATCGAGCCACTGCGGAATCGTGTCGCATTCGACGGCGACTCGCTCGCGCGCGCGGTCCACCTCGAGGGCCCCGACGAGCAGCTCGACATCCGGCCGACGATGGGTCCGGGGGCGGCGTGGGGCGACGTCGATCTCGATGGCTGGAACGACATCTATGTCGTCCAGGGCGGAGGACGAGAGGGCTCGCCCATTCCGACGAATCGACTGTTCGAGAACGACGCCTCCATGCTTGCGCGCGACACGCGCTCCTTCACCGACGTCACCGACACCTGGGGCGGCGCGGACACCGGCGCCGGCATGGGTGCGCTGTTCCTCGACGCGGACGGGGATCGCGACCTCGACCTGTTCGTGGCCAACTACGGCGCGGACGTGCTGTTCGAGAATCGGCTCGAAGAGAGCACGGACGGCACCCCGAAGCTCGTGGACGTGAGCGCGACCGCGGGCGTCGGCGGCGACCTGTGGTCCGCGGGAATCTGCGCGGGCGACGTGGACAACGACGGCGACCTCGACCTCTACGTCACCAGTTACCTCGAGTACGACGAGTCCCAGATGCCGTCGCTCGAGGACCTCCCCTACCAGCGCGAGGATCCGGTGGCGATGCTGCCCTTCGCGTTCCCCGGCCAGCGCAACCAGCTCTTGATCAACGAGTCCACGCCGGACGGGCTGCGGTTCGTGGACCGCGCGAAAGAGTGGCGCGCGGCCGACGAGCTCGGACGCGGAATGCAGCCGATCATGTTCGACTTCGATCGCGACGGCTGGCTCGACCTGTACGTGGCGAACGACGTCAGTCCGAACGTGCTCTTCAAGAACAACAAGGACGGGCGCTTTCGCGACGTGTCGTTCGCGACCGGCATGGACGACCCGCGCGGCGGCATGGGCGTGGCGCTGGGCGATGTGGACATGGACGGCGACGAGGACCTGTTCCTGACCAACTGGGAGCTCGAGCCGAACGCGCTGTACACCTCGAACCTGCAGGCCCACGCGAGCCAGCGCCACCGCGTCGCCACATTCCGCGACACGATCGTGAAGAGCGGGCTCGGCCCCCACGGCGTCGGTGTCACGTCCTGGGCCGCGGTGCTGTTCGACCTCGAGAACGACGGCGATCTCGATCTCTTCGTCGCGAACGGCTACACGAGCCCGGACTACGAGAGCACCGGCATCTGCGTCGGCCAGCCGGACCATCTGTTCACCAACGACGGGCGCGGAAAGTTCACCGTCGCCCACGAGAAGATCGCGCCCTTCGCCGAGAACGGCGGCCGCGACCTGCCGAGCCGCTGCGCGATCGAGTGTGACTTCGATCGCGACGGCGACGTGGACCTGTTCGTCACGGCCAACAACTCGGCCTACCGGCTGCTCGAGAACCACACGCGCGAGCCGGGTGCGCCGAATGCGGAGGGCGCCGGGCACTGGCTGGGCGTGAAGCTGCTCGCCCCCGCGCCGAACACCTACGCCATCGGCGCGCGCGTCGAAGTGGTCACCGACCGCCGCACGTTCGTGCGCACGCTGCTAGCCGGCAGCGGCTACCTGGGCGGCAACGCGCCCGAGCTGCACTTCGGACTGGGCACGGCCGAACGGATCGAGCGCGTGGTCGTGCATCCGCCTGGCTACGACGCGGCCACCGACGGCCCCGTGGCGCCGCGCGTGTTCACGCCGGAGGACACGACGGAACTCGCTCTCGATCGCTGGGTGACGCTCGACCTGCGTTGAGGCGGACACGGTTCAGTGCGGGGGCACGGCGCGTCCCGCCGCCACAGGACCGTCCGTTCGCGACGGTGCCCCGAACTCGCACGGGCGGCGTGGCGCGCTGGGTCGGCGGGCGCGCGACGTCAGCATGGCACCCGGAACGAGCGCGCCCGTGCAGCCGTCCACGCCCGCGCCCGAGCCGCTTCGGAGCGCTGCCATCGCGCGGGCGCTCGCCTGTGCCAGACTGACGCGGATGTCGTCCGCCAGCACAGGAGCCGACGGGCCCGCGCCCGACGACGACGCTGCGAAGAACCCGTCGCGGGCGGGCGGCGAGGACGGTGTCGACGGATCCGGAGGCAGCGAAGAGAGCGGAGCGACGTCGCATGCGGTCCAGTCCGGCACGGTCGAGAGCCTCGACTCGCCCCTCGCCCCCACCGAACCCGACGCGCCCTCGAACACCCGCGGCGCCCGGCGCGCGCGACTCGTCCTCTTCGCCGTCTGTGCGCTCGTCCTCCTCCTGTGCACGCGCTCGGCGCCCGTGGACGGACGCGACGCGGCGCACCTCGCGACGGCCCAGGCCCTGGCCGAGCACGGAACGCTCGAGATCGGCCGGTCGGACGACCGCTTCACCGACGAGCGCGTGCGCGTCGTCGCGAACACGAACAGCAGCGCGAACGAGGACGCCCGCTGGTACGCCTCGGTTCCGGCGTTGCCGTCGATCGCGGCCGCCGGCGCCCTGTGGTCCGGCGGTGGCTACCGCGCCGCGACGTTGCTCGTGGCCGGTCTGCCCACGCTGCTGCTGCTCGCCGTGTTCGCGCGCCTGTTGTCGCGCCTCGACACCGTTTCGTCCGGACGCACGACCATCCTCGTCGTCGTGGCCGCGGCGACGCCGGTGCTCGGCTACGGCACGGCGCTGAACGGGATGCCGCTGGCGCTGCTCGGCTGTGCCCTCGGATTGCTCGCGCACCTCGAACGCCGCCCGTGGATCTGTGGCGCGGCGCTGGGTCTGGCGATCGCAGCCGAACCGTCGGCCGCCGCGTTCGCCCTGTGCCTCGTGCCGCTCGAACGCCGCGCGCTCGTGCCTTTCGTCGCCGGCGCCGCGCTGCCACTCGGCGTGCACTTCGCGGCGCGCTTCGGCTCGGGCGGCGGTCCGTTCGGCTGGCCCGACGCGGCCTGGGCCTACGCCCTGTCGTTCGCGGACCTCCCCGCCCTCGCACCCGGCGTCGATCCGTTCACCGGCGGCTTCACCGACACGTGGGTCGGACCGCGCGGGCTCGTCACGCGCGCGCCGATCCTGGTCCTCGGAGCGGTCGGTCTCGCGGGCGCCCTGCGCATGCAGGTCGCGAGTGCGCGGCGCGTCGCACTCGGCGCGCTGCTGCTCGCCCTGGCCGGCAGCGTGCCGCGCCCCCACACGTTCGGGATGATCGCGCCCGCGCACCTGTTGCTCGTCGTGCCGCTCGTGTTCGGCGCCGCGCGGCTGCAGCTGCGACGCGCGCCGTCGATCACGGTGCTCGTCGCCGCGCTCGCCGTGCTGTCCCTGCCGAACACGATCTGGGCCCTGCGTTCGCCGCTCTACACGTGGCACCTCACGCCGCGCCACACGGAAGCCGCGCGCCTCGGCCTCGACGATCCCGCCGCACGCGCGGAGAACCACTGGCTCGCCGAGTGGGAGCGCGCCGCCCTGCCGCGCCGCAGCGGACGCGAAGGCCTGAGCGGCGAGTTCGAGGGCCGCGTCGAGCTCTACGCGCGCGCGGTGCTCGAGCCCGCGGCGCCGAAAGAACGCGAGGTCGCGGAGCTGCTCGCCGGATTGCGCACGATCGCGGGACGCCTCGACGACGAACGCTCGCCGCTCTACACGCGCCCACTCGTGCACTACTGGATCGGACGCGCGCTCGAGGCCCGGGGCGAGCCGGCGCTGGCCGAGGGCGCCTACCGCGAGTGCCTGCACCTGTTCCCGTCGTTCCTCGCCGCTCGCGAGCGCGTCGAGGCGCTGCGACTGCGCGGCGAGTGACGGCGTCGTCGGGAACGTCGGGGCCGCTGCCGTTCGGTCCGCGACGCGCCGCGCCACGCCCCGTCGGCCGCGCGGCGTCGCTCAGTCCTCGCCGCCGCGCATCGGCAGGTTGTCGACGAACGTGCGCAGGCGCGTCGCGTGGATGCGCTTGGTCATCGACAGGTCGCTGAAGCGCTGCACGCGGTCGCGGTCACCGAGCGAGTAGCAGAACGCCGCGTACTCCGCGTACCAGCGCGAAACGGTCGACGCCGCCTCGCAGCACAGGCGCAGCGAGAAGCGCACGCCGATGACGGGCGTCGCGATGACCAGTCCCCAGGCCACGAGGCTGCGCGTCCAACGGCTGTGCTCGGGCGTCCCGCCGAGCTCGGTCGTCAGTTGGCTGACGCGCGCGATGATCTCGGTCTCGTCGCGCCGCAGCTCGGCGAGCAGGCGCCGCACCTCGGCGTCGCGCGTCACACGCGGCAACAGCGAGTAGAGCGAGAAGGCCCCCAGCTCGGAGCGCAGGGACTGGCGCATGTCGCGCACGAGCGGAGCCGCCGCCACCACCAGCTCGGGGCTGGCGGCGGCGGGCTCGGCCGCGGAAGGCTCGACGGGCGGAGACGGCGTTTCGCTCAATAGCGCGTCAGCGCGGCTTCGGCCGCCCGCGCCTCGGTCGTCGACGAGGCCTCGGCCGCGAAGCTCCGCAGTGCCTCGCGCGCGTCGCCGCTGCGGTAGCGTCCGAGCGCGGCGATCGCCGCTTCGCGCCAACGGGCGTCGGGGTCGGAGAGTACCGCCAGGAGTTCGAGCGGCGCCTCGCGACCGGGCGCCGCCATCTCGACCGAACGCCGCGCGGCGACCGTGCGCACGGCCTCGGCCGCCAGGCGATCGCCGAGCCAACCGGCCAGCGTCTCGCGCGCGCCGGGCGTCCCGGTGCGACTCCACAGGTCGAGCAGGTGCGCGCGCAGGCGCTGGTGCGGCGAGTCGAGCGTCAGGCGATCGGCGAGCCAGATCCCGGCGCGATCGGGTTCGGCGGCCGCGAACAGGTCGGCGGCGGCGGCGCGCACCACGTAGGTCGTGTCCGGCTCGGAGAAGACCTCGTCGGACAGGTGGCCGAGCGCCACGTCCGGCGCCCAACGCACGAGTCCGCGCAGCGCGGTGGCCCGCACGTCGGCACTCGCGTCGCGGCGCGTGACGCGCTCGAGAACGGCGCGCGCCTCGAGACCGCCGATGGTGCCGAGCTCGCGAGCGGCGACCTGGCGGACCCAGGCCGACCCCGTGCGCGTCACCGCGTCGGTCAACTGAGCGGTCAACAGACGACGGGTCGTGTCGGACGTCGCGGCGCGCGCGAGGGTGGCGAGCTGCTGCAGCGCTTCGATGCGGCTACTGGGCGCGGGTGCGCGCGTGGCACGGGCGAAGAGCTCGCTGCGCGGCGGCGTCGTGGCCAGTTGGTGCGGCAGGCGCTGCGAGGGATCGAAGGCGATCCAGTCGGGCGCTTCGTCCAGCGGCAGGCGCACCGTCACGCGACGGGCGTTCAGCTCGACCAGGTGGCGGTCGATGCGCGGACCGCTCGAGATCTCGAGTTCGACGTCGGCGCGGTAGACGTGGACGCTGGAACCGCTCGAGGACTGGCGCTGCGAGACCTCGACGACGAGTTCACGCGCTCCGGCGTCGTAGCTCGATTCGAGTGCGATGAGCGGAACGCCGGACCCCGTGAGCCACGGCGCGGCCAGCGCGGCGACGTCGCGATCGGCGGCCTTCGACAGGGCGTCGACGAACGCGTCGGGGCTGTCGGACGCCGCGCGCGAACGCAGAGCGTGCAGGAACGGTCCGTCCCCCACCGTGCGGTGTACGAGGTGCGCGAACGACGCGGCGCGCGCCACGGAACCGGGCTGGCCCGCTCCGGCGTGGGCGCCGGCGATGCGGCGCGCGAGGAACTCCGCACCGGATCCGCTGTTCAGCTCGAGGCCCGAGCCCGCGAAGATCGAGTCGCCGAGGTGACGGGCGATGCCGCGCCAGAAGGCGTCGCTCGACGACCCGACCTCGGAGGAACTGCCGATCCAGGCGCGCGCGATCGCACCGAACAGATCGGCGCGTTGGTCGTCGCCCTCGAAGCCGCGTCCGTCGCCCAACCACGAAGCGGGCACGAGCACGGCGCCGGGCAGACTGCGGTCGCGACCGTCGGGCAGCCCGAGGAAGACCACGTCGAGCGGACCATCGAGCGCGCCGAGGCGTTGGCCGAGCCCGTCGAGTGCGGCTTCGACGGTGCGCGCGGCGAGCGGCGTCAGGCGGTCGAGTCCGGGCTCCGCCCACAGCCGCACGTCGCTGTCGGTGCGCGCCTGGACGCGCTCCCACGGACCGGCGGCGAAGAACAGCTCGCGCACGTCGAGCGGCTCGCGGGTCGTCGGCGCGAGCGCCGTCCAACCGGCGGGCAGGACCCAGTCGACGGAGGCCACGCGCACGCGGTCGGTCGCCGAGGGAATGGGCAGCCACGAGCTCGGCGCACCACCGGCGGTCGCGCGTGCCTGCAGTCCGACGTCCGCCCCACCGGCGCGCGGCAGGAACAGGCCGGGCGCGGCCGGCGCGTCGACCTCGAGCATGAGGCGGTTCGCGCCCGGAGCCTTCGCCACCCGGAAGCCACCGTCGGTGGGCTCGACGTCGATCTGGGCGCCGGACTCGTCGAAGACGCGCAGGGTGAGCTGGCCCGACTCGGCGCGACCGGCGAAGTCGAACTCGACGCCCGCCGGCAGCTGGGACGCGAAGACCCAGGTGGCGCGGGTGCGCAGGGTGCCCGAGCCCGGATCGGGGGCGAGGTGCAGGGTGAGCGACTGGGCCGTCGGTGTGGCGGCCACCGGCTGGGAGGTGAATCCGTCGCCCGCACGGCAGGCGGCGAGGGTCGGCAACAGGGCCACGGAGAGGGCGAGGTGGCGGAACGCGGGTCGAACCATGAGGGTCGAGCGGGGGCGGTCGGGCGTTGGTCGGACGGGTCGCGGGCACCGTCGCGGGCGACGGGATCGGGGAGATCGCTCAAGAGCGCGGGTGCCGAAGCGCGAACCGAGAGTGTAGCCACGGCCCGGCCGCTCCTCCTCCATCCCGCTGGACGGGGTACCAGGTGGAACCCAAACGCCCCCTGGACGGTCTCGTACATCGGGAAGGACGGAGGCTTGGCGTAGGCTGGTGTCGCTCGTCGGGGTCGAAGAAGCGGGTGCAACACGGCACCGCTGGCCCCACCGCCCCTTCCCGCTGGCCCAATAGGCCCGCCGCGTCGGTCGCGGACGCCGTATCGAACGCCGGCCCACCCAGCGCGCGGACCACCGCCCCCGTCCGCCGCAGGCTCGCGCCCCATCCTCTCCTCACACCCGCCCGCCTCGGCCTCGACCGGTTCTCCCCGCCGGCTCGTTCGCTCCATGATCAGCCCCCAATGCAGCGGCTCCCGCGTCGCGATCGCGCCGCACCGCACCTCATCTCGTCGAGCGACGGTCGGCGTTCTCGGTCTGGCCCTCGTCCTCGGCAGCTGCGGTCGCGGGGGCGGGCCTCCGACGGGTGTCCTGATGATCAGCATCGACAGCCTGCGCGCGGATCACGTGTCGTCCTACGGCTACACGAGCGCGACGGCTCCCGAGGTCAAGACCACGCCGACGCTCGACCGCATCATGGCCGAGGGCGGAGCGCGCTTCGAGAAGGCCTTCTCGACCACCAGCTGGACCCTGCCGTCGCACATGGCGCTCCTGTCGGGGCAGCCGAACGAGGTCCATGGCGTGAAGGACGCGCCGTGGCAGCTGCACGATGAACAGCCCTGGCTGCCGACCGCGTTCAGGGATGCGGGTTGGCGCACCTTCGGTATCTGGTCGGGACCGAACGTGCACCCGTACTTCGGCTTCTCGCGCGGCTTCGAGCAGTACGTGGACTGCTCGGAGCTCAACACCGACCTGCGCAAGTTCGAGGTCGAGGGCGACGACGACTGGAAGGAACTCAACGAGGAACACGACCAGTCGCACCGCGTGGTGACGGGCCACAAGATCGTCGACGAGTTCACGGAGTGGTTCGACGAGATCCTGGAAGAGGAGAAGTTCTTCGCCTTCGTCCACATGTGGGATCCGCACTACGACTACTTCCCGCCGGAAGAGTTCGACATCTTCTATCCCAACGCCCGGCCGAGCTGGGTGGCGCAGGAGTCGTTCCGCTTCAAGGACCTGAACGCGATCGCGTCGCCGAAGGGACTGCCGACGCACGACCAGAATCGCCTGAAGTCGCTCTACGACGCCGAGATCCGCTTCACGGACGCGAACATCGAGAAGATGCTCCGTCTGCTCGAGGACGCCGGGCGGCTGGACTCGACGCTGATCACGGTGTCGTCGGACCACGGCGAGGAGTTCGCCGAGCACGGGCAGTACGGCCACAAGCTGAACATCTACGAAGAGACGCTGCGCATCCCGCTCTTCATGCGCCTGCCCGGCACGATCCCGCCGAACTTCGTCGTCAACGGCACGACGAGCATCGTGGACATCGCGCCGACGGTGCTCGAGATCGCGGACGTCCCGGGCTCGAGCGACATGTGGGGGCGCAGCCTCGAGAGCGTCTTCCTCGATCGCGTCGAACTGCGTCCGCGACCGGCTCCGATGGAGCTGACGGTCCGCAACGAGACGTACTTCCGAGGCGCGCGCGGCGACGGCTTCAAGGTCATCGAGCTCGGGGACGCACTGCGCGCCAAGCTCGACGGCAAGAGCACCATGGACCCGCGGCGCTTCAATCGGCTCGAGCAGTACGTCGATCGCTTCCCCGAGGTCGAGATGGGCCTGTACATGCTCCCTCCGAAGCAGGCCACCGAGGGCATTCCGCGCCTGGTCACCGAACCCGGCGCGCAGGTGGATCCGATGATCCGCCCCTACGTCACCGACACCGACGACCACCTGGTCCGCAAGGCGCTCGCGCTGTGGAGCGACGTGGACACGGCCGCGCGCGCGTGGGACGGGAAGCGGCGCAAGGACGAGATGGACGACGCGCTGATCCAGATGTTGATCGATAGCGGCTACGCGGACATGGACAACAGCGAAGAGGCCGACGACGAGTCGGACGAGGGCAATGGGTCGAGTGCGACCGAGAGCCCGGAACCGCCGTCCGACTCTTCGGGCGGCGGAGCCAAGGACTGAGACGCCTCGGGCGGGTAGGCTTCGGGCCCCGGCGTCCGCACCCGCCCGCCGCCTCCTCCCCGCCCGCTCCCCGCGTCCCCGCACCACGCCCCCCGCCTCACCGTGGCGTCCTCGAGTCCCTCCCCCGCTCCCCACCCGGCCGACGGTCCGCCCCAGGGCGACGCGATCCTCGCCCCCCCGCGCCCACTGCTCGCGATCCTGTTCGCGAGCTTCTTCGGCTGCGTGCTGACCGCTGGCTACTCCTACCGCTACACGGTGATGTGGGAGCGTGAGCGCGCCGGTCGGACGATCGAGGAGCAGCGCGCCACGATGGACGACATCCCCGTCTTCAAGGGGAACTTCGTCGCCGTCACGGACCAGATCCGCAAGATCCTGCCCCCTGGGACGAAGGTCTTCCTGCAGCCGACGCGGATGGCTCCGGTCGACAACCAGCGCGCGCGTTGGTTCCTCTTCCTGACCTACTACCTGCACCCGGTCCAGGTGTTCGTGCGCAAGCCGCAGTTCGCCGCCGGCACGCTGGTCAACTACACGGAGTGGAACGCCTACCACCGCAGCTATCCGCGGCTCTTCCCGTACGAGGCCCAGGCGCTCGCCGAGCTCGGCATCGAGTGGAAGCTGCGCATGCCCGGCGAGTGGGAGTTCCTGTCGAACGAGATCTACCTCGAGCGCCTGATCGACGGGAACTGGGTCGCGTGGGACATCTGGACCAACCGACCGCGAGTGAAGCGGAACTGACCCACGGCCATGTTCACTTCAGCCGGATTCATCGTCGCGCTCTGCCTGTGGCTCTTCGGCCTCGGGCTGCTCGAGCTGTTCGAGCTCGCCTCGCGCTCGGACGTGCGCCGACGTTCGCTGCTCGAGCGGCACGGCGTCGCGTTGCTGCTCGGCCTGTCGCTGTTGCCCGCGATCTACATGATGGTCGCGATCGCGGGTGAGGGTCCGGTCCCCCACGCGACGGGTCGCAACCTGAGCTGGATCTGTGGCGGGCTCGGACTGGTGCTCTACGCGCGCGGCGTGATCGTGCGGGCGCGCGCCGGGCAGTGGCGCGAGGACCTCGCGCGGACGGCGACGAGCTGGCGCGAGTTGCACCGCTCGCGCCTGCGCTTCGGACTGGTCACGGCGGGACTCGCGGCGACGCTGTTCTTCTGCGCCTTCTGCGTGTTCTTCGCCGGCTCGCTGCCCGTCCACCTGTTCGACTCGCTCTACCACTTCGCCTACAAGGGCAAGGTGCTGTTCAGCGAGGGCTTCCACGGGTCGGCGTGGATGGTGCCGAGTCCGGACCTCCTGCTCGGCCGCGGCGCCGACGGGTTCGACTCCGTGGGTCGTCTGATGACGCACCCGAACTACCCGCCGGGCATCCCGTCGCTGCACTGCCTGGTCAGCAGCCACTTCGAGCGCTTCTTCGAGGACGCCACGCGTCCCTTGATGGCGCTGTACGTGCTGGCGTTCGCCGCGATCCTGTGGAGCTGGCTGTCGGTGCGCTCGCTCGGCGCTGCGGTCGCCGGCACGCTGACGTGGGTCTCGCTGCCGTTCCTGTACTACTCGCGCACCTGGTACACCTTCCTGCGGACGCCCCCCGAGGCGACCGAGGCCTCCTACTTCAGCTCGTGGTCGATCGACTTCGGCGACCTGGGACGCAGCCTCGTCGCTTCTTGGATGGGACGCCGCACGTCGCTGACGGAGAAGGCGGTGTTCCCCGACGGCTGGACCCTGGACGGTTCGGCCGACCTGCCCCAGGCCGTGCTGTTCGGCGTCGGACTGCTGCTCGCCTGGCGCTGCCTGCGCTGGTCCGCCCAACGCAGCGACCGCGCCGACGCGCTCGCCGCCGGGGTGATCCTGGGCGGCTGCGCGCTGGTCAAGAACGAGGGCCTGGCGTTGATCGCGATCGGCGCCCTGTCCATGGGCGTCTTCTGGGCCATCGGCGCACTGCGCCCCAATCCTCTCGCCGCCACGGGCCGCAGCCACCTGCGCGGCCTCGCGGACGGCGCGTTGGCCTTCGGCATCGCCGCGGCGATCGCGTCTCCCTGGCTCGCGATCCGGGGCGAGATCCCGTCGATCGACGAGGACTACCCGGTCGCGATCAAGGTCATGCTCGGGCTCGAGGAAGCCGCGCCCGACACGCCCGCCGTCCAACCGCGCAGCATCGGTCAGGCGCTCGAACGGGTGCCGATCGTGCTCGGTGGCTTCGGCACGTCGTTCATCCACGTGCTGCGCTGGAACCTGATCTGGATCCTGTTCCTCGCGACCGTCCTGACCTGGCTCGTCCTACGCGGGCGGCGGCTGTTCCAGCATCCCCACGCCCCGCTGCTGATGGCGATCTTCGGGGCGCTGGGTGCCTACGGACTGATCCTCGTGGTGACGCCCTGGGACCTGCCGCTGCTGTTCTCCACGGCGATCCCCGGTCGGATCATCCTGCACGTCGTTCCGCTCGTGCTGTTCACGACGTTCGCACTGATGTGGAGACGCGCGGACGAGTGGAACGGCGTGGCTGCGGCACTCGCTGCGCCGGACGCGGGGCTCGCACCCGAGGACGTCGCAGCGCTCGGAGCGGCGCGCGCCGAAGCCGCGTCGGAGCGGTCGGCGGCGCACGAGTCGACGGTCGCACGAGAGTCCTCCAGCGACGATTTGCAGGACGAGCCTGGAGCCGGGCCGAGCACGCCGCGGTCGACCGCCGTGGAGTAGGCTGGTGGGGTCCCCGGGACCCCCCCAAATGCCCAACGATCCGTCCGTGTCTCCGCCGCCGAGCGCCGGCGATCCGCCCGACAGCGCCAACTCCGACCGGGGCCACTCCGACAGCGACCTCACCGCTCGCGACGTCGACCAGCCCACACCTCTCCCGCAGGGCGGCTCGTCCGACGCAGGGAGGAGCGTGAGCGGGCCCGAGCCAGCGCTCGCCGGTTCCCCGCTGCCCTCGCGTCTCGTCGCGGTGCTCGTGGCTGCGGTGGTCGTGTGGTGGAGCGTGACGCTCCTCGACGACTGGATCGGTGCGGGACGCTTCCCGTACGCCTACAAGTGGACGAGCGGGTGGCCGCTCCTGATCGGCTGCGGGTTCGCCGTGTCGCTCGCCATCGGCCTCCTGCGCCGCGTGTCCCTGGCGGTGCTCGCCACGACGGCCTGCGCAGCGGGCCTGTTCCCGAGCATCGCGACGGAGCTGCCGACGTTCTCGTCGAACAACTATCTCTACGACGGACCGTTCCTCATGCCGCTGTACGCGGCGGTGATCGTCGGCCTCATGCTCTATCTGGTCGCGGGACCGAAGAGCCATCCCGAGCACCAACGCATCGTCCTCGCGCTGTTGATCGCGTGCTCCGCGAACACCAAGCTCTTCGTGCGCGAAGCGAGCGGGATCCAGGGACTGCTCGTGTCGTGGGCCGCGCTCGCCGTGGTGGCGACGCCCTATCCGAGGAACTGGTGGGCGAACGTGCGCGCGAGCCGTTTCGCGCTGCGCTACTTCGCGGTCCTCGTGGCCCTGCTCCTGTGGGTCGGACTCTCGGTCGCGCTCGGCGACAGCCTCACCGTCGGGACACGCGCGCTGCAGTCCGTCGTCCTCGGCGTCGGACTGGCCTACGTCCTCGCCGCCGGCTTCGGTCGGCGCGGCGTCGAACGCGTGATCGGCGCGTTCCTGGTCGGACTGGCCGTGTGCCTCGGGATCGCCTACCTCGGCGCGCTCGACGCTGCATCGACCGAGGGTTGGGCACGCGTCGGGAACACGCGGCTGCGCCTCTTCCAGTCGCACCCGAACATCATCGGTCCGTACTTCGCGGGCACGAGCGTGCTGTGCGCGACGCTGCTCCTGTGGAAGGGTCCCCAACTCGGTGGACCGGTCGTGCGCCGCGCGATCCTGCTGGTGCTGCTGGCCGGGAGTCTCGTCGCCCTCTGGCGCACCGAGTCCACCGCGTCGATGTTGGCCCTCGCCGTCGGCCTGTTCGTGGCGGCCGTGGTGCGTTTCGGACCGCGGATCCACCGCCCAGCGAAGCTGTACACCGGCATCGCCCTGCTCGCGGTGGCCGGGGTCGGCACGTTCCTCTCTCCGATAGGTGCTCCCGTCCGGGCCAAGCTCGAGGCCAAGACGTTCGAACCCACGTCGGCGATCGGGCAGCGCTACCACTTCTGGCGCATGTCGGCGCGCACGATCGCGTACTCGCCGCTGGTCGGGATCGGGCCGTCGCAGACCTACTTCCACTCGCGCTTCGCCGAGCCGAGCTACTACGACGGCGCGCGTCAGACCCACCACGCCCACAACCTGTTCCTGCACGTGGCGGAGGGTTCCGGACTGCCCGCGCTGCTGCTGTTCATCGCGGCACTGTTCGGGATGATCGAGCTCTATCGGCGCATCGCCCTGCCGATGCCGCGGAGCGCGCTCGCGCTTCCAGCCGCCCTCCTCGCCGTTCCGATCGGAATCCTGGCGAGCAACATGCTGGACCTCGGACAGGTCCAACCGGCGTACCTGCCCCACTACTTCTGGATCCACCTCGGACTGGGTGTCGCACTACTCAGTGGATCGGCTGCGCGCGACGTGCCGCCCGACGGGACGAATCGCGGAACGCTCCCAGCGCGAACCGCCTGGATCCGCGCCGCCGTCGTCGTCGTCGCCGCGACCCCGCTCGGAGCCTTCCCGTTGATCGCGGACGGCTTGATCCAGAGCAGTCGACTGCGCGCCTTCACGACACCCGCTTCGTCACCTCTCGAGGACCACGCGCGCGACGCCGCCGCCTACCGAGGGCTCGTGCTGGGACGCCGCTTCTTCCCCGCGCACGTCGACGCCTACAAGTGGGAGCCGCAGCTCTTGGAGAACATCGCCAACAGGATCCGCCGGAACCGACTCGAGACCGACTTCGTGCTCTCGGAGATGCCGCGCACGATCCTCGAGACGTGGGAGGCGCAGTGCCGCGACACGCCCAGCAACGCGCGAGTCTGGATCGACCTGGCGCGCAAGTGCCTGACCGACGGATTCCTCGACCGCGCCGGAGAAGCTCTCGCGCAGGCCGAGATGCTCGATCCGCGTGGACACCGAATGGGCGCGGTTCGGCTGCTCCAGTCGTGGCTCGCCATGGCGCGCGGCGACGAGGCCGCGGCCCGCGAGTCGCTCTTCCAGGCCGCGCTGGCCCAGGGAACAACGTGGGCCATGGTCCCGCACCAACTCGACGATCGGCGGCGCGGAGAGCTCCCCAACGCGAAGACGATGGTCTTCCGCGTCCGCACACGCGGCGACGAACTGATCGAGATCCCTCTCGACGACATCCTGGAGCGATTGGGCAGCTACGCGATCGAGGTCGCCGAGGACAACGTGGTCGAAGCGCGCCGCTACATGCGCGCGATCAACGCCGGCTACTGGAAGCAGAATCGCCCGGAGGACGCCCTGGTCTGGTTCCAGCGCTACCGCGAGAAGGTCGAAGCACCGATCTCCTCGATCATCAAGCTCGAGTACGAGCTGATGGTCGCTCTCGGCCAGGACGCGGAGGGCCGTGCGCTGATCGACACGGTCGACGGGTACGAGCGCGAGCGCCTCGAAGCCGATCTCCGGCTCGGCCGCATGTTGGCGGACGACGCGTTGGACATGGATCCGGCCGACATCGCCGAACTCGACTCGTTCCTCGATCCACTCGAGGAACGGGACATCTTCTTCGAGCTCGGGATGCACGGAGGAAAGCTGCGTGCCGCGGCGCTGATCTACGCATCGACCGGTCGGTGGGACGAAGCCGTGCGCTCGACGAAGCGCTTCTTGCGCGAGTACATCGATCCGAACGAGCGTCGCCAGACGACTTCGACCTTCCTGACGCGCTACTTGATGCCGCGCGGCATGCCGGCCCTGGCCTTGCTCGACCTGCTCGAGACGGTGCTTCCGGACCACAACGCCCACGAGCGACGCTTGCGTGAGGGGTCCGACGGAACCGCAGGGTCGAACGTCCTCGACGACGTGGCCGCGCACCTGCACCTGTACTGGCTGCCCGAGGACGGCGACCTGGTCGAGGTGGTGCGCTCGCGCTTCGGAGGGAGCGGTCCCGCCGCCGATGGTCTCGTCCTGCGCGTCGAGCAGCTCGAACGACGCGCACGCGGACGGTGAGTCGGCGGCGCGCTCGGGGCAGGTGCATGCACACGGGCCCCGAGCGCGCCCCCACGAGAACGGGCGGTCGACCTCTCGGTCGACCGCCCGTTCAGCTCGAGCACCGCGGCCCGTGACCGCGGCCAGCGCCCAGCGTCAGCGCAGCGTCTCGCGCAGCGCCTGCACCTCGGCGATGGCCTGTTCGGCCTCGACCGCGACGTAGGTGCCGGCGTGCTCGGTCGCCATGGCGCGCAGCTTCTCGATCAACGAGTCCGCGTCGCGCTGCTTCTTGAGTCGCTTCCCGAGGAGTGACCGCAGCTTCTGCTGCGCCTTCATCACTTCCTTCGCGACGTCGTCCGTCTCGCAGTGGGTGATGATCTCCTCGAGTCGCGTGGCGGCATCGAGACCTTTCAACTGCTTCGCGTAGCGCTCCGCGTTGGTGTGGGCGTCGAGGAAGTTGCCCTCTTCGAAGGCGCTCTCCACCGACCGCACCGCGTTCTCGACCAGTCGCTCGGCCGTGGCGAGGGCGACGTCGGAATCGGTGACGCCCTTCTCGGCGAGCTTCTGCGCTTCCTTCAGCGCCTTGCCGAGCTCCTTGGCGCGCAGGGCGTCGGCGACCTTGCGAACCGCGTCGTCCCACTGGAAGAGCGGCTTCGTGATCGCGCCCTCGATGTACTGCTCGATCATCGAGTCCGTGATGCCGGACGGGTGTCCGGTCCACAGGATGGTGCCGTCGGGACCGATCAGGGCCGAGTGCGGCCACGCCCGGTGGTTCACCGCGTTGCTGAGGACGTTGCCGTCGAAGTAGCCGTAGGCGTACTTCGCCCCGTGCTTCTCGATCCAGGCCTCGGTCTTCGCCACGCCGTCTCCGCTGTGCTCATTGGTCACGCCAATGACGCTCAGGCCGCGCCCGTCGAACTTCTCGTGGAGTTCGTTGAGGTGCGGGACCTGTCCGGCGCACGGGCCTCACCAGTGGGCGAAGAACTCGATCAGGACGAGGCGACCGGTGTAGTCCTCGAAGGACTGGGCCTCGGTGCCGGCGAAGTCGAACAGGCCCGGATCCGGCAGGGGGGACCCCACCTGGGCGTGACCGACCATCGCCAACGCCGCAGCGGCCACCGGGGCCAACAGGAGGTTGTTGATGTTCATGGCGGCGCGCCTACGCGCGCGACGTGGGTCGAGTGACGGGCGATCGCTGCCCCGACGCAGCTGTGGTCGGGTCGATCGTCCGGGGACGAAATCTCGGGGAGGGACCAGCATACTGAAGCCGTGAACGAGCCCCGGAACGACGCCGATCCCATTCCCTTCTACGTGGCCGGTGCGCCCCGTGTTCGGCCCCGGACCCTCGAAGTCCGCGATCCAGCCACGGGCGAACGAGTCGCCCAGGTCTGCCAGGCCGGGCCCGAGGACGTGGAGTCGGCTCTCGCGGCGGCAACTGCGGCGCGACGGTCCCTGGCCCTGGCCCCCGTCCACCGGCGCAAGTCCGCCCTCGAGCACCTGCGGGACGGAGTCCGTGCGCGGGCCGAGGAGCTGGCGCGGACGATCGCGCTGGAGGCCGGGAAGCCGATCACCTGGGCCCGCGGCGAAGTGGACCGAGCGGGCGACACCTTCGACCAGGCGGTGGCGGAGTGCTCGCGACCGGTGGGCGAACTCCTGCCGGTGGACGCGACGCCCCGTTCGGACGGCTACCTGTGCCTGTGGCGCCGCGAGCCGCTCGGCGTCGTGTCCCTCATCACGCCCTTCAACTTCCCGCTCAACCTGGTCGCCCACAAGATCGCGCCGGCCCTGGTCGCCGGTTGTCCGTTCGTCCTGAAGCCGGCCCTCGAGACGCCCCTCTCGGCCCTCGCTCTGGGCGAACTCCTGTGCGAAGCGGTGGAGCGTTTCGAGCTGCCCGCGGGCACGTTCTCGATCCTGCCCGCGGACAACGAGACGGCTGCTCCCCTCGTCGACGACGCGCGCGTGGCGCTGCTCTCGTTCACCGGTTCGGCGACCGTCGGATGGCAGCTCGAAGCACGCGCCACGAGGAAGCGCGTCGCGCTGGAACTGGGCGGCACGGCGACCTGCATCGTCGACGCGGACGCGGACCTCGACGACGTGGTCGAGCGCCTGGTCGGAGGCATGTTCGCCCAGGCGGGACAGAGTTGCATCAGCGTCCAGCGCGTCCTCGTCCACCGTTCGCTCGCGGTCGAGCTCGAACGCCGTCTCGACGAACGCACGCGCGCGCTGCGCGGCGGTTCGCTCCTCGACGACGACACGTTCCTCGCACCGGTGCTGCGCGACCGCGACGCCGAGCGGATCGAGTCGTGGATCGGCGAAGCGGTGCAGGCCGGAGCGCGCGTGGTGTGTGGCGGTACGCGCTCCGGGCGCTTCGTCGCCCCCACGCTCCTGGCCGACGTGGACCCGCGCTCGAAGGTCGTCACCGAGGAAGTGTTCGGTCCCGTGGCGACGCTCGAGGTCTTCGAGGACTTCGACGAGGCGGTCGAGCGCGCGAACAGCGGTCCGTTCGGCCTGCAGGTGGGTCTGTTCACCCGCGACTGGCCGCGCGCGCTGCGGGCCTTCGAACGACTGGACGTCGGCGGCGTGGTGCTCGGCGACGTACCGACCGCGCGTGCCGACCTGATGCCCTACGGCGGTCGCGGCGCGAGCGGCACGGGCCGCGAGGGCGTGCACTTCGCGGTGCAGGAGATGACCGAGCCCAAGGTCCTCCTGGTGCGCCGGCCGCCGACGAACTGACCGACCCATCGACCCGTGAGGCGCGCGGGACGACCCCCAAGAGCCGAGGTGCAGCGTGGGTGCAGCGTGGGTGCAGGGCGGTGCAAAGCCTGTGCGAAGTCCGTTCTTTTGGTGGCGCGACCCGGTAGGCGGCGCGAGCGGGCTCGCTAGGTACCTGCAGCCCCGACCAGCTCGCTCCATGGACCCCCTGCTCGAAACGATCGGCTTCGGCCCCGACACCGACATCGGTGCCCTGCGCGCCTCCCTCCGCCGCCCTGGAGGTCGCGTCTTCGGCGGCGATCGCAGCCCGTTCGCCCGCCGCGTCCACCTCACGTCCGGGGTCGAAGTGCTGTCGACCTACGACGGCCAGGGACTGTGGCCCACCTTCAGGCGCGGCGCCCGCGTCGAAGGGCGCATCGCCGGTCTCGAGTTCGACTCCTGGGGCCCCTACCCGCTGCGCGCCGAGATCGACGTGCGGGAGCGCGGGGCGGACGGGGCGCCGCGGCGGCTCTCGGCCCTGGCCTGGTCCGCGCGCCGCGAAGCCTGGGAGATCGGCGAGCGCGGCTCGTTCGCTCCGGCCGCCTTCGCCCTCGACGTGGCCCACTGTGCGCGTAGGGGCTCGTCCGAGGTCCTGCCCGGTCCGCGCTGGCTCGAACCGGACGCGCACGCCGAACTCCCCGGGACCACTTTCCTGGCCGCGCCGATCCTCGACGTGCGCCGGCTCGAGAATCCCATCACCGGCCGCACCTTCGACGCGGTCGAGGTGGACGTCCTCGGCGGCTTGAGCGTGTTCGTCAGCCGCTGGCAGCTCCACGAGGACTCCTGCGACGGGCCGCGCGTCGGCGACTGGATCTCCGGTTCCTTCGCGCTGGTGGTCGAACGTCTGCGCGTGGCCGGCATCGGCGTCTGAACCCGGGCCGCTTCGCATCGACCTGCGGGCCGCGACGGGTGCGGGCGCGGCTCGAGACGCTGGAGCGCGCCGCAGCGCTGCTATCGTCGGGTCCGTGCAGGCTCCGACCGAAACGCCCGACGACCACGAACCCGCGGAGCGTGAACCTGCGGAGCCGGCTCCCATCGAGCCTGTTCCCATCGGGGACGTCGTCGCGCGCGGACACGAGGGGCCGGAGCGCTCCACCGCTCGACGCGCGGCGCTGATCGCCTTCGTCCTGTCGGCCGCCTGGTTGGCCCCGCGTCTCGCGCCGGGCGTGACGTTCGAGGACGCGGGCGAGCTGGTCGCGGTGGCGGACTCCTTCGGCGTCCCCCACCCGCCGGGCTATCCGCTCTGGACGCTGCTCGCGGGCTTCGCGACGGAGATCGCAGGGTGGTTCTCGATCGAGCCGGCGCGCGCCTGCGTCGGGTTCTCGTGGCTGACCGCCGCCGGAGCCTGTGGCGCACTCGGGCTGCTGCTCGCGCGGCGCGGCGTGGTGTGGCCGGTGGCGGGTGCGGTCGGCGCGTTGCTGGCCCTGACGCCGACGTTCGCGTCCACCGCCACCGTGGTCGAGGTCTACGGGTTGGCGGCGTTCGTCCAGATGCTCTTCGTCGCCGCGGCGCTCGACCCCGCGCCGAGTGCGCGCCTGTCGTTCGCGCTGTTCGGGCTGGGCCTCGCCGCGCATCCCGGCACGCTGTTCCTCGCGCCGCTCTTGTTCGTCGGTGTGGATTCCGCGCGCGCGCTGGGTCGGCGAGTCGTCAGCTCGCCGTGGATCCTCCCCGGCCTCTTGCTCTACCTGTGGGTGCCGCTGCGTTCGCACTTCGACCCGGCCGTCGACTGGGGCGATCCGCAGACGACGGCGCGCTTCCTCGACCACGTGCTGCGCAGCCAGTACGCCGTCGGTGGCGCGCGTACGAG
This sequence comes from Rohdeia mirabilis, assembly GCA_007750655.1. Lineage (GTDB taxonomy): Bacteria > Planctomycetota > UBA1135 > UBA1135 > Rohdeia > Rohdeia mirabilis. Next base: position 3,484,931 of record CP036290.1, read on the forward strand.
CGCCGACCTGCTCGAGCTCGCGCGCCTCACGTTCGAGCAGACGATCGGACAGTCGCTCGTGTTCATGGGCGTCGGAATGGTCGCCGTGCTCGCAGCGCTGCGCCGGTCGCGCGCTGTGCGCTGGCTCGTCCTCGCGTCCGTCTGGGGCGCGGCGCTCGTGTTCTGGTTCGTGCGCTATCCGTTGGGCGAACTGGATGCGTTCACCCGCTGGAGCGCCGAGGTGCGACTCGCGCCGAGCTTCCAACCGCTGTTCCTCGCGCTGTTCGCGGCCGCGGTCGTCGCGCTCCTGCACGCACTCGAGCGCTCGCGCGTCGTGCTCGTCGCGCCACTCTTGATGGCGATCGCACTCGTGCTGCCGGACGGCTACACGACGGTCGTCGACGGCCTCGACGACGTGCGCGCGAGTCGGGGGGCGGCGCTCTGGGCGAACGCCGCACTCGACGAGTGCCCGCCCGACGCGCTCCTCGTCGTCGGTCGGATCGGCGCCACCGATGTCCTCGGCTTCCCGCTGTTGCACGCGCAGCTCGTCGAAGGACGCAGGCCGGACGTGACCGTCGTCGACCGACAGCTCCTGCTCGCGCCCTGGTACCGCGAACAACTGGCGCGGCGCGCGCCGGATCTCTCGCAGTGGCTCGCCGAACTCGGTGGCACGCTTCCGTCGACCAGCGATCAAGGTCGGTTGCACCGGACCGTCGGAACGGCGCTCGGCGCGTTGGTCGGGGGCTCGCGCCACGTCGTGTGGACCGATCCCCCTGGACCCCAGGCGCGCGGCGGACGCGCGTTCGTGCCGGGCGGTGTCCTGTGGTTCGCCGACGCGATGCCGCTCGAGCCGGGCGCCGAGCCGTCGGCGAACTGGATCGCGCACGAACCCGCGAGCCCGTGGCGCGAACTGCACAGACGGCTGGCGATCGAACGGGACGGCGCGCGTGCGGAAGGACTCGAACGCTCGGGTCGCGCGCAGGACGCACGCTCGCTGCGGGACGCCATGGCCGAGCGCTACGGGCCGCCCGACCCGCGCTCGCTCGACCAGCCCTGACCCGGCGGGTACGCCTCCTTTTGTGCCCGCCCTGCGCGGTTGGCACCATGGGCCGGACCGCTGTCCCCGCCCCCGCCCTGTCGCGGGGTCGATCGAGGCCCCCCACGGCCGCCGCCCCCCACGGCGGAACCTCCTCCGACGCCCGCCCCATGCGAAGCGCTCCCCAGCTGCAATTGTTGTCCCTCGTCCTGTTCGGCCTCTTGGCGATGGCACCCGCCGCCGTGGCGCAGAAGTCCGGCGCCGACGGATCAGCGATTCAGGACATCGTCGAAGAGGTCGCGAGCGAGGACGCCGAGTCAGCACCGCCCGCGGCGGAGCAAGGCGCTTGGTCTCGGATCCAGACGTCGATCGATTCCGCCATGGGCGCGGTGAACGGAGCGATCGAGACCGTCTTCTTCGTCGACGTCTGGTTCTGGGACGAGCCGTCGGAGGAACTGGTGGCCGCAGCCAAGGCCGCCGACGAACGCGTCGGGGAGGTGCGCCAACGGATCGCGTCCGCGAGCACACGCATCGACACGATCCAGGCACGTGTCGATGCCGGTGAGGCGCTGACCCCGGCCGACGATCAGCAACTGGAGGACGCCAAGTCGGAGCGGACGAGCGGGCTGGCGGAACTGGATGGGGCGAAGGCTGCGCGGCGAGAGGCCCAGGAGGCTGCCAGCCACATCAAGATCCCGTTCGCCGTGCTGTGGCTCGTGTTCGGCGCCATCTTCTTCACGTTCAAGATGGGCTTCATCAACCTGCGCGCGTTCGGACACGCGATCAGTGTGGTGCGCGGACGATTCACGAACCCCGCCGAGAAGCGCGAGGGCGAGGTCAGCCACTTCCAGGCGCTGAGTGCCGCACTCTCCGCCACCGTCGGCCTCGGCAACATCGCTGGCGTCGCCATCGCCATCGGAACGGGCGGGCCCGGTGCGACGTTCTGGATGATCCTGGCCGGTCTGCTCGGCATGTCGAGCAAGTTCACCGAGTGCACGCTCGGCCAGATGTACAAGGAGCGGCGGACCGACGGCTCGGTCATGGGCGGTGCCATGTACTACCTGTCGAAAGGTCTGCGCGAGAAGGGCATGGGCGGGCTCGGCATGTTCCTGGCGTACTTCTTCGCCGTTCTGTGCATCGGCGGTTCGCTCGCGGGGGGCAACAGCTTCCAGGTCAACCAGAGCTTGAAAGCCATCGAGTCCGTCGATGCGTTCGCCGGCTTGGCCGACTACTCGTGGGCGTACGGCCTCTTGATGACCGTCGCCGTCGGCATCGTGATCATCGGCGGCATCAAGCGCATCGCGCAAGTCGCCGAGAAGGTCGTGCCGTCGATGTGCCTGCTCTACGCCGCGGCCTGTCTCTACATCCTCGCGAGCAACTTCGGCGCGATCCCCGACGCGATCGGGACGATCCTCTCCGGAGCATTCACGGCCGACGGGATGATCGGCGGAGTCGTCGGCGTGCTCATCGTCGGCTTCACGCGTGCGGCGTTCTCGAACGAAGCGGGCATCGGTTCCGCCGCGATCGCCCACTCGGCGGCGCACACCGAGTACCCCGCACGCGAGGGCATCGTGGCCCTGCTCGAGCCCTTCATCGACACCGTCGTGGTCTGCACCATGACCGCGCTCGTGATCGTCATCACCGGCGCCTACGACACGTCGAACGAGACCTACGCGCAGTTGATCGAGGCGAACCAGGGCGCCGCGCTCACATCGGCGGCCATGGGCTCGCAGATCTCCTGGTTCCCCTACGTCCTCGCCGTGGCGACGATGCTGTTCGCGTTCTCGACCATGATCGCGTGGTCGTACTACGGCGAGCGCTGCTGGTCCTGGATGTTCGGCGACGGCTCCTCGCTCGTCTACAAGGTCATCTTCCTGATCTTCACCTTCCTCGGCTCGGTCCTCACGGCCACGAACGTGCTGGCCTTCGGCGACCTGATGATCCTCGGCATGGCGCTGCCGAACGTGCTCGGCGTGCTGATCCTCTCGGGCAAGGTGAAGGGGCAGCTCACGACGTACATGGGCAAGCTCCGCAACGGCGAGTTCGAAACCTTCAAGTGATCCACGACGTCCGGCCACACGCCGGCGAGACCATCCGATGACACCGCTCCGTCCCCTGCTCCTGTTCGCGCTCGTCGCCCTGCCGGTGGCGGTCCCGTTCGTCGCTCCGGCCCCGGTTCAGGACCAGGACCAGGGCGAACTGGCGCGGCGCTACTTCGCGATCGCGGACTACGACGGGGGCGGATGGGTCTCGATCGCGGAGGCGTCGCAGTCGCTGTTGATCAGCCGCGAGGAGTTCCGGCGCTACGACATCGACCAGGACGGCGGCATCGACCGCACCGAGTTCGAGGCGCGCTACCGCCGCATCGTCGAGACCCAGGGCATCTTCCAACCGCCGATCCCCGCGCCGAAGCGAGCGGTCAACCTGCCGACCCCGACGCTCTCGTGGTTCCAGCGCTTCGACACGGACGGGAGCGGCAGTTGGGACCTGGCGGAACTCTCGTTGGCCCTCGAGGATCGCGACCTCTCGCAGTTGGCGACGGCGGAGAGCTTCGCACTCGTCGACGCCGACCGATCGGGCCGCCTCGAGGCAGCCGAGATCGAATCGGTGCTCCAGCTCGTGACGCTCAACGGCGGTGTGCCCAGGGCACGCGCGAGCAGCGTGCGCGAACTCTTCGGCGAAGCCCTCCCGACGCCGGTGGGACCCGGCGTGGTGCCGAGCCCGGCACGGCTGCCCGGTCCGCTGCCGATCTTCGAACGACTCGACGTCAACGGCGACGGCGTCTGTTCGGACGTCGACCTGCGCGAACTGGCGTTCCCCGCCGCGCTCCCGATCCGTCCGCAGGCCCTCCTCGCCGCCCTCGACCTCGACGGTGACGGAGCCCTCTCGGCCTCCGAGTTCCACCGCGCGCTCCTCGCCGAGTAGAGGCCGGGCGCGCCGCGCCGTGCTCGTCAGGAGCCGTGTTCGTCAGGAGCCGGCGTCGTCGGACCAGGTTTCGGGCGGAGCAGGCGCCGCGACGGGTGCGTCGAGCACGGCGTCGTCCCGCTCGAGACCGAGGCAGATCCGGCGCAGTTCGGCGCGCACTTCGCGGTGCCAGGCCTCGAGTCGCGCGCTGCGGCTGCCCTCGGACGCCGCCGCCCCGCCCATGGACTGGTACGTGGCGTCCAGCGACAAGAGGTAGCGGCCCAGGTCGCCGGCCCGCGGATCCGCGAGGAGCGCCGCGCACCCGAAAGCGATCGAACACGCGGCTTCGTGCTGGTCGTCGATCGCCGTCTCCCCCGCCACCTCGAGAAGTGCCTCGGGCGCCACGTCCGCCGAGCGCCGCGGATAGCGCACCTCGACGACGGGAGCACCACCGGTGCCGACCGTGCCCGCCGCTTCTTCGCGAACCGCGACGACCAGGGTTCCGGGTCGCGCGTCGATCGCGTCGAAGGCACAGATGCGGGCGACGAGCAGCGCGACGCCCTGCGCTGCGTCGCTCGCACCGAGTACGGCGATCTCGAGGTCCACCGCTTCGAGTCCATCCTGCGGCTGGTCGACCGCGACGATTCGCACGGTGGCGCAGGGCCCGTTCGCGTACGCGGCCTCGCCCGCGGCAGAGCCGGACGCGGCGGGTGTGTTCGATCCAAGAGCCGTTGCCGCGCGCTCCGAGCCCGCGTCGACCGGCTCGCTCGCGACTTCGCTCACCGCCACGTTCACCGCCCCCGCGCGCAGCGAAGCGGCGAGTCCCACCGCATCCACCGACCCCAGTTCCGACCCGTCGCACTCCACGCGAACCGTGCGGCCTCTCGGCCCGGTGACGAGGAAGGTGCCGTCGTCGGTCGTCGAGCTCGAGGACGCCGAACCGTTCGTCGGCGCGAGCCACAGCTGCGGCTCGACGGCCAGCCGACGCGCGGCCTCCCGGAAGTCGCGATCGCCCGCGGCCACCGGCCCACCGAGCAACCACACGGGTGCCGCGATCGCCTCGGCGGCGAACCGCGTTCCGCGCTGCTGGTCCTCGAGCTTGGCCGCCGCGATCGCCGCGGCCACCTGACGGTCCATGGCGTTGCTCCCGCAGGCTGTTGCGGACAGGAGCACCACCGACGCGAGGGCCACGCCCTGGGTGTGTCGTGAGGTTCGGCTCGCCATGGATGCGCTGGGCTCGGGTCGCGGAAACGGTCTACCTGTGCAGGAGCGCTCGAACGACGAGCATCAGACGTACTTGTCGATCAAGAGTCCGAGTCGGTCGCGCGCTTCGTCGGGGATCGTCGTGGGGTCGGTCATGATCGCGTGGGCGAGCGCGCTCTGACAGCCACACGTGGGTGCCGACGTCACCGCGGGAACCGCCTTCATCAGCACGTCGCGCGCGTGGTCGACGTTGGCGTGCATCGTCGCCACGACCTGTTCGACGGTCACGGCGTCGTGTCCCTCGTGCCAGCAGTCGTAGTCGGTGGCCATGGCGATCGTCGCGTAGCAGATCTCCGCTTCGCGCGCGAGCTTGGCCTCCTGCAGGTTCGTCATGCCGATCACGTCGGCGCCCCACGAGCGGTAGAGCTTCGACTCGGCCCGCGTCGAGAACTGCGGCCCTTCCATGTTCACGTAGGTCCCACCGTCGTGGACCTTCACCCCGGTCGATCCGGCCGCCGCGACGAGTGCCTCGCGCAGGTTCGGGCAGAACGGGTCGGCGAACATGACGTGCGCGACGACGCCCCCGGTGTAGAAGGTGTCGACGCGGTGGCGCGTGCGATCGATGAACTGATCGACGATCACGAAGTCGCCCGGGACGATCTCCTCCTTGAGGGAGCCGACCGCCGACACGCTCAGGATGCGCGACACGCCGAGCTTCTTCATGCCCCAGATGTTGGCGCGGAAGTTCAGCTCGGACGGACTCACGCGGTGACCGCGACCGTGCCGGGGCAGGAACACCACCGTGGTGTCGCCCATGCGGCCGCGCAGGAACGCGTCGCTCGGCTCACCGAAGGGCGTGGCGATGTGGATCTCTTCGAGATCGTGGATGGCATCCATCTGGTAGAGGCCAGAGCCTCCGATGATGCCGACGACGGTGTCGCTCGTGTGCATGGCTTTGGGGGGGTCTTACTCGCTGTCCGTGTCCCTCGGGCGAGGGGGCCGTTGGTCCTGCCGTTCGCGGTCGGGCAGCGGTTCCTTCTGCGGACCGCGTCCGGAGCGGGTCGCGCCGTCGCGGTCGCCGAAGCTGGGGCGCTCGTCGCGGCCACGCTGTCCGCCGCGGTAGCCGCCGCCGCGCGAACGGTCGTCGCCGCCGCGGTAGCCGCCACCGCTCGAGCGATCGTTGCCGCCGCGGTAGCCGCCTCCGCTCGAACGGTCGCTTCCGCCGCGGTAGCCGCCTCCGCTCGAGCGATCGTCAGCGCCGCGGTAGCCGCCGCCGCTCGAACGGTCGTCAGCGCCGCGGTAGCCGCCGCCGCTCGAGCGATCGTCGCCGCCGCGGTAGCCGCCGCCGCTCGAGCGATCATTGCCGCCGCGGTAGCCGCCGCCGCTCGAGCGATCATTGCCGCCGCGGTAGCCGCCGCCGCTCGAACGATCGTCGCCGCCGCGGTAGCCACCGCCGCTCGAACGATCGTCGCCGCCGCGGTAGCCGCCGCCGCTCGAACGATCGTCGCCGCCGCGGTAGCCACCGCCGCTCGAGCGATCATTGCCGCCGCGGTAGCCACCTCCGCTCGAGCGATCATTGCCGCCGCGGTAGCCACCACCGCTCGAACGATCGCTACCGCCGCGGTAGCCGCCGCCGCTCGAACGGTCGTCGCCGCCGCGGTAGCCACCACCACTCGAACGGTCGTCGCCGCCGCGGTAGCCACCTCCGCTCGAGCGATCATTGCCGCCGCGGTAGCCGCCTCCGCTCGAGCGATCATCGCCGCCGCGGTAGCCACCACCACTCGAACGGTCGTCGCCGCCACGGTAGCCACCACCGCTCGAGCGGTCGCCGCCGCCGCGGTAGCCACCACCACTCGAACGGTCGTCGCCGCCACGGTAGCCGCCACCGCTCGAACGATCGCTTCCGCCGCGGTAGCCGCCGCCGCCGGAACGCTCGTCGCGTCCGCGGTAGCCACCACCGCCCGAGCGCGTGTCACCACCTCGGTAGCCGCCGCCGGGCCGTCCACCGCGCGTGCGCGCTCCGGCGTCGAATCCGCCGGCCGCGAGGGTCCGCGGGCGGCGGTGTTCGTGTCCACCGCGCTCGCCGCGCTCGTCCCGCTCTTCGCGTTCGCTGTTCCCGACCAGTCGCTTCACCACCAGGCTGGCGTAGGCGCCGCGCGGCAGTTCGAAGCGCACGCGCACCATCTTGAGCCCGCGGCTCTCGCGATCGTCCTCCGCCGGACGGACGCGCAGGTGCTGGGGAATCACGCGCACCGGGCGGCGCTCGGCCTTGAGCCCGAAGCCTTCGATGCCCTCGATGCGGTGTTGACCGGGCGTGATCCCCTCTTCGGCGAGGAGGTCGCGGTAGAGGTCGTACTCGTCGCTGTCGATCGCGTCGTCGAGCCCCGCACCGGGCAGCAGCAGCGAGTCACCGATCTCCATCGGCCACTTCGCACCGGGGCACGGGAACGCGCCCTCGATCGACGACACCACGACGCGATCCTCGACCGTCGTGTTGCGGCGCACGCGCTCGGCGAGCGCGCGGTTGAACAGGTGCGACTGCCACGCGTACATGTGGATCAGTCGGATGCGCGTGGCCACGTAGCGGAACGCGCCGCCGAAGTCGTTGGGACGCTCGACCAGGTGCTGGAACAGCGAGCGGTGCTGGCCGCGGTGCTTGGCGTAGGCCAGGCAGCGGTCCCAATCGCCCCACGCGTCCAGGAGACCCGACTTGAAGCGCGCGTCGTGCGCCTGCTCGTACTCGGACTGCGCGGTCAACAGACGCTTGAGCGCCTCCTCCGCGCGGCCGGCGATCAGGTCCTTCGCCACCCAACCCTGGTTGTAGCGCAGGTTGCCGAAGCGCTGATCGTCGAAGTAGTTCGGCACGCCGACCTCGCGCACCACCTGCATGTTCTCGCGCAGGGAATGCAGCTCGTGGGAGTCGAGCGCGCGCACGGCGATGTCGAACGCGTTGCCGTCCGAGTCGGTGCTCTCGAGCGGCCTGTCCGCGCGTCCGACCGCCTCGATCCGCAGGTCGGGATCGGCGATGTCCACGCGCCGTCCGCCGGGGACGCTCATGAACTGGATCGTCACACCCTGGCGGTCCTTGAGCCCGGCCATCGAGACGTCGGCGGCCTCGACCCCGGCCGCGGTGGCCAGGATGGTGGCCGCCTCGGGCGACGTCAGCTTGCGCTTGGTGATCCGATAGACGTTGAAGTCCCCGGACGAGCCGATGTAGCCGTCGCGGAGAACCTCGCGCACACGGAAGTCTGTGGGTCGGAGCTTGAGCTTCATCGCCGTGCGGGCCGCACCTTGGCCAACTGCTTGAGAACGCGGGTCAGATCGGGAGGGAGCGGCGCACGAACGCCGACCCACGGGCCGCTCGTGAACGATGTGCCTTCGGCGAGGCCCGCGGGGATCGGGGCGGGGCCGGCGGCGAGTTGTTCGTCGGTGGGCGCGGAGCCCAGAAAGACGAGTGTGTCGGCGTGGAGCGTCAATCGATCGATGAGAGGCCGTTCGACGCGACCGCGCTTCGAACGGTACCCGCGTTTGATCGAGGACAACAGCAGAGCGTCGCGACGCCCGTAGAACGGGTCCACCAGGAGCGGGAGCCCGATCTCGGCGAGATGGACGCGGATCTGGTGGGTGCGACCGGTGTGCAGGCGGCAGCGAACGAGGCTGAAACCGTCGAAGCGCCGCTCGATCCACATGTCGGTGCGCGACGGCTTGCCGTGCTTGCGGTCGACGCGCATGCGGCCGGGGCGGCGGACGTCCTCGGCGAGGGCCAGGTCGATCGTCATGACCTCCCCGTCCTCGAGGTTCGGGACGCCTTCGACGAGCGCCAGGTACTCCTTGCGCGTGTGGCCGCTGGCGAACGCGCTGCGCAGACGCCGTTCGGACTCGAGCGACTTCGCGACCAGGAGCGCGCCCGACGTGTCCTTGTCGAGGCGGTGCGCGAGGCGCGGGCGGAAACTCGGCAGTGCTCCGTCGGCAGCGGCGCGCGACCAGGCCAGCAGTCCGTCCGCCACGCACGCGCCCTCGCGAGCCCAGCGCTCGGGTTCGACGGCGATACCCGGCGGCTTGTCGACCACGGCGCAGTCGTCGTTCTCCCACAGCACGGGGAGCGGGTCCGCGTCCACGTGTCGTTGGCGGAGCAGGACTTCGTCGCTGATGCTCGCGCTCAGTACCGAACCAGCGCGTAGGCGGTGGCTGGGCTGCACGCGTTGGCCGTCGACGGTGACGCGACCGGAGCGCACCTCTTCGCGCAACGCCCCCTTGGCCACGCCCGGGTAGACGAGGCAGAGGTACTCGTCGATCTCGAGGCGGTCGTGTTCGTCCTCGACGACCAGGTAGTCGACGGAACCACCGGACTCGGAGTCGTAGCCGGTCCCGGAGCCCTCCCCGCCGACGCCGGAACGGACGCGCACGCCGTCCGAGCCGAGGGACGCGTCGCCGCCGATCGTGCTCGCCTGCGCACCGAACGGGTCGTCGGCGGTCAGGTCGTCGCTGAACGCTTCGTCGGAGAAGACGCCGTCCACGAAGGCCGCGCCGGAGAAGACGTCGAGATCGTCGTCACCGACACGGTCGTCGGTTGCGTCCTTCGCGGCGCCGTCGTGCGCGGAGCATCCGTGACCCGTGGCGCCGTCCACGTCGACGCGCGCCGCATCCGCGGACTCGGGCCGCAGGTCACGCGACCGCGCCGCGTCGGGCGTCTCGCCCCTCTCGATCTCTCCCTGGTACATCGCTCGTCGGGATCGCCGCGTCAGGCCGAGGTGGTCGAGGCGAGCTCGGCGCGCAACACGCCGATGTAGGGCAGGTTGCGGTAGAGCCCGGCGTAGTCGAGTCCGTAGCCCACGACGAAGGCGTCCTCGATCGAGAAGCCGACGAAGTCCACGTCGATGTCGACGACGCGCCGCGACGGCTTGTCGAGCAGGACGCAGCCGTGCACCTCGCGCGCGCCGCGCTCGAGCAGTTCGGTGCGCAGGCTCGCCATCGTGCGACCGGTGTCGAGGATGTCGTCCACCAACAGGATGCGCCGTCCCTCGATGGCGCCGGGCGCGGGCAGGAAGTCGAGCTCGAGGCGCCCGCTGGTCGTGCCGTCGCGGTAGCTCGAGGCCGACACGAACGCGAGCTCCAGCGGAGCGTCGATGTGGCGGATCAGGTCGGCCACGAACACCACGGCGCCGTTGAGCACGCCGATCACGGTCAGCGGCTCGGAACCGAAACGCGCCGAGATCTCCTTGGCCACCGTCGCGATGCGGGCCTGGATCTCCGTCTCGGTGTGGAGGACGCGGTCGATGTCGGGGTGCACGGGAAGAGTCTGTCGGGGAGCGGCGGACCGCGGAGTGTAGCAGTCCGCTCCCCCCCGGGCCTCAACGCGATCCCTGAGGCGGGCCGTGGCGTCGAGCACGGGTGCGGGAGCGGTTCGCGCGCAGTCGGAGGTCTCGGCGCCACCCGCCGCGGCGCGCGAGTGCCCGCGGAGCGCGAAACCGGGCTCCCGGGCGGTCCGGACGCCGAAATGGCGGCGATCGGTCGAAACCTGGCGGGCTGCGGGACGTCTCTGACGCAGGAGCGCGGGGTGGACGAAGGGGCACCGTGCCCCCCTTGGGCCGTCGGCCGGACACCTGGCTCCCCCGCCTCGGCGGACCGAGTTGTTCCGGCCCTCCTGCTCGACCCACGCGGAGCAGGTGCCACACTTCGCGGCTGCCACACTCTGCGCCCGCCACACTCTGCGCCGCACACCACCACGTTCGACGCCCACGCGCCGCCACGAGACCCTCGACCGGCGAAGGATGTGCTCGAGCGCGGCCCCGAGGGCCCGACGGCGCTCGGCCAGCGGGCATCAGCGGGCCCCCGAACCAACTCTCCCATGACCGACGAACGACCCACCGCGCGCCGACGGCGCTCCGTCGACGAACGCATCGCCGACCTCGAGAAGCAGATCGAGGAGCAGAAGCAGCGCCTGGAACGGAAGGCCCGCCGCGCCGCCAAGAAGCGCGAGCTGCCGAACTCGATCAAGCGCATCCCGCAGCTCGCGAAACGCCTGCGCGCCTTCGCCGACCTCGCGGAAGCCGACGGACGGGCGGACCTGTCCACCTCGGTCTCGATGTTCCTGGCCGGACTGCAGCGGGTCTACGACGAAGAGAACTCGAAGCGCGCTGAGCCCCTCGTCGCACCGAACGACGAGACGGACGGCGCTGCGATCGACGCCGGGCGTTCGACGAGTCGCGCGTCCACGGACGACCGTTCGCGGTCCGAGCTGACGCCCGCCCCGCGGCGACGCGACCTGCGGCCGGCCACCGAAGCCGAACGACGCTTCGACGAACGCCTGCGTTCGGTCGCGCGTCCGGCGGATCGCTCGGGCGACGACGGACCCAGCGTGTGGGAACGCTAGGCCCGGACTGCGGATCGGACTCCGGATCGGACGCGGGCGCGGGCGCGGGTTCGAGCGCCGATTCGCACCCCGATCGCCCGCGCGTCCTCGGGACGCGCGAGCTGTGCAGCACGCGCATCTTCTCGGTCCATCAGGAACGCGTCGTACTGCCCTCGGGCCTCGAGCAGGATCTCGCCGTCGTGCGGCACGGCGGCGCCGTCGCGGTGGCCGCCGTCGGTGCGAACGGACGGTTGCTCGTGGTGCGGCAGTACCGACATGCCGTCGGTGACTGGCTCGAGGAAGTGGTGGCCGGGCGCCTCGAGCCGGGCGAAGAGCCGCTCGCGGCCGCACGACGCGAGCTGGAAGAGGAAGCCGGCATGCGCGCCGAGCACTGGCGTGAAGTCTCGACCTTCTTCCCCGCTCCCGGCTTCTGCAGCGAACGCATGACGCTGTTCGTCGCCACGGGACTGCGCGCGGCAGGGCCCGACCGGCTCGCGCCCGACGACGACGAGGAGATCGAGGTCGCGTGGCGACGACCGCAGGACGTGCTCGCGTCGGCCCGGGATGCCAAGACGCTGGTGGCCGCGGCGTTCGTGCTCCGCGACGGGGCGGCGGACTCGGGGCTCACCTGACGCCACGTCCGGGGCGCGCGCTCGACGGCGCTCGTCCGACGGTGCGTGTCCGACGGCGCGAGTCCGCAGCTGATCCACCGACGCCACTCACGGGCGCGGAACCACGGAGACGTCCTGCAGTCCGTCGAAGCCGCCCTGGGCCGACACCGCGGCGCCGCCGGGACCGACGCGCAGGACGCTGCCGGAGGCGACGAACAGCGCGCCGCCGTCCGCGAGCCCGTCGCCGCGCCGGAAGGGTCCGATGCGCGTCACGTCCACGTCGTGGACCACGCGACCGTCGCCGTCCACCGCGACCAGCCATGGCTCGCCGCTGCGGGGCATCCACAAGCGCTCGTTCGCACCGGAGCCTGTGGACGACGGCGCCAGGTCCTCGATCGTCCCACCGAGATCCCGCTCGATGACCACGCCGAGCTGCTCGTCGAGGCGCCACAGCCGCGCCCCACCGGCCGCACTCAGGACCCACCATCCTCCGCCGACGGCCGGAGCCACGTCGCTGATCTCCTTCCCGAGCGCCACGCGCGCCAGCGGCAGGCCGTTGACGACGCCGGCGTCCAGCAGCAGCCCGTCGCCCGACAGGGTGCCGACGAACACGCGGTCACGAGAACCGGCCACGGCCACGGCTCCGTTCCACACCGCGAGCTGTCGCACGGCGCCGTCCTCGTGGACCCGCAGAACGCGCGCCGTCGCCTGGGTCCAGTCCCCTTCGACCACGAGCGCGTCGGCCCCGTCCAAGCACTCGAGGTCGCGCACCGGCCCCAGGGCCGCCAGCCGCCCCACCGCACCCGCCGGTCGCACGAGCGCCAGATCGTGACGGCCCGTCGGTCCACAGCTGCGCGACAGCACGACCCAGGCGGTGGCGTCCGCGCGCGCTCGGATCCGCCCCGGGCAGGGCACCGTCACGCTCGCCCGCTCGAGCAGATCCTCGTCGAGGAGCACGGCGCGGTCGGCGCCCAGGTCACAGACCCAGGCCAAGGCGTCGACCACGATCGGTGGCACACCGCTCGCACCACGCACAGGACTCGGCGCGGCAGCGAGCATGCGCGCGCCAGCGCCCGGACGACCCGCGATCGACCCGTCCGGCGCGACGTGCGTGCTACCGCTCGGTTCCCCGCTCGACCCGCCGGGCACCACGACCGCCGCCGTCCCACCGCCCGAGGCCGACCGCGTTCCGAGCGCCGCGACCTCTCGGTCCGTCGACCTCGGCCCGAACAGCGTTGCCGACAGCAACCACACCGCGACGATCGGGACGCCGATCGCGACCGCGACCAGGCGACTGTTTCGATGACTGTTTCGATGACTGGTTCGGTGGGTGCTTCGGTGGACGTGATCCCGGGACGGCTCCCCCACTGCGTTCGTGCGTTCCATGTCCCATGGACCACAGCGCTCCGCTCTCGGTGGCGGAAGAAATCGCGCGAACGTGAACGCCGCGCGCCGTCGCTCAGGTGGGCAGCAGCGCGCCCTCGGCCTCGAGCAGTCCGCGCTTCACCTCGAGCCCACCGATCTGTCCACCAAAGGTGAAGCCACCCAACCCCTGTGCACCGACCACACGGTGGCACGGGATCGCGAGCGGCACCGGGTTCGAGCCGTTCGCGCGCCCCACCGCCCGGCAGGCCTTCGGGTTCCCGATGCGCCGCGCGATGTCGGCGTACGTGCGCGTCGCTCCGCGCGGGATGCGCCGCAGTTCGCGCCAGACCTTCTTCTGGAAGTCGGTGCCGCGCAGGTCCAGTCGCACCGAGAGGTCCGCCTCGCGCCCGCCCGCCGCCGCGCGCACGGCCTTCGCGAAATCGGGCTGCAGGCGCCGGTCGTGGACGAGTTCGGCCCGAGGCTCGTGGCGCTCGCGCCAGTCCTCCAGCTGTGACAGCTCGCCCGTGAGCGTCACGAAGCACAGCCCCTTGGGCGTGAACGCGAAGAGCACGCTCATGGAGGGCGTGTCGACGGTGCGGTAGCGGATCTCCTCGACGGTCATGTTCGTCTCCTCGCGCCGTGGGACGCGCTGGCCGACGTCCGCGCTCGACCTCGAGACGTGGGTGAGAGCCGGCCGCGCGCGCGGTCTCAGCCCCCGGCCGAGAGCGGGGCGTCGGGATTCAGATGGTAGAGCACCACGTAGACGGCGACACCGGTCACCGACACGTAGAGCCACAGGGGAAAGGACCGCTTCGCCCAGCGACGGTGTCGGGTCCAGTCCTCGCGATGTGCCAACCAGAAGGTGAACAACACCATGGGGAGATTCACGATCGCTCCGAGCACGTGCGTGAGGAGCAGCACGAGGTAGGCCGTCTTGACCCAACCCTCGCGGTTGAACTTCGTGGCCCCGAGCTCGGCCTGCACGCCGAAGTGGTACGTGAGGTAGCCGGCGAGGAACAGCGCGCTGGCCACGAGCGCCGCGAACATGAAGCGCTTGTGCGTCTCCTCCGCGCCGCGCTTGATGGCGACGAGGCCACACACCAACAGGACCGACGCCGTCGCGTTGCAGCAGGCGTTGATGAACGGGAGATTCGTCCCGAAGGAGCTGTCGGTGAGGAGCGCGAGCACGGCGAAGAGGTCAGCGGGCAGGGAGGTGTGGCGTCGGACCTCGGACGGCTCAGTGCGTGAACAACGCGCCGTCCGCGAGCGCCAGGAGGATCACTATCGGCAGGTGGACGAGCGACGCGAACAGTACGCGCCGCGCGTTGTCGCGGCTCTCTTCGAGGGAGAAGCGCCAGGTCGTGTACAGGAACAGCAAACCGACCACGGATGCCGTGACGGCGTAGAAGAGCGTCGCCTCGCCGCGCAGGAGCGGCAGGAGCGGCAGCGGGACGAGCGCCGCGCAGTACAGGAACGCCTGGCGTCCGGCGATGCCCTTCGACCCGGGCTCGCAGGGCAGCATCCGCATGCCGGCCGCCGCGTAGTCGTCGCGGTACAGCCACGCGATCGCGAGGAAGTGCGGGAACTGCCAGGCGAAGACCGTGGCGAACAGCGTCCAGCCCCACGTGCCCGGCTCGCCCGCGACGGCGACGCACCCGAGCAGAGGCGGCATGGCGCCCGGCAACGCGCCGACCACCGTGTTCAGCGTCGTCTGGCGCTTCAGCGGCGTGTAGACGAGCACGTAGGCCACGAGCGTCGACAGACCGAGCAGCGCGGAGATCGGCGCGAAGCGCAGGGCCAGGGCGAACGTCGCCGTGGTCGCGAGCACCGCGGCGACGACGACGACGGTCGCGACCGACACGCGCCCGGCGGGCAGCGGACGGTCCTTCGTGCGCACCATGCGGGAATCCAGATCGCGCTCGACGACCTGGTTGAACATGCCGGACGCCGCGCTCAGGAGCGTGATCCACAGGGCCGCCTCGGCCGAGTGGCCCCAGGTCGCGCCGCTCAAGAGACCGCCGCAGAAGGCCGAGAAGGCCACGAACGACGTGATCCGGTGCTTCGCGAGGATCGCCCAGTCCGACAGCGCCTGCGAGAGGCCGCTGCGTTCGACCGGCGTCGCGTCCCCCAGGGCGCCGCTCACGCCGTCACCTCGGACTCGGCGCGCTGGAGCCAGAGCACGAGCGCGACCGTCTGCACGAGCACCAGCGCTCCGACCACGAGGTGCGCGCCCGCGATCAGGGACTCGGCGAGCGACACGCGGTCGGGATCACCGAAGGCCATCCAGGCGGCGAACCCGAGCAGGATCTGCGTGCCGATCAGGGCGTGCAGCCGCCGCTTGCCGTTGTTCAACGGCGCCGCGAGCGGCGCGGCCGCGGGGTTCGCCTCGACCATGCGGTTCGCGTACAGCGCGACGCGGATGGCGAAGAAGATGATCACGCCGAGCAGCACGAACGCAGCGGTGATGTGCATGTGCAGACCACCCTTGACCTCGTCGAACTCGGGGTTGCGCAGTCCGTGGCGGTACACCGCGCCGAGCGTGATCTGTCCGAGCACGAGCAGCGACGTCACGAGCGCCAGCGTGCGCGGACCGTCAGGCGTACGTCCGCCGGGCAGCGTCTGCCAGGCGTTCGAGCACGTCACCGCCGCGACGGTGATCAGCGCAATCGTGACCTGAGCCAACACGCCGTGCAGGAAGGCCAGGTTGGGCGCGTTCTCGAGCACACGGAAGCCGCCGACCGTGCCTTGGACGACGATTGCGAACAATGCGATCCACGCTGCGGCCTGCGCCCCTCCTGCGAGTCGGCACTTTCGGGTGACGACCACCATCCCAATGGCGGCCAATCCAACAACGACGCCGATCATGCGGTGCGTGTGCTCCCAAGCCGTCGGATGGTCTCGGAACCACTCGGCGAACGGGAAGAACGGCATGAAGTGGTAGGTGCCATTCTCACCCTCAGCCATGAGCCATCCCTTCACGGCCATCCCGGCGCCGGTCGTCGTGACCTGGCTCCCGACCAGGGTCAGGATCAACGTCAGGAAGAAGGTCGTGAGCGCGAAGCGGCGCGGCCAAGGGGAGAGGGTCATCGCGGTTCGTCGGTCTGGGAGTTGGCGGGCGAAGGGGCGTCGGTGGACGGCGCAGCGCCGGTGTTCGGGCCGTCGGGGCTCATGGGCGCTTCGGTCCCTGCGGGCGGAGCCGGCAGAATAGCCCAGCGGGACCAGGCTTCGACGTAGACCTCGTCCATCCGCGCGGCACTCGGTGGACTTCCCTCGGCGGCCCGCAGCTCGAGCCAGGCGCGCTCGACCTCGCCGCGCAGGCTGAGGAAGCGCACGTAGTCGGCCAGACCGCTCTGGCGAGCCGGTCCGAGGCGCGTGAACAGGGGCATGCCGGTTCCGGCCACGCCGCGCTTGAGGACGCGCACCAGGTCGTCCTGGGTCGGTCGCGGCGCGGGGCTCACGGCGCGGTGCACGAACTCGCCGCTGCGGAAGTCGCGCGGCACCGGATCGAGCTGGGCGGCGGAACGGCCGTCCCCTCCCCCGGCGACTCCGTGGCAGGTGGCGCACTCGCGCGCGAACAGCCGCGCGGACTCGACCAGGTCGGGCTGCCAGGCGCGGATGGTCGCCGCCGGGTCGGGACTGCCGTCGAGCGCGCGCTGCAGCGACGTGGGGAGTTTCGGGGACGACGGATCCTCGCCGCGCTCGTGGCGCAACAGCGCGTCGTACCAGCCGCGCGCGTTGTCGGTCGCGATCGCGCCCACGAGCGTCTCGCTGGCCCCCGCCGGCACGGGCGCGTTCGGATCGAAGCCCGCGGCGGCCCAACCCTCGAGCACGGCGTAACGCGGCAGGTCCGGGGGCCCGAACAGCCGCGCGAGCGCCTGTTCGAGGGCGGCGCGGTCGTCGGGAGCGAGCTCGGCCGCCGCCTGCGAGAGCGGCAGGGGCTCGAGCTCGGGATCGGTCGCACAGCCGCTCCCACCGACCGCGGCGACGAGCGCCAGGGCGAGTGCGACGAGCGGCCGCCGGAGGGCGCACGGGATCGATCGGTGAAGGTGCATCGCGGAGCGCCCCTCGCATCGACGGGCGCGCGGACTAGTGTGGTGCAGCGGAGGACGCGCGCGAGGCGGCATTTTGTCGCACGCGGCGCCAGGCCGTCGGGACGCCCACCCGTCACCGGATCGACGCCCTCCCTGCGCCGTCCCTGCCCGCGACCCCGCCCCATCGTTCCAGCCCCCGCCCCAGCCTCTTCCGTGCGCACCGCCGACCTCTCCGCCCTCTTCGCCGACCGCGGCGCCGTCTTCCCCGGCGGCGACGACTCCGCTCCCGTCCTGACCTTCGGCGACGTACCGGGCGAGTACCGCGCTGGTCGCGAGTCCGCCCTTCTGCTCGACGCCAGCGCGCGTGGCCGCGTGGTGGCGACCGGCGGCGACCGCGCCGACTTCCTGCACCGCATCCTCGCGAACACCGTGCGCGGCCTCGAGGCCGGCAGCGGCAACCGCGGGCTGTTGTTGACGCCGAAGGGCAAGGTCGTCGAAGCCTTCGATCTGTGCGTGGAGCCCGAGCGCATCGTGCTCGAGGCCGAGGCCGGTCGCGGCGCGAGCCTGCTCGCGGCCGTCGACATGTTCCTGTTCTCCGAGGACGTGCAGCTCACCGACGCGAGCGACAGCACCGCTCCACTCGAGCTCTGCGGTCCCGACGCGGCGCGCATCGCCGAGGACCTCCTGGGCGACGAACCGCCGAGCGAACCGGGGCACTGGAAGGAGCGCGGCTCGGTGCGCGTCGCGTGCGCGATCGTCGCGGGCAGTCGCGGGTTCCGCCTCGACGCCGGTCCGGACGGCGCGACCGAACTGTGGGAACGGCTCGTGCGCGCCGGTGCCACGCCGGGTGGACTGATCGCGGCCGACAGCCTGCGCGCCGAGGCCGGTCAGGCGCGCTACGGCGTCGACGTGGACGACAACGTGTATCCGCAGGAAGCGCGCCTCGAGTCGGCCTTCTCGCTCGACAAGGGCTGCTACACGGGACAGGAGGTCGTCGCGAAGATCGACACCTACGGCGGCGTCAACAAGCGCCTGGTCACGGTGCGGCTCGCGAGCGAGGACCCGGTCGCGCGCGGCACCGTGCTGACCGTCCCGGGCGAGGACGGCGAGCCGCGTCAGGTCGGCATCGTCACCACGTGGGCCTACTCGTTCGAACTGGACGCGCCGATCGCGCTGGCGTTCGCGAAGCGCCGCCACCAGAAGATCGGCACCGTGCTCGACGTCGCGGACGGCAGCGGGACGGCGACGGTCGTCGCGATGCCCGTGCGCAAGGACGGCGAGCCGGTCACGGGCGAGTTCGAGGAGTGACTCCCACCAGCGGGTCGCGCCGAAGTGCCCTGCGCAGTCGACGTCGGGCACGCTGCCCCTAGGCTTCGGGGATGAGCGACCAACTTCCGTGGCAGATCGACTCCGCGACCCCGCCCAGCTTCGCCCTCGACCTCGACTGCGACGGCGGAGCGCGACCGGTCTCGATCACCGAGGCCTTCCGTCGTCGCGACGTGTGGATCAACCTGCCGACCCGTCCCGACTCGGGAGACGCTTCGGTCCTGAAGTCGCACCTCGAGTTCGACGCGTACATGGCGCTCACCGCGGATGAGACGCGCCCGCGCGTGGCCGTCGTCGCGGGCGGACTGCTGCTGGTGGTGCGCGGCATCAACCTGAACGCGGGCGCCGACCCCGAGGACATGGTCAGCCTGCGGATGTGGTTCGACGACAGCCGCCTGTTGACGGTGCAGCGCCGGTGCCTGATGGCCGTCCGCGACCTGGCCGAAGACCTGAACGCGGGGCACGGCACGAAGTCGCCGGCGGCGCTGATGCTCGCGCTCGTCGAGCGGTTGATCGATCGCATGTCGCCGCTGCTCGAGGAGCTCGACGAGCACGTCGACCAGCTCGAGGACGCGTCGCTCACCGAGCCGCCTTCCAAGATCCTGCACGAACTGGCCCAGCACCGCCGCCGCGCCATCGCCCTGCGGCGCCACATCGCACCGACGCGCGACGCGCTCTCGCAGTTGGCCGTGCTCGCGCCCGAGCACCTCGGCCCCGGCAGCGAGTGGACGGCGCGTGAACTGGCCGACCAGGTCGCGCGCTACGTGGACGACCTCGACGAGGTGCGCGACCGCGCGGCCATCGCCCACGAGTTCATCATGAGCCGCCAGAGCGACATGTTGAACCAGCGCATGCTGCTGCTCTCGATCGCCGCCGCCATCTTCCTGCCGCTCGGCCTCATCTCGGGGATGATGGGGATGAACGTGGGCGATCTGCCGCTGACGGGTGACAACGGCTTCTGGATCACGACCGCGATCATCTTCGGCGTCGGCGGCTTGTTGGCCGGCGCGATGAAACTCGTGCGCTGGTACTGAGGCGCGCTCGACGCGCGTGACGCGGTGCGTTCAGGCGAGCGTCAGTCGTTCGCCGGCGGATCCACGTCGAGCGCACGTGCCCCGCGCGGCCCAGCGCCCGGCCCACCGTCGCGCGGCGCGAACATCTCGAGCGCCGGCGCGGAGCGGATGTGCAGGTCCTGCTGCGGGAACGCGATCTCGACGTCGTGCTTGCGGAACGTCGCGTCGATCTGCGTGTGGAGCGTGTCGATCAGCTCGGGCCAGATGTCGCGCGAGGCGCAGAAGACGCGCAGCTCGAAGTCGAGCGAACTGGCGCCGAACGTGCGGAAGACGACCCGCGGGGACGGGTCCTTCAGGACGAAGTCGTTCGCCTGGGCGACCTCCATCAAGAGTCTGTGCGTGAGCTCCACGTCCGACCCGTAGGCGACGCCGACCGGAACGATCACGCGCGTGACCGGGTCCGACAGACTCCAGTTCACGATGCTCGACGTGATGAATTCCTTGTTCGGGACCAGCAACTCCTTGCGATCCCAGTCGAGGATCGTGGTCGCGCGCATGCGCAAGCGCGTCACGCGACCCTCCGTGCCACCCACCGTGACCACGTCGCCGACGCGGATGGGTCGCTCGATGAGGATGATGATGCCCGAGACGAAGTTCGCGAAGATCTCCTGCAGTCCGAACGCGAGGCCGAAGGTCAACGCGGCCGCGAGCCACTGGATCTTCTCCCAGCTGATCCCGAGCGCCGTGAACGTCGCACTCGTGCCGACCATCAGGATCAGGTAGCGACTCAAGGTCGCCAGTGCCGTGCGCGCACCGGAATCGAGTGGCAGCCGCTTGAGCAGGGTGATCTCGAGCAGGCCGGGCACGTTCTTCGCCCCCACCGTCGTGAGCACGACGACGACGAGAGCGAGCAAGAGGTCGGCCAGCGTGACCGCGTCGGCGGCGCCGCTCTCGGCCTGCGGAGCTTCTGTCTGTGATCCCGCCGACCCCGCGCCCTGGAGCAGAGCGGTCGTGGGGTTCGCCGGAAGGCCGCCGTCCTTCGTGGCGGGGGCTCCCTCGCTCGACCCGTTCGGCACCTCGGTGGGAGCCGCGGCGAACTCGACCGAGTCGGCCTCGCTCGAGATGTGTCCGAAGTTCGGCCACAGCTCGACGCGATCGAGAACGGCGATCGCCGGCAGCCCCGCCGACCAGATGCCGTACAGGCCGAGCACCGTGCCCACGATGATCAGACTGCGGAAGAACTGCCGCGTCTGCGCATCGATCGCGGGCAGGTCGAGGTCCTCGTCGGCGAGCGCTCCGAGCTCGCGCGAGACCTCGCCCTCCTTCTGTGCTTCGGCCCGCGCCTGCGCACGGGACTGCGCGCGTTCGACGGCCAGTCGCCGACGTGCGACGAACAGCCACCGCAGGAACAGCGCGCTCGCCAGCGTGACCACGAGACCCAGCACGAGCGACAGTCGGAAGTACTCGTTGAGCTGCACCGCCGCGTAGCCGTACCCCAACAGGCTGAGCCCGACCCACGCGATCGGCCCCAGCAGCACCAGCGTCATCCAGAAGCGGCGGACGCGGACCTGGGTCGGATTCGACCCGTCGACGGACTCGAGCGTCCACAGGTCCAGGTCGCGGAAGCTGCGGCGCAACGCGACGAACATGAGGACCTGGGACGCGACGAACGCGATGCGTCCCGGCCCCTCCGACCAGGCCTCCTTGCCGACCGAGTCGAACGCGGCCGCGAGCGCCGCCAACAGCACGTACGGAGGCCCGAGTCGCAGGACCCAACGTCGCACGATCTCGAGCTGGGACGCACGCCAGCGGAAGATCGTCTCACCGATCCCGCGTTTGCGCGCAGTCTCTCGCATCCCGATCAAGGCGACCATGAGCAGCGCGATGTGCTCGAAGGCGGCCGTGATCGCGAGCGAGCCGGCGGTCGCGTCGGGATCCTGACGTGCGAGCGACGCGACCGCCCAGACCGCGACCGGCAGCGGGACGACGACGGCGAGGAGCGCGGTCGTGGCCTTCACCGTGAGCAAGTGCCCATCGGTGCGGAACGAACGCGACTCCTGTCCGAGTCGCAGGATCGTGGCCCGCATTCTTCGTGCGAGGAGCAACCAGACGAGTAGCACGAGGACCGCCAGCGCGGCGCGCGACGGCAGACGTACCGCACCGCTCGCCACCGAACGCACGTACTCGGTCCACGTCGCGGGCGCGAGCAACCAGGTGATCGCCTCCACGTGCGCCTTGCCGTCGAGCGGGCCGTCGATCGATCCGCTGGGGAACCACAGGATGCGCTCGTCGATGTAGCGGCGGTACTCGCTCGCGCCCGTGACCACGCGCTCCTGGCGGTTCCCCTGTTCGATGAGCGCGACCAGCAGTTCACCCAGTTCACCGATCGAACGGTCCAGCAGCTCGCGTTGGCTGCGCACGAGTTCGAGCGCGATGCCCTCGAGCTCGTCGGCGCGCTGATCCCCGAGCGCGGACCGCATCCGCTCCATCAGCGCCTGGTGCCGCGCGCCGACGTTGCCGATCTCGTCCCGCTCCTCCTCCAGCTCGATCTGCAGCAACTGCCAACGCGAGAGCCGTCGGCGGCGGTCGGCCGCGTCGGCGTTCAAGTCGGAGTTGCTCGGCAACCACAGCGCATCGCGGCGCAACAGGTTGCCGATGCCTTCCGTGACGCCGCCCACCGCCACTTTGCGGCGCGTGGCCTGGGAGCGTCGGTCGATCTCGACCAGGAGGTCGGCCAACTGACGCTTGTCGCGCTCCGCCCTGTCGAGGCGAGCCGGGATCCCGTCCGGGCCACTGCGCAGGGCGGCGAGCTCCGCGTTGCGCGTCGCGATGACTCCGAGTTCCTCGAACGCGCGCGACGCCTCGGCGCGGCGCTGCTCCGCCACACGCACGATCTCGGCCGCTTCGGCCTGGCGCCGCGCCGACGCACGCTCCTGCCACAGTTGCGCGAGCAGGTCCGCCCGGGCGACGTCGCTCTGCGCACGTCCGCGACGCAGCGGGAGGAGATCGCGTCGCGCCTCGTAGGAGGCGGCTTCGGCTTCGATCCGATCGATCCGCGCGCGCAGGTACAGGGCCTGGGCGTTCAGCGCCAGACTGCGTGCGGCGGCGAACTCGTCCGAACCCGATCCGCCCGCGGCCTGGGCCAGTTGCAGCTCGACCTCGGCCCGCTGCTCGGCCAGCTCGGCGAGCTCGACCGGGAACTGCTCGAGCTTGCGCTGGCGCTGGTTGAGCTCGTCGCTGAGCTCGGTGAGTCGAGCGCGCGCGGCCACGAGGTCGGCTTCCGCGCGCTGTTGGAGCTGCTCGAGATCGCGCAGCAGCGCCCCCTCGGGGATCGGGGGCTCGGAGGTGTCCGGCGGGCGCGCCAGCTCGTCGCCGAGCGCGATGATGCGTTCCGCCGCGGTTTCGGCCAGACGCCTGAACTCGACCGCCGCCGCGACCTCGACCGTCGCCGCCTCGACCTCGCGCGCCGCGCCGTCGAGCAACGCCGAAGCAGCCTCGGGCGGAGTCGCGGTCGAGGACAGCGTGGTGCGCTCGGCGGCGATGGCGGCGCGCAACTCGTCGAGCCGCAGCTGCGAGTCGGACGTGGCCGTCGGCGCGGGGGGCGGATCCTGGGCACGGACGAGCGCAGCGTTCGGAGCCGCGGCGAGGGCCAACAGCAGAACGAGACCCAGGCGGCGGACGCGAGCGAAGTGCGAGTTCACCCCCTGAGTCTACGGCCCGGCGCCGGCCTATCCTCGGCGCGCCGCACCGCTCGGTCCGGCCGGCCGTCCCGCGCTCCCGAACGAGAACCCAGCCATGTCGCTCGTCGATCACTCTGCCCTCCTCCCCGTCGCGACGCTGCTCGTCGCGGCGTTCGCGTTCGTCCCGTTCGCCCGCGCGCAGCGCGCGATCGACGTGGGTTCGAACCCTTGGAAGTCGGCGAACGCGGCGACACCCGAGTTGGGCGAGTTGCGGCTGCCGGACGTGCGCGACCTCACGCCGATCGATCTTGGGGACTTCAGGGGGAAGCCGCTGCTCCTGATCGAGTTCGCCAGCTGGTGAGCGGGCTGCCGACGCTCCGTGCCCGTGTGGCACGCGACGACGAAGGACCTGGTCGCGAACGGCGAGCTGGCGGTCGTGGCGATCGCGAGCGAGCAGCACCGTGAACGCACCGCGCTCTGGGCGGACTGGCAGGGGATCGACTGGCCGATCCTGTGGGACCCGTTCAACCTGACGGGGTCCTTCGCGATCCCCAACGCGATCTTGGTCGACGCGAGCGGGATCGTGGTCGCGACGGGCGTGCGAGCCGACGGCTTGGCGGCGGCTCTCGAAGGACTCGAGCCGGCCACCGCGATCGACACGCGCGAGGTCCCGCCGCCGCAGTTGGCGCAGCTCGACCGTCTGGCACCGGACGACCCCGAACGCCCGCTGTTCGAGGCCATCTCGCGCTGCCTGTGGAGCGGAGCGGCTCCGACCCAGGCGGACCTCGAGACCCTGCGCGCGGTCGCGAGCGGTGACGAACGGCGCGGCGACCAGGTCTTCTGGTCGGGCGTGGCCGAGCGCCTCGCCTACGACACAGCCGGCGGCAGCGGCCCGGGGTTCGCGCGCGCGATCGCGGCCTGGCACGAAGCCTTCGCCCTCGTTCCGACCCAGTACATCTGGCGCCGCCGCATCCAGCAGTACGGACCGCGCCTCGACCAGCCCTACGACTTCTACGCGTGGATACCGGAGGCGGTCGCGGCGAAGTTCCCGACGCCTGCTTCGGACGCGTCCGTCCCCTCGTTCTTCCTCACGCCGACCGAGCTGGCGCACGCGGCGCGCCGAGCGGACGAGCGCATCGAGACCCCAGGCGGGACGGCACTGGTGACCGAGTGGAACGACCCCTTCCTCGCGATCGAAGTCGTCGCCGTGCGGGGTACGGCCGCGGAGTCGAACACCGTGTGTGTGCACGTCGCGCTGCACGACCTCATGCACTGGCACGAAGAAGGCGGCAGCGGAATCCGGGACGACTCGTCCAACCCCGTGGCCATCGACGGTCACGTGGCAACGGTCGCGGAGGGACCGTGGAGCGGATCGGGCACCCTGCGCATCACACAGGACCTCCCCAGCACGCGCTGGGAGGACGATGCTCCCGTGCCCGCGCGACTCACGTACTGGTTCGACGTCCCGTCGGGAGAGCCGAGGTTCTTCGAGCGCTGGGTCGACCTGAAGGCCCTCGCTCGCCGCTGAACCTCAGGCGGGCGGTGCCATGCCCGCGTCCTCGAACAGCGCGCGGACGACGTCGCGCGGCACGGTCAGCGGGACGCCCTCGATCGAGAGGCGCACCATGGGCGCCCCGCGCAGGACACGCGGCAACCAGGAGGGCCCGGCTCCATCGCTCACCTCGTCGATCCGAACGTCGCTCCACGGCACGGCGAGCTGTGGATGGCCGGCGGAGAACAACCGATTGACCGAGAGGTGGAGGTGTTCGCCGTCCGACCCCATCCGCAGCACGCCCTTGTAGCGCGCGCCCTTGCGCATCTCCGCGTACCCCACGCGGCGCCAGCGACCCGGCGGGTCCACGCCGGCGCCGCGCCGGTAGGTCGCTCCGAGCGCTGCCCAGCCGCTCGTGCGGGAGATCATCGAGACGACGATGAACCACATCACGCCGAACGCGAACAGTGCCAGTGCAAAGAGGACGGCACCCACGGCGATGGCGCCGGCGGTCACCGCTCCGTCGATCGCACTTCCTTCGAGGTTCGTCGCCAGCATGGCGCGAGGATGGCGCAACCGTGGCGCGCAGGCAACAGGCCCGCGACTCCTACCGCTTGCGCTTCGGCCGCCGCTCCGGCGTCGCGGTCAGCGGGTCCTCGGGCCAGGCGTGCCGCGGGTAGCGCCGCTTCAGCTCCCTGCGGACGTCGTGGTAGGCATTCGCCCAGAACGAAGCCAGGTCGTCGGTCACTTGCTGGGGCCGGTGGTTCGGCGCGAGCAGGTGGAACAGCACCTTGACGTTGCCGCCCGCCACCGACGGCGCGGAGCCGAGCCCGAACAGTTCCTGGATGCGCGCGGCGAGCACCGGCGGGCGGTCGCGCTCGTAGGCCAGCCGGATGCGCGAGCCGCTGGGCACCTGCACGTGGGAGGGCGCCAGCGAGTCGAGTTGGCGCTGTTGCTCGGGTGCGAGCTCCGCGCGCAGCCAGTCGAGCACCGGCGCGCGGCGCGTCTGGGCGAACGAGCGACAGCCCGCGGCGGCGCGCTCGGCCACCGCGCCGAGGAACGCGTCGTCGATCTCTGGCAGACCGAGATCCGGACGCCAGGCGCGCAGGCACTCGAGCCGCGCGAGCCAGTGCGCCACGTCGCGGTCGTCGAGGTCGAGCGCGCGCCGCGGCTGGGCCCGCGCCGCCGCTCCGATGACGCGGTCCAGATCGACCGCCTCCGCGCGACCGGCCGCTTCTCGCGTCGACAGGACGAGCCCGCGCCAGCGCTCCTCGAGCCGTTCGACCACGCGCTCGTTCGCGGCGTCGAAGTCGACCACGACCGCGGTCTCGAAGTGCTCGGGATCGAGCCACTCGCGCTCGACGATCGAGGCGAGGCGCACGCTGGGGTCGCTGCCCGCGCGGGTGCGCGCCGTCTCGATCGCGACGAACAGGTCCGGTTCGACGACGCCGCTCGTCGCTGCGAGCGTCACGCCACCGCCGGGCAGGTAGCGCGCGCCGGGTGAGCCTGGCTGCCGGCGCGCACACAGCCGGTCGGCGAACGCCGCCGCGAGCGCGCGCTCGAGATCGTGCACGTCCTCGTTCGCCGTCCGCGCCGCTCGCCGCCCGTCGCGCAGTCCGAGCGCGGACGACAGCAAGCGGTCGCGCACGGCCAGGACGCCGCGCGCCGGTCCCCGCCGCAGTTCGGGAACACCGGCCGGCAGCGGATCGCCGCGCTCGAACGCCACCAACGCGCGCGCCCTTTCGGCCACGTCGGACCCGTGCGGGAGCGGCGCGGGCACGCGACCCTGCTCGACCAGGTGTGGCGGTACCCGCTCGAACGGATCGCGCTCGCTCAACAGCGCGGCTGCGGTCGCGGCGCCGATCGGACAGCCGAACTCCTCGCCGAACGCGAGCAGGGCCCCGAGCCTGGGATGCAGCGGCATGCGCGCGAGGCGCGTCCCGAAAGGCGTGATGCGTCCGGCGCGCAGCGCACCGATCGTGTCGAGCAGCGCTTCGGCACCGCCCAGTGCCTCGGCCCGCGGCGCCTCGAACCAGGCGAAGGTGCGCGCGTTCACGCCCTGGGCCGCGAGAGTCAGGACGGCGTCCGCGAGGTCGGTACGGTGCACCTCGGGCTCCTCGCGCTCGGGGAAGGCGCGCTCCTCCTGCGGCGTGAACAGACGCAGGCAACGACCCGGAGCCACGCGACCCGCACGGCCCTTGCGCTGTTCGAGCGACGCGCGCGAGGCCCGTTCGACGTCGAGTCGCGTCAGCCCGCGCTCGGGATCGAAACGCGCGCGACGAACCTGACCCGTGTCGATCACGCGCGTGACCCGCGGCAGGGTGAGCGACGTCTCGGCCACGTTGGTCGCGAGGATCAGTTTGGGCCGCGGACCGTCGTCGAAGACCGCGTCCTGCTCGGCCGCCGAGAGTTCGCCGTAGAGCGGCACGACCTGCCAACCGCGGCGCTCGGCCAGCGGTCCGACGCGTTCCTGCGCGCGGCGGATCTCCCCCGCCCCCGGCAGGAACACGAGCGCGTCGCCCGTGTCGTCCTGGGGCAGGAGCCACTCGCGGACCGCGCGTTCGAGCGTGTCCGCGTCGCGCTCGCCCGCCAGGGCAGGCAGGTGTTCGACACGCACGTCGAAGGCGCGCCCCTCGGCCCGCAGCACCGGCGCGTCGCCCAGGAAGCGCGCGACCGGTTCGGCCGCGAGCGTCGCCGACATGCACAGGAGCTCGACTTCGAGGCCCAACTCGTCGCGCAGCTCGCGCAGCATGGCGAGCACGAGATCGGCCTCGAGACTGCGCTCGTGGAACTCGTCGAGGATCACCGTCCGGGTCCCTTTCAGCTCGGGATCGCGCGCGAGCTCGGCCAGGAAGGAACCCGTCGTCGCGACGACCAGTCGCGTGTCGGCGCGCTCGACCTTCTCGAGTCGCACGCGGTAGCCGACCTCGGTGCCGACCTCGCAGCCGCGCTCGAACGCGATGCGCCGGGCCAGGGCGCGCGCGGCCACGCGGCGCGGCTGGAGCAACCAGACCCGTTCGCGCCCGCGGACTCCGTCGTCGAGCAACGCCGGCGCGACGCGCGTGCTCTTGCCCGAACCCGTCGGCGCCACCAGCACCGCGCGACCGTGCTCGCGCAACGCGGCCCGGAGCGCGTCGAGGTGGGCGTCGACGGGGAGCGCCGCTGTGTGGTTCCTCACCGGCGGCTCGCGCTCACGGGTCAGCCGCCCGAGCGCAGGTCGCGCACCGGCGTGCCGTCGTTCGACCGGTCGCGCGACTCCCCGCGAAAGGCGTCCTCGCCTTCCGATCCACCGCCCTGGGACGCGTCCTTCTCGACCGTTTCCTCTTCGTCGGTGTCCTTCTCTCCACCAGCCTCCTGCGCTTCCGCCTTCGCGGCCGCCTCGATCACGGCGGCGTCGGCGGGCGCGAACTCGGGCGGCGTTCCGGAGTACCCGGTCAGGAGCACCTGGAGGCCGACGTCGATCGGACCGGCGGGGACGCTGCCGCGCACGGCGATCGGGATACCGGTCGACGCCTCGACGAACATGCGGATGTGCCCGCGGATCCCGAACGGACCGCTGAAACCCTCGTCGGCGTCCTCGGGATCGGCCTCCTGACCGCGATCCGAGAGCAGGCGCGTGGCCAGGTGGACCTCGCGCACCCTGAACGTGCCGGCGGGAGTCTCCATGAAGCTCTCCGCGCCGAGGGTCAGCGCGGTCTCCCAGACTCGCTCCTTGTCGAGCGTGTTCAGCGTGGCGACGCGCCGGTCGTCGCGGATCATGCTGCGCACGACGTACGAGGCCCCCACCGTGTCGACCGTGCCGAACGGGACGTCGTACCACCGAGGGTCGCGCCAGATGCGCGTGCCCTTCGGAGCGCCGGTCCGCGTGTCGGTGCGGTACGAGAGAACAGGATCGCTGCCTTCCTCGCGTACGCCGACGAGCAACTCGCGCCTGCGCTGTTCCGTGCCCGTCTGCGTGAAGCGGTGGACGAGCGACGGCCAGGCCTGGGGCTGGAACAGACTCTCGATGCGCGAGTCCATCGAGTACACGCCGTACTCGCCGAGGGCGCGCGCTTCGATCCAAGCGGTCTCGGCGCCTTCGACCTTCGGTGCGAACAACCCGGCCTGGAAGGGGCGCACCTCGCTCTTGAGCGACACGCGCCCCGCGTCCGCCTTGATGCCGATCACGTCCACGCGTGCGACGAACTCCAGCACCTCGCCACGCGGGACCAGGAGCGGCAGGTAGTCGTCGCCCAGGCGCACTTCGAAGGGCGGGCGGTAGGGCTCGGGCTCGTCGGCGGCGGATTCTTCGGCGGGCGTTCCCTCGGCCGGCTCCTGGAGCGGAGCCGCGAGTCCGAGACCGCCGAAGGTGGGAACACTGAGAGCGAAGGCCACGCTTGCGGTGGCGAAGGCTGCGAACGGACGGCGTGTGAACATCTTCATCCCTGCGGGTCGAGGCCGTCGGCGCCCGGCGACTCAGGCGTCCGACGTGGGTTCGAGAGGAGCGCTCGGGCGCGCACCCTCGAGTTGGTTCGAGCGCGCCGCTCCGGGCGGCTCGCTGCGGGCACGGAGCGGATCCGTGACGGAGCGGGCGGCCCGGCGCAGGGCCAGCCGATCGGAGACCTCGCGCTCGGCGACGCGCGCCGGAGGGAGGTCTTCCGCGTCCGAGCGCTCGATGATGGCTCGGGTCGCGGTGGCGATGCGAGCCTCGATCTGCTCGAGCGGCTCGCGGCGGCCCTCCAGGTGGAACAGTGTCCCACGAACGAGCGCTCCGCTGTTCACGACGAAGTCCGGCACGAAGAGCACCCCGTCCGCGTGGAGTCGATCGCCGTGCTCCAGGGACGCGAGCGGGTTGTTCGCGGCGCCGACGACGCAGCGCGCGGCGAGCTTGCGCAGGTTCAGGTCGTGCAGGACGCCCCCCATCGCGTTGGGCGAGAAGACGTCGCACTCGATGCGGAACTCGGACCCGCACTCGACGATCTCGACGCCGAGCTCGCGTTCGGCCCGGGCAGCGTGTTCGGGATCGAGGTCGCTGCCCAGGACGCGCACATCGCACTCGCGCAGGCGCCGCGCCAGCTCGAAGCCGACCTGCCCGAGTCCCTGGACCACGACGGTCCGCCGCGACCAGTCGGTCTCGCCGTCGATCTGTTCGAGCGCGACCCCCATCCCTGCGAACGTGCCGGCGGCGGTGGCCTGGGAGAGGAGCCCTGGTCCCGCGGGTCCGGGGTCCGCCGCGAAGCGCGTCTCGGACGCCATCCAGGCGGTCTCGCGCGGCCCGGTGCCGACGTCGGGGCCGGTGTAGTAGGTGCCGCCGAGCTGCTCGACGCGGCGTCCGAACAGCCGGTAGGCGCGCTCCGTCTCGACGTCCGGTCCGTCCAGGATCACGGCCTTGCCGCCGCCCGCGGGCAGGTCGGCGAGGATGCACTTGGCGGTCATGGCCCGCGCCAACCGCAGGCAGTCGTCGAGAGCGGCCGATTCGCTGGTGTAGTCGAAGCGCCGCACGCCACCGATCGCCGGCCCCGCGCTCGTGTCGTGGATCGCGATGAAGGCCCGCAGACCGGACTCCTCGTCGGTGACGGCGACGAGTTCCTCGAAGCGCTCGCGCGCGAGGGTGGAGAGAAGCTGGATCGACATGGCGGGTGAACCCATCCTGACCGGCCCACGGGGACCGCGCCCGCACTTTCTGGCGTCAAGAGGGCGAAGGGCGCAGGCTCCATGGGGGAAGACAGCCCAGCCTCCTGGCGTCTCCTCCCCTCCATCGCCACCCCTTCGACCCGTCGCGCCCGCCGGTACCCGCCCCCAATGAGCCATCTTCGATCCTCCCGCCTCGGACGCGCCCGCTCCGCCGTCGCCTCCTTCGGCCTCGCCTGCCTGATCGGCTGCGCCTCGCCCAACGACGGATCGACCCGGCGCCAGCTGACCGAGGACGAACTGGCGTCGTACCCGATCGAGGTCGGTGAGTTGTCGAACCGGCCGATCGCGCTCAACGACGGTCGCGACCCGGGTGCGGTACTGGCCGATCTGGATGGACAGCTCAAGCGCTGGAACGAGCTGCTGCTCTCCGCCGACCAGACCGACCAACGCATGTGCCGGCGCCTCGAGGAGTACCTGAAGATCCAGTCGCGCAACCACTTCGGCCTGCTCGAGCGCGAACTCACGGGCGGCAACGCGCGCAACCGCTCGATCGCAGCCGCGACGCTGGGGTTCTCGGCCGATCCGCGCGCCACGGGACTCCTGGTCGCTGCCATGGACGACCCGCGCGTCGAGGTGATCGACGCCGCGCTCCTCGGCCTCGGCCTCTTGGCGGACATCGAGACGCCGATGGAGCCCTTGGGGCGCAAACTCGAGCTCGCGCCCGAGGGTTGGACGCGCAACAACGCGGCCTACGCGATCAAGCGCCTGGCCGAGGCGGGAGCACCGACCGAGTCCATCCACGGATCCGTGCGACTCGCGCTCCTGGACAGTTGGGACAGCGTGCGCGCCCAGGCGGCCGCGACGTTGCTGGTGATCGGCGATCGCGACGACATCATCGCGCTGCGCGACTCGCTGTACGACCCGGCCACGATGGTGGCTCTCGCGGCGGCCAAGGCGATCCGCCGCATCGCGACCGACGACGAGACGGCGCGCGGCGAGGCGGCTCGCACGCTCTTCGCGGCCTGGCAGGAGCTGAAGAATCGCAATCTGCAGACGGCCGTGCGGTCCGAGCTGGCGGTCCTGTCGGGACGCAACTGGGGCGAGGACACGGAACGCTGGCGCGAGTGGGCCTACGGCCTGCCCTAGGCATTCCGCGCGCACGGGCGCACGGGCGAGTCGTGGACCGGCGACTCGGTCGGTGACCGGTTGCGACACGAGTGGTGTGATTCGCTCTGTCGAGGCGTTTCGGCGTTCCGTACGGGATGCGATGCGTGGCACAGGCGACTCGCCCCCTCTTCCATGAGCACCGGGCTCTCGAGTCTCGAAGGAGGCCTGACGCAGGAGCGCGCCCGACGGGACGCTGCCGACATCGGGGGGGACCGCGCCCCGAGAGAGCGAATCACACCACTAGACTGGGTGCATGTCGATCCGTCCGTCGCGCAAGGCTGCACGCTTCACCGAGTCCGTCATCCGCGAGATGTCGCGCGTGTGCCGCGAGCACGGCGGCATCAATCTGGCCCAGGGCTTTCCGGACTTCCCGGCGCCGCTGGCGATGAAGGACGCGGCGGCGCGAGCGATCGCGCAGGACGTCAATCAGTACGCGGTCACGTGGGGCGCGCCGGCCCTGCGCCAGGCGATCGCACGCCGCGCGACGGCCTACAACGGACTCTTCGCGGGCACGGGCGGCGTGGACCCCGACGCACACGTCACGGTCTGCTGCGGAGCGACCGAAGCGATGATCGCCGCCCTGCTCGCGGTGCTCGATCCGGGCGACGAAGTGGTGATCTTCGAGCCCTTCTACGAGAACTACGGGCCCGACTGCATCCTCTCCGGCGCGGTGCCGCGCTTCGTGCGCCTGCGCGAACCGGACTGGTCGTTCGACGCCGACGAACTGCGTGCAGCGATCACGCCACGCACCCGAGCGATCGTCGTGAACACGCCGCACAACCCGACGGGCGCGGTCTTCGGGCGCGACGAGTTGGAGGTGATCGCCGCCCTCTGCCGCGAGCACGACCTGATCGCGATCACGGACGAGATCTACGAGTACATCCTCTACGGCGACGCGCGTCACGTGTCGCTCGCCACGCTCGACGGCATGGCCGAGCGCACGATCACGATCAGCGGCTTGTCGAAGACCTGGAGCGCGACCGGTTGGCGCATCGGATGGGCGATCGCGGAGCCCGGTGCGACGGGCGCCATCCGCAAGGTGCACGACTTCCTCACCGTGGGAGCGCCCGCGCCGCTGCAGGAAGCGGCCGCGGAAGCCCTCGACTTCGGCCCTGACTACTTCGCGGGACTCGGGAAGGACTACACCGCGCGCCGCGACCTGTTGGTCCCCGCCCTCGAAGCGGCCGGCTATCGCGTGTTCGTGCCGGCCGGCGCCTACTACGCCATGTGTGACATCCGCGGCGTGACCGACCTCGACGACGTGTCGTACGCCCACGAACTCGTACGCGACGGCGGCGTCGCAACGGTGCCCGGCTCGAGCTTCTACGCGGATCCGAGGGACGGTCGGCACCTGATCCGTTTCTGCTTCGCCAAGCGCCGCGAGACGCTCGAGGCCGCGGTGCGCGTGTTGACCGAGCGCGTCGGAGCTCGCTCGTGAGACGTGCGAGAGTCGCCCTGTTGGTGGCGCTGACAGCGCTCGTGTGCGGCTGCGACGACGCTCCCCCGCCCGCGCCCGACGGTGACGTGCCGTTCTCGCTGCCGTCGAACCCGAGGACCGCGGACACCGCCAGCGACGAGTCGGCGCTCGACGGGCCGATCGACTCGGCGAGAGCGAAGTCCGCACCGGCTGCGCCCGCGCCGGTGGCGGGCATGCGCGGACTGCGGGTCGACGGTCGGATCGACGTCCCCGAACGTGTCGACGGCACGGCGGCCTTCGCACTGCGCACGACGCGCCGCTGGGTCTTCCCCGATCGCAGCCGCACGGACGTCGCGCGACCGGAGCTGGGACCCGCGCACCGCACGCGCCACCAGCGCTTCGGTGACCGGTTGTGGTTCCTCGACGCGGGGGAACTCGAGCCCGTGGAACTGACCGCGGCGGAACGGACCGCCGTGCACGCGCGCGCCGCGCTCGAACACGCAGCCGTCGACGCCGCCTACCGCGCCGCGCTCTTGTGGCCCGACGGTTTCGAGTGGGAGGACACGGGCGCTGGAACGTGGAGCGCGCAAATCGACGACGCGATCGCGGGCGAGCTCGATCTGCGTGCGACGCCTCCGGCCGAGGACGACCGGCTCGAGATCGACGTGCTCCGGGAGGACGAGCTGTTGGTGCACCTCGTCGGCTTCGGCCGCTACGAGCACCCGACGCGCCGCCTCCCCGCGAGCGTCTCGGTCACGACCGAGCACGACACCTACACCGAGACGTTCGAACGCATCGATCCGCGCGCGTTCTATCTGGACGCTCTGTTCGCGGTCGAGCCGCCGCGAACGGTGGACGAGGACCCCGGCCCGAGCACGACGATCTACCGCATCGCGCGCGTGCCGGAACGTTCCTGGCGTCGGCACGCGTTCGACGCCCCACACACCGATCTCGACCTCGTGCTCGAGCGAGCGGACCGACTTCTCGCGACTCTGGACCTCGCTCTGGCGGACGGCTCCGACGCGGTGTTCGAACTCGACGACCGGGCTCGCTTCACCGCGGTCCTCGTGAGACTCGCACCCGGACGCGACGCGCCTGCGGGGTTCGAGGCCCCGCGCCCAGGACCGGCTCTGGCGACCGACGTGGATCCGCACCGGTCGGGCGCCCTGGTCGAGGCCCTCGAAACACTGGGCTCCGCGTCCTCACCCGCGTCCACCAGCCCGGGCCCTCCCTACCTGCTCCAGCTCGGCGACGCCTGGCAGGTCGTGCTTCCTCTGGCGGCGGACTAGGTGCTGGCGTCGAGCGGCGGGCGGCGAGCGAGCCCGTTCGCGTCCTGTCCTCCGCCGAGGACGGTCCTGCTGCTCGACCCCGCCTCGCCCTCGCGAAGGCCCTGGAACGGTCCTTGCACGGTAGGGTGGTTCATCGCTCCCCCCCGGAGATATCCCATGCGCATCGTCCTGACCCTGCTCGCGCTCCTGGCGTTCCTGATCCCCGCGGCACCGACCGCCGAGGCCCAGAGTTCCCGCCCCACCTCGCGCCCCGCGCCGAGTGCACGCCCGGCGCCCAGCTCGCGCCCCGCGCCCAGTGCGCGGCCGGCACCCAGCCCCCGGCCCGCACCGGCAGCGCGGCCCGCACCGGTCTCGCGACCGACGCCCAGCGCGCGCCCGACGCCGAGCTCCCGCCCGAGTTCAGGCCCCGCGCCGTCGTCGCGCCCGGCTCCGGTCATCCGTCCGTCGAGCTCGAGTTCCAGCTCCGGCGGCTCCTACCGTCCCTCCTCGAGCAGCTCGTCCGGCTCGATCACGCCCGCGCCGATCCGCTCGTCCTCGAGCGGCAGCGTCGGCGTCCGTCCGTACACCCCGCCGACTCCGGTCAGCGCCCCCGGCTCCGGGAGCGCGGCTCCGATCTCGAGCGGTCGCATCGATCCCGCCCCCAGCCAGGCGTCGATCTCATCCACCGTCTACTCGCGCCCCAGCCGGGGCAGTGTTCCGCGCCCCGCGACCGACGTGCTGACGGAGGTCCCCGACCTCCGCGCCCCGCGCTTCCGATCGACGCTCGAACGCCTCGCCGGCGTGGACGGCGACTCGCCGTCGGCCGCGCGCCTCACAGACGCCTTGCAGCGCGACCGCCGTGCCGACAGCAGTCTCGACGCGCTGGCGGCCCGCTACCGCTCGGCGAGCGCGGGTGCGCCGGACCTGCGCTCCTCGCTCGAGCGCCTGGCCACGGACGAGCGCGCGGCGGCACCCCGTCGCGCCGCGTACCCGACCCGCGCGAACGGCGCCGCCCTCGCCTACGAGCGCGGCCCGAGCTGGCGGCTCGAGAACCCGCGCGGCGACGCCGTCGTCGCTGCCCGGAAACTCTCCGCCCGCGAAGAGGCGTACCGCAAGAGTCTGCTCGGCGGCGGCGTCGCGCCCGGTGGCACCGCGCCCGGCGGAACGTCCGGCCCGACCCCGCTCGGCGACCCGTCGCTCGGACTGGGTGCGAGCGACGTGCACCACCTGCAGGACGACCTCTACCACCACGTCCACCACCACCACTACTACAGCTCGTACTGCTACGGCGGCGGCTGGTGGAACTCGTCCTGGGGCTTCGGCTTCGGGTTCAGCTTCGGATGGCCGGGCTACGGCGGGTACCTGAAGCCGCTCTGGCTGCACCACCCGATCTACGGCACCTACCCGTGGTACGGCGGCTACGCCCTCGGCTACTGCGGCATCTCGAACTGGTACCTCGGCTCGTACGGTTCGTGGTCGTGGGGCTACTCGCCCTACGCCGCCGCGTACTACGACAACGGACCCGACGTGATCGTGGTCGAGTCGAGCCCCGAGGTGATCGTGGTCGAGCAACCGGTCTACGTCGAGACGACACCCGTGGTCGTCCAACCCACCGAAACGGTTGTCGTCGGCTCCGGTGGCGGCGGCGTTCCGACGGTTGCTCCTGAACAGGAGCGCCTCGCCGTCGCGGCCGACCGCTACCTCACTCTCGGTGACCGCGCGTTCCGCGACGCCCGCTACGACGACGCCGTCGACTCCTACGCCAAGGCGGTCGAACTGGCTCCCGACGAACCGGTGCTGAAGGTGCTGCTGGCGGACGCGCTGTTCGCGGTGGGCGACTACGGATCGGCGGCCGACGCCATGCGGCGCGCCCTCCAGGACGATCCGCTCCTGGCTCGCACGGAGGTCGACAAGCGCGAGTTCTACAGCGAGCCGCGGGCCTTCGATCGCCAACTCGCGGTGGCCGAGCTCTACCTGGCCGAGCATCCCGCCGACAGCGACGCACGTCTGATCCTGGCGATCAACCTGCTGTTCTCCGGCTCACCCGCCTCGGCGCTCGATCTGCTCGAGTCCGACTGGGGCGCTCGCCTGCGCTCGGAGCCCGCTGGCCGCCTCGTCCTGGACGTGGCCCGTGAGCGCCTGATCGTCCCGAGCGAGTCGCCCGTCGGAGCGAGCGACTCCGAGTACTGATTCTCGCTCCCGACGGCCTCGCGCAACGACGACGCCCCTGTGACCGATTCGGTCACGGGGGCGTCTTCGTAGGTGCTCGGTACGCCCCGAACGCGAGCGCGACCGTCCGGCTGGGGTAGTCTCACGGGCCTCATGGCAGCGGGAAACGACGACGGCGGCACGTTCAAGAACTTCAAGGACCTCATGCGCTCGAAGGGCGACGAGCCCACACCTGCGCCGGATCCGGAGTCCGAACGCGGCTGGCACGTCGAGGACGAGGGCGCCCACGTGGACACCTCGCACCTCGAGGACGGTCTCGAGCCCGACCGGTTCGCCCGCGAGCGGGTGGACGCCCGACCGCGCGCGTTCGGACCGATGGACCACGGCCCGCCGCCCTACCGCGACACCGACTCCGAGGAGATGCAGCTGCTGCACTCCTTCCGCGTGCGCACGGTCTTCCCCGACGACGTCGAGGCCGAGGTCGCCAGCCTGCCCTCCGACCCGCGGCCAGAGGATCTCGAAGGTCGCATCGACCTCCGCGGTCGCACGATCTTCACCATCGACGGCGACGACGCGAAGGACTTCGACGACGCCATCGAGATCGCGCGCCTCGCGGACGGGCGCATCGAGTTGGGCGTGCACATCGCGGACGTCTCGCACTACGTGCGCCCGGGGACCAAGCTCGACGACGAGGCGCTCGCGCGAGCGACCAGCGTGTACCTGGCGGACCAGGTCGTCCCGATGCTGCCCGAGCAGCTCTCGAACGGACTGTGCTCCTTGGTTCCCGAGCGCGACCGCCTGGCCTTCTCCGTCTACATGGTGTTCGACGCCGACGGTCGTCGCGTCGACCAACGCATTCACAAGAGCGTCATCCGCTCGGTGAGGCGCAACACCTACCGCGAGGTCCAGGCGTTCCTCGACGGCGCGAACGAACCGGGGCTCGCCGCTCTCGAATTCCTGCGTCCGTCGCTCGAGCTGCTCTCCGAGTGGACGAAGGTCCAACAGCGCGTGCGCGACGCGAAGGGTTCGCTGCGCATCCAGTCGAACGAGCAGAAGGTCGTGTTCGACGAGGCGGGCGAAGTCGTCGCGATCGTCGACGCCGAACGCCATGCGTCGATGACGCTGATCGAGGAGACGGCGCTCGCGGCGAACCAGTGCGTCGGCGACCACTTCCGCGACCGCGGCCTCCCCACCATCTACCGCGTCCACCCCGAGAAGGACCCGGAGGAGATCGCAGCCGTCGCGAAGAGCCTCGCGCAACACGGCATCCGCGTCCCGGAGAAGGACCGCCTCACCGGTCGCGACGTCGGACGCCTGATCCGAGCCGCGCGCAAGAAGTCGAACGCGGAGGCACTCATCCAACGGATCATGGGTCTCGTCGAGCGCGCCTACTACGAAGTGCGCGACCACGAGGACGTCGCGAAGCATTGGGGCCTCGCGCGCGAGGCGTACCTGCACTTCACCTCACCCATCCGCCGCTACCCCGATCTGGTCGTCCACCGTTGGTTGCACGACCTGGCGGCCCGTGGCGACGAGGCCGCTGAGGAACTGAAGGCCGACGCATTCATCGCCGACCTGAACCAGACCGCCGGGCACTCCTCGGTCCAGGCCGACACGGCGCAGATGGCCTCGACCGCCATCTTCGACCTCAAGATCTGTCAATACATGGAGCCCCACATCGGCTCGAAGCTGACGGCGAAAGTGACCCGCGTCTCCCGGGCCGGGCTCGAGGTGCGCCTGATCGACTTCAACGTGCACGGCTTCCTGCCCGCGCGGCGGCTGGGCGACCGCATCAAGGTGGAGGGAGCCACGCTCACCGCCACGCGCGGCCGCCGCTTCAAGTCCTTCACGGAGGGCCACGCGATCGACGTCCGCGTGGAGGAAGTGGACTTCATGCGACTGCAGGTGCTCCTGGAACTCGCCGAATGACCTGCGGAACGCTGGACGCCGGCGGGACCTCGGCGCGGCGCTGACGGCCTCGCCGGCCTCGCGTACACTCGTCGCCTCCCCTCCTCGACCCCGATACATGCGTCCCAACCTTCGATCGATCGTCGCGTCCGCCCTGGTGTTCTGGAGCCTCGTCGCCCTCGCTCCCGCCCAAGCCCTGCGCGAGCGGGTCAACGAAGCCATCGATCGCGGCGTCCTGAACCTGCTCGACGAACAGGAACTCGACGGCTCGTGGTATCTGCACCGCCCCCGCTACCAGGCCGGTCAGACCGCTCTGTGCATGCAAGCATTGCTCGAGTGCGACGTGGACGCCGGACACCCGGCCATCCGCCGCGCGACCGCCTACCTGATGGCGATCGAGCCCTACTACACGTACGAGGTCGCGGTCACGATCATCGCCTATCTCGAGCTGCTCGAACGACTCGATGCGCGGGAGAAGGAGCTCGACGCGCGACTCCGCGAGCGCATCGGGAAGTACGTCGAGATGTTGATCGAGTACCAGGAGCCGAACGGCGGCTTCGCCTACCCCGACCGCGTGATCGACATGTCGAACGTGCAGTACGCCGCGATGGCGCTGCGCAACGCGGCGCTCGCCGGGTACGACGTGCCGCAGAAGGTCTGGCGCGGCATCGCCGACTACACGATGTCCGTCCAGGAGCGGAACGTGCGCGGTTCGCGTCCGGAGGCCGGCATTTCGTACGTCGAGGCGCGCCCGCCGAGTGGATCCATGACCGCCGCGGGCGTTGCGACCCTCTTCCTGTGCTCCGAGCAGTCCAAGCGCAACACGTCGAGCTGGGTCACGCACCGCGAGGCGGCGCTGCGCTGGCTCGCGGCGCGCTTCACGGCCAGCGACAACCCCGGACAACCGGGCGCGTGGATCTACTACTACCTCTACGCGGTCGAACGAGTCGGTGCCTACCTGGAGATCGACACCATCGGCGACGTTCCTTGGTACGAGGCTGGCGCGACCTGGTTGGTCGAACAGCAGACCGGAAGCGGAAGCTGGCACAGCCCTGAGCAGACATCGTTCGCGCTGCTGTTCCTGAAGCGCGCCACGTCCAATGCGCCGTCCACGGGCGGCGGCAAGAAGTCGTCGGACCAGAGCTTCGGCGAGGACGACCCCACGGCGATGGTCTCCCTGCGCGGCTTCGGCGAGAACCCGCTGCGCATCTGGATCTCGTCCTTCGGCGAGGCTGAGTCGAAGGAGTACGGCGTCGAGTCCGGTGGGACGCTCGGTGGCCTCGACGTGCGCAGCGTCGAGTACTGGGTGGACTCGGGTCCGGGCATCGGCGATCCGGAGCTCCTGTGGCGGACCGAGGAGGACATGAGCGCGAACCGCTACGTGTACGAGCACGAGTTCGCGCGGCAAGGGACCTACTCGGTGCGAGCGGTCGTGCGGATCCAGTCGCCCCACGCCGACGAGGGCGAGGTGGAACTCACCTCCGCACCGCTCGAGCTCCGAGCGCGACGTGGCGACCAGACGCGGCTCCTCCAGATCGCGCGCAACCTCTCGAGGAATCTCTTCCTCGGCCAGGAGATGCGCGTCCGAGCGTCGAGCTTCTTCGACGAGGACCGGGCCGCCAAGTACGCGGCCGACGGGACCCTCACGTCTGGCTGGCTCGCGGCCGCTGGCGACCGGACGCCGTTCGTGTCGCTCGCGTGGAACGAGTACTTCAAGGGTGGGCGCATCGAGATCGCGCATCTCCAGCCCAACAACGCGGCGCCCGTGGTCCTTCCGAAGCGGCTGCGCGTCACCGTCAACGGTCGCGACGAGTTCGAGGTCGAGATGCCCGCCGACACCAACCTGTTCGGACACCTCGAGATCGGTGCGCGCGACAAGGTCCGCGGTCTGCGGATCGACGTCTTGAGCGTCCACGAGCACCCGGAAGGGCTAGAGGGTCCCGTCGGTATCGGCGAGATCTCCTACTTCCCTCCGCCCGACGAGGACTGAGTCCGTCGCGACGACCCGCCTTGCGCGACGCACTCGCTCCAGTGCCCACCCCTGGGGAGCGGTCGCTCGGGCCCCCGCACGATGCCCACCACACACCGCTCCTCCACCCTTGACGACGCGCTCGCGAACGTGGTGCGCGCCGCGGCGCTCGCGCTCGTGCTCGCCGGCACCTCGCTCGCCTCCTCGGTGAGCGTTCTCGGCCTCACGACGGCGCTCACCGTCGCCGACGAGACGCACGACGCGTCGGGCCCCGACGACGAGGCTGCGGTCGGTGGCGACGAGCGCTTCGTCACCGACCGCAGGAGCCCTGTCGTCCTCCCGCTCCCGACCGAGGAGGACGCCTTCACGTTCGCCGTCTTCGGCGATCGCACCGGCGGCCCGCGCGAAGGGATCGCGGTGCTCGAACAGGCCGTCGCGGACGTGAACCTGATCGGCCCGGACCTCGTGATGACGGTCGGCGACCTGGTCGAGGGCTACAACGAGCGCGACCCGTGGCTGGAGGAGATGCGCGAGTTCCGCGGGATCATGGGTCGGCTGCGCATGCCCTGGTTCCCCGTGGCAGGTAACCACGACATCTACTGGCGCGGCGCGGGGCGACCGGCAGAGGAGCACGAGTCCGACTACGAACAGCACTTCGGTCCGCTCTGGTACGCGTTCGAGCACAAGGGCTGTTGGTTCGTGGTGCTCTACACCGACGAAGGCGATCCCGACACGGGTCGGCGCAGCATCAGCGACCACGCGAGCCAACGCATGAGCGAGGCCCAGCTCGCCTGGCTCGACGCGACGCTCGAGCGGACGGCGGACGCGCGCCACGTCTTCGTCTTCCTCCACCATCCGCGCTGGATCGCCGAGCGCTACGGCAACGACTGGGAACGGGTGCACGCACGTCTGGCCCGCGCCGGCAACGTGCGCGCCGTCTTCGCCGGGCACATCCACCGCATGCGCTACGACGGCGTGCGCGACGGGATCGAGTACTTCACTCTGGCCGCCGTCGGAGGACACCTCGAACGGGAGATCCCGCGCGGCGGCTTCCTCCACGAGTACCACCTGGTGACCGTGCGCGACGCGGGCCTCGAAGTGGCTGCCTTTCCCGTCGGCACGGCGATCGACGTGCGCGCGCTGACCGGCGAAGTGATGGAGGACGTGCGGCGCGTGGACGACTGGCTGCCCGGTCGCGTGGTCGAGCGGCCGAAGGCGCGCGGCTCCGCCGTCACCGGCGCGCTGGTCCACGAGTTCGAGAATCCGACGGACCGCCGGCTCTCTCTCACCACGTCGCTCGTGGCATCCGACCAGTGGTTCGTGTCGGCCGACCACCAGCACACCGTGCTCGGCCCGCGCGAGACCACACGCGTCGCCTTCGCGCTGCAGCACGAGGCACGCTCCCCACTGCGTTCGCTCCCGACGGTCCAGATCGAGGCGCGGATCGAGACCGAGGACGCGGTCTTCCCCCTGCCCGTTCGGACGTTCCCGGTCCCGGTCGAACTGCTCGAGCTCGCACCCGCCGCGCGCGGGACGAGCGAACGCGTCCTCGACCTCGACGGCCGTGACGGTCAGGTGCGCATCCCGAGCGACCGCATCGAGCTGCCCGACGGTCCGTTCACGCTCGAGTGCTGGATGAAGGCCGACGCGTTCCGGGCGCGACAGGGACTCGTGGCGAAGACCGAGGGCAGCGAGTACGGACTGTTCGTCAGCGGCGGCCGTCCCACATTCTCGGTCCATCTGGACGGTGACTACGTGACCGCCGAAGCCAGCGGCCCGCCCCTCGCGGTCGGGACCTGGCACCACGTCGCGGGCGTGTTCGACGGAGCCGAGGTGCGCATCCTCGTGGACGGTGTGGTCCGCGGACGCGCAGCGGGTTCCGGCGCGCGCCGCACCAACAGCCTCCCGCTGGTGGTCGGAGCCGACGTCGACGGGCGTGGACGCGGCACGTCGTTCTTCGCGGGTCGGATCGACGAGGTCCGCCTCTCGCGTGGTGCGCGCTACGCGGACGGACGGACACCGCCCCTGCGCCGCCTCGCCAACGATCCCGCGACGGTGCTCCTGCTGCACTTCGACGGCGAGTCGCCCTGGGCATTCGACGGGTCGGGGTCGAGTGCGCACGGCCTGCTCGAGGGCGGAGCGCGACGTACGCTCGAGAGTCGCGCGCGCTGAAGCAGCCCGGGGCGCGCGTCCGCGACGGACGTGTCAGCCCAGTTCGTGTGGCCCGTCGCCGCCACCGAAGAACTCGGTCACGGGTTCGCGGCCGAAGCGCGCGCGGTAGGCCCGACCGACCGCTTCGACGAGTTCGTCCCGGGCCTCGCGCTCGAGCAGGACGACCGTGCACCCGCCGAACCCGGCCCCGGTGAGACGCGACCCGAGCACGCCCGGAACGGCGGTGGCGGCATCGACCAACGTGTCGAGCTCGGGTGTCGAGACCTGGTAGTCGTCGCGCAAGGACTCGTGCGATGCGGTCATCGCGCGACCGAACCCGGCCACGTCCCCGCGCACCAGCGCCGTGCGCGCCGCGTGGGTGCGCTCGAGTTCGCCGAAGACGTGACGTCCGCGGCGGACGAGCTCGTCCGAGAGACCACCGAGCGCGTCGTCGAAGCGCGCACGCGGCACGTCGCACAACCACGCTTCGCTCGCGTCGGTCGAACGCAGCTGGTCGAAGAGCGCCGCGCACTGAGCGACGCGCTCGTTGAACGCTCCCGCCGCGAGCTCGCGTCGCACACCGGTGTCGACGATCCCCACCAAGTAGCGCTCGGTGTCGAGCGGAACGTGTTCGTGACTGCGATCGCGGCAGTCGAGCCACAACAGGTGACCCGGCCGCCCGAGCCCCACCGCGAACGGGTCCATGATCCCGCACTGCACGCCGACGTGGCCGCGCTCGGCCTGGAGCGCCTCCTCGACCAGCTGCAGGCCGAGCTTCGGTCCGACGCGCTCGGCGGTACCGAGCGGGACCCGCTCGCCCGAACAGCCGTGCAGCGCGAGTGCCGTCGCGACGCAGATCGACGCCGAGGACGAGAGCCCCGCCCCGATCGGGAGGTCGCCGCCGAAGACGAGGTCGAGTCCCTCGCTCGAACCGGGGCGATCGGCCGCCCGGTACTGCGCGAGCACGCCGATCGGGTAGTCGTACCAGGCCCCCGTGACGGTGGTCGGCAGCGCGTCCGAGTCGAAGACACCCGGCTCGCGCAGGGAGGCCAGGCGCACGCGACCCAGTCCGTTGGGCCGCGCGGCGACGAGGGTCCCGCGGTCGACCGGCATCGGCATGACCGGCCCGCCGTTGTAGTCCAGGTGGGCGCCCATCAGGTTCACGCGACCCGGCGCGAAGAACAGGCGCGCCGCGGGTCCGTCGCCGAAGTGGACGCGTAGGGCGTCCGCGAGCTCGACGGCGTACTGCCGCCGCGCGTCGCGACGACCCGCGACGGAGCTCTCGATGGGCGGCGGAGGGGGCATCGGAGAGATTCTAGTCCGCGGTGCGCGCCCGACGGGACGACCGCGGCGCCGAAGGCTGGCCGCGCGGCCCGCGGGCGGGCTATCGTCCCAGCGTGAACCAGGTCCAGACCGTCCGACTCGCCGCCGCCTGTGCCGCTCTCCTCGTGGGCTCGTCCTGCGCGAGCGTGTCCTTCGACCGCACCACGCAGACTTCCGGCACGTTCCGCTCGTCCGGGCTGTCGCTGACGATCCTGTCGTTCGACCTGCCCCGTCGTGCGATCGACACGGCCTACGAGAACGCGTCGGACGCGCAGCAGCCGAACACCGTGCCCACGTCCGAGTGGATCTTCCCGAACCTCGGGCCGCTCGACTGGCTGCTCGACATCATCGGGATCCGCTACGCCGTCGTCGAAGGCACCTGGGGCTTCGACGACGAGGGCAGCTTCACGACCGAGGGCGACGCGGAGTAGCGCGACGGATTCGCGCTCGACCACGACGGGCGTCCCTGACTAGTGGTGTGATTCGCTCTCTTGGGGCATTTCCATCGTCCCGTACGGGCGCGCTGCTGCGTTGCGCCTCCTCCGAGACTCACAGCGAAGTCGAGTCGTCGGCGCGCCTTGCATCGCATCCCGTACGGAACGCCGAAATGCCCCAACAGAGCGAATCACACCACTAGCGCAGGCGTTCGACGAAGACCCAACCCACGTTCGTCGCCTGGGGCCCGAGCAGGCCGCCGGGTTCGAGTCGGAACGCCTCGTG
The DNA here is from genome assembly GCA_007750655.1 of Rohdeia mirabilis. Classification (GTDB taxonomy): domain Bacteria; phylum Planctomycetota; class UBA1135; order UBA1135; genus Rohdeia; species Rohdeia mirabilis. The sequence continues at coordinate 3,529,628 of CP036290.1, forward strand.
CATGAAGGGCGGCAGAGAGGGCTGGCGACGGTGGACCCACCCGATGTATCCGCGGCGCTCGCGTCCACCCGAAGGATCGTCGTCGAGCTCGACCGCCAGATCGCCGAGGTCGGCTCCGGCCGCCAGGCGTTCACCGAGTTCGCTGGCCAACTCGGCCGCCTCGGTCGACGTGCGGTCCGGCAGCGGCAGCGGCAGCGTGTGCTCGGAGTGCAGGAGCGCGAGGCCGCGGAACTCGTACCAGTTGTTCTCGGCGAGCTCCTTCGGGATGTCGTCGACCGGCACGCGCTGCACCAGGTACCAGCCGTAGGGCGTGTCGATGGGCGCGGACACTTCGCCGACCTCGAGCTCGAAGACCGCAGCCTTCACCAGGCGATCGGCGGGTCCGCGCTCGAACACCGCGAGCGCTCCCCCGCGCGCGGCCGAGACCGGATCTTCCGACTCCGCGGCGGCCACCTCGGCGAAGTCGGCGCCGTCCGCGATGACGGCGCGCAGACTCTCGGCGCGGACGCGTGACTCGTCCGTCGATCCGGCCACGAGGAGCACGCGACAGCCGGCGAGACGCTCGATGCGCTGCAGCACGTGGATACCGGTCGGCGTCGCGATCGGTTCGGAGATCTGGCCCAGATCGGCCGAGAAGAGGAAGGCGTCGAGGTCCTCCTGCAGCACGCCCGGCGGGAAGGAACCGAGCACGCCACCGAGCGGCGCGTCGGGTGCGCTCGAGTAGCGGCGCGCGACGGCCGAGAAGTCCGCGCCGTCGAGCAGCGCCCGGCGCAGAGAGCGCGCCAGCTCGAGCGCTTCCTCCAGCGTCCGATCCACGTTGCGCGCGGCACCCAGCGCGTCCACGTGCACGAGCTGCACGTGCCGGACCGCACGGACCTCGGGCGGCGACTCGCCGAAGTAGAGCGGGCTCGCGAAGAGCGAGTTGCGGATCCGGTCGGGAGCGTCGGTGGCGACTTCGGCTCCGGTGGACGGCGCGTCCTGCTGGTCCGCCCGCGGGCCACCGAACGACGGCGCGAGGCACGCCCCGACGACGGTGAACAGGAGAACGAGCCGGAGCCCGAAGCGGTGGAGCATGAGCGGGACGTGGTGCATGGCGGTGGCGCGCTGTGCCTGCGTTCTGGCGGCGCGGATGGTCGTGGAGGGTAGCCTGTCGACCAGCGGCGGACGACGCGTCGGTCGCGACACGTATGGAAGAGCAACGCGGGTGGGCCCTGGTGACCGGTGCCTCGGCGGGCCTCGGCGAGCAGTTCGCGCTGGCCCTCGCGGCCCGCGGTCAGGACGTGGTGCTCGTCGCGCGGCGAATCGAACGCCTCGAGGCGCTGGCGCGACGCATCACCGATTCGACTGGACGACGGGTCGAAGTGGTCGGTCTCGACCTGCTCGCGCCGAACGCCGCGGAGCGTCTGGTCGAGCACTGCGCCGCCGCCGGCATCGAGGTCGAGCTCCTCGTCAACAACGCCGGCTTCGGCACACAGGGTGCGTTCGCCGCGCTCGACCGCGATCGCCAGCTCGACATGCTGCGGCTCAACGCTTCGGTCCTGACCGACCTCACGCACCGCTTCCTCCCGGCGCTGCTCGCCCGCCGTCGCGGCGCAATCCTGAACGTCGCGTCGACAGCGGCCTTCATGCCGGGTGCCGGACTGGGCGTCTACTACGCCAGCAAGGCCTACGTCCTGCACTTCACCGAGGCCCTCGCCGTCGAACTCGAGGGCACGGGCGTGCGCGCCAGCGCACTGTGCCCGGGTCCGACCGAGACCGAGTTCCGCGACGTCGCCGGACGTCCGCGATCCGGCCTTCTCGACCGCGTCGCGATGCAGGCGCTCCCCGTGGTCGAGGCGGGGCTCGCGGGCCTCGAGCGCGGACGCGTCGTCGTCGTCCCCGGGCTCTTCAACAAGCTCTGTGTCGTCGGCGTCCGCTGTCTGCCGCGATCTCTCGTGCGACGCGCCATCGGGCGCATCCAGGCCACGGACTGAACGCTCGGGCCTCAGCTCTGGGTGCCGACGCCGGCCCAGGTGCTCGCTCGCTGGAAGCGGATCGACTGCTCGCGCGCCACCATCCGCGGGACCACGTCGAGCGACATCTCGATGCACTCGTCGGTGTTGCAGTAGCGGAAGATGCCCTGACGACCGAGCGGCACGACGTTGGTGACGCGCGACAGGTCGTCGAGCACCTCCTCCACGATCTCGGCGTAGCCGTTGACCTGCATCGGGTAGGCGCGCCGGACCCGCACGACCTTCCACTCGACGACCTCGTCTCGACTGGCGAGTTTCAGGCGCTCCAACTCGTCCGTGCAGAGCTCGAGGATGCGTTCGTCGGGCATCTCCCAGAAGCGCTCGCCGGGATTCGACGACAGTTCGAAGGTGAGGCCCGTCCGGCCCGCCGGCGCCATCCCCGCGTTGAAGTGGCCGAAGTCGGTGACGCGCTGGAACGGAATCTCCACGCCGGGGAAGTAGACCCAGTGGTGGTCCAGGACCTGCGGGCGATCGAAGCCGACGAAGCAGAACACCATGCCTCGGAACCCGAGTCGCGAAACGTGCGACGCGACGAGCGGTGACCGCGGGCGGACGAGCGGGAAGAACTCGGGCAGCGAGATGGTCGAGACCAGGTAGTCGAAGTCGCGCGCGGTCGTTCCGTCCTCGAACCGCAGCTCGGTCGCGCGCTCGCCGCTGCCGTCGAGTTCCACGCCGAGCAGGCGCTGGCCGAGGTGGATGCGACCACCGAGGCGTTCGAACTCGCGCGCCATGGCGTTCCCGAGCTCCCCCATCCCTCCGCGGACGTAGTGGAAGTTGTGCCGCTGCTCGTCGTGCGTCTCCTCGAACTCCTCCTTTCCGAAGAGCTGCAGCTTCAGGGACTTCACCGCCAGCGCCACGATCGAGTCGGAAGCGATGCGTTGCGACGCGGTCCGCGCGTCCAGGAGCGACGGCGAGAGGCCCCACACCTTGCGCGTGTACGGCCCGAAGTAGAAGTCGAAGAGCGTGTCGCCGAAGTGACCACGCACCCACTCCTCGAGGTTCGCGGGAGGGCGCCGCCGCGTCAGTCCGCGCAGTCGTGCCGCCGCGGCATCGGCGAGGGCGCGAACGAGGAAACGCTTGCGAACCTTCTGCAGCAGGTCGGCGAGCTTGAACGGATAGGCGATGAAACGGTCCTGGAAGTACTGGGCCGAGCGCTTGCGGACCTGGAGCAGGTCGTCGCCGCACAGTTCCTTCAGGAGTTCGAGCAGCTCGGCGTTGTCGGTGACGAGTTCGTGCGGACCGAAGTCGAACAGGAACGATCCGACGCCGAAGCAGCCCGCCAGCCCGCCCGAGTGCGGCAGAGCCTCGTACACGTCCACCTCCAGTCCGGCGCGTCGGGCCAACAGCGCCGTCGACAGGCCCGTCACCCCACCACCGACGATCGCGATGCGGGCGGGGCTCGTGCTCGCGTCCGCGGGAGGGATCGCGGGTCCGCCGCTGAGGGGGTCGGATTCGGTCGGGCCAGGCATGGGGGGGGCTCGAAGTCTAGCCCCCGAGCGGGCCGGAAGCGGAGCTCGATGCAGGGCACCGTCCGTCGCAGCCGCCCCCCGACCGGACCTCGGGCCGGAGGGCTCCTCGGTCAGGGTCCGGGTTCGAGCGCGTCGAGCACCCGATCGTTCGCGAGCGCGGCGGGCAAGCACAGGCGCCAGCTCCTGCGCGGCCCCAGCGACTCGAGCAGCTCGGTGTTGCGCCGGGTTCCGAGGTCGCGCACGAAGAGCACCTGTGCACCCAGCGGGTCGGCACCGCCGAACACCCAGTCGACGTTCTCCCAGTGGCGGCGCTCGTCCGGCGAGAGGCCGGAGTGGTCGGTGCGGACGAAGACCACGTCGCGACCGTCGAGCGCGGTCAGATCGCTGATGAGTTCGTTGCGTCGCTCGGGCCAGGTCGGGCGCCAGGCCTGCAGCTGGACCACGCTCTGTGCCACCGTGACCACGAGGACCGCGGCCGCGGCGAAGCGCGCTGCCGACCGCAGGCCGATGCTCGGCGCGTTCGCGAGAGCAGAGGCTCCCGACGCACACACGAGGATCACCACCGCGGTGAAGGGCGCCGCGTAGTGTTCGTTGTCGAAGGACTCGAGCGCCAGTGCCGCCAGCCCGACGGCGAGCAGCCAACGCCCCGGCCCGGCTCCCGCCGCGAGCAGACCGACCACGAGGAACGGCAGCCAGACCCAGCCGACGTAGAAGGCGCCGTAGTGCTCGATCTTCTCGGGCAGGACGGCGAGAACGCCAGCTTCGTGGCGGTGCTCCCAGACCGCGAGCGTCCAACCGGTCCACAGCCGCTCGAGCTCCGGGTGCTCGTAGGTCGGACGTTCGAGCGCCGACTGCACGATGAAGTTCGGCGCCGCCGCGTAGCGATCCTCGTGCACCTGGTACGGAAGGGCGAGCGGATCACCGGTGACGGCCGCGTTGTAGCGCGCGAGGAATCCGACGGCCACGACCAGCGCGACGGCCCAGGGCGCGACGCTTCGCAGGGCGACACGCACGGACGGACGTGCGCTGCGATCGCGCCACCAACGCACAGCGACGAACAGGTGCAGCGCGGCGCACAGCGCGAAGCCCTCGAAGGGTCGCGACAGGGCCAGCACGCCGCTGCCCACGCCCAGGGCCAGAGCGTCGACGGGTCGCACCGCGCGGGCGAGACGCAACGCGCCGCCCAGGGCCAACGCGCCACCGGTCGCCGCCACCAGGCCGCCCCAGAAGGACTGGGCCCAGTAGCCGGACGAGGCGAAGCGGGCGATCGCGAGCACGCTCCACACGAGCGACCAACCGCTCGAGAGGCGCGCGCGCAGGGCCCACCACAGAGCCGCCGCGAAGAGCGCCGCGCTGATCCACAACCCGGCCACCGGGTGGCCGAACAGCACCTGCCCCAGCGCGAGCACCAGACCTTGGGCGGGCGGGTACTTCGAGGCGTAGGTCGGCTCGACGATGACGTGGAACGTCTCGAAGTGCGCGGGCGACGGCGGCGTCGGATTGGTCAGCCGTCCGTGCGCGAACGTGTCGGCGGCGAGCAGGTAGCTGAACTCGTCGTGGACCGCCGCCTCGGGCGGACGCAGCACCGCACACAGGGCCGCGAGGCAGAACGCGAGGCCGGCGAGGAGCCAGGGCGTCAGGCGCTCCGGCGGACTCGCGATCTGGAACCGGCGCCCCACCCCGACTCCCCGCCTGCGCGCGAGCAGCCACCCACACACGGCGGCCGCGACCACCCCGAGCGAGCCGAGGAGGTCGCGGCGCGCCACGATCCAGTCGATCTGTGCCTGCGGGTCCACGTGGCGATCCTACGCCAGCGGACCCGCGGGAGCATTCGCGTCGGCCGCGATCACTCGATGTAGAAGCCCATCCCCAGGTTCGTTCCGATCGCGGGCGGCGCGGTCGCGAACTGGTGGATGCCGCTGCTCTGTCCGAACTTCTTCGTCCCGCCGCCCAGCGTGTAGCAGATCGCGTTGGACACCTTCAGCGGGTCACCCGGGAAGTCGTGCGGGTTGTACATGACGATCTGCGAGTAGACGTCGATTCCGACGAGCGAGGGCTCGTCGGGGATCCACAGGTTCGGGATCGAGTCCATCAACACCGGGTAGACGTAGGTCGGCACCACGTAGGCGCGGTCGGTGGCCCCGGGCAGGTCGCTGCCGACCTCGAGTTCCACGGTCTCGAAGCCCAGCGCCCACAGGCAGACGTTGAAGCACTGGTTCTGCTCGATCGTGACCTGCTTGACCGTGTCGGTCGACGCGCCGCCGAGGCAGACGCGCAGGCCGCCCTGGTACGACGCCGAGTTCTCGACACAGGCGCCGCCCAGGACGTCGATCGTGAAGGTGATCTCGACGAACTCGTTCGGATCGTCGGGCAGCACGACGGTCGTCGCGCCGGGCGAGATGCCGGTGATGTAGGGAACGATCTCGCCCTCGGCCTTCAACTCGACGGTGGTCTCGAGCAGGACCGTGGTGAGCGTGTCCTCGATGGCCTGGGCGATGTCCCCCGCCATGGTGATCATCGTGTCGATGCCGCCCGATGCGCTGGTGATGCGTCCGGCCTGACCGACGGTGCCCAGGATGGTCGGACACAGCGACGAGTAGCCCGTGGCGTTCGCGCCCGTCGGGTTGTCGTTGAGACCCATCGGCAGGTTGGTCGGCGCCGAGATCGCGATGACGCGCGTGCCACCGACGCCCGCACCGGCGAGGGCCGCGATGACCGAGGCTTCCGTGATGTCCTCGGACAGACCGGTCAACTGCTTGCAGACCGGATCGTGCGAAGGAGCGTCGCCGAACCAGACGATGATGCGCTGGGTGTTGTCGCGCCAACCGAAGTTCGCGGGCGGCTGGGTCGCGAGCATCTCGAGCGCGTAGAAGCCCGCTTCGGCCTGGTCGCCACCGAACTGGGCGACCCACGAGTCGACCGCGCTCTGGATCAGTCCGAGGTCGTTCGTCATCGACTGACGGTGCTCGAACGCGTACTGGTTCTGCGGCTGCAGCGGGAAGTCGCGGTACGCACCGACACCGATGCGCAGGTCGGCGCCGGGGATGGAGAACAGCGACGTCGCGAGCGCACCGACGTTCTGCTTCAGCGCGTCGAGCACGGGCGTCATGCTGCCGGTCGTGTCGGCCAGGAAGTAGATGTCCGCCTTGGGAGCGACCGGGATTCCGGGCACCTTGACGACCGCCTGGAAGGACGTCGCCTCGCCCGGATCGACGGACACGGTGCAGGACGGCGGCTCGATGGTGGGCGCTCCGCTCCCGCCGCCCTGGGCGAGGGCGACGCCGTTCGCCTGGGAGGCGAGGGCGAGGAGGGCGGCAGCGCGGGCGAAGCCAGCGGCGAAGGTGCGCGCGGACGGTGCTTGGGTCGAAGTGGCGGACACGGTGTTCACGATGGGTCGGGTTCCAAGTGGAGGCGGTTCGGGCGGCGGGGACGCGGTGACAAGACCGAGCCAGTGGTCGGCCCGAGCGCCGACGGATCGCGTGTGCGGGCGGGGGAGCTCGCTGCAGACGGACCTCGAAGTTGCATTTCGAGGGCCCGAGTCTACGGAGTCAGGAGGGCTCGACCCTCGCCTAGGAATCCCCGTCGGTCCCGCGTTTCGCCGCGAGTGGGAGATCGAGACGCGCCCGACATCCGGTCCCCTCCTCCGCGGGCCTCTCGACCAGTGAGAGTTCTCCCCCGGCCTCGTCGACCACGCGCCGCGCGATGGCCAGACCGAGTCCCGTGCCGCCCGACTTGCTCGTGAAGTAGGGCTCGAAGAGGCGCGCCTGGGCCTGCGGAGAGAGTCCCACTCCGCGGTCCGTCACGTCGAGGCGCGAGCAGCGACCCGCAGGTCCGTCCGCCGGCCCGCAGCGCACGGTCAAGGGACCGCCGTCGGGCATGGCCTCGAGGCCGTTCGAGATCAGGTTCGTGACCGCTCGCCGCAGTTTGGCGCGGTCGGCGTGCACCGGCGCCGGTTCCGTCTCGAGGTCGATCGAGATCCCCAGTTCGGTCGCGTGGTCGGCGTAGAGCTCGACGATCTCGCGCACCAGCTCGGACAGGTCGAAGTCGCGCGGGACGGGCTTGGCGCCGCCGGTGAACTCGTAGAACCCCGTGGCGATCTCGCGCAGGTGCTCGACCTGACGGCGGATCATGTCGAGGCTGCGCGCGGCGATCGCATCGGCGCGCGGATCCTCTTCGCTGCGCGCGCGCGCCTCGAGGTCGAGCGAGAGCTGGATCGGCGTGAGCGGATTCTTCAGGTCGTGCGCGATCTGACGGGCCATCTCACGCCAGGCGGCGTCCTTCTCGGCCTTCACGAGCCGCTCGCTCTGCACCGACAGCTCGGCCGTCATGCGGTTGAACGCGCGCGCCAGCTGCGCCACCTCGTCGCCCGTGTCGATGCGAATGCGCGCGTCCAGGTCGCCTTCGGCCACGCGCTGGGTGTGGCGCTCGAGCGCGCGGATCGGTGCCACGGTGCGACGCGCGATCATGACGGCCCAGGCCACGACGACGACCAGGACGGCGATCGTGCCGCGCACCAGGATGGCCGACACGCCGCGCGTCGCCCGCTCCACGTCGGCGTTGTCGATGCCCACGCCCACGACCCAGCCGAAACCGCCCTCGTCGCGCCCCGCCGTCCAGGCGAACGCTGCGTTCTTGCGCACGCCGTTGAAGGTGTAAGGGCGATAGAGCCCACCGACGTCGTCCGCGAGCACGTCCTCGACCATTCCGGGCAGTCCGACGCGCGGGCCCGAGACGTGTTCGCCGTACAGCGTGCGGTCGCGGTGCGCGATGATCGTGTCGCCGTCGGTGCCCCAGATCCACGCGTACGGCGACGGCGTCGCTCCACCGCTGACGAAGCCGCGGAAGGCGTCCTTCACGAGCGGCGCTTCGATCAACGACTCGAAGGCCGACCAGTTGACGAGCGCGAGCAGTACGCCCTGTTCGCCCGTGCGCGCTCGAACCTGCACGGCGAGGCCGACGTGGTACCGAGGTGGCTCGTCGCTCTCCGTGCGCCCCAGCCACGAGTCGAAACGCCCCTGTCCGATGCGTCCGACGCCGCCCGCGAGCGCCTCGGTGAACCAAGGCTGCCTGTGGAACTGCTCGAGCGTCAGCGCGGCGATCGTCTCGGATCGTCGCTCCGCCGCGCCGCGCTGCCCCACCACGAGCGGCACACCGCGCTCGTCGAGCAACGCGATCAGGTCGAAGCGCTGCTTGCGCTCGAGGTAGCCGTCGAGGACGCCTTCGTACACCTCGCGGAACGAACCGGCACCGCCCGTCAGTTGTTCGAACGCCGCGGCGTCGACCGCGGGGAGCGCGCCGTCCAGTTCGAAGGCCCCCTCGCCGAGTGCCCAGCCGGCCAGGGGCTCGCGCGCCCACGACTCGAGATCGCCCACCCGTTCGTCGACTTCACGATCGACCCCCGCCGCGAGATCGGTCGCCAGGCCGCGCAGGGTCGCACGTGCGAACTCGAGCGCGAGGCGATCGGTGATCTCGTGGTCGAGGAACAGCGCGAACCCGGCGAAGGGCAGCGCGACCGCGAGCACCACCGCCAGGAGCAGCTTGTTGGACAGGCTGCGCAGCATCGGAGCGCGCATCCTACGAACGCCCGGGACGCGGCGGGTACCCTGCGCCCACGTGGCCGACCCCGAACGCATCCTGATCGTCCGCCTGTCGCACCTGGGCGACGTGGTCCAGACCCTGCCGCTCTTCCACGCCGTGCGCGAGCGCTTCCCCGCGGCGCGGATCGCGTGGGCGATCCAACCGGCCTTCGCTCCGCTCCTCGCCGGGCTCGAAGGTCTCGAGCGCACGATCGAGTTCGATCGCGACGGCGGCTGGCGCGCGTGGATCCGGTTGACGCGCGCGCTGCGCGGCTTCCGACCCGACCTCGCGCTCGACGCGCAGACGAACTGGAAGAGTGCCGCGGTCGCGCGCGCGAGCGGTGCACCGCAGCGCCTGTCGCTGCCGCGCGACCTGTGGCGCGAGCCGAGCGCCGCGCGCCTCATGACCGCGAGCGTGGCCGCCGCCGCCGGGCCGCTCGAGCACGCCCAGGACCGCGTCCTGCACCTGGCGCGCGAAGTGTGCGGGAGCGCGTTCGACGTGCGCCGCGACCCGGGACTCTCCGCGGACGAGCTCCGCGCCGGCCGAGCGCGGCTGGCGCAGTTGGTGCCGCGCCTCGACGATCCGGCCCTGCGTCCGCCCGCGATCGTCCAGGTCTCGCCGGCGACCGACGTGCGCACCCCGCCCGACGCCTCGCTCGTCGCCGCGTTGGTGGAACTGCACCGGCGCCGTGTGCCGACGATCGTGACCTCGGCGCCGCGCGAACTGGCGCGCGCGAAGGCCCTGTGCGACGAAGCGCGGCGGGCGGCGGGCACGCTCGCGATCGGCGCCGACGACCACCGGGACGCCGCGCCCTTCGGAGCGCTGGCGGGCGAGCCCGAGACGTTGCGCAGTTTCGCGTCCTGGCTCGCGGCCGCGGCCGAACGCGACGCGCGCTTCGTCTCCGCCGACAGCGGGCCACTGCACCTGGCGGCCGCCGTCGGCCTGCGCTGCGTGACGCTCGCCGGTCCCTACGACTGGCGCCGCACGGGCGCGTGGCCACCGCCCGATCGCGCCGGATCCACGCACCGCGCCCTGGTGGCCGATCCGGACCTCGAGTGCCGGCCGTGCCTGTCGCGAACGTGCGCGCGACCGGGCGGACGCGAGTGCCTCGAGCGCATCGCGCCCATGCGCATCGCGGACGCGGTGACCGACTAGCCCTGGGCCTGCGCGGCCTCGAGCTCGGCGACGCGCGCGGGAACGTCGCGGTACGTCGGCCAGAAGAGCTCGATCTTGTGAAGGGCGTCGAGACGAGCCTCGTCGTCGCTCGCATCCGCGAACTCGGCGTAGAGCTCGGTGGCGAGGTCGACGTAGCTGCCAAGGGTCCGCTTGCGCGAGATCGCGTCCTTGTAGAAGCCACCGGCCTCCGAGATGACGTAGGCGTAGGCGTCGATGGCCTCTTCGAAGTGGAAGTCGCGCTCGAGCTCGAGCGCGGTCTCGTAGAGCGACTCGAGTCGCGCTTCGCGAGCGGCGTCGAGAGCCACGCCCACCTTCGCTCCCTGGAGGACCGTCCGTTCGGCCAGATCCTCGAGCAGTGCGATCGACTCGTCCGGTTGGCCGTGGCGCAGCATCCGATCGGCCGCGCCCAGTCCGTCCAGCACCTCGACCTCGAGGTCGGCGCTCGCGATCTTCGCGTCGACGCCGTCCAGATCGTCGAGCAGGATCTTCGCGTACCGGTACTCGGCGGCGGCGGCGTGGTAGAGCCCTTCGTCGAGCAGTTGGTCGGCGAGCTGGATGCGCTCCTCCGCCTGCATGGTCAGCACTTCCTCGGCGCGCTGCAGGGCGCTCGGGTCCTGCGCGAGCAGGTCGACGGCCGCGCGGAAGCTGCGCAGCGACTCGGCCATGCGCCGGTTGCGCAGGTCGCGGATGCCGTTGTTGTAGTACTCGCGTCCGCGCGCGTTCCGCCAAGCGGCGAGCATCTCGATGCGCTCGAGTCCGTCGGCGGCGAACTCGTCCCTCGGCCAGAGCGCCACGGCCTCGCGGTAGAGCTCGGCGGCCCCGTCGTAGTCGCCGTCGAGTTCGGCCGTCCAGGCCTCGCTCCGCCGCGTGACGGCCAACATCCGGTTGCACTTGTCGAGCCAGGCCTCGACCAACTCGGGGGCCGCGCCGTCCGACTCGAGCGCGGTGAAGATCTCCTTGGCCTCCAGCAACCTGTCGGCGAAGACGAGCTCGCGGCCGCGGTCGAGCCAGTAGGCGACGCGCGCGCGCTCGGTCAGTGCGGCGGCCTCGGCGTCGTCCGGGGACTCCTCGGAGCGCTGGGCCGCCAGGTGGTAGGCCGCCCGATACTCTCCGCGCCCGAACAGCTCCTCGACGGTGCGATCGGTGTCGGGAGTCGCGCGGCAGCCGCCGAGGAGGCCGAGGGCGAAGAGCCCCGTCACGAGGAGGCGCGGCGAGGTGCCGGGGCGTCGGAGCGAGCCGAGGACGGACATGGGTGCATTCATGGGAGACGTGGTGCGGGCGAGGTCCCGACGCGGCGGACGGCGCTGTCTTTCCGACGACCGGCGCCGGGCGGGGCAGCGCGGGGCGATTGTCCGGGAGCACCCGCCCCGACCCAAGCACGAAGAGGCGTCTCGGGCCGCTCGGACCCGCCGTCGGGGGCGCTGGGCTCCGCTCCACCGGCTCACGGTCCCATCGCGCGATCCAGGTTCGCCCCCCCGGATCGAGCCCCTAGGTGCGCATCGAGCCCGTCAACACCAGCCCCAGACTGCCGAACACCACCGCCGGCAGCCCACAGGCGAAGACCGGTCCGATCTGACCCTGCATGCCCAGGTTGAGGGTCACGAAGTCGGTGGCGAAGTACACCACGCACAGAAGGAAGCCGACGATCATCCCGTTCGTGCCGCGACCGCGCTCGTAGTTGAGGAGGAACGGCAGGCCGACCATCAACAGGACGACGTTGGCCAGGGGGAAGCTCAACAGGTAGTAGCGCAGCGTGCGGTACTGGATGTTCTCGGGGTCGCGGTCTGCCAGGCTCACGGCCTCCGAGTAGGAGAGGTCGAGCGGGTTGTTGCGCCCCTTCCAGGCCACCCACGCGTCGCGCGGCGTGAACGCCATCGCGCCGTCGAGCTCGCGCAGTTCGCGCTGGTCCTGGCTGGCCGCCCCCACTTCGACGAGCCGCCCCTCGAGCAGGCGCCAGGCCCCGTCGGCCGACGCCGAACCACCGTCGCCGCCCTCCCACACGCCCGACGTGGCGCTGTAGCTCAGCCAGGTCCCGTCGCGGTCGCGCACGGCGTTGAAGCCTTCGATGCGCGATCCACGGAGCTCGCGCCGCGCCCAGGGTCCCGTCTGCGCGCGCAGTGCGGGATCGGTCGGCCAGAAGCGCTCGAGCTGGATCATCTCGCCCTCGGAGTCCTTGAGGCGCACGTCCTCGAGCACCATCCAGGGCAGGTGCTCGTCGAGTTCGACCTGCAGAACGCCACGGGCGAATCCGATCGTCGACGAGGCCACTTCCCGCAACCCGATGACGCCGATCGTCAGCAGGAATCCGCCGATGAAGACGGGCGCCAGGAGCCGGCGCGCGCTGATTCCGGCCGACAGCGCCGCGATCACCTCGCGCGCCTTCTGCAGCTTGGCGACCGTGAACATCCCCGCGATGAGCGTGACGAAGGGCGCCACCTGCAGGTACAGGAACGGCAGCTGCAGGACGTAGTAGTGCAGCACCTTCGCGCCCGGCGTCGGCTCGCCGTCGCTCGTGGGTTTCAAGTAGTCGTCGAGGTTGCCGGCCAGGTCCACGACGAGGAACAGGCCCACGACGAGGAGCGTCGCGAGCAGGTACGCGACGATGAAGACGCGCCCGACGTAGCGGTCGAGCATGCCGAACGGAGCCAAGCGTCTGCGTCCGGCGCTCATCGCTTGGCGAGCCTCCACTGCATGAACACGCCGATGACGAGCGCGATACCGGTCGTGGACCAGGCAGCGAGTTCGGGTGGCAGCACGCCCTTCTCGGCCAGCGACTGACCGAGTCGCAGCGAGAAGATGTAGTAGGCGAAGGCGTAGACCGAAGCTGCGCCGAGCGCGGTCAGCTGCGTGCCGGCCCGCAGCCACAGGCCGGTCGGCATCCCGATCAACAGGAACAGGAAGTAGGTCGCGCCGAGCGACCAACGCTGGTGCACCTCGAAGACGTACTTGGAGCGCATGTCCGGCTCGAGCACTCCGTCGGCGATGTCGCGCAGCATGCCGCTCGACGTGCGGTACTTGGCGCGCGTCTCGTCCTTCGCGCGCCGCTGGAAGATCAGGTCGAGCGGGATGCGGCCACCGTTGCCCCCACCGAAGTAGGCCTCCGTGCGATTGACCGTCCGCACGTCGGTGAGGGCCATGTACATGAACGTGTCGTCGAACGTGATGTCCACGCGGTCGGCGACCAGCGCCAGGATCTCGTTCTCCGCCAACGGGTCCGGGTTGGGGACGCGGATCTGGACCTCGGTGAACGCCGCGCCGTCGCGCCCGCGTGCGGAGAGGTAGAAGCGGCCGATGTCGAACTCGGTGCGACCGGGCGCGAGGTTGCGCAGGGTCTGGACCAGCATGTTGGCGCGGAAGTTGTCCTTCTCGAGCGACCACTGCGGCGAGAGCGTCCCGATCAACCAGATCGTGCCGGCCGCGAGGACGCCCGCCACCACGGCACCGGGCACGAGTGCCCGCGCGGGGTGCACACCGGCCATCTGCAGTGCGATCCACTCTCGGTCCGACGCCAGACGACCGAACGTGGACACGACGGCCAGCAGGAAGCCGAGGCTGACCAGGTACGGGGTCAGCTGGATCCCGATCATCGGGATGTAGCGCAGAACGGCGCCCAGGCTCACCCCACCCAGCTTGTGCACGGCGGAGACCGCGACCGCCGGGAAGACGACGAAGCCGAGGGCGCCGATCGCGAAGGCCGTGGAGGTGGCCAGCGCGCGCAGGAGGTAGAAGAACAGCGTCACGGACCAAGACGGTAGCGAGCGCCGGCGCGGTGGCGCGCTCCCGGCGCCGATCGACGCGAGCCCTGTTCCGCGAGCGGGCGCGCCGGGCATAGACTCCGGGACGATGGAGCTCCTGCGCGAACTGCCCGGACGACGCGTGTGGCGCGAGGGCGACGTGCTCGTGAAGGCCTTCCGCCACCCGTCGCCGCTCATGCGGTGGCGCGACGGACGGCGGGCGCGGCGGGAACTCGACGTCCTCGCGCGCTTGACCGCGCTCGGCCTCCCGGTCCCCCGCCCGCTCGGGTTCGAACGCCGCGCCGGGGCCGCCTGCGCGCGCATCGCCTGGGTCGCGGGCACGCGGACGCTCGAGCAGGTGCTCGACGAAGCGGCCGACGCGGCGGTGGCGGCGCGGAGTCGGACGGACCTCGTCGAGGACGCGGCGCGCCTGGTCGCGCGCTTCTCCTCCGCCGGGCTCCACCAACCGGATTGGCACCCGAAGAACCTGCTCGTGGACGGCGCGGGCGCTCTGGTGGCGATCGACTTCCACAAGGCCAGGCTCGCCGAACCGACGCCGGCCTCGATCGAGTCGGCCGCGCGGCGCATGGCCTCGGTCCTGTTCGAACAGCTCGACGCGCGCGAGTTGCTCGCGGCCGCGCACGCCTGGTACGCGGCCCTGCCCGATCACCTGCGGCCGGTCCACACGGCACGGCGCGCGCTCCTGCGAAGGCTGTGGATCGCTGCGCGCGCCGAACGACTGGAGCAGGTCGAGCGAGACCTCGACCGTTGGCTGCGCACAAGCGGCGCGGTCGAGCGCGAGGGTGCGGCGTGGGTCGGTCGAGTGCGCACCTTCGGTGCCCGCTTCGAGCTGACCTGTGACGCGCGCGCACTCGCAGCCGCCTGGATCGACCAGGCGCGACTGTGCGAGCACCGCGTGCCCTGCGCCCGTCCCGAACGACTCGAACTCGGTGGCCGGCCGCGCGCCCTGTTCGTCGTCCCGGACGGCGCGCGCGCCCCGCGCGACCTGGTCCTCGATCCGCTGGAGCTGCTCGCCGAACGCCTCGGACCGAGCGCGAACGCGCGTGCGCTCGTTGAACGATCGCGCGCCGGAACGACGAGGTGGACCGCTCCTGACGGAACGATCCACCTCGTGCCGCGGGACGCGCGTCCCGCCGACGTCTGAGTCAGCGGTTCAGCTGTCGCTCTCGGCGGCCTTCTCCGCCGCCTTCGCGGCCAGCTCTTCGCGCGCCTGCTCGATGGCCTGACGGAAGATCGGCCGCGCGCCTTCGAGGTAAGCGACCTTGTCCGCCGACGCCTCGTCCCCACCGATGGCTGCGTTGACGTAGCTCTTGACGATCTCGTCGAGGTTCGGGAACTCCTGGAGCAGGTCGAGGGCCTCGTTGGCCTTCTCGGGCAGGCTCGAGTAGCGCGCCACCGACAGGAGGTAGCCCACCGCGGTCAGGAACTGGCGGTTGTTCGTGCCGCCCTGGGCCACGCCCTGCTGGTAGGTCTTGTTCGCCAGGTCGATCATCTCGTTCGAGAACAACAGCGCCCGGCGCTGGAGCTCGGTGCGGTGCATCTCGGCGGTCGTCGACGAACCACCGGCGGCCACGAAAGCGTCGAGTTCCTCGGACGCCTTGTCGAAGCGCCGGCCCTTGCCACCGCTCGCGTCGGTGTACAGGAACATGGCCCACTCGAGGTCGGCCTCGTTCGGAGCGGAACGCGCGTCGGCGAACTGCGTGTACTCGTCGCGGGTCGCGAGCAGCGTGTCCACCATGTCGGACCAGCTGCCCGTGGCGCGCCACGCCGCGCTGGCGTAGTCGGGGTAGTCGCGCTCGAACTCTTCGAAGCGCTGCAACCAGATGCGCATCTTGGCGTGGGTCAGGGCTTCGTTGCCCTTCTCCGTCTCGAGCGCGCGCTTCTCCGCCGACAGGAAGTTGTCCGAGTAGTTCGCGAGGAACTTCTGCGTCCACTGGAGCGCCTTCGAACGCTTCGGTCCGACCTCGCCCTGCTGTTCCTGGACCTCGATCTTCGCGAGCGTCGCGTCGTAGTCGGCCAGACGGTCCGGCGGCAGCTTCGCGCGATCCACCTCGTCGATGAACTGGCGCGCGCGCGCCAGTTGGCCGCTGTCGTACTCGTTCATCGCGAGCGTGAGCGTCGTCTCGTTGCCCGAGCCGGACATCAGGCTGATGCCGGCGCCGGCGAGCACCAGGGCGAAGACGACGATCAGCGGCATCATCCAGGCCGGCTTGCCCTGGGGCTTGCCGCGGCGCGACGGACGCTCTTCGTCGTCGTCACCGCCGCGACCCTTGCGCGCGCTGGCGCCGGAGCGCCGGGACGAACCACCGCGCTTCGCACCGCCGCGCGCCGAGGCGCGACCACCGGCGGAGGCACCCGCGCGCGAGGAACCGCTCTTGCCCCGGGCCGCACCACCGGTGGCCGAACCGCCCGTGGCCTTCGCGGCCGCCTTGGGCTCGGCGTCGTCGGCCTTGAGGGCGATCAGCGCGCCTCCGATGCGAACCGTCGCGCCGAGCGGCAGGGCGAGGCCCATGCCGACCGCGGACTCGCCGTCGATCTGGACGGTGGCCAACGCGTCGAGCGTGGCCGCCTCCTCGCGGATCGTCAGCACGGCGTGCTCGGCCTCGACACCGTCCGAGGTGAGCACGAGCTTGTTCGAGTCGGCCGAACCGAGGGTCAGACGCCCCTTCGAGAGGCGGAAGGCGCGCTTCTGGTCGCCGTCCTGGACGATGAGCTTGGGCATTGGGGGACGAATGAGGGACGAGTCGGGGAAAGGGTCGTGGTGCCCGCGCGGCGGCGCGCTGCTCGGCAGGGCGGCGCTTCGGTGCGCAGGGCGGCCGGAGGCGCGGTGGCCCGTGGGGTGCGGGCCGGGCCGTCCGGTGGGGGCGACGATGGTAGCGATTGGGCGGGCGCCATCCAGGCCCGGCCCCGGGGTGGGCAGCGGGCCGCGGCGGGTGCGCCGAGGTCGTGGGGCCCCGCGCTATCCCCCGGGGCGTCCGAAGTTGTGCCCAGCGGGCCGCCGAATCTCGGAACGCGCTCGGAAGTCCCGTGGACGGGGAGCCCCGTGGAAGCGCTCGAACGGCGACGTGAGAGGCCGCCGCCGGTCAGCGACCTCGGCCTGCGAGCGCGTCCTCGAAGTCCTCGGGTCCGAGCTCGTCGTCGGGGCCGCTCGGCCGCCACATGGCCGCGGCGCGTCGCAGGGCGTTCTCGAGCTCGCGCACGTTCCCCGGCCAAGCGTGGGCGGCGAGCCGCTCGAGCGCCGCGGACGACAGGCGCGGCGGCGGCGAGCCCGCGGCCCGCGAACCGCCCTCGGCGGCGATGCGCGCGAGGAGGTGCTCGGCCAGGAGCGGCAGGTCCTCGAGTCGATCGCGCAGGGGCGGCACCACCACCTCGACCACGGCCAGCCGGTAGTAGAGGTCCTGGCGGAACGTGCCCTCGCGGCAGCAGCGTTCGAGGTCGCGGTTCGTGGCCGCCAGGACGCGCACGTCGACCTTCTTCGAGGCGCTGCCGCCCACGGGTCGGACCTCGCCCTCCTGCAGGACGCGCAGCAGCTTCGGCTGTAGGTCGAGCGGAAGCTCCCCCACCTCGTCGAGCAACAGCGTGCCGCCGTCGGCGCTGACGAAGTGCCCGGGGCGGTCGCGGTCGGCGCCGGTGAACGAACCGCGCACGTGCCCGAAGAGTTCGCTCTCGATCAGCGTGGGCGCGATGGCGCCGCAGTCGATGGCCAGGAACGGTCCCGCCGCGCGCGGGCCGGACGTGTGCAGGCGGCGCGCGACACCTTCCTTGCCGCTGCCGGTCTCGCCGCGGATCAGCACGGGCACGTCGGTGGCGGCGATGCGATCCACGAGCGCGAGCATCGAGCGCAACGCGGGACTCTCCCCCACGATCTCGAAGCGGGCGGGACCCGTCGTTCCGGGGGACTTCGCCGCCGTTGCGTCCCCCGCGAGCGATGCGGCCGCCGCGCGCAGCGCCTTGGCCAACTCTTCGCGCTCGCCCGGGCGAAGGTCGGCGCGCGCCGACTCGACCAGTTCGGCCAACGCGCGCTCGAGGTCGGCCGCGGTGCTCACGCGCCGCCCCCGCCCTCGACCGGTTCGAGCTTGGCGTAGGCGAGCAGGAGCGTCTTCGTACCGGCGTGCGCGAACGCGACCGTGGCGCGCGCGTTCGCGCCGGTGCCGGTCAACCGTTCCACGCGGCCCTTGCCGAAGTGGTCGTGGCGCACCCAGGCGCCCTCGTAGAGGTTCGAGTCCTCCTTCACGAACTCACCCAGGTCCCAGTCGTCGTCCGAGCCCTGCTCGATGCCCTCGACGCCGTCCTTGGGCAGTTCGTCGAGGAAGCGCGACCCCTCGCGCCAGGAGTTCGCGCCGAAGTACATGCGCGTCGACGCGTGCGACAGCACCAGGTGCTCGCGGGCACGCGTGATGCCGACGTACAGCAGGCGCCGCTCCTCCTCGACGCCGCCCGCGTCGTCCTCGAGCGCACGCATGTGCGGCAGGAGTTCCTCCTCGACGCCCGGCACGAACACCGCGTCGAACTCGAGGCCCTTCGCGGCGTGCAGGGTCATGAGCGTGACCGTCCCCCCCGGCGCCTCCTCGGCCTCGCCCTCGGTGGTGCCGTCGCTCTCGAAGCGGTCGACGTCGCTGACCAGGGCCACGTCCGCCAGGAAGTCGACGAGCGTCGCCTCTGGGTTCTCGCTCTCGAAGCGCTCGGCACTCGCGAGGAATTCCTCGACGTTCTCGACGCGGCTCGTCGCGTCCTTGTCGTCGAGGCCCTCGACGTAGGAGAAGTAGTCGAGCTCGTCGACGAGTTGGCCGAGCACCTGGTGCGGTGGCCGCTTCGACGCGCCCTCGAGTCGCTCGAGCAGCTCGACGAAGGCGGCGATGCCCTTCTTGGCGCGGCCGCGGATCTGCGTCCGCAGTTCCTCGCTCTCGAGCGCGCGCACGAGCGTGACGCGACGGTCGGCCGCCCACTCGACGATGCGCTCGACGCTGGTGGCACCGATCCCGCGCGGCGGCACGTTGAGCGCCCGCTTGGTCGCCAGGTCCGCGCGCGGATTGACGAGCAGGTGCAGGTAGGCGAGCAGATCCTTGATCTCGCGCCGCTCGTAGAACTCGAGTCCGCCCGCGATCCGGTACGGCACGCCGGCCTCACGCAGCGCGCGCTCGAGGACGCGCTGCATGAAGTGCACGCGGTACAGAACGGCGATCTCGCGGCGTTCGACCCCGGCGTCGACCAACTTGTCGACCTCGCGCGCGATCCACTCGGCCTCCTCGGTCTCGTCGCCGAACTGGATGACGCGGACGTTGGGTCCGTCGGTGCGCTCGGACCACAGTTCCTTCTCCTTGCGGTCCGTGTTGTTCGCGATCAGCGACTGCGCCGCGTCGAGGACCTTCGTGGTCGAGCGGTAGTTCTGCTCGAGCTTGACCACCATCGCCTTCCCGAAGTCCTGCTCGAAGTCGAGGATGTTGCGGATGTCGGCGCCGCGCCAGCCGTAGATCGACTGGTCGGGATCGCCGCAGACCGCGATGTTCCCGTAGGCGCTGGCCAGGTGGCGCGCGAGCAGGTACTGGACCCGGTTCGTGTCCTGGTACTCGTCGACGAGCACGTAGCGGAACTGGTGCGCGTAGGCGTCGCGCACGCCCGGGAAACGGTCGAACAGCTCGAGCACCTTGAGCAACAGGTCGTCGAAGTCGAGCTGGTTCTGTGCCCGCAGCTTCGACTCGTAGGCGACCCACAGGCGCCCCAGGACCTCCTCCTCGAAGCCGCCGCCGAGTCCGTCGTCCTCCTGCGGGTCGCGCGCCGACATCTTGGCGTGGCTGATCCAGGCGGCGAGCGCGGCCGGCTTGAAGCGTTCGGGCGCGTACCCGAGTTCCTTGACCAGTTCCTTGAGGAGCTGACGCCGGTCGGTGGTGTCGATGATCGTGTAGTCGCGCGTGTAGCCCTCGAGCAGCTCGACCTCGCGCCGCAGGATGCGCGCGCACATCGAGTGGAAGGTGCTGATCCACATGCCGCGGGTCGGCAGCAGCGCATCGACCCGCTCGCGCATCTCGCGCGCGGCCTTGTTCGTGAACGTGATGGCGAGCACGCCGTCCGCGTCCACGCGCCGGGTGGCCACCAGCCAGGCTAGTCGCCGGGTGATCGTGCGCGTCTTGCCGGTCCCCGCTCCCGCCAGGATGAGGAGTGGGCCGTCACCGAACGTGACGGCGCGCTGCTGGGCGGGATTGAGCCCCTCGAGCAGGCTGGCCTCGGTGGGCAGACCGCTCGAAGCTCCTTCGTCCGGGCTTCCAGCACCCGCGACCACGTCCATCCAGTTCAATGCCGCCACGCCGGGGAGTCTAATGGAGCGCGCGGCCGGTTCGCACGACGGCCGCCCGTGAACTCACGCGCACACGACGATGATCGACGACCTGGAACGACTCGGCACGAAGTGGACCCGTGATCACGGCGGCGACGCCTGGCGACGCGGGCGCTGGGGCACGCGTCGGCGTGCCCGGCGCGATCCGCGAGCCGTCGCGGGTCTGCTCGCCACCCAGCTCGCGCGGCCGGGGCGGGTGCTCGACGTGGCCTGCGGGACCGGTCGGCTGCGCGCGGCCATCGAGGGGCTCGGGCACCTGTGGATCGGCTGTGACGCGTCGGCCGACCAACTCGGCGCGGCGAGCGGCGCACGCGTCCGCGCCAGCGCCGAGCGACTGCCCTTCCCCACGCGTTCCTTCGACGCGGTCGTCGCCTGCCGCTTCCTCCACCACCTCGGGTCGGACCGCGCACTCACCGCCGTGGTTTCGGAACTCGTGCGCGTGTCGCGCGGCCCGATCGTGGCGAGCTTCTGGGATTCCGACACGTGGCCGTTCCTCCTGCGTCGCTCGGACGGTGCCGCGCCCCTCGGCACGGCCCGCCGCGACGACTCGGGACGGGTGGCGCGCCGGATCGCGCGCATCGAGGAGATCTTCGCCGCGGCCGGCGCACCGGTCGTGCGCGTGGCACGACCGGTCTGGCGGCTCTCGGCCCAGACGTTCGTCCTCGCGCGACGCGCGAACTCGGAGGTCGCGTGAGTTCCGCGCGCCGTTCCGGCCACACCCAGGTACTGGTGCTCGGCAAGTCGGCGCTGGCCGATCGCGCCGAGGAACTTCTCGCGATCGTGGAGGCCCGCCCGCGCGACGGCGGCGAGTTCAGGACATTGGAGGGCGCCGGTTCGGCGGAGTTCTACCTGAAGGGTGGCCCTCTGCGCGGGAGCGGAGCGCGCCGCCACGGTTGGGCGCGACTCCTGCTGCGGCGCCCGCCCCCGCGGCTGCGCGAGTTCGCGCGCCTGAACGAGCTGCGCGCCAATCGCTTCGCCGCGCCGGAGCCGGTGTTGGCCGTCGCGCGCGTCACCCGGACCCGAGTCCTCTCCCAGCTGTTGCTCACCGCGCGCGTCCCCCACGCCGCCGGCTACGAGGCGCTCTTGTCCAGTCCGCGCTCGAACGACCGCGCAGTGGCCCTCGACGCGCTGGCCGTGTCCCTGGCCCGCTTCCACGCCGAGGGCTTCCAGCACCGCGACCTCTACGCCCGCAACCTCCTGTGGGTCCGACGACCGGGCGGATCGATCGAGCCTGTGTACCTGGACCTGTGGCGCGGCTCGCGCGCCGGGCCGCACCAGCGCGTCCGGGCGGCACGCGACGGACGACGGGCCGCCCACGATCTGGGCGATCTGTTCACGGATCTGGCGCTGGGTCTCGTGCCGAGCGAGCAGGCACACTTCGTGGCTCGCTACGTCGAGGCGTCCGAGGAACTGGTCGACGGCTTCGACGGCGGTCGCCTGCGCGCTCTGATCCAGGAGCGCTACGACGAGGCCGCGCAGTTCCTGAACGCGAACCCGAAGCGCCGGCGCGGACGCCCCGCCCCGCCGCTCGACTGGAAGCTCCCCAGCGAGTGACCGTCCGTCGCGCCGACACCCGGTCCGCGCCGCGTCAGGTCGAGGGCGCGGAACTCGCGTCGGTCGCGTCGTCGGCGCCCGTCGGCAGCGTGCGCCGGAAGCGGAAGAAGAGCACGAGTCCGACGAGCGCGAAGACGACGCCGAAGGCCAGCATGCCCAGGGCGCCAGCGAACAGACCTGGTTCGAGAACCGCGTCCTGCGGCCGGTCGGCGGAGTGGAAGACGACGACGCTCGCGCCCACGGGGTAGCGCTTCCGAACGGCTTCCGCGGCGCCGAGGTCGTTGTGGTTCCAGCGCGTGAACGCAACTCGATCACCGGTGTGCTCGACGCCGTCGACCGAGTAGAGGTAGCGCACCTGGACCGAGTAGGTCGCGCTGTCGTCGCTCTCGTGGGTCTCGACGAACGACTCGGTCACGGTGCCCGTCACCTGGGGCCAGTCCGCGCTGCGAAGTCCGTCGATCACGTCGCCGCTCGCGATCCAGACCGCGATCAGGCCCGCGAGGATGAACGGCAGGGGGAAGAAGGTGCGCACGCACCCGGGCATCGGCCTCGCCCGGCGCTGGGCAGCGCGGCTGCGCATGCTCTGCGACATCGTTCGGTTCCGCTCGGCAGGCTCAGTGCGCGAAGCGACTCTCGCGACCGGGCGCGCGCTGTTCGAGCACCTGACGCAACTGCGCGTGGTCGGCGGCCGGCGCGGGCACGGCTTCCCACTCGCCGTCGAGCAGCACGCGCAGGTCGTCGCCCGTGAGTCGCCACTCGACCAGATCTTCGAACCGCACGCTGCGCCAGCCGCGTTGGATGCCGTCCCGTCCGAGCACGCGCGCGTCGGGACTGGGAGCCGCGAAGTACAGCGCGGCCGCGAGCAGCACGACCACCAGGGGCAGCGGTTCGGCCCGGGCGAGCAGCACGGCGACCATCGCGACGGCGACGGCGACGATCGGCACGACGGAGCGGGTGACCCGCCGTGCCACGACCGGTGCACCGAGGTTCGCGCGCGTCCGCCGCCGTGCGACGACCGCGACCACGAGGACGGCGGCGAGAACGAGAGCGGCGAGGGCCAGGGAGGCGTCGAGGAAGGTCACGGGCGGGATGCTACCAGTCGGCCCGTGGCGCCGCGCACCGTATGCTCGGCCGCCCATGGACACCGGCCAGAAGGACCCGCGGACGCCGCCCCGCCTCGACGACGTGGGTCCGGCGCCGCCGGGTGTCCGCGAGCTGCAGGAGCTGAGTCCCCTGATCGCGGCCGAAGCGCGTCGCGATCGCGGACGCCGCCGGCGGCGCTGGCTCCTGGCGAACCTGGGCCTGATCGGTCTCGGAGTCGTCCTGGCGACGCTCGGCGGGTGTCGCATCGACAGCCACGCGCGCGGCCTCCTGGCCGCGGAGCGCGCGGCCGGCATCGAACCTGGCACGGTGCGCGAGGGTTGGGGTCCGATCGAGCTGGGGCCGACCGACGCCGAGATCGCGGTCCTTCTGGTGCACGGCTTCCGCAGCACGCCGGCGGACTTCGGCGAGCTCCCGCAGCGCCTCGCCGACGAGGGCGTGTTCGTGCGCGCGATGCTCCTGCCCGGCCACGGGACGAGCGCCGAGGAACTCGCGACCACGACCGCCGATCAGTGGATCGAGGCCGTGCGCGAGGAGTACGCGAGCCTCGCCGAACGCTTCCCGACGGTGCGTGTGGTCGGCTTCTCGATGGGGGCGGCCTGCAGCCTGCTGGCCCTCGCGCCGTCGGCCGGGAGTGCGGACGAACCGGGGACGGCCTCGCTGGACCGCCTGGCGCTCGTCGCGCCCTACTTCAAGATCACGCCGCGCTGGTGGACGATCGCGTCGATCGAGAGCTGGACCGAGTTCGCCGGCACGTTCGTCACCTACGTGGACAGCGGCCCCGAGATCCGCGGCATCAGCCGTGCGAGCCTCGGCGAAGGCTACAGGTTCTATCGAGTGCTGCCCCTCGACGCCGCTTCCCGCGCCGCCGACGTGGCGCGACGCGCGCGAGACCCGGAGCTCCTCGGTCGCTACCTGTGCCCGATCCTCACCGTCGTCGCGAACGGCGACACCGTGGCCGATCCGGCCTCCGCGCGCGCCGCGTTCGACGCGCTCGGGTCCGAAGAACGCACACTCGTCGAGCTCGAGTCCTCCAACCACGTCGTCTTCTGGGACGTCGATTCCGCGGCTGCCATCGCCGCCCTCGTCCCTTTCCTGACCGAACGCTGAGCGGACCGCCCCATCCATCCTCCGCCCCACACCCGCGCACCATGAACCGGAAACTCGCTGCAGCGCGCTGCGCCACCCTCGCCCTTCTCCTCGCTCCCCTCACCTCCTGTGGGGTGCTCGGTGGAGCATCCGATCGCGTCCAGGAGGCCCGCATCCTCACGGTGCCCGACGGGACCGAGATCGACATCGACTCCGCCGCACGCGAACTGCGCCGCGCGGACGTGATCTTCCTCGGCGAACTGCACGACTCGCTCGAGGGACACCGCGTGATGACCGAGCTGACGCGCGCGATCCTCGCGGACCACCCGCAGCCGGTGCTCTCGATGGAGATGTTCGAGCGCGACGTGCAGGACGTGGTGACGCTCTACGTCGACGGCTACGCCTGCAAGGACTACTTCCTCGCCAACGCGCGCCCCTGGGACTCGCCCGACTCGCCCTACGCGGACCACTACGGACCGGTCGTGGACCTGGCGCGCGAGAACGGTTGGGACGTCGTCGCCGCGAACGTCCCGCGCCGTGCGGCGCGGGCGGTGGCGCGCTCCGAAGCACCGTCGAGCGGCGGGTCGATCTTCGCGAGCCCCGTGTCCGACCTCTCCGACGGTCGCTACCGCCGCGAGTTCGACGAGACCATGAACGCGATGATGGGCGGCCACGGCTCGGGCATGACCGACTTCTCGCTCATGTACGCGGCCCAGGTCCTGAAGGACGAGACGATGGCGCACGCGATCGCCAGTCTGTTCCGCGGTGAAGGCGAACGAGGTGGCGGTGGCCGTTGGCCGCGCGTCGTGCACTGGAACGGCCGCTTCCACTCCGACTGGGGCCTCGGAACCGTCGAGCGCCTGCGACGCCGTCTGCCCGGTCTGCGCATCGCCGTGGTGACGATGGAGCGCGACGGCGGCCTGGCCCTGGCCACCTCCGACGATCCGCCGGCCAGCTACGTGATTCAGGTGCCCTGAGCGGCGACCGCGGCCGGTTCGAGCTTCCCGGTCGCATCGTTCCGTTCGGTGCGTGAGCGACTCGGCGCCCGGCCGCGCCACACCGGTGCGGCCGGAGCCGGTTCGAGGCGCTCGCGCAGAGCACGCAGTTCCGAAGGGTCGAGGCCCGTGCCGGCCCGCCCCTCGCCCTCGAGTTCGAGGCGCACGACGAAGTGGCGCGCCCCGAGTTCCTGGTGGGCGCGCGCGATGGAGTAGGCGTCGCCCGCATGGTCGCTCCAGCCGCTGGGCAGGCCGGTGGCGCGGCGCAGACGACCGACGCTGGCGATGCGATCGGACGCCGCGTGGCCGCTCGCGCGTTCGGTCCCGAGGGTGACGAGTCGACGGCAACCAGCGTCGACCAGGTCGTCGACGGCGGCGAGCAATCCCTCGTGGGCCTCGTCGCCCGAGCGCGAGTTCTCCGGACGCAGCCAGACCGGCTTGCCGGTGCGCGCCAGCTCTCGAACCAGGTCGGCGTCGAGCGGCCCGCGCGTCTCGATCAGGTAGTAGTCGCTCCAGGGCTCGGCGAGCGAAACCTGCCGCGGGCCGACCGGCACCACGCCGTAGAGCAGTCCGTACTCGGCGGCCCGACTTCCCAGGTCCACGTGGCTCGCGCCGCAGAGCGTGGCTCCTCCGGGTCCCGAGCCACAAGCGTGGACGCCGCTGACACCGGCCCGCGCGGCCGCGTCGATCCGGGCTCCGCGCCGATCGCGCGAATCGGCGCGCAACGCCCGCACTTCGGCGAGCCAGTGGCTCGAGCCACGCCAGCGCGGCGGCACCTCGGTGTCAGCGGCTCCGTCCTGGGCGATCCGCGCGAGTGCGCCCGGACCGTTGTGACCCGCCGTTCTTCCGTCGTCGACCCTTCTGGTCTGGTCCATCGGAACCTGTCCCCCTCGGACGCACCGCGTACGGCTCGTCCATCGACCCTTGGTGTTCGCGGACGCCGCCACGGGGCTGCGTCCGACTCGAGCGTCGTCCCCGGCGCCCTCCCAAGGACGCCCGACGCTCGGAACACCAGACCAGGTCGGGGGTTGGCGAGCAATCCGACGGGTACGCCTCTCCCACCCGTGGGCCCACAAGGTCCGACCGTCGAGCTGGTTCGACCGGCCCGGCGGCGAGTCAGAGCGAGATGACGAGACCGGCCGAGACGGTGAAGCCCTCGTCCAGCGTTCCGGGCCCGCTCACGTGCTCGATCGCGCCCTGGACGCGCAGGACGTCGCGCATGAGCGAGTGCGTGGCCGCCACACCGAACACCTGTCGCCGCTGAGGAGCCTTCAAGGTTTCCGCCCGCACGGCCAACTCGGTCGCGCCACCGTCGAAGGCCGCGGACAGCGTGCCCGCCAGGCCCCGCTGGTCGCCGATGCCGTCGGCCGCGTCGACCCACTCGCCGTGGAATCGGAAGCGACCCGCCTGAGCGTGGGTCTCGATGGCGAAGGCGTCACCCGAGACGAACGAACCGTCGTCGGTGTAGGCGAGGAAGAAGCTGAGTCCTTCGCGTTCGGGGCGCGGGCGCTCGCCGGGATGGATGCGCTCCCCCAGCACGTGGAAGCCGGCGCGCAGGGTGCCGCGGCGGGAGTCGGCCACGCCGTCGTTGCCGTTCGTGAACGAGAGCCGCAGGTCCGCGCGGCCGTAGTCGGCGAGGAACTCGAGACCCTCGTCGGTGGACATGAACTCGCGACCGAGCCGCGTCCGGTACGGGAACACGAAACCGTCCTCGTCGGCGAACGAGCTGTACAGGAAGGGGTTGCGGATCAGGCCGACGCGCAGGCGGTGACGTTGGTCGAGGTCGGACTCGACGAACATTCGGTCGAGCGTCGAGCCGTTGGTCTCGTCGAACTCGAGCGCGACCTCGAAACGGTAGCCGTACCACGTGCCTCGCAGGGCGACGATGGCGTCCGAGAGCGTGGTCCCGGCTTCGTCGGGCAGGGTGGCGTCGCGACCGAAGCTGCGGTCGTAACGCGCGGCGAGCGTGCCCCCCAACGCGAGGTCGTTCACGGGCGGCGCGGCGACGTCGTCCGGGTCCGGTTCGAGCTCGGCACCGACGACCGCGGCCGGCTGGTCCTCGAGAACGGGTCCGAAGGGACCGACGGATCCCGTGGCGGCGGGTTCGGGAGCGACGAGAGCCCAAAGGGCGATGAAGAGCGAGTAGTCCATGGGTGCGCCGCTGCCGAGTCCGAGCGACGCCCGGACGCTAGCGCACCCTGGCATCCCGCTCCAACACCGCTGCGCGCGCCAGCCCTCGGGATCCCACGCGCGACCGCCGCTCGCGCCGCTGTGGCCCGGGGCGATTGACTCGACCGGTGCCGTTGCCAGGGTCGAGCCCGCGCCGAACGCGAACGGGCCGCGGCGATCTCGCCGCGGCCCGTTCGCCTCGCACGACCAGCGCGCCGATCGCTCGGCGGTGCGTTCCGTCTCAGAAGTCCTCGAGCGCGTTCCAGCTGCGGTCGTACTCGGGCGACTCGAAACGCCCTTCCGCGATGTCGCTGCAGGCGGCGGAGAGATTGCGCAGCCGCTTCTCGTTGTCGTACTCCTCGCTGAGCAGCAGCGTCCCGTCGGCCTGCGCCATGACCCGTTGACCGGCCGTGGCCGTGAGCTTCGAGCGCTCCCCGCGCTTGCTCTCGACCTCGACCTCGCCCGCCTGCACGCAGACGCACACATGGCCGTTCGGCAGTGGAAGGACCGAGACGGACGTGCCGTGCAGCGTCACGTAGGCGTTCTCGGTCTCGATCGTCACGGACGAGGAGCCACTCGCCAGCCTCGAGATGATGACCAACTCGCCCGCTTCGACCCGCACGGGGAGCACGATGCGCTCGCCCTCGCGACGGGGTTCGGGCATGCGCACGCGCGTGTGGGCCGCCAGTTCGAGTCGCAGGTCGTCACCGTAGCCGAGCCGCAGGTTGCCGGCGTCGGTGCACAGGAGGCACGGGCGCGTGCCGGGTCGCAGCACGTCGCCCGAGAACTCCGCGTCGTCGACGAGCAGCGCCGTCGCTCGGTGGTTGAAGATCCGCCATCCGTCGCTGCGTTCGAACCCGAACGCCAGGAACAGGAGCAGGGCCGCGGCCGCCGCCAGCGTGGTCACGAGGACGGTCCGCCGGTGGAGGGGGAAGACCCGTGCCGCGGGGCGCAGCTCGTGGACAGGCTCGCGCTCTTCGAGGTCGCCGCGGACGAAGCGCTCGCGGAGTTCGGCCGCGAAGGCCGGGCTCGGCTCCTCGGCCGCGAGGTACGGGGCGAGGCTCGCCCGGTCGCGGACGTCCGCCGCCGCGGCGCCGATCTCTCCGCTCACGAACTGCGCGCGCAGCCGGGCCCGGAACGCCGGGTCCGGCTGCGCCGGTTCGAACAGAGGTGAATCGTGGTGGGTGGTCATCGGGCAGTCTCGAGGGCGCGCGGTCGTTCACGTTCGGGCGAGCGGCGCGCAATCGGATGGCGCGGTCCGAAGTGGTGCGGGCTGGGTGTCGCGATCAGGTCGGCGCGGTCGGTTCGGCGCGGTCGAAGGGACGCAGCCGGGAGCGTTCGGGGGAGGCGGGGCGCCGAGCGCGGCCGGACTACGCCGTTCCACCGGCCCTGTGACGGGGCCAGCTCGCGCTGGATCGGCTCAGCCGGCCTCCTCGGTGGCGGGAGCTCCGAGCCGCACGCGCAGCTCGGCCAGGGCGCGGGAGTAACGCTTGCGGACCGCCACTTCGTTGCGCCCGACGGCCGCGCCGATCTCGGCGAAGGACAGCCCCTCGAAGGCCCGCAGGTAGAGGGTCTCGCGCAGGTTGTCGGGCAGGCTGTCCACCGCGTCGCGCACGGTCTGGGCGTCTTCTTCGGCGATCAGGGGAGCGATCGGTCCCGGATCCTCGTCCGGCACGTCGATCTGCTCGTCCTCTCCGTCGAACGTCCTGGTGAGGCTGCGGTCGCGGTGGGCCCGACTGCGCCAATGGTCCCGCAGGCGATTGATCGCGACCGCGAAGACCCAGGGACGCAGGGCGCGCTCGGGGTCGTAGGACGGAAAGCCGCGGTGCAGCTGGACGAAGATGTCCTGGGTCAGGTCCTCGGACAGGTGACGATCCTTCACCAGGCTGCGCACGTAGCCGTAGAGCCTGGGGAAGTAGAGGTCGAAGAACAGCGCCAGTGCGGCGGGGTCCTGGGCCGTCAGCTCGGCGCGACGCTCGACCGGGAAGTCGTCGTCGTTGGCCGGGGTGGCCTCGTTCTGGGGTTCGCTGTCCATGGGTGTCGACCGACCGCGCTCGATCCGCTCGAGGTCCGCGGGGGGGACACAGGGTCGGAAGCGTCGGCCCAAGGTGCAAGCCTGGGCCGCGAGGCTCGGAGCCCCCCCACCTCTGCGCGCCGGGCCGTGGCCTGGGAGTTCGGGGCGCGGGGCCCTGAGCCGCCGCGTTCAGGCCCCGTCGCGGGGCCGGATCAGGGCGCGCAGACGTTCCACCGCGGCGCGGCCGGCGGGACGGGCCTCGGACGCGAGCAGCTCGGCGTCGAGGCGCTCGAGGTCCGTCTCGATGGCCGCCATCAGGTCCGTGGACGCGCGACGCAGGTCGGCGACGGCGCTCGCCAGGTGCACCGCACCCAGTTGAGCGGGATCGGCGAGCCCGAGACCGAAGAAGCGCGAGCGGTCCGCGATCCTGCGGAAGGCGCGGTTCGCGGCCGACGGCTCGAACCCTCCGAGGAACAGGCACGCGCTGTAGACGAGGCTGGCGGGTCGGGTCAACGAGGACGACAGCGCGAGGCTCGGGCCCGCGGGACTCTGCGCCGCGTCACCGAGCGCTCCCTCGAGCGCGCTGGCGAGGTCCGAGGCGTCCTCGCTCGCCGTCGAGTGGAGCGTGTTCGCTTCGCTGGTCAACGGTCCCGAGGCGGAGGCGAGGCGCGGCGCGCGCGTCGCCCGTACCGGCGCGTCCACCGGACGTGGCTCCGACCGGACGACGTCGTTCTGCGCGGCTTCGTTCTGCGCGGCTTCGTTCTGCGCGGTTCCTTGCTGTGCGGTGTCCTTCCCCGGCGTCGGCGGGTAGATGGAGGCTTCCGGCTTCCACGCGGGAGCGGGCGCCGAAGGAACGGACGACGACTCGTACTCGATCGGCCGCAGCTCCGCCTCGACGGGCAGGGGCGGCGGGCTCGGCCCACGGGTCTTCGCCCGTCCTTCCACCCAGGCCTTCAGCGTGTCGGCCAACGGGTCGTCGCGCAGCGTGCTGCCCCCACTCTGCGCACCTGCTCGGGACGGCGAGGTTCCGCCGCCGATCCGCTGACGCGAGGAGCGCGGCCCATCGCTGCCCAGGTTGGCGAGCTTGCGGGCCATGGCGATCGCCGCGGCGACGAAGATGAAGAAGAGGAGTGTCTGCATCGCATTGGGCCGGGTCTCGAGGTCACACCGCGGTTCCGCCAGACAGCGCGGCCGGGGCGAGACCGGGAGGCCGCCCCGACCCTACTCCATGACGGCGGCCACCATTCGCGCGGAGTGACCCGCGACCGCCGTCAGTGGCCGGCCCCGTCGATCATCGGGAGGTCGATGTGACGCTCGCGCGCGCAGTCGATCGCTTCCTCGTAGCCCGCGTCCGCGTGGCGCATGACGCCGGTGCCGCAGTCGTTGGTCAGAACGCGCTCGAGCGCCGCCTGGGCCTGCGGTGTACCGTCGGCCACCGAGACCTGTCCGCAGTGCAGGCTGTAGCCCATGCCGACGCCCCCACCGTGGTGGAAGCTGACCCAGGCGGCGCCGGACGCGACGTTCAGCATGCAGTTGAGCAACGGCCAGTCGGCGACGGCGTCGGTGCCGTCCTTCATCGCTTCGGTCTCGCGGTTCGGCGACGCCACCGAACCGCAGTCCAGGTGGTCGCGACCGATCGCGAGCGGCGCGCTGATCTCGCCCCGACGCACGGCCTCGTTGAAGGCGAGACCCGCCTTCGCGCGGTCGCCGTAGCCGAGCCAACAGATGCGCGCCGGCAGGCCCTGGAATTCGATGCGCTCGGCCGCCATGTCGAGCCAGCGCAAGAGCGCCGTGTCGTGCGGGAAGAGCTCGCGCACGATGCGATCGGTCACCGCGATGTCCTGCGGGTCGCCCGACAGCGCCGCCCAGCGGAACGGGCCCTTGCCCTCGCAGAAGAGCGGACGCACGTACTTGGGCACGAACCCCTCGAACTCGAAGGCGTTCTCGAGTCCGGCTTCCTGGGCGTGGCCGCGCAGGTTGTTGCCGTAGTCGAACGTATCGGCGCCGCGGCGCTGCAACTCGTTCATCGCCTTCACGTGGTCGACCATCGTCGCGAACGAACGGCGCTGGTACTCGTCGGGATCGCTCTCGCGCAGGGCGAAGGCGTCGCTCAGTGCCATGTCGCGCGGCACGTAGCCGCCGAGCGGATCGTGCGCGCTGGTCTGGTCGGTGAGGATGTCCGGGACGATGTCGCGCGCGATCATCCGCTCGAGCAGCTCCACCGCGTTGCAGACCACGCCGATCGAGCGCGCTTCGCCCTTCGCCTTCAGCTCGAGCGCGCGGTCGATGGCCGCGTCCACGTCGGTCATCATCTCGTCGGTGTAGCGCGTCTCGAGCCGCTTCTCGATGCGCTTCGGATCGACCTCGGCCGCGAGGCACACCGCGTTGTTCATCGTCGCGGCGAGCGGCTGGGCCCCGCCCATGCCACCGAGCCCCGCGGTCACGACCAATCGACCGCGCAGATCGCCACCGAAGTGCTTCTTGGCGGCGGCCGCGAACGTCTCGTAGGTGCCCTGGACGATGCCCTGGCTGCCGATGTAGATCCACGAGCCCGCGGTCATCTGGCCGAACATCATCTTCCCCTCGGCCTCGAGCTTGCGGAAGTGTTCCCAGTTCGCCCAGTTGCCGACGAGGTTCGAGTTGGCGATCAGCACGCGCGGCGCGTCCTCGGTCGTGCGGAACACGCCGACCGGCTTGCCCGACTGCACGAGCAACGTCTCGTCCGGCTCGAGGCGTTCGAGCGTCGTGACGATCGATCGCAGGCAGTCCCAGTCGCGCGCGGCCTTGCCGGAGCCGCCGTAGACGATCAGCTTCTCCGGTTCCTCCGCCACCTCGTCGTCGAGGTTGTTGAGCAACATCCGCAGCGCGGCCTCGGCCTTCCAGCTCTTGCAGCGGCGTTCGGAACCGCGGGGGGCGCGCTGGGGACCGGGAACGATGTGGAGCGGGGTCTGCTCGGACAGGTCGGTCGAGCGCACGGTGGTCGGTTCTGAGGTCACGTCGGTGGTCGATTCGGGAGTCATGGTCGCTGGGGTCACCGGCCGGGCTCGGCGGCGGTGGTCGGTTCGGACTCCGACGCGGCGCCCGCGAGGGCTCCGGCGTCGAAGATCGCGCGCGTGCGGCAGTGCAGCGCGTCGTAGGACTGCCAGTCCTTGACCGGGCCGTCCTCGATCCCTTCGGCCTTCGCGTCGAGGAAGCCGAGGACCTCGTGGTCGGGCAGCGCGCGGCGCCAGACGTCGAGCGCCACCTCGTCACCGGGCACACCGTAGAGCGGCACGTACACGCGCTGGTTGAGGATCAGCGAGTTCGTGTAGGCGGCGAGCGGCGCTTCGTCGCCCCACTGCTCACGGTCGACGACGGGACAGGGCACGCGCAGGATCTCGAACGGACGGCCGTTCGCGTCGCGCGCGTCGGCGAGCTCGCGCACCGCTGCTTCGAGGCGCGCGCTCGCGGGGTGGTCCGCCGGCGCCTCCTGGACGAGCAGGCGTCCGCCGGGCAGCGGCTTCAGCCAGCAGTCCACGTGCTGGATGCCCACCTCCTCGACGTTCGGAAGGTGCACGAGGTTCGCGCAGCCGGTGAAGCGCTCGACCAGGTCGAAGAACGTCGCGCGGTCGTGCCAGGCGAGGTTCTCGTCGACGAGCGCGTCGGTGAAGAACGCCGTGCCCGCGCCGTCGACCAGGAAGTTGCCTCCGGTCAACGCGATGGGCGCGACGTAGCGGCGCAGGTCCAGGTGCGAGGCGCTGGCCTGGGCCACTTCGTCCTCGCCACCCTCGTCCGGCAAGAACTCGATCGGCGCGTCCGTGCGTCCGCGGTCGGCGCCGAAGGTGTAGATCGGATAGCCCTGGAAGATCTGGTCGAGCACGGCGAGTTGGCCGTCGCCGTCGACGATCTGGAGCGGCCCGAAGTCACGCGGGTAGGCCTCGGTGGCGGTGCAGGCGATCGTCTCGTAGCTGCGCCGCCGGATCTCGAGCGTCTTCAGCGCCTCGCGCAGAGCGTCCTGGTCCTCGCCGGCGACGAGCACGAACAGCGTGTCCTTCTCCGCCAGGGCCTGGACCAGCGCGTCGGGCACCGCGAACGGAAAGACCACGACCGCGCCGCGAGCGGGCTCCCACTCGGCCGGCACGCGCACCGGACCGGGCGGTGCGATCGGCTCGGGCAGCGGGCGGAGCGCGTCGGTCCCGCGACAGGAGGCGCCGAGGAGCGCGAGCGCCAGCGCGGGCCAGAGCGTCGCTCGGACAGCCTCGCGGCGACGAGCGTTCGAGCGCGGGGCGAGGGTTCCGGCGGGACGTGACGACATGGTGGAATCCGCGCGCGGGTCGCGGGCGGTCGTCCGACTATACTCCTCCGCCCCGAGCGAGCAGCCATGGCCAAGGACCCGACGCACACCACCTCCACCAGCACCGAGAGGCTGCCCCAGGGCTGTCGCATCGCCGTCGTGGCCTCCACCTACCACGGCGAACTCGTGGACACGATGAAGGGCTCGGCGCGCGCCGTCCTCGAGGCCGCCGGGCTGGACCGCGACGACTGGCTCGAGGTCGCGGTGCCCGGCGCCTACGAACTGCCGCTGGTCGCGCGGCGGCTCGCGCTGCGCGACGACGTGGACGCGGTGCTGTGCTTCGGGCTGGTGCTGCGCGGCGACACGGATCACGACCGCTACATCAGCACCACGGTCGCGACGCGCCTGATGGACGCGGCCTTCGAGGCCGACACGCCGATCCTGTTCGGCGTGCTCACGCCGAACAACGTCGGACAGGCTCGCCGGCGCGCGCGGACCGAGGCCGACGGCGGACTCGACAAGGGACGCGAAGTCGCCCGCGCCGCCATCGGCGTGCTCGCCGCGCTCGAACGCGCCCGGACGATCGGCAGGGGCGACAAGCGCTCGGGCTCGTCCAAGAAGTCGGGCGGCTCGAAGAAGTAGGGCGGCACGCGGCGACGCGACGCCCCTTTCGGACGCGGCCACCGGTGGCCGCTCACCTGGCTCTCCACCGCGAGCGCGCGACATCTCGCCCGCTCCGGAACCACCTCACCTCCCCCAGATCATTGAACGTCAAGAAGCGATCGCGCGGACGCGAACTCGCGCTGCAGTTCCTCTACCAAGTGGACCTGCGCGGCGACGAGGTCGTGGCCGATCTCGGTGACTTCCTCGCGAGCGAGGAGTCGGACAACGAGACCCTGCGGTTCGCCTCGTCGCTCCTGCGCGGTGTGCTCGCGCACCTGGCCGAGGTCGACACGATGATCCAGGACGTCGCGCAGAACTGGAAGATCGACCGCATGGCCGCGATCGACCGCAACGTGCTGCGCCTCGCGACCTACGAGATGATGTACGTGGTCGACGTGCCGCCCAAGGTCTCGATCAACGAGGCCATCGAACTGGGCAAGCGCTACTCGACCCAGAACTCGGGCGGATTCATCAACGGCGTGCTCGACAAGATCCGCGTGCGCTACTGGACCCAGAAGTTCGATGAGTCGGGCGGGTCGAACCAGGCCGGCGTGGACGGCACGAGCGCATTGGGCGCCGACTGACCATGGGACTGTTCGACCGACTGAAGCAGCGTCTCGGCAAGACGCGCAGCGCGATCGGCGACGGGCTCTCCGCCCTGTTCCGGGGCGGACGCCCGATGGACGAGCAGCTGCTCGACGAACTCGAGGAGATGCTCTACGGGTCCGATCTCGGGCCGCTGGCCACGGACCTGGTCGACGACCTGAAGCGCCGCTTCAAGCGCGGCGAACTCAAGACCGAGGACGATCTGCGCGCGACGCTGCGCGAGCGACTCGTCGGCGAACTCGGTGAAGCGGGCGAGATCACATTGACCGCGAAGCCGCACGTGGTCCTGGTGGTCGGCGTGAACGGCTCGGGCAAGACGACGACCATCGCGAAGCTGGCGCGCCGCTTTCGCGAGCAGGGTCACAGCGTCCTGATCGGAGCCTGCGACACGTTCCGCGCCGCGGCCGCCGACCAACTCGAGGTCTGGGCCGAGCGCACCGGTGCGGCGATCGTGCGCAAGACCGAGGGCGCCGACCCCGCCGCCGTCGCCTTCGACACCGTCGACCGCGCCGCGCGCGAGAACTTCGACGTGGTGCTCGTGGACACGGCCGGTCGCCTGCACACGCAGACCAACCTGATGGCCGAGCTCGAGAAGATCCGGCGCGTGATCGCCAAGCGCCTCGACGGTGCGCCGCACTCGGTGCTCCTGGTCCTCGACGGCACGAACGGTCAGAACGCGATCGCACAGGCCAAGCTGTTCACCGCCAGCGTCGAGGTCACGGGCCTCGCCGTCACGAAACTCGACGGCACGGCGCGCGGCGGAGCGGTGTTCGCCATCCGCCGCGAGATCGGACTCCCCGTGCAGTACATCGGCACCGGCGAACGCGCCGAGTTGCTCGAGGCCTTCGAACCGGGCGCCTTCGCCGACGCGATCCTGTCGTCGGCGGGATCGTCCGAGACGGCCCGCTGACGCGACTTCGGGTGCGGGACCTCGGACGCCGCGAACGCTAGCCCGGGCCTGGACGAGGCGCTCGCGCCCCGCCCGTGTCACCATGGATCGACCGTGCCCCCCGCCACCACCCCCACCGCTGCTCCGACGAGCGCCGACCGCTCGCTGGGCGCCCAGCTGCTGCCCTGGCTGCTCGTTCTGCCGATCGCGCTGCTCGGGCTGCCGTTCGAGTCGTGGCTGTCGCGCTTCGACCCCGAGCCGACGCTGACGGCCACCGCCCTCGTGGCGCTCGTCATGTGGCCCGTTGCGCTGGCCACCTTCGGCGCGCGACCGAAGCGGCCCTGGCACGTGGCCGCCCTCGCGATCCCGATCGTCGTGGCGCTCTCGACGCTGCTCGGGACGGACCGGGTCGAAGGACTGCGTGCGACGATCCAGTCGGGCGTGCTCGCGTTGGGCTTCCTCGGCGCGACGCACCTCGATCGCAAGGGGCGGCGCGCGCTGTGCCGCGGCCTCGTCCTCGTCACGCTGCTCTTCCTGGTCCCCGGACTGTTCAGGTCGATCGCCGAGGGCCCGCTGGCCCTGGCGGGTCCGCTCGGGAACGTCGGTCCGACGAACCAGGTCGCGCTCGCGGGCGCGGCGGTCGGCGTGTGGATGGTGACGCTGCGGCGCGGGAGTTGGCGCTTCCTGGGTGGCGCGGCCGCACTCGCCTTCGCGCTGCACGCCGTGCTCGCGCCGGTCCTCGCAGGTGGTCTGGCGCTCGTGGTCTGCCTCGGACTGAGCGCGACGGTCTCGCCCTTCGCCCAGGACCTGCGGCGCGCGCGCGCGGTCCTCGCGGGAACCGCCGGAGCCTTGCTCTTCGCGGTCATCGCGGTCGGGTTCGCGCACCGCGGTGGCGACGGCGACGTGGAAGCGGTCCACGCGACGTCGAACGCCGCCGCCGTCGAACAGCAGGAGTCCGACGCGGCACCGGCGACGACGGAAGGCGACTCGAACGCCGCCACCGACGAAGAACACGGATTGGAGGTCAGCAGCGCGATGCCCGACCACCTGGGCGGTGCGCGCGTGCGTTGGCTGATCTGGCAGACCTTGCCGACGATGGTCGCCGAGGGCGGACCGCTCGGCGCCGGAGCCGGGCAGTTCGCCGCGGCCTATCCGCCCTACCGCGATCCGCTCGAACGCCGTGCGTCGACCTGGGGCACGCAGCTCGAGCATCCGCACAACGACTGGCTGCTCGTGTGGGCCGAGTACGGTTGGCTCGGTGGACTGCTCGCGACGGTGCTCCTGATCTGGGTCGCGTGGCGCGCGTTCACCGGCCTCCTGTCGAACGAGGTCGCGTCCAGCGCACTGGGCGCGGCGCTCATCGCGCTGCTGGTCAACGCCGGCGCCCACTCGGTGCTCCTCTACAACCCCGCGTCCGGCCTGATCGCCGCCGTCCTGTGCGGAGCCTGCTCGGGTGCGCGCGGCCCGAACCACGTCGGACTCCCGCGCCGCGTTCGCACCTCGTTCGCGGTCCTGGCCCTGGCCGTCGCCATCGCGGTGCCGTCGGTCCCCTTGTGGAAGCACGGTCGCGCGATGGCGGACTTCATCGAACGGCGCGCGCCGCACGCGACGAGCACGGTCGATCTCGCGACGCTGGACGATCTCTCGTTGGCCGTGGCGCACGCGGTCGAGACCTGTCCCGAAGCGGTGCTCGCGCGCTCGATCGAGGTCCAACTCGCGCTCGAGTACATCGCCGCCGGCATCGAGGTCGAACGCTGGCAGCGCAAGGCCGCGGAAGCGATCCAGGTGCGTCTCGACGCGCGGCCGTTCAGCACCGCCGCCCTGCTCGACCGCGGGCAGGTGGCGCTCTACGCGCGCGACGTGGTCGACGCGCGCGCGGCCTGGCGCGCGGCGCTCGAGATCGACCCGGAGCACCCGGTCGCCCTCGCCAATCTCGCGCGGCTCGAGCTCACGCACGGCGACGTCGACCTGTGCCTCGGCCTGCTCGAACGCCTCACGCGCCTGGGTGACTTCACCGGCTCCGACCGCCGCGAGATGGTGCGTTGGGCGGTGCGCAACGGCCTCGAGCCGGACCGCGCGGCGATCGCGCTCGGCCTCGATCCCGACCACCCGACGGCGATCTACGACGAGGGCGAGCGACGCGACGACGAGTTGGCGAAGGGCATCGCGCACCACCTGTGGGGACGCCAGCACATGGACCGCGACGACATCCAGGCCGCCGTGCGCTCGTTCAAGCAGGCCGTCGTCGCCTACGGTCGCGACGGCATCGACGCACCGCTCGCGATCCTCGAGAGTGCGTCCGCCCAGTGGCTCGACGGCGACTCGGTGCGCGCTCGCGAGGCGCTCGCGACGCTCCCGGTCGTCAGCGTGACGGCGCCCGCGTTCATGGTGCATCGGCGCCTGGCCGAAGCGGCGCGACAGATCGCGCACTGACGTTCGGCATGCGAACGGGCCCGGTCGCGCGTGCGTCCGGACCCGTTCAGCGTGGATCGAGTGCGGGTCGAACTGCGTTCGGCGCGGTCCCTGCGGCGCACCGAACGAACCCGCGTCGTCTCAGGACTCGAGGAAGGCGCCCAGCATCCAGACTTCCTTCTCCTGCGCGTCGCCGTAGCCCTCGGCCAGGTTCAGCGTGGCCGGATCGTCCGCCTTCTCGGCCTCGACCACCAGCGCGCGCAAGTTCACGTTGAGCGCCAAGAGGTCGTCGTGCAGGTTCTTCACCATCTCGTGGGCGCTGGGCAACGAGCTGTCCTCCTTCAGACGGGCGTGCTTCAACACGTCGCCGTAGGTCCGCAGCGGGGCGGCGCCGACGGCCAACAGGCGCTCGGCCAGTTCGTCGACCTTCAACGCGGTGGCGAGGTACATCTGCTCGAACTGGGCGTGCAGCTGGAAGAACTGCGGACCGCGGACGTTCCAGTGGTAGTGGCGGACCTTCTGGTAGAGGACCGTGTAGTCGGCTTGGAGAGCGATGAGAGCGGTGTGGATCTGGTTCATGGTCGCAGAGCGGCGAGGGGCCGTCGAAAGGTGTGGGTCGGGCGCCGCCCGACCCTTCGCGCCCCAGGATGGCCCGGCCCCCGGTGATAGTCCACACCGCAAACCGTCCTTCACCCTGATCCGTCGAGGCGATCACGAACGCCCCACTCTCCTCGGGGCGAGGCTGGGTGGCGACGGTCCACTCCCGCCGGCAACCGCTCAGAACCAGAAGCTGAGGAGCACCGACCACTGGGCGTAGTCGGCGGACACCTCGCGATCGAACAGGAGCAGCTCGGTGCCCTCCACCAACCGCACGTCGAAGCCCAGGCCCCCGTTGCCCGCGAAGTCGATGTAGGCGCCCCAGTGCACGTACAGGCCCACGTCGGCGTCGCTGTCCTCCTCGAACGTGCCGACGGCTCGGACCTCCTCGACCTGGACGATCGCGCCGCCGAGTCCGCCGTAGACCACCACCGGTCCGTCGAAGGGCCGCACTTCCTTGCGTGCACCGAGCGAGATCTCGAACGACCGCGAGCCCGTCTCCCCCACTTCGAAGGTCTCCTCGTCGAAGTCGCGGAAGACCGGACCCCAGCGCGTCCAGGTCGCTTCGCTCGAACTGCCCCACAGGCCGAACTCCGCCGCGAGCCAGGCGTCGTAGGGGCGCCCGGCGAGCTCGAGCCCGAGGCCGAACTGCCCCTTGCCGCCCGACAGGTCGCCGTCCCGGAAATTGCGCTCGAAGAGCATGAACTGGCCCCACTCCTCCCAGCCGTCGTCGTAGCGCGACAGGCCGCGGTAGTAGTACGGCTCGCGCGGGATCTGCATCTGCGCCGCACTCGAAGCACGCGCGGCGGTCGGCGTCGGCGTGAGCGCGAACGGATCGGGTGCCGGCGGCCGCGGGTGCACGGCGCGCGGAGCGTTCGTCGAGACACAGGCGCCGAGCGCGAGGCTCGCGGCCGCGGCGAACACCGCGGCCGCGACCCGTCCGAACATCTCGGCGCGACGACTCACGACAACAGTGGTGCTCGCAGGGCCTTCTCGGTCGCGCGCACCAGTTCGCCGCTGCGCACCAGCCGTCGCGCCGCGGCGATGTCGCCCGCCATGTAGCGGTCGTCGCCCAGCGGCTTCACGACGGTGCGCAGCGCGTCGTGCACCGCCTGGGCGCCGCGACCGGCGCGCAGCTCGCCGTGGAACTCGCGCCCCTGGGCCGCACACAGCAACTCGATCGCCAGCACGTTCTCGACGTTGTCGAGGATCGCGCGCGCCTTGCGAGCCGCGATCGTCCCCATCGAGACGTGGTCCTCCTGGTTGGCGCTGGTGGGCACCGTGTCGACCGAGGCCGGGTGCGCCAAGGACTTGTTCTCGCTCGCGAGCGACGCCGCCGCCACCTGCGCGATCATCAGTCCGGAGTTGAGACCGGGTCGCGGCGTCAGGAAGGCCGGCAGGCGCGAGAGGTCGGGGTTCACCAACTGCTCGATGCGTCGCTCGGAGACGTTCGCGATCGTGCACAGCGCCGCGGCCAGGTAGTCCATCGGGATCGAGATCGGCTGTCCGTGGAACTGTCCGGCGCTGATGACCTCGTCCGTGTCCGGGAACAGGATCGGGTTGTCGGTGACGGCGTTGAGCTCGCCCGCGAAGACGGCCTCGACGTGTTCGAGCGCGGTCTTGAACGCGCCGTGCACCTGGGGCACGCACCGCAGGCAGTAGGGATCCTGGACGCGGTCGCAACCGGTGTGACTCGCCAGGACCTCGCTGTCCGCCAGCAGCGCGCGCACGTTGCTCGAGGTGCGCCCGTGACCGGCGTTGTTCTTGAGTTCGGCGAGGCGCGGATCGAACGGCTTGACGCTGCCGAAGAGGGCTTCGATCGAGAGCGCCGCGATCGCGTCCGCCGCCTTCGACAGGTTGCGCGCGCGCAGGAGCACCAACGCGCCGATGCCCTTCATGACCTCGGTGCCGTTGATGAGCGCGAGGCCTTCCTTCGCCGCGAGCTCGATCGGCGCCACGCCGACCTTCGCGAGCGCCGCTTTCGCCGAGGTCACCTTCCAACCGCCCTTGCCGTCGGGCAACGCCGCGCGCCCCACCCCCATCGTCGCGGCGCACAGGTGCGAGAGCGGAGCCAGATCGCCGGACGCGCCGACCGAACCCTGCTGCGGGACCTCGGGCGTGAAGCCCGCGTTGAACAGCTCGATCCAGGTGGCGAGCAGTTCGGGACGCACGCCCGAATGTCCGCGCGACAGACCATTGATGCGCAGCGCCATCACCGCGCGCACCTCTTCGAACGGCAGCGGATCGCCGACGCCACAGCAGTGCGACAGGACCAGGTTGCGCTGCAGAGCCGCGAGATCGGCGGTCTCGATCGCCACGTTCTTCAGGCGCCCGAAACCCGTCGTCAGGCCGTAGACCACCTCGCCCGAGTCGACGACGCGATCCACGAGGGCGCGCGCGCGGGCGACGGCCTTCTTCGCGTCGGCCGTGAGGGACAGGGAGAGCGGGCGATCGCTGCCTCCCAGCAGCGGGGCGAAGTCGTCGAGGACGAGCGACCGGCCGTCGAGTCGAAGTTTCATCGGGGAACCAGGGGGGTCGGTGCGCGAGCGCGCACGGGGCGCGGGATTCTACGCGCTGACCGAGCCTAGTCGCCCCCGCTCGGCCCGGGATAGGGCCGACCGAGCTTGCGCCACGTCTCCGCCGACTGACCCTCGATCGCCTCCTGGGGCAGGGTCCACATGTCGCGCGCCGAGTCGACGATGACGACCGACGGCTCCTTCGCGACGCGCTCGCCGTGCCACACGACCTCGAGTCGGTAGACGCCGGGCACGAGGCCTTCGATCTCGAGGTCCTGGGAAGCAGCGAGGACGAAGCCGTCGCGCGGCGCGCCGTTGACGACGACTTCGACCGGCAGCGCCTGCGTGCGCCCCGGAATGACCACCTCGAGGCGTGCGTCCTCGCGCTCGGTGGCGGCCAGACGCAGCTCGAGTTCCGCGTTGTCGTGCTCGGGTCCGACGACCATCGCGAGCGACTGCGAGCCGTCCTGCGAGGTGATCTCGAGCAGGCGGAAGGGCGAGACGTCGGACCAACTCGTGAGTCTGAAGCGACCGCTCGTGTCCGTCGTCACCACCTGTTCGACGGAAGGCATGAGCGGCAGGACGTGCTCGAGCCAGAGCTGATCGGACGTGGGGAACAGGCGTTGGCTCGCGCGCGCGACGTCGGCCGCCGACAGCCGCACGGTCGCTCCGGCCGCCGCCTCACCGCTGCTGTCGAACACGGCCCCGCTCACGACCGGTGCCGGTTCGAGTCGAATGACGGCCTCGGTCTCGTCGCCCGCGTTGAGCTGGACCTGCTTGTAGGCCGGCTGCGCCTCCGCGCCGGTGCGGAACGTGCGGATGTGGATCGCACCCTCGGGCAGGTCCTCGACCACGACGGGCGCGTCACCGGTCAGGAGGATGGGATTGACCGTGTGCCAGGGGAAGGCGCGCTCGCGGTTGCTGTTGGCCGGCATCAGGTACACGAGCGCCGGCTCCGGCCCGCCGATGTTCGGTCGCAGGATCAGCCGCAGCGAACACGGCCGGCGCAGCACGAACTGCAGCGCGCCCGCCTCGACCGTGTAGCCACCCGCCACGCCGAGCAACGTGCGGTAGTCGACGAAGCCTTCCTGCGAGATCTCGAGCAGACAGCGTCCGGCCGCGACCTCGGGAAAGAAGAAGGTGCCGTCCTCGCCCGTCTCGAGCACCTGTCCGTCGAGGCTGACGCGCGCGCCGACGACGCCATCGCCGTTCTCGCCGACCACGCGCCCCTGGACCGTACCGGGGCGACCGTAGCCGATGTTGAGCAGTTCGTCCTGACCCTCGCGCAGGCGCACCTCGCGCCGCGAACCGATGATGCCGGGGCCGGTGACCTCGACGATCGCCATCCCCGGAACGAGGTCGGTCGCACCGAAGCGGCCGCTCGCGTCGCAGAGGAGTTCGCGCCCCGCGTTCGGACCACCCGGGTCGAAACGGATCCGTGCGGGAACCGGGTCACCGGAGGCGTTCGCGATGCGCCCGCTCAGGCGCGCGTTGCGACCGGAGCCGAGCGGCGGACCGGCCGGGACCTCGGGCAGACTCAGATCCTCGACCAGGTCGAGTCGTACCTCGAGCGGCCAGATGACCGTGGTGTCGAGCGAGAGCGGAATCTCCGCCGTCCGCTCGGTCGGGACCTCCACCAGCTCCGTCCCGGTGTCCGTCGCGGTCGGCGGATCCACCCCTTCGGTCGCCTCCTCGTCGTCGATCACCGCGAGGGGCGGTTCGGCCGTGGGGTCCCACTGGGTCAGGGCGACCGTCGCCAGCGCACCGACGAGCAGCACGGCGACGGCGATGGCCAGTGAAGGAGTGGAAGGTTGAGCCACGATCGAGGGTCGGCGGTGTGCGGGAGGAACGGTCGGCGATCCGAGGAGCGTGGCGCGAGCCAGCTCGCGCGGACGGATCACGACGCGCGTGAATCGCTTCCGCTTCCATCGGACGACGGGCACCCGAACATAGTCCCGGCGTGCGGTCGGGTCCCCGCGCCGTCGCACGCACGGGCCCATGGGTCCCTATCCTGGCGGGCCCCATGCCCAGTCCCCCCACTCCACGGCCCGCGGACGAGTCCGACGAAGGCAACGCCCCTCCCAGGCGGCTGTGGGTCGCGACCGGCTGGCAACTCGCCGCGCGCCTGTGGTCCGCGGGCTGCACCCTGGCCCTGCTCGGATCGTTGGCGCGCGCGCTCGATCCAGCGACGTTCGGCCGCGTCGTCTTCTGGTTGGCGCTGTACCTGGCGGTCGAGAGCGCCGTCGACATGGGCACCGGCGCCGTGGCGCTGCGACGCGCGGCACAGGATCGCTGGGCCCTCCCGGGGCTGCTCGCCGTCGGCCGACGACTGCGCCTGCGCAACGCGAGCCTCGCCGTGGCGGGCTTCGCGAGCGTGCCGTGGATGCTGGGCGAACCCGACGCGGGCTGGATCGCGCTGGCGGCGCTGTACTACCTGACCTGGCCGCTCGAGCTGAGCCCGACCGTGCTCAAGCGCAGCCTCAGCTACGGCACGGTGAGCGCGGCGCGCGTGCTCGCGGCCACGCTGCGACTCGGAGGTGTTCTCGTGCTCCTCCACGGGTTCCACGTGGCGACCGCCGGCCCGTACCTGGTGGCGCTCACGTTCAGCGCCGCCGCCGCGAACGTGTGGGTGCACCGGCGCAGCCTGCCGCACCTGCCGCGCCCCACCATCGCCGTTCGCGCGCCGAGTGGCATGTTCGCCGAGGCCTGGCCGCTCGGACTCGCGGCACTGTGCCAGCAGTCCTACTTCCACGTGGACAACCTCTTCGTTCGCGCGTTCGGCGGCGACGTCGAGGTCGGTCGCTACGGCGCCTGCGTGCGGCTCATGGGCTTCTCGATCCTCGGCGCCCAGTACGTGGCCGGGAGCGCACTGCCGTGGCTCGCGCGCCGGCGCATGCACGGCGAACTCGGCCGCGCGGCGACGCGTCTGGTGATTCCGCTCACGCTGCTCTTCGCACCCGTTCTCGGCGCGGTCGCGGCCCACGGCGAGGAGGTGCTGGCGCTCGTCTACGGATCCGACTTCCGATCTTCGGCGCCGATCCTTCTGTGGCTGCTCGCCGCGAGCGCCGCGGTCTACGCGGGAGCGGTGCTGCACACGGCGCTGGTCGCCGGCGGTTCGACGCGCGCGGCCCTGTTCGTCGCGGC
Source organism: Rohdeia mirabilis (assembly GCA_007750655.1). GTDB lineage: Bacteria > Planctomycetota > UBA1135 > UBA1135 > Rohdeia > Rohdeia mirabilis. Next base: position 3,573,970 of record CP036290.1, read on the forward strand.
GAGTGCGCTGGTGCTGAACGTGGGGCTCAACGCCTGGGCGGTGCCGCGTCACGGAGCGGTGGGTGCGGCGGCCACGACCTGCGCCACCGAGCTGTGGGTGGCACTCGCGAGTCTCGCGATCCTCGCGCGCACCGACCCCAGCGCGCGCGACCGACGCGGCTGGATGCTCCTGCTGGCGCCGGTGCTGTTCTGGCTCGGGACGCGCCTGTGAGCGGCGCAGAGTCCAACGGTGCAGCGGCCCCGCCGCCCGGACGCCGACGGGCGCGGGTGGCGGGGCCGCTGCACAGCGCAGGTCGAGCGGTTCAGCGCCGACCGCGCGAGCGCCAGCCGTAGCCCAGGTGCGGACGCGCGTCCTCCATCTTGAGGCGCAGGTCGTCGGCCTTCATGTCGCCGAAGGCGCTGGGGCGCGGGGGAGCTTCGCCGGTGGTCCGGCTCGCCGGTTCGCTGCGGGGCGTCTCGGCCTGCTGTTCGACCGCGCGCGTCTCGGCCGCAGGTTCGTCGGGCAGTGCGTTGGCGGCGGCCAGCGCGCTCAACATGCCGCGCCGCTGCTCGATGCGCTCGAGCTCCTCCACGGTGGCCGTGGGACGACGCGACCGCGAACGTGTGTACTGCGAGCGCTCGAGCGCGGCCTCCGAACGGCGGCGCAGCGGGTGATCGTCGGGCAAGCCGTCGACGTAGCGACGTGCGAGCGGAGCTCCGGAGTCGATGTCCTCGAGGGCCTCGGCGAGAGCGTTCTCCGAACGGTCGAGCGCGTCGGCCAACTTGGCGAGGCGACGCTCGAGGAGTTCGATCCGAGCGTGCGGGTCGTCGGTGGCGCGGGCGGCCAGAGCGGCGTGGGTCTGCTCGAGCACGGCGTTGCGCGACTCCTCGCCGGACGTCCGGTCGCCGAGGACGCGGTCGACCGAGCGGGCGACCAGTTCGTTCAACTCGGTCAGCGTGAAACGGCGCAGCATGCGGACACCGCGTCGCCCGAGTTCCTCGGTCGTGGTGCGCTCGCCCAACTGGCGCACCTCCTTCGCGAGTGAGTTCGTCTCCGCCAGGGAATCCGGTCCCAGGTCGTGCTCGTCGTGCTGCATGTGTGTGGTCCCCTCTTCGGAGCCCGTCTCGTGGTCCGTCCAACAGCGCCGACCGGCGTCGTGCTTGGGACCGTCCTGTTGCTCGATCGGCTCCACCGAACGAAGTGCTCCGGTGCCGTCGAACATGACCCTGCGGAAGGCGCTGGTGCCCATAGTGGTGTGCCCTCGCGAGAGGGTCCTCGTGTGCGGAACGACCCCGGCGCACCCCTGCGCCGATCGGGGTCCGCTCCGCTGGAGCCCCGACGACGAAGGTTGACCCATCGGACGGCCCGCGGCGGCGGCGAGGTCCGCGCAGAGCGCAATTCGCGCGGAACACCCGACTTCGGGGCAGGAGAAGCCCGCGGGATGTGCGACAAACGGCGCCGATGAGCCCCGGAGGCCAGAGTGAGCGCCCGCGGGCGACGGTCGGGATCGACTACCGACCCGCCCTGCACAACCGCGAGGGCATCGGCCGCGTCGCGCGCGAGCTGGTCCGGGCCCTGGGCGAGTTGGGCGACGAGGCCCCTCGGCTGGCGCTCTTCGGCGGTTCGCTGCGACCGCCGCGCGTGGGGCCGGACGAGCTGGGGCTGCCCACGGGCGCGCGGCTCGTCGCGCCGCGGCTGCCGGCCCGCCTCACGGGTCCACTGCTGCGCCTGTGCGGGGGCGCCGACCGCGTCCTCGGAGCCGACCTCGTACACCTGACCCAACTGCGTCCCCTGCCCGCGCGGCGCGCTCCGACGTGCCAGATGGTCTTCGACGTGCTGTACGCGGACGGCGGGCACGGTTGGCTCGATCCGCAGGTGGCGCGCCAGATGGAGGCGCGGCTGCGAGCGTCGTTGCCGCGCCTCGAGCGGGTGCAGGTCACGAGCGGTTGGGTGCGCGACGAGCTCGTGCGGCGCGGCTGGTTCGACGCCGAGCGCATCGATCTGGTGCCCCTGGGCGGCGACCACGTGGCGCGTCCGCTCGCGGGTGGCGGCGCGGACGCGGACGCCGCTCGGCTGCCGACCGAACCGTTCCTGTTGACCGTCTCGCGCCTCGATCCGCGCAAGGGCCACGACCTCGCGCTGCGGGCGTTCGAGCGACTGGTCGCGCGCGGCTTCGACGGGCGTTGGATCGTCGCCGGTCCGCCCGGGTACCGCGCGGACGAGCTGTGGAGCGCGATCCGAGCGTCACCGGTCGCGGAACGCGTCGAGTGGCGGCGCTCGGTGGACGAACACGAGCTGCGCGCGCTGTACGAAGGCTGCCTCGCGTTCGTGTTCCCGAGCCGCGCGGAGGGCTTCGGCCTGCCGCCGATCGAAGCCATGTGGGCCGGGGCGCCCGTGGTCTCGAGCCGCGCGACGTGCTTGGCCGAGGTCGTCGGCACCGGTGCCGACACGTTCGATCCCGAGGCCGCGGACGGCGTCGACGAACTCGTCGACCACCTGGAACGCGTGGTCTCGGACGCGAGCTGGCGCGCGGCGTTGGTCGAGCGCGGGCGCGCCTGGCGCGAGCGGTACAGCTGGACCGCCTGCGCGCGCGCGTCGATCGCCAGTTGGAACGCGGCGCTCGCGCGCTGAGGGCGCGCGAACAGCGCTACAAGCGCCGCGCGATGTCGTCCAGCACGCGCCGCACATCGCGAACCTCGCGGCGCAGGCGAGCCAATTCCTGGTCCTGCTCCTGCTCCGCGGGCTGCAGGAACCACGCGGCCACGAAGGCGGTGAACGTGCCGAACAGGCCCACGCCGCAGCACATCATCACGCTCGCGATGATTCGACCGGGGTCGGTCAGTGGCGCCACGTCGCCGTAGCCGACGGTCGTGATCGTCACGAGCGCCCACCACAGGGCGTCCTCCGCGCGCACGAGGTCGGGGTTGACGCCGGACTCGAACTCGAGCACGAGCACCGCGCCGACCGACATGACGACGACGCTGACCAGGCCGGCGGCGAGGAACGAGCTGTGCGCGCGGCGCTGCACCGCGACCTCGTTCATGATCCGTCGCCCGCGCAGCTCGCTGAGCAGGCGGAAGATGAACACGACGCGCGCGATGCGCCCCCACCGCAGCCAGTGCCAGAATGGGATCGACGAGATCAGGTCGATCCAGCCCCACTTCTTCAAGTACGCCCAGCGGTCGGGCGCGCGGCTCAGCGAGATGCAGAAGTCGCCGAAGAAGACCGCGCAGAGGACGTAGTCCATCTGGTCGAACACGCGCACCTGCTCGGCGCTGAACTCGTGCAGCAGCTCCGCCAGCGGAACCCCCACCGCGTACACGGAGAGGGCCAGCATGAACAGGTGGTAGGGGCTGATGGCGCGGCGCATGGGGCGGAGCGTCAACCTAGCCTCTGCACGCGGCTCCCCGGTATCACGTCCTCGCCGCCGTCCGACCAACGCACCCAGCACTTCGTTCCGGGTCGGTCGGAGTCGGTGTGCGGCACCGCATGTCCCGCCTGTGCCGTACGCGGTGCGACGACGGCGGGTCGGACTCCCGACCCCGAAGCCGAGGGATCGATCGAAGCGCTGATCGACACCTCGACGGGATGCTCGGGGCCCTTCAGCGCTCCCGCATCATCCGAGCCGCCGCGCCCAGGGGACCGACGAGGAATCCGCGCAGGTCCCGGACCACGACGCGCAGATCGGGCGCCTCGAGGCGGCTGCGGTCGAGGAACGCTCGCCACATCGCGCGCTTCGACGGTTCGTCCGCGAACGTGTCGGTCAAACCGCTCGGCACTCCATCGGGGAGCCGGGTCGAGCGTCGCACGAACGTCGCCGCAACGGCCCGCGCGAGTCGCTCGAGATCGATCGCGCCCTCCTTGGCGAGGGCGAAGAGGTCGAAGTAGTCCTTCATGCGCGTGTTCGCCGCGCCGAGGTGCACGATCGCATGCAGCTTCTCCGCCACCACCGACTCACGCGGGTACGCATACAAGCGCGGCGCCGGCAGCTCGAGGATGGTCGGATAGTCGAGCCGATCGGGCTCCGGCGTCACGACGTCGCCGATCCCCACATCGATCTGGAGCCGGAGTCGAGCGTTCCCCAACCGCCCGTCGAGCGTGATGCGACGCCCACCGTAGGAGTTCTGCTCGCGAATCCCCGCAAGAGCGACGCTGTCCGGATCGAGCGTGACGCCGTCCGGTTCGACTTCGGCCTCGCAGATATCGCGGACCAGCAGCCCGAGCGCTTCGTCCGACAGATCGCCGATCCCGAGCAGGTCGGCGTCGCGTGTGGGCCTCAGCGTCTCGCCGAGCCGAGCGAGCATCAACAGCCCGCCCTTCAACACGAACCGCTCGCTGTGCGGCGAGCGCGACAGCCGGTAGAGGAAGCGCTCGATCCCGTAGCGAACGATCAACTGGTTCGGATCGACGCCGAGCTCCTGCGCGCGGCGCACGAGCCTCACGTGCACGGAACGGGCGATCCCGTCGTCCGGGCGACTCATGACACCAGCGCTTCGACGTAGGGACGCATGACGCGCTGGACTCGACAGATCGCGGCGAATCGATCGAGTTCGTCCAGGGTGAAACGCTTGGCACTCCAGCCCTCGCGGAGGGCTTCGAGCGCCACGTCGAGTCCCACGCGGCTGCGGTACTTGAAGCAGTCCGCCACCGTCTTCGCGACGCCGTACACGCGCACGTCTCTGCCCTCGACGGGGTGCATCTCGATCCCTGCCGTGAGGGCCGCGCCAGACGCTCGCACGATGCGAAGCGGTGGCTGCCGCAGAGCCGGCCGACGCGCGCGTCGATCGACGGTCAGCCACACTTCACAGGGGAGCTGGGTCCCGACGCCGTGGAACTCGAGGGCCGAGAGCAGGCAGACGACGCCGTGTGGAACGGCCGCGGCTACGACGGCGAGTCCGTGGTGCTCGGACGGCGCGTCCCCGGGCAGCCTGTAGAGGCCGCGAGCGACGCGCTCGAGGTCGCCACTCGCGACGAGCCGAGTCAGGACGTGGCTGTGGACTCCCGCAGCAGCCGCTTCTCGCGCCGTCACGCCTTGGCGACGACGGGCGAGGCGGAGGACGCGGGCACGGTCCGACGCGGGGGGCATGTGGGAAAGCGTAGGTCGATATTCAGAACTGTCAACGCTTTCCCACACCGGGCGTACGGAGGTGACTCGCCTTCGCCGCTCGACCGAGGGAAGGCGCCGCCCGACGATCCGATCGCGCGGCAGACATGCGGTGTCGCCCACCGCACCAACTGGTCCACGAACCGCCCCCCGCTCCCAGGGAGTGGGAACGCCAGCGGGCCTAGAGCGGGACCGACTCGCTGTCGGCGAGCTGCTTGCGCAGCTCGCGCAGCTTGCTGAAGCGCTCGAACTGCGGCGCGGTCAGCACCTCGCGGTAGTCGATGCGCGCCTTGCCCGAGGCGTTGCCGGCCGAGCCCGATCGCGCGCCGCCACCGGGCGCGGACGCGGGCGCGCCGACGAGGTACTCCACGCAGAAGGACCAGAACTGCCGGCCTTCGTGGACCACCGCGGTCTTGTCGACGCTGAGGACGCGGTGCGAGCGCAGGAACGCGTTGACCTGCTCGAGCGCCGCCTCGTCGCCCACCATGGGCACCGCGAAGACCTGGAGTTGCATGGCGTGTCTCTTCGGATGGTTCGTGGGGGTTCGAGCAGGGCGATGCGGCTTCGAACAGGAGCGGGCCCGGCGTCGCTCCGCGACGCCGGGCCGAGGACCCGTGGGCTCGCACCGCTGCGCAGCACCGCGCGCTCCGGCATCTTCGGCGTCGCTCCGCTCCCGCCTCCGTGCCTCCGCTCGCGGTGCTGCTCCGCTCTGCTGGGGCTCGAACTAGGGGACGAGAACTGGGGCGAGAACAACCCGGAACCCGACGTCGAAGCCCGGGAAGCCGGGGCCGGTGCCGTCCCGGTCGGCGGAGCGGCAGTTGCCGGAGGTGCCGTTCCAGCTGCCGCCCCGGTAGACCCGGAGGGAGCCGCCAGTGACGAAGGGGTCCGTCACAGGTCCAGCAGGATACGACGCGAAGCTGTCGAGGCACCACTCCCACACGTTGCCCTGCATGTCGAAGAGTCCCCAAGCGTTCGGCGCATAGCTCCCCACGTCGACCGTGCCGGGGGGGTTGCCGCAGGAGGAGAAGTTCCCCGTCGGGTGGTACGTCGCGTCGAACCGCGCGTCCGAGCAGAACAGCTCGTCCCCCACGTTGAACTCCGTCGTCGTTCCCGCGCGGCACGCGTACTCCCACTCTGCCTCCGTCGGCAGCCGGTACTCGTACCCCGCCGGCACGTTTCCCAGCGCCGACTCCTGCGCCGTCAGCGCCTGGCAGTACGCCACCGCGTCGAACCACGTCACACGCTCCACCGGACGGTTTGCGCCCAGGTAGAAGGCGGGGTTCGACCCCATCAACGCCTCGTACTCGGCTTGGGTCACTTCGTGCTGCCCCATCCAGAACGGCTGGCTGATCGTCACGCTGTGCACCGGCTGTTCGACCGAAGAGCCGAAGTACGGTGCGCCCGAAGGCGCGTTCGAGCCCATGTCGAACGTCCCCGGCGCAATCGGGACCATACCAGGCACGAACTGACTCACGCTCGAGACCAGCATCCCCTGACTCACACCCGCGATGCGCGTCGTGAAGTCGGCGTCGATGTTCAGCGCTTGGAGGTAGAGCTGCCCCGTGTCGAAGCCCGGGAAGTTCTTCGACCACAGCCCTCCGTTCGCGTTCGGGTCGAAGGTGTACGGCAGGAACTGGTAGCTCGGGTCGATCGCCAGTTCACATCCACCCCACAGCGGGTCGGCGAAGAACGCGCCCAGGTCGAGCGGGAGCGGGACGCCGCCCAGCGCCGACGCGCTCGTGTTCGAGAAGCCCACCAGCAGGTAGCCGAGGCCCAGGCCGCCGGGAGCGGTCACTTCGAGCGTCCACGGCTGGCCGGACTGGACCGGGCCGATGATGGAGAGCTCCGGCGTCACGCCGGACGCGCCGGCGCAGCTCGTGCCGAAGGAGGTCTGGGCCTGGGCGGGGAGGGTCGGAAGGGCGAGGGCGGCAAGAGCCACGAGCAGGAGGCTGGGGGGTCGCATGGCAGGTCAGGCGTGGTGAGACGGTCGGGACGCGCAGGCCGAGGGAGAGGCGTCCGAGGTGCAGTGAACGGGTCAAGGCTACCCCCCCCCCGAAGAATCGGGCAAGCCACCCTGCGGTACCGGTACGGCGTCAGACCCCGGTCCGTCGATCGACCGACAAGAAGCGCCCGACGACGAGCGCGAGCCCAGACCCGCCACACCCGGCCCGCCCCCGTCCCCTACTCGCCGTCCGAGGAGCGGCGCACCCCGTCGCGGGCACCTCGGCCGAACTGCGCCCTCGACGCCCTCGCGTGGTGCCACGGGAGTGGATTCCGCACTCTTGTCGGGCACTCTTGGTCCGTCCATCGACGGATTGGTGTCCGACTCCGCACGGGACGGATCCGTGAGGATCAGCCGCGCACGACGCGGCTGCCCGGAATCACGTCCTCGCCGCCGTCCGACCAACGCACCCAGCACTTCGTGCCGCCGTCGTAGTCGCGCGCTTCGAGCAACAACGTGGCGGCGTGGTCGCCGACGCGGACGCGTTCGTGCCCGAGCTCGCGCTCGCCGCGCCAGGCCCGTACGAAGGGGTTGGTGTCCAGCTCGGCGCCGATCGTCGTCGGGTCGGTGTGGCCGGGGCGCACGGTCCACTCGCGCGGCAGGGCGAGCAGGACGTCGAGGATCGAGTGGCGCAGGTCGTCGACGGTCGTGTGACCGGGCGCGCGCGTGCCGCCGACGCTGCCCTTGAAGAGCGTGTCGCCGCTGAACAGCTCGCTCGTGCCGTCGTGCGTGACGACGAAGGCGAGCTGGCCGTCGGTGTGACCGGGCACGTGCAGGCAGGCGATCGCGAGCTCCCCCACCTCGAACGCCTCGCCGCCCTCGAGCGCGCGCGTCACCTGACCCGGTCCGCCGCCGACGCGCGCGGCCTCGAGCGGGTGCGCGGCGACCTCACAGCCGAACGCCTCGACCCAGGCCGCCGTGTTCTCCACGTGGTCCCAGTGGTGGTGCGTGAGCAGCACGAGTTCGACCGTCGCGTCGAGCTCCCGCGCCTTCGCGAGCAGCGGCTCGGCCGGGCCGCCGGTGTCGATCACGACCGCGGCGCCGCCCGGCCGGTCCACGACCAGGTAGCTGTTCGACACGGCGCGCGCGTGCATGGAGCGTTCGACGATCACGGCTCAGTCCTCCGTGGCGGCGCGCGCGCCGATCGGCTCGACGAGCCAGGTGTCGAACAGCTTCCAGATCCGCCGGTACTCGTCGAGCCAACTGGACGGCCAGCGGAACGCGTGGCTCTCCGCCGGATAGAGCATCACCTCGAAGTCCTGCACGCCGAGCTCGATCAGGCGCTGCGACAGACGCACGGAGTCCTTCGCGAGCACGTTCGAGTCGACCAGTCCGTGGCACACGAGCAACGGGTCCTCGAGGCCTTCCGCGAACTCGATCGGCGACGAACGGCGGTACGCCTCGGGGTCGAGATCGGGCGTGTGCAGGATGCGCGCCGTGTACGGATCGTTGTAGTGCGCCCAGTCGGTGACCGGCCGCAACGCCGCACCGCAGGCGAAGACCTCGGGCGCCTTGAACAGCGCCATCAGCGTCATGAAGCCGCCGTACGAGCCGCCGTAGAGGCCGATGCGTTCGGGGTCCACGTCGAGGTCCTGTGCCAACCACCGCGCGCCGTCGACCAGGTCCTCGAGCTCGGGCTCGCCCATGTGCCGCCAGATCGCCGTGCGCCAGTCGCGGCCGTAGCCCGCCGACGCGCGGTAGTCCATGTCGAGCACGACGAAGCCCTGCTGGACGAGGAAGCTGTGGAACATGAACTCGCGCTGGTACGTGCTCCAACCGCGGTGCGCGTTCTGTAGATAGCCTGCGCCGTGCACGAACAGCACGGCGGGCCGCGGTCCCGTTGGCGTGCCGGCCGGTCGGTACAGCCGCGCCGGGATCGCGCGACCTTCGCGCCCCGGGACCAGGACGTACTCGGGCTCGATCCACGGGCGCGCGGCCCAGGCCGGTTCGATCGTGTGGGTCAGGCGCTTCGGTTCGGCGCCCGTGCGCGCGTCGACGAGGTACAGCTCCGGCGGTTCGAGCGCGCGCGAGACCGTGCACAACAGGCGCTCGCCGCCCGGCGACAGCACGAAACGCGTCACGCCTTCGAAATGGGTCAGACGCTCGGCCGCGCGCCCGTCGAGGAACACGCGGTGGACCTCGAGAACGCCGTGATCGCTGCGATTGCCGACGCAGAACAGGCACGAGCCGTCGGGCGCGGCGACGACGTTGTCGGTCTCCCACCGCCCGCTGGTCAGTGCGCGCGTCGTGCCGGTGTCCGCGTCGTACAGGTGGATGTGGCTCCAACCCGACTCCTCGCTCTGGAACCACAGCTGCGACGTGCCGGGCACCCAGCCCATCTCGTTGAAGCTCCCGATCCAGGCCTCGTCGCTGAGTCGGTGGATCTCGTGCAGCGTGGCGTCCTCGGCGTCGAGCAGACACGTCCAGCGGTCCTTGTCGTCGATCGAGTAGACCTGCAGCGCGAGGAGACGCCCGTCCGGCGACCAGTCGAAGAGACGCGCGCGCACCTCGCGCGGTCCTTCGAGCGGATCGGTGGCGCGCAGGAACGCGAGCGGATCGGTGTCCTGCCCCGACAGCCCGTCGAGCGGAACCTCGACGCGCCCGCCGGTCTCGAGGTCGAACCACTCGAGGCGATGGCCGATGCGCGCGGCCTCGCCGGCGTGCGGACGGACGCGCTCGACGTCGATGTCGGCGTCCTCGGTGATCCACACCGGCATCTGGTCGCGCGCGCCGTCGCCCTGGCCCTGCGGCTCGACGATCGCCACCAGGTAGCGTCCGGTCGGGTCGAGTTCGTCGCGCCAGATCGTGTTGCCCGCGCCGACGTACAAGGGAGCGAGCACGCGCGTCGGGTCGAGGTCGCGGCGACGCTCGTCCACCTCGCGCCGTTCGCGCGCGCGCCGTTCCTCCTCGCTGATCACGTCGAACAGGCGCTGCTGGGACTCGGCGCGAAAGCCGGTCGGACCGTCGCTCTCGTCCGGCGGCTCGTCGCTCGTCTCGAAGCGGGCCAGTTCGAACGCGTCGCTCGCTCCGTCGAGTTCGAGGCTCCACCAGGAACCGCCGCGTTCGAAGAAGACGTGCTCGCCGTCCAGCGACCAGCGCACCGACGAAACGGACGCACGCCCGCGCGTCAGCTGGCGCGGTCCGCCGGCGTCCCACAGGAACAGGTTGCCGGCGTGGACGCCGAGTGCGCGGTCGCCCGTCGCGCCCGGCTCGTGGATCCACCCTCCGGCCGCCAGCGGGCCGCGCGCGTCGTCGGCGACGATCGTCGTCACGCCGCTCGCGAGGTCGATCCGATGGCGATCGGTGACCGCGCTGTTCGGTCGCACGCGGTCGTAGAGCACCCGCTCACCGTCGACCGACCAGACGGCAGCCGTGGGAGAACGCGCCACCCATTGCTGGTCGGCGAAGATCTCCTCGAGCGTCAGCGCACCGCTCGCGGCACCGTCGACGGCAGCCGCGCGCACCGGTCCGAGCGGCGCGCCGAACGGGCCGGGACCGTTCGACCCGCCGCCGGTCGCGGCACAGCCGGACGCGACCGCTGCGAGGAGGACGAGGAGGACGGGCACCCGCGCCGGGCGCGGACGGATGGTGGCGTTCGTCGACTTGGCTCGCATGGGAGCGTCAGAGCCTAGCGGCCCACGCGTCCGGACACGACTGGCTCGGGGTCCGGTCAGACGTCGCGCGCGCGCTCGGCGTCGATCGAGCTCGGGTCGAACAGAAGGCGCCCTTCCATCCCCCCCGCGACCGTCACCGTCTGTCCGGTCACGTGCGACGCGAGCGCCGGCGAGGCCAACGTCAGCGCCACCGTCGCGATCTGGTGCGGGGACGCCACGCGCCGCAGCGGTGTGGTGCACAGGGCGCGCTGCACCGCGGCGCCGTCGGCCAGGGCGCCGGCGGCCATCTCGGTCGCCGTCCACCCCGGCTCGAGCAGGTTGATGCGCGCACCGGGATCGAGCGCGACCCACTCGTTCTTGAGCGACAGCACGAGGCCCGTGAGCCCGGCCTTCGAGAGCGCGTAGTCCGCGTGTCCCGCTTCGCCGAAGCGCCCGGCGGTCGAGCCGATCGCGACCGCGGAGGCGCCGCCGGCCGCGGGGTCGGCGGCGTCGCGCGGCCCGGTCTCGGCCAGGGCCGCCGCGAACGCGCGCAGTGTCAGCGCTGCACCGGTCAAGTTCACCGCGATCGTGTGCTCGAGGCGCGCGGGGTCCAGGCGCGCGAGCGGCACGTCCGCTTCCGGCCACACGCCCGCGTTCACGATCACGTGGTCGAGTCGGCCGAAGCGTTCGAGCGCGCGCGCGGCCGTCGCGTCGCAGCTCGCGGCGCGGCGCACGTCGAGTTCGGTCACGAGCACCTCGTCCGGACCGAGCTCGCGCCCGACCTCCGACGCGAGCTCGTGCGCGACGAAGTGCTCGAGCTGCGCGCGTCGCGTCCCCGCGGACAGGACCAGTCGCGCGCCCTCACGAGCGAAGGCGACGGCGCACGCGCGACCGATGCCACCCGACGCGCCGGTGATCCAGACGCTGCGACCCGCCAGTCCGGTGTGAAGTGCCATGTCAGCCGCGGCCCCGTGCCGTCGTCACGAACGCCACCGGCTCAACGCCCCGCACCGAGCGGCGGCGCTCCGGCGGCGAGCCACTCCTCGAGACGCTCGCGGATCTCGTCGCGCGTGCCGCGGTAGGCGCGCAGCACCGTGTTCTCGTCGCCGCGGACCGCATAGGGATCGGGGATCGGCCAGCGCAACACGTGCGTCGCGCTCGGGATCGGCGGCGCTTCTTCGAGCGCACTGTTCGAGAGCGCGATCAACACGTCGGGCGGTGGATCGAGCTCGGCATGGACGTAGCTCGAGGTCTGGGCCGAGATGTCGACACCGGCCTCGCGCATGACCTGGATCGACAGGGCCTGCACGCCGATCGGGTGCACGCCGCCCGACGAGACCTCGAAACGCTCGCCTGCGAGGTGGCGCAACCAGCCCTCGCCGATCGGGCTGCGGCAGGCGTTGCCGATGCAGAGGAAGACGACGCGCGGCTTGCGAAGGGGCGCGTCGCTCACGCGTCCGCTCCCAGTCGCCCGGCGCGTTCGGCCAGGAGGCTGGCGGTCTGGACCAAGACGATCACCGGACGCGTGAGGTTCTGCATCTCCTCGGTCCTGCCGGTCGCGTTGGCCCGCTCCAGTTCGCCGCGCAACTCCTCGACGAGCCGCAGCGCCGCGTCGATCTCGAGCGCGAGCGCGTCGCGCTCCGCACTTTCCGGCGCGTCCTCGAGCAGTCGCGTGGCGAGGCCGAGCTCGTCGCTCGCGCCGTCGACGAGCGCCTCGAAGTTGGTCGTGGCGTACTCGACGCGATCGTTCTCCGTGGTCGTGCGACAGGCGGGCAGGAACACGAGGAGAGCGGCGACGGCCAGCAGCGAGGCGAATGTGCGCATGGACGGGAGCGGACGGGAGCGGAAGAGAACGGGAGCGGGCGTGCGACCTGTCGACTCGTCGACGGACGAGAGGCCCGTGGCGGACGGCGAGACTAGCACCGCGCGCCGCCCGGGCACGGTTCGAGGTGCCGTGGGGCCCCGGTGGCGGTCCGGCGCCTTCCACGGGGCGGACCGCGGTCGTCGCCGCTTGCCCGACGCGCGCGCGGCGCGGACACTCCTCGCCGTCCTGCCCCACGATGTCCGACACAGCACGCCCCCACCCCATCCACCGCGTCGGTTTCGATCTCTCGCCGCTCGCGCTGGCCGCGTCGCCGGGGGTGCGGCGCGCGGCGCTCGAGCTGTGGCGCGCGCTCGGCTCGCGCGCCGCGACGCGGGACGGCCTCTGCTTCGTGCCGCTCGGAGCGCGCCGAGACGACCACCCGACCGTTTGGCGTCAGTGGACGCTGCCGGGGACGGTGCGGCGGCTGGGTCTCGACGGCGTGCACACGACCGTGTCCGCCCTGCCGCTGCGCGCGCGCGTGCCGCTGGTCCAGACGGTGCACGAGGTGCCGTGGCGAACGCGGTCGAACGCGGACGCGGACTCGAACGAGAACACCGATCGTCGCCATCGCTACTGGGCGCGGACGCGACGCGCGCGCGCCACCGTCGTTCCGAGCGAGCGCACGGCCGCCGCGCTGCGCGCCGAGCGCGGAGCGAACGCCCCCGGGATCGAAGTGGTGCCGTGGGGCGTCGGCGCGCCGTTCACGACGGTCGCGCTCGCGCCCCGTCCCACGCAGCCCCCCTACTTCCTCGTCGTCGGCGGCACGCGGCCCAAGAAGCGGCTCGATCGCGCGCTCGCGGCCCTGGCCCGTTGCGAGGCGGCGCGGCGCCACGAGTTGGTCGTCACCGGCGCGCTCGACGACGCGGCGCGCGCCTACGTCGAGCGCTGCCTGAGCGGCGCCCGCGACTTCGGCTCCGCAGCACGACTGCGCCCCGTCGGACACGTGGACGATCGCGCGCTGGCCGAACTGATGGCCGGTGCCGATGCGACGCTCGGGGTCAGCGACAGCGAAGGGTTCGGGCTGGGGGCGCTCGAGTCGGCTGCGACCGGCACGCCCAGCGTCGTCGCGGCGAACAGCGCCGAGGCCGAGGCCGCCGGTCCGGACGCGCTGTGTTTCGATCCGGCCTTGGCGGACCTCGCGGGCGCCATCGCGGCCGCGCTCGACCGCGCCGTCGAGCTGGCGCCGAACGCCCGCGCGGACCTGGCGCGCGCGGCGCGGGCACGGACCTGGGACCGGGCGGCCGAACGCGTCGCGGCGATCTGGTGCACACTCCTGCGATGAAGCGGTCGGACACGCAGCCGGGGCCGGCAACCGCTGGAGCGGTCGAACGCCGCGTGCGCATCCGCACCGGCCCCGAACCGCGCGTCCTCCTGCTCGGGCACGTGCTGGATCAAGGACGCTCGGGCGTCGGACGCTGGGCCGAGCAGATGCTGCCGCGCCTGGCCGCCGAACTGGCCGCGCGCGGTGGACGACTCGCGGTCACGACGCCGCCGGGCGCGACTTCGAGTCTCGTTCCCGACGGCGCCGACGCGATCGAGCTGGACGTGCCCAGCGGTCCGCCGTTCGTGCGCTGGCAGCGCGAGGGACCGGCGGTGCGGCGCTGCCTCGACGCGGCGCGCGCGGCCGGTCGCCCGTTCGACTGGGTCCACACCGCGCACCTGCCGTTGCCGCGCCGCTTGCCGCGCGACCTCGTGCGCGTGAGTTGGCTCGTGCACGACCTGCGTCAGTTGACCGCGTCGCTCGTCGGCACCGGCCGGCGTCTGATCGCACCGACCTTGTACCGCGCCGCCGCGCGCCGCGCGGATCTCGTGTGCACGGTCAGTGAACACGTGGCGGAGCTCCTGCGCGAGCGGTTCGGTTCGCACCTCGCGGACGGTGCGCCGCTGGTCGTGCACAACGGTGCGGACCACCTGCCGCTGCATCCGCGTTCCGACCGCGCCGACGACGGGTTCGGCCCGTTCCTACTGGGCATCGGTCACCTCGAACGGCGCAAGAACGTCGCGGTCGTCCTGGACGCTCTGGCGCTCGAGCCGACGCTTCCGGACCTGGTCTGGATCGGTCGCGGTCCCGAGCGCGCGCGACTCGAACGCCTGGCCCGCGAACTCGGCGTGGCGCAGCGCGTGACGTTCCTCGACGGCGCGGACGACGAGGACTTGGCGCGTTCCTACTCCCGCGCGGCCTGCGTGGTGCTGCCGTCGCTGCTCGAGGGCTTCGGACTCGTGGCCGCCGAAGCGCTGCGAGCGGGAGTTCCGCTCGTGCACGCGCGCGCCGGCGCTCTGCCCGAGGTGGCCGGTGGACACGGCTACCCGTTCGAGGCCACCGATCCCCACGATCTGGTCCGCACGCTGAGCGACGCGCTGGACTGTGGCGCGCCCGAGGCAGGCCGCACGCACGCGGCGCGCTTCACCTGGGACCGAGCGGCGCGCGCGCTCGCGGACGCCTGGTGCCGGGCGTAGATTGTCGGTACGGCGTCAGGCACGAATCTGCCACCTGCCGCCGAAGACGCTGCGATTCGCAGGGTCCCGGCGCGGCAGGTGGCAGATTCGTGCCTGACGCCGTACCGACAATCCACACGAGACCATGAAGTCGCGACGCCAGATCCTCAAGCTCTCCGCCCACCTCGCGGCACTCCCGATCGCCACCGCGGCGCTCGGGGACGCGAACCACGCCGACCCCACGAACATGACGAACTCGCAGAGCGCGCCGACCGACGACGAAGAGCACCCGCCGCCGTTCGAGATCTCGCTCGCCCAGTGGTCGCTGCACCGCACGCTGCGCTCCGGCGAACTCACGCACCTTCGTTTCGCGCCCTTCGCCCGGTCGAAGTTCGACATCGCGGCCGTCGAGTACGTCAGCACGTTCTTCGAGCGCGGCGCGACGGACTTCAGCTACCTCGAGGACGTGCGGCGCGCGGCCGACGACGCGGGCGTTCGCAGCCTGTTGATCATGGTCGACGGCGAAGGACGACTCGGAGCGGAGGACGCCGGCGAACGACGCCAGGCCGTCCAACGCCACTTCAAGTGGCTGGCCGCGGCGCGCCTGCTCGGCTGTCACTCCATTCGCGTCAACGCCGCCGGTTCCGGACCGCGCGACGAGCACAGCCAGCGCGCCGCCGAGTCCCTGCACCACCTGTGCGAAGTGGCCGACGAGTACGCCCTCAGCGTGATCGTCGAGAACCACGGGGGCCCCTCGTCCGACGGCGCGTGGCTGGCCGAGACGATTCGCCGCGCGGACCACCCGCGCTGCGGCACGCTGCCCGACTTCGGCAACTTCCTCGTCAGCCGCACCGAGCGCGACGACGGCGGCTTCGACGACGTGTGGTACGACCGCTACCGGGGCGTCGAGGAACTGATGCCCTACGCCAAGGCCGTCAGCGCGAAGTCCCACGACTTCGACGAGAACGGCACGGAGACGCGCACGGACTTCGAGCGGATGCTGCGGATCGTTCTCGACGCCGGGTACCACGGTTTCGTCGGCATCGAGTACGAAGGTCAGCGCCTGTCCGAGGTCGACGGCATCGAGGCCACGCAGCGTCTGCTCGAACGGGTCCGATCCGGCCTCGCGACGGCGCGCCCCGACGGACGCTGACACACTGGCGGACGCTGATCCACCGACGGACGCTGAGACACCGGCGCGACCTCAGGCACCAGTTCACCCCCCCCAAGCTCCCTCCCCACCCCATGCTCGCTCTTCGATTCCACCGCGCCGCCGCGTGCGGCCTCGTGCTCCTCGTCCCGCTGCCGGTGGTCCACGCCCAGGGCGAAGCCGCGAACGACGCGTCCCGTCCGTCCTTCGCCTTCCTGCGCCAGGACGAGGACTGGTCGGACTTCGACGGACCGTACCTGCACTGGAGCGACGAACTGAAGAACATGCGCACGTCGCCCTACGTGCGCGTCACGGTCGGCGGATCGCTGCGCGCGCGCTACGAGCGCTTCACCGGCTTCGACTTCGGGCCGCCGGCCCCGGCGGACGACACCGACGGCTATCTGCTGACGCGCGCGTTCGTGCACGCGGACCTCTCGATCGACGACGACCAGCGACTGTTCGCCGAGATCAAGACCGCGCAGGCCACGGACCGTTCGCTGCCCGGCGGCCGGCGCGGCGTCGACATCGACACGCTCGACCTGCAGCAGTTCTTCTACGAGCTCGACTGGTCCGGCGCCGGCGGCGACTTCGAACTGCGACTCGGGCGGCAGATGCTGTCGTTCGGCGCGCAACGGCTCGTCAGCCCGCTGCCCTGGGGCAACGCGCTGCGCACCTGGGACGGCGGCGCCCTCACGTGGTCGAACGACGAGCTCGAGGTGACGGGCTTCTACACCCAGTTCGTCCCGGTCATGAAGACCGACTTCAACGAGGCCGATCCGCAGAACGCCCTGTGGGGTCTGTACGCCACGCGCCGCCCGCAGGAGGACACGCTGGGCACGGACCTGTACCTGCTGGGGAGCGAACGGGACCCGCGGACGTTCAACGGCACGACGGGCGAGGACCAACGCCTGACCATCGGACTGCGTCTGTTCGGCGACCTGGGTTCGGGCTTCGACCTGGACGTCGAGACCGCGATGCAGACGGGCGAGGTCGGGGACGCCGACGTGGACGCCTCGATGTTCGCGCTTGAGGTCGGACACCGCTCCGAACCCGGTGCGATGCGCCTGTTCGCCGGACTCGACGTGGCGACCGGCGACGACGCGAGCGGTGGCGACGTCGAGACGTTCGACCCCCTCTTCCCGCTCGGCCACGCCTACCTCGGCCAGGCCGACGCCGTGGGTCGGTCCAACGTGGTCGCGCTCTCGATCGGTGCCGAACAGCGCTTCGACCAGAACTGGAGCGGTCGCGCCGCGCTCTACGGGTTCCGCCTCGCGGACGACGACGACGCGCTGTACGACGCGGGCGGCAGGCCGATCATCGCGGGCGGTTCCGCGACCTCGAACACCGTCGGCTACGAACTCGACCTGCGCGCGACCTACACCGTCGACGCGCGCACGAGCTTCGAAGCGGGCTACAGCTACTTCCTGGGCGGGGACGCGCTGGAAGAGGCCGGCCGGGACGAGAACGAGACGTTCTTCTACCTGCAGGCCTCGACGCGCCTTTAGTGGCGCGCGCGGCCGCTCGAGTGGCGCACGGCCCTCAGCTCACCAGCACGTAGGCACCGAAAGCCAGCGCGCCGGCGAAGGCGAGGACCCCCACGTACGTCAGGGCCTGGATCCAGGCGGGCTGTTGCGTCAGCTCGCCGCGGACCAGACCCGAGCGGGCCTGGGACTCCTCGGCCAGGAACTGCGCCGAGCGCACCTGGGCCTGGGAGAGGCCCGAGCGCTCGCCGGCGGGCGCTGCGGCCTTGGCTGCAGCTTTGGAAGCGGTCGACCCGACCTGGATCTCCGCCGGTTCCTCGAACTCGAACCCGCCCGAGTCGTCGGCGGGCGAATCGTCGGCGGGCGGGTCGTTGCGCTGCGCGGGCGCGCGCCGGGGCGCAGCGGCCGCGGCCTGCGGGGCAGGCGGCGCCGGCCCGTCGAGATCGAACTCGAAGTCGTCCTCGATCACGTCGCCGGCGGGTGCGGCCGCCCCGGAAGCTGGGGCCTCGACCCGCAGCGGGAACTCGCCCAGGAGCAGCTCGAGGCCCGGGGTCAGCTCGACCTCGGCGACGCGCTCGCCGCCCGCGAAGAGGCCGTTGCGACTCCCGGCGTCGACGCAGAACCAGCGCTCGCCGCGGCGTTCGATGCGCGCGTGGACGCGACTGACCGAACCGTGGACCACCACCAGCTCGCAGGCGGGCAGTCGACCGATGCGCGCACCGTCGTCGAGCTGGACGGGACGCCCAGCACCGGGGCCTTCGGTCGGGACGAGTCGGATCATCGCGCGGGAGGATAGCCGATCGCGCGGGCGTGGCGCGCTCGCGGACCCCGCGCCCGCCCCGGCTCGGTTGACGTAGCCCACCGGCGCAGCGTGAAGTGATCGCGTGACCGAGCCCGTCCGCAGTCCGGCCCTCGTGGCCAGCGGCGTCGCGCGCGACTTCCGCAGCGGATTCTGGCTGCGGTCGCGGCGCGTCCTCGGACCGTTCGACCTCGCCGTCGAGCCGGGTCGCGCCGTGGGCCTGATGGGTCCGAACGGTTCGGGGAAGAGCACGTTCCTGCGCCTGGCCGCCGGCGTCGACCGACCCAGTGCCGGCTCGGTGCGCGTGCTCGGACTGGATCCCGCGAGCGCAGCGGGGCGCGCGCGCACGGGACTTCTGCCCGACGGCTTCCCCTTCCCCGGTGAGTTGAACGGGCGCGAAGTCCTCGACCTGGTCGCGCGCCTGCGCGGCGTGCGGTCCGAGAGCGCGCGCGAACGTCGCGCCCTCGTCGACGGGTGGATCGAGCGCGTCGGACTGACCGCCGCGGGTCGCCGCGCGACGCGCCGCTATTCGACCGGCATGAAACGGCGTCTCGCGCTGGCCTGCGCGTTGATCCACGAACCGGCGGTCCTGTTGCTCGACGAGCCCGGCGCCGGTCTCGACGCCGAGGGCTTCGAGGTCCTGGCCGCGGCGCTCGACGAACGGCTCGGCGCCGGCACCGCCGTCGTGCTCTGTTCGCACCACGGCAGCGAGCTGTTCCGCCACTGCGACCGGATCGCCGTCCTGATCGACGGGACCAGCGCCTGGGAAGGACCGGCCGCGGAACTGGCGCGACGGGCGTCGGCGATCGAGGTGGAGATCGAGTTCGACGGGGCCGACGCGAACGGGGACGACTCACGATCCACCGACTCACGGTCCACCGGCGAACGGCTCGCCGAGGCCGCGAGCGCGACGGGTGGTCGACTGGTCGCGACGCGCCCGTCCTCCGCGTCGACGGCGCGGCTGTTCGCGGACCTCGCACGCGCCCGGGACCGAGCGTGAGTTCGCACCGGTCGAGTTCGCGGCGCGCGTGCACGGCGGCACTGGCCGTCGCCGGACTCGCGTTCCGGCGCACGGCGCGCGTCGCGTGGCTCGCCATCCCGGCGGCGCTCGTTCCGCGCTGGGTCGAGCGCGACGCGTCCGTGACCGACGCGACGCTGTGGGGCACCGGATCGATGGCCCGGAGCGTGGGCGGCGCGGCCTTCGACGCGAGCTTCGCCTACGCCACCGCGTTCGCAGCGCTGGGCGTGATCGCGCTGTGCGCCCACGCCGGGCGCCTGCGCGAGGAAGAAGCCGACGGCTTGGCGCAGACACCGGTCGCGCGCGGCACGACGGCGTTCGCGACCTGGTGCGGTGGCGGCGCGGCCCTGGTACTCGCGCTCCTGTGCGCGTCGACGGCGGCCTGGGCCGGTGGCGCGCGCGTCGGAGCGGAACACGTGGCCCTGCGCCAGATCACGTCCGCGCCGCTCAACCTGTTGGGCGAGACCGACGCGCGGTCGCTGAGCGTGGCGGGCGAGGAACTGCGCGGTGCGACACGACTGCGCGCGCGGCTGGTCACGCTCCCCGATCGCGGCCCGGTCGTGTACGCGTCCTTCCGGGTGGATCGAACGCGCTACGAGGGTGCCGCGGTGAACGGCGTCGCGCTGCACGACGACCCCGCGACCCGACGCACCGAAGGCACGGTCTGGGCCAATCGAACGCTCGAGGTCGACCTCCCGTCCGGGACCGGTGACGTCAGGGTGACACTCGCGCGACTCGGCACGGGCGCGGGCCTGACGCTCGAGCGCGACGGACTCACGGCGCTCGGGCCCGTTCGGACGGGGCTCGACGCGGAACTCGCGCTGGCCTTCGCTGCGGCGTCGGCCCTGCTCGCGGCTGCAGCGCTCGTGCTGGCCCTGCGCCCCTACCTGTCGACCGCGTTCTCGGTCGCGATCGCCGCTTCGATCTGGCTCGGCGCGCTGTCCGGCGCCCCCGCGCTCGCCGCCTGGCCCGGCGCCGACCTCGGACGTCGGCTCGAACTCGTGGGGACCGGCGTCGCGCCACGGCTGGTGGACGATCCGACGACGCTCGCCGTGGCCGCGGCGATCGTCCTCGTGTCCCTCGTCGTCGCAGCCCGCGCACCGCGCACCGCGCGCGAGGTGGGAGCGTGATGCGCGTGCGTGCGACGGTCGTCCTGGTGCCGCTGTGCGGAGTCGTCCTCGTGACGCTCGGTTGGCTCGGCGGTGCAGGTAGCGAACGCACCGCGCGCGGCGGCTCGTCGCTCGTCGGGCCGATCGCGGGCGTGGCGGCGAGCGTGCAGTGGGTGCGGGCGCATCACGAGCTGCGCAACGGTCGCGACGCGCGCGGCTTCGCCCTGGCCGAGACGGCGCTGGCCCTCGACCCCGGCGCGACGAACGGTTGGAGCCTGCTCGTCGACCATCAGCTGCGCGCCCTGGGCAGCCACCTGCGCGAGCCGGATCCCGATCGCCGCCGCGCGTGGATCGAGAGCGCCCTCTCGACCGCCGAGCGGGGACTGGTTGCCGCGCGCGATCCGGCTCGTCTGGCGGTCGACACCGCCGTCGGGCTGTGGATCCTGGCCGAGGCCGACGACGTGCCCACCTGGCCGGGTGGACGGGCCGGCCTCGTGGCGGAGGCGCGCGCGTGGTTCGAGCGGGCGCGCGACCTCGGCAGCCCCGCCGCCGCCGACTTCCTGCGGCTCGTGGACGAGGAGGCGGTGAGCGGAGCTGCGGACGGCGTCGAGCCGCACCCGGGCCCGGGCGGCTGAGCGGGGCCCCTCCCTCCCCACCGCTCGATGGCGCCTGCGCGGGGCGCCGCAGGGAACCCAGGGCTCCGCCGCCCGTCCCGATCCCTGCCGAAATGCCCCCGACCCGTGCCGGGGCAACCGGATCTACCCCAGGTGGATGCCGCGAAAGCCCTTTGCACCGGTGCTCGCGAACGGTTGCCAGCCGCCGGGCACGGGTAGTCTTCGCCTGGGCGGCGCGCCCGTCGCAGCCGCCCTCACGCCCACCCATCCCCAGCGTCCGTCGCCCATGTCCACCCCCCGCGCGCCCCAGCTCGGCTGGCTGCTCCGTACCCTCCGTCCTGGCGTCGTCGCCGCGAGTGTCCTCGCGATCGCCTCCGCGCCGGCCCTCGGCCAGACCAGTGAGCTCGCGCTCGACACCGAGGAAACCGTCCAGATCGGACCGGGGACCGCGACCGTGGCCACCCTGACCGGCGCGCAGAACGCCTTCGCCCTGCTGGCCCTCGACGTGGATCCGGGACCGACGCTCCTGGGTGGCGACCTGGTGCCGCTGGGACTGACCCCTGCCCTGACGCTCCTGCCCTTCGGCGCCACGAACGGCGCGGGCGTCGCGAGCTGGGTCCTGCCGATCCCGGCCGACCCGTCCTTCGTCGGCGCGCAGTTCTACTTCGGCGGCGCCGTCGCGGACATCGCCGCCCCCGGTGGACTGGCCCTCTCGAACGGAGCGTCGCTCGAAGTCGTCGACGTCCCGACGACGCGCGGCGTCGAACTGGGCGGCCGCGCGCTCAACGCGGCTCCCGGCTTCACGCCCCAGGTGGTGTTCCAGACCGGACAGCCGATCAGCGTCGCCGTCGACGCCTTCCGACAGCCGTACGTGGCCGGCAAGCAGGTCGACGTGTACCTCGTCGAGGCGCGGTCGGCCGCGGAGTGGGCGTCGTCGGCCGTCCTCGTCGACGCGAGCAGCGACGGTCCCGAGACCTTCCGTCCGCGGACGACGCGCTTCTCGAGCAACCACATCGTGATCGAGCCCGGCGCGCTGCCCGGGTCCACGGGTGAAGAACTCGGCGCCGCCTACGACGTGGTCGTCGACACGAACCGCAACGGGCTGCTCGACGACGGTGACCTGATCGACGGCCTCGGCGACGAGGTCGGTCTGTACATCGTGCCCGAGATCGGCGCGCCGGGGCCCTACGCGGTGACGAGCACCCTCTACAACGGTCCGACGCAGTGGCTGCGCTCGAAGGTCTACTGGCCGAGCAACATCGCCAGCCTGTCGAACCTCCCGTTCGTCCAGATCAGCCACGGCAACGGCCACAACTACCAGTGGTACGACCACCTCGGCGAGCACCTGGCGTCCTGGGGCTTCGTCGTGTCGAGCCACCGCAACAACACGGTGCCCGGCGTCCAGTCCGCGGCCACCACGATCATCGACAACCTCGACCACTTCTTCGGGTCGCTGGCCGCGATCTCGCCGGCGCTCGTCGGCAAGGTCGACAACACCCGGATCGGGATGATCGGACACAGCCGCGGCGGCGAGGGCGTCTCGATCGCCTACCACCGCCTGTTCGTCGGAACGGTCACGCCCGCGAACTACGACATCAGCGGCATCAAGATCGTCTCGGCGATCGCGCCGACGTACTTCGAAGGTTCCTCCAGCACGCCCGACACGATCCACGACGGGTCCTACCACCTGTGGGTGGGCGGCGCGGACGCGGACGTCAACGGCTGCACGTCGTCCGCCGCGCCGGCCGTCATGGGCCACTACGGTTGGGCGCTCGGCGAGCGCAGCATGATCAACGTGCAAGGTGCCGGTCACGGTGCCTTCCACGACGGCGGCGGCAGCACGGTCTCGAGCGGACCGTGCCTGCTGAGTCGCACCGACGTGCACAGCATCATGCGCCCCCACGCCCTGGCGCTGTTCTCCCACTACCTCAAGGACGATCCGGCCGCCGAGGAGTTCCTGTGGCGCGAGTGGACCGACCTGCGGCCGCTGGGCGTGACCTCGAGTTCGTGCGCGGTCGTGACGGTGGTGCACACGTCGAACGACGCGTCGACGAGCCTGATCGTCGACGACTTCGAGTCGCAAGGGTCGCTCTTCGTCGCCTCGAGCGGCGCGGCGGTGGACTTCACCGTCGGCAACGTGTCCGAAGGTGAACTGACCGACAACGACAACTTCACCCAGTCCATCGGCAGCGAGCCGTTCAACGCGTTCACCCACGGACGCGGCGGCGAGCCCACCAACGGCGCGGTCTTCAGCTTCGGCGGCGGCGCGAGTCAGTACTTCCGCTACGAAATTCCGATCGGCATGCGCGACGTGTCCGCCTACGACCAGATCGCATTCATGCTCGCGCAGCAGTCGCGTGACACGAACACGGTGTCGTTGGGTGACGAACTGCGCTTCAGCCTGCGTCTGATCGACGGCAACGGCCGCGGCAAGACGCTCGGTGTCGACGGCTACGGCGACGGGATCGGCCAGCCGTACCAGCGCGGTGGCTGCGGCACGGGTACCGGCTGGGCCTCGGAATTCGAGTCGTTCCGCCTGCCGTTGGTCGACTTCCTGCGCGACGACACGCTGATCGACCTCACCGACGTGCAGTACATCACGTTCCTCTTCGGCTCCGCCAACGGCAGCGCGTCCGGACGGGTCGCGATCGACCAGGTCGAGTTCACCCTGCGCTGATTCGCCCTCCGCCGATCCCAACCTCCAACGCGCCCCCAACCAACCATGCAACGCTTCACCGTCGCCGCGCTGGCCCTCGTGGCCTCCGCCGCTCTCGCGACCCTCGCGGTCGCACTCCGCCCGACTCCCACCGCCGCCCCCGCGACGCTCGAGGTGATCGAGCGCGTCCCCTTCTCGCTCGCGTCGCCCGCCACGCACTGGTTCCGCGCGGAGCAACCCTCCTTCGCGGCCGGTGAACTGGTCGTCGTGCGCTCGAACGGTCCCGACCTGACCCTGATGGGTGTCGCGACCCCGGTGCTCTACTGCGGCGCCGAGACGGCCCAGCAGCTGAACATCGGTTCGAGCGGCTACGTCGTGTGCGTCGTGCCCTTCGCGGCCGACGCCGACCGCGTGGACGGCAGCGGGCCCTGGTTCCTCGGGGCGCCGGAACTGCCCGAGCGCGTCACGCTCGCGACGGCGCGTGCCGAGTACGCGGGCGCACTCGATCGCGGTGCGCGTCGCCAACCGGTCGAGCCCCGCGCGCGCGTCGAACTGGCCGACGAGATCGCCCTGAGCGCACTGGCGGCCGACCTCGTCGAACGCTTCGTCGAGGGCGAGGCCGACACCGTGCGCGCCCTGCGCGGCGAGTGACCGGTTCGTCGAGTGACCAGTGCGGTGGGACGTCGCCGCGCGAGCGGTGACTCCACTGCTGCGATCGACACCATCGCGATCGACACCATCGCGATCGACGGCGATGGAAGCGAACGAGCGCAGCGCTGTGAGGCGCTGCGCTCGTTCTGCATGGATGGGCGCCCGGGCGCGGGCGAAGCCCGGAGCGCGCGCCGTGATCAGCCGGCCGCCGGACCGAACCAACCGGCCGCCTTCTCCGCCCAGTAGGTCAGGATCAGGTCCGCACCGGCGCGACGGATCGCGATCAGGCTCTCGGTGACGGCCGCGCGCTCGTCGAGCCAGCCGCGCCCGATCGCCGCGGCGAGCATCGCGTACTCGCCGGAGACCTGATAGGCGGCGATCGGCAGCGACGTGGCGGCGCGCAGTTCGGCGATGACGTCCAGGTACGCACCGGCGGGTTTGACCATCAGGACGTCGGCGCCCTCGGCCTCGTCGAGTCGCGCTTCGATCAACGCCTCGCGGCGATTGCGCGGGTCCATCTGGTAGGTCTTCTTGTCGCCCGCGCGCGGCGCCGAATCGAGCGCGGCGCGGAACGGACCGTAGTAGGCCGACGCGTACTTGGCCGTGTAGGCGAGGATCGAGACGTCCGTGAAGCCGGCGCCGTCCAACTCGTCGCGGATCGCTGCCACGCGTCCGTCCATCATGTCACTGGGCGCCACCACGTCGGCTCCGGCCCGCGCGTGCATCAGCGCCTGGGCCGCGAGGATCTCGAGCGTCTCGTCGTTGAGCACGCGCCCGTCGTCCGCCACGAGCCCGTCGTGTCCGTCGCTCGAGTACGGGTCGAGCGCCACGTCCGTCACGACCACCAGCTCGGGGAAGCGCTCCTTCAGCGCCTGGACCGCGCGCGGCACCAGTCCATCGGGGCGCAGGCACTCGGCCGCGTCGCGCGTCTTGAGCGACTCGTCGACCGCGGGGAACAGGGCCACGGCACCGACCCCGACCGCGAGCAGGCGCTCTGCGGTCCGAACGAGTCCGTCGAGATCGAGCCGCGACCGACCCGGCAGCGCATCGATCGGACGGTCGCCGCTCCCGGCGTGGACGAAGAGCGGTTGGACGAAACGCGCCGGGCCGAGATCGGTCTCGGCCGCCACTTCGCGGTGGAAGGGTGCGCGTCGGTTGCGGCGGGGTCGCTGTCTCATGGCGCGTCTTTCGTAGCACGCACCCTCCCGACTTGCGTCCGATCGTCGGACCCTTTCGCCTCGGTGCGGGCGACGGCTCGGGCCGGTTGGTAGGCTCCCGCCCGTGGAGGCACTGCTCGACCTGACCGGATTCGCCGAGGGCTTCGTCGCCAACCACACCTACGTCGGGGCGTTCCTGGTGCTCGTCCTGTGCGGATTCGGCTTCCCGATCCCCGAGGAGGTCACGATCGTCGGCTCGGGCATCCTGCTCCACAAGGGCGTCGTCGACCCCTGGCTGATCGGCGCGGCGTGCTTCGCCGGGGTGCTCGTGGGCGACGCGGTCCCCTACACCGTCGGTCGCCTGTGGGGCGATCAGGCGTTCGACCACCGCTGGATCAGGCGCGTGCTCCACAAGCGCCGGATGGAGCGGATGGAAGCGCGGATGCGGCGCCATCTCAGCCTCGGCGTCTTCACCTGCCGCTTCTTCCCCGGGCTGCGCTGGCCCGGCTACTTCATCGCCGGACACCTCAAGATGCCGGTCTGGAAGTGGCTGGCGCTCGACGCCACCGGGGCGGCGATCATCGTCCCGATCGGCCTCTACCTGGGGGTCCTGTTCGGAGCGAACACCGAGAAGCTCGCCCACCGGGTCGAGGACCTGAACCTGGTCCTGGCCTTCGCCGCCTTCGCGATCCTGGTCACGGTGGTGGTGCGCAGCCGCGTGCTGCGCGCCCGGGCGAAGGCCGAGGCCGAGACCGCGCGCGAGGAAGCCGGTGCAGCCGCCGAGCTCGCCGCCTCGGCCTCGGAGCGATCGGCCGCACAGCCCCCCCCGCCCGCCGCGCCGGACCCCGAGACGCCTCCGCAGGCTCCTGGGAGCCCTGGCGAGCCCGCCCGGGACGCCACGACCTAGGGCCCGGTCCGCCGGTCGATCCGCGTCCACTGGGAGGCTCGGCCCGGGAGAGCGGGGCCGTTCCCGCCGCGTTCGGCCGCCCCGTCCGCGCTCGTGCGCCCGCGTCCGACCGCCCCTCGGTCCGACTCCCTCGGGGGCCACAACCGGGGCCCGTGCTTCAACCGGGAGCGGCCGACCCGTATCCTCTTCGCCCTCGAACGCCGTCGAGTCCGCTCGGACGGCCCGTCGGGACCGCGACCGGTCCCGCACCTTCGAGACGGTCAACGAACCCACGTCCACTTCGAGACCGCCCACTGGCCGCACGGCCCGGGCCGGTCCCAATCCCCCACTCGAGGCCACCGCGGCCGCCCACCGATGAACCCCCTCTACCTCGCCGTCGGCGCAGCCGCTGTCGCGCTCGTCTTCGCGTTCGTCCTGTTCGGCAAGATCATGCGTCAGGACGCCGGCACCGCGAAGATGCAGGCCATCTCGAAGCAGGTGCAGGACGGCGCGGCCGCGTTCCTGCGCGCCGAGTACAAGTGGCTGTCGGTCTTCGTGGTCGTGGTCGGTGCCGTCATCGCGATCTTCCTGCACGAGAAGACCGCCATCGCGTTCGTCGCGGGCGCGCTCGCTTCGGGTCTCGCCGGCTACATCGGCATGCACACCGCGACGCGCGCGGCCGTGCGCACGACCCAGGCCGCGACCAAGGGCCTCGCTCCGGCTCTCGGTGTCGCGTTCAGCTCGGGCGCCGTCATGGGCATGTGCGTCGTCGGCCTGGCGCTGATGGGCGTCGCGATCTTCACGCTCGTCTACGGCACGTCGACGGGCTACACCGCCGTCGAGATCGACCAGATCCTGGGCTTCAGCTTCGGCGCTTCGTCGATCGCGCTCTTCGCGCGCGTCGGCGGCGGCATCTTCACCAAGGCCGCCGACGTCGGCGCCGACCTGGTGGGCAAGGTGGAAGCGGGCATCCCCGAGGACGACCCCCGCAACCCGGGCACCATCGCCGACAACGTCGGTGACAACGTGGGCGACGTGGCCGGCATGGGCGCCGACCTCTTCGAGTCCTACGCCGGTTCGATCATCGCCACGATGGCGCTCGGCGCAGCCCTCTTCAGCGGCAGCCCGGCCATGGTGCTGCTGCCCCTGGTGATCGCCGCCATCGGCATCGTCGGCTCGATCATCGGCACCTTCTTCGTGAAGGCGAACAACGAGCACGCGCTGCACTCGGCCCTCTTCCGCGGTCTCGTGGTCGCCTCGGTCATCGTCGTCGCCGGCGCCTACGCCACGACCTCGGGAATGCTCAGCTTCATCGGCCTCGAGTTCCCCGCGGAAGTCATGGTCCCCGGACACGCCGGTGCCGTCGCCCTGAACCCGATGGCCGCCTTCTGGGCGATCGTCGCGGGTCTGCTCGTCGGCATCGTCGTCGGCAAGCTGACCGAGTACTACACGGGCTCGGGCACCAAGCCGGTCCTCAACATCGCCAAGCAGTCGCAGACCGGTTCGGCCACGAACATCATCCACGGACTCGCGACCGGCATGGAGTCGGTGGCGCTGCCGGTGCTGACGATCGTCGCCGGCATCTACGTCGCCTTCAACTACGGCAACCCGCTCGAGAGCGGTGCGGTCGAAGGCGGTGTGTACGGCGTCGCGATCGCGGCGGTCGGCATGCTCTCGACCCTCGGCATCTCGCTCGGCGTCGACGCCTACGGCCCGGTGGCCGACAACGCGGGTGGTCTGGCCGAGATGGCCGACCTTCCGGCCGAAGTGCGCGAGCGCACCGACGCGCTCGACGCGGTGGGCAACACCACTGCCGCCATCGGCAAGGGCTTCGCGATCGGTTCGGCCGCGCTGACCGCCCTCGCGCTGTTCAGCACGTTCAGCACCGTGGCCAAGGCGCGCCAGGAAGGCTTCAACCTCGACATCACCAACACCGAGGTGATGATCGGTCTTCTGATCGGCGGCATGCTGCCGTTCCTGTTCAGCGCCATGACCATGCGCGCGGTCGGCAACGCCGCGAACAAGATGGTCGAGGAGATTCGCCGTCAGTTCCGCGAAATCCCCGGCCTCTTGGAAGGCAAGGCCGAGCCGGACGCCGCGCGCTGTGTCGAGATCTCGACCGCCGGTTCGCTGCAGCAGATGATCCTTCCGGGCGTGCTCGCGATCGGCGCTCCGATCGCGATCGGCTTCTGGTCGGTCAGCGCCCTCGGTGGTCTGCTCGCCGGCGCCCTCGTCACGGGCGTCATGATGGCCATCTTCATGTCCAACGCAGGCGGTGCCTGGGACAACGCGAAGAAGTACATCGAGACCTCCGGCGAGTTCGGTGGCAAGGGCTCGGAAGCCCACCACGCCGCCGTCACGGGCGACACGGTCGGTGACCCCTTCAAGGACACCTCCGGCCCCTCGCTCAACATCCTCATCAAGCTCATGACGGTGGTGGGACTCGTGTTCCTGCCCCTCTTCCTGGGCTGATCCCACGTCGATCGGGGTGCCCGGCACCCCGCGACAACCGCTCCGCCCCTTCCCCGGGGCGATCGGCGGTCCACGGGCACACGAACCGGGCGGGCGGATCCCATGGGATCCGTCCGCCCGTCCGCGTGCCGAGGCGCGGCTCGAACCTCGCCACTACACGGCCGCCCACGAGCGGCTAAGCTTCCGATGGACACCCTCTCGAACCCCACCACACCCGCCACGATCAGCCAAAAGGAGGCCAGGATCGAAACCAAGGAGCTGGCCGCCATCGCGGCCCAACTCGTCGAGGCGAAACGCGCCGAGGACGTCGAAGTCATCGAGGTCGCCGACCAACTGAAGGTCGCCGACTACTTCGTCATCGCCACCGGCACGAGCCGCGCCCACGTCAAGGCCCTCTTCGACGAGCTGCACGTCCGCCTCAAGGCGGCGGGGCACCGCCACCTCCCCGCGGAGGGCACGGAGCTCGGCTGGTGGATCGTCCTGGACTACGGCGACGTGGTCGTGCACCTCCTGCAGCCCCAGGCGCGCGAGTTCTACGACCTCGAGCGTCTCTACGGCGACTGCCCGCGCCTGGACTGGCGCAGCGTCGACGTGAAGCTGCCGGGCGAACTGTCCGAGCAGGGGCCGCTCGCTTGAGCGAGACCTGCTGGACCCGATGAGGGCCGCACCGGACCGATCGACGCGAGCGCGTCGGGCGCTGGCAGCGCTCGACGCGCTCGTGCCGTTCACGCTCGTGCTGTTCGCGCTCGTGTTCGTGGATCGCGGTCCACTGCGCGATGGCGACGATGCGCCGCGCGGGCTGGTCGTGGCCGAGGGCGGCGGCAGCGCCTCGGCACCCTGGGCGGAGATCGCGACGCGGCGCATGGTCGCCCACGCCCGCGAACGCATGGGTCTCGGCGACGACGCGGCCTGTCGCGTCGCGATCCTGGGCGGCGAGAGTCGCCGGATGCGCGAACACTTCGAAGCCGCGGGCGCGGACGAGGTCCTCGAACTGGGCTTCGCTGCGACCGACAAGGAACGCGAGCAGCTGGCCACCACCCACGTGGTCTGGATGGTCGGCGGCGACCAGAGTCGGTACGTCGAGTCCTGGAACGGCACACCGGTCGAAGCGCACATGGAACGGCTGTGGCTCGACGGCGGCGCGATCGGCGGCAGCAGTGCGGGCTGTGCCGTGCTCGGCCGCTGGGTCTACGACGCAGCAGTGGGTTCGCTCGACGAACGGGAGGCCCTGTCGAACGGAGCCCACGCGGAACTGACGCTGCGCGACGACTTCCTCGCTCTCGTGCCCGGGGTGCTGTTCGACACGCACTTCACCGAGCGCGGACGTCTGGCGCGACTCGCGACGATGTTCACGCACCTTTGGGCTCGCGACGAGACACTCCTCGCGATCGGGATGGACGACCGCACGGCCCTTCTGGTCGACGGAGCGAGCGGGCGCGCCGAAGTGATCGGCGACGGTTCCGCGACGGTGCTGTTCGCGGACGAGCGGACCCGGGCGAAGAAGCCGCGCGACGGACGCCCTCCCGAGCTCTCGAGCGCGTGCTGCGAGATCCTCCTGGCGGGCCATGTGTTCGACCTGCGCGAACGGCGCGTCGTCGCGCGACCCGACGGAATGCGGATCGAGTTCGAGCCGGCGCCCGCGTTCGAGATCGCGTCCGACCTCGAGCCCGTGCCCGGGAACGACGATGGATCGGCCGAGCTCGGCGATCTGGTCGTCGTCGCCGCGGACGCGGACGCATTGATCGAGGGCCGACTCACGACGCGCCCCGGCACAGGCCGAATCGCCGGCGCGATCGTCGTCCCACGCGCCTTCTCGGACCCGCGTCTCGACGAGGTCCGTGTGGGCGGCGGCCTCTTCGCGCTCGCCGGCGCGCCGGGCCGCCTCGTGCTGTGGCTCGACGACTCGATCGCTCTCGAGCGCACGGGGCGCTCGCGTCTCGCCGTCCGCGCGGCCGGCGACGAGCCCCTGCGCTCGCTGATGGTCCTGGACGGTCGAGCGATCACGGCGGTGGGCTTCTCGACCGCCGCCGCGAGGAACGACGCGAGCGGCGAGCTCGGGCGACAGTCCGTGGCGCTCGAGGGGGGTCGACTCTGGCTCGTGCCGCCCGGCGCGGCGTTCACTCCGTGAGGGACGAGCCGTAGAGGCCCGGGCGAGATCGGCGACGACCGAGCTGCTCGCGGGAACCGTCCCGGGTTCTGAGGCGTACCACGCGCGGGTGCACGCCGCTGGCGACCGAGTCCGGTCCGGCGCGCGCGGCACCGCTCGCCTCCCCCCGCTTCCGTCGGCTCGTCGTCTTCGGCTCCTCCGTCTCTCGCTCCTCGTCTCCGGGTTCGTCGCTCGGCACGCAGTCACGCAGTCTTCCCCATGCGCACGACCGTCCTTCTGCCCGTCCTCGCCCTCGTTCCGTCCCTCGGCCTCGGCGGTTGCTCGATCCACTGGAACGACCACCGCAGCCATCCGTTCGCGCGCACGGTCGAGTTCCAGCTGACCGCGGACGAGGTCCGCGACCTCTCGATCTCGGGAGACCTCACCGACGTGGAGGTCCGAGGCGGCTCGCCGCAACCGGTCGTCGTGGCGAAGATCCGCGAACGACACGAAGGAGTCGGCACCGTCGCGCTGGTGGACGGCCGCTTGTCCTACCGCGACCTTACGGGTCGCGAGGGCGAGGGCTTCATGGAGCACGTCACGGTCTGGCTCCCGGCCGAGGTCTCCTCGCTCCGCGTCGACGTGTCGCACGGCGACGTGTGGATCGTGGACGTGGACGCGACCGGCCCGCTGAAGATCCTGTCCGGACTGGGCGACATCGAGCTGGAGAACGTGAGCGCGGGCGGTGGCATCGACGCGTGGACCGGTCTGGGCGACGTCGACGTGAGCGGCGTGAACGGAAGCCTGCGCGTGGAGACCAAGTTGGGCGACGTGACGGTGCACCGCCTGCGCGGACCCTCCGCCGACATCCGCACCGGACTGGGCGACATCGAGCTCGTCGCGCTCGACGTGCAGGTCCTCGACTACGCCACGAAGATGGGCGACGTGCACTCCGAACGCATCGGCGACTCCGTCCCGCAGTCCGCGCCGACCTACCAGTAGAGTCCCCTCGGTCGTGCCCGCAGGAGCTCGCCCCACCGTGGAACGCGTCCCCTCGGACCGGCGACACGGTCGCTGCCGGGTCCGGACGGGACGCGACGGCGGCCAGTGAATCGGTGGGCGCTGGTCGGTGGGCGCTGGTCGGTGACAGCTGATCGGTGACCCCTGGTCGGTGGGCGCGCGCAGCCGCCCCTGCGGGATACACTCGAAGCGTCACGCGCCATGCCGCAGTCCAACGAAGAAGCGAGTCGCCCGAGTCGGGAGGGTGCGACTCCCCCCGCGGCCGCACCGGTGCCGACTCCCGCGCGCTCCGATGCGCGCTCGGCCGTGCCGAAGGGAGCAGGTCCCAAGGACGCGGACCCGGGCGTGCCGGTGATCGACGTCCCCGCCCTCGACTTCTGGGACACGCTCTACGGTCGGCGCTCGATCCGCCGCTTCTCGGACGAACCGGTCGCGCGCGAGCTGATCGACCAGGTGATCCACGCCGGCATCTGGGCGCCGAGCTCGTGCAACTACCAGATGTGGGATCTGGTGCCGGTGGACGATCCTGTGATCAACGCGCGACTGACCGAGCTGTCGACGCAGATGGGCAACGCGCCGGTGAACGTGATCGTCAGCTACGGCAGCGGCTACTCGACCGAGCACTGGGCCGGCATCCAGTCCGCGAGCGCACTGGTCCAGAACATGAGTCTCGCCGCGCACGCGCTCGGACTCGGTTCGTTCTGGATCACGCAGTTGGGTGACGCGGACGAGGTGCGGCGCGTCGTCGGACTGCCGCCCGATCGTTTCGTCGTCGCCGTGCTCGCGATCGGCTTCCCGAAGATCGTTCCGAAGTCCGGACCGAAGCGGCGGCCGCTCGACGCGGTGCGCCACTGGAACCACTACGGCGGACGGCCGATCCCCTCCACCGCCGATCCCGAGGCCTGGCACGAGGACGACCTGTCCGTGTACCAGCGCGCGCGCGTCCTGAACGGACTGCGGCACAACAAGCCACGCGCCTGGGAGATGGCGGCGATCGACGCGGCGCTCGACCGTTTCGTGGACGCGGGGCGCGAGAAGCCAGAGACGCGCGGCGACCACGTCGGCCGTTGGCTCGAGGTCCTGCCGTGCACCGGCATCGTCGCCGAGCACACCGCCCAGGCGCGCCCGGCGTTCCGCTTCGACGTGCTCGAACGCACGCCGGAGGTCGGTCAGTTCGTCGTCGGGCGTCTGTGGACGCGCGGCGAGTTCCGTCAGTGGCCGCACGCAGGAGGACCGGAACTCGAGCGCGGCGTCTACGCCCACGCTTCGTGCTTCTTCCGGCTCGAAGGGCTGCCGAAGGCCCAGCGCGCGGAGCTGATGCTGCGGCTGTTCGACGCGCTCGAACCCGGCGGCGATCTGGTGCTCGGCTACGTGTCGTCGCGCTCGCTGCACGACGCGATCGAGTGGATCCGCAGCCGCGGCAAGGGGCCGAAGGGCGTCGAGTACGTGCTGTCGCCCGATCCGAACATCGGTCCGTTCGCGTCGCTCGGTCCGAACGAGGCCGAGAGCCTGGCGCGCGCCGCGGGCTTCGAGGTCGGCGGCCGCCTCGCGCGCCTGGTCCTGCCGGCGAAGGGCGAGCTGGCTTTCCGCACGCGCAACTTCGGACGCGCCGGCGCGCTCGTGCGCGGGCTGTTCGACGTGCTGCGCCCGCTCGAGAACCTGCCCGGCCTCGGTCGCCTGCTCGGGCGCCTGCAGTTCGTGCGCCTCGTGAAACCGAAGAGCGCGCCCCGCACCGGTTGACGGTGCGACGCGCGCTCGTCGAACGTCACCCGTCGGACGCCGTTCCTTCGATCGTGCCTCGACCGCGCGACCCCGTGGCGCCGACTCGAGCCACGGCGCTGGTGCCCGCCCGGGCGACGCACAGGCGGCGCCAGCCGTTGGGCCAGCAGCAAGCACGGGCCGGGCGGGACGGTCGCGCAGACCCGTCTCGTGCCGCAGCAGCGCTTCGCGCTGCTCAATCGAAGCTCAGTGCTGGTGCCCGCCCGGGCGGCGCACAGGCGGCGCCAGCCGTTGGGCCAGCAGCAAGCACGGGCCGGGCGGGATGGTCGCGCAGACCCGTCTCGTGTCGCAGCAGCGCTTCGCGCTGCTCAATCGAAGCTCAGTGCTGGTGCCCGCCCGGGCGATGCGCCAACGGCGCCAGCCGTTGGGCCAACAGCAAGCACGGGCCGGGCGGGACGGTCGCGCAGGACAGCTCCATGCCGCAGCAGCGCTTCGCGCTGCTCAATCGAAGCTCAGTGCTGGTGCCCGCCCGGGCGATGCACAGGCGGCGCCAGCCGTTGGGCCAACAGCAAGCACGGGCCGGGCGGGACGGTCGCGCAGGACAGCTCCATGCCGCAGCAGCGCTTCGCGCTGCTCAATCGAAGCTCAGTGCTGGTGCCCGCCCGGGCGATGCGCCAACGGCGCCAGCCGTTGGGCCAACAGCAAGCACGGGCCGGGCGGGACGATCGCGCAGGACAGCTCCATGCCGCAGCAGCGCTTCGCGCTGCAGCTCTCATGCTCAGTGCTGGTGCCCGCCCGGACCGTGCGCGTGCCCATGCTGCTTCTCTTCCTCGGTGGCGTGGCGGATGCCGTAGACGTAGACCTCGAAGTGCAGGGTCTGGCCCGCGAGCGGGTGGTTCTTGTCCACCTTGACCTCGTCGCCGTCGGCCTCGTGGACGCGGACCTGGATCGGCAGGCCGTCCGGGGTCTGGCCGTGGAAGACCGCTCCCTTGACCACCTCGGCCTCCGGGGGGAAGGCCGAGCGCGGGATGGTCTCGAGGGCCTCCTCGGTCCACTCCCCGTAGCCGTCGGCCGGAGCCACGTCGACCTTGCGCGTCTCGCCCCGCACGGCCCCCATGAGCGCGTCGTCGAGGCCCTTGACGATGTTCCCGACGCCCGCGAGGTAGACCAGGGGCTTCTTCTGCCCCTTGTTCGTGTCGAGGACCTGGCCGGCGTCGTCCGTCAGGGTGTAGTAGATGGCGACGGCGTGGCCGGCCGCGATGGCTTGGGGCGTGGAGGGCATGGGAAAGCGGTCCAGGAGGGGGTTGTGGAGCGCGGCATGCTACCGGGCCCGGTGGCCTGGGGCCCGGAAAACCGGGCGCCTCGGCCTCGACGGGCCGGGGACGGCTCGGCATACTCTTCGGCTCGCAACTGCGAAGCGCTGGCCCGCGGACCGTTCCCGCCCCCTCGGGCGGTGCTCCGAAGCGGTGTCCACGGACGCCATCGGTCGCGAGTCCCACGGGGCGTCCACGCCCCTCGATCGACCACCCAAGCCCGGCCCCTTTCGCCGCCGCGCCCCACGACCGGGCGCCGCGACGGACCCGTGGCCCCCTGAAGGAACGAACACCGTGGCCAAGAAGAGCCTGATCGCCAAAGAAGAGCACCGTCGCCGCAAGGTGGAACTCGCCGCCGACCGGCGCGCCGAACTCACCAAGATCATCCGCGATCCCGAAGCGGACATCGACGACAAGGATGCCGCGTACCTCAAGCTGGCGAAGTTGGGCAACAACTCGTCCAAGGTCCGCCTCCACCTGCGCTGTGCCATCACCGGCCGTTCGCGCGGCAACTACCGTCGCTTCGGCATCTGCCGGAACAAGTTCCGCGAGCTCGCGCTGCTCGGACAGATCCCCGGGGTCCGCAAGGCTTCCTGGTAGTCCACTCCTCGAGCACGACCACGAGTGATCCGCTCGGCGCTCGGCCGGACGGCACCCACCAACCAGCGACGGGACCCTCCCCCGCCAGACCATCAAGGCCATGAAGAAAGACATCCACCCCGACTACCGCACGGTCGTCTTCAAGGACGTCTCCTCGGACACCAACTTCCTCACGCGCTCGTGCATCCGGACCACGGACACGATCACGCTGGAGGACGGCAACGAGTACCCGCTCTACAAGATCAACGTGTCGAGCGCGTCGCACCCGTTCTACACCGGCCAGAAGATGCTGGTCGATACCGCGGGCCGCGTCGAGAAGTTCCGTCAGCGCTACAAGAAGGGCGCGAAGAAGGACTGATCGCGATGGGTCGGGCGTGAAGGCCTGATCGAAGCCGTTCCCCGCCCGAGTCGGTCGATCGATCGGTCGCGGGACGTTCGGTCTTGGAAGGCCGGACTCCGAAGGCCGGACTCCGAACAGGCGCCAGCACACACACGAGAGGCCGCTTCGACGTGGACGTCGAAGCGGCCTCTCGGCGTGGGCGGTCGCTCGTCGCCGAAGCGCTCGTCAGGCGGCGGCCGTGAGATCGAGCTCGGCCTCGAGCCACTCGATGAACGAGCTGAACTGCGGTCGCAGGTCGGTCAGGTTCGTCTCGGGGTCGAGGGTCGGGTCCCACAGGACCACGGGCGGTTCGGCCACGCCCGTGCGCAGGTCGAAGCAGAACAGGTCCCCCGCTCCGTCGGCGGCGAAGGCGACCACGTCGGCGGGCAGGCCGCAGCCGTGGCGCGGACTGCGCCAGCGCAGGTTGACCTCGATCAGGTTCGCCGCGTCGTCCGCGTGGGAGGCGAGGCGTAGGACGGTCACGCCCGACAGGCCGCGGCCCCCCATCACCCGTTGGAAGTCGAGGAAGCTCTCGGGCAGGCAGCGTCCGAGCGCGCGCTCGGCGCTGGCCAGATCGACCTCGGTGGGAGCGGCCATGAGCGGATCCGGAACGCTGACGCGCACGGAACGGGCGAGGACCTGTCGCGGGGAGTACATGGCTCTTCTTGTCGGACGGTCCCGCGCAGCGCCTGAGGCCGTGACGCACCGCGCTCCGAACAGCGGGAGCACCCGACGAGAGGGGTAGGATCGGGGGGCATGGCCACCGTCTCGGACCCCCGCGCATCGCGCGCGCCCGCCTGGGCCCGGAACGCGCTGCTCGTGGGGATCCTGACCGTTCTCTACGCGGCCACGTTCGGGCCCACCACGGACGGCCAGATCCTGGGCAACGACGCGATCCACTACGCCGGAGCGGTGGCGTCGGGCGACGGGGCGGGGCTGCTCCTGGCGAACCACCTGCTCCCCCACCTCGCAGCCCGCGGCCTGTTTCTGATCGGGACCGCGCTCGGACTGCTCGCGGACGACCACGCCGGAGCGCTGATGGCCCAGACGCTGATCTCGGCCCTCGGCGGCGCGCTGACGGTGGCCCTGGTCGCCGCCACGGCCCGCCGGTTGTGCGGACCTGGGCCCGTCGCGACGCTGGTCGGCTTCGCGTTGGCGACGAGCTCGGGGCTGTGGCTCTACGCGGGCGTCGGCGAGACCTACGCCCCCGCCGCCGCCGCCGAAACCTGGGTCCTGTTCGAGGTCCTGCGGCGCCTTCGAGCGGCCGAGGGCACGGGCGACCTGCGGCTGATCGCGGCCCTCGCGCTGGCGACGCTCGTGCGCCAGGACGCCGTGCTGGTCGCGATCGTGCCCCTCGTCGTCCTCGGCCCGCGCGCGCTCGCACCGGTGCTCGTGGCGGGGCTCGCGTCCGCACTCGGCTACGCGCTGTGCTTCGCGGCGACGCCCGCCGGAACGGACGCGGCCACGTGGCTCGTGGGTGTGGCCGCACAACCCGAGTGGAGTGCGAGCGCCGAGCGGCCCGCGCTGTGGTTCGCGGGACTCGTGCACGGCGTCCTCACGCTCGACGCCGTCGCGTTCGGCGTGCACCGCACGGACGCGCTGTCGGCGGCACGCGTGCTGGCCAGCGCGGCGGTGCTCGTGCACCTGGTCGCACTGGCGGTCGCGTTCGCGCGGAGCCACTCGCCCGCCGATGCTTCGTCGTCGCGCTTCGTCCTCGGACTGGGCGCGCACCTCCTCGTGCGCTTCGTCTTCTTCGCCTGGTTCCAGCCGTCGAACATCGAGTACGCGGTCGGTCACCTGGTTCCGCTCGCGCTGATCGCGGGCTGGTTCTGGTCGCGCGGCGACGGGTTCCCGCGACTCGTGCCCGTCGCTCTTGCGTTCCAGTTGTCAGCGACCCTGTGCCTCGTGGTTCCGCTGCGCACGAGCGGTCTCGCCGACGATGCGCGGCGCGTTCTCGAGGCCGGCGGCGAGGGTGGCGCGACGGTCGTCACGGTCGAGCCGTTCGGTGAACTCGCGCTCGCCCGGGAACGCTATCGGCGCTTCGGTCCGGCACGCGACGCCGCAGCCGAGCAGGGGCTCGACTTCGTGGACGGCAGCGGATCGCACGTTCCCGAGTTCGCCGCGGACGTGGTCGCGCGCGCGCGGACGGGCCGCGAAGCAGGACGTTCGGTGCTGGTCGCGCTCGACCGGCGCCTGGCCGCCTTCCTGGGCCTCGGCGCCGTCGAGGTCCCCGCCCCTCTCGCGAGTGGACTGGTCGAACTGGTCGACTTCGAGACCCTCGACACCGGCGGCGCGCTGGTCGCCTACCGACTGCCGCCCGCCCTGGGAGGAGCGTCGCGATGAGCCGCGATCGACTTCTGGACGCGCTGCTCGACGGACTGCTCGCGGCGATCTGCGTGGTCGGGCTGCTGTTGCACCTGCCCGTGGTCGGCGGCGAGTTCGACCGCGGCTTCGACGGCTTCCAGGGCGCGTTCTTCGCCGGCTCGGCGGTGAACTACCAGGCGCTCGGGACGTCGCCGACCCACGGCTATCCGCTCGCGCAGATCGATCCGCCGGACGACCCCGCCGGATGGAACGTGTACACGAACCACCCGCGCTTCGTTCCGCACGTGGCGTTGGCGAGCCTGCGTCTGTTCGGTCCGAAGGGCTGGGACGACCGTCCGGGTCCGGTGCCGCCGGGGACGGAAGCGGCGGTGCGCGCGCCGTTCTTCCTGCTGCAGGTGCTCGGCTGGTTCGCGTTGGCGGCCGCGGCCTGGCGCCTGGTCGGTCGGCGCGGCGGGCTGATCGCGCTGGCGCTGAGCGCGAACCTCCCCATCGGCATGGCGCTCGCCGGACTGGTCAACTACGAACACCCGTCGGTGGCCTTCGTGTGCGCCGCGCTGTTGCTCGCGACGTTCTCGCGCGCTCCCGAAGGCGACGCGAGCGCGGCGACCGAAGCGCGTCGGCGCAGGTTCGCGGTCGCCGCGGGCGTCACGTGCGGACTCGGCACGTTCGTCACCTACGCGCCGATCCTGTTCGTGCCCGCGATCGCGCTCGTGTGCGGACGTGGGACGCGCCTCTTCGCCGCGGTGGCCGGCGCGGTGGCCGCCGGCCTCGCTCTGGTGCCGCACGTCCTCGCGAGCGGCGCCGTGCGCGACGTCGTGGGCGCGCGTTCGCCGTCGATCTTCGCGCGCCTCGAAGCCTTGCTCGCGCCGAGCTGGAACGGCGAGTTGCCCCCCGCGCGTTGGCTCGCCGCGCAGTTCGAGGCGGTCGACTGGTCGTTCGGCGTCGCGCTCGCCGCCGTGGCCGCGATCGGTCTCGTGCTCGCACTCGCAAGGGTTCTGCGAGGGCGCGACGCGGCGCCGCTCGAACAACTCGCGCGCGCGGTGGTCGCGCTCGCGGCCTCGGCGCTCGGCGTGCAGGTGCTGTACTGGCGACACACGGGCGATCCGCAGGAGAGCTTCATGCTGAACGCCGCGCCCGCCTTCGTGCTGGCCGTCGTGTTCGCGCTCGAATGGCTCGGGCGCCGCATCGGTCCGCGTCGAGGTCCCGGACTCGCGGTCCTCGTCGCCACCGGACTCGTGGCGGCCGCCACGAACGTGTCGCGCGCGCACCTCGAGGAACTGCGCGCTCCCGGTCCGTTCGACGTGTCGGCGCCGACCGAGGCCGGCGGGACGACGAACGGTGACGGGCGCGCGCCACTGCCGCGCACGGCGGCTCTCGACGTCGAAGAGCTGGTGCCCGAAGGTGCCGTGGTCTGGTACCCCGCCCGCCTGGGACTGACCATCGCCACCTCGTACTACGCCTGGCGCACGCTCCTGCCCTTCACGCCCGGCGACTACGACTCGGCGACCGCCCTGCAGAGCGCGCTGGGTCTCACGGGTCGCCCGGTCTGGATCCTGCTGCCGCTCGAGCCCGACTCGGAGCAGATGGCGGCCGATGCCGCGACGGTGGAGCGCGACATCGAGGCGTTCACGGGCGCGCCCGCGGTCTGGACCGAAGGTCGGCTGTACCGCGCGACGCCGGCGCCCTAGGACGCACCGGCCACGGGGTGGCGTCCCGCTGCGAGCACGAGTTCGCGGCGCACGAACACCACGCGCAGCCCGCACAGCGCGAACAGGAGTGCGACCCACCACAGGTCGCGCATGAACGGTGCACCCGGTCCGCCCGTCGGCGCCAGGCTGCCACACCCTCCGCCGCTCGAACCGGACGACTCGAACGTGTACGCACCGGGTAGCGCCGCCGCCTGCCCCGTGTTGGGGTCCTCGACGACGAGTCCGACGATTCCCCCACCCGCGGGCGTGAGCGCCATCAACGTCGACGAGTCGACCAGGTACGTCGACGGTGCGAAGGTGCCCCCTTGGCCCGTCATCGGATCGGCGCCGAAGCGGACCTCGAGATCGCTGCGCAGGTCCTCCCCCGTGAGCGTCACCCACTCGCCCCCGGTCGCCGGCCCACTGATCGGGTCGAGCGCGCCGACCTTGGGATCCGCGAGCGGAGTGAACGTGAACGCGCCCGTGTCCGCCCGCCCGCTCGGGTTCGTGACGGTCAGGGTGTACGGACCTCCCGCCGGCGCGGATGCCGTGACGAACTCGATCTCGGTCGACGAGACGGCGACGACGGTCTGCGACACGCCGCCGATGGAAAGGGCGAGACCGGGATCGAATCCCGCCCCCGTGATCGCGACGCGAGTCCCGCCGAGCGCCGAACCAGCGGTCGGGAAGACGCTCTCGATCGTCGGGACTCCGCCGGCCTCGAGGCCGTCGACCAGACGGCCCTCGACGCCGGTGGGGTCGATGACGACCACGTCGTAGGTCCCGGCCGGACAGGCGCCGAGTACGAACTGGATCGTGTTCTCGTCGACCACGGTCGCTTCGCCGGGCGCGCCGTCGCGCAGGATGACGCCACCGACGACGACGCTCGCGCCGGGACGGAAGCCGCTCCCGACGACGGTCACCGAGCTGCCGCCGTTCGCATTCGCGACGGACGGATGGACGGAGCTCACCACCGGATCCGCCGGGGTGAGCTCGAGCGCACCGGGCAGCAGTGAGCGCTCGCCGAAAGCGTTCGTCACCTCGAGGTCCACGAGTCCGGGAGCTTCTCCGGATGGCACGAAGACGCTGAAGCTGACCGAGGTCCCGAACCAGCCGAGCACGGTGACGGCGACGTCGGGATCCGCGGCGGTGAGACTCGCACCGGCCACGAGCCCGTTGCCGCGCAGCACGTGGTTGTTCACGGCGCCGATCGTCGCGCGCAGAGGCAAGGGGTCGAACGACCGTCCGAGCACGATCGCCGCATCGGGTAGGACCGTGCGATCGCCGAGTTGGACGTCGTTCGATCCCACCACCGCGAGGGTCGCCAGCGAGGTGGGTTGGAAGTCGATGTCGACGGGCGGCGCACCCGTGAGGTTGGCGGCGGTGACGGGTCCGTCGAGCGGCGTGGCGAACAGCTGGTAGTCGCCGGGCAGCACCCCTTCCATGGCGAAGTTGCCGCCGCCGTCGGCGAGCGCGGCTCCGACCGTGCGGCCCTCGAGATCGCGCAGGACCACGTGCGCACGAACCACGGGACTCGAGTCGGCGCGCACGACGCGGCCCTTCACCCGCGCCAGAGCGGCGTCCGGATAGCGCGCCCGCGTCGCCATCCAGTCGTCGCTCGCCACGCTGCGGTGCAGGACGAGACCCGGAGTGACGTAGGGGAAGAGACTCGAGCCGACGACCGGCGAGTGGTCGAAGCCGAGCAGGTGGCCGAACTCGTGGACGGCCACGTCCTGGACATCGAAGCGCCCGGGCACGCCACTGGTCGTGAACTGGAAGTTGGAGCCGTTGAACAGGATGTCGGCGTCGACGATGCGGCCGTTGCCCTGGAACCAGACCGGCGTGATCGCGACGGTCGCGCTGCCGCTCGGGAAGTAGCCCGAGCTGTTGCTCTCGTCGAACAGGACGAGGTGCAGGTCGTCCGCCGCCCAGTCCGAGCGCGCCTGCTGGAGCGGGTCGTCGTTCTCGACCATGCGCGCGAACGAGCCCGGCACCTGGTTCCAGGCTTCGAGTGCGAGGCGCAGCGCGGGTTCGTGCTCGCCGGGGGCGAGGTCGTCGGAACCCGTGCTCGAGAGGACCACCGAGATGTTCGACCCGTTGGACCAGTACAGCGCCTTGCCCGTGCTCTGGTGCCGCAGGGGGATGTAACCGAGCGCGAGCCCGCCCAGCGCTCCGGCGACCACGAGCCCCGCCACCCGGGCCGTGAACGTGCGGCTCATCGGCCCGACTCCTGCGCGCGACGCTGCATGCAGGCCTCGATGCGCGCGCGCAGTTCCTGGAAGTCGAGCACGCGCGCGTGACCCATCACGGACGCCGCCTCGCCTTCGATCGCCGAACGTGCGCCACCGCCGATCGCGAGGCGCCGACCGTCCGGGCCGCTCACGATCTTGTAGCGCCCCTGCTCGAGCCCGACCGGCATCCGCCGTCCCGTGCGCTCGTCGCTCCCCGTCAGGAACAGCAGCACTTCTTCGCCGACGCCCATCGATCCGAGGCCCGGGATCACCATGCCGCTGCCATCCTCGAGGACGCCGCCGGGCAGGGAGAAGGTCTCGATGTCGCCGCCGCTGCCGATCAGCCGTTCGTCGACGCGCAACCGGTAGACCGTCTCGATCACGCCGTCCGCGCCGCTGCGGCCGACGGCTTCGACGACCGTGCCGCGCACGCACAGCTGGGCGCGTTCGACGAGGCCCATGAGGTCCAGCTGCTCCGCCGTGGCCGCGCGGGGGTCGGCGCGGTCGGCGGCACCGTCGTAGCGGTACAGCAACAGGAGGAGGAGGCCAGCGGCGACGGCCGCGGCCAGAGAGCGTTCGATCGGCATGGAAGCGGAGGACGGCAGGATGGACGTCCCGCTATCGGCCGCGGCGGCCCGCTCGCCTGCGCCGTGGCCGAGGGGCGGGGCACGCGGGTGCCACCTCTGCCACCCGAGCCGCTCGGAACGACCGCGGCCCGCCCCCCTCGGATCGAGGGGGACGGGCCGCGTGGTCCGCTCGGGCGGCGCTTCTCGCCGGCCGGCCTCAGTTGCTGGGGCCGAGGATCTCGAGCGTGAGGAGCTGGGTCAGACCGATCTCGGGCACGTTCGTGACGCCGAGGCCGTCGGCGGTCACCGCCTGGAAGTGGAGGATCGAGCCGGCGAGCTCGCCGAACTGCAGGGCCGGCGAAATCTCGAGCTTGGCGAAACCGTCGGCGTTCGTCGGCTGGATCCAGTTGAACGCGAGGTCCTGGTACAGCGTGCAACCCGGGAGTCCGACCACACCGAGGTCGACCGGCAACGGCTGTCCGAAGAACGTGTTCGTGGCGCCGAGGAAGAGCCACGTGAACGAGTTCGGCGGTGCGTCG
Organism: Rohdeia mirabilis; assembly: GCA_007750655.1. GTDB lineage: Bacteria > Planctomycetota > UBA1135 > UBA1135 > Rohdeia > Rohdeia mirabilis. The sequence goes on from CP036290.1 coordinate 3,617,408, forward strand.
AAGACCTGCAGCTGGCAGAAGGGCGATCCGATGCGCGACTCGCCCTGGGCGGACATGCGCGGAACGCGGCCGCCGAACTGGGCGCAGCCGGTGCCGCTGAGCGTGGCCTGGCGGCTGGTCGGCTCGGGCAGGATGCCCGGCTCGAACGCGGCCGCGGCGATGCCGAAGAAGAACAGGTTCCAGGGCTGGTCCGAGCTGTTGTTCTCGTCCCACACGTCGAGGCGTTCGCCCGCGTCCATCGCGTCGCCGTCGCCGTTGAGGTCGGTCAACAGGATCACGGCCTTTCCACCACCGCGCAGGTAGAAGAGGATGAGGCTCTGCTCGTAGGTGTCGATCCCGAGGATCTTGTCGAGCTGCTCGGCCGATCCCGCGTCCCCACTGCCGTCGTAGTACAGGTTGACCTCGCCCGTGTCGTTGACGTGGCCGTTGAGGTTCTTGTCGACCGCGCGGAAGACCAGGCCGTTCACGAACTGGCCCGCCTGGTTGATGCCGAAGGCGCTCGTGTTCGAGGACGTGCTGGCGAAGAAGTAGGACTCCTGCGTGCCACCGGTGTCGCCACCGAGCGGCTCGGTCATGGTGGCCATCTCCTTCAACCAGCAGTAGCCGTTCTGGGAGCTGTTGACCACCATGCTCGGCAACGTCGTGCCGAAGTCCGGGTTCCGAAGAAGGGCCGTGTTCGCGCCCGTCGCGTTGAAGAAGCACACGGCCTCGTTCGGATCCAGGATGTCCCCGTCGCCGTTGAGGTCCTGGAAGCGGTGAACCGCTTCGTCCTTGGCGCTCTGATAGCCGTCGCTGTAGACCAGCACGCCATCGTCGCCGTAGGTGGTCATCTTGGTGAAGTCGTCCGTGTCGATGTTGACCGGCGACCCGAACTTGCCGGGGACCTTGAAGGGCCCGTCGTCGTCGTCGACCAGGACCGTGGCGCTGCCATTGAAGAAGCGGACGAGCCCTCCCCCTCCGAAGTCGGTCGCCGCCCACACGGATCCCGAGGAGCAGACCGCCAGACCCTGCATGGTCTGGTCGCCACCGAGGATCGCCTTCAGATCGCCGACGAGAGTGAGTTCGGACTCGTCGATGAACGCGTCGCCGTCGACGTCGGAGCCGCGCCAGAGTTCGGCGACCTTCGAGCTCCCGGACGCCTCGGGGTTGCGACCGTTCGTGAAGTAGACGACGGGCACGCCGTTCTCCATGCGACTGCGCACCGCCTCGATCCCCCAGCTCTTGTTCTTGTTCGGGCTCTTGCCGAACTCGAACAAGAGGCTCGTCTCGAGCACGCTCTCGAACAGGCCGTCGCCGTCGAAGTCGGCCAGGCGGAAGATCTGGTCCTCGTACAGGTCGAGCGACGTGGTGCCGGTGCTCGAACCGAACGCGTCGTTCACGAGCAGCACTTCGGGCAGCGGCGTCGGGTGTTGGAACTGGGCGTGTGCGTGACCGGCCACGGTGAGAGCGAACACTCCTGCCGTGAGCAGGCGCACCGGTGTGGAACGGGCGTCGGAACTGGTCGGAACGTTGCGAAGCATGGTTCGAGTGGGAACGGGTCTCGAGCTGGGACGACTCGATGACGGTGGACGCACAGGTCAGGTCTCGGGCGCAGCGGACCCCGGAGGGATCCGCCGCTTCGTCGCGGCACGTGCTCGGCCGAGCACGGCGCGGGGTCGCGAGGCCTGACGGCCCACGGCCCGACGGTCTTGAAGGTTCGAAGTTTCGAGGTTCGGGGGCCAGGGGGACCGACCCGAGCGTGCCCCAGTCTAGCTCGCCCGCACCCTATGACGGGGCCAGGAGAGGCACGGTTTCGAAGGAGTTCGCGCTTCCTGTCAATGTCCTTCGGCTGGACGCCCGATAGCACCCCCCCGAGGCCCGCGACGTCCACTCCGGCGGTCGCCGACTGCCCCGATCCGGTCCTGCTTCATCGACGTTTCACGAACGCCCCTCCCGCCCATGCGATCCGACTTCCTCGAGCAGGCGCTCGGCAACCAAGTCTCGATCCCCACGCTCCCTGCCGTCGTCCAGCGGATCAACCGGATGATGGCCGATCCGGAGATCGGGCTGCGGGACCTCGGGCGCGAGATCGCGAAGGACGCCCCGATCGCCACGAAGGTCCTGCGGATCGCGAACAGCGCCTTCTACGGCCTGCGCGAGAAGGTCGTCTCGACCGAACACGCCGCCAGCGTGCTGGGCCTGCGGGTGCTCAAGAACATCGTGCTCCAAGCGGCCGTGATGGCGCAGTTCGACCACCTGTCGAAGCACGGCGGCTTCGATCTCGACGCCCAGTGGGAGCACTCGATCACCACGGCGTGCCTGGCCCAGGAGCTGATGCGGACGTCGGGCCAGGAGTTCGCGCTCGGCCCGGACGAGTTCTACTCCTGCGGTCTGCTGCACGACATCGGCAAGGTCGTCCTCCTGGACAACCTGACGAAGGAGTACCTCGACGTGGTCAAGATCTCGGGCAAGACCGGTCGCCCGCTGTTCGAGGTCGAGGAAGAAGAGCTGGGCTTCGACCACGCCGCCGTCGGTGCGCGCGTGGCCGAACGCTGGGGCCTCCCGGAGGTCCTCGTGAACGCGATCGGACGCCACCACGAGAACATCCTCGCCCTCGTGCGCGACGAGCCGGCGGCCGCCGTCGTCGCGATGGCGAACGCCATCGCCCACCGGCTCGCGGAGAACCCCGAGATCGAGTCGCTCGACTCGGTCCAGGGCCTGCCCCTCGGGCCGCTCGGGCTGGACGGCGCGCGCGCGGCCCAGGTGGTCGACGGCGTGCGCAACCGCCAGGAGCACTGAGGGCTGCGGCGGCACCGCGCCGCACGCACCAGGACCGACCGCACGGCCCCCGACAGCGGGGTAGCTTCTAGGTGCCCTCGGTTCCTGTCCCTCCCGAACGTCCTCACGCCTCCCCGTCCACGGTGCACCGCGCTGGGTTCGACATCTGTGTCGCCCGCGCGCCGTGGACCGCGCGTGTCCGCTCGGCCGTCGCGTCCGAGGCCCGCGCCATGAGCCCCGAAGACGCCGACCTCGACCAGCTGTGCAGCCGTTTCGGTGTCTCGCACGAGTTCGGCCGTCGGTTGTCGCCCATCCTGCGGCGCGCGCTCGTTTCGCCGCCCGAACGTCGACGATTCCTGCTCGGTCTGGTGGAGCGCTCGTTCGCGCGCGAGGCGGATCGCCTGCGTCGGCGCCGCAGCGAACGCGAGTTCGAGGAGGAGCGCGCGCTCGTCAGCATCGCGGGGACGCTGCACGCGTGGGACCCGCCGAGCTGGTTCAAGAGCTGGGCCCACGGCCTGGGCGTCGGCGAGCCGTTCGACGGCGAGTCCGAGGGCGACGCGCCGGACGACCGCGCACCCTAGTGGTGTGATCCGCTCTGTCGAGGCCTTGCGGCGTTCCGTACGGGCGCGCTGCCGCGTCGGGCCTCCTCCATGACTCGAGAGCCCGGTGCCCATGGAAGAGGGGGCGAGTCGCCTGTGCCACGCATCGCATTCCCTCCGGAACGCCGAAGTACCTCGACAGAGCGAATCACACCACTCGTTCAGTTCCGGCCTCGCGCGCGAAACGGCGGGCCCGGAACGGAACCAGCGCCCGACTCCACGGTTCGTGGGGTCGGGCGCTGGTGGGTCCGGAGCGCGCCCGCGTCGAGGCGCCCGTCGGCCGTCGTTCAGTTGCCGAGGCGTTCGACGAGACGCTCGTTGCGGCGCTCGAGCTGTTCGAGCTGGCGCCGCAGAGCCTCGATCTCGCGCGCGATGTCGGTGGACGCGCCGTGGCCCTGGGCCGAACCGGCGCCGGACCGTCCGCGGGGCGCGAAGAAGAACTCGTCCTGCTGCTGGTCCTGACCGGCCGGGCGCTCGATCTCCTCCTCCGTCCAGTTCCAGTTCCCGTCCGGCCCCATCACGCCGCGCCGGATCTTCTCGATGCGGCGGCCGTCAGGCAGGACGCGGATCTCGATCTGCTGCTGCTCACCCTGCTGCATGCGCGAACCGCCACCGAGTCCCTGGGGCGCAGCGCCGCGCGGCGTCGCACCGAGTCCGGGGAAGCGATCGAGGTCGAAGTCCTCGTCGATCAGCACGCGCAGACCGCCACCCATGTTCGGATCGAGCTGAAGTCCGCGGGGCAGGCCTTCCGCGATCCGCTGGCGCAGCTGGCGCTGGAACTCGTTCGCGTTGTCGGAACCGTCGTCGAACGGTCCGCCCTGCAGCAATCCGGGCATGCCGATGCGGATCGAGCGCGGACCGTCACCGCTGCCTTCGATGCGCTGCAAGCCGCCCATCTGGGGCAGGCGCAGGCGCTCCAGCCGCTCGGGACGCACGCCCATCGCTTCGAGGGTCTCGGCGTACTCCTCGCGCAGTTCGGCCTCCTCCTCGGCGTGGCGGCGGCGCATCTCGGACACGCGCTGGGCGAACTCGCGGCGCACGTCGTCGACGGCGCCCATGTCCAGCTGGTCGCGTTCGCGGCGCTCCCGTTCCATCCCGTCCGGGTCGACGGCCGGATCGGAGAACCGTTCGTCGCTCCACTCGACGACGCGCGGCGTCGAGGTGGCCCGCGAGCCGAGCTCGAGGTCGACCACGCGCGTGCCGCCCTCGCCGTTGATCACGAGTTCGACGCGCTGGCCCGAACGGGTGCCGCCGAGCAGTTCGACCAGGCCGTCGACCGAGTCCACCGAGGTCCCGTCCACCGAGACGACCACGTCACCCCTGCGCAGTCCGGCGCGTTCGGCGGGGCCGCCGGCGTTCACGTCGACGATGGCGACGCCGTTCTCGGCCGCGCCGATCGACACGCCCATGAAGCCGGGCTCGTCGGCCTTCGGCTCGGCCCGCCTCGGAGCGTCCGCGTAGCCGACGTCGATCAACTGGTCCAACAGGTCGGGATCGAACAGGTAGCCGAGCTCGGTCAACAGGTCGCTCTCGTCGTCGGTCACGTCCTCGAGGTCCAGTTCGACCAGGCGCGGAGCGTCCGCGCGCGAGCCGAGCACCACGTCGCGCTCGATGCGCTCGTCGCCGCGGCGGAACACGATCGCGACGGAGTCGCCCACCGAGTGGGCGCGGATCGCCTCGGACACTTCCGAGCCGCTCGCGACCTGGCGGTCGCCGATCGAGAGGATCACGTCCCCGACCTCGAGCCCCGCGTCGTCGGCGGCGGAGCCCGGCACGACGGACGAGACTCCCCCGTTGCCGGGGAGGAGACCGACGCCGAGGAAGGCGCCGTCCTGGGCCTTGGAGGCGACCGGGAGGTTCAACGGCACGATCGACGAGCTGGGGTCGATGGGCCGCAGGGCGTCCTGAGGGGTCGCGAGCAGTGCGATGGCGAAGATGCTGAGCATGGCGTCGGTCGTGGTGAGGGTCCAGGCGATCCGCTCGAAGCTGGGCGGTCCGCGGTGAATGGTGGGTGGCGCTGCCGATCGTGTGTCCGGGGAGCCTCGCTCCGGTGTCCGGGGCGCCGAGGCGTACCGGCCCGGGCGGGCGATCGGTCCGGATCGGCGGACGGCAGCCCGGATCACCGAGGTGTCGGTGGGTCCGGGCTGTCGATCCGGCGCGCGCGAGGGGTCGGTCCACCGACTCGCGCGGCGAGCGTCTACGCACCCCTCTTCGGCACGTTGGTGGCGGAACCGATCCCAGGCACCCGGCGCGCGCTCGAACGCGGGCCGAACGCCAGCTCCCGCGGACCTACGAGCCGAGCGGCAGGTCGTGCAGCCGCGCCACGTCCGGCAGCGCGCCCACGAGCGGGCGCAACCAGTCGCAGAAGGACGGATCGATCCGCCCCGGCCCGAGGAGGTAGGCCTCCGGCAACAGGCGCGTGTGTCCGGCCACCGACTCGAGCGGCGCGAGGCGGTAGTCCACGGCGTACCCGGGACCGGGTCGACGTTCGATGACCACCGTTCCGTCCGGCCCTCCGTCGAGCGCGTACCCCACGGCGCGCCGTCCCACTTCGCGGGCCTCGAGCGCGTCGACCTCGGAGGTGCAGCCGACGAACGCGCGCTGCAGGTAGCCGAAGGTGTCCGCCCGCACGCGCTCCTTCTCGACGCCGATGCGGGCCAGGGCGCGCTTCACGTGGACGGCCAGCACGTCCCCGAGCGCCCCCGAGCCCGACAGGGTCATGTTGCCGTGCTGGTCCACGTCGTCGGACTCGTACCAGGTGCGGCCGGCGGGCGCGCGGATGCCTTCGGAGACCGCCACCACGCAGCGGCCGTACTGCTGGTAGACCTCGACCACCTGACGTTCGAACGTGTCGGGATCGACCTCGACCTCCGGCGCGTAGACGAGGTGCGGTCCGTCGTCCTCGAAGCGCTTCGCGAGCAGGCTGGCCGCCGTCAACCAACCCGCGTGCCGCCCCATGATCACGTCGATCTTGACGCCGCCGAGCGAGCGGTTGTCGAGGTTGTCGCCCATGACCGCCTGGGCCACGAAGCGCGCCGCCGAGCCATACCCCGGGCAGTGGTCGGTGACCTCGAGGTCGTTGTCGATCGTCTTGGGGACGTGGATGAGACCGAGCTCGTAGCCAGCGCGATCGGCGGCCTCGGCGAGCAGGTGCGCCGTCTCCGACGTGTCGTTGCCGCCGATGTAGCAGAACCAACGCACGTCGAGTTCGGCCAGGCGCTCGAGCGCGCGCCCGCACTCCGCCTCGGAAGGCTTCTTGCGCACGGAGCGCAGCGCGGCGCAGGGCGTCGACGCGACCCGCTCGAGGTGCGCCGGATCCTCGGCCGAGAGGTCGACGAGATCGCCCTCGAGCAGGCCCTGGATCCCGCGCCGGGCCCCGATCACCCGGCGCACCTCGGCGCGGCCGCGAGCGGCCTCGACGATGCCGACGAGGCTCTGGTTGATGACGGCGGTGGGTCCGCCGGACTGGCCGACGAGCAGGGAGCCGGAGCGCTTGGACACGGGTGGTTCGAAGGGTGCGTGGTCGCTCGCGCGTCGCGGACGCGGGAGGGGGCGGGGGCGGCGCGGAGAGTGCTCGAGCCCTGGGCTCGCACGTCCCGCCGGCCCCGAAGGTGAGGAACGCGGCGCGGCGCGGGCTTGACCCGCGCCCTGGCACTGGTAGAGTGCCGCGCTCGCTGGTGCTTTCGAGGCCAGCGACACCCTCGGTGCCCGGGTGGCGGAATTGGTAGACGCGCCAGACTAAGGATCTGGTGCCCTCACGGGCGTGCTGGTTCGATTCCAGTCTCGGGCACCACACATCTCTCCTCGCAGGCTTCTCTCCCCCGCCGGACCTGGTGCTGGCGGCGGTCGATCGAGAGCGGTCGATCGAGAAGGTGGGGATGCGGCAGCACGGGAAGCTGCGCGCGAGCGGCGACCAGATGCTGCGCGCCGGCGGCAGGAGCGAACCGCCAGCGCCCCACCGCAGGTCTCAGGGCTTCGAAGCCTTCGAGTCGAGCACGAAGCGCGCGTCGATCTCGAACTCCTTGTCCGCCAGTTCGAGTGCCACCAGGGCGCGCTCGATCCCGGCCAGGTAGGTCAGGTGGCGGTCGATGTCCTCCACCATCTTCGGCATGTGCTCGGCTCGGAACTGCTCGCGGAAGACGTCGATCTCGTCGAGCACCAAGGTCTCGAGCTGCGCCCCCACCTCGAGCGACGACAGGTTGCCCCAGACCTCGTTCGGGAAGTGCTGGGCGAGGAGCTTCTTCTCGATGCGCGGGCGTTCGACGTCCCAGTCGATCAGCGAGAGCACGTCGTCCTGGGCGCGCTGCACGAGCACCTTCTCGAGGTCGCCCCGCACGGCCGCGGGGTCCATCCAGACCATGGCCGAGATCGCGTCCAGTCCGCTGCCCATCATCGCCGTGAAGTCGTCGCGACCGGCCAGCGTCGACTCCTCGCTCCCCGCCAGTCCCTTGAACAACTCGCCGATCATGCGGAAGTTGTTCGTCACCACGAACACGTCCTGTGAGACGCCCGTCGCCACGTGGCCGGTGCCCGTCACGAACGGCGACCAGTACTCGGTCAGCGGGAAGCCGCCCTCGCCCTTGTTCGTGTAGATGCCGGGCGCGCCGTCGCGCCCCTGCAGACCGAGGCGCGGCGCGTTGCGCGCATCCTCGAGTCGGTTGAGCAACGCGGCGCGGCCCGGCTCGGTGCTGTAGAGCAGGTTCACGTCGTCGACCCACAGCGCGATCGCCCACGCGAGCGTCGCGCGCCCGTCGTTGGGCGCGTCGGACTCGAGCAGCGGATAGCGGTTCGGGCCGATGATGATCGCGATGCGGTCCTTGAACGCGGCCTCGAGGTCCGAGATGAGCGGATCGATCGTCGCGTAGCCGAAGATCGGCTGAATGATCTCGGTCTCGAGGTTGTCGATCATCGCGCGCTCGGCCGAGTTCACGATCTGGCGCAGGAGTTCGCCGAGATCGATGTCCAGGTAGACGACGAGGAACGCGTCGGCCGGAGCGAGCTGCCCCACGCGCTTCACGACGGTGCGCTGATCCACCGCCTTGCGTCGATAGATTCGCCGCTGATCGTCGGTGAGCGCGCTGATGTCCCAGCTGCCTCCAAGGGCGAGTGCGGCCAGACCGGAATCCAGCGCGAGCGTGCCCGCCACTTCGGAGACCGCACCCAGCGAGACGAGTCGTCCGAGCAGCGCCTCCATGAAGTCCGGACTGCGCGGGTCGGGGAAGGCTCCCTCCACGCCGAGCAGCTCGGGCAAGTGGTCGGAGCGCACGAACAGCTCGAGGTCGTCGCCGCTGTCGCTCGCCCGCTTCGCGATCTCGTCGTGGTAGCGCGGGCTGACGAAGAACGACTCCTGGCCCTTGGTGCGCTCGAGCGTGCGCGCGGTCGCGGGGAGGTCGGGACCGTTGCTGATCACGATCACGTCGTTGATGCGCGTGAAGTACAGGGGCTCGACGAGTTCGCCGCCGCTCAGCGCGATGACGCCGTCGGTCTTCGTGGCCGTGAAGCCCTGCGCGTCCAGGCCGAACAGACCGGGCCGCTCCAGCGCGGCGTAGGCGGCCTTGCCCACCCAGTTGCAGCGGCCCAGCGCGACCCACTCGGTGCCGCCGGGGACGTCGCGATCGAAGTACGCCGCCACGCCCAGATCGGAACCGCCGAACGCCGCCAACGGGTGGGTCGAGACCGGCAGCTGCGCGAGCTGCTCGGCGATCGTCGCGCGCAACTCGGCGTACTTGGTGGCGAGATCGGCGAAGGCGGGCTCGGAGGCGAGCTGCCCGAAGGGCCCGTCGGCCAGGTCCTTCGCCCGCCGCAGGCCCAGCTCGGCGTCGAAGGCGCCCACCAGGTCGGCGCGCGCGGCGAACATGTCCACGTCCCGCGGGACGAGCGTGGCCACGTCGAACTCGTAGTCCCCTTCGATCGGGCTGAAGAGGAAGGTCGAGAAGGCGAAGTACCCGGTGAATCCGAGGACTCCGAGGACGATCAGGACGGGGCGCAGGAAGCGTTTCATGGGCGGCTGGCAGCGAGCGGCGCGTGGACGGGGCGCACGCCGGCGGCCCAGGACCATACGGGGTGGCACGGCGGGGTCCCAAGACGCGCTCCGGCTTCCCGTCTTCCCTCCCGCCGACGGATGCCGTCGGGCGTCCGCGTCCGTATCCTGTCGGGCATGCGGGTCTCGCAACGCGCCGAGCGAGCCTCGGCCTCCATCACTCTCGTCCTCTCCCAACGGGCCAAGGAGCTGCGCTCGAGCGGCCGCGACGTGGTGGACATGTCCGTCGGCGAGCCCGACTTCCCAGCGCCGCCGGTGGTCCAGGAAGCCGCGGTGGCGAAGGTCCGCTCCGGCGACGTGCGCTACACGCCCGCGGCGGGAACACCCGAGCTACGGGCGGCCGTGGCACGGCACCTCTCCGACACGCGCGGCGTCCCGTTCGCGGCCGAGCAGGTCTGGATCGGCCACAGCGCCAAGCACGCGCTCTCGACCGCGTGCCTCGCCCTGTTCGATCCCGGCGACCGGCTGCTGCTGCCCCAACCGGGCTGGCTCTCCTACGACGAGATGGCGTTGATCGCGGGCCTCGAGCCCGTACCCGTCGCTCCCCCGCCCGCGGTCGACGGCGGCAGCACGACGGGCGGTCCCGACCTCGACGCCCTCGAACGGGAAGCGGCGCGCGGCGCTCGCGCCCTGTGGATCAACACGCCGTCGAACCCGACCGGCTACGTCTGGAGCCGCGACGAGATCGCGGGCGCCGTCGAGATCGCCGTGCGCCACGACCTCGTCATCCTGAGCGACGAGATCTACCGCCGCCTCGTGTACGGCGAGCGCCCGTTCTGCTCGCCGGTCGAGGTGGACCCGCGCGCGCTCGAACGCACGGTGATCGTCGACGGGGCCTCGAAGGCCTTCTGCATGACGGGCTACCGCATCGGGTTCGCGGCCGGTCCGAAGGAGGCGATCGTCGCGCTGACGAAGATCGGCAGCCAGATGGCCGGCTCCCCGAATGCGATCTCCCAGGCGGCCTACCTGGCCGCGCTCGCGTCCGAGCCGCCCGAGGTCGAACGGATGGTCGCGACCTACCGCGAGCGCCGCGACCGACTGACCGAAGGCCTGCGCGAACTCGGCCTCGCGTTCCCCACGCCGCACGGCGCCTTCTACGTGCTGCCCGACGTGACGCCGTGGTTGGCCGGAGCCGCGGACGCGCAACAGCTGTGCGCGGACCTGCTCGAGGAAGAGGCCCTGGTCCTCGTCCCCGGCAGCGCGTTCGGAGCCCCGCGCCACGTGCGACTGTCCTACGTCCTGTCCGACGAGCGCATCGCGTCCGCCCTCGAACGCCTGCGCCGCTTCGCCGAGCGCCGCGGTCTGCTCTCCGGCACGGCCTGTTAGATTGAGCGTGCGCGCGAACGGGGGCGATTCCATGGACAAGGACGGCAAGCGGAAGAAGCAGGCGTCGAAGTCGGACGGTTCGCGTCCGGCGGACACGGAGGGTGGCGACGCGGCCGAGGAACCGCGCCTCGTCGCGCTCGACGGCGACGCGTTGGCCGCGGTCGACGGTCTGTTGCGCGGTCGCCGCACCGTGCACGAGTTCCGCCCCGAACTGCCGCCGCGCGCGCTCGTGGACGAAGCCCTCGACCTGTCCCGCTGGGCGCCGAACCACAAGCACACGACGCCCTGGCGCTGGTACCGGCCGGGACGGCGCACGATCGAGAAGATCTGCGGTCTCAACGCGCGCACCGTGCGCCAGACCAAGGGTGAGGAGGCGGCGCGCAAGAAGCTCGAGCGCTGGCTCAAACTGCCCGGTTGGCTGCTGCTGACCGCGCCGGTCAACGAGGACGACCCGCTGCGCCACCAGGAGGACTACGCCGCCTGCTGCTGCGCGGCCCAGAACTTCATGCTGGCGCTGTGGGCGCGCGGCATCGGCTCGAAGTGGAGCACCGGTCCGGTCACGCGTCACCCGGAGCTGTATCAACTGCTCGGCATCGATCCGATGGCCGAGCACGTGGTCGGCATCTTCTGGTACGGCTTCCCCGCGCAGCTCATGGAGGGCCGGCGCGAACCGCTCGAGAAGAGCGTGATCGACCGGCCGTAGGGGCGCGCCGACTAACCGACGCGATAGGCGTTGCGCGCGCCTTCGAACTCCTCGAGCGCCACCTTCTGGATCACGGCCAGCGTTCCACGATCGTCCGTGTCGGCGAGCACGTAGAACTTCCACAGGTTGCGGTAGGACTGCTCGAGGTCGGCCAGGCGCGGCACGCGGTCCGCGTACTCGCCCAGAGGTCGCGGCTCGCGTTCGCCCGGCCAGAGCACGTGCGTCGCCGCTTCCTTGAGCTGCATGCGTGCCGCCGGGCAGTAGACGATCACGTCCACGTCGCGGCCGGTGGCGAACGCCGCGGCCTCGCGGATGCGTTCCTCGGCCGCGCGGCGGGCGGCGAAGGCGTCGCGCGCGAAGAAGCGCGTCACGAGCTGGCGTTGGGCGTCCTCGTTCTCGTAGCGCGGGAAGACGGCGGCGCGCTTGTAGAGCACGCGCTGGCGCACGCCTTCGACGAGCCGGCGCACGCGAGCCGCGAGTTCGGGCTCGCCGGCCTCCGCGCGCTCGACGAGCAGTGACAGGAGCGAATCGTCGGTGCGGTCGAACAGGGCGTCGTCCTCGATCAGACCGGCGCCGAGGACCGACTCGACGGCGCGCGCGATCATCGCACCCGCGATCACCTTCGCGTGGTGGTAGTAGACGCGCTCCGAGAAGTAGTAGCGCGCCTCGAGCATCCGCACGATCTCGGACAGGATGTCCTCGCGCAGCAACTCGCGCTTCGACAGGTCGATGTACAGGTTCCCGCTCTTGCGCTCGATCTGGAAGTACGAACCGAGACGCTCGTCGACCGAGAGTCGCAGGCCCGTGAAGTAGGCGTCGCGCGCCAGGTAGTCGAGGATGTCCGAGCAGATCGTGTCGGACGTGAGTTGGGTCCAGTACGGCGGCACCTCGCGTCCACCGGGGCGCGGCGCGAGCACGGCCATCACGTCCTCGCGCACGCCGAACTCGTCGAGCCTGCGCCCCAGCGCGGTGTGCGCCCCCAGCGTGCGTTCGTAGCGCTCGGCCGAGTCGTGGCGCGCGATCAGCCCCGACTGGTCCTCGATGTTGTGACCGAACGGCATGTGCGTCACGTCGTGGACCAGGGCCGCCAGGCAGATCACGCGCGCCTCCTCGTCCGCGATCCGCAGGTGGTTGCGCGGATCGAGCTCGAAGTTGCGGTTGACGGACGCGATCAGCTGGCGCGTGACGTGCAACGTGCCGATCGAGTGCTCGAAGCGCGTGTGCACCGCGCTCGGGAACACGAGGTAGGCGGTACCGAGCTGTTTGACGCCGCGCAGTCGCTGGAACTGCGGCGTGTCGATCAGCGCGAGCTCCTCCGCGGTCAACAGCACGTCCCCGTGAACGGGGTCGCGCATGACGCTGAAGGGCTTCGAGTGGTGGCTCGAGGTGTTGGACATCGACGGGGTGCGGAGGTGCGAGCGAGCGGACTCAGCCCTGGATCTGCATGTACACGGGATTCGACGCCTGGATCGGCAGGTAGGCGAAGAGCTGGAAGTCGAACTGGAGCACCATGAACGCGAAGAAGGCGCCCGAGCCGATCAGGTTCGGGTTGTTCTTGATCGGCACGGCGATCGTCCGTTCGCCGTTGAAGTCGAGGCTCCCGAACCAGCCCGGATGGAACAGGTACGACAGGAACACGGCGTCCGCGTTGAGCGGGAGCGTGACGCCCAGGTAGTTGATGCCGGGGAAGATTCCGCTCGACAGGTTGAAGATGTAGACCTGGCCGGGGTTCTGCGGCGACGAGAGCTGGAAGATCGCCTGGGTGCCGATCTGCGGCACGGTCGTCAGCGCCAGCGTCGTGCCCACGAGCGGCGGAACGTCGGCGTCGTTGACCACGCCGGGCGTCCCGAGGTCTCCGGTGCCCCAGGCGGTGACGGCGTCGGTGAAGTTCGCGACGCTGGACGGAGCGAAACGGTCGATGCGTTCGTCGGCGACGCCGGGATCGGCGCTGATGTTCGCGCCGCCCCAGTCGACCCGGTCGATCGACGCGAAACTGGGGGTCAGCAGCTCCACCCAACCCGTCCCGTTCGGCAGCGCGAACTGCTCGAACGGCAGACAGATGTCGACCAACACGTTGCCGTTGCGTTGACGCACGCCGTCCACGCCGATCACGACGTACTCGCCCGCGCGCACGAGCAGGTGGCTGTCGATGTTGATCGTGGTTGCGCCCGAACGCACCTTGCACCCGAACAGGTCGAGGTCGCCGCCGGTGGTGTTCGTGACCTCGATCCACTCGCCGAAGTCGTCGCTGGAACCGACCGGATCCACGAGGAACTCGCTGATGACGAGGTCACCGGCCGCGGGCGTCGTCCCGGGGTTCTCGTGGCAGGTGTACGCGGTCTCCAGTCCGGTCGGCGTCGTCACGGTGAAGCCGACGCCGTCGCTCGCGAGCACGAACGTGCCGTCGGCCGAGGTGAACGCGCCGGCCTGGGTCGGCGACGGCGAGCCCTGGTTGCCGCGCGTCGTCGACAGGATCGGGCGGCAGTTGGTCGTGCTGTTGAAGCGGTTGCAGATGGTCTTGGTCGGGTGGCCGAAGCCCGCCCCCACGCCGGCCGACACCGCGACGAAGCTGGGGTCGAAGTTGGCGATCGCGGCCGTGCTCGAACTCGTGACCGAACCGTGGTGGCTCATGACCAGCGCGTCGATCTGGCCGACGTTGGCCGAGACCGGGCCCTCGACGTCCGCGGTCCCGTTGCCGCCCGCCGTCAGATCGCCGCCCACGTAGAACTCGAAGTCGCCGTGGCGCACGAGCACGGCCAGACAGAGACCGTTCTCCTCCTGGCTCGTGCCGACGACGGTCACGGTCCCGGTCGCGTGCTGGCCGTTGATCGCGATGCACTCGATCTGCGCACCGCCGCCGAGCGCGATCGTCGCCCCCACCGCAGGCGTGACGCGCAGCGCGCCGGCGGCGGCCTTGTACTGGACCTCCTGCGTGAGCGTGCTCGGCAGGAAGTCGCCGCGGTCCCAAGCGGCCACGTTCGGAGTCCACCCCGCGGCGAAGACCTCGTCCGTGCCGCCGCAGTGGTCGGCGTCGTAGTGGGACACGATCGAGTAGTCGAGGTCGGTGACGCCGATCGACGTCAGGTAGCTCGTGATCGTCGGTCCGAAACCCGGTGCGCCGCCGTCGATCAACACCCGCGTTCCGTTCGGCCCCTGCACGTAGATGCACGAGCCCTGGTCCACGTCGATGACGTGGATCTCGAGGTCCTGGGCGACGGCGCGGCCGACGAGAACGACCTGCGCGAGGAGAACGCCGAGGAGCGCGAACGCGAGGCGCGGGAGGGGCACGAACATGGGAGGTCCGGACACGGGTGGGACGGGGCGGGCCGGGCGTGGAGTGCAGACGGAAGTCGACGCCAGCGGTGAAGAGCGCGAACGCGAGCGCGTAGGTCGCGGATCCTCGAAGGGCGACCTTCGACGCCACGCTTCCCTCGCTAGTCTAGACCCTGCCTCGCCGACCCCGGTTCCGACGTTCCGCCTTCGCTCGATCCCATGAACGACCGCTCCGCCATCGCCCTGTGCGTCACCCTCTCCCTCGCCGCCGGCGCGCTCGGAGCGCTCCTGGCCGCCCCGGACCAGGACCGCGTGTGAGCGCGACCGACGGGATCGGCACCGCGCCCGGGGTCGAGCCGCTCGACGCGCTCGCCGCCCAGGTGCGCGACCAGGGCGACCGCATCGAACGCCTCTCGATGGAGCTCGCGAACCTCGCGGACGAGCGGCGCGCGCCCCTGCCGGCCGCGCCCGCCTTCGACACCGTCCCCGCCGCACCGATCGAGACCGCGTCCGACGAGCCCAAGGCCGCCGCGACGCCGGACGGAACGGTCCCCGAGGACGAGATCGCCCTTCTGTTCGCGGGCGCGATGGACAGCGGAGCGGCCTGGGAGCTGATGGATCGCCTGCGCCGCTCGGGCCAACTCGACGCGGTGCTCGCCCGACTCTCCGAGTACGCCGCCGCGAACCCGACCGACGCCGACGCCCAGTACATGGAGGGCGTCGCGTACATCATGCGCCTGCAGGAGGTCGGCGCGAGCTTCGAGGCCGGGCCGCTGGCGTCCAAGGCCGACGCCGCCTTCGACCGCACGCTCGCGCTCGACGAGGACCACCTCGATGCGCGCAAGTCGAAGGCCATCTCGCTCAGCTTCTGGCCGCCGATCATGGGCAAGGGTCCCAAGGCGATCGAGCAGTTCGAGATCCTGATCGAGAAGCAGCAGAAGTTCCCGGTGCAGGACGACTTCGCCGAGAACTACGTGCTGCTCGGCAACCTGCACCTGCAGGCGGGCGATCAGGAGCAGGCGATCGCCGTGCTCGAGCAGGGTCTGGCGGCGCACCCGGACGACGCGGATCTGGCGTCCCAACTCGCGGCGCTGAAGAAGCAGTAGCGCAGGCGGCGATGGGATCGACCGACGCCGACGGCGCCCTTCTCGACTTCGAGCGCGTGGACGTGCGCGTCGGCACGGTCGCGCGCTGCGAAGCGTTCCCCGAAGGGCGCTACTCGACGCACGTGCTGTGGATCGACCTCGGCGCCGAACTCGGTCGGATGAAGTCGCTCGCGCGGCTGGTGCACTACGGCGATCCGAGCGCACTCGTCGGACGCCAGGTCCTGTGCCTGGTCGGACTCGAGCCGCGTCAGATCGGTTCGCACACGAGTCAGGTCCTGACCCTCGCGGTCCCCGACGCGAACGGCGACGCGGTGCTGGTCGTGCCCGACCCGAACGCTGCCGGCGGCGACGTGCCCGCGGGCGGCCGGCTCTTCTGAGCCGTCGCCCGAGTCGTCTTCCGCGGCCTCGAACTCAGGGGATCGTGTCCAACAGGGCGTGGGTCTCGTTCTCCCACAGACCGCTCGGATTCGCGGCCAGATAGGCCAACAGCGCATCGCGCGCCCGCTGGGTGTCGCCAGCCCCGAGCCATGCCTCCGCCGCCTTGATGTGCAGGGCCAGCGGCAGTTCGTCGATGCGGTCCCCCACTTCCGCGCACAGTCCCTCGAACACGACGGCGGCGTCGGAGAAGCGCTCGCCCTCGAGCAGCATCTCGCCCTTCAGACCGCGCGCGCTGAACGAATGGGGATCGAGCACGAGCGCGCGTTCGATCGCCGCGGCGGCCGCGGCGCGCGACTCGACGTTCAGGCGTTCGAGCTCCGCGGCGGGATAGCCCTTCGCGATCAGCCCTTCGCGCGTCGCGACCGAGTCGAGCGCGTCGAAGGCCGCGTCCACCGCCACCCGCGCGCGCGCCTGGAGGAACGCGCGCCCCTGACCGAGGTCTTCGCGCGCGACGCCCAACTCGCACATGCGCAGGTACCAACGCTCGCGATCCTCGTCGGTGCGCTCGCGTCCCGCCGCGTCGAGTTCGAGCGCCGCGACCATCGCCGCCGTCGCCGCGGCGCGCAGGCTGCCCGTCAGCTTCGCGCGCACGTCGAGCCCTTCGGCCAGGAGGCTCTCGTACAGCTCGACCGCGCGTTCGAGGTCCGCGCCGGTGGCGAGCGCATCGGCCAACGCTTCGCGCGCACGGACCTCGTCGGGCGTGTGCTCGACGGCCTTGCGCGCGGTGTCCACCGCCGTGGCCACGTCGCCCGAGCGCAGGGCACTCTGTGACGCGAGCAGGTACGCGGCACCGAGCGCGCGCTCGACGAACGGCAGGGTCGGATCCGCGCGCTGGGCCTCGAGCAGGAGCTCGAGTCCACTGCGCGCTCCACCCGGTGTGCAGATGCCGAGCACGCCGTGCGCACGCACGAGTTCGGGCACACGACCGTGGGCCGCGCGCGCCGCGTCGAGTTCGGCCTGCGCGTCGTCGAGTCGTCCGCGCCAGGCGAAGATCTCGACCAGCGCGGCGACCGGTCGCGGGTCGCCGGGCCGCTCCGTCGACGCCTGCCGCAGGAGTCGCACCGCTTCGAAGAGGTCGCCCTCCATGTCGGCCAGGCGCGCGCGCAGGAGCGGCTCTTCGGTGCCGGCGGCGAGCGCCACTTCGTCGACCAGCGCGCGGGCCTCGGCCAGGCGACGGTGGTCGAGGGCCGCCCGGGCGGCCACCACCTGGGGATCGGTGCTGCGCGAACCGGCGTAGGCGGAGACCGGCAGGTCCGACGCGCTCCCGCCGTCGTCACACCCCGCGGGCAGGACCAGAGCGAGCGCGGCGACCAGGGCGCACCAGCGCGGCAGGGCACCGAGCACGCCGGCGGGCACGGGGCGAGGAGCAGGGGCGGAGGCGGACGACGGCGAGGACTCGGACATGCCGCGGGAGGATAGCGGCGCGCGGACCTCGCGCCGTCGCCGGCGGCCTGGCATCCTCGGGCGACCGATGGACCCGTCCACCCCCCGAGCCGATCCGGCCGACGAACTGGCCGCTCTGGTCCGCGCCGCCGAGCGCCTGGCGCGCCGCGCCCAGGGCCTGGGCCGGCCGGCGGGCCGCGCGCCGAGACTCGCGGCGATCCAGCCCGCACCGGGCCGGGCCGGGGCTCCGACCCCGCACCCGGGGGCCGAGCCGCAGCAGCGGGCCGCGCGACCGGCCGCTGAGGCGAGCGCAGCAGTAGCGGCATCGGCGACCCGCCAGACCCGACCGGCCCCTCCGGCGGCCGGAGGCCCCCAACGGGGTCCACGCCCGTCCCAGGCGGCCCCCTCCGCCGTCGCGCCGTCCACCCGGACCGCCCCCCCGCCCACCGGCCCTCCGCCCACCGCCGCCGTGGCGGCCGCCGCCAGCACCCTCGACGAGCTGGAGGCCGCCGTGGCCGGCTGCCGGGCCTGCGCCCTGTGCACCGCCCGCACCCGGACCGTCTTCGCCGACGGGAACCCGACCGCGCGCCTCATGTTCGTGGGCGAGGCCCCGGGCCAGGAGGAAGACGCTCAGGGTAAACCCTTCGTCGGGCCCTCTGGACAGCTCCTGACGGACATCATCGCCAAGGGCATGGGCCTGGACCGGGCCCAGGACGTCTACATCGCCAACGTGGTGAAGTGCCGCCCGCCCGGCAACCGCGACCCCCTGCCCGAGGAGAAGGCCACCTGCGCCCCCTTCCTCGCCCGGCAGATCGAGCTCGTGGATCCGAAGGTGATCGTGCCCCTGGGTCGCCACGCGGGGACCCACATGCTCCAGAACACCGCTTCGATGGGGCGTCTGCGGGGCCAGGTGGTCCAGCGCGACGGCCGCGCCATCGTCCCCACCTACCACCCGGCCTACCTGCTGCGGACTCCGTCGAAG
Organism: Rohdeia mirabilis; assembly: GCA_007750655.1. Taxonomy (GTDB): domain Bacteria; phylum Planctomycetota; class UBA1135; order UBA1135; genus Rohdeia; species Rohdeia mirabilis. Next base: position 3,636,015 of record CP036290.1, read on the forward strand.
AAGCGCGAGTGCTGGGCCGACATCCAGTTGGCCATGGCCGAGTTGGCCCGCTGATCGGCGAACGCGGTCGGAGCGGTGAGCAGCGTGCGACGGCGCTCGATCCCATGGGCCCGATCGCTCGGTAGCCGGCCCGGCACCGCGCGGTAGGGGTGCCCGACGTGTCCTTCCCGGGTCCGCCACCCCTTTCGGCTTGGTTGACCCCCTCTTGGGGCACCGCTATTCTCCCCAGCCTTCTCGTCCGTCGCCCACGCGTCCTCGGACCATCGCACTCCGCTCGAGCGGCGTGCGTCGGTCCGCTCCGAGGCCGCCGATCGCGACACCCAACGGGCGTGACCCCGAGAGCCCGCGCGGCCCTCGTACGGTCCTTCGACCCAGCGCCCATCGGACTCGACCGCGGACTCGCTCCACGGCCGTTCCCCCCTCCCTCGGTACACCCCCACACGAGCGTCGACGCGCGACAGCCCATCCGGCCGTCGCGTGCCCGCCGTTCCTCCCCGCCCATCGGGCTTCGACCGTCGATCCGTTCCACGCGCCGTGCGCACGGAACCTCACGACGACGCGTCGTCCCGGAGCAACGCACCCATCCATCCATGCGCGTTCGCACCCTGCTCCTCCCCCTGCTCCTTCCCTCCGCCGCCCTGTTCACGTTGACCGCCTGTGCCTCCACCGGCACGAACGGCGCGGCGAACGGCAACGTGGCCGCGGACACCGATGCGAGCACGCTCGCGGCGGAACACTCCGCCCGCACGAGCGGCACCGAATCGAGCGGCACCGAATCGACGCTCGCGATCGAAGCGGTGGCCACCACGCCGGTCGCGTCGCTGAGCGGTCGCACCGCCGAAGCGTCGCTGGCCGCGAACGGTTCGGCCGAGCCGGGTCAGGACACCCAGGACTTCGTCGACACGGCCAAGCGCCGCGCCGAGCGCACGCAGCTCATGGTCCAGGAGTACCTGGCCCAGGGCGACGCGTACTACGACCGCGCTCAACTCGAGGAAGCGCTCGTGGCCTACGCCCACGCGCTGACGCTCGATCCCAACAGCGTCCCCGCCCAGGACGGTCTGCGTCGCGTGCGTGCGACGCTCGGCGACGACCTGATCGAAGCCGGCGACATGCTGCAGGACCAGGCGAACATCACGCTGGTGCGTCAGCAGCTGGCGAAGATCGAGGCGGAGGACGAGCTGCTCAAGGGCGACAACGCCATGCGCCTCGGCAACTTCACCGAAGCCATCCAGGCCTACGGACGCGCGCGCAACATCCTGATGATGCAGCCGCTGATCCGCACCGGTGACCTCGACCTCGAGATCGTCCAGCGCCGCATCGACAACGCGAACGCCGCCAAGGACGACGCCGTCGTGCGACGCGAGCAGATGGCGATCGACGACGCCGCCCGCGACCGCGCCGAGGCCGAGCGCGAGGAACAGGAGTACCGCGAGCGCAAGCTCAAGAAGTGGTACGCCGACGCGCACCAGGCCTTCCTCGCCGACGACTACGACGAGGCCCGTTCGAAGGCCGAGCTGATCCTGACCTGGGACCCGGGCAACCAGTCCGCCAAGGAGATGCGCGAGATCGCGAACGTCGCGCAGCTCAACAAGGTCGACGCCGACCTGCGCAAGAGCTACCGCGAGCAGTGGATCCGCACGATGGCGGATCTGGAGCAGAGCGACGTGCCCCAGGTCGAAGCGCTCAAGTACGACCGCGAGCGCTGGAGCGAGGTCTACGACCGCGAGCCCCACGGCTTCACGAGCGCCGGCGTGGGCGAGAGCCCCGAGCGCACGCGCGTCACGAACCTGCTGCGCTCCGAGCGCGTCCCCGCTCGCTTCGGCGACGGTGAAGAAGGCGCGCCGCTGCAGGCCGTCGCCGCGTTCCTCTCCCAGAACACGGGCGTGAACTTCCTCCTCTCGGCCGAGGTCAAGGACCTCGACGAGGAGGAGACCGCGGTGAACCTGAACATGGGCGACCGCTCGGTCTTCGAGGTGCTCGAGCTGATCGCGCTCACCTCCGACGCCGTGCGCTGGACCATCCAGGACGGAACGGTCAAGTTCGTCACCGCCGAGGAAGAGGTCGGCAGCTACGGGCTGCAGACCTACGAGGTGCGCGACCTGATCCGCGCCCCGCGCGACTTCCCCGGTCCGGAGATCAACGTGCAGCCCTCCGAGGGCATCGAGTACGTCGAGGACGAAGAACTCGACATCGAGGCCACGGTCCTCACCGGCGACGAACTCGTCGGTCTGATCGAAGAGAACGTGTCGCCCGACTCCTGGGACGGCGGTTCGATCGAGCTGACCGAGACCGGCGTGCTCACCGTCTACCAGACCCCCGAGGTCCACGGGCAGATCAAGGACCTCCTCGAGGACCTGCGCGCCCTGGCAGGAATCATGGTCGACATCCAGACCCGCTTCCTGCGCGTGCAGGACTCCTTCCTCGAGGAGATCGGCGTCGACTTCCGCGGCCTCGGTGCGCCGGGCCTCGGCGACGGCAACCAGTTCGACGACTTCGGTCCCACCGGCACCCAGTCCGACGGTCTGAACGACACGATCGGCCTGACCAGTGACACGGGCGTCTTCTTCGACGCCGGCAACGGCGAGTCGGTCGCCGGTCGCGTCGAGAACCTGTTCGACACCACGATCGGTCGGGACGACTTCCAGGCCACCGGTGGCTTCTCCGGCTCCTGGACCTACCTCGGCGACCTGCAGCTCGAGATGCTGCTGCGCGCCGTGAGCAAGGCCGAACGCGTCGAAGTGGTCACCGCACCGCGCCTGCTCGTGTTCAACAGCGCGCGGGCCAGCCTGCAGGTGCTGAACCAGTTCGCCTACGTGCAGGACTACAACGTCGAGATCGCCACGGCGTCCTCGATCGCGGACCCGGTGATCCAGGTCATCCAGGACGGCGTCGTGCTCGACGTGCGCCCGGTGGTGTCGGCCGACCGCCGCTTCATCACCCTCGACCTGCGTCCGACGGTGGCCGTGCTGACCCAGCCGATCGCGAGCTTCATCACCACTTTGAACGTGGCGACGACGGTCGAGATCCAACTGCCCGAGTTGGAGATCCAGCGCCTGCGCACGGTCGTCTCCGTCCCCGACGGCGGCACGATCCTGCTCGGTGGCCTGCGCCTGCACACGAACAAGAACGACGAGTCCGGTGTGCCGATCCTGCGCAACATCCCGATCGTCAGCCTCTTCTTCGAGCGCAAGGCCAACTTCATCGACAACCGCAAGACGCTCATCCTGCTGACGGCGAACATCATCATCCCGCAGGAGATGGCGCCCTCGCCCGTCGAGCTCGGCCCGATTCGCTGAGCGTCCGACCCGGACGCGCCCCCCACGGTTCGCCGTGAGGTGGGCAGCAGCAGGCCCGATCGCGCACGCGCGGTCGGGCCTGCTGCATGGCTGGCCCCCACTTCGTTCGCGCGCGACCACCCGTCGTCGCCGTGCTCGGTCTTTCGGTCGCTGGGTCTGCGCGGCGGAGTGCACTCCGCGGGTGGACGACCTGTTCGACGACCGGTTCGACGACCGGCTCGACGACTGGTTCGACGACTGGTTCGACGACTGGTTCGACGACCGGTTCGTGCCGTCCGAGTCTCGCCGACCGCAGCGCCCCTGACGTTCGCAGCGGTTCGGACGCCGTCGCCGACCGGAGAACCCGTCGCCCCCGCTCCACGCGCGCGTTCGGGCCGCGTGAGCCGTCGATGCGACCGGAGCGCCGGTGACGTTCGACGCGCTGCACGCGGGCCGGACCTCTCAAACCTGGGCCGCGGGTGTGGTCCCGCCCCCATGTCGGTTAGTCTGCTGCGCCCTGGACCCCCCGCACCCGCCCCGGTGCGCGATTCCTGGGGCGCCGGGTGCTCCGCACTGAACCCCATCAGTTCGGCTCCCGTTCGAAACACCGCCGATCCCACCGGGTAGCCCATCACGACGCGGGGACCCCGCTGGCCCCGGAGCACCGCGACCGGCGGGACGCTCCGAGGTCTCGTTCCTCTCGCCCGCCCAGGCGACGGGGTGGACCTCGCTCCGAACCGCCCCGCTCCGAACCGCGCCGCTCCGAACCGCGCCGATTCAAGAACGCGCCGCGCGACCGATCGCGGCTCGTCCCGACACCGCGCGACCGAACACCGCGCGACCTCGTACCGCGCGATCCAGCACCGCGCCACCGAACACCGCGCCACCGAACACCGCGCTCCTCGATCCACGAGAGCGCGCCCATCACCACCGCCGCGCGCGCCGACCCACGGTGCGAGAGCGCGACGGTCCACCTCGACAGCGACCCGCACCCTTCGATGCGCCGACCGATCGCTTCCGTTCTCCTTTCCGCCATCGCGCCGAGCTTCGTGCTCGGAGCGAGTCTCGCGTCGGCCCCGATCGCGTCCGCCCAGGACCTGTCGGCCACGCGGATCTCCGACCAGATCGAGTACGCGCGCGGACTCGCCAGCTCCTGGCAGTTCCTCGACCTCGCGGACGCGGTGCTCAACGGACTCGAAGGTGCCGACCTCACCGGTGAACAGCGCGAAGCCCTGGCGCTGACGCGGGCCGACGTCTTCGCGGCCGGAGCGCGCACGATCGGGGACGACAGTCTGCGCGAAGGTCTGTTCGACCAGGCCCTCGACAGCTACAGCGCGTTCCTCGACTCCTACCCCGCTTCGGCGCTGGTGGCCGAGGCCCAACGCAACTACATCGGCGTGGCGCGCGACTACTCGACGCACATGTCGGACCTGGTCGAGGAGGCCGCGGGCGAGGAACAGCAGCGCCTGCGCTCCGCGATCGAGGAGCGGGTCGCGCGCGTGCTCTCCAACGCCTCGGAAGCGATCGCCCGCCTGCAGGACATCGAGGATCGCACCGAGTCCCAGGAGAACCAGCTCTGGAACATGCGCATCGACCGCGGTCGCCTGCTCCTGACGCTGGGCCGCGCCGCGGCGGATGGCGAGGGCTACCTGACCCTGGCCGAGGACGAGATGGGCGAGGTGGCGTTCTTCGCCCCCTCCGACTCGTCGTTCCCCCAACAGGCCTTCATGGTCCTGGGCGAGGTCTACCTGGCGAAGGGCCAGATCGCCGACGCGGCCGACACGTTCGAGTACGTGGCCGAGAACTCGATCCCATTCGAACGCGACACGTGGATGGACCTGCGCGAGTACCTCAACGATCCGCAGAAGAACTTCCGTTGGTCGTACCTCGAGTTCGTGACGCCGCCGATGATCGAGGCGCACATGCAAGCGGGCAACACGGCGCGCGCCGCCAACGCCGGCCTGCACCTTCTGAACATGCGGAACCTCGAGGGCTTCGACGTGAGCGCCCGGGGTGAACTGGCCATGGTGGCCGCGGCCCGTGCGCTGTTCGACGCCGGCGGAGTCGTGGGCGGCACGCCGGCAGCGGCCGACTACGCCTGGTTCCAGACCGAGGAGGAGGCCGAGGCGAAGGGCCTGGGCAAGCGCTCCATGCGTCCCGCGCTCGAGCTCGCCCTGACGCTCGCGCTCGACCAGGCCGAAGGCAGCAACAGCCTGGCCGCCGCGCGCGCCAAGGGCCTGATCAACGACCTGATCGAGAGCCCCGGACTCAGCTTCGGCCCCGAGGTGCTGATGCAGGCCGCGAGGGGTGCGTACGACGCGCGCGACTACGAGGCCGCGCTGTCCGCCTTCCGCCGCGTGCTCACGGCGGTGCAGGGCGATCCGATCAACGCTTCCCTGTACGGCGGCGAAGTCTGCTGGTACATGGGCGACACGTACCGCCGGCAGGGACGCCTGCTCGAAGCGGCCATGGCCCACCGCGAGGGCGTGGTGTCCTACGCGGGCGACGAAGTGCGCGACAGCATGAACGCGAAGTCGGCGTACGACCAGTTCGGTCGCTTCATGCGCGTCGACCCCGAGTCGAAGCTGTTCAAGGAGACGCAGCAGCAACTCGCCGCTCTCGTGCAGATCCACGTGAAAGCGGGTGAGACCGACGTCATCCACGACCTGGCGCAGCAGAAGTACCAGGAGGCCGAGAGTAATGGCCGCGCCGCGACCTACGCGGAGGCCGCCGGCCGTTTCGCCGAAGTCCCCGAGTCCTCGAAGTACTACGGCATCGCGCGTTCGATGATCGGCCTCTGCTACTACAGGGCCGGCGACCTGGCCAAGGCGGCCGAGGCCTTCGCGGCCTACGAGGACGAACTCGCCACCACGAGCGACGACGGGATCCGCGCCCAGCTCGAGGGCTCCCGCGTCCGGGTGCGCTTCTTCGGCGGCGAAGTGGCCCTCGACCGCGCGAACTGGTCGAAGGCCCTCGAGACCTTCGCGAACTTCCCGAGAGAGTTCCCCGACCAGGCCGAGTACCACGACTCCGCACTCGCGAAAGCCGTGCGCGCCGCGGTCGAACTGGGCCAGATCGATCGCGCGCTCGAGCTCATGGAAGAGCTGAGCAAGCGCTTCCCCGACTCGTCCCAGACCCTGGCGGCGACGGGCTACCTGTTCACGCCGCTGTGGGAGACCTACCGCACGACCGACGCCGGCACCGCCGAGCGCACCAAGGTGCTCGAGCCCCTCAGCAAGGTCGTCGAACTTCGGAACCGCCTCTCGAAGAAGGCCTCGTTCGACCTGTTGCGCATCGAGTCGAAGCTGTGGATCGAGTTGGGCCGCTACGAGGACGCGCTCACGACCCTCGAGCGCATCAACACCGCGTTCGCGGACGACGAGACCCAGGCCGACAAGCTCGAGGCCTTCGTCAAGCCCGACCTGGGCGTGGTCTACATCCAACTGGACCGTCTGCCCGAGGCCCACGGGATCCTCGCGCCGCTCGTGCCGGACCCGGACGACAAGGAGGCCAAGAGCCCCTCGGGCGACGTGGTCGAGGCCTACATCAAGTCGGTCGCCGGCTGGATGAAGGGCGACGCGACCGACCCCGAGGTCATGGCCGGCGTCGGTGGCGCCGCGGAACTCGAGAAGGCCTACAAGTGGGCCACCAAGCGCAGCGGCAACTCGTCGCTCGAGTCCTACACCCCGCCGTGGTTCGACGCGCGTTTCCTCGAGCTGTGGACCCTGTACCAGTGGAGCAAGGTCGACACCCAGCACCAGTTCAACCTGCGTCAGATCCTGACGACGTTCAAACGCGACTACGGCAACGACTTCGACTTCATGACCGAGTCGGGCTGCGACCCGTCGGTCGCCGCGCGCTTCCGCTGGCTCGACCGACTCGCCAAGTGATGGGTCCCTCTTCCTCCTCCTCCACCCTCCGTCCGTCGCACGCCGGGTCCTTCACGATGTTCACCGCACTGCTCCTCACCGCCATTCCGTTCGCCGCCGGGCCGGCCGTCGCCGCACCGTCGCTCGCACCCGCGTCCAGCGCCTTCGAAGCGAACCTGCGCGCCGTCCAGGAAGGCCGACCGGACCTGGTCGTCATCCGCGGACGCCGCGACGCCGAGGTCCCCGTGGCCGGCACGATCGTGGAGGCGCGCCTCGACGAGGTGGTGATCGAGGTCGACGGCAAGGAGACCGGCTACAAGGCCGACAAGGTGCTGCGCATCCAACTGAACCGCGTGCCGCGCGAGTTCGAGGACGGCGAGAAACACCTGAAGGCACGGCGCTTCGCCGAAGCCGCGACCGCGTTCAAGGACGTGGCGGACACCAGTTCCGTGCGCACGCCCGTGCGCGCCGTCGCGTTGCTCCAGGCGATCGAGGCCGAGATCGGACTGTCGGGCAGCGACGCCGCGGCCCTGGGTCGCGCGCGCTCCCTCGCCGACCGCTTCGTCTCCGACTTCTCGGACCACCGCGACCTGCCGCTGGCCCGCCGCTGGCAGGCGCGTCTCGCCCACCTGGTCGGCGAGTTCGGCGCGGCGGCCGACGGCTACGCGGCGCTGTTCGGCGAGTTCGACGGCACGCAGGCCAAGACCGGCTACGAGCCGATCGCTTGCCTCGAGGCCGGACTGGCCGGCGCCCATGCGGCCCTCGAAGGGGACGACGCGAGCAAGGCGCGCGACCTGTTCGCGGCGCTCGAGGAGAAGTCGACGGCGCTCGCCGCGTCGCTCGAAGCCACCGATCCCCTCGCCGCGCAGGCCCAGGCCCTGCGCGAGCGCGCCCAGCTCGGCGAAGGCTGGATCCTGCTCCAGAGCGACAAGGGCACCCAGGCGCGCAGCTTCTTCAAGAGCCGCGTCGACGGCAGCCAACTGAGCACCGCCCAGGCCCGCTTCGAGGCTCGCATCGGCCTCGCGCGCGGCTTCGAGACCGGCGGTGAACCGCGCGCCGCACAGCTCGAGTACGCGATCGTCTCCGCCACCGCCTTCGGCGATCGGGACCTCGTGGCGCGCGCCCTTCTGGGTCAGGCCGCAACTACCCTCACCCTGGGGGATACAGACGCGCGCATCCTCGCCAAGCAGTGGCTCGGTGCGATCCTCGACCGCTTCCCGGACACGCCCTCAGCCCGTCCGGCGCGCGAACTGCTCGCCACCCTCGGCGAGTGACGGACGGCAGATGAGGAACGGGGCCCGCTGGCGGGTCCCGGGGACTCGACGGCGGGAGCACCATCGGAATCCAGCCGGTAGTTCCAGTCGGGGCCCGCGCTCCCTACCATCTGCCCTCCACATCCACCGGCCGCACGGGCGCGCCGGACCCACCCCGACTCGAAGGCGCCTCGCGCGCGGACCGGTCGGGGCCGATCTTCCCCACACGACCCCATCCATCGCACTGTCGGCCGCGTCCCCCCCAGGAACGCGCGCGGCACCCGGACCACCAGGAACGACGGCACACCGTCCGTCCCTGGCCCACCGCCGCGACCCGGCTTCGCTCCGACTCTCGCTCCCCTCCTCGCTCCGCCGTCCACGTGGCCGCGGTTCGAGACAGAGGATTGCGAGCGGCTCGAAACGGACCGACCGTGATCCAGACCCTCGCTCCACGCGCCTTCAAGGAGTTCCCTTCCGGATGAACGCCCCCATCAAGACCGCCCTGAGCATGACGGCCTTCGCTGCCTTCGCCGGCACGGCCTTCGCTCAGTCCAAAACGCCCGATGTCACCGTCAGTGAGCTGATCACCGACGCTGGTGGCTTCGGCTACTTCCTGATCCTGCTGTCGATCATCTCGCTCGCTCTGACGATCGAGGGCTTCATCTCGCTCAAGCGCGACAAGCTGGCCCCGCCGGAACTCATCGACGAGGTCCAGGCCCTCTTCGACGAGGACCAGTTCCAAGAGGCCATGGAACTCTGCGAGGACCAGCCCTCCTTCTTCACGAAGGTCTGCGGCGCCGGCATCTCGAAGATCGGTCACGACTTCACCGTGATCGAGACCGCGATCGAGGAGATGGGCGACGAAGAGTCCATCCGCCTGCACCAGAAGATCGGATGGCTCGCCCTGCTGGCGAACGTGGCCCCCATGGTGGGTCTGCTCGGCACGGTGTGGGGCATGATCCTGGCGTTCAAGACGATCTCCGCCACCCAGGGTCAGGCGTCGCCGGCCGAGCTCGCCGAAGGTATCTCGATCGCTCTTCTGACGACGATGTTCGGTCTCCTGGTCGCCATCCCGACCACGGCCGCCTTCGCCTTCCTGCGCAACAACCTGGTGCGCTCGGTCATCGAGGTCGGCGCGATCGTCGAAGACCTGTTCGAGCGCTTCCGTCCGGGCGAAGCCGCCCTGCGCCAGTAGTTCGGCCCAGGGGTCGGTAGGTCCGCCCGGGGAACACGCGGCGGCGGCTACGGCCGCCGCCGTCCCCGAACCGGCCGTCCCCGATCCGGCCGGCTCCGATCCGCCGGCCCCGATCGCCCCGTCCCCGTGCTCGGTGGACGGACGGGCTCGGGTCACACGCAGAGGGTCGCGAGCGACCCCTGCGGCCCGGATGCGGCGGTTCCGCGCTGAACCGATCCGCGCTGAACCGATCCGCGCTGGCTGCGCTCTCTCTTCCACGGGCGCCCGCGCCGCTCACGAGCGGCCCGGCACCTCGACCACGGGCTCCGACGGCCCCACGCAGGCTCCCAAGATGAACATCGCGAAGCACGACGCCGAGACCGACATGGAGATGAACATGACGCCGATGATCGACGTCGTGTTCTTGCTCATCATCTTCTTCATGATCATCACGGACCTCTCCCAGCAGGAGCTCGAGGACCTCGAGCTGCCGATGGCCGAGAAGGCCCAGGAGGACAAGCCGGACCCGAACGCCAAGCGTCCGATCCTCAACATCCGTCAGGACGGCAAGATCATCGTGAAGCGCGATGTGCTGTTCGATCCGGCCGACGGCAACACGGACCGCAGCCGCGTGTCCAACTTCCTGCGGACGATGGCCGAACAGATGGAGAAGGTCGACGACTACCCCGACGACCCTGTCCTGATCCGCGCCGACGAGTTCACGCCCTTCCGTGAGATCCAGAAGATCATGGAGATGTGCGCCGACCAGAACATCAAGATCTGGAAGGTCGAACTCGCCGCCAAGGTTCCGGACGCCTGATCGGGTCACAGAACGAGAGTCAGGAACATCGGCAGAACGAAACGGCAGTACGAAACGCCAGCACGAGACGGCAGTACGCACCGAGGCCCGAGCCTCCCGAGGACAGAACCATGGCAAGTCGACGCAAGAAGCAGATGAAGGAGCTCACCGAGAGCAAGGCAGACATGGAGATGACGCCGATGATCGACGTCACGTTCCTGCTGCTGATCTTCTTCATGTGCACGATCAAGTTCAAAAAGCTCGAGGGCAAGCTGGCCGCCTACCTGCCGAAGGACATCGGTCAGAACACGACCCAGGTGGATCCGGTCGAGAAGCTCGACATCCGCCTCGACGTGGTGGTGGAGGGCGAGAAGCGCGCTCCCGACGGCATCGCCGCCTACAAGCCCGGCGTGCACCCGCGCTTCAACTACGTCGACCGCGTCTTCTCCATCAAGATCGGACCGCGTGAGTTCACCTCGGACCAGATCGAGGAGGTGGCCGACCGCCTGCGCGTCTTCGCTTCGGACGATCCGGAACGCCCGGTGACGATCGACCCGCGGCGCGGCATCGTGATGGAGGACGTGGTGCGCGTCCTCGACCGGGTCCTCGACGCCGGCTTCACGAAGGTCAGCTTCGCCGGCTCCTACGAGGGCTGACGGCGAAGGCGCTGACGGCGCCGCCCGGTCCCGCACCGCAGGTCGGGACAACGAGCGAGCCCGCGCTCCGGCCACCGGTCGGAGCGCGGGCTCGCGGCGTTCACGGAGGCCCGGATGCTCGGAAGCTTTGGGGCGCGGGTTCGGGTTCGATCCGCGCGCGCGGTGGACCGGAGCGGTGGACCGGAGCGGTGGACCGGAGCGGTGGACCGGAGCGTTCGACCGGAGCGGACGGACGGCGCGGCGGGCTCCCCTCCCCGGCCCGACCCGGCGCGAGGGGGAACGCAGCACTGGCCGCGGCGCGGCGGGCCCTGGGACCGGGCCCCCGCCGCGGAGGGTCCGGCGCGATGGGCGTCCACGTGATCCGGCGCGGCGGAGCGGACTTCGGTGGAGCCGAGACCCCGGACCCGAACCCGCGCCTCGAGGACCTCGATCCCAGACGGACCGCCGAGCCCGCCCGGGTGTCCGCACGGCGACCCTGCGGCGATCGCGGACGCGTCCGTCGGACGGGACCGGACCGCGCGCGCCCCCATCGAGCACGCGTGCGATTCCGGTCGCTCGCGGCCGGTTCCGACGACCGGCTCCCGAGCGGTCGAGCCCGCGACCACGGGCTCGATCTCCATCGCCTTCGACCAGGCCTGAACCATCCCGTCGCACCGGTGAACGGGGCTCGCTCCAGCAGGATTCTGCGCCCGGCGCCGCTGCGATTCGGCTCCTCGGTCGCTACACTCCCGGGCCTCCCCGTCCCCAGGGCCGGGGATCCGGTCCGTCGGACCGTCCCCCTCCACGTTCTCGCTCTCCACTCCCCCGCCGCCGACCCAGGTCGACGGAGCGGTGCGTGGGCCTTCCGCGCGCCACTGGTCCTCGCGACCCGGTGCGACTGGAAGCGCAACCGAACGACGCCGCGCAGGTAGGGATCCGTCGACGCCGGCAAGGCTTCTCGCGAGCCGTTCCGTCCCGCACATTCCCCAATCGGCCTCCCCATCCCGGTCCGCGCGCACGCGTCCGTTTCGATCGCGATCGAACCGACACCGCCGCCCGCGACCGACCGCAGCGCCCGCCGTCCGGCACGTCGCCGTTCGCCCGCTGCACCGGCCAACCCACGCCTCATCAGGATCCATGAGCAAGGTCGCAGTCGCTCTGTCTCTGTCGGTGCTCGCGCTCACTTCGTGTGCGTCCACCACTCCCAACGAGACCGCACAGGACAGCTCTCGCAGCGGTGCTGACCGCGCCGCGTCGACGGCGACGGGCACGCCTGCGGTGAACGCCGATGGCGCCGCCGTGGAGGCCTCCGCTCCCGCGAACCAGGACGACACGAGCGCGTTCCTCGCCCAGGAGCGCGAGCGTCTCTCGCTGCAGGAGCAGAAGAAACGCGAGTTCGTCGACGCCCTCGTCGGTGAGGCCGACGCGCTCGTCGACCGCCAGCTCTACCGCGAGGCGTTCGACACGCTGATGCGCGCGGCGGCCTACTCCCCCGACGACCTGGAGGTGCGCAACCGCCTCAAGTTCGTCGGTCCGCTCGTCGGCGAGGAACTGCCCGCCGTCGTGAAGGACGAAGGCGTCGCGAAGAAGAACGCGCGCGACGGCTACTTCGTCGCCCAGGCCAAGGACGCGATCCGCAAGGGTCAGCTCGCCATCGGCCGTCGCGACTTCGACGCCGCCATCTTCGAGTTCGAGGTCGCGCTCGACTTCGTGCGCTTCGCCCCGGGCGTCGACTGGACCGGTGTCCGCGAAGAGGCGGAGAGCCTGCTCGCCCAGACCAAGGCCACGCGCAACGAGTCCGAGCGCCAGGCCCGCCGCGCCGAAGAGGACCTGACCCTCCAGCGCCTGCGCGACGAAGAGGCCAGTGCCCGCGCCCGCGAACAGGCTCGCCTGGACTCGCTGCTGGCCGACGGCATCTCGGCCTTCGAGACCGAGGCCTACGAGACCGCACAACTGCTGGCCACGGAAGTGCTGCGTGACGACCCGCGCAACGAACGCGCCCAGGAGCTGTACGACACCGCCTTCAAGGCCCGCCGCGAAGAGCTCTCGGCCGAGTACCTCGACAACAAGCAGACCCAGTTCCGCAAGTGGAAGGCCCACATCCTCAGCCAGCGCATCCCCTACGCCGACGTGCTCCAGCTGCCGGACAAGGACACCTGGCGCGAGCTGACCGAACTCCGCGCTCCCTTCACCAGCGCGGACTCCGGTTCGAGCGAGAACCCCAGCGACGCCGCCCTGCGCGCCCGCCTCGACCGCGACCAGGTCCGCGGCCTGCGCATCGACGGCGTCGAGAGCCTGATGGCCGTCGCGCGCCAGATCCAGGCGCTGACCGACGTGCCGATCGCCGTCAGCAGCGCCGCGGAGAACGCGGTCTTCGACGAAGGGGTGACCTACGAGCTCGAGCTCAACAACCCGATCTCGATCGCCCAGGCCCTGAACCTGGTCGCCGAGCAGTCGGGTGAAGAAGTCACCTGGACGATCGACGTCGGCGCCGTGCTCTTCACCACGAAGGAACGCGCCCGCGGCAAGCTGAAGGGCGAGTACTACGACATCCACGACCTGGTCCTGCCGCTGCCGAACTTCATCGCGCCGCGCATCGAGCGGATCCGTCTGCTCGAGGACCTCGAGGACGAGGACGGCGGCACGCCCTGGGGCACGATCGGCGAGTCGTCGATCCAGCTCGAGCCGGACGCCCTGGCCGAACTCATCACCACGTTCGTGGCCGTCGGTAGCTGGGAGCAGGACGGCGTCTCCGCCGCTGCCTACAACAGCTCGGGCATCTTCGTCGTCCACACGCTCGAAGTGCACCGCGAGGTCGAGCAGTTCCTCGAGGACCTGCGCCGCTTCACCTCGATGATGGTGACCGTGGACACGAAGTTCCTGACCGTGACCGATGCCTGGCTGCAGCAGATCGGTGTGGATTGGCGGGGTCTCGACAACCCCGGCACGCCGTTCACGGACATGGACGACTTCACCAACGGCAACGACGACGGAACGTCGAACGGCTTCGACAACGGCGGCCAGGGCAACAACCCGGCCGGTCCGCCCTCCTCCGGCTTCTTCTACGACGACGGCCAGGACGGCAACTTCAAGGCGCGCACGGAGAACATCTTCGACTCGAGCCTCGGCCAACTGCTGAGCTCGGTCGGTGGTCTCACCACCCAGCTGCAGATCGTCGACGACGCCCTGCTGTCCCCGCTCCTGCGCGCCGTCGAGAAGTCGAGCAACGCCCGGGTCGTGAACAGCCAGGTGCTGACCGTCTACAACAGCCAGCAGGCGGCCGTGTCGGTCATCAACCAGCGCGCCTACGTGCAGGACTTCGACGTGGAGGTGGCGACCGCGGCCTTCATCGCCGACCCGATCATCAACGTGCTCAGCGAGGGCGTTTCGCTCCAGGTGCGCCCGACGGTGCACCAGGACCGCAAGAACCTGACCCTCGAGGTGCAGCCGACCGTCGCGCGCATCGTGACGATCACGCCCTTCACCACCACGCTGGGTAACAACTCGGCCGCGGCGATCACGCTGCAGCTGCCCCAGCTGGAGGTCCAGAGCCTGCGCAGCACCGCGACGATCCCGGACGGCGGCACGATCCTGATCGGTGGCCTGAACTCGATCCGCAACGTCGAGCGCCGCGCGGAAGTGCCGTGGCTCGGCAAGATCCCGGTCCTCGGCTTCTTCTTCAAGGACGAGGGCTACAGCGACGAGACCACGAGCCTGATGATCCTGATGAACGCTCGGATCACCGACATCCGCGACGAAGCGGCCCGTCTCTCCGACTGAGCCCGAGAGGGTTCCATCGCCGGCGCGCGGGATTCGATCCCGTCCCGCCGATCGCGCGCGGGCCGCTCCCCCACGGGGAGCGGCCCGCGCTGCGTTCGAGGTGGTCCGGTCGGCGGGGACGACCCCGTGACCGGGGGCTGGGCTCGCGTCGAGCAGGGCGCCAGTGCACCAGTGCGCCGCGCAGCCCGGCGGGGCGCGTGGGGCGCGCGGCGCCGGGCCGCGCGCGTGAGGCGCGCCCGAGCCGGCGCGGTGGTCCGTTCGTGGTGCGGGCGGCGTCGCGGGCGCCCCTGGTCAGGGCCTCGAGTGGCCCGCCGCCTCCCCACCACCTCCCCCGCCCACCCCTGGGAGATCGAAGCTGGCCGCGAACGTGTCGGACGAAGTCCCAGAAACCTGCGCGACCCGCGCGTGGCCCTGGGCACGGCGGGGCTCGATGCCAGTTCGGGAAGCCGGGTCGGGCCGGTTCCCACCGGCGCGCTCGCGCTCCGGTGTGCGGGGCACCGAGCGGGCGAACGGGGGTGCGCGGCTATCCTCTTGGGCCATGGCTTCCCTCGACGCCGTCCTCTTCGACCTCGACGACACGCTCTTCTCCACCACGGCGTTCGCCCGGCTCGCGCGTTCCAACGCGGTGCGCGCGATGGTCGAGGCCGGGCTCGGGCTGTCGGAAGCCGTCGTGCAGGCCGAGCTCGACGAGGTCATCGCCGAGTTCTCGTCCAACTACGACAACCACTTCGACAAGCTGCTCCAGCGCCTGCGCCCCGAATCGCTGCGGCGCACGAACCCCGCGCTCATCGTGGCCGCCGGCGTGGCCGCGTACCACGACACGAAGTTCCGCGAGCTCGAGCCGTTCAAGGACGTCATCCCGCTGCTCGATGCCCTCGGCGACGCCGGACTGGTGCGCGGGATCATCACGCACGGTTGGACCGCGAAGCAGGCCGAGAAGCTGGTGCGCCTCGGACTCGTCCCCCACCTGAACGCGAACGCCGTCTTCATCTCGGACCAGATCGGGATCAGCAAGCCCAACCCGAAGCTCTACCAGACGGCACTGGCAGACTTGAAGCTCGCGGCGCCGCGCGTCATGTACGTGGGCGACAATCCGCTGCACGACATCGCACCGCCGCGGCAGCTCGGCATGGTCACGGCCTGGGCCCGACGCGGCGCGCGGCAGGACATCGAGGGCACCGGCGTGCGCCCCGACCACGTGATCGACGACTTCGAGGAACTGGCGACGATCCTGCGCGAGCAGTACGGCGTCGCGATGCCGGCCAAGCTCGTCCGCGCGAGCTGATCGGCCGCGGCAGGCTGGCAACGCCGCAGCGAGCGACGGGTCCGCTCGCGAGCCGTTCAGGTGGCGACGGGTCGCGCGAGCCGCAGGATCTGCGGAGCACGCCGTTCGCGCGCCGTCGCCCGGACGAGGACGGACGGCGCCGCACCTTGCGTCCCACGCCCATGCCAGCGCGCGAGCGAGGACGACGACGGGCCATCCGCGGACACTCGCCCCGGATCACGGGGCCCGACGCGCCGACCGCCTCGCGAGCCGCCCTACTCGAGCAGCAAGCAGGCCGCGCTGTGGGTCTCGGACAGCTTCACCGGGTCCGGATAGCGCTGGGCGCACTCCGGCTTCGCCACGGGGCAGCGCGTGTGGAAGTGACAGCCACTGGGCGGGTCGATCGGACTCGGCACGTCGCCCTTCAGGATGATGCGTTCGCGCTTGGCCCTCGGCTCGGGGCGCGGGACCGCGGACAGGAGCGCCTGGGTGTACGGGTGGCTCGGGTTCTCGAACAGCTCGGCGGCGGTCGCGATCTCGACGATCCGGCCGAGGTACATCACCGCGATGCGGTCCGAGATGTACTTCACCACCGACAGGTCGTGCGCGATGAACAGGTACGACAGGTCGAACTCGGACTGCAGGTCCTTGAGCAGGTTCACCACCTGGGCCTGGATCGACACGTCGAGCGCGCTGACCGCCTCGTCGCAGACGATGAACTTGGGCTTCAGCGCGAGGGCGCGCGCGATGCCTATGCGCTGGCGCTGACCGCCGGAGAACTCGTGCGGATAGCGGTTGCGGTACTCGGGGCGCAGGCCGACCAGCTCCATCAGCTCGGCGACCTTCTGGTCGAGCTCGTCGCGCCCCTCGAGGATGCCGTGCACCTCGAGCGCCTCGCTGATCGCGCGCGCCACGGGGATGCGCGGGTTCAAGGACGCGAACGGGTCCTGGAAGATGATCTGCAGGTCGCGCCGCCGCTCGCGCATGGCGCCGGTGGAGAGCTCGAACAGGTCGACCGCCCGGTCGCCGCCGCGGTAGACCGCGCTGCCGGCCGTGGGTTCGATCAGGCGCAGGATCGAGCGCCCGGCCGTGGTCTTGCCACAGCCCGACTCACCCACGAGGCTGACCGTCTCGGTGCGGCCGATGTCGAAGGACAGTCCGTCGACGGCTTTCACGTCGCCCGTGTGCTTGCGGAAGAGCCCCGTGTAGATCGGGAAGTGCTTCTTCAGGTCGCGCACCTCGAGCAGGGGCGCGGCGGCGTGGGCGGCGGCGGCGCTCGTGGCCGCGCTGGTGGTCGTGCCAGTGGTCATGCCGGTGCTCACAGCTTCTGCGCCTCATCGAGGTGGTGACAGGCGACGGTGTGCACGTGATCCGTGTCCGTCGGCTCGCCCGGGAGCGGCACGAGCGGCGGCTCGATCTCGGCGCACTTCGAGGTGGCGATCGGGCAGCGCGTGCGGAAACGACAGCCGCTAGGGAACGCGAAGGCGCTGGGCACGATGCCGGGGATCGTCTTCAGACGTTCGCCGGGCGGCGCCAGATCGGGCAACGAGTGGAGCAGACCGATCGTGTACGGGTGGCGCGGCCGTTCGAAGAGGTCCTCGACGCTCGCGTACTCGACGACCTTGCCGGCGTACATCACGGCCACGTGGTGCGCGTTCTCGGCGACCACGCCCAGGTCGTGGGTGATGAGCAGGATGCTCATGCCGCGCTCCTCCTGGAGACCGCGCATCAGCTCGAGGATCTGGGCCTGGATCGTCACGTCGAGCGCGGTGGTCGGCTCGTCGGCGATCAGGAGCTTCGGTCCGCACGCCATCGCCATCGCGATCATCACGCGCTGGCGCATGCCGCCCGACAGCTCGTGCGGATAGCAGTCGACGCGCGTGTGCGGACTCGGGATGCCGACGAGCTCCAGCATCTCGATCGAGCGCGCGCGGGCCTGGATCTCGTCCAGCCCCTGGTGCAGGCGCACGGTCTCGCCGATCTGGTTGCCGACGGTGAACACCGGGTTCAGCGCGGTCATCGGCTCCTGGAAGATCATCCCGATCTCGTTGCCGCGCAGCTTCTGCATCTCGGACTCGGACAGCCCGACCAGGTCGCGCCCCTCGAACAGGATGCGGCCCGCGGCGATGCGGCCGGGAGGACTGGGCACGAGGCCCATGATCGTCAGGGCCGTGACCGACTTGCCGGAGCCCGACTCCCCCACCACGCCGAGGGTCTCGCCCTCGAGGATCGCGTAGTCCACGCCGTCGACGGCCTTGGACACGCCCTCCTCCACGTGGAAGTGCGTCTTGAGTCCTTCGAGCCGCAGCAGCTCGCGCTTGCCCGCTCGTCCTTCGTTCTGCTCGCCCATGGATCAGACCTTCATCTTCGGGTCGAGCGCGTCGCGAACGGCGTCACCGACGAGGTTGTAGCAGGTGACGGTGATGAAGATCAGCACGCCCGGGAACACCTGTCCCCACCAGTGCGAGGGATCGCGGGACACGTTCACGAGGCTGCCCCAGGACGCCTTCGGCGCTTGGATGCCGAAGCCGAGGAACGACACGGCCGACTCGGTCAGGATGCCCGACGCCACCGCGAACGCGGCCGCCACGAGCACCGGGCTGAGGGCGTTCGGAAGCACGTGCTTGAAGATCGTGCGCGCCGAACTGAAGCCCAACGCCCGCGCGGCGATCACGAACTCCTGTTCGCGCAGGCGCAGGAACTCGCCGCGCACGAGCCGTGCCACGCCGGTCCAGCGGATCAGCGCGATCACGATCACGATCGCGAACATCGGCGGGATGACGTCCGGGTCCGTGAACGACATGGTCGCCAGGATCAGGAAGAAGGCCGGGATCGACTGGATGATCTCGATCGAGCGCATGATCACCACGTCGATCCACCCGCCGAAGTAGCCGGCCACCGACCCGATCACGACGCCGATCACCGTCAGCAGCAGCGCGGAGAGGATCCCGACGGCCAGACTGATCCGTCCGCCCCAGATCATCCGCACGACGAAGTCGCGTCCCAGCCCGTCGACCCCAGCGGGGTGACGCCAGAACGAGTTGCGATCGGGTTCGCCGTAGCGCACCTCGATCGGCGTGAACTCGGCTTCCATGCCACCCGAGTCCGCGTCGGCTTCGTAGTCCAAGGGGCGCCCGAGCTCGTCGAGCTTGCCCTTGGAGGTCCACGTCGGCGGCCGGAAGCTCTCCTCCAGGTGCGTCTCCGAGTAGCCGTACGGGAACAGCGGGAAGACGGGCGACTCGACGTACAGGTAGGTCCCTGCCGTCAGTCGGGACTTGAGCGGCGAGGCGTCGAACGTGTCGCGCGCTCCACCGGTCAGGAAGAGCCACGCGACCGCGGCGATCACCGGGACGACCAACGCGATGCCGAGTTTGCGCATGCGCCAGTTTCGGATCGCGTCGCGGTCACCGCGCAGGAGCACGCGGTTGAGGAACGCGTTCCACAGCGGCCAGGTCAGGACGAAGGCCCACAGGACCATCATTCCGAGCTCCCACCAGGCGATGTTGCTCCACAACGGATAGGTGGTGTGAGGCTCGAGAACGATGCCCTCGGTGGGCTCTTCGTCCGCGGCGCTCGACTCGACCGTCTCGCCTTCGGCGGCTGCGCGCGCGGCGAGCAACTCGGGCGGAACGATGCCCTTGTGGCTCGTGCGCAGGCTGCGCGCGAGGCTCCGCGCCTCGCCCACCGCCTCGCCGGCGGCGTCGCTGTCGCCGCTCTCGAAGGCAGCGATCGCCGCGTCGAGGGCGTCCTCGTAGGCGTCGAACGGTTCCTCGGCGGCGTCCGGAGCGTACGTGCGCAGGATCCCGAGCTGGATGGCCGCGGCCTCGCGCTCGACCGCGATCGCCTCCTCGAGGGTGGCCGGAGACGTCTCGCTGCGGTTGGCGTCGTAGTCCTCGGGACTCTGCAGGACGAGCCCGCGCATCGAGGATGCCACGGGGCTCAAGAGGCGCAGGGCGGTGCCGTACTCCTCCACGTCGACGCCCGTGATCTTGAAGGGCCTGTCGCCCGCCAGGAACGGCGCGTAGATCGCGACGCCGTACATCAGCGCCAGGACCGCGACGCCCACCTTGAAGAGGCGATGCCTCGACAACTGGTGGAACACGATGTCCCAGTAGTCCTTGGAGTAGTGCTTGGACCCGTCGGCCTCGGCGTCGCCCCACTCGCCCCCACCGTCGTTCCCGGTGGTCCTGGTGGTCGGCTCAGTCATGGCGGATCCTCGGGTCGACGAGCGAGTAGACGACGTCGGAGATCAGGATCCCGAACTGGGTCATCACGCCGACGAAGATCGTCGTGGCCATGATGATGTTGAAGTCGCGCCGCAGGAGGCCGTCGTAGGCGTACTTCCCCATGCCTTGGATGTTGAAGATCATCTCGACGATGACCGCACCACCGATCAGGATCGGCAACACGGAGGCGAAGAGCGTGATCACGGGGATCAGCGAGTTGCGCAGGGTGTGCTTGTAGATGACGACCTTCTCCGACAGGCCCTTCGCACGCGCGGTGCGGATGTAGTCCTGCCGGATCACGTCGAGCATGCCGGAGCGCATGAGACGCGAGATGTACGCGAAGCCGCCGTACGAAAGGGTCGCGACCGGCAGGATGATGTGCAGGACGTAGTCCCAGGCGTAGGCCAGTGGGCCGAGCGTGTCGGCGTCGGCGTCGTGCAGCCCGAGCACGGGCAACTCCGGCCACAGGTACCAGTCCGGCCCCGTGACGCCGAACGCCAGGATCAGCATCAGTCCGGCCCAGAACGTCGGGATCGAGTAGAGGACGAAGAGGACGACCGTGATCAACGAGTCGATCAGAGTGCCCTGCTTGCGCGCTGAGAAGATTCCGAGCGGCAACGCGATCAGATAGCTGATGAGCACCGCGATGATCGAGAGCGGCACGGTGACCTGGAGGCGCCGCCAGAGCTCCTCCTTGACGTCGAGCCCGCTCTGGATCTCGTTGCCGAGGTCGAAGAGCACGAGACCGCCCCAGGGGTTCTCGCCCGAGTTCTGGACGCGGTCACCACCGCCCTCGGTGTAGTACCAGCCGAACCACGAGCGCAGGACGTCGTTGGCCCGCGGCTCGTCGCCGTCGAGCAGGCTCGCGAACCCGACGTCGCCGCCGCCCGTGCGAGCGACGATGCGACTCGCCACGTCGTCCAGACGCCGCAGGGTCTCGAGGTCGTCGAGCCGGACCTCCTGGCGCTGGAAGGCGCTCAGGACCGCGGGCCAGGCATCGGCTCCGGCTTCCACCAGTGCTTCCGCCGCGGCGCTCCGCTCGGACTCGGTGGCGTCGTCCTGGGTGAGGGTCAGCGCGTGACCCTCCAGGACCGGTCGCACCTCCTCCGGCACGTCGGGCGGGAACGGAATCCGCAGCGGCTTGCCGTAGACGGCCTCGCCGCCGCCATCGAGCTCGACGCGCTCCACCTCCCGTTCGGAGTAGGGCGAGTCGAACCACGAGTGCCCGTCGCGCGAGAGGTTGAAGGGCCCGATGTAGTCGAGGTACTGGATGACCGGGTTGCGGTCCAGTCCGTGTTCGATCTCGAACGCGCGCTTGCGCGACTCGAAGTCGGACTTCCCTCCCATCTCACCGCCGCCGCTCGCACCGAGCATGACGGTAGCGGCGTCGCCGGGAGCAGCTTGGAAGATCGTGAAGACGACCGCCGCGACCCCGAGCGTCGTCGGGATCATGAGCAGCAGTCGCCGCAGGATGAAGACGAGCACGCTTCGGGGCTACTGGCGCTCGAGCGTCGCGCGCGTGCCGGGATGGCCCGCGGGATAGTGCCAGAACCGCACGGCGTACCCGGGTCGGATCGCGAAGGACTGGAAGCCGCGAATCTCCTTCTTCAGCGCGAACTTGCGCGGAACGTTGTAGCCGAAGAGGTACGGCATGTCGGCGTAGATCAGGCGGTGGATCTCGTTCCAGATCGCGGTGCGCTTCTCCTTGTCGAGCTCGCGCTGGCCGCGCTCGATGAGCGCGTCCACCGCCGGGTTGCCGTAGGCCGAGAAGTTCGAGCTGTTCTTGTCCGCCCAGCGCGAGTGCCAGACCTGCTCGGGGTCGCTCTCGAGGTCGGGCATCCAGGCCAGGTTCCCGCCGTCGAAGTCGCGGTTCTGCAGGCGCTCGATGAAGGTGGCCCACTCGAGCTCGCGGATGCTGATGCGCACCCCGATCTCGGCGAAGCTCTCCTGCATCTTCTCGCCCAGCGTCTGGCTGGCCTTGTTGCCCGAGGGCATCAGGAACTCGAGGTCGAGCTCGATGCCGTCCTTGTCGGCGATGCCGTTGCCGTTGCGGTCGTACCAACCGGCGTCCTCGAGTTCGAAGATCGCCGCCTCGGGGTCGAAGGGCAGCGGCTTCACCGAGTGGTCGTAGGCCGACGAGTTGTAGGGGAACGGACCGGTGACGCGGTGAGCGAGTCCCTTGTAGTTCGTGCGCAGGTACTCGTCGCCGTCGAACGCCATCGCCAGGGCCCGTCGAACCGCCGCGTCCTTCAGCGCCGGACGGTTGAGGTTCCAACAGACGAAGCCGTACGAACCCGTGTAGAAGTAGCCCTTGTAGAAGGTGTCGGTGAAGATCTTCTTCTGGGTCTGCTCGCCGGTGTAGTAGCTGGAGGGCACTCGATACATGAAGTCGAGTTCCCCGTTGATCAGCGCGACCCAGGCCGCGTCGTCGTTGTCCACGAGGCGCCAGCGGATCTCGTCGAAGTAGCCGGCGCGCGACTTGTCGAAGTAGCCGTCGAAGCGCTGGCCCTCGATGAGCTGCTGGTTGAACTTCGAGATGCGGTACGGGCCGAGACCGACGAACTTCTCGCGGTTGTACTCCGTGTCGTTGATCCAGTCGCCCTGGACCTTGGCGAACTCGTCGGGATCGTACCTGTCCCCGCCCGGAGCGATGGCCGCGTCGTACCGCGGGTTGTCGGGGTCCGACAGGTCGTACAGGTGCGACGGCAGCAGCATCATGTCCACGCCGACCGAACCGAGTGCCGCGAAGTACTGGCTCTCGTAGAAGAAGCGGACCGTGCGCTCGTCGACCACGTCACCGCGCGTGATCTTCACGAACTGGAAGCGGATCTCGTCGCAGTCCACGTTCGGGTTGTTGAAGATGTCCCATGAGAACTGCACGTCGCGCGCGTCGAGCGCGTGCGCGTCGAAGCCTTCGGTCGGGTGCCAGAGCGCGTCGTCGCGCAGGCTGAACGTGAACACGCAGCCGAGCTCGACCTGGAGCACGTGCTCCTTCGGCACCGTGATGCCGCCCTCCGGCAGCGGGTTGCCCTTCGCGACCGGTGTCAGCTTCCAGCCGCCCTCCGTCTCCTCCGCCCGACCGAAGACACCCGTGACTTCGCGCTGGGTGACGTCCTCGGACGTGCGCTCCGCCATGGGGATCAGGACCTTGACCTTCAGCCCGAGCGGCGCCGTGCCGTCGGCCACCTGCTGGGTCTGGTAGCGGTCGGCGAACTCCGGCTTGATCGCGATCAGGTCCTCGGTGATCCAGCTCGCCGCCACGTTCGGCTCGTACTCCCAGCTCTCCCAGTCCTGGCGCACCAGGGACTCGTGCAGGGAGTGGTGGATCTCGCGCGTCACCGCCGAGTTCTCGACCGCCCGGTTGATGTTCTCGGGCATCGACTCGAGGTGCAGGGTCACCCGTCCACCGTAGGCCGGCCGGGGCTGGGGCTCGCCGGCGCGCGTGGCCGGGTGGAACTCGTCGATCGGGCGCGGGCCGGCGCCGACCGTCTCCTCCTGGGCCAGGGCCGAGCCACCCAGGAACGAGCCGCACAGCACGGCGGGCAGGACCAGTGCGGAACCGGCGGCGAAGGCGCCCTGGAAGCGGCTTCGGCGGGTGGCGGAGAGGGACGGCGTCGAACCCATGGTGTTGATCGTGTGGGAGCCTGCGATGTCGAGCGGATGCGAGAGCCGCCGCCCGCACGGCCCGTGGGGGCTGTCCGGCGGCGGTTCTGGCCCGCGAGGGCTGCACAGGATATACGAGACGGTCCCAGACGGACCCGGCCCGCCGTCGGAGGCCGTCGGAGGCGCCGCCCCGGGGCCGCCTGGTCACCCTAAGCCCAATGCTGACAAGACGTAAGCGCATCTCGACCCGCCCGACCGCCGCCCTGGGATTCGCTCCGTCCGCTGGGACGCCCCCGCGCCGGGGTCCGCGCCCGGGCTCCGAGTCGCGCCGGGGCGGGGCGAGCCTGGTGCGCACGGTGCTGCCGCCGGTGCTGCTGGCACTGCCGCTCGTCCTGGCGGCCTGGTCGCTCTCCAAGAGCCAGCTCCCCCCCGCCGACTTCACCTTCAACAACGGCACCGAGGTCGCGACCCTCGACCCGGCCGTGGTGACCGGCGTGCCCGAGGGCCGCATCCTGCGCGCGATCTTCGAGGGCCTGACGGTGAAGGACCCCGAGACCCTGGCCGCCCTTCCGGGCATGGCCGAGTCCTGGACGATCAGCGACGACGGTCTCGTCTACACGTTCAAGATCCGCGAGAACGCGTTCTGGACGAACGGCGACCAACTGACCGCTCACGACTTCGTCTTCTCCTGGGAGCGCTTCCTCAACCCCCTCACCGCGGCCGAGTACGCCTACCAGCTCTGGTACGTGAAGGGCGCGAAGGCCTACACCACCACCGTCGATCCCAACACGGGCGCCCCGACGCTGTCGTTCGACACGGTGGGCATCCGAGCGGCCGACGACTTCACGCTCGAGGTCGTGCTGGAGAAGCCGACCGAGTTCTTCCTCCAGCTGACGGGCTTCTACCCGATGTTCCCGGTCAACGAGCGCAACATCGCCGAGGCCATGGAGAAGTACCCGGGCGATGCGTGGAAGCTCGAGTGGCTGAAACCCGAGAACATCGTCACCAACGGGCCCTACAAGGTGGGCTTCCGGAGGGTGAACGACCGCATCCGCCTCGAGAAGAACGAACTCTACTGGGACGCCGACGCGGTCGCGTTCCAGTCGATCGACGCGCTGGCGGTCGAGAACTACACGACGGGCCTCAACCTGTACCTGCAGGGCGACGCGTACTGGTTGGACGTGGTCCCGACCATGCTCGTTCCGCGTCTCTTGGAACGCGAGGACTACAGCCCGATGCCCTACTTCGGCACGTACTTCTACCGCGTGAACGTCACGCGTGAACCGTTCGACGACCCGCGCATCCGCCGCGCACTGGCCCTGACGATCGACCGCAAGCGCATCACCGAGAAGATCACGAAGTCGGGCCAGATCCCCTGGTACTCGTTCGTGCCCTACGGCATGGACGGCTACGAGTACGCCGAGATGGAGCGCAAGGCCGACCTCGACGGCAACTACGACGTCACCTTCGCCGACGACTGTCGGGAAGCTGCGGCGCTGATGAAGGAAGCGGGCTACGGCGCCGGCGGCAAGCCGCTGCCGACGATCGAGATCCTCTACAACACGTCCGAGGCGCACCGGGACATCGCCGAGGTCGTGGCCGACTCCTGGCAGCGCAACCTCGGCCTGACCGCCAAGCTCGCGAACCAGGAGTGGAAGGTCTACCTCGGCAGCCAGACCAACCTCGACTACGACGTGTCGCGTTCGGCCTGGATCGGCGACTACATCGACCCCAACACGTTCCTCGACCTGTTCCTGGACGGCGGCGAGAACAACAAGACCGGCTGGGGGAACGCGCGCTACGACGAGCTGATCTACGCCGCCAAGAAGGAGCGCGATCCAGCGCAGCGTTTCGAGTACTTCCGCGAGGCCGAGGCGATCCTGATGGACGAGTTGCCCGTCATCCCGATCTACTCGTACGTGACGCAGAACATGCTCAATCCGCGCGTGGGCGGCTTCCCCGGCAACCTCTTGAACGAGCAGTTCCCCAAGTGGTGGTACCTGCGCAGCGACGAAGAGCTGGACGCCTACCGCGCCACGCAGCCCGAGTACTACGAGACCAACGCGGTCGTGGACGCTCCCGGACCGAAGGGCGGCATCTACCCGCCCTCCGCACCGCGTGGCCGCTTCCCGGACGGCGACCCGCGCCAGCGCCTCTCCCCCCTCCACGACTGACCCGCGATGCTCGCATTCCTCCTACGGCGACTGCTGTGGGGCGCGCTCACCCTGTGGGCCGTCGTCACCCTGTCGTTCTTCCTGATGCGCAACGTGCCGGGCGGTCCGTTCGACGGCGAGCGTGAGATCGACCCGGTCATCAAGGCGAACATCGAGCGCCAGTACCACCTCGACTGGCCCCAGTGGAAGCAGTACGTCCAGTACATCGGCCCGTTCAACCTGGACGAGACCTCGGGCATCTTCAGCACGAAGACGATCGAGGAACCGGTCTCGGCCCGCGAGGCGGCGGCGAACGACGACCCTTCCGCCACCACGCGCACCGTCCCGAACGCGCGCTACCGCACCGACCTGTTCGGCGGCGTGCTGGCGTTCGACTTCGGCCCTTCCTTCAAGCTGAAGGACTTCTCGGTCAACGACATCATCGGCCAGTCGCTACCGATCTCGGTCGCGCTGGGCTCGATCGGCCTGTTGTGGGCGCTCCTGCTCGGGCTGACCGCCGGCGTCGCGTCGGCCCTGCGGCGCGGAACGGGTTGGGACCTGTCGCTGCGGCTCGTGGCGACGATGGGCATCGCTCTGCCCAACTTCGTGATCGCGGGCTTCCTGATCATGTGGATCGCGTTCAACGTGGAAGCGTTGCCCGTGGCCGGTTGGGGGGCACCGCGTCACATCCTGTTGCCGTCACTCGCGCTCGGCGCGCCGTTCGCGGCCTACATCGCGCGCCTGACGCGCACAGGGATGCTCGAGGTCTTCAGCCAGGACCACATCCGCACCGCTCGCGCGAAGGGTCTGCCGGATCGACTGGTGCTCTTCCGTCACGCGCTCAAGGGCGGCCTGTTGCCGGTGGTCAGCTACCTCGGTCCGGCGGTCGCGGGCATCCTGACCGGAAGCCTCGTGATCGAGCGTCTGTTCGGCATCCCGGGCACGGGCTCGCACTTCATCAACAGCGCGCTCAACCGCGACTACACCCTCGCGATGGGCGTCACGATCCTCTACACGGTGCTCGTGTACAGCCTGAACACGCTCGTGGACCTGGCCTACACGCTGCTCGACCCGCGGATCAAGTTGGAGGAGTCCTGACATGTCGGAGAACTTCACCACGACGGCCGCGAGTACGGCGCAGGACGAGGCCGCTGACGCCGAGTCCGCGCGCCTCGAGAAGCTGATGGAGGAGGCCGAAGCCTTCAAGGGCGAGAGCCTGTGGCAGGACGCCTGGCGCCGACTGCGGCGCAATCGCTCGGCCTACGTCAGCCTGCTGTTCCTCGCCGCCTTCGGCCTGATGTCCTTCTTCGCGCCGCTGCTCCCGCTCGCGTCGCCAAGTCAGCTCAACCTGCAGATCGAACCCCGGGCACCGCTTTGGCCCTGGGAGGCGAACCCGCGCGTCGATCGCGCCGCGCCGGACGACGTGGACACCGAAGCGTTCACAGAGTTCGGCATGGGAGCGACGCGTTCCTTCGGCAGCCTCTTCGACGACGGCTGGCAGCACCGGACCTACGTCGACGTCACGCTCCCCAGCGATCCGCCCGCAGCGCGTCCGCAGGTCGTCGAAGGTGATCCGCAGGTCCTCGATTGGATCGAATCGGCCACCGGCCGCGAGCCGGTCGTCTACGAGAAGCCCGGCAACGTCCCCGGGACGCGCATCCAGCGCTACGCCGTCGTGCACCGCTTCTTCGATGCTCCGCGCAACAAAGGTGAGACCGGCCTGCGCGGCGTCCTCGAGGAACGCCTGGCCGACGGCCGCTCCATGCTGCCCGCCGGCGCCGAGCTGCTCGACGTGCAGTACCGCGCCGGCCTGTGGACCGACCTTCCTTTCTTCGACCGCTGGATGCTGCGCGTGCGCGAGGCGATCTTCGGCACCTGGCAGGTCGGACCGCTGCTCGGCACGGACAGCAAGGGCCGCGACGTCCTGAGCCGCATCGTCTGGGGTAGCCGCATCTCGATCCAGGTCAGCCTGATCGCCTCCCTCGTCAGCCTGATCCTGGGTGTGACCTACGGCGCGACGGCGGGATTCCTCGGCGGGCGCGTCGACAACCTGATGATGCGGATCGTCGACGTCCTGTACTCGATCCCGTTCATCTTCGTGGTCATCTTCCTGATCACGTTCCTGAACGCTCACCGGGAGACGCTCGAGGGCTACGGCATCAACCGCATGACCGTCTTCTACCTGGTCATCGGAGCCATCTACTGGCTGACCATGTCCCGGGTGGTGCGTGGTCAGGTGCTGAGCCTGAAGAACCAGGAGTTCGTGGAGGCCGCGCGCGTCGTCGGCGCCAGCAGCGCGCGGATCATCTTCGTGCACATCGTCCCGAACGTCCTGTCGGTCGTGATCGTGTACCTGACGCTCACCATTCCTCAGGTGATGCTGTTCGAGGCCTTCCTGTCGTTCCTCGGACTCGGCGTGGAATCGCCCCGCGTGTCCTGGGGCCTTCTGGCCGTGGACGGCAGCGAGGCCATCAGCTCGATCAAGACCTTCTGGTGGCTCGTGATCTATCCCGCCGCCGCCATGGCCGCCACGCTCCTCGCCCTCAACATCCTCGGCGACGGACTGCGCGACGCCCTCGACCCCAAACTGCGAGGCAAGGACTGATGGCCGTGCTCGACGTCAGACACTTGAACGTGCGTTTCGAGACGCACCAGGGCACGGTCGAAGCGGTGCGCGACGTGTCGTTCTCCATCGAGGAGGGCGAGACGCTCGGCATCGTCGGTGAGTCCGGTTCGGGCAAGTCGGTCACGAGCCTCGCGATCATGGGCCTCGTCCCGTCGCCCCCCGGCGTGGTCACGGCCGAGTCGATCCACTTCGAGGGCGAGGACATCTCCAAGCTCTCGCAGAAGCAGCTGCGGCGCATCCGCGGCGGCCGGATGTCGATGATCTTCCAGGACCCGATGACCAGCCTGAACCCGCTGATCACGGTGGAACGCCAGCTGTCGGAGGTGCTCGAGACCCACGAGGGCATCACGCGCCGGGCCGCGCGCACGCGCTGTGCGAAGGCTCTGGGCGACGTGGGCATCCCCTCGCCCGAAGAGCGCCTCGACGCCTACCCGCACGAACTCTCGGGCGGCATGCGCCAGCGCGTGATGATCGCGATGGGCCTTCTGTGCAACCCGAAGGTGCTGATCGCCGACGAGCCGACCACCGCGCTCGACGTGACGATCCAGGCCCAGATCCTCGAGCTGATGCAACGCCTGCAGAAGGACCACGGCACCGCGATCATCCTCATCACCCACGACCTCGGCGTCGTGGCGGGCATGAGCGACAAGGTGCAGGTCATGTACGCCGGCCGCGTGGTCGAACGCGCCGCCGCACTGCCGCTGTTCCAACGACCGCTGCACCCGTACACCGAAGGCCTGTTGACCTCGATCCCGACCCTGACGGGCGATCCGAACGAACGCCTCTCGTCGATCGACGGCCAACCGCCGGACCTGGCGCACCTGCCGCCCGGCTGTTCGTTCGAGCCGCGCTGCGCCTGGCGCGTGGATCGCTGCACGACCGAGGCGCCCGAGCTGGGCGAACTCGACGGTTTCGGGGGTCGCGCTTCCGCTTGCCACGAACGCGCGCGCCTGGCGGCCCGAGGAACGATCGCGAGCGGCGAGGAGGAAACCCGATGAGCGAACCGCTCCTGGTCGTCCGCGACCTCGTCAAGAAGTTCCCCTACGGCTCGAAGGGTCTGTTCAGCAAGCCCGAAGGCCATCTGCACGCGG
Source organism: Rohdeia mirabilis (assembly GCA_007750655.1). Taxonomy (GTDB): domain Bacteria; phylum Planctomycetota; class UBA1135; order UBA1135; genus Rohdeia; species Rohdeia mirabilis. The sequence goes on from CP036290.1 coordinate 3,665,763, forward strand.
TGGACGGCGTGTCGTTCGAACTGGAACGCGGGCGCAGCCTCGGTCTGGTCGGCGAGTCCGGCTGCGGCAAGTCCACCACCGCGCGCTGCGTGATCGGACTGCAACCGGCCACGTCCGGCTCGATCCGCTTCGACGGCGTGGAGCTCACCGGCCTGCGCTCGGAGGGCTGGAAGCCGCTGCGTCGCCGCATGCAGATGATCTTCCAGGACCCGTACGCCAGCTTGAACCCGCGCATGACGGTGGGCTCGATCCTGTCCGAGCCGCTCGAGCTGCACACGACGAAGAAGCCGCGCGATCGCCGGTTGAAGACGCTCGAGCTGCTCGACGCGGTGGGCCTCAATCCCCGTCACATCAACCGCTACCCGCACGAGTTCTCCGGCGGCCAGCGGCAACGGGTCGGCATCGCACGCGCGCTGGCGCTGGAGCCCGAACTGATCATCTGCGACGAGCCGGTCTCCGCGCTCGACGTGTCGATCCAGTCCCAGGTGCTCAACCTCTTGAAGGACCTGCAGCAGCGCTTCGACCTGGCCTACCTGTTCATCGCGCACGACCTGGCCGTGGTGCGGCACCTGTGCGATCGCATCGCCGTCATGTACCTGGGCCGCGTGGCCGAGATCGCCGATCGCGACGAGCTGTACGCGCGTCCGCAGCACCCGTACACGCGCGCGCTGTTGTCGGCGATCCCCGTGCCCGATCCGGTGCTCGAACGCGCGCGCCGACGCATCGTGCTGACGGGCGACGTGCCGTCCCCCACGCACCCGCCGACGGGCTGCACGTTCCACCCGCGCTGCCAGGAGATGACGAAGGAGGTCGAGCTGCCCTGCACCACGATCGTTCCCCACCTGGAAGAAGTGGCGGACAGCACGACCTGCCGCACCGCCTGCCACCTGCGCGCGCGCGAGTCGGCCGGGACCGGCGCCGCCGCGGGAACGTCGCGATGACCGGCTGGGAGCTGCCGAACAAGATCGGCCCGTGGGTCTGCCTCGTGAACGGAGCGGTCGCACTGGTGCTCGTGGCCGTCCTGGTGGCGAGCATGCCCGAGCTCGCCGCCGACCAGAACATCACCGAGCACCCGTGGCTCGGGACCTGGATGCGTGCGACCGCGGTGCTCGCGCTCTTGATGCCGGGCTCGACGTTGATGCTGTGGCGTTCCTGTCCGGTCGTGCCGCTGCCGAAGGACGCGTGGCCGAAGGGCGACGCGACGCCCCTGCGCCAACGGGTGAAGCGCGGTGCCCCGCGCGGGGCGAAGCTCGCTCTGCTCGGGCTCGTGGTGCACGGCCTGGGGATGCTCGCGCTGTTGGTCGTCGTGCTCGTCGCGGCGGGCGGGCTCTGAGCCGCCGGCCGGAGCGTGCCCAGACCGATGGATGCCCGGCCGGAACCCGTCGGTCGCGACGCCGAGTCGGGGCGTGACATGCTTCGCGTTCGCATCGACGATCCCAGTGACGCGACCGGCGTGCTGGAGCGGTTGCCGCGCGGCTACGTGGCGCTCGTCGTGTGGGATGCGGAGCACGCCACCGCGGACGAACTCGAGGCGTTCTCGAACGCACTGATCGCCACCAACTGCGGCTGCGTCTGCGCATGGGGCGACGGCTGCGAGGAAGTCGAGGACTCCGTGGACTGGACCGACGTCATGCTCGAGGTGGATGGAACACGGCCTCCGGATGCGGACGGCGATGTGCTCCTGACCAGCCAGCACAGCGACGAGACGTTCGAAGAAGCGCTCGAACTCGCCTTGATCATCCGGCCGACCTCCGGATACCGCGGCCCGACCACCGTCGTCGCCGTACTCGAGGTGACACAGGAGAAGTACGACGACCTGATCACACGCGCACTGAAGCGGTGCTCGGGATGAGCGCAGGTTCCGCTTCCCTATTGCGACGAGTCGTCCTGGGCGCTCTGGCCCTCGCCGTCGCCGCCTGTCTCGCGACCGCGCTGGCCACGCTCGTGTTCAGCGAGCCGGTGGACGACGACTTCGCCTTCGCCGTGCGCGGTGCGGCGAGCGGACCGTTCGAGTTCGCCGCGCACCAGTACCTGCACTGGTCGGGGCGCTGGCTGTCGTTCGCATTCCTGGGCGGGCTGCTCGGCGCGCTCGATCCGGTGCGCCACGACACGGCGCTGTTGCTCGGCGCGTGGATCGCGTTCGCGAGCGGGCTGTACCTGGCCCTGCGCGGAACGCTCGCCCTGCGCCGCGGGCCGGCGGCGGTCGGTGCGGTCGCCCTGTTCGCGCTCGTCCTCGCTGCACTCGGGACCGAAGAAGTGGCCGAGACGTTCTTCTGGATCAGCGGCGCGATCACGTACCTGGTCGCGCTCGGCGCCGCCCTGGGAGCGGTCGGCCTCGCGCAGGTCCACAGATCCGGCGCCGCGGCCGGTGCGTGCGTCCTCGCCGTCGCCGCGAGCGGTCTGCACGAGGTCGTCGGTGGCCTGTGCGTCCTCGCGCTCGGCGCCCTGGCCCTGCACGAACGCCGCGTCCGCGCACCACTCGCCGCCGCCGTGATCGGCCTGATCGTGGTGGTCGTCGCACCCGGCAACGGCGAACGGGCCCGCGCGACCCTCGCGGCCGAGCGCGACGCAGCGGCACAGCTCGCGCCCGCCTTCGAACGGCTCGCGCTGCACCTGCCCGACTGGGCGTTCGATCCGCTCCTGATCGGTGCCGTACTCGTGGCCTTCGCCCAGGCGGCGCGCGGCGGTGCGACTGCGCGCCCGACCGCGCCCGCCCGTTCGCGCTCGCCGTGGACCGGCGTCGCCTGGTGGCTCGCGGCCAGCGTCGCGGCACTCCTCGCCCCCGCCGTGCTGACGGGCGGTTGGGTCCCCCATCGACTCCTCGCGGTCGGACATGTGGTGTTCGTCCTCGGAGCGGTCGCGATCGCCGCGCGCGCCGGTGCCAGCTCCTCGCGGCCTGTGAACGGCGGCATCCTGGCGGTGGGTCTCGCGCTCGTGCTCGTCGGTCTCGCCATGCCCGGCCCGCTGCGCGCAGGAGTCGCCGACCTCGAGGACGGACGGCCCCAGCGTTGGAGCGCGGCGCGCGCGGACTGGTACGCGGCGGCTCGCACGGGCGGCGACGTCGTCCTCGACCCGCCCCCGAGCCGCCCGCGACTGCTCCCGCGTTCGACCATGGCGTCGAACGCCGACCACTGGGCCAACGCGCGCTTCGCCGAGTTCTTCGGAGCGCGCTCGGTCCGGGTCGAGCGCGGAACGTCGAAGGACTGAACCACTGCGGAGGAACGCGCGGTCGAGCGGCGCCTCGAGGGCTCCAGGCATGACCGGGATCCGTCGGCCCTCTGCTACCTTCCTCGCTCCATGATCGAGGTCGAGGACTTCACCAAGCGCTACGGGCGCGACCTGGCCGTCGAGCGCTTCTCGGCGCGCATCGCCCCGGGCGAGATCGTCGGCTTCCTGGGCCCGAACGGCGCGGGCAAGTCGACGCTCTTGAAATCGATCGCCACCTGGGCCGAGCCCACGTCGGGCACGATCCGCGTGGCCGGTCACGACACGCGCACGGACCCGCTGGCGGTGCGACGCGTGCTCGGCTACCTGCCCGAGCACAACCCGCTGTACGAGGGCATGAACGTCGACGCGTTCCTGCGCTTCGTCGGTCGCGCGCGGCGCATCCGCGGGGCACGGCTCGAGGAGCGCATGGCCTGGGTCACGAACGCGTGCACCCTCGGCGACGTGCTCCACAAGCGCGTGAACCAGTGTTCGAAGGGCTTCCGCCAGCGCATCGGCCTGGCGGCGGCGCTCCTGCACGACCCGCGCGCGATCCTGCTCGACGAGCCGACGCACGGCCTCGATCCCGTCCAGGTCGCGGCCTTCCGCGACTTCCTGTTCGAGCTGCGCGACGGGCGCGCGATCCTGTTCTCGAGCCACGTGCTGGCCGAGGTCGAGGCGATCTGCGACCGCGTACTCGTGATCCACCGCGGCCGCCTGGTGCGCGACGCCGCGATCGCGACGTTGCAGGACGAAGCCAGCGCCGCCGGCACGACCCTCGAGGCCCTGGTGCTCGAACTCGTGCGCGACCGGCCCGCCGCGAGCGAGGTCCACTCGTGAGGGGCGCCATCGAGGTCGCGCGCCGCGAGTTGGGCGCCACGTTCGACTCGGCGATCGCCTACGTGCAGATCGCGGGCTTCGGGTTGCTCGCGAACGCGCTGTTCATGAACGAGTTCTTCCTCGCGGGGCGGCTCGAGCTGGACGCGTACTTCGACGTGTTGCCCCTCTTGCTGGCGGTGTTCCTGCCCGCGCTCGCGATGCGTTCGTGGGCCGAGGAGCGCAAGCACCGCACGGTCGAACTGCTGCTGACCCTGCCGATGCGCACGTTCGAAGCGGTGCTCGGCAAGTACCTGGCGCTGCTCGCGATGTTGGCGGTCCTGCTCGCGACGGCGGCGCCGCTGGTAGTGATGCTGTTCGTCCTCGGCGAACCCGACGGCGCGCGTCTCGCAGGTGGCTTCGCGGGCGCGTTCGGCGCGGGGGCGCTGCTGCTCGCGCTCGGTGGACTCTGTTCGGCGCTCACGCGTGACCAGGTCGTGGCCTTCGTCGTCGCGACGGTGCTCGGACTGTTCCTCGTGCTGACCGGCCGCGAAGAAGTGGTCGGCGTGCTCGACGGACTCGCGCCCCAGTTGGCCGCCGGCTCGTTCCTGTTCGAGCGCGTCTCGATCCTGCCGCACATGGAGCGCTGGGCCGCCGGACGACTGACGCTCGACAGCGCCGCGTACGCGATCCTCGGCAGTGCCGCGCTGTTGTGGGCGACCGCGCGCTTTCTCGACGGCCACCGCGACTGATGGCGCGGACCCTCTTCTGGTTCGTTGCGCTTGTCCTGTGCCTGGCCGCGGCGCTGCAGGTGACGGCGCGCGTGGGCGAGCGCACCGCTTCGGTCGAGGTCGGACGCGCGCTGCGGCTGGCGCCCGAACCGGCGCTCGTGGCGGCGATCGACGCGCACTCGACTCCCGTGCTGGCCACGCTCTACGTGACCGAGCGCGAGGACCTGCCGACCGCCCTGCGCGGGCTCGAGTCGGAGTTGACCGAGCTGTTCGAGCGGCTCGAGCGCGCGACCGATGGCCGCTTCGGTTGGACGCTCGTGCACCCGGGCGCGGACCCGGACGCGCGCGCGTTCGCCACGGCGCGCGGTGTGGCCGAGCGACGGGTCCGGCTGGTGCGCCGCGACGGCTGGAGCGAGGCGTCGGTGTTCGCCACGGTCGAGCTCTCGGGCGCGAACGGTCGGACGGTGCTGCTCGAAGGCCTGGTGCCGGACGACCTGGACCAACTGCAACGTCGGATCGAGGCGCATCTCGAGCTGTTCGAGCGCCCCACCCGCCCGCGCATCGCCCTCTGCGCCCCCGGAGCCGGCTACGGACTCGTGCGCGCCCAGCTCTCGCGCCTCGGCGAACTGGTCGACTTCACCGACTTCGAGGGCGCGACCTCGAACGGTGAGAGCGTCGAGAGCGCGCTCCAGACCGCCGACCTGTTCGTGTGGCTCGAACCGAACGCGGAACAGCTCGCGGCGGGAGCGCTGGCTCGGGTCGAGACGCTGCTCGCCCGCGGCGCCTCGGCGATCGTCACCGCCGGCGCGCGCGAGGACCGGATCGAGCGCGCCAGCGACGACCCGAGCGCCGCGGCGACCGTCGTCAGCACTCGGCGCGCGGTCGACCTCGCACCGCTGTGGTCGGCCTTCGCACTCGAGGAACTCGACGCGCTGCTGTTCGACGAGATGTGCGTGGAGATGCTCGCCCGGGAGCCCGGGACGAACAGCGACCAGATCCTGCGCCTGCCCTTCGCCCTGCGCGCGATCGCTCCCAACCAGGACTTCCGGCGCTACGCGGGCCAGCCGAACGCGACGCTCGTCGCCGCTTCCCCCACGGCGCTGGCGCTCGACGAGGCGCGCCTGACCGAACTGGGCTGGCGCGCGCACGTGCTCGCCACCAGCAGCGACCGTTCGTTCGCGCCGGGCCCGGACCAGGACCTCGAACGCGGCGTCCCGGCCGCGGACCTCTCGCGCGCGAACGGGCTCGCTCTGCCCAAGCTGCCGCTGCTCGTGGAGCTCGAACCGAACGACACCGCGCGCGGTCGCGTCGTGGTCTGCGCCGCGCCGCGCTTTCTGCACGACGAGTTCATGGGGGCCGAGGACGGCACCCAGGCGCGCGCGCTGCGCCTGCTCGTCGAAGGTGCGACCACGACCGAGCGCCTGGTCGCCGCGCGTGGACGCTACGCGACGCCGCCCGTCTTCGAACTGCCGAGCCGCGGGGCGGAGCTCGGCTGGCGCGCCCTGGGTCTGGGACTGCCGACCGCGCTGCTCGTCGCCGTCGCACTCGTGCGGCGTCGCCGGAGCGGCGCACGGTCCGGCGCCGCGCGACCGTTCTTCCGCTCCCCAGCCGCGCACGCGAGCGCGATCCTGGCCGCCGTGCTGCTCGTGCTCGGCCCGCTCGTCGGCCTCGTGTTCGGCCTTCTGCCCGGCGGCGCGTCGAGCCTCGCACCACAGCTGGTCGCGATCGCTCGCGCAGCGACGGCGGGCGGCCGCGAGGCGCGCGTCGAGTTCGTGCTGCCGGCCGCGCACCGCCTGCCGGCCGACCTGCGGGCGGCGAGCCGGGACGCGCTCGCGCACGTGGCGGAGCTCGGGAACGCGGTGCCGGGTCTCGCGTTCGCGTCCCTCGATCCCGATGCGCTCGACGCGACCGAACGCGCGCGACTGCCGCTCCCCGAACGCACCGTCGTGCGCGACGTGGACGGCGTCCGCACGGCGCGGCGCCTGCGACTCGGACTGGTCGTGACGGTCGGCGAGCGCACGGAAGCGGTCGAGTTCGAGGACGCGCGCGCCTTCGAACTGCTCGAGTTCCGCCTGGCCCACGCCCTGTGGCGCGCGACGACCGGCGAACGCGCGACCGTCGCCGTGGCGAGCACCACGCCGCGCCTGTCGTCGGCCGAGGCGCACCTCGAGTTCCAACAGCTCCAGCTCTTCGCCCCCACCGGCAGCGACGTGTTCAGCGCGGCGCGCGAACGCCTCGTGCGCGACGGGTTCGACGTGTTGCACCTCGACGCCGACGCGCCGAGCCTGCCCGAAGACACCGACGCCCTCGTGTGGCTGCAGCCGCGACGCAACATCGTCGCCGTGCTCGACGTGCTCGCCGCGCATCTCCACGCGGGTGGCGGCGCGTTCGTCGCGGGCCAGGCGCACGAACTCGTGGCGCGCCAGCTCGAAGGCCGCGACCTCGAAGTGGTGCACTGGCCGCGACCGACGAACGACGACCTCGACGACCTGTGGTTCGCCGACGTCGGTGCGACGGTCTCGAACGATCTCGTGTTCGACGCACTCGTGTTCGAGGACCGCGCGGACGTGCGCACCGAGAGCGACGCGCGCGGACGGACCACCGCCGAACAGGACAGCGCACTGCCGTTCCAGGTGCGCGCGAGCGCCGCGGCGTACGCGCCCGACTCGCTGCTCGACGGCCTGCGCGACCTGCCCTGGTACGGCGGTGGCGCGCTCGTGCTCGACCTTGAGCGACTCACCGAACGCGGCCTGCGCGCGCGCGTCCTCGCCTCGACCAGCACAGCGGCTTGGACCTACGACTGGCAGGGTGGCTATCTCGGCGAGGACGTGCTCGCCGGCCGCGGCGACGACGTGCGCAAGGACGGTGCGCGCGCCCTGGTGGCCGAGATCAGCGGCCCGTTCCCGACCGCCGACGAGACGGGGCACGCACCCGCGGCCGATGGAACGCCGTCCACAGCCGCGCATGAACCCGACGGTCGCCTCGTGCTCGCCGGATCTTCCGCGCTGTTCGCGAACGGTCGCCTGTTCGACGAGCGCTTCGGGTCGCGCGAGTTCCTGACCGCGGTCGTGGCGGACCTCGCGCTGCCGAGCGAGCTCGCAACGCTCGCGCGCGGCAGCGAACGGCACGCCAGCATCGGACTCGTGGAGGCGGACGCACGCCTGCGGTGGCGCGGTGTCGCGCTCGCGGCGGCGCCGCTGCTCGCGCTCCTGCTCGGACTCGTGCGCCGGCTCGCGACCGCTCGCTCCGGACGTCGCCGGGAGGACGTCCGATGACGTCCCTCTCGCGGTCGACGCGCTCCACCCTCGCCGTCCTCGTCGTCGCCCTGGCCACGCTGGCTGTGACCGCGTGGATCGGACCGCGTCCCGGGGCCGAACGCGCGGACTTCGTGCCGCTCTTCGAACTGGACGAGACCGGGCAGATCCTGCGCGAGGACGGAACGCCGGAGCGCGTCACTGCCCTGTCGCTGTTCGACGCGGACGGCGGCGAGCTGCTCTTCGCGCGCGTGCGCGGCCGTTGGCGTTGTCTCGGACACCATCTCGCGCCGGCCGACTCGAATCGCATCACCGCGTTGATCGGCGAGCTGGCGGCCGCGCGCCCCCTCGACGCGACGCCGCGAGCGGAGACGGGTGGACCGGTCGCCGCCGGCCCGGAACTCGAGCGACGCCTCGCCGCTCTCGATCTCACCGAGGGTCGCGCGCGTCGCGTGGTGCTGCGCGGTCCCGACGCCCTGAAGCCCGAGAGCGGCGGCGACGTGCTGGCCGAGCTCATGGTCGGTCGCGACGGCGCCGTGCGGCGGGTCTCGAACGGCGTGGCCCGGGACGAGGTGTTGAGGCTGGCGCGCTCGATCGACGGCGCCTTCCGGCCGCCCACGACCCTCGATCCGAACCAGCTGCCGCCCCTGGTGCTGCCCTTCGTCGTCCCGCCCGACTGGGTCGGCTTCGAGAGCGGCCTCGCGCGCGTGTTCGTCGATCGTGCGGATGGCAGCGGCTTCGAACTGGTGCGCGTGGTCGATCCGGAGTTGGCGGCCGGCCTGACCGCCTGGGACGTGCGCGACTCGGCGCTCGATCCGTGGCGGCGCGCCCACCCGATCCTGTCGACCGGCTACACGCTGTTCCTCGGCCGCGTGCCGGTGGTGCGCGCCGTCGACCCGCGCTCGGTGCCGGAGTCGATCACCGCGCGACCGGACGTGCGCATCACGCTCGTGAGCGCGCAGAACGAACTGGTCGAGCTGTTGGTCGGCCCCATCCAACTCGACGGCTCGCGCCTCGTGATCAACACGGACACCCAGGTGGCGTTCCAGATCGCCGCGGAACCCGCGCGCCTGCTCACGCCCAGCACGAGCCAGCTCGAGACCCCCGGTGCGTCGATCCCCTGGGATCCGTACCTGCGCGGCCCCGTGCGTTGACGTCGGGGCCGCGCCGCTCGAGGCCGTCGCCACGCGTCAGTCCAGCTCGACCACCTCGCCCTGATCCGGCACGTCGACCGCGTACCCGAGTCGGTCGCGCACCGTCTGACGCAGGGATTCGGCCGCTTCGGGGTCGCCGTGCACGAGGAACGTGCCGCGCGGCGGCTTCTGGCACTTCGACAGCCAATCCACCAACTGCGAGCGATCCGCGTGGGCCGAGAAGTACGGCAGTGAGACCACCTCGGCCTCGATCGGCACCATGCGGCCGTGGATGCGCAGCTCGCCCGCGCCGTCGAGCAGCGCGCGCCCGCGCGTCCCGGGCGGCTGGTAGCCCGCGAGCACGATCAGGTTCTGCGCATCGCCCCCGAAGGCCTTGATGTGGTGCAGCACGCGTCCGCCGGTCAACATGCCACTGGCACTGATGACGATCTTGCGGCGCATGTCGGCGCTCAGTTCCTTGCTCTCGTCGGGCGTGCGCGTGTACTTCGCGCGACCGAAGACCTCGGCGCAGCGCTCGGACGTCAGGCGGTGCAGCCGGTCGTGGTCCGCGTAGACCTCGGTCACGTTCGTGGCCATCGGACTGTCCACGTACACGGGCACTTCGGGGATGCGCTTCGACTCCATGAGTTCCGCGATCGCGAGCAGCAGCGCCTGGGTGCGCGCCACCGCGAACGACGGGATCAGGACCGTGCCGCCGCGCTCGAGCGTCCGAACGAGCGGCGTCGCCAGCGCGTCGAGTGCATCGTCCTCGGGGTGTTCGCGGTCGCCGTAGGTGGACTCCATCACGACCCAGTCCGGATCGGTGGGCGGCTCGGGCGGCGGCATGACCATGTCGTCGTCGCGTCCGAGGTCGCCCGAGAAGAGGACCTTTCCGGCCGGCGTGCCGACGGTCACGCTCGCCGCACCGAGGATGTGGCCGGCGGGTGTGAAGCGACCCGTGAGGTCGCGCAGCTCGAACTCCTCGTCGAACTTCATCGGAGCGAAGCGCTTCAGCGTCGCCAGCGCGTCCTCCTCGGTGTACAGCGGCTCGGGGTGCGCGTGCTTCGAGAAGCCCTTGCGCGCCGCGTAGCGAGCGTCCTCCTCCTGGATGCGCCCGCAGTCGGGCAACAGGATCTTGCACAGGTCGTAGGTCGCGCGCGTGCACCAGATCTCGCCGTTGAAGCCCTCGCGCACGAGGCGCGGCAGGTAGCCCGAGTGGTCGATGTGCGCGTGCGTGAGGAAGACGGCGTCGATGGTGCTCGGATCGAAGCCGGGCCGCTTCCAGTTGCGCTTGCGCAGGACCTTGAGGCCCTGGAACAGACCGCAGTCCAAAAGGACGCGCGCCTTCGGCGTGGTGACGAGGAAGCGCGAGCCCGTGACGGTGCCCGCCGCCCCCCAGAAACCGATCGATGTGGTGCCCATGACGAACAGGGTAGGCCCGGACGCCCCGCCTGCCTCCTGACGCCTCGGACAGGTCCCGCAGGCGCTCGACGCGGGACGCAGCGTGCCCCATCGGGGACGGCGAGGTCGGCCCGATCGCCGCCCACTGGAGGCGGGGACGCAGACGGTCGATCTGTGACGAGGCCCTCCTCGACCGGGAGCGCGGCCGTCCCGACCGGGACGAGCGCCGCGCCACAGCTCTACCGGCGAACCCCACCACGCGAGGGCCCGACGCCCATGGACTCCACACGCATCCTCATCGGCGCGAGCTCCGCGCCCCGCGACGGCTGGCTCCACCTCGACCACGGCGCGACGTCGGAGGTCGACCGGAGGCCTTCGACGGACCCCTCGACGGAATCCGTTCCGACCGGCCGGACACAGCGCGTGGAAGCGAAGGGCGAGCTCGATCGGGCCGACGCCGCGAGCGTGCGCGTGGCTCTGGCGGAGTGGCGACGCTGGATGGCGCCGGGCGGCGAGCTTCGCTTCGATCTGCCCGATGCCGGAGCGGCCCTCGCGGCTCTGCTCGATCCCGCCTCGTCGCCGAGCGCCTGCGACGGAGCCGAAACGGCCCTGCGCGCGCGCGCGGACGGAGCCCTGTGGACCGCCGCACGCATCGAGCGCGAACTGGAGTCGGCGGGCTTCGACGGCTCGCGCGTGCGCGTCGACGGTGGGCGCCTCGTGGCGCGCGCGTTCGTGGCGACGTCGACTTCGCCGTCGAACTCGGGCATGGCGACGGACCCGACCTCGAGCGCCCCGGACGGCGCTGCGCGAGACGAGTCGAACACGGCTCCGAGCGCCGCTTCGCACACGGCGCCGACGGTCGACGCCCCCACCCGCGTCCTGGTCTGGTGCGGCGGCGGCGAGCGCGAGCGCCTCCGGGACCTGCTCGCGACCTACGGACGCGTCCTCACGAATCGCTCGGACCTCGAGCTGTTGTGCGTGTTCGACGGCCGCGCGACAACGGCGGCCGCGTTCACCGAAGCCGCCGGCGCCGCCTTCGCCGCGACCTTGGGCACCGCACACGGCCTGCGCCTGGGCTGCGTCGCCCTGCCCGAGGACGCAGCCGGTCTCGAGGCCCTGCGGGCCGCCGCCGCGATCCGCATCGCGATCCACGACGAGCCGCTCCAACTGGCCTGCCTCGACCTGGCGGGCCACGTGGACCCCGCCCGCCTCGCGCGCGCGATCGGCGGAGGGATCACCGAACCTGCGAACGGCGCGCTCGACGACGAGCTCGTCCGCGCCGCATCCGACCTGCACCCGTGGTTCTACCCGGTCGAGCTGGCTGGCCACCGTGTGGTGCCCGGCCTCGGCTCGCCCTGCACGCCGCAGTACCTCGAGTCGCGCACGGCCCACCGCCGGCAGATGCTCGTGGATGCGGTGCTCGAGCGCGTCGACATGCGCGGCCGGCGCCTGCTCGACCTGGCCTGCAACTGCGCCTACTGGACCAGTGCGTGGGCGCGCGCCGGTGCATCGGAGCTCTTCGGTCTCGAAGGTCGCCCGGAACACGTGGCCCAGGCGCGCCTGCACTGGAGCAGCAACGACTTCCTGCCGGAAGGCGCCTGGCGCTTCGAACAGGGCGACATCGCGAACGCGGCCGACTGGAAGACGATCCGCGACCACGGGCCGTTCGACGTGACGCTGTGCGCGGGCATCCTCTATCACGTCCGCAACTACGAGGAGATCCTGCGCTGGGCCGTGCAGCAGACGCGCGAAGTCCTGGTCGTGGACACGCGCGTGCAGGACGGCGACGAGGTCCTGATCGACGAACCCGGTGATCTGCGCTTCAACGCGATCGAGTCCACACGCCGCAAGGTCGTACCGAACCGCGCGCGCCTGATCGCGGTCCTCGAGGAACTCGGCCTGTCGTGCGAGGTGCTCGACGTGCCGTTCGGCACCGCTCTGGGCGTCGACCACGACGACGACTACGCCGCGGGTCGCCGCATCACGATCGTCGCCCGCAAGGTGCGCTCGGCCCTGCCTTCCGCGCGCCTCGGCACCTCGTCGACGGATCTGCGGTGAACGCGCCCAACTCGCCGGAGTACGGCCCGAACGAGCGTCTGCGCGTCGCTCTCGAGCTGACGAACGCGTGCAACTTCCGCTGTCCGATCTGCCCCCACTCGCTGGGGAAGGCGGGCGCGGTGAACGGCGCGCTGCCGGGCATGTCGCCGTTCAACCGCACGCGCGGACTGATGTCCAGTGCGACCTACGACCGCGCGCTCGACGAGTGCAACCGCGTCGCCAGCCACGTGGAGCTCGGCTTCTTCGGCGAGCAGACGATGCACCCCGAGTACCTCGACTTCCTGGGTCGTGCGAAGGAGCGCCGGTTCGCGCTCGAACTGAACACCAACCTGTCGCTGGTGACGGACGCGACGTTCGACGCCTGGGTGGACGTCGACCTCGACCTGGCGCGCCTCTCGCTCGACGCGTTCGATCCGGACGTCTTCGACCGCGCGCGCCCCGGCAACGTGCGCGATCTCGACGGACGCCCGATCGGCGACCGCCGCCGTGTCGAGGTCCTGAACGAGAAGGTCGAACGTTGGCTCGCGCGGAAGGACCACCGGCCGACGCGGCTCGTCTTCGTGAAGAGCTCGCACAACGAGGGGGAACTGGAGCGCTTCGTCGAACACTGGGCGCCGCTCCTCGGCGCGGACGACGTGATCCTCGCCAAACAGGTGCTGTCCTACGGCGGGAAGATGGCGGACCCGACGATCGCGAAGCACCGCTGCAACGTGTGGGAACAGCGCTACCTGATGATCGACTGGCGCGGCGACCTCTCGCCCTGCAACCTCGACACGAACATGGACCTCGGACTCGGCAACGTGCTGCGCGAGTCGATCCACGAGGCCTACACCGGCGCGATCGCGAACCACCTGCGCGCGCGCACCGGTTGCGGCAACGACCTGACGCCCTGCCGCACCTGCGTGGACGGGAACGATTGGTCGAAGAACGAGACCTTCACACGCGATACCACTCTCGAAGGTGCCGCGAACGCGCGCTAGGACTCCGGCGACGGACGCACGCACACGAGAGCCCGACCCGCGCCGGACGGTTCACCGGTGCCGCCTTGAAGAACGGAACCTTCACCCGCGACGCGGCGGTGGAGCGCACCGCGAACGCGCGCTAGGACTCCGGCGACGGACGCACGCACACGAGAGCCCGACCCGCTCCGGACGGTTCACCGGTGCCGCCTTGAAGAACGAGACCTTCACGCGCGACGCGGCGGTGAAGCGCACCGCGAACGCGCGCTGAGATCCCGGCGACCGACGCACACTCTCGAGGGCCCGACCCGCGCCGGACGGTTCACCGGTGCCGCCTTGAAGAACGAGACCTTCACGCGCGACGCGGAGAACGCGCGCACGGCGAACGCGCGCTAGAAGCACGACGGCGGCTCGACCTCGGCTCGACGGCCACAGGCGGATGTACACCGCCGTGGTCCGACCTGCGCGTATCGGTTCACCGGGTCCCACGGAGGAACGGGACCGCTCGCACGGGACGCAGCGAACCTCTCCACAGGGGCGGCCCTCGAGCCTGCAGTCGGGACGAGCGCGATCTCGAGCCGCGCTCCCTGCCCGGGTTCGGTGCGAACGGTCGGAACATTGGTCGGCACCCGCGCTCGGCAGCTGTCGGGTCGACGGCGCGCCCCGTATTCTCGGAGGACATGCGCCGCCGCCACTTCGCTCCCGCCCTGCGCGTCGGAACCACCGGCGCGTTCGCCGCACTGGCTCTCGCGGCCCACCTCTTGGCCGGTGAACGGCTGACGGATGAACAGCCGGCCGGTGGTCCGCAGCCCCACGAGGCCCCGGACTGGAGCGCGGTCCGCGACGTGCTCGAGCGGCGCTGTCTCGAGTGCCACGGCGGCGAGGCGCGCCAGAGTGGATTCGCGCTGGCGGACGCGACGACCTTCGCCGAGGGCGGCGGGCGCGGCGCGGTGATCGACGACCGGGAGCTCGCGGCGAGTCGCCTGCTCGAGGTGATCGAGTACGCGGATCCCGAACTGGCGATGCCCCCGTCGGGCGCGCTGCCGGCGAGCGAACGCGACCTGCTGCGCGCCTGGGTGCTGGCCGGCGCGCCGTGGCCGACGGACGCGAGCGGACGTCTCGCCGACCCCGGGCTCTTCGCGGCCGAACCGGGCATCGACTTCGAGGCCGGCGCCGACTGGTGGGCCTACCGCCCGCTCGCAGCGCCGAAGTTCCCCGTCCCCACGGATCCCGACTGGCGCACGTCCGACATCGACGGATTCGTCGCCGCCGAGCTCGAAGCACGCGGCGTCGAACCAGCGCCGCTGGCCGCGCCCACGACGTTGCTGCGGCGCGCGACGTTCGACCTCACGGGTCTGCCGCCCACGCCGGACGAGCGACGCGCCTTCGAGGACGACGTGGACAGGCGCGGGGCGGACGCGGCGTTCGCTGCACTCGTCGATCGACTGCTCGACAGCCGCGCGCACGCCGAGCACTGGGCGCGGCGTTGGCTCGACCTGGTGCGCTACGCCGAGACCAACGGCTACGAGCGCGACTCGCAGAAGCCGAACATGTGGCGCTATCGCGACTGGGTCGTGCGCGCCATCGAGAACGACCTCCCCTACGACCGCTTCGTCGTGGCGCAACTGGCCGGCGAGGAAGAAGCCCGGTTGCCGCGCGACGGCGCCGTGCCGCACGAACTGTCGGACGCGGCGCTCGCGACCGGCTACTACAGGCTCGTGACCTGGGACGACGAACCCTCCGACCGCTTGCAGGCCCGTTGGGACGAAGTGGCCGACGTCGTGGACACCACGGGCCAGGTCTTCCTCGGCACGACGATGGGCTGTTGCCGCTGCCACGACCACAAGGCCGACCCGATCGCGCAGTCGGACTACTACGCGTTCACGGCCTTCTTCAACAACGTCGAGGGCTTCCGCTACGACGGCGAGCGACTCGTCGCCGATCCGCCGGGACCGGGCGTGCTGACGACGGAGGAGCGCGACGCCCGGCTGGCCGAGGTGACCGAGCTGTTGGAGGCGGAGGCCGAGGCGAGCGGTGCACTCGAGGTCACGTGGGAAGAGCCGGTGACGCTGGTGCCCGACGCGCGCACGGCCGCGCACCGTTGGCGCTACCGACAGCTCGACGCGATCGACGCGGACCCGGACGGTTGGCAGGTGCCCGGTTACGACGACGGCGCGTGGCCCGAAGGTCCGGCCGGATTCGGCGATCCGTCGACGCCCGGTTCGATCGTGGGGACGCGCTGGTTCACGCCCCGGATCCTCGCGCGCACGACCTTCGCGCTGGATCAGGTTCCGCGCTCGCTCGTGCTCTCGATCCACCAGGACGACGACGCGGTCGTGTACTTGAACGGCGTCCCCGTCGCGCGTTTCGAGGGCTACGTGACGCAGTACGTCGAGCTGGAACTCGGACCGGAAGCACTCGCTGCGCTGGTGGTCGGCCGCAACGTGCTGGCGGTCTCGTGCCTGCAGGACTTCGGCGGGCGCTACCTGGACGTCGGCCTGCGCAGCGGAACACTGGCCGAGGCCGACTCCACGGCGCGCATCGCTCGCAACCTGGCCGAACGGTCGGGCGATCCGGCGTTCGCACGCACGCGTGAGCTGTGGGAGCAGCGGGAGTCACTGCTCGCCGCGGCGGTCGCGGCCCCCTACCCCGCCCAGGTCGTCCGCGAGCACGGCGGCACGGCACCGGTCCAACACGTGTTCGGCCGCGGCAGCGCGCACGCCCCCGGCGACGAGGTCGCGCCGCACCTGCCCACGGTGCTGGGTTTCGCGGCGACGTCGATCGAACCGCCGCTGCCCAGCCCCGATCCGTCGGCGCCGTCCACCGGGCGCCGCCTCGCGCTGGCGAACTGGCTCGTGACGAAGGGCGCGTTCCTGACCGCGCGCGTCGAGGCGAACCGGCTCTGGCAAGCGTTGTTCGGACGCGGACTGTGCCGCACGGCGGGCGACTTCGGACGCCTCGGCGACCTTCCGACGCACCCCGAACTGCTCGACCACCTGGCCCAGCGCCTGATCGACAGCGGATGGGATCGCGAAGCCGTCGTGCGCGAGATCCTCAGCAGCCGGACGTACCGCCTCGCGTCGGTCGGGCCCGAGGACTCGCTCGCCGCCGATCCGCGCAACGACCTGTTCTGGCGCCACGATCCGCGGCGCGTCACCGCCGAGGAGTTCCGCGACGCGGTGCTCGCCGTCAGCGGGCGGCTCGTGGACGAAGCCTTCGGCCCGTGGGTCTATCCGCCCATGGACCCCGCGGTGCTCGCGACGGCTTCGCGCCCGGACGAGGCCTGGGGCGAGTCGCTCCCCGACCAGGCCGACCGGCGCAGTCTCTACGTGCACACGAAGCGCTCGCTGCGTCTCCCGTTGCTCGAGGCCTTCGACCAACCGAGTCCGGACCTCCCGTGCCCGGAGCGCTTCCCGACCTCGGTGCCGACGCAGGCTCTGATGACGCTCAACGGCTCGTTCGCGCGGGAAGCGGCCACGGACTTCGCACGCGCGCTCCTCGATGCGACCGACGACGAAAGGGCGCAGGTCGCGCAGGGACTCGAACGCGCCTTCGCGCGCGCGCCGCACCCGGGCGAGGTGGAGCGACAACTCGCCTTCCTCGACCGACTCACGGAGCGCGGATTCGGTCGGGCGGAAGCCCTCGCCATCTGGTGCCTGGGCCTGTTCAACCTCAACGAATTCAGCACGGTGGACTGACGCGATGGACGCACGACGAAGCAAGGGCGGCGACTTCTGTCGACGGACGCGGCGCGAGATGCTGTGGGAGGCGGGCGGCGGCTTCATGTCGGTCGCGCTGGCCGGACTGCTCGGGCAGAACTGGCTCGCGAGTCGGGCCCGGGCGGCGAACGGCCTGGCCCCCAATCCGCTGTTGACGTCGGTTCCGCCCGGCGCACGCATCGCCCACGCGCCGCGCTCCGGTCGCGCGCGCAGCGTGATCTTCCTGTTCATGTACGGCGGCCCCAGCCAGGTCGACACGTTCGACCACAAGCCCGAGCTGTACGCGCTCGACGGCAAGACGATCGACGTGCCCACGTTCGGTCGCCAGGGCAAGCGCAAGGGCGGACGCGTCGTCGGTCCGAAGTGGAACTTCAGACCCTACGGCCAGTGCGGCAAGATGGTCAGCGACCTGTTCCCGCACATCGGCAGTCAGGTGGACAAGATCGCGTTCGTCCACTCGATGTACGCGCAGAGTCCGATCCACGGCTCCGCGCTGCTCAACATGAACTGCGGCCGCATCGCCAGCGGACACCCGAGCCTCGGTTCCTGGACCAACTACGGCCTGGGCAGCGAGAACGACGACCTGCCGGGCTACGTGGTCATGCTGGACGAGACGGGCGGTCCGATCAGCGGCGCGAAGAACTGGACCAGCGGCTACATGCCCGCCTCGTTCCAGGGCGTTCAGCTGCGCACCCAGGGCACGCCGATCCTCGACCTCGAGCGCGGCGACGACCACTTCGGGCGGGCGCAGCGCGATCTGCTCGACCACCTGCGCGCGGAGAACGAGCAGCACGAGGCCGCGCGGCCGGGCAACCCGGAGCTGGCCGCGCGCGTGCGTCAGTTCGAACTGGCCTACCGCATGCAGTCGGCCGCGGCCGAGGCGGTCGACCTCGCGTCCGAGAGCGAGCGCACGGCCGAGCTGTACGGCCTCGACCGCGACGAGACGCGTCCCTTCGGCTCGAAGTGCCTGATGGCGCGTCGCCTCGTCGAACGGGGCGTGCGCTTCGTGCAGGTCTACTCGGGCGGCGGGCACAACGACGACAACTGGGACGCGCACGGCGATCTCGTGCTCAACCACACCCGCCACGCCGGACGCACGGACCGCCCCATCGCGGGCTTGCTCGTCGACCTCGAACAGCGCGGCCTGCTCGACGAGACGCTCGTCGTCTGGACCGGCGAGTTCGGACGCCAGCCCACCGCCGAGTACGAGGAGGGCACGGGCCGCGACCACAACTCGTGGGGCTTCACGTCGTGGCTCGCCGGTGGCGGCGTCCGCGGCGGCACGAGCATCGGCGCGACGGACGAGCTCGGCGCCCAGGCCGTCGTCGAACGCAGTCACGTGAAGAACCTGCACGCGACGATCCTCGCGGCCATGGGCCTCGACCCGAACGGACTGTCCTACTTCTTCAACGGCCTCGACGAAAAGCTCGTCGGCGTGGAGGGCGCGGAGCCGATTCGCGGAGTGCTCGCGTGATCCAAAGCGGCGCTCCCGCAGCCCTGGCGATCGGACGGCTGATCGAGCCGCTGGCCGACCCGACGGACTGGCTCGGGTTCACGGGGCGCCTGCACCCGCTGCTGCTGCACCTGCCGATCGGCCTGTTCGCGGCGGTGGCGCTGCTGGAGGTCGCCTCCTGGCGCAGCCGTGCCGCAGGGTCCGCACGGCGTCTCGTCACCTGGGCCGGCGCGCTCACGGCTGTGCTCGCGGCGGGCAGCGGGTGGCTGCTCGCCGAGGAGGGCGGGCAGCCGCTCGAACTGCTCGACGAGCACCGCTGGCAGGGCGTGGGCGTGGCGGTGCTGTTCGTACTGGTGGCCGCGCTCGAACGGGCGCAGCCGTCGCGGCGACTCGTGTGGTCGCGGCGCGCGGCGCTGCTCGTGTGCGCGGGCGCCCTGTACGCCGCCGGGCACCACGGCGGGATGCTGACCCACGGCGAGACGTTCCTGTCGGCCAAGGCGCCCGGTTGGCTGGCGCCGCTCGTCGGGCACGAGAGCGGCGGCGGCGCGGGTGCGACGCCCACCGGCGAACGCGATCCGGTGGCGGCGGCGGCGCTCGACGCCCTGGCCCGAAGCTGCCTGCGCTGCCACGGTCCGGACAAGGCCAAGGGCGGCCTGCGGCTCGACGACCCGGCGGACCTCTCGACCGTGGTCGTGCCCGGTGACGCACCGGCGAGCGAGTTGTTCCGCCGCGTGACGCTCCGCCCGACCCATCCCGAGTTCATGCCGACCGAGGGCGCGCCGCTGTCGGACGAGGAAGTTCTGGCGCTCATGGACTGGATCAACGCCGGAGCGTCGCTGACGGTGCTGAACGAGGCGCGCGCCGAACAGGAGCAGGCGGACGCCCAGCGCGAGGGCGAACTCGACGACCTGCGCGCGGCCACGGGCGCGATCGTCGAGGACCTCGGCGACGGCGCGTTGCGCGTGGACTTCAGCCGCGGGCGCGGGGCGTTGACCGAAGAGTCCGTGGCGGCGCTGGCGCCGGTCGCGGAGCGCGTGGTCGAGCTGTCGTTGGCCGGGCGCGAGCTGGGCACCGCGGTGGTGAACGCCCTTCCGCCTTCCCTTCCGCGCCTCGAGCGACTGCGCGCCGAACGCAGCGATCTCGACGACGAGGCGCTCGCCGCACTGCTCGAGCGCGCGTCCGGTCTGCGCGAGTTGAACGTGCACACGACGCGCGTCGGTTCCCTCGCGGCCGTGCGTCGGCTCGAGCGATTGGAGCGCGGCTGGTTCGCGGACACTCGGGTCGCGGCCGACGATCTCGAACGGCTGCGCGCGGAGCGGCCCACGGCACAGCTGTTCGGCTCGCTCGCACTGCCCACACCGACCGCCGACGCCCCCGCCCCGAGCGCGGGTCACTAGAAGCGCCGGGGAGCGGGCGCGCTCCGCCGGCACCTCCCGTTCGCCCCGTCATGGGACCACCGCGGGGAGATCCCGGTAACGACGGCACCTGACCGGACGCCGCGCCGTCCGCAAGAGCGTCGCGAGCGCCCACCTCCGCTCACTCGACCCCCATCGAGCCCGCCATCTCGGCACCTGTCGCCCATGCTCCACCGCTCCGCCCTCGTCGTTGCCGCGCTCGCGACGCTGCTCACCATCTCCGCGGGCCAGGCGGCCGGACCTCCGAAGGATCCGGTCCAGCAGACGGCCGAGACGACGTTCGCACCGCGCGCCATCGGTCCGGTGGGCTTCGACACGGCGGGCCCCTACGACGCGTTCGACCTGTGTTCGCGCGCCGGGATCGACGCGCGGCGGCCGGGACAGGCCCGTCGCGCCCAGCCGGTGCTCGCGCGGCGCGACCGCACCGCCCGACGCCTCGCACGCAACCTGGTGGTGACGCTGCCGGCGCAGGTTCCCGCTCCCGCGCCGACCGGTCCGCAGCCCGCGGGCGCGCAGGGCCAGCAGGGCCAGGGCGGCGGTCCGCAGATTCCCGTCGCGACCACGTCGGCCGCGGCCTTCGCCGCCCTCACGGGTCAGGCGCTGGTGGACGAGCTCGCCGACCCGCAGAGCGTGCTCGACGTCCTGTGGGCCTTCGACGCCGACGTGGCGACCGTGATGGCCCAAGGGAACGTCGCGCTCGTCGCGGCCGAGATCGGAGTGCTCGGCGCCCAGGTGGCCGCGAACGCCGACCGTCTCGCCGGCCTCGTGTACTTCCTGCAGATCGCCTACTACCACGAGTTCTACGAGGCCTCGCTCACCTACGACGCCGCGACGAACGACGCCTGCGCGCAGGCGGTCGCGGGCCTGGCGACGTCACCCGACTTCCTGCTCGAGACCCAACTGGTGCGCGACCTGCGCTCGCGTTGGATCTTCACGATCGACTCGGTGAACGCGACGCACCTCGCCCTGCCGGCGATCGAGGACCTCGTCGAGCGCTGGAACGCCGACCCGAGCCTCGCGAACCAGTACACCGAGCGCGTCGACACCTTCGGGATCTTCTTCTCGCTCGCGCGGCAGATCGGCAACGCCAACGGGACCCAGCCGAACAGCTGGACCGGCATCGTTCCCGCGTCGCTGGTGGCCGACATCGAGGTGCCGGCGCTCGATCTCGCGTACACGCCGAACACGGCCGCGATCACCGAGAACGCGCTCTTCGCGATCGCGCACTTCGCCTACCTGGACACACCGACCGCGGACGCGGGGCACCAGATCCTGTCCACGGCTTTCAACACCTTCCCCGTCTACTCCGGGCCGTGGTTCCGCGCGCTGCGCGACCTCGACTACTTCTACGGTGGCGTGCTCGCGGACGGCACGGTGCTCGACATCGACCAGTACCGGTCCGACGTCGAAGCGATCGCGCTGCCGAACACCTACACGTTCGACCAGGGCGCGCTCGTGTTCCGCACGGCGATCGATCGCGCGAAGGCCGAAGCCATGTACGCCGCGATCCAGGAGGTCGAAGCGCAGTTCTTCCGCGCGACCGGCAACGACGCGGCGGTGATCGGCGACTCGGGCGACCCGCTGACTCTGGTGATCTACGCCAGTCCGGACGACTACGCGCTGTACCAGCCGTTCCTCACCGGACTGTCGACCGCGAACGGCGGCATCTACATCGAGGGCGACACGACCCTCTACACCTACGACCGCACGCCGCAGCAGAGCTACTTCACGCTCGAGGAGCTGCTGCGCCACGAGTACACGCACTTCCTCGACGGGCGCTTCCAGGTCGTGGGCGGCTTCTACGGGGCGGGCACGTTGTACGAGGGCGGGCGCATCGACACGCTCGGTGAAGGCCTGGCCGAGTACTGCGTCGGTTCGACCCGTGCGAACGGGATCCTGCGGCGCGAGCAGATGCTGACCCAGGTCGCGAACGATCCGCTGGGTCCGATGACGATCGCCGAGGTCCTGCTGGGCACCTACGACCTGGGCTTCCGCTTCTACCCGCACTCGGCCTGCATCAACAAGTTCCTCGAGGACGAGGCGCCCGACCTGCAGCTCGAGCTGTACGCCACCGTGCGCGCCAACGACGTCGCGGCCTTCGACGCCCTGCGCGACCAGATCGTGAACGACGCCCAGCTGCAGGCGGACTACGACGCGTGGCTCGCGGCTTCGATCGCGGACGTCCAGTCGGGTACCGGCCTCTTCGCCGAGGACGTCCCGACCGTCGCGCCGCCCGCGAACCTGCCGACCGGCAACGAGTCGACCGTCCGCGGCGAGCTCGCGACCGCGGCCGGCGTCGGTGCGTCGGAGTTCTACGCCTGGGGCTCGCGCTATCGCTTCGCCTCGGAAGTCGCTCTGCCGGTCGCCGCGAGCGCGACGCCCGCCGATCTGCGCGACGCGTTCTCGGCGCACCTGGACTCAGTGTTCGTGACGGGCCTCGAGTCCGCGGGTCCCAACTTCCAGAGCCAGGTGGCATGGAACGGCGCGATCGAGCACTCGGGCACCAGTGCCAGCGCGCGCATCTTCGTCGAAGGTCCGTTCCGCGTGGACGCGACCGACACCGTGCCGCCCGCCGCGCCCGTCGGCCTGATGGGCGACGGTTCCGGAGCGGCGATCGAACTGTCCTGGGTGCCCAACGGCGAGGACGATCTCGCGGGCTACCGCATCCACTCCTCCTCGACGAGCGGCGGTCCGTACACCCCGGTCTCGACCCAGACCCTGACGGCGACGAACGGCACGGTGACCGGCGCGAGTTCGCTGCTCACCTACTACGTGGTGACGGCCGTGGACGCCGCCGGCAACGAGTCGGCCTTCTCGAACGAGATCTCCGTCGGCCTCGAGCGCCGCGTGCTCGTGATCAACGGCTACTTCGACAACGGCAACTTCTCGAACACGCAGAGCTACGTCGACGGCCTCACCGCCCTCGGCATCGGCTACGAGGTCTGGAACCCGTTCACCGACGGTCCGATCACCGACGCGCTGCTCGCGAACTTCGTCGACGGCATGGTGATCTGGTCGGTGGGCTACACGAACCCGAGTTTCCCCGGCCAGTTCGACGCCGCGCGCCGCGCCATGCTGCGCACGTACCTCGACGCCGGCGGGAACCTGATGATCTCGGGCGCGTACCTCGCTTCGAACTTCGACGCGACGCCGCTGTTCACGGACTACTTCCACGTGGACAACGTGGTCGCGAGCATCGACCTGCCGAAGCAGCGCGGTCGCAGCGGCAACCCGGTGGGCGGCGGGATCAACCTCACCTCCACCTACACGGGCTACAACTCCGAGATCGACGTCAGCGCGCCGGGCGAGCGCGCCTTCACCTACATCCCCGGCGGTGGCGCGGGCCAGATCCAGAGCAGCGGCGCGAGCGTCGCCACGATCGAGGACGGCTACCGCGTGCTCTACCTCGCGCAGCCGTTCAGCACCCTGGACGGTCCGAGCCGCAGCGCGTTGCTCGAGCGCGCGACGGACTGGCTGATCCCGACCGAGCCGACGCTCAGCCTGACGCCCACGATCGCCGGCGCGACCAACACGATCCACCTCGAGAACGGTCAGCCCGGCGAGAACGTGCTGTTCCTGGTGGGCTGGATCCCGGGCAATCTGCCGACGGGTTGTCCGAGCGGCGCGCGGATCGGCATCAAGAACTGGATCCAGCTCTTGACCCTGCCCTGCGACGCGAACGGCGAGATCCAGTTCGACGTGGACGTTCCGCCGGTCTTCGCGGGCCTGACGTTCCTGATCCAGGGCGCCATGCTCGGCACCTGCGACACGACGAACACGGTCACGGCCGCGTTCTGAGCAGCCGACCGGAGAACGGGCGCGGAGGCTGTGGAAGCCTCCGCGCCCGAGGTCTAGGCTCTCTCCATGCAACTCGCCCACACCATGATCCGGGTGAAGGACCTGGACGCGACCCTCGCCTTCTACACCAAGTTCATCGGCCTGAAGGAGGTCCGCCGCGCGTCGATCGGCGACGAGGCCACGCTGGTCTTCCTGACCGACGACGCGGGCGCGTACCACATCGAGCTGACCCACAACCACGGGGTCGACGAGTACGAGCTCGGCAACCAGTTCGGGCACCTGGCCTTCTACGTGGACGACCTCGAGCCGATCGTCGAGAAGGCCGAGACCATCGGCATGTGGTATCGCCGCTCGAAGCCGACGATGAACTCGAAGTACATCTTCGTGAAGGACCCGAACGGCTACGACGTCGAGATCCTCGAGAAGAAGAAGGGGTGAGGGGGCGCGCGGTCCTGAGCGGTCGGGCGTCGCCGACGAGCGCTCGCACGCTTCGATCGGGCCTCGATCCGAACCTCGGTGCTGGCCCGCACCTGGGCCGCCGCAGGTTCTCGACCCACGCTCGAATCCACCCGCCCGGGGTTGACGAAACCCACCGCGACCGCCACCTTCCGACCTCCATGTCGTTCGACCGCACCTCCCCCACGCGCCGCCACCACGCGCACACGAGCCATCTGCTGCATCGCCATCACGGCAGCAGTGGGCTTCGCGTGCGTGGACGCCGCGTCGGACGATCGAGGGGCTGAACCGCACAGGACAGCCGAGAACGAGCGAACGACGACGACCACCGAGCGCCGGCCCACGAGGCCGGCGCTCGTCGTTCAGGAGCCGTTTTCGCAAGGAAAGCACCCGTCGAAGGAGAGCCGCCGGCCACCAACCCGGCCCCACCTCTCCTCGAACCCACGTGCCTCCCATGCCTTCCTCCTCCGCGGCCGACGCCGCCGGCTCCGCGATCTCGACCGACGCCCGAATCGCAGGGGCGACGCTCGCTGCTCCCCCGCCCGCACCGACCACCCCGCCGCAGCCCGTCGCCCTGCGCCTGGCCCTGCCCAAGGGCCGCATGCAGTCCGCGGTCGAACGCCTGCTCGCGGACGCCGGACTCGAACTCGGCGGGTCCGAGCGCGACTACCGCCCGCCCCTCGCGGGTTTCGACACGAAGCGCCTGAAGCCGCGCGCGATCGTGCAGATGCTCGCGAGCGGCACGCGCGACGTGGGCTTCTGCGGGCTCGACTGGGTCCGCGACGAGGGCGCCGACCTGGTCGAGTTGTGCGACACGCGGCTCGATCCGGTGCGCGTCACGGTGGCGGCGCCGGCGGCGATGGCCGAGCGGCTCGCGGCCGGCGCGCCCCTCGACCGCCCGCTGCGATTGGCGTCGGAGTTCGAGCGACTGCCGCTCGAGTGGGCCGCGGCGCGCGGGATCGAGCTCGACCTCGTGCGCTCGTTCGGAGCCACCGAGGTCCTGCCACCGGAGGACGCCGACGCGATCTGCGACGTGGTGCAGACCGGTAGCACCCTGCGCGCGAACGGACTGGTCGAGATCGAGGACGTGCTGGCCTCCTCGACGCGCCTCTTCGCGAACCGGCGCGCGCTCGACGACCCCACCAAGCGCGAGCGCATCGACGAACTGGCGCTGGTCGTGCGCGGCGTGCTCGCGGCCCGCGAACGCGTCGTCGTCGAGGTCAACGTGGACGCGGACGCGCTCGATCGCGTGGTCGCCCTCGTGCCGTGCATGCGCCGCCCCACCGTCGCGAGTCTCGCGGGCGATGCGGGCTTCGCGATCAAGGCCGCCGTTCCGCGCACCGCGTTGGCGCGCCTCGTTCCCGCTCTGGTGGCCGCCGGTGGGCGCGACGTGCTGGTCAGCCGGCTGGAGCAGATCGTCCCGTGACGCGCCGCAACCGAACGACCGTCACGACGGCCCCGGCGACGGCCCCGGCGACGAGCGCGCCGACCGCAGGGGCCCTGGACGTCGCGTCCGACACCCGCACGCGTCCTCCGACGACCGTGCAGAACGCCCCGAAGATCGACGTGAGACCCGACATGAACCGGAACAGCAGGACCCAACTCCGCCTCGATCGCAACGAAGGCTGCGCTCCGCCGCGCGCGGTGCTCGAGGCCCTCACCGCGCTCGACGTGGACGACCTGCGGCGCTATCCCGACGTGGCGGCCCAGATCGGTGCCGTCGAACGCGCCTGGGCCGAACACCTGGACGTGGACGCGGAGCGCGTGGTCCTCACCACGGGCGGCGACGGCGCGATCGACCTGTTCTTCGCGTGCTTCGGCGAACCCGGCGCGCGCTGCGTGGTGGCCACGCCCACGTTCGAACCGATCGTGCTTGCCGCGGCGCGCGCGGGCATGGAGCTGGTCGAACTGGACGGCTTCGCGCGGCGCTATCCGCTCGCCGACGCCGCCGCCCTGCTGCAACGCCCGCAGGATCGACTCGTGCTCGTCTCGCCCGCGAACCCGACCGGGCTCGCGCTCGACGGTCGCACGCTGCGCGAGCTGTGCACGCTGACCGCCGGCCGGCCGACCCTGATCGACCTCGCGTACCACGAGTTCGCGCGCGAGGACCTGGCGCCGATCGCTCTGTGCGAGGCGGGCGCGTGCGTCCTGTTCAGCCTCTCGAAGGCCTGGGGACTGGCGGGACTGCGCGTCGGGTGCCTGGTGGTCCCGAGCGAGCTCGCGTCCACCGTTCGCGCCGCGCGGCCCGTCTATCCGGTGGCGACGCCGTCGCTCGCGATCGCCCGGCGCGCGCTCGAGGACTTCGCGGACCTCCCGCTCGAGAATGCGCGTCGTACCGCACCGATGCGCGAGCGCGTCGAGCGGCTGCTGCTGCGCGCCGGGCTCGAGCCGCTGCCGTCCGAGGCCAACTTCGTGCTCGCGCGCGGAGCCGGAGCGGCCGACCTGGCGACGGGTCTGGCGGCGCGACGGGTGTTCGTGCGGCGCTTCGAGGGCCGCGCCGAGTTGGCCGACGCCGTGCGCGTGACCTGCCCCGCGTCGGACGCCGAACTGGCGCGACTGGTGCTCGCGATCGACGACCTGTGCCGCGAGCGCGAAGCCGCCCTGGACGCAGTGAACGCCACGGGAGGCAGTCGATGAGCGCGTCCGCCACACCCTCCGTCCGTCGCGCCAGCGTGCAGCGCACCACGCGCGAGACCGACGTGCGCGTCGCGCTCCGTGTGGACGGCTCCGGTCGCATCGACGTGGCCACGGGCATCGGCATGCTCGACCACCTCTTCACGTCGATCGCCTTCCACGCCGGCTGGGACCTCGAGCTCACCTGTCGCGGCGACCTCGAGATCGACGACCACCACACGGCCGAGGACTGCGCGCTCGTGCTCGGTCAGGCGCTGTTCGAAGCGCTCGGTGATCGCGCGGGCACCGAGCGGTTCGGCGACGCGCTCGTGCCGCTCGACGAGGCGCTCGCGCGCTGCGCCGTGGACCTGTCCGGGCGGCCGTTCGCGCGCGTCGAACTGGGCCTCGTGCGTCCGATGCTCGGCGCGCTGGCCTGCGAGAACGTCACGCACGTGTTGCAGAGCTTCGCCATGGCCGCGCGCCTGACGCTGCACGTCGAACTGCTCTCCGGTGCGAACGACCACCACCGCGCCGAAGCCGCCTTCAAGTCCCTGGCCGTCGCGCTGCGCCGTGCCACCGCGCGCCGCACGCGTTCGGGCGACAGCGCCACCTTTGAATCCACCTCGAACGTCCCCAGCACCAAAGGGGTCCTCTCATGAAACGTCCCGACGAACTGATCCTGATCGACACCGGCGTCGCCAACACGGCGTCGATCATGGGCGCCCTCGCGCGCGCCGGCGTGCGCCGCGTGAGCGCTTCGAACGACCCCGAACGCGTCGCACGCGCCGAACGCGTGGTCCTGCCCGGCGTGGGCGCGTTCGCGGCCGCGATGGAGCGTCTCGAGCGCGACGGGCTCGACCAGGCCCTGCGCGAACGCGTGCTCGCGGACCGTCCGCTGCTCGCCGTCTGCCTCGGTCTGCAACTGCTCGGCACGGCCAGCCTCGAGTCGCCGCGCGCACGTGGGCTCGGCATCGTCGACCTGGTCGCGCGTCCGCTCGCCGCCGACTCGGGGCGCCTGCCCCGGCCGCAGCAGGGCTGGAACCGCGTCGACGCGGACACGCGCTGTCGCCTGCTCGGAAGTGGCTGGGCCGCGTTCGCGAACGGCTACGGCTTCACGGAGCGGCCGACCGGCTTCGGCGTCGCCACGAGCGACTACGGCGGACGCTTCGTCGCGGGGCTCGAACGCGGCGCCCTCGTGGCCTGCCAGTTCCACCCCGAGTTGTCAGGCGAGTACGGCGCGGAGCTGTTGCGTCGCTTCGTCGCGGTGCGTTCGACGGTGCTCTCGAGCGTGCCTTCTGCGCCCGCCGCACTGGCGGTCGGAGGTGGGCGATGAGCGCCGCGCCGAGTCTGGGCGCCTGTGTGCGCGTGATCCCGTGCCTCGACGTGCGCGGCGGACGCGTGGTGAAGGGCGTGCGTTTCCGCGACCTCGCCGACGCGGGCGACCCGGCCGAACTGGCGGCGCGCTACCAGAGCGAGGGCGCGGACGAGCTGTGCCTGCTCGACGTGTCGGCGACGCTGGACGAACGCGGAGCCTGTGCGGCCACGGTCGAGAGCGTGCGTGCGGTCCTGTCGATCCCGCTGACCGTCGGCGGCGGCGTGCGCACGCTCGCGGACGCGAAGAGGCTGCTCGCCGCGGGCGCGGACAAGGTCAGCGTGAACTCGGCCGCCGTCCTGCGCCCCGAGCTCGTGACCGAGATCTCCCGCGCCTTCGGCAGCCAGGCGGCGGTCGTGGCCGTGGACGCCGAGCGCGTCGCGGACGGCGCGTGGCGCGTCACGGTGCGCTCGGGTTCGACCGCGACCCAGCGCTGCGCCCTCGACTGGATCGCGGAGGCCACGCGGCGCGGCGCGGGCGAGATCCTGTTGACCGCCGTCGAGCGCGACGGGACGGGAGCGGGCTTCGACCTCGAACTCCTGCGAGCGGCACGCGCCGTGACGTGTGTTCCAATCGTGGCCAGCGGAGGTGCACGGAGTGCGCGCGATCTGGTGCGCGCGGCGCGCTGCGGCGCGACCGGCCTCTTGGCCGCCGGCATGTTCCACCGCGGCGAAGTGTCGATCGCCGCCGCCAAACTCGAACTGGCCGCAGCCGGCCGGAAGGTGCGCCCGTGATCGTCCCCTCCATCGACCTGCAAGCTGGCAACGCCGTGCAACTCGTGGGCGGCGAACGCCTCGAACTGGACGCCGGCGATCCCTTCCCCATCGCCGAACGCTTCGCGCGCTGCGGCACGATCGCGGTCGTGGACCTCGACGCTGCGCTCGGCCGCGGCGACAACCGCGCCGTGTGGGAGGAACTGTGCCGCCGCCACACCGTGCGCGTCGGGGGCGGACTGCGCAGCGCGGAGGCGGTGCGCGCCGCACTCGACGCGGGAGCGGAGTCGGTCGTGCTGGGGTCGGCGGCGACGCCAGAGCTGTTCCGCGAACTCGGTCCCGAGCTGTGCCGTTCGCGCGTGTTCGCGGCGCTCGACGCCAGGGACGGCGAAGTGGTGACGCACGGCTGGACACGCGGCTCGGGCCGTTCGATCGAGGACGGCATCGCCGAGCTGGCGCCGTTCGTGCGCGGATTCTTGGTGACGTTCGTCGAGCGCGAGGGCCGTCTGGGTGGCTGCGACCTCGAACGGGCCGCGAGCCTGCGCGAGCGCTGCGACGGCCGCGAACTGACGATCGCGGGCGGCGTGACCACGGCGGGCGAGGTGGCGGCGCTCGACGCGGCCGGCTGCGACGCGCAGGTGGGCATGGCGCTCTACACCGGGCGCCTGCCGCTGGGTGCCGGGTTCGCGGCCCCGCTCGCGAGCGACCGCCCCGACGGGCTCGTGCCCACGGTGGTCTGCGATCCGTCGGGCCGCGCGTTGGGACTCGTGTACTCGGACACCGAGTCGATCGAACGGAGCCTTCGGACCGGTCGCGCCTGGTTCCGTTCGCGGCGGCGCGGCCTGTGGGAGAAGGGTGCGAGCTCGGGCGACGGGTTCGAACTGCTGCGCTTCGACGTGGACTGCGATCGCGACGCGCTGCGTGCGATCGTGCGTCCGGTCCCGGGCGCGTCCGGTCGCTTCTGTCACCTGGAGCAGGTGGCGTGTTTCGGCGCGGCGCGTGGGCTGGCGGCGCTCGAGCGCACTTTGCAGGACCGCCGCCTCGCGGCTCCTCGTGGTTCGTACACCGCGCGCCTGTTCGACGACTCGGATCTGCTCGGTGCGAAGCTCGTCGAGGAGGCCTGTGAACTGGCGGCCGAATCGGCACCGGAGCGCGTGGCCGAGGAGACCGCGGATCTCGTCTTCTTCGCGCTCGCCAAGTGTGCCGCGTGCGGCGTGTCGCTCGCGGACGTCGAGGCCGTCCTCGACCGACGTTCGCGACGGGCGACGCGCCGGCCCGGATCCGCCAAGTCCACTGCCGTGGCGCGCGAGGTGCGGTCGTGAGCGCGCTCCTCGAACGGATCGAGCTGGACGAAGCGCTCGCCCGCGCCGCCGCGTCGTCGGAGCGCGACCTCGAGGCCGAATCGAGTGCCCGGCGCATCGTCGCGAACGTGCGCAGCGGCGGCGACGCGGCGCTCCGCTCCGCTGGACTCGAGTTCGGCGACCTCGAACCGGAGCAGGACCTCTCGATCGAACGCTGTGAGCTCGAAGCGGCGCTCGCACGCGTGCCACCGGACGTGCGCGCCCTGCTCGAGCGCACCGCCGCGCGCATCGAACGCTTCGCTCGCGCGCAGCGGGACGCGTTGCGGGACTTCGAGCTCGAGACCGAATGGGGTCGCTGTGGCCAGCGCTGGGTCGCGCTCGAACGCGCGGGCTGTTACGCGCCGGGCGGACGCTACCCCCTGCCCTCGTCCGTGCTGATGACGGCGATCCCGGCGCGCGTGGCCGGCGTGCGCCAGGTGCTCGTCGCCAGTCCGCGACCGAACGACGTGACGCTCGCCGCCGCTGCCGTTGCCGGCGCGGACGCCGTGCTGCGCGCAGGCGGCGCCCAGGCCGTGGCCGCGCTCGCCTACGGCACCGGATCCGTGCCGCGCGTCGACGTGGTGGTCGGTCCGGGCAACCGCTTCGTGACGGCGGCCAAACGCCTGGTCGCGGGCGACGTGGCGATCGACATGCTCGCCGGTCCGAGCGAACTCGTGGTCGTCGCCGACGCCACCAGCGATCCCGACTGCATCGCCGCCGACCTCCTGGCCCAGGCCGAGCACGACCCACGCGCGCGGCCGATCCTCCTGGCCCTCGACGCGCGCGTGGCGGACGCGGTCGAGCGCGAACTCGCACTCCAGCTCGACACGTTGCCCACTCGGGACGTGGCGCGGACGGCGCTCGCGAACGGCTTCAGCGCGCGCTGTGCGAGCCGCGCCGACGCGGCGCGGCTCGTCCAGGCCCTCGCGCCCGAACACCTCGAAGTGGTTTGCGAGGGGGCCTCCGACTTCGCGGCCACGGTGGACCGCTACGGTGCGCTGTTCCTGGGCGAGAACGGTGCGGAGGTCCTCGGCGACTACGGGGCCGGTCCGAACCACACCCTGCCGACCGGCGGCACGGCGCGCTTCAGCGGACCTTTGGGCGTCCAGACGTTCCTGGTGGCGCGCACCTGGATGGCGGGGCGCTCGAACGCGTCGCTGACGGAACTGGCGCGCGACGCGGCGCGCCTCGCGGACCTCGAAGGCCTCGCGGGGCACGCGCGCGCCGCGCACCTGCGTGCGGGCTCGCGCCCCTGAGTCCTTCTACTTCACGGGCATCACGATCGCACCGGCCGCGCCCACGTCGACCACGGTGGCCGAGTCGGCCTGGCGGTCGTGCATCAGCTCGAGGAACGCCGGTCCGAGCGAGCCGCCGCCGCGGCCCACGAGGAGGTGCGGACCGGAGTTCGCCCACGACCAACCGGCCTCGTAGTCGCCGGCTCCCACGTCGAGCCTGATCACCCCGTCGTACGGATCGAAGAAGTCCGGGAGGAAGGCGCCCGTGTCGGGAAGGGCCCACAGCTCGTCCCGGCTCGACAGGAGCATCGACCGGAACTCCTGGGCGGTGCCGTCGAACCGGTGGACGTCCGAGACCGCTCCGCGATCGAGACGCCAGTCCGTCGAGCTCATCTGGTACTCGAGGCCCGTGTCGAGGTCGATCGCGAAGGACTTCCCGAAGAAGTTGTGACTCTGGAGGAGGAACTCACCGAAGACGCCGGCGTAGCGCGCCGATCCGCTCTTGTCGAAGATCGACAGGACCTGCTCGCTGATCGTCAGCGGCACGATGTCGTTGGCCCCCACCAGCGCGTTCACGTCGAAGCTCCGGTAGAGCGCGATCTGGGGCGACGCGTTCCTGACGTAGGACACCACACCACGGCTTCGGCCGAGAACGGCCCGGACCGAGTTCAGACCAGCCTCGGTCCGGACGTCGTCGAACTGGGCCATCAGGTTGCTGAAGGGCTGACTGACGCCGAAGCCGGGCCAGTGCATGCGGAGGCGAACGCTGCCGTTGTCCCCGAGCGTGTCGGTGCGCCACGCGACCCAGAGGTTGTTCCTCCAGACGCCGATGAACTTGCGCGAGAAGCCGGCGTACGAGGAGTCCACCACGTAGACCTCCTTCGTCGTCGGATCGAACTGGTAGATCGGTGCCGAGTGCGTATCGGAGGTCCGCTCGCCCGGCCCGAACCACACGCGTCCGTCGGTGCCCCGGAAGACCTCGGGTTGGATCGCCTGGCCGAGCGACTGCATGGTGCCGTCCGCCCGCACACGCAGCAGCTCGCCGAGGGGCCAGAAGGGGACCTGACCTGCGATCGCGTGGTTGTCGAAGCCGACCTGCTGCTCGTGCCGCTGCACGATCAGGCCTTCGAACACGCCGTTCTCGCGATCGAAGGTCTCGAAGTGGATCGTCCCGACGTCGGCCGGCAGAGCCGTCGTCCGCTGGGTGCCGTCCCACTCGAGCTCGGTCATCATCAACCCCTGGGGCGTGCGGTAGGTGAGCACGCCGCGCGGTCCGCGGATGACCGGGTAGCAGCGCAGGTCCGCGTCCTCGGCGAGTTCGGTCTCGATCACGAACTCGGGGACCGAGGCTCGCTCGACGCCGTTCTCGTCCACGCGCTTGGCGAGGTCGAGCGCCCAGATGCCGCCGGTGTCGCGGAAGTAGAGCGTGTGCGCCCGCAGGTTCGTGACCTCCTCGGCGACAGGGTCGAACGTGCCGCGGTACTGCAGTGCCGTGTTCGTCCCGAGCACCTTCGACGGGTCCTGGAGAGTGGAGGCCGAACCCACGTTCTCGACGTCGATGCCGAGATCCACGCTACTGACGAGGATCGGATCGACCAGGCGCAGGTCGGCAGCACCGAGAACGTCGCTCACGTACGGCATGTACGCCGTCCCGACGGGCGCGCGGCGCATGTCGACCGCGTAGGTGGTGGTCGATCCCGCGGATCCGTCGGTGGGCGACTCCATCAGGCCGAGCGACCCGACGGCGAAGCGGGCTGCGCGGTCGAGCCGGAACGCGTCGACCACGACCTCGAACTCGACGGGCGGGAAGAACTCGTCGAGTTGCGTGGAGGGCAGCAGCACGATCGAGTCGCTCTCCTCCTGCAGGTCGAGTTGCAGACGGTTGCCGTCCGGAGTCGTGAGGTCCGCGGTGAGGCGCCCTTCGCGCTGGGGCGTGATGGTGACCGGTACCCGCGTGGTCGCTCCCACCGGATCGCCTTCCCAGGCGCCCTCGCGATCCGCCACCGCCATCGTCCACTCCCACTCGCCCAGGAGCTCCGACTGGTCCGTCGCATCGGGGCGGAAAGCGCGGACCTCGTGGGTCTGGAAGCACTGCACCGTGAAGAAGTCCACGGTGACGGAGTCGATCTCGAACGTGCCCGAGACGGTCTGACCGTCGGGCTCGATGGTCAAGGCGGCGTCGACGATCGTGAGGGTCTCGCTCCCGACGGTCGACGAGCCGCTCAGCGTGAGGGTGTCGTCGGCGAGAACGGCGTCGAACTCGAAGCCGCCGAAACGGACCAGGTGGTCGACGCCGTTGCCGGTGTCGGCGATCTCGAGCGGGTTGGTCTCGAAGCGGTACGCCCCGTTACAGGCGAGCCACTCCCTCTCGAAGTTCCAAACTCCGGCGAGCTGGAAGCCGGCACCGGGTGCCAATCCGCTTCCGCCCCCCCCGCCGCCGCTACAGGCGACGATCAAGGACGTGAGTCCGGTGACGAGGGACGCGCGCAACAGCGCGGACGAACGAGGGAAGGATCTGTGTTCCATGGGAGTTCGGGGGGTGGATACCTGCGGGGCGCTCGGGTCGGAGGTCGACCCAGCCACCGGACGGGAACGCCCACCGTCGAGCGCAGGGTTCGCCGCCCCGATCCCCCACAAGCCCGACCGGAGCAACGACTTGTGGCCGCGCGACGGTGCTCGCGACCGGGCTGTGGAGGATCGTTCGCGATTCGCCTCCACCGCGGCCCTGCTCCGACCCGATCCCTCCTCCGTGCGTCCCCTCCACCACCGCGCCCCGCGCCGGCCCGCTGCCGCGCGCCGGGGAACCAGTCTCGTCGAGCTGATGTTCGCCGCCGTCGTCCTCGTCGTTGGGATCTCGGCCGCGGCGCTGCAGTCGGCCCGCGCACACGAGTTGCGCCGCCACACCGAGGAGCGCCTCACCGCGACGGCGCACCTGCGCAGCGTGATGTCGACGATCCTCGAGCGCTCGCCGGCCGAGCTTCTCGCCGCCGACTCCGAGTGGGCCGCGGGCGTCGTCGACGTCAGCGCCAACCTCGTCCGGTGCCTGCCGGACCAGCGCACGACCGTGGAGTACCCGGGCTACGCCGCCGGCGACGCGGCGCCGAACCTGTTGCCGGTGGTCGTGCGCGTGGACTGGGACTCGAGCCGCGGCGACGCCAAGACGCTCGAACTGTGCTCGGTGGTGAAGCGATGAGGTTGCGCGGTCCGGAACGTTCTGCGCGTCGCTCGCGGCTGGGTGCGACGCTGCTCGAGTCGATGATCGCGATGTCGTTGTTCCCGCTCCTGATCGGTGCGTGCCTCACCTCGCTCGACGGCGGCCAACGCGAGAGCGATCGCGGAGGACGCATGGCCGATCTGGTGCGCCGTGCGGACCGCGCGATGAGCACGCTGACGTTCGAGCTCGAGCGCTCCGGATTCGCGACCGCCGGTGGCGTCGACTTCCCCTTCTTCGTCGACGGAGCCGCGCTCGACGACGCGCCCGAGCTCCACCGACACGCCGCGGCGAACGTCGCGGCCGGTGCCGCGAACACCGCGCGCGAGGTCGTGTTCCTCCTGCCGCAGGACGCGAACGACGACGGCTGGCCGGACCTCACCCCGTCGATGCAGAACGTGGCCTGGGACCCGACCGAAGTCAGCTACGTCCTTCTGCCCTCGCCCGACGGCAGCAACGAGCTGGTGCGGCGCGAGGACGGAGCGAACGACCGGGTGCTGGCGCGCGGCGTACGTCGCTTCCTCGTCGAGGACGCCGCGTCCACGGGTTTCGCGTTCCCGATCGACACCCTGCGCATCACGCTCGAGCTCGAGGACTCGGGCGTCGGTGATGCGCGCCAAGAGCTGACTTCCACCCGCCTCGTGACCCTCCCCAACGGGACGCCCGATGAAGACTGATCGAAGCGGTCGCGGACTGGGCTTTCGACCTGCACCCGCCACGAAGCGGCGCGGCGCCGTCCTGATCCTCGTGGCCGTCCTGGTGGCCGTGATGAGCGCGGCCGGCGCGGCGATGCTGCACACGGCGATGCACACGGCCAACGACCTGGCCCAGCTCGAGACGCGCCGCGTCGACGCCCAGTTCCTCGGACGCGCGGCACTCGACGCCGGTCAGGCCGCGATCGAGACGGCGTACTTCGGGCGCACCACGCCGCCGACGGAGGGCACGCTCGATCTCGCGGGACACGCGCTCGACTACTCGATCACGACGCTCGCGGGACCGACGCTCGAACAGGCGCCGGAGGGCTATCGGCGTTGGTACACGGTCCACGGCATCGAAGCGCGCGTGGTCATCGACGGCGTCAGCCAGGTCCAACGTCGCGTGGTGCGCGCGAACCAGATCCCGCTCTTCCAGTACGCCGTCTTCTACGAAGGCGATCTGCGGATCCACCCCGGCCCCCAGATGATCCTCGCAGGACCGGTCCACACCAACGGCGACCTGCACAACCGCTCGGCGAGCGGACTCGTGTTCGACACGAACTCGGTGCGCGCCGCCGGCGACCTGTTCAACTGGTGCATCACGGCGTCGAGCAACCAGGTCCGCTTCCGTAAGTGGGTGCCGAACCCGTACGATCCCGCCGCGCCGGTGACTTTCGTCGGCGCCGAGCGCAAGTCGGACTTCGACGCTGCCGGCATCGCAACCGATACTGGTGGCTTCGACTCGACCTTCGCGGGGCACGACGCCAACGGCGACGGCGACTACGAAGATGTCGGCGACGTGGGCCCCTGGGCGGAGCGCGCCCTCGAACTGTGGGGGCCCGACAGCGGCGTCGCCGGCTCCGGCCAGACCGTGCTCGACGCGACTCTGGGCGCGAAGCCGATCGTCCACAACGGCTCGGCCGAGATCCAACGCTTCGTGCCATCGCCCGGCGGCAATCACGTCTGGGACGACGAGGAGGGCGACTTCGTCGAGGCTCCCGCCGGCGTCGTGGGCACGCATACGAAGGGCAACCTGCACGCGAACGCCGAACTGGTCGTCGACTTCGACGGTTCCTCGTGGTCGGCCTTCGATGGGGACGGCAACGACGTGACGGCGACCCTGGCGCCGGCGGTGACGGTGACGACGACCTTCAACGGCTACGCCAACAACGGCGGCGGGCAGGTCCAGCCGACGCTCTCGATCGACATGGCCGTGCTCGCCACCACGGGGCTCCACCCTCCGAACGGTCTGATCTACCTCGGAGCGCCTGGCATTGGTACCGAGAGCAGTCTCAAGCACTTCAGGCTGACCAACGGCTCCGAGTTGATCGGCCCACTGTCCGTCGCGAGCGATGCCCCGATCCAGGTGCACGGCGACTACAACGTCGTCGACAAGAAGCCCGCGGCGGTGATGGCCGACCAGGTCAATCTCCTGTCGAACGCGTGGAACAACAGCAAGACCACGGGAACCCTGCCGCGTGCGACCACGACGTCCTACAACATGTCGGTCTTCTCTGGCGAGACGGACGCGACTGGGGGCGGCAGCTCGGAGGGCAACGGTGGCTACCACAACGTTCTGCGCTTCCACGAGAACTGGAGCGGGGTTCCCTGCCGCATCCGCGGCTCGACCGTGATCCCGATGACCTCGAGCCACTTCCCGGCCTGGTTCCGGGGTGGCGGGCACTTCTACAACCCGCCCAGGCGCGACTTCGGTTTCGATCCGGATCTGATCGCCGACGAGGCCAACCTGCCGCCTTTTACGCCCGTGGGCGTCGAGGTCTCGGTCATCGCGTCGTACTGAGCGGCGGGCCGGTGGCCGCGCCCCACCGATCGACGATCGCCGACCGAGCGCAGGCTACTTCCCGATCAGGAAGTGGCAGACGTCGCCTTCGCGCATCGTGTAGTCGCGACCTTCGACGCGCAGCTTGCCGGCGGCCTTGATGGCGGCTTCGCTCTCGTACTTCTGCATGTCGTCCACGCTGTAGACCTCGGCGCGGATGAACAGCCGCTCGAAGTCGGTGTGGATCACACCGGCCGCGGCGGGCGCCTTGGTGCCGCGCTTCACCGTCCAGGCGCGAATCTCCTTCTCGCCGGCCGTGAAGTAGGTCTGCAGGCCGAGCAGGTCGTAGGTCCCGTGCGCCAGGCGCTCGAGCCCCGACTCCTCGATACCGAGGTCGGCCATGAACTCGGCGCGCTCCTCGGGCTCGAGCCCCGCGATCTCGCCCTCGATGTCGCCCGACAGCGCGACGACGCCGGCACCGGTGGCCTCGGCGTGCGCGCGGACGGCGGCCACCAGCTCGGTCTCCTTCCCGATGTCGTCGGCGGCGACGTTCGCGACGTACAGCACCGGCTTGATGGTGATCAGGAACAGCGGGCGCAGAGCCTCGCGTTCGCGCTCGGTCCACTCGACGAGCCGCAGCATCGTCCCCGCCTCGAGCAGCTCGATCGCCTTGGCGTAGGTGTCGCGCTCGGCGATCGAATCCTTGTCGCCGGAGCGCGCCTTCTTCGACACGCGCTCGTGCGCGCGGTTCAAGGTCTCGATGTCGGCCAGCGCCAACTCGAGCTCGATCACCTCGATGTCGGCGCGCGGGTCGACCTTCCCGTGCACGTGGATGATGTCCGGATCGTCGAAGCAGCGCACCACGTGCAGGATGGCGTCGGTCTCCTTGACGTTGCCCAGGAACTTGTTGCCGAGCCCTTCGCCCTGGCTCGCTCCCTTCACCAGTCCGGCGATGTCGACGACCTTGACGGCGGCCGGGATCACGCGCTGGGTCTTGACGAAGTGGTGCAGCACCTGGAGGCGCGCGTCCGGCACGTCCACGACCCCCACGTTGGGATCGATCGTGCAGAACGGGTAGTTGGCGCTCTCGGCGCCCGCGGCGGTGATGGCGTTGAAGATCGTGGACTTGCCGACGTTGGGCAGACCGACGATTCCTGCGGCGAGACTCATGGGGAGACGTTCTTGGACGTGATGGGCCGAGAGGCGCGGGGAGCGACGTGCCCCGGCGCGCTCCGGCTCAGGAGCAGGTGGCGATGCAGTCGATCTCGACGCGCGCGCCCTTGGGGAGTTGAGCCACGGCGACGCAGGCGCGCGAGGGCGGCGTGTCGCTCGTGAAGTAGCGCGCGTAGACCTCGTTGACCGCGGCGAAGTCCGCCATGTCGACCAGGAAGACGGTGCAGCGCAGCACCTGGGCGAAGGACGATCCACCGGCCGCGAGGACCGCGCCGAGGTTTGCGAGGCAGCGCTCGGCCTCCTCGGCCGCGGTGCCGGCGTGGAACTCACCGGTGCGCGCGTCGAGCGCCACCTGGCCCGAGCAGAAGAGTTGGTCGCCGCAGCGGATGGCTTGGCTGTAGGGGCCGATGGCGGCCGGAGCTTCGTCGGTGTGGACGCGGGTGCGGGTCATGGGATGCCTTTCGGTTCGGGTGCCGCTCGACGAACGGCACCGATCGGGTTGCGGGCGGGTGGAGCCACACAGCGTGCGCGGGAGCGACTCGCGGCGGCACCTTACGTGGTCGCTGTGAGCGACGTGCGGGCGAAGGTCGGCTCAGCTGGCGAACTTCCGCGCCAGGGCGGCGATGACGGCGTCGGGCGCCATGCCGTGCACGTCGCCACCGAGCCCCGCGATCTCGCGCACGAGCGAACTCGTCACGTGGGCGAGCCCGGGATCCGGTACGAAGAGCACGGTGTCGATCTGCGGCTCGAGGTGCCGGTTGCCCAGCGCGAGGCCGACCTCGTAGTCGAACTCGCCGCCGCGCCGCACCCCGCGCACGATCGTGCCGCAGTCGTGTTCGCGACAGGCGTCGACCACCAGCCCCGCGACCGACACGATCGGCGCGCCGTCCGTGCACAGGCGCAGCAGTTCGATGCGCTCGTCCGGCGTGAACAGCGCCTTCTTCGTGGGGTGGACGGCCACGGCCACGAGCACCTCGTCGAAACGCTGGCGCGCGCGCCGCAGGACGTCGAGATGTCCGAGCGTGACGGGGTCGAAGGTGCCCGGGAAGAGGGCGCGGCGGGGGTCCAGGCGAGCCATGGGCCGAAGATCCTAACGTCGCCCGCAACCGATCGGAGCGCCGACCGGTCCGTGGAGGACGGATGGGTCGACACGAGGAGCGATGGCACCCTTCGGGTGCGGATGGAGCAGCGTTCGCGGGCACCTTCGCGGACACCTACACGGAGTCCCGTGAGGTGGCGTCGGGGGCCGGTGGCGAGCCCGATCCCCCGCCGGCGATCGAGCTGGACGGCGCGCCGCCAAGGCGCTCCCCCGCCGTGCGCCCCTGGCCGTGGGTGGCGGGCGCGGTGGCCCTCGGTGCGGCGAGCGCGCCTGCGAACGTCGAGTTGGCGGCGGACGCGGTCGCGGGCGGAACGAGCGTCGGCTGGGAGGTGCGGGCAGGCATCTGGGTCGCGCTCGCTGTGCTCCTCGCGCTACGCCTCGCGGTGGCGAAGCGACCGCTGCTGCGCGAGCGCGGAACCGGTGGCGCGCGCCGGCGAACCGCGACGACGGTCGCCGTGCTCGCGGCCGTCGCCCTCCTGGCCCACGCCACGGTGCGCGCCGACCGGCGGCCGCCCCGGCCGTTGGACGGCTCCGCGGCGGTCGTCGGAACCTGGCGCGAGACCGGCGCCGGACGCGGGCGGCTCAAACTCGACGACGGCTCGGTGGTGTTCGCCGACCTGACCTGTCCCGAGCCGGCGCCGAAGGCCGGCGCGCGCGTCGCGCTCTTGCCCCCGTTCGAACGGCGAGCGGCGGCCCGCGGCCCGCTCTTCGGCGCGCGCTCGGGCCCCGCGCCGCCGCGTGTGTCCCTCGCTCTGGATCAGGTGGTGGTGCTCGCGCGCGACGGCACGGGTGGGCTCGGCGCGGGCCTCTTGGACGGGATGCTGTTCGACGCGGCTGCCGAGGACGGCCCACGGACTCGCGACGCACGGGACGACGGACGGGACGACGGCGGTTGGCTCGAAGAGCTCAGGCGCGCGATGGGTGCGCGGGCGCTGGCTTTGCCGACCGCACCGGACCGTCCACCGAGTGGTCTGGCCCCGGCCCTGCTCGTCGGCGATCGTTCGCACCTGCGCTACGACGTCGGCGACCTGTTCACGCGCACCGGTACGCGGCATCTGCTCGCCCTGTCGGGACTGCACGTGGGTCTCTTCGCGCTCCTCTTCGCACTGCCGCTGCGGCGACTGATCGAGCGACTCGCGTGCCGCACCCGACTGCGGCGTCCCTGGCCGCGGCGCGCCGGCGCAGTGGCCGCGGCGGGTGCCGTCGTGGTCTTCGCGCACCTGGCGGGAGCGAGCCCACCGGTCGTGCGTGCGAGCGTCGTCGCCGTGCTGGTGCTCGTGGCCCACGACTGGCCCAAAGGTGCGCCGCGGCGCTGCGACGCCCTGTCGTTGCTCGGCCTCGCGTTGACGCTCGAACTGGTCCAGCGCCCCGACGCGTGGCGCGATGCGACGGTGGCGCTGAGCTTCGGCGCTTCGATGGCGCTGGCCGCCGCCGCGCGACCCGCGTCGGACCTCGTCGCACGGCTGTTGTTCGGCCGTGGACTGACGGCGGGCGTCGACTCGTTCGCGTGGATCGGTCCGCGCCACCGATTGGTCGCGGCGGTGGTGCGTCTGCGCTGCGAGCGCGCGGTCGCATGGGCGCTGGGCACTTCGCTCGTCGCGAACCTCGGGACGCTGCCGGCGATGTGGGCGCTGTTCGGGGAGTTCTCGCCGATCGGGTTGGTCGCGACGCCGGTCGTCGCTCCGCTGCTCCTGTTGTGGTTGCCGAGTCTGTGGCTCGGAGCCCTCGCGCCGGGGACCGTTCTGGCGCGGCCGCAGGCGATCGTCGAGTCGGCGATGCTCTCGGTGCTCGAGTGGTTCGATCGACTGCCGGGCACGGCGACCCTGTTGCCCGAACGTCCGACGTGGTGGATCGCGTTCCTGTGCGTGGCGGCGCTCGTCTGCCTCGCGCGTGGGCTGCACGGGACGCGGCGCCCCGCGGTCCGACGGCTGTGGCGCGCGACGTTCGTCGGGTGGGCAGCGACGCTCGTGCCGTGGAACGCGCCGGCGAACGCGCTCGAGGTCTGGGCGCTCGACGTGGGCCACGGGACGTGCGTGGTCGCACGGGCTCCGGGCCTTCCGCTGGTCGTGTTCGACGCGGGCTCGACGACGCGCTTCGGACTCGAGCGCGAGGCGCTGCGTCCCTTGTTGATGCGACTGGACGCCGGCGCCGGACTGCTGGTCCTCAGCCACACGGACGCCGACCATCGTTCGTCCCTGCGTTGGTTGGCGACGCGCCTGTCGTGGAGCGCCGTCGCCGGAGCGTGGCCGCGCGATCTCGCGACTCCGGCCCCGCGCCGCACGGTCGTCGATCCGCCGGGCGCGTTGGGCGGTGCGCTGTGGGGCAGCGACGACCCGGGGGGCGCGCGCTGGACGCTCTTGCGCGGGGCGCCGGGGGGCGGGAACGACGGCTCGTGCGACCTGGTCCTCGAGTGGCGAGGTCGCCGGGTCCTGTTGTTCGGCGACGGCACAGGACCGGGGCTCGAGGCCCTGCTCGAGCGGGGCCTGGTCCCGACGCGGGTCGACCTGGCGCTGCTCCCCCACCACGGCGGGTTCGGAACGGGCATCGAGCGCTGGCTCGAGGACGCGCGGGCGGACGAGATCTGGGTCTCGGCCGAGCGGCCCCACGACCTCGAGCACGAGCTCGAGCGGCGGACACTCGTGTGGCGCGCCACGTGGCTCGACGGTCCACTGGGGCTCGAGTTGGGCCCCGGTGAAGCGTCGCGCGCGCATGCGAGCACGGGCGGCTGACCGGCCCCCGCGGCTCGGGCGCCGTGACGGGTGCACGCTCGGGCGCGCGTCGGCGGGTGCGGGTGACCCTCTTCCGCGCTCGACCTACGCACCTGCGTCGACAGAAGGCGCGCCACACTGCTGGCGTCCGCCGCGCCCCGACCGCCCAGACCGCACCTCTCGCACCAGACCGTTCCATGCTGACCCACCTGCTCCTGATCGCCGCCGCGCACGCTCCGCACCTGCCGCAGGCGCCGCTCGCGGCGTGTGCGCTGCGCGCGGCCTCGACCGGCGTCACGACGCAGGACGCTGCCGTGGACCACACGCTGCGTGCCGCGGTGCGCGTCCTGTACCTGGCCCAGGGCGGCACGCTGCGCGGGCGCGCGCGTCGCGACGCCGCAGGACGTTGGGAGTTCGCGCGCGACCGCGAGTGGACCGCGCTGCCGATGGACTCGGTGGTCTCGTTCGCCGACGAGAAGGTGTTGCTCGAGCGCTATGCCGAACGGCGCGCCGAACTGGGCGACACGACGTACGCGGTCCACCGGCGCCTCGAGCTCGCGCGCTGGTGCGAGACGAGCGGACTCCTGCCGGAGCTGGTGCGCGAACTCGACGCCGCGCTCGCCGAACGACCGGGCGATCGCATGGTCGAGCGCTTCGTCGACCGGGTGTCGGACCGCTTGGCGTTCGGCTTCGACCTGCCCGAACCCGAGGAGCTCACCGCGCAGGACGAGCGCGCGCGCACGCGAGCGATCGAATCGGCGCTGCGGACCGTTTCACGACTGGGTCCG
This sequence comes from Rohdeia mirabilis, assembly GCA_007750655.1. Taxonomy (GTDB): domain Bacteria; phylum Planctomycetota; class UBA1135; order UBA1135; genus Rohdeia; species Rohdeia mirabilis. The sequence continues at coordinate 3,708,887 of CP036290.1, forward strand.
AGCACCGCGCGCATCGCCGGAGCACGCCTGGTCGAACTGGCGGGTTGGGAGGCGCTCGAGCCCGTGCTCGACGAGGACCTGCGACGCGCGGGACCGCTGGGACGACGGGTGGCGGCGGACCTGGTCGGGCGCTTCGCTCCGGCCACGCGCACGAAGGTGCTGCTCGTCCGCGCCATCGTCGACTCGGACGAGGACGTGCGCGTGGCCAGTGCCGTGGCGCTCGGACGCGCCGACGAACCGGCGCTGATCCTGCCCGTCGAACGCGCGCTCGCCTCGAGCAACGGACAGGTCCGCTCGAACGCGGCCACGGCGCTCGGGCACATGGGCTACGTCCAGGCGCTGCCCGCGATCGCGAGCGCGATCACCGCGCCGGCGTCGGGCTCGGCCGCAGGCTCCGGTCCGCGCGCGCACATCTTCGTCGGACGCCAGTTCGCGTACGTGCAGGACTTCGACGTGGAGGTCGCGACGGCCGCCTCGATCGCGGATCCGCAGATCGGCGTGCTCGTCGAGGGCTCGGTCCTCGACGTGCGGGTCCTCGGCGTCGTGATCGAACGCACGGTCGTCACGCGCCGCCTCGCTGCGTCCGCCGGTCGACTGCTAGGCCGCGACCTGGGCGAGCGCCGCAGCGACTGGGAGGAGTGGGCCGCGAACTACCGCCCGGACGAACCGGCGGCCGGAACTGGAGCGGACGACGGCGCCGAAGCCGGCGCCGACTCGCGCTCGGCGTGAGGCGTGAGGCGCGCGGCGGACGGGACGGCTCACCCGGCCCGCGCAGCGCATCTCATTCCTGCTCGGAACCCACGTCGGCGGCGCCGAAGCGCTTGGCGACGAAGCCCTGGAAGCCCTGCACCGCGGTGCGCTGGGTGTAGAAGTCGAGGCCGCGCACGCCGCCCAACTCTTCGCCGGCTCCCGCGCGTCCCGGTCCGCCGTGCACCACGTTCGGCAGCACCATGCCCGGCGGCAGGGCCTGTCCCTTCACGCGGTCGGAGCCGATCCAGACCCGCCCGTGGAAGGGCGCGAGCTCGAGCACGGCCGTCTCGGTCCAGGCGGCGTCGTTCGAATAGACCGACACGACGAGGCCCCCCCCACCGCGATTGACCAGCGCCGTGGCCGTCCGCACGTCGCCGTCGTAGGGCAGGATCGTCGCGACCGGTCCGAAGACCTCGTGGTCGTGGATCGCGTCGGCGTCGGAATCCTTCGCCACCAGCAGGGTCGGCGCGACCTGGGCCGGGTAGTCCGTGCTCGGCACGTCGCCACCGATGCGCACGTCGGCGACGGCGCGCAGGGCCGCGAGCCCGTCGCGCACGTGGGCGAGCTGACGCGCGTCGGTCAGCGTGCCGACGCGCGTGCCGTCGACGCTCGGGTCGCCCACCTTCTGACGTCCGAGCTGCTCGCCGAGGTGCTCGACCACGTCGTCCACGCGCTCGGCGGGAACCAGGATGCGACGCACCGCCGTGCACTTCTGACCCGCCTTCTGGGTCATGTCCATCACGACGTTCGAGAGGAACTCCTCGTAGGTCGCGCTGTCGTCGTCCACGTCCGGCGCGAGCACGGCCGCGTTGACCGAGTCCGCCTCGACGTTGACGCGCACGCCGCGCTCGACGAGGCCCGCGTGACCGCGCACCACGCGTCCGGTCGCCGCCGAGCCCGTGAACGCCACGCAGTCCTGGGGACCCAGGTGGTCGAGCAGGTCCTCGACGCCGCCGCACACGAACTGGAACGCGCCGTCGGGCAGGATCCCGCTGTCCGCGACGATGCGCGCGATGGCGTGGGCGATCTGGGCCGTCTGTTCGCCCGGCTTCTCGATCACCGGCACGCCGGCCAGGAGCGCGCAGGCCATCTTCTCGGCCATGCCCCAGCCGGGGAAGTTGAAGGCGTTGATGTGCACGGCGACACCGGTCAGCGGCACGCGCACGTGCTGGACCCAGAAGCGCGGCGTGCGGCCGAGCTGTTCGCCGTCGCCGTCGACCAGGAAGCGACGATCGCCCAGGCGCTTGCCGAACGAGGCGTAGGCGGCCAGGGTCCCGGTCGCGCCGTCCAGGTCGAACTTCGCGTCGCCGCGCGTCGAACCACCGTTGGCGGCGGAGAGCGTGATCAGCTCCTCGCGCTGCTCGTGGATCGCACCCGCGAGCGCCTTCAACAGCCCGGCGCGCTCGACGAAGGTCAGCGCGCGCAGGGCCGGTCCACCGACGGTCCGCGCGTACGCGCAGGCGCCGGCCAGGTCGAGTCCGGACGCGCTGCAGCGTGCCAGGGTCTCGCCGGTGAAGGGGTTCACGAGGTCGCGGGCGCCGGTGTCGGTGCCGGGCCGCCACTGGCCTTGGAGGTAGCTCTCGAGGATCTGCATGGTGTGTCTGGGGCGCGAAGTGTGCGGGTTCGGGCCCGTGCGCCGCGCGCTACGGTACCTGGCGGCGACGGCCGACCCCACAGGCTCTGGGACGTTCGTCCGCCGTGCCGGCGCCCGCGGCGCTCGCGCGGTCCGCAGCGCGCCGAGCACGGACGCCCGTGGTCGCCGGGCCTCGGCGCGCGCTCGCGCTCCTCGACCGATCCCACCGGCGACCGCCCCACTCGACTTCGCCCACCCGCTCACCGCCACCCACCATGTCCGACTCCGCGCTCCCCGACTTCGCCGCCTACCTCGCTCCCGGAACCTTCGACGGCCGCGTCGTCGCCGTCACCGGCGGCGGCACCGGGCTCGGCCTCCAGATCGCGCGCGGACTCGCGTCACTGGGCGCGACGGTGTCGATCGCCTCGCGCTCGACCGAGCACCACGCGGCCTTCCTCGACGAAGCGCGAGAGCGCGGCTGGAAGGCGGAGAGCGCGACGATCGACGTGCGCGAGTCCGCGACCGTGCGCGCCTGGGCCGACGGCATCGTCGAGCGCCACGGCCCCGTCCACATCCTCGTCAACAACGCCGCCGGCAACTTCGTGTGCCCGTCGGAGCGCCTGTCGGACAAGGCCTGGCGCGCGGTCATCGGCATCGCGCTCGACGGCGCGTTCTACTGCGCGCGCGAGTTCGGCAGGCGCATGATCGAGGGCGACGGCGGGCAGATCCTCAACGTGCTCGCGACCTACGCCTGGACGGGGATGCCGGGCGTCGTGCACTCCGCCGCCGCCAAGGCCGGGATGTTGGCCGTGACGCGCACGCTGGCGGTCGAATGGGCCAAGCACGGCGTGCGCGTCAACGCCATCGCTCCGGGACCGTTCGAGAGCGACGGCGCCGAGCGCAACCTGTGGCCCGACGACGCGGTGCGCCAACACATCCTCGCGAACATCCCCTTGGGTCGCTTCGCGCGCGCGGAGGAGGTCGCGGGACAGGCGCTCTTCCTGTTGAGCCCCGCCTGCGACTACGTCACCGGCGAGTGCATGGTGATGGACGGCGGCGCGTGGCTCGGCAAGGGTTTCTGGCCGGAAGGCGTGCGGCTCGAACGGCGCAAGTGACGGACGGCTCCTGCCGCGTCCGAGCGATGGCGTGTGTGGCGTGCTGAGCGAGCACGCGACGCGCGGGCGTGCAACGCACCTCTCGGACGTTCGAGCGCGTGCCACGGATTTGTCGAGTGCGACCCGCAACCGAAGGACGGGCGGTGCGGTCCATCGGGTGTGTCGATCGCACGAATCCACGGAATCTGCCTCGTCGGTGCACGCGCCGAAGCCATCGTCGTCGAAGCGCGCTTTCGAGCCGCGAGCAGCGAGACCGCCGACCGCGCGCGGACCGAGGTCGTGCTGTCCGGCCTGCCCGATCCTGTGCTGCGCGAGAGTCGAGGGCGCGTGCTGTGCGCCCTCGAGTCGGCGGGGATCGGGCTCCCGCCGGGCCGGCTCGTGCTCAACCTGCAGCCCGCGGGGATGCGCAAGCGCGGCGAGCAGCTCGACCTCGCGCTCGCGATGGCCGCTGCCACCGCCTGTGGGCACCTCGACCCGGCCTGGGTGTCCCGTCACCTGTTCCTCGGCGAGCTGGGGATCGACGGGCGGCTGGTCGACGTGCCGGGCGGACTGGCGGCGGCCGACACCGCCACGCGTCTCGGCCTGGTCGGTCTGGTGGCACCGCCGCGCACCGCGGCCGAGGCGCGCCACCTACCGGGCACCCGCGCGCTGGCCGCCGTGGACCTGATCGGCGTGCTCGACGCGTTGCTCGCGAGCGAGGGCGAGAACCAGATCGAGCGCAGCACGAGGGGCACTCGATCCGAGGACGACGGCGGCGATCGGGCGGCGGACGAGACGACCGCGCGCTCGCCCGAACGGCACGAGCGCGCGGTCGCGTCGCTCGCTGCGATCCGCGGTCAGGACGCTCCGAAGTCGGCGCTCGAGGTGGCGGCCGCGGGCGGACATGGCCTTCTGTTCAGCGGTCCGCCGGGCGCCGGCAAGTCGATGCTCGCGCGGGCCCTCGCAGAGCTCATGCCGCCGCTGCGCAACGACGAACGGGTCGAGCTCACGCGCGTGGTGTCGGCGCTCGGCGAGTGGCCCGGTGGTCTGGCGGAGCGACGCCCGTTCCGCGCCCCCCACCACACGACGAGCCACGTGGGACTCGTCGGCGGCGGCAATCCTCCGACCGCGGGCGAGATCACCCGCGCGCACCTGGGCGTGCTGTTCCTCGACGAGCTGGCGGAGTTCGGTCGCGAGGCGCTCGAAGCCCTGCGCGAGCCGCTCGAGACCGGCTGGATGCACGTGGCGCGAGCGGGCCACGCCTGCGAACTGCCGGCGCGCTTCCAACTGGTGGCTGCGACCAATCCGTGCCCCTGTGGCTATCTCGACCACCCCACGCGACGCTGTCGAGACTCGGTCGGTTCGGTGCGGCGCTACCGCGAGCGGCTCTCGGGGCCCGTGCTGGACCGCATCGACCTGCGCGTGGCGGTGCGCCCCGCGGCGGCGCGCGACGTGGCGGCCGCCCGCGCGCCGACCTCCTCCGAACGCGAGGTCGAAGCGCAGCGGGTCGCGCGGGTGGACGCGGCGCGCGGACGGATGCTCGCGCGCCAGGGTCCGCGCTCGAACGCGCGCCTGACGCCGGACGAACTCGATCGGTGGGCACCTCTCGACTCCGAGTCGGTCGACCTGCTCGAGCGAGCGGCGCGCAGCGACGCCCTGTCGGCGCGCGCGATCCACGCCACCCGGCGCGTCGCACGCAGTCTGGCGGACCTGGCCGGACGGGAGCGGATCGAGCGCGAGGACGTGGCCGCCGCGATCGCCCTGCGGGGACCGGAACCGTGAGAGCGGCCCGACGCGCGGACCGCGCCGTCGCCGTCACTCGTGTCGCAACGCTTCGACCGGATCCATCGCCGCAGCGCGCCACGCCGGATAGATGCCGAACACGATGCCGATGCCGGCCGAGATCGTGAACGCGAGGATCGGCGCCAGCGGCGTGACGATCGTGCGCATGTCCGCCCAGTACTCGACCGCGATCGGGATCACGAGCCCCAGGCCGACACCCATCGCGCCGCCGACGACCGAGAGCACGACGCACTCGACGAGGAACTGCAGCACGATGTGTCGCCGCTTGGCACCCAGCGCGCGGCGGATGCCGATCTCGCGGGTGCGCTCCGTCACGGTCGCGAGCATCACGTTCATGATGCCGATGCCGCCGACGAGGAGGCTGATGCCCGCGATCGACGAGAGGACGATGTTGAAGATGCGCTTCGTCTCCTCGGCGCGCGCCAGGAGTTCGAGCGGCACGACGACCTCGTAGTCGCCCTTGCTGTGGTGCATCGCGAGCAGTCGCCTGGACGCACTCGCCACGAGCGGCACGTTGACGGGATCGTCGACGGCGAGGATCAGTTCGTGGAGCTCGACCTGCTCCATCTCGCGACTGCCGGACCGTTGGCGGACCGTCAGCTCGCCGAAGCGCTTGCGACCTGTGGTGAGCGGGATCAGCAGCTCGTCCGTCGTCTCCTGACCAGCGCTCGCCGGATCGTCGGACAGGCGCGTGCGCGGCGTGAGGATCCCGACGACGGTGAAGTAGTTGGAACCGATGCGCACCTCGCGGCCGAGGGCGCGCTCGTTGGGGAAGAGGTGTCGCGCCAACTCACTGCCGAGCACGCAGACGTTCGCGACGAGGCGTTCGTCCTCCTCGTCGAGGAAGCGTCCCTCGTGGAGCAACCGTCCAGTGACTTCGACGTAGTTCGACGCGGTGGCGAGGACTCGGGGCGTTGCGACGCGATCGCGGTGGCGGACTTCCTGGCTCAACTCGCGAACGGGAACCAGGTCGGCGATGGCCGGGAAGGTCTCCTCGATGCGCCGTTGGTCGGCGTGCGTGATGCCGTAGATCACCACGCTGCTGCCGCCCATCCCGCCCCCGCTCGACTGACCGGGCGACTCGGCCGGCTTGACGCTGCGCAGAATGACGTTCTGGCTGCCGAGCTGCTTGATCTGCTCGTAGGCCTCGGCGGACGCCCCTTCTCCGATCGCCAGCATCGCGATCACGCTCGACGTCCCGAACAGCACGCCCAAGGTGGTGAGCAGGCTGCGCAGGCGGTGCAGCATCAGGCTGCGGATGCCGAGCTTGACGGCGCGGGAGAGGGTCTGGGCGAGCACGGATGGATGGAGTGGTCGTGAGGGCGGGTGGCGCGGAACGTGCGGTGCGGAGGCCGGTGCAGTGGGTCCGGCGGCGGTGCCCGCTCCTCGTTCGTCGAGCGAGGAGGTCGGGTCCCGGGCCGCGCGCGCGGATGGCGGACGGTCAGTCCACGGACTCGATGTAACCGTCCTTGAGCTTCAACAGGCGCTGGGCGCGCTCGCCGACGTCGGCCTCGTGCGTCACGAGGATGATGGTCTTGCCCTCGGCGTGCAGCTCGTCGAACAGGTCGAGGATCTCGAGCGCCGTCTTGCTGTCGAGGTTGCCCGTGGCCTCGTCGGCCAGGATCAGCGCCGGGTCGTTGATGAGCGCACGCGCGATCGCGACCCGTTGCTGCTGACCACCGGAGAGCTCCTTGGGCCGGTGCGTCAGTCGATTGCCGAGTCCGACGCGGTCGGCGAGCATGCGCGCGCGCTCCTCGCCGTCCGCGGGCGGGTGGTCCTGGTACAGGAGCGGCACCGTGATGTTCTCCAGCACGTCGAGCTGCTGGATGAGGTTGTACGACTGGAAGATGAAGCCGAGTTCGCGTGAACGCAGTTCGCTGAGGTCGTCGTCGTCGAGATCCGCGGTGCGCGTCTCGCGCACGAAGTAGTCGCCGCTCGAGGGCCGGTCGATGCACCCGAGCACGTTCAGAAGGGTCGACTTGCCCGACCCCGAACTCCCCATGATCGCCCAGTACTCGCCCTGGTCGAACGAGAACGAGAACTCGTCGAGCGCGCGCACGATGTGGTCGCCGTCGCCGTAGACCTTCGACACGCGGTCGAGCCGGGCCACGGAACGGGGCGACGCGGACGCCGCACCGGCAGCCGTGCTCGCGCTCGCGGCGGCGGCGGCGGCCGAATCTCCTCGATCGACTCGACTCACTGTCCGGGAACCTCGCTCGCGGCGGGCGTCGTCTCGGCTCCGACGGCTTCCGCGCCGACGGGCGCGGCGTTTGCGGCCGCGGTCTCCTCCACCTTCGAAGCGTTCGCGCCAAGGGGCTGCCCCGTAGCGGAGGAGGACTCGGTACCGCCGGCACCACCGGGCCCTCGCGAGCCCTTGCCGGCGGGACGGCCAGCGCCGTTCGCCCCCGCTCCTTCGCGGCCCGCTCCCTGCGGTCGACCGCCACCCTTGGCTCCATCGCCGTAGGCCGGCGCACCACCACCGGGGTTCGGCGCGCCTCCCATCCCTTCCGCGGTGGGCTCCTGGGAGCCGAGCTGCGGAGACATCGGCGGCACGTCGGCGAAGTCGAAGCCGGGGGGCGCGGAGAGCAGGACCTCTTCGCCCTCCTCGAGGCCCGACACCACTTCGATCCACGACTCGTTGAACAGACCCAGCTCGACCTCGCGCACCTCGATCTCGCCGTCGTTCGAGATGAACACCACGGCCTGCTCGCCGCGGAAGAAGCGCGCCTGCACGGGAATGTGCACGACGTCGGGCAGGTGCGCGACCTGCACGCGAATCGCGCACGTCATGCCCGGACGCATGGCCGGATCGGGGTCGAGGACCGCGATCTCGGTGCGGTAGACGCGCAGGTCGGGGTTGGCCCACCAGCTGTTCTGGTCGGGCAACACACCTTTCGTGGTCACGCGGCCGCGGAACTCCCGCTCGGGCAGGGCGTCGACGGTGATGCGCACCTCTTGTCCGACGTTGACCTGCTCGAGCACGGACTCGTGCACCGAGGCCTCGACGACCATTCCGTCGGACGACGGGATCGTGATCAACTCCTGGCGCTCGCGAACCTCCATGCCCTCGGAGATCGGATCGCCGTTGCCCCACCGACTGCGCTCCTTGTAGTAGACGACCATGCCGCTGACGGGCGCGCGGATCTCGGTCTTGTCGAGCTGCTGGATGATCTTGTCGAACTTCTCGTTCTCGAGCTCGAGCTTGCGGACCTTGCTGTCGAGGTCGGTCTGGAAGTCGACCAGACGTGCGGCCGCCTGCAGCTTGACGCGCTCGAGCTCGCGGCCGAACTCGTCGACGTCGGCCTCGAGGCTGCGGATCTGCCGCGGGTAGTCGTACTGCTCGAGCAGCTCCTTCGCGCGCTTGGACTGTTCGAGTCGGATCGTGTTGCGCTGCGCGGCGAGTTGGTCGGCCTCGAGTTCGGTCCGCGTCAGGAATCCGTCGTCGAACAGCGTCTGGGACCAGGTCAGCTTGTCCTCGGCGCGCTTCAGCTCCTCCTCCGCGAGAAGGATGTCGTCACCGGCCTGCTTGAGCTGCTGCGGCCAGTCGCCCTCGCGGTACTTCTCGAGGTCCTTGATCGCGAACTCGAGGCGGCGCTCGGCCGCGGCGATGTCGCTCTGGTTCTGACTGCCCTGGATCTGGAGCGCCTGCTCGGCCTTGACCATGGCGCTCTCGGCGTTGCGCACCGCGATCTCCTGGTTGACGCTGTCGTCGACGAGGTTCGCGGTGTCGAGACGGCACAGGAGCGTGCCCGGTTCGACCTGCGTGCCCTCTTCGATCAGGTACAGGATCGTCGTGCGCCCTTCGATCTCGGAGCGCAGCGAGACCGACTTGGCCGCCTTGAGATTGCCGGTCTCGAGCACCGTGATGTCGAGGGGGCCGCGGCGCGCCTGAACGCCCTTCAGCGAGGCGTCGGAGCCTCCGCCGAAGGGTTCGGCGACGACGATCCAACCGCCGACGGCGACGGCAGCAGCGATCAGGATCAGGAGCAGGGTTCGATTCATGTCTCGGTCTCGTTCGTGCGCGACGGGGTCGCGCAGTCGTTCGGTCAGCGGCCGCTCGGTCCGACAGCCGGCGGCTGTTCGGAGGGCGCCTCGGTGTCGGCGGGTGTGGCGCGCTGGGGTGCGCGCAGGGGCACGTCCGCCTCGTCGGCAGCAGCGATCGACTGGCGCACCGCTTCGCGCGCGGCGAAGAGGGCATCGGTGTCGACGCCGACGCCGTCCTCCTCCACCGCCAGAACCTCGAGGTCGCGCCACAGGGCGAGCTCCGCGAGGCGGAAGTCGATCAGAGCGCGCGTGCGCGCGTTGCGGGCGGAGAGCAGCGAGTCCTGGGACTCGAGCAGGTCACGCGTCTGGGCGCGACCGGCCTCGAGGTTGCGCGACGAACTCTCGACGCGCCGCTCGGCCAGTTGGACCGAGCGATCCTGGATCCGGAACGTCTCCGAACGGCTGATGAGATCGCGCAGCGCGTCGCGCACGCCGACGGTGATGTTGTCCGCGAACTCGCCCGCCGCGCGCCGGGTGGCCTCGAGGGTGATCAGCGCGCTGCGATAGGCGTTGCGCTCGGGAATCTGGTCGACGGGCAGATCGAGGTCGAGGCCCAGGTTCCAGGTGATCGCGTCGCTGCCGTAGTCGAGCGGCTGGTCGTCCTGGCTCGTGCCGCCGATCGATCCGACGAGTCCGAGTCCGGCGCGCAGGCCGTCGCGCGCGATGTCCGCACGGCGTTCGGCGTCGTCGACGCGGTCGATCGCGTTCAGGTGGTCGTAGCGCCCGAGCAGAGCGATGGCGATCGCTTCTTCCTCGTCGAAGTCGAGGTCCTCGAGCTCGTTCGCGACCAACTCGCCGAGTTCGTCCACGTCGAGCTGGAGGTCGAACTCGATCGGCAGTCCGAGGAAGAACTTGAAGTCGTCGAGCTGCGAGTCGAGCCCCTGCTGGGCGTCGATGACGCGACTCGTCGCGCTGAGCTCGTTCTGACGCGCCTGGTCGAGCTCGATGTCGTTCAGACGTCCGGCCTCGGCCAGGGCCTTGTTCCGCTCGCTGACGCGCTTGACGCTCTCGGCGTTCGCGAGTTCGTTCGCCAGGCCGTCGACCTGCTGCAGCAGTCGCAGGTAGCGCGAGGCCACGTCGAACGCGAAGGTGCGACGGAAGCGCTCGTAGGACCGCACTTCGTACAGGAGCGTGCGCTCGGCCTGGGTCAAGGGCTCGGTCACGATCTTCGAACCGAAGCCGCGCAGCAGCGGTTGCGCGACCGACAGGTTGAACGACGAGTTGGTCATCACGCCGTCGTTCGTGAGCAGGTTCTCGAACAGCCCGAGACCGATGCCCGCGACGACGCGCGCGCCCGAACCGAGCAGGCGCGTCAGTCCGAGATCGGCGTCCGCCGACCAACTGGTCGATTCCTCGAGCGACCCGTTGAGATCGCCGCTCGCCGTCGCGCTGGGTTGCCAACCGAAGCGCCAGCGTTCGAGCGTCAGATCCAGGGCCGCGCGGTACAGGCTCTCGCGCCGCTCGGCCGCGTCGCGGTTGTTCTCGTAGGCGATCGCGAGGCAGTCCGACAGACGCAGTGGCGGCAGCTCGACGGCCGCGCCGCTCTCGATGCCGACCAGGATCCGCTGGCGCAGGCTGTCCTCGGGAGGCGCGATCGAGAAGGCGTCCGGATCGGCGACCAGGGCGGCGCGACGGGCCGCGACCAGGGCGTAGACGTCGGCGTCCGCCTCGGCCACGTACTCCTCCGGGCTGCGGCAGCTCGAGAGGGCCACGAGGGTGAGGAGGACGGCTCCGGTCCCGGCGCGACGGGCGACGACCGTCCGAGCGTGCCGGGTCGCTCCCCGCCCGCGAACGGACGGATCGAGGGACGACGGAACGGGCGACGAGAAGAGCCGGGCAGCAACGGATCGCTGCCGACCCCGAGGGGAGCGGGGAATCGTGGGCACGGATGGGGCGGGTTCGACCGGTGCAGGGGAGTTCGCACGGGTCCGGGGGAAGGATGCTACTGCGCCAGGTCCTCTCGACCATTACGAGTCGGGCCGCCATGGCCGCGGCCTGGAACGGGATCCTCGACCGATGCGGCCGGTCGCTTCGTCGATCCCCGCTCTCGATCGCGGCTCGCGTTCTCCCCCACCGACGGTCCCGAGGCGCACCCGAGTGCCCCACGCTCGAGCCCACTCGCAGTGCCCCGAGGGGCGACGCGCTCAGGGAGCGGTCGGTTCGAGCAGCCGTTCGAAGCGCTCGGGATCGAGAGCGAACACCAGCTGGCGTCCGGGCGCGGGTCGCCGTGCCACCAGGGCGTCGCCGCAGAGGACCGTGACGGTCTCGACGGCGCCCGAGCGATCGGCGAGGGTCCACAGGTCGAGCGCGGGCCCGAGCCCGAGTCCGGTCCACAGCACGCGGCGCTCGGCCACGAGCCCACGGACCGACCCCGACGAGGGATCGAGGATCCAGACCGCGCCCGTGCGCGCCGTTCCGGTCCGTTCGGCTTCGAGCCGCTCCAGCGGTCCCTGGACACCCGCCGGCAGGTCGATGGCCCGCCGCAGGGTCTCGCCCTCGCCGTGGACGACGAGCTCGGCCCGGCCGGCCGTGTCCACGTCGATGCGGACGCTGCGCACGTGGTCGCCGGTCCGCTCGCGGTGGATCAGCTGGCGCCGCCCGTCCGCAGTGCGGCTCTCGACCAAGTGCACCTGGCAGGCGAAGCCCGGCAGGTCGGTCTCGAGGTGCAGGGTCGAAGCGCCGTCGGCGTGGCGAACGCACACGAGCCGCAGGAGGCACCCGCTCGCCTCGCCCTTCCGAGCTCCCGCGCGCAGGGCGGACACGTCCACCTCGGCGGGGCCCGCAGCGTCCGCGACCGGTGCGGTCAGGAGCAGGTCCTCGAGCGACGGGATCGGCGCGGCGTCGTCGGAACGCGCGCCCGAGTCGACGACGCGCTGGCCCACGAGGGCGAGAGCGATGGCGATCGGGACGAGGACGGTCCGGCGTGCGCGCAGTGGATTCACCCGCTGTGGATCGACGCGCGAGAGCCGGAGCTTGAGCGCTGGGCGCGAGCCCCGCCCCGCTGGGCTCGAGTACCCCCGCGGCGTGCCAGGCCCGAGGATCGGCGCGTCGATCGCGGGCGCGTCGCCTTCAGGGGCTCGTCGGATCGAGGCCCGAGGCGGCGCAGACACCGCCCACCCCCAGGGCGGCGAGAGCCAGGAGCAGGAGCGGCCACATGCGCCCGTCGAGCCGTTGCTCGAGATCGATCCAGGCGAAGCGTCGGAAGCCGCGATCGCGCGACGCGCGCACTTCGTAGACCGAGTCGCTCTCGAACAGGAGCACCTCGTCCGACGGGAACATCTCCGGCGCGAAGCCCACCTGCGCAGCGGCCGTGCGGTGGCGCACCATCCGCCACCCCACCCAGGGCGCCGCCGTGTGCCAGTCCCAGGCCAGGCGGCGGTCGAACGCGCTGGTGCCCGCGACCGGGCCGTCCGGATACAGGTCGCTCTGCGCAGCGACCGTGACCGCCTCCCAGGCGCCGCGCGAGACGAGCATGCCGCCGGCGTTCGCGAACAGTCCGAGCGCCGCGAGCGCTCCCGCCGTCCAGCGCAGTGCGTTCGAGCGCGCCGCCGCCTCGACCCCGTAGGCGACCGCGGGCCAGCACAGAACGAGCGCCGGGAGCGCACCCAGCGGTTCGAACGTGGCCGACGTGCTCCACATGCCGCTGTAGGCGACGCTCGCGAGGCACAGGACCGGCGCGACGCCACAGAACGTCAGGAGTCGGGGCTCCTGGGCGAGGCGCGGCAGACCGAGCACGGCGAACAGCATCCAGGGCGCGAGCCACACGAGGCCCTTGCCCGGCGACGCGAGGAGGCCGACGAACTCGGACGTGAAGGCGCCGCTCGAACCGCCGAGTCCGAGCGCACCGAGGGCCGCGCCCGACGACCATTCGCCCGCGCGCTCGCGCACGCCCCACACCCACAGTGCCCCGAGCGCGACGATCGGCAGCAGCAACCAGGCCAGGTCGACGACCGAACGTCGCGCACCCGCTTCACCCTTGAGCAGCGGCATCGACCAGAGCCGCTTGCGACCGCGAACGCTCATGCGCACCGCGCTGATGGCGAACACCGCTCCGACGGGAACGAACGTCGGCTCGATCGCGCACGAAGCACCGAGCGCCAGTCCGAGTCCCAACCAGTGCCACGGGCCCGGCGCACGCAGACGGTAGAAGCGCGAACGCACGAGCAACAGCGCGTGCAGGGTCGCGGCGACGCAGAACGCCGCCAGCGCGCTCGAGGTCCAGGAGGTCGACGCCGGCCACAGACACGTGGTCGTGCCGAGCACCATCGACGCGACCCAGGCCGTCGGCCGCCGCACTCCGAGCCGCAGGCAGGAGAGACACACGAACCAGACCGCGAGGCTCGCGAACAGCGGGCCGCGCCAACCGGTGACCAGGTGGCTCCAGTACTCGCTGCGCGCTCCGCCGAAGCCGGGCGCCGTGGTGCGGTTGCTCTCCTCGATGCCGGGCATCAGCCGCGCGAGCTGCGCACCGACCAGGTAGAAGGGCACCCCGCTGATCGCGACGAGCGGTTCGACCTGGGCGATGCCGCCGCCCTCCACCGGACGGACGAGTTCACCTTCGGAGAGGAGCGTCGCCCCCTCCGGCGTCTCGTCGGTGATGCGCAGTCCGTCGCCCAGTGTGAACGCGCGCGTCGCTTGGAAGGAGAGCTCGCCGTGGCGGTCGAGGTCGCCGGGCGCGCCGGAGAAGGTCAGCGTGTAGAAGGCGATCAACAGCCAGAAGACCGATCGCGCGACCAAGCGGTCGCCGTGCTCGAGGGACTTCGGACGCAGTGCCATGGCGCCAGAGTAGCGAGCGCGAGGTCAGTCCGATGCGAGTGCGTCGAACGACGCGGCCGGCCAGCCGTACAGCGACACCGCGCCGTGCCGAACGAGCTCGACGCAGCCGAACTGGACCAGGCGCAGGTCGAGGCCGCGAACGCGCTCGCGCTGCTGGGGGCCGACCGGGACGACGAATGGACGCGCCAGCGCTTCGAGCCGCCGTCGGTGGACTCCCGCGATCACACCGTCGTCGCCGAGCAGTTCGGCAACGGTCTCGAGGCGTTGGGCGGCCGTGGGCACGTCGCTGGGAAGATCGCGCAGTTCCGTGTTGGAGACGACGAACAGATCGAGATTGGCGAGCAGGGCGCCCTCGTGCGGCACGCCGCGCGCTGCCGACACCTCCGCGCCGCCGGCGTAGCGCGGACCCGGGGCGCGGGGATCGACGAGCAGGACCGGATCGAGGGCTCGCAGGGCGACGTCGCGTTGCAACGTGGTCCACAGCGCGGCCCAGTCGGCGGCGTCCTGCGTCTGGCTGTCGAGCGGCTCCCTCCAGTGCGGGTCGTAGACGTCGGGTCCCGGTTCGCCCTCCCAGGCCGCTCGCACCACGTCGGGCGCGTCGAGACGAACGCCGAGTCGAACGGGCCCCGCGTCCTCGAGCACCGTCGTGGCGCGGGCCGCCGCGAGGGCGTCGCGCGCCGGACCGAAGGCCGCGACCGCGCAGAGGGCGACCAGGATCCACTGGGCCCGCGGCCAGGCGCCGACGATGGTGAGCGCGGCGACCGAACCGCTGGCCAGGAGCGCTGCGAGCGCCGCCCCCCCACCGGCCCAACTGGCGGCGAGGCTCCCGATGGCGAGGGTCGCGGCGGCGAGCCGCAGGTCGTCGCCCGCGGACGGCGCGTGCGAGGCGGCGCGCTCCGCCGCGGATCGCTGCGGTGCGCGCACGAGAGCGGTCGCGGCGACGGCCAGGACGAGGATCGGTCCGATCGCCACGAAGCCCCCCGGAGCCGTGGTCGGTTCCGGCCAGCCGACGAGCGGGAGCGCGAGCGCGGGAATGGCCGCGAGCACGAGCGCGAGCAGTCGATCGACGGCGTGCGGCCCGCGCGCGCTCGCCACCGCTGCTGTCGCGAGGGCCACCGCACCGATCCAGGGGTCGAGCACGAAGGCCGTCGCGAACGTGACCGCGGACAGACCGAGCCAACCCCGCTGCACGGGATCGCCCGCCGCGCTCTCGCGCCAGGCCACGAGTCCGGTGACGACGAGGGCGAGGACCGCCGCGAACGTGTGGTCGCTCGCCGCGCGCAGGAATGGATCGGCGACCTGTGACGCGACGGCGCCGGCAGCGACCGCTCCGAACACGGCGACGAGCGGCGCGGTCGCGAGGGCGGCGCGCGCTCGCGGACGGCGCCGCGCCACGAACGACGCACCCGCGAGTCCGAGCGCGAGGACGCTCCACAGGGTCTGGAACCCGGCGGCGGCGAAAGGCCCCAGGTGGAGCGCCGCGCCGAGCACGCCGTCGAGATGCGCGCGCGCGCGACTGGCGAGCGGCGCTGCGTTCGCGAGCTGCGGGTCGTCGAAAGCGAGCTCGGTGGTCGACGCGGCCGCGAGGAGGAAGCGCTCGGCGAGGTCCGGGTCGAGCGCGCCCGTGGAGGACGGACCCGCACCGAGCCACGGTGCCGCGGCCAGTCCCGCGAGCACGAGCGCCACCGCGAACGCCGTCCACGGCGCCCAGCGACCATCGATCGACGCCGCGCTCGACCGGGCCGATGGGCGCTCTTCGCGTGGGGTTTCGGGCTGCGCGGACTCGAGGTCGACGGCTTCGAGATTCGCGGCACCAAGTGGCGCGTCGCCAAATGGCGCGTTCTCGAGCTCGGCGGATTCGATGCGCCCGGACTCGAGCGGCGCGTCATCGAGGCCAGCGACTTCGAGACGCACGGCACGAGGAGCCGCGTCGCCAAGTGGCGCGTTCCCGAGCTCGGCGGATTCGATGCGCCCGGACTCGAGCGGCGCGTCATCGAGGCCAGCGACTTCGAGACGCACGGCACGAGGAGCCGCGTCGCCAAGTGGCGCGTTCTCGAGCTCGGCGGATTCGATGCGCCCGGACTCGAGCGGCGCGTCATCGAGGCCAGCGACTTCGAGACGCACGGCACGAGGAGCCGCGTCGCCAAGTGGCGCGTTCTCGAGCTCGGCGGATTCGAGAGGCACAGCATCGAGAGGCGGGTCGCCCTGTTGCCCATCGCCGCGAGGCGCAGCTTCGTGAGCGAAGGCTTCGCGATGCGCGTCATCGAGTTGCGCGTCATCGAGTTCGACGGCCCCGCTCCGCGCCGCAGCGGTGCGGCGCGAATCGCTCCGCGCCGCGTCGGCGCGTGTCGCGTCGCTGCGCTCCGACTCGCTCCGCGGCGACCCGTTCGGCACCGAGCCTGCGGCGTCGCGCGCGCGTCCGGCGCCGAGCGGCCCCACCGCGCGCGCACCGTGGCCGAGCGCCAGATGGCCCGCGCCGCACAGCACGAACGCCGACGCCAACGCGTGATGGAGTTCGAGCCCCGACGCTCGCAGGATCACGACCACCACCACGAAGAGCGGCGGCCCGAGCACCACGGCGGTGGCCACGTTCGCGGCGCAGACCCGCGGACCGATTCGGCCGGGATCGAGCGCTGCGACCTCGCCCGAAGACTGCGGCGCATCGGGAGCGACCGCGGCGCCGGGCGCGTTCGGCGCGACGGGAGCCGCCACGGCACTCGACGCGGTCGGCGCCTCCGACAGCGCGAGCGCTGCCGGCGCGGACTGCGCCGGTGGAGCGTCCGGCGCCGCGACCCGCTCGCCCACGCGGCGCGCGAGCAGGACCGTCACCGGACCGAGGCACCACGTCAGCACCGTGAGCGCCCCCACGACGGTCGCGATCGCCCGGAGCGGCGCGGAGAGGTCGCCCGCCACGTGGGCCCCTGCCGCGAGCAGAGCCAACGCGAACAGGACGCGGCCACCGGTCACGGTGCGCGGGCGCGCGGCGCGCTGTTGACGGACGTCGCTCATCGTTCGCACGCACGGTAGCAGTCCATCGCTCGCGCGGAACGCCCCGCGCCCTGCACTCTGCGAGCGCTTCCACATGCCTTCTCGCTCCCCGCCGTCCTTCAAGACCCGGCCGAACTGCCCGTGCGCGAGCCACGGTCGATGCGTGCTACCTTCCCCACGTGGGGTCCGAAGCGCCGACCGAACCGCCGAACGGGACAGCGAACGGTGCGCCCGAGGACCGTTCGGGCCGCACGCCGTGGCCGCGCGCGGCGATCGTGTTCGCCGTGCTCGTGCGCGTCGTCGTCGGCCTGCACCTCTTCCTCGCCGACCCGTCGACGCGCCAACTCGTGTCCGACGCGGCCTACTACGACGCCTGGGCGCACACGCTCGAGAGCGGCGAGATCTGGGAAGCGGGACAGCCGTTCTGGATGCCGCCGCTGTACCCGTGGCTGCTCGGCGGTCTGTACACGATCACGGGCGGCGCGATCGCCGCGACGCTGTTCGTGCAGGCGCTCGTCGGACTGGCGAGCACGCTGTGCTTCGTCGCGCTCGCCCGACGCCTCGTGTCGGCGCGGGCTGCGCACGTCGCCGCCTGGCTGTGGGTCCTGTACGCACCGCTCGTGCTGTTCGAGAACCGGTTGCTGGCGGTGAACGCGGCCCTCCCCCTCGTGCTCGGCGGACTGCTGTGCACCGTCCTCACGCTCGAACGCCTCGAGCGCGGTGCGCGCGCGCCGTGGACCGCTCTCGTCGCCGGCCTCTGCTTCGGACTCGCCTGCCTCGCACGCCCGAACCTGCTGCTCGGTCCGCTGGGGCTGGCGATCGGCGGCTGGTTCGACCTGCGCCGCGCGCGGACCAACGGGCACGGCGCCTCGGAGACGAGCGCTTCGAATGCCGCTGCATCGAACACGCCGCGCCTCGCCGCCCTCGCACTGGCGGCACTGGGAGCGCTCGCCCCGCTCGGCGCCGGACTCGCGGCGAACCTCGCCCGTTCGGACGAGGCCGTGCTCGTCTCCGCCAACGGTGGCGTGAACTTCTGGTTCGGCAACAACGAGCGCGCGCGCGGGACCTTCACCGCGCCCGGCATCGAGTGGGGCGACATCTTCCGCCAGCGCGACGTGGCCCGCAGCGGGGCCGCGCAGGCACTCGACGTGCCCGAGTCGACGCTCGACGCGGGCGCCGTGTCGGACCACTGGTTCGGGCGCGGGCTCGACTGGATCGCGAACGAACCCGGCGCAGCAGCAGGACTGTGGCTGCGCAAGCTGGCCGCGAACCTCTCGTCGACCGAGTACGGGATCCAAGTGGTTCCGAGCGTCGTGCGCGAGAGCGCGCCGAGCCTGTGGCTCATGCCGCTGCCGTTCGGAGTCGTGCTCGCGCTCGCCGTGCTCTCCCGCGGGCGCGGCGTACGCTACCGCTGGGCACTCGTGGGGTGGATCGTCGCGGCACAGGTCGCGGCACTGGCCTACTTCACCTACTCGCGCTTCCGACTGCCGTGGTACCCGGCACTCGTCCCCTTCGCGGCCGCAGGCGTCGAAGCGCTCTGGCTGCGGCGCGGGACGGCGGATGCTGCGGACGGTGCTGACGGTTCGACAGCGAACCGCCCCGTCGCGGCGCGCCCCGGGCCCGTGGCCTGGATCGCCGCCCTCGCCATCCTCGCGGCGAGCTATGCCCCCACCGAAGGCTCCTACCCCGACGCGCTGCGGTCGAACGCCTGCGTCGACACGGCGCTGGCCTGGGAACGGCGCGGCGTGGCCCTCGTCGACGCGGTCCGCCGCCAACAGCGTCCGCGTCCGGACGCCCTGGCGTCGATCGACCTGACGACCCGCGAACGACGCCGCGCGTGGCTCGAGCGCGCGCTCGAGATCACCCCCGGCGACGCCAAGGCGCTGGACGAGCTCGCGCGCCTCGAGTGGCAGGAGGGCGACGAACGCTCGGCCGCCGAACTGCTGGAGCGCGCGCTGGCCACGGGCGTCGACTACCCGCCCGCACGACGTCGACTGGCGCTCCTGCGCTTCGACGCGATCGACGGTGCCGTGCGCGATGCGGCGCGCGGGCGCGAGGTGCTCGACACGTGGCTGCGCGCTCACGCCCCGGACGACTACGGAGCGTTGGAGCTCGGGCTCGTGCTGGCCGAGCACCTCCTTGCACGGCGCGACACCGACGACACCGCAGCATTGCGGCTGCGCCAGGTCCTCGACTGGCTGGCGCCGGTCCACGGCGACGACCCTCGGCTCGCCGACCTGATGGCACGCGCGTCCTCCTGACGGTACTGGTCTCGCTCGTTGGTGACGGACTTCGGCTTCCTCGGCCCCGCCGGCCGCGATCGGCAACGGAGTGCCCCCGATCGTCCGGGGCGCGCACTCGGATCGGAGGGGGGCGACGAGCCGGATGCCGTCTGGAGTCGCCCCCAGAGCCTCCTGGAGCCGCTCCGAGCCTCCACCAATGAACGAGGCCAGTACTCCTCAGGTGCCGTCCGCGACCGACCGCCGCAGCCAGGCCAGGTAGGCTGCTTCCACCTTCGAGACCTCGAGCGCGACACACTCGGGGCAGTCGTAGGGGTGCTCGTCCGCAAGGTAGGCCTCGATCTGCGGCACGCGGCCAGCGACGGTCTTGATCACGAGGAGGATCTCTTCGTCCGCCTGGATCGCGCCGTCCCAGCGGTAGACGCTCGTGATCCCCGGCACGAGGTTCACGCAGGCCGCGAGCCGTCGCTCGACCAGTCCGTCCGCCAAGCGTCGAGCGACCGGTGCATCGGGCGCGGTGCACAACACGATTCGCGGCTCTTCCGTGCGTTCCATCGCCCCACTGTAGTGACCGGACGCCGGCTCCGACCTGCGCCGCTGCGCCGCGCTGCAGGTCCGGCGCTCGCGCGCCGCGGGACCGCGACTAGAATCCCCGCATGGGACTCCTCGACCGGATGGCGATCGCCACGCTGCCTCTCGTTCCGACTCCGGTCATGCGGCGTCTATCGGCACGCTACATCGCTGGCGAGCACCTGACCGAAGCCGTGACGCGTCTCGGTGAGCTGGCACGGAACGGCTACCCGGGAGTCCTCGACCTCTTGGGCGAAGGCGTCGACTCGGAGGCCGAGGCACGCCAGGTGGCTGCCGACTATGTGGCGGGTGCGGCGGCCTTGCGCGCGGCGGGACTCGCGGCCTACATCTCGATCAAGCCCACGCACCTCGGGCTGCTCCTGTCGGAGGAACTCGCCCTCGAGCTCTACACCCAGGTCGCCGAAGCGATCGAGCCCCACGGCCAGTTCATGCGCGTCGAGATGGAGGACCATCCGACCACCGACGCCACCCTGCGCGTGTTCGCCCGCCTGTGCGAACGCTTCGACCACGTCGGCATCGTCTTGCAGGCGCGCCTGTTTCGATCGCTCGACGACATCGCCGCGCTGCCGGAGAAGGCCGTCAACGTGCGCATCGTGAAGGGCATCTACCTCGAGCCCGAGAAGATCGCGCACACCGACGCCGACGCCATCCGCGACGCCTACGTCGAGTGCACGCGGCGGCTGCTCGATCGCGGCGCCTTCGCCGCGCTCGCGACGCACGACGACGCGCTCGCCGAACGGTGCCTGCGCGAGATCCAGGAGCGCTCGCTCGACACGAGTCGCTACGAGTTCCAGGTGCTGTTGGGCGTACGCGAGCCGCTGTGGGAACACTGGAAGTCGGCAGGACACCCGGTGCGCGTGTACGTGCCCTACGGCCCGGATTGGCGCGCCTACAGCCAGCGCCGCCTGCGCAAGAACCCGCAGATCTTCTGGCACGTGACGCGCGACATCTTCGGCATGCCTACCTCGAAGAAGTTCGAGCCGGTCGATGACGCCCAGCTTGCCGACTAGTACGAGTACTGTCCTCGCTCATTGGTACAGGGCACCGACCGATGGGCTCCCCACCCTCCCCCTAGCCCCTCAGGCCGCGAGACACAGCGGGTCCAACCAGTACAGGTACTCCTGCGGCGTGTACCTGCGCGTCGCGAGTCCGAGCACCTGTGCTGCGCTCACCCTTTGCCGCTCGGCCGGCTCCGACCGCCACCCGTCGACGTAGTTGCGAAAGCCGGTCGTGATCGCGATGTGATCGGCCAGTCGCTCGCGCTTCTTCGCCGCCGCCCAGGTCTGGCGCACGAGCCGCGACACCAGATCGCGCAGTCGAGCGAGCGTGTGGTTGATCGGGAAGAGCGGGTTCCTGTTGCCGCGTTCACGCCTTCCGTCGATGCGCGTGTGCTTCAGCCGGTCGCCGAATTCCCGCTCGAGCGCAGTGCAGTAGCTGCTCTTCTTGTCGGTCGTCACCTTTACCTCGCCAGCGCGGGCGAAGCGACCGAGGGCCTCGACGGTGCGCTGCACGGCCTGTCGCGAGCCCGAGCGCCGCACCCCCTCGACGGCCTCGATCCGCTTCAGAATCGCCGCTTCGCCCTTCTTGAGCGGCTTGCGCGCCGGCAGTGTCTCGACGTCGGTGTGCACGATGAAGCCGGTCTCGACCTCGATCGCGACGCAGCCGGTCAGCGGCTTGAGCTTGCGATGCTGTTCGTAGCTCTCGAGCTCGTCGAACTGAAAGCGTGAACCGAGGCCGCCGCGCGCCCGGGCCAGCTGGAGCCGGTGCTCGTGGAAGCGGCGCGCGTGCGTCGCCAGGAGCTTCTGACGGCGGGCGACGTGGGAGCGGCTGAGCTCGTAGTTGCGGCCCATCTTGCGCAGCGTCGTCTTCGAGTTCGCGGCGACGAAGTTGGGCAGGACCGTCTCGGGACGCCGCAGTCGATAGTCCGTGCGGAACGTCTGCGTCGAGAACGAGCGCCGACAGGTCAAGCACTGGAAGCGCTGGACGTCGAGGCCGTCGACCTTGCGGTAGAAGGTTCCGCGATAGGTCCACGGGAACGGTGTACCGAGTTGATGGGCCGGGCACTCTTCACGCGGGCAGCGCGGGGGCACGAAGTCCTTGTCGCGCAGTTGGAGCTGAAACGGGTATCGCATGGAGGAAGGACCCCCTTGGAGCGCGATCGGTGTCGGCTCCGCGCGAAATTCGTTACCAATCAGCGAGGACAGTACTACTTGCCGACCGAGAGGCGCCGAGCGAGGAAGTCGTCGAGGCGCGGGTTCTGCAGGATCTTCTCCTGCGTGCGGCGCACGTCGTACTCGACGCGGTACCAGGTGACCTTGTCCGGCTCGAGGATGCAGTAGCACGCACGCGGATCACCGTCGCGCGGCTGGCCGACCGAGCCCGCGTTGACGAACGCCTTCGAACCCGGTGGGAGATCGACCGTGTACGTCTCGCGCCCCCCCACGCTGTGCCAGCTGAACGACTCGTCGTGGATGCCGGGCTGGTGCGTGTGGCCGGCGACCGCGACCTCGTCGAAGAGCTCGAAGATGTCGGCCAGCTTGTCGCGGTTGAGCAGACCGTCGGTCGAGATCACGTACTCGCGCACGGGATCGCGCGGCGATCCGTGGCAGAACAGGTAGCGGTCGACCGTCTTGGTGAGCGGCAGCTCGCGCAGGTACTCCCAACGTTCGCGGCGCGCCGAACCCGTGTACCAGCGTGGCTCGAGCGCGCGCCGGTGCTCGTCGACCGCGCCCCGCGCGTAGGGGTTGAAGTCCGATGCCCCGGAGAACAGCGCGTCGTCGTGGTTGCCCATCAGGCTCCACTCGCAGTGTTCGCGCACGAAGTCGACGCAGAACGCGGGGTCGGGTCCGTAGCCGACGATGTCGCCCGTGCACACGAGGCGGTCGTACTCGCGTCGACCGAGGTCCTTCCACGTGGCTTCGAGAGCCTCGCGGTTGGCGTGCAGGTCCGAGATGACGGCGATTCTCATGAAGGTTGGGTGTCGCGGAGCCCTAGGACCGGGGCCGAACGTCGACGGCGTCGAGTTCGCGCAGGAGTCGCTCGCGGGCTGCGGGCAGGGGTCCCGATAGTGTGGCGCCGGCAGCCCGGCTGTGGCCACCTCCTCCGAGTCCCGACGCCAACCCGTGGACCTCGGCCGGCTCCTTGGAGCGCGCCGAGAGCTTGCAGCGGCCGTCCTCGAGCTCGCGCAGGTGCAACGCGACGTCCACCTCCCCCACCGAACGCAGGACGTCGAGCGCCAGATCACCGACGCCCACGAGCCCGCCGAGACCGAGCTCCCGCTCCTCGACGATCAGCGCCACGCGCCCTTCGTCGAGGTACTCGGTCCGCGTCAGCAGCGCTCCGAGCGCCGCGGGGAAGCGCGCCTCTCGGCCCTGCTTCAGCTCGCGGAAGATGTCCGCCGTACGCACGCCCAGGCGCGCGCACTCGGCCGCCAGTTCGAGCGCTTCGGCGTTCGTGTTGTCGAAGCGGAAGAAGCCCGTGTCACTGACCAGCGCGAGCAGCACGCCGCGCGCGATCTCGGCGTCCAGATGCACGTCGAGCGCGTGCAGGATCCGCGCCGCCAGGACTCCGGTCGCTGCCGCCTCGACGTCCCAGAAGAGCGCGTCCCAGAACGGGTCGTCCGGCAAGCGGTGGTGATCGACGACGACCTTCTTCGCGGGCGAGGCCAACAGGCGCTCGGCGAGTCCGGCGGTGCGCCCGACCTCCGACAGGTCGCAGAAGACGATCAAGTCGTGCTGCGGCAGGCGGCGCCCCTTGTCCCAGCCGAACCCACAGGCGGGCGCGGCGAAGGAGAAGCCGCTCTCGGGGGCGTCCGGGTTGCAGATCACAGGCTCGGCGCCGCGGCGCGAGAGGCCGTCCGCCAACGCGGCCTGGGACCCGAGCACATCCGCATCGGGTCGTTCGTGTCCGACGAACAGGGGGCGTCGGGCCGCGCCGATCAGGGCGACCGCTTCCTGTTGGCGTGCGTCGAGTGCGGGCGGGGTCCACATGGCGCGCGACTGTACCAGGCCATCGCTCGACCGTCGGTGTGCGCCGTGGAGTCCACGCGCTCGGAGGCGAACGGAGCGAGTACGGCTGGCAGGACCGACGAGGTGGACTTCGTAGCGCGCTCGACCCAGGCAGCGTGCCGCGACGCGCGGACCTGGCGTCGCGCGCACCCGATGCGGTGGGCGACGACGGCCCGGGCTTCACGCACCCAGCGCGGTGCCGGGACTCCTACCCGAGTGCGGAGCGCCGCCGGCCTCCGTGGCATGGAAGACGTTCACGGCATGCACGACGTCGGCAGCGCACCGGGCGGACGCGGCGCGAGCGACGAGCGCGGCGCACGCCGAGGTCGATGGTGCACGCCTCGCACGACATACATCACCGCGCGCGAGGTGGACAGGTTCGCGGCGCACGTGGCTCATGCGACGCCGACGACTCGAACGGCGAGCGCGGCGCGAACGACGAACGCACCGTAGGCGGCGCACGTGGCGGACTCGGCGCACGCGAGCGTCGGCGGTGCACGAGGCGCAGGAGTCGCACGAATCGCCCTCGGCGCACGCATCGGACGCGGCGTGAGCAACGAATGCACCGTGGGCGGCGCGAGCGGCGCACGTGGTGGACGCGGCGCATGCGAGCGTCGGCGGTGCACGAGGCGCAGGAGTCGCACGACTCGCCCTCGGCGCACGCATCGGACGCGGCGTGAGTGACGAATGCACTGGGGGCAGCGCGAACGACGCACGCACCGAGAACGGCGCGAGCGGCGCACGTGGTGGACGCGGCGCACGCGAGTGTCGGCGGTGCACGAGGCGCAGGAGTCGCACGAATCGCCCTCGGCGCACGCATCGGACGCGGCGTGAGCAACGAATGCACCGTGGGCGGCGCGAGCGGCGCACGTGGTGGACGCGGCGCATGCGAGCGTCGGCGGTGCACGAGGCGCAGGAGTCGCACGACTCGCCCTCGGCGCACGCATCGGACGCGGCGTGAGTGACGAATGCACTGGGGGCAGCGCGAACGACGCACGCACCGAGAACGGCGCGAGCGGCGCACGTGGTGGACGCGGCGCATGCGAGCGTCGGCGGTGCACGAGGCGCAGGAGTCGCACGACTCGCCCTCGGCGCACGCATCGGACGCGGCGTGAGTGACGAATGCACTGTGGGAAGCGCAAACAACGCACGCACCGAGAGCGGCGCGAGCGACGCACGTGGTGGACGCGGCGCACGCGAGCGTCGGCGGTGCACGAGGCACAGGAGTCGCACGATTCGCACGTTCGCACTCGGCGCAAGCGTCGGACGCGGCGCAAGTCGCGGTCGCGGCGCACTCCGAGGTCGATGGTGCACGCCATGCACGACGTGCATCACCACGCGCGAGGTGGACAGGTTCGCGGCGCACGTAGCTCATGCGACGCCGACGAATCGAACGGCGAGCGCGGCGCGAACGACGAACGCACCGTAGGCGGCGCAGGCGGCGCACGTGGTGGACGCGGCGCACGCGAGTGTCGGCGGTGCACGAGGCGCAGGAGTCGCACGAATCGCCCTCGGCGCACGCATCGGACGCGGCGTGAGTGACGAATGCACTGTGGGAAGCGCAAACAACGCACGCACCGAGAGCGGCGCGAGCGACGCACGTGGTGGACGCGGCGCACGCGAGCGTCGGCGGTGCACGAGGCACAGGAGTCGCACGATTCGCACGTTCGCACTCGGCGCAAGCGTCGGACGCGGCGCAAGTCGCGGTCGCGGCGCACTCCGAGGTCGATGGTGCACGCCATGCACGACGTGCATCACCACGCGCGAGGTGGACAGGTTCGCGGCGCACGTAGCTCATGCGACGCCGACGAATCGAACGGCGAGCGCGGCGCGAACGACGAACGCACCGTAGGCGGCGCAGGCGGCGCACGTGGTGGACGCGGCGCACGCGAGCGTCGGCGGTGCACGAGGCGCAGGAGTCGCACGATTCGCACTCGGCGCGCGCATCGGACGCGGCGTGAGTGACGAATGCACCGTGGGCGGCGCGAACGACGAATGCACCGTATACCGCGCGAGCGGCGCACGTGGTGGTCGCGACGCACGCGAGAGCAGGCGCGCGCGTCACGCACGCCAAGCCCGGTGTGCACAGGACTGCGGCGCACGTCGTTCGTCCGTCGTCGACGACTCGAACGACTCGAACGACTCGAACGACTCGAACGACTCGAACGACGAGCGCGGCGTGGGTGGCGAGTACGGCACGCACGAGCGTCGACGACCAGCGTCACGCGCGCCGCCATGCGAACGCGCCGCTGCGCTCACGACCGCCGCGTCCCTGTCCCTCCCGATTCGCGAGATGCAGGTCGCGCGCCCCGTCGCGCTGTTCGCGCGATTCGACACCGGTCCGAACGGGCGCGACTCGGGCTCGATCGGCGCGCGGACCAGTGCGGATCAGCGCGGAGACCGCTGCGCCACGACCTGTCGCCCCTCGATCCAACTGGCTCGCACTTCGGGTCGCTCGCGGACGAGCTCGTCGAGCACGCGCTCGCGGCTGCGCGCGGCGGTGGCGAACGCGACGGCCGTGAACGGTCGGCCGACGCCCAGCACACCGACGCGATCGCCGAGCCCCAGTGCTCGCGCGGCGTCGCACGTCGCCCATCCCCAGAGCTCCGCCAGGGGCACGTGCGGGAACGCGGCGGCCGCCAGCGCCAGTTCGCGCCGCATGTCGAGGTCGTCGTTGCCGGCCGCGGAGTCGGTGCCCAGGCACAGACGCACCCCCGCCGCGCGGTAGCGCTCGACCGGGAAAGGGGCGCGCGCGAAGAAGGCGTGCGCGCCGGGACAGTGCACGACGCTGGCGTCCGCGCGCGCGATCCGCGTCGGCTCGTCGTCCTGCCCGCCGCAGTCGTTGCGACCGGTGCCAGCGGCGACGTCGTCGGGGACGTTGCCGTGCACGAGGACGGTCGCGGGCCCGAGGAGTCCGCGGCGCTCGAGCCGATCGAGCGCGCGCCCGCGACCCTGCGGCGGTCCGAGCAATGCGTCGAACGGCCCGGTGCGTCCGCCGGTCCACGCCTCTTCCTCGGGCGTCTCGGCCCAGTGCACCTGCAGCGGCACGCTCCTCCCGTTCCCGCGCGACGCGATCCCGCTCGCCAACGCGTCGAGCGTCGCGTCGCCGACGGTGTAGGGAGCGTGGGGCGAGATGCCCAAGAGGTCGACCTGCCCCGCCGCGCCGTCGCCGTCCAGGAACGCGAGGGCTCTCTCGACGGCGGCACGACCTCGCGCGTCGTCTCCGGCGTCGAGCACCTCGAGGTACGTGCGGGTGATCGGCCCACCGGCCTTCCGCCGCGCGTCCAGCTCGCCGTGCGTCCAACTCGCGGCGATGTCGCCGACCGCGACGCAGCCAGTGGTCGCGAGGCGCTCGAGGCCACGGGCCACGGCGCTCGACGCCTCGGACGTCGCAGCGCCCCGCGCTCGCAGGAGACCGACGATCCAGTCCGGGAAGCTCGCGCCGGGAGCGACCGCACCGGCCAGGTCGGTCAGATCGAGGTGGGCGTGCGCGTCCACCAACCCAGGCGTCAACGCCACATCGCCCAGGTCGACGAGCTCGAACGGCTCGGACGTGCTGGTGTGGATCTCGTGGCTCGGAACCCGTGCGACCACGCGCCCCGCTTCGACCATCAGGTCCACGCCCTCGACGACGTCGTCGGGCGCGGCGACCAGCCAGCGCGCGCGCAGGCGCATCCGGCCCGCGCCGTCGGGTTCGCCCAAGGAACTCGTGAGCGCGCTCAGCGCGGCTGGACCAGGACCTGGAACTCGACGACGCTGGCGATGCGATCGGCGAACGGCGCGTCCGGATCGATGACGAACTGGGCGCGCAGCGCGTTGGGACGGCGCTGGTCGGCGACCGACTGACCCGCGATGAGTGCCCAGTACGAATTCAGCTCGTCGGGGTGCTCGACCCAGGGAGTCAGCGAATCGGGAACGAACGTCGCTCCGATCTGCGCCAGATCCGACTCGCACGGGGAGGCGACCGCGCTCGCGAAGCGGATGCCCTGGAAGCGCACGACCAACGGCGACGAATCGAGGGACGAACCCACGAGCGTCTCGAAGTCGCTGCCGAAGTCGGTCGTGATCGGGCCCGAGTCACCGCGCCAGTCGACCACTTCCCCCGTGTCGAGTTCGATCTTCGCGTTCCAGCCGAAGACCCACTCCGCCGGATCGACGCTCGTGAGGTCGTCCTCCACGAAGTCGAACCCGAAGAGCCCACCGTCCGGCACGATCCAGCAACTCGTGAAGCCGCTCCGGCGCGCCGGACCGGTCGTCGGGTCGACGAGGGCCGCCGTCAGGATCACGTCGGCGAGCGCGGGCTCACCGACGCCCCCCACGTCCGGCTCCAGTCGGGTCGCGATCTCGGCCAGGGACGGCGCGACGGGCAGTTCGACGTGGATCATGCCCACGCCGCCGTGGCCGCCCTCGGACAGCGTGTTCGCGTTGAATCCGCCGCTGCCTCCCGACACGTCGAAGACGTCGGTGGAGGTTCCCAGCTCGAGTTCGCGGGCCTGGATCAGGAGCGCGCCACCGGAGCCGCCCCCCCCGGGCGCGGCCCAACAGTCGTCGCTCATGGTCGGCACGGTGCACAGCGGGAAGCCTCCGCCGTCGCCACCCGCCACGCTGATGCTGCCAGAGGCCTGGAGCGAGCCCCCGACGTGCAGCTGCAACGCTCCGCCCCCACCGCCGCCGGCCGCGCCGCTCGCGTCGAGGTAGGCCGTGATCCGCTTGAGCGGGAAGGCGCCGACCGGGATGCAGCTGTTCGTGGGAACGCCGTTCGTGGTCGTGCCCTGGATGCCGCCGCCACCGCCGCCACCGCCCGCGCCACCGACGAGTTGCCCGCCGCGATCGGGATCGAGGAGGACCTCGAAGGCCCGCACGAGATCGGCGTCGACCGGGGCCAGCGGGGGTTCGATCGGAACGCCGAACGCGGCCGACGGGACGCTCCAGAGCGCCTCCGTGCCCGAAGTCACGTGGCTGGCACCGGCGCCCGGCGCGCCGACGATGACGCTGGCGCACAGGGCGTTGAGGTAGTTGGTGTCGGCGATGCTGCCGAGCTCCAAGATGCTCGGACCCGGCATCACGGGCGGCCAGGCGACGCCGCCACCGCCCGCACCGACGGTCCCCGCAGCCGCACCGCCGCGTCCGCCACCGGCGGTGCCGTCGACGACGACCGACGTGCCGGGCGGGTGGTCGTAGCCGCGGAACGCCTGACCCTGGCTGGGCGTGAGCTGTCCGTTCGTGGGTTGATCGGGACGGTCGCCGCCGTCGCCTCCCGCCCCGGCACCCAGTCGGTTCGGGCCGCCGTCGCCGCCGAGCCCCACCGTGGAGGCCTGGTCGATGGCGTCGCGGCCACCGGCGTCGAGCGTGCCTTCGACGCGACAGACTCCGCGCACGAAGATCCGCGCGGGATTGGCGCCTTCGAGCACGAGCCGCCCGCCGGCGTCGATCACGAGGGTCGCGAACTCGAAGACTCCGTCGTCGACCTCGACCGCGAGCTCGCCGGGCAGCACACCGTCCACCACGTAGTCGTCGATGGGCTGGGCGCGCACCTCGTAGGCGACGATCTCGTCCTCGTCGGTCGTCGCCACACCGAAGGCGTCGACGCCGTTCGTGGTGAGCTCGGGACCGAAGCGCGTCACCAGCGTGGGGCCGGTTCCGAGCACGACCGTCTCGCCGTTGCGCACGAACAGCTCGCCGTGTCGACCACTACCGCCGGCCAGCACGGGCACGACCCGGCCGCGCAGACCATCGCCCCCGACGAGCGTCGTCGGCTCGGCCAGGGCGGAACTCGCCCCGACGTTGATCGCCTTGATCCCTTGGAAGGTGTCGCGCACCAGGACCGACGGCACGGGGACCGCGAGCGGCGTGAACAGCGCCGAGACCGACTGGCCCAGGGGTTCGCCGCCCAGGTCGCTGATCGAAGAGTTCACGCTGACGACGACGCGGTGGATCTCCAGCGGATTCGAACCGGCCGAGGGCAGGCGGGGCTGGGGCCGGAAATAGAGCGCAGTCGTCCCCGACACGTCGTCGAACTGCACCGAGTATGTGCCAGGCAGAGGCACCTGGTCGTCCGTCGTGTTGGGATCGCCGTCCTTGTCGAACCGGACTTGGACCGTGGGTGACGTGCCCTCGCTCGTGTCGATCAACGTCGACGCGTCGAGGATCTGGTCGAACTGCAGACGGACGCGCGAGTCGAGGTCCACGTCCGTCGCGCCGTCGGCCGGGTACGAGTCCAGGACCTGCCCCGTCGCGGGAGCGATCTCCTCGACGAGCACCTGAACGCTCGGAGGGCCGGGCTGCAGGTCGAGGATGCCCTTCGACGCGACGACGAAACAATCGACCGACGTGATGTTCGACGAGCCCGAGACCGACGTGATCCGCGGCCCGGTCGCGGCGCCGCGGATCACGACGCGGTAGGACTCGCCCGACTCGAAGCCGGGGACCACGTTGCCGTCGTCGTCGAAGGTGACGCGCGGCGTGTAGACGACGCGCCGGGGATTCGCGGGATCGACCTGGATGAGCGCGGGCGGGACGTCGTCGTCGGAGAACTTCGAGACGCGCAGACTGGCTGGCGAGAGCGACGCGGGATCGACCGGCCGGTTGAACTCGAAGGACAGGCTCTGGTTGACGAACACCTCGGTGATGGTGCACCCCACCGGCCCCGCGACCGGACCGTTGCACGCGAGCGTGCACGAGATCAGGTGCATCGCGGACGTGCTGCTGGGAACGGCGTCGGACGTGTCCTCCGCGCCCGGGCCGCCGCACCCCGCGAGGAGAGCGAGCGCGAGCGGAACCAGTGCGGCCGCGCGGAACGGATGGACGGCGAGGGGTCGGTCGAAGCGCTTCATGGTCTCGGAGCGTGACAGGTGGGATGGACGCTCGGGGGTCGGCGGCGCAGCGGTCGTGAAGGACGAGGACGGGCGCCACACGCACAGGACTGCGCGAGTCGCCCATCGGTGTCGGGCGTCGTGGGTGCAACGCGACGCTCGGTCACCCGTGCACGGAGTTCTCGGTCGACGCGGGCTGGGACCACGCGTTCGCGAACCTGGGTGCAGGGCCGGAACCACCGCCGCGCGCGCTCGGAACGATCGTCGATCGAACCGCTCGGAGCCCGCGCGCTCGGTGGATTCGGGCCGCTACTCTAGGGTGCGAGGGCACTAGGGTCTCTGGTAAAGATTCGGCCAGAACTCGACCCTCCGTCCTGACCACCGCGCCCCCCGGACGACCCTCCGCACGAACCCCGATGCCGCCCTCCTCCACCGCCGATTCCGCCCCCATCCGTCCCGGCCACGGGGCGGATCGTTCCAGCCGCGGGAGCGGGTCCACCAGAGGTCGCGCTCCGCGCCGCGTGCTCGCGCTGGCCCTTCTGGGCGCGGCGTTCCCGCTCGCGCTCGCCGGGTGCGACGGAGCCGCGTCCGCGGACCGCGGCGCCACGCGCGAGGCCTATTCGAACGTGCCGCTGCAGCGCCAACTGCAGGACATGATCGACGCGCTGGCGGAAGCCGACGCGGCGGCCGGCGTCAGCTTCGACAGCTGGGTCGACGGCGTGCGAGCGGCGTTCGCACGCGCCGATCGTTCAAGCCCGGACCTCGGTCGTGCGATCATCGCGCTGCTCGACGAGCGCGACGACCTGGATCCCGGCATCCGCTCGCGACTGATCGAGGCGGCCGCGCGTTCGATGGCGAAGGACGAAGAGGCGCGCGGCGAGCTCGGCCTCGCGCTCACCGAGCGCATCGAGAACTACAGCAGCGCGCTGGGCGAACGGAACAAGGCCTGCGAGCTGCTCGGCGCGTACTGCCCCCAGACCGCGATCGCCGTACTGGGTCCGCTGCTGCTGCCCGATCGGCGCGGCACCACGCTGCCCGACTCGGAGTTCATCCTCGCCGGCTACCTGACGGCGGCGAAGACGCTCGGCACGGACACGCACGACATCCTGTGCGCCATCGCCGTCGAAGCGCGCATGGACGGACGCACGCGGACCATCGCGCTGCGCGAACTGGCGCCCCAGGCCACGCCGCGCTCGATCGCGATCTTCGAGAACGTGATGGTCGAGTCCACCGGTGACGCCTACCTGCGCCGAGTCGCGGTCCAGAGCTACATCGCCGCCGTGCCGAAGGAACGTGCTCTCGAGCACCTGACGCGCACGCGCGACCGCGAAGCCGACATGAACATGCAGGGCTACCTCGAGGACGTGCTCGCGACCCTGCGCGGCGAACGCTGAGCGGGCGACGGTCCTGGGTGCACGCGCGGGCGGAACGCGCCCAGAACGAACGCGAGCGGGAGGATGCCGAGGCATCCTCCCGCTCGTTCGCATGCGACCCTTGTGGACCGCCTGCTGGCTTTCGGCCTAGATCACTGGACGACGGTCCAGTTCTCACCGTCGTTGCCGGCGACACCGGCAGCGGCGTTGGCGAGACCGAAGCTCATGTCGGCACCCGACAGAGCGGCGGCGAAGTCCGGGCCACCGGCGATGCCGGTGTAGTTCTCGGTACCGCGGTTGTTGTACTGCAGGATGTCGCCTTCGTGGTTGATGAAGAAGACGCGGTTGCCGGTGCTACCGAAGTCGAGCGGCCAGGCGTAGCAGCCCCAGAAGTTCTCGGCGGCGTCGGGATCGGTCGCACCTTCCACCGAACCACCATCGGCGTCCTCGGCGGCGCCATCGTTGGCGTCGTCGGGCAGCCACATCTGGAAGACGTAGCCCGAGCGGGTCACGACGCCGTCCTCGACGTTTCCAAGGGCGGTCGACAGCATCGGCGGCGACAGCAGGTCGGCACCGTTCGTCGGCACGCCGGCGCCGTCGTCCTCGCGCATACCCACGGTGCCGGCGAGCTCGGCGAAGTAGCCGTACTCACCGCCGCCGTCGGAGTCCGTGTCGACCGCGGCCGAGGACTGCATCTGCGCCTGGGCCGAACTGATCGAACGGAGCGTGGAAATGGCAGCCGACTCGTTGGCGCTCAGGCGAGCGCTGAGCAGCTTCGGGATGGCGACGGAAGCGATGATCGCGATGATGGCGACCACGATCATCAGCTCGATGAGCGTGAAGCCCGCGTTCTTGCGTTGGTTGATTTTCACTTTGGGAGGTTGCCTCTGACTGGCCTTCGTGTGTGGAAACCGCCTCCCCAGGTGGTGGACGCACGCGCGCCCGCCCCTCGAAGGTGCGGCGAACCGATCTCTCGTTTGCGAGGGGGCTGGATCGGACATCGACCCAACCGGTACCGCTCGACACCCCACCCTTCGGACTCCCGCGCCACGGCTCTGTAGCCCGGCCCGGATTTCTGGTCGGAAAATGCGACCTCCCAGGACGGGAGCGGGCCGGCGCCCCAGGTGGAGCGCCGGCCCGCTGCCAGCTGCGGCCTCGAGGGCTCGCTCGGCGTGCGTCCGTGGGTCAGCCGCCCAGCTTGCCGACGATGTCGAGGATGGGCAGGAAGACCGAGAGCACGACGCCACCGACGATGACACCCATGAAGGAGATCAGCATCGGCTCGATCAGACTGGTCAGCGACTTGATCTGGGCCTTCACCTGGGCGTCGTAGAAGTCGGCGATCTTCTCGAGCAGCGTCTCGAGTGCGCCGGAGCGTTCGCCGATCGCGATCATTCGCGTCACCATCGGCGGGAAGACCGGCGACTGCGACAGCGGCTCGGACAGCATGTTTCCGTTCCGCACCGCTTCACGCGAGTTGAGCACGGCTTCGGTCACCACCTGGTTGCCCGCCGTGTCGGCGACGATGTCGAGCGTGCCCATGATCGGAACGCCCGAACGGGTGAGCGTCGAGAACGTGCGGCTGAAGCGGGCCAGTGCGACCTTGCGCGCCATCGGCCCGAAGATCGGCACGTTGAGCGCAATGCGGTCGAACAGGTAACTGCCGCGGCGCGTCTTCTTGAACAGGTAGAGGCCGACCAGCACGCCCGCCGAGCCGCCGAACGCCACCATGTAGTTGGCCTTCAGCCAGTCCGACGTGTTCAGCACGAACGTCGTCAGCGCCGGCAGGTCGGTGTCGAGCGACTCGAACACCTGACGGAACGTCGGGACGACGCCCAGCATCAGGAAACTCGTGATGCCCAACACGAGCACCAGCGAGATGACCGGGTAGGTCATCGCGGACTTGACCTCGCGGCGCAGTTCGTCGGCTTCCTCGACGTACTCGGCGAGACGCTCGAGGATGATGTCCATCTGACCGGAGGCTTCACCGGCCCGTACCATCGAGACGTACAGCGAGGTGAACGCCTTGGGGCAGGTCTCCATCGCCGCCGACAGGTCGGAACCGCCGCGCAGCTCGGTCGTCAAGCGCTCGCACGTGATGCGCATGCCCGGCGTCTCGGCCTGTTCACCCAGCACGTCGAGCGACTCGAGCAGCGAGAGGCCAGCGCCGATCATCGTCGACAGCTGGCGCGTGAAGATGACGAGCTCCTGCTTGTTGACCGTGGCCTTGGGCTTGGTCAGCTGGAGACTGGTGAGGCTCTTGAGGCTGAAGCCCTTCTTCGCCCCGCCGTTCGAGTCGGGGTAGCTCCCGCCCTCGTTCGAAGAAGTGGACTTGGGCTTGGCCTTGGGCTTGTCCTTCGGCGTGCGGCCGAAGAGGCTCTTGGTGCTCCCACTGGGCTTGATGCTGACCGGCGTCAGGTTGCGCTTGCGCAGCTGTGCGAGAGCTTGGGCCTGGGTCTCAGCGGTGACGGATCCCTGGACAGAGTTGCCCTGATCGTCGCGCGCGTCGTAGTTGAAGTCGGACATGTTCGTAGCAGCTCTCAGTCGCCCATGGTCACGCGGAGGACCTCTTCCAAGGAGGTGCGCCCGCGCATTGCGTTGAGGAGGCCGACCCGACGGAGGGTCAACATCCCGTTCTCGATGGCCATCGTCTTGATCTTGGCCGCGGACTCGCCCTCGACGACGAGGCGCTTGACGTCCGCGGTCATGTACAGCGTCTCCAGGAGTGCGAAGCGACCCTTGTAGCCGCCCGTGCAACGCGGGCAGCCCTCCTGGTTCGCGACGAAGATCTGGAAGTCGTTCTCGAAGTCCGCCTCGATGAAGCCCATCGCCATGAGTTCGTCGCGCGGCACTTCGGCCGTCCGGCGACAGTGCGGGCACAGGACGCGTGCCAGTCGCTGGGCGGCGACGCACAGGAGCGAGCTCGACACCATGAACGGGTCGATGCCCATGTCGACGAGTCGCGTCACGGTCGACGCGGCGTCGTTCGTGTGCAGCGTCGAGAGCACCAGGTGGCCCGTGAGCGCCGCCTTGACGGCGATCTCGGCGGTCTCGGTGTCCCGGATCTCACCCAGGAGCACGACGTCGGGGTCCTGTCGCAGGATCGAGCGCAGCGCACCGGCGAACGTCAGGCCGCGCTTCGGGTTGACCGGCACCTGGTTGATGCCGTCCATCCGGTACTCGACGGGATCCTCGACGGTCACGACGTTGATGTCGGGCGTCGAGACCTCGCGCACGGCGGCGTACAGGGTCGTCGACTTGCCCGAGCCCGTGGGGCCCGTGACCAGCACCATCCCGTAGGAGGACGAGATGCCTTCCTTCAGGTCGGCCAGACACTTCTCCTCGTAGCCGAGCTTGTCGAGACTCTTCGCGACGCCGGACGAGTCGAGGATCCGCATCACGGCCTTCTCGCCGCCGACGACGGGAAGCGTGGACAGTCGGAAGTCGATCTGCCGGCCTTCGTAGCGGATCTGGAACTTGCCGTCCTGAGGCCCCATGCGCTCGGCGATGTCGAGGTTCGCGAGGATCTTCAGGCGCGAGATCACCGAGTTCAGCATGTGCTTCGGCGGCGCCATGATCTGGTGCAGACGACCGTCGACGCGGAAGCGGATGCGCAGGTGCTGGTCGCCCGGCTCGATGTGGATGTCGCTGGCCTTCTCGCGCAGCGCCTTGAGCAGCACCAGGTTCACGAGCTTGACCGACGGCACCTCGTTCGGGTCGTCGGCGGTGCCCGCGAGGTCGAGGTTCTCGGCCTCCT
Source organism: Rohdeia mirabilis (assembly GCA_007750655.1). Lineage (GTDB taxonomy): Bacteria > Planctomycetota > UBA1135 > UBA1135 > Rohdeia > Rohdeia mirabilis. The sequence goes on from CP036290.1 coordinate 3,744,695, forward strand.
CCTCGATCGGAGCGACCTCGAAGCCGTCGGTCTGAACGCCGCTGAGCAGCTCGTCGACCTGGGCGGCACCGGTGTCGTAGGCCACGGCGATCGCGGCCCGGATCGCAGCGGGGTGCGACAGGATCGGACGGACGCGGCAGCCCGTCATGATGTTCAGGTCGTCCAGCAGCAGGACGTCGAACGGGTCCGCGACGAGAACGGTGAGGATCTCGCCGGTGCGTGCGACCGGCAGAGCGCAGTGCTCCTCGCAGTCCTCCTTCGTCAGCGTCTCCAAGGCCCGGTGGTCCGGGTGGATCTTGGACGCGTCGATCGGAGGGACGTTGCCCGCGGCGCCGAGCACCTCGAGAAGAGCGGCCTCGGTGACGCGCTCGCTGGTCACGATCGCCTCGAGGACGGGCACGCCCGTTTCGGACAAGCCCTCCCACTCTTCCGCGGTGACGAGCCCCCCGTCGATGAGGAGCCGCCTGATCTTGCCGGACGTCCGAACCATCAGGCTGCTCGCACGAGACGCAGGAACTCACCGGGATCGGACAGGGAAGCTTCGGCGTCCTGGACGCGAACCTGACCCGACCGCACCAGCTCGGCCAGCGACGCGGTCATGGTCCGCATGCCCTGGCGACCACCGGTCTGCATCTGCGAGTAGATCTGGTGCGACTTGCCCTCGCGGATGAGCGCACGCACGGCCGGCGATGCGAGGAGAACCTCGGCGGCGAGGCAACGGCCGCGGCCCTCGGCCTTCGGCAACAGCTGCTGACAGAAGACGCCTTCGAGCGTGAAGCTCAACTGCGTCAGGATCTGCGCCTGCTGGTGCGAGGGGAAGACGTCGATGATGCGGTTGATCGTCTGGACGGCGTCGTTCGTGTGCAGCGTGCCGAACGTGAGGTGACCGGTCTCGGCCAGCGTCAACGCCGCCTCGATCGTCTCGAGGTCTCGGAGCTCGCCCACCAGGACGATGTCGGGGTCCTGACGCAGCACGCTGCGGAGCGCGTTGCCGAACTTCTTCGAGTCGCCGCCGATCTCCCGCTGAGTGACGAGGCACGAGTTGCTCTTGTGCGCGAACTCGATCGGGTCCTCGATCGTCACGATGTGGCCCTGACGGTTCTGGTTGATGAAGTCGATCATCGACGCGAGCGTCGTCGACTTACCGGAACCGGTCGAACCACAGACGAGGACGAGGCCCGAGCGCAGGTTGCACAGGCGCTCGCAGACGTCGAGCGGCAGGCCCAGTTGGTCGAAGCTCAGAAGCCCGTGCGGCACGAGTCGCAGCACGCAGGCCACGGAACCGCGCTGGAAGAACACGTTCGCCCGGAAGCGTCCCTGGTCGGCCAGCTCGAACGAGCAGTCCAGCTCGAACTCGCGCTCGAGCGTCGCGATCTGCTCCTGCGTGAGGACGCTGGTCGCTAGGCGGCGGGTGTCCTCCGGCGTGAGCTCCGGGGTGTCGACCGGGACCAACGTGCCGTCGACACGGATCCGGGGCGGACTACCGGCGGAGATGTGGAGGTCCGACCCGTCCTTGCGCACCATCAGCACAAGGAGATCTTCCATCGTAATCATGGGACTGCTTCGCGTTCGAAGGTCGCGGGGGCGGCTCGAGAGCCGAGGGAGGGTGCGTCGCGACCACCCGCCCGAGTGGACGAGGTGGCAGCGACCCCGCATGGATCGGGCCGCGGACGGTCGGCGCTGAAGACCTGTTGCCTTTGATCGACGCGCCGCGCCACCGCCGTGCACGCCGGGAAAGAAGTTCCGGGGGCGCCGCGTCGTCGCGCGCGAGCGCAGTCACCCTCGATCGGCAGTCCTGCGATCCGGTGCACCTCGGGCCGTGCCGACCTCGGACTTCTCGGCCGTGGACGGCGGGCGACGGGCGGCGGGCGGAACGGAGCGAGGCCCGCGGCGCCGGTGTCGATCGCTCGACACGGGCGCCACGGGCCTCTTCGACGCGGTGGCACTCGGTCGTGCCGTCCGCCTGTCGACTCAGTCGTCGTCGTGCTTCTTCCCGGACTCCGCCAGGACCTTCGCCTGCTCCGCAGCCGGCACCGACGCATAGCCGTGCGCCTTCATCGACCAGGTCGCCGCGCCGGCGGTCATCGAGCGCAGGTCGCGGTTGTAGGTGCCCAGCAGCGCGAGCGGTGCGTGCGCGATCACGATCGTCACCGCGCCGTCGCCCTCGGAGGACTGGTCCACCACGTGACCGCGACGGTGGCTGGTGAGGTCCGAGAAGACCGCCCCCGCGTGCTCGGCCGGGACGTGGATCTCGAGCTCCATCAGGGGCTCGAGCAGCGTCGGCTTGGCCTTCGAGAACGCCTCGCGGAACGCGCGCGCACCCGCCATCTTGAAGCTCATCTCGTCCGAGTCGACCGCGTGGAACTTGCCGTCGAAGAGCTCGACCTCGACGTCGATCACCTGCGCGTGGGTCAGGATCCCCTGCGAGCAGATCTCACGCACGCCCTTCTCGACGGCGGGGATCAGGTTCTTCGGGATCGCTCCACCCACGACCTTGTCGTGGAACACGATGCCGGAGCCCTCCGCCGCCGGTCGCACCCGCAGGTGGCACTCGCCGAACTGGCCGCGGCCGCCGCTCTGTTTCTTGTGTCGGTGGCTGGCCTGGGCCTCGCCGCGAACGGTCTCGCGGTACGCGATGCGCGGCGGCCGCGTCGTGATCTCGATGCCGAAGCGGCGCTTCAGGCGCGACTCGAGGATGTCGAGGTGCAGCTCGCTCATGCCGCTGACGACCAACTCGTGCGTCAGCGAGTCGTGGCGGTGGCGGAAGGTCGGGTCCTCGGACGCGAGCTTGACGAGCGCCGGCCCGATCTTCTGTTCGTCCGCGCGGTTCACCAACTCGATCGCGTGGGACACGAGCGGCTCGGACATGGTCGGGAAGTCGACGGGCACGGCGCCCTTGGCCGAGGCAGCGACGGGAGATCCGAACGTGTCGCCCACCTCGAGGCCTTCGACCTTCGCCAGAGCGACGATGCTGCCCGCCTCCGCCTCGGTGACGGCTTCGCGGTTCTTGCCGCCCATCAACACGAACAGGCCCCCGAGCTTCTCCGGTCGCGCATCGCGCCCGACAGCCTGCACGCTCGACTGCGCGGCGAGCCGCCCGTGCAGGAGCCGCGCGAGACACACCTTGCCCAGGTGCTGGTCGTTGCGGACGCCGAACACGACGCCTTCCGGTTCGCCATCGGTCGACAGGTCCATGGACTCGCCACCGCGCGTGTAGCCGCGAACGGTCATCGGGCCCGGGGCCGCGCGCTCGAGGAACGCCAGCAGCTCGTCCACGCCCACACCCGTCTCGGGATTCGCGCAGAGCACCGGCACCAGGGTCCGGGCGGCGATCGCGCTGGGATAGTGGGCGCGCAGCTCGTCCTCGGTGAGGGTCTGGCTCTCGAGATAGCGCTCGACGGTCGCCTCGTCCTCGCAGCCGTCGATGACGCGATCCATCAGCCGTTGGCGCCACGGACTCTGGTCGTCGCCGATGACGCGGTGCACGCCCACGAGACGGCCGCCGTCGAGGTCGGGCAACAGCCCCGGGACGCAGGTCTCGCCGAACGCCGCGCGTAGCTCTTCCACCAGCTGCGCGAAGGGGCGGTTCTCGTCCTCGCAGTGCGTCGCGACGATCGCCATCGGGCGCCCCGCGGCGTGGATCTCCGCGACCTTGCGCCGCAGGTTGGTCGTAACACCCGACGCGCAGCTGACCACGGCGATCGCCATGTCGGCGGCGAACAGTCCCGCGCGCGTCTCGCCCTCGAACTCCGGATAGCCGGGCGTGTCGACGAAGTTCCAGTCGAAGTCGCCGTGCCGCGCGTGGACGACCGCGAGCTGGAGCGTGTGCTGCTTCTCCTGCTCCTCCGGCTCCGTGTCGCACAGGCTCGTCCGATCCCCCACCGAGCCCTTGCGCTCGGTCGCGCCGGCGGCGAACGCGAGAGCGTCCACCAACGTCGTCTTGCCTGCACCAGGGTGACCGATGAACACGACGTTGCGGTGGCGCGGGCTCGGATGGCTCATGGGCGGTGGACTCCTTGTCGTCGACGGATCTACGGGGGAAGGGCTCCTGCGCACGGCCGCAGGGGCCGGCCCGATCCTACCCTGGATCCGAAGAAGCGTCCGATCGGGGCTCGCGCGTGCGTCTGGCGCCGCCGAGCGCGAACGCGGGCGATGGACGGCACCGATGGACGGCACCGACGGACGTCCCCGCGAACGACGTCCCCACGAACGACGGATGGCCCGACTCGGTCGAGTCGGGCCATCCGTCGTCCACCGCTTCGGGTGGTGCGCGGCGGCCGGAGCCTGCGCCAGAGGTGGGCGCTCGCCGGCGCCGCGTCCGGGTGTGGCCCCGGAGCACGGCGTCCGCGCGCCTTTCGATCAGCGTCGGTGGACGACGATCTCGACGCGACGGTTGCGCGCCTTGCCGCCGGCGGAGGAGTTGTCCGCGATCGGGCGGTACTCACCGTGGCCGGCGACGATGCAGTTGGCGTCCGAGACGCTGCACTGCTCCACGAGGAAGCTGTGCACCGAACGAGCGCGTGCGATCGAGAGTTCGCGGTTCGAGGAGAACTTGCTCTTCGTGGGCTGATCGGTGTCGGTGTGGCCTTCGATCCAGTACTCGGCGCTCGGGTACTCGTTCCGCAGGCGCGTCGCCACGAGGCGCACGGCGTCCTGGCCGCCGGGCGACAGACTGGCGGACCCCGAAGCGAACGTGATGCCGGCCGGGATCGAGATGACCAGGTCCTGACCGCGCATGGAGACTTCCATGCCGGCGTTGGTCAGCTCGCTGAAGTTCGGGGTCGGCAGGGGCGCCGAGGCGTCGCGCAGGCGCGCGTCGAGGGAGCTCAGCTCGGACTCGTAGGTGTTGACCTGACGCTCGAGCTCGAGCTTCTCGCTCTTCAGGCGCGAGTTCTCGTCGCGGAGGGTGATGACCTCGTCCTGGTAGGCCTGCAGCGCTTGCTGGGTGGCGCAACCGGAGGTGAAGGGGGCCACGAGCGCGACGACGGCGAGCGCCAGGAGGCGGCTGCGACGCGGCGCGACGGTGCGGGAAGTGGGGACGGACATGGTGGATAGGGGCTCGGGGCCTCGAGGGCGACGATCGGACCTGGTGTGCCGCGACCTGGCGCTGGCGAACCGACGTGTTCGGCCGATGTGTTCAGTGGGCTGCTGGCAGCAGCGTGAGCAGATCATCCCAGGCCACCAGGGTGAATCCAATGCCCAAGGCCAGGTAGGGGCCAAAGGGGAGATAACGCCCGATCCTGCGCGCTGCAGCGAAGGTCCAGAAAAGGGACTTCCTACGTCCGCGGCTGCGCTGACGACGTCGCAGCAGGAGGAAGAAGCGCCAGATCCCCCCCACCCCGGCGATCGAGCCGAAGAAGGCCCCGACCAGGAAGGCGGCGAGTGCGCCGCCGGGGCCGATCAGCCCCCCCGCCGCCGCCATGAGCTTGACGTCGCCCAGGCCCATGGCGTCGCGGCCGTAGATGCGCGAGCCGATCCAGCCCACCAGGAGCGGCAGCCCCCCACCGGCGAGGATGCCCGCCAGGGACCCCGCCAGGGCGCCGAACCGATCCACCGAGTCGGGATCGCCCGAGAGCTGTTGGGCCACCCAGGTGTCGGCCTGGAGCGCTGGGACCGCGAGGCAGAGGAAGGGCGCCAGAACGGTCCCGCCGATCGAGATCTCGTCGGGGATCTCGAAGAACTCGAAGTCGACGGCGCTCGCGATGACCAGAGCCGTCAGGACGACCCACCAGACGAGCAGGAGACCGAGGTTCTGGTCGGGCACGAGCCACAGCGCGAGCGCGAACAGACCGCCGAGGATCACTTCCACGAGCGGGTACCGCCAGCCGATCGGCGAACGGCACGACCGACAACGGCCGGCGAGCGAGATCCACGAGACGAGCGGCAGGTTGTCGAACCAGCGCAACTGATAGCCGCAGGTCGGACACAGGGACCGCCGCGGATGGGTCATCGACAGCTCGGGCCGCGGCAGCCGGTGGATCGCCGCGTTGGCGAAGGAGCCGGCTGTCAGACCGAACAGCACCGCGAACAGGTACTGGAGGATCGGCGGCAGATCGAAGGGGCTCAGCACGCACCGAAGGTAGCGAGGGCGCGGTCGGCGACGGCCGATCGAGCGCGTCGACGCGGAGCGAAACCCCGACCTGGCACGGAGCCGAGCGCGCTCACTCCCAGACGAGTTCGATCTCGTCGACCCACGGCGGATCCCAGGCGCTCGGGAAGCCGGGCCGCGCCGGTGCGACGACGAGATCGATGCGCAGGCGCACGACCGTCGTGTCCTCGAGCAGGCGCAGGTCCGTCACGGGCTCGAGATCGACGAGGCGCCCCTGGGCGTCGGTCCCCACACCGATGAACGCGACCTCGTAGCGCGTGCCGCCCGGTTCGTCGTCGGTCCCCGGCTCCGGCCGACCGGCGGCGCGCGCCGCACTCCAGTGGCGGAAGTCGTTCCCCGGAGTCAGCGGACCCGAGACGATCGACCAACGCTGCTCGCGCACCAGCGGGTTCAGGGCGGGCTCGTCGATCTCGAGCGGCATGTCGTAGATCCAGGCGTCCACGGCGCTGCGGCCGAACGGCTTCGTGATGCGCGCCTCGCTGGCGCGCACGCGACCGGGGATGCGCACGCGGCCCCCGGCCACCAGGATCAGCGGACCGTCCACGTCGATGTCGCCGTCGACGACCAGGTCGCCGCCGCACACGAGACAGGTCACGGGCAGCTGCTCGCGCTCCGCCCGCTCCAGGAACCGTGTGAGCGTCTCCCGCTCCTCGAACTCGAGCCACGGCACGTCGAGCTCGCCCTCGTCGAACCGCAGTCGCCTGAGCCACGCCGCGTGACTCTCGTCGGGAGCCTGACGCGCTTCGCCGGTCTGCACGCGTCGGACCAGGCGGCCCGAGATGGTCGCGCGACCTTGGGCGGCGAGCAGGACGAGACCGGGCGCGCCGAACTCGACGGTCGCTCCTGTGGGGATCGTGAGGTCCGTGGCCTCGAAGCGCGTGCGCTCGCCCGGGTCGGTGAGTTCGACGGCGCCGTCCTTCCCGGTGCCGACCGCTCGCGGCAGGAGCAGACGGACCCTCCCGTCCCCCTCCCAGCGCGCCTGTCCGATCGAACCGTCGACCGAACGCGGCGACGCCAGGTCGTCCGACGCGAAGGTCTCGATCAGCCGGCGACCGAGGACGAGCGGGGCCGCGTTCTCGACGAACAGGGGCACGGCGAAGGCCAGGTTGCGGAAGGCCGACTCGATGGGCGTCCCGCCGAGATCTCGCAACGGCACACCGAGGCTCGGCACTTCGATCAGGCTGTAGGCGCCGACCTCGAGCAGCTGTGGCAGGCCGCTCGCGTCGCGGGGCATGAGTTCGATGCGCGCGAACTCGGGTCGGTTCTCCACGAGGCGCGCGCGGAGTTCGACGAACTCGGGGCGGGCGGACGGGTGCCCGTCGACCTGAGGTGTGTTCGTCGGCGCCGTGCCGGCATCTTGCGCGTCGTTGCGCTGTGCGTCGATGCGGCTGGGAACCAGGACGAAGCGCTCGTTCGACAGCGAACGCGGATCGACGGCCTTGTCGCTGAGCAGGTGCCAAGGCTCGCCGGCCCCCACCGTCGCGTCCTCGATCGTGAGGCGGGCGCTGCGTTCGGGCGCCTCGTCGAGGAAGGGTGTGTCGTCGGCCCGAGTGGTCTCGAACGCGTACTCCATCGAACGCTCGAGCGGCGCGCCGTCCCGTCCGCGCAGGGCGTCGACGCGCGGGAAGCCGGCGAGTCGCAGGGTGTAGCGCTGGGAGGGCAGGAACCCACCGTCCGCGAGCTCGGGCGAGCGCGACAGGTCCGGCTCGAACTCGAGGCGACGGCCGACGACGCGAACGGATCCGCGCGCGCGCCGTCCTTCGACGTCGGTCACCGAGAAGGACGCGCGCGTCAGCGAGCGCGGGTCGAGCGGGTGCGAGAAGTGGACGACGAGCGGCTCGTTGAGCAGGACTCCCTGGGCGCGCTCGTGGCGGAACTGGGTGACCGCCAGACTCGGCCCCGGCGCGGGCCTCTCGTCGCACGCCCCCAGACCCAGGCTCGCGCACACCGCGAGAAGGCCGACCGCTGTCGCGCGCGCCAGCCCGCCGGGTACGCGTGTCTGGTGGCGGGCGACGGCGCCGTCCGAGCGGGTGCTCGGATCGGGCGTGTCGGAACGGGTGATCGGTCGCAGCACGTCCCGGAGGATACGGACTCGACCGGTCGGGTAGGCGCCGGGTGCTGAGGTGAAGGCCGGCTGCGGTTGGTGGGCGGGACGGCGACTCGCGGCCCGAGCGCGACGTGTGTCGACGAACCCTGATCGCGCCCAGCACGTGCGAGTGGCCGGGTCCGACAGGTGTCGGGCCCGGCCACTCGTGCCGTGAGGCTCGCGCCTCGTCGTTCATGGGCTCGAACTCAGGTCCGATAGCCCCGCGTCCAAGAACTCGCGTCCTAGAATTCGCGTCCTAGAATTCGCGTCCTAGAATTCGAAGAACAGGCGCAGGAAGTCGAGGCTCGGAAGTTCCTCGTCGCCGGAGAGGCCGATCGATCCGTCCGCGTCGTTGTTGAACGTCACGCGGAAACGGAAGAAGTCGATCGAATCGCCGGCCGGACCGTTGAACGCCGCCATGTCGGCGGGATCGGCGGTCCAGTCCACAGCGGGGTTCTCCACGTCCGGGGCGCCGTTCGAGTCGGCGGTCAGCCCTTGGAACTCCACCGTGATGGCGGCGGTGTTCGGCATGCGGTCCAAGGTGCCGTCGCTCTCGACGCGGTAGAAGCGCGGGACGAGGCTCCCCGTGACCGAACCACCGGTGTAGGCCGACAGATCAGGTGCGCCCTCGAGCTGGAGGGTTACTTCCGACGTGGTGCCGTAGGTGAACGTGCCCGAGGCGACCGTGAAGTCGTCCTGGTTCGAACCACCGTCCGACAGGCTCAGTCCCTGCTGACGCAGGAGCTGGGTGTTGCGCAGGTACATGTTGCGCGTCACGTCGTCGGCCACGGCCTGCGGGAACCGCAGCGTCACCTGGTCGGTCGTGTCGTTGACCGTCACGTTCACACCCGTCGCGGTGATCACGGCCGCCTCGGCGTCGACCACCTGCCCGGTGGACGGGATGTCTCCCGAGTTCGCGGACGGCAGCTCCGAGAAGCCGTAGCGCAGGCGCCCGTTGGGCAGCGACGACGACACGTCGAGAGTTGCTCCGCCGAGCGGGACCGCGCGGCTGACGACGCGCGAACGGGCACCGAAGGTCGGGAAGCAGACCAGCGGGTTCGGCACACCGAAGCTGTTGATGTTCGCAGCCGTGCCGATGTTCAAGAGGGCCCATCCACCCACGTCCGGATCGTCGTCGAAGACGTGCAGCTGGATGACACCCGCTCCACCGTTGCCGCCGCCAGCATCGCCGGAGTTGTCGGTCCCAGTGGTTCCGAAGGTGTTGTTCTCACCCCCACCGCCGAGGCCACCGACGGCCCGGAACAGCGTGTTGGCGCCGTTGCCGCGCAGGTCGAAGCCGCCCGAGGCTTCCAGGACCAAGAAGCCGGCCGAGCCGCCACCGGAACCTCCGGCGACTCCGCCACTGTCGAATCCGGCACGACGCTCACCGCGTCCTCCGATTCCGCCAGAGACGTCGATCAAGCCGCTCGTCCCGACGAAGAACAGGCCCAGGCAGCTGATGCGCATCAGACCGCCGCCGCCGGCGCCGCTCGCGGCACGCATGTTCTTGGCCTGGGTGAACGAACCGGGGTAGTTGGTGTCCTTGATGGAGTCACCACCCGCACCACCGCCGGAACCGGGCAGGGGCGTCGAGAACTCTCCGATGGTGACGTCTCCGGTTCCCAGAGCACCGCCGCGACGCAGGCCCCAGAAGTTGTCGCTGACGATGCCGTTCTGAAGCACGGAGTCACCGTCGTCCCCGCCCTGGGGCGGGCTGGATCCGGTGATCGCACCGAGGGCACCGGTGTTCGCTCCGCCGCCGGCGGCGATCGTCGTGCCGTCGTTGCCGGGGCGCGCGTTGACCCCCTGGGTGTTGCCTTGGGTGCCACCGAAGTCGTCCGTGGTCCGTCCACCACCGCCACCACCGGCGCGTCGGGTGTCGCCGGGAGTCGTGTTGCCGTAGCCCGACTCGCCGCCACGCCCGCCGACTCCCGGCTGGTTGAAGGGTCCGAATCCGTCACCACCCTTCTCGTCCGGTTCGATCAGGTTCGAGGGCGAGGCCGTGCCGCCACGTCCGCCGCCACCGTTGCCGTTGACACCGGGGATCGAAGCCACCGAGGACAGAGCGTCCTGGTCCTTCGCGTTGTCGCCCTTGCACTCGATCGTGCCGCGCACGGTTACGTTGCCCGTGGCCCAGATCTCGACGGGGTTCGGGCCGACGAAGCGCAGCGTGGCTCCCGCCTTGACCTCGAGGTCGCGCAGGTAGATGACCCCGTCCGTGATGGACTGCTGGTCGTCGATCCCGATCCCGCCGGGGGTGCTGTTCGTGATCGAACCGTTGCTCGTGTTCACCACCAGCAATTCGTCCGGCTCCAGGATCAGGTCGAAGCCCGGGGACAGGTTCGACCGCGTCGGGAACTCGAACGAAGCCCTCAGGCGTCCACCGCCCCAGTCCGCCTCCGGCAGGTCCAGAAGGACCTCGGTGTCGAGGAATGACGTGCTGTCGAAGGTCTCGAGGAGTTCGTCGACGAGCGGTTGGCTCGCGAAGGCCGGAATGCCCGTTCCCGCGTTCGTGCGGAAACGTGCGAAGTCGTTCACCGAGAGCGTGCTCTGGCTGCCGACGATGTCCTCGAACGCAGCGTCGATCTCGACCCGCAGGAGCGCGTCCTTCGGCAGGATGCCGACGGCGTCCAAGCGGATGCGCGCGCCCAACTCCGTGCAGTTCTCGACGAGCGTCACGTCGGTCGGGACGGGATCCCAGATCGACGTTCCGGCGCGGTTGAACTGCAGCTTGAGGCGATCGGAACTGATGTTCGTCGCGGACGGGTTGACCGGCTGGTCGAACTCGAGGATGACCGAGAACCGGTCGTCGCCACCCGAGTAGAGGTTCAGGGGCAGGTCGTCGATCACCGTCGGCGTGGTACCGACCAGGACGAACGGTTCGACGTCGCCGTTGCCGATCTCGATGCGGCTGAGGTTCATCGCCGGCACCTGGCCCGGAAGCGGTTGGGCCACGAGCACACGCGGCGGCGCCGGAACCGTGTCGAAGAAGATCTCTTCGGGCGACGTGGACGAGGGCGTGATGAAGGTCCGCTGCTGGGAGGCACCCAAGCTCGAACCGCCCGCCGAGCGCACCGCGATGCCGCCACCGCCGTCGCTCCCGAGGATGAGGACCGCGTAGGACTCACCCACCGCGAGACCGGAGTCCGAGAGATCGGGCTCGGTGGGACAGCGCGGCTGGAAGCGCACGGTCGACGGGTCGATCAGCTTGAACTCGCCGAGCGCCTGCTGACCCTGGCTGTTGCGGATCTGGATCGACGACGAGTTGATCGAGCCGAAGTCGACCGACGCGTTGAACACGAAGTCGATCGGGCGGTTGATCTTCCAGGAGTTGGTCGTTCCGCCGGGCATGCCAGCGACGTTGAGCAGCTGGAAGCCGGAGACTCCGGTGCCGCCGCTGCCGCTACCGCTGCTGCCGCTACCGCCTCCACAGGCCGCGAGGGACGCGGAAGCGAGGGCGAGGAACCCCAGGCGCGCCAGGGCGGCCTTCGGTCGGTTCGTGCGCGAGTTGGTCGAGTGCATGATTGGACTGCTCGGTGAGTCGTGGATCGGTCGTGGATCGGTCGGTTCGACGATGCGAAGGGGCGGGCGAGCACGCCGCGCGGTCGAACGCGCGGCGTGCCGTTTCGCCCAGCGATCAGAACTGGTAGGCGACGCCGAAGGAGTCGAGGACCGGTGCGAGTCGCGAGGACAGGTTGTTGACGAAGGTGAAGCGGACCTGGACGTAGCGACTTCCGTCCACGTCGTTCAGATCGCTGCTCCAGTTCGGCGAGTCGAACGTGAAGATCGAGTAGTTCGTCGACCCGCAGTTTGCGCCCGTCGTGAAGCCGTCTCCGGGCGGTACCTCGTCGCCGTAGGCGTCCAGGTTCGACGCGTCGAGGATGCGGCCGGGGTCGCCGGTGAGCGGGATCGGCGTGTCGTGTCCGCGGTAGGCGAGTTCGACACTGGTTCCCAGCGGCTGGTTGGCGGCCGAGGGTTCGAGGGTCACGGCCCGGTAGTTCGGGTCCGAGATACCGTTGGCGTCGATCGGCACCGTGTGGGCCCGACTGAGACGGACCACGAAGTCGACCTGGCCGTAGTACACGGTGTTGTCGAGACCCGGGGTCGTCGACCCGAGCGGTGCGCCCGCGAGCGGGTTGCCGTTGAAGCCGCCGGTCGGTGAGGTCTGGGTGTCCGGGTTCTTGACCACGGCGGCGTCCTGGGTGTTGTAGCCACCGGTGGAGAAGGCGCGGTGGAACGGGTTCCGGGAAGAGCCGCTCGAGATCGAGATGCCGAAGTTGATCAGCGCCAGGGTCTCGGTCGGGTACGTCCGGTACTCCATCAGGATCGGGAGGCCGGTCGTCGGAACGCCGCGGTCGGTGCCACCGCCGTAGATGCTGCCCCAGCACTGGGGCAGGTTGAGGTTCGCGACTTCCTGCTTCAGCGGAACGCCCGCGCCCTTGGTCTGGCCGGTGGGCGCAAGAGCTCCACGCTCGGTGATCGCTGCGTCGCGCCAGGTGAACGTCGTGCGCTCACCCTCGGAGATGCCGCGGTTCATCGGCATCCGCAGGAGCGGGGTCCCGGTCTCCGCGGTGAACAGCTCCGAGCTCGCGACCGTGAAGCCGCTCTCGCGCGGGTGGACCTCCTGGGGCGTCGCGCCGGGGATCGTGAGGTACGTCTCGGCGAAGGACGAATTGTTCTTGTAGCCGGACAGCGGCTCCTCCGGGAAGCCGGTGAGCTGATCCTGGAACTCGTCGGGGACGCAACAACCGTGCGCGATCCCCATGAAGAACTCGGGGTAGAAGGCCGACACGATCTGGCCGCCCACCGGGCTCAGGTAGGTGAACTCGATGTCGATGTTCGTGAACTCGCGGTCCTTCGCACTCATGGTGAGTCCGAGATCCGCGTAGCGCCACAGGGCGTGGAGGCGACTGCCGAGGTTCGACAAGGGCGTCTGGACCCCTGCCACGGCCGGCAGGTTCATGAGCGCGACGATCGGCTGGTTGACGTCGATGGTGCGCGAGAAGTTCGACACCGGACGCGGCAGCAGCGTTCCGTTGAGCTGGTCCTGGTTGAACTGCCCGTCGATGTCGGAACGGCCGTTGCCCGTCTCGTCGAGCATGTCGTCCTCGAAGCGGAAGACGTAGCCGCCGTTCGCGACCGTCGCGACCGAGTCGTCGATCACGTCGAACTCCACGTTCTCGATGACGTCGCCGAGCGGGTTTCCGAACAGGTCGCGCAGACCGCCGTCCACGCTCGAGGTGACCCCGAGGTGGTAGGTGAGGTTGGCATCGACACCCGCGTCGACGGTGCCGAGGGACCCCTGCGGCTGGTTCGAGAAGGGCAGCAGCGGCTGGAACCGGAACTCGCGCAGGTCGGGCGCGAACGACACCGAACCGATGACGTAGTCGTAGGCGTTGAAGGGCGTCGCCGAGGCCGGGACGCGCGTGACCTGGAAGCTGCTGAATGCGCCGAAGCTCGCCGGGTCCATGGGCTCCGAGAAGCGCAGGGTGATCTGGGCGTTGTTCGGGACCTCCGAGGCCGGAGCGACACCAGCGCCCGGCGAGAAGGCCGCGAAGCAGCTCGACTGGCCGGTCATGGAGGCGGGACGCCACGGGAACTGCATCACGCTCGTGCCGATGACGTCGTTCTCGAGGAAGTCGAAGACGTCCTGGGGATCGGTCGGGTCGAAGGTCGAGCTGGCCTCTGGGAGGAAGCTCGCGAGGCGCGGGATCTCGACGCGCAGGGTGGAGACCGAGTTGACGCCGCCACCGGGGAGCGGGCTCGGCGGGTCGGTGACGATGTTCGTCGTTCCGATCACGTTCGCGTAGAGCGTGTTCGAGAACTGGATGACGTCCTCACCGGCCACCGGCAGGACGCCACAGGTCGGCGTCAGGAAGGCGTAGTCGATGTCCCAGACGTAGCCGTATTCCGCGTCACCCACGCCGACTCCGGCGGGCGGAACGGCGGCCGTGACGACCACGCCCTGGCTGGCGAGCAGGCGCGGGCGGGTCGCGTCGAACAGGAAGCCGTTGTCCGGGTCGGCGACGGTGCCCGTGCGCATGGCGCGGACGACGTCGTTCGACGGCGAGGACGCGACCGGTCCGTTGCCCACGTTGAACAGCGGCTTGCCGTTCAGGTTCGTCAGGCGGCGGAACTGACCCGTCGACGACGCCACGGTCGTCGGGAACAGGATCGCCACGTTGGCCGCGCTCTGGGAGTCCGCGGTCGGCAGTCCGAGACTGTTGAGCGGGAGCGAGCCGACGTCGCCGCCGAGCTCGAACGCGCTGATGGTCGTGTCGATGATCAAGCGCGTGCTGACGAACTCACCGCTGGCCGGATCGATACCACCGTGGTTCGGGTCTGCCAGCAGACGCGCGTCGAAGGCCTCGGTGGGCGGCGATCCGGTGAGGATCTTGACCGTGTCGTTGAGGATGATCGACTCCTCGTCGAGCATGTCGTCGAAGTGGACGACGATGGCGCCGTTGCGGGGGATACGCGACAGGGACCCGATGTCCGAGACCCCCGAGAAGCTGATCTGGTTGACGCCCGACGCCGCGACCTGCAGTGCGAGGTCGAAGTTGTCCTCGCCGTCGAGCGGGTCGTTCGTCGACTTGACGTTGAACGTCTCCTGACCCGTGACGGGGTTCTGGGAGTACTCGTAGTCGACGGTCGTCGATCCCAGGGACGAGCTGATGGCGAGCGTCCCCTCACCGTTGCTGTCCCCCACCAGGCCCGGATCGATCACGAAGTCGCGGTAGATCACGTCACCACTCGCGTCGGTGACGTTGACCAGGCGGCCCCAGTACATCTCGACCATGCGCAGGCCCTGCTTCTGGCCGGATCCGTGCGCGTCGATGATGTAGAACTCGTCGGTCGTACCAGGCTTCTGGTTCTGCGTGCCGAGCTGGGAGAGGTCCTGGTCCACCGTCAGGGGCGGCTTGGGGCCTCGACCGCCACATGCGGACAGGAGGAGTCCCGAAGCCACCGCGAAGGCGGTGAAGCGGACGGCGTGGGTCGACGTGGACTGCGTCATGGTGATCCGCGGGTGGAGCCCGCGTGGATGGGAAGCCTCTTGGGGTCGGTCGAGCGCGCGAGAGGTCGTGCGGTCGACCAGGGGAACCTCGAGGGTCCCGGCTGGCGGTCGGCGCTCGGGCCGACGACGGACGTGACGAGAGTTGGACGGTCGGTCACCCCGGGTCCCCGGTCGGCGCGGGGGAACGCGCCGAGCGGGTCCGTCGCCACCGCCCGGAGGGGTCGGCGGCGTGGGTGGCCGGCATTCTCCGGCCCAGCGCCCGAGGGATCAAGCGAAGGGCCGAGGATGCGACAGGGACCGAGCACGGTCCGCGCCCGATGGGGCGGGCGGAACGGTCCGCCCCCTGCCCAACAACAAGCGTACCGCGCCCGCCCGCCCGTCACCGTTCGGGTGGCCGGACGGTCATCGACCTGGGTTCGATCGGCCAGCAGGCCTCTGGAAGCCGCTCGGAGGCCGATCCTCGGCGCCGATCCGCGCCGGGACCCTGGGCCCCACGCTGCCGGTCCACGAGGCCCCTGTGCGAATCCGCCCACCGCTGGTCGAGGGGGCGTGCGCTCCCCGCGAGGGAGTGCCCGGAGTGAAGATTCGGGGTTGGGCCACCCCGGACGGGCCCCGGACTGGCCCCGAGGAGCCCGCCCCCGCCGGTCCCGGCCCCCGATCCGCTCAGCGCCGGGTGAAGCCGCGCTCGTGCGCCTCGCGCTCGTCGCCGAGGAAGACCAGGTCCTCCACGTCGAGCGACTCGGCCCAGTCGCTGGAGCGCGCGTCGAACTGGCGCTCGGTGCGACTCCCCACCCAAGGAGAGGCGAGTTCCTGGGCGCAGTAGGCGCAGGCGGCGCGCAGGGGATGGCGCCCGCGCAGGCGGAACGCCGGCTGCACGTGGCGCGCTTCGGTGTGCGTGATGCACGTCGTGTTCGGACAGGGGCTCGGCCCCGCCGGTTGGTCGTGGAACACGCTGCTCGCGGTCGGGACGGGGCGCGCGCCCGGCAGGTCGATCGCACCGAGGAGGTACGCACCGATCGCCATGCGGATCGGAACACCGCGCGCCGCCTGCTTGAAGTACACGCCGCGCGGATCGCCGTCGACCGAAGCGTCGATCTCGTCGCGCCGCGGGAGTGGATGCATCACCAGCGCGTCGCGCAACGGTTCGAGTGCCATCGTCTCCGCACCGACGCGCATGTAGCGCTCCGCACTCTCGCCGTGGTGGCGTTCGGTCTGCGGGCGCGTCATGTAGAGCGCGTCCACCCGCCCCACCTCGAGCGCGGAGAGTTCGGTGAACAGCGACAGCTGGTGCGGCTTGTTCGGCGTCAGGTACATCGCGTCCGACTCACCCGCGAGGTCGCCGAGTTGGCGCGCGTCGGCGCGAATCGGTTCGGTGCCGTACTCCTCGTGCAGGCGACGCAGCACGTAATCGGGCAGTTCGAGCCCCGGGTGCGGCACGCACACGATGTTCGCGCGGAAGCGAGCGAGTGCGAAGATGAACGAGTGGATCGTGCGGCTGTAGCGCAGGTCCCCGGCGAGCACGACGTCGAGACCTTCGAGTCGCCCGCGCTCGATCCACAGGGTGTACAGGTCGCACAAGGTCTGCGTGGGATGCTCGTGGCTCCCGTCGCCCGCGTTGACCACGGGGACGGTCGCGTAGCGCGCCGCGAGTCGCGCCGCGCCCTCGCTCGGGTGGCGCAGCACGATCATGTCCGCATAGCCCGAGACGACGCGCACGGTGTCCGCCAGGGACTCGCCCTTCTGGGCGCTCATGCTCTTCATCTCGGCCGCGGTCAGCACGCCACCGCCGAGTCGCAGCATCGCCGACTCGAACGACAGGCGCGTGCGCGTCGAGGCCTCGTAGAACAGGCTCGCCGAGATGGACCCCGGGCACAGGTGCGCGTGCGCACGCAGGTCGACGGAGAAGGCCTTGGCCGCCTCGAACAGCCCGATGATCTCGTCGTTCCCGAAGTCGTCGATCGAGACCAGGTTGCGGATCGAGGCGGGATGCTGACGGGAGTCGGACGCGACCTTGCTCATGAACGCGGAGGTTCGCACACCGCAGGACGGCCTGGAAGAGAGCGGGCGCCAAAGGTGCGGCGCGCGTCGCGCAGGCCGGACGCCGCGCACGCCCGATCCGCTCACGCCGTCAGCCGCCGGCGCGATCCTGGCTCCGCGCGCCGGGCGGTGCGAACGCCCCGGCGGCCGCGGCGGCGCGGACACCGGCGTCCCCGTCCGCGAGCGCGCGTTCGAGCGCAGCGAGCAGTTCCGCGTCGAACGGGACCGGTTCCCCGGGTCGCCAGGGATCCGAGTCGACCCCCAGAGCCGACCGGATCGCGCACCAGACGGTGGCGCGAGCGGCGTCGGGATCGGTCGCGGCGCTGAGGCGGGCGGTGCCGGGCGCGAGCGACACCGGCGCGAGGTCCGAGCGCGTGATCAGCTCGGCCGCGAGCGTCGGGCCGCCGTCCAGGTCGTCGTCCGGGTCGTCGTCGCCCTGCGCGGCATGCGGGTCTTCGTCCGCCGGCCGGCACCACAGCACGAGGTCGGCGCCGCGAGCGAGGGCGCGCCCGAGGCGTTGCCCGGCCACCTCGAGCAGCGGCGCGGTGTCCGGCTCGAGCGCCGCGGCGCCCGCGGACCCGCCGCCCGCGCCCCCCTCCCCTTCCGGAACGACACCGGCGCGCCGGCCCGCGGTGTCCACCAACTCGACGACGAGGTCGCCGTCGCGTGCCACGTCCCGCACCGCGTCGCGCGTCGTGCCAGGCCGGTCGCTGGCGAGGGCGCGCTCGCGTCCGACCAGCAGGTTGAAGAGCGTCGACTTGCCGGCGTTGACGGGACCCGCGAGCACGACGACGGGCGGAGCGAGGAAGGGCCGAGCGCGCTGGCCCGCGGCGACGAGTCGGCGCGCGCGATCGGCCGGCGCGGCGCCCGTCACCAACGCGTCGAGCGCGCGATCGAGCGCCCCTTCGGACTGGTCCAGCAGGAGTCGCGCGCCGGCTCGGGAGAGCGCGCGCGGAAGGAGGTCGCGCGCCGCGTCGGCCCACGTGATGGGCACGCCCGACGGACGGGCCGAAGCCGCCGGCGCGGAGCCTGTGTGCACACGCGCCGCGACCTCGGTCGCGAACAGCGCGCGCCGAACGCGCGCGACGACGGCCGGACTGCCGTGCAGGTGGAGTTCGATCGCGCCGCTTCGGCGCACGACCACGAGCCCTTCGTCGAGCAGCTCGTCCGCTTCGACGAGGCGCGCGAGTCGCACGCGACCCGGCGCGGGAAGTTCGCGCACGAGCAGGCGCTCGACCGCCGCGCGCGCGTTCGCCCCGGAGACTTCGAGGACGGCCACACCGCCGGGTGCTGCAGCGGTCAGTTCGCGCACCGAGAGGTCCGAGGTCCGCGCCTTCATCGAACACCGGCGCGCGCGTGCGCGGCCAGGAGCCCGAGGTGCACGAGCCAGGGTTCGTGACGCGCCGCCGGTCCGACGGCGCAGGGCTCGGCGAGCAGGAGCACGGCCGCTCCGCCCGTGACGAGGCGCGGCGCCTGGACGTCGAGCTGCGCTTGGGTGTGGACCAGTTCGACCAGTTCACGGACGGCGCCGCGCACGCCGTGCACCACGCCGGCGCGCAGGGCCTCCGCACTCTCGCGGCCGAGGGCGGGCACGCTCGAGGGGTCGCGGCGCACGTCGACCTCGAACAGGCCCGCGCCGCCGGCACCGAGCGCGCGCGCGGCGAGGTCCGGCCCGAGGGCGATCGCCCCGCCCGCGAAGGCGGCGACTCCAGAACGCGGACCCGAGGCGACGACGACGGCGTCGACGGTGACGGCGGTCCCGGCGTCGACGACCAGGCACGGTGAACCGGTCCGTTCGAAGGCGCCGCGGGCGGCCCACAGTCGATCGGCACCGATCGTGTGCACCGCGCGGCACGCGGACAGGTCGAGCCCGTGGGGTGCGGTCACATCGCGAACCGACGCGGCCGCGAGCAGCGCGGCGAGTCGATCGGCGCGCGCGGGACCGCCGACGTTGGAGACGAGCGCGCAGGTCGCCTCCGCGAGCAGCTCGGACAGTCGCGCGTCGAAGTCGGCCGCGCCCCACTCGAGACGTAGGCTGCGCGCGGGTTCGGGCGCGGACGCGGTCGGCGCCGCACCAAAGGCCGCGACGGCCGCCTCGGGCCACAGCGCCGCCTTCAGCGCGCCGTTGCCGGCATCGAGCGTGAGGAGGCGCGCGTCCATCTGGTTCTCGTCGTCCGTCGATCGAGCGTTCACGTGCCCGCGGTCCGGGTGACGCCTGGCCGCTCACCCACCGTGTTCACGCTCGGACCGCCGAAGTGCACCCGGGCGTTCCGGATGCGGCGCGAGACGTCGTTCGACGTGCGCCCGAGTGGGTGCGAGCGACGGTCCAGGACTCGTCGCTCAGAAGTGGTCGCGGCGACCGGATCCACGGGACCCGGCCACGCGCGCGGGCGCCCGCTCACTCGCCCGCGTCGGGCGGCGTCTCGACGGTGACGGTGCGCTCCTGACCGGCGTTCTCGACGACCACTTCCCAGACCGAGTAGTACTCGGAGTTGTTCTTGGCGAAGGTGATCGCTTCGTTGACCGACGACACGTCGTGGCCGTTGATGCTCTTGATCACGTCGCCCGTGCGAACACCGAAGGTGCCGGCGATCGAACCGGGCGCGATCCCGAGGATCTCGATGCCCTCGTACTGGTTGGTCTTCGGGTTGCGCCACGAGCGGTGCCGAACCTCCTTCGAGAGGATGTCCAGGTAGTCGGTCTCGATGGTCGCGGCGTCGCGCGTGCCGACGAGCGTGTGGCCCGGACGCACCTCGTAGGTCTCGACCGACCAGGAGTCGGTGAAGCTGCGGCGCTGTTCCTCGGTCGCGTCCGGGATGCCGGTGCGGTCCACTTCGACGACGACACCGTCGGCGCCGAGCACGGGGATGTCACCCGAGATCGGCTCGGGCGGTGCGATGACCGCGTCCTCGGGCGCGCGGTCGAACGCGTCGGGCGTGGTGCAGTGGAACGTCAGACCCTCGGCCGCGTCGATCGCGATCAGCTCCCAGTAGTCGAACTTGCCCGGCAAGGTGTCGCCCACCTGCAGGATGTGCCCATCGATCTTCTCCTTGGCCTGGTGCGTCGCGAGCTTGCCCACGTACTTCACCATCGCGAGGCTGCGTTCGGAGGCCGAGGTGTCCTGCTGGATGAACAGAACCTCGACCAGGCGGTCGACGGGTTCGGGCAGCGGCTTGACGGTGTTCGGCTTGTCGGGCTTGTCCGGCGGCGGCGGCGGCGGCGGGATGACGCCCGTCCAGTTCAGCGCGTAGAACATGCCCTTGACCGGGTCGTAGGGCAGCTCCGGCAGCTCGGAGATCGGGAGGGCTTCCTGCTTGAGGCTGTCGCGCTGGATCGCCTCGGTGATCCACTTGTCCTTCCGCTCGCCCTTGGTCGTCTTGTACTCGTAGAGCGTGAAGGCAAGGCCGCCCAGGAGGCCGAGGGCACCGATCCACAGGACGAGTTTGACGAGGCCGAGATTCATGACGGGGAGCGTTCGGGAGCGCGAGAGCGGCGCGAGAGCCGCGAGGGCGGGCCGAGACTAACCGCTCCGGCCCGGCGGCGCGAAGGCCGACGCAGCACCGACGCCGGCTCGCGGACCATCTTCCCAGGGGCTGGGGCCGTCCCTCGGACACCGCTCGCCCCGTGCGGGCGGGACCGAACGTCCCTCAGCCCATCTTGAGCTGGGTCCCGCTGCCGCGGCCACGGCTCTGGAAGCCGCGCAGGGCCAGCATCAGCTCGTCCGGCTTGTCGGAGGCCGCCATGGCCGCGCCGATCTCCACCATCCCGGCCTCGATCAGGCGCAGGAGCGAGCCGTTGAACGACAGCATGCCGTCCTCGCTGCCCTGCTCCACGGCGTTCGCGAGATCGGCGATGCGACCTTCGGCGATCAGCTCGCGCACGTACGGCGTGGCCTGCATCAGTTCGATCGCCGGCACCATCCCCTCGCCGGTGGCGCTGGGGATGAGGCGCTGGGACAGCACGGCCGAGATCGTGTCCCCGAGACGCGCGCGCACCTGGGCGTGCTGCTGCGGCGGGAAGAAGCCGACGATGCGCTCGATCGTCTGGGCCGCGTTCACCGTGTGCAGCGTGCTCATCACGAAGTGGCCCGTCTCGGTCGCGTCGATCGCGGCGCGCACCGTCTCGGCGTCGCGCATCTCGCCGATCAGGATCACGTCCGGACTCTGGCGCAGCGCGTGGCGCAGCCCTTGATGGAAGTTCGGCACGTCGGTGCCGACCTCGCGCTGACTGATGACGCAGCGCTTCTCCTTGAACAGCATCTCGACGGGATCCTCGAGCGTGATCACGTGACGCTCGGCGTTCTCGTTGAGGTACTGGATCATCCCCGACAGCGTCGTCGACTTGCCGGAGCCCGCCACGCCGGTGACGAGCATGATGCCGCGCTTGCGCATCGCGAGCTCCTTCAGCTGCGTCGTCGGCAGACACAGATCGGTGAGGCGCGGCGGCTCGTCGCTGATGCGGCGCAGGACGATCGCGGGCTCGCCGAGTTGGCGGTAGGCGTTGATCCGGAAGCGGCCGACGCCGTCCAGTTGGAGCGCGGCGTCCGCGGCGCCGTTCTCGAGGTACTCCTCGTAGCGCTTGGGTCCGAGGATGCCTTCGAGCACCTCGCGCATCGGACCGGCGTGCGGAACGGTGCCGTCCAATTGCACGATGCGACCGTCGACGCGACAGGCGGGGCGTCCGCCGGAGCGCAGGATCAGGTCGCTGGCCTCGCGGCGCACCATGATGTCGAGCCACTGCTCGAGCTGGTGGCGCGGCGACAGACGCGGCGTCTCGTCCGCCACTTCCACCGGCGGCGTGCCGATGTGCATGGCGTACGGATCGGCCACGAGCAGTTCGTTGTCGGCAGCCCCGGAGGCGTTCGAGTCCGGGGCGTCCGTGGTCGCCGCGTCGGTCCGTTCGCCGTCGAGAACCGCGTCGTCCCGCGCCTCGCCCATCAGTTCCGTGGCCGACGCGCGCCGATCCGTGTCGTCGTCGCCGTAGGGCGATCCGGGCTGCGGAGCACCGGGGAGGGCCGGTTCGGGCTCGCTCCCCAGGGCCGGGCGAGGGAACTGGTCCGCGCTCGACGGGTCGTCCGCCAACCGTTGCGCACCGCCGCTGGCGGAGGACTCGGGGACGGGTTCGGCGGCCGACGGAGCGTCGAACCGGATCGGGCGGCGCGCGAAGTCGCCTCCGTGGCTGTGGTCGGCCTGCATGGCGAGGCCGATCGACCTTCCGCAGCTCCGGTCTTGAGCAGACCTTCGGACCTGGGGCTCGCAGGCCGTGCGAGGCCCGCGGGACGCCCCGCCAGTGGCCTCGAGGCCGTCCTTCGGCGCCACGGCGAGCGCCGAACGCCGGGCCCCGAGAAGCCGGCTACTAGAAGACTGGCTCGGCCCCTTCTTCGGTGCGGACCAAGCGGTGCAGCTCGGCCAGGAGCTCGTTCACGCCGGCTCCCGTGTGGCTCGAGATGGCGCGCACGGGCTGTCCGAGCGCTTCGGCCAACTCGGACGCGCGCTGGGCCGAGGTCTCGTCCTCGACCTTGGTGGCGGCCACCAACCACGGACGCGCCGCCAGCTCGTCGCTGTAGCGCTCGAGTTCGCGGCGCAGGGTCGCGACCGCCTCGAGCGCAGCGGTGTCGGCGCCGTCCGAGACGTCCGCGAGGAACAGGAGCACGCGGCAGCGCTCCACGTGCTTGAGGAAGCGGTGTCCGAGGCCGTGGCCCTCGGCGGCCCCCTCGATCAGCCCCGGCAGGTCGGCCAGCACGAGCGTGTCGTAGGTGCCGACCTCGGCGATCCCGACCTGGGGGTGCAAGGTCGTGAAGGGATAGTCGGCGACCTTCGGCGTGGCGCGACTGACCGACGAGAGGAACGTGCTCTTGCCGGCGTTCGGCAGGCCGACGAGTCCGACCTGGGCGAACAGCTTGAGTTCGAGTCGCAGGTCGCGGCGCTCGCCCGCGTCGCCCGGTTCGGTCTCGCGCGGCGCCTGCTTGACCGACGTGGCGAAGGAGGCGTTGCCGCGCCCGCCGCGTCCGCCGCGCGCCACCTCGAGTCGATCGCCGGGGTTCACGAGGTCGCCTAGCAACTGACCGCGTTCGGCGTCGTAGATCTGCGTGCCGGCGGGCACTTCGACGACGAGGTCGTCGGCTCCGCGTCCGGACTTGTTCGACGAACCACCCGGTCGGCCGTTGTCCGCGCGGTAGTGCGGACGACGCGCCACCTTGAGCAGCGAGTTGACGTGACCGCTGGCCTCGAGCACCACGCTCGCGCCACGCCCGCCGTCCCCGCCGTCGGGGCCGCCGCGCGGCACGTACTTCTCGCGCCGGAACGACAGACAGCCGTCACCGCCGCGTCCCGCGGCCACATGGATCTGGCACTCGTCGACGAACATGGTGGCGTGGTGGTGAGGCGTACGGGTGGTCGCGGGTCGGGCCGAACGGCAAGGAGCCAGCTCGAGGCTGGCTCCATCGTGCTGGCGTCGGCCCCGGTCGGCCTCGCAGTCGGCGAGCGGAGCGGCTCGGCCGCGGATGCTCGGTCGAGCACCTGCGCACCAGCGCGCTGCCAGCCGGTCAGATGACCGGGTCGACGTTGATGCGGCGGTTGGTGCCGAAACGCACCGTGCCCTCGGTCAACGCGAACAGGGTGTAGTCCTTGCCCTGGCCGACGTTCGCGCCGGCGTGGAACTTCGTCCCGCACTGACGGATGAGGATGGTGCCGGCCGTGACGTGCTGTCCACCGTAGCGCTTGACGCCGCGGAACTGCGGGTTCGAGTCGCGACCGTTGCGGGTGGAGCCTTGTCCCTTCTTGTGTGCCATGTGATTGGTTCGCTGGGGCGGATCTCTCGGGGCTCAGCACCGAGCTGCGCCGAAGAGTTCCCGCCGATCGGGCGCGAGCGCTCGGCTCAGCCGTTGATTCCGGTGACTTCGACGCGCGTGTAGCGCTGACGGTGGCCGCGCTTGACGCGCACGTTCTTGCGGCGACGGAAGCGGAAGGCGATGACCTTCTCGCCCTTGTGGAGACCGATCACCTTCGCGGTGACGCTGGCGCCCGCCACGGTCGGAGCGCCGAGGCGCACTCCACCTTCACCACCGAGGAGCAGCACGCGATCGAGCGTGATCTCACTGCCCGGCTCGGCGTCGGAAAGAT
Organism: Rohdeia mirabilis; assembly: GCA_007750655.1. Classification (GTDB taxonomy): domain Bacteria; phylum Planctomycetota; class UBA1135; order UBA1135; genus Rohdeia; species Rohdeia mirabilis. Next base: position 3,769,063 of record CP036290.1, read on the forward strand.
CGAGGTCGACGACGTCGCCGACACGAACGGTGGTCTGGCGACCGCGGTCGGAAATGATGGCGTACACGGCTGTCTTCGTATCGGTGTTCGGGAGTTCGGTTCGCCAGTCGCGGCGATCCGCATCGCCGGGCTCGGCGATCCTGAGGGCCGAAGAAGGTAGCGACCCGCCCGCCCGCTGCCAAGCCCGAGCTGGGGTCCTTCGAGCGGGCGCGACCGCGGTCCGTCCGCGCCGGCCGGCGGCGAGGGGGCTCCGGGGGTCGGGGGGGCGCCCTCCCGGCCCCGGAACGGCGCGCGCCCCGCCCCCACCCCCCGATGGAGGTGTGGACGGGGCGCGCCCGGGCCGTCGAAGGTCCCCGCGGGTCCCCTAGCGACGGCGACGGCCGCCGGGCCGGACCTCGCGTCCGTCCGCCCGCAGGTAGTGGAAGACCGAGTCCTCGTACTGATCCTCGGCCGAGACGAAGACCAGCTCGCGCTTGCTCTTCTTCTCGAGCTCCTCGACCTCCTTCCAGTCGTGCTTGCGCAGCCAGTCGAGCGTGTCCGGGTGGATCAGGATCTCGACCTTGGTGAAGCCCTTCTGGGTCAGGGCCGAGGCCAAGCGCCGCAGGACGGCCTGGGCCTTGGACTGGGCGGTGCGGCGACGGCCGGTGCCGCGGCAGTAGTTGCACGGCTCGTACAGGAGCGTCGACAGGCCCGGGCCGAGGCGCTGGCGCGTGAGCTCGAGCAGACCGAACTGGGAGATGCGGCCCAGCTTGTTCCGCGCGCGGTCCTCGGCCAGGAGCGTCTGCAGCGCGCGCTCGACCTTGCGCCGACTGGCCGGACGCATCATGTCGATGAAGTCGCACACGATGATGCCGCCCAGGTCGCGCAGCTTGATCTGGCGCGCGATCTCCGGCACGGCCTCGAGGTTCGCCTTCAGCGCGATGTCCTCGAAGTCCGCGCCCTCGTCGCGGGTGCGGCCCGAGTTGACGTCGATCGCCACCAGCGCTTCGGTCTGGTCGAACACGATCGACCCGCCCGAGGGCAGCTCGACGCGGCGCGAGAACAGGCGCTCGAAGTCCTGCTCGAGGCCGTAGGTGTGGAACAGCGGCCGATCGCCGTCGTGCAGCTGGATGCGATCCAGGTGCTCGGGCATGAGCTTCTCGGTGAACTCACGCATCTCCTGGTAGACCGCTTCGTCGTCGACGATGACGGCCTTCGTGCGCGACGAGAACAGGTCGCGCATCGTGCGAATGGCCACGGCCGACTCCTGGTAGAGCGGCGCGGGGTTGCGCCCGAGGACCAGGCTCTTGCTGAACTGGTCCCAGACCGCGAGCAGGTAGTCGAGGTCGCGACGGATGTCGGCCTTGGTCTTGCCGACGCCGGCGGTACGCACGATGACCCCCATGCCCTCGGGGATGTCGAGCGACTGCAGGATGCGCTTGAGACGGCGGCGTTCGCGTTCGTCCTCGATCTTGCGGCTGACGCCGGTCTTCTCGAGCGACGGCATCAGCACCAGGTACCGGCCAGGGATCGAGATGTAGGTGGTCAGGGTCGGGCCTTTGTCGCCGATCGCGTCCTTCGTGATCTGCGCCACGACGAGTTGGCCGCGCTTGAGCAGTTCGGTGACCGCCAGGCGCTTGCGTCCCCGCGGACGGATCGAACGGCCCTGCTTCTTGTTGGAGCGGCCCTTCTTCTTGGAGGCCTTGGCCGACGGAGCGTCCTCGTCCTCCTCGGCGATCGACTCGGTAGGTGCACGCGAGTCGTCGCCCCACTCGTCGACGTCGGTCCGCGCGGTCAGGAGCTTGTCCACGCGCCAGTTCTCGTCGCCGTAGATGTGCATCACGTCGGACGCGTGCAGGAAGCCGTTGCGGCCCTGTCCGAAGTCGACGAACGCTGCACCGATGGCCTCTTCGATGTTGACGACGCGGCCGCGGTAGATGTCGTTGACGAACGACTTGTGCTGGTCGACGGTCATGACGAGGTCGACGATCCGGTCGCCTTCCTGCACGACGACGCGCGTCTCCTCGGGGTCGACCGCGTTGACGAGGATCAGCTGGTCGCGGACGATCGCCGCTTCGCGAGCGCGGCTGGCGCTCGTCGACCCGTCGTCGTCATCGTCGTCGTCGTGTTCGGACGCGCGGCGCTTGCGCGACGACTTGCGGCGACCGGCGGCCTCCTCGGGAACCTCGACCTGCTTCTTGCGAGAACGGCGACGCTTGCGAGGCGCCACGGAGCGGTGCCCCGAGTCCTCCTGGTCGTCGCGATCCTGGTCGCTGTCGCGGTCGTCGCGGGGCTCGGTCGACTCGCTGCGCGAGCCGCGGCGCGAGCGCCGGCCGCGGCGACGGGGCGCCTCGGAGGCGTCCATGTCGTCGTCCTCGCCGGGGATCGCGTCCACCGACAGCGCACCGGTATCGGAGTCCCGATCGCGCTCGTCGGCTTCCGAACGGCGCGGCCGATCGGAGCTGGACGCGGCGGAGCGGCGGCCCCGACGGCCGGATCGAGCGGGAGCGTCCGAGTCGTCGTCCGCGGTCCGCGATGCGGCCTTGGAGGTGGTCCTGGTGGCCGGACGCGCGTCGCCGGACGCGCGCTCGTCCCCGTCCTGTTCGTCGTCCTCGTTGCGGGTCTTGCGCCGACGGCGTCCGCCGCGGCTCCCCCGACGACGGCGCTTCTTCGGCGTTTCCTCGCCGTCGTCCTCGGCGTCCTCGCGCGAAGCGACCTGCGGCTCGCGATCGTCGTCGTCGCGATCGTCGTTGTCGCGATCGTCGTCGTCGCGACGCGCCGAGGCACGCACCTCCTCGCGGGGTGCGTCGTCCCCTTCCTCGCCGTCGTCCGAGCGGGATCGACGGGTGCGGTCCCGACGGGTGCGACGAGGGCGGGATCGAGCGGCCCGTCCGTCGCTCGCGGACTCGTCGCCGCGGTCGTCGTCGTCGCGATCTTCGTCGTCGCGATCTTCGTCGTCCGACGCCGCGCGTTCGCGGTCGTCTCGGTCCTCGGCGACCGGTCCGTTCCGGTCCTCGGCGTCCTCGCGTTCGAGGGCGTCCTCGGCCGCGGTGCGCCGTCGACGGCGTCCACGACCTCCGCGGGTGCGGCGGCGCTTCGTACCGGTCTCGGACGAGTAGTCGTCGGTGGCGGCGGAGCTGCCCCCCGGATCGGAGTCGGGGGCCGGCTCGAGAACGGGCGCGTCGAACGCGTCCACGTGGTCGAAGGGTGCGCCGTCGGAGAATCCGTCGAAGGACTCGGGACGGTCGTCACCGCTCCCACTCCGGGAGTCGGAGTGAGGGTGATCGGTCATGGCTGGTATGGAGCAGTCCCGGCGCCGGCGCTGGGCGCTCCGGGCCTCCGGCGACCCGTGGAGCGCGCACACCTGGTGCGGACCGAAGGGGTCGGGAGGCCGAAGCGCACAGGCGCGTCGCCCGGGAGGTGGGCTCGCTCGAGGATTCGCTCCGCGCTGGCGGGCGCGGACCGTGCCGTGGGCACGACCACGCGACTGCGCGCGGGCGCTCAGGAGGGAGCGGGCGGGACGGTCACGCCCGGGGCGTGGTCGTCGAGGAGTCCGCCGTCGTCGACGACGGACCGATGAAGCCGAACTGGATTGTGAATCGTGGGCCTGGTCGGCGCCCTGGGCGGTCCCGAGGGCGTAGCGCGCTGGGCGCCTGCGCTCGGTGCTCGTCCGCGGCCGGCCAGGTGGAGGGTCGGAACGAATCGGCGCGTGGGTCCACGGGTGGGCGCACGCGCGCGACAGGCCCGGAGCGAGAGGCTCCCGGCGCCCGGAGGATAGCCCCTGCGGAGGTCCGATCGGATCCCCCACTTGCTGCGAAGACCCGATTCGGGGCGGCACTGGCCCCTGTGGCCCCCGAGGGCCGGGCCCAGCGGCCTCCTCGGGCCCCGAGGGGCAGCGGGCCCGGGACGGGAACGGACAGCCGGGACGCGGACCGGGCCCGCCCCTCCCCCGCTCTGGAGGGAGGGACGGGCCCGGTCGCGAGGTCCCTCGTGGGTCCTAGTCCTGGTCGAACGTGGAGACGTCCACCTCGCCCTGGACCGGAGCCTCGAGCTGACCGTCCTCGCTCTCGAAGTCTTCGCCGAAGAGCAGGCGCTCGAGCTCACCCGAGTACATGTCCTGGCGACGCGCGAGCTCGCGGCGGAGCAGGTCGTCGGCGTCCGAGCTGCTGCGGACGATCGTCGGCGTGACGAAGACCATCAGGCTGCGACGCTCCTTGGACTTCTCGTCGTGACGGAAGAGACGACCGAGGATCGGGATCGAGCCGAGGAACGGGATCTGCGAGCGCGTCTCGCGGGCCACGTCCGTGGACAGGCCACCGATCACCGCCGTCTGTCCGCTCTCGAGCATCATCGAGGTGACGATCGTCGAGGAGCGCACGCGCGGCAGGGCGATCGAGCCCTCGGCGCCGGAGGCACCCACGGTGAACACGTCGAAACCGTCGGGCGCGAGGCTCGAGTTGCCGGTACCGGAGAGGTTCGTCTCCTTCGGAATGACCTCGAGGGTCATGTCGTTGGTGCCCGGGATCACGTTGCAGCGGACCATCAGCTGGAAGCCGATCTCGACCGGCGAGCCGTTCGCCTCCTGCACGGACAGGTTCAGACCACCGGCCTGACCCTGTTCGGTGCGGGCCTCGGCGTAGCGGATCGTCTCACCGACGAAGATCGTCGACGGACGTCCGTCCAGCGCGACGAGCTTGGGCGCCTGGACGACCTCGCTCTTCACGTCGCGCTCGATGGCACGCAAGGTGGCGGCGAGCGTCGTGAAGTTCAGCGCACCGAAGATCGTGTCGGGCGACGTGACGCCACCGGCGAAGGAGACGAGGTCCTCGGCGAACGGACCGGTGCCCGTGTCGCTGGCGAGGAGTCCGTCCTCGAAGCCGCCGGCTCCCATCTCGAACGGGAAGCTGATCGGCACCTGGCCGCCGCTGACCGACACGCGCGGGCCGAAGTCGCCGAAGTCGACGCCCAGGTCCCACAGGTCGGTGTTCGTCGTGGAGACGAACTTGACGTCGATGAAGATCTGCGGCGGCTCGATGTCGAGGCGCTCGACCACGTCGTTGATGTACGCGTGCACCTGATCGGTGTCGCGCACGATGAGGACGTTGCGGTCTTCCACGTAGTGCAGTTGGCCGTTGGGCGACAGTGCCTGGCGCAGCGCCTCGATGACCGGGAAGTCCTCCTCGATGACGCCGGAGGCCGCGAGGTGCTCGCCGCTGACGAAGTCGGACTTGATGACCGGAGCGAAGGTCGCGCGCGGACGCATGTAGCGCAGCTGGTAGCTCTTCACCACCATCTGGTCCTGGAGCGAAGCCGGATCGACCACGCGCAGGATGCCCCGACGGTCCTCGACGACGACGAAGCCGAGCGTCTTGGTCGCGACCTCGAGCGCATCGCGCCACGGAACCTCGGTCAGGCGCAGGGAGAGAACCCCGCTGACCTCGGGCGCGGTGACGATGTTGGCCCCGCTGACGCGGCCGATCGTGTCGATCACCTCGGTCAGCTCGGCGTTCGAGAAGGCGAAGGTGACGCGCTCGGGTCGCGTGAGAGCGAGGACACCGGCGGTGCGCTCCTCGACCACGCAACCAGCGGACTCGGCCGCCAGTTCGAGCACCTCGCGCCACGGCACGTCCGTGAGCTTGAGCGAGATCGGCGTGTCACCGCCCTGCAGGACGACGATGTTGGATCCCGAGCGGTCGCGCAGGAACTCGACGACTTCCTGGAGCTGACGGCCGTCGACGCGAATCGACACCCGTGCATCGGGATCGGGCGTCTGTGCGTGTGCCGCACCGACGGTGGTGAGTAGCGCGACGAGCGTCGCTACGATGGTACGAATCGGATTCATTGGGAGATGGGTGCCTCGGGGGACCTTGTTCCGAAACTGGCTATTGACTCAGGGGACGAGTCAACTTGACTTCCTTGAAGACGAAGCTGAGCTGATCGCTCTCGATGCTCACGAGCATCAACTCGGGAGCGACGAGCTCTCCGGGCGCATAGGTCTTGCCATTGATCAGCGCGACCTTGCGGTCACCACCGAGATCGACGACGCCACGGACGTCGAGTGCGAGGTCGGCGAACTCGAGCACGGTCCGGGCCATGTGCCGGTACTGCTCGAGTTGGTCGACGTAGGGACGGCGCGACGGATCGCGTTCGGCCCCGGGCAAGCGACCCTCGACGCCGGCGAAGGCTTCGAGGGCGAGTTCGTACTCGCCGTTCGCCAGGTGGTTCCGCATCGTCTCGACGCCTTGTTCGAGCACGGCGATGGGCACTTGGAGGTCGTCGCTCTCGGCGAGCGACTCGCGGATCCGACCGATCTCGTCGAGCACTTCCACGTGGAAGCGCTGCTGGGCCGGAAGGAACAGGAGCTGTCCTTCCGCGTCGACGCGACGGGCTTCTTCCTCGAGGGCGGCGAGACTCTTCTCGAGCACGCTGCGGGCCTCGATGTCGGCGATCAGGTTGTTGGCACCCTTCCAGCGATCGAGCAGGTCGGACGCTTCCTTGGTGCGAGCGACCAGGTCCTCGACCAGGCGAATCTGATCCTCGATGGAGAGGACGAGGTCGCCGGGCGCGCTGTTGGCGGGCATGCGGGGGTCGACCCAGGGATCGCGGCGGTTGCGCGCGCCCTTGTAGTCGTAGGCCTCGATGGTCATCTCCCGCTGACGAGCGGAGATCTCGGTGGCCAGAAGGTCGCGCTTGCGCTCGTAGCCGTCGATCTCGGCGCGCTTCGAGCCTGAGCGGGGCTGGTAGCGATAGGTCTCGACCTCGAGCTCCACCTCGTGGCGGGCCAGGGTCGGATCCTCGGCGTAGTGATCGCGCTTGGCGGCCTTCAGCTTGAACGAGGGCACGCGCATGAAGCGCTGGTGACTCTCGACGAAGTCGAGGAACGCCAGCATCTGGAACGAATCGGCCTCGAAGTTCACCGCGTAGGCGACGCGCTCGAAGTCGGACTTGTCCTTCTTCTTGGAGTTCGACGTGCTGGTCGTCTTGTCCTTGATCTGCGAGATCGTGGCGCCCGACTGCTCCTCGAACTCGCGCAGCGTGCGCACGAAGTTGAGGATGTCGTCGTTGTTCGGAAGGATGCGCTTGGCAACTTCGTCGGTCTCACGACGCAGGATCACCTCGCGCTCGAGGTCCGGCGTCTTCGCGATCTTGGTGCGCGCCTGTTCGATCTTGGACTCGAACGCGACGACTTCGCCGCGCATCTCCTCGATCGTTCCCTGCTGGGACCAGACCAAGAAGCCTTGGAGCGCGGCCAGGAGCAGGCCACCGCCTCCGATGGCGAGCATCTTCTGCTTGGCATCCATCACTTGGTCTCCTCACGGGGCTGGAGCTGGAGGTCGAGCGTGAACGAGAAGATCTCGGACGGGATCAAGCCTTCGTCCTTGTCCTCGCGACGACCCTGGGGCGGGGACGGGGCGTAGAAGCCGTCGATGAACTCGTCCTCGGTGAGGTCCTCGAAGAAGTTCGCGACGAGACCGAAGTTCGGCGAGCCCGAGTAGCCGGTCGCGCGGAACGTGCCGCCGCTCTGGGGGCCGGACTTCGACGCCTTCGGGACGCTCTGGACGACGGTGAGGTCGTTCAGCCAGATGAGATACTTCTCGCCGTCGCCACCGAAGTTGACGATGTCGACGAGCTGGTCGACCTTCTCGGTCCAGTTCACGCGACCCTTGGTGATCGCGTCCAACGTCGCTTCACGCGACTTGAACTGCTTGTTCTCCTTGTCGAGCTCGTCGTTGTACTCGACCTGCGGCGTCAAGGACGCCATGTCGGACTCGAGGAGCTCGAGATCACTCTCGATGCGCGCCTTGGTCCCGAAGGTCATGGTCGCGAGCCAGGCGAGGAGAGCCGTGTTGACGGCGACCATGCCGCCGATGACGGCCATGGCTTGCAGGGGAGTACGCCGCGCCTTGACGTATTCCTCGGGGAGGAGGTTGATGAGGATCATGCTGCCAGCACCCGGACCGCGAGGCCCATTGCGACCGCCAGGGACGACGCCTGTCCTTCCATGGCCTCGACGTCGACACGGTCGGAGTCCACCACCATCCCTTCGAGCGGGTTCCAGAGCGTTGCGGTGCGTCCGGTGGCGGTTTCGATGTATTCGGCGGCACCGGGTGCGAGCACCCCACCGCCGGAGAGCTTCACCTCGTCGACCCGGACACCTTCGCGGTTCTCCACGAAGTCGAGCGAGAGGTTGAGTTCGGCGACGAGGTCCTCGAGGACCGGACCGATCGTCCGGCTGACCTCGATCTCGCGTTCACCGGGATCGCACTTCAGGGCCTCGGCCTCGTTCTCGTCGACGCCGAGGCGACGCGAGATGGCCTTGGTCATGTCGATCCCGCCGATGCCGATCTCGCGGCTGAAGCAGGTCTCGCCTGCACGCAGCACGTTGATCTGGGTCCGCGACGCGCCGACGTCGACGAGCGCGGTGGCCACGTCCTCGGCGGAAGCGACGTCCCCGCCCGAGGCGAGGCGCGACTGCTCCCAGGCGTTGGCCAGGGCGAAGGCGTCGATGTCGACGGACATCGGCACCAAGCCGTGGCTGGTGACCTGCTCGAGGCGACCGTGGACGACGCCCTTCTGACAGGCGACGAGGACGACGCTCATCTTGTCGGCGTCCGCCTCGCCCGCGGGGGCGTGGCTGAGTCGCTGACAGTCGAGCACGACGTCCTCGGCGGCGAAGGGCAGGTACTTGTCGCTCTCGAAGCGAATGGCCTGACGCAGCTCGGCGTCGTTCATCGGCACCATGGAGATGTACCGGACGACGACGGACTGGCCGGCGACGGAGGTCGCGACCTGCTTGGCGCGAATGCCACCCGAAGCGAGCAACTCACCGATGGCCGCCTCCCTGCTGGAGGCGTCCTTCAGTGCGAGGCGGGCGTAGCCACTGACGACTGGGCCGGCGGGCTCGATGGTGATCTCGATGGCCTTCAGGTACTGGCTACCGATATCGAGGCCGACGACGCTCTTTGATTTGCGGAACACGTAGAGATTCCCCTGGGGTACCGCGGAGGTGAATGCCCCCGCTGGACACGGTCAGGGGGTCCTTTCGGGCGACCGCCACACCCGGCATGAGGGCAAGGCGGGGCTTCGGCCCGAGCGCTGCGTCGCGATGCATCCCTGGGAACGCGGACGGCGCGACCGGAAGGACTTTCCGCCCCCGGGCCCCGCTCGACGGACTCGGGACGACCAACGCGTCGGATCGGACGTCGGGCACGGTTCCCGCGCGCTCGCTGGGCTTCGTTCCGGTCGCGGACCGTGGACACACCGCGTCCTGGATGCCGCCGAACGAGAGCCGACGTCGTACGCCGTGGTCGGACGCGGCGCACCGGCTCGCGTCGCCGATCGAGCGCGCGCGTTCGCACGCGTCGCCCGACACATCACGCGCTACGGGTGACGCGCGTGGGTCGTGCACGGGCGCGGCGCGGGTCGATCCGCGCTCGCCGAACGCCGTCTCAGTGCTGCAGCTCGCCGAAACCGTCGGCGAACAACTCGGCCATCTCGGCCAGCAGTGCAGCGCCGCCTTCGCCGTCCGCCTGGAGCGTCAATTCAGCTCCCTGCGCCGCGTTCAAGGTCATCAGCTCGAGGATGCTCTTGCCGTTCACCGTGCGTCCTCCGTAGCTGATCGACAGGTCGGCGCCGTGCTTCAACGCGAGCGACACCAGAGCGTGGCACGGACGCGCGTGCAGCCCGCTGGGGTTGATCACCACGACGGTGGCGCTGGTTGAGCCTTCGGAAGTCACGTGTGGTACTCGTGCGGTGCGGTCGGGAGCGTCGTGCGCCCGCCCGGAGAGGGTCCTTCGAACGTCAGACGTTCGACATCTCCTTCAACAGGTCGACGAGTTCGGTGCGCGTGCTCGTCCCCAATGCGAAGCGCCGGAAGTCGTCGTTGCGCGCCATGCGAGCCACCCAACGCATCATCTCGAGGTGCCGGTCGGCGTCGTGGTCGGGCGCGTCGGAGTCGGGTCGCAACACCGTGAAGAACAACCGCACCGGCTCGCCGTCGATCGCCTGCCAGTCGAGCTCGTTCTTGGTGACCGAGATCGAGACCGCCACGGAGTCGAGGCCCGGCAGGACGACGTGCGGGATCGCGACCCCCATCCCGACGCCGGTCGAGGCCAGTTGCTCGCGATCCACCAGCACCTTGATGGCGTCCTCGGCGAGCCCCGCGGGCACGACCTTGGCCTTGACCATGTTCTTGACGACTTCGCCGAAGACCTCGCTCGGATCCACCCCCTTGAGGCCGACGGAACAGGCGGAGGGCTTGAAGAGCTTCCAGTACTGGGACGTCTCGGTCGTCATGGGGCGGGTCGTCCAGCGGGAGCGGGACGCACGGGTCGCGGTCGCTTCGGGGAGGTCGCCCGGGCGTCGGGCGCCACGTCCAGCAGCTTCGGGTTGGGCGGCACCAGGGGCGCGGCGGCGTGGTGAGTGCTGCCGCATCCAGCGGTACCGGGCGGGCTGCGGGGACCTCGTCCGGTGCAGCGTCGAACAGCCGAGGATAGCAGAACCCCCGCCAGCCTCCAGGGCGGGCTGGGATCCCGTTGAAGAGCAGGAGCCCAACCCGCCTCGAGGGCGGGCTGGGCTCCCGTTGAAGAGCAGGAGCCCAACCCGCCTCGAGGGCGGGCTGGGCTCCCGTTGAAGAGCAGGAGCCCAACCCGCCTCGAGGGCGGGCTGGGCTCCCGTGGAAGAGCAGGAGCCCAACCCGCCTCGAGGGCGGGCTGGGCTCCCGTGGAAGAGCGGGAGCCCAACCCGCCTCGAGGGCGGGCTGGGCTCCCGTCAGTCATGGAGCGCCTCGGGGCGTCCACGGGACGTTCAGGCCCGCTCGGGGCCCGCGGGGTGCGCGCTCAGGCGGTTCCGCCCTGGCGCCGCTGCTGGTCGCGATGGCGCTCCTCGCGGCGGCGCAGCGTCCGCTCCATGCGTTGGACCGCCTCGTTCACGGCCCCCATCAGCGACTTGGACTCGGCTTCGATCCGATGCACGGCACGTCCCCAACTGGAGGCGACGAGCTCGACGTGATGTCGGTGCTCGCCTTCGCGCTCGATCACCGCGCGCACGCGGCTCGCGATGCCGTCCAAGCGCGTCAGCACCTCTAGGCGTTCCCGAACCTGTTCGGCGGCCTGGGGCGGGTAGGACTCGTGCAGCGTGTTGATCTCGAGATCCATGGATCGTGAAGACACCTCGTTGAGTTGCAGTTCGGGGCTTCGCAGCGCACGTCGGCGACGGTGCTCGAAGCCTTCCGTTCGACTCTACGACGCCCCGACGGATCCGTGGGGGGCGCGGTCGACCCGCGTCCTTCGAGCGGGCGTGCACCCGATCCGTAGGTCTCCTGACCCCGCGGGCACAGCTCTCGCTCCCCCCGGGGTTTGAGACCGAAGGCTCCTCCGGTGCCGGCACCGCTCGAGCGGTCGCGCGGCCCGGTGGGCCAAGCGTGGCGGCACGCGACCTAAGGGAAGAACCCCGGTGCGCCGCGCGGTCCGCGCGAGCGACCGACGAGCACCGACTCGGGATAGAGCACCCGCAGGAGCCACAGACCGGCCGCTGGTGCCGTGGGTCCGGCCGCCTTCCGATCCGCGCCGGCCAGGATGCGGGCCACGTCGTCGGGCGTGAACCGGCCGCGCCCCACGTCGAGCAGCGTGCCGGCCATCGCGCGCACCATGTTGTAGAGGAAGCCTTCCCCCTCGACACAGATCGCGAAGTGCTCGCGCCGGGCGATCACGCGCACCGCACGCACGCGCCGCACCGTCGTCGCGCGCGGCGACCCGGCGCTGGCGAAGGCCGCGAAGTCGTGCTCGCCCTCGAGGATGCGCGCGGCCGCCCGCACGCGCTCGAGGTCGAGCGGCTCGCGCACCCAAGCCGTGTACTCGTGTCCGAACGGCGGCCGCACGGTGCCGGTCACGACGCGGTACAGGTAGCGCTTGCCGCGGGCGTCGAAGCGCGCGTGGAAGTCGTCGTCGCAGGTCTCGAGGCCGGTCACCGCCGCACCGTCCACCAGGTGCGCGTTGAGCGCGCGCAAGAGACCGTGGTCGTCGAGCCGCGTGTCCAGGTGGAAGTTCGCCACCTGACCGATCGAGTGCACGCCGGTGTCCGTGCGGCCCGCGCCGTGCACGACGACGGTCTCGCCCGTCAACGACTCGATCGCCTCCTCGAGCGACTGCTGGACGGAGTCGAAGCCGTCCTGACGCTGCCAGCCGAAGAACTTCGACCCGTCGTAGGCGATGCGGACGCGGATGTTGCGCATGGCGGAGCTCGACCGAACGGGCCGTTCAGCGCGGCGGCGCCGGACCGTTCGGAACGACTGGACGCACCGAGCGCACGGCGGCGATCAAACCCTCGCCACAGCTCTCCCACAGCTCGACCGGCGCGTTGGCCGTCACCAACCACGAGCGCGTGTCGTCGCCGAGCAGGAGCAGCACGCGCCGCAGTTCGAGCCCATTGGCGCTCGTGGTGCCGGTGGACAGGAGGCCCTTCAGTCCAGCGATCTCGACGTCCTCACTGGCGTCGATCGCCGTCCCCCGCTGCGCCATGCCGGCCGCGTCGTAGCCGCGCAGAGCGACGGAGTAGGGTTGCGAGAGGCGCGCGAGCGCGATCGACGCGCCGTGTTCCGGCGCCGACAGGACGGCGTAGCCCTGGGCCGGTTCGGACACGAAGCCCGCGGGCCGTTCGATCGAGAGGCCGACGCTCGCGAACTCGGTGCGCTCGCCCGATGGCGCGAACCAGTCACGTCCACCGACGAGCGCCGCGCTCGCGGGCGCCGCGCCCGACGTTGCGGCGCCAGCGCGCGGTCCTTCGGCCGCCGTCGTGTCGTCGCAGGCGACGAGAACGGAACAGAGTGCGATCGCCGTGAGGGCGTGGATCGGGCGCAGCATGGCGCAGAGCCTACGGCCTGGGATCAAGGTGTCGAAGCGCCGGGGCTCTCGAGCCGCGCGGACAGGAGCAACGCGCGGGCGGCGGCGCGGGCGGTGGCCAGGTCGAGTGACGGGGCGTGGAACTCGAGTTGGTGGGCCTCGGGCCCGTCGAAGACGAAGAGACGCCACACGAATCCTTCGGCTCCGTCGCGGACCCCGTCGGCGCTCTCCACGAGAACGGCCTCGGACGCACCTGGTATCGCCACCGTTTCCGAGACGTCGCCGCGGTCGTGACTCTGCTCGAGCAGGGCGCGGACCCCGCCGGCGAATCCTGTCGAGGACGTCACGAAGCACGCCCCCTCGAGCTGCACGAACTTGAGTCCGGGGTACCTGAGCGCCGGGCCGAAGAGTCGGTCGAGGAGCGGTCGATCGAAGTCCCTGCGGACGACCTCGGTCGTGTCGACCCCGCCCGTCGGCAGGTCGAGGCTCACGCGACCGTCCGCGAACCTGTGGCGACCGGGTGCGAGACGGGTCGCCTCGGGCCGGTTGATCAGCACGGTGACGGCCACCGCGACGACGAACACGGCGACGAGTGCCGCGATGGGTCGGAGCGTGTAGGACGGCATGCGCCCGACTCTAGCCTGCGTTGGATCGGCGGTACGGCGTCGGTACGGCGTCAGGCACACATCTGCGGCCTGCCGCGCCACATCGCTGCGATTCGCAGCGACTTCGGCGGCAGGCCGCAGATGTGTGCCTGACGCCGTACCGACGCCGCTCAGTGGCCCGACGCCACGAAGCGCGTGCTCAGGACCACGGCGCGCGCTCCCGCTCGCTCGGCCGGAGTCGGACCGAACCCGGCGGAGACCTCGTAGGCCGCGTCGCCGTCGAACAGCACGAGACCCCAGGCGTCGCCGATGCCGTCGGAGCCCACGTTGTCGCGCTCCTGCAGCACCGCCTCGTGCCCGCAGCCGAGCGTCACCGTCTCGCGCGACAGCTCCACCTCGGCGCTCTTCGCCAGCAGGCGGTCCATGACCATGGCGGGCATGGTCGCACTAGCCACCCAGGAGGCGCTGTCCGGCCACCTGACGAAACGGAAGCCGCTGACCACGCGCGAGGCCGGGGCGTCCGCGGTCGCGTCCACCCCACCGGCGGGCAGGTCGAGCGTGAGAGCGCCGCCGGCGAACGGGCTCACGCCTGCGGGAACGGTCGCGCTCGAGGCGTCCGGCGCGGCGCCGGCGTTCGAGGTCGCGTCGGACGTGTCGCCGCCCGACTGCGGACGGTCGCGGAAGGCGACGACGCCGAGCAGGCCGAAGACGAGGACGAACGACGCGGTGATCAGCTTCTTCATTGGACGGTTGGTGCGGCGCGTTCGAGACACGGACTCGTGCACGTGCGCCGCGACGACGGACGACGCGACCGCCGGCTCGCGCGCGCTCAGTGGGCGCGGCGGCGATAGCTGGACGGGATGCCCAGTTCGGTGCGGTGCTTGGCGACGGTGCGGCGCGCGACCACGAGGCCCCGGCGCGCGAGCTCGCGCACCAGATCCTCGTCGGAGAGCGGCGCGGTGGAGTCCTCGCCCGCCACCAACTCGCGGATCAACTCGGCCGCTTCGCCGCGGCTGCGGTTCGAACCTTCGGCCGCTTCCTTGGGGAACAGGTCGCGCAGTGCGATCACACCGAACGGCGTCTGGACGGACTTGCCGGACACCGCGCGACTGACGGTGCTCGTGTGCAGACCGAGTTCTTCGGCCACGTCGGTCATCTGCAGCGGTTCGAGACCGGTGGGTCCGCGCTCGAAGAAGCGCGGTTGTCGTTCGAGCGCAGCGGCGGCGACGCGCAGGAGCGTGGCTTCGCGGCGCTCGAGGCTCTCGACGAGCCACTGGGCGTCGCGCACGCGTCCGCGCAGGCGTTCGCGCACCGCGGCGCTCTGGTCCTTCGATCGAGCGAGCGCGGCGACTTCGGGATCGATCGTCAGCGTAGGCAACGTGCCACGCACGCTCTCGAGGTGCCAACGGTCGCCGTCCCACTCGACCACGAGGTCGGGCGCCACGACGGGCGCGGTGCTGTCCTCGAGTGCCGCCAGCGGCCGCGGCGAAAGAGCGCCCAAGCGTTCGATCCACGCGGCCAGTTGAACCAGGTCGACGCCGAGGTCCTTCGCGATCTTGGGCAGGCGGTTGCGCTCGAGATCCGTCAGGTGCTGCTCGATCAGCGTGCACAAGGAGCCGTAGTCCGCGTCGCCCTGTTCGAGCTGCAACAGAAGCGCTTCGGTCGTGTCGCGCGCGCCGATGCCGCGCGGTTCGAAGGTCTGCAGGGCGGCGATCGCGCGACCGAGTTCGGTCTCACTGCCCTCGAGTCCGTTGCGTCGCGCGAGGTCCATGAGCGCGGCGTCGTCCTCGCGCAGGATGCCGTTGTCGTCCAGGCACTCGACGAGCAGCTCGAGCCAGGCGCGCTCGGTGCCGGCGAAGTCGCCCTGCTCGAGCTGGGCCATGAGCAGTTCGCGCGGGCCGGCCTCGGCTCCGGTCAGGCCCTCGAGCCAGGCCGAGTGCCGTCCGGTCGCGCCGTCCTCGCCGCGCCGCGGGCGGACCGGTCGGTCGGGCAGCGGCGCGCGCGGCTCCTCGAGGCAGAGCGCCTCGTTGCGCTCGAACGCGTCGCGCAGGTACTGGTCGAGCTCGAGCGCGGGGAGGGCCAGGACCTCGATCGACTGGAGCAGGCGCGGTTCGATCGCCAGCCGCTGCTCGGCGCGCTGGGACATGCCGAGTCCGCGCGGCGACGGCCCGCGCCCGGCTCCTGGCGATCCTGCTCCGTTCGATGCTCCCACGAGAGCTGACTTCGTCCCGTGGGGGCCGCGGACCGAAGGGGGCGGCGGCGGCGCGGCCCGTTCGGTGCCCGATCTCGTGGCCGGATTCCCTCGTGCGGGGCTCGCGGAGCCCGGCGAGCGGCTCTGGATCGTCGGTACGGCGTCAGGCACGCAAGTGCCACCTGCCGCCGACGTCAACGCGTTTCGCAGCACCTCGGCGCGGCAGGTGGCACTTGCGTGCCTGACGCCGTACCGACAATCCAGCGCGACTCAGTCCGAGCGGCGCCGCAGCTCCATCCGGCCCTCGAGGGCGTCCTGGATCACGCCGCGGTGCAGGTAGGCCAGGGCGCTGCCGGCGGGCAGGCCCTTCGCGAGGCGCGTGACCCGCACCCGCGGATGCTCGCGCGCGATGCGGTCGGCCAGGAAGTAGGCCGTGGCCTCGCCCTCGGAGTCCGGATCGGTGCCCAGGACGACCTCGCGCACCTGGCCGCTCCCGAGTCGCTCCCACAGGCGGCCGAGCGCCAGATCACGGGCTTCGGTGCCCTCGGCGGGTTGGAGCGCGCCGTGCAGGATCTGGTAGCGCCCGGCGAAACACTTCGCGCGCTCGATCGCCTCGACGTCGCGCGGACCTTCGACCACCAGGAGCAGCGACGCGTCGCGCCCCGGGTCGGAGCAGATCGTGCAGGGGCTCTGCGCCGAGAGGTTGCCGCAGGTCGCGCACAGAAGGGTCTGCGACAGGGCGCGGCCGAGCGCTTCGGCCAGCCGCGGCCCGCTGGGTTGACGCACCAGGTGCAGGGCCAGCCGTTCGGCGCTCACGCGACCGATGCCGGGGAGGGACTCGAGCGCTTCGAGCAGGGCTTCGAACGGCGGCGGATAGGCCACGGGTGGTGCGTCGGTCGGAGTGGAAGAGTTGGGCGACGACCGCTCAGAAGCCCGGCAGCTTGATGCCGCCGGTGGCCTTGCCGAGCTTCTCGTTGGCGAGGGCCTCGACCTTGGTGAGCGCGTCCTTGAGCGCCGCGGCGAACAGCTCGGAAACCATCTTCGCCTCACCCGATCGCACCGCTTCGTCGGCGATCTCCACGCCGAGCACCTGGCGGCTGTAGCCGGACAGCTTGATGCGCACGGCTCCCCCACCGGCGCTGCCCTCGACCACCTCGAGGTCCAGTTCCTCACGCAGACGCTCGAGCTGCTTCTGCATCTCCTGCGCCTGCTTGAGCAGGTTGCCCATCTCTCCGAATGCTCCAGCCATCGGTCGTACCTCTATCTGATGTGGTGTCGCGCGCGCCCGGGTCGGGTCGCGGGCGGCGGGATCGCGGGTCTCAGGGGCGTGATCGCCGGACGTCTTCGATGCGACCGCCGAACAGATCGACGACCTCGGCGGTGAAGCCGTCCGTCGGTTCGGGTTCCTCGCCGCGGCGATCGGCCTGGACGACCACGAGGTCGAGCCGCTCGCCGAAGACCTGTTCGAGCGCCGAGCGAGCCACGCCCATCGAGCGCGTGTCGTCGAGCAGGTGCCGGTCCTCGGCGTCGATCTCGATCAGCGCCACGGTCAGGCGATCGCCCTCGCGCGTCACGCGGCCGCGGCGCAGCAACGCCGCCAGGGACGGACGCTGGTTCTCGACGAGCGCGAGCGCGGCCGCGAAGCCCTCCGACGGCGAGGGCGGTCGGCGCGCGGCCGGTTCCAGCACGTGCTCGGGCTCCGCTGCCGGTTCCGTTTCCGGTTCCGGTTCGGCGCGCGCTGCGGGTGCGGGCGGAGCCGGGGCGGGCGTCGCCGGCGACTTCGCCGGCGCGGGAGCGACAGGGCGCGGCGCCTGTGCCGCGGGCTCGGGGCTCGCGGCCGGCTGGGGCTGCGGCCGAACGGGCGCCGGGGCAGCGGAGCTCGCGGCGGCGCTGGTCGGGGCGGCGGCGGGAGCTGTGGGCACGGACGCCGCCCCGCGGTCCGCGCCCACCGGCCGAGCGGGTGCGGGGCCCGGTGGAGCCGCACCGGTTGCCGCTCCCAGGCGCGCCTCGAGCGCGGTCAAGCGCTCGAGCAGCTCGCCGAAGTCCGCCGGTTCCTCCGGCCGCGCCAGATCGAGCAGCGTGCTCTCGACCAGGATCCCTTCGAGACCGGGCGCGAAGCGCATGCGGTCCTTGGTGCGCAGGAGTTCACCGAGCCACCACTCGAGCCGCGCGGCTCCGACGCCCTCGGCGAAGCGCGCGAGGGCCTCGCCGTCGCCCTCGACCAGCGGACTGCCGGCGCCGCAGTGCAGGGCGACGATCGCGGAACGCAGCGCGCCGAGCAGACCGTCGACCAACTCGCCCTCGCGACCGGCCTGTTCGGCCACGCGCTCGAGCAGAGCGCCGCGCGCGCCGGAGGCCAGGTGTTCGAGCAGCGCCATCTGCCCAGCGGGTCCACCGCCGCCGACGCGATCGATGTCGGCCAAGGTCGGCGCGTCGCCCGCCATCGCGATCAACTGGTCCGCGAGGCTCAGCGCGTCGCGCATGCCGCCGCGCGAGCGCGCAGCGATCTCGGACGTGACGCCCGCTTCGGCGCGAATGGCCTCGGCCTCGAAGACCTGGTCGAGACGGCGCGTGATGTGTTCGGGCTTGATCGGCGACAGGCGCAGGACCTGACAGCGCGACAGGATGGTGTCGGGAACCTTGTGCAGCTCGGTCGTCGCGAAGAGGAACTTCACGTGCGCCGGCGGTTCCTCGAGGGTCTTGAGCAGGGCGTTGAACGCGCCCTTGCTCATCATGTGGACCTCGTCGATGATGTAGACCTTGAAGCGCGCGGCCGCCGGGGCGTAGCTGACCTGTTCGCGCAACGAGCGCACGTGGTCGACGCCGTTGTTCGAGGCCGCGTCGATCTCGATCACGTCGAGTTCGTTGCCCGCGTCGCAGGCCACGCAGCGCGCGCAGGTGCCGCAGGGCTCGGGCGTCGGCCCCTGCTCGCAGTTGAGCGCCTTGGCGAAGATGCGCGCCGTCGTCGTCTTGCCCGTGCCGCGCGGACCCGAGAACAGGTAGGCGTGGCCGATGCGGTTCTCGCCGATCGCGCCGGCGAGCAGACGCGTGATCGCCTCCTGCCCGACCATGTCGGCGAAGGTGCGCGGGCGGTACTTGCGGGCGAGAACGAGGTAGGACATCGGCGTGGTGGAACGAGCCGACCCAGGGTACGGGAGGCGAGCAGCGCGCGGGAGTCCGAACCGACGCTCGGCGACGTCGGCGAGGGCCGTTCGGTCGAGCGCGCGGAGCGGTCGGTGCGCGCGCGAAGGTGTGAGAGGGCCCGGGGCGGCCGCGCCTGACGCGCAGTCCTTAGGGCTGCTCCGTTCCCGGCCTGACCCGGTTCGAACCGGCACCATCGCGGTGCACCGGACCCACTCCCACCTTCGCGTCGACGCCACCGACCGTGTTATCGACCGTGTCACCGACCGTCATCGCCGACCGACACCACCCGTTCGTCCGCCGCGAACACCCAGCGCGCGGAGCCGCGAGCGGTCGGCTCGTCGTTCCAGCGTCGCCGACCGTTCCAGCGTCGCCGACCGAAGTGGTGGCGGAGAGGGTGGGATTCGAACCCACGGTACCCGTGAAGGCACACACGCTTTCCAAGCGTGCCCGATCGGCCACTCTGGCACCTCTCCGGGTTGTGACGCGCACACGAGCGTCTCGGCGAACCGATCCGCGTGCGCTTCGACTTGTCAGTCCGAATCGACTTCTCCTCCGTCGCAGGGGCGCCGACGAAGGGCCCGGAAGGGGAGGAGGATGGCGGAGAGGGTGGGATTCGAACCCACGGTACCTTGCAGTACACTGGTTTTCGAAACCAGCCCGATCGGCCACTCTGGCACCTCTCCGCACGATTCGGCCGGGGAGTCTACCGCTGGGCGGGGGGCTCGGAGAAGACCTAGCTCAAGACTCTTCTTCGATCGCGCCCGCAGCAGCGTCGGCGGCGGCCCCGCGATCGGCCCCGCGACCAGCCCCGCGATCGACGATCCCGGTGGCGCTCCGAGCGGCGGCGCGCTTCGAACGGAAGAAGCCCACCATGAGCTCGCGGCAGGCCTCCGCCGCCACGCCCTCGCGGACCGCGCTCGCGTGGTTGAGCCCCGGATGGCCCGGCACGTCGCCGAGCGAGCCGCAGGCGCCGAACTTGGGGTCCCGGACCCCGAAGACGATCCGCTCGACCCGGGCGTGGCTGGCGGCGCCCGCACACATGAAGCAGGGCTCCACGGTGCTGTAGAGGGTCCCGCCGCGCAGGCGTTGGTCCCCCACCGTCCGGGTCGCGTCGCGAATCGCGAGCACCTCGGCGTGGGCCGTGGGATCGGTGTCCGTGCGCGTGCGGTTGTGGCCGCGTCCGACGATCACGCCGTCGACCACGACGACCGCGCCGACCGGAACCTCGTCGATCTGAAGGGCCCGCCGCGCTTCGTCGAGCGCCGCGCCCATGAAGCGCTCGTCCTCGCGCTCGGTCGCCTCGCCTTCTTCGTTCTCGTCCATCGCTGTCCGCTCCGACGGCGCCCGGCGCCTGCGCCCACTCTAGTGGTGTGATTCGCTCTCTTGGGGCATTTCCATCGTCCCGTACGGGCGCGCTGCTGCGTTGCGCCTCCTCCGAGACTCACAGCGAAGTCGAGTCGTCGGCGCGCCTTGCATCGCATCCCGTACGGAACGCCGAAATGCCCCAACAGAGCGAATCACACCACTAGGTCCTCGCGCCCGCTCCGACCCGGCGCGCGAGCCGATCCGTGGCACCGCCGTGCGGCCGTGTCCGTCCGGCTCGCCTCCTGCCCCAGGTCGCGAGCCGCATCTCGAACTCCCCTCTCGGGACCCAAGTCCGCGGCGGAGCCGCGGCAGCAGCATCAAACCTACCGATGCCACAGCCGGAAGCGCCAAGAGCGCCCCACGCCGGAGGCGTCGGGCGCTCTTGGCGCTTCCGGCTGTGGCACCGGTAGGTTTGGTACACCCATCAGGATTCGAACCTGAAACCTCCTGATCCGTAGTCAGGTGCTCTATCCAGTTGAGCTATGGGTGCCCGTTCGTTCCCCGCGAGCGGCGTGCGCCGACCCGTTGGGGGCGGAGTTTGTACTCCGCTCGTGGGGCGAGGTCAACGGGGTCCCGAAGCTTGTGTGCGCGGAACCTGTTCGGGCGGGCTCGGATCCGACTCGCCCGTGACCTGTGCCGGACCGTCGGCCGAGAGCGCGGTCTCGAGACCGAAGGCCTCGGCCAGCGCTCGGACGAGTTCCGCCTCGGCGGGACGCAGTCGACCGTCGTGGGCCGCGGCCCGTTCGCAGGCGGCGAGCACCGCGCGGCGATCGGTCTCGTCCAGCCCACGGAGTCGATCGCCCTGGCGCACGGTCCGCGATCCGGCCGACCCGGCCCCCATCGGCGCGCTCGACGGCAGGCCCGGATACCCGCGGCGGCGCAGTTCGGCCTCGCCGGCGCGGTAGGCCAACTCGACCTGCCCCGCGCCTCCACCGACCTGGGCGACCCAACTGAGCACCGCGCGCACCTCCCCCGCCGCTTCGGCGAAGCTCACGCGGCCCGGCGGGCGCACCGCGACGCCGAAGCGCGGGAACAGGCGCGCGCGCAGCACTTCGTGGAGCGCCCACTCGAACGGATCCGTGCGACCGTCGGCCGTGGTGAAGGCCTCGGCCAAGGCGACGAAGCGCTCGAACTGCGGGCGCGAGAGCGACGCCAAGGACGGAATGCACAGGTCGAGCAGCGGCAGGCGCTCGATGCCGGGCAGGAGGCGCGCGGCGGGCTCGAGTCGATCGATCTCGCGCGCCAGTTCGGGCCACTGTTCGAGCGCCGCGTCCTGGCGCGGGCGTTCGGGCTCCGACGTGGCACGCATCAGCACGAGCACCGCCGCGCACGCGCCGAACGGGTCGCGCGACGCCTGACGCAGCTCGTCGGGCAACGCGTCGATCCGCTGACGCGCCTCCCCCAGCGACGCGATGAACCCGGCGTTCAGGGTCATCAGGTCCGCCGCCTTCTGACGGGTGGCGGCCACGTGTTCGCGCGCGCGCTCGGGCACCTTCACGCTCTTCAGCTTGGTCAGGCGACCGAGGCGCGCGAGACGTTCCACCACCGGCGGGTGAGTCGCGAGCAAGGAGGTGAAGTTCTTGCCGGCCGACCCGAACATCAGGTGGCGCACCTCGCCGGCGTGGGGCGAGCGCAGGCCCGAGCCCATGGCCTGGATCTTCGCCAGCGCGCCGGCGATCCCGTCCGGGTTGCGCGTGAACTGCACGGAGGCTGCGTCGGCGAGGAACTCGCGCTGGCGCGACACGGCCGCCTGCACGAGCCGGCCGAAGAAGTAGCCGACGCTGCCGAGCACCATCAACGTCACGCCGAGGATCGGGATCACGGCCGCCGCCGAACCGCCGCTGTCGTTCGAGCGCCGACGGCCGCCGATGCGCGAGTAGAACATCGAGCGCAGGATGAACTCGCCGATCTGACCGAGCGCGGCGACGCCGAAGATCCAGCCCATGAGCCGCAGGTTGAGGCGCGTGTCGCCGTGGGCCACGTGGCTGAACTCGTGGGCGACGACGCCCTGCAGCTCGTCGCGATCCAGGGCCAAGAGCGCGCCGCGCGTGAACCCGAGCACCGAGTCCTGGGCCGTGCGTCCGGCCGCGAACGCGTTGATCGACGTGTCCTCGAGCAGGTAGACCGGCGGCACCGGCATGGACGAGGCGATCGCGATCTCCTCCACCACGTTCAGCAGCTGCCGCTCGTCGGGATCGGTGGTACCGCGCTGGATCAGCTGGCCGCCGAGGAACTCCGCGACGCTGCGCCCGTCCTTGGCGACGGTGCTCGAGCGGTACCAGGCGGCCAGCGCCACGAAGCCGAGCACCGACGCGAGAACGCCCGCGAACAGGCCCGGCCGGAAGAGCGGCGGCGAGGGCGAGCGGGCGGTGCTGTCGTGCGAGCCCCACTCGGCGTACACGAGTCCGTAGGCCACCACCAGGTACACGACCACGGCGATGCCGACGATGCCGGCTCCGAAGAGGGCGACGAACAGCGTCGTCCGCTTCTTGGCCCGCTCCTGGTGTTCGAAGAACTGCACGGGTCGTGCGCTTCAGTGCGGTGCGCCGCCGGCGTCGACCAGCGGCGCGACCGCGCTCAGAACGACACCTTGGGAGCTTCGCGCACGCTGGGGTCGACGATCTCGAACAGCTGCGCCTCGGCGAAGTTGAACATGCCGGCGACCACGCTGGCGGGGAAGACCTCGCGCGCGGTGTTGTAGGTCATCACCGAGTCGTTGTACGCCTGACGCGCGAAGGCGACCTTGTTCTCGGTCGAGGTCAACTCCTCCTGCAGCGCGAGCATGTTCTGGTTGGCCTTGAGGTCGGGGTAGGCCTCCATCACCGCGAACAGCCGCCCCATCGCTCCGGTCAGCGCGCCCTCCGCCGCGAGCAGCCCCTGCATCGCACCCGCGTCGCCCGGGTTCGCCGCCGCGCGCTTCTCCGCGGTCTGCGCCTGGTTGCGCGCGCCGATCACGGCCTCGAGCGTCTCGCGCTCGTGGCTCATGTAGCCCTTCGCCGTCTCGACCAGGTTCGGGATCAGGTCGTAGCGCCGCCGCAGCTGCACGTCGATCTGGGCGAACGCGTTCTCGAAACGGTTCTTGAGGGTGACGAGCCGGTTGTAGACACCGACGCCCCACAGGGCGGCGATGAGCGGGAGGCCGATCAGGAGGCCGAGAACGACGTAGAGCATGGTGGCGGAGCGAGCTGGCGTGGTGCGGAGCGAGAGGCGCGGTCGGGAGGGCCCGAGGATAGACCCCGCGCGGGCCGATCGATCGCCGAGGACCGCTCGAGAGTGCCGCTACTCGGAGCACGCCGCGGTCATTCACGGCGAATCGCGGATCCTACGGTCGGCCGCGGAGAGTGGAAGACCGGGCGGAGAACCAGCTGCTCGAAGGCTCGAGGTTCCGGCGACAGCCTCGCACCACGCAGGTAGCGCCACGAACCGCGCTCGATCACTTCCCCCGCTCGCTCCGCCAAGTCGCCGGGGTAGCGCCCCGTCGAGCGCCGGACCAGAACGTCCTTCACCGAAGAGCTGAGGTCGACGGGCAGGAAGACGGCGAAGCCACGTGCGCCGAAGTCCGCGACCCTCCACTCCTCGGTCCGCCAGAGACCGTGGCTCACGGGCTCGTCCCAGCGGTGCGAGGACGCCAACTCACCGACGTCGACCGGCAACCGATCGTGCTCGGCGCGGAAGCGTTCGACCGCTCGGTACAGGCTGTCGCCCTCGGCGATCCAGCGCTCGAGGACCTCCTCGCGAGGGCCGTGTTCCAGCATGTGACCGATGCTCGCGACCTGGTTCCCGAGAGTCAGCACGACACCGCCCACGGTCAGGCTCACCACCACCGCGATCACGACCGCGATCAGACACTGCGCTCGCTACAGACCCACGAACCAGGGGTGCGGTTCCGACATCAGCCTGCCGCCGCCGCCCGGCAACGGCGCATCGTGATCGACTTCGTTCATGGGCGTGTGGCGACCGTTGTTCGCGACCGTGGTTCGCGACCGAGGTCGGGTCGGACAGACGCGAGGCTGCACATGATCCCGAAGTGCGAGGCCCACCGCGGGGGGGCGCGAATTCGAATCCGTAGTGGATCGGTCGTGCGCACCCGGAGGAGCGGCACACGGCGAGCTAGGCGAAGTCGGCCACTGGACTTAGAGCGGACGCTTCCGAGTGTCGCCACGTCCCGCGCGGCGGCGCGCGCTCCTCGAATCGGACCGGCCCGAGGACGGGCGCCGTTCGCCCGTGTCAGCATGGGCCTTCGTCGCCCGTCCCCGTCGCCTCTCGGCGTCCCCTCCAGGTCTCTTGCCATGCAACCGCTGCGCTTCCTGCTCGCCCTCGCCCCTCTCGCCGCCGCGCCCGCTCTCGCAGGCAACCTGCAGGTGCACGACATGCACGACGCGCCCGACCCGAGGTCGGCCGAAGCACTCGCGGCCGCGTTGCTCGACGACGCCCGACACGCGGTTCTCGCGGACGTGGACGGCACCCTCCACGCGCGGTCGCTCGCCCATGGCTACCGAGCACGGTTCGACCAACAGCAGCTCTGGGTCGCAGAGGACTCGGGCGCGTGGTCCTTCGGACTCGCGCTCACCGGCTTCGGTCGGGACGGCCAGCTCGAGGCGGTCGATCCGGCACCCGAGACGAGCCATGCGGGTCGGCGGGTCGAACGACGCTTCGGGCCGAACCTGACCGAGTGGTACGCGAACCACGACCGCGGACTCGAGCACGGCTACACGGTGGCGGAGCGACCGGCCGGCACGGGTGCGTTGGTGCTGGAGCTCGAGTTGACGACCGCCCTCGCGCCCTCGCTCACCGGCGACCGGCGCACGCTGCTGCTCGCGAACGCGGACGGCGCGACGCTGGCGCGCTACGCCGGCCTCGTGGCTTTCGACGCGGACGGCTCGGACCTCGCGGCGCGCTTCGAGCTGGACGGCACGGACCTGCACATCCACGTGGACGACTTCGGCGCGCGCTACCCGCTGACGATCGATCCGATCGTGCAGACCGGCTACATCAAGGCTTCGAACACGGACGCCGGCGATCAGTTCGGTCGGAGCGTCGCCGTCTGGGGCTCGACGCTCGTGGTGGGCGCGACCGAGGAGGACGGCGTGGGCGGCCTGAACGGCAACCAGTCCAGCAACGGGCTCTCCAGCGCGGGTGCGGTGTACGTCTTCGTGCACGACGGCTCGAACTGGGTCCAGGAGGCCTACATCAAGCCGAGTTCCCGCGGTGCGAACGATCGCTTCGGAACCTCCGTCGACATCTTCGAGAACACCCTCGTCGTCGGAGCGACCGGAGACGACAGCGCCGCAACTCTGGTCGGCGGCAACAGCGGTGACAACAGCCTGTCGAACGCGGGCGCCGCCTGGGTCTTCGAGCGCAGCGGCAGCACCTGGTCACAGGTCGCCTACTTGAAATCACCCAGCCCCGACTCGAGCGACAGCTTCGGCATCAGCGTGGCCATCGACGGCGAGTTCATCGTGGTCGGCGCCAATCGCGAGGACAGCTCGGCGACCGGTGTGGACGGCAGCAGCGCGAACGACTCGGCGAGCGATGCGGGCGCTGCCTACGTCTATCGCCGCCTCGTCTCCGGCTGGACCTACGACAGCTACCTGAAAGCCTCCAACACGGGGGTGGGCGACCAGTTCGGCCTCGACGTGGGCATCAGCGGCGACACCATCGTCGTCGGCGCCCCGTACGAGAACAGCGACGCGAACGGCTCGGGTGGCGACCAGACCGACGAGAGCGCGGGCGACGCCGGTGCGCTGTACGTGTTCGTGAACGGCACGTCCGGCTGGACCCAGCAGGCGTACCTGAAGGCGACGAACTCCGACGCGTTCGACCTGTTCGGTTGGTCGGTCGCGATCGACGGCGACCGGCTCGTGGTCGGCGCGCCCTTCGAGGACAGCGCGGCGACGGGCGTGAACGGCGACCAGGCGGACAACACTTTGGGGGGGTGCGGTGCCGCCTACGTCTTCGCGCGCAGTGGATCGAACTGGTTCGCCCAGGCGTACCTGAAGCCGACCGCCGGCGACACGAACGACCTGTTCGGCTGGAGCGTCGCCATCTCGGGCGGACTGATCGCCGTGGGAGTCCGCGAAGAGGACGGAGGTGGCCAACTCTCGCTCGGCAGCCCGTTCGACGACTCGGAGACGGACTCGGGTGCCGTCTACCTGTTCACACCCGTGGGCTTCACCTGGGAGCCGCGCACCTACCTCAAGGCCTCGAACACCGACACGTCCGACGGATTCGGCGACGCACTCGCCCTCGCTGGCGAGCGCCTGGTCGTCGGCGCAGCCTTCGAAGGCAGCTCGTCCACAGGCGTCGGCGGCTCCCAGTTCAACAACTCGGCCAGCGCCGCGGGTGCGGTCTACGCCTTCGACGTGGGCTTCTGGGAGCTCGTCCCCGGCTGCTTCGCCAACCCCGCCCTCATCCTGGCCCCCGCGCGCTCGGCCTACATGGACGAGACCTTCCGCTTCCAGATCCAGGGCAACTCGATCACGACGGGCTTCGCGGCGAGCTACTACGGCGTCCTGGGCACGAACGTCTCGGGCTGCGGCACCTTGCTGGGACTGGGCGAAGAGTTGCTGTTGCTGCTCGCGCCCCAGCCCACTCTCGTCAGCGTCGAGCCGTTGACGGGCGGACTCGCGGACGAGACCCTCGCGATCCCGAACCTGCCGAGTCTCGAGGGCATTCGGGTGACGCTGCAGGCCCTCGTGGTCGACACGAGCAGCTTCGCCACCGAGTTCAGTCAGGGCCTCGAGATCGAGATTCGCCCTTGACGGATCGGCGGCTCTCGACCCTGGGCGAGGGCAGGGGGGCATTCGGACCGCGCGCGGTATTCGAGCGCCCGACAGGCCGCTATCCTCGGCCCGATGGAGCCCCACCCCAACCTGCTCAGCCTGGACGACCTGACGGACGGGCAGCTCGAGCACATGTTCGAGCTGGCCGAACGCCTCCAGGCGGACCCGACCCTGGGTCGTGACGCCCTGGCCGGCATCACGGTCGGCCTCCTGTTCTTCCGCGGCTCCCTGCGCACGCGCTCTTCGTTCGAGGCGGCGGTGGCGCAGTTGGGCGGGCACCCGATCAACCTGACGGCGCACACCGACTTCTGGGAGCTCGAGTACCGCGAGGGGCGCGTCATGGACGGCCGCGCGCCCGAGCACGTGCGCGACGCGGCGCGGGTCCTGTCGTCCTACGTGGATCTGCTGGCGGTGCGGCCGGCGCCCGAGCAGCGCAAGTGGGCGGTGGACCGGGCCGACCAGCAGATCGGCGCCTGGGCCAAGTTCGCGAACGTGCCCGTGGTGAACATGGAGAGCGGACTGTGGCACCCGCTGCAGGCGTTGGCGGACCTCTTCACCCTGCGGCGCGCGCTCGGACGCCAGACCTCCGGGTCGAGCGGCCCGCGGCGCCGGATCTGCCTGGCCTGGACCCACTCCCCCACCCCGGCCCCGGTCTCGGCCGCCCACTCGCTGCTCGTCGCGGCCTGTCGCGCCGGCTACGAGGTGCGCCTCGCCCACCCGCCCGGGTTCGACCTCGACGAGCAGGTGGTCGCGCAGGCCCGCGCGGCCGCGGGTGCGAGCGGCGGTGAACTGGTCCACGCCACCGACCTGCACGACGGGATCGACGGCGTGGACGTGGTCTACGCGCGTTCGTGGGAGAGCCTCGAGACCTACGGCGACCCGACCCTCTCCGCCTCGCGCCGCGCCAAGGCCGGCGACTGGCGCATCGACGAGCGGCTGATGGCGCGCGGCAACGACGCGCGGCTGATGCACGCCATGCCGGTGCGCCGCAACGTCGAGGTCACCGACGAGGTGATCGACGGCCCGCGCAGCCTCTTGTTCGAGCAGGCCGCCAACCGTCTGCCCTGCCAGAAGGCGCTGTTGCTCGACCTGCTCGGGCGCGGCGCCGACCTCTGAGCGCGGCGAGCGCGGCCCGTTGGTCGCGCCGCAGCGCCGGCCCGTGCCACGCGCGCGGCCGGCGCTCTTCGCTCCGCCCCGTCCGTCCCGTCTCTCGACACCCGACCCTCGAACGCTGCCGTGCCCGCACCCGACTTCGTCCACCTGCACGTCCACTCCGAGTACTCCCTGCTCGACGGCGCGAACCGCATCTCCAAGCTGGTCGACGCGTGCGTCGCCGACGGGCAACCGGCGCTGGCCCTGACGGACCACGGCAACCTGTTCGGTGCGATCGAGCTGTACCAGAAGTGCAAGAAGAAGGAGATCACGCCGATCATCGGGTGCGAGGTGTACATCGCGACCACGTCGCGACACGAGAAGCACCACCGCGAGCGCAACCCGTACAGCCACCTGACGCTGCTCGCGCGCAACGAGGCCGGCTACCGCAACCTGATCGAGCTGGCGAGCAAGAGCTACCTCGAGGGCTACAGCGTGCGGCCGCGGATCGACTTCGAACTGCTGGCCGAGCACGCGGACGGCCTCAACTGCCTGTCGGGTTGTCTGTCGGGGCGCATGAACCAGATGCTGCGCCAGGACAAGCAACCGATCGCCGAGGACCTGGCGATCAAGATGCGCGACATGTTCGGGCCCGAGCACTTCTGGCTCGAGCTGCAGCGCAACGGACTCTCGATCCAGGACCGCTGCAACGAAGGCCTGATCGAGATCCACAAGCGTACCGGCATCCCGCTCGTCGCGACGAACGACATCCACTACCTGCGCCACGAGGACTGTCGGGTGCAGGACACGCTCCTGTGCATCAACACGGGCGCCAAGCGCGACGACGAGAAGCGCTTCAAGATGGACACCGACAGCCTCTTCTTCCGCACCCGCGAGGAGATGGCGTCGATGTTCAAGGACCTGCCCGAAGCCCTGAAGGCGACGATGGACGTGGCCGGGCAGACCGACCTCGAGATCGAGTTCGGCACCTACCACGTGCCGGTGTTCCAGAGCGACTCGGGCGAGACGCCGGACGAGCTGTTCGACCGCCTGCTCGAGAAGGGCTTGATCGAGAAGTACGGCGCGGAGAACACGAAGGCGCGCGAACGCCTCGAGTACGAGAAGCGAATCATTCGCGAACTCGGCTTCGTGTCCTACTTCCTGATCGTGTGGGACCTAATCGCGTGGGCGCGCGGGAACGACATCCCGGTCGGCCCGGGGCGCGGTTCGGCGGCCGGCTCGATGGTCGCGTTCCTGCTCGACATCACGCGCGTCTGTCCGCTCGAGTACGACCTCCTGTTCGAGCGCTTCCTCAACGCCGCGCGCGTGTCGATGCCCGACATCGACATCGACTTCTGCAAGGAGGGTCGCGACGCGGTCATCCAGTACACGCGGCGCAAGTACGGCGACGACTACGTGGCGCAGATCGTCACCTTCGGAACGATGGCTTCGCGCACCGCGATCCGCGACGTCGGTCGGGTGCTCGACATCCCGCTGCGCGACATCGACCGCATCAGCAAGAAGATTCCGACCGGGCCGGGCGCACCGCCGCTGAAGGACGCGCTCGAGGCCGACGAGGACCTGCAGAAGCTGCGCGCCGAGATGCCCGAGTTGGCCGAGTTGTTCGACCTGTCCGTCGAACTCGAGGGCCAGGTGCGACACATCTCGACGCACGCGGCCGGCGTCGTCATCGCCGACCGTCCGATCACCCACTACGTGCCGCTGTGCACCCAGGGCGACGACATCTCGACCCAGTGGTCCGCGCCCCAGCTCGAGGAGTTGGGCCTTCTGAAGATGGACTACCTGGGTCTGCGGACCCTGACGATCCTCGAACGCGCGCTGCGCAACATCGTGAAACAGGGCGGCACGCGCCCGGACCTCGAGAACCTGCCCGCCGGCGATCCCGCGACCTACGCGATGCTGATGCGCGGGGACACGCTGGGCGTCTTCCAGCTGGAATCGGACGGCATGCGCAAGCTGCTCGGGCGCCTGCGTCCCGACCGCTTCGAGGACCTGATCGCCGTGCTCGCGCTGTACCGACCGGGCCCGCTCGAGAGCGGCATGGACGACATGTTCATCCGCCGCAAGCACGGCGAGGAAGAGGTCGTCTACCCGCACGACAGCCTGGCCGAGATCCTGGGCGACACCTACGGGTGCATCGTCTACCAGGAGCAGGTGATGCTCATCTCGAACGTGCTGGCGAACTTCTCCCTCAACGAAGCGGACAACCTCCGCAAGGCGATGGGCAAGAAGAAGCCGGAGATCATGGAGAAGTTCTCCGCGCAGTTCATCGAGGGCGCGGTGTCGAACGGCTGTGCCGCGGAAGTTGCGCGCGACACGTGGGACAACATCGTCAAGTTCGGTGGCTACGGCTTCAACAAGTCGCACTCGACGGCCTACGCGGTCATCACCTACCAGACGGCGTACCTCAAGGCGAACCACCGCACGGCCTTCATGGCCGGAAACATGTCCTGCGAGATGCAGGACTCGGACAAGATCAAGGCGCTGATCGACGACTGCAAGCGCAACGGCATCGAGATCCTGCCGCCCGACCTGCGGCACAGTACCTGGGAGTTCGAGCCGGAGCGCACGCCCGAAGGGAAGGACGCGATCCGCTTCGGACTCGGCGCGATCAAGGGCACCGGCCAACGTGCCGTCGAGAACATCCTGGCGGCGCGCGCCGAACTGGAGGGCGACCTCGACCTGTTCGCGATCTGCGGCGCCGTCGATCCGGCCGAGGTGAACAAGAGCACCTGGGAAGCGGTCATCAAGGCCGGCGCGTTCGACTTCACGGGCCACGACCGCGGGAGCGTGATGGCCGCGCTCGAGAACGCGATGTCGGAAGGCGCGCAGGCCGCGAAGGACCGACGCAGCGGCCAGATGAGCATGTTCGACGCCTTCGGAGGCGACGCGTCCGGGGCCGACGACGCCGCGGAATCGACGAGCACGCCGAGCTACGACCCCGCGGCCGCCTGGACGCCGCAGGACGCGCTCAAAGCCGAGCGCGAGGTCCTGGGTCTGTACCTCTCGGGACACCCGCTGGAGGAGCACGCGGGGATGATCTCGCTGCTCGCGAACACCGACACGTCGCGCCTCGGCGAGTTCCCGAGCGGCACCGAGATCACGATCGGCGGCCTGGTCGTCGGCTACTCCGAGAACATCGTCAAGAACGGTCGGATGGCCGGACAGCGCATGGCGCGCTTCGTGCTCGAGGACCTCAGTGGTGCTGTGGGCGTGACCGTCTTCCCGCGCACCTACGAAGAGGTCAAGGAACGCCTCGCCGACGACGCGGTGATCGTGTGCCAGGCGACCGTCGAGGACCGCGGCGAGGGCGTGGCCCTGGTCATGCGCGACACGAAGGACCTGATCGGTGCGCTCGACGACTTCCGCGGCGCGTTCGTCATCCGCCTCGACCCCACCGATCGCGAACGGCTTCCGGCCCTGAAGTCGGCCTTCGAGGCGCACCCCGGCGGCAACACGGTCTACCTGGACGTGGAAGGGCTCGACGGCGAGCGGCGGCAGGTGCGGGTCCTCGAGCTCGAGGTCGGGGTCGGTGCCCCGCTCGTCCGCAGCATCGAGCGGGTCCTGGGCCCCGGCCGCGCCAGCCTCGCGCGCCTCTGACCGGTCCTGGCCTCGCTCGTTGGTGACGGTCGGGGGCTGCTCCTGCCCCCCCCAGGGGGGATCTGGGCCCCGGGGCGCGGTCCGCCGACCGACCGGAGTCCGCCGGCCGGCCGCGAAACACCCGCTGGCGGGCCCAGGAGCCCGATTTTCTTCACCAACGAGCGAGGCCAGGACCCCAGCGGGCCCCGCGGCGCGCGCCGAGCGGTGCCCCGGCCCCACCTGAGCGCCTCGCTCCGAGCCCGCGCGGCGAGCGGCGAGCGGTCACCCGGCCGCCACCGGTTCCGCCGGGGAGCAGCCAGCCCAAGGTTGCGCGGCCGCCCGGGCGCCCCTATCCTGCTCGGCCCGCTGTGGCCCCCACCCGGCCCCGGCCAGCCCCATCTCCGCCATGAAAGTCGTCTCCTCCATCGGTTCGGCCAAGTTCCGCCACCCCGACTGCAAGGTCGTCCGCCGCAAGGGTCGGATCTACGTGATCAACAAGACCGACCCGCGCTTCAAGGCGCGTCAGGGCGGCGCGAAGAGCAAGAAGAAGCGCTGACCTGAGCCGTCGGGCGCGCCGATCGACGGCAGCTCGGACCCGCGGCAATTCCGGTCACCCCGCACTCCACACGGGAGCACCGGCTCGCGAGAACCCCGCGACCCTGAAGAAGGGTGGCGGGGTTCCGTCGTGTGAGGGCCGCCCGTCCCAGCCCGCGTCACCCGACGCTCGGATGCCCGTCGCCGCGGCGCGGATGGCGTGGTCGCGGCCTAGACTCCCAGCTTCGGCCCGCTCCTGCGCGCGGCACGCACATGGCCGGCGAGACGACCGCACACACCACATCGCCCACGACCGAACGGGCGGACCCGGGCGACGAGCTGGTCGCCGAGCTCGCGGACGGCGTCCTGCACCTGTCGGGCAGCCTGTCCCTGGCCGGTGTCGCGCGACACTGGAAACGCGTGCGCGAACTCGTCGCTGGGTCGAGCGGCCCGCTCGCGATCGACGTGGCCCGACTCGACTCGATCCAGGGCTCGGGTGCGGCGTTGGTCGTCGAACTCGCGCTCGAGCTCGAACGCGACGGGCGCGGAGGTGAGGTGCGCGGCGCCACCGGATCGGTGCACGCGCTACTCGGTCTGTACGCGCCGGACGAGGCCGCTCCCCCGCCGCACGCGCACGAACTCCACGAGTCGTTCCTGGCCCAGGTCGGACGGCGCAGCATCGGCGTGACCACGGGTGTGTTCGAGGGGATCGTGTTCATCGGCGAACTCACGCGCGCGTGCGGCCGAACGATCCTGCGCCCCGCGACGTTCCCCCTCCGCGAGTGGGTCGTCCAGCTGTCGCGCACGGGGCCGGACGGCGTTGCGATCGTCGCCCTCGTGAACTTCCTCGTCGGCACCATCCTCGGCTTCCAGTCCGCGGTGCAGCTCGAGAACTACGGCGCCGAGATCTTCGTCGCCAACCTCGTGGGGCTGTCGGTCGTGCGCGAACTCGGACCGCTGATGACGGCGATCCTGCTCGCCGGACGGTCGGGTGCCGCTTTCGCCGCCGAACTCGGAACGATGAAGGTCTCCGAGGAGGTCGACGCCCTGCGCACGCTAGGGCTGTCGCCGCACCGCTTCCTCGTGCTCCCGCGCGTCGCCGCTCTCGTCGTGACGATGCCGCTCCTGACGATCATCGCCAACGCGATGGGCATCCTCGGCGGCCTCGCGATCGGGTGCGGTGCGATGGGCATCACGCTGAACGCGTACTGGCAACAGACCGCCAGCTCGATCGAGACCTCCGACGTCCTGACCGGTCTCGCGAAGGCCGTCGCGTTCGGCGCGATCGTCGGCGTGATCGCCTGCCACCGCGGCCTGTCCACGCGCGGCGGAGCGGAAGGCGTCGGCCGCTCCACCACCGCCGCCGTCGTCACCGTGCTGTTCGCCCTGATCATCGCCGACGCGATCTTCACCTACCTCTTCACCCTCTTCGGACTGTGAGTCGGGTCGTCGTCGAAGCGCGTGGCCTGACCGTGGGCTGGAGCGGCGAGCCACTGCTCGAGAAGCTCGACTTCGAGGTCGCGAGCGGCGACGTCTTCGCGATCCTCGGCGGCAGCGGCACGGGCAAGTCGACGCTGCTGCGCCACCTCATCGGGCTCGAAGCGCCGCTGGGCGGAACGATCGAGGTGAACGGTGAACCGCCCTCGCTCGTCGGGCGGCCGCGGCACGGTGTCCTCTTCCAGTCCGGCGCACTGTTCGGCTCGATGAGCCTGCTCGAGAACGTGGTCCTGCCGCTGCGCCACTGGACCGACGTGCGCGAACCCGAGCGGCGCGAGATCGCCGCGGCGAAGCTGCGGTTGGTCGGGCTGGGTGGTTTCGAGCACTACATGCCGGCCGAGATCTCGGGCGGGATGAAGAAGCGCGCCGGCATCGCCCGCGCGCTGGCCCTGGATCCCGAGCTGCTCTTCCTCGACGAACCGTCCGCGGGTCTGGATCCTGTGACGTCCTCCCACCTGGACGACCTGATCCTGTCGCTCAACCAGAATCTCGGGGTGACGATCGTGATCGTGACCCACGAATTGCACAGCATCTTCCAAGTCGTGAGTCGCTGCATCCTCCTCCACCGCGAACGGCGCGGGATCATCGCCACGGGTGATCCGCGCGAGCTCGCTCGAACCAGTACCGATGTGCGCGTGCGCGAGTTCTTCCGCAGCGCGGACGCAGCCGGCCGGCACGCGGGGAACGCGCAATGACAGCACAGGGCGAGAACTGGAAGGTCGGACTGTTCGTGGTCGGCGTGCTCGTGGCCGGGGTCGCGGGCCTGGTCGCCCTGGGCGCACGCGGACTGTCGCGCGACACCGTCGAACTGGTCGCCTTCTTCGACGAGTCGATCGAAGGCCTCAGCGTGGGCACGCCGGTCAAGTTCCGCGGCGTCACCGTCGGTCAGGTCGGCGACATCGCGTTCGCGCCGGACCGCCGCCACGTCCAGGTCTCGATCAATGCCTACACCGACGTGATCAGCGGCTTCGGGCTCGAGGAGGACGCGTCGATCACGAGTGCGAGTCGCCAACTCGAGGACGACGGCATTCGTCTGCGCATCGTCCGCAGTGCCCTGACCGGCTTCACCTATCTCGAGGCCGACGTGTTCGACGGCGAGATCCGCGCGGTGCAGGAGCTGCCGTTCCCCAAACCGTTCAACTACGTCCCCACCGAGCCGTCGACCCTGAAGTCGCTGGAGGAGGATCTCTCGTCGAGCCTGGCCGAGATGCCCAAGTTGATGCGCGCCGCGCTGCGCGTGGTGAACGAACTCTCGGCGACGCTCGACGAGTTGAACGTGGCCGAGACCTCGGCCCGCTTCAACGCCGTCCTCGCGCGCGCGGAGACCAAGCTCGGCGAGCTCGACGTGGCGTCGATCGAAGCACTGGTCCGGGAACTGCGCGGGATCGCCGCGGCCGTGGACCGCGAGGCCCTTGCGCGGGCGTCGGGCGGCCTCGACGACGTGGTCACCTCGGCCGGTCGGCTGGTCGAGCGCCTCGAGGACGAGACCGCGAAGCTCGGCCCGGCGATCGACGCCACGCGCGGCGCGGCCGACGCCTTGACCGGCGAACTGGCTGCGGCCGAGCTCGGCGCCACGGCCACGTCGTTGCGCGAAGCCGCGGCCGCGCTCGAACTCCTGGCTCTGACCGGCGCGCGCACCGGCGAGCGCGCGGCCCCGGCGCTGCGCGAGCTGGAACGCGCGCTCGGCGCCATCACCGCTCTCGCCCAACGCCTCGAGCGCGAACCCAGCTCCGTCCTCTTCGGAAGTCAGATCGATGAGAAGTGATCGCACCCGCCCGGCGGTGGCCCTCGTGCTGGCGCTCTTCGCGAGCAGCTGCCTGTCGGCCCCCGAGCCCCCGAAGTACCGCTACCTGGTGTTGTCGACGGACACCCCGTCGTCCGCCGCGCCGCTCGAGCTCGCGCATCCGGTGCGCCTGGTGGAGATTGGTGCCGACGACGGCGCGCGCGACGTGCTGACCTGGCAGGGACCTGGCGCGAGGCTCGAGCGGCGCGCCCTCGACCGTTGGGCGGTGGCACCGACCGACCACGTGCGCCGGCTCGTGCTCGAACGGCTCGCCCCCGGTGGACCGGCCGCGTCGGCGCGGCGCCTCTCGATCGAGATCGTCGCGTTCGGCGGTTCGGGAGCGGGGTCCGAAGCGCGCGCGCAGGTCGAGCTGTTCGCGACCGTCGAGGCCGCCGACGGCACGCTCGTCTCCGCCCGGAGCTACTCGGCCGAACGCCTGCTCGACGCGGGCGCGGATCCGCTCGACGAGCTCTGCGCCCAACTCGGACAGATCTCCGCCGAGCTCGTGACGCGCGTCGTCACCGACGCCGGGTCGTGAGTTCGGGGTGAGGTCTGGCGGCGGCGGGCAGCGGGCGGCACGAGGCTCGCGCACGGTCGCGCACGAGATCGAAGCCGACGTCCCCAGCGCTCGCCGTACCGCCTCGCGGGTGCCGTCGCGCACGCATCCTCCCAGCGGCACGCGCCCGCCCGAAGGAGCGCGACGCCAGGGGCACGTCGATCACCGGCGCCGCTGGCGGGCGCGCCGACCTGAGTGCTCCTTGGGGTTCGCGCCCGCGCACCCGGGATGGGACCGAGCGCCTCGGATCCTGCGGTCGCCTGACGCCGCGAGCGTCGATTTCGCGGCCCAGTGACCGGCAGCCGAGCGAGCCGCTGCTTCGGATCGGCCCCGTTCCCGCGCGGTCGGCGCACAGCTCCCCGCCCGCCCGAGCGCTGGCCGTTCCAGGAGTGTCGAGCGACGACCGGCCGCGCTTCGCGCTCAGCTTCCGATGGCCGCCGCGATCCGCGCCTCGACGTCGGCCGGGGCTCCGATGCCGTCGATGCGGTGGATCGGAACACCGATACCTTCGTAGTAGCCGAGGCAGGGCTCGCTCTGCTCGCGGTAGGTCGTGATGCGATCTTCGATCACCGCCGGATCGGCGTCGTCGGGGCGGCCCTGATCGGCGGCGCGCTTGGCCAGACGGCGGCGCAGTTCGTCCTCGTCCACGTCGAGCACGACGATGCCCGTCAGCGACTGTCCATCGCGCGCGAGCAGGGCGTCGAGGAACTTCGACTGCGGCACGTTGCGCGGAAAGCCGTCGAGCAACGCGCCGACCGCGGCGTCGTCCTCCTTCAGCCGCTCCTCGACCATGCGGTTGGTCACGTCGTCCGGTACGAGCGTCCCCGCCGCGAGGAGCGCCTGCACCTCGAGCCCGAGCGGCGTGCCCTGCTTGAGGTGCGCGCGGAACATGTCACCAGTGGAGACGTGCGGGACCTCGAGAAGCGCGGCGAGCGCCGTGGCCTGGGTGCCCTTGCCGGCGCCGGGCGGACCGAAGATGAGGAAGTAGCTGGGTGCCATGGTTCTGGAGCGACGGGGTGCGGGGAGGCTTGGACGGGGAGGCTCGAGGGAGTCCGGCGCGCGGGCGGACCGGGCGGTGTTCGACCGATGGAGGCGTGGCGCCCAGGGCGTGGCGGGCGGCGCTGGTCGACGCGGCCCGCGTTCGGGCGGTTGGCATTCGGACGGCAGACGGTCGGGCGGTGCGCGAAGCAGTATCGCTCGGGCGGGGGCTGCCCGGGCACCGAACCCGAGCGCGCGGTCCGTCGAATCGGCGAGTCCGCTCCGTGAACGCTTCGAGCCCACCCCGCCGACGCCCGAAGAGGGCTCGCAGGGTGGGCTCGAAGGAGGACGCCGTGAAGCGCAACGCCCGAACGGCCGTCGCGGCCGTCAGGCCTTGGCTTCGACGGTCTCCGCCGACTCCTCGACGGGCGAATCCTCTTCGACCGTGCGCTCGACCAGCTCGATGATGGCGCGCTGACCGTTGTCGCCGAGGCGCGGCTTCGCGAGCTTCAGGATGCGGGTGTACCCACCCGGACGCTCCTTGAAGCGCGGACCGAGCACTTCCATCAGCTTCGCCGTGGCGTCCTCGTTGCGCAGACGCGCGAAGACCTGGCGGCGGTGGTGCAGCGACGGATCCTTGGCGAGCGTGATGAGCTTCTCCACGAAGGGACGAAGGTTCTTCGCCTTCTGAACCGTGGTGATGATGCGTTCGTGCTCGATGAGCGACGACGCCATGTTGCGCGTCATCGCGATGCGGTGGCTCGTCGTCCGACCGAGCTTCTTGCCGGCTACCTTGTGTCGCATGGCTGGGGCAGGACTTGGGACCCGTCGTCGAAGTGAAGCCTTCGAGGCGAGGGGCGCCGTTCCTGGTCGTGCTGGAGTTCGTCTGGAGGGAGGCCGACCGAAGGTGGCTTCCCGGAGAGTGACCGCTCGTCATCGAGGGCCGTTGGTCGACCGCCGTCGGTCGTGGGTGGTTGGTGGTCGCTGTGGAAGCTCGCGCGGGAGCGAGACCGCCGCGA
This sequence comes from Rohdeia mirabilis, assembly GCA_007750655.1. Lineage (GTDB taxonomy): Bacteria > Planctomycetota > UBA1135 > UBA1135 > Rohdeia > Rohdeia mirabilis. Next base: position 3,807,027 of record CP036290.1, read on the forward strand.
GGGACGCGCTCGCCGACCGCCGCCCACCACCCGAAGGCAGGGACAGCGTCGGCCCAGGCGTCACTCGTCGTCGTCTTCCATGCCGAGCTCGAGTCCGAGCTCGGCCAGCTTGTTCTTGATCTCGGTCAGGCTGGTGCGCCCGAGGTTCTTCAGTTTGATGACCTCGGCTTCCGGCATGGTGACGAGCTGACGGACCGAGGTGATCTCGGCGCCGTCCAGGCAGTTGCGCGCGCGCACCGAGAGCTCGAGCTCGTCGAGGCTCAGGTCCATGCGCTTGTTCAGCTCGTCGACCTCGCGGTTCTTGTGGTGCAGGTCCGAGTTGGACGGATCGTCGGGGATCGACGACTCGCCGAGCTCGGGCTCGAACATCACGAAGGGGTTGAGGTGCTTGCGGTAGATCTTGGCGGCCTCGGTCAGCGCCATCTCGGGCGAGACGGTGCCGTCGGTCCAGATCTCCATCACGAGCCGGTCGTAGTTCGTGAACTTGCCGACGCGGGTGGCCTCGACGGCGAAACGCACACGGTGGACGGGCGAGTAGACCGAGTCCACGGCGATCGTCCCGATGGACGCGCCCTCGACGCGGTTCTCCTCGGCGGGGACATAGCCCCGACCCTTCTTCACCTGCATCTCGATGTTGAGTTCGCGATCGAGCGTCAGGTTGGCGATGTGCAGGTCCTTGTTGATGACCGTCGCGTCGCCTTCGCACTGCACGTCGGCACCGGTGACCGGGCCCTTGCCGCTCTTGAGGATGCGGCAGGTGATCTCACCGTCGCCAGGCATCCGGATGCGCAGGCGCTTGAGGTTCATGATGATGTCGGTCACGTCCTCGTAGACGCCCTCGAGCGAGTCGAACTCGTGCTCGGAGCCCTCGACGAAGACGCTCGTGACGGCCGTGCCCTCGATCGAGGACAGCAGCGCGCGACGCAGGCCGTTGCCGATCGTGTTGCCGAAACCGCGTTCGAACGGCTCGACGACGAAGCGGCCGTACTGACCGGTAAGTGATTCGCGATCGGGCTGCACCTTGCTCGGCAGCTCGAAGTTGCGCCAACGGATCCTCATTTTCGTCTTTCTGGAAGGGCCAGGCGCCGTGGAACGGGGCGCGTGGCGAATGGTCGTGCTGGGAAGGGACGAAGGGCGGCGCGCTGGTCGCAGATCTCCGCCCGCGAGGGGCGCGCGGACCGCAGGACGTGCGGACCACTGAAGGCGATCAGGGCGCCGAGCGGTGGGAGCCGTCCCCCACCGCTCGCGAGGATCAGCGCGAGCAGAGCTCGATGATCATCTGAAGCTGGATCGGGTGCGTGAAGTGCTCGCGGGTCGGGAGCGAGCTCACGGTCAGCGACGGCGCGGTGCGGTCGACGCTGATCCAGTCCGGGACCGTCTGGGAGCGGTTGAACTCCAGGGCCTCGGTCACCACCTTGCGTGTCTTGTCGTTGTCGCGGAGCGTGATCACGTCACCCGGCCGGAGCTGGAAGGACGCGATGTCCACGCGCCGTCCGTTGACCTTGAAGTGTCCGTGGTTGACCAGGTGACGGGCGTGGGTGCGCGAGAGCGCGAGACCACCGCTGATCACCACCGAGTCGAGGCGACGCTCGAGAAGCTGCACGAGCACGTCGCCCGTGTTGCCCTGACGGCGCTCGGCCTCGGAGAAGTAGTTGCGGAACTGCTTCTCGGTGATGTTGCCGTAGATGCGCTTGAGCTTCTGCTTCTCACGCAGGCGCAGACCGTAGTCCGTCGCCTTGCTGCGGCGCTGGGCGTGTTGGCCCGGCGGGTAGTTGCGCTTCTGCACGGCGCATTTGTCCGAGAAGCAGCGCTGTCCCTTGAGGAACAGCTGCATGCCTTCACGGCGACAGAGTTTGCAAACGGGTCCGGTGTAACGCGACATCGTGGCTGAGGGCGGCGGTTCGGTGGTCGGCTGGGCGTCGGCGGAAGTGTCGTCACGACACGTCCGAGTTCGAGCGCTTCTGGATCAGACGCGGCGCCGCTTGCGGGCGCGGCATCCGTTGTGCGGGAGCGGGGTCACGTCCTCGATCGACGAGATCTTGAGGCCGGCATTGGCGAGCGCGCGGACGGCGGACTCGCGTCCGGAGCCGACGCCCTTCACCCGCACTTCGATCTCCTTGAGACCGTGGCGCATGGCGGCGGAGGCGGCGCGGTCGGCCGCGCGCTGGGCGGCGTAGGGCGTGCTCTTGCGCGTGCCCTTGAAGCCCACGCAACCGGCCGTGCCCCAGGAGAGGACGGCGCCGGTCGTATCGGTCAGGGCGACGTGCGTGTTGTTGAAGGACGCCTTGATGTGCGCGATACCGCGAACGACGTTCTTCTTCGGCTTGCGCTTGGTGCTGGTCTTGGCCATGGCTGGTCGGTGGCTCGGCCTCCTCGGCGGGCGCGGGACGGATGTCCGGTGCGGGCCTGGGGGGCGTTGGTGAGCGGCTCGGTCGGTGCGGGAGGTGCGGTCGGGGTGACGGCGTGGGTGCTGAGTCGAAGCAGGGTCTGTCGAAACAGGGTCTGTCGAAGCGGACTGCGCTGGTGCAGTCGGGCGGCGGCCGAGGAGCGGCCGCCGTCGATCACTTCATTCCCTTGACCGACTTCTTGCCGGCAACGGTCTTCTTGGCGCCCTTGCGGGTGCGAGCGTTCGTGCGGGTGCGCTGGCCGCGGACCGGGAGTCCACGGCGGTGGCGCAGGCCCCGGTAGCAGCTGATGTCGCGCAGACGCGCGATCGCAGCGGCCACCTGACGGCGGAGCTGACCCTCCACCATGTACTCCTCCTGGAGCACGGCGGCGAGTTGCGTGACTTGCTCCTCGGTCAGGTCGCGAGCGCGAAGACCGGGATCGAGTTGAAGGCGCTTGCACACCTCGAGGGCCGTGGAACGGCCGATCCCGTAGATGTAGGTCAGCGCGATCTCGAGGCGCTTGTTGGCGGGAATGTCGACGCCGAGTACGCGGGGCATGGCTGGATTACTGGGTTCTCAGTTGAGGTGCTTCGTGTTCTGAACGGGTGCGGCGCGGGTCGTGGCGGGAGTCCCCCACCAGGTGCCGAGCCGAGCTGCAGTCAGCGGCGTGCGCCGCGGCTGCGCGGTCCACCCGGTCCTCGGCGGCGGTCACCGCGCCAGACGATGCGACCTTTGGTGAGGTCGTAGGGGGACATCTCGACGGTAATGGTGTCGCCGGGCAGGATGCGGATGTAGCGCATGCGCATCTTGCCGGAGACGTGCGCGAGGATCTCGTGACCCGACTCCAGCTTGGCGCGGAAACGCGCGTTCGGCAGGGACTCGGTGACGACGGCCTCGACGGTGATCGGTTCTTCTTTCGCCATCAGGCTCCTTTCTTGCCAGCCCAGGCCGGTCCAGCGCCGCCCTTCATGAAGCCCTCGTAGTTGCGCATCACGAGTTGGGCGTTGAGCTTGTCGACGAGATCCATCGCCACACCCACCACGATCAGCACCGAGGTGCCCCCGAGGAAGTAGGCGAGGTTGCCCTGCAGACCCGGCACCTTGGCGGTGATCAGGCCCGGGAGGACGGCGACGATGGCGAGGAAGACGGCACCCGCCAGCGTCACGCGCTGCAGGATCGCCTTGATGTGCTGGGAGGTCTTCTGACCGGGGCGGATGCCGGGGACGAACGCTCCGTGCTCGCGCAGGTTGGTCGCGATGTCGTCCGGCTGGAACATCAGGTTGTTCCAGAAGAAGCAGAAGAAGAACACCAGGACCATGGAGATGGAGACGTAGATGAATCCATCGGCGTCCATGAACATGCCCGCCAGGTAGCGCCAGCCCAGGGTCTCGAACACGACGCTCGGGATCATGAACAGCGCCGAGGCGAAGATGATCGGCATGACGCCGGCCATGTTCACCTTGAGCGGGAGGAAGTGCTTCTGTCCGCCGTAGACGCGGCGGCCGCGGGAGAGGCGCGCGTACTGGATCGGGATGCGCCGCTCGCCCTTCTGGATGAAGACGACCAGGACCACGATCGTCAGCCAGAGCGCGACCAGGGTCAGGATGGTGTTGTAGGCCTGGCTGTCCTGCTGGACGACCGCCGAGAGGCTGGCCGGCATGGTGGCGATGATGCCCGCCATGATGATCAGCGACGCGCCGTTGCCGATGCCGTACTCGGTGATGAGCTCACCGATCCACATCACGAGGATCGCACCGGCCACGAGGCCGAGGATGACCACCGCCGCGAGTCCGAGTCCGGGCTCGCCCGTCGACATCGTGATGCCTTCGGTGTCGTTGGCGTAGACGGTGAACCAGATGAACAGCGCCTGGATGATGGCGATGGGCACGGTGACGAGCCGCGTCCACTGGTTGATCTTCTTCTGACCCGCAGCGCCCTCCTTCTGGATCGCCTCGAGCTTGGGCGAGACCTTGCCGAGGATCGAGAAGATGATGCTGGCCGAGATGTACGGCATGATGCCGAGCGCGAAGAGCACGGTGTTGCCGAGGGCCCCACCGGAGAACGCGCTCAGGAAGCCGAACGCCGCTCCCCCACCACCGGACGCGAGACGCGCCATGTAGTCGGGGTTCGTGCCGGGCAGCGGGACTTGGAACCCGAGCCGGTAGCACGCCAAGAGCCCGAGCGTCACCAGGATCTTCTGGCGCGTCTCGGGCGTCTTGAGGAGCTGGAGGACGGGGTTCGTCACTCGTCCGCTCCGTCCTTGCTGGGCTCGAGCTCGCGGCCGCGCTCGTCGAGGACGACCACGGTGCCACCGGCCTTCTGGATCTTCTCGATCGCGCTCTGGGAGAACTTCTGGGCGCGGACGGTGACCGCCTTGTTCAGCTCGCCGTTGCCGAGCACCTTCAAGAGCGGCGTGTTCATCGACGCGAGACCCGCCTCGAGGACGGCCGCGAGGTCGATCGTGGCGCCGGCCTCGAAGCTCTCGAGCACGCTCACGTTGACCACGGTGTAGTCCTTGCGGAAACGAGCGTTCGTGAAGCCGCGCTTGGGGAGACGACGGTACAGGGGCATCTGGCCACCCTCGTAGCCAGCACGACGGCTGGCGCCCGAGCGCGCTCCGCGACCCTTGTGGCCGCGACCACAGGTCTTGCCCTTGCCGCTGCCGGTGCCGCGGCCGACTCGCATCGACTTGGCGTGCTTCGTGCCCTTGGCTGTGACGGTCTTGATGTCCATGGCGGTGTTCAGAGGTGCGTCGTCGACGCGGTGTGCTTGCTGGCGAGGAAGGCTCGGACGAGGAGGTCTCGGTCGAAGTGGGACGCTCGGGCTCAGCGCAGTTCGATACCGCCGCGCAGGCTGGCGACCTGCTCGGGGGTGCGGAGCTGGGCGAGCGCGACGAAGGTCGCCTTCACCACGTTGATGGGGTTGGTCGAGCCGTAGACCTTGGACAGGATGTTCCGGATGCCGGCCATCTCACAGACCGAGCGGACCGCCTGGCCGGCGATGATGCCCGTGCCCTCTCCCGCGGGGATGAGTCGGACCATCGAGCCACAGAAGCGGCCGGTGACCTCGTGCGAGATGCTTCCCGCCTTGCTCATGTCGACGCGCAAGAGGTGCTTGCGAGCGTCCTTGTTGCCCTTCTCGATGGCCATCGGCACCTGACGCGCCTTGCCGTAGCCGTAGCCGACGACGCCTTCGCGGTTGCCCGCGACGCACAGGGACGAGAAGGAGAAGCGGCGACCACCCTTGACCACGGCGGCCGAGCGGTTGATGCGCACCGTCAGCTCCGTGAGGTTGTCGATCTCCTGGGCGGAGGCGGTGTCGAGGAAGGGAATGGGATCGTTCATCGCAGTGTGCTGGTCGTCGAGCGGGCCGTTCGGGCGCGCGAGGTGGGCGGCGTTCGGGTCGAAGGGCGGGCTCGTTGGCCGGGTCGGTGGCCGGGTCGGGATCTGGTGGCAGGATTCGGAGGTTCCGTGATCAGAACGTCAGTCCGCCCTCGCGAGCGGCGTCGGCCAGGGCCTTGATGCGACCGTGGTAGCGCGCGGCGCCGCGATCGAAGACCACCTTCTCCACGCCCGCGTCCTTGGCGAGGCGCGCGATCTCGGTCCCGATGACCACGGCCGTCTCGGTCTTGGTCTTGGAGCCGTTGTCGCCCTGGAACGCCTTCGAGACGCTGCTGGCGGCGCAAAGCGTACGCCCGGAAGCGTCGTCGATCACCTGGGCGTAGATGTGCTTGCCCGAGCGGTGCACCGAGAGGCGCGGGCGGTCCGCCGTGCGGCGGATGGTCGCCCGGACCGAGCCCTTGCGGCGGCGGTTGCGGGCGTTTCGTGAGGCTTGCGGCTTCATGGCGTGAACGGCGGAGCGTAGCGGACGGTGTGTGGTCTGGAGCGGGGAGACGTCGGTCTGAGTCGGTGGTGAGCGAGGCGGATCCGGCCGGATCAGCTACCGAAGCTCTTGCCGGACTTGCGGCGCACGTACTCGCCCGAGTAGCGGATGCCCTTGCCCTTGTAGGGCTCCGGCGGACGCACCTTGCGGATGCGCGCGGCCATCTGACCGACGGCCTGCTTGTCGACACCCGAGATGAGGATCGCCGTGGGCGAGGGCGTCTCGACCGACAGGTCCTTGGGCATCGTGAAGTCGACCGGGTGGCAGAAGCCGATGTTGAGGGTCAGCTTGTCGCCGGCGGCCTTTGCGTTCCAACCCACGCCCTGGATCTCGAGCTTCTTGGAGAAGCCCGTGTTCACGCCGTCGACCATGTTCTGGACGAGCGAGCGCGTGAGACCGTGGTAGGCGCGAGCGTCGCGGGGCGAGCCGCTGCCGTTCGGCTCCACCGTGACGACCTGACCATCGACGGTCAGGTCGATCTCGGGACGGAGGTCGATCTGGAGTTGGCCCTTCGGACCCTTGACCGTCACACGACGGCTCTTCTCCTCGACGGTGACGCCGGGGGGGACGGTGATGGGCTGTTTACCGATGCGGGACATGGTTCTGTCGCTGGTCAGTTGGTTGGGCGGTCGGCGGCGGCGCGGTCGCGTCGTCGTGCGATCGTTCGATGCTTCGAAGGTTCAGCAGGTCGAAGGATCAATAGACCTTGCAGAGGACTTCGCCGCCGACGTTGAGCTGGCGGGCGTTGCGGTCGGAGACCACGCCGCGCGGCGTCGACAGGACGTAGATACCCAGACCGCGGATGACGCGGGGGATCTGCTTGGCACCGCTGTACACGCGGCATCCCGGCTTGCTGACGCGCTCGACCTGGCGGATGACGCGTTCACCGTCGGGTCCGTAGCGGAGGTTGACGACGAGCTCGCTCGACGGCGTGCCCTCCACCACCTCGTACCCTTCGATGAAGCCCTCCTGCTTGAGCGCTTCGGCGATGCCGACTTTGATTCGCGACGCGGGCATGCGCACGCTCTCACGCCGAATGGCGTTGGCGTTGCGGATGCGGGTCAGCATGTCCGCGATGGGATCGGTCATCATGGCTGGCGTTCCTTCTCGTTGTCCGTCTGGTGAGACGTGTTCGTTCGTTGCGTTCGTCTGGCGTCCGGGGCGTTACGAGCCGGACTCTCGAGCGGGTTGGTTCTGGAGCGGCTCAGGACTTGCCTTGTTTGAAAGGCATGCCGAGCTGCTCGATCAGGAAGTAGCCCTGCTCGTCGGTGGTCGCCGTGGTGACGAAGGTGATGTCCATCCCTTGAACGAAGTCGATGCGATCGAGCTCGATCTCGGGGAAGACGGTCTGCTCGGCCAGGCCGAGGCTGTAGTTACCGCGTCCATCGAGCTTCTTCTTCACGCCGCGGAAGTCGCGGATGGAGGGAAGCACGATGTTGATGAGTCGGTCCGCGAACTCCCACATGCGGTCGCGGCGCAGGGTGACGGCCACGCCGATCGGCATGCCCTCACGGAGTTTGAAGCCGGCGATCGAACGGCGAGCGTTGCGGATCGTGGGCTTCTGGCCCGCGATCAGAGTCAGGTCCTTGAGGGCGGACTCGACGCGCGACTTGTTCTCGACGGCACCCTTGCAGCCCATGTTGATGACGATCTTCGTCAGACGCGGGACGGCCATCGGGTTCTCGATGCCGAAGCGCTCCTTCAGCTTGGGCACGACGTCTTCGTCGTACTTCCGCTTGAGGCTCGGGGTGATTTTGGCGGTCGTGGTGGACATGGCTGGTGGGGCTCGGACGTGGTCGAGCGCGCTCGGTTCGGTCGGTGCGGTAGCGGGCCGGTGATCGGGTGATCGTTCGGGAAGTGGACCCGAGGGCGATCGGTTCGTGGCGTCGAGGAAGGGTGCGGGTCCCTCAGGCCTTCTGGTCGACCGCGGCCGGGCGCTTGCGCGTCCGGGAGCCGTCGGGTCCGACGAACATGACGTTGCTGACGTGGATGGCGCAGGCTTCCTGGTAGCGGTCGCCCTTCGGCTCGGCCTGGGTGGGCTTGCGCGTCTTCCAGCGCAGGTTCACCCCGTCGACCACGATGCGGTTGACGGCGCGGCGGACCTCGAGGACCTCGCCCTGACGACCCTTGTCGTTGCCGGCGATGACGATGACCTGGTCACCCTTCTTGAACTTGAACTGCATCAGACGACTTCCTGCGCGAGCGAGACGATCTTCATGAAGTTGCGGTCGCGGAGCTCGCGGGCCACGGCGCCGAAGATGCGGGTGCCTTTCGGGTTGCCGTCGGCGTCCACGAGGACGAGCGCGTTGCGGTCGAAGCGCACGTAGGAACCGTCGGAGCGGCGCGTGTTCTTCGAGACGCGGACGATGACGCCCTTCACGACGGTGCCGGGCTTGACCTCGGAACCGGGGATCGAGCGCTGGACCGAGGCGACGATGATGTCGCCGAGGCTGGCGTACCGACGGTGGGTGCCGCCGAGCACCTTGATGCACCGGACGCGCTTGGCACCGGTGTTGTCGGCGACGTCCAGCATGGTTTGCATCTGGATCATTGGTCACCACCTCCGTTCGTTCCGGCCGCGTCGGCGGCGCCTGCTTCCTTCTTCTTGGCACTCATGGCGAGTTCCTTCGCGAGCTCCTCGCCCTCGACGTTGCTCGTCGTCGCGAGGCGGTTGGCCTCGACGATGCGAATCAGACGCCAGCGCTTGAGCTTGCTGAGCGGACGGGTGGCCATGATCTCGACCGTGTCCCCCACCGCTGCGGTGCTGGACTCGTCGTGAGCGTGGTACTTCTTGTGGCTGCGGACGAACTTGCCGTACTTCGGGTGAGCGAAACGTCGCTCCACCTTGACGGTGATCGTCTTGTCCATCTTGGCACTCGAGACGACGCCCTGGAGGACGCGCCGGCGGTTGCGCTCAGGAGCGCCGCTCTCGGTGCTTTGGCCGGTGGCTTGGGACATGGCGATGGTCGGACGGGGGTTGATCTGAGACTGCGCAGCGAAAGGGTGCCGCGGAAGTCACTGAAGGGAGTCGTGGACGGATCAGGCGCGCGGTTGCTGACCACGAACACCGGAGGAGCGTTCGTGGAGCAGGGTGTTGATGCGCGCGATCGATCGGCGCAGGGTGCGGATCCGACTGGGGTTGGCCGAGGACTCCGTCGACGAGCGGAAACGCAGGTCGAAGAGCTCCTTCTTGAAGTTGCCCAGGTCGAAACGGAGCTCCGAGTCGGTCTTGCTGCGGGCTTCTTCGATGTTCATGGCGAGAGGGGGTCGGACGTGTTTGGTGGTGTTCGGTCGGCGCTGCAGTCGGTCGGCGCCCCATCGAGGGTCACCTGACCGAGAGCGTCGGTTCGCTGGTCAGTGGGTCGCGAGTCGACGGACCAACTTGACCTTGATGGGCATCTTGTGCGCGACGCGCTTGAACGCGAGGCGGGCCTTCTCCTCCGGCACGCCACCGAGCTCGAACAGGATGGTTCCGGGCTTCACGACGGCCGCCCAGTAGTCCACGTCGCCCTTGCCCTTACCCATCCGGGTCTCGGCCGGCTTGGCGGAGATGGGCTTGTGCGGGAAGACGCGGATCCAGATCTTGGCGACGCCACCGCACGCGCGGTTGGCCGCGATACGACCGGCTTCGATCTGACGGCCGGTGATCCAGCCGGCGTCGAGGGCCTGGAGGCCGTACTCGCCGAAGGAGACTCGGTTTCCGCGGGTGGCAAAGCCCTTCACACGTCCTCGGAAGGACTTGCGATAGCGGCTTCTCTTGGGCATCAGGGCCATGATTCAGTTCCTCGAGTCGTCACGAACGGTGCCTGGGTCGCGTGGGCCAGGGCGAGGGTTCGTGCGCTTTGGTGGTTCGGTTCGGTGTGGAGTCGGTCGTGAGGAGGACGTTTCGGCGCGCGCCTACTGGCGCGGGGCACCACCGCCTTCGCGGCGGGGTCCACCTTCGCGGCGCGGCCCACCGGGACGACGACCGCGGGACGGCGGGGGGAGCGCGTCGGCCGTGCCGCGCGACACACCACCCAGCGGGAAGCGGTAGTCGAGCATCTGACCCGGGTCGAGGTCGCCCTTGTAGATCCACACCTTGACGCCGATGACGCCGTAGGTGGTCTTGGCCTCGGCGGTGCCGTAGTCCACGTAGCTGCGCAGGGTGGACAGCGGCACGCGTCCTTCGCGCTCCTTGGCGGGGCGGGCCATCTCGGCGCCGCCGACGCGACCGTTGAGCTCGACCTTGATGCCCTTGGCACCGGCCTGGATCGTGGTCTGGATGGTCTTCTTGATCGCGCGGCGGAAGTGCATCCGCTTCTCGAGTTGCTCGGCGAGCTGCTCGGCGACGAGGTAGGACTCGAGCTCGGGGCGCTTGATCTCTCGCACCGTGAGGTGGCAGGTCTGGCCGCCCATGATGTCGGTCAGCTCCTTCTTGAGCTGGTCGACGCGCGCGCCCTTGCGACCGACGAGGACACCGGGACGTGCGGTGTGCACGATCACGTTGGTGGCTTCGGAGGTGCGCTCGATCTCGATACGCGGGATGCCGGCCGACTTGAACTCCTTGTGGATGTGGGTGCGGATCTTCTGATCCTGCATCAGCATCGTGCTGAAGTCCTTCTTGCTGGCGTACCAGCGGGAGCGCCACGGCTCGATGACGCCGATGCGGTAGCCGGTGGGGTGAACTTTCTGACCCATGGTCTCGATCAGGTGGAGGTAGGTGCCTTCGGGGTGGTGGTGCGAACTGCGGTCGGCGCGTCGGGTGGCGGCGCGGCCAGGAGCGGTTCGCGGCGTGTGTCGCGGAGAGAGGCGCGGAGGGAGGGGCTGAGGGTGGTGGCGTGGGCCGCGAGGCTCACTGCTCCCCCATCTCCTTGACGACCACGGTCAGGTGAGCGGTCTTCTTGCGGAAGGGCATCGCACGGCCCTGGGGGCCGGGACGGAACCGCATGCGGTTGTTCAGGAGCGGTCCGCCGTCGGCCTTGCACTCGCAGATGTACAGTCGGTTGACGTTCACGGACTCGGACTGAGCCGCGTTGGCCACCGCCGACTGAACGATCTTCTTGTAGTAGGCGGCGGCGCGCTGGGGCGCGAACTCGAGGACCTCGAGGGCGTCGTTCACGTGCAGTCCGCGGATCGCGTCGGCGATGAGACGCGCCTTGCGGGCGGTCATACGCGCGTAGCGGTGGACGGCGCGGAACTGGGGGGCCGCCGGGGCTTGGGCTTGGCTGTTCATCTGAATGGCGCTGTGGCTGGAGTGGGGTTCACCGTAGGTCGATCACCGCCGGCGAGTGGCCTCCTCGGAGGAAGGGCTCGCGGGGTCGTCGACGGAGGATCACCGGCCCTTCTTGGCAGCTTCCTTCTTGTTGGTGTGGCCGCGGAACTGGCGCGAGGGCGAGAACTCGCCGAGCTTGTGCCCGACCATGTCCTCGGTGACCTGCACGCGGACGTGGGTCTTGCCGTTGTGCACCATGAAGACGTGCCCGATGAACTCGGGCGGGATGGTGCTGGCGCGGGCCCAGGTCTGGATCGATTCGTTGCCGGGCTCGCCGGCCTTCTGGACCTTGCGGGCCAGCTTCGGATCGACGAAGGGTCCCTTCTTGGTGCTGCGTCCCATGGATTCTCAGCGACGTGTGTGTGTGCGTTGGAGGCGGGTTCCGGTCGGACTCAGGACTTCTTGCGGCGACGCACGATGAACTTGTCGGACGGGTGGTTGCGACGACGGGTACGCCCGCCCTTGGAGAGAACAGCGGTCGGCGAACAGGGGTGACGACCACCGGCCGTCCGTCCCTCACCACCGCCCATCGGGTGGTCGACCGGGTTCATGGCGGTACCACGAACTTCGGGACGACGTCCCATGTGGCGCTTGCGGCCAGCCTTGCCCAGCTTGACGTTCTGGTGGTCGGTGTTGCCGACGCGACCGATCGTGGCGCGGCAGCGCACGTGGACGCGACGCAGCTCGCCCGAGGGCAGCGAGATGATGGCGTAGTTGCCATCGCGCGCCTGCAGCTGGGCGGCGCTTCCCGCGCTGCGGCAGATCTGGCCACCGCGGCCCGGCTGGAGCTCGATGTTGTGGATCGTCTGGCCGATCGGGATGTCCGCGAGGGTCATCGCGTTGCCCGGGTGCGGCTCGCTGCCGGTGCCCGACTGGATCGGCATGCCGACCGTGAGGCCGACCGGCGCGAGGATGTAGCGCTTCTCGCCGTCCGCGTAGACCACCAGGGCGATGTTCGCCGAGCGGTTCGGGTCGTACTCGAGCGTGCGCACGGTTCCGGGAACGCCATCCTTGTCGCGCTTCCAGTCGATGAGACGGTAGCGGCGCTTGTGCCCCCCACCGCGACGGCGGGAGGTGATGCGGCCGGTGTTGTTGCGTCCGCCCGTCTTCTTGAGAGGACGGAGCAGGCTCTTCTGCGGCTTGACCTTGGAGAGGTCGGAGAAGTCCAGCACGTTGCCGTGGCGACGGCCAGGCGAAGTGGGACGGTAGGACTTGATGGCCATGACGAGTGATCGGCGTGGGGCGGTTTCGAGTGGGAGGGTTCGGAGCGGCGGTCGGTGGCGGGCGGCGTGTGGGCGGGCCGACGGGACGAACCGTGGCCGCGACGTTCACGCGCTCACAGGACCTCGATCGAATCCCCCTCCCGCAGCGTGACCATGGCCTTCTTCCAGGCCTGGGTGCGTCCAGCGACGTAGCCGCGGCGGCGCGACTTGGTCGTGCCACTGAGCGTGTTGACGGAGAGAACCTTGACGCCGAAGAGCGCTTCGACGGACTTGCGGATCTCCACCTTGTTCGCGCCCGTGGGGACGCGGAAGTGGTAGGCGTTGCGCTTGACCATGTCGTCCGAGGACTTCTCGGTGACGTGGGGCTTGCGGATGACGCGGTAGGCGTTGTCGAGGGTGCTCACTGGGCTTCTCCTTGGGCACGAGCCACGTTGGCTTGGGCGCTGGTGGCTTTGGCGCCGACGCGTTCCGCCAGGGCCTCGAGGGCTCCGGTCTGGGTCACGATCAGGCCACCGGCGACCACGTCGTAGGCGCAGAGGTCGAGGGCCGTACGAACCGTCACACCGTCGAAGTTGCGGAAGGACTTCCACACGTTCTCGTCGGGAGCGGCGAGGACGATCGTCGCGCGGCGGTGTCCGCCGGCGGCGCCCACACCCAGATCCGCGAGGACCTTGCGCGCGGCCTTGGCCGAGGGCGCGGTGAAGCCGCCGAGGTCGGCCACCACCACTTCGTCGTCGGTCAACTTGCCGGCGAGGGCCGAGCGCAGGGCGACGCGGCGCGCCTTGACCGGCATGTGGTACGAGTAGTCGCGGGGACGCGGCCCGAAGACCGTTCCGCCGCCGCGCCAGATGGGCGACTTCTTGTCACCGGCGCGGGCGCGACCGGTGTGCTTCTGCTTGTAGGGCTTGGCGTTCGAGCCCTTGACCTCGGACCGCCCCTTCGTGCTCGCCGTTCCCTGACGCTGGTTCGCCTGGTACATGACGACCGCGTCCTTCAGCGTGCGGTACAGGACGCGACCGCCGAAGGGCGTCTCGTCGACCTGGATCGCGCCGATGGATCCGGCTTTGTAGCTTTTGACCTGCATGGCTTCTTGGTTCTGTTTCCTGGCTCTGCGCTGACTGGTGACCGATCGGAGTGAGCGATCAGCCCTTGGCCGGCATGCCGGTCTTGGCGGTACGGACCTGGACGAAACCACCGTTCGGTCCCGGGACGGACCCGCGAACGAAGAGCAGACCGCGCTCGGCGTCGACGCGCACGAGCTTGAGGTTCTTGGCCGTCGTGCGCTCGGCACCGAAGTGACCCGACATGCGCGTGCCCTTGAACACGCGGCCCGGGTAGGCACAGGCACCGATGGCGCCGGGCTGACGCACGTTCATGCAGCCGTGGGTCTCGGCGCCCCGGGAGAAGCCGTGGCGCTTGATCGTTCCCGAGAATCCGCGGCCCTTGCTGGTGCCGGTGACGTCGATCAGCTGGCCGGGCTCGAAGGCCTCGACGGTGATGGCGTCGCCGACGGCGTGCTCGGCCGGGCCGTCGAGACGGCGCTCGCGCAGGAAGCGCTTGGGCGCGGTCTTCGCCTTCTCGCAGTGGATGCGTTGGGGCTTGGCGGCGCGGGAGTCCTTGATGTCCTCGAACCCGAGTTGGATGGCGTCGTAGCCATCCGTCTCTTGGTTGCGGACCTGGGTGACGACGCAGGGACCGGCTTCGACGATGGTCACGGGGACCACCTTGCCGTCCTCTTCGAAGAACTGCGTCATGCCTCGCTTACGTCCTAGGATCAGCGTCATGAGTCCTTGAACCTCTGTGTGCGTGGGGGTTGGCGGAGGGGAGAGAAGGAACGAGGAAGGTCCAGCCTCGGGCGGCGAGGTTCGCTCGCCGGTGGGCTGCCGGTTCGATCAGAATGGAGCGCGCCCTCTTCGAGGGGCTCCGACGCCTGACCACGCGGCCTTGGGAGTGTCTTCTTCGTCGTGAACGTTGGGTGTCGAGGGGGCCGCACGCACCGGGCGTGCGGCGCTTGAATCAGGCCTTGATGCGGATGTCGACGCCGGCCGGCATGTTGAGGCTGGACAGGGCGTCCACGGTCTCGTTGGTCGGCTCGGTGATGTAGATGAGGCGCTTGTGGGTGCGGATCTCGAACTGCTCACGCGACTTCTTGTCGATGAACGGCGAGCGCAGGACCGTGTAGCGGCTGATCCGGGTCGGCAGCGGGATGGGGCCACGGACCTTCGCGCCGGTGCGCTTGGCCGTGTCCACGATCTCGGAGGCCGACTGATCGAGGGCCTCGTTGTCGTAGGCCTCCATCCGGATCTGGATCTGGATCTCTTTCTCCATCTGAATCGATGAGTGCGTGGTCGGCGCTCGAGGTGCCGCGTGCCGCGCGGCGAGTGGTGGTGGGTGGTCGTGGTCGTCCGCACAGGGGCGCGCGGGCGTGTTCGTCGGGCAGCACTCGTCCACACGACCCGCGCTGCCGGTGGCAACGGGGGCGGACGGTCGAGGGGCCCTTCCTTCAGGTGTCCGGAGCTGCCGACGGCCTGTCGTGTCGCTGATCGACGTGCCCGCGGCCTCGTCGGCCGCCGGAACCCTGCGCCGTCCGTCGCGAGCGTCCGCGCAGCCGGTGGCCGCAGCGAAAGGTCGGAGGAGGAGAAGGCACTCCGTGGAGTGTGTCGATCCCGGGTCGTTCGAAAAGGGCTCCTGGAAGGGTCCAGAAGCCGATTCGCGAACTCGCCGGAGCGCAACGCGTGCACCGCAGACCCGCGTCCGGAGCGGGAAAGGGCGAAGAAAGTAGCGAAGGCCCCATGGGCCGTCAACGACGCGAACCCCGAAACGGTGGATTCGTCGGATCGGCCCGTCGAAGCCCGCTCCGAGGGGCCACGCGGGGCCTCAGCTCCAGAGCAGGCCGCGCTCGCGCTGGTCGGCGGGGCTGACGGCCCGGAAGCCGCTCGGACGCAGGTTGAAGCGCGCCCGCCCCTGGCTGAGAGAGCGGATCGCGGTCGAGTAGCCGAAGAGCAGGGCCAGCGGCACCTCCCCCACGATCCGGCGCCAGTCCCCGTCGGCCACGACCGATCCGATCTTCGCGCGCTTGGAGGCCAGGTCGGCCAGGACGCTCGAGGCGTGGTCGCCGGGCACGTCGACCTCGAACGCCGCCAGGGGCTCGAGCAGTTCGCAGGTGGCCTGCCGCATCGCCTCGCGCATGGCGAGCCCCGCGGCCTGCACCACGGCCTGCTCCTCGCCGCCGCCGCCCTGGGCTCCGACCTCGAGCAGGGTCGCGCGGGCGTGGATGAGCGGGAAGCCGAAGCGCGGCCCGACCTGGGCGCTGCGTTCGAGGGCCTCCTCGATCGCCGCCCGCAGCCCGCGGTCCTTCGGCGCCGGACAACCCCAGGAGACCTCGAAGCGTCCGGAGTCCGGCTCCGGCGTGAGCTCGACCTCGAGCCGACCCCAGACGCGCTCGACGCCGACCTGCCGTTCGACCGACCCACTGCCGCGCCCGCTGGAGCGGACGGCTTCGCGGTAGGCCACGGCCGGGCGACTGGTGCGCACCTCGACGCGGTAGTCCTCGAGCAGCCGCCGCACCGCCACCTCGAGGTGCAGCTCGCCCATGCCGGACAGGAGCCACTGGCCCGTGTCGTGGTCCTCGCGCGCGTGCAGGGTCGGATCCTCGGAGCACATCTCGCGCAGCGCGACGGAGAGGGCGGCTCGACCCTCCTCGAGTTCGGGCTCCAGCACCTGGGTCAGCACCGGCTCGGAGAAGGCGCGCGACTCGAGGGCCAGCGGGGACCCCGGCGCGCAGAGGGTGTCGCCGGTCGTGAGTTCGCTGCCGCCGAGCAGGGCGCCGATCTCACCCGCGCCGATCGCCTCGACGTCCTCCCCCCCGTCGGCGTGCACGCGCACGATCCGAGCGATCACGACTTCGCGCCCGAGCCGCGGAACGAAGTAGCGGCCGCCGCTGCGCAACCGGCCGCGGAAGGCGCGCACGAAGTCGAGTTCGTCGTCGCCGACGTGCTGGACCTTGAAGACGTAGGCCAACGCCGGAGCGTCGAGTTCGGGCGCGACCACGTGGGTGTCGCCGGTCACGGGGTCGACGGCTTCGAGCAGCGGACGCTCGAGCGGCGACGGCAGGAAGTCGACGACGGCGTCGAGCAGGCTCTGGATGCCGATGTTCCTGAAGGCCGAGCCGCACAGCACGAGGTGGCCCTGGCGCGCGAGGGTCGCCCGACGCAGCGCGCGGCGCAGGAGGACCGGATCGACCGTCTCGCCGTCGATCACCTGCGCAAGGAGCTCGTCGTCCCACTCGGCCGCGAAGTCGAGCAGGTCCGAACGCAACACTCCGGCCATGTCGCGCACGTCCTCTGGGACCTCGATCTCGCGCGGCTGCCCGCGCTCGAACACGAACGCGCGCTCGGTCACGAGGTCGACGAACCCGTTGAAGCTCTCCCCCTCGCCGAGCGGGTAGTGGAGCACCACCGCGCGCTCCTTGAAGCGTCGTTCGATCTCCGCCACGGCCGAGAGGAAGTCGGCCCCCACGCGGTCGAGCTGGTTCACGAACGTCAGCGTCGGCACGCCGTGGCGCGAGGCCTCGGTCCAGACCGCTTCCGACTGGGCCTGCACGCCGGCGAGCGCGCTGATGACGAGCACCGCACCGTCGAGCACGCGCATCGCCCGCTCGACCTCGACCGAGAAGTCCACGTGACCGGGCGTGTCGACGATCTGCAGCGCGTGGCCGCGCCAGGGCACCGTCGCGGCGGCGAGCGTGATCGTGATGCCGCGCCGACGTTCCTCGGGCATCCAGTCGAGGACCGTCGAGCCTTCGTGCACCTCCCCCATGCGCCGCTCGGCGCCCGAGAAGAACAGGAGTCGTTCGGACAGCGTCGTCTTGCCCGCGTCGATGTGGGCGATGATGCCCAGGTTGCGCAGGCGGCCGAGGTCGCGGGGCTCGCTCACGACGCGAGCCCCGGATTGGCCGCGAGGAAGGCGTCCTTGAAGTGGTAGCCCGCGAGCAGCGCGTGGTCCGGCGCGCCGGCCACACAGGTGGCGGCGAAGAGCGCTTCGATCGACGCCAGGCCCTGCTCGGGATCGTCGAAGGTCGTGGATCGCCGCGGATAGGCGGTCGCGAGCCGCGGGAGCGCGCGCGGGATCGGCTCCCCCACCACCGCGCGACGCAGGGTCGCGAGCCGCCGCCAGGAGGAGTCGATCAGGAACAGCGGGCACGCGAAGCGACCGTCCTCGTCCACGCCCAACTCGCCGCGCTCGAGCACCGGTGCGGCCGGATCCAGCAACACGCGTCCGGTCACGTCCAGCTCGAGCTCCGGGTGCCAGGTGACGAACCGCACGCCTTCCACCTCGCGCAGCGGAGCGAGCGAACAGCGCTTCCACGACTCCTTGGGGTCGCGCAGGATGAGCAGGTCCCGGTGCATGCCGCCCATCATGGCATCGCGCCGCCGTCCACCGCGCGTCCTCCTCGCGTCGTGCGCCGGCGCGGCCGCCGGACCCGACGCCACGACACGCGCTCGCCGCTGCACACGCGTGACGGCCGTCGAGTCGGTGACGAACCGCGACGACCCCGACGGCCCCGACGCCCCCGCCGATGCGTCGCCCGCCGCTCCACATCCGCCGGCTCTCGGCCAGCGCCGCCCCCGCCGCGCGCTCGATGCCGCGCGCGTCAAGCGGAGCGGTTCCACTCCGCCGGGCTCGCGCACCGAGAACGCCCCACTGGCCGGAACCAACGAGGCATCCGGCCATCTGCGCGCGCCGATCGGTGCTCCGCGCCGTTCAGCGCGCGAAGTGGCTGTACGCCTTGTTGGCTTCTGCCATGCGTCTCTGGCGGCGCCAGCCGCCAGAACCAGAAACGACAAGATGGCTGCAGCCAACAAGGCGTGCAGCCATCTTCTTGGGAGCGCCGCCCGCCCTTCAGCGGCCGAAGACGGCGGTTGGCCTTGTTGGCTTCCGCCATGCGTCTCTGGTAGCGCCAGCCGCCAGAACCAGAAACGACAAGATGGCGGAGGCCAACAAGGCCAACCGCCATCTTCGGCCGCTGACGCGGCGTTCTACGCCGCGTTCAGCGGGCGAAGTGGCTGTAGGCCTTGTTGGCTTCCGCCATGCGTCTCAACGGCGCCAGCCGTTGAACCAGAAACGACAAGATGGCTGCAGCCAACAAGGCGTGCAGCCATCTTTGCGCGCCGATCGGCGCTCCGCGCCGTTCAGCGCGCGAAGTGGCTGTACGCCTTGTTGGCTTCAGCCATCTTGTGGACGGTCTCCTTCTGCGACACCGAAGCCCCGGTGCCGTTGTAGGCGTCGACCAGCTCGTCGGCGAGACGGATCGCCATCGGCTTGCCCTTCTTCTTGCGGGTGTTGTCGATCAGCCAGCGGATCGCGAGGCTCTGCTGACGGTTGCGACGGACCTCGCGCGGCACCTGGTAGTTCGCACCACCGACGCGCTTGCTGCGCACCTCGACCGACGGACGCACGTTGTCGATGGCCTTGGTGAAGATCTCCACCTGGTCGTCGACCTCGAGCTTCTTGGCGGCGAGGTCGAGCGCCTCGTAGAAGGCCTTCTGGGCGGTGGTCTTCTTTCCGCTCAGCATCAGCTTGTTGATGATCTTGGTCGCCAGCATGGACTGGAACTTCGGATCGGGAAGCTGGAGGTCGGCGGTCGACTTGAAGTTGCGGGGCATGACTCGTCGTTCTTGGCTGCGGTGCAGCGGGGCGCCGGGAAGTGGCGCGGTGGAGTAGCTGTTCGGTCGGTCGTGGAGTGGCGCGAGGGTCCGGTGTGGACCGCTCCGCGAGTGTCGGACCCGTTCGTCGGCCCGGTCCCGCGGTCATGCCGCTCCGCTCGGAAGGAGTGTCGGCCCTACTTCTTCGGGCGCTTGGTGCCGTACTTGGAGCGGCTGCGGTTACGGCCGTCGACGCCCGAGGCGTCCATGGTTCCGCGCAGGATGTGGTAGCGCACACCCGGAAGGTCGCGAACACGGCCGCCGCGCACGAGCACGATCGAGTGCTCCTGCAGGTTGTGCCCCTCGCCCGGGATGTAGGCGGTGATCTCTTTGCCGTTCGACAGACGCACACGCGCGATCTTGCGCAGAGCGGAGTTCGGCTTCTTCGGCGTCTGGGTCTTCACCTGCAGACACACGCCCCGCTTCTGGGGGCATGCCTCGAGCACGGGCGACTTCGAGCGCTTCTTGATCTTCTTGCGTCCCTTGCGGACGAGCTGGTTGATCGTGGGCATGACTTGGGAGTGGGCCTCGCGCCTCGCGATCCGTCTGGAGTCTGTGCTCCGAGGGGGCGGATCCGGCGCTGGAGGGCCGAGTAGTGTAGGGAGGTCGGGGCGGGCGTCAAGCGCCAGGAGCGATGTGGTCGCTCCCGGCGCCCGGGGGCCCTGGGCGGAGCCGGCAGGAGGAGCTTCACGGACGCCCCCACGCGGAGGACGCCCGGTGCGGGCTCGGCCGTCGGCGAGAGGTCAGTTGGCGGCGGCTTCGTCCGTGGACGTGGGCGCCTCGTCGGGGGTCTCGGTCGACTCGTCGCTCGCCGGCGCCCCCATCCCGAGCGGATCGGGCAGGGACGCGGCGGAGGAGCTGTCGCTCGAGGTGAGGTCGTCGAAACTCGTGGCGAGCAGGGCTTCCATCGCGTCGTCGGAACCGGAACCCGAGCCGAAGCTGCGGCTGATCTCGCCGAAGTCGATGTTCTTCTTCACCCGCGTCCGGTAGTGGTCGCGGAAGCCGGTTCCGGTCGGGACCATGTGGCCGAGGATGACGTTCTCCTTGAGGCCGACGAGGAAGTCGCGCTTGCCGGCGATCGCGGCCTCGGTGAGCACCTTGGTCGTCTCCTGGAAGGAAGCGGCCGAGATGAACGACTCGGAGGAGAGCGACGCCTTCGTCACGCCCAGCAGCAGGGTCTGACCGGTCGCGGGCTTCTTGCGTTCCTTGCGCAGACGCGCGTTCTCCTGCCGGAAGCGGAACTTGTCCACGACCGCGCCGGGGAGGAACTCGGAGTCGCCCGGATCGTTGACCTGCACCTTGCGCATCATCTGTCCGACGATGATCTCGATGTGCTTGTCGTCGATCGGCACGCCCTGGGAACGGTAGACCTCCTGGATCTGGCCGAGCAGGTAGTGCTGCACCGTCTCCTCGCCCTTGATCGCGAGGATGTCGTGCGGCACCAGCGGGCCGTCGACCAACGGGTCACCGGCGTTGACCTCGTCGCCCTTGTGGACGCGCAGGTGCTTGCCCTGGGGCACGGCGTGCTCGCGGACCTCGATCTCGGCGCCCTTCTCGTCGAGCGCCTTGACGATGATCGTGCGCTTGCCGCGCTTCTTGTCGCCCAGCTCGATCACACCGTCGATCTCCGCGATGACGGCCGGTTCCTTCGGACGGCGAGCCTCGAAGAGCTCGGTCACGCGCGGCAGACCGCCCGTGATGTCCTGGGTACCGCCGATCTCGCGCGACGTCTTCGCCAGCAGGTCACCGGCATCGATCGTCTTGCCGTCGTCGACCTCGATGTAGGCGCGCTCGGGAATCGGGTAGAGGGCGAGGACCTCGCCGTTCTTGTCCTCGAGGACGAGCTGCGGGTGCAGGTCACCCTTGTGCTCCATGACCTGTCGACGCGTGATGCCGCGGCGGGAGTCACGCTCCATGCGCAGCGTCTTGCCCTCGATCAGGTCCTCGTAGCGGATCTTGCCCTTGAACTCCGCGAGGATCGGCACGTGGTGCGGGTCCCAGGTGCAGAGCGCGTCGCCGGCCTCGACCTGGACGCCGTTCTTCACGCGGATGACCGAACCGATCAGGATCTCGTAGCGCTCGAGCTCGCGCCCGCGCTCGTCCACGATCAGGATCGCGCCGCTGCGGGACAGGGCCACGTCCTCCTTCTCGCGGTTGACGACGACCTTGAGGCCCTCGTACTTGACCTGACCGGCACGACGCGTGCGGATCTCCGAGTCCTCGACCGAACGACTCGCCGTGCCACCGATGTGGAACGTGCGCATCGTCAGCTGGGTACCCGGCTCACCGATCGACTGGGCCGCGATGATGCCGACGGCGAGACCGCGCTCGGCGATCGTGCCGCGCGAGAGGTCCATGCCGTAGCAGCGGGCGCAGATGCCGAGGCCAGTCTCACAGGTGAGCGGGCTGCGGACCTGCATCTTCTCGATGCCCAGGGCGTCGATCTTGGCGGCCACGTCCTCGGTGATGATCTCGTTCTCGCGGACGATCGTCTCGTCCGTGATCGGATCGACGATCGTCTGACGCGCCACGCGACCACGAATGGCCTGCGGCAGACTGACCACCAGCTTCTCACCCTTGTAGACGGCCTGCTTGAACACACCGTTCGGCGTGCCGCAGTCGTCCGCGGTGATGACCACGTTCTGCGCCACGTCCGTCAGCTTGCGCGTCAGGTAACCGGCGTCGGCCGTCTTGAGCGCCGTGTCGGCCAGACCCTTCCGCGCACCGTGGGTGGACGAGAAGTACTCGAGCACCTTCAGGCCTTCGCGGAAGTTCGCCTTGATCGGCGTCTCGATGATCTTGCCCGAGGGCTTGGCCATCAGACCGCGCATACCGGCGAGCTGACGGATCTGGTCGATCGAGCCACGGGCGCCCGACGTGACCATGCAGTAGATCGGGTTGACGTAGACGTCGCCCTCGGTGTGGTCCTTGCCGAGGATGGCCATGAGCTCCTGGCCGACCTTCTCACGGGCGCTGGTCCAGAAGTCGATGATCTTCAGGTAGCGCTCACCGTCGGTGATGACGCCCTTCTGGAACGCGTCCTCGACCTTGTCGATCTCGGCCTGCGTGTCGTCGAGGATCTGCTGCTTGACCGCCGGGATGCGCATGTCGTCCTTGGCGAAGGACAGACCGGCGCGGGTCGCGGCCTTGAAGCCGAGATCCTTGAGGTCGTCGAGCAGCGTCAGCGTCGCGTCGCGACCGAGCAGGCGGTGGCAGTCGTTGATCAGACCGCTGATGCCCTTCTTGCTGAGCTCGTAGTTGTAGTACGGCATCCCCTCGGGAAGGATGTCGTTGAAGATCGCGCGACCGATCGTGCTCAGAAGGTACTGGCGACGCTCGGTGCCGACCTCGTCCTCGGAGCCTTCGGCCGGCGGGTCGACGAGAGTGACCTTGCCCCCCTCTTCGACGACGATCGGCTCGTCGGTCATGCCGAGCTTGACCATCGTGCCCGGCTCCATCCGCACGCGCACCGGGCGGTGGGTGTGCGTCAGGCCGTGGCCGTAGGCGAGGAACAGCTCGTCCAAGCTGGAGAAGTGCTTGGCGTTCACGATCGAGTCGTGCGGGTTCTTCGTGAGGTAGAAGATCCCGAGCACCATGTCCTGGGACGGCGCGATGATCGGCGCACCGTTCGCGGGCGAGAAGATGTTGTTCGTCGCCAGCATCAGCGTCGCGGCCTCGATCTGGGCCTCGAACGACAACGGCAGGTGGACGGCCATCTGGTCGCCGTCGAAGTCGGCGTTGAAGCCGCCACAGACCAGCGGGTGCAGACGGATGGCGTTGCCCTCGATCAGCGTCGGCTCGAAGGCCTGGATGCCCATGCGGTGGAGCGTGGGCGCGCGGTTGAGGAGCACCGGGTGGTCGCGGATCACCTCGTCGAGGATGTCCCAGACCTCTTCGTCGCGGCGCTCGAGCATGCGCTTGGCCGACTTGATCGTGTCGGCCAGGCCCAGCTCCTTGAGGCGCCGGATGATGAACGGCTGGAACAGCTCGAGGGCGACCTTCTTGGGCAGGCCGCACTGGTGCAGACGCAGCTCCGGGCCGACGACGATGACCGAACGCGCGGAGTAGTCCACGCGCTTGCCGAGCAGGTTCTCGCGGAAACGCCCCTGCTTGCCCTTGATCATGTCCGTGAGGGACTTGAGCGGGCGATTCGACGAACCGAGCACCGGGCGACGGCAGCGGCCGTTGTCGAACAGGGCGTCGACCGACTGCTGCAGCATCCGCTTCTCGTTGCGGATGATGACCTCGGGGGCGTTGAGGTCGAGCAGCTTCTTGAGACGGTTGTTCCGGTTGATCAGACGACGGTAGAGGTCGTTGAGGTCACTGGTCGCGAAGTTGCCCGAGTCGAGCAGCACGAGCGGACGCAGGTCCGGCGGGATGACCGGGATGACGTCGAAGACCATCCACTCGGAGTCGTTGCCCGAGTCGCGCAGCATCTCGACGGTCTTGAGCCGCTTGATGATGTCCTTCTGACGCTGCTTGGAGCGCGTCGACAGGAGCTCTTCGCGCAGCTCGTCCGAGAGGCGCTGGAGGTCGAGACGCCGGAGCATCTTCTTGACCGCCTCGGCGCCCATGTCGGCTTCGAACTCCGAGCCGTACTTCGCGCGCGACTGGCGGTACTCGTCCTCGGTGAGGAGTTGCTTCTCCTCGAGGGGCGTGTCACCGGGGTCGACGACGATGTAGTCCTGGAAGTAGACGACGCGCTCGAGGTTGCTCGTCTTCATGTCGAGCAGCGTCCCGAGACGGCTCGGCATGGCCTTGAAGAACCAGATGTGCGCGATCGGGGCGGCCAGGTTGATGTGGCCCATCCGCTTGCGACGCACGCGGCTGTGGGTGACCATCACGCCGCACTTGTCGCAGACGATGCCCTTGTGCTTGATGCCCTTGTACTTGCCGCAGGCACACTCCCAGTCGCGCTCGGGACCGAAGATGCGCTCGCAGAAGAGACCGTCGCGTTCCGGACGGTAGGTCCGGTAGTTGATCGTCTCCGGCTTCTTGACCTCGCCGTAGGACCAGGAGCGGATGTCCTCGGGCGAAGCGAGGCTGATCTTGACGCTGCCGTAGTCGTTGATGCGGTTGTAGACGTTGTCGACCATCGTGATGGGGCGGCTCGAGGGTGCGCTTGGGAAGCGGTGAGGTCGCGGGTGCTCGCGCAGGTGGCGCCGTGGGGCGAGGCGCGAGCGGGTTGGACGTGGTGTTCGGGTGGTCGGGCGGCCCGCCGTGCGGCGCGTCGCTCCCCAGCGTGAGGGAGCGACGCGCCGGCGGGCGCGCGGCGACCGTTGGCGGTGCCGTGGGGCCTTACAGGCCGGACTTCTTCTGCAGCTCGATGTTCAGGCCGAGGCCCTTGATCTCGTTGCAGAGCACTTCGAACGACACCGGGGTGCCGGGCTCGAGGATGTTGAGGCCCTTGACCATCGACTCGTAGATCTTGGTGCGACCGTCGACGTCGTCCGACTTGACGGTCAGGAGCTCCTGGAGGATCGCGGCGGCGCCGTAGGCCTCGAGCGCCCACACCTCCATCTCCCCGAAGCGTTGGCCGCCGAAGCGCGCCTTGCCGCCGAGGGGCTGTTGGGTGATGAGGCTGTACGGGCCGGTGGCACGGGCGTGCACCTTCTCGTCGACGAGGTGGTGCAGCTTCAGCATGTACATGACGCCGACGGTCACGTCCTGCTCGAAGCGACTGCCGGTGCGACCGTCGTGGAGCTTGAACTTGCCCGTCTTGGGCAGTCCGGCCTCCTCGAGGGCGGCTTCGATGTCGCTCTCCTCCGCACCGTCGAAGGCGGGCGTGTAGAAGCGACAGCCGAGCACGCGGCCGGCGAGTCCGAGGTGCGTCTCGAGGATCTGACCCACGTTCATCCGGCTCGGCACGCCGAGCGGGTTGAGCACGATGTCGACGGGCGTTCCGTCCTCGAGGTACGGCATGTCCTCCATCGGCATGATCTTGGAGACCACACCCTTGTTGCCGTGACGGCCGGCCATCTTGTCGCCGACCGACAGGTGGCGCTTCGTGGCGACGTAGACCTTGACCATCTCGAGCACGCCGGTCGGAAGCTCGTCACCGCGGCTGAGGCGGTTGACGACCTTGTTCTTCTCCGACTCCTTGTTCTCGATGCGGCCCTGGAACTCGTTGATCGTGCGATCGGCGTCGGCGCGCTTCTTCTCGTCGCCGGACTCCTCGGCCGCCGCGACGCACAGGAGCTTGACGCGACGCAGCTCGTCGAAGGTCGCGGTGTCGTCGAAGGCCAACGGCTTGTTCGTCTGGCTGTCGATGATCTCCGTGCCCAGGATGCGGCTGACGTCCTTGAGCATCATCGAGGTGTACTCGCGGAAGGCTCGCAGGAAGTCGGTCTCCGCATCGCGGATCTGGGTGAGCACCTTGTTGCGCTCCTCCTGGGTCAGGTTCACGCGGCGCGAGAACTTCTGCGTGTCGATGACCACGCCGGTGGTGCCGGGGGGCATCGTCAGCGACGCGTTCTTCACGTCCACGCCGGCGCGACCGAAGATCGCGTGCAGCAGTTTCTCCTCGGGGGTGAGCTCGCTCTTGCTCTTCGGCGCCACCTTGCCGACCAGGATGTCCCCGGCCTGCACGTTGGTGCCGGTCTGCACGATGCCGCCCTCGTCGAGCATGGAGAGCGCCTTCTCACCCACGTTCGGGATGTCGCGCGTGAATTCCTCCTTGCCGAGCTTGGTCTCGCGGATCTCGACCTCGTACTCCTCGATGTGGATCGAGGTGAAGACGTCCTCGCGGACGAGCTTCTCCGAGACGAGGATCGCGTCCTCGTAGTTGAAGCCGTCCCAGGGCATGAACGCCACCAGGATGTTCTTGCCGAGCGACAGTTCGCCCATGAAGGACGAGGCGCCGTCGGCGAGCAGCTGGCCCTCTTCGACGACCTCGCCCTCGACCACGCGCGGGACGTGGTTCTGGCAGGTGCGCTCGTTGAGGCCGCGGTACTTCGTCAACTGGTACTCGTCCTCGTCGACGATGATGACCTGGCTGTCGGCGTAGCGCACGGTGCCCGCGTTCTTGGCGCGGACGCTCATGTCCGTGTTCTTCGCCACGATCGACTCCATGCCGGTGCCGACCGTGGGCGGCTCCTGGACGACGAGCGGAACCGCCTGCCGTTGCATGTTCGAGCCCATCAACGCGCGGTTCGCGTCGTCGTGCTCGAGGAACGGGATCAGAGCGGCGGACACACCGACGATCTGGCGCGGCGAGACGTCGACGTAGTCGACCTCCTCCGGCGCCACCTCGTAGTTGTCACCGTCCTTGCGCACGAGCACGCGCGGGCCGCGCAGGTTGCCGTCGCGGTCGGCGGCGTCGGCGGGTGCGATGACCGCGCCCGACTCCTGGTCGGCGCGCAGGTACTCGACCTCTTCCGTCAGGATGCCGGCGCGCACCTTGCGGTACGGCGCGGTCAGGAAGCCGTAGTCGTCGAGGCGCGAGTAGAGCGCGAGCGACGAGATCAGACCGATGTTCGAGCCTTCCGGCGTTTCGATCGGGCACAGACGACCGTAGTGCGACAGGTGCACGTCGCGCACGTCGAAGCCGGCGCGCTTGCGGTTCAGACCGCCCGGGCCGAGCGCGGACAGACGGCGCTCGTGGGTCAGCTGACTGAGCGGGTTGGTCTGGTCGACGACCTGGGACAGCTCACCGCGGCCGAAGAAGTACTCGACGGCGCTCGAGAAGGTCTTGCTGTTGATCAGGTTGCGCGGGGAGACCGTCTCCGGGCTCTCCAGGTTCATGCGCTCCTGGGCGGTGCGACGCAGCTTGAGCAGGCCCTTGCGGAACTCCTCGGCGGCGAGCTCGGCGATCGTCCGCACGCGGCGGTTGCCCAGGTTGTCGATGTCGTCGATCTCGCCCTTGCCGGCCCGCAGGTCGAGCAGGTACTGGATCGAGTTCGTGATGTCCTGGGGCTGGAGGACCTGGACCTCTTCCGGCACGTCCTGGCCGTACTTGCGGTTCAGTCGGAAGCGGCCGACGCGACCGAGGCGGTAGCGCTGCGGGTCGAAGAACTTCTCGTGGAAGAGCTCGCGCGCCTTCTCCAGCTGGGCCGGGTTGCCCGGGCGGAGACGGCTGTAGATCTTGACCAGGGCCTCTTCGTGGCTGGCGCAGGGATCCTCCGCCAGGCTGTTGATGATGAGGGGATCGAGGTCGTCCGGCTTCTCGTCGATGATCTCGACCTGGGCCAGCTCGCTGGCGGCGATCTCGAGGGCCGCGGACTCGGAGATCTGCGTCCCCGAGGCGACCAGGACCTCGCCCGTCTTCAGCACCACGACGTCGCCGACCGCGAAGCGCCCGGTGATGTTCTTGGCGAAGGAATTCTCGGTCTGCGACTTCGTGCGCTTGACGACCTTGGCCGGGTAGAAGTGGCGCAGGATGTCGGCGTCGGTGGACAGGTTCTCGTCCATCGCGCGCAGGAGCGTCACGGCGGAGAACTTGCCCGACTGGTCGATGCGGACCGTCAGGAGGTCCTTCTTCGTGACGTTGAGCTCGATCCAGGAACCGCGCTCCGGGATGATCCAGCACGAGTGCAGCTTCTTGTCGATCGTCGAGGTGTCGACCGAGAAATCGACGCCCGGCGAGCGGTGGAGCTGGCTCACGATCACGCGCTCGGAGCCGTTGATGATGAACTCACCGCCCCCGATCATGATCGGGATCTCGCCGAGGTAGACCTCCTCCTCGACCGGCTCCGGCTTGATCAGGCGCAGGCGCACTTTGAACGGGTAGCCGTAGGTGAGGCGCAGCTTGCGGCACTCGTCGATCGTGTAGCGCGCACGACCCAACTCGTAGCCCACGTACTCGAGGCACATGGTCTTGTCGTACGAGTAGATCGGGAAGACCTCCCTCAGGAGCCCCTCTAGACCGTGCTCATCGGTACGAGCCGCCTGTGGCGTCTCGACCATGAGGAAGTCGTCGTACGCCTTGCGTTGGATCTCGACGAGGTTCGGGACCTCGACGATGTCGCCGTAGCGGGAGAACTTGCGAACGGGCGGCAGGTTCTTCGTCATGGGTGGAAGAGCGGGTGCGACCCTCTGGAGGGTCGATCACGACACCTGGGCGATCGACGAGTCGAGCGCGGGCGGCGTGCGGGCGGCGGGCTTCGGACGGTGGAATCAGCCTCGCGCGGACGCGGGGCCGATGAACGATGGACGCGAACGGACGCTGGGCGACCGTTCGTTCGTGTGCGACGGGATCGAGCGGGTGACCAGCGGCCGCGCGGCGAGCGGACCGTGGTCGCTGCACGCGAGACGGTGCTCCGCCTCGCGGGCGCTGGCGCGCTCGGTGTTCGTGAGGCGCAGCACGGGACTCACAGCTTCGGACCAGGTCGTGGCGCGCGCGCGAACGGCGCGCCGCTCACTCCCCCACGCCCGCTCGCGAAGCTCCGACCGGTTCACAACGCCGCAAGAAACGGTGCCGCGAAGATCGGTGCCGCGAACGACCTGCTCCGCGAACCCTCGAACTCCCGGGTGCGTCTCACCCGATCGCGACTCCGTCGTCCGGCCCATTCGCTCGGCGCCACGCGAACCACACAGCGGTTGCGACGCGACGCTCCCACCCGAGGACCACGAGGATCCTTGGGAAGAGAGCGCGCTGGACGCGTTCCACGTGGCGGGTCGGGAGGTGGGCGCTATCGGAGCGGGCGGAGAGTTCGCGGACATGAGACCCAGGCGCCGTTCACGCTGGCCGTTCCGTACTCGGGGTGGGAACCTCGAGGTGGGCGCGGAGGACGCAGCGAAGGTGGCGAGTGGGTCCGGTCGACGAAAGGAAGAGCGGCGAGAACGGACGGCCGGAGCGGACGGTGCGGGCAGGCGGGCGAGCGGACGGTCGGCGAGTGAGGCGGTCGCTCGAGCGCGAGTGCAACCCGTCCGGTCGGACGTGCAGCACCCGAGCGGACGGGTCGAGCAGAATGGTTCGTGAGCGGATCGGCGGTCGAAGGATCGGCGGGGCGTGTGGAGCGACGACGGGTACGAGCGTCGCCGACCAGGTGCGCACCGGTCGAACGGGCAGTGGCCGGACGGGCGAGTACCAGGTGAGCGGGCATCCACCCACCGAGCGTCGACGGGACCGAGAACCGAGTCGCGGGAGATGGGTAGCAGGAGACGAGTCCCGGCGAACCGAGTCCCGGCGAACCGAGTCCCGGCGAACCGAGTCCCGGCCGGGCGCCAACCGAGCGGACGGCTGGGGGCCGCGCGCAGGGGTGCCGCTCGATCGGTGGTCGAACGCCGGTCGTGGACCCCACAGGATGGGCACCGAGGCCCCGCCCGTCAAGGCTGGGGTCCCGCCGACCGACGCGGTCCGGCCTTCCCGAGTGATGACGACCCGGACTCGGTCGAACGGCCCTCCCCCACTCCGGTTCCCGTCGATCGACCGTTTCGACGGCCTGGCGACGGGTGAGGGCGGGTCGGGAACGCACCGAAGCCGGGCCGTCGTGCGGACGACCCGGCCACTCGGCGACCGATCCGAATCGAGCCCGAGTCTCCGCGAGGAGCCCCGACCGATCCCTGGAGGCACGGCGGGACGGGCGAACCCGTCCCGTCCACTCAGTCGATCTTGACCGAGCCGCCGGCGGCTTCGATCTGCTTCTTGAGCTCTTCGGCTTCGTCCTTGGACACGCCTTCCTTGAGGGGCTTGGGCGCGCCGTCGACGAGTTCCTTGGCTTCCTTGAGGCCGAGTCCGGTGATGGCACGGACCTCTTTGATGACCTGGATCTTCTTGTCGCCACCGCTCTCGAGGATGACGTCGAAGGAGGTCTTCTCTTCGGCAGCGGCTTCACCGCCGCCAACGGCAGCGGCGACCGCGACCGGGGCTGCGGCGCTGACGCCCCAGTGGGATTCGAGGGCCTTGACGAGCTTGGAGGCGTCGAGCAGCGAGAGGCCGTCGAGCTTGTCCATGATCTCCTGCAGACCGGGCTCGAGATCGACGGTGTTGGTTTCTTCGGACATGGTTGGCTCTACAGAAGCGTTGTGGTCCCGCGACACCAGCGTTGGTGCGCGCGAGATGGGCGGTCGACGCTGTGCGACCGCCGGGGTTTCAGTGGTGTTGACGAGTCGCGTTCGGCCGGCTGCGACGTGGCTGCAACCGGAACGAGGCGCGATGAACGATGGATGGGGTCGGTCGGGAAGTGGGCGCCTGAGCGCTCACTCGCCTCCCTCGCCCTGGTCGACGTGGGCCTGGATGACGCGGGCGAGACCCGACGGGTTGGCTGCGATGACGCGGACGAGACCTTGTCCCGGGCCGATGAGGCAGCCGAGGATCTTGGCGCGGAGCGTGTCCTTGTCGGGGACCTCGGCCATGGCCTTCGCATCGTCGGCGCCGAGGACGTTGCCCTCGAGGGCGCCGCCGCGGAACGCGACCTTGCCGGCTTTCGTGGTGCCGTGTCCCTTGACGACCTTGGCGGCGCTGATGGCGCCCTCGGCGTCGGAGATCATCACGCCGATGTTCGCCCCCGCGAAGACGTCCCGATCGAACTCGAGTCCGACTTCGGCCAGGGCCCGACGGGCGAGACGGTTCGGGACCATCCGCAGACGGACGCCGGCTTCGGCGGCCAGCTGGTTGCGGAGCGCCTCGTTCTCGTTCATCGAGAGCCCGTTCATCGAGATGACGACGAGGCTGTCGGCACTCTTGTAGGTGTCGGTGAGCTCCCGCAGGAGCATGGTGTTCAGGACGCTGGGCATCGTATTCGCCTCGTGTTCGCCGGCACCTCCGCGCAGATCGCGCATGCCCCTTCGACCCTTGGAGGTCGCAGGAGCTGGAGGTGGTTCGTGGTGCGGCGTGGTGGTTCGGTGTCGTGCGCTGGTCGGTGTGCGCGGATCGGTGCCTTCGTCGAGCGGCGGGCCGAGGCCGGGGCTCGAGTCAGGCGGAGTGGTGGATCACGCGCCGTAGTTGATCCACGCGCCCGGGCCCATGGTCGTGGAGACCGAGACCTTGCGCATGTAGATGCCCTTGACCGCCGGCGGGCGCAGGCCCTCCAGGTGGGTCAGGAAGGCGGAGAGGTTCGCGGCCAGGTCGCCAGCGGCGAACGAGCGCTTGCCCAGGGGGGCGTGGACGTTGCCGCCCGCGTCGGTGCGGAACTCGACCTTGCCCGCCTTGAACTCCAGGACGGCCTCGGCGACGTTCGGCGTGACGGTGCCGCTCTTCGGGCTGGGCATCTTGCCCTGCGGACCGAGGACGCGACCGAGCTTGCCGACGTGCTTCATCATGTCGGGGCTGGCGATCACGACGTCGAAGTCGAGCCATCCGCCGGCGATCTTGTCCGCCAGGTCGTCGCTACCGACTTCGTCGGCACCGGCTTCACGCGCGGCGTCGGCCTTGTCGCCCTCGGCGAAGACGACGATCTTGACGTCCTTGCCCAGGCCCTTCGGGAGCGACACGGCACCGCGGACCAGTTGGTCCGACTTGCGCGGGTCGACGCCGAGCTTCACGACCACGTCGACGGTCTCGTCGAACTTGGCGGCGGGCAGGGACTGGAGCAGTTCGATCGCCTCGACGGCGTCGTACTTCTTGTTGCGGTCCACCTGGGCGGTGGCCTTTTCGAATCGCTTGCTGCGCTTGGGCATCGTGTTCCTCGAGCTGTCGGACGTCCGAGCGCCCCGGTGGTCCGGCGCGGTGAGCGCGCGGGGCGGGGCTCCGTCCGGAGCGGGCTGTCGGTGTCGGTCGGCGTGCGCCCCCATTCAGGAGCGCCTCGATCGGATGGGTTCGATCGCGACGGCTGGTGCGCGCCGCGTCGGGTGGTTCGTGGTGAGCGGACGTCCGAGGACGCCGCGCGTGGATGGTCGGTTCGGTCGGCGCGTGGCCGTCCGGACGTGGGAGTGAGCCGTCGTTCGGGTGTCGACGCTCGGAACTCGATGCCCGGGCGTCGACGTTCGGGCCGTGTATCTCAGCCCTTGACGGCGATGCCGGAGGAGCGGGCGGTGCCTTCGATGATGCGGCAGGCCTGGTCCAGGTCGCGGGCGTTGAGGTCGGCCATCTTGAGCTGGGCGATCTCTTCGACCTGGGCGCGGGTGACCGAGCCGACGATCTCGTGGCCGACGTTGTTGGCACCGCTGGTGAGACCGGCGGCCTTCTTCAGCAGCACGGATGCCGGCGGCGACTTGAGGATGAAGTCGAAGCTGCGGTCCTTGTAGACCGAGATCTCGACCGGGATGATCATCCCCATCTGGTCGCGCGTGCGGTCGTTGAACTCTTTGACGAACTGCGCGATGTTCACGCCGTGCGAGCCGAGGGCCGGACCGACGGGCGGCGCCGGGGTGGCCTGCCCCGCGGGGCACTGCAGTTTGATCTTGCCTGTGACTTCTTTGGCCATGGCTGGTGGGAGTCGGCCGAGCGATCGGCGTTGGATGGCTGGCGGAGCGCAGCGGCTTCGGGCCGCGGAACGCGCTCCACGCGCTGGATGGTTGGATGGGCGAACCCGAGCGGGTTCACGGCGATGGGGTCGTTGGCGTCGTTCGTCGTCGCGGTCGTTCGCGGCACTTCGTCGGTCGCCGCACCGGAGCGGCGCGGCGCGCATCGTTCGAGGATGCACCGACTTCGAAGCCAGGTCCGGACGGACGTCAGACGGACTCGACCTCCCAGTACTCGAGCTCGACCGGCGTGGCGCGGCCGAAGATGGTGACGATGACGCGGACGGTGCCCTTCTCGGCGTTGATCTCGTCGACCTGGCCGTCGAAACCGTCGAACGCGCCCGACTTGACCTTCACCATGTCGCCCTTGGACATGGAGATGTTGACCTGCGGCTTCTCCTCGGACTCGGACATGCGAGCGAGGATCTCGGCGACTTCGTGTTCGGTCAGCGCCGTCGGCTCGAGCCGCGGGCCGAGGAACTCACCGAAGCCGGGCGTCTCACGCATCGTGGCGCGCGCCTTCATCGTCCCCACCGCTTCCGGGTCCTCGAGGTCCGCTTGGACCATGAGGTAGCCCGGGTAGAGCTTCTTGGTGACGATGCGTCGCTTGCCGCCCTTGAGGTCGGTGACGCGCTCGAACGGCACGAGGACCTGGGGCACGACCTCTTGCAGATCGGCGGCGCGCAGGCGCGTCTCGAGTTGGCGCCGGGTCGAGTCCTCACGGCCGGACTGGCAGCGGACGAAGTACCACTTGTATCCCATGGTTCTGTCTCTGCTCAGCCGACGAGGAGTTGTTGGAAGAGACGACCCAGGAACCAGTCCGTGAACGCCAGGAAGCCCATCAGGATCATCACGCAGATGACCACGACGGTCGACGTGTTGACGACGTCGTCCACGGACGGCCAGGTGACCTTGCGGAGCTCGTGCTCGGTGTCGATCAGGAAGTCCGCGACCTTGCGACGCTGCTGCCAGCGCCAGATCAGGGCGGTCAGTCCGAGAAAGATCACGGCTGCGATGAGGAACGCGCCGGTGGCTTCGATCCGCACGATCGGCAGGGGCCGTTCGAGCAACGGGGTCCGCAGGGACTCCACGTTGTTGAACAGCATGTCGAACAGGAACGAGCAGCCGAACAACGTCACGAACACCAACGACCAGAAGGCGAACATGCGGGCCATGCGGCCCTGATCTTCCCGGTAGGTCATGACTGGTGAGGGGTGGACGAGGTTCGTGTTCGGGTGGCCGCGTCGCGGCGCGCGTCGTGCGCTGCCGGCGGGCCGGGTCGAGGGGGCCGGTCGGACCGGCGCACGCACGTTGGAGAGGAACCGGGGGATGGCTCCCCGCGCGAGAAATGATCGAAGGGGCCGGTCCGCGATGGAACCGGCCCCTTCGAGGGCTGTCAGGCGAGGATCTTGGTAACGACACCGGCGCCGACGGTGCGGCCGCCTTCGCGGATGGCGAAGCGCAGCTGCTCGTCCATGGCGACCGGGGTGCCGAGCTCGACCGTGAGCTTGACGTTGTCACCGGGCATGACCATCTCGGCGTCGCCGAGGAGGCTGGCGGTACCGGTCACGTCCGTCGTGCGGAAGTAGAACTGCGGGCGGTAGCCGTTGAAGAAGGGCGTGTGGCGGCCACCTTCGTCCTTGGAGAGGATGTACACCTCGCACTCGAACTTGGTGTGCGGGGTGATGGTGCCCGGCTTGGCCAGGACCTGACCGCGCTTGAGGTCCTTCTTGTCGACGCCACGGAGGAGGACACCGACGTTCTCGCCGGCACGGCCCTCGTCGAGCGTCTTCTGGAACATCTCGACCCCGGTGCAGGTGGTCTTGCCGATGACGTCGGACATGCCGACGATGTCGAGGGCGTCACCCGTGTTGACGATGCCGCGCTCGATGCGGCCGGTGCCGACCGTTCCACGACCCTTGATCGAGAACACGTCCTCGATCGGCATCAGGAAGGGCTTGTCGACGTCGCGCTCGGGAACCGGGATGAAGCTGTCGACAGCGTCCATCAGTTCGTCGATGCACTTGAAGGCCGGGTCGTCCGAGGGCTTGCCGGCCTCGAGGGCGTTCGCCGCGCCGAGGGCCGAACCGCGGATGATCGGGGTGTCGTCGCCCGGGAACTCGTACTTGTCGAGGAGTTCGCGGATCTCCATCTCGACGAGGTCGAGAAGCTCTTCGTCGTCGACCTGGTCGACCTTGTTCATGAAGACCACGACCGCGGGCACGTTCACCTGGCGGGCCAGGAGGATGTGCTCACGGGTCTGGGGCATCGGGCCGTCGGCGGCCGACACGACCAGGATCGCGCCGTCCATCTGGGCGGCACCCGTGATCATGTTCTTGACGTAGTCGGCGTGCCCGGGGCAGTCGACGTGCGCGTAGTGACGGGTCGGGGTCTCGTACTCGACGTGGGCCGTCGAGATCGTGATACCGCGCTCCTTCTCCTCGGGCGCCTTGTCGATCTCGTCGAACCTGCGCGCCTGGGCCAGACCCTTGGAGGCCTGGTGCTGGCAGATCACGGACGTGAGCGTGGTCTTGCCGTGGTCGACGTGCCCGATGGTTCCCACGTTGGCGTGGGGCTTGGTCCGCTGGAAGACTTCCTTAGCCATTTCGTTTCGTGCGGGGCAGCGCGGGCGACGCCCGCGGACTGATTAAGTCGTGTGGTGAGAGGGACAGCCCCGCGGAGCGCGATGCACGGCCGGACGGCCGTGAACCTCGCGATAGCCCGTGGGCAGGTCGATCGTTCGCCAGCCACAGGGCCGGCTCTCGATCGTTCGAGAGTGACGTGTTCGTTTCGAGATGGGATCGTGGCGCGTCCGTCGCCGGCGCACGCCCCGATGGGCGTTGGAGCTGCTGACGGGACTTGAACCCGTGACCTCTTCCTTACCAAGGAAGTGCTCTACCACTGAGCTACAGCAGCTCGCGGAGCGGCTCGCACCACTCCGGTTCCGTTGAGACCCGAGCGCAGCGGGAGGAGCTTCGGCTCTCCCCGCGCAGCGCGGGTTCGGACGTCGGGACGGGGCTTCGTGTTGGCGCTTCGTGTTGGCACTTCGAAGCGTCGCTGCAGCGTGCAGCGCGCACCATGCAGCGAGCGGGCAGCGAGGTGGAGCGGGAGACGGGGGTCGAACCCGCGACATTCAGCTTGGAAGGCTGACGCTCTACCACTGAGCTACTCCCGCGCCGTACCGCTTCGGATCCTTCGGGGCTCGTGCCCGGATCCTTCGCTCCCCCACCTTCGAGCCCCATGGGCATCGGCGCGGAGGACGCGCGCTCGTCAACGAAACCGACTCGTGGCGTTCGTCGCATGCACCGCGCCAGACCCTGGTGCCTGATTCTTCGGGCCCCCGCTCGAACGAGCGCGGCCGGCTGAACTCCACCCCGAGAAGACTGGGCAGGCGGAACTGGTGGGCGGAGCAGGATTCGAACCTGCGAAGGCTGTGCCAGCAGATTTACAGTCTGCCCCCGTTGGCCACTTGGGTATCCGCCCATGGGTTTCGCGAAGGCGCGGCGCCTCGGGCGGGCGTTCCGTGGAGAGTGACTCCGTGGAAGTTCGCCAGGCCGAGGGGACCGCAGCTTCGTGAGTGCGACGAACGTCGTGGGAGTCGGTGCGATCGCACCCCGGGCCGCGATCGTCCGGCGTGCGCCGTCGTTCGACGTGCGACACGACCGGCCGAGCGGCGCGCACAGGGCGCTCCCGTCTCGTCCAGACGTCTGATCTCGTTGTCAGTGAGCGTCGGCCATCCGCCGGGGCGGTCGGCCGTGATCGATGATCGCTGCGGTGCGTGGGCGCCACCTGGCCGGAGGCTGCTCTGCGCGAGAGCGGACCAGCGGTCGAGATGGAGCCAGCGGCGGGACTCGAACCCGCAACCTTCGGATTACAAATCCGATGCTCTGCCAATTGAGCCACGCTGGCAGGAGCCAGTGGGGCGCCCTCGAGGGCGGTTTCCCGCCCCGTCGCGCGGGCCCCAGAGGGCCCTCGATCGGCCGAGCGAAGGCTGCGGAGAGCCACGCGTTCGGCGCAGGGAGCGAGGATGGTAAGGATCGCCCCTTCGAACGCAACGGTCCGGGGGCTTTTTTCGCGGGGACGTCCCGATCGAGCGGCAGCGCGGCCGCAGCGGACCGACGTGCAGCGGACCGGGCAGCAGTGGATCTGGCAGCAGCGGTTCGGGCCGTGGCGGAGCGAGGACCCGCCAGCGCCGAGACAGGCACCGGGACAGGCGCCACGAACCGGCCGTGGACTCCCAGCCTCCACCCGCGGCCGGCTCCGGGGGCCTGCACCGTCTGATCCGAGACCGCGCTCCGCGCTGGCGCCCCCCCTTCCGCCTGCCGCCGGCCCGTTCGGGCCCCAGGGGCGGTGCGGTCGGACGCGGGCACGCGCGGACGATTCGCGGGAGCGAGGGACGGACTCGCGCAGCCCGTGGAGCCGTTCGGCGCGCGGAGCCCGTGCCGTCGCGCGCTTCGCGCCACCCCGGTCCGCAGCCGGGTCGCTCGCCTCCCCGGCCACCACCCGACCACCTGGCACTCGCACCAGTCGCGGCCACGGACGAAACGAGCCTCTTCACTCGCGCACCGAGCCGCGGAGGCGTACCACATCTGTCGAGGACAGGTCCGTGCGGTCGGGACCCGTCCATACGGAACGGCTCCCGTCCCGTCGACCGCTCCACCCGAACCCTCGATCCCACATGGCCCTGCAACTCGGCGACACCGCCCCCGACTTCGAAGCCCACTCCACGTCGGGCACGATCCGCTTCCACGAGTACCTCGGCGACAGCTGGGGCGTGCTCTTCAGTCACCCGAAGGACTTCACGCCGGTCTGCACCACGGAACTCGGCGAGGTCGCGCGGCTCAAGCCCGAGTTCGACCGCCGCCACGTGAAGGTCGTCGGTCTCTCGGTCGACTCGCTGAAGGAGCACGAGGCCTGGAAGGGCGACATCGAGGAGACCCAGGGCACGGCGCTCAACTTCCCGCTCGTCGCCGACGAGGACCGCGCGATCGCGAACGCCTACGGGATGATCCACCCGAAGGCGCTCGACTCGCTGACCGTCCGTTCGGTGTTCGTCGTCAAGCCCGACAAGACGGTCGCGCTGACGATCACCTACCCCGCCTCGGTCGGACGCAACTTCGACGAGATCCTGCGCGTGATCGACTCGCTGCAACTGGCGGCGAAGTTCCCGATCGCGACGCCCGCCAACTGGAAGGTGGGCGAGAACGTGATCATCTCCCCCGCCGTGAGCGACGCCGACGCGAAGGCGAAGTTCCCGGCCGGGTGGAAGACGCTCAAGCCCTACTTGCGCATCACGAAGCAGCCGAGCTGAGCGGCGCAGGCTGGTGACCGCGCGGCCCGCCCTCGATCAGCCGATCGGGGACGGGCCGCGCGCGTTGGCGCAGACCACCGCGCGCCCTCGCTCTACTGCGCGGACTCCACGAACAGCACGACCCCGAGCTCGCTGCCGTCGTTCGAGAGGTCGGAGTGGACGTCGAACGAGAGCTGCTGCCGGGTCTGGTCGTTCTGCGCGCTCGCACTCACCTCCCAGTCCCCATCCGCGAGTCGCAGAGCGATCTCGGCGCCGCTCACTTCGACGTTGGGCACGCCGCTGACCTGGAGGCGATACATCTCGCCCAGCGGATGCAGCGTGCACATGGAGACGAACCCCACATCGTCCGGCTCGGGCAGATGGAAAGTGACGCCGATCAGGAAGTCGGGCTCGCGCAGCAGCCCTAGTCCCTCCTGCGCCTCGACCCACTGCACGTCGTCCGTCGCACCTGAACGCAGGCGCCGGACGACTTCGGTGGCGTCCAACTCGGCCGACATCACGAGGAACCGGATCCGGTGGTCGTGGTGCGCCGTTCCGCTCGTGACGATCTCGAGCTCGTGCTCGCCGCCGCTCGAGAGATCGACGGTGGTCTCGACCGTGTCGCCGGGGACGAAGGCGTGGACCGTGAGCGGATGCGCCGGCAGGTCGTCGAATCGAGCCACGCCGGACTCGAGGGTCCTCTGCGCTCCCCAGTACTCGTCGAGCTGTGCCTTCAGGGCCTCGAAGCCCGGAGACACGTGGAGCTCGACCTGACAGCCCAGCCCCACCGGTTGGCCGTCGGCCCCCACGACCTTGACGCTCAGGGACGCGCTGGGAACGAGCTGCACGTCGACGCGATTCTCGCCCTCCGGGTACTCCACGTAGCCGAGCGACTTCAGCAT
Source organism: Rohdeia mirabilis (assembly GCA_007750655.1). Lineage (GTDB taxonomy): Bacteria > Planctomycetota > UBA1135 > UBA1135 > Rohdeia > Rohdeia mirabilis. The sequence continues at coordinate 3,846,007 of CP036290.1, forward strand.
GTAGCCGGGCGCTTCGAAGTCGATGCCGCGCTTGCCGGACGGAAAGCTCTCGTACTCGTACTCGCCGTCCACGCCCTCGATCGAAGAGCTGTTGGTCGGCCGCATCTTGAACTTGGGGATCGGGGCGCCACTTCGGAAGTCGGTCACCGTGCCCAGGACCACGATCCCGCGCATCCGTTCGGACGTGATCTCGAGGTCGACGTCGCGAGCCCCTGCGGGAACCGTGAAGTCCATCGCGCGATCGCGCTCGAACAGCGGCTGGACGCGCACGGTCACGTCACCGAGGTGCAGGTGCGTCAGCTCGAACCGACCGTCGGGCGTCGTCCTCGCCTCGCCGCCGCCTCCAGCGATCTCCCAGGTGTTCGGACGCTCGAAGAAGTTCGCGTCCATCTCACGGTCCGAGACGACCCACACCTGCGCGCCTTCCACCGGGCGCCCGTCGAGCAGCACTCGCCCCGTGATCGAGTCTCCGCGCGAGAGCCGTACGTCGACGGCAGGCGCGGCCGCGTTCGGAGCGACGACGACGGGCTGCACGACCTCCACGGCGTGGCCTTCGTGGTGGACGACGATCCACGGCGCATGGCGCAGCGTCTTCGGATCCAACAACCCGCCGACGACGAAGCGGCCGTTCTCGTCGGTCGTGACACCCTCGCGAGACGTGTCGCCGTGGGAGTTCGGGCCGATGCGAACGGTCGCGCCGACGGCGGGCTCGCCGGCTGCGTCGAGCACGACACCACCGACGCCGAGTCCCGAATCGAGTTCGAGCACGACCTTTGACCCGTCGAGCTTCACGAACTCGATGAAGGGAGCGTACGGCTCGTGGGTGAAGCGGAACTCGTAGGTACGCGGCGGAAGGCCCTCGACCCGAATGTCGCCGTTCGCGTCCGTACGGCTGTCGATGCGTCCGGCACTGATCGAACGCGTGACGCCGTCGGCGAGCAACGTCTGGCTCGCGGCGTTCCCGCCGCTCATCACGCGCACGCCCTCGATGCCCCGTCCGGTGGAGTCGACGACGCGCAGGTCGAGGTCGATGCCGGGCACCAGCAGGAGGCTGTGCTCGACCATCTTCGAGGGGCGCTCGTACTGCGAGAGCCCGATCGCCGAGACGAGGCCGAGTTCGGGGTGGTGCGCCTGGACCCAGACAGTGGGACCGAGGTGATCGAGCTGCCAACGCCCGTCCCCGTCGGCCACCACCTCGCGATCGCACGCCCCGTAGTTCCGACCTCGGCACCAGCCACGCACGGTCGCACCGGCCACGGGCCGGCCGCTCTCGTCGACGCACCGACCGGCGATGCTCCAGCCCGCGCCGACGACGGCGTCGAAACGCACGACTTCGCCCGGCAGGACGTTCGGCAGCTTCGACTCGTAGAGCTCCACGGTCGTCGCGCCCGAATGGATGCGCACCGCTTCGATGGCATCGCGCGCATCGACCTCGAAGCGCACCACGCCGTCGTCCCCGGTCGTGCCGCGCGGGTCGTCGTCCGCGGCGCCGTACAGATCGACGCGCAGGCCGGCGACCGGCTCCCCCGTCTCGGCGTGGGTCACCGCCACCTCGAACACGGCGCTGGTGTCCGTCGCGGCGAACGGGTCGGGCTGCGGACTCGTCTCGGCAACAGCGGCCGACTGCGGTTCCGCCTCGAGCGCCGCGCGAGCGCCCGGGATCGAGCTGTCCGCGAGGTCGTCGACCCGTTCCGCGTCGCGCTCGACGGCCGCGGCCGTTCCCGACGATTCGAGCGCCGCGAGGTCGTCGGAACCGCCCGAGCGCAGCAACCAGAAGAGGGCCACGGCGATCAGTGCGATCGCCGACAACATGACGAGGGTGCGAGCCTTCATGCCACAGAGTCTAGAGCCAGATGCTCGGCGCGTCGGTCCCGCCCAACTCGGAGCGAGATCGAGCGCCCGCGTCGCACCGCTCCCCGCTCTCGCAGTGTGCGTCGGAGCCGTCAAGTGCGACCGCAGTGGCGCCCTACTCGAAGAGCCGGTTGCGGAGCATGACCACGCCCAGCGCCCCAAACGCGTGCACGACCACCAGGTCGGGCATCCCGTCGCCGTCGGCGTCGATGGTCGCGTCGCCGATCACGTCCCACCCGGGGTCGAGGAGCGACTCGGCCGCAGCGAGTTCCCCTTGTCGAGTTCCGCGCAACCAGACCACCGCGGCCTCGTCGGGAGTACTGCCGCCGTCCCACACCACGAGGTCCAGGATCCCGTCGCGATCGGCGTCCACCGTCGAGACGCGAACGGGCCAGGAGCCCACGTCGTGCACGGCCGGGTCCGCCAAGGAGCCGTCCCCAACACCCAGGTGGACGTACAGATCGTCCGAGTAGCGATTCGCGACGAGCACGTCCAGGTGGCCGTCCTCGTCGAGGTCGACGATCTCGACGAGGTGCGGCGAATCGCCGACCGGTCGAACGACCGCGGGGCCGAAGGAGCCGCCGCCGGTGCCAAGACGGACGGTGAGCGTGTCGGTGGGCTCGTTGGTGTACACGAGGTCGCTCGCACCGTCGCCGTCGAGGTCGGCCAGCCCGAGTCCGTAGGGACGATCACCCGCGGGGATCGAGATCACGCTCGCGAACGTCCCGTCGCCGAGCCCGAGACGATACGTGACATCGTCGGAGTTCCGGTTCGTCGTGAGCACGTCGGCCACGCCGTCACCGTCCACGTCACCGACCGCGAGGCGCCACGGTCCGTCGCCCATCGCGAAGTGGATCGGTCCGCTCGCCGTACCGTCACCGTTGCCCAGGAAGATGGAGACCGAGTCGGACTCGTGGTTCGCGACGACGATGTCCAAGGAACCGTCCTGGTCGAGGTCCGCGAGCTCGACAGCCTTCGCGTCGAACCCCGCCGTCCCTTCGAAGGAGAGCTCGAACGTGCCATCGCCACCGCCGAGGAGGACGCGGACCGGGGACAGCGTCAACGCTTCGGCCACCGAGACGAGATCGTCGACGCCGTCGCGATCGAGGTCGCCGACCGCCAGATCGACGAGCCCGGCCCAGGGGTTCGGGGTCGGCGCGTCGAGCTGGGCGCCCGCGAGCCCGCGCAGGACGAGGATCGACGGCGCATCCGGGTACGAGATCAGGACGTCGAAGTGGCCGTCGCCGTCGACGTCGGCCGGGACCTGGGCGGATCCCGCCACGGGTCGCGCGTGGACCGCGGCGGGCGCGAAGGTCCCGTCGCCGTTGCCGAGCGCGTACTGGACGATGGACGCCTGGAAGAAGAGGTCGCAGTTCCCGTCGCCGTCGAGATCGCGGATCTCCGGAAGAAAGATCCCGTACGGCGCCACGTCCACGTTCGGGATCTCGGGTCCGAAGGTCCCGTCTCCGACGCCGAGCCGCACGACGAGCGACTGCGCGTCGTCCACAGCCTGGCCCATCGTTCCGAACACGAGCAGATCGAGGACGTTGTCACCGTCCACGTCCGCGAGGTCGAAACTTGGCCATGGACTGCTGGAGAACGGCGGAAACGTCGCACTCTGCGTGAACGCACCGTTCCCGTCGCCGAGGAGTACGAACACATCGAGAGGACCGGTCGGGAACGCGGCGACGGCGACGACCAGGTCGAGGCGCCGGTCCCCGTTCAGATCACCGCCGCGCAATCCACGCGGAGCGGTCGGGAAGGCCGGTGACGCCCACGGCGCGAACGTCCCGTCCCCGAGTCCTTCGTGGACCTCGACACCCTGCGCGCCGCGCATCAACAGATCGGGATACCCGTCGCCTCCGATCATCGCGACCGCGAGGAAGTCCGCGCCGGACGTCTGACCGAACGACACGCCACCGAGGGAGGTGAACGTCCCGTCGCCGGCCCCAAGATGCACGCTGTAGTCGGCGTCCGGCCCGAAGAAGTTCACGTAGTCGAGCAGGAGGTCGAGATGACCGTCCCGATCGAAGTCCGCCGTGAGAACGTTCGTGACCCGGTCGTCCGCGGCATCGAAGAAGTTGGGTGCGCCATAACTCCCGGTGCCGTCGCCGAGTCGAACCTCGACCCGATCGGGATCGCCGAAGTCGTCCCCTCGAGAGGTCGTGATCAGGTCGACGGCCCCGTCGGCATCGACATCCGCCACCACGATGACCGACGCCCCCCTGGTGAGCGGGATCTGCGGCCCCAGGAAGTCGAGCGCGCCGTCGCTGTCGCCCATCCGGATCGTGCGTGCCGCGGTGAACGCGAGCGACCCCGCCGCGCCCGGGTCGGCGACGAGGCCCTGCGTGTGGAACTCGACACCGACGTAGGCGGCCGGCACGTTCGCGAGCGCGAGGATCACCGGCGACTCGCCGTGCGCATCGGTGCCGACCACGGCCAATGCGAAGTACGGCGGCAGCGGATGGGCCGTGGCTCCGAACTCGGGCAGGGGCACGGGCGACGCGGTGGCGCTCGCCGCGATCACGCCGACCGAGTTCGCGGGCGCGTGGGTGATCCGTAGGCCGAAGGGCTTGCCGACGAGGGGCGCGCCGTCGATCGCGAGGCGCGGCTGGCTGGCGAAGCCCGCCGTGCCGCCGCCGAGGGTCTCGACTTCGGCCTGCTGCAGTGAGGTCGGAGCGAGAAGGGCGAGGGCGAGCGTCGGAGCGAGCATGGCGAGGATGGTCTGCGGGTCGTCGGAGGCGAGTCGGGCGGCGAGAGGACGCCCGCCGCGCCCCCGAGTCTAGGGGCGCGGACGAATCCAGGGGGCGACCGGGGCTCCGTGCAGTTCAATCGCGCTGCTGGGCGCTCGGGGCGCTGGAGTCGTCGCCCGTGCCCTCGCCCTCGCCCGCATGCTCTGCCGACGGATCCGCGCCGTGTGCCGGAGTCCCCGCGCCAACGAGCCGCACCTCCACCGCCTCGCGCTCGAAGGCCTCGGCGTGCACCAACTCGCGCCGCCGAAGGTTCGCGAGCGCCGCCACCCAGCGCTCGGGCACGGTCAGAAGGCGCACGTTGTGGTGCGTGGCGATCTCGTTGTAGTAGGCGCGCGCGAGGGCGATGCGCTGTTCGGTCGCGATCAACTCGTCCTGCAGCTGACGGAAGTTCACGTCGGCCGTGAGTTCGGGATAGCGCTCGACGAGGATCGACACGCGCTGGCGCAGCTGGTGGTGGTCCGGGCCGCGTTCGCCGGGTGCGGTCGCGCCGAGTTGCGTGCGCATCTGTGCCAGCGCTTCCTGGGTGTCGCGCTCGTGGCCGGCGAGGGCCTGCACGGCGCGCACGAGGTTCGGGATGAGCGTGGCGCGGCGCTCGAGTTGGATGTCCACCTGGCGCCAGGCCGACTCGACGCGGTGGCGCAGGTCGATCAAGCCGTTGTAGGCCATCAGCAGCCACACGAGCGGCGCGACGGCGAACCAGGTGAGGGCGCCGGCGAGGACGTAGTTCGGCCAGCGTGTCTCGACCGCGAGGTTCGCGATCGCGTCCCCCACCGCGACGCCGCCCGCCGCGAGGAACCCCGCGAAGACCGTCCAGCCCCAGTAGCCACGGCCGAGCGACGTGCGCACCGCTTCCTGACCGCGCGTCGAGATCAGGAACATGCGCGCGTCCTTCTCGAACGCGATCTGCGGCGCGACCACGTCGTCGCGTTCGTTGGCGCGGCCGATGATGTAGAGGTCGGCCCCGTTCACGATCGCCTGCTCGGTGAAGCGTCGGCGGTGGTCGGAGTGTGCGACGGCGCCCGGTGGACCCTTCGCGTAGTAGAGGTCGTCCCAGCGCCCACAGGTCTCGCTGAAGATCGTCTCGGTCTCGAGGTCCGCGCCGGCGGGCCGCACGAGCACCTCGCCCTCGTCGTCCTCGAGGAAGAAGTCGATCGTGTCGCCGCCGCTGGCCACCGACTTCCAGCCGCTCTCGCGGCGCGTCCGCGTCCGGGAGCGGCCCTTGCTGTCGGTGTAGGTTTCGGTGACGGTGCGCGACCAGTGTTCGCTCACGTCCCAGGTGTAGTGGACGCAGTCCTCTTCGGCGAGGAAGCTCCGAAGTGGTGCGTCCGTGCGCGCGCGGCCCTCGAGTTCGACGAGGCCGATGAAGACGCCCGTGGTCTTCGAGGTCGGGAGGTTCGCGACGAGCCGTTCGCGTAGCGCGAGCACGTACGACCGCCACAGGCAGAGGGCGGCGAACAGCGCACCGAGGAGCGGCGCGATCCACAGGGCGGGGTGGGACGGGTCGGGCACGGGGGCAGCCTACGTCGGGGCGAGGGATCGATTCGAGTGATCGGTACGGCGTCAGGCACGAAAGTGCCACCGGCCCGCAACGACGCTGCGAATCGCAGCGTCGTTGCGGGCCGGTGGCACTTTCGTGCCTGACGCCGTACCGATCACTCGGCGATCTCGAGCTTCGCCGTCCCAGTCCGGACCATCACGAGCCGTCGCACGTCCCGCATCCGTCCGAGTTCGCCTCCGAGACGTCCCGCGATCGCGAGCGCGAGGCCGCCGTCGCCGGTGACGCGCGTCGCGACACACTGGGTCGGAGCATCATCGGTGGTGAGCCGCGCCTCGCTCACGGCTCGGATGTCGAACCCACGGCTCGACGGAACCGCAGCGTCCACGAACCGGACGTCGGACTCGATCTGCCGCCAGACGCTGTTCTCCTCGTGCGTCCCGTACAGCACGAGTTGACCCTGCGGTCCGGATGTGGCTTCCACTTGATACGCCCGATCGGTGAGCACGTGCACCTTGTAGAGGCTCGTGTCCCCACACGCCGCCGCGTACACCATGGCGTCGAAGTTGGCCAAGGCTCGGTGCGCCGCGACCGCGTGGACGTCGCCCGACGTGCCGACGACGAAGTAGACGCGAGGCGGGTGCTCCATCCCTTCGAACACGTGCGGAAGCTGCAGCATGCGCTCCCTCGGGTCCGCGGCGCTCATCGCTGACCGAGGCGGAGCCGAGAAGCTCACGTACTGGCGATTCCCGGACTCCTCGCCATCCATCTCGGCGTAGACCTCTACGGGAAAGTGGAGCGGACCTCCCTCACCAGGATCCTCCCAGAGACCCCGCTCGACGAAGCCCATTGGTTCAATCCCCCCGAAGCACGCCCACGCGTCGGGCAGGAACGTCGACGCGAGCGGGGCGGTGACCGGATCGCCGTAGTGGAAGTGCAGCTCCTCGACCCGCGCGGCCGAGGCGTTGAACACTGGGATGCTGATCCCGTCGTGGTGAGCCGTTCGCGTCGCGTGTTCGAAGAGGGCCTCTTCGATCCCGAGCACCAGGCGGTGGCGCGGCTTCCACAGATCGAACTCGAACTCGCCGTCCACGCCGAAGAGCACGACTTCGTTGCGACCCGCGCGCACCTCGACCGGCCAGCCTGTGGTGCGCGGTCCTCGGCCTTCACCGAGCAGCGGCTTCCCGTTGAAGACGACCACCTCGGCACCGCGCACGCGCAGCATGCGGTCTTCGCGGTAGGGCGCTTCGAGCGTGCCCTGCGCCACGAGGACATCTGCGGTCTCTCCCGGTCGCCCCGCTTGCCACTTCACACCGGGCAGGCGCGGCGCGGGCGCACCACCTACGGTCGGTTCGTCGTTCGACGTGAGCAGGCCGAGCGCCAGGACGCCCAGGTCGATCGGCGCCTCGGGCCGGTCGAGCACCACGAGCCACTCGTCCACGTCGAGATCGGGCGCCTCGTGAACGCGTTGGGACGGGAGACGGTCCTCGTCGAGCGGGCATTCGGCGACCTCGATCGACCCTATTGCGAGGGGCGCCGGCTCGATCGCTCCAGGAGCGACGGGCACCGCGCACCCGACGAGTGCGAGCATCGGGGCGACGAGTCGACCGACAGGGGTGGCGAGGGCGGAGCGCATCGGCGGTCTACGCCGACGGCTCGAGCGACGTTGGGTCGCCGGCGACGCAGTCGCGAGAGGTGGTGTCGACGGTGTGATCGGTACGGCGTCAGGCACGAAAGTGCCACCGGCCCGCAACGACGCTGCGAATCGCAGCGTCGTTGCGGGCCGGTGGCACTTTCGTGCCTGACGCCGTACCGATCACAAGCTCCGCAGCTGCTCGCGATAGAACTCGACCGCGGCGGTGACCTGCGACATGGCGTCGCCGCCGAACTTCTCGCGCCAGGCCCTCGCCAGCTCGAACGCGACCAAGGCCTCCCCCACCACGCTCGCGGCCGGCGCGGCGGTCACGTCGCTGCGCTGGTAGGTGGCGCGCACGGTCTCGTTCGTCTCGAAGTCCACGGTGTCGAGGCCGCGGCGCAGGGTGCTGATCGGCTTCATCGCGACGCGCACGACGAGTTCCTCGCCCGTGGTCATGCCGCCCTCGAGGCCGCCGGCGTTATTCGTGCGGCGGCGGAAGCGACCGTTCGGCGACGCGACCGGATCGGATCCATCGGCGGAGTCGGAGGCCTCCGCGGGATCGATCGCGTCGTGCACACGGCTGCCCGGACGGCGCGCGGCCTCGAAGCCGAGACCGAACTCGACGCCCTTCATCGCGGGGATCGACATTAGCGCGCCGGCCAGGCGCGAGGTCAGGCGCTCGGGACCCGACGCGTGGCTGCCGAGGCCGGGCGGCAGGCCCCAGGCGCGCACCTCGAACACGCCGCCGAGCGTGTCGCCCGCTTCCTTCGCGGCGTCGACCTTGGCGATGAAGGCCTCGTCGCGTTCGGGGAAGAGCGAATAGAACTGGCTCGCGTCGCGGCGTTGCTCGCGTTCGTCGACCGGCGGCAGCTCGGCGTCGCCCAGCCCATCGCCCTGTGCATCACCGCGCACATCGGACGGTGCGAACCGCTCGCCGCCAAGCTCGACCACGTGACCGAACACGCGCACGCCGAAGTGCTCGATCAACTGGCGCGCGGCGCCGGCCAACGCGACGCGGATCGCGGTCTCGCGCGCCGACGCCCGCTCGAGCACCGCGCGCGTGTCCAGCTCGCCGAACTTCTGACTGCCCGCCAGGTCCGCGTGGCCGGGGCGCGCGTTGCCGGGCACGGGCAGCTCCTCGATCGTCGCGTCCGCGTTCTTCAGCACGAGTGCGAGCGGCGAACCCAGCGTGCGGCCCGCGCGCATCCCGGCCGTGATGTCGACCAGGTCCGTCTCGATCTGCATGCGCCCGCCGCGCCCGTACCCGCCCTGGCGCCGGATCAGCTCGGCGTCGATGCGTTCCTTCGACAGCGCGAGCCCGGCCGGCAGGCCTTCGAGGATCCCGGTCAGCGCGGGGCCGTGGCTCTCGCCGGCGGTGGTGTATCGAAGCGTGGTCACGTCGGTCGTTCCAAGTGGCGCGGGTGGTCGGCGCTCGCGCCGCTGGGTCTCGCGAGTGGTGCGTCGGTCGTTCGGATCGCTGCTCGGGCGCACGCAGCCTAGTGGGTCGCGGGGCCCGAGCGGCGAGGACTCTCGGGCTGCCGGTCTCGGGCGAACCGCGTCACGGCCCGCTCGACGCTACAGCTCTTCGAACCCCGTCGCCTCGTCGATGCGCACCTCGAGGTCCATGCGGCCCAGGCGCACCCGCAGCATGCCGCGACCGTGGTCGACCTTCAGCACCTGGCAGCGCTTTCGGTGCCGCGGGAGGTAGACGAAGTCGCCCTTGCCCAGGCCCTCTTCGAAGGCGCGTCGGCGCTCGGAGACGGACGCGGCGCGCACGGCACCGCGCAACTCGGTGAGCCGCTCCTCGATCGTCGCGCGCGCCGCACCCGAGACCTGGGCCGCGATCTTCGTCAGCTCCGCGATCCCGTCGCGCACCGGACCGAGCCGCAGCTCGAGCTCGCGCTGGGCCTCGTCCTCGAGCAGCGACTGCCGCGCGGCCAGGTCGGCCCGTTCGGTCTCGAGCTCGGCCAACCGTTCGGCGGCGCGCGCGTCCAGGTCCGCCGCGGCCGAGCGCGAGCGTTCCGCCTCGATGCGCGCGCCCTGGATGTCGCCGAGCAGCTTGGTCGCTTCGTCGCTCCCCCGCTCGACCAAGGCCTCGGCGCGGTCGAGCACCTCCTTCGGCAGTCCCAACCGCCGCGCGATCGCCAGGCCGCGCGACTCGCCCGGCGCGCCGACGATCAGGTGGTAGGTCGGGCGCAGCGTGGCGGTGTCGAACTCGACGCTGGCGTTCTCGGCCGCCGCGTACGCGAACGCGAACTCCTTCAGGCGCCCGATGTGCGTGCTGGCGATCGTCGGCGCCTGCTTTGCGAGCAACCACTCGAGCAGCGCCGAACCGAGCGCCGCGCCGTCGGCCGGATCGGTTCCGCCGCCCAGCTCGTCGAGCAGGAACAGCGTGCGGGGACCGGCGCGCTCGAGACCTTCGGCGATGCGCACGAGGCTCGCACTGAAGGTCGAGAGGCTCTGTTCGACGCCCTGCTCGTCGCCGATGTCCGCGACGACGCCGGTGTACAGCGGCACCTTCGAACCGGCCGCGCACGGGAACGGCAGACCGAGGCGCACGAACAGCGCCGCCAGCCCCGCCGTCTTCATCGACAGGGTCTTGCCGCCGGTGTTCGGGCCGGTGATGACGAGCACGCGGAACGGATCGCCGAGGCGCAGGTCGAGCGGCACGACGGAATCCAGCTCGCCCGCCTCCACCTGCCAGGCCAAGAGCGGATGGCGCGCGCCGCGCAGCACCAGTCCTTCGGCCACCGTCGCGACTTCGGGCACGTGGCAGGCGAAGCGTTCGGCGTAGCGCTTGCCCACCAGAGCGAGTTCCACTTGGGCCATGCGACCGGCCAATCGCGCGATGCGTTCCTCGTGCTCGAGCGCCGTGCGCGTCCACTCGACCAGCAGGCGCTGCACCTCGTGCTGCACGTCGGCGCGCACGGCCGACAGCTCGTTGCCGAGCTCGATCACGTCGCGCGGCTCGACGAACGCCGTGTCGCCCGACCCCGAGTAGTCGTGCACCATCCCGGGCACCTGGCCCAGGGACTTGGCCTTCACCGCCAGCACCGCGCGGCCGTCGCGCATGTGCACCGAGCCCGCCATGCCGGGCGCGAGCACGCCGCGCACCTCGGGCCGGTTGGCGATCGCCTTGACCTTCTTCTCGATGCGCTGGGTCAGGTCGAACTCGGCTCGGCGCAGGCGCGCGAGCTTGGGCGACGCGTCGTCGCGCACGTCGCCGCGGCGGTCGAGTCCGGCCTCGAGCAACGCTTCGAGCGCGTTCAGTCGCGGCAGCCCGCGACCGAGCTCCGCCAGACGCGGCGCGCGGTCCGTGTGCGCCTCGAGCCAGGCCGACAGGCGCGTCGTGGCCTTCAGGAACGCGAGCAGGCCGAGCAGCTCGTCCGGCCCGAGCACCTGGCCGCCGGCACGCGCGCGAGCGAGCGGTCCGATCGGATCCGACAGGTCGCTGGTCGGCGCTTCGTCGTCACCGAGCGCCAGCGCCTCCTTCGTGCGGGCGAGGGCGGCACGCGCGTCGTCGTCGTCGCGCGGCGCGAGTTCGAGCACGGCGCGGCGACCGAGCGCCGACGACGCGAACACCGCGAGCCGCGCGCGCAGGTTCTCCCAGTCGAGCGCGTCGGCCGCCATCTGGTCGAGGCTCGGCGCGACGCTCACCGCTTCGGCCTGCTCCACCACGGCGACGGCGCGGCGCTGGCTCTCCTGCCGCTGCCGGCGTTCCTTGCGACTTCCCATGGCGAGTCCGTGCGTCGGATCAGACGACGCGCGTGCCGCTCTTCGCGACGTGAGCGGTGAAGGCCGCCGACAGTCGCGCGGTCACGGGGCCCGGCACGTCGCCAGCCCCACCATCCGAGCGGCCGATCCGGCGCCCGTCGATGGTCGTGACCGGCGCGAGCTCCCCCATCGTGCCGGTGCAGAAGCACTCGTCGGCACGGTAGAACTCGGTCAGCGACAGGTCTGTCACTTCGCGCACGATGCCCAGCTCGTCGCACAGCTCGATCACGGTGCGGCGCGTGACGCCCTCGGGGCAGGCGACGGTGCGCGGCGTGCGCACGACCGGCTCGAAGGCTCCGTCGCTGCCGCGCCGAGCCCCGTTCTCGGCCGTGCCGCGCTCGACGATGAACAGGTGCGTCGCGTTCGTCTCGGCCACGAAGCCGTTGCGATCGAGCATCAGCGCGTCGTCCGCCCCGGCCGCGTTCGCCTCGACCTTGGCCATGATCGACTGGATCAGGTTGTTGTGGTGGATCTTCGGATCCATGCAGTCCGGAGGGAAGCGGCGCACCGAACTGGTGATCAGCGACAGGCCGCGCTTCGAGTAGACCGGCGCCTTGTGCTCGGCCAGCACGATCAACGTCGGGCCGGACTGGTTGAGGCGCGGATCCATGCCGCTCGTGATCTTCACGCCGCGCGTCAGCGTCAACCGGATGTGCACGCCGTCGGTCATCGAGTTCGCGGCGAGCGTGCGGCGGATCTGCTCGACCAGTTCGTCGCGCGTCGGGACAGAATCGAACGCCAGCGCCTTCGCCGAGTGCTCGAGTCGCTCGAGGTGTTCTTCGAGCGCGAAGATGCGCCCGTCGTACAGACGCAAGCCCTCCCACACGGCGTCGCCACCTTGGACCGCGGAGTCGAAGGGACTGACGCCGGCCTGGTCACGGTGGACCAGATTCCCGGCCACGTTCACGATCAGATCGCGGTTGCGCTCGTCGAAGGTTTGCAGCATCGCTCGGCAAGAAGTCGGCCAGTTCGGGGCGGCGGATCAGGGCTCGAGCCGGATCCGGTGCTCCCACAGGTGGCGGTAGTGACGCTCGCACTCGTCGTGAAGATCCCGGAAGCGCTCGGGAAGCTGCACCGGATCCTCGCGCGGCTGACCGAAGCCCGTGGACTTCTCGACGCCGGCGTACCAGTAGCGCGCCCAGACGCCGTCGAACGGCCGCGGCCCCGGCGCCCACGAGAGCTGCCGCTCGCTGAACTCGATGCCGAGTTGTTCGCACAGGCGCGAGAGGATCCCGCGCGGATCGACCAGCACGTCCGAGCTGTCGATGACCGGCGGCGTCGTGCCGAGCCGCGCGCGCTCGCGTTCGAACAGCTCGACCATCTGGGGCGCGCCCAGGTCCTCGGGCCGCGCGTCCGGGACGACGCGCGTGTAGCTCGTGATCACGCGCGCCGGATCGCGCAGCAGGAACACACAGCGCACCTGGTCCAGCCAGTCCCGGGGCATCCCCGGCAGCAGGTGGTGGGCCATGTGCTTCTGGTAGTGGACCGTCCGCCCACCCGGCAGCGGCGCGAGCAGCTGGGCGACCACTTCGTCCGGCTCGATCGGCTGGGAGCCCATGACCTCGTCGCGGCCCGGGTGCTGGACGCCGGTCGCGTGCAGGTAGTGGGCGTAGAACGGCTCGTCCACGCCGATCGTGTCGGGCCGGTTCGCGAACGAGCGCAAGAGAGCCGTCGACAGGGTCCGAGGGCCGGACCACATGGCGATGCGCAGGGGCGCCGCTGCGGTCGGCGTCGATTCGTTGGGTGCGGACATGGGTGGCGGAGCGGGCGTCGTCGCGCGGCCTCGGTCCCCGGGGAGGGTCGAGCGGGCGACGAGCGGCACGAGGATAGTCGACGCGGGCGTCCGGACCCTGCCTCGGGTGGGTGCTTGTGGCAGACTCTCGCGCCACAGCGTCCGCGACGCCGCGCCCCTCGCGCGCCGCGAAGCCGCCGCCGAACCGCTCCGCCCCATGAAGAACGCGAAGAACACCCGTATCGAGACCCGCGCCATCCACGCCGGTCAGCAGCCGAACCCCGAGAACGGGGCCCTGATGACCCCGGTCTACTTCAACTCGACCTACGAGCAGACCGCGCCGGGTGAACCGCGCCTGGGCTACGAGTACTCGCGCACGACGAACCCGACGCGGACCGTGCTCGAGAACGCGCTGGCGAGCCTCGAGAGCGCCGAGTGGGGCCTGTGCTTCGCGAGCGGGCTGGCGGGCATCGGGTCGTTGGTCCAGCGCCTGAAGTCGGGCTCGCGCATCGTCGCCAGCAACGACCTCTACGGCGGCACGCACCGGCTCTTCAACAAGTGCTTCGGCCAGTTCGGCGTGCAGTTCGAGTTCGTGGACGCGAGCGACCTGTCGCAGATCGAGGCAGCGCTGAAGAAGGCGCCGACCGACTACCTGCACCTCGAGACGCCGACCAACCCGCTGCTCAAGCTGGTGGACATCGAGAAGGCGGCCAAACTGGCCCACGACAACGGCGCGCTGTGCGTGGTGGACAACACCTTCGCGACGCCCTACCTGCAGCGTCCGCTCGAGCGCGGGGCCGACCTGGTCGTGCACTCGCTGACCAAGTACCTCGGCGGACACTCGGACGTGGTCGGCGGCGCGGTCATGGGCAACGATCCCGTGCTGCGCGAAGAGATCGCCTTCCACCAGAACGCGTACGGCGCCCAGTTCGGCCCGATGGACGCGTTCCTCGTGCTGCGCGGCCTCAAGACGCTGCACGTGCGGATGGACCGCCACGCCGAGAACGCGCTGGCCGTCGCGAAGCACCTCGAGGCGTCGCCGCTGGTCGATCGCGTGATCTACCCGGGCCTCGAGTCGCACCCGCAGTTCGACCTGGCCCAGCGCCAGATGGCGAGCGGAGGCGGAATGGTGAGCTTCGAGCTGGTCGGCGGCGTCGATGCCGGCGTGGCCTTCTGCAACGCGACCGAGGTCTTCGCCCTGGCCGAGTCCTTGGGCGGCGTCGAGTCCCTGATCGAGGTGCCGCCGATCATGACCCACGCCGCGATCCCGGCCGAGGAGCGCCGCGCCGCCGGCCTGGCCGACGGCCTCGTGCGCCTGTCGGTCGGCATCGAGCACGTGGACGACCTCCTGGCCGACATCGACCGCGGGCTCGCGGCCGCGAAGGGTGCAACCGTGCACGGCGACTCCGTCGTCGAGCGCGCCAGCGTGCGGCCGTGAGACTCGAGCGACGTGCGCGAGCCTGAGACCAGCGGCGCCCCTCGTCCAAGGTGACGAGGAGCGCCGCTGGTCGTTCTCGAGTCTCGATCACGCGAGCCCGATGAAGATGCCCGGACCGAACCCCGCCGAACTGCAGCGCCTGCTCGCCGCGCCGCCGCCCGTGCACGCGTTCCCCACCGAGGTCATCGTGGATCTCGACGGACGCGAACTGTGGCGCGGCGTCGGGCCGTTGTGCCGCGCGGACCTGCGCGGGGTCGATCTGCGTCGTGCGGACCTGCGCGAGCGGAACCTGCGACGGGCGCGGCTGGCGGGTGCGAATCTGCATGGCGCGAACCTCGAGGCGAGCGACCTGTTCATGGCCGACCTGACCGGCGCGGACCTGCGGGAGGCCAAGCTCAACTGCTGCGACCTGGGCGCCGCGAGCCTGCGCGACGCGGACCTGCGGGATGCGACGGGGTACGTCGACACGGATCACTGGCCGTTCGAAGATCTCCTCACGGACCTCTCGGGCGCCGACGTGCGCGGCAGCTTCGAGAGCGACCTCGAAGACAAGCCCTTCCTGTTCGACGATCGCACGCGCCACAGCGGAGGCTTCGCGATCTCGTCGCACGGCCGGATCCACATCGACGCGTGGCTCGATCTGCAGCGAACGAAGAAACTCGATCGCATGCCTACGGCCGCGCTTCGCGACCGACTCGGACGCGTCGCGTGGACGTCGTTGCGCATGCCGGGCAGCTCGGGACGTTCCACCGACGACTACGACTGTGATGTCGAGCTCGATGACGAAGAGCTCTCTGGGTGTGCCTTCGACGATGAGCAGAAGGTCAGACGGCTCAACCGCACCAACCTCGATGGGTGCACGTTCTCGTACGAGGTTCTGTACTGGGGGAGCTGGTCCGAGGTCCGTGCACGCCACAGCGACTTCCGTGGAATCGAACTCGGTGGAACGCTCCACAAGGAGTGCGACTTTCGCGGGTCCAGCTTCGTCGGCTCCAACATCGGGTACGACGGACTCGGAGGCAACTCAGAGTGGACCGACTGCGACCTGCGCGACTGCGACTTCCGCTACGCGACGCTCGAGGGAGCCGACCTGAGCCGCTCGAAGGTCGAGGGCTCACGGTTCGAGTTCGCGACCTACGACGCGAGCAACGTGTTCCCGGACGGTTTCGACCCGAAGGCCCATGGGATGCTCGAGCAGCCGCTCCCCCATTGGAAGATCGAGAAGGACGACCCGTTCGACTAGTTCGACTCGTTCGACCAGTCCCACGCGCTCGCCACCAACCTCCTCAGTCCGCCCCGACCATCAGCGGCAGCCCACCGTCCTCGAAGTCGAGCGCGAGCAGGATCGCCCAACTCGCCGTGGTCCAGGCCGTGCCCATCGTCACGTCGCCGTTGCTGTTCAGGTTGGCGGTCTCCTGGAACGGACGCGGCTGGTACGAACCGTCGTGGGCCTGGGCGAGGACGAACTCGCGCTCCATCGCCCCGTACCACTTCTTCAGGTCGGATCCGCCGAGCGCCGCGGCCGCGATGCCGCCGAAGAAGATGTGCTGCATGAGCGACGCGTGCCCGCCGAGGAAGTTCGTGGCCTCCTTCTTGGCGTAGTTCTTCGTCTGCTTGGCGAAGCCGTCCTTGCCGCGGCCCACCAGCACCATGCCGCGCCAGGTGGCGGCGCTGCGCGCGATGTTGCCCATGCCCTGCTGACCGTCGCCGGTCGAGTAGCCCACGCCGCCGCCGGACGACGAATCGTCCAGGTACTCGACGAGCCGATCCACCGCGTCCTCGTCGATCTCGACGCCCGCGCGTTCGGCGGCGCCGAAGGCCATCAGCGCCAGGGAACCGACGATGTTCAGTTCGATGTAGTCGAGCGCGTTCGGCCCGCCCGGACCGTGCGCGTAGCCGCCCGACTTCTCCTGGCGCAGCACGAGGTCGGACGCGATGAACGCCAGCACGTCCTTCACGCGATCGCTCGGTGCCAGGGCGTGGACCTCGCCCAGGAACAGCCCGGCGTAGACGAGCGACCAGTTCGACTGGTCCCAGTTGGCCACCCCGGGATCGGTGCGCGGCAGCTCCTGGCCCATCTTCTCCTCCATCTGCGCGCAGACGAAGCCGACCGCCTCGACGAGGTTCTCGGCGAAGTCACCCGCTTCGAGCGTCGAGCCGCCGCTGATCCACGCGAGACCGGCGAGCGATGCGTTGACCACGCGGCCCGTTCCACCCGACAGACCGGCCGGCAGTCCACCGTCCTCGGCCTGTTCACCGGCGAGGAAGCGCAGCGCGAACCCTTGCGCCGCACGCCGCGCCTCTTCGGACAGCGGGTCCTTGTCGACGATGCCGACCTCGGGGCCGAGCGGCAGCGTGATCGTGACGCGCGACTTCTCGCCGTTCTTCTCGACGGCCAGCTCGATCTCGCCCTTCGCGCGCGCCTTGACCAGCGCGTCGGCCAGCGCCTCGAGCGATTCGTCCTCCTTGAAGCGCTTGCCGCCGATGCCGGTGATCACGTCCCCCACCGTCAGCCCCGCGCGACCGGCCGGCCCCTCGGGATCGACGACCGCGAGCACCAGTTCGGCCGGGCCGCCGTCGAGGAACGGCACGTCGCCCGACACGCTCGTGCGGCCGGTGGCGTCGGCGGCCACGGTGGACACGGCGCCGGTCTCGGCTTTCGCTCCCAGGGGTCCGAGGTTCCAGTAGTCGCCGCCGCGTTGGCCTTGTCCGCCCGCGCCGAACGGCCACCCTTGTGCCGTTGCCGGCGCGGCGCAGTGGACGAGAGCGGCGAGGACGATGAGGAGTCGAAGGAGCATGGAACCGGTGCTCATTGAGAGGCGCGGTGGAGATCGGGCGCGACGAGGGTGGCGCCGAGTCTAGTCGGCTGCGCTCGACGCCACACACTCGCGGAGGCACGTCGTGTGTACGGATCGTCATGGGACCCCCGAGCGGATCCCGACTTGGATGGTCAGCACGGAGGCCGAACGACGCGCCGCGCTGGCGTGCTCGCGACCTCCGAAGGATCGATACGAAGGACTCCCGTGAAGAACTCGACCCCCTCGCTCGGCACCTGCCCGAGAGCCACACTGAAAGCCACCTTCCACGCCCTGTTCGCCGCCGCCCTGCTCGGTCCGCTGGCGCTCGCGACCGACATCCCCGTGGCGCCCGGCCAGAGCATCCAGGCCGCGATCGACGCGTCCGCGAACGGCGACCGCATCCTCGTCCAGCCCGGCACCTACCTCGAGACGATCGACTTCGCCGGCAAGGCGATCGACGTGGTCGGCGTCGGGGGTGCGGGGCTCACCACGCTCGACGGTCAGGCCAGCGGCCCGGTGGTGCGGTTCGCGAACGCGGAGGGCACCGACTCGCTCTTGCGCGGCTTCACCGTGCGGGGCGGCGCCGCGGCGATCGGCGCCGGCGGCATCGCGGTGAGCGGTGCGACCCCGACCATCGAGGACTGCGTCGTGCGCAACAACTCGGGCAAGTTCGGCGGCGGCGTCTCGGGCACGCCCGTGATGCGCCGCTGCGTGATCCGGAACAACACGGCGTCGCTCAGCCACGGCGGCGGCCTCTACGGCGCACCGCAGCTGGTCGAGTGCATCGTGGCCGACAACACCGCGACCGGCGGTGACGGCGGCGGCCTGTACCTGACCGGTGGGAGCGCGTCGATCATCGACTCGGTCGTGGTCTCGAACCGCATCGTGTTCGGCGATCCGGCCAAGGGCGCAGGTCTCGCCGTGCACTCCTCCGCCACCGTCCTCGTCCGCGGCACGGTGATCGCGAACAACCAGGGAGCGGGCAACATCTTCGGCGCCTACGGCGGCGCGGTCTGGGGCACCTCGAGCACGACGCTCGAGAACTGCACGATCGTCGGCAACACGCTCGTCTCCGGCGGGAACACCCAAGGGGCGGCCATCTACGGTGCCGCGACGGTGCGCAACTGCATCGTGCGCGACAACACGCCTGGCGCTCCGCTCGACGGTTCGCCGACGGTGACCTGGTCGAACGTGGAGGGCGGCTCCACGGGGGCGGGGAACTTCGACGCGCCGCCGCGCTTCGTGGACCAGTCGGTCGGCGCGGACTACCACCTGCGCTCGAACTCGTCCTGCATCGACGCGGGCGATCCGACGCTCTTCGATCCCGACGGATCGCGCTCGGACGTGGGCGCCTTCCCCTTCGCGACGCTGTACGCGCGCAGCAACGTGCTCGAGAGCCAGTGGGACGCGCCGAGCCACGGCGCCATCTCGCTCGCGTGCGGCGGTCGTCAGGTCATGCGGATCGGTCTGGGAGCGGCCCGGGCCGGCAACCTGTTCTTCGTGCTCGGCAGCTTCTCCGGCACCGCGCCGGGGGTGTCGCTCGGTGGGAGCGTGCTCCCGCTCGTCGCCGACGCCTACACGACCCTGACCCTGCAGGGTCCCGGCTCGGTCGGCCTGTTGGACTCGATCGGCTTCCTGGACGCGAGCGGCGCGGCCGAGGTCCGCTTCGGCCTGCCGCCGGGCCTGTTCCCCCAGCTCGTCGGTTCGACCGTGCACCACGCGGCCCTCTCGATCGACCTCGGGACCGCCACGGTCGGCGCGACGACGGACGCCCTGGCCCTCGAGCTGGTGCTCTGAACCCGCGGCGGCGGCGACCGCCCGGATACGACGAACGCGCGGCCGGACCTCGACGAGGTCCGGCCGCGCGCCGTTCAACTGCTCGCGATCGCGTGTGGCGACGGCGGACCGAGGCTGGACGGGCTCAGAAGGGCGAGTTCGAGCTCGGCCGCGGGATCGGCGGCTTGGCGGGCTCGAGCTTCTCGGGCTCGGGCTTCACCACCGGCTCCTCCTCGGGCGGATCCTCGACCTTCTCGCGCATCAGGCGGCCCACCTTGAACTTCACCACGCGCTTCGACGGCACTTCGACCTTCTGCAGCGTGCGGGGGTTCTGGGCGCGGCGCGCGGCGCGCTCACGCACCTCGAACACGCCGAACTCGCGGAACTCGAGACGGTTGCCGGATGCGAGCTCGTCGATCACTTCGTCGAGGAAGCGCTGGACGATCTCTTTCACCACGACCTTGGTCTGGCCGGTCTCGTCCGCGATGCGGTTGACGAGATCCTTCTTCGTCGTTGTTTGGACCCGATTGCCCATGGGAGCGGGGAGCGTTGGGGGCGCCGGAGGTACTCGAGAAAGCGTTCGAGGGTGAGATCGCCGCTCACGGTGCGACGATCGACCACGCAACGGCGCGGAACGCTGTTATCCCCTTTTCAGCGACGCACTTGCGCCCCCTTTGGAGGAAATCGGACGGACCCCGCCCGGCGCGGGTTCCCTTCGACCCCCGTGCATCGACTCCGGCGTCGCGCTCGGTTGAGCCCTTGTGCGGAAAGGAGTTGGGACGGCGGCGAGGGCGCGGGGGTCGCGCGTGTGCCGAGACCCCGCCTGGAGCGCGCTGAGAGCGGGGTCGGACGCCGTGCGCGGCGTTCGAGCCGGTCCGAGGATCCGCACTTCGAAGTCGATTTCAGGTGCGAGCACGCGGCTCGGAGCGCGGCGACGCGCGCGACGGGGCGGCCGACTCGGTCGCCGGAACGGCCGCCCTACTGCTCGAGCAGGAACGTGGCCGGCCCGTGGTTCACGAACTCCACCTCCATCAACGCGCCGAAGCGGCCGGTGGCGACGGACGCGACGCCGAACTCGGTGAGGTGGGCGGCGAAGCGTTCGTACAGGGGCCCGGCCTCGGCCGGTGGCGCCGCGCGGTCGAACGACGGGCGGCGCCCCTTGCGACCGTCGGCGGCGAGCGTGAACTGACTGATCAAAAGCGCGCCGCCGCCCACGTCGAGCAGCGAGCGGTTCATGCGCCCCTCGTCGTCCTGGAAGACGCGGTACCGGGCGGTGCGTTCGGCCAGCGCCAGGGCCTCGCGCTCGGTGTCGCCGGCGAGGACGCCCAGCAGCACGACCAGTCCCGCGCCCTCGATCGCCCCCACCACCTCGCCGTCCACGCGGACGCGCGCGCCGGAGTGCACCCGTTGGAGAACGACGATCACCGTTCGGGGAGCAGGCTCGCGTCCGACGGATGGAGCTGGTCCTCGAGGCGCTCGACCTCGATGCGCGCACGCTGCAACGCGATCGCCGCGGCCCCGTCGGTCGGCGCCAGGGTCGCGGCCAGTTCGACCGCGGTGCGCCAGGCTTCCAGCGCCCCTTCGAGATCGGCCAACCCGTCCTGGAGGACGATCGCCTCCTGGACGTGACTGCGGAAGTCGCCGGGTGCGTAGAAGCGCGACTCGAGGGCGGCTTCGATGCTCTCCTCGTGGCGCTCCAACTCGGCCAGTGCGGCGGCGCGCAGGAGCAGAGCACGCGCGCGCCGGGACGGATCCTCGGTCTCGATGTCGTCGAGTTGCTCGAGCGCCGCTGCCGTCCGCCCGTCCACCAGGTCCGCGTTCACCAGGTCGAGGCGCGAGTCCACGACGTCGCCGGCCGAGACACGCGGATCCTCGGCGACGCGCTCGACCCACTCGGTCAGCAACCGACGCGCGGCCTTCACCTCGCCGAGGCGCTCGAGCAGCGTGGCTTCGAGCCGGCGCACGCGGGGGTGCCCCGCGTCCAGGTCGACCGCGCGGGCCAGTGACAGGCGGCACTGCTCGAGATCGCCCTCCCGCAGGAGCACGTAGGCGCGACCGAAGTGCGCCCAGATGCAGTTGGCGTCGGCCTCGATCGCGCTGTCGAGCAGACGCAGCGCGGCCGGCGAGTCGCCCTCGACACGGGCTGCGAGCACCAGATCGAACGCGTTCTTCGGGCCGCCGTCCGCGCGCAGTCGGTACCAGCGCCGCAGACGCACGGCCGGTGCCCCGTCGTCGGTCAGGGTCGAGGCGGCCAGGGCCGTGTCGAGCTCCGGCAGATCGCGACCGGTGCGCAGCAGTTCGAGCTCGACGTCCTGGAGCAGCGTGGCGACGAACAGGTTGCGCGGCCGCTCGGCGAGCAGGGCCAACAGCCGTTCGCGAGCCTCGCGCGGCCGCCCGGCGTCGAACTCCGCACGCGCCGCCGCCAGTTCGCTCAGCTCGCCCGGCGTGAGCACGTCGTACGGCCCCGAGTTCGACTCCCAAGGCTCGACGCGCGTCCCGGCGCATCCGACGAGCAGGAGCACCGCGACCAACCAACTGCCGAGTGCGGCGAGGGAGCCCGCCCGTCGTCGCACGGTGTCCACCTGCGCGGCGCCAGCGTTCACTGACCGACCACGAAGCGGCGCTCGAACGTGGAACCCTCGACGCGGCCCTCGGGCAGCTGGGCGCCGACGCGGCCGGTGGCGCGCACGATGACCTCGCCGTCGCGCTGGGGACGTTCCGTCACGACGACGCGCTGGAAGCCGCGCAACTCCCAGTTGTCCAGGAACACGTTGGCGGTGGGCTGGAGCGCGCCCGGCTTGACCGACAGGGTCTGCACGAGTCCGCGTTCGGTCGTCGCCAGGTCGTAGTCGTACGAGGCGTCGTCCTGGACCACGGCGCAGTGCGTGCGCAGGCCCGCGGGCCCTTCGACGGTGATGACGTCGGCGAAGATGTAGACCTTCTCGACGAAGGCGTCGGTCCACGGCGCGGGCGCTTCGAGCGCGACGCCGTCGACGACCGCGGTGTCGTCGGGCGCGTCGGGTGTGCTGCCGCAGCTGGCGACGAGGACGAGCGCCGCGCCGCACAGAGCGGCGACGTGGAGGCGCGAGGCGAGCGGGCGGAGGGTCGTGATCGAGTGACGCATGGGAGTCGATTCGGTCGGGGGCGCAGGGGGAGCGAGCGGTCAGCGCAGACCGCAAGCAGCGTACGCCCGATCGCGCACGCGGACGGCGCGTTCACGGGCCCGTTCCGCGCCGCGGGTCAGGAGGCGGTCCAGTTCGGCGGGATCGGCCATGAGCTCGCTGTAGCGAGCACGCGCCTCGGTGAAGTGCTCCTCGATCGCTTCCATCAGGCGCAGCTTCAGGTGGCCGTAGCCGGGTGCGCCCTCACCGCCGACGCGCACCTTCTCCTTCCACTCGCCGAGTTCGCTGGGTTCGAGGAACAGGGCGAGCAGATCGAACAGGAACAGTCCGTCGGGATCCTTGGGTTCCTCGGGCGGACGGCTGTCGGTGACGATCTGGCCCACGCGCTTCTTGAGCTTCTTGCCGGACTCGAACATCCAGATGTCGTTGCCGTAGCTCTTGCTCATCTTCTCGCCGTCGAGACCGAGCACCTTGTGCATCGTCGCGTTCTCGGCGAGGCGGTACTCGGGGCGCTTGAACACATCGCCGTAGCGCGTGTTGAAGTGCGTGACCATGTCCTGGGCCATCTCGACGTGCTGGACCTGGTCCTTGCCCACCGGCACCACGTCGGCGTCGTACGCGATGATGTCGGCGCTCATCAGGATCGGGTACGTGAACAGTCCGACCGAGGGTTTGATCCCACGGGCGACCTTGTCCTTGTACGAGTGGGCGCGCTCGAGCAGCCCCATGCCGGTGACGCAGGACAGGAGCCACGTGATCTCGCACACCTCGGGCACGCGGCTCTGCTGGAAGAGGATCGCGCGCTCGGGATCGAGCCCGATCGCCAGGTACGTCGCCGCCAGGTCGCGGACGCTGTCGCGCAGCTCGTCCGCGTCCGAGACCGTGGTCAAGGAGTGGTAGTCGGCGATGAAGTAGAAGTGTTCACCGGCCTTTCGGGACGCGGCGACGTGCTGTCGCAGGGCGCCGAAGTAGTTGCCCAGGTGCGGGCGGCCGGAGGGCTGGATGCCACTGAGGAAGGTCGTCATCGATGGTGGGACGTGCCCGGGTCCTGGGTGCACGGGCGGGACACCCTACGCCCGGCCACGGCGCGGCGGTACCATCCGCGCCCGATCGCACCCGCGGCGGGATCCGGACCCATGCCCCACCGACCGCGCACGTTCACCCGGCCGATCGCACGCCTGGTTCTCGCTGCTCTCGCACTCGTGCTCACCAGTGCCTGCGCGAGCGTCGATTCGGACATCCATCTCGCGCCGTTCTGGACCCAGTCCGCCACCGCCGACGACAGGATCGAGCGCGAAGCCCTCGGCGGCGCCTACCTCGAACGGCGCTTCGAACCGACCGGCGAACTCGAGGTGCGCGCGCTGAAGCCGCTCGTCTCCTGGCGCCAGGTCGGCCCCGAGGAGGAGAAGGTCGAGTTCCTCGCGCCGCTCGGCTACTGGCGCTCGAAGGTCGACAGCACGTGGGGCCTGATGCTGCCGCTGCTGTACTGGCGCACGGCTCCCGGCGACTGGTCGTTCGAGGCGCGTGGCGTCGAAGCACCGCCCGAAGCGCCCGAGCGCGAGATCGACGTTCTGCTGCTGCCGGGCTTCATCTGGTCGCGGAACGCGCGCGGTGCGTCGAAGTTCGGCATCTTCCCGATCTACGGCGAGCTCGACAAGTTCCTCACGTGGGACCGCGTGCGCTTCGTGCTGTTCCCGCTCTACGTCAGCGCACGACGCGGCAAGTCGGTCACGCACAACGTTCTGTTCCCCGTGATCGGCTGGACGGTCGGCACGAAGGACGGCAGCCCCGCCAAGCCCGGAACCTCGCACTGGCGCGTGTGGCCGCTCGTGTCGCGCAACGCCGAGGCCGGCAAGCACTCGCGCTGGACCGTCCTGTGGCCGATCTTCCACTGGAACGTCGACGGCCTGTGGAAGGAACCGGCGCAACGCCGACGCGCGTTCGCGGTGCTGCCGCTCTTCGGTCGCACGGCGCAGGGCACGTACCGCTCGTACAGCTTCCTGTGGCCGTTCTTCGGCTACGCGCACGACCCGCGCGGACGCGATCCGAAGACGGGGAAGGGCGGCTTCTGGGCCTGGGACGGTCCGTGGCCGTTCGTGCGTCTGCAGGGCGGTGGACAGAACCCGCTCGCGACCGAGCGCACGCGCGTGTGGCCCCTGTACTCGCACTTCGAGGGCAACGGCATCGTCGCGGACTCCTACCTGTGGCCGTTCATCCACGACCGTCAGGAGGACACGCCCGGATTCCGTCGCGCGAGCTTCTACGTCCTGCCGTTCTACCAGGGCTGGGACATGACGCGCCGCGCCGATCGTCCGGCCGCGACGAAGGAGAGTTGGCGCCGGCTGTGGCCGCTGTGGCGCTACGAACGCAAGGACGACTGGCGCCGGACCGCCGTCTTGTCGCTCGACCCGCTGATGCGCTCGTCTGTGATCGACTTCCACTACGGCTGGATGTGGGAGATCTTCGCCTGGGAGTCCGACGGACCCGTGCGGCGCGAGCGCAGTTGGCTCGGCCTGTGGCGCCTGGAATCGACCGGGACCGAGACGCGTCGGTCGTTCTCGGGCCTGTGGTCGGACCGCACGCTGGAGACCGAGGCGGGTCAGGTGCGGGAGACCTCGCTGCTGTTCGGCCTGATCCGCTGGCGCAGCGGGATCCAGGAGCTGGATCCTGGCATGCTGCGCCCCGCGTTCCCCGGACCCGGCTGGCCGCGCGAGTTCGCTCCGCCCGCTCGCGACGCCCTGCCGCGCGTCGCTCCCCCGTCGTCGATGCCCGGGCCCTCGGCCCCACGGCCGCACTCTCGGGAACCTGAGGACACCGCCCGTCGATGAAGTCCTTCCGCGACACCTGCGAACTGCTGGGCTACGAGCTGACGCTGCTCGGGGGCACCATCGTGCGCCTGCCGCACCTGTGGCGCCGGCGGTCCGCGACGCTCGACCAGCTGTTCACGATCGGCGTGAGCGTCGTCCACGTGGTGCTCTTCGTCGGGCTGTTCACGGGCATGATCCTGACCCTGCAGACCGGGGTCGCGCTGTCCGAGTTCGGCCAGCAGGACCAGATCGGAACGATCGTCGCCCTGTCGATGGCGCGCGAGATGGGTCCGTTCATCACGGGCATCATCCTGGCGGCCACGGCGGGCAGCGCGCTGGCGGCCGAGCTCGGGACGATGAAGGTCTCCGACGAACTGGCCGCGCTCGAGATCCTCTCGGTGGACCGCACGGACTACCTGGTGCTGCCGCGCATCGTCGCGCTGGCGATCGCCTGCCCCCTGCTCGCGGTCCTGTGCGACACGATCGGCGTCATGGGCGGCGCGCTGGTGGCGTCGTCCCAACTCGGCGTCGAGACCCAGCTCTACTTCGACTCGGCGGTCGAGGCGCTCAAGACGCCGGGCGCGTTCCTGAGCCTGCCGAAGGACGTCTACACCGGCCTGTTCAAGGCCTTCGTCTTCGGCGTGATCATCGCGACGATCGCCTGCTCGTGCGGCATCCGCGCTCGCGGCGGTGCACTCGGCGTCGGTGAGGCCACCCGCCGCGCCGTTCGCGACTCGATCATCTTCATCATCGTCGCGAACTACTTCCTCACGTACCTCTTCTACTCCGCGGTCTGAGCATGGACGCGACGACCAGAACGGCGACCGAGCCGAGTGTGGAGCCTGCGGACCGCAGCGCGAGCGGCGACGCCGTCATCCGCTTCGAGAACGTGGTGAAGGTCCTCGGCGGTCGGCGCGTCCTCGATGGCCTGAACTTCGAAGTCCCCCGCGGCGAGACGCTCGTGATCATGGGGCCGTCGGGCACTGGCAAGTCGGTCACGCTGCGCCACATCGTCGGCTTGATGCAGCCCGACGAAGGGCGCGTCGTCGTCGACGGCTCGGACATGTCGACGATCAAGAAGAAGGAGCTCGCCGAACTGCGCAAGCGCACCGGCTACCTGTTCCAGGACGGCGCGTTGATCAACTGGCTCAACGTCGGTGAGAACGTCGCCCTCCCCCTGCGCGAGAACACGCGGGCGTCGGACGACGAGATCCACCAGCGCGTCGTCGAGAAGCTCGAACTCGTGCGTCTGCCGGACATCTGGGACAAGATGCCGGGCGAACTCTCGGGCGGCATGCGCAAGCGCGTCGGCCTCGCGCGCGCCCTGGTCACCGACCCGCAGATCGTGCTCTACGACGAGCCGAACGCGGGGCTGGACCCGGAGACGTCGAACACGATCAACACGTTGATGCGCGACCTCGCCGATCGCCTCGACATCACGTCGGTGGTCGTCACGCACCTGGTCTCGTGCGTGCGAACGGTGGCCGACCGCGTGATCCTGCTGGACGGCGGCGGCGTGGTCGTCGACCTGCCGAAGGACGAGTTCCTCTCCAGCGACAACGAACGCCTGCGCCGGTTCCTCGGCCAGGACCCCGATTGACGGCCCAACGATCGCGTCATGCGCCACTTCTACGTCGGACTCTTCGTCATCCTCACCCTCTGCGTGCTGGGGTACTACACCCTGTTCATGGCCGACGTGGCCCTGTTCGGGAACCAACAGCAGGTGAAGGTCCAGTTCGAGTCGGCCGGTGGCCTGCGCGAGGGCGATTCCGTGCTCCTGGCCGGTCGTCGCACGGGTCGCGTGATGCAGATCACCTACGACGCCAACGCGCCGCTCGAACGCCGCATCACCGCCACGCTCACGCTCGAGGAGGAGATCGTCCTGCGCCAGGACTACGTCATCCAGATCGTCGAGTCGACGGCGCTCGGTGGACGGCAGGTCACGATCGAGCCCGGTGACCCGGCGGCGCCGCAGATCGCGCTGGCCGCGCCGCTCACGGGCAACGTCGCGCCGGGCCTGTTCGACGCGCTGGGCAACTTCGGCGACGCATTGAGCGGTGAGGACGGCGTCGGTGATCTGCTCGCGAAGCTGAACAAGATCGTCGGCGACCTCGAGAGCAGCGACGCCGCGGGCAACCTGTCCACGTCGCTCGCGAACTTCGAGAAGGCATCGGCCGACATCGCGGAGTTGACCAACGACCTGTCCCAGGGCAAGGGCACGTTGGGCTTGCTCTTCCAGGGCAGAGAGCTCTACGACCAGTTCCTCGCGACTGGCGAGGAGCTGAACCAGGCGGCCGTGGACGTGCAGGGCATCATCGGCGACGCGCGCACCGGCGACGGCATCGTGGCCGCCGCGCTGAACGACCCGCAGCTGGCCGAGGACGGTCGCAAGCTGATCGCGGACGCCAGCGCGTCGTTCGAGAACGTCAACGCCGTGACGGCCGACCTGCGGGCGGGCAAGGGCCTGCTCGGAGCCTTCCTGAGCGACGAGGACACGGCCAAGAGCGGCACGAACATCGTCGCGAACATCGAGAAGATCTCCGCCGACCTGGCGAACGGCACCGGCACCGTCGGGCGACTGTTCACCGAGGACGAGCTGTACCAGAACGTCAACGCGACGTTCGCCAGCGCCGCGAAAGTGGCCAAGGATCTCGAGGACGGCAAGGGCACGTTGGGCCAGCTGATCTCGGACGACGACCTGATGCGCGAGATCACGCTGGCGGTCGAGACCCTGACGCGCAGCCTCGAGGACTTCCGCGAGGCCGCTCCGGTCACGACACTGACGTCGGTCCTGTTCAGCGCGTTCTGATGGCCCCGGGCGGCGGCGTCGGCTGGTCGCGCCTCGTGTGCGCGGCGGCGGTGCTGCTCGCGGGCGGCCTGGTCGACCCGCCGCGCCTCGACTTCGAGACGTCGTCGCTCGGGTCGCAGTGGTCGGCCGCGGGCGACATCGGCGCGACGCGCGGCGCGTTGCCCCAGCTCGCGACCGGCACGGCGGACGACCGGCCGGAAGGCTTCGGCGTGCACCTGACGTCGAAGTCTGGCGGCGGCCTCCTGTTCACGAAGCCGGGCGTGGTGACGGAGGACTGGTCGGGCTTCGAAGAGGTGTCCCTGTGGATCTGGCGCAGCGCCGAGCGCGCCGAGCGGGGTCCGACCTCGATCGAACTGCAGGTACTGGAGCGTCCCGTCGAAGGGCGCGGCCGCGCGCGCTTCTGGCGCCGGATCGACCTCGATCACAGTGGCTGGCAGCACTTTCGGTTCGACCTCGCGCACCTGGCCTGGGAGCAGACGCGCATTCCGCGCTGGGATCGCGTCCAGCACGTCGGGATCCATCTGCGCGACGCGGACGACCTGTGGATCGACGAACTGCGCGTGCACGACGATCCGGACGGAGCGGGGCCGTACCTCGCGGCGGATGAAGTCGCGCGGATCGCGTTCGGGGAGCGCGGGTCCGAGGTGGGCGACGCCGAACAGAGTCCCGTGCGCATGCTCGCGCGCGACGGGATCGAGCTGTTCACCGACGCCGCCGATCTCGACCTCGAGCGCCTCTTCGCGCGCCTCGTGGACGCGGCGGCGCTGCTCGATCCGCTGCTGCCCGAGGGTGGCGACGAGCGGCGCGCGCCGCGCCTCGTGGTCTTCGCCGACGACGCCGGATATCGCGCCTTCGCGCCGCGTCTCGCCGAAGTCTTCGGCCGTGGAGCCGACGCACCGTCGTCGGGCGGCTACACGCTGCTCGCGATCGCGCACGGCGCCTGGGACGACGGCTACGGGAGCGATCGCCCCACCTTCGTGCACGAGTTCGTGCACAGCTACCTGTCCTGCCGCGCGCTGCTGCCGAACCGCACCGAGTGGCTGCAGGAAGGCCTCGCGACGCACGTGCAGATGCACATGCACCCGCAGGCGGGTCTCGACGAGTTGGTCACGAACGCCGCGGCAAAGATCGCCGACACGACGCTGCTCGAGGAGGTCACGAGCGGCGAGCGCATCGGCGCGCACCGCTACTGGTTGGCGATGACGCTGGTCGAGACGCTGATGGAGCACGAGCGCTACGCGGACCGCTTCCCCGCGCTGATCGAGGCCGCGCGCGAGGCCGGCTCGACCGCGTTGGGGCCATTGCTCGAGGACGTGTACGGGTCGAGCTACGACGAGCTGCTCGTCGAGTGGCGCGCCTGGTGCGAAGGGGCGTACCCCGTGGCGCCGCAGGACGATCCCGACGACGGCCGGCGCTGAACATCCGGACCGCACGCCCGAACCGGCGCCCGAGAGCCCCGCTCCGACCTGGACAGACACGCGTGGCGGCCGTCAACTGGCGGCGCTCCACCGGCGAACCGACGCCCACCTCCACCCCCCGCGACCCATCCATGCAGCGCGCTTCCTTCCTGTCGGACACCTGCCCGCCGATGGGCATCTACGAGACCCTCTACGCGTTCCGCGACAGCTTCGGGCGCTTCATGGGCGAGCAGGGCACCCATCCGTGGTCCCAGGGCTTTCCGCTGACGACCCAGCTCGAGGGCGGCCCGCCGTTGCCCGACAGCGTCGCGGTGACCTGGGAGGACCGCTTCTATCCGAAGGCCTGGGGGCACCCGCTGCTGCGCGAGGCGATCGCGGCGCACTACAACGACTTCTACGGCTCGAAGGTCGCGCCCGAGAACGTCATGGTGTTCGCGGGCGGCCGGCCCGGCATCTACGCGGTGCTCCAGTTCCTGAAGAAGCACGTGGAGGTGCGCATCGGCAACGCCGAGTGGCCGGCCTACCTCGACATCCTGACGCAGACCGAGACCGACTGGCGCGTCGTGCCGTTCACCGAGGAGAACGGCTTCCATCCGCCCAACGCGGCCTACTTCGATCGCACGGGTGTCAACGCGAAGACGCACCTGTTGCCGATCATCTCGAACCCCGGCAATCCGACGGGACACACGCGCTCGGGCGCCGAGTTGGAAGAGCTGATCGCCATGGCCGAGCAGCCGAAGAACGGCATCCTGCTCGACGAGGCCTACGAGATGTTCCACCCGTCGAAGGGCGTCAGCGGCATCCGCTACGTCAAGGACCTCGACAACAGCAACGTGTTCCTGGCGGGCGCGTGCACCAAGGGACTGCAGTGTCCGGGCGTGCGCATCGGTTGGATCGTCGCCAGCCGCACGAACATCGAGACCCTGTCCAACTTCTCGAGCTTCGGCATGGGCGGCGTCAGCCACCCGTCGCAGCTCTACGCGGTCGAACTGTTGAAGCCGGAGCGCGTGGCCCAGGCGCGCGGCGCGGTGGATCGGCACTACTCGATGCAGCGCGCGCGCTACGGCGATGCGTTCGAGAAGATGGGGCTCGGCGTCTTCACCGGCGACGGCGGCTTCTACCACTGGCTGAAGCTGCCCGAGGGACTGAACGCGAGCGAACTCAACCGCCGCCTGTTCCGCCACGGCGCCGCCATCCTCGAGGGCAAGGACTGCGACATGGCGCGCCCGCACGCCAAGGACCCCGAGTACCGCTCGCCCTACGACTCCTGGTTCCGCTTCTCGTTCGGGCCGCTCTTGCCCGAGACGTTCGAGTCGGACGTGGCGATCCTCGGCGGTGTGCTCGAGGAGTACCGGGCCGACGTGGCGGCCGGGCGGTAGCGGCGAGCGGCGGCCCGGGACGAGGTTCGGCGGGGCGGGGCGGCGGGCCTGTCCTGCTGGGACGCGCTTGGCCGCCCGGCTGCCCCGGATCCGCGATCATCGCCGCAATTTTCTGCGATTATCGCGCACCATTCCGGCAATGATCGCCGATCCTTGGAGCCATGGACGCCAGAGGAGCGATGGACCGAGAGACGACCGAGCGCCTGCTCCGAGCGGTTGGCGACCTCCTCGACGCTCGCGGCGAACGCCACCAGGTGCTCGTCGTGGGTGGTGTCGCCCTGGCGTTCGGGAACGTCGTCACCCGGACGACCCAGGACGTGGACGTGATCGCCCTGAGCGACCCCGGGCGCCGCACGATCAGCTCGGCGGTTCCGCTGCCCCCAGTCCTGCAACAGGCGGTCGCCACCGTCGCCCGCGACTTCGATCTGGCACCCGACTGGATGAACAGCGTGATCGGATGCCAGCTCGACCTGGGCGCTCCGCCAGGTCTTCTCGAGGAGGCCGACTGGCGAACCTGGGGTGGACTGGATGTGGGCTTCGCGGGTCGGCGCGCGCTCGTCGCGTTGAAGCTCTACGCCGCCGCCGACCAGGGTCCGCGTTCCAAGCACGTGCACGACCTCGTCGCACTCTCTCCCTCGGAAGCCGAGTGGAACGAAGCACGCGCCTGGGTTCGAGACCAGGACCACTCGCCCGAGTTCCACCGAATCGTCGACCAGGTGGTCGACCACGTCCGAGGCCACCATGGCGATCACCGAACTGACTGATGCGGCCATCGAGTCCTGCTGGCGACAGTGGGAAGCACTCGGCGGACACGGCTCGAGTCACGGGCTCGAACCGTGCCAGAGTCTCGTCGACCCCGAGGCGCTGATCGTGCTGTCGTCCGTCCTCGAGGCGTTCGACCCGCGACTCGGCGAGCGCCTCGCGTGGTGGGCCGCTGTCGGAGCACAGCACACCAGCGTTCAGCGGGTCCGGACCATCGCCGCTTCGCTCCCCGCGCCGGAATCGAACGCGTGGCGCGTCTTCGCGTCGAACGCCGCCGCATTCGGTACCGGAAGCTGGAAGGCGCACGCCCAGGGCGAGCACGTGTCCGCCGCATTCGGTGGGAATGGCGAACGCGCTGCCGCCTCCCTCGTTCGAGCTCCATCGCTGATGGTTCGCTTGCGCTACGCCTTCGGTGTGAACTCGAAGTCGGACCTTCTCGCTCTGCTCATCGGTTCGGACGGACAGCGCATCACCGCGAAGGAGGCCTCGCGACATCTGGCGTGCTCCGAGTCGACCGCGAAGCGCGCCGCGAACGACATGGCACGCTCGGGCTTGATTCGAAGCAACTCTCAGCAGCCGATCCAGTACTGGACCGAATCGCAGCACTGGCGCGAAGTCCTCGAACTCGACGCGCCGTCCGACCGCGGGGTGCCGCGGTGGCGCCCGTGGTGCCGCATCGCCCCGTTCCTCGTGCACGCCACGTCGTGGGAGCGGAGCGTCTGGCCGTCCGACTACCTGCGTGCGAGTGCAGCCCGCAGCCTCTTCGATACGTACCGCAGCGATCTCGAGTCGGCCGGCCTCGACCTTCCCGACCCGGCGCGGGCGCGGGGCGAAGCGTTCACTGCAGCGTTCGCCACGCTCTTGCTCGACGTGGCGGCCTGGTATCGGGCGGGCTGATGGCGAGCGGCCCAGGATCGAGCAGACCGTGCGAGCAACTGGGCGAACCATGTGGCCTCGGCGCGTGAACGGCACCGGGGCGTGAGCGGCGCCCCGCCCCGCTCACGCCCCGCGCTCGAGCCTCTCGAACTGCTGCGGGAACAGGCGCTCCACCCACTTACCCACGTGGTCGGCCTCGAGGTGCACCGGTTGTCCGGCGCGCGCGCGACCGAGGTTCGTGCCGTCGAACGTGGCGGGGATGACGGCCACCTCGAACTCGCGACCCTTGGGCCGCACGACGGTGAGGCTGATGCCGTCGATCGTGATGCTGCCCTTGGCGATCAGGTAGCGCTCGAGACTCGCCGGCACCTCGAAGCGGAAGGCCCAGCCCGCCTCGCGGTCGCCGTCGATCGACAGGATCCGGCCCAGTCCGTCCACGTGGCCGCTGACCAGGTGGCCGCCGAGCCGATCGCCGACCCGCAGGGCGCGCTCGAGGTTGACCGGCGTCCCCGGCGCGAGGTCCGCGAACCAGGTCAGGGCGAGGGTCTCGGCCGAGAGCTCGAAGACCAGGTCGTCCGGACCGCTCGCTCCGGCCCCGCCCGGCGGCGGCTGGAAGGCGGCCACGGTCAGGCAGCAGCCCCCGACCGCGATGCTGTCGCCCAGGGCGGGCACCTCGGCGCCGGCGGCGGTTCCGGGCCCGAAGACGCCAGGCAGCACCAGGCGCGCCCCCTCCCCCGTCCGATCGAAGGCGCGCACGGGCGCCACGGCTTCCACGATTCCGGTGAACACGGGCGGATCCTAGCCGCGGCGAGCCCCGGAACCAGCGCGGATCGGGCCCGGCGACCCGGCGCGGGGGGTCGAGCGGGCTGGGCGTCCGGATGGCCCCTGTCGGCGGACCGGAGCGATCGGTCGAGAGCGCTCGGACCACGCCCTCCTCGGGCTCCTCTGGAACCGGCGCGAACCCGGCCGAACACCCCGCCAGGGACGGGCCGGAATCCTTGCTCGCCCCCAGCCACCTCCCTATCCTGTTCCGCCCCATCGTGGAGCCGGTCCCTTCGGTGCACTTCGCCCTTCTCACCCTCTTTCCAGAGGCGCTCGAGCCCTACGCGGCCGCGAGCATCCTCGGGATCGCCCAGGAGAAAGGCCTCGCGCGCATCGACCTGGTCGACTTCCGGGACTTCTCACGCGATCGCCATCGCACCGTCGACGACCGCCCCTTCGGAGGTGGCCCTGGCATGGTCCTCAAGCCGGAACCGATCCACGACTGCGTGGACTGGCTCGAGGAACAGCACGGGCACTTCCACAAGGTGCTGCTGACGCCAGCTGGCCGACCGTTCGAACAAGCCGACGCAGTCCGCCTGCGAACGCACGAACGGATCCTCCTGTTGTGCGGACGCTACGAGGGTGTGGACCAGCGCGTCGAGGAGGAGTTCCAGTGGGAACACATCTCGATCGGTGACTTCGTGCTGGCGGGTGGCGAGCTGCCCGCGCTGTGCGTGACCGAAGCGGTGACGCGCCTCATCCCCGGTGTGCTCGGACACGAGCAGAGCGCCGTGGAGGAGAGCTTCACCGCGACGACCGACGACGGCTCTTTGCAACTCGACCACCCCCACTACACGCGCCCCCGCGTGTGGCGCGGACGCAGCGTCCCCGACGTGCTGCTGTCCGGCGACCACGCGGCCATCGCGAGCTGGCGACGCGCCCGTGCGAGCGAACGCACGGACGAACGGCGCCCCGATCTCGGCAACCGCGATCTCGGCAACCGCGATCTCGGCAACGGCGATCTCGGCAACCGCGATCTCGGCAACGGGGCGAACGGCAACGCCTCGAACGGCGACGCCTGAGACGCCCCACACCACCACGACCAACGCTCGCACCACGTCGCCACGACCGGCGACCGGTGCGAACGTCCGACACCACCCATGCCACGGATCCCTGTGGCCCCGCGCGTGCGGGGTTCGCAGCCCGCTGCCTCTGGGGGACTCGTCCCGAAAGCCCGCTCTCCGCTCGCAACGAGCACCGCGGGCCCCGCGGCCGCCACTCGGCCGCTCCACAGCAATGAACGTCATCGACACCATCGAGCGCGAGCTCGGAAAGCCGGTCCTCCCGCAGGTCAACGTGGGCGACACCGTCCAGGTCCACTACCTCATCCGCGAGGGTGAGAAGGAACGGGTCCAGCTCTTCATCGGAACGATCCTGGCCGCCAAGGGCCGCGGCATCCGCAAGACCATCACCGTGCGCCGCATCGTGCAGGGCGAGGGCGTCGAGCGGATCTTCCCGCTGCACAGCCCCCGCGTGCAGGACGTGACCGTGACCCGTCGCGGTTCGGTCCGCCGCTCCAAGCTGTACTACCTGCGCGATCGCGTCGGTAAGGCCACGCGCGTCACCGAGCTCCTGGGCGAGAAGGCCCGTCGCTCCAAGGCGCAGGACAAGGCGATCCGGGCCGAGATGGCCGCCGTCGAAGCCCAAGCAGGCGAACAGGAAGCCGAAGCCTGATCTCGGAGCGGAGCGGGGCGGACCGGATCGACGGCCGCCCCGCTTCGCGGGTTCAGAAGACGGAAGCCAAACGGCGTCCGTCGACGGCGCAGGCGGGCCGTTCGCACCTTCGTGCACGAACGACGCCGCGCCCCACCGCTCCACGACCGCCTGTCCCGGTTCCATCCGGGCAGCCACAACGACGACATGATCGAGAACGTCAAGGGCAAGCTGCTGCTCATCTTCTCCGTGCTGGCGATCGCCGGCATCTTCCTCGCGCTCGGCAAGGTGCGGCCCAATCTCGGGCTGCAGCTGGGGCTCGACCTCCAGGGCGGACAGCGCTACGTCTACCGCCTCGAGTTCGACGAGGACCAGATCGCGAACGAGAACCCGGCGACGCTCCAGCGCCAGACGATCGAGATCATCCGCGACCGGATCGACCCGGACGGCGTGCTCGAGCCCGTGCTGCGGCCCGAGGGGTCGAACCGGATCGTCATCGAGATCCCGGGCGTCGACGAGCTGCAAGGAGCCGGCGCGTCCGGCGCTCTGCAGCGCGCGGTGACGCTCCTCGGTGAGGACAGCCTGGCCCTGCGCCTCGACGCCAACTACTCGGGCGTGTTCCCCGCCAGCGGTGGCGAGGTCAGCGTGGGCGCCGAGACGGTGCGGTACGTCGAAGCCCGTGCGGTGAAGGTCGGCGACGAGCCGGTGCTCGACGACCAGGACGAGCCTGTGCTCGACCCGCAGACGGGCCTCGAGCTCACGCGCGACGTCATGGGCATCGAGCTCGTCGTCGCCGAGGACGGCCGCGGCTACCAGGGCACGACGAAGGTCGAACACCCGGTCGGCGAGCCGGTCAGCCTGATCAGCACCAACTACATCCAGAACAAGATCGAGAACCTCGGTCAGCTCTACTTCGGCATCGTCGCGACCCCGGCGATGCTGAACGCGGGCTCCGGCACCGACATGGAGTCCGAGCGCGCGAAGCTCGACGCCTGGTTCGCCGAACACAGCCAGGCCACCAGCCTGCGCGAGTTCAACGCCCTCGACCCGACCCAGGGCGGCCCGCACCCGTGGCTGCGTTGGGTGCCGGAGAAGCGCCGCATCAACGCCGACGGCCAGGTGGCCGACAGCCGCACGCTCGCCGAGCGGGCGCGGCCGCTCCTGCGCCTCGAGAACCACCCGGACTACGCCGACCGCGACTGGAAGTTCGACGGTCAGCGCCTGAAGAGCGCGTACCCGGCCCGCGACCAACGCGGCCTGCCGGCGATCGGCTTCGAGTGGCAGAGCCGCTTCGCCCAGAAGTTCGGTGCGTTCACCGGCAACTTCAGCGACGAGCTGATGGCGATCGTCCTCAACGAACAGATCGAGTCCGCGCCGCAGCTCAACGAACCCATCTACGCCAGCGGCATCATCCGCTCGGGCTCGACGCCGTACCGCGCGGAAGAGGTCGAGGAGATGGTCACCGTGCTGCGCACCGGTTCGCTGCGCGTGCGCCCGATCCTCGAGAGCAAGGAGACCGTCGGCCCGACCCTGGGCGCCGCCTACGTGCAGCGCGGTTGGTGGTCGGGCGGTATCGGCATCGGCCTCGTGCTGGCCTTCATGGTCTGGTACTACCGCCGCCTGGGTCTGATCAGCGTGGTCAGCCTGCTCTCGAACATGTTCATCCTGATGGGTGCGCTGTCGTTCCTGAACGCCACGCTCACCCTCCCGGGCATCGCCGGCCTGATCCTCACGATCGGTATGGCGGTCGACGCGAACATCCTGATCTTCGACCGGATCCGCGAGGAACGCGACAACGGGCGCAACGTCAGGCAGGCCGCGAAGAACGGCTTCGACAAGGCGCTCTCCACGATCGTCGACGCGAACCTGACCACGCTCATCACGGCGTTGGTGCTGTACTACTTCGGTACGGGACCGGTGAAGGGCTTCGCGGTCACGCTGGCCGTCGGCATCCTCGCGTCGATGTTCGCCGCGCTCGTGATCACGCGCGTGCTGGTGCACTTCAGCCTGGAGCGCGGCACCAAGGAGTTCACGGTCGGCACCTGGCTCGTCACGGCGAACTTCGACTGGATGGGCAAGCGCAAGCTGGCCTACATGGTCTCGAGCGTCCTGATCGTCGGCGGCGTCGGCCTGTTCGGCTACCGCTACGCGACGGACCCCGCGCACATCATCGGCATCGACTTCACTGGCGGTGTCGAGGTGCAGGTCCGCATGGACGAGCCGCGCACCAAGGCCGAGATCGACACGCTGCTCGCCAGCGCGGACTCGATCGCGAAGGCCGGTGAGGCCCGCGCGGTGACGTCGTCCGGCTCCGATTCGGGCTACCTCCAGTTCCGCGTCAGCTCGAAGGTGAGCGGCAAGGACCAGGAGGAGCGCGACTCGATGGCGCGCAACTTCTCGGACGCGCTGAAGCTCGCCCTCGCGGACGTGCTGCAGAAGGGTCCGGTCGACGTCAGCCCGCGCGCCGCGGACGGCACGATCGAGTTGACCGTGTACACCGAGGACCCCCACCCGGCCGCCGCACTGGGCACGCTGATCGAGGACAACACGGCGCTCTCCGCGCTGACGATCGAAGCCGACCCCACTCGCGGCGAAGGTGTCTTCGTCGTGAAGGCGGAAGTGCCCGAAGCCGTCACCGCCGGTGCGGTGCAGCAGCAGATCACGACGGCTCTGGCGGGCAAGAAGGACGCCGCGGGCGTGGCCTACAAGCTCTCCTCCCCCATCGCGAACGAGAGCGTGGTCGGCGCGGCCGTGTCGGACGAACTGACGGACAGCGCTCTGCTCGCGATCCTGATCAGTCTGTTCGCCGTGGTCATGTACATCCGCGTGCGGTTCACCGAGTACAGCTACGGCTTCGCGGCCGTCGCGGCGCTCGCCCACGACGTGCTGATCACGCTCGGCGCCATCGCCCTGGTCAACACGCTCGGTCTGCTCGAGCTGGAGATCAACCTCGCGATGATCGCGGCCTTCCTGACGATCATCGGCTACTCGCTGAACGACACGATCGTGATCTTCGACCGCGTGCGGGAGAACCGTCCGCGGATGGAGCGGCCCCTGAGCGACATCCTCAACACGTCGGTCAACCAGACGCTGTCCCGGACGATCCTCACCTCGTTGACGACGTTCATCGCCGTCGCCGTCCTGTTCGTCGCGAACGTCGGCACGGGCAACACGCTGGAGAGCTTCTCCTTCGCGATGATCGTCGGCATCATCACGGGTACCTACTCGACGATCTTCATCGCGAACCCGGTCTTCCTGGCGCTCGAGACGCGGTCCCTGGCCCGCCGCGCCGCGCTGGCGAAGGCCGAGTCCAGCAAGCCGGCGACCGCCGGGGCCTGAGCCCGGTCGAATCGGAGCAGGCGCCCACGTTCGGCGCCACGACACGAGCAGCGGCCGCGCTCTTCCCACCGCGGGAAGGCGCGGCCGCTGCCGTCAGCGGACCTGGTCCTTTGGGGCGCGGGCGCACGCGCGAGCGCCCGACAGAGGACGAGTGCGACACCGCGGTACGGCGCGAACGAGGACGATCCGTGCCTCCCGAGTGCTCGCGGGTGCGCTCGGAATCGCCGTGCTCGGCGCTCAGGTCGAGCGCGGCACACTCGGCCGCGCAGCGGGTCTCACGGACGGAATGCCGGCGTGCTCGGCCGTGGTCGTCCGGCGTCGGCTGCGCCACACTCGTTCCCGTGAGCGCCGACGTCCCCACCGACCCCGAACCGCCGTCGACCCTCGGGCGGGTGCTCGTCGGCTCGTTGCGGTTCGTCGTGGTCACAGCGGCGGTCGCGGTGCCGGCGCACGTGCTGTGGACCCACCGCGACGTGGCCCTTCCCTCGTTCGGCACGGTGGCAGCGGCGTCGACCCCTCAGCCGGGCTGGGCCTCGCTCGTGCTCGGCGCGCCGTCCGGAGCCCCCGAACGGCCGCTGCCCGAGCTGGAACCGCCGCCGCAGCGCGCGGGCCTCGAACGGACGGGCGACGAACGTTCGAGCGCGGGGCCGGACCCGAACGACGCACGCCGAGCCGACGAGCGACCCGAGGTCGAGCGACCCGAGGACGACGGCGCCCGCTCGGAGCACCGCCCGTTCCTTCCCGCTCCCCCGCCGATCGCGGACGGGAGCGAGCGCCGGGCCGAGCCGCCCGCGCCGGAGTCCGAGCCGCCGCTCGAGCTGCGCACGTTCCCCGACGACTTCGAGATCCGCGTCGAGCGCAATCTGACCCTGGGCGAGATCGCGCAGGCGCACTACGGCACGTCGCGACCGAGCGTCGTGAAGGCGCTGGCCGCCTACAACGGGCTCGACGACCCGAACAAGCTGCGCGCCGGTCGGACGCTGCGCGTGCCGGACCGCGGGAAGCTCGGGCTCGACTGAACCGGCGACGCGCGCGCCGCGAACGCCACGCCGCCGGGCGCTGGCCGCCGCAGCTTCAGTCGTCGAGGCGCGCGTAGGGCTCGAGCGCCTGCTCGAGCACTTCGACGCGGATCTTCCCCGCCGCCTCGCGCTCGATGTTGCCGAGCTCGCGATCCGGAACGCGCGCGACGAGCTCGACGCGGTCGGTCTCCCAGCGTTCCTCCTCGACGACGACGGCCTGTTTCACGCGCGCGATCAGCCGCCCTTCGGAGTTGGGGATCGTGAGGCGGACCTTGGCACAACGACGGTCGAGCTGTTCGGACACGCGCGCGTCCAGGTCGTCGAGCCCGAGTCCCGAACGCGCCGACACCACGACGACGTCCTCTTCACCGTCCAGGTCGAACGTCGGCACGCGGACCGGGTCGGCGAGCGCGTCGGCCTTGTTCAGCACGAGGAGCTGGGGGCAGTGTACGTGGACCTCGCGCTTCAACACGTCGCGCACGGCGTGCATCTGACTGCGCGCATCGGGGTGCGACGAGTCGACGACGTGCAGCAGGAGGTCGACGCCGACCGCTTCCTCGAGCGTCGCGTGGAAGGACGCCACCAGGTGGTGCGGTAGGCGTTTCAGGAACCCGACCGTGTCCGACAGGAGCACCGTGCGACCGTCCTTCAGTGTCCAGCGACGGGTGCGCGTGTCCAGCGTGGCGAACAGCATGTCCTCGGCCAGCACGTCGGCGCCGGTCAGGCGGTTGAGCAGCGTCGACTTGCCGGCGTTCGTGTAGCCGACGAGTCCGATCGTGAACTGCTCGCTGCGGCTGCGGGTCTGACGACGGCGACGGCGTTCGATCTCGGACAGCTCGCGCTTCAGGTCGAGAATGCGCTTCTTGATCAGTCGACGGTCGGTCTCGAGCTGGGTCTCACCGGGGCCACGCGTGCCGATCGCCCCCTCGAGACGTTCGAGGTGCGTCCACATCCGGCGCAGCCGCGGCATGAGGTACTCGGTCTGCGCGAGCTCGACCTGCAGACGCGCCTGCTTGGTCTGGGCCCGTCGCGCGAAGATGTCGAGGATCAGCTCGGATCGGTCGACGACGCGCACGCACCAGGCCTTCTCGAGGTTGCGTCCCTGGGCGGGCGTGAGGTCGTTGTCGACGACGACGGCGTCGGGCTCGAGCGCCTTGCAGGCCGCCGCGATCTCCTCGACCTTGCCACTGCCGAAGAGTGTCGCGGAGACAGGCTTGGCGCGGTTCTGCACGACGCCGTGCACGAGCGGATCGCCGCCGATGACTTCGCTGCCCGCGGCGACGACGAGG
Organism: Rohdeia mirabilis; assembly: GCA_007750655.1. Lineage (GTDB taxonomy): Bacteria > Planctomycetota > UBA1135 > UBA1135 > Rohdeia > Rohdeia mirabilis. The sequence continues at coordinate 3,886,555 of CP036290.1, forward strand.
CCAGCCGCCTCGGTCAGGGGACCAGCGTCGTCGACGACCTGGTCGGGGAGAACGACTCCGCACAGGAGCACGCGCTCGGTGGGCCGTTTGGTCTCGAAAGTGTCCTTGCTCAAGTGTGGTGGTGCGCTCGGTGGCGGACGGGGCGTTGGCGTCGTGAGACGGGGGCGATGGTGAGTGGTTCGAAGGTCGGGACCGCCGTGCGTCGATCCGGGACCTGGTCCCAAGGGTCGGCGCAGCGCTCGGGCCGTGATCGTGCGTCGAACGACGGCGCGATCTCGCACGGTTCCCGTGCGCCTGTTCGCGGTGTTCTGTCGGGTGGAGCTGGCGACCGAGCTCGGACTGGGGAGCCCGCACCCGAGGAGCGCGGCCGCCGGAACCCGCGCGGGCGAACGTGCGGATCGGAGCGCGAGTCGCTCGACACGGACGGGGCTCGCGCAGGGAGTTTCGATTCAGTCGGCGCGGGCCGCCTCGGGACGCGCGAGAGGTTCGACCGGCGCCGCGACCGGGACGCGCTCGACCCGGATGCGTTCGAGCTCGCGGCCCTGGTGCGCGACCGGAACGAGGCGCGTGTGGGCGCGCCAGGCTTCGTGCATCTCGGGGTGGTCCGAGCGGTAGTGGACGCCGCGGCTCTCCGTACGCGCCAGGGCGCTGATGACGCCGAGTCGCGCGACCGTGAGCATGTTGACGAGCTCCCAGCTACGCGCGGCCGACGGAGCGAGTTCCAAGGTCGCGCGCGTCCACAGGTCGAGCAGCGGCAGCGACTCCTCGAGTCGGTCCTTCGCCCGGATCACGCCCATGTGGCGCCACATGAGCGACTTGAGCGAGTACGTGATGTCCGGCAGGTTGACCGGGATGCTGCCGCGCGACGGGCAGTCGGCCTCGGGGTCGATGCGCAGGTCGCCGCGTTGCACCGGCCGGCTCTCCGCGGCAGCGCACGTCCCCGCGCGCTCGCCGAGCACCAGGCCTTCGAGCAGCGAGTTCGATCCCATGCGATTCGCGCCGTGGAGACCGCTGCTCGCACACTCCCCCACCGCGCGCAGCCCCGGCACGCTGGTGTTGCCGTCGCCGTCGACCTCGAGCCCCCCGACCATGTAGTGCAGACCGGGCCGCACGGGGATCGGATCGACGCCGATGTCGATCCCGAAGAAGCTGCACACGCGGCTGATGCTGGGGAAGAGCGCGTGCGCGTCGCCCTCGATCGCGGCCAGGTCGAGGAAGACGTTCGTGTCCTCGGTCTCGGCCATGCGCTGGGCCACGGCTCGACTGACCACGTCGCGCGGCGCGAGTTCGGCGTCGGGGTGGTGGTCCGGCATGAAGCGGTAGCCCGAGCGATCGCGCAGGACGGCTCCGGCGCCGCGCACGATCTCGCTGATCAACACGCGCGCCGCGCCCGCGATGTAGAGGCACGTCGGGTGGAACTGGAAGAACTCCATGTCGCGGACGTGGGCGCCCGCGCGCAGCCCCATGGCGACGCCGTCGCCCGTCGCGATCACGGGGTTCGTGGTCTCGCGGTAGATCTGACCGGCGCCACCGGTGGCGAGCACGACCTCGCCGGCCGTGAACCCGACGCGGTCGCCGCGCTCGGTCTCGGCGAGCACCCCGCGCACCGCGCCGTCGCGACAGCGCAGGAGGTCGATCGAGAAGGTGTTCGGGAAGGTGGCGATGCGCTCGTGCTCCTCGAGACCCTTGCTGAGTGCGCGCTGGATCTCGAAGCCCGTCGCGTCGCCGCCGGCGTGCAGGATGCGCGCGTGCGAATGGCCGCCCTCGCGGCCGAGCTCGATCGCGCCGGAGTCGTCGCGATCGAAGGAGGTCCCGAGGTCGAGCAACCGCTGGATCGCGGACGGGCCGCCGCGCACGACCGTGTCGACCACGTCCAGTTCACTGAGCTCGCACCCGACGGCCAACGTGTCGGCGCGATGGTCGGCGAACGAGTCGGCCGCTCCCAGGACTGCCGCAATGCCCCCCTTCGCCCATTGGGTGTTCGAACGCTCGAGGCCCGACTTGGTGAGGACGGCGACTTCGGCACCCGCGCGCGCCGCCGCGAGCGCAGCGCTGGCGCCGGCGACGCCGCCACCGACGACGACGACGTCGAAGCGGTAGAGCGGCACCCGGCGCGGGTCGAATCCCACGAGTTGGCGCGGAAGAGAGAAGGGATGCTCGGGCAACACGTCGTGGGGACGGGAGGGCGGACGGGAGAGAGGGAGCGCGGCGTGGGGCGTCGAGCGTGAGCCGTGGCGGAGCACCGCGCGGGACGCGTTTCGATGCGCGACGGCGACGATGCACTGCCGTTGGACGGCCCGGGAGCCGAGGATCGCGCGAACGTGACGTCGCAGCGCCGGTTCGCAGCCGCCACGCGAGCCTCCGAACGCGCATGGTACCCAGGCGTCGAGGGCTCGGCGCGAGGGGGCGCGGTTCTCGAACGATGCTGCGCGCGCAGGGAGCATCGGACCCCGGCTCGAAGGTCTCGGCGGGTGCGTCTGGCCGGTCCTCGCTGCAGGGGTCGACCGATGACCGGGGTCCCGAGCCGAGCGCGAACCGTTCCGGTGAGTCGAACCCACGTCGCTGGTAGGCAGGGCGCCACGGACTCGAGTCGCCGAACCCGACGGATGCCGCCGCGACCGACCGGACGCCATCGCTCACCGCCTCGTGGCCAGCGGTCCGCTTCGACCCGCCGCCATCCGACGCGGCGTTCCGACCGCCCGACGCCACACCGAGGCCGGAACCCCGAGCGGCCCGGCACGGCGCAACGCCTCCGCGGAGCCATCCGTTCGGGTTCTGGGACGCCGCGCGTCCGTTCACCCCGCCCAGGGACCCCGAGAAAGCCGTTCTTCCCGAACATGCCCCGAACCCTCCCAACCTGGATTCGGGACTTGTTCGCCTCACGAAGGCCGTCTAGAGTTCGGGTCCTGTTCGGGGCCACGAGTCCCCGGGCACACCGGCACCGAGCCCTCGCCCAGCGCCGACACCTCAAGACCCCGACCGACGCACCGCCATGACCCGCTTCACCGGCCAGGCCTCCAAGGACCTTCTCTCCGTCGCCTTCTTCGGACTGCTCTTCCTGACGCCGTTCGTCATCTGAGACGACGACCGAACCGGCAACTGCTTCGTCGGCTGTGGGCGAACGCGGTCGACGCGCCCCGAACGGCGCGCCGGACCAGGACGGGAGCCCCAGCGAGCCGGACCCTTCAGAGTCCGATTCGAATCGACGCCGGTGCCGTCCATGGCATCCATACCGACCGGCCTTGGCGCCAGACCCGCCGAGCCGTCACCGTGAACCCTCGAGCCGTGAACCCGCCACGATCCGTGGTGCGAGACCAACGACCATGACTCCTCAACCGCCCCTCACGCGCCGACAGCGCCAGATCCTCGACTTCTATCAGACCTACACCGAGGAGCACCAGCTGAGCCCCACGCTGGAGGAAGTCGCACAGCACTTCGGACTCAACAAGGTGACCATCTTCGGTCATGTGAGCGAACTCGAGCGCAAGGGTGCGTTGGTGCGCAGTGGCAAGGGCATCAGCCGCGCACTGCAGCTCCCCGACGACGACCCCGATGGCTCGGTGGCGGCGGCGCGCGACGGGTACTCCATTCCGCTGCTCGGACGCATCGCTGCGGGCGCGCCACTCGAGGTGCTCGAGTGCCCCGAGTCGTTCGATCTCGGTGATCTGATGCCGAAGGATCAGGACGTCTACGCGCTGCGCGTCACCGGCGACTCGATGATCGAGGACGGTATCCACGACGGCGATCTCGTCATCGTCGAGCCGCGCAAGACCGCCAAGCCCGGCGCGACGATCGTCGCCATCCTGCCCGGCGACGTCACGGAAGAGACGACGCTCAAGCGCTACTACCCGATGAAGAACGGTGTGCGCCTCGAGCCGGCCAACTCCAGCCTGGCGCCGATCTTCGCACCGTCGATCGAGATTCGTGGGGTCGTGATCGGCGTCATCAGACAGCTGCCGCGCTGAGTCGGGCTGGGCCGCGAAGCGTTCTCGAAACGCTCCCGGCTGCCGTCGTCGCGCGCCGCGGATGGCCAACGCGCGGCGAGGAACGCGCTGATCCGACACGCTGATCCGACACGGTGCTGCGGGCCCGATGCTTCGCCGCATTCGAGTGCGGAAGCTCGAGCACGAAAGCCGTGGACGACCCACCCGCCACGTGGTCGGGTCGAACAAGAACCAGACTTCGAGGGATGGATGGAGGGGAGCGTCGCACGTCGGCGCTCCCCTCTTTCGTGGCCACGCCACCGCGCACCCCGGCCGAAGATCCGAGCCGTACCCACGACTCGTGGGCCACGGGTCATCGGCGTCACGCGCGACCTTCCGGCAGACCGGCGTCGCCCCCTCCTGGCAACGCCATCCGTCACCCGACTCGTTCCGACGTGGAGCGAGCGAGTCGTCCGTGAAGACCGCCGAACGGCTCCGACCACAAAGCGGGCCCAGCGCGAGACGTTCATGCGGGACTCTGGACCTGCGGGAACGACGATCCGAAGCTCTGGACACGGCGCCACGCTTTCGGATGGTCGGTCGGCAGGTTGAACGGACGGTCACTGCGACGGTCGGTCGGCAGGTGATCGGTCGGTCCGATGCTCGGTCGCCGGCCTGGTCGTCGGTCGGTCGCTCGGTCGACGCCCAACACCGTTCGGCCTCGAACGCGAACGCGACGGTGGAGTGCCCGCCAACGCCTGACCGCGTCGCGGATGCACAACCACCGCAGCGCTGCACGCTCGTCCCTCGGAACGGGTCTCCGAACAGCGTCCACGCGCAGATCGTGCCGATCTTCCCCGAGGCCACACACAGGTGCAGCTGGCTCCCAACGCACTTCCGGCAGGGGCCCCGAGAGGTCGTCCTCGGCCCTGACGCACGGTGCGGCAACCCGAGCCATGCATCGACGGAACGCCAACGTCGCAGACGATCGGGATGATTCACCAAGTCATGGCTCGTCCGACCGGCACGCTACGAACGAGCTGATCGACGGGCGCGAGCCATGGATGCGCGCCATGGATCTCGAGCCGGCGACGAACCCCACGTACCCACGCCCTACGACTCACGCTCACCGGCCACTGGCCGCGCCCGCACACCCGCACCGGCACCTGGACCCACACCTGGACCCGCACCGACACTCGCATCGGCACCCGTACCCGAACCGGCACCGGCACCGGTACCGGTACCGGCAGCGCACGCGGGGAACAGATCCAGCTGCAAGAAACCGAATCGGTTCCGCTGCAGCGAGCGACGAACGAACGCTACACCGCGCGCTCGCGAGCCCCCGATCGAGCACGTCCCGTCCTCACCCAGCACGCCTGGACGACGAACGAGACCCCCCACCGAGAGCTCGCAGGCTCACGAGCCCGAGTCCATCAACCGAACAACGGGCGAGAGTGCCTGCTCCTCGTCGACCGCTCGACCAAGAGCCTCGAAGCTCGGACATCGCGGCCCGGTTGATCTCCGGCACATGCATCGACACGTAGATCGACACGTGGATCCAGAGCACGTCGATCGCGGAAAGAGGATCGACGTACCGTGGAGGCACAAAAAAAGGGCCCCAGACCGAAGTCTGGGGCCCTTGAGAAAACCCGGCGATACCTACTTTCTCGCAAAGCAATATCATCGGCAACTCCTGCTTGACGACCGAGTTCGGAATGGAATCGGGTATGGCCAGGAGCCTATGGTCACCGGGAAGGCGGTACTGCGGAGGCAGCCGTCTCGCGAACGAGCGGGCCGGCCTTCGCAGTGAAGGTCGAGGAGAGTTGGGTAAACGTGGCGCCAGGGTTGAGCGAGCAACCCTTCACTCAGGCTTCGGTCATGCCGAAGCGAGAGAGAAAGGTGGTTAAGCCGATCGTCCGATTAGTACCGGTAAGCTGAGCGCATCACTGCGCTTACACCGCCGGCCTATCAACCTGGTAGTCTTCCAGGGGACTGGTAGGGATGACTCGTCTTGGAGAAGGCTTCGCGCTTAGATGCATTCAGCGCTTATCCGTTCCGACCTTAGCTACCCAGCTGTACCACTAGCGTGATAACTGGAGCACCAGAGGGTCGTCCACCCCAATCCTCTCGTACTAGGGGCAAACCTCCTCAATCATCCTACACCCACGCCAGATAGGGACCGACCTGTCTCACGACGGTCTAAACCCAGCTCACGTGCCGCTTTAATTGGCGAACAGCCAAACCCTTGGGACCTCCTACAGCCCCAGGATGCGACGAGCCGACATCGAGGTGCCAAACCTCCCCGTCGATATGAACTCTTGGGGGAGATCAGCCTGTTATCCCCGGAGTACCTTTTATCTGATGAGCGACGGCCCTTCCACTCGGAATCCGCCGGATCACTAGGACCTACTTTCGTATCTGCTCGAGCTATTTCTCTCGCAGTCAGGCGCACTTATACCCTTACGCTCTACGTGCGATTGCTAACCGCACTGAGTGCACCATCGCGCTCCTCCGTTACTCTTTCGGAGGAGACCGCCCCAGCCAAACTACCCACCTGACACTGTCCACGACCCGGATTCACGGAATCGCGTTAGACGCCTATTATGACGAGAGTGGTATTTCACATTGCGACTCCACCAGGCCCAAGAGCCCGGCTTCAACGTCTCCCACCTATGCTACGCACGCCATAACAAGAGCCAATATCAGGCTATAGTGAAGGTTCACGGGGTCTTTCCGTCTTGACGCGGGAACGTGGCATCTTCACCACGGCTACAATTTCGCCGAGCCTGCTGTGGAGACAGTGCCCCAGTCGTTACGCCTTTCGTGCGGGTCGGAACTTACCCGACAAGGAACTTCGCTACCTTAGGACCGTCATAGTTACGGCCGCCATTCACCGGGGCTTGAGTTCGGAGCTTCGCTTTCGCTAACCCCTCCCCTTAACCTACCGGCATTGGGCAGGCGTCAGTCTGTATACAGCGTCTTTAAGACTTAGCACAGACCTGTGTTTTTAGTAAACAGTCGCCAGGGCCATTTCTCTGCGACCCCCCAACGCTTCGACCGTAAAGGCCTACACGTCGAAGGGTAACCCTTATCCCGAAGTTACGGGTTCAATTTGCCGAGTTCCTTCACAGCAGTTCTCTCGAGCGCCTTAGGATTCTCACCTCACCCTCCTGTGTCAGTTTAGGTACGGACGCTGAAGCGACTCCCTAGAGGCTTTTCTTGGCGGTCAGTCCAGTAACTTCGCTCGTATGAGCTCGGCATCACCCCTGGGCTTGCGCATGCGGATTTTCCTACATGCCACCCTCAGGCTTACACGCACTATTCTGCCAGTGCGATTACCTTTCCTTCCGCGTCACCCCATCGGTCAAACGTCTTCCAGCGGTACAGGAATATTAACCTGTTGTCCATCGACTACGCCTTTCAGCCTCGCCTTAGGATCCGACTAACCCTGGGCGGATTTACCGTGCCCAGGAAACCTTGGGTTTACGGCGAGCAGGATTCTCACCTGCTTTATCGCTACTTATCCCGGCATAATCACTTCCAGAGCGTCCAGGTGTCGTTACCGTCACCCTTCACTCGCTTGGAACGCTCCCCTACCCCTCCAAGAGACCAACGATCTCTTGAAAGCCGAGGCTTCGGTTCAGCACTTGAGTCCCGTTCATTTTCGGCGCAAAGCCTCTCGACCAGTGAGCTATTACGCACTCTTTAAATGATGGCTGCTTCTAAGCCAACATCCTGGCTGTCTTAGAGACTTCACTTCCTTTTCTACACTTAGTGCTGATTGGGGACCTTAGCCGTCGGTCTGGGTTGTTTCCCTCTCGACCACGAACCTTATCGCTCGTAGTCTGACTCCCAGGATACGGCTTGCGGTATTCGGAGTTTGGTTGGGTAGGGTACCCCAAAGGGCCCCTATCCCAGTCAGTATCTCTACCCCCGCAAACTATTACCTGAGGCTAGCCCGAAAGCTATTTCGGGGAGAACCAGCTATCTGCGAGTTTGATTAGCCTTTCACTCCTATCCACAGGTCATCGGAACAGTTTTCAACCTATACCCGTTCGGTCCTCCACGGACTGTTACATCCGCTTCAACCTGCCCATGGATAGATCACTCGCTTTCGGGTCTACTCCGCCTGACTTAATTCGCGCTATTCACACTCGGTTTCCCTTCGGCTACGGACCTGAGGCCCTTAACCTTGCCAGACAGAGTAACTCGCCGGGTCATTATGCAAAAGGCACGCCGTCAGCCATTGCCCCGAGGGGCCATAGGCCTTCGACCGCTTGTAGGTACATGGTTTCAGGTACTATTTCACTCCCCTCAACGGGGTACTTTTCACCTTTCGCTCGCGCTACTATTACGCTATCGGTCGTCCAGTAGTACTTAGCCTTAGGGGGTGGTCCCCCCAGATTCACACCAGGTTTCACGTGTCTGGTGCTACTCGGGATCCTCACGGAAGATTGATCGCTTTCAATTACGGGGCTGTCACCCTCTGCGGCCGGCTTTCCCACGCCGTTCTTCTAGCGATCAACTTTGTAACTTCCTCGAGCTTAAACGGTTGCTCAGTGAGTCCCACGACCCCGGCACAGCAACGCCCGTTGCTTGACACTGTGCCGGTTTAGGCTCTTCCCGGTTCGCTCGCCGCTACTACGGGAGTCGAGTTTTCTTTACTTTCCTGCAGGTACTTAGATGTTTCAGTTCCCTGCGTTGCCTGCGCTTACGCGCCGTCGGGAGGTAAGTCCCGACCGGTTTCCCGATCTCGGAGATCCCCGGATCACAGCCTGCTAAGCGGCTCCCCGAGGCTTTTCGCAGCTATGCTACGTCCTTCTTAGGCTCTGGACGCCTAGGCATCCACCATGCACCCTTGGTAGCTTAACCACGCTCGTATTCTCATTGTGGCTACCACGTTTCCCAACTCTCCTCGTTGTCAAAGAACCGGCCAGATCGCTTGCACATGCGTGCTGACGAACCGGCCTTGCTCTGCGTGCCTTGCGGCGTACCTATCACGGTGACCTTCTGTGGATCGTGCCCCGACGGCCTCCAGGAACCGAGCGCTTGACTCGGAAGTTGGTGGAGGCGAAGGGACTCGAACCCATGACCCCCTGGTTGCAAACCAGGTGCTCTACCAGCTGAGCTACGCCCCCGGGGCCGCGTTCGACCAGAGTTTGGTCGGCCGAGCCGCGATCGGCGGCGTGCGCTTGAAGAGTGGTGGGCCTGACAGGATTTGAACCTGTGACCTCCCGCTTATCAGGCGGACGCTCTAACCAACTGAGCTACAGGCCCACTGAGTGGCGCACCCAGTGAGCTCCGACGCCGCGACGGGCGTTCGCCAGCCCGGCGTTGCCGGGCAGGCGTCTCAAGGTGACCTTCGATCGAGCAGCGCAAGCGCCGACTCGAGCCGTGCGGGAGAGCTCGAGCGAGGACATGGAGAGGCGTGGCGCGTTGATACGCGCACCGCCCCATACATATCCCCGATCATGGCCTCGGGGGGCCGACGGCACGGAGGTACCAACATGCGTTGGTACCTCCACACCGCGACATCCCAGGCGCGGGTGATAGGTAGGGTGACCTTCGTCTCTGTGCGAACATTCCTATGCTCGCTCTCGACCCCCTCACGGGGAACGAGAATCTAGCTGATCCGCTAGAAAGGAGGTGATCCAGCCGCAGGTTCCCCTACGGCTACCTTGTTACGACTTAGTCCCAATCACGAGGCTTGCTTTCGGCACCGCTCTCCCGAAGGTTGAGCAAAGCGACTTCGAGCACTCCTCGCTTTCGTGGCTTGACGGGCAGTGTGTACAAGGCTCAGGAACATATTCACCGCGTCATGGCTGATACGCGATTACTAGCGATTCCGGCTTCATGCAGGCGAATTGCAGCCTGCAATCCGAACTGGGGTCTGCTTTGATGGGATTGCCTCCGCCTCGCGGCATCGGGACCCTTTGTACAGACCATTGTAGCACGTGTGTAGCCCTGGCCATAAGGGCCATGATGACTTGACGTCATCCCCACCTTCCTCCGTCTTGACAACGGCAGTCTCGCTAGAGTCCCCGCCATTACGCGCTGGCAACTAACGATAGGGGTTGCGCTCGTTACGGGACTTAACCCAACATCTCACGACACGAGCTGACGACAGCCATGCAACACCTGCACATGTTCCCGTTCCCGAAGGAACCGTCACTCTGCTTTCACAGAGCTAATCCATGCATGTCAAGGCCAGGTAAGGTTCTTCGCGTTGCTTCGAATTAAACCACATGCTCCACCGCTTGTGTGAGCCCCCGTCAATTCCTTTGAGTTTTACCCTTGCGAGCGTACTCCCCAGGCGGGGCACTTAACACATTAGCTACGGCAAGGAACCCATAGGCGGCCCCTTACCTAGTGCCCATCGTTTACGGCTAGGACTACCGGGGTATCTAATCCCGTTCGCTCCCCTAGCTTTCGCACCTCAGCGTCAGAAATGGTCCAGTGAGCCGCTTTCGCCACCGGTGTTCCTCCAGATATCTACGCATTTCACCGCTCCACCTGGAGTTCCACTCACCCCAACCATCCTCGAGCCTTCCAGTATCGGATGCAGTTCCGTGGTTGAGCCACGGGCTTTCACATCCGACTTAAAAGGCCGCCTACGTGCGCTTTATGCCCAGTGATTCCGAGTAACGTTTGCACCCTCCGTCTTACCGCGGCTGCTGGCACGGAGTTAGCCGGTGCTTCCTCTCGCTTTGGTCACGACCGAAGTCAGTTCCTATAGCGTGACAGTAGTTTACAACCCTAAGGCCTTCATCCTACACGCGGTGTCGCTCCGTCAGGCTTTCGCCCATTGCGGAAGATTCTCGACTGCAGCCTCCCGTAGGAGTCTGGGCAGTGTCTCAGTCCCAGTGTGACGGACCATCCTCTCAGACCCGCTAGCCATCATCGCCTTGGTGAGCCATTACCTCACCAACTAGCTAATAGCCCGCAACCCTCTCCTCGAGCAGCCGAAGCCATTTACAACTTAGGAGATGTCCCCTTAGCTGACTATCCGGCATTACCCACCGTTTCCAGTGGTTATTCCAGTCTCGAGGGCAAGTTGGTTACGTGTTACTCACCCGTTCGCCGCTTTACTCACCCGAAGGCTTTCGCGCGCGACTTGCATGCCTAATCCACACCGCCAACGTTCACTCTGAGCCAGGATCAAACCCTTCAAAAAGTTTGTCTGGTTCTTGGATTTTTGGATCGACGGCCCTTTGCCTCCAAGGGAGGCGGCCGGCGATCAACGCTCGCACAGTTTCAAAGGTCACCCTGATTTTCAAAGAACGGCATCGACCGCCGGGGCTCCGTGGAGCCCGCGCCGAGTTTGGACTCGGCACGAAGCGGTCGCGTGTTCTGACTTGTCAAGAGAGCTGGCCGGCGGCGCTTGCGCCGAACCTGCCCGGTGGAAGCACCTTGGTGCCGCCTCCGTCCCCCGTCCCGCTTGCCGCGCCGCGCTGGGCGTCGCGTTCCCGCGTTCGAGGGAGGGGAGAGAATAGGGATCGGCGCGGCCCCGTCAACGCCCGTCCTCGCAGAAGCGCGGGTTTTGCGCAGAGATCGACGTAAGGCTCCTAGAAGGAAGGGGTTGTGGCGGGCACGTTTCCTCCCAAGGACGCTTCTCGCGGCTCTGGAAGCCGGTGAACGTGGCGTCAGGGAGGTGTTGGCGGAGCCCGATCGAGTCCGGTCCGGGGCGAGCTCGGTCGGTCCTCCAGGGGCGCTCGGAGCGCCTGAACGATGCACATGTGCAGACCGAAAGGGCCTCACAGCATGGGGTTACGGCCATGTAGCGTGCTTCTGGAGCATGAATCCGATGAGAAGTCCGTGGCTCGCGCGGGGCGGGGTGGCGCCCGGCGGGCGCCCGTGCGAGGGAGGACGCATGCCTCGGAACGGCCTCACGGCCCGTCCCGACGGAGGCCGAGGTGGCCGTGCGCACCCGGTGCGCGGCGGATGGCAGGCAAAGCGCCCCATGCCCCCCCGCCCCCAGCTCTGCTCCGGCCCGAGGCCCTCGCGCCTCCTCCTCGTCCCGTGGTCCGTCTGGTCCGGCCCCGATCGCCCTTCGGGGACCGGTTGCAGCGCGGGGCGGTGGACGGTGCGCGGTGGCCCGGCGCAGGGCGGGTGTCCCGAGCCTTCGCTCACGCTCGCCTTTGGAACCCGCCCCCCCCCGAAGGTGTCCGTCGCGCGGGCAGGTCGGCTCCTCGGCGGCCCCCTGCGCGCCGATGTGCCGCATCCGCGTTCAGGCGATTGGAGCACGAATTCGAGCGTTGTTGCGAGATGGGCCCCATTCGGTCGGCAGCCAACGCGTGGATCGCCGCGCGACGATGGCGCCTTCGAGCACCTCCCCGGCACACCCGCAGAGGACGGCCGTCGCCCGGGTGGCCGGTCGGAGCGACGACGCTCGACGGGCACCCTCCATCCACACCCGCGTCCGAACGGATGCGGCGGCGCCCCTGCCCTGGCCCCCTCCACTGGCCCGTCCGCCACCAGCGGCACGTGCGAGCGCGCGAACGGCAGGCCCGAAGCAGCGCGCGCCGGGGGCCGTCCCGTCGGACGACTCCCGGCGCGCGTCCACCGACCGCGGCATGGCCTCGCATCCGAGCGAACGCGCCGTGGTCGACAGGTTCGCTCGCGTGGCCTCTCAGTCGCGCACGGTGAAGCGCGACCCGACGGGCAGGATCTCGAACAGGACCTCCACGTCGCCGTTGCGCATGCGCACGCAGCCTTCGCTCGCGTCGAAGCCGATCGTCTCCGGCTCGCGCGTGCCGTGGAAGCCGTAGGACGTGTCCCGTTCGGCTCCTTCCTCGCGCCAGCCGATCCAGCGCGTCCCGAGCGGGTTCTCGGGATCGTGCGGCAGGACCGGCGGCCGCCCCTTCGGCCACCAGGTCGGATTCTCCTGCTTGTCCCCCACCACGAACGTTCCGGTGATGGTCTCGCTCCCGTGCGCTCCCGTGCCCACCGGCCAGGCCTCCACCACGTGCGGACCGATGCTGTAGAGCAGCCAGTGCTTGCTCACGTCGACGAACACGGTGACGGGCTCGGTCGGGATGCGCAGCACGTCACCGGGGTGGATGCTGCTGCCGTCCACCCCGTTGACCCGCGCGATGAGGCCCGTGGACAGGTTGAGGTCGGGGCGTTGGGCGAGGGCGCGCTTGCGGACCATCGTCAGACCCTCGCCGGACTGGACGGTGAGGTCGAAGCTGGGCCATTCGCCGCGCGGGTCCCAGCGATAGCGGCGCTGCACGTCGCGCAGGAGCGCGGTCCAGTGATCGAGGTCCGTCGGTCGCGTGTCCCAGGGAGCGTCCAACTCCGACCGGAAGAGCCGCGTCAAGGCGCCGGCCGCTTCCTCCAGGCGTCCGCGTGCTGCGGCCTCCTGGGCGGAGCGGTAGACGGTGGCGAGCTCGACGCCCAGGTCGAGAGGATCGACGTGTCGGCCCGGCGCAGGAGGCGGACCGGTGCCCAGGGCCGCCTGCAGGAGAGTCACTTCCCGATCGGCCAGGGCGTCGCGCGCGAACAGGGCCGCCGCCCGGTCGCGCGCCACGTCGGCGTCACCCGCCAACGCCTCGAGCAGGCAGCTCAGCACCTCGAGCCGATCGGCCGGAAGCGCGGGTTCGGCGGAACGGGCCTGCGCGAGCGCCTCGGGGAAGCGACCGTGGGCCACGTACGCGGCCAGCTCCACCCACAGTTCCGGGTCCTCGAACGGCGCGGCCTGTGGCGCCGCGAAGGGATTCACGTCCTCGGACACCGCGGGCGGTGCCTCCACGGCGGGCGCGGGCTGCTGCTCCGCGTTGGACGGGGGCGGCGTCACGGGCTCGGCGCCGCGATCGATCGCGGGGGTGCCCGAGCCGCCATCGATCGGGCCGACGGCGTCGACAGGGCCTCCGAAGAGTCGGAAGCCAGCCCATGCGAGGGCTGCGGTAAGGGCGAGAACGACGAGGATGCGCATCTCAGACGAGGTCGGTTCGGGTCGGTGGAACCGGCGCATGGTAGCGCTTGGAGCACGCGGCCTTTCGCCCTCGCGCCCCGGGTCCGGGCGAAATGGGACGCTCCCCCGCTGGTCCGTCGCCGGGCACTTCGAGGGCACGCGAGGACCGTGCGTCCGTCGCCCCCAAATGCGACATCCAACGGGACGGGCCAACTCGACGCCGTGCTGGAGGGGAGCCGTTCGGCCGGCACGCGCGCGACTCGAACCGACCACACGAGCTCGCGGCCGGCACGGCTCGAGAGGCACGCGAGCGCTGCACACCTTCGGCACGGCGCGGGAAGGCCCGCTCGCGCGCGTCCACGGAACCCGTGACGTGGACCGCACGGCCGACGCCGACCGAACGCCGCGCGGTACGTGGTGCGCGACGTCGGGCCCGCGCTCCTTCGACGCTCGGTCAGGTGCTGGCCCGGCCGCCGGGGCTTCCTGCGCGCTGTCGGCGCGGTGCGCGACCAGCGCCGACTCGGACAGGTGGTCGCCGGCAGTGCGCGCGTGGAGCGCCGCGAGAATCCCCGGCCGCACCGTGACGGCGGTGCCCTGAACCTGCGTGGTTCAGGTGGGCCTGACACGCCGCGGGGTTGCCGCGTGCGTCGAGCGTGGCCCAGTCTGTGAGCATTAGGAACGAGAGCGTCGCGCCGTAGCACGAGTGCAGCCAGGGACTCGAACTCTACCAGGCCCGCAGGGGCGCGCGACGGAGCTGACCGGGTGGGCGGAGGACGGACCCGCGGGTGCGCCAGGACGTTCCTCGCCCACGTCGAGCGACGTCCCCACGGTCGCGACGGACCCCGTGACACCGGCCGACGAAGGCTGCGCCCGCGAACGCTGCACGTCGTGCACGGCGTTCCCACGGACCCGGTGCGCGCGCGAGACTTCCGGTGCGCGTGGGACACCGATCGACCGACCATTCCGACCGGCGGCGCGTCGCGCTCGACCGACGCGGGGACGGCGTCGCGATTCGCGAAGGGCGCGCCGCACTCGGCCGACGGAGCGCGCTCTGCCACGCACCGGCGGGAACGCGTGCACGCAGGCCGGCGCGTCGCGAAACGGACGCGTCACCTGTTCGGGGCGTCACCGGCTCGTCGCGTGAGCGCGAACGGGCACCGCGCGCCGCTTTGGACCCGCTTCGCACCTCGCCCGACCGAACGCCTCGCCGACGCACGTCGCCCGGCGCTCGACGCTCCCCGTCAGACGGTGGTCTCGCCGAGGATGCGCTCGCGACCCAGACGCGTGAACTCCTCGCGCAGGGACTCGCGATAGCGCCCCTTCGGGCCGATCTCGGCGTTGCGCAGGGCCTGCACCAGCTCGAGTACCTCGGCCTGGTTCGGGTAATCCGCCTCGAGGGCGTCCAACACCCGCCGACGGGGCTCGGCCGAGGAGCGGTTGCGGTAGATGCGCTTGTAGGCGTCGCGCAGGGCGGCGATGGTCTCGGGCGGCTTGCCGTCGCGCTCGAGGCCCACCACGTTGACGCCGCGGACGCGACTCGGGTGGCCCTCGACGATCATGAACGGCGGCACGTCCTGCACCATCCGCGTCATGCCGCCCACGTAGGCGTAGGCGCCGATCGTGACGAAGTGGTGCGCGCCCGTGTGGCCCGAGATGTTGGCGCGCCGTCCGACCTTGATGTGCCCGGCGAGGAGCACGTTGTTCGCCATGATCACGTGGTCGTCGATCTCGCAGTCGTGCGCCACGTGGCAGCAGGCCATCAACAGGTTGTCGCTGCCGATCACCGTGTAGCCGCCGCCCTTGATCGTCCCCCGGTTGATCGTGACGAACTCGCGCACGACGTTGCGGTCGCCGATCACCAGGCAGGTGGCCTCGCCGCGGTACGACAGGTCCTGGGGAGCGGTCCCCATGCTGGCCTGGCCGAAGATCGTGTTGCCGTCGCCGATCGTCGTGACGCCGTGGATGTTGACCTTCGGGCCGACGCGGTTGTCGCTGCCGATCGTCGTGTGTCCGTCGATGACGACCTGCGGGCCGATGTCGGTGCGGTCGCCGATGACGGTGCCGGGCGCGATCACGCTGTGCGGCCCGATCTTGACGTCCTGTCCGAGTTCGACACCCTCGCCGAGGATGGCCGTCGAGTGGATCTGTGTGCCGGTGCTGCTCAAGGAATCAGACCTCTACCATCGTGAACGTGAGGATCGCTTCGCAGACCGTCTTCCCGGCCACCGTGCCGACGCCCTTGACCTGACCGAACTGGCCCTTCATGCGCTGGGTCTCGACCTCGATCCGGAGCTGGTCCCCGGGCTCGACGGGGGCGCGCAGCTTGACCTTGTCGATCGCCCACAGGACCGCGAGCTTGCCCGTGTTCTCCATCTTGCGCAGCAGGAGCACGCCGGCGAGCTGGGCCATCGCCTCCAGTTGCAGGACGCCGGGCATCAGGGGGGCGTCCGGGAAGTGCCCCTGGAAGTAGGGCTCGTTGATCGTCACGTTCTTGATCGCGACGGCGCGCTGGAAGCCGTCGATCTCGATCACGCGATCGAGCAGCAGGAACGGGTAGCGGTGCGGCAGCATCCGCAGGATCTCGCGCACGTCGAGCCCGGACTCGCGCGCCACCAGCCCGCCGCTCTCCTCGGCCTGCATCAGGTCGTGGAGCTGGCGCACCAGTTCGGCGTTGAGCGCGTGGCCCGAACGCGTGGCGATGACGTGGGCACCGAGGTCGGCACCCAGCAGCGCCAGGTCGCCGATCAGGTCGAGGATCTTGTGGCGGACGGGCTCGTGGTCCATCCGCAGCACGGTCTCGCCGTCGCCGACCACCACGGTGTTCTCGCGCGTCGCGCCCTTGCCGAGCCCGAGCGCCTTGAGCGCCTCGACCTCGGACGCCAGGCAGAACGTACGCGCCGAGGCGATCTGCGACTCGAAGGCCGTGGGCGAGAGGTCGACCACCATCGAACCGCCTCCCCCACCACCGGCCTGGGACGCCTCGTCGAAGGTCGCCACGTACTGCAGGCGCAGGACGGGTTCGTCGAGCGGCAGGGCCACGAGCGTCGCACCGCCCTCGCGCACGAAGACGGGCTGCTGCAGCTGGAACAGTCGCGCGGGGTGCTTCTGTTCGACGATCCCGGCGCGCTTGAAGAGCTCGACGAACGGCTGGGAGCTGCCGTCCATGCCGGGCAGCTCCTGGCCCGAGAGTTCGACGGTCAGGTTGTCGATCTGGAGACCGCTGGTCGCGGCCAGCAGGTGCTCGACCGTGTCGACCTGGGCCGGTCCGCGCTGCAGGCGCGTGCGGCGCTCCTTGGCGCTGCGGTAGCTGATGTGCGCGGGGATCGGCGGCGCGTCGGGCAGGTCCGTGCGCACGAACTCGATACCGGAGCCCGGGGGCGCCGGCAACACGCGCGCGGCGATCGTCTCGCCCGAGTGGAGCGCGACGCCGGAGAACTCCACCGGCGTCCGCAGGGTGCGCTGCATCCTCATCGCGCGCCCTCCTCGAGCTGCGCGAGGCGGGCCTCGAGCTGTTTCACGCGGACGGCGAGTTCGCGCGCGCGCCCGCTCGCGGCCATGCTGCGCAGCGCTTCGGAGCGCGGGCGCGCCGGCGTGCCGATGTAGTCGCCGGGCTCGGTCAGGTCGCCGAACGCGCCGGCCTGGCCGCCGAGGCGCACGCCCGAGGAGATGCGGATGTGGCCGTTGACGCCGACCTGTCCGCCGAGGACCACCCAGTCGTCGAGGCGCGCGGAACCGGCGATGCCGACCTGGGCCGCGATCGCGCTCGAAGCGCCGATCTCGACGTTGTGGGCCACGTGGACGAGGTTGTCGATCTTCGCGCCGCGACCGATGCGCGTGGCGCCGAAGCGCGCGCGGTCGATGGTCGTGTTCGCGCCGATCTCGACGTCGTCCTCGACGACGACCGTTCCGCATTGGGGGATGCGGACCCAGCCCTCCTTCGTCGGCTCGAAGCCGAACCCCTCCGCGCCGACGACGGCACCCGGATGGACGATGCAGCGCGCGCCGACCTGGACCGCTTCGAGCACGCGCGCTCCCGCCAGCAGCACCGTGTCCTCGCCGATCGTGGCCCGGGGACCGACGTAGGCGCCGGGTGCGAGCACCGCGCGCGCGCCGACGGTCGCCCCCGCGTCCACCACGGCGTTGGCGCCGACGCGCGCCGACGGATCGACCGTGGCGTCCGCGGCGATCGAAGCGGTCGGATGGACGCCGGACGGTTGTTCGAAGCGCTCGGCGGCGAAGGCCGCGACGATGGCGGTGAAGGCCTTGCTCGGGTCGTCGACGCGCAACAGCGCGAGCCCCTCGCGCTGGACCTCGAAGTCGTTCGCGATCACGACCGCACCGGCGGTGGTCGTCGCGAGCAGCGACTCGTAGCGCGGGTGTCCGAGGAAGCTGATCTCGTCCGGCCCGGCCCGGTCCAACGTGGCAGGGCCGCAGATCGCGGCTTCACCATCGCCCTCGAGGCGAGCGCCGCAGCGGGCGGCCAGATCCTGGAGGCGAAGAGCCATGGTGCGTGGTGCCGACCTCGAGCCGGGTCGACGGCGAGCTGGATCCGGGGCGCATCGGGGTCCGCTGGAACCCTCGTGGCCGGATCGCGGCCGATTGGTGTACCGGACGCGCGGCCGGGGTGTCAACGAGCGGCCGTCCGCGCCGAGGGATCCGCCCTCCCCGAGGAGTCGCGTCCGCCAGCGAGCCGCGGAGACCGGGCGGATCAGTTCGTCGAGAGCGTGAACGAGAAGGTGCGGCGCCGGTCACCCTCGCGCCGGACGAGCGGGAAACCGAAGTTGAGCGCCAGGGGCAGGGGCTGGATCATCCCGACGGTGAAGCCGGCCGAGAGTCGGTACTCGCCCAGGTCCAGCTCGAACGAATCGGGGTCGAGGATGCCCGCGTCGACGAAGAAGCCGCCGCGGAAGACCTCGAGCTCGCGCGTTGTGCCCGCGATCGGCTGGGTCACGAGCGGCCACAGGTACTCCACGCTGCCGTAGAGCATCGTCTCGCCGCCGATCGGGTTCTGGCGCTGGTTGGGGCCGACGCCGCGGAAGTTGAAGCCGCGCATGCGACGCGAACCGCCGAGGAACTGCCGCTCGGTGTACGGAACGTCGTCCGTGTCGCCGTAGGGCACCATCGCGGCGGCCAGCAGGCTCAGGCGGTAGACCGGCTTGACACCGGGTTCCTCGTAGAAGGAGCCGGTCAGGGTTCCGGTGCCTTCGAGGGACGCGAAGTCGAAGTCGCTCGCGAAGGCGCTGTCGGACACGAACAGCGATGCGGAGGCCGAGTACCCGTCGCGCGGATCGAGCGCGTTGTCGAAGATCCGGCGCGAGAGGGAGAGTTCGGCTCCGCTGACGCGCGACTCCCCCACCTGCTGGGCCAACAGGTCCGGCACGCCGAGCGGGTCGAGGATCGAGGCGGTGCCCGGCGTGAGTTCGTCGACCTGGATCGCGGAGGTCCGGTAACCCAGCGACAGGCGCGTGTCGGCGTCGAGCTGCTTGAAGAAGCTCAGCGCGAACTCGTCGCGCTCTTCCTGGTGGGTCCGGAAGCCGAGGAAGTTGCGCGAGAACCGCACCGTCGAACCGATGCGGTCCAGGTGCCGGCCGAAGAGGTCGGGCTCGGTGAACGAGACCTGGTAGCGCGAGAAGTCGGTACCCGGGCTCGCGAACAGGCGCAGGGTCTGGCCGGCGCCGCGGAAGGCGCGTCCGCTGCGCACGTCGTCCCACGGGTGTTCCCAGCTCGGCCAGCGGGAGATGTCGAAGTTCTGGAAGGTCACGCCGATGCGACCGGCGAGTCCGCTGTCCGGGCTCCACTCCACGCCGAAGTCGAAGCGGATCTGGCTGCCCTCCTCGACCGTGACGACCAGGTCCTTCCAGCGCGAGTCGGAGGTCTCGACGAAGCGGAACGTCGGCTCGCGGTGGCCGGCCGACGCGGGACCGACCATCGAGAAGTAGCCCGAGCCGCGCAGACGGGCGATGCCGCGCTCGATCTTCGCCAGGTCCGCGCGCCCGCCCTCGAAGAGGTCGGCGAACTCGCGCCGGATGACGCGGTCGCGGGTGCGCGTGTTGCCTTCGATCTGGATCTCGCGGATGTACTGCGGCGCCCCTTGCGCGAGGCGGTAGACCACGTCGACGACGTTCTCCTCGGCGTCGAACACGAGCTGGGGCTCGAGGAACTCGAAGCGCTCGTAGAAGGGCATGCTGCCGTGCGCGATGTGCCCGATGTCGCCGTAGCGCCGCACGATGTCGCGCTGGTCGAGTTCGATCTCGAACTGCGTCAGGACGTCCCCGGGCGCGAGGTCGCAGAGCGCGAGCAGTTCGTCCTCGGGCACGATCAGCTCGGTCGGCACGTCGAGGGACAGGCGCGGGTCGTTCGGGTCCGGCTGCCGTTGGAAGCCCTCGATGCGCAGGCTGCGCACGCGGTAGGGCTCGCCTTCGTCCACGCGCACGTGGATCGTGACCCAGCGGCGGTTCTTCGAGAACTCGAGGTGATCGACCTCGACGACGGCGTCGAGATAGCCCAGGTCGCGGTAGGCCTGACGCATCGCGACCAGGTCCTCCTTCAGCGACTCCTCGCGGAAGGGCTTGGCGAAGAGCCCGCCGAACAGCCACTCGAACGTGGGGTTGCGCGACACCGGACGCGCCTCGTGGATGAGGCCCGAGCGCCAGGGACCCCAGCCGCGGTTCGGGAGCGACGTGTTGCCCGTGTAGATCACGTCGTCGACGAACACGCGCGGCCCTTCCGCGATCTGGAAGATCACGTCCTGGGTCGCCGGTCGCGCGGTGTCGCCCAGGACGAGTTCGCCCAGCACGGGCTCGACCTCGACGAACGCGTAGCCCTCGCGCAGGTAGCTGGCCTGGATCCGCTGGGCGATGGCGTAGGTCTGATTGACGCGCACCTCCTGGCCGTCCCGCAGCCCGGCCCACTCGAGCACCTGCAGGCGGTCCTCGCGCTCGTTGCCGACGAAGCGCGGCGTCAGGTCGAGCGGCATCTCCGTCACCCGCAGGCGCAGCGCGATGCCGCCCTCGACCTCGAGCGACGCCAACTCCGAGCGCAGGCCGCGCGTCCACAGGGTCTCGATGCCTCGGCGCACGCGCTCGGCGTCGTAGGGAGCCCCGATGGCCAGTCCCAGCGCGTCACGCAGCCGATCCGGATCGAGACGCTCGCCGCCGATCACCTCGAACGAGCGCACGATCGGCGCTGGCTCGGCGGCGAACCGTTCGTCGTCGGCCGTGCCGTCACCAGCCCCCAGCTCGGCGCGCGTCGGACCGGCGGAACCGTCCTGCTGCGCGGCCGCGGGCGCCGCGAGGGGCGCGCCGGCGGCGAGGAGCGGGTTCGCGAAGGCGAGGGCCCAGAGGAGCAGGATCGTCGGAATGGCGCGCAGCATCGTTCGGGGGCGCGTCAGTGTGCGAACGGTGCCGCGGCGCCGGGAGCGCTTTCGCAGGGAAACGCCGGGATCCCGCGACCAGGACCGACCCGTCCGCGAGCGGGAGCGCGCGGCGTCGCGTGGACCCGTTCGTCGCGGGTTCAGATCGAGATCTGCTCGACGCCGGTGGGTGCGCGGTTCTCGAAGCGCATGTGCTCGGGGAAGAACTGCAGGCGGATCTCGCCGGTGGCGCCGTTCCGGTGCTTCGCGATCACGACCTCCGCCATGCCGCGGTTCTCGTCCGTGCGGTACTTGGCGTAGTACTCGGGCCGGTAGAGCATCATCACGACGTCGGCGTCCTGCTCGATGGAACCCGATTCACGCAGGTCGGCGAGCTGAGGGCGCGGAGGATCACGACTCTCGACCGCGCGGCTCAGCTGGGCGAGCGCGACGACCGGGATCTCGAGTTCGCGGGACAGTTCCTTGAGCGACCGCGAGATGCTGCTGATCTCCTGCTGCCGGCTCTCCGAGCGCGGGAAGCTGAGCAGCTGCAGATAGTCGACGACGATCATGTCGAGCCCGTTCTCGCTGGCCGCGAGCCGACGTGCGCGACTGCGCAGGGACATCATCGAGATGCCAGGCGTGTCGTCGATGAAGATGCCCGTGCTCTGCAGCTCGTCGGCCGCCGCCGCCAGGTCCTGGCGCAGATCACCGCCCAGGCGTCCGGAACGCAGCAGGTAGGCCGGGACGCGGGCGCGCGAGCACAGCATCCGCGCGACGAGCGAGTTCACGCCCATCTCCAGGCTGAACATCAGCACCGACGGTCGGCGGTCGAGCCAGCTGGGGTGCGAGAACGCCGCGTTCTCCATCAGGTTGAGCGCGAAGGCCGTCTTCCCCATCGACGGGCGGGCCGCGATGATGATCAGTTCGCCCTTGTTGAGGCCGCTGAGCGTCTCGTCGAGTTCGTAGAAGCCCGTCGTGATCCCCGTCAGCCCCTCGTCGCCCGAGCGGCTGTCCAGATTGCGGAAGGTCTCGGTGATCGCGTGGGCGATCGGCTGCGCGTCGCTGACATCGCTGGTGCGCGCGATCTGGAAGATCCGGTTCTCCGACTCGTCGAGCAGGTCCTGCACCGCGCTGCCGTCCGGTCGCGTGTCGTAGGCCTTCTGGACGATCTCGGTGGACTCGCGGATCAAGCCGCGCAGCGTCGCCGTCTCGGCCACGATCCGACCGTGGTGGCCGAGCATCGCGGACGAGGTGACGTGCTGTGCGAGTGCGACGAGCCCTTCGGACCCCCCCACTTCCTGGAAGTGTCCGCGCGCCCGGAGCGCCTCACCGACGGCGACGAAGTCGATCGGCGCGTTGCGCTCGGAGAGCTCGCGCAGGACGGCGAAGAGGAGGCCGTGCCGGCGGTCGTAGAAGTCGTCGTCGCCGAGCAGCTCGGAGACCTCCGGGATGCGCTCGGGATCGATCAGCAGCGCACCGAGCAAGGACCGCTCTGCGTCGAGGTTGTGCGGAGGCGTCCGTCCTGCCTCGCCGGGGCCGTACTCGCCCATGCCGTGCTCGCTCATGCCGTGCTCGCTCATGGTCCAGATTCTACGCGGCCGCGGGTCCACGGCTCGCGCCCGGCGCCGCCAACGTCGGACGCCCCGCGATCGCCTGTGTCGAAGACCTGTGGACGATCTGTGGATGGAGTCGGTGCGCGTGTGGAGAACGGCGACGCGCCCGGTGGATCCGTCGCTTCGAACGGATGACTGGGCCCTCTCGGCCGGAGCCTCTCGACCGGAGCCCCGCGGCCACGACGAACGCGGGCGCGCCGGCGATTTCGCCGACGCGCCCGCGTCACTCGGCGCCGTCCGGTCGGGACGGCGCGGGGACCTGCGACCGCTCAGTCGCGATCGTCGTAGTCGTCGTCGTCCTCGATGACGGCCTCCGGCGGCGGTGCCGGAAGGACGCCACCTTCGGGCTGCACGACGACCTTGATGGTCGCGTTCAGCTCGGCGTGGATGTGGACCTGGACCTCGTGGTCGCCGATCTCCTTGATCGGGTGGTCGAGACGAACCTGGCGTTCTTCGATCGCGTGCTCGGCCGCGACCATGGCGGCCGCGATCTGAGCGGCACCGACGGAGCCGTAGAGCGACCCGGTCGAGTCGCACTTGGCTTCGATCGTGACGGAGACGCCTTCGATCTTGTCGGCGACGATTTGGAACTCCGCCATGCGCTCGGCCTCGACCGCGTCCTGGCGCACGCGCTTGCGTGCCATGACGGCGATGTTCTCGGGCGTGGCATGGATCGCGAGACCCCGCGGATACAGGAAGTTGCGGGCATAGCCCGGCGCGACCTGCACCACGTCCCCGACCTTGCCGAGGTGGGTGACATTGTCACGCAAAAGGACCTGGGTGGACTTCATAGCTCGATGGACTCTGGGTGTTCGCTCAGGCCACGAAGGGCAGCAGGGCCATGTGACGGGCGCGCTTCATCGCGTTCTTGAGTTCGCGTTGGCGCTGGGAGTTCAGTCCGGTGCGACGGCGCGAAACGATCTGCCCCTGGGACGAGAGGCACTTGGCCAGCAGCTCCAGGTTCTTGTAGTCGATCGCTTCGTCCTTCCCGGCGACGGGGGACGGCTTCTTGGTGGTACGTGCGGCGGGCTTCATCAACTCTTCACCTCTTCACTGTCGGCCTTGGGGGCGTCGGCCTTGGGAGCGTCGGAAGACTTCGGAGCAGCCGACTTCGGCAGCTCCTCGGTGCGTCGGACACGCGGGCGCGGGGGACTCGAGACGTCGTCGTCATCGTCGTCGTCGTCGTCCGAGTCGTCCTCCATGTCGTCCTCGTCCAGGTTCTGCAGCGGCGAGTAGTAGCCCTCGTCGTCGGACGGGATCTCGGGCATCTCGAACTCGGCGCTCGACTCGGCGGCGGTGAGCTCGAGTTCCTCGGCGGGCACCTCTTCGGCGCGCAGGATCAGGTAGCGCAGGACGCCGTCGGTGATCTCGAGGTCGCGCTTGAGCGCCTCGATGCTGTCACCGGGGAGTTCCGAGTAGGTCAGGATGTAGGTGCCGCGACGGCGCCCACGGATCGGGTAGGCGAGGGCGCGCTCGTCCCAGCGCCGTGCGCTGCGGACGGTGCCACCGTGCTTCTCGAGCAGTCCTGTCACCATCGACTTCGTGCCGGCCCAGTCGGCCCGCACGAGGTCGTTGTCGACGAGGAACATGCCTTCGTACGTGTTGGTCATGTCGTTGTCTTCGTGTTGATTTCGAGGCGGGCGTGGCGCGGGGTCCGCAAGGACTCTCACGCGTCGGCACCATGGGACCAGCGGCTGTGGAACCGCGTCATGCACCCTTCCGTGTCCCCCGACTTGAGCCAGTCGAGAGCGGCCTCGGCGGCTTCTGCCACCGAGATATCGATCTCGATCCGTTCGTCGTCGTTGAACCGGCTGAGCACGTGACGCGCCGCGTCGGTTGACGTTCGGCCGATCCCGATCCGCAGGCGCGGGAACAGGTTCGAGCCGAGGGCGTCGATGATGGAACGCATTCCGTTCTGCCCTCCGTGTCCCCCGCTCGGTCGCATGCGCAAGCGGCCGAGCGGAAGGTCCATGTCGTCGTAGACGACCAGGACGTCGGCCGGCGTGACACCGGCCCACTGCACGATGGGCGACACGGCCTCCCCCGACAGGTTCATGAACGTCGTGGGCTTCACCAGGAGGACGTCCGGGTCGAAGCTCCGCGCGCACAGGAACGAGCGTTCGCCTCCGTAGCCGTCGAGGGCTCCGGAGCGGATGAGAGAGGCCGGTGATCGAAAGAGCAGGCCCTCGTGCAGGGCGACGCGGTCGAGGACTTCGAACCCGACGTTGTGACGGGTGCCGACGTACTCGGGACCGGGGTTGCCCAGTCCCACCAGGATGCGCTTCACGAGGAGGTTCGAGGATCGGGGCGGTGCCGGGGCCACGCGCCGACGGGTGTCGGCGATCGACGAGGGGCGAAGAGTGTAGGGAGCCGCCCGTCCCTCCGCCATCCCCCAGCCGGATCGCTGGGGACCGGGGGCATCGCGGCGGTCGATCGGTGGGGCGACCGGCGCCGCGGGCCGACCGGAACGCGAACCGGCCCGCGAGCAGGGCTCGCGGGCCGGTTCGGTGCCGACAGGTGCCAGGGCGGAGCCCTTCACGGCCCCCGGAGTCGGGGATCCGCTGGCCCCCTGGACCAGGCTCGGGGTCAGGCTTCGCCCGTTCCGGACTCCTCGACCTCTTCGTCCGATTCCTCCGCGCCCGCGGCACCGGCGACGACCGCCATGTGCTCGTCGGCGGCCATGGCGAGCTCGACGCCGTCGGGCAGCTTGATGTCCGAGGCGAGGATCGTCTGGCCCTCGGAGAAGAGCGAGGCGTCGACCTCGATCTCGTCCGGGATCTTCGACGGAATGGCGCGGATCGTGATCGTGCGGTGCAGGGGCGTGAGGACGCCGCCGCGGGACATGCCCACGAAGTGCAGCTCGACGTCGGACTCGATCGCCACGCCGCGGACCACGCGACGGAACTCCACGTGGATGACGTTGTCGCCGAAGGCGTCGTACTGGATCTCGCGCACCATCGCGGTCTCGACCCCGGCGCCCGCGACCTCGATGTCGAACAGGCTCTCGTGGTGACGGCGGGCGGCGAGGAAGGCGGCGGCCTCGAGCGACACGTCGAGGTTGTCCTTCTCCTGCCCCTGGATGGAGGCCGGGATGCGGCCCTGGGCGCGGAGGGCGCGGGCGGCGCGGCTGCCGACGCGGTCGCGCTTGGTGGCTTTCAGTTCACTGCTCATGGGAGGGTCCCTGGATGGTTCGTCTTCGTGCGGCGAGAGCCCCGCGCACGAACACAGGGGTGAAGATCGGCACGGGGCCGATCGGATCCGATCCGTCCTGACGACCGGTCTCCGGCCGCCGCGATTCGGGGCGGGAAGTATGCCGCCCGTGGGGCCGGGCGCCAGGGATTTTCGCCCGTCGGCCCCCCACTCCGCCCCGACCGCGCCCCCCGACCGCGCCCCCCCGACCGCGCCCCCCGACCACCGCCCGTGGCTCAGTCGAACAGCTTGCTGACCGACTGGCTGCGGTGGATGTTCGAGATGGCCTGCCCCACCAGCGGCGCCACGGAGACGGACTGGAACCGCTTGGGCTGTTGACCACGGCGCGGAATGGTGTCGGTGGCCAGGATGACTTCGGCCGGACAGGCGTCGAGGCGCTGGACCGCCGGTCCGCAGAGCACGGCGTGGGTCACGGCGATCACGACGCGCTCCGCCCCCGAGTCGCGGACGATGCGCGCGGCCTCGGAGATCGAGCCGCCGGTCGAGATCATGTCGTCGACGATGATCACGTTGCGGCCCTTCACCTGACCGATGACGTGCTCGACGACGATCTCGGAACCGGACACGCGACGCTTGTCGACGATCGCGAGGTCCGCGTGCAGCGCACGGGCGTAGGCGCGCGCCATCTTGATGCCCCCCACGTCCGGCGTGACGACGACGGGGTCCTTCAGGTCCAGATCGCGCACGGCGTCGAGCAGCACCGGCTTCGCGTACAGGTGGTCGACGGGGATGTCGTAGAAGCCCTGGATCTGCGCGGCGTGCATGTCGATCGTCAGCACGCGATCCGCACCCGACTGCACCAACGTGTTGGCCATCACCTTCGCGCTGATCGGGACGCGCCCCTCGTCCTTGCGGTCCTTGCGCGCGTACCCGTAGTACGGCATCACGGCGGTGATGCGTCCGGCCGACGCGCGGCGCAGGCAGTCGAGCAGCAGCAGGAGCTCCACCCAGTTCTCGTTCACCGGCGGACAGGTGGGCTGCAGGACGAAGCAGTCCCGTCCGCGCACGTCCGAGTTGATCTTGATGTCGATCTCGCCGTCCGGGAACCGTCCGACGTGGGCGTCGCACAGGGGCGCGTCCATCGCGGCGGAGATGGCCTGCGCCAGGTCGGGGTGCGCGCTGCCGGCGATCAGAGTCAGCTGCTCGGGAAATTGAGCCACGGTTCCGGTCGGGTCGGGGTTCGGCGCTCGACGAGCGCCAGGGGCGGGGGGGTGCGGGAGAGCGAGCGTGGCGTCGAACCCGGCGACGAACGTCGATGGCGTTCGAACCGCGCGCACGCACCGTCGCTCCGGCGCGGGGCCATCATGGAAGTCCCCGCCGCGAAGGCAAGGACCACCGGGCGGAATGGTCGGCGGTTCGAGCGCGGCCGGGCCTACGGGCTCGCGGATCGGATCAGCGGTCCTTGAGGTAGCGCGCGGGGACGCCGACCCAGATCTCCCCCGGGGGCACGACCGTCCCGCGCGGAACGATCGCCCCCGCTCCGGTGAGCGAGCCGGCGCCGATCTCGCTCGGCGCGACGAGCACGCTCCCGCTGCCGATGAACACGCGTTCGCCGATGCGCGTCGGGTGCTTCTTCGCACCGTCGTAATTGGCGACGATGGTGCCCGCACCGATGTTGGAGCGCGCTCCGATCTCGACGTCGCCGAGGTACGACAGGTGCTTGGCCTTCGCCCCGGCTCCGAGTCGCGCGTTCTTGGTCTCGGTGAAGTTGCCGACCTGCGCCCCCTGCTCGAGCACGGACCCGACGCGCAAGTGCGTGAACGGACCGACTTCGCAGTCGGTCCCGATGACGACGCCGCGCCGCACGACCGTCGAAGCGAAGATCGTGGTTCCGGCGCCGATCTCGACGCCGTACTCGATCGTCGTGGTAGCGGGATCCTCGATGCGGACGCCCGCGGCGAGGTGCTGTTCGAGCAGTCGCTCCTGGACGATGGCGCGAGCGCGCGCCAACTGGGACAGGGTGTTGACGCCCTGGATCTCCCGGTGGTCGTCGGCCACGAGAGCCTCGACGCCGAGCCCGCGACCCGCCACGTCGGCCACCACGTCGGTGAGGTAGAGCTCGCCCTGGGCGTTGTCGTCCGACAGGCGCGCCAGGCAGTCCACGAGGAGTCCGGCCGCGAGGCAGTAGACCCCGGCGTTGACCTCGCGGATCGCCCGTTGATCCACGCTCGCGTCGCGCTCTTCGACGATGCCGACGACGCGCCCTCCCCCGTCGCGAACGATGCGCCCGAAGGCCATCGGATCGGGCGGAACGGCGGTGAGCAGGGCGAGGCCGCCTTCGGGCTGCAACGCGCGCAGCCGCTCGAGAGTCGCGACACCGAGGGCCGGCATGTCGCCGTAGAGGACGACCACCGGCGCGTCCGGATCCCCCACCAGGTGCGGGATGCAGCTGCGGACCGCGTCGCCGGTGCCGCGCTGCTGTTCCTGGACCACCACGGTCAGCTCGTCGCGCCCGCGCGGGAGCTCGCCCGCGGCCTCGAGCCCGTCGAGGACGGCTTCGCCACCGGGTGAGACCACGAGGAGGATCCGAGCCGGGTCGAGGCCGCGGGCCTGGTCGAGCACCCACCCGAGCATCGGTCGGCCGCAGAGGGGCTGCAGCACCTTGGGCACGGGACTCTTCATGCGCGTGCCCTGCCCGGCGGCCAGGACGACGACGACGGGGGGGCGCGGCGGCAGGCCGGAGGACGGGAGGCTCATCGACTGGACGCAGGATCGGTGGTGGGCGGGCCCGAAGACCCCGAGAACGGGCCCGAGGAAGGGGCCTCGAACGGCTCCCGGCCTCCTCGAGGCGGCCCCCAGAGTACCGGGCGGGCCCCGAGATCTCGCCGTTCCCCCCGCCGCTCGCCTCCCCGAAGCGTCCCGGACCGCGCGGGTGTCCGTGGACCGACGACGGCCCGGGCGGGCACCAGCGACTTCGAGCCACCGACGGCCCTCCGACCCGGTGGCGCGAATGTCGGTCAAGATGGGAGGCGGTCGCGTCCGATGGCACCAGGAGCCCGCCGCGTGGCGGGTCCCCGAATGGCTGACCGAGCCGGACGTGGTGCTGTCGTGGAGCCCCCCCGAGGGGACCGCGAACGCGCGCGCGCTCCGTTCGGCGGCGGTTCGGCGCCATGGAGGCAACTCCCGAACTGAAAGGGGCTTAGAAGGCCCCCTCAGGTTCAGGGGAAACTTCCGGCGGTGCCGTCCATCCGGGATACACTGAGGAGCCCCCCGGATCCGCGTTCGCGCGGTGCTCGGAGGGCCAATGTGTCCAGCTCTCGAGGGCGGGTCCGTGTGTTGCGGGCACGTCGGCGGGAACGGACGAGCGAAAGCCAAGCTCACTCACAATGAAGTGACGTCCGCGGTACGGTCACCACGGACAGGCAAACCCCATCCGCCTTCCCTGCGCGTCCGCGGGGTCATCGAGCATCGGACCGGATGCGACGTGACTTCGTTCGCTATGCGTACGGCCACGGTGAACGGGGTGCGAGACCAACGTTCGAGAACGTGCTCTTCGGAGCGCCGACACGGACCGAGTCACGCACCGCGCGCACCACGTTCGGACGGACGACGAGTGGCACCCATCGCCGCGCGCCGACCGACGAGCACCGGCCGGACACCGATCCGGATCGCGACTCGCAGGTATGGGCCCATCGGGATTCCGAAACCATGACTAGTCTCAAAAGCCTGCTCGTTGCAGGCGCATTTACCACCCTCGCCGGTACGGCGATGGCCCAGTCGAGCGATCTGTCGTTCAACTGGCACACCATCCACAACTCCGATATCGGCTACATCTTCAGCTACCAGGGGCAGTTCGACCTGAACTCGCTCCTCATCCAGGGCGTTCCGAGCACGGGCTTCGGCGCGTTCAACAACGTCCGACTCTGCCACGGAATCGATTCGTTCCAGGGCGGCCGTAACCAGTCCGGCTCCTACGAGGTGTCGTTCGTCCGTATCACGCAAGGTGCGGGACTCGGAGCCGACATCACGTTCGGTGACATCACGGTGTCCTCCGGTGCGACCGAAGACCTGACGGGCGACATCTGCACGTCGCCCCTCTTCGACTTCGCTCAGCCGGGCGCTGTCTTCCGTGACGCCGGTACCGTCGTCGTTCCCGACCTCAGCTTCATTCCGGGCACCTGTGGTGTTCTGTCGGCTGACGTCTACTTCGACTTCTCGAGCGCTCCCGTCACCGGCCCGAACGTCTTCACCGCCACCAGCGGCAAGACGCTCGTCGCCAACGTGATCCTCGAGATCCAGATGCCGACGATCCAGATCGTTGCCAACCCGGCCAACTGCCCGGGCTTCAGCAACGGCGGAAACGGCGGCAACGGCGGTAACGGCGGCAACGGCGGCAACGGCGGCGGCGGCTTCGGCCAAGAGCAGTACTTCACCGCGTCCACCACCGAGTTCCTCGGCGACAACCCGGCCTCGCCGGGCGGTATCGCCGACGGCAACGCGCTGATGGGCTCCGGTCTGTACGGCGGTGCCAACGCGGTCACCAACGGAACCTTCAACAGCATGCGCTGGGTGACGGCCGGTACCAACGGCTTCGCTGTTGCCAACACCGGTATGCTCGCGCCCGTCGCGACGCAGTTCTGGCAGGAAATGGTGTTCAGCGGTCTCGCGACCACGACGCCCGCCCTGTGGTCCGTCCGTAAGGCGGCTTCGACGTCGATCGTCGGCGGCATCCACGGTTCGGCTGGTCCGGACTGGAACGCCACCGCTGGTGACCGCGTCGAGCTTCGTCTCACCGACCACCTCGCTGGTGCCCAGGGCTACGCCCTCGGTGTCGGTGCCACGGCTGGTAACCCGAACTTCGCTGGTGCTCCGGCGACCGCTCCGGTCGACGCGAACCCGTTCCTGTTCGTGAACTTCCCGCTGTTCCTGTGGTCGTCCAGCCCGGCTGTGACGCTTCCCCAGGTCAACGTGTTCACCTGGTCCTCGTGGGAGACGGTCAACCTGGCCCTGCCCGAGACCCCCGGCGACACGCTGGTCGGTGTTCAGTCGACGACCCGCGCGGGTAACCAGCTCCTGGCTATCAACGCGTTCTCCGGCACCCCCGGCTTCAACGGCGACCCGCTGTTCAACTTCATGCTGAACAACGCGCTGCTGACGATCGGTTCGACGTTCCTCCCCTCCTGGGGTCCGACCGCCGACGGCTTCGCCGGTGCCCTTCAGTCGAACGGCTACGGCACTGCCAACTACGGCATGAGCGCGTCCTCGTCGCTGCCGCTTGCTCCGCAAGCTGCTCTGGCGGGATCGCACTTCGGTGTGAACGCGGTCACGCTCCAACTGGACGCGACCTTCGTGCTGCAGATTGCTGAGTTCTCGACCGGTCTCACCGTCACCCTTCACTGATCCACACGGATCGCTGAAGGGCTTGGCATGAGCCAGGCCTGACTGGAACCCCCGGCCGGGTTCCAGACGCGAACGCCCTCCTGTCCTTCGGGGCAGGAGGGTTTCTTCGTGCCCCGAGCGCAGTTGCGGCACGACGCCTCCACAGGGAGCGGCCGACCGAGCCGGCCGTGTGGCCGAGGCCTCCGATCAGCCACAGAAAGCGCCCCGCCCTGAGGCCGACATCTCCATGCTCCGGCACGCCGTGCACCACGGCGAACCGCGGCGGCTCGTGGGCAAGGAGGATCGGCTGAACGGCTGAAAGGCTGAGCAGCGGAGCGGCGACTCGGATCGCGCTCTGCGACGCCGCTCCCCGCTCCGTTGGACGCACGGTCGGCCATGCAGCCCCCGCCCCGAACGGGTGGACCACGGACACCGCGGGGGCTCGAACCGCGAGGCCGGGCCTCGCGTCCTGGAACGTGCACCGTCCCCCCGAAACGACGCCTGTGCGCGCCGCGCGCCTCACCGGCCGCTCAGGCCTCCCGCACACCGGCGAGCACTGGGACCCTGACCGACGGCTCGGCACCGGTCCAGGTGACGCGCGCCACCCCTGAACCGCCACCCCGAATCGCCCGGTGAGCGCGCACAAGGGCCGGAGTCCGACCGCACACTGTTCGTCCCCGCGCCTTCGCGCTCCGCTGCCATGGACCACCGCCTGCTCTCGAGTCGCCTGGTCGGCCTACTCGCCGACCTCCCCCTCCCTCGCTTCGCGCGTGCCTTCGCCTGGCGGCGATTCGCATCCGCGGTGGGCGCGAACCTCGAGGAGGTCGAGCGCCCGCTCGACGAGTACCGCAGCCTCAACCACTTCTTCGTGCGCCGCCTGGCCCCCGGGCGGCGCAGCTTCCCGACCGACCCCGTGCTCTTCCCGAGCCCCGTGGACGGGCGGGTGCAGAGCATCGAGCGGATCGGGGGCGAGGGGCACGTCCTCCAGGCCAAAGGCCAGCCCTACGGCGTTCGCGAACTCCTCGGCCCGGCGGCCCCCGAGCGCCTCGACGGCTGGTGGAGCTGGATCCTCTACCTGTCGCCCCGGGACTACCACCGCGTCCACAGCCCCTTCGCCGGCCGTCCCCGCTCGATCACGTGGATCGAGGGCGAACGGATCTCCGTCGCCCCCAAGGTCCTCGAGCGCATTCCGCGGGTCTTCGTCCGCAACGCGCGGGCAGTGGTCGAGATCGAGACCGAGAGCGGCCCGGCCTTCCTGGTCATGGTCGGCGCGCTGAACGTCTCGCGCATCCGACTGGAGGGCGTCGAGACAGGCGCTTCGACGGTGCCGGCCGGGCTGCACTACGCGGTCGGCGACGAACTCGGCCGCTTCGAGATGGGGTCCACGGTGATCCTGGTGACCCCGCCCGACGGCCCCGTCCCCTCCGCCGAGCTGGAGCCCGGCCGGGCGGTCCGGCTCGGCGAGACGATCGGACGGTACGCGCCGGCCTGACGGTGCCCACGGGGCCGTGGCGTCGGTCGGCCCCAGCTCGGTCGCCCCAGCTCGGTCGACGAGCGCCGCCTCGATCACTGCGGTCCGCGGCTGGTCGCCGATCGCTCCGATCGAGCGGCCGCGAACCGGACTCCCGCTCGCGAGGTCCTGACGGACCAACCGGTCAGGGCTTCACGGCGCCATCGGCGTGGGTGGGGCGCGGTGCGGCCGGCGGCCACCGATCGGTCTCGGGTGCGGGGGCGCCCACTCCGCTCTCACCGACCTCCGTCGGCCCGACGGACGGAGCCTCGGAACTGGCCGTCGGAACGCGCCCCCACGCCGGTGCACCCCTCGCGGACCGACACGTGGTCTCGACGCGGAGGTGCTCCAGCAGGACCGAGGACCTCAGCGCCGAGGCGGAGCGGCGCCTGGGCGGAGCGGCGCCTGGGCGGAGCGGCGCCTAGGGGTAGACGTAGGCCGCGTCGCGCAGGACGCCGTTCGCCCACTTCAGGAACTCCGAGCGCAGGTAGAAGTACTCGCAGATCGTCGTCGAGTCCTCCCAGTCGCGCTCGAGAGCGCCCAGCTCGGCCGAGGTCATGCGCCCGAGGGCGTATCCACCGCTGATGCGCCGCGGTTCGGAGACCTCGCCCACGTCGGTGTAGGCGGCCAGGCACTTGACGTAGGAGGTGCCTCGGATGAGCTCGTTGAACTCCGTCTCCCCCATGCGCGTCTCGACGTCGCGCAGCGTGCCGACCATCAGGCCGCCGCGCAGGCGCTGGGCGTACTCCTGGCCCAGCTCGGTGCCGAACGCCTCGGACATCGTCTTGCTGAGCTCGTCGGTGTGCGCGCGCACGAGCTGCCTGAAGTCCTGACCGAGGGCGACGCGTCCCTTCATGGTGCGGGCCTTCTCGAGCGCTCCTTCCCAGTCCACACGCCAGCCCTGACCTTCGGAGGTCGCAGAGATGTCGAGTGCCGGGAAGTAGGCGAACTCGAGCTGGGGGTTCCAACGCTCGATGAAGAAACGGTTCTTGTTGAAGAAGGGACGCTGAACGACTTCGTCGTCCCATCCGGACGGGAGCAGCGCGCGCTGACCGCGCATCAGCCTCTGGGCGACGCGGAAGTGGTGCACCGTCGGATAGCCCTGGGACTGGGAGGTGAAGACCGTGTCGTTGAGTGCGCCCATCAGTTCGAGGTGCGACTCGGCGGCGCGCTGGAAGTCCTCTTCGTCCGTCCCGAGCATCCCGGCCGTTCGCAGCTGCTCGCCGAGCACCCGGTACCAGACCAGGTTGACGAGCGAGAGCTGGAGCTGGGCGTCGTCGATCAACTCGCTGATCCGCGGCCACATCTCGCTGACGCGCAGTTCGACCGTTTCGCCACCGTGCAGCCAGGGCGCCACGGGGACCTCGTCGTCGTCCAGATCGGCGAGCGAGATGCGCATGTAGACGTCGTCGTCCATCGCCGCGCGATCGAGGAACGTCCAACAGCGCAGGCCCAGGTCGCGGTTGCGCGCGCCCTGCTGGAACGCGGCTTGGAGGGAGACGATGCCGCTGAGCTTGTCGAGGTCTTCCTCGCGACCCTCGTAGGTCTCGGCCGAATGGACGCGGTTCCAGATCTCGCGCAGCTGGACCAGGGTGCCCATGGCTCCCTTGCCACCCTCGATCTCGACGTTCTCGCCGTCCGCTCCGCGCGGGTTCGAGCGCTGCATGTTGAGCAGAATCATCGCCGGCAGGTCGTCCACCGCGCCGCCGACGACGTTGTAGACCAGTCCGGCGAGCATGCGCCGGTGGGTCTCCTCGGCGACCTCGGGAGGCGTGCGCGTCTGCATCGCCAGTTGGCTGTTGCGCTCGTCGCGACTCAGGCCGGCGAGCCCCGTCTGGCGCTCGACGAGCTCCTCGTACATCGCCTGGTCGAACTCGTAGGCGTTGCCGCGAGCGAACGACAGCGCCTTCGCGACCTCCTCGGTCAGGACCGCCAGGTTGTAGCTCTCGAGGACCTCGAGGCAGGCCATGCGACGCAGTTCGTTCTGGGTGATCTTCAGGTCGCCGATCTCGACCAGGACCGGCGCGTTCAGATCGATCGCGTCCAGGTCCAAGGACCACAGATCGTCCCACGCGACGATCGACTCCGGCGATGCCATCGCCTTCCACTGGACCATCCGCGTGGTGGTGTTCGGTCGCCCGGGGCGCACGTTGTTGTTGCGCTGCTGGCCGGCCCGCTGGTTGCCCTGTCCCGGCAGGGTGATGTTCGGCGCGACCGGAACCGTCCCACCGCCTCCGGACCGCTTGGCCGGATCGGAGTTGAGCGTGCGGACCGCGACGAAACCGATGAGTGCGGTCGCCAGGAGGACGAGGACGAGCAGGATCTGCTTCATGTCCGAAGTACGGGGGGAGAGAGTCGAGCGTGGGAGAGGACCGCCGCCGAGCGGGGCGCGAAAACGTCGTCCTGGACGCGAGTTCGAGCGTTCGGGCGCGATCCCTCAGGATAGCCGGGAACGTGGGTCGGGGCGTCGACGAGCTCCTGCGAAGAGCCGCCGCCATCCGCGTCCATCGACCGTCGGGGCCGCTCGAGTCGAGGGCGGAACGCCCGCGCGGGAGCGGTCCCGAGCCTCGAGCACCGCAGGTTGGACCGCCATGGGATGGTCGGGCCCCCCGATTCGTTCCCGCTCGCCCGTCGAAACCAGCAGATCGCCGCGCTACCGTCGGAGCGTGAGCCGAATCGCGCCGCTCGAACTTCTGGTCGACCTCTCGATCGCCGTCTGTCGCGGCGACTGGGACGCTCTGCTCGCCCTGCGCGCGGTGCGCCCCCCGGACCGCCGCTTCCGCGAGGCCCTCCTGCAGCTGCATCTGTTCGTCGGCTTCCCGCAGGTGGTCGAGGCGTTCGGGCGGCTGGAACGCGCCGGAGGCGTCGGCGCCCCCTCCCCCGAAGAGTCCGAGCTGGAACCGGACCTCCCCGACCGCGGCCGCGAGCTCTTCCGCCGGATCTACGGCGACCACGCAGCGCGGGTCGAACAGGCCCTCGGCAGCCACCCACAGCTCCACGGCTGGGTCCTGGGGCATGCCTACGGCCGCGTCCTCACGCGCGGCGGCCTGGCGACCTTCGAGCGCGAGCTCCTGGCGGTCACGGCCCTGTGTCTGCGCGGTCCCGCGCGCCAACTGGCCTCCCACCTGCGCGGGGCCCTGGCCTGCGGCGCGACGCGCGCCGAGCTCGAGGAACTCCTGACCCTGCTCGAGGGCCGCCTCGGACCCACGGCCGAGCACCTCTCGGCCGCGCGGCAGGCGCTGGAGCGGCTGCCGCTCGAGCCCGAGGCCTCCTGATCTAGCGTCCGGCGATCCGAGCCAGTTCGAAGGCGCGCAGTCCGATCCGCTGGTCGTCCATGTGGCTGCCCAACAGGGCCTCGGCCAACCAGGCGGCCAGCTCTGGGTCGCGCTCGGCCAGCCCGCCGTCGAGCTCCTCGAGCAGCCGATCCACCCGCGCTCGACGGTCCGGGCCGATGCCCCCGAGGAGTCGGCGCGGGAGACGGTCGATGAGTTCACCGGTCGGACCTTCCCCGGCGAACGCGTTCGCGGCGCGCGCGTCGTTCCAGATCGAGATCGCGCCCTGGAGATCGCCTTCGAACCAGCGCAGCGACACGCGCGCGAGCCACTGCTCGGTCGTGAGGTCGGCCGCGTCCACCGTAGAGAGTCCGCTGAGCCGCTCGAGGTCGCGCAGCGCGAGCGTGCGCGACTTGCCGCCGAGGACGCGCATGTTCATGCGATAGGGCTGGCTGCCCTCGCGCACCTCGATCCAGAACCCGTCGCGAACCGGATCGGGCCCGCTCTTGACGACACCCGAGGCGCTCACGCTCTGCACGACGTAGAAGCTCGCCTCGCTCCCGACGAGCTCGAGCACCGCCTCGCCGGCCGCGTCGAGAACGCCTTCGAGCAGGCCGGCCTCCGCCGACCACGCGCGCGCCTCGCTCTCGAGTTCGCGGCGCGCGCTCGCGCTCATCAGCCCGGACGGAATCGCGTCCAGCCTTTCGTCGAACTCGTTCCAGACGCGCTCGAGGTCGCCGTAGAAGCGGCGCTCGCCGAGGCTGCGGGCGATGGGGCCGCGGCGCAGGTCGGCGTCCGCGCGGGCGCCATTCTCGAGCCGCCTCGCGATGTTCTCGCGCGTGCGCTCCACCAGCTCCGGCAGGTCGCGGTCGACCTCGAGTCCGTCGGCGCGCAGGCTCTCCTCGCGCACGAGCCCGATCCGTTCCAACTGGTCCTCGAGGATCGCCGGCAGCGCGACCGCGGGGTCGAGCGGCACATCTGGCCAAGCGGTCTCCTCGAGCCGCTGGGCCTCGAGTCGCAGAACGTCCCGCAGCGAGCGTTGGCGCGCGATCCACGCATCGTCGAGTTCGTTGCGCCGACTCGCCATGCGCGGCAGGACTTCGTCGGTCGCGTCGGCCAACGCCGCGAGCGGCAGTCCGGCCGCGGTGAGCCCGGCCTGCTCGACGAGCTCACGCGGCGTGAGCGTGAGGATGCCGCGCGCACTGCGCCAGCGCTCCTCGCGCTCGAGCAGGTCGACCTGCGGTGCGAGCAGCGCCTCGTAGTGCGAGCGGACGGCGCGCTCGATCGCTGCGACGCGCGCGTCGATGCGAGCTCGAACGCGCTCGTTCAAGCGCTCGACGCGCGTCGTGAGCGGGAGTCGCGCCTCGGCCGGCAACTCGTCGAACGCGAGCCCGAGCCTCGCGGCGACCACGTCCTCGAACTCGGCGATCTCGGCCAGAGCAGCGATCTCGTCGTCGAGGGCCAGGTCCTGGTCGATGCGCGTCGCGAGGTCGCGCTCGAGAGCATCGGTCGCGCGCACGAAGCCCTGGACCAGGTCGCGACGGATCGCGCCCCACTCGAACGCGATCCCGGCCGCCAACGCCTCGTCGCGCACCCGTTCGAGCTCGACGAGGCCCGCGCGCAGGAGCCGCGGCTCCGCGTCCGCTGCGGCGAGCAGCTCCTTCGCGGGAGCGACGATCAAACCGGGATCGCTGGCCGAACGCCCGGCGTCGATCGACGACTCGGGGCCCCCACCCAAGTAGAGACCGAGCGCGACCGCTCCCGCCAGGGCGGCCGCGCCGATCCAGGGCAACGGCCGACGCCAGGGACGCGGATCGGGCTCGAGCGGATCCAACTCGGAGCGCAGCACCTGCGGAGCGCGGCGTTCGCGCAGTCGTTCGATGTCCGCCAGCAGCGCGTCGGCCGACTGGTAGCGGCGCTCCACGTCGCGCACGAGGCACTTGCGCAGCACGAGCGCGAGACCCGGCGAAAGGCCGGGGCGCACCCGCCGCGGATCGGGGACGCTCTGGTGCAGCACCGCCGACAGGACCTCGGCCGCCGACGAACCGTCGAACGGTGGACGACCGCAGACGGCGTGGAACAGGGTCGCTCCGAGCGCCCACAGGTCCGAGCGCACGTCCACGTCCCGAGGATCGCGCGCCTGCTCGGGCGAGATGTAGTGCGGCGTGCCGACGGTGCCGCCCTGGCGGGTCAGCGTCGGGTCGTCGTGACCGACCGCGAGACCGAGGTCCGCCAGTCGCGCGCGGTAGTGGCGGTTGGCGCCGCGCCCGGTGCGCTCGAGCAGGATGTTCGCGGGCTTGATGTCGCGGTGCACGACGCCGTCCTCCCACAGGTGCTCGACGGCTTCGCACAGGGGCGCGAACAGCCGCAGGGCCTCGCGTTCGGAGAGCGGTCCGTCGGTGCGCAGGAGCTGTTCGAGCGACGGCCCGTCGACGAGCTCCATCGCGAACCACCAACGTCCGTCCACCTGACCCATGTCGATGGCGCCGACCACGTGCGGGTGCGCGAGTCGGGCCATGGTGCGGGCCTCGCGCTGCAGTCGTTGCACCACCTGCGGGCGCGCGGCGAGTTCGGGGTGCAGCACCTTGACCGCGACCTCGCGCTCGACCGCCAGTTGGACGGCGCGGTAGACGGTGCCCGTCGTCCCGCGACCGATGACGCCGTCGATCCGGTAGCCCGGGATCCGCGGCGCGTTCGCCAGTCGCGGGGCCCGCGGGGCGCTCGGGTCGACCCCCTCGGTCGAGCCGGTGGCGCCCGCGACCGGCGCGATCGACGCATCGCCCACCAGGTCGCTCACAGTGTCGCTCACAGTGTCGCTCGCCGTCTCGCTCGCGTCCTCCCCCGCCGGCTCACCGCGCGCGCCCCCGGCGGGGTGCGACTCGGGATCGCGGTCGGGTAGGGCTTCGAAGTCGGGCGACACGTCTCTCCATAGTATCGCCGTCGCCCGCACCTACCGGCTGGCGGTGTCCGAGCGCCGCCGAGGGGCGTGTCCGTCAGGAACCGGGGTCTTCCGTCGACCCGTCCTGCTCGGCGTACTTGTCGAGCTTGCGCTGGAGAGCGAAGCGCGAGAGCCCCAGGTCGTCCGCCGCCCGGCTCTTGTTCCCGTCGTGACGCGCGAGGGCCGCTTCGATCGCGCGCCGTTCGAAGTCGGCCAACACCGCGGGCAGATCGCCGCGGAAGCCCTTGGCCGACGGCGCCGGCGCTTCGTCCGCGATCGCGACGCCGATACCCGTCGAGAGGTCCTCGGCCCGCACGATCTCCGAACCGAGCACGACGGCTCGGCGCATCTCGTTCTCGAGCTCGCGCACGTTGCCGGGCCAACCGTGGCGGCACAGGCGCTCGAGCGCGGCCGGCGCGAGCGCTGGCGTCGGGCGGTGCATCTGGTGTGCGGCGCGCTCGAGCAAGGCACGCGCCAGCAGCGGCACGTCCTCGGGCCGTTCGCGCAGGGGCGGCAGTCGCAGCTCGAGCACGTTGATGCGGTAGTAGAGGTCTTCGCGGAACGCGCCCTCGGAGACGAGCCGTTCCAGGTCGCGGTGGCTGGCCGAGACCAGGCGCACGTCGACCTTCACGCGCTGGGAACTGCCGACGGGCCGCAGCTCGCCCTCCTGCAGCACGCGCAGGAGTTTCTTCTGCATCTCGGGACTCATGTCCCCGATCTCGTCGAGGAACAGGGTCCCGCCGTCGGCCTGCTCGAGCAGACCCTTCTTCGAACGGTCCGCGCCGGTGAAGGCGCCCTTCGCGTGACCGAAGAGTTCCGACTCGAGGAGCGAGTCCGGCAGCGCCGCGCAGTTCTCGCTCACGAACGCGGTCCCCTTGCGCGAACCGTGTTCGTGGATCGCGCGCGCCACGAGTTCCTTGCCGGTACCGCTCTCGCCGTGGACGTACACGGGCAGCTCGCAGTCGACGATCCGATCGAGTCGATCGAAGACCTCGCGCATCGCGAGCGAACGACCGACGATCGTCGGGTACTCGCGTGTGCGCGCCGGCTCGGCGACCGCGAGCGTGTCGTCGTCCCCGAGATCGTGGCCGACCGCGTCGAGGCGCGCCGCCAGTTCGCGCACGCGACCGCGCGCTTCGACCGTGCGACGCTCGTCGGCCGCACGCACGAGCAGCAGCTCGACCAGCGCGGCGAACGCGCCCAGGAGTTCGACGTCCGATGCCTCGAACGCCCCGCTCTGCATCCGGTGGTC
Organism: Rohdeia mirabilis; assembly: GCA_007750655.1. Lineage (GTDB taxonomy): Bacteria > Planctomycetota > UBA1135 > UBA1135 > Rohdeia > Rohdeia mirabilis. Next base: position 3,926,859 of record CP036290.1, read on the forward strand.
CACCTGCAGCACGCCGACCACCTCGGCGCCCGCGCGGATCGGGACCGCGAGCAGCGAGCGCAGCCCCAGTTCGTCGGTGCTGGCCGTCGCCGAGAGCCGCGCGTCGCGCGCCGCGTCGAGCGAGTGCAGCGGTTGGCCGCGCTCGAGGACCCGCTCGAGGACGGCCGATGACAGGCGCTCGGGAACCGCGCCGCGCAGGTCGCTGCGGTCGAAGGCGCGCGCCGCGACGAGGTGCACCTCCTCGCCCTCCGCCGCCGTCGCGCGCTCGGTTCCGAGTTCGCGCACGCGGCTCGGATCGCGGTCGGCGCGCAGCACGAGGAATCCGCGCTCGGCGCGCAGGGCGGCGACCGCGCGATCGACGAGTTCGTCCAGTTCGATCGCGGGCGTGCGCGCCGTCGCGCGGGCCGACTCGGCCAGGGCGCGCAGCGCGAGAGCCGCGCCGTCCACGTCCCCCAGTTCCGTGCGCAGGGCTTCCTCCTCCGGCGCGGCGGCGTCGAGCTCGAGCGACAACAGCGCCGACCCCAGCCGCAGCTCGTCGCCCGGCCCGATGAAGCCGTCGCGCGTGCGCTCGCCGTTGATGAGCAACCCGTTCGCCGATCCCAGGTCGACGACCCGCGCTCCACCGGCCGCCGGCTCGACGCGACAGTGATGGCGCGAGACGCGCGAGTCGGCCAGGTGCACGTCGTTGTCGAGCGCTCGCCCGATCCGCAGACCGCTGGGTGCGATGGGCAGGGCCGTGCGCGACCCGTCGTGTTCGATGACCAGCTTCAAGATGGATGGGGCGGATCGGCCAGGGGGGGACGATAGCGCACCGCGGGGTGAGGCACGCCGCTGCGATCGGGGTGAACCGGCGACGCGGGTTCGGTCGAGGATGTCCGGTGGGTCTGGCGAAGGGGGCGGTCGGCGCACGCCCTAGGTGAACGGTGCCGCCGTCGTAACGGTCGACGGGCCGAACGACGGGAAGCCGGCGCCCGCTGGGAACGACGGCGCGGCGGGCTACGATTCGAACCGTGTCCGCCCCCCCGCCCCTGCGCCGTCTCGGTGTCTCCGCTCCCCTACCCGGCGACCAGGTCGCGCTCTACGACCCGTTGGGTGTGAGTGCGTCCGCGGCCGGTGGACTCCTGATCGGACTCGAGGAGTGGACGTGGGCCCAGGGCTTCGACGGCGAGACGGGCGTCGTCGAACTGGCCCAGCGCATCGGCCTCGGCGCCCGCGGACCGGTGCAGCCCGAAGCCATCGCCGCGCTCGCGGAGCACCTCTCGCGGGAGCACCTGCTCGAGGACGCGCGTTTCCGTTCGGCCCAGGAGCGCGCCTTCGAGGAGTTCCGGCGCTGCGAGCGGCGCGTGGCCCTCGGCGCCGGCACCGAGTACCCCTCCGACCCGTTCGACCTGCGCGTGCGGCTCGGCGGGGTCGTCGCGGACGACTGGTACATGCCTCGGTTGGCCGGTGCGCTGGCGATCTGGGCGCCGGGCGGTCCGCTGCCGAACGCGTCCGGGCTCTACGGCCGCGCCTGGGCTTCGGTGCGTCACGCGCGCGACGAGATCGATCGCATCGTCGTGCTCGGCAGCGTCGGCGCGCCCCTGTCGCAGCTGCTCGTGCCGCTGGCCAAGGACTTCGAGACGCCGCTCGGACCGGTCGCGGTCGACCGCGCCGCACTGGCGGAACTCGGCGTGCTGCCCGGCCGCGACCAGCTCGCCCATGCGCGCGCGAGCGTGATCGAACGCCAGGTCCTCTTGGCCCGCCTCCTCTTCCCGACGACGCCCGTGGTGCCGCTGCTGGTCGGTGCGCTCGAGACCGACGGCGATCCGCGCAGCGACGAACGCGTGGAGGCGGCGCTGGCCGGACTCGACCGCATCGTCGCCATGGAAGGTCGCACGCTGATCGTGGCCGCGGCGGACCTCTACCACCTGCGCGCTCCGCACGCCGGGACCGAGGGTGGACCGCGGGGAACGCTGATGGCCGGCGCGCGCGGAGCGGACATCTCGGGCTGCGACCGCCGCGCACTCGACGCGGTCGACGAACTCGACGCCGAAGCCTTCGCGGACATCGCGCTGGGCGACGGCGACCCCGGTCGCGCCTCCCAGGCCGCGGCGACCTATCTCCTGCTGCGCCACCTCGAAGGGCGTCCGGAGTTCGAAGCCGGCGAACTGCGGTCGTCGATCCTCGGCTACCTGCAGTGCCCCGCGCCCCAGGTCCTGTTCTCGGCCGGCGCGGCCGTCTTCTACCGCGAGGTGGCCTGGTGAACCGGACGCTCGCCAGGGTCGTGGTCGGCCTCGTTCTCGCGTGGACCGCTTCGTGCGCGAGTGCGCCGCGAGCGGTGCACGAGACCGAATGGGTCGCGCTCGACGCGCCGGTGGTCCTCGATCAACTGGTCCACTCGACGATGTCGTGCGGACCGGCGGCGCTGGCGACGGCGCTCATGGCGGAGGGCGGTGCTCCGGCGCGTGCGGTGTTGGAACAGGGCGACGGCGTGATCGCGACCAGCGTCGACACCTACGGCACGCGCACGGGACGCGGCGGCACGAATCCGCGCTTCGACCCGGCCAGCGGCGTCGCGCCCGACGACCTCGTCGACTGGACCAACGACTGGCGCGCGGACCTCGGGACCGACCTGGATGCGGGGCCGCGCGTCGGCGTCTACCTCGATCGCAACGAGGGCGAGAGCGACGAGGAGCTGTGCGCGCGCGTGCACGGTCTCCTGGTGCGCAGCCTCTCCGACGGCGCCGTTCCGATCGTGCGCGTGCGCGCCTTCGCGCCCGGTTGGTATCCCCAGCGCGGCGCCTACCTGTGGGACGGGATCGCCGCCCACTGGATCGCGATCCTCGGCGTTCCGCGGGAACTGGGCGCCGACGCGCGCGGTTTCGCGTTCGACTACGCCGATCCGGACGGAGGCACGGTCGAACGCGGCTTCGCCGGCGTGGAGACCCAGCGCGAATTCACGGCGGCGCGCGGGGACACCGTCCACTGGTCCTGGCTCGCCGGCCGACCGTTCCTGCTCGTGACCGCGCCCGGACTCGAGTCCCTGGGCCGCGCGCGTCAACCGTGGTTCCTGCGCACGATCGTCACGCTCGACCACGCGATCGTTCCGAGCGCGGTGCTCGGCGACGGCTGGTCGGCCACGAACGTCGACGCGGCCGGGGCGGCGCGCGGCGCGCACGACGCGGGCACCGACCCGGATCGGGAAGCGGATCAGGAGCCGGTGCTCGGACCGCAGGACGACGCGACCACTTCGGAAGCGTCGGACGCTCCCGCGACGCCCTGACGACGCCGGCCGCGCGCTCAGCGGCCCTGGTAGTTGGGACGGCGTTTCTCGGCGAAGGCGGCCAACGCCTCGAGGCGATCCTCGGTGGGCAGGATGCGCTCGTAGCACTGGGCCTCGATCTCGAGTCCCTGGTCGATCGCCACCTCGCAGCCGCGGTCGATCGCGTCCTTCGCCGCGCGCACGGCGACGGGTCCGTTGTCGGCGATCTGATGCGCCAGTTCGTCGGCCTTCGCGAGCAGCTCGGACATCGGCGCGACGCGGTTGACGAGCCCGATGCGTTCAGCTTCCGCGGCGTCGAGCTTGCGCCCGGTGAGGATCAGGTCCTTCGCGCGGCTGCGGCCGATCAGGCGCGGCAACCGCTGCGTCCCCCCCGCGCCGGGGATGATTGCCAGCGTCACCTCGGTCAGTCCGAACGTCGCGTGCTCGGCCGCGATGCGCAGGTCGCAGGCCAGCATCAGCTCGCTGCCGCCACCGAACGCGAAGCCGTTCACGACCGCGATGGTCGGCATCGGGAGCGCCGCCACGTCGTCCATCACCGCGCGGATGTTGCGCACGAAGTCCGGCACGCGCTCGATCGGCATCGTGCGCCGTTCCTTGAGATCGGCGCCGGCGCAGAAGGCCCGCTCGCCCGCGCCCGTGATCTGCACGGCGCGCACGGTGGTGTCCTGGGCCAGCTCGGCGAAGAGGGTCCGCAGCCGCTTGAGCGTCGGGAACGAGAGGCAGTTCATCACCTCGGGCCGCTCGATCGTGAGGCGCACGAGGTGCCCGTCGCGTTCGCAGGAGACGAGCTCGGGTTGGTCGGGGACGTCGGACGGGAACTGGTCGGCGATGCTGCTCATGGACGCAGGGTAGCGAAGCGATCCGCCGCGTCACGCAGACAGGCCCGTTCGTCCGCACCGGTCAGCGGACAGCGCTCCAGATGGCAAGGCGCGCAGGACGCGGCCCCCTGGACGAGCCGTTCGCTCCCGCGCGCGTCGGACAGGGTGTGGCGCGGATCGGTCGGTCCGAACAGGACGACGGTGGGCGTGCCGAGCGCGCGCGCCAGATGGCGTGGCCCCGTGTCCGTCGTGACGAAGCGCTGGCTGCGCGCGAGCAGGGCCAGGTACTCGTGCAGCGTCGGGGCGCGCTGGCCCTGGGCGAACGCATGGGCGATGCGCCCGTTCGCCGCGAGCGACTGCGCCAGTGCACGCGCTCCAGTCTCTTCGCCTGGACCGAAAGCGAGTACGAACGGCACGTCGGACCGGTGCCCTGCGAGCGCTCGCATCCATTCGTCGGTCGCGAGCGCCTTGGCGGATCCGCTGCGCCCGCCCGCGTTGAGCAGCGTGAAGGGTCGGCCGCCCAGGTGCTCGAGTTCGCGCTCGACCGACGCCGCGGCGTCGGGACGCGGAACGAGTCGCGGCACGGGGTCCGCGACGGCGACGCCGACCAGGCCACTCAGTTCGCCGGCGACCGCGGCCACTGCGCGCGGCGCGTAACGCGGCCAGCTCCCGGGGCGTCGGGTCGAGAGAGCGACCGCGCCGCGTTCGAGCGCCGGCCGGGCCCCGGCGGTCAACAGCAGTCCGCGGCCGTCGCGCGCCTGTCCGACGCGCACACCGATCCCCGCGCGCACGGCCGTCCACGCGCTGCGCCACGAACCTGTGAACAGCACGGCCGTCCCGTGCCCGCGCCAGCCGGAGACGCCGTCCTCCACCGCCCAGCGCCGCGCGCCGTCGAACCGGCCGTCGAACAGGGTCAGCAGCCGACGCGGCGCGACCAGCGTCAACGCTCCGTCCGCGTCCTCGACGACGGCTCGGTGGAGCGCGCGCACCGCGGGCTCGACGGCGACCAGATCGCCCAACCAGTTGGGAAGTCGCAACAGGACTCCCGAGCGCGCGTCGATCCTCACCGTTCGCAGCTCATCGTTCGCGGCTCACAGCACTTCGCGCGCCGGAACACGCGCCAGCACCTCGGCGGCTGCAGCGACCACCGCGTCGACGCCCAGTTCGCGCATGCACGCGTGGTGGACGAGCGGACAGGCGCGCTCGAGGCAGGGCGAACAGTCGAGCCCCTCGACGCGCACGATCGACGCGAACTCGAGCGACGTCGCGGTCAGCTCGGGCAGGTTCGGTCCCATGACGCTGACGCAGGGCGTGTCGAACGCGGCCGCGTACCAGCGCGGACCGCTGTCCCCCACGAGCAGCAGCCGGGCGTCGTGGATCCAGACCTTGAGGTGCGCCAGGTCGCGCGTGGCCGGCGGAGCGCTGCGCACGGGATGGGTGCAGGCCCGGGCGACGGCCTCGACGATGGCCGCTTCGGACGGTGCGCCGGTCAGGAATCCGACCGCTCCCGTGCGCGCGTGGATCGCGTCGAGCGCGGCGGCGAAGCGCTCGGGCGGCCACAGCTTCGCCGCTCCGAACGCGGCGCCCGGGCAGCACACGACGAACGGCTTGCCCGCGCCGATCCCCACCTCGTCGAGCACCGCGCGCGCACTCGCCGCCGTCGACGCGCCGAAGTGCAGGCGCGGATGCAGATCGGGGGCGAGGACGCCGGCCAACGCCGCCACGTCGCGCAGCAGGTGGGCCGTCGGGATCGGACTGCGCCGACCGAGCCAGGTGGGCGGAACGAGTCGGTGGGTCAAGAGGACGCCGCGACTCGAGAGCGCGGCGCCGACGCGGACCGGCACACCGGCGCGGTACGCACGCAGAGCCGCGCCGAAGGAGTTGGAGAGCAGCACCGCCACGTCGGGCGCGAGCTCGCGATAGACCCGGTCCTCGCCGCCTTCGATCGGCACGAGGTGCGGCTCGAGCGGACCTTCGGCGAGAACGGCGCGCAGGTGCGGGCGCAGGCCGATCGAGACCTTCGACCAGCGCTCGTCGGCGATCGCGGCCTCGAGCACCGGCGTGGCCATGACGAGGTCCCCCACCCAGTTCGGCGCGCGCAGGAAGAGGTGCCCGCCGGCCGGCACGTCGAACGCGCTCATGCCCGGGCCTCGCGGGCGCGCGGTACAGCGATCGAGGGGCCGGCGCCGCCCGCATCGACGGGGTGACCTCCTTCGACTCCGCGCTCGGCCGATCCGCTCGGCCAGCCGACGCGATCGGTCCCCGGGTCGACGGGTCGGTGGGCGAACAGGCGCTCGGCCTTGCGCAGGATCGCGGGCACCATGCGCCGGGCGTCGGCGGTCGTGCGGCCGGTCGCGCGGCGCCAGCGCGACAGGAACCGCAGGCGCTCGCGATCGGAAGCGAGCCCAGCCGTCGAGCCGTGCAGAGCCGCCAGGTCCTTGATCAGCCAGCGTTCGCGCGGGCGCCGCTCCCAGCGCGTGCGACCGTGGTCCAGAAGAACCAGCTCGTCGCTGCCCGAACGGCGGACGAGGTGCGACGCGTACAGATCGCGGTGGTACAGGCCGTGGGCGTGCAAGTGCGCCACGCTACGGCAGGTACGTTCGACGAGCTCGCGGCGCCGACGGGCCGCGTCAGGTCCGGACGAAGCCGTCTCCGCGAGCAGTCGCCCCAGGTGGCTGTCGTGATCGATCCACTCGAGCACCAAGAGCGCGCGCGCGCCGCTGCCGGGGCGCGGCGGGCGAACCCCCGACGGCGCTTCGAACAGGACGACGAGCGGTCGCGGTGCGGCGAGCCCCGTCGCGAGCACGCGTTCGAGGGCGCGCCACTCCCGGCGCGCGGCATCGGTCGGAACGCCGCGCAGGCGCTCGAACCACCAGTCCCGGGGCTCGTCACCGCGAAAGCGCTTGGCCACTAGGCGCTGGCCGTCGACCTCGAACGCGTGGGTCCGGCGGCCGCGCGTGGCGCGCAGTTCGTGCCCGGCGTCGGCGGCCCGTTCGATCGCCGACCACAGCTGTGGCGCGTCGAGCCCGCGCCAGGAAACCGGCACGCCTTCGACCGCGCGGTGGGCCTCGACCGGTTTGCGCTGCTCGATCTGCGTCATGGAATGCGAACGGGCGGACCCTTCGAACCGTCCATCCCACCGCGCCCGACGCTCCCGGTCAATCCGCGCGGCGCGCCGTGCGGGAACGACCGGTGAGGAAGTGGGCGAAGGCAGGACCACCGCGCCCCTCCGTGGGGCAAGATCATGGGGCTGGACCCCCACTGGCTCGGGTCCACCGACGCCCCTCCTGCGCGCTGGCTCGATCGCTGCGATCCGCCGGCGCCGACCGCGGGAGGAACGGCGCCGATCACGAGCCGATGTTCCCCCACCGCGGCGTCCCGTTCGACCTCCCGCGGCCCCGTTCCAACGCCTTCACACCTTCCCCAATGTCACAGGGAACCGTTTCGAAAGGTCCCAACGACGCGGACGTCCAGCACACGCCGGACGAGTTCAATCCCTTCGAGGCCATGGCCGATCGTTTCGATCGCGCCTCCGACATCCTCGGCCTCGAGGAAGGCGTTCGTGAAGTGCTCCGGGCGCCGGACCGCGAAGTCATCGTGTCGTTCCCCGTCCTCATGGACGACGGACGCGTGAAGGTCTTCAAGGGCTACCGCGTCCAGCACAGCTTCCTGCGCGGCCCCGCGAAGGGCGGCATCCGCTTCGCGCCCGACGTGCACCTCGACGAGGTGCGCGCCCTGGCCGCGTGGATGACCTGGAAGTGCTCGGTCGTCAACGTGCCGTTCGGCGGCGGCAAGGGCGGCGTGGTGTGCGACCCGCGCACCATGTCGCGCGGCGAGCTGGAGCGCATGACGCGCCGCTACACCACGGCGATCATGGACGTGCTCGGCCCGGAACGCGACGTGCCCGCGCCGGACATGAACACCAACGAGCAGACGATGGCGTGGATCATGGACACGTACTCCATGCACGCGCGGCGCTCGACGACGGCCGTCGTCACCGGCAAGCCGCTCAGCCTCGGCGGAAGTCGCGGTCGCACGGAAGCCACCGGCCGCGGCGTGATGATCGCCTGCCGCGAAGCGCTGAAGACGCTCGGAATGCGCCCGGAGAACACGTCCGCGGTGGTCCAGGGCGCCGGCAACGTCGGCGGCATCGGTGCCCAGCTGCTGCACCGCGAGGGCTACAAGGTCGTCAGCATCTCGGACATCTCCGGCGCGATCTACAACGAGCGCGGCCTCGACGTGCCCGACGTCCTCTCGTACATCAAGCAGAACCGCACGCTCGAGGGCTACACGGAGTGCGACCACCTGCCGCACGCCGAGCAGCTCGAACTCGAGTGCGATCTCCTCGCTCCCTGCGCGACGGAGAACCAGATCACGTCGAAGAACGTGGATCGCATCCAGGCCAAGCTGATCGTCGAGGGCGCCAACGGCCCGACGACGGCCGCCGCCGACAAGGTGCTCGAGGAGCGCGGCACGATGGTCGTTCCCGACATCCTCTCGAACGCGGGCGGCGTGACCGTCTCCTACTTCGAGTGGGTGCAGGACCGCATGGGCTACTTCTGGACCGAGGACATCGTCAACACGCGCCTCGAACAGTCGATGGTCGCGGCCTTCAACGACGTGGACAAGGCGCGCCGCAAGTACGACGTGTCGATGCGCATCGCGTCCTACATCCTCGCGATCGACCGGGTCGCCTCCGTCTACCGCCTGCGCGGCCTGTTCGGCTGAGATCCGCCATGCCCGACAGCTTCATCAAGCGCGACGTCTCGGACGAACTGTCCGCGACGCCGGTCCTCGACGAGGAAACTCCCTTCGCGAGCGTGCAGAGCCTCTTCGACGAGGCGGCCACCAAACTCGGCGTCGACGAGGACGCGTACCAGATCCTCCGCAAGCCGGACCGCGAGATCACCTGCGCGGTTCCGGTCCAGCTCGACAACGGTCGCCTGGCCGTCTTCGACGGGTGGCGCATCCAGCACAACATGGGGCTCGGGCCGTTCATGGGTCCGATGCGACTCGATCCGAACCTCAAGATCGACGACCTGCGCGCCCTCGCGGCGTGGATGACCTGGAAGTGCGCGGTCTTCAACATCCCCTTCGGCGGCGCCGCGGGCGGGATCAAGATCAACACCAAGCTGCGCAGTCGCGGCGAGGTGGAGCGCGCGGTTCGCCGCTACACCGCCAACCTGCTCGACGTGGTCGGTCCGGACTCGGACATCCTCGCGCCCGACGTGGCCTCCGACGAGAAGGTCATGGCCTGGGTCATGGACACGATCAGTCTGCACGCGCGGCACACGTCGAACGCGGCCGTGACCGGCAAGCCCGTGATCCTCGGCGGTTCGGCGGGCATGCGCGACGGCACGGCGCGCGGTCTGCGCGTGATCATGAACCTGGCGCTCCAGCACCTGCGGATCGGTTCGCTCGACCACCGCCCCGTCGTGGTCATCCAGGGCGCCGGGCACGTCGGCGGCAACCTGGCGCGCCTGCTGCACGGCGCCGGCTTCACGGTCGCCGGCATCTCGGACATCAACGTCGCGCTCTACGACCCCGAAGGTCTCCCGATCCCCGAGATCCTCGAGTGGCGCGCCCAGCACGGCACGCTCGTCGACTGCCCCGTCGTGGCCAGTCGCATGACGAACGAGGAACTGCTGGCGAGCCCGTGCGACGTGCTGGTCCCGTGCGCCGTCGCGAACGCGATCAACTCGCGCAACGCGGGCGACGTGAAGGCCAAGCTGATCGTCGAAGGTGCCCACGGCCCGATCTCGGCCCGCGCGGACCGCATTCTCGACGAGCGCGGCCTGCCGGTCGTCCCCGACATCCTCGCCAACGCGGGCGGCGTGGTGACGAACTACTTCGAGTGGGTCCAGAACCGTCAGGGCCTCAACTGGGTCCAGGACCTGGTCGCCCGTCGCCGGCGCCGCTTCATGACCGAAGCCTGGAACGAAGTGCTGGCGTTCAGCGACCAGTACCAGGTGCGCCTGCGCATGGCGACGCACATGCTCGCGGTGCAGCGCGTCAGCGCAGCGGACACCATGCGCGGCATCTACGCCTGACCGAGCGACGCGGCCACAGGACCTGGCAGATCGACGGTCGTGAATCGGGGGGGCGGGTCCAGGACGGGCCTGCCCCCCCGATCCCGTTCCAAGGGCCGCTCAGGCGGCGTCGCGATCCTCGACCGCCGCGGGCGGCGGCACGTCGCGCAGCTCGCGGTAGAAGCGCCAAGCCACGAACCAGAGCATGAACGTGAGCGCGATGCGCGCCACGATCTCCATGCCCTGGACATGGAACATCTGCACCCCGAGCACGCCACCGGCCAGTGCGCTCGCCGCCAACCAGCCGGCGGAGCGCCACTCGACCCGGCCGTCGCGCATGTGCATCCAGGCGCTGCGGGCCGAGGTCACCGCGGCGGCTGCCATGGAACACGCGCGGACCCCCCCGTAGCCGAGCTCGGGGACACCGACGAGCAGGCCCGGAACGATCAAGAGGCCACCGCCGACGCCCAGCATCGGCGCCAGGACCCCCCCACCGAACCCGGCGACGATCGACGCGAGGACCTGCGGGAAGCCGAACTCGAAGGCTCCGGCCTCCGGTGCGGAGGGCGGGAAGAAGACCTCGCTGCAGACCTTGGCGCCCGCGGCGAACAACACGACCAGGAAGATCTGCTTCACCAGTCGCGCTGGGATGCGCTTCTGGACGGAGAAGCCGAGCTGTGCCCCAGTCAACGTTCCGATCAACAACACACCGATGACCCGCCAGTTGAGCATCGAGTCGTCGTGCAGCGACTCGGCGAGCGTCGCAGTGCCCGAGTTGACCGCCACCAGGACGAGTCCGGTCGCGACGGCGTTGCGCAGCGGCAGCCCCCACAGCATGTAGAGCGCGGGAACGGTGAAGAGTCCACCGCCCACGCCCGCCATCGCGCCGACGGAACAGATCAGCGCGCCGAGCGGGAACAGGAGCGGCAGCGGGAGCCGCGGCTTCCAGGTGGCGAGCTCGACCCGTGCGGCCGCAGCGCCCTCTTTCCGAGTGGCCGCAGCGCCCTCCTTCCGAGTGGCCGCAGCGCCCTTCTTCCGAGTTGGCTCAGGCCGCGCGGGGGCTCGGACGCCGCCCTCGGTCTCGTGCTCGCTCGTCAGGATCCTCGCTCCAGCCTGTCGAGTCGCTCTCGACTCGAATGGGTCTTGTGGTCGCCGCAGAAGCGCAGCTCGATGCCGAGCTCCGCGTCGGTCGCGGCCTCGGGCAGGGTGTCCGCGCTGTAGTCCGTGCCCTTGGCGTGGACGTCGGGGACGATCGTGCGCAGCGTAACGTCGAGCGTGTCCTCACCGAAGCATGTGACGAAGTCGACGGGCTCGAGGGCTGCGAGCAGCTCCGCGCGCTCGGCCAGGGGCGTATGGGGACGCCCCGGTCCCTTGAGCCGTCGCACCGACGCGTCGTCGTTGAGCGCGACCACGAGGACCTCGTCGTCCCGGCGCGCGGCACGCAGGTAGCGCAGGTGCCCCACGTGCAGGAGGTCGAAGCAGCCGTTGGCGAGCACGATCCGTCGCCCGCTGGCGCGCAGCTCCTCCAGTCGAACCGGCAGCTCCTCGCGCGGCACCAGGTCGGTCACAGCTCGCCTCCGTCCGGACGGCTCGCTGCGTCGAGCTCGACCGAGCGCTGCAGCGCGCGCGCCTTCGGAGCCGCGGGCCAGGCCGCGCGCAGGCGCTCGAGATCGACCGGGACCGTGCCGCTGATCATGACCACGTCCCCGGCCGCGGCGTTGGCCAGCGCCATCGCGACCGGTGCCGACCGTCCGAGCGCGATCGCGGCGGTGAACACGGCGGCGGCCGTGTCGCCCGCGCCACTGACGTCGACCACGCCGTCGCGGCCGGTAGGCGGGACGTGCCAGGCGCCGTCGCCGCTGGCGAGCAGCATCCCGCGATTGCCGAGGGTGACGAGCAGGTCGCGCACGCAGAAGTGCTCGCGCGCCCGACCGGCGCGGGCCGCCAGATCGCCCGCGTCCCGATCGGTCGCCGCGCCGCCGCTCGCGAGCGCCGCTTCGAAGTCGTCGAGGTTCGGCGTCAGGGCGTCGAGGCGTTCGAACGGCCCCGGGGCGAGCCTGGGATCGAGCACGCGGACCACACGGCGCTCGCGCAGCACGCGATCGGCCGCGACATAGGCCGCGAGGTCGAAGTAGCCGTAGTCGGAGTACAGGACGGCGTCCACGTCCGCACGCGCGAGTTCGTCCGCGAGCCGCGCGATCCCGGCCGCGGACGGCGCCTCGGTCGGCGGGCGATCGATGCGCAGGACCTGCTGGGGCGTGCGGTGCGGCTCGGCGGCCAGCACGCGCGTCTTCACCGGTACGCGATAGGCGGCGCAGGCGTCGTCGATCGGCACGCCCACGCCGCGGCGTTCGAGCTCGCGCCGCAGACCGCGTCCGACCGGATCGTCGCCGATCGGCGCGTACAGCTCGACGCGACAGCCCAGTGCCGCCAGGTTCGCCGCGACGTTCGCCGCACCGCCGGGGCGCACTTCCTCGCCGCTCTCGACGAAGACGGGGACCGGAGCTTCGCGCGAGAGCCGTTCGGGACGCGCGTAGACGTAGCGATCGGCCACCGCGTGCCCGACGACCGCGATCCGCAGCTCGGCGAAGGCCGGCAACTCGAGCTCGCTCTCCCCCGCCATCGGCTCAGCAGACCTCGGCGGCGGCGGCGGCGAGCGCGAGGGCCCGCAGGCGTTCCGGTACCGGCTTGGCCGCGGCGGTCGACCACTCGATGCCGGCTTCCTCGGCCAGGAAGAAGTCCGAGCGCACGCCCATGAACGCGTTGTAGCGGATCGAGTAGTGCAGCTCCTCGGCCGCGGTCGCGGCCGCCGACAGCTCGGCGTCGAGCTCGCGGACGCGCGGTTCGAACGCCTCCCAGCCGGCGCGGTCGAGGGCCTCGACCTCGGCGACGACGTCGCGATAGCGCGCGGACGCCGGAGCCTCGCCATGGCGATCGAGCGCCGCGTTGACGAACCACGGCATGCACGCGGCCAGCTTCTCGATGAAGAGGTTCTCCTCCTCGCCGAAGTCGAGCGAACTGGAACTCGTGAAGTCCGTGAGCGAACCGACCTTGTCCGCGTCCACGAAGCCGCCCTCGATCGCGAGGCGGTGGCTCTCGGTCCCGGGGAACGGGAAGAAGAGCGACGTGCGGAAGCGGCCGATGCGACTGCGCGCCAGGAGGTCGACCGTCTCGAGACGTTCCGCGCGCGTCTCGTAGGGCAGGCCGACCATGACGAAGCCGCTCGTGTGCAGGCCGTGTTCCTCGGCGATGCGCACGGTGCCCAGGATGTCCTCCTGGCTCATGTTGCGCTTCAGCACTTCCTTGCGGACGCGCGGGCTACCGGACTCGATGCCGAGCTTGAGGATGCGGCAGTTGGCCGCCGCGAGCGCTTCGGCCACCTCCGGATCGAGCTGTTTGACATGACTGTTCACGACGAACGGCACTTCGATGCCCGACTCACGGTAGGCCCGCGAGAACTCGAGCGCGTGCTCCTTGTTCAAGGTGAACAGGTCGTCGTCGAGGATGAACGTGCCGATGTCCGGATAGCGCTCGAGAACGTGCCGGATCTCCTCGATCGCCTTGTGCGCGGGGCGATAGCGGAAGAAGTTGAGCTTGGGCACCGGTCGTCCGAGCTCCGCGCGATAGCGGTCGATGACCTTGTGGTTCAGGCAGTAGGTGCAGCGGTACGGACAGCCGCGGCTCGTCATCAGGCCGAACCAACCGTGCTTCTGCTCGGTGATGCGCGCCGTGTCGAACAGGCCGTAGTCGGGGACCGGCAGCGTCTCGAGGTCCGGGAACTCGCCGACGCGGTTGTGCACCCAGTCGTCGGGAACGGGTTCGCGGTCGCTCGGACGCACGCCGCCCTTCCAGCTCAGGAAGTTGGAAACGTCGTCGGGAGCTTCACCGGCTTCCACGCGGCGCACGAGTTCGCACAGCGCGTCCTCGCACTCGCCGACACCGACGTGGTCCCAGACTCCGTCCGCCATCACTTCGACCGGCACCATCGTCGGATGCACGCCGCCGACGACGATCGGCGGCAACGCGACTCCTTCCGAGGCGGCTCGTTCGCGCAGGTACTCGACCAACGCGACCGCGGCCGCGTACTGCTGCGTGAGGCACGAGAACGCGACCATGCCGGCGCCCCAGTCGCGGATCGTGTTCCACACGTCCTCGTCGGTCGGGACGGGCGGAAGGTTCTCGTTCAGGTTCACGAGCCGCGTCTCGTGCCCGTCGCGCTGCAAGCAGGCGGAGAGCGACGCGAGCCCGTGGTTGAACCCCATCTGGGTGTAGAGGTTCGGGTAGACGAAGAGGACCTTCACGAGGGTGGCTGGCGTTCTGGGATCGACGGTCGGTGGTTCGCGGACGGTGACAGGAGGCGCGGGCTGCATCGTCGCAGCCCGCAGGTTCAGCGCGACGCGCCGTCGAGTTTCTCGAGCGTCGAGGTCGTCGAACGGCCGGCGAGCAGCGGCGCGAGCACGACCTTCCCGCCGTGGCGCTCGACCCACTCGCGGCCGACCACGCCCTTCTCGCGCCAGTCCTCGCCCTTGACCAGGACGTCCGGCGTGACGCGTTCGATGACGGTCTTGGGCGTGTCCTCGCCGAAGGGCGCGACCGCGTCGACCATCTCGAGCGCGGCGAGGACCTCCATGCGGTCCGCCAGCGGATTGACGGGACGTTCGGGACCCTTGAGCCGACGCACCGACGCGTCGTCGTTGATGCCGACGACCAGCACGTCGCCCTGGGAACGAGCGAAGCGCAGGTACTGCACGTGACCCGCGTGGAGGACGTCGAAGCAGCCGTTGGTGAACACGATGCGGCGGCCTTCCTGGCGCCAGCGCTGCACCATGGCGTCGAGTCCCGCCTCGTCCTGGACCTTGCGCGTGTGGGCGCCGCGCATGCCGAGCGCCGCGCGCAGCTCGTCGCGCGTGACCGAAGAGGCACCGCGTCGGCCGACGACCAGGCCGGCCGCCGTGTTCGCCAGCGCGACCGCGTCGCCGAGCGACCAGCCGTCGGCCAGGGCCAGCGTCAGGTGCGAGATGACCGTGTCACCCGCGCCCGTCACGTCGAACACGGCCTGCGCCGTGGTCGGCACGAGACCGCCCGAACCGTCGGCGTCCATGTAGTAGATGCCGTCGGGGCCGAGCGTGATGATCGAACAGGTCAGCTCGGCGTCCTCCTTCAGCTGGCGCGCCGCGTCGGGCACTTCTTCCAGTCGCGCGAGTCGTCGGCCGAGCGCCTCCTCGGCCTCCTTGCGGTTCGGCGTCAGGAGCGTGGCTCCGCGGTAGCGTCGATAGTCCGACCCCTTGGGATCGACGAGCACCGGGATCTTGCGTTCGCGGCCCAGTCGGATCGCTTCGGCCAGCACGCGGTCGGTGAGCACGCCCTTGCCGTAGTCCGAGAGCACGAGCGCGTCGGCCGCGGCGATGTGCCGACGCACGACGTCCAGAAGTGCCGCTTCGCCGTCGCCGCTCGCGTGCACCGCGTCCTCCCAGTCGACGCGCAGCATCTGCTGGACGCCCGACACGAAGCGCGTCTTGACCGTGGTCGGGCGCGCCCCGTCGCGGACGCAGCCGTCGCGCCTCGCTCCGAACGCATCGAGCAGTCCGAGCAGCGCGTCCCCGTCCGAGTCGGTCCCCACCACCCCGACCACGTCGACCTCGGCGTCCATCGCGCGCAGGTTGGCGACGACGTTGCCCGCACCGCCGAGCCGTTCCTCGCGACGCCCGGCCGCGAGCACCGCGATCGGCGCTTCGGGGGAGATGCGTTGGACGTCGCCGGTGACGTAGCGGTCGAGGATCAGATCGCCGACGACGAGCACGCGCGGCGTCCCCATGCCCTGCAGGGCTTGGACGAGATGACGGGTGGGCATGGGACCTTCGATCGATCGGCTAGGCACCAGGTGCCGGGGGCGCGTCACGGTAGCGGTCGTGCAGCCAGAAGTACTGCTCCGGACGCCCCAGGATCATACGCTCGAACTCGGCGTTGATCCGCGTGGCGACCGCCGTCGGGTTCATCCCCGCGAGCTCGGAGGGCTCGAGCACCGTCTCCGCGTGGAACTCGAACCGCAGCGGGTCGGCGGCGCGATAGCAGGTGACGAACACGAGGGGCACGCCGAGGCGGCGGATCAGCACGCCAGCGCTGCGATCGCAGCGAGCGGGACGGCCGAAGAAGGGAGCGATGACGGGTTTGACGCGTGCGCGCTGATCGAGCAGGAGGCCGAGAGCCGCCCCCTCGCGCACGAGCTGGGGCGCTTCGGCCATGGCTCCGCGCCTGGGCAGGACCCGGATGCCACGCTTCTCGCGCGAACGCATGATCCGCAGCGAGACCCAGTGGTTCTTGGCCGGCTTGGCGACGGCGACGAAGGGCCGGAAGCCGAGGCGCTCGCAGACCATCGACCCCACTTCCCAGTTGCCGACGTGGGCCGTGGTCACGACGACCGCGGCGCCGGCCTCCGCCAACTCGCGTGCGCGGTCGGAGAGATGCAGTTCCACGTGATCGAGCAGCGACTCGCGCGGCACGCGGCACAAGAGACGTTCGGACTCGACGACGACGCGGAACAGGTGGTGGTACGCGCTGCGCACGATGCGTTCCACGTCGTTGTCGCTCGGCGCCGCGCCGAGAGCCGTGCGCACGAAGTCGCGGGCGACGCGGTTGCGCTTCCGCGAGAAGAGATGCGCTCCGCGGGCGAGCAGGCCGAGAAACGTGTCGACGGCCGCCCACGGCGCGCGTGACGTCACCCACAGCGCCGCGGCGAGTGCCCGATCCTCGATCCACGCACCGGCCGTGCGGCGCGGTCCTTCGAAGCCCGTGCTCGCGTCCGGTTCCGCGGTGTCCTCGGTCGCGTCAACCATGAAGGCCCTCGTGCAGGCTGTCGCGACGGCGGCGGGCCGCGGACGGTTCGAGTCCGTCGAGCAGGGCTTCGAGAACTGGCGCACCGCGCACGAACTCGACACCGATCTCGAGGGCGAACGCCGCGGGGAGCAGAGTCTCGAGCTTGACGGCGTCCTTCGCGGTCGTGACGACGACGCGCCCACCGCGACCGAGACCGACCACGTCCTGCGGCTGGTAGTCGTGGTGATCGCCGAAGCGTCGGTGTTCCACGATGCGCGCGCCGAGACCGGCCACGGTGGCCTCGAAGGCGCCGGCGTTGCCGATGCCACTGACGAGCTCGACCGTCGTGCCGATCAACCGCTCGAGCTCGAAGCGCTGGCCTCCGCTGTCGCGCAGGCACAGAGGGCGGTGGATCGCGTGCAGGATCGGCAGTTCGGGCACCAGAGCGTGGATGCGGGCCTCGAGGATCGCGAGGCGCTCGGGCTCGACCTGGTCCGTGCGCGTGAGGATGCAGGCCCGGGCGCGACGCAGCCCCGTGGGCGGTTCGCGCAGGAGTCCGCGCGGCAGCATCAGCTCGGGCGCGTGACCCGCGACCCACGGCAGTCCGAACGGGCGCGTCGCGTCGACGAGCACGAGGTCGGCGTCGCGCTCGAGCCGGCGATGCTGGAACCCGTCGTCGAGCACGATCGCGTCGCAGCCCAGACGCACCAGTTCGCGCGCGCCGCGGATGCGATCGGGATCCTGCACGAGCGGCACGCCCGGGAGCGAACGCGCGAGCATGCGCGCCTCGTCGCCCGCGGGACGGCGCGTGCGACCGTCGGGCGCGGGACCGCGTTCAGCGGCCGGTGCGCGATAGCCGCGGGACAGGACGCCGGGCCGACGTCCGCGCTCGACCAGGGCACGGGTCAGGGCTTCGACCACCGGCGTCTTGCCGGTTCCGCCGGTCGTGATGTTCCCGACGCAGATCACGGGAGCGTCGACGCGCGCGCTCGGCAGCAGTCCGCGGTCGTACGCGGCGTTGCGCGTGCGCGCGATCAGCCCGAAGCACCAGGCGAACGGGCGCAACAGTTCGATGAGGGCACCGCCGCGCGCGAGCCGGTCCTCCGGCCGCGGCGGGGCGACGGACGTCACCGATGGCGCGTCGGCCGCTCCTGTCGCTCCGGGTGCAGCCACTCGATCCGCTGAGCCGTCGCTCGGTCAGATGAGCGGACGCTCTTCCTCGGGGATGAGCTCGATCAGGCCGCGCTCCATCTCGAGGAATGCGATCTTGATCGGGTTGCGCTCGCGCGTCTCGATCAACGGCGCCGCGCCCTTGATGAGCTCGCGCACGCGCTTCTGGAGCAACGCGGTCTTGTGGAAGGAGCCGGAGACCGACTTCTGGAGACGCTGCGGGAGGGTCGATTCCGAGGACGTGGACGCGGGCATGGGATGGTTTCGACGGTTCGTCGCGTGACGCGGACCACCCTAGCGCGAGGGCCGGGTGGTTCGAGTGGCCGAGAGGCTCGAGGCGATCGGAAGGTCCGCGGGGGCACGTGGGGCCCGGGACGGTCCCGGCTCGAACGAGTCCGCTCCGAAGGAGCGAGCCGCGCAGCATACCAGGCGCGCAGCCGATGTCCCGCGGCCACCCGTTCCGGTTCGTCGAGCGGCAGCGGTCCGGACGGCCTAGCCCCGCTCGACCAGGTGCGAGCGCAGGGCCTGGAGCGGCAGGGGCCACGGGAGCGCGAGATCCACGCCCACTTCGGCCAAGCGCTCCAACGAACCGGGGTCCATGCGTCGCCCCGTGACCAGGACCTGGGCGTCGGGGTGCGCCTCGCGCAGGGAACGCACGCGCTCGAGGTCCTCGGACTCGAAGCCGCAGACCCAGATCCAGTCGACCGGGCCGTGCTCCCCCACTCGGAAGTGGAGCTCGGGGATGGCCTGGTCGAGCAGGCGAACGAGCGAGTTTCCGAGCCCTTGCTCGTCCTTCAGCGGCAGGACGCGACAGGCCCGTCGCACCGCGAGCTCGCGATTCCGAGCTCGGTGGCGGGGCTGGGGGCGCAGGGTGAAGCCGCCCGGCTGCGGGCCGGCGACCGACTCCGCGCCGACAGTGGCGTCGGCCTGTGCGTCCTCCGACTCGGGGCGCGCGGCGTCTCGAGGGACCTTTGGGGCTCGAACGGGGTCGAGCTGGCGGTCGGTGGGCGTGATCTCCATGGATGGGCGAGCGGTCGGAGAGTGCTGGAGTCGGTCGGGAGCGACGCGGTCCGCAGGCGGCGATCCGACGGCAAGGTCGGTCGCGGCGAGCGGTGTGTGCAGGGCTCGGTGGATTGACGAGGTTCGGGGCGGTCCAGGATCCCTTCGATGAGTCGATACGGAGCCCAGGCGCCGGTGCTGGCACCGGACAGGTGGGTCGTCCGATCGAGGTCGACCCGCGCTCGGCACCTGGGGAACGCCGGGGCCGGAGTCGAAAGCGTTCGGAAACGTTGCTGTTCGCCGGGACGGACCTCCCGTAGAAGGTTGGACGGAACGGCGAGCCGTACTCCGCCAGCTTCCGACCGAAGGCCCGCGTCCGTGGCAACATTGGGATCCCTATCCAGGCCGGGGACAGCAGGCTACGAACGAATCGATGCTCCCGCCGCGCGCCGGGGAGGCGGCTCTCGCGCCCTTCCTCCACCTCGACCGCCGCGCCTCCACACTCCCGTCCCCGCGCACGTCCCCCTGTCGATCCGGCCCTCGATCCGCCTGCCGTGGCCGTCGAGGGAGTCGGGGGAACCGAAAGCAGGTCTTCGACCGCCCTACCACGTCCATGCTCACTCCTCTCGTCGGCCTGTTCCTGCTGCCCCTGGTCCTGCACCAGGATCCCGCGACCCTCGCGGACCGAGATCCCCTCGCGGTACCGGTCATCCGCTACCAGGCACCAGTCCACCTGGACGACGGAAGCACCGGGGCGGAAGAGACCCTCCTGAGCTGGGAGGACTACGCCGCCTGGCTGTTGCGCCAGCGCGGTCGGGCCCGGGCAGTGCCGTTCGGCGTGGTGGTGGCGGTCGAGCGACTGGCTGCTCGGCGCGGCGTCGAGGTCTCCGACGAAGAGGTCGAACGGATCCTCGACGAGGAGATCGCGCACCGGATCGAGCACGCCTTCGGTGGCGACGAATCCGCGTGGCGCGCCGAGGTGGCTTCGCTGGGCCGCACGGTCGGAGGGGTCCGTCGGGAGCGCTCGACCATGCTGCACCTCGACCTGCTCGCCGAACGGATCCTCACCCTCGACTGGGTCGTGGGACCCGAGGAGGTGAAGATCGAATGGGAGCGGACCTTCGGACCGAACGGACACTCGATCGAGGTGCGCGGACTGCAGCTCCGCATCGATCCGCCGACGACCGAGGACCGACTCACGCGCGAAGAAGCGAAGGAACTGCGCGAGGCTCGACGCCAGGAGCTGCTCGCCGAAGCCCGGACGCTGCGCGCGGAGGCTCTGGCGGGCACACCGTTCGAGACGCTCGTCGCCCTGCGGAGCGACGACGAACCCTCCAAGGAGTCGGGCGGCCGGATGCCTGGGATCGTCCTGCGCAAGGCGTGGCCGCAGGGCGTCGTCGACGAGCTCGTCACGTTGACGCCCGGCGAGATCACGCGACCGTTCGAGTCACGCGGCGGCATCTGGCTGCTGCAAGTGGTCTCGACCAAGACCACGCCGCTCGCGGACGTGGCCGCTCAGCTCGAGCGCGCCCTCGTCGAACGCGGACCGGGAACCGAGCGGACGAACGCGTTCCTCGAGTCGCTCGAACGCACCTCGACGATCGATTTCCCCTTGGCCGACGTGAACGCGGACCCGGTCGGAATGCTCACGAAGGGATCGATCGTGGTGAACGGCGAGCCGGTGCCGCTCCTCAACTTCGCGCGCTGGATCATGCACGTCGAGGGCGAGACGTACGGGCCCGAGTGCGCGGGACGTCGATGCGTCGAGGCGCTCGCGACTGCGAACGGCCTCAGCGTCGATCAGGACGAACTCGACGCGCGCATCGACCGCGAACTGGTCTTCACGCTCGAGCTCGGCTTCAAGGGCCGCAAGGAGGACTGGCTGAAACGACTCGCGCAGATCGGGTCGAACGAGGCCGGATGGCGCCTGGACGTGGGACGCGAGCTGCGCATCGACATCCTGGTCGAGAAGCTGCTCTCCAAGGACCGCGTCGTCACTCGCGACGATGCGCGCAATCTCTACCTGCAACGCTACGGCACCGAGGGCGAGAAGATCGACGCGCGCTACGTGGTCTTCGACCTCGGGATCGAGCCGCAGCGGGACGACGAGACGCCGCGTGAGTGGAAGCAACGACTCGCCGAAGCAGCCCGTCCGCTGCTGCCGCTGTTCGCGGAGCTGCAGGAACGTTTCGACGACGGCGAGGACTTCGGCGCCCTGGCGCGGCGCTACAGCCAGGACCCCGTGTCCGCCAAGAACGGAGGGCGTCCGCTCGGCGGCTTCGACGAGCGTTCACTGCCGGACGACGTGCGCGATGCGTTGCGTCGCCAGCCCGTCGGCGTACTCGGCGAACCGCTCCCGATCGGATCGAAGGCCTACATGTTCGAAGTCACCGCGCGGGTGAAGGTGGAGTTCGACGAGATCGTCGACGACCTCGTCGAGGAGATCGAGAGCAAGCCCCCGGACCCGATCCGTGTGGCCACGTTCTTCAACGACCTCACGTCGCGCGCACGTCCGACGCCCCTGCCCGGAATGTGGCGCTGACCTGTGGGTCCGCGTCGCGCGCCCCGAGGAGCGACGTGCGCTCCCGGGGCGACTCGGCGCACCGTGCACCGCTGGGACAGGTGGCGCCGAACACGCGCCGCTCGCCTCGGGACGACGACGTGCGAGGCGAGCGCGGCGTGCGCGCGTCACACCGTCAGCGCGACAGTTCGCGCAACTCGGCCAGTCGCGACTCGAACAGCTGACGCGTGGCCGGATCGCGCGAACGCTCGCGCAGGTCCTCGAGCAGCTCGGCCGCTTCGCGCGCAGGGAGCGCCGCCCCCGAGTCGCCTCGATCGCGCGCGCGCAGGGCGACGAGATAGAGCGCGTTCGCGAGACCGAGCTGGACCTCCTCGTTCGCCGGATCGAACGCGTGCGCCGTCCTGAAGCTGCGAACCGCCGCGTCCGGACGCCCCACACCGAGTTGGATGGCACCGGCGACGACGGAGGCCCGGAATCGCTCGCGCGCGTTCACTTCGGGCCGCTCCAGCACCACGCGCATGCGGTCGAGCGCCGAGTCGAGCAGACGAGCCCCCTCTTCGCGCGCCGCCGTGTCGCCCGTGCGCCCCACGAGCTCGAACCCGCGCTGGGCGTCGAGCTGGGCCGCGAGCGTCATGACACGCGACGTCCCGGGGTAGCGCTGGTCGAGTTCCTCCGCGATGCCGCGCGCGCGATCGCGAGCCTCGTCGCTGCCTTCCTCCACCAGGTAGACGGCCAGGTTGAAGCGGCGCTCGTCCAGGTCCTCGGCACGGGCGTCCGCGGGCAGGACCGGCACCCAGGCCAGGAAGGCCGCCGGCACCGCTGCCGCCGCGAGGAGCACGACACGGCGCTCCTTCCTGGTCCACGCGACGACGTACCAACCGGCGAACGGAAGGAGCCAGACCGCCAGCGGCAGGCGCGCGCGCATGCTCGTCACCGTCAGGACGATCGTCACCAGGTAGGCGGCGTTCAACCAGACGAGCGGCCAGGCGCGGCGCTCGGCGCGGGCCACGACGAGGAACGACGCGACGCCGCACAGTCCGAGGAACCCCCACAACGGCCAACCGGGTGGAAGGAAGCGCAGGGTCGCGACGAACCCCTCGTCCCAGTCGTAGCTGTGGTTGTCCGGCACCTCGTAGCCGCCGAGCGTGAGCCGCAGCTTGTTCCACAGGATCCGCGCGTGGAGCGCCGGATCGTCGCGCACGCTCCGCGCCACCTCCCCCATCCAGAAACCGCTGACCTCGCCGGGATCGAGCGTGCGACCGGTGCGGCGCTCGGCCTCGTTCTTCCAGTCGCCAGCCTCGTGCTCCGGAATGCCGCGCACCCAGTCGAACTCCGTCGCGCGGCCGTAGGGATTGTCGGCGTTGTTGCCGCCGTAGAGGTTCGTTCCGGCCCCCGACGTCGTGAGCGCGAAGACGTCGCCCACGTACCAGTTGCGCGCTGCGGTCGGCACCAGGATCGCCGCGATCCCCACGACCATCAGCCCCGTGTCGCGCACGACGCGCTGCGAAGCGTACGACCAACGCAGGGCGCGCGAGAGAGCCGGCCAGGCCACGAGCACCGGCAACAGGATCAACGCGTTGCCGCGCAACAGGGCGCCGAGGCCGCCGAGCACGCCGATCGCGAGTACGGTGCGCGCCGAGGGCGCGGAGCGCGGATCGGGACGACGCTGGGCTCCGTCCACCGGCGCGGCGTCCGAACTAGGACCGACGACCAGCACCGCGAGCAGGGTCCACAGCGGGACGAACAGGTTGGGCTTGAGCAGCAGGCACGCCATGAGGGCGTGGGTCGGATGGAGCGCCAGTCCCACACCGGCGATCGCGGCCGCGACCGTGGAACCGAACGCGCGCTTGGTGAGCACCGAGACGCCCACGCAGGTGAGCGCGCCGAGCAGCGCCTGCACGAGCCGCACGACGGTCCGATCGGGCCCTGCCACGGCGAAGATCGTGGCCAACCAGTAGGGATAGAGCGGCTCCTGGAAGAAGACCTCGTCGCCGATCCAGTCGCCGCCGGAGATCTCGAGCGCCCAACGTTCGTAGGAGGCCTCGTCGATGACGGGACGCTCGGCCAGAGGGTGATGGGCTTCGAAGTCGAGGACGACCGCGACGCGCACCAGGAGCGCGACGGCGAGCACCGACCAGAGCACGAGCCGGTACCAGCTCGGCCCCTTCTCGGCGGCCGGGGTGGCTGCGGCGGGTCTCGTTCCTCCTGCACTCATCGCGGTCGGGCGGCCGTCTCGTCGGCCTCGTCGGTCACACCATCGCGGTCCATGTGCCAGCGGTCCGAACTGCTGGCGCCCTGCTGCGCGCGACTGGCGCGCGCTGCATCGCGCACCACGCGCATGAGTGCGGCGAGGTCGCGGAGCGGGGAAGCTACCAGCACGGCGGCGACGGCCACCAGACCCGCTCCGAGCGGACCCGCGAACGACCAGGCCAGCGCGCCCAGTGCAAGGGCGACGAGGGCCGCCGCGGGGAGCCACAGGTGCGCTGCGAGCGCGGGGCCGCGCCGGTAGAACCACCACTGGACGCGGTCGACGAGACCCGCTCCGAGCGGACAACCACGCGTCGCTCGCGCTGCGTGAGCGCGCGCGCCGTGCTCGAGGGCGTCGAAGTAGGCCCGCGCTCGACGTCCGGCCTGTTCCTGCGCGCGGGGTCCGGGGGCGGTCTTCACCTCGTGGAAGACGGCTCCGCGAACCAGCTCGACGCGCTGACCGGTGGCACGGACGCGCAGCATCAGGTCGAGGTCGTCGGCAGCGATCCCGGGGGTCGGCTCGACGGCGAGCTCGCGCCGCCAGACGAGGAGTTGGCCGTGCACGCTGAACAGGCGCCCCGACAGCGACTCGCAGCGGCGCACCCAGGCCGTGATTCGGTCGTACCGCCCGCCCGCGTCGGGGGCCGTGGACGCGACGGTGCCGTCCGCTTCGAGCGCGTCGACGAAGTGCTGCGCGCCGCAGGCCAGGCCGAGTCGCGGCGCGGCGGCGAAGCGCTCGCACACGCGCACGAGGGCGTCGGCCTCGAGCACCACGTCCGCATCGGTGATGCCCACGAGCGCGGGACGTTCGGCCGGAGGCAGCCCCTCGACGAAGCGCAGCCCCGTTCTGATCGCCGAGGTCTTCCCGGGCGGTCCGTCGTTGACGACGACCTCGATCACGACTCGGGCCGATTCGTCCGGCGCGAGCCGCTTGGCGAACGTGCGAGCCCGTTCGGCGGTGTCGTCCGCGCTGTGGTCGTCCACCAGGACCACGAGTCCGCGACCTTCGGGCCACTCGCAGCGGACGAGATTGCGCAGGCGCCGCTCGACGACCGACGCTTCGTCGTGGCACGGAACGATCAGCCCGAGACGAAGCTCGCTCGGGCCGGGCGGCGAGCCGTTCGCGTTCAACGCCGCAGGGTCCGCACCGCGAGCCGCGGCCAGACCTTGGGGGTGAAGAGGACGTTGTCGGCCTGCGCGCACTCCCAGGTGCAGCGGCAGCGCGTCGCGACGATCTCCTCGCGCAGAACGCGCCGCTCCTCGTTCGCCCACAGCCGCTCGAGGTCCCAGTCCACGTCGCCGAGGTTGCCGATCGAACGCCCGAGGATCTCGCAGGGATGGACCTCTCCGTTCTCGAACACGACGGCGGAGACCGAACCGGCCGTGCAGGGCAGATGGCCGTCGGTCCGCCCTTCGGCCGTGCGCGCGACGTGCTCGTACATCAGTTCGTCCCGTGCCACGGCCAGGCGAGCGAACGGGAAGTCGTAGTACGGCAGCGAACCGTCGGCGACCAGGCGCGCCTTGGCGGCGACGACCTCGCGATAGCGCGCCACGTCGACTTCGAGCAGTGACTCGTCGAGGGCCGTTCCGCGGGCCAGGTTGATCGTCACGTTGTCCGGGCGGTACGTGCGCACGAGTTCTTCGAGGTGCTCGGCGAGGTGGTCCTGGTTCTCCTTCGTCACCGTCACGATCAGTCCGGCGCCGAGGTTCGGCAGCCGAGCCGCGACCTCCTTCAGCCGCACGAGGGCGGCGAGGCTCTTCGCGTGGCCGCCGGGCACCTGACGAATCGCGTCGTGCACGTCGGGCCGGCCGTCGATCGAGATCGAGACCGAGAGGTAGGTGTCCGGACACTCGCGCGCGATCCGTTCCGCGATCTGCGGCGTGCGGGCCACGAGTCCGTTCGTCGGAATCGCCAGGTGGCGCAGTCCGCGACTGGCGAAGGCGGTCGCCAACTCCGGCAGGTCGCGGCGCAGGAACGGCTCACCGCCTCCGAAGCTGACCCACAGAAGGTCTCCCATGCGCGTCGTGGACTCGGCCAGGCGTTCGATCTGCTCGAGCGTCGGGCCGGGCACGGACGCCGCCACCTCCTGGAAGTGGAAGCAGTGCCGACAGCGCAGATTGCACGCTCCCGTGACGAAGAGCGTCAGGTGGACGGGCGCACCGGAGCGCAGCGTCGCACGGACCGCGACCGGGATGTAGGAACGTGCCTTCAACGTCTGCATCGTAGCCGCCACCGCTCGACACCGATGAACGGTCGCCCCGCAAGAACGGGCGCGAAAGCAAAGCAGCTCACCGAACGCGACGAGGGGGAGCCCGTGGGCTCCCCCTCGTCGTCGAGACGGGTCACCGCTCGACCGGTGGTCGAACGGTCATCCTCGAACCCCCTACTGGAAGGTGATCTCGAGGCCCAGCGAGGTTCCGACGGTCGGCTGCGGAACGGCCGGGGCGATCGTGATCGCCTGCATGTAGAGCTTCTGGCCAGCGCCGAGGAAGCCCGGGATCACGCGGGTGAGGACATCTTCGCCGCTACCGTCGAGCGTTCCCGTGAGGGTCGTCGAAGCGGTGAACGGATCGATGTTGATGTTGCCGAAGCCCGGCGCGAAGAAGGAGGACGGAGCAGCCGCGTAGGCCAGGATGTAGCTGGCGTTCGGCGAACCGGTCAGACCCCACCAGGTGCGCTCGCCGGGGATGGCGAGAGCGAGCAGTTCGACGGTCGGCAGGACCGCGTTGGCATCGGCCGTACCCGTTCCGTAGAAGCTCTGGAACGTGGCGCCCGTGGTCGAGTTGTAGCTCTCGACGGCCGACGAACCGGCGTTGCCGTACTCGTCCTGCGAGTTCCACGTGAACTCGACGGTGCCGACCAGCTGCTTCGGAATCTCGGCGCGGAAGACCTGGCCACCGGACGAGCGCGCGTTGCGCGAGCCGATGTCGAATCCGTTGACGCCGAAGGCCACCGAGGTCGGGTTGTACCAGGTGATGTAGTACGGCGCGTTGTCGTACACCTGGGCGCGGATCGCGATCGTTCCAGCGCTGGCGGTCTGGTTGCCCGGATCCTCGACGTTCGGGATGTAGGGTCCGTGGGTGTCGGGGATGTTGAGCGTGTTCTCGAAGAACTGGTTGCGCGAGCCGCTGTCGTTCGACTGGAAGATGTCGTAGTCACCGTCCTTGTCGACGTCGGCGATGTCCACGTCGAGCGCCACGAAGTTCGAGACGCTGCTCATCCCGCTCGTGCTGCTGCTGACGAAGTTCAGCGTGCCCGTGCCGGTGTTGGCGTAGAGCTTGCTGCGTCCGGAGAAGTTGCCGACGAACAGGTCGATGTCGCCATCGCCGTTGTAGTCGAAGAAGTCGCCCTCGTTGTCGTCGTCGCCCGAGCTGGAGAGCACCTGGATGATCGAGTAGACACCGTTGCCGTTGTTGCGCAGGGTGAGGTCGTCGAAGTTGAATCCGCCGGCGTCCCAGTTGAGACCGTAGATGTCGAGGTCGCCGTCGAAGTCGAGGTCGGCCATCTCCTGCTCGTAGTGGCCGTCGCCCGTCGAGTAGCCGCTCGGGAAGGCCGAGCCGGTCACGTCGCGGAAGCCGAGCGTCGAGCCGCCGTTCTCTTCGAGACGGTTCTCGAACATGCGGGGCAGTTCCTGGCGGGCACCGTGGAGAATGTCCAGGTCGAAGTCGCCGTCGATGTCACCGATGTCGATGTCGAGGGCCGAGCTCGCGATGTCCGCGAAGTTGCCGTTCGAGTTCGTCGTGTCGGACTGCTGGGTTCCTTCGCACCACAGAGCGGGGTTGCCGTTCTGGATGTTGTTGCCGCTGAGCTGGAAGCCCGACGGGTTGAACTCCTCGAAGCGGCCGGTGCCGTCGTTCAGGAAGATGCGGGTCGGCACGTTGCCGGCGAACGCTCCGCCGTAGCTCGAGTGGACCAGGTCCAGGTCACCGTCGTTGTCCAGGTCACCGAAGTCGCAGTCGCAGCTCCAGTCGATGAACGTGCCGCCGATCAGAGCGGCGTTCGGGATCGACGAGTTGCCGGTGCCGAGGTTCAACCAGCGGGCAGCGGTGTCGTCCTGGTAGAAGCCGACGGTGCCGCCCTGGATGAAGCCCTGGTTGACCCACCAGTGGTTGCCCTGGTTGGAGATCTGGGCCGTGTTCGAGATGTAGATGTCGAGGTCGCGGTCGTTGTCGATGTCGGCGAACTCGATGTCGCGGCTGTCGTCCTGGACGGACGGGAAGCGCGAACTCGTCTGGTCGGAGAAGACTCCGATCGTTCCGCCCTGCAACCCTCCCAGGTTGATCCAGATGCGGTTCTGGTCGTTTCCGAGGTCTCCGCCGTCTGCGAACACCGCGTCCCAGTCGCCGTCGAGGTCGACGTCACCGAAGTCGATGTTCTCCGAGTAGGAGTTGTTCGCCGGGTTGCCCGACGGAATGTCCGACTGGTTGTCGATGAAGTACTGAGCGTGCGCGGTCGACGCAAAAGCGCCCAGGGCGACGGCGGTCGCCCAGGCGCTGCGAAGAGCAGCGGCGCGTGTGATGGATCCAGTGTGCATGGGGATGGCCACGGCCACGAGAGGGCCGGAGGGTCGATGGGTTGTGGGAGGTGCCGTCAGAGGTCCTCCTCTAACTCTAGTCCGTCTTCGAGCTACAGGACGACCTGTTGACGGTTGAAGAAACCGACGGAGGGTGGGTGGCCCCGGTTCCGAAAAAAGCACGACACACGCGATGCACTGCGGGCGAGCCCCCGTCCCCCCCTGGGACGCACCCTGCGTCGACCTCGGCAAACCCCGCTGCGACGGGCGGTTGCGCCCCGCGCGCACCCGACGCCGTCGCCCTACCGCTCGCGCCGCCGGAGCCACCGTTCGCTCCAAGGGATCCGGTGCGCGCGGGTCCGCGCGCGCCCTCGAGATCCGTCAGGACGCAGCGCCGTCGCCGCGGACGTGCCCGTGCTCGAGCCACTCCACCACGGGCGGACACAGCCGCTCGACGGTGAGCGTCGACGTGTCTGCATCGGGCCGGTAGGAGCAGGCGTCGGGTGCCAGGCTCTCCACCTTCGATCCGGCGCCGTAGAGCTCGATCTCCGCGGCGGAAGTGGGCGCGAAGAAGCAGACGACGGGAATGCGGCGCGCGACTCCGACGTGCAGCGCGAGGCTGTCGCTGGACACGAGGACGTCGAGTCGGTCGACGAGTGCAGCGAACTCCTGCACGCCGCGGTCGGTCCCCCCATCCACCCAGCGCACGTCGTCGCCGAGTTCGGTGCCGAGCCGGCCGTTCCGCTCCGCCTCGGCCGAACCGCCCAGGAGGACGAAGCCCACCCGCCCGTCGTAGGCGTCGGCGATCGCGCGAGCGAGGTGTGCCGTGCGGTCGACGGGAAGGCGTTTCGACGCCCAACGCCCGCCCGCGCCGGTGTTGAGGCCGACCCACTTGCGGCCTTCGTCTCCGAGTCGCCGTTCGTCCCACCAAGTGGCCACGCGCGCGACGGCCGCGGCGTCGAGGACCAGGCGTGGACGGTCCGGCTCGATCCCCAACATCGCGGCCAGGATCGCACCGTGGCTGCGTCGGTTGGCGCGCTTCAACTCGTCGGCGCGCTCGATCCCGTGGACCGAGAGCAGGCCCATGTCGAACCAGAGCGACGTGTCGGGCGTGTAGCGCAGGACACCTTCGTCGTCCTCGTAGGCTCCGCTGAGAACGGGATCGGGAAGGCGCTCTCGGCACAGGGCGCGCGCCAGTCGACAGACCGAGCGTTCGTCGTCGAACGAGAGGATCCGAGCGAAGGACTCGTCGCGCAGCTGCTCGAGCGCGCGCGCGGCGAAGTCGTCGCGGGCGGGATCGGCGGCGACGACGCGGTGGATCGACGGGTGGGTGCGCACCAGGTCCACCGCCTCGGGAGCCGTGACCCAGACGATCTTCGCCTCGGGCAGGGAACGCGCGAGCCCGGGAAGGATCGACGTGGTTCGCAGCACGTCGCCGAGCGCGCCGGTCTTGAGGACGACGACGGAGGGCATCTGGGGGGAGGAGAATCGGTGGGCCGAACGCTGCAACGTGCCATGCTCGGCGCGACCGGCGTTCGCCCAAGGATGCTTCGTCGACCGCGGACCCGGTCGGACCGAACCTCAGATTTGTGGCGTCCGGCCCGGGACGCGCGAACGAGCCTGCCGCGCCCCACCGTTCGCGCTCGACGCTCACCGCCCACCCACCGCCCGCGACTCCACTGCCCGTGCTGTCTCCCTCGCACTGCTTGACGGTCCTCGTGGCCCCCGACCTCACGAACCCTGCGGCGGACGCGGACCTGGCGGCGCGTCTGCACCAGATCCTGGGGGCGTTCGACGGGATGGAGGTGTTGGTCGTGGCTCCGTGCCCGCTCCCGGCGAGCCCGACGGCGGCCCTCGCGGAGGTGGCGCGGGGCCCGCGGGTGCGATTCGCGACGCCCACCGGACCCTGGAGCGGAGCGGCGGCCCACCGAACGGGGCTGCGCATCGCGGTCGAGTCGGGCTTCCGGTCGGTGGCGACGCTCGAGGCGGACCACCCGACGCGCTTCTTGCGCGACCTCGTGGACGGCACGCTGGACCACGACCTCGTGATCGGATCGCGCTTCGTCCCGGGCGGCGCGAGCACGGTCGGCTCGCCCGTCCACCGCTGGCTCGCGCGGGCGGGGAACGCGATCGCGCGGGTCCTCCTGCGGCTGCCGACCCACGACTGGACCTCCGGCATGCGCTGCTATCGCTGTGATCTCGTCGCCGCGCTCGAACCGCTCGACGACGGCGCGACGCAGGGCGTCCAGCTGGTGGAGACCTGCTGGCGCGCGCAGCGGCTCGGCTACCGCGTGGGCGAGACACCGGTCCTGCACGGAGGTCGCCGCACGCCTGCGTTCGACGGACGGGACGCGCGCCTGACGGTCGGCCGCGTCCTGCGTGCCGCCGTGCGCCGCGTCGCGCGCCCGGCACCGATCGAACGCTGACGTCGGGCGGGCTGTGCACGCATCGCGCTGCGCGCCGTCGTTCACCGCGGCGGGGTTCGCGGACCGGAACCGAGTTCGCGCGGACCCCGGAGCCCGCACGACTCACCCGCCGGCGAGCGCACTCAACAGATCCACCGTGCGACCGGGTTCGATCGGATCGCCGGGCTCGAGCCGCCGACCGCCCGACCAGGCCGAAGGACCGCTGTCGCCGATCAACGCGGCGCGTGCGCCCGGCCGCGCACGAGCGCAGCGTTCGAGCAGTTCCGCCAGCGTGGTCGGTGCGTCGAGCTCGATCCGGAGCGCGCCACCGAACGCCTGGGCCAGCGGCCCGTAGGCGCGCACGACAACGCTGTTCGGCGAAACGTTCGTCTCGGTCGACCGGTGTCGTCGCTCCGTCGCGGCGCGACGCGGAGCCGGTGGCGCGGTGCCCGACACGAGCGCACCCGCATCGACGGGCACACCGAGTGCGCGCGTCCCGATCCGATCGAGCGTCGCCGGAAGAGGAAAGCCGCGCACGTCCACGCCGCGGGCGGCTCGGTACTCGTCGACGATGGAGTCCGCGAGCGCCGCGCGCGCCCAGGCGGGGATCGTGATCGGACGATCGAGCAGCGCCGACACCTGAGCGCGCGCGAGCACCACGCTCGCTCCCGCGGCGAGGAGATCGATCCCGTCGCGGCCGGGTTCGAGCCGCGCCGCGAGTTCGTCGAGGTCGCAGAGACCGTCGGCGAGCAGACCCGTGGCCGAGAAGACGCAGAAGCCGCACGCGTCGAGGCCCGCGACCAGGTTCTCGTGCCACCAGGCCAGCAGTCCCTTCGCCGCCGTCCGATCGGGCCGTTCCGCGTCCGCGGGCAACACGCCGAGCGACGGTTCGAGCAGGCGTTCGAGTCGCGCGCGTGCGATGTCGGTCCCGAACGGGTACGAGCGCATCGGATCGGTTCCGGCACCCGCGCCGACGGCGAGAGCGAGAGCCGCCAGATCGTGGCGCGGTGCACCTGGATCGGTCGTGCGCGCGTCGTTCGGCGCCTCCGACGCGAGCGCTTCGGCCCCGTCGCGCGCACGGGCGAGTGCGGGATCGCCGACGATGCGATCGATGGCGCGTTGGAGCGCGCGCCGATCGCCGCGCAGCGCGGGTCCGCTCTCGCTGCCCGCGTCGGCCCGGTCGCACAGGAGCGCGAGCACGCCGCCCGTCTCCTTCGCGTCGAGACCCACTGCGTCGCAGCGCGCGAGCAGCGCGAGCACGTCGTCCGGGTCGCGCAGTCCGAGCGGTTCACCGAGACTGCGCGCCGCTCCGAAGTGACCGCGCACACCCGCGCCGCCGCCGACGATCGCGTCGAACACGAAACCGCACGGCGTCGGACATCCGCGGCATCCGACGCGTCCCCCGCGACGGGCCTTCCACGCGTCGCCGTACGCCGCGGCGCGTGCGACGGCGTCCTCACCGCGACCGTCCTCGCCGGGTTCGCGTTCCGTTCCGTCACCCCCGAACCCACCGCGCACCGCCGCGCCGAGGGCCTGTTCGAATCCACCACCGCTCGCGCGGTGCACCAGTCGTGGTGAGCGCGCCAGCAAGCGCTCGAGCTCGACGTCCCGTTCGCCCGCGGGGGCCTCCGCCGTGACGTGCACGCCGACCAGTCCGCTCGCTCCGAGGGTGGCGCCGAGTCCGCCGCGCCCGACGAAGCTCGGTGGGTCGCCGGACGCCAAGGTCGCGAACGCGATGCCCCGATCGCCGGCCGGGCCGCACACGAGCGTCGCACCGGGGCCGAGCTCGCGACGAATGCGCTCGAGTCGCTCGTTCACCGAACCGCGCACGAGCGCCGTGCCGAGACGTCGCACTTCCACCTGACCGCGACCGTCGACCACCAGCACCGCTCCCGGACACGTCGCGCGATCGAGCTCGCCGACGATCACCAGCCCGTCGAGCACCGCAGCCAGCCGCGGCCCCAACTCGCCCCCCACCTGTCCCTCGCCGTAGCGACCGGTGAGCGGTGCGAAGCCACCGACGACCGCGCGCGCCGCCGTCGGCACGCCCCGCCGCACCGCCGCACCGACGCAGATCGCCAGTGGCCGCGCGGCGCGATCGCGCTCGAGTTCGGCGCCGACCAGGGCGACGGCGAGTCCACTGCCGCCGAGCGGCGCCACCCGCGACCACGGGGCGCGCTCGAGCGGGACGCGGGTGAGAGAACGGATCGGATCGCCGGCCGCCGATCCCAGCTCGACGCGCAGGACGCGCTGGGTGATCGCGGCGCTCGCGGCGCCCGGCTCTGGGTGGCGGTCGACCATCGGAGCAGGAGAGCCTACGTCCCACGGGCGCCGGCCACCCGCGGGGACCGCGCCCCGTCGGCCGCGCCCCGTCCGCCCTGCCGCGTCCGGAGCTCGCGGCGAGGTCGCGCCGGCGGTGCGAACGCAATCCGCGCCGACGGATGCCCAACGACCGGCTTCGATCGATCCGCTCGTCGCGCCAGCCCCCTCACCGTGCCCCATCACCGTGCCCCCTCACCGTGGCGTGGCGCCGCCCGCTCGCCTTCGGTCCCTTCTCGGTGGTCGCGCACTGGACCCCACCGGCCCATGTCCGACAATGCCCGCCGTGCGCGGACCGAGCCGTCCGCTCGCACCCCCATGAATCCGGAACCCGGCACGTACACCCTCGGACACCTGTTCGGGATCCCCATCCGCGCGAGTGGGTCGTTCCTGTACGTGGCTTCACTGCTCGCCCTCTTTGCCATCGTGGGGTCGGCGGGCCAGGGATTCGAGCAGGCCGCACTTCTGGCGCTGCTGCTGGTCTCGCTCGTCCTGCACGAACTGGGTCACGCCCTCGTCGCCCGACGCTTCGGCGTGCGCGTGCTCGACATCAAGCTCTGGCACCTGGGCGGCATGGCGCGCATGAGCGAGATCCCCGAGACACCGCGCGTGGAGGCGACGATCGCAGCGGCGGGCCCGGCCGTGAACATCGGCCTGGCCCTCGCCGCGACGCCGCTCCTGTTGACCGGCCCTGCACTGGGTGCGACGGGACTCGGGATCGTCACGAGCTTCATCGGGATGAACCTCCTGCTCGGCGTCCTGAACCTCCTGCCCGCCTTCCCGATGGACGGTGGGCGCGTGCTGCGAGCGCTGTTGGCGTCGCGTCGTTCGTACCTCGAGGCGACGGAGATCGCGACGCGCGTCGGGCGCTGGCTCGCGCTCGCCATGGTGATCGTGCTGACCGTCCGCTTCGGCTTCCTGGGCTTCGTGCTGTCGATCCTCGTCGCCGGATTCGTGTGGGTCGTCGGAACGAAGGAACTCCTGTCCGTGCGCGTGCGCCACACCGGCAGCCCGTTCGGCGCCCAGGGCTTCGCGCGGGCCTTCGGCGGCGGGAACCCGTTCCAGGCCGCTGGTTCGTCGGGTGGGCCGTTCGGCGGATTCGGTCCCATCGGCGGCGGCGACGGAGCGGCGGCCGGCCCACGCGAAGCCGCCGCCACGGGCACCGCCGCCCACCCCGGTGCGAACGACGACCTGGATGCCGCCGCCCACGCCCGGCACCCGCGCGGCGCCCGCCGCCCCGCGGTCGACGCGGACGCCGGACGCGAGCCGGGCGAGTCGAGCCCCTCGCGCGGGTTCAGCGACGAGGACGTGCGGCGCCTCGAGTCGTTCCGCGGTCCGCTCAACCGCCGGGCCGACTGAGCCCCGGCGCGGTGCCGATCCAGCGCACGGTCGTTCAGCTCGCGGTCACCCAGCGCAACGTCACTCGGCGCACCGTCACCCAGCCCACCGAAACCCCGCGCGGGCTCAGCGTGTCTCGGTCCCGTCCAGGTCCATCGCGCTGAAGCGGAAGGCCTGCTTCTCGGTCCGACCGTCGGCCTCGCGGCTGACGATCCAGGCTTCGAGGCGATCGGCGCCGGTGCGGCGGTAGGCGATCGTGTGCGGCCGTTCGTGGGCGGGGTTCTCGAAGCGCACCCAGCCGTCGCCCCAGGCGGTCAGCGGGAACGGGTCCGAGCGGTACTCGCGCTCGAGTTCGTCGAACAGCACCGGTGTGAGCACCCACCCCTCCAAGGTCAGCTCCAGTTCCATGCGCTCGGTGCGGTGCGAGAGACCGCGCGTCGCCTGCCAGGCCGAGCCTTCGAAACCGCGCTCGGTCCGCCGCCAGACCTCCCAGTAGCGCACGGCCCCTTCGCGCTCCTGCTCCCAGGCGCCCTCGAGGAACGCGAGTTCGGGGGCGGTGGGCTGTCCGGTGCGCGCCGGTGCGCTGCGCGGTCCGCCCGTCGCGCCGCTCGCGTCGCTCGACGCTGCCAGACCTCGGGGCGGTGTCGCGCACCCGGCGAGCAACCCGGCGGCGACGAGGAGTGCGAGACGTGCGGCGGTCCACATGGGCCGCATGCTACCCGAGCGCAGCCTCAGAGGTTCCCGAGTCGGACAGCACCGGTCGGACAGTTCCGCGCGCAGGCGTGGTCGCGCGTGCACTCGTAGTTCGAGAGCTTGCGCACGGTCGCGACCGAGTCGGACAGGTGGCCGGCGCTGGCCCAGAAGGCGTCGGTCTCGCACACCATCTCGCACAGGCCACAGCCCACGCAGGCGTCGCGATCGATGCGCACGCTGACGTAGTCGCGCGGGTGCACGGGGCAGGACAGTCCGGCGATCGGTTCACCGGTCGCGGGGTCGTGGGTGCGCACCAGTTCGCGCGTCGCCGCGTGGGACGTCAGGACCTCGCGCGTCGCCCGCTCGCCGAGTTCGACGATCTGAGGCACGTCCGAGAAGTCGAAACGCGACAAGTGGCCGACCTTCGGTTGGACGAGCGCGGTGTTGTAGTCCACCTGCATGTGCAGCGCGTTCTCGAGCACCGCGTCCTCGACGATCTCGAACGAGCGCATCATCGTCGACACCCAACGGCTCTTGTAGTTGGGCATCTTCATCGTGGCCTTGACCGTCAGGTCGACCGCGATGATGACGTCGGGGCGCAGCGTCTTGGCGAAGCGCAGCGGCAGCGAATCGACGAGTCCACCGTCCATGTAGTGGTAGGTTCCGTCGTCGTAGGGCTCGAAGATCGCGGGCAGCGCGCAGGACGAATAGACCGCATCGACGACGTCGATCTTCTGGAACCCCGGGCTGCCCCAGAACACGCTGCCGCCCGTCTCGAGGCGCACGGCGTTGCAGAAGAACGGAACTTCGAAATCGCCGAACTCGCAGGCCGGGAGGATCTCGCGCAGACGTTCGCGGAACGTGCGACCGCTGTACATGCTGGGCGCGCGCGTGCCCTTCAGCAGGAACTTCGAGAAGTTCAGCTTGAAGTAGTGCTGCTTCTCGATGCCGGTGATGATGTCCTCCATCCGCTCGATGGAGTAGCCGCCGGCCGCCATGGCACCGATCAGCGAGCCGATCGACGTCCCCACCACCGCGTCGTAGTGGATTCCGAGGTCGCGCAGCGCCTTGAGCACGCCGATGTGCGCCATGCCGCGCATGCCGCCGCCTCCGAGCACGAGCACGATGCGCGGCCGTTCGCCCTGGGAGTCCGCATCGCCGCGCCGCCCCTGCGCAGCGGGCACGCTCGAGTGGGGCACGCTCGGGTAGGGCACGGTGGCGCCGGGGCCGGCGGGACGGGCGGGAGCCCGGTCGTCGTCCACGGTGGGGCCGGCGAGGATCTCCTCGCCGGCGTCGCTGCTGTCGTTCGCGTTCATCTGAAGGGTGGCCGTCTTCGAGGCTGCTCCGGTGGGAGCTCACCGCCGCGCGGGGGGCACCCGTCCTTGATCGGGTGCGGGCCCCAGGGACCGAAGAACCGCCCCACGTCGCCCGCCGGTCGTTTCCACCGTGCGGGCCTGCGCGAGCTCCCCCGCCCGCGGATCGGTCGCGTGTGAGCGTCGCACGGCGGCCGCCCCCGGCCTCCGCTGGAACCGATTCTGGGTCCGTTCCGATCCGAGAGAGCGGGACGACGCCTTCCCGCGCCGACGAAGGGGCACCGGGTGCGACCCGGCCTAGGCTGCCTCCCGACGGCTCTCTCCCCTCGAATCTCTCCAACCTCGGACCTTCGGTGACCGACGACAGCACGACCGACGTCGTTCTCGCGGCCGGCCTGCGCCTGCCCCAGGCCAAGTCCGGCGGCGCCTTCGCCCGCGAGGACGTCGGGCACCTGGGCTCGGCCCTGGTGCGCGAACTCCTGGCCCGCACCGCCGTGGACCCGGCCGCGATCGACGAGTTGATCGCCGGGTGCGCCGGACCGCCCAGCGACCAGGCCAACGTGGCCCGCGTGATCGGACTGCGCGCCGGACTGCCGCGCGCGACGCCCGCCTACACGGTCGGGCGCAACTGCGCGAGCGGCATGCAGGCGGTCACGAGCGCCTGGCAGCAGATCGCGAGCGGCCGCGCCGAGTGCGTGCTGGCCCTGGGCGTCGAGGTGATGAGCGCCTACCCGCTGATCTACAACGACAAGGCGACGCGCTTCTTCGCGCGCCTCGCCCGCGCGCGCAGCCTCGGACAGAAGCTGGGTGCGATGGCCTCGTTCCGCCCGTCCATGCTGAGCCCGCGCATCGCGATCACGGAGGGACTCACCGATCCGGTCAGCGGCATGATCATGGGCTCGACCGCCGAACTGCTGGCGCGCGACTTCGGCATCACGCGCGAGGAGTGCGACGCCTACGCGCTGAAGAGCCACCTGCGTGCCGCCCAGGCCCGCGACGCCGGGCGCTACGACGACGAGATCACACCGCACCTGCCCCTGGGTAGCGACGGACCGTCGCTCGCGAGCGACGACGGCATCCGCGCCGACCAGAGCCTCCAGGCGCTCGCCAAGCTGCGGCCGTACTTCGAGAAGCCCGACGGCGTGGTCACGGTCGGCAACGCCTGTCCGATCACCGACGGCGCCACGGCGCTGCTCGTCACGACGGCGAGCAAGGCGCGCGAACTGGGCCTCGAGCCGCTGGCGCGCATCCGCGACTTCGCCTGGTCGGGCTGCGACCCGGCGCGCATGGGCATCGGTCCGGTGCACGCGACCGCCAAGGTCCTGGCGCGGGCGGGCATGGAACTGTCCGACGTGGACACGATCGAACTGAACGAGGCCTTCGCCGCCCAGGTCATCGCCTGCGAGCGCGCGTTCGCCAGCGACGAGTACGCGCGCCAGCACTTCGGTCGCGACCGCGCGCTGGGCGAGATCGACCCGGCGAAGCTCAACCCGAACGGCGGCGCCATCGCGATCGGCCACCCGGTCGGCGCGACCGGCGCGCGCTTGCTGCTCACCAGCGCGCACGAGTTGGTGAAACGCGGCGGCGGCGTCGCACTCGCGACCCTGTGCATCGGCGGCGGTCAGGGTGGCGCGGTCCTCCTGGAGCGCGGCGCGTGAACTCGAGGACGATGGAAGCTGGAAGCACCCCGCGCAGCGGCGTACGCCTCGACGTCCTCGAGCACGGTCAGATCGCGGTCCTGACCCTCGATCCGGTCGATCGCGACAACGTGGTCTTCGACGGTCCGCTGCTGCGTGACCTCGATGAACGCCTGGCCGAGGTCGAGGAACTGCCGCGTCTCGAGGGCCTGATCCTGACCGGTCGTTCGCCGCTCGAGTTCTGCTTCGGCGCCGACGTGGAAGCACTGGCGAGCGTCGACGACCCGTCCGAGGCCGAACTCGTCGTGCGCATGGGCCAAGAGGTCTTCGAACGCCTGCACCGACTCGGTCGCAGCGGCGGCGGCCCGGTGCGCACCGTAGCCGCGGTGGGCGGAGCGGTGCCGGGCGGTGCGTTCGAAGTCTCGCTCGCCTGCGACGCGATCGTGCTCGCGCGCGATCCGGCGACGCGCATCGGCCTGCCCGAGGTGAAGCTCGGGATCGTGCCCGGCTGGGGCGGCTCGCAACGTCTGCCGCGCCGCGCCGGCATCGTCACCGCGCTCGAAGCGATCACGTCGGGACGGCTGTACCGCGACCGTGCAGCGCTGAAGCTCGGCCTCGTCGATCGGCTGGCGTGGCCCGGCGACCTCGTGCGCATCGCGACGCAGATCGCGCTGGGCCAGGAGAGGCTGCGCGGACGCCGTCCGGCCTGGAAGCGCTGGCTCGTCGATCGCAATCCGATCGTCGCGGGCATCGTGCGCACGCGCGCCACCGACACCATCGAACAGAAGACGGGCGGCCACTATCCGGCGCCGCTCGCCGCCGTGGACCTGGTCCTCGACGCGCCGAACACCGAGCTGGCCGCCGGGCTCGAGAAGGAACTGAAGGCCGCCGTCCACCTGCTCGGCAGTCCGGTCAGCCGCGCGCTGGTCGGCATCTTCCGCGCCGGTGAACAGGCCAAACGCCTGGGGCGCCGCGACGACGGCTCGAAGGTCCCCTCGCCCGCGCGCGTGGGCGTCGTCGGCGCGGGTGTCATGGGCGCTGGCATCGCGTCGCAAGCGGCGCGCAAGGGACTCGAGACGCGCGTGGTCGACATGCAGCGTCCGGCCCTCGACCGCGCCGCCGCCGCGCACCGCGCGCTGGTCGCGAAGTCGCGCATCCCGAGCGCGGAGCAGCGCGCCGCGATCGACCGTCTCGAGACCGGCGTCGGCACGGTCGGCCTCGGTCGCTGCGACGCGGTGATCGAAGCGGTGCCCGAGAACCTCGACCTCAAGCGCAAGGTGCTCGCCGACCTCGAAGCGCGCGTCGCCGCCGAGTGCCTGTTGTGCACGAACACCTCGACGCTCCCGGTCGAACGGATGGCGGCGGGCCTCGCGCACCCCGAGCGCCTGGTCGGCCTGCACTTCTTCAACCCCGTCGACCGCATGCCGCTGGTGGAGATCATCCCCGCCGCGAGCACGAGCGACGAGACCGTGGCGCGCGCCTGTGCATTGGCGCTGAAGCTCGGCAAGACCCCGGTGATCGTGGCCGATCGCCCGGGCTTCCTCGTCAACCGGCTGCTGGCGCCCTACCTGGACGAAGCGCTGCAGCTCGTGGACGAGGGCATCTCGCCGCGCGCGCTCGATCGCGTCGCGAAGGAGTTCGGACTGCCGATGGGCCCGCTCGAACTGCTGGACACGGTCGGTCTCGACGTGGCGGCGCACTCGGCCGCGAGCCTGTTCGAGGCCTTCGGCCCGCGTGTGGCCCGTCCGGGTCGACTCGACGCGTTGGTCGGGGCGGGCGAGCTGGGCGGCAAGAGCGGCCGCGGCATCTACATCGCGGACGGCAAGCACCGGCGCGTGAACCCGCGCCTGGGCGAACGCGCCGCGGCGGCCGGCACCGAATTGAACGCGGACAAGCAGCTGGTGCTCGATCGCCTACTGCTGCCGATGGTCACCGAGGCCCAGCGCTGTCTCGAAGAGGGCGTCGTGCGCAGCGGCACCGAACTCGATCTCGCCACGGTCTACGGCACCGGCTTCCCGCCCTTCCGCGGCGGCCTGTGGACCTGGATGCGGAGCCTGAAGGACCTCGACGCGCGACTCGAGCGCTGCCGCGCGGAGGCCGGTAGCGAGCGCGGCGAGCGCTTCACGCGCGGCGACGGCGCCTGAGCGCGGCCGCGCTGGAAGGGTGCGTCAGACGCGCACGCCTTCCAACTCGCCGGTGCTGTCCGCGAACGACTCGGCCTCGACGCCCAGCGCGCGCAGCAGGCTGAGGTACAGGTTCGAACAGGGCAGGTCGTCCTCGGCCAGGTGGCGCTTCGCGTCCGCGACCTGGGCGCCGGTGATCGCGTCGTTCTGGGCCTGGAGCACCGCCGTGGCGCTGTGGTGCGTGTAGCGACCGAGTTGGATTCCCAGGTCGCGCCCGCCGGCGAGCAGCATCGGGTAGTTGCGCGCGTTGTGCGTGGTCGAGCAGGCGCTGCCGTACAGGATCGCCGTGGAGTCGAGCAGGCTTCCGTGCTCGTCGCTCGCCGCCTTCATCCGCCCCAGGAAGTAGGCGAACTGCTCGGCGTACCACCGGTCGTACGGCCCCCACTGGTCCCAGTGGCCGGCGTGCGTGTCGTGGCTGATCGTGTGGTGTCCGCGGTCGGCGCCGATCGCCAGGCGCGGCCAGTTCTCGCCGATGCCGAGGCCGTCCTCGCGCGCCAGCATGTACGTCATCACGCGCGTGACGTCGGTCTGGAAACCCAGCACCATCAGGTCGTACATCGTGCGCACGTACGCACCGGGGTCGATGCGCGGATCGGCGTCGAACTGAAGGTGCTCGGCGCTGAAGGGCGGCAGCGGCGTGTCCAGCCAGGCCTCGTTGCGGCGCACCTGTTCCTCGACATCGTTCAGCGAGGTCAGGTACTCGTCCATCTTCTGCTGGTCCCGCGCGCCGAGGCGGCGCGTCAGGTCGCGGCTCTCCTCGAGCACCAGGTCCACGATCTTCTGGCCGCGCTGGATCGCGCGCCGGCGCTCGTCGGTCGTGCCGCCGCCGTCGGGGGCGAAGTAGCGCTCGAAGATGCGCCGTTGGTCGTGCTGCGCGGGGATCGGCCGCCCCTCGCCGTCGAACGACAGGGTGGAGATGCGCGACTTGTAGCCGACGCCGCCGTCGCTCGAGAGCACGAACGACGGGTAGCGCGTGTGCGCCTTGAACTGGCGCGCGATCACCTGGTCGAGCGAGATCGAGTTCGTGTACGTCCCGCCGCGCAGGTCGCCCGCGGTCAGCCACGAGTCACCCGCCAGGTGGCCGAGCAGTTCGCGACTCTTCGGGTGACTGAGGCCGCCGTGGATCGCGAGATCCCGTTGGAACGGCGCGAGCGGTTCGAGGACCTTCGTGAAGCGGAAGTCCGCTCCTTGCCCTTCGGGGAACCAACGCCAGTGCTTGTACTGCGCGTCGTTCACGTCGGGCAAGCTGCACCCGTTCGGGAAGTACACGAAGCAGGCGCGCTTCGGCGGCGCCGCGGCCTTCCGTCCGCCGCCCATCGCCTCGAGGTACGGCAAGAGACAGGCCACGCCGACGCCGCGCAGGAAACTGCGGCGGCCCAGTCGCCAGCCGCGGGTGCTCTTCTTTTCGGTGGTCATGGGTCGAGGTTCGTACGCGGCTTCAGCGGTCGCGGAACGACGGGGAGTCGACGATAGCGTGAATCACCGCGCGCAGGGTGTGGCCCTCCGCGCGGGCCGTCTCGGCGATCTCGGCCAGCTCGGCCTCGTCGGCGAAACCGGTCGTGCGACCCAAGGCGTAGGCGAAGAGGTGCTCGACGACCGAGGCTTCGAAGGCCGCGCGTCCCGGACCCAGCAGGTAGTCCTTCAGTCCGCGCGCGCCGTCGACCGCGGTGCCGTCGGGCAGGACCACGCTGGCGTCCACCGGTCGGCCCTTGCGCTCGGACTCGGGCAGTCCGACGGCGCTGTAGCCCTCGAGCGCGATGCCGTACGGATCGAGCCCGGCGTGGCAGTCGTAGCAGGACGGGTCGTCGCGGTGCTGTTCGATGCGCTCCTTCAGCGTCAGGTTCTCGGACCCCGGCTTCGTCGGATCGAGCGCGGGAACGTTCGGCGGCGGCGGCAGCGGCGGCCTACCGAGCAGCTTCTCCTTCACCCACACGGCGCGCTTGATCGGGTGCGGCTCGAGTCCGTCGCTGTGTCCGGCCAGGAACGCGCCCTGGGACATCAAGCCGCCGCGACCCAGCTCGCGCGGCACCTCGACGGGCCTGAACGCGACGCCTTCGACACCGTCGATGCCGTAGAACTCGGCCAGGTTCTGGTTGAGCATCACCCAGTCCGAGTCGACCAGTTCGAAGAGGTCGCGATCCTCGGCGAGGACGCGCTCGACGAAGCGATAGGTCTCCTCCGCCATGTCGCGCTTGACGAAGCGCGTGAAGGCGGGGAAGCGCATCGGGTCGATCGAGATGCGCTCGAAGCGGTCGAGGCGCAGCCACTCGCGCACGAAACTGCGCAGGAACGCGCGACTGCGCGGGTCGTCGAGCAGCCGGTCGGTCTGGGACGTGATGTTCGCGCGCAGTCCGCCGTCGCGCGCGAGCGCCAACAACGCGGCGTCCGGCGGCGCGTTCCACAGGAAGTACGACAGACGGTTCGCCAACGCCTCCTCGTCGATGCGCCCGTCCGCGTCGTCGCGATCGTCGGGCTCGGGCATCAACAGGAAGTGCGGCGAGCAGAGCACCGCGACGAGCACCTCGCGCACGCTCTCCTCGAAGGTGTCCGAGTCGGCGCGAGCGGCGCTCCAGAACACGTGGTAGCGCTCGATCTCGGCCGGCTCGACCGTGCGGCGGAACGCGCGCGGCAGGAAGCGCTCGAGGATCGCGCGGGCGTAGGCGGTCTCGTCCGCCACGACCGTCCCGTCCGCGCTGGAGCCCTTGTGGAAGATCGCCGCGTGCGACGCCGGCGGCCACTGGGTGATGTACGGCGCTTCGAACTCGAGGCTGGAAACCAGCAGCGGCGGACCGCTCTCGCGCCGCGACTTGACGAGATGGTCGTTCCACACGCCCAACACGCAGATGCCCGACAGGATCTCCGTGTCGCCCGACTCGGGCTCGGGGATCGGCAGGTTCTCGAGGCGGCCGTGGAACTCGAAGGTGCGCGTCGTGCCGAACGGAACGTCCACCTCGCGCGGCGTGTCGAACTCGGCGTAGTCCATGCCGTCGTCCGTGCGCGTGCCGATGAAGGCTCGCAGCGCCGGCACTTCGGGCACGACGGGGCGTTCTTCCTGGGCCTCGAGGCGTTCGACGAGCGGATGGTCCGCCGAGAGCGGCGTCAGCACCAGGTGCCCGAAGCCGGTGAAGAACGGTCCGCCCACCGAGATCGTGCGCGAGCCACCGGCCAGGTACCCCGCACCGAGCGGCGTCGCCACGTAGTCACCGGGTGCGGCGTCGGCGGCCAGTTCGGGTCGCAGGTCGAGCTTCAACTCGCCGATCTCGAGCCGCACCGAGCGCATGGCGTCGGCGCCGAACGCGCGGTGCACCACGTCGAACTGCCAGTAGCCCGCCGGCACGTCGACGGTGAACGCCGCGCGGCTGGGCGCCGGAACGTTCATCGGGACGAGCCCGCCCTCCTCGAAGCGCAGGTTCTCGATCGTCGTCGCGCGGTTCGCCGGCAGCACGCGCGCGCCCGGCTCCGTCGCGAGTTCGTAG
The DNA here is from genome assembly GCA_007750655.1 of Rohdeia mirabilis. GTDB lineage: Bacteria > Planctomycetota > UBA1135 > UBA1135 > Rohdeia > Rohdeia mirabilis. Next base: position 3,970,596 of record CP036290.1, read on the forward strand.
GGCGTCGGCGCGCCGGCGACCCCGCTGTGGACGATGCGGTGGAAGCTCCCGAAGCCGCCGCCGTAGTTGACGACCTTGATCAACAGGTCGTTGCGACCGGCGACCAGGTCGAGGGACAGGAACTCCTGGTCCGGCCCGACGCCGCGGCGCACGTCCGAGGCGAGGATCTCTTCACCGTTGAGCCAGACCCACACGGCGTCGTCGCTGCCGATCGCGATGTCTGTGGTGCGCGGACCGGGCGCGTCGATGTGGCGCGCGAGCAGCACGGCGCCGATCTCCTGCGCGTACATCTGGACCTGGCCGTCGGTGTCGCCGGCCGCGCGCCAGCGGGTCGTACCGTCGTCGAGTGGCGCGTCGAAGTCGAGACCGGAGCGCGGCACGTACACGCTGTCGCGCGCCTCCTCGCCGGTCCCCGTCACGATCGGCCCCGCCACGTACCAGGGTCCGAACGCGGCCGGCTGCATGGCGAGCAGTTCCTCGGCCGTCGGCTCCGCGCCACCTTCGCGCGGCGTGACCCGGGTCCGCGGCGCGGGGTCGTCGAGCGCGACGAGCAACTCCTTGCGATCGGTGACCAGATAGCCGCGCGAGGCCTCGACCCGCAGCACGAAGTCGCCCTCCTGGGGGAACACGCGCTGCATCTCGAGCTTCATGTTCGGCGACGGGCCCTGCCAGGCGCCGGGCGCCACCTCGCGGTGCGGCAGCGCCGAGTACAGCACGATGCCTTCGTCCACCACGTGGAAGCGATCGGTCGCCGAGCCGCGGAAGCCGACGGAGACCTTGCGGCGGATCGCGTCCACCGCGGCGCCTTCGAGCGGTGCGCCGTCCGCGTCGAGAACGTCGACCGCGAAGTCCTCGGGCGAGAGCGGCACCGACTGGTAGCCACCGGTCACGGCCCCCACCACCTCGCGCCCGACGCCGCGGCCGAGCGCGACGCGGTAGTGCATCGGTTCGGGGCGCGGCCCGGTGACGATCGCGCGTTCGAGCGCACGCCGCGCGATCTGTTCGTACAGCTCGAAGTGCAGCGGCGACGCGCGCAGGGTCTCGCCGTCGTTCGAGAAGCCCATGTGCGACGTGCCGTCGGCCGGCAGCGGCGCGCCGAAGTCGATCGGCAGGCCGAGCAGCTCCTGCAGCGTGCGTGTGTACTGCTGGCGGTTGAGGCGCCGCACGACGGCCACGCGATCGGGCTCGTGGACGCGCGCGGCCTCGGTCAGTCCCGCGGTGATCCACTGCACCAAGCGGCGCCGATCCTCGGGACTCGGCTGGGGCGCGGAAGCCGGCGGCATGTCGCCCGCGTTCAGAAGGTCGCGCGCGTACTCCCACACGTAGCCGTCCACGCCGTGCACGAGGTCCGGGTCGATCTCGTCGAAGCGCAGCGCCGCCTCCTGCTCGTCGGGCCCGTGGCAACCGAAGCAGTGGGCCGCGAGGATGGGCCGGATCTCGTTCGTGAAGACGTCGTCGCTCGCGCGGATCGCGTCGGCCGGCTCGTCGTCCTCGCCGACAACCGCAGCACCACGGGCCTGCGCCGCGTCGTCCGTCGCGCGACCGTCGAACGCGTGCCCGAGTGCCGTCGCGACGAGCAGCGACACCCCACCGACGATCGTGACTCGGTCCATGGTGATGAAACGCGCTTGCATGTCTGGATCAGTCTAGCCGCAGGCGGCGACTCCCCCAGGATCCTCGCGTCCGCGGCCCGATCCCGCGAACCCGAACACCTGTGAATCGGCGGCGTGCATCGGTATCGCCCCAAACAGCGGCCGAGCCCAGCTCCGAGCGACCGCGACCGATCGAGTTCCGCGCTCGAGCGCTGCCGGCCGCTCCCGATCCAACGCGCACAGCTCCGATCCGTCCGAGCGCGCGCCCGGCACCGGAGCCAGCGCACGAGGGTGAGCGGGACACCCCCACCACGCTCGCAATCGCGCGCCCGCGACCCGATCATGGCGCCCCCGCCCACCCGCGTCCCTCCGCGTCTTCAGCCCGCCATGAGCACCCCCTTCACCGACCTCGACCGCCAGAGCATCAACGTCCTGCGGGGGCTCGCGATCGACGCCATCGAGGCCGCGAACTCGGGGCACCCGGGCCTGCCCCTGGGCGCCGCGCCGATGGCCTACGTGCTGTGGACGCGGCACCTGGTCCACAACCCGAGGAACCCCGGTTGGGCCGACCGCGACCGCTTCGTGCTCTCGCCCGGGCACGGCTCGATGCTGCTCTACGGGCTCTTGCACCTCGCTGGCTACGACCTCTCGCTGGACGAGCTGCGCGCCTTCCGCCAGAAGGACAGCCGCACCCCCGGGCACCCCGAGTTCGGCTGGACGGTGGGCGTCGAGGCGATCACGGGTCCGCTCGGTCAGGGCAGCGCGAACGCGGCCGGCATGGCGGTGGCCGAGAGCTATCTGGCCCAGCGCTACAACCGCAGCGCGAACGGCACCGCGCACACGATCGTCGACCACACCACCTACGCGCTGGTCTCGGACGGCGACCTGATGGAGGGCCTGAGCGCCGAGACCGCGTCGCTCGCCGGACACCTCGGCCTCGGCAAGCTCGTCTACCTGTGGGACGACAACCGCATCTCGCTCGACGGACCCACGTCGATGACGTTCACCGAGGACGTGCCCGCGCGCTACCGAGCCTGCGGTTGGCACGTGGAGGAGGTCGCGGACGGCGACACGGATCTCGAGGCCATCGACCGCGCGCTCGCGGCCGCGCGCGCCGAGACCGAGCGTCCGTCGCTGATCTGCGTGCGCACGACGATCGGCTACGGCTCGCCGAACAAGTCGGGCAAGGCGGCGTCGCACGGCGCTCCGCTCGGCGGTGACGAAGCCGCCGCGACCAAGCGCGCGCTCGGCCTGCCCACGGACACGACCTTCCACGTTCCCGCCGAAGTGGCGGCGCACTTCGGCGGCGGTTGCATCGAGCGCGGCGAAGCGGCGGAAGCGGAGTGGAACGCCCGTTTCGAGGCCTTCTCGGCCGAATTCCCCGACCTGGCGGCCCAGTGGCACCTGGCCGCGTCCGAACTCCTTCCGGCCGGTTGGGACGAGGACCTGCCCACGGGCGAGCCCGGCTCGAAGCGCGCGACCCGCGAGTCGGGCGGCGACGTGCTCAACGCGCTCGCGCAGCGCCTGCCCTGGCTGATGGGCGGCGACGCGGACCTCTCCTCGTCCACCAAGACGTTCATCAAGGAGGGCGGCAGCTTCAGCGCGCGTTCCGGAGCGTCGGAACCCGGCGCGCCCGGCCGCACGCTGCACTACGGTGTGCGCGAACACGCCATGGCCGCGATGGCGAACGGCATCGCGTACCACGGCGGCCTGCGCACGTTCACGGCCACGTTCTTCTGCTTCGCCGACTACATGCGCCCGGCCATGCGTCTGGCGGCCATGGGCGAGCTGCCGGTGACCTACGTCTTCACCCACGACTCGATCGCGCTCGGCGAGGACGGCCCGACCCACCAACCGGTCGAGCACCTGGCCTCCCTGCGCGCCATGCCGAACCTGGTCGTGCTGCGTCCGGCCGACAGCGTCGAGACCGCCGCCGCCTGGCGCGCCGCCCTCGCGCGCACCGACGGACCGACCGTGCTCGTGCTGTCGCGCCAGGGCCTGCCGCGGCTCGAGCGCGAGCTGGGGCCGGAGTGCACGCACCTGGGCGCCTACGTGCTGGCCGAGACCGACGGCGAGGCGGACGTGACCCTGATCGCGACCGGCTCGGAGGTCGAACTGGCCCTGGCGGCGCGGGCCGAACTGGCGCAGCGCGGCCTCGCCGCCCGGGTGGTGTCGATGCCGTCCTGGGAGCTGTTCGAGGCCACCGACGCCCAGTACCGCCGCTCGGTCCTGGGCCCCGACGACCGCCCGCGCGTCTCGATCGAGGCCGCCAGCACCTTCGGCTGGGAGCGCTGGCTCGGCGCGCGCGGGCTGGCCCTGGGACTGGACCGCTTCGGGGGCTCCGCGCCCGCCTCGGTCCTGCTCGAAGAGTATGGTTTCACGGCCACTTCGGTCGCCGACCGGGTCGAGCAGCACACGCGGGCCCAGGCCTGAGCGGCTCCGGCACGGCCGACCCCCTCGCGAGGGGTCCGATCGCCGCCGACCGCGACCGAACGTCTCGCGCCCGAATTCCACGGGGCGTCCTCGCCCCAGTCCATCGCTCACGACGCGATCCGCGCCCCCTTCGTCGGAACTCCGACCCACGGGGGTGCGTCCATTCGCGGACCGTCCCTCTCCCCCAATGAGCGCTTCGCAGACTCCCGACCAACCGCGGCCGGCCGATTCCGGTCAGCCCTCGTCCTTCCACGATCGTCCCGATGCCGAAGTCGCAGCCGCCGCCGCGGGCCCCAGTGGCCTGCAGCGCGCCCTGATCGCGATCGCGGCCCTCTTGACGCTGCTGTCGCCGTTCCTCGTGACCTTCGGCGAGGCCCAGCGCTCGGTCGGCAACGAACTGGTCGGCGACGGCCTGCTGCTGGTCACCCAGCACCCGGTGATGCGCTCGGCCCCGGTGGACTCCGGTGCCCTCCTCGCCGCGCTCACCACCGATTGGTGGTCGGACCTGCAGCCGGGCAGCGCGCTCTACCGCCCGGTCCCCACGTTCATCCTGGGCCTGACGTCGATCGTCTCGTCCACCGGTCAGGACTACGCCTACAACCTGCTCGAGCCGGGCACGAGCGGGCTGCCGTTCAAGTTCCTGATGATCGCGGGCAAGATCATCTGCGCTCTGCTCGTGCTCGAGCTGGCGTTCGCCTTCACGAAGGACCGGCGCATCGCGTTCCTCGCCGGGCTCCTGTTCGCCGTCCTGCCCGTGCACGGACAGACGGTCCTCGACATCGGCGGACTGGCGACGATCACCGCGACGATCTTCTCGCTCGCGGCGTGGCTCGCCTGGTTGCGCGCCGGCGCCGGCAAGACCTCGGCGCTGATCGCCTGCGCGGTGTTCACGCTGCTGGCCGCGCTGTCGATGGAGTTCGCGTTCCTGCTCCCGCTGGTCTTCCTCGCGGGCGACGCGGGTCGTGCGGGCAAGGGTGGCCTCGCCGACGGTCTGCGCTTCGCCGCCGGACGCCTCGGCGCCATGGTGCCGGTCGCCGTGGCGCTGCTCGTCGCGGTCGGCCTGCGCGTCGCGATGACGGGTCAGTTGCTCCCGCAGTACATGCCGGGCAGCGAGGTCGAGAACCCGCTGATCGCCGCCGGTGCGTTCACGCGCATTCTCGACGGACTGCGGCTCGCGATCGCCGGTCTTCCGGTGATGGTCGGCATCAACCCGTTCTCGAGCGGGCATCTCGGCTTCAGCGCCGACTACTCGGCGCCGCAGATCGCCCTCGGTTCTGCCTTCGGCCTCGCGAACCTGATCGGCCTCGCCGCCTGGGCCCTGGCCATCGGCGCCGTCGTCCTGGTGTTCGCTCGTTGCCGCACGCGCGGTGCGCTCCTGCTCGCGACGCTGGTCGCGCTGCTGGCCCAGGCGCACATCGTCGCGCCGATGGGCGACGTCTTCTCCGAGCGCCTCTTGTTCTTCCCGAGCGCCATCCTCGCGATCCTGCTGGCGTCGCTCGTCGCGCCGGTGCTCGGTCGCATCGGTTCCACGCCCGGCAACGTCGTGGCCCTCGTCGCCGCTGCGGTCCTGGCTTGGTTCGGCGTCGCACGCGCCGGCGACTTCTCGAACGACCGCGACCTGTGGCGCGTCACGTCGCGCACCACCGCCGAAGCCAGTACCCGCGCCCACTTCAACTACGGCCGCGTGCTGCTGCGCGAGGACAGCCCGTCCTCCGCGAAGACCGCCTTCGAACGCGCGATCACGCCGGTCAAGGGCCAGCCCAGCACCGACCACACCTGGGCGCGCGCGCTGCTGTCGCGAGCGTTGCTCATGGACGGCGAGGACGCGGGCGCCGCCGTACCGCTCACGGAAGCGATCGCGATCCAGATCGAGCGCGAGGGCGGCACCTGGGCGCCGTCCCGCTGGGACAACGTCCTGCGCGAGGACCGCACCGACATCCTCCTGTGGCAGCTGACGTCGATCCGCGTCGACCGTGGCATCGACCCCGAAGGACACCTCGACTACCTCGACGGCCTCCTGGCGAGCGGCTACCAGAGCCCCTACGTCCACCTGTACCGCGGCGACACGCTGCGCACGCTCGCGCGCCTCGAGGAGGCCGAACAGGCATACCGCGACGGCATCGCGATCGAGCCGATCTTCTCGATCGTCCGGCGCCTGGGTCGCTTCATGCGTCAACAGGGTCGCGACGGCGAGGCCGAGGTCCTCTACCAGACCCAGCTCGCGCGCATGAACGAGGGCTCGGACGCGTCGCCGACCCAGCGGATGGAGTTCCTCTACCAGTCGGCCGACCTGGCCTTCTCGAAGGGTGACTTCGATCGCGCGTCGGGACTTCTCGCGGAGATCTTCATCCTCGAGCCGCGCGACTCCCTGCGCTTCCGCTCGCTCCTGTTGCAGGCCGAGCTGTTGACCGATGCGCCGATCGAAGCCGCGACGCCGCTGGACCGCGAAGTCACGCGTCTCGAGCGCATGGACGAAGCCGCGAAGATCATGCGCGAGGCCTGCATCACCTGGGCCGTCAACGACGAGCTGACGCGCTACGCCTGGCAGAAGTACACGTCGCTCCTGTACGAGCTCGGTCGCTACACGGCGGCGTCGAACGCGCTGCTGTCGTTCGTGAACGAGTCGGACTCCCCCACGATGCGCGCGCGCCTCGGTGAGTGTCTGTACTGGCAATGCGAAGCGAACGGCAGCTGGACGACCACGGCGCTCGGCGCGACCACCGCCGCGCAACTGGCGGAAGCCTCCGCGGCCCTGGGCGAAGCGGCGCGCCGCTCCTACGCCGAGCGCGCGAACCTCGGTGGACAGGAGTACCTGGCCATCTCGGGCATGTACGCGGACACGCGGCTCTTCCACCTGCGAGCCCTCTTGCGCATCGGCGACAACGTCGCGTTCGAAGAGGCCTACCGCACGGAACTCGATCGCTCGACCGAGGAGTTCGGGCCGCTGCTCGTGCGCATCTACCGCGAGATCGAGATCGGCACCTACGAGGACGCACGCACGTCGCTCGCCGACATGCTGGACCGCTACCCGGAGAGCCAGCTGTTCGTCGACAACGTCCGCAGCCTCCTCGCCGACCTCGAGCAGCGACTGATCGTCGTCGGCTCGAACCCGACGCCCGAAGCGCTGCGCGCGTGTGCCGAGCTGCAGTTCGGCCTCAAGGACTTCAAGGGCGCCCAGATCGCGGCCTCCGAAGCCATCCGACTCTCCGTCGGCGATCCTGTCGAGGAAGCGCTGAGCCGCGCGGTCGCGGCCGAGTTCCAGCAGAAGGTCCGCGGTCCGAGCGAAGCGCTCAAGCTGATCGAGGACGCCATCGCGGCCCTCGGCGACGCGAACCCGCAGCTGGCCGACATGCTCCAGCAGCGTCGACGCCTGCTGTACGCGATGCTCGGGCGCGACATGGTCGCGGCCCCCTGAGGGGCGCGACCCGCGCGGTCACTCGGCGGGCGGGACCTCGATCGTCACGAGCTTCTCGCCCGCCCCGACCGCCTGGCCCGTCGCCACGTGGATCTGGGCCACGCGACCCGTGGTCGGCGCCTCGATCTCGTTCTGCATCTTCATCGCCTCGAGGATCAGGAGCGGTTGCCCTTCCTCAACCTCGTCGCCCTCGGCCACGAGCAGCTCGACGACGACGCCGGGCATGACGCTCTTGACCGGGCCGCCGGCGCCACCGCGCGCACGCGCCGCGAGTCCGGCCGCACGTTCGCGCTCGTCCTCGATGTCGATCGCGTAGCGCTGGCCGGCCAGGGTCACGACCACGTCCGAGCAATCGCCTTCGACGGAGATGCCGTAGCTGCGCTCGCCGACGGTGAGCGAGATCTGCCCGTGGCTGTTGACCTCGTGGTAGTGGAACTCGACGGGACGGCCCGCGAGGCGCACTTCGAGGTCACCGAGACGTTCGACGACCTCGACCTCGTGCTCGGCGCCGTTGACTTTGACGAAGTACTTCACGCGTGGCTCCTGTCGGCGCGCTCGCCGGCACTGGCGCTGGGCGGCAACGGGTAGTGGGCGCGAGCGGCGCGACCGCGTGACAACCACGCGTCCCGGCGTCCGGCCGTGGGTTGGAGCGCGGAACGTCGCGCCTTGTGGTGACGGAAGACGGCGGCGGCGATCGCGGCCACGTCCCCCATCTTCAGGAAGTCCTCGGTCAGATCGAGCGACTCGAGGAAGTGTGTGTCGTAGTCACCGGCGCGGAAGGCCGGCTCCTGCAGCACGCGCAGGGCGGCGGGTGCTCCGGTGGAGACGCCTCCGACGTTCATCTCGGCCAGCGCGCGGCGCATGCGTTCGATCGCCTGGGCACGGTCGGCGCCCCACACGATCAGCTTGGCCAGCATCGGGTCGTAGTTCAGACCGACCTCGAGTCCGTTGTAGAGCGCGGAGTCGAGTCGCACCCACGGTCCGCCGGGCAGGCGCAGGTTCTGGACCGTGCCCGTGGACGGCAGGAACTTGTTGGCCGGGTCCTCGGCATTGATGCGCACCTCGATCGCGTGGCCGCGCATCACGATCGCGTCCTGGTCGTAGCCGAGCTCCTCGCCGGCCGCGATGCGCAGCTGTTCGCGCACCAGGTCGACGCCGGTGACCATCTCGGTGATCGGGTGCTCGACCTGCAGACGCGTGTTCATCTCGAGGAAGAAGAACTCGCCCTTGCTGAACAGGAACTCGACCGTGCCCGCGCCCTGGTAGCCGACGGCGCGCGCGGCCTGCAGCGCGGTCTCGCCCATCGCGGCGCGCGTGGCGGCGTCGATGGTCGGCGACGGACACTCTTCGAGGAGCTTCTGGTGGCGGCGCTGGATCGAGCACTCGCGCTCGCCCAGGTGCACGCCGTTGCCGTGGGCGTCGAACAGGACCTGCACCTCGATGTGGCGCGGCTGGTCCAGGTAGCGCTCGAGGTACATGCGTCCGTCGCCGAACGCCGCCTGCGCCTCGGCCGAGGCCTGCTTGAACGCGGACTCGAGGTCCTTCGGGTCGCGCACGACGCGGATGCCCTTGCCGCCGCCACCGGCCGAAGCCTTCATGCAGATCGGGAAGCCCACGCCCGGCGCCGCGGCCACGGCGGCGGCGGCGTCGGCCAGCGGTTCGGCCATGCCCGGCACGATCGGCACGCCCGCCGCACCCATGATCTGGCGACTCGTGATCTTGTCGCCCATGTCGATGATCGCGCGCGGCGGCGGACCGATCCAGATCAGCCCGGCGTCGATCACGGCCTGCGCGAAACCGGCGTTCTCGGCCAGGAAACCGTAGCCCGGGTGGATGGCCTGGGCGCCGGTCGCCACCGCGGCGGCGATGATCTTGCCCGCGTCGAGGTAGCTCTCGGCCGGCGTCGAACCGCCCAGCGAGTAGGCGATATCGGCGAAGCGCGTGTGCAGGCTCGAGCGATCGGGATCCGAGTGGACCGCGACCCACTCCATCCCCATCTCGCGCGCCGTGCGTCCGATGCGCAGGGCGATCTCGCCGCGGTTGGCGACCAGGATCCGCTTCAGTTCGGTGTGTTTCACGGGAGCGCTCACAGCGGAATGTTCCCGTGCTTGCGGGTGGGACGGTTCTCCTGCTTGGTGCGCAGGAGCTCGAGCGCGCGAATCAACTGCGGCCGCGTCGTGCGCGCCTCGATCACGTCGTCGACGAACCCGCGTGCGGCGGCGCGGTACGGGTTGTTGAAGGTCTCCTCGTAGGCAGCGGTCTTCTTCGCCTCCATCGCGGCCGGATCGTCGGCCTCGGCGATCTCGCGGCGGTGGATGATCCGCGCCGCGCCGGCCGCCCCCATCACCGCGATCGCCGAACCGGGCCAGGCCAGGTTCAGGTCGGCGCGGATGTGCTTGCTGCCCATCACGTCGTACGCGCCGCCGTAGGCCTTGCGCGTGATGACGGTCAGCTTGGGCACCGTGGCCTCGCAGTACGCGTACAGCAGTTTCGCGCCGTGCAGGATGATGCCTTCGTGCTCCTGCTTGGTGCCGGGCAGGAAGCCGGGCACGTCCTCGAACGTGACGATCGGGATGTTGTAGGCGTCGCAGAAGCGGATGAAGCGCGCGCCCTTGATCGAGGCCGCGATGTCCAGGCAGCCCGCCAGCACAGCGGGGTTGTTCGCGACGATGCCGACGACGTTGCCGCCGAGGCGCGCGAAGCCGACGATCATGTTGCGCGCGTAACCCTCGTGCACGCCGAACCACGAGTCCTTGTCCACCACGAGGTCGATGACCTTGTGCATGTCGTAGGGCTTGTTCGGATCGCTCGGCACCAGCGTGTCGAGCGCTGTGTCCTGGCGGTCGGCCGGGTCGTCGGTGGGCACGAAGGGCGGCCCTTCGGCGTTGTTGAGCGGCAGGTACGACAGCAGGCGCCGCACCAGTTGCATGCAGCTCTTGTCGTCGGGGCTGACGAAGTGCGACACGCCCGAGACCTCGGCGTGCGTGGTCGCACCGCCCAGTTCCTCGGAGGTGACCACCTCGTGCGTCACGGTCTTGACCACGTCGGGTCCCGTGATGTGCATGAACGAGCTGCGGTCGACCATGCAGATGAAGTCGGTGATCGCGGGGCTGTACACCGCCCCACCCGCGCACGGGCCCATGATCGCGCTGATCTGCGGCACGACGCCCGAGGCCTGGGTGTTGCGCCAGAAGATCTCCGCGTAGCCGCCGAGACTGCTGACGCCTTCCTGGATGCGCGCGCCGCCCGAGTCGTTCAGCCCGATGACCGGCACGCCGACCTTCATGGCCATGTCCATGACCTTGCAGATCTTCTCCGCGTGGGTCTCGGACAGCGAACCGCCGAAGACCGTGAAGTCCTGGCTGTAGAGGTAGACCGGCCGGCCGTCGATCAGCGCGTGACCCGTGACGACGCCGTCGCCGAGGATCTGCTGGGACTGCATGTCGAAGTCCGAACAGCGGTGCGTGACGAAGCGGTCGAGCTCGACGAACGACCCGTCGTCCACCAGGAAGTCGATGCGCTCGCGCGCGGTCAGCTTGCCCTTGGCGTGCTGGGCGGCGATGCGCTTCTCGCCGCCACCGGACAGGGACGACTCGCGCATGCGGACGAGGCGCTCGGTCGGCGACAGCGCGGCGGGTCTCGCCGCGGGCGGAGCCTGGTCGGACGACGTCCGGTCGGGGGGGGTGGCTGCGGACATGGGAACTGGGAGTGGTCGACGCTGGGTCGGGTTCAGGGGCTCGCGTCGAGCGACCCCCGGTGGAAGGCGAAAGCGCGCGGCGCCGTCAGTGGCGCTCGTCCGCGGGCGGCTGGACGAGCTCGGTCAGTACGCCGCCCATCGACTTGGGGTGGACGAAGGCGACGGTCGTGCGGTGGGCCCCGGGGCGCGGTTCGAGATCGATCATCCGCACGCCGCGGGCCACGAGGGTCGCGATGGCGGCGGCCACGTCCGTGACCTCGAAGGCCACGTGGTGCAGGCCGCTGCCCCGGCGCTCGAGGAAGCCGTGGATCGGCGAGCTCTCGGAGGCCGGCTCGACCAGTTCGAGCCGCGTGCCGTCGCCCGGGTAGCAGAAGACCACCCGCACGCCCTGGCTCTCGACGAACTCGGGCTCGTCGGCGCGAAAGCCCAGAGTGTCGCGGTAGATGGCGAGGGCCTCGTCGAGGCTCTCGACCGCCAGCGCGGTGTGGTGGATGCCGTGGACGAGGTCCGCGAGCACGCTCGGAGCAGGATCGGTCATGGTGTCGGGCGGGCCACGGGCGGAGAACGGTGGGCGCGCACGGTGGGCGCGCACGGTGGACGCGCGCCGTGGACGCGGCAGCGCCAGGGCGCGAACGGGCGCCTCGACGCCCAGGCGCCCGTCGTTCGAGCTCCGGGCGAACGACGAAGCCCGGGTGGGGCCTCGGTCGGCGGGGCGGGATTCTACCTCCCAGCACCCTCGCACCGAATGCCTCCCCGAGGGCACCGTAGGGCGCCGCCGCTTCCAACCATGAATCTCATCCAACGAATCGGGCTGCTCGCGGTGTTCGCGATCGCCGTCTCCATCTTCGCCCTCGGGATCGTCGCGCGCTGGGGCGACCCGGACGCCCTGCCGCAGACGGAACTCGGCGCGCCGCCGCCCCCCACCGGCGCCGCGGAGATCGCCGCGGAACGCTCGTCCGGCGGACGCGTCCCGATCGACCCCGCGAACCTCCTCGTCGGCCAGGTGCGTCGGCCGAACGCGCTCGCGCTCGAAGGCCCCGACGACGCCCTGGGAGCGGCCGGAGCGGAGGTGTTCGCCGTCGACCAGCGCCTCGGTCCGGCCGCCGCCCTGCGCGCGGTGGCCGGGGCCTCCGCGAGCGACGCTCTCGGTGAACGCACCGCGGCGCCGACGAGCGAAGGCGGCGATGCGGGCCTCGGCGAGGGCGACGCGGACGCGATCCTCGCCCGCGCGATCGCCGGTCCTTCGGGACGCTTCGAGCTCGAGCTCGGCGCCGAGCACGATGCGGTCCAACTCGTCGCGCGCGCGCCCGGCGGCTTCTCGCCGGTGCCGGTCGTTCTGCGTCGATCCGCCGCCGTGGGCGAGTCCGGCTCGCCTCCTTCCAGCCCATGGCCCGACGCCGTCATCGACCTGGCCCTCGGCGCGGACCTCGAGATCGAGGCGCCGCCCGGACGCCTGACGATCCGCGCCAATCTCTCGCAGGGCGCGCTCGTTCCCAGCGGAACTCCGCTCGGCGTGCGCGTCGCCCGCGTCGGCGAGGCCGGCTTCGTGCGCCTCTTCGGTCTGCCGCCGGGGATCCCGCTCGTGATCGAGAGCGATCCGGACGCGTTCGCCGCCGTGCGCCTCTCGACGGACGCCCTGCGCGCGGGGGAGGTGCGCTCGGTGCGCCTCGCGAGCCTGCAGGGTGGTCGGTTCCTGGGGCGCGTTCTCGACTCGACGGGACAGCCTCTGGCCGGCGCGCGCGTCGACGTGGGGTGGCCGAAGGATCCGGGGCGCGAGCTCCGCGTGCTGCGGTCCGAACTCACGGACGGCGACGGTCGCTTCGAGCTGGATCGACTTCCGGCCGTCGAACTGGTCGGCGCGGTGCGCGGGACCGGCCTGCCGACGCTCGACTTCTGGCTGCCGCCCCACGGCGCCGCGCGCACGTCCGGCGGCTTCGTGCTCGAGGTCGGCGCCGGAGCTCGACTGTCGGGCAGCGCGCTCGGGCCGGACGGTGAACCACTGGCCGGGGTCGAGCTCGAGGTCACCCCCGAACGCAGCCAGTTCGTCGCCGTCGAAGGCGAAGTGCGCAGCGCGACCAGCGACGCGAGCGGAGCGTTCGAGGTGCGCGGACTCGAGGGCCGACGCTTCGTGGTCTCGGCCCGGGCCGAACGCGCGGACGGGACGACGCTGCGCGGGCTCGCGCGCGAAGTGGAAGCTGGCGTTCCCGTCACGGTCCATCTGGTGCCGACCGCGACCCTGCGCGTCGTCGCGCGTGATCGCACCGGTGCGCCGGTGACCGAACTGGACGTGGTGGGGTCGCTCTCGGACCAGCTGAGCTCGGGGCAGGAACCGGGTCAGACCGTCGCGCTGTCGCTGACGTCGCCCGACGGGAACTACGACGTCACGGACCTTCACCCCGGCGAATGGCGCTTCGCGTTCGAGCCGCGTTCGCTCGCGCCGGTCGCCGACGTGGACGTGGTGGTGCCGACGCGCGACGCACTTGCGATCGACTTCGAACAGGCCGCTTCGGTCTTCGGACGCGTCGTCGATCCCGACGGGAAGCCGATCGCCGGTGGTCGTGTCACCGCCTGGGCCACGCGCCCGGAAGGACTCAGCTACCGATTGAGCGCGTCGGAGGCCACGTTGACCGACGCCGACGGGCGCTTCGAGCTGCGCCGACTGCGCCCGGGCAAGCTGCACCTGGCCGCGCGCCACCCGGACTTCGCGCGCTCGACCTGGCGCGAGCTCGAGCTCGGCGCCGGCGAGCGACTGAACGACCTCGAACTCGCGGTGCGCCGCGGCGCGAAGATCACCGGACGCGTGCTCGACGAGAACGACGCGCCGCTCGTCGACCGACTGGTGCTGCTGCACGCCGTCGAAGCCTGGGACCCGGTGCGCCTGCGGACGGACGAGAACGGGCGCTTCGAGATCGGCGGTCTGGTGCCCGGTGAGTGGCAGGTGATGGCGCTCGGCATCGTCGACGACGACCCGGGCGCCGCTTCGGTCGACGAACTGCTGCTGGAACACGTGGTGCTCGCGGACGGCGGCACGGAGCACGTCGAGTTCGGCGGCGCGTCGACGGGCGGAGGCGTGGTGCGCGGGCTCGCGCCCTGGGCCCCGGCCGAGGCCAGCAACTGGATCTACGTGCGTTCGAGCGACGGCGGCGCTCTGCAGTCGCAGTCGCTGCGCGCCGACGGGAGCTTCGCGATCGTGACCCCCCAACTCGGCGAGCACCTGATCTCGGTCGTGCTCGAGAAGGCCGTCGAACGGGGCAGCGAGCTGTTCACCACGATCGACAGCGTGACGCCGCAGGACGCGCTCGCGAGTTCGGGACCGTTGGTCCTCGATCGCCCCGATGTGCGCTACTCGGGGCGTGTCACCGACGACGAAGGACGGCCACTCGCGGGCGTTCCGGTGCGCATCGAGAACGTCGGGCAGCTCGTTCCCGGACACCGACTGGCCGCGCGCTTCTCGCTCTGCACCACGGACCGCGAGGGCCGCTTCGCGTTCGAGTGGCTGACGGCCGGCACGTACCGCGTCACGATCGGCGGCCTCAAGTACGTCGAAGGTGGCCCGCCGGTCGCGCGTTGGGGTGCGGTGGTGCTCGGCCCGCTCGTCATGGGTCCGGGAGAGGATCCCGCTCCCGTCGCCGTGGTTCTCGCGCCGCCGCGTGCGGTGAGCGGACGCACGGTCGATCGCGACGGCCGGCCGGTGCCGCGCGCGACCGTGTTCGCGCGCCTACCCGATGGACAACTCGCGCACGAGCTGGGGCTCGTGCACAGTGACGACGAGGGGCGCTTCGTCTACGACGGATTGCCGGCCGAGGGCGAGGTGCGCTTCGCCGCGCTGGCGGAGGGGCTCGCGAACTCCGAGATCGGAACCACCGGGAGCGAAGTGCGCCTGCAGCTCGAGCAAAGTGGCCGCCTCGTCGCCGAACACGCCTGCGAGATGGGCGGCGTCCTCTCGGTGCGCGACGAACTCGGGAACGAGGTCGCGGGCCGCAGCGACATTCGCGACGTGGCCCGGTCCGGCGGCATGCAGTGGGAGCCGGGCTCGGTGACCTTCACGGACCTCGCGCCGGGACGCTACACCGTCGAGCTCACCGACCACGACGGCCGCCGCGCGGTCAAGTACGTACAGATCGAGGCCGGCGGCGAGCGGCGGGTGGCGCTGACGTTGTTGCGGTAGCGCCCGCTCGCCGCAGCCTCACCTCACCCCTTCGGCCTGTTCGCCCGCAACCACTCGACCAGCTCGCGCAGATCGTCGGGCACCGGAGCCTCGCCGTGCAGCGGCTCGCCGGTCACGGGGTGCTCGAGATCGAGCTTCCACGCGTGCAGGGCCTGGCGGTCCATCTTCGGCGCGCCCTTCGGCAGCGACTGGCGCCGGCGGCGGCCCTTGTAGACCGTGTCGCCGACGATCGGGTGCTCGATCGACTCGAGGTGCACGCGGATCTGGTGCGTGCGGCCGGTGACGGGTTTCGCGGTGACGAGCGTGAAGCCGTCGAAGCGTTCGAGCACCTCGTAGAACGTCTCGGCGTCGCGGCCCTCGCCCTCGCGCGCGACCGACATGCGGTCGGGTTGGCGCGCGTCGCGGATCAACGGCGCGGTGATCCAGTCGGAGATGAAGCGCGGTTCGCCGTGCACGAGCGCCAGGTAGGTCTTCTGGACACGCCGCTCGGCGAACTGCTTCACCAGTCTCTCGCCGGCCGCGGCCGAACGCGCGATCACCATGATCCCTGTCGTGCGCGAGTCGAGGCGGTGGACGATGCCGGGACGAGCGGTGAGATTCGCGACCACTTCGGCCTCTTCGTCGTCGCCCGCCAGCGCATCGTCGCCGTGCCGCCCAGCGTGCTCGCTCGCGCGCTCTGCATGGGGATCGGGCAGCGGCCCGAAGAGCTCGACCGCCTGCTCGGACACGGTGCCGCCCGAGATCGCCTCCGAGGGGTGGCAGACGACGCCGGCGGGCTTGTCGATCAGCGCCAGGTGTTCGTCCTCGTGGATGACCCGGATCGGCGCGGAGCCACCGCTGCGACGCAGGTCGCCCGGCGGCACGAACTCGACGACGGTGCCCGCGCGCACCAGGTGCGAGGTGCGCTCGACCACCTCGCCGTCCACGCGGACCTCGCCGGAGCGGATCCAGGTCCCGAGGCGGCTGCGGGACTGATCGGGGATCAGGTCGCACAGGACGCGGTCGAGCCGCATCCCGTCCCATTCGGGCGGGATCGTGTGGCGCCGGGGTTGGACGTCGCCGGCGGGCGTGGAGGGTCGGTCGGAACCTGTGTTCATGGTGCGGCGGCTCGTGGTCGGACTCCCCGCACCCAGGCTGCGCCGCTACCATGCTCGGCTTCCTCACGGGTTACAAGGCCGTCCCCGTGGGTAAGCCCCCCGCCGGATCCCCCGCCGCGCCCCCCCCGTCCAGCGCAGCGCCGCCTCCCGTACGGGTCGAGTTCGAATCGACCGCGTTCCTCAAGTTGCCCATGCTGTTCAGAGCACTCTCGTTCCCTTCCGTGGCCTGCGCCGCGACGACCGTCCTGGCCGCCTCTTCGCTCGCGAGCTGGAGCCGTTCCGCCGCGCCGGCCCCGGTCGCCACGACTGCCGCTCCCACGGCGACGATCGCAGCCGGCACCCAGGACTACGGCCCGCCCCCCGGGATGGTCGCGATCCCGAAGAAGGTGATCGAGGTGGGCGGCGATCCCGAGGAGATCGAGGCGCTGGTCGTGAAGAACGAGGCGGTCGGCGAGAACCTCGCCGCCGAGCTGGGCTCGAAGACCACGGTGGTCGAGGCCTTCTACCTGCAGCCGTACGAGATCACGAACGAGCAGTACCTGCGCTTCGTGCTCGCGACGGGGCACCGCCCGCCGCAGCACTGGGCCCAGGACGCGCTCGACCAGGCCTCGCGCGAGTACCTGGAAGCGAACAAGGACGACAAGTCCGCGCCGCCGTTCAGCCCCAAGGACTGGTGGGCCACGAACTGGCGTTCGGCCGAGTGGTCCATGCCGACCAAGATCGCCACGCTGCCCGTGGTGTACGTCGACAACTACGACGTCGAGAGCTTCGTCCACTGGGCCGGCTTCCGGATGATGACGGAGTTCGAGTTCCAGTCCGCCGGACGTGAGAAGGACCGTCAGCGCTACACCTGGGGCGACGAATGGGACCGCAGCAAGGCCATCACGAGTGATCCCGACGCGCGCTCCAAGCCGGAAGAGGTCGGCTCCGTCGAGGCCGCAGCGTCGCTCCACGGCGTCTTCGACCTCTGCGGGAACGTGTGGGAGTGGACGTCGAGCCCCTACGTGGGGCTCCCGGGCTACAAGCCGCTGAAGTACGAGATCAAGCGCGGCAAGAAGCCGGAGAAGAAGGAGGTCGGCGCCCAGTTCGATTCGAGCAAGCGCGTCGTCGTCGGTGGTTCCTTCGCCAACTCGCCCGTCGCCGCGCGCCTCTCCACCCGCCGCCCCACCGCGCGCGACGAGATGTTCAGCGGACTCGGCTTCCGGTGCGCCGCCGACATGCAGGTCGCACGCGGCCGCGCGGAAGCCACCCTGGCGAACCTGGCCTTCGAACAGCGGGCGAGCGTCGAGCTCCACGCCCCCGGCGTGCTCGGCTTCGAGAACTGGATCGTCGGCGAAGGTCGCCTCGAGAAGCCCAACTACGCGTTGATCGAAGGGCACGAGTGGTTCGTCTGGATCCCCGCGCTGCAGCTCACCGAGAACTCGACCAACGGCCTCGAGTCGGCCTCCAAGGACGAGCCGATCGCGATGGGCGTCCTGACGACGACGGTCGCGCTCAGCCAACCCGCACTCGAGCCCGGCACGTACGTCGTGGCCTGGCGCACCGACGGCAAGCCGAAGAAGAAGAAGAAGTCGGACGACGAAGAGAAGGAGAAGAAGAAGGACGACGACGTGCCGCCGATCGGTGGCGTGCTCGCGCCCGGTTCGAACTCCATCGCGCGCGCGGCGGCCGAGGACGACGAGGACCCGTTCGGCGGTGTCGTCGACTACGACCACCCCGCGTGGATCTTCTACGACGCCGAGATGAAGCCGGTCGCGAGCATCCGCGCCGGGGTTCCCGAGGCGGAGTCCGTCCCGAAGGACGACCCGTTCGGCACCATCGCCGTGCTCGCCATGGCCGAGATGACCGGCGAGAAGGACGACCCCCGCAACGATTCGTCGATCGACGCGTCGCTGGACGCCGTGCGCCTGGACGGTTTCGTCCTGGGTAGCCGCGCGAAGAAGGGCTTCGCCTTCCGTCTCGAGCTGGGCGTGAAGCCGAACGCGATCCCGCGCACCTGGCGGCGCTGAGCTCGCGAGGCTCGCGCCGCACGCGAAGGGGCCCGGTCGCACGCACGTGCGACCGGGCCCCTTCTCATGTGGGCAGCGTTCCGAGTCGCCCTCGGAGGCCCGGGCTCACAGACCGGCCACGTTGCTCTCGAGCAGCGCCAACTCCTCGCGCTGCTCCTCGAGCTTCAGTCGATCGCTCGCGACCACTTCCTCGTCCGCATTGGCCAGGTAGCCCTTGTTCTGGAGCTTCTTCTCCAGACCGCCGATCGCGCCGGCGAGCTTCTTCGCGCGGCGCTCCAGCGTCTCCTTGAGGGCCGCGGTGTCCACGTCGTCGCCCAAGGTCACGAAGACCTGGATGGCGCCGGCCACTGCCGCGGCCGAACCCGCCGGCCGCGCGAGGTCCGCGCCGACTGCGAGGCTACCGAGATGCGCGAGTGCGAGCAGCCGCTCGCGCGAGGCCTCGAGCACCTCGAGGTCCTCGGCACGCGGCGACGTCACGAACGCCTCGAGCGGCTTGCGATCGCCGATCGTCGTCATCGCGCGAATGCTGCGCACGGCGCCGACGACGGCCTGCAACGTGCCGAGGCGCGCTTCGGCGTCCGCGTCGCGCACGAGCCCTTCGCCCGTCGGCCACGCCGTGCGTACGAGCATCGCGCCCGGCGTCTCGCCCAGCGTCTCGTGCAGCGCGTCCCACAGGACCTCGGTCTGGAACGGCGTGAACGGGTGCAGCAGTGCGAGCGTCTCCTTCAGAACGCGCGCGAGCGTTCCACGCGCCGCGCGCGCCGAGTCGTCGTCACCCTCGAGACGACTCTTGACGAGTTCGACGTACCAGTCGCAGAAGTCGTTCCAGACGAAGCGGTACAGGCGGCTGGCCGCGTCGTTGAAGTGGTAGCCGTCCAGTTCGTTCGTGACGCCCTCGACGGTCTCGGCCAGGCGCGACAGGATCCAGCGGTCCTCGAGTGCGGTGGCGCTGGCGGACGTTCCATCCGTCCGCTCGCCGCCCATCTGACCCAAGACGAAGCGCGCGGCGTTCCAGATCTTGTTGGTGAAGCGACGCCCCTCCTCGAAGCGGTTCTCCGACAGGCGCACGTCCTGACCCTCGCGCGTGAGCATCATCAGCGAGTAGCGCATCGCGTCCGCGCCGTACTGTTGGATCACGTCGAGCGGATCGATGCCGTTGCCCGCGCTCTTGCTCATGCGCTTGCCGCTCGAGTCGAGCACCGTCGCGTGGACGTTGCAGACGCCGAACGCGACGCGCTTCTCAGCGGGCAGGTGGTCCATGAACTCGTATCCGGCCATGATCATCCGCGCCACCCACAGGTAGATGATCTCGCGCGCTGTCGAGAGGAAGTGCGTCGGGTAGAAGCGTTCGAGATCGGCGGTCCGGTCCGGCCAACCGAGCGTCGCGAACGGCCACAGCCAACTCGACGCCCAGGTGTCGAGCACGTCCGCGTCCTGCCGCACGATCGGCTTGCCGGTCGTCGGGTGCGCGGAGCCGATCTCGAGGTCCTCGCGACTGCCCGCGGGCACGCCGTCCTCGTCGTACCAGATCGGGATCTGGTGCCCCCACCAGAGCTGACGGCTGATGCACCAGTCCTGGACGTTCTCGAGCCAGTCGAGATAGACCTTCTTCCAGCGCGCCGGCCGAAACTCCAGCGCGCCTTCGTTGGCGGCGCGGATCGCGGGCTCGGCCAGTTCCTTCATCTTCACGAACCACTGCTCGCTGACGAGCGGCTCGATCACGCTCTTGCTGCGATCGGACAGCGGCACCGAGTGCTTGATGTCCTCGATCCTCACCAGCAACCCGAGCTCGTCCATCCCCTTCACGACCTCGTCGCGCGCCTTCTCGCGCGACAGTCCGCCGAAGCGACCCGCCTCGTCGTTGAGCGTGCCGTCCTTGTGCAGGATCGTGATGATCGGGAGGTTGTGGCGCGCACCGCGCTCGTAGTCGGCCGGATCGTGACCGGGCGTGACCTTGACCGCGCCCGTGCCGTACTTCGGGTCGACCGACTCGTCCGCGACGATCGGGATCAGGCGATCCATGAACGGCAGGCGCACCTTCCGTCCGACCAAGCGCCCGTAGCGCTCGTCGTCGGGGTGCACGGCGACGCCGGTGTCGCCGAGCATGGTCTCCGGCCGCGTCGTGGCCACGACGATGCGCTCGTCCGTGCCGTCGACCGGGTACGCGAGGTGCCACAGCTTGCCCTTGCGCTCGACGTTCTCGATCTCGTCGTCGCTGATCGCCGTCTGCAGCACGCAGTCCCAGTTGACGATGCGCGCGCCGCGGTAGATCAGCCCCTTCTCCCACAGACGCAGGAACGACTCACGCACCGCGCGCGACAGCTCCGGGTCCATGGTGAACGCCGTCCGCGACCAGTCGCACGACGCACCGAGTCGGCGGTACTGTTCGAGGATCGCGTTGCCGTGGTGTTCCTTCCACTCGAAGACGCGCTCGAGGAAGGCTTCGCGCCCGAGGTCGTGGCGCGTCTTGCCCTCCTCGGCGAAGAGCTTCTTCTCGACCACGGCCTGGGTCGCGATGCCCGCGTGGTCGGTGCCCGGCACCCACAGCGCGTCGCGTCCCTGCATGCGCCGGAAGCGGATCACGATGTCCTGGATCGTGCCGTTCAGCGCGTGCCCCATGTGCAGCACGCCCGTCACGTTCGGCGGCGGGATCATGATCACGAACGGCTCCGCTCCCTCCGGCTTCTCGGCGGGCGGCGTGAAGGCCTTCGTGTCCAGCCAGCGCTGGTAGATCGCGGCTTCGTGTTCGTGCGGGTCGTAGCGGCTCGAGAGTTCCATGGATCGCGTCGGCGCGGCGTTTCGGGGGCGAACGGGCGAGCCACGATGGCGCCGGCGCCGGAGCCGGTCAAGGACGCCCGCCGGTCGCCGCCCGCCGTTCAATCGACGCGCGATCGATTCCAACCGTCGCCGAGCAACAGGCGCGCGCGCTCGGACGCGAGGCACACGTCGGCGGGACGCTCGGCTGCGAGACCCAGAGCCGCCCGTGGAGCCGCGCGTACGGCGCCGGTTCCGGGGCCCGCGGCGTCGAGACCTGCTGCCGCCAGGACCTCGAACCCGAACTCGGCGCGCGAGAGCCGTCGCTCGCCGCCCAGGTGCACGATCCCGCTCGCTGCCCGGTCGAGCAGGCGCACCAGGGCCCGCGCCGCCAGGTCCACGTCGAGCGGCGTGCGCCACTCGTCGTCGAACAGGGTCACGTCCCGCCCGGCCCGACAGGCGGCGAGCAGCCCGTCCGACGCGCCGAGGCCCCGCCCGCGGCTGTCCCCGTAGAGCAGCGGCAGGCGCGCGACCAGTGCCTGTGGGCAGGCCGCGAGGACCGCCGCCTCGCCAGCGGCCTTGGTCCGGGCGTAGACGCCGAGCGGGGCGACCGGGTCCGACTCGCGGCGGCCACCGGCGGGCAGGACGCGATCGGGTGCTTCGCCACCGAAGACCAGATCGGTCGAGACGTGCACGAGCCGCGCGCCGTGGCGCTCGCACCAGCGGGCGACCTCGGCCGGCAGCTCCGTGTTGAGCCGCTCGGCGCGCGCGGGGTCGGCCTCGCAGTCGCCGCCGCGCGCGAGAGCAGCGACGCACAGGACCGCGCCGGGGCGATGCAGGTCGAGCGCGGACTCGACGGCGCCGGGAACACTGCCGTCCACGGGGCGAGGCACGAGCCCGGCGGCCTCGAACGGGCGAGGCCCGGCGGCGACGACCGAACCGCACGCGTGGGCGGCGCGTCGCGCGAGGAGCGCCTCGACGACGGCGCGTCCGAGGAAACCGCTGGTCCCGAGCACGAACGTCGGAGCTTCGCTGGCCGGCTGCATGGCCCGCGATTCGTACCATCCCAGACCCCGCCACCGAACTCGAGTCGCGCGGGAACCTCTGACTCGACGACCGCGCCAGCCCGTGCGGGCCGCGTTCCCCCCCAGCCCGAGCCGACCGTGAACCACGCGCCCCTTCCCTACCGCCGTGCTCTGGTCGTGGCCAATCCCATCGCGGGTCGCGGTCGCGCCGCCGCCGCCGCGCGCGAGCTCACCGACGGCTTCACGCGCTGTGGCCTCGAGAGCGAGGTGCACCTGACGACCGCTCGGCGCGACGGCTGGGACCGCGTGCACAGCATGCCCGACGACGTCGACCTCGTCGTCGCGGTCGGCGGCGACGGCACGCTGCGCGAGATCCTCTCGGGCCTGGTCGGACGGGACGTCGCGGTCGCACAGTTGCCGATGGGCACCGCGAACGTCCTGGCGAAGGACGCGCGCCTGCCGCTGGACGTCGATGGCCTGATCGAACTGGTGCGCTCGGGCTCGACGTCGATCCTCGACACGGCCGAGGTGAACGGCGAACTGACGTTCCTCTGCGTCGGCGTCGGCTTCGACGGCGCGTGCGTCGCGGAGGTCGAGCGCCGTCGCAAGGGGCCGATCACCAAGCTCGACTACGTGACCGCGGGACTGCGCGTGCTCGCGAGCTACCGCCAGCCGCGCCTTCAGCTCGAGGTCGACGGCGCACCGATCGACGGCGACTTCGGTTTCGTGCTGGTCAGCAACGTGCGCGAGTACGGCGCGGTCTTCGGCCTCTCGTCGCTGTGCCGCCGCGACGACCAGCGCGCCGAGGTCTACGCCGTGCGCAACGCGAGTCGCTTCGGGTTGGCGCGCATGGCGACGACCGCGATCCTGCGCGAGCTGCCCGGCAAGGCCGCCGAGTTCTGGCAGGCCGGGCACGTGCGGGTGCGCGCCGCGGACGACGTGGCCTGGCAGATCGACGGCGACCTGGGCGGACACGGCTCCGTGGACTACGCGTTCGGCGGACAGCGCTTCCGGCTCGTCTCGCCCTGATCGGCGGCGGTTGGCGAGACCCGTGAGCGAGGGCGAGGGCCGAGTCCGCCGCGGCGCTCCACCCGCCCGAGCCTTGCCAGCCCGCCGCCCGTGCGCCACGCTGCGCCCATGACCTCCGAGAAGACCGCCCGCACGCTGCGGACGAAGGACGCCGAACTGGGCGGCGCGCGCCCCTTCCTCTTCGCCGGGCCGTGCGTCCTCGAGAGCGAGGTGCGCACCCGCGAGATCGCCGGGGCCCTGAACGAGATCGCGGGCGAGCGCGGCGTCGACCTGGTCTTCAAGGCCAGCTTCGACAAGGCCAATCGCACCAAGTCCACGTCGGGTCGCGGGCCGGGCCTCGAGGCCGGACTCGAACTGTTGTCGGGCGTGCGCGCCGAGTTCGGACGTCCGACGCTGACCGACGTGCACCTGCCGGAGCAGTGCGCGCTCGCGGCGGCCCACGTGGACGTGCTGCAGATCCCCGCGTTCCTGTGCCGCCAGACCGACCTCCTGCTCGCGGCGGGATCGAGCGGTGCGGCCGTGAACGTGAAGAAGGGTCAGTTCCTCGCGCCCTGGGACATGGGGCACGCCGTCGAGAAGCTGCGCGCCGGCGGCGGTTCGTCGATCAGCGTCTGCGAGCGCGGAACGACGTTCGGCTACGGGCGACTCGTCGTCGACATGACCGGCTTCGAGGACCTCGCCGCGCTCGGTGTGCCGGTCGTCTTCGACGCGACGCACTCGGTCCAACGGCCGGGCGGCGCGGACGGGACGACGGGCGGCAACCGCGATCTCGCACCGCTGCTCGCGCGCGCGGCGGCGGCCACGGGAATGGTCGACGGGTTCTTCTTCGAGGTACACCCGGACCCGGACAGCTCGCCGTCCGACGGCCCGAACATGATCCGGCTCGCCGACTTCCCGAGCGTGCTCGACGGCGTGCTCGCGGTCTGGGACGCGGCGCGGCGCTGAGGTCGCAGGCCCGTCGAGCGCTCGGGCCGTCCCGAACGCGCGCGGGGGCGCGGCGACTTCGCGGTCGCCGCGCCCCCGCGCGTTCGAACGGACCGTTCGCGGCTCAGGCGCCCTTGTTCATGACGGCCAACTTGCCGGCGTGCGTCTCGGGCTGGAGCTGCTGGTAGTCCTCGGACACGTCCTCCGCGGCGGCCTGACGCTGCCCGCTCATGCGGACGTACAGGTCGAAGAGCTTCTGCTCCACCGGGAACGTGTAGTTGCCGGTGCGCAAGCGCCAACCCGCGATGCGCGACATCGTGCGACGCACCCACTGACTGCCTTCCGACACGTGCATGTCGTAGAACGCCGCCGTGTTGTTGTAGCGACGCCACGTGTCGCGAATCGTGTCCGGCAGGGGCGTGTTCTGCGAGTTGTACTTGTACTCGAAGCAGTTGCCCCACTCGTCGAAGTCCTTCGGGGGCTGGTAGCCCATCTCGACGGCTCTGTCGTAGTCGACCGTGCCGGGGATCGGACGGAACGGATAGACCTCGGAGCCAGCGATCGGATAGCGGTGCTTGATCGCGGCCGCCCAACGCAGCGTCTCCGCCATCGTCTCCTCGGTCTCACCGGGGTAACCGATGATCCAGAACGTGCCGGGAACGATGCCGCGGTCGGCGAGCTTGCCGATCGCCGTCGGGATGTGACCGAGCGCGATCTTCTTGCCGATCTCGTTCTGCATGTTCTGGTCGCCGGTCTCGGCGCCCAGCCACAAGAGGTGGCACTGGCTGTCGCGCAACAGATCCAGCGTCTCTTCCTTGTAGCGCATGATCGTTTCGATCTCGATCGTGCCGTTCCAATGGATGGGCACCTTCAGATCGATCAACGTCTCGCAGAACTCCTTGGTGCGTTTCTCGGCCACGCCGAAATTGGCGTCCTGGAAGCGCAGGACGTCGAACTTGAAGCGCTGCTGGAGTTCGGCGATCTCCTCCGCGAGTTCCTTGCCGCCGATCGCCTTCCAACGGCGCCCGGTGACGCGCGGTGAACAGCAGAACGTGCACGGCTCGGGGCAACCGAAGCTCGAGAAGTGACTGAAGCCACGCGGCGGGTTGGACGGTGTCCAGTGCCCGGGCAGCGGGAACCGGTGCCGAACCTTCATCTTGGTCGGCGTGGTCTGCAGGGTCGCGTAGCGCTCGTACTCGAGCAGGTGCCACGGAACGGGTTCGAAGCGCTCGAAGCCGACGACCTCGCGATGGTTCGTGTAGTGGACCTTGCCGTCGCGCAGGATCGCGAGCCCGTCGACCTTCTCGAGCGACTCGCCCGCGTCGATCGCCTGGACGACCTCGCGGAACGTCAGCTCGCCCTGACCGAGTCCGACCGCGTCGGCGATGCCGCCCTCGAGGTACATCTCGGGGATGACGCTGGGGAACCATCCGCCCCACACGATCGGGAGGTTCGGGTACCGCTCGCGCACGGCCTGGGCCACGACGAAGCCGTCGTAGACCTGGTAGCCGAGGATGCACGAACTGGCGAAGACGAGTGCACCGTCGCAGGCCTCGAGGACCTTGGCGATGTAGTCCGGCTCGATCATCGCGTCGATCAACACGACCTCGTAGCCGTCGGCGACGGGGCCGCTGGCGATCTGCAGCAGCTCGAGCGGAAGGAGGTCCGCGCTGAAGACCTCGCCGCGGCCGGGATCGGCGCGGTGCGGGAGGAAGAGCACGACGCGACCTCGCGTCGGCGTCTGGGAGACCATGTGGAGCTTCGGAGGGGGGGAGCGGTTGCGTGCGAGACGCCTCGAGCGGCTACGAGGACACCTGGTGAGCGTGCCGGTGCGGGTGCGCCGATCGACGCGGGAGACAGGATCGTCGCGGAAGCGTCGTCGCTCGAAGACTATCACGACCCCGGTTCCGCCGGAGTCTGGGGGCAGCCCCGAGCCGTGAAGGGCCGGGCGCAGCGCCTCGGTGGCCCGCGCCGCGCGCCGGGACCGCCGCCGCTCAGCCCCGGGC
This sequence comes from Rohdeia mirabilis, assembly GCA_007750655.1. Lineage (GTDB taxonomy): Bacteria > Planctomycetota > UBA1135 > UBA1135 > Rohdeia > Rohdeia mirabilis. The sequence continues at coordinate 3,996,745 of CP036290.1, forward strand.
CGCCAGGACCTCGTCGAGGGCGCGCTGGAAGAGTCGGACCACGTGGGCGCGCGGCCGCGGCAGGCCGCCGGCGCGCTCGACCTCCTCGGCGAGGTCGGCGCCGCGCAGCTCGCCGAGCGGGCGCCCGCTCAGCCGCTCGCACAGGAACGAGGCCACGGCCGTCACGGCCCAGCAGCCGCGCCCCTTGAAGCGCAGCTCGACCACGTCGGGCCGCAGGGGGTCGGGCGCGTCGCACCACAGCTCGAGCACGTCGCCGCAGGCGCCGTTCTCGACGCGCGCCACTCGCGCGGCCGCACCATCGAACGCACCGACCCGAAGCGGCGTCACGAGGTGCGAACGCCACGGTTCGGAAACACTTTCCAGGTCGCGCGGATCCACGCGCGCATCCTAGGCGGGCGCGCCGAGATTCGCTCCGTCGGCAAGGGACACGGCGGCGAGGGTTTGTGTCGCTCGCGTCGGTTGTGGGTCGCTCCGATTTGCCTCGCGCCTTTTCACGAGTATGTTTCCGCGCCTCGAAGATGGCACCGAGAAGGGCAAACCCACCGTGAGGTGGGGACGCAAAGCCACGGGCCCCTGACCGCAAGGGCATGGGTAGCCGGGTTACCGAAGAGCCGTCTGGACCTTCCCGCACGTCATCCGAGAGGTCGGAAGCTTCGGCTTCCGCCGGTTTCGAATCCTTCATTCGGAAGATGTGCCCCCCTGGTCGAGATCGGGAGTTCTCGGCCGGGGGGGACCCTTCACGAAGCGGATGCCGAACCGGTTCCTCGGTCCGACGTCATGTCAGGTCCCAACCAACGAACAACGGAACACGCGCAACGTGTCGCAGATGGCCGGTGCTTCGCAGCACCGATCCCGACTGCGCAGCGGAGGCGGAGTGGAATCGTTCGAGCAGAACCCCCTGCTACGAACACTCTCCCATCGGGAGAGGAAGAATGCGTCGGACGGTGTGGGGACACCGCGCCGGCGTTGTCGAAGAAGGAGGATCGAGACGTCGAGCGGATGGGGACCCGCTCTTCGACTCGCATCCCGGTCGAGCTCACAACGGGGACGGAGCACACCGCAATGGGGAGTACGGCGCCCTGAGCGCCGTACGCGGTGTCGAGCGCCACTAGGCGTCCGATCGGGTACTCGCGGGGGTATGGGAGTTCGCTCCCGTACCCCCGCACTTTCGTTGCCGGCAGGACTCCGGTCGATGCGACCCGGCGCAGGGCGCGGAACGTCGATCGGCGGCTGGCACGGAGCAAGGCCTCCGGCGCGCCCTCCCCCGCCGCTCAAGCCTCGGAGGTGAGGCGATCGCGCAGTCGACCGATCAGTCGCGTGTGGATCTTGCAGACCCGCGACTCCGAGAGACTGGTCAGTTCGCCGATCGCACGCATCGGCAGGTCCTCCCAGTACTTCAGGTAGACGATCCGGTACTCCTGGTCCGTCAGGCGCTGGGCGACGAGCGCCATCAGTTCGTCGCGCGTCAGATGGTTGTCCGGGGCTTCGGACCGCGTGTCGGGAACCACGTCGAGCCCCGCATGTCCGTCGTCGACGTCGAGCGCGCCCTTGGTGCTGAGCGAGATACCCGGCAGACCGACGCCGAAGAGCAGCTGGTACTGATCGGTCGACAGGTCGAGCGCGTCGGCGAGTTCGTCGTCGCTCGGCTCGCGTCCCAGCCGTGCGCGCAGTCGCTCGCCCTCGCGCTTGTGCTGTTCGATGCGCTGCCGCCAGGGTCGGGGCAACCAGTCCTGCGAGCGCAGCTCGTCCAGCAGTGCGCCGCGGATGCGTCGGTCGGCGTAGGCCTCGAAGCGCACGCCGCGCCCGGGATCGAAGCCCGTGATGCACGCGATCAGTCCCACGTTCGCCGCCGTCGCGAGATCGCCGCGGTCCACCGAGCGCGGGAGCTTCGACGCGAACCGTCCGACGATCTCGCGCACCAGGAACTGGTAGGCCTCGACGAGCTCGTTGCGCGACTCGTCACAGCCGGACCCCCAATAGGTCCGCCAGGCGAAGAACAGGTCGTCGCCGACGACCGCGCGCGCGGCACCGGCACGTACGCGGTGGGCGGAGCGCCGACGGTCCTCGGTGCTGGGCCGCGCGCGACGGGGCTGGGGTTCGAGGACGTGCTCGGGGAGCTCGCCGAGATCGGGAGCGATCTCCGAGGAGTCCACAGCCATCGCGCGGACCGCGATGCCCCGCGTCCGAACGTCGCGCGTCAGCGCGGCGCCCAGCCGCTCGAGGTCCGCGACCCGGTCGGGTGCGAGCTCCACTCGCTCGTTCCCGGTCGCAGAGACGTCGAGCGGATCGATCACGCCAACGACTCCGGGAACGGGACGGTCGAGCTCGGACCGTTCGGAGGCAGAGCCGCCGTGACGGGAGCATCGTCGAGCGCGGACGCGAGCGTGCTCGTGTGAAGGGTCTGGGACATCGGTCGGCTCCGGTTGGAACTCGCACAACGTTGCGGTGTGTCCGCGCTCACGCGCAAGCACTTTCACGCCCCGCGCGACGTGTCGAACACCATGGGCGCGCACGGCTGCGTTCGTCCATCGGGCGACTGCACCGGCCGCATCGTGCGCGTGCATCCGTGAACGTCCGCGCCGAGGCGACCGACGTCGTGCCCCCATCACATGCGGCGCGCGCACCGGGCGTCCGTCGCGCCGTTCGTGGGCCAGCCCGCAAGCGCGTCCAGATGCACGCAGGAGCCCGTTGCCTCAATCCTGGTCGTGCGGGAGCGGGTCGTCCTCGTACCCGAGCGAGCGCAGGACGTCGCGCTCGGCCGCGCGCATGCGTGCACGCTCCGCCGGTTCGTTGTCGTCGTACCCACACAGGTGCAGCGCGCCGTGCACGACGTAGAGGCACGTTTCCCGCGCGAGAGACACGCCGCGTTCGACCGCCACGTCGCGCGCGCGATCGATGCTCACGAACAACTCGCCGTCGGGCCCGTCGTCGTCCGGGAAGAGCTCGTCGAACGGGTCGACAGCGATAGGTCCGACGTCGGACGCAGCCTCTTCGGCGGACGCCCCGGGCCCGAGGTCGACGGTGATGACGTCGGTCGGCGCCGGGTCGTCGAACAGTTCGACGTGCATGCGCGTCAGCGTCGGCTCGTCCACCAGGACGACGTTGACGACCGCGCCGGCCCGACCGCCGAACGCCAGTGCCGCCGTGGCCGCACGTGCGATCGACGCGTCGTCGATGCCGGCCGGTCGATCCACTTCCCAGTGGACCCCGACCGTCACCGGCCCGGCTCCTCGGACTCGCGCACCGGCGCCTCGTAGGCCTGCACGATCTTCTCGACGAGCGGGTGACGCACGATGTCGCGCGGTCCGAACTCGACGATCGCGACGTCGGCGAAGCCGCGCAACTTCTTCGCGGCGTCCTCCAGACCGTTCCGTTGCCGCAGGCCGAGGTCCGACTGCGTCGGGTCGCCGGTCACGACCATGCGCGACCCTTCGCCGAGTCGCGTCAGGAACATCTTCATCTGCTCGGTCGTGGTGTTCTGCGCCTCGTCGAGGATGACGAGAGCGTGACTGAGCGTGCGACCGCGCATGTAGGCGAGCGGCGCGATCTCGATGACACCGGCTTCCTCGAGTCGGTGCACCTCGTCCATGGAGACGAGGTCGAACAGCGCGTCGTAGACCGGACGAACGTAGGGATCGAGCTTGGCCTGCAGGTCTCCGGGCAGGAAACCGAGTCGTTCGCCCGCTTCGACCACGGGACGCGTGACGATCAGTCGTCGCACGGATCCGTTGCGCAGCGCGCGCACGCCGGCCGCGGCGGCGAGGAACGTCTTGCCGGATCCGGCCGAGCCCATGCCGAACGTCAGCGAATTGCGCTCGATCGCTTCGAGATAGGCGCGTTGGTTCTGGGTGCGGGCTTCGACCGCGCGCACGCGCAACGACGACAGGTCCACGTGTTCTGGCGCCGAGGATCGCCGCCAGCCGTCGTGTCCGCGCCGTGCGCCTTCGGACCGACGACCTTCGTCGCGGGTCGATCCGCCGCTCGAGCCGGACGTCGCGACGGCGCTACCCGTGGCGGTCGGTGCGGCATCGTCTCCGTCGGCGAGCAGAATCTCCTCGATCGTGCGCGCGTCCAGTTCGCGCCCCTTGCGGTGCTTGCCCAGGAGGTGCTCGATCCGCGACGCCGCGCGCGTGACGCTGGCGCGCGGACCCTCGAGGCGCAGGTTGCCCGACCGGGCGTAGAGCTCGAGGTCGTAGGTCTGGCGCAGCAGCTTGGCGTTGCGGTCGTACGCGCCCAGGACGAGGATCGCCTCGTCGTTCGAGCGCAGCGGAATGGTGATGGAGTGCACGGATGTCATGCGGGAATCAGGAGCGGCCAGGTCACGAGGGCGACCGGGACCGTGACGAGAAGACTGTCGCAGACGTCCAGCATGCCCCCCGAAGCACCGAGCCACGTACTCGAATCCTTCACCTGCACGCGCCGCTTGACCCAGCTCTCCAGCAGGTCGCCGGACTGGGCAGCGAGATTCACCGTCGCGCCGATCAGGATCGCCGACAGCGTGTCGAGCCCGGGGGGGAAGAGACCGAGCGCCGTGCACGCCGGCCCGGCCGCCGCTCCGACCAGGAAAGAGGCGAGGCAGCCTTCCGTGGTCTTGCCCGGGCTGAGCTTCTTGAACGGGTGGTGCCGACCGAGGGCGTTGCCGGCGTAGTAGCCCGCGATGTCACCGATCTTGGAGAGCAGGATCAGCGCGCCGAGTCCCGCGAGGGCGGGGTGGCCGGCGCGCTCGAACGAGCCGTACACCTCGGCCAGCAGCGGCAACGGCGGCACGATCCACAGGGCCAGGGCGGCGGCGAGATGCGGCCGCTCGGCGCGCGTGGCGAGACCGACCGCGAAGGCGGCGAGCCCGGCGGCGACGTAGACCGCAGCGGCCACGGAGAGGACGGAGTCCTGCACCCGTTCCGCGCCGAGCAGGGAATCGCGGACGATCCAGACCGCGGCGGCGGCGACGAGTCCGACTGCGAGCGGCGCCGTCCAACCGCGCCCGCGCAGGCGGCCCATGCGTCCGACCTCGAAGAGCGTCGCCGCGGCGAGGAGTCCGCCGATCGCGAACACGGGCCACGACGAACCGATCGCGGCGGTCGCCCAGAAGGAGAGGGCCAGGACTCCGACCAGTGCGGCGCCGGTTCGCGTGCGGCGCCAGATCGACGCGGCCTTGCTGCGCTTCGGCGCCGGTTCGGATCGACCGGCCTCGTCCGCTCCGACCGGTCCGCTCAATGGGCCGGACCGAGTTGGGCGCGCTTCGGTCCCGTCAGGCCACCGAACTTGCGGACGCGGCCCGCGTACGAGTGGATGGCCGCCAGCAGCTGGTCGCGACCGAACTGCGGCCAACAGACGTCGCACACGTAGAGCTCCGAGTAGGACGCCTGCCACAGGAGGAAGTTCGACAGGCGCATCTCACCCGCGGTGCGGATGACCAGATCGGGGTCCGGCGTGTGCGGGTCGTACAGGTGCGCGCGCAGCGTCTCCTCGTCGATGTCGGCGGGGTCGAGCGCTCCCTTGCGAACGTCTTCCACCACCGACTTCACGGCGTCCGCGATCTCCGAACGCCCGCCGTAGGACAGGGCCAGTCGCAGCGTCATGCCGGTGTTGTCGGCCGTCAGGCGCTCGGTCTCGCGCAACGTCGCCAGCGGTCCCGCCGGCAGGTCCGCGAGCCGACCGATGCCGCGCAGACGGATGTCGTTCTCCATCAGCGTCGGCCGCTCCTCGACCAGGTAGCGCTCGAGCAGCCGCATCAGGTAGCGGATCTCGCGCTCGGGTCGCTGCCAGTTCTCGACGGAGAAGGCGTACAGCGTGAGGCTGTTCATGCCCATCTCGGCGCAGGCCGTCGTGATGTCGCGCACCACGTTCGCGCCGCGGCGATGACCGAAGACGCGTCGCAGGCCCTTGCCCTCCGCCCACCGTCCGTTGCCGTCCATGATGATCGCGACGTTCTCGGGGAACGGGCCCGCGAGATCGGGACGCTGGATCGGACGCTTCGGCATCGGGGAGGGTCGGAACGTGGCCCCGGATGCTCTGGGGCGGTGGCTCGGATGGACGGGTGGACCGCTCGCCTCCACCGTCATCGGCGGCGCGATCGTCCTGGGCGCCCCAGAGCATAGGAGAGCCCCCCGCGATCGGCCCAACTCCTTTCGCGCCGAGCGCACCGACCCGGCGCTCGGTCGCGCGTGGGCCGGCAGTTCGACCCGCGACCCTCGACGATCAGCGCGCGGGAGCGGTCAGGCCGCGCGGAATCACCTGCTCGCGATCCGGACCGATCGACACCATCACGATCGGCACACCGATGGCCTCTTCGACGAACTCGACGTACTCGCGAGCCGCGGCGGGCAGGTCCTCGAAGCGCCGTACCCCGGTGATGTCCTCGTTCCAGCCCGGTCGGTCGTCGTACTCGACCTCGACGCCGTCCAGGGTCGAGGCGGCGGCCGGGTACTCGGTGAAGCGCTCGCCGCCGATGCGGTAGGCGACGCCGACGGGAACGGTCTCGAGGCCCGAAAGACCGTCGAGCTTGGTCATCACGAGGCCGTCGGCTCCGTTGAGGTCGAGCGCGTAGCGCAACGCGACCGCGTCGAGCCAGCCACAGCGCCGCGGACGCCCGGTCGTGGCGCCGTACTCGCCCCCCACCTCGCGCAGACGGTCGCCGCGCGGGCCGGTGTCCTCGGACGGGAAGGGACCTTCCCCCACGCGCGTGCAGTAGGCCTTCGCGATACCGACCGAGCGATCGATCATCGTGGGCGGGACGCCGGCGCCGGTGGAGATCCCGCCGACCCCGGTGTTCGAGGAGGTCACGAACGGGTAGGTGCCGTGGTCGATGTCGAGCATCGAGCCCTGGGCCGCCTCGAACAGGACCGACTTGCCCGCCTTGTAGGCCTGGCGCAGCTCGGCACCGACGTCGAAGACGAACGGCGCGAGGTAGCGACCGAGTTCCGTGTAGCGCTCGATCTGCTCGGCCTCGTCGAAGGCCTGCTCGCCGCCCAGTCCTTGGCGGATCGCGTTCTTCTCGCGCAGCGCGGCCACGAGGCGCGGCGCCAGCACGTCGGGATCGAGCAGGTCCGCCACGCGCAGTCCGCTGCGCGCCGCCTTGTCCGCGTAGGCCGGACCGATCCCGCGTCCGGTGGTTCCGATCTTGTCTGCGCCGCGCAGTCGTTCGGTCAGCGCGTCGAAGCCGCGGTGGTGCTCGAAGATGACGTGGGCCCGAGCGGAGACGCGCAGGTTGTCGGGTCCGACGTGCACACCGCGCGCGCGCAGGCCCTCGATCTCCTCGACCAGCTTGGCCGGATCGAGCGCGACGCCGTTGCCGATGACGTTGACGCGGCCCGCGTGCAGGATCCCCGACGGGATCAGGTGCAGGACGTGCTTCTCGCCACCCGTGATCACGGTGTGCCCGGCGTTCGAACCGCCTTGGTAGCGCACGACGTAGTCCACGTCGCCGGCGAGGTGGTCGATGATCTTGCCCTTGCCCTCGTCACCCCACTGGGCACCGAAAAGACACAGTGAAGGCATGGTTGGAGAGCGGTTCGAGGTGCGGCGGGCAGGGCCCGCGCGCGCGGACCGGAACGGTTCGGTGGCGATTCTCCGTGGGCGGGCTCGACCCCTCAAGGGAAAACGAGCGCGCGTTCAGTCCGCCGAGCCGAACCCACCGCCACCGGGCGTGCGCACCTCGACCCGGGCGCCGCGCGGAAGTTCCACGCTGTCCTGCGCGGCCAGTTTCCGACGCGCTCCGCCGGCAGCGCCGCGCACCCACGCGCCTCCGACCCCGCGCGCGGCCTCGCCACCGCGCGCCCCGGCCGCTCCGCGCTCGCCGCGACCGCTGAGCCAGCTCAGGCGGACCGGCTCGTCGAACTCGAACTCGCGGACGATTCCGTCCCCCCCTCGCGCGGCACCGGCCCCGCCACTGCCGCGCACCAAGGTCGAGCGCAGGACGCGCACGGGCAGACTGCGCTCGAGCGACTCCACGGGCGTGTTGCGCGTGTTCGTCATGTGGCAGTGCACGCCGCTCTCGCCCGGTCCGTTCGGTCCCGCGCCCGCGCCGCCGCCGTGGGTCTCGTAGTGCGTGAACGCGCGCCGCGCCCCGAGTCCGGCGCCGAACGCCAGGTTGCTCATCGACCCGCAGCTGGCGGCCGGCAGTCCGGCGCGGCTCGCGGGACCGAGCGCGGCGAGCAGGAGGTCGACCAGGCGCTGGCTCGTCTCGACGTTGCCGGCGGCGACGGCGGCCGGCGGCAGCGCGTCGACGACCGAACCCGGCCGCGTGACGAGTTCGAGCGGGGCGAGCACGCCGTGGTTCGTCGGCGTCCCCTCGGGCAGGAGCAACCGCAGCACGTAGAAGAGCGCCGCCTCGGCCACGGCGCGCGGCGCGTTGAGTGGCGCGGCGACCTGGTCGTCGCACCCGCTCAGGTCCACGGACAGCGTCGCGCCTGCCACGCGACAGGTCACGTGCAACGCCACCTCGGCGCCGCTCTCAGCCAGCGCGATGTGATCGGTCGCGGTCGTCGTCCCGTCGGCGAGGGCCCGCACCGCCTCGGTCGCGAGTCGCGCGGTCCAACCGATCTGGTCGCGCGCGCGATCCGCGAGCGCCGCAGCTCCGTACTCGGTCGCGAGCGCGCGCAGACGTCGTTCGCCGGCCACGAGCGACGCGTACTGGGCCAAGAGATCGCCGCGCCGCTCGTCGGGAACGCGCACGTTGGCGAGGAACAGATCGAGCAGTCGCGGATCGGGGCGTCCGTCCACGAACATCCGCAGCGGGGGGATCCGCAGGCCCTCGGAGTAGATGTCGACCGCGGGCCCCATCGAGCCGGGGAACGGTCCGCCGACGTCCGCGTGGTGGGCGCGGTTCACGACGAAGTAGTCGGGCGCACCGCTCTGGCCGTCGAGGTGGATCGGCGCGACGAGCGTCAGGTCGGGCAGGTGCGAGCCGCCGGCGAACGGGTCGTTCAGCAACCAGGCCTCGCCGCGCGTGAAGCCTTTCGCTCCGACCACCGCACGCACGGCTTCGACGCTCGCCCGTGCGGCGCCGAGATGCACCGGCAGGTGCGCGGCCTGGGCCACGAGGCGCCCGGCGTCGTCGAACAGGGCGCACGAGTAGTCGCGTCGCTCGACGATGTTCGGCGAGAACGCGCTGCACTGCAGCACCGCCCCCATCTCCTCGCACAGAGAGCCGAACAGGTGGCCGAAGACCTCGACCTCGAGCGGGTCGAACGCGCGGGGCGCAGCGGAGCGCCGGCCGCGGCTCAACGGTCCTCCTCGGGGAAGTCGAGCACCTCGTACGGCATGTAGTCGAGCACCTCCCAGCGCACCAGCGGAACGATCTCGGTGTCCTCGCCCGACCCCTTGCGCCAGACCGTGCAGGCCACCGTGCGGCGCAGGTTGGTGAGCGACTGTTCGATCTTCTCCTGCTCGACGCGCGAACGTGCACTGCCCTGCTCGGCGCCCGTGGAGCGCCAGGCCGTCACGTAGATCGTGAACACCTGACTGCGGACGTCGACGTGCTGCTTGATGTCGTTGCGCTGGATCGGTTCGAGTCCCTTCCAGGCCTCGAGCTGGTTGAGCTGGTTCGGCGAGGTGAAGATCTTGGTGTCGGGCACCGGTTCACCGAACTCGTCGAGCATGGGCTCGAGCTCTTCCTCGGCGTTCGGGTCCTCTTCCTCCTCCTCGTTGCGCCACTCGATCACCTCGTCCCAGAACTCCGGCGGGACGTCGCGATCCTCGAACAGCGACTTGAGCACGGCTCCCGGCGCGGTGTTGAGATTGACGGCACCCGAGACGATCGAACCCGCGCTCGTGCCGGAGGAGCTGCCCCCGCCGCTGTCCTTGCGCAGGTCCGACTCGCTGACCTCGTTCTCGGTCGCGGTCACGCGCCCGCCGGAGTCCATCGTGAGTGACTCGCCGAGCGCGCCGCCCGCTCCCCCCGACCCACCGGACCCGTTCGCGCGATCGCTCTGGTCGGCCTCCGCCTCCTCGTCCCCACCGGCCGCGGACGCGCGCTCGTCGAGCATCTCCTGACGCGTCCAGACGGACGAGTGCACGGTCAGGAACGACGTCAGCGAGTGGACGACGTCGCCGTTCTCGTCGCGGTAGTCGCGGAAGAGCTTGGGGTCGAACTCCTCGAGCACGAGGAACTCGCGCATGGACAGCGGGAGGTACACGTTGGACTCCGCCTCGAACGACGTCACGAGGTTGGGACGCGGGACGTCGCTGCCCGAGCGATCGAGCATGTAGTCGCGCATCGCCTGGGCCATGTTCTCGGCCTCAAAGGTCTCGACGTCCTCGGTGGTCCCCTCGCGGAAGAGGTCGATGACGCGAGCGACGCGGCGGAAGGCCTTCTCGGCCTCGTCCTCGTCGCGCGTCAGCATCTGCAGCACGTTGAGCTTGCTGTTCTCGTCGACGATCAGGACGCGCAACTCGATGGGGGCGAACTCGGCCGTCCGCTGGGGTTGGGCCCAGAGGTCCTTGCGCGAGTCGGACGGTCCGGCCGAGCCCTCGCCGGCGCCGGCGCCTCCGGGCATGTTGCTCGCCAGATCGCCCAGCGCGCCGAGTCCAGCCCCGCCCAGCGCGCCGCCCAGTCCACCACCGGCGCCCCCGCCGGCCTGGGACTCCTCCTCTTCCTGGATCGCGTCGTCGCGCAGGTCCTCGAACGCCTTCAAGAGGGCCGACTCGATCGCGAGGTCGAAGGACGACAGCTCGACCTCGTTCTGAGCGGTGCGGAAGTCGGTGCTCGTGCTGATGCTGATCTGTCCGACGATCAGCACCAGGACGAACAGGACCAGGAGCGCCATCATCAACGCCGCACCGCGGCGCGCGGCCGCCGCGCCGGCGAGGGCACGCGGACGCAGCCCCAGGCCGCGGCTCCGCGAGGAGGCCGGGAGGGACGGGTGGCGGCTGGGATCGGCGCAGTGCATGGCGTGGGAAGGTCTGGGGTCGCGGCCGGAGCGGGCCGGGCTCGCGTCGAGAGCGGGCGGTCGCGGAGGCGCGGTGCGCGAACCGCACTGGACCCCCGCGAGCGATCCTATCTTCCCGTCCGGGCCGCGCGGCCCACGGGGAGGGTCCGGCCGCGGTTCGCGACGGACGAGGCGCCGCTCGAGCCCCGGCGCGCGCACGTGCGGCGGCAGAGGTACTGCCCGAAGGCTGCCCCTTGGCACTGGGCCGGGCGAACCCCGTCCGGCCGCTCGCACACTCGGACTCGCGCGCGCCGCCCTACAGGTCGGACATGAAGTCCGTGCCCTGGAGGATGCGCGGCTTGATGAAGAAGAGCACGTTGGTGCGCTCCTTCACGCGGCGCTCCGAGCGGAACAGCAGGCCGATCAAGGGCAGGTCGCCGAGGATCGGGACCTTGCGTTCCTGGTTGACCTCGCGAACGGTCTCGAGACCGCCGATCACGACCGCTTGGCCCGGCTTCAGATACACGACGGTTCGCGCCTGTCGGCGAGCGATCAGCGGCGAGCGCACCTCGTTGCCGTCGCCGTCGAAGAAGCTGATCGCGGTGCCGACCTGTTCGGACGCCTCGATGTAGAGGTTCAGCGACAGGGTGTCGGTGCCGAGGACGCGCGGTGCGGCGAAGAGTTGGACGCCGACCGGCTTGAACGTGAGCGACGCGTTGAAGTTGCCGTTCGCGCTGTTGAAGCCCGAGAAGCTGATGAACGGCACGTCGCGCGTGTTGATCACCTCGGCCACACCGCCCTCGCGCACGGCGATCTTGGGCCGCGTGGTGATGTTGACGTTCTCCCAGGTCTGGATGACCTCGAGCAGCGCGTCGATCCGCACGCCGTCGGTGATGGCACCGAGCGACAGAACGGCCTCGTTGGCGTCCGCGGTGTTCGGGACGGCGTAGGAGAAGAAGTCGACGAGCGTGCCGTCCGGGAAGTCCGCGACGACCGAGCCGTCGACGCCGACACCGCGCACGCCGTAGTCGATCTCGTCGCGCGTGATGACCTCGACGATGCTGGCCTGGATCTCGATCTGCGGGACGCTGCCGACGAACAGGTCGATGAAGTCCTCGATCTCGAGCAGCAGCTCCTCGCCGGCGGTCACGACGAACCAGTCGGCGATCTTGATCGACTTGGCGTCGGACGGCGCGGGCAGGAGCTGCGGCTGGAAGCTGGAGTACTGCTCGAAGTCCCAGTCCTCGAGCAACAGGATCTGGGCCACCTCGGGCCCCGGCGGATCCTCGAGCGGCGGCACCGGGTTGTCGCCCTCGCCGATGATCTGGTAGACGATCGGGAAGCCGCCGATCTGCGCCATCAGCTGCAGGAGGCGCTTGCCGCGACCGAGCTGCAGCGGATAGGGCTTGGTGATGCGGCCGTCGCGGCGCACGACGATGCGCTCGCCGAAGCGCAGGTACGGGTTCTCGGAGAAGCCCTCGAGCGGATCGATCGGACCGGTGTCGTCGACGGCGCGTGCGGCGCGCGCCATCGGAGCGGGCAGGCCGCGGGTCCCGGCGTCGTTCTGACCCGGACCCGGCACGCCCCAGGCGGGGATCGATTCGCCGAACGGGGACGGTTCGACGGGACGCAGGTCCTGGACCGGTCCGACCTGCTCGGGATCGGACTCCACCACTTCGCCCGTGACGGCGGTACTGGTGCCCTCCTCCAGGAGTTCGCGCAGCTCGGCCAGACTCCCCGTGCGGCCCTCGCCCTCGGACGGGGCGGGTGCGGCGCAGCCCCCGACCAGGCCCGCGGCGACGAGCAGCCACGCGAGGGCGCGCGACGAGCGGCGCGGCCCCGGGCTGGGCACTCGGTGCGGGGTGTGGACGTGGACCATGGCTGCGGGACCTGGAGACCGGCGCGGTGAGTCTGACACGAAGGAGTGATCGGCGCCGAGCACCCGGGGCCGAGCCGGGCGCGCGCGGTCCGTCGCTGGCACGAGGGGCCGCCCGCGGCGCCGAACGGGGTATCGTTCCGGGCCATGCCGACCCGTGACGAGAATCGGAGGATGTGGGACGAGGAGTTCGACTGGTCCCGCGGAGGAGAGGAGTGGACCGTCAGCCCGGCCTGGTGGGAGTCGATCCTCGACGCCACGGTGCGGCGGGTCGCCCGCCCCGGCCAGGCGGTGCTCGAGATCGGGCCCGGGGCCGGACGCTTCACGGCCGAGCTGCTCGGAGCGCGCCCGCGCCGACTCGTCCTGCTCGATCTGTCGCCCAAGTGCCTCGAGATGTGTCGCGAGCGCTTCGCTCCGGCCGAGGCCGTCCTCGAATTCGTGCTGGGTGACGGGGCCGGAGTGCCGCTCGACGAATCGGAGACGTTCGACCTGATCTTCTCGTTCGACGTCTTCGTCCACGTCGAACGTCCGGAGGTGATGAGCTACTTCACGGACTTCGCGCGGCTGCTCGTCCCCGGCGGTCACGGCGTCGTCCACTACGCCTCGATCGATCGCACGCCCGAAGGTCTGGATCCGCGCTCGGGGTGGCGCGCCGACCTGCGCTCGACCGACATGCGCGAGATCCTCGCCGCCAACGGGCTCGAGCTCGTGGACGACATCTACGACCCGCAGATCAGCCACGCGAACTCGTCGATCGCGATCTTCCGCCGGCCGGAAGTGACCGGCTGACTCGAACGGTCACTCGTCGCCGAGGTACCCCAGGGCGCGGAGGCGTTCGAGCGCGGCGTCGTCGGCGGACGAGTCCTCGTCCGCGCCAGGAGCCGCCGGCCGCAGGCCCTCGAGGGCGGTGCGCGATTCGGTGAGCCGGCGAACGAGCTCTTGCACGCGTTCGGGATGGTCCGCGGCGACGTCGCGCAGCGCGAGTGGATCGCGCTCGAGGTCGTACAGCTCGTGCAGCGGGGCGGGCGACGCAGCGTAGAACTCCATCAGGCTCGCGATCAGGGGGTCGAGTCCCGACAACGCGGCCAACGGGTCGTCGTGGTCGACCCACAGCCGAGCGATCGAGTCCGAGCGCAGACCTGCGCGCTCGGCCCGTCGCACGATCTCGGGGTCGAAGGCCGCCCAGCGATCCCAGATCTCCTGGATCGAGAGGGCGGTCGCGACGGGCAGGCCTGTGACCGGCAGCTCGACCAGCTTCCAGCGTCCGTCGACGACGGCGCGGCTCCCGTTCCCGGCGTCGTGCACGAAGCGCACCCGGTCGTCGCCGATCCCGCTCGGCCGGCCCCGCAGAAGCGTCCACAGCGACGTCCCGGAGAGCTCGCGGTGCGCGGGGTCGAGCCCGACGGCCTCGATCAGGGTCGGGTACAGGTCCACGAGTTGGACCGGTGCGTCGATGCGGGTGCCTGCGCGTGCGGCGCGCGGGAGCCGAACGATGAGCGGCACTTCGAGAACCCCTTCGTCGGGGAAGAAGTGATCGAAGACGAAGCGCGGTTCCTCCATCGCTTCACCGTGGTCCGCCGAGATCACGACGATCGCCTCCTCGAACCAGGGCCGTTGTTGCAGCTCGTCGAGGAACGCCCCCAGATCGGCGTCGAACTCGGCGAGGTTCTCGTCGTACGCCGCGCGCATTCGAGAGGCGTCCACCTCTCGCACGGCTCCTCCGTCGATGCCGAGAGCCGCGGTCTGGGTGCGCCTCAGACTGCGCGAGACGAGGGCCCGCTCACCGACGACCGGCAGCCGAGGTCCGTCGCCGTCGACGTCGCTCCCGAAGCGCCCCCTCCACCCTTCCCCGGGCAAGTAGGGCGCGTGGACGTCGAGCACCTGGACGAAGACGAACGGCGGTCGTTCCCGATCCGCGTCGAGCCAGGCGAGTGCGCGCTCGAACACGACCGAGGCCCGCCCACGCGGATCGGTGAGTGGGTGCTGCGACGGCTCGTCGTCGAAGTCGTCGAAGCCACGGGTGATGCCGCGCGTGAGTGCGAGCCAGGTGTTGGCGACCACGGCTCCCGTTCGATAGCCGTGCGCGCGCAGGGCCTGGGCAATGGTCCAGCGCTCGGGCGCGACGAGCCGTTGGTCCCACAGGGTCGGCGTCCCGCCGTCGACGGCGTCCTGGACGCGGTTCGCAGCTGGCAGGAGGCCCGTGAACTGCGAGATGTAGCTGGGCGCCGTCCACGAGGTGTTCGCGCGACAGTTCTCGAACACGACGCACTGCTCGGCGAAGGCATCGAGACGAGGCGTGGTGCTGCGACCGTAGCCGTAGGTGCCGATGTTCGCCGCGGCGAGCGTGTCGATCGAGATGAAGACGATCGGCGGCAAGGGTGCGACTTCGCGCTCGAGTGCGAGTCGCTCGACCTGCACGGTGCCCTCTCCCGTCCAGGCGACGCGCAGCGCCAGGTCCCCAGCCCCCTCGGTGCTCGCCGCCCAGCGGTCGTCGAGCGAGAGGTCGAACGGCCCGTCGGGCACGTCGATGCGAACGGGGTCGCCGGCCTCGCGTCCGTCGCACCGCCCGCCGGTGCGCCCGAAGGGGCCGAGCGTGAGTTCGCCGGGGCCCTCGCTCCGCCCGCGCACGTGCAACATGCTGCCCGCGGAGTGGCCCCGCTCCAGCGCGTACGCCGCACTGGCCCCCGGAGCCAGCGACAGTCCGCCGTCGAACGACCAGGTGGCGGGCCTCGGTTCGGCGTACGCGACCTCGGACACCGCGACCGCGTGATCTCCTCGCCCGCCGTCCTGCTGGGAGCGCCAGACCTCGAGCGTGCGATCGAACGCGAGCTCGAAGCGGTTCTCGCCACGGACCCAGCGCCCTTCCGGTGCCTCGAAGCGCAGCGTCGTCGGGACCTCGTCGACCGTGAACGCCCCCAGTTCCGTGCCGTTGAGGTGCGCCGCGACCGCGATCGACTCGCCCTCGACCCGAGCCAGTACCGAGATGGCGATCTCGCGGTCCGAAGGCGCCAATGCCGAGAGCGTCAGGTGGGACGACGGTCCGCCGCTCCAGCGGATCGGCGTGCCGTCCTCGGCGGTCGAGATCCGCCGGTCCCATCCGCGCCCCCAGCTCTGGCGCCCGGCGGACCCGACGCGGAGCAGGCCGGGCTGGGCGAAGAGCGCGTCCGGCGCGTGATCGGTCAGGACCAGCGCGGACCCGGAGCCCTCGAGGGCCGACGGCGCCACGCCCTCCCCCGAGTCGCACCCGCTGAGGAGCACGACGATCGAGGCGAGCGCGAGGAGGGGCAAGGACCTACCGCTGGAGGTCGGTCGGGCCATGGAGCGGGCCGAGCCTATCAGGGCCCGGAGCGATCGGCCCCCGCGGCGACGTCCGAGTGGTCGTGGGCCCGAGCCACGGCGTCAATGGAACGACCGAGGCGCCACCCGTGTGGGAGGCGCCTCGGTCGTGCGGCCCGACTCGCTCGTCGGCTCCGATCGGCCCGTCGCTCAGAGCTGACGCTTGACGACCGCCGTGATGTCCGGGACCGAGCGTCCGTCCGCGTGGCTGATCGCCTTCCACACGCTGCAGTGCCCCTCTTGGTCCATGATCACCTGACAGGCGCTCTGGACCCGCTGGCGGGCAGCGTTGGTCAGCTGGATGCCTTCGGGCGAGGTGGGATCGATGCGGTCCTTCTTGAGCTTCTTCATCTCGTCCGTCGCGCGCAGCAGGCTGTCGTAGTCGACGCGCGCGGGGTTCGAGAGGGTCTTCGCGTCCGAGAGTCCGACGATGTTGTCGTCGGCCTTGACGGTCCAGCCGCTCGGGACCGCGTCGGTCTCCGCGACGGTCGCGAGACCGCGGACGGGTTCCGTGGAGACACTCGCGGCGTCGACGGTCGCGAAGGAGGAGCAGGCGATCCAGAGCGCGATGAGCGGTGCGTGGAGCGTGCGCATGACAGGAGCAGGGCGAAGAGGAACGAGGAAGTGGCGGATCCGAGCGCGTTGTCCGGAACGGTGGTGCCCGCAGGCACGGTTCGAGGTGGGTACTGAGGAGCCGATGGCCCGGGATCGGGATCCCAGGATCCGGTCCCAGGAGGCGGGACGGATCGGCCGACGGCGGACCGCTGACGACCGAGCGGGGCTCGGTCGGGAGGACCTTCGCCACCGAGAACCTAACGGATGGGACCACCGCTCGCGCGCTGGCCGCCGTGGTGGCTCCGTGACTCGACCCCTCGAGCGACGGAGTCGACGCAACGGCAACGACCCTCGAGCGGTTCTACCATCGTGTACGCGAGCACCGAAGACGGGTTGTTCGGACGACCCGAAAAGGCGACCCGATCTGCGGAAAGTCGGCGAACTCCGGGGTTCATCGTCCCCGTCCGCGACTCGACTCAAGGGGGACCACAGGCCGTTCGCCGACTCCTCCAATCGCAGGAACGACCCCCTCCAGGGGCCGGGGAGCGCCCGAACGGACCTGTGCGCACCGGAGGCCGTCCCGCCCCCCCGGGCCGCGGCCGGGCCGCGGGGCGCCTCCCGCGGGAACGGCCCCACGAACGGAGCGCGCCGCCCCTCCCGGTCGGGAGGGACGGCGCGCCCTGCGAGCGGGGTCGTGCCCCGCCCCCCCACCTGGGTGGGAGGCCTCGCGATCCGCGGCGGCCCGACGAGGCCGCCCGGTCGTCAGTTGACGGCTTCCTCGGTCTCTTCCTCCGGGGCGCCGGCAGCTTGCTTGATCGACAGCTTGATCTTGCCGCGGTCGTCGACGTTGATGACCACGACCTCGACCTCGTCACCGACGTTGACCACGTCCGTGACCTTGTCGACGTAGCCGTCGGCCAGCTCCGAGATGTGGCACATGCCCTCGGTGCCGGGGAGGATCTCGATGAAGGCTCCGAAGTCCTTCACGCCGCGCACGGTGCCGGTGTAGCGGCCGCCGATCTCGGGCGCCTCGCACATGCCCTGCACGTGACGGAACGCCATCGCGAGCTTCTTGCGGTCGATGCCGGCGATCGTCACGCGACCTTCCTCGGTCACGGCGACGCGCACGCCGTAGTCGGCCTCGATGCCCTTGATGTTGCGGCCGCCCGGACCGATCAGGAAGCCGATGCGCTCCTGCGGGATGTTGAGCGACTCCATCTTCGGCGCCCAGAGGCTGACCTCCGGGTTCGGACGCGGCACGACCTCGAGCATCTTCTTGAGGATGTGGATGCGGCCTTCGCGCGCCTGGTCGAGCGCGGCCACCAGGAGGTCGCGCG
Organism: Rohdeia mirabilis; assembly: GCA_007750655.1. GTDB lineage: Bacteria > Planctomycetota > UBA1135 > UBA1135 > Rohdeia > Rohdeia mirabilis. Next base: position 4,014,717 of record CP036290.1, read on the forward strand.
TGACGCCCTTGATCTTGATGTCCATCTGCAGGGCGGTCAGACCCAGACCGGAACCGGACACCTTGAAGTCCATGTCGCCGCTGTGGTCCTCGGAACCGAGGATGTCGGAGAGGATCGCGGTGCGATCGCCCTCCTGCACCAGACCCATCGCGATACCGGCGATCGGCTGGGAGACCGGAACACCGGCGAGCATCAGCGAGAGGCAGCCGCCACACACGCTCGCCATCGACGACGAGCCGTTCGACTCGGTGATGTCCGAGACGATGCGCATCGTGTAGGGGAAGGCTTCCTTGCTGGGCAGAACGGGCTGGAGCGAACGCTCGGCCAGCATGCCGTGTCCGATCTCGCGGCGACCCGGGCCCATGAAGCGGCGGGTCTCACCGACCGAGTACGGCGGGAAGTTGTAGTGCAGGTAGAAGTTCTTGCGGTACTCCTCGTCGATGCCGTCGATGATCTGCTCGTCGTCGCGCGTGCCGAGCGTCGTCGAGACGATCGCCTGGGTCTCACCGCGCGTGAACAGCACCGATCCGTGCTGACGCGGGATGAAGTTCGGGATGATCGTGATCTCGCGGATGTCGGTGTGCGAGCGACCGTCGACGCGGCGACCTTCGAGGATCGTCTCGCGCTCCATGCGGCTGGTCAGCTCGCTGAAGAGTTCCTTGATCTCCTTGGTCTTCGACTTCGCGACGGCCGCGTCCTCGATTCCGGCGGTGAGGGCCGCGACGCAGGCCTTCTTGACCTCGCCCACGGCGGCGTAGCGCTCGAACTTGCCTTCGGTGAACTGGGCGGCGCGGACCTGGTCGGCGTAGGCGTCGACCTTCTCCTTCAGCTCGGTGTCGACCGCCGGAGCGACGAACGCGAACTTCTCCTTGCCGGCCTTGCTGCGCAGCTCGTCGACGAGCTCGCAGATCTGCTTGATCGTGTCGTGCGCCAGCTCCAGCGCGTCGATCATGTCGGCCTCGGGGAGCTGGTTGGCGGAGGCTTCGACCATCGCGATCGCGTCGGCGTGACCGGCGACCACCAGGTCGAGGTCGGACTCGAGGCGGACCTTCGACGCGTCGGGGAACGCGACCTGCTCGCCGTCGAACATGCCGATGCGCGTCGCGCCCATCGCGCGGTTGAACGGGATCGGGCTGATGTGGATCGCCGCGAAGGCCGCGATCATCGCGAGGGTGTCGCCGGCGTTGACGCCGTCGTAGCTGATGACCTGCGTGAAGACCTGGCACTCCTGACGGAAGCCGTCGGGGAACATGGGCCGGATCGAGCGGTCGATCAGGCGCATGGTCAGGGTCTCCTTCGTGGTCGGGCGGGCTTCACGCTTGAAGAAGCCACCGGGGATCTTGCCCGCCGCCTCGGTCTTCTCGCGGTAGTCGACCGTGAGGGGGAAAAAGTCGATGTCATCGCGGGCGGGGCCCGTGTTGACGTTGGCGAGCACGATCGTCTCGCCGATGGTCGCCATGACCGAACCGGCCGATTGCTTGGCAACGAGGCCGGTCTCCAGGATCACCGTCTTGCCGGCGATCTCGCGCTGAACGCGCACATGTCCTTTCGTCATCTGTCTTCTCTTTCCGTCTTCTCTTGGTTGTGGCTCCCGTCGGGGGCGCCGTCGTCGTACTTCGTCGTGCGAAGGTGATTCGTTCGAGCGCGCGCGGTGTCGCGGCGCGCGGTCGTGTTCGCCGGGTCGTGAGCGTCGGGGTCGGACGCTCGAGTGGGTCCGCGGCCCACGGACGAGCCCGGTCGTCGAGGCCCGTGATCGAGGCCCGTGATCGAGGCACCGCGGTGGTCAAAGCACCGCGCCCGCACGACCGGATCGGTGCGTGCGGGCGCGGGTGTCGTCGTCAGCGGCGCAGGCCGAGACTCTGGATGAGGTCGCGGTAGCGCTCCGGGCTCTTGCGGCGCAGGTAGCGCAGCAGCTTGGAACGTTGACCGACCATCATCAGGAGACCGCGACGGCTCGTGAAGTCCTTGCGGTGCACCTTGAGGTGCTCGGTGAGGCTCTTGATGTTGGCCGTGAGGAGCGCGACCTGGACCTCGGGGGATCCGGTGTCGCCTTCCTTGGTGGCGTACTGCGCGACGACTTCGCGCTTGGTTTCGGCGGTGATCGCCATGACTGCTTCCTCGTATCGAGGGACTCGGTGTGGACCTCGGCCCGTGCCACCCCGTCCGTGGGGCGCGCGCGGTGCGGCCGAGTGCGTACGACCGGCGCCACCCCTGCAGCAGGGATGTGGGGCCAGAGCACGCGGGTTCGACCCGATCGCCAGCGTTCCCGTGCGGGTCCGGATCGGCGTTCGAGCGCGAACAGTCTAGTGCCGCCCCACCCGCACGGCCAGCACGGATCCACCGCGGTCGCCCCCAGCGGGGTCCGGGACAGGGACGGAGCGGGTCCCGCGCCACGGCGTCAGGCGGCCCGGCTCGATCGGCGTCAGGCGGCGGACGTGGCTCGGCGCCGGGGCTCGGGGGTGCCCCGTGGAGCCTCTCGGCCTCAGGATCGGGAGGCGATCAGGCCCCGGGACGGATGCCCCGGGACGGATGCCCCGGGACTCAGCTTCCGGGACACAGCTTCCGGGACTCAGTCCCGAGGAGCCCGCCGGGCGTCCCGCGCGGGCAGCAGGGCCAGAAGCTCGCGGGCGAGCTCGCCGGCAACGCGCTCGACCAGCACGTCCCGGGTCGCGCGCTTCGAGGCGGCGGCTCCGAGTTCCACCACGCGACCGATGCGGTAGCCCCACAGCGGCTCTTCGATGCGGTTCGGGTCCACCAGTCGCGCCTCGAGGCGCGCGCCGACCCGTCCGTCGCTCTCGAGTGCCCCTTCGTCCCAGTACAGGAGTCGGACTTCGAGCATGGCGTCCGCGGACAGAGCGGCGCCGGCCTCGGCGATGCCGACCAGCCCGCTCTCCTGGGCCTCGGTGCTCAGTTCGGACAGGCGCGTGTCGGCCCATTCGAGGTCGAGCGGCGAGTACAGGCGATCCGCCAGACCCTCGTAGAGCGCGGTGCGCAGGCTGGCCAGGGGCGCCGCGAAGGCCGCGCTCTGGTCGCTGACCGGCACCACGAACACGTCCGCCGGCTGGAGCAGCTCGAGCGCGCCGGGACTCCCGTCCTCGTTCGCCGCGGCGACCAGGGGTTGGTCGAAGACCGCGTCGACGCGCGAGCCGTCGTCCGTGGAACGGCAGCCGAACGCGATCGCGGCCACGAGGGCCACCGCGGTCATGCGTGCCGGAACGCCGCCGGAGCGAAGAAGTCGAAGGTGAGAGCGAAGGCCCATGGCTGGAGTGGGGTCGCCCGGGGCGAGCGGCGCCGGGACGGGGACGACCTTAGCAAGCCGTCGCCCGGAACGCGTGATTCGGCTGACCTGTGGGCCCAGCCGACCTCACGGAATCGACAGCACGAGCGGCGGGCTCGTCGCGGACAGCGCCGGCTCGGTCTCGAGGTCGGTGAAGTACAGGCCCAGGGGATCGAAGCCGATCCAGGCGAAGGCGCGGCCGGTGGCGGTCAGGGCGCCGCTGGCCAGGGACGCGGCACCCGCGTCGGCGGGGTCCGGCACGCTGAAGACCACGTCGCCGTCGCCGTCCGGCACGTCGGGGCGGTAGTGGGTCCAGCCGCGGCCGGCCGAGTCCTCGAGGCGTAGGGCGTAGAGGCCGCTGCCCAGGGTCCCGCCGATCGCGCCGTCGAGGAGCGAGTTCTCGAGCTCGACGGTGAAGGCGCCCGAGCCGACGTCGCTGCCCGGAGCGGGGCTGTTCACGGTCGGAACGCCCGAGGCGGTCAGCGTGCCGCCCGCGAGGAGCAGCTCGGTCAGGCTCGCGCGCACGCCGACGATCGCGCCGTTCGTGTCCTCGGCCTCCACGGCGACCGACAGGCGGTCGGAGGCCGAGAACGACTCGTCGAGTTGGCTCGAGAGGCTGCCGATCAATGCGCCGCGCAGGTTCCAGGTCCCGCCGCCGGCGTCGTAGCTGACGCCCAGTCCGGCGGGCACCGCGGGAGCGCTGCCGCCGATGTCGGCTTCGACCCAGACGCGCACCTCACCGGCGAGGAGCGGATCGTCCACGAGCGCGCCGAGGTCGATGCCGGTCGCCGCCGTGGCGTCGAACACGAGCGGGCCGAAGTCGATCGCGCCCGACGCGGGCGGTTGGCTCGGGTCGGCGAGCAATTGGGAGATCGCGAGCGGCACCGTCTGCGTGCCCGCCTCCGCGACCGGGCCGACGGGGAACGCGACGTCGAACGTGGAGAGGAAGATCGTCGGCACGAAACTCGACTCGGCGATGTCGAACACGCCGTTGAAGGCCGCGACCGAACCCGAGCGACCGGCGCGCACGTCCTGCGGACCGAACGGGCAGGTCGCGACGGTGTCGCCGAACGGTGAAACGGTGCAGACCGAGCCCGTGAACGGCTGGGCGAGTCCGGCGCCGCGACGTCCGTCCGAGTAGGCGAGATCGCCGAGCACGAGCGACGACTGCACCGTCGCGCCCGAGCCGGTCAGCGAACCGCGCAGCTCGGCGGTGCTCCCGCCGCTGGGCACGAGCGGCACGCTCAGGCGCGCGGAACCGAAGCGGTGCAGCGAGACCATGTCGTAGCCGGCGAGCGCCACGGTCACGATCGTGCCTTCGTCGGTCGAGACGTGGCTGGTGATGGTCGCGCCGCCCTCGCTGTTGCTGAAGGCGCTGTCGACGAACGTCGGCGTCCCTCCACCGGCGGGCACCGCGTGACCGAAGACGATCGCGCCGGCGAGCGGCTCGAGCGTCAGCGCGTCGAACACCTCGACCTGGATCGGGTCACCCGCTCCGGCCGGTGCGAGCGCCGTGTCGCCGACGTAGCCGCGCAGACTCAGCGTGCCCGCGACCGCGACGGACGACGCGTTCCCGGCCGCGTCGAAGGCCACGAGCGAGTACGGCAGCGGATCGTTCAGGGCCGGGATCACGCCGATGTCGATCGGCTCGCTGGCGAAGCGCGTCCCGTTCGAGAAGGCCCGCGCACCGACCGCGCTCGAACCGAGCGTCGTCGTCACTTCGAGGCCGGAGAGCGCCTCGCTGGCCACGCCTTCGAAGACCACGTCGCCCGCGTCGTGCACGTAGGTGTCGACGTCCACGGACCGGTCGAGCAGCAGGATCTCCGGCGCCACGGTGTCGAGTCGCGCGGGCTGGTTGCCGGCGAGCATCGCGTTCGAGTCGAAGATCACGGCCGTCGTGGTGATCGGGCCCGCCGTGAAGGTGGCGGCGATCGTCACGTTGCCGTCGCCGAAGCGCGCCATGAGCGGCGCCACCGACGTCGTCAGATCGAGTCCGTCGCGCAGGACCTGCGCCGTGGCGATCGGCCCCGGATCGGTGAACTCGAACGCGCGTCGCAGAGCCAACAGTTCGCCGGGTGCGTTCGGGTTCGGTCCGGTGAAGTACAGGTCGAGCCGGTCGCCGTCCTCGGCGGTATCCACGTCCACCTCGATGACCAGCTCGTTGCCGCTGCCCGGCGTCAGGTTCGCGATGCCGATCGCGTCGTCGGGCGAGGAGACCAGACGGATGTCGCTCGGCGCGAGCACGCTCGCCGTGCGGTAGGAGATCGTCGTCTCGGGCAGAGCGTTCGCGTCGTCGTCCGCGATCTCGAAACCGGTGGGCGAGAGCGTCAGGTCCACGTCGACCTCGCGCCCGAGCGGCAACGCCACGCCGGCGGCGTCGGTGGCACGCCAGCGCCAGACGCGCGGAATGGGCTGGCTCACGCCGAAGATCGCCTGCCCCTGGGCCGCATTGGCGGGCGGATCGGCGACGGGATCGGCGGCGTCGACCTGCACGACCCACGAGTCGTCGTCGACGGTGTCGAGGTCGATGTCGCGATCGAAGACCACGACGATCTCCCCCACCTCGCTCTGGTCGAACGCTCCGTCGGGCGGGAAGGTCGCGACCACGCTCGGCTCGTCGATCTGCGCCGCGGCGACGGTGAAACTGGTCAGGACCGCACCGGGGTTCGTCGGCAGCGACTGGCCAGTCAGGTCGGTCACTTCGGCCGTGTCGAGCAGCACGACCTGGATCGCGGTCGACAGCGGCATCGGCGCGGTCGGCACCAGGACCACCATCCGGCCGTCGCCCACGAGCACGGTCTGGGTCTGCAGGGGCACGACCGTCCCCCCCACTTCGGCGGTGCGCAGCTGGAAGGCGCCGACCACGGTCGTGGGCGCGAGCGACTCCGAGAAGCGCAGCACCACGGGGCTGCGCGGGTCGATCCCACCGCCGGAGGGCAGCGACTGTTGGAGGGTCGGCGCCGTGGGCAGGATCCAGTTGCCGGCGGCGGGTCGAGCGGCGGCCGCGCCGAGGGCCCCCGAGGGCGCACCGGTGCCCGAACACCCCTCGACCGAGAACACGCAGGCCGCGCTGTCGCAGCTCGCGAGGGTCAGGGCGAGGCCCGCCAGGAGCCCGAGTCCGCGGACGGAACTCCACCGAGAGGCCGCGGAACGGCGGGAACCGGGGCGGCGGAGACCCTCTCGGGGCGAGCTGGACGTGCTGGAGCGCATGCGCGAATGGGCGTGTGGGAGCGGGAACGCGTGGGCGACCGTCGGGAGGCCGCCGCTGGATGGAGCGGCCCGACGGAGCACCGGGTCGGACCCTCCGATCGACGCGGGGACGATCGGATCGGATCGAGTCGGAACGCGGACCGGATCGTGGGCCGGACCGCGGCACGGATCGCTCGGACCGCGGCGAGCGGGCCGGCGCGGGCGCTGGGACGATGGACGCGGGCCCATCTTCCGCCCCGGTGCAGGGCGGATGGTAGCCGCTGCGCGGCGCGCTTCTTGCCTCCGACCTGCTCCCCACCCGGACCTGCAGCGGGACCGAATCGCCCCGCACCGCCGACCGAGCCCGATCCCCGTCCGATCCCCAGCCGCCTCGACCTCGGGCCCGAGTTCGAAAGAGCCCCCACCGCGGCCCGCTCGGCGCGCCGGCGAACCCACCGCTCCCCGCGCCGCCCGACCCCCCGCCGTCCGTCCCCGAGCTTCCCGTCCCAGCCCCAGTCCCGCGGGCCGCGCCGCCGCGACCGTAGGATGCCCGCCCCATGATTCGATTCCGCGACCGGCGACGCGCCACGGGCCCGTCGACCCTCCTCCTCCTGTGCGCGCTCGCGGCTCTGCCCGTGTCCTGCGGCTCGACCGCGAGGAGCACCGACGCGCCCGCCCCGCCGCCCCCGGCCGCGTCGGGCGCCGACACCCAGGAGGCCTCCGCCTCGCCCGCCGAGCGCGCCGAGTCCCACGCGGACGCGGCGCGCGCTCTGTTCGCGGAGGGCGATCCGAGCGCGGCGCTGGTCGAGGTGGACCGCGCCCTCGAAATCGCGCCGGGGCGCCAGGACCTGCTCCTCGCGCGCGCCGACGGTCTCGTGCTGCTCGGCGCCCAGTTCATCGCGCAACAGGCCAACGGCGTCTACGTGGTGTCGGCGTTCGAGGATGCGCTGCGCGCCTACGACGACTGCGAGCCGTCGCCGCGCGCGCTGCTCGGTCGCGCCCGCGCCGCCTACCAACTCGGTCGCGGTGTCGCAGCCTGGGAGGCTGCGTCGGCCGCGCGCGACCTCGCGAGCGAGTCGGGCGCGAAGCTGTGGACGCCGCTCGTCGGCGCGCCGGACGACGAGGAGCAGGGCGCGCTCGAAGTGCTCGCCACCTCCGCCTACCTGGCCTACGCCGAACGCGCCGACGGCCGCGCGGGAGCCGACTCGGGCGCGCCGGACTTCGACACCGCGTTCGAACTGGTGGCGCGCTTCGTGGGCGCGAACCGCGACCGCGCCGACGCCTGGAACACGCTCGCCAACCTGCACCTGTACCGCAGCGTCGAGACGAACGACGTGGCCGACACGCGCCGCGCGCTCGAAGCCGTCCGGACCGGACTCGAACACCTGCCCGAGGACGAGACGCTGCGTCCGCGTCTGACCGAGCTGGCACAGCGCGTCGGTGGCCCCTCCGAAGTGGCGTCGGTCTCAGCCGCCTACGCCGATCGCTATCCCGACTCGCCCAGCGCGCGCTTCGAGGCGGCCAAGGCGCTGTTCGACCTGGGCCTGGCCGAGTTCCCCGGTCCCGACGCGGCTGCGGACGCGAGCGCGATCGGACGCGGCCGCTTCGAACGCGCCGACCAGTGGTTCGCACGCGTCTCCGAGATCGAGGCCACCCTCGAGGAACCGGTCGGTTGGGACCAGGCGGCCATGGGTTGGCGCGCCGTCGCCCGCATCGCGCACGGCTGGGTCGACTACTACGCCGGTGACGCGGACGCGGCCGAACGCTGGTTCCTGTCCGCGAACGACGTGTTCGCGCGCGGCATCGAGTGGAGCATCGAGGGCCAACTGCAGTCGGGCATCCAGGGCCTCTTCCAACTCTCGACGGACGCGGTGGCGGGTGGCGACCTGGCCGAGGGCGCGCGCCTCGCCGACCTCGTGACCGAACTGGTCCCGACGGACGGGAACTTCGCGAACAACGCCGGCTTCCTGAATCGCGACCTGGCCGTCGCGATCGAGCTGGAAGGTCGCGAGCTGATGGCCGCCGGCGACGACGACGCCGCGCGCGAACGCTTCGCGCGGGCGCTCGAGATCATGGAGCGCAGCGCGGCCGCCTACGCCCGCGCGGCCGAGCTCCTGCCCGACGACGTGCGCGTCATCAACGACGCCGCGCTGGTCCACGTCTACTACCTGCACACCGAGCTCGACCGCGCCGAGGAGTTGCTCCTGCGCGCCGTCGAGCTAGGAGCGTCCCAGCTGGAGGCGGACGACCTCCCCGCGGACGAACGGCCGATCCTGACCGAGGCCTGGGGCGACGCCCACGAGAACCTCGGCGTGCTGTGGCTCGAACACGAGGGCGACGCCGACGTGGCGCGCACCTGGTTCGAGCGCGCGGTGGAGATCGGCCCCAATCCCCGTCCCATGATCACCCAGGTCTGGTTCGCGCGCCCCGAGTTCGGGGACGATGCGGCGACCGGTCCCACGGACCACACGATTCTCGACTGGGCCCGCCCCGGCGAGTGAAACCGACAACGGATCCCATGCAGCTGCTCTCGATTCTCTGTGCCCTGCCCCTCGCCGCCCTTCCGGTGAGACTTCACGCCGCTCCGTGCGTCGAGCCCCCGGCGCCCGCCACCGCGTCCGACGCCGTCGCGCTGCGGGACGAGGTCGACGACTTGATCGAGAAGGGCCGCGCGGCCCTCGACGAGTCGAAGCTCGTGGAAGCCGAAGAGGCGTTCCAGGCGGCCGCGAATCTCGATGAAGCGCGCGGCCGGATCTGGCTGCTGCGCCTCGAACTCAGCCGCGGCAGCGCCGAGGAAGTGCTCGGCCAGCTGGGGCAACTGCGCCGCGCCGGGAACGAAGGACCCGACTACACCTACCTGTGGGGCATCGCCTTCGCGACGAAGGTCGAGCGCGACCTCGCGGCGGGCGACACGACGCAGGCCGGATTCATGATCGCCGACGCGCGCCGCGAACTGGCGGCAGCGATCGCGGCGGACCCGACGCGCTACCGCGACGCGCACCTGTACCTGGCGCGCGTCTGTCGTCACGACGGGGACAGTGCGGCCTCGATGGCGGCGGCGGAGTCGGCGATCGAGCACTACCCCGGCAGCGTCGAGGCCCACGAACTCATGGGTCGCGGCGCACTCGGTGTGTACGCCTCGATCATGGGTGACGAGGCCCAGAAGGAACGCGCCGCGAAGATGCTCGAGAAGGCCGTCGCCAGCACGACGAAGGCGATCGAACTCTGCGGCCGCCCGCGCGGCGAGGGCGAGCGTGGCTACCTCGCTTCGCTCGACACGCTCCTGGGCGACATCCACGCCTTCGGCGGCGATCTGGACGCCGCGGCGGCCGCGTACGGAGCGGCGATCGGTCAAGAACCCGCCGGCTTCGACTACGGCCGCGCCTACGGCACGCTCGGCGTCGAGAAGATGCTCGCGGCGCTCGAATCGGGTCGCGCGGCCTTCGCCAAGCGCGCCGCCAGGACGGACGCGCGCATGGCGACCGTCGACTGGTGGCTCGGGTACACGCTGCTCGCCTTCAACGATCCGGCGCGCTACGAGGAGGGCGAGAAGGCCTTCATGCGCTCGCTCGAGCTGTGGCCCGCGTACACGGCCAACTGGTACTACATCGGTCGCCTGCGGTTCTCCGGCGGCAAGCACGCCGAGGCGATCGAAGCCTTCAAGACGCTGGCCGAGATCGACCGCGCGTCGCTGGTGTCCTCGGTCGCGAACGACGCGCCGGGCGTCAACGTGCTGTACGGACTGATCAGGCACTGCATGGAGCAGAACCCGCCCGCACTGCTCGACGCCGGCTTCTGCAGCGAGATCCAGGCCGAGGCGTTCCCGCAGAACCACAAGTTTTGGAACAACGTCGGCCTCTTCTATCGCGACGCCGCCGACATGCACGTGGGGCGCAAGGGCCGGACGGGAATGTCCGAGAAGGAACGCGAGACGTACATGCCGATGTACGAGACCTCGTTCGCCGCCTACGAGAAGGCGCTCGCTCTGGATCCGGAGAACCCCGGCTACCTCAACGACGGCGCGGTGATCCTGCACTTCTACCTGGAGCGCGAGTACGACCGCGCACTCGAGATGTACGCGCAGGCCACCCGGTTCGCTACCGAACTGTTGGCCGAGGGCACCCTGAAGGGAGAGGAGAAAGGCATCGTCGAGCTCGCCCTGCGCGACTCGCGGAACAACCGGCGCCTGCTCGAAGCCAAGATCGAGCGCCAGAAGGAGAAGGACGGGGAGAAGGACGGCGGCCGCTGACTCCGCGCAGTTCGGTCGGACGGACTCGCGAGCGGGCTCGGATCGGTTCACCCGGTCCGGGCCCGTTGGCGTGCGGGAGGCGCTGATCCGAATCGGAACTCGAAGAGACACCGGCCGTGTCTCCGGCCCGGTGCGTCATGGGTCGACCGGAGAGTGCCCGACGGCGTGCCGAATGGCACCGGCCGTGCGGGATCGAAGCGCACGCCGCGCGCGCGCCCCGGCAACCCGATCGCCGGCTCCGGGACCGAAGGGGGCGGATACGGAGGGCTCCGATCGGTACTCGCCAGCCCGACGGTAGGCACAGCTTCGGATGGTGTGTAATGAGAGTCCCCGACCCTGGGCGCCCCCCCCCATCCGCGCCCCTGGTCGTTCCCCACTCCAGCACCTCACAGCCCCGCGCGCACTCCGTGATCCGTCACCTCGCGCTCGTCGGACTCGCCAGCTTCCTCGTCGCTGCTCCGAGTCCGCTCGCCCACTCGTCCAACTCCCTCGCCGCGCCCGCGGCGACCTGCGTTGCCACCACCGTCGACGACGTGGAGGAACTGGTCGGTCGCATCCGCCTGATGGGCGACCGCGTCTCGATCGAGACGCTGACCGAGCTCGCCAAGATCGGCACGCCCGACGCGCTCGCCGGCTTCGCGCTCGCTCTCGACGGCGGCGTCCTGAAGCGCGAGATCGCGCGCGCGCGCACCATTCGCGCACTGTCGGGCTTCATGAAGTCCAAGGACCTCTCGGGTCGAGTGCGCGAGATGCTCGCGAACCTGGCGGCGAACGCGGACAACTCGCTCGAGGGCATCGCGGCGATCGAGACCCTCGGAGCCAGCGGCGGCATCGCGCGCGAGTGGCTCGTCAAGGTCGTCGAGTCCCCCGCCATGGCCGCCGTCCGCGTGCGCGCGCTCGAGCTGCACGCCGAGGAGTTCGACATCGACGAGGACGAGCGCTGGTACACCGAGCTGTACAAGGCGTTCGCCGACTCGATCGCCGACCTCGATCCGAACGCCGTGGCCGCCGCGGAGGCGAATCCCACGCGCGGCAAGCCCCTCGCGGGCGTCGGGGGACTGGCGTTCGAGAAGCTCGCGCCGAAGCTCGACGAGGCCGAACTGCGCAGCAGCCTCGACAGCCGCAACCGCCGCGTGCGCACGGCCGCGATGGTCGAACTCGCCGATCGCGGCGACCGTTCGATGCTCGACCGCGCGCGGGGCACGTTCCTCAACCCCGCCTACGGACCGAGCGAGCGCGCCGAGTGCGCGATCGCCTGGGGCTCCGCGAAGGGCTGGGAAGAAGTGCTCGAAGAGGTCCAACGTTCGCTCGCGAACCCCGCGCCCCAGGGTGGACGCGGCCCGACGACGGGCAGCGAAGGACACCAGTTCACCTCGTTCCTCGCCGATCTGTTGTCGAAGCGCGGCTCGGAGAGCTTCGCCGACGCCGCCGTCAAGCACGGGCCCGGTCTCGTCGTCCCGGCCGCGCGCGCGTTCTGCGCCCGCGCGATCGGTCGCACGCCGTCGAGCTCGGCCGAGAAGTTCCTGCGCGAGATGATCGAGGACGAAGACCTGATGGTCCGCGTCGAAGCGCTGCGCACGCTGGCCCTGCGCGGCACGGAAGGGGCGCGCAAGTTGCTCGACCGCGCTCTGAAGAAGGCCGCGACCGAGACCGAGGAAGCCCTGCTCGTCGAGCTCACCTCCGAGCTGTACGGCGGCGATCCGGAATGGGTCGAGGACCTGGTCGGCTGGTCGAAGGAGGAGCCCTCGCAGAAGAAGAACGCCGCGCTCGTCAGCCTCGCGCGGATCGGCGGCGCCTACGAGGACCTGTTCTCCGCGGCGCTCGGCCCCGAAGTTCCGTGGGGCACCCAGCGCGCCGCGGTCGAAGCGCTCCTGCTCTCGCGCTCCCACGAGAGCACGGCTGCGTTGGTCGCGTCGCTCGAGCGGCTCGACGGGCGGATCGCGAAGCTCGTCATGGACGCGCTCGAAGAACTCACGGGCGAACGCTTCCGCAACCCCGGCGTGTGGCCGCGCTGGTGGAAGGACAACGCGTCCGGGTTCGTGCCGCTGTCCGAGAAGGAGTACACGGACCTGCTCGCCAAGCGCGAACAGGCTGCCGAGGAGGCGGCCGAGAGCGGTGAGAACAACACCGTCGCCGGCTCGTTCTTCGGCGTCGAACTCGACTCCGAGCGCCTGACCTTCGTGATCGACGCTTCCGGTTCGATGGCCGAACCGATGGCGCCGCGCACCGGCGGTCCGCGCGGCCCGACGACCGGCGGCGACGGCGAGAAGGACCGCAAGCCGCGTGGCGGAACGCGCCTCGAGGTCGCGCAGAACGAGCTCAACTACTTCCTGAAGGAACTCCCCGAGAGCGCGCTCGTGAACGTGGTGCGCTTCTCGAACGGCGCGAAGGCCTGGTCCGACCGGCTGAAGAGCGTCGGCAAGAAGAAGACGCTGACGGCCATCCAGGCCTTCGTCGAACGGCTCTCCCCGGACGGCGGTACCAACGTCTACGAGGCCCTGCAGGTCGCCTTCGAGGACCCGGACGTGGACACGATCATGCTCCTGTCGGACGGTGCGCCGTCGGTCGGCGAGGTGCTCGACACGGGCACGATCGCGGACCACGTCGCGCTGTGGAACGCCCACCGCGGCGTGACGATCCACGTGGTCTGCATCGGCGGCGACCAGCCCGAGCTGCGTCGGATGGCCGAGACCTCGGGTGGCAGCTACACGCTGATCCGCTGAGGTCCGCGCGTCGCAGGTCGCGGCGCGCACCACCACCGTCCCCGGGAACGACAGGACCGCGCCGGAGCCACGTGCTCCGGCGCGGTCCTTCCCGTTCGGCGACGCCGCGCGGGCTCAGCCGCCGCTCAGCGCACCGAGCACGTGCACCCGATCCACCTCGCCGAGCGGCTGGTCGAGGTCGCGCTCGGCGCGGTTGCCGAGGAAGACGTTGATGTGCCGACGCAGCGCGCCCTGCTCGTCCACCACGCGGAAGTAGAGGCCCGGGTGGCGGCCGTCGAGGTCGCGCAACAGCTCGCGCGCGGTCGCACCGGTGGCCTCCAACTCGTCGCGGCCGTCGGTGTACTCGAACAGGTGACTGCTGACGCGGACCTTCACGCCAGCACGGCCGGAGCGAGCGAGTAGATCTCGGGCAGGTGACGCGCGACGCACTCGAAACGCTCGCCGCCGTCGCGACCGACCCAGACCTCGCCGCAGGTCGCGCCGAAGCACACCTCCGGCGCGTCGGGTGCACCGATCACGGCCAGCGCCTGCCGCTTCGCGCCGATCCACGAGCCGCACGCCGGCAGTCCCGAATCCTGACGGGTCCACGACTGGCCGCCGTCGTCGGTGCGGTACATCGCGAGTCTCCCACCGGGCGCCGTGCGCGGCCAGGTGCGCGTGCCGTCCATCGGCAGGACCCAGACCGTTCCCGGTCGCGTGGGGTGACCGACGATGCCGAAGCCGATGTCGCCGATCTCCTTCGGCATGTTGTCGCCGATGCGCGACCACTGGCGCCCCTCGCGCAGGTCGACGCGGTAGATGCCGCAGTGGTTCTGTTGGTAGAGCAGGTCCGGATCGGCGGGGTGCTGGATCACACAGTGCGGATCCTGGCCGAACTCGGGGTACGGCTCGGGACCGAAGTCCACGCGCACGCCGGCGTTGATCGGCGCCCAGCTCTTCCCCGCGTCGTGCGACTCGAACGTGCCGCCGGCCGACATCGAGACGAACAGGTGCGACGCGTCGCGCGGATCGACGAGCACCGAGTGCAGGAACGGACCGTCGGGCGGGCCGGGGGGCTCGCCGGTCCACGTGCGGTACTGCGGGTGGTGGTTGAAGCCGTCGACCCCGCTCCACGTGTCGCCTCCGTCCTCGCTGCGGAACAGGCCCTGCGGCGTCGTCGCCACGTACCAGGTGTCCGACTCGCTCGCGTGGCCCGGCGCGAACCAGAAGCTGCGCTGCACGGTGAGCCCGCGCGACGTGCCGTCGTGCCGCGGCTCGGCGCCCTCTTCCGTGACCTGGTCGAACGCGGGCGGCTTCGACGCCTCGGCCCAGGTGCCGCCGGCGTCCGTCGAGCGGAAGACGGTCGGGCCCAGGTGGAAGTCGCCGCCCGCCGTGTGCAGCCAGACCTCCGGCCGCCGCGGGTCCTGCTGGAAGTCGTTGACCTGGACGCCGAGGCGGATCGGGTCCCCGACCTGCCGCCAGGTGCCGTCGCTCGAGCGCTTCAGGGCGAACCCACCCTTGCGCGTGCCCACGAGGAGGCCGTTGGTCGGTTGCTGCATGGCGGCGAGGATAGCCTGGGGTCCGCCCGACGTGCAGCCCGGCTCACAGCGGCGGAGCGCTTCCGGTTCCGGAGCCGCGACGCCGCGGACGCCCGAGCCGCTTCGGTGCAGACAGGGTTGGGCGGTCCGACGGTGCGACGGAGCGGCGGGTCGTGTCGGGGCACCGCCGGTGCGTCCGTCGCAGAGCAGCGCTTCCCGCAGCGCCGACGCCCTCCCGGCGACCGGCGTCCCGCGACTTTCCAGGACCTTCGCCGTGACGCTCGCCCCGCGCCGTGCACACCGCTGGCATGACACCCCGTGACTCCTCGTCCACAGCGGCCACCGCGGCCTTCCTGCGCTTCGCGAAGAGCGGCGCGCCGGAGGAACTCGCGACCGTGTTCGACGCCACGGCCCTGCGCCTGACGGTGCTCGCCGGCCACCTGTGCCGCGACGCCGCCGAGGCCGAGGACCTGGTGCAGAGCACGTTCCTGGTGGCCATGCGGGACGCCGAGTCGTTCGACGGTTCGCGGCCGATCGAGAGCTGGCTGGCCGGGATCCTGCGCCACCGCGCGCTCGATCTCGGACGTCGGCGCCGTTCCCGTGCCGAACGCGAGCGCTCGGACGATCTACCCGATGCCATCGAACCGGCGCGCGGCCCGCTCGAACTCGCGGCCGACGCCGAGCTGTTCGAGCAGGTCACCGCGGCCATCGAGCGCATCGACGGTCCGTCGCGCCAGGTCCTCGCGCTGCGTCTCGTGCACGGCCTCGAGCCGACGGCGATCGCGCACGCGTTGGGTCGGTCACCGGGCACGGTCCGCATGCAGCTGAAGCGCGGGCTCGAACGCCTGCGCGAAGCGGTTCCGGCCGGAGCGGCTGCGTTGGTCGGCGGGCTCGTGCTCGAAGGCCGAGGACTGGCCGCCGTGCGCGAGTCGTTGCTCACGTCCGTCGGTGCGAGCGCGCAGGCCTCCGCCGCCGCCGCGACCACCGCCCAGGGTGTCTTCACCACCACCACTCCCCTCTTCGGAGCCATCATCGTGAAGCACTGGATCTCGCTCGCCATCGCCGCCCTCGTGGTCGTCGTCGTCGGTTTCGTCGTGTGGGACCCGCAGGAGGCGTCGTCCTCGCTCGGGCGCGAGTCGGGCGGTGCGCCGCCGGTCGAACTTGCGAGCGACGGTGCGGACGTGCCGCTCGCGCCGGACCTGGCGCAGGCGACGCCGCTGCGGATCGAACGGACGGCCGTCACATCGACGCCCGCACTCGCCGCCGTGGCTGCCGAGGGGCGCGCGCTCGACGTGCGCGTCGTGTGGGAGGACTCGCGGCGACCGGCGGCGGACGTCGGCCTCTACCTGCGGCGTGCGAGCGGCGAGATCGGTTCGGAGCGACGCACCGACACAGCGGGCTCCGCGTTCTTCGACGACCTGGTCCCGGGCCCCTATCTGGTCGCGACGGAGCTCGGCGGCGCGACGATCCGCGTGGACACCCGCGAACGGCGCGAGCTCGAGATCGCGCTCCCCGAAGGCACCACGGCCGGTGGGATCGTCGTCGATCTGAAGGGCGAACCGGTCGCCGGTGCCGAGATCCTGCGCATCGACCCGACGCACCATCGGGTCATGCACGTGCTCGGAACGACCGCGTCCGACGGAGTCTTCGAGATCGACCACGTGGACCCCGAAGCGCTGCTGATCGCGCGCCACGACGACTGGCAACCGGCGCAGGTCGAGGACTGCGGCGACGACCTCGAGTTCGTGCTCGGCGCGAAGGGGCACCGCTTGTTCGGGCGCGTGCTCGACCCGTCCGGAGCGCCGGTGCCGTTCGCACGCCTCGCGATCGGCGTCGACGAGGACGCGCGCGAGATCTTCGAAGGCTCGGAACTCGCGCCGGGCGAGCTCGAGGGCTCGAAGAAGTCGATGGACCTCGAGGGCATCCTGATCGCGGCCGACGAGAACGGTCGCTTCGACACGCGCGAGGTCCCGGCCGGCTATGTGTTGATCGTCGCGCGCCCGCTCGAGGCGGACAGCGGTCTGGTGGCCTGGGCGAGCGGCTACATCCACTTCAGCTCCGAACTCGAGCTCGACCTGCAGCTGACCCAGGGCGCAACGGTCCACGGTCGCATCGCCGACCGCACCGACGCTCCGATCGCGAACGCCGAGATCCGCGCCGAGTGGGAAGGCACGCGCGCGCTCGGTCAGTTCGAAGCCGAACTCGGACGGTACGTGGCCGATCCGGTCGCGCATTCCGACGACGAGGGCCGGTTCGAACTGACCGGACTGCTGCCGGGCGACTACGACTTCACGGCGCACATGGCCGACTTCTTCCTGGCGCGTGAGGATCGCGAACTCGACGACGGCGAGCACTTCGAGTGGAACCCGGTCGTCGCGAACGGTGGATCGCTCGCGGTGCGGCTCGTGGACGAGAACGGTGCTCCGGTCGAAGGCTGGCACGTCGTCGCCCTCGAGCCGGACGCGGAGATTCGGCCTTGGTACCGCTCCACGGCCCGCACCGATGCGGACGGTCGCGCGACCATCCACGGCCTCGCGGACGGCGTCGCGCTCGATCTCGCGCTGCATGCTCCCACGCTGTCGGGACGCGCGTCGGGCTTGGCCCAGTGCCGGCGAACGGGCGTCGTTCCGTCCGACCAGGTTCTCGAGGTGGTGCTGACCGCGGCGGAACGCGCGACCGCGAGCGTGACCGGGACCTGGCCGTCCGAACCCGTCGATCCGAGCCTGATCCTGTTGAAGCTCGAGCGCACGGACTGGAACGCGAGCGCATTCGTCGCCGTCGCGGCCGACGGATCGTTCACGTTCGCGCCCCTCGGCGCCGGTGAGTACCGCCTCGTGACGGCCGGCGGCGGCTTCCCCGCGGACGTCGAGCTGGCGCGCATCGAACTGGGCGTGGGCGAGGCGCTCGACCTGGGTCTCGTGCGGCCGCCGCTCTTCGGACAGCTCGAGATCGAATTGGTCGACGCGGACGGTGCGGCCGTCGAGCAGGCGTCGATCCGCGTCCTGCACGCGGGCGAGAACGCCCACGCCGTCGTGGGAACGAGCGCGGGCCGCTTCGTCACGTCGCCGCTCGAGCCGGGGACCTACACCCTGTGCATCGACACGGCTGGCTCGCCGCCGAAGCGCGTGGACGTCGAAGTCACGAGCGAGTTGTACCGCACGCTGCGGATCGAGCTCGAGCGCGGCGTGTGCGTGCCGCTGCGAGTCCTGCCGTACACGGGGCGCAGCGGTGCGCCGACGAAGGTCTGGCTGCGGGTGACGGACGGGACGACCGGAGTCGAGGTCATCAGCCGCTACCTGACGCGCGCGGCGGACGAGCCGGAGTTCGCGCTCGACCTGCACCTGGTGCCGGGCATCTACGAACTGAGTCTGCGCGACCAGTCCCCGGCACGGCGCGGGACGTTCTACGCGGAGCTCGAGGTGGTCGCGGGCGCGGACGTCGCTCCGATCGCGGCGACCCTGGACTAGGGGGGGCGCGCGGTACGAGTTCGTCGCCCGGGCCGAGCACCGGGCCGAGCACCGGGCCGAGCACATGGCCGCCCGGCGCGCAGGACCGCGTCGCAGATCCGGCCGCCGCGGAGGCCCGTGTCGATTCGCCCACCTCGGGTCGACCGCCGTCGCCGCGGCGCCTTCGGACCCGCTCCCAGGCGCACCACCGCGAAGCCGTCGCCCTCCACCTCGATGGGCGCGGGTAGCCTGGGTCCGGTCCCGCTGCGGCGCCGGGTTCGAGCGTCCGCTCCACCGGTGCCGAGCGCCTCCGCAGCCGCTTCGGACCGCACGCCCCACCTGCCCTGGGCACTTTCCGACAGATCTTCGTGACGTTCTCGCCGTTCGATCGACAACCCCCGGTGACTGAATCCCCGAGGGAGACCGACTTCCTTGCCTACCGGGACCGCGGTGACGTCGAGGCGCTCGCACGCTTCTTCGGCGCCGCGGCCCCGCACCTCCGTGTGCTCGCCGTTCACGCGGCACGCTCGGTCGACGAGGCCGAGGACCTGATCCAGTCGACGTACGCGGAAGCGATCGCGTCGGCGGACGCCTACCGCGGCGAAGGCTGTCCGACCGCTTGGATGGCCTCGATCCTGCGGTACAAGGCGATCGACCTGCAGCGGCGGCGCACGCTCGAACCGCAGGGCGCCGACGTGCGCGAGCTGGTCGACGAACCGGCGCTGCAGCGACTCGCGGTCGATCACCTGGCGGAGCGGGAGTTCTTCGAGCTCGTCGTCGAGAAGGTCCACCGCCTCCCGTCCCCGTACCGCGAGGTGCTCGAGCGACGGCTGTTGGGCGGACTCGGCCCCGGGGCGATCGCCGAGGAACTGGAGCGCGCGCCCGGCACCGTGCGGATGCAGCTGAAGCGTGGGCTCGAGCTGCTGCGCGAGTCGTTGCCCGGCGGCGACGCGCTGTTCGGGCTGACCGTGTGCGCGCTACTGCTCGATCCGCGAGCGGTGCGGGCCGAGTACGTCCCGCGTGCCGATGGAGTCGTGCCGACGGCGATCGCCGGCAAGACGTTGGGAGCGAGTGGTCTTCCGTTCGGACTGGCGTGGCTCTTGGGTGCCGTGATCCTGCTGCTGGGCCTGGGTCTCGCGCTCGTACTCGGTGGAACCGACGACGCGGACGTTCCGGTGCTGGTCGCGGGTGACGCCGTGGCCGACGCTCCGAGCGTGGGACTGGTCGCGCCGGTCCGTCGCGCCGAGCGTTCGACCGTGGACGCGCCCAGCGAGGTGGCGGCGGGCACTGCGGACGCAGACCTCGTGGCGGTGCCCGACCTGCGGGCGCGCCTCGTGGATCCGGACGGGCGGCCCGTGAGCGATGCGGTGGTCGAGTGGATCGAGCTGAGGACACCGCTGGCCTTGTCGCGGCTGCCGCTGCAGCCCGACGAGGTTCCGGAGTCGGGCGCGACCACCACCGCCGAGGACGGAACGTTCGCGATCCGCGTGAGTGCCGACTGTTCGCGCGCCCTCGCGGTGCAGGTGACGCCGATCGCAGGCCCCGAGTTCGAGCTGCAGGTGCCGCTCGAACGCGCGGGCGAAACGCTCGACCTGGGCGACCTGCGTCTGGCGCCGACCGGATGGATCACAGGTCGGGTGCGAGCGCCGGACGGCTCCGTGCCGAACTGGCTGCCGAGGACCGTTGCACTGAGGCACACCTGGACGCCGCGTGCCGAACTGGAGCCTCGCGCGGGATTCCTTGGAGCCGCACCGGTCGACTCGTCCGGCCGGTTCGCGTTCCCCGCCGTTCCAGCGGGCGGCGCCAGGCTCTCGATCGGTAGCGCGAGCTTCCAATCGGAGATCACAGCGACCGTGAGGGCAGGCGAAGAGACGGTGCTCGACTTCGAGGTACCCGAGATTGGGCCCGGTCAGCGGGTCGTGGCGCACCTGAGGTCGAGACCTGGTCAGTCGCTCTTCACTCCGGATGCGAGCACGGGACCTTGGCTCTGGCTCGTGTCGTCCGATGGACGGCGGCGCCCTCCCACGAGTGCCGCGAGCGATGTCGCCACTTGGGACGACGTGCCAGAGGGCGACCACGAGCTGCACTTCGAGGCGCGGCACTTCAAGCCTGTCGTCGTGACAGGCGTGCGGCGCGGCTCGACCCACGACGTGTTCGTCGAAGGGGACTCGACTCTGCGCCTACGCGTACTCGACGAGGACGGGCAGCCCATCGACGAATTGTGGTTGTCGGTCCTCCTCTCGTCGAAGGGGGTAACGCCGACATCGTCGAGGACGATTGCACCGACCTCGATCGAGGACGATGGCTGGGCCGTGTTCGTTCGATTCCCGAGCCGGTGCACTCAAGTCACCGCTATCGGGATCGAAGGTGTCCTTACCACCCGAGAGATCGTCGAGTGCCTGCCAGGTGCCACGACGAGCGTCGAGATCGACCTCCGTCAGGCGCACAGAGTGCGAGGCGTCGTCCTCACGCAACTTGGTGCTCCCGTGAGCGGCGTGGACATCGAAGTTTGCACCAGCCAACTCGACGAGTCTCACGCCCGACCTTCGCTCCCGCCCTTGCGGTACGTCGGACTCCCGACGCGCCTCAAAGGTGCGAACTCGCGGATCGTTGGAACGACGGACAACGAAGGTCGATTCGAAGTGCGGGTCCCTGAGGATGGCGACTACGACGTCCTCGCGTTCCTCTCACCTTGGATCTACGCCGAAACGTCGGCGGAGCCCAGCGCCGACGGGGTCGAACTGCGGCTACCTGCCTGGCGCTCGATCAGCGGACGCCTCGCCGCAGACGCTTCGGATGTCGTCGATGGATTCGACCTCGAGATCCGGTCGAGGGCCGGCGATGCCGCGTCATTGCCGTCGATCGGCCCAGCGGCAAGTCGACCTGACTACCACAAGACCGTGTCTCGGCTCGTGAATAGCGACGGCAGCTTCGGCCCGCTCGCGGTTCCTACCTCGCCCTTCGAACTTCTGGCTGTGCTTCCGCTCTCAGCGCGGAGTTTCGAAACGACGACCAACATCTCCAATCGACCGGAATTCCCGATCGCGCAGTTCGAAGCCGGTAACGACGACGTTCACGACCTCCAGATCGCCTTGGACCACCTCGCCCCTGGACGAATCGAGCTGCGGTTCACCGGACAGCGCCCGCACCCGATCGAAGCCACTCTGTACGGCACCTATGAGTTTCACGAGGAAGAGGCGGACGTCGGCGGACACTCGTGGTCGCGCCGCCTGGAGCGCCCGAGGCTCGTCCTCCTGGTCACCGTACCGGTGGACGACACACCGGTGCATATCGACGGGATCTCTCCCGGCACATGCGCGTTCAAGTTGACAGTCTTCGGCACCGGCGCCAGCTGGTCCGAAAGGTTCCCAGGTCTCCACACCATGGACCCAAGGAAAGCCAATCGCCTGGAGATGGAGGTCCAAGTGGCGGAAGGAGCGATCCTGTGCACGAACGCGGAAGGCGAAGCGTTGCGTGACTGCCCGATCATCATCGGCCTACGGCAAGGCGAGCGAACGACGAAAGGACGTGGGCGCACCGACTCGCTCGGCAGGCTGTCGCTCTCTCTCCCCCCGCGCACGCTCACGCTCACCCGAGGTGTAGAGCTCGAGGGCTTCGGTGTGGAACCCACCGGCCCCCCCGTCGAAGTGCGCTGGGGCCCCGATGGTCCGGACCAGGCGACCGTCGTCCTGACCGAGTTCTGAGTCCGGGCTTCGAACCACCGCTCGACTCGGAGCCCTCCGATCTCGCCCTCTCGGTGCGGCCGCGACGTCCGTGCTCGGCGCGTGCCACGGCGCGAGCGCTCTCCGAGTGACCACACGGCCGGCGCCCCCGTCCGCGCCGTCCAGGCAACCCGCCGTGTGGCGCCCCACGCTCCCCGCCGCGATCCAGGCGCCGGCCGGCACGCGACGCCACGGCGTGACGCAAGTCGCGACCGCCCACGTTTCGAGCAGTTGCCCGTGACGCAGGCGGCGGCGCGTCGTCCCCTGGATCCATGGCCGCCGAACGCCCGAGGGACGAAGACTTCCACGCCTGGACGCGGCGTGGCGACGCCGAAGCGCTCGCACGCTACTTCGACGCCGCCGCGCCGCGCCTGCTGTTGATCGCCGCGCACGTGTCGCCGCCCGGCATCGAGCCCGAGGACCTGGTCCAGCAGACGTTCCTCGAAGCCCTGCGTACCGCATCCGCTCCGCGCGGCGAGCAGCGGGTGTTCTCGTGGCTCGCGGCCATCCTGCGCAACCGCGCCGTCGACGAGCACCGTCGCCGCGGCCGTCGCGCCGAACTCGCCCTCGACGACACCCTGCTCGAGCCCGCCGCGAGCGACGACCCCACGCGCCGCCTGCTCGACGACGAGCTGTTCGAACGCGTGGTCGCCGCCATCGACGGGCTCGAGCCGCCCCAGCGCGAAGTCGTGTCGCTGCGCCTCGTGCACGGCATGGACCCGGCCACGATCGCCCACACGTTGGGACGCCAGCCGGGGACGGTGCGCATGCAGCTGAAGCGTGGGCTGGAGCGGTTGCGCGGCGAACTCGCAGGCGTCGTCGGACCGGCCGCACTTGCCGCGTTGTCCGCGCTGGTCGCGAACGAGAGCGCGGGTCTGGCGGCGGCGCGCGACACCGTCCTGGCCGAAGCGGCGCGCTCGACCGCCGCGACGGCCACTCTCAGCTCGTCCACTTCGCTCGCCACTCGAACCCTGAAGGCCCTGATGAATCCCTTGCCCGCCACGCTCGTCGCCTCGATCCTCTCCGTCCTCGCCCTGTTGACGTTCGCTCCGTGGGAGAACGGTGGAGCCGGTGGCCCAGCGACGCTCGACGCGAGCGCGATGGCCGACACCTCCGAGGAACTCGCCGAGGTCGTCACGACGCCGACCGCTGTGGACGCGAGCTCCCGTGAAGTGGCGAGCACGGTCGACGACGGCACGGTCGACAAGAGCACGGTCGAGAGCGACGACCTCGCCGAGCCACTCGTGGTCGGAAGGCTCGTCGATCACACCGACGCTCCAGTGGTCGGCGCCACGATTCGCTGGAGCACGGACCCGGCCACACCCGACGGAACGAGCGCCGGGCGCGTCGACCACCCGGATGCGACGACCGACGTCGAAGGCCATTTCGCGCTCGCCGCCGCGGCACCGCCCGATGCGCTCGTCGTAGTCACCGTCGTCGCCAGCGGTCTGCCCCAGTTCGGCCTGCGGATCCCGAGAGCCGAGGCGGGCGCGATCGACCTCGGAACGATCGCCTACCCCGAGATGGCGACCGCGACCCTGTGCCTGGTCACCTCGACAGGAGATCCCGTCACGTGGATGGAAGGACACCAGCCCTACGCGACGCACCACTGGAATCCCCGTCCCGAGTACGTCGCCCATGGCCTCCAGGACCTCGCAGCGACCCCGTTCGACGAGTTCGGCCAAAGCATCGTCGCGCACGCTCCCGTCGGAACGCTGACGTCGTCCATGTGGGAACCGGCCAGGTTCGAGGAAGTCCGCCGGCACGACTCCGTCGTCGCTGGCGCCGAGAACGTGTTCCAGATCGCCTGGCCGTTCCCCGACCCCGCTTCCAGCACGACGGTCGAGATCGAACTGGACGCGATCGGAGCGCCATTGAGACTCGCGTACCCCAAGGACGTCGTTCGACTCGTGCTCTCCGACGGCACCGTCCGAACGATCGAGGCGTTCCCGATGTCCGGTCGCCCGGCGGTGGTCTTCGACGCGGTTCCGAACGGCTACCACGCGCTCGAGGTCCGCATCCATGGCTTCGCTGCGGTGGACATCTTCGACGTGGAAGCGGGTGGCGCGTACACCGCCGTGGCTCGCGGAGCCGCGCGCGTCCATCTGCGGGTCCTCGACGAGAACGGCGAGCGCCTCGGCGACTATCGACTCACCAGCGAGCTCGCGCGCAGCACCACGCTCCGCTTCGGCGAACCGGACGACCTGCGTCCGCGCGGCGTCGATGTCGGGACGCACGAGGTGTACGACTCGGTCGCCGCCATCGACCAGCACTGGAGCGTGCGCCTCGAGGACGGTCGCAGCCGGCGCGTGACTCTCGCGGGACTGACCACGGGTGAGACGCGAGAGGTCGATGTCCTGTTCGCAGAGGAAGCGACGGTCTCCGGCATCGTCCGCGCCGACGATGGCACGCCCGTCGCGGGTGCAACCATCGAGCTGCGCCCCCACACTTCGCGCGGACCGGCCTCGTTCCAGTGGCCGGCGCCCGCGGCGTTCGACCCGACGGCGCCGGTCGCGAGTGGCTCGAGCCCGACGATCACGGGCACGACCGCGAGCGACGGCGGCTTCGCCCTCGCGACCGATCCCGGCGTCGTGTACTCGTTGTTCGTCGCGCGCTCGGCCTGGTCGTACGCGATCGTCGACGCCACCGCGGCTCCAGACACTCACGACATCGTCCTCCCCGCCGTCCGAACGGTGCGCGGGCGGGTCGAGGGCCTGGACGCCGAAGCCCTGCGCGTGCTGAAGCTGTTGGTACGCCCACTCGTCGCCGATGCCCTGAGCACCCACGTTCTCGAGTGGAGACCGCAGCTCGTCGAGTTCGAGCAGGACGGCTCGTTCGTCGTGACCGGCGTCGGAACGGCCGAGCACGAACTAGCCATTGCCTATCCGAACTCGATGGATGTCATGCGCACCGGCGGCTCGCGCGGTGGCATGTACGCCATCGCTGCTCACCCGCTCGGAACGCTCGCGGCCGGCTCCGACGACGTGGAGGATCTGGTGCTCGACGGCGCGCCTATGCGACCGGCCTCGGTCGAGATCGTCGCGCGCGTGGACGGGGTCCCGCTCGCGCAAGGAGGCGTCGCGGGTATCGACCTCGGCGTGACGGAGAGCGGTCGGATCTGCCAGTTCGCGCTCCAGGTCGGCAACGCCGGGCGGACGCGGATCCCGTGGCTCCCGCCGGGCACGTGGTCGTTCGCCGTCGCTTCCATGGACGCTCCGTGGCTCGTGAGTGAGCCTGCGCCGCGCACGCTCGCTCCGGGCGCGTCCGTCGAGTTGGTGTTCGACATCGTTCTGGTGGAGGGGCGCCTCCTTCTGACGGACCCGACGGGCGCGCCACTCGCTGGGCGCCAGGTCGACGTCAGCGGCCCCGACTTCGACGGACTCGGACCGCGCACGACGCTCACGACCGACGACGCTGGCGGGCTCGACCTCGACCTGCCCGAGAACGCGTACACGCTGCGCCTGCGACGCGAGTCCGCGGCGAGCGACCGGGCCGAGCGCGGCGCACCCGTCGCGGTCCTGTGGACCTCGTGGGGCCCCGCGACGCCCACGGTCGTGCTCGCAGAACCGCCGATCGAGTGATCCGGCGGCGCTCGCGGCGATTTCTTCGCGATCGCCGTGACGCCACCGCGCCCCGCCCGTTCGATGGGGCATGCCCGCCGAACGCCCGAGGGACGAGGACTTCCGCGCCTATGTGGAGCGCGGCGACGTCGAAGCGCTCGCACGCTTCTTCGACGCCGCCGCTCCACGCCTCCTACTCGTCGCCGCCCACGTGGCGCCGGCCGGCGTCGAGGCCGAGGATCTGGTCCAGCAGACGTTCCTCGAAGCCCTGCGCGGGCAGTTCGAGCCGCGCCCCGACGCGACGGCCCTGAGTTGGCTCGCGTCGATCCTGCGCCGGCGCGCGATCGACGAGCACCGCCGCGCCCACCGCTCGCGCGAGAAGTCGCTCGAGGCGCAGCACGACCGACCTGGCCGCGAGCCCGACCCCGTCGAGCGCCTCGCGGACGACGAGGCCTTCGAGTTGGTCGTCATCGCCATCGACGCGCTCGAATCGCCGCAGCGCGAAGTCGTGTCGCTGCGCCTCGTGCACGGCATGGACCCGGCCACGATCGCCCACACGTTGGGACGCCAGCCGGGGACGGTGCGCATGCAGCTGAAGCGTGGGCTGGAGCGGTTGCGCGACGCGTTGCCGGCGGGGATCGCGACGCTGCTCGGCGCCTTCGTCGGTGGACGCGCTCTCGAACACGTGCGAGCGGAGGTGCTCGACGAAGCACTCAGGCTCACTCCCGATCCCTCCGCGCCGACGGACGCGACCGCGACCACTCGGCTCGGACCTTGGAACCTGCTTCGAACCCTTGCCATGAACCATCCGCTCGTCACTCTCTCGCTCCCACTCGTCCTGGCCGCCCTGCCCTGGATGCTCGCGCCAGAACCGCAGGCCTCGAACGAGCCGATCGCCCTGACGGAAGAGGCGCACGCACCGCCCGCCCCCACGTCCGCGCCTGCGACCATGGCACTGATCGAAGAGGCCGAGAGTCGCGAGGCGGTACCGAACGCGAGTGCGACTCCACCGCCCGCGACCGATGGGCCACTGATCGTCGGTCGCGTCGTCGATAGGAACGGAGCACCACTCGCCGACGCGACGCTCACGGTCGAGGTCGAAGAGCCGAGGGTCCCGGGCGAGCCGCGCAAGCGCACGACTCTTCCCGAGGTCGAAGTGGAGGACGATGGGACGTTCTCGTTCGACACAGGGCTTGCGTCGCCTCAGGAACTGCGCTTCTCGGTCCGATCGCCCGGTCGACCGCGGTTGTCGCTGTGGACGAGTCTCGAAGGCTCGGAGACCACCATCCAGGTCGGTGACATCCGCTTCCCCCCCACTGGAACACTCCAGGGAACCGTGCTCAGCCCGGATGGATCGACCATCCCGTGGCCCGAGTCGATCACGGTCAAGGTGCTCGGGAGCGACTGGTCCGCCAACGAGGTCTTGATGACCAACAACGTTCTTCCACCCGTCACCCACACTCCGACGAGCGGCACCCAGCACAGCTTCGTCGTCGAGAACGTGCCAGCCGGTCGCATCCAGTACATGGTCGAGAGTTCGACGCATGCGGCGGGTGACATGAACTTCTGGGTCGCGGCCGACGAAGTCACTCGGCTCGACGTCGTGTGGACCGACCAGGACCCGCGTGGCTCGATCAAGGTTCGCTTCCGCGAGAGCGCCTCGAACATGGTGTCCAGCAAGGACGCGGCAGGCCTGACGTTCCGGCTCCTGCTCGACGATGGCTCGGAGCGTGAACCCGATCGTTCCTGGTACGGCGGCGCCGAGTTCCACGCCGTTCCGATGGGACTCCACACGGTCGCCGTCGATCACCCCGCCTACGAACCGGTCTCGGTCCAGATGTCCCCGCTCGCCGAGTGGCAGGAGATCGCGCTCGTCGGAGCTGCGGCCGTTCGACTGCGTGTCGTCGGTGTGGATGGAGAGCGCGTCGAGACCTACTCCGTGTACGCCACTCCTGTGCAGCTCGCGTTCCCGTTGGGAACCGATCTCCATCCGAACGCCGAGGCTGATGGGGACGCGGTCCTCTACGCGGCTGTTCCCTGCATCGACCAACTGTGGATCGTCGTACTCCCGACGGGGGAACGTCGAACGGTCGCCCTCGAGGGGCTTGCGCGCGGCGAGACCCGCGACGTCACGCTGGACTTCGGCCAGGGTCCGAACATTCGCGGCACCGTTCGCGACCCGGATGGCGCGCCCCTCGCCGGCGTGCACGTCGAAGCTCGACCGAGACTCGGATGGTCGATCGCCCACTTCGACGTGCAGGCCCCCTACGAGTACACGACCGACCGACAGCGCCTGCATCTGAATGCCCAACCTCAGCCGTTGCTGACGGACGAGAACGGGCGGTTCGCATTCGAAGGGGTGCTCGACGACACCTACGACGTCCTCGCCCACACGTCGCCGTGGAACTACGCGTCGACCACGTGGAGCGCACAGGGGGCGGACCTCGATTTGCTCCTACCGCCGACGAGAACGCTCCTGGTGCACCGACCGAATCCGCTAAGTGGATCCGAGTCCGAGCCAGAGTCCTCGAACACGTTCCGTATCGACGTGCGAGCGAGCAGCACGACACCGCTGACGACGATGCGCAAGAGTGGAGCGTGGCGCGAGGAGCTCGACGATGGGACGATCGCGTTCCACGGACTCCCGCACGAAGCGATCGACGTCCTCGTGACCTATCCCCGTTCGGTCGGGAACGCTGCCGGTCCATCCGTCCGGACCTTCGTCGCCGCAACGGTTCCGGCCGAATCCAACGACGGTGAAGCCGTCACGGTCGACACGAGCGGCATCGCACCTGCCTCACTCGCGCTGGATCTGGGCATCGTCGGAAGCCAGAAGGGAGCGCTCGGTCTCTACGGGGTCCTGGTCGCCTCCCCCATCACGACGCCGCCCGTTCAGCTGGCCGTGCCCATCGATCCGGATGGTCGGGCGAGGTACGCCTTCGTGCCTCCAGGAACCTGGGACCTGTACGTGACGCCGCAGATGGACGGCATCGGCAACCTCGCGAGCCCGATCTGGAAGTCGCCCCTGGGGCGCCATGCGTTCGTGAGTGGCGCGGCCGTCGAGCTCTCCCCGCAGCTCGAGTTCGCGACCAAGGCGCTCGGACTGGTCGATCCTGCAGGGACTCCGCTCGCCCAGCGTTCGATCTGGTTCGGACAGGGCGGCACGAAGGTGATGCACACCACCGACGGAGAGGGGCGGATCGAACTCAGCCTTCCGCCGGGGAGTTACACGCTCGAGCTCAGGAGCGAGGATCCCGATGCGCCCATCACCGCTTCGGGTCCGCAGGCCACCTTCGAGTGGACGGTCGACGGGCCACTCGACGACACGTTGACGCTCGAACCGCCTGCGACGGACTGAGTGGAGGGACAGGCCGCAGGGACTGGGGAGCGCCGGTTTCTCCCGGAACGGCGCAACGCGGGGCCGCGGAGGTCGCTTGATAGGGCATGGCCGCCGCACGCCCGAGGGACGAGGACTTCCGCGCATTCGTGGAGGAAGGCGACGTCGAAGCGCTCGCACGCTACTTCGACGTCGCCGCTCCGCGCCTCCTGCTGATCGCGGCACACCTGGCCCCGCCCGGCGTCGAGGCCGAGGACCTGGTCCAGCAGACCTTCTACGAGGCGCTCGCCAGCCGCTACGAGCCCCGCAACGATGCGAGCGTCCTGTCGTGGATGGCGTCGATCCTGCGGCACCGCGCCGTGGACGAAGCGCGCCGGCGTCAGCGGCGGCGCGAGACGTCGTTGCAAGACGGTCACGACCTCCCGGGCCGCGAACCCGATCCCGTGGAACGCCTCGCGGACGACGAAGCGTTCGAGTTGGTCGTCACCGCCATCGACGGGCTCGAACCGCCCCAGCGCGAAGTCGTGTCGCTGCGCCTCGTGCACGGCATGGATCCGGCGACGATCGCCCACACCCTCGGGCGCAAGCCGGCCACGGTCCGCTCACAGCTCATGCGCGGTCTCGAGCGACTGCGCGACGCGTTGCCCGCCGGGATCGCGACCGCCGTGTTCGCCGCCGTCGTCACCGATCGCGGCCTTGCGCAGGTGCGTGAGGCCGTTCTTGCCGAGGCCGTGCACCTGGCACCTCCCCACCAGCCGGGGCCATCGGCGTCCGCACCGGCCCCGTCATTCACCCTTGCCGCTTCAACAGCTGTTCCGCTCGCGATGATCACTCTCCTTGCCGCCGCCCTCCTTCTCCTCGGTCCCCTGCTGCCCGAATCCGACCCGTCGACGACGGTGTCGAAACCGAGCGTCGCTCCAACCACGTCGACTCCCAGCGGCTCCGGTGAACTCGCCGGTGCGCCGCTGACTCTCGCAGAACGGGTCGAAGCCGCCGCCTCCACACGCCGCGCGGTCCATCCCCATGACGCGCTCACCGACGAAGGCAGAGACTCTGCGTCGATCACGGGCTCATTCCTGCGCCCCGACGGCACGCCGCTCTCCGAGGGCGAAGTCGAACTGAGGGGCTGGCGAAACGTCGCAGGAGAGCCACTGCAGAGCCACGAAGAACGAGTAGGAATCGCGCAGGACGGGACGTTCGAACTCACAGTGCAGCCAGCCGCCGGTCACCAGTACAGCCTCGAACTGCGAGCTCCCGACCAGGTCCGCGCTCGCTGGCGGTGGTCCACACTGGAACCCGGTTCTCGACTCGACCTTGGAACGACCATGCTCCCCGATCACGCGCGCGTCCGTGTCGACGTGGTCGATGAGAACGGTGCAGGCGTCTCGGCGCGCTGGACGATCGATGTCGACTCGCCATGGAAACCTTCGGGTACCGGCGCGTCCACCTGGAGGGGCCAAGAGTCCTTGCACAAGCTCGTGGATTCGGTCGAGCTCACTCTCGTGCCGCTCGGACCCTGCTCCATCCAAGTCTCGACGCCCGCCACTCTCGACTCCGCCCTGCATGCGACTCGAGTCCTCGCCGCTGACACGTCGCTCGAGCTCGTCCACGCCGGGCCCGCGCCCACGGGAACCATCTGCGCCAACCTCATGTGCGATGACTTCATGATGGTGAACGCCGACCCGCAGTTCATCCATCTCGTTACGGCAACCGGAGCACCCATTGCGGTCACTCGCACCGACAGCGTTGGCTCGCGTCACTACTTCGAGGACCTCCCCGACGCGCCCTACTCGCTGGTCTGCGACGATCCTCGATTCGAGCGTATCGACGATGCTGAGTTGTCACCTGGAGCGATCGCGCACCACCGTCTCGTCGGTAGCTCTCGTGTTCGACTCACCGTGTCCACGAGCGACGGTTCCGAGGTCCCGAGCGCGTTGGAAGTCGTCGCGCTTCACCCCGTCGTCGGCGAGTGGGGTGAAGAGTGGTCCTACGGCAGCCCGAGCGTCGCCGAGGGTTTGGAGAGTGCGGGCGAGACGAGCCGTGTGCTCGAGTACTGCACGCTCCCGGGGCGACAGTCGTGGAGAATCTCGGCCGAAGGGTGGGCGCCGACGACGCTCGACTTCGACGGGGAGCTCACACCGAACGGACTGTCCGAAGCCGCGATCGTGCTCCGCCGACCGACCGTGTTCGAAGGTCGCGTCATCGATGCGAACGGAGACGCGGCGCCCGGCGCTCGCGTGTTCGTCCGTCGCTCGCTCCCTCCGCCGGACGAGAGTGAACCGTGGGCGCGGATCAGCAGCTACTTGCAGGTGATCCAGTACGAGACGTTGCACGACGTCGTCACGGCGGACGACGGATCGTTCTTCGTGCCGAACGTGGCCGATGAAGCACTGGACGTCCTCGTCACAGCGGGTCGCGGAGTGTGGACCGAGGCGCGGGCTCTCGCACCGAGTGACGGACCGGTCACGATCCGACTCCCCGGACGGACGCGCGTCGAGGGTCGGGTCGAGACCGACGCCGATGTGGACCCCTCCGAGTTCCGTGTGCTCCTCGAGCGGGAATACGACGAGGGTCCGCTGTGCTGGCGCGACGTGCTGAACCGCGTCCGGAGCGACTGGATCACCGAAGGCATCCCGGTCGAGGCGGATGGAACCTTCATCGTTCCGAGCCTCGCACTCGGCGAGGCGAAAATGGTCCTGCGCCTGACTCCCGCTCGCTTGCCTTCAGGAATGGGAGGGGTGCAGACGGTGTGGGGCGCGTGCATCGACCGGGTCGCACTCGATCTCGAATCAGGAGCGTCACACACCGTGACGCTCGACGGGACGGGTGTCGCCGTGCGGAGTGCGTCGGTCACGGTCACGGTCGATGGTCCGACCCAAGCGGGCCTCGTGGTCCGCGCCGTTGGCAGACTCGACCCCTCCATCGCACTGGCTGAGGGCGAGGACGTCGAGCAGCGCATCATCACCGCGGCTGGCGTCGTCGGACCGGACGGAGTGGCCCGCGTCGAACCGCTCTACCCCGGCACGTGGGACTTCGCCGTGACCGGAGGCAACCGATCGTGGCAGACGGTCGTCGCGAGGGACGTCGCCGTTCCGACTTCGGGCGCCGAGCCACTGAAGTTGGCGTTCGAGGTGCAGGTGCGGCGCGGCATCCTCCAGTTGAGCGATCCCGATGGCGCTCCGCTCGGGCGCGCCTCGGTCGTGATCCCCACCTGGGGCGGCTCCACCCGCAACATCGACACGCCGCATGGCCGGAGTTCGCGACCGACCGATGTGAGCGGTCGCATGGAGCTGACGCTTCCGCCGGGCGAGTACCGATTCATGCTCGAGGACCCGTCGAACGGGATCTTCGACCTGGCTGGCACCGACTTCGCCTTCACGTGGCCGAGCGACGATGGCGGGCCCGTCCGCGTCGTCGTCGACCGCGGAAAGGACTGACCTCGGCAGCGCGCGGGCACGTCCAACGCGTCCGCAACGCTCGTTCCAGCCCTCGCTCTCAGTGCCCCACGCCCGCGCCGTTCTCGCGACGCGGCTGGGGCGCCAACTCGGCGCTGCGGTGGCCGTTGCCGTTCCCATTCCCGTGCACCGCCGCGCGGCCGTTGCCACCGCGCTCCGACCCGAGCGGATCCAGTCCCGCCAGATCCAGCACGCGCTGGATCGCTCGCACGCGCTCCTGCATCGACAGGGACTCGAGCGGGATGTACGGCACGGCGAACATCTCGAGCAAGAGCTTGACCATGCCGTCGATGCGCACGACCTCGTCCCACTCGACGCCCGCGCGCACGCCGTCGTCGGCCAAGAGATCGCGGTGGGGACGCACGAAGAACACGAGGCCCGACCGCACGCTCTCCATGTAGACGGCGAGGCGCGGGTCGGACGCGATCTCCGACAGGATCGTCGAGTGGTGCGCGGCGTAGGCGAGGTTGCAGAACGCGCGGTCGCTGACGAAGCCGGCCTCCATGCGCTGCTCGGCCTCGAGCTGCCGCACGAACACCTCCTTCTGGTAGCGATCGACGAGACCCACGTCCGACCGCAGCGCGTCGAGCCGCGCCTCCATCTCCGCCAGCACGCCGCGCGCGACCTCGCTGATCATCGGCAGGCCGTAGGTGTCGCGGACCCAACGGGCCAGGGTGGTCTTGCCGGTGGAGTGGGCGCCGACGAGGTAGATGCGCTGGTTCTGGATCACGGGGGGAGCGGGCGGCGGACTGGGGGGAAGGGAGCTGGCCGGGTGGTCGGCGAGCGCGTGCGGCAGGCGGGCGGGTTCTGGCCCGCGGGCACCGCTGGGGAAGCACCGCTGGGGAAGCACCGGGGCGGAACGCCGGGGGGAAGCACCCGGGGAAGCACCGGACGCGAGCCGCCGAGACGAACCGCGAAGAAGCTCCCGGGCGAGTCCAGGTCGGCCGCTGGGGCCGACCGACGCTCGCGCGCCCCAACGCTATGGGTTGTGGCCTGCGACCTCACGCACCACCACCGATTGTGGAAAACTCGCTCCCAGGCTCGGGAGCGGGGTGCCGCGCACGGCCGCCCCGGGCACTCCGGCGCCGCTCTGGGCGCGTTCTCCACAGCTCCCCACGGCGCCTGCCCCTCGGGCGCGGCCGGATCCACGACTCCTCCCCCCGTTCTCCACAGGAAGTCCACAGCCCCTTCGCCGCCGGCGGTGGCGTTGGCGGGCCCACATGGCTCGGGTCCGCCCTCGCGACCCGTGTCCGTGCAGATGGGTGACAGGCACCGCACCCGCACACCGCCCGCGAGCGCGCCCGCGAGCCCCACCAGCTCGCTCACCCTCGCCGCAACCGCGCCGCCCCGACCACCAGCGCCAGCCCCAGCACCGCACCCGCCACGAGGAACAGGCTGCGGATGCCGATCAGGCTCGCGATGAAGCCGCCGGCCATCGAACTCGTCGCCAGGGCGAAGGCGCGCGCCGAGAAGACCGCTCCGTTCGCCGCACCGCGCGCGTGGGCCGGCACGCTCTGGGCCGCCAACCCGAACGCGGTCGGACCGAGACCACCCGCGCCGATGCCGAGCAGCACCCGCGCGCCGAGCAGGAACCAGAACCCGTCGGCCAGGCCCATCCCGAACAGCGCGACCACGGCCACCACCGCCGACAGCATCAACGCGCGCGCGTGCCCGATGCGATCGCCGAGCGGCCCCCAGACCGGCGACGAGGCCACGAGCATCGCGCTCATCACCGAGAACAGCCACCCCGCGCGCGCCGACGTGACGTCCTGGGCGACGCCGGGCATCAGATCGCGCACGTACAGCTCGAGCACGGGGTTCGTCGCGCCGATGCCGAACTGCACGCAGAAGAGCAGCGCCATCGCCGCGCGCAGTTGGGGAATACGCAGCACGCCGACCAGGTCGCGCACGAGCGCCTGCAGCACGCCCACCCCCTCGACCTTCTCACGCCGCTCGGTCGCGTCCTCGGTCGCGAACACGGCCACGCCCAACGCGCCGAGCCCCGTCGCCACGCTGACGCCCAGGAACAAGTAGCGCGGATCGGAGTCGGCGCGCACCCACGAGCCGAGCAGCGGGCCGAAGATCGCTCCGGCCGCCATCGCCGACTGCAGCCAGCCCGCCACCCGACCGCGCCGCGAGTCCGGCACGCCGATCGACACCAGCGTGATCGACGGCGGAAGGATGCCCGAGAACAGACCCTGGCCGATGCGCAGCGCGAGCAGCTCCCAGGGCGTGCGCGCGAACGCCATCAACCCCACGAAGAACGTCAGCGCGAGCAGCGAGCGCAGGACCATCTTCTTGCGCCCGAAGCGGTCCCCCACCGCGCCCCAGACCGGCCCCATGATCGCGGCCGAGAAGGGCGCCGCACCGAAGCACAGACCGGCCCAGACCTTGACCTCGCCCGGGTCGCTGACGCCGAGGCCCTCGAGGTACGAGGGGAAGTACGGCAGGAAGCTCATCATCCCCACGCCCGTGAGGAGATTGGCGATCCAGACGGACCACCAGGTGCGCTTCCACGTCGACATCGGGCGGCATTGTGCCAATGGGCCGCAGCGCTCCGGACGCTCGTCCGCGAAGAGATCGCGGCCACAGGTGTCCTTCGCCCGAACCCGCGCGAGCACTAGGATGCGACGCGTGAAGATCGCGCTCACGCACCTGCGCCACGCCAAGTCGGGCGGAACCGAGCGCTACCTGAACCAGCTCGCCGTGTTCCTGGCCGAACGCGACTGGGAGGTCGAGATCGTCTGCCGCCGCCACGGCGAGCCCCCCCACCCGCGCGTCCGGTTCCGGCGTCTGCACGGATTCGCACTGGGGCACTCGTGGCGCGTGCTCTCGTTCGCGCGGTCGGTCGAACGACTGCACCGAAGCGGCGAGTTCGACGTCGTGTTCGGACTCGGGCGCACGTGGTCCCAGGACGTGGTGCGGCTGGGCGGCGGACTGACGACCACGTTCCTCGAGTCGATGCGCGCGGAGGGTGACCGGACGCCCGTCGTCGCCAAGGGACGCCAACGCGTCAACCTCGAGATCGAGCGGCGCAACTTCGACCCGCCGCGCGCCCAGCGCGTGATCGCGAACAGCCACATGGTCGCGCGCGACCTGGCCGCGCGCTACGACGTCGATCCGGAGAACGTCGACGTCGTCCACAACGGCGTGGACCTCGAGCGTTTCGACGCGACTCGCTACACCTCGGCACGCGAGGAGATCCGGCGCGCGGCCGGCATCGAAGGCGAGGCGCCGACGCTGCTCTTCCTCGGGACGGGCTATGTGCGCAAGGGCTTGCCGAAGGCGCTCGAGGCCTTCGCACTGGCGCGGCGCGAACGGAAGGAGCTGCGCATGCTGGTCGCCGGTTTCGACTCGTCGGGCGTCGACTGGACGGCGCGCGCGCGCGAGCTCAGCTGCGCGGACGCGGTGCACTTCGCGGGCGGCACGGACCGACCCGAGCACTACTTCGCGGCGGCGGACGCCTACGTCCTGCCGACGCGCTACGACCCGTTCGCGAACTCGACGCTCGAAGCGCTGGCGAGCGGGCTGCCGACGCTGACGACGCCCACGAACGGTGGCTGCGAGGTCGTCACGCCCGGTGTGGACGGCGAGGTTCTCGGCGTGGACGCGCCGGCCGCGGACTGGGCGGCGGCGCTGCTCCACCACCTCGATCCGGCGCACCTGCCCGAGTCACGGGCCGCCGCGCGCGCCACCGCCGAACGCAACGGCATCGGCGCGCGTCTGGCCGACACCGAGCGCATCCTGCTCGAGGTCGCTCGGCGGCGCGGCGCGTCGAACTGACCGCGCCGGCCGGCGGCCCGTTCACGGCGAATCGGGCGCTGCGACTCGTTCACTCGCTCCGAGCTGCCGCAGTCGCCACGACCTCGGACAGGAACGCGACGATCGACGCGGCCGTGTGCTCGAACCCGAAACGCGGATCGACGACGGCGCGCCCCGCTCGGCCCAGTCGCTCGCGCAGCGCTTCGTCCGCGAGCAGTCGACCGAGTGCGTCGCACCACTGATCGTCTTCGGCCGCGAGCAGACCCGAAACGCCGTCCTCCACCACGTCGGCGTTCATCCCGACCGGCGACGCGATCGAGGGCACTTCGGCCGCCATGTACTGGAGCAGCTTGTAGGCGCACTTGCCGCGGTTCCAGGGGTTGTCGGCGAGCGGCATCAGGCCGACGTCGAAGCTGGCGATCTCCGTGCCCTGGGTCTCCGCCGACCAGCGCACGTTGCGCACCACGAGCCCGGGCGCCTCGAAGTCGCGGTCGGCGACGACCACCAGCTCGACCGGCGCCGCGTCCGTCGGTCGGGCGGCGAGCGCGCGACGCAGTGGCTCGGTCACGCGCTCGAGTTCGCCGAAGTTGCCCGAGCCTCCGACCCAGCCGACGCTGAGTCGATCGCGCGCGCCGTGCTGGCGCCTCGCAACGTCGAGCGGCACCGCGGTCGGTGCGACCAGCCGCGGAAGTCCTTCGGGCAGATGGGTGCGCGCGAGGTGTTCGTTGCCGACGATCGCCGCCGCACTGGAACCGAGCGCCCGAGCGAGCGCGCGCCGCCGCCGGCCCGAGGCGTAGCTGCCGCGCACGGGCTTCTGCCGCACACGGATCGCGTCGTCGAAGTCGAACACGACGGGCGCGCCGAGGTGCCGCCAACCGAGCGCCTCGAAGAACGACGGCAGCCGCTTCTGCACGAGCACGACGTCCGCCTCGCGCGCGGCGGTGGCGAGCGCGCGGCGGGCCGCCGACGTGCGCGGGTACGGCAGGACCTCGACCCGCGCACCGGCGGCCGCGAGCGCCGGCGCGAGTTCGATGACGCGCAGCCGCGACGAGGCCAGTCGCTCGTCGAGACACAGCATGAGGAGGCGCAGCGCAGTCGGACGCGCGGCGCTCAGCGGTTCGCGGCTCTCCGCCGCACTCTCAATCTCAGCGGCGCTCGCGTCCGTTCCGGAACCGGCGACGTGCCGCGACTCGGACCCGCCCGCGCCACCGCCTTCCGCTCCCGCGGTCATCGCGCGCTCGCGAACTCGAGTTCGAGGATCTCCCCGCGCCCGAATTTCGCCGCGAGCCACAGGTACGGCCGCACCAGTCGCTCGAAACCGGCCTCGCGCTCGCTGGGTTCGAGCGACGCCGCGATCACACGCGCGCGTTCGTCCATGTCCTCGGGCAACTCCTGGCCCTGCGTGCGCACGTAGTGGCGGCTCTGCGTCCAACGTTTGGCCTCGGTGCGCGGCTTGTTGCGCACGAGTCGCAGACCGGCTTCGCGCGCGGTGTTCGTCAGCGTGCGCGGACAGAACAGCATCAGGTGCCGCGGCGCTTCGAGCGGGAACCAGCAGGACCTGTAGCGCTGGAGCCCGAGCGCGCGACTGTTCGGCGTCAGGACGACCAACAGCCCGCCGGGCGCCAGGAACTCGCGCACGCGCGCCAGGAAACCGACCGGGTCGAGGACGTGCTCGACCACGTGACTGAGGATGATCAGGTCGAAGCGTCCGGTCGGGAACGGCGCGTCGAACACGTCGCCCTGGTGCACTTCGAGCCCCTTCGCGCGCGCGACCTCACAGCCGTGGGGACTGACTTCGATCCCGTGCGCGCTCCAACCCAGCTCCGCGTAGCGCGCCAGCAGATCGCCCGACCCGCAGCCCACGTCGAGCACGCGACACTCACCGCGCGGCGGACGCAGTTCGCCCAGGACGCGCTCGAACAGAAGCCCCATGAACGCTTTGCCCGCGGCCGACCGCTGGGGGCTGTCCGTGTCGTAGTACAGCCGCCGCGCGACGCGATTGATCCACTTGTCCTTGATGCCGCTGCGACCGCCGACGTGCGGTGAGTAGTCGTCCGGGTACAGGCCCGCGATCTCGTCGGGTGCGGGCAGCGGGTGCTGGAACAGGAGTCCGCAGCCGCCACAGCGCCGGTAGTCGAACGAGCCGGGCATCGGGCGCGTGCGGTCGTAGCCGGTGACCTCGTGCGTCGAGGTGCCGGACGCGCACAGCGGGCAGGGCGCCTGGCCGTCGGCCGTCGTGCTGGCGTTCATGCCGCTGATTCTCACGGCTCGGCGCGGCCGAATCCACCGTCGGCGCACGTGCGTCCTTCGAGCGGCGCACCGATCCGCACGCCGCCCGCCGTCACCCCGCCAACCAGGCCCCCAGGGACGCGATCACCGCGATCGCCAGCCAGTTCACCAGGAAGCCGGTGCGCGCCATGCGCGGCAGGCTCACGTGGCCGGAGCCGAAGACGATCGCGTTGGGCGGCGTCGCGGCCGGCAGCATGAACGCG
The DNA here is from genome assembly GCA_007750655.1 of Rohdeia mirabilis. Classification (GTDB taxonomy): domain Bacteria; phylum Planctomycetota; class UBA1135; order UBA1135; genus Rohdeia; species Rohdeia mirabilis. Next base: position 4,053,446 of record CP036290.1, read on the forward strand.
CAGCTCGCGGCCAGGGTCAGCGGCACCGCCAGCGCCATCGGATCGAGTCCGAAGTCGTCGGCCATCGACCACACGATCGGGATGCCGATCGCCGCCGAAGCGGTGTTCGACGTGACCTCGGTCAGGAAGACCATCCCGGTCGTCAGTGCCAGCACGAGCAGCACCGGCGGGAGGTCGGCGAGCGCGCGGGTCTGGGCGCCGAGGAACGCGTCGAGTCCGTTGCTCTGGATCGCGGCGGCGAGACTCAGCCCGCCACCGAACAGGACCAACACGCCCCAGGGCAGTTCGCGCGCGTGCCGCCACTCGAGCGCCCGCCGTCCGCCGCCGACCGGCACCACGAAGAGCAGCAGTGCCGCGCCGATCGCGATGCCCGCGTCCGACAGGCCCTCGAGCGGCAGGAACGGCGCGCAGAGCCACAGAACCACGGTGCCCGCAAAGACGATCGCCGTCGTCCACGCGCCGCGCCCCATGTGTCCGAGCCCTCGCCGCTCCTGCGCGATGTGCGCCGCTCCACCTTCGAGCGGCGCCGCGGGCAACCGGAACAGCACGCGCGTCAACAGCAACCAGGTCGCGGGCAGCAGCACCGCCACCACCGGCAGGCCGATCCCGAGCCAGTCCACGAACCGCAGTGGTTCGCCCGTGCGCTCGAACGCGTACTGCGCGAGGAAGCCGTTGGGTGGCGTACCGATCAGGCTCGCCATGCCGCCGATCGACGCGGCGTAGGCCACGCCCAGCATCAGCGCGGTCTCGAAGCCCTTCCCGCGCGCGTTCGCGCCGCCGAGGCGCCGGCAGACCGAGAGGGCCAGCGGCAGCATCGCGGCCGTGGTCGCCATGTTCGAGACGCACGAACTCAACCCCGCGGTGACGAGCATGAAGCCGCCCACGACGGCACGCGGTCCGGTCCCGACGCGCGCGAGCACCCACAGCGCGAGGCGCTGGTCGAGCGACCAGCGCTGCAACGCGATCGCCAGCAGGAAGCCGCCGAGGAAGAGGTAGATCAGCGGCGAGGCATAGGGCGCCGCCATGGCCGCCAACGACCCCGCGCCCAGCAGCGGCCCCGCGGCGAGCGGCAACAGCGCGGTCGCCTCCACGTCGACGGCCTCGGTCAGCCACCAACTCGCCATCCAAGCCATCAGTGCCGCCGTCGCGCGCATCCCCACCCCGACGACCACCTCGGCGCCGGACGCGTCCACGAAACTGCTCGGCAGCGCGAACCAGGCGAGCGCCGCGAGAACCGGCCCCAGCACGAAACCGATGCGCGACACGACCGTTCGCGGGCGCGGCGCCTCGAGCGCTCCGGGGTCGATGGTCGGTCGTTCCATGCTGCTGCGGGCGCGTCGACGCCGCTCAGTCCTTGAAGGCGTCCTCGTCGAGGCTCGGCACCTGTTGGGCGGCGAAACCGAGCGCCACGCCGAGCGCCGCGAAGGTCGCGAGCATCGACGAACCGCCGGTGGAGAGCAGCGGCAGCGTCAGTCCGGTCATCGGGAGCAGACCCAGGTTGACGCCGGTGTTGATGAAGAAGTGGGCCGCGAAGTACAGCGCCACGCCGCCGACGACCAGGCGGGTGAAGCGCTCGCGAATGGCCGCAGCGGTGCGCAGCAGCAGCACGATCAGGCCGACGTAGAGCGCGACGAACAGGCTCGTCAGCGCGAACCCGCCCTCCTCCGCCACGACGCAGAAGATCGAGTCGGACTCGCGTTCCGGCAGGTAGCCGGCGCGACTCGCCAGGCCGTCGCCGAGCCCCGTGCCGTCCATGCCGCCGTTCCCGACGCACACGCGCGCGTGGTAGACGTGGAACGACTGCCCGTTCTTGTCGGCGATCAGTTCACTGGGTTCGAACGTGCTCGCCCAGGTGTCGATCCGGCGCAGCTGGTAGTCCTGGACCCACTGGAACTGCCAGGCCGAGACACCCAGCGCGAGTCCGACCGCGACGACGCCCGCGATCACGCGCCCCGAACCACCCGCGAGGTACGCCATGCCGACCGCGATCGGCACCATCGTCAGCGCGGTCCCGAGATCCGGCTGGGCCATGACGAGTCCCATCGGCAACAGGGCGAGCCCCGCGACCACGAACCAGTCGGAGAGCTTCGTCATGCGCCGCACGTGCAGCACGCGCGCCAGCACGATCACGAGCGCGACCTTGGCGAACTCGCTGGGCTGCAGATCGAAGCGGATCGGCGTCGGGATCCAACGTTTCGCGTTGTTGCGCTCCTCGCCGATCAAGGGCACGAGCAGCAGCAGCACGATCGCGCCCGCGTAGACGGTCCAGGCGTACTTGCGCCCGGCGCGCGGACTGAAGAGCACGCCGAGGAGCAGGAACGGCGCCGCCATGGCGACCTTCTTGAGGTGCGAGGCGAAGCGCACGTCGTCGCGCTGGAACAGCTCGTCCACGCGCGACATCGACAGCACGAGCGTCGCACCGAGAACGAGGAACAGGACCGCCAGCGCCAGGACGCCCCACGGATAGCGCGACCAGCGCACGCCGTCGAAGAGGCGGCGACGCGAGCCGAGCGAGGCCTGCCAAGGCTTGGCGGCGACGGTCTTCATCGTGGGCTCAGGGGGTTGCGGGGCGGGTTCGCGAGGCGCCCGGTCGCGATCCGCACCTCGTAGGGCGCGAAGTTCTGCTCGTAGCCGCGCTCCTTCAGCCAGTCCATCACGGCCGTCTTCTGCAGGAGGTCGCGCGCCACGTAGCCCGCCGAGTGCCCGGACGTGGCCGTCGTGTCGTGCACGTAGACCGCGAAGACGATCTGCGGATCCTCGGCCGGGAGCCAGCCCGCGACCCAGGTGTGCTTGCGGACCGCGCCGCCGTCCTCGGTCCGCGACGACAGGTCGGCACTGCCCGTCTTGGCGACGACGACGTGGCCGATCTGGGTCCGCGACAGGGTGTCGGAGGCCGAACCGGCGTTCGCGTTGGTGACGGCTTCGAGGTAGCCCCGCAGTTCGTCGAGCGACGCGCGCGCGTACGGCAGCGGCACCGGCTCGCCCCACGGCACCTCGCGGTCGCCCACCGCATCGACCAGCCGCAGCGGGACGCGCGATCCGCGTGCGAGGGTCAGGTAGGCGCGCGCGACCTGGGCCGGCGAGGCCTCGACGACCTGCAGTCCGTTGGCGGCGCGCCGCAGCTGGAGGTCCATCTGCGCGCGGTCGTCGAACTCGAACGTGCGACCGCCCCAGTCGTTGAGGCCGCGCCCCACTTCGATCTCGTCGCCGACGGCGAGCACGCCCGTGCTCTCGGTGAAGCCGAAGTCGTACCCGACCGAGACCACGCCCTCGAAGCCGATGACGTCGGCCAGACGCGCGAAGTACGGATTGCACGAGACCGCGAGCGCGTACGGGAGCGTGAGTTGGCCGTGGCCGTACTGGGCGTGGCAGCGCAGGCCCTCGTACTCGGCCCAGGTCTTGCCCGGCGGGACGGCGCAGTCGTTCATGAACGACGCGTCGAAGTCCGGGACGCGATCGAGGGCCCAGAGCGCGACGAACGGCTTGTAGACCGAACCGACCGGTTGGAACGTGTTGGGGCGTCCGAAGACGCGCTCGACGATCCGCGCGCGTTCGCCTTCCTCGTCGCCGTCCAGCTCGGTCGACGAGTCGGGCGCCGACGCGGCGGCGAGCACGCGGCCCTGGATGTCGAGCAGCACGATCGCACCGACGGGTTCGGCGTACCACGCGTCGTCGAGCTTGGGATCGGTCAGCACCGGACGCGGCCGGTTGATCGTCTCGCGCGCGGCGCGCTGCAGGTCCGGGTCGATCGTCAGACGGATCGCGTCGCCGTCCTCGACAGCGGTCAGGTACTCGTCGCGGGCGCCGCGGCCGTAGACGTCCTCGAGACCGATGCGTTCCTGGTAGCCGTTGGCCCCACGCAGTTCGGCGTCGAACGAGGCCTCGATGCCGCTGACGCCGCGCAGTTCGTCGCGCCGCAGCAGCTCCTGCATGAGCTCGGCCAGTTCGCGCTCCTCGGTGTCGGAACGCGTCACGTCGCGCCGCAGGTCCTTCAAGCGTTGGCTCTTCGCGCGCTGGCGGATCTCGCCGTTCGCGTCGAGCAGCGCCACGTCGCCGACGAGCTCCTGCGCGAGCGGCAGTCCCTCGGGCCCGCGCGGCACCGTGCGGCGTTCGCGGACGGGCACGACGCGCACGCCGGGATAGTGCTCGGCGTCGCGCGTCAGCAGGAAGACCACGTCGTAGTCCGGATCGTCGTGCAGCGTCACCGCGCGCGACGAGTAGTCCTTGATCAGGTGCCGGGCGCGCTCGGACAGGCGATCGCGTCGCTCTTCGTCCAGCGTCAGGAGACCACCGGGCGAGCGCGCGGCGAGCTCGGCCAACCGCTCGGTCAGCGCGACCTGGAACTGGTCCTCGAAGGTGTCGAGCAGCGCGAGCGCGAGGCGGCGCGTGCGATCGGCGCGCTGGGCCTGGGTGCGGTGCGCGTCCGCCGCCAGCACGCCCGCGAGCGTGCCGCCGTAGGTGCTCTCGAGACGCGTTCCGAGTTCGCCGACGAACTCCGAGTACAGCCGAGCCGCACGGGTCTCGTCGATCCACCGGGTCGCCTCGACCCACTCGAGCGTCGCGCCGACCAGTTCGCGCTCGGCCGGATCGAGTGGATCCAGAGGCGGCCGCTCGGTCGCCGTGGCCGCGTCGTCGTCGTCGAGTTCGAGCACGCGCGGCAGGTCGTCGAGCACTGCCAGCTCGTCGAGTTCGCGCCAGGACGTCGGCCGACCGTCGAGTGCCGCCACGAAGTCGCGGCCGCGGGCGAAGGCTCCGAGGACGATCGAGGCGAAGTGCTCGGCGTCCGGTCGCTGGCCGTCGAGTCGCACGCGCGCCAACAACCGCGGCAGCGCGTACCCGGCGCGCCAGCCGTGCAGATACCCGAAACGCGCCTGTTCGGCCCAGCTGGCGACGCGCGCGCGATCCCAACCGATGCGGCGCTCGAGCCAGTCGAGGTCGAAACGCTCGACCAGGGTCGCGGGCGCGATGCGACCGGGGTGGAAACCGTACAGCTCGCGGAACAACGCCGTCGACGCCGCGTCCTCGACCGAGCGACGCCAGCCCTCGAGATCGGACACGAGCGCGGTGAACGCACCGTCCTCGACCGCGCTCGAACCCGCGCCGCCGATGGGCAGGGCGCCGAGCGACTCCTCGCCCTCCCACTCGAGCCGCCGCGCCAGGACGCGCAGTCGTTCGACCGAGGCGAGCCACTGCGCGCGCAGGTCCGCGAGCAGTTCCCGCTCGTCCACATCGCGCAGACGCGCCAGGTAGCGCAGGTACGAGTCGCGCGTGTCCGAACGCCGCTCGAGTCGGCGCAGTTCGCCCTTCTCGTCGTCGTCCACGTCGAGCAGCGCGACGACGTAGTAGCGCAGGTCCGAAGCGCGGCCCGCACGCTGTTCGTCGAACGGACGCTCGGTCGCCGGGATGTCGAAGCTCGTGCCGCGCAGCCCGGCGCCCTTGCCGAAGTCGTGCAGTTCGCCGGGCGCGAGCAGCACGAGTTCGGTGGCCCAGGCCTCGAGGTTCGCGAGTGCGTCGAACAGGGTCACCGGCCGGCCGAGCACCGTCGAACGCGCGTGGGCCACCTGGCCGAGGGGCGCACCGCGACGGAAATCGCGGTAGTCCAGTTCGAGGCGGTAGCCCGGCGCGTCCTCGACGAGCGGCGTACCGGTCGCGTCGAGGATCGGACCGCGGTCGTAGGGCAGCACGGCGCCGCTGAGCTCGAGGCGCCGCGCCTCGTCGGCCCAGGTGCGGTGCTCCACGACCTGGATCTGGTAGAGCCGCCCGATCACGACCGCCGCGAGCAGGGCGGCGATGATCACGAGCGGACGTGTCCGACGCGTTCCCACGACTCCCCCTTGTGCCAGAGACCGCGAAGACCGGGCAAGCGACTCGGCAGACGACCGACCAGGTACGCGACGAGTCCCGTGGCGGCCGCGGCGGCCAGGGCGTCGTCGAGGACACCGCGCTCCGCGGCGATCGGCGTGGGCGCCCGCAGCACGGCGGCCGCGTGCAGCCACGCGGTCAGCATCCCGCTCACCGCGGCGACCAGGAGCGCGTGCAGCAGCCGGCCCTCCACGCGCAGTTGGGTGCGCGCGTAGCCGATGGCCTCGACCGCGAACCACAGGCCGGCGAGCAACGCGAAGGGCGAGTCGACGCCGAGCGCGGCGCGGACCGTGGCCACAAGGGCGGCGGCGATGCGCGCGTCGCTGCGTTCGAGTCGCGACGACATGGCCAGCAGCAGGACGAGCGCCAGATCGGGCGTCCAGGGCCCGAGGCCGACGCCCGGTGCGGTCCCGAACGGTGCGGCCCGCGCGACGGCGCCGGTGACGCCCGCGAGCAGGAGCGCCCAGAGGCCGAAGGCCGTGTAGGAGGCGAGCTTCATCGCGCTTCGATCCGACCGCGCGCCGCGTCGGTGGCGGCCACTTCGCCCACGTCGTCGTCGGCCAGGCGCACGAACAGGCTCGCCGCGCCGCGCAACGGGTCGGTCGGCGCGTCGAGCAGGAAGCGTCGCCCGCGTCCGCCGCTGGAACCCGTCAGCAGGACCGCCTCGCCCACGACGAGCGCGGAGGGCAGCGCGGTCTCGCCCGAACCGGTGACGAGTCGCAGTCGCACGCGCGTGCCGTCGGGCAGCCCGGCCAACTCGAGCGGGACGGCGTCGCGCAGGTGGAAGGCCACTTGCCCGGTCGCGCGGTCGAGTCCGAGCGACACGATGCGCCCGAGCACGCGCGGCGCGTCGTCGTGCGGCGGCACCCATTCGCCGTAGGGCGTCTCGATCTCGACCGGCACGCCCGACACGGGCAACGCGAGTCCGGGATCGGCCAGGAGCGCCACGTCGACGCCGAGCACCGTCGATCCCGTGACGCGTCCGACGAGGCGACCGCCGGCGACGACGGCGGCGCCGAGCGGAGCCGACGCGCCGCCGTCGACCCACAGTGCGGCGCCGGCGCGCGTCGGGTTCGGGTCGCCGGCCGACGCGGCGCGCGCACGCGCCCAGCGTGGCTCGAACAGAGGGTGCGCCGGAGGCTGGACGGTCGGTGCGCCGGGCGGCGTCACGACGACGACCTGGTAGAGACCGTGGAGGAAGTCGACCTGCGGCGCCACGTGCCAGTCGCCGTCGCTCGCTCCGCGCTCGAGGCGACCGAGTTCGAAGCCGCGCGACAGGTCGGCGAAGGGGTCGAGCTCGGAGAGCAGTTCGTCGACCACGAGCAGGCCCCCGGGCGTCGCGTCGGGTCGCGACGGGTTGTGCGCGGCGAGCCACAACAGCGCTTCGCCCCCGTCGAGCGGCCGGCGCCCGACCGCCACGCCGCCGACGACGAAACGCACGTCGAAGGACTCCTTCTGGCCTGGGACCCCAGCGCCGCTCGGCGCGTCCGCAGCTGCTTCGGTGTCGACGGTGCCCGGCAGTTGCGCCGGGAGCAGCGCGCCGACGAACAGTTGGGGCTGCGTGACCAGGCGCACGACCGCTCGACCTTCCCGGCCGAGGATCTCGTGCACGCGACCGACGTAGGAATCACCGAACACGACCGGCTGGCCCACTTCGACCCCGACGAGCGTCCAGGGCTCGACGACCAGTTCGTCGCGGCGACCGCTGGGACGGCGCAGCACGCGCGCGGGCACGCAGCGGCGACCGGCGCGCAACTCCTCGCTCGGCAGGCTGGCGAAGACCAGGTCCTCGAGCACGCGCGTCCCGTAGGCCTCGGCCGCGATCGCGCGCACGTCCCGTTCGTCGGCCGACACGCTGCCCTGACCGAGCGTCGTCAGGGGCGTGAAGACCCGTCCGACGACGCGCGACGGGGCGAGCACGAACTCGACGGCGCGGTCCGCCGCGGGCACCGGTCGCAGGGCGAGGAGTGCGCACGCGATCCACGTGACGTGGAAGAGTCCCCGGGGAACGCGGCGCGACATGGCGTCGCACGCGGCCGAACGGCCGGGCGCTCACGAACGCCGCGGACCGCCCGCCACGCGCCCCCTAGGGGGCTTCGTCGGAGAACAGGATCTCCGAGTAGAGGTCGAGGTTCTCGAGGAACACGCCCGTTCCGCGCGCGACGGCGGTCAGGGGCTCGTCGCCGATCTTGGCGGTGATGCCGAGCATGTTGCTGATCGCGCGATCGATACCGGACAGGAGCGCGCCGCCGCCGACGATCACGGCCCCCGCGTCGACGAGGTCGGCCGAGATCTCGGGCGGCGCCTCCTCGAGCACCTGACGGATCGCCTCGCAGATGTGCTGCACCGGCTCGGACAGGGCCTCGCGCACCTCGATCGAGTTGATCGTGGTCTGGCGCGGAAGTCCGGACACCGAGTCGCGCCCCTTCACGGCCATCTCGAGTTCCTGCTCGAGCTCCCAGGCCGATCCGATCTTCAGCTTGATGCGCTCGGCCGTCTGCTCACCGATGAGCAGTCCGTGCTGGCGGCGCAGGTGGTTGACGATGGCCTCGTCCATTTCGTCGCCGGCGATGCGCAGGGACGTGGCGACCACGGGCTCGCCCAGGGAGAGCACGGCGATCTCGGTCGTGCCACCGCCGATGTCGACGATCAGGCAGCCCGAGGCCTCGGTCACGGGGAGGTTGACGCCGATGGCGGCTGCGATCGGCTCCTCCACCAGGTGCACGCGGCGGGCGCCGGCGCGCTCGGCCGACTGGATCACCGCGCGGCGTTCGACCGCGGTGATGCCGACCGGGACGGAGATGACGACCCGCGGCTTCACCCAGGTGCGGCCCCCGTGGACCTTCTGGATGAAGTACTTCAGCATCTTCTCCGTGATCTCGAAGTCCGCGATCACGCCGTCGCGCAGGGGGCGACGCGCTTCGAACTTGCCCGGCGTCTTACCGAGCATCGCCTTGGCGTCGGCACCGACCGCGAGGCCGTTGTTCAGGACTTCGTTGGTGCCCTTGCGAACGGCGACCACGCTGGGCTCGTTCAGGAGGATTCCGCGGCCCCGCACGCACACGAGCGTGTTGGCGGTTCCGAGGTCGATACCCATGTCGACCGAGAAGTGGCCGAGGACCCACTCCCACGGTTTGAACGGTTTGGCCATGCGTGTGCGACTGGGTTGAAGGACCGTCGCGCGGTCCCCAGGGGGGTGGAGCGCAGCGGCGCCCGGTGCAGCCGCATCGAAGCGGGGCGCTTCGAGGCGAGGCACGGCGCGGAGCTGCGCGAGGAGATGCAGTCGCGGGCGGACCGTCCGAGCGGATCGAGGCTTCCGGGACCGGACGGCGCGCGTCGGGATCGGTGGCCAGCGCTTCGCGGTGGACGCCGGTGACCGCGCGGGTCACTGGCGGCGCGAAGGTCCGCTCGCAGGACGAAAAGGCGTTCGGGGAGTCGTCGAAAGGCCCGCGGCACGATCGACCAACCGCCGTCGTGCGGAGTGTAGCCAGCGCCGGAACGGTGCGCCAAGCGCCGTCGGCCAGTCCGCTCCGCTGGGTGACACGGAACGCGCCAAGCGGGGACGGCCGAGCCACCTGCGCCACGTCAGGAGCGGGACGCGGGTGCGCCGCGAAGGCACGTGGAACGCGAACGGCGGCGCTTCCCGTCGGGAAGCGCCGCCGTTCTGCGGGGCCGTGCATGAGGGCCGCTCGGGCCGGCCTGTCGGTGGGATCCGTGCCGCGCGTCGGAGGAACCGAAGCCCCCGCGCTGCACGCCGCCCGACCGAATCACCGCCTCGGCGAGTCACCGCCTTCAGCGAATCACTGATTGCCGAAGAAGAAGCCTTCGCCCGGGTACAGGGTGCCGAGCTGGTTGTCGAGGATCAGGATCGCCGCGATCAGGACGAGGAAGGTGACGATGCCGATGCCGCCCTCCCAGCCGATGCCGCTGTCCGGATCTTCGACGTCGTCGTCCTTCGACTTGCCGCGGCCCGGACGCGCCGCCGCTGCAGGCTTGCGCGACGTGGTCGAACGGGCGGAACGTCCGCCGGTGGATCGCTTACGGGGTGCTGCCATGGGTCTGCTCTCGTGTGGGGGTCTGACGAGTTCGGAGTCGGTGCGAACCGAGTCGAACTAGTAGAGGCGCGTGTTGGCCGAATCGCCCTGGGTGATGCCGTTGTCCAGCACGATCAGCGCGGAGCACATGGTCTCGTCCACGTTGTCCACGCGAACTTCGCCCTTGTAGGTGCCGTCGCGGTAGATCTGGAAGGTCATGCCGCGCTTGACGTCGCGGTTCTTGCCGACGTTCAGCACGACCAGACCCGGGTTGATGTCGTGGCTCAGGTCGACGACGGTGGCCGGGATCGGCGGGACCGAGGAGATGTCGGCCGGGTCGGTGCCCGTCAGCGCGATCAGCATGTCGTGCTGGACCTGGAGCGCGTCACGAGCCGCCATCAGCTCGCTGTGACGCAGGTCGAGGTTGGCCAGGGACTGCTCGAGGCGGCGCTGCTCGTCCTCGGCGTTGCGCTGGGCGGTCACCGCAGCGGCGGCCGTGTCCTTGGCGGCGTCACGCTCTTCCTCGGCGGCGACGCGGGCTTCCTGGGCTTCGATGCGCAGGTTGTTCGCCGTCTCGATGTCCGTGCGGAAGCTGTCGAGCGTGCTGTTGATGCCGGCGACCTGCGAGCGCAGCTCGTCGTTGTCGTCGCGCAGGTCGGCGAGTTCGACGTTGGCGGCGTCCAGGAGCGAGCGGGCGCTGTCGCGCTCCTCGCGGAACTTGTCGCTGGTCTCCTCGGCCGTGGCGACCTCGGTGCGAAGCTCGGAAGCCTCGTTGGCGCTGCGTGCCTTCTCTGCTTCGAACTCCTGTTGGAGCGTGTCGTGCGCGTCCTTCCAGCCCTTGTTCACGTCGTGGGCGTGCGACGTGTAGCCGAGGAAGGCAGCTGCCAGGATGAGGTTCAGGACGATGAAGACGATTCCGACGGGCTTCATACTGGTGGGGCGCGGTTCCGGATGGACGCGTGGGCCTCGACGGGGTCGCGAGGGCGCGGGAGTTCAGGACGGCTCGTCGGGCGGCGGGGGTGGCGCGGCCTGCGAGCAGGTGGAGCGCCGGCCCTCGCGGCATCGGCCCGAGAGGTCTGAGGGGGAAGGTCTGGATGGGGAAGTCGTGTGAGCCGTCGATCGGGTCGTTCGACGCGATCGAGGCTCGGCGCGGTCACGGTGTGCCGCACGGGGGCGCGACTCTAGCGGTGCCCCGAGGGGGGGTCAAGCAACCCGAGAATCGGGAACGGATGACCCGCAGCGGGCCGAGCAGCGTCCCCTACCGCGATCGATCGCCGGGGTCACCGACGGACCCGGCCGCAAGTGAGCATCCGGGGCGGACCGCGGCCTGCGCGCCAGGCGGTGCGGCGCGCTCGGGGCCCTCGTCACCACCTCTTCCTCGACCGGGCCCCGAGCCCTCGAGTGGATGCATGGGGGCACCAGGGTCCCCTCTTCCGCCTCCCGTCAGCGGTTCGACGCGCGCGAGCGGCGCCAGGCCACGAGCGGCCCCGCGAGGATCGCGACCACGAGCAGGCCCAGGGACCAGAGCGGGCCGAAGCGCGTGTAGGGCGGCGCCGAGGCCTCGGGACCGGGGACCGGCACCTCGGCCAGCATCCAACCGGCCACCGCGCGATCCGTGGGCCGGCCGTCCGGACCGGGCACGAACAACCGCTCGCGCTCGCGTCCGTCGGGGCCGATCACGCCGGTGATGCCGCTGTTCGTGCAGCGCGCCATCGAACGTCCCGTCGCCGCCGCCATGACCTTCGAGAAGGCCATCATCTGGTCGAACTCGAACGACGTGCGGTACCAGGCCTCGTTCGACAGGACCAGGTGCGCGTCGACGCGCTCGCGCCGCACCGGTTCGGTGTAGGGACGCACGAAGGCGTTGTCGAAGCAGACGGTGGTGGCGAGGTGCCAGAGCGCGCCGCTGGGTGCGACCACGCGGTCCGGAATCGTCAACACGCCCGTCGCTTCGCCCGGCAACAGGTCGGGCACGTAGCCGGCCATCTCGTAGGCGAAGTCGCGCACGAAACCGATCTCGTCGAGACCGAACGCGGTTTCACCACCGATGACCAGGTGCGTCTTGGGCACGGTCTGCCGCGGCCGGTCGCGCACCCAGGCGGCGCCCACGTTCGTGCGGCGAATGCGTCCGTCGAGCAGCACCCACTCCTCCACGCCGGAAACGAACGCCGTGCCCTTGGGCAGGAACCGCTCGAGGATCAGATCGCGCACGATCTGCTGTTCCACGCGGTCCGCGTCGAGCAGGCGCTGCGGATCGCCGTGCCAGGGCGCGAACGACGCAGTCTCGTCGCGGATCGCATCGATCACGCCGGCGGCGGCCAGTTCGATCGGCAGCATCGTCTCGGCCCACACCACGGCGTCGGGTGGCGCCTCCCCCGCCGCGGCCAGGGTCTCGAGTGCGCTGCGCGTGATCTCGAGCTGCACGTCGAGCCGCTCGTTGGGCGACGCGAACTGCTTGCGCTCCATGGTCATGCCGGGCTGGACCATCAGGAGCCTGGGACCGCGCTCGAGAACGGGCGGCGGCGACGTCACGGCCCCGAGCAGGAGCGCGGCGCCGATCCAGGAGACGGCGCCGATCGCCGCGGTGCGCAGTCGCCGCGCCGCCGCGTCCGCCAGCGCGCCGCCCACGCCCGCGACGACCGCGCTCAGGCCCACGGCACCCCAGACGCGCGCGCTGCCGATCAGGAACGGGTCGTCCGCCGCCAGATGCCCGAGCCGCATCCAGCCCCAGGAGAACGGGATCTGCACCGCGTGCTGCAGGCCTTCGGCGAACAGCCAGGCCAGCGGGGCGAGCAGGGTGAAGGGCAGCGCGCGCGAGGGTCCGGCCACCAGTCGGCGCGCGAGCGGGCCGCCGAGCGCCGCGTAGAAGCCCATCACCACCATGCTGGCGGGGACCGTGGCCTCGAAGACGTAGCCGATCCACCAGATCTGGATGCCCATGGCCACGCCGCCGACCAGCCACTCGAGCGTGAAGGCGCGGCGACCGGGGCGCGCGACCGTCGCGATCCAGAGCGCGACGCCGATCGAGCCGAGCCACCACAGACCGCCGGGAACGAGCGCGCCGGGACCCGCGAGGGTGACGAGCGCCCAGGCGGTCACGAGGCGCGGGAAACGGCGCGCGGGGGCGAGCTCGGTCGCCGAGGCGGTGGCTCTGGGGGACGGTGCGGCGTCGGACATGGCGCAGAGCCTACGCGGCGCGGACCCGGGCACCGATCACTGCTCGCGCCGCGACTCCGACCTGCGAGCACGCCGTCGTCGGTCACCCGTCAGCCACCCGTCAATCGCGGTCGCCGGAGGATGGACGGTGCGGAACCGTCTCGTGCGGGCCGGAACTCGCGGGGTCGCGCCGCAGCCCCATCACCGCCAGCACGATCAGTGCGATGACGAACAGCGGCAGCACGTAGCCGAGCACGGCCTCGTCGACGGCCGGGACCTCGCTCGAGCCCTGGCTGTTCGCGATCAGATAGGTCGTGTAGGCGGCGTAGATCGTGAGGAACAAGAGGCCCTCGCGTCGTCCGATCCGACCACGCGCCAGGGCCACGGGCGCCAGCGTCAACGCGACGGCGACCATCACCGGCAGGTCGAAAGCCAGCACGCTCGGTTCGACCGTGAACACGTCCGGGTCGCCGAGGGCCGCGGCACCGAGGATGACGACGACGTTGAAGATGTTGCTGCCGACGACGTTGCCGACGGCCATGTCGCGCTCGCCCTTCACCGCCGCCACGATCGCGGTCGCGACCTCGGGCAGCGACGTGCCGAGTGCGACGACGGTCAGGCCGATGACCGTGTCGGTCAGTCCGAACCACTGGCCGACCGTGATCGCGCCTTCGACGAACCAGTCGGCGCCGAACTTCAGGCCCAGGATGCCCAGGACGACGAACAGGAGCTGCAGCGGGAGCGGCGTGTGCGCCAGCGCTTCGGTCTCCACGCCGGCGGCAGCGGCGGCGGCGGCGTCGCGCTTGGTCTGCTTGCGCCCCTCCATCACCGTGAACGCGGTGTAGGCCACGGCGCAGCCGAGCAGCAGGACGCCGTCCAGGCGACTGAAGCGGCCGTCGAAGGCCATCACGAAGCCGAGGAACGAGACGCCGATCAGGATCGGGATGTCGATGCGGATCAGCTGGCGACCGACGGTCAGCGGCGCGATCACGGCCGACAGACCGAGGATCAGCAGCACGTTCATCGTGTTGCTGCCGACCACGTTGCCGAGCGCGATCGAGTCGTTGCCCTGGGCGACGGCGTCCAGGCTGACCGCCACCTCGGGCGCGCTGGTGCCATAGGCCACGACGGTCAGACCGATCACGAGGCTCGACAGGCCGAAGCGCGCCGCGAGTCCCGACGCACCGCGCACGAGCACTTCGGCCCCGCCGACGAGCGCGATCAGTCCACCGATCAGTAGGAGGGCCGTTTCCATGGCCGCGGGATCCTACGCGGCCACGCCGACGATCCGGGAGCACCTTCGCGATTGTCGGCGGCGCGCGCGTTCGCGTCGCCGCGCGTGCGGCCGGTCGCGTGTTCGGACGGGCGCGACGTGCTCCGAGCGAGCGGCTCGGTCGAGCTCGGGGGCGCCGGTCCGCCGCGCGCCTCCCCTACCGCATCGTCACGCCGCCTTCTTCAGCGCCTGCGCGTCGGCGCGGTGCACCGCCTTGCGCACCTTGCGCAGTTCACGCGCCTCGCGCGCCACCGGCCACGGCAGCCAGGCGAAGGCCGTCTGCAGGAGCAGGTTCACCCCCGGCAGCGCCATCAGGAAACCGAGCGCGAAGCTGTGACCCGCGCGCCGGTAGATGCGGCACCAGTTCACGACGTAGAGCGCCCACAGGCCTCCACCGACGGCGATCAAGGTGTCGTCGCCCACGCTCGCGCGCAGGCCGTCGATGAATTCGTTCATGGTCTCGTGCCGACTCGGGCCCCGCGGTGTGCTGGACCGGTCGGTCGAGTTGGGGGGTCGACATCGATCGGGCCGCCGCAGGAGGCGAACCGGTGCAAAACCGGTTCCGCCCCCCACTCAACCGCTCGAGGCGGCGGCGGCCGAACTCGTGGCGATCGAAGCGGCCACCATCGCCTGTTGGGCCGCGGCCGTCGTGGCCTGGGCGCCGTGCACGTTGCCGTCGTTGCCCTGGATCCCGATCGTGCAGAACCCGTAGCCGAGGCCGTCGAGCTCGTTCTCCCACAGGATCTCGCCGCGCTCCGGATCGAGCGCGAACAGGTGGCCGCCCGAGTGCGCGAGGATCCGCGCCGGCGTCACGACGATGTTCGTGATGGTCGACGACTTGAGCTTGGTGCGCCACAGCTCCTCGCCGCGGGCCGGGTCGATCTTGACGACGTGGCCCTTGATGCCGAGGTAGATGTGTTGGTCGGTGGACGTGCTGTTCATGGTGTGGAACCTCCGCGGGCATCCTACTGGACGCACGCCAGTCGGTTGCAGGACGAGGGCCCGACCACACCGCATCAACGCCCGCTGGCCGCTGCCGGTCCCCCGCCGCGCGCACCGTTCGACAGCCCCACGTCGAGCAGCGGCGTGAAGTAGCGGTAGTAGACCTCGAGGCTCAACACGGCCATCGCGGTCGTGTAGCTCGCGTCGCGGCGGTCGTCGCCGGCGTGGTCGCGCGCGTAGGTACTGATCGGCGTCCAGGAACCGTCGCCGTTCTGTTCGTCGAGCAAGAGCTCCTTGAGCGCGACGTTCCACTCGTCCCACGCATCGCCTCCGGTGCGGAACAGCGCGAGCGACGCGTAGTACACGAAGTACAGGTTGCCCTGGCCGCGTTCGACGAAGGCGTCGTCGTTCGTGTAGCGGTAGCTGCGCGGCGCGCGCTCGAGCACCCAGGCGCGCGGCGCGTCGAAGTCCGCCGACGCGATGTCGACGCCGAGCAGGCTCAGGCCGAACATGGCCGCCGGCGTCGAACCGGGCAGCGTCGGCCAACCGCTGGAGAGGCGCGCGCGGTCGTGGCTGTAGCGGAACGCGCCGAGGCCTTCGTCCCAGGCCGCGAGCAGGAAATCACGCGCCCGCTCGAACGCCGCGTCCGGCACGTCGATCCCACCGAGGCGCGCCGATTCGAGCGCCATCACCTGCCACGACGTGATCGACGTGCGCGCGTACTGGTCGAAGAAGCGGCCGTCACCCGTGTAGTAGCCCCAGCCGCCGATCTCGCGCCGCGTTCCGCTCGTGGTCTGCATCGCGAGCACGTGGCCGACCGCGGCTTCGAGTTGCCGACGCCAGTTCGCACCCGGTGTGAGCGCGAAGGCCTCCGCCAACGCGTAGGTCGCGATGCCGTGGCCGTAGCTCGCGCAGTCGCCGATGTGGCCGGACGGAAGCTGCTGGTCGAGCAGGTAGCGCAGACCGCGTTCGACGGTGGCGCTGTGCTCGGTGCCCGACGTCGGCGTGTGCCCCGCACCGAGGAACGCCAGGAGACACAGCCCGGTCTTGCCGATCCGCACGTCGCCGTACTTGTCGTGGTCGTCGTCGCGGTCGCCCCAGTGGCCCGCGCCGCGCTGGATCGACGCCAGGTAGCGCAGTCCGTCGCGCACGGCCGCTTCCGTCTCGGCATCCCCGCCGAATTCGCGCAGCGCCTCCTGCTTGGCCGCGCCGGTGCGCGAGCGGTACGGCGTCGCGTCGAGGTCGGCGAGCGCGGTGGGCACGCTCGGTTCGGGTACGGCGGGCGGGGCGGCGGCGACGAGGTCGAGCGCAGCCGGTCGCGCGGGCGCGAGGTCCGTGCGCGGCCCGCTGCTGCGCTCGAACGTCGGAGCGCTCGGACGCACGTCGTCGCTCGCGCGAGCCCGCTCGAAACTCGCGGGTCGCGCCGCCTGGGCCAGATCGTCGGTGTCCTCGACGAGCGGCGCGCGGGCCACGTCGTCCGTGGCGGCGGAACGCGGCACGTCCGCGAGCGCCACGTCCCGACGCACGGCGCTGGGCGCGGACGGTGCGAGCGGCGCGCCGAGGGTCGGGACCGACGGCGACGTGCGTTCGAACGCCGCGGGCGCGAAACCGAGCGCGGCCGGCGCGGGGGCCGCGGCGAGTTCGGTCGTGGACGTCCGCGGCTCCGTGAGCGGAGCGGGCGCGGGATTCGCGCGTTCGCTCGCGTCCGCGCGCTCGAACGAGGCTCCGGGTGCAACGGCGGCGACCGCAGCATCCGTCGCGCTCGCTCCCCCGTCGCCAGTGGTCAGGAGTGCGGGCGCCGCGAGATCGGGCCGCGCGGTCGCGACCGCACGTTCGGGCGCGCGCGGTCCGACGTCCCCACTCGCGTCGAGTCGCGGCGCCGGCCCCGGATCGACGCGATCGAACGCTTCGGCCCGTTCCACGGGCCGCGCTCCGTCCAGCAGACTGCGGCGGGCCAGGTCGCTCGCGACGTCCGGCGTCGCTGCGACCAGCGCACCCGCCTCGGCGCGGCGCGGCCCGTCCGCGTCCAGGTCGCGAGCCTCGCGCCGCACGGGTGCGGCGTCGCTGGGCGCGGTGGGCAGTGCGAGTTCCGAACGTGTGGCGGCTGCTCGCGTGAAAGCCTCCGCGTCCACCGCGCTCGCCAGCTCGACGGGCGCGGCGGCGACAGCGTTCGCGCTGCGCTCGGCGCGCGACTCGAGAGCGCGATCGCCGGCAGTCACCACGCTCGGCACGGCACTGCGTTCGAAGGTCGCCGGAGCCGGAGCGGCGCTCGTGTCGGTGCTCGCGAGCGCGGAACTCTCGGCCGCCTCGCGCGCCGGTGCGGCCTCCGCCTCGGCGTTCTGGCTGCGCGCCACCTCGAGCTGTCCACCCAGCGCCTCACGCTCGGCGCCGTTCGCGTTCGGGTCGGTCAACTGCACGCGCACGCGCGGTCCCTGGCGCACCAACTCGTCCACCTCCGCCGCCGGGTGCACGCGCTGGAACCACCACACGAGCAAGAGGTGCGCGACGAGCGAGACCACGAAGCAGCGGTAGATCACGTCCATCGCGTGCCAGCGCTTCGCGGCCCAGGCCAGCAGCGCGAGCAGCAACAGGAGTCCGATCACGAGCAGCTCGCGCCACCCCACCGGATCGCCGGGCGTGCGGAACAACTCGCGCGAGCGCGCCAGCAGGATCTCGCCGCTCGCGCCCGCACCCAGGTCGCGCGAGAAGCGCAGGGCGAAGCCGTCGCTGCTGGGGTCGGGTCCGCGCTCGTCCGCGTCGGTGTTGACGGCGTCGAGGCGTTCGACCGGCCCCCACGTCGCCTCGCGCGCCAACTCCCCCGTCAGCTTCGCCGAGCGGTAGAGGTCGAAGTCGTCGTCGCGCGTGCGTCCGAGACCCGCTCCGTCGCCGCGGTCGGACGCGAACAGGATCGACGCGCCGTCGGCACCGAAGGCCGGATCGCGCTCGTCCTGGGGCGAGTTCAGCTCGTCGAGCGGATCGACGATCCAGATCGCCGCGCCGTTCGCGTCGCGGGCGGGTCGGGCGTGGAAGAGGTCGTGCACGCGCGGTGCACCCGGCGTGCCGCGCGCGCTCCGGTTCGAGGCGAACACGAGCTGCTCGCGTCCGTTGGTCGCGGTGCCGGGGACGGGCGCGGGATCGGTGTCGTCGGCGCTCGAGTTCAAGCCGCCCTCGATGCGCCGCGGCGTTGCGAACGACACGCCGCCGAACAGTCCCGCGAGACCGCCC
Organism: Rohdeia mirabilis; assembly: GCA_007750655.1. GTDB lineage: Bacteria > Planctomycetota > UBA1135 > UBA1135 > Rohdeia > Rohdeia mirabilis. The sequence goes on from CP036290.1 coordinate 4,071,938, forward strand.
GTATCGAAACTGGCGCGGAACAGATCGAGTCCGCCCTCGCCACCGGGACGGTTGGACGCGAAGTACAGGCCCAGCGCACCGAAGCGCGGCGCGACCTCGTCGAACGGCCCGTTCAGCTCGTCGAGCGCCCGCACGTCCGTCACGCGCTCGCCGTCGAGCGCGCCGACGTACAGATCCGCGTCGACGCCGCGCTCGCCGCTCGCGAACACGACGAAGCGACCGTCCGGCGAGACCGTCGTGCGCGTCTCGGAACCCGGTCCGTTCAGGTCGCCGAGCACCACTTCCGGCGCGTCCCAGATCGCGTAGCGCAGCCGTTCGACCTCGGACAGCTCGAGGCTCCCGCGCCCGTCGGTGAAGTGCCCGTCGTGGGCGAGGTGCGGCCGGAAGCGGAGCCACGCCAACGCGAAGCCGGCGCCGAGCAGCGCGCCGACGATGACGAGGTTCTTCAGCCAGTGACGGCCGCCGCGAGGTGTTTCGCGTTCCACCGCTCACCCCTCCCGCGTGCGCAGACCCGCGTTCGACAGCCCGGCGACGCGGCACAGGTCGAGCACCGAAACGATGCGCCCGAGATTCGAGGCCTGGTCGCCGCGCACGGTGACCGGCGTGTCCGGGTCACGGCGGGCGGTGCGTTCGAACAGGTTGGCAAGAGCGTCCTCGTCCACGGCCGCGCCCTCGAGGAACAGGTTCCCGTCGCGGTCCACGTCGACGATCAGCTCGTCCGGGATCTCGAGCGGCGCCTTGCCGGACTCCGCCACCGGCAGGTCCAGGTCGATCTGCTCCTCGAGCGTCGCGAAGGTCGTCGCGACCATGAAGAAGATGAGCAGCAGGAAGACCACGTCGATCATCGGCGCCAGGTTGAGTTGGCTGTCCTCGCCCAGGTCTTCGTTCGAAAGGCGCACCATCAGAGCGCTCCGACCGGCGCCGGGGCGGACTCGGTCGCGGCCGTCGCATCGGCGCTCGCCCCCTCGGCGAACTGCCGCTCCAGCAGCGCCGACTCGACCTCGCGCTGGGCGTCCTCGACGCGCCGCGCAAAGGTCTCGATACGGCCCTTGAACAGGTGGTAGGCGACGATCGCGGGGATGGCGACGGCGAGACCCGCGGCGGTGGTCGTCAGCGCCTGGTAGATGCCCGACGCGAGCAGTTCCGGCTTGCCCATGCCGGACTGGGTCGCGATCTCGCCGAACGCTTCGATCATGCCCCAGACCGTGCCCAGAAGGCCGAGCAGCGGCGCGATCAGGAACACGATCAACAGCGGCCGCAGGTTGTGTCCGAGACGGCGCAGTTCGGTCGCCGCCACGTCCCCCACCGCGTGGTCGCGCTCGAGGTAGTCGCGCCGATCGCGCTGGAGGCCGGCGCGCAGGATGCGGGCCAGGATCGGTCCGCGCTCGCAGGCTGCGAGGCCCGCGCGCGCACCGCCGCTGCGCACCGCGTCCGCCACCTGGCGTGCGAAGCGCAAGGTGCCGAAGCGGCCCGAACGCAGCGCGACGGAGCGCTCGACCGTGAAGGCCAGCGCGACGATCGAGCACACGAGCAGCGCGACCATCAGCGGCCCGCCGCGTTCGAGGATCTCGTAGAGGGAGGCGACGGCCCGTTCGGCATTCGCGGTCGCGGCGGCGGAACCGGTGTCGTCGGCGCCGCCGGTCTGGAAGGCAGAGGTGACGAGGATGGCCAGGAGCGTGGAGTTCATGATTCGTGAGCGGTCGCGGGGTCGTGGAGGCTGGAAGGAGCTGGTGCGGGCGCGTCGAAGCGTCAGCCACCGGCTCCTTCGAGCGCGGCGATGCGGCCCTTCGCGGCGCTGGCGAAGGGCGAGTCCGCGTGGTCCTTCACCACCTCGCGGTACTGGGCCAGCGCGGCGGACGTCTCGCCCTGACGCTCGAGCACGCCGCCGGCGCGGACCAACGCGTCGGCCACCTCGTCGCAGGCCTCGTACAGGACCGCGACCTTCAGGAACTGGGACAGCGCGTCGTCCAGGTCGTTCGCCGCCAGTGACAGCGCGCCGAGTTCGAGCCGCGCGCGCGCCGACAACAGGCCCTTGTCGCGCTCGAGGACGGCGGCGAAGGCGGCGCGGGCCGCACGTCCGTCGCCGAGCGCCGCGAGCGAACGCCCGCGCCACAGCTCGGCCTCGGCGCGCGCGTCGAAGTCGGGCGCCGTGCGCACCAGGTCGGCCAACGTGCGCGCGGCGTCCGCGTGCAGGCCGGCGCGCGACTGCGCGAGCCCGAGGCGGAAGCGCGCCTTGGTCGCCAGTTCGTGCTGGGCGAAGCGCGTGCGCATGAGGGCCAGGGCCTCGATCGCACCCGCGTCGTCGCCGGTGCGATAGCGCGCTTCGCCGAGCAGGAACAGCACTTCACCCAGCAGCGGGCTCTTTCCGAACTCGGCCGCGAACGCGCCGAATCGCGCGTCCACACCCGGCCAGTCCTCGAGGCGCAGCGCCGTGAAGCCGCCCTTGTAGAGCGCGCGCTCGCGCGTCGTTCCGGTCGTGCGCGCGGCGAGGTCGTAGAGCTCGAGCGCCTGGGCGTCGAGACCGGCCGCGTAGCGCGACTCGCCGACGAAGAAGGCCGCCTCGGCCAGGTTCGGGTCGAGCGGAGTGAGCGGCGCGGTGGCGGTCGCCGCTTCGTTCGCGGCGCCGTTCGATCCGCCGCGGCCTCCGCCGCCCGCCGGACGGGTCGCCGTGCCGGATTCGCGGCCCTTCGCGTCAGCGCTCCCATCGCCGCTCGACGCGTCCGCCGCGCGATCGTGCGCCGCGGCGAGCGTGCGCACCGTCCGCTCGGCTTCGTCGACCAAGCGTGTGCGGCGCGCCTTGTCCTGTTCGAGAGCCGACGCGTCGAGACGTGCGAAGACGGCTTCGACGCTCGCGGCGCGCACCACGTCGACGGCGGAGGCGTCGATCGCCGCCACGCCGTCCATCAGTGCCGCGGCCCGCGCCGGTTCACCTGCGGCGGTCAGCGCGGCGGCCGCACGTCGAGCGGCGGCGAGCACACGCGTCGCCTCCACGCCGTCCTTCGCGAGCGCCTCGACGGCTGCTTCGGACGCGCGTCCGTCACCGCGCGCCGCTTCGACGAACGCGAGCAGCTCGTGCGCCGAAGCGCGACGTTCCGCGTCGAGGTCGGAGCGCTTCAGGAGCGCACGCAACGTCGTCCGCGCGTCGTCGTGCGCGCCGAGCTGGTTCGCGCACCACGCGGCCGACAGTAGGGCGTGGAGCGCGTGCGGTCCCTTCGGCGCGAGTTCGGCGAGTGCGCCGTAGGCGACTTTCGCACCTGCGAGATCGCCGCGTGCGCTGCGGCGTTCGGCCAGCTCGAGCAGTGCGTCGGGCGCCAGTTCGTGCTGCGCGTGGTCCTGGGCCAGTTGCGCGAGTCGACGCTCGCCGGCCTCGCCCTCGACGAGGCGCGCGAGGCGCAAGAGGCCCTCGGGCCGTTCGTTGGCCGCGGCGAAGCTGTCGACGAAGCGCTCGTAGCGCGCGACGGCGCGGCGGCGCGGCTCGGTGGCGCGCGACCCGTCGAGCGTCGCGGCGAGCTCCTCCGCCGCGCGGGCCGACATGAAGAGCGCCTCGCGCGACAACTCGTCCACGCTCGCCGCCTTCGAAAGGGCTTCGAACGCGCTCTCGGCCGCGTCGAAACGACCGGCGCGGAAGTCGCACCAGGCGGTGCGCGAACGGGCGCGGCGCGCGTCCTCGGGGCTTGCGCCGGACGCGACGGTGACGGCGGCGAAGGCCGCGCGCGCCGTGTCGAGATCGCCGCTCTGGAACGCCGCTTCGCCGAGGACGAAGCGCGTGGCCGTGCCGTACGCGCTGTCCGGGAAGCGCTCGAACAGCTCGCGAGCCAGGCGCGCGGCCTCGGTGAAGTCGCCGGCGTTCGCGCGCGCGACGGCCGCCGCGTGCAGGGCGTAGTCGCCGCCGCTCGCTTCGTAGACCCGCGCCGCTTCGTCGGTGCGGCCGAGGGCGTAGAGCGCGTCGGCGCGCGCGCTGGTGATCGTGGCCGCGAGGTCGGTCGAGGGCTTCGACGCGGCCGCGCGGTCGAGGGACTCGAGCGCGTCCGCGTGCCGGCCGAGGCCTGCGAGCGCCCGCCCGCGCCAGTAGTGCAATTCGGCGCTGCGTGCCGCCTGGGGCACGGAATCGGCCATTTGGAGGGCTCGGTCGAACGCTCCGGACCGCACGTGGGCCGCCGCGGCGCGCACCCGTGCCTCGTTCGCGAAGGGATCGGTCGGCGCCGTGGTCGCGATGGCTTCGAAGCGCTCCGCGGCCTCGGCGTCGCGTCCGAGAGCCACGAGCGCGAAGGCCGTTCCGCGTTCGGCGGCCGCGCGCTGTTCGCCGGCCGCGACGGCTCCGAAGGCCGCGAGCGCCGCCGCGTGCTGGCCGAGCGTGTAGCGCGTCTCACCGAGCAGGAGCCACAGCTCGGGCAGGCGCGGCTCGCCCTCGTCGGCGGCCGCGATGCAGGCTTCCACGCGCTGCGCCGCCTGGTCGTGGGCGCCGCGAGCCTTCGCCGTCCAGCACATGGCGCAGGCCGCGTCGAACGCGTAGGTGCCCGGCGCGTCGAGCTGCATCACCGCCCAGTAGGCCGCTTCCGCTCCCGTCACGTCGTCGGCCGCGAAACGCGCCTCGCCGAGCAGGAACGTGGCCGGCGCGACGAGGTAGTCGGGGTCGTCGGCGAGGCAGGCCTCGAGCGCGGCGATGGCTGCCGATGCGTCCCCCAGTTCGAGCGCACACTGTCCCAGTCGGAAGCGCGCCTCGCGCCGCCGCTCGAACCCGTTCGCCTCGGCGACCGCCGCGAAGAGCGGCCGCGCCCCCGCGAAGTCGTCGCGCTCGAACAGCACGTCCCCCACCAGGTAGCGCACGAGCGTCGCCCGCGCGTGGGTGCCGTGCTGCTTCAGGAAGGCTCGGCCCTCCTTCACGACCAGGTCGTCGAGCCCCTTGTCCGCGAGACCGGCGATGTACTGGGCCGCGTCGTCGGCGTCGTCGAACGTGCGGGTGGCCGGTGCGGGCGTTGCGGGCACGAGCGGTGCAGTCCGCTGCGTGCCGACGAGCGGCCCCGCGACGACGGTCTGGGCTTCGAACGTGGGCTCGAGCGGCGCTGCTGTGAGCAGCGACGAAGGGGCGACGGCCGTCACAGCGAGTGCTGCAACAACCGTCGCCACGAACGGCGCGGGGCGGCCGGACATGGAGGCTCCTGGGAGGGGCGCTGGTGGCGAACGGTGTGCGACTCGCGCGTTGGGGAACGGACGCGCGAGGCGCACTCTACGCCGCCGCGAGCCGCCCGTGGGGCACTTCAACGACCCGGGTAGTCGAAAGTGGGACGGGGTGGTCGGGAGGCGTTGCCGGGACGCGACTTGCGTCCGACGACCGAGCGTCCATGCTGACCTCCGACGCTCGGGGCTAGCGCTCGGCGGTCAGCTCCAGGAGCAACTTCACGAAGGCCTCGTCGCGTTCCTTGCGCCTCTCCTTGATGTCGTCCTTGACCTGCTCGGCCTGCGGCCAATCGTCCGACGTGTATTGGAGATTGAACGCCCACCCACCCAGGTCAGCGACCATCCCCCCGATCCACTCGCCCTCCAGGGATCCGGGCGGGAGCGCGAGCGGCGAGTACGCGAAGTCCTGCGAGTGGACGATCTTCTTCGTCACGGCGATCATGCCCGCGAACTCCTCACGGGCGAGCCGCTCCAGTTCGGCGTTCTGAGGTGACATGCTCGCTTCGAGCACCGCCCATACAGCAGGAACAAGCTTCTTCAGAGCCTTCTCGACGCCAGGCTTCTGACCGTAGCGGCGGCGGACGAAGACCTCGTCGAACTCGGCTCCGTAGCGCGACTCGATACCGCCAGGCAGATCGAACCCTGCCCAACGCACGGCTCGATCGATGAAGAAGTAGAGGTCTCGGTCGTTGCTCTCGAGGTGCGGCAGGTAGTCGTCCCTCAGGCTGCGAAGCGCGACCTCCTCGGGCCACAGTCGGAGCATGCGGTCGGGGTCGTGACCCGCGTTCTCGAGTGCGCGGCGAATCTGCTCGTCCGTGAAGCCGTCCCAGAATTCACGGCACGCGTCGAGCGCGCTGATGGTGATTCGTGAGTCCTCTGATTCGTCAGGCGCCGCCGGCAGTGCATCCCCGAGCGCGATGCGATCTTGAACTGCTGGCTGTGCGAGCGCCGTGGTCGCGCCCGCCTCGTCTGTACCGACAACGGAGAGCTCTGCGACTCCGGAACACCCCCTCATGGCAACGTACGCAGTGATGCCAACAACGAGGAAGAGTACGCCGACCAAGATCCTATTCATGTGAAGCTGGGGGATGACTGCGCAAGGGCCTCGAGCCGACAAGTGGGTCGAGTGCCCGAGTACGGTGAGCTGCGCGCTCCCGTTCGACGCCAACTCGACAACGATACGAACAGTCGGCAGTCATGTGGTGTTGCGAACCAGCCTCACCATCGACGGGCGAATGGTGCGCGGCGCGAATCGACCGCCAAGGGTGGTGCTGGCGTGCGGCACCGCAAGTCAGATGCGCAATGTGCCGCCGCTCGACCAGGCCAGGAACTCGAGGTGCACGATGCGGCGGCTGCGATTGGAGGGCGACTTGCGCGACGCATGGAGCAGGAGCGGGCGCAGGATCAGCGCGCCGAGCGCGGGGACGACGCAGTCCACTTCGCCCACTCGGTCGCGCCACTCGACGGCGGCTTCGGGAGCGAGCACACCGTGGGCGTGCGAAGTGGGCACGACGCGCAGGCCGCCGTTGCCCGCATCCGAACCGTCGAGGTCCACGCGGATCGAGACCATCGATTCGAGTACGTCACGCGGCGGGCGCGCGCATGGCACACCGTCCTTGACCGACCAGGCCGTCCAACCGGGCGCGTCGAAGCGTTCCGACACGGAGACCACCGTGTCCTGGTGCCAGCGCACGAGCCAGTTCGCGTCCGGCGACTTGTCGAACAGGATCGCGCGGTGTACGGCGGCGTCCGGACCGAGGACGGCCTCGGCGAGCCGGCGCACGCGGGGCGCTGCGGCGAGCTGGGCGACAGCGGGATGGTCGAGCGCGTCGCGACGTCCGACGCGCCCGTCCAACTCGGCGAATGCGGCCAGAGCGGCGCTGCGCTGATCGCCGTCGATCACGTCGGCGACGATCGCGAAGCCGTCGCGCTGGACCTGCGCGGAGGCGGCGAGACTCGCGTGTGCGCCAATTGGTTGCGGCGAAGCGGTCGAGCGCGCGACGTCGCCCGAGCGCCCAACGCCAGCGCGATCGCGCTCCTCGTCGCTCACGCGTCAGCCCCGTGTGCTTGCTTCACCCGCTTCCGCCGCCGCGCCAGGTGCGGCAACAGCCACAGGTAGACGCCGCTCGCCCACAGGCCGAGCAGGATCACGCCCGACGGGAGGAAGATCCACAGCTTGGCCCCCTCGAAGAACCACGAGCCGTCGTGGATCTGCTCGATGAGGTCCGAGCGGCGGTAGGCGGACTGGACGACGGCGCCCGTCGTCGTGTCCACCTGCACCTCCCAGCGGTTGGTGGCGCGTACCTTCACGACGCCCTTGTCGGGCCGAACGTCGAGGCGGTCCACGTCGTCCCAACTCGCGATCTCGGCTTCCGGCACCGAGCGCGCCGCCTCGAGGATGCGCTCGAACGACACGCTGGGGTCGCCGCCGACGCCGCGCGCGGTGGGCGGCTGCACCCAGGCCGACTGCTTCTTGAGCTGGAGGACGATGCCGGTGACGACGACCACGAGCACGGGCAGCACGGTGACGAGGGCGCCGATGCGGTGGAGGCGACGGCTCAGGCGCGCGCCGGTGAAGCTCACGGCCGGACCCCCGGTACGGTGTCGCACACCACTGGGGTGGTCGACCAACAGTTCGTGTGCGGTACGAACTTCTGGTCGACCACCCCAGTGGTGTGCGACACCGTATCGCTGTTCGCTGCTGCCATGGCCACCATCATGCAGGGCGGCCTGGGGCTGGGTCGAGCGCGCCCCGCAGGACGGTGCCGCACTCCGCGACGGTGACGGGCGAGCGGGTCGTGTGCGGTACGGATCACTGGTCGACCACCGCAGTGGTGTGCGACACCGTACGGGGGCCGACCCGACCGACCGGGCGCCGCCGAGGGACGGGGGCGAACCTGGTGGCGGGCGACCGATCGCGACCGGGAGGTGGGAAACGCGGGCTCCCGAGCGCCGTTACGGTCGCGGACGGGTCCACCTCCCCGCGGCTCGCGCTCGAAGGAGGACACTGGAGGGCCCGCCGCTCCCCCACGACCGATCGGGCTCAGCCGGACCCGTGCCACCCCCAGCGGCGCTCGCCGCGGCACCCCGGCCCCGACCGCCCCCAGCTTCCGCCCCACCCGCTCCCGTCCCGCCGATGTTCGACCGCACCTTCGTGTCCTCCCTTTCCGTCGCTGCGCTCCTGCTCGCGTTCGCACCCGCCACCGCGCAGGCCCAACGCCGCGGCGCCGCCCGCACCGCCGAGCCCGCGACCGTCGCTCTGCCCGATGCGTGGCTCGAGGACCTCGGCTGGCGTTCGATCGGCCCGGCCAACATGGGCGGACGCATCGTCTCGATCGCCGCGCACCCGACCGACCGCGCGACCTACTGGCTCGGCAGCGCGTCGGGCGGCGTGCTCAAGACGACGAACGCCGGGCGCACCTACGAGCACCAGTTCGATCAGGAAGAGACGGTCTCGATCGGACACCTGGCCGTGTCCACCTCGAACCCGGACGTGCTGTGGGTCGGCACCGGCGAAGCGAACCCGCGCAACTCGGTCAGCTACGGCAACGGCGTCTACAAGTCGACGGACGGCGGCGCGACCTGGACGCACATGGGGCTCGAGCACTCGTTCCAGATCGGGCGCATCGCGATCCACCCGACCGACGAGAACACGGTCTACGTCGGCGCGCTCGGCCGGCTGTACGGCGAGAGTGAGGAACGCGGCCTCTACAAGACCACCGACGGCGGCACGACCTGGGAGCGCGTGCTGTACGTGGACGAGCGCACCGGTGTCACCGACATCGACATGCACCCGACCGATCCGAACACGCTGCTGGTCGCTACCTACGAGCGCCAACGCGACGAGTTCGACACGAACCAGCCCGCGAAGAAGTGGGGCCCGGGCAGCGGCATCTGGCGCACGACCGACGGCGGCGCGACCTGGACCGAACTCACCGAAGGCCTGCCCACCGTCGACAAGGGCCGCATCGGCATCGACTGGTACCGCGCCGATCCGAACATCGTCTTCGCCCTGGTCGAGACCGAGCGCATCTCGCGCCTCCCCGACGACGTGGCCTACATGGGCATGACCGGCGAGGACGCCGACACGGGCGCGCGTCTCACCAACGTGACCGAGGGCGGGCCGTCCGAAGCCGCCGAACTGCGCGTGGGCGACATCGTCACGCGCGCGGACGGCGAACGCGTCCTGGCCTACGACGATCTCGTGCGCGTCATCCGTCAGCACAAGGCCGGCGAGACCATCGACATCGAGTACGTGCGCGAACGCCAGCTCTTCAACACGAGCGTCGAGTTCGGCCCCGTCCCGCCGCCCGAGAACGAACCCGACCTCAGCGACGAGGACGCCCTGCACGCGCGCGACCTCAGCCTCGGACTCGGCGGCCAACGCGCGCAGGTGCAGGACGCCCAGGGCTACGACGCGCTCGAAACCGGCGGCACGTTCAAGTCCACCGACGGCGGCGTGACCTGGACGCGCATCAACAGCCTCAACCCGCGGCCGATGTACTACAGCCAGATCCGCGTGGACCCGAGCGACGCGAACCACGTCTACGTCCTCGGCACGCGGCTGCACCGTTCGAGCGACGGCGGCGTGACGTTCACGTCCGACGGCGCCGACGGCGAGGTGCACGTGGACCACCACGCGCTGTGGATCGACCCGGACGACGGGCGCCACATGATCCTCGGCAACGACGGCGGCATCTACATCACGCGCGACCGCATGGAGAGCTGGGACCACCACAACCACGTGGCGATCGGGCAGTTCTACCGCGTGACCACCGACAGCGAGGGTCTGTACAGCGTCTACGGCGGACTGCAGGACAACGGCTCGTGGGGCGCGCCGAACCGCACGCGCAACTCGACCGGCGTCGTGAACTCGGACTGGCTGTCGATCGGCGGCGGCGACGGCTTCGTCTGCAAGGTCGATCCGAACGACCCCGACCAGATCTACTACGAGAGCCAGAACGGCGGCATGCGTTGGCGGAACCTGCGCACCGGCGAGTTCGGCTCGATGCGACCGCGCGCGCCGGAAGGCGTGAACTACCGCTTCAACTGGAACACGCCGTTCGTCCTGTCCTCGTTCAACGGCAAGATCGTGTACGCGGCGGGCAATCACGTGTTCCGCTCGCTCGATCGCGGCAACGGCATGAAGGCCATCTCGCCCGAGCTCACGCGCACCGAGCGCGGCAGTGCGACGACGCTGGCCGAGAGCCCGCGCGACTCCGACCGTCTGTACGTCGGCACGGACGACGGTGCCCTGTGGACGACGCGCGACGGCGGCACGACCTGGATCGACCTAATGGCGCCGGCTGCCGCGGTCGCGCCCGAAGTGACGAGCGAAGGCGACGCGACCGAGGCCACCGAGTCCGATTCCACCGATTCCGCCGAGGCGAACGACGCTCCGACCCTCGCTGGGCGCTGGGCCGCACGGGTCACGCGCATGCGCGCGGCGGACGAGGGGCTCCTCGAGCTCAGTCTGGCCGAGGACGCGGACGGCGCGCTGGTCGGCGGCTTCGGCACGCAGTCGAGCAGCGTCGAGTCGGCGCGCTACGAAGCGTCGGACGGTTCGATCGCGATCACGCACCGCCTGGGCGACGCGACGATCGAACAGACCGGCGTGATCGACGGCGAGCGCATGACCGGTTGGCTGTCCACCTGGGACGGCGCACTGCAGGTCTTCTACCGGGCCGAGCGCGAAGAGAACCTCGAGTCGGGTGGCGCGACCGGCCGCTGGCGCCTGTCCCTGCTCGGCGAGGTCGTCGCTCCCGAGGCCGGGCGTTTCGCCATCGGTCTGACCGAGGAAACGGCGGACGCGGCGCCCGACGCGGCCGTGACCGAATCGGAAGAACCGACGACCGCCGACGCCGGCGTGACCCTCTCGGGATCGATCGCGGCGGGTTCGTGGCGGACGGACGTGCAGAACGCGGTGTGGGATTCCGAAGCGGACGTCCTGAGCCTGACGTTCGAACGGGACGGCGCGCGCTCCGACCTGGTCGCCACTCTGGCGGACGACCAACTGTCCGGTTCGTTCACCGCGGCCGGCCTGTTCGACGTGCGCTTCGTCGCGCGCCCCGACGACGATTCGGGCGAATCACGATCCGACGGTGAACGCGAGAGCGGCGCGCGCCTCGTCGAGCTCCTGCCGAAGCCCATGTGGGTCAGCGCCGTGGTCCCGTCGGCCTTCGTGACCGAGCGCGTCTACGTCACCTTCGACGGCCATCGCTCCGACCTCGACGACCCGTTCGTGTTCGTCAGCGAGGACGGCGGCGAGACCTGGCGCGACATCTCGGCGAACCTGCCGCGCGGATCGACCCGCACGATCGCCGAGGACCGCGTCAATCGCGACCTCTTGTACCTGGGCACCGAGTTCGGCGCGTACATGAGCCTCGACCGCGGCCGAAGCTGGATGGAGATGGGCGCGGACCTGCCGACCGTGGCGGTGCACGAGTTCGCGCAGGCTCCGAACGGAGGCGACGTGGTCGCGGCCACGCACGGGCGCAGCCTGTGGATCCTGGACGCGACCGTGCTGCGGCAGATGACGCCCGAAGCGCTGGCCGCGCGGGCGACGCTGTTCGAACCGAGCGAAGGCGTGTTCTGGCGCGGCGAGGTCACGCGCGGCTCGAGCGGCACGCGTCGCTTCCGCGGCGAGAACCCGCCGTCGGGCGTGACGCTGTTCTACTCGCTCAACGGCAACGCCCGCGACGTCAACCTGCGCATCACCGACCTGGGCGGCACGCTGATCCAGGAGCTCGAGGCTTCGACGGATGCGGGCCTGCACCGCGCCACCTGGAACCTGCGCGGTCCCGGTCGCATGACCAGTCGCGGCTTCATGCGCTCCGGTGCGCCGGTCGAACCGGGCCGCTACCTCGCGACGCTCGAGGCGAACGGCGACACCCAGACGCGCGAGATCCGCGTGGTGCCCGATCCCGACGGCGCCGAGGGACCGACCATGGCGCAGCTCGAGTACATGGAGGATCTCGAGGAGTTCGAGGGCGAGCGCGAAGAGGGCGGCGACGACGACGAGGACCTGTCGGACGTCGTGCACTGAGCGCCACGGGTTCGCGCTCTGCATCGCCATCGAGAGGCGGCGGTGCGACATGGCGAGCGGCCGTCCGGAACCAGGCAACGCCTCGGTCCCGGGCGGCCGTTCGCACGTCGCGGGTGACTTCGATCCACCACGGGCGATCGAGAGCGCCGTCGTCGTGGTGCTCGTGTCGGTCGTACTCGCGGGGCGAACGGAATCGCCGAGCGAGACCATCGCAGAGCTCGCGCGCACCCAGCGCCCCACGCCCCGGAAGCACCGCTCCGGCCACGCGTCGGCATCTTCACCGCGAACACTGCCGCGAACACCCGCCGCACGACCCCGGGCGCCAGCCGCGGCGACCGGCCCGCCGCCCGCTCGCGCTCAGTCCTGCTCGTCGCTCGCGCTCGCCCCCGGCACCGCAGCCTCGAACAGGTCGAAGAACGCGAACACGTCCGGCAGCGCGCGCTGGACGATCAGCAGGTGTTCGGTGTTCTCGTAGGTGCGGTGCACGAGGTTCGCGGCGCCGAAACCCTCGAGCCGCGCCGCCAGGGCGTCGACGCCGCGCTTGCCGAAGTCGCTCGCGCCGGCGGCCAGGTAGACGGGAATGGCGGCGACGGCTTCGGTCGCGTCGCCCCCACCGCCGAGGGCCGCGATCGCGCGAAAGCGGTCGGGCGTCTTGGCGGCAGCGCCGATCGTCGCAGCTGCGCCCATCGAGTGCCCGACGACGAACACGCGATCCGTGTCGATCGGAACGTGCGCGGCGAGCGCGTCGACGATCTCGGCCGCCGGACAACCGAGGAATCCGACCTGCGGCGCCACGAGGATCCAACCGCGCTCGCGCGCCAGGTCGACGGCGAGTCCGTCGCCGTAGCCGTCGAAGAACAGGTTCTGCGATCCGCCGGCACCGTGCAGCGCGAGCACGAGCGGCGCGCGCTCGCCGGGCTCGATGCCGCTCGGCACGAAGAGGCGCACGTTGGAGGTGCCCTTGGCGAGCGGCAGCGCGAGCCAGCGTTCACCCGCCGCGCCGATCCACGCCGCCGCCGCGCTCGGTTCGCCGTCGCCCTCGTGTTCGGCCTGCGCGTCCGCGAGGAACTCCGCGCGTTCGAGCAGCTCGCCGGCCGGGTAGTCGGTCTCGAGCGTCGCGCCATCGACCAGGTCCTCGAGCAGCCCGAGGTACTGGTGCGCGGTGTACGCCGCGATCGTGTCGGCGAGCTTCGAACGCCGCCCAACCTGCTCCTTCAGCGCCGCGAGCCGCGCGTCCAGGTCGGCCACGATCTCGAGGCGCAACGGCGCGAGCGGCACGACCTCGCCGTCGACCTCGAGCTCACCGCGCAGAAGGAAACGGTCGGCCGACCAGCCGTCGAGGTCGAGCGGGAACGGCCCGTCGACCCCTTCACCCGCGCGCCCGACGATGCGCTCGGAGCCGGTCCCGGGGTCCGAGGTGCGCAGGGTGATCGTCGCATCGTCGAGCACGTCGGACGCGCCGTACAGCGATGCGAAGCGCAGTTCGATCCGCTCGGTCCCGGCGGCCACGAGTCGCGTGGACGGCACGATCGCCAGCGCGTCGGCCGCGCGCTCCACGTCGCTGGGTTCAGCGTCCCGCTCGACGAGCAGCCGCCGCGCCGCGTCCAACTCGCGCGCGACGCCCGCCATGTCGGCGCGGAAGAACAGCGCGACCGAGCCGTCGATCGTTTCGACAGCCGCCGCGCGCCGCTCTTCGCTCGCCGCCGCCCAGGCCCGCTCCATCGCCCGCATGCGCCGCCCCGTTTCGTAGCGCCAGGTCCCGGCGTCGAGCTCGACGGGTGCGGCCGTGGCGGGCGTGTCCGTCGGACCGGTGTCCTGCGAGGCGGTCGGGTGGACGAGCAAGAGCGGCGCGAGCGCGAGAGCGGTGTGGAGCATGGGGCGAGTCTAGTCGAAGACACCTGAGGCCTCCGTTGCCGGCGCTTCGTCTGCCACGGGTGGGCGCCAGTTCAATCCATCTCGGTGTTGCTCACACTGGCCGCGCTCGGCGTAGGACGAGCGGACGAGTTCCGCCAACTCCTCCAAGGCATAGGCGGTAGCCGCAGCCTCCAGGAGGCTGTTCACGACCGGGCGCTCGCAGTCGATCTCGACCCAGTAGCACTCGAAGAACGGGTCGAAACCTTCGACCAGGATGTTGAACGCAAGGAGGATCCGCTCGCCCGGAACCTCTTTGAAGATCGAGTAGAGATTCTCGTCCGAGTACGAAACCTGTTCGACAACGATCTCCTGGACTTCGCCCGGCCCACGTGGGTCGAACGACTCCATCAGGAGCCCGTCCAGGCCAAAGAACGTGACGCGCGTCCTCTCCGCCAGATCGGTCTTCGCCTGCGGCGTGAGAGTCAATCCACCCCCGAGATGAAGCCTCACACCAACGTTCGAGGGCCCCATCAACGGCGGCACGAAGAAGTACCAAGCCGGAAAGAGCGTCAACGCTGCAACGACGACTCCGAACCACAACCGACGGACTCCAGCCGGACTGGCGGAGTGAGGATTCGATCTGGACCGGGCGCTCATCGTGCGTGGAAGCGCAGCGCTGGCGCGGCGACGCGGTCATAGGTGTCGAACAGGCTCGGGTATCACGTGAGCTGCCCCGCGCTGCGCGCCTCACTCGCCTCTCTCCGCGGCGCACGCGTCGAAGTGGGCGAACACGTCGGCCATGGCGACGGACGGTAGCAACAGGTCCGGCGTCTCGGGATAGGACGCGACCTGGTCGCGGATGCGAGGCTCGAAGCCGTTCGTCGAATCGGGGCTCGCCGACGCTTCGGACGACGGCATCGGAACCGCGACGAAGAGCGGTGCCGCCGCGGGAGGACGCGGTCCAACTTCGACCCGGGTGCCGTCCGCGAAGACCGCGATCGCGCAACAGCTCGGCCGCTGTGCCTCGCCGCGAAGTGTGACGTTGATCGCCGGCCCTCGGTCGATCAGGAAGACACGTTCGCGATCGATGCGGTAGACGATGTCGAGCAGGTCGAGCAGTTGGTCGGCGCCGAAGCCCCAATCGTGCTCGACGACCAACCACCCGCGCGCCTGGGCTTGTTGGACAGCGTGACGCGCGAGGCTCTCCCCACCCCCGTACCACCCTGCGGCCACGACGACGACGGGGGTGCGCTCCTCCCGGTCGAGTCCTACCGGGACATGGACCTGCGTCCAGAAGTCGTGTTTGCGAGCGGATCGGTGAGGCACGAGAACGCGGCGCGCGCCGGGCGACGCGAGGTGCTCGATCAGATCGCCGTCCTCTCCGAACGCCAGGACCTCGGCGTCGCGCAGAGCCTGACCGAGGAGAGGAGAACCTGGTCCCGAGAACCGGATGGCAGCGCGAAGCATGTGGGTCGCCCAACTCGATCTCCGGCGCGAACGAGCTGCGTTGCGCCGCTCCAGCTCTTCGCGCAGCGCGGCGGTGCGTGCCTCGGCATCGCGCGTCGCTTCCAACGTCCAGCGCGCGCCGTCCGCCGCGCCCGAGTCCGTGGTGACGCGCACCCACAGCTCGAACGTGCCCGGCTCGGCGCCGTCGATCGGCAGCTCCACACGCATGCCGCGCCGGTCCTCGACGGGAACGGCGAGGTCGAGCCCCGGCCCCTCGAGGCAGACGGTCAATCGCGCCTTCGAAAGGTCGTCCTGCACCGGCAGCGCTTGCCGCACGACGACCACCAGGTCGGTGTCGCTCGACAGCATCGCCCACGGATAGGCGCATGGAACGAGCACGTCCGCGAGCCTGCTCGCAGCGCTTGACCGTGGATCCGACGCCTGGAGCGGCCAGAGCGCGGCGTCGAAGGCGCGCCGCTGCGTGTAGGTGTAGCCGGCGTCGGGAACGTCATGTTCGGCCAGTCCGGCCAACGACTCCGCGGCCAGGCGTCGGGCCGCGTCGTTGGCTCGCTCCCAGGCGCGTTCGAGGGCGTCCAGGTGTCCCTCGACCGGTCCGCTGACCACCGAGAACACGAGCGTGTCCGGGTCCTCGGCGACCGCAGGAGTCACGAGCGGGAGGAGGAGTGCGGCTGCGAGCAAGGGGCCCATGGACGGAGCCTATCCGCGCTGCGGCGCTCGGTTGCCGGATCGAGGCCCTGGCCCGCTGCGGCGCTCGTCCGTCCGCGACCGCGCCGTCGATCAGCGCGCGACCCGACCGGCGTGCGTCGCATGGAGCCGCTGGGCGATTTCGTCGGCCGCGGCCTCGAGCGCCAGCTCTTCGAGGCGCCCTCGAAACACCGGTCGCGCGACGTCGATCTCGATCCAGTAGCTCTCGAGGTCCGCAGTGGGCGCACCGTTGCGCACCTCGAACGTGACGAGCATCCGCTCCTTCGGCACCTCGGTCCGACCGAGCATGTCCGTCGTCTCGGTGTCCGCCACGAGCACGGCTTCGAGTCGCGTGGTTTCTCTGCCACTCGGCGCGGGGCAGGACCCCATCACGACCCCGCGCTCGTTGAGCACATCGAGGCGCGTGGTGCTCGCACGCGAAGTCAGTGCGAGAGGTCCGACGCCTATCGGGAACAGCCGACCCGTCCCACTTCCCTCCCAGTGCTCCGCGACCCTGACGTTCCACGACCCGAGGTGCGCCGAACAGACGAGCGCGAACGCGGCCACGAGCCCGATGCCGATCGCTGCGAGGCCGCACCAGATGCGACAGGGCCGCTCGCTCGCGGGCTCAGGCATCGCCCACGTCCCGCGGACGGGCCGACGCCCGCACCCGCTCGAGCAGGTCCGCCACACCGATGCGCGCGGCCCACTCGTCGAGGTACGCGTCGTCGATCTTCGAGCCACGGGTCCTCAACACTTCGACCACGTCGATGAGCTGTTGGTTCATCTGTTCGCCACCCTGCCGGAACCAGTCCAGCTTCTGCAGCACGATGTCCTCGGACGAGGTGATCGAGATCTGCGTACCAGCAACGGTCCTGCGCTGGGCTCGGCCCCACTTGTTGGGGTGGATGCCCTCGTCCGGCGGCACGTAGACATCGACCTTCGAGAATCCGGTGCGCGTGAAGATGTTGAATCCGCGTCGCCTGCGTACCGCCTCGACGATCGACTCACGATCGACATACCAATCCCCCTGGAGCGCGGCGACGAGTTCGTCCACTCGATCGAGAGCCAGGTCCACCGCAAAGTCGGAGTCACGCGTGAAACGTGGTTCGCCCCACAGCGAAGCCGCCATGGAGCCGCCGACCACGTAGCGCAGACCGAGTGCATCGAGAACCCGAGCCAGCTCGATCGTGGCGCGCACCTGGTTCTGGTCGAGCGTCACACGTCGCTCCCGGCGGCGGCCGGACGCAGGCCCTCGAGCCACGGGTGATCCGCGCCGACGAGCCGTGCCATGTGATTCACTCCGATCCGCTTCGCATGAACCCTGAACTCGAGCTCTTCGTCGCTCGCCTCGGGGAAGAGATCGCGCAAGCCAGCGAGCTGGAGCTCGCGAGCAGCGGCGCAGGCTCCCCCGACGAGTGCCAACTTCTGCTCGACATCGAGACTCCGCAGGTGCTCGAGCTGGAGAGCCCGCATGCGCGGATGCGTGTCCACGATGCCGAGGATGGGGTCGATGCGTTCCACGTGATCAGTTGTAGCGCAGCGGTCGAGAAGCAGTCACACGAGCGGCCGGTAGCGCACCAGCTCGCCGCTCTCGATCGCTCCGCCGTGCGGCACCACCGCCAACGCCGTCGCGCGCGCGGCACCGACCACGTCGCTCGAACCCTGGTAGGCCACCGGTTCGAGCACCTCGATGCCGTCGTCGCCCTGGCGCACCGTGCACGGCAGGTTGTCCTGGCGCGTGGGTGCCTCGCGGCGCGGACCGGTCCAACGGCCCGTGCGCAGGCGCTCGCCCAGCTCGTCGCCGTCCGTGACGCCGGCCATCTTCGCCAGCACCGGGCGCACGAACAGCTCGAGTCCCAGCACGGCGCTGACCGGATTGCCCGGCAGACCGAGCACCGGCGTCGTGCCGCGCATTCCGAACCAGATCGGCTTGCCGGGCTTGACCGCCACCTTGTGCAGGCGCGGCTCGACGCCCAGCTCCTCGAAGACCTTGCCGACCAGGTCGTACTTGCCCATCGACACGCCGCCGGTCGTCACGACCACGTCGGCCTTCTCGAGCGCGGCGCCGAAGTGCTCGCGCAACAGCTCTTCGTCGTCCGGCACGGCGCCGACCTCGACGACTTCGTGGTCCAGGTGCATCAGCCGCGACGCCAGGTAGAACGTGTTGCCCTCGCGGATCTGCCCCGGCCCGGGCACGGCCCACGGCGGGACCAGTTCGTCGCCGGTGGTCAGCACCGCGACGCGCACCTGACGGAAGACCGGCACCTCGGCCACGCCCATCGCCGCGAGCACCGACAGGTCGACCGACGAGATGCGGCGCCCGACCTCGAACGGTCCGTCGCCGGCCCGGATGATCGCCGCGCGCTCCTGGACGTGCTCGGCGGCGCAGGCGGCGGCGGACAGGTGGACCTTGTTCCCACGCCGCGCCGAGCGCTCGATCATGACCACCTGGTCGCAGTCGTCGGGAACCTCCGCGCCGGTGTAGATCTCGACGCACTGGCCAGGCAGCACGTCCCCGCCATACGGCGTGCCGGCCTTGGACTCGCCCACCACCACCAGCACGGCCGAGCCGTCCTCGAGGCGCGGTCCGTCCAGGTCCGCCGAGCGCACCGCGAAGCCGTCCATCATCGCCTTGCGGAAGGGCGGCAGATCGACGTCGGAGACGGGGCGCTGACCGAGGATGCGACCGGCGGCGAAGGCGAGTTGGCACGGTTCGACCTCGCCCAGGGGCTGGACGGCGTCGAGGAGCTGGGCGAGGGCTTCTGAGGGACTGATCACGGGCGGAGTGTAGTGGCCCCGGCGGACGGTCCAGGGTGTCGGGATCGAGATCCCGAGTGCCGGATCGGCAAGCCTCACACTCCCGGCGCGTAGGAGGGGCCGCGCGTCATCCGCGCGGCTACTCTCGGCGAATCCCTCGCGGAGCCGCAGCGGCTCGCGCGACCAGGACCGGCGCTCCGGCCCGCGCCCGACGGACCTTCCGCGGGGCCGCGGGCGAAACCACCCCACCGCCGGACGCCCGCCACTCGCCCGCATCGCACCTGGCTCGTCGACGCTCGCACGCCCCGCGAGCCCGCGACGCCGGACCGCCGCGAACGACCTCGCCCCCAGCGAGCCCCGACTCACGCTCCCCGATCTCTCCATGTCCCGACCCCGCTCCACGCGGGCGGCCGCTCCGTCCCCCTGGGCGGCCGCGCGCGCGCTCCTCCTCTCGTCCGCTCTCGTCAGCAGCTGCCTCGCGGCCGGCCTGCTCGGCTCCTGCTCCGGCGGCGGACCCGGCGGCGGCGGCCCGAGCGACGGCGGCGGCGGCGGCGGCGAACAGGGCGTGCGCGCGGTGGAACGCACCAAGGTCGTGGTCGAACAGGTCGTGCGGCGCGACCTGAACGAAGAGCTCGAGACCACCGCGGTGCTCGAGGCCGATCGCCAGGTGACCGTGGTCGCGCGCCAGTCGGGGCAGGTGATCGAGGTGCTGGCCGAGGAGGGCGACACGGTCCAGGCGGGCCAGATCCTCGCGCTGCTCGACGATCGCAGCGAGCGCATGACCCTGCGCAACGCGGAGATCTCGGTCGCCGAGGCCAAGCAGGCACTGGCGTCGAACGAGATCGCGATCAAGGAGGCCCAGACGTCGATCGAGACCGCGAAGAGTCAGCTGGCCCAGACCGAACGGGACCTGGCGCGCGACGAAGAGCTGTTCAAGACGGGCGAGGGCAGCGTCGCGGCCGTGTCCGCCAAGGTGCTCGAGCAGAGCCGGCTCGCGCGCGACCAGGCGGCCCAGGACCTGGCCCAGCGCAAGCTCGCGCTCGAGCGCGCGATCCTCGACCGCGACAGCGGAACGACCGCGGTCTCGCGCGCCGAGGTGACGCGCGACGAGGCGTCGCTCGCCCTCGAACGCATGGCGATCAGCGCGCCATTCGACGGCGTGGTCGCCAGCCGCACCGTGCGCCTCGGCCAGAACCTGTCGGCGGGCGAAGAGGCCTTCGTCGTGGCCGACCCGCTCGACCTGCGCGTCGTCTTCTACCGCCCCCAACGCGAACTCGGCATGTTCGCCGCGCGCCCCGAAGGCACGCTGACGTTGACCGCGCGCAGCGAAGCTCTGCCCGGCGTCGAGTTCAGCGGTCGCGTCATCCGCATCGCGCCCAACATCGACGCCGAGTCGGGCTCGTTCCGACTCACCGCCGCGATGGATCGCGTGCCCGTGGACGACGGCCCCGAGCGACTCCTGCCCGGAATGCTGCTGCGGCTGCGCATCGTCACGGACCGGCGCGAGAACGTGCTGGCGGTGAAGAAGCGCGCCGTGGTGCGCGAGGGCGACCAGGCCTTCGTCTTCGCGGTGGAGCCCGACGGCGAACGCTTCGTCGCGCGCCGACGACTGGTGCGCGAAGGCTTCAGCGACGCCACGCACGTGCAGATCGAAGCGCTCGACGAACCGGCGCTGACCGACACCACGCGCGTGGTCCTCATCGGCGCGCGCGACCTGACCGACGGCGATCCGCTCGAGGTCGAAGAGCGTTGAGCGACTCCAACCCGCCGGCGGACGCCTCCGCCCTGCGCCGCGACGAAGCGGCCGAGAACAGCTTCGTCGTGAAGCGCCCCGTGGCGATCACGATGCTCATGCTCAGCATGGCCGTGTTCGGCGTGGTGAGCTTCTTCAAGCTGCGGCAGAACCTCCTGCCCGAGATCAGCTACCCGACGCTGACCGTGCGCACGTCCTGGGACGGCGCGGCGCCCGAGGACGTCGAACAGCGCATCTCGGTCCGCATCTCCGAGTCGCTCGGCACGCTGAAGGGCCTGGTGCGTTCGTCGTCCACGTCGCGCGCCGGCGTGAGCGACATCCTGCTCGAGTTCGACTGGGGCACCCAGATGAGCTTCGCGGTGCAGGACGTGCGCGAGAAGATCGACCAGGTGCGCCTGCCGGACGGTGTCGAGCGGCCGATCATCCTGCGCTACGACCCGAACCTCGACCCGGTGCTGCGGATCGGACTGACCAGCAACCGCGACCTGGGTGACGCGAACGAGGAGTTGATCGCTCTGCGCTGGATCGCCGAGAACCGCATCAAGCGCGAGCTCGAGTCGATCGGCGGCGTCGCGGCGGTCCAGGTGCGCGGCGGCCTCGAGGAGGAGCTCCACGTCGAGGTCGATCCGGGCGAACTGGCGTCGCGTCAGCTGTCGCTCGCCCAGGTCTCGGCGCGCCTGGCCCAGGAGAACATCAACGCCGCGGGCGGTTCGCTGCGCGAGGGCTCGACCGACTACATCGTGCGGACGGTCAACGAGTTCGAGAACCTCGGCGAGATCTCGAACCTCGCGCTCGTGCGACGCGGCGGCGCGACGATCCGCCTGGCCGACGTGGCAAAGATCACGTCGACCTACAAGAAGCGCGAGGTGACGAGCCGCATCGACGGGCGCGAGTCGGTCGAGCTCGCGATCTTCCGCGAAGCCGGCGCCGACCTCGTCGCGGTGGCCGAGGCCGTCCGACTGGCCGTGTTCGGCACGCCGGAGCAGCAGGCGTCGGCCGCGAAGATGCTGGAGGAGGGCCGCGAGCCGAAGACGCTCATGGAGCGCAACAAGACGGACTACCTGGCCTTCAACCAGCGCAAGGAGCTGGACGCGACGCTGCTGTCGGACCAGTCGGTATTCATCCGTCAGGCCGTCGCCGACGTGCGCGATTCGGCCCTGATCGGCGCGGTGCTCGCGATCGCGGTGATCTGGGTCTTTCTGCGGCGCCTGTCCGCGACCGGGATCATCGCCGTCGCCATCCCGATCTCGATCGTCGTCGCCTTCGCCCCCATGTACCTGGGCGGCGTGAGTCTGAACATCATGTCGCTCGGCGGTCTCGCGCTGGGCGTCGGCATGCTCGTCGACAACGCGATCGTCGTGCTCGAGTCGATCACGCGCTGTCGCGAAGAGGGCGACGAGTACCGCACGGCGGCCGTGCGCGGTGTGCGCGAGGTCACCGGCGCCGTGGTCGCCTCGACCCTGACGACCGTGTGCGTGTTCGCGCCGATCGTGTTCGTCACCGGCATCGCGGGCCAGATCTTCGGCGACCAGGCCCTGACCGTCGTCAGCGCGCTGACCGTCTCGTTGATCGTCGCCGTGCTCTTCATCCCGATGCTCGCGTCGCGGCGCTGGTTGGCCGGCGACGAGGCGCGCGCCGCGGATCCCGCCGAACCGGCCCCGCCGCGCGGTCTGACCGAAGGCCTGTCCTTCCGCGGCTTCGCGGCGCTGGCGTCGTGCCTCGTCGTCCTCGGGCGTCTGGTGCTCGTGCTGCTCGGCCTCGTGGCCTGGGTCGTCGGCCGCATCGTGGGGCTTGCCTACGTCCTCGGACGCGTCGTCACCTGGCCGTTCGCCAAGGTCTTCGAGCTGGCGTGGAACGCGCTCGAGAACAGCTACCCGCGCGCGCTCGGCCTCGCCCTGCGCGTCAACGTGGTCATCATCCTGCTCGCGGCCGTGCTCGGCTGGGACGCCTGGCGCCGCATCCCCCACCTGGGCGTCGAGCTGTTGCCCGAGATCCACCAGGGCGAATTCACCGCCTTCGTTCAGCTCGACGTCGGCAACCCGCTCGAGGAGACCGACGTGGTCATGCGGGCGATCGGCGAACAGGTGCGCCTGCTCGACGGCGTCGCGGCGACCGCGCTGACCGTCGGCGTCGAGGAGGAGACGCTCAGTCAGGACATCGAGGGGCCGCACACGGCGCGCCTGTCGGTGCGGATGGACCCGGACGACCACGACGAGGAGGCCGAACAGGCGCTCGTCGCACGCGTCCGCGAGCTGATCTCGCGCAACCCTGCCGTGCGCACGGTCGACATCCGGCGGCCGACGCTGGTCGCGCTGGCGTCGCCGGTCGCCGTCGAGGTGCGCGGGCACCGACTCGAGAGTCTGCGCGATGTGTCACAGGACGTGCTCGAACGCCTCGAGGCCCGCGACGACCTGCGCGACGTGCAGACCAGCATGCGTCCCGGCTTCCCCGAGGTGCGCGTGACGTTCGACCGCGACAAGGCGCTCGAGTACGGGCTCGATCTGGCGACGGTCTCCAAGCTCGTGCGCGACTCCGTGCTGGGCGAGATCGCGACGCGCTTCACGCGCGGCGACGAGCGCATCGACCTGCGTGTCATGGCCGACGAGGAGCGCCTCGCGCGACTGGCCGACGTGCTCGACCTCGTGGTCAATCCGGAAGCTGCGATCGGCGTGCCGCTGCGCGCGGTGGCCGACGTCGAGACCGTCGAGGGCCCGGCCGAGATCCGCCGCATCGGCAACAGCCGAGCGATCCTCGTGACCGCCAGCCGCGCGGGTTTCGACCTGGGCGGCACGGCCGACGCGGTCGAAGGCGTGCTGGCCTCGATGGAGGTCCCCAGTGACGTGGTGGTCGAGCTCGGCGGGCAGAAGCGCGAGATGGACGAAGCCACGCGCTCGATGCTGTTCGCGCTGCTGCTCGCGATCTTCCTCGTCTACGTCGTGATGGCGACCCAGTTCGAGTCGCTGACCCAGCCGCTGATCGTGCTGCTGACGGTGCCGCTGGCCGCCGTGGGCGTGATCTACACGCTCGACTACGTGGAGACGCCGCTGTCCGTCGTGGTCTTCATCGGTCTGATCCTGCTGGCCGGGATCGTCGTGAACAACGCGATCGTGCTGGTGGACCGCATCAACCAGAACCGCACCCGCCTCGGTCCGGGACACGTGCGCGAAGCGGTGATCGAGGCCAGCCGCGTGCGTCTGCGTCCGATCCTGATGACGACGGCCACGACGGTGCTGGGCCTCTTGCCGTTGACCGGTTGGCTGGACGGCTTCCCGCTCGTCGATCGACTGGTGTCCGGCGAGGGCGCCGAGCTGCGTCGACCGATGGCGATCGCCGTCGTGTCGGGCCTCCTGTCGTCGACCGTCCTGACGCTCTTCGTCATCCCCTGCGTCTATACGCTGTTCTCCCTCGAGCGCCGCGAGCGCCCGGGCGGAAGCTCGAACGGAGCCACCGCATGAAGACTCCCGCCCAGGACGTGGAACGCGGTTTCGACCTGTTCCGACTGACGGTCGCGCGCCCGATCGGACTGGGCGTCATCTTCCTGACGCTGATCGTCGTCGGGATCCTCGCCTACGTGCGCATCCCGCTGCAGCTGTTGCCGTCGGGCTTCGCCGAGCCGCAGCTCAACGTCTGGGTCAGCCACCCCGGTTCGAACGCGCGCGAGAACGAGGAACAGGTCGCGCGCCCGATCGAGGAGGAGCTGCGCACGCTGGCCGGGCTGACGCGCGTGCGGTCCTGGTCGCGCGAGGGCCAGGTGCAGCTGCGCATCTCGTTCGACCCCCAGCTGGATCCGGACCTGATGAAGGCCGAGATCCGCGACCGGCTCGAGCGCGCGCGCCCGACGCTGCCGGACTCGATCGGCGACATCGGCACGTGGTCCGAGGACGCCGACCAGATGCCGATCTCGTTCTTCGGGATCCTCTACGAGCAGGAGTCGGACCGCACGACGTTCCTGCTCGACCAGGTGATCATGCCGCGCCTCGAAGGTGTCGACGGCATCAGCCGCGTCGAGGTCTTCGGCGCGCTCGACGACTCGATCCGCATCCTCCTGGACGAGGACCGCGTCGCTGCGACCGGGACGGACGTGGGCGCCCTGATCCGCCGCCTGTCGAGCGACAACTTCGCGACGCCACTGGGCACGGTCTCCGAGGGCGAGCGCGAGTTCATCCTGCGCTCGGACATGCGCTTCACGTCGCTCGAGGACATCGAGAACTACCCCATCGGGCGCGGTCTGACGATCGCCGACGTGGGACGCGTCATCCGCGCGAAGAGCGTGCGCGACCGCCTGAGCCGCATCGACCACAAGTTCAGCTACTTCGCCATCGCCAGCAAGGAGGCCGGCGCCAACGTCGTCGACGCCAGCCGCGGTCTGTTGGCCGCGATGGAGGAGTTGAAGGCCGACCCACAGCTCGAGGGCCAGTTCTCGTTCATGCCCTTCTTCGTGCAGGGGCAACTCGTCGAGAACTCGATGGCGCAACTGCGCAACACGGCGGTCTGGGGCGGCGCGTTGGCGGTCGTGGTCCTGCTCGTCTTCCTGCGCCGTCTGCGACTGACGCTGGCCGTGGCGCTGTGCATCCCCGTCTCGGCGCTGCTCGCGATCGCGTGGGAGTACTTCACCGGCGGCTCGTTCAACATGCTGACGATGGTCGGCATCACGTTGGCGATGGGCATGCTCGTCGACAACGCGGTCGTGGTGGTCGAGAACATCTCGCGCCACAGGCAACTCGGCCTGCCGCCGCTCGAAGCCGCCCGCGTCGGAGCCAAGGAGATCGCGCTGGCCGTGACACTGGCGACCATGACGACCGTCGTGGTGTTCCTGCCGCTGATCTTCATGACGGAGAACCCGATGGCGCGCGTGTTCCTGCGCGGCCTCGGCCTGCCGTTGTCGATCTCGCTCTTGTTCAGCCTCCTGGTCGCGGTCGTGTTCCTGCCGACCTTGGCGGGACGGATCCTCGGCGACCGCCCCGCCTGGACGGCACCGATCACGGCGGTGTTCGGCGCGCTCGGGAACGCGACGACGCGCGTCGTGGGCGGGCTGGTCGCGGCCCTGCGCTTCGTCCTGCACCTTCTCGCGCGCGGACTGCACGCCACGGCGCGTAGACTCGCGCGCGTCGTCGCCCCGAGCGGAGTGCTGGTGTGGCCGGCGCGCCTCGTGCGCCTGGGAGTCGCCGGTTGGCTCGTCGTGATCGGCTACGCCTACGACGCCGAGATGGCCAGTCGCGTCGCGACGCTGGCGCCGTTCGGTCCGCAGAGTGCTGGGTCGAAAGGCACGACCCTCGCGCTGGTCGGCGCCCTGGGCATCGTCTTCCTGCCCGAACTCGTCGCGTTGTGGCGCCCCGGACGTCTCCGGCGCCCCGAGCGCTTCACGCCGGCCGGCAGTTCGGTCATGGAGTTCGTCACCAACGCGAACCAATCGCTGGTCTCCTGGGCCCTGAGCCACCGCATCGCCGCGTCGTTGGTCGCGCTCCTATGCCTCACGTCGGTCGGCCTCCCGCTCAGCTCGATGAAGATCGCGGCGTTCACCCAGGACAACCAGACCGATTCGGTGCGCTACTGGGTCGACTTCACCGCCGACTACACGCTCGGCGAGGCGTCGCGCGAGATCGCGCTGCACGAGAACTTCCTCGAGACCAAGAAGGAGGAGCTGGGCTTCGACCACGTGTCGTCGCGCTTCGGTTCGAACGGTGGCTCGGTGTCGATCTACTGGGACGCGCCGCTCAAGCCGTCGCAGCTCGACGCGATCCAGAAGACCCTGCGCGAAGAAGTGCCCCAGCCGGCCGGACACAGCGTGAGCTTCGCCGACAGCGAGGCCGCCAACGAGTTGTCGCGCGACATCGCGTTCTTCGTGCTGCGCGGGCCGGACAGCGAACAGCTCGAGGAGTACGGCCGCCAGGCGCTCGAGATCCTCGGCAAGGTCGACGGGCTCGGCGTGGTGAAGAGCGAGTCCCTGTCCACCGAGCGCGCGATCGAGGTGAACATCGATCGCGACCAGGCGCTGGCGCGCGGCGTCAGCTCGCAGTCGGCCCTGATGAGCATCGGGTGGGCGCTGCGCGGCTCGTCGCTGCCGCGCTACTACGAGGAAGGTCGCGAAGTGCCCTTCATCATGGAGTTCGACAGCGAAGAGGTCGCCGGCCTCTCGACCCTGCGCGACCTGACCGTCTTCAGCGACGAAGGCGAAGTGGCGCTGGCGTCGATCTCCGACGTGTCGTTCGAGCGCACGTCGCGGCGCATCTACCGCGACGACGGGCGCACGACGTTCGAGATCACGGCCGAGGTCGACGACCCGACGCGCCTCACCGAGTTGACCGAGCGCGGGTACGCGGCGCTGTCGAGTCTCGACCTGCCGCGCGGCTACGGGCTCGGATCGGACGGCTCGACCGCCTCGCGCGCCGAGGACGAGGCCGGCGAGATGCAACGTGCGCTCGCACTGTCGGTCGTGCTCGTGTTCCTCTTGATGGGGATCCTGTTCGAGTCCGTCGCGCGCCCGTTCAGCGTGCTGGTGACGATCCCCTTCTCGTTCCTCGGAGCGATGTGGATGGTGTTCCTGGTCGGCAAGCCGATGGACATCATGGGCTGGGTCGGGCTGATCATCCTGGCCGGTGTCGTCGTCAACAACGGCATCGTGCTGATCGACTGCATCCACCGTCGACGTGAGGAGATCGGCGACCGCACGCGCGCGGTGATCGAGGGCTCGGCCCAGCGCGTGCGACCGATCCTGATGACGGCGGCGACGACGGTCTTCGGCCTCGTGCCGATGATGATCGAGGAGCCGCCGAAGAACGCGATCGACTACCGCACGCTCGCCACGATCGTCGCGGGCGGTCTGATCGCGAGCACGTTCTTCACCCTCTGGGTCGTGCCGCTCGCGTACACGCTGGTGGACGACCTGGCGGCGGCGACGAGCCGCGCACTGACCCGCGGCATCCGCGAACCCGTGCGGCGCCTGTTCGCGGTCTGAACCGGCGGGTCGGGGCTCGCGAGCGCGGGTCGGGCCGGCGCTCTTCGCGCAGCGACCCGGACGCGTTCGCGGCGCGGAGCGAGCGCGACCGCCGGTCGCGACAACCGCCCGACCCCGGGCGCCGACGTCGGCCGACGCCCACGGTCGCCGCGCGCGACTCGCGTTCGAACGGCCGCTACCGAGGCGGAAGCCCCGGGCCGGGCTGGACGGCGGACGGGCGGCGGGCGAGACTCGCCCCGTGGTTCCCCGCTGGCCCTCCCCCACCAAGGCTCTGCGCGAGCTGTCGCGCGGCGCGCGCATGGTGAAGGTCGGCGGCGCCGGCGCGGGTTGGCGCTTCCTGCGCGAGGAGGTCCTCGGCAACGGCTGGCTGCGCCTCACCGAGGGCGGCGGCGGCGACCCCGAGAGCGCGCGCGTGGTCTGCAACCTGTGCGGTTGGGCCGGCTCGCGGTTCGCGTCCCACGTGGCGCCGGGCTACCTCGACAAGAACGCCTTCTGCCCGCGCTGCAAGGCCTACGCGCGCCATCGCGGCTGTGCGTGGCTCCTGGCCGAGCGCCTCGGCGACGAGCTCGACGCCGTGGCGACGCGCGGCGGCCGGCGCCTTCTGTTCGCGCCCGAAGCCGGTCTGCGGAACCTGCTCGAGTCGCGCGTCGGTGCGCTCGAGGGCGTGGACATCGACGGCGGCCGCGCGGGCGTCGACATCGTCGCCGACGCCCAGGACCTGCCGCTCGCGGACGGCTCGGTCGAACTCGTCGTGTCGTTCCACGTGCTCGAGCACGTCCCCGACGACGCGCGCGCCCTGGCCGAGATCGCGCGCGTGCTGACGCCGACCGGGCGCCTGCTCCTGTGCGCGCCGATGACGTTCGAGCGCGAAGCGACGCAGGAGTTCGGCGAGGCGCGCGCGGATCTCAACGACCACTGGCGCGAGTACGGCACCGACCTGCGCGAACGGCTCCTGGCGGCCGGGCTCGACGGTCCGTCCTACCGCTTCAGCCACGAGTTGCCCGCGGACGAGTTCCGCCGCCTCGCGCTCGTGGACGAGGAGCTGTTCTGGGTCGGGCGCCGGGCCTGATCCTGCGAACCCGCGACGCACTCGCCCCGGACCGCGACGAGTCCGCCCGGCGTGCGGTCGTCCAGCCCGCCCGAATGCGTCGATCGCGAGCGGCCCGACCCCACGTGCACCGACTCAAGGCGCATCCAGTTGGATGCACCACGATGCCGGGCGCCAATTCGACGTCGGGGTGGAAGTGGTCGTGCCCTTCGGCGTCCAGCAGAGGCTCGCTGCGGACCGTGGTCCTGTCGAACTCCCGAGCGTGGTCGAACTGGACCTCGCACAGCCCGAATGGACCCAGCACCTGCGACCCGCCCTCCACCTCGAACCGGAGACCGGCGAGCGGACCGGCTCGATCCGAACCGGCGCGCCCCCATCCGAACACCACGCCGCCGGCCCCCGCCACGAGGTGCACCGGCACCGTCCCCGTGCCGAAGTCTCCGTACGCGCGGTCGAAGAGCTCGGCCACGTCGAAGAATGTGGGGCGCACGTCGGGGACGACGAGCATCGCGCGTGCGGCGACCAGTTCCTCGAAGTCCGCCGGCCGCCACCGGGCAATGGTGCCGTCGACTGGCAGAGTCGTGCGGTGCCAGAGGTTGCCAGCGCGCCGCCCATCGCCGCCCAGGCCGCCATAGGTGACGAGGTCCACGGTCTGCGGCAGGACGCCGAGTCCGATCAGTTCGAACGCGACGCCGGCCGCGCGCTCGACCAGGTCCACGGCCAACTCCAGCGCGAGTGTGGCTTCCACGTGCTCGGTCCCCACGACCACCTGTGAGTCGTCGGCGAGCCGGACGAACGGGCCCAGCGCGCCGCGGACGCGCACGTCGTAGGTCCCAGGGGGAACGTGGACGAAGTGCGCGGCCGCGAGCTCGAGCTCGTCGTCGGCGCGCTTCGCGAAGCGCGTGGACTCGAGCGGGGCCCAGGCCACGGCGCTGGCCTCACCATCTTCACCGGCCCCGCCGGCCGCCACGAGTTCGACCCATCCGGCCGGTTCCGAGTCGGCGACCGCCGACTCCGCCCGGTCGAGACGTTCCTCGACCCACTCGAGCACGGTCTCGTCGAAACGCAGAACGAGCGCCAGCGACGCTCCCAGCTCCTCCGCGAGGTCGATGTCGACCCGCGTGCGGCCGGGGGCGAGGGCGACGTCGCGAACGACGCGCGCGGCGCCGGGCAGCTCGATCTCGAGGTGCGCCACGTCGGCATCGGAGTCGATCAGCTCCACGTCCCACGTCCAACCGCGACTCCCGCGCTCGCCGACGAGGCGACCCCAGCCGCCTGTGGGGCCCGGCTCGACGCGTAGCCACGCCGGAGCCGGCCGCTCCTCCCCCCGGTACCACGCGAGCAACTCCTGCGGGACGCGCACCTCGATCTCGAGCCGGGACGGACGCGCGGGCGCCGCGACCTGGGAGGCGTCCGCCGATGTGCTCACGGGCGCCGCTACTTCGACGGGATCGCGCTCGGTCTCCACCGACGGCAGCTCGCGTCGCACCTCGTCCTGCGCCAACTCCGGCGCTGGTGCGTCGACCCAGATGTGTCCGGGTCCGCCGAGGTCGCCGCTCCACTCGAACACGCCCTAACCGATGAGGCTCGAGAGGGCGATGAGTGCCAGAACGGCGAGGGCGGTGAGACGGGTGCGTTCACGCATGCGAGCGATGGGGTCGGGGGATCCGGCCTCTAGTCTTGCACGAACAGCTCGACCACGCCCGGGGCGGCGTCGCGGAGCTCCATCAACAGGTTCGAATGCATGGCGCGGGCAAGGCGCTCGGCGTTGGAGTCGGGGCGCCCGAGCACGAGGGACGCGGCATCGAAGGCGCGCACGTCCGCGTCCGCGAACTCGACGAATCCCATGGGTCCGGTGCGGCGCAGATCGAACGGCATGGCGTCGGTCGAACCGTCGGCGACGAGTTGGCGCGTCCCCGCGTCCGTCCCCCAGGCCACGTCGAACCCGAACGCCGGTGCCCAGTGCGCCTCGGGGAAGCGGTGGTTCTGGTAGGCGCCGACGAGCACGCCGCCGGAACCGGGCTCGAACTCGAGCAGGACCTGCTGCGTCTCGAGCAGCGCGTCGAGGTCGTGGAAGATCGGCTGCATCCCGGGCGACACGAAGGCGACGCGAGCACCGCGCGGCGTCGTGCGCGGATCGAGCGTCAACCAGCCCGACGGCAGCAGCTCGGAGACGAGCGGCAGCGGCACCTCGATCCCGCGCCACATGGTCGGACCGTTCGAAACGTCGAGCGCGCCCAGGTCCTCGGGCACCGCACCGTAGAGCAACGCCGTCACGGCGGTCGGCGAAGCATCGTCCGTCGAAGCGCTCGCATTCGCTGCTGCTCCTGTGGCGGTCTTCTCGGGCCAGCGCACCTTCACCTCGACCGTCGCCGACTCGGTCGCATCTTCGACGTCGCGCACCAGGGCCGTCGCGCCACCGATCTCTTGTTCGACGGTCGCCTCGTGCGTGAGCGGCAGGCCACCGAGCAGTCGCGGCCGCACGCCGCCGAGCGGTGCACCGACGACGTGCGTGCGCGACTCGAGCGGACCCTGTTGAGGAACGACGCCGGTCCA
The DNA here is from genome assembly GCA_007750655.1 of Rohdeia mirabilis. Classification (GTDB taxonomy): domain Bacteria; phylum Planctomycetota; class UBA1135; order UBA1135; genus Rohdeia; species Rohdeia mirabilis. Next base: position 4,103,238 of record CP036290.1, read on the forward strand.
GGCGTCGAACCACGCGTCCAGCGGAACCAGCACCGTGTCGTCGGGCGTCGCGCCGTCGAACACGACCCAGGGCACGCTCGGCCCGAAGGTCGTCGGCGCGTGGGGATCGTTGCCGATCCAGCTCGGAAGGTTCGCGGGCTGCGCCTCTGCGACAGGCAGTCCGTTCGGGTGAACGCTCTCGTCGCTGCTCCCTCCACTGGCGTCTTCGGGATCGTCCTCCGCCCCCCAGGGAAACTCGGCCGCGACGACCACCGTGCTCGCATCGAAGTCCGCGAGCTCGTAGCGCACCTCGTTCCGTCCGACCTCGAGTCGCGCACCGCCCGCGATCGGCGCGTGGATGCCCGTGCGTACGGTCCAGCGGTGGCGGCCGGTCCGAAGGCCTGCGACGACGAACTTCCAGCGGTCGCCCTCGATGTCACCGAGCACGCGCCGCACGTCCGGCTCGGCTCCACCGCGTTCGAGATCGAGCCAGGCCGGCAACCGCGGCGAGCCGATCTGCGCCGGAGCCCGCACCTCGAGATCGAGCACCACCGCGTCGCCGACGGGCACGTGTTCGACCGGCGTGTCGACGAACGCGGACGGCGCGGGCACGTCGAGCACCGGCACGACCGGACGCGCTTCGACGGCAGCTTCCGACTCGAGCACAGCGCGCTCCGAGATCGGCGCCTCGGCGGCCACGTGTCGATCGTCTGCGGTTCCCTCGACCGCGGCCGGTCCGTCCGCCAACTCGACGTCCGTCCGCGGGCCCGCAGGCGCCTCGGGCGAGACTTCCGCGTCGGTCCGGCCGAGGGGCTCGTCGTCGCCGCCGATCTCGCTCCACAGCACCCACGCGACGGCGACCAGCAGGATCCCGACGGCGGCGAGGACCCACGCGCGACGGGGATCGTTGGAGGTGGACTTCGGCATGTGGCGCGCTGGACGTGGACGGTCGGGCGGTGGAGCGTCGCGGGGATTCGGACGCCGAGACTGGATCGGCGGACGGGCCTTTCGCTCCATCCTCCACTCACGGCACGGGCGGACTCGACGCGGAGGCGCACCCGATCTTCCCGTGGGTCCTGCATCGAGCGGCAGCGAGCGCCGCGCGGGTAGGATCTCGGCCCGACGATCGCGAGCCACAGGCGCCGCGATCGTCCCCAGAGCCGATTCCGAGCCGCCGTCGGCCCACGGGCCCGGCTCGTGCCGCAGCGCGCGGCCGCCGCCCACTCTCCCCGACCGACCGCTACGCCCCCCCTTTCGATGAAGAGCCGCTGGAACGACGCCGAGGCCGCCGAGTACGTCACGCGCTACGCCGCCCAGGGCGAGAACGAGGACGTGGCGCTGCGCACCTACACCTCGCGCATCGTCGGCGCGGACCCGGCGCTCGTCCTGCACGGCGGCGGCAACACGTCGGTCAAGACCCGCGCGCGGAACGTGCTGGGCGAAGAGATCGACGTGCTCTGCGTGAAAGGTTCCGGCTGGGACCTCGCGACCATCGAACCGGCCGGACTGCCCGCCGTCGACATGCAGCCGCTGCTGGCGCTGCGCCGCCTGGCCGAGCTCTCCGACGAGGAGATGGTCGACCAACTGCGCTCCAAGCTCTTGAACGCGAAAGCGCCGACGCCGTCGGTCGAGACGCTGTTGCACGCGTTCCTGCCGACCAAGTTCGTGGACCACACCCACGCCGACGCGATCTGCGTGCTGACGAACCAGCCGAACGGCGCGGAGCTCGTGCGCGAGGCCCTCGGTCCGAAGGTCCTGGTCCTGCCCTGGATCATGCCCGGCTTCCCGCTGGCCGTCGCGGTGGCCGACGCCTTCGACGCGAACCCCGACTGCGAAGGCATCTGCCTGCTCAAGCACGGACACTTCACCTTCGGCGACGACGCGCGCACGAGCTACGAACGCATGATCGCGCAGGTCGACGCGGCCGAGCGCTTCGCCGCGGAACGCACCGCGACGCGGACCCTCGTGACCGTGCCCGCGGCGCCGATCGATCGCACGGGCGTGACGAGCCTCGCCGCTGTCGCGGCCCCGATCCTGCGCGGCGCACTCGCGACGGAGGTCGACACCGTCTGGGGTCCGCAGCAGCGCCGCCGCGTCGTCGACTGGCGCGGCGACGACGACCTGGTCGCTTTCTCGACCTCCGACCGCGCGCGCGCGCTCGTGGAGCTGGGCCCGCTGACGCCCGACCACGTGATCCGCACGAAGGGTCGCTACCTGTACCTGTCGCGCGAGGAGGCCACGGACGGCGTGAAGTGTCGCGCGGCCGTCGAACGCTACGTGCAGTGGTACCGCCGGTACTTCGAGGACGCGCGGGACCGCATGGCGTTCGAACCGACGATGCTCGATCCGAAACCGGTCGTCGCGGTGATCGAGGGCGCGGGCCTGTTCGCGACGGGTGCCAACGCGAAGGCCGCGGGCATCGCCGCCGACATCGCCCAGCACACGCTGCGCGGCAAGGCGATCGGCGAGGCGCTCGGACGCTACGAGGACCTCTCCGAGGGCGAACTGTTCGAGATGGAGTACTGGTCGCTCGAGCAGGCCAAGCTCGGCAAGGCCAGCCACCCGCTGTTCGCCGGCCAGGTCGCTCTGGTCACGGGCGCCGCCGGTGCGATCGGCTGCGGCATCGCCGAGGCGCTGCTGGCGAACGGCGCGGCCGTGGTCGTCACCGACCTCGACGCCGCACGGCTCGAGACCGTCCGCGCGCGCCTCGCGGGCCGCTTCGCCGCGCGCGACGTGCTGGCCGTCACCGCCGACGTCACCTCGGCCACGGACGTGGCGCGCCTGTTCGCGGACGCGGCGCGCCACTTCGGTGGACTCGACATCGTGGTGCCGAACGCCGGCATCGCGCACGTGTCGACGCTCGAGGACATGGACCCCGAGCGCTTCGACAGGGTGCTCGACGTCAACGTCAACGGCACGTTGCTCGTGCTGCGCGAGGCGGCGCGTCTGTTCCGCGCCCAGGGCACCGGCGGCGCGGTCGTCGTCCAGGCCAGCAAGAACGTCTTCGCGCCGGGTGCGTCGTTCGGCGCGTACTCGGCCTCGAAGGCCGCCGCGGCGCAACTGGGCAAGATCGCCGCGCTCGAGTTCGCCGAGCTGGGCGTGCGCGTCAACTCGGTCAACGCCGATGCGGTCTTCGGCGACGACGAGGTGCCGAGCGGCCTGTGGGACATGGTCGGGCCGGAGCGCATGAAGTCGCGCGGCCTCGACCCCGAGGGCCTGCGCAACTACTACCGCGAGCGCAGCCTCCTCAAGACCGAAGTGCGCCCCCGGCACGTGGGCGAGGCCGTCGTCTTCCTGGCCTCGGGCCTCACGCCGACGACCGGCGCGGTCCTGCCGGTGGACGGCGGCATCCCCGAGGCTTTCCCGCGGTGATCCCGGGACGGGTCCTGCCGGTCGACCACCCACGATCACCCCGGGCGCGGTAGCTTCTCGGCACCCCCGAACGGCGCACCGGGCCCCCGCCCCACGGACGACGCGTCGTTCTCTTCCAGGCCCTCGCTCGCAGAGGGCGCCCCTTCGGGAGCTCGGCTTGCCCTCCATCCTTCGCCTCGTCGCGCTCGTGCTCGCACTGGTGTGCGGAGCCGTGCCGACCACTACTCCGGTCCGCCCGACCGCCGGCCCGCCCGCTTCGGTGTGGGCGGTTCCACAGACGTCGCCCGCCGCGGCGCCGAACGTCGTCGTCGTCGTCATCGACGACATGGGTTGGGAGGACCTCTTCCACGCGCCGACGCCGAACATGCTGGCGCTGGCGCAGTTGGGTCGCCTGTACCCGAACTTCTACGTGCACCCCGTCTGCAGTCCGTCGCGTATCGGGCTCAACTTCGGGATCCACGGGGTGCGCGACGGCGTCGTGGGTGCTCTGGACGTCTCGACGGGTGGACTGACGGGCGCGTCCATCGACCGTCCGTCGCTGGCGAAGGTGCTGAAGGCGAACGGCTACGCCACGGCCTGCTTCGGGAAGTGGCACGTCAACGCGAGCGAGGACGGCAACGGCCTCGAGTTCGCGCGCATCAACGGCTTCGAGCACTGGCGTTCGGGAAGTGCCGGGAACCTCGGGAAGGAGGGCTCGGCGTCGCAGATCCACTGGCGCCCGATCGACGACGGAACGAAGACCCTGGTGCAGTCCTACTCGGGCGATCGGATCACCACGGCCTTCGAGGACTGGTGGGCCCTGCCGGAGGCGCGACCGCGCTTCGCGCTCGTCAGCTACCTGACGCCCCACGAGCCCTGGACGGCGCCGCCGCAGCAGTTCCTGCCCGCGAACTACGTCGCCGGTGCGAACAAGCGCGCACGCTACGAGGCCTCGATCGCGGCCCTCGACGGCTTCCTGGCTCGCGTCATGGCGTCGATCGACCTCGCGGACACGTACGTGATGGTGCTGCCCGACAACGGAACGCCGCACCTGATCCCGCCGCCGAGCCACTGGTACAAGGGCTACAAGCTGAGCGTCTGGCAGGGCGGCGTGAACGTGCCCTTCGTCGTCGCGGGACCCGGCGTCGTCCCGGGCATCAGCGAACGGCTGGCCCACGTGGTGGACGTGCCCGAGACGATCCTCGAACTGTGCGGTGCGACGACGCCGCCCGGATTCGAGGACGGCGAGAGCTTCGCCACGAGCCTGTTCGGCCCCATGGCGCCGCGCGCGCCGGTGATGGTGCAGTACAAGAAGTACGACGACGTGACCGGCGCCCTCGTCGTCGACGACTGGGCCGTGGTCGACGCGAACAGCTTCAAGCTGGTCTCCGAGGGCGGCGTGAAGGAGCTCTACCACCTCCTCACGGATCCGCTGGAGACGACGCCGCTGTCCGCGCCCGGAATCGTCCAGACGTTGACCGCGGTGAAGGAGGCGATCGATCCGTGATGCACCCCGCACACTCGTCCACGCCCCGCACTCGCCGCCGCGCCGGCGGTTCGCCGCGCCAGCGTCCGCGCCTCGTGGGCTGGCCCGTAGCCGCCGTGCTCGTCGCGTTCGGCGCATCCACGCTCCTGAGCCGCCCGGCACCGTCGACGACGACCCCGCTGCCCCCGGACCTCGTGGTCGTCGTGGCCGACGACCTGGGGTGGGAGGACCTGCTCGCGGTCCACACGCCGAACATCGACGCACTCGCCTCGGGCGCGCGTCTGTTCTCGCGCCACTACGTCGACCCAGCCGGCGCACCGACGCGTTTCGCCCTGCACTTCGGAGCCTACGGCGCCCGCGTCGGACTCGGCGACGAGCTCGGACCGAGCGATTCGAGCCCGGGCACGGCACGCATCTCCGTTTGCGAGGCCCTGCGCCTGTCCGACTACGCGTCGTCGAGTTTCGGTCCCTGGGCCCTCACCTCGGACGCCGACGCGCTGCCGCTGGAAGGACCGCGATTGCACGGTTTCGAGCACGTCCTCGCCGGCAGCTCGATCGGGATCGACGCGGCGAACGGCGAGACGCAGACGAACTGGGAGCAGATCGACGACGGCCGGGCGACGCCGAGCACCCGCTACACGAGCGACGTGATCGCCAACGCCTTCGAGTTCCGCTGGTCGCAGACCGCGAGCTCGACGCGCCCGCGCCTCGCGTTCGTCAACTTCACCACGCCCGCCGCGCCGTTCACCGCTCCGCCGGCGAACCTCCTGCCTGGCGGCTACCCGACGCCCACGACGGATCGCGAACGACTCGAAGCCTCGGTCGTGGCACTGGACGCCGCGATCGGCCGCGTGCTCGCCGCCGTGGACCTCGCGCACACGGTCGTCGTCCTGACGAGCGACGGCGGAACCTCGTCCCTCGCACCGCCGCCGTCGGCCTGGTTCCAGGGCTACGGCGGAACGGCCTTCGAGGGCGGCGTGCGCGTGCCGCTGATCGTGGCGGGAGCGGGCGTGGTCCCGGGCTGGACCCACCGCCCGACGCACGCGGTCGACATCGCCGTCACGCTGCTCGCGCTCGGCGGACGCCCGTTGCCGCCCGTCGGCTTCGAGGACGGCGTCGCGTTCGCGGCCGAACTCACGGGCGGCACGTCGGCCCGCCCACCCGTCGTCAGCCTGGCCTTCACGCCGAACGGTCCAGGTGCGCCGCTCGAACAGCGTTGGTGCGTGGCGGACGCGCTCGGGAACAAGCTCGTCTTCGACGGCGTCCAGGAGCGGCTGTTCGATCTGCAGTCGGATCCGTTCGAGTTCGCACCCACCATCGTCACCGGTCCGGGCGCGAACGCGATCGCGGACGGCCTGCGCGCGTTCAAGACTGGGCTCCTGCCTTGACCGCGGTCGACGGCCCGGCGGTGTGATCTCGATCGCACGGGCTCGAGCGCGTAGGGTGCCCTGCGCCGGACCGTACGTCGACGCCGGTGGAGCGCTCGACGGACCACATCTCCGGCGCCGCACGCCCCAGAACCGTCCATGTCGAGTCGACCCAAGAAGAAGCGCTCGCTCGCGCTCCGCCTCACGCTGGCCAGCGCTTCGGCCCTCGTCGCACTCGGCCTCTCGCTGTTCGGGATCGAGGCGTACCTCGCTGCGAACGATCCCGACCCGGCCGTCCTCATGCGCAACGCGGACCCCGGCCGCTGGGCGGGACTGGTGCACCGACCGAGCGCGATCGAAGGCTTGTCGTACGAACTGGTGCCGGGCTTCGAGGGGCGCTTCGCCGGCTTCCAGATCCGCGTGAACGACGACGGGCTGCGCGGCGCGAACGTCGAACGTGAACCCGACCCGAAGCGTCTGCGCATCGCGGTGATCGGCGACTCGACGACCTTCGGCTACGGAGTCTTCAACACGCAGACCTACTCGCACGTGCTGCAGCAGGCGCTGAACGCGCGCCGCACGGGCTGGCACTACGAGGTCCTGAACTTCGGGACGAGCGGCTACAACACGCTCGACGAAGCCCTGGTGCTGGAGGAGAAGGTGCTCGCGTACGAGCCCGACCTCGTCGTGGTGGGCTACAACCTCAACGACCCGGACGCCGAGCGCCGCCAGCCCCTGAACCGCTTCTTCGACCCGCAGACGTGGTGGGAGAACACGCACCTCTACCAACGCCTGAGCTTCCGCGCGTTCAAGGGTCGGCTCGCCAGGTACTCGGACGTGCTGGAGTACTTCCACGACCCCGAAGGTCCGAACTGGCAGGTGGTGGTCGAGGGCTTCGCGCGGATCGGCACCGCCCTCGAGGGCGCCGGGCTCCCGGGCCTCGTCGTGATCTTCCCGACCGCGATGTCGATGAAGGACTACGTCTACGAGGACCTCCACGCCCAGGTCGCGGCCGAGGCCGAGAAGAACGACCTGGCGGTGCTCGACCTCGCGCCCGTGTTCGCCGCGGAGGAGGACGCTGTGCCGGGAGGGCTGTCGCTGGCGGATCTGCACCCGAACGAGGAAGGCCACCGCGTGGCGGCCGAAGCCATCGCGGCCTGGATCCTCGACCGCCACGAGCAGTTGTTCGACGGTCGCAGCGCGCGGCCGAAGGCGGAACGCCGGGGCGGCCAACAACAGCGCTGACGTTCAGCGGCCCGACGCGACGCGCTCGAGCACGCTCGCGACGCGCCGTTCGAGGTCGTCCGAACCACCCGGCTCGAGCAGGCGTTCGCCGGGGAGGTGGCGCTCGAGCAAACCTTCGACCAGGAGCTGGAAGCGCAGCTGCGTGAACGTGTTCGACGTGCGTACTCCGTCGGACACGAGCGGCAGCACCCCGTGCGGCAACAGGACCACGAGGTCCGTGTCGTCCACCGCCTCGAGCACGCGCGCGACGAAGCGCTCGGTCGCCGGAACGTCGTCGCCGAGCCCGTAGTGCAACCAGAAGGCCACGTAGTCGAGCGGACTGCGATCGGCGACGTAGCCCCCGTGCGTGCGCAGCGCAGCCGCCTGCGCCACGCACTGCTCGTCCCACAGCTCCTCGATCAGGAGCGCCAGGCCGCCGGCGTCGAGCGCGTGCACGTCGAGCCCTGACTCGAGACGGCGTCGCATGCCCTCGTCCACGTAGGGCACACGGAGCGCATCGGCGACCCGCCGTGCGAGCGTCGTCTTGCCCGTGCCCGCCGAACCGGACAGCGCGATGCGGCGCACGGGGCGGTCGGCGGCGTTGGACGCGGGCGCGCTCGCTCCGTCGAAGGCCCACGGCCGCTCGCCCAACGTGTTGAGGACCGCACCTGCCGTGCTGACGAGGATCTCGGTCGACGACGCGATCGCGGGCGCGTGGCGCAGGGCCTCGGTGCCGGGCGTTCCGAGCAACAACGAGAGGAACGCGCGGATCGGTCCGATGTGGGTCACGACGGCGACGGTGCGGCCCGTCCACGCCGCGCGCCGTTCGCCCCAGAACGCGGCGACGCGCTCGAACAGCGCCTGCATCGACTCTCCGCCGCGCGGCGCCGTGTGGAAGTAGTCGGCCCAGTAGGCGTTGATCGCGGGGCCCTCGCGGCGGGAGACCTCGTCCCACGCGAGGCCCTCCCACGCGCCCAGCGACTGCTCGCGCAACGCGGCGTGGACCTCGAGTTCGGCGCCGCAGCGCTCGGCCACGCGCCGCGCCAGATCCGTGCAGCGCACGAGGTCGCTCGTGACGACCAGGTCCGGGCGCGGCGAACGCTCGGCGACGAAACGCGCCAGCCGCTCGTGCTGTTCGCGTCCGCGCACGGTCGGTGCGAGGTCGATCTGGCCGCGCACGATGCGCCGCTCGAAGCCCTCCACCTCACCGTGGCGCAGCAGGAACAGCCGCACCAGATCGTTCTCGGGCATGACCGCGCGCGTGGCGCTGCCGAACTCGATCGCGGCGGACTGACCGTCCGACCGCTCGCCGCTGGAACGACTCGCGGTCACGCGCCCGTCCCGGAGCGCGCGTCGAGCCGGAAGAAGCGGTGCGCGACCGCCGTGCTGCTCGCGGCCACGTCCTGCGGCGTCCGTCCCGTCGCGGCCGCGATCGTGCGCACGACCTCGGGCAGGTGCATCGGCTCGTTGCGGCGCGTCTCGGGCTTCGGGCGCAGGCTGCGCGGCAGGAGGTACGGCGCGTCCGTCTCGACCATCAGCCGCTCGGTCGGGATCAGTCCGACGATGTCGTGCAGGTGCGCACCGCGACGCTCGTCGCAGATCCAACCGGTGATGCCCACGTGCAGGTCGAGGTCGAGGTACGCCATCAGATCCTCGCGCGAACCGGTGAAGCAGTGCACCACCACGTCGCCGAGTTCGGCGCGGCGCGGCGCGAGGATCTCGAGCAGCGGAACGCGCGCCTCGCGCTCGTGCAGGAACAGCGGCAGGCCGGTCTCGATCGCCAACTCGACGTGCGCCTCGAGACAGGCGGCCTGACTGGCCTCGTCCGACCACATGCGGTTGTGATCGAGTCCGCACTCCCCCACCGCGACGATCTCGGGCAGGTCGCACAACGCGCGCAGCCTGGCCACGTCGTCGGGACCGAACTCGCCGGCGGAGTGCGGATGCACGCCGGCCGTCGCGACCAGGTGCTCGGGATGGCGCCGCACGAGTTCGACCGCCGCTTCGACGTCGGGCACGTTCAGACCCAGCACGACCATGCGCTCGACCCCGGCCGCGAGCGCGCGCGCGATGACCGCGTCCCGATCGGAGGCGAACTGGTTGCTGGTGAGGTTGGCGGCGATGTCGACGAGCTGCACGGCGAGGTTCGGTGGACGGAGTGGAGCGAGGACCCCGCGCTCCATGGATCCGCGGAGCGCGGCGGCGCATGCTACGGCACGAGGACGTAGGATCTCGCGCCCATGGCGACTCCCGATCCGGCCGCCCTCGACGCGCGCGTCGCCCTCCACCTCGGCCAGGTGGTCCCGCGCCGCACGCGTCTGAAGGCCCACGACTACGTGGCCCAGGGCGCGGTCGATCTGGTCGAGGTCACGGCGTCGCGCGTGCTCGCGACGGTGCGTGGAGGCGAGCGCTACAGCATCGTTCTCGAGCGCGTCGAAGTGGCGGGCAAGGGCACGTGGTACGGCCGCTGCACCTGCCCGGCGTTCGCGAAGTTCGGGCCGTGCAAGCACCTCTACGCGGCGGCGCTCGAATGCCTGTCGGCCGGACACTTCGATCGCGACGGCGGCGCGGCGGACGCGGATCGAGCGGTGCAGGGCACGGCGCGCGATGCGAGCGACTGGCGGGCCGGGCTCGCGCGCGTCGGCGAGCGCTTCGCACGTTCGCGGCGCGACCCGTGGCCGGGCGTGCTCGCGCGCACGCGGCTCTCGTACGAACTGGTCGAGCGCAACGGGCGCGCGTGCCTCGAAGTGGTCGTGGACGACGCGTCCGAGGTCGCGCCGCCGGAGTGGGCCGACCTCGCGCGGCTGGGCGACGAGCTGGACCGCGCGGTGCTCGCGCGGTTGGCGGACGATCGGCCCGCGCGCACCGGCGAACCCGTGGCGCTCGATCCCGCGCGTGCGGAGGCCGTCCTGCCGCTGCTCGCGCACTCGGGGCGACTCACGTTCGGCGGCGATCGCGTCCAGCACGGCGGCGACGGAACGTGGACGCTCGCGCTCGGACTCGAACCCGACGGGAGCGATGTGGTGCTGACCGCCGGACTGGCGCGCGAAGGTGCGTGGAGCGCGCTCGACGAACCCAGCGCCTGGCCGGCGCTCGGTTGGGCCGTGGCCGCCGACGATCGGTTGCTGCGGCTCGCCGCGCGCCCGAGCGACGTGGCCGTGCTCGACGTCGCGCGCCAGGGCGGCGTGCGCGCGCCGGTCCGCGAAGCCGAGGAGTTGCGCGCCCTCGCCGTGGAAGCCGGACTGCCTGGACTCGGCCCCACCTCCGCCGAAGCCGTGCCGCGCGGCGTGCGCCTCGAACTCGAGCAGTCGAGCGCGACGGCGAGCGAGATCGACGCGCGCATCCTGTTCGACTACGGCGGGTCGCGCGTGCGCGCCAGCAGTCCGAGCGAAACGGTCACCATCGACGGCGGCGCGACGCGGCGGCGATCGCGCGAGGCCGAACGCCTGGCGCTCGGCGTCTTCATCGCCGCCGGCGGCCGCGCGGCGCGCGTGCCCGAACTCACGCGGCGCGACGGGATCGTGCCGCGCGAGACGCTCGACGCGGTGCTCGGCGAAGCGCTCGAACGCGACTGGGAACTGGGTCTCGAGGGCCTGTCGTTCACGACCGCGGACGAACTCTCGATCGAGGCGCGCGAGGAGTCGGGCGAGTTGGTCCTGGCCGGCTTCGCGCGTTTCGGTGCGCGACGGCTGTCACTGGACGAGCTGCTCGGTGCGGGCGACGACGGACGCTTGCGATTCGAGGACGGCACGACGGGACTCGTCGGTGGAGCGCTGCGGCGCGCGTTGGCCTGGGCCGCGCGTCTCGGTCGCACCAGGAACGGCGAACTGCGCATCGACACGGCCCGCGGTTGGCTCGCGGCGCCGTTGCTCGCGGGCCTCGGCGCGACGCTGCCCGAGTCGGTCGAACGGGCGCGTGCGGCCTTCGACGGAGCGCGCACGGAACCGGACCCGCCGCGCGCCTTCGAGGGCGAACTGCGTCCCTACCAGTCCGCGAGCCTCGGTTGGTTCGACGGGCTCGAACGGCTCGGACTCGGTGGGTGTCTGGCCGACGACATGGGCCTCGGCAAGACGGTGCAGGTGCTCGCGCGCCTCGTGCAGCGCCGCGAGCAGGGCCTGGCCGAAGGACCGAGCCTGGTCGTCGCGCCGCGCTCGGTCGTGCACCACTGGCGCGAACAGGCCGCGCGCTTCGCCCCGTTCCTCGACGTGGCCGAGTACTCGGGCGCCGGCCGCGATCTGGACGCCGCGCGCCGCTCCCACGTGGTGCTCGTCACCTACGGCACGCTGCGCCAGGACGCCGAGGCGTTCGCGGCCGCGCCCTGGGACCTGGTGGTGCTCGACGAGTCGCAGCAGATCAAGAACGCGGCGAGTCAGACGGCAGCGGCGGCGCGGGGACTCGTGGCGCGCGCCCGTCTCGCGCTGTCGGGGACGCCGGTCGAGAACCACCTGGGCGAGCTGGCGTCACTGATGGCGTTCCTCAATCCCGGGCTCCTGGGACGCAGCGCGACCGCCCTCGAGAAGCTGCGCGACGAGCGTTCGGCGCGCGAACTGTTGACCGCGCTCGCGCCCGTTTTCCTGCGGCGCACGAAGGACGCGGTGCTGTCCGAGCTGCCGCCGCGCACCGAGGTCACGTTGTGGTGCGAGCTCGAGGGCGAACAGGCCGCGCGCTACGAGGCGCTGCGCCGCACCGCGCGCGCCGAGATCCTGGGCGAGACGGACGCCGCGGCCGAGGGCCAGGGCGGGCTGTTCGACTCGCGCACGACGGATCGCAGTGCGGGGGTGCACGAGTCGCAGGACGCGCCGTCGCCCATGCACGTGCTCGCACACCTGACGCGCCTGCGCCAGGCGGCGTGCCACGCGGGACTGCTCGACGAGAGCCTCGGCGGCACGCCCAGCGCCAAGTTCCGCGAGCTGTTGCCGCGCCTCGAACGACTGGCCGAGGAAGGTCGCAAGGCGCTCGTCTTCAGTCAGTTCACGGGCCTGTTGCACCGTCTCGCGCCCGAACTCGACGAGCGCGGACTGGGCTGGGAACTGCTCGACGGCCGCACGCGCAACCGGGCCGCCCGCGTGCGCGCGTTCCAGGAGTCCGACGACGTCTCGGTCTTCCTGATCTCGTTGAAGGCCGGCGGCACGGGCCTCGACCTGACCGCGGCCGACACGGTGTTCCTGCTCGATCCGTGGTGGAACCCCGCCGCCGAACGTCAGGCGATCGACCGCGTGCACCGCATCGGCCAGACCAGGCCCGTGCTGGCCTACCGCCTGCTCGCGCGCGACACCGTCGAGGAACGCGTCGCCCGACTCGCGGCGTCGAAGGGCGCGCTGCTCGAGGAACTGTTCGCGAGCGAGAGCCTGGGCGTGCTGGATCGCGCAACGCTCGAGAGTCTGCTCTAGACGCTTTCGCTACAGACCCGTGAGGAACCGCGCCACGCGCTCCTCCGCGATCTGCGTGCCGAAGCCGCCGGGCACGTACTCGAACAGGTGGTCGGTCGCGGGCAGCAGCACGAGCTCGTAGTGGACGCCGAACGCGGCCAGGCGTTCGGCCAACCGCTCGACGTTCGCCGGCCACACCAGACGGTCGTTCGCGCCGTGGATCAAGAGCGTGCGCGGCGACGTCGCGGTCACGTGGGTCGTGGGCGAGGCCAGGGCGAAGCGTTCGGGGAAGTCGTCCGGCGTGCCACCGATCAACTGCTCGACGCGCTCGGTGCTGCGCAGGTCGATCGGGTACCACCACGGGTAGTCGGCGTCGAAACCGATGTCGAGCACGACCGGCGGCGAGATCGCGATCGCGCCGACCACCGGCACGTCGCCCGTCCGCGCGCCGTTCGCTGCACCGCCGACCAGTGGACTCGGCGGGAAGTCCGCGTCGTCGCCGTAGGCCGCGCACAGCGCCAGATGTCCGCCGGCCGACGCGCCCATCACGACGATGCGATCGACGTTCCACTCGCTGGCGTGGGCGCGGACCCACCGGACCGCGGCGCGCACGTCCTGGACCGCGTCGCGCCAACGGGGCGGCGGCGTCAAGCGATACTCGACGTCGAAGACCACGCAATCGTGTTCGGTGAGGAAGCGGCACCAGTGCGGCGCTTCGCTGCGCTCGCCGAAGGCCCAGGAACCGCCGTGGACGCGCACCACGGCGATGCGCGTCGGGGCGGCGCTCGTCCCACCGTCCGGCGCCCAGACGTCGAGCCGCAGCGTGCGCTCCTCGACGCGCGCGAAGTCGACCACCGCCGCCGGCTCGCCCACGCCCTGCGTCCACTCGGTGAGGAAGCGCCCCGGGGAGAGTTCGACGCCCAGGTCCTCGGCGACCTCGAAGCGACGCGACTCGAGCACGACCGCCGCCACCACGCCGACCAGGGCGAACGCGACGAGGGCGCCGTGCATGACGCCGTGCAGGAGACCCCGACGTGTCTCGCGCGCGCCGCCCCGCCTGGACGCCAGCGCGAGTCCGGCCGCGACCAGCGCGATCGCGATCCACAGCGGCCGCAGCTCGTTCGCGAAGGCCGCCAGGTACCAGAGCTCGATCGTCGGCGCCGGCACCCAGCCCCACAGGATCCAGGGCAGATCGAGCACGAGCAGGGCGAGCGCGGCGATGAAGCGGGAGTTCATGGGTGGTACGGGTGGCGCGCCCGCTCTCGGTGTTCGCCCGGTACCACCGCCGCGGTTTCGAGCTGTTCGCTCGCGGTGCTACCTTCGTCGCCCACCGCCCGCGGTGTCGCGCTCCGGCGCGCATCCTCCCCCCCCGTCCGCGCGCACCACACCCGCATTCTTCCATGCACCGCCGACTGCTCCCGTTCCTGCTCGTCCTCGTCGCCGCGCTCCTCGTCCAGAGCGCTTCGCTCGCGACGCCGCGCGCCCATGTGTCCAGCGCGGACGCGGTGCTCACGGTCGCCGACGAGGTCCTGTTCGAGGACTGGCAGGTGATTCGCATCGCTGGCGCCGACTCGGGCTACGTGCACACGACGATCACGCGCAGCACCGAGGGCGACGAGATCCTCTACGTGGTCGACGCCGACTCGCGCATGAAGATGAACCGCATGGGCGCGGTCATCGACGTGGTGACGACCCAGCGCAGCGTCGAGAACGCCGATGGCGAGCTGGTGCGGATCGACTCGTCGGTCTCGATGTCGAACCGCCCGACGGCCACGCGCGTGGACTTCTCGGACGGCGTCGCCCACCTGAAGACGACGGTGATGGGCGAGACGCGCGAGCTCGAGGTCGACGTGCCGCCCGACACGCTGGGTCCCTACTGGCTCGGCCAGCGCGCCTGGGAGTACGCGGACCAGCCCGGAGCGCGTTTCCAGCTGACGACCTGGGGCGGCGACACGAACAGTCCCACGACGGTCGACGTCCACATGGTCGGGCGCGAGGACGTGATCGTCGGCGGCGAGAAGCTGTCGCTCGTGCGCTTCGAGACGACGCTCGAGGCGGCCGGCGGCGTCACGACGTCGAACTGGGCCGACGAGACCGGCAACCCGGTCAAGACGTCGACCTCGATGATGGGCCTGACGATCGAGACCCTGCGCTGCGACGAGGGCACGGCCCGCGCTGCCTACGCCGCGGGCGGCGAACTGTCGCCCGACGTGTTCCGCGCCAGCGTGGTCGTCTCGAACGAGTACCTGCCCTCCGCCCGATCGGTCGACGTCGCCGAGATCCGGCTGACGCCTCGCAACGCTCGCGTGAAGTTCGACGACGTGGCGGACAACCGTCAGAGCGTCGAAGAGGTCGCTGCGGACGGATCGATCCTCGTGCGCATCGAACGCCGCACGCCGCCGGCCGAGCGCAACGCGCCGCGCCCGCTCGTCGACGTGCCCGCGGAGTTGGAGAAGCCGTTGGCCTCGAGCTCGATGATCCAGTCGGACCACCCGGACATCGTCGGCATCGCGAACGAGATCGTCACGGGCGAGACCGACGCCTGGCGCGCGGCCCAACGGATCGAGGCCTGGGTCGAGAAGAACGTGACCGAGAAGGGCATGGACGTGGGCTTCGCGTCCGCGCTCGAGGTCTGCACCGATCGCGCCGGTGACTGCACCGAGCACGCCGTGCTGTTGTGCGCGCTGGCCCGCGCCGCCGGGATTCCGTCGCGCGTCGCGATGGGCCTGCTCTACATCGGCGGCATCTGGGGCGGACACGCCTGGACCGAGGTCTGGATCGACGGCGACTGGTACCCGGTCGACGGCACGATCGGCAGCGGTTCGGTCGACGCGCTGCACCTGACGCTCGCGCGCCTCGACCTCGCCGAAGGCAGCCCGATGGCCGACTTCGCCGGACTGGCGAGCACGATCGGCGAGCTCGACATCGCCGTGCAGAGCTTGCGCATCGGTGCTCGCACGATCGACCTGACCGAGGGCGAACTCGTGCGCGACGAGAACGGACGCTACGTGAACGACGTCTGGGGCATCGCGTTCGACATGCCCGTCGGGTGGGACGTGGACCCGAAGCGCCCGAGCGCGGACATCGGCTTCGAGATCCTCGAGATGGACGGTCGGACGCCCGACAACAAGAAGGTCTCGATCGAACTCGAGGCTCGCGATCCGGTCTACGCGCGCGAGCTGGCCAGCCTGCTGCGCGCGCCGAGCATGGACGACCTCGTGCGCTTCGAGGTCGACGGCCGCACGGCCTGGTACCACGACGGCGAAGGGCTCGTGCGCATTCCGCGCCACATCGCGATCGTCGACACGGACCGCGTGTTCGTGCTCCACGTGAGCCGCGTCAACGGCGACGCCCAACTCGCGCTGCTCGACGAGCTCCTCGCCTCGCTCGACCTGGACGTCGGACGCGACTGAACCGGGGCTGTTCGACGCCGATCCTCGCCCGGCCGGGCGCGACTCGCTGGCGCGGGGATCGGCGGCCGCGAAGTTCGAGAGCGTCGGGAACCGGGTCGGCGGAAGGCGCGTACCCTCGCTGCGAACGCGTTCGCGCCCCCCCACGTGCCTCCCCCGCCGCCCCACCCCCGCCTCGCGTCCGGCGCGAGCGACGAAGACCTCGCCGGCCGCGCCGCCGACGGGGACAGCGGTGCGTTCGAGGCCCTGGTCGTGCGACACGGCTCGGCGGTGATCGCCGCGCTCGAACGCATGATCGGCGACCACCACCTGGCCTGCGACGCGGCCCAGGACGCCTGGCTGAAGGTCCACCGCAACCTCGGGCGCTACGAACGCGGTGCGCGGCTGCGGCCCTGGCTGTTCGCGATCGCGCTGAACCACGGTCGCGACGTGCTGCGCAAGCGCGCGCGGCGGCCGGACAGCCACGGCGGCCGCGAAGAACTGGACGGCGAACGCCTGCGCGCGCCCGACGCGCTGCAACCGGGTGGACGCTTCACCGAGCGCAGCGCGATCGCCGCGGCCCTGACGGCGATCGACGAGCGCTACCGCGAGGCGCTGCTGCTCGTGGACGCGTTGGGGCTCGGGTACGAGGAGGCCGCGGAGTCCCTCGGGCTCGCGGTGGGGACTCTGAAGTCGCGCGTGCACCGGGGCCGACTCGCCTTCCGCGAGCTGTGGACCAGGTCCGAGCTGGACTCGGACGAACGAGCAGCGGGAGCCACTCCCGCGAGGAATCGACGATGAACTGCAAGCAGACACGCCGCCGTTTCGACGCCGCGTACGACGGAACTCTCGCTGGCCGCGCGCGCGACGCGTTCGACGCCCACCTCGACGGGTGCGCCGCGTGCCGCTCGGAGTTCGAGGCGTTGAGCGCCGCCGTGAGCGTGCTCGACGTGGGGCCGCTCGCCGCCACGCCGCCCGAGCACGTGGCCCAGGTCATGGCGCGCGTGCGCGCGGGCATGTCGGCCGGCGACGCGGACGACGACATCGGTGCCGGCGCGATCCTCGTGCCCGTGCGCCGCCGCCGCCCGGCACCGTTCGTGGTGCTGACGTCGCACCTGGCGGCCGCCGCGATCGGTGGACTGATCGTGTGGTTCCTCGTGGACACGGCGCGTGGTGCGTTCGAAGCCGTGCGCGGTGCGGGCAGCGAGCGCGTCGCGAGCCTCGACCGCGCGCGCCGCGTGACGGACGGCGCACAGGACGTGGGGAGCGGCGCCACCCCCGCTGCAACACCCAACGACCAACTGGCGGTCGCTCCGCCGCGCCTCGTCTTCCACCCGCTGCAGCTGCAGATCACGCGCAACGAGGTCGTGATGGCGGCGCCGCTCCCGGCGCCGATCCAGGTCGACCCGCGCGCCGCGATCGAACGCGAACGCCTGCGCGCCGAGCGCCGCCGGGCCGCGGCGGCGGGCACGCTGGCACTGGCCGTGGCGCGCACGGCCGGAGCGCTCGACCGCATCGCCGTCGCGAGCGAGGAGTCGGAACGCCTCGCGCGCGCGACGTTCGACCTGGCCCGCGCGGAAGCGGAGTCGGTGAACAGTTCGGGCGGCGACGGGAACGGCCGCTCCGGCACCGGCGATCCGCTGGAACGCGGCGGCGCTCCCGGTCGCGTGCTGGCCGTCGCCACGTCCGAACCCGATGGCGCCGTCCTCGTCGAACGGGACGGCGACCGCATCCGCATCGCGACGAGCGGCCCGACGAACGAGGTGGTACCCGCTCTGATCGCGCTGCTCGGCGACCCCGACGAGCGCGTTCGCGAGTCCGTCGACCGCCGCCTGCGCGCGATCGCCGAGGACCTCGGGCTGCCGACTCCCGAGGACCTGGCCGGCGCTCGCACCACCACCGCGATGGCCGACCCCTGGTGGCGTTCGCAGCGTGGACAGGCCGCGACGGCTTCGATCGCTTCGGACGGTGCCGGTACGGGCCGCGAGGAGCGCTGGCGCGCCTGGTGGAACGCCGTGCGCAGCGACTGAGTCCCCCGACGCCCGAGCTCGACGGCACCACATCGCGCGAGCTCGGAACCGGCGCCCCTCCGCCGTCGTACCCGAGCGTGCGACCGAACGCGGTCGACCACCTGACGCCGCGTCCCACGCGCCCCGAACGAAACGCCCCGCGACCACTCCCCGTGAGTTCCCCCCCGACGACCATGCGAACCAGTCTCCAGCGAATCCTCGCGCCCCTGCTCCTGCTCCTGCCGCTCGCCTCGTGCGTCGGCGTGTCGTCCCGCCAATTCTCGTCGTCGTTCGAGGACACCGTCGTCGCCAAGCGCACCATCGACGGCAACGAGGTCACCTGGCGCATCAGCTCGTCGGTGGGCGACAACCCCACGCTCGAGCGCAGCGAGTTGCGCACGACGCCGACGGCGTACCTCGGTATCCGAGCGCTCGACATGGACCAGGGGCTCGCGCTCTCGTCCGGACTGGCGCCCTACCGGGGAGTCTGGGTCGAGCACGTCGAGCCCGGGAGTGCGGCGGCCCGCGCCGGCCTGCGCCTCGGCGACGTGATCACGAGCCTGGGCGACGTGGAGCTCACCAGCGCCGCGCAGTTCAAGAACGCGATGCGGACCGAGTTCGAGCCGGACCAGGCGATCACGGCGCGATTCCAGCGCTTCGTCGAGGAGAAGACGTACGAGCCGCTCGAGGCGACCGTCACGTTGGGGTCGGTGGAGTCCGATGCCGTGACCGCGGAGACGACGAGCCTGCGCGGCTCGACGCTCGTGCACCAACTGACCGGAATGCAGTTGGGCGAGTTTCCCGCCGACGCGGCGTCGGAGTGCTTCGACTCGGACTCTCCCACGGTCCTGATCGCGCACGTCAGCCCAGGTGGGCCGGCCTACCGTGCGGGTCTGCGCGCTGGAGATCGGATCGTCGAGCTGGATGGCGCGCCCGTCACGAGACTCGACCAGGTCAGCGGCAGTGTGCTGGCCCGCGCCCGCGAGAAGGGCTTCGAGGTCGCCAGCACCTCGGAGACCTTCGACCCGGCGCCGCGCACGGTCGAGGGGCCGCTCACCGTCGAGGTCGCGGGTCGCAACGGTCCGTACTCGACGACGTTCGACGTGCGCAACGACCTGTCGTCGCTGAGTAGCGTCGACATCCCGATCCTCTTCGAGTGCGACTCCACCGCCGGCTACACGAACTGGTCGGCGCTCGACTTCATCTTCCAGTTCGGCGCCAACTACCGCAGTCAGTACCTGCCGTCGGTGTCCCGCAAGCCGGCGCGCAGCACCTTCTTCTCGATGCTCCCCTTCGGCTTCTTCGAAGTGGAGAAGCGGCCCGGCCACGCGCGCTACTGCGTGCTGTGGTTCATCGAGTGGACCACGAACGGGTGAGCGACGCCTAGGACCCGGTACGCCAGACCACGCGTGCAACGAGGGTCGCGGGCAGGCAGCCAACGACCACGCACGGTCCGAGGGGAAGGTCGGCCCAGAACGACAGCGCGACGGACAGCGAGGCGCCTACGAGACCGACCATGGAGGAGCGCGCCAGGAACGCACGCATCGACGGCGCCCCAGCCTGACAGCCTATGGCCGGAACGACGAGCAGTCCGAACGTCGCGAGCGGGCCCGCGGTCGCCGTGCCCACCACGGTCACGACCGCGACGCAGCCGTTGAAGACCAGGTTCGTGCGTAGGACCGACAGTCCGTGGACGCGCGCTGCGGTCGGATCCTGACCCACCAGGAGCACGTGCCTCCAGGTGCGGACCAACGTGGCCACGACCACGGCTGTGGCCGCCGCTACCGCGATCAGGTCGGCGCCGCCGATCGCGAGTATCTCCCCGCGCGTCCGCGCTTCGAGGTGGAGCGCCCCGGTCGGGGAGAACGTCGGGAGGAGCACCGCGAGCGCGCTGGCGACGCAGAACACCACGGCTGCGCGCCCGTTCTCGACCCCACTCGACCGCCAGCGCACTCCCACCGCGCAGAGTCCGAGCAGGGTGCCAACTGCAGCCCACCCGAAGGCGATCCCGGAACCGGTGTGCGTGTGTCCGGCATGGGCGTGCCCGGCCCCTTCGATCAGGGCGCCGATGGCGATTCCCGCCAGGGCCGCCTGGGGAAGTGCCAGTCCCTGAAGGACCGTTCCCCGCGCGTGGAGGAACGCGCCGAACGCCGGGGCGGCGACTGCCAGGCAGGCCAGGGCCGCGAGCGAAGCGCCGAACAGTTCGAGGTAGATGCTCACGGCAGCGCTCCCGTGGATTGGGGCAGCTCCGCAACTTCGACCACGCCTCCGGCGATCCGCAGCACGTCGTCCACCTCGATCCACGCCTCGTCCAGCCGATGGGTCGCCGCGAGCACCAGGGCACCGCGCTCGACGGCTGCACGTACCAGGCTCAGCACGCGCCGCGCCGATCGTTCGTCGAGCGCACTCGTCGGCTCGTCGAGAATCAGTAGGTCGGGCTGGCGGACGAGCGCCCGTGCGACCAGGACGCGCTGTCTCTGCCCGCCCGACAGGTGGTCGACGCGTCGATCGGCGAACCCAGTGAGGTCGAGCGCGTCCAGGAGTTCGAACGCACGCTGCCGCACCTCGGCGCCCGGGCTCGATCCCGAAAGGTGTACCGAGAGCGCTCCGGAGAGGACGGTTTCCAGCACACTCGCGGGGTGTGCCCCGTCGAGGGCGTCGATCTGTGGAACGAGCGCCCGCACGCCGGGGGTGCGTTCGACGGCTCCTGAGATCGGCGGCAACAGACCGATCGCCGAGTGCAGGAGCGTCGTCTTTCCACTCCCGCTCGCGCCTTCGACCAGAACGAAGCGACCGGCGCCGAACTCGAGATCGACGCCGGTCAGGACGGCGCGTCCGGAGTGCCCCAGCGCCGCCGAACGAAAACCAAGGACAGGCCTCACATCGAATCCGTCGCGGTGCCGCGGCGCACCGGAGCGAGCGCGCCTTCGTACGAGGAGGGTCCTTCATCAACCGGAGCGTCGGCATCGCGACCGGCATCGGCCGCGGCAGCCGCCTCGCGCTCGACCTCCGCCCGTCGGGTGCGCACCTGGTCGTGGGACGGAGGCTCGACCGAGAAGATCCCGGCGATCCGGACCAGGAGCCCATCGACCCAACCGATCCAGTCGAGCCCGCTCCCGTCGTCCGTGAGCATGGTCGGCAGGACGACGACCTCGGCGTCGATGGAGCGCGCGACGCGACGCGTCGTGGAGTTGTCGGACCAGGGCGCGGTCAGCACGGCCGGGACCTCGTGTCGGCGCAGGATCTCGTCGATCGACCGCAGGTGCCCCGGCGTCGGCGGGAGACCCGGCGCCGGCTCGACCGTTGCGGCCACGTCGACACCGAGGAACCCGAGCAGGTAGTCGTACTCGTTGTGGAATTCCGCGACGTAGAACGCCCCGCCGGACTTCTCCTCGGCCGCCGCCATGCGCTCGGCCAGCACGGTCCACCGGACCAGCGCGAACTCGTAGCGCTCCATCCACTGCTCGTGGCGCGCGCGGAACTCCTCCGCGTGGTCGGGTGCCAGCTCCACGAGACTCGCGAGAATGCGTTTCGCGAAGAGCGGACCGCCGTCCACCGCCATGTTGATGTGCGGGTTGCCGAGGGGGTGGACGTCGGCCGCGACCGCACGGTCGAGTCGCTCGGGAACCTGGATCGCGCGGTAGCCGGCGCCGGCGTCCACGAACCCGGGCCGACCCGGGGCGACGGAGGCGTTGCGCGCCGCCTCCAAGAGCCCTGGGACCCAGGCGTGTTCGAGCGCGAGCCCGACCTGGACGAACGCGTCCGCGCGCGAAACCGCGACGAGGTGTGATGGCTTGACGCGGACTGCGTGCAGGTTCTGACCCGGGCGGGCGAGGATGGTCACATCCACCCGCTCGCCTCCGATCTGACGCGCAAGATCACCGAGATCGGCGATCGTAACGACGACATCGAGGGGCTCGTCGGCCCGGTTCCCGGCCGCGTGGGCGTCCGAGGTGCCGATCGAGAGCGACAGCACCGCGGCGAGCAGGTACCCGGCCCGAAGGCCGAAAGAGATCCGCTTCATGCCACGAGGGTCGCACACGCCGCGGTGACTGTCACGCTCGATCACCAGTTCACACCGTGCGAGTGCGGCCCGAAGTACCCGGTCAGCTGGACACCGACGGTTGTCGTGTCGCCGTCCTCCTCGGAGTCGTTCAGCGTCGCGAACAGGCGCACGCGGGCGAACTCGCTCATGTTGCGCGTGTAGTACGCCGTGAGTTCGTCCTCGGTCGGAGTGCCTTCCTCGGGGTGCTCGTAGGAACCGAGCAGAACTCCGGCCGAGTTGAACCGATCGAAGCGACGCTCTCCCCAGGCGTAGTAGCCAGCGACGTCGTCGTCGAAGACCGCGAGCGTCGTCGGGTTGACGACCTCGGCGCCGATGTCGCCGCTCGCCACGAGGTACTCGCCTCCGAAGGTCCACCCCGACAGGCCCGAGTCGTCGTCGATGCCCAGGGTCAGGTCGACGCCGTAGACCGTGTTCGACAGACCCACGGCGGAGAGCCCGTTCGTCTCGTCCTCGAACGAGAAGTCACCGAAGTGGCGAGCGGATGCGCCCCACTGGAAGACCGCGTTCGCGCCGACGTCCATGAACTGGGTGACGCGTGCGGTGAGTGCCATGTCACCTAGATCGCGGCGGTCGGCGAGCGCCAGCTCGGGCCCCTCCTCTTCCTCACCATGGCCGTGCTCGCCGCCGAGCTCGGAGAAGACGCCGAAGGACACGCGCAGCGCCGACGTGTCGCCCGTCTCCCACCAGTGGTCGATCTGGGCGCCAACTCCCGGAAGCTCGTCACCCAGGTACTCGGCGAGCACACCAGGACGGTTCGGGTAGGGCAAGTCGTGCACGTGCACCTGCATCTGCTTGCCGAAGTCGGCGAAGAACTTGCCGAAGCGCAGAGTCGTGTTCGAGTCGAACCCTGTGTAGTGCGCCGCAGCTTCCTCGACCTCGAACTCTTCACTACCGACGAGAACCGCGTACCCCCACCAATTGGGGTCGATGCGACCGTTGACGCCCAGCTCCAACGTACGCAGGTCGATGTCGAAGCCATCCTCACCCGCGTCGGGATCGGACCAGTCTCCGATCGCATCGATGACCGCACCGATGGCCGGGTTGAAGTCGTTCGTGAAGCGATCGGTCTGTCCTGCCTCCAAACGGCGCAGGGGAGGCATGCCGGGCGTGACGAACGGTGAGTCCTGAGCGACCGCCTCGGGGGCGGGGAAGAGCATCACCACCGCGGTGGTGACGAGGCCGGAAGTAGCGATACGGGAGCGCATGGATCAGGGAAGGGACGAGGATTCGCAGCGAGTCGCGCGCCGCTCGGCGTCGCGAAGAGACGGGGAGGCTAAGGACTCGAGCGCCCCCCTGCTGGGACGCTTCGACAACCATGGCAGCGTCGCACTCTCCGTCTCCCTCGTCCCCTCTCCGTGCCGATCCGTCGCCTCCCCGCTCACCCCATCCCCCACATGCCCGTCAGTCCACGAGCTGCGTGGCGACCGCCACCTCGTTCTCGGTCAGCGTGCGGTGGACCGGGCACTTGTTCGCGATCTCGAGCAGGCGCGCGCGCTGCTCCGCGTCGAGCGGGCCGGTGACGCGCAGGCGGCGCTCGAAGCGATCGGTCCGCCGCGCCTTCCCGTCCTCGCCGGTGTCCGTCCGCTGTTGGTGGATCACGTGGACCGCGACGCCCTCGAGCGGCCACTGCTTGCGCCCCGCGTACATCTCGACGGTCATCGCGGTGCAGGCACCGAGCCCGGCCGAGACCAGGTCGTAGGGCGCCGGTCCGCGGTCCGTCCCGCCCAGGGACAGCGGCTCGTCCGCGTCGAACACGTGACGCCCGGCGCGCACGCGGTGGTGGAGCCCTTGCAGCCGTTCGACCACGACCTCGTGCTCGGGCAGCGGTTCGAACTCGACCGCCTCTTCGTCGCCGACGTAGCGCGACGACCACGCGGCGAGCACGCGCGCGGCGTAGGCCGAGTCGCCCGGCCGCGACAGCATGTGGTCGGCGTCGTCGAGGGACACGAAACTCTTCGGGTGGCGCGCGGCCTCGAAGAGCGCGCGCGCGTGGTCGATCGAGACCATCTCGTCGATCGGCGAGTGCATCACGAGCAGCGCCCGCCCCAGTTCGGCCAGGCGGTCGGGACGCCCGTGCC
This sequence comes from Rohdeia mirabilis, assembly GCA_007750655.1. Classification (GTDB taxonomy): domain Bacteria; phylum Planctomycetota; class UBA1135; order UBA1135; genus Rohdeia; species Rohdeia mirabilis. The sequence continues at coordinate 4,127,556 of CP036290.1, forward strand.
TGCGCACGTCGTCGAGGAACCCGCGCTGCATGCGGAAGGAGCGACCGGCGAGCGCGACCTCGACCGGTCGACCCTGCGGCGCCGCCTCGAGCGCCGCGCCGACCAACTTCTCGACGTGCGTCGGATCGCTGGGCGCGCCGATCGTCGCGACCGCGCGCACTTCGTCGATGCGCGGCGCCGCGACCAGGGCCGCCGCACCGCCGAGCGAGTGTCCGACGAGCAGGCGCGGGGCCTGGTGCCGTTCGCGCAGCGCCGCCGCCGCCGCCACCAGGTCGGCCGCGTTCGACGAGAAGTCGGTGTTCGCGAAGTCCCCTTCCGAGCCGCCGAGCCCCGTGAAGTCGAAACGCAGCACCGCGAAGCCTTCCGCCGCGAGTCCACGCGCGATGCGGGTCGCTGCGAACACGTCCTTGCCGCAGGTGAAGCAGTGCGCGAACAGGGCGAAGGCCCGCGGCTCGTCGGCCGGCCACTCCAGACGACCGGCGAGGAGATCCCCTCCGGCGCCTTCGAACTCGAACTTCTCGGTGCGGGTCGTCATCGCGGTCGGAGCCTTTCTACTCGAGAGCGTGGTCCAGGGCGTCGCGCACCAGGTGGCGCACGTGATCGTCGGCGAGCGCGTAGTACACGTGCCGACCGTCGCGTCGTCGTGCGACCAGACCGACCCCCTCCAGCAGGCGCAGGCGGTGCGACACCGTCGAGAGCGGTTCGTCGAACGTCGCGGCGATCTCGCTGACGCAGGCTTCACCGCGCTCGAGCAGTTCGAGCGTGCGCAGGCGCTGCTCGTCGCCCAGAGCCCGGAACAGACGCACCGCGCCGCTGAAGGCGCGCTCGGGAACGGGCGTGCGCGGCCGCGCCGAGTGGTCGTGCGGGTCGCACTCGGGAGCAGCCGGGACGTCGCGCGCATGAGGCCTGAGGTCTTCCATCGCCGGGAAGTCTACGGCCGCGGCGCGGGACGGCTGCGAACGGGTCTCGCAGAACCCTCGTCAGAGCTCGATCGCCGCGGTCAGTCGCCCTTGCAGGATCAGTCCCGGATCGGCGCGCGGGACGATCAGCGCCTGGGCGTGGCGCGCGTCGACGCCTTCGGGCAGTTGGAAGCGTGCGGTCCCTCGCTCGTCGAGCACGAGGGTGACGGGCACGGCGACGAGCGCGAGCGGTTCGAGTTCGCCCCGGCCGTGCAGCGTCCAGGTCACCGGGTCCGCGCGGCGCGAGGCCAGGAACAGCTGGGCCGCGTCGCGCGCGCGCGCGTGGACCACCACGGCGTCGCCGTCGCGCTCGATGAACGGCGGATCGAGCCGCACGGCCGCGGGGGCGACGACCACGGCGCGCGCGGACTGGACCACGAGATCCTGCTGGCCGGGTCGATTCGTCGTCAGGCGGCCGCGCACGGAGGACGGCCCGACCGCTTCGAGTTCGAGCAAGGGCGCGCCACCGACCAACAGCACCGGCAGGTCGTCGCCGCGGCCCCAACCCGCGAGCTCCACGGTGAGCAGGTCGTCGCCGAGACTGGAGGCGACGCGCGGTTCCACGTCGACCACCGCGAGTTCGGTCGCGCGATCGGTGGCGCGGTCGTTGGCGCCATCGTTGGCGCCATCGTTGGCGCCATCGTTGGCGCCATCGTTGACCCCATCGGTGGCGCGGTCGAGTTCGGTCGCGGGCGAGGCCGCAGCGAGTCCCGCTTCGACGGCGTCGACCAGACTCGGCAGCACGAGGCTCCACAGCACCGGCGACGGATGCACGGTGGTGTCGACGAACAGCACGCTCTGGTCGATCCCGCTCGCGTCCGCCAACCGTTGGGCGTCGATCAACGGCGCGCCCGTCGCCGCGGCCGCGCGCCGCACGGACGCGCGGTCCTCGGTCACTCCGGGGTTCGCCGCTTCGGTCGCGCGCAGGTGCACGGGAGCGATGACCACGGCCGTGGCACCCGCTGTGCGCGTGCGCTCGATCATGCGCCGCACGCGCGGTTCGATCTCCGCGGCCGCCACGCGGCGTCGCACCGGTGAGTCCGCGTCGGTCTTGGCGTCGGATTCGTCCACGCGCTGGTCCGCGTCGCTCTCCCTGAACCGGCGCAGGGCGTGCGCGAGGGCGGTGCGAGCCAGCGGTCCGGGCGGCGACGCGAGCAGCTCCTCGTCGGTCGCACCCTTCGCGGGCGACTGGTCGTTCCAGGCTCCGACGTACAGCACGACCACGGTCGGTTCGTAGGCCGCGAGCACGTCGTCGAGCACGCGCGCGGACTGCACGGTCGTGTAGGCGGGTACGCCGAAGTTGAGGACCTGCACCTCGCTGCGCGGCCGGCCGCGGTGTTCGAGTTCGAGCGCGATGCGTTCGGCCAACGTCTCGCACGGGTCGAGTCCGAGGCCGTAGGCGCTGCTGTCCCCGAGCACGGCGACGCGCACCGTTCCGGGCGGCGCGGGCTCGGCCGGACGTCCGCGCCAGGGCCAGTCGCCGATCGCGTAGGGACCGGCGTGGTCGGCGCGCGCGCGGTAGCCCGACTTCAGCGCGAAGCCGCGTTCGTCGTCGGCGCGGAAGATGCCGTGCGTCGGCGAGAGGGAGTCGCCGTCGGCTCCGTTCGATCCCAGGCGCAGCGGCGGCGTAGGCCCGTGGCCCGTGGCGCGCAGAACGAACTCGATCGCGACGAGCAGCAGCACGGGCCCCAGCACGCCGAGCGCGAGTGCGACGCTGCGTCGACGTCGGCGACCGGTCGAGGGCGTTGGGCTACTCATGGGATCGTTCGGACCGGCTGCTCGCGTGGGAGCAGCTGACTGCGTGGGACCGGCTGACTGCGAGGGAGCAGCTGACTGCGTGGGACCGGCTGACTGCGTGGGAGCGGCTACCAGGAGAGGACCAGATGCCGGCGTGGGACCGCCGCGGTCACCGCTGCCGCCGTGGTCGGCAGCCCATGAGTGCTCGACCGCCTTCGATGGCCGCCGTCTCGAAGGGTGCGGCCCACCCTGCTGCAACCGGTACGATCCGGCGGCGATGGGACTCTACCGCGACCGCATCTTCCCGGCCATGTACGACAAGGCCATGGGTGGCGAGGGCCTGACCGAGCATCGCCGGCGCCAACTCGCGGGACTGTCGGGCGAGGTCCTCGAGATCGGCGCGGGCACGGGGCTCAACCTGCCCTGCTACCCGGTGGCCGTCACGCGCCTGTGCACGGTCGACCCGAACCCGGGGATGAACACGCGCCTCGCCCGCCGCGCGGCCGCGTCGCCGATCGAGGTCGAGTCGCACCAGCTGGCGGGCGAGTCCCTGCCGTTCGACGCGGGGCGCTTTCGGTTCGCCGTCTCGACCTTGTCCCTGTGCTCGATCGCGGACCCGGTGGCGGCGGTGCGCGAGATCCGTCGCGTGTTGGCGCCCGGCGGACGTTTCGTGTTCCTCGAGCACGGACTGCACGACGATCCGGGCGTGCAGCGCTGGCAACGGCGACTCGATCGACTGCAGCACTGGTACGCCGACTGCACGCTCTTGCTCGAGCCGCAGCGGGTGCTCGAGGAAGCGGGCTTCGACGCGATCGAGATGGACACGTTCCTGCTCGACGGTGCGCCCTCGATCCACCGCTTCATGTACCGCGGCACGGCGACGCGCTGAACGGCGCGCGCCAGACCTAGAGCGCGAGCAGACCCGTGACGCGCGCCTCCTGACTGGCGTCGGGCTCGCCGGCGGGCAGGACGAGTCCCTGGACCCAAAGAGGGTCGACGCTCGACGAGAACTCGGGCGGCAACGGCACCGCGACCGTTCCGTCCGGTCCGACCGATCCGTCGAGCGGTTGACCGGCGAGCTGGGCGTACACGATGCGAACGGTCCCGTGCATCGACTCCTGGGGCCGAGCCAACGCTGTCCGCGAGACGAAGAGCTTGACGCGATCGCCCGGCCGCGAGTGCACGAGCACGCTGACCGACCCGTCGGCGGCGACCGCGCGCTCGAGCCGCGGCGGCACGAGTTCGATCGCCGCGCGTTCGATCACGACGCCGCGCTCGGTCTGGACCACCAGATCGTGCACACCCGCGGCATTGGTCGAGAGCGTGCCGGAAACGACGCCGTCGCCATCGAAGCGCACGTCGAGGAGCGGCGCGCCTCCGACCGACACGACCGGCAGGACGTCGCTCTCGCGCACGCCGGCGAGTTCGACCGCGAGACGTTCGTCACCGAGCGACGAGAACGTTCGTCGCTCGACGCCGACCACGGCGAGCTCGGTCGGCACCGCGGGCGGCAACTGGCCGAGTTCCTCCGCGACGCGTTCGGCGACCTCGGGGGCGACCAGACTCCAGAGCGCGGCCGACGGGTGGACGAAGTCGACCCAGAGTTCGCCATCGATCCGTCCGCTCTCGAGCGCGGTCTCCTCCACGTCGACGAGCGGTGCAGCGAGCGCGCGCGCCGCACGGCGAACGCTCGCGCGATCGGGCACGACTCTCGGCAGCGTCACCTCGGTGGCGGCCGGGTGCCCGGGCGCGACGACGATCGCGGGGCAGTTCGTCGCTCGTGCGCGCTCGACGAGGGCGCGCACGCGCGGCTCGATCTCCTCGGCCGGGACCCGCGCTACGGTCGATTCGTCGCTGGAATCGGTCTCGCTCGCGTCGGCGCCACCCGCGTTCGGACCGCGGCCGAAGGCGCGACGCAACGCGTCGACGATCGCCGAACGCGACACGACGTTGCCCTGTGCGTGGCTCGCGAGGATCTCGGCGTCGGTCCGCCCGGTTCCGGACGATCCGTCGTTCCAAGCGGCGACGTAGAAGACGGCCACGTCGGGCTCGAGTTCGCGCAACGCCCACTCGAGCACGTGCGCCACCTGGACCGTCGAGTAGCCCGGAACGCCCAGGTTCAGGACCTGGACACGCGTTCGATCGAGACCGCGCTCCTCCAGTTCGAGCGCGAGCTGGTGCGCCAAGGTCTGCGACGTCTCGATACCGACGCCATAGGCGCACGAGTCGCCCAGCACCACGACGCGCGCGATCCCCGGCGGCGCGGGTTCGGCCGGTCGACCGCGCCAGGGCCAGGAACCGAGCGCGTAGCTCCCCGCATGTTCGGCGCTGGAGCGATAGCCCGCGCGCAGTGCGTAGCCACGGTCCGGATGCACCTCCACCAGGCCTCGACGCGGGTCGCGGTGCTCGGCGGTGAACTGCAGCGCGCCGGGCGCCGCGTGCTCCCCGCCGACGAGATTCAGTCCGTCCCCCGGGCCGAAGCCCGCGGCGCGCAGCCCGAGTTCCAGCGCCACGACGACCACCGCCGTGGTCGCCGCTCCGATCGCGAGCCCAACCAGACGCCGCCGTGCGGGTCGTCGCATGGTGCGCGGCTGGGAGTCGGTGGCAGACATGACGCGACGATACGGAGTCTGACCCCACTTCGTCGATCGACGCATGCGAGTCTGACCCCACCTGGTCGTTGGGCCAACAGGAAGTGCCGCACCACGTGGATCCGAGCTACGCCGTCCTCGGACCGCCCCCCCTGCGACACCAGGCCGGCTCGAGGCCGGCTCGAGCGAGACGCGCGATACGCGATACGGAGTCTGACCCCTCCTCGTGGATCCGCGTCGCGCCGACTCCCTCCCCCTTGGCCATGGCACGCCGTCCGTCGCCGCGGCTGCTTGAGGCGCTGGCCCGTGAATTCGAGCGCGGCGCAGCCGTTCGCGGGCTCTCGCTCCGAGCGTCCCGCGACCACTTCGGCGACTGTCGTGCATCGAAGAGGGCGTCGAGGCAGGATCGAATGGGAGCGGCTGCTTCGTGCGCCACTCTTCGTCGGTCCATCGACGGCGTGGGGTTCAGACTCGGTATCGCGGTGTCCCTACGGGATCAGGACCGGAGCGAGCACCACGCGGAAGCCGACGTCGTTCTGCGCACCGGGGTTGGTGGCGGCTCGGACCGCGGAACGGCAGCCATTGGAGCCGTCGTCCCAGCCGCCGCCGCGGACCACCTTGTTCTGAGCACCGGTCACGAACGGATCCGTCACGGCCTCGGGCCCGTACTCCGAGAACGAATCCAGGCACCACTCCCACACGTTGCCGTGCATGTCGAAGAGGCCCCACGCATTGGGCGCGTAGCTGCCGACGGCGGTCGTTCCGCTCGGATGGCCGCACGACACGAAGCTCGGACCGAGGTGGTACGTGCCGGCGAACCACGCATCGGCGCAGAAGAGATCCGCGCCCACGTTGAACTCGGTGGTCGTGCCTCCCCGGCAGGCGTACTCCCACTCCGCCTCGGTCGGCAAGCGGTACTCGTAGCCGAACGGCACGTTGCCGGCGAGCGTCTCCGCCACCGTCAGGGCCGCGCAGTACGCACGCGCATCGAACCACGACACGAACTCGACAGGCCGACTCGGCCCGACGAAGAACGACGGGTTCGCGCCCATCACGGCCGTGTACTCCGCTTGCGTCACTTCGCGCTCGCCGATCCAGAACGGTTGGCTGAGCGTGACGAGGCGCACCGGCTGTTGTCCGCTGACGTTGAAGTACGGGCTCGTGATCGCGGCGTCCGAGCCCATCGCGAACGTCCCCGGTTCGATCGCCACCATGCCCGCCGGCGCGGTGCGCCCCACCGCGAGGCCTTGGCTCACGCCTGCGATGCGTGTCACGAAGTCGGCGTCCACGTTGACGGCCTGCAGGTACACCGTGCCGAAGTCGAAACCCGGGAACGTGAAGGTCGCGAGACCGCCGTTCGCGTTCGGATCGAACGCGTAGGGCTGGAGCGCGTAGCTCGGATCGACGTTCAGCGAGCAACCGCTCCACAGTGGGTCACCGAAGAAGCCACCAAGATCGATCGGCAGCGGCACCCCGCCGAACGCCGACGCCGTCGTGTTCGAGAAGCCGATCGCGAGGTACCCGAGCCCGAGCCCACCGGGCGCCGTGATCTCGAGCGTCCAGCTCTGGCCGCTCTTCACGATGCCCGACACGGCGAGCGTCGGTGTGACGCCGCTCGCGCCGGCGCAGCCAGCGCCATGGGAGGTCTGGGCCTCGAGCGACGACGAAAGGACGGTGGACGCAAGAGCGAGCGTGGCGAGGAGGCGCGTCATGTCGGTCGGACAACGGCGGAGGACGAGTGTCGGGGAGGGCGCTGGGCAGACTCTTGAATGCGTGGCCCGTGGCGACCTGACACATCGTTCCAGGTGAGCGAGAGGATAGCTGGGCGCGCTCGATCCGGGGCGGGCGAGGGTGGTCGGGCCAACGGCACCGGGCTCGCCACGTTCGAGCAGGGGCAGCCCGGAACAGGCGCCCACACGGGGCGGGGCACGCCGGGGCGCTGCGCTGGCCTCAAGGGACGAGGATCGGAGCCAGCACCACGCGGAACCCGACGGTTGCATTGGTGCTGCCGGGGGCGTTGCCCACACGCGACGCACTGCGGCACACGTACGAGGGGCTCTGCCAACCGCCACCGCGCTGGACGCGCGCCGGTCCGCCCGTCACGAAGGGGTCCGTCACGGGACCGACGGGGTAGCTCGCGAAGGAGTCGAGGCACCACTCGCTGACGTTGCCGTGCATGTCGACGAGGCCCCAGAGGTTCGGCGGGAAGCTGCCGACGTCGGTCGACCCGAAGTCGATGGCGATGCCGCAGAACGAGTTGGAGTGCTGCGAGAAGAAGATCCAGGCGTCGTCGCAGAAGAGCGTGCTGCCCAGATTGAACTCCGTGGTGATGCCGGCGCGGCACGCGTGCTCCCACTCCGCCTCGGTCGGCAGGCGGTACTCGTACCCCGCCGGCACGTTCCCCAGCGCCGACTCCTGCGCCGTCAGCGCCTGGCAGTACGCCACCGCGTCGGACCACGACACGCGCTCCACAGGACGGTTCGCGCCAGGGAAGTCGGACGGGTTCGATCCCATCAACGCCTCGCGAGGTACGGCGTCAGACCCCACTTCGTCGATCGACGCATGCGAATCTGACCCCACCTCGTCGATCCACCAACAGGAAGTGCCGCACGACAAGGAGTCGAGCCACGCCGTCCCCCAACGCCCCCCGGGACATCAGGCCGGCTCGAGCGATCCGCACGCGGCTCAGCCTCCAGATGCGATCTCGCGCGCGGCACGTTCGTGCAGCACTGCACGCCGACCTCGCCAGCGGCGGGCGCTACGTGCCGCACCCACTCTCTTCGCCAACGGGCAACTTGGCGTGCGGCACCGGATGGCCGACGCACCCGACGCATGGCCGACGAGCCGATCGGCGGGCGGCTCCGGACGGGTGCGCGTCCTGGGAACGTCCGCCCTATGTGCGTCTTGCACCACGGGTTCAGCGCTAGAGTCGACCCCGAGAGCCCCCCGCACTCACGTGGGCACGCGGGCGACGCCGACCGGAGAAGGGGTCCCGATCCACCAGCGATCGGGCCTCCGGGCGACGCGCGACGCGGGCCACACAGGGTCATTTCCTCACCACGTATGCTGTCGAGCATCCGCTCCCTGGGCGTCGGTCACTTCGTGCCGTTCGTCCCTCTCCTTCTCGTCTCCTGCCAGAGCACGGGCTCGGAGTCCGTCGCGACGTCCGAGACCGAGGTCGCGACGAAGACCGTCCTGGTCGCCGATCGGCCCGATCCGCTGGGCCTGTGCCACGAGCTGAAGGACGCCGTCCAGCGCGATTCGCTCGCCCGGCTCCACGAGCTGGTGGCCGGCCGCCCCCACCCCGCGGGATCGCCGGGTGACGAGGCGCTGATCGACTGGATGGCCGCCTACTTCGAGGAACTGGGGCTCGAGGTCGAGGTGCAGCCCTTCTGGGCGCTGTTGTCCTTCCCGATCAGCGCCGAGCTCGAACTCGTCAGCCCCGAGCGCCTGCGCCTGCCCCTGTCGGAGGACGAACTCGAAGCCGACCCCTTCAGCGCCCACCCCGAGCTCGACTTCGGCTGGAACGCCTACTCGGCCAGCGCCGAAGTGCGCGGCGAGGTGGTCTACGCGAACTACGGCCGCCTCGAGGACTTCGCCGAGCTGGAGCGCCGCGGCGTCGACTGCAGCGGCAAGATCGTGCTGGCTCGCTACGGCGGCAACTACCGCGGCTACAAGGCCAAGTACGCCGAGGAAGCGGGCGCGGCCGGGCTCGTGATCTTCACCGACCCCTCCGACTCCGGCTGGGGTCGCGGCCTGTCCTGGCCCGAGGGCGGCTGGTCGAACGGCTCGTCGATCCAACGCGGCTCGATCCTCACGCTGCCCTACTACGGCGACCCCACGACCCCCGGGATGCCGTCGACCGAGGACGCGAAGCGCATCGACCTGGCCGACATCGGTCTGCCCACGATCCCGGTCCAACCGATCGGGTGGGACGCCGCCCAGTCGATCCTGCACCACATGTCCGGCCCCGAGGCCCCCGACGCCTGGCAGGGCGGACTGCCCCAGCGCTACCGGTTGACGGGTGGCTCGCACCTCAAGCTGCGCCTGGCCGTGGAACAGGAGCGACGCATCGCGCGCACCGCCAACGTGGTCGCGACCCTGCGCGGCACCGAGAACCCCGAACAGGCCGTGGTGCTGGGCTCGCACCACGACGCCTGGACGTTCGGCGCCGGCGACCCGTGCGCCGGTCTGATCTGCGTGCTGGAAGCGGCGCGCGTGTGGGCCGAGTCGGGCGTGCGTCCGCGCCGCTCGATCTCGTTCGCCTGCTGGGGCGCCGAGGAGCACGGCATCGTCGGCTCGGTCGAGTGGATCGAGGCCGAACTCGAGGGCCTGCGCGCGAACGGCGTCGCCTACCTCAACCTGGACATGGCCGCGATGGGCATGGACCTGCGCGCCAGCGCGTCGCCGTCCCTGCAGCGCGTGCTCGCCCGCGCCGCCGAACTGGTGCCCACCGCCGGCGATCGCACGGCGCTCGAGGACTGGCTCGAACGCGCCCCCGGCCCCCACGCGGACGGACTGCCCGCGTTCGGCGACCTGGGCGGCGGATCCGACCACGCCGGCTTCGTCGCCCACGCCGGCCTGCCGTCGGCCGCGGTCCACGCCGGCGGCGCCGAGGGCGTCAGCTACCACAGCGCCTACGACGACCTGGCCTGGTACCGCTCCGTGGTGGGCGGCGACTACGCCTCCGCCGAGCTGGTGACGCGCATGGTCCTGTGCACCTCGACCCTGCTCGCCAACGAAGCGGTCGTCCCGCTCGACCCGGCGCGCTTCGGTCCGGAGGCGGTGCGCCACCTCGAGGACCTGACGCGCCGCGGGCGCGAGACGGGCGCCTTCGCGACCGGAGGCTCTGCCACGGACGCCGTCGCCCTCGAGACCATCGATCCGATGCTGGCCGAACTGGCCGAGGGTCTGGCCGTGCACGGCGAACGGGTGCAGCGGTTGGCCGCGCGCCTGGCCGACGGGTCGGCGGGTCTCGACGACGAACGGCGCGGGGCGATCAACGGGCTGCTCGTGGGCTGGGAACGGGCCTGGCTCGACGCCGACGGCCTGCCCGGTCGCCCCTGGTACCAGAACCTGTTCGCCGCTACCGACGAGACGAGCGGGTACGCCGCCTGGATGCTGCCGGCCCTGCGCTGGGCGGTGGAACAGGGCGACGGCGACCTGGTGCGCGGACAGCTGGGCCGCTACGAGGCCGTGCTCGATCGCCTCGAGGCCAAGGCCGATCGACTCGAGTCGCTGCTCGAGCGACCGACCTCCGGCGCCTGAGCGGGGCGAGCGCATCGAGCGGGCCGGGGTCCGTGCGCAGGGCCCCCGACGTGCCCCTACGAATCGACGGGGCGCCAACCCGAGCGCGGCTGAGCACGTACCCTCGTGCTCCCGGTCGGTCGTCGCACATGGCGGTGCCGGCCACGTCCCGCTGGCGCACGTTCGCCACTCCCCCATGACACTGCTCACTCTTCTCGTTGCGATCGGCACGCTGGTGCCGACCGCCGATCTCTCGATCTCGGCGCCCGTCGCGCCGCCGCTCGTCGCCCAAGAACGCGATGACGCGGTTGCCAGCGCCGCGCAGGACCTGATCGCCGAGTTCGACGCCGCCCTCGCCGCCTACGACGCGCGCTACGCCGCGGCCGACCGCGAGGCCCGCAAGGAACTGCGCGACGAGCACCCGGCGGCGCTCTTCTGGCAGCGCTTCGACGACCTCGCCGGCCGCGGCTCGTGGCGCGCCGTGCTGTGGCAGGTCGAGCACGTGCGGCACGGCGGCCTGAAGTCGAAGGAGCGGCGCGCGTTCGCCAAGTCGGCGTTCGAGGGCCTGCGCCAGACCCAGGTCCGTGAACCGGCGTTCGAACACGTCCTCAACGCCGCCCGGGAGCATCGACGCTCCATCGGCGACGAGCTGTACGTGCGCATGCTGACGGACGCGGTGCAGTGGAATCCGACCGAGCGCGTGAAGGCGTGCGCACTGTTCAACCACGGCCTCGTGCTCGTCGAGGAGGGTGGCGACTCCCTGCGGCGCGGACTGACGATGCTCGACGACTGCGCCGAACGTTTCGGCAACCTCGAGTACGGACGCAGGGCCAAGGAAGAGGCCTTCGCGACGCGCAACCTGCGCATCGGCGGCACGGCGCCCGACTTCGCGATCCAGACCTTCGAGGGCGAGACGTTCCGACTGTCGGACCACCGCGGCAAGGTCGTCGTGCTCGACTTCTTCGGCTTCTGGTGAGGCCCGTGCGTGGGCGAGATGCCCGCGCAGAAGCTGCTCGTCGAGCGGCACCGAGACGATCCCTTCCAACTCATCGGCATCAACGAGGGCGACGACGCCGAGGCCTTCCGCGAGGGCATGCGTGAGCACGGCCTGACCTGGTTGATCGGCTGGCAGGGGCACCAGTCCGGCCCCGGCGCGAACAGCGCGATCACCAAGCTCTACCGCGTCCAGTACTTCCCGACCGTGTACGTGATCGATGCCGAGGGCGTCATCCGACACAAGGACCTGCGCGGCGCGGCCCTCGACCGGGCCGTCGAGAAGCTCCTGGCCGAGATGGCCGAGGGGGCCGAGAACGACGCCGAGGACGAACCCGACTCCCAGGACGAGACGCCTCCCGGTCCCTGAACCGGCGCCGCGGGCACTGGCCCCGAAGCGACGGGCCCCGCTCCCCGCTCGACCGCATCGGTCGCTGCGCCGGAGCGGGGCCCGCGCCCGTTCTCGGGGCCCCGGAGCCAACTTCGAAGCCACCGCCGGCCCGACGCGACCGGCCTCGACGGGCCGTCCTCGCCCCTGGGCGGGCCAGCACCAAGATTGGTCCCGGCTGGGACGAACCGGGTCGGAACCCGATGGGCCGACGCTCCGTCGCATGAACGCGGAGCCGCCTGGGCGTGCTCCTCGGGCTAGTCTCGGATGGTGGGATCGATCGATCTCCCGCCCCGATCGACGCGCCCCTCAACTCTCCCCGAACCCGCCTCCCGATCCGACCAGGTCGGGCCCGCGGCTCCAGACCCCCCCGCGTCACCACACCAGCCATCTCGTCCATGCAGAGCCCGAACATCGCACGCGCCGCCATCACCCTGGCGGCCGGAGCACTCCTCGCTGGAACCGCCAGCGCCCAGATCCGATCGGACGAGGTCCCCGCCGCCGTCATGGCCGGGCTCGATCCGAAGTTCGTCCCGGTCAGCTTCATCGAGCCCCCGGACGTCGAGCGCTACAAGGCCGAGGACCTGGCCAACGGCTACCGCCCGCTGCGGTACGGCGCGCTCATGCCGACCGACATCGGAACCGACGATCAGAACGGCGGCGTGTGGGACATCCTCCCGGACGGCACGCGCGTCTGGCGCTTCAAGATCCACAGCCCGGGCGCCTTCACGATCGGCCTCGAGTTCGACGACTTCAAGATCCCGTCGGGTGCCTACTGCACCATGTACGACGAGGACATGCGCACCTTCTACGGCGCGTACGGAGCGGTGAACAACCAGCCCAACGAAGAGATCCTCTTCGAGCCGTTCCCCGGCGACAACGTCGTCTTCGAGTACGTCCAGCCCGCCGGTGTGCGCGGTGAGCCGCTGCTCAACCTCGGCACGGTCATCTACGACTACCGGGACGTCGACAACATCCAGATCGACCAGCTCTTCGCGGCCGCCGGCCTGGCGCCCGCGCCCGGCAGTTGCGACTTCATCGACGTGAACTGCCCGCAGGGCGACCCCTGGGAACTGCAGAAGCGCGCGGTCGTCCGCACGCTCTCCGGCGGGGCTCTGTGCTCCGGCGCCCTGCTCAACAACACGAGCAACGACGGCACGGCCTACGTCCTGACGGCCGACCACTGCGGCCAGGACGCGAACACGAGCTTCCGCTTCAACTACCAGCGCTCGGGCTGCGGTTCCGGCTCGTCCCCGACGAACCAGAACATGTCGGGCTGCACGGTGTTGACGTCCACGTCGACGTACGACTCGCGCCTGCTGTTGATCAACAACACGATCCCCACGAACTACAACCCGTTCTTCGCGGGCTGGACGCGCTCGAGCACCAACCCGTCACTGGCCTTCTCGATCACCCACCCCAGCGGCGGTCCCAAGAAGATCTCGATCGACGGAAACGGCGCGAGCAAGGGCTCGATCAGCGTGCCGAACTCGGCCTGGTTCGTCGACTGGTCGGAAGGCTGGATCGAGGGCGGTAGCTCCGGCGGACCGCTCTTCGACCAGAACGGCCGCGTCCGCGGTCCGGCCTGCTGTGTGAACGAGTTCGTCTGCGCCACGCAGACGGCTTGGTACGGCCGCTTCGACCGCTTCTACACCAACAACAACCTCGGTCAGTGGCTCGATCCGGCGAACAGCAACCAGACGTCGATCGACGGCTTCGATCCCAACGCTCCCACGGGTGGCGGCGGCAACGTGGTCATCAACTCCGCGACCCCGTCGATCCTGCAGGCCGTCCGTCCGGACGCCCCGACGCAGATCACCCTGTCGGGATCGGGCTTCGCGGGAACGACGGGTATCGAGGTCGACGGCACCCCGCTGGTCAGCTTCGCCTACTCGGTCGTGAACGACACGACGATCACGCTGTCCTACGAGCACGTCTCGTCCCTCGGTCCGATCGACATCGAGGTCTTCGACGCAGCCGGATCCGACACGACGTCCATCCTGATGGTGCCGAACACGTCGCTCGAGCTGGAGCTGGTCGGTTCCGACCCGAGCTTCATCATCCAGGCCACGGGCGTGCGCGCCTACGTCGGAGCGCCGTTGACGCACTACTGCTGGTTGACGCTCTCGCTCAGCAACACGGCGTCGGTCCTCCCCGGGCTCGTCAACCTCGGTCTCGGCAACAACTTCTTCGAGCTCTACGTGCTCTGGGAAGGCGGCGTCAACCCGGCGAAGGGCTACCGCTTCTTCAACTCGGGCGCGCTGAGCGGCTACCCGATCGGCACGAAGCTCTACCTGCAGGCCGTCAGCTACAACACCGCGCTGCCGTCGTTCCCGCTGAACGTGAGCAACCTCGAGACCGGAACGCTGCTGTTCTAGTCGAGTCACGACCGCGCGAGCGCGATCGACCGTCGCGCCCTCGAACGCCCCGGAACCACGCGGTTCCGGGGCGTTCTTCGTTCAGCCGAGCTCGCTCGAGCGTCGGCGCGCGAACGATCGGTGCACGTTCAACGCTGCGCCGGACGCAGTTCGAACAGGAGCGGCACGCCGCCGCCGCCGAGACGCTCGAAGGGAGGACCCGGCGGCGCGGCGATCGGAAGGAGCACGACGTCGGGCCGCTCGAAGAGATCGGTGGCCCACCGCTGCCAGGCGGCACGTTCGTGCAGGGCCGAGCCGGCGCCGAGGATGTCGGCGTCCAGGTACACCGCCCCGCTGCCGAGCGCCGTGACCAGTGCGGCCTCGTAGTCGGCCTTCAACGTCGCGTCCCAACGGCTGCGCGGCGTGAACTCGAACTGCTGACTCCACTGCAGTCCGTCCAGACCGTCGCTGGCGAGCGGGAGCGCCGAGAGCCGCACCATGTCGGCCGTGAAGACGGTGCAGGGTTGCTCGACGACGGCCAGGACGGCGCGCGACCACGTGCGCGCATCCGGACGCCGCGCATGGTCGGCGAGGTCGTTCCAGCCCAGGGCGAGTTGCAGCGGCAGCACGAGCCACGGCGCGAGACGCAGCGCGCGACCCCCGTTCGTCGCGGCGGCCGCGGCTCCGACGACGAACCAAGGGGCGAGGCTGACGAAGTAGCCACCTCGCTCGCGCAGCCCGGCCTGGGACACGACGAGCACGTAGACCACCGCCACGGCGACGAGCGCCTGCCGCAGTCGACCGCGCGTCGTGACGCACGCCAACGCGCCCGCCAACCACAGGAAGCCGCCCTGCCCCAGCCCTTCCGCGGCGAGGAAGCGCAGGACGTCCGTCGGCCCGAACCAGCCGAAGATCGACTTGAAGTGCAGGAAGGTGTGCTCGTACAGCCCGAGGTAGTAGACGGGCCGCAGGAGTCCACCGGGCACGGGCGCGCTCGGTTCGAGTCCGCGGAAGTACGCGAAGCAGCCGAGCGCGACGGCGACGCCGAGCACCACGAGTCCCGCGCCGCCGATCACGAGGCGCCGCCGCCCCACCGCACCGTTCCCGTCCGTCGGCAGCGCGAGCAGGAACAGGCCCGGAAGGAGCAAGAGGTGCGACAGGTGCAGGATCAGAGCGACGCCCGCTGCCGCGAGGACCAACAGGTAGCGGCGGACGTCGCTCGTCGAACGGTGGGCGCGGACCGCGAGGAGGAGTGCGACGGCACTGCCGAGGAACTGGACCGCGTGGACCTCGACGACGCCCGAGAAGAACCACAAGGACGGCGACGCGAGCGCGACCACCACCCACCCGAGCGCCACGGACGGTCGCGCACGGAGCCCCGTCGCGACCCAGACCGTCGTGGCCGCCCCCGCCGCCAACGCGGCGCGCGACATGTGGATCAGGGCCGGCTCGTGCGCCATCCCGACGGCGTCCGCGACGGTGAGGGCGAGCCGTGCGAAGAGCGCGTAGCCCAGGTGGTAGACGCGCGGGTCGGCGCCGCTCGTGTCCGCCAACGCGGCGAGGATCCCAAGTCCGTCCCCCCACGGCCCGACGTCGGGCGCCACGGCGGCGAGCAGGAGAGCCGCCGCCAGTGCGAGACCCACCGCTGCGAGGCGTGCGCGGGTCGAGGTCGCGCCGGCGCTGGAGATGGCGTCCATGGCGAGGAACGGTAGCAAGAACGCGAGCGCGGGCTCACGGTCCGCATGGACCGGGAGCCCGCGCTCGTGCGGGACGTCGCTCCGACGCTCAGCCTTGGATCAGGCCGTCGACCACGTGGATCACGCCGTTGCGCGTCTCGAGGTCGCTGCGCATCACGCGGGCGTCGCCGAAGCTGAAGCCCTGCTTGCCGAAGCGCACCTCGACCGCCGAACCGTCCAGCGAGTTCATCGAGCCCGTGGAGAAGTCGCGCGCGTAGACGCGGCCGGCGAACATGTGGTGGCCGAGCGACTCGAGCACGTCGTCGATCAAGAGGCGCGGTTCGACCGCGTCGTCGAGCACGTCCCCGACGAGCTCGGAGTCGAGGTCGAAGTCGACGCCGTAGACCGCTTCGAACGCGCGGTCGGTCGGCGCCAGGAGCGTGAACGGACCGTCGGAATCGAGCAGTTGACCGACGCCGGAGCGGTCGACGATCGAGAGCAGGATGTCGAAGTCGCCCAGGCGCTCGAGCGTGGTGCGCAGGTCGTCGGTGGCCGGCACGAGCGGGCGATCGACGAAGTGGAGCAAGCCGTGCTCGAACTCGATGTCGGTCTCGAGCACCGTCGCGCTGCTGGCGCGTTCGCCGTTCGCACCGCGCGCGTAGACCTCGACCTCACCGCCCCAGTTGGAGACGAAGAGGCGCTGGCCCGACAGGGTCTCGAACGACGTGTCGGACGAGAGCATCTGCGAACCGATCCGGCCCGGCAGCACGTGGAACTCGAGGATCGTGCTCAGTTCGCTGGGACCGTAGGTCTGCAGCTTGCTGCCGAATCCCGCGAGGTCGCGGTCGCGCACCGCGATCAGCGTGTACTCGTCCCACGGGTCGGCACCGTCGAAGATGCCGGAGGAGAGCACGGCGCTGCCGAACGTTCCGAAGGAGCGCTCGGCGCGGCCCTCGCCTCCGAGCATCGTGGCCAGGCCGGGTGCGGCCTGCACGCCGACGGCGGTGGATGCGGTGTTCTGCTCGCGGGGGCTGGAGCAGGCGGCGAGAAGGACGACGGGCAGGGCGATCAGGGTCTTGTTCATGGTCGCGTGGGACTGGACGGGGCCCGAAGTGGGCGGCCGACCCGCCTCCCATCGACCGACGCCGCCCCGCCGCTCCAGTCCGCGCGCACGAAAGTGACGGGCCGTCCCCAGCCTCGACGTCGCCGCCGACGCCGGCCGTCGACGCACTTCGTGTCGACTCCTGTCGACGCTCCGCCGCGGGCCGAGCCGAACGAGAAACGGGAGAAGGTGCGACCGGCCTCGCCCCCCCTCCCGCGGACCCGAGGACGACGAGCGCCCGCAGGTTTTTCGATTCTTCTCGCGCCCTCTGGACGTGCAACGAGCACGCCCGGTTCCCCGGAGCGTGCTCGCTGGTGCGGACGCGGCCGCGCCCGTCCGAAGTGGCCGGCGCGAACCGACCCGGGGGCTCAGCGGCCGATGCGCGGGAGCTCGACGGGCGAGAGGAACTGGAACGAGGCCTCGTAGCGCCCTTCGGCGGCCACGGCGCAGCGCAGGCAGCGGGCGAACCGCGGCTCGATCTCGACCTCTTCGTTCTCGACGAGCACCGCCTGGAGCACGTCGCCCACCGGGCTGGGGGCGTCGAGCTCGGCGCGGAAACCACCGCGCGAGATGTCGAGCAGCGTGCCCCGGGCGATGAGCGGTCCGGCTCCGTTGGCCGCGGCCAGGAACAGGTCGTGGTCGGCGGCGGTGCGCTCGTGCTGGCGCAGGCGGGAGCCGGACAGACCCTTCAGGCCGGAGAGCGGCGTGGCGTAGAGGTCTTCGGTCTGTTGGGCGGATTCGGGCGTGGTGGCCATGGCGTGCTCGCGGTGGATCGGTGGATGGACCCGCGCTCCGGGTCTCGGCGGGGGCTATCGGCCGGGGCCCGGTCCCAGGTCGAGGCCCGTCTCGATCCCCGTGGCGCGCGGGACCGTCCGGGGGACCGCCGGGGCCCCGCGCCCGTTGACCGATCAAGAAAACCGGATACCCTGCTTGGATGGTTCCTGGCACCCTCGTCGACTCTTCGCGGCTCCTGAAGGCACTCGGCGACGAGACCCGCCTGCGCCTCCTCCACCTGTTGAGCGCGGAAGAGCTCTCCGGCACCGACCTGATCGAGATCCTGAACCTCGGACAGAGCCGGGTCTCGGCCCACCTGACCCTGCTCAAGGAGGTGGGACTGGTCGGCGACCGGCGGCTGGGGCGCAAGAGCATGTACACGGTCAAGCCGGGACCCGCGGCCGACCTCGCCGCCCGCGTCCTCGAGCGCCATCGCGACTGCTCCGAGTTCCAGGCCGACCTGGCGGGGCTCGAGTCCGTGCTCGAACGCCGCCGCCACCACGACCGCGCCTACTTCGACCGCATCGCCGCCGCCTTCGGCGAAGAGGCCCTGCCCGGGCGCACCTGGGAGGGACTCGCCCGCGCCGCGCTGATGCTGGTGCCGAGCCGGCGCTGCGTCGACCTCGGCATCGGCGACGGACTCCTGACGTTGATGCTCGCCGAGCGCGCGGAGTCGGTCTGCGCCGTGGACCGGGACGACGAGATGCTCGGCCAGTTGGCGACGCGGGCCAAGCGCGCGGGCCTCGACAACATCGAGACCCTGCGCGCAGAGATCGAGGACCTGCCGCTGGAGACCGGGTCCTGCGACCTGGCGGTGTTCAGCCAGGCGCTGCACCACGCGAAGGAGCCGGTGAAGGCACTCGCCGAAGCGCGCCGCATCCTCGAGCCCGGCGGTCGGGTGCTGATCCTCGACCTGCTCGCCCACACCCAGACCTGGGTGCGCGAGCGCCTCGGCGACGTTCACCTTGGATTCACGGAAGCCGCACTGCGCGACCATCTCGAGGCGGCAGGCTTCCAGGACATTGCAATCGTGCGCGCGGCCCGCGATCCCCACCCCCCCCACTTCATGACGCTGGTCGCCGTCGGGAGCGTCGCGACGCTCGCCGACCACGAAGACCGCGGCGCGTCGGACCGGACCACCGCGGTGGATCTCGCGTCCAGCTTCTCGAACCGATGACTCAGAGCCCCCCCATGGACGCCTCCCGCGTCGACAGCGGTCGCACCGCTGCGCCCGACACCGCTGCCCGACTCGATGCGCTCGTCCGCGAGCGCATCCTCGTCATCGACGGGGCGATGGGCACGATGATCCAGCGCCGCGAGCTCGACGAGAGCGACTTCCGCGGCACGCGCCTCGCGGACCACCCGTCGTCGCTCAAGGGCAACAACGAGTTGATCACGCTCACGCGCCCGGACGTCATCAAGGACATCCACCGCGCGTTCCTCGACGCGGGCGCCGACATCCTCGAGACGAACACGTTCGGTGCGACGCGCATCGCGCAGGCCGACTACGACACGCAGCACCTGGTCGTCGAGCTCAACCGCGAGTCGGCGCGGCTGGCGCGCGAGGTCGCGGACGAAGTCACGGCTCTGGACCCGACGCGCCCGCGCTTCGTCGCCGGCGCCCTGGGTCCGACGAACAAGACGCTCAGCCTCTCGCCCGACGTCAACGACCCCGGCTACCGCGCGGTCACGTGGGAAGAGGTCGTCGAGGCCTACGTCGAGCAGACGCACGCGCTGATCGAGGGCGGGGTCGACGTGCTGTTGATCGAGACGATCTTCGACACACTCAACTGCAAGGCCGCGATCTACGCCGTCGAGCGCGTGTTCGACGAGCTCGGGTACCGCATCCCGGTCATGATCTCGGTCACGATCACCGACGCGTCGGGGCGCACGCTGTCCGGTCAGACGCTGGACGCGTTCCTGCGCTCGATCGAGCACGCCGGCGCGTTCTCGGTCGGCATCAACTGCGCGCTCGGGGCGTCGGAGATGAAGCCCTACGTCAGCGAACTGTCGCGCGCGGCGGGCACCTGGGTCAGCTGCTACCCGAACGCCGGCCTGCCGAACGCCTTCGGTGAGTACGACGAGCGGCCCGAGACGACCGCCAGCCTCCTGCGCACGTTCGCGTCCGAAGGTTGGGTCAACATCGTCGGCGGCTGCTGCGGGACGACGCCCGACCACATCCGCGCGATCGCGGAAGCCACGCGCGACGTCACGCCGCGCGCGCTGCCCGAGCGCGATCTCTCGGTCACGCACTTCTCCGGCCTCGAGACCCTTCCGATCCGCGAGGACTCGAACTTCCAGATGATCGGTGAGCGGACGAACGTCACCGGCTCGAAGAAGTTCCGCCGCCTGATCGAGAAGGGCGAGTTCGACGCGGCGCTCGACGTGGCGCTGGAACAGGTGCGCGGCGGCGCGAACATCCTCGACGTCAACATGGACGAAGGGATGCTCGACTCGGAGGCCTGCATGGCGCGCTTCCTGAACCTCGTGGCCGCCGAGCCCGAGATCGCGCGCATCCCGATCATGATCGACAGTTCGAAGTGGAGCGTCATCGTGGCCGGCCTCAAGTGCGTGCAGGGCAAGGGCATCGTCAACTCCATCTCGCTCAAGGAGGGCGAGGCCGACTTCATCGCCAAGGCGAAGGAGATCAAGCGCTACGGCGCCGGCGTGGTCGTCATGGCCTTCGACGAGACCGGTCAGGCCGACTCGGTCGAGCGCAAGGTCGAGATCTGCCAGCGCGCCTACAAGATCCTGCGCGAGGTCGTCGACTTCCCCGCCAACGACATCGTCTTCGACCCGAACATCCTCGCGATCGCCACCGGCATCGAGGAGCACTCCTCCTACGGCAAGGCGTTCATCGACGCCACGCGCGAGATCCGCGCCACCTGTCCGGGCGTGCACGTCTCGGGCGGCGTCTCCAACCTGTCGTTCTCGTTCCGCGGCAACGACGTGGTGCGCGAGGCCATGCACTCGGCCTTCCTGTTCCACGCGCGCCAGGCGGGCATGGACATGGGGATCGTCAACGCCGGCCAGCTGGTGGTGTACGACGACATTCCGGCCGCACTGCTCGAACTGGTCGAGGACGTGATCTTCGACCGCCGCGAGGACGCCACCGAACGCCTGGTCGAGCACGCGGAGACCGTGCGCGGCAAGGGCACGAAGCGCGAGATCGACCTCACCTGGCGCGCGGGTTCGGTGCAGGAGCGCCTGGTCCACGCGCTGATCCACGGCGTCGTCGACTTCATCGAGGAGGACACCGAGGAGGCGCGCCAGGAGTACGCGCGACCGCTGGAAGTGATCGAAGGTCCGCTGATGGACGGCATGCGCGTCGTCGGCGACCTGTTCGGCTCGGGCAAGATGTTCCTGCCTCAGGTCGTGAAGAGCGCGCGCGCGATGAAGCGCTCGGTCGCCTACCTCGAGCCCTACATGGACGCCGATCGCCAGGAGGGCGACAGCACGTCCCAGGGCAAGATCGTCATGGCCACGGTCAAGGGCGACGTGCACGACATCGGCAAGAACATCGTCGGCGTGGTGCTCGGCTGCAACAGCTACGACGTCGTCGACCTGGGCGTGATGGTGCCGATGGACACGATCCTCGACACGGCCCAGCGCGAGGGCGCGGACGTGATCGGGCTCTCGGGCCTCATCACGCCGTCGCTCGACGAGATGGTCCAGGTCGCGGCCGAGATGCAGCGCCGCGGGATGACGACGCCGCTGTTGATCGGTGGCGCCACGACCTCCAAACAGCACACCGCCGTCAAGATCGCGCCGAAGTACGCGCAGGGCGTCGTGCACGTCCACGACGCGTCGCGCGCGGTCGGCGTCGTCTCGTCGCTGCTCGACCAGAAGGGCGTCGGCGACTTCCTCGGCAACGTCCTCTCCGAACAGGACACGCTGCGCGAGCAGTACGCGGGACGCACGCAGCGCCAGCTCCTGGGCCTGCCCGAAGCGCGCCGCAACGCGCCGAAGATCGAATGGACCGCGGACTCGGTCTCGCGCCCGTCGTTCACCGGCGTCCGGCGCGTCGAGGACGTGACCGTCTCCGACCTGTTGCCGTACATCGACTGGACGTTCTTCTTCTCCACCTGGGAGATGAAGATGCGCTTCCCGAAGATCCTCGACGATCCGCAGCTCGGCCCCGCCGCGCGCGAGCTGTACGAGCACGCGACGGCCATGCTCGAGCGGATCGAGCGCGAAGGACTGCTGAAGATCCGCGGCGCGCACGGTTTCTGGCCGGCGAACTCGGTCGGTGACGACGTGGTCCTGTTCGAGGACGAGGAGCGGACGCGCGAGCTCGTGCGCTTCCCCATGCTGCGCCAACAGAACCAGCACACGGACGGGCGGCCGAACGTGTCGCTGGCCGACTGGGTCGCGCCGCGCGAGTCGGGTCTCGAGGACTGGGTCGGCGGCTTCTGCGTCACGGCCGGTCTCGGCGCGGACGAGCTGGCCCGCGAGTTCGAACGCGCGCACGACGACTACAACTCGATCATGGTCAAGGCGCTCGCCGACCGCCTGGCCGAAGCCTTCGCCGAGTTCCTGCACGCGCGCACCCGCGCCGAGTGGGGCCACCCGGACGCCGAAGGCACCTCGTACGAGGACCTGATGCGCGAACGCTTCCGCGGCATCCGCCCGGCGTTCGGCTATCCGGCCTGCCCGGACCACCGCCCGAAGACGGACCTGTTCCGCATCCTCGGCGCCGAGGACCTGGGCCTGCGCCTGACGGAGAACCTGGCGATGTGGCCGGCGGCGAGCGTCAGCGGCCTGTACGTCGCGCATCCCGCAGCGCGCTACTTCAACGTCGGCAAGCTGCAGCGCGACCAGGTCGCCGACTACACCCGGCGGATCGGCGGGACCGAGGCGGACACCGAGCGCTGGCTCGCGTCGAACCTCGGCTACGAGGCCTGATCGCAAGGACCTCGGGGCGCGCCGACCGGCGGAGCGCCCCGGGGAGATCACCCGTTCGCGGAGGTAGACTCGGGGACAAGCCCATGTCGTCCCCCTCCCCCCGCTCGGCCGTCGCGTCGACCCTGCGCGTCACGCTCGCCTTCGTGGCCACCGCACTCGCGATCGGGTTCGGTCTGCCCTGGCCCAGTGACGCGGCCGTCGGCCCCAAGATCGACGCGATCGCGAGCGACGAGCGCGGCTTCGACATCCTGCTGGTCGGTCCGAGCGGCATCTACCGCGGCATCGACCCGGCCATCGTCGACGCGATCCTGGCCGAGCGCGGGCACGACCTGCGCTGCTACAACGCGTCGGCGCCGGGGATGGTGGACTGGGAAGCGGACTTCGTGCTGCGCACCGCGGTCGAGGCGGCCGGCGATCGACTCGCGTGGGTCGTGGTCGAACCGAACCCCTGGGACCCCGACACCAAGAACGCGAACACGGCGAGCTACCGCTACCTGTTCTGGCACACGCTCGGGCAGAGCGCCGCGGTCGTCCGAGCCGCGCTCGACCTCGACCGCCCACGGGACGAACGGGTCGAGATCGCCGCCACGCACGCCCGTCTCGCCGCTCGGCGTCTCAGCGGCTACGGAACGGGCAAAGAGTTCCTGCGGCGCGCGCTGGGCCTCGACTCGCTGCCGCCCGAGAAGGTGGCCTCGGCGCGAGCCGGCGGCTACCTCGCCCTCGAGGACGACACGGACCCGAAGATCGTCAAACGCGGCGCGACGTTCCGCGGCGACAAGGTCACCGAGTACGAGCAACAGGTCACGAGACTCCTGCGTTCCTGGCGCACCGGCGCGACACCGCGCGACGGGATCCTCGACGACTACGACCTCGCCTCGCACCGGCGCCAGGTGGACTGGCTGGAAGCGCGCGGACTGACCGTCGTGCACGCGGTTCCGCCCTACTCGGGCCGCGACCTGCGGTGGGAAGCGCTTCTCGAACTGGGCGAGATCCGCCACCTGCTCTCGT
The DNA here is from genome assembly GCA_007750655.1 of Rohdeia mirabilis. Lineage (GTDB taxonomy): Bacteria > Planctomycetota > UBA1135 > UBA1135 > Rohdeia > Rohdeia mirabilis. The sequence continues at coordinate 4,151,293 of CP036290.1, forward strand.
TCAACGACCCGACGCGCTTCCCCGGTCTGTACGTGACCCAGAAGCGCTTCGACCGCCAGCACCTGACGCGCGCGGGCGCGGCCGACTTCAGCCGCGTGTTCGCCAACGAGTTGGCCGACCTGATCGAAGCCAGCGAACGCGACTGAGCCGCGGCCATGTACTTCAACGAGCTGCGCTTCTTCGCGTTCTTCGCGATCGTCTTCGCGGTGCACTGGATCCTGCGGGGCCAGGGCGCGCGAAAGAACTGGCTGCTGCTCGTGTCCTACGTCTTCTACTCGGCGTGGGACTGGCGCTTCCTCGGCCTGATCGTGCTCTCGACGATCGTCGACTACGCCGCGGGCCTGGCGCTGGGGCGCGCGGACGCTCCACGGCGCACGCGACGTCTGTGGATGTTCGGCAGCCTGGTGGTGAACCTCGGCGTCCTGGGCCTGTTCAAGTACTTCGACTTCTTCGTCACCCAGGGCGCCGCGCTGATCGAGTCGCTCGGGTTCGAGGCGCACGTCGACACGCTGGGGTGGCTCCTGCCCGTCGGCATCAGCTTCTACACGTTCCAGACGCTCAGCTACACGATCGACGTCTACCGCGGGAACCTCGCGACCTGCCGCAATCCGCGCGATTTCGCGCTGTTCGTGGCCTTCTTCCCGCAGCTCGTCGCGGGTCCGATCGTGCGCGCCTCGGACTTCCTGCCGCAACTCACCGAACCGCGCCACTTCTGGACGCCGCAGTACCGCGCGTTGGCCTGGATGTTCCTGTTCGGCTACGTCAAGAAGGCCTGCGTGGCGGACAACCTCGCGCCCTTCGTCGATACGGTCTTCGGCGATCCCGCGGCGCACGGGCCGGCCGAGCTGTGGATGGGAGCGGCCGCCTACTACACGCAGATCTACTGCGACTTCTCGGGCTACAGCGACATGGCGATCGCGACCGCGGGGATGTTGGGCTACCGCCTGCCGCTGAACTTCGCGTTCCCGATGTTCGCGACGAGCGTCACGACCGGTTGGCGCCGCTGGCACATCAGCCTCAGCTCCTGGTTCCGCGACTACCTGTACATCCCGCTCGGCGGCAACCGCGGCGGCACGGTGCGCACGGCCGTCAACCTGTGCACCGTCTTCCTCCTGTGCGGCCTGTGGCACGGCGCCGCCTGGACGTTCGTCCTGTGGGGAGCGATCCACGGCGCGTTCCTGATCGCCGAGCGCGCCCTGCCGTTCACGGCCAAGCTCGAGCGCACGCCGCTGGGCGCCATCCACACCCAACTGGTGTTCATGCTGGCCTTCGTGGTGTTCCGCACGCCCGATCTCGAGGTCGCGGGTCGGTACTTCGAGGGCCTGCTCGGCGGGAGCGCGTCGGCCGCCGCGGCGACCGCTGCGAGCGACCCCGGCGCCGAACTGTGGCCCTGGGGCGCCTTCCTGCTCGTCTTCCTCGGCGGTCACTTCGTGGCCTACCGCCGCATCGGCTACGACTGGGCGGCGAAGCGCGCGGATTGGCTGCGCGACGTCGCGCTGGGCGTCGCGGCGGCGCTGGCGATCGCACTGACGGCGCCCGACTACCAGCCGTTCATCTACTTCCAGTTCTGAAGCACGGGCGCCACGCGCCACTCGCCCTTCGGAACCAGGTCGGCGATCACAGCGCGCAGGGCCGGACCGGCGCCGTCCGAGCGCAGGGCGGCCAGTGCTCCGTCGAAGGCCCGCGCGCGCTCGTGCCGCGCTCCGGAGAGCTCGCAGCGCAGCGCCTCGAGCGCCAACGCCAACCACGGACAGTGGTCGCGCCAGACCGCGGGCGACGCTTCGAGCAGGGACGCGAGACTCACGCGCCGCAGGCCACGGACCTCGCCGGGGTCGGGGACGAGCTCGTCGCCCGGTGCCAGCCGCGCCAGGTAGACGGCGCAGTACTCGTGCTCGGCGAAGGGCGCGTCCGCACCCGCCGCGGGATCGTCCACGCGGTAGTCGATCGCCGCCAGCGGAACGCCGGCCACCGACAGGCCCAGTTCCTCGCCCGAGCGGCGGTGCACGGCGTCCCCCATCGGTTCGCCCACGCCGGGGTGGCTGGCGAAGGTCCCGTCCCAGGCTCCGGGCCACAGGGGCTTGGTCGCACTGCGGCGCGCGAGGACGAGATGGTCGTCCGCGTCGAAGAGCAGCGCCGTGAACGCCAGGTGCTTGAGCCCGCGCCCGGTGTGGGCGTCGACGAGCGGCGCCTCACCCAGAGCGCGACCGTCGGCGTCGACCAGCACGACCGGCGGACGGGTTCCGTCGGGACCGGCCGCACCCTGCTTGCCTGTCTGCTTCATCGGGTGCTGCACGGGGAGCGTTTCGCAGGGCGGACGCCGCCCGATGCACCAGGGCGCGGCCCGTCCGAACCGCGCTGCACGACCGCGCCGGGTCCGACCGAGTCGGTTCCTACGGCGCCAACTCCTACAGCGACGAGTCGTCGGACGCGGCGCTCAGGATCGTTCCGACCGAGAGTCCGATGGCGGCGCCGGCGATCGTTCCGGCCGGCAGGAAGTAGGCGAAGTCGAAGCCGGCCATGCCGGAGAGGATGGCGCCGCCCACCAGCCCGTGGACCGCTCCGAGGAGGATCACGGGGGCGAGTTGACGGATGGGGACGATCGGGTCGTTGGAGTCGCTCATGGTCGGATGGGGCTGCCGGTCGTCGGCTCGGCCTCGGGCGGGCAGGATAGCGGTCGAAAGGCGGCTTTCGGTCTACAGACGGCGGATCTTGATGTTCTTGAACCAGACCGCGTCGCCGTGGTCCTGGAGAACGATGTGTCCCTCCCGGGCGAGTCCGTAGTCCGGCATCGTGCTGAACTTCGACTCGGCCACCCGCTGGAACCAGTCCGGCGAGCGCAGGGAGTAGGACACGATCTTCTGCCCGTTCAGCCAGTGCTCGACGTCGTTGCCCTTCACGACGAGGCGCGCGCGGTTGTAGGCCCCAGTGGTGTTGACGACCGAGCGGTCCGGCGCGTGCAACGCGTAGTTCGAACCAGCGCTGGTCAGCGGACTGCCGCCGTCGGGGTGCCGCTCGTCGTCGAGGATCTGGAACTCGGGGCCGGTCTCCCAGACGTAGTCGTGGTCCTCGGTGACGTGGAAGAAGATGCCGCTGTTGCCGCCGAGGCCGATCTTCCAGTCGATCGTGAGCTCGAAGTCGCCGTAGGTCTCGCGCGAGACCAGGTCGCCGGCCGGCTCGTCGAGGTGGATCGAGCCGTTCTCGACGACCCATCCGGCGGGTGCCGCGTCCTGTTTGAAACCGCGCCAGTGCTCGAGGCTCTCGCCGTCGAAGAGCAGTTCCCAGCCCTCGCTCGCCTCCTTCTCGGTGAGTTGGTTCTTGGGCAGGGTGCCGCAGCTCGCGAGCAGCAGCGGAAGCGAGGCGAGGAGTGCGGTCGGAACGGTCGTGCGGAGGAAGGACATGGGGAGGGAGGGTTCAGGAACCGGTGTCGGAAGGAACGCGTCGGGCGGGGTCGTGGGCGCCGGCGCGGTAGAAGACGAGAAGCAGCACGAGGCAGACCAGCGAGGCCCACATCGGGACGGAGAACAGACGCTCGTAGTCGGTGCCGCCACCTTCGAGCTTCGCCCATTCGGCCACGCGGCCGGCGATCATCGAACCGACGATGATGCCGATGCCGACGATCACGAGGTTGAACAGACTCTGGGCGCTGGCGCGCACGTCGCTCGACGTCTCTTCGTCGACGACCATGAAGGCCACGAAGATGAAGCAGCCGAAGCACAGCCCGTGCAGCGCGATGCCGAACATCACGAGCGGCGTGCGGACGGCTTCGGGCAGCGCGTCGGCGTGGGCGAAGATCGCCATGCGCAGGCCGTAGGCCAACAGTCCGACGGCCAGCAGCGCGCGCCGCGGCACCTTCTTGGCGACCACGGGGATCAGGGCCAGGACGGCGATCTCGCTCATCTGACCGATGGTCATCAGGCCGCCGCCGCCGACGCCGAACACCTTGTCGATCGTCTCGGCCGCGCCGCTCTGGAACTGCCCGAGGAAGCCCGCGGTGTGGACGAAGTAGAACTGGTGGATGCACGAGACCGGCACCGCGAGGAGGAACAGGACGAGCAGCGTGCGCGTGCGCCCGACCTCGCCGAGGGCCTCGAACGTGGCGTTCTTCTCCTCGCCGCGCGCGGGCGGCGTGTGCGGCAGCGTGAAGCAGAACAGACCCATCGCGATGCCGAGGATCGCCGAGAGCCTGAAGGCGTCGGCCATGCCCTCGTAGCGCGCGAGGTCGAGCGCATCGCCGGTGACACCCGCGGGACTGTGACGCATCAACAGCCACTGCCCGATGCCGATGCCGACCACGATCCAGCCCACCGTGCCCCACACGCGCACCTTGCCGAAGTCGCGGTCGCGATCGGGCAGGTGGTGGAACGCGATCGAGTTGGTCAGCGACAGCGTGGGCGAGTAGATGATCGAGTAGGCCAGCGAGAAACCGAGGATGCCCTCGTAGCTCTCGATGCTCGCCAACTGCCAGACCAACAGTCCGCCGAGCACGTGGCTGAGCGCCAGGAACTTCTCGGTCGCGAAGTAGCGGTCCGCGATCTGTCCGGCGATGAACGGCGCGACGATCGCCCCGACCGCGCCGACGGCGAAGACGTTGCCGATCTGCTCGCCGGTGAGTCCGCGCACGTTCTCGAGGAACGGCCACAGGAGCGGCAGCCAGGCCCCCCAGATGGCGTACTGCAGGAACATCATCGCCGACAGGCGCGGCTTCACGCCGGGAACAGCGGACTGGGTCATGGTCGTTCGGTCTGGGGGGAGTGCCGGCGCGATCGTGTGACGCACCTGGGGCGATGGACGGTGTCGCGCGCCGCGATCTACTCGCTGAACGCCGCGTCGAAGGCGATGTTCGAGCGCGCGAAGTCCAGTCCGCGCACGAAGCCGGCCGCTTCGGTGGCGCCGGCCTCGCGATCCATCATCGGATCCTCCCACTCGACGGTGAGCGGGCCCTCGTAGCCGATGTGGTTGAGCGTGCGGATGATCGACTCGAAGTCCACGCGACCGCGCCCGGGCGAACGGAAGTCCCAGAAGCGCTCGTCGGTTCCGAAGTCCGTGTGGCCGCCGAAGACGCCGATCGCCGACCCCGACTCGCTCCAGTGCACGTCCTTGACGTGGCAGTTGAAGATGCGCGGTCCGAACTCGCGCAGGAAACGCACGTAGTCGACGCCCTGGTAGGCGAGGTGGCTCGGGTCGTAGTTGAAGCCGAAGGCCGGGTGCCGATCGATCGCTTCGATGGCGCGCTTCGTCGTGGCGATGTCGAACGCGATCTCGGTCGGGTGGACCTCGAGCGCGAAGCCCACGTCGTGCGCCGCGAAGTCGTCGAGGATCGGCTTCCAACGGGTGGCGAAGTCGGTGAAGCCCGCGTCGAGCATCGCCCGCGTGACCGGCGGGAACGAGTACAGAAGGTGCCAGATCGACGAGCCGGTGAAGCCGTTCACCACGGCGCGGCCGCGGCTTTCGAGCTCGGCCTTCACACCGTGCGGCGCCGCGTCGAAGAAGCGCCGCGCCGCGCGTCCGGTGGCGATCATCTCCTGGGCCGCCCGCTCGCGCACGCCTTCGGGATCGCCGTCGCCCCACACGTGCTCGGGCAGGATCGTGCGGTGGCGTTCGTCGATCCGGTCGCACACCGCCTGTCCCACCAGGTGCGCCGACACCGCGTGGCAGGTCAGCCCGCGCTCGGTCAGGACCTCCCAGAGGCGCGCCGAGTAGTCGTCCTCGGCCAGCGCGCGCCGCACGTCGAAGTGGTCGCCCCAACAGGCCAGCTCGAGACCGTCGTAGCCGAACGAGACGGCCTTGTCGGCGAGCTCCTCGAGCGGGAGATCGGCCCACTGGCCGGTGAAGAGGCAGACGGGTCGGGACATGCGGGATGCGGCTCGGAGCGGCGGAAGGGCGCTTTGGGGGGGACCCGGCGGCGGGGGGTGCCGGCGTCGGGGAGCCCGGGCGGCGCAGTCTAGCCCTCCGGGCCGGTCGGGCGGCCTCCCGCCGCGCACCGGTGCGGCGCCGGGCCGCCCTCTTCCGACCCTCGGCGACCCGTCGGTGCCCGGGTCCAGCGGCGCGCCGTCCGGCCCTCGCACCCGGATGGGCGCCAAATGTTCACCAAATACCGCTCATCCGCCGCCCACAGGGATACCTTCCGATAGCCGCCCCACCATCTCCACCCCGGTGGGGCCCAGCACCACTCCACATGACCACCTCGCCCACCAAGCTGCGCCTCCCGGTCCTCCTGGCCGGTGCCCTGGCACTCGGCACCGTCGCGGTGCAGGGCTGCGGACTGGCCGGCTCGCCCGCCCAGGCCGCCATCGCGGTCTCGACCGGCGCCCCCGGCCTCGCGTCCAGTCCGGGCGCGGCCGCCCCGGTCCCGTCGGCCACCGCCCCCGATGCGCGGGTCCAGGACCCCGACGTGCCCCCGCCCGCCCCCGTGCTGGCCCTGGGTTCGGGTCGCGCGTCCGGTGGCGCGCCCCAGGTCGATCCCCGCGTGCTCTCGATCCCGTTGGCGGAGCGCTTCACCCAGTCCACCTCGGGCGCGTCCAACCCCGGCACCCGCCCCGGTCCCGCGGACACCCCGATGACGGGCATGCTCGCCGCGGTCATGACCCAGGGCGATCGCGTCGTGCGCAGCTCGCAGAATCCCCCCATCGTCATCCCGCCGCCCCCGGGCGGTGAAGAGGAGGAGGAGTGCGGCGAGGGCGAGGTCTGCCCCGGCCCCATGGACCCGGTCGATCCGGTCGATCCGCCGCCCCCGACCGGTGTGCCGGAGATCGACGCCAACCTGCTCGGCACGGGCCTCCTGCTGATGATCGGCGGCGCCCTCGTCCTGAGCGCGCGGCGTCGTGAAGAGGACTTCCTCGAGGCCTGATCCACGGCCGGACCCGAGTTCGACTCGATGCGCGGCGCGCCTCCTTCCGATGAAGGAGGCGCGCCGCGAGTCGTTCCGGGGCCGCTGCGACCGTCCCACGACGGCGCGCAGCGGTCCCCGAGACGCTTCGCCCAAGGCCCCGCCCCGTCGCTCGCCCCAACCAGTCTCCGTGGCCCACAGCCAGTCCCTCGATCGGTCGACGTCGCCGTCCACCGCGAACGCTCAAGCGCGCTTCACCGCGTTGCTGGCGGTGCTGCTGTGCGAAGCCCTGCTCGCGCTGCGGATGATCGACACGAGGTCGCTGATCGGGCACGACCTGTGGTGGGTCGAGCCACTGCGCAGCCTCAGCCACAACGTGCCCTGGGGCGCGTGCATCGTCGCCGCGGTCGGGTTGCTCGGTGCGGGGCGTTGGCGCGCGGCGTTCGGAAGGCTCTTCGAACACGAGCACGATCGGGAGCACCCGTTCGAGCGCGGCGCGAGGGCGCGGGCCGCGGTGGCGCACGTGCTGTGGGCCGGCGTCTTCACGGCGCTGTCGCAACTGGTCCTCGCCGGTGGTTCGACGCTCCCGCTGCTCGACGCGGTGCTGCCGCTCCTGTGGGGCGCGGCCGGGATCCTGGCCCTGTGCGGCGCGTTGCTCGCGACCGCGCCGGCCCGAGCCTGGCGCGCCGCCGGAGCACCGCTCGTCGATGCGCTCGCAGGTGGAGCGGTGATCGGCTCGACGCTCTTCTGGCTCGGCTTCTGGATCGACGGCAACTACTTCCTGTGGGGCCCGCTCGCGGACGTGACGCTGCGCGCATCGGCGGCGATGGTCGGCCTCTACACGGACGGCGTGTACCTCGAGGAGAGCACGCGCATCCTGGGCACGGAGTCCTTCCGCGTCATCGTCACGAAGTACTGCTCGGGACTCGAGGGACTGGCCCTGTTCGGACTGTTCTTCGGCACGTTCCTGGTGCTCGCGCGGCGGCGACTGCGCCTGTCCCGCGCGCTGTGGCTGATGCCGGCCGGACTCGTGCTGGTGTGGGGCTTCAACGCGGCGCGCATCGCGGCCCTGATCGCGCTCGGACACTTCGTCGACCCACAGCTGGCCGTCGACGCGTTCCACACCCACGCGGGCTGGCCGCCGTTGATCGCGGTCGCGCTCGGCTGCGTGTGGATCGCGACGCGAGTGCCGGCCTTCCGGCCCCGGTCGATCGCACTCGCAGGCGGTGAAGCGGCTCCGACCGCGGGCGTCGCGAGCCCGACTTCGAGCACGTCGTCGAGTCCGTCCCCGAACACGGTCGCCGCTCTCGCTCCGTCGCCCGTCGCGACGCGCCGCGACCCGGCGACCACCGCCTATCTGGTGCCGCTGCTCGCCGTCGTCGGCACCGGACTCGTCGCCGGCGCGTTCCTCGACGAGGGCGCGACGTCGGCTCCGGCGCGGGTCGCGGTGGCGGCGCTCGTCCTCGCGTGCCTGCGCGGCGCCCTGCCGCGCATCGGCGGCCTGCGGGGCTTCTTCGACGGCGCACGGCAACTGCACGTCTGGCTCCTGGCCGCGGCCTGCCTCGGCCTGTGGATGGCCGTCGATCCAGCGCAGGGCGCGGGCGGCGCGCCACCGGCCTGGCTAGACGGGGCTTCGCTCCTCGCGCGCAGCGGCTTCTGGATCGCGGCGGCACTCGGGTACGCGGTGGTGACGCCGCTCGTCGAGGAGCTCGCGTTCCGCGGCTTCGTGCAGCGCCGACTCGTCTCCGCCGACTTCGAGCGCGTCTCGTACCGAAGGCCCGCGCCGCTCGCGGTCTTCGGCTCGGCCCTCGCGTTCGGACTGCTGCACACCTCGATCGTGGGCGGCGTGCTCGCGGGTGTGCTCTTCAGCCTCGCGGCGGCTCGGCGCGGCCGGCTCGGCGATGCGGTCTGGGCCCACGCGCTGGTCAACGGGGCATTGGCGGTGATCGCGGCGACGACCGGCGACTGGGGCTGGTGGTTCTGAGCGCGGAGCGGACCGACCACCCGGGGAATTCGACGATTGGGTTCGGGTGACGCGGCCCGCCGATCCGATCCACCCGGGGCGCCCGCTCCCTCCTCAGGGCGTCCAACAACCATGAAGGTGTCCCCGCCCCTCTGGCACTGGCTGCCGGGCTCTCGGCCCGAACTGCCCAGTGTCGCGCCCATCGGCGACTTCGAGCGCTTCTTCCAGCGTGAACGCGCGCTCGCCGAACGTGGCGCGCGCAACTTCTCGCTCGTCGTGTTCGAACCCGCGAGCGAGGACGCGCGCCCGATCCTGCGACTCACCCGGGCGATCGCGAAACGCCTGCGCGAGTCCGACGTGCTCGGACGCCTCGATCGGACGCGCTTCGCGGTGATCCTCGCCGCGACGGACGCGAAGGGCGCGTGGATCTTCGCCGACCGCGTGCTCGGCGACCTGGCGCGTCAGTACCTGCCCGCGGACGTGCGCGTATACAGCGACCAGGACACGCTCGGTGAGCAGAAGGCGCCCGCCCGCCGCCGCACCGACAGCTTCGACGGCACGCCCGGCGTCAGCACCGGCCTCCCGGAGCACATCCTGCCCGAAGCCATGGTCGCCGAACTCACGCGGCTCGTCACGGATGCGCGCGACGCACTGGCCGGCAAGCCCGACGGCCCGGCCGACTCGATCGCCGCCGTGCGCGAGGACCTGGGTCGCGAGGTGCACGACATCGAGGACTTGTTCCTACAGCCCACGCCGCCACTCAAACGCGCGCTCGACGTCGTCGGGTCGCTCACGCTCTTGACCGTGCTCTCGCCGGTCCTGCTTTCGATCGCGTTGGCCGTGCGGCTCTCGAGCCCCGGCCCGATCCTGTTCCGCCAACAGCGCGCCGGCGTCGGCGGCCGTCCGTTCACGTTCTACAAGTTCCGCTCGATGTACGTGGACGCCGAGGCACGCAAGCGCGAGCTCGCCGGCGACAACGAGGCCGACGGTCCGGTCTTCAAGATGAAGAACGACCCGCGCGTCACGCCGATCGGACGCGTGCTGCGCCGCTTCAGCCTCGACGAACTGCCGCAGCTGTGGAACGTCTTCGTCGGCGACATGAGCCTGGTCGGACCGCGCCCGCCGACGCTCGACGAAGTGCCGGCCTACGCGCGCTGGCACCGCCGCCGCCTGCAGCTCAAGGGCGGTCTGACGTGCCACTGGCAGGTCAGCGGGCGCAGCGACGTGTCGTTCGAGGAGTGGATGCGCATGGACGCGCGCTACAGCCGCGAGGTGCACATCGGCACCGACCTGAAGCTGCTCGCACGAACCGCGAAAGCCGTTATCTCGGGCAAGGGCGCCTATTGAGGCCGACGGGTGCGAGCAGGTGGAACCCGGGCGAGGGCCGTCCGGGTCCAACGGCTCCACCCTCACCGCCCCGCGACGCAATCCTTCACTTCGATGAGAGCTCTCGCCCTGTTCGCCACCGCCTCCGCGCCGCTCGCGCTGGGTCTCTACGCCCTTCTGCCGACCGCCGCCGACGCGCGGCAGGACCAGGTCGTCACGGCGCCGCTGCCGCCCGGGCCGCACCCGGCGCCGCTGGCCGTGAACGTGCCCGAACTGCACTACTGGGCCGCGCAGCAGGTCTATTCGAACCTGTTCAAGCAGGCGTCGCGTTGGCACCGGGAGGATCTCTCCACGTGGGCCTGGGACTCGGGTCCGCCGCTCGCTCTGGACGAGGACGGCTGGGTCACCGAGCTGTTGCCGAACCAGGCGGCGAGCGTGCTCATCGCGCGCGGGCCGGACGGACTGCTGGCGGCCGGCACCTACGAACTGCGCTGGGACGGGAGCGGCACGTTCCAGATCCAAGGCGATCCGACCGTCGTCGCCACCGAGCCGAACCGGATGGAGCTCGCGATCGCGACGCCGAGCACGTCCGGCATCCAGCTGCGCCTGACCGCGACCGATCCGACCGATCCCGTGCGGAACGTGCGCCTGTTCCCGCCCGGGATCGACCCGGACGACCACGGTCTGTTCCACCCGCGCTTCCTCCAGCTGCTGTCCGAGTTCCGCGCGATCCGCTTCATGGATTGGCAGCGCACGAACGGTTCAGAGGTGCGCGAGTGGTCCGACCGCTCGCTGCCGAGCGACGCCGTGCAGACCGGCGAGAGCGGCGTCTGCCTCGAGCACATGATCGCGCTCTGCAACATGTTGGACGCCGACGCCTGGTTCTGCATGCCGCACCTGGCGAGCGACGACTACGTCGAGCACTTCGCGACGCGGGTGAAGGAGCAGCTCGAGCCCGAGCGTCGCGTCTTCGTCGAGTTCTCCAACGAGGTCTGGAACGGCGGCTTCGCCCAGGCCCAGTACGCGAACCAGCAGGGCGCGCTGCTCGGGCTCTCGGGCTCGGCGTTCCAGAACCAGCTGCGGTGGTACAGCCAGCGCGCCGTCGAGGTCTTCGGCGTGTGGAGCGGCGTGTTCTCGCAGGAACCGGAGCGGCTGGTGCGCGTGCTCGCCGGCCAATCCGTGAACCCGTGGACGGGCCAGGTGATCCTCGAGCACGACGACGCCTGGCAGCAGGCCGACGCGTACGCGGTCGCGCCCTACTTCGGCGCCACGCTGGGGTCGCCGGAGAACGCGGCCGGCGTGCTGCAGATGAGCAGCGAGGAGTTCTGGAAGGCGCTCGACGACAGCGTCGACTTCACGCTCGACAAGGTGGTCGAGAACGTCACGCTGTCGAGCGCCAAGGGGCTTCCGCTGCTCGCCTACGAGGCCGGTCAACACCTGGCGGGGATCGGGGCGTGGCAGAACGACCAGGCTCTGACCGACCTCTTCGTCGGCGCGAATCGCAGCGATCGCATGGGCGCCCTGTACACGCGTTTCCTCGAAGGCTGGCGCAACAGCGGCGCGCACGAGATGTTCCTGTGGAACCTGGCGGACGAACCGTCGAAGTTCGGTAGCTGGGGCCTCCTCGAACGCTCGACGCAGGATCCGGACGAGGCGCCGAAGTTCCGCGCCGTGCGCCTGTTCAGCTCGCAGAACTCGCCCTGGTGGTAGGTAGGAACGCGCCGTGTCCCACGTCCTGATCGTCGTCGTCAACTACCGCACCGCCGAGCTGGTGGAGGACGGACTCGTGTCGATCGCGGCCGAGCTCCGGACGACTCGGAACGACCTGCGGACGGTGATCGTGGACAACGCGTCGGGCGACGGATCGGCCGAACGCCTGGCCGCCTTCGTCGAGAGGAGCGGTTTCGGCGCGTGGTGCGACGTGATCGCGGCGCCGACCAACGGCGGCTTCGCGGCCGGCAACAACCTGGCGATCGAGCCGGCGCTGCGCAGTGACGCGCCGCCCGACCACGTCCTGTTGCTCAATCCCGACGCGCGCGTCCTGCCCGGCGCGGTGGACGAACTCGTCGCGTTCCTCGATTCGACGCCGGCGGCGGGCATCGCGGGCAGCCAGCTGCTGCACCCGAGCGGCGAGGCGCAGGCCAGCACGTTCCGCTTCCCGAGCCTCCTGTCCGAGATCGACTCGGGCCTGCGCTTCGGTCCGGTCACGAAGCTGCTCGAACGCCACCGCATCCTCGCGCCCATCACTTCGGAGCCGAGCCGCACCGGCTGGGTCGCGGGCGCGAGCATGCTCGTGCGCCGCGCGGTGTTCGAGGCGATCGGCCCGATGGACGAGGGCTTCTTCCTCTACTTCGAGGAGACCGACTTCTGCCGCCGCGCCGCCGACGCCGGCTTCGAGTCCTGGTACGTGCCGTCGAGTCACGTGGTGCACCTCGTCGGCCAGAGCACCGGCGTCACGAACGCGAAGGACCAGAACCGCCGCCGCCCGCCCTACTGGTTCGAGTCGCGCCGTCGCTATCTGCGTCGCCACCACGGGGCGCTCGGCGCCTTCGCGATCGACGCCGCGTACGCGACGTGCTTCGCGCTCTGGCGCCTGCGCCGGGCCATCCAGCGCAAGCCCGACACCGATCCGGCGGGTTTCCTGGGCGATCTGGTGCGGCACTCGTTCCGTGGCGGGGCGAGCGAGCGCCCCAGCGAACTCTCGCGAGCGCGCGAGGACACGCAGCGGGCGGCCTGAGAGGCACCCGGAGCCTCGCGGAGCACGAGCCGGTAGCTCGAGTCGCCAAGTCGGGTAGGTCCGGCGGCGTACAGTGCGAACCGCACGCGCACTCCACCCGTTGGAGCCACTGCGCCACGCTCCCGTCCTCCAGTTCGCTCGCTCCATGTTCGATCGCTCGTCGCTCCGTGTCGTCGTCCCCGTTCTGCTCGCACTGCTGGCCACGTCCATCACACCTGGACCACCCAGCGGCGGTGCGACGCCCACTCCGACCGGCCTGACCCAGACGCTCGATCAGGACGCTGAGGTCGACGTTGGGAGCGATCCGGCGAACTCACTGCGCGGCCTCGTGATCGACGCGGCCGGTGAACCGCTCGAGGGCGCCTTGGTCTGGTGCGTGCGGGACGACGACCCCCCGCTCGTCGACTACGCCGAGTACGGACGGCCCCTGCACGTGACCCGGACGCTCGAGGAGCACCTGGCAGCGGCCGAGAACAACTGGCGCGAGTCCGCGACGAAGACGCGTTCGTACGTGACGTCGGCCGATGGACGCTTCGAACTCTCCCCGCTCGAACCTGGGCGCGACTATCGGGTCACGGTCGCGGCCGCCGACGCGGTGACGCACCCGAGCCAGATCGGCATGAAGCGACCCGGCGACGACTTCACCGTCACGACGAAGCAACCGCGCGGCGTCCGCTTGGAAGTGGTCGACGAAGACGGGCGGGTGCCGGAGTCGGCGTTCATCCACATCCGTCGCCGTTCGGGTACGTCGGCCTTTCGCTGGACGCCCGATTCGCCGGTCCTGACGACGACCGAACAGGTCGTGACCATTCGCGCGCTCGTCGGCCAGCAACGCCGAGTCGAGTCGCTGCCTCCGCGCGTGAACGTGGTGGCCGATCTGATGAGTCCGCCCACGCCGGTGGACATGCTGGCCCAGGACGGTGAGACGCTCCGCTTGGTGGTCGGTGTGCGGACCTGGCTCGAGATCGATCTCGATGACCCGTGGCGCAGCTCTGGTGGCGCCGGACGCCGCGGAATCTACGTGGTCCCACTCGCGGACGGCGAGGAGCTCGACCTGGATGCGAACCGGTTCCGAGCGGGAGGCGACGACTGGATCGTCGGCCGCGCCGTTGTGGCACACGACCTCGAGCCCGGGCGGCACGCCGTGGTTCTGCGCGTCGACCACGATCGCGCCGTGCTCGTGCGCCATGTGGACGTGGTCGCCGGGCCGAACCGCATCGCGATCGACGTTCCCGCACCGGATCCCGATCGACATGCCATCGTCACCGCGCTCGACTCGCGCGGTCGCCGTCTCCTGGACGCACGCGTGACTTTGGAACAACTCGTGGACGACTCGTGGCTGCCGGCCGCCGAGGGACTCGCAACGCTTTCGTCCGAAGGGCTGCACTGGGTGCGCGTGGGCGCCATCGATCCGCGCGCCACGCGCCTGCGCGCACTGGTCGTCGACGCCGACCGCGGAATGGCCTCGGCGGAGGGCGATCTCGGTCAGCGCCTCTTCCAGGTCGACTTCCTCGCGCCCGGCTCGCTCACGCTGCAGCTGGACGGCTACGGGGAGAGCAACCTCTCCGGGCGCGAGTCGATCCACATGCTGCTCGTGCGCGGCTCGAACGGCGCCGCCGGCAGCTACGCCCAGATGCGTGAAGTTGGCCGTGGCCGGCGGGCCTTCGTCTCACCCGAGGGCCAGGTGCGATTCGACGGCCTCGCCGCCGGTACGTGGCGACTCGTGGTGGTCTTCGAGACGGCGAGCGCTGGACCGATGGTGGCGCTGGAGGAGACCCTCAAGATCGAACCGGGCGCAACGCCGACCGTGACCACGGACTTCCCGATGGCTGTCCCGGTCGTGCTCGACGGTGGCGAGCGACGTGCGGGCGCGCGTTTCCTGTTCGTCGACGCGGCGCACGAGACTCCGCGCGACGACACCACAGTGATCCGTCACCCCTCCATCGGGAACAACCGACGGGCGACCGTGCTCGTGCTCGACGTGCGCGGCCGCTGCGACCTGGGGGAACTGCCCGAGGGCCGCTACCGCGTGTGTCCGTTGGCGGCGGACGGTCGTGTCCTCGTGGACGACGTGTTCGAGATCGACGTCGTGGCCGGCACCGAGACGATCGCCTGGGAGGATGCCCGATGATCCGTGCAGCGATCCTGGTCGGCGGCCTCCTGCTCGGCGGTGCTGTGGCCTTCTCCACCGTCGCCGTGCAGGACACGACCGAACACACGCTCGAGGGGCGCGTGCTCGACGAGGAGGGTGCGCCCCTCGCCGGGGTGCCGGTCCAGGTCGTCCCCCTGCGAATGCGGAGCCCGTTGCCGGTCGCCGCGCGGATCGGACCTGCTGGAGAGAGCGATGTCGTTCCGCTGGACGACTACCTCGCCCAGGCAGAGCGCTACTGGGAAGAGGTCGACGCGAGCGTGTGGACCGACCGCACCGACCTTGAAGGACGTTGGTCGGTGGACGGCCTGGATGCCGACGCGCGCTACCGGGTAGCGATCGCTGCCGATTTCGGATGGTTCGACGCCGATTGGAACGCGTCCAGCCTGCGCCCGGGAAGGGCGCTCGAGTTGACCCGTTCTCCCACGGTCACCGTCGCACTCGACCCGCGCGACGAGTTGGGTCAGCCGATCTCGAACGCATCGGTATCGATTTCGGCGGAGAGCCCCATGGGACACCGCACGTCGCGCACGATCGACTGGGAGCGCTCGCGGCCCGATGTCGTCGTGCCGGCACGCCCGACGTCCATCCAGGTGCGCAGCACGGCGACCTCGAACCCGCCCTGGAAGTCGTTCTCGGGCGTGCTCAACCTGAAGAGTCCCGAGGCTGGGCAGTCGGTCGCCGTCAGCGTCAGAACGTGGTCCGACGTGGAACTCGACTTCGACGGTGAACTCGACCGCAGCATCCGCACCGGTGTTCTCGTCGCCGCTGTGCCGCTGCCCGACGACCGCGATCTGGCGACCGATCCGATCCGAGCGGAGGAGATTCGCAGCGACTGGAGCCACGGTCAGGTCGCCGAACAGGTCCTCGACCGCGGTCTGCGCGTTTCCGGCCTGGGTCGCCATGCCATCGTGCTCTCGGTCGGCGCGCCCGAGATCCCCGAAGCTCGGTCCGTCGTCTTGGCGCACCAGGAGCTGCGCCTCGACGGTCGCGAACGACCGCGCGTCCGATTCGACGTGGGGACGCGCGCCGAACGCGAGCTCCCCGTCCGACTGGAACTCCCTGCCGGAATCGATCCGGAGACCGTCGCGTTCACTCGCGCGCGTCGCACGGCGGACGGCCGCCTGCACACGCTCGAGCTCGATGTTCCGACACGGACCGGAGAGGACGGGCTACGACTCGTTCAACTGGACCTGCGGACCTTCCTGAACATGCGCTCGGGCGGACCGCGCCCCGACGCGTCGAGCGGAGTAGAGGACGTCCTTCTCGTGTCACACCCGGAGCTGGCGACGATCGAGACGGTGATTCCGGTCGGCGACGAGGTCGTGACCGTCTCGGCGATCGCGCGCGGATCGCTCCTCGTGCAGCTCGAGTGGCCGGGCGAGCCCATCGAGGGCGCGCTCCTCGACGTCGACCTGTCGCGGCGGGTCGGACAGTCTCAGCTGCACCGCCACCACCTCGGAGCCAACCCGAGGACACACACGGACTCGGCGAACCTCGACGACGGGTCGGTCCTGTTCGAGAACCTCGAGCCTGGAGCCTGGTCCGTCCGTGCCACGCTCCGAAGCGTGACTCGCACCGTCCTCACTTCGCTCGGCGAGACCGTCGAAGTGGGCTCCGACCGCACGACGCTGCCGATCCGAGGACCTTCCACCTATCTGGTGCGCTTGCGGTTGCCCGCCTTCGCCGAGCAACTGGTCCAGATCGCTCCGACCGGATCGAACCGTTCGAACTCCGGGCGGCTGAATCCCGTCGCACTCGACCCGTTCGGACGGGGCGTGGCACGCGACCTGCTCCCGGGTCTGTACCGCATCGGGACCTTCGAGTTCAGCGTCCCGACGTCGGAGGTCCTGTGGAACGGGCATCCCCACGATGCGCTGCGCGTGGACGCGATCGAGGCCGGCTCGGTCCTGCTCGACTACGACCTGCGTCCGGGGGATCTGATCGTCGGCGTGAGCGGATCGACGTTCGCGGCCGCGCGGAACGCCCCAAGTGGGCAACGCGCACTGCACGGGCTCGGCTACGACACGGGACCACAGACCGTCAGCCCGGCCCGCAGCGTGACCGACGCCGTGGCTCGAGGTCTTCCGCTGATGCTCGTGCGTGACGGCGAGACCACGGAGGCTGCCTGCGACACGACCTTGGAAGGGGGGATGCTGCGCGAGGGCGACCTCGGTGCCACCTTGACCGTCACCTACCGCTGACCGGGGAGGGCGCTCGGCAGCGCGCGACGTGACGCGGCGACCCGTGCCCGCCAGCGCGCGTGCAGTCGCGCTCCCGGGCCGCCGGCGACGACGACCGGGCGCGCGGTGCTCGCTGCGGGCACCGCGTCGATCGTCGGCGCAGGCACCCTCGTCGCCCTCTTCGTGGTCACCCGGCGCGGCACGCCCGCGTGCACGGCTCGCCCGCACACCGCTCCGGTCGCGACCAGGAAGATCGGATTGACCATCGCGTTGAGCAGGCAGTCGACGGCGAACAGCGCGACCACGAGCGCCAGGCCCGCCCCCACCGCCGCGTCGCCGCGGATCCAGTTCGAGCCGCGATGGGCGCGCAGCCACAGGACCAGCGGCGCGAGCATCAACCACAACAGTCCGAACAGGCCCACGAGCCCGTTCATGTTCAGGTACAGGGTCCACAGACCGTCGGGCACGACGAAGCCGCTCGGACTGCGGTCCCAGGGCACGAAGCCGCGCCCGAAGCCACCCCAACCGAAGAGCGGCTGCTCGAGCGCCTTGTCGGCCAGCAGGCGTTCGGCCTCGAAGCGGTAGTCGATCGACTCGACGCGCTCCTCGGGGAAGCCGAGCGCCTCGAGCCCCTCGATCAGGTGCGAACCGTCCCACACGTTCGTGGTGCGCACGCCCGCGTACACGAGCGGCACGGCCACCAGTGCCCAGGCGATCCCCCGCGTGCCCGTCCGCGACCCGAGCCACAGGAACGCCATGCCGGCGCCCATCCAGACGATCGCGGCGCTCGACTTGCACAGCACCGTGACGCCCGCGAGCAGAACCGCCCACCACAGCATGCGCACGCCGAGCAGCGTGGGTTCGGCGGCACCGCGCCGCGCACCACCGCTCCGCGACTGCGCGTAGGCGACCAACGCGCTCATCGCCATCCACATCCCGAGCATCAGGCCGTGGTGCTGGAACACGGTCGGGCGCCAACCGCCGAAGCGCATCACCTGGGTGAAGCCGCTCGCGTGCGCGTAGAAGCCGAAGACCTGGGCGTGCAGCTGCGGGCTCATCTTGAGCTCCCACAGACACAGCGGCACGTACGCCAGTCCGCCCCAGACGATCGCGCGGCCGAGCTCGACCATGCCGCCCCGGTCCGCGAAGTACAGTCGACCGAACAGGTACGGCGCGCCCCACATGAACACGCGCGCGACGCTGTTCGCGAAGCCGTCGTAGGGACCGAGATCGTTCGCGAGGCTGCTGAAGAACGGCGCCGCGACGACGGCGATCGCGCCGAGATCGACGACGAGCGGCCGCAGCGCGAGCAGACGCGGCAGGTCGAAGAGCACCACGCCCGCCAGACAACCGATCGCGATCGCCGCCGTCTTGTCGAACTCGACCAGCGGCAGGTCGTAGGTCGCGACCGGCAGGAACAGCCAGCCCACGACGTAGGCGACCGCGACGGCCCGGCGCGCTCCGATCAGTGCGAACAGACCGGGAATCAGCGCCGCCCAGCCGAACAGCGTGAGAGGGACGATCGGCCCCATCAGGCCAGACCCACCCGGCGGTACCGCACGACGGTCTGGGCCGTCACGAGTCCGAGCAGCACCGCTCCGAGCCCGATCTCGATCAGCGGCGCCGCGGGACCGGACACGAGGCCCGTGTCGACGAGTTCGCGCACCTGCCACCCCGCGGTGATCACCGCGGCGGCCACGGCGGACGCGAGCAGGTCCTGGCGGCGCACGTCGAGATCGAGGGCGAGGACCACGCGCTGGACGACGAGCTGTTCGATCATCGAACCGATCACGAGGCCGGCCAGGAAGCCGTGCATGCCCGCGAAGTGGAAGCCGACGATCGTGCCGGCGGCGCGCGCGAGGAAGGCGACGAGGTTCACGCCGGCCAGTGCGCGCGTGGCGCCGCGGACGAGCAGGACGCGATCCGAGGTCTGTTTGAGCAGCGCGAACCAACCGGCCACGCACAGCCACTGCGCGATCCAACCGGCGGACAGGAAGTCCTCCGGGTAGAGCGTGCGGAAGAACAGCGGCGCGAACCAGAAGACCGCGAGCAGGATCGATCCGAGCGCCACGAGCAGGGTCTCGCGCTGGCGCAGGAAAGCCTCTTCGAGCGCGCTCGGGTCGCGGCGGTCGTGCACGGCGAGCAACGGGAACTGCACGTTGCCCGACAGGTGTCCGGCGAGGATGGTCGGGATCGACGCGATGGTCACCGCCATGCCGTAGACGCCGAGCAGTCCCAGGCTCTCGACCAGCTTGCCGAGGATCAGGCGGTCGGACTGCAACGCCAGGAACGTGACGCAGGTGCTGACGAAGACCCAGCGACCGAACGTCAGCATCTCGACCAGCGCGGCGCGCTCGAGGCGCAGGCCGTCGCGTGCTCCGGGCAACGCCATGTGACTGCCGATCGCGACGCCCGCCGCCTGGACGACGGAGCCCGCGACCAGCGCCCAGACCGAGCGATCGAAGTAGGCCCAGACGACACAGATCGTGATCGAGAGGACGTGCGTCGAGAGTTCGACGATCGTCTTGCGACCCAGCGCGAGGTCGCGCGTGACCGTGTGCCACTTGGTCGAGTTGAGGCCCTGGAGAACGGCGGTCGCGCAGGCGATGCGGATCGGCCAGACGAGGCTCGGCTCGTCGTACCACCCGGCGAACGTCGGCGCGATCACCCATCCGAGCGCGGCGATCGCGAATCCGCGCAGAGCCTGCAGCGTGAACGCGGTGTGGACGAAGGCTTCCTCGCGACCGCGGCGGCTCTGCACGAGGCACGGGCCGATGCCGACGTCCGAGAACATCCCGATGCCCAGCAGTAACAGCCCGACGAGCACCATCTCGCCGAACACCTCGGGCAGGAGGAGCTGGGCCAGGACGACGTTGCTGAACAGCCGCAGGACGTTCGACGCCGCGTAGCCGCCGACCGTGAACAGCGAACTGCGCGCGACGCGGCGCTCGAGCTCGGGCTGGTCCGGCTCGCCGTCGTGGGCGCTGCTCCTCGGATCCGTGGGCTGCTGGGTGGACATGGGGAACGTGCGGGAGCGAGTCCCGTCCGACTGTTTCGGTCGCGCGGGCCCGTCGCCTGGGGCCTGGGGGCGCTCGCCGTCGCAGGGTTGGCGCAGCGATTCGACGGTCGGTGCGGCCGTGCATCGCCGCCCGCCCCCTCACTCGGAAAGGTTTTCCTGCGCGCCGGCCCGCGTGCCGCTCGATGAAGGCCGGGTAGCGGCTCCAGATCGGAGCCGCCGTCCCCCTGTGCCCTGCCCGTGACCGCCACCGACGACGCCCGCCCCGTGCCCACGGACCGCGCGACCGACACCCGACCCAAGGTCGCGTTGGTCTGCTCGTCCGGCGGCCATCTGTTCGAGATGCTCTGCCTGCGTGCGTTCTGGAGCGAGTGCCAGGCGTTCTGGGTCACGTTCGACACGCCCGACGCGGCTTCGCTGCTGGCGGGCGAGCGCGTGCACCACGCCGTGCACCCGACGAACCGCAACGTCGTGAACATGCTGCGCAACGCCGTGCGCGCCGTGCGGATCCTCGCACGCGAGCGGCCCGACGCGGTCGTGTCCACCGGCGCCGGAGTCGCGGTTCCGTTCATCGTGGTCGCGAAGCTGCTCGGCATCCGCACGATCTACGTCGAGTCGATCACGCGCATCGACGAGCTGTCCCTGTCGGGGCGCATGGTGCGACCGTTCGTCGACGAGTTCCTCGTCCAGTGGCCCGAACTCGCACGCGCGAGCGGCGGCCGCGCCGACTATCGAGGTCAGGTCCTGTGATCCTGCTCTCGGTCGGCACCGAGGCCTTCTCGTTCCACCGTCTCGTGCAGGCGGTGGACGCAGCGGCGTCCGAACTGGACGAACCCGTGTTCGGGCAGATCGGCGCGTCCGAGTACGAGCCGCTCCACTTCGAACACGCGCGACTCGTTCCGTTCGACCGCATGCGCGAACTGCTCGAGACTTCGTCGCGCGTCATCTGCCACGCGGGTGCAGGAACGTGTCTGCTCGCGATCTCGCTCGGTCACGTGCCCGTCGTCCTGCCGCGCCTCGCGCACTTCGGCGAGCACGTCGACGACCACCAGGTCGAGTTCGCGCACCGCCTGGACGAACGCGGCCTCGTGACCCGCGCGCGCGACGCGATCGAGGCCGTCGAGCTCCTGCGCCGCGCACCGTCGCGCCGCACCGAGCCGCTCGATCCCGGTCTCGACGTGCGCGGACGCGAGCTGTCCGAACATCTGCTGCGCAGCGTCGGCGGCCGAATGCTCACGCGGAGGGCGGCGTGACCCCTTCCGTTCGCAAGCAGAGCGCGACGAGCGGCCCGGCCAGCGTCGGCGCGGTCGTGATCGGTCGCAACGAGGGCGAACGGCTCGCGGCCTGCCTCGACTCGCTCGGCACCGCACCGCTCGCGGCCGTGGTCTACGTGGACTCGGGATCGACCGACGACAGCGTGGAACTGGCCGAGGCTCGCGGTGCCCACGTGGTGCACCTCGACACCTCGCGCGGCTTCACTGCCGCGCGCGCGCGCAACGCCGGCTACCGCGCCCTGCGCGAGCTCGCGCCGCGGACGGAACTCGTGCAGTTCCTCGACGGCGACTGCGTGCTCGAGGAGGGCTGGATCCAGGCCGGTCGCGACCGCCTCGCCACCGAAGCGATCCTGGCCGCCGTCTGTGGCCGCCGCCGTGAACGCTTTCCCGACGCGACGCCTTACAACCGACTGTGCGACCTCGAGTGGGACACGCCGATCGGACCCGCCGAGGCCTGCGGCGGCGACGCGCTGATCCGCATGCGAGCGCTGGTCGAGTCGGGCGGCTACGACGACAACTTCATCGCCGGCGAAGAGCCCGAACTGTGCCACCGGCTGCGACAGCGCGGCTGGCGCGTCGAGCGACTCGACGCCCCGATGACCGTGCACGACGCCGCCATCACACGCTTCGGCTCGTGGTGGAAGCGGATGGTCCGCAGTGGATACGCCGCCGCGTCGAACCTCGATCGCCACGGCGTCCACGGCGTGCGCCACATGGTCGCCCTCGTGCGCAGCGCGCTCCTGCACGCGGTCCTCCTGCCCGCGGGCACCTTCGCGTCGAGCCTCGCAGCGCTCGCGTTCCTGCCGTGGCTGGCTCCGCTGCCGTGGGTCCTGCTCGCCCTCCTCTACCGGCGTCAGCTGCGCCGCATCGCCGCCGGTCGCGTCGCCCGTGGTGCCGATCCGATCCACGCGCGCACCTATGCGCGCTACACCCTTCTCGCCAAGTGGGCCGAGTCCCTCGGTGTGCTCCGTCAGTGGTACGGACGCGCGCTGGGTCGACCGGCAGGTCTCATGGAGTACAAGCCCAAGCCGTCCGACCCCGCCCCGAACGACCCGAGCAAGGCCCGCTCCAGCGCAGCGGCGTCCACCCCGGAGGTCGCGACCGGCGGCGCGAGCCACGAGCCGCTCGCCGGCGGACGCGCGAGCGAACCCGTGCGCGTCGGCTACCTCGTCAACCAGTACCCGAAGACGAGCCACGCCTGGATGCGCCGCGAGATCGAGGGCGTGCTGGCCACGGGCGTCGAGATCGACCGCTACTCGATCCGGCGCGTCGACGAACCGCTCGTCGATCCGGGCGACGTGCGCGAGCAGACCGCCACGACGATCCTGCTCGAGCAAGGCGCGGTGCGCGTCGCACTCGCGGTGCTCGCCACCGTCTGCACGCGCCCGCTGCGCTTCCTGAGCGCGCTGCGCCAGGCCTGGTCCATCGGCCGGAACCACCCGCGCGGGCGCGCGTTCCATCTCGTCTACCTGGCTGAGGCGTGCCTCCTGCTGCGCTTCCTCCAGCGTCGACCGGTCGGGCACCTGCACGCGCACTTCGGGACGAATTCGGCCACGGTCGCGCTCTTCACGCACACCCTCGGCGGGCCGCCGTTCTCGTTCACGTTCCACGGGCCGGAGATCTTCGAGTCGATCTCCCCGCGCTGCCTGCGCGCGAAGATCCACGCCGCTGCCTTCGTCGTGGCGATCAGCCACCACGGGTTCTCGGCGCTCGAGCGCTGGTCGGACCCGGACGACTGGAACAAGCTGCGCCTGATCCGCTGCGGCACCGACGAGCGCTTCCTGGCCGAGAAGGAGACCGCGCCGCCCGCGGAGCAGCGGGTCGTGTGCGTCGCGCGCCTCTCGCCCGTGAAGGGTCACCTGGTGCTGCTCGACGCACTGGCGAAGCTCGTCGAGGAGGGCTTCGATCCGCAGCTCTCCCTGGTCGGCGACGGCGACTTCCGGCCCGCGATCGAACGCCGCGCCCGCGCGCTCGGCCTGTTCGAGCGCATCCGCTGGTGCGGTTGGCTCAGTGGCGACGGCGTGCGCGACGAAGTGCTGGCCTCGCGCCTGATGGTCCTGCCGAGCTTCGACGAAGGTCTGCCCGTGGTCTTCATGGAGTCGCTCGCGCTGCACCGCCCGGTCATCTCCACGTACATCGCCGGCATCCCCGAACTGATCGAGAACGACAACACCGGCTGGGTCGTCCCGGCCGGCTCGGTCGACCACCTGGTCGACGCGCTGCGGGAGGCCCTCTCCCTCGACGACGAGTCCCTGATGAGGATCGCCCGCAACGGGGCGGAAGCGGTCCGCGAACGCCACGACTCGCAGAAGGAGGCGGCGCGACTGGCCGCCCTCTTCAGGGGAACCAACGCCGCCTGATGATCGGAATCCTGTTCACCGCATGTGCCCTCGCCACCGTGCCGGGCACCGTCGAACTCGCGCTCCTGACCGCGTCCGCCGCGCGCGCGACACCGCCGCGCGGGCCCAGACCTCCGGTCGACGGTTCGAGCCTGCGCATCGTCATCCCGGCGCACGACGAGGAGCACGGCATCGACGCCACGCTCGAGCACGTCCTGGCGCGCCTGCCCTCGGGCATGTCGCCGCGCGAGGTGCTGGTCGTGGCCGACAACTGCACGGACGCCACTGCCGCCGTCGCTCGCCGTCACGGCGTGCGCGTCATCGAACGCCAGGTCTCGAAGTCGCGCGGCAAGGGGCACGCTCTGAACGAGGCGTTCACGCAGCTGCTGCAACACGATCCGGGAGCCGAGCGCTTCCTGGTGCTGGACGCCGACGCGCGCCTCGGTCCGTCGGCGATCGACGAGCTCTTGAGCGCGTTCGACCAGGGCGCCGCAGCGGTGCAGGCGAGCTATCGCGTGGCCGATCCCGATCTCGATGCGCGTTCGGGCCTTCTGAACCTCGCGTGGCTGTGCTTCAACCACCTGCGCCCGCTCGGACGCCAGCGCCTGGGCCTGTCGGTCGGCATCCTCGGCAACGGCTTCGGACTGACGCGCGACGTCCTGGTCGCCGTGCCCTACCGAGCCGGCAGCGTGGTCGAGGATCTCGAGTACCACCTGCGCCTGGTCGAAGCCGGTTTCGCCGTGCGCTTCGTTCCGACCGCGCGCGTGCTCGCCGCGGCCGCTCCGACCGCGGGTGCCGAACGCACCCAGCGCGTGCGTTGGGAAGGAGGACGGCTGCGGATGCTGATCGATCACCTGCCGCGACTCGTCGGTCAGGTGCTGCGCGGCAAGAAGTACTTCGTGGAGCCGGCGCTCGAGCTCGCGCTCCTGCCGCTCGCTCTGCACGGCACGCTGCTCGCGCTCGGCATCGCCTCCGGCGGACTCGGCTCGATGGTCGCGGGCGTGGGCCTCGCGGTCCTGGCGCTGCACGTGCTGGCGGGCGCGTTCCTCGCCGGTCGCGGCTCGCGCGATCTACTGGCGCTGGCGCACGCACCGGCCCACGTGGCGCGCAAGCTGGCTCTGCTACCGGCGATCGTGCGCGGCTCGGCGCGGACCACGTCCTGGAAGCGGACGGATCGCGCCGCCTGAGGGGCACCTCTTCGCGGGGCGGTCAGGCGGCCGACGAGTGCGGCAGGTCGAAGTCGTACCCGGTCATGACCGACCCGACCAGTCGCGCGCCGGAGTCGTCGAGCATGCCGAGCGCGCCGTCGATCTCGCTCTTCGTGGTCGAAGCCGCGCGCACGACGCAGACGACGCCGTCCACGCGGCGCGCGACGAGCCGCATGTCCTGACAGGTCTCGAGCGGCGGCGCGATGTAGATCGTCGTGCGACAGCGCTGCTCCATCTCGCTGCGCAGGCGTTCGAACTGCGGCGCTGCGAAGTCACCGGGTTGGAGCGCGCGCTGACGACCGCCGCCGACCGCTTCGAGGTCGGGGTGGTTCTTGGTGCGCAGGACGGTGGTCTCGAGCTCGGCCTGACCGAGCAGGATGTCGGACACGCCGACGCCAGGGACGGCGCCGAGCAACTGGGCGAGCTGCAGGTCCTCGAAGTCGAGTTCGACCAGTCCGATCGGCTCGCGCAGGTGGCGTCCGAGCGCGATCGCCGAGGCGGTCGCGACGACGGCGGTGCCGCAGCCGCGCGTGGGCGACGCGAACAGGATGCTGCGCGTCGGGCGATCGGGTTCACCCATCAGGCGCGGCCAGATCGAGTCGGCGACGCTCAGCGCCCGGTCGAGCGGCGAGGTCTCCTCGCGGTGGTTGCCGGGGCCCGAGTAGCCGAACGTGCGGCGAACGCCGAGAGCGGCCGTGCGCGCGCCGGCGGCGACGAGTCGCACCCCGGCGGAAGTGGTTCGAAGGACGCGATTCTTCATGCGGCGCGCTCGAGCTTCTGGACGACGGGCGGAGTCGTGGGCGCGAGGTCGGGAAGGACCGCGAGCACCGGGACCTCGAAGTCGCGCTCGAGTTGTTCGGGGAAGCGCAGGCGTCGATCGAGCAGGTAGCGAAGGACGGCGGCGAAGATGCCGAGCGCGAGTCCACCGGCCGCGCCGAGCACGATCAGCTTCATGCGCTTCGGACCCTCTTTCTCGAGGGCGAGCGTCGGCAGTTGGAGCGGCATCAGGTTCGTGTCGCCCTCGACGTCGATCTGGGCCAGCGCCTCGATCTTGGTCAGGCGTTCGGACAGCTCGCGGAAGAGCCGCCCCGTGCGTTCGACCTCGGCCGACAGCACGTCCTGGATCTTCGCGCTCTGCTCGATGAGCGTCAGCTCCTCGTTCAGACGGACCAGCTCTTGGGCCTGGGCGTCGAGCGCGATCTCGCTCGTCGGGATCTCGATCGCGAGCGTCTGCAGGCGATCGCGGAGGTCGGCGTAGGTCGCCGACGACATCGAGTCGCGGTTCTCGTTCAGGGTCTTCTGCGTCAGTTCGCGCTCGCGCTCGAGCGCCGTGACCCGCGACCGAGTCGATGCGATCTGCTGGTTGGCCTGGGAACGCGCCGTGAGCACGAGTTCGCGCTGGGTCTCGAGGTCGATGAAGCCGGTCTCCTCGACGTGGGCGGCCAGCGCCTCGCGCGCCGCGTCGAACTCGACTCGCGCCTCGTCGCGCCGCTTGCGGTACGTCGGCAGATAGCGATCGAGCGAGAACTGCTCGCGGTGGCGATCGATGAACGCCTCCAGCAGGAGGCCCGCGATGTAGCGCGCCTTCCCGGGCGAGGTCGAGACCGTCCGCACCGTGATCACGTTCGAGTTGTCCTCGGCCATGATGAAGGTGTCCTTCATCAGCGCGTCGGTCGCCAGGATCGCCTGTTGCTCCTCGCTGTAGCGTCCGATGTTCGCGGTCCGCGAACCGGAGGACATGAGGGCGGCCTGGATCGCGTGCATGCCCTTCACGACGAGCGACGTGTTCGGCCCGTCGGAGCTGCGCGGATCCTCGACCTCGAGCAGGCGCGCCGGACCGATGTGACGAACGACGCGCATGAACACGTCCTCGTCGTAGAGCATGTGGATCTCGTCCTCGATCGTCGGACGGGACTCGCGCGAGACGCTCGTCCCGAGCAGACTCTCGCCGGTCATCTGCTCCCGCTCACCGAGTCGCAGCAGCATCTTCGCCTGCGAGAGGTAGACGTTCGGCTGCCGCAGGCCGTCGTAGAGGCCATACAGCACACCGAGCGTGCACAGCGCGATGATCAGGCCGCGCGAGCGCCACAGAGCCTGGATGACGAGACGGATCACGAGGCGCCTCTCGCGCCCGGCGTCCATGTCGGCGTTGTCGTCGATCGGGTCCACGTTCGGTGACTTCGGGTGAGATTGGTCGGGATACGAAGGCGCCGCGCCCGAGCGGGCGCGGCGCCGCGAGCCTGCGATCAGACCCCGAACGGAAGGGGCAGCGGGATCATCCTGCGGATGAAGTTCTCGATCCAGATGCCGACGTGATCGATGGTCGTGTTCGGGATGTAGACGACGTCGAAGGCCTGCAGGTAGATCGGCGTGTCACCGGTCCAGTTCTTCGGCCGCGCGTCGATGCGCCACCACAGCTGCTTGCCCGCGTTGGGGTCCCAGCGGATCAACAGCGTGTTGCTCAGCCACGCGGTGCGCTTCGAGAAGCCACCCGCCTGGCCGATCGCTTCGACCAGCGTGAGGCGTTGATCGGGGCCGATCGCGAGCTCGCCCGGAGCAGTCACCTCACCGGTGATGGTGATGGTGCGCGGAGCGGCTTCGAGCACCGAGACCGAGAGCTCGTCGTCGACGGAGACCTCGGCGTAGCTCGTGCGCAGACGCTCGCGCAGCTGGTCGGAGGTGAGTCCCGCGGCGATGGTCGAACCGACCGCCAGGAAGTCGGCGGTGCCGTCGGGGCCCACTGTCAGCTCTTGGTCGTACTGGCTCTCGAGGCGGAAGCGCACGGAGAGCACGTCGCCCGGCGAGATGACGTTGGCGTCGCCGAGAAGCGTCGCGTTGACCTCGGCGGCGAGCGCGTAGGCGGGCGGTCCGCTGGCGAGGCTGCAGCCGGTGAGGCAGAGGGCGGCGAGGAGGATGAGGAGACGGTTCATGGCGTGGTGGGGAGTACGCGCGGTGTCGGAGCGCCGCCCGGGCGGTCCGGTTCGGCGTCCTGGGCTATCGACCCGCCCCCACCCGGGGTTGAACCGGCGGCGCACGTCCCGCCCGCGCCTGGGATTCCGCCCCTGGGCCCTCGGCGCGCCGGCCGGGAGGTGCGCCGCGGCTCTGGTCGGCCCGGCTGCCAGGCCGAGGACCGCCCGGAGCGCACCGCGGGCGACGGTCGCCCCGCGCCCCCACACGCGGCGCGGGGCCGCGGTCGGCCGCGCTCGGGCCCCTCAGCGGCGAGCGAGACCGACGTTCAAGGGCGGTCGAAGATCAGCACTTCGTCGAGCGGCCGACGCGGCAGGGCGTGGGCGGGCACGGTGCAGTCGTCCGTCGGATAGCCCACCGGGATCAGCATGTAGGCGCGCTCGTTGTCCGGGCGCCCCAGCACCTGCGACAGGAACTTCATCGGCGACGGCGTGTGGGTCAGCGTCGCGAGCCCCCCGTGGTGCGCGGCCGCGAGCAGGAAGCCCGTCGCGATCCCGACCGACTCGTCGGAGTAGTAGACCTGGCCGCCGTCGTCGGCGCGGACGAGACGGAACACGACGATCAACCACGGCGCCACTTCGAGATAGCCCTTGTCCTCGTCCGTGCCGAGCGGCGCCAGGTCCGCGAGCCAGCGCTCGCTCGCCCGCCGCGCGTAGAACTCGCGCTCCTCCTCCTCGGCCGCCAGTCGGATCTCGCGTTTGAGCGCGGGATCCTGCACGGCGACGAAACGCCAGGGTTGCTTGTTCGCGCCGTTGGGCGCACTGGTCGCGGTGCGCACGACCCACTCGATCGTCTCGCGCGACACGGGGCGGTCGCTGAACTCCCGCACGCTCCGACGACGCCGCATCACGTCGTAGAACGTCTGGGCCGCAGCCTCGGGCGACGCGTCGGGGACGTAGCGATCCGTGTAGGGGACGAACTGGGGCTCCATGCGCGCAGGATAGTGGTCCGAGCCGCGAGCGCTGTCGAAACTCCTGGGACCACGCGATGCGGCGCCTTGCGGGTCGCGATTCGCGGAGCGCACGGCACGTGCGAGACTTCCCGCGCGGCACCCGCACGCATCCGTCGACCTGCTTCGTCGCTCCCCTCGACCCACATGAACCCTCCGAGCCGTACCGCCTCCGCATCCACGCTCGCAGCTCCCGCCGAGGGCCGCTCCACGGCACGACGCGTGACCTTCATCGTCGCGGCTCTCGTCTGGGCCGTCTGGCTGATCGGCATGGCGAGCGGCGACCGTTGGCACCTGTTCGCGAGCGGCTGGTACATGTCCGCGACCATGATGCTGGGTTCGTTCATCGCGGGCGCGACGAGCGAAGGCGGCGGAGCCGTCGCCTTTCCTGTGATGACGCTCTTCTTCGAAGTGCCGCCGCCGGTCGCGCGCGACTTCTCGCTGATGATCCAGACCGTCGGCATGGTGGCCGCCGCGATCACGATCTTCGCAGTGCGCATCCCGGTCGAGCGGCGCGCGTTGGTCTGGGCGACGCTCGGGGGCGCGGTCGGCGTGGTGATCGGGCTCGAGTACGTTGCACCGATGATGGCGAAGGACCCGCGCCTCGCGAAGATGACGTTCCTCAGCGTCTGGTTGGCGTTCGCCTTCGCGCTCTTTTGGATCAACCGCTACCACGAGCGCGAGGTGCGGCACACGATCGACCACTTCGGATCGCGCCACATCGTGCTGCTCATCGGCGCGGGGGTGGTCGGCGGAGTCATCACCGGCATCACGGGCAGCGGGCTCGACATCCTGACCTTCGCGCTGTTGGTGCTGCGCTTCCGCATCACCGAGTCGGTCGCCACGCCGACGTCCGTGGTCCTGATGGGCGTCAACGCAGCCGTCGCATTCGCCTGGAAGGGCGGATTGAAGCCCCTTCTGGACCCTTCTGCCTCCGGCATGGCCACGCAGGCCTGGAACTACTGGTGGGTCTGCGTCCCGATCGTCGTGGTCGGGGCTCCCGCCGGCGCGCGCTTCATCCGCAACCGCTCGCGACTCTTCGTGGCGTCGATCCTGTACGTGTCGATCGCGATCCAGTTCGTCGCCGGCCTGTTCATCATCGAGCAGACGCCGTTCCTGCTGGCCTACTCGGCGGGCATCTTCCTGGTCGGCCTCTTCCTCTTCCACCGCATGGCCGCCGGCGGCGTGAAGCGACTGGCCTGGCTGAGCGACGTGGAAGCCGGTCGCGTCGAGCCGAAGTAACGCGGCCCGAGCAGGAACGGACCCCTCAGCGCAGGTCGCCGCCGACCGACTCGAGCGCGGTGGACAGGAGCGCTCGCAGCGTGTCGTCGTCGCTGCCGCCGAGGCCGCTGGGGCGCACGTCGGTCGGCACTTCGGCCACCAGCGCACGCACCAGTTCGTCGAGGAGGTCCGGCCGCAGGTCGTCGACCTCTTCGGGACCCTTCATGACACGCAGAACGAGGTTCGGACCGCCCGGGACGCGCACGCGATAGCACTCGATGTCGCAGCCCAGCTCGCCCCACATCGTCGGGCCCTCGGTCGCATCGAAACGCGCCGCCACGAGGTCCGCGATGCGCGCGCTCGCGCCCGGCTCGAGCGCGTACTCGGTCGGCCGGCCCGTGCCGACGACGAGCCGATCGTCGTCCGCGATCGCGACGAAGTACTCGCCGCGGCGGCAGGAACGGATCTCGAGGCCCAACACGCCGTCGACGACCACGTCGGTCGAACGCGCGAAGGCCGGCGGGCGGCGTTCGTCGGCTCCGACGCGCGCTTCGATGGCCGCGCCGAGAGCCGTGAGCGCCGCGTGGTTGGCCGGATCGTTCGGATCGACGCCCGGCTGGTAGCCGAAGAGCGCACGGTCGTCGAGCAGGCGCCGCAGGACGCGCGCCGACTCGTAGCGCGCGCTCTCGCCCGTCTCGAGGTCGAAGAAGCGATCCGTGCGCGACAGGTCCTCGAACAACCAGCGCAAGGCGTAGGCGCGGTCCCACTGCACCAACAGGTCCGCCGCCGCGCGTCGCACGACGTCGCTCCGATCCTCGAGTGCGGCTTCGAGCATGGGCACGAGCGAACGGTCGTCGCGGGTCGCGATCGAACTCAACGCGGCCGCGCGCACCGACGAGAGCGGGTCCGCGAGCAGGGGCTCGAAGCGCGCCCACTCGTCGTCGCGCGCGGTCTCGGCCAACCACTTGGTCGCGGCCGGCCGGTACGGGTAGTCGGCGTCGGTCACCGCCTCCCACAGCCGTTCGCGCAGGTCGGGAGCGTCCAACTCGGCCATCGGACGCAAGAGGTCCGGCCCGAGCCGCGCGAGGTCGTGGGTGGTCGTGCCGACGACCTGGCGCACGGCGAGCACGGCCGCCTCCCCCATCGCGCTCAGGCGTTGCGCCGCCTGCGGACGCTTGGCGAGCGTCCCTTCGCACGCGATCGAGACCATGCGCTCCGCCAGGGCGCGCTCCTCGGCGATCGGATCCGCTGCGTCGGCGCTCGCGTCGGCGACGGGTGCCGCGGCGTCCGGCGACTCGGCCACCGGTGACTCGGCGGTGGCGTTCGACGCGGGCGCGTCACGCACGTCCGGCGCGGCGGGCGCCACGGGTTCGGAATCCGAACAGGACGCGATCAGCGCGAGGACCAGGGCGGCGCCGATCGCACGAGCGCTCCGTCCCCCCTTGCTCCGCACCATCGAGCCTCTCCGCACGGTCCGAGCGCGCACGCTCAGTAGATCTCGCCCTTGAGCCGGAAGAGGCTGACGACGAAGCCGTCCTCGTCCTCCACCTCGCCGACCGACAGCTTGCCGAGCACTTCGAACTCACCGGGGATCGGGCCCGTGTCGCCGCGCTTCAAGGTCACGTCGATGAAGTGGTGCGGCAGCAGGCGTTCGTTGCACTGGCACGACTCCGCCACGAGCGGGAACTGATCGACGACGTCCTCGACGCCCTGGTACATGAAGCCGCGGATGATCACGCGCCGGCCGTCGTAGCGCAGGAGATCCTCGGGGATCGGGTCCCCGACCTCCCACTCGAACGAGGTCAGGTCGCGCACGTCGAGCTCGACCGGGTCCAGCAACGCCGCCGGATCGGATGCAGCGGGGCAGGAACCCGCCGGGATCGACGGAGCTTCGGCGGGCGCGCTCGGAAGCAGCGCGGGCACGGCGGCGGCCACGAGGCCGATGATCGATCGGGTGGAGAACATTGCAGGTCGGGTTCGGCGCGCGGCGCGGCGGCCTGGAAGGAGCATCGGCCACGGTGGTCGGAAGCGTCAAGGAGGATCGTGGGAGCCGGACCGCTGGGTCCACCATGGGCGCCATGGGCCAACCCTCGGAGCCCCCTGGGCGCAGCCACCTCGGGCGCGCAGCGGGGCCCCGGATCGGACGTCGCTCGCTCGGGACCGGCTCGGCGCCGAGCGGGAGCGAGCGTCCGGGGCACCCCCGGGACGAAGCTCGACGGGGCGCGCGCCTCTACGCGCTCCGGCCGCGCCCGTTCGATCCGACGTGCCGCGAGTTCTCGTGGTGTGACTCGCTCTGTCGAGGCATGGCGGCGTTCCGTAAGGGACGCTGCCGACATCGGGGAAGGCCGTGCCCCGAGAGAGCGAATCACACCGCTAGCGCCGTTCGACCCCGACGTCCGACGCGCGCTCGACCTCGAGGAAGTAGAGCCCTTCGAAGAGCCCGAGCTCGTCGCGTCGCTCCTCCACGTCGAAGCGCCCGACGAGTCGCAGCGGCGTCCACGGATCCACCTCGAGCCGCAGCGCGGGGTCGACGCGCACGTGGACCCGTCCGCCCGCCGCGGGGAAGCCGCCGAGGCAGCAGGACAGGGGCAAGGGCGTCAGCATCAGCTCGACCACCGCGTCGCCCGCCCGTCGGTCGACCGTGCCGAAGCCGTCGAGGACGACGCGTCGGCCCGAGGAGGCCAGAACGGTCCCGTCGATCACCTGCTCGAGGGGCGGCCGCTCGGCGCTCGCCATGAGTGCGGGGGACTCGTAGTCCGGCGCCGACAGCGTGCTCCAGGAGAGCGCGACGGCGTCGAGGGCGCGCGCGGTCGCCGCGGTGGGTTCGGCGAGGTCGCCGTGGTCGGCCACGTGCCCGGACGCTCCGGGACGATCACGCGCCGGGTCGACGAACTCGGGCAGGGGCGCAAGCAGCGCGAGGTCGAGTCCACCCTCCGCGTTCACCGAAGCGTCCGTCGCGCGCCCGGAGTCGGGATCGGCGTCCTCGAGCGCGCGCTCCACCTCGGCCGCTCCGGTCGCGGCGTCCGGCGCAGGCGCACCCGACCCTTCGGACCCGGGTTCCAGCTCGCACCCCGCGACCAACAGCACGAAGAGCGCCGACGCCGCCCCCTTTCGCGCCGCACGCTCCGACCGTGGCCAGCGCGGCGCGCCGTTCACTTCTGCACGTCGATGTGGTCGACCTTGATCCGATAGAGGCTCATCAGGAAGCCCCAGCGGTCGTACTCCTCGCCCAGTTCGAGCGTGCCGACCACGCGCACCACGCGGTAGGCGAGGAACGACGCACCACCGATCGGCGTGGCGTCGCACTCGATCCACTCGTCGGCGCGCGGCAGGGTTCCGAAGTGACAACCGGGCGGGAAGGGCGAGACGATGAACGAGACGAGCTTGCGGTTCTCGTCGTCGAACACGTCCGGGACCATGAACCCCATCAACGCGACCTGCTTGCCTTCGAGGGCCAGGATCTCGGGCGGGAAGATCTCCTCGTTCGGTCGCACCGAGCCGTCTTGACTGCTCTTCTGCTCGTAGTCGGGCAGCGCGAGCGTCTCGTAGTCGATGCCGATCACACCTTCCGGGAGCTCGGGCAGCCCGAAGGCCGTTCCGGCTTCCTGCACGCGACCGTGGGTCACGAGACCGTTGGGCGTCGTCGAACCACCGGCCGCGCCAGCAGCCGCCACGTCGGCAGTCCCTTCGGCGCCGGGCTGCTGCATCAACGGAGCGCCGCGCACCGGAACCGCCGGTGCTTCGAGACGCTCCGCCGTGTTGATCGACGCGGCTTGGATCGACGCGTAGCCCGCGCCGAGCACGAGCGTCAGCGCGAGGATGCTGGTGACGAGCAGCACCGGTCGCACGGCGTCGCCGCCGCCTCCGCCGCCATCGGTCGGGATCGGGATGTCAGTGGTCATGGCCGTCCGTCTCCGCCCGCTCGTCGGTCCCGTCCGGGTACGGGAAACTGGTCGTGTCGAAGGTCTGGCCGCGACTCGTGATCGCGCCGAAGGTGCCGTCGAATCGCTCGACGCCGACCAGGCGCGCGTCGGTCGCGGCGAAGCGCGAGGTGTCCCCGACGGTCTCGCCGGTCGTGCCGCTGGCGACGGCGAGCAGCTCGACGGTGAAGGGTTCGACGCCCGGTGCATCGACGGTGAGCGCGATCGACGCCTGCGCGAGCTTCTCGTAGTTCTCGCAGTGCGGGCCGAGCGCCCAGGCGGTCACCGCGCCGGTGGCCGGATCCACGAGCACCTCCATGTGCGCGAACTCCTCGGCCAGGACGACGAGCGTCCCGCCGTTGCGCGCTTCGTGCGCGTGGCCATCGTCGTCGTGACTGTGCCCGTGATCGTGGTCGTGGTCGTGGTCGTGATCGTGGTCACTGGCGTCGTGCCCACAGCCGGGCGACAGGGGCAGCGTCAGTGCGAGGAGCCAGGTGAGGACGACGGAGCGGCGGGTGGTGGTGCGGTGGCGCATGGTGGATCGGCGGAGGTTCGGACGGTTCTGGTGCGGCGGCCCGGGTCCGTGCCGTTCGCACAGTGGACCGGATCGCGGCGTGCGTGGGTTGCAGGACTGTCGAAGCGTCTTGCGGAGCGAGACCCGTTGCCTCAGCTCGTCGGACGCAGGTTCTCGGCCACTTCCGTGGCGTAGGCGCGGGCCGCGGGCAGGATCCCAGCGGCGATGCCCAGGAGCGCGGCCCCCGGGAGGACCCAGGCGAAGACCGGCTGCCAGACGAAGACCTCGAGGAGCACGCCCACCTCGCTCTTCAGATAGGCCGCGGCCGCCAGGCCCACGAGTCCGTACAGCAGGTAGCCGAGCGCCGCGCCGATGACGGCGATCGCGCTGGCCTCGAGGACGATCGCGCTGAACACGGTGCGCCGCCGGGCGCCCAGAGCGCGCAGGATCGCGAACTCGCGCCGCCGCTCGTTCATCGTGTTCCACAGGGCCGCGAGGATCGACAGAGCGCCCTCGAAGATGACGAGGAACGCCACGGCGCGCAGCACGTCCACCGCGCGCCCCAGCTTGTCGAAGATATCGGCCATGACGCCGCTGATCGGCGCCGCCAAGGTCGCCACCGTGCCCTGACGGTTGATCTGTTCGCTGAGCGTGCGCGCGCGCCGCGGACTCGAGAGCTTCATCAGCACCGCGCTGACCTCCTTGTGCTCGTCCGGGATCTCGGTCGCGGCGTCGGGGCGGTAGTCCTCGCCCGTACCGCGCAGCACGTGGCCGTCCATGCGGAAGATGCCGTCGATCGGGATGAAGATGACCCGGTCGATCGGCGTGCCGGTGGGCTCGAGCACGCCGACCACGGTGTACGTGGTCTGGTGCACGTACTGGCTGTCGGCGCTGAATCCGTGGATCGGTTCGAAGGTCGAGCCGAGCTTCAGACCCGTGGCACGCGCCGCCTGGGAACCGACGACCGCCTCTGCGCGCGTGGAGTCGAAGAACGTGCCCGGCGGCACGACCGCGAGCGACTTGTCGTCGCCGAACGTCCACTCGTTGAACAGGGTGTCGGACGTTCCGACGAGGCGGAAGCCCGCGTAGTTGTCACCGACCGCGTAGGGCACGGCCAGGTCCACGCCGGGCGTGGCGGCGATCTCCTCGTAGAGCGTCCACGGGATGTTCCCGGGCGAGGTCTCGAGGTGGAAGACGGCGTTGAGGACGAGCTGCAGCTCGCTGCCGCGCGCGCCGAGCACCGCGTCGAAGCCCACGTCGCTGGTGAACGCCGCGCGCGCCTGCCGTTCGAGGCTGAAGACGCTCAGGACGAGGCCCGAGGCCAGCGCGCACACGAGGACGGTCACGACGCTGGACAGCGCGTGCTGGCGCAGCGAGCGCCCCACGATCCACAGGAGGGTCATCGGGTCGCCTCCGCGGTCGCCGGCCGGGCCGTGTTGATGTCGGAGAGGTCCACGCAGCGGTCGAAGCGCTCGAGCACGGCCTCGTCGTGGCTGACCAGGAGCAGGGCCGCCCCCGCGTCGGTGCACATCGAACGCATCAGTTCGAGCGCCTCGCCCGCGTGGGTCGGATCGAGGTTGCCGGTGGGCTCGTCGGCCAGCACGAGTCGCGGTCGGTTCGCCAGCGCGCGCGCGACGGCCACGCGCTGCTGCTGGCCGACCGAGAGCTGCCCCGGCCGGTAGTGGAGTCGATCGCCGAGTCCGAGACGCTCGAGCAGCCCCTGCGCGGCGCTGCGATCGCGCCCGGGCCCGAAGGCCATGCCCAGGACCACGTTCTCGAGCGCCGTGTAGCCCTGCAGCAGGTTGAAGGTCTGGAAGACGTAGCCGAGGTGCCGGGCCCGGAAGCGGTCGCGCGCCGCCTCGGACAGGGTCGTGATCTCCGTGCCGCCGATGCGGATGTGGCCCGCGTCGGGCAGACCCAGCCCCGCGATGAGGTTGAGCAGAGTCGTCTTGCCCGACCCGCTGCGGCCGCGCAGCGCCATCTGCTCGCCCTCGCCGACGGCCAGGCTCTCGACCCGCAGCACGTCCTGGCGCCTCCCTTCGGGGTCCAGGTAGCTCTTCGCGAGCCCTTCGATCTCGAGCAGATTCATGCCGCGGAGCATAGCCACGGCTCGAATCGGGACTTGCACCGCCGTCGAAGGGTCCGAGCCGCGATCCGACGGCGGCGGGCCGTCCGACGTCGTGGGCCGCCAGGTCGGGCACGGTCGAGTCTCGGGGCGACGGGGGTGCAGAGGCGGCGCGATCCTGCCGATAGAAGAATCAAATCGATTCGGGCGCCCCCCCTCCAATCCGTGCCCGGCCCCACCATGTCGCTCCCGACCACCAGCCTGCCGCCGTGGTCGAGCCCCTTCGTCGACGACGTCCAGCTCACCAGTGCCCTTGCGGGTGCGGCGGTGGCCCTGGTCGTCGTGGCCCTCGTCCGTTCGCTCGGACGCGGGGCGCGCAGGGACTCGGCCGCCACGCGCCCCTCCACCGCCGCGGGCCCCTCACTGGCGGGCGATCCCTCGGGCGAACGCGTGGACCGGAGCGCTGGCCCGGAGCGCGCCACCGGTGCCGAGGTCGCACTCACCCACGGCGGGCACTTCGCCTGCCGCTTCCGGACCGACACGACTCTCACCTGGGTCAACGCGGCCTGTTGCGAGCTGTGGGGCCGCACCGCGCAGGATCTGGTCGGATCCCGTTGGATCGAGCGCGTGGAGCCGGCCGGCGCCGAGCGTGCACAGCGCCTGCTCGCGACGCTGACGTCGACGACACCGACCGCCTGCGACGAGCAGTGGGTCGCGACCGACGAGGGGTTCGTGTGCGTCCAGTGGGCGTACCAGGCGCTGGTCGACGAGCGCGGGGAGGTCGACGAGGTCTTCGCGATCGGCACGGAGATCACGGTGCTGAAGAACGCGATCGAACAGCTCGGACACAGCGAGGCGCGGCTCGGGTTCGCGCTGGAGGCGGCGGATCTCGGACTGTGGGACATGGAGGTCGACTCGCGGCAGGTCGAGCGCAATGCGAGTTGGTACGCGCTGCTCGGTCGTCCCGCCGGGAGCGTCGATGGTTCACTGGACGGTTGGCGCGCGATCGTCCACCCCGACGACGAGGCGCGCGCCGAGGCCGTGATGGAAGAGCACTTCCGGGGCGAGTCGCGCCAGTGGTGCATGCAGTACCGACTGCGCCACGGGAACGGGCGCTGGATCTGGGTGGAGGATCGCGGGCGCGTGGTCGACCGTTGGCCCGACGGCCGAGCGCGCCGTGCGATGGGCGTCGTGCAGGACGTCACGGACCGCGTCGAGATCGCTGCCGAGCTCGAACGCACGCGCCACGTCGCCGAGCGCTCCAGCGAGGCGAAGAGTCGCTTCCTCGCCAACATGAGTCACGAGATCCGCACGCCCTTGACCGCCGTGCTCGGCTACGCGGAACTGGCGCGCGACGAGGCTTCGCAGCGCTGCGACGACTCCGACGACCGCCTGCGCGAGCATCTCGAGGTCGTGCTGCGCAACGGACGTCACCTGTCGCAGCTCCTCGACGAGGTCCTGGACCTGTCGAAGATCGAAGCGGGCGAACTGCGCGTCGACTTCGCACCGATGGACGTCGCGCACACGCTCGGCGACGTGCACGAGATGCTGATCGGTACCGCGCGGGAGAAGGGACTGGAGCTCTGCCTCGACCTGCCGGACGCGCTGCCGAGCACGATCCTCTCGGACGGGCTGCGCGTGCGACAGATCCTCGTCAACCTCGTGGGCAACGCGCTCAAGTTCACGCCGGCGGGACGCGTCGTCCTGCGCGCGCGCGCGGCACTCGGCGCCGATCGCGTGCTGGGCCGCGAACTACCGGGCGAACTCCACATCGAGGTCGTCGACCAGGCCGGCGGCATCGACGAAGCCACCCTGGCGACGATCTTCGAACCCTTCGTGCAGGGTGATCCGTCCACCACGCGTCGCTTCGGTGGCACTGGACTGGGGCTCGCGATCTCGCGCAACCTCGCCCAGCTGGTCGGTGGCGAGGTCCGAGCGACGAGCCGCATCGGCGACGGCAGCACCTTCGGCCTCTACCTGCCGCTCGACGTCGACGACGTGATGCAGATGGTCACCGGCCTCGGGGCGCCGCGTCGAGCCCTTCCGAGCACCGCTGTCTCGCGGGTCCGGGGTGCCGGTGGCCGCATCCTCCTGGCCGAGGACGGCGCGGACAATCGGCGCCTGGTGGGACTGGTCCTCGAACGCGCCGGATTCGCGGTCGAGACGGTCGAGGACGGCCGACGGGCGGTCGAGGCGGTGCAACGCTCGGAGGCCGAGGGTCGACCGTTCGACGTGGTGCTGATGGACGTGCAGATGCCGGTCCTCGACGGGTACGCTGCGACCCGTGAGCTGCGCGCGCGCGGACTCACCCTGCCCGTCGTGGCGCTCACGGCGAACGCCTTCGCCGACGAACGCGCGCGCTGCCTGGAAGCCGGATGCGACGACCACACCACCAAGCCGATCGATCGGGAGGCGCTCGTCGCGAGCGTCGAGCGCTGGATCGCCGCGGGCCGGGAGCGTGCGGCCTCGCTCTCGTAGCGGTCCTCGGAACGACCCTCGTGATCGGCCCGCTCGCGAGCTGCGCGAGCCCCACCATCGAAGCCATGGACGAGCGAGCACCGTCGGACGAGACCGCCGTCGTGAACCTGCTCGATCGGCTGCACGACGCGGCCGCGCGCGCGGACGGACCGGCCTACTTCGACACCTACACCGCGGACGCGATCTTCATCGGGACCGACGCCAGCGAGCGTTGGACCATGGACGAGTTCCGCGCCTACGCCCGCCCGGCGTTCGAAGCGGGTCGCGGCTGGACCTACGCCGCGGTCGAACGGCACGTGCGCGTGGCCGCGGGCGGCGACGTGGCGTGGTTCGACGAACGCCTCGAGAACGCGAAGTACGGCGACTGCCGCGGCAGCGGCGTGTGCGTGCGAACCGCCGACGGCTGGCGCGTCGCGCACTACGTCCTGAGCTTCCCGGTCCCGAACGACGCCGCGGCCGCCGTCGTCGAGCTGATCCGCGCGAGCGACTGACGCACACGGCCCGCGACGCCGCGGTGGCTCAGCGCTCGAGCGCCTCGACGAGGAACGCGTCGTAGGCCGCGCTGGCCGCCGGTGTCGCGCGAAAGCCCGGGCCGTTGTGTCCGCCGTCGAGCTCGACGAAGCGCTTCGGCCCGCCGGCTCCCTCGAACACCCGTCGACCGAGGTCGAACGGCACGATGCCGTCGTCTCGACCGTGCAGCACGAGCAGCGGCCGGTCGAACGCAGCGACGGCGGCGCGCGTGTCGAACTCGTGTCGCAGCAGCAGACCGACCGGCAACCAGGGGTAGTGGTGACCGGCCGCGTCGGCGAGGCGCGTGAAGGTCGATTCGAGAACGAGTCCGGCCACCTCGTTCTCGGCCGCGAGCCGAGCCGCAACGGCTCCTCCCAGGGAACGGCCGTGCACCACGATGCGCTCCGGCGCGAAACCGCGCACCTCGCGCACGTGGTCGTAGGCGGCGCGCGCGTCGACCCGCAGCGCGGACTCGGAAGGGCGTCCGTCGCTCGATCCGAAGCCGCGGTAGTCGAACAGCAGCACGGCCAGACCGCGCTGGGCCAGGTCCTGCGCCACCCAGATCCGCTCGCCGATCGAACCGGCGTTGCCGTGGCAGTACACGACGGCTCCACGCGGTGCAGCGGATGCGGGGCCGATCGGAGGGATCCACCAGCCGTGGACGCGCTCGCCCTCGGCCACGTCGAGCCAGACGTCCTCGAACGTCAGCCCGGCTGCCGCGGGCGTCGTCCGCGGCGGCGGTCCGGGATGGAACAGGAGGTCGTCCTGCACGGCGAAGACCAGAACGCACAGACCGCCGTGGACCAGGCCGACGAGCAGAATCAGACGCACGGCGATACCTCGCACGCGTCGCTTCGATCGTTGCCTGGAACGGACCGACCCCCGCTCGTCGACCGCGGGAGCGGCGGACGAGCGGGGGTCGGTCATCGCAGCGATGCGTCGAGACCTAGAAGACGCGACCGATGTTCGTCGTCAGACCGCCGATCAGCACCACGTCGGGCGCGTCGTCGTTGAGACCGAGCCGGACACCGATGTCGAACAGCAGGCTCTCGGTGACCTCGTACATGACCGAGGCGTTGAAGAACATCGGCTCGACGCTGTTCTCCACGTCGACGATGGTCGCGAGCTCGGCGACGCCGCTCCAACGGTCCATCAGCGGCAGGTAGCCCGCGACGGCGATCGTGTGCTGGGCGTTGAGGTCACCCGCGACCGGGGTTCCGAGCGCGCCGAGGCGGTAGTACCAGGAGGTCAGCAGGTCGCCGAAGTGGCGGTCGACCGTGATGCCGGCGTAGAAGTTGGTGTAGCCGGACGAGATCGCCGGGTCGTCGTCGCCGACGGGCAGCGAGGTCGCGAACTCGATCGCGGTGGCGGGGAAGTCGCGGCTCTCGTCGAGCAGGCGCTGGCGGTACCCGATCACCAGGTCACCGGGCCCGTCGGCGTTGGTGCCGGGGGTGTCCACGTTGATGATCGGCGAGTGCGACACGAACATCTCCGAGTCCTCGGAGAGACCGATCCGGACCGTGGTGTCGAGCGAGTTGCGATCGGAGGGGTCGACCGAGACACCGGCCTCGATCTCGATCGTGCCGAACGCGGCGGTCTCGGTCGTGTTGCCGATCGTCGGGCGCTGGGGGGTGACCTTGGCGCGGTAGTCACCGGTGCTGGTGCAGCCGGTGGTCGCGAGCCCGAGGGCGGCGACGAGGAGGAGGTGCGACGGACGGAGGGGCGAAGTGTTCGACATGGCGGCTCTCGCGAATCTCGAGGAGCGAGATGGGACCCGCCCCCTGGGGTTCCGGCGCCGACGCCACGCTGCGTCGAGTCACGTCCGGAGAGGTTGGGGGCGACAGGTCGCCGAGCGACCCGTGGAGCCGAGTGCAGCCGGTCTGTCGGCGCGCCTCGGCGAGCCAGGTAGATACCACGCGGGCCGGGGCCGACCCAAGGACGCCCGCTCGCAGCGTGGGCCAGGATCCCGGATTCGTGCGCGAACTCGCGCGGTTCGCTCGGGTGGCGGGGACGGGCGACGGGGCCCGTGGATCGCTCGGGCGCGCGGTCGGAGCCCACCACCTTCGGTGCGGTCGACCTCTGATCTCCTGCGCGGGTGGGCGTCGACCGCGGCCGTGGAGCGGATACACTTTCGCCACGAGGTGCTGCGGCCCTCCGCTCCCCCCCAGCACGCCCCATGTCGACCGAGACCTCCACACCCGACGCCAGCGCCAGCGCGACCCGCCGCCAGACCGCGGTCATGCGTCGGCTCGCCAAGATCCGCGAACACAAGGACTTCGCCGAGGCGATGCAGCACGTGCCGCCGGCCGAGGAGGACCTCGACCGCGCCGCCGCGCGCATCCGCGGAGGCGCCGCCTCCGCCGGCATCGGTCTCGCGTTCCTCCTCCTGGGGGCGCTCGGAACCGTCCCGGTGGGCCTCGGGATCGCGCTCGGCGTCATCGGCCTCGCCGTCGGTGGCCACTTCCTCTACCACGGTTGGAAGCTGCGGAAGACGACGCTGGTGGACCCGCTCGTGCGCGTGTGCGCCCTGGTGGCCGACCGGCGCTCGGAGACCACCCCCACCTGGCTCGGCGGCCGCACCCTGTACTTCTTCGCGCTCCAGCTCGAGGACGGTACCTCCGGCGAGTACCGCTACCCCGGTCGCGGCACCCAGGACGACCTGCTCGTGAAGGGCCAGACCGGCGTGGCGTTCCTGCGCGGCCAGACGCTGCTCGCCTGGAAGAACATCCGGGTCTGATCGGTACGGCGTCAGGCACGAATGTGCCACCGGCCGCCGACGGTGCTGCGAATCGCAGCACCGTCGGCGGCCGGTGGCACATTCGTGCCTGACGCCGTACCGATCAGCCCGCGCTCACTCGAGCATCGCCGCCGCCGCCGGATCGAGCAGCAGCTCCACGTCCTTGTGGCCGACCAGGAGCGACAGCGGGTTCTGCGGATCGGGGTCGGGCAGCATGCCGCGATCGACCACCTCGGCCATGTGCTCACCGAAGGCGAAGACACGCACGCGCAGCGCACTGCGATACGTGGCGACGCCGGCCGAGACGGCGCGCTCGGGCACCTCGATCCCACCGTGCCACTGCGCCAGCTCCTCGCGCGTGCGATCGGACAGCGTCACCAGCCCAGTGCGCGCGTTCGGATCGCAACCGGGCTCGTGCAGCCCGAGACGACCGGTCGCCCCGAGCCCGATCATCAGCACGTCCGCCGGGCCCTCCTTCGCCAGGGCCGCTTCGTAGGCCGCGCAGTGCGCCTCGAGTTCGGCCCCTTCGAGCCGCCCGTCGAGTTCGTGCCTGAATTCGGCGCTCGCCCCCCACTTCGAGTAGAAGGCCTCGTCCATCCACGCGGACGTGGAACCGGCGTCACCGGGGCCGCGACCTTCGAACTCGGCCAGTCCGAAACAGCGCACGGTCGAAACGGCGAGTCCGCCCTTCTCCTCGATGCCGCTCATCTCGCGCATCTTGTCGAAGGTCGGGCGCACGTGCTCGCCGCTCGAGAAGGCCAAGCACGCGTCGCCGCGGTGGTACTTCTTGGTGCGGATCCAGTTCGACATCTCGCGCGCGACGGACGACGCGGCCTCGGCGGCGCTGTCGAAGCGGAAGGTCTTGATGGGAAGGAACTCGAGCTCGCGCTTGACCATGATGAAGGCGGCGACCGGGAAAGGTCGCGTGGGAGCGGACGGACGAAAGAGGCGGCGATCGGCGACACCCGTTGGCGTCGCGGCCCCAGAGGGTAGCCGCTGGCCCCACGCTCCCCAACGCTGCGGGCCCCGTGCTAGCGTGCGACGGTGGAGCGCAGGAGCGGACGTACCCAACGGCTGATCGCCACCTCGGCGGCGGTCTTCACCCTCGCGGTGGCCGCGGTGGGCTCCATCGGGCTCTTCAGCCTGGCGGGCGATGCCGAACGCGTGCGCGCCGACGCCCTGGCGGCCGCCGAACCCCTGGCGCGCGAACTGGGCGAGGTCCTCGACCGATTGGCCGCGGAGTTGGCCGCAGACACACCCGATTGGGCGATCGGCTTCCGCACGGACGAGCTGGGCACGCTGATCGAGCCGGCCGTCGGCGGAGCCCCGCGCCGTTCGAGCGCTGGCGAGCTCGTGGCGGGCATCACGCGCGAGGTGGACGCGCTGGATCGCGCGGGCGACGCCGAGGCCGGGGACCGCAGGCTCGCGGACGTGGCGGCACGCGAGGATCGGCCCGAGCTCGCGGCCTGGGCCCTGTCCTGGCTGGCCGCGCGCACCGACGACCCCGAGCTGGCGCGCGCGCGGCGCGAACGGTTGATCCGCGAGTTCCCGGACGTGCGCGACGGGCGCGGGCTGCGACTCGCGTACGCGGCGCGCGCGGACCTCGTGTTCGGTGACGGAGTCGGAGGCGGCGCACGGGCCGGTGGAACGGGAGCGGTGCGTTCCGCGGTCGAGGACGATGGCGGTCGTCCGGAGCGCGCGTCGTTCGACGAACCGCG
The DNA here is from genome assembly GCA_007750655.1 of Rohdeia mirabilis. GTDB lineage: Bacteria > Planctomycetota > UBA1135 > UBA1135 > Rohdeia > Rohdeia mirabilis. The sequence continues at coordinate 4,195,393 of CP036290.1, forward strand.
GTCCGAGGCCGAGATCGAGCCCGCGCCGGAGCGGAGCACACCGGTGGAACGAGCGACGACGAACGACTCGCCGTACGCAGGCACGCGGCTCGACGCCGATGCCGCCGGTGACCCGCGTCCCGATCTCGCAGCGGGCGCGGATCGGATCGCTGCGCTGTTCGAGCTCTACACGGACCTGCTCGCCGACCGCCGTTCGCTCGACGACGGGGCGACGACCTACCTGGCCGAGCGCGTCGCCGAACGCATCCTGGTGCTCGACCCGAAACGTGCGGCCCAGGTCGCCATCGCGCGTGCCACCGCCGATCGGCCGCTCGAGCTCTTCGCCGACTGGTCGCTCGGCGCGTCCGACTGGATCGCGCGCGGTGCTCCGAACGGCGCGGTGCTGCTCGCTGGAGCCGCGAGTCCGCGCGGCCCCCGGGTGCTCACCGCCCGGCCCGACGGCAGCGGTGGCTACGTGGGAGCGGCGGTCGAACTGGAGGTCGTCGCGAACCTGGCGCTCGAGCGCGCGGGCGCGGCCCAGTGGCGCGAGCTGGGTTTCGAGGCGCGCGTGCTGGAAGGGCCCGCTCGCGACTACGGCATCGACGCGGGGCCAGCATTCGCGCGCGGCGAAGTCGTGAGCGGCGCGAGCGTGGGCGCCGAAGCGGTGCTGGCCGATCCGACGCGCGAAGAAGGACCGAACGGTCGGTTGCCAGGTGGCGCTCCGGCGCAGGACGACGGATCGAACGCGGCCGCCGCGCAGCGCTTCGAGTCGAGCGGCGACGTTTCGAATCGCGACGCCTCGACGGGCGGCGCAGCGAACGGGCGCGCGACGAGCGCTGGTTCGACGGGCGGCAACGCTTCGAACGGAAGTGCGTCGAGCGCTGCCGCTTCGGGGCGCGACGCGTCGACGGCCGGCGCAGCGAACGGGCGCGCGACGAGCGCTGGTTCGACGGGCGGCAGCGCTTCGAACGGAAGTGCATCGAGCGGTGCCGCTACGAGTCGCGACGCGTCGACGGGCGGCGCAGCGAACGGGCGCGCGACGAGCGCTGGTTCGACGGGCGGCAGCGCTTCGAACGGAAGTGCGTCGAGCGGTGCCGCTACGAGTCGCGACGCGTCGACGGGCGGCGCAGCGAACGGGCGCGCGACGAGCGCTGGTTCGACGGGCGGCAGCGCTTCGAACGGAAGTGCGTCGAGCGGTGCCGCTACGAGTCGCGACGCGTCGCGCCTCGAGGCATCGAACGGCGATTCGAAGCCCAGCGGGTCGTCGCTCGGTGCAGCTTCGAGTTTCGATGCAAGGGGCGGCGCCGCCTCGAACAGGGCCGCGACGAGCTCTTCGGACCGCTCCGCGCCCGTCGCCACCGCGCGGCCCGGCGCGCCGTTCGAGACCCTGCGACCGTCGGTGCGCGCGCTCGACTTCGAGGAGCGCGTGCGGGCCGAGGAACGGCGCTTCGCGTTCGCTCTCGCCGGATTCGTGGTCGCTCTCGCTCTAGCCGGAGCCGCGGGCTTCACGGTCGTGCGGACGGCGCGGCTCGAGGGCCGGCGCGCGCGCGAACGCGAGGACTTCGTCGCGGCGGTGACGCACGAGTTGAAGACACCGGTCGCGTCCATCCGGCTCATGGCGGAACTGCTCGAACGCGGCGACGCTCCGCCCGAACGCGCCCGTGACTTCGCGCGCCGCACGGTGCTCGAGAGCGAACGGCTCGAGCGCCTGGTCGACTCGGTGCTGCGTTTCGCCGGTACGACGCGCGGAGGGCGTCTCGCCAACCTGGCCGCTGTCGACCTGGGCGACGCGCTCGAGACCGCGCGCGCCTCCGTCCGCCCCTTGGCCGACGAGCGCGGCTTCGAGCTGCGCATCGACGCCGCGCTCCCCCGCCTGTTCGTGCGCGCCGAACGGGACGCGCTGGTGGGCGCGATCGGCGAACTGCTCGACAACGCGACCAAGTACGGCGCTCCGGCCGCGGGCGTCGACGTGGCAGCCAGCGTTCGCGGCGAGCGCGTGCGCCTCGAAGTGTCGGACCGCGGACCGGGCGTGCCGGAAGCCGAGCGCGAACGCGTCTTCGAACCGTTCCGGCGTCTCGGCGACGAGCTCACGCGCGAACGGCGTGGGATCGGGCTGGGCCTGGCCCTCGTGCGCGCGACGGCCGAGTCGTTCGGCGGCGCCGCGGGGTATCGGGCGCGCGCGGGCGGTGGCGCGTGCCTGTGGATCGAGCTCGAGCGGGCCGATGCACCGGGCGACGCGGCGGCGGGCGGCGCGGCGCGTGACCTGTGATGGAGCGTGATCCGACGAGCGGCGCGCGGCGTGGTCGGGCGCTGGCCGAAGTCGGCGTCCGGACGCCTGGCGCCGCGCTCGACGGAACCGAGTCGAAGTAGGCTCTGACGGCCGACGCCGCACGGACGAACGAAGGGGCCGCCGAGCCCCCCCACCGCTGAACACGCTGCAATGAACGCGAAGCGACGCATCCTCGTGGTCGAGGACGAAGAGAGTCTGGTGACCGGGCTCGAGTACGCGCTCGGAAAGGAGGGCTACGAGGTGGACGTGGCGCGCGACGGGCGCGCGGCGCTCGAGCTGCTGGCGACGAGTGCGCCCGATCTGGTGCTGCTCGACGTGATGCTGCCGGGGCGGTCCGGGCTCGACGTGCTGAAGAGTCTGCGGCGCGACGGACGCACGGTGCCGGTGATGCTGCTCACCGCGCGCAACGGCGAGGCCGACGTGGTGCAGGGGTTCGATCTGGGCGCCGACGACTACGTGACCAAGCCGTTCAGCCTGGCGGAGCTGCTCGCCCGTGTGCGGGTGCGGTTGAAGAGCGCCGATTCGAACGCGGCCGACACGCCGAACGAGCTCGTGATCGGTCCGGCGCGCGTACTGCTCGCCGAACTGCGCATCGAGGTCGCGCTGCCGGACGGCACCACGCGCACGAGCGACCTGTCGTTGCGCGAGGTCGACATGCTGCGGCTGCTCTGGCGCGAGCGCGGCAAGCCGGTGACGCGCGAGCGCTTCCTCGACGAGGTCTGGGGCCACGACACGTTCCCCACGACGCGCACGGTGGACCAGCACGTGGTCAAGCTGCGGCAGAAGCTCGAGGCCGACCCGAAGGCGCCGGTGCACCTGTTGACGGCCTTCGGCGTGGGCTACCGGCTCGAGGTGTAACCCTCGTACGGTGTCGCACACCACTGGGGTGGTCGACCCGAAAGAAGTACCGCAGCAATCCGACCAAGCGCGTCGGCTCTCCCGCGGACCGACTCCGCCGTCGGCGGCTACCGCGAGGTCGGCTCGTGCGATCCTCGCCTCTTCACGGGCGCCCGTGTCGAGGCCGAGTTTGCTGCGGCACTTCCTTCGGGTCGACCACCCCAGTGGTGTGCGACACCGTACGAGGGTTCACAACCTTTGACATCCGGCGCGCGAGGTGGTGACAGGACAAGGGACGAAGAAGCGTCTTGTGGGCTCCGACGCGATCGGGCGTTCCCCGGCCGATCGGGGGACGCCGGCGCGCAACAGCCCGAGAGAGAGACCAGCACCATGAAGACTCACACGACGCATCGCTTCCTCGGCCTCGCCCTGTGCCTGGCCGCGAGCCCCGCCGCCAACGCGACGGCCGCCCAGACGCTGGCGCCCACCAGCCTGATCCCGCTGCACCTGACGCCGCGGGTCGAGGCACCGCGGGCCGCGACGCGCGCGACCAGCGCCCAGGACTCGCCGCGCGACCTGCTCGAACGCGCGCACTACGCCGAGGACCACGAGCACGATCTCGCCGCGGCCAAGGCTGGATTCGAAGCGGCACTCGCCGCCGCGCGCGCCGCCAAGGATGCACCGCTCGCGGCCGAGGCCGAAGCCGCTCTGCGCGCCGTGCGTGTGCGCCTGGGCGAGATCGAGGACGAAGCGCCGGCGCCGAGCGAGGAGACGCTCGATCGCATCGCGGACATCCTGGTCCAGGTCCACAATGGCGTGACACCGTGGGAGAAGCTGGGAGAGGACCTGGCGTTGTACGGCGACACCGCGGTGCAGGTGCTCGCGCGCCTCCTCGCGGCGCCGGAGGGCACCATGGTCGCCATCACGCCGGACTTCTCCATCGTCGCCCCCTCCAGGTTCGCCGCCTCCGCGCTGGGCACGATCGACTCGCCGGCCGCGCGTGCGGCGACCCTCGAAGCCTTCCGGTCCGAGACCGACCCGGTGCTGCGGCGCACGCTCGCGCAGTCGAGCGGCGCAGATCACCTCGAGCTGCACTACGCCAGTGCACAGGATCCGGTCGAGGCCATCCGCGACGTGGGTGGGTCCCGCCTGTTCCAGCTCGTGCAACGCGAGCGGAACACCTTCATGTCCGATCCGCGTCTCGGAGGCGATCCGCGCCTCGTCGAGATCGCCGTCGAACGCGCGCGCGCCGGACGCGGCGAGTGGGCCCAGATCCTCGCCGACCTGGCGCCTTTCGTGGCCCTGCGGGAACTGGGCGAACCGTTGCCAGGGAGCATCGGCCAGGCCATCGCGGGGCGAGTCGGCTACGCCGGGAGTACGAGCGTGGCGAGGCTCGACCCGACCGAACTGCGACGCTATCTCGAGATCTGGAGCGCACCCGCGAACGATGCCCAGAAGTCCGCGGCCCTGAACGCCTTCACACGGCAGTTCTCGTACTTCCAGCTGAAGGACCTGTGGGCCGCGAACCCGACCTCCGCGACCCGCGACGCGATGAGCGCCCTCGCAGCCGAGTACCCCCTGTCCGCGACCGCGCCGGTCCTGCCCTTCGTCGGCTTCGAGCGAACGGTCGACGTGCTGTCGAAGCTCGAGGCGCGCGGTCACGTCCTGGACGAGCGCGAGTCCGTCGCCCTGCGAGCCGAGCTCGACACGCTCACGAGTCCCGATCCTGGTGGGCAGGTACCGAGCATCGAAGACTTGGGACGTCTCTTCGACGCGATCAGCGCCGTCACCAACTGGAGCGGATCCGAGCAGGCGACGAGCGCCGCCGTGTACTGCTTCACGGGCTTCGCGCAGTTCTCGGCCAGTGAGTCGAGTTTCGTGCCGGTCACGGTCCGGATCCAAGGGTTCGACGCCGTGCAACTCGATCGCAACGCCACTCAGATCGGTCGCTTCGCCGATCGCCTGGCTGGAGCCGTCACCCAGTCCCAGTTCCGCCTCGAGACCGTTCCACCTTCCCTCGCGTGGTTCGGAAACTGGATGCTCGAGAGCGGAGGGGGTCGGCAGATCGAAGCCGCCGCTCAGATTCTGGAGCGGAGCGCTGCGGTCGGCGGACTGGACGTGGTGTCCCGCATCCTGATCCCCCGTTGGGAGTCCGGCGAGATCAGCCGTGACGACTTCAGCGACGCGCTCCAACGTCTGACGTCGCTGAGCGAGCGATCCGACCGCGACGGAACTGTGGCGTTCCTGCTCGAGCGGGCCCGTCCGTTGCTGCAGGAGGATCCGATCGGGACCATGGCTGAGGAGTTCGTGGCGGCCGCCATTCGCCTCTCGACCGAGACACGGCATGCGTTCCTCGACGGTATCGAACCGCTGCTCCAGACGCCCGCTGTGGCCGAGTTGGTCGCCAGCCGCCTCAGGTACTACCTGGCCGGCGCGCGCGACCTGCAGCGGCTGCTCGAGGCGGTCCAGGCCGCGCCCGAGGAGAACTCGAGCCTCCGGGCGGATGCCATCTGGAGGCTCGGGAACGCTCTGTACGAACCCGCGATCGACCTGATCGGCGAGGCACTGCGGTCCAGCGAACCCGCCGTACGCGAAGCCGCGCGCAACACCCTCGAGCAGTTCCGCCAGCAGCGCGAAGCCCTCGAGGAGTTCGCCCGCTGGAAGCGTGCGAAGGACGAGGCCAAGGAGACCACCGACGCGCTCGTGGCCCTGCTCGCCAGCACCGATCGCGACGTGGTGCTCGGCGCCGTCGAGGCCTTGGGGGCGGTGCGCGCGAAGACGGCGCTGCCGAAGTTGGTCGCGCTGCTCGCCCGGGACGACGACGAGCTGAAGACCGCGGTGCGCACGGCGATCGCGCGCATCGGCGGCGAGTAGTCGATCGTCGGGGTGATCGGTACGGCGTCAGGCACGCAGGTGCCACCTGCCGCCGACCTCGCTGCGATTCGCAGCGACGTGGCGCGGCAGGTGGCACCTGCGTGCCTGACGCCGTACCGATCACCCCGACGATCAGCGTCGCGCGCGCTTCTTGCTCGAACGCTTCTTCGAGGCCCGCTTCTTCGCGTCGAGCCCGTCCTCGCCCTTCACCGCCATCCCACCGGCCTGCCAGTCGGCGGGCGGCTCGCGGTCGGCGAGCTCGAAGAAGAAGCGGCTCGGGTGGCACTGCGCGCGCCCGCCACCGCGCGGACGCTCGGTGCAGTAGGACAGGACCAGCCGGTCGCGCGCGCGCGTGATGCCCACGTAGGCCAGGCGCCGCTCCTCCTCGACCGTGTCGTCCTGGATCGCGCGCGCGTGCGGCAGGACGCCCTCCTCGAACCCGACCAGGAACACCTGCCGGAACTCGAGCCCCTTCGCGGCGTGCAGCGTCATCAGGTGCACCGCGTCGCGCTTGTCCTTCTCGTCCTTGTTCGACTCGGGGCTGTCCATCGCCAGCTCCTGCAGGAAGCGGCGCAGGCTCGGCTTCTTGCGGCGGCGCGAGTGGTTCTCGGCGAAGCGGATCAGCTCCTCGATCGCCGCCATCCGCGAGGCGCGTGTCTTGTCGTCGGGATAGGCGCGCCCGATCTCGCTCTTGTAGCCGACGCGCTCGACCAGTTCCCGCACCGACTCGCCCAGCGCATCGTTGCGCACGCCGGCCTCCCACTCGCGCAGGGTCAGGCACAGCTGTGCTCCAGCGTTCGCGGCCGCCGGCTTCAGGTCGCCGAGCCCCTTCTCGAAGGCTTCGAAGAGCGACACGCCCGCCGCCGCGGCCGCCGCCATGGCCTTGTCGAGACTCGTGTCGCCTAGCCCGCGCGTCGGCCGGTTCGCGATGCGCAACAGCGACACGTCGTCCTTGCGGTTCGCGGCCGCGCGCATGTACGCCAGCACGTCGCGGATCTCCTTGCGATCGAAGAACGACGGTCCGCCGATCAGCACGTACGGCATCGCGCGCGTGCGCAGCTGGGCCTCGAAGGCGCGCGGCTGCAGCGACGTGCGGAAGAGGATCGCGAAGTCCCCGAAGTTGAGGTCCGCGAGCTGCATCTGCTCCTTGATCTGCAGGCAGACGGTGTCGGCCTCCGCCGCTTCGTCCGCCGCCGCGAAGGCCTCGAGCGGCACACCGTTCCCACGCGCCGCACGCATCGTCTTCGCGTGCCGCACCGGGTTGTTGCGGATGACCTTGTTCGCCGCGTCGAGCACCTGGTGCGTCGAGCGGTAGTTGTCCTCGAGCTTGACGATCTTCGCGCCGGGGAAGTCCGTGCCGAAGGCGAGGATCTTCTCGACGCGCGCACCGCGCCACCCGTAGATCGCCTGGTCGTCGTCCCCCACCGCGCAGATGTTCCCGTCCTTCGACGTCAACGCCAGCAGGAGCTCGTACTGCGCCGCGTTCGTGTCCTGGTACTCGTCGACCATGACGTAGCGCAGCTGCTGTTGCAGCATCTGGCGCAGGTCGTCCTGTTCGTGCAGCAGCTTGACCGCCAGCACGAGCAGGTCGTCGAAGTCCACCACGCGACTGCGCCGCAGCCAGACCTCGTACTTGGCGTAGGACTCCGCGACCAACACGTCCTCGTCGTCCTTCGCCCGCTGGAGCGCGACCTCCGGCGTCACGAGGTCGTTCTTGAACAGGCTGATCTTCCCGTGCACGTCGCGCAGGATCGAGCTGGGGTTCGCGATGCCGAGTTCGCGCAGGATCTGCCGCAGCCCCGACGCCTGGTCGCCCGAGTCGCACAGCCCGAACTCGTCGCCGAGACCCGCCAGTTGGCTGTGGTCGCGCAACAGGTTGAGCCCGAAGGCGTGGAACGTGCCGAGGTTCACGTCGCCACCGGGCGGGCCGGCGATGGCTTTGACGCGCTCCTTCATCTCGCCGGCGGCCTTGTTCGTGAACGTCACGCCGAGGATCGACTCGGGGACGACGCCGCGCGCGAGCAGGTGCGCCGTGCGGACGGTGATCACGCGCGTCTTGCCCGATCCCGCGCCGGCCAGCACGAGCAGCGGTCCCTCGGTCGTGAGGACCGCTTCGCGCTGTGCGGGGTTCAGGCCCTCGATGGCGGTGCGCAGCGCGGAAGAAGACATGGGCGAGCAGGATAGCGGGTGGCCCGCTGCCGCTGGCCGGTCGCTCGGCCTTTCTGGGAGCGCGCCGTCGGTGTGGGCGACCCACTGCGCGCTGGGCACGGAGCCCCACGGGAACCTGCGCGACTCGCGCGCCACGACACGCGCGCCCGCACCGCTTCGAACACTAAGATCGCGCCGATGGAAACGCCCACCGTGACGTGCATCGAGGTCGAACCGAAGGTCCCTGCGACGCGCGCCGTCATCTGGCTGCACGGACTCGGTGCGGACGGCCACGACTTCGAACCGATCGTGCCGCTGCTCGGCCTCGACCGCGATCCGGCGACGCGCTTCGTGTTCCCCAACGCGCCCGTGCGCCCGGTGACCGTGAACGGCGGCATGCAGATGCGCGCCTGGTACGACATCTTCGGGATGGACTTCCACAAGCGCGAGGACACGGAAGGCATCGCGGAGTCCACGCGCATCGCCGACGCGTTGATCGCGCGCGAGAACGAGCGCGGCATCGCCACCGAGCACATCGTGTTGGCCGGCTTCAGCCAGGGCGGAGCGATCGCGCTGCACGCGGGTCTGCGCCACCCAGAGCGTCTGGCCGGCATCGTGGCCCTGTCCACCTACCTGGTGCGCGCGAACACGCTCACGGCCGAGGCGTCGCCGCAGAACCGCGAGACGCGGATCTTCCAGGGCCACGGCACGCACGACCCGATGGTGGTGTTCGAGCGCGGCACCACGGCGCGCGACACGCTGACCGAAGGCGGCTGGCCGGTGGAATGGCACCAGTACCGCATGCAGCACAGCGTCGCCCCCGAGGAACTCGACCACATCGGCGACTTCCTGCGGCGCGTGCTGGCCTGAGGAAGCACCGGCGGGCGTGGCGCGCCGCTGCGGCTCGCGACACCGAGCGGCGCCAGCGGCACCACGGCGTCGCCCCGCCGAGGAACTCGACCGCGCGCCCGCCTTCCTGCGGCGCCTGTTGGTCCGAAGCAGCACTGGCGGGCGTGGCACACCGCTGCGGCTCGCGGCACCGAGCGGCGCCAGCGGCACCCCGGCGTCGCCCCCGAGGCACTCGACCACGCGCCCGCCTTCCTGCGGCGCCAGTTGGTCCGAAGCAGCACTGGCGGGCGTGGCGCGCCGCTGCGGCTCGCGGCACCGAGCGGCGCCAGCGGCACCACGGCGTCGCCCCCGAGGAACTCGACCACATCGGCGCCTACCTGCGGCGCGTACTGGCCTGAGGAAGCACCGGCGGCCGAGGCGTGCCGCTGCGGCTCGCGGCACCGAGCGGCGCCATTGGCAGCACAGCCTCGCACCCGAAGAGCTCGACCCGCATCGGCGACGAACTGCGGCGCGTAATGGCCTGAGGAAGCACCGGCGGCCGAGGCGTGCCGCTGCGGCTCGCGGCACCGAGCGGCGCCATTGGCAGCACAGCCTCGCACCCGAAGAGCTCGACCCGCATCGGCGACGAACTGCGGCGCGTAATGGCCTGAGGAAGCACCGGCGGTCGATGCGTGCCGCTGCGACTCGTGGCACCGAGCGGCGCCACTGGCACCGCAGCCTCGCCCCCGAGGAACTCGACCACATCGGCGACTTCCTCCGGCGCGTGCTGGCCTGAGGAAGCACCGGCGGTCGATGCGTGCCGCTGCGGCTCGCGGCACCGAGCGGCGCCATTGGCACCACAGCGTCGCCCCCGAAGAGCTCGACCACAGCGGCGTTCACCTGCGGCGCCTGTTGGCGTGGACGCGCACGGCACGTCCGTCTGGAGCGAGTGACGCGCGTGCTGCTCGCCGCTGCACACACGGCATCTCGATGCAGTGCTTGCTGCGAGCCGCCCCCATGAACGCCGAACGGCGCGCCAACCCAGTCGGGTGGCGCGCCGTTCGGTGCGAGAAGCGAACCGTTCGGCTCAGCCTTCGGTGCGCTCGGCCTTCGGCTTGCGGGTCGCCTTGACGAGCGGGAAGCGCATGGTCTTGCCGCCTCGCTCGAGCTCGATCATGCCGCGCTTGATGACGCTCGTCGCGAGCTTGAGGCGCTCGACGGTGCCGTCGGGCATCACGCAGCGAACCGTCTGCAGGTTCGGCTTGAACGTGCGCTTGGTGTGGCCCGTGGTCTTGAGACCGACGCCGCCCTTCTTCTTGGGCAGACCGCGACGGGCGATGGAGCCACCCGAGTGGGTGCGCTTGCCGGAGGATTCACAGACGCGGCTCATGGTCGATTGGTCGTTCAGGGGCTCGGGTCGGAGCCAGGTTGGACACGCCGGGGGCCGGGTCGGCCGGGCGATTCGGCCGCAGAAGGTAGCAGCGCGCTCGGGCGGCGGCCAGACCCCAGGGGCAGAAGTGAACGGGCGCGGGGCGGTGAGGCGCGGCCGGACGGCTGATCGTCGGCGCGCTGGCCCCTGAGCTGGACGGGAATCTGCCGGGCGGGCGCGACCCCACCCGTCGGGGCGCCCGAACCGAGCCCCCGGCGCTCCGATGGCGACGCGGAGGCCCGCTGGGCGCAGAATGCCCGCCATGAGGACCCACCGCACGCCCCAAGTCGCTGCTCCCGCCCACGCCGCCCGCTCGCCCCTGGCCCTCGGCGCCCAGATCCTCGGAGCCCTGGCCCTGCTCGCGGCCTGCGGCTCGACCGACGGCGCGCGCCAGAGGGCCGAGTACCCGGCGACCCGGACCCAGGACCTGACCGAGGTCTTCCACGGGACCGAGGTGGTGGATCCCTACCGCTGGCTCGAGGGCGACGTGCGCACCGACCCCGAGGTGGCCGCGTGGGTGCGGGCCCAGGACCAGGTGGCGCGCCGCTCGCTGGCCCGCATCGACGAGCGCGACGCCATCGCCGAGCGGCTCGAGGAGCTGTGGGACTATCCGAAGGTGAACGCGCCCGCCCGCCACGGCGAGCACTGGTACAGCTGGGTGAACAGCGGGCTCGAGGCGCAGTCGCGGCTGGTGCGGGCGTCGCTGCCAGAGTTCCTCCTCGACTGGGAGGCGAACCTCGAGATGACTGACTTCACCGATAGCGACGGTCGCGACGAGATCGGGTTCGACGTGTCGCCCGATGAGCCGACGCTCGTCGAACTCGTGCTCGATCCCAACCTCCTTTCCGAGGACGGCACGGTCGCGTACTCCGGCGGCGCCTTCAGCCACGACGGGCGCTACCTCGCCTACGGCACGAGCGCGTCGGGCTCGGACTGGAAGGACTGGCAGGTGCTCGACCTCGAGACGCTCGCCCCCACCGGCGATGTGCTGACCGGCATCAAGTGGGGCGGCGTGTCGTGGATGCCCGACGACTCGGGCTTCTTCTACGCGCGCTACGACGTGCCCGAGGAGGACAAGTTCACCGCGCGCGTGACGGACCAACGCGTGTGGTTCCACCGGGTCGGGACGCCGCAGTCGGACGACCTGTTGATCCACGAGCGACCGGACCAGCCCGAGTGGAGCTTCTCGCCCCGGGTCAGCGACGACGGGCGCTGGCTCGTGCTGCACATCTGGATGGCCGGCAACGACAACCAGGTGCACGTGTTCGACCTCGAGAACGCGAGCGCGACGCCGCTCGCCCTCGTCGACCAGTTCACCGCCGACTACAGCTACGTCGGCACGGCGCCCACGGGCGAGCTCCTGCTGCGCACGGACCAGGACGCACCGAACGGCCGCGTGCTCGCCGTGGATCCGCGCACCGAACCGCCGACGTGGATGGAGGTCGTTCCCGAGCGCGAATGGCGACTCGAGGGCATCGACGAGGTCGGCGGGCGGCTCGTGGCCGAGTACCTGGCCGACGCGTCCTCGCGCGTGGTGCTCTACGACTTCGTCACGTCCCAGGAAGAGGTGGAGACGAGCGACGAGGTGGCCGACGCACCGAACGCGTCCGAGGACGCCGCGACTGCGGCCGCGACCGATGCCGACAGGAGCGCCGTCGCCGCGAGCGCTGACGCGACTTCCGAAGGAGCCGCGATCGGAGGCGACGCGACGGACTCGGCCCCCACCACCGCGCTCGGTCCGCTCGTGCTCGAAGCCTGCGTCGAGGGCCCGACGGTCGAACTGCCGGGCATCGGATCGGTCGGCGGCTTGACCGGCGACACGGACGCGACGGAGGTGTTCTTCGCGTTCTCGAGCTTCGCGACGCCCGGCCAGATCCATCGCCTGGACCTCGCGACGGGCACGACGGAGCTCGCGCACCAGGACGGTCCGAAGGGACTCGATCCCTCCGACTACACGGTCACGCAGGTCTGGTACGAGTCCAAGGACGGCACGCGCGTGCCGATGTTCCTGTGCCACCGCGCGGGCCTCGAACCGGCCACGGACGGTCCGGGCGAGCACCCGACGCTGCTGTACGGCTACGGCGGATTCGACGTCTCGCTCACGCCGGGCTTCAGCGTGTCGCGCCTGGTCTGGATGGAGATGGGCGGCGTCTTCGCGATGCCGAACCTGCGCGGCGGCGGCGAGTTCGGCGAGGCCTGGCACAGCGCCGGAACGCGCACGCGCAAACAGAACGTGTTCGACGACTTCATCGCGGCGGGCGAGTGGTTGGTCGCGAACGGTTGGACGCGGCCGGACCGACTCGCGATCCAAGGTGGCTCGAACGGCGGCCTGTTGGTCGGCGCGTGCCTGATCCAACGCCCCGACCTGTTCGGCGCCTGTCTGCCCGCGGTCGGCGTGATGGACATGCTGCGCTTCCACCTCTTCACGGCCGGGCGCTACTGGGTCGACGACTACGGGTCGGTCGACGTCCCGGAGGAGTTCCAGGCGCTGCTCGCGTACTCGCCGTACCACAACCTCGAGGACGGCGCACAGTACCCTGCGACCCTGATCACGACGGCCGACACCGACGATCGCGTCGTCCCCGGTCACTCCTTCAAGTTCGCAGCGCGCATGCAGGCGGCCCAGGGTGGTCCGGCTCCGGTCCTGTTGCGCGTCGAGTCGAGCGCCGGTCACGGAGCCGGCAAGCCGACGGCGAAGCGCATCGCCGAGGCGGCCGACCTGTGGGCCTTCCTGGTCCGCGAACTCGACTTCGAACCCCGGCTCTAGGCCCATGCTGCTCCCCTTCCTGTTGATCTCGCTGGGCGTCTTCGCCGCCGTCGGCCTCGCGTCGCTGGCCTGGGCGCCGGCCGCCTGGCTGTTCGTGCTCGTCGTGCCGCTCTTCGTCCTGGGGATGTGGGACGCGCTGCAGACGCGCAAGGCGGTGCTGCGGAACTTCCCGGTCATCGGGCACTTCCGCTATCTGTTCGAGATGATCCGGCCCGAGATCAACCAGTACTTCGTCGAGTCGGAGACCGACGGGCGGCCGATCGACCGCGAACGGCGCTCGATCGTCTACCAGCGCGCGAAGGGCGTGCTCGACACGTTGCCGTTCGGCACGTTGCGCGAGGTCTACGACCCGGGGTACGAGTGGCTCGACCACTCGCTCGCCGCGCACCACGGCAGCGTGGTGGAGCCGCGCATCACGATCGGTGGACCGGACTGCAAGCAGCCCTACTCCGCGTCGCTGCTCAACATCAGCGCGATGAGCTACGGATCCTTGTCGGGCGCCGCGATCCGCGCGCTCAACGGCGGCGCGAAGGCCGGCGGCTTCTTCCACAACACGGGCGAGGGGGGCGTCAGCCCGCACCACCTGGGCCCCGGCGGCGACATCTGCTACCAGGTGGGGACGGGCTACTTCGGCAGCCGCGGAGCCGACGGGACGTTCGACCCGGACGCGTTCGCGAGGACCGCGTCGCAGCCGGCCATCAAACTGATCGAACTGAAGCTCAGTCAGGGCGCCAAGCCGGGACACGGCGGCATCCTGCCCGCGGCCAAGATCACCGACGAGATCTCGGCGATCCGCGGCGTGCCGAAGGGCGCCGACGTGCTGTCACCGCCGTCGCACAGCGCGTTCGACGGCCCGCGCGGACTGGTTCGCTTCATCGCACGCCTGCGCGACCTGTCGGGCGGCAAACCGGTCGGCTTCAAGCTGTGCGTCGGGCACCCGGCCGAGTTCGTGGCCATCTGCAAGGCGATGGTCGAGACGAACATCACGCCCGACTTCATCAGCGTCGACGGTGGCGAGGGCGGCACGGGCGCGGCGCCGCTCGAGTTCTCCAACTCGGTCGGTTCGCCGCTGACGGACGGCCTGGTCCTGGTGCACAACGCGCTGGTCGGATTCGGCCTGCGCGAGCGCATCAAGATCATCGCCAGCGGCAAGGTCATCACGGCGTTCCAGATGGCTCAACGACTGGCCGCCGGTGCGGACATCATCAACTCGGCGCGCGGCTTCATGCTGAGCCTGGGTTGCATCCAGGCGCGGCGCTGCAACTCGAACCACTGTCCGGTCGGCGTCGCGACGCAGGATCCGGGGCTCGAGCGCGGACTGGTCGTCGCGGACAAGCAGGTGCGCGTCGAACGCTGGCACCGCGAGACGGTCGAAGCCCTGTGCGAACTGCTCGGCGCCGCCGGGATCGAACACCCCGACCACCTGCGTCCCCACCACATCCACCGCCGGCTCTCGCACGACCGCCACGCGACCTACGCCGAGATCTACGAGTGGCTCGAACCGGGCCAGTTGCTGAAGTCGCCGCACCCCGAGCGTTGGGCCACGTGGATGGCGACGTCCTCGGCCGACTCGTTCGTCCCGGCGCCGATCGGGACCTGGAAGGGCAAGGAAGGCGACCCGGAGGCCGAGATCGAGCTGGCCGCCAACTGACGGCGCGAGGGCGGCGCGCTACTTCGGCTGTCCAGCGTCGTACAGCTGGACGATCTCCTCGCCGAGCTGCTTGAACTCGTCCGCGCGCGAGCTGCCCTTGCGCCACACCAGTCCGATCTGGCGGTGCGGAACGGGCTCGGCGAACGGGCGCACGCGGACGCCGCTGCCTTCGCGCGCTTCGACGCCGATCGCCAGCTCGGGCAACAGCGTGAGGCCGAGTCCGCCGGACACCATCTGCGACAGGGTGCCGAGACTGGTCGCGCGCACGCGCATGGACTCGCTCGCGCCGCTGCGTCCACAGATGGCGAGCGCCTGGTCGCGCAGGCAGTGCCCGTCCTCGAGCAGCAACACCTCTTGATCGCGCAGGTCGTCCTCGGTCACGGCCTTGTGGTCGAGCAGTTCGTGCTCCTCCGGCAGCGCCAGCCAGAAGTCGTCGTGGAACAGGAGCTGGCTGTCGAAGTCGCCGCTGACGGGCAGCGCCAGCATCAGCACGTCGAGCTCGCCCGCGTTGAGGCGCTCGACGAGCACGTTCGTGAACTCCTCGCGCAGGAAGAGCCGCAGCTTGGGTCGCGTCTCGCGCAGGCCCGGGAGCACGCGCGGCAACAGGTACGGCGCGACCGTGGGGATGACGCCCATGCGCAGGTCGCCGGTGAGCGGCTCGGTCGCCGCGCGCGCCGAGTCGGCCAGACCGTCCACCTGGTCGAGGACCTGTCGCGCGTGGGCGACGGCCTCGCGCCCGGCCGAGGTCAGGAGGACCCGGCGGCGGTTGCGCTCGAAGAGTTGGATCCCGAGCAGTTGCTCGAGCTGCTGGATCTGGGCCGAGAGGGCCGGCTGGGTCACCGAGCAGTTCTGGGCGGCCTTGCGGAAGTGGAGCGTCTCGGCGACGGCGACGAGGTACTCGAGCTGGCGGATGGAGGGGCGCATGGGGGAAAGGTAGGCTGGCTATCACAGACCTGCAACCAATCACCCTGATCGATCAGAGAGGCGGCGGGGAGCCGCTCCGTGGGGCTCGGGGCCCCCTGGCGGCTCCAGGCGTGTCCGAGCGCCGAGCGAACCGAGGAGTCCCCCGCCCCCCCCGGCACGCCCGCCCCGGGGGCTAGGACCAGCGCGAGGTGCCGACGGTGGCGGATTCCCGCGCAAATCCGCCGACGGGGCCGACCCGCCCCCGACGAAACGGGGCCCGGCGGCCTCTCGACCGCCGGGCCCCGTCGGGACGTCCGTGGAGTCCGCGAGGGTCTCACATGCCGACGACGTCGAAGCGCACTTCGAAGCTGTCGCCGAGGCCGGCCGAGCCGTCGAACCAGCTGAAGATGCCCGCGGCGTTGCCGTAGGCCTCGCTGCTCCCGCCCAAGGTCACGCGCACGCCGTTCGACATCTGCACGGCGTTCGTCGGGAACGCCGCCTCGTTGTGCATCGCGACCTGGAAGTAGACGTCGAGACCAGCGAGCTCGGGCACCGCCGGGATCTGGAAGGTCGGGACCACCGACTCGGTCACGTTGAACGTGACCAACGGTTGCACCAGCAGCTTGTCGGTGTCGTTCTGGAACAGGAGTTTGTTCTTCGCGGCGAGCCCGACGAACAGCTGGCACATGGTCTTCGTCACCTGCTTGGTCGCGGTCACCTGGGTGCCGTCGGCCGCCGTGGCCGTGGCCTCGACGACGTTGATGCCGAGCAGGTCGAGCTCCTGCAGGATCTCGACGTCGTTCAGACACAGCTCCAGCGCCTCGGGACCGTTCGCCGTCAGAACTTGGTTGCCGTTGACCGAGACGACGATGCTCTCGATCGACGTGCTGCCTGCGTTCGGCAGCACGGTGGTCAGGTCACCAGGATCGGCGACGTTCGTGCACGTCCCGCCCGACACCTCCGCGAGACGGTCGAGGATCTGGCCGGGAGCACAGAGGTCGCCCGGTCCGATGCCGAACGTGTTGATGCGGACGCCGTACTGGTTCACCAGAACGTTGTTCGCGAGGTTCTCCAGGAAGTTCACGCTGGTGCTGCCTGCACCATTGGGCTGGCCGTCGGAGATGAAGAACATCAGGTTCACCTCGCCCGGAGCCTGGAGCGCGAAGGCTCCGGCAGCAACGTTGATCGCCGCCTGGTAGTTGGTCAGGGGTCCGACGTCGAGAGGCGTGAACTGACCGACGATCCCGTTCGAATCCATGGAGCGCAGGACTGTCTCGAACTGGTTCGGAGTGCCGAGGTCCGGGGGAGAGATCCACACTTGGGTGCCCGCCGCAGGATCCAGGTCGCAGGTCGCTGCGCTCACTCCGAAAGCGACGATTCCGAGATCGACGTTGTCGTTCGAACCGAGCGACTCGGCGAGGCTGACGAGGCCTTCGATCGCCGCGTCGATGCGCTGGTTGTTGATGCCGTCCCCGTTGGCGTCGCCGAGGCCCCCGCCGGGGATGTTCTGCCCCATCGACCCGGACAGGTCCACGACGAACAGCACGTTGACGTTCAGGTCGGCGGCCGGACCGAGCGTGGCGCAGGCGTCCACGGTGAACGAAGTGGCGCCCTCGTTCAGGACGTCGTCACAGCTGATCTCGACGGTGAGCTGTTGACCGGTGTTGGTGATGCCCGAGTTGGGGTTCTGGGCGAGAGCAACGGGACTGAGCAGCAACGTGCCGAGTCCCGCGGACAGTGCGATCGAACGCATGAGCAGATTCCGGGGGGAAGTGCTCGCCTCCTCTTTCTGGGGGGTGCCGGGGAGATCGCGTGGACGGGCAGGGAGCGCGGCGAGCAACGCCCCGGGTCCACGTGGCGGCGAGCGAGGATCCTAGCCTCCACCCGTCATCGCGGGGCGATTCCAACCTCGGCCGCTCCCAGCAACCGCCCCGAGCGCCGTGCTCCGCCCGCGCGCGAGCCCGAGCCCCGGCGCACCGACCTCAGCGCGCACCGACCTCAGCGCGCGTCGCCCGCGGCCGGCTCGACCTCGGCCGGACGCGCGAACAGGCTCAGCACGAGCCAGGCGGCGCACAGGCCGGCGCCGACGAACAACCAGGTCCCGTGGTCGCGCAGGCCGCCGGTCACCATCGGCGCGCCGGCCAGGAGGAAGAAGACGCGCAGGCCCCACAGGCCCAGTCGCTGCCCACCGGCCGCCATCAGGGACAGTGCCCCGGCGGCGAGCGACGCGGTCCACAGCCAACCCGCTCCACCGATCGCCGCGGGACGGTCGCCAGCGACGACCAGCGTCCAGAGCGAGAAGCCCGCCAGCACCACGGCCGCCAGCACCCCGCCCGCCACCGACACCTGCCACATGAGCGGGTGCCGAACACGCGGCGCGGGCTCGTCGGGGAGCGTCTCGCCGGTCTTCGGATCGTGGGTGGCCGCGTGATTCACGAAGGGGCTATCGGCCCGGGACGGCCGCCGCCTTTACGTTGGCTGGCCCATGGCGCCTTCCTCCACGGCCGGACCGGCCCCCGACTTCGGCGAGCGGCGCGGCGAGCAGCCCGACGGGTCACCCTGCGGTCCCCGCCCCGATCTCGCGCTCGGCCAGGAGGTCCGGAACCGGATCGCGTCCGGCGAAGGGCGCCGGCTGGAGCTGAAGCGCGGACTCCCCACCCACGGCAAGGTGGCTCGGACCCTCGGCGCCTTCGCGAACGGCGTCGGCGGGCTGTTCGTCGTCGGCGCCGAGGACGACCTGACGCTGGTCGGTGTGCCGGACCCCGGAGCCACCCTGGCCGAGCTCGCGACCGTGCTGCGGGACGACCTGCGCCCGACGCCCCGCGCGCGGACCTGGATCGAGTTGGTGCCGAACGGGTCGGGTCGCGACGTGGCGCTGGTCCTCGCGTGGGTGCCCCGGTCCGAACACCTGCCCCACCGCGCGCGCCAGAGCGACGGACAGTGGGAGATCTGCGAGCGACTGGCCGCGTCGACGCGCCGCTGCGAGCCGTCGGCGCTCGAGGCCGAACGGGCGCGCACGGCCCCGCTCGACGCGGACGAGCAGCGCGTGCTCGCGTGGATCGAGCGCTGCACCCGGGCCGCTCGACCGGCGCGGACGACGACCGCGCGCGTGGCCCGCGCGACGGGGCTCGCGCGCTCGCGGCTGAGGCGCGCGCTGCACCGACTCGAGGCCGGCGGTTGGATCTTCGGCTGGGGCGCGGGCGACGTCCGACGCCGCAGTTGCTGAGAGAGGATCGCGGCCCCGCTCGGTAGGGTGCGCGCCCGGCGGCCGCGCGCCCCGGCCGCTCCCATGGAATCCATCGAACGCCTCGACTTCGTGCCCGACGCTCCGCGGCACGCGACTCCGATCCTGCTCCAGCACGGACTGTTCCTGTGCGCCGCCGCCTGGGAACGCACCGCGCGCGAACTGTGCGACGTGCACGGCTGGCGCGTGTACGCCGCGAGCCTGCCCGGCCACGGCGGCAGCTCGATGCACAAGAACGATCTGTCGTTCTACAACGTCGAGGACTACGTCAATCCGCTCGCGCGTCAGGTGCTCAAGCTCAAGGAGCCGGTCGCGCTGATCGCCCACGGCGCCGCCGCTCTCTTCGCTCGGCGCCTGCTGGAGAAGCGCGAGTTCGCGTCGCACGAGATCGGCGAACTGGCGGCGCTCGGCATGGTCGCGCCCCTGCCGCCCACGGGGCTCGGAGCGTGGCTCGGCGCCTATCGCAAGCGCCACCGCCTGCACGCGCTCACCAAGCGTCCGGCCGCGAATCCCGAACGCTTCTTCGACAGCGAGTCGCGCGCGCGCGGCGAGTGGCTCGCGCCCGGCGACGCGACCCCGAAGGGCGAGTGGTTCGATGCGCTCCAGGGCGAGAGTCGCCAGGTGATCGAACAACTGGACCGCGGCATCAAGCTGCTCGACAAGCGCTTCTCACCGCCCGCGCGGATGTTCCTCGCCGAACATGACGCGTGGTTCGATCGCGCCGCGGTCGAGCCGCTGGCGCGCGACATGGAGGCCGAGATCGAAGTGGTCCCGGGCAGCGGGCACGGCGTGATGCTGGGCGCGGGCGCGGTGGAACTGGCGCGGCGGATCGACGCCTGGTTGAGCAGTCTCGAAGACTAGCGCTCGGCCAGCGGCTGCAGATCGACCTGCCAGTTCGTGGCGCGGTCGTTGGGGCCGGTGACGTTCACGAGCAGCGACTGCTCGCCCAGGATCTCGGCCTCCTTGTAGACGTCCGAGGTCGAGATGAGCATCCCGCGCGCGTCGAACCACGTCACCGAGTAGCGCAGGCTCATCGGGTTGTGCCACGCGTTGTACAGCTCGAACTGCACGTCGAGCCGCTGGTCCTGCCGCCGTTGACCGCGGACGTTGCGGATCTCGACCTTGCTGCGGATCCACGTGTCGCCGGTGGTGACCTGGGTCGTCCGACCCGGGTCGCCGATCGGTGTGACGCCGCTCTCGAAGCCCGAACGGCAACCGAGACTGCAGGCGACGGACATGAGGAGGAGCGCGGGCGCGGCGAGAGCGATTCGTTTCACGTGCAGCATGGGGTCGATTCCTCGAGGAGCTGGAGCGGCGATCGAAGAGGGGCGCGCCGGGCTCGACGGGGCCCGCGCGTGGTCGAAGGTCGCCCATCATGCATGGACACGCGCCCGAGTTGAGCGCCCTCTGCGAATCGGGACGGAACCTGTCGCCCGAGCGGCGCCGCACGCACTCGCATCTATGCACGAAAATTGCGCCAGCGCTGAAGAGCTGCGGGCGCGAGCGACGTACCCGGGCCGGGCCGCGCTCGGCTCCGCCTCCCGGATCCGGGCGCCCGTGGTACTTGGCGCAGATGTGGCCGCCACCGGCGTGTCCCCGCGACGCGCCCCGGCGACATGATCCGCTGCGACGTTCGAGCGGGCGGTTCGAGCAGAAGGTGGCACGACCGGACCGTGAGCATGGCGGCCCCGAATCCAATAGCATCCTTGGGCGCCGCGCCTGCGCTCACGGACCTTCGCCGTCCGACCGGCCCGTGCCCCAGCGCGCGCCGCGGACCCAGCTTCTCAACCGCTCCACATCCCATGAACACGTCCAAGATCGCCTGGATCCTCGCTTCGGCCGCACTCCTCGGCTCCTGCCGCTCGCCCCAGTACGTCCCACAGCGCGCCATGCCCGCCCCCGGTCCCAGCGACGAAGGGATGCAGGAGGTCGACGCTCGCCACGACGGCCAGGCAGCGAGCGGCCAGGCGGGCAGTGGCCAGGCCCCCGACGGCAGCGCGACCGAAGCCGTTGCGCCAACTACGGCGCCGGCGCCGCGCATCGCTCCGCCGCGCACCTCGGACTCCGCCACCGCCGCGGTCGAGTCCTTCTGCGCGGCGATCCTCGCTCGCGGTGCGGGCGCCGGTTCGATCGGGTGCCTGCCGCTCGTGAGCCAGGACCTGCGCACCGAGGGGCCGTGGGTCGCGGAGTACGGCGTCGATCTCGCGGACCAGGTCGCCGAGCGTGTGCGCGCCCACGGCTTCACCCAACAGATCCTCGACACGAGCTCCATCGCCGCGCGCCTCGCACGCGCCGAGCTCGCGAAGACCGCGCTCTTCACCGTCGAGGCGGTCGCCCAGGACGGCGGCCAGCTCGGCCTCGATGTGCTCACGTTCGGAACCGTTCGGCGCGACAACAACGTCGGGCGCGCCGGTCGCGACGTCTTGACCGTGGACCTGTGCGCGTGGGACTTCCGCAGCGACGCCATGCTCGCCCGCGAGAAGTTCGAGATCCCCAGCGACGTCCGCTCGAACGCGCGGATCTGGCGCCTCGCGAGCACGTCGAGCCTGTGGAGCCCCGACGCCAGGTGGAGCGCTCCCGAAGTGCCCGCCGAACTGGGCACGCTGATGGACCAGCTGCGCGGTGACGTCACGGCCCTGGGCGCCGCGGTGCTCGAGACCCTCGAATCCGCCGACGTCACGGGCGTCGTCTACATCGCCCCCACCGACTTCGGTGTGTTCGTCCAGGCCATCGCCGATCTGCGGGCCGCGCAGGCGACCTACGGAGCCGAGTACAACCGCCGCGCCGACGAAGCCGTCGCCGCCGGCGTGCCGCTCGACGCCGCGACGCCCGTCGCCCTGAACGGCCGCACGTACCCGAACCTGCAGGCGGCGCGCGCGCACGTCGAGACCCTGCGCGAGAGCCTGTTGACCAGCCGCTCCGTGCGTTTCGGCGAGCTCGTCTCGTCGATGCTCGGCGACGCTGTCGCATCCGGCCTGCGCGAGCAGGGCGTGCGCGTGAACGACCTCGGCTTCACGAAGTGGTCGGACACCCAGCTCGTCGAAGGCGAACTGGCCCTCGGCGGACTGGCTCGCAGCGCGGCCGCCCGGATCGCTCTGCGCGAAGCGGGCTTCCAACTGATCGTCGCGCCGCGCCTCGAGCGCTTCGGCAACGACTACGCCCTGCGCGTCGACATCTACGACGTCGTCGAGTCCGACGTCGTCGGGTCGGCCCACGTCGCGCTCTCTCCCAACTACCGCACCGCGCTCCAGCAGGAACTGGACGTGCGCCTCGGCGGCATTCGCTGACACCACACCGAACACGCACACACGCTCACCCAACACTTCGACCATGCACTTCACGAAAGTACTCACGATCGCGCTCTGCGCCCTCTCCCTCGCCGCCTGCAAGTCCGGACCGACCGGTCGCATCAAGGACGCCGGTGAAGCCATCGGCGTCGACCGCTCGCGCGGCGGCACCGCGGTCTACGACGAGATCACGGCCGACACGATGGAGAAGCTGCTCGACCGCCACCGCCGTCAGGTGAACGTCCAGAACCCGGGCGGCTACCTCGTCGCCTTCGTCGGTCTCGACACCCTCGGCGCCGAGGAACTGCGCGACCAGAAGCCCGCCATCTACGACCGCATCGAGGAATCGATCGTCAACTCGGGCGTCTACCGCATGATCAGCATGCGCTTCGTCGATCGCGCCCGTCAGGAAGCCGGCCTCACCCAGACCGAGGACCTGTTCATCGCGAAGTACCGCACCGCGTTCCTCGCGAACCTCGCGGAGGAGGGCCTCTCGCCCGACTACCTGATCTGGGGCAAGATGACGACGCAGACCAGCCAGATCGCGAGTGGCCTGCGCGAACGCCGCTACCGCCTGTCGCTCGAGATGATCGACTCTCGCTCGGGTCTGACGGTCGCCAAGGAGTCCGGCGAGCGGATGAAGGAGTACGAGGACTGAGCGTTCGCGCCTTCGACGACCACCGTCAGCGCTGAACACCGCATCGATGATCGATCCGCCGAGGAGCACGAACGTGCCGTGTGTCGACCAGGACCGCCGCCCCCACCGGGGCCCGAGACTGGCGCACCTGTCGTTCGTGCTCCTCGCTCTGACGGCCGGCTGTGCAAGCTACGGTTCGAAGGTCGAGCGCTTCACGAACGCCTGGAACGCCGGCGACTACGACAGCGCCGACGCGGCGATCGACGGCCTGATCTCGAAGGCGTCCGGTGTTCCGAGCGAGGTCGTCCACGACTCGCGCGGCCTCTCGGAGGCGATCGACCCGAGCGAGGGCGACACGGCGCTCTACCTGCTCGAGAAGGCGATGACGCAGCTGGCGCTCGGCGACTTCGACGCATGCATCGACCTTCTGCGCCGCAGCCGCGACACGCTCGATCCCCGGCACGTGAATCGCGACGCCAGCGCGTTCATCGGGACCGTCGCCCTCGACGACGGCTTCGCGGACTACGTGGGTGCGGACTACGAACACATCGTCCTGCGCTCCATGCTCGCGATCGCGGACCTTCTGAACGGCGGCGACGACGCCTTCGCCTACGCGATCCAGATCGACGAGAAGCAGGAGCAGATCCTGGGCAGCGACTTCGGCGCCGAGCTCTCGGAGGACGAGAACGCGGTGACCTACAGCCCCCAGGAGCAGTACCAGCGCGTGGCGATCGGCGCGTACCTGTTGGGCCTCGTCCAGGAGACGAAGTTCATGACCGACGAAGGCGCGAAGGCCTACGAGCGCGCGCTCGAGTGGTCCGGTGGCGTCGGCGTGGTGCAGGACGCCTACGACGAGATGTCGGGCGCGTCGCGCATCGAGCAGGGCACGGGCCTGGTCCACATCATCTACCTCGGTGGAAGCGGTCCGGTCCTGGTCGAAGGCGCTTCCCCCGTCAGCGACCTGGCCCTCGCGCTGGCGAGCATCGCCCTGGTCGTGCTCGAGAACGAGGCCGGCCCCCTGGCCCAGACCCAGGTACGGGTGCCGGTCGTCGCGGTCCAGGACTCGTTCGTGCCGCCGATCACGCTGCGCGTCGGCGATCGCACGGTGACGACCGAGACGTTGCTCGACGTCAACACCGTGGCCCAACAACAGTCCGACGCCAACATGCCGTGGATCGTGGCGCGCGCGGTGCTGCGACGGGCGTTCAAGGCGGGCGTGTCCAAGATCGCCGCGAACCAGTTCGACGATCGGGGCGCGGGCGAGTTGGTCAACCTGCTCGGCAACCTCCTGTTGACCGCCGCCGAGCGCGCCGACACGCGCAGTTGGCGCGCGCTGCCGGCCGAGATCCAGATCGCGCGCGTGCGCCTGCCCGAGGGCGAGTACGTGTTCGAGCTGGGTGGCTCGGCCTCCACGGGTATCCGCGTGCGGTCGGGGCGCACGACCCACGTGGTCGTGCTGCGTCCGAACCTCGCGGCGCCGGCGACGTTGCTCGTCGACGTGTATTCACGCGTGCAGGACGTGGTGGACGCTCCCGTCAGTGAAGCACCGACCGCCGCGCCGGTTCCCTGACGCGCGCCGCGCGCGGTCTGGCTCAGGCGCCGCGCTCGAGCTCTTCGACGACGATCGCGCGGATCGCGGCGCTGAGGCGCGTGCTCTCGGTCACGGCCTCTTCGAGCAGAGGCGCGAGCTCTTCGACCTTGCGCAGGTCGAGGACGTAGTCGGCGAGCCAGTGGTTGCGAACGAGGAGGCGCTCCTTCGTTTCGACGTCCGGGATCGTGCCCGCCGTGAGACGCACCAGGTACGGCGTGGCGGAGATGTCCAAGGCGAGTTCGGGCCGAATGCTCGTCCCGATGAACGGCCCGACGAACAGTTCGCCCGTGGCGCTGCGCGTCGTCGGCGTGATGCCCGCAACGTCCCGGACGACCACGTCGCGGATCGCGGCGTGCAGGCGGGCGGCGAGCGCCTCGAGTTCCGCGACCATGGGGGCGATGCGCGGGCTGGCGGTACGCTGGACACGCTCGACGGTCGGCTGGAACGCGGCCCACACCTCGCGAGAGAACTCGCGACCGACTTCGCTGCGCACGAGCGAGCGCACCACGCCGTCGACGTCGTAGCCAGCGTTCCGCGCACGCTCGACGCCTGCGAGGCGCGAGACCGCGAAGCCGTAGGGCTGCTGACCGCCGGCGCCCGAGTCGAACGACGCGAGCAGCATGCCCGGCACGTGCTCGAGGAAGCGATCGCGGCCCTGCAGACGGTCGTAGCCGTACTCGACGAGCTCCTCGTGCCACGGCGCTTCCGGGTCCACACGCAGCGAGCGGTCGAGCATCCGCGCGGCGCCCTGCTCGCCGGAGAACCGACACAGCGTCGCCTCGAACTCCGCGAAGTGAGCGCCCCAGTACTCGGTGAGCACGTCGCGGTTCGTCGCGAAGCCCGTGAGGTCCAGCTCGTCGAACGCCGGTAACCACGGATCGGACGAGGTGACGGCCAACGGCGCGGGCTCGGGCGTCGTCGAGCAGGCGAGCGTCAGCGCGCAGGCGGCGAGAGCGGGAACGAGACGGAACATGGGTACGAGCGTCGTGGGCATGGTCGCGGGTCGAACGAGGGACAGGTCGGTCGAGGTGGGCGTCGAAGAAGGACGTGGCTCCATGGAACCACGATCCGACCGACCGTGCAGGAGTCATCGGACCGGCGGGTCGCTCGCGTGAACGTGGATCGACCCGTTCGCGCCCCCCAAGGCGAACCGCCCACCCCTCCGCGTCGTTGCGGTCGGGTGGGCGGTTCACTCGTCGAACGATCCCGGCGCCTCGCGCGCCGGCCCCGCGCTACTTCTTCATCGAGCGCTTGAGCAGATCCCCGAGGTTCGTGCCCAGGTTCGGTTGGCTCTTCTTGGACAGGTCGCTGACGGCCTGACGCACCTCTTCACCGGTGGCGGCCTCTTCGCTGCCCAGCATGTGGCCGTGCTCGTCGAGGCACGACAGGGAGATGCGGCGTTGGCCGGGATCGATCGAGACGACGCGCACCTGGACCTCCTTGCCCATCGGCAGCTTGTCGGCGACGCGCGTGACGCGCTCGACCGAGATCTGGCTGACGTGGACGAGGCCGTCGACGCCCGGGGCGATCTCGACGAAGGCGCCGAAGTCGGCGGTGCGGACCACCTTGCCGGTCAGAACCTGGTCGGGGGCGATGGTGCCTGCGACCGTGTTCCAGGGGTCCGGCTCGAGGTTCTTCATCGACAGGCCGATGCGCTTGCCGCCGTCCTCGATCTTGACGATCTCGGCGTCGACGGACTGGCCGGGCTGGATGAACTCCGAGGCGTTCTCGACGCGCTGGCGCGAGAGCTGGCTCACGTGCACCAGGCCTTCGACGCCGCCCAGGTCCACGAACGCGCCGAACGACTCGACGCGCGTGACCGTGCCCTTGACCTTGTCGCCGACGATCAGCGATCCGGCGATCTCGCGGCGGCGGTCGGCGCGCTCGACGTCGAGCACCTTGCGGCGGCTGACCACCACGCGCTTCTTGCGGGGGTCGGCCTCGATGACCGCGACGACCATCGACTCGCCCACCAGGCTCGACAGGTCGTCGATGTGGCGGTCGGAGGCCTGTGAAGCCGGCATGAAGGCGTTGACCGGTCCGATCGCGACCTCGAGGCCGCCGGAGTTCACGGCCTTGACCGTGCCCTGCACGTGCGCGCCGACGGACAGGTCGTTCCAGGCGGCGAGCATGCGCGCGCGACGGCGCGACAGGAGCCACAGGCCATCCTTCTGGCCGTGCAGCGTGAACTCGAACGACTCGCCGACGGTCGGCACGGCGTCGAACTCGGCCACCGACAGCACGCCCTGCATGCGCGGGCCGAGCTCGACGATCACGTCGTCGCCGTCGATGCCGACGACGGTGCCTTGACGCAGGTCGTCGTCCTCGTCGCGTCCACCGCGACGACCGCCCTTGCCACCGCCGCCCTTGGGCGAGGCCGTGGGCAGGTCGATGTCGAGCAGACTGGTGTCGGCGAGGGCGGCTTCCAGTTCGGCCTGGATGGGATCCTTCTCGGAGCGGGGCTTGGACGTCATTCGATTCTCTGGTCTTCGGCGATCGCGCGGGGCGCGGAGACTTTCCGCGCGGCGAATCGGCGAACCAGTGTAGCGGCGCGGCACCGGGGTCGCGCCCCCCCGCCCGAGGCCTGCTGTTCGCGGTTGGCAGATCTTCGCTTGGAAGTAGCATGGTCGAGCGCCGCCAGGCCGCCTCCGCCGGGGCGCCGACCGCCCGCCGCCACGACCATGAAGACCCTCCTCAGCCAGTTCTGCCACGAGTTCGGCTCGGCCATCGAGCCCCTCGTCGCCCCCCTCCGCTCCTTCTGTGACGTGCTCCAAGCCGCGGAGGACGGGGGAGTTCTGGGCGCCGACGCCAAGCCCTACGTCGCGGGGTTCCAGGACGTCAGCCACCAGCTGACCGTGCTGGCCGACAAGGTCGCCCAGCAGCAGGCCTACGTCCTGATCTTCGGCCCGCTGAAGAGCGGCAAGTCGACGCTGATGAACTCGATCAGCGCCAGCTACGTCTCCGAGGTCACCGCCCTGCCCGCCTACCCGTGCATGGTCTACGTCAGCCACGCCCCCCAGCGCGAGTTCGTGGTGACGCGCTACAACGGCGACACGAACACGTTCACGAGCCCGGCCTCGATGCGGATGCAGGTCAGCCGCGACCACGCCGAGCTCGCCGACCGCATCCGCGCCGAGGAGAGCAAGGGCGAGGGCGCCGTGCGCGACTTCGATCCGGCGCTGCACTTCCCCGAGGCGATCCGGCGCATCGACGTGCGCGTGCCGGCGGAAGAGCTGAAGACCTCGGGCGCCGTGCTGGTCGACACGCCCGGCCTCTACAGCAAGATGAAGTTCGGCTACGACCGGATGACGCGCGAGTTCCGCAACACCGCGGCCTGCGCCATCTTCGTCGTGAAGACCGACAACCTGTTCCTCGAGCAGGTGTTCGACGAGTTCAGCCAGCTGCTGCAACTGTTCAGCCGCATCTTCCTCGTCGTCAACATCGACAGCGCGAAGATGGACCTGCGCCCGGACGGATCGCTGTCGCCCAGCCTCGAGCGCGAGGACCCGGTGCGCGTGATCGAAGCCTTCGAGACGCTGGCGATGAGCGCGTCGCTGAAGGAAGCCGTCGAACACGGTCGTCTGAAGATCTACCCGATCGACCTGTTGCGCGCGGCGTCCCGTCGCCTGCAGCCCGAGGAGAACGGCGAGCAGACCCCGGACGACTTCCGCGCGTTCCTGAACGACCTGACCGACTACCTCAACAGCACCGACTACCTGGTCGCGTTCCTGGGCGACAGCCTGCGCCACGGCGGTGCGCTGATCGACGAGGCGCGCGGGCTGTGCAACCACACCGGCCTCAAGCGACTCGCCGACGACGCCGCGCGCCTGAAGGCCGAACGCGCGCGCCTCGTGGACGAACTGACCGTTCTCGAGCACTTGATCGACCACGACTGGAACGCCGCGTTCGAGCCCCTGGGACGCACGCTCGCCGACCAGGTCGACGCCGAGGCCGCGCGCCTGCGCAAGAGCAGCCTGAAGGGCCTGCGCGGTTCGATCGAGGGCTGGATGGGCACGGACGACGGACTCAAGACGCTGCTGGACGAAGAGCTGTCGCCGATCCTGCTCGGTTACCAGACGCAGCTCGCGACCGCGGTCGAGGAACGTCTGCGCGCCGCCGTCCAGACCCCCACCGCCGGCGCCGAGTACGGTCCCGACGTGGAGCGCGAACTCGAGCGCGTCCGCACCAGCCTCGCCGCCTACGCGGGCGAAGGCCTGGTCGGGATCATGCCGCGGGGCTACGCCGAGAACGTGCAGCTGCGCGTCGACGTCGAAGGCCTGCCGGTCAAGAAGACGATCCTCGACTGGATCCTCTTCCGCAGCCGCGCCGCCATCCGCCGCCGCGTGCTCGGCAACGCGTCGAACCCGACGAAGTCGATCACGCGCGCCGAGAAGCAGCGCCGCTTCGGCGACGACACGCTCGACTTCATCGAGGACGAAGTGGTCGAGCGCCTGGCCGGCTTCTTCGACTCGACGCGCGCGCGCATCACGACCCAGATGGCCCGCGACTTCGCCGGCGCCGTCATCGCCGCGCTCGAACAGTCGCTGCGCACCCGCCGCACCGCGCACCAGAAGGATCTGGCGCGCGTCGCCGGACAACTGGGCCGACTCGAAGAGTTGTCCGAGGGCCTGACCGGACTGCGGTCGACGCTCGCCGCCGCCGCGCAGGACGTGGCGGCACTGGGCGAGACCTACGGGCGCACGGATCCGACCGAGCTGGCGACGACCGTCGAGTCCGAACTGCTCGGCGTGAAGGAGCTCTCTCCGCAACCGCCGCGCGCGCTTCCCGATCAGAAGGTGTCCGACCCGACGTCGTCGCCCTTCGGCCTGAACCCCGAGATCGAGTTCGAGGAGAGCGACGTGAACCGCGGTGGTTCGAACGGGGACCGTTCGGCGCGCGAAGGGGACGCGTGAGCCCCGCTCCGCCGATCCGCGAGCCGCTGATCCGCGAGCCGCTCTCCCCCGGCCAGCCGTGACGGACCCGACCAGCGCGGCGCCCGACCCCTTCGAAGACCCGTCGGCGGCCACGGGTCGCCCGACGGTCACGGCCGTGCACCTCGCGGCGCCGCGGCCCGAAGAGGCGCCGGTCTTCGGACCGTACTGCCCGCTGACGGGGCGACTTTTGCGTCCGTGGTGGTCGACCGTGCTGTACGTCGGCTTCCACGTGCTGAGCCTGGTCGCGATCTTCGTCGGCACGAACCACCTGCACACGCTGATCCACGGGCCCGGCGTCGAAGGGCGCTCGACGACGATCTTCCTGTGGGCGGGCGTCGCGACTCTCGTCTACGTGGTCGGCTGGTTCCACGCGCGCCTCGGCTTCGTCACGCGGCTCGTGCTCACGCTCGGCGCGCTGTGGGCGATCGGATGGGACTGGGGCACCGACCGTCCGGTGAGCTTCGCGGATGCGCAGCTCGAGTGGACGCTGTCGCTCGACCAGGAGCGCGCGCGCTGGGACACGTTCCTCGAGGAAGCGGGTGCGCCGCCGGCCCTCGTGCTGTTCGCGCTGCTGTACGCGGCGGCCGGAGCGGTCGTCACCTTCCAGACCGTGCGCGCGGTGGTGCGCAGCTGGAATCTGCCGGAACGGATGTGGTTCGCGCGCTTCCACCCGGTGTGGCGGCGCCGCTACGCGCCCGACGAGAGCCCGCACCCCTTGGCCGGCGTCCTGTGGGTGCGCGACGACGAGCTCTTGACCGACAAGCTGATCTTCCTGATCAGTCGTCGCCCCGACGCGGCGTTCCGTTTCGCCCCGCCGTTGTCGGTCTCGCGGGCCGCGGCGATCCCGCTCGGCGCCCTGCGCACGCCCGTGACTCTCTGGCGCGAGCGCGGTCGGTTCTGGAGCCGCGCGGGCGAACTGCCCGAGCGCGCGGCCGTGCTGCGACTTCTGTTCGCACCGGGCGGCGCCGATCCGGTGAGCCACGGCGCCGACGGGGCCGACGAACCGCCGCCGCTCGTCGTCACCGAGGATCCCGACGACCTGCCCGTGCGCGACCTGTTCGCCGAGGACGAAGGCTCGTTGGCCAAGCGCTACGAGCCGGGCTTCCAGCCCGGCGAACTGTTCGGACTCCTGCTCGACTCGCGTCCGATGCGACGGGAGGAGGACGGCGCGCCGGCCGACGTGCCGCGCTTCACCGCTCTTCTGCGCGAAGGCGATCGCCTGCGCGTCGAGCGGCCGCACCCCGACCTGTTGGGTGAACCGCACCTCGAGGACGGCCGCGCGCTGTTGCCCTGGCGCGGACCGGACGGCGAGGCGCGCACGCTCGAGGTCGACGCACGCACCGACTCGATCCACTTCGTCGAACAGGAGTCGGCGGGCGGCTACCACCTCCTGTTCCTGCCGTTCGAGCGCGTCGAGGGCTCCGGCGCGTGAACGACGCGGTGCGCACCGGCCTGGCTCTGGCCAGCGACCCGGACGGACACCGGCACGTGCTCGCGAGCGCGACGCGCCGCCCCGGTCCGCGCGCCGGCTGGCAAGGTCTCGCGGACCTCGGCACCGGCGGGCGAGCGGGATCGTTCGCGCGGCTCGTCGCGCCGACCCGGATCGACGACGAGGCCCAGCTCGCGGACCTGATCGCGCACCTCGTGCCGTTGCCCCCGCCGATCGCGGACGGCGACGATCTGGCGTCGGACGCGGACGCGCGCGAACTCGACGTCGTGGACGTGATCGACCTCACGGGTGGTCCGCCGCTGCCCGAGCGGATCGCGGCGCCGGGCGGACGCGACCTGCGCCTGCGCCGGGGTTCGGCGCCGAGCGACCTCGACGGCCGCGCGCTGTTGTTCGCGAACGAGCGCGCGCCCGGCGGCGCGTGGTGGGCACCGGTGGGCGCGACGCCGCCCGAGATCGACGGCCTGGGCGAACTCCTGGCGCGCGCGGGCCTGTTCGGACCGGCGGTGCGCAGCGGGCGCGCGGGTCGTTTCGCGAGCAGCGTGCTCGAACCGCTCGGAGCGAGCTCGTCGACCGCACCGGATGCCCGGGACGCGGACCTCGCGCGGCTCGCGATCGTCCTCGAGACACGCCTGCGCGGCGCCGCCGAGAGCCAGGGCGCGGTGGCCCACGACTCCGCGATTCGTGCGAGTCTCGATCGACGCGTCGCGAGCGCGCCGGTGAAGTGGACCTTCGCGACCGGCAGCGTGGACGAGATCGGCGCGGGCGACGAACGCAGCGCCACCTTCGAGAGCGCGGACTGGAGGCCCTCGGCCATCACGGACCTCGACGCCGCACGCGACGCGCGCCTGTTCCCCTACTGGCTGCTCGTCTTCGAAGCGGACGCGCACGGCCGCCTGCGCTTCACGCGCGCCGAGAACGCCCGCCGCCGACTGGCCGCGAAGGGACCCACCACGGCGCCCGAGTCGGCACCCGTGTGGGTCCTGGAGGAGGACCTGTGAAACGCGGAACGACGATCCATCGCGCGGGCCTCGAACTGGTCTTCGCGCGCGAGCTCCCGCGTCCGGGTGGCGGCGAGGTCGAGGCCTACGCACGGGTGCGCGTGGAGCGGCGCGACGATCGCCGCAGCGAGCGTCTGGTGCGCGCGCGGGCGCCCCGCGCGGACGGTCGCGGTGGCCGCGAACACGGCGGCGCGTCCGGCGGCCCGACCCTGCGCGACCTGCTCGATCCGTGGCCGCTCGAGCCCCTGCCGCAGCTCGTCGAATCCGCGATCGCGGACGACACGACGGAGGCCGCGCCGCGGGTCTGGATGAGCGCCGAGTCGCAGTCGTGGCTGGCCAAGCACGCGCCGCGCACGTTCAAGCTGCTCCTGCGTCACACCGAACTGTGCCAGCGCGACGCCTGTTTCGCCCTGGTGCGCGAGGGCGACCACGTGCGTCTCGCGTGGCGCGCGGAGGGGGCGCTCGAGGTCGAAGCCCGTCCCGCCCCTCTCTTCGCGACCGCCCACGCCCTGGCCCGCGGCCGGGTGCGTGGAACGGACGCCGACGACGACTCGGAGCCGCAGGAAGCGCGTCCCGATGGCGGCCGATCGAGCGCGACACGCGCGAGCGCCGCGGCAGCCGGAGGAACCGTCGTCGCGCCCGAAGCGCTGCGCCTCGTCCGCGCCTACCTCGTCGGCACGTGGATCACCGGACGACTCGCGCACGAGCTCGAGTGGATCGCGGCGACGCGGTCGTACCGGCTGCGCGACGGCCAGCGCGCGCTCTACCTGCGCGAAGGTCAGGGCGGCGGACGCACGTCGATCTGGCTGTCGGGCGACGGCCTGACCGAACCCCTGGAGGTGGCCGTGGCGCCGCCGCTCGCCACGCCCGCGCCGGTGGTGCGCGCGGGCCTCGAGTGGTTGCTCGCCGGCGGACCGGGGACCGACGGCGAGCTGTTCCTCGACGCGAGCGCGACGCACGTGCGCGAACTGGGCAGCTGACGCGGGGTCGCGGCGGAAGGGCCACGGGCGACGGCCGCGCAGGTGGACGCGGCGAGACGGCCGGCGCCCGAAGAGACCGGCATTCGAGGTGTGGATCGCGCCGCACGGGTGCCGATAGCGGCGGTCGAGCGTGCCCACCCCGGGCGCGCGGTCACCTCGTCATCGCCCCACCATGTCTCACGGTCCCCTCGACGGCGCCGATCTGGCCTCGTCCGCGCAGCGTCCGCTCTCCGCCGTCCTCGTCGGCGCCGACTCGCTCTTGTGCGAGTGTGGTGACCGCCTGCTCGGAAAAGGTTTCCACATCGCGGCGGTCGTCACGGCCACCGCGCGCGTGCGCGACTGGGCGACGGCGCGCGGCCTCGCGGTGCTCGCGACCGGCGACGACTGGATCGGCGAGCTGGCGAGCGGCGAGGGCTTCGACCACCTGTTCGCGATCACGCACCTGGCGCTGCTCCCCGACGCCGCGCTCGCGCTGCCGCGGGCGGGAGCCTTCAACTTCCACGACGCGCCGCTCCCGGACTACGCCGGCCTCCACTGCCCGGTGTGGGCGCTGATCGACGGACGCCAGGAACACGGCGTCAGTTGGCACCGCATCACCTCGGGCATCGACGAGGGCGAGCTGGTCGCCACGCGCCGCTTCGCCATCGACGCCGACGAGACCTCGCTGACGCTGAACACGAAGTGCTTCGAGGCCGGACTCGACAGCTTCGACGAACTGGCGGACGCACTGCTCGGCGGCACGCTCGCAGCGCGCGCCCAGGACGACCGACCGGGCCGTCTGTGCCGCGGCGACGAACGTCCGGCGGCCGCCTGCGCGCTCGATCCGACGCGCGGTGCCGACGAGCTGGAACGCCTGGTGCGCGCGCTCGACTTCGGACCCTACCCGGCGCCGATCGGATCGCCGTGGCTCAGCACCGAGAGCGGGCCCGTCTGGGTGACGCGCGCGCGCGCCGTGGACGCCGTGGCGGGTGCGACGCCCGGAACCGTCGTCGCGGTCGACGGCGACGAGGTCACGATCGCCTGCGGAACCGGAGCCCTCGCGCTGAGCGGGTTGCGGCGGGCCTGCGGCAGCCCCGTCCTGCCGAACGACTGCGGTCTCGCCGCGGGGCGCGCGCTGCAGTCGCCGCCCGAGCGGGTGCTCGGACGCCTGACGACCACGCACCGCGTCACCACGCGCTTCGAGGCGGCGTGGGCGCGCGAACTCGCCCGGACCGCGCCCGCGGACCTCTCCTTCGGATCCGGTTCGCCCTCGGCCTCGGTCGGCTCGAGCGACATCGTCGTCGACCTGCCGCGCGCCTTCGTCGAACGCTTCGGCCAGGACGCCTGTGCCCTCGCGGCGCTGGCCGGTGCGTGGTTCGCGCGCACGAGCGCGACGACCCGCCAGACCTTCGCCTACCGCGCCGCACGCCAGGCCGAACTGGCCCGCGGCTGCGACGGACTGTTCAGCTCGAACGTGCCGTTCACGGTCGAGTACGACGGAAACTGGACCTTCGCGCAGCAGCTCGAGGACGTCCGCAGCACGGCGATGCGCACCGCGCGCCGCGGCACCTACCTGGTCGACACGGTCGCGCGTCGGCCCGAGTTGACGGGACGCGGAGACCTCGCCGGTCGACTCGCTCTTCCGGTCGGCATCGTCGCGATCGACAGCGACGACGGCGCGCACTGCGGCACGCGCGCGACGTTCCGGGTCGAGACGGGTGGACTCGTGACGCTGCGCCACGAACGGGCCGCACTGGACGACGAGTCCGCGCGCGCCTTCGTCGAGGCCCTGGTCGACTTCGCGGGCGAGATCGCCCGTCGCGGCGACGTGGCCCTCGACGAGGTCGAACTGGTCGGGGAACAGCGACGCGCCGCCCTGCTCGACACGCACCACGCGGTCGAACTCGATCGCACCGCGACGATCGCGAGTCAGTTCGAAGCCGCTGCCCGCCGCTTCGCCGACGAGCCCGCGCTCTCGTTCGAAGGCACGACGCTCACCTACGCCGAGCTCGACGCGCGCGTCAGCACCCTGGCGGCGCGCCTGGTCGAGGAAGGCGTCGGGAGCGATCGCCTGGTCGGCGTCCACCTCGAACGCGGTCTCGAGCTCGTGGTCGCGGTGCTCGCCGTCGGGCGCGCGGGCGGCGCCTACCTGCCGCTCGACCCCGGCTATCCGACCGACCGCCTCGACCTGATGCTGTCGGACTCCGGCGCCGGGCTGGTGCTGACCGAAGGCTGGAACGGCGCCTGCCCCGAAGGGGTCGGAACGCTCGATCCGCGAGAGGTGGCGCACACGTCGATGCGTCGCCCTTCCTTCGCGGCTCCCGCACCGACCGACCTGGCCTACTGCATCTACACCAGCGGTTCGACGGGACGTCCCAAGGGCGTGCAGGTCGAGCACCGCAACGCCGTCAACTTCTTCGCCGGGATGGACGAGCGCATCGGCTCGGATGTGCCCGGCACCTGGCTCGCGGTCACCAGCCTGTCGTTCGACATCTCGGTGCTCGAACTCCTGTGGACGTTGACGCGCGGCTTCCACGTGGTCGTGTACCGCGAACGACAGCGCGATCTCGCGCTCGCACGGACCCCGGCCGCCGCGGCGCCGCGGGTGCCCGACCGCGACCTCGACTTCTCGATGTTCCTGTGGGGCAACGACGACGGCGAGGGTCCCGACAAGTACGCGCTGACGATGGGCGCGGCCGAGTTCGCCGACCGGAACGGCTTCACCGCGATCTGGACGCCGGAACGCCACTTCCACGCCTTCGGCGGTCCCTTCCCGAACCCGTCGGTGATCTCCGCGGCGATCGCGGCGCGCACCGAGAACGTCCAGATCCGCGCCGGTTCGTGCGTGGTCCCGCTGCACCACCCGCTGCGCATCGCGGAG
This sequence comes from Rohdeia mirabilis, assembly GCA_007750655.1. Lineage (GTDB taxonomy): Bacteria > Planctomycetota > UBA1135 > UBA1135 > Rohdeia > Rohdeia mirabilis. The sequence goes on from CP036290.1 coordinate 4,231,080, forward strand.
GAATGGGCCGTGGTCGACCACCTGTCGAACGGGCGCGTCGGCATGGCCGCGGCGTCGGGCTGGCAGCCGGACGACTTCGTGCTCGCGCCGCAGAACTTCGAGAAGCGCGGCGAACTGCTGTTCGAGTTCGTGGACCAGCTCCAGCGCCTGTGGCGCGGCGAGGAGGTCGAGTTCGAGAACCCGTTCGGCGAACGGATCCCGCGCCTGTCGCTGCCGCGGCCGGTCCAGAGCGAGCTGCCGATGTGGATCACGTCGGCCGGCAACCCCGAGACGTACCGCCGCGCCGGTGCCATGGGCGCCAACGTCCTGACGCACCTGCTCGGCCAGAGCGCCCTCGAGGTGGCCGAGAAGATCGCGATCTACCGCGCCGCGCGCGCCGAGGCGGGACTCGATCCGGCCGGCGGCACCGTGACGCTGATGCTGCACGCCTTCGTCGGGGAGAGCGAGGACGCGGTGCGCGCGACCGTTCGCGGCCCGCTCAAGAGCTACCTCGACGCGTCGATCGGCCTGGTCAAGAAGTACGCCTGGTCGTTCCCCGCGTTCAAGCAGACGGCCGGTTCGACCGACGTCGACCTGACCAGCCTGTCGGACGAGGAGCGCGACGCGATCCTCGAGCACGCGTTCGATCGCTACTTCACCACCAGCGGCCTCTTCGGCACCGTCGAGCAGTGCGTCGCGCGGGTGGCCGAGGTGTGCGCCATCGGCGTGGACGAGGTCGCGTGCCTGGTCGACTACGGCGTCGAGCGCGAGACGATGATGGGCAGTTTCGAGCGCCTGGCCGAGGTCTTCCGTGCCACGCGCGTCGGCGGTACCGGCACCGGATCTGCGGTCGCCGCCGCGCTCGAGGACCACACGCTTCCGGCGCTGATCGAGCGCCACGCCGTGACCCACCTGCAGTGCACGCCGTCGATGGCGCGCATGCTGGCGACCGATCCCGCGAGTCGCGCGAGCTTCGGCCGCCTTCGGCACCTCATGGTCGGTGGCGAAGCGCTGTCCGCCGATCTGGCGAGCGAGCTCGTGCAGATCGGTCCGGACCGCGTCACCAACATGTACGGCCCGACCGAGACCACGATCTGGTCGAGCACCTGGGACGTGCCCGCGGACATGAGCCGGAACGACGAGGTCTCGATCGGCGATCCGATCGCCAACACGTCGCTGTTCGTGCTCGACGAGCGCATGCGGCCGGTGCCCGCCGGCGTTCCGGGCGAGCTGTGGATCGGAGGCGAGGGCGTCGTGCGCGGCTACCTCGGTCGCGACGATCTGACGGCCGAGCGCTTCGTCGACAGCCCGTTCGGAACCGGTCGCCTCTACCGCACCGGCGACCTGGCCGCCTGGCGCGGCGACGGACGGCTGCGCTTCCTCGGCCGCAACGACCACCAGGTCAAGATCCGCGGCTACCGCATCGAACTCGGCGAGATCGAGGCCCGCCTGCGCGCCGGCATCGGCGTCCACGACGCGGTCGCGGTCGCTCGCGAGGACACCCCCGGCGACGTGCGACTCGTGGCCTACGTCGCGCCGACCAAGCCCGGCGTCGTGTCCACCGAAGCACTGCGCACGGTGCTCGAGTCTTGCCTGCCGGCCTACATGGTCCCGAGCGCGATCTGCGAGCTGCCGAGCCTGCCGCTGACGCCGAACGGCAAGGTCGATCGGAACGCGCTGCCGCGCCCCGAGGAACTGCTCGCGCGCACGCGGCCCGAACCCGTCGCGCCCGAGGGCGACGTCGAACGCCGACTGGCCGAGGTCTTCGCGCGGACGTTGGGCCTCGAGTCGGTCGGTCGCGACGACAACTTCTTCGAGCTGGGCGGGCACTCGCTGCTCGTGGTCCAGCTGCACCGCGAACTGGTGTCGGACCTGGCTCCGACGCTGTCGCTCACCGACCTCTACCGCTTCCCCACCGTCGCCGGACTGGCGGGTCTCGTCGGAGGCGAAGCCAGCGGCGGACCGCGCGCGCTCGCCGACGGCAGCACCCGCGGCGCCGCACGCGGAGCCGCTCGGCGCGAGTTGATGCGCCGCCGTCGCAACGCCTCCTGATCCCCCCGTCCTCGACCAGCACGATCGGATGACCCACTCCGACACCACCAACGATCTCGAACCCACGGACGACGCCGGCCCCACCGGCGCCGAGATCGCGATCGTCGGGATGGCGGCGCACCTGCCCGGTGCGCCGGACGCGCGCACGTACTGGCGCAACTTGGCGGCGGGCGTCGAATCGATCCGGCGGCTGGAGCGCGACGAGCTGCTGCGCGCGGGCGTTCCGGAGGAGCTGCTGGACGATCCGGACTTCGTGCCGGTCGCCGCGACGCTGGACGGGTTCGACGAGTTCGACGCGGACTTCTTCGGCCTCAGCCCGAAGGAGGCAGCGATCATGGATCCGCAGCACCGCCACTTCCTCGAGGCGGTCTGGGAAGCGCTCGAGGACGCGGGCCATCCGCCCGAGCGCTTCGACGGTCCGGTGGGCGTCTTCGCCGGCTGTGGCATGGGCGCGTACTTCGCCAACAACCTGCTGCGCAACCGCCGCACGGTCGAGGAGGTCGGGCTGTTCCTCCTGCGTCACACGGGGAACGACAAGGACTTCCTCGCCACGCGCGCGTCCTACCTGTTCGACCTCAAGGGTCCGAGCGTGAACGTCCAGACGGCGTGCTCGACGAGCCTCGTCGCGGTGCACCAGGCCGCGCAGAGCCTGCTCAGCCACGAGTGCGACATGGCGCTCGCGGGCGGCGTGACGATCGAACTGCCCCACGGGCACGGCTACCTGTACAAGGCCGGCGAGATCCTGTCACCCGACGGTCACGTGCACGCGTTCGACGAGCGCGCGCAGGGCACGGTCTTCGGCAGCGGCGTCGGCATCCTCGTGCTGCGGCGGCTCGAGGACGCGCTCGCCGACGGCGACCACGTGTATGCGGTGATCCGCGGATCGGCGATCAACAACGACGGTTCGGGGAAGGCCGGCTACTTGGCGCCGAGCGTCGACGGGCAGGCGGCCGCGATCGCGGAAGCTCTGGCCGTGGCGGACGTCACGGGCGACGAGATCGACTACGTGGAGTGCCACGGCACCGGCACGGCGATCGGCGATCCGATCGAGATCGCGGCCCTGACGCAGGCGTTCCGCGAGACGACCGACGCGACCGGGACCTGTGCGATCGGCTCGGTGAAGACGAACATCGGGCACCTCGACACGGCCGCCGGCGTGGCGTCGCTGATCAAGGTGGCCCAGGCGCTCGAGAACCGACTGATGCCGCCGAGTCTCGGCTACGAGCGCGCGAACGCGTCGATCGACTTCGCGTCGACGCCCTTCTTCGTGAACGACCGCGCGCGCGCCTGGGAACCCGGGGCTCGGCCGCGACGCGCCGGAGTGACGTCGCTCGGCGTCGGAGGCACGAACGCGCACGTCGTGCTCGAGGAAGCGCCGGCGCTCGCGCCCGGAACGCCGTCCGCGCGCCGCTTCCAGCCGTTCCTCCTGTCCGCGAAGAGCGCGGCGGCGCTGGACGGGTTCGGCGAGCGGCTCGCCGATCGTCTGGCGACCGATGCCGAGCTCGACCTCGGCGACGTGGCCTACACCCTCGGCGTCGGTCGCCGCGCGTTCGACCAACGGCGCGTGCTGGTGGCCCGCGACGCGGCCGAGGCGAGCGAGCTGCTGCGCTCCGGTGACCGCAGCCGCGTCTTCACACACCGCTGCGGCGAACGCCCGGCGGACGTCTGCTTCCTGTTCGCGGGTGGCGGAGCGCAACACGTCGAGATGGCGCGCGGGCTGTACGAGACCGATGCGACCTTCCGGCGACACATGGCGCGCGGGTTCGAGTGGCTCGCGAGCCGCGGCGTCGACCTGTGCTCGACCCTCTACCCCGCCGCGGACGCCGATCGCGCACGGCTCGCTCGTGAGCTCGAGCGTCCGTCGCTGCAACTTCCGGCGCTGTTCCTCGTGGAGTACGCGCTGGCGCAGGTGTGGCTCGAGCGCGGCGTGACGCCGAGCGCACTGCTCGGTCACTCGATGGGCGAGAACACCGCCGCCTGCGTGGCCGGCGTGATGGGGTTCGAGGACGCGCTCGGTCTCGTGCTGCTGCGCGGTCAGCTGTTCGAGCGCGTGCCCGCCGGCGGGATGCTGTCCGTCGCCGCGAGCGAAGCCAGCGTGCGCGAGGTGCTGCCGACGGACCTGGACCTGGCCTGCGTGAACGCGCGCGACCTGTGCGTCGTGTCCGGACCGGCCGCGGCGCTCGACGCCTTCGCCGCAACGCTCGAGGAGCGCGAACTCGACTTCCAGCGCATCGCGATCGACATCGCGGCGCACTCGCGACTGCTCGAGCCGATCCTCGCGGAGTTCGGTGCGTACCTGCGCGGCATCGCCCTCGCTCCGCCGACGATCCCGATCGTGTCGAACGTCACGGGGCGCGAGCTGACCGATTCGGAAGCCACCGATCCCGAGTACTGGGTGCGCCATCTGCGCTCGACGGTGCGCTTCGCCGACGGCGTCGAGGTGCTGGCCGAACGCGAACACCGCGTCCTGCTCGAAGTCGGTCCGGGGCGCGTGCTGAGTTCACTCGCGCGTGCGGGGCTCTCCGACGCGCGCCACCAGCACGCCTTCCACAGCCTGCGCCACCCCGACGAGGACGTGGACGACACGGCTGCGTTCGAGACCGCGCACGCGCGTCTGTGGGCCACCGGCGCGATCGCGGACGCCGCTGCGTTCTGGGAGGGCGAGAGCCGTCGCCGGGTGTCGCTGCCGACCTACGCGTTCCAGCGCCGACGCTACTGGATCGACGCCGATCCGGTCGTCGCCCCCAGCGCCGCCATCGGACGCATCGACGATCCGGAGCGCCACTTCGCACGTCGCGTCTGGCAGCGCGCGCCGCTCGGAACCTGTGCGCGCGACTGGAGCGGCGAACAGGTGCTCGTCCTGCGCGACGCCGCCGGCGTGGGCGAGCGCGTCGCGGCGGACCTGCGCGAGCGCGGCGCCGTGGTCACGGAAGTGGTCCCGGGCGACGCCTACGCGCGACTCGACACGTTCCGCTTCGCGCTGGCACCGGAGCACGGCCGCGAGGGCTACGACCTCCTCTTGCGCGACCTGGTCGCCGCGGGTCGCGCGCCGAGCACCATCGTCCACCTGTGGTCGCTGACCCAGGACGACTCGCACCGCCCCGGTTCGAGCCGCTTCCACGAGACGATCGAGCGCGGCTTCTACGCGCTGTTCTTCCTCGGCCAGTCGCTGATCGGCGAGCAGTTGACCGAAGGCGTCGAACTGTTGGTCGTGGCGAACGGCGTCGTGTCCGTGGCGGGCGAAGGCGTCGCCGAGCCGGCCAAGGCACTCGCACTGGGCGCCGTGCGCACCTTGCCGCGCGAGGCGGCTGGTCTGTCGGCGCGTCTGCTCGACGTCGAACTCGACCGCCGTCCGACGGGATTCATGGCGCGTACCGCTGGGTTCGACGCCCAGGTCGCCGCGGCGGTCACGGCGACGCTGGCCGAGCTCGACGCGCGCGCGCCGCTCGCGGACGGCTGTGTCGCACGGCGCCAGGACGAGCGCTTCACGAGCCTGATCGCGCCGGCCACGCCCGGCCGCGGCGAGGCCTTCACGCCGATCGACGGCGGCGCCTACCTGGTCACCGGCGGTATGGGCGGCATCGGTCTGACGCTGGCGCGTCGCCTCGCGAAGGCCTCGAGCGTGCGACTCGCGCTGCTCGGCCGCTCGACGCTGCCGCCGCGCGCGGAGTGGGACGCGTGGATCGCGGCCCAGGGCGACGAGGACGGGACGTCGCGCCGGATCAGGGCGGTGCGCGAGCTCGAGAGCGCGGGCGCGACGGTTCTGCCGCTGGCCGCCGACGTCACCGATCCGCAGGCGCTCGCCACCGCGCTCGAACAGGTCCGCGACGCGTTCGGCCGCTTGGACGGCGTCTTCCACGCCGCGGGCGTCGTGGACGACGGACTGCTGGCGAACCGAGCGTTGCACGCGGTCGAGGAGGTCCTCGCGCCGAAGGTCCACGGCACCGTCGCTCTGGACGCAGCCTTGCGCGCCGTGTTCGGCGACGAACAGCCGCGAACGGCCGTCTACTTCTCGTCGACGAGCGCCGCGATCGGTGCCGCGGGCCAGATCGACTACGCCGCGGCCAATGCGTTCCTCGACGCCTGGGCCGACCGCCGCGGCAACGACGGCACCGCGCGTCGAGAGTTCGAGACCGCACTCGCCTGGGGCATCTGGCGCGACGTCGGCATGGCCGCGCGCGCCGCGGCGGGCGGCGAGGAGAGCGGGGTCCGCAAGGGGCTCGCACGTCACCCGCTGTTCGAGTCGCGCACCGAGTACGAGGACGGGCGGCGCGTGCTGAACGGGCGGTGGAACACGCGCGATCTGTGGGTGCTCGACGACCACCGCACGGCCGAGGGCGACGCGCTGTTGCCCGGCACCGGCTCGTTCGAGCTGTTCGGCGCCGCGCTGCGCGAACTGGGCGAGGTCGGTGCCTTCACGGTGCGAGATCTGACGTTCTTCCGCGCGCTGTGCGTGCCGGACGACGCCGAGGTCCTGGTGCGCGTGGTGCTCGAGCCCGACGCCGCCGGCTACCGGGCCGAGGTGCACAGCCGACGGTCGGCCGCCGACGACTGGCAGCGGCACACGACGGCGACGTTGGGTCTGCGGCGCGTCGAGACGCCCGCGGCGGTCGACGTCATGGCGCTGATCGGCTCGAGCGAACGTAGAGCCGCGGCGAACGGCGACTCGGGATCGAGCACGCTCGTCAGTCCGCAGGAAGCACACCTCGCGTTCGGTCCGCGCTGGCGCGTGCTGCGCGAAGTGCGTCGCGGCGCGGACTTCGAGCTGGCGCGCCTCGCCCTGCCGGAGGACGTTCGCACGGACCTCGCCGAGTGGCCGCTGCACCCCGGACTCCTGGACCTGGCGACAGGGTTCGCGATGGACCTGGTGCCCGGCTACGACGCGAGCGAAGGACTGTGGGTGCCGGTGCGCTACGAGCGCGTCGTCGTCCACGCGCCGCTCGCGGCCGAGATCTGGGCCGTCGCGCGACCCGCCGCGGGAGCCGGCTCGTTCGACGGCGAGTTCGCGTTCGACGTCGACATCCTCGACGCGGGCGGCGCGCTGCTCATGGAGGTACGCGGCTTCGCGATCCACCGCCTCGCGCAGACTTTCCGGCCGAAGGACCTGCCCGCGCCGCGACCCGAGGAACTGGTGCGCGACGAGAGCGCGCTGCGCCGACGCCGCAGCGAGGCCAGCGACGAACTGGCGCGGCGCGTGCGACTCGGGCTGACGGAGGACGAGGGCATGGATGCGCTGTGGCGCGTGCTGGGCGAGGGCTCGGCCCACCACACGTTCGTCTCGACGCTCGACGTCCCGGCCCTCGTCGCCGAGGCGGGCGCCGCGGCGAGCGAGGAGCGCGAGGATGGCGGCGCGCGCTTCGAGCGGCCCGACCTCGACTCCGACTACGTGGAACCGCGCGACGACGTGGAGCGCGCTCTGGTCGAGCTGTTCCAGGAACTGCTCGGCGTCGAGCGCGTCGGCGTCGAGGACAGCTTCTTCGACCTCGGCGGTCACTCGCTGGTGGCCGTGCGCCTGTTCGCACGCATCAAGAAGGCCTTCGGCGTCGACCAACCGATGAGCGTGCTGTTCGAGGCACCGACGCCCGCGGCCCAGGCCGAGCTGATTCGCGCAGCCGCGCCCGAGACCGGAACGGCGAGTCGCGCGGCCGAGGCCGATCGCGAATCGCGCCGCTTCGTGCACCTGGTGCCGATGCACAGCCGCGCGGCCGCCGCCGGCACGTCGCGCACACCCTTCTTCCTCGTCGCCGGCATGTTCGGCAACGTGCTGAACCTGCGTCACGTGGCGAGTCTGGTCGGCAGCGATCGCCCGTTCTACGGACTCCAGGCGCGCGGGCTGTTCGACGACCTGGAACCGCACGAGACGTTCGAGGAGGCCGCGCGCGACTACATCGCCGAGCTGCGGACGGTGCAGCCGAACGGGCCGTACCTGTTGGGTGGCTTCTCCGGCGGCGGGCTGACCGCGTACGAGATGGCGCACCAGCTGCGCGCGGCGGGTGAAGAGGTCTCGGCCGTGGTGCTGCTCGACACGCCGCTCGCCTACCGCGATCCGATCGACGCGCTCGACAAGCTGCACATCCACGCGCAACGCATCGCGCGCCGCGGCCCGGGCTACCTGTTCGCATGGGCGAAGGATCGTCTGGCCTGGCAGCTCGAGCAGCGGCGCAAGGCGGCCGGTCCCGGTGGACCCGACGCGGCCGAGGGCGGTCAGTTCCACGACGAAGCGATCGAGGCGGCGTTCCGGCGCGCGCTCGAACGCTACGAGACGCGCGACTACGAGGGGTCCGTGCACCTCTTCCGCCCCGCGCTGCCGGTGGTCTACCAGCTGCGCGGCGGTCGGCGAGCGAACCAGTGGCGCGAGGTCGTCCACGACGACAACGGCTGGAGTCGCCACGTGGCCCGGCTCGAGGTTCGCGAGGTGCCCGGGGACCACGACTCGATGGTCCTCGAACCGAACGTCCGGGCCCTGGCGGCGCACCTGCGGCGGGTGCTCGACGAGGCCGAGCGCGAGGCCCAACTGCGCGGCGGGGCGCCGTTCCTGCGGCGCACCGGCTGACCGCGCGGGCGGAGGCTTCGAGGAGTGGCGGCGATCGTGCAGCGGTCCGTTCGCCGCCCCTTCTGGGTGAATGGCCGGGCTCGCCGCTGGTAGGCTCGTTCCGCCATGAACACCACCCGCACGACCCGCACGTCCTCGCTCCTGCTCGCCCCTCTCGTCCTCGCCGGCGCCCTCCTCGGCGGCTGCTCCGACGACCAGAAGGACCGTCTGCGCGACGCCGGCCGGACGATCGGCGAGGGCGCGAGCGAGATCGGCAGCGTCCTGGCCGAGTTCACCGCCGAGAAGCGCGAGCAGATCGCCGACCAGCTCGAGGCCGGTCGCGAGGCGCTGGCCGAGCGCAGGGAAGAGCTGCAGCGTCAGATCGAGGAGGCCGAGGGCCCCGCACGCGAGGCCGCCCAGGAGAAGCTCGAGCAACTCGAGGTGCTGCGCGAACAGCTGCCCGAGCTGATGGAGCAGCTGCGCGGCAGCGGCGCCGAGAACCTCGAGGCTCTGCGGGAACGCGCCGGAAACTCGCTCGAGAAACTCGGGGAACTCGTCGGCGGCAAGTGAGACGAGCGGGCCCCGATGCCCGAGGGCCGAGAGCGAACGATGTCGCTCTCGGCCCTCGGCTCGAAACGGGTCGGTGTCGTTCGCTCAGTTGGTGGCGAGCGTGAAGCGCGACGCCGAGTTCACGGCATCCATGATCGCTTCGGCGGAGGGGTCACCCTCCTGCACGCGGATCGAGCACGTCTTCGCCTTGTAGTCGACCTCGACGTCGCCCTCGGCGAGTCCGTCCAGTTTCGCGATGGCCCTCCGCAACTGCGGAGGACAGGCGGCGCCTCACGTCATCCCGTCGACCTTGAAGGTCACGAGCTGGGAGGCGTCGGGAGTGCCGGCTTCGTTCGCTGTGGGCTCGGACGTCGCGGTGGACGGAGCCTCGGCCGAACAGCCGGAGAGAGAAAGAGCCAGGGCGGTTGCCGTGGCGGCGATGGTGGCTCGGAACATCAGCCTTCCACCTTCGCGGAGAACTTGGTGCCTTCGAAGACCGCGACCAGGTCGTTCGGGCTCAGACCACTCGCGGCGTCGAACACGACCGTGGCCGTCTTGTTGGTGTTGTCGATGTCGACGTTCTTCACACCTTTCACCGATTGCAGTGCGGACCGCACTTGCGCCGGGCAGGACGCTCATGTCATGCCGGTCATCTTCAGCACGACCTGCTGGGAGGCCGGGATGGCGTCCAGGGTCTGAGCGGAGCTGGTGGTGTTGGTCGTGCTGGTCTCGTCCGGGCTCTGGCAGCCGACGAGCAGCACCGGCACGGCCACGAGGCCGGCGATGATGGATCGATTCATGGTTCTGGTTGTGGTTCGCGTGTGGTTCACGGGAGTGGCGCGTCCGGTCCGCTCGCCATCGAGCGGCGGAGCGCCCCGTGAATGGTCCCACAGACCTTCGCCGTGACCACACGAAGGGATGCACCGCCCCCCTGGCACCAGCCTGGATCGGGGATGTCCCCCGCTATTGGAGCCCGTGGCTCCGAAGGTCGCCCCACTCGCCCGGGCCGCCGGGCTCAGTTCGCCTTCAGCGTGAACTGCGTGCCCTCGACCGAGGCGAGGATGGCCTCGACGTCGGGGTCGCCCGGCTGGAGCCGGACGTCGCAGGTGGCCGACTCGAGATCCACGTCCACGTCGGCCTCTTCGATGCCTTCCAGGCTCGCGATCTTCTTGCGGACCTGGGGCGGGCAGGCCTCGCAGCCCATGCCCTCGACCGTGAAGTGCACGACCTGGGTCTCGGCCGAGTTCGCCTGGGCGCCAGCGCCGGCCTCGGTGGAGTCGTGCGAACTCGCGTCACCGCAGCCCTGCAGGAGGACCGAGAGAGCGAGCAGACCAGCGAGCGAGAAGCGGTCGAGTTCCATGAGCGTTCGCCGAGTTGGGGTCGTCGGTGCAGGTCGTGTGTGCAGGTCGTCGGTGAGCGGCACGCGGTCGTCGCGAGCAGCCGCGTCACCACTCGTTCGGTCGGCCGTTCAGCTGACCGTCCAGGTCTCGCCGCGCTTCAGAAGGTCCTCGAGTCGTCCGCGGCCCTTCGTGGCGAGGACCTGGTTCACCTGACCGCGCACGCCCCCGTCGTAGGTCGGAGCCTGGACCTGGCGGAAGATGCCGATGGCGGTGGGCTTCTCGTGGTCGGCATCGAGCTCGGCCAGGATCTGCGCGGCGGCGGTCGTCGGGCGCGTGGGGTCCCAGACCTCGGCGTTCGCCGCGTCGGTGAACTCCACGTCGAAGCCGTCGAAGCGCACGCCCTTGTCGCCCTCTTTGCCGTAGACCATCGGTTGGCCCGGCTCGAGGTCGAAGGTGCGGTCGTCGCGCACCTTGCGATTGGCGACCGAGTCGAAGCAGCCGTCGTTGAAGATCACGCAGTTCTGGAAGATCTCGACGTACGCGGTGCCCTTGTGCTGAGCGGCGGCGTGGAAGATCTTCTCCATGTGCTTCGGGTGCGTGTCGATCGTGCGCGCCACGAACGTCGCACCGGAACCGAGCGCGAACGAGACCGGGTTGAACGGCCGGTCGATCGAACCGAAGGGCGTGGACTTGGTGCGCAGGCCGACGGGCGACGTGGGCGAGTACTGTCCTTTCGTCAGACCGTAGATCTGGTTGTTGAACAGGAGCACCTTCACGTCCACGTTGCGCCGCAGCATGTGCGCCGTGTGGTTCGCACCGATCGAGAGGCCGTCGCCGTCGCCGGTGATCATCCACACCGAGAGCTCGGGGTTGGCGATCTTGACGCCGGTCGCGATCGCCGGCGCGCGGCCGTGGATCGTGTGGAACCCGTACGTGTTCATGTAGTACGGGAAGCGGCTCGAGCAGCCGATGCCGCTGATGACGGCCAGGTTCTCGCGCGCGATGCCGAGGTCGGCGAGGACGGTTTGCACCGAGTTGAGGATCGAGTAGTCCCCACAACCGGGGCACCAACGGACCTCCTGGTCGGACTTCAGATCCTTCTTCGTGAGCGGCGTGACGTTGCTGTCGGACATGACGGTGTGGTTCGGCGCGCGGAGCGGATCAGACGAGTTCGTCGAAACGGGCGACGAGTTCGGCGGTGGAGAACGGCAGGCCCTGCACCTTGGGGTAGGAGATGAACTCGACGCCCGGGTACTCGCTGCGCAACAGGCGCGCGAGCTGACCCAGGTTGAGTTCCGGCACGAGCACGCGTTCGTAGCGGGCGAACAGCTCCGCCAGGCCCGGCGCGAAGGGCCACATGTGGCGCATGTGGATCGCGCCGATGCTCTTGCCGTCGCGCAGGCAGATCTCCATCGCACTGCGGATCGAGCCGTAGGTCGAGCCCCAGCCGACGACGAGCAACTTGCCCTCCTTCGCGCCGAAGACCTCGGGCGTCGCGATCTCGCGCTGGATGCCCATGATCTTGTTCGCGCGCAGGTGCGTCATGCGCTCGTGGTTGATCGGGTCGTACGAGATGTTGCCGGAGTGCTCGTCCTTCTCGAGGCCGCCGATGCGGTGCTCGAGACCCGGCGTGCCCGGCTTGGCCCAGGGACGCACGAGGCGGTCGTCGCGCTTGAACGCGTGGAAGTCCTTCGTCTCGGTCTGGAACTTCACGCGGAACGGCTCGAGCGAGTCGGCGTCCGGCACGCGCCAGGGTTCCGAACCGTTGGCGATGTAGCCGTCGGACAGAAGGATCACCGGCGTCATGTAGCGCACGGCCAGACGCACGGCCTCGATCGCACACTCGAACGCGTCGGACGGCGTGGAGCACGACACGACGGGCAGCGGCGCGTCACCGTTGCGGCCGAGCACGGCCTGGTAGAGGTCGGACTGCTCGGTCTTCGTCGGCATGCCGGTCGACGGGCCGGCGCGTTGGACGTCGACCAGCACGAGCGGCAACTCGGTCGAGATCGCCAGGCCCAGGGCCTCGGTCTTGAGCGCCACGCCCGGACCGGAGGTGGACGTCATGCCGATCATTCCGGCGAACGACGCGCCGATCGCGCTGCAGATCGCGGCGATCTCGTCCTCGCTCTGGACGGTGACGACGCCGTGGTTCTTGTAGCCCGACAGGTAGTGGAGGATGTCGGAGGCCGGCGTGATCGGGTAGCTACCGAGGTAGAGCTCGAGGCCCGCCAGTTCGGCGCCCGCGACGAGACCCATCGAGAGGGCCTCGTTGCCCATCACGTTGCGGTAGGTGCCGGGCGGCAGGGTGTCGCAGGGCGGCACTTCGTAGCGCCCCTGGAACAGCTCCTGGATGTCGCCGGCGTTGTAGCCCGCGCGCATCGCCGTGATGTTCGCGTCGGCCAGGTCGGGCTTCTTGCCGAACTTCGCCTTCAGCCACTTCTCGGTGGGCTCGAGCGGGCGGCTGTACAGCCAGTACATCAGCCCGAGCGTGTAGAAGTTCTTGCAGCGCTGGACGTCGCGCGCGGAGAGCGGCGAGTCGGTGAGCGCTTCCTTCACGCGCTGGTTGATGTCGATCTCGATCAGGCGGTAGCCGTTCAGCGTCCCGTCCTTCAGCGGATCCTTCGCCAGGCGCGCCTTCTTGAGGTCGGTCTCGCCCCAGTTGCCCGTGTTCACGAGCACGATGCCGCCGGGCTTGAGGTCGGCGATGTTCACGACCAGCGCCGCCGGGTTCATCGCCACCAACACGTCGGGCGAATCGCCGGGCGTGTGGATGTCCGACGAGCTGAACCGCACCTGGAAGCCCGAGACGCCCGGACGCGTGCCGGCGGGCGCACGGATCTCGGCCGGGAAGTCGGGCAGCGTCGCGAGGTCGTTGCCCGCGATCGCCGAGGTGGTCGTGAACTGGTTGCCAGTGATCTGCATGCCGTCGCCGGAGTCACCGGCGAAGCGGATCACGACGTTCTCCTGGCTCTGCAGGGGCAGTTCGGCGCCGGGTTGGGAGTTCACGGTCATTCGTTGAGGCGGTGGCGGGCAGTGGTGGCTGCCGCGCGGAAGTTCGGAACGGTGAGCGGACGGACGCGGCGAGCTGCTGGACCTCCGGCGCTCCGAGTCCCGGGCGTTCCGGGATCTGGAGGGGTCGGAGCCGTCGGAGACCCTGCGCGGGGGCTCCGCGGGGCGGGGCGTCGCCGGGAAATCGGCCTCCCATTCTGCGCCCTGGAACCGACTCCTGCACGGGGCATTCGACCTTCTGGAGCGTGCAGCCGCACCGCTTCCCGCAGATCACCCGCGGTGTCGCCGACGGACTCGCGCGCTCCGAGTTCCCGCCCGAAGAGGACCCGCGGCTCCACATGCCGACACCGTGGGCGCGCGCTCCGACCGAATGGGCCCGGATCCCGCGGGTTGCGGCCGGAGAGCGTCGTTGGGGCATCGACGCACCGGTACGATCCCGCCATGGATCTCGCCTGCGCCGCCGCTCTCACGAACGAAGCCGACCCCGATCGTGCCCTGGACGAGGCCACAGCTTCGATCAGCGCCCAACTCGACGGGCGCTCGGTCGACCTGCTCGTCTGCTTCCTCACCCACCACCACGCCGGGGCGCTCGAGCGGATCCCCGAACGCCTCGTGGCCGCCACCGGCGCGCGGACCCTGTTGGGCTGCACCGGCGAGTCGGTGCTGGGCGACGACCGCGAGCTCGAGCAGGGCCCCGCCCTGTCCCTGTTCGCGGCGCACCTGCCGAAGACCGAGGTGACCGCGTTCCGGGCGGCGTTCGACGGCGAACTCCCGCCCCCACCGGACATCGCGGACGACGGACGCGACACGTCGATGCTGCTGCTCGCGGACCCCTTCTCGTTCCCGGCGCAGGAGTACCTCGACGTCCTCGGCGAGCGCTATCCGGGCCTCCCGGTGGTCGGCGGCATGGCCAGCGGCGGCATGGGACCGGGGCAGAACATCGTCTTCGACGCGAACGGCGTGACCGACGGCGGCGCGATCGGTGCGCTGGTCCGCGGCGCGGCGGAACTGCGACCGGCGGTCAGTCAGGGCTGCCGACCCGTGGGCAAGCCGTGGGTCGTGACCGGCATCGAGGACGGGCACGTGCTGACGCTCGGCGGTCGCCCGGCGCTCGAGGTGCTGATGGAGACCATGGCGACGATGGAGAGCGACGAGCGCGAAGCCTTCCAGCGCGGGCCGTTCGTCGGCGTGGCGGTCGACGCGAACAAGAGCGAGTTCGACCGCGACGACTTCCTGGCGCGCGGCCTGCTCGGCGCCGACCCCACCAGCCGCGCGATCGCCGTGGGCGACAACCTGCGCAAGGGCCAGACCATCCAGTTCCTGCTGCGCGACGCGGAGTCCGCCGGCGAGGACATCGAACGCGTGCTGACCCGAGCCAGCGGGCAGGGCTGCGCCGGCGCGTTGATGTTCACCTGCAACGGCCGCGGCGAGCGCATGTTCGGCAGCCCGCACCACGACGTCAGCCACGTCCAACGCGCCCTGGGTCCGAACCTGCCGCTGGGCGGCTTCTTCGCGATGGGCGAGATCGGACAGGTGGGACCGCGCGCCTTCCTGCACGGGTTCACCGCGTCGCTCGGGCTGTTCGTGCCGCGGGGTCGGTCGTGATCGGCCACTGCCTCGCTCCGCCGCCCGTCGCGTTCTTCGGTTCGCGCGAATTGATCGTCATCGGCGTCGTGGTCGTGGTGCTGCTCTTCGTGGCACCGGCCGTCGCCCGCGCCGTCGAACGCCGCCGCGGCGAACGCTGACCTCCCTCCCACCACTCGACCTCCATGGAGTACTTCGCACTCTTCTTCGCCTTCCTCGCCTTCCTGGTCGCCACGAGCGCCGCGAAGAAGGGCGGCGTGTCGAAACAGGACCTCGACGACGCGCGGCGCGACGCTCGACGCGACGCCCAGAACCTGGCCGAGGAGGTGCAGCGCGAACTGGCTGCGACGCGCGCGCTGCTCGCCGAGGTCGCCGCCGGCACGGCGCTCGACCGCGATCAGATCCTCGAAGGCCGACTGTGGCGCGACGTGGACGCGCGCGAGGGACAACGACTCGTCGAAGGTGGAGAGAAGCTGCACCTGCTCGACGTGCGTTCC
This sequence comes from Rohdeia mirabilis, assembly GCA_007750655.1. Lineage (GTDB taxonomy): Bacteria > Planctomycetota > UBA1135 > UBA1135 > Rohdeia > Rohdeia mirabilis. The sequence goes on from CP036290.1 coordinate 4,246,625, forward strand.
CCGGGCGAGACGGCGACGGGCATCATCCCCGGCGCCCAGCTGATCCCGATCGAGCAGCTCGAGGCGCGCCTGGCCGAGGTGCCGAAGGGCGCGGGCGCGATGCTCGTGTACTGCGCGGGCGGCGGGCGCTCGGCGGCGGCCTGCGAACTGCTCGCCAGCCAGGGCTACGCGGGCCTGCACAACCTGGCGGGCGGCATGGGTTCCTGGTCGGGGCCGGTGGCGCGTCCGAACGCCTGAGCGCGCGGGCGGCGATTGCGCCGGATAGGGCTCGGGACGGCCGCGCGGGGCTGCGTAGACTCCTCGGATGACAGCCTCCTTCGAAGCGGAACTGGGCTTCGCGCGCCGCATCGCGCGCGAAGCGGGTGAACGAGTCCTGGCCCTGCGCGCGTCCGGACGTTGGACCGACCCGACGATCGTCGGCGATGTCGGCGACCAGGCGGCGGACGCCTACCTGCAGGGCTCGATCCGCGCGGCGTACCCGAACGACGGCCTCCTGTCCGAGGAGACCGTCGACAGCCCGGCGCGCACGAAGAAGTCGCGCACGTGGATCGTCGACCCGCTCGACGGCACGAAGGAGTACCGCACCGGACGCGTGGACTGGGCGGTGCACGTGGCGCTCGTCGTCGACGGCAAACCGGCGCTGGGCGTGGTCGCCCTGCCGAGTCTCGGCCTCGTGCTGTGGGGCGTGTGCGCGGAGGGCGAACCGCTGCGGCACGGCTTCGACGGCGTGCCCGAGGACGGCACGTCGACGCTGCTGCTGGGCGACAGCAGGACCCCAGGTGCGATGCGACTGGTCTGCAGCCGCAGCCACACGCCCGACTGGATGGAGCGCTTCGCCACGACACTTGGCGAGCACGAACTCGTGCCCGTCGGCAGCGTCGGCTACAAGGCCTCGCGCCTGTTGCTCGGCGAGGCTGACGCCTACGTCCACAAGACCGGCGTCAAGGAGTGGGACACCTGCGCGCCCGAGTGCGTGGCCCTCGCGCTGGGTTGGCACGTCAGCCGCTTGAACGGCGACAAGCAGATCTACAACCAGCTGGATCCGCGCAACGACGAGCTGCTCATCTGCCGTCCGGCGGATGCCGAGCGGATCATGCGGGCGCTGCGGGACAGCGGCGTCGTCTGAGGGCGAGTTCGGTCGCGAGCGCGGCGTCCCGTGGCGGCTGGAAGCGCGCGACGCGGAGAAGCGCGTCGAACGGGGCGAGACGGTGCACGGCGACGCACCGAGAACGGCGCCGTCGCGCGCTCGACTCAGAGCGTCTCGCCGCAGACCGCGAGGATGCGGCCCAACGTCGTGCGCAGGGCATCGGCCAAGCGCTCGTTCGTGCGCGCGGACAGGGCCGCGACCATCGCGCGGTGCTGGGTCAGCGTGCGCTCCTTTCCGCCGCTGAACGGCTGCCACGCGGCGTTCGTGTCGCCCATGGACTCGAGGTGCGCGGCGAGGCTCGACAGGTTGTGCAACACGTCGGCCGACTTGACCGCGGCACCGCGTTCGGAGAGGTGCGGCACGTGTTCGAGCGCCGTGCGCTTTCTGACCTCCCAGCTCTGCCGTTTGTCCTCGGTCAACTCCGCCACGACGCTCGCCACGTCGTCGCCGAACGCGCGCGCGAGGCCGGGCAGGTCCCAGTCGTCGGCGTCCTCGGCCACGTCGTGCAGGAGCGCCGCTTGCACGGTCACCTCGTCGGCACCGAGCTGGGCCAGGAGCAGCGCCATGTGCACTGGATGCACGACGTACGGGTCGTTGTTGCCCTTGCGCCGGTGAGGCGCATGGGCCTCGATGGCGACGGCGAGCGCGCGTTCGACGGCGTGGGAGTACACGAGGTTGGTGCCCGAGCGCCGCTCAGATCTGGATCTTGAGCGGCTTCAGGATCGCGACGCCCGCGAGCATCGAGAAGATGAGGAACAACAGTCCAATACCGAAGATCCCATCAGCCATGTATTGGATCGAACGCGCGGGATAGACGAAGGCGATCCGCGAGACGAACGTGTCGGCGAGCGAACCTTCTGCCGGGTTCTCGAACAGATCCTTCAAGCCGCGCCCCCGCACCCCCTCCAAGGGACCCATGTGCTCCTCGCCGGTCACGATGCGCTTCGTGACGACCTCGCCGCTGGGCGAAGTGATCGTGATCACCTCGTCACCCTCGGCAACCGCGACGACCTCGAAGGCGATCAGTCCCTTCCGCTCATTGCGCACGATGGGCGTCATGCGCTGCAACGTATCGGGAAGCACGACCCGAACGTCTCGGATGTCGCCCTTGGCTTCGTCGTCGAGGACGATGACCACCTCGTGACCTTTGCCTGGCATCCACTCGCCACGTGCGTCAGTCCAGACCGGAATCGGCATGAATGCGAACCACGTGATCAGTTGGGCGGCCAAGAACGCGAACGGAACGAGCAGCGGCAGGATCGGACCGAAGTTCAGCCCCAGGTACTGGAAGTTCCGCCCGAGCACCCGCAGCACCGCCTTCGCCACGATCCGCAGATCGTTCTGATAGAGCCGGATCTCGATCATCGCCCCCTTGATCTTGTCCTTCACGGACTTGATCCCGCCTTGAAAGCTGATCTGCTTGAAGATCAACAGCGCGATGATGCCGAAGACGGCGCTCACGAAGACGAGAGCACCGAACCAGCCCATCCAGCCGATCGCGCCCATGAGCGCAGAGAAGGCTGAGGAGCAGATGCTGTTGACGAAGTCCATCGAGAATGAGGCGGTCTGGGGGGAGAGAGAGCGCGCAGGGCACGCTCACCGGGTTCATGTCTGGCCGGCGCCGAACTCAGCTGATGTAGCCGAGGCCGCGCAGCTTCTCGGTGATGTCGTCGTCGGAGTCCGCGCCTTCGAAGTGCTGGAGTTCGCGCTCGATGATGTGCGCGATGAACTCTTCGTGGGAGGCGTAGCCCGCGACCTCGGACACGCGCTTGACGCGCTCGATGAGGTCGGGATCCAGTTTGATCTTGTTGCCGCTGCCGAACATGGTGCTTCGGTGGTTGGAGGGAGTGGTGTTGATGAAGTGACTGGCGCGCTCGATCAGTCTTCGAGCACGCGGTGTCCGTGCATGCCCTCGAGGGGCTCGACGCCGTAGTGGGCGAGGACTTCGACCGTGAGGTCGGCGAGGCCGTGCTGGCCCTCGCGCACCTTCTTGGTCGACATGAGGATGCCGCCGACCACGTCGGGCGACATGAGGTGGCTGCCGTTGAACGTGCCGCCGGTGTTGTTCTCGATCCAGTCGGCGCCGTCGCCGCGACCGGCCGACGTCACGCGACCCAGCGACGACTCGTCCGAGTTGCCGTAGCCGAACTCGTACCCGACCAGGATGTCGGGAGCGTCGGCGAGGCGCTCCTTGTTCGCGTAGAAGTCCTCGGCGATGTCCGCGCGGCGCACGACCTTCTTGCCCGTCGCGGGATCGACGATCGCCTCGAGCTCGGCCTTGAGCTTCTCGAGCAGCGCGCGCCGCTCGCCCGCGGTCACGATGCCCGGTTCGCCGTCCTCGCCGTGCGCGGCGACGCCCTCGCGCCCCGCGAGGTTGAGGTACAGGCCGTTGAACCCCATGCCGTAGGCGCGCGTCTTCGACCAGTCGGTGACGCCGGGCATCGACAGGGTGACCTGTTCGGCCAGCGGGACGCGACGGTTGGGCGGCGTGCCCGAACGCGCTTCCTTGTCCATGCCGGCCGAGAGCACCAGATAGCCGTTGTCGTACAGCCAGGTGTTGAGCGAGAACTTGCGGCTGTAGGGCGCGAAGCCGTGGTCGCTCATCACGATCAGCTCCCACGGCTCGCCGGAGGCGTCCATGCGAGTGCGGATGTCCTCGATCACGGGCTCGACCTTCAGGTAGATGTCGTGGACGACGTCCTTCCAGGCCGAACCCTCGCGACCGCTCCACCAGGCCGTGTCGTCCCCGGCCATGGCGGCGTCGTGGAACGGATGGTCCGCGTCGCTGTGCCGCCACAGCATGTGGCACATCAGGTCCACGGTGGAGTAGTAGAAGAAGAGCAGGCCGCCCTCCTCCTTGTCGAGGTAGCGCTCGAACGCGTGGTCCATCATCCGCCTGCGCTCGGTGTAGACCAGGTCGGACTGCGCGAGGAACTCGTCGTCCGTGATGATCTCGTTCTTGAGCGCGTTGACGTCCTCGGCCATCCCCTGCGTGTAGTAGGTGCCGATGGCTTCGGCGAGGTCGGCGGACGCGCTCTTCGGTGCGGAGACGTCGTAGATCGGGTTCGAGGGATCGATGTTGACCGGCGAGGCGTAGAAGGCCACGTGCGGTTCGAGCTGGCGCAGGTAGAAGCGAACGACGCCGCCGATGCCACCGAAGTCCACCGGGACGAAATCGCTCCACTCCCCGGGCTGCAGCACGAGGGTGCGCAAGCCCAGCTCGAACGCCGCTGCACCGGTGACTTCGCCCGTGCGCGGATCGGTCGCCTCGCGGTCGATGTAGACGGTCAGCGGCGCCGACGAGGCCTCTCCGCCGATGCTGGGGCCCTTGAGCTCCGCGTCGATCACGCCCCCGCGTTCGGTCAGACCAGCGTCGAGCTTCTTGTAGGAGATGCGGTCGCTGGCGAACGCATCGGTCGTGAAGAACGACGCCTCGCCGTAGGCCGAGTCGACCGCCGGCGTCATCATTCCGGGGAAGGAGACGCCGTTGCTCGCCTCGACGGGGTAGTTGATCGGCATGCGCCAGATGTCGGCCGGCACGCCGTGGTCCGCGAGCACCTTCCAGAACGCACGGCCCGAGCGCGTCGACTCGACGTCTCCGCCGGTCAGTCCGAAGAAGCCCGTCGGCGTCGTGACCGTCGTCGAACCGATGACCGCACGCGTGACCGGATCGCGGTGCAGGAAGTCGTAGATGCCGTGGCCGCCGGGATCGCGGCCGGTGATGAAGTTCGACCAGGCGACGGGACTCTGCGGCGGCTGCGACGTGCCGAGCTCGTGGATCCCGCTCTGCTCCGCCAGCCAACGCAGGTTCGGGGTGCGCTCGGGGAAGCGCGCGATGACGTCGCGCAGGATGTCGGGGTCCATGCCGTCGACGCCGAGGACGATGAGCCGCGGGTGCGTCGCCGCGTCGGACGCGGAGCTCGCGGTGTTGGGCGCGCTCACCACGGCTGCCGGGGTGAAGGCTCCGCCGAGTGCCAATGCACCGGCCACGAGCCCTCCGAGTCCGAGGAAGGCCCCCGCGTTCTTGGTCCAAAGTCGCATCAGACGCGCTCCGGCTTCTCCGCCGGCTTCTTCGTGGTGGCCGGCATCTTCTCCGGCGCGGGGTGGGGCTTGCTGGGGAACTCGCGCAGCTGTTGATCGCGCACGCGCTCACCGAAGAGGGACGAGCCCTGCATGTACTTCGGGATGTCGACGCCGAACATGTCCAGCGCGGTCGGCGCCAGGTCCATGATGTTGGGCCGCTCGGTGTTGATCGGGCGGTTGCACCAGAAGACGCCGGGCACGAGGCGCGGGTCGACGCAGTGGTCACCGGACCAACTCTTCGTGTTGTCGGTGAAGACGTCCTTCGAGACGGCGCCGGTCGCGCAGTCCCACGAGTGGCGGTAGCCGCGCTGGTAGCCGACCAGGATCTCCGGCGCGAGGTCCGCGTAGGGCCCGCCGTGGATCTCCTTGGTGATCGACGCCTCGAGCACCGCGGTCTGGCCGGTGGCCGGGTCGACGAGGGCCTGGAGCTTGCCCTGGATCTCGCGACACAGGCTCTCCATCTCGGGGCCAGGTGCGACGATGCCCTTGGCCTCGCGTCCCTTGCGGTTGATGAAGATGCCGGTCAGGCCGAGCGTGAACGCCTTGGTCCGACTCCAGTCGACGTTCTCGAACCAGTCGCCGCTCGTCTCCGCACCGTCCTTCAGCACGAGGTAGCCCTCGTCGCGCAGCCAGGCGTTGATGTTCACGCCGCGGCGGAAGTTGCAGAAGCCGTGGTCCGACAGCACGCAGAAGACGGTCTTGCCGTCCTTGTCGTTCACCTTCGCGCGCACCTCGGCGAGGAACTCGTCCATCTTCGCGTACAGATCGCGGATGGTGTGCTCGAACACCTCGGTGTCCTTGCCCGCGTTGGCCGGGTGGGTCGGATCGAGGTAGCGGTAGAACATGTGGCAGATACGGTCGGTGGTGTCGAACACCACCGTGACGAAGCCCTTCTTCGTCTTCTCGACCACGTCCCACAGCTGCTTCTTGCGCTCCTCGAAGATCAGCCAGGACTGCTTGAGGAAGGCCTCTTCGTCGACGACTCGCTCGTTCAGCGCCCAGGTGTCCTCGGCCAGTCCGAGCGTGGCGTACGGGCCCAGAGTCTTCGCCAGGTAGATCGAGTAGACCAGCGGGTGGCTGATCGGCATCGCCGGCTTGTCCGGGTCGATGTTGATCGGCGTCACGTAGATCTCGACGTCCTTCTCGTCCCAGGTCTGGACGTAGAAGCGCGCGATGCCCTGGGCGCCCTTGAACGGGATGCGCATCCAGGGCGTGTACTCGCGGTAGCCGACCGTCGCCTTCTCGCCTTCGACCTCGAACGTCGCTTCGCGCTTCGCTTCGTCGAACGTGACCTTGAAGGGACACTTCATGCGGTGCCGATCGGCGCCGGCCGGACCGGTGAGGTTCGACTCGACGACGCCGGCCGCGCTCTTGCGGATGACGTACTGCTGGCCGCCGATGTGGGCGTCGCCCGAGCGCGGCTTCGTCGAGTAGAAGCTGAACGAACCCTGCGTGCCCTGGAGGTCGGGCACGCACATGCCGGACAGGAGCACGCCGTTGTCGAACTTCTGCGCGGGGAAGGTGATCGGGACCCGAATGATCGAGCTCCAGACGAAGTTCTTCCCGAGCAGCTTCCAGAAGGGCTGGCTCTTCTGCAGCAGCCGCGTGACCACCTTCGTGCCGAACGGAATCTTCGCGAAGCCCAGGTTGAGCGACTTCGGCAGCTCCTTGACCTCGGTCGAGGACAGCGCCGGCATGTAGTTGCAGGGGTCGCGCGTGAGGAAGTCGTAGATGTTGTGGCGCGACGCGTCCACGCCCGTCGCGTAGCTCGACCAGGCCACCGGCGAGATCGAGGGGTAGGCCGTCTCGAGCGGTCGGAAGCAGCCTTCCTTCTCGAGGGCCTGGAAGTTCGGCATCAGCCCCTCGGCCGCGAACTTGCGGTAGAGGTCGGGATCGAAGCCGTCGAGGCCGAGCACGATCATCCGATCGACCTTGGGCTTCGCGAGTCCGCGCATGCGGAACGTGCGGATGGCGGCCTTGATCGGCCAGATCGCGACGATGGCGAAGGCCAGCGCGAAGGTGCCGACGAGCACCAGCGCCGAGCCGGCCGCCGCGAAGCCCGCGCCGGGGCCGATGTAGGCCGGCAGAGGGGCGCTGGTGGCGGGCGAGGCGAGGACGGCCTGGGCGGCGAGCGCGAGGGCGCCGGCGCGGATCCAGGCTCCCTGGGACCGGGAGGGTTCGAAGATCATCCGAAGGGGATGGGCGTGCGTGCGGTCGCGACTCGGCGCGGGCGGCCGTCCAAGATGGACGGACCCCGGTCCGGGCGACCGGATGGTCGGCTGGGCGAAGGGAGAGAGGACGACGTACGGCCTATCGGCAGGGCGCGCGGATCGCCGGGGGGGCGAGTGCGGTCGCTCGGGGATCCGTCGCGGGGGTGGACCCGCAGCGACACCACGAAGTGCGCCCGCGGGGCTCGGGACCCGATGGGATCGGTGGTTCCGACCGGCCAGGGTTCCGCGCCCGAGGGGAGGATGCTGTGAGAATACCCCTTCTCGGGCCGCCTCGGCGGTGCCGGGTCGGACAGAACCTCGGTGTTCACGAGGACGCTCTCGGGGGCCGGCGGGTTCCGAGGCCCCCTCCTCCTCCCCCAGCGAGCGGCGGCCGAGGGCGGGCGGCTCGGAACGACGACCGGCGCGCGCCCTCGAGGGACGCGCGCCGGTCGGTGGAGTCTGGACGCAGCCGGAGCCGCGGCGGGAGGACTCAGGCGGGCAACAGGCCGCGCTCGCGCAGGTAGCCGATGATCTTGTCACCGGACTGCTCGATCGACTCGTCGCCGGTGTGGACGACGATCTCCGGCTTGGCCGGCGCCTCGTAGGGGTCGCTGATGCCGGTGAAGTTCTTGATCTCGCCGGCGCGGGCCTTCTTGTACAGGCCCTTGGTGTCGCGCTCTTCGACCACGGCGAGGGGAGCCTCGACGTAGATCTCGATGAAGGGCGCCTGCGCCATGTCGCGGCATTCCTTGCGGACCGCCTCGTAGGGGCTGATGGCCGCCGTGATCGAGCAGACGCCGTTGCGCGACAGCAGGTTCGCGACGTAACCGATGCGGCGGATGTTCGTGTCGCGATCCTCCTTGGAGAAGCCGAGACCCTTGGAGAGGTTCTCGCGCACTTCGTCACCGTCGAGCGTCTCGACCTTCACGCCGAGGTCGATCAGTTTGGGGGTCACGTACTGGGCGAGGGTGCTCTTGCCGGCGCCGGAGAGTCCGGTGAACCAGAGAATGAATCCTTGGGAGGACATGTCGAGGGAAGGGAGCAGGTGTTGCGGTTGGGGATTGGATGCAGACGGCGCGCCGACCTGGATCGGTTCGGCGCGCTGGGCGTGCGAGCGCGGCGCGAGGCCGAGCGTCGGACGCTTCGATGATCGGTGTTGCGACTAGCGGACCTTGCCTTCGAGGTAGGGCACCTCGAAGCACTTGCTGTGCATGATCGGTCCGTGGCCGAAGTAGCCCTCTTCGCCGAACAACTCGCCGTGGTCGGCGGTGACGACGATGTGGGTGTTCTTGGGAACGATGTCGTAGAGCTGCTCGAAGACGCCGTCCAGATAGCGAACGGTGTCGATCTGGCGCTCCTTCAGCTCGTCCATCTTGTCCTGGTCGAAGAACTGGAACTCCTCCTTGAAGTCCGGGCTGTCCGGATTCACCTGGTCGTTCATCTTCTTGAAGACGCCGTTGACGCCCGAGATGCGCGGCCACATGGAGGAGTCCTCGTTCGGCTTCGCGTAGGGGTAGTGCGTCTCCCCCACGTTCAGCATGTAGAACGACGGCCGGTCGTCCTTGAACTCGAGCGTCGGCAGCATGGACGCCATGTCGTTGTGGCTGTCCATCAGCTGGAACGAGTCGAAGAAGCGGTTGATGCCGGTCTTCGGGTTCAGTACGGGCAGCGAGACGCGCGCGCCGGTGCGGTAGCCGAGTTTGTTGCGCAGGAACTCGGGCAGCCACAGGCCGGGGACCATGGCGCCGAAGTCGACCGTCTTCTCACGAGCGCCGAGGCGCTCGTTGTAGTTGAAGAAGTCCTCCTTGTAGTACTCCGACGCGTACACGTTCGGCGGCGACGTGTGCGGGAAGAGGCCCGTCAGGAGGTTGTAGTGCGACGGCGCGGTCCACGACGCGTACGTGTAGCGCTTCTCGACCTTGCCCCCCGAGATCTTCGGGATGAACTTGGTCTCGGCCGCCATGAAGGTGTCCCAGCGACACGAATCCAGCGTGATCACGACGAAGTGATTGTCCGCCTGGGGCTCGGGGTGCGGAGGCATTCCGCCCCGCATGGGCAACGGGCGCGGCGGCAGCTTGGGAGCGGGCTTGGCCGGCTTCTTCTTGAAGGCGTCGAGGAGACCCATGGCGTCGATCGGTCGAGGTTCGCGAGTGGGGGGAGAGGTCGGTCCGGACGGCGAGCCCGGACCCGTTTCGATGCGAGCGGCGCCGCCGAGGCCCCCATCGGTGTCCCGAAAGGTGCCCCGACGACGCGGCCCCTGCGGTCACTTCTTGGTGGCGTAGAAGCCGACCAGCACTTCCGCGGTCGACTCGCGCATGATCCGCGGGTCCGGCTTCTCGCCGGCGACGAGTTGCTCGCGCACCTTGGTACCGGAGATCGAGACCATGGTCTTGTCCTTGTTCTCCTGGACCAGGCCCACCTTGCCGAGCTCCTCGAAGTAGGCGGCGAAGCCCACGTTCGTGGTCTTGATGGCGAGGTCGCCGCCGAGCTTGCCGAAGATCTCCTGGGCGTCGAAATCACCCCAGATCGCGGTCTTGTCGGCGAACGGCGCGTCGGCGTGCTTGCGGCCGATGATGAAGTGCGTGAAGCCCAGGTTCTGGCGGTAGATCGCGTGCATGACGGCTTCGGCGGGGCCGCCGTAGTACATGCGCATGTCGAGGCCGACGAGCTCGAGCTGATCGTTCAGGTCCTGCCCCTTCGACTTCCAGAGCTCCTCGTCCTTGTCGCCCTCACCGAGGAAACGGCCGGCGACGAGACGTTCGTAGGTCTCCATGCGCGTGGTGGCCGGGACGTCGTCGCCCTTCAGCTGACCGACCAGCGGGTTGAGGACGACGCCGGTCTTCTTGCCGGTCTCGCGCAGGATCACCTCGGCGCCGTAGACGAGCGCGTACTCGTGGGCGCGGTGCAGCGGGTTGCGGGTCTGGAACGCGATGGACTGCTCCCAGCCCTTGTCGGCGATCAGCGCGCGCGTCTGGGTCGGGGACATGACGCGGTCCGCGAAGGGGCGGTCGTCCTCGAAGGACCGCAGCGTGATCGTGCCGCCCACCAGCTTGGTGCGCGCGTCACCCAGCCACAGTCCGGCGCCGGGGTGGTCGTGGCGCTCGGTGCCGTAGACCTTCTCGATGAAGTGCTGCTTGTCCCAGTCGAAGACGTCGAGCACCTCGATGGTGCCGAACGCCTTGCCACCGAAGGTCAGAACGGCGGTCTGCCCGGCGGACAGGTCGGCCGCTTCTGCGTCGGTCACGGGCAGGACGATCGGGATGGTCCAGGCCCACTTCTTCCCGTCGCGCACGATGCAGCCGCTCGAGAGCACCGAGTCGTAGTCCGCCTTGCCCATCGGCCCGGTCAGCGGGCTGAGGGTGCCGTCGGCGACGCGGTACAGGGTCGTGCGATCGGTCTCGTCGACCTCGATCGAACCCGTGGCGGCGTCGATCGAGAGGGAGGCGGCGTCGACGATGCGGTTCACCGGCTCGGAGAGTCCGCCGTGGACGGGGGCGACGGTGGCAGCGGTAGCGGTCATGGTGCGGGGATGGGTCGTGCGGAAGCGGGTTCGTGCGGAAGCGAGTCCGGTCGGCTCCGATCTGAGGAGCGTCGGCTCGTTCGAATGGTGGGTCGGCGCCGCGTTCGGCGCGGGCCGTGGAAGGTGGTTCGCCCGAGGGGAAATGGGTCCGCCTACAGGTAGCCGAGGTTCTTGAGCTTGCGCTTCACGTCGTCGAGCTCGTCCTGGGTGAACTCCGGCTTCTTCTCCTCGTCGGCCTCCCCCATCAGGTCGCGCAGCACGTAGACGATGAAGTCGGTGGGCGAGTTGAAGCCCGAGTCCTCCACGACCTGCTGGATCTTGCGATACAGCGGACGGGGGATCTTGACGGTGACTTTGGGCTCGCGCACGGCTGGGGAACGGGTGGAGAGGGGCCGCTGGGGCGGGTTCGGAGCGCGGGTCGGTCGACCGCTGGGGCCCGACCGTGCGCCACACCTCGTCCGAGGAGGAGCGCGCGACACTCCGATCAGGCTCCGATCGTACTCCGATCGGAGCCTACACTCCAATCGGAGCCTCTCGGCCACGACCTGAAGCCACGCGCCCACAAGGGCTTGGAAAGCCCCGAAACCGGGCCCCACGAGCCCCTGGGACGCGCCGAGACGGCCTGGCCTCGCTCGCTGGTGACGACGAGCCCCGTGGCGGACCCCCACGCCACCTGGGCGGCTCCCGCTGCGGGCTCGTCGGACGCCCCACCCCGTGGCGGGCCGACGCGGCCGCTGGCCCGGAGCGACTCCAGCGCCATCGGATGGGCCCGCCCCTTCACCGACGAAGGGGGACAGGACCGCTCAGTAGGGCCAGTTGGGCCCCAGGAGCGCCGAGCGCGCGCTCAGAGCGTCCGCGATCCACTGGGCCCCCATCGCCGTTCCGGCCAGGTCCGCCCACTCGTTGGCCACCAGGGAACCGGGCACCACGTCGAAGGCCTTCTCGGCCGAGCCGGCGTTCACGAGCACCTTGGGCCCGTCGGCGCGGATCAGGGCCCAGTCGTCGTACAGGAGCCCCGGGACCTCACCGCCGTTCGGGCCGAAGCGCTGGACGAAGGCCATCTGGCGCGCGTGGATCGGCGGGCCGGTGTTGGTCAGCTCGGCCGCGAAGGAGATCGAGTCCTCGAAGCCAGCGGGCGCGTCGACGCCGAGGACCTCGAGCAGGGTCGCCGGCAGGTCGCAGGTCTGGATCAGCGCGTCCGTCCCCCCACCGACGGCCGGCACGACACCGGCACCGAGGGCCCAGAAGGGCACGTTGGTCCCCCCGTCGAACTGGGTCAGCTTGTAGCCGGGCGACAGCTGGAACGGCGGTACCACGTCGCCGGGCGTGCCGTTGTCCGCGACGACGATCAGCAGCGTCTTCGAGAAGTCGATGCAGCAGGCCATCTGCGCGATGGCGGTGTCGAGCGCGACCACCTGGGAGACGAAGCGCGCGCGGTCCGAGTCGGCGATCACGTAGCCGGGCGGGAGGAGGTTCGCGGGCGCGGCGTTGTGAGGCTCGTGGGCGGCGGCGAACGAGACGTAGGCCAGCTTGCGCCCTTCGGTGTTGCTCCACCAGTTGAGGAACGACTGGCCGATCACGGTGGTCGAGTACTCGGTCTCGGTCACCTGGACGCCGTCGTTGATGCTGGTCCAGTTGTAGTGGTCCTCGCCGTTGATCAGGTTGCCGACGATGCCCTTGCGCCAGGTCTGGAAGCCGCGCACGCGGGGCGCTTCCTCCACGACGCCGCTGGCGCGGTTGTTCAGGTGCCACTTGCCGAACATGGCGGTCGAGAAGCCCTGGGCCGAGAGCACCGAGCCGATCGAGATGCTGCGCGCCGGAACGCCCACGTCGTTGGGGTCGCTCGCGTTGGCGACCAGGCCGTCCCCGATGAAGTCGCGGTGCGGGTACCGGCCATAGATCATCTGGTAGCGACTCGGCGAGCAGACCGACGTCGTGTACGCGCGATTGAAGCGCCGCCCGAAGACCGACAGGAGATCGAACGTGAAGGTCTGGGCCACGACGATGTCCTGCCACCCCACGTCGTCGAGAACGATGACGACGGCCGACTCGGCGGCGACCTGGGCGCGCGCGGGAGCGGCGAGGGGCAGGGCTAGAGCGACGAGCGCAAGGAGGAATCGCATGGTTCGTTGTGGCCCCGGGAAGGGGCGGCGCCGGCGAGGGGCGGCTCGGGGTGGGCGCGACGGGGTCCGAACCAGCACGGGCTGACCGGAGGGGGTTCCGAAGAACACACGTCGTTTCGGACCCGCCCCCGCCAACCGTCCGGTGCCGATCCGCGCGCGGTCGACACCGTGGACCGGGCGGACCGCTCCGAAGGGACGCCGCGGGGGCCCCGACGGTTCCTCCGCGGACCTCAGCGCGCCGAAGCATACGACGCACGACGGGTCCGGGCGGCGGGATCGGGCGTTCGTGGAGGGGGTTCGGAGGGGGTCGGACCTCGGATCCGGCCGTCCTTCCGAGAGCCCCGCAGCCCGGATCCGTCGGCAGCGCCCGGCCCGCGGAACCCGGGTGAACGGGCTCTTTCGAACGGCGGCTCGGGATAGGCTTTGCTCCGAACGAACACCGAGGGCGCTCCATGCGTCCACTCCGGGACGACCTGGGACCGCGCCGTCGCGACCCGGGGCCCGAACTCCGCCGGCCCGAAGCGCCGGCGCCACCATCGCCGACTCGCCCACCGACCGGCACACCGACAGACCGGCTCCAGCCCGACCCGCCATGCGCACGTCCATCCGCCTCGCCCTCGCCGCTCCCCTCCTCAGCCTGCTCGCCGCCTGTGGTGGCGATGCCGCCGCCAATGCCAATCCGTACGAGCGCGGCCTCGACCAGGCCAAGGCCGGCGACCACGCCGCCGCCGTGGCCAGCTACGACGAGGCCCTCGCCGACCTCGAACCTGGCGCGGGGACCTACATGGAGATCCAGATGGCGCGGATCGAATCGCTGACCCACACCGATGCCCCCAAGGCGGCGATCGACTTCCTCGAGGTCGCCGACGAGAACTCCGAGTTGGTGAAACCCGAGGACTTCATGCGCGTCTTCAACTGGTTCGTCCAGGTCAAGGACTGGGGCCAGGGCGGCAAGATCGCTGACACGTTCGGAACGGCGTACCCCGAGAACGAGGAGCTCGCCCAACGCATGGACACGCGCATCCAGGAAGCGATCGACGCGGGCGAGGTCAGCGCCGCGCAGCTCGAGATGCTGGAGGGCCTCGGCTACGTCAGCACGCAGTGACTCGAACCGGGCGATCCGCGGCTGGCCGCTCGCGAATCGCTGCGCCCATCGGATCGGACGGCGGACCACCGCCCCGAACGACGAACGCCGCCGCCCCTTCGATCGAAGGGGCGGCGGCGTTCTCGCGTCGAAGCGCCGTGCGGGGCTCAGTCCTCGCCCTGGGCCAGCGCGTAGGCGCGCTTGCCGTCCACCTCGAGCAGCATCTCCAGGTGGATCAGTCGGTAGATCTGGGTGACCTTCACCATGAGTGCCGCGACGTCGGCGTAGGACAGATCGGCCTTCGGGTCGCGCGCCAGGAAGCGACAGCGCCAGTGGTCGACGCAGTCGGTCGGCGCGCCGGTCAGCGGGTACACGACCGTGCCGCGGTTGCTGATGATCTTGAGCGCGAGCGGCGTGCCCTCGGCCAACTCCTCGAGCCTCGCGCCGATCTCGCCGGGCGAGACGCGGCCCTCGAGGAAGAGGTCGCAGCCGATGTCGCGCCGCGACTTCGGGACCGTCTCGCACTCGCCGACGTCGGGCAGGACGAGCGGCTGGTGCTGGCGGCGCACCCAACCGGCGGGCTCCTTGCCGAGGTTGTCGAGCACCGCGTTCGTGAACTCGTCGGTCCCGACGCCTTCGCCGCGCTTGGCCAGATCGCCGGTGCGCGGGCCGTTCTGCATGGCCAGCGCGATGGCGGCCTCGACGCGATCGGCGGCGTCGAACGCGTCGATGTGGCGCAGCATCATGACGGCCGACAGGATCGCGGCGGTCGGGTTCGCGAGGCCCTTGCCCGCGATGTCGGGCGCGGTGCCGTGGACCGCTTCGAAGATGCACGCGTGCAGGCCCATGTTGGCGCCCGGCGCGATGCCGAGACCGCCGACGAGGCCCGACACGAGGTCCGAGAGGATGTCGCCGTTCATGTTGGTCGACACCAGCACCTCGAACTCCTCGGGCACGCGCACGAGCTGGTGCGCGCAGTTGTCCACCAGGATGTACTTGGGCTCGATCTCGGGGTACTCGGTGGCGACGCGCTCGAAGACACGCTTCAGCATGCCTTCGGTCAGCTTCATGATGTTCGCCTTGGTGACGCAGTGCACCGAGCCGCGCCCCTGGGAACGCGCGACCTCGAAGGCCAGGCGCGTGATCTTCTCGCAGCCGCGCTCGCTGACGAGCTTGAGGCACTGCGCGACGCTCGGCGTCTGCATGTGCTCGATGCCGGCGTAGAGGTCCTCGACGTTCTCGCGCACGACGACCATGTCGATCGGACGATCCGAGAACGGCGTCTCGATGCCCGGCATGATCCGCGCGGGACGGATGTTGCCGAACGTCTCGAGCATCTTGCGCAGCGTGACGTTCGCGCTCTTGCCGCCGAATCCGATCGGCGTCTCGAGCGGGCCTTTCAGCGCGACGCGGTTGCGCTGGATCGAGGCCATCGTCTCGTCCGGGACGCCGGTCGCGTCGCCGTCCTCGAACACGGCCTTGCCGGCGCGGCAGGTCTCCCAGGAGATGCCCAGGTCGCAGGCGTCGACGACGCGTCGGGCGGCGCCGATGACTTCGGGACCGATTCCGTCGCCGGGCAGGAGGGTGACGGTGCGAGAAGTGGACGACATGGGTGGGGCTCGAGGGTCCTGGTTGCGGCTGCGCGGGGGCCGTACACCCCGTGGGAACGGGTGGCGAACGACCTTTCGCGCGACCATTGAACGGACCGCCCGAGTCGGGTTCAAGGAAGCCCGCGCGGATCGCAACCTCCCCCTCCACGGAACGCGCCGGTGGCGGATCGGTGTGCCCGATCCACCACCGGCGCGGTGGAACTGGTGCGGCCGGAGCGGCCGCGAGCTAGAGAGTCAGTTCGGGCGTGCCCTTCTCCGTGCCGCGGTCCGGCTCGAGACAGTGCTCCTCGAGGAACTTCGAGACGTGGTCGAACGCCGCGTCGACGGAGTCGGTCTTGAAGAAGAGGTCCGTGTCACCGGGCGAGATCGTCCCGAAGTCGATCATCGGCTGGAAGTCGAAGACCTTGGTCCAGAACTCCTCGCCGTAGAGGACGACCGCGATCTTCTTCTTGATCTTGAAGGTCTGCATCAGCGTCAGGAGCTCGAACAGCTCGTCGAGCGTCCCGAACCCACCGGGCATGACGATGAACGCCTTCGCGAGGTAGGAGAACCAGAACTTCCGCATGAAGAAGTAGTGGAACTCGAGCGACAGACGGCGGGTGATGTACGGGTTGTCCGACTGTTCGAACGGCAGTGAGATGCCGAGTCCGATGTTCTCGCCCTTGGCCTCCGACGCGCCGCGGTTCGCCGCTTCCATGATCCCGGGGCCACCGCCGGAACAGACGACGAAGCGGCGGTCCGTGCCCTCGAGTCCCTTCGACCACGTGGTGAGCCGGTGCGCCAGCTCGCGCGTCTCCTCGTAGTACTTCGACATCTCGAGGTCGCGCTCGGCCTTCGCGATGTCGCCGCCGTCCGCGCGCGCCAGTTCGAGCGCCTTCTCGGCCGCCTCGCGCGACTTGATGCGCGCCGAGCCGAAGATGACGATCGTGTCCTTGATGCTCATCTCCTCGAACCGCCGCTGGGGCTCGAGGTACTCGGACAGGATCCGCAGCGGACGGGCGTCGGCGCTGTTGAGGAATTCGGGGTTGTTGTAGGCCTTGATGGGCCTGTGCGGGCTGTCGCTCATGCGAACGGTCTAACGAGCCTCGCGTCCGTTATCCAGGACGTCGGGCCCTAGTCGGTCGCCGGCGGGACCCACAGCGACTGGTGGTAGGCCAGAGTGAAACCTTGCGAGCGCGTCGCCGACTGGCTCGGCCCGCGCATCTCGGGCAGGCTGATGGCAGTGGTCGCGCCAGCTTCGGCGGCTGCGCGCAGGCGGGCCTCGATCAGCGCCTGCTGGTGGCCGCGGCCGCGTTGATCGACCTGGGTCGCCGCTTGGGCCATGACCGCGACCGGGCCCTCGATCCACGAAGCAGCCGCCGCCACGTCCTGCCCTTCGTCGCTGGAGAGGAAGAGCTGCCACGCGGGATCGTCGAACTCGTGGGCGAGCCGCTCGGGCCGGCGCTGTTCGTCGTCGGCCGCGAGTTCGAGCGCGCGGATCAGGGTGCGTCGCCAGGATTCGAGGTCGCCTCCGAGCGCGCGTCGAACCGCCGAGCGGCGCGGGGTCGCCTCGATCGGCAGCGTCAGGTCGCGCCAGAAGACCGCATCGAGCCCGGCGACTCGCCAGCCCCGCCGGTGCAGGCGCTCGGCGTTCTGCTCGAAGTCCGCGACCGGGAGCAGGCGCACCGTCGGTTCGGGGTGCCGGGCCGCGTGACGAAGGGCGGCGTCCAGCTCCGAGTCGCTCGCTCCCTCGAGGCCGAACGCCTCCGTGTAGCCGGGACCGACCGCGAGTCCGATGCTGCCGTACTCGAAGAAGCCCCAGCTCGGATCGCGATGCTCCCAACCGGCGAGTCCGCGGGCCCGGGCCGCGAGTGCGGCGCGCTCGGCCTGGGCCAGTCGCTCGATCCAGGCGTCGGTGTGCGGCGCCGGATCGTCGGAGTCCGGAGCGAAGCCGCGCGCGCGCCGGGCCCCGATCGCGTCGGGATCGACTTCGCGCTGCGCCTTCGACCGGGCGAAGAGCGCATCCAGGTCGTTCGCGCGCTCCTGCTCCTTGGACAGCGCCGCCTCGAAGCGGTCGACCCCGCGCCCGTGCCGTTCCTCGACGCGCCGCGCCGCGCGGGCCCAGTCGTCGGCGAGATCCGCCTCGCGCGTGAACGGGGTCGCGCTCCCGGCCGGTTGCCAGGCGACGACCTTCTGGGTCAACACGTCGGCCGTCAGTCGCGCACGGCAGGACGGACACTCGAGTCGCAGTTCCTTGGAGGCCATCGGTCCATGCTACGCAGCACGTCGAGCGGAACCGGTGCGGCGGCCGGCCATCCACAGCCCCCACCCACCCACCCACCCACCCACCCACCCACCCACCCACCCACCCACCCAGGGGAGACCGGCCCGACCCGCGATCGGTGTCGGACGAACGGGGCGAAACGTCCTAGACTGCGGCGCGCGCCGGGTTCGGCGCGTTCACGTTCCATGACCGCACCGCGCACCGTCGAAGGCTGGGTCCGCAGCTGCCACTGCTGCGGACTCGCGCACTGGGTCGAGCCCGCGCCGGCCGGACTCGAACGCGTGTGCGCGCGATGCTCGACCGCTCTGCCGACGCCTGGCTCCGGTCGCGGCCGCAACCGCTGGGCCGTCGGCGCGGCGCTCGCGGGGCTGGCTCTGTTCCCCCTCGCGATCGGTCTGCCGCTGATGGAGATCGAACAGCTCGGCCGGTCGCACGCGTCGAGCATCGCGCAGGGCGTCGTGTCGCTGCTCGCGGCGGGCGAGGTCCTGGTGGGCCTGGCGGTGCTGGTCTGCTCGCTGGTCTTCCCGCCGCTCAAGCTGCTCGGCATCGCGGTGCTCGGGACCGCGCCGCGCTGGCTGCGCTCGTCGGAGCGCCGGGCGCGCGCCTGGCACGCGATCGAGTTCGTCGGGCGCTGGGGAACGCTCGACGTGCTCCTGGTGGCCGTGCTCGTCGCGGTTCTCAAGCTGGGCGATCTCGTCGCCGTCCACCCGGGCCCGGGCGTGTCGGCCTTCGGCGCGATGGTCGGGCTCAGTCTCGTCGCCAGCACCCTCTTCGATCCGCACGCCATGTGGGCGAGCGAACGCTCCCGCGAACCGACCGCACGATGAACGACTCAGTGAGCACCCACCAAGCGACCCTGGTCGACGCACCGCTGGCCGATCGCAAGGGTCTGGGCTGGGCGTGGATCCTGCCGGCACTCGCCGCGTTGCTCGCCGTTCTGCTCGCGTGGTCCTACTGGAGCGAGCGCGGCGCGGTGGTCGAGGTCACCTTCCAGGTCGGGCACGGTCTGGACGCGGGTTCGGACGTGCGCTTCCGCGGAACGTCGATCGGCACGGTCGAATCGGTGCGACTCGATCCCTCCGGTGGCGGACTGCGTGTGTCGTTGCGCCTGCGACCCGATGCGGTCCACCTGGCGCGCGAAGGATCGCGCTGGTGGATCCCGCGGCCGCGCGTCGGACTGGCCGGCATCGAGGGGCTCGACACGCTGCTCGGTTCGAGCTACGTCACGCTCGAGGCTGGACCCGCTGACGCTCCGGCGTCGCGTCGCTTCGAAGGCATCGAGGAGCCGCCCGTGCCGGTCCCGTGGGGCGACGGACTGGAGCTCGTGCTCGAAGCGCGCCGACGCGGCGGACTGACACCTGGCGCGCCGGTCTACTTCCGGCAGGTGCGGGTCGGAGTCGTGCTGTCGGTCGGGCTCGCCAGCGACGGGAGCTCGATCCTCGCGCGCGTCTCGATCTCGCCCGACCACGCGGCGCTGGTGCGCACCAACACCGTGTTCTGGAACGAGTCGGGACTGCGTTTCGAAGCGGGCCTGGGCGGCATCGACTTCGCCTTCGACTCGATCGAAGAGGTGCTGACCGGCGCGATCGCCTTCGCCACGCCGCCCGAGGCCGGTGCGCGAGCCCGCACCGGCGCGCGCTTCCCGCTCGCGGCCGAAGCCGACGCCGACTGGCTCGACTGGGTCGCCCGACTGCCGGTCGGCCCGTTGGCCGACGCGCCGGCGGGACCGCGCCCCGAGCCCGTCCGTGCCGCACTGGGTTGGAAGCGCAAGCGCCTGCTCGGCAGTTCTCACGAGCGCCTGAACGGCTGGTGTCTGCGGCTCGCGAACGGTTGGATCGGCCCGCGCGACCTGCTCGAGTCCCCCACCGACATGAGCGACGTGACGCTCGCGATCGGCGGCGAGGCTCACGAGCCGCTCGCGGCGTCGCAGGAAACCGGCAACGTCCGCGTCGTCGCTGCGGACCAGGATGCGCGCGGATGGCCGCTCGATCGCATTCGCGCGCCGCTGGAACCCGAGAGCTGCCTCGTGTTCGGCGATCCGATCGCTGGAGCGCGCGCCATCGATGCGACGCGACTCGAGAGCGGAGCGGACGCGACCTGGCTGCTCGGCGATGCGGGCGCCTTCGGCGACGACTGGCACGGAGCTGCCGTCGTCGCGCGCGCGGACGGCGCGCTGATCGGGATCCTGCTGGTCGACTCCGCGGGAGCGCGCATCGCCGTCGACGTGCCCGTCACCCGCTGACCGGGCGACGGGCGGCGTCGCTCAGCGCAGCAGTCCGGTCAGTCGAGCGAGCTCGGGTCCGCGACCGACGAGCCGCCCGTCGTTCTCGACGTCGCTCGCGATGAGCTGGTGGCGCGTCGGCTTGTGGCGGTCGTCGAAACCGAGCCACAGCACCGCGTCGGGGCCGAGTCCGGCGTCGATCCAGGCCTGCAGTCGATCCTCGCCCGACGTGTCACCGACCGACTTCATGAGAGCGGCAGCGCGCGCCTCGGCCAAGAGGCTCTCCTCGTCCACGTCGGCGAAGTCGATGTCGGACGACTCGCTGACGACGCGCCAACCGAGGTGATCTCCGAGCGCGGCGACGACGGTGTCGAGTTCGGTGCGCTCGGCGTCGTCCAGCAGTTCGTGCGGGCGTTCGGTCAGCAGCACGACGAGCGGGCCGTGCGCGGACTCGGCCTCGGCGCCAGGTGCGACGGCGCTCGCGAACAGGGCTCCCTCGGCGTGCGCTTCGGACCGTCCCGAGCGCAGCTCGACGCGGTTGGAGAGGTCGTCGCGCGAGACGTCGATCCGACTCGGCGCCGGCGTCGCGACGGCCATCGGCTCGCTGAAGGGCGACGAGGACGACATCGAGACCACGAAGAAGCCGAGGAAGACGAACATCAGCATGACGGCGCCGAGACTCGCCACTGCGAAGCGCGAGCTGGGCGGACGTTCGCTCGCACGCTGGGCGCGGGCACGGCGGTGGGCCTCGCGTGCCTCCTTTCGGCGTTGGCGTCCCGAGACGCGCTCCATGTGCTCGATCCTGCGCCGTTGGTGCGGGAGCGGCGGAGGCGTGGTCCGCGTACTGGCGCGGGGTGCACGTCGCAGCGGCGGCAGCGGACGGTCGGGGATGGCGTCGAGCTCGACAGCGGCTCCGCCCATCGACGGCAGGTCGGCGGGACGGACGGCGAACGGGTCGGGAGCGGCCGCGACCTTCGCCAGATCGGTCAGCATCTCGCCGGCCGAGCCGTAGCGCTGGCTCGCGTCGGCCATCGCGCGACGAACGACCCAGGCCAACGCTTCCGGGCAGCGCTTGGTGAAGCGGCTGAGGTTGCCGTGGGCGGGGAACGAGTCCTCGATCATCGAGTAGACGACCGCGCCGGCGCTGTAGAGGTCGAACTTGACGCCGTCGACCTCGTGCACCTTCACGCCGCGCATGGCCTGACGCACGAGGTCTGGATCGCGGTAGTACTCGGTGCCGTGGGTCGTCAGCGTCATCGCCGATGCCAGCGGCGTGACGAGGCCGAGGTCGATGAGCTCGAGCTGGTTGCCGTTCGCGACGATGTTGCTCGGCTTGATGTCCTTGTGCCAGACGCCCGCTTCGTGGAAGCGTCCGATGATCTGGACCAGGCTGCAGGCGTAGCCCACCACCGCGTCGAGCGCCGGGCCTTCCAGGCCTTCGGGGCCCGCATCCTCGTGCAAGCGACGCGTCACGACGCCCAGGTCGTCGCCCGGGACGTAGGGCATCACGTAGTAGAAGCGCTCGCCCTCGGAGCTGTGCTCGAAGACGAGGCCCATGTTCCGCGCCGCTTCGAGCGCGCGGTTCTCGCGCATCATCTGCGGCAGGCTCGAGCCGAACTGCAGGCCGAAGGCCTTGATGACGACGCGCGACGGGAGCTGCACACCCTGGGCGGCCATGCGGGCGACGTGGTCCTCGGTCGGCGACGCGAGGAAGAGCTGGGCGCCGGAGCCGCCGGGCGGAAGCGTCGCCTCCACGCGGTAGCCCTCGAACTCGAGGTCGGCTCCCTCCGCGCGCGGGGCGCGGGCGACCACGTCGACGACGCGGTCCTCGAAGCCGTCGATCATGAAACCGAGTCCGACCAGCCGCAGGGGCCAGCCGATGGCCGCCAAGTAGAGCGAGGCGCCCGAGGCCCGCAGCTCCTCGCCGCTCGAACGCACGTAGTGACGCGACGCGGCCCAACGTCCGAGGGCCACGTTCAGGACCGCCATCGGTAAGAGGAGCGCGGCCGTGGCCAACGCGCCCACCGCTCGCACCGCTTCAACCACGATGCCGCGCACGCACTCGAAGAGGTGTCCGATCAGGCGGCCGATCATCGAGAAGGTCCAGCCGACGCCCTTGAAGAGCGCTCCGATCAGCCAGAAGAGCAGGACGAAACCGAGGATCGAGGCAAGGATCACCCCAACGACGGCCAACACGGGGTGAAGGCTCATCAGGAGGGCCGGCTGGGGGATGGACATGGGTTCCATGGGACGGACGGGCGCTCGGAAGGATGGCGCACCGGGAGCAACCGGTGTCAGACCCCCGTCGAGCGGTCCAGCTCCGCGCGGAACTGGGCGTAGCGTTGGTAGACCTCCGCCACGGCCTCGTCGAAGAGGGCGTCGGAAGCCTTGTTGGGATTGGCGTCGAGCCCCTTGCGGCTCGCCTCCTCCAACTCTTCGTCCGTGAAGCTGAAGCGCGCCATCACGTCGCCCAGATTGCTGCGCACCCGGTCGCGGACCTTGGTCAGCCGGCGACTCACCGCGGCTTCGGAGAGACCGAGCGAGATCGCGACGTCCTTGCCCTGGCGCCCCTCGAGGACCCGGAGGCGGTAGACCTCGAAGTCCATCATCTCGGTCTCGCGCTCCACGGAGCGCAGGGCGGCTTCGACCTTCGCGCCGATGATCAGGCCTTCGTAGCGCTCGTCGGGCGGCGCTTCGTCCCCGGCCTGGTCGTAGGCGTGGTCGAGGTCCATCGGCTTCTTCCCCGCTCCGCGCTTGAGCGCCATGCGGCGGTCGAACTCGTCCGTCAGCGTGTACTTGGCGATGGCCAGGAGCCAGGTGGAGAAGCGCACACCGCGACTCGGGTCGTGGCTGTCGATCGCGGTCGCCAGAGCCGTCATCGTCTCCTGCGACAGGTCCTGGACCGTCTCGGCGCCGATCCGGCCCTTGCCCCAGCGCGCGAACTGCGCCCGCAGCACGGGCCCGAAGATCTCCCACAGCTCGAACCACGCCTGGGGATCGCGCGTGCGCAGGCGCTGGATGAAACCGGTGGTGACGTCTTGGACCATGGGGCCGGGGGAGGCTCGAGCGAGGCTTGGGCGGAGGATGCGACGAGGACGCCGCGGGCTACGCAGCCTACCCGAGGGCATTCAGGCCCGGGCCCCGACTCGCCCGAGCGGTCGAGCCGTGGATTTTCGAGCGAACGGGCGCAAGCGGCCGGGCCGGCCTCCCAAGAACCACCCGTCGCCGCGCGGCCCACGCCGCCCGGCCCCATCGACAGCCTCGAACTCGAACAGACCGACCACCGGCACGATCGAACCCGCCCGTCGCGGGACCTGTGCCAGGACACGACGCCAACCATGTGCATCCTCAAAACCGCATTCCGAACCCTCGTCATCGGCGGCCTCGCCCTGGGCGTCCTCGCCGGTGGTTCCATGCTCTTCGCCGGCCCGGATCGCACCGCGGCCATGTTCCACCACAGCCGTGAGTTCGTGAACTCCGCCATCGACGCGCAGATCGACGACACCACGGCCATGCGGGAGAAGCTCCGCAACCTCGAGCGCGAGTACCCGCAGCGCATCAGTCAGGTCAGCGGCGACCTGGCGGAGATCCGCGAGCAGATGCGCCAGCTCGATCGCGAACATCGCGTCTCGGCGCGGGTCGTGGAGCTGACCGGCCAGGAGGTCGCTCGCCTCGAGAACCAGCTCACCGACGTGGACTCCCAGCTCACGAACGTGCCGGCTTCGACCTACACCTCGGGTAGCAGCATGCTCGCCGTCCGGCGCGACACCCTGCGCCGCGAGGCCCAGCGCGTGCACCAGACCCGCGTGGTCTACCAGCAGCGCGCGGACCAGGCGATCACCGACCTCGGCTACCTCGAGAAGCAGGCGCAGCGCCTCGAAGAAGCGCTGACCCAGCTCGAGAACGAGCGCACCCAGTTCCAGTCGCAGCTCATGCAGCTCGAGCGCCAGATCGACGCGATCGACCGCAACGAACGCATGATCGAGATGATGGAGAAGCGCCAGCGCACGCTGGACGAAGTCTCCCGCTACGACGCCTTCAGCATGGACCACGTCACCTCGAAGCTGTCGGAGATCCGCAGCCGCCAGGAGGCCGAGCTCGACATGCTGACGACCAGCCAGGGTGCCACCGACTGGGAGGACGCCGCTCGTTTCGACCTGGACCGCCAGTCGACCGGCGCGAGCTACGAACTCGAGTTCGGCGCCGACCAGTTCCAGCTGTCGCCGGTGACGCGCAACTGACCGCTGGACCGCTCGCGGTCCACGGACGGCAAGGATCCACGGGAGGGCGGACGCCCTGACCGGAAGGGGCCTCTTCGCGAGAAGAGGCAGTGGGAAGCGGGGAGCGCCGGGGGGCGCTCCCCGCGCTCGTTGGCCCCGACTTCCGCGCGTTCGGCGCCGGACTCGTCCCGACCCGCCTGTCCCCGAAGCCGCTCGTGGCCACAACTCGGGGAAGGGCGCCGAACCCGTGCCACCGCCGGAATCGAACGGGACACAATCCCAGAGCAGTCGGGTCGCACCCGTCCGCCGCGCGACTCCACGTCGATCGCTCCGCATCCCACGTCCGTCAACAGGCCATGTTCACCGCACTCGCTCTCTGCGCTCTCGCCGAACTCACCCAGCCGCTCGCCGTTCGCGAGGACGGCTTGGTGCACACGCCCCCGATGGGCTGCCTCGCCTACGTGGAGTGGCGCGCGCCGCAGGACACGGTCGCGACGATCGCGGGGCACGAGGTCCTCGGCCCGATGGTGGGCGAACTGGCGCGCCAGGCCCTCGGCGAGAACGCCGACCTCGAGGCCCTGTTCGCGGCGCTGGCGAACGAGGGCGAGTCGACCGCCGACATGCTCGCGCGGCTCGGCGGCGACGGCCTGGCCCTGTGGCTGACGTTCGAGCAGTTCGCGCCGGTCTTCTCGCTCGCACTTCCGGCCGCCGACGCCGAAGCCGGAGCGGCGCGTCGCATCGAGCTGCTCCACTCGCTGGAGCGCATGGTCGAAGCGCCGGGAGCCCTGGCGACGCCGAGCGAGTCGATCGAAGGTGTGGACGTCTGGGCGCTCGGCGACGCGTTCTTCGTCGTCGGCAAGGGCGCCAACACCTACGTGTCCAACTCGCGCAACGCGCTCGAACCCTTGATCGTCGAGCGGCGGTCGGTCCGCGGGCGGCGCGCGCTCGAGCGCTTGACCGAGACGCACGCCCGTCGCGCCAGCGGCTCGGACCTGTTCGCCTGGGTCGACATCGGTGCGATCAACGCTCTGGCCGGTCTGGCCGGCGGCGCGCTGCCGACCGAGGGCCCCGGGGCGATCCTCACGACGCTGACCGAGCTGCCCGGCAACCCCCGTGCGCAGAGTCTGCTCGGACCCGGCATCACGCGCTTGGCGGAGGGTCGTTCTTGGTCGCTGCGTGCGAACGTGGATCGCCAGAGCGTCGAACTGCAGCTCGCTTCCGACGGGATCGCGACGCCTTCCGCACTCGCACCGACGACTCCAGCTCCCGCCCCGGTCGTCATGGGCACGGGTCCCAACACCGCACACGCGCAGGTGTATCGCGACTTCGGATCGATGCTCGCCCAGCGCGACACCCTGTTCGCTGGACCGGAGCTCGCTGGCATCGCCATGACGGTCTCGCAGCTCGAGCTCTTCCTCGGCGGCCTGACGCTCGAGGACGACGTCCTGCCCGCGGTTTCGCCCTGGATGGAGCTCGTGGGTCGCACGCTCGCGTTCGCCGATACGCCGCGCCCCGACCTGCGCCTCCCCGGCGCCGCGATCGTCCTGCACGTCGGCACCGACGGCGCGATCGGCGAACACCTCGACGCCGCCTTCCAAGGCTTGATCGCAGTCACCAACGTCGGACGCGCCGAGACCGGAGAGCCGCCGCTGCGCATGGTCCTCGGCCGCGACGGCGAGCGGACCTGGACCTCCGCTCGCTTCCCGACTCCGGCCGAGGGAGCACCGGTCGACGCGATCCACAACTTCGTCCCCGCGGCGGCCCTGGTCGGCGAACACTGGATCCTCGCCACGCACGAAGAGCTGCTGATCGACCTGATGGACGAGATCGCGGCCGAGAAGGCCTCCGACGGCGCGGCGATCGGTACGACGACGGGCGCCCGCCCCGTCCGCGAGCACCTCACCATCACGGGCGTCCCTCTCGCCCGCCTCGCGAAGCCTCAGCTCGACGCATTGGCGCTCATGGCGTCGCTGGAGAACGGCACGTCGCGCGAAGCGGAACGCGAAGACCTCGAAGGACTGGTCTGGATCCTCGAACGCACCGATGCCGACGTGACCATCGATCATGCAGCCGACGCGGTCGTCGTCTCGGCGCGCCTTCACTTCCCGCTGGTGCGGTGAAGTCGGAGAACCGGTTCGACGCCCCCCCGCACCCCGAAAGCGTGAGAACGACGACCGAACTCGACCGCCCGACCGCCGTCCACGTCCTGCGTCGACTGTGCTTCGGGGCAGCGCCGCAGGACGTCGAGCGCTTCGTCGGTGAGTCCGTCGCGGACGCCGTCGAGCAACTCGTCGAAGGTGCGCGGAGCACCGAGCCGGACCCCGCGATCACGTTGCTGCTCCCGACCGGTGAACTGGGCTACGTCCAGTCCTGGTGGTGCGAGCAGATGCTAGGAACGCCAGAAGGGCGCTGCGCCGAGCGCGTCGCTCTGATGTGGCACGGACACTTCGCCGCGTCCAACGACAAGGTGGACGACGTGCACCTGATGCACGGGCAGTACCGTCTGTGGCGCGAACGCGGACTGGGCGACTTCCGCCAGCTGTTGCAGGCCGCGCTGCGCGATCCGGCGCTGCTCGTGTGGCTCGACGGCGTCGACAACGTGAAGGGTCGGCCGAACGAGAACCTGGCGCGCGAACTCATGGAGCTGTTCGCCCTCGGGATCGGCAACTACACGGAAGCCGACGTCCTCGAGGCAGCGCGCGGACTGAGCGGCTGGCGCGTCGTGAAGCGTGCCGCTCGTTTCACGCCGAGCCGCCACGACGGGGGCGCGAAGACCGTTCTCGGCACGACCGGCGAGTTGGACACGAACGGCGTCGTCGCTGCGGTTCTCGCCCGCCCTGCCTGTCCCCGGTGGATCGCGGACCGCCTGTGGCGCACGTTCGTGGGGCGCGCGCCGACCGCAGGAGACCTCGAGGCGACGGCGAAGGAGCTCATCGCCGCGAACTGGGACATCGGGCGCACGCTGGTGTGGCTCGCGACCCGTCCCGCGTTCCTGGCGACCGACGAACGGGGCACCCGAATCGCTGGACCGATCGAACTGGTCGTCCGCGCGACGCTGGAGACCGGCGCGCGCCTCGCACCGAAGGAACTGGCCGAGTCGGCGACGCACATGGGGCAAGCGCTCCTACGTCCCCCGTCGGTCAAGGGCTGGGACGGCGGGCGTCAGTGGCTGGACTCGACCGCGTGGATCGCACGGCAACGTTTCGCGGGCCGCGTCGCGGAAGTGCTCGGGGACGGAGACGACTTCGATCCGTTCGAGCGCCTCCTTCCCGAGGATCCCCGCCCCTCGTGGCGTGTCGCCGTCGAGCGGATCGCCCAGGACTCCGAGTCGCCCCGGCGCACGCTCGTCGCCGCCGTCCTGGCCAGCGCGGAGTACCAACTGCAATGACGGAGCGAATCGGATCGTTCGGGCCGGCGAGACTCTCGCGCCGCCGCTTCGTGGTCGGTGGCCTCGCCATCACCGCGCTCGGTGCGCTGCCGACGCCTGGTCTCGCACACACGAGTTCCAGGCGCGGCGAGCGCGAGACGATTCTCGTCGTCGTGCAACTGACCGGCGGCAACGACGGGCTCAACACGCTCGTGCCGGTCGCGCAGGACGCCTGGTACCGGGCGCGTCCGAGCCTCTCGCGCGTGGCCAGTGGTGCGCACGAGCTGGGATCGGGCTTCGCGCTGCACCCTGCACTGGGTCCGCTCGCGCCGTTGTTCGAAGGTGGCGAACTGACGTGCCTGCACAGCGTCGGCCATCCCGATCCGGACCGCTCGCACTTCCGTTCGATGGAGGTCTGGCACACGGGTTCGCTGGAGCGGCGCAGCGCGAACGAGCGCCCGACCGGGTGGCTGGCCCGACTCGGCGAGCAGATCATCGCGCGCGACGGGAGCGCGCCGGCGATGCTGCACGTCGGCGGCGGAGCGCTGCCGTTGTCGCTGGTCGGCGCCGAGGGGCCCGCTCCATCGGTCGCGGACCTCGAACAGCTGAGACCGGGGGGTGGAGCGACCGCTGCCGCCGTGCGCGCCGCGCTCTACGCCGAACCTGGGTCGGAAGCGGGAGACGCGCGCGACGTGGCGTACCTGCGGCGCACCGCCCGCGCCGCCGTCGATCTGGGACGGCGCCTCGAGGACGGCGCGCGTGCGCCGCTGGCCGCCGACTGGCCCCGACACGAACTGGCGCGCGACCTCGCCCTGGTCGCCCGCTTGGTGCGTTCGGGCCTGGGCGCGCGCATCTATCAGGTCGAGCTCGGCGGCTTCGACACCCACCGCGGACAGCCGACGATCCATGCCGAGCTGCTGCGCCAGCTGGGCGGGGCCCTGGCGGCCTTCCAGGCCGAGTTGAGCGCGGCCGGGCGCGCGGACGACGTGCTGACGCTCGTGTTCAGCGAGTTCGGTCGCCGCGTCCGCGAAAACGCGTCGGCGGGCACGGACCACGGCGCCGCGGGACCGGTCTTCGTCCTCGGACCGGCCGCACGTGGCGGCTTCGTCGGGACGCCGCCCGACCTCGAGCACCTGGTCGACGGCGACCTCCCGCACGGCATCGACTTTCGCTCGGTGTACGCGACGCTCGAGTCCCGTTGGCTGGGGCTCGATCCGTCGAGCGACCTTCCGGGCACAGCGTTCCTCGCCTGAGTTCCGGCCCGACGGCGCGCCCTGCTACGCTCGCGCGCGATGGAGACCGTCGATGCCGTTCGGGGGGAGGGCTGCGGGAACGCCTACCTGTTCGTGGACGCTGCCGCTGCGCACGTGGCGGACCGCGTGCGCGAGTTGGCGCCCAGCAGCACGCCGCGCTGGATCGCAGGTGTCGGCGGAGGCCGCCTCGACGGCGTCATCCTGCTCGAGCGCGCGCGCGACGTCGTGCGGCAGGTGACGGTCTGGAACGCCGACGGTTCGCGCGGCGAGGTCTGCGGCAACGGCCTGCGTGCGGCGGCCGTCCTCGTGCGTTCGGTGGACGGCGTTCGAGCCGGCCTGCTCGCGAGCGACGCCGCGATCCATCGTTTCGGGTTCGAGGACGACGGGCGCGTCGCGGTGTCGTTGCCGCCACCGGTGTTCGACGCTGAGCGCATCCCGCTCGACGTCGGCTCCGCGGCACGGGCGCGCGCCGACGAGGACGCCCCGTGGGAACTGCTCCTCGCGACGGCCGAGGGACGCACGGCGCGCGGGTACGCGCTCTCGATGGGCAATCCCCACCTGGTGGTGCCGCTGGAGCACGCGCCGGTCGGCGTCCTGCCCGACGCGGCGCTGCTCGAGGGGCACGCCGCGTTCCCCGAGCGGGTCAACGTCAGCTACGTCTGGCGCCTGGACGCGGGGCGGATCGGCCAGCGCACGTTCGAACGCGGCTCGGGCGAGACGGCCGCCTGCGGCTCGGGCGCGTGCGCTTCGGCGGTGGTCGCCCGCCACCTGGGTTGGTGCGACGATCGACTCGTCGTGGAGCAGCCGGGTGGAACGCTGGAGATTCGCCTGGGCGGCGATGCGCTCGAACTGGTCGGTCCGGCGACGATCGGTGCGCGCGAGTCGCTCCGGCTGTGAACTCGATGCGGTGCGTTGGTGGCGGTGAGGCGCAGGTCAGAGCCCGCGCATCCACTCGGCGCGGAACGGCGCGGCCTGCGGACTGGCGAGGACGGCGTCGAGCGCTGCGACGAGGCGCTCCTTGTCCTTGGGCAGCGTCCCCGCCAGCGCCAGGTAGTTGCTCGCGTGGTTCGAACGGAAGACCGTGCCGTCGAGCTCGAGGTGCGCGAGGAACTCACGCAGCTCGCGCGCGAGCTCGATCGGCTCGAGGTGGTCCATCCCGCCGGCGCGGTCCGTCTCGAACAGAGGCGTGCCTTCCACCGGCGTCATCACGAGCGTGCTCACGAACCGCGGTCCGATCGCGTTGACGACCTCGGCCGAGGCGCGCGCGTGGTCGAGCGAGCGCGCACGGCCACCCGCTCCGAGCAGGACCATCGTCGAGAGTTTGATCTCGGCCTCCTGGGCCTTGAGCGCCACGCGCACCATCTCGGCCGCGTCGACCCCCTTGTCGAGCCATCGCAGGACCTCGTCGTCGCCGCTCTCGATCCCCAGGTAGTACTGGGTCAGTCCCGCCTCACGCAGACGGACCATGTCCTTCACCGAGCGCACCTGCAACGCTTGGGGCGACGCGTAGCAGCTGATGCGCCGCAGGGACGGAAAGGCCGAGCGCAGTTCGCCGCACAGCTCCACGAGGAACGCGGTCTTGGCGATCAACGCGTCGCCGTCCGCCAGGAACACCTTCGCCACGTGCGGCCCGGCCTCGCGCCGCGCCCAGGCGATCTCCTCGCGCAGCTCGCCGATGGGGCGCACGCGGAAGCGCTTGTCCCGGTACATCGCGCAGAACGTGCAGCGGTTGTAGCTGCAGCCGATCGTCGCCTGGAGGATCAGCGAGTCCGCCTCGGACGGCGGCCGGTAGAGCGTGCCCTCGTACTGGATCATGGGCGGAGGATGGTACCCGAGGCCCGTCGGCTCCCACGGGCCCCGAACCATCCGTGCTGCCCCTGGAATCTGTGCGCAGGATGGCGCAGGAGGTCTTTGGCGGTACCTTCTTCCGCGGAAGATCACCGTCGCACGATGCGGGCCCCCGATGTGGCGGCCTCGGCCACGCGACCCCTCGAACCACCTGACCTGCCTGGCGCCCCGCGCCCCGAAGACATGACCGAAGCCAACACGGGCGACGCCAACGAAGCCGTCTACGCCCAACTCCGCCAGATCTACGACCCCGAGATCCCCGTCAACATCGTCGATCTCGGCCTGATCTACGACGTGGCCGTCGAAGGTCCGAACTGCACCGTGACGATGACGCTCACCTCCCAGTCGTGCCCCGAGGCCAAGACGATCCCCGACATGGTGCGCCGTCGCGCCAACACGGTCGACGGCGTCGAGGAAACCACCGTCGACATCGTCTGGGAACCCGCCTGGGGCCCCCACCGCATCACCGAGGAAGGTCGCAAGATCCTCGGGATCGACGAAGAGGAGTGACCGGCGCGCGGCCCGGGCGGGGCCGCCGCGATCGACCGCCCGAGGGCGATCCGATCCAACGGAAGCGGGGCGTGCTCGACTCGAGCACGCCCCGCTTTCGGTTCTACCGCGTTCCAACCGGCGCCTTCGCGCGTTGCCCCGATGCGGGCGCCGATGCGGGCGCCGATCCTGTGCGAACCGGTGCGCCGCGGCGCGTCACTGGATGACGCGCATCCCGTCCTCGTCGGGCTTGGGCGCGTGCGGGTTCTCCTTCAGCTCCTGCTTCCAGGCTTTCAGGCGCGCCTTCGCCGCCTCGGCCTCGGCCGTGTCGATGTCGCCCTTGCGCTGGTACATCATCGAGAGGGACGTGTGCACGAGGTGGTCCTCGGGATCGAGCTCGACGATGCGGTTCGCGGTGGCGATGCCCTCGTCGAGGTCACCCGAGTACATGAGCGCCGCGGCGAGCGCGTGGAGCACGTCCGTCGTGTCGGGCTGCAGTTCGAGCGCCTTGCGGTACTGCTCGGCCGCCTCGCCGTACTTGTTCTGGCCGAACAGCTTCATGCCGTCCATGTAGGCCTGCATCCACGGATCCATTGTCGCTCCTCGTCGTCGCAGTGTGCGAGCGCCCGTGCGCTCACATGACGGGCTCGATGCCGAGTGCACCGAACCCCTTGGTCTCGAAGTTGTCGCGGAACATGCTCCGCAGCTTGTCGGCCGCCTTGTCGTAGCCGTCCTTGTCCGCCCACGTGTTGCGCGGGTTGAGGATCTCGGACGGAACGTTCGGGCACGACGTCGGCATCTTCAGGTTGAAGATCGGGTGCACCTCGTAGTCCACCTTGTCGGCGTCGAGGTCGCCGGCGAGCGCCGCATCCAGCAGCGCGCGCGTGTGCTTGATCGAGATGCGCTTGCCGGTGCCGTAGGCGCCACCCGACCAGCCGGTGTTCAGAAGGATGCAGCGCGCTTCGTTGGCCTGCATCTTCTTCGCCAGCAGCTCGGCGTAGACCGACGGCTTGTGCGCCATGAACGGCGCGCCGAAGCAGGCGGAGAAGGCCGCTTGCGGTTCGGTGACACCCACTTCCGTGCCCGCGAGCTTCGACGTGAAGCCACAGACGAAGTGGTACATGACGTCCTTCGGCTCGAGCACCGAGATCGGCGGCAGCACGCCGAACGCATCGGCCGTCAGCAGCACGATCGTCTGCGGGTGCGGGCCACAGGCGTCGGGCATCACGTTGGGGTTGGCCTCGAGCGGGTAGCTGAAGCGCGTGTTCTCGGTGATCGAGCGATCGGCGAGGTCCAGCTCCTGCGGATCGCACTGATCCATCGTCTTGCCGGGCAGCGGCGCGACGTTCTCGATGATCGTTCCCGCCTTCGACAGGGCCGCGGCGATGACCGGCTCGGCCTCCTTGTCGAGGTCGATGAGCTTGGCGTAGCAGCCGTCCTCGAGGTTCGAGATGCCGCGGTCGTTCCAAGCGGTCTCGTCGTCGCCGACCAGCCGGCGGTTGGGATCGGCCGAGAGGGTCGTCTTGCCGGTGCCCGACAGGCCGAAGAGGATCGCCGCGTCGTCGCTCGAACCCACGTTCGCCGAGCAGTGCATCGAGAGGATGCCCTGGTTCGGGAGCATGTAGTTCATGACCGTGAAGATCGTCTTCTTGACGACGCCGTTGTAGTCGGCGCGGCCGGCCACGAGGCAGATCTTGTTCTTGAAGTCGATGATGATGGCGGCCTCGGAGCGGCTGCCGTCGCGCTCGGGCTCGCACACGAAGGACGGCGCGTTGAGCATCGTCCAACGCTTGCTCTCCTCGTCCGACACGCCCGCGAGGTCCTTCGGGAACATGTTGTGGGCGAACATCGCGTGCGTCGCGAACTCCCCCACGAAGCGGTACGGCAGCGCGTAGCTCGGGTCGCTGCCGACGTAGACGTCCTTGACGTACAGCGTGGCGCGCTTCGCGTTCAGGTGGGCGACCACGCGCTCGAGCAGACCCTGGTACTTCGCCGGGTCGTACTTCTGCAGGTCGTTCTTCCACCAGACCGTCCCTTCGACCTCGGGCCACGCGACCGCGAAGGTGTCCTTGACGCGCCGGCCGGTGCACTCGGGGTCCGTGTAGTAGACGAGCGGTCCGTCGACGCCGAGCGCGGTCGGGAAGGCCTTCTGTTCGTCCGAGGGGCCGTCCAGGCGGACGCGCCCACGGTCGTTCGCGATCGCCTCGTGGAAGAGCTCGGCCTTCGACAGTCCGTACTTGTACTCGACGGTGTCGAGGCCCAGGAGATCCTTGAGGTGAGCGCTGTGGTCCATGGCGCGGACGCGACCTTCGGGGCCGCAGGAGGGGGGTTCGGTCGAACGACGAGATGGAGGTACGGATCGCGCCTCGGGCCCCATCTGGGGGCCAGCGACCCCTTGCGAGGGTTCGAGAGGCGCGGAGAAGCGCCACAAGGTACCGCCCGTGCCCCCGGAACGGCAAGGAACGGAGCGTTCGGTCCGAGCGACTCATGGTGCTTCCACAGGGCCTTGAAGGGCGCTTGAGGCCCCTCGGGTAGCTTGCGGGACACATGGAGCGGCTGACGCCGGTCCGAATCACAGGGGCAGGCCGTAGACGGCCGATGAGGGGAGGGCTGGGGCCGCGCACCGGGGGGAAGCGCTGGCGCCACGGGGAGAGCGGGGTCACCCGCGGACTCTCCGACCCACGCTCCGCGTCGACGCGCGCACCACCCGTGCAGCGCCCGCGAGTGC
This sequence comes from Rohdeia mirabilis, assembly GCA_007750655.1. Taxonomy (GTDB): domain Bacteria; phylum Planctomycetota; class UBA1135; order UBA1135; genus Rohdeia; species Rohdeia mirabilis. The sequence continues at coordinate 4,280,791 of CP036290.1, forward strand.
CCGCCCCCCGACACCGACAGAACACGAAAGAAGAACGTCGACCATGAAGACCGATTCCACCGCAGCCCGTCTCGAGGACGGCGCCATCACCCTCAGCTGTCCGGACCACGGACACCGCCTCGTTCCGATCCACCGCATCCGCGGCGGCACCCGCTTCGTCATGGGCTGGACCTGCCCCGAGCCCTACTGCGAGCACGTGAGGCTGGTACCGCGACTGCTCGACGACCCGAACGCGCACGACGAATCGGAACGTTCCGAGCGCTGACGGGGCGGCTCCCGCCGAGACCGTCGGAGCGAACACCTCGGACGGAGTTCGAACTTCCAAGTGAGCGCCACCCGATCGGGGGGCGCTCCTTCGCGTGACCTCAGCGCGCCGCGAAGCGTTCGCGGTACCAGTCGAAGGTCGTGCGCAGGCCCTGTTCGAACGGGACCTGCGCCTCGTACCCGAGGTCCGCGCGGATCCGGTCGACGGCCGCGCAGCTGTGTTTCACGTCGCCGGCGCGATCGGGTCCGAAGGTGGGCTCGGCCGTGACGCCGACCAGGGCGGCGAGTTCGCGGTAGAGCCGCTCGACACTGATCCGACCGCCCGCTCCGACGTTGTAGACGCGGCCCGCCGGGTGGTCGCCGTCCATCGCGGCCAGGTTCGCGCGCACCACGTCCGTGACGAACGTGAAGTCGCGACTCTGCTGTCCGTCGCCGTGGATCGTGATCGGTTCGCCCGCCAGCAGGCGCCGAGCGAAGATGGCGATCACCCCCGTGTAGGGGCTGTCGTCCGCCTGCCTGGGCCCGTAGACGTTGAAGTAGCGCAGGGCCGTCGTGTGCGTCCCGTGCAGCTTGGCGTAGGCCGACAGGAGCTGCTCCCCCGCCACCTTGCCGACCGCGTAGGGCGACAGCGGACGCACCGGCAGGTCCTCGCGCTTCGGGAGCTCCTCGCCGTCCCCGTAGGCCGCCGAGGAGGCCGCGAAGACCAAGCGACCGCCGACTTCTCGGAGGGCCTCGAGCACGTTGATCGTGCCACCGACGTTGACCTCGAGACTGCGCGCCGGCTTCTCGACGCTGAGCGGGACGGAGACCTGCGCCGCCTCGTGGAACGCTCCGCGGACGCCCTCGGCCACATGGCGCACGAGCGCCGCGTCGGTCACGGACCCTTCGACGAGCTCGACCGCCGCGCCGCTCCCCACGTCGCCGGTGTCGAATCCCGCCAGGTTGCCCCACCCGCCGCTGGTGGAGTGGTCGTCGAGCACGCGCGCGCGATCGCCGCGGGCGACAAGAGCTTCGACGAGGTGCGAGCCGATGAAGCCGGCTCCGCCGGTGACCAGATAGAGCGCCATGGCGGGGAGACTACGCGGGCGGGCGTTCTCTTCCGCGCGCGCGACCGTCGCCACCGTCCGCGCGCCCCCTCGTGGCACCGCTCGCGGACGGGCGTGCGCCGAGGAACGAGAAGAGCGCCGCCCCAGGAGGGACGGCGCTCCACCGGTCAATGCGCAGCGCCCCGGAGTGCGTGCGGTGCCGAACCACCGCCGCGCGGGACGCGCCCCCATTCCCATCGAGATCCTTCGACCAGGGGAGCGATCGAAGACGGTGCCGCACGAGATCCGGCCTCTCGCGCTGCTCCTGTGATACGCCCGTGGACCGGTGCAACTACCTGTTTTTTGCACAGAACCCTCAGAATGCCAAGGAGTTACCACCGGCGCTCGCCACGCGGTGGGCCCCCGGTCCGGACGACGTAGGTCCTTTGACGCTCCGTTGGTGGGCGCTCGTCGTCCGGCGCGCGCGGGTCTCGACGCTGGGCCCTGCGATCCCGCCGCGGGGAGTTCCGGGCGACCGAGGACCCGGCGTGGCGTTCGAGGCCCGGCCACCACCCTCCACCGAAGGCCGACCGTGTGCGCGGGACCCGCCCGACCCGTCCCGTAGAGTACGCGCCGCCCAGGACCGGCGGCCCGCGCCCGAGGCCGCTCGGGGCCCGGGTCCACCCGCCGTCCCCGCTCCCCACCGGCCCGCGCCGCAAGGCCACGACCGCCCCCGATGACACCCAGGAATCGAACCACGGTGGCCGGTGCCACCGCCTCGCGCGGCGCCCCCGGGCCCGGAGCGCGCGACGGGAAGAAGACGCCGATGATGGAGCAGTTCTGGCGTGCCAAGGACGAGCACCCGGACGCCCTGATCTTCTTCCGGATGGGCGACTTCTACGAGATGTTCGGCGAGGACGCGGTGACGGCGTCGCGCGAGCTGGGCATCACGCTGACGAAGCGCGACAAGGACGCCAACGCGATGCCGATGGCGGGTGTGCCCGTCAAGTCGATGGACGGCTACCTGCTGCGACTCGTGCGCGGTGGCTTCAAGGTCGCGATCTGCGAACAGCTCCAGGACCCGAAGAAGACCAAGGGCATCGTCGATCGCGGCGTCGTGCGCGTCGTGACGGCGGGCACGCTCACCGAGGAGGATGCGCTGGACGCGCGCGCGTCGAACTACCTGGTGGCGCTGTGGCCGCGCTCGCCGAAGCAGCCGAACGGTCACAACGGTCTGGCCTGGGTCGACGTCTCGACCGGACGCTTCCACGCCTGCGACGTGGACGACGGCGGACTGCTCGACGAACTCGCGCGCCTGGCGCCGGCGGAGCTGTTGGTCGCTCCGGAAGCGTTCGACCCGGCATCGCCCCAGCACACCGAGGTCCAGCGCGTCTACCACGCGCGCTTCAGCGAACGCGACGCGTGGCGTTTCGACCGCGAAGCGATGCGCCGCGCGCTCGAGCGACACTTCAAGGTTCGCACGCTCGCGGGCTTCGGCATCGACGACGACAGTGCCGCCGTTCCCGCCGCCGGCGCGCTGATCGAGTACCTCGAAGAGACGCAGAAGGCGGCCTGCACGCACATCCGCCGCATCGAGCCCAGCGATCCGTCGCGCCACCTCGTGCTCGATCGCGCCACGCGTTCGACGCTCGAACTGGTCGAGACCCAACGCGGCGCGCGGCGCGAAGGCACGTTGCTCGACGTCCTCGACGGCACGCGGACACCGATGGGCGGGCGCCTGTTGCGCGAGTGGCTGCTGGCGCCCCTGCGCGAGGTCGACCCGATCCGCGCGCGGCAAGGAGCCGTCGCCGAACTGTTCGACCACCCCTTCCTGCGCGAAGAGGTGCGCGACGTGCTGGGCGAGGTGCGCGACCTCGAGCGCTTGATCGCCAAGCTGTCGACCGGGCGCGCGAACGGCCGCGACCTGCGCGCGCTGGCGCTCTCGACGCAGCTGATCCCGGCCCTGCGCAAGCAGATCGAAGGGGCCGGGTCGGAACTCCTGGCGACGCTCCACGAGCGCTTGGACCCGCTCGTCGATCTCACCGACCGCATCCTGACGACGATCTCCGACGAGCCGCCGCTGACGGTCCGCGACGGTGGCGTGATCCGGTCGGGCGTCGACGCGGCGCTCGACGAACTGCGCAGCATCGCGGGCGACGGCAAGACCTGGATGGCGAGTTTCCAGGCCAGCGAGGCCCAGCGCACGGGGATCGCCAATCTGAAGATCGGCTACAACTCGGTCTTCGGCTACTACCTCGAAGTGTCGCGCGGTCAGGTCGCCTCGGTGCCTCCGGAGTGGATCCGCAAGCAGACGATCAAGACGGCCGAGCGTTACATCACTCCCGAGCTCAAGGAGTTCGAGACCAAGGTGCTGTCGGCCGAGGACGAGGCCAAGGAACTCGAGCTACGCCTGTTCGACGAACTGCGCGACGAGCTGCAGAGCCACGTCGAACGCGTCCTCGAGACCGCGCACGCCGTGGCGACGCTCGACGCGCTGGCGTCGCTCGCCGAGAGCGCCGCGACCAATCGCTACGTGCGGCCCGAGGTCGACGACTCGACGCGCCTCGAGATCACGGGCGGTCGGCACCCGGTCATCGAACTGTCGTCCACCTGCGACACGTTCGTCCCCAACGACAGCCACCTCGACGCGGACCCGCAGCAGGGGCGCATGCTCGCCGTGCTGACGGGGCCGAACATGGCCGGTAAGTCGACCTACATCAGGCAGACCGCCCTGATCGTGCTGCTGGCGCAGATCGGCGCCTTCGTCCCGGCGGAAGCGGCGCGGATCGGCGTCGTCGACCGGATCTTCACGCGCGTGGGGAGTGGCGACGACATCAGTCGCGGCGAGTCCACGTTCATGGTCGAGATGGTCGAGATCGCCAACATCCTCAACAACGCCGGGCCGCGGTCGCTCGTGGTGCTGGACGAAGTCGGACGCGGCACCAGCACGTTCGACGGCCTCGCGTTGGCCTGGGCGATCGTCGAGCACCTGCACGAGCGCGTCGGCGCACGCGCCCTCTTCGCGACGCACTACCACCAGCTCACGGCGCTGTCCGAGCGGCTCGCCGGCGTGTTCGACCTGTCCGTCGCCGTGCGCGAGTCGGGCGACGAGATCGTCTTCCTGCACACGATCGTCGAGGGCGGGACCGACCGCAGCTACGGCATCCACGTGGCGCGTCTCGCCGGCGTTCCGGCCGAGGTCCTGACGCGCGCCCAGCAGGTGCTGGCGACGCTCGAGGACGAGGCCGAACACCTGGAGCCCGGTGCGCCGGTCGAAGCGGTCGCTGCGGCCCCGGCGCCGAAACCGGTCAACGACGCCGCCGCGCCGAAGCCTCGCGCGGAGGGCCAGCTCTCGCTGTTCGCCGCCGAGAGCGAGGTCGAGCGCGAGATCCGCGCCGTCGCGCTCGACGCCACGACGCCGCTCGACGCGCTGCTCTTGATCAAGCAGTGGCAGGATCGCTTGCGGTGAAGCTCGCGGCCGCTCCGAACGGGGCGGCCGAACTCGATACACGAACGCAGAACCATGACCTCCGACGGATCCAGCTTCGACAGGCCCTACTTCGTGGCGCAGGGCGGCTTCGGCCGCTTGCGCGAGATCGGCCGCGTGCTCTCGAAGGTCGGGATCGACTCCGAGATCGTCGGACCGCCCGAGGGCACGAACCTCAACGGCTGAGGCACCAAGTTCCTGCTCGCGGTCGCGAGCGCAGATGCACGCCTCGCGCTGGAGCGCATGGAAGCGGCGGAACTCGAGTCCCTCGACGAGGCCGGCCGTCGCGCGGCCGCGCACGTGATCGACCTCGACGCCGAGTCGAACGACTGCCCGGCCTGTGGCGAGCCCTTCTCGGGCCACCCGGTTCGCTGCCCCTCGTGCGGCTTGCGCCTGCGCTGAGCGCCGCGGCGACGAGGCCGCCCAGTCTCAGCGCGAACGGTTCAGCGCGAACGGTGCGGCGGGAACGACTCGAGGTGTTCGAGGTACGCGTCCGCCGTCCGCTGCCAGTGGCACTCGTCCTCGACGAAGCGTCGCACGTTCTGCTCGAGGCGCGTGCGCCGCTCGCGATCGGTCGCCAGGTCGACGAGCGTGCGTGCGAGGCTCTCCACCTCGCTGGCGCCGAGCGGCACCTTGACCGTGCACGGATCGGGCAGTTCGGCCTGCTCGGCGGCGTCGCTCGCGATGACGGCGCGCCCCAGACCGAAGCTCTGGAAGATGCCACCGGACGTGCCGCCCGACGTCGGCCCGCGCAGGTTGACCGACAGGTCGCCCGCGCGCAGCCACTCCCAGCCGTCCTCCTCGGACACGAAACCGGTCAGCCGCACCGCGTCCTCGAGATGGCGCCGGCGCACCTCGTCCGCGGCGTCGAAGAAGTCGCCAGCGACCTTTCCGACGAGCGCCAGGCGCAGGTTCGGAGCGCTGCGTCGCGCCACGACCAGAGCGTCGAGCAATTTGTCGATGCGCTTGTGTGGCTGCACGCCGCCGAAGCTCACCAGCAGGAACGCGTCGAGCCACTCGTCCTCGAGGCCGAGGCCCGCGCGCACGTCGCGGCGATCGCGTTCGTCCCAGCGGCGCTCGCTGCCGTGCCAGACGCGACCGACCGGCGCCTGGGCACCGCGCTCGCGACGGATGTGGTCGCCGACGTACTCGGAGTGGACGATGAACGCATCCGCGTGGCGCACGATCGTGCCGTTGAGCGGCAGGTCGAAGCGATCGCGCGACAGGGTGACCGGAACGAACGGGTGCGCCTGCGGCAGTGAGAGATCGAGGTCCGTCCAGCGCTCGCCGACGCGGTAGCGGATCGACTTCACGAACGCGCCCAGTCGGCGCGTGTCGCCGTGCGCGCGCTGCTCGGGCGTGACCTCGACCGGCTCGACGCGCAGCACGAAGACCAGGTCGCGCGCGGGATCGGGAGTCACCTCGAACGCGTCGTCGCCGTGGTCGGGCCGCGTGGTGAAACCGGCTGCGCGCCCGCTCCCCTGCCACAGGGTGAGCGTCCGACCGGCGGCGGCGTGGAAGTCCACCACCACTTCGTCGACGCGCACGGAACGCTCGACGGGGATCCGGAACGAGCCGAAGTCGCAGGTCCAACGCCCGTTCGGCTCGGGAGCGTGCCAGCCGGCCAGCAGTTCACCGCGCAACGCGGCGTGATCGGGCTCTTCCACCCGCGCGCGCTTCTGGCGCCGGCGATCGAGGAAGTTGCGCAGGTAGCGCGAGCACTGGGCCGGCCCGCCTTCGCGCAACGCGAGTGCGGTGCCCTTCGCTCCGCCGCGACCCAGAGCCGGCCACGCGGCCAACGCCATGTCGAACAGGACCCAGTCGTGCAGACACACCGTTCCGCCCAGGCGCTTCATCGCGGCGGCCATGAACGCGTGGTTCGACTCGTTGCCGACCTGGTAGAGGATCCTGTCGTACCGCCGCGGATCGAGCTCGTCGATGCTGCGCGCCGTGCCCCCACCGTAGTCCGCATCGAGTGCCTCGCCCGCGTACTTGGGCGCCACGTACACGTCGATCTCCACCTTCCGCGCCAGGTAGGGCAACAGGTGTCGCGTGTAGTCGCCGATGCCCGAGCGGACGGACGGCGGTGTGGTGACGAGTGCCAGTCGCACGTGGGCTCGGTCGGGCTCGCGGGTCGCTTCGGGGAGGATGCGGTCGGAGCGTCGCTCGGGCAGAAGCGTCGCGTTCTGGCCTCAGACGGAGGCCGTCAGGATCTCGATGCCGTCGGCGCCGACGTAGATCGAGTGCTCGGTCTGCGCGACCATCACACCTTCCTCTTCGACGAGCGGGGGGAAACGCAGCAGCGAGGCCTGGCGTGCGAGCTTGCCGAAGGCGTCCTCGACGGCGTCGCGGTCCAGGTGATCGAAGTAGCGGCGCGCGATCGGCAGTCCGCGCCAGGACTCGATCGCCTTGAGCACGTCCTTGTCGATGCCCTTCGCCTTGCGCGGCGGACGGACCATCATGAACACCTCGGCGCGGCCGCGCTCGACGGTGTGGCCGCGACCGGTGCACGCGAACGGCTCGATCGCGATGACTTTGCCCTCGGGCAACCGCTCGCCACCGTGGTCGGGACAGGACGGGATCTGCGGCGCGGTGTGGACCTGCCACGGAGCGAGGCCGTGGCCGGTGAGGTTGCGCACCGGCTCGAAGCCGGCGGCCTGGATCACGCGCTCGACCGCGGCGCCGATCTCGGCCGTCGGGCGGCCCGGCTCGACCAACGAGATCGCCGTGGCGAGCGCGTCGCTCGAGGCCTTGATCAGGTCGCCCCAGCGGCCGTCGCTCGACAGGTCCACCGTGCACGCGGTGTCGGCGATCGCGCCGTCGACGCAGACGCCGAGGTCGACCTTGGTGCAGTCCCCTTCCTCGTAGACCGTTTCGTCCTCGGGCGACGAGCAGTAGTGGGCCGCGATGTGGTTGCGACTCGTCTGGGCCGGGAAGGCCGGGATCGCTCCCGCCGCGCGGATGCGCTGTTCGATACCTTCGAGGACGTCGCGCAGACGGACGCCCGGCGCGATGGTCGCGCGGGCCCATTCGCGGCACTCGGCGGCGATGCGCCCAGCACGGCGCCAGTTGTCGAGTTCGGTGGCGATCACGGCGGAAGAAGATAGTCGGCCGGGGCGCCGACCGCCACCGCGGACGTCGGGCACGCCTCGATCGCCGGCGTCGTCGCGTTGCGCTCCGATCGTTCCATGACCCCGAGCAGCTCCCGAGCCACCTCGATCCTCGCCTGGGTCGCCATCGCGATCGCCGTGAGCGCCCTTCTGTGGGAGGCTCTCGCGGGTGGCCGCGCGCTGGCTCCGTACGACGCACTCGGCGCGTTCGAGCCCTGGGCCAGCGAGACGGACCTCGAGCCGACGAATCCGCTCCTGCTCGACCAGCCACTGGTGACCATGCCGTGGTCGGCCTGGTCGGCGCAACGGGTGGCGGCGGGCGAGCTGCCCCTGTGGAACCCGCACAACTACCTCGGACAGCCGATCCACGCCGCCCTGACCGGTGCCTTCATGTGGCCGGGACACTGGCCCTTCATGGTCTGGCCGGACTGGCGCTGGCTGGCGTTGATCGCGGCGCTCGAGCTGACCCTGGCGGGCGGCTTCTTCCAGCGCTTCCTGCGGCGACTCGGCGCGAGCCCCCTGGCCTCGACCGCGGGCGGGATCGGCTACGCGCTGTGCGGCTTCCAGGTGGCCTGGCTCGGACACCCGCACACGAACGCGGCGCTGCTGCTGCCGCTGGCGCTGTTGTCGGTCGAGCGGTTGTGCGCAGCGCGCGACGCGGGCCGTGGCGGCCGACGTGGGATCGCGCTCGTGGCCCTGTGGACCTTCGGACTCGGCGTCTGCGGCCACGCCCAGACCGCGCTGCACGTGGGACTCGTGGTCGGCGCCTACGCCCTCGTGCGGCTCTGGTCGGGTCCGGCGCCGCGACTGGGGCGCGACGGCCTGCTGCGGCTCGTCGCGGGTGGAGTGCTCGGCCTGCTGCTGGCGGCGCCCCAGATCCTCCCGTTCCTCGAGTACGTCGGCACGAGCCGCGCCCGCACGGCCTTCGCCACCACCGACGTGGTCACCGAGGTCGCACCGTGGAAGGTCGCGGTGATGCTGGTCGATCCGCACTTCTGGGGCGATCCGCTGGCCGGCACCTACCGCGGCCCGGGGGGCGACAACCTCAACTACTCGGAGCTGGTGGGCGGCTTCGTCGGTCGCGTCTTGCTCGTCCTGGCCGCGATCGGTGCCGTGGTCGCGATCCGGCGTCGGGACGCGCGCCGCATCGCGTTGGTGGTCGCGGCCGTGCTGGGCGCCTGCCTCGCCTGGCAGGTTCCGCCCTTCTACGACGTCGCGCGCGAACTGCCGCTGTTGGGCAGCACGAAGCTGATGCGCTTCTCGCTGGTGCTGGCCGCGGCCTTGGCCGGGCTCGGCGCGTTCGGCCTCGATCGATTGCTCCAGCAGTTGCCGCGCCGTCCGCGCGCACTGGTCGGCGGCAGCGCGTTGTTGGTCGTCGCGGTCGAGCTGGTCGCGTCCGGCCGCGGCTTCAATCCGACCATCGAACCGGAGCGCATCTTCGCCCCCACGCCCACGAGCGAGTTCCTGGCCCAGCGCGGCGGCCGGACCGTCGGCACCGTCGGGATGACCTTCGCGCCGAACGCGAACCTGCCGCTCGGCGTGTCGCTGGTGGGCGGCTACGACTCGCTCGAGGTCGACCGGGTGACGGATCTGGTGCGCCTGCTCTCGAGCGCCGAACTCGAGCACGAGTTCATCTCCACGATCCCCTACTTCGACCGCGCGGTGCCGCTCGTGCGCGCGCTCGCGATCGAGCACGTGGTCGCGCGCGAAGTGCTGCCCGCACCCTGGAGCCAGGTGTTCGAGGGTCCCGGCGGACTGCGCGTGTACAGCGACCCGGCACCGCTCGGTCGCGCGTACCTGGCGCGCGGCGTCGAGCGGATCGACGACGCGGACGAACGCCTCGCACGCCTGGGCGCCGCGGACTTCGATCCGACCGTGGCCGTGGTCGAGTCGCCCGTGCCCGCCGGCGTCCTGCTGCACGAGCGAGCGCCGGGTCGCGCGGACCTGGTGCGCGCCGAGACCGATCGGCTCGAGATCGCGTGCGAGGTGACGGCCCCGGCGCTGCTCGTGGTCGCTGACGCCTGGTATCCCGGCTGGGAGGCCACGGTGGACGGCCGCGACGTCTCGATCGAGCGCGTGGACCACGCCCTGCGCGGGGTGTGGCTCGAGCCGGGCGACCAGCGCGTCGAGATGACCTACCGACCGGGCAGCTTCCGCACCGGGCTCTGGCTGGCCGCCGGAGCCGCGCTGGTGCTGGCGGCTCTGCTGCTGCTGCTGCCCCGACCGACGTCCGCCGCCTGAGCCCCCGGACCCGCGCCCGACCCCGTAGCCGACCATGACGACCCCCGCGTCCCACCTTTCCGACCGTCCGTCTCGCAACCGGATCCGCGGCGCGCGGGTGCTCGGCCTGTGCCTGGCCCTCGGCCTGTGCGCCGGCGCGTCCGCCTGCGTGGTGACCGAGACCGTGCGGCCGGACCACGGGGACGGTCGCGCCCGCTCGCTGGAGGTCGCGGCCACGTTCGACGTGGTCGCGAGCGGAACCATCGTCGGCCAAGTTCAGCAGTACGGGGACTCGAGTTCACCCCAAAAGCACTACTTCGCAGTCATGAACCGCTGGGGGCAGGAGCTCGGACTGGTCGACGGACTGGGCCGGATCTGGCGCCACCGGCCCCACGAGAGCGAGCCCGAGGCCGTGGGCAGCGGGCCCCTGGCCGAGGGCGTGCGGCGCCTGCTCGAGCTCGCCGACACGCCGCAGCTCGTGGCCCACCGGGCCGAAGACTGAGCCGGGTTCGGCACGCGCCGCGGATCGTCGGGCACAGGGGCTCAACGCGAGCCTCGGGGGGGCCGAAGGAGGTTGGGCTGGGTCCGTCCCTCAGCGGACCCGTTTTCCCCCACTGCGCTCCCCAATGATCAGGCTCGAATCCGGCGCCGCCATCGGCAAGTACCAGGTCGTGGACTTCATCGCCCGCGGCGCCTTCAGCTGCGTGTACCTGGCCGAGGACGAACGCGGGAACCGCGTCGCCCTCAAGGTCGGCGACATGGCGGGTGGCGGTCGCTACCTGACCCGCTGCCTCGAGATCACGAATCGGCGCTCGCCCGACTGGGTCAGCCCCGACGAGTCCCCCGGCGAAGCGGTCTTCTTCCGCAACGACGGAGCTCGCATCGACTTCCTCGACCTGCACGAGATCGACAACCTGCTGCGGCAGGAGGGCGAGCTGCTGCAGAGCATCAAGAGCCAGAACGTCGTGCGCGTGAAGGACATCGCCGACCACGACGGTCGCCCGGTGCTCGTCATGGACTACGTGGCGGGCAAGACGCTGCGCGAGAAGATCCGCGCGCTCGAGGGCATCCGCCTCAACTGGTTCCTGTCGGTCGTGCGCACGCTGATGCGCCTCGGCCGCAACGGACAGCTCGCCTACCACGGCGATCTGAAGCCCGAGAACATCATCGTCAAGCCGTCGGGCTCGGTCGTGCTGATCGACCCGTCGATGCGCGACAACGACCGCTCGCTGATCTCGACGACGCCCCACTACAACCCGCTGCTGCTCACCAACAGCAAGGCGGACGTCATGGGCATCGGCATCATGCTGTACGAGATCCTGACCGGTGCGCTGCCCTTCGAGAACGCGCCCTGGGAGTTCGCCGGCCGCGAGCAGGGGGGCGACGCCGAACGCTTCAGCCTGTCGATGTTCCTGTCGCACCTGGCGCCGTCGGAGCTCAATCCGAACTCGCCGCCCGCGCTCGAGCGCCTGGTCTACAACTGCCTCACGATGCCCGACTACGACCTGCCCGAGCTCGAGGCCGACCTGGTGGCGTTCCTGCGCAAGCAGTAGCGCGAACACGCCGGCAGCCGCCGGAAGTGGAACCTGAACGAGCAGCGGCCACGTCGATCGACGTGGCCGCTGCTCGTTCGGGTTCGGGCCCGAGCCCGTGCGAGCTCCGGGCGTACCGTTGGCGCTCAGGCCTTCGCGCGCGCCTGTTCGAGACGGCGCTCGGCGAGGCGGTCGGCGGCCTCGTGGGTCGAGATGCCTTCCTCGCGGCTGATCGCGAAGACCTCCTTCAGGTTGTCGTAGATGCGATCGATGCGCTCGAGCGCCTTCGGCTCGTCGTAGCCGCCGGGGCCGACCTCGATCGACACGTTGATGATGCCGCCGGCGTTGATGACGTAGTCGGGGGCGTAGAGGATGCCCATCTTCTTCAGCTCGTCGCCGTGGCGCTCCTCGAGCAGCACGTTGTTCGCGCAGCCGGCGATCGCCTTGCAGCGCAGCTCACCGATGGTCTGGTCGTTCACGCCCGCGCCGCGAGCGCAGGGGGCGTAGACGTCGACCTCGAGGGCGTGGTGGCCCTTGTCGGGCACGACCTCGAAGCCGTGCTCCGTGGCCAGATCGCGCGCGCGCTTCTCGTTGAGGTCGCAGACGATGATCCTGGCGCCGCGCTCCTTGAGCATCGTCGCCATGGTCCCACCGACCGCGCCGACGCCCTGGATCAGGATCGAGCGGCCGTCGAACGAGTCGGACCCGAAGGCCTCCTCCAACACCGCGCGCATGCCCATCACGACGCCGCGGGCGGTGTACGGGCTCGGGTTGCCGGAACCACCGCTCGCCCGGGACAGACCCGTGACGTGCTTGGTCGACTTGGCCACCTCTTCGAGGTCGGCGATGCCGATGTTCATGTCCTCGGCGGTGATGTACTTCCCGCCGAAGCTGTCGACGAAGCGGCCCATGGCCTGGAACAGCGCGGGCGACTTCAGCTCGGCCGGCTCGCCGATGATGACCGACTTGCCGCCACCGAGTCCGGTCTGGGCGACCGCCGACTTGTACGTCATGCCCTTCGAGAGGCGCTTGACGTCGAACAGAGCCTCGTCCTCGGAGGCGTACGGCAGCATGCGCATGCCACCCAGTGCCGGTCCCAGGGTCGTGTCGTGGACGGCGATGATGGCGTGCAGGCCGGTGGCCTCGTCGCGGCAGCGGGCGACGCGCTCGTAGCCTTCGACGGGTAGCTCGGTGATGTCCATGGTGGGTCGTATGTCGCAGGTCGCGGCCGCGCGGGCCGTCGGACGTGTTCGGGTGTTCGGCAGCGCCACGCGCTCGTTCCGAGCAGGGCTCGTTCGGCCCTGGCGGGGCACCATCCTACCGTCGGGGGTGCCCGGGTCGCAGCGCTGGAGGGAAGTCTGTGGAGCGCGCGCCGCCTCGACGGCGAGGCACCGCCCTCGCGGTCCAGTGCGCCGCCGGGCGGACCCGATGCGGGCCGCGCGCGGTGACGGCGCCGCCGAGGTGCACCCCGTCGACGCTCCTACTCCGCAGTCTTCTTGGCGGTCTTCTTGGAGGCCTTCTTGGCCGTCTTCCTCGCGGCCTTCTTGGCGGTCTTCTTCGCCGTCTTCTTCTTGACCGTCTTCTTCTTCGACGCCGTCTTCTTGCGCTTCGGCTTGGCCTCGGCCTTCTTCGCGAGCAACTCGATCGCGTCCGCGAGGGTCAGGCCCTCGGGATCGGTGCCCTTCGGGAGCGACGCGTTGTAGGTGCCGTCCGCCACGTAGGGACCGTAGCGCCCGTCGAGCATCTTGATCTCGGTGCCGTCGGACTCGCGCACACCCAGTTCCTTCAGGACCTTGGCCTGGCGGCGTCCGCCCTTCTTCTCCTGGGCCAGGACCTCGACCGCGCCGGACACGTCGATGTCGAAGATCTCCTGGGGCTCCTTGAGACTGCGCGTCTCCTTGCCACAGCGCAGGTACGGACCGTAGCGCCCGTAGTCGGCCAGGATGTCCTCGCCCATGGTCGGGTGGACGCCGACGGTGCGCGGCAGGGACAAGAGCTTCAGCGCATCGTCGAGGCCGACCGAGTCGAGCTCCATCCCAGGCAGCAGCGACTTCATCTTGGGCTTGTCGCCGGTCTCCTCGTCGGGGTCGCCGAGTTGCACGTAGGGACCGAAGCGACCGGACTTGAGGTAGACGGGTTGGCCGGTCTCGGGGTGGTTGCCGAGCTCCGTCGGGCCGCTGCCGCGCTCGAGCAGTTCGACCGCGTGTTCCAACGTGACCTCGTCGGGCGCCGTGCCCTCGGGAATGCTGGCGCGATCCTCGCCGCGCTCGAGGTACGGGCCGTACTTGCCGACGCGCACGTTGATCTGCACACCTTTGGCGTCCTCGCCGAGCGGCAAGGTGCACGACGTGCGCGCGTCGATGTCCTGCTCGAGCAGCTTGGCGAGGCCGGGGTCGTCGCCGCCGCCGAAGTAGAAGTGCTTCAGGTACGGCAGCGCCTCGAGCTCTCCGTTCGAGATGCGGTCGAGGTCGTCCTCCATGCTCGCCGTGAACGTCGTGTCCACCAGCGCGCCGAAGTAGTTCTCGAGCAATCCGACGACCGCGAAGGCCGTGAAGGTCGGCACGAGCGCGTTGCTCGACTTGATGACGTACTCGCGGAAGATGATCGTGTCGATGATCGACGCGTACGTGCTCGGGCGGCCGACGCCCTTCGCCTCGAGCTCCTTGACGAGCGAGGCCTCCGTGAAGCGCGCGGGCGGTTGCGTGGTGTGGTCCTTGGCGCCGAGTTCGACGCAATCGAGCGCTTCGCCCTCCTTCACGCTGGGCAGCACCGTCTCCTTGTCCGCCAGCTCGGCCGTCGGATCGTCCGCACCCTCCACGTAGGCGCGCAGGAAGCCCGGGAACTCGATCGTCTTGCCCGAGGTCTGCAGCACGGCGCGTCCCCCCTTCACCTTGAGCGTCACGCGGTGGCCCTTCGCGTCGGCCATCTGGCACGCCATGGTGCGTTTCCAGATCAGCTCGTAGACGCGGGCTTCGTCGCGACCCATCTGGCTCGCCACCTGCTCGGGCGTCTTGAAGTCGCCGGCCGGGCGGATCGCCTCGTGCGCTTCCTGGGCGTTCTTGACCTTCGTCTTGAACTGACGCGGCGTCGGCGTCAGGTAGTCGGCCCCGTAGAGCTTCTCGATCTCGCGCCGCGTGTTCTCGATCGCCTGGCTCGACAGAGTCGTCGAGTCGGTACGCATGTAGGTGATGAAACCGTTCTCGTACAGACGCTGGGCGGCGCGCATCGTGTCGCGCGCAGAGAGGCGCAACTTGCGGTTGGCCTCCTGCTGCAGCGTCGACGTCGTGAACGGCGGACCGGGGCGATCCGTGGTCGGCTTGCGTTCGAGCGACTCGACGACCCAGTCGACGCCGTCGAGTTCGGAGCGCAGCTTCGCCGCCGCCTCCTCGTCGAGCCACAGCGCGTCGCTCTTCGCCTTGAGCTTCCCGTTGTCCGCGTCGAAGTCGCGCCCCGACGCCACGCGCTGTCCGTCGACGGTCACGAGCGTGGCGTCGAACGGCGTCGGCGTGCCGGCCTTCGACGCGAACGTGCCGGTCAGGTCCCAGTAGGTCGAACGCACGAAGGCCTGGCGCGCGCGCTCGCGCTCGACGACCAGACGCACGGCGACGGACTGCACGCGACCGGCCGACAGCTTGGGCGCGATCTTGCGCCACAGGATCTGTGAGACCTGGTAGCCGAACAGTCGGTCGAGCAGACGGCGCGTCTCCTGCGCCTCGACGAGGCCGGTGTCGAGTTCGCGCGGGTTGGCGAGCGCGTTCTGGATCGCCTCCTTCGTGATCTCGTGGAAGACGAGGCGCTTGAGCGGGACCGTCGGCTTCAGGACCTCGACGAGGTGCCACGAGATCGACTCGCCCTCGCGGTCCTCATCCGTCGCCAGGTAGATCTCCTTGGCGTCCTTGACGAGCGCCTTGAGCTTTCGGACCTGCTCCTTCTTCGACTGGGGGACGATGTAGAGCGGCGCGAAGTCGTTCTCGATGTCGATCCCCAGCCGCGTCCACTTCTGGTCCTTCATCGCCGCCGGGATCTCCTTCGCGGAGGTCGGCAGGTCGCGGATGTGGCCGACGGACGCTTCCACGACGAAGCCATCGGGGAGGAATCCCTTGATGGTCTTGGCCTTGGTGGGCGACTCGACGATGACGAGGCTGGTGCCGTCTGAGGACTTCTTGGCCACTGATGGTGTTCGCGAGAGGGAGCTAGGGTCGGCCGGCGGGCGGCAAGGGCTAACAGAAAGGCGCCCCACCTTCCAGGTCGATGCTCCGCGGTCCGCCCGTCCGCAGGGGGTTCCGAGCGGTGCGCAACCGGCGCGGCGCCAACCGGTTGCGCTCGGTGCGAACGATCCGTCGAGGGAGCGCCCGCCACCGGGGCGCGCAGCGGGAGTCCTGGTTGGTGCGCGCCCGCCGGGCAGCGACTACCCTCCCGCCAGAGTGATCGATCGCGGACGCAGCAGCCCCCTGGGACCAGGGCCCGAACCCGACCCGGCGGGCCCACAGGTGGACGCCGCCGATCGCACGGGCGATCCGACGGCCGATCCCGCTGCGGAACCGCTGCGGACCGCGCGGCCACGGCTGGGGCACGTGCTGTTCGCCCGGGTGGCCGCCGCCAGTCGGGTGGAAGGGGCCCAGGGCCGTCCGCGGGCGCTGGAGGTCCTCACAGGGCCCCAGGGCGGCGCAGCGGTGCGCACGCTGTACGGACCCGATGACTGGGGCGAGCTCGAGGGCGCCACCGTCGTGGTGCCACGGCGCGACACGTTCGAGCTGTGGCTCGACCAGTGTCGTCTGCTCGGCGCCGCCCCGCCGATCCCGGGCGCGGTGATGGGTCTCGACGAGTTGGCGGGCTGGCTGGCGCCGGGCGGTTCGGGCAGCGATCTCGAACAGCTGCTCACGCGTGCGACGGGGAGCGCGGGTGGCCCCCTCGACGCGAGCGGGCCGGCCGCGCTCGAACGGGCCACGCGCGCCCTCGTCCGGGAGATCCACGGCCTCGCCGCGGGCGACCTGGCCTGCCTCGGTCGGGCCTGGGAGGAAGCGGGCAGCCGACTCGCGATCACCGACCCCGCTGCGGCGCACCGCCTCGTCCACCTGGCGCGGCTCGTCGACCGGCCGAGCCTGTGGGCGGGCGCGAGCGAATCGGTCTTCGGGGGGATGGACGGCCTCGAGGACGGTCGGATCGCGGGCGCGCGCTCGGACTTCGGCGACCTGGACATGGCGCTGGCCGAAGCGCGACCGGGTTGGGCGTACGAGACCGCGCGCCGCGAGGACGAGCCGGCCTCGATGCCGCCCGACCGCGACGGCGTCGAACCCCTCGCCGACGCCGACCTCGAGCGCGTCGACCAGGCCTTCGCCGAGATCCTGCCGCAGATCGGCGGCGGTCGGGCGGCGCGCGGGGCGACACTCGACGTCCGTCCCGCCCAACTGGACGTGGCACGCAGCATCGCGCGCTCGCTCGGCACGCGCACGCACCTGTTGCTGCACGCGCCGACCGGCACGGGCAAGACGCTCGCGTACTTGATCCCCGGCCTCCTGTTCGCGGTGCGCAACGGACTGCGCGTCGGTTTCGCGACCTACACGAAGGCGCTGCAGCGTCAGGCCTACGACCGCGATCTGCCCGTGGCGCTGGCGGCTCTCGAGCGTCTCGGCGTCGAACGTCCGCGCGTGACGGTGCTGAAGGGGCGCGCGAACTACGTCTGTTGGCGCGCGCTCGTCTCGCTCGCACCGGGCCCGGCCGACGGCGCGGCGCGTCATCTGGCCTGGTGCCACCTGCTCGGCTTCGCGCTCACGTCCGAGGACGGCGACCTGGACCGCCTGCCGCGCAACGGTCTCGACTTGTTCGGTGCGGTGGACGGGCTGGAACGCGAGTGGGAGCTCCTGCGGCGTTCGATCGGAGCGAAGTCGGGCTGCTGTACGCGCCCGCACGACCGCAGCAGCTGTGGCGCGGACGCCGCACGCAAGCGGGCCGAGCGCAGCCACGGCGTCGTGACGAACCATGCGTTCGCCCTCGCGCGGCCGGAGTTCTTCCGCCACCTGGTGTTCGACGAGTGCGAACACCTGCACGACCAGGCCCATGCCGCGTTCAGCCGCACGATCACCTTCGAGCGCGCGCGGCGAATGCTCGACGAGCTGGGAGGGAACAGCGGTCGCGGCGTCCTGAACGCGCTGGCGCGCGCGGTCTCGGGGGCGCTGGCCTTCGGCGCGACGCAGGTCGAGCTCGACCGGTCGCGGGCGGCGCGCACTCGGGCACGCACGGCGCTCGGGCAACTCGAACGCGGCGCGCGCGCCTTCATCGAGTGGCGCCAGGAACGCGAGGCCGACCGCAGCGCCAGCGACGACCACGCCCTGCTGCGCGAGTTCGTCGAGGCGGGCATCGATGCCGGCGACGCGTCGGTCGAGCTCCTGCTCGTCGGGCACAACGGTCTGTGTCGCGCGCTGCACGAGTTGTCGACCGGGCTCGGCGCGCTGTCGGAAGGGCTGTTCGAGGTGCGGATCCCGCGTCGCGAGCGCGTGCGCTTCCGGCTCGACGAAGCGCGCACCGAGGTCGAGGAGCTGAGCGACGCGATCGCGCCCTGGCTCCCGCTCCGCGACGGCGAACCGCGCTTCGACCGCAACACCTTCTACGACGTCGTCGAGCGCCCGAACGGCGACCTGGCGCTCGAGACGCGCGTGCTGTTGCCGCACGAGTACCTGGGTCGCTTCCACTATCCGCGGCTGGCGGGCGCGGTCTTCCTGTCGGCGACGACGCTCTTGCGCGGCGGCTTCGAGGACGCGCGTCGCTACCTGGGACTCGAACGCGCCGCCGAACCGGCCGAGGACGAGGAGCGCGAACCCGAGAAGGTCGTCGCCCACGCGGCGCCGGAGGCTTTCGACTACTCGCGCGTGCTGATGCTGGCGCCGAGCGACGTGCCCGACTACCGCGGCGACAAGGCCGGGTGGCTCGACCACGGCGCGCGCCTGATCGCGCACGTGGCCATGCGGACGAAGGGACGCGTACTGGCGCTGTACACGAACCAGTCCGACCTCGAGGCCGTGGCTCGACGCCTGCACCCGCACCTCGCACCGCGCGGGATCGAGGTCCTGGCTCAGAACACGGGCGGGCAGAGCGCCGAACGCCTCGCCGATCGCTTCCGCACCCACGGCTCGGCGGTGTTGCTGGGCGTCGACAGCTTCTGGTTCGGCGCGGACTTCGCGGGCACGGCGCTCGAGTACCTGTTCCTCGCGAAACTCCCCTACGGCGTGCCGGATCGCTACCACCAGGCCCAGTGCGCGGCGATGGGTCGCGGCGAGCAGCGGCGCACGATCTACATGCCGCGCGCGCTGGCCCGCTTCCGACAGGGGTTCGGACGCCTCATGCGCCGCGTGGACGACTCGGGCTGCGTGTTCGTGCTGGACAAGCGCCTGGTCGAGCCGCGCCACCGGTCGTTCCTGCGCGAACTGCCGATGGCCGTCGACGGGGTGCGGGGTGCGCGTTTCGTGCGCGCGTCGACCGACCGGTGCCTCGACGCGGCCTTCGAACACATGGGGATCGACGCCGCGGCGGAGCCGTTCGAACGGACGCGACTGTAGCGGCCGCCGCCGAGCGCTCGGCTGCTACCGTGCGCGCCTTCGCGTCCCCCACCAGGTCGAACCGTGCCCAGCTCCTACATCGAAGTCCGCGTCCTCTGTCCCGTCGGTTGGCACGAGGTCGTGGCCGACGTCCTCGCGATCGGTCCGTGCACGTCGGTCGTGCTCGGTCGTCCGAACCTCGGCGTCGACCCCGCGCCCGACGGTTTCGACTGGGTGCGCACGTTCTTCCCGAGCGACGAGGACACCCGGGCGCTGCGCGAGGGCATCGCCAACGGACTCGCGAGCGTGGCGGAGAGCACCGGCGTCGACGAGCTCGCGGGGCTGGAGGCCACGTTCCACGAGCTGCCGGCCGAGGACTGGGCCACGTCGTGGAAGAAGAGCTGGAAGCCCTTCCGCGTCGGGAACCTCGCCGTCGTCACGCGCGACTGGAACCGCGCGCCGAAACCGGACGACGTGCGCCTCGTGCTCGAACCGGGCGGTGCGTTCGGCACGGGCCGCCACGCGACCACGCGCACGATCCTGGCGCTGTTGCAGGAGCGCGACGTCGCCGGTGCGCGCGTGCTCGACGCCGGCACGGGCACCGGCATCCTGTCCGTGGCCGCGGCGCGTCTCGGTGCGGCGAACTGCCTGGGTTTCGACATCGATCCGCGCAGTGCGATCGAGGGGAACGACCTCGCGAGGACCAACGGCGTCGCGGAGCGCTGCACCTTCCGCATCGGCGACTTCGGGGTGCTCGACGAGCGCGACACGGCCTTCGACGTGGTGCTCGCCAACATCTACAGCGACGTGGTCCAGGCCTTCGCGACCGACCTGGCCGCGCGACTCGGTCCGACCGGCTGGTTCGCGTTCAGCGGCTGTCCGGACCGGCACCGCGAGCCGACGCTGGCCGCGATCGAGGCCGCCGGACTGCACGTGGAAGAGGTTCGCCAGCGCGGGCGTTGGCTGACGTTCGTCGGTCGGCACGCGGGCTGACGCGCCCGCGAACCGCCCGACCTCAGCGCGCGAGGCGTTCGAGTCGCGCGAGACGCTCGGGCTCGTTCGCCACGAGCCACGCGTCCTGCGCGAGCAACTCGTGGGCGCGCGCGAAGAACGGCGTCGCCTCGTCCGCGCGCTCGAGCAGCAAGAGGCACTCGCCGACCTCCTCGAACACGTAGCCGTCGGGTGCGTTCGCCGCTTCGCGCTCGGCCATCAAGGCCTCCTGCTCCGCCAGAGCTTCTTCGACGCGCCCGAGTTCGCGGTGCGCGCGCGCCACGGCCCAGCGCGCGATCCAGATCGGTTCGACCTGCTCGGGCCGTTCGCGGCGCAGGACGAGCGCCTGCTCGAAGAGCTCGAGCGCGGCCGCGTGCTCTGTGGCCTCGAACTGGTTCCAACCTTCGTTGTTCGCGATCACGGCGCCCCAGCCGCGCGCGGAGGGATCGGAACTCGCGTGGGCGATCCCGAGCGCGCGCCGGTTCCACAGGCTGGCGGCGTCGCCCGTCTCGGCGATCCCGAGCATGTGCGCCGCGTCCACCGCCAGGTAGTCGAGCCCGGCCGCGTTCGCGCGCTCGAAGGCCGACTCGAAGGGTGCGATCGCTCCCGGGAGGTCGCCCGACGAACGGGCGAGCCGGCCGCGTTCGAGCTCGAGCAGCACGCGGACGCGCGCGGCGCCGGTCGACGGTAGGTCGCGCGCGGCGGCCGCGAGTTCGGCGCGCGCCTCGTCGAAGCGCTGTTGCAGACCGAGGGCGCGCGCCACCTGGGTGCGCAGCTCGGCGGCAGCCACGCCGTCCGCGGCGGCCTCGGCCTCGCGCAGACGGGCCTCGCTGGCCGCCGGATCCGCGAAGTCCCACAGGCCGCGCCACGGGGCCATGTCCTTCTCGCTCTGCATGCTGTGGTCCTCCCGGGGCGGCCCCGCCTGGGACCAGTCGTTCGCGAAGTCGGACAGAACGGCCGGCGCCGGATTCGCCGCGCAGCTCGCGACCACGAGGGCCGCGCACAGCGCGCCGATCCGGCGCCGGACACCTGCGGACGCGGGCTCAGTTCGAGCCATCGCCCTTCGACTCGGAGGCGTCCTTCGCGGCGCCGTCCGCGTCCTTCTTCGATGCACCGCCGCGCTCGGCGATGTCGTCGTTGGACACGAGCTTGCCGAAGAAGTCGGGCATCTCGACGCCGCCGATGTCGCGCATCATGTGGAGCATCGGCGGGATCGTGCTGCCGAGGTTCTGCAGGAAATTGCTGGTGGCGCCTTCCCCGTTCTTGCCGCCGCCGTCCCACACGACGACCTTGTCGAACTTGATGTTGCTGATGGCCTGGGCGGCGTTCTTGCTGAGGTTGTCGATGTGCTCGAGCATCAGCATCTGGAAGGCGCCCTGCGGTCCGCCACAGCTCTCGACGATCTGCTTCAGACCGTCGCCCTTCTTGGCGAGGATCTCGTACTGACCGCGGGCCTCGGCCTCGAGCTTGGCGTAGATCGCGGCAGCCTGGGCCTCGGCGTCGATCTTCAGCTTCGCGGCCGCCGCTTCGGCGTCGACGATCGTCGTGGCCTTCTCGGCCTTCGCGACCGCTTCCAGTTGAGCGCGCTTCTCGGCCTCGAGCTTCTTCGCCTGAGCCTCGGCCGCCTTGGCCTCCGCCAGGTACTGGGCCTCGAGCACCGCCGCGTCCGCTTCACGCTTGCGCGTCTCGGAGCGCTGGAAGGCCTCGGCCTCCTGGATGCGCAGGTCGGCGTTCGTGCGCGCGACCGCGGCCTTGGACTCGTTCTCGCCCTCGACGGCGCGCGCGTTGGCCTCGGCGATGCGGATGCGCTTGTCGCGGTCCGCGTCGTTGACCTGGACCTGCTGTTCGAAGAGCGCGGTCTGCTCACCGACGGTCTGCTCCTTCAAGAGTTCGGCCACGCGCACGGTCTGCTCGCGCTCGGCCTCCTTGGTGCCGATCATCTGCACCTTCTGGGCGTTCGCCACCTGGACGGCGCGCTCGCGTTCGGCCTCGGCCACACCGATGGCACCGCGGCGCTCCTGGTCGGCCACGTCGATCTGGGCCGACTGGATGGCCTCGGCGGCCGCCTTCTGACCGATGGCGCGGATGTACCCGGACTCGTCGGTGATGTCCTTGATGTTCACGTTGATCAGGACCAGACCGATCTTCGCGAGCTCGGGCTCGAGCGAGTTCTGCACGCTGGCGAGGAACTGGTCGCGGTCGCGGTTGATGTCCTGGATCTGCATGCCCGCGATCACCTGGCGCAGCTGGCCGAAGATGATGTCCTCGGCCTGCTTCATGATCTCGGGCGTCTTGAGGCCGAGCAGACGCACGGCCGCGTTGTTCATGATCGCCGCGTCGGTGCCGATCGCGACCGTGAAGACGCTCGGCACCGAGATGCGGATGTTCTCGGCCGAGAGCGCGTTCTCGAGCGGGATCTCGATCTGGACCGGATCGAGGTTCAGGTACTCGTAGTCCTGGATCAACGGCCAGACGAACGCGCCACCACCGTGCAGCGTGCGCGACGAGCGTCCCGTCGACGTGCGCCCGTAGATCACGAGCACCTTGTTCGAGGGGCAGCGCTTGTAGCGGCGCACGATCGTGAGCAGGAGCCCCAGTCCGATCAGCAGCAGCGCCGGGATCAGAACGACCCAGAACAGGTCGCCTCCGCTGAGCGGGTCGGCCGGGGTGAGAAGTGCGAGGTTCATTCAGCGTTCCTATCGACGGGGACTACTTCGAAGTACGTCGGTGCGGTCATGCGCACCACCCGAACGGCCGCTCCCGTGGGCAAGTCCTCGCCCTCGGTGTGCGCGTCGTACTCGACGCTGCGGCCCTGGATCTCGACCGTGATCTTGCCCTTGCCCGCGCCCTGGCCGGGGATGCGCAGGTAGACGCGGCCAACCGTGCCGATCGCCTGGCGCGGGTCCATCGTGCCGCTCGAGTCGAGCTTCGAGTAGAGCGACATGATCCAGGCCACGAGGACCAGGACCGATGCTCCGCTCAGGGTCGCGATGGCCAGCGAGGCCGTGTTCGGCCATCCGCTGCGCGCGCCGGCGAGCCCGACGAGCCCGAAGATCAGCAGTGCGCTCGTGACGGCGCGCACGGAGAGGAGCGGAAGACCGCTCCCGTGTCCGATGTCCGAATCGGCGTCGAGGACGTCCATGCCGTCCGTGGCGTCGAAGGCGTCGGTGTCACCGATCCCGATGAACGACAGGGCCACCTGCACGAGCAGGACCCCGCCGCCGACCGCGGCACAGAGCGCGTAGGTCGTCTGGATCGTCCACTCCTCGGGCAGCCAGTCGAAAGCTCCGGCGAGGGCGGGAAGGTGGGCGTCGGTGGGCAGCATCACGGGCACGCTCCTGGGTGATCCGATCCGCCGCGCACGCTCTCACGACGAGGGCGGCGTCGGCGACGTGCTCGGTGCGGCGAGCGCGGCCAGGGTAGCGAGCCCTACTCCAGCTTCCAGCGCCCATTCACTCGAGGCGCCGTGCCGCGCGGGTGCTGCCCTCCCGACGACGCCTCGTCGGCGTCGTGGCGCGCCGCCGCTCCCCGGGGTGCCCGGAACCCGCTGCGTCACGGCCCGGAACGTCCGCGGCCCGCCGCGACCCCGGAGTTCGGGATCGCGGCGGGCCGCGTGCTGGACGTTCGTCCGGTGGCGCACCGGAAGGTCGCGCCGGCGTCGCCTCGACTCAGAACGAGCCGCCCGGCGCGCCTCCACCAGGACCGCCGCCGGTGTCGCGGTTGCCGCGACCGCCGCCGCCACCGAAGCCGCCCCAGCGATTGTTGTTCTCTTCCTTGTACTGGTCGTACTGGGCCGGGGTGAGGAAGCCGGCGAGCGACTCGTCCATCTCGGTGCGAATGGCCTCGAAGCTGTCGCGGATCTCGGTGCGATCGATCTCGCCCGAACGCATCTTGTCGCGCATCTCCTCGGTCTTCGCGTTGTTGTCGATCATGAGCGTGCGCATCTCGGTCTGCTGGTAGGCGTTCAGCCCCAAGGACTGGGTCAGCTCGGCGATGCGCTCCTCCATGCGGTCGGCCTCGCGCTGTTCGCGTTCGGCGTCGCGCTCGGCGGCTTCGCGTTCTTCGATGCGGGTGATGGCCGCGGCCACCGCCTGTTCGAACTGCGGATCACCGGGTACGGGCGCCGCGGCGGCGGCCGTATCGGGTCCGGCACGTTCCATCTCGCTCGCGACGGCGCTGGGAACGACCTCGCGGCGGTTCAGCATTCCGACGACTTCGTCGAGGCGCTGCTCGAGTCCGGTCTGGCGCATCTCGAACGTGTCGCGCAGGAGCGCCTGGTTCGCGTCGATCTGCTGGACCGCGGCGGCCAGGTCGGTGGGCAGTTCGCTCCCGGTGGACGTCAGGGTCTTGGGGCCGTGCTGCTCGTTCGAGCTCGGCAGTGCGATCAGGAGAACGGCCGCGCAGGCGACGGATCCGGTGACGAGGCCGGTGATCCCGGCGGCGAGGAGGTTGCTCATGGTGATTGGTCGTTCGGGGCCGGTTGGCGGGCGGAGTGGGTGCCGCCCAGCGCGGGACATGGCCCGAGTGGCGCCGTGGCGCATCTTCCCCTCTTTCGGACGGCGTGCCACCACGGCTTCGCTCCGAGGCGCCGACGGGGCCCCGGGCGTTGGGAAGGAACCGTTCGGAGCGCGCGGTGGCCTCCTGGGGGCTCCCAGGGCGGTCCGACGGGGCTGCGTGTGTCTCGGGATCGAGGCGGCGCTGCCCAGGTGGGAGGCCCCGAGGCAACCGCTCGACCGGCCGCGCTCAGCCCAGGCGCCGGCGCAACGACGCCACCCGCGTTCGCGCCACGGGCAGCCAGCGACCGTCGACGAGGCGCACGCGCGCGGTCCCGCCCGGTCGGCTCTCCATCAGGCGCACCTGGTCCATCGCGACGATGTACGAGCGGTGGATGCGCATGAAGCGCGCGCGGTCCAGCTGTTGTTCGAGACGCGACATGGCCTCGCGCATGAGCTGCGGTCCGGCGTCGGTGAAGATCTCCACGTACTGGTCGGCGGCCTGGATGAAGCGCACGTCGTCGACGGGGACGATCTGGACCTGGCCCTCGCGATGGATCGTGATCGTCTCGAGCGGCGACTCGGGTGCGGCGTCGGTCGCGGGGTGGGTGTCCGCCCCCAGAGCAGCGACGGACTCGTTGGCCGCCAGTTCGGCGAGCAACTTGGTCAGCCGCTCGTTCGCCTCGAAGGCCTGCTCGCGGCGCAGGTGTCCCTTGACCTTGGTGAACGCGCGCGCGAGTCGATCGTCGTCGAAGGGCTTGAGCAGGTAGTCGACGGCGTTGCTCTCGAACGCCTCGACCGCGTACTGGTCGTAGGCCGTGGCGAAGATGACGAGCGGGCGTTCGTCGGGCTCGAGCGCGCCGAGGACCTCGAGCCCCGTGCGTCCGGGCATGTGGATGTCGAGCACGACCACGTCGGGCACCTCGCGCCGGATGACTTCGAGCGCCTCGTCGCCGTCGGAGGCCTCGCCGACGATCTCGACCTCGGCGTCGTTCGCGAGGGCGAAACGGACGCTCTCGCGCCCCATCGGCTCGTCGTCGACGATGACACAGCGGATCGGCTCGTTCTGGGCGTCGGCGGTGGTGTCGTCGACGGGGTCCTTCGAGATCTCGTTCATCACGGTTTCGGTTCGCAGGGCAGTTCGATGGTGACGCACGCACCGCGCGCGCCGAGTTGGTTGCCGTTGGACAGCTCGAAGCGCTGGCCGTCGGCCCCGAAGATCCGGACCAGGCGCTCGCGCGTGTTGAACAGGCCGACGTGGACCTCGTCGTCGGACGGGTGACGGCGCAGGGCGAGGACCTCGTCCGCAAAGCCCGTCCCGTCGTCCTCGACCACGAGCCGCAGACGGTCCGACTCGCGATGCGCGGTGATCCGCAGGGTCCCGGGGCCGGTCTTCGCGGCGATGCCGTGGCGGATCGCGTTCTCGACGATCGGCAGCAGGAGCAGCGGAGGGATCTCGACGTCGAGCGCCGCCGGATCGAACTCGCGCTCGATGGTCAGTCGGTCGCCGAGTCGCACGCCTTCGACCGCGAGGTACTCGTCGATGAGCTCGAGTTCCTGTCGCAGCGGCCAACGGTCGGCCCGGTCGGAGTCGAGCGTGCGCCGCAACAGTCCGCCGAGACCCGACAGGGTGCGCAGTGCTTCGTCCGCGCGGCCGGTGCGCACGAGTCCGCCGATGCCGTGCAACGCGTTGAACAGGAAGTGCGGCTGGAGCTGGGCGCGCAGGGTGCGCAGCTGGGTCCGCGACAGTTCGCTCGACAGTTGCGCCGCCTCGAGCTCGAGCGCGAGCTGACGCCGTTCGGACTCGCGGCGCGCGAGGAACGCGAACGCGGCGCCCGAGAGGCCGAGCGCGATCAGATACAGGAGCACTTCGCGCGGCAGGCGTTGACCGGCGGTCTCGCGCGCCGTCGGAGCCAGTCCGCGCGCGCGCAGTCGATCCATCCGCGACTGGAAGGCGCTGCGCGGCGAGCGGACGTCGGCACCCGGTTCGCCCCCGCCGGCCCCACCCTGTCCGAGGCCGGGCGGCGGCCCCGGGTTCGGGCGCGGGCCGAAACCGTCGCGACCAGGACCCTCGCGCGGCGGGCCATCGCGACCCGGCTCGACACGGCCCTCGTCGGCACGCTCGCCGCCCGTCTCCTGCGGATCGCCGAGCTGGGCAGGACCTTCACCGTCCGGAGCGGACTCCCGTCCCTCGTCCTCGCGCTCCGCCCTTTCGTTCCTGCGCTGCGGGTCGCGTTCGCGCCGCCGTTCGCGCGACAGGCGCTCGAGCTCCATCAGCGACGGCGCGTCGGCCGACTCCCGCACGGGCGGTCCGACCCAGTCGCGCAGGCGGTCGGTCGAATGGTGCTCGATCCACCCCATGCCCCAGGCGCAACCCAGACACAAGGCGATCTGCGCGCCGGCGAACAACAGAGGATGCAGTCGCCGCCAGCTCCAGACGAACAGCGCGAGCAACAGCGGTGCGAGGAGGGCCCACAGGGCGTTGTGGACGAACTCGGGCACGAAGAGCGAGACCGTGTTCACCTCGCCCCAGCCCTCGGGCAACCGGATCTCGAGCGCCTGGCGCTGCTGATCGCTGCCGAGCCAACTGAGCACGGCGACGAACATCGCGACGGCGATCGACAGACGCCACGGCGAGCGCAAGATCCGTTCGACGGCTCCGATCGCCGCGGCCGAGGCGGGGTTCACGCGCTCGTCGAGAGGACGTTCGTTCCCGGTGGGCTGTTTCGGCACGGTCGGCATGGAGCTCGAGAAGGACGGCGACGGCGCGCGCGGCGGCCCCGTTCTCCATCGGCCGAAGCCT
Organism: Rohdeia mirabilis; assembly: GCA_007750655.1. Classification (GTDB taxonomy): domain Bacteria; phylum Planctomycetota; class UBA1135; order UBA1135; genus Rohdeia; species Rohdeia mirabilis. The sequence goes on from CP036290.1 coordinate 4,308,247, forward strand.
CACAGAGAATGGACCCGCGCGCCAGTCCGTCGCCAGCGCGTTCGCCACCGCTCGCGAGTTCGGCGCGTTCAGTCGACCCAACCGGCGGCCCAGGACAGGGCGCCGAACAGGTGCTCGCGGAAGAGCGGTTCGGTGTAGGACGCGTTCGTGTGGCCGCCGGCGGTGTAGATCGCGCGCCCGCCGGCCTCGGTGTGGCACCAGGCGACCGGATGGCCAGAGTCGCGCGGCATCTCGCTGCCCTCGTAGGAGTCCTGGTCGAGCTCGAGCAGCACGTGCACGCTCGCCCGCGGCGCCGCGCGGAAGTTGTACCACTCGTCCTCGCGCGCCCACGCGGCGGGCAACATCGTCGTGGATGCGTGCGCACCGTCCTCGACGCGCACGGTCGCGTTCTGGATGCGCGGGTGGCTCTTGAAGTACGCGGCGACCAACTCGCCGTACCAGGGCCACTCGTACTCGGTGTCGGACGCGCTGTGCACGCCCATGAAACCGCCGCCGGCCGCGACGTAGCGTTCGAACGCGGCCTGCTGTTCGTCGTCGAGCACGTCGCCGGTGGTGTTCAGGAACACGACGGCGTCGAACGCGGCGAGCGCGCGATCGGTGAAGTAGTTCGGGTCCTCGGTGATGCGCACGTCGAAGCCGCGCTCGCTCGCCAGGCCGTCGAAACAGCGCCAACCGTCGGGGATCGAACCGTGCCGGAATCCGGTCGTGCGGCTGAAGACGAGCACGCGGCGTTCGTCGGTGCCGCTGCCGGCTTGCGCGCGACGTTCGTCGAGCGGCCGGCGGTTGAGCGTGTACCAGCATTCGGGCGACCAGATCGACTCGCCGTCGGCACTCGTCTGCTCGGCGAAGAGATGCACGATCCGGTCGGCGCGCAGTCCCGGCACGACGAGCCGCACGGAACGTCCATCGGCGCCCGGGATCGCGCGGGCCACGGCCAACTCCTCGAGGTCGAGCTTCTCGCCGCCGTACTCGGGCGTCGGCTCGTAGCGCCACTGCGACAACGCGTAGCGCGACGGATCGGCGAGTTGGCGCGGATCGACGGCGCGCGTGTACTCGATCTCGAAACCGTCCGGCGTCGCGCGGACCGTGCGCATCTCGAAGGCCGTGCGATCGGTCGGATCGAGGCGTTGCAGCCCGAACCGCGTGTTCCTCCAGCTCCAGGTGTCCGACGCACCGGTGCCGCCGACGAACAGCTCGCCGTTCGGGCCCCAGGCCAGACGGTGCACGCCGCACTCGAAGCCCTGACTGAAGCGGAACACGGCGCCCTGCCGCTCGCCGTCCACGTCCTCCATCTGCACGCGCCGGATCCCGCCGGCCTTCAGATCGCCGACCAACAGCTGGCCGGGGAACTCGCGCACGAGCGGCCCGCGATCGATCGGCAGGATCTGCGTCGGCGAGTTCGAGCACTCGTTCTGTGGCAGGTGCACCGCGGGCGGCGAGACCGGTTGGTCGTCGAACGGACCGGCGAAGCCGCCATCCGGATAGGCGTCGCCCTTCTGCGTGCTGTTGTAGTGGCCGTAGAAGCGACCGGGCTCGACGGCGTAGATCGAGTTCGACGGGTTCCAGGCGCCCTGGTTGTCGGACACGTAGATCCGACCGTCGACGCCGACGCCGATGCCGTTCGGCGTGCGAAAGCCGCCGGCCTCGTAGGTGGGCGGACCGCCGTCGATCGGCGCGCGCACGAGGGTGCCGCGATTCGGCGGGTTCGGGCCGTTGAGGCCGGCGTACTCGTACTCGCCCGGGTCGAGATAGATCGACGTGGAGAGCGTGGCGAGCAGGTCGTCGCCCTGTCGCGCCAGGCCGAACGTGAAGTGGTGGTAGTTGTCGGTCGTCCAACCGCTCGTCACGGTCCGACGCGTGTCGAGGCGCTCGGCGAACGTCAGCGGATCGTCGATCGCATCGATGCCGTAGCGGTGCGACACGAAGAGCGTGCCGCCGGGTCCCTCGTCGTCGAGATACAGCAGCCCGGCCGGCTCGTGGAACCCGTCGGCGAGTTTGCGCACGCGCACGTCGTCCGGGCCCCGCGCCGTCAGCGCGTTCTCGACCAGGTAGACGACCCCGTGCGCCTCGCGGTCGACGCCGTCGGCCCACCCCGCTTGGTTCGGGCGGAAGTTCGCGACGGCGAGCGTGCCGCCCGGCAACAGCGCGAGACCGCCGACCTGGGGCTCGAAGCCAGCGGGCCGCAGGTCCACGAGATCGAACGACGGGTGGACCGCATCGAGCGGCATCCCCGCGCCCGGCCGCATCGGACCGCCGGGTCCCATCAGTCGCTTCGGACCCGGCGACGTCACGCGCACGACGTTCTTGGGCGTGCGCAGCGCGCTGGTCGGCACCAGTTCGAACGCGTCCGCGCCCGGGGGCCGCCACGACCACTCGAGCTCCTCGCCGCCGCCGTTCTCGAAGAAGCGGATCTCGAACGGATGGGCCCCGGCCGCGAGGTCGATCGTTCCGTCCTCGGCGCGCGGCGCGTGGAGACCGTCGTTCCGCACGACCTCGCGCCCGTCGATCGTCAGCAGCGAACCGTCGTCCGAGACGAGCCGCATCCCGTAGCTGCCCGCGCGCTCGACCAGCAGCAGACCGCTGACCTCGACGTAGAAGTCGTCGCTCGGCCCGCCCGCCGCGAAGTCGTCCGCTTCGTCGAAGTCGACGAGGGCGACGAGCCGATCGACGTTGGGCGTCTGGCCCGGGACGAGCTCGGGCAGCTCGGAGACCGGGATCGGCAGTTGGTACAGCCGCAGCGTCGCGCCGGGCACCAACTCGTCGTCCTGGGCCCCGGCGGCGCCGACCTCCCCGACGGCACCCGTCGCGGGGACCAGGACGAGCGGCAGACCCAAGGCCGCGACGAAGGCGGCTCCTCTCCATCCGGCGGCGTGCTTCCACATGGCGGGCATGATGACACGTCCCGCACCTGGGCAAGCCCTCCCAGTGATCCCACTCGGTGCGAACATCCGAAGCCCCGTCGCCGTCGACTGGAGCGCCCTCACCAAGCACCCCCGATGCACATCCTCATCGTCGACGACGATCCGCGCCTGCGCTCGACCCTCGCGAAGGGACTCGCCCACGTCGGGCACGACGCCCACGTGGCAGCGGACGCCGACGAGGCCGAGAGCGCCATCCGCGCGAACCACTTCGACCTGGTCCTGCTCGACGTGATGATGCCCGGCCGCGACGGCTGGCAGCTGCTCGAGGACCTGCGCGCCTCGGGGATCGACGTCCCGGTCATCTTCCTCACCGCCCGGGACGCGGTGGACGAGCGGGTCCGCGGACTCTCGGCCGGTGCCGACGACTACCTGGCCAAGCCGTTCGCCTTCGAGGAGCTCGCCGCGCGCATCGACGCCGTCGCGCGCCGCCGCGCCTCGCTGCCGGTGATCGAACGCGGGCCGTTGCGCCTCGACCCCGGTCGGCGCCACTGCGAACTCGACGGCCGGCGGATCGAACTGTCGCCGCGCGAGTACGACCTCCTTCTGGCTCTGGCCCGAGCCGACGGTGCGCCGGTCGACCGCAAGCACCTGTTGAGCGAGGTCTGGGGCATCGACTTCGAGCCCGAGACCAACACGGTCGAGGTCCACATCGGCCGTCTGCGCAAACGCTTCGGACCCCGCGGCAAGCAGTTGATTCGCACCGAGGTCGGCGTGGGCTACCGACTCGATCCGCAGATTGCGCCGTGACCGGCAGGCGCTGGAGTCTCGCGGCGCGTCTGCGAGTGGGCTTCGCGATCGGCGCGGCGCTCCTGGTGGCGGTGCCCGCGGTCGTCAATCTGTGGCTGGTCGGGCGACAGGCCGAGGAGTCGGTCGACGCCCTGGTCCTCGAGGAGTTGCACGAGTTCGAGATCTACGTCTCGACCTCGGGCGGCGACAGCCAGGTCCTCCACGACGCAGTCGCGCGCCTCCAGGCCAATCACAGCGATGTCCTGATGGCCTTCCGCCACTGGGACGGCGTGGGCACGACTGCCCAGGTGTACGGCTCGCCGCAGGTCCTCGATGCGGTCGGATCGCTGCCCGCGCCGGGACCGGTTGCGTCCAGCCACGGCGCGATCCGGCGGCGCTCGCAGACGCTCGAGGACGGTGTTCGCGTCGAGTGCGCCATCGACGCCAGCGAGGTCTTCGCGCAGGCCCGCAACCTGCAGTGGACGATCGGCGGCGTGTCACTCGCGGCGATGGCCCTCGCCCTGTGCGTGGCCGAGCTGCTGACGCGGCGCACGTCGAGCCTCCTGCACGACGTGGCCGAGGGAGTGCGGCGCCACGGCAGCCTGCGTTCGCCGCTCGCCGTCGAACTCGTGAATCCGCCCGAGGAGATCCGAGAAGTCGTCGAGGAACTCGAACACCTGGTCGACCGCGCGCGCGACGAGGACGCGCGGACGCGCCTGTTGATCTCGAGCCTCGCGCACGAGCTGCGGGCGCCGATCCAGAACCTGGTGCTCGAGGGTCAGGTCGCGCTGATGCACGATCACACGGGCGCCGAGTACCGCGAACTGGTCGAGAACCAGATCGGTCTGGGACGCGAGCTCGCCGACGCCGTCGACAACCTCGTCGCCCTGTGCCGCAACGAGGATCCGACCGACGCGGGCCCGCGCGAGCACTTCGACCTGGGCGACGAGCTCGACGTGCGGCGCGAGCGCTGGGAGCGTTCGGCCGCGCGTCGCGGAGGGAGCCTCGCGGTCACCAAGCGCGGCGACCTGCGGATCGTCGGCGACCGCGAGGCCGCCCTGCGCGCCCTGCGCAACCTGGTTGCCAACGCGGTCGAGTGGACCGCCCCGGGGACGCCGGTCGAGATCGAGCTCGACGGCCGTCAGGACGCGATCGAGGTCCGGGTGCACGACCGCGGCCCCGGCATCGCCGACGCAGACCGCGAGCGCGCGTTCGAACCCTTCGTGCGCCTCGACGGCGAATCGGACCGCCGGCCCGGCTACGGCCTCGGACTCTCGATCGTCCGCCGCGGCGCCCAGCGCTTCGGCGGTGAAGCGCGACTCGAACCGCGCGCGGGCGGCGGCACGACGGCGGTGCTCCGACTGCCTCGCTCCCAGCCCGCCTGACCGGTCGACCCTGGTTCGCACGAGGCGCCGGTGGCACCGACGGGGCGGATGACCATCTGTTCATGGCGTGTGCGCCGGGCGTCGCCGAAGACTACGGGGTCGCCGCCCGCCCGCGCCCTTCGCGGACGGCGGCGCTCCGATCCCATGACGACCCACGATCGATCGCGAGGCCGCCGCCGAGTGCGTGCCCTGTTCCTGCCGCTGGCCGTGGCGCTGCTCCCCGGCTGCATCACGCCGCCCCCCTTCCACGAACGCGGACGTCTGTCCGACGAGATCATGGCCATGGGCGAGAACCCGACCGAGGCCCACTGGTACGCCAAGGTCATCAACTCGATGGAAGGCAGCGTCGGCGGTGTCGGCGGCAGCGGAGGCGGCGGATGCGGCTGCTACTGAGCCTATGGGCCGTCGCGCTGGTGTTCGTCGCACCCGCCGCGGCCCAGGACGACGCGAACCCCGCGCCCGGTCGCTACGAGCTCGCGCCCGGCGAGTCGGCGCTGTGGACCCAACTCGGCTTCTACTCGCACGAGGACGGGCCCGGCGACGGCAACCCGTTCCTCGACGAGGACCTGACCGTGATCGAGCCCGTCTTCATCTGGGACCACCAGGTGAGCGAGGACTGGGGCTACGGCATCACGCTGTCCTACGACATGGTCTCGAGCGCCTCGATCGACCGCTTGTCGAACTTCCCGGCGCAGTCCGGCGCGAGCGGCGACAACTACATCGGGCTCGACTACGCCTCCCGGCACAAGCTGTCGTCGACGCGTCAGTTCGACTGGCACGCGGGCGTGAGCACCGAGTACGACTACCTCTCACTGGGCGCCGGCGTCGGCTACACCCGCCGCGCACCGGCGTCTGGGATCACGGACTCCTTCGGGTTCAACACGTACTTCGACTCGCTCGACATCATCCGCTACGACGGCGACAGCTCGGAGGGCAGCGACGCGCGCATCTCGCTGACCGGCACGTGGACCCGCTCGCAGCCCTTGAGTCGCGTCTGGACCGGCGAGTTCGCGTCGCTGTTGACGCTGCAGTCGGGTTTCCTCGAGACGCCGTACAACGCCGTCGTCCTCGAGGATCCGGGCCTGGCGCCGAACCCGAACCTCGACAACAACGCCAACGGCATCGAGATCACCGAGGAACTGCCCGACACGCGCATCCGAGCCGCGTTCAGTCCGCGCGCGCGGCGCTGGCTGTCCGAGCGCTCGGCCTTCGAGCTCGGCGGACGCCTGTACGCCGACGACTGGGGCATCGTCTCCGCGACGTTCGAGCCGCGCTTCTACTACGACCTTCGGCCCGACCGACTGCGAATGCGTCTGCGCTACCGCTACTACACGCAGACCGAGGCCGACGACTTCTCGGACGAGTTCCTGCAGGCCGCCGGGACGCCCGAGTTCCGCACCCAGGACTCCGATCTCGGCGCCTTCGACTCGCACACGTTCGGCGTGCGCTTCGACGCGTTCTCGGAAGACGGACTGCCCACGTGGCACTTCGACCTGAACTACGCGCTGCGCGGCGACGGGCTCGACCACCTGTATGCCGCGATCGGCTACCGTTTCGACATCTGAGCCTCGCGCTCCAGCCCGACGACCGCACCATGTTCCGCAGCATCATCACCGCGACGGCTCTCGTTATCGGCCTCGCGGCCTGCGCCTCGACGCCCACGGGCGACGCGGCGACCGTGCCCACCCATCTCGACGTGCGCGCCGACTGGACGCTCGTCGACCAGCGCGGAACCGTGCACCCGACGGGCGAGTACCTGGCCGCGGGCGAGCCGGTGGTGCTCGTGTTCTGGCAGACCTGGTGCGGTTCGTGCGTGGCCGAGGCGCCGCGCGTCCAGGACGTCCACAAGAGCCGCCCGAACCTCCACGTGTTCGGCGTCGTGTCCGGCTCCGAGCGCGACGTGGACGCCGCGGACGTGCAGGCGACCGCGCTGCGACTCGGGCTGACCTACCCGCAGGTGCTCGATCGCGACCTGTCGCTGACGAGCGCGCTGGCGATCCAGGGCACGCCCACGGTCGTCGTGCTCGGCGCGGACGGGACCGTGCTCTACCACGCGCACCAGCTGCCCGACGACTGGACGGCCCTCGGCGGATGAGAGTCGCGCGCGGGTTCCTGATCGCGCTCGCGCTCGCGGCCACGGCGGCCTGTGGCGCCCCCGAGTCGAACGGTGAGGGGAGCGCGAACGCGGCGGTGGCCGGCGACCCTTCGAGCGCGACGCCCAGCGCCGCTTCCACTGCCGACTCCACTGCCGACTCCACTGCCGACTCCACGGGGCGCCCGCCCGCGCCCGCGCTCTCGACCGTGCCGAAAGGAGCCGCAGTGAGCGGGCCTCTCGGGGACGGTCCCACCGAGGACGGCGAATCGCGCAGCGGCACCTCGCAGGGCGGCGGATCGCGCCTCGAGTCCGGACCGGGTGCCGTGCCCGCGACCGTCCCCGCGGCCGACGCCTCGCACACGCGCGTCGTTGAGACCCACGCGGACGGGCGTCTCATGCTCGAGCGCACCGGCGGCGTCATGGGCACCTCGATGCGCCTCGTCGCGATCGGTCGCGACCGCGCCGCGCTGGAGATTGCGCTCGTCGCCGCCGAGGCCGAACTGCGCCGCGTCGAGGACCTGATGACCGACTGGCGCGCGTCGCCGCTGATGGACCTGAACGCGGCGGCCGGCAGCGGACCCGTCGCGGTGCCGACCGAGTTGGGACGACTGGTCGAGCGCTCGCTGCTGGTGGCCGAACTGTCGGGCGGCGCCTTCGATCCCACCTGGCGCGGCGTCGGCACCCTGTGGAAGCTGCGCGCGGATCCGCCCGTGGTCCCGGACGACGCGGCGATCGCGGCCGGTCTCGAACGCGTGGACTTCCGGCGCGTCGCGGTCACGACGGATGCGGCGCGCGAGGTCTACACCGTCGAGCTGCCCGCGGGTTTCGAGCTCGGTCTCGGTGGCATCGCCAAGGGCTACGGCGTCGATCGCGCGATGACGGTGCTGATGGAGCACGGCGTCGAACACGCGGTCGTCGACGCCGGCGGCGACCTGAAAGCCCTCGGCCAGCACTTCGACGGACCGTGGGAAGTGGCCATCCGCCACCCGCGCCGCCAGGCGGGCGAACGCGGCGACGTGATGGCCGTCGTGCCCGTCTCGAACGCCTGCGTCGTGACCAGCGGCGACTACGAACGCTTCGTCGTGATCGACGGCGTGCGCCACCACCACATCCTCGACCCGCGCACTGGTCGCCCGTCCACCGGTTGTATGAGCGCGACCGTGGTCGGCCCCGACGCCGCCGTGTGCGACGCGCTCGCCACCGCGCTGTGCGTGCTCGGTCCCGACGACGGGCTCGCGCTGATCGAGCGCAGCGGCGCCTACCAGGCCCTCGCGGTCGGCATGGACGGCGAGGTGCGCACGACGGCGGGCCTGGCGAGTGCGACGCGCGAGTCGGCCACGCGCGACCGCTGACGGGCGAGCACTCGCCTCAGTGCCCGACCAGCTCGATGTCGCGCGCCGCGAACACCGGGCCCTCGACGCAGCACTTGGCGTTCGGCCAGCCGGCCAGCGCTCCGCCCTCGCGCGTCGGCACGGGACAGCCGTTGCAGATGCCGACGCCACAGCCCATCAGGGTCTCGAGGCTCAGCCAGCAGTCCCATTCCTCCTCGATGGCGCGCGCGTGCACGGCCTCGAGCATCGGATCCGGACCGCAGGCGAGCACGCGGATCTGCTTCGGGATCGAGCCGGCGGCCTGCAGCGCGTCGAGCAACTGCAGCACGTGGCCCTGCATCCCGTGGCTGCCGTCGACGGTCGCCGTGTGCACGTTCACGCCCAACCGCTCGAACAGTTCGAGGTCGTAGAGCAGCCCACGATCGCGCGCCCCGAACAGGAAGTGCAGATCGCGACTGGCGACCGCCGCCCCACCGTCCATCCCGCGCAGCGCCTGCTCGATCGCCATCGGAAAGGGCGCCGAGCCCACCCCGCCGGCCAGCATCACCCAGGGCGCGCCGTCGCCGTCGAGCACCGGCCAGCCGTTGCCGAGCGGCCCGATCAGCCGCAGCTGCGAGCCGATCGGCGCCGCCTCGAGCGCGCGACTCCCGCGCCCCATGACCTTGATCAGGAACTCGACCCAGGGCGCTTCCCCGGTGCTCGAGCTCGCGCCGCCGCCCTGCCGGTAGACCGAGTACGGCCGCGGAATCAGCGGTGCCGTGCCGTCCTCGCGCCGCAGCATGAAGAAGCGGCTCGCGCGCAGCGGCTCGAACGGGCGCTCGGGAGCGAGGCGCAGGACCACGGCGTCGCTGCCGCAGGGACGGCTCGAGACCACGGTGGCGAGTTGGCTGACGGCGTCTTTCGGGGGAGCGGGCATCGGACCGGTGAGGATAGCGACGCCGAACGGGTCAGCGGCCGCGTCCGTCGCTATCCTCTCCCGCTCGAAACCCCGGAACATCCCCAGTGAGCGTCCTCATCACCCGCGGCCTGAAGAAGTTCTTCGGGGCCCACGAAGTCCTGCGCGGCGTCGACCTGGCGGTCGAGGCCGGAGAGAAGATCGGCATCGTCGGTCGCAACGGCGGCGGCAAGTCGACCCTACTGCGCATCTGCGCCGGGCTCGACTCGACCGAGACCGGCGAGATCATCGTCCCGCGCAACACCCGCGTCGGCTACGTGGCCCAGCGCCCCGAGTTCGAACCGGGTCAGCTCGCGCTCGCCTACGTCGAGGAGGGCCTGTCCGAGGTGAAGGATCTCCTGGCCGAGTCGTCACGCCTCGAGCACGACCTGGCCACGCTCGACGGCGACGCGCTCGATCGCGCCGTGATGCGTTTCGGCGAGGTGACCGAGCGCATCGACTTCCTCGACGGCTGGAACGCCGAACGCCAGGCGGAAGTGGTGCTCGACGGCATCGGTCTGTCGCGCGACCTGTGGCAGCGCGAGGCCCGCACCCTGTCCGGCGGCGAGAAGGCGCGCGTCGCGATGGCGCGCGAACTCGTGCGCCGGCCCGACCTGTTGATGCTCGACGAGCCGACGAACCACCTCGACCTCGAGGGGATCGAGTGGCTCGAGAACTACCTGCTCGAGTTCCCCGGCGCGCTGCTGCTCATCAGCCACGACCGGCGCATGCTCGACCGCGTGGTGACGAACATCCTCGAGCTCGAGTGGGGCCAGGTCCGCCGCTTCCCGGGCAACTACCACAAGTACGTCCAGCTGCGCGAAGAGCGCTTCGCCTCCGAACTGCGCGCCTACGAGATCCAACGCGACCGGATCAAGAAGGAGGAGCAGTTCATCAAGAAGCACATGGGCTCGCAGCGCACGGCCGAGGCCAAGGGGCGCCAGAAGAAGCTCGAACACGTGGTGCGCCTCAAGCGCCCGTACAACGACGTGCGCACGCCCGTGCTGCGCATCGGCGAGGTCGAGCGTTCGGGCGAAGTCGTGCTGAAGACCGAGAACCTGGCGATCGGCTACGGCGACAACCCGCTGCACGAAGGCCTCGAGGTGCGCATCTCGCGCGGCGACCGCATCGCGCTCGTCGGCCCGAACGGCGCCGGCAAGACGACGTTGATGAAGGTGCTCGCGAAGCGCTCGACAGCGCTCGCGGGCGAGGTCGAGTACGGGCACCGCTCGAACGTCGGCTACTTCGATCAGGAGACCAGCGACCTCGACAAGAACCTGACGCCGTTCCTGCAGATGCGGCGCGACCACCCGACCGCCACCGACGAGGAGATCCGCAGCCACCTCGCGCTGTTCCTCTTCCGCGGCAACGACGTGGACGCGGACATCTCGAAGATCTCGGGCGGCGAACGCGCGCGTCTGGCGCTGGCGCGGCTCGTGTGGCTGAAGCCGACGTGGCTGGCGCTCGACGAGCCCACGAACCACCTCGACCTCGCGGCCCGCGCGGCGCTCGAGGAGATGCTGTCCGGCTACGTCGGCCCGATGCTGTGCATCAGCCACGACCGTCAGTTCATGGACAACCTGTGCACGGCGGTGTGGGAACTCACTCCCAACGGCCTGCGCGTGTTCCCGGGCAACTACAGCGCCTACCGCGACGCCATCGTCGCCGAGCGCGACGGCCAGCAGGCGGCGAAGGCGGGGCGCGTGGCCCAGGCGTCGAACCCCGCTCCCGTCGCCCAGAACACCGGCGGTGGTGCGAAGGGCAACGGCGGCGGCGACGGCGGCAAGCAGAACAAGGGCGGCGGCAAGGCCGTGGCCCCGGCGAAGAAGGAAGCCCCGACCAAGGTCCGCAACCCGTTCAAGTTCGAGCGCCTCGAGAAGCGGATCATGGAGCTCGAGAAGGAGCGCGAACGCATCAACGCCGAGCTGCTGAAGGAATCGACCTATCGCGACCCCGGCGCCGCGCGCGACCTGCAGTACCGCTTGGCCGAGCTGGAGCGCGACCTCGAGGACAAGAACCACGAGTGGGAGAACTGGGAGTAGGAACCAAGCCATGATCGACTTCCGCGACGTCGTCCTCGACGCACTCACCTCCGCACTCGCGAACACCGACGGCGCGCCCGATCGCGCTGGACTGGCGAAGGCGCTCAGCCACCCCAAGGACCAGTCCATGGGCGATCTGGCGTTCCCGGCGTTCCCGCTGGCGAAGGCGTTGCGCAAGGCCCCGCCCGCGATCGCCGCCGAACTCGGTGCGACGATCACGGCCGCGCTCGCTCCCGACGGCGCCATCGCGCGCGTCGAGGTCGTCGGTCCGTTCCTCAACTTCTTCGCGGCGCCCGGCGTGCTGCTGGCCGACCTGTTGCGCTCGCTCGACGACGGCAGCTTCGACAGCTTCTGCCACGCCGACGAGCGCGAGCGGGTGATGGTCGAGTTCAGCCAGCCGAACACCCACAAGGTCTTCCACGTCGGCCACCTGCGCAACGTGGCGGTCGGCGACGCGCTGCAGCGGGTCTACCGCGCGCGCGGGCACGACGTCGTCGCGGCGAACTACTACGGCGACTTCGGCGTCGACGTGGCGAAGTGCCTGTGGTGGCTGAAACACGAAGACGTCGGGACGCCGCCGGCGATCGGACGCGGCGCGTGGCTGGGCAAGGCCTACGCGGCGACGACCGCACGCCTCGAGGAACTGAAGGAGAAGGACGCCGTCGCCTTCGAGGCGCTGCACACCGAACTGCGCGCGATCCTGGCCGACATCAAGTCCGGCGACACCGAGATGGCGCGCCTCTACGCCGAGACGCGCCAGTGGTGCCTCGACGAGTTCGCCGAGGTCTACGGCTGGCTCGACGTGCACTTCGACACGGACTTCTTCGAGTCCGAACTCGAGGAACCCGGCCACGCGATCGTCGACGAGTACCTCGCGAAGGGCGTGTTCGAGCACAGCCAGGGCGCGATCGTCTGCATGCTCGACGCCTACGACCTCGGCCCGGCGCTGGTCCGCAAGAGCGACGGCACGAGCCTCTACCTGACGTGGGACCTGGTGCTCGCGCGCCGCAAGTTCGACGAGTTCGGCGTGCAGCGCTCGCTCTACGTCGTCGGCGCCGAGCAGACGTTCCACTTCAAACAGCTGTTCGCGACCCTCGAGCGCATGGGCTACGAGCGCGCGGTGGACTGCCGCCACGTCGCCTACGAACTCGTCATGCTGCCCGACGGCAAGATGTCGAGCCGCAAGGGCAAGGTCATCCCGTTCTTCGAGCTGCGCTCTGCTCTGCGCGACGCGATCGACTCGAAGATGCGCTCGGCCGAACGCGGCAGTCGCGACGACTGGACCGAGGAGCAGTGGGAGACCACGATCGATCGCATCGCGGTCGCCTGCCTGCGCTACGGGATGCTGAGCGTCTCGAACACGACGCGCGTGATCTTCGACATCGACGCCTGGACGAACCTCGAGGGCGAGTCGGGCGCGTACCTGATGTACGGGCTCGCGCGAATCTCGGGCATCTTCGCCAAGGCCTCCGAGGACCCCCGGAGCGCCGCGATCGCGAAGGGCGACCTGGCGGCGGCCGCCACCCTCGCCCCCGCGTTCGGCGCCGAGGCCGAGCGCGCGCTCCTCACGCACCTCCTGCGCTACCCGCGCGTGCTGGCCCAGGTCGAGGCCCAGGCGGATCCGTCGTTCCTGGCCAGCTGGCTCTACGACGGCGCCAAGCTGTTCAGCCGCTTCTACCACGACTGCCCGGTGCTCAAGGCCGAGCCGGACCTCATGGGCGCGCGTCTCGCGCTGGTCCGCGCCGCCGAACGGGTCCTGTCGGGCGGCCTGCGCACCCTGGGCGTCGAGCCGGTCGCGCAGATGTGAGGTCGGTGCTGGATCCTGGACGGCCGAGCGGACGCGCCACAAGCGCCGACCTGCGTATGCTCGATGTAGCGGGTGGCCGACGGCGGCCGCTCACCTCCCCGAAGATCCCCCCCATCCCGCCGCATCGTGATCGAGAAGTTCATCCGTGACGTCCCCGACTTCCCCAAGCCGGGCATCGTCTTCAAGGACATCACGCCGCTCCTGCAGAGCGAGGAAGGCCTGCGCCACACGATCGAGCGCCTGGCCGAGGTGGTCGATCCCGACAGCTACGACCTGGTGTGCGGTATCGAGTCGCGCGGCTTCATCTTCGGCACCGCGCTCGCGCGTCACGTGGACAAGGGGTTCATCCCGATCCGCAAGCCGGGGAAGCTGCCCTGGAAGACGGCCGCGGAGAGCTACGAGCTCGAGTACGGCACCGACACGATCGAGATCCACACCGACGCGTGCGAGGGTCGCCGCGTCCTGATGGTCGACGATCTCCTGGCCACGGGCGGCACGATGCAGGCGGGACTCAAGCTGGTACGACGCGTCGGCGGTGAACCCGTCGCATGCGCGTTCGTGCTCGAGCTCGGCTTCCTTCCCGGCCGCGAGAAACTGGGCGCGATTCCCGTCCATGCGCTCCTGCGCGTGGAATAGCGCGAAGGATTTTCCGAGGCACAGCCGATCCTAGCTGTCCGCCGAAGCCGTCTCGGGCCTCGGTGCGCCACCACGGATCGACCATGCCTGCCGAGCGCTCCACCGCGAAGAAGAAGGTTTCCAGCCGCACCAAGGCGGCTGCCAAGAGCCCGCGTCAATCGTCCACGACGAAGGCGTCGAAGGTCACGAAGAAGGCCGGATCGACGCCCGCGAAGGCGAGCGCGTCGAAAGCAGCTTCGAAGAAGAAGGCGGCCAAGAAGGTCACGCGCAAGGCCGCCGCTCCGACGACCGGGAAGCCCGCGGCGAAGAAGGCCACGGCCAAGAAGAAGACCGCCAAGAAGAAGACGGTGAAGAAGGCCGCGGCCAAGACGAAGACCGCGAAGAAGGCCGCCTCGACGAAGTCGGAGGCCAAGAAGACGGCCGCGAAGAAGTCGGCGACGTCCTCGACCGTGAAGGCCGCGAAGAAGCAGACCACGAAGAAGGCGGCCCCGAAGTCCGCCGAGCGGACCACCTCCGCCGCGACCGCGCCCGCCGCGAAGCGCACACGCGCCGCCGGCTCGACGACCACCACCGCGACGGCGAGCACCGCCACCGCGACCTCCCCCCGACCGACCCGAGCGTCCGAACCGGCAGCCGCCCTGCCGACCGACGCCCAGGCGAACTCCACGACCGCCGGCGAACTGATGAGCGAGAGCGAGGTGAACACGGCCGAGATCGACGGTGTCCTCGCCAGCGTGGTCGACGACGACGACCTGCCGACCGATCCCATCACCGAGGTCACGACCGAGGACCTGTGGGAACAGTACGGCGTCGAGAGCACCGCACTGTTGACGGAGATCGCGACCGACCTCGGTCTGCCGATCGACGCGCCCGAAGTGACGTCGAAGAAGCGCGGCCTGACCTCGCCGGAGCTCGAGCGCCTGCGCAACGAACTGATCGAGCGGCACTACCCGCTGGTCCGCTACATCGCCGAGCGCCTGCTGCAGACCCTGCCGAAGTCGATCGAACTGGACGACCTCATCAGCGCCGGCCAGTTCGGCCTGATGGACGCGATCCGCGGCTTCGACCCGGATCGGGGCATCAAGTTCAAGACCTACTGCTCGACGCGCATCCGCGGCTCGATCCTCGACCAACTGCGCTCGCAGGACTGGGTGCCGCGCCTCGTGCGCATCAAGTGGAGCCGCATCGAACGCGCGCTCCAACAGCTCACCGGTGAGTTCGGCCGCGAGCCCACCCACTCGGAACTCGCGCGCGTCCTCGACATGTCGCACGACGAGCTCTCCAAGGAACTCGGCGACGCCCAGGCCAAGGCGATGTTCTCGCTCTCGGAGAAGTGGGACGACGACGACGACGGTTCGGTCGAGAAGGTCGAGATCCTCGAGGACCACGAGTCGATCGACCCGGTGCGCGAACTCAACCGCCGCGACCTGATGAAGTTCATCACGCGCGCGCTGACGCACAAGGAGCGCTTCATCATCGAGCAGTACTACCAGTACGGCCACACGATGCGCGAGATCGGCGAGATGCTGGCGCTGACCGAGAGCCGCGTCTGCCAGATCCACAGCAACGTCATGGGACGTCTGAAGGGCCTGCTCGCCAAGCGCGAGAGTTCACTCGAGAGCTAAAGCCCAGAGCTTCCCGCGGGAGCATGGAACGAGGCGCGTCCGGTCACCGGACGCGCCTCGCTCGCGTTCAGAGCGCCGCTCGCGCTCTCACGGCCCGACGAAGTCCGTCACGCTGCCGCCCTTGGCGCCGTCCGCGTCGTACCAACTGTCGAGCACGAGCCCCGTCGCCGGATCGGTCAACAGCTCGAGCAGCGTCCGACCCAGCGGCCCCGCCAGGTCCACGTCGCTCGCACCGTCGCGCATCAGGTCCGCCATGCCCGGCTGGCGCAGCGGGTGGTTGTTGGACGCGAACGGGTTGCCCATCTCGTCGACGATGCGGTCGAGGTCGTAGAAGACCTTGGTCGCGTCGTACACACCGGCCGGTGCCACGTTGTCGGGCTTGCGGTTCGGGTTGTTGTCGAGCGGGTTGATCGGCGCTCCGTTCTCGTCGAACAGGAACATGCCCGAACCGAGACCCGCGACCATGTGCACGAACATCGGCGAGTTCAGCTGGTTGCCCGGGTTCCGGCCGATGTGGTCCTGCAACAGGCTCCAGTTCAGACTGTCGTAGTCGCCCGTGCGGATCGCCGTGCGGAACGACTCGTACTCGGTCCCGAAGTTCGCGATGCCCTCGGTCGTGTTGTGGCACGACACGCAGTAGCGCGGTCCTTCGTTCTCCGCCGTCACGCGCCCGCGGATCGAGTGCGCCATCATCGCGTTGTGCGACAGGGCCGGGAACGCGGCCGTCGGCGACGAACCCTTCGCGTTGCGGTCCGAGAACGTGAACACGTCGCTGCGCACGTTGTTGATGTCCTTGTAGCGGAAGAACGTCTTGGTGTTCGCGCTGAACTGAGCGATCTCGCCGTTGTGGTCGACGCCCAGCTGGAACATGATCGGCGACTGGTAGACGAAGTCGGCGAAACGCTCGCGGAACACGATCCTCTCGCCCGTGATGTTCGAGAAGTTGTTGCCGCCGTTGTACTCTCCCTCGAGGTGACAACCCATGCAGGTGTTCGTCCACGAGGCGTGGCACGTCGCACAGTCCATGCGGTCCGTGTGGCTGAAGCCGGGCGCCGGGTGGTTCTTCTGCTGCGGTCCGATGCCGGTGCTCGGCGACCCGTCGATCCGCCCCATCGCGTAGGACGCCGCCGGACTGTAGACCGGCCCGCCGCCGATCGGGTCGTTGACGCCGCTGTCGACGATCGTGTCGCGGGTCTGCGGCACGTAGTGCTTGTTCCCGGTCAAACGGCTGTACAGGTACAGGTGCCCGTCGGACTCGCGCCGCACGTTCCGCAGCACGTTGCCCTCGGTGTCGACGGCGTGCTGGCCGTTGACGCCGGTGTAGTTCGTGCCCGCGACCGTCGGCGCATAGGCGTCCGCCGTGCCGTGACAGCTCTCGCACGAGATCGCGACCCCGTGCTCCTGGCGCGAGTTGATCTCGTTCCGCCCACCGACCTCGCCACCGTGCAGATCGAAGCTGCCGTGGCAATCGATACAGCCCATCCCCGCCTCGTGGTGCACGTCCGGCGGCGTGTCGTCGCGTCCGTCGCCGTCGTAGTCCTCGAACTCGAGGTACTGACGGTGGTCGCGGCCGTTGAACTCCTTGTTGCCCAGCACCGGGTCGAACAGGCGCGTGTCGTTCTGCGTCGTGCGGTACGAGTCCGGGTTCGCCGGGTACTGCCGATTGCGCCGCACGTCCTCGTTCTGGTCGAGGCGGATGCCCCAGTACTGCATCACGGTGCGGTTCGAACCCTGGTGGCAGCCGGCGCAGGTCAGGTCGTCCATGCCCTCGATCTCGACGCCGTTCGACAGCGTCCGCGCCACGCTCACGATGCGGTGCGCGCGCACGTGCGGCTGTTCGGGATCCTTGATGTCGTCCGGGTCGAGAGGCTCGAACTTGTTGACGTGCGGATCCTTGCTCCCGCTGCGCCCGCCGAGGCTGTACGGCATGTGGCACGCCGTGCAGCCGGACGAGCGGTAGTCGCCCGAGCGGTTGTTCGCGCCCTTGCTGCCCAGGTGGCAGTCGCCGCAGGTGAAGGCGACCTGCTCCATGAACAGGTTGTGGAGCTCGGTGTCGGGGATCACGCGTCCGTCCGCGAACTGGTCGTCGAGCAGGTTCGCCGCCGTGTAGGCCTGGTTGTCCTCGATCGCGTCGGGCGAGTTGTCGTTGCGCGCGCTGAAGACCGGGAACTCGACCAGTTCGCCGACCTCGCCGACCGTCGCGGTCGACAGGTTGAACGACGGATCGACGACGGCGCGCCACCCGATGTCGGCCGCCGTGTCCTCCCACAGGCCCTGGCTCGCGGGCACCTCGTTCTCGGCTCCGATCGCGTAGGAAGCGCCCGAGAACATGCCGGCCGCCGTCGCCAGCAGCGAGTTCGCGACCGACTCGGAGTGCGGCGCGTGGCACTGACCACAGCCCATGCCCGACTGCGTCACCCGCAGGTCGCCGGGGTTCAGCCACTGCAGGTAGTCGATCGCCGTGTAGGTCACACCGTCCACCGTGTAGTCCGGGAACTTGTCGATCCCGGTCAGCGTGAGGCGGTTGAAGTACGCCGTCGCGTTCGTGTCCTGGAAGTTGCGATCGCCGATCTGGGGCGGCGGCGGCACGTGGGCCAGCTCCTTCGTCTGGCCGCTGGCATTGCCGCCGTGGCACACGATGCAGTCCATGTTCGAGGCCCCGGGGAACGGATGGGGATCCTCGATGCCGGGGCCGGCGTAGTTCGTCGTGCTCGAGCCGTTGTGGCAGAGCATGCAGGTGCTGGTGACCTGGGCACTGAGCGTCCCGGTCTCGCCGCCCCCGCCGCCGCCACAGCTCGACAGCGTGCTGGTCACGATGCTCACCGCGAGCGCCACGACCCCGAACGCGCGTCCGACCCTCCCCATCCGCGTACCGACACCTGAGCGCTCGCGCGCCGCGGTCAGGGTGACGTCGTCCGTCGCCCACGTCGGGCCGACTGCTTCTGCAGCTCGGTCCATGTCCTCGATCTCCTGCTTCCCCACCTGCCCCTGGACCGATCCCCCGCACGTTCTCGCGCGTTCCCCTGGAGTCGTTCCGACGGGTTCTATCGGTGCCGAACGGGTGTTGGCTTGATCACGGGCCCGTCGTTCCCGCGCCCTGTGACGTAACGTCCGACGCCGACCCGTCCCGCTGTGTCAGATTCCCGGCGCCTGCCGCCACGTCGCCCGTTGGTGGCAGTCGTCGCAGTCGTTCACCCAACCGAACGCGATGTGGTCGGGCAACGGCGCGCTGAGCAGGTCGTCGTCGTTCGAGCTCACTTGCTCGAGATCGGTCGGCGACGCGACGATCAGCGACGACCCGCTACGCCGGATCAGAATCCCGACGCCTGCTGCCACGTGGTCGGCTGGTGGCAGTCGTCGCAGTCGTTCAGCCAGCCGAACGCGAAGTGGTCGGGCAGCTGCGCGGTGAGCAGGGTGTCGTCGTTCCAACTCACTTGCTCGGGATCGTTCGGCGACGCGACGATCAGCGACGACCCGCTACGCCGGATCAGAACCCCGACGCCTGCTGCCACGTGGTCGGCTGGTGGCAGTCGTCGCAGTTGTTCAGTCACCCGACCGCGAAGTGGTCGGGCAGCTGCGCGGTGAGCAGGTCGTCGTCGTTCCAGCTCACATGCTCGGGATCGGTCGGGGCGACGAACGTTCGCCCGCGACGCCCCCGCCGCGTCAGAACCCCGACGCCTGCTGCCACGTCGTTGGCTGGTGGCAGTCGTCGCAGTTGTTGACCCACCCGAACGCGAAGTGGTCCGGCAGCTGCGCCTCGAGCAGGTTCTCGTAGTGACAGCTCACGCACTCGGGGTCGGTCGGTGCGAATCGGCCCACGTCGTTCCCCTTGTGGCAGCGCGCGCAGGACGTGATCGCGTGCACGCCGTTGAGCGGGAAGCGCGTCCGCGAGTGGTACTCGACCATGCCCTTCGCGATCCACGTGACCTGGTCGTGGCAGTCGTCGCAGCGCGCGCCCAGTTGCCCCTGGTGGACGTCCTCGTGGCACCCGGCGCACCCGCGGTCGGCGAACACCTGCACGGCGCCGCGATCGTTGTGGCAGCGCAGGCACTGGGCGGCGGTGTGCGACCCGTGCAGCGGCACGCCGGTCTCGGCCGCGTGGTCGAACTCGAAGTCCGCGCGCAGCTCGTTCCAGCTGCCGCCCTCGTGGCACAGCGCGCAGTCGGTCGGGAACGTGTCGTGCGGCACGACGGGACCGAGCCCGGCCTGCCAGCGGTGCACCTCGAGCCCGCCCGTGCGCTGCAACGCACAGGCGTACAGCAGTCCGGACAGGGCCATGACGACGGCCGGCACGCGCACCTCGCGCGGCACCGCTCGCCAGAGTCGTTTCAGAAGCTCCATTGGGCGAACACCCCGGCCGCGAGGCCGTTCTCGGAGTTGTAGTTGGTGCCGTCGAGGTAGGTGTTGATCGACAGCAGGTCGGTGGGGCGCCAGGTCGCGCTCGCGCGCACGCGGTGCTGGACGAAGTCGTCGTTGTCGTCGTCGAAGCCGCGCTGGCGATAGTTGGCGAGCTCGTAGAACAGGTCGTAGGACGTGCGGTCGCCGCCGGTCGAGAGCCGCAGCCGCGCGCCCCAGACGTTCGTGAACGAGCCCGACGACGCGAAGGCGACGACGCGCACGCCGGAGCGCGCCCCGGTGACCGAGCCGAAGCCCGTCCCGAACGCCGTGTCCACGTCGACGCCCAACTCGCCGTCGCCCCCGTCCTCGTCCGAGTCGTTCCACAGGCCCGCGCGGCCGACGAGGCGCACGGCGTCGGACAGCGGTGCCCAGGCGTCGGCGCCCAGGCGGTGGACGCGCTCGTCGGCGATGACGGCGGGCTCGACGAAGGCCTGCAGCACGTTGTCGCGGTCGGTGTACGGGTAGCGCTGGAACGAGTAGGTGAGGTCGAGGCCGTAGCGTCCCGCGGTGTAGGGCGAGGTGGTCAGGTAGAGGCGCGTGACCTCGGGGCCCGCGCCTTTCGGGTCGTCGTTCGCGCTGTAGAAGTCGATCCACATGGATCCGACGGTCCGCCACCCGGCGCGCGGCAGGAAGTGGCCCTTCGCGACGACGAGGTCGCGGTCGGCGGTGCCGTTGTGGAACGAGCGCTGGTAGCCGACCTGGAACGCGGCCAGTTCGGTTGCCTCGGAGACCCAGCGCCACCAGCCGGCGAGCTGGAAGTCCTTGCCGCTCTCGAACTCGGCGTCCGGTTCGGGCATGAAGCCGACGCTGGCGCCGAACGCGTGGTTCTCGGAGGTCGCGCGGCTCCACTCGACGCCGTCGAGCACGCCGAACTCCGCCATGCCCCCTTGCAGGAAGCGGCCGAAGCGCAGGCGGTCGTCGCCGAAGCGCGTGCCGCCGAGCGAGTAGGAGAGTCGTTCGAAGCGCAGCTCGGTGTCGGAGATGTCGTCGAGCTCGGGCCGGTCGAAGTGGCGGCGGTCGAGCTCGACGCCCAGCTCGAACAGCCCCCCGCGCCCGAACGGGTTCTCGTAGGCGAGGTCGGTGCCGACGCGGGTGAAGTATTCGGAGCGGCCGGCGTCGCTGGTGATGCGTCCGTCGGCGGCCACGTAGATGCGGCCGCTCATGAAGGGCGTGCGGTCGGAGGGCCGGACGGCGCGCATGCCGGCGAGGAGCGGTTGGTCGTCGGTGAAGCCGTCGTCCTCGCGCGTCCAGATGGAGCCGGGGCGGGTGGGGGTGGGGGTGGTTGGGGCGCTGGTTCCGGTGCCGGTGCCGGTCGCCTTGGCGCCGGCCGCGGTGTCGCCTGCGGTGCCGTCGGTGCCCGCTCCCGTGTTGACGCCGTCACCGGCTCCTTCTCCTGCTCCCTGACCGCTGGCGCCCGAGCCCGAGCTCCCCGCGCCTTCAGCCCCGATCGTCGCTTCCGCGTTTTGATCGCTAAATCGCTCGGCGGGCAGCAGCGCTTCACCCGGCGTGCCGGCCACGGGCACGAAGGTGGCGGTGGCCATCTCGATCACGGCCGAGCGCTCGTTCACCGAGCGCACGTCGGCCCGGAAGCGCCCGCCCTCGCGCGGGGTGAGCCAGACCACGTCCCCCACCTCGAGCCCGTCCACAGCCCCCCGGTCCACCGTCGCGCGCCCGCTCCCGAGCACGTTCGTGACCCGCAGGGCGACCCGGACCTCGTCGTCGGGCTCGGTGCGGGCCTCCTCGCCGGTGGCCGTCCGTGGCCCAGCCAGCGGTTCAGCCGCCTCGGCGCTCTCGACCACGCCCTGGGCGAGACCCGGACCCGCGACGAGCGTCGCCATGCACAGCCCGCCCAGGCAGGTGCGGCCCAGGCCAAGGCCACCAAGTGAGCCGAGGCGGATTGCCCCCTCCGTGGCGGCTCGGGCCGCATTGTTCGTCCAGGACCCCCTCATCGACACCGCCCTCCAGGCTCCGTCGAGGGGGGCTATCGGCTGTGGGAGGGGGCTGGGCGGAGGCGAGTTGGGGGAAGTAGGGTGGCGGAACCGCGGACCCACAATCCGACGCTCAATCCGATTCGAGCACGCGGCTGCTCACGCTCCCCCGTAGAAGACTCGACCAGGCACCACATCAAGGAATGGCTGGAGGACCGACCAAAGGCGAAAAGACGTCAATCCACATAGCTTGCTAGACTCTTCAATCGTCAGGTCCGCGCAAGCACCCCTCCCCACCCCTCAGCGCTCAATGAATCGCCCCAGATCGCTAGCTGGCGCCCCGCATCTCGCTGGCACGGCACTGTCGCTACCCGGATCAGCTGGGCCATCGCGGGACTACTCGGAGCCTTCGAACACGCTTTAGTCTGGCAAAATGAACGATCAAGGCGAACAGCCTACAAGCGCTCAGCTAGCTGAGCCTAAGAGCTTCCGGGAGAATTGTGCAACGTTCCTCATGAGCCTTGAGGAAGTTGACGCAGACATGGCCGCCATTCTACGCGACAATTGGGACGCACTGATCGCGATCGTCCGCGACGGTCAACGAAACTCCAAGGCGCGTAGCGAATTCAACACCAAGGTGGCGATCGCGTTGGATTCGCTTCTAGAGGCGACTAAGACGGAAGGCGAAGCATAATGCCGCGCTACTTCCTCACGCGGCTCACCATCGAGGGCTTCCGCGGCATCAACAACGAGAACGACCCGCTTGACCTTCAATTCGACCCAAACTCCGTCAACTCAATTTTTGCAGTCAACGGCACCGGAAAGACATCCATCTTCGAGGCGCTGTGCTTCGCCATTCACGGAACGATCCCGAAGCTCCAGCTACTCCAGGCGCAGGAACGGCCGCAGGACTACTTCTGCAACCGCTTCCATTCCAAGCAATCCGCCTCGATTACCCTGCAGTTCCAACCTGACGACGGCGCCCCCCCCTTATCCATTCGAATTGACCGCGACGCGCTCGGAAGCCGAACAGTCACGAGCCCGAGCGGACACCCCGATCCTGAGACCTTCCTTTCAACGCTCAAGGAGGCGTTTGCACTTCTCGATTACAGGACGTTTTCTCGCTTCATCGAAGAATCGCCCTTGGAAAGAGGGCGGACATTCTCGGCC
Source organism: Rohdeia mirabilis (assembly GCA_007750655.1). Lineage (GTDB taxonomy): Bacteria > Planctomycetota > UBA1135 > UBA1135 > Rohdeia > Rohdeia mirabilis. The sequence continues at coordinate 4,331,245 of CP036290.1, forward strand.
CTCCTCGGCCTAGCCGACTACTCTGAGTGCAGGCAGGCTCTCCAGGCTGCCTCCGATTCCCGCGCCCTCAACACCGACCTTGAGATCAAGGTCTTAGCTACAGCGATCAGCGCTGCACAAAAGGCCGCACAGCAGGCTCTCGTGACATTGACGTCGAGCTACGAGAGAGTTACAGGCAAACCTCTCAAAGACGTAGACAGGCTCGACGAATGCGCTGATGCAGTCACCGCAGCACTTGGCGGCGTGGAACTTCTAAAGACCCACATTCTCGAAAAAGGCCTGCACGATGTAGATTTTGGAGAAGTCAAGGCGGCAATCAGGTCGGCCGAAACGGGAGAGAAGCGACGAGAACTTGAGAAGACAATCGAGTCTATCGTAGAGCTCGAAGCACTTGCCGCCTACGACCTCGCAACGGTAGCAATCGAGCAGCACGACATTGGAGTGCTGATCGACGACCGGGACAGACTGCTTGCCTTGACCCGCGGCGACATATTCAAGCGCCTGTATGAGTGCGCCAGCGATGTGATCTCGAACGGCGGCTGGGCAGAAGACGAGAAGTGCCCGCTGTGCGAGAGCGACCTTGGCTCGAACTTAAGCGAACATGTCGTTGAGCAACTCGCCCAGTATGCGGATGCGGCCCTCACGACCTCAGAGATCAAAGACACGTGGCAGGCGTCCGCATGGAAGAAATGCCTCTCGGCCCATGAAGAGGCAGCGCCCCTTGACGTTGCGCCAGATACCCGGCAGTTGCCCATGCTCGATGCGAATATCACGTCGGGCGATATCTCCAAGGGCAATCTTGCTGACGCGGCGACATGGACAACCACTCTCACGGAAAGAGTCGCTAGCGCGTTGGAGGCGGCACAGGCCCGAAGGGAGGCGCTTGAAAGGGAACTACCGGCTTCGCTAGTCCACCTCACGGAGCAGGTCGAGTATGGGCTTCAGTTTAAAGTCGCCCTAGAACGCTACCGAGAAAGCCAGCTAGAAGAGGCCGTGCATCAGGCGCGACTTGATATTCGCGAGCGATGGAAGGCGTTTATCTTGAATGCAACGGCGACCTTCTCCGGGTCCGAGGAGGCCATATCCAGAGCCAGGATTCAGAGCATAGATGCGGAATATAAGTCCATGTTCCGCGAGATTATGCAAGTTGGAGACGTAGTCCCCGACCTTCTCCGTGCAGATGACAGAGAAGATTTACACGTTCAACTTAGTGACTTTCACGGACAGCACCGCCTGTCCGCTCGGGCACTGTTATCGGAGAGCTACCGAAACGCGCTTGCGATCTCAATCTTCCTCGCCGCCGCGCAAGTACACTCAGGCGCGCCGCGATTCGTTGTGCTTGATGACGTCACCTCGAGCTTCGATGCAGGGCATCAATTCTTCCTAATGGAGCTGATACGGAGGAGGCTACAGCAACCGCAGAACATCAATGGACTCCAGTTCATCATCTTGAGTCACGATGGCTTGCTGGAGAAGTATTTTGACCGGCACGGCGGGACAAGCAACTGGCGCCACAACAAGCTCCAGGGATCCCCGCCTTTGGGCGCCATCTTTCATCAGGCGCAGGGCGCGGAGCGCCTGAAGACGACCGTTGAGTCGCTGCTCTCCGCAGGCCAAGGATCGCAAGCCGAGCCGCTCATCCGGCAATACCTGGAGTACAAACTGCAGCAAGTCATACGGAAAGTCGACATCCCGGTACCGTTAGACTTTGCGATTAAAGACACGTCAAGGATGGTCAGCAACTGTCTCGACGCTATCGGATCCGCCGTCGAACTCCACAAGAAAGCGGGGTCGCTCGTGCTGGAGAGTCAGCAGGTGCAAGACCTCGACACCTCGCATGTGCCTGCTATTGTCGGGAACTGGGTAAGCCACTACGAGACGGGTTCTGGAAGTAGTCTCTCAGTTCATGCACTCCGCGGCGTGATCCGCTCTATCGACGCCCTAGCTGAGTGCTTCAGGTATGACGATGCGTCGGGGGGCTCAACCGCACGCAAGTGGTACAAGTCGCTGTCGAGGCGGTAGGCTCCTCAGTCCACCCTCACCGCCCCTCCGCTCCCTTCCGCAGCGACCCCGCCCGCACCCCGTGGCAGTCGGTGCACTCGGTCCCCAACGGGACATAGCGCACCATCGGCACCCCGCCGATCGGCTCGACGGAATGGCACTGGGCACAGTCCAGCGCCGCATGGGTCTCGTCGAGCTTGAAGCGCGAGTCCCAGTTGTGTCGGAAGCGCAGCTTGGCGAACGAGGTCGTGTCGCCGTGGCACTTGGCGCAGTCGGCCTGAGCCACCGCACCAGGCACCGCTGACGGCACGTCGAACTGGCCGCCGTGCGGGTCCTGGTGGCAGTCGGCGCAGTTCGGGCCCGCGGCCGGAGCCCACGTCCGCCCCGCCTCGGTCGCCGGACGCAGAGGCGCATGGCAGTCCGAACAGTTCGCGGCCCCGTGCGCGCCGTCGAGCGGGAAGCCCGTCCACAGGCCGTGGTCGAAGCCCAGGCTCAGGTCCCGGAACGACGTCTCGGTGTGGCAGCGCGCACAGCCCTCGCGTTCGGCGAACAGCGCCGGCAGACCGGGACCGTCGAAACGGCCCTCGTGCGGATCGGCGTGGCATGCGGCGCACGCGAGTCCGACCTCCGACCCGCCGTGCAGCGCGTGCAGGTCACCGAACTGCGGATCCACGCGACCGAAGCGGCGGGCCGCGTCGATCGGCAGCGAACTCGCCGAGCCACCAGGAGTGCCGACTAGCAGTTCATCCTCGGACGCCCCGGCGACGTCGGTCGCAGGACGGTCCCCCACCGCGCCCGGCACGTGACAACTCTCGCACCCCTCCACCAGGTGCGACCCACCCAACGGGAACCCCGTCCACCGCCCGTGGTCGAACGCGTCCCGATCCACCGCGTCGAAACTGGTCGCGTCGTGACAGCGCGCACAGTCACCGTGCTGCACCGCCTCCAACTCGGCCGTCCGCGAGTCGAAGAAGCCCGTGTGCGCGTCGCCGTGACAGCTCGCACACTGGTCGCTCGTCCCGCGGAACAGGCGCGGCTCGCCCGCGTGCGCCACCTCGTGACAGGCCTCGCAGTCGGCCTCGAGGTGACTCCCCTCGAGCGGCAACGCCGTGCGCGCGTGCAGCTCGACGTCGAAACCGTGCGGCTCGAAGCGCTCGCGACCGTGGCAGGCCACACAGCCCTGCGCCGCGAACGGCCCGGTGTCGAACTGGCCGCCGTGCGGATCCTGGTGACAGGCCGCGCACGAATCGCGATCGCGGCCCGGATAGCGCGCCTCGAACGTCAGAAGCCCCGGATCGTGGCACTCGGCGCAGGTCGACCCGTCGTGGGGCGCGTCGATCGGAAAGCCGCTCTTCGCGTGCTGGGCGGCGCTGAGCTCGAGGCCCTCGTCCCGGAACGACGTGTGCTCGGCCTCGTGGCACACCACGCAGCTCGCCTCGAGACTCGTGCTCGCCAGCCGCGCCGTCCCCACCGCGAACGCGTCGCCGTGCGGTGAATCGTGGCAGTCGAGGCACGCGCGCGCATCGGGCTGTTCGAACCCGCGCGCCAGCACCTCGAGCGCGTGCGGATCCCCCGCGTCGTGGCACTCGCGACACCCGATCCCCGCGTGCCCACCCACCAGCGGCAGGTGCTCGTCGTGCCCGCGCGCCCAGAACGCGTCGAACGAGTCCTGCACGTGACAGGTGTTGCAGGTGGTGCCCAGGGTCGGCTCGTGCGGATCCTCGTGACAGCTCGCACAGCGCTGGGACAGGCCGATGAAGCGCGTCAGCCCCTCGCCGATCTCCTCGTCGAACGCGTGCGCGTGGCACTCGGTGCAGTCCAGCTCGAGGTGCGCGCCCCGCATCTCGAACCCGATGCTCGCGTGGTCGAAGGCCTGCACGTCCGGCACGCCCGCCTTGCGGAACGACGTGGCGTTCACCATCGCGAACGACTCGCCGTGGTGGTCGGAGTGACAGCTCGCGCAGTTGCGCTGGTCGCTCGCGAGGCGCCCGTGCAGACCGCGGCCCGTCTCGTAGTGCTCGGCGATCGCGTCGTGGCAGTCGAGACAGGCGCCCGACATGTCCTGGAACAGGCCGCCGTGGCAACTCGCGCAGTCGTTCGGACCGGCGAGGTCACCGGCGCGCGCGTGGGGCGAGGCCAACGGGCCCGGCGAGGTGCGACCGCTGTCCACCAGTCCGATCGACAGGACCAGCACCATCGAACAGAGCGCGATCCACAGGTGCGGACGGCTCAAGTGCGCCGCAAGACCCGAGCGCGCGGGCGCTGCGTTCGCGGGTGCGAATTCCGGCTCGAGCTCCGGCTCGAACTCCGCGCCCCGCGCCGCCCGCGCCGCCCGCGCCGCCCGCTCCGCTCTGCGATCGCGGCTCATCGCCCGCCCCCGCCGAACAGGTGCGCGCCGTAGGCCAACGCGTACACCACGTGCAGACCGATCAACGCGACGAGCAGCACCGCGCCCCAGCGGTGCAGCCAGCGCCAGCTCGCCATCAGCCCGCGCAGGTCGTCGAGGTGCGCCGTCGCCAGGGCCGAGCGGTGCGCACGGCGGGCGAGCGCGACCACCTCGTCGATCTGATCGGCGGCGAGGCCGGACGCCGCACCTTCCTCACGCACGCGACGCACCAGCCGGCGTAGACCCGACTCGGCACCGACGAGCGCGAGCAGCCGCGCGGGCAGCGACGTGCGCCACTGCCGCCGCTCGACCAGCCCGCCGATCTCGTCGCGCACGAGCGCCGCCAGCCGCGGATCGACGCGGTCGAGCCCTTCCGCCAGACGCGCGAGCCGGCCGTTCACCTCGGCCAGTTCGAGCTCGCGCCCGTTCGCCGCGCGCGGCACCCACGCGTACAGGTAGCGGCCGACGACGCCCGTCGCGAAGATCGCCACCAGGGCCCACAGCGCGTGGCCGCCGGGCGTGTCGCGCGCTTCGAGCCCCGAGTGCATGACGGCCGTGAGCAGCGCCAGCACGCCGGTCGCCACGTGGACGGTCATCCAGTTGGCGAGCGAGCCGAACTGGAACCGGAAGCGCGGACTGCGGCGTACGAGGTAGGCGAGGTTCGCCGTGATCAGCGCGATCGAACCGATGCCGAGCCACAGGCCCAGACCGAGGCCGGGCCGCAGCAGGTCGTGCTTGTGGTGGGTCGCGCGCTCCAGCATCGGGAGCAGGTAGTAGTCGCGGTGCCAGAGCGCGAAGGCGAGCCCGAACAGCGCGACGGCGAGGCCCGCTCCGAGCGCGCGCGCGAGCCCTGTGCCCTGCTCGCCGAGTTCGGGCGCCGGCGCGCGCAGGGTCGGGTCGAACGAGACGCCCGCGGCCTCGAGCTGAGCGATCGGCGGCGTGCCTCCGGCCATGACGAAGACGTCGTCGTTGCGCAGCAGGACTTCGACGCGGGTGGCGGCGGTGGCGGTCGCGATGGCGATCGAGCGCGGTGCCGAGCTCGCGCTCGACGGCGCGAGCGATCCCGGCGCAGCGCTCGCGTTCGCGGCTCCGCCCGGACCTCGTCCAGCGTTCGAGTTGGACGCTTCGAGCGAGCGCGGGCCAGCGCCCGCGCTCGGCGCCTCGAACGGCCCCGATGCTGCGCTCGTGCTCGATGCCGCGAGCGATCCCGGTGCGGTGCTCGTGTTCGCGGCTCCGCTCGGACCTCGGCCAACGCTCGGGTCGGACGCATCGAACGATCGCGGACCGGCGCCCGTGTTCGACGCCTCGAACGGTCGCGATGCTGCGCTCGTGCTCGACGCCGCGAGCGATCCCGGTGCAGCGCTCGTGCTCGTCGTCTCGAGCGGCGCGCGCCCCGGTCCACCGGGCACGAGGCTCGGCACGCTCGCGCCGCCACCCACGCCGCCGTTCGCACGCCCGGCCGGCACCGTCAGGCGCACCAGGCCCTCCTCGATCGCGACCACCTCGCTCTCGAACAGCACGCGCACGCGCCCGCTCGCCATCGCCTCGGCCAGGCGCCGCTCGTTCGACGGCTTCAAACGAAAGAAGTCGGGCCGGCGGTAGGACAGGGTCACCTCGTTCGCGCCGCGCGCCGTCAGACCCAGAGCCGCCTCGACCGCGCTGTCACCGCCGCCGACGACGAGGATGCGCCGCGACTGGTAGGCGTCGGCGTCGAGGAGGCTGTACGCCACCTTGCCCAGCTCCTCGCCCGGCACGTCGAGGCGCCGCGGCAGTCCGCGCCGACCGATCGCGAGGCACACGTGGCGCGCGCGGCGCACGCCGTCGGATCCCCCGACACCGGAGACTGCGACGCTGAAGAGGCCGTCCGCGTCGCGAGTCACGCCCTCGAACGTGACGCCGGTCTCGACGGGCAGCTCGTGGTCGACGACGAGCGAACGCCACAGGTCGATCAGCTCCTCCTTCAGGTACGTGCGCGCAGCGAGCCTCCCGTGCAGCGGCAGGTCGATCGGCTGGGTCGCGACGAGCTTGCGCCGCGGATAGCGCGCCACCGTGCCGCCGACGTCGTGCTCGCGCTCGATGACGCAGAAGCGCAGGCCGACGCGCTGGGCCTCGAGCGCGCAAGCAAGTCCGCCCGGCCCCGCGCCGACGATCACGAGATCCAGCAGATCCGGGTCGTCGTCGAGCGCGCCGCACGCGTCGAGCTCGTCGATGCGCTCGGCCACCTCGCCCGCCACCAGCACGCCGTGGTCGACCGCCGTCTTCACCAGCGCGTGGGCCGTGACCTCGCCCGCCAGGAACAGCCCCTCTTGCCCGACGGCTTCGAGGCCCTCGCCGAGCACCGGAACGTCGCGCCGCGTCGACAGGTCGGTCAACGTGACGGTGATCGCGCCGGTCGGGCACTCGCGCGCGCAGGCCGCGGTGCCGACGCAACCGGAGCCGCGCACGACGACCGCCTGGCCGTGCAGCAGCTCCAGAACGCCCTCCTCGGGGCACGCGCGCACGCACGACCCACAGCCCAGGCAGTTGCTGAGGTCGACGACCGGGTGCTGCAGTTCGGCCTTCGCCGCACCGGTGTGTTCGGCGCGGCGGCGTTCGACCAGGGTCCCGTGTTCGCCGCGCCGCGCACGACGCTGGGCGACCACGCCGAACAGCGCGACGCCCAGGATCGACACGAGGCCGATGAGGACCGTCCAGCCCATGTCAGCGCAGCTCCGCGCGAGAAGCGGAGCCGGTACTCCGGATGGTGTGGGTCACGTGGCGCGTGGGCGGTGCGTGTCCGCTCAGCGCGCGGTGATCGCTTCGCCGCTCAACGTGACCTTGCCCAGCGGCGCGGTGGCCCGGACGAAGTCGCCGGCGGCGCGCAGCAGTTGGTCGATGGTCTCGTCGAGCACCTCGGCGTCGTCGCGCAGCAGTTCCAGCTCGGGCTCGAGTTCGACGACCGACGACGCGTTCAGGTCGTACGACAGGAACAGAGCGTGGTCGCGCAGGATGCGGTTGTAGGCGTCGAGCTGATCGAGCGTCGGCTGGATGGCGTAGAGCACGCGGGCGTAGCGCTCGCCAGCGAGGTTGCGGCGTTCCTCCGAGCGCGCGCGCAGAGTCGGGCTGGTGAACGACGCGAGATCCTCGGACCAGGCCTCGTAGACCTCGACGGCGCGTTCCTGCATCGGATCGACGCTCTGGCGGATCCGGTCGACCTGGGCTTCGCTGCGCTCGATCGCGACGACGAACTGTTCGAAGGCCTCGGACGCGTCGCCGGTGAACTCGCCGCGGACGATCGCGCGCACGGCTTCGACGGCGTCCTGCACGCGTTCGCGCGACAGTTCGGCATCCAGGTGGATGCGTTCGACGCGGCCCACGAGCCCGTCGATCTGCTGGACGCCGACGGCGTGCTTGGTGCCCATGCACCCGGTGAGGACGAGCGCGAGCGCGCCCACGAAGCCGATCTTGGAAGCCTGGAACGAAACCATGACGACGGGGCCTTCCCTGCCCCCTGTGTGCCTGAACGAGCCGTCGCGACGGGGTCGCGCGGCGCCCGCGTGCGGCGGGCCGATGTGGCCCGATCGGCCGCGGTGGAGGCCGTTCTTGAGGGCGGGGGCCGAGTTTCGGGGTGGCGGGCGCGCGCGTCGACCAGGCTTCGTGGCGACGCGCACGCGAGCGGAGCTCAGAGTCTCACGCCGCCGCCGGCGAGTCCTTCGCGGCCGCCACCTGGGCCGCCACCTCGCGACGCACGCGCGCCTGCATCTTCGCGCGCAACCAGACGACGCCGCCCAGCGCGCAAACGGTCCACTGCAGGCCGTAGTAGATCCACAGGGCCTTCGAGACGCCGCTCGTGAAGCCGTAGCTGTGCAGGCCGACGCCGAGCAGGTTGACGCCCCACCAACTGAACGCGACGACGGTGCCTCCGAATGCCGCCGCGACGCAGATGCCCAGCTCCTTCAGGTGGCCGCTCATGCGTCCGTGCAGGATCGCGGTCATCGCCAGGCAGATCAGCAGCGCGCCGTTCTCCTTCGGGTCCCAACCCCAGAAGCGCCCCCACGAGTCGTTCGCCCACAGACCGCCGAGGATCGTGCCGACGAGGCTGCAGATGACGCCGAAGCAGATCGTGCCGTAGACCATGCGCGTGAGCGACTTGAAGGTCTCGGGCGACGACGAGCGTTGGCGGAACAGGCGCAGCACCACGTAGATGCTGCCGAGCAAGGCCGCGAGCATCCCGGCCGCGTAGCCGATCGTGATCGTCGTCACGTGCGTCGCGAGCCAGAAGTTCGTGTCGAGCACGGCGACCAGTTCGGGCATCGTGTCCTTCGCGTCGAGCTTCTCGTAGCCACCCGCCAGGAACAGCCCCACGAAGCCGAGCGCCGCCGAGGCCGAGACCGCGATGCGCCGGCGATCGATCAGCTCGGTGACGAGCCCGAGCAGCACGCCGGTCGCCGTCACGAACAGCACGGTCTCGTACAGCGTGCTGACCGGCGGGCGCCCGCGAATGATGCAGCGCACGACGATCGCGCCAATCAGGAACGCGAGGCCGGTCCAGGAGAGGACCGAGCAGATGCGGTACGGCAGCTTGGCGCGCGGACGCAGCCAGGTGATCGCGGCGAAGACGAAGGCCAGCACGAACGCCATGACCGACCAGGTGAGCGGCTTCGCGGCGTAGTAGCTGCGCTCGAGGTCGTTCTTCAGACCCTCGCCGCGCGCGCGAGCCGCCGCGCGGGTGCTGGCGTCGAGCGTCGCGACGGCCGCGATGGCCGCTCCGTCGTCCATGGCGCGTGCCAGCGCCTCGAAACCGCGCAGGGCCTCGATCTCGTACGGCGCCACCGGTTCGCCGTCGAGCGCGGCGCTCAGGACCTCGCCGGGATTGCGCCAGGTCGGAGCGTCGTCGGCCGTCCCCGCCGGGGGGATCAACGCGAGACCGTTCGCCGCGCGTCCCAGTTCGGCGGCCAGCCGCAGCAGACCGTCGATCGCGCGCAACTCTTCGCGCGCCAGCGGATCCTGATCGGCCGCGAGTTCGCGGTACAGCTCGCCGATGCGCGTGCCGGCCGCGGCCAACTGCGAGTAGCGCACCCTTCCGGTGTCCGTGCCGAGCAGCTCGGCCAGACGCCCGGTGCGCGCCACGGGCAGGTCCACGCGACCGAAGTCGAGGAAGCCCCCGATGTCGAGGAACTGGTGCACCGCTTCGGCCAGGCGCACGGTCTGCTGCTGGACGGCGGTGCGCTCGGCGGGTTCGATCCGACTCCACTCGTGGGCCAGTTCGAACAGCTTCGGCACGGCCGGCTGCAGCTCGCTGAAGCTCCAGCGCGCGCGCCGCTTCTTGATGGTCGAGTCGAGGCCGATCGCGTCGATCGCGGCACCTTCGGCCACCAGGAACAGCGGCATGCTCGCGGCCACCTCGGGGCGCACGAGCGCCTCCATCATGAACGCGTCGGGCCCGAGCTTCGTGCCGTCGTCCAGCACGACCGAACGCCGTCCGGTCAGTCGCAGCAGCGTGAAGCCGGCGAACGTGGACAGGGGCTTCACGCGCCCGCCTTCCTGGATCGGCAGCGCGCCGAGGCCGTCGGTCGCCGCGTCGCTCCACGGAGCCGGAAGGAACTCGGGCGCGGGCGTCAGCAGACCGTGGGGCGCGGCGCCGTGCGGGTTCGTGGCCGGTTGTTGCGCGCGCAGCGGAGCGGCGGCGACGACCAACAGAGCCAGCGTGAGAACGAGTGTCGAAAGGCGTCCCATCACTTGGCCAGCTCCCGCCGCACGTGCAGCTTCAGTTTGCGCCCGAAATGGAACAACAGTCCCGCGGCGATCACGACGCACGAATAGAAGGGCCATTGGTCGGCGGGGTTCCTGACGACGGCGAGGGTCGAGAACAACGGGTCCCCGGGGCGCGCGTTCGAGGGTCCCCAGGAGGCCTGGTAGAGCACGAGACCCTCCTCGCGCAGCGGTTCGTTCATTGAGATCAGCACCGGGCGCGACACGTCGTCGCCGCTCATCCGGTCGGTCACGGTCACGTCGCTCGAGAACCAGGCCGGCATCGACGTGCCGGGGTGGTCCTCCTTCTTGAAGTCGTCGAGGCGCACGTCGAACGGCATCGGATAGCGCTCGCGGCGCACGTCGAGCGCGAAGGTCCGCTCACCGACCTGCACGGTCCACGGCGCCGAGTCGAAGGCCCACAGCATGCCGGTGCGCCGGATTCCGTCGGGGCCCGTCACGACCACGTAGCCACCCGCCGCGTTGCGCTCGGCTTGCGCCGCTTTCGGTCGACCCTGCAGGAACAGACCCGCGACCACCGGCACGTCCACGTCGAACATCGGGCCCTTCGGCAGCGCGTTCGCGTTCTCGAACCAGTGCGTCACCTCGAGCCCGAACGGCAGACCCGACAGCGCCACCTCGGCACCCGGCCCCGCGCCGCGCAGCTCGTCGTCCGCGACCGTCCACTCCTGGGTCGGCGCGCCGTTCGGACGCAGCTCGACGATCGCCAGCTCGGTCTCGGTGTAGCTCTGGAACCAGTTGCGCTCGTCGCCCTCGTACAGGGTGACGTGGCCCTCGACGCCGGTCGCGTACTTCACGAAGCCGGCGACGAGCATGATCAACATGCCCAGGTGCGCGGTCAGGACGCCGGCCGTGCCGAGTCCACGGCGCAGGCGCGCGACGCCACCGACCAACAGGTTCACGAACAGGAGCCCCATCACCAGCGCGCCACCGGGCAGCGGAATCGTGACCGGCCCCGCGTCGTGCAGCAGGAAGAGCGACTCGAAGTACTTGCGCTGGACCTCGTAGAGCCCGAACTCGGCCTGCTCGAGCGTTCCGAGGAACGTCAACAGTGCGAGCAGGCACAGGAGCACGCCCGCGAGCGAGAGCGACGAGAAGAACGCGACGAGGCGCGTTCCGATGCTGCGGACGGCTTTCATGCTGAGTGGGTCGAGCCGGAGCTCAGTCGACGGTTTCCAGACTGGCCAGGAACGCGCGGAAGTTCTCGCGCTCGGCGGCGGCCGACGCGGCGGGGCCGATCAACTTCACGAAGATCGTGCGGTCGTCGAGCGCGATGACCGCGCCGAGCATCAGCGCGTCCTGCACCTGCTCGCCGCCCATCCCGGTGAACGAGCCGCTGATCTCGATCAGGATCGCCTGGGTTCCCAGGCTGTCGATGCGCGGCAGTTCGGCCACTTCCAGGTCGTTGAGAGGCTCCGCTCCCATCTGTCCGCGCCAGCGATCGAAGTTCGAGCGGATGCCGCCGCCGTCGCCACCGAGTGACGAGATGTAGCACTCGGTCGCGCCGCTGGCATCGGTGGTGAAGGTCACTTCGCGCATCATCCGCGGGCCGCCGCGCTTCCACGAGGCGGGCGCGATCCACGAAAGGGTCTCGCCCACCTCGCGAGTGCCGGCCGGCACGGTTCCGCCGGGCGTGGCCGTGTCCGCGGCCGTCGCGTCGGCGCTGGGTGCCGCACCCGTCGCAGCGGTCCCGGCGGGGCGCAGACTCGCACCCAGCGCGTAGAAGGCCTCGACCTCGGCCCCCACCACGTCGGCGGGGCCGGTGAACTTGAGGAACGCCGAACCGCCCGGCGAGACGGCGATCAGGCCGAGCATGCGGTAGCCGCTCATGGCTTCGCCGCCCATCCCCGAGTACGCGCCGGCGAAGTCGATGCGCACGGCGTCCTGGCCGAGCAGCGGCGCGTGGTCGAGCGCGGCGAACTCGACGGCCGACATCGGAGCGAGCCCCATCTGCCCGCGCCAGCGATCGACGTTCGCCTTCAGGCCGCCGCCGTCGCCACCGAGCAGCACGAGCGAACACTCGGCGCGCGGGTCGCGGGCGACAACCAGGTTCACGACGCGCATCGAAGTGGTCGCGCGCGTGGTCCAGCCCTCGGGCAGGTCGTAGTCGAAGGCGGTCGGAGCGACGCCGGAGGTGACTCCCCCAGCGCTGCCCGCGGTCGCTCCCATGGCCGCGCCCGGGTTCGTCCCGAAGCCGAAGCGCTCGCCCTCGCTCACACCGGCGTCGACGCCGTCGCCCACGAAGGGCCGCGACTCGCCGACCGGAACGGTGCGCGGCGAGTTCGACGGACCACACCCGACCAGTCCGGTCGCGGCCAGTGCGGCGGCGAGCGCCAGTGCGCCGAACGTGCGCGACCCGTGGTCACCGCCGTCGATCGATCGTGCCCAGCTACGGCCCTGCGGCCGCCGCTCTTCCAGTTCGCGGTTCGTCAACGGATCGGTCCCCTCCCGGAGTGGTTCGCGCCCGGCGTGTCCGCGGCGCGATGGGAGCGTAGCGGGCCATTCGAGCGCCCGACAGGTCGAGCTTGAGCGGATCGCAGCGATCGGAGGAAAGTGCGTTCCGAGGGGGCGGGTGGCCCCGTGCCGGGCGTTCGAGATGACTGGTCTGTCACGTCGAGAGTGCGCGGCCGGCCCCGCTCGGACAGACTGGGCGACGCACAGGTTCCGCTCCCCACGCCGATCCCCACCGACCCCATCCCCACCGACCCATGGCGAAGTCCCCCGCCGAGATGGCCGCGGCCATGAAGGCCAACCTGAAGGAGAAGACCGGCAAGACGCTCGCGCAGTGGCTCGCCGTCGCGAAGAAGTCGAAGCTGGCGAAGCACGGCGAGATCGTGAAGCACCTCGAGACCGAGCACGGGATGACGCACGGCTTCGCCAACCTGGTCGCGCACGAACACCTGGGGTCGGCGGCGGCGCACACGGACGACGACGACCTGGTCGCCGCCCAGTACGCGGGAGCGAAGGCCGACCTGAAGCCCGTGTTCGACGCGCTGATGGCGGTGGTAGCGAAGCTCGGCAGGGACGTGGAGGTCGCGCCGAAGAAGGCCTACGTCAGCCTGCGCCGCTCGAAGCAGTTCGCGCTGATCCAGCCGTCGACGAAGACGCGCGTCGACCTGGGCCTGAACCTGAAGGGCGTCGAACCGCAGGGCCGCCTCGAAGCCTCGGGCTCGTGGAATTCGATGTGCACCCACCGCGTGCGCCTCGAGTCGGCGAAGGACGTGGACGCCGCCGTGAAGATGTGGCTGAAGCAGGCCTACGCGGGGGCGTGACGGGCGGATTCGGCCCGCCGCGCCCCCTCGATCGCGATCGCGACGACGACGGCGCCCAGCACGTGCTCCGGCCCGAACGGCTCGTCCAGCACGAGGTGCGCCCACAGGCCGGCGAGCAGTGGAACGGCCGTCAACACGAGCGACGCGAAGGCCACGGTCACGCGCCGGTGGGCCCAGTTCACGAGCAGGTGTCCGTTGCCGGGTCCGAGAGCCAGCGCCGCGATCAGGAACCACTGCCAACCGCTCGTCGGAAGCACGGCCTCGGCCAGGAGCAACGACGGCGCGACGACCAACATCGCCACGAACGTCATGGCGGTGGTCAGGGTCAGGACGTGTGTGCCCTGTTGCCGCGCGCGCTTGCAGAACAGGAAGAAGACCGTGAAGACGAGCACGTTCGCGACGCTGAGCAGGTCGCCCTCGAGGCTGCGACTCGGCGCGCCGAGGTTCGCGCGCACGACCAGCACGACGCCGAGCAGTGCGACGAGCGCCCACCACACGAGGGCCGGCGGCGGACGCTCCCCCACCGCGCGGTGGCTGACCACGGCGACGATCAGCGGCTGCAACGCACCGATCAACGTCACGTGCGCGATCGCCGTGGTCGCGGTCGCCTCCATGTAGAGCAGTTGATGCACGCCGAAGAACAGCCCCGCGCCGAGCACCGGCAGCAACTTCACGGGCCGCGGCACGCGCCACACCAGGCACGCCAGTCCGAGCACGACGACGCCGATCAGCGTGCGCCAGAACCCGATCGCGCCGGGCGGCAGTCCGACCGACTTCACGATCACGAAGCCGAAGGAGAAGAGCGTCGCCGCCAGCAGCAGGGCCGACACGCCGCTGCCCGCCGCACGGGTCTCGCCCAGGGCGGGCCGGGGGTCGGGCTGCATCGCGGAGGAGCCTAGCCAGCTCGGAGCCGAACTCGAACCCCGAGCGCCTGCGCGCCCCCCCTCACTCCACCCCGACCACCTCGTCCATCCACCTCGCCACGGCGCGCGCCTGCTCGGCGTTGCCGGTCGCGTCGTAGTGGTAGTCGTACGGCAGGTGCGGAGCGCGGCCCAGTTCGACGGTCAGGCCCTCGAGCGCGGGGCGCGTCGAGAAGGTCGGGATGCCGTGGGACGCGAAGATCTCGGCGGCGCGTCTCTCCATCGCGTGGCTGCGGTGGGCGCGCGCGCGTTCGTCGTCCGCGAGCGCCGCGGCGAACGGCAGCACGACGGCCAGCGGTTCGGCGCCGAGGACCGCGCGCGTGTGGGCGAAGTTCGCGGCCCAGGCGTCGAGACTCTCGAAGCCTGCGTCGACCTGCTCGGTGCTCCAGTTGCCGCGCTGGCCGTTCTCGCCCTGCCAGCGCAGGTACGCGACGATCGCACTGTGGCGCGCGAACTCCCGCAGCCGCCACTTCCAGGCCGGCCAACCGGTGAACGCGTTGCGCGTCTCGAACGTCTGCGGGCCGGAAGCGAGCAGTTCCGCGTAGCGCGCCTCGATCGGCACCTCGTCCACGTCGTTGAAGAACCAGAAGAGCACGACGAGGTCCGGGTCGAGCTCTTGGCCCAGCTCGAACAGCAGGCGCAGCTCCTGGTTCGTGGAGTAGGCCATGTGCCCGGTGTTGATCACGGTCACCGGGCGACCGAGGCGTTGCTCGAGCTCGAGTTCGAGTCGCGCGGGCAGCGTCTCGTCGTCGCGCACGCCGGAGCCGAAGACCATCGAGTCGCCGAGCGCCACGACACGCAGCTCGCCCTCGGCGCGCGGCCGAACCTCGGGTCCGCGCAGTCCGAGCGCGTTGACCGAGACCGGCGCCGCGTAGGTGAAGAAGTCGCGACTCGGCACCATCCGCCAACCGGTGGCCGCGTCGGCCTCGACCAACTGCAGCGGCGTGCGCTGCTGGACGGGGTTGCCGTGGACGACGCGCACGCCGATCTCGAGGGCGAGGAGCGGCAGACCGAGGCCGAGGAACAGAGCCCCGAGGCGGCGGCGCCAGCGTCCGCGTCCGCGCGCGCGCGCACTTCGCCCGGCGCCGGTCGCACCACTGGTCGGGCCACTGGTCGGGCCGCCGGACGCGCCACTGGTCGCGCCACTGGTCGGGCCACTGGTCGCGCCGCTGGTCGGGCCGCCGGACGCGCTGCGCGGAGCGTCGGCCCCACGGCTCGCTTGGGACTCGCTCGGCATCGGCGCATGATACGAGACGTGTTCCACGTCCATCGCCACGACGTCGTCGACTCCACCTCGAACGAAGCCGCGCGCCGCGTCCGCGCCGGCACGGCCCAGCACGCCGAGGTCCACACGGCGCGCGAGCAGACCGCGGGTCGCGGACGGCTGGGACGGCCGTGGCACTCGCGACCGAACGCGGGGCTGTACGCGACGCTCGTGTGGTTCACGGGCGCGCGGCCGAACGGCGCGGCGGCGACCATGGCGGCGGGGCTGGCGGTGCTCGACGCGGTGCGCGCGCTCGGCCTGCGCACGGCGCGGCTCGACTGGCCGAACGACCTGGTGGTGGACGGCGCCAAGCTCGCCGGCGTGCTGATCGAGGCGCTGCCGTCGAACGGACGCACGGCGCTGGTGGTCGGCATCGGTCTGAACGTGGGCTCGGCGGCCTTCCCGCGCGAGCTGACCGACGAACGGGCCGTGACGAGCCTCGCGCACGAAGGCGTGGCGACCGAGCCGGAGCTCGTGCTCGAGGCCCTTCTGCCCCCGCTGGCCGCGCGCCTCGACGCGGCCCTCGATCCCGATCGCGTGGACGGCATGGTCGACGACTTCGCCGCGGCGACGGGACTTCTGGGCACGCGCGTCGTCGTGCGCGCGGCGTGCGGACGCGCCTCGAACTCGGAGGGCACGCCGGCCCGGACCGACGGAGCCCCGAGCGAGCGGGGCCACACGGGAACGCTGCGCGCGCTGGCCTTCGACGGGCTCGAGCTGGTGCTCGACACGGGGCCGCTGCGGATCCCGCTCGAACACGTGCGCGCGCTCGATCCCGCGTGAAGAGCTTCGGTACGGCGTCAGGCACGAAAGTGCCACCGGCCGCCCATGTCGCTGCGATTCGCAGCGACATGGGCGGCCGGTGGCACTTTCGTGCCTGACGCCGTACCGAAGCTCTGGCTCCGTATACTCGTCGCCCCGAATCGCCCGCCACCCCCGTCCCCGACCGACGCCACGACCATGCCGCGCTCCTTCGACCGCGCCGCCCACGAAGTTCGCCCCCTGAGCTTCCAGCGCAACTTCACCAACGCCGCCGGCTCCGTGCTGGCTTCCTTCGGCGACACGCGCGTTCTGTGCACCGCCGTCGCGATCGACGGAGTCCCGCCGTTCCTGCAGGGCAAGCGTCAGGGCTGGATGACGGCCGAGTACTCGATGCTGCCGTCGTCCGTCTCGCGCGGTCGCAAGCAGCGCGACCGCGGCGGCAAGGTCGACGGCCGCTCGGTCGAGATCCAGCGCCTGATCGGTCGCGCGCTGCGCAGCGTCGTCGACCTGTCGGTCATCGGCGAGCGCACGGTGTGGGTCGACTGCGACGTGATCCAGGCCGACGGCGGCACGCGCACCGCGTCGATCAGCGGCGCCTGGGTGGCCCTGTGCGACCTGTTCAAGCAGATGGACGACAAGCGCCTCCTGCGCGAGTGGCCGCTGCGGAGCCAACTGGCCGCCGTCTCGGTCGGGCTCGTCGACGGCCAAGTCCTGTGCGACCTGGACTACGTGGAGGACTCGGGCGCGGGCGTCGACATGAACCTGGTCAAGAACAGCGACGGCGAGTACGTGGAGGTCGGCGGCGGCGGCGAGGGCATGACGTTCTCGCGCGACGTGCTCGAATCCATGCTGGCCGTCGGCGACGAAGGCCTGGCCCAGATCTTCGCGGCCCAGAAGGCGGCGCTGGCCGACTGAGCCCCCACCGCTCCTGCCGTGACCGCCCCCGTCGAACTCGTCGTCGCCAGCGGCAACGCGAAGAAGCTCTTCGAGATCCGCGCGCTGCTCGAGCCGCTCGGCGTGCGCACCCTCGCGCCGTCGGACGTGGGCGGCCTGCCCGACGTGGACGAGGACGCGCCGGACTTCGAGGGCAATGCGCGCAAGAAGGCGGCGAGCGGCGCCCTTGCCTGCGGTCGCTGGTGCCTGGCCGACGACTCGGGGCTCGTGGTCGACGCTCTTCACGGCGCGCCCGGGGTCTTCTCGGCGCGCTTCGCCGGTGAGCACGGGAACGACGCGGCCAACAACGCGCTGCTGCTCGAGCGACTGGCCGAGGTGGCGCCGGATCCCGCTCGGCGCACGGCCGCCTTCGAGTGCGCCGTGGCCCTGGCGCGCCCCGACGGAACGGTCGTCGCGACCACCCGCGGTCGGGTCGGCGGTCGCATCCTCACGGCGGCGAGCGGCGTCGGCGGCTTCGGGTACGACCCGTTGTTCGCCCTCGACGACCCCGAGGTGCCCGACCACCCGGGCACCGGCCGGAGCTTCGCGGACCTGGGGCCCGAGGTGAAGGGCGCGGTCAGCCACCGCGGGCGGGCCCTGCGCGCCCTGGTCGAGCGCCTGCCCGACGTGTTCGCCGAGCACGCCTGAAGCCTCGGGCCGCGACGCGCCGCACGCAGCTGCACGGCCCGGCCCCCGCTCACCGGCACCCCCTCACCGGCCCCGGTCCCTGCGGGTCGGAGAGTGCGCCGGCGATTCGACCCAGCGGGAACCGCGCTCCGACGGCGCGCGCGGAGCGGTCCGGCGGATAGACTGCTCGGCCCTTTCGAAGGACGACGCCCCGTGGAACCCCGCTTCATTCGCAACTTCTCGATCATCGCGCACATCGACCACGGCAAGTCGACGCTCGCGGATCGCATCCTCGAGGTCACCGGATCCGTGCTCAAGCGCGACATGAAGGCCCAGCTCCTCGACGACATGGAGCTCGAGCGCGAGCGCGGGATCACGATCAAGGCGCGCGCCGTCACCGTCTTCCACGAGAAGGACGGTCAGCGCTACCAGATCAACCTGATCGACACGCCCGGACACGTCGACTTCAACTACGAGGTCGAGAAGAGCCTGCAGGCCTGCGAGGGCGCGGTGCTGCTCGTGGACGCGTCCCAGGGCGTCGAGGCGCAGACCGTCGCGAACTCGTACCTGGCGATCGAGGCCAACCTCGAGATCGTCACGGTCCTGAACAAGATCGACCTCCCGCACGCGCGCCCGGACGAGATCGCCGAGGAGATCGAGAACAGCCTCGGCATCGACGCTTCGGACGCGCTGGCGATCTCGGCCAAGACCGGCGTCGGCGTGCCCGCGGTGCTCGACCGCATCATCGAGCGCATCCCGGCCCCGTCGGGCGATCCGAAGGGCCTCTTGCGCGCGCTGATCTTCGACGCCGTGTACGACGAGTACCGCGGCATCATCGTCTACCTGAGGATCGTGGACGGCACGCTCGAAGAGGGCGAGACGATCGAGATGCTCGGGACGGGCAAGGTCTTCGAGGCGATCGAACTGGGCCAGTTCTCGCCGAAGATGAAGCGCACGAAGAAGCTCGCGGCGGGCGAGGTCGGCTACTTCATCTCGAACATCAAGATGCTCGGCGACGTGCGCGTGGGTGACACGATCACGCACCACAAGCGCGAGAAGCCGAAGATGCTGCCCGGCTACCGTCCGGCGCAGCACATGGTCTACGCCGACTTCTACCCCACGAACAACGGCGACTTCGAGCAGCTGCGCGAAGCGCTCGAGACGCTGGTGCTGTCGGACAGTTCGCTCGACTTCCAACCGGTCACGTCGGACGCCTTGGGCTTCGGTTTCCGCTGCGGCTTCCTCGGCCTGCTGCACATGGAGATCGTCCAGCAGCGGCTCGAGCGCGAACACGACCTCGACCTGATCCAGACCGCGCCGACGGTCACCTACAAGATCATCATGGTCGGCGGCGAGGAGCGCGAGATCCACTCGCCCGGCCAGCTGCCGAACCCGGACAAGTTCGAGGAGATCCTCGAGCCGATCGCGCGCGTGACGATCATGGTCCCCGTCGAGTACATCGGCGCGGTGATGCAGATCGCGGCCGAGCACCGCGCGCAGTACATCCGCCAGGACCACGTCTCGACGACGCGCGTCCAGCTCGAGTACGACATCCCGATGGCCGAGCTGATCTACGACTTCTACGACAAGCTGAAGTCGGGCACGCGCGGGTTCGGGACCATGAACTACGAACTGCGCGAGTTCCGCGCCGACGACCTGGTCAAGCTGCGCGTGCTGGTCAACGGCACCGACGTCGACGCCCTGAGCTCGATCGTCCACTCGACCCAGGCCGACACGCGCGGTCGCGGCGCCATCAAGCGCCTGCGCAAGGAGATCCCGCGCCACATGTTCGAGATCCCGATCCAGGCCGCGGTCGGGGGCAAGATCATCGCGCGCGAGACGATCCGCGCGCTGCGCAAGGACGTCACGGCGAAGTGCTACGGCGGCGACATCACCCGCAAGCGCAAGCTGCTCGAGAAGCAGAAGAAGGGCAAGCGCCGCATGCGCGCCGTCGGCAACGTCGACATCCCGCAGAAGGCCTTCCTGGCCGTGCTCGGCGGCGACGAGTAGGTCGCGCGAACGAGGCACGCTCAGCAGACACAGCAGCGCCCCGCCGGTCCAGGACCGGCGGGGCGCTGCTCGTCGAGGAGAGCCTCGGTTCGCGATCGGTCAGTAGACGCCCGAGAGCCCGTTCGTCGCGGTCAACCACTCGGGGGCACTCGGATCGAGCACCCAGGCCTGCGCCACGATGCGGAAGCCTGGCGGAGTCGACGCGTCCAACTTGAACGGGAGCACGATCGCGCCCGTCGCGTCGGTCCCCACGCTCACGACGATCTGCGGATCGGGGATCAGCAGTCCACCCGCGATCGGCAGGTTCACTTCGCTTCCACCCGCCACGATCCAGGCCGGCATGAGCGGCTCGGCGTTCGTGACACGCAGCGCCGAGAAGGTGCCCGGCGTCAGCGGACCGGTGCCTTTCAGCAGGGGTTCGCTGGTCGGGCCTGCGAGTCCGTTCCCCAGGTTCGCCCACTTCGCGTGCAGCGAGAACGAGAGGTTGTTCGGCCAGCTCTGGAACATGGCCGCGCCCTGATTGAACTTGAAGTGCGCGCCGGGGTCGCTGGTCCCCCAGCCCCAGTCGGGATAGCCGGGCTGGCCGGCGACCACGCGGAACCAGTACTTCACGCCGCCCTGGAGCGTCACCGGCTGCGGCAGGACGAAGCGGTAGGAGTACATCGTGACTCCGCCGCCGCCCCCCATGGGCGTCTCCTGCGCGTTGCTGTTCGTGTGGAACGTCGCGATGACCGTCTCCTGACTCTCGTGCTCGGGCAGCCCGGTGATGATCGGATAGAAGCCGTTGGACGTGGAGTCGAAGAACGAGATGCGGAAGTCGGTCGCCTTGCCGTAGATGCCGCCCAACGAGTAGCCACCGGTCCAGCGGACTTCGGTGATCGTCTGCGTCTCGGTGAGGGTGAAGTCCTCCCAGGCGTACATGTCCGAGTCCGAACCGTCGGGCGTGGTCCAGGCGGACGCGTTGACACCACCGGTCGGACTCGGCGGCCGGGAGAAGACCTCGTCGGCCCGGGCCGGCGACACGAACGCCGCGGCGAGCACGAGCAGGGAGGAGAGTCGAACGAGAGCGTGGTTCTTGATCGGGGTACGCATCGGATGATCCGTGGTTCGGGTAGTGGCTCGAGGCCACATACGAAACTAGGCGTCTGCATCCATGCGCGCCTGTGACGAGGACGTCATTCGCTGAGCGGTGTCGAGGTGCGGCGATGACGAAAGCGTCAGGCGCGACGAACCGCCGCAGCCGCTCGAACGCTCTCGAACCGAGCCCGCGTGACCGAGGTCGAAGCGCACGACGCCCGGTGGACGATCGCGCGCGAACGGTCGGTCCGTCGAAGGCTCGGCCCACGCGGGCCGACCGCGCACGGAGACCTCCGAGCGACGGTCGACGCCGCTCGCGATCGCTCGCGGCGTCGCGCCGACGTGCGTCCCGACGTGCGTCCCGACGTGCACCCCGACGTCGACGCGACCGGTGTCCACGCGACCGATGTCGGTGGACCCGAACGGGCAGAGCGACGGGCACTTGGCGCGTCGCGGCCGATCGACGGGTCCCGCGGGCGATGCTCGGCTCCAGCGGCCCCGAGCCGGCGTCCGGAACCACCCGCGAGGGTGCAGCCCGCAGCACGAGAGGCTACCTTGCCGCGCCTCGGCACCCCGCTGGCACCCCGCCTCCAAGGCTCGCCACGCCGCGATCGCGCTCCGCCGAGACCTCGGCCCCTCGCCATTCCGACCCGATGTCCGACCCGCTCGCCGCTCGCAAGACCCACTGGCGCGACAACCTCGAAGCGATCGCCGCGGCCATCGTGCTGGCGCTGCTGCTCAAGGCCTTCGCGCTCGAGGCCTACAAGATCCCGACCGGGTCGATGCAGCCGACCCTGATGGGCCTGAACACGCCCGAGTTCAGCATCTCGGACCGCATCGTGGTGGACAAGTTCACCTACGCGGTGCGCGACCCCGAGCGTTTCGAAGTGGCTGTCTTCCGCTTCCCGCTCGACCGCTCGAAGAACTACGTGAAGCGCATCGTCGGCATGCCGAACGAGCAGCTGCGCGTGCAGAACGGCGACCTGTGGGTGCGGCCGGGCGACGGCGACCCGTGGACCGTGCTGCGGCGCCCGGGCGACGTCCAGGAGACGCACTGGAAGTCGCTCGACGATCCGTGGGTGGCCGAGGCCGGACCGCTCACGAACGACGGATCCACGCTGGTCGCCAGCAACTCCGGCGTGTTCCGGTTCGGACGCCGCGACGAGTCGATCACCGATCGCTACTTCGACGGCTACCTCGAGGCCGTGCGCGAACGCGTTCCGACGCGCGACGCCGACGGACCGCGCAACACCAACCTGCGCCAGCGGCACAAGGTCGGCGATCTGAAGGTGGCGGGCGACATGGTGGCCGAGGCGAACACCTTCGAGATCGAGGTCGAACTGCGCGAAGGACCGCGCACGTACCGCTTCCGCGTACCGGGCCCGGCGGCGCCCGCCGACGCGCGCCCGTCGATCGAGGTCGAGACCGAGAGCGGGCGCGGCCTCCCGGGCGACGCACAGCTCGTGGCCCCCGCGCCGGAACGCGCGCGCGAACCGTGGCGCCTCACGGCCGGCACCCCCACCCGCTTCGCGGTCGAGAACCTCGACGACCGTCTGCGCCTCGTGCTCGGGGACGCGCTGGACCTCACGCTCGACGTGCCGGCGGTCGCGAGCCAGAACTCCGCCATCCGCGTGCGCTTCAGCGGTCCCGGACGCCTCGCCGCGCCGCGGGTCTGGCGCGACGTCTACTACACCGCGCGCGGCACCTACGAGTGGACGATTCCCGACGCGAGCTACGTGATGCTCGGCGACAACACCCAGGACTCGAGCGACAGCCGGGAGTGGACGCTCGAGCGCTTCGCGCTGGTCGACACGGTCGAGGGTCGCAGCGGCGTACTGCGCGGCAACAAGCGCCAGGGCGAGAACCCGATCGAGCTCGAGACGCGCGACGAGTTGTTCTTCGTGGACGAGTGGGGTCAGCGGCACTGGTTGGCCGAGGACGTGGGCCGCGCGGCCGCCGACCCGGTCCGCGAGGGCTTCGTCGAGGTCACGGGCCTGGGCGAGGAGCCGGCGCCGTTCGTGAGCCGCGACATGATCACGGGCCGCGCGATCGCGGTCTTCTGGCCGATCCGACCCCTGGCCGGCATCGTGCGGCTCGAGTGGATCCACTAGGCCGACGACGGGAGCCCGACCGGCCGCCGCCTCGGAAGGGGGGGCCAGCCCACCCACAGCATCCGTCCAGCGACCCAAGAGCGGCCGATCCAGGCCTCCGCAGGGGCCGGTTCGGCGCGCGCCGACTTCGAACTCTCCACAGGAGGCCGATTCCGAGCGTGGAACGCCTCCTCGGCCCCCTGCCGGCGCCCCCGTCCATCGCCCCCCGGCGGGCGCCCGGCCGAACCACAGACGCAAACCAAATCGCTCCAACGGCTTACAGCGCCCACGCTCGCTCACGCCGACGGCCCGGCGGCGCGCGACGAGGTAGAGCAACGGCGATCGCCGTGTCAAGCGCCCTTGAAGTCTCCACAGCGGCGGCGACTCTCCACGAGTTATCCACAGTCCGTTCCCCAGCCCGCCGCGGGGACCGGCGCCGGTCGTGCGACCCCGGGCGGAGGCCACCGGCCGAGGGGCGGCTATCCTGCCGCCGATGGGGACCGAAGGCACGGACGGCGCGAGCCACCAGGACGAGGGCGGTGGCCCGCCCGCGACCGGGGTCTCGACGGGCCTCGCCCCCTCGGCCCGCGCGGTGGCTTCCGGCGCCGGGAGCGACCTCCTGCTCGAGGCCCGCGGCCTGGTGAAGAGCTACCGCGGCCGCCGGGTGGTCGACGGGGTGTCGTTCAACGTCCGTCCCGGCGAGATCGTCGGCCTCCTCGGACCGAACGGCGCCGGCAAGACCACGAGCTTCCGCATGGTCGTCGGCCTGGTGCGCCCCGACGAGGGCCAGGTCTTCCTGCGCGGCAACGAGTGCGCGCGGATGCCGATGTTCCGGCGCGCGCGGCTCGGCATGGGCTACCTGCCCCAGGAGTCGAGCATCTTCCGGCGCCTCGGCGTGCGCGACAACATTCTCGCCGTGCTCGAGACCCTGCCCCTGTCGCGCAAGCAGCGGCACGAGCGCGCGGACCAGATCCTGACGGAGATGGACCTGCTGCGGCTGTCGAAGAGCCTCGCCGACACCCTCTCCGGTGGCGAGCGACGCCGTCTGGAGATCAGCCGCGCCCTGGCCCTCGATCCCGCGATCCTCCTGCTCGACGAACCCTTCGCGGGCGTGGACCCGATCGCCGTGGAGGAGATCCAGCGCCTGGTCGAGGGCCTGCGCGAGCGAGGCATCGGCGTCCTGATCACCGACCACAACGTGCGCGAGACCCTGCACTCGACCGACCGGGCCTACATCATCCACCAGGGCACGATCCTGCGCGAAGGCACGGCGGACCAGCTGGTCAAGGACCCGAAGGTGCGCGAGGTCTACCTCGGCCACGCCTTCGAGGTCTGACGCGAGCTCCGCTGGGCGAGCCCGCGCGGGCGCCACGGGGCAGCACGGACGGCGGGCAGCGCTCGCCCCCGACGCGGGGCACGGCGGACGGTCGGATCCGGCGCGCATCGCTTGAGCCCGGCGGCCGCGGGGACCTATCCTGCTTCGCCCAAATCCCGCCCAGGCCCCCAGCCCCCGACCCCCATGAAGATCGTCGCCTGCGTCAAGCGCGTCCCGACGACGGAAGCCCAACCCGTCGTGTCCGGCGACGGCACGTCCCTCGACCAGAGCGGACTCCAGTACATGCTGTCCTTCTACGACGAGATCGCCGTCGAGAAGGCCGTGCAGATCAAGGAGTCCGTCGGCGGTGAAGTCATCGTCGTCAGCCTCGGCCCGACCGACGGCAGCAAGGAGATGCGCGAGTGCCTGGCCAAGGGCGCCGACCGCGTCGTGCTGGCGAAGGACGAGGAGTGGCAGTCCCGCGACGCGCGTGCGACCGCCGTCGCGCTCGCCGCGCAGATCACCGCACAGGGCGCCGACATGGCGCTGTTCGGTCGCGTCGCCACCGACCGCGACAACGCAGCGGTCGGACCGATGGTCGCCACGCTGCTCGGTTGGGCCTGCGTCACGGACGTGATCGAGCTCGACGTCGCCGATGGCAAGGGTGTCGCGAAGCGCGAGAGCGAAGCCGGCATCGAGACCTACGAGTTCTCGCTGCCCGCGGTCATCACCTGCCAGAAGGGTCTGGCCGAGCCGCGCTACGCCGGACTCAAGGGAATCATGGCCGCGAAGAAGAAGCCGCTCGACGAGGTCGACGTGACGGTCGAGGCCAACCAGGCCCAAGTCGTGAAACTCTCGCCGCCGCCGGCCCGCGCCGAGGGTCGCATCATCGGTGAGGGCGCCGCCGCCGTCCCCGCTCTGATGGACGCGTTGCGCAACGAAGCGAAGGTGCTCTGAGCCGTCGCCCCCATCCACGAACCGAACACCGAACCGAAACCATGAGCACCATCGTCGTCCACGTCGAGCAGGTCGGAGGCGCACCGCGCCGCGCCTCGCTCGAGACCCTCGGAGCCGCGCGCGCGGTCTGTGACACCGTCGTCGCCACCATCTGTGGCGACGGCGCCGCGAACGCCGCGTCCGGCCTCGGCGCCCACGGCGCGAACAAGGTCGTCGTCATCGAAGGCGCCGGCACCTCGCCCGACGCGCTGGCCAAGGACCTGGCCGCCGTCGTGAAGGAACACGGCGCGACGGCCTTCCTGGTCGGCGCCACGTCCGGCGGGCGCGACGTCGCCCCGCGCGTCGCCGCCCTGCTCGACTCGACCCTGTTCTCCGACTGCATCGCGCTCGACAAGAGCGGTGACGCGCTGGTCGTGCGCCGCCCGTGGCTGGCAGGCAAACTGCTCGCCGACATGCGCACCGAAGGCCCGGTGCTGTGCGCCACGCTGCGCCGCAACACCTTCCAGCCCGGCGCTGGCGGCGGCGACGCCGAGATCGTCCACGCCGACGCGAACACGGACTTCCTGGCCGTGTTGAAGGACGTGGCCGCGAAGGCTGCCGACAAGCTCGACGTGAGCGAGGCCGCCGTCGTCGTCTCGGGCGGTCGCGGCCTGGGCGAAGCCGAGAACTTCAAGATCGTCGAGGACCTGGCCGCAGCGTTCGGCGACGCCGCCGTCGGCGCGAGCCGCGCGGTCGTCGACATGGGCTGGCGCCCGCACGGCGAGCAGGTCGGCCAGACCGGCAAGACGGTCGCGCCGCAGCTCTACATCGCGATCGGCATCTCGGGCGCGATCCAGCACCTGGCCGGCATGAAGACCTCGAAAGTCATCGTCGCGATCAACAAGGACGCCGACGCGCCGATCTTCAAGGTCGCCGACTACGGCATCGTGGGCGACGCGTTCGAGATCGTGCCGGCGCTGACCGAAGCCGTGAAGGCGGTGAAGGCCGAGGCCTGATCCAGCCGGAGCGACCATCGGTCGGAACGACGAGCGGCCGCCGCGACCTGTGTCGCGGCGGCCGCTCGGCGTTCGTGCGCGATCCGGCGCGATCCAGCGTGGTCCGGATCCTGATCGAGGCTTGACCCCGCGCCCGGCGTTCGACGGCTAGGGTGTCCACGTCCGCCACCGCGCTCCGATCGACCGCAGCTCCACGCGATACGGCCCCGTCGGCGCGAGCGTCACGCGCACCTCACCCGTCGACTCCACCCTCACCGTGCCCACCCTGCCATGCGCACCACTCTCGCCTCGTTCGCCCTGCTCGCCGCCCTCGCACCGCAGGCGCTCGCCCAGTCCGCGCCGACGATCAGCAACCCCTCGCGTGTGATCCAGGCCGACGTGGAGTTCGTCGACGCGGTCTTCTTCGACACGGTCGGCGACTTCATGTCCTTCCAGAGCATCGTGGCCGGTCCGATCGACGAAGCCGTGGATGCGGGAGCCGGTAGCTTCGGGTCGTCGGTGTACGCGTCGAGCGAGCAGTTCGGAGACATCGACGTGCAGAGTGCGAGCTTCGACGCCTACGGCGCGGCCGCGGCGGGGTTGTACGTCCAGGGCTCGGGCCTCTCCCTCGCGACGAGCCTGTTCGAACTCAAGGTCGATCTCACCTACGACGGGCGGTTGTTCCTGTCCGGTGACCTCTCGACGTCCGATGCCTTCGGCGGCTTCTTCCCACAGGATCGCCCCGGAGTGGCCACGGTCGACCTGCAAGTGGTGGACGCGGCGACCGACGTCGTCCTGTTCGGTCGCTCGACCGCGTTCGGGGGGGTGGACCAGCTCCTCGACGGAACCGTCGTCCACCTTCCGGCCGGGACCTACCGCCTCAGCATCGCGGCCGTTGCGGCGGATGCGACGAACGGCATCGAGCAGATCAACGGTTCGAACGTGGCAGGCGTGTTCGACGTCCAAGGCCGATTCGAACAGGATGCTCCCACCACTGCTCACGTCGCTGCGATCGAGGTCGACGCGATCCTCGCGGGCGGCAAGTTGGTCGCGTTCGTACGCGTCCAGATCGTCGATGCGGCGGGCCTGCCGGTCGCGGGATCCCGCGTGGCCGGACACTTCTTCGGTGACGTCGGAGGGAGTCTGCGCGCGACCACGGACGCACGCGGGATCGCTACGTTCGTCCGAACGGCACCGGCGACCGTGGGCACGCCACGCTTCGCGTTCGGAGTGGACGGCCTCGCGCACCCGACGCTCGTCTACGACCCCGGTGCGAACATCGAGACCGTCGAGGCCTTCTGAGCCCGGTCACGGCGTCGCTCGAGCGGCGAGTGCCGTCGCGATTCCACGTCGAACGATCCGAACGCGCCGCCCTCGAAGTCGGGGCCGCCGGACACGACCCGGGCGAACCACCGGCTCGCCGTTCCACCTCACCGCC
Organism: Rohdeia mirabilis; assembly: GCA_007750655.1. Classification (GTDB taxonomy): domain Bacteria; phylum Planctomycetota; class UBA1135; order UBA1135; genus Rohdeia; species Rohdeia mirabilis. The sequence continues at coordinate 4,359,022 of CP036290.1, forward strand.
ACTCGGCCACTGCGCAGTCAGCCCCTCGCGCCGATCGCCCCCTCGTGCCGATCGCCCCCTCGTGCCGATCGCCCCCTCGTGCCGATCGCTACGGGCGCGGGGCCGTCACCGGCGGGTGCGTGGTGGGCCATGCTGGACTCGAACCAGCAACTTCCACGCTGTGAACATGGCACTCTACCAATTGAGTTAATGGCCCTTTCCCGCGCGCCGGAGCCGCTGGCTCCCCGCGAGGGGGCGGAATCGTAGACAGGGGGCTGGGCCGATGCAAGCGGCCGGCGCGGCCTTCGACCGCTGCAGCGCGGGTCCGAGTCGCCCTACTCCTCGGACGCCTCGTCCGGCTCCCCGAGGCGGCCCGAGACCACGTCGCGCAGGCGCGCTTCGGCCCGCCGCAGGAGCATCCGAGTGGCGTCCTCGGTGCGCCCGCCCATCCGCTCGCCGGCCTCGCGCAGGGAGAGGCCCTGGAAGAAGACCAAGGTGATCGCCTTGCGGTGGTCGTCCGAGAGCTGTTCGAGCCCCTTGCGCAGGATCTCGAACTCCTCGTCGCGCGAGACGGCGCGCGTCACCGACAGGTCGTCGGCGGGCGGATCGATCGTGTGGCGCTCGTCGCCCTTCCCCACCTCCATCCCGCGCTCGCGTCCGACGTCGCGCTTGCCGGCGGAGTAGAACTCGGCCTTGTCGCGGATCTTGTTGTTGAGGATCTGGATCAGCCAGCGCAGCAGGCTGTCCTCGCCCTGATAGCTGTACTGGCCGAAGTCGCGCGTCGCCGCCCGGAACGTGGTCTGGGCCAGGTCGTCCGGTTCGAGGCGCGAACGCAGACGCGGGCCGAGGCGCTTGCGCGCGAGTCCGACGAGCAGACCGTGGTAGCGCGTGAACAACTCGTTCAGCGCCTCCGCTTCGCCCTCCTTGGCGCGGCCCACGAGATCGGCCACGTCGCCGCCCTCGAGTTCGTGGGGCGCCGGGTCGCGCTCAGCGTCACGCTGCGGTTCCTTGTCGTCGGGGGTCATGGGAACGGGCCCGCCCGCGCACAGCACGGACGGGCCCGGATCCTACGACACGGCGGGGAGGCCCCCAACCGCTGCCGACCCGTTCACTGGAGGCGCACGCGCACCGGGTTGCTGACCTGGTCGAACAGGAACGTCGTCGAGTCGATGATCAGGTAGCAGTAGTGCAGCTCGAGGCCGGCGTAGGAGGGCGGCAGACCGCCCGGCATCAGGTAGGCCGACTCGGCCTCGCCGTTCGCGTCGAGCAGACCGATCGGGTTCGACAGACCCACGCCTCCGGAGTTGATCAGGAAGAGCGTGTAGGCGTCCACGTTGATCGGCACCGTGATGCCCGACGGCGCGTCGAGCGTGCCCGGACTCGTGCCCGACGCCGTTCCGACCATGTAGTAGAAGTCGCCGGCGCGCGCGTCGGTGGCGCGCAGGTGGTGCGGCTGGCTGTCCGGACCGGGCAGGAACACGCGACTCCTGCCCTGGTAGAGGGTCCCGAGCACGTACTCGTGGGCCGCGCCGCTCGCGCCGAGAATGCCGTCGGGCTCCTCTTCGGAAGCGCCGACGAGCAGACGACCCCCGTCGAGCGCGAGCGCCGCGCCGAAGCGGTACGAGCCGAAGGTCCCCGGGCCACCCGCGGCGAGGAACTCGGTCTCGAGGCGCACCGAGGGACGCCACGTCCCGTTCGTGCGGCGCTCGAAGACGTGCACGGCGCCGATCGTCGCGGAGTGGGCGACGACCAGGTTCGGGCCCTCGAGGGCCACTGCGTTCATGACGACGCCGAAGCCGACGTCGGACGCGGTCGGCACGCGCACGGCGTCCACCTGGGCCCAGGGACCACTGGGGAGCGAACGCTCGTACACGTACGCGGTGCCGGACAGCGAACTCGCGTCGGCGGGGATCCCGGGCGCCGTGACCGCCAGCCGACTCCCATCGACCTCGAAGCGGCTCCCGAACTGCTCACCCCCACCGGTCGCGCTGGAGAACCACTGGACCTGCGTCCACGTGCCGGGCGCGGTCTCCTCGAAGACGAAGACGGCGCCGCCGTCGAGCGCGGCGATGTCGCTGCCGACCGCTCCGACGTAGGCGCGACCGCCCGACCACTGGACGTGGCCGCCGATCCGGTCCCCGGCAGCGGACGCGGAGGGAACGAGTTGCGCGATGTGGTCCCACAGACCCGTGCTCGCGTCGCGCTCGTAGACGTGCGCGGCACCCGTGTTGCCGTTGGCGCCGGGCGCGCCGACGAGCGCGAGGTCGCCGTCGAGATCCACGCTGAGACCGAAGAGATCGTCCGCGGCACTGGCGGGTGCCGTCATGAAGCCGCCCACCACGGACCAGGTGCCGGCCGAGAAGCGCGTGCCGTAGACGCGGCCCGCCTGACCCGGTCGCCCAGGATCTCCGACCAGACCTCGGTCGCCGGAGAGGGAGACCGCGCCACCGAAGTAGCGTCCGGCCGTCGGCGCACTGAGGTTGACGACCACGTCCCACGAGCCGTCGGGAGCGCGCTCGTAGAAGGACACGAAGGGATCGGAGAAGATGAACGTGCCGCCACCGGACGTGACCGCGGCGCGATCGCCTTCGATGTCCATGGCGACGCCGGCGTTGACGGTCAGGAAGGGCTGCTGGATCAGCTCCTGCGGTTGTGCCCGTTCGATCTGGGCCGAGGCGAGCGGCGCCGCGGCCGTGAACGCGAGGGTGGCGAGGATGGAGGAGTTCAGTTTCACGAGTGGACCTCTCTCGAGTCGTCGTTGCGAGGGGGTGACCGCGCCGGGGGGGCGAGCGCAGCGTCGTGCTGCGGATCGGTCGACCGGGGCACTGAAGGGCGAAAGGAGCCGAGGGTGCGGCGAGGCGCACCCCGTGGCTCGCGGGGCGCCGGTGCCCTGTTCCGAGCCTAGCGCGCGCTCGAATGCCGTGGTGTGAAGATTGCGGGCTCTCCCTCGTGGGTCCGGCTCGCACGCCCTGCGCGCGCGGCGAAGCGGACCCGAACGCTAACCGCCCCCGCCCGCGCCATCCGATTGGCGCACGGCGGGGGCGGTTCGTCCGTCTCGGCCCTACTGGGGCAGGACGAAGGTCTCGGCCGTGAGGTCCGTCGCGCCGCCCAGAGCCGACAGCGCCTCGCCCGTGGTCAGCGCGCGCGGGTGCAGGCCCGGATCGGTGACGACGACCGGCGCGATCGGCCGCGCCATCAGCTGCACGCCCGCGGTGACCCACGAGGTGCCGGCTGCGTCGAGGTACTCGATCGCGTCCGCGGGCGCACCGGACGTGGTGGTCACGTCGACGGTGGCCAGTCCACCGATCAACGTGGGGCGACGGCCGGGTGCGATCACCAACTCACCGTAGGCGCGGGCCTGCGAGATGGACGGGCCGTTCGACCAGCTGTTCGCGATCGGGTCGTAGATGCGGCTGTCCGCGCGCGAGGCGAAGGTCTGGGTCAGGACGTCGCCGTCCGCGCCACCGACCAGCATCACGCGACCGTCGTCGAGACGTGCCTGGGCGTGGAACGCGCGGCCACTCGAGAAGGTGCCGGCCGCGGAGAAGCTGTTCGTGACCGGGTCGTAGCGGCGCGCGTCGTTGCTGAACGACGGCAGCGGCAGACCGAGGAAGATCGTCACCGCGAGACCGCCCGTGACGAGCACCCTGCCGTCGGCGAGCGCGGTGGCGCGGTGTCCGATGCGGCGCTGGGGCAGGTTGGGGCCGTTGCTCCAGGTGTTCGACGCCACGTCGTAGACGCGCGTGGACTGGAGCACCTGTCCCAGAGCCGCCAGCGGATCCGAGAAGTCGATGCTGGAGGTTCCGCCGGTGACCAGAACCTTGTTGCCGGGCAGGAGCGTCGCCGTGTGGAAGACGCGCGGCGTGTCCATGGTCGACGTGGCGATCGTCGCACCGGTCGTCGAGTTGATGCGCTCGACCGACGCCGTCGGATTCCCGGCCGCGTCCGTGCCGCCGATGATCAGGACCGAACGGTCGGGCAGCAACGTCGCGGTGTGCGCGGAGCGCGGCGTCGTGAGTCCGTTCGGCAGCACGCGGAACGAGCCCAGCTCGCGGTCGTAGCGCAGGACGTTGCCCTCGCCCTGGTCGAAGCCCGCGGCGTCGCGCGCCACCCCACCGACCAGGAGCGCGTCACCGCCGGGGATGGCGGTCGCGGTGTGGCCGTTGAGCCCCAGCGGCGCGTCCTCGACCGTGTACGTCGAACCGGCGGTCGACGAGAGCCTGAACGCCGCGCGGTTCGAGATCTCGTCGACGAGCGTGGTCGCGCCCGGCAACGAGATGCACTGGGCGTGGATCACGCCGCCCGCGAGCGCCGGCGTGGAGGGCAGGACGAAGTTCACGACGGCGTCGCCGTTGCCGTCGAGGCCGCCGATGACCCAGTACGAGAACAGGTCGAGCCCGACCTCGAGTTCGCGCGTGTCGGTCGGGTCGAACGACGCGATCGGCAGCGGCCCGGTGTTCCCCGACGGGATCAGGACGTAGGCCGCGAACGGCGCGCCGCCGTCGATCTCGTAGCGCAGCAGCGAACCGAGCGTGCCGCCGATCCGATCGAGCGAGAGTTGGGCGGACGCTTCGGGAGCGAGCGCGGCGGAAGCGAGGACGAGGCCGAGAGCGAGAGAGCGCATTGGGGGGAGTGTCGGGGGGACGCGGAACGGTGAATCGAAGATCCTAGCCCGGCCCCAGCGGTCGCGCTCGGGCGGGCTGGTCGACCGCGCGCCCCGGCGGCCACTTGGGCCCTCTCGGATGCCCGCGCCGTCGAACCATCCTTCGGCCTCGCCCCCCGCGCCTCACTCGCCGCGCACGAAGGCGGTGAAGGCCTCCTCGTCGAGCACTTTCACTCCCAGTTCCTGCGCCTTCTTCAGCTTCGATCCGGGCTTGTCGCCGGCCACGAGGAACGCGGTCTTCGCACTGACCGACGACGACACCTTGCCGCCCTGGGCCTCGACGATCGCCTTGGCCTCGGCGCGCGAGTAGGACTCGAGCGTGCCGGTGACGACGACGCTCAGGCCTTCGAAGACACCGCCGCCGGCGCGCCGTTCGAGCGGAACCACGCGCACGCCGCCTGCTGCGAAGCGTTCGAGCAGCTCGAGGTTGCGCGGCTCGTCGAACCAGGCGCTGACCTTGCGCGCCGCCACTTCGCCGATGCCGTCGATCGCGAGGAAGTCCTCCTCGGTCGCGGCGCGCAGGCCGTCGAGGTCGCCGAACGCGCCGGCCAGCAGCTTCGCCGTGGACGGGCCGACCTCGTCGATGCGCAGCGCCACGAGGAAGCGATCGAACGGGATCGTGCGCCGTTCTTCGAGCTGAGCCATCAGGTTGTCGGCCGACTTCGCTCCCCAACGATCGAGCTCGACCAACGCGTCGCGCTCGAGGTGGAAGACGTCGGCGGGTGAGTGCACGAGCTCCGCGTCGATCAGCTGTTGGATCAGTTTCGGCCCCAGGCGATCGATGTCGAACGCGCCGCGCCCGCACAGCACCTCGAGGCGCCCGACCAACTGCGGCGGACAGCCGAAACGGTTCGGGCAGCGCCAGAACTTGCCTTCCGCGACGGCCTCGGTGCCACAGGCCGGACAGTGGCTCGGCATCTGGAACTCGGCGCGCCAAGCGTGGAAGACGCCCGTGCGCACCGCGCCGTCGGTGTCCTTCAGCGAGTCCGGAAGGCTCGCGTCCCAATCCTTCGGCGCGTCGCCGGCCGCGGAGCGCGAAACCCCTTCGACCTGCGGGATCACGTCGCCGGCGCGGTAGACGAAGACGCGGTCGCCCACGCGCACGCCCAGGTTGGCCACGTGGTCGGCGTTGTGCAACGTCGCATGGCGCACGGTCACGCCACCGACGTCGACCGGTTCGAGGTGCGCGCGCGGCGTCAGTCGACCGTTCGCACCGACCTGTACCTCGATCGCGCGCAGGGTGCTGACCGCCTCGAGCGCGGCGAACTTGTGCGCGTACTGCCAACGCAGCGTGCGCGTGCGCGAACCCAGCCGCTCGCGCAGGGCGAGGTCGTCGATCTTCGCCACGACGCCGTCCATGTCGTAGGGCACGTCGTCGCGCCGCGCCTCGAGCTCGTCGTGGTACGCGATCCGCGCGTCGCGCCCCACGACGCGCCGGCGCAGCCCGCTGTCGGCGAAGCCCCACGCGTGCAGCGCCTCCATCGTCTCGGTGTGCGTCGCGAACGCCGCGCCTTCGCTGCGCGCCACGCCGTACGGGAAGAACTGCAGGGGATAGCGCGCGACCTCGGCCGGATCGTTGCGTCGCACGGCGCCGGAGGTGGCGTTGCGCGGGTTGGCGAGGATGGTCTCACCGCGCTCCTCGCGCCGCTCGTTGAGGCGCGCGAACGCGTCGCGACGCATGAGGACCTCGCCGCGCACCTCGAGGAGTGCGGGCACCGCGGGCGCTGCGTCGCCGACGAGCTGGAGCGGCAGATCGCGCACCGTGCGCAGGTTCGCGGTCACGTCCTCCCCCACCGCGCCGTCGCCGCGTGTGACGCAGCGCGTGAGCTTCCCGTCCACGTAGAGCAGCGACGCGCTGACCCCGTCGAACTTGGGCTCGAGCGACCAGGCGATGGCTTCGAGTTCGTTCGCCTCCAGCTTCAAGAAGCGCCCCAGGCTCGTCACGAAGTCGTCCACCTCCTCGGTGGTGAACAGGCTGTCGATCGACAGCATGGGCACCTCGTGCGCGACCTTGTCGAAGCTCGTGCCCTCGGGCAGCGGCGCGCCGACGCGCTGGGTCGGGCTCGCGTCGTCGACGAGCTCCGGATGCTGCGCCTCGAGCGCCTGCAGCTCGCGATAGAGCGCGTCGTACTCGGCGTCGCTGACGTGCGACACGCCCTCGTGGTAGTAGAGACGCGCGTACTCGGTCAGATCGCGCCGCAGTTGTTCGACTCTGGCTTCGACCTTCTTCGCAGGCATGGGGCCAAACGGTACCGTCGGGCCCAGTGAAACGCCCGCTGATGTCCCTGTTCCGCCGCCTGTCGCGGATCTACTACCGCTTCGAACGGATCGGGGCGCCGCTGCCGGAGGACGGTCCGCTGATCCTCGTGGCGAACCACGTCAACGGCCTGCTCGATCCCGCGGCGATGCTGCACTTCGGCGAGCGCGAACTGTGCTTCCTGGGCAAGGAACCGCTGCTGCGCATGCCGCTCTTCGGTTGGCTGTTCCGCTCGATGGAGGTGGTCCCCGTCTTCCGCGCGGAGGACGGCGCCGACACCAACCAGAACCTGCGCACGTTCGAGGCCGTGTGGAGAGCGCTCGAATCGGGCCGGACGATCGTGATGTTTCCCGAGGGCAAGAGCCACGACCTGCCGGGCCTGCAGCCGATCAAGACCGGCGCCGCGCGCATGGCGCTGGGTACGGATCCGAGCCGAGCGGGCGAAGTGCGCATCGTCCCGGTCGGCATCGTCTACGAGCGCAAGAAGCGCTTCGGCTCGCGCGCGACGCTGCTGGCCCACGAGGCGATCGACGCCGGCGCCTATCGGACCGCGGGCGGTTCGGCGGACCGCGAGGCGGTGCTGGCGCTGACGGCGCGCGTCGAGGCCGCTCTGCGCGACGTGACCGTCGACGTCGTCGATCACGAGGACCGCCCGATCCTCGAGATCGCCGAGCGCATCTGGAACCCCGCTCCCGGCCGCGAGCGCGTCGAGCGTCTGGCGGCCCTCGCGCGCGCGTCGGCGGACCTGCGTCAGAGCGACCCGGCGCGCATCGAGCGGCTGCGCGGACGACTCGCGGCCTTCGCCGAGTGCCTCGGTCCGCTGGGCGCCTCCGTCGACCACCTCGACCTGCGCGTCGGGCCCGCGGGCGCGCTGGCCGCGACGTTGCGCATCCTCTTCGGCCTGCTCGTGCACGTGCCGCTGATCGCGGTGGCGGCGGTCTGGTGGGCGGTCCCGGTCCTGCTGATGCACCTGATCGGTTCGCGTGCGATCCGAAAGCCCGACCTGTACGGCACCTACAAGGCGCTGGCGAGCTTCGTGCTGGTCCCGATCTGGCACGTGGCGCTGTGCCTGTGGATCTGGCTCGGACTCGGGGCCGGTGGCTCGGCCCTCGCAGGGTTCCTGCTGGCTCCGCCGATCGGCGTCCTGGCCGTGCACGGCTTCCGGCGCGAGCGGTGGCTGTGGCGCGAGGCCCTGGTGTTCGCACGACTGGCGCTGTCGGGCCGGATGGTCGAGCGCCTGCGGCTCGAGCGCGCCGATCTGGCCGCCGAGATCGAAGCCTTGGCGGCGACGGTGCCCACGGAGCAGCGACGCATGGGTGGAATCGGCGCCGTCCAGGCCTAGGCTCTGCACTTCCCACGAGGCCCCTCCGACGGAGCGGACCCGCACCACCGCAACGACAGCGGACCGTTCCCATGGCGAAAGAGATCGAGATCTACACCTGGACCACTTGCCCCTTCTGCGTGCAGGCGAAGGCCCACCTGAACTCGAAGGGCCTGCCCTTCACCGAGTACGTGATGGACGGCAAGGACATCGAGCTCAACGCGAAGAAGCGCGAGTACGACCACTGGACCGTGCCGATCGTCGTGGTCGACGGCGTCTGCATCGGCGGCGCGACCGAGCTGCGCGCGCTGGACCGCGCGGGCGGACTGGACTGAGGCGGGCGGGTCCGCCGCGATTCGAAGCGGTCCCGTACGCTGCGATCACGTCGGCCGAGATCTACGGCGCGATCAACCCCGCCAGGCGCGCGGCGTGCTCGGCGGCGGGCGCACTGCCGTAGTCGGTCACGATCTCGCGCAGGCCCGCGCCGATCTTCGCGAGCGCCGCTGCGTTCTGGGCGCGGAAGGTCGGATCGAACGGATCGAGCACGTCGCCGCCGTTGCCGGCCACGGGTTCGAGCTTGTTCCAGGCCTTCAACTGTGCGTTCAGCGCCTTCGCCGCCTTCTCGGCGTTCTTGCGCGTGTCGCGCTCGGCGAAGCGTTCGGCGAGCGGCTGCGTGCGCTGGTGCCAGCGCGTGCCGGCCGTGGACTCGACCAGGTCGTCGAGCTGGTCGAAACCTTCCTTCGGGTCGCGTGCGAGCAACGCCTCCGCCGCGTCGGTGCGGCGCGCCACGTGGCGCTCGACCGCGGCGGCGAGGCGCACGAGCTCCGGGTCGTCGGGCGCGTCCGCGAGCGCGTCCTCGAGATCCGCCATCGACCGCTCGAGCTTGACGCCCGAAGCGATGCGCTCGGCGAGCTTCGCGTACTCGTCGAACGGTTCACTGCCTGTGTACACGGCCGGCACGTGGCGCAGCATCTCGCGCACGCGCTCGAGCACCGCGAGGCCGTCACCGCCGTGGTACGGGCCACCCAGGTGGTGGTGCACGAGAGCACCGTGCTGATCGAAGACCATGTAGTACGGCGCGTGGCCGGTGTCCGTCACACCCGGATGCGACGCCCCCTTCACGACCGATACGTTCGCGGGCGCGAGGCCCAGACCGTTCTGGAAGATCTCGTGGCGCACCTCGTCGACGTCCCCGTCCTGGTTGTGACTCGCGACGAGGTGGAACGGCCGACCTTCGAGTTCCTCGGCCAGGTCGAGCAAGGGGGGCGTGAACGCTCGACAGCCGGCGCACGAGCCGCCGATCTCGACGACGACGACCGAACCGATGACTGCGGCAGGATCGAACGACACGCCGAACACGTGCGTGCCAGGAAGCAGGCCTTCGATGCGAGTGCCCGGCTCGGCGGTGCCCTGTCCTTCGTCGGACGCGAATCCGAACGCGACGACGAGCGCCGACGCCGTGCGCACGTCGGCGGTGGTCGTCGGTGCGGCGAGCAGGAGCGAGAACGGTGCGGCGACGAGGCCGGCGAGAAGGCGTCGTTCCATGGCCATGGGCGTAGGGCGTCGTGGGCGCGGGGGGGCGCGCGCGATCCTACTCGTTCAAGAGTCGAACGGCCGTGGAACCCCGTGGAGCGGGACGCGCGCGGCTCGAAGCGCCGCTGGCTCCGGCGCGAGTTGACAGAATCGGCGGGTCCGGGCGACTCTCGTTCGTCCACCCCCACCCCCACCTCGATCCTCCATGTCCAAGTTCGTCGCCTGCCTCACCCTGTTCGCCGCTGCGCTCCTCGCGCTCCCGGCCGCCGCCCAGACCTGCCCGAACGGGAGCGATGTCCACTACCAGAACGACGTGCTGCCCCAGGTGCCGACGCAGTTCACGGCCGTCGCGGTGATCCCAGGACTGTGCGAGGGCGAGGGCTGTGCCTCGGTCTTCGATTTGAGTGGCCCCGGCCCTCAGACGTTGACCCAGGTCGCCGCTCCCTTCACGAGTCAGTTCGGGTCGGTCGGCGCGGTCGCCACGATCAACGTGGTCGTGTTCGACAACGTGACGTTCAACGGCGCCGGCGTGCCGAACATGTCCAACAAGGTCTTCGACCTCAATCAGGACACGGGCAACTCGATCCAGGTCGTCGACGGCGGCCTGAACGTGATCGACATGACGCCCTACAACGTCACCGTCACCGGGCCGAAGTTCGCCGTCGGGTTCGTGATGAACATCAACCCGAACGGCAACTGCACGTCCGGGTTCCCGTCGAACTTCTTCACCGACAACACGGCGTGCGCGGCGGGCAAGAGCCTGATCCGCATCCAGGGGCAGGGTTGGGTGGACACGGCGCTCGCGGCGATCGGCCCGTTCACGCTCTGCGGCTTCGGCGCCTACAACGGCCAGTGGGTCATCCGCGCCTGCACCGAGCCGGTTGGCAACCCGCTGAACGTCACCGTCATCGGCAGCCCCGCGATCCCCGGCCAGTTCGTGCAACTGATCTTCAACGCGCCCGGGCACGCCGGACACCTCTACGTCGCCGGCGCTTCGGGCAGCATCAACTCGGGCATCGCGATCCCGCCGCACGGCACCTTCCCGCTGGACTACGACTCGTTGCTCAACCTCTCGATCTTCTCGGGCGGTGGAGGCATCTTCAACAACTTCATCGGCACGGTCGGACCGGCCGGAACGGCGCCGGGTCTGATCCTGCTACCGAGCAACGCGCCTCCCGGCATCGACTTCTACGTCGCGTTCGTGACCTTCGATCCGTTCGATGGAGTCACGCCCTGGGGCATCTCGTCGCCGGCGCTGGTGCAGATCCAGTAGGCGATCCGAGCACGACGCCTCGCGCGAACGGCGCCCCGCACTCGACGCCCGAGTGCGGGGCGCCGTTCGTTCAATGGTCGGCGTTCACGATCGCATCATCTTCGTCCGACGGACCCAGCAAGTCTTCGAGGTCCTCGCGCAGCAGCGGATCGGACTCCTCGTGGCGCATGCGTTCGAGACGTGCGCGCAGGTCTTCCGGGAGCAGTTCGAACAGTTCATAGAAGCCGATGTCGTAGACGACGCTCCAACGCACCTCGGCGCACGGGTCCTCGAGAGCGCGTCGGATCAGAGGCGCGAGTTCATGCACCACCGTTGCCGTCGGTTCACGTTCCAGGAACACTTGGAACAGTCCCTTTGCGGCACTCCTGCGAACACCGAGCGCAGGATCTTCGAGGAACGACGCCAAGAAGTCGGTGTCACCGCACAAAACCAGACCGAAGTGGGCCTCGACAGCCAGCGCGCGTACGTCGTCGTCCGGGTCGTGACGCGCAAGCCGCGCCGCGCGCTCTTGGAACTGAGGGCACAACCCGTCGCTCGCGTTCACGAACGTGCAGGCGCGCAGCACCTCGAGAGCGACGAGGCGCGGGAAGGGCTCCGATCGAGCGAGGTAGGCGTCGATCGCCGATAGAACCGCCTCGTCGGCGCGTTCACCGAGCACGACGATCGCATCGAAGTCCGCTCCTGCGAGTGAGTCGCCGCGCGCGCGGCCGGACTCGATCAGCGCATCCATGACCGCCAGGGTCGGGAAGCGTCCTCGCTCTGCTGCAACACGCGCGAACCCGGCGCTGGAGTCCTCACCCATGCGAGGGCGAGCTTCCACTGCCAAGTAGTCGATGAGCGTCACGCGAGCTGCGCCGCGAGCTTCTGCGCCAGGGCGGCCACGACCTCGTCGAGCGGCGTCTCGCTGACCACCTCGAGCCGCTCGTTCTCGCCGCACTCGTCCAGCGGCTCACGCTGGCCCTTCAGCTTCAGGTACACGTTCCAGTCGGCGTCCGACGGTTGCGTCGTGTCCTGGATGCGGCGGTCGATGCGGCGCTTGATCACGTCCTCGGACGCCGTCACCTCGAGGAAGACGAAGGGCGCGCCCAGTTCGCGCGCCAGTTCCTCGAACGGCTTGCGCCACTTGGCCTGCACGAAACTGCCGTCGATGATCACGCGCGTCCCGGCTGTCAGACAGCGCCGCGCGTCGGCCAGCAGCGAGTCGTAGACCTTCTGCTTGGCCTCGGGGCTGTACATGCCCGCGTCGTAGGGTCCGCGGTGGCGATACCCGGTCGGCACGGCGAACAGCTCGCGTCGGCGCACGTCGCTCTGGTGCAGCTCGGCGTCCAGCGGCTCGGCCAGGTGCTCGGCCAGCCAGCTCTTGCCGCTGGCGGGAAGCCCGCACAGGAGCACCAGGGCCCGGGCGGGAGCTCCGGCAGCGGCGGCCCGGGCGGCGAGCGCGGAGGGATCGGGGGCGTGGTCGGACTGGGATTGCGGCGCGTCCATGGCGGGCAGGATAGCGGGCGGTGGGCGCGACGCCTCGGGACCCGCTCCGTACACTGCGCGCCGCGGACGGGTTCGCCGTCCGCCCACGCTGCCTCCGCCGCCTCGTGCCCGCGACGTCGCACGGCACTCCCCCCCACCGGCGACCAGCCCAACCCGCGACCCGACGGCCATGCCCGACACTAGCGAGAACGACGCCCGCCCGCTCGTCGGCCTGATCATGGGCAGCACGTCCGACTGGGAGACGATGCAGCACGCCGCCGAGCATCTCGAGCGTCTCGAGGTGCCCTTCGAGAAGCGCGTGGTGTCCGCCCACCGCACCCCCGACCTCTTGTTCGAGTACTGCGGCACGGCGGCGGAGCGCGGCCTCGAGATCCTGATCGCGGGCGCGGGCGGCGCGGCGCACCTGCCGGGCATGGCGGCGGCGAAGACCCACCTGCCGGTGCTCGGCGTGCCGGTGCGCAGCGAGGCCCTGTCGGGGATGGACTCGCTGCTGTCCATCGCCCAGATGCCGGCCGGCGTGCCCGTCGGGACCCTGGCGATCGGCCGGGCCGGCGCGGTGAACGCCGCCCTGTTCGCGGCCTCGATCCTGGCGTTGACGCGGCCCGACCTGCGCGCGCGCCTCGTCGCCTTCCGCACGGCCCAGACGGCGCGGGTGCTCGCGAGCGAACTGTGACGGGCGGAGCGCGACCGGATCTCGAGCCCCTGCCGCCCGGCTCGACCATCGGCATCGTCGGCGGCGGCCAGCTCGGTCGCATGTCGGCGCTGGCGGCGCGTCCTCTGGGATATCGCGTCATCGTGCTCGACCCCCAGGAGGACTGCCCGGCCTCGGGCGTCGCCGACTACCACCTGATCGCGCCGTTCGACGACGCGCGGGCGCTGGACGAGTTGGCGCGCGAGAGCGACGTCGTCACGTTCGAGTTCGAGAACGTGCCCGCGGCGGGGCTCGAGCGGCTGCGCGCGCTGGCGCCGGTCCATCCGTCGCCCGAGGTGCTGGCCACCTGTCGCGACCGCGAGCTGGAGAAGACGTTCCTCGTGAAGCACGGCTTCCCCGTCGCCGCGCACCGTTTCGCGTCCTGGGCGTCGGAGCTCGAGGACGCCGCGCGAGCACTCGGGACGCCCTCGGTCGCGAAGGCCACGACGCTCGGTTACGACGGCAAGTCGCAGGCGCTGCTCGAGTCGCCCGAGGACGCCGCGCGCGTGTTCCAGGCCATCGGTTCCGACCGCGTCGTCCTGGAACGCCTCGTGCCCTTCGACGCCGAACTGTCCGTCTCGGTCGCGCGCAACGAACGCGGCGAGCACCGCTCCTTCGCGCCGTCGCGCAACGCGCACTCCCAGCACGTGCTCGACGTCACCACCGTTCCGGCCGGCTTCCCCGCCGCCGTCGAACGCCGCGCGATGGAGATCGCCGACGGCATCGCGGACGCGCTGGAACTGGTCGGCGTGCTGGCGGTCGAGCTGTTCCTGGTCGGCGACGACCTGTTGGTGAACGAGCTCGCGCCGCGCCCGCACAACTCCTACCACCACTCGATCGAGTCCTGCGTCACGAGCCAGTTCGAGCAGCACGTGCGCTCGATCTGCGGCCTGCCCCTGGGCGACACGCGCCTCCTGCGACCGGCCGCGATGGCGAACCTGCTCGGCGATCTGTGGGCCGGCGGCGAACCGCAGTGGAGTCGCGTCCTCGGCGCGAGCGACGCGCACCTGCACCTGTACGGCAAGCGCGACCCCCGCCCCGGCCGCAAGATGGCGCACCTGACGGTCCTCGACGACGACGCCGCCACCGCGGCGCGGCGGGTCCGCGAGCTGCGCGCCGCGCTCGTGGCCCAGACGCCGATCGGCTGAGCCCGGCCCAGCGAACCAGCGCGCGTACCACCGGTGCGCGCGATCCCGCACCGCGCGCACTCCGCGCCCATCGATCGCACGCCCGTCCGTCGGGGCGTCGTCGATCCGGCGTCCGCGCGGCCCACCCACGTCCCCGCCAGATCCATGCGCACGTCGTTCGTGACGTCCATCCTCGCGCTCGTGCTCAGCAGCGCGCCCGCTCTTCCCGCCTTCGGTCAGGAGATCGATCGCACGGACACGGCCGAGACGGCTCCGCCGCTGCCCAGCCCGCGCGAACGCGCCGCGACGCCGATCCCCCAGGGCGATCCGAGCTGGTCGCCCGCCCTGTCCTGGGACGAGCCGTTCTTCCCGAACAGCCAACACGATCCGGCGATCCCGACGCCCGAGGCGATCCTCGGCCAGGCGGCCGGCAGTCGCGTGGCCAGCCACGACGAAGTGCTCGCGGCCTACCGACTGTGGGCCAGCGCGAGCGGCCGGATGAAGCTGTTCCCCTACGGTCGCACGCACGAAGGTCGCCAACTGGTGTACGCGGTGATCACGTCGCCCGAGAACCACGCACGGCTCGACGAGTGGCTGGCGTCGCGCTTCGAGGGCGACGTCCCCGCCGAGCGCGACGAGCAGGCCGAGGCCGATGCGCTGGGCGACAAGCCGATCGTGTGCTGGATGGGCTACGGCATCCACGGCGACGAACCCTCGGCGACCGACGCGGCGCTGATCCTCGGTTGGCACCTGGTGGCGGGCACGAGCGAGGACGTGACCGGGCTGCTCGACGACATGGTGATCGTGATCGACCCGTGCCTGAATCCGGACGGGCGCGAGCGCATCGGGACGCAGCTGCGGCAGATGTCCGGCTACGTCACGAACACCGACTACGCGGCGATGCAACGCGGACGCTGGCCGTACGGGCGCGGCAACCACTACCTGATCGACATGAACCGCGACTGGGTCACGGGTGTCGCACCCGAGACGCGCGGTCGCTGGCGCGCGATCCGTCAGTTCGAACCGCAGGTGCTCGTGGACGGACACGAGATGGGCCCGCTCGACACATTCCTCTTCTACCCGCAGTCGCCGGCGTACCACCCTCAGTTGCCCGGCACGTTGAACGGCTGGCAGAAGCGCTTCGCGAACGACCAGGCCACCGCGTTCGACCGCTACCAATGGGCGTACTACACGCGCGAATGGGCCGACGGTTGGTTCCCGGGCTACTCGGACGCCTGGGCGTCGCTGAACGGCGCGATCGGCCTCTTGTACGAGCAGGCGCGCACGCTCGGCCAGCCGGTGAAGCGCGCGTCGGGCGAAGTGGTCAGCTATCGCGAGTCGGTGCACGGACAGTTGGTGGCCTCGGTCGCGAACCTCGCCACCGCTCGCCGCCACCGCGCGTCGATCCTGGCGGACTTCCGCCGCGCGCGCGACGAAGCGGAGTCCGGCGGCGAGAACGCGGACGAGGCGTTCGTCGTGCTGCCCGGCGACAAGCCCGAGCGACTCGCGGTCCTCGTGGACGTGCTCGACGGTCAAGGCATGGAGTACAGCTTCACGGGCGGCGGCACGCTGACCGGCGCGGTCGGTCGCTTCGGCGACACGGTCGACAGCCTGGAGCTGCCCGCCGGATCGCTGGTGGTGCCCGTGGCCCAGAAGCAAGGTCGACTGGTGCGCGCCTACTTCGAGTTCGACCCGCACCTGCCGACCGAGACCCTGGAACGCGAACGGCGCGAGCTCGAGCGCAACGACTCGAGCCTGATGTACGACGTGACGGCCTGGAACATCGGCATGGCCTACGACCTTTCGTGCTACTGGGGCACGCCGAGCGGGCTCACCGAGGGCGCGGCGCCGGTCGACCCGGGCACGCGCGGTTCGAGCGGTCGCACCGCTTACGCCTGGGTCGTCGACGGCGCTAGCGACCGCGCCCCGCGCTTCGCCGCGCGCGCGCTCGAGATGGGCGTGCAGATCCACCTCGGCGATCGCCCGTTCACCGCGGCCGGGCGTTCGTTCCCGCGCTTCAGCCTCCTGGTGCGCAGCCACGAGAACGGACCGAGCGTCGCGCGTCTCGTCGAGGACGCGGCGCGTTGGGCGGGCGTCGAACTGGTCGCGCTCGACACCGGCCGCTCGCCCGACGAGAGCCCCGACCTCGGTGGCCAGCACTTCACGCTGTTGGCCCGTCCGCGCGTGGCGCTGCTCGGCGGCGAAGGTTCGTCCACCGGCAGCTTCGGACACCTGTGGCACCACCTCGACGTGCGCCTCGGCATGCCGCACACGATCCTCGAGGGCTTGTCGGGCGACCTGCGCCGCTACAACGTGATCGTCGCGCCCGAAGGCATGGCGAGCGAGTTGCGCAGCGGCCAGTTGCGCGACTGGGTGCGCGGTGGCGGCACGCTGATCGCCGTCGGCTCGGCCGTGAACGGCGTCCTGGGCGAGGAAGGCCTGTCGGACGTGGTGCGCCACCGCGACGCGCTGGACGAGGTCGGCTCGTACCGCGCCGCCGCCCGACGCGCCCTCGCCGCCGGTACCGCGCCGATCGACGCCGAAGGGCTGTGGTCGGGCGAACTCGAACCCGCCGGTGCGGACTTCGACGTGGACGAGGACGAGGCGGGTGCGCTGCCCGGTGGTGAGGACCGCGACACGTGGATGCGTCGGTTCGGTCCCTCGGGCGTGATCCTGCGCGCCCACGTGGACGACGAGCACTGGGTCACCGCCGGCGCCGGGTCGGATGAGATGCCCGTCTTCTTCGAGGGCAGCACCGCGCTCCTGGCGAAGGACTCGTGCGCCGTGCGCTTCACCGCTGCGGCCGACCTGCGCCTGTCCGGACTGCTGTGGCCGGAAGCGCGCGAGCGCATCGGGCTGTCGGCGTACCTGACGGTCGAACGCGTGGGCGCCGGTCAGGTCGTGCTGTTCGCGGCCGACCCGGTCTTCCGCGGCTACTACCTCGGCACCGCGCGCCTCCTGTCGAACGCGCTCGTCTACGGACCGGGGATGGGCACGCGCACGGCGGTTCCGCGCTGACCGTTGCCGGGCGCGAGTGGCGGTGCCGACGGGCGCCGCCACTCGGCCCACGGTGGTCCGTCAACCTCGGGGCGGACCGAGCGGAAGGGACCGCAGCCCCGGATGGCTGCGCTCGGTGGGCGGCGCGTCCAACCAGTGCAGATCGATCAGTCCGGTCGGGAACCGATAGCCGGTCTGGCGGTGCGCGACCTCGCTCGTGCAGGCGCCGAAGCCGTCGACCCAGGCGGCGAGGCGTTCGCGCGTCGCGCCGTCGCCGCGACACTGGATCCACAGGTCGATGTCGCTCCCCGGTCCAGCGTCGCCACCACCCGTGCTGCCGCCGATGTAGATGGCGTCGATCTCGAAGCCCGCGGCGTCGACCCGCCGCGCCAGGGCCTCGGCGAACTCGTGGCGCCAACGCCAGTGGTCGGCGGCGCGCGACGTGCGCCCGGCCAGGAGCTCGGTCTGCTTCCACTCGAGGTACTCGCCGAGACGCGCGGCGACGGCGGACAGCAACTCGAGCTCCTCGGCGAGGAAGTCCGGCGCGCCTTCCGAACTCGCGCCGCAGGAAACCGTCAGCGCGCCGACGCGAGTCCCCCACAACGCGATCGGTCGCGTCTGGCACGCTCCGTCGTGGGTGTAGCCGGGACCCACGTAGCGGCGACCCAGGTACTCGATGCTCGCCCCCGTCGACTCGGGACGCTGCCAGCCTTCCGGGAGCGCCTCGAGAACCTGTTCGAACGCGGACTCGGGAGACAGCGCGCGACCGGACACGATCGCGTGGATGCGATACAGACAGCGCAGCTCCTTGGCGCGCTCGCGCAGGGCGTCGGTCTCGTTCAGCGGCCTTCGGTCCAGCGGCGTCTCGTCCATCGGCGACGAATACCCTGTGCCGAGGACCGGCGCAACGAGACACCCGGCGCCGCCGGCGGAAGGGCGATGCCGCGGTGGCGTTCGGCGAGGTCGAGCCAGGTCGGCGCCCGCTGGACCCGGCCCGCGCACACGACCCGAGCGAGAACCAGCTGGCCAGAAAGAGCTGGGGCCCCGAAGAGCACAAGATCTGCTCCCGGAGCCCCGGCAAGGTGAGGGCGCACGCCCACCCGAAAACCCAGTTTTCCCCATCCAGACCGCGGATGAGGTGCGCCCTTCAACTTCTCGTCAGCAGGAGTACGACACCGGGGCGCGCCTCTTTGCAAAGAGCGGGAGAATTCGAACGAGTCGGCGTTCGGTCGGGCGCTCGACCCCCGCGGCGAGCCCTAGGAGCGGGCTCGTCGGCAGGTGGAATCGAGTTTCATCTCGCGGGTCCGTCCGACTCGTCCGCGAGCGGGTCCGCCGCCGCCACGGCCGCGCGCCCGCCGGTCACGTCGACCCGCCACAGGATGGCCGCGCCGATCGCGAAGAAGGGCAGCAGACACAGGACCGCCAGGTCGCTGTCGTCGGTGGCGTCGATCGCGAGGGCCAGGACCAGCGGCCCGAGGATCGCGGCGAACTTCTCGGCCACGCCGAACAGCCCGAAGAACTCGGCGCTGCGGGCGGACGGGATCAGGGAGGCGAACAGGGAGCGACTGAGCGCCTGGACCCCGCCCTGGACCAACGCGACCGCCATCGCCAACGCCACGAAGTGCGCCTTCGTCGTCATCAGCGCCGCCAGGACCGTGATGCCGGCGTAGCACGCGATCCCGATCAGGACGGCGGCACGCGGGCCGATCTTCCGGGCCAGCTGGCCGTAGGCGAAGGCCGCGGGCAGCGCGACGAACTGCACGGCGATCAGGACCCCGATGACGAACGGGAAGTCGAAGCCGCGCTGCTCGGCGAAGATCCCCGCCATGCGCACGATCGTCACCACGCCGTCGTTGTAGATCAGGAAGGCGCCCAGCAGCAGCAGGGCCTGCGGGTAGCGACGCAGCTCGGCGAAGGTCGAACGCAGCTGGGCGAACGCGCCGAGCCGCTCGCCGCCGGGCATCGGGGGCGGCTCGGGAACGCCGCGCAGGATCGGCACCGAGAACACCAGCCACCAGACGGCGACGACGAGGAACGCCGTGCGCACCGCGAGCGTGCCCTCGACCGGCAGACCGAACGCGCCGGGTCTCGAGATCATCAGCGAACACAAGAGGAGCGCGATCCCCCCACCCAGGTAGCCGAGGCCGTAGGCAGCGGTCGAGATGCGATCGACGTCGCCACCGCGCGCGACGAACGGCAACAGTGAGTCGTAGAAGACGATGCTCAGCGTCGCGCCGAGGTTCGCGAGCCCGAAGGCCACGAGCGCGGGCCAGTGATCGCCGACGTCGAAGAAGAACAGCGCAGCGCTGGCGACGACCCCGATCAGCATGCTCGCCGCCAGCATCGTCTTGCGCCGGCCCCGCACGTCCGCGTGTGCGCCGAGCACCGGGGCGAGCACCGCCGACAGTCCGAGCGACGCCGTGGTCGCGAAGAGGAACAACTTCTTCGCTTCCTCCGGATCCAGCTCACCCGCGATCGACTTGGCGTAGAAGACCGGGAAGATCGCCGTGATGACGATCGTGAACATGGCCGAGTTGGCCCAGTCGTAGGTCGCCCACGCGCGCGCCTGCGGCGAACCGAGCCCGATCTTCTCCAGCAGTCGCGCGATGCTCATGGCGGCGGATGATAGCCGGGCGCCGCGCGTCGGCACGGCTCGACGGAGTGCAGCCCGGAGCGAGTCGGCGCAACGACGTCGAACCGAGAAAAGAGGACGGGGCCCGTGGCGCTAGGCCACGGACCCCGTCGAGCCCCTTCCCGGGCTCCCAACCCCTTGGTCGTTCCGAGGGCGCCGCCGCCCTCTCGTCGTCACGCGGACTTCGCCTGCTGCGAACCGTGGGACGTCGCGCTGACCTGGTTCCGCCCGCTCGACTTGGAGACGTAGACGGCTTCGTCGGCGAGTCGGATCAGATGGTCGATGTCGCCGATGCTCGGGTCCATCGTCGCCACGCCGACACTGATCGTGACGTTGCGGTCGAAGTCGCCGAACTTGATGTGGCTGCTCTCGACGCGCATGCGGATCCGTTCGCCGACCATGCGGGCCTCGTCGAGGTCGGCGCCGGGAGCGATCACGAGGAACTCCTCGCCGCCCATCCGCGCCGCCATGTCGTTGCGCCGCACCGCGCCCTTGATCACGCGCGCCGTCTCCTTCAGCACCACGTCGCCGACGTCGTGTCCGTAGGTGTCGTTGACGCTCTTGAACTTGTCGATGTCGATCATCAGCACGGACAGCGTCGTGCCCGTGGCCAGCGCGTGCTTCCAGGCGCGATCCATGTGCGCCATCGCGTGCCGGCGGTTCGGAAGACCGGTGAGGAAGTCGGTGTTCGCCGCCTCCTTGAGCTGTCGGTTCATCCGCGTCATCTGCACGGAGTTCTTGCGCTGGATCTCCTGGTCGAGTTCGACCTGCTCCTGCAGCTTCACCATGCGCACGCCGGCCCGCAGGCGCGCCATCAGCAGCTTCGGCTTGAACGGCTTGGCGACGTAGTCGTCGACACCCGCGTCGAATGCTGTCAGGAGACGATCCTCGCGATCGTTGCCCGTCAGGAGGAGCAGGTAGATGCGCTTGCCCCAGCTGGTGCGGCGCAGCGTGCGCGTCAGCTCGATGCCGTCGAGCTTGGGCATGAACCAGTCGGAGATCACGACCTGCGGGCGCTTCTTCAGCGTGATCGCGAGCGCTTCCTTGCCGTCGCGAGCGAGCATGACGCGGTGGCCCTCGTCCTGCAGCAGCTTCGCGAGCAGCTTCAGCGCGACGGGATCGTCGTCGACCACGAGCACGTCGGCGCCGTGTTGGACGGTGCGATCCATCGGGCTGGCCGAGCGCTTCGCGTCGTCCTCCCAGTTGCGGTCGGTGCGGACGGCATTGGCGTAGCTCGAGGTCTCGAGGCTGAGCTGTTCACCCCACTCGATCCACTGACCCATGACCAGCTTGCACAGCTCGCCCAGCGAGACGTCGTAGATGGCGAGTCGGTTCTCGAGCTGACCCATTCCGGCCAAGGACTCCGCGTCGGCCTGCGCGCCCTTCATGGCGTAGTCGGCGATGATGCGGGCGTCGGCCAGCACCTCGTAGAGTTCGCGCGAGTAGCCCTCGAGCGCTTCGTCACCGCCTTCGCGACCGAGAGCCATCGAGACCTCGCCGAACGAGTCCGGGAGCCCCCATTCGGCCATCAGGCAGTCGGTGACCTCGAGGTGGTCGATTCCGAACAGCTCGGACTCGCGCGCGCAGCGATCCAGCGTCGGATCCTCCTCGAGCTCGTCGAGAAGCTGCGCGTAGTCGTCCGGGTGGCAGCTGGCGAGCGCGAGTTGCCCGACGAGTCCGAGCAGTGCACACGTGAACGCTTCGGCCGCCACGGCGCGTCCCGTGCGCTCGCTGATCTCCTGCCCCGCGAGCGCGCGCACCAGGGAGCGGGCCCAGTACTCGTCGTAGTCGAAGCGGTCGCACTGACCGATGCGGCTGCTCGAGACGAGCGAGAATCCCAGAGCCACGCTCGTGACCGTGCGCAGCCCCAGTCGCATCGTCGCTTCCTTGACCGAACGCACCGGCTGTGAACCAGCGACGCCGACCGAAGAGGCGAGCTTGAGGATCCGTCCGGTCAACGCGGGGTCGGCCTGGAGGATTCCCTGCAAGTCGTCGATCGAGCAGTCGTCCTTCTGCGTGAGCGTGAGGATCTTCATCCCCACTCCGGCGGGAGACGGCAGTTGACCGCTCTGTTTCAGATCTTCGAATTCCTTGCGTGTCATCGCGGTGGACCGGGGTGCTCGGGGACGTCGGGGTGGGTGGTAGGGAGGGTCACTGCGGTCAGCGCAATTCGTCGGACAGCGCATCCACGACGCGGATGTACTCCGCGGTGGAACGGTCCACGAGTGAGGGGACGGAGTCGACGCTGCCGCGGCGGCAGGAGTCTTCGATGGCTCGGCACAGGTCCGACAGCACCGTGGCACCGAGGTTGCCGCAGCTCGACTTGAGCGCGTGCGCGATGCGTTGGGCCTCTTCGAAGTCGTCGCGAGCGACGGCAGCTCGCAGTGCTTCGAGGCGCGCCGGCGTGTCGCCGAAGAACAGCTCGATCAGTTCACGCACGAGACCGGGTTCGTCTTCACCGCCAAGCTCGCGCAGGCTCTCGAGGACTGCCTTGTCGACGGCGGCTTCGGCTGATTGGGGATCGATCACTTCGGTCTCGGGGTCTTGGGTGCGCACCTGGGAGGTGGGGCCGGATGTCCAACGGTCGGTGGCCGAGGACGTCTCGTGTTCCGACCGCTCGCGGGTGGAGCGGTCGTGGCTGGCTTCCTCTTGTCCGTTCTCGAGGACTCGAATCTTGAAAGGTCCTGCCGACAAACCGCGCAGGGCCTCCAAACGTTCGAGGCTGGGCGCGCCGTCCTCGTCGCTCCGGACGAGCTCAGGATCGACGACGATCAGGCCGTAGACGGCGTCCTGGAAGGCTTCGAGCAACTCGTCGAACCCGGTGACGCGGTCGACGGTGTGCCCTTGGGCGACGAGCGCCGCCGTCTCCTGGGTCGCGGCGTCGTCGTCGTCCGTCGCGAGGAGCACCCGCGTCGTTCGGACCGGAGCCAGCGCGCCGGCGAAGGCCAGGTCGACGAACATATCGCGCAGTCGACCGGGGTGCAGCGGCGTGCTGAGGCACAGGTGCGCGCCGCAGCTCGCCAACTGACGCGGATCGACGGCGACACCGCCGGACAGGAGCAGCGTCCCGACCGAACCGGGCCAGCGTTCGAGCCAGTCCGCGAGGCGCGCGGGTCCGGCGCCGTCGTCGAGAGCCGCGGACACGACGAGCACGTCACAACCACCGCTCTCGGCGAGTGCAGCGTCGACGGCGTCCACGTCGGTGGCGCGCGCCACGATCCAGCCGAGACCCGAGGCGACCGATTCGACGAGGTCGCCGTCGGGGCTGGCCGGCACCGCGACGACGGCGCGCAGTCCGACGCCGTCGGCGCTCGCGACCTCGGGCTCGGAGCGCGGATCGCTGCCGATCGGCAACGGCAGGACGACGCGGATGGTGTGACCTCCCTCCGCTCGCGCAGAGGCCTCGAGTTCGCCGCCGAGCACCTCGACCAGTCCGCGGGCGAGCGCCAGCGACAGCGACGCGTCCAGCTCGAACAGGTTGTCGAATCCCGTGGGCGACTCGCCCAGCAGGCGTTCGAACGAAGCCTGGTCGTGGACCGGCGCGGAGTCGTTGAGCACGAACACCATGCGGTCGGGGCGTTCGGCGTCCTCGGCCACGTCGAGCTCGATCGACCCGCGCTCGCAGGTGTCGAGCGCGGCCGACAGCAGGCGTTCGACCACTTGCTGGAGACGCCGCTCGTCGCCGAAGCGCCAGTGGTTCGACATGCGACCGACCGTGATGCGGTACTCCAGACCCTTGTTGCGGGCTGCGGGGTCGAACGAGCGCGCGATGCGATCCAGCGCCGCCGCGAGGTCGAAGTCGCGCTCGCGCAGTCGCAGCTTGCCGGCGCGCGCGCGGGCGAGGTCGAGCACCGCGCCGAGCAGACGCCGCATGGACGAAGTCGCGTCACAGAGGGCTTCGGCGGCGTGTTCGTCCTCGGGCTCGAGCTCGAGGCCGCGCAGCTGTTCGGCGTGGTGCCCCATCGAGCGCAGCAGCGCGTAGAACTCGGGCGCGAGTTCGGCGAGCAGGCGGTTCTGCGCGCGGCGGGCGTCCTCGGCGTAGACCGCTCGGCGCTCGAACTCGGCCCCGGTACGGGCCGCCTCGGCCACGATCTCGGAGATCTGGGCGCGCAGGTCGTCGCGGCCACCGGCCACCGCCTCCCGGCGCGCCTCGTCGATCAACGCCAGGCGCGCCCGCGTCCGACCGCTCGCGAAGAGCGCGGCCCCGACGCCGAGACCGGCGCCGACGACCCCGCCGATCGCACCGGCCACGGGGCCACCCGCCGACGCCAGAGCCGTGGCGAGGGCCGCGGGCGTGGCGAAGACGAGGGCGCGTTCCGACCAGTGCGGGCGCAGGGCGGGGTGAAGACCCCGCTGAAGGTCTGTTCGAGTCGATTCCATGGGGGGACGGGCGCGTCCGGCGGACACGTCCACGCCAACGATCGGACGACCTCCGAGCGGAACTGGGGGCGAATGGCTCCTTTCCGTCGCGACGCGGCAGCGGCTGGCAGGCGCCGCAACGGCCCGGCCCCCGACTCGACCCGGGCGGCACCAGCCTCCTTCGCCGGCCGGGCACCCGAGAACCTGCACTTTCTCTGCGCCCGCGGATCGGGATCGGAGTCCCCAGTCCACGGAGGGCAGCGGAGCACGGCCACACATGCGGGTCCGGAGCCCTCGTTCGCCCTCTCCTCCACTGAAGAGCCCCACCCCCACCCCCGGCCCTCGCCCCTCGCCTCGACAGGGCGAGGTCCGAGCGCCGGTGGATCCGGCAACCCCCTTTCGCCCAGAACCATGAAGATCCACCACCACACGGCGAGGCTCGGACGAGCCGCCGTTCTTGCCGGCTTGGCGCTCGTCGCCTCCGGCCTGACTCCAGCCACCGCGGCGACGCCAGCGGCTCCTGCCCCGGCCCCCGCTCCCGCTTCCGTCGCGCACGTCATCACGTCGCTGCCGGTCGAGATCCAACGGCCCGGCTCCTACGTCGTGGCCGGCAACCTCGATCTCGCCACGAACGGTGTCGGCATCACGATCACGGCGAACGACGTGGTTCTCGACCTCGGGGGGCACACTCTCGAGGGGCTCGCCAGCGGCCGCGCGGGCATCCTCATCACGAGCGGAGTGCAGAACGTGCGGATTCGCAACGGCGCGATCCTCGGTTGGGGCAACGCGGTCCACGCGTCGTTCGCGACGGACTGCCGACTGTCGGATCTTTCGACCAGCGACACCCTCGGGACGGGCTTCATCGTCGGTGACCGCTTCGTCGTGGAGCGCTGCACGGCGATCGACTGCACCCTCAACGGCATCATCGTCGGCTCGAACTCGATCGTGGTCGACTGCACGGTGACCGGTGCCGGCCTCCCTGGAATCGTCTGCGCGGTTCCGGACCTCAGCGACCTCGGCGACGGCACGTCGTTCATCCGGTGCGTGTCGAACGCGAACGCCGGCGGCATCTTCGCCGGCTTCGACACTCGGTGTGTCGATTGCTCGACGAGCTTCAACGCGCCCGGCTTCGGCATCTCGGTCACCGCTGGCTCGGTCGTCACGGGATGCACGTCCCGACTCAACGACGGGGACGGCATCGTGATCGAACCGTGCAACTACGCCGCCACGTGTAGCGAAGGCGCCGTGATCGAGGACTGCGTAGCCTCGGGCAACACGGGCTCCGGTATCAACGCGATGACCCTGGGTTCGCGCGTGGTGGGCTGCGTCGCGAACGAGAACCTCGAGCGCGGCATCGTCGTGTTCGCAGGTTCGTCCGTCCAAGCCTCGATCGCGAGCGGCAACGGCTCGCACGGATTCCTGCTGCCCGTCGGCCAGCCGGGGAGTGCCGTGCTCGACTGTCTCGCGGAGCGCAACGGGGCGAGCTCCGGCGGCACCGGCGATGGCATCAACGCTCAAGCGCCGTGCTCGATCCGCGGTTGCACGGTGATCGACTCGACCAACGTGGGCATCTACATCGGCACCGGTGCCGCCGCCGAGGGCGTCGTCAGCGTCGTCGCCGACTGCACCGTCCACGCGAGTTCCGGCTTCGGCACCGGAGACGGAATCTTCGTCTTCGAGGGCGTCAGCATGGAGCGCTGCACGGTTTCCGGGCACCAGGTCGACGGGATCGACGTGGGCTCGGCCTCCGTCGTCTCCCACTGCACGGTGACCGACTGTGGAGTGCGCGGCATCTTCGTCCTCGAGAACGGCGTCGTGGAGAACACGACGACGAACGCGAACGGAGCGGATGGACTCTGGTGCGGCCCGCGCTCGATCCTGACCAACTGCACCGCGAGGCAGAACGGAGGCGACGGCATCGTTGCGGACCTGCTCAGCCTGGTGCGCAACTGCCATGCGACCCGAAACGACACCGGCATCTTCACTGGGGGCGGCGTCGTCCTGCAGCAGTGCTCCGGCAACGAGAACATCGGCGTAGGGATCTTGACCGGCAACCACTCCAAGCTCACGGAGTGCACGGCCAATTCCAACGGGACGAACGGCATCCAAGCCGGGGCCTATAGCGACATCCGAGCCTGCACGGCACGCATCAACACCACCACTGGCCACGCCGCCATCTACGCCGACGGGTTCTGCGCCGTGCGCGACTGCCGTGTATCGCGCAGTTTCGTCGGAATCTACGCACCGAACGGGTTCGTGACGGGCTGCTTGTCCGAGTTGAACATCGACTCGAACTACCTCGGCGCCACATTCCTCGGACCCGTCTCCGACATCAACTTCTCGACTCCGCTGGGCGCCTGGTCCAACCAGGAGTAGTCGTCGGAACGCTTCAACGCACAACGAACAACCACTAGAGAATCATGAGAACCAAGACCATCCTCCTTGCAACCGCGTCGTTCCTGATGAGCGCCGCCGTAGGCGCCCTCGCCCTGAGCGCTGACCGAATCGAACCGATCTTCGTGGACGACGCCGCTCGGGCGCACGTCCTCGACGAGACAGTTGCTTGGGATCGATCGACGCGGCCGACACGCATGGCCGCGGCAGAGGCAGAACTTGCGCTGGGCTCCACGCCCCAACGATCGAGGACCCCGATCTCCGCCGATCGGCAACTCGCCTCCACTCGTGGAGAGGCAATCGCGACGGCGCTCGGAGCGGCACAGCTGCTCGACGGACTCGATCTCGAACCGAGCGCGATCGCAGCGGCGGAAGCGATCCTCGCGGCCGAGCGCCGAGGGCGACGTCAGATCCTCCAGAAGTTCGGAGAACTGGAAGCTGTCGATCCGAGCGACCTGCGCTCGGCTCTCGAGGACTCGCGGACCGAGCGGAACACGGCACTCGCCAAAGTACTGGGCGACGCGACCGCCACCTTTGCCGATCGTGAGGCCGAGGCTGGCGCACCGACCTCCAACGGCGGAACAGACACGGCACGCACCGAATCGAAGACGAGCGACTCTGTCCTTCACCGAGTTTCCGAGCTGCGCACGAAGAGCATCTCCACCGCCACGACCGGACAATGAGCCGCACTTCACTCGCTTCCACGACCGCACCGACGAACACCACTACGACGATGAATCTCACCAACTTGGGCGGACGTCGATCCGCTCTCATCCTCCTCCTTCTCGCAGGCTTTGCGCCAGCGGCCGTGGCCGCACCTTTCGCGGCCCCCACCGCCGTGTCGGTCCTCGCACCGGCGTTCGACACGTTCACGATCGACGCACTGCCCTACACGGCGACGCGACCGGGGACGTACGTGGTCGAAGGAGTACTGCGCGCGAGCAGTGCTGCGACCGGCATCACCGTCGCGGGGAGTGGCGTCACCATCGACCTCGCCGGCTCCACCCTGTTCGGCGAGTCCACGGGGACCGCCGGCATCCTCATCGATCCGACGAGCACCGACGTCACGATCCGAAATGGTTCCTTGCGCGGCTGGACCCAGGCCGCGATCCAAGGCGTCGGCTCGACGGGCGTCCGGGTCGAAGGCGTGACCTTGGCCGGGAACGCAGCGGGCGTGGACCTCGGTGCACGCGCCGACGTCGGTGACTGCTTCGCGATCGACAACACCACGTTCGGCGTGCGCGTCGGCGAGGACTCCAAGGTCCATGGTTGTATCGTCGCCGGCAATGGCGAGGATGGAATCACGAGCTCCGACCTCGCTCAGACCAGCGTTCGCCCCGGGGTTCGAGTCGCGGGATGCGTCTCGGTCTCGAACAAGCGCGGGGCAGTGCTCGGCTTCGGGTCTTCCGTCGACGACTCGATCCTGCGCTCGAACGAACAGGAAGGGCTCATGACGGAGGCCGGTTCGCGTGTCTGGGGCAGCCTCGCCGCCGACAACTCGAACGGCTTCTCGATCGGCGTATCGTCGAGCAATTCCAACGAGGGCTTCTCGATCGCGACCTCCACGGCACGTTCCAACGACGAAAGCGGACTGGTTTGTGGCACCACTGCGTCCGTACGCAACGTCGCGTCGTGCGACAACAGCGCCCTAGGACTCTTGAGCAAGGGCGGCTCGACGATCTTCGGCTGTACGTTCGTCGAGAACGGTTCCTCTGGAATCGCCGATTGGCTCTTCGGCGTAGGCGGCGGGACGCAAGTCGTGGACTGCGTCGTGCGCAGCTGTAGCCTCGCCGTCCCTCAATCGGCCATCGCACTCTACGCCCCGTGCAGCGTCATCGGCACCACGCTCACCCGCTCGTGGGGCGGCGGTATCGCCGTCTTCAGCGGAGTCACGACGGATGCAGCGGCCACCGTCGCGCAGACTTGCGTTGCCAACCTGGAGGCGGCCGACAGCGGAATCCGATCCAGCGCGGCGTCCACGACCATCCATTCGTGTGCCGTGAGTCACGTCGAATCGAGTGGCATCGCGAGCGGTGCGGGCATTTCGGGCACTGGCCTGGTAGAAGTTCTCGCAATCTCGCACTCGGCGATCGCTGAAGCCTCTGGGCCAGCGATCAGGAGCACGGCCACCAACACAGTGGTCACGGCCTGCGCAATGGTCGGGAGCGAGACCGGAGTCTGGTCCGAGGGCACATCGACGAGCCTCTTCGGCTCATTGGCCGCGTTGAACTCGTCCGTCGGATTCCGGTACCAACTGGTCGGGTTCGACTTCGATACGACATTCTTCGAGGCCAGCCACTGCCTGGCGGCCGACTCGGGCGATGCCGGGTTCTTGCTCGACACGTCCCTGAGCCCTGAGAGCGAGATGCGCATCGACTCGTGCAGCGCATCCGGGAACGGATCCCACGGGTTCGAAGTGTTCGCGTACCTGCTCGAGTTCAGGAACGTGGCGGCCATCGAGAACGGCGGGGACGGCATCAATTCGCTTTCGGTCTACGCGTGCTTGGTCTCGCGGGCAACGGTGTCCCTGAACACCGACTCCGGTCTCACGGGTTCCTTCGGAGTAGATCTTCAGGCGGAAGAGCTCTTGGCCGCCCAGAACGACCGGGGCATCTCCTTCGGGGTTCTCTTCTCGAGCGTGTTGATCGACAACACGAACTCCTCTTCCCTCTCGAACCCCACCCCCGTCTACACGAGCGCTGCCAGCCTGATCACGTCCAACCCCTGGGCGAACTGGTCCTTCTGACGGTCGGCCCGTGCCGCCGGTCCGTCACTCGACGGGTCGGCGGCCGAAGCGCGTCGCGAAGGCGCGTGCGAAGGCGTTCGCCAACAGCGGGTCGTCGGTCGGGACCTGGGCCCGGTCGACGACCCGCGTCATGATCCCCGGCTCGAGTCCGCAGGCGTGGAATGCACCGAACGTCTCGAGCGAGTTGCTCACGTCGAGCGACACGCCGTGCCACGTGGTCCAACGACGGACCGCCACGCCGATCGAGCTGACCTTCTGCTCGTCGATCCACACGCCGGTCAGGCCGTCCTTGCGCGAGCCCTCGATGCCGAGCCCCGCGAGCACGTCGATCACGACCTGCTCGAGGGTGCGCAGGTAGCGGTGCAGATCGCGCTCGCCCTCGCGCAACTCGATGATCGGATAGGCGACGAGTTGCCCTGGCCCGTGCCAGGTGGCCTCCCCGCCGCGCTCCACGTCGATCAGCTCCACGCCGCGCGCCTCGAGGGCCGAACGGTCGGCGGCCGAGATGGACTCGCCGCGACCGAGCGTCACCACTTCGTCGTGCTCGAGCAGCAAGAGTCCGTCGGGCACCTCGCCCGCGATGCGGCGCGCGAGGCGCTCCTGTTGAAGTCGGTGCGCCGTGAGGTAGTCCACGCGCCCGAGGTGCAACACCTCGAGCTCGCGCTGGGGCTCGGCACTCATCCGCGACGCACCACTTCCCGGTCAGGGCTTCTGGTAGATGTGCACGGCCATCTTGTGGACCGCTTCCGCCGCTTCCATCATCGCCTCGGGCAGCGTCGGGTGCGCGTGGATGGTGCGAGCGATGTCCTCGACCGTCGCGCCCATTTCGATGGCGAGCGTGGCCTCGGCGATCAGCTCGGTCACTTCCGGCCCGACCATGTGCACGCCGAGGATCTCGTCGGTCTTCGCGTCGGAGATGATCTTCACGAAGCCGTCGGTCTCCATCAGGCTCATGGCGCGGCCCGACGCGGCGAACGGGAAGGAACCGGTCTTGTACTCGAGCCCCTTCTCCTTCACCTGGTCCTCGGTCAGACCCACCGACGCCATCTCGGGCGACGTGAAGATGACCGCGGGCACGCAGCGCACGTCGTACTCGTCCGGTTGACCGCTGATGACGGCGGCGGCGACGAGCCCCTCCTTGCTGCCCTTGTGGGCGAGCATCGGCTGGCCGGCCACGTCGCCGATCGCGAAGATGTGCGGGACCTTCGTGCGCAGCTGGCTGTCCACCTCGAGGAAGCCGCGGTCGTTGACGGCCAGTCCCGCCTTGTCGAGGCCCAGCCCTTCGGTGAACGGGCGCCGCCCGACGGTCGAGAGCACTTGATCGCACTCGATCTCGCGCATCTTCCCGTCGACCTCGGCGCTCACCACGGTCTTGCTGCCCTTCTTCTTCCAGGACTTGGCGAAGGTCTTGGTGAGCATCTCGATCTTCATCTTCTTCAAGCTTCGCTCGATCACCTTCACGCAATCGCGCTCCTGACCGGGCAGCGCGCCGGGCGAGGCCTCGAGCACGGTGACCTTCGACCCGAGCTTGCTGTACATCATCCCCAGCTCGAGGCCGATGTAGCCGCCGCCGATCACGACCAGGTGGCCCGGGATCTCGGTCGGCGCGAGGCCGCCGGTCGACGACCAGACGTCCTTCTCGTCGCAGGTGAAGCCGGGGATGTTGATCGGCACGGACCCGGTCGCGATGACGATGTGATCGCCGGTCAGCGTGACGTCGCCGTCCGCACCGCCCGAGACCTTCACGGTCTTCGGTCCGGTGAACGTCGCGTCGCCGCGCACGACCTTGCAGCCGTGGTTCTTGAGCAGGCCGCCGACGCCGCCGGTGAGCTTGCCGACGATCGCCGACTTCCACTCGACGAGCTTGCCCACGTCCACCTTCGGCGTTCCGAAGGTGATGCCCATGGTCTCGGCGTGGCGCGCCTTGTCGAGCAGCGCGCCCGCGGCGATCAGCGCCTTGGACGGAATGCAGCCCACGTTGAGGCAGGTGCCGCCCAGGGCGTCCTTCTCGACGACCGTGACCTGGTTGCCGAGTTGGGCGAGGCGAATGGCACACACGTAGCCGGCGGGGCCAGCGCCGATGACGACGACGTTCTTGCTCATCGAGACGTTGCGGAAGCGGGGGGAGAATCGGGGACGGGAGCGGCGCCGGGGCCGAACGCGCGGGGCGTCGGCGCGAGCGCGCGCGTGTTCGAGAGGTTGCCGATCAGGAGTCGCGCAACGCGTCCTCTTGCGGGATCGCGAGCCAAAGGGCGAGGTAGAGGACGCCGAGCGCGAGGGCCAGCGGCCACCAGAACAGGAGGCCGACCAGGAAGACGAGGCCGAGCGGGACGCGCAGCAGTCCGGCGTCGAGGCCGAAGTAGCGCGCGACGCCGCTGACGAGTCCGGCGAACAGCGCGCCGTCGCGCGTGGTCAAGAGGCGCGGACGCCGAGCGGCGACCTCGTCGACGGGCGGCAGCACGGCGGCGGGGAGCTCGTTCGATTCGGTCGCGCGCGCCGCGTCGGACTCAGAGCGGGAAGGCACCGTCGCCCCTGCGGGCCTCGCCCAGCTTCTCCGAGACGCGCAGGAACTCGTTGTACTGACGGCGCAGGTGGCGCGGCACGCCCGAGTAGACGTCGTCGACCAGGCTGCGCAGGGGCATGGCGTCCGCCGCCTCCTGCACGTGGATCTCGGCGTCGACCGTGGCGCGGTGCTCGGTGAACGTGCGCTCGAGGAAGGCCGCGTCGATCACGCCGTCGGCCACGAGGCGCTGCTCGAAGCGCGGCACGGGGTCCTTGGCGAGCCACTCGTCCACTTCGCGCTGGTCGCGGTACTTCGTGGGGTCGTCCGACGAGCTGTGGCCCATCAAGCGGTAGGTCTTCAGCACCAGGAGCGCGGGCCCCTCGCCGGCGCGCGCGCGCTCGATCAGCGACACGAGCGCGTCGTGCGTCGCGACCACGTCGTTGCCGTCCACCTCGACGCCCGGCATGCCGTAGGCCTTCGCCTTCACGGCGTAGCCCTTCGACGCGGTCTGGTCGCGGCTCGAGACCGAGATCGCCCAGCCGTTGTCGACGCACACGAACACGCACGGCGCCTTCCACACGGCGGCCATGTTGAGGCCCGAGTGGAAGCCGTTCGAACTGGTCGCGCCGTCGCCGAAGAAGATCGTGTGGACCGCGCCGTCGCCCTTCTGCTTGCTCGCGAAGGCCGCGCCGACGCCGTGCGGGATCTGCGTGCCGATGACGCTCGACCAGGACGGGTAGTGCGTGCCGGCGTGCTGGAAGTGGTTGCACATCTGCCGCCCCTTCGCCGTGTCGAAGCTGTTGCAGTACATCTGCGCGATGTACTCGGACAGCGGCAGTCCGCGGATCAACGCGGCGCCGCCCTCGCGCAGGCCCGACCACAGCCAATCGCTCTGGGGGATCGCACGACCGGCCCCGACCAGCATCCCTTCGAGCCCACGCATCGAGCCGACGAAGCCGATGCGGCCCGAGCGCTGGAGCTTGAGCATGCGCTCGTCCACGACCTGGAGCAGGATCAGGTCGGACATGAGCGAACGCAGCCAATCGGCGTCGCGCGCGTCGCGGGGGCTCGCGTCGAGCCAGGTCGAGGCGATGTGTTCGGGAGTCGTCAGGCTGTCAGGCATGGTCTCGTTCGATCGCTCCAAACGCGCCAGCGGTTGGGCCGAAGGCATGGCTCTCGCTCTGAGCGGTCAGGTGCGGCGCGACCCGCTGTTGCGTCGCTCCGCTCACAGCGATCGCTCCAAACGCACCAGCGGTTGGGCCAGGGACATGGCTGTCCCTCTGAGCGGTCGGGTGCGGCGCGGTTCGCTGTTGCGACTCTCCGCTCACAGGGCCAGCAACGCGGGATCCTCGAGCAGTTCCTTCATGCGCACCAGGAAGCGCGCGCCGTCGGCACCGTCGACCAGGCGGTGGTCGACGCTGATCGACAGGTTCATGTACTGCCGCACCTCGAAGGTGTCGCCCTCGGGGGTCTCGACGACGCCGGGGCGCTTCATCATGCGGTGGACGCCCATGATCGCGACCTCGGGGAAGTTGATGATCGGCGTGGCCATGATGCCGCCGATGTTGCCCGCGTTCGTGATGCTGAAGGTGCTGCCCTTCAGTTCTTCGGCGGTGACCTTGCCGCTGCGCGTGCGGTCGGCGAGGTCCATCAGGTCGGCCGCGAGCGTCATCACGTCCTTCTGGTGCGCGTCGCGGACGACGGGCACGATCAGGCCGTTCGGCGTGTCGGTCGCGATGCCCAGGTCGACGTAGTTGTAGGTGACGATCTCCTGGGTCTCTTCGTCGAGCTTGCTGTTGAGCTGCGGGAACTCCATCAGCGCCTTGGCACAGGCCTTCATGATGAAGGGCATGTAGGTCACCTTGACGCCCTGCTTCTCGCCGATCGCCTTGGCCTTGGTGCGCAGGCGCACGAGTTCCGTCACGTCGAGCTCTTCGACCACGGTGAAGTGCGGCGCCGTGAAGGCGGAGCGCACCATGGCTTCGGCGATCTTGCGACGCACGCCGCGGAACGGGACGCGGCTCTCGCGCTCGGTCGGCGCGAGCGCGACGGCCGGAGCTGCCGGACGGGCGGGCGCGGGGGCCGACGGGGTCGACGGGCGCGCGGTCGCCGGAGCGGACGAACCGCCGCGGACGAAGGTCTCGACGTCGGCGCGGCGGACCACGCCACCGCGGCCGCTGCCGGGCACCTGGGCCAGGTCGACGCCCAGTTCGCGGGCCACGCGGCGCGCGCTCGGAACGGCGAGGACCTTGCCGTTGCTGGCACTGGTGGGCGCGGGAGCGGCGGCGCGGGCGGGCGCGCCGTTCTGGGCGCTGGCTCCGGCGGTGGCCATCGCCGGTGCGGCGGCCGGTGCGGGAGCTGCGGCCGGAGCCGACCGGGCGGGCGCGCCGGCGCCGGTCGAGAGCACGAAGATCACGCTGCCGACGGGGACGACCTCGCCCTCGGTCGCGCGCAGTTCGGCGATCGTGCCGGCGGCGGGCGCGGGCACTTCGACCGTGGCCTTGTCGGTCATCACCTCGACCACGGCCTGGTGTTCCTCGACCGCGTCGCCGGCGGCGACCAGCCACTTGACGATCTCGCCCTCGGCGATGCCCTCGCCGATGTCGGGGAGCTTGAACTCGAGCGTGCCGCCGCCGCTCGCGGGCGCGGCGGCCGGCTGCGCGGCGGGCGCGGCGGCCGGTGCCGAAGCAGCAGCCGCGGGCGCGGCGGCCGATCCGTCCTCGAGCACGAAGATCACGCTGCCCACGGGCACCACGTCACCCTCGGCGGCGCGCAGTTCGGAGATGGTTCCGGCGGCGGGCGCCGGCACTTCGACCGTCGCCTTGTCCGTCATCACCTCGACGACGGCCTGGTGTTCGTCGACGTGGTCGCCGGGGGCGACCAACCACTTGACGATCTCACCTTCGGCGATGCCTTCGCCGATGTCCGGAAGTTTGAAGTCGATGGCCATGTCGTTGGGTCGTTGGGTGGCGCGAAGGATGCGCGCGGGTGCCGGTCGTGGACGGTGCGAGCCTCGGTCGGAGGCGGACGTGTCGGGGCGCCGAGTGGCGCGCGAACCTAGTAGGCGGCGCTGCGCTCGATGGCGTCGAGCACGCGGCGTTCGTCGGGCAGGTAGTGGTGCTCGAGCGTGTTCGGGAACGGCGTGTCGAAACCGGTGACGCGGATGATCGGCGCCTCCATGTACTCGATGCAGTTCTCCGCGATCAGAGCGCTGATCTCGCCGCCCATGCCGCAGAAGCGCGGTGCCTCGTGCACCACGACGACGCGGCCGGTCTTCTTCGCGGCCTCGAGCACGCCTTCCTCGTCGAGGGGCAGCAGCGTGCGCAGGTCGACGATGTGGCACTCGATGCCGTTCTCGGCCGCGCGCGCCGCCGCCTTCTCGCACACGGGTACCATCGCGCCGTAGCAGAGGACCGTGACGTGCTCGCCCTCGCGGACGTTGCGCAGGGTCGAGAGGTCGACGGTGTAGTGGCCTTCGGGCACTTCGCCCTTGACCGAGCGGTAGAGCGCCTTCGGCTCGAGGAACAGCACCGGGTCGGGATCGGCGATCGACGCGAGCAGCAGGCCCTTGGCGTCGTGCGCGGTCGACGGGATGACGACCTTCAGACCCGGCGTGTGGCAGAAGTAGGCCTCGCCCGACTGGCTGTGGTAGAGGCCACCGCGGATGCCACCGCCGTAGGGCGTGCGGATCACCATCGGCGCCGTGTACTGACCGCCCGAGCGGTAGCGCAGCTTCGCGGCCTCGCTGACGATCTGGTCGAAGGCCGGGAAGATGAAGTCCTGGAACTGGATCTCGGCGACGGGCCTCAGGCCGTTCATCGCCATGCCGATCGCGGTGCCGATGATCCCGTCCTCCGACAGCGGCGTGTCGAAGCAGCGGTTCGCACCGAAGTCGCGCGTCAGGTTCTCGGTGGCCAGGAACACGCCGCCCTTGGGGCCGACGTCCTCGCCGAACACGTAGACGGTCGAGTCGGCCTCCATGGCCGTGCGCAGTCCGTCGTTGACCGCCTGGATGAGTGTGAGGTTCGCCATGTGGTTCGCTGGGTTCGCCGCCGGGTCGTCCGCGGCGGTCGTGCTGGTCGGGTGTGGCCGTCCGCGGGCGGACGACGGTCGGGTCGCGTGGGAGCGGGTCCGCCTAGAGCGGGAACTCGCCCTCGCCCGCGTCGGGATCACCGAAGCGCTTGGCCAGGTCGAAGGCCGCGGCACCCTGGGCGCGCAGGTGCGCGGGGACCTCGGCGTAGACGTCGGAGAAGATCGACTCGAGGGGCGGCTTGCCGACGCCTTGCGCCTCGCGCGCCGCGTCCGCCACTTCCTTCATCACGTCGCCGCGCATGGACTCGCCGCGCTCCTTGGTCCACAGACCGCGCGAGGCGAGATACTTCTCGAAGCGCTCGACCGGGTCCTTCTTCTCCCACTCCTCGAAGAGTTCCTTCGGCACGTAGCGCGACGGATCGTCCGAGGTCGAGTGTCCGCCCATGCGGAAGGTGACCGCTTCGATGATCGTCGGTCCGTCGCCGCGGCGGGCGCGCTCGACGGCTTCGCCGGTGGCCTGGCGCACGGCCAGAAGATCGTTGCCGTCCACGACGACGCCGGGCACGCCGTAGGCCACGCCCTTGATCGCGTAGCCGTCGGACGCGGTCTGCTGCTCGGACGGGCAGGAGATGGCGTAGCCGTTGTTCTGGCACAGGAAGACGACGGGCGCCTTCCACACGCCGGCGAAGTTGAGGCCGGAGTGGAAGCCGAGCGACGAGGTGCCGCCGTCGCCGAAGCTGACGAGCGCGACGTTGTCCTCGCCGCGCTCCTTCATCGCGAAGGCCGCGCCCACCGCCTGGGGCAGGTGCGTGCCGATCGGCGAGCTGATCGAGTAGAACTTGATCGGCTCGGTGAACGAGAAGTGGACGGGCATCTGCCGGCCGAGCGCGCTGTCCTGCGCGTTGCCGAACATGTTGTGCATCATGTCCACGGACTTGATGCCGTGGTACATGGCCATGCCGAAGTCGCGGTAGCTCGGGAAGATCCAGTCGGACTTCCGCAGGGCCGAGGCGGCGCCGACCTGGGTGGCTTCGATGCCCTTGTTGGGGATCGAGAAGCCGATGCGGCCCGAGCGCTGGAGCTTCAGACAGATGTCGTCGAACGCCCGCACGAGCAGCATCGTGCGGTAGCAGTGCAAGAGCTCGTCGTCGGACAGTCCCGGGTCGTGCCCCATGGAGGCGCGGCCGTCGGGTTCGATCACCGTGAGGGGTGCGGGCTGGCTCATCGTCGAAGCTCGCTGGTTGGGTCGTTGGCGTTGGGCAGCGCGGCGTCGCGCGGATCGTCGGAATGGCCGTCGAGGCGCTCGCGCACCAGGCGCTCGGCGAAGTACTCGGCGGCCTTGTAGCTGGAGCGCACGAGCGGTCCGGAGGCGACGTAGGCGAATCCGAGGCCCTCGCCGATCCGCTGGAGTTCGGCGAACCGTTCGGGCTCGACGTACTCGCGAACGGGCGCGTGCCGGGGGGTCGGGCGGAGGTACTGCCCGATGGTCATGAAGTCCACGTCGGCTTCCCGCAGCAGCCCCAGCGAATCGACCAGCTCCTGCTGGCTCTCGCCGAGACCGACCATGAGGGCCGACTTGGTGAACACGTCCGAGGACTCGTCCTTGGCCTGGCGCAGTGTCGCCAACGAGCGCTCGAAGGAACAGCGCGGGTCGCGGATCTTCCGCTGCAACCGGGGCACCACCTCGACGTTGTGGGCCAGGACGTGGGGCCGCGCCGCCATCAGGGTCGCGAGGGGCGCGCCGACGTAGTCCGGGATCAGCGTCTCGACCACCGTGTCGGGGGCCTGGCGCCGCAGCTCGCGCACGCAGGCCGCGTAGTGTGCCGCACCCCCGTCGGGCAGATCGTCGCGGTCGACCGACGTGATGACCACGTAGCCGAGGGCGAGTTCCGCCACCGCCTGGCCCACGTGGACCGGTTCGTCCGGGTCGGGCGGCGCGGCCTCGAGGACCGTCTTCACGGCGCAGAAGCGACAGCGGCGGGTGCACTCGTCGCCGAGCACCATGAGCGTCATGGTCGCGCCGGCACCGCCCTCGCCCCCACCTTTCCAGCACTCGCCGACGTTGGGGCAGCGCGCCTCCTCGCAGACCGTGTGGAGGTTGAGCTCGCGCGTCAGCTTCTTCAGCTTCGCGTAGCCGTCGCCACCGGGCAGCGGCACCTTCAACCAGTCCGGCTTGCGGTCGAAGCGCGGCTTGGTGGGCTTCGACGTGGCCGCACCGCCCAGGGGAGCGGTCGCGTCGGTGGAGGGCTGGGCGTCGTGGCGGTCCATGGCGGGTCCGGGCTCGTCGGCGGCAGGTCCGTCGCGGGTCCCGAGCGCGTTGCCCCCTCGCAGCGCGGCCGCCCCGTCGAAACTCCCCCCGAGCGCCTGCGCGGCGCCGTGGCCCCGCGAAAACGGCCGGGGATCCTAGCACGCGCGGGCCCCGCTCCGAGCGCCGGCGGCCGGTCCGGAGCAGCTCGCGACCGGGGCCCAGCTCCCGCCAAGGGTGGCACCCCCCCACCGCGGATCAGCAGGCCTCGGGCGCCCTCCTCGGACACCTGGACGGCGCGGCGACCGGAGCCGGTGATTCGTCCTCCGCTGCCGCTCCGACGGCGTCGACGGCGGCCTCGGACCGAATGTCCGAGTCCCGAGCGTCGGCGACCCGACTCGACCCGGGGGGACGCTCAGGTCACGGCCGAAGGACCCACGACCGGGCGCCGCAGGGCCGCGCGATCGCCCGACCCTTCCCGGCCAGCGCCCGGATCAGGACGCGAGGCGCTTCTTCTTCGACGGACGCGACTGCGCGACCTCGCCCACCTGCTGCGCCCACTCGAGCGCCTCCAGGTAGAGGTTCTGGACCACGTTCACCGGCAGGTCGAAGCACAACGCGTTGTCCCAGTCGCCGCACTCGAACGCTCGGGCCGCGGCGAGTGCCTGGCCCATCTCGCCCTCGCCGTGCTGGAGCGCCGCGCGCACGTCCTTGGTCAACGGCAGGCGGGCGAGCAACTCGTCCATCGGCGCCTCCATCAGGGCGTCGAGGATCGAGAACAGGCCGACGATGAAGAACTGGCGGTAGTTGTCGCTCTTGTGCGCGCGTCCGAGGTTCTCGCACAGGCGCGCCCGCAGCATGGCGGTCGTGATGAGCTCGTCCGGGGTATCAGCGTTGCCCGCCACGAGGAAGAGCGAGACCAGGTTCTGGACGTTCTCGAGACCGAGGTAGATCAGCGTCTCGCGCACCGAGTCGATGTGCCGCGGCATGCCGAACAGCGCCGAGTTGATGTGGCGCAGCAGGCGATAGCACAGGGCTACGTCCTGCTGGACGATCTGCTCGGCGCGCTTGAAGTTGAAGTCCGGGCCGTGCATCTCGTTGAGGAGCGACAGCAACGTGATCTGGCTCGGTTGGACCGAACGCTTGCGAACGACCGACGGGCGCTGCAGGAAGTAGCCCTGGAAGTAGTTGAAGCCCATCGCCACGCAGGCCTTGTACTGCTCGCGCGTCTCGATCTTCTCGGCCAGGAGCTTGACGCCGAAGGGCTTCAGCTGGGCGACCGAGGCGCGCACTTCGGCGTTGGTCTTGCCCAGCACGTCGAGCTTGACCACGTCGGCGTACGGCATGAACGCTCGGGTCCCCTCGTCGAGCACGAAGTCGTCGAGCGCGATCGTGAATCCGACCTCGCGCAGTCGCGCCAGACCTTCCAGGACCTCGGGGTCCGGCAGCACCGTCTCGAGCACCTCGAGGATGACCGTCTCCGGACTCACCGGCAGCGCGTGGTCGCCGGTGATGAACGAACGCGTCAGGTTCAGGAAGGCGCGCTTGTCCGCGACGAGCTTGTCGAGCCCGATGTCCGTGAACGTGTCGACGATGACTCGCGACGTGGCCAGATCGGCGCTCTCCGGGTGCTCGGGATCGATGTCCTGACCGCGGAAGAGCAGCTCGTAGGCGTAGACCGCGAGGTGACGATCGAAGATGGCCTGTCGGCCGACGAGGGTCTCGTTCATTGAGTCGGGGAGGCTGGGGCGGCGCGAGGTGCCGGCGCCGACCCCGTCCTTCGGCTCCGCAGACGCCGCCGCTGGGCACCGGTGCCCGAAAAAGTGGCCCCACGGCCGCCCGCCCGGACCTACGGCGTGGCCCGCCCCGCCCGCACCCGATCGAGCGCGACCGCGGCCACGATGATCGCTCCCGTGACGATCTCCTGGACCCAGTTGGACAGGCCGACCTTCACGCAGCCGTTGGCGACCACGGTCATGATCAGCGCGCCGACCAGGGTGCCGCGGATCGAGCCCTCGCCGCCCGAGAGGCTCGCGCCGCCGATCACGACGGCGGCGATGACGGCCAGTTCGTAGCCCACCGCCGTGGTCGGATCGCCCATGCCGACGAAGGCGTACTGCAGCACCGCGGCGATGCCCGCGCAGCCGATGCCGCCGGCGTAGACGAGCACGAGCGTGCGCGGCACGTGCACGCCGCACAGTCGCGCCGTGCGCGCGTTCGAGCCTACGGCCAGCACCTCGCGGCCGAACGGCGTGCGCGCCAGGACCACGGCGCCGAGGCCCGCGACCGCCAGCAGGATCCACACTCCGCCCGGCAGGCCGAGCACGCTGTTCGCGCTCGACATCAACGCCTCGAGACCGCTCGACGGTGGATAGATGGGTTGGTTGTCGCCGATGCCCTTGGCCAGACCGCGCAGGGCGCCCCACGCGCCGAGGGTGACGATGAAGGGCGACAGCACCACGCGCGGGGCGAGGCGACCGCCCACGAGGACGCCGGCGACCAGCACCACGACCGCCGCGCCGAGTGCCGCTCCGACGCCGATTCCCGAGCGCAGCGCCGCGAACAGCACGCCCGCCAGCGCCACCGTCGCGAGCACGTCGCTGCGCCCGGCCACCGCGCTGCCGATCACCGCGCCGACACAGACGCCCGTGGCCACGCCGCCGAGCGCCGCCATCACCGGCCCCGCGCCCGCGTCGAGCAGGAGCGCGACGACCATCGTCCCGAGCGCGATCGTCGAGCCCACCGACAGGTCGATCCCGCCGGCCGCGATGATGAACGTCGCGCCGACCGCCGCCGTCCCGACGACCGCCGTCTGCAGCAGCATCAGCCGTTGGTTGTCCCAACTGGTGAAGTCGCTGCCCGACAGGACCGCGAACAGGCCCCACACCAGCGCCAACGCG
The DNA here is from genome assembly GCA_007750655.1 of Rohdeia mirabilis. Classification (GTDB taxonomy): domain Bacteria; phylum Planctomycetota; class UBA1135; order UBA1135; genus Rohdeia; species Rohdeia mirabilis. The sequence goes on from CP036290.1 coordinate 4,400,159, forward strand.
AACAGCGGCCCCAGGGCGCGCCAGGCACTCGACCCCAGACTCATGCGGGTGTCCTCGTCCTGGGCCGCGCGGCCGTGGCTTCCAGCAACAGCGCGTGTTCGTCCAGCTCGTCCGCGGGCCGCGCCGCACCGAGGACGCCGCCCACCATGACCGCGATGCGATCGCAGAGGGCGAGCAACTCGCCCAGGTCGCTCGACACGACCAGCACGCCGCGCGGCGCCGCTCCGTCGCGGCCGGCGGCGAGCTCCGCGACGAGGCGGTAGATCTCGGCCTTCGCGCCCACGTCGACGCCGCGCGTGGGCTCGTCGAGCAGGAGCAGTTCCGAGTCCGCTTCCAGGAGGCGCGCCACCGCGACTTTCTGCTGGTTGCCGCCCGACAGGGTGCGGATGGGTGCGCGAAGGTCGTGGGCACCGCGCACGCCGAGCGCGTCGATCCAGCGCGTCGCGCGCCGGCGCAGATCGCCCGGCGCCAGCCAGCCGAACCCGCGCGTGGCGCGGTCGAGCCGCGGCAGGCACAGGTTCTCGTCGATCGGTCGCTCGAGCGCGAGCCCCTCGTGCGCGCGGTCCTCGCTCACGAGGCCGGCGCCGCCCGAACCTGCGTGGCCCCGCCAGTGGGCGCGCGGCGTGCTGGCGGCGCGGCCCTCGAACACCCAGTTCGGGTCGCGCTCGAGTCCGAAGTAGGCGCGCAACAACTCCGTGCGGCCCGCGCCCACCAGTCCGGCCACGCCCACGATCTCGCCGCGGCGCACCGTCAACGCCTGACCGCGTCCGTCGCTGCGGCGCGCGTGCAGCAGCACTTCGGCGAGCGCCGTCCCGCGCGTGCGTTCGAAGGCCGCCAACTCGCGGCCCGCCATGGCGCGCACCAACTCTTCGTCGTCGAAGTCGCCACGTTCGAAGCGCGCCGCGTTGCAGCCGTCGCGCAGCACCGTGACGCGGTCGCACACGCGCTCGACCTCTTCGAGCGCGTGACTCACGAAGACCACCGCGGCGCCGTCCGAGCGCAGCTCCTCCATCAGCACGAGGAGACGCTCGGCCTCCGGTCGACCGAGGCTGCTCGTGGGCTCGTCGAACACGAAGACGCGCGCGCCCGAGGCCAGGCCGCGCGCGATCTCCACCAGTTGACGCTGGGCCGCGGACAGGCGCCCGACGGGCACGCCGAGCGGCACGTCGGCCGCGCCGAGCCGATCGAGGGCCGCACGCGCCGTGCGCTCCATCGCCGCTCGATCCAGCAGCGGGCCGCGCCGGGGCAAGCGGCCGAGCGACACGTTCTCGGCCGCGTCCAGGTGCGGCGCGAGCGAGAGCTCCTGGTAGACGGTGGCGAGCCCGCGCGCGAGTCCGTCCGCCGGACCCGCGGGCGCGTAGGCCACGCCGTCGATCCACATCGCACCCGCGTCCGGCCGCACCGCTCCCGCCAAGACGCCGAGCAGCGTGCTCTTGCCCGCGCCGTTCTCGCCCACGAGGCCGTGCACCTCGCCGAAACGCACCTCGAGGTCGACGCCGTCGAGCGCCGCGGTCGGCCCGTAGTGCTTCGACACGCCGACGAGACGCAGGGCCGGTTCGGGCGTCACTCGCTGATTCGTCACTCGACGAGAGCCGCGATGCGCGGATCGTCGAGGTCCGCGGCACGCACCACGACCGCGCCGGTGTCGTTGATCGCGTCCACCTTGCCGCCGTCCAGGTGGCGCTTGGCCAGCTCGACCGACAGCGCGCCCATGCGCACCGGGTCCTGCACCACGAGGGCGTCGATCTCGCCCGCGCGCAGGCCCGCGACCAGCGGCGGCGACGAGTCGAACCCCACGAAGGCCGTGGTCTCGAGCAGGCCCTCGCGCCGCAGGGCGAGCAGCATCCCGGCCGTGGCCGACTCCTGCGAACAGAACACGCCGTCGGCCTCGCGCAGGGCCGGGAGCATCGCGAGCGCCGTGCTCTGCGCGCTCGCCGAACTGGCGCCCGCGTAGCGGTCCTGCACCGATACCGTCACGCCGGGGTGCTCGGCCATGGCTTCGAGGAAGCCGCGCTCGCGGTCCTCGGTGCTGGCCGAACCGACGCGATAGCGCAGCAGGACCACCGTTCCGGACCCGCCCATCGCTTCGACGAGTGCTTCGGCGCCGAGGCGTCCGGCCGCCACGTTGTCCGTGCCCACGTAGGCCAGGTAGTCGCTGCCCGGCTCGCCCTCGAGCAACGAGTCGAAGATGAGCACCTCGACGCCCTTGGCGCGCGCGTCGGCCACCGGGCGCGCGAGGGCCTGGGCGTCGAGCGGCGCCAGACACAGGACGTCGATGTCGCGCCCGATCAACTGCTGCACGAGCTGGATCTGCCCGGCGCGGTCGCCCTCGTCGAGCTGGGCCTCCCAGATCACCTCCACGCCCAGCTCGGCGCCGGCGGCTTCGGCCCCGCGCTTCACCGACTGCCAGAAGGTGTGGGTCGCGCCCTTCGGCACCACCGCCACCCGCGGTCGCGCGCCACTCCCCGCGGCGGCGTCGGTGGCCCCGGGGCCGCAGCCGACGGAACAGACGGCGGCGCAGGCGGCGGCGGCGGCGAGGCGCAGGAAGCCGGCGGCGCGGACGCGGCGAGCTCGGGGTCGGTGGTGGGCCATGGGGGGAGGTGGCGGAGGGCGCTAGCGAAACGGCCTTTCGTCGGCGACACTGGGCACGCGGAAGGCTGCGCTGGATCCGCGCCGGGCGCGGGACCGCGATCGTACTGTTCCGGCCTGGAGTCGGCGGCAGGTCGCTCCGGTCCGACGCGGTCCGGGCCCACCGCCACAGAGCGCCGCCCGCCATCAGCCCGGCACCGCCTCCCCTTCCATGGCCGTCGACGCCCATCAGCACTTCTGGTCCCTCGGCCGCTGCCGGTACGACTGGCTCGACGCGAGCGCCGGCGTGCTGTTCGCGGACCACGGTCCGAAGGACCTCGCGCCCCATCTGGCCGAGTTCGGCATCGACGCCACGGTGCTCGTCCAGGCCTCCGACACGGTGGACGAGACGCGCTGGTTGCTCGAGCTGGCGGCGGCGACGGACTTCGTGCGCGGCGTCGTGGGTTGGGTTCCGCTCGACGCGCCCGACGCCGGGCAGATCCTGCGCGAGCTGGCGCGCGACCCGTGGCTCGTGGGCGTGCGACCCATGCTCCAGGGCCTCGACGATGCGCGTTGGATCCTGCGCGACGCGGTGGCGCCGGGGCTCGACGCGGTGGAGGAACTCGGGCTCGTGTTCGACGCGCTCGTGCGCCCCGCCCAGCTCGCGAGCGTGGTGGAGCTGGCGCACCGGCGCCCCGACCTCGCGCTCGTGCTCGACCACGCCGGCAAGCCGGACGTCGCCGCGGGCTGGGGCTGGTCGGGACGGGCCGCCTGGGAGTCGGCGCTCGACGAGCTGGCGCGCGCGCCGCGGACCGCCGTGAAACTCAGCGGGCTGGTGAACGAGGCGGGCCCGGACTGGACGGTCGCGGACCTGCACCCATGGGTGCAAGCGGTGCTTTCGCGCTTCGGCCCGAAGCGCGTGCTGTGGGGCAGCGACTGGCCCGTGTGCCGCACGGCTGGCGGATATGCGCGGTGGCGCGCCGCGAGCGACGAACTCCTGTCCGATCTGGACGCCGACGAACGCGCGGCGGTCCTCGGAGGGACCGCCGAATGCCTGTACGCTCTCGCCGGCGACGCCCCCCCGCTTCGATGACCGCTCCTGCCACGATTCGCTCCGTCGAGGTCCTCGACGTGCGCTTTCCGACCTCGGACCAACTCGACGGCTCGGATGCCCTGCACACGGACCCCGACTACTCGAGCACCTACGTGATCCTGCGCACGGATCGCGACGGACTCGAGGGGCACGGCACGACGTTCACCATCGGTCGCGGCAACGAGCTGTGCGCTGCGGCCGCGCGCACCCTCGGACAGCGACTGGTCGGGCTGACGCTCGCCGAGATCCAGAACGACATGCGGACGGTCGTGCGCGGCTTCACCCAGGACTCGCAGATGCGCTGGGTCGGTCCCGAGAAAGGCGTGGTGCACCTCGCGACGGCTGCCGTGGTCAACGCGCTGTGGGACCTGCTCGCGCGGGCCGCGGACCTGCCGCTGTGGCGCTTCGTCTGCGAACTCGAGCCCGAACGCCTCGTCGGCATGCTCGACTTCAGCTACGTCACGGACGCGCTGACGCCGGACGAGGCCGTGGCGGTCCTGCGCCGCGAACGCCCGCACCGCGACGCGCGGACGGCGGCGCTCGAAGAGCAGGGGTACCCGGCGTACACCACTTCGTGCGGCTGGCTCGGCTACTCGGACGAGCGTCTGCGCGAACTGTGCACGGCTGCGATCGACGCGGGCTGGAACGACTTCAAGCTCAAGGTCGGCGTGGACCCCACGGACGACGACCGGCGCTGCGGCATCGTGCGCGAGCTGATCGGGCCCGACCGTCGCCTGATGATCGACGCCAACCAGCGCTGGGACGTGGACGAGGCGATCGCCGCGGTGAACGCACTCGCGCGCCACGACCTGCGCTGGATCGAGGAGCCCACCTCGCCCGACGACGTGCTCGGTCACGCGCGCGTCGCGCAGAGCGTGGCACCGGTGCGCGTGGCGACGGGCGAACAGTGCCAGAACCGCGTGGTCTTCAAACAGCTCATGCAGGCGGGCGGCGTGCACTACGTGCAGGTGGACGCCTGCCGGGTGGGGGGTCTCAACGAGGTCCTGGTGATCATGTTGCTCGCGCGGCGCTTCGGACTGCCCGTGTGTCCGCACGCCGGCGGGGTCGGCCTGTGCGAGTACGTGAACCACCTGGTGATGATCGACTTCGTGATGCTCACCGGATCGACCGAGGACCGCATCACCGAGTACGTGTCACACCTGGACGAGCACTTCGAGACGCCCGCTCGCATGTGCGGTGGGCGCTACTACCCGCCGCTCGAGCCCGGCTACGGCACGCGTCTGCACCCGGCGTCGCTGGACGAGTTCCGCTTCCCCGACGGGCCGTGCTGGAGCGAGCGACTGGCTGCCAGCTCGAACGGTCACGACGGCGGAGTGGCGCGGTGAGCGCCCGGCTCGCCGATCGAAGCGCCTTCGTCACGGCCGCCGGCCAGGGCATCGGACGGGCCGTGGCCCTCGCCTTCGCGGCGGATGGCGCGCGCGTGATCGCGACCGACCGCGCTGCCGATGGCCTGGCGACGCTGGCGGACGAACTTGGCGCCGACGCGACGGGTTCGATTGCCACCCACGTGCTCGACGCGACGGACTCGGGCGCGGTCGCGCGCCTGGCCGCCGAAGTGGGGCCCGTCGACGTGCTCTACAACGGCGTGGGCTGGGTGGCGGACGGCTCGGTGCTCGACTGCGATCCCGACGACTGGCGCCGCTCGTTCGAGATCAACGTGGACCCGATGTTCCACGCCATTCGCGCCTTCCTCCCCGGCATGCTCGAGCGCGGACGCGGGAGCATCGTGAACATGGCGTCCGTGGCGTCGAGCGTGAAGGGCGTGCCCAACCGCTGCGCCTACGGCACGACCAAGGCCGCGGTCGTCGGACTGACACGCTCGGTCGCGGCCGACTACGTGACGCGCGGCGTGCGCTGCAACGCGATCTGCCCCGGCACCGTCCAATCTCCGTCGCTCGACGGCCGCATCGCCGAGCTGGCCGCGAAGCAGGGCGTCGACGAGGACGCCGCGCGCGCCGCCTTCGTGGCGCGCCAACCGATCGGACGACTGGGCACGACCGCGGAGATCGCCGCGCTGTGCGTGTACCTCGCGTCCGACGAATCCGCCTACACCACCGGCGCCGTCCACGTGATCGACGGCGGCTGGAGTTCCTGAACACGCGCGCCGCGCGACCGCCCGAACGAGAAACCGACGAGACGAACGATGAAGCTCATTCGCTACGGAGAGCCGGGCGCCGAGAAGCCCGGCCTGATCGCCCCCGACGGCATGCGCCGCTGCCTCGCCGCCGTGATCGACGACCTGGCGGGCGAGAACCTCTCGCCCGACGTGTTCGCGCGCCTGGCCACGCTCGACCACGAGGCCCTGCCGGTGGTCGACCAGGACGCGCGCTGGGGTCCGCCGGTGGGTCGCATCGGCACCTTCATGTGCATCGGCCTCAACTACGCGGACCACGCGGCGGAGACGGGTGCCCAGGTGCCGGCCGAACCGGTGCTGTTCATGAAGTCGACCGGCGCGGTGTGCGGCGCGTTCGACGACGTGATCATTCCGCCCGGCTCGCAGAAGTCGGACTGGGAGGTCGAACTCGGCGTCGTCATCGGCACGCGCGCGAGCTACGTCAGCGAGGAGCACGCGCTCGACCACGTGGCCGGCTACTGCGTCGTCAACGACCTGTCCGAGCGCGCCTACCAGCTCGAGGGCACGGGCCAGTGGGTGAAGGGCAAGAGCTGCGACACCTTCGGGCCGATCGGGCCGTGGCTGGTGACGAAGGACGAGGTGCCGGATCCGCAGTCGCTCGGGTTGTGGCTCGAGGTCGACGGCCACCGCTACCAGAACGGCAACACGAGCACGATGGTCTTCGGCGTCGCGCACCTCGTCAGCTACATCAGCCGCCACATGACCCTGCGTCCGGGCGACGTGATCTCGACCGGTACGCCTCCGGGCGTCGGACTCGGCCAGAACCCGCAGGTGTTCCTGAAGCCGGGCCAAGAGATGCGCCTGGGCATCGACCGCGTCGGCGAACAGCGTCAACGAACGGTCGACGGCGCCACGCTGCGCAAGGCGTGAACACCGCGCCCCGTTCGGCCTGCGTGGTCGGCGGCGGCATCGTCGGCCTCGCCGTCGCCGCGCGCCTGCTCGAGAGTGATCCCGAGCGGCGCGTGGTCGTGTTCGAGAAGGAGTCCGCGATCGCGCGGCACCAGACCGGGCGCAATTCGGGCGTGCTGCACTCGGGGCTCTACTACCGGCCGGGGTCGTCGAAGGCGCTGAACTGCCGCGAGGGCAAAGCGCTGATGGAGGCCTTCTGCGCGGCCGAACGCGTGCCGCTCGAACTGTGCGGCAAGGTCGTCGTGGCGACCGACGAGGCGCAGCTGCCCGCGCTGGACGAGCTCGAGCGCCGCGGCCGCGCGAACGGCGTCGACCTCGAGCGCGTGGACGCGGCAGGCCTCTTCGAGCTCGAGCCCCATGCACGCGGCATCGCGGCCCTGCACGTGAAGGAGGCCGGCATCGTGGACTACGTCGCCGTCTGCGAGCGGCTGGCGGCGCGCGTGACGGAGCGCGGCGAAGTGCGCACGGGCCTGCGCGTGGCGGCGCTCGAGCCCGGACCCGATGGCGTCACCGTCCGTTTCGAGAGCGGCGCACCACCCGAGCACTTCGACGTGGCCGTCAACTGCGCGGGGCTCCACTGCGACCGCGTCGCGCGCGCGAGCGGGCTCGAGTGGCCCCAGCGCATCGTGCCCTTCCGCGGCGAGTACTGGGAGCTCGTGCCCGAGGCGCGCCACCTGGTGCGGAACCTGATCTACCCCACGCCCGACCCGCGCTTCCCGTTCCTCGGCGTGCACTTCACGCGCATGACGGACGGCTCGGTCGAGTGCGGACCGAACGCGGTGCTGGCGCTCGCGCGCGAGGGCTACCGCTGGCGCGACGTGTCGGTGCGCGACACGCTCGACGCCCTCTCGTACCGCGGCTTCCAACGCCTGGCCGTGCGCCACCTGTCGATGGGGTTGGGCGAGATCGTGCGCTCGATCAGCAAGACCGCCTTCGTCCGCGCACTGCAGCGACTCGTTCCCGCCGTGCGAGCGGAACACCTCGTGCGCGTGCCAGCCGGGGTGCGCGCCCAGACGCTCTCGCCCCTGGGCGCGCTGGTCGACGACTTCGTGCTCCAGAAGGACGGCGCCGTCGTCCACGTGCTCAACGCTCCCTCCCCCGCCGCCACCTCGTCGCTCGCCATCGCGCGGCGCGTGGCCGACCTCGCGCTCCAGCCATGACGAACGCCCGCCGCTACGCCCCCGCCGACCTGGCCACGTTCTGCATCGGTGTGTTCGAGTCCTTCGGGGTGCCGCACGCGGACGCCGAGACCGCCGCCGACGTGCTGTTGTTCGCGGACCTGCGCGGCGTGGACAGCCACGGCGTGGCGCGCATGTACGCGTACCACGAGATGCTGTCGGCCGGCCGCATCAACCCGACGCCGTCGCCGAGCGTCGTGCGCGGCACGCCGAGCACCGCCACCGTCGACGGCGACAACGGGCTGGGGCTGGTGGTCGGACCCTGGGCGAACCGACTGGCGATGGACAAGGCCGAGGCGGTCGGTTCCGGCTGGGTCAGTGTGTGCAACACGAACCACTACGGCGCGGCCGGTTGGTACGTGGTCGAGGCCCTGGCGCGCGATCTGATCGGTTGGTCGATGACGAACAGCACCAAGCTCGTCGCGCCCCACCGCGGCGCCGAGAAGATGCTCGGCACGAACCCGATCGCGATCGCGTTCCCCGGCCACGAGGAACCGCCGATCGAGATCGACATGGCGACCTGCGCCGCGGCCTACGGCAAGGTCGAGATCGCCAAACGCGCGGGCGGTGCGATCCCCGAAGGCTGGGCGATCGATGCGGCCGGCGCCGACACCACGGACCCGGGCGCGATGATGGCGGGCGGCGCGCTGCTCCCGCTGGGGTCGGACGAGGAACACAGCGGCCACAAGGGCTACTGCCTCGCCGTCATGGTCGACGTGCTGTGCGCCGTGCTGTCCGGCGCGAACTGGGGCCCGTTCACGCCGCCGTTCACGTTGCGCCTGGCCGAGCCCGAGCGTTCGGTGGGCCGCGGCATCGGCCACTTCTTCGGCGCGCTGCGCATCGACGGCTTCGTCGACCCGGACGAGTTCAAGCGCCAGATCGACGACCTCAGCCGCACCCTGCGCGCCACGCCCCCGCGCCCCGGCCATCCCGCCGTCGAAGTGCCCGGCGACCAGGAGCGCCGCGCGCGCGTCGAGCGCGAGCGTGACGGCGTGCCGCTGGTCGATCCCGTGGTCGCCGACCTGCGCGTGGTGGCCGAGGCGACCGGTGTCGCATTGCCCGAAGCGATCGGCTAGCGCGTGAGGTCTACGGTGACGTCGGTGTCTTCGACCTCGAAGACTCGGAGCGCGGTGCGCTCGATCCCGCCGTCCGGCGTGCGCTCGTGGGTCTCGACGAGGTACGTTCCGCTCGAGAGCCAGTAGACGATCGGGAGGCCGCCCAAGTGCCGAACAGTGGGGTGCGCGCTCGGAGACTCGAGGAAAAGCTCCGCGCGGCCCTCCGTCATCCCCGGGTGGAAGAAAGCCCGCGACTCGCGGGTCGGCGCGGCGTCGTCGACGAGGCGGTGTACGGCGAGCCAGCGCTGCGCGTCGGGGGAGTCGTTCCACCAGGGGACGTTCAACTCCACTCGTGCGTGGTCGCGCCACAGGCGCTCGCGGTCGAACGCGAGCTCGCGATCGTCGTAGCCCATGTCCACCTCCTCCACGGCGAGCAACTCGAGACCGTTCGTCCGTCCGGCGTCGCGCAGCTCGACCCGATAGCGCCCGGGCGCCAAGGCGACCGAGGACGGTGAGGCCGTCGTCGACGCGGATTCGGACGCCGCCATGCGTCGGTCGGCGTAGATCGTCCATCGGAAGTCCGCGGGGACGAAGGCGATCGCTCCTCCGAGCGTCGTCTCGACCGTTTCGGGTTCGGCCAGGTCGACACCGGGCTCGAGCCAGGTGATCACGAGCTTCAGGAACTCCCAACGATCCTCCGGGACGGTGACGGCGAGTCGCGCCCAGCTCGACGGCGCGTCGCCCACGGGGCGCATCTCGATCGGAGGCGTCGGGAGGGCGCGCTCCCGCAGTTGGTAGCCGTCGACGTTGCGACGGGTCAGGGGCAACGAGCCGTGGATCTGCACCGCGACCGGGTGCCCGCGCTCCCCTCGCCGCTCGTCGACGCCTTCCTCGAGCGCCCCGCCGAAGAGCAACAGCCCCTCGACGCGATCTGAATCGTTCCCGTCGCTCTCGAGATCGCCGAGGTGATCGCCGACGACGACGCACAGGCCCAGGTCACGATGCAGGAAGGGCCGCTCGAACGCACCCCAACGCTGTCCGAGTGCCCGGACCGGACCGAGCCGGCCGACGGATCCGTCGGCCGACGCGACCGTACGCACCGACGCGCGCGCGAGGTCGATCTCGACGAGCTCGGCGTTTCCGCCCATCAGCGCCAGCACGCGCCGCGCGCCGCCGGACAGGTGCTCGAGCGGAGCCAGCTCGACCACGGCGTCGAGGACGTGCGCGCGCTCGGGCAGGACGAAGCGCTCGCGATGCGCGACCGCTCCGGGAACGAGGCGCGGTTCTCCGCTCGCCCCGTCGCGCACGACCTCGGGCGCGCCGAGCGCCCAGCGCTCGACCACCAGCGCGCGCACCGGATCGGAGGCGACGCCCGCGACCCACACGGCGCGCTCGCCGCCGAGATGTGTGCGCACCGCCGTGACCGCGGTCGGCACGAAGTCCAGTTCCACCAGGTCGGTCGCGCGGGCGGAGGCGTAGCCGGTCGCTTCGCGCAGCAGCGGGTTCGGATCGCCCTCGACGAAGCGCCACCTGAGTTCGACACGTGGAACGGGGTGGTCGGTCACCACCTCGACCCACGGCTGGCCGAGGTCCCAGCCGACGCTCGGGTATCCGCCGCCGGGTCGAACGCTGCTCGCGCGCACCGCCAGGACGGGACCCTCGGGGACGCGCGCCGACCGCGACGGCCCGTCGCTCGGCGCCACCTCGCTGGCTCGAGACTCGGCGCCGTCCGTGCTCAGGGGCGCCTGCTCGCGCGCGTCCGTCCCGCATCCAACGAGCAGTGCGAGCGCGACCGGGACGAGGCGACGGGACGGAAGCGGAACCATGGAGCGTCGAACGGTGCCGGAACCGATCGGTTCGCGCCAGCGTACGACGGAGCACGATTGTGCCCGCCCCGCTCACCTGACTCGCCGATGGAAGACACACTGGTACAGCCATGACCGACGAGAACGAGATCACGATCACCCTGACTCCGGACACCGCCGCGTACGCCGCCGGTCAAGTCGGGTCCGGTGACTTCGAGTCGACGAGCGAACTCGTGGTGTACGCGCTGAGGCTGCTCTCCGCCCGTCAGAGGACCTTCGACGAACTCGTTCGAAGGGTCCGTGCCTCCGGCGCCCATTTCGAGGGAGGCTACGCATTCCAGGAGCAGTTCTTCTTCTCCGAGTGGGAGGCCGAGATCGAACAGCACGAACGTCGGCAAGGCTCGGAGCCTCGATGAGGTCCGTCGAATTCTCTCCCGACGTCGTCGTCGACCGGGGGAACATCACATCCACCTGGACCGACGCGGCCGCAACACGCCGGCGGTGCGACCTCTTCCGACGGACGTTCCAGGTCCTCGCCCGAGAGCCCGATCTCGGTCGACGCTGCACTCTCGTGGACGACGACGGTCGCGACCTCCGCGAAGTGGTCATGGGCCTCTACCTCATCGTCTACGAAGTCACCGAGAGGACCATTCGAGTGCGCCACATCAGCCCGGAGGCGAGAGTCCTCGAGCACCGCGAACTCCTACGCCCACGGCGTTGACCCATGCGGCGTCGAAGATCGCTCCGCCTGTTGGAGCGACGATCGAGCAGGACAGGCGCCCGCGCTCGAAGTGACGCCACCGAGCGGCCGCGGCCGCCCGTTCCGCACGTGTCCGCAACGGGAGCGGCCCCCGCGTCGCGCAGTGGTCGCTGCGCAGCACGGGGGCCGCTGGATCGCTCGCGAAGCCGATGCGCCGTCTTTCGCGGCGCGCCCCGCGGGCCTTTTCTCGTGTCCTAGTTGAGGTAGGGATCCAGCTCGCGGCGCAGGGACGGCGTGTCGAGCTTGCGCAGGGCGCGGACCTGGATCTGGCGCACGCGCTCGACGCTGACGCCGAGCAGCTTGGCCACCTCGGCCAGGGTGTGCTCGCGCACGCCGCCGAGACCGAAGCGCAGGCGCACGATCTTCGACTCGCGCTCGTCGAGGTCGGCCAGGGCGCGGCCCAGTCCGTCCTCGAGCGTGATGTCCTCGAGCTCCACCGAGTACGGATCGCCGTCCTCGTCCTCGGCGGACAGGAGGTCGACCAGTCGGTTGCCGTCGCCGTCGCGCGTCAGGTCGAGGTCGAGCGAGATGTTGGAGCGCGAGGCCGAGATCGCCGCCGCCACGATGTGCTCGGGCAGGTCGGTCTCCTCGGCGATCCGCATCGGGTCCGCGTCCATGTCGCCCAGTCGGTAGCGCGCCTGGTTGACCTGCTTCATGGCCTTCTGCAGGTAGACCGGGACGCGCACGGTGCTGCCGTGGTTGTACAGGTAGCTGCGGAACGCCTGGTTCAGCCAGTGGACCGCGTAGGTGCGGAAGAGCAGCTCGCGACGCCAGTCGAAGCCGTCGACCGCGCGGTACAGGACGGTGAAGCCCTCCTGCATCAGGTCGGTCTTGATGGACGGGCCGTGGACGTAACGCTCGACGTTGATCGGGACCAGGTAGAGGTTCCGCTCGACCAGTTCGGTACGCAGGGCGTGCCACTCGGCCGCGCGGCGCATGAGGTCGAGGTGTTCGAACTCGCCGTGGTCGTTGGCCGACATCTGCTCCCAGCGCCGCGCCAGGGGACCCGGGTCGGCGTAGAACTCGTCGTCGTCCAGTTCGAGCTCGGTGCGGCGCGCCTCGAAGCGGAAGCGCGCGAACTCGATCCGGCGCGCCAGCTTGGCCTCGGACTCGCGGTCCTGGAGCACGATCGCATCGATCGCCAGGCGCAGCGGGTCCACCGAAGCTTCGCCGGGCGTCTGCTGACCGCGCCAGGTGCGCGGATCGGGGAGCTCGAGATCGACCCCCTCGGCATCCAGGGCGCGACCGAGCTCACGACAGGACTCGGCGAAGGACTCGTGGTCCTGGGCGAGTTCGTCGAGGTGACGGTCGAGGTCTTCCAGTCGCAGCAGCTTGGTGTTCATCGTTCGCACGGGTCGGGGAGTTCGAGCCCGTCGTCCTTCGCGGCCCACAGGGGCCCGGACGCGGTTCCAGGGCCGTCTACGAGCAGATTCGGCGAAAGAGCACCACGAGAGTGCCCTTTTCACGGAGCATCACCCTGACACTGCGCGGCTATCACCCAGCGTGGCCGCTGGCGTCCCCTGAGCCGGTGGCCACTCAGGGTCGACCCGCAATCGCCTCCCCCCCGCCACCGCGCCACCCGCCACCGCCCCCCTTCCGGCCGACCCGCCTGGGACGATGCGGACCAGAACGGCAGGAGGGGCCGCGCGGGTCGGTCCCGCGCGGCCCCTCCTGGGTCCCGGACGACGGCAGCCGCCGCCCGATCGAACGCCGCAGCTCAGCCCGTGATGGCCGGCTCCTCGGAGTAGGTCTTCTGGGTCTCGGTCGGGATGTACTCCTCGAGGTGCGAGAGATTGGCGCTGTCGCGAATCAGGCCGCGCGCGATGACCATCCGCTGGATCTGGTTCGTGCCCTCGTAGATCTGGAGGATCTTCGCGTCCCGGAAGCACTTGGCGATCGGGTAGTCCTCCATGAAGCCGTAGCCGCCGAAGATCTGCACCGCGTCCGTGGCGACCTCCATGGCGACGTCGGTCGCGAAGCACTTGGCGGCGGCAGCGCGGGGCGTGATGCCGGCCGTTCCGACCTGATCGATCTGGCCCGCGACCGAGTAGACGAGCCAGCGCGCCGCCTCGGTCTTCATCTGCATGTTGGCCATCATCTGCTGCACCATCTGGTGGTTGCTGATGGGCACGCCGAACTGCTTGCGGCGGTTCGAGTACACGTTGGCCAGGTCGAGCGCGCCCTGGGCAGCACCGATGGCCTGGGCCGCGACGCCAGGGCGAGCCATGTCGAGCGTCATCATCGCGTGCTTGAAGCCCATGCCGGGCTTCTCACCGATCAGGTTCGACTTGGGCACCCGCACGTTGTCGAAGTGCGTCTCGACGACCGGCACGCAGCGGATGCCCATCTTGTCCTCGGTCTTGGCGATGGTGAATCCCTCCATCCCCTTCTCGACGACGATCGCGCTGATACGGCGCGACTTCGAGGTGGGGTCGGTGACGCAGAACACGGAGTAGATGTCCGCGACGCCGCCGTTGGTGGTCCACTTCTTCTCGCCGGTGATGACGTAGTGGTCACCTTCGTCGCGCGCGTGCACCGAAAGGCCGCTCGCGTCGGACCCCGCGTACTTCTCCGACAGGCAGAAGGCCACGAGCTTGTCGCCCGATGCGACCTGGGGCAGCCACTTCTTCTTCTGGGCCTCGGTGCCACCGAGGAGGATCGGGAAGGAGCCCAGCGCGTTGACGGCGAACGCCACGCCGAAGCCGCTGTCGGCCTTGGCCAGCTCTTCCGTCACGAGCGCGAGGGCCAGGACACCGGCACCGTGACCGCCGTACTCCTCGGGGATGAACGTGCGGAACAGGCCGGCCTCTGCCACGGCTCGCGCCGCTTCGAAGTTGTACTCCTGGGCCTTGTCGTACTTCTGCGCGTTGGGACGGACGTACTTGTCGGCGATCTCGCGGGCCTTGGCCTGGAGTTCGAGGGCCTTCTCGCTGAAGCGGATGTCGGTGGGCATGGTCGTGCTCGAGGGTTGGGCGCCGGCCGGTGGATGGCGGACGCGCTCGGGGGCGTCGAGTATAGGAACGGACCGTCAGCGAGTCGGGCTCAGCCCCCCACTTCGATCACGAGGCCGTCGAGGTCGTGGCCGTCGATCGCCAGGCGGCTGCGCACCTTGCCTTCGTCCTCCATGAGGTAGCCCGTCGGGTCGTACAGGGCCTCGAGGTCGTAGTCGGCGGGCAGGATGCTGGAGTCCAGCACCGTGGAGGTGCCCATGCCGTTGGCGCCGGTCACCACGAAGGGCAGGGACAGCGCACCGTCGTCGTCGACCCGCGCTCCGGGATCGTCGAGCACCACCTTGGTCGACAGGATCGGGAAGTTTCCGAGCGCCTCGGACGCCCTCAGGTTGATGAAGAGCGCGGCCGGCGGCGTGGCCGAGGCCAGGTCACCGAGCAGGCGCACGCGCCCGGCCAGGCGAATCGGTTCGCCGGCGATGGCGGTCCCGTCGCCGCCCGCGCCCCCTCCGGTCGCCGCCGCGGGAGCGTCGCTGGCGGCCGGGGCGCGACGCGGCGGCTCGCCACAGGAGCTGAGGAGCGCGGGCGCGAGCACCACCGCCACCAGGAAGGCGGAGGCCGAACGGGGCGATCGACGGACGGGGGAGTGGGCAGTGTTCGCGGAGTGCATGGAAACCGAACGAGGGTCGTGGCGAGGAGCGGCGGACGCGACGCCGCTGCGGCCTCGCGAGTCGTCATCATGGCGCCCGGGCGGACCGACTCAAGCAACACCGACCCGTCGCGAGCGCGAACCGGCGCGGACGACCGGCCGCCACACTCTCCTCTCCCCCGCGACGCCCCCTGCGACCAATCGCCACATGAAGATCGCTCTGGCCCAGATCGCGCCCGTCCTGCTCGACCGCGAGCGCACCCTCGCGAAGGTCGTCGACGCGATCGCGGAGGCCGGCCGTGCGGGCGCGCGCCTCGTCGCGTTCGGCGAGACGCTCGTGCCGGGGTATCCGATCTGGCTCGAGCGCACCGGCGGCGCGCGCTTCGACGACGACCTGCAGAAGACGTACTTCGCGCGCTACCTTGACCAGGCGGTCACCGTCGCGAGCGATCAACTCGCCGGCGTTCGAGCCGCGGCGCGCGAACACCGGATCGTAGTCGTGCTCGGGGTCGCGGAGCGCGGGACCGACCGCGGCGGGCACACGATCTACTGCAGCCGAGTGTTCGTGGGCGCGAACGGTGAAGTGGAGTCCGTGCACCGCAAGCTCGTTCCGACGCATGACGAACGCCTGGTGTGGGGCATGGGCGACGCGGCCGGACTCGTCACGCATCCGGTCGAGGACTTCGTCGTCGGCGCGCTCAACTGCTGGGAGAACTGGATGCCGCTCACCCGCGCGGCCCTGCAGGCCCAGGGCGAGACACTGCGCGTCGCGATCTGGCCCGGCTCCGAGCGCAACACGCGCGACATCACGCGTTTCATGGCCCTGGAAGGTCGGTCGTACGTGGCGTCGGTCGGTTCCGTGCTGCGACCGTCGGACGTGCCGACCGACGTTCTGGCTCGCGACCTGCTCCTGGCCGGCGGCGAGCGCTTCTTCACCGACGGAGGTTCGTGCGTCGCAGGCCCGGACGGGCGCTGGCTCGTCGAACCGCGGGTCGGCGAGGAAGCGGTGCTGTACGCGGACATCGACGCCGAGCAGGTGCGCCGCGAACGCCACAACTTCGACCCGAGCGGACACTACTCGCGCCCCGAGCTGCTGCGCCTCGTCGTCGATCGTCGGCGCTACACGACGTGCGCGGACGCCGACCGAGAATGATCTTCCGGGTGCGTGGCGCACGGACCGCCAACGCCGTCGTCCACGCAGACTCGCGCATCGCCGCGACGAAGCTCTTCTGGACCGTCAAGGCGCGCGCAGGATGCAGCTTGTGTGAACGCGACCGCTGCCCGCCCGCGCCGTCCGGTCGCCCCTTCGAGCGCGTGCTAGCTTTCGACCGTGGAGCCTTTTGGGGAGGCTCCGTCCACGCGTCCACGAAGGGGAACCATGAATTTCTTTCCAATCGGCTCACGCGGGCTCGCACCTCGCAGCGCGAGCCTGACGGCGGCACTCGCCGCTACCCTCGCCCTCAGCGCCTGCTCCGGGGGGAGCGGCGTCTCCGATCCGATCGACGACGGGTTGGGGCTCGTCTCGGTCTCCGCGCAGATCGACCTGGGTCGCGCGCTCTTCTTCGACGAGCGGCTGAGCCGTCCGATGGGTGTCAGCTGCGGCATGTGCCACGACCCACTGCGCGGTTGGGGTGACGGACGTCCGCAGGGCAAAGGTGTGCAGGATCACAGTCTCGCAGGCGATCAGGACGGCGACGGCGAGTCGGACCACAACGACTTCCAGGCCATCGCCGGAGCGTTCCACAAGACGGTCCTGACCGATCGCAACACGCCGACGATCTACAACTCGCACCTGTACACCAACCTGTTCTGGGACGGGCGCGCGATGGGCCTCGAGCACCAGGCCCAGTTCCCCGTCGAAGCCGGCTTCGAGATGAACTCGAGCTGGGACGACCACGTCCTGCCGCTGTTGCGCAGCGACGACGGATACGACGACCTGTTCGGGAACGCGTACGGTTCACGCCCCATCACGAAGGAACGCGCGATCGCCGCGATGGGCGCCTTCCAAGCCACGATCCAGGTCTGGGACACGCCCTACGACGACTACCTCGCCGGCGACCCGAGCGCGCTCTCGCCCGCGGCCGAGCACGGTCGCCAACTGTTCTTCGGCAAGGCGAACTGCTCGACCTGCCACCCCGGCCCGACGCTCACCAACCAGGAGTTCGCGAACACGGGCGTACCCGCCGCCGGCCCGATGGCGCTGACCGGCGCGATCGACCTCGGTCGCGGCGGTCGCACCGACCTGACGGGCGACACCGAGGTCGCGATCGACGAGGGCGACGACTACTGCAAGTTCAAGGTTCCGCAGCTGCGCATGGTCGCCGTGACGGGCCCCTACATGCACAACGGTGCGTTCTCCACTTTGGAAGAAGTCGTCGACTTCTACGACGCCGGCGGTGGCACGGACCAGTCCGGCACCGGAACGAAGGACCCGCGCATCGTTCCGCTGGGACTCACGGGCACCGAGAAGGCGGCACTCGTGGCCTTCCTGCGCGACGGACTGACCGGAACCGAGATCAAGTGAGGAAGCACGCCATGAACATCCAACGACGAAACCAGGCGTCCGGCGCCTTCCTCGGACTCGCTGCCGCACTCGTGGCCAGCGCGGCCGCTCCGACCGCTCTCGCCCAACAGCTCCCGCCGGCCGAGACCGACGCCGGAGGTGCGAACGTCCCGAATCTCGGCATGCGCGAGCTCGAGCGCATCACAGGTGGTGGACCGCTGACTTCGCCCGAGCAGATTCCGCTGCTGCCCGGGATGCTGTTGCCGAACGCACCCACGCCGCGCGGCAGCGTGTTCGCCGGCGACTATCGCCCCGACCTGGCACCGATCGCGAAGGATCAGTCGATCCTGGACGCGCTCTACACCTTCGCGGACGCCTCCGAGTTCCCGCTCGACATGGAGTTCTCGAACTCCGATCCGAGCGGTTCGCTCGACCGCACCGCGCTCGACGACGACGGCCAGCCCGTGCACTTCAACCTGCACTGGCCGCAGGCTCCGGCCGAGCCGTTCTGGCTCGACGAGCGGGGCGTGGACTGCACGGCGCCGACCGAGCACCTGCGCGAGATCGTGCGCGAGATCCGCTCGACCGGATCGACCGCGCGCGTCGACGAGGCGCTCGACATCCTGCTCGGCACCAACGACTCCGGGGCTCTGACGGGGCGCGCCTACGAGGGCTACGAGCTGCTCAACTGGCGCGGCGCGAACGACAACGTGACGTTCGACCCGGTGACTCGGAACGCCGAGGTCGAGGTGCTGATGTACGGCAACGAGATCCGCACCAACAGCCACCTCATGCAGGTGCCGCGCCACGGCGACTACACGATCACCTGGAAGATCAAGGGTCTGGGCTCGATCGGTCCGCGTCGCGAACGCGCCTTCCCCATCGACGAGTTCTCGGCCATCCCGATGAAGATGGGCGCGAACCACGCGTTCTGGGTCAAGAACAGCTGGCTGTGGAAGTGGTTCGACGCGGTGGAGCCGACGGCCGACGCGCCACGCCGCTTCGCGCTCGAGCGCCTCTGGGAGCTGCACACCGGCACGCCGACCGACGCGTTCGGCGCCCCCGTCCCGACCTACACCGACCTCGACCCGAACGACCCGCGGGACTGGCTGTACGCCAACCGTCGCCTGGATCTCGGCAGCTACGTCGGCGGCCAGGGCAACGTGGCCGACACCCGTCGCTTCGCTCCGCTCGACCTCGATCGCAACGGACGCATCGGCGGCTACACCCGTGCCGGAGTCGACACGGGCCTCGCGTTCGACCTGGCGACGAACCCCACCGCGCAGTTCAACGCGTACGGGGTGCAGGAGTACGGCGTGCCGCTGCTCGACTGGAGCGGCGGTCCCTTCACGGCGCCGCACTTCGCCTACGACAGCTCGTTCCAGACGGTTCGCAAGGGCCAGGGCCTCGACCTGACCGTGCGCTACGGCCAAGGCATGAGCCAACAGGGCCTGTACCTGTGGGGCTGGCGCCAACACCCGCCGCGCATCAACTGGATCGAGACCTACGGCGAGGACGAGATCCTCCCCGGCGGCGCGCCGAAGTCACGACGCTTCCGCCGCGGGTGGGACGAGGTCGCGGCTCTCGGACTCGACGCGATCGGCGATCTCGTGCCGGAGAAGCGCCTCTACACCGCACTCGTCGCCCTGCGCGACGGGGGCACGCTCGAGGACTTCGTGTCCGCGACGAGCGAACTCCTGCCGTTGATCGAAGACCGTCGCGCGCTGCCCGAGACCGACGCGGTCGCGAACTTCCCGAACCCCGACGCGGACATCAATCTCTTCTACGGCAACCTCGACATGTGGGGCGACCGTGAGCGCATCGGGCGCGGCGACAAGCGCAACTGGCGCGAGGGCGACCGGATGGTCGTGACGATCTACAACGACGACGAGGTGACGCGCTACTTCCGCGTGGTCGACTTCGGCACGACGAACTACCAGTACGTCGGCACCGACATGGGCACGTTCGACTGGAAGCCCGTGTTCGGCGTGCCGCAGTTCGCCGCGCGCGCCTGGAAGGGCGGCTTCGGCATCCAGAGCGAGGATCCCGCGCACTGGCTCTCGACCCCGATCGAGGACGTCGGCAACCCGTACTGGACGGACTCGGGCGTGTCCGATCCGAACCGCTTCTGGTGGCAGGGCGAACGCGACCTGTTCCACGCGCTCGAGGACCTGTCGGGCTTCAGCGGGCCCGGCTTCGCGCCGGCGAGCGGGAAGTGGGCAGACGCCGAGTTGGCCGCAGCCGACCCGACCGGTGATCCGGCGCTGTTCGCCTACGCCTACGGCCGACCGATCCCGCCCAAGACCGTGGCGACCTTCGAGGTCGAGATGCCGCGTGCCGCCGCGCTCAACAACGGCGCGATGTACATGTTCGACCCGCAGTTCCACTACACGTCGATCTTCACCTGCCACCCGATCTCGGAATTCGAGCCCGAGGGCCTGATGGACTGAGGTGGCGTCACCGATGGCACGCCTGCGCGAGCCGATCCCGGACTTCCGGGGTCGGCTCGCAGCCGTTCGGGCCGTCGGTGCCGGTCAGGGTTCGAGGCAGGGCAGCGACCCGACGCCGCGCCCCGCCGCGGTGCACGAAGGCGGATCGATCCGACACCGATCGACCCGTGGGTAGGTCATCGAGGGTCGAATGCCGCGCCGACCGCTACCATCCTCGGCGACGCGACCTCCATGACGAACCGAGACTCCACCACTCCGCGGCCCTACGACCGCATCGCCAAGGAAGCGGCCGAGGCCCAGCGGCTCGCCCCCTGGGCCCTGCGCAGCGAATCGTCGCTGGGACGTCGCTGGCCCGAACCGGCGCCGCCCCTGCGCACCGAGTACGAGCGCGACCGCGACCGCATCACGCACTCGGCGGCGTTCCGGAGGCTGATGTTCAAGAGTCAGGTCTTCCTCGAACGCGAGGGCGACCACAACCGCACGCGCCTCTCGCACAGCCTCGAGGTGGCCCAGGTCGCGCGCTCGATCGCGACGGCCCTGCGCCTCAACGAGTCGTTCTGCGAGGCGCTGGCCCTCTGCCACGACATCGGCCACCCGCCCTTTGGGCACCGCGGCGAATGGGCCCTGGACCGGCTGATGGAGCCCTTCGGCGGCTTCCGCCACAACGCCCAGGTCCTGCGCGTCGTCGACGTGCTCGAGCGCCGCAGCCCCGACTACGCCGGCCTCAACCTGACGCGCGAGGTCCGCGAGTCGCTGCTGAAGCACGAGAAGGACGACGACTGGCCCGACGAGTTCCGCCCCAAACCGCGCTGGCCGTTCCTCGAGGCGCAGTTGGTCGACCTGGCCGACTCGACCGCCTACCAGATGCACGACATCGAGGACGGCCTGCGCGCGGAGATGTTCACGGAGGAGGAACTGGGCGAGGGCTCCGGGCTGTGGCGCATGGCGCGCGCGGCCGTCGTCGCCCGCCACCCCGGCTTCCTCGAGCGCAGCGCGGACGAGAACCTGCGGGTCAAGCGCGTCTCCAACGAGCTGCTCGGCCGCTGCATCCACGACATCATCGAGCACAGCCACGCGGCGATCCTCGCGGCGGACCTCGCGTCGCCGGCCGACGCGCGCGCGCACGCGGGGATGCTGGTCGGGCACTCGGCCGAACTGAAACCGCTGGTGGCCGAGCTGCGGCGCTTCCTGTTCGAGCGCTTCTACCGGCACCCGTACCTGATGCGCTTCAAGGAGTTCGCCGACGCCGTGATGGAGCGGCTCTTCGAGCACTACCGCGCCCACCCCGACGAGATGGCGGGCTGGTACTGCGACTGGGCGCGCGAGGTCGGGCTCGAGCGCGCGGTCTGCGACTGGCTCGCCGGCATGACGGACCGCTACGCGGAGAGCGAGTTCGAGCGCGTCACCGAAGGCGTCGACCGAGCCTGAGCGGGAGGTCGGGCCTCGCGCGACAGCACCCAGGACGCCCTCGGCGCCGACGAGCGGCGCGACGAGGCAGATGACACCCCTGTCACCGCGGAGGTCGATCTGGCGCCCTAGCGTTGAGGGGCCCGTCCCTCTGCACGCATCCATTCGGAACGTGCGCAGCCCCTCCCCTCGCCATGCGCTCACTGCTCACCCTCCTCGCGGCCGTCGCGGCCTCGACGATCGCCCACGCCCAGGTCACGTACGTCGACGCTTCGGCGCTCGGCGTGAACGACGGCTCTTCCTGGAACGACGCCTACACCGACCTGCAGGACGCGCTCTCGACCACCGCGAGCGGCGCGATCTGGATCGCGGCGGGCACCTACGTCCCGAGTGCCACCGGCGACCGCGCCGCGACCTTCCAACTGGTGGACGGCGTCGAGGTGCTGGGCGGATTCGCTGGCGGTGAGACGACCGCCGACCAACGCGACGCCGAAGCGAACCTCACCGTCCTCTCGGGCGATCTGCTCGGCGACGACACCTACGGCGCGGGTTGGAACTGGTGGCAGTTCGCCTGGACCGGGAGCCTCGAGAACAGCTGGCACGTGGTGACGGGGTCCGGCACGGGCCCGACCACCGTGCTCGACGGCGTGTCGATCCGCGCGGGACGCGGCGATCAGAGCGGCCTCGGGATCGGCGCGGGGCTCTTGGTCCTCGGCGGCTCGCCGAAGATCCGCAACTGCGAGTTCCGCTACAACACGGTCGGTTCGGGCTCGAGCGCCTACTTCTCCGACAGCGCCTCCCGGGTCACCGATTGCGTGATCCGCGACGGCTACACGTGCAACTGCGGGACGGGCGGCTGGACGAGCGGGATCATCTGCACCGGAACGTCGAACATGACGTTCTCGGACTGCGAGTTCTCGAACCACTACTACGTCTCGCACGACCAGGGTCGAGGCGCCGCGCTCAACATCGACTTCGACGCGTCGGCGACACTCGTGCGTTGCCGTTTCGTCGGCAACCAGACCGGCAACTTCTACCCCATGGGAGGCGGTACCGCGTACGGAGCCGCCGTGTGCGCCCATGGCGACGTGGTCGTCGACCGCTGCGAGTTCCTCGACAACTTCGCGCACGCCGGCGCGGGGCTGACCATGTGGGGCGCAGGCACGGTGACCAACAGTCTGTTCGCGCGCAACGAGGCTGTCGGGCACCCGCAGACCTCGTTCCTGACCTATGGCGACTACGGCGCGGGACTCTTGACGGTCGGCTTCTCGACCGCGCCCGTCGTGGTGACCAACTGCACGTTCGTCGACAACAACTGCAGCAAGGGCGCCGGCATGGCGTTCTACGGTGCTCCCGGCCTGGTCACGAACTGCATCGTGTACGACAACTACGCGGACCCGATCGCACCCGGCGAGGACCCGATCTTCATCCTCAAGCAGAACATCGTCGGCGACTTCGACATCGCGAACAGCTGCGTCGAGGGCCTGCTGCAGACCGAACCGGGCGAGGATCCGCCGAGTCCCGCCAACTTCCCCGGCTGCATCGACATCGATCCCGAGCTCGTCGACATCGCTGGCGGCGTGTACCGCCTGGCTGCCGGTTCGCCGTGCATCGACTCGGGCGACAACGCCGCCATCGTCGGCCTGCCCCCGTACGACCTGGTCGGGACCGCGCGCGCCATGGACGACCCGGCGACCCCGGACAGCGGTTCGGGCACGGCGCCGATCGTCGACATGGGGGCGCTCGAGTTCGGCCTGACGCTCTTCGCCTCCGCGCGCGAACTGTCGCTCGCCGCCGGCGGAGGCATCGACCTGGATCTCGAACTCGGCGCGGCGTACGGCGGCCAGGTCTATGTGGTCCTGGGCAGCGCGACCGGTTCGACGCCGGGCATCGTGGTCGACGCGCTGACCCTGCCGCTCGTGTACGACGCCTACACGCTGTTCACGCTGCAGTCGTTCAACACGCCGATGCTGCAGAACACGTTGGGCTGGACCGACGGTTCGGGCAACGCCACCGCGCGCTTCGCCCTGCCGGCCGGGACCGACCCGAGCTTCGTCGGGACGACGCTCGTGCACTCCGCGCTGCTGATCGACGTCCTGGGCAGCGGCCAGGCCAGCACGACGACGAACGCCGTCGAGTTCGAACTCGTGCACTGAATCGGGCGCGGCGCCGCCGGATCGCCGAGCGGCCCCAAGACCTCGACCGGCGCGTCGTCCGAGTGCGGACGGCGCGCCGGCTCCGTTTCAACGGCGCCAGAACAAGAGCACGCGCCACCAGCGCAGGGTGATGCGGCCGCCGGGTGCGTCCAGCTCGTCGGAGGTCCCCGGCACCTCGCGCTCCACCTCTTCGAACTCCTCCTCGAAGAAGGCCCCGAACAGCGGTTCGACCAGGTGGTCGCCCGGCCGTCGTCGGTAGGTGGGCTCGGGAGCCTGGTCCGGCCGGGACGCGCGCTCGTCCTCTTCGTGGGGCGTCATGGGTTCGGTACGGCGGGGTTGGCCGCCGGGGCACGGTACCCGATACTGCGGGGCTCCTCGGCGCCCGCGCACCGGCTCCCACCGGCGCGCGGCGCGCTGGCATTCCCTCGCGGGATCCCATCCTCATGGAATCACTCGGCCACCTCTTCACCGACCGCGCTCTGCTCGACCTGGCGCTGACCCACGCCTCGGTCGACGGCGCCGAACCGAACGAACGGCTCGAGTTCCTGGGCGACGCGGTGCTCGACCTGATCGTGGCGGAGTGGCTCTACGTCGAGCACCCCGAGAAGCGCGAGGGCGACATGACGAAGGCCAAGGGCTGGATCGTGTCGCGCAAGACCCTCGCCGACGCCGCGCGCGACATGGGTCTGTGGGAGGCGGCGAAGAAGGGTCGCGGCCTCGAGGGCACGACGCCGTCGCGCGCGGTGCTCGCGAACCTGTACGAGGCGTTCCTCGGCGCGATCTATCTGGACGGGGGGCTCGAGCCGGCCAAGAAGTTCGCGCTCATGACCCTCTCGACCTACCTGGTGCGCGGCACGCGGCAGGCCGACGAAGCCAGCCCGAAACAGGCGCTGCAGGAACACGTCCAGGCGCGCGGCGAAGATCCTCCGCGCTACGAGCTGCTCGAGGAACGTTCCCACCTGCACGTGCGCGCGTTCCGCATGGCCGCGCGCGTCGGTGGGCAGACCTACCCGGCCGCCTGGGGTCGCACGCGCAAGGAGGCCGAGGGCTGGGCCGCGCACGAAGCGCTCCTGGTCCTGCGCAGTCAGAAGGCGCGCGCGCGAACACGTCGCAGCGAGCGGTGACCGTCGCCGGCGACAACGCCGTCCTGGGCGAGGTCCTCGACGGCCACGGGCAGTTCGAACGCATCGTGGAGGAACTGCTCGCCGGTCGCTCGGCGGCGTCCGGCAACCTGTGGGGCTCGGCGCAGTCGCTGGTGATCGCGTCGCTCGCGCGCCGACTGTCGCAGCCGCTGGCCGTGCTCGTCAGCTCCGAGACCGAAGCGGCCGGACTGGTCGAGGACCTCGAGTTGTTCGGCGCGTCAGCGACGCTGCTCCCCGCGCGCAGCGGTTCGGCCGGAGGCAGCGACTCGGAATCGATCAAACAGCGCCTGCGCGTGGCCCAGGTCCTGGCCGGACCGCCCGAGCGGCGCCCGCGTCTGATCGTCGCGTCGCAGCTCTCGATGCTGCAGCCGCTGCCCTCGAGTTCCGACGTCGCCGACCAGTTCCTGCACGTCCAGACCGGACAGAAGCTCGATCTCGAGGCGCTGCTCGAGCGCCTCATCACGGCCGGCTACACGCGCCAACCGCTGGCCGAGACGCCGGGCGAGGTGTCGCTGCGCGGAGACATCCTCGACGTCTTCGCGTTCGCTGCCGACGCGCCACTGCGCCTCGAGCTGTTCGACGACGTCATCGAATCGCTGCGCACGTTCGACCCCGAGACCCAGCGCTCGATCGAGAAACTCGGCACCGCTTCGGTGTGCCTCGTCTCCGACGCGGGCGGCATCGAGGACGGACGCGGCACGGCGCCGCTCGACCTGTTGTCCGGCAACGCGGTACTCGTACAGGTCGAACCCCTGCGGATCGAGGACGTGCGCCACGGCCTGTCGGTCCGCAGCTCGAGCCACAAGCACGCCCTCGACGGTTTCATCACGGCCGCGCGCGCGCACACGTCCTTGAGTGTGATGAGCCTGCCGTCGAACGGCATCGACTTCGACGGTCGCTCGGTCCAGGCACTCGGTGTCGGTCTGCCCGCCGCCCCTGGCGCACTGGCGTCGATCGCCCAGCACGCGCGCCGCACGGTCGTCGTCTGCCGCGACGAGAAGGAACGAGCGCGTTTCGAGGCGCACCTCGCCGACCACCCGGCGGTCCCGAACCTCGAACTCGTGCTCGGCGGCCTGCAGCGCGGCTTCCGGCTGCCGTCGGCCGAGCTCGTCGTCGTCGCGCACCACGAGCTCGCGGGCGTGGCGGCCGCGCGCAAGCAGGCGAAGGCCAAACCGCAGCACCGCGTGCGCGCGCTCGAGTCGTTCTTCGAGCTGCGCGTCGGCGACCTGGTCGTCCACGCCGTGCACGGACTGGCGCGCTACCTCGGCCTCGTGCGCATGGAGCGCGTGGGCGGCGAGGAGGAACACCTGCACCTGCAGTTCGACGGCGACGTGTCGGTCTACGTCCCGGCCTGCCGCATCGATCTCGTCCAGCGCTACGTCGGCACCGGCAACAAGGCGCCGAGTCTCGACAAGATCGGCAGCAGCGCGTTCAAACGCCGCAAGGAACGCGTCGAGAAGGCGCTGATCGACCTGGCCGCCGACCTGCTCGAGGTCCAGGCCAAGCGCCAGACGCGCAAGCGCGATCCGTGGGTCGGCGACGAAGGCCTCGTGTCCGACTTCATCGACGCCTTCCCCTACGTCGACACCGAGGACCAGGCCAAGGCCGCCGCCGAGATCGCGTCGGAGCTGACGAGCGAGCGCCCGATGGACCGCCTCCTGTGCGGCGACGTGGGCTTCGGCAAGACCGAGGTCGCGGTGCGCGCCGCCTTCCGCGTGGTGGCGGCGGGCGGACAGGTCGCGGTGCTGGTGCCGACGACCGTGCTCGCCGAACAGCACTACGAGACGTTCCGCGCGCGCATGGCCGGCTTCCCGGTCGAGATCGAGGGCCTGTCGCGCCTGCAGAACAAGGGCGCCAAGAAGATCGTCGAGCGCGTGCGCACCGGCCAGGTCGACATCCTGATCGGCACGCACCGCATCCTCAGCAAGGACATCGACTTCCACAACCTCGGCCTGGTCGTCATCGACGAGGAGCAGCGCTTCGGCGTCAAGCACAAGGAGCACTTCAAGGCCCTGCGCGCGACCGTCGACCTGTTGACCCTGTCCGCGACGCCGATCCCGCGCACGCTGCACATGTCGCTGTCGGGCGTGCGCGACATCTCGGCGCTGACCATGCCGCCGGTGGGACGTCAGGACGTGGACACGAAGATCGCGTCGCGCGACGACCTCGGCCTGATCCGCGACGCGATCCTGCGCGAGAAGAGCCGCGGCGGGCAGTGCTTCTTCCTGCACAACCGCGTCACGTCGATCGCCACGTTCACCGAACAGATGAAGTCGCTGGTGCCCGAGGCGCGCTTCGACTTCGGACACGGTCAGATGGGGGCGCGAGCGCTCGACCGGGTCATGCACCGCTTCTCCGGCGGCGAGCTCGACGTCCTGGTCGCGACGACGATCATCGAGAACGGCATCGACATCCCCGCCGCGGGCACGATCCTGATCGACGAGGCCGAGGACTTCGGCCTGGCCCAGCTGCACCAGTTGCGCGGACGCGTCGGTCGCGCTCAGCAGAAGAGCTGGTGCTACCTCCTGGTCGACCGCACGAAGCCGATGCGCGCGATCGCGAAGGAACGTCTGAAGGCCCTCGAGGAGCTCTCGCACCTGGGCGCCGGCTTCCAGATCTCGATGAAGGACCTCGAGATCCGCGGCGCGGGCAACCTGCTCGGTCCCGAACAGTCCGGACACATCGCGGCGATCGGCTACGACATGTACTGCCGACTCCTGGCCCAGACTGTCGAGCGCCTGCGCGGCGGCAACCTGCCCACGTCGCCCGAGGAGATCCGTTCCGAACTCGGCAGCGTGGCCGACGAGGTGGCGCGCGGCGTCGAGCTCGAGCTGGGCCTGCGCGCCTACCTGCCCGACTCCTACATCGTGGAGCCCGAGACGCGCCTCGAAGTGCTGCGGACCCTGGACACGATCCACGACGTGGCGCGCGCGACCGAGGTCGAGGAAGAGCTCACCGACCGCTTCGGACGCCTGCCGCGCGAGGCCAAACTGCTCGTGCGGATGTTCCGACTGCGCTCCGCGGCCGAGCCGCTGTCCATCACGCGCATCGGTTGGCGCAACGACTCGTACCTGCTCGAGTTCACCGACCGACTGGCGCTCCAGACCGCGCTCGCCGGCGTGCACGTGGACCTGCGTCCGCTGCGCACGGGCGTCGCGCTCCTGATGCTGCCGCCGGACGTGAAACTGCCCGAGGCGGGACTGCGCCACCTCGAGCAGCTGCTCGGCATCGCGCGCTGACTCGCGCGCGCGGACGGGCTCAGCGCTTGCTCGCGATGATGTAGATCGCGTGCACGAGTCCGGGGACGTAGCCCAGGAGCGTCAACAGGACGTTGATCCAGAAGTGCTTGCCGAGCCCCTCCTGGAGGAACACGCCGAGCGGCGGAATGATGACCGAGAGGATGATGCGGATCAGGTCCATGGAGCGGTGCGAGGCTGGGGTATCGCGGAAGGCGACGACCGGACGTCCACCGCAGGCTTCGCGAACGGCCCGCGCGCGTCGACGCCCCCGCGAACCAACGGACGAGTGACCGTCCGCGCGCCCCCCCCACCATCGAGGCGCAGGAACGAGACCTCGGCGCCGCGCCTTCCCTCCACCGGCCCCGCCGTGAACAATGCGCCGATGCTCTCCGCGCTCCTCCTCGGTCTCGCTCTCCTGGTCCAGGATCCGCAGCAGCCGGACGTCCCCCCCGACGCCGTCTGGTTCCCGGAGGACGCGATCATCCTCACGGTCGACGAGGGCTACGTGACCCTCAGCCAGTTCGAGGATCGCCTGCTCCAGATCGGCCGCAACGTGACGGTGACGACCGAGGAGCAGATGATCGGCCTGCGGCGCGAAGTGATCCGCCAACTGGTCGACGAGCTGGTCGCCCAGAGCGCCGCGCGCACGCTCGAGTACTCGGCCGAGGACCTGGACGTGCGCCTGCGCGACTTCCTGCGCGAGCGGCGCGAAGAGGCCGGCACGGTCGGCTACGGCGACGAACTGCGCCGCAGCGGCCTCGACCCGCTGGGCGAGCTGGCCCGTCAGCGCCGCATGCTGCTCGGCCGCCAGTGGATCGATCGCCAGACCGGCGACGGCGGTTTCGGACGCCAGGTCGTGGACACCTACGTGCGCCCCGGGACCCTGCGGGCGGAGTACCCGCGCTACCGGTCCAGCAGCCGCTCGTCCGAGGTGGTCCTGCGCCAGATCGTGGTCGAAGGCAGCCAAGTGGGCAGCGTGGAGCTCGCTCGCGAGTACCTCGACCAGCTGCGCGAACAGATCCTTTCGGGCGAGGAGGACATGGCCGCCCTCGCCGCCACCGAGAACGCGGACGAGGCCTTGGCCCAGGCCCAGGGCCTGCTGCCCGCGATCCAGGTCCAGGTCGTCACCGATCCGGCGCTGCGCGAGTTCCTGCTCACACAGCCGGAGGGCTCGATCACACCGCCCCAGCCGATCGGTGCGCGCGGCGCCTCGGCCGGCCCGCTGGCCCCCACCATCGGCTGGGCGATCTTCCGGATCGAGCGCCGCATCGACGGACCCGAGCCGCCCCCGTTCGAGACCGTCGAGGCCCAGGAAGCCATCCGGCGCACCCTCGAGCGGGCGAATCGCGAGCTGCGGACCCTGCGGGCCTACGACCGCCAGAGCCGCTACGTCCTGACCTGGAAGCACCCGGCGCTCACGGCCATCCTCGGGCCCGAAGTCGGCCGCTGAGTCGGTCCGCGCCGCCGCGTCCACTCCCGCTCGCGAGGCACTCGGCCCCGGACCTGGCACCACGCGCGCCCGACGCGGCCCAGAGCCCCGTGCGCGTGCCCTTCCGCGGAGGCTGGAAGCCCGGCCCTCGGATCCCCGCGGCCGGGCTGGGACCGTCGATCCGCGTCGATATACTCTGAACCCCCGTCCGTCCGGTCCGTTCGGCGGCACGCCGGGACGCAACTGCGAGCAGCCCGCCGGGTAGGCGAAGCGCCTGCACGAGCGACGCTCCCGCGACTTCCCGGCACCCGACTTCCGAACGCGATCGCGGCTCGAGCGGCCATCCGCCCGCGCCCAACGACCGTCCCACTGGCCCCGACCTTCCGTCGGACCTGGCCTCCCCTCCCCGAACCGCGCTCCTCCGACTTCCGGCCGACGGTTTCCCGCCGACGGTTTCCCGCCGACGGTGGCGCCCCCCCACGGGTCGCACCGCCCCGACCGCGAAGTGCCGAGCGAGCGCTCGAGGATCCCACGACTTCCGTCATGAACGACCAGCAGCAGTACGCGCCCATCGAGAGCCACATGCTCCGCCCCTGGGAGGAGGAGCAGACGTTCAACGACGTCCTCTACGACTGGATGGCGCGCGCGCCCTTCCTGGCGATCGCCTTCGCCATCCACCTGCTGGCCTTCTTCATCCTGTCGGCCATTCCGTGGTCGACGGGCGGCCAGGAGCCGGAGATCGTCATCGAGGCCAACATCGTGCCGCCGCCGGAAGATCCCTTCGAGGAGCCGGAGGAGCCCGAAGAGGTCGAGGAAGTCGAAGAGGTCGTCGAAGAGGTCGTCGAGTTCACCGACGAGATCACCGACGACATCATCGACTCCGAGGACGAGGTCGATCTGGACGCGCCCGAGAGCCCGTTCAACTCCGACCAGTGGAACGACGCGATCGGCCTCGGCGGCGGTGCCGGCGGCGGCGGCGGCAAGATCGGCAAGCGCCGTGGCGGTCGCACCAAGGTCAAGCCGGACATCAACCGGGCCCTCTTGGCCGGACTCGAGTGGTTGAAGGAGCACCAGTCGGCGGACGGCCGCTGGGACTGCGACGGCTTCCCGAACGAGTGCGACCGCGGCGGCGAGCTGTGCGACGGCGAGGGCGAGCCCAACCACGACGTCGGTGTCACCGGCCTCGCGCTGCTCGCCTTCCTCGGCTTCGGCGACTCGATGCGCGAGGGCACCTACCAGCCCCAGATCAAGCAGGGCGTGGCGTGGCTACTGCAGAAGCAGGACCGCGAGACCGGCCTGCTCGGCGAGCCCATCGGCCAGGAATTCCTGTACAGCCACTCGATCGCGGCGCTCGCCCTGTGCGAGGCCTACTACAGCGACAAGGGCAACCCGCTGCTGAAGAAGGCCGCGCAGAAGGCCGTCAACTACATCAGCTCGGCGCGCAACCCGTACCAGGCCTGGCGCTACCGCGTCCCGCCGAACGGCGAGAACGACACGTCGGTCACCGGCTGGATGGTCTTCGCCCTCGCCGCCGCCCGCGACGCCGAACTGGAAGTGTCCTTCGAGGACTTCCGGGGTGCGCTCGCCTGGGTCGACGAGATGACCGACACCGCGACCGGCCGCACGGGCTACACCGAGATGGGCGGCCTGTCCTCCCGACTCGAGCACCTGCAGGACGCGTACCCGAACGAGATGACCGAGGCCATGACGGCCGTCGCCATGCTCTGCCGCATCTTCATCCAGGACATCCTTCCCGACGTCGAGGACCAGACCGCGATCCTCGAGAAGGGCGCCGAAGTCCTGCTCGAGCAGATGCCGGAGTGGAGCGACGACGGCTCCACGAACGACATGTACTACTGGTACTACGGCTCGTACGCGATGTTCCAGATGAAGAGCGTCAAGAAGCGCTTCTGGGACAGCTGGGAGAAAGCGATGGAGAAGGCGATCCTGCCGAACCAGCGCATGGAACCGCCGTGCTTCGAGGGCTCGTGGGATCCGAACGGTCCCTGGGGCCACTCGGGCGGACGGGTCTACTCGACCGCGTCGATGGTGCTGTGCCTGGAAGTGTTCTTCCGCTACGGCAACGTCCTCGGCGCGCGCGAGGACAAGTAGTCCGACGGTGACCGCCGACGTCGTTCGCGACGTCACGACGAGCGGGGCTCGACCGAGACGGTCGAGCCCCGCTCGCGTTGGTGGCGACGTCCGCGCGCGATCGAGGCGGGCGAACCGCACTTCGCTCACGCGCGGCGCGCACGAAGGCTGGTCGAGCCACGCGTGCCTGGTGGCGCGTGGCGTGCATCGCCGAGTGCGCTCCACGCGCGGCCGCTCGCATGCGACGGCTGGTTCGCGAATGAGCGCGCGGTGACTCGTGCGCAGTGACTCCGCGCGGTGACCCACCCGACACTGCCTGCCGGCGCCTCGCCCACGTCGCAACGGGTCGGGACGCGCACATGGCCACGCGAGAAGAGGCGCACGCTGCAGGACACTCGGTGCGCTCGCCCATCGCCGCGATCGACGCGCGCCTCGCTGCGCCGATCGCGAGCGAAGTCCCGGAGTGACGTGCTGCGCACAGGCCGTGCACACGGCTCCGTCGGTGCCAACGGGCTCGAGTCGCCGCGGTTCGTCGCGAGCTGCGACGGGCGAGTGCGCGCGCGCATGACCGACGGAGCATTCGTCGCGTGCTTCGTCCGAGCGTGAACCGCAGCGCGCGCGGCGCCGTTCCACTTCGGCCGCGAGTCATGGACTCGCGTTCCCCTCCAGCCCGAGTGAGAGACATGAACGGATTCGAACCGCACGCGACCTACGCGCCGATCATCAGGACGAGCGACCACGAAGAAGAGTCGTTCGGCGACGCGCTCTACGACTGGATGGGTCGCGCGCCGTTCCTCGCGATCGCGATGGCGGTGCACCTTCTCGCCTTCTTCCTGTTGGCGGCGATCCCGTGGCAGGCAGGACGCAGCGACGAACCGGCCGTGTTCACCGCGGAGATCGTCCCGCCGCCGGCCGACCCGTTCGAGGAACCGGTCGAGCCGCCGCCACAGATCGAGAAGCCGATCATCGACCAAACCGAGGTCGTCATCGTCGACGTGCCGATCACCGACACCGACGACGACTCCGACGACGACACCGAGATCGACTCGCCGCAGAGTCCGTTCACGAACGACAAGTGGAACGAAGCGATCGGACTGGGCGGTGGCGCCGCGTGCGGCGGTGGGAGCCGCGGTGAGGCCGGTGGCACCCCGCCCGGCACCAACACGCGCAACGAACGCGCCGTCATGAGCGGCCTCGAATGGCTGAAGGACCACCAGGCTCCCGACGGCCGCTGGGACTGCGACGGCTTCATGCACGACACGGCGCGCGAAGGCCCGGTCTGCGACGGCGCCGGCGATGCGGCGCACGACGTGGGCGTCACCGGTCTCGCGCTCTTGGCCTTCATGGGCATCGGCGACACGCTGCGCAGCGGCACCTACATGGAGCAGATCCGCACGGGCGTCGCCTACCTGCTGGACGAACAGGACCTCGAGTCCGGCCGCATCGGCGCCGGCGTCGGCCACGCGTTCCTCTACGACCATGCGATCGCAACGCTGGCCTTGTGCGAAGCGCTGCACGGTGATCCGAACCACCCGCTCCTGACCCGTCGGGCACAGAAGGCGGTCAACTACATCAGCGCGGCGCGCAACCCGTACGGCGCGTGGCGCTACGCCGTCCCGCCGAACGGTCAGCAGGACACGTCGGTAACGGGCTGGATGGTGTTCGCTCTGGCCGCCGCGCGCGACGTCGGGCTCGAGGTCGCGGACTCGGACTTCATGGGCGCGCTCGCGTGGATCGACGAGGTGACGGACCCGGCCAACGGTCGCACCGGCTACGAGACGATGGGCGGACTCAGCGCGCGACCCGAGCACCTCTCGGACGCGTACCCGGCGGAGGTCTCCGAGGCGATGACGGCGGTGGCGATGCTCTCGCGCCTGTTCATCGACAAGAGCCTCGGGCGCCGCGACGCCGACGTGGACCTGCTCGAGAAGGGCGCCAGTCTGCTGCTCGAGACGCTGCCCGAGTGGAGCGCCGACGGCTCGACCTGCGACATGTACGCCTGGTACTACGGCTCGTACGCCATGTTCCAGTACGCCGAACTCGACCCGCGCGCGTGGACGGCCTGGCAGAAGGCGATGGAGCGCGCGATCGTGCCGAACCAGCGCACCGAGCCCGTGACCTTCGACGG
The DNA here is from genome assembly GCA_007750655.1 of Rohdeia mirabilis. Taxonomy (GTDB): domain Bacteria; phylum Planctomycetota; class UBA1135; order UBA1135; genus Rohdeia; species Rohdeia mirabilis. The sequence goes on from CP036290.1 coordinate 4,433,824, forward strand.
GTCGTGGGATCCGATCGGTCCGTGGGGCGAGAGCGGCGGCCGTGTGTACTCGACCGCGACGATGGTCCTCTCCCTCGAGGTCTTCTACCGCTACGGGAAGTTGCTCGGCTCGCGTTGAACGACGGATCGCTCGAAGCGGCCCCGAACGCGAAGGAGGCGCGCGATCCGCTGTGGATCGCGCGCCTCCTTCACCTAAGGGCGTTCAGCCCGCGCTCGCGCTCAGACCACGCGGCGGCGGTAGAGCTTCATGAACTCGTTGACGTTCTTCTTGTCGCCACCGAGCAGGCCGCCGTCGCTCTCCGAGACCATCGTGACCGTGGTCGACGGGATCCCGTCGGGGCCTTCGATCTTGATCGTGACCTTCGACTTCGCCGAGAGCGCGCGCGCCTTGCGTTCGCACACGATCAGGCCCTGCTCCTCGTCCTCGCTGAGGATGCTCCAGTCCGGGAGCGCCTCGACGAGCTCCTTGGCCGTGGAGTACATGTCGCCCTTGGGCTGCGGCACCCGCAGGGGCTGCAGCTCGAGCGAACCGTGCGAATCACTGGACTCGAAGCGTCCCATCGTCCTTTGGTCCCTGGGCCCGAAGGCTCAGGCGCCGAGCGCGTTGACGCGCTTCGCGAGACGGCTCTTGTAGCGGGCCGCGGCGTTCGCGTGGATGATGTTCGTCTTCGCGGCCTTGTCGATGCGCTTGGTGGCCAGGGGCAGAAGGGCGGTGCCTTCTTCCTGGGTCGCGGCGCGCAGGACGCGCTTCATCGCGGTCCGCATCGACGTGCGGACGACCTTGTTCTCGAGACGGCGCTTGTCGGCCTGGCGCAGACGCTTGAGGGCTTGCTTGCTGTTCGGCATGGCAGTCGGTCACACCGATCGGACATCACGTCGATCGGTTGGTTCGTTGGGGCGATCCGCTGTGGATCGATGAGGACTGGGATCGAAAGGATTGGAAGTGGAGTCGGTCCGGCGCCGCTCCGCCTCGCGTGGAGGCCGGGCAGCGCCGATGGTGGTGCAGCGGAACCGGTCAGTTGGAGCGCAGGCGCTCCATGCGATCGGCCACGTCGCGGTAGGAGATGTCGACCTCGAACACGCGTCCGAAGCGGCTCCGGGCGGCCTCGAGGTCGCCCTGTTCCTCCGCGAGAAGCCCGAGATTGTACAGGATCTCCTTCCCGCGCTCATCGCTGGCGGGAGTTCCTTCGAGGGCCTGCTCGAACTCCTTGGCCGCCAGGTCCGCGAACCCCTTGGCCTGGAAGCACCGGCCCTTGAGGAACGACACGTCCCCGGCCAGGCGCGCCTCGTGGGGCAGCTTCTGGAGCAGGCCGAGGGCCTCGTCCGCCCCACCGCTCTGGTCGCCGGCCTCGCCGACCAGGCGCCGGGCCAGCTCGAGCACCAGGGTCGAGTCCGTGGGGCGCAGCTCGACGCGGCGTCGGAAGTCGGCCACTTCGTGCTCGCGCAGCTCGCCCTCGAGGCGGTCGGCGGTCTCGCGGTCGCCGTCCTTGTCCGCCCGGGCGATGCGGCGCTTGATCGTCTTGCCGCGGTAGACGCCGATCTTCGAGACGAGCTGGTAGTCGCCCTTCTTGTAGTCCAGGGCCCGTTCCGCCATGTCCAGAGCGGCCTCGGGGTCCCCGAGCTTGTCGTGGACGTCGGCCAGCTGGGTCATCAGCTCGACGTCGCGCGGGTCCTCGGCGAAGCGGGCCTCGAGGCGCTCGCGGTCCTCCTCGAGCTCCTCGCGGGTGAGGTGGCGGCGCCGGGCGCGCTCGAGCTGGCGGGTCTGTTCGGAGTCGGCCACCGCGTCGCGGCTGTGCTCGACCGCATCGAGGTTCGTCGAGGCCAGGGCGGCCTCGGCCGAGAGGTTCTTGCGCGCCTTCAGGGCGTCCTGGTCGCGCGGGTCGATGGCCAGGGCGCGCTCGTAGTACTCGAGCGCGCGCGGCACGTCGCCGGTGGCCTGCATCATCGCGCCGGCGCGCTTGAGCCCCTCGGGGTTCTTCGGCGCCACCTCGGCCAGGAACTCGTAGACGGCCTTCGCCGAGCGCTGGTGACCGGCCTCCTCGAGGCAGATGCCCAGCAGGAGGTTCGCCTCTTCGTCCTTCGGCGACTTGGCGAGGTAGTCCTCGAGCGCCTTCGCGGCGGCCTCGTGCTTGCCGACCTTCACCATGGCCTTGGCCTTCGTGAGCGGAACGGCCCCACCGATCGCGCGGAACAGCTTGCTGCCCTTCTTGGCCTCGAAGCGCGCCAGCGTCGCCTGGCGCAGTCCGCGACGCGCCGCTTCCTGATCCGCGTCCAGGTCGAGCAGTTGGCGGTACAGGTCGATCGCGAAGTCGTAGTTGCGACGCCGCACGGCCTCGTCGGCCTTCTGGAGGTGCTTCGTGAAGTCCAAGGGATCTGGTGCGCGTTCGCCCGACCGTGTTCCCCGTCCGCGCCCGAGTGCGGCGACCCGCGGCGCCCGAGGAAATGGGCGCAGCACCCTACCTGGGGTCCGAGGGGCCGTCAACGCGGCCCGGGCGGCTACTCTGGGCGGCCGCGCGGCGCCCACACGCCGCCCTTCCATCCGCCACCGGCCCTGCCCGCGACGTGACCGAGCTCCACTACGACCTGACGATCTACCCCGACCCCCGCCTGCGGGTCCGCGCCGCCGCGATCACCGCCTTCGACGACGAGCTGGCCTCGATCGTGAAGGCCATGTTCGAGCGGATGTACGCGAGCAACGGCGTCGGACTGGCCGCCCCCCAGGTGGGGCTGAAGATCCGCCTCTTCGTCCTCAACGAGGCGGGCGAGCCGGGCCAGGGCGAGGAGATGGTCTTCGTCAACCCGACCATCACCCAGCGCGTCGGCGCGCCGAACCTGTACGAGGAGGGCTGTCTGTCCTTCCCGCAGATCTACGCCGAGGTCGAGCGCCCCAGCTCGTGCCACGTGACGTGGCAGGACCTCGCGGGCAACGAGCACGAGCGCGACTTCGACGGCTTCCTGAGTCGCATCATTCAGCACGAGTACGACCACCTCGAAGGCGTGCTGCTGGTCGACCGCATGTCGCCCGCCGACAAGGCGCGGCACCGCCACGCGCTCGACGAGTTGGTCGAGGACTACAAGGCGACGCTCGCCCCGGCGAAACCGTCGAAGGGCCCGAGCTGGTTGCCCAAGCGCGCCGGCAGCAAGAAGCGTCGCTGAGCCCCGCGAGCACCGCAGAGCCCACGTGCGCGCCACTTTCCATCGCCACCGCCTCGCGCCCACGGCGCGCGGTTCCGTGGTCAGCGTCGGCGTGTTCGACGGCGTGCACGTCGGTCACCGCGAGATCCTCGCCCGCAACGTCGCGCGCGCGCGCGAGCTCGATCTCGAACCGACCGTCGTCACGTTCCGCCGCCATCCGAAGCGTCTGCTGCTCGGACGCGCGCCGAAGGCCCTGACGTCCCTCGACCACCGCATCGCCCTGTTCCGGCGCGCAGGGATCGAACACGTCGTCGCGCTGAAGTTCGACGAGGAGCTGCGCGCCATGACGGCCGACGCCTTCGCCGAGGAGATCCTGCGCGCGGGCCTCGACGCGCGGCAGTTGGTCCTCGGCTTCGACAGCAAGTTCGCGAAGAACCGCGAAGGCACGCCCCAGTGGTTGCGCGAGCACGGCTGGCCCGTCGAGGTCGTCGACCAGGTGATCGTGGGTCAACGACCGGTCTCGTCGACGGCGATCCGCGAGGCCGTCGAACTCGGCGATCTCGAAGCCGCCGCGGCCATGCTCGGCCGCCCGGTCTCGGTGCTCGGTCGCGTCGTGCACGGACGCGCACTCGGCCGCGAGCTGGGCTTTCCGACCGCGAACCTGAACCTCAGCCACGAACTGCACCCGCCGCCCGGCGTGTACGCCTGTCGCGCGCGCGTCGTCGGAACGGGAGCGGGACCCGACGGTTCGTGGGCCGTGGCGAACATCGGTTCGCGCCCCACCGTCGCGCCCGGCGGCGACGGACTGCCGACGATCGAGATCCACCTGCTCGACTGGTCGGGCGACCTGTACGGCCAGCGCCTCGAGGTGCTCTTCCACGCGCGCCTGCGAGCCGAACGTCGCTTCGAGGGCGTGGACGAACTGGCGCGCCAGATCCGGCGCGACGTCGGCGCCGCGCGCGAAGTGCTCGAGCGCGACGGAATCGGTTCGGGAACCGCTTCGGGATCGTGAGCGAGCGCGAGCCGGACGACGCGGTCGAACACCGCCGCGCTGCGGATCGAGACGCGGCGCGAGCGAGCGGTGGGATTCGACGCCGCCCGCCCGCACTCGGCGTGCGCATCGCGACGGGTGCGGCCCTGCTCGCCGCTGCGCTCCAGTCCTGCGCCTGGCCCGGTCGAGCGGCGACGGACGGGAAGGACGCGCCCGCCTCGGTCCGCGACCGCGTGTGCGAGGACCTCGCGCTCGAACGTCGCATCACGGATCTCGTGCGAGCGGGCATCGAAGTGAAGGAGCCGAACCACGCGGCGTTCGTGACCGGCGGCGCACCAACCGTGTTCGACGGTTCGTACGACTGGCACAGCTGTGTGATCGCGCACTGGACGCTGCTCGTCTCGTCGCGCGTGCGCGGCGACGAAGAGCTGCGCGGGTGGGTCGCGGCGCGCCTGCCGATCGACGTGCTCGAGTACGAGTCGGGCCTGCTCGCGAGCGGTGAGGCGCGCGGACGTCCCACCTGGCCCTACGACGAGGCGTGGTTCTGCCTGCTGCTCGCCGAAGTGGAGCGCGACGACTCGAGCGGTGACGACTCGAGCGGTGACGACGCCGCGGCCCGACTGCGCGAACTGCGGCGCCGGCACGAGTCCCGAGTGTTCGAGGCGCTGGTCGAGCGACCGTTCCCGGACGGGCCGCGGGCCGAGCGCGTGGACCTCGACGGACCGGCCCGACCGGGCGAGTACTGCGGCTTCTACCGCTCGTGGCTGTGGGCCTTCGTCGCGCTCGCCTGGTGCGAACCGGTCGAGCCCGCCCTCGCCGAGCAGCTCGCCGCCCTGTGGTCCGAGAAGGCCGCACCTCACCTCGACCGGATCGCCGCCCTCGAGGACGCCCACCCCTACGACTTCCTGTGGGTCCCCGCTCTGGCCGCCCTGGGCGCCGAGGCCGCGGCGACGCCGGGCGCGCCGAACTTCCGCCTGCTCGCGGCGCCGCCCCTGCCGAACGAGGTGGTCGTGGCGACCGTGCACGTGCTCGGGGTCCAGCTGAGCCGCTTCTGGCCGGTCGCGAACGACCCCGCTCGGCGCTCCGCCTACCTGGCCGCCAGGGACGCACTGGTCGCGCGCGAGGACCTGTGGGCGGAAGGTTTCGACGCCAGTTCGCACTGGTTGCCCCAGTACCTGTTCATCGGCGAGTGGCTGGCGGCCGACCGACCCTGAGAGGAGTGGATGGCGGCCGGACCCCACAACGAGCGCCCGGCAGTTGACGGCCACGAAGCCCGTCGCCACACTCTCCGCCCGCGGTCGGGTAGCTCAGTTGGTAGAGCACCTGATTGAAAATCAGGGGGTCGCCGGTTCAAGTCCGGCTCCGACCACCACCGCGCTGGCGCCTGCGAGAGTCGCGTCGCCGATTTCGACGGGTGCACTGGTCGACGGGTGCGTTGGCCGACGGGTGCACTGGCCGATGGGCGCCACGGGGCCGCGATCGAACGCCGCCCGCCCGGACGCAGGCTGCTCCACGGGAAGCTGGAGCGACGAGAGCGCGCGCGGTCGACCCCCAGGGCCCGTGCCGGTCCGATCGGCACTCCGAAGCGGCGGATTCCGACCCGACCGGGTCACCAGCAGCAGCGACGCCCATGACTGGACCCGACCTCCCGACCTCCGCCGACCGCGCCCGACCGCTGGTCATCACGAAGAGCGACCCGTCGCGGCTCTCGATCGAGTGGGCCGACGGCCATCGGTCGGAGTTCAGCGCCCGACGCCTGCGGGACCTGTGCCCCTGCGCGCGCTGCGTCGACGAGCTGACGGGCCGGCCGATCCACGACCCGACGTCCACGGCGGCGGACATCGAAACCGCCCGGGTGGCCCTCGTGGGGCACTACGCCCTCTCCATCGGCTTCACCGACGGGCACTCGACCGGCATCTACCCCTTCGTGATGCTGCGCGAGCGCGGGTCGGTCGCGGGCTCCGAAGGCGCGGCACCCTCGGCCTGAGCGGCCTTGTTGGCCACAAATGGTCAACAGATCACCTGCAAGGGGATCCCAGGTTCCGCATCGAGATCCGAACGCGGAGCAACCGCCCGACCGGAAACCGTCCTGCCACGGGGACGTCCTGCGGTTGAGGCCAGGACAGCAGGCCTTTGGGGGCAAGTTCCAGGCGACCCTGCCGACGTCTACCCCGAGCCATGGACCTCGCGTCCGGGCTCACCAAGGAGGCGGGGGTAGCCTCTCGACGAGGCTGCCGTTGCCGACTCCCCATCCCGGAGGAATTTCCATCCTCTTCTCTTCGGAGTGCACAACCGATGAATCCCCTTCTCTCTGGAGCCCTCTTCACGGCTCTCAGCCCCCTGGCCCTGGCCGGCGGCACCGAAGCTTCGAGCGACTGGCTCGGGCTCGATGAAGAACTGAACGCCGTGGCCTCGAACGTCAGCCTCCAAGGCGGCGGTGTCGAGCTCGGTGCCCTGTTCCGTGGCGCCTACGTCATGGCCGACGGCACCGACTTCAACGGCTTCGCCGACGGCAACGGCGACGGCAACCCCGACGATCAGCTCGGCATGGTCGTCGACGACGCCGAGCTCTGGTCCCAGGGCACGGTCGGCGACTACTTCTGGCGCATCAGCGTCGACTTCGGCACCCAGTTCTCGCCGTACTTCATCGGCGGACTGATCGGTACCGGCGCCGGCACCTCGGCCTTCGCCAACACGGCGCGGACCGACACGCTCGAGGACGCCTACATCGACTGGCGCTTCTCGGACCAGTTCTCGCTGCGCCTCGGTCACTTCATCCTTCCGACGACCTTCTCGGCCGCCTCGAACCCGGACTCGCTCCTCATGTTGGGCCGTACCACCTCCGGTGAGTACTTCCACAACTACGACCTCGGCGCGATGCTGAGCGGCGACTACGAGCAGTTCCAGTGGCACCTCGCTGCCACGAACGGTTTCGACGGAACCGGTGACGAGCAGCGTCTGTTCGGCCGCGCGATCTACAACCTCGGCGGCGGTCAGAACGCCACCGAAGGTGCGCTCGGCGCGGACGAGAACCTGAACGCCGCCATCGGCGCCACGTTCTGGGACGACGGCACCGTCGACGACAGCGACGTGGTCGCCTTCGACGTCTCGGCCACCGTGGGTCAGATCTCCTTCTCGGGCGAGTTCGTCACCTACGGTGACGCGCACGCCACTGCCGCCGCGGGCACCTTCGCCGGCGCGACCAACCTCGGCTACACCGCCGGAAGTGGTCCGTCCGTTTGGGGCCTCACGGTCAGCTATCTCCTCAACGAGGAGTGGGAGATCGCGGCTCGCATGGAAGACATGGACGACCTGGCCAACACCGAGATCATGTCCTTCGGCCTGAACTACTACCAGCTCGGCCACAACGCCAAGTGGCAGCTCATGCTGATGAGCGTCTCCTCGGACGTCGCCGTCAACGAAGGCTCGGTCATCGCGCTCGGCGTCACCGTCGGCTCGAACGGCTGATCCAGTAGGTCCACACCCTGGGGCCGCGCGCGTCGCGGCCCTGAACGAAAGAGCTCCGTGCGCGTCACGGGGCTCTTTCGCGTTGTGGGGGCCGCGAAACCTCTGCGGCCCCCGTGCTATCCTCCGGCCTTCGCCTCTTCGCGACTCCCAAGCCCCCCCAGCCCCCTCCCTTCCCATGGCTCCCCGCGTCTTCGTGACCGGCGGCGGACGCGGCATCGGCCGCGCCATCGCTCTGCGCTTCGCCCGCGAGGGCTCCAAGGTGGTCGTCGCCGCCCGCACCTCGTCCCAACTCGAGAGCGTCGTCGACGAGATCAATGCGGCGGGAGGTCAGGGGCTCGCGGCCAACATGAACGTGGCCGACCACGGCTCGGTGGAAGCCGCCGTCTGGCGCGCGATCGAGTTCATGGACAACGGCATCGACGTGCTGGTGAACAACGCCGGCGTGTTCAACGTGAAGCCGTTCTCCAAGATGCGGCCCGCCGACTGGGACTTCATCCAGGAGGTCAACCTCAAGGGTCCGTTCCTCGTGTGCCTCGAGGCGCTCGACTACATGGAGGACTCCGAGAAGGCGCACGTCTTCAACATCTCGTCGACGGCCGGCAAGCAGGGCTTCGCCGGAAGCACCGCCTACTGCGCGAGCAAGTACGGCCTGCGCGGCTTCTCCGACGCGCTGCGCCTCGAAGTGGCCGAGGACGACATCCGCGTGACGACGGTCTACCCGCCCGCGGTCGACACGACGATCTTCGACGGTGTCGACGTCGACATCCCGAAGTCCGAGATGCTCAGTCCGGAACGCGTGGCGGACGCCATCTACGACGCGTACATGGATCCGAACTCGCCGGACGATCTCGACGTCGGACCGGCTTGATCGGCCGTCGCCCATGCCGTTCGCACGAGTCTCGGTGATCGCCGTCGCGCTCACCCTGCTGTGCAACTCCTGCATGGCCGATCGACCCGACTGGGACCCGTTCGTCCGCGCCGACGTGGCCGTCTTCGACGACTACGACAGTGACGTCGAGGTCACGGGCTTCTCGTCGGACACGACGTCCACCGACTACGACTCGATCCGCGTCGCCGGCGGAGCCGCGCACTTCGAGGACGGTCGCCCCACGCTCCGGCTCGAGGGCTTCCTGGGTCGCGCGACGTTCGCAGGTCGCACGGGCGTGGACGACAGCGACGTGACGGAACTCGGACTCGGCGGCCGTTGGTTCGTGCCCATCGCGAGCGTCACCGTCCGGCCGTACGTCTCCCTGCACGGCGTCGTCTCGCTGGGCAGTACGGCCGCGGGCGTCGATCCAGGCAACGAAGCCGCGGTCGCGATCGGAACGGGGCTCGAGTTCGAGATCGCCAGCGGCATCGCTCTCGATGCGAGCGTCGACTACGCGCTGCCCTTCGTGGACTCGGACTCCGATCCGGAAGGACTGGAGGTCGGCACGGGCGGGTTGGCGCTGCGCCTCGGCGTCGTGTTCGACGTGTCGTACTGAGGCTCGTCGGGAGCCAGCGCGCGGATCGACCGGCGAGCGTGCGACGACCTGCTCCGACTCGCGGTCGAACCGTCGGGGTGACGTCCGAACCACCGCGCCACCGGACCGCCGCACGCGCCGCTGTCGGATCCAGCGCGGCTTGCGAGGACTCCACCGTCGGGAGTACAAGGTGCGCGCGCGATCCTCGCGCACAGAGCCCTGCGGCCCACCCGTCGCGCCCGAAACCGCTCCCCTCTCCAAGAAGTCCTGTGAAAACGCACCTCGCCTCGCTCGCCGTCCTCGCCACCTCGCTCCTGGCCTCCTGCTCGGGACCCGGAGTCGTGAGCGAACCGTTCGTGCGCGCGGACTTCGCCGTGTTCGACGACTACGAAGGCACGACGTCGAACCCCTCGTCCAGCTTCGATCTGGACTACACGACGCCGCGCCTCGCGTTCGGCGTGATGCGCTACCAGAGCGCTCAACCGAAGGGCCGCGCCGAGTTCCTGATCGGCGCCGCGAAGTTCGAGCCCGATGCCGGCTCCGACATCGACGGCGTCGAACTCGGAGCAGGTGGTCGCGTGTTCTTCGCCACGCGCCGCCCGGGCATCCGTCCGTTCGTGTCGGGCCACGTGATCGCCACCGCCTTCGACGAGCTCGCGTCGGGTGTGAACCTGGGCACGCACCTCGGCCTCGGGTTGGGTCTGGGCGTCGAGTACGACGTGTCGCCGGGAATCGCGGTCGACGCCGGACTCGACTACCAGTTCCCGATCACCGCCGCGCCGACGGGCACCTCGGACGCCGACTTCGAGGTCGAAGGCGTCGCCCTGCGCATCGGCATCGTGATCGCGCTCTAGTGGTGTGATTCGCTCTCTTGGGGCATTTCCATCGTCCCGTACGGGCGCGCTGCCGCGTTGCGCCTCCTCCGAGACTCACAGCGAAGTCGAGTCGTCGGCGCGCCTTGCATCGCATCCCGTACGGAACGCCGAAATGCCTCAACAGAGCGAATCACACCACTAGGCGGTCCATCCGCGCCGGCGCACAGCTGCTCGTGACACAAGAAGCCGGCCGGTCGAATCGAGTTCGACCGGCCGGCTTCTGTCGTGCTACGCGCTCGCTGCGCGCTCAGCCCGTGTGGTCGACCCAGGCGTCGACGGTCTCGAACAGGCGCAGCCGCGCCAGTCGCGCGCCGGGGGCAGCGGCCGCGATCGGATCGGCCAGGCGCTGCCAGAAGACCTCGACCAGGTTCTCGGCCGTGGTCAGCACGCCCACGAGCCAAGGCACGTCCGCGTCCAGGTCGTAGTGGTCCACGGCGTCGAGCACCCGCTCGCGGACCAGCGCGTCGAGCACGGTGAAGTTCATCACCATCCCGCTGTGGCCGTCGACCGGCCCACCGACGGTGACCTCGAGCTCGTAGTTGTGTCCGTGCCGGCGCGCACAGGGCCCGAAGAGGACCCGATTGTCCTCTTCCGACAGCTCCTCCCGGCGCAGGACGTGGGCCGCGCTGAAGCGGTAACGACAGGTGATCGACGTAGCTCGAGACATGCTGGGACTGGAGGGCTGGTGGCGGCTCGCGCGGTAGACTAAGGCGCTCGCAGCCCGCCAGCCATGACCATCAAGCGCGTCCGCATCATCGAGGGGTGCATCTCCTGCAACCTCTGTGAAGACCTCTGTCCCGAGGTGTTCGAAGTCCCCGCCGGGGGCACGTCGATCACCGTCAAGGGCCACGAGAAGCTCCTGAACGGCGACGCCGAGATGGAGGAGAAGATCACCGAGGCCGTCGAGTCCTGCCCGGTCGAGGTCATCGAGGTCGACCAGGAGTAGAGCCCGGTCGGCGGGGTCGAGCGCGGGCGCTGCGGATCGGCGAGATCGGGTCCGCAGCGACGGCGGACGGCGCGGATCGCACGCGAGGCGGCTCGACTCGGGCCTCCCCGGACGCCCCCGTCGAGGAGGCCTGCTCGCTCCCGCGCGCTACAGTCGCCCCATGAACGAGCGCACTCTGTCAGGCCTGCGCGCCGGCCTCCTCGTCTCGATCGGCGTCCTGCTCGCACTCGTCGCCGGCCAGTTCCGCGAGCGCTTCCTCCGCAACGACCGCGAACGCCTCCAGGATGCGCTCGAACGCGTGTGCGACCTCGTCGACGAGCGCTACGTCTATCCGATCGATCGCCAGCTGGTCGTCGAGAACGCCATCGCGGGGATCTTCTCGAACCTCGACCAGCACTCGCGCTACTTCCGCGCCCAGGCCAGCGAGAAGGTCGTGCGCGAGACCCGCGGCACCCAACGCGGTATCGGTGCGATCTACGCTCCGGGCGCCAGTGACCTCGAGGTGCTGTTCTGCCTGCCCGACTCGCCCTCCGAACGAGCCGGCCTACGACCGGGGGATCGCATCGTCGAACTGGACGGACGCCCCGTCGAGGACGTCGACGCTTCGGAACGCGTGCACCTGCTCGAGAACGAACGCGACGACGCGGTCCTGCTCACGGTCGTCGGCCCGAACGGACCGCCCCGCACGGTGCGCGTCGTGCCCGAGGAGGTGGACGACCCGTCGGTGCGGCACGTGCAGATCCTCGACGCCGAACACGGCATCGGCTACCTGGCGCTGACGTCGTTCTCGCGCCGCACGCCGGCCGAGTTCGACACGGCGGTCGCCGCGCTGCAGAACGCCGGCGCGAAGGCTCTGGTGGTGGACCTGCGCATGAACCCCGGCGGCGTGCTGCGCTCGGCGGTGCGCGTCGCCAACCGCTTCATCGGCGAAGGCACGATCGTGATCTCCGAGTCGCGACGCGGCGAAGAACTGTGGAAGGCCGAGGCGGGCGAGGACTGGTACGCGGAGCTGCCGCTCGTCGTGCTCGTCGATCGCGACTCGGCCAGTGCGAGCGAAGTGCTCGCCGGAGCGCTGCAGGACCACCGCTGCGGTGTGCTGGTCGGCGAGCGCACCTACGGCAAGGGCTGCGTCCAGACGTTGACACCGCTCGAAACGTTGGGACTCGACGGCATCGTCAAGCTGACCACGTCGGTCTATCGCACGCCTTCCGGTCGCCTCATCGAACGCACGCTGCCCGGCGCCTGGGCCCCCGGGCTCGCGCCGGATCTCGAGGTGACGATCGACGACGAGTTACGACCGGCGCTCAGCGACTTCCTCGCGAGCGACTCGCCGCCGCTCGACCACCGCGCCGAGATCCAGCGCTGGCAGGTCGACCAACCGGACCGCGAACTCCTGCCGAGCCTGCCTCCCGACGCCCAACTCGAAGCCGCGCTCGAACTCCTGCGCGGCGAACGCCCCGGCCCCTACCGCTCGTGACGAACTGCGACCGATCCATCGGCGACTTCCCGAGCGACGGTCTCGTCCTCGGCATCGAGAGCTCGTGCGACGAGACCGCCGCCGCCCTCGTGCGCGGCGGCAAGCAGATCCTGGCGTCGATCGTGCACAGCCAGGCGCCCGAGCACGCCCAGTGGGGCGGCGTCGTACCCGAGGTCGCCGGCCGCTCGCACCTGCGCTCGATCGTGAGCGTGGTGGACGAAGCGCTCGCCGCGGCCCAGCTGCGCCTCGACGATGTCGACGGCATCGCGGTCACGAACAAGCCCGGCCTGATCGGTTCGTTGCTCGTCGGACTCTCGGCGGCCAAGGCCCTGGCCTGGCAGCGCGACCTGCCGCTCGTGGGCGTCGACCACATCGAGGCCCACGCCTACGCGGCCACGATGGAGTATGAGGCGACCGACTACCCGTGCCTCGCGCTGGTGGTGTCGGGCGGTCACACGTCGCTCTACCGCTGCGAGTCCCCGACGCGGATGACGGTCCTGGCGGCGACCTTGGACGACGCCGCGGGCGAAGCGTTCGACAAGGTTTCGCACCTGCTCGGCGCCGGCTATCCGGGCGGTCCGGCGGTGTCGGAGCTCGCGCTCGAGGGCCGCGCCGACGCGATCGCGTTCCCGCGCTATCGAGCGAAAGCCGACCGCCCGTCGTTCTCGTTCAGCGGCTTGAAAACGGCCGTGCTCTACCACCTGCGCGGCAACGACGCTCTCGCGCCGACGCCTGCCGCCGCCGACATCGCGGACCGCGCCGACGTGGCCGCGAGCTTCCAGGAAGCGGTCGTCGACGCGCTCGTGCGGCCGACGCTCGAGACCGCCGAGCGCGAAGGATTGTCGACGGTGCTCGTGGTCGGCGGCGTGGCCTGCAATCGCCGCCTGCGCGAACGGATGACGGCCGCTGCCGCTGAACGCGGCCTCGAGGCGCGCTTCCCGAGCCCCGCCTACTGCACCGACAACGCGGCGATGATCGCGGGCCTCGGCTTCGAGCACCTGCGCGCGGGTCGGCGCGACGGGGCGGAGCTGGACGCGAGTCCGCGCTCCTGACCGCTCACCCTTCGCCCCGCTTGCTCACCAGACCGAACGCGGTCGAGATGCCGAGAAACGCGAAGAGGAGGTCGATCGCGCTGAAGGAGTCCTTGAAGAACTCGAAGGACATGGCCGGGAAGAACGCGGCTTCGAACGCGTGCCACTCCTCGAGCGTCGGCGACTCGTCGGCGAAGAACTCGAGGCGCGGAGCGACGAACTCGTTGAAGTCGGCCACCTCCGCCACGGCCACCGGCGGCGTGGAGTAGGCGCGCTCGATCATGAACGCCTTGACCGCTCCCGAGTCGCCGCGATCGACGTCGCGCCACAGCTCGGCGTCCGCCTGGTACTCCGTGTGGAGATCGGGCGTCAGTTCCGACTCGATGTACTCGTCGCGCGCGTCCGAGAGGATCCACGACGCGCTCAGCCAACGGCCCCCGAAGATCGAGACCAGGGCGATCAGGCCGCAGACGATGCCGGCCGATCGACCCGCCGCTCCCATGAAGACGGCAGCTCCGCCGACCAGCGCTCCCACACCCCAGGCCACGTAGCCGATCTCGTACTCGGTGGCGAGGACGATGCCCGCCCAGACGAGCGCTCCGATGATGCCGCCGGCCAGGGCCCCGCCGATCGCCGCCGGAGGCAGCGCGTTCTGTGCGGCATGCGCGGACGCCGCGATCGGCATGTCGGCCGGACCGGACGCCGGCGCCTCGACGGCGTGCGCCACGCCGTCGCTCGCGGGCAGTTCGATCGGCGCCGAACACGCCGGGCACTTCACGCGCCGTCCAGCCTTCTCGAGAGGCGCCCTGAAACTCGCGTCACAGGCTTCGCACGTCACGTTCATCGTTTCCATCGAGCGTCTCTCCTTCCCGGGTCGGGGGGGTGTGGGGGTCGTGGGCAATGCTGGACGGTAGCCGATCGGCCGCCGGCTCCGCCAACGACCAGGTTCCCGGGCCGTCCAGGAGATCCTGCGGCCGCGCGCCGCTACCATCTGCCCTCGATGGCGACCCAGCGACCGGCCTACCTGGCCACCGAGACCGGACTCTTCCTCGCAGGCCGCAGCGTCGGTGCTCCCGGCGAACGCGGCGGAGACCTGGTGTTCAACACCGCGATGAGCGGGTACCACGAGGTGCTGACGGATCCGTCCTATGCGGGACAGGTGGTCACGATGACCTACCCGTTGATCGGCAACTACGGCGTGGCCGAGGAGGACGCCGAGAGCGCGCGCGCCTGGCCCGAGGCCTTCGTCGTACGCGAGATGGCCGCGCGGCACTCGAACCAGCGCGCCGACTCGAGCCTGCCCGACTGGCTCGCGAAGCACGGCGTCGTCGCGATCGACGGCGTGGACACGCGCCAAATCACGAAGCACGTGCGCGAGCACGGTTCGGTGCGCTGCATCGTCTCGACCGAGACCAGCGATCCGAAGGAGCTCGTCGCGCGCGCCGCGAAGGTCGCAGCGACCGACGGGCGCGACCTGGCCAGCGAGGTCAGCACCCAGGAGGCCTACACCTGGACGGACGGCTACGACGCCAGCTATCCGGCGCTGGAGGAAGCCGCGCGCGGTCCGCGCCGCCGCCTCGTCGCCTACGACTTCGGCATCAAGCGCAACATCCTGCGCAGCCTCGTGCACACGGGCTTCGACGTCACCGTGGTTCCGGCCTGGACGCCGGCCGCCGACGTGCTCGCGCTCGAACCGGACGGCGTGTTCCTCTCGAACGGTCCCGGCGATCCGGCCGCGGTCACGCGCTCGATCGACGCGGTCGCCGACCTGGTCGGCAAGCGTCCGATCTTCGGCATCTGCCTCGGCCACCAGATCCTGTCGATCGTGCTCGGCGCGAAGACCCAGAAGATGCCGTTCGGCCACCACGGATCGAACCACCCGGTGCGCGACCTCGCGACCGGACGGGTCGAGATCACGGCCCAGAACCACTCGTTCGCGGTCGACGCTTCCGCGCTGCCGAGCGGCGTCGAGCTGACCCACGTGAACCTGAACGACGGCACGGTCGAAGGGGTCCACCACATCGGACTCGGCGTCTCGAGCGTCCAGTACCACCCGGAAGCCGCGCCCGGTCCGCTGGACGCGGCGCACCTGTTCCGACGCTTCGCCGAGCGGCTCGGCTAGGACCGGCCCGGGGCCCGATCGGCGGTCCGGCGGGCCACGAAGATCGAGCCGCACGATGCGGGGGGCTTGCCGTGGCGTTGAGCTGCAACTGGAACCAGACTCACTTCAAACGGCCTCCTAGTTCGCCACAACGACCCACTTGGCGTTTTCTCACTGGTTGGTCGATCGGACCCGATCCAGCGGCGCGGCCTTGCTCGAACGGACCTCTGGACGGATGCTCCGAGTCCGGGGGAAGGCCAGGACGAGTCGCCGCGACATGCGGAGGTTCTTGGCTCCGATCCAGGGGGTGAACGGTCGGTCGAGCGGCATGGTTGGGAACACCATGGGGAACGCCGCCTTCGGACCACGCTCCCGCCACGGATCGCGTCAGGGGGTTGCCTTCGCGAGAGGCGGCACGCCCTCCTTCCACCGGCCAGCGGGCCCTGCCCGTCGCACCCAGGGGGTGCGGCGGCGGGGTTCGCGACGTTCTGGGGCGGCCGTGCGCCGGGACCCGCGTCGCGTGCCGCACGGACCCCGCGACACGGGCCGTTCCCCATTCGATCGGGCCGACTCGCAGCCTCCTCTCCCACTGGGGCGATAACCGGGGCCGCCCCGCGTGCTACAGGAGGTGCCCCACCCCCGTCCGCACCCATGTTCCGAACCACCCTCCAACGGGTCGGCCGCAGCGCGCGCGCCGTCCTGCTCGCCACCCTCGTGCCCGGCGCCGTGCTCGGCCAGTCCCTGCTCGCCGGGAGCGCCGCCCCCTGCGCGTTCGATCCGGCCGCGCCGATCTTCCAGGACGGCGACGAGGACGAGGAGTTCGACGAGGACGAGTACGACGACAGCGACGAGGACGAGGACGACCTCGCCGCGAGGTTCCCCGGCACGCCGGCCGAACGCCTGTCGCGCGCCTACGAGGAACTGTTCGAGCTGCTCGGCAGCCGCGGCTTCGAGGTGAAGCCGCGCGCCGGTCAGGTCACGGCGGATCTGCTCGAGGCCCATCACGGGCCCGCGATCCCGCTGGTGCTGCGCGAGAAGGGTGGCTTGCTCGACGCGCGACTCGTGGCCGAGCGCGAACGGGTGCGCAGTCTTCTGCCGTGCGCGACCGACGGTGTGCGGCGTTCGACCATCTTCGAGGAGGAGGACGCGCTCGACTCGCTGCGCCGCGACGCGCTGGCTCTGATCGAGATCTACGAGAAGAACCGCCAGAAGGAGGTCGACGTGAACCGCGCCGGCGTCGAGAAGGCGTACGAGCGCTACTCCGGCCTGGTCGAGCACGAGTTCGACTTCGCGAAGAGCGCGGAGTTCGACGCCGAGACTGCCTGGGACACCTTGGTCTTCCTGCGCCGCGGCGAAGAGCTGCTGGACCTCGTCGACGCCTGCCTCGACGACCGCGGCGAAGTCGCGGTCGATCGCACCGAGTCCGACGAGGACACGAGCCCCACCGCCGCTCTGTACGCCGAGCGCGGCACGTACTTCACCGGCGCTCCGGCCGGCCTGGAGGACTTCGCCTACCTGCTGCTCCTTCACGCGGCCGACCAACCCGTCGAGGTGCTCGCGCGCACGGACCTGTTGACGCGCCGCATCGACGTGGAACCGACGCGTTTCGAGCGCTGGTTGCTGCGCGAGCTGCGCGCGCGCGCGGTGACGCGCTTCAACGAACGCGCGGTGCACTCGGGCACCGACAACGACGCCGCGTTCACGCCGATCATCAACGCCTACCGCCGCGGACTCGGACTCGAACTCCTGACCATCGACGAGCGACTGCTGCTCGCGTCGCGCCAGCACAGCCAGCACCAGGTGGACAACGACTACTTCTCGCACGACAGCCCCGATCCGCGCAAAGCGACGCCGTGGGACCGTGCGGCGCTCGAGCACTTCACCGGGAACGTGGCCGAGAACCTGGCGACCGGCCGCGGCGGCTATACGGCGAAGAGCGTGTTCGAAGCCTGGTACCGCTCGCCCGGACACCACCGCAACATGGTCGGTCCGCGCCACCGGCATCTGGGCGCGGCGACCGACACGGGCCAATCCATGTGGACGCTGCTGCTCGGCGGAGGCGACCCGACCTGGCGCGACTGGCACCCCGACGTGGCGCCGGCGCGACGCAGGGAGAATGCGAAGACGCTCGATCGTTCGGCCAAGGCGCTGGCCAGCGGCAAGCTCAAGGACAAGGCCTGGAGGAACGACGTGCAGCCGTTGCTCACCGACTTCGTCGACGTGTTGTTCGGCCCGACGTTCGTCGAGTGCTCCGAACCGGACGACGGTGCCTGGAAGGACTCGATCGACGCCTTCGACCGACTGCTCACGGCCAAGCTGGACCTCCTGGCCCTCGAAGAGACCGCGGTGATGCACGTGATCGACCACGCGGCCGACAGCGAGGACACTGGGCTGCGTCGCGCAGCCGACGCGTTCCTGCGCACGCACGTCCCGGGGCTCGTGCCCGAACTCGATGCGATCGACGCGAGGGAAGGCGACTGGGAGGCGGTGCGCGTCGCCTGGGAGGACCGCGTGCGCGTGCAGTTCCAAGCGGCGCGCTCGTCGAGCTGAACACGTCCTTGCTGGGGCCGAGCGACGCTGCGAGGCAGGTCCCGGCCGCGAGCTCGCTCGCGACTCAGTTCGTCGCCGCGACGCCCCGCACCGCCCGGACCAGTTCGGGCACGACGGCCTCGCGATCGGTCCAGGTCGGCCACGCCGACAACCGTTCGAGCCGCGCGTCCACGTCCAACTGCTCGAGCAGTCCGAGCGCCGTCGCGCCGTAGCTCGCGCGCGTCTCGTCCGTGTCGACGAGAAACGTCGGCTCGGCCGTCCACACGAGGCGCGCGACGAGCAGGATCGGACCCGAACGGGCGGCGAAGGCGCGGCGCAACAGAGGGTCGAACAGGGGCGCTTCGACGACGACCACGCCGTCGAACAGGGTGTGGTGACGCAGCGCCATGTGAGCCGCCACGATGCCGCCCTGCCCTTCGCCGGCGAGGACGAGCGGCAGGTCGCGCCAGCCGTTCTCGTCCACGACGCGGCGCACGAGGTCGACCGTCGGATCCTCGTAGCGCGCCGGCGCTTCGAAGTAGGCCGCCGCCTCGCCGAACCAGGCCAGACCGTCGTCCTCGTTCGCGCCAACCGCCAAGGATCCCGGCGCGACGACGAGCGCGAACCCGAGCTCCGCCGCCACGTCGGGCCACGGACCGACGCGCGCCGACTTGGCCGTGTGCCCGACGTCGAGCAGCACGACCAGCACGCCGCGCGGATCGGCCCCCGTGGGCGTCAGCGCGAGCAGCGGTGCGCTGGTGCGGCGCTCGACGTTCGCCAGGGTTCCGGCCATGCGCGCGAGGAACGCGTCGAAGCGCCAGTCGCTGCGCAGCGCCGCGAGATCCGGATCGGTCTGCGCCAGCGCGAAGTTGCCGTCGCCCAGTCCGAAGCCCCAGTCCGCCGCGCGCCCCAGCCACGTGAACGCCACGTCCTCGGCGCCGGCGAGCGAGTGGGCACAGGCCAGGTTGTAGGCCACGGTCGCGTTCTGGGGCCACAGCTCGAGCGCACGCTCGAACGCCCCGATCGCGGTCTCGAGCCGCCCTTCGTCGAGGGCCGCGAGCCCCAACTCGAACGCGCGCGGATAGTCGAGGCGAGCGAAGGACTCGGACGCTGCCGACGGCTCGGCCGCTGCTCCGGCGGATCGCGGCGCGCCGTCGTGGGGCGCCGTGGTTCCGCAGGCCACGAGCGGTAGGAGAAGGGCGAGAGCGCAGAGCTGTCGGAGCGCGGCGTGCGTCATGGACTCGATCGGGCGGCGTCGGGGCGCGGTGGGCGCGAGGGCGGAACAGCTGCGGGCGCGAGCGGGGCCCGCAGCGGTCGTGGTACCCGCCAAGCGCTACCGTGTCGACCTCGTGTCCTCCCGATCCGACTCAGCGGGCCTCCCCGCACGCGTCCTGGTGGTGCGCCTGGGCGCCATCGGCGACGTGGTGAACGCTCTGGTGTTCGCCACGGCGCTGAAGCGCGCGCGCCCGGACACGCACGTCGGTTGGGCGATCCACGATCTCGCCCTGCCGCTCGTGGAGGGCCACCCGAGCGTCGATCGCGTGCATCTGTGGCGCCGCGGCTCGGGCGGTGCCGGACGCCGCGCGGTGACGCGGGAGCTGCGCGCCGAGCGCTACGACCTGGCGGTCGACCTGCAACGCATCGCGAAGTCGGCGCTGCTGGCGCGCGCGTCCGGGGCACCGCGCGTGCTCGGCTACGACCGCCGGCGCGCGAAGGAGTTCTCGTGGCTGCTCGCGACGGAACGCATCGCGCCCGGGCCGCCGCACGAGCACATGGTCGATCAGTACCTCGCGTTCGCGCGGCATCTCGGATGCGACGGTCCGGCCGAGCATCTGCTGCCCGTCGACGCGGAAGCGGACGCCTGGGCCGCGGCGCTCGTGGACGAACTCGGCGCGGCGCCCGTGCTGATCAATCCGGGCGCCAGCAAACCACGGAACCGCTGGTCGCCCGAGTGCTTCGGCGCGCTCGCGAAGCGCCTCGTCGAGGACGGCGCGGCGCCCGTCGTCGCGATCGGCGGCCCCGGTGATCGCGAGCTGGCGACGGCGCTCCTCGCGGCGGCCGGCCCCGGCGTGCGCGACCTGGTCGGAGCGACGACACTGCCACGGTTGATCGCGCTCGAGCGCCGCGCGCGACTCGTCGTCACCGGCGACACGGGGCCGATGCACCTGGCCGTGGCCGTCGGTACGCCGACGCTCGCGCTCTTCGGGCCGGCCGATCCGCGGCGCACGGGGCCCTACGGCTCCACCGAACGGACGGATTCGCGCCACACCGTGCTGCGTGCGACGGAAGGCCGGATGGACGCGCTCGCGGTCGAGACCGTGCACGCCGCCGCGCGGGCGAAGCTCGCGAACGAGCGCGCGTAGCCGGCCCGCCCGCTCTCAGAGCATCGACACCGGATCCACGTCCACGCTCAGACGCGGCCGCGTGGTGCGAGCGGCGCGTTCGGCGAGGTGGTCGCGGGCGCGCACGAAGGCCGGGGCCGTGGCGGCGCCGACGCCCGGCGCGGCCTTGACCAGGACGTGGTGGCGGTGGCGATCGCGAATGATCGACATCGGTGCGGGCGCCGGACCCAGGACGACCGCGGTCTCGCCCGCCGCCTCGGCCGCCGGTCCCTCGACGAGATCGCGCAACTCGGTCGCGATCGCATCGGCCTCGCTGGCCGCGCGTCCGGCGTCGTCGTCCTCGACCACGACGCGCAGCAGGCGACCGAACGGCGGGTAGCCGAACTCGCGGCGCGACTCGCACTCCTGCGCCGCGAAGCTCTCGAAGTCGTGGGTCGTCGCACAGCGCACGGCCGGGTGCTCGGGACTCTCGGTCTGCACCGTGATCTGGCCCGGGCGCTCGCCGCGGCCCGCGCGACCGGCGACCTGTGCGAGCAGTTGGAACGTGCGCTCGGCGGCGCGGAAGTCGGGCAGGTGCAGACTCGTGTCGGCGGAGATGATCCCGACCAGCGTGACGCCCGGGAAGTCGAGGCCCTTCGCGATCATCTGCGTGCCGACCAGCACGTCGATCTCGCCGCGGCCGAACGCGCCGAGCGTCTCCTCGTAGTCCTCGCGCCGCACCATCGTGTCGGAGTCCATGCGCCGCACGCGGAAGTCGGGCCACATCTCCTCGATCGCCTTCTGCACGCGTTCGGAGCCGGCGCCGAGCATCCGCAGCTGGGGCGCGGTGCAGCTCGGACAGGCCTTGGGCGGCCGCTGCTCGAGGTGGCACTGGTGACAGACCATGCGCTCGATGTGGCGGTGGTACGTGAGCGACGAGTCGCAGCTCGGACAGCGCACGACGGTGCGACAGGCCTGGCACCACAAGACGGGCGCGAAGCCGCGGCGGTTGAGGAACAGGATCACCTGCTCCTTGCTCAGCACGGCCTGGTCGATGCGTTGGCGCAGGGGCCGCGACAGGATCGAGGCCAGTCGCCCGGCGGGTTCGGTGCGCATGTCGACCACGTCCACCGGCGGCAGCGCGCCACCGCCGACGCGTTCGTCGAGCATCAGCCGCGACAGCCGTCCGTCCTTCACGGCCTGCCAACTCTCGAGCGACGGCGTCGCACTGCCGAGCAGACACACGGCGCCGCAGGCCCGGACGCGTTCGAGCGCCACGTCGCGCGCGTGATAGCGCGGCACGTTGCCCTGCTTGAACGACGGCTCGTGCTCCTCGTCGATGACGATCACGCCCAGGTTCTCGACCGGCGCGAAGACGGCCGAACGCGCGCCGACCACGACGCGCAACTCGCCGCGCCGCACCTGTTGCCAGATCGTCAGGCGTTGGGCGTCGGTCAGGCGGCTGTGCAGCACGGCCACCTCGCCGAAGCGCGAGCGGAACCAACCGACCGTCTGCGGCGTGAGCGCGATCTCCGGCACCAGGCAGATCGCGCCGAGGCCGCGAGCCAACGCGCGCTCGATCACCTGCAGGTAGACCTCGGTCTTGCCGCTGCCGGTCACGCCCTGCAGGAGGAAGCCGCGCCCCTGACCCGATCCCGACGCCACGCGCAGAGCCGCGTCGACCGCTTCGACCGCCCACGACTGTCCTTCGGTCAGCGTCGTCGGACGCGGCCGTTCGCGGTCGCCGCCGGCTTCGACCAACGTCTCGACCGCGCGCGACCCGACGACCGCGAGGCCCTTATTCACGAGCGACTTCGCGGGCGCGTCGGACAGACCGAGGCGACGCAGCAGTTCGAGCTGATCGACGGGTCCGGCGACCTCGAGCAGCGTCCGCAGCAGTCGGTACTGCTTCGGGTGCTTCTCCTCCAGCTCGTCCAGTTCGCTCGCTGCCCCTTCCGCCGCCGCGAGGGTGCGCACGCGACGACTGCCGCCCGCGCGTTTGAGCGGCGCCGGCAGCGCGGCGGCCAGAGCTTCGCCCCAGGAGCACGCGTACTCGTTCGCGATGAAGCGCGTCAGATCGAGGAGTTCGGGGCCGATCACCGGTTCGGCGTCCAGCACGTCCTCGATCGGCCGGATCGCGCGCGCCGGAACGTCGGTGCTCGCATCGACGCCGACGACGACGGCGATCTCGCGGCGGCGCGCGAACGTCACGCGCACGCGCATGCCGGGTCGGACGCGCTCGACGAGATCGCCGTCGATCGCGTAGGTGTACTCCGTGCGCATCGGGCGCGGCAGCACGACGCGCGCGAACGGCCCGGGGTGCGCGGGCGGTTCGGGGCGCTCGGGCTTCGAGCCGGCAGACTTCGAGCGCGCGGCCGCCTTCGACGCGGTCTTCGACGCGGGCTTCGCGTTCTCCGGCAGGTACTCCTCGCCGAACAGCCCCGTCTCGCCTTGTGAGCCTTTCGCGCTCACCCGTTCGGCCGGTCCTTCTCGTGCCCGGCGACGCCGTCCTTGAAGTACTTGTCGAGCGCGGCCTGCTGGAGGTCGATGCCGCTCATCGACGCCATGCTGACGAGCCACGCGAAGACGTCGGCGAACTCGCCCGCCAACTCGTCGCGATCGGCTCCGCGACGCAGGGCGCGCGTGAGTTCACCGACCTCCTCGGCGAACCACATGTAGGTGCCTTCGAGACCGCGCTCGCTGTCGCGCTCGAGGTAGAGCTGGCGGATGAGCTCCTGGAACTGATCGATCTGCATGGCGGCTGGTCGCGGATGTGGGGCAGGTTCAGTGCGCGGTGGGCTCGCGACGCACGGTCACGAGCGAGATCGCGGTCCGTCGCGGTTCGTCGCCCGTGCGGTCCTCGAGCGCGCGCCGCACCGTGCGCAGGAAGTCGTGCGTCGGAGCGCTCGCGGCCTGGTGGAGAAGCGTGAAGTAGCCGCGCTCGCCGAGTTCCTGGCCGTCGGCGTCGGGCGTGGTGACGGCGCCGCTGGTGGCCAGCACGAGACGATCACCGGGCGCGATCTCGAGGTCCTGGACCGCGAGCGTGCGCTCGAAGACGGGCCCCGCGTCGAGGCCGAGCGCGACGCCCTCGGGCTGGAAGACGCGCAGCTTGCCATCGGCGGCGCTCGTGCGAACGAGCGGCAGCCGGTGGCCGGCGCAGGCGACGGTCGCACGCCCCTCTTCGGGCTGCAACACGGCGAACAGCGCGGTGACGACGACGCCGCGCGGCAGGTCGCGCGCCAGCTCGCGGTTCACGACGGCGAAGGCCTCGCCCACGTCGGACAGGCCGGTGAGCGCGCCGCGCAGGTAGGTGCGCGCGATCGCGCCGACGATCGCGGCCGGCACGCCCTCGCCGAGAACCTCGCACACGAGCAGACCCACGCGCCCGTCGCCGTACTCGTAGAAGTCGTGGAAGACGCCCGACAGCTCGTGGCCGGGCAGGTGCATGCCGCCGACGTCGTAGTCCGGCACGAGCGGCGTCGTCAGCGGCAACAGCGCCTCGCGCACCTGCTCGGCGAGTTCGAGCTCGCGTTCGCGCAGGCCCAGTTCGAGTTCGGCCCGGTGCGCCACGGCCAGTTCCTCGCCGACGCGATCGAGCGCGCGCGCGAGCAGCACCACCTCGCCCCCGCCCTTGACGCGTTCGCGGTAGCGCTGGGCTCCGCCGCCCTGGGCCAGCGTGCGCACGTCGTCGACGATGCGCCGCAGCGGCCGCGCCACGCGATTCGCCAGGATCCAGGACGCGATCGAGGCCACGAGGACGACCAACGCGACGGCGGCGACGACCAGTTGGAACAGCTCGTCGGCCAGTTCGCGGTCGCGATCGACGACGACCAGACGCGCCGACTCGTCGCCGCGTCCGTAGCGGAACTCGACGGCCGTTCGACCGTCCTCGAGGACGACGGCGCTGCGTTCGACACCCGACTGCGAACGGGTCGAGCTGCTCGCGCGCTCTACGATTCCGCCGGCGTTCGCGCTGGCGGTAGCGACCAGGGCGTCTTCGCGGACGTCGCGCTCGTAGCGATCGGCGATGTCCCGCGCGGTCGAGAACAGCGCCCAGGCCCCCAGTCCGACGACCACGAGTAGGACGCAGAACGTCGTCAACGCGAAGCGCGCGGCCAGTCCGAGGCCACCGCTCTCAGGTCGAACGCGCGCCACGGTCTCACAGCCCTCCGACGGGCGAAGCGGCGAGCTCCCAGTACGACGGGTCGAGCACCAACAGCCGCAGGACGGCCATGCACGCCAGTCCGAAGAGGCCGGCGACCACGTCGTCGAGCAGCACGCCGTCCGCACCGTGCAGGCGTTCGATCTGGCGGATAGGCGTGGGCTTGAGGATGTCGAAGAAGCGGAACAGGAGGAACGCGCACACGAGCGACAGCAACGTCGGCGGCGCGATCCAGGCCACGCAGATCAGATAGCCGATCACTTCGTCGAGCACGTACCAACCCGGGTCGCCGTGGCCGGCGCGCCGTTCCGACCAGGTGACGAGCGGCCGACCGACGACGTACAGCACGACGACGACGGCCGCCGTCCAGAGCGGAAAACCCGCGCCGGTGAACGACAGCGCCCAGGCGATCAGCACGCCGCCGAGCGTCCCGAACGTGCCCGGTGCGACGGGCGAGAGGCCCAGACCGCCCGACGTGGCCAGCATGAGTCGCAGGCGATCCATCAGCGCGGCGCACTCAACAGGCGCGTGGCCTTGAACACGTAGCCCAGGCCCGATCCGACCGAGGCGACGAGCGTGGCCCAGACCGAGATGTGCGCGATCCACTCGACCGGGCGCACCAGGACCTCCGGCCACGGAATGCCGTACAGGCCGAGCAGCGCGCCGATGGCGATGCACTGGACGACGAGCTTGATCTTGCCGAAGCGGTCGGCGCCGAACTCGACGCCCTGGCTCTCGGCGTAGCCGCGGATACCGGTCACGAGGAACTCGCGCGCCAGGACGACGACCACGACCCAGGCCGGCAGGTACGGCTGGGCCCAGTCGAAGGCGGCCAACAGCACGAGCGCGCCGAGCACGAGGATCTTGTCCACGAACGGGTCGGCGATGCGGCCGAACGCGGTCACGTGGCCGTACTTGCGCGCCAGGTGGCCGTCGAGCCAATCGGTCGCCGCGACGGTCACGAACAGCACGAAGCAGGCCAGCATCCACGGGTCCCCGTAGCTGCGGTCGGGCGCGTCGACACCGGGACCGAAGATCTGGAGCAGCACGAACAGCACGGCGGCGCCGACGAACCGGATCGCCGTGATGCGGTTGGGCCAGTGGGCGAAGACGCCGACCGGTCGCGCGGGACCGGAGCCACTGCGTCGTGCGGCCTCGCTCACTCGCGCACCGGTTCGGCGACCAGGTTGAACTCGGCGTCGACGTCGCGCACGTCGACCTCGAGGGTGGCGCCCACGCCGACGACCTCGGACTCGTGCGGTTCGAGGTGGAAGAGCACGAGCGGGTCGACCTCGGGCGCGTCGAACTCCCCGCGCGCCACCGCGCGCCATCCGTCGCCGCCGGGCAGCGGGTGCAGTTCGTCGACCAGGGCGTCGATGCGTTGGCCGATGCGCGCGCGCTGGGTGCGCTCGAGCACGCTGTCGCGGACGGAGAGAACGCGGTCGAGGCGTTCGCGCGCCACGTGCGCCTCGACGCGCGGCTCCATGGTGAAGCCGGGCGTGTCCTCCTCGGGCGAGTACGTGAACGCGCCGAGACGGCCGATCGAGTAGGTCTCGATCAGCTCGCACAGTTCGTCGACGTGCGCGTCGGTCTCGCCCGGGAAGCCCACCAGCATCGTCGTGCGCAGCGTGAGGTCGGGCACCTCCTCGAGGAGGCGGTCGAGGATCTTGCGCACCTGGTCGCCGCTGCCGTGGCGACGCATCGCGCGCAGCACGTCGGTCGCGGCGTGCTGGACCGGGATGTCGAGGTACGGCGCGACGCGCGGGTGGTCGCGCAGGAGCTCGGTCAGCGCCCAGGGAAAGCGGTTCGGGTAGGCGTACATGACGCGCACCACGTGGTCGCCGTCGAGGTCCGCCACCTCGCGCACGAGGTCGGGCAACTCCTGTCCGCCGCCGAGATCGCGGCCCCAGGCGGTCGAGTCCTCGGCCACGACGACGAGCTCGCGCACGCCGTGTTCGACGAGTTCGGCGGCCTCGGCGACGACCTCGGGCAGGCGCTTGCTGCGGTGCTTGCCGCGCATGATCGGGATCGCGCAGAACGAACAGCCGTGGTCGCAGCCGTGGCTGATGCGCAGGTACGCGTAGGAGCCGGGCGTGGCGAGCAGACGCGAGTCCTCGCGGTCGCCGGCGCGCCGTTCGATCGCCTCGAGGTAGCCGGGCGAGCGGTGCCCCGAACCGATGCGCCGCACCTGCTTGGCGAGGTCGCGGTAGTCCGAGATCTCGCAGAACAGGTCCACGTCGGGCAGTTGGCGGATCAGCTGGCGGCGGTAGCGCTCGACCAGGCAGCCGGCGACGACCACCGCGTTGAGTTCGCCGCGGCGCTTGCGCTCCACCTGCTCCTCGATGCGCGCGTAGGACTCCGCCCGCGCCTCCCCGATGAACGAGCAGGTGTTGATGACGACGACCGAGGCGTCCTCGAGCACCGGGGTCACCAGCAGCTCCTCCTCGGCCATGCGGGCGAGGATGAGTTCGGAGTCGATCAGGTTGCGCGCACAGCCCAGGTGGACGAGCGCGACGGCCACGGGATCGGCGTCGGAGGGGGTCTTGGAGCGGCTCACGGGCGCATCGTAACGAAGGAGGGGCCCGCTCCTCGGTCGGAACGGGCCCCTCCTCGGGCGGCCGCGGGGGCCGTGGCGGTCGGCGTCGCTCAGCCCACGCCCACCGTCTCGCGCCAGGTGTCGGCATCCATCAGGATCTCGCGTCGCGAGCCGCCCATGTAGGGCCCGATCAGACCGCGCTCCTGGAGCTCGTCCATGACCTCGGTCGACTCCTTGAAGTCGAGGCCGAAGCGCTTCTGGAGCATGGAGACGGCGACCCGGCCTTCGACCACGAACATGCGACCCGCTTCGAACAGGAGGCGTTCGCGGTCCTTCGGCGCGGAAGGCGCGGTCGGCGTGAGGACGACGTCGTTCTCCGCGGAGTCGTCGGCGA
Organism: Rohdeia mirabilis; assembly: GCA_007750655.1. GTDB lineage: Bacteria > Planctomycetota > UBA1135 > UBA1135 > Rohdeia > Rohdeia mirabilis. The sequence goes on from CP036290.1 coordinate 4,461,253, forward strand.
ACAGGCTGCGCTGCTCGATCGGCACGGCGGGGTCGGCCACGTCGGCGACGACGGGTTCGACCTCGGCGGCCGCGGCCTTCTTCTTCGAGCGCGAGGCGCGCTTCTTGGGAGCGGGGGCCGGAGCGGGTTCGGGTTCGGGTTCGGGCTTTGCGACGGGTGCCTCGGCCACCGGTTCTTCGACCACGTCCTCGGCCGCGACGTCGACCGGCTCTTCCGCCGGCTCCTCGGTCGCGGCCTCGGCCACGACGACGGGCTCGGGTTCGGGCTCGGGCTCTGCCGCTTCGACGACGACCTCGACGACGACCTCGGCGACCGGCTCGAGCGCCGGCTCCACCTCGTCCTCGTCCTCGAGAGCGACCTCGGCTTCGAACTCCTCCTCCTCGACGTCCTCGTCCTCGGCTTCTTCGGCCGACGCGAGCACCTCTTCGGGCTCGTCCTCCTCCTCGTACTCCCACTCCTCGTCGTCGTCCTCCTCGGACGCTTCCGCGGCGGTCGTCTCGGAGTCCTCGTCGTCCTCTTCTTCGTCGTCCTCTTCCTCGGCGTCCGAGGCGAGCACGTCGTCGGTCTCCTCGACCTCCTCGTCCTCCTCGTCCTCCCACTCCTCGTCGTCGTCCTCTTCCTCATCGTCCGCGTCGGAGGCCTGGACTTCGTCGTCGTCGTCCTCCTCCTCGTACTCCCACTCTTCGTCGTCCTCGTCCGACTCCTCTTCGGAGCCGTCCTCGAGGACCGCGACGGAGCCGCCGTCGGACTCTTCGTCCTCTTCTTCGTCGTCCTCCTCCCACTCCTCGTCGTCGGCTTCGGCTTCTTCCTCGTACTCCCACTCCTCGTCGTCGTCCTCGACCTCTTCCTCGTCGGTGACGGTCTCGGTGGGAGCGGCGGTCGCGGCGACGGGCTCCCACTCCTCGACTTCGGCGACCTCGGTGTCAGCGTCGGTTTCGCTCGCCTCACCACCCATCGGGCGCGGCGTCTCTTCGACCGCGCCGGGAGCGACGGGAGCCGGAGCGACACTGGCGGTCGCGCCGTCGTCGGCCGAGGCGAAGGTCACGGTGCGCTTCGGCGCCGCCGCGGGGGCCGGGGCGCTCGCCGCCGACGCCTTGGGAACGTACGGACGGGGCTCGTCGATCTCACCCTCGTGGGGGGCCACCTGGATCTCGCCGTCGGCTGCGTTCGAGACGGGCACGCCGCGCTTGAGGATCCGAACCTCGAGCTCCTTCGGCGCTTCCTCCTTCGCCTTCACGACGGGTCCGCCGGTCACCTGCTCGTCGGACGCACCGCCGAGGACGCGGACCACGTTGCGCTCGGGCTCGGGCGGCGCGGGCTTGGCGACGGGGGTCGCGACCGGCGCGCCGCCACCGAGCGGTTGGACGCGATCGCGATCGGGAGCGGCGGCCGCTGCGACCGGCTCCTCGGCTGCGACGACCGGCGCGGGCTCGCTCGACCGGGTCGGCTTCGCGGGCGCGTGCTGTTCGACGGGCGCGGGCGCCGTCGCCGCGGGAGCGACGGCGGCGGCCAGCACCGGCGCGGCCTTCGCGCTGGCGAGCGGACGCACTTCGACCTCGTCCTCGGTCCGAACCTTCACCTCGCGCTTCGGACGCAGGCGCTCGAGCGAGAACCCGTGCGCCATGGCCACGAGCAGCGCGCCACCTGCCAGACCGATGAGTCCCAGCAGGATGCCGAGCACCATGAAGTTGCCACCGAGCAGAGCGCCGACGCTGCCCTTGCCGGTCAGCCACGCGCCGCCGAGGGCCAACGCGGGGAGCGCGGCCAGGGCCAGCGGCCAACGCAGCGGACGCGGCGCGATGATCTGCGTCGCGGCGAGCCCCATGAGGAGCGCACCGACGGCGGAGGTTCCGAGCGGACCGAAGACGCCGATCACGCCGCCCATGAGACCCGTGGTCACGTTGACCGCTTGGCCGTCGACCGGGGTGCCCTTCCACAGGGCGGCGACGACGGACACGGTCACGAAGGAGCCGAGGGCGAAGAGCGCGGCCAACGAGGCGAAACGCCCCCAGTCCTCGCCTTCGATGTCGGCCACGCTGCTGGCCTTGGACTCGGTGCGTGCAGGGACCTTGTCCGAAGCCTTGGCCACGGGCGTGGAGCCCGACGGCGACGTGGCGCGCGTCGTCGAAGCCGCGACCTTGGGCTCGTCGTCCACGGACCGCAACGCCGGCTTGGACGGCGCCCGGGTCGCTCGAGGCGTCGGTGCGACGACCGCCACCGGCGTCTCGTCGCTGCCCGACTCGGTCTCGTCGTCCGCGTCGTACAGACCGGCGTCCTTCGGCGCGTTGGCGGCGTTGTTCGCCCCCTGCGTCCGCTGGGCCTTCTTCTGACGCTGCCGCTTTCCCTTGTTCCGTTTGCGCTTACTCATGGTCCTCGTTGACGCCGCTCGCGACGCCGTGCATCTCTTCCCACTCTTCGAGGGACAGCATCACCTCGCGGGACTTGCTGCCCTTGTGACTTCCGACGATGCCCACCTCGCCCATCATGTCGATGAGGCGTGAGGCGCGCGTGTATCCGACCTTCAGGTGCCGCTGCAACAGGGACGCCGAACCGCGGCGCGTCGAGAGCACCGCGCGCACGGCCTGGTCCCACAGTTCGTCCTCGGCCGCGGGATCCATCCCGCCGCCGTCGGTGTCGCTGCGCGTCGCACCGGTCGCGACCTGCACGAGCTCCTGGTTGAAGCTCGGGGCCGACTCCTCGCAGATGTAGTCGACGAGGTTGTGCAGCTCGCTGTCCTCGACGAGCGCTCCCTGGGCACGCACGGTGAGGCTCGACGCGGGCGGCGTGTAGAGCATGTCGCCCTGGCCGAGCAGCTTCTCCGCGCCCGGCTTGTCGAGGATGACGCGGCTGTCCTGGTTGGACGCGACCGTGAACGCGATGCGCGTCGGCAGGTTGCCCTTCAGGACGCCGGTGATGACGTTCGTCGACGGACGCTGCGTCGCGACGATGACGTGGATGCCGACCGCACGCGACTTCTGCGCGAGACGCGTGATGGCGCCCTCGGCCTCCTTCTTGGAGGTCATCATGAGGTCGGCCATCTCGTCGATGATGACGACGATGTACGGAACGCGGCGCGGCGTGCGCTCGGCGCTCCAGTTCTCGCCCATGCGTTCCTCGAGCTTCTTCTCGTTCTCGCCGAGCGCGTTGTAGCCCTTGATGTTGCGCACGCCGGCGTTCTTGAACAGCTCGTAGCGCATCTCCATCTTCTCGCACGCCCACTCGAGCACGTTCGTGGCGTACTTCATGTCCGTCACGACCGGGCACATCTGGTGCGGGATGTTCGAGAACATCTGCAGCTCGACCATCTTCGGGTCGATCATGATCGTCTGCACGTCGTGCGGCGAGCGCGTCAGCATCAGGCTCGCGATGATCGTGTTGATGCAGACCGACTTGCCCGAACCCGTCTGACCCGCGATGAGGAGGTGCGGCATGCGCGCCAGGTCCTCGACGACCGGATTGCCCTCCGCGTCCATGCCGAGGAACATCGGCAGCGCGTAGTGCTTCGGGTCGTAGGCCTCCTTCGTGATCAGCTCGCTGAAGCGCACGAGGCTGCGCTTGGCGTTGGGCACCTCGACGCCGACCGTCGAACGGCCGGGGATGGGCGCGATGACGCGGATCGACTTGGCGCGCAGGGCGGCGGCGATCTCGTTCGACAGCTGGGTGACCTTGTTGAGGCGCGTGCCCTCGGCGACCTCGAGTTCGTAGAGCGTGACGACGGGTCCGACGGTGCTGCCGACGACCGTGGCCTCGACGCGGAAGCTGGCGAGCTGTTGCTCGAGTCGGCGCGCCTCGGTCTCGATCTCTTCCTGCGTGCGGCTGTTGGCGCGCGAGGAGTCCGGCGGGATCAGAAGATCGAGCGGCGGGAACTTCCACGGGCCCTTGGGCGGCGTCGGCGGGTCGTAGACCTTCGGCTCGGAGGCCTTGAAGGCGAGCTTCTTCTTGACCAGTGCGGCGTTGGACTTCTTCGGGGCGGGTTCGAGCTCGGCGGCTTCCTCCCACTCCTCGTCGTCACCTTCCTCCCATTCGCCGTCGTCGTCGGCGTACTCCCACTCGCCGTCCTCGTCGTCGGCTTCTTCCTCGTCCTCGTAGATCCACTCGCCGTCGTCCTCGGCGACGGGCTCGTCGTCGTAGGCCTCGTCCTCCTCCCACTCCTCGTCGGCCTCGGCGGACTCGTCCCACTCCTCGTCGTCGTACTCCTCGTCCTCGTACTCCTCTTCCGGCTCCGGCTCGACGACGGCCTTCTTCTTCGCGGGCGTCTTCTTGGCGGCCTTCTTCGCGGCCTTCTTCGTCGACTTCTTCGCAGTCGTCTTGCCGGGCACCGGCGCGAGCTCCACGTCGCCGCCGCGCAGGAAGTCCCACCACGACGCGAGGGTCGCGCGCGTCCAACCGCCGAGCGCCGAGAAGGTCGACTCGCCGCGCGTGCTGCGGCGTTCGCCGAGCCAGTGCACGAAAGCGGTGATCGCCGGCACGAACGCCAGCTCGGTGGCCAGCATGAAACTCGCGGCCGTGACGAGCAGCGCGAGGATCCACGCGCCCAGGAGACCGAAGTTCTCGACCAACACGCCGGCCGGTCCGCCCTGGTCCGAAGCTCCGCGCACGAGCTGTTCGGCGAGCCAACCACCGGGCCCGAACTCGAGGCGATTGCCCGTCGCTGCGCCGACCTGCTGCAGCGCGAGCGTGCGGTCCGCGTACCCGGAGCCGAACGCCAGCTCGAACAGGATCGCGGACGCGAACAGGAGGCAGATGCCTCCGAACACGCGGACCCACGGGAAGTAGACGTGGCGCCCGCTCATCAGCACCACGCCCCAGGCCAGACCCAGGAAGCAGAGCAGGTAGCTGCTCCAGCCGACCGAGTAGAGCGCGAAACGCGCCAGATAGACGCCGAGCGCGCCGCCGTAGTTGAACGAGGCCGACCGCGGATCCGTCTGGGGATCGAAGTAGCTGACCGCGCTGACGCCCAGCCACAACGCGAACCCGATGAAGAGCAGGCCCTTGATCTCCTGCAGCACGCCGCTCGTCTCCTCGTCGACCTCGCGCCCGACGGCGAGGCTCGAGAGCGTCGCGCCGATGCGCTTGAACGCGCGCGCGACGATGGAGGGTTCGGAGGTGCTCTTCTTCTTCGAGGAGCGTTTGGACGTGCGCTTGGCCATGGTTGCCGCGGGGGGGCGACGCGCCGAGGTTCCGGACGCGGACGGGACCGACCGGCGGGGAGCGCGGTCGACCGGTGGAGCCGCCGGGGTGGCCGAGTGGCGGCCGCGGCGGGGATCCGAGGAGGAGTCCGGACGGGACGGGTCCCGGACGAGGTGGGCAGCGCCGGAGCACCGTCCCATCGAGGCTGGTCCCGAGTGGTCCGGGGGCCGCGGGAGGAGCCGCTGGGCCACGGACCGTCGGGCCGATCGCCGGACGCGTCGCGGGCGGCGCGGGGCGTCGACACCACGCGCCCGCCGCGCCGAGGTGCGGAGGCGATCGTTCTCGCCAGAGAATCGCGCGTACGGGCCCTTTCGAGCAAGGAACAGCGCGCCCCGGTGCCCGTCGCGACACTGGAATCGCGCACTCCCGGTCAGCTTCCCGACGGGCGTCCAGCGAGCCGTGGGTGGGCGCGCTCGCGAGCGGACCGTTCGATCAGCGTCCGGCGGCGGCCGTCCGCGGGCGCTCGAGGCGCACCAAGTGCCGCGCGACGTGCGACTTCGATCGTCCGCGGATCTCGCGCGCCGACCCGTCCCGCCCGAGAACGGTCACCGACGTGGTGGTCGCACCGAGGGCCGAGGCGTCGTTGAGGACCACGAAGTCGGCGTTCTTGCGGCGCATCTTGCCCAGGGCGCGGCGGACGCCGTCCCCGGTCTCGAGCGCGAAGCCCACCACCAGTCGCTCCCCCTTGCGCCGCGCGATCGTCGCCAAGAGGTCGGGGTTCTTCACCAACTCGATCGTGGCCGTGTCCGTGCCGTCGTCCTTCTTGCGCCACTTGCCCGCCAGCCGGCGCTTCGGCCTGAAATCGGCCACAGCGGCGGCCATGATCAGGACATCGCATTCGGGGAAGTGCTCGCGCAGCGCCTCCAGCATGTCGCGCGCGCTCGTCACGTCGACGCGAGTGACGCCGTCCGGCGTCGGCTGGTGGACAGGGCCCGCGATGAGGACGACGTCGTCCCCGCGCTCGGCGGCGGCCTTGGCGATCTCGAAACCCATCAGCCCGCTGGACTCGTTCGACAGGTAGCGGACCGGGTCGATGTACTCGCGGGTCGGCCCGGCGGTCACGACCACGCGGCGCGGCGGCGGTCCCTCCTGGCCCTTCTTCGTCGCGGCCTTCTTCGCCGCTCTCTTCGCCGTCTTCTTCGCCACGGTCAGGACCTCGCGTCGAAGGCCTGTTCGAGCAGAGCGGCGACGCGCGGGACGAGGTCCATGGGCTCGGCCATCCGACCGGTCCCCTCGACGCCGCAGGCCATGTGCCCGGAACCCGGATCGGCCTGGACCCAGCCGTCCTCGATCAGGCGTGCGACGTTGCGGCGCACGGCCGGCGCCTCCCACATGATCGGGTTCATGGCGGGCGAGAACAGCCGCGGGACCTTCGTCGAGGTGGCCAGCAGCGTCGTCGTGAGCAGATCGCCCGCGATCCCGTTCGCGATGCGCCCGATCAGATCGGCCGAGGCCGGAGCCACGACGATCACGTCGGCCCACTGGGACAGATCGATGTGGTCCATCGCGCCGCGCCGCTCGGAGCCGAACTCGGTCGAACCCGCGGGCTCGCCGGTCAGCGCCTCGAAGAGCTGGGGCGAGATCAGTTCGGCGGCGCGCGGCGTGAGGACGCAGCGCACGCGGTGACCGGCCTGGCTGAGCTTGCTGGCCAGGTCGCAGCCCTTGTGGAGCGCCGCCGAGGCCGAACAGCCCAGCAGCACGTTGCCCGTGATCTCGTTCATGCGTGTTCCTCGTGGGTGGGCACCGTGCCTCGGTGCCGCTCGGTCGATTCGTCCAACGGCCCGCTCAGTCCTGCGGCGCGTCGTCCGCGCGCGGCTCGAGCCCGATCAACGCGCAGGTCTCGCGATAAGCGCGCTCGGCGTCGTCGTTGACCACGACGTGATCGTACGCGCCGCGCTGCTCGCGCTCGGCCCGGGCCTTCGCCAGTCGACGCTCGACCACCTCGCGCGTCTCGGTGCCGCGGCCCTCGAGGCGCCGACGCAGCTCGGCGTCGTCGGGCACGTCGATGAAGATGAACAGGGCCTCGGGCAGACGCTGTCGCACCTGGAGCGCACCCTGGACGTCGATCTCGAGCAGGAAGACCTTGCCGCCCAGCACCGCTTCGTCGAGCGGACCGCGCGGCGTGCCGTAGAGGTTGCCGTAGACCTCGGCCCACTCGAGGAAGCGGTCGGACGCGATGCCGCCCTTGAACTCCTGCTCGTCGACGAAGAGGTAGTGGACGCCGTGTTCCTCGCCGGGTCGCGGCGCGCGCGTGGTGCACGAAACGCTGAAGACGACGCGCGGGTCCTGGCGCAGACGACGGCCGATCGTGCTCTTCCCGCTGCCCGAGGGCCCCGAGATGACGACGGCGCGTCCCGGTCCGTTGCTGTGGTTCACGGAGCTCATTCGACGTTCTGGACCTGCTCGCGCAGCCGTTCGATCGCGGTCTTCGCGTCCACGACCCAATGGGCGATCTGCGCGTCGGCAGACTTGGACCCTACGGTGTTCACCTCGCGGAAGAGCTCCTGCACGAGGAAGTCGAGCTTGCGACCGACCGCATCCGTCCCGCTGCCGAGCAGATCGCCGAGTGCGCCGAGGTGCGCCTCGAGACGCGAGAGTTCCTCGGCGATGTCCGCGCGGTCGGCGATCGACGCTACTTCGCGCGCCAGCTCGTCGGCTTCGATCGTCGGACGGTCGACGAGCAGCGCGACGCGGCGACGCAGTTCGTCCTGCAGCCGCTTCACGACGTCGGGCGCACGCTCGGCGATGAGCGCGACGGTCGCCTTCAGTTCGGCGGCGTTCCGCGCGAGGTCGTCCGCCATGGCGAGCCCCTCGCGGTCGCGCATCTCGACCAGGCCGTCGAGCGCTCCGGCCGTGGCCTCCATCAGCGCCGCCTTGGTGGCGCGCGGATCGAACTCGGTCGAGCGCGTCTCGAGCACGCCCGGCAGGTGCGCCCACTCGGCGAGCGAGAGCGTGAACGGCACGCCGGCGGTGGCCGCGAGTTGTTCGAGCTGTTCGCGATAGCGCGCCACCACGTCCTCGTCGACGCGCACGGTCGCCGCGCCGCCGACCGGCTCGACGCGCACGGAGAGATTCACCGAACCGCGCCCGAGCCGCTGCTTGACCAGGTTCTCGACGTCGGCCTCGAGCGCGCCCATGTCGTGGGGCAGGCGCACCTTCACCTGGAGGAAGCGGTGGTTGACCGAACGCGCTTCGACGGTCACACGCACCGTCGCGTGCTCCGCGGTCGCGGCACCGAATCCTGTCATCGAGCGCATGGGCAGGTCGGGCTCGTCGTGGTTCGCGTCTGGATCAGGCCCGGCTGCCGGGCTTGATCGGTGTGGAGTTCTCGAAGCCTTCGGGCGGATCGCTGGGGGCCCACGTGCGCGCGGTGACCTCGGCCAGTGCGACCAACGGCAGGCCCAGGTCGGCGAAGGGGTTGCCGCCCGAGCGGTTCACCACGCTGCCGACGGCGACGACCTTCGCGCCGATCTCGTTCAGAAGGTCGATGACCTCCTTCGCGGAGCCGCCGGTGGTGACCACGTCCTCGACGACGAGGCAGCGCGTTCCCGGCGCGATGACGAATCCGCGGCGCAGCGCCATGCCCGCGCCCTTCTCGCCCTTGCGCTCGGTGAAGAACGACTTCGTCCCCGCCGCGCGCGCCACTTCCTGGGCCCAGACCACGGCGCCGAGCGCCGGTCCGACGACCAGGTCGTACTCGAGTCCTTCGGCCGCGAGGCGCGCCACGAGTGCGTTCGCCAGCTGGCCGGCGCTGCGCGGATCGCACAGAGCGAGCGCGCACTGGAAGTAGCGGTCCGAGTGCAGTCCGCTCGACAGCAGGAAGTGCCCCTCGAGCAGGGCGTTCTCACGGCGCAGAAGGTCGAGGACCTCGCCGCTCCCGAGCACGTCGTTCCCGGACACGCCGCTCACTCGACCGGCGTTCCGCCCGCCGGCTGTTCGCCGACCGGCTCGACCGTGTCGACGCCGTCACCGATGACCGAACCGGACGAGGACTTCGCGAGCAGGACGATCGTCAGGGCCGAACCCATGAAGACGAGCGCCACCGCGGCCGTGAAGCGGGTGATGCCGCGCGCACCGACGCCGAAGGTCTGCTGGCCGGCGCCACCGAAGGCATCGCCGAGACCGCCACCGCGACCCTCTTGGACGAGGATCACGACGATCAGGAGCAGCGACGAGAGCGCGAAGACCAGGTAGAGGATCGTTTCGAGGAACATGCCAATGGAGCGGCAGCTCGGAGGGCGCCGGTGACCGATCCGCGGAGGCGGGGTCCCAGGCGTCGAAGGGCGGACACGATAGCGCCGCGAGGGCCACCGGGCCACCCTTCGGCCGGCTCTCGGGCGCCGCCCGTGCGGGCCGCTGCGGCCTCGAGGTGGCGGGATCGGCCGCGAACCAGCGCGGCGAGCGAACCCTGGACCTGCCGCGAGCGGCCAGATTCGCCCCCCGGCGGCCGTCCGTCAGTGCTCGCGGGCCTCGAGCAGCGAGCCCGTCCGCCCCGAGGAGGTCACCACGATCGTGGCCGCGCTGACGAGGAAGACGACCGCCGTGTAGAAGAGCGCCCGCCGCAGTTTGGGGCGCACCGTGTCCTCGGATCCGTCCACGAGGACCAGCACGACGAGCGCGATCGCCGAGAGGGCGAGCACCAGGAAGAGGAGCGTCTGGACCAGCACGCGGGCGACAGTAGCCGCCGCGACGGGCGCGACGGGGCAGCGGCGCGGGCCGGGACCTGAGCCGTCCACGGGCCGGGACGGCGAGCGGCACGGCGAGCGGGGCCACGCCCGCCGCCGGTCAGCGGATGGCCGCGGCGATCCCGGTGAAGGAGTCGGCCTTCAAGGACGCTCCACCCACCAGCGCGCCGTCCACGTTCGGCCGACCGAGCAGCTCGCGCGCGTTGTCGGGCTTGACCGAACCGCCGTACTGGATGCGCACGGACGCGGCCGCGGCGTCGTCGAACAGTCCGGCGAGCAGGCCGCGCACGAACGCGTGCACTTCCTCGGCCTGGTCGGGCGTGGCGACCTTCCCGGTGCCGATCGCCCAGACCGGCTCGTAGGCCAGGGTCAACCGGCCGAGGTGCGCCCGATCGAAGTCCGCGAGCGCGCTGGTCAGTTGGCGCCGGACCACCGACTCGGTCCGGCCGGCCTCGCGCTCCTCGAGCAGTTCGCCGAGGCACAGGATCGCGTCGAGCCCGCCGGCGAGCGCCGCACCGAGCTTGGCCGCGATCAGCTCGTCGCTCTCGCCGTAGACGTGGCGCCGTTCGGAGTGGCCGACGATCGCGAACGTGGCCCCCACCTCCTTCAGCATCCGCGCCGAGATCTCGCCCGTGAAGGCGCCGCTGTCCTGGTCGCAGCAGTTCTGGGCGCCGACGCGCACGCTCGTTCCGCGCAGGGCCTCGGCCACGGCTTCGATGTGGACGTAGGGCGGTGCGACGGCGAGGTCGACGCCGGTCGCGTCACTCGTGGCGGCCGCGATCCCGCGCGCCAGGTCGAGGGCTCCGGCCCGGTCGAGGTTCAGCTTCCAGTTGCCGGCGATGTAGGGGGTGCGCATGGGTCGAGTTCGTGGGGGGAACGAGCGTCGGTGTGCGACCGATGGGTCGGACGGGGGCTCCGAGCATATCGAGCGCGCGTCCCTCGACGGGCTCGCCTCGACGTTCGCGGTGGAGCCTGTGCGCTCAGAACTGGAAGTAGATGAACGGCTGCTGGCCGATCAACAGGAGCGCCGTCACCGCGACCATCGTTCCCAGCCACACGGCCACGAGCCAGGTCGGTGCGCGGTGCACGAGGCGGTGGGTGAAGTCGACCCAGCTGCGCGGCAGGAGGATCAGCGCCCAGGTGCCGACGAAGACGACGAGGGCCCAGACCGACAGGCTCTCGATGCCCTTGTCACCGGCGCGCAGGAACATGTTGCCCATCGTCTCCCAGGTGCCGGCGCGGATCGACGCGCTCGAACCGAAGACGATGACGATGAAGTACGGATAGGCGAAGGCCGCCTTGATCCACCACGCGAGCGTGCCCGGCTGGGCCAGTTCGAACTTCACGCCGGCCGCCCGCGCGCGCTTCTTGCGCCACTGACGCCACTGCACCTCGACGATCATCGCGATCGCGTTCACGAGGCCGTACCAGACCCACAGCCAACTGGCGCCGTGCCACAGGCCGATCAACACCATCGTCGCGATGTTGTTGAACGCCGCGCGCGGCATCTTGCTGCGCCAACCGCCCAGAGGCTGGAAAACGTAGTCGCGCAACCAGAACGACAGTGTCATGTGCCAGCGCGTCCAGAACTCGCGCACCGAGATCGAGCGGAACGGGTAGGCGAAGTTCTCCGGCAGGTCGAAGCCGAACAACTTGGCCACGCCGATCGCCATCTCCGAGTAGCCGGCGAAGTCGTTGTAGATCTGGAAACCGAATCCGATGATCGCCAGGACGTGGACCTCGGCCGAATAGGCGAGCGGGTCGTTGAAGACCGGATCGACGAGGTACAGGCCGATCAGGTCCGCGAAGACGATCTTCCGCGTCAGACCGCAACCGATGCGCCACAGGGCCTCGTGCAGGCGCTGGCGGTCGATGCGCGGCAGGAGGTCGAGCTGGGGCAGGAACTCCGCCGCGCGCACGATCGGGCCCGCCACCAGCTGCGGGAAGAACGACACGAACAGAGCGAAGTCGCCGAACGACCGCGCGGGCTTCAACTTCCCGCGGTAGATGTCGATCGTGTAGCTGAGCGTCTGGAACGTGTAGAACGAGATGCCGACGGGCAACACGATGTCCCGCACGATCTCGGGCGTCAGCGTGTTCGCGTAGCCGGCCTGGATGAAGTCCGGCAGCAGGCTGCGTTTGAACGCGACGAGGTCGACACCGCTGCCGAGCGCGGTCGCGACCCACTGCATGTTGTCGAAGAACCAGTCGGTGTACTTGAAGAAGCCGAGGACACCGAGGTTGCCGACGAGACTGAGCCACAGCCAACGTTTCGCGCTCGTGCGGTCGCCCGTGTCACGCGCCGTCTGGATCCGCTGACCGCACTGGTAGTCGAGCAGCGTCGAGAAGACGATCAGCGTGAGGAACCACGCTTCGTACATCCCGTAGAAGAGGTACGAGCCGACGAGCAGGAGCGCCTGCCTGCGTCCTCGCCGCCGCGCCAGCGCCCAGAACAGGGGCAGGAGCACGGCCATGAAGACCAGGAATTCGACGCTTTGGAAGAGCATGGATCGGACGGTGGCCGCGCGCGTGGTCGCTCAGCGCGGCGGAGGGCCGAAGGGCTGGGTGCGCGGGTTCGCGGCGCGCTCGGTCGTCAGTCGCTTCAAGAGGCCGTCCTTCAAGAGCCAGCGCATCAGACCCTCGGCGACGCGCTGGTGCCCCTTGGGCGTCCAGTGGTGCACGTCGTCGCGGATGTAGTGCTGGAAGAAGTACTTCCCCATGCCCTTGACCTCGGGCGTCATGTTCCAGGTCTCGACGCCGAGCCCGTTCAGCTTGGCCTCGAGCGCGTCGATCGAGCGCTCGGGCTGCGTGTCGGCGGGCAGCCCCCACAGGCTCCCGTTCTTCTGCAACCACTCCTTCCAGCGCTCGGCGGTGGCGACCTCGGTGTCGGGGAGGATCGCGAACCGCAGCTCGATCCCGCGCTCCTCGCAGGCCGTGCGCAGATCGCTGACCGAGTCCCAGGTCGCCTGCAGGCACCGCTCGAGGTAGTCGCGGCCCTTCGGATCGCCGAAGTAGCGCCAGCGCAGGAAGAACGGCGGCAGGTCGCCCTGCATGACCTCGCGATTCTTGTGGCGCGTGTAGATCGCGGACCAACGTCCGAGGACCGCGTCACCGAGAGCGACGAGCGGCAGGAGCGGCTCGGGCCAACGGGCGGCCATCGCGCGCGACACGAAACGCCCGTCCACCTCGACGAAGCCGCCTAGGTCGGGGTCCTCGATCAGCGCCTGGGGCGTCGCGGCCACGGTGACGAAGACGAGGTCGGGTTCCAGCGCGTCGAGCAACAGCACCGCCCGCCGGCAGGACTGGGCCACCGAGTACCCCATCACCCCGCCGTTGAGCACGCGCACGGGGACGCGTCGGTTCGCGTTCAGAAGGCGCTCGAGCGCGTGGTTCCAGACGTCGTCCTGGGCCACGCCTTCGCCCGCGCCGTAGATCCTCGACTCGCCGAAACCCGCGATGCGCACCTCGGTCGGATCGGCGTCCGCCTCGATCTCGCGATTGCGCAGGCCGTAGCGGTCGTGGTGCCGGTCGAGGACGGGGTCGTGGTAGTCGACCGTGTTCGTCCAGGACAGGAGCGGGTGCCCGAGCTCCATCTCCGCCTCGTTCTCCGACGCGTCCACCTGGGCCACCACCGCGTCGACGGCGGCGAATCCGACGAACAGCCCCAGCAGGATGTGCAGGATGCGCTTCAGCATGAAGCTGCGCTCCGCGTCGAGCTGGGCGAACTCGTCGGTGGGCGGGTCGCCGCCCGACGGGTCGCCGCCGAACTGGGGGGAAGAGTCGGTCACGGGGTCCGGGTGGGGTCGCCCGAAGTGTAGCCCGCCCTCCTCCGAGTGCCCGCGCTCGAGGAGCGCGGCGCACTCCGGCCCGCGCTCAGACCGCTTCGCGCGCCACGCGCACCACGCGCCGACCGCAGACCTGGGCCAGCGCTTCGACCCGGCGAACCAGATCGACGAAGGCGCTCGGCGACAGGGCCTGGGCTCCGTCGGAGTGGGTCGTCTCCGGTCGCGGATTGACCTCCACCAACAGCCCGTCGGCACCGGCGGCGACCGCGGCCAGACCCAGCGGCAGGACCAGATCGGCCCGTCCGGCGGCGTGGCTGGGATCGACGACGACCGGCAGGTGCGTCGCGCCCTTGAGGTGCGCCACGGCACCGAGATCGAGCAGGTTGCGCGTGACGTTGTCGAAGCTGCGGATACCGCGCTCGCACAGGATCACGCGATTCGTGCCCTCGTTCAGCACGTACTCGGCCGCCAGCAACAGCTCGCGGACCGAGGCCGCGATGCCGCGCTTCACGAGGACCGGCGTGCCGTGTTCCGCGCTGTAGCGACCGACCTCGGTCAACAGCGCCGAGTTCGCCATGGAACGCGCTCCGATCTGGAACACGTCGGCGACCGCTCCGACCTTCTCGACGTCGCGCGGGTCGAGGACCTCGGTCACGATGCCGAGTCCGGTCAGCGCCCGGGCTTCGTCGAGCAGCGCGAGGCCCGCTTCGCCGAGGCCCTGGAAGGCGTGGGGCGACGTGCGCGGCTTGTAGGCTCCGCCGCGCAGGAGCGTCGCGCCGGCGTCGGCGACGTGCCGCGCGATCTCGAGCAGCGCGTCGCGGTCCTCGACGGCGCAGGGTCCGGCCACGATCGACAGGTCGCCGCCGCCGAAGCGCGCGTGTCCGGCCTCGATCGTGTCCACCCCACCGGCGCCCGGCCGGACGGTCTGGTGCAGCTCGGGCGCGTCCTTCGCGTCGAGGATCGAGACCACGGCCCACAGGTCCTCGAAGCGCGCGCGGGCGCTGGCCTGGAACGGGCCCTCGAGCTCGGCCAGGGTCCGCGCGTCGTCGAGGAAGCGCACGGTCGCTCCCTGGCGACCGGCCTCGTCGATGACGGTCCGGAGTTCGTGGGGCGCGAGGCCCTGGCGCAGTCGAAGGAGCATGAGCGGCCCGGCACTATAAGCTGCCGCCAGGCGGGTGGAACCCGCGCGGGCCGGTCAACCGCTCGCGATCCGTGAACCTGCCGCCCGAGTACCACATGCGTTCCGACGACGATTCACCGGCGCTGGCCGCGCTGCTCGAGATGCTCGCGCTCGAGCGACTCCCGCGCACGGGCTGGCTCCAGGCGGGGCTGCCCCAGGCCGAGTCGATCGCCGCGCACTCCCACGGGGTGGCGACGCTCGCGCTGACCCTCGGCACCCAGGTGGAGCCGCCGCTCGACGTCGATCGCGTCGTGACCCTCTGCGTGGCGCACGATCTGCCCGAGGCGCGGCTCGGCGATCTGCCGCGCACGGCCGCGGACCTTCTGCCGCCGGGTGCCAAGCGCAGCGCCGAAGAGGCCGCGGGCGACGCGCTGCTCGAGCCTTTCGGGCCGCAGTCGCGCGCGCGGCTCGAGGAGTACCTGATCGGCGAGACGCGCGAGGCCCGCTTCGCCCGCGTCTGCGACCGATTGCAGTTGGCGCTGCGACTGCTCGCCTACGCGCGGGCCGGAGCGCGCGGTCTCGGCCGCTTCCGGCGCGGGGTCGAAGGACTCGACTGCAGCGAGTTCGACGTGGCGCGCGAGATGCGCGACGAGGTGGTCGCCGCGATCGTGGCGACGGGGGCCTTCGAGTGAGCGCGGTCGACCGAGCGGGCGACGCCCAGGAAACAGCGGGCACCGGATCCGCGGCCGCCCCCAGGCCGCGCTCCGGTCGCCGCGAGTTCGTGCGCCGCGCCGTGATCGCGGTGCTGCTCCTGTGGCTGCTCGGCCTGTGGATCCATCAGATCGTCGATCGCCCCGGCGTGCCGGTGGACGTGGGCGCGATCGAAGCGCCGCGCACGCTCGAACAGCTCGGACTGCCCACGGCCGCCGAACGGTCGGGCGTCTTGCGCGGCGCGGTCCTGACGTCGAACGGCGAGAGCGCGTCGGACGTCCTCGTGACGCTGATCGTCGACGAGGAACTGTTCTGGACGCACAGCGACGAGCTCGGGACGTTCGAGCTGCGACGCCTGCCGCGGGTCGGGCGCGCCACGCTGGCAGCGGTCCCGATGGCCGCGCCCGGCGTGGATCTGGATCTGGAACTGCCGCTCACCGAGCCACTGCGCGTCGAACTTCCGCCGCGTTTCGCCCCGACGCCGACCCTGCCGTCGATCCGGCGTCAGGTGCTCGAAGGTCGCGTGACGCTCGCCGGCGATCGCGACGCGCGCGGCTACGAACTGGCGCTCGTTCCGCTCGAACAGACGAACGCGGGCGTGCGGCCGGTGCCGGCGCCGGGTCTCGACGGGCGCGTCGAACGCCGCGTCGAGGTGGACCGCGACGGGCGCTTCCGGGTCGACGACCTGACGCTCGGCAGCTACCAGGCGCGCGTGCTGCCGCCCTGGGCGCGCGGCTCGAACTGGCCGGTGCTCGGCACGGCGACCATCACGCACGACGGCCGCCGCGGAACCGCGCTGGTCGAAGTGCGCGGCGGAGCGATCGAGGGGCGCGTGCTCGACGCGGCCGGTGCGCCGATCGCGGGCGCCGTGGTCCTGGCCGCCAGCCCGAGCGAACCGGCGCTGATGCTGCCGTCGCTCGCGACCGACGAGGAGGGCCGTTTCGTCTTCGAGGACGTGCCCGAAGGTTCACTGCGCCTGCGGGTGCGAGCCGGTGATCGTTCCAGCGAGCGCACGGTGCGCGTCGGCCAACTGCGGCGCGAGCAGGTCGAGCTGCGGTTGCTGGCGCCGCAGGACTGAGGGGCGCGGCGGCACCTCTGCGCTCAACCCTGTGCCGGATGCCAGAACTCGACGCGGTCCCAGTCGATCCAGACGTCGTTCACCTTGACGGCACCCGGGGCCACGTCCTCGACCTGGCCCTCGAAGCTGCGGCCGGACTCGAGGGTGCACTTGATCGTCGAGCCGACGTCGGGCAACGGCGTGTCGCTTCCGACGGCACAGGAGGCGGCGAAACCGGCGATCACGAGACCGAGGGGCAGGACGAGACCGGCGAAACCGGCGCCCGCCCGGGTGGACGGCGCGCTCGAGCGGTGGAGCTTCATGGGAGGGGTTCGGGCTGTGGGGCGCGGGCTGGCGACCCCGGGACGAAGCTGGTTGTTGGGAGGACGGCCGCCGCGATTCCGCTCCATCCGGCCCCCACCGCTCAGCCCGCCGTGATCGCCAGCACCGCCATCGCCGTGCCGTAGCTCGCGCTGCGCGGGAAGATCCGGTCGTTCCAGACGCCCGAGCCCTCGCGCGTGCGCCACAGGTGTTCGAGCAGGCGCTCGCGCAGCGCGGGACGGCGCTCTGAGTCGAGAGCCGCGATCGCACGCGCCGCCCAGGTGTGGCCGTACATGAAGTAGTAGGGCGCGATGGCGTAGGGGGGGTCGTGCGTGCCCTGTTGGCTCTTGCGCACGAGCAGTTCGTCCCACCCGTCGAAGAAGCCGAGCACCGCCGCGTGCAGGCGATCCGTGTCACTGCGACCGGCGCGCAACAACACGAGTTCCGCCGCCGCCGAACGGGCCGCCGACGCGTGCATCGCCACTTCGCCGCGCGCGCGTCCGGAGTACTCGAAGGCGCCGTTCTCGGCGCGGTTCTTCTCGAGCGCGTCGAGCGCGCGCGTGATCAGCTCGGCATCCACCTCGAAGCCCGCGTCGCGCGCGTCCATCAGCGCGTCGAGCGTGGTCGCCGTCATGAACGGGCTGACCGCGCCGCCCGCGTAGTTCCAGCCGCCGCCGCGCGTCTCGTTGACCGCGAGACAGTGGACGAGGTGCGGCACGAGCGCGGCGATGCGTTCGCGCTGCTCCCCCGTCGGGAAGGCGCTCTTCGCATCGCGCGCGAGCAACTGCACGTAGAGGCTCAGCGCCTGCGCGTGCCCCCAACCGCGCACGTCGTAGCCCTCCTTCGGGCCCGGGGCGAGTCCCGCATCGCCGTCGTCGGGGTCGAGCATCGACGCCATGAACTCGAGCGAACGACCGATGGCCGCCACGCGCGGCGCGTCCTCGTCGAGACCGGGCGCCGCGACGAGCGCCTCGCACACGATCGCGGTCCCACCGACGCGGTAGCCCGGCGGGATGATGGCCCGCCGCCCGGAGCGCACGCGGTACACGCCTTCGTACGGCCACTCGACGCCCGGCCCGTTCTCGGCGCGCAGCTTCTCGAGCCGCGCCGCTTCACCCTCCTGCCAGGCCTCGAGCTTCTCGTCCGGCATGCCCCCCACCGCGTTGTCGGGCACGTAGCTCTCCTGGGCGCCGAGCAGTTCGCGGACCGCGGCCTCGAGGCTCGCGCCGACGGCCGCGGCGTCCGGTGCGGTGACGGTGGCTGCGATCGGCGCGGTCGCGGCGTCGTCGGGAGCGGACTGGAGGGCGAGGACGAGGGCGAAGGGAGCGATCAGCATCGCCGCAGTCTAGCGGCGGCGGCCGACCGGCGCCGGTCGCGGGTCGCCGGACCACCGCGGCCCGTCGATCCACCGCCGCCGCTCACGCCGCTTCGCGTCCGCGCACGTTCGCGCTCACCAGTTCGATCAGCGCGGGACCGCGCAGTGGCTTGGTCGCGAAACCGTCGAATCCCATCCGCAGACACGCCGCGCGCCGTTCCGCCAGCGCGTTCGCGGTCAGCGCCACGATCGGACCGCGGTGACCGAAGGCACGCGCCGCACGCAGGACCTCGTCCCCCTGGATCCCAGGGAGTTGGAGATCGAGCAGCACGACGTCGAACGGAGCACCGGCGTCCCCCAGGAGCTCGAGCGCCCGTTCACCACTCGTCGCGTGGGTCACGAGCGCACCACTGCGCGCGAGTTGCTTGCTGGCCACGAGCGCGAGATCGAGCTGGTCCTCGACCAGGAGGACCGTGACACCGTCGAGCCGAGCCACTTCCCGCCGCGGCTCCTCGGTCGGCTCCATCGGCGGTACCTGGCGCGCCCGAACCGTGAAGCGGAACTCGGACCCGAGGCCCGGCTCGGATTCGAGCACCAGGTCTCCACCCAACGCACGCGCCAGACGGCGACTGATCGGGAGTCCGAGGCCGGTGCCGCCGTGCTGGACGTGGTCGCCCGTGCGGGCCTGGGTGTAGGGCTCGAACACCAACTCACACTGTTCGGCGTCCAGACCCGGACCCGTGTCGCGAACGCTGAACTCGATCTCGATCTCGCCCTCGCTGGAGCGCTCCCCCACCACGCGGACCGCCACGTCGATCCGCCCCTCCGAGGTGAACTTCGCGGCGTTGGAGAGCAGGTTCACGAGGACCTGACGGATGCGCGTGGCGTCGGAGTGGATCCAGTCGGCTCCGACAGCACGCTCGACTCGAAGTTCGTTGCTGTTGCGCTCGGCGCGCATGCGAACGATGTCGACGGCGTCGCGCACGACGGCGTTCGGATCGAGGGGAGCGAGCTCCAGCTGGATCTCGCCCGCCTCGATCTTCGACAGCTCGAGCACGTCGTTGATGACCGCCAACTGGTGATCGACGCTGCGGTGGATCGCTTCGAACCCGCGCCGCAGCTCGTCCTCGTCGACCGGATGTTCGGGATCGTCCAACAGCTCGACGTGACCGAGGATCGCTGCGATCGGCGACCGCAGCTCGTGACTCATCGTCGCGAGGAACCTGGTCTTGGCCGCGTCGGCGCGCTCGGCGCGATGCTGGAGCTCGGCGCGGCGCAGTTCGCTCTCCCTCAGCGCCGCGGTACGCGCCGCCACCTCCACCTCGAGCTGACTGGGCCCACGCAGCTCGAGCAGGTGCGGGAGGATCCGCGCGAGTCCGAACACGGTGACCACCGAGACGACCGCCGTGATGACTTTGAGCACGGCCGCCACGCGATAGGCCGGCCAGTAGAAGATGACCGCCTCGAACAGGTGCACCGTTCCGCAGGAGACGATGAACGCGCAGAACAACAGCCCGAGCCACCGCGCCGGCACGTCCTGCCGCCGACGGCGCAGCACGACCAACAGCATGATCGGGATCGCGAGGTATGCGGCCCAGGTGGCGAGGTCGGCACCGATGTGGAGCCAACCGAGCGTGGGGTCCCAGGTGCCGCAGTTCCAGCGGGCGGGGAAGTCGGACGTGTCGAAGAGGCGCGACCAGAAGGGCCCGCTGGAAGCCGCGGCGACCGTCGATCCGACTTCTTCACACTCGGGGCAAGCGAGCTGTCGAAGGGCGAGCATGGAGGCTCGATCGGCCGCGTGCCGCGGGTCCGAGAAGCACCTGGTGGCGGCCTGCCCCGCGAAAGGGATCCAAGATTCGAACGATCGCGGAAGCCGCCGCGGAGACGCCCTCAGACCACCTTCTTCAGCGCCCGCATCACCGTCTCCGCCTTCTTGCGGTTCATCGACGAACTGAGCGGGAGGCGCACGATGCAGTCCGAGACCTGGGTGGTCAGGGGCAGGTCGAGGCCGTCGGTCCCGAGGTGCTGCCGCGCGAACGGCGACGCGTGTAGAGCCTGGTAGTGGAACGTGGCCTGGATCCCCTCGCCGCGCAGACCGTCGATGATGCGATCGGCGAGCGCCTGGTCCTGGGCCACCATCCACCAGATGTGGCCGTTGTGGTCGCAGCCCGTGCGGGGCACGCAGCGGAAGACCGAACCCGCGTCCTCGAGCCACTGCGTGCCCGCCTGGTACAGGTCCCAGATCTCGAGTCGACGCGCGTTCAGCTCCGCCGTGCGTTCGAGCTGCACGTCGAGCATCCCGGCGAGCAGGTCCGACAGCACGTAGCTGCCGCCGGTGCCCACCCAGGTGTACTTGTCGATCTCGCCGCGCAGGAAGGCGCTGCGGTTCGTGCCCTTCTCGTGCGCGATCTCGGCCATGCGCATCGCACCTTCGTCGTCGAGCAGGAGCGCGCCGCCCTCTCCGCACGTGACGTTCTTCGTGGCGTGGAACGACAGGCAGGCGCCGGCGCCGAACGTGCCGAGGTGCTGGCCGCGCAGCGTCGATCCGATCGCCTGGGCCGCGTCCTCGAAGATCGGCACGCCGCGTTCGCCGCAGACCGCCAGCAGTCCGTCGAGGTCGCACGCCATCCCGCCGTAGTGGACGGTCAGCACGAGCTTGGTGCGCTCGGTGATCGCCGACGCGACGGCCACGGGATCGAGGCCCAGGGTCTCGCGCTCGATCTCGACGAAGACCGGAGTGGCCCCGCGCGCGGCGATCGCGTTCGCCATCGAGACGTACGAGAACGACGGCAGGATCACCTCGTCGCCGGGCCCGAGGAAGCCGCCGGCCGCGCCCGCCCCGGTGTGCAGGAACAGCTCGAAGGCCTGGGTCGCGTTCGGGGTCAACAGCGCGTGGCGTGCGCCGGTCAGCTCGCGCAAGTGCGCCTGGGCCTTCAGGCTGAGCACGCCGTTGCCGACGACGCGACCGTTGCGCAGGGCGCGCATGAGGGCGCGGGCCTCGCGTGCGCCGAGGCTGGGCTGTCCGAAGGGGATCTGCAAAGTGGGGGGCCGCGCACTCTATCCGCACGCGCCTCCTCCCGGATCGACGTGTCGGCGGCGCGACCGGAGCGATGCGACGGCTCGGGCGCGGGCGACGGGCGCGGCGTCCCGGCCGTGGAACGCCGGGTCCGGCCGGATCGCTCGTGCTGCGCCCCGTGCGGACCGGAGTCGGTGTCGCTTCGCGCGAACGCGCTCCAGCCGCAGGCCCGTCCGGCAGGCCCGTCCGGAACGTGTTCGGGGTCACGTCGGCGAACAGCCCTGCGCCCCGACCGACGCGAACCCGAGTGTGACCCGCACCGGCGCGCGGCACGACTGGGCGCTCGGGCGAGGGGACCACCACCGCCGTCGTCGCTCTCGCCGCCCCACTGCGGTTCCCGACCGCCGCGCTGGTCGGCCCCGCGGAGGACGAGGGTTCGGCCCTCGACGCCGCTCTCGTGCGAGCGGGTGAACGCGCCGGGGCCAAAGTGCCCCGCACCGGCGAGCCGCACGACTAGGCTCTGGGGCATGTGGACCATCGCCATCGTCGTCGCTCTCGCCGCCCCGCTCCAGTCCCCGTCCCCGATCGGCGCCGGGACCGAGTCCGGCTCCGTCCCCACCGCCGTGCTCGTCGGCGCCGCGGACGACGAGCGATCGGCCCTCGACGCCGCTCTCGAGCGAGCCGGCGACCGCGCCGAAGCCTGGCGGGCGGCGTTGGCGGCGGCGGCCGAGTTCGATCCCGATCTGGGGGCCGACCTCCGGTTCCTCGTCGAGCACATGCCGACCCGCGACCTGCTCGAGCTGGAGCCCTCGTGGGTCGTGCGCGACGCGATGCTGGCACGCGAGGCCTGGTCGCAGGCGCCGTGGCACGAGCAGGTGCCGCTCGAGATGTTCCGCGACGCGATCCTGCCCTACGCCAACGTGGACGAGCCGCGCGAGGACTGGCGGCCCGAGCTGCGCGCGCGCTTCCTGCCGCTGGTGGCCGAGTGCACGACGCCCGGCGAAGCGGCCCAGGTCCTGAACCGCGAGGTCTTCGCCGCGCTGGGCGTGAAGTACTCGACGAAGCGCCGCCGCGCGAACCAGGCGCCGAGCGAGACGATCGAGCAGGGGCTCGCGAGCTGCACCGGTCTGTCGATCCTCTTGGCGGACGCGTGCCGTGCGGTCGGTGTGCCGGCGCGACTCGCCGGCATCGGTGCGTGGCCGCACAAGAACGGCAACCACACCTGGATCGAGGTCTGGGACGGCGAGGCCTGGCGCTTCACCGGCGCGGCCGAGTACGACGCGAACGGGCTCGACCGGGCCTGGTTCGTGGGCGACGCGCGGCACGCGGTGAAGGGCGATCGGCTGCACGCGGTGATGGCTGTGACCTGGCGCAGCGGCGGCGGCTCGTTCCACCTGCCGTGGGCGCCGGAGGCCGCGTGGGTGAACGGGGTGGACGTGTCGGATCGGTACGCGCCCGACGAGGTGGTGGACGACGGCAAGGTGGCGGTGCGCGTGCGCGTGTGGGCGAACGGGGAGCGGGTCGAGGCGGACGCCACTATTCTCCCGCGCAGCCGCACCGACGAGGTGGACCTCGTGCCTCTCGATGGTCGGTCGCGGGGAGCCACAGCGGACATGAACGACATGCTCGAGTTCCGCGTCGAGCCGGGAACGCGCTGGAAGTTGAGCGCAAAGCACGGGGAACTGACCCGCGAACTCGAACTCGGCGCGGTGACCGCCTCCAGGACGGTGGATCTCGACCTGACCGGAGGAAGTGCCGAGCAGTCGTTGGGAGGGCAAGAAGTCGCCGAGGACCTGGTTCGCACGGATCCGTCCCGTGCTCGCCAACGCGCATGGGACGCACTCCTCGCCGACGAAGCAGCCCACGCGGACCTCGTCGCCGACCACGCCGCGCTGCGCGTGCGCACGAACGATCGCGTCTCGCCCTACACGCTGAAGAAGGTCGGCGAGCGGCCCGACGGCGAGCGCTGGCCGCTCGTCATCGCCATGCACGGCGGCGGCGGCGCGCCCCAGGAGGTCAACGACCAGCAGTGGCGCCACATGCAGATCTACTACGTGGACCACCCGGAGGCGGGCGGCTATCTGTACCTGGCCCTGCGCGCGCCGAACAACGAGTGGAACGGCGTGTACGACGACGCGATCGTGCCGCTCTTCCAGCGCCTGATCCGGCAGATGGTCGTGTGCGAGAACGCCGATCCGACGCGCGTCTACACGCTCGGCTACAGCCACGGCGGCTACGGCGCCTGGGTCATCGGCCCGAAGGCGCCCGACCTGTTCGCCGGCGTGCACAGCTCGGCCGCGGCCCCGACGGACGGCGAGACGCGCCTCGAGAACCTGGCGAACCTGCCGTTCTCGTTCATGGTCGGCGAGCTCGACACCGCCTACGGGCGCTTCGAGCGCAGCGAGGCCGCCGCCGCGCGCCTGGCGGAGCTGCGCGCGGAGTCGGACGGCGCGCTCTACCCGTTCGAGTACACGATGGTTGCCGGCAACGGCCACGGCGGACTGCCCGATCGCGACCTGTTGCCGCAGCTGCTCGAGCGCCGTCGTGTGCAGGCGCCGTCGCACCTGGTGTGGACGACGACCGACGACCGCATCGCCGATCACTGGTGGCTGCACCTGCCCGAGCCGGTGAGTGGCGCGCGGATCGAGGCGACGCTGTCGCGCGGCACGGCCGGGAAGCCGAACCGTGTCGAGTTGACCGTGTCCGGCACCGAACGCGTCGAACTCTTGCTCGACGAGCGCCACGTGGATCTGACGCGCCCGCTCGAGGTCGTGGTGAACGGCGGCGAGCCGACCAGCTACGAGCTCGAGCCGAGTGCCGCCGTGCTGCACGAGACTCTGGCGCGCCGCATGGACCCCGACCACGCCGCCACCGTGCGGATCGAGGTCGGGCTCTAGATTGTCGGTACGGCGTCAGGCACGAAAGTGCCACCTGCCGCCGACGTCGCTGCGATTCGCAGCGACTCGGCGCGGCAGGTGGCACTTTCGTGCCTGACGCCGTACCGACAATCTACCGCAGGCGCAGGTTCCGCCAGCGCACCTCGAGCGCGTCCTCGCGACCGCCGACGCCGTGCACCTGCAGGCCGATGAAGCCGCGCGGCGTCATCCCGTCCACCAGCACGGCGCACGGCTGACCGTTCAACCAGGTGCGCAGCACGTCGCCACGCGCGTACACCCGCAACCGGTTCCACTGGCCGTCCCGAAAGGCGGCGCGCGCGGCGTCGAGTTCGCCGAGCGGCGCCAACCACCCGCGCCGCGACTCGTCGTAGATGCCCGCGGTCCAGCCGCGCTCGCTGGGATCGATCTCGACCTGGTAGCCGTGCACGCGCCCGCCCATGACCTCGTCGAGTGCGAGACTGCGCACCTGGACGCCGGAGTTCAGCTCGCTGTCGACCAGGAACTCGAGCTCGAGCACGAAGTCGCCATGGTCGCCTTGCGTGCACAGGAACGAGTTCGGCTGGTTCGGCCGCGTCTCCCCCACGATCGCGTCGCCGTCGCGCCGGTAGACCGCATCGCCACCGCGCTGGATCCAGCCGTCGAGACCGTCGCCCACGACCAGCGACACGGCGTCGTCCCCCAGCTCGCGATCGTGCGGCAGCACCCACACGTTGCGGAAACGCAGCTCGTGCCCGTGGTCCTGGAACACGAGCGGCCCGGGCCCATCCATCTCCGGGGCACCTGCTCCGGTCGACCCCGGGACGGTCACGTCGTCGTGGATCAGCACGCCGTTGTGCAGCACCGTCAGACGCGCGTCGCTGACCTTCGTCCCGCCGGCCCAGCGCGCCGCCGTGAACTCGATGTCGTAGGTCTGCCACTCGCCCGGACGTGCCGCCATGTTGACGGTCGGCGCGGCCACGCCGTAGATCGAGCCGCACTCGTTGGGATGCGGCGGCAGGCCGAACGAGTTCAGCACCTGGACCTCGTAGCGTCCCTGCGCGTACACGCCGGAGTTGCCCTGGCCCTGGCCGCGCTCGCGATCGGGCTCGTGCGGCACGGCGAACTCCACGTGGATCGTGGCGTCGCCGAACTCCTCGCGCGAGCGCACGTTGCCCGTCCCCGGTACGCAAGTGAGCACACCGCCCTCGAGCGTCCAACCGGCCGCCTCGCCGTCCGTCCGCTGCCAGGCGTCGAGCCCCGTGCCCTCGCCCACCAGCACCACCGCACCCGCCGGCGGCGCCGTGTCGCGCGGGAAGCGATCGCAGCGCCAACCGCTCGCCGCGCGCCGGTCCGTGCCGCGCAGGCGACAGCAGAACGCCCAGTCGCCACCGCCCTGGGTGACTTCGAGCATCAGCGCGTTCCAACCGGCTTCGAGCTTGGCGATCACGACGTCGGACCCCACCGTCAAGCCGCGCTGGGCGTCGTTGCGATGGATCTCGGTGCCGTTCAACCAGACGCACAGTCCGTCGTCGGAACCAAGTTCGAGCCGCACCGAGCGAGCGCTGTCGGACCACACGAACGTCCGCGCGTAGGCGGTCGCATTGGTCGCGTTCAGGAGCGCGTTCAGGTCGAAGATCCCGCGCCGTTCGTGCTCACTGGCGAACAGGTCGCGCCAGACGATCGCCGGGTCGTCGGGATCGATCTCGGGCGCGAAGCGTTCGGCCATGATCTCGGCCCCCTGCACACCCGACTTCTCGAACGGACCGGCCAGTCGCCAGGCGAGCAGGAAGTCCTCGTCCGCGTCCACGGCGTCGAAGGCCGCGTCGATCGCAGCCGTGCGATCGGCCGTCGATGCGGCGCGCGTGGCGGCGTCGAGCAATTCGGTCGCGGCGTAGCGATCCGTCCGTGCGAGCCGCGGCGCGAGCGCGACGGCGGCGTCCACCGCGGCTCCGACGGCGTCGCCACCGCGCAGCGCCTTCCGAACCACGTCGGCGGCGAAGCGGTTCGGCACCGTGCCCGCGAGTGCGAGGACGCGTTCACGTTCCGCGGCGTCCTTCGCCTGCGCCCACAGCGCGGTCACGACACCGCCGGCCGCGGTCGGATCGGACCCGCCAAGACGCGCGCCGAGCCGGAGCGCGGCGTCGAACGCGGGAGCGCGAAGGTCCTCGGCGCCGCTCGTGAACGTCACGAGCAAGGGCTCGAGCGCCCCGCCGTCGGGCCACGAGCCGAGTGTGTCGACCGCGGCGGGCGCCGACGCGTCGACCAGCAGCGCCTGCTTGACCTCCGCCATGGCTGCCGCGTCTCCGATGAGCGCCAACGCCGGCAGAAGGATCTCGCGTGCACGGCCTTCGGACTGCCGATAGGCCTCGATCGCCGCCTTGCTGTGGGTGCGTGGATCGCGTGCTCGCTCGAGCGCGACGACAAGAGCCGTCGCCGCCTCATCTTCGTAGCGCTTCTCGTGCTCGATCAGGGCGGCGAGGGCGTCGAACTCAGCGGGCGAAGCGTGAACCGCGAGCGCTTCCCACGCAGCGCGCAGGATGCCTCGATCTCGATACTCGCCGAACTGCAACTCCGCAGACCGGCCGGCGGCCGCCGCTTCGAGATCCGCGTGCTCCGCGCGAACGATCTCGACGAGGACCGGTGTGGAATCGGGCCCGAGTCGCTTGGCGTACGCCCAGAGCTTGCCGACATAGTTGCGCTTGTAGTCGTCACGCTCGGCGAGTCCACGGAGCAAGAACGCATCCGTCCGCTCGAACGGCGAAGAGCAAAGAACCTCGAACGCGCGCTCGGAGATGGCCCGCCCCAACTCGGAGTAGTCGGACTCGATCCAACCCTCGAACGAGAAGTGGGAGCCGTACTTCGGCGGACTCAGCAAACTGAGCAGCGTCAGGGCGTAGGTGTCGTCGATCGTCCCTAGCGCGTCGACGGCAAAGATGTCCCCCCTCATGGCGAGCCCGTTCAGCGCTTCGATCGCACCATGCCCCCCATGGGCAGCCAGCACGCGAGTCGCCCTGACCCGTGCCGCTGCGCCGAGCTCACCCGCCGCCTCACCGATCAAGGGAACCACGTTCTCGGCGACACTTTCCGCCAAGAGTCTCTCCGCGAGACCTGCAACGCTCGAGTCCTCGTCCTCGAGGAGAAGAAGGAGACGTCCCGTCTGCTGATCGGGCTCGAGGAGGGCAAGAATCTCGAGTCCGCGCAATCTCTGGGGCGAAGGAGCGGTCGAGACGGACGGTAGACCCTCGACCCAACTTCCATGGGACCACAGCGAGCGTCCGATCTCGGCTGTCAGCTCGCGATCGACACGAGCATCTTCGTCCTCGGCACTCGAGGAAGCGGCGAACTGGACGAGCGCATCTGCGAACCAGTCGCTCTTCAGGCTCCGCTCCCACAAGGCTTCCGCGCCATCGAGTCGGCCAGCGAACGCTCGGACGAAGCCCGCCGGCCCCAGTTCCCGGAACATCGCCATCGCGATCAAGTCCGTGTACACGGACTCGTTGATCCAGCTCCAATCGGCGCTCGACTCGCTCATGACCCCTTCCATCGCCCGATCCCCGATTCGGAGTGAGGTCACCGACTCGTCCGCCGATGCGACCAGCATCTCCAGGCATGCGACCGCTTCCGGAGGAGCATCCTCTCCGAGCGACAACGTCGCATCGACGATCGCTTCGATCGCGATCGACCCTCCGATGGAAGCCAGGGCGTCGACCGCCAACTGACTGTCGTGGGAAGACGCCACGAAGAGCTTCAGCGCCGGGACTGCCGCTGGAGTCCCCACGAGCTTGAGCTGCCGCAACGCGAATTCGCGCGCGTCGTCCGTGTGGTCACCGTCGAGCAGCCCGATGTAGAGCGCTTCCAGCTCTGCACGCCGCGCCTCGTCCGCTCCGCGCGCCGCGTTCTCGAGCGCGACCAGATCCACGCGCGTGGCGCCGGTCGAGTACGTCGCGAGCCGCTCGACCCGTTGGGCGAGATCGCTCTGGGCCGGTGCGGGCGCTGCGAGGACGAAGAACGAGACGAGGGTGAGAGCGAGTGCGCGCGACGACGCTCGCCGCACGCACGAACGGATGATCGTGTCGAACCCCATCACAGCGACCACTCCCCGCGCAGCCGGCGATCCAGCAGACGCTCGGCGATCGCGTCGGTCGTCGTCTCGCGATCCGGGTCCCACGGCACCGGCCTGCCCGTGCGCAGCGCGATGTTGCCGAGGTGCGCCACCGTGATGGTGCGGTGCGCGTGTTCGATGGGAGCGATGCACTGGCGACGGTCCTGCATGCGATCGAGGAAGTCCTGGTGGTGACCCGGCGAGACCGGGTAGCGGTGTTCGGTGGGTCGGATCTCGCTGTCGAGGATCCCGGCCGGCGTGGCGTCGATGCGACCGCGCGAGACGAACAGCGTCCCCTCGTCGCCCTCGAACGTGATCCCGTTCTCGCCCTCGGACGTGATCAGGAACTCGACGCCGGTCCGGTAGCGCGCCGTGATGTCGAAGGTCAGCGGCGCGTTCCACGGCCCGTCGCTCGGGAAGGTGCCGGTGGCCGACACTTCGATCGGGCCGGTCGTCTCGAGGCCGAGCGCCCAGTGCGCGATGTCGATGTGGTGCGCGCCCCAGTCGGTGACGATGCCGCCCGAGTAGTCGTACTGGTGGCGGAAGACGTAGTGCGCGCGATTCGGCACGTAGGGCACGGCGGGCGCCGGGCCGAGCCAGAAGTCGTAGTCGAAGCCGTCGGGCACCGGCACCGGATCGGCGGGCGGCGCGGACGAGCCCCGGTGCAGGACGCAGGTCACCTTGCGCACCTCGCCCAGGCGGCCGTTGCGGACCAGTTCGCAGGCGCGACGGAAGCGCGCGTCGGAGCGCTGCTGGCTGCCGGTCTGGAACACGCGGCCGTAGTCGGTGACGGCGTCGCTCATCGCGCGGCCCTGTCCGATCGTGAGCGACAGCGGCTTCTCGCCGTAGACGTCCTTCCCGGCCTTCACGGCGTGGACGACGTTGAGTCCGTGCCAGTGGTCGGGCGTGGCGACGACGACCGCGTCGATGTCGGTGCGCGCGAGCAGCTCGCGGTAGTCGGCGTACACGTCGATCGTGCCGCGACGGACCTGGGCGTCGCTCTGGCCCGCGTAGGTCGCGAGCGCCTGTTCGCGCGCGGCGGCGGCGTGGTTGGCGTCGACGTCGCAGACCGCCACGACCTGGGCTCCGGCGAGCTGCTGGAACGAGTTCATGTTCGCGCGCCCCATTCCTCCGCAGCCGATGATCCCGACCGTGACGCGGTCGAGGGCGGAGGGACGTGCACTGCGCGCGAAGCCGTAGGGCGCCACCGCGTTCGCGGCCAGGGCGGGCAGTGCGAGGGCGCCGCCTTCGAGCAGGGCGCGACGCGTGAGGCCCGAGCGGGCCGGTCGACGTGAGGTCATGGAGTCTCGGGGGTCGTGGGTCCGGTCCAAAGCGCGGTCGATGATAGGCGCCCGGCGCGTGCGACGGGTGGTCCGCATCGCCGCCTCGCGGAAGTGTCGGAGGGAGCGGAGCACGTGCGGAACGGCGGTCGTGTGCACGGTCTGGTTGCACGGGCGGACGGGCTCGACACGTCGGTGCAGATCCGTCACGCCCGAGGAGCGAATCGCAGGCTCGCCCTGATCGGGGTGGCCGCCCCCGGTGTGCGAGAGGCGCGCTCCACTTGCGGCCGACCCGCACGCGGGCGAAGCTCTCGCCATGCCCAGCGAAGCGGATCGCGAGATCGCCAGACTGCGCGCGCACGAGGAGCAGGCCCAGGCGCTGCACGCACTCGTGGAAGCGCGCGTCGCCCGCTCGTGGCGGATCGCCGCCGTGCGTTGGGCGCTCGCGGCCGCGCTGTTCGCCTGGTTCTGGGACGTGGAGTGGGTGCGTTGGGCCGCGCTCGCCGCCCTCCCCGCGCTGGCCTGGTTCGTGTTCAGCCTGCGGCGGCTGCAACGCACGGTGCGCGAGCGCCGCGAGAGCATCGAACGGCGCAACGACGTGCTGCTCGAGCGCACGGAGCGCGAGCCGGTCACGAACGATCCGCGCGAGCTGTTGGCGCGCTCGCTCGGACGCCTGGTGGAGGCCGAGTCCGAGACGCTCGAGAGTCCGATCCACCTCGACGCCGAGCGCCTCGCCGATCGCGGGATCCGGCGCGCCTACCGCATGCTCGGGCCGGCGCTGCGCCGCGTCGGCGTGGACCCGTGGCCGCTCTCCGAGGGCGGCGAAGCCATCGTCGGGACCTACTCGGTGCGCTGCGGCGACCGCACCTACGAGATCGCCGGCCTGCACCACGCGAGCGACGGACTCGACGACGACGCGGCCGTCCGTGCCCGCGCGACGTGGGCGCTGTTCGACCTCGTGAACCGCCAACTGGACGGCACCGGCTACCGCTTCTTCGCCGTCGGTGCCGGACCCGATCTCTGGGGGTGGCTCATGTCCGGCGAGCAGGCGCGCGCGGCGTTCGACGCGGCGCCGGAGGGCTCGCGCGAGCGCCCCTACCTGCCGAACGAGCACCCGCCGGGGAACGAATCGTCCCACTGACGGGCGGCGGTTCGCTGTGGACGGAGGGCGCGCTGGCTCAGAGCGCTTCCCAGACCGCGCGCAGCTGCTCGCGTCCGCCGCTCGCGATCGGTTCGCCGTGCGAGACGTGCACCGCGTCGAAGTCCCAGGCGTCGATCGTCGCGAGCACGGAGCGCCGCACCTCGGGCAGGTCGTCGACGAAGGCCTTGAGCAACCGCGACGGAGCGAGCCGGCCGTAGACGCCGTTCATTCGCATCATCAGGCGCGTCAGGAACGGCGCTTCGCGACCGACGTGGAAACTCAGGTCGGTCAGGATCAGCGTGCGCGACGGGCGGTGCAGGAAGACGATCTCGTTCAGCTTGCGCGCGCCCGTGATCGCGCGTTGGTCGAAGAGGTCCGCCCACGCGGGATCGGGCGTCTCGGTCAGTTCGCGGTCGAACGTGAGGTCCGCGCGCTTCTTGGCGAGTCCCTGCGCGCCGTGAACGACGGCCTCCGGATAGGCCGCGCGCCAGGTTTCGAGGTGCGCGTGGTGGAACTTGTTGGGGGCGACGACGTGTTCGACGGGACCCAAGGCCTCGAGCTCC
Organism: Rohdeia mirabilis; assembly: GCA_007750655.1. Taxonomy (GTDB): domain Bacteria; phylum Planctomycetota; class UBA1135; order UBA1135; genus Rohdeia; species Rohdeia mirabilis. The sequence goes on from CP036290.1 coordinate 4,492,415, forward strand.
GCGCGCACGGCGTCGTCGAGCCCGTTGGCGCTGTGCACCCACAGGCCGCCACTCGACAGCCGCGCGACCACGGCACGCCGCGGGAGGGCCACCGGTCCGAGTTGGATCCGGCCGGGCCACGACCACAGTCCGTCGGCGAGCGGTTCGAGCGTCGTCATGGCGCGCACGCTAGCGCACGTATCCCAGCTCGCGCAGTTCCTCGACCAACGCGGGATCGAGGTTGCCCGTGTCGATGCTCATGCGCGTGTCGGAACTCTGCAGCCAGATCGCGATCGTTCCGGGCGCGCCGCCACCGTCGGGAGGCGCGGCGAGAATGGTCGACGCGATGCGCCCGTCGCCCGGACTGGGGAACTGGAAGCCGAGCACGTCCTCGCGCACCGCACGGCCGTCGAGCGTGAACTCGGCCGGTGCGGGCCAGGCTCCGTCGCGACGCACCAGCACCAACTTGGTCGCCGGATTCCCGTCGAAGCGCACGCGCACCGCAGCCGCCGCGGCCCCGTCGCCCGCCAACCGCGTCAGCGTGCCCTGGTTGACCATGCCGCGTCCGCTGGCGCGCGTCACCGCGAGTCCGCCGTCCGCGAGCACGACCAACTCCTCGCCGTAGAGGGTCTCCGCGGGGCGCAGCTCGATCTCGACCGGCGCGCCGGCGGCCACGTCGATCGCGACCTCGTGCGCCGTCCCAGGTCCGCTGTGCGCGAGTCGCACGAGCGGCTCTTCCGGCACGGCCGCGGTCGGATCCGTGTCGTAGAGCGGCGCGACGACCGTGCGTTCGATCGGCGTGCGGCCCAGGAGGATCGAACTCTGCAGTGGCGTCGCCCCCGTGCTCTCGATGCGCCATCCGAGCTCGAACGTCTTGCCGTCGGGCAGCACCTGGACCTCGCGCACGGCATCGGTGACGCGCACGGTGAACCTGGCGACCGCGCCGTCCTCGGACAGCTCGAACTCGTCGGCCCCCTCGACCAACAGGAAGCGTCCGTCGCGCACCGTCACCTCGACGCGCACCTCGTAGTCGCGCGTCCACGGCTGGAACTCGACGCCGATGCGGCTCTTCGGGCGGAAGTCGCCCATGGCCCGTTCGAACTCCGCGATCTTCGCCGGCGAGACCGAGGATCCGTCCTCCGAGATCAGGTCGTCCTGTTCGACGCGATCGATGCGCCAGCGGTACAGCTCCGGCTTCTCGCCCAGTCCCGGCTCGATGTACTTGAGCGCGTGGGTGCGCAGGGCGCGCTCGACGTTGTCGGACGACTCGGTGAAGACGCGCTCGTGCAGCGTCGCGCGCCCGTCGACGAGCAGTGGCCGCAGGCTCGCGCCCTCCATCCGCGGACCGGCGGGCAGATCGAGCAGATCGACGATCGTCGGCACGATGTCGATGTTCTGGGTCAGTGACGCGCTCACGGACCCTTCGGTCTGCCGGGGCAGCCGCACCATCAGGGGCGTGGCGACCACGGGCTCGTAGAGGCGCTCGTGGGTGAACGCGATGTTGCGGCGACCGCTGTCGCGCCCCTCCATGTTCTCGCCGTGGTCGGCCACGAACACGATCAGCGCCTCGTCGAGCAGCTCCATTCGCTCGAGCCGTTCGAACAGTTCGCCGATCCGCGCGTCGTTGTACGCGATCTCGGCGTCGTACTGCGCGCGCGCATCGGCCAGGATCAGGTCCGAGCGCTCGCGGTTGTTCGCGTCCTCGAGCGCGCGGATCCAGGCCGAGCGCTCGACGAGCGGCACCGTGCGCAGGCGCGCGACGAAGCGCTCGACGCCGAGCGCCGCCGCGTGGTGCTCGAGGAAGCGGTCCGCGTACTCGGCGGGCGGTGTGTAGGGCGTGTGCGGGTCGAAGTAGTGGACCCACAGGAACAGCGGTCGATCGGCGGCTTCCGCTTCGTAGCGGTCGAGCAACTCGAACGCGCGCTCGTTCGTGTAGCCGGCCTCCGCCGCGGCGACGCGCTCCTCGCGCGGAATCTCCTGCGAGATCGCCGAGTACGCGTCCCAGCCGCGCCGTACCGCCGTGTCGATCGGGTCGTCGACCCACAGCGGGTGGCTGACCACGCCTGCGGTGTAGTAGCCGTCGTCGTGCAGTCGTTCGGCCAGCGACGCGTACTCGGGATTGAGCTGGGCCGAGCCTTCGATCGGCACCGCCACATAGTTCGCGTGCGTCTTGACGTACAGCCCGGTCATCACCGACGTGATCGACGGGAAGGTCGAGTTGCACTGGGACGTGTTCGCGGTGAATCGGTGCGATCGCGCGGCCAGGTCGTCGATGACCGGCGACGTCGGGAGCTCGGCGCCGTAGCACCCCAGTCGATCGGCGCGCAGCGTGTCGATCATCACCATGACGATCGGGGGCTGGCGGCCGGCCAGGTCGTCGAGCGCCGCGGCGGCCGTCCCGTGCTCGGCGCCCCCGGATCCGCGGGCGCCAGCGCCCTGGCCGTTCCCGGTCGCAGCGGGTGCAGCGTCCTGCGAACAGGCCGCGAGGAGCAGGACGAATCCCGCGATCAGGGCCGCTTCGACCCGTCGATGGAGCGTACGCATGGAGCGCATCCTACGCGGACCGCGCGTGCGGAATCAGCGGCCGACCAGCGCAGCCACGCGCTCGAGCAGTTCGCCGGGGCGGAACGGCTTGGGCAGGTGCGGCCAGTCCGCGTCGAGCGGCGCACTGGGTTGCCCCATGACGCAGACCGGCGTGGCGGGGCCCGTGCGCGTCAGGAGCTGCTGGACGGTCACGGTGCTGGCGGCGATCGCGTCCACCAGCAGCGCCGCGGGCTGTTCGCCGCCGCCCTGGAAGTCCTCGCCGCGCTCGTGGGCGCTGACGCGGTAGCCCTGTTCGATCAGCACCTGCTCGACCTCCTCGCGCAGGAACGGGTCGCGTTCGACGACGACGACCAGCGGACCGGAGCCCTGGGGCGTGGGCGCTTCCACCCGCACGAGCGTCGCGAAGCGCAGACGTTGGGCGACCGAACCGGACTCGAGCACGGTCCGATCGCCTCCGGTCGCTCCGGTCAGTTCACCGATGCGCGGCGGCAGCGCGGGACCGGCCGTCGGCGCGCGGAGCTCGACGACGACCTCCTGGCCGTGCTCCACCCGCAGGACGAGTTCGATGTCGCGCGCGCCGGTCATCGCCGCCTCGACGAGTCCGACGAACAGCGCCTGGAGCAGCGGCCGGGTCGCGGCGCGCACGGGCGCGGCGGCCGGCTCGAGCACGAAGCGCACGCCGGCCGCGAAGCCCTCGACGCAACCGTCCAGGAAATCCTCCTCGTCGCGCAGCCACTCGACCAGGTCGATGGCCTCGAGCGCGCTCTCGGGCGCCTTCGTCACCTCGGACAGCGAGCGCGCGAGGGCCGCGGCCCGTTCGGCCTGCTCGCCGACGAGGACGGTCCGATCCGGGGCCAGCCCCTCGCCGGTGCGCGCCGCCACCGACGTAAAGCCGGTCACCGGCCCGAGGGCGTTGTTGAGACGGTGGACGAACGACGGCACCGCCAGGCGCAGGGTCCGCTCCAGCCGACCGCCCCAGGGGTCGAAAGGGACGTCGGGATCGGGATTCGTCTCGTTCGGCTGCACGGTGTTCCTCGCATCGGCCGGCCTGTGGTTCGCGAGCCTTGGGGCCCGGCACACAGGCGTCCACAATGTCGCGGCTCGGCCGTGCCAAGGTAGCCGCCCCGAGCGCGCCCACCACTCGATGAATCGCTCCGCCTCCCTCCTCTTCGCATTCGGTGTCCTCGTGGCCCATGCGCTGGTGCTGTTCCAGGACGCTCTCGGGCACCTGGCGCGGCCGACGGACGAGGTGCACGTGGCCTTCCACATGGCCCGCAATCTGGTGCGGGAGCACAGCGCGGCCTTCAACCTCGGACAGCCGCTCCTCGAGAGCTATCCGTCGCACGCGTGGGTCCTGCTGGCGGCGCTGGCGGAGCGCCTCTACATCGGGCCGAACCTGTTGGCCCAGGGCACCGGCCTCGTCAGCACGTTGGCGCTGGTCTGGGTGGTGTCGCGCTTCAGTCCGGCCCGTCTCGCGGGCGTGATGGCACCGTTCCTGGTGGTGGTGTCGGGCAGCGTGGCGACCGCGGCGCTGAGCGGCACCGAGTGGCCGACGTTCGCCCTCCTGTGCGCGGCGAGCCTGCTCATGCTCGAAGAGGGCCGCCCGCGCGCGCTCGCCGCCTGCGCGAGCTTGGCGATCCTCGTGCGACCCGAGGGCATCCTGTTGGTGGCCGCGTTGGGAGCACTCGCGCTGGCCTCGCGTTCGCGTCACCGCAGCGCGGACGAACCTCGGCCGGGGCAGGCGCGCGTGAAGGCCTTCGCGTTCGCCGTCCCGTTCGTGGTCTGGCTCGCGATCGGCGGCCTGCGCGTGGCGTTCACCGGTCACTTCCTGCCGCCGGTCATCGCGGACGCGATCGACCCGGATCCGCGCAAGTGGGCGGCGGGATCACAGCAGCTGATCGACTTCTTCGCCCGCTCGGGTGCGATGCTCCTCGTCGTGGTCCCGGTCGCGTTCGGCCTGGTCGGTCGCCTCAGTCCGCGCGGCCGACGTGCGCTGGTCGTCGGTTTGGCGTGGTGTCTGTACGTGGCCTGGCAGGGCGGCAACGGACTTCCGATGTGGCAGGCGCTGGTGCCGGCGATCCCGTTCCTCGCGGTGGCGATCCAGGAAGCGCTGACCGACCTCGTCGACGTGGACAGCGGCTTGGTGCAGCGCGCCGCCTGGACGCTGTTCCTGTTGGGACTCGGCGCGTCGCTGCTCGTGAGCCGCCGGCCGAGCGACATCGGGCCGTTCCCGCTCGAATCGCTGCAGAAGGCCTGGATGGACGCCCCCGAGGTCGAGCGCCTGTTCGGCAACCAGGCCGGCCGCCCGGGTCTCGCCCAGCGGTTGGCCGAGGACGAACGGCGTCGCTGCGCGGCGATCTTCGTGCGCGAGAACCTCGAGACCAACGCCGTCGTCGCGACCCTCTGGCCCGGCGCCGTCGCGTACCTGTCGGGTCGCACGATCGTCGATCTGACCGGTCGCGCGACGCCGCACGTGGGTCAGCGGCTGCACGGAGACTTCGGCCCGGCGCTGGTCGACCTGATCCAGGCGCTCGGGAGCGAACCCGACTTCCTGCTGCCGCCGATCGCGCTCGATCGCATCGACGGCGAGGTCGAGGAGATCGCCCGCCTGTGGCTCGACCGCTACGACCTCTACGGCGCGGACGACCCGCGACGCGTCGCGCGACTGGTCGAGATCCTCGGCCACTACGAACTGGTCGCGGTGCCGATCCCCGTCCACAGTTCACTGCCGAACACCGCGTCGCCCGAACCCTACGGAATCCTGCGGCACGACCGCTTCGGACCGCAGACCGAGCTGCAGATCAACGTGCGCGACGGCCAGCTCGTGGTCTCCGCGCGCCACACCGGTCACCGTCAGATCGTCGACCTCGTCGTCGAACGCGTCGCCGCGGACGGCAGCGTGATGCATCTCTTGCCCAACGGTTCGTTCATCGATCAGGGCCCTGCGCACGCGCGCTCGCACCTGTTGCTGCACGCGAGCGGCAGGCGCTGGATCCGACTGATCGAAGCGCCGTTCCCGGCCTGGCCGCCGCTCGACCAACTGCGCGCCCGACTCGTGGCGCCGGGTGCGACCGCGCTGGCCGAAGGGGACGAAGGGCACACGGCGCGGGTCGAAGCGCTGTGGCCCCGCGCGGGTTCGGACTGGCCGCGCGGCGGGGACGACGACGAGTGACGGGCGTCGGGCCGGCCGTCAGCGCCAGCCGTACTCCCAGAACGCCGTCGGTGCGATGCGCTCGGTCGGCCCGTCACCGGCCAGGTGGATCGCGAAGCCGACGGGCGCGTGGTCGCGGTCGTCGTGGCGCTGGTTGAAGCGCGTCGCCCCCCAGCGATCGGCGACGACGACCGCTTCGAAGGCTTCGAACGTGCGCGGAGCGTCGAGCGCGAGGCGCGCCGTTCCGAGCATGGTTCCGCGCAGGCCACGCGATCCGTCCGCGATCTCGAGGTGCAGCGCGCCCTCGAGCCCTAGGTGCGCCACGCCGTCCTCGATCTGCGTGACCGTCGCCGTGATCCGGGCCGTGCGCACCTCGTCGCGTGCGTAGTGGTCGGTCTGACCGCGCACGTTGTCGGTCAGGTGCAGACGACACAGGCGCTGCACCAGGTCGGCTGGAAGGTCCCAACTCGCACCGATCGCGAGCTCGGCCGGAACGAGCCGCTCGACCTCGGCCGCGCGGAACCAGGCGTAGTCGAAGTTCCAGGCGTGCGTGCGCCAGTCGTCCGGATCCGGTTGCTCGGCGCCCTCCCAGGTGCGCGGCAGGTCGCGCGAGTCCACGCGCAGGACGAGTCCGTCCTCGGGGTAGTTCAACTCCGCGCGCCGGATCGAACGCGCCGTCTCGCGCGGATCGGTCTCGAGCAGCCGTTCCGCCGGATCCAGCTCGTTCCACTTCGCGAGCGACGTGCGCAGCAGTTCGGCGATGCGACGCGGATCGCGGTGGTTCGCGCTACCGAGCAGGATCCCGCTCGGCGTCACGCAGTAGGTGCCCTGGCGCGTGGCGCTCGCGTCGCGGTGGTTGAGGCGCCCGTCCGAGTCGCAGAACGACTGGAAGTGCAGGCAGTCCGGCTCGTCCAGGTTCTGCAGACGCCAGACCTCGTCCGCACAGGGCACGTAGTTCGCGAGCAGTTCGACGACTTCGGGATCCGACCAGACCGACCGTCTGGAGATGACGCCGTTGTTTCACGTGCAGCCGAACGGGTGGCCGTTCATCGTGAACAACAGGATCGGCAGCTCCGCCTCCTGCGCGTCGATCACGCCCTGCCAGAACGTGGTGCGCCAGGGCAGCTGGCGCCACGACTCCTCGTCCGCGTTCGGCGTGATCGCGTCGAACAGGCTCTGGACGGTCGCGTCGGTGAGTTCGGGCAGACGCTCGTCCTGGACGAGGGGGGCCGGCGTGAGAGCGAGAGCGACGAGAAGGGCGAAGCGGAGCATGCGGCGATGGTAGCCGCCGCGGCCTCGGTCCGCCCGGGCCCCGAACGCCCGGGGCTCCGGAAGAAGGTGCGGCGCGAACACCCTCCCCAGGGTGCCGCGCCGCGTCCTACATGGCCCACCCCCCCATCGGGGCGGGCCCCCCATCCGACGGTTCCGATCGTCGGTTCTTCTGTCCACGAGCCCTGACGTGCAAGGGCGCGTTCATCTTCCCGAGCCTGCCCGGCCGGCGTCCGGAACCAGCTCGGGGCCCACCACGGGCAGCTCGCCGCGGCGGATCCAGGTCGTGATCGACCCTGCCACGAGCGTGACCAGCGCCAGCGCGAAGAGCGTTCCGCCGTCGCCCTCGACCTCGATGCCCAGCACGGTCAGGTGGCTCGCGACCGCGCCGACCATCAGGCCCACGGTCAAGGCGCCGCCGAGGGCCGCCGTGCGCGGCACGAGCAGTAGCACGACCGCGATCAGTTCGACGACGCCGAGGCCGATGCGTCCGAACGGCTCGACACCGAGCTTCTCGAACAGAGCGACCGCTTCCGGCGCGCCCGAGAACTTGAAGAAGAGCGTCTGACCGAGGATGGCGGCGGCGACGACCTGGGCGATCCAGGTGGTGACGGTGGCGCGCGTCGAGCGCGTGGGGAGCGGTGTGTCCATGGCGGGCCCAGAACGGGACCGAGCGTCGATCCGTGACCGCGGAGTGGTGCGAAGAGTGGACGACTCGGCCGAGTGCGGGTCGGCTCACCGACTTCGAGTCAGGGCGTGCGCTTTCCGAGCAGGTGCGAGTCACGCCGCGGGCGCGAAACCCGAAACCCCGCGCTTCGCGCCCGGGCCCGGCCTCCCGGGCGTCTGTCGTTCTTCGCTCCTCACGCGTTCATCGCCCCTGGATCTTCGATGCTCACTCGCACCGTTCGTTCGACCGCCGACGCGGTCCGCCGCACTCCCGCTCGTTCCGCCACGCGCACGGCGACCGCCCTGTTGCTCGGCTTCACCGCTCTCGCCGCACTGACCACGGCGCACGCCCAGGATCGCGAAGGACCTGTCGATCCGGTGCGCGAACACCTCAACCTGGCGAAGGACGGACTCGCGCTCGACGGCTACGACCCCGTCGCCTACTTCCCCGAGGGCGGCGGTGAACCGAAGAAGGGAGCGAAGACGCGCACCGTCGAGTACCGCGGCGCCACCTACCGCTTCGCGAACGATGCGAACCGCGAACGCTTCCGCGCCGAACCCAGTCGCTTCGCGCCGGCTTTCGGCGGCTGGTGCGCCTACGCGATGGCGAGCGACGACCGCGTGGAGATCGACCCCGAGAGCTTCTTGATCGAGGACGGTTCGCTGCTCGTGTTCTTCGACGGCTTCTTCGCCGACACGCGCAAGAGCTGGAAGAAGGAAGGGCCCGAGAAGCTGCGGCCGAAGGCGGACGGCTTCTGGAACAGCTTCGCGGACGAGCCGCGCCACCGCGACACGCTCGGGTACGCGCACGCGGACGGTCTGGCGCTGGGTGGCTACGATCCGGTCGCCTACTTCGAGCCGAACGAGATCGGCGCCATCGTCCCTCTGGCTGGCGACGCGAAGCTCGCGGTCACCGAGCGCGGCCTCACCTACCGCTTCGCGAGTGCGGCGAATCGCGACGCGTTCCTGCGCGCGCCGAGCGTCTACGAGCCCGCGTTCGGTGGCTGGGACCCGCTGCGCCTGATCGCCGGCGAGGCGGTCGCGCCGGACCCCGATCGATTCGCACACACGGCCGCGGGGCGTGTGGTGCTGTTCGCCGCGCCCGCGGACGGTGCCGCCGATCCGGTCGAGGCATGGAACGCGGATCGAAGTGCGCTCGAGTCCAAGGCCGCCGCCGCGTTCGCGAAGCACGTGGCCGACCTCGAGAAGGAACAGGCGGGGCGCTGAGGTCGGCGCGGGCTCGTGGTGTGTGCACACCACGAGCCCGCGACGCGCCTCGCGTTCAGCGTGGCGCGAGGACCACGTCGGGCTCGAGCGGTCCGTCGGGACTCCAGACCAGAGTGGCCGGCTGGTAGGAGAGTTCGTCTTCGGGCAGGCCTTCGACGGGCGCGGTCTTGGCGCCGAGGATCGTGTAGGTACCGGGCACGAGCGCGAACTCGAGGCGTCCGTCGGCGTCGGTGGTCTGCCAGATCGAACCGCGGATGCGCTGGATGCCGACGAGCTGCCCCACGAGCGGCCGACCGTCGGGATCGACGAAGCGAACGCGCCTCGTCTCGACCTCGACCGCGAGCGACAGTTCGAGCATTCCTTTCGACTCCAAGACGTGGGAGCCAGGTGCATCGACGCGCCAGAGACTCCCGGCGTCCATGGCGCCGAAGCTCCAGGTTCCCGGCGCGAGCTCCGTGAGCTCGGCGACGCCGCCGGCCCCGCTGATGGCGGACGCTTCGATCGAGGGCTCCGCGCCGGTGTCAGCGTGCAGCCACCCGTAGACCGGCTGACCCACGAGCGGGGCCCCGCGACGCGTCACCACGACGCGCGCCGTGCCCGCGTCCGGCCGAGCCGTGGGGATCACCACTTCGACGGTGCGGTTGGCCAGCACCTCGACCTCGATCGGCTCGGTCAACCGACCGCTCCCCGCCGACGTAGAGTCGAACACGCCCTGCACGACGGCCCCCGTCAACTCGGCTCGCACGCGGTAGCGACCGACCGGCAGGCGCTCGATCGCGAACGTGCCCTGGGCGCTGAACCCGGCGCCGTGCGCGCCCCTGGACAAGAGGCCCTCGTAGCGAATGTCCAACGGCGTCCCCCACGGGTACTCGGGCGCATCGACCGCTTCGAGCTGGACGGTCGCGAAGCGCGGGTCGTTCACGGGTGGATCCAGGTAGCCGGTCAACGACCCCGTCGCGGGCAGGCGCAGAACCACGTCGTTCCTCCCGACCTCGATGCCCGACTCGATGACGTGGAGGGGCTCGCGCGTGTCCACGGAGAGGTCGTAGGTCCCGGGTTCGAGGGCGGTGAACGCGAACGAACCGTCGGAGGCGGTGTTCACTCGCAGGAGCGGGAGCTCGTTCGCTGCCTGCCGGTAGGCGTTGAGGGCCTGCCAGTCCTCGGCCGGAGGCGCTTCGCCCAGCGTCGGTCGCAGCTTCAACGCCACACCCGGCGCTGGTGACCCGTCGGCCTCGACCACGCGACCGGCGATCTCACCACCGCGCAGCAGAGGCACCTCGAGTCGGGTGCGTGCGCCGGGTACGAAACCGCCGGACAGGTCGACCTCCTTCTCGAAGTAGCCGGGGGCGCGAACGAGCCACGTCTGCGCGCCGGGAACCGTGCGCACGAGAGGCCCGTTGATCTGGCCGTCGAAGTCCCGCTCGTCGTCCGATGCGAGAGCGTGAACTTCCGTCCAGTGCGGCCGTCGAGGTTGCGCACCACCGGCCTCGAACATCACGACTTCGGCCGACGCCAACAGTTCGCCCGTCGCGGAGTCGCTGGCGACCAGGTCGACGCCGACGCTCGGCTTCAACCAAGCGAGGGTGAGCTTCCCCGGCACGACATCGAACAGCTCGACCGGTTCGAAGCGCGGGTCGTCCACCGTCACCGTGTACGGATGCGAGACGGCGTCGTCGACGACGAACCTCGCACCGCGAACCGAGATCGCCCCGTTCGGCACCGGGCGCCCGAGTGCATCGACGATGCGCAGCGTCTCCAGCGTCGGCGACCCCATCCAGGACTGGCGCGAGACCCGTGACTCCACCATCAGGCGCCTGCCAGGCGTCGGGCCGTCGAAGGGAGTCTCGACCGTCGTCACCCGTCCAGGTTCGACCGTGATGCGGTCGACGGGAGGCGCCGTGTCGAGCAGGTATCCCGTGTGGATCTCGAGTGCGACTTCACCCGCCTGCACACCGTCGAACCTGAAACCGCCGGTCTCCTTGTCGTAGGTCGCGTAGTGGTAGTACTTCGGCGAGTCGGAGTAGGGCGGTGTCCAACTCGAGCTCGTGTGGATCGTCCACGGACCCGGAACCGTCTCGCCCTGCGCGTTCACGAAGCGTCCTTCGATCGCGCCCCCGTGCGGCATGACGATCTCGCCCAGGTCGATGGTGGATCCGAGCGCGATCTCGCCCCAGCGCCACCCACCCGCTGGCGCCATGGGCGCCTCGGTGTCCAAGCTGAACTGGAACGCCCGCGGCGGCACGAAGCGGAACTCGAACGAGCCGTCCAACTGGACCTCGGCCGTCGGGTCCTCCCAGTCGTCCGGCGTGCCGAATCGCGCCTCGCGCTCGGAGTTGCCCGTCCAACCGTGCAGGTCGAGCACGGCGTCGGTGGCCGGCCGACCGTCGTGGTGCAGGAGCACACCGCGCAGCACCGCCGTGTCGGGATCCTCGACCTGATCGGCGACCGCCCTGGCGGGTCCACTCGTCGGTGCGTCGACCGCGAAGCGCGACGCGTCGTCCTTCGTGGTCGCGTCGGCCAGGGACTCGGTCGCGAGTTCGACCGGCGGTGACGTCGCGCTCTCGCTCGCGTGGTCGTCACTCGCGATTCCAGCGGGACCGCCCGTGTCGTCCATCAGGAAGAACACGAGCGCGGCGAGGGTGAGAGCGACGGCAGCGACGGCGAGGAGTCGGCGGGGCATGCGAGCGAGGGGCGCGAGGACGATGGACGAAGGCGAGCGAGGCCGACGAGCCTAGCCGGGTCCCGAGGAACGCGCACGGGGCGCGCCCGATCGCTCGGACGCGCCCCGTGGCTCGATCGAGTGCGACCCGACGGCCGCTCCCCGCGCTACTTGATTCCGTAGCGCTTCAGCTTGCGGTACAGCGTGCTCTTGCCGATCTTGAGCAGCCCCGCCGCCTTCAGCTTGTCGCCGTGCGTCTCCTCGAGCGCGCGCAACAGAGCCAGCTTCTCGTAGAACTCGAGGCTGATCTCCTCCTCCTCGCCGCCGGGCATCGAGGAGTTGCCGGGCCAACCGACCGGGCCGCGTTGACCGGGCACGGTGGTCGTGCGGCGGCGGTGGACCGGCAGCTTGGCCGACTCCATCAGCTTGCTCTGCAGGTCGCGCAGCGCTTGCGGCAGGTCCTCGAGTCCGATCATCGGATCCGTGGCCTTGGCGCAGGCGCGTTCGATCGCTCCCTTCAACTCGCGCACGTTGCCGGGCCAGTTGAAGTTCTCGAGCACCCACAGGGCCTCGTCGGACAGCTCGGGGTTGCCGAGCGACGCACCGAAGCGCGCCAGGAAGTGCGACGCGAGCGGACGCACGTCGATCAGACGCTCGCGCAGCGCCGGGATGTGCAGGGAGTGCGTCGACAACAGACGGTGGAACTCGCGGTTGAGCGAGCCGTCCTCGAGCGCGCGTTCGAGCTCGTAGCCCGCCGCCGCGACGAGGCGCACCTTGGGCTTCTCGGCGCGCTTTCCGCCCAGACGCGTGACCTGGCCGCGCTCGAGGAAGTCCACGAGCAGGGCCTGCACCTCGAGCGGAACGGCCGTGACGTCGTCGAGGAACAGCGTGCCGCGGTGGGCCTGTTCGATCAGACCCGGGCTGTCGGCCAAGGCGTCCGGGAAGGCGCCCTTGACGTAGCCGATCAGCTCGGTGCGCAGGGAGTCCGCGTCGAGCGCGCCGCACTCGACCGGCACGAACGGACCGGAGCGGTTGGCGCCGAAGTGCAGCGCGCGGGCGGCGCGCTGGCGACCGGTGCCGGGCTCGCCGATCAGCGTCACGGCGGTGTCGAGCGGCGCGAGGCGCACCAGTTCGGACCGCAGCTCGGCCATCTGCTGGCTCGCGCCGAGCATCGTGCTGGGGTGGAACGCGTGGCGCGCGGCTTCGACCAGCGGGCCGAGCTCGCGACGCGGCGTGCCCTGGTCCTGCAGACGCAGCATCTCGGCCGCGACGCGTCGACTGGAGGCGTCCGACAGGAGCACGATCTTGAAGCCGCGGTCCGCGTGGCCGGGTCGCGGCACGAGCGGAATGACGTTGGCGGTCAGCTTGCGACGCTCTTGCGACGTCGGCAGCTGCAGGTCGAGGCGGAAGCCCTCGCGCGGTTCGGTGCGCGCGTCGCGGACGAAGGCCTCGAGGCCGGTACCGACCGCGAGCTTGCCGAGGTTCTTGCCCTCGACGTCGCGTCCGAACATCTCGCGCGCGCCGCGGTCGACGAGCGTAACGACGCCGTCGGCATCGACGAGCAGCATCGCCTCGGCGCGACCGAGCGCCAGGTCCTTGAGCGCACCGACGCCGGCCGGCTGGTCGCGCAGCGCACTCTCGAGATCCGCGCCGCGACGGCGCTCGACCTGCAGACGTCGGTTGTGCTCGTCGAGCAGCCGGTTCTGCATGGTGAGGTCGTCCTGCAGCGACTTGATGCGCAGCATGGCGCGCACCACGTCCTCGAGCAGGGTCATGTCGCCCTTGATGAGGAAGGACTCGCAGCCGGCCTCGTAGCCGCGGTGCAGTTCCTCGCGGCCCTTGACGTTCGCGCTGACCAGGACGACCGGCACCGCGTTCGTGTGCGGCATGGCCTTCAGTCGGCGACAGACCTCGTAGCCGTCGATGCCCGAGCCGAGGTTGATGTCGACGATGAACAGGTCGAACTGTTCCGAGCGGGCCTCCATGAGACCGTTCGCGCCGGTGGGTGACGTGACCACTTCGTGGCCGAGGTCGTGGAGACGGCTCTGCAGCAGCAGCTGCGTGCCGGGCTCGTCCTCGATGACTAGGATGCGTCCCAAGCTGATTCCTCCAGTGGGGCCCGACGGAGCGGCGCGCAGTGGGCGCGGCGCCGCGGCCCGGCCTCGGGCCGTGACCATCGGGGTCGTTCAGATGTCCGGACCTGCGGCCGCGCGCGGATCGCCGACGCGCGCCACGGCGGCGCGCGCGACCCCGCGCGCCGAAGCTGCTGGTCGGTCCCAGGAACGGGCAGCGACGCGGTCGTCACAGCCTCCTCCGTCTCCTAGGGCACCCGAGAAGTACCCCGAAACGGGAATCCGTCCAAGGACTGGGACGAGTCCGTGACCGCCCCAGCCCGAGTTGCCGCCCATGCGTCCCAGACCAGAGAACGAAACCCTCCAGCGGCTCCTGGACGAGCACGGGCCGCCTCCGCCGGACGCGCTGGCCCGCGGCACGTGGTTGCGGCGCCACCTCGAGCCCCTGGCGGCGGCCCGCGCGGGCGAGCTGCTCGACCTGCGCGAGCGCGCGGCCGGACGATTGCCGGACGCCGACGGACTGCTCTTGACAGGGGCCGGGCTCGAGCAGGCGACCCACCAGGAGGTGGCAGCGGCCCGGGCGACGCGCGTGGCCGAGCGGATGCGCGACCAGCTCGGTCCCGACGCGCTGGTCCTCGACGCCACCTGTGGCCTCGGCGGCGAGGCGGCGGCCCTGGCCCGCGAAGGGGTGCGCGTGGTGGCCGCCGACCTCGACCCCACCACCGCCGCCTGCGCCCGCCACAACCTCGAGCGCTGGCGCCCGGGATCGACGGAGGCTCGCGGCTGGAGCGGGGACGGCCCGTGGGTGGTCGTGGCCGACGCGCTCGCGCCGCCGCTGGCCGCCCTGGGAGACCGTCCCGGCCCGCCCGCGGTGCTCCTCGCCGACCCCAGCCGCCGCCCCGACGGCCAGCGCACCCTGCGACCCGCCGACTGGTCGCCCTCCTGGCCCGCGCTGGCCGCCGTCCTGGGCCGGTTCGCGGGCGCGGTCGTGAAGCTGGCGCCGGCCGCGCGCCCCGAGGAACTGGGCTCCTACCTGCCGGCGGACCTCGCGCGCCACTGGGTCTGGGTCAGCCGCCGCGGCGAGTTGGCCGAGCTCGTGCTGTTCACGGGCGTCCTCGCCTCCGAGCCCGGCCGCGAACCCGGTCGCGAGGCCTGCCTGCTGTCGCGGACCGAGCCCGGCCGCGTCCTCGAGCGCCTCCTGGGACCGCCCGAGCGCGCGCTCGACGCCCGCCCGCTCGACGATCCGTCCACGGCGGCCTTCATCGGCGTGCCGGATCCGTCGCTCGTGACGTCCGGACTCCTGGGGCCGGTGGCCGCCGCCGCGGGGCATGCGCCGCTCGGGTCGGGCATCGCCTTCACCGGTGGCGCGGCGCCGGCGACCACCGCGGCGCTGCGGAGCCTGCGCGTCCTCGGCACGGCCAAGCTCGACCGTCGCGCGGTCAGGCGCCTGCTCGCCGAGCACGGCGTCGGGCCGGTGCGGGTGCTCGCGCGCGGCCTGAACGAGAGCGCCGGTGAGCTCGAGCGGCGCCTCGCGGGTCCCGGTGCGGAGCGCGGACTGCTCGTGGTGGCACGCTGCGACTCGGGCCGACGGGTCTGGCTGGTCGAAGAAGCCCCACAATCCCCCCCGGGCTGATCGACGCGGCTGGCAGGCTCCTGCGCCGCGCTCGCCCGTTGCCCCGCCCGAGGCCCCCGGTCCCGCACCGGAGCCATCGCCCCTCCCCACCGCACGACGCGCTCCCCCGCGTCCCGCCGCCCCGTGTCCCAGGCCGAACCGGCTCCCTCGAAAGCAGCGACGCCCCAGGGCGGATCATCGCTGGTGAGCCTGTTGCGCCACGGCTTCAACTACAGCCTGGTGCCGATGCTCCAGCGAGCGATCTCGCTGGTGATGCTGTACTTCTACGCCGACTGGTTGGCGGAGGCGGAGTACGGACTCGGTGGGCTCGGCGACCTGTTGCTCGGCGCGCTCGTCCAGCTGCTCGGCTTCAACATGGTCGGCGCGATGACGCGCTTCTACTTCGACCACGAGTCGGCCGAGGATCGCGAAGCCGTCGTCTCGTCGAGCACGATCGCGCTGGCACTGTTGGCGTGGGTCGTGGTCGCGCCGCTCGCGTACTTCTCGGACTCGCTGGCGTCCGTGTTCCTGGCGAACGCGGAAGGCGTGGTGCGCGTGTACGACGTGCAGACGGTCTTCCTCTTGGTGATGCTGACGGTGCCGTTCCAGCTCACCACGCAGTGCGGCTACACCTACCTGCAGATCCAGCGCAGTTCGCGCGCGTTCGCCTGGGTCTCGCTGGTCAAGTTCACGTTCGAACTCGGCCTGCGGATCTACCTGGTCGGATTCGCGAAGTGGGGCGTGATCGGCTTCTTCGTGCCGGTCCTGATCGGCGAGGCCGTGACGACGCTGCTGCTCACGGGCTGGGTCCTGTGGCGCACCAAGCTGCGATTCCGCTGGCGCGTGCTGCGGCCGATGATCGCCTACACGGCGCCGCTGATCCCGGTCGGCATCCTGCAGCTCGGCCTGCACTACGGCGATCGCAAGCTGCTCGTGCTGTTCACGCCCGAGGACGCGCTGCACGAGGTCGGCATCTACGACATGGGCTACAAGCTCGGCTTCATCGTCACGATGGCGATGCTGGGCCCCTTCGTGCAGATCTTCCACCCGTGGATCTACGGGGTGAAGGACCCCGACGAGCAGCGCGAGAACCTCAGCCGCGTCAGCACCTACGGGATCCTGTCGATGACGTTCGCGAGCCTGCTGGTGGTGCTGTTCGCCAAGCAGGCGCTCGACCACCTGCCCGAGGACAAGGACTTCGGACTCGCCTACCGAGTGGTGCCGTACATCGCGAGCGGGTACGTGCTGTGGTCCGTCTACCACCTCAGCCAGATCCCGATGTACATCGCCAAGAAGAACGGTCCGCTGGTGTGGATCAACTTCCTGGCCCTGTGGGTGAACGTCGCGCTGAACGCGTACCTGGTGCCCGCCTACGGCTTCGTCGGTTCCGGTATCGCGACCCTGGGCACGTTCGCGGTCCTCGCCTTCCTCGGCATGTACGTGTCCGAGCGCGCCGCGGGGATCCGCTTCGAGTACCGGCGCATCCTCGCGACCCTGGCGGCGATGGCCGTGGCGTCGACGGTGGCGCTGCTGGCGGACGACGCGATGGAATCGGTGGCGTCGTTCGGCCTGCTCGAGAACCTGGTCACCAAGACCGTCGGCCTCCTCCTGTGCAGCGCGTGGCTCTGGCTGTGCGTGGTCGACGTCCAGGAACGTTCCCAACTGGTGACCTGGGTGCGCTCGAAGCTCCCCGGTGGCGGCGCGAGTAGTCGAGGCTGAGCGCGAACGAACCATGCGACTCAAGCACTTCACGCTCCTGCTGTGGATCGCGCTCTTCCTCGTGGTCGGGGAAGTGGCGCTCGAGTACCGCGCCAAGAGCCGCGGCTTCGGCACGCTCCTGCTCTCGGGTCGGGGGCTCTCCGGTGCGAACAACACGGCGGTCACGGCCGAGCACGGTTTCGGCCCGACCGAGGATTACCCGTTCCGCAGCCGCGTGGTTCCCGTCGCGAAACCCGCGGGCACGACGCGCATCTGGATCGCTTCGGCCTCCTACGCCGAGGACCGTCGGTGGGCGGCGTCGGAGATCTTCCCGGTGCTGCTCGAGGACGAGCTGCGCGCGCGCGGCCACGACGTGCAGGTGCTGAACGCGTCGAGCAACGCCTACAGCCTCGCGACCGCCGCGAAGGTCCTGCACGAGGAAGGGCCGCGCTGGCAGCCGGACCTGGTGCTCGCCTACCACTTCTCGAACGACCTGGACGAGCTCGCACCGCGCCTGCTCGCCGTGGGTGGCGGCGGCGCGCCGAACGCGACCGAGAGCCGCGGTGAAGGGCCCGACGGACCGGACGCAGCTGCGAACACCGACGCCGACGAGGGCACGCCGCGCACCGAGCAGGAGCGCTGGATCACCTCGCGCGTGGTCGAAGCGACGACCGCCTACGCCCAGGCCAAGAACCAGTTCAAGGCGCGCATCGTCGCGCTGCGGATCCTGACGGACCGCCTGCCGCCGGCACTGCTCGATGCGCTGGAGGAGCGCGTCGAAGCGGTGCACGGCGAGGCGCGCGCGCTCGGCGCCGACTTCGTGCCGGTGCGCTTCGCCGTCAGCGACCCGACGAGTTCGAGCGGTCCGATGCCTATCGCGTACCGCAACAACCTGTTCCGCTACAACAGCTACCTGTCCGAGCAGGCCTGGCGCACGGGCGTCGACGACTACAACGCGCTGCTGGTCGAACTCGCCGCGCGCGACGGTCTGGACCTGGTCGGACTCGACGCGGCCCTCTCGGGGAACGGCGCGTACTTCCGCGACTTCTGCCACCTGACCCGCGAAGGTCACGCCGCCGCCGCGAAGGCCCTCGCCGACCAGCTCGAGCCGCTGCTCGCGGCGCGCGCGAACGAGGAGGGCGGCGAGTGAACTTCAACAGCGCCGAGTTCCTGGTCTTCCTGCCGCTGGTGCTGCTGTTGAACGCGGCGCTGTTCGGTCGGACGCGCGCGCGCCACCTGATGCTGCTCGTGGCCAGCTACGCGTTCTACATGACGTGGAACTGGAAGTACGCGGGGCTGATCGCGGGCTCGACGCTGATCGACTACGTGATCGGCCTCAAGCTCGGCGGCGCCCAGGATCCGCGCCTCCGCAGGACCCTGCTGATCGTGTCCTTGTGCGTGAACCTCGGCGTTCTCGCTCTGTTCAAGTACTTCAACTTCTTCGTCGAGAGCACCGACAGCGTTCTGACCCTGCTCGGTCTCGACGTGACGCTGCCGACGCACTCGCTGCTCCTGCCGGTCGGCATCTCGTTCTACACGTTCCAGACGCTCAGCTACACGATCGACGTGTACTGGCGCCGGATCGCGCCGGAGCGTGACCTGGGCCGCTTCGCGCTGTTCGTGTCGTTCTTCCCGCAGCTCGTCGCGGGCCCGATCGTGCGCGCCAGCGACTTCCTGCCGCAGTTGCACCACGCGCCGGGAGCGTTGGACGGATCACGTGCCCGGGTCCACGCCGGCATGTCGCGCGTGTTCCGGGGGCTGTTCAAGAAGATCGTCTTCGCGGACCTGCTGGCGTCGCTGTTCGTCGATCGCGTCTTCGCCGACCCGAGTGCGCACTCGTCGCTCGACCTGTTGCTGGCGCTCTACGGCTACGCGTTCCAGATCTACAACGACTTCTCGGGGTACTCGGACATCGCGATCGGCGCGGCGATCCTGCTCGGCTTCCACATCCCCGAGAACTTCGACCGGCCGTACCTCTCTCGGAACGTGCGCGAGTTCTGGACGCGCTGGCACATCAGCCTCTCGAGCTGGCTGAAGGACTACCTGTACATCCCGCTCGGCGGAAACCGCGGTGGGAGGACGGCGCGCAACCTGATGATCACGATGGGCCTCGGTGGCCTGTGGCACGGCGCGGGTCTCAACTTCGTGCTGTGGGGCGTGTTCCACGGTGCGCTGCTGATCGCGTCGCGCGCGGCCGACCGTCACGCGAGCCCCGACGCGCCCGGCTGGGTGCTGTTCCGCGACCGCTTCCTGACCTTCCACCTCGTGCTGTTCGGCTGGCTCCTGTTCCGCGTGCGCGACATGGACCACTTCGCGGAGTTCGTGGGCGCGTTCACCAGCTTCTCGGGCGGGAGCGTGATCCACCCGGCCGCGGTCGGGCTCCTGGGCCTCGCCGCGTTCGTCCACTTCACGCCGCGCGCCGCCGCCGACGAACTGTGGAAGCGTTGGGCGCACCTGCCGGAAGTGGCCCAGGCCGCGGGCTACGCCCTCGCGATCGTGGTGCTGTGCGGCGTGTCGGTCGACGCCGCCGTCTTCATCTACTTCCAGTTCTGAGTCGCGAGCCGAGCGACGTCAGTACGGCCACTCGGGGAACAGCTTCTGCGTGCGGTAGCTCGCCAACTTGATGGCGTCCGCGAAGTAGAGGAAGCTGCCCGCGTTCAGGTCGTTGGTCTCGAACGGGTCGATCCCGAGGTCGAAGAGACGGAACGTCTTGAACTGGTAGATCAGCTTGAGGCCGTCGGAGCGGACGACGGTCCACGCCTCGCCGAAGAGGTTCGGCTGCGACCCGTTGGGATAGAAGAGGTGGCTGAAGGCGAACTGGCGCAGACCCTCTTGCCCCAGTCGAGTGCCGGCAAAGCTGATGGAGTCGTCGAAGTCGCTCGCGGGCGACACGCCGACCAGGTCGAGCACGGTGCGCGGCAGGTCGACGACGTGCGTCAGCGACAGGTCGAGACCCGGCTGGGTGTCGACGCCCCACAGGACGCACGGCACGCGCACGCCGCCTTCGTTCACCGAGCCCTTGAAACCCTGCAGCTGTTGAGAAGGCAGGAGCGCGGTCGGGGGCGTGCCGTTGTCCGAGACGAGCAGCACGTAGGTGTTCGAGAGGTCGATCACGCTCGCCATCTGCCCGAAGGCCGTGTCCAGGGCGACGATCGCGCTCTCGAACAGACCGCGCGGAGTGTCGACGACGGTGTAGCCGGGCGGCAGGAGTCCGCTGGGTTCGGCGCTCTCGAACGGCTCGTGCGGCGCGTTCAGCCCGACCATGGCGAAGCGCGGTCCACTCTGGTTCGGCCACCAGTCGAGGAAGGCCTCGGTGATCGCGCGCGTCGAGTAGGTCGTCTCGATCGTGACGACGCCGTCGTCGACGCGATCCCAGTCGTAGTGCGAGCGGTCCAGGCCGACGTTGGCCGCGATGCCGGCGCGCCACGTGTCGAAACCCTGCACCAGCGGTCCTTGTTCGACGGGTCCGTCGGCGGGACCGCTCAAGTGCCACTTGCCGAACATGCCGGTGGTGTAGCCCTCGGCCTTCAGCGCTTCGGCGAGCGACACGTTGTCGGCCGGAGCACCCGTCGCGAGCGGATTCTCGAGGTCGATCGCCGTGCCGATCAGTTCACGGTGCGCGAGGCGACCGAACAGCGCCATGTAGCGCGACGGCGAGCACACCGGAGCCGAGTAGAAGCGCGGGTAGATGCGCGCGAACGGGGCGAAGGTCTCGAGGTTCTTGACCGGCGCGGCGGCCAGGTCGTCCCAGCCCACGTCGTCGAGCATGATGACGAGGACGTTGGGGTGGTCGACGGGCGACGGCGACTGGGCGCGCGCCTCGCCGATCAGGGCGCTGAACAGGGCCAGAAGGGCGAGCAGATGGGCGGTGCGCGTTTTCATGGCGTGAAGGATGTGGCGACGCCCGAGCGTACGGACTCGACGGGCCATGCGGTGGGACCGGGCGCGCCGAGTGGGACGAGCGCCCCCCGTCGAGGGTTCCGGAACCGTCGATCAGGGCCCAGCCGGACGGCTGGGAGCAGGTCGAGGACGGAGCTCAGCGCGCGGCCTCCGCTTCGTCCGGCGCGGGCTCGACGACCTTCGGACCGGACCCGGCCGGGGCAGGCTCGGGGCGCTCGAGGCGCAGGTGCACCGCCACGTCGCAGGTCCGTGCCCCGGGGCGACCCTGCGCGGCGGCGACCGACAGGGTGTGGGCACCGAACAGCGCGAGATCGAGACTCTCGAAGCGGGCCTGCGCCGTGTTCCACACCGCGCGCCCGCCGAGGCGGCCTTCGTAGCGCGCTCCGTCGTTCCACTGGTTGACCGCGCGCACGTCGAGCCGACCGTCCAACCGCAGCTCGATCACCCCGTCGCGACTGCCGACGACGGTGGCCGTGAGCTCGTTGGTGCGCAGCTCGTCCTCGCGCCACACGCTGCACTCCGGCTGCATGATCGACGCCAGGACGAGCGCCTCGAGCAGTCGTGGATCGGCGGTCGCCACCGCGCCGACGGCCGCTTCGGTGGGGACGAGCGACGCCAACCAGGGCGCGCGGACGTCGACGCGGTCGAAGTGCACGTGCTGGGGATGCCGCACGTCCTCGGGCCGCATGCCGTCGAACGGACGGGTGCGCTTGGTGGCCGAGAGGCGCTCGAGGCCGGGCTCGGGCACGTCGGGCGCGAGTGGGAAGGCGCGGTCCCGCTCGGGATCCGGCAGCCGATCGAGCAGGCGCCACTCGCGCGACAGCTTCCCGTAGGCCGCGCGCGTGCGAGCCAGCTCGGTGCGCGTGTGCGCCGGGTCGTAGAGGGGCCAGCCGCCGTCGACCTGGCCGAGCAGGTGCCCGGACGGCGTGACCGCGTACATGCCCTGGAACAGTCCGTGGCGCGCGTCGGCGAGGGCGTCGCGCAGCCAGCGCACCTCCCAGTTCGACTGGTCCGCGAAGTTCGCGTAGTCCACGTCCGAGGCCGCGACGGCGATGAAGTCGGAACCGATGGCGGCGGCCACGCGCGGATCGTTCGCGACCAACTGTCGCGTCTTGACGCCGTTGTTTCAGCAGTCGCCGAGCGGACCGCCGAAGTACAGCCACAACAGGAGCGGCTTGTCGGCGGCCTGGGCGGCGAGCACCCCGTCGATCACCGAGCCGTGCCACTCGACCTGGCGGTGCACGAGATCGCGCGCGGTCGGAGCCGCCAGCGCGATCACGCGATCCACGTCGAGCGGCGACTCGCCGACGGGTCGGGCCCCGCGGACGGAGTCCTCTTGGAGCGCCGTCGGCTCGAGGGGCGAGTGCGACGCCAGGACGCTGGAACCGGTCGCGGCGATGCTCAGGACGGCGCTCGCCAGGACTCGGAGGTGATGGGCCCGCATGGGTGCAACCTAGCCCGCTCCGGGACCCTCGGTCGATCCTTTCGCCGGCGGGTCGCGCGCTCTGGCCCACCGCCTCCCCCGCCCACCCGGGAAGACCCCCCCGACTCGCCGATGGTTGCGGATCACGCGCCGAATCTCCGCCGCGCCCCGCGCGGTCGTCGCGGCCTAGGATGGGCCGCCTCGCGCCCACACCTGCTGCCGTGACTGCTCCCGTGACCATGCCCATCGACCCCCGCGCCGCTGCCTCGCGCCCCACACTGCGCACGACGCTGGGTCGCGCGGCGGCGATCGCGTGCGTGTTCGGCGGCCTCGGCGCGGGAGCTTGGCTCGACCGCGCGGCGCCATCCGCGCCGGTCGGGGCGGACGACACGCCGGTGGTCCTGGTCGAGCGCTCTGCCACGTCCGGACTGCTCTTCGAGCACCGCATCTCGCCGCTCGACCCGCTGATCGACCACGTGCGCGACCGGATCCTCTCGGTGGGCGCCGGCGTCAGCGCGGTCGACGTGGATCGCGACGGGTGGATCGACCTCTACTGCACGAACTCGGCCTTCGGCGCGGCCAACGCCCTGTTCGTGAACCGCGGCGACGGCACCTTCGAGGACCGGGCCGCGACGGTCGGGCTCGCCGACCTGAACGTCGTCGGCGACGGACTGTGCATGGGCTCGATCTGGGCCGACTACGACGGCGACGGCGACGAGGACGCGTTCGTGTACCGCTACGGTCGCACGGCCCTGATGCGCCAGGACGCGAGCGGGCGCTTCGAGGACGTGGCGAGCGCGGCCGGCGTCGAGCGCTGGCTCAACAGCAACGCGGCCTGCTGGATCGACTTCGACCGCGACGGCTGGCTCGACCTCTTGGTGACGAGCTACTTCCGCGAGGAGCACGACCTGTGGAACCTCACCACGTCGAACGTCATGCACGACTCGGCCGAGTTCTCGAGCAACGGCGGGCGGAACGTGCTCTTTCGCAATCGCGGCGACGGGACGTTCGAGGACGTGACCGAAGCGGCGCTGCCCGACACGCGGCGCTGGACGATGGCCGCGGGCGCCGCCGACTTCGACGAGGACGGCTGGATCGACCTCTACCTCGCGAACGACTACGGACCCGAGGAGCTGTGGCTCAACCGACCGACCGCGGACGGCGCGGGGCGGCGCTTCGAGCTGGCCGAGGCCGGTCTCGGGCACGACAGCAAGAGCGGGATGTGCGTCGCGCTCGGCAACCTGCGCAACGACGGGCGCCTCGCGATCTTCGTCTCGAACATCTCGGCCGCGAACTACCTCTTCCACGGCAACAGCCTGCGCGTGAACCGCATGGCCGACGCCGGTCGCGTGCTCGAAGGCCAGGCGGGGCGCGCGGTCACGGACACCGGCTGGTCCTGGGGCGCGGCCTTCGGGGACCTCGACAACGACGGGTGGCAGGACCTGTGGGTCACCAACGGCTTCGTGTCCGCCGACCCGGAGCGGGACTACTGGTACCGCATGTCGCAACTGTCCGGCGGAACGGGCGGACTGCTCGCCGACGCCGCGAACTGGCCAGCGTTCGACGGCGCGAGCCAGTCGGGCTTCGAGCGCAGCCGCGTGCTGCACAACAACGGCGGGCGACGACTGGTCGAGATCGGCGCAGCGGCGGGCGTGCACGAGGCGCACGACGGGCGAGCGGTGATCCTGGTGGACCTCGAGAACCGCGGCGTGCTGGACGCCGTCGTCGCGAACCAGCGCGGACCGCTCGAGTACTTCCGCAACGAGACGCCGGGCGCGGCCGAGCGCGGGTGGATCCAGTTCGAACTGCGCGGACGGGCGCCGAACACGTCGGCCATCGGGGCGGCGGTGTCGGTCACGTTCGGGGGTGGCACCCAGCTCCAGGTCGTCGAAGGCTCGAGCGGGTTCTCGGCCCAGAGCGCGCGGCGACTCCACTTCGGGCTCGGTGACGAAGTGCCAGGCGCGGGCGGTGAGTCGATCGTCACGGTGCACTGGCCCGACGGCACGCGCGAGACGTTCACCAACCTCGAGCCGCGGCGCCTGCACCGCATCGAACAAGGCCCGGGACGACCCGACTCGACAGACGACTCCAACGCACGATGACGCCCGACGCGCCGCCCGCACCCCTCCCGTGGTGGAAGCAGCCCAAGTGGCTGATCACGGTCCTCATCACGATCCTGCTGGTCAGCGGCCAAGTCGGCTTCGGGATCCTGCGCACCCTGTGGGTCCTGCCGGTCGCGATCGGAACGGCGGTGGCCGCCGAGATGCTGTTCTCGTGGCTCGTGCGCGGGCGCCTCGGCAGCATCCAGAGCGCGTACATCTCGGGCACGAGCACGGTGATCCTGATCAAGGCCGACCAACTCTGGCCCTACCTGTTGTGCGCACTGATCGCGGTGGCGAGCAAGTACGCGCTGACCTACCGCGGGCGCCATCTGTGGAACCCGACCAACTTCGCCATCGCGGCCCTGTTGCTCGTGACGGGCATCCCGATCCTGTCGATCCAGATGGGCAACTCGCCCTGGACCGTGGGCCTCGTGTGGGCGGTCGGACTCTTGATCGTGACGCGCGCCGGCGTGCTGCACGTGACGCTCTCGTACCTGGTGGCGTTCACGGCCTTCGCCGCCGTGCGCACCGGACTGACGGGCGTACCGTTCGCGACCGAACTCGCGCCGCTGACCGGAGCGATGTACCAGTTCTTCGCCTTCTTCATGATCACCGATCCGCCGACCACGGTCTCGAGCCGGCGCGGACGTATCGGCGTCGTGATCGCGATCGCCGCGGTGGAGTGCGTGATCAGGCTGCTCTCGGACCACACCGAACTGCGGCCACTGCTCGCCGCGCCGCCGATCTTCGCGCTCGCGATCGTGGGTCCGATCGCGAAGTGGATCGACCTGCATCGCGGCGCCGTGCGAGCGAGCGCGACCCCGCCGGCGATGCGGGCCGCGCCCTCGGCCTGAGCAGGGCGCGCGAGTCGACGGGAGCCCCCCGGTTCGTCAGCCCGCGATCAAGGGTTCGCAAAGAACGCGGCGAACGGTGCGCGACAGGTGGAGGTCGCCCTGCGCGCAGCTAGGCTCCCGCGATGCTCCCGTTCGCCCTCCTGTTCGCAGCCCTCGAACCGCACCTCTTGCTTCCCGTCGCACCGTTCGAGATCGAGCCGTTCGCCGACGAGCCGCCCGCGCTCGAGCAGGCGGCCGAACCCGCGCCGCTCGGGCACGTCTCGCGCGTCCCGCTCGCGCCCGTGTCGCCCGGCCTCGGTGCGGCGCTGCGTGGATCGACGTCCTTCCTGCGGCCCGAGCGCTTCGAGTTCGACCTGCGGCTGGTCGAAGGCATCGACGCCGAACGTTCGCGGATCGGACTGGTCGCCACCTACGCCCTGACCGAACGCCTGACCGTCGGTGTCGAAGCCAGCCCGAAGAAGGGCGAGGTCGGTCCGCTCGCGCTGTACCGCGTGCAGGACGAGACGGCCGATCGACCCGCCGTCGTCGTCGGCACGAGCAGCGACCGCATCGGCACGCCGCAGGGCCGCGCGTTCTGGGTCACCGCGTCGAAGAGCCTCGAGCCACAGCTCGACTTTCCGCTCGCGCCCTACGTCGGCCTCGCGTGGGGCGACTTCGAGGACGAGTTCGAGGTGTTGGCGGGCGTGCGCATCGACTGGAGCCGCGGCATCTCGACCACCAGCCTGTGGGACGGCGAGAACCTGCACCACCAGCTCGAGTTCGAGTGGGAGTCGGGCTGGCGCGTCGGCGTCCTGGCGATCGAGGACGACGAGGACGGGCGCACGCGCTTCGGCCTGTCGCTGGGCGCCGCGCTCGGGGCGCAGGGGCGGTAGGAGCCGAACCGGCCCGGTCGGCGCGGTTCGAGCGCCTGATTCGTCCTCGCTCCGAGGGGCGGAGACAGCGTGGGGCGATGGTCCACCGCAGGTGCTCGGAGCGGGGCTAGACTCCACGCATGATCGTGCTCTCCTCCCTCGTGATCGCAGGCGCCCTCGTGCCCTGGATCGCCGCCCCGACGGGCCCCGCCGACCTCGGCGCGCTCGCTCGCGCCGCCACGTCGAGCGAGGCACTCGGGCAGGCGAACGCGCCCGTCGCCCAGGACGACGACCTCGACGCACGACCGCCCCAGGACAGCTCGGTCGTGCCGAGCTGACCCTTGTGACCCGGTGAGGGTGCGCCGGTCCGTGCGGCCGGCGAAGACGGTGGATGGAAGCGTTGGCGCGTGGCCCTGCGGCTGATCGAGGGCATTCCCGTCGATCGCGCGCGGCTGCGCCTCACGGCCCAGTACCAGCTGACGGACCGCTTGTCCGTCGGCATCGAAGCGAACCCGAAGGACGACGACTACGGGCTCCTCGCCAACTACCTGGTCTGGACCGAGACCGATGCGCGCCCCGCGCTGATGGTCGGCACCAGCTCGGACCGCATCGGAACGCCGGACGGCCGCGCCTACTTCGCGACGCTGTCGAAGAACCTGCGTCAGGCGACCGGCCTGCCGATCTCGCCCTACCTGGGCACGGCCTACGGCGAGTTCGACGACGAGCTCGTGCTGATCGGCGGCCTGCGGATCGACTGGGCGGAGCGCTTCTCGACCACGACCATGTGGGACAGCGACAACCTGCACCACACGGCCGACTACGTCTGGGAGAACGGCTGGCGCACCGGCGTCGTCGTGATCGAGCAGGACGGCGACCACTACGTCGGCCTCTCGATCGGCACGTCGTTCTAGCGCGACGCTCGGGACTCGACCCGCGAGGGCGGCGCGTGTTCCACGGCGGAGCGCGCGCCGCCCTCGCTCGTTCGAAGCCCGAGGGTCTGCGAGGGGCCCGCGATGCAGGCCGACCCGCCGCGGCGCGAGCCCACGGAGCACCGCGGTCGCCCGAACTGCGGTCGCCCGAACCGCGGTCGCCCGAACCGCTGGGCGCGTGCGGTGCGAGTGCTCGTCCGAGCCACCGATCTCGCGCTCCGAAGTCGCGCCCCCCCAAAGAGGAACAGCCGCCCCGCGCAGGTGCGCGGGACGGCTGTTGGAAGTGGGTGGGGCCGCCCCCCCGGGGGCCCCACACCAGCGCGCCCGAGCATCGCCTTCCGAGGAAGGAACGCTCGTCGCGCCACGTTGGTCGACCAACCTGCCCAGTCGGTCGACCGTGCCGCGTCGGAGGAGGACCAACGCGGCGGCGGACGATCAGGGAACCACCCCTTGTCCGCGCGTCTCTACGACCGGGATGCGGTCGTGTAACCCGAGAAATGCGCATCACCGTCGCTGAACGAACCCTGAGGACGGGTCCGACATCCACCGCGGCCTAGGATGGCGCCATGAAGACCGCCGACCCCTCCGCCCGTTGGCTCCACGACTTCGAGGTCGACGAGCCCACCTGCCGCCGCGTGCTCGACGCCGCCCTCGAACGCGGAGCCGACCGCGCCGACCTCTACTTCCAGCGCGTCGCGCAGACGTCGCTCAGCCTGGAGGACGGCATCGTGAGTCGCGCCTCGACGGCGGTCGATCGGGGCGTCGGGATCCGTTCGGTCCTCGGCGACCAGACCGGGTTCGCCTACTGCGAGGACCTCACCGAGGCCCCGATGCGGGCGGCGGCCCGGGCGGCGGCGACGATCGCCAGCGGTCCGGCCAGCGCGGCCGCCCGCGGCGTCGGCGTGCCGATCGGCGGCCGCGGGCTCTACCCCGTGGATCGCGGCTGGCCCGACGTCGAGCTCGGCGCGAAGCTCGCGATCGTGCGCTCGGTCGAGGAGCGACTGCGGTCGGCGGACGCGCGCATCGCGAAGGTCTCGGTCTCCTGGGTCGACTCCGACGAGTACGTGGCCCTGGTCGCGGACGACGGGCGCGCCGCGAGCGACCGCCGCCCGATGGCCGTCCTGCGCGCGTCGGTCACGCTGGTCGACGGCGCGAACGTGGAGAGCAACTTCTGGAGCCTCGCCACGCGCAACGGCCTCGAGTGGTTCGAGGAGTCGCGCCTCGACGCCTTCGCGAAGGACCTGATCGCGCGCACGTCGATCCTGTTCGAAGCGCGCCGCCCGCCCGCCGGAGAGATGCCCGTGGTGCTGGCCGCCGGCGCCTCGGGGATCCTGCTGCACGAAGCGATCGGACACGGTCTCGAGGCCGACGCCAACCGCAAGGGTGTGTCGATCTACGCGAACAAGGTCGGCGAGCGCGTCGCCATGGAAGAGGTCACCGTCGTCGACTCGGGACTGCACGCCGGAGAACGCGGCGCCCTCGAGGTCGACGACGAGGGCAACGCGTCCGAGCGCACCGTTCTGATCCAGAGCGGTGTGCTGGAGGGCTATCTGCACGACACGATCAGCGCCAAACACTACGACGTCGCGCCGACCGGCTCCGGACGCCGCGAGTCGTTCCGCCACGTCCCGCTGCCGCGCATGCGTTGCACCTACATGGAGAGCGGCACCGCGGAACCGGCCGACGTCATCGCGTCCGTGAAGAACGGGATCCTGGCCGAGAACTTCGCCAACGGCCAGGTGCAGATCGGCGCCGGCGACTTCACCTTCTTCGTGAAGAACGGCTGGCTGATCGAGGACGGGAAGGTCACCGCCCCCATCAAGGACGTCAACATCATCGGCAACGGCCCCGAGGCCCTGTCGCGCATCACGATGGTCGCCAACGACTCGAAGCTCGACACCGGTGGCTGGACCTGTGGCAAGGCGGGCCAGAGCGTGCCCGTGTCCCAAGGCATGCCGACCTCGCTCGTCTCGAGCCTGACCGTGGGAGGCACCAATGCCCAGTGAGACCACCATCCGGCCCGCCGACGCCGTGAACGTCGAAGCCGCCCTCGAGCGCGCGCGCCACGCCGTCGACCTCGCCACGAGCGCCGGCGCCGACCACGCGGTGGCCCAGTACGGTTCCGCGCGCTCGCTCGAACTGCAACAGCGCGAGGGACGCGTCGAGAGCATCGAGGAGAGCCGCAGCGCGTCGATCGGCGTGCAGCTGTGGGTCGACGGTCGCTATTCGTCGCACGTCACGACGGACCTGCGCCCGGCGACGCTCGCGAAGTTCGTCACCGACGCCGTGGCGATGACGCGGCTGCTCGAACAGGACCCCCACCGCCGGCCGGTGCCGCGCGCCCTGTGGGAGGACCGCGCGGACGTCGACCTCGACCAGGTCGATCCGGCGGTCGACGCGCTCGGCCAGGACGATCGGCTCGCGATCTGCGCCGCGATCGAGGACGCCGCGCGCGCCGACGCCGCGGTGCTCAGCGCGACCGCCTACCACTCGGACGGGCACGTGCTGTTCGCGCGCGCCGCGGCCGACGGGTTCGAGGGCACGGGCGAGCACACGTCGCTGTCCTTCGGTGCGACGGTCAGCGTGAAGGACGCGGGCGACAAGCGGCCCGAGGCCTACCGCTTCACCGGCGCCGCCCACCGCGCCGACGTGCCCGACCCCGGGACGATCGGCTCAGAAGCACTCGAGCGAGCGCTCGCCCGCCGCGGCGCCGCGAAGGCTCCGTCCGCGCGCGCCACGATGGTGCTCACCCCGCAGGCCGCGTCGCCGTTCATGCGCCGCGTGCTCGGCGCCATGCAGGCCGGTGCCGTGCAGCAGCGCCGTTCGTTCCTCGAGGGGCGCCTCGGCGACCGGATCGCGAGCGAACACCTCGACCTGTGGGACGAGCCGCACCGTCCGCGCTCCGGCGCGTCGCGTCTGTTCGACTCGGAAGGGATGGCGACGAAGCGGCGGCACCTGATCGCGGGCGGCGTGCTCGAGACCTTCTTCGTGGACACGTACTACGGCTCGAAGCTCGGCTGGGCGCCCACGACGACCGGCTCGACGAACGTCGTGTTCGCGGGCGGAGCAGGCGACCTCGAGAGCCTCGTGTCCGGCGTCGACCGAGGCTTCCTGGTGGCGGGTTGGTTGGGTGGCAACAGCAACCCGACGACGGGCGACTACTCCTTCGGGATCCACGGGCACCGCATCGAGGGCGGGCGACTCACGACGCCGGTGGCCGAGATGAACGTGACCGGGAGCTACGCCGATCTGCTTCCCAGGCTCGCGGCCGTGGGCGACGATCCGGAGCCCTGGAGCACGTTCCGCAGCCCGACCCTCGTGTTCGAAGGCGTCGATTTCAGCGGGAGTTGAGGCGGATCGGGGAGCGGGTGCAGCAGGGCCGCAGGACCGCCCGCGCACGGGCGGCGCGCGCCTCCGAAGCCCCGCCCGGGACTCGCCCCCGAGGGCTGCTCGGGTAGACTTCTCGGCCCCCCAGTGGCGGTTCCGGAGTCCGGATCCGCACCGGAGCCCGAGCCTCCGCTCGCACGCCCGCGCACGTGTCCAGTCCCAACGGGGACGCGCGTCGCGCCGGTCGGCTCCCCTTCGAGAACATCGAGCACCTTCTCCCCATGCGCATCGCGGTCATCGGAACAGGCTATGTGGGCCTGGTCGCCGGCACCTGTTTCGCCGAGAGCGGCAACACCGTCACCTGCGTCGACATCGACGAGGACAAGATCAGGCGCCTGCGCGAAGGCGAGGTCCCGATCTACGAACCCGGCCTCGAGGAGCTCCTGAAGCGCAACGTCGCCGACGATCGCCTCCACTTCACGACGAAGTACGAGGACGCGATCCCCGGCGCCGACGCGGTCTTCATCGCCGTCGGAACGCCTCCGGACGAGGACGGGAGCGCCGATCTCAAGTACGTCCTGGCGGCCGCCCAGTCGATCGCCGAGCACATGACCGGCTACACGGTCATCGTGGACAAGTCGACCGTGCCGGTCGGCACCGCGCGCAAGGTGAAGGAGCGCGCCTCCCAGCACACCAAGCTCGAGTTCGACGTGGTCTCGAACCCCGAGTTCCTGAAGGAGGGCGCCGCGATCGACGACTTCCTGAAGCCGGACCGGGTCGTGATCGGTTCGGAGTCCGCCAAGGCCGCCGAGGTCATGGACGAGCTCTACGCCCCGTTCGTCCGGACCGGCAACCCGATCATCCACATGGACATCGAGTCGGCCGAGCTCACGAAGTACGCGGCCAACGCGATGCTCGCCACCCGGATCTCGTTCATGAACGAGATCGCGAACATCTGCACCCGCGTCGGCGCCAACGTCGACAAGGTCCGCAAGGGCATCGGCTCGGACGCGCGCATCGGATCGCGCTTCCTGTTCGCCGGCCTCGGCTACGGCGGCTCGTGCTTCCCGAAGGACGTGAAGGCCGTCGTGCGCACGGCGCAGAACGCGAACTACGACTTCAAGATCCTGCAGGCCGTCGAGGACGTGAACGAGCGCCAGAAGCGGCTCCTGTTCGAGCTGGTCGAGGGGCACTTCGGCAGCGACCTCTCCGGCAAGCACTTCGCGATCTGGGGCCTGTCCTTCAAGCCCAACACGGACGACATGCGCGAGGCGCCGGCCGTCGTGGTCATCAACGCGCTGCTCGCCGCCGGAGCGACCGTCCGCGTGTACGACCCGGAGGCCATGGAGGAGGCGAAGCACCGCCACCTCGGCGAGACCGTCGCCTACGCGACCAACCCGATGAACGCGCTCGACGGCGCCGACGCCCTGATCCTCGTCACCGAGTGGAACGAGTTCCGCCGCCCGGACTTCGACGCCGTGAAGGAGCGCCTGAAGACCCCGATCGTCTTCGACGGCCGCAACATCTACAGCCGCAAGCGCCTCGAGGAGTCCGGCTACACCTACTTCGGCATCGGCACCTGATCGTCGGTCGACCGGACCGACGCGGCCCAGCGCGGGTCGCCCGAGAACGAGGCGCGTCGTCCACCCGGACGGCGCGCCTTCTTCGTGGAGCGCGCGCCGGTTCGGGCACCACGGGTCCGTTCGGGCACGTCGCACCGCAGCTCCGAGCCGTCGATCGGCGACCCGCGGCACACTCGGCGCTGGACTCGCGCCGCCGCGGAACGGGCCGAGACCTAAACAGGCGGCCCACACCCGAAGGAGCGAGCCGCCTGCATGATGTCGAGGCTTGATCGAAAGGGACGCGACAGCCGCGATCGACGGGGCGCTCGGCAACACACCGGTCACCCCCCGATCAGCCGAAGTAGAACGACGACGCGTCCCCCGCCTGAATTGACTTTTTCGAGCATCGGCCGACCTCTGTCAACACCTGGTCCGTTCATCGCGCGCGAGACCCAAAAACAGGACGCGTCATGACTCGTCCGCGACACCGTCGTCGTCGTTCGTCAGCAACGGTGCACGCACCGAACGCTCACCGACCGCGCACTGCAGTTCGTAGCGCGCGCGCATGCCGACAACTGCACGTCGCAACGCCGTTCCGGTCGGTGTCGTCGCACGCAACGCATCACCGAGACCGCGACGACAGTCCTCCAGCCATGTCGCGGCGCCGTCCTCGTCGCCACGTGCGAGCGCCGCGCGCGCCAGTCGGTCGTACACGTCCACCGTCGCGGTGCAGGGGACGGCATCGATCAACGCGCGCTGCCAGACCTCGCGCGCCAGGTCCTCGAAGCCCAGGCGCTCCTGTGCCTCGCCCTCGTACAAGAGCGCTTCGATCCGTTCCGCTCCGCGCGAGTGCTCCGCGCACCAGCGGAAGTCGACCAGGGCCCGCTCCCACCGTTCCGTCCGCCGCGCCGAACGCGCGCGCTCGAGCCGGGCCCGATACCGCAGTTCCTCGTCGCCGGCGAGGCGCACGGCGATGTCGTGCTCGAGCAGCGCCTCCTCGCCGAACCCGAGCGTCGAGAGGTGCGCGCCCGCCGCGAGCGCCGCTCGCGCACGCACGTCGTCGAGACCCGCATGGCGTCCGTGGACCGCGCGCATGGCCTCGATCGTCTGGAGACGCACGCGCAGGCGATCGCGTCCTGTCGCACCGTTCAGCCCGTCCTCGACGAAGCGCGCGTGCGTGAGCTGTTCCGACGCATCCTCGAGCTCCGGCGTCAGGTCGAGCACGATGCTGCCGCGCGCCGCGTCACGCACACCGGCGAGCGCCCGGACGCTCGCCGCCGCGACGCCGCCCGACGGTGCGGGTGCGACGGCCACGAGTGCGCCGACCACCGTCGCGAGCGCGCAGAGGATCGTGAGTGCGGGCGACACAGCGCCCGCGGTGGTCCGTGCCCCCCACCTCACGCCGCCACCTCCATCTCGCGGCGCAGGGCCGAACGCAGGCGACGCTTGGCCCGGAACAGGCGCACCTTGACGAGTCCGGGACCGACGCCCAACCGCCGCGCCAGCGACTCGCGCGACAGGGCCTGGATGTAGAAGCCGCGCAGCACGGTGCGGTCGTGCACCGCCAGCCCGTCCAACGCTCGATCGAGCAGCCCGCGCGCACGTGCCAGACCGAAGGTGCGCGCGCCGCACTCGACCTCGCCCTCGTCCACGGCCTCCTCGGGCGTCGGATCGCGCGACTCGATCAACATCGCCGCCTCGTCCGACAGCGCCACGGTGCGCTGGCGTTCACCGCGTCGCGCATCGGCGATGACGTTCGCACCGATGCGCATCAACCAGGGCCGCAGTCGCCCCGGGGTGGTCTGCCCCGAGCGGTAGCGCGCCGCGCGGATGAAGCTCTCCTGCACGGCGTCCTCCACGTCGTGCGGATCGCCGCAGCGGGCGGAGAGGTAGCGTTCGAGATCGGGGCGCAGCTCGTGCAGGCCGTCCCAGGCGGCGAGCGGGGGGGCGATGGTCATGTCGGGGGTCTCCTCGTGTTCGACCGCCCCGCGACGTGCGGGGCCGGGGACACAGGAGACCGGCCGTCCGGTGGCGCGGCGGCGGCGGCGCAGGGTGCGGCGCCCTCTCCACAGGGTCGCCGTGCGCGCGGCTGCGGAGGTTCGTGGCCGCCCGGCGCGCTCGACGGGGCGTGCGGCGCTCCGAGCGAGGATCGACGCCGCACTTCCGCACTCCGCGGGCCGCGGCGAACGTTCCGGCAACCGGTGGCCCGTGCGGAACGACTCGGTCGCGTGTCGGCCCGCTCGGCTCCGGATTCGGATCCGCGGGTTCGACGCAGGGCACGCCCGCGAGCGGAGTTCGGGCCGGAACGCACGACGCCCCGCGGCCGAGTGGGCCGCGGGGCGTCGCAGGTGGATCGCGTGGGCCGCTCGGCGACCCGGCGAACTCAGCGGAGCTTCTTGGCCTTCTCGGTCAGATTCGAGTCCGGGAACTCATTGCCCAGACGCGCAAAGATGCGTTGCGCGCGCGCCTGATCCACTTCGGAGCCGTTCAGGCGACCCAGTTCGTAGAAGCAGCGTCCGCCCTCGTACAGAGCGCGCACCAGGTAGCGGCGCTCACCGGGGTAGAGGACCGTGACCTTCAGGTACTCGTTGCCGGCCTTGGCGAGGCCTTCCGCTTCGCCGTTGGCGCGGAAGAAGTAGACGTCGCCCAGGCCGACGTAACTGCCCGCGCGGACCTCGTCGCTCGAGTCGGCGGAATCGAGCAGCGTCCCGAAGCGCTTCTCGGCGGCAACGAGTGCCGCTTCGACGTCGGCGGCGTCCGAAGCGGCCTTCGCCTCGTCCACGTTCGTCTGACCCGCGAGCAGCTCGGCGCGACGGCGCACCGTCGGGTACTTCGATCCGGCCTGGGTGATGAGGCGCTCGACGCGCTTCATGCGGTCGCCGAGAGAGAGGCCCTTGTCGATCTCGAGCAGGGCCAGCTCGACGTCGAAGGCGTAGCGCTCGGAGAGCTTCTCGGACTTGACCAGCGCGGCCAGGGCGTCGAGCGTCGCCTTCGCGCCGGCGGCGTCGTCCGTGTAGCGCTGGGCCTCGGCCTTGGCCAGGTAGGTCGACGGCACGAAGCGCGACTCGGCGTAGTTGCCGAGCAGGCGGTTCGCCGCGTCGACCACGGCAGCGTAGTTGCCGACCGCGCGATTCAGCTCGACGGCGCGGTTGGCGGCGTAGGCCGGGGCCCACTTGAACTTGCGCTCGTTCGGGTTGGCGAGCTGGCCTTCCACGTACAGGTCGTAGCTCTCGATCGCAGCGAAGATGTCGCCTTCGGCCGCGGCCTCCTCGGCCTTCTTGACGAGGTTCGGGTACTCCTCGTAGCTGATCGAGAGCACCTGGTCGGAGGGCACCTCGCGCGACGTGCTGCCCTTGCTGTAGGCGACGATGTTCAGCGTCTCCTCCTGGATCTTGATGCCGTCGATCGTCTCGCCGCTCGCGAGTCGGATCGTGTCGGCGGTCGCGTCGCCGGCCAGCAAGCTGGCGGCGGCGGCGAAGGAGAGGAGCGAGGTGGAGAGAACCGTGCGGAGATCCATCGTGAGGTGGGTGCGAAGGAACAGTCGTCGTCGCGAAGACCGAGTGGTCGTGTGGCCGGGAGTCGTCGGGCCAACGGGCGAAGTACCGCGGCGTTCAGGCCGAGTTACCGGGCGAGCAGGATAGGTGGCCCGCTGAGGGGGGTCAAACCGACCCGGACACAGGACGTGGAAGCCGCGCGGCGGGACCGCGTTGGCCGGCCGGAGGGACGTTCCGGCGCGGGGCCGGGCTCAGGAATCCGCGCTCGCGGAGGCCCCGTCCAGTCGCCGGACCCGGATCAGTTCGGCCGCCACGCTGACGGCGATCTCGGGGTGGCTGCGGGCGCCGATGTGGATCCCCATCGGGCACTGGACCCGCCCGAGGAATCCGTCGTCGACGCCGCGCGCGCGCAGGTCGGCGAAGATCTGCTCGCGCTTGGCGACGCTGCCGATCATGCCCAGGTACTTCGGCCGCACGCCGGACTTCCACAGGGCGAACAGGGCCTCGCCGTCGCCGTGGTGCCCGCGCGTGACGATGCAGACGTAGGCGTTCGCTTCGCGCGCAAGCCCGTCCGCCAGTTCCGCGAAGGGACCGACGCGGAACTCGGCGGCGTCGGGGTGGTGCTCCGTGTTCGCGAACTCCGGTCGGTCCTCGAGGATCGCGACGCGAAAGCCGGCGGGCGCGGCGATGCGAGCGAGCGCGCCCGAGATGTGGCCGCCGCCGATGAGGAACAGTCGAGCTTCGGTGATCGGTTCCACGTAGATGCGCACCTTGCCGCCGCAGATGAGGCCGGAATCGGGGTAGTCGCGTTCGTTGAGCGCGAACTCGAGCAGTCGCGAGCGCTCGTCCGCCAGGGCTTCGAGCGCGGCTTCGAGGACCTCCGCCTCGAGGCACCCGCCCCCCACCGTACCCGTGAACGTGCCGTCGCGACGCACGAGCATCTTCATCATCGACTTGCCCGGCGTGGAGCCGCGCGTCTCGACGATCGTGCACAGGGCGCAGTCCTCGCCGGCGTCGACGAGTCGCGCCACTTCGGCGAACAGTTGGTGGGACATCGGGGCGGTGAACGGTCGCTCAGACGACCATCGCTTCGGCGAGCTTCTCGGACACGTCGCGCCCCTTCCACTGGCGCACCAGCTCGAGCGCGAAGGCCAGCGCGGTACCGACGCCCTGACTCGTGATCACGTTGTCGCTGGTCACGACGGCCGGTTCGCCCTGGACGGCGGCACCCGCCAGTCGTCCGCGCCAGGCGGGGTGGCACGTCGCCTGCCGACCTTCCAGCACACCGGCGATCGCCAGGACGGCCGGAGCCGCGCAGATCGCGCCGACCGGTTGTCCGCGCTCGACGAGTGCGCGCACGAGGTCGAGCACGCGCCGGTCCTCCGCGAGGTTCTGCGTTCCCGGCATCCCGCCCGGCAGCACGAGCGCGTCGATCTCGTCCACGTCGGCGTCGACCAGTCGGATCTCCGCGCGCATCGCGATGCCGTGCGCGCCGGTCACGCTCAGGTCGCCCGAGTCGCTGAGCGTCGCGGTCGTGACGTACAGGTCGGCGCGGCGCAACACGTCGATGATCGTGACCGCTTCGATCTCCTCGAACCCCGGAGCGAGAGGGACGAGGATGCCCACGGATCCGTGGGACGGCCGACCTTGGGAGCGCGCGCTCATGCCGACGAGTCTAGACGGCGCGGCGAAGGTCGGCGAGGCTGCGTAGACTCACGCGGTGGACACCCCCGAGAACCCACCCTCGGACGCGCGCGACGCACCCCGCTCCGTTCTCGTCAGCGCCTGCCTCCTGGGCCGGACCTGTCGCTACGACGGGCGGCACAACGCCGACGCGGTCCTGCGCGCGGAGCTCGCGGCGCGCGGCGAGGTCGCGGTGCCGTTCTGCCCGGAGGAAGCGGGCGGTCTCGCGACGCCGCGCCCGCCGGCCTGGCTGACGGGATCGGCCGCGTCCGTCGTCGAGGGCGAGGCGCGCGTGGTCACCGACGCCGGAGCGGACGTGACGGACGCCTTCCTCGCCGGAGCACGCGGCGCGTTGGAGCGGGCGCGCGAGGTCGGAGCGACGCGCGCCTACCTCAAGGAGCGCTCGCCGTCCTGCGGGTGCAGGGCGACGCACGTGGACGGCGGTCTGGTCGACGGTCCCGGCGTCACGGCCGAGGTCCTGCGCCGCGCGGGGATCGCGGTCGAGGGCGTCGAAGGTCGCCGCGAGTGACGGCGGCTCAGCCCGTTCGGCCGTCGCGCCGCGCGTCGGCGGACCGCGCCTCGTTGGACCGCGTCTCGTAGCCGCGGCAGTCCTCGCCGGTCTCCTTGAAGACCTCGATCGAAGGCAGCGCACGCGACTTCATGCCCATCAGCCGACAGGCGTAGGGGAAGGCCGGTTGGTAGGTCGTGACGAGGTGCACGCACCCGAAGCAGGTGACGCGCTCGCCGCGACCGGATGCGGATCCTTGGCTCATGGTCCAGATCGCGCGCGGCTCAGCGACCGAAGGTCACCGCGACCCGGTTCGACGCGCTGATGCCACCGATGGCGCCGTCGTCGAGCACGAAGGCCTGACCGATGAGCGTGCGTCCCACCAGCCCGGGAAGGAAGTCGAGTCCGAACGTCCAACGGCCGACACCCGGCTCGCCGAAGCGGCCGTCCGCCCGTCCGCCGATCCAGCTCAACTGGGTGGCGTCGAAGATCCCGGTCCAACTCGAGTGCCGTTGGTCGAGCACCCAGTCGAAGGGCGTGACGGCGACGAACAGCGTCGCACCGCCGAGCACACCGACGAGTCGCACTTCACCCGGTGCGGTCGATGCGCGCACCGGACCGCGCGCGCCGAGCAGCGGCATCTGTCCGTCGCTGCCGAGTTCACCGGCGCCGTACTGCTGGATGCGGCCCGCGTCGTCGCCGGCGTGGCGCGTACCGGCCCAGGTCTGCAGTCCGTGGTCGAGGCCTACGAGGTCGGTGTCGCCGTCCCCGTCCACGTCGGTCGCGACCGTGCCGAGCGGCGCGCGTCGCACGGTCCCCGCTCGCCACTCGTCGCCGCCAGCGACGCGGTACACGCGCTGGACGCGTCCGTCGCCGTTCGCGACGAGCAGCTCGCTGGGCTCGCCGTCGGTGCCGGGGACCACGTCGAGGTGGAGCGGCTCGCCGTCCGCCGCGTCCAGTGCCAGTGACACACGAGCGACTTCGATCCAGGTGCCGGCGCGTTGTTCGACGAGATGGCAGACCGCGCCCGTCGCGACCGCGATGACGGCAGCGGCGCCGTTCGCCGCGGGCAGATGGACGATGGCGTCGACCGGCGCGTCGACGGCGATGCCGAACAGGGTGCGGTCGAGCGCGAGTCCCGCGGTGGCGGCGACGACGTTGACGAGTCGTCCGCTGGGGTAGAGCGTGAACGCGTCGTCGCGGCCGTCGCCGTCGACGTCGGCCAGGCACAGCACGTCCCACGGAGCGGGCGCGACGTCCTCCCACTCGCCGAGCGGCCCGCGCGCGAACACGCTGCCGTCACCGACGAGTTCGCTGGTTCCGTCGCCGTCGAGGTCGCCCGCGAGGAACGCGTCGGCCCGCAGCGGGAGGGCGATCGCGCGGCGCGATTCCGGATCGTGTCGGCCGTCGGGACGGGACTCGACGACGAACCAGCCACGCGCATCGCGGCCGACGAGATCGAAGCGACCGTCGCGCTCGGTCGGAACGAGCGCGGTCGGCGCGGCGGCGATCGGTTGGAACGTGAAGGTGCCCGTGGCGTCGTTGCGGCCGATGAACGCGCCCTGTTCGGGATCGAACAGGACGAGGTCCGCGTCGCCGTCGCCGTCCAGATCGAGCGCTTCGACCTGGCCGCCGTCGAGCGGAGCGGCCTGCGCGTCGAGCCCGCTGCCGTCGACGCGCTGGACGGCGTCGGGCGTCAGCGCGAGGACGCCCGCGGGCCGCTCGGACGCGCCGCCGCGCTCGAGCCGCGCGAAACGACGGACGCTGGACGCGCCCGTCGAGGCGTCGGCGCCTGCGGTGGTGAGCGTGCGCGGCGCGAGGTAGCCGGCGAGGCCCCAGGCCGTGCGAGCGACGAGTCCCGTGCCGGGCACGAAACGCGCCAGGTCGATGTCTCCGTCGCCGTCGAGGTCGAGGGCCGTGGCGTTCTCGAGTTCGGCGGCGCCGCCCTCGAGCGCGACCGGCGCGAACGTGCCGCGCAGGCTGCCGTCGGACGCGCTCACTGCCACGAAGCGCAGGCAGGCGCCGTCGACCGTTTCGGCCAGCAGCACGAGCGTCTCGTCGGCGTTCGACAGGGCGCGCAAGGAGCGGAGCTCGAACGGCAGGTCGACCGCCAACGCGCCCTCGCCGACGACCCAACCGTTCCCGGTCGCATCGACCGCGATCAACAGGTCGCCGCTCGCGCCGCGCGCCGCCGTGCGCGACCGGGACGGGGCGGACCACAGGTGTTCGAGGACGATGCCGCCGGGCGTCTGGACCAAGGTGCCGACCACTTCCTCGCCGCTGGGCGTCGCGACGATCGGCAGCGCGCCGTCGACGAAGCCGAGGACCGCGCCGGAGATCGATGCGACGGTCGCACCCCGCTCGAGCGCCCCGTCGTCCGTGACCACGAGCTCCACCAGCACGCCGTCCTGCACGCACCACCAGGACTCGCGGCCGTCGCCGTCGACGTCGAGCGCGGCGCCGAGCACGGGATCGAGCGCCAGTGCGACGTGTGCTCCGACCTGGGCGTGCAGTCCGTCCGCATCCGC
Organism: Rohdeia mirabilis; assembly: GCA_007750655.1. Lineage (GTDB taxonomy): Bacteria > Planctomycetota > UBA1135 > UBA1135 > Rohdeia > Rohdeia mirabilis. Next base: position 4,532,453 of record CP036290.1, read on the forward strand.
GTGCACCGCGGCCGGGAAGGCGCCGCGCGGACCCCAGCCGACCAGACACGGCTCGCCCGCGAGGTCGAGCATCCCGATCCAGCGCTCGTCCTGGGCCGGGGGCGCGAGCGGGAGGCGGGCCGTGACGTCCGGGGTGGACGGCGCGAGGCTGAGGCTGAGGAGGGCTGCGAGAGCGGCGGCGGTGGACATGGGAGCAGCGGGCGGCGGGCGGAGAGATCGAGGTGAAGGCTTCCACCTCGGTCATCGGTCCCGCCGCCGCCGGGTCTCGACGTCCGCGCGCGCCACCGTCTCCCGCTTGGCACCGTCCTCCGCTTGGCACCCGCCCTCGCCTGGCACCCGCCCCCGCTCGACGCGGAACGAGCGCCTCGGCCCCGCCGCGACTCAGCGCGCCTCGATCCGGTTCAGACGGCTGCGGGCCGGAGCGAAGTCGGGCGCCGCCTCGAGACAGCGGCGCAGGAGGTTCTCGGCCTCGGTCGCGCTGCCCAGTTCCTCGTGCACGAGCGCCCGGTGGTAGTCCACGCGCCAGCTCTCGGCTCCCAGCTTCTCCGCCAGGTTCAGCGCCGCGAGCGCGGCGTCCTGGTTCCCGTCGAGGTGTTCGAGCTGGGCGCCCAGCATGTGCAGCTCGACCGCGTCCGGCGCCAGCAGCAGGCCGTCCTCGACCAGACGCCGCGCGCGCGGGTAGTTGCCGTCCTCGATCGACATGCGCGCGCGCAGCGACGTGGCCTCGATCGCGCGCGGGTTGGCGGCGAGCGCGGCGTCGAGGTGGATCTGCGCGTGGTCGCGCCGGCCGGTCTCGTAGGCCGCCGCGCCGCAGGTGTAGCGGATGCGCGCGTTCCCGGGGAAGTCGAACGCCAGCGACTCCAGCGCGGTCAGCACCTCGTTGCGGCTGCGCGTCTGCTTCCAGCGCGGATCCTCGTGGTCCATCTCGCCCGCGTCCTTGTCGCGCGCGTCGCGGAGTTCGGTCAGCACGGCGTCGAGCTCGACGTCGGGATCGCCGAGTTCCGGGATCGGCCGGTGGTTGAAGACCGAGCAGCTGGCACTGAGACCGACGAGGAGCAGGATGGCGAGAGTACGCATGACTGGATCGTGAGAGGGGCGCGCGAACGCGGTCGAGGCGGAGGGGATTGGACGGTTCAGCGCGGCATGAGCCCGACGAGGTTCGTCAGGGCGGGCACCACGGTCACGGCGAGGATGCCGGGCAGGAAACAGACGACGAGCGGGACGGCCAGCTTGGTCGGCAGCAGCTGGGACTGAGCCATGACGTTCTCGCGCCGGCGGCTCCACAGCTCGTCGGCCTGCTGGCGCAGCGTTCCGGCCATGCCGGCGCCGACCTCCTCGGCGTGCGTCAGCGCGGACACGAACACCGACACGGCCGGAACGTCGAGGCGCGCCGCGAGGTTCTTGTAGCACTGGCGTCGCGACTGGCCCGAGAGCGACTCGGCGCGGAAACGCTGCAGTTCCTCGTGCAGCGGGCGTTCGTCGTCCTGCGTCTCGATGATGCGTTGGATGGACGAGTCGAGACCTTGCCCGGCTTCGGCCAGTGACGCGAGGAGTTCGAGCGTCATCGGCAGGTCGCGTTCGACCAGGTCGACGCGCTTGCGACGCGCGCTGCGCACGTGCACGACCGGCAGTGCGAGCAGCGCCACCCCGATCAGGACCGGCGCCCAGGCGTAGAGCGGCGAGATCGCGGCTCCGAGCCCACCGGGCAGCCCGTCCGCCAGATCGGCGCCGCGCGCGAGCACGTCCGAGGTCAACAGGACCGGCACGAGGATCAGCGCGGCCAGAGCGCAGAGAGCCTCCGCCGCGACGAACATCGCCGGAGCGGAGCTGTCGCGGAAACCGGCCAGGAACAGCCAACGGCGCAGCGCGCTGTCGTTGGCGTCGAGTCCCGGGCCGCGTCCCTCGTCGTCGTCCTCGACGATCGCCGCGGGCCGCAGCAGCCGGTGCCGCGCGCGTCGCACGGTCGCGATGCGCACGCTGGCCCACAGGCCGCCGACGAACAGGACGACGAGCAGGAAGTTGATCCACTCGCTGTCGAACAATCCGGCAGCGAGGTGGCCGGTGGCGAAGGAGGACGGCATCAGACTCGGATCTGGGCGAGGCGTTGGACCCACAGCACGCCGACGGCTTGCAGCAGGAGGATCGACGTCACGACGAACTGGCCGATGGAGCTGCGCGTGAACTGTCCGAAGTCGATCGTGGACGAGTGCGCGACGAGGTAGCCGAGCCCGTAGGTCAGCGCCAGGACACCGACCACCGACAGCTCGGTCTCGACGGTCTGGGTGCGCAAACGGCGGCGCAGGGCGACGCGATCGCGGACGGCCCGCCCGACGGACGACAGCGCGTGCCCGTGCCCGCCGCCGCCCTCCCAGTTCGTGCCGACGGTGAACGTGAACAGGCGGAACGAGTCGAGCGGGATGCGCTCGCGGAAGTCGTTGAGCACCTCGCGCGGGCTCTGGCCGAGGCGCAGGCGATCGACCACGTCGCGCAGCTCCTCGCCGACGACGCCGTCGACACGGTCGTAGGCGTGCCCCATCGCGTCGACGATCGTGCCCCCGGAGCGCACGGAGCCGACGATCAGGTCGATCGCGTCGGCGAGCTGGGTCTCGAGCTTCAGGACGAGTTGCTCGACCCGACGCTCTTCGAGGCGCCAACCGAACACGCCGCCGAGAACGCCCATCGCGAACGCCACGGTCGGGGTCAGATCGAACACGAAGAGCCCGATCGCGAACGCACCCAGACCGCCGACCCAGATGGGCCAACGCCGGCGTTCGAGCACGCTGCCGCTCGCGAACTCGTCCTCGGCGATCTCGCGCAGTTCTTCCTCGACGTCCTCGCGGTGACGGGCGAGGCGCGCCGTCGAATGGGTGCGGACCCAGGCCGCGCGCACGCCGTAGGCGATCGCACAGGCGCCGAGCAGGATGGCTGCGGCCAGGAGGAACTCAGCCACGTCCCACCTCGTCGCGGTCGGCGCGATCCGCGGGTTTGCGGAACAGGTTCAGCGGCAGCTCTTCGCCGCGCGCGCGCAGCTCGTCGGCCAGGTGCGGGACGATGCCGGTCGGCTCGTGCTGGCCGATGATCCGCCCGCGGTCGCGGTCCGTGGTGCGGAAGCGGTAGATTTCCTGCAGGAGCGGCGTCTGTCCCTCGAGGCCGGTCACTTCGGAGACGGTCGCGATGCGGCGCACGCCGTCCTCGAAGCGTCGCACGTACACGACGATGTGGATCGCGGAAGCGATCTGCTCGCGGATGGCGCGGCTCGGCAGGTCGGCGCCGGCCATCAGCACCATCGTCTCGAGTCGCGACAGCGCGTCGCGGGCCGAGTTCGAGTGCACCGTGCACAGACCACCCTCGTGACCGGTGTTCATGGCCTGGAGCATGTCCAGCGCCTCGCCCGAGCGCACCTCGCCCACGATGATGCGCGTGGGCCGCATCCGCAGGCAGTTGATCAGAAGGTCGCGCGACGCGATCTCGCCGCGGCCCTCGACGTTCGGGGGCCGCGTCTCGAGGCGCACCACGTGCTCCTGGTCGAGCTGCAACTCCGCCGTGTCCTCGATCGTGACGATGCGTTCGTCGCCCGGGATCGCTTCGGCCAGTGCGCCGAGCAGCGTCGACTTGCCAGAACCCGTGCCGCCGCAGATCAACAGGTTCTTGCGCGCGCGCACCGCGAAGTTGAAGAACTCGCGCATCTCCTGCGAGAGCATCTTCTTCTCGACCAGGTCCTTCGAACGCAGACGGCGGTGACCGAAGCGACGGATCGAGAGCGTCGGCCCGTCGATCGACACGGGCGGCAGCGTGGCGTTCACGCGGCTCCCGTCGGCGAGTCGCAGGTCCGCCATCGGCCACGAGGTGTCGATCCGTCGCCCGACGCGCATCGCGAGCCGTTCGATCAGACGCACGATGTGGTCGCGGTCGCGGAACCGCACGTCGGTCTTCTCGAGGCGTCCGAAACGCTCGACGTAGACCTCGTCCGGCCCGTTCACGAGGATGTCGGTCACGGCCGGGTCGAGCATCAGCGGACTGAGCGGGCCCAGTCCGAGCGCTTCCTCGACCAACTCCTGCGCGAGGCGGCTGCTCTCCGATTCGTTGAGCGGCAGCGTCTCGGTCTCGACGACCTCCTCGACGAAGGCCTCGGTCTCGGCGCGGATGACGGTGTCGCTCGCGCCGAGGAGACCGCGCTCGCCCAGGTGGTCGAACAGCCGGCCCTGGAGCCGCGCCTTCACCTGCACGTAGTCGGTGCCCGACGTGCGCGGAGCCGTGGGCTCGGCGAAGTCGTCACGGACGGGTCGGTCGGTGCGCTCGAGGCGACCCGACGTGTCGATGTTGACGCTGCGGCGGAACAGCGAACGCACCGCGTGCGGGCCGCTGCCGATGGCGTCGCGGGCCTCGCGCGACGAGGCGCCGGAGGTGGAGAGTCGATCGCTCGGGTTCACGAGGCCGACCCCTCCTCGCGCACCGGTTCCCCGGTGAGCGGGTCGATCATGCGGTCGGTCGGACGAGCGCGCCCCGCGCTCGACGCGGCGGCCGAGCGGGCGGCCTTGCGGGCGGTGGTCCGCGCCGCGGCTCGACGGCGCGGCGTGTCGGCGGCCTCCTCGGCCTCGGCGGCGGCAGCGGCCTTGCCGTTCACGCGCTCGGTGTGACGATCCTCGCGACGCTCGGCGCGCGAACGGGGACGGGCCGGCTCGATCTCGAGCGCACCCTCGCCGTCGTGCAGGTTCTCGATCTCCAGCGCGAGCTTCTTCACCGCCTTGCCGAAGCCGAACCAGGACGGAGCGTTCAGGACGTACGGACGTCCGAGGTTCGCGGCGGCCAACAGGCGGCGCGAGTACGGGATCGCGTGGTCGATGTCGCGACCGAGGCGTTCGGCGACGACGTCGGCGCCCAGTCGCCCCGAGAAGTTCGGGTACGGCTGGTTGAGCACGACGCGCAGCCGGTCCTCGGGCACCCCGAGACCGAGCACCACGTCGATGTAGGCCGGCATGCTCTGGACGATCGGGACGAGGTCCGACGTGACGACGTAGGCCTGGTCGGTCAGGTCGAGGATCGCCATCGAGACGGCGTCGACCGCCGGGAACGTGTCGACGATGACGTAGTCGAACGCGCGCCGGGCGATGCCGATGACGCGCGCGACCGCCGCTTCGTCGACCTGCGCGGCCTGGATCGCGTCGCGCGGCGCGGTCAGCACCCGCAAGCCGCTCTTCGTGCGCGCCGTCAGGTTGCGCAGCAGCGTCGTGTCGAGTCGGAACGCCTCGCGGCAGGCGTCCACCAGGCCCGTCGCCGGCTCGACGTCGAGCATGCTTCCGCAGATGCCGAGCTGCAGCGACGCGTCGATCAGGAGCACGCGGTCGGGGTGCCACTTGGCCAACAGCACCGCGGTGCTGAGGCTGACCGAGGTCTTGCCGATGCCGCCCTTGTTGCTGATGAACGACACCACCGCGCCGTCGACGCCGCTGCCGCCGCTGCGCGCGTTGATGAGCTGACGATCGAGCACGCCGGCCAACTCGGACGGCGACACCGGGCGCCGCAGGAAGTCGGTCACGTGCGCGCGCATCGACTGGATGATCAGCGCCGGGCTGTGCTCACCGTGGAGGAAGTCCTCGGTGTAGGCCGCGACGATGTGCGTGCCCGGCGAATCGCGCTTGATGGCGTCGGCGATCTCGGGCAGACGCGACTCGCTCTCCTCGAGGCGCAGCACGACCAGATCGAGCGCGCGATCCCGCGCCAGTTCGACACCGCGCCGCAGGTCCGTCTCGCTCTGGACTGTGAAGCGCACCCCCGGGATCGACGGGAGGGCGTCCTCGAGCTCGGCCGCGAGGCCGGGGTCGGAACTGATGACGAGCAGGTGGTAACTCTTGTCCATCGCGATGAGGCAGTTCGAGAAGGTGTGTTCGAGATCGCGGGTCGCTCGCGGGGAGCGGTCGCGACCTCTGGTGGGCTGCGAGGCGCGCTCAGCGCACGAGGGTCGGTGCGAGCGCGGGGGTCGAGAACGAGCGGAACGAGGCGAGCAGTTGCGGATCGGCTTCGAGGTCGCGCCAGGCCTGGGCGTCGCTCGAGGTCGCGTTGATCGGCAGGACGCGCGAGGGCAGCAGCGCCACGCGCAGGCTGTCGGCGGGACGCGCGAAGAAGGCGGTGACGGTGCTCGGGTCCGCGGCCAGTTCGGCACGCAGGCTGGCTTCCTCGCCGCTCGGCCCGAGGTAGAGGTCGGCGGCGACGAATCCGATCACCTCGCGCGTGGCCGACAGCACGACCGGAACGAGCAGCGCGTGGCGCACGCTCGCGCCCGTCGGGTCGGCCGGATCGAGCGGGCTGTCGAGGCTCATCGTCGAACCGTCGATCGAATCCGTCGCGACGGCTTCGAGCACGTCGCCGACCCGGATCGACGCGTCGCGCGGCGTCGCACCACCGAGCTCGAGCGCGCGCGTGCCCGGCGTCATGACGAGCTCGAGCTCGAAGCCGGCGGGCGCGCCCGTCTCGGTCAGCGCTGCGTCCGGCGCCACGTCGAACGTGCCGGAGAGGCCGGCGAGCGGGAGGCTCGGGTCGCTGGTGACGAGCGCGATCGACAGCTCGCGGCCCAGGGTCTCGCCACCGATCGTCACGTCGAACAGCGGGTGTCCGAAGGCGAGCCGACTCCACGCTCCATCGCTGGGCGCGAGCTCGGGCAGGAAGGGGCCGGCCGCGACCACGCTGCGACCGTCGGCGATCGCGGTCGCGCGGACGGCGATCCCCAGCGAACGCACGTCGTACCCCGATCCCTGCGACGCGAGCGTCAGCGGACCGTGGCCGAAGATCAGCGGGACACCGCCGCCGGTGGTGCTGACCGTGCTCTGGGCGTCGAGACCGTCGAGGTCCGGCGTGCGACGCAGACGCGCGAGGAACGCCGGCGCATCGCCCGTCGCGACGTCGAAGTCGTTGCGCCCGTAGAAGCGGTCCTCGACACCGACGGAGAAGGGCGCCGTCGCTCCTCCGAACGCTTCCGGACGCACCCGTCCGGCCACGAGGTCTCCGTGCTGAAGGTTCACGAGGTTCAGCGCCGGGTTCGGCTTGTGCACGCCGAGGCTGCTCGGGACGAGTCCGCCCGCGCCGACCACTCCGCCAGCGTTCACGACCTCTAGGACCGGACCGGCTCCGATGCGGTCGTCGACGTTCTCGTAGTCCGCCGCCGTGGCCGTCGCTCCGTCGCCGTCGAAGGTGAAGCGCACCAATTCGGCCGCGCGCTCGCGACGCACGACGTCCGTCGTCTGGTCCGACCAGCGCAGACCCTCGAGCGCGGCGCTGTCCACCGCGTTCTGCATCGCACCGCCGGCGTTGCGCGCCAGGCCGAGGTCGCTCGTCAGAGCGGCCAGACCGAGCAGCACGACCACGAGCAGCGCGAACTGCACGAGGACGACGCCGCGGCGCGATCGGGGTGTGTGGAGAGGACGCATGGTGCGGTGCGAGGGGCGGCGAGGGGCGCGGCCGGACGTCGGATCAGCGACCCGGAGCCTGCCCGCGCGGAACCTGCTGGGTGCGGCGACTGGCGCCTTCGATCTGCTCGACCTCGGCCGGGCGCGGACGGTCGTTGACCGGGATCAGCGGGTCGTCGGCGACGATGTCCTGCAGGTCGACACGCCCGGCCTCGGCCTGGCCCGACTGCGTGATCGCCTGCACCTGATCGCCGACCTGCAGCGCGGCCGTCAGGTCGATCGCCTCGATCGGATCGAGGGCGAGGAAGCAGTTCATGCCGGTCTTCTTGCCGTTCTCGTCCACGCGCGGGACCGGCGGCTGGACGACGAGTCCGAAGGTGACGACGCGGCGCACCTCGGCCTGGCGATCGAGGCCCTGCAGGCGGAACTGCATCAGGAAGTTGACGCGTTCCTCGTCGGTGAGGCCCTCGGGCAGGAGCGGCTCGACCGTCGAACTGGCCGTCAGCGCGATCGTGTCGCCCATCGCCAGACCTTCGAGGCCGTGGACCTTCTCGCAGTCGACCCAACGACCGACCATGCCCTGCGGCACGCCGGCCGTCAGACCCGGCTGAGTCCCCGCGGGGAAGAAGTCGGTCGGGTGGAACGCGCGGTTCTTGACCTTCTCGCGCCGCAGGACGCGGCCGATCGAATCACCTGTCGCGAGCAACGACGACGAACCCGCCATCGCCTCCTTGGGCAGCTTGATGACGCTGGGCGTGCCGTCGTCGCGGAAGAAGTCCTTCAGCGTGACCTGGTGGAACGCCGGGAGATCGCGCGCCGGCACGTAGACCGCGACGAGGTCCTCGCGCGGCGGAGCGGGAGCCTCCTTCTTCGGCGCGGCGAGGATCGGGTTGGACGAGCCGGGGAGCGTGAACTCACCGGTCTTGACGAGCGACCAGTTGGCCAGGAGCGACACCGCGAGAGCGACGGTGAGCACGATGGCGACGATGATCGGGAAGGGGCTTTGTCGACGGCGACGCATGGTCGTGGAGCGGCTGGGGTCGTGGGCGGTCGCAGCTGGGCGGCCGGTGATCGGTGAGGGGCGGGAGGTCGGTTCGCGGCGCGGGGAGGGCGCGCGCGAGCGGTGATCGGTGAGCGGTGCGGTGGCGCGAGCGCAGCGCTCAGGGCGTGCCGGTCAACTGGCGGCCGAAGACCTCGCGGCGGAAGACCGCTTGCCCGGAGAGGATTCGGCGGAACGGGCGCACCTCGCCGCCGAGCGCGTAGAACTTCCCGAGCCCGAGTTGGCCCGCGTAGGCGCCGCTCTCGTTGCCGAACGCACCGGCGTCCATCAGCTCGGCCTCGCCGAACACGACGGTGCCGGCGGGCGGAACGGGTCCGGGCGGCGCGTCGGCGTACACGACCGACAGCAGTTCCTGCTCGGCCAGCGGCTCGGCGGGATCGACGGCGTAGGAGGACGTGGTGCTCGACTGGAACGGCACGTTGATGCGGATGGCCGCCACACCGCCGTCGGGCGAGCGCACGTCGAACGGGCTTCCTCCGGCGGGAACGAACATCCCGGGCGGGATCGCGCGCACCTCCTGCACCACCGGCAACCAGCCCGTCACCTGCGACACCGCGCTGCCGGCGCCCGTCTCGACGTTGTCGACGATCGGGATCGCGACCAGGTACTGGTCGGACGAGCCGTCGGTGTTCGTCTTCTTCAGCAGCGCGCCGGGATAGCGGTAGAGCCGCTTCTGCGAGCCGTCGATCACCGGCGAGTCGAAGATCATCAGCGGCCGCAGCGCGCGATTCACCAGCGGCTTGTCCGAGAAGAAGTCGTCGAGGCTCTGGCCGTCCTCGAGCGTGTCGAGGTCTACGACCAGGTAGCGCGCGTCGTAGATGCCGGGGTTGGCCGGATCGGCGGCACCGGTCACCCGCGGGTCACCGAGCGCCTCGCGGAAGTTGTAGTTGGCGGGCAACGGCGTCCGAGCGAGCTCGCGCGCCATCAGGCGCGCCGCATCGTTGGCCGTCGACGCCATGAACGTCGCACGCCCCATGTCCGTCACCGCAGCGAACAGCACGTAGAACACGAGCGCCACGATCGCGAACTCGATCAGGACACCGCCGCGGCGGCTCCGGTTCGACTCGTTCGATCGCATGGGACGTCGGCTGGACGGGCGCATCGGTCGGGTTCGGCTGGGGGGAAAGGTGAAGGACGAGGGGGAGTGGGCGTGCGCGTGGAAGGACGACCGCCTCCGGGAGCTCACGGTTGGCGCGAGCTCCCGGCGCGGTCGACGACACTCAGTTGCCGCCCGATCCGGACGACGAGTTGCCGCTCGTGTCGATCACGAGGTCGGAGAGATCGACGCCCAGGTTCTCGCCGATCGTGTTGATCGACTCCGGGTTCGTCTCGAGGGTCACGACGCCGTCGACGGTCGTCGTGGTGGCGATCTGACCGGTCGCGATGGGAGCGTTGTCGCCCTCGTGCGCGCCGGGAAGGACCGCGGCCGAAGTGGCGAAGAGGTCGCCGACCTTGTTGCCGAGGACCGCCACGGCGGCGAGCGCGACAACGGCCACGCCGGCCACCAGCAGGCCGTACTCGACGAGCGCGGCACCGCGTTTGGTGCGCGTCGCTTTGATGTGAAGCTTCATGGATCGAAGTGGTGGGAGAAGCAGAAGTGCTCCCTCCCGCCGAAGCGGCGAGAGGGTGCGCGAAGTGTGTTCAGGGACGCTGGGGCGCGTCCGCGGACTCGGGTTCGTCGGTCGGGACGGCGGCGTTCTGGCCGTCCTTCGGTTCCGGCTCCGGCGGCGGCGGAACGGCGTCGAGCAACGCTTGCAGCGGGTCGCCGTGGCGCCACAGGAGCGCGCGCGCCTCGGGCTCGCGCAGGACGACGGGCGTGACGACGAGGACGAGTTCCGTGCGCCGTTCCTGCTCCGACGTCTCGCGGAACAGCCAACCGATGATCGGCACCTGGCCGAGCACGGGCAGTCCGCTGCGCGAGCCTTGGTGACTGCGCGTCTGCAGGCCGCCGATCAACAGCGCTTCGCCGTCCGCGAGGCGCGCACTGGTGCGCAACGTCCGCGTGCGGAAGCCGACCGTCTCCTGGGCCGTGTTCGTGGCGGCCACGACGTCGGCAGTGAGGTCGAAGTCCGGCTCGGTGATCTCGGGCTGCAGGTCGAGCGTCACGCGCCCGTCGCGTCCGACCAGCGGACGCACGGCGAGGCCGATACCGAACTGCTCGGTGACGACGCCGGTGGTGATCACGCCGCCCGACGCGTCGGAGACCGTGTTCTGGCGGATCGGCAGCTCACCGCCGACGAGGAACTGCGCGGACTCGCCCGACAGCACCGTCAGGTTCGGACGCGACAGGCTGCGCGCCAGGCCTTCCTGTTCGAGGAAGCGCAGCGTCGCCGACAGGGCCAGGCGCCCGGTCGAGAGCTGCACCTCGTCGGCGAACGAGCCGTCGAGGAAACTGAGCACGTTCTGGATGTCCGTGTCGCTCGTCGGTCCCGTCCCGAGGCCGCCGGTGAACGGCGCGTCGGGGTTGCCGGTGGGCGTGCCCTGGAACTGCGTCGTCAGCGGGCTGCGGCCGACTCCGGCGGCATCGAAGTCCGACAGCGCGGCGGTCAGCTTGGGACGCACCTCCTTCAGTCCGTCGCGGTCGACCTCGTACAGCTCGACGTGCACGCGCACCTGCGGAAGGTCGGTGACCTCGAGGAACGAGAGCACGCGGCCCCCGGCGGTCGACAGCACCGAAGCGCGACCGACGTTCGCCTCGACACCGTTGTCGAGCTGCAACCGTCCGACGCCCGAACTCGAGCGACCGCTGGTGCCGAAGCCGCGGGATCCGCTCGCGCCCGTGTTGCCCGAACCGACGAAGTCGCGGATCGAACCGGCCTCGTCGGCGACCACGGTGATGTCGCCGGAGTCACTGCTCCCGCCCACCAGGCGACCGACGAGGGTCAGACAGCGCGTGAGGGCGATCTGGTCGTCGACCTTGCCGTCCAGCACGAACAGGTCGTGCTCCGGGTCGGGAACGTCGCCGCGCTGGACCATGCGCACGACCACGTCGTCGTAGCCGGCGGCCACGAGGGCCTGACCGACCAGCTGGACCTGCGACGGACCGAGCTCGTCGACGCGAACCAGGTTGATGATCGAGCCGCTCGAGCCGCGATCGGTGCGTTCGGTGACCAGCGCCGAGTCCGCCGTGTCGCCGGTGCCGACGAGCACGGGGCCGCGACCGGCATCGAGGTAGGCCTCGGCCGCCTGCTCGGCCGCGCGCCGCAGCGTCAGCGTCGGAACGTGTCCGCGCAGGACGTACGCCTCGCGATCGGGCGCGATGTCGACCGTCAGGCTCGGGTGGATGTCGGCCAGCGCGCGATCGAGCAGCTGCAGGTCCTTCTTGACCCACACGTGGGTGCGCTCGTAGCTGCCGTCCTCGTACCAGACGATCAGGCTCGTACGCCCCACCGCGAGTCCGCGCAGCAGGACCTGGCGGTTCGTGAGCGTCTGCTGCTCGACCACGGTGGGATCACCGATCGCGATGCGGCTGATCGGCTGCGGGAAGCTCAACTCGGCGTGCGTGCCCTTCGTCAGGGACACGTCGGCTCCGTCCTGGAACGCGATCGTCGAGGACACGCGCGCTTCCATGCTTCCGGCGCTCGCGTCGCGCAACGTCGCGGGCGGGGCCGAGACGGCGCTGACCTTGCTGATCGGCGCCGCGGTCGACGCGGACACAGGTTCGGGCTCGGCGGCACCGGAAGGCATGGCCGAGACCGCGCCGAGGGTCACGACCAGGGCGCAGGCACCCGCGAACGCGAGCCGGCGGTGGACGAAGCGCGGTGCGGCGCCGACGACGGGAGCGCCGTCGAGAGCCGAGGAGACGGGAGGGGAGGACTTGGGCGTGACCATGTGCCGGTGCGTTGGGTGCACGCGAAACGAGACGCCGGTGGACGGCCGTATCGAACGCGCGGTGCTGCGTGGAGCGCTCGACGTGCAGTCACCTCGAGGTGGAGGCGGACATGAAGGACGGACGGTCGTGGCCTGGTGCGCGTTGCCGACGCTTCGTGCGAGCGAAGCTGTGGCGGCGCGCTGTCGAGACCCCTTGGCCGAACGAACTCGATTCCCCTTCGAGGTCGATCTGTAGCGAGCGAGCGGGACGCTATGCGCGTTCCTAGAGAGCGTCAAGACGCCCCGCTCGCGGCCCATCCGTGGCACCACGACGCGTTCGACGCGCGCGCGAGGGCGTTTTCCCAGGACGCGTGCTCCGGCGTCCCGATCGCGCGACGTGCGCTCGCGACGCGCGCTCGCGCGTGCGTCGTTCGGCCCGCGGTTGGGCCGCTTCGTCCCTCGCGCGGGCCGCCGGTGCGAACGCCTCGAGGCGGATCCAGGAATGCGAGGCCGGGATTGGCACCGCGGTTCGTGCCGTCGAGGCGCGAAAAACCGTGCGCGAGTTTCGCGTTCCCGTTGGCGCACCCGCGAATTCTGACCGCGAACGCGCGCGCTCCGCGGGTCAGGACGCCTCGGTTCGCGCCTTCGGTCGCACCGCCATCCGCAGGTGGGCGAGTCCACCGAGGACCGAGACGTTGAACAGCTGCACGAGGTGCGTCGACAGTCCGACCGCGAGCGCCGTGTCGAGGTCGACGCCGAGGATGCCGTAGCCCAACTGCCAACCGGCTTCCATCGGACCGATCCCGCCGAACGCCGCGAGCGGCACGAGCGATCCGATCTGTGCGCTGGCGGTCGCGAACGCGTTGTCGAGCAGGCCGATGTGCTCGGGAAGTCCGAGCCCGCTGGCGAGCGTGACCCAGAACCCGAACACGCACAGCCACAGCGGGACGGACAGCAGCAGCGCCGGCACGAGGCTCGTGCGCTGCCCGGCCGACTCGAGCGCCGTTCCCAGTCGACCGACGATCTCGCCGACCCGTCGGGCGCGAGGTCCGCGCGTCGCCAGACGTCGCGCCAGCCCGTCGGTCAGTCGCGTCGCTCGCGCGAAGACGATGGCGACCAGCAGCGACCCGACGAACAGTCCGCCCGCCAGGACCAGCGCGAGTCCGCCCCGCTCGCGCGCCACGACCATCGCCGCGAGCCCACCGATCGCCCCCAGCATCAGCACGTCGAGCAGGCGCGACACCAACAGACTCGCCGTCGCCGCCGATCCGCTGACGCCCGATCGGCCGCGCAGGTAGACGATCAGCGTCAACTCACCGGTCTTGGCCGGCAGGACCTGCACCGCGAGGTTGTGCGCCGCCGACGCGGTCACCACCTCCGCCAGGGGCGGCCGCTCGGCGATCGGCACGAGGACCTGGAAGCGGCGCGCGCGGAACAGGTAGCTGACGACGTGCAGTCCGAAGGCCGCGGCGAAGGTCCCCGGTCCGAGCCGCCGCAGCGTGCGTGCGACGTCGTCGACGTGCAGGCCCGACCACCACATGAGCAGCGCGAGCAGGCCCGCGGCCAGGAGGAGTCGAATGAGCAGCTTCGTGGCGCGGTCCGGTTCGATTCGCGTGGGCGGTGCCGAGCTGCGGAACGCTCCGCGGCCTCGGCGAGGGCGGCGCTAGGGCAGGAAGACGTACGTGCCGCCCGAGCTCTCGGCCAGCCACCGCAGCGCGCGGTCGTGCGCCCCGAGGGCCACACCGTGGACGACCAGGTCGCGTTCGCGGTTGCGCAGGGTGAACGCGCGTCGAAGGGCCTCGGCGTCCTCGGCGTCGAACTTCGGACGGTCGCCGGTCGAGACGACGATCAGGCTCTCGAGTGCGACGTCCGCCTCGGCCCCGGCGACCAGCTCCTCGAGCGAGGCGGTGCGCACGGGCGTGAAGCCCTCGAAGAAGTCGTCGATCGCGCTGGCCGTGCTGGCGCCACAGGCGGCGAGTCCCTGCCAGGGCGACTCGGACTCGGGGGTGGCCGGCAGGATGCGCAACTGGACGATCGGTCCGGCCTGGCGCGCGAGGTCGACCAGGTCGCGGCGCACGAGTTCGACGAACGAGGCGGCCGGGGACTCGCCGACGTGACGCTGGGCAGCCGGCGCACCGAGCGCCTCGATCCCGAGGTCGAACGCGACACCGACGTTGGCTCGTCGCAGCGGGACGCCGAGCAGTTCACCAAAGACGTCCTCGCGGCGCAGCGCGCTCCCCCACCCGTCGCGCAGATCGCGCGCGAGCTCGGGATCAACGGCTTCGAAGGCGCCGCGCTCGCCCGACCACCACTCCTCCCAGTCCGCGGGCAAGGCGCCGAGGTCCTTGCCGGTCAACGTCCACAGCGAACGCAGCGCCCGGTCGCGCGTGGGCAGGTGGTCGATGGCGAGCGCCTCGATCATCAGCGTCACCCCGCGCCCCCAGCGCCGCTCGGTCGCACTGTCCAGGACAGCGCGGCGAAGGGTCGGAGGACCTTCGAAGAGCGCCTCGCGCAGGAGCTCCTCGTGGCCGTCCGGGTCGATCGTGCCGGCCACGGAGATCGCGGCCCGACGCGCCTGGATCACGTCGGATCCGGTCAGTTCGAGCGCGTCCTCCAGCAGGTCCTTCTCGGCGTCGCCGAGCGCCAGCCGCGCGCGCAGCAGCGCCGCCACGTCCTCGTCGTCCTTGGCCTTGCGCGCCGCGCGTTGGACCAGCGAGAGTCCGCCCGTGTCGTTGCGGGCCACCATCGCCGCCAGCGACTCGAGCCGCACCGATCGGTCCTTCTCGGTCAGGTTCGCGCGCAGCGCCTCGAGCACCTTCTCGTCGCCGAAGGCGTCGGCCTCCGTCTCCTCGCCCTCGTCACGTGCGTCGCCGCCGGGTCCGTTGCGGCGCCCGGTGCGCGCGATCGTCACGCGCGCGGGCAGCGAATCGATCGCGAAGAGCATCTGGGGCGGGCGCCCCTTCGTGAGCTGCTTGCGGACGATGTCGAGCACGCGCTGGGGCATGGCGCGGTTGATCTCGCCCGAGATCGCACGGCGCAGCTCGGGGTCGATCTTCTTGCCGCAGCCGACGTCCTCGAACAAGTAGGTGAAGTAGCGCTCGCGATCGAAGTGGTCGGCGATCTTCGACGCGGCCCAGCGGCGCAGCTCGATCGGCTCGTCGTCGTCCTCGATGTACTCCTCGGCGCGTTCGTCGGCCTTGACGTCGTCGCGATCGTCCTGGACCTCGTTGGCGCGCGCGCGGATCACGGCGGAGCGGTCCTCGAGCGCGTCCTCCAACTCCTCGCCGCGCATCTCCTCGCACGTCTCGCGGAACGCGATCTCGCGCATGCGCCCGAGCGCACCGTCCGGGGCGTAGGCGGCGATCTCGTCGTTCGGCGCCTTCTTGCCGCCGCGGCCGTACACCGTCTTGAACCAGGCGTAGTCGGGCAGACGACGATCGTCGGCGAAGAGCTCGAACGCGCGCACGGCGTCGACCGTGTCCGGCCGTTCGTCGACGACGGCGCGCAGCAGGACTTCACCGTCGCTGCCGAGCTCGTCCGCGGCCTCCATGGCGGCGGCGCGGCGCAGCGGACTGCTGGTGTCGTCGAGCCAGGTCGAGATCGCCTCGCGCAGTCGGTCGATCGACGCCTCGCGCTCGTCCTTCTCCTCGAGGTCCTCGGCCGTGCGCATGTGGCGGGCCCAGGCGGTGAGCGCCAGGGAACGCGTGCGCCAGGCGAGCGTCTCGTCCGCGAACACCGCGGCCAGACCGGCCGGCACGTCGACGTGGCCCGCGTTGGCGAGGCGCCGGAAGACGTGGCTCGGCGTGCGGTCGCCGAGCGCTGCGATCAACTCGAAGTCCGCCGCGACCAGGGCGTCCTCGTCCTCGGCGGCCTCCACGTCCTCGGCGGGCGGTGAATCCTGCCGCGGCGCGAACGCGTGCGTCGCGGGAGCGCTGACGGTGAGTGCGAGAAGGAGCGCCACGGACGTGGCGGCGGTGCGGCGAACGCGCATGGTCTGGGGGGCGGTAGGGGCGGCTGGAACGGACGAGCGTCGGAGGCGGGGACCGAACCTGTCGGCCCCCCGGGTCTCACGGGATGAGCACCGTCTCGCCACCCGAGTCCTCGGCCAACCAACGCAGCAGCTCGAACGTCGCGCCGATCTGGACCGTGTGGATGACGACTCCGCGGTGCTCGTTCCAGCGCTTCGCGAGCTGGCGGATCGCGTTGATCTCGAGCACCTCACCCTCGGTCGGCTCGCCGTCGGACAACACGACGATCGTGTCGATCTCGGGGTCCGCGAAGGCGGTCCGCAGGCCGTCGTAGATGTTCGTGCCGCCGGAGGCCACGAGGTCGCGCACCTCCTCCTTCATCTCCTCGAGCGCTTCCGGCTCGTTCACGACCATCTCCTCGCGGATCGGTCGGGCGCGGTCGCTGAACGGAATGATGTTGAACAGCGCGCCGGCGTCCATCGCGTCGAGGAAGTTGATCAGCTCGGTCTTCGCGACCTCGATCCGCATCTCGCCCTCCTCGCCGACGTACTGGCCCTTGACCTTCTCCTCCATCGAGCCTGAGACGTCCACCACGAACGCGATCCGGTGCGACTCGATCTCGATGCCGAAGAACTCGGAGGTCGAGGTGGTCAGTTCCAGACGCTGGGCGGCGCGCTCGCGCTCGAGGCTGCGCAGCTCGGCCGGCGTGATGCACTTGAAGCCCGCGCCCTCCTCGCGCCACCAGCTCTCCCAGGCCTTCGCGCGCTTCTGGTAGGGAGCGCCGGTCAGGGCGAACAGCGCCTCGGCCACCGCCGTCTCGATGCGGCCCTCCTCCTTCGGCAGACGCTCGATGAGCATCGGGATCGTCGCTTCGTTGCGCATCTCGACGCAGGCCTCGATCGCGGCGAGGCGCGTGGCCCAGTCCTCGTGGCCGAGCGCCTTCTCGATCATCGGCAGCGCTTCGGCGTCCTTGCGCTTGGCGATCTCGTGCAGGGCGGCGATCCGCAGCGGCCCGGCGGGGCTGGTCGTGTACTGGCGCACCTGCTTGCCCCATTCCACGTTCCCGTCGCGAATGGTGCTGATCGCCGAGAGCGCGATGCCCAGCTCGTTCGGGTCGTCGGCGTCCTCCGCGTCCTCGACGATCTCGAGCAGGTCCTCGACCGCTTCGTCGTCGCCGCGCTCGGCGCAGATGCGCATCGCCGTGGTGCGCACTTCGAGCTCTTTGTCACCGAGTAGCTTGCGGTAGCTCTTCGAGACCTTGTCGTCCTCGACGCGGGCGCAGGCCAGCGCGTAGAAGATCTTCTCCTCCGCCTTGCCCTTGGTGATGTTCTTCGCGGCCTTCGCCAGCGTCTTCTCGTCGGCGTTGTCGCGCAGCATCTCGGCCAGACCGCGGCGCAGGGCCGGCGAGGACTGGCGGTTGCTGCCGACCTTCTCGACGTCGCGCAGGAAGTCGTCCTCGCGCAGGGCCAGCAGCAGCTCGGCCGCTGCCAGGCGCGCGAGCGGGTCCGCCTCGAGCATCGAGAAGATCTGGTCGGCCCTGTCCTCGGCCTCCTGCGCCTTGCGCGTCGTCAGCTCCTCGAACGCGAGCCGCAGGTTCGGACCGCCCTCCTCGGACAGCGCTTCGACCAGTTCGTCGGTCGAGAGGTGCTTGATCAGCCCCTGGAACGCGAGCCGGCGCAGGTCGATCAGGCGGCGCGGCTCCTTCTTCTCTTCGTCCTTCTTCGCCTTCTTCTTCTTGCCGTCCTCCTCCTCGTCGGGCTTCCACAGCTTGCGGTACCAGGTGGTGTCGGCGGCGGAGGCCTTCTCGACGTGCAAGCGCATCGCCTCGATGCGGATCTGATCCTCGGCCGGCGAGTCGACGATGGCCTCGAGTCGCTTGCGGCCGCCCTGCTCGGACTTGGCGAGCGCGGCGACGGCCTCGATGCGCAGCAGGCGGCGCTTGTCCTTCGTCGCGATGTCGGTGAGCTTGTCGAGCACCTTCGCGTTCACGTCCGCGATGTCGGTGAACGGCGGCAGCGACTCGATCACGCGCAGGCGGCCGGCCGGCGACCCCATCACGTCGTAGACCTCGATCAGCGCCAGGGCCGCCGCGGGCTCGCGCGACTTGACCAGCTGGGTGAAGAGCGCGCGATCGGCGAGCTCCTTCTGGGTCTTCAGCTCGGCGACGAGCTCCTCGGTCGTCATGTCCTTGACGTCCTTGGCCTCCTGGCTCACGGCGCTGCCGACGAAGGCGGGCACGAGAGCGGCGAGGAGGGCGAGGAGCACGAGAGCTGCGAACGGTCGGCGCATGGGAGTCTGGTCCGGATGGACGATTCGGCTGACGGCGGGTGCGGGTCAGCACAGTGGTCGGGCTGGCGCCCTTTCGGACGGGCGTCGCGAGAGCCCCGCGAGGTCGAGGGCCACGGCGCCGTACGAGCGGGCGCCGGGGTCCGTTGAGGGGACGCCATGGTAGCGGCCCCTCAGGGTCCGTCGGCGCCCGACCGACAAGCGTCTTCCGAAGGCCCCGCCCCCCCGTGGGGCCTTTCCCGGCCGACGCCCCCCGCGCCATGACCGATACGCTCGACCCCACCCCGGCCCCCGCCGCCCGCGCCCGTGCGCTCCTGCGCCTGTTGCGCGATCTCAACCTGTCGGACGAGCGCGTCACGATCGCCGGCGCCCGCACGGTGCGGATCGTGGGCTGCCGTTCGCTCGACGAGCCGGCCGATCGGGTCCTCGTCTACCGCGTGCGCTGCGGCGAGATCGAGTACGACCTCGAGCTGAACCTCCACACCGACGGTGAACACGGCCCCGAGGTCGTGATCCGCCTGACCCCGGACTCGCCCGGCACCGACCGCCGCGTGCGTCTGGTCGGCGGCGCCGATGGCCCGGTCACCGCGCCCGATCTGTTGGCGCGCCTCGATCCCGACGCCGCGATCGCCAAGGACGCCGCGCACTTCATGCGGCGCGTGGTGCGGGCGGCGTTCGCGGGACCGAGCGCGGCGTAGGAAGGCGTAGGAAGGGGACCGCGCACGACTGGATCCATCCGAAGTTCGGCGGTGGACCGGCGGAGAGTGCCGCACGGGACGGTCGTCCCGATCGGCACCATCCCGTCGACCCCGTCGACCGTGGACGGTCGTCGAGAGGCCCCGGACCGAGAACGTGAGGGCGATTCGGACGCGCTCGAAGTCGCGACTCGGCGGCTCGACCTGGGTGCGCGCACGAGATCGGGCCCGGGGGACGATGCGAGCCACTGGCATGGGCGCGGCGCGGAGTCGCGCGCTGCTCCGATTCGCTCGATCGACGAATCGGCTCGAAGTCGGTGCCTCGTCGGCCCGATCGGCTCGAGCGCTTCGACGCCGTAGATGGGGCTCGAAGTCCGAGACGCGGCGACGCCCTCCACTTCGGGCGACGCGACGGGGTCCGCCGCGCCGGCCCCGATCCCGGTCGCCTAGACTGCGCGCTCCAAGGATGCGGGCGGGCGCGCGGCACGGCCGACGCCCACCGAGCCCGCTCCCCACTCCACCACCCTCGACCCGATCCAGTCATGTCCCGCGCCAGCGCCCGCCACATCCTCGTCTCCTCCGAACAGGAAGCCCTCGACCTCGTGACCAAGCTCGAGGGAGGCGCGGAGTTCGAGAGCCTCGCCAAGCAGCACAGCTCGTGCCCGTCCGGTCGCGACGGCGGCGCCCTGGGCACGTTCGGACCGGGCCAGATGGTCAAGGAGTTCGACGCGGTCGTGTTCAGCGCGCCCGTCGGCGAGGTGCAGGGTCCGGTGAAGACCCAGTTCGGCTACCACGTCATCGAGGTCACGAGCCGCAGTTGAGCGGTGAGCGGCGCGGCGTTCGGCCCCGGGTCGCACGTCGCGCCGCGCCACGTGGCCACGGACCGGCCGCTCGCCGGACCAGGACCCGAGGCGCGTCGCCCGAGACTTCTCCGACCCATCGCGAACGAACGGGTTCGCCGACGACTTCGCACCTGCCATGACCCGATCCACGCGCCACCGCACGTTCGCCGCGACCCTGCTCGCTTCCTTCGCCGTCGCCTGTGCCGCGCCCGCCGGCGACGACGCCTCGAACTCGACGACGACCTGGTTCGAGCCGACGACGGCCACGTCCGCCGCCGTCGTGCCCGGTGCCGAGAGCGCGGCGCCCGTCGAGTCCTCGTCCGTCCTGCTCGAGCGCACCATCACGCTCGCCGGACTGGAGGAGATGTTCGCGACGATCGCGGCGACCACCGACTGGGACATGGCCGAGCCCAAACTGTGGGGCCACTACTTCGGGCATCCCGAGCGCAAGCGGCTCGAGCTGGCCGCGACCGCTCTCGCCGTCCAAGGCTTCGACTTCGTGGACATCTACCCGCCGGACGTCGATGCGGCGCCGGAGGACGCGCTGTACTACCTGCACGTCGAGCGCGCCGAGGTGCACGACCCCCGGTCGTTGCTCGAGCTCGCCGAAGGCATGTACCAGCTGGCCGAACGCTTCGCGCTCACGTCCTACGACGGGATGGACGTGGGGCCGGTCGAGTAGCGCGAGCTCGGCCCGCCACGTCCAGATCGACCGAGCCGTGCGTCGGCACCGGCTTCGAACGCCGCACCTCGGACCACGGCCGGAAGAGCTGCCGCTATCGGTGCTCGACCTCGAAGGTGCCCGGTCGCTGCGCTGCGTGGCGCGCGCGGACCCTAGGGGCAGCGCGCTTCTCGTCGTGCACGCCGGTGCCGACCGCTCCCTGCGCCTCGACCTGCGCGGGCAGCGCGGACGCCCGGCGTTCGAGCTGCGCGTAGGCTCCGAAACGGTGCGCCTCGCGGGCCGAGAACCCGTCGATGCCGACAACTGGATCGTGTTCGTCGTGAACTGCGAGGACGGCGCGATCGAGCTCCTCGTCGACGGCGAAGTGGTCGACGGCGCGGACGCGAACCTCGAACCTGCGGCGCTCTTCGGCGGCGCGTTCGAGGACGAGGTCGAGGTCCTGCTCGGCGGGAACCGCGGTGCCCCCGCACGGCCCGAGGCCGCGGTGGACGAACTGCGAATCGAGCGCGTCGCCACACGGTCGTCGTCGCGCTCGGGGCGTTCCGGCTCGCCATGGTAGGTGGCCCTCGAGGGCTCCCTTTCGCCAGCGGCCGCGTCGAAGGTCGGTGGAGCGCTTCGATTGCACGGGACACTCTCGATCTGGCGTCCCCCGACCCGTTCGACGCGTCCGGGTCGTCTACGATCTTCGAATGCAATCCGTCCTTCGCTACGCGCTCGGAGTGGGCGCCCTGTTCGTCCTCTCGGGGGCCGCTCTCGCCCAGTACGAGCTCGAGACGTCGCTCGTACTGGAGAGCGACTCGGGAACGGAGTTCGTCGACTTGGCGCGCAGCTCGGACCGCCTCGCCATCGCGATCGAAGGTGCACTTCACCAAGGACTCGCACTGGTGCGTTCGAACGACGGTTCGTGGGCACCGGACGAGCCTGCGTCCGAGCTCTTCGTGAACCTCGCGCTCACCGGAGGTATCACGTTCGAGGTCGAAGACTTCGAGTCCTTCGCGATCGCCGCGCAGCGGACCGAGATCCTCATCGGAAGCCCTTCGTCGAGAGTCGCCGGGCAGTCTTCCGCCGGTTCGGTCGCGCGCTTCGCAAGGCAGCCCGACGGTGCGTGGACGAACATCGAGTTTCTGACCACGCCCACACCCGACTCGGTCGATGCGTTCGGTGCGTCGGTCGCGTACTCGGGTCCGTGGATCGCCGTGGGGAGTCCCAACCAGGACTCCGCGAGCGGGAGCGCGACCGGCGCGGTGCACGTGTTCCGGACCGCGCCCGGCCAACCGTCCACGCTGTGGCAGATCCTCGCTCCCCCGGCACCCGCGGGTCAGAGCGACTTCGGGACCCAGGTCGCGATCAGCGGCGGGACGCTCGTCGTCACGGCACCCAAGAGCGTTGTCGTCCCGGGCTCGTCGGCGCAGGGCAAGGTCTTCGTCTACGAGCTCGCTCCCGATGACGCGTGGGCGCTCGTGGCGGAACTCCAGTCGACCGACCCCGATACGTATCGACGGTTCGCATCGAGCGCGGACATCGACGGTGACCTCATCGCGGTCGGTGAGCACGCCATCGGGCTCGGTGGACCGGGTCGCGCGGAGACCTTCCGCCGGTCGACGGTCGGCGTCTGGGAACCGGCACACCCGATCGCACCCGAGTACGTCTACGAGCCGTTCGAGTTCGGGCGCTCGATCGCCGTCGAGGACTCGACCGTCGCCATCGGCGCGCGGATGCCGGGACCGAACGCCACCGGAGTGGTCTCGGTTCACACCATGCGGTCCGACGGGACGTGGAAGCTGGAGCGCCTCCTCACCGGATCGAAATCCGCGCCCGAGGATCTCTCCGACAACGAGTACTCGGTGGGAACGAACGTCCAGCTCGAGAACGGTGAGGTCTTGACAGGCGACTCGTACGTACTTGCATTCGAGCCGGCGTACCTCGCCCGCGGGAGTCTCGGAGTTTCCGCTGCGAACGGCGGCTCACAGGCGCTCGTCCTGCACGGAGGCCCCGAACGCGCGTTCCACGCATTCGTGCTGCTGGGCAGCATGAGCGGGCTCGGTCCGCCGACACCGATCCCGGGGACACCGTTCGTGACCGACCTCGTCCTCGACGCGTACACCGACGCGCTCGTCGGCGGGCTCGGCGCCGGCGTGATCGACCCGTTCTTCGGTGTCCTCGACGAGACCGGCCGAGCATCGTCGCTCTTCGCACTGCCCGCCGGCACCGACCCCGCGTTCATCGGTTCGACGCTGCACCACGCGTACGTGACCTTCCAACTCGTCCCCTTCGTCGAGCCCGCACTCGTGTCCAACTCCGTCAGCGTGGAGATCGTCCAATGAAGTGCTCGATCGAAACCGCCGCCGCGTTGGTGCTGGCGATCTGGAGCGTCGCGCCGACGAATCACGCGCTCGCCCAGGAGCAGCGCCCCGTCGAGCGCCAGATCCTCTTCGAACAGACTCCCTCCGTGCCGGGCAGGTTCGGCGCGAGCGCGGACGCGGAAGAGGGTCGACTGATGGTCGGCCATCGGAACCACCTCGTGTCCGTCCCCGACCCCGGACGCCTCCACTTCTTCGTCCTGGGTGCGACCGGCACGTGGGTGCTCGAGTCGGCGCTCGACCCGACGAGCGATCCGCTCTTCCTCGGCGAGGGCGAGTTCGGTCACCGTGTGGCGCTCGGCGGCGGCCGCGGGCTGACGAGCGGCAGCCTGGAGTTCGTGGAGGGCTCCCTGGTCGGCCACATCGGTTACGTGACGTCACTCGACGATGGAGAGTGGCGGATCGAGGCCGCTCTGACGACGAACTTGGACGTCGAGGTCGGAGCGAAAGTGCTCGCCCTCGACATCGACGGCGACCGCGCCGTGATCACGATCGAGACCGATCCCTTCCAACCGGTCTCCCCCGGGAGCCGACGCCGTGCCCTGGTCTTCGAGCGCGAGCCGATCAGCGGCGAGTGGTTCGAAGCGGCGATCCTCGAGTTCCCCGAGGGCCAGAGCGTGCTCGGCGGATCCGACTTCGGACGCGACGTCGCGATCCAGGGCGACGACCTGTTCGTCTCCGACCCGCACGTCGTCGGTCCGCCGTCACCGCAGTACGGCGCCGTATTCCGCTACCGCCGCGACGCGAGCGGAGCGTGGAACCTCGAACAACGACTCGTTCGACCGGACCCGCCGACGAGCGGCCCGCGTTCGTTCGGCGAGTCCATCGCACTCGATGGCGAGCGGATCGTGATCGCGGCGCCGTTCGTCGACCCTTCGCCCGATGGTCAGTCGGGGCTCGTGTACACGTTCGAACGCCTCCTGGACGGGAGCTGGAACTGGTTCACGATCCATGGCGCCCCGGCGGTCGTCGACGCGGGAGCGTTCGGTGCCGACGTCGACCTGGAAGGCGACGTGGTCGCGGTCGCGACCGGTGTCGAAGTCCCCGTCGACGAGGTTCTCGTCTTCAGGATCGAGCCGGATCGCGACTGGACGCTCGTCGCTCGAGTCTCGCCGGACGACGACCTCGACGGATCCTTCGGCGGCTCGGGAGTCCTCGGTCGAACGCTGGCCGTGACGCGCGGCGCGGTAGCGTTCGGCAACGAGCTCTGGGACTTCGATCCGCCCGGCTCGCCGTCCAGCGAGGAGGGTGCCCTGTGGAGCTTCAGCACCCCCTCGCTGATCGGCGACAGGGACCAGCTCTCGCTGACGCTCGGGGGCACGCAGGAACTCAGCATCGACGCCGGCCGAGCGCTGGCCGGCGGCGCGTTCGTGGTGCTGGGCTCGCTGACGGGCATCCAGAGCAGCGTCCCGATGCCGTTCTCGAAGACTGGGCTCCCGCTCACCCTCGACCCGTACACCGACCTGTTGCTCGCGTTCAGCGGCGCAGGACTCGTGTGGCCGATGTTCGGCGTGCTCGACGGCGAGGGGCGCGCGACGGTCGGATTCACGGTTCCGTCCGCTTCGCCGCTCGAGCTGCTCGGCGTGTCCGCGTGGCACGCAGCCATTCTCTACACGCCCGGCGCCTTCGAGCTCTACGGAGCGACCAACGCGAAGAGCGCGTGGCTCCTGCCGTAGAGCTCAGCCCGCCACGTCCAGATCCGCCGACTCGGGCGGGCGACTCGCCTTGCCGCGGCCCTTGCGCTTGCCGGGGCCGGCCTTGCCGCGCTTGATCTCGCGCTCGAGCGCCTGGCGGAACGCGGGGATCAGGTCGCCGGCGTGCTCGGGCGCGAGCTTCGAGCGACCCGGCACGTTCGGACCGGGCGAGATGGTCAGGCAGTTCGACGCCGTGGCGTTCAGCGCCCCGCTCGACGAGGTGCAGGGCCCGGTGAAGACCTAAGCCTGCTCCCACCTGCTCGAGGTCACGAGCCGCAGTCGAGCGCCCCTGTGCACGGCGCGCGGGCCCGACCGCGCGTCGGCACTCAGATAACGACCCCGCCCGAACGACGCTGGACCTCGACCGCGCCACGGTCGAGGTCCAGCGTGCGTCGAGAGTGCAACGATCGATGGGCGTTCGCCCCGCTCGCACCTGCCGAACGAGCCCTCGCGTCTCAGGGCTTGGTCAGCTTCAGACCGTTGGACGCGGAGAATCCCTGCGGCCCCACCGCGTCCAGGATCCAAGCCTGGGTGTAGACCGCGGAACCGGGCGGGAACGACGCCGGCCAGGTGAACGGCGTCACGTACTTTCCGAGCGGACCCGTCGTGCGCGGCACGAGGACCGCGGGGCCCGGCACGAGCGTTCCTCCGAACACGGGCGCGAAGACCGGCTGGTCGGCATAGACCTGGAACATCAGCGCGGACGGCGCCGCGTCCGTCAGCTCGAGCGTGAAGTCGTTCGTCGCGCCGAAGGCCGTCGTGGCCGTCAGCTCGGGCTCGCCGCTGACGCCGGCGAGCGCAAAGCCGAGGTCGACCGAGCCGGTGCCGGACAGCCGCAGGCGATAGAGGTTGCCCGGGCGCGTCGCTCCGGGGCTGGGGCTCCCCCATAGGTGCGGATCGGGGAACCCACCAGCGAGGACGTAGAGGTCGCCGTCGGGTCCTCCAGCGAGCTCGATCCTCGACACGAGTGTCGGGAGTCCGGCGGCGTCGAGCGGCGCGAACGTCGTCCCGTTGTCCTCACTGACGTAGACGCCGTTGCTCGTCGCCGCGTACAGGCGGCCGGTGCCGAGACCGTTGTCGGCGATGGCGAGGTCGAAGATCGTCAGTCCTTCGAGCCCTTGGCCGGAGCTCCCGGGGGCGCTCCCCGGACCGGTCCCGAGGTCCCAATTGCTGCCGTTGTCCAGGCTGCGCACGAAGTTCTGCGGGGCGAGCGCGACGGCGTCCCCCTTCCCGAAGTAGAAGATCGGACGCTGCCCCTGCGGACCGACGGGTGCCGCCTCGATCCCGTTCGCGAACAAGACCCCGGCACAGATGCCGGGGTTGCTCAACGGATGGCTGCACTGCTTGAACACGAAGCCGAAGTCGGTGCTGCGGTGGAAGGTCGGCGTGGTCACGCGAATGCCGTAGGCGAAGCCCGACGTCGCGAAGTCCTCGGCGAAGGTGATGTCCCGCATGTCGAAGGTCGGGAACGGGTTGAGGATCCAGGTCGCCCCCCCGTCGGCGGAGCGATAGGTGTCGCCGCCCTGCCCCGTCGGGCTGGCGATCATCACCTGGTCCGTGGCGAAGCTCGGCGAGAGGGCCAAGTCCTTGAAGAAGTTGCCCCACGGCAGCGGCGACGGCTGCGGCAGCTTGGTCCACGAAGCGCCAGCGTCGGTGCTCTTCCAGAGCTCGGTCGCGGGAGCCAGGATGCGCCCACTCGTGGCGAACATCGTGTGGTCCACGGCGAAGGTCGGTGAGATGGTCAAGAGCTGCGGATCGTCGCCTTGCGGCAACGAGCTCAGCAGCTGGACCGTGTCACCGTGTCCGGTCACCAGGTGGAAGTCGCCGTCGCCCTCGTAGTTGACCGATCCGGTCGCGATCCAAGCGAGCCCGTCGTTCGCGTAGTCGGGTGAGGTGACGAAGGTGAAGACGCCGTCGGGACCGACCTGCTGCCAACTGGAATCGGCCGTGGGCGCGGTCTGCGCCAACAGGAGGAAGGACAGGGCGGAAGCGGAGGTGAGGAGCAGCATGGTCGTGGTCGGAAGGGTCGATGGCGATCGAGCCACGTGGCCCGGTGGATCGTCCTGATCACGAACTGTGCCACGCTCTCCGGCACCTTGGGAGGACCTCGGGCCGATTGCGCACGTCCAGATTTCGGAAGCCCGTCCGGACTCCGGATGGATCCGGAGAGGGGCGCCGCTCACCTCGTGGATCCTCGGTGAGACCGACCCCTCAGCCCGCCACGTCCAGATCCGCCGACTCGGGCGGGCGACTCGCCTTGCCGCGGCCCTTGCGCTTGCCGGGGCCGGCCTTGCCGCGCTTGATCTCGCGCTCGAGGGCCTGACGGAACGCGGGGATCAGGTCGCCGCGGCCCGCTTCGTCGAGCGCGCGGATGACGATGCCGGCGTTGTCCGGGTCCTTCCAACGCACGAGCGCCTTCTGCTGCTTGCGCTCGGCCATCGTGCGCGGGACGTAGACCTCTTCCAGCGTGATCGGGTCCTGTCCGGCCACGAACTGCACCATGCCGCGCGTCATCGGCAGGGGCAGGAACTCCTGGGCCTGCTCGGGGCTGTAGTTGCGCTCGAACAGCTTCTCGAACAGCTCGACCGCGCGCTCGAGCGTCGTGCCCGGGTGGCCGACGATGAAGTAGTTCGCGAGGTACTGGTCGCGGCCGTTCTCGGCACAGGCGGCCTTGTACTCCTCCTCGAACTCCTCGTACTTCTCGAAGCCCGGCTTGTTCATCAGGCGCAGCACCTCGGGCGAGGCGTGCTCGGGCGCGAGCTTCATGCGACCCGGCACGTGGTCCTTCACCAGCGTGTCGTGCAGCGGCAGCGTCTCGCCCTTCTTGTTCTTGAGCATGTCGTAGCGCACGCCGCTCGACACGAACGCGTTCTTCACGCCGCTCGTGTTCTTCACGAGGCCCAAGAGGCGCCGATAGCCCTCGCTGGCCTTGTCGAGCCGCAACGCGGGACACGGGTCGGGCGTCAGACAGTCGCGATCGAGGCAGGCTTCGCCCTTCTCGAGCAGCTTGCAGCCCAGACCCCACATGTTCGCGGTGGGCCCGCCGACGTCGGTGATCGTGCCCTTGAAGTCGAAGCGCTCGCCGAGTTTGGCCGCCTCCTTCAGGATCGACGCCTCGCTGCGCCCCTGGATCGCACGGCCCTGGTGGAACGTGATCGAGCAGAACGAGCAGTCCGCGAAACAGCCGCGGTGGGTGTTGACCGAGAACTTGACGGGTTCGAGCGCGGGCACGCCTCCGGCCGCTTCGTGGTCCGGGTGCCAGGCGCGTTGGAACGGCAGGTCGTAGTACTCGTCGACCTCGTCCGGCGCGGCGGGCGGAACGGGCGGGTACTGCAGGACCCAGCGATTGCCGTGGGCCTGGGCGATGACGCGGCCGCTGGGCCGGTTCTCCTCGCGCACGGCCTGGAACAGCGGCACGAACAGCTTGTTGTCGGCGACGAGCTCTTCGTAGGACGGAACCACGCGCGCGTCGGCCGGGCACGCGCTCGCGATCTCGCACGACTGCGCCAGCCCGTGCAGGCTCTCGCCCTTCTCGCAGCGGCGGGTGATCTCGAGGCTCGTGCGCTCGCCCATCCCCCACACGAGCAGGTCGGCTTTGCAGTCGACGAGGATCGAGCGGCGGATCTTGTCGTCCCAGAAGTCGTAGTAGGCGAGGCGGCGCGGCCCCGCTTCCATGCCGCCGACGACGACGGGCACGCCCTTGAAGTGCTGACGCGCGCCGGCCGTGTAGGCGATCGTCGCGCGGTTCGGGCGACCGGGCAGACCGCCGGGCCGGTACACGTCGGTGCGGCGCTTGCGCTTCGCGGCCGTGTAGTTCGTGACCATCGAGTCGATGGTCCCGGCGGTCACACCGACCCACAGCTTCGGCGTCGGAAGGCGCTCCCAACCCGAACCGTCCGGCTCGAGCTCGGGCACGTCGAGGATGCCGACGCGATAGCCCTTGCTCTCGAGGTACCGCGCGATCGCCGCCGCGCCGAACGAGTAGTGGTCGACGTAGGCGTCGCCGGTGACGATCAGCACGTCGAGCGCGTCCCAGCCGAGCTGGGCCATCTCGGCGCGGGTGCGGGGGAGGAAGGGTGCGGCCATGGCGCCCGGCACGGTATCAGGCCCCGACCACCCCACGGCCGGCAGCGCGCCGGAACGCGAACCGGGGGAGCGCCCGCCATGGGCACTCCCCCGGTCGCTCACCGCGGCGCGCAGGCTCGCGGCGCTTCGGGCTCGTTCAGCCCTTGCGCATCTCGCCGAGCCACTCGACCAGCCGCTCGCGGAACGCGTCCATGGGCATGCCCAGGTGCTTCTCGAAGGTCAGCGTCGGGTTGTCGCCCTTGCCGACGCCCTTGAGGATCTCGATCAGGTCGGCGCGGCGCCCTTCGAAGAGGTAGGCGCTGATGGCGTAGGACGCGAGCAGGTCCTCGGCCGAGAAGTCGGCGGTCTTCTTGCCGATGACGGTGACCAGGTTGACCGGGTTGGAGCTGCGGCGCAGCAGCAGGCGCGCCTCGTCGAGCCAGTCCACCGACGGGTCGCGCAGACGCTCGCCGAGGCTCGGTCCGTCCTTCTCGCCGTAGTCGTCGGTCTGGATCCACAGGGTCAGGCGCGTGCCGCACAGCTGCGACGACAGGAACAGCCCGAGACCCGCACGCACCCAGCCCTTGTTGAGGTCGGCGCCGAAGACCTGCTCGAGGTAGTTGCCGACGCGCTGGTTCGCCGCCATGTCGTAGCGACCGGCGGCCTGGTTCGAAGCGATGCAGCAGATGTAGTTGCCGAACTGCGAGCCCGCGATCGTCGACTGGTACTGCGGATCGCCCTGGAACTCGGGGTGCCGCTGGTAGAACTGCAGACGCAGGTCCGGATCGGCGAGACCGTAGTAGCGGAACTGCACGCCCTGCTGGGCGAACGGGTCGGGGATGCCGAACATCTGCGTGAGCATGTCCGGCGCCTGGTGGAAGATCTCGAGGACGCGCTGGCCCTCTTCCGGCGTGCCGGTCGTGGCGACGAGCGCGCGCGGACACTCGATCACCGTGGTGAACGCGATGCCGGTGGCCTGGCCGCTGGGGTCCAGCTCCGCGCGCGTCCCGGTCGGCGAGTTCGCCTGGAGGTCCTTCATCAGACCCTCGCGCAGCAGGCGGTCGAACTTCGCGTCGACGACCTCGAAGATGCGCCACTCCTCGCGCTCCTCGTCCCACTTCTGTCCGGCGCGCTCGCGCAGGTCCTCGTTGTTCCAGTCGAGCATCGCGAGGTTCGCCAGCTCGGCGCGGCGCTCCTCCTTGTGACGCGCGGTGGCGTTCTCGGTCGGGAAGCACTCGTCGACGCGGTCGGCCAGGGCTTCGGCGGCCGCCTTGCGCTTCGCGGAGAGGTCGGCGAGCTCGTCGTCGCCCGCGCGGCTCTTCGGCTCCTTGTACTTCTTGAAGACCCACTCGTTCTTCTTCTTCGTGTACCCGAGCGCCTTGCGTGCGTCCTTGTTGTCCGTGTCGTAGGCGAGGATGCAGCGGTAGATCTGATCGCGCTCGACGTCGGCCTTGATGTCGTCGGCGAGCTCGGCCAGTTCGATCGCCTTCGCGAGGATCTCGGCCTGGACGGTCTTCAGGTTCTCGAGCGGTTCCTGGGCCGTGGCGGCAGCGGCGGCCGTGCTCGGTCCGAACGAGGCCAGGAGCGGCAACCCGGCGACGAGCGGCAGGGCCAGGGCGAAAGTGGCGGCGTGACGCGAGAGCGAAGTCATCGGGCGTGCGTTCGGCATGGAGGTGGGGTCGGCGCGGCCGGATCGTCCGGCCCCGGCGCGGGAGGGGCCCCATCGTAGAACGCGGCCGCCGAGGGCGCGAGTCGGGTCCGCGTCCGCGACCGGGACTACCCCGATGGCGCGCCAGGGTCACGGTGCGGGTGCCACTGCGGCGCATCGAACTCGGTGATGTGGATCGCCCTGGAAGCGACACATCCGACCGGCGCCGCCCGAGTTCGCGCCGATCGCGAAGTCGGTCCGCTCAGCGCTCCGCCAACCAGGCCGCGAGTTCGCGCGCGAGCAGCTCGTACTGCCCCGGTGCGTTGTAGGCCTGGCCGGACACGCGCAGGACGCGCTTCGGCGGCGCGGGCCAGGGACCGACGACGACTTCGATGCGGCGCGCGCCGAAACGGTCGTACAAGGGGTCGAGCCACGGTTCGCTCGGCGCCGGCTCGTCGTCCGCCACGTCGGGCAGCGGCACGGTCGCGATCGATCCGATCATCGACTCGGGCGCGGGCGCTTCGATGCCGAGCACCGCGCACAGCCGCTCGCGCGCGCCGAGCACGAGGCCCTTGTTGTGCGCGCGCAAGGCGTCGAAGCCGTCGCCGTCCGGACTGTCGAACAGACCGCCCAGCACGTCGATCGCGCGCGGAATGCACAGCCACGGGCTCGGATCGCACGTTCCCGTCCAGTCGGCCTCGAGGCGGAAGCGCGACCGATCCGTGCGCGTCGCGTTGCGGCCGTGACTCGTGACCAGCGGCGGCGTCGCGTCCTGCAGGTCGCGCCGCACGTGCAGGAACGCCGACCCCTTCGGCGTGCACAACCACTTGTGGCAGTTGCCCGTGTACCACCCCGCGCCGAGCGCCTGCAGGTCGAGCGGCAGCATGCCCGGCGCGTGCGCTCCGTCGACGAGCGTCTCGACGCCGTGTTCGCGCGCCAACGCCACCAGGCGCGCGATCGGCAGGACGAGGCCGGTCATGCTCGTGACGTGGTCGCAGACCAAGAGGCGCGTCCGTTCGGTGAACGCCGCCATCACGCGCTCGACGACGTCATCCTCGCTGGCGAGCGGGAACGGCACACGGACCTCGCGCACGCTCGCCCCCGCGCGCTCGGCCACGAAGCGCACCGCGTTGGCCGTCGCGTTGTACTCGTGGTTCGAGAGCACGATCTCGTCACCCGGCGCGAGCTCCATCCCGCGCAGCACCCAGTTCACGCCGGTCGTGGCGTTCGGAACGAGCACCAGGTCGTCCGGATCCGCACCGACGAACCGCGCGAGGTCCGCGCGCGCGCCGTCGAGCGCCGCTTCCAGTTCGCGCACGACGAAACGCACCGGCTGCGCCTCGAAACGAGCGCGCCATTCGTTCTGTTCCTCGAGCACGGCGCGCGGACAAGCGCCGAAGCTGCCGTGGTTCAGGAAGACCCAGTCCGGATCGAGCGTCCAGTGCCGCGCGTGGACGGATCCGGTGCGATCGGCACCGGTCACAGGCGCGACTTCTTCTCGACCAGGTCGGCGAGAAGTCCGACCGAAAGGACCTGCACCGCCGCCATGAACAGGAAGACGGTCTTGTCGCCCAGGTTCGGCGGATCCTCGATGAACAGGTCGTAGGCCAAGGACCCGCACAGCAGCAGGAACAGGAACCCGAAGGCCGGATAGAAGACCTTCAGCGGGTTGAAGTACATCACCGTGCGGATGATCAGCGCGGTGAAGCCGAGCGTGTCGCGGATCGGGCGGATCTTGCTGCGTCCTTCGCGGTGCGCGTAGTTGATGTCGATGTAGTCGACGCGGTGCGCATTCGTCAGAGACGCCAGCGTGATCGTCGTCGTGAACGAGAATCCGTCGGGCAGGATCGGTCGGTAGCGCAGCACGAGCTCGCGGCGGAACGCGCGCAGACCCGAGTTGAGGTCGGGGATGTGCGTCCCGGCCAGGAACGAGGCCAACGCGCGCAGGGTCGCCTTCGCCGGCCGCCGGATCAGCGGGATGTGGACGTCCGTCCCGCGCCGCGCGCCGACCACCATCTCGGCGCCGTCGTCGATGCGCGCGAGCAGGTCCGGGATGCGGTCCTCGGGATAGGTCCCGTCGGCGTCGGTGATCATCACGACGCGGTGGCGGGCGGCGGCGAACCCGCTCTTGAGCGACGCTCCGTAGCCGCGGTTCGCGTGGTGGTGCAGCACGCGCAGGACGGGGTGCGCGGCTTCGAGCGTCGCCAGCTTCTCCGCCGTGCCGTCGGTCGATCCGTCGTTCACGACCAGCACCTCGAGCGGCACGCCCAGGTTCAGGCCGGACAGGCGCTCGACCACCCCTTCGATCCCGTTCACCTCGTTGTAGGCGGGGACGATGACCGTCACGCCGGCCGCGGAGATGCGTTCGGGGGCGGGATCGAGCGCGCCGCGGGAGCTGGGCAGGTCGGCGGAGTCGGGACGGGGGGGGTCGAGCTCGGGGGTCATCTGCCGAGCAGGATAGTCGAGCAGTCGCCCGCGGAGCGAGGATCCCTCGGCGCGGACGTCACCGAAGATGCTGGCGCAGCCGCCGGCGCAGCAACTCGATCAGCTCGGGATCCAGCACCTCGAAGCGATCGGGGACCGACAGACAGACGACGCGCTTGCCGCGCAGGTGCGCCCGGAAGCGCCGCGAGAGCCGCGTCCGCTGGCCAGGCTCCATCACGAGGACGACGTCGGCCCATCGGATCAGATCGGGCGTCAGCGGCGTGTCCGAGTCCGCGTTCAGACCCGCCGAGAGAGCCTCGTACCCGGCGTCCGCGAACTCGGGATCGTTGGCCACGACGTGCGCGGCCGTGGGGCTGCGCTGGCGATTCTTCGAGCAGACGAAGAGCAGGTTCAACGGATCGATCGGCTCGTTGCGCTCCGACCTACCGCGACAGCGCGCGCCGCAGCACGTCGGACTCGTGGGCCACCTTCCGGGCCAGACCGGTCAACGGACGCCCCGCGAGGCTCGCGATCGGCAGCCAGAACAGGTCGGCGTCCTCGCCCACGGGCAGCGGCTTCCACAGGTCCGCGCGCAGGACGCGGGCTTCGATGCGGTGGCGCGTGATGCCGTGGCGCAGGCGGAAGAGCTCGTCGCCCGTCTCGAGACTCGCGTGCGGCCAGGCCGTCGGCCACAGGTGCGAACTCGCCACCTCGCGCGTCGGGAACTCGAACAGCCCGGCCATGCGTCCGGTGCTCGGGCGGCGGCGCAGCAGCACGCGATCGCGTCCCAGCGCCAGCGCGATCTCGAGTTCGACCTCGATCGCCGCGGGCCGCACGCGCGGACGCGGCAACTCGCTCTCGCGTCCGGCGGCGCGCGCGGCACAGCGCTTGGCCCAGGGACACACGAGGCATTTCGGGCGCTTGGGCGTGCAGAGCGTCGCGCCGAGCTCCATCAGCGCCTGGTTGAACGAACCGGGGCCGTCGGGCGCGCGCGGATCGCCCTGCGGCGCGTCGGGCGGCACGAGCTTGGACGCGAGCGCCCAGGTCGAGCGGCGCAGCGGCGAGGACCCGGCCGGATCCTCGAGCGCGAACATCCGCGCCAGCACGCGCTCGACGTTGCCGTCCACGAGCGGTTCGCTGAAGCCGTAGGCGATCGAGAGCACCGCGCCCGCCGTGTACGGACCGACGCCGGGCAGGTCGAGCGCTTCGTCGAGCCGCTGCGGGAAGCGCCCGCCGTACTCGGACGCGATCACGCGCGCCGCCTCGCGCAGGGCCACGGCGCGGCGGTAGTAGCCGAGCCCGCTCCAGGCCGCCATCAAGGCGTCGTCCTCCGCGCGCGCCAGGGCGTCGACGGTCGGGAAACGGCCTAGGAAGCGCGGCCAGTAGTCGAGGACGCGGCTGACCTGGGTCTGCTGCAGCATTGCCTCGCTGATCCAGATCGCGTACGGGTCGTTCGTACGGCGCCAGGGCAGGTCGCGCTTGTGCAGCGCGAACCAGGCGCACAGCTCCATCGCCATCAGTTGACGTTCGGCGAGGCCGGGCAGCGCGATCGCGTCGGCGTCGGAGCTCGGGTCGACGGAACCCCCGCCCGCAGCTTCGGAATCGGTCGCGGCGCGCTCGATGGCACGGTCGACTGCACGGTCGTCGGCGCTCTCACCGATCGCGCCTCTTTGCGCCCGTTCCTGCTCCGACTTCTCGCGCCCCATGGGGCGGGCATCCTACTCGCTGGCCCGCCCGCACCGACCTTCGACGCGCGCAACTCGGGCCGTGCGACCGACGTGGCGGCCGTCGGAAAACTCTTCTCGGACCGCACCCGCGCGCACGGGATAGGGTCGCGCACTCGCGGAGCCGCTGCACGGGGGAACGTGCGCGCTTCGACACATGTGGGCGGGAAGGGCCGAGCGCGAGCGGCACGCCCAGGACGTAGGACGACGATGACACGCACCGATCGTGGGGACGGGACCCGGGGCCCGCAGGGGGACGTTCGTCCCTTGGCCGAGGCTTCGGGAAGGCCCGTTCGCGCTGCGTCGCGCGCGCGCGTCCGTCCGCTCGCGGCCGCCGTGCTGGCCGTCGGGCTCGCCGCGCACGGGTCTTCGGCCCTCGCCGCCAGCGCGCCGCAACAGTCGCTCGAGCCGACCTACACCTACCAGGGCTCGACGCGCGCGCTGACGATCGACCCGACCGGGTTCGTGGTGCAGCACAGCTTCCCCGAGGCGCATCTGGTCGAGCTCGTGCTGGACAAGTTCGGCGTCGACGCCACCGTCACGCCCTGGCACGTGGCGGGCACGGCCTGGGTCGCGCTGCCGCCGTCGTTGCGGACGACGCGCGACGTGGTCGAGCTGGTGGACGCGATCGGTTGGGAGCAGGGCGTGACGTTCGCGAGCCCGCGCTTCGTCGACGCGCGCGGCGACGGACTGGTCGCGACGAAGGACCTGCTCGTGGCCTTCGAGCCGGGCGTGGGCGAGGTACTGGCCGAACAACTGCTCGTGCCCTACGGCGAGGTGCTCCAGCACGAACCCGCGGGCCTCGAGGACACGTACCTCGTGCGCACCGAGTTCGTGGACGGGTTCGGCGTGCTGGCCGCGGCGGAGGCTCTGGCGAGTCTGCCCGAGACGCGCTGGTGCGACCTCGACTTCCAGCTCGAGGTCCGCCTCGACCAGGTGCCGAACGATCCGCTCTATCCGAGCCAGTGGAGCCTGCGCAACACGGGCCAACTGGGTGGACCTGGTGGCTACGACCTCGACGCGCCCGCGGCCTGGGCGGTGACGACCGGCGTGGACACTGTGGTGGTCGGCGTGCTCGACGACGGCGTCCAGCAGGACCACCCGGACATCATGCAGGTGCCCGGCGTCGACTTCACCGGCAGCGGTTCGAACGGCGGTCCGGCCACGGCCTGCGATCGCCACGGCACCGCGGTCGCCGGGTGCATCGCGGCCGGGATGAACAACGGACTCGGCACGACGGGCGTCGCGCCGGGCGTGCGCGTCAAGAGTCTGAAGGTCTTCACGACGACGACCGTCTGCAACGGCCAGGGCGCCTTCCAGGTGAGCTGGTTCCTGAACGCGCTCGAGCACTGCCGGGTGAACGACGTGCGCGTCACGAACACGAGCCTCGGGTTCGCGCCGGTCACTTCGATCACCCAGAAGTTCGATTCGACCCGCGCGGCCGGCATCGTCCACTTCGCGTCGGCCGGCAACTCCGCGGGCGCGATCGGCTATCCGGCCGAGGTCGCGAGCGTGAACGCCGTCGGCTCGATCGACCCGGACGGCGATCGCTCGGCGTTCAGCTGCTTCGGCCCCGCGCTGGCGTTCGCGGGTCCGGGCCAGACCGTCTGGACCACCGACCGCACCGGTGCCGACGGGTTCGCGGGCGCGGACTACACGACCCTGAGCGGTACTTCGTTCGCCTCGCCGTTCGTGGCCGGCGTCGCGGCCCTGGTGTTGAGCGTCGATCCGGCGCTGACCGCGGCCGAGGTGGAGAGCGCGCTCGCCACCACCGCCATGGACCTCGGCCCGCTCGGTCGCGACGACGACTTCGGCTACGGCCTCGTGCAGGCGGGCGGCGCGGTGCAGTGGACCCAGAGCGGTCTGGCGGCCAAGTTCGCGCCCACCATTGCAGCGCTCGATCCGAGCGCGGTGCCGGTGCTCGCTCCGGACGCGAGCGGAACGCTGACCGTCCTCGGCACGAACCTGACCAACGTCTCGGGCGTGCGGCTGGGTGGCACCACGCTGCCGTACGCGGACGTGACGATCATCGACGACGGCCAGATCGACGTGCGCTACACGCGTCTGCCGAGCCTCGGTCTGGTGGACGTCGAGCTGATCCACGCGGGCGGCTCCGTGCTGTCCACGGTGAACTCGATCGTCGTCGCGAGCCCGACCATCGACCTGACCGACAGCGGCTCGGTGGGCCTCGATCGCTCGGCCGGCGTCGAGCTGTTCGTGGCCTCGTCGTCCTACGACTTCTACTACCTGATCGGTTCGCTCGTGCACCAGCCGACGCTCGTGCCGGGCATCATCGACAGCGACCTGGGCGGCGGCGACATGGCGCAGTTGCACCTGCTGGCCATGGGCTCGATCCCGCCCGATCTCGGCCACGCACGCCAGCTGGTGTCGATCCTGAACCTGCCCCTGGGCCTCGACCTGCACTTCCAGGCCGGCATCGTGGAGTTCGCCGCGCCCGCGCTGCCGCTGATCACGACGGGCGTGCAGTCGGGGACGATTCTGTACTGAGTGAGGCGGGACGGCGCGTACGGACGCGCCAACCGCGCTCTACCATGGAGCCCGCTGTCGCACGCCCAGCGTCCGATCAGCCGCGTGCCCGTGTGCTCCGTTCTCACTTCAACACGAGCCTCGAGCCTGGAACGAACTCGCAGGTGTCCAGGACTCCGTCGGTTCCGATGTCCGTGACATCGACCGTGTAATTCGTCTGAGGCGCCAGACCTGGGACGGGCGTCGTACCGTCGGGCCGGAACGAGACGAACCGGTACACGGTCCCGAGAGCGCTGGAGCGCGTCTCGAAGTTGTCGAGGTAGCCGGCGAGAGGCTGGACGGCGTCGCCACCGAAATAGGGCGTCAGCGTCCCTGCGTCGCAGTCGAGCATCGCGATCGCCAGTGGATAGTTGGTCAACACGACGAAATCGGTGGTGGAGTCCTCCGAGACGGCCATGTGTACGAACATGCCGCTCGAGCCACTCGTTTCGTCGTACACGCGCGTCGATCCGCGAATCTCGGGCGGAGTCAGGCTGTAGCTTCCGCGTTCCTTCGTCTCCGTGAGCGCCAGGCCGAATTCGATGCGCTCGACCCAGGAGCGAG
Organism: Rohdeia mirabilis; assembly: GCA_007750655.1. Lineage (GTDB taxonomy): Bacteria > Planctomycetota > UBA1135 > UBA1135 > Rohdeia > Rohdeia mirabilis. The sequence goes on from CP036290.1 coordinate 4,570,201, forward strand.
CGTCGCGCGCGAGAGCCACATGGAGCACGCCATCGGTTCCGACCGCGGCCGCTGTCGGCGTCCCCGACAGCTGGTACGTCGCGCGTTCGGTCGCCTTCGGCAGGCCTCCGCCCGAGCTCCAGTGCCAAACGACGCGAACCGTGTCGCCGTCGCCTTCATGGACGGTGCCGATTAGGACGTCCCCGTCGGGCAGCGAGGCAGACATGCCCACGACGCTGATCGTCGGCCGATACGAGAAGGTCGGAGCGAAGGCGATCTCCGGCTCCGTCGGCCAGTCGGCGCGTGACGCCCTGTGCACGACCCCCGTGTTGCTCGCCGAAAGGAGGTAGCCCGCGAGCCCCATCAGCACGAGGAGCCCAGCCGCCACCATGAGAGCCTTGGACGTGTTCATTGCAGTCACTGGTGCCGAGTCGTTCCGCTCGAGCGTGCAGGCTACGCGCCCGCCCCTAGGGCAGGCTCGACGCTGTGAGGCCGGCCCAATCAGATTGCACCAACGGAACCGACCGAGGGGTCGCCAGGGGGCTCGAACGGCGGCAAACTGTCCGCCCTCCTCCCCCACGACCCACCGAGTCCATGAATCTCACCACCGCACTGCTCGCCGTTCCCGCCGCCCTCGCCATCGGCTTCGCCGCCGGCCGCACGGGCACCTTCGAAGCTCCCGCCGCCACCGCACCGCTCCAGGACCAGGACCAGGGCACGGTCGCCGCTCTCGACACGACTGGCCTCTACCAGCCGGGCGACTTCCACCGGATGCTCGACGTCTTCGTCGGCGACTGGAACGCCAAGGTCATGTTCTACGTGCCCGGCATGGACGAGCCGCAGGTCAACGAAGGCACGATGACCGGCTCGTGGATCATGGGCGGCCGCTTCCTGAAGCAGGCGTTCCAGATGCCGATGTCCGAGGACGAGACGTTCGAGGGCATGAGCCTGATGGGCTACAGCCCGGCCGAGCGCGTCTTCGAGTCGGTCTGGATCGACAACATGGTCGTCGACATGGCTTCGGGGGCGGGCTACGCGTCGCCGGACGGCATGCGCTTCACGATGCTGACGTCCGAGATCGATCCCGAGTCGATGGTCGTGCGCGAACTCGAGGAACGCATCTCGATCACGTCGAACTCCGCCTTCGACTACGAGCGCGTGGTCCTCTCGCCCGAAGGTGAGTCGCTCCAGATGCGCATCGAGTACACGCGCGTCGCGCCGACAACCGACGAAGGTCGCTGAGCCCGCGTCGCTCCACCGGCCATCAGGCCGAGCGGAGCGGCCCCATCACTCGTCGCTCGCCCGCTCCGGCTTGCGACGCACCCGGTCCGCCACGGCGATCGGGTCCCAGCGGACGGTTCCCTCGAGGGGGGCCGTCCGCTCGAGCGTCTGGAGCGTCATCAGCGCCAGCGCCGCCGTCCCCGCGAGCGTCGGGTGCAGGCGATCGCCCTGCAGCCAGACCGTCGCGTCGCTGGTGTCGACCGTCTCGCCGCGCAGTTCGATGCTGCGGCCCGCCTTCAGGTCGTCGAGGAACGCGGCCAGCGGCACCAGGTGCGCGCGCGGCCGCGCCTCGATCCACCCGCGCACCTCGGCGTTGAGCGCGGCGAGGGTCTCGTCGTCGGGCTCGTAGCGCTTGGGCATCATCAGCGGCGTCGCGTCGCGCACGTCGGGGAAGTCGCCGAGCAAGAGGATCGCGTCCGACTCCTCGAGCAGCGTGTCCAGCCGGGCCAAGGCCTGACGCACGTGCGGGAGGCGCAGCTCCATCGACTTGCCGCCGTAGCCGAACCAGAAGAGGAGGTCGGCACCAACGATGACGTCGGGCTCGTAGTCGCGCAGTTCGGCCAGCGCTTCGTCGAGGTTCTGGTCCGGCATCAGGAAGAACATCGCGTCCGCCAGGTCGCGCACCTCGCCGAACGAGTCGGGGGCGGCCGCGCGGATCAGGTCCGCCAGCGCCACGTCGCGGCCGACCTCGCTGCGCAGGCCGAAGCCACCGGACGCACTGGCGCCGACGGTCGCGAGGCGCTCGTAGCGGACGGCCGGGTCGGGCTCGACGGCGGGCGTGGGCGGGGCCTCGACGATGGGCGCTTCGACGATCGATCGGTCGAGGTCGCCGGTGGACGGCTCGGCGCCGTGCTCCGCGGCATCTTCAGCGGCGGCCTGTCCAGCGAACGGCGCGACGGTCGTCGGTGCCTCGGTACTGGGCACTTCGACCTCGTCACCCGGCACTTCGACCACGCCACCGGGCACTTCGACCACATGGGCCACCGGCTCGGTCGCCGGCTCGCCCGTGCAGGCGGCGAGCCCGAACGCCAGCAACGGCGCGAACAGCCACGCCGCAAGGCGCCCCGCTCCCGATCCCTCGCCACACCACCCACCGGAACTCTGCCCGGCCCGACCTCGCTCGTTCTTGGATACGTCCACGGCGACGGATGCTACAGCCTGCGCGCGCGGCCGGAGCAGCGGGGCGATCCCGAGCCTGCGTCGGTCGGAATCGCCGGAGTCGCGCGCCGTCCCGACCGGACGCGTTGCCCGCGCTCGTCGCCCGCCACCCGACCCGCGCGCCACCACCCGCGAACCGCGCCCGACGCTCCAGTAGGATCCGACGCGCCGCGACGCCGGCCCGACGATGCAGACCCCCATCCAGACCGACGCCGCGGCTCCGACCGGGGGCCCCACCGCACTCCCGAGGCTCCCCCTGGTCGCGCTGACGGCGGTCGTGCTGCTGGCGGCCGTCCCCTACCTCTTCGGTCTCGGCGGGGGCTTCGTCTACGACGACGAGATCCTGATCCTGCAGAACCCGATGGTGCAGGACCTGGCGCGGCTGCCCGATCTGCTCACGAACTCGCTGTGGGGGTTCGCCACGTCGCCGAACGAAGCGCGCGTCGAGTACTGGCGGCCGCTGACGTCCCTGTCGTTCGCGCTCCTGTGGGCGATCGGCGACGGCGCGCCGGTGGCGTTCAAGCTCGCGTCGCTCGTGCTGCACCTCGTCTGCGTCGTCCAGGTCGCGCGGCTCGGGCGCCTTCTGACCGGGCGCATCGACGCGGCACTCGCCGGTGCGCTCCTGTTCGGCGTCCACCCCCTCGGCGTCGAGGCGGTGACCTGGATCAGCGCGATCAACGACCCGCTGATGCTGGCCTTCGGACTGACCGGCGCGATCAGTTGGATCGGTTGGCGCCGCGCCGGTTCGCCCGGCCTGCCCTGGCGCGCGGTGCTGTGCTACGCGGGCGCGGTGCTGGCCAAGGAGACGGCGCTCGGCTTCGTGCTGGTGTTCGTCGCGCTCGACCTGACGGCGCTGCGCAGCGCGGTGGCCAGCGCGATCCGCGGCGGTCAACGCTTCGTGCGCCCGGCGCTGACGTTCGGGCCGTGGCTCGCGGCCTACTGGCTGATTCGCACCTCGGTGTTCGGCAACTGGCACGGCGGCCTGCTGTCGCAGAACGTCTACCTCGCCGCGACTTGGGAGCGTCTGCAGGAGCTGCGCATCGAGCTGCTCGGCGGCGGACTCGCACTCGCGGCCTGGCCCGCGGAACTGACCGTCTTCCGCCCGTTCCGCGGCTCGGTCGACGCGGGCGATCTCGCCGTGCCGCTCGTCGCGATCGGTGCCGCGATCGCCGTCGGAGCGGTGCTCTGGAAGCGGCGCGACCGCACGGCGCTCGCCTTGTGGGCCTGGCCGCTCGCACTCCTCGCGCCGCTCGTCCTGCGCGTGCAGTCGGTCGGCCAGTTCCCTCTGTCGGATCGCTTCGTGTACGGCACGGTGCCGGGCGTCGCGCTGTTGTTCGCGCTGGTGCTGTTCCGCGGCGCCGCGCGCGCGAAGAACCCCGCCGCACGCGCCTTGCCGTGGGTCGCGACGTTCGCGCTCGCCGCGTTGCTCGGCCTGCACGGCGCGCGCCGCACCGCCGCCTGGGACACGCCCGACGGCTTCTGGCGCGCGGCCGAGGCCGAGAACCCGAACATCGCGCTCGTGCAGTGGAACCTCGGTCGCATCACGCTCGAGGAGTTCCGCCGCACGCCCACGCTGCCGGTCGCCGAGCGCGCGTTCGAGTACTTCACGCGCGCGCTCGACATCGCGGAAGGCGTGGCCGAGGGCGTCGACGTCCCCGGCTCGCAGTTCGACCGCCTGCAGTCCTACCTCGGCACCGGCTGGTCGCTGCTGTACCAGGGCCAGGTGGACGGCTACGGCGGACTGGACGCGCCGCTGCGCTACTTCGACCTCGTGATCGGTCTGCAGGCGGCGGACGAGGGCGGCGAACCGAAGCCGATCGTCCCCGGCGGCGAGACGAGTCACGAAGCCTGGACCGGACGCGGCGCGACGCTGGCGGCGATGGGCCGCTACGACGACTCGCTCGCGAGTTTCGAGCGCGCCATCGAGCTCTATCCCGACTATCCGCTCGCGCACTTCAACAAGGGCCTCGTCCACTTCGGACTGGGTCAGTGGATCCCGGCCACGAACCACCTGGACCGCGCGGTCGAGCTGCAGCCGTCGAATCCCGAGTTCGCGCTCTTCGCCGCGCACGCCGCCGCCGAACGCGCCGCCATGGGTCGCGGATCGGCGGCGCGCGCGCGCGAACTGGCCGAGCTCGCGCGCGACAACGCGCCGGACAGCGCGGGACCGGTGGTCCTGCTCGGCATCCTCGCGCGCCGCGACGAGCGGCCGACGGACTCGCTGCAGCTGCTCGACGAGGCGCTGCGGATCGATCCGTCCGATCCCGACGCGCACCTGCAACGCGGGACGACGCTCCTGAGCATGGGGCGCGACGACGAGGCCCTCGCCGAGTACGTCGAAGCCTGTCAGTTCGGCGGTGATCGCTTCGAACCGCACTGGCGCACGGCGGTCATGCTGCTGGCCGCGAAGGTGCCGAACGAGGACGTGCTGCCGTACCTGCGGCGCGCGTACGAACTGTGTCCGGACCCCGCGCGGCTCGGCGAACTGGGAGCGGACCTCGACCGCATCCTGCCCGCCGGCGATCCGCTGCGGCACACGATGGCGCTGTTCGACGAGCGCCGCGGCCAGATCGAGTCGGCGCTGTACTGGGCCCAGACCGCCGCGGCGGAAGCGGACGCCGACGGGCGCGGCGCGTACCTCTTCGGACGGCTCTTGCTCGCGACCGATCGCGCGGCCGACGCCTTGCCGTGGCTCGAAATGGCGAACGAACGCCGTCCGGACCGTTTCGAGCGCCTGCGCGAGCTCGGTTCCGCGCGCGCCGACACGGGCGACGCGGACGGCGCGCGTGCGGCGTGGAACCGCGCGCTCGAGGTGATCCCGCCCGCACCCGCTGGACAGGAGTGGCAGGAGCAGATGCTGCGCGGTCAGATCGAGGCCGGGCTCGAGAACCTGGCGCAGCTCGAGGCCGGAGCGGCCGGTCCGACCCAGGACGACGAGTGAGCGTCGCGGTCCGTCGCGACCCGTCGACCGCGGGAGTCACCCAGCGATGAAGGTCGACGACGACGGACGTTCGCCGCGCGGTCGCGGTGCGTCGCAGGAACGCCGGCGAGCGGCGGCGAAGCTGGGCACGGCGCGCGTGTTCGTGGCGCTCTACCCGCCGGCCGCCACCACGGGGGCGCTGCTGGCGAAACTCGGCGAGCACGACCTGCCGCCGCACCGTGCGACCACCCACGACCAACTGCACCTGACGGCGCTGTTCGTGGGTGACGTCCCCGAGCGCGACCTCGAACGCGTGCGCGAATCGGTGACGGGTGCCGCGCGCGGCATTCAGCCGTTCGACGTCGCGCCGCTGCACCTGGCGCCGTTGCCGCAGGACGGTCCGGCGCGCCTGTTGGCGGCGATCTGCGACCTACCGAGCCCGCTGAGCGAACTGCACGAGCGGCTGGCGCACCGCCTCGCGACGCACAAACGCACGTCCCGCTCCTTCCTGCCGCACCTGACCCTGTGCCGCTTCGAGCGACCGGTCGAGTTGGACCTCGCGGACTCGCTACTGGACGTGCCGCCGTTCCGCGTGGAGACGGTGCACCTCATGCAGAGCCGGCTCGGGGCGGACGGCGCGCTGCACCGCGGACTGGCGCGCGTGCCGCTCGGCGGTTGAGGGTCGCGGTCGCTGCGGCGCTGCGACGAGTCCACACGGCGGCGAGCCCGTGCTGTCTCGATCCGGTGCCGAGCGAGCGCGTGTCGCTTCGGATCGAGGCTGCGGCGAACGGGCTCGCAACGGTGCGGTCGCTCGCACCCGCGCCGCTGGAACGCTCCGCCGACGCCGTGCCTCAGCGCGGATCGCGGACGCAGCGAAAGCCCGTGTGGCACAGCGGCGTCGTCGCTTCGCTCGCCATGCGCGAGCTCGGCCGGTAGTTGAAGCACTGCTCGGTGTCGCACAGGAACGAGCCGCCCTTCGTGACGCGCCCGCGCTCGGATGGCGAGTTCTCGTTCCACGGATCGCTCGGCCCCACCGGATCGACGACGGGCCCGCGCGCGGCCTCGGCGGCGCGGCGCGCGTTCATGTCCGAGCGGAACCAGTCCGCCGTCCACTCCCAGACGTTGCCGCCCATGTCGTAGAGCCCGAACCCGTTGGGCGCGAAACTGCCGACCGGCGCCGTGCGCGCGAACCCGTCCGCCAGCGAGTTGTCGTTCGGGAACGTCCCCTGCCAGACGTTCGCGCGCGGCACCGGATCGAGCACGTCCTCGTCGCCCCACGAGTAGGTCGCGCTCTCGAGCCCGCCGCGCGCCGCGCACTCCCACTCGGGCTCGGTCGGCAGGCGACAGCCCGCCCATTCGCAGAAGGCCAGCGCGTCCGCGTAGGTCACGTGCACGACCGGGTGGTCCATGCGGTCCTCGATCGACGACCACGGACCTTCGGGGTGGCGCCAGTCCGCGCCGGGCCGGATGTGCCAGACCTGCGTGAAGTCGAAGTCCTCGACGCGGCCCGCGTGCACGGCGTCGGCGCGCGTCTCGAACACCAGAGCGCTCGGCAGCAGGTCCGCCTCCGTGATCAGCTCGGCGGGCACGCCGGCGGCGACGAGCTCGGCGCGGTCGACCGGGCGCTCGGCCTCGGTGACGTAACCGGTGGCGTCGACGAAGGCCGCGAAACGCGCGTTCGTGACCTCGGTCGCGTCCATCCAGAACCCGCCGACGGTCACGCGGTGCGCGGGGTGTTCGGTCGGCCAGGCGAGGTCGGCGTCGGACCCCATCGTGAACGTGCCGCCACCGATCCAGACCATGCCGGGCGGCGCGGAGCCGGCGGGTCGCGGCTCGGGCGCGACGTCCTGCGCGCCGTTCTGCGCGACCGCGGGTGTCGATCCGCTCGCGGTGTCCGCTGCGGCGCCATCGACCTCGTTCGCGCCGTTCGCGCCGTCGCCCCCGCACGCGGCCAGGCCCAGCGCGATCGCCGCGCAGGCGACCTGCACGGTGCGACGCGCTCGGTGTCGACGCAGCGCGCTCATCCTCGGTAGAGCCCGCCGGCGTGCTGGGCCGCGGTCAGGATGCCGCGCACGAGTGCGGACGAGAATCCGCTGTGCTCGAGCTCGTTCAGGCCCGCGATCGTGCACCCGCGCGGCGTCGTCACGTCGTCCACCAGGGCTTCGGGGTGCGCATCGCTGTCCTGCGCGAGCGCGGCGGCGCCGGCCGCGGTCTGCGCCGCGATCAACAGCGCCTGCTCGGGGTGGAAACCGATCTGGATACCGCCCTGGCTCGCGGCGCGGATGGCGCGCAGGAAGAAAGCGATGCCGCAGGCGCCGAGAGCCGTGGCCGACTCCATCAGGTCCTCATGCAGTCGCAGCGTGCTGCCGACCGCTCCGAACAAGCGTTCGACGCGCGCGAGTGCGGCCTCGGTGCGCGCGTCCGCGTCGTGCGCGATCGCGAGGCACGTCATCGACTGCAACATGGCCGCGGCGATGTTGGGCATCGCGCGCACCACGGGATTCACGCCGCCGAGTGCGTCCGAGACGGTGGCGGTCGTGACGTTCGCGGCCAGCGTCACGACGATCTGTTCGGGCGCGAGCACGGGAGCCAGCGCGGCGAGCGTCGCGTCCATCTCCTGGGGTTGGACGCCGATCAGCACGATGTCCGCGCCGTCGACCGCCTCGCGCGCGTCCGGCACGAGCGGGTGCCCGCGCAGCCCGAACTCACGCAGCCGTTCCACCTGGCGGCGGCAGAGCACGACGTCCAGTTCGCTGCAGCGCCCCGAGACGACGAAGCCCGTCGCGAGTGCGCCTCCGAGTCGGCCGGCGCCGACGATGACGATGCGTTCCTTGGTGTCGATCATGGTGTTGGGCTCGCTGGGCAGGATCGCGAGTCCGACGCCGCGCTCCGGGTGCGCGCGGTCAGACGTCGCGCGGCACGAGGTCGGTGTGTCCGGCGTAGCCACCGTCGACGGTGGGTTGTTCGTCGCCGTTCTCGATCGCCAGGGCGAAGGCGATCGACGGCTCGGCGCGCATGCGCTCGAGGTAGCGCCCGAGGTTCGGGAACTCGCGCTCGTAGTCGAAGAAGCGCTCGCCCCAACGCGCCATCGCGGTCAGGTACGGATCGAGGATCCCGAAGGTGTCGCCCATCACGAAGCGGTTGTCCTCGAGATGCACGTCGATGTAGGCCAGCTGGCGGCGCACGTTCTTCAGCGAGTCGCGGCGCAGGTCGTCGTGCAGCGAGTCGTCGCGCAGGAAGAGCTGGGGCTTGAACACGGGGTAGAAGGCCGCGTGGAACTCGCTGCCGAGGTAGCTCAGCCAGACGTTGAGCTCGTCCTCGGCCGCCGAACCCGCGGCGGGCATCAGGCCGGCCGGCGAGTGCTGGGCGATGTGGATCAGGACCGCGCTGTTCTCCCACAGCACGCGGTCGTCGTCGGTCACCAGGGCCGGGACGTGGCCGTGCGGGTTGACCGTCCGGAAGATCGGGCCCATGCGCGCGTCGCGGGGCACGTGGCACAGTTGGAACGGGCGCTCGGCGTGGCGGAGCAGCGCCATGGCACCGAGGGCGCAGGTGCCGGGCGTGTAGTAGAGGATCATGGTTCGTGCGGCGGTTCGTCGCCCGCGGCCGGATCGGCGCGCGGCGAGGGGGGGCGAGCGCCGCATCATTCCCGAGCGGGTGCGGCGGGCCAAGCCTCGCCCACGATCTGTCGGAAGGACCCCTGGCTCGGCGCGGCGGCACCGCGTTCGGGGGCTGGGGCGTGCCGCTCGGGGTTCAGAACTCCGGGAGCAGCACGTGGCGATCGATCCACCGCTCGCCCGCGTCCGCCCGGTCTCCGAGGAACTGCGCGAGTGCCGCGGCGCGCTGGCGATCGGCCGCGACGCGTCGGTCGGCGCCCGGCTCGGGGTCGTCGAGGCTGGCCTCGCCGTGGGCCACCGCCCAGTCCTCGATCAGGTCGGCGAGGGGATCGACGAGGTTCGGATCGAGGTCGAGTTCGGCGACCAGGGCGAGGGCGTAGGGCTCGAAGGCGTTGCCGCTGCGCAGGGCCTCGAGCGCGGCGGCCGGGGTCGGATGGTCGAGCGGGGTGGCGGCGACGGCGGGCGGCTCGGTCGTGGTCGTGGTCGCAGGCTCGTCCTCGATGAACCAGGCGACGGCGAGCAGGACGGCGGCGACGGCCGCGGCCAGCAGCGTGAAGATCGGAGGGTGCGAGCGAAGTCCCATGGGGCGTCGTCCAGTGGTTCGGGGGCGAGGCGCGGCGGGTGGGCGCGCGGTCACGGTGCGCGGAGACGGTGCGCGGAGACGGTGCGCCGTCGCGGCGCGTGGTCACGGTTCGCCGTCGCGGTGGCAGCGTGGCGCGCTCGAACGCCGACAGCGCTGCTCCGCGCTCGGACCTTCCACCGCCGTACCGGTCGAGACACGACTCGATCGGCGCGCTCCCGGTCGGGCGGGCTCAGCCGCCAGCGTTCTGGGACGCAGCGTTCCGGGTCGCGACGCGCTCGACCTGCTCCACGAAGGAGCGCAGCGCATCGACACCGCCTTCGCCGACGAAGCGCTCGAGCACGCCGCTCGGCCTCCCCGTCACCGGCTCGGGACTCTCGCTGCGAAGGGCCGGGAAGAGCGGGACCATCGGAACGACGTCCAAGTCCGACGGGACGGTCCTCGGGTCGATCGGGCTCGGATCGGAGCCGACCGCGCCCGCGTCGACGGCCGCCACGTACAGCCCGTCACCGCCGAGATCGGAGACGGTCGACGGCCGCGGGGTCACGAAGAGCGAGACGATCAACGCCCCGCCGGCCACGGCGCCAGCCACCAGGATCGGTCCGAGGATCTGCACGTCCCCCAAGCTACTTCGAAGCTGCAAATCCGGCGCGAAGTCTCGGTGGTCTTCGCGCTGGAAGGCGGTTGCGCCGCGGAAGAGGTGCGCGAGACGCGCCTGTGGATCTCCCTCCCCGGAGGATGGGCGCACGCAGGGGCTTCGACTCGCGCCGCGCACCGTCGGAACCTAGCCTCGTCCCCCATGAGCACCACCGACCGCCGCGCCACGAGCGCCCAACCGTTGCACGACCTCATCGCCGAACGCTGGAGCCCCCGCGCCTTCGATGGACGAACCGTCACGAAGGAACAGCTCCGCGCCCTGTTCGAGGCCGCGCGCTGGGCGCCTTCCTGTTTCAACGACCAACCCTGGACCTACGTCGTCGGCGTGAAGGGCGCCAGCGACGACGGCGGCGCCTGGCAGAAGGTGCACGACGCGCTCGTGCCGGCGAACCAGGCCTGGGCCCACCGCGCGCCGGTGCTCGCGATCGCGGTCGCGCGCCTCGGGTTCGTCTTCAACGGCAATCCGAACCGCCACGCGCTGTACGACACCGGCGCGGCGTCGATGAGCCTCACCTACCAGGCCCAGGCCATGGGGCTGGTCGTGCACCAGATGGGCGGTTTCGACGTGGACGCGGCGCGCACGGCGTTCGGCATCGAGGACACGCACGATCCGATCGCGGCCCTGGCGATCGGCTACGCGGCGCCCGCGGACGTGCTCGACGGCGACATGCGCGAGCGCGAACTGGCGCCCCGCGAACGCCGAGCCGTGAACGAGACCTTCTTCGGCGGCACGTTCGGAACGGCGCACCCGGCGGCGAACTGAGGGGCGCACGGCTGGGTGCTCGGTGGTGGCGGGGCGCGGCGTGCGCAGAGCCACGGCTGAACCGACGTCGGTGCGGTCGGTGTCGCCGACCGTCGACCGTGCGGCCGTTCGCGCGCCGAGCTCCGAACGACGGGCGCCGCTCGGGGCCCAGCGCGGGTCGAGCGCCGTGCCTTCGCGAGGCGCGGCGTGCGAGGAGTGACCGGTGAACGGACGTCTGCGCGGTCAGCGTCGTCGCTCGTGCGGCCGTTCGCGCGCCGGGCTCCGAACGACGGGCGCAGCCCGCAACCCAGCGCGCGTCGAGCGCCACGTCCTCGCGAGGCGCGGTGAGCGAAGAGCGAGCGGCGAGCGGCGAGCGGCGAGCGGACGTCCGCGCGGTCGGCGTCGCCGACCGTCGACCGTGCGGCCGTTCGTGCGCCGAGCTCCGAGCGACGGGCGCCACTCGGGGCCCAGCGCGGGTCGAGCGCCACGTCTTCGCGAGGCGCGGCGTGCGAGGAGTGACCGGTGAACGGACGTCCGCGCGGTCGGCGTCGTCGCTCGTGCGGCCGTTCGCGCGCCGGGCTCCGAACGACGGGCGCAGCCCGCAACCCAGCGCGCGTCGAGCGCCACGTCCTCGCGAGGCGCGGTGAGCGAAGAGCGAGCGGCGAGCGGCGAGCGGCGAGCGGACGTCCGCGCGGTCGGCGTCGCCGACCGTCGACCGTGCGGCCGTTCGTGCGCCGAGCTCCGAGCGACGGGCGCCACTCGGGGCCCAGCGCGGGTCGAGCGCCACGTCTTCGCGAGGCGCGGCGTGCGAGGAGTGACCGGTGAACGGACGTCCGCGCGGTCGGCGTCGTCGCTCGTGCGGCCGTTCGCGCGCCGGGCTCCGAACGACGGGCGCCGCTCGGGGCCCAGCGCGCGTCGAGCGCCACGTCCTCGCGAGGCGCGGTGAGCGAAGAGCGAACGGCGAGCGGCGAGCGGCGAGCGGACGTCCGCGCGGTAGGCGTCGTCGACCGTCGACCGTGCGGCCGTTCGCGCGCCGAGTTCCGAGCGTCGAGCGCTGCTCGGAACCCAGTGCGGGTCGAGCGCCACGTCTGCGCGGCGCGTGGTGTGCGAGTCGCAACCCTCGAGCTCAGGTCCGCGGGCTGGGCACTCATGGCCGCGAGTGGCGCGCTGTCGTTCGCGCACCGAGGCCCGAGTGGCGCGAACGCCGGGTGGGGCACCGCAGCTCCTGGCTTCGCGAGCCGAGACGCGCGGCGCGTCGCGGACACAGTCGGCGGCCCAGTCAGCGGCGCAGACGGCGGCCGGCGGAGCCAACGACTATGCTCGCGCCCATGATTCGCACCGCACGCCGCACCGCTCCCCGCCACTTCCGTCTCGGCCTCGTCCCGGCGCTCGCGCTCAACCTGGCCGTCGTGCTGGGCAGTGCCTGCTCGACGGCGCACCACTCGGTCGCCAGCACGCCGCGCGCCGCGTTCACGGCCATCGTCGTCATGCCGACCCTCGGCGACGGCGCCGTGCTGCAGCGCGAGGACGCGATCGACGTCTGGGGCACGGCGCCCGCGAACCTGGACCTGGTCGTGGAAGCGTCCTGGCTCGACGCGCCGGTGCCCACGCGCAGCGACGCGGACGGGCACTTCGAAGCGGACGTCCCGACCGGCCCTGCGGGTGGACCGCACCGACTCGTGGTGCGGCCGGCGCGTTCGACCACCGACGTCGCGGCCCATGCGGTCGAGGACCTGTGGCTGGGCGAGGTGTGGATCGCGTCGGGCCAGTCGAACATGGAGTGGTCGGTGGCGGCGGCGCGTTGGAACGGGCTCGATCAGGCTGGCTACGCGCGCGCCGTGGCGAACTGCGCGGACGAGCAGCTGCGCTTCTTCCAAGTGCCGAACCGCACGTCGCTCGAGCCTGAGCAGGTGTGCACCGGTACGTGGGTCGCCGTCGCGCCGGAGACGGTCGAGGGTTTGAGCGCCGTGGGTCTGCACTTTGCGCGACGGTTGCGCGCCGAGCTGGACGTGCCGATCGGCATCGTGCAAGCGGATTGGGGCGGCACCGTGGCCGAGGCGTGGACGAGCGCGGAGGCGTTGCGCGCGTTCGGCGGATTCGATGCGGACCTCGCGAAGATCGCCGAGGAGACGGCGGATCCGGGCTCGCAGGGCGTGGCGCTCGCGACGCGTCAGGACCGCTGGTGGCGCGGCATCGACGCCAGTGACCGCGGCCTGCGCGAGCGGTGGTTCGCGCGCGACGTCGACACGAGCGACTGGCGCGCGGTCGAGGCACCCGGCGATCCGGACGGTGGATTCGACGGCTGCATGTGGCTGCGCCGCGACGTCGAGATCCCCGAGAGCTGGGCGGGGCGCGACCTGATGCTGCACCTGGGCCCGGTCGACGACATGGACGTGGTCTGGCTCGACGGCGAGGAGGTCGCGGCGACGAAGGTCTGGAACCGCTGGAACGAACCGCGTCACTACCGCGTCCCGCGCGAGGCGGTGCGCGCCGGAAAGGTGAGCGTCACGGTGCTGTGCGTCGACACCGGCGGCGGCGCGGGCATGCACGGGCGCGCGGACGAGATGTACCTGCACCCTGTCAACGCGTCGAGCGAGCGCGTCGAACTGGCGGGCCCGTGGAGCTACCGCCGCGGCGCGTCGATGGGCGATCTGGGCACGTTCCCGACGTCGAACTGGTTCGGACCGAACACGCCGACCGCGCTGTTCAACGGCATGATCGCGCCGCTCGAGCGGACGCGAGTGCGCGGGGCGATCTGGTACCAGGGCGAGTCGAACGCCTCGCGCCCGGAGCAATACGCGCGGCTCTTCCCGGCCATGATCGAGGACTGGCGCGGCCGCTTTCGCGCGGCGGACGACGGGCTCGCGTTCCCCTTCTACTACGTGCAGATCGCGCCGTTCGGGCGTGGCGACGACGGCGGGTCGTGGGCCCAGCTGCGGATGGCGCAGACCGCGGTCATGCCCGGTGCGCGCGGCGTGCCCGAGCGCTTCCACCGCGCGGCGCTCGCGCACACCGGGATGGTCGTCACGACGGACGTGGGCAACCCGACCGACATCCACCCCAAGCGCAAGTTGGCGGTCGGGGAGCGCCTGGCGAACTGGGCGCTGGCGGACACCTATGCCGAATCGCTGTCGGCGAGCGATGCGCGTCAGGCCCGTTGGCGCGCCCTGCCCCACCGCAGTCCGGAGCCGGCGGGTTTCGAGCGCGCCGGCACCGCGCTCACGGTCACGTTCGAGCGCACCGACGCGGCGAACGAGTTGGTGACGGTGGATGGAGCTGCACCCGACGGCTTCGAGATCGCCGGGCCCGACGGCGTGTTCCACGCGGCGAGCGCCGAGCTGGTCGAGCGCTTGGCCGCGAGCGGCGGCCAAGCCGTGCGCCTCACGAGCCCCGCGGTGTCCGAGCCGGTGTCCGTGCGCTTCGCATGGGCGAGCGATGCGATGCCGAACCTGCGCACGCGCGGCGGCCTGTCGCTGGGCCCGTTCGTGGGGCGCGCGGACGGCTGACCTCCCGTACGGTGTCGCACACCACCGCGGTGGTCGACCCGAAGGAAGTACCGCAGCAAATGAGCTCCCGCGCCGGGGGCGTGCGAGTAGGCACGAGCTGTGTCGGTGCCTGTCCGAGTGGCCTTGGGGGCACGGCGGCGAGGACGGTCACGGAGGATTGCTCCGGTACTTCTTTCGGGTCGACCACCGCGGTGGTGTGCGACTCCGTACGGCGTGCTCGTGCGGCACCTTCTGTCGGTCGACCAGCGAATTGGGGTCAGGCTCCGTATCGCCAAATCGGTATCGCCGTATCGTCTTGCGGCCATCACCGCGCCCGGCTCCAATCGGTTTGATCGTTCCCTGTTGACCCTCGCCCTCGACGCCCATGCTCGCTCTGCTCGCCGGAGTCCTGCCCGTCTTGTCCGTTGTCGCAATCGCGCCTCAAGAACCGCTCAGTGAAACGGCCTGGACCACGACGGGGCAACTGCTCCACTCGTACGGCTACATCGGCACGCCGGACGGACGCTCGGTCTTCGAAGTGGGCGAGCAAGGAACGATCCGTCTGGACACAAAGATGTTCCTGGAAAGGCCGCCTGGCTTCGACCGCTTCGTGCGCGTCGTCTTCTTCGAGTGCTCCGACGCCATGGCTGATTCTCAGCCAAGCTTCCTTGTCGATGAGAACGGTGACGGGCTTGCTGGGACCCTTCTCGATGCGGCGGTTCAGTCGGTGGTCCGCGACAGCGAGGTAGGGTTCGACGATTCGTTCGACTACCCGACCTCGGTTGGGGTCTTTGGAGCAACGGCCGCCCTGGCCGACATGACGGCGGCGCCAGGTTTCGACCTCGACGACGGCTACGCGCAGAACAAGTGGTCTGTGGTTCCTGTTGCGAGATCCATCGGGCTCCCCGGGCCTGATCCTGAGATCGGCCTCCATACGCCGATCGAGGTGTCAGGTGGCGCGAACTTCGAGTCGATGCTGCAATTGGCCGTCTCACGACTTTCTGCCGACACGACCGCAGACCGCCAGGAGTTGGTGATCTTCGCCGCGAGTGAAGCGACGTCACTCACCTCGCTGAGCGACGAACTTGCGGCGCTGGCCTCGCTCGGAGTCGTTGTACAGTGCTACGGGCTCGGGACGAACGGCGCTGTCCTTTGCTCACCGGCCGGCACACTAGGACACATCGCATCCTCGACCGGAGGAACAGCAGAGTGGATAGCGTCTGGTTCGTTGGCGTCGTTCACTCAGCAACCCGAAGAGATCGTGACCTTCGTCGCCGGCGCGTTCGGGGGCTGTTCCGATCACAGCGTCGGCGAATGGTGGCAGTGGGGGCCGTGTTACGACTGGAACTGCTACGACCCTTTGTGGCAGGGGATCGGCTATTGGGAGCACTGCCTCCCCTATGAAGGCATCGACATCGCCGAGCTCCCGATCGGCGACTACACCTGGTCATGGCATGCCACGGCAAGCGACGGCACGGTCGCGGGCGGTGAGCGGACGATCAGCATCGTCCCGTTCATCCCCCCGCCGCCGTCCATCCAGCGTCTTCTGTTCATCGGGTTGCAGCCGACCTCGGTGCCGCTGAGCCCCGTCGAAGCGGATCACCTCTACGTGAACCCGCTCGTCGCTCTCGACGTCCTCGACGGCACGTCGCCCGAGTTCCTGATCCCGGTGATTCCGGGCCTCCAAGGCACCGAGGTGTACTTCCAGGTGCTCATCGTCGACCCGACGATTGGTTCGAGCGATGCTCTGCGAACCTCGAACGGGATCGAGCTCGAGATCAACGCGGGCGCGGCGAAGTACGGCGTGGGAAGCGGCGTCTTCGCCTGGTTCGACGGGTCGTTCAAGATGGGCGAGTCGTTCCAGATCCTCTACTGGGCACCTGGATTCGAAGACGACTAGCCATCCCGCACGGAGTCGCACACCACCGCGGTGGTCGACCCGAAAGAAGTACCGCAGCAAATGAGCTCCCGCGCCGCGGGCGTGCGAGTCGGCGCGAGCTGCGTCGGTGCCTGTCCGAGTGGCTTTGGAGGCACAGCGGCGAGGACGGGCACCGAGGATTGCTCCGGTACTTCTTTCGGGTCGACCACCGCTGTGGTGTGCGACACCGTACGAGGCCCGCCTATCCCCGCCCCACCAGACCCCGCTCCACCGCCAGCTCCGCCAACAGGATCGACCCGCCCGCCGCACCGCGCCGCGTGTTGTGGGTCAGGGCCACGAAGTTCCAGTCGAGGATCATGCCGGGGCGCAGGCGACCGACGTGGGTCGCCATGCCGCGATCGAGGTCGCGATGGCGGCTCGGACGGGGCGCGTCGGGCTCGTGGTGGTAGTGGACGGGCGCGACCGGCGCGGACGGCAGACCGAGGCGCTGCGGTTCGCCCGTGAATTCGGTGAAGGCGCGCACCACGTCGTCCTTCGCCACTTCGCGCGCGAGCTTCGCCGACACGACCAGGGTGTGGCCATCGACGACCGGAACGCGCGTGCAGGTGGCGCCGACCGCAAGTTGCGGGTCGCCGAAGATCTTGCGCGTCTCGACCAGGAGCTTCTCCTCCTCGCCCGCGATGAACGGCACCAGGTCGTTCGCGAGACGTGGCGGGGCGAGGCCGGCGCGACCGGCGCCCGACAGGGCCTGCATCGTGAACACGTAGACGGCCTCGAGCCCGAACGCTTCGCGCAGCGGCGCCAACGCGAGTGCCAGCCCCGCCGTGGTGCAGTTGGGGTTGGTGACGATCGCACCGCGACCGCGCGCGAACGACGGTTGGCCGTGCACGAGCTCCAGCGCCTGCGGATTCACCTCGGGCACGACGATCGGCACGTCGGGGTCCATCCGGTGGCTGCGCGCGTTCGACACGACCAGGTGCCCGTTCGCCGCGAGCCGTGACTCGATCGGCCCGGCCACCGACGCCCCGAGCGCGCTGAACACGAGCGGTGACTCGAGGTGCATGGTGGAGTCGAGCAGCACCAGGTCCGCGGCGCGCCCGACCGCCGCGAGGGGATCGGGTTCGTCGTCGAGCCACCACGACTCCGGCCGGCCGAGGGCCGCGCCGTATGGCAGGCCGGCCGAGCGTGGCGAGGCCACGACCTCCGCGAGCCGGAACCACGGATGGTCGCGCAGCAGCTGGGCGAAGCGCTGACCGACGGCTCCGGTCGCGCCGAGCAGGGCGACCGGGATGGGGGCTGAGGGGGCGGCCATGGGCAAGGATGAAACCGTTCGACTCCTCTAAAAGCAATCATCATCACTTCCGGTTTTTCTGATTCCACCATTGCAGCCGAATCAGTCGATAGATAGAACGGCGCGCCAGGACGTGCCCCCAGGGCTCTTGCGGTCCACATCGAACCCGATCCGGCCTCCACACCGAGTGCGAACACGGCCCAGCTCGACCCCTGTCCGCGCCCGACTCCCACCGAGGCTCGACCCTCAGTTAGGCCGCCCTTTCTCGATTCTTCACCCGACCCCGACCCACTCCATCGCCATGCCCACCCCTCCCTCCGACGCCTTCGCCGCCTCGGGCTCCTCGCCCGGCGCCCCCAGCTCGATCCACACCTCTCTCCCTCTCGTCCCGCCCCGCCCACCCCACGGCCACACCCCCGGCCCCCAGACCCTGGCCGTGCGCGGTGGCCGACGCCCCTCGCCCGACGCCGCGGCCCTCCTCCCCGGCATCTGCCAGTCCACCACCTTCGCCCAGCGCGCGGTGGGCGACCACGACGGACAGACCTACTCGCGCTGCGGCAATCCGACCGTCGACGCGCTCGAATCCGCCCTCGCCGCCTTCGAGGGCACGGCCCCGACCCACGCGATCGCCTACGGCACCGGCATGGCCGCGCTCGTCGGCCTGGTCCTCGCCCACACCGCGGCGGGCGAACGTGTGGTCCTCTCGCGCACGGTCTACGGCGGCACGGTGCGGCTGGTGCGCGAGCTGCTGGAGCGCTTCGACGTCCGAGCCCACTTCGTCGACACCACCGACCTCTTCGGCGCACGCGACGCAGAGGGCGAGCTCGACCCGGCTCGCCTCGCGATCACCGAACTCGGGCGCGCGCTCGCCGATCGCTCCCGCCCCACGCGGCTCGTCCTGGTCGAGTCGCCGGCCAACCCGACGCTCGAGCTGACCGACATCGAGGCCGCAGCGCACCTCGCCCACACGGCCGGCGCGCGCCTCGCGGTGGACAACACGTTCCTGACCGCCACGCTGCAGCCGGTCCTCGCCCTCGGCGCCGACGTGGCCGTGCTCTCCACCACCAAGTACGTGGACGGGCACAACGCGACCACCGGCGGCGCGCTCCTGGTGGCCGATCGCTCGCCCGCGCACTCGGAACTCGCGCGGATCCTGCGGCACGAGCGCGGCGTCCTGGGCTCGATCCAGAAGCCGTTCGAGGCCTGGTTGACGCTCCAAGGGCTCAAGACGCTGCCGCTGCGCCTCGAACAGCACAGCCGCAACGCCTTGGCCGTCGCGCGCTTCCTCGAAGGGCACCCCGCCGTCGGCCGCGTGCGCCATCCGTTCCTCGAGTCCTTCGAACAGTCGGGGCTCGCGCGTCGTCAACAATCGGGGGGCGGCGGCATCGTCAGCTTCGAACTGGCGGGCCACCTCTTCCGTTCGCCCGCCGAGCGCTCCGAGGCCGCCCGTCGGCTGCTGGCCTCGACCAGGCTCTGCACCCTGGCCGAGAACCTGGGCGCCACCGAGACCCTCGTGACCCACCCCGCCACCATGACCCACGCGTCCTACGCCGCCGCCGAACGCGAGCGGCTCGGCATCACCGACGGGCTGATCCGCCTGTCGGTGGGGCTCGAGGACCCGGGCGACGTGGAGCGCGACCTCGCGCGCGCGATCGACCTAGCGCTCGCGAGCGTGGCGGAGGAGCGTGCGACCGACGGCCGCGCCGACGATGGACGTGCGCTCGACGAGAGCGCGTCCGATCGACCCGCGACCGGTGACCGTGGGCCCGAAACCACCGGAACCACCCGTTCGGCGGGGAAGGTGCAGCGATGAGCTCCATCCGATCCTCCGCGACGGACCACCCGCGAGCGCCGCGCGACCTGGTCGTCCTGAAGTTCGGCTCGAGCGTGCTGCGCTCGACCGCCGACCTGCCGCGCGCGGTGCACGAGATCTACCGCGCCCTGCGCGACGGGCGGCGCGTGCTGGCCGTGGTCTCGGCGATCGGCGACACGACCGATCGCCTGCTCGCCGAGGCCCGGCGTCTGGTCGAGCGGCCGAGCGCGCCCGATCTCGCGCGCCTCTTGGCCGGCGGTGAGCGCGAAGCTGCGGCGCTGCTCGTGCTCGCGCTCGATCGCGCGGGCCTCCCGGCGGTCGCTCTCGATCCGGGCGACGGGTGCGTGCGCGCGCGCGGTCCGGTGCTCGACGCGGAACCCGTGCACGTGGACCTCGCCGCGTTCGCGCGGGCCTTCGACGCGGCCGACGTGGTCGTGCTGCCCGGCTTCTTCGCGAAGGGCGAGAGCGGCGAGTGCGTGCTCCTGGGCCGCGGCGGTTCGGACCTGACCGCGGTGGTCGTCGCGCGCGCGCTCGACGCCGATCGCTGCGTCCTGCTGAAGGACGTTGACGGTCTGTACGAGAGCGATCCGGCGCTCGTGGGCGCAAGTGGCGCGGCGCCGCGACGCTTCGAACGCGTGACCTTCGCCGACGCCGAACGCCTCGACGCGCGGATCCTCCAACCCAAAGCGGTGCGGTTCTGCGCGAGTCACGCCGCGGCGCGTCGCGCATCGGTAAGTGACGAGATCGCGGGTAGCGAGATCGCGGGTAGCGAGATCGCGAGTGACGGGCGCACGAGTGACGGGCGCGCGAGTGACGAGCGTGTGATTGACGAACGCACGAGTGACGCGCTCCCGAACGACGGGCGCGCGAGCAACGAGAGCGCGCACAACGCGCGTCGCGCATCGGCCAACGCCAGAGGCGCGTGCGGCGCTCCTGCGCCAGACGCTGGCGCGATTCGCGACTCGGAGCGCGACGGCGCGGCGGCTCACGGCGCGACGCGGGACCGCGCCGCTTTCGAGGTCGGCGCGCTCGACGGAGTGCGGCACACGCTCGTCGGCGCGGACTCGACGGTGCTCGCAGCGAGCGCCCCCGCGGCCGAACCGTTGCGCGTCGGCCTGATCGGTCTCGGGACCGTCGGTGCGAGCGTGTTCGAACGCCTCGCCTCGCTGCCCGGTCGCGTGCGGATCACGGCGGTGCTCGTGCGCGATGCCACTCGATCGCGCGACATCGGCGGATCGGCCGAACTGGGCGCCGAGCTCGCGCAGGTCCTGACCGACGACCCCGAGCAGTTCTTCGCCAGCGACTGCGACGTGGTCGTCGAGCTCGCGGGCGGCGTGGGCGAGGAGACGGACGAGAAGACGGACGTGGACGCAGGTTCGCGAGCGGACAGGCCACGGCGCTCGCTCGGGACCGGCGCGCTGGTCCGTCGCGCGCTCGCGAGCGGACACCACGTGGTCACCGCGAACAAGGCGCTCGTCGCGCGGGACGGCGACGAGCTGTTCGAACTGGCTGCGCGCGCCGGCGTCCGCCTCGCGTTCGGCGCGGCGGTCGGCGGCGCGGTTCCCGCTCTCGAACGGGTGCGCGAACTGCGCGCGCGCGGTCGCCGCGTGCGCTGGATCGCGGGCGTGTTGAACGGAACGGTGGGTTTCGTGCTCGACGCGCTCGAGAACGGCACGGGCCTGGACGCCGCGATCGCACGCGCCCAGGAACGCGGGCTGGCGGAAGCCGATCCGACGCTCGACCTCGACGGCACCGACGCCGGCCACAAGATCGTGCTGCTCGCGCGAGCGGCGGGTGCGCGATCGGTCGCGATCGACGGGATCGCAGCGCTCGACGGTTCGACGGCGGCGGTGGCCGAGCGCGCGCGGACCCGAGGACTGCGCCTGACCCAGGTGGCGCGCGTGGACCTCGGCGACGAGCAAGTGCCCGACACCGCGCTCGATCACAGCAGCGAACGCGAGCACGTCGGCGATCCCCGCATCGACCGCACGACCGAGCTCGACCGCACGCACCGCGACGATTCGGAACGCTCGGCGCGGGCCAGCGTGCGCCTGCTCGAGCTCGACCGACACCACCCGCTGGGTCGTGCGCGCGGCGAGGACAACGCCGTGTCGATCGGGCTCGACGACGGTGAGACGGTCGTGCTGCACGGTCGCGGCGCGGGCGCCTGGCCGACGGCCGAAGCGGTGCTCGGCGACGTGCTCGAACTGGCTCGCAGCGGCGTCTCGCGACGCAGCGACCGGACGGCGCCCGTCGGCGGGAACGGACCGACGGGCCGTCCGTCCGAGTCGAACCACGGCGCACGCGGGGAGGACTGAGCCATGGACCACTCCCTGTGCAAAGGACTCGCCGGCGACCCGTTCGCCGCGAGCGCGCTGCCCCTGTACCAGACCGCCACGTTCCGCCAGTCGAGCGCCGAACGCTTCGACGCCTTCGACTACACGCGCACCGACAACCCGACGCGCGCGCACGTCGAACGCCGCATCGCAGCGCTCGAACGCGGTTCGCACGGGCTGTTGTTCGCGAGCGGCATGGCGGCGATCGACGGCGTGCTCGCACTCGTTCCGACCGGCGGACGCCTCGTGATCGGGCGCGATCTGTACGGCGGGACGCTGCGCCTCGTGCGCGACCTGGTGGACGAACGCGGCCTCGAGCTGGTCGACGTGGACGCGGCCGACGCGGACGCGCTCGCCCGTGCGATCGACGCGCACCGACCGCACTGGGTCTGGCTCGAGTCGCCGACGAATCCGCTGCAGGACGTGGTCGACCTGCGCGCGGCGGCGGCGGCCTGTCGGCGAGCGGGCGCGCGTCTGGCCGTGGACAACACGATGCTCTCGAGCTGGCTGCAACAGCCCTCGAGCCTGGGCGCGGACGCGGTCGTGCTGTCGGCGACCAAGCACCTCGGTGGGCACGCGGACCTGACCGCTGGGGCCGTGGTCGTCGACGATCCCGACCTGGCCGCCGCCCTCGCCCGCCGGCGCAACACACGCGGCACGGCCCTGGCACCGTTCGAGGCCTGGTTGCTCGACCGCGGGCTCGAGACGCTGGAGGTGCGCGTCGAACGCCAGACCCACAGCGCACGGTCGATCGCCGAACGGTTGGCCGTGTGCGCGCGAGAGCCGGGGTCGCCCATCACCGGTGTGCGCTACGCGGGGCTGACCGACCATCCGGGGCACGCGCTGCTCGTGAAGCAGGCGCGCGGCGCTGGCAGCGTCCTGTGCGTCGAGTTCGCCTGTCGCGGGGCGGCCGTGCGCTTCGTCGAGGCGCTGGAACGCTTCGCGATCGCCGTCAGCTTCGGGTCGACGCGCAGCACCGCGAGCCTGCCGAGCGCCATGTCCCACGCCTCGGTGCCCGCCGGTCTGTCGGCGACCATCGCTCCGCCGGCCGCGGGCCTCGTGCGGCTGTCGATCGGCCTCGAGGACCCGCGCGATCTCGTCGACGATGTCGAGCGCGCGCTGGTCGTCGCCGCCACGGCGCCCCTCGAAGGATCGAGCAGCAGCGACACCGTGGAGCGGATCGGCTCGGCGACGTAGGTCCGCGTCGCGAGGGGGCGCGGACGTCGCCCGGTGCCCGACACGAGCGGCGCGGTTCGGCGCGCGGGCGCGACGCGACACGGAACCGTCGAGGCGCGCCCACCCCCTGCTACCGTGGCGCGCGTGAACGCCGACGCTCCCACTCCGCCGCCCGCCCGCGCCCGGCGCCTTCAACGACTGGCGAGCGGCGAGCGCTTCGACGTGTTGGTCGTCGGCGGCGGCGTCACCGGAGCGGGCGTCGCACTCGACCTCACCTGCCGCGGACTGAAGGTCGCCCTCGTCGAGCGCGCCGACTGGGGCCAGGAGACCTCGAGCGCCTCGTCGCGCCTCTTGCACGGCGGGCTGCGCTACCTCGAGACCTACGAGTTCGGGCTCGTGCGCGAGTCGTGCCTCGAACGGTCGCTCCTCCTGCGCAACGCGGCCGGTCTGGCCTGGCCCGAGCGGTTCACGTTCCCGCTCTTCCGCGGCGGGCGCGTCGGACGGTTGAAGCTCGCGGCGGGGCTCGGCCTCTACACCGCGCTGTCGGTGCCGCGCGTGCTCGGGATTCCGGGCCTCGTCGGCGTGAAGGACACCCAGCGCGCGATCCCCGGCATCGCCTCGGGCGTCATCGGCGCGGGCCAGTACCTCGACGGCGCCACCGACGACGCGCGGCTCGTCTGGTCGGTCGTGCGGACCGCCATCGAACGCGGCGCGCTGTGCGCCTCGCGCGTCGCGGTCACCGCCATCGAACAGGACGGGAGCGGCGTCGAAGCGCGCCTCGTCGATCGACTCGGTGCCAGCGGCCCCGACGCCGATGCGCCCGAACTCGGCCGACTGCGCGCCGACCACGCCGTGCTGTGCGGCGGGCCGTTCACCGAACAGCTACGCGCGCTGGCGGGACTGTCGGGCACGTGGCTGTCGCCGACGCGCGGCACCCACGTCGTACTGCCCAGGCACCGACTCCCGACCGACGGCGCCGTCGTCTTCGCGTCGCCCGTCGACGGCCGCGTGATGTTCGTCCTGCCCTGGCCCGGACACACGATCGTCGGCACCACCGACGTCGACGCGCCGGTCGAGCGCCGCGGCAACCACGAACGCGGCGAGGCGAGCGACGCCGAGGTCGAGTACCTGCTAGCGTCGGCGAACGGCCTGGTCCCCGGCGCCGCGCTCGTGCGCGCGGACGTGATCTCGGTCTGGTCCGGCCTGCGACCGCTGCTGGCCGCGCCGAAGGAGGATCCGTCGGCGCGCAGCCGCGAGGAACGGGTCGAGCGCGACGGCGCCATCACGACCATCGCCGGCGGCAAGTTGACGGGCTTTCGCAGCATGGCCGAGAAGCTCGGCGCCCAACTGGTGCGACACCTCGAGCGCGACGGCGGCCCCCGCGCGGACACCGGACCGAACGCCCCGCGCCTGGACGGGCGCCGGGCCTCGCCGACCCGCGACCTCCGGCTGTGGGGCGCCCTGGACGCCCGCGTCGCGCGCCCGGCCTGGAGTTCCGCCGAGCCGGACGCCGCCGGTCTGCGCGACGCGGCCCTCGCCGGTCGCTACGGACGCTTCGCGGCGGCCGCCCGCCGAACAGCCGCCGAGGGTCCCCACGCCGGGCGCGAAGCCCTCGATCCGCAGACCACCTGGGCCGACGTGGCCTGGGCCGCCGAGTACGAGGACGCGCTCGAACCTGCGGACGTCTTCGTTCGGCGCACCGACCTCGGCTACACTCGGCCCGACGTCGCGGGCCTCGCCGCCGACGAGGTCGCCAGCATTCTCGCCGGGCGACGTTCCGAGTGACGGCCGCGGACCCGCCGCGCCCACTCCGACCACCAAGCACAACGCGTCCATGGGCCTCGGCTGGGAGTTCTACGCCACGGAATTGGATGGCGACCCGATCGGACTACTCGTCGATCTGGACGCCGCGAACGACGCGACGTCCGACGTGCGCGCCGAGCTCCCGCTCCTGTGTCGCCTGCACGTGCCGATGCCGCGCCCGATGTCGTCGGGGCTGACGTCCGAGCGCGACTTCGCAGCCCTCGAGAAGCTCGAGGACTCGGTCGAATCGGCGGCGGCCGAGATCGGCGGGCGCTTCGTCGGTCGCATCAGTTACCGGCGCGAGTGGGTCTTCTACATCTTCGTCGCGGTCGAGAAGGGCGCACTCGAAGCCTTCGATCGCTGCGTGCGCCGCGCCGGACTCTCCGGTGCACAGCTCGAGGTCGATCTCGACGCCGAGTGGACCCACTACGACGCCTTCCTGTACCCCTTCCCCCAGACGCTGCGACACATCCTCAATCGCCGCACGGTGGAAGCGCTGCGTGAGGCTGGTGACGATCCGACGAGCGTGCGACCGATGACGCACGAGCTCGTGTTCGACGATCGCGACCAGGCCGAGCCGATCCTGCTCGCCGCGCGCGAACGCCGCTACGCGACCGAACTCGAGTCGACCGGAAGCAGCCACCGTCTGCGCATCACGAAGGAGATCCCGCTGGACCTCGAGTCCATCGACCGCACGTCGCTGGCGCTGATGCGACTGGCCGACAAGCACGGTGGTCGCTACGTGGGATGGAGCTGCGGCGAGTTGGCCGCGCGCTGAACCCGAACCGGGAACCGCAGGCGCGCACGGCCGGTGTTCGACCGGACCGCCGTCCGTACGGCCGTCCCGTCCGCCGTCGCCGACCGCGACGGGCACGAACCCAACTGTCCGAACACCCCAGCATGACCGGCACCGTCGTCCGCCCCGTCCCCTACGTCGACCTGCACGCCCAACGGCGGCGGATCGCCGCGGGTGTCGACGCGGCGATCGCGCGCGTGCTCGAGCACGGCGGCTTCGTCATGGGGCCCGAGATCGAGGAACTCGAGGCCGAACTCGCCCGGCGCGCGGGTGTCGCCCACTGCTTGACCTGCGCGAGCGGAACGACGGCCCTGACGATTCCGCTCCTCGCGCGCGGCATCGGCCCCGGCGACGCGGTCTTCGTGCCTTCGTTCACGTTCACGTCGACCGCGGAAGTCGTCGCCCTGCGCGGTGCGACGCCGGTCTTCGTCGACGTGCGGCGCGACACGTTCGACATGGATCCGCAGAGCCTCGACGTCGCCATCGCGACGGCGCGCGCGGCCGGTCTGGCGCCGCGCTGCGTGATCCCCGTCGACCTCTTCGGACAACCCGCCGACTACCGCGGCGTGCGGCGCGTGGCCGACGCGCACGGCCTGTGGGTCCTGGGCGACGCGGCTCAGAGCTTCGGCGCGTCCCAGCACGGACGCCCGGTCGGTTCGCTGGCCGAGGTCAGCGCGACGAGCTTCTACCCGTCCAAACCGCTCGGCTGCTACGGCGACGGCGGCGCGGTCTTCACCGACGACGACGAACTGTTCGAACGCATGCGCGCGGTTCGCGTGCACGGCCAGGGGCGCGATCGCGACACGCTGGTCTCGCTGGGCCTGACGGGCCGGTTGGACTCGATCCAGGCCGCGGTGCTGCTGCAGAAACTGACGATCTTCGACGACGAGTGCGACCGCCGCGACGAGATCGCCGCGCGCTACGCCGAGCGTCTGTCGGACGTGGTGGACGTGCCGGTGCTCGGGCCAGGGAACCGCTCCATCTGGGCCCAGTACACGATTCGCACGGAACGCCGCGACCAGGTCGTCGAGCGCCTCGACGCGTGCTGCGTGCCGACCGCCGTCTTCTATCGGCGCCCGCTGCACCTCCAGGCGCCGTACGCGCACTTCCCGTCCGTCGCTGGCGGTCTGCCGGTCACCGAGGCGCTCGCGGACGAAGTGGTGAGCCTGCCGCTGCACCCGTACCTCGAGGCCGACGACCAGGACCGTGTGGTCGCCGGCGTGCGGGCCGCGTTCGGCGCCTGAGCTCGCTGGCGCCATGACCGGAGCGAGCGGCACCGAGCAGCACGACCCGCTGCGCCTCGCGGTCCTCGGTCTCGGGCGCATGGGTCGCCATCATCTGGCGGCGCTGCGCGAGCGGTCCGACGTCGAGATCGTCGCGGTCGGCGACCACGGCTCACGGAGCGCGCGCGACGTGGCCGCGGAACTCGCCGCCGCGACGGGTCGCGAGTGCCACGTGGTCACGCGGACCGCCGAGGTCGTCGGACTCGCGGACGCCGCGATCGTCGCCGTGCCCACCGCGGCCCATGCCGACGTCGCGTCGACGCTGCTGGAGGGCGGCGTCGCGTGCCTGGTCGAGAAGCCGATCGCCGCGAGCGCGGCGGAGGCCGAGCGGATGATCGCGGCGGCGGACGCGGGACGAGCGGTGCTGCAGATCGGTCACATCGAGCGCTTCAATCCGGCGTTCGTGCTCTTGTGCGAGCACCTCGGCGACGAGATCGAGAGCGGCAGCGTGCGCCGGATCGCGGCGCAGCGCACGAGTCGGGCCGACGGGCGCACGTTCGACGTGGACGCGGTGCTCGACCTGATGATCCACGACCTCGATCTGCTGGAGTACGTGACCGGACCGCGGCACACGGGGACGGCGCTGGGCGTGTACGCGCTGGAGCCGACGGCGACGTTCGAGCGCGCGTCGGCGTGGCTCGAACGCGGTCGCGACGGTGAATCGGTCGATCTGTTGGTCGAACTCGTGACGGATCGAGCGGCCGCCGAAGCTGTGCGCACGTTCACGGTCGAGTCGCCGACGTGGCTGCTGCGGGCCGACCTCGATGCGCGCACGCTGAAGCGTCGGCCGAGTTCGGGCAGAGGCGCGGTCGAGGAGGTCCCCGTGCCCGCGTCCGACCCGCTGCGGGCCCAGCTGGACGCGTTCCTGCGCGCCGTTCGCGGGCGAGGTCCGGTGGCGGTCGACGGCGCGGCGGGACTCGCGGCGCTGCGACTGGCCGAACGGATCCGCGCGACGCTGGGGCTCGCGGGCGAGCGCTGACGCGGACCGGAGCGGTGGTTCCGTCGAACGCGGCCCGGTCGACCGCTCGGCCACTCGACCATCCGAGTGTCGGCGCAAGGCGGCGTGCGCACTAGGATCGGCGCCATGACGACCACTTCCGACACCCCGGCGACCGTGCGGCCCCTGCGCCTCGGCATGGTCGGCGGCGGACCCGGCGCGTTCATCGGCGCCGTCCACCGCATCGCGGCCCGACTCGACGGTGCGTTCGAGCTGGTTGCAGGCGCGTTCAGTTCGGACCACGGGCGCTGCCTGGAGCGGGCGGCGGAGTGGAACGTCGAACCGGAGCGGGCCTACGCCAGCTGGCAAGACCTGCTGCGCGCGGAGTCCGAGCGGCCCGCCGACGAACGGGTGCAGGTCGTCGTCGTCGTCACGCCCAACCACCTGCACCACGAGATCGCGATCGCCGCGCTCGAGGCCGGGTTCGACGTGGCCTGCGACAAGCCGCTGACCACGTCGAGCGCGCTGGCCGACGAGATCGCGCGCGCCGTCGAGCGCACCGGACGGCGCTTCCTCGTGACGCACAACTACACCGGCTATCCGCTCGTGCGCGAGGCGCGCGCCCTGATCGCGCGCGGCGACCTGGGCGAGCTGCGGCGCGTGGACGTGGAGTACGTGCAGGGTTGGCTGGCCGAGGACCTGGCGGCGCAGGGCCAGAAGCAGGCCGCCTGGCGCGCGGATCCCGCGTTGGCCGGCCCGGGCGGCGCGCTGGGCGACATCGGCACGCACGCGTTCAACCTCGCCGAGTTCGTGTGCGGCGCGCGCGTCGAGCGCCTGTTCGGTCGGCGCCACAGCTTCGTCGCCGGGCGCGCGGTGGACGACGACGCGGAGGCGCTGCTCGAACTGACGGGCGGCGTCCGCGGCACGTTGCGCTGCAGCCAGGTCTGCGTCGGTCGCGAGAACGGACTCGTGCTGTCGGTGTTCGGGACCAGGGGCGGACTGACCTGGAGGCAGGAGCACCCGAACGACCTCGAGCTGCATCGGCCCGAGGGCGGGCTGACGGTGAAGCGCACCGCGAACGCCGATCTGTCGCCCCTGGCCGCAGCGTCCGCGCGCACGCCGCCGGGCCACCCGCAGGGCTTCCTCGAGGCCTTCGCGAACCTGTACCGCGACCTGGCCACGGCGATCCGCGCCGAGGCGCCGCTGCCCGACCACCTGCCGAGCGTGACCGACGGTGTGCGCGGCGTGCGCTTCGTCGAGGCCGTGATCGAGTCGGACGCGCGGGGTTGGGTGGAACTCTAGACTCGCGAACGACTCGGCGCGGGAGCTCGGTTGCCCGAGCTCCCGCGCCGCTCGCGTCCTACGGCAGATACTCGATTCTCACGGCGTTCGTCAGGCCCACTCCGGCAGGGAGTGAAGCGTCGAGATACGCGCCCTGGACGTAGAAGTCGATCGGCACCGGAGTCCCTCCGAAGACGGGCACGTGCAGTTCACCCGCTGAGTCCGAGGTGAACGTGAAGAGGAACTGCGCCGGGAACGGTACGACGACGCCACCGAGGAACGGTGTGGGATTGGAGAACGTGCTCGCACCGAGGAAGACCGTCGTCGCCGGCGGCATCCCGACGATCGCGAGATCGGCCGACCCGCCCGCCGAGAGGACGTCGCCGCACACGCTGAGCGTGGCCGTTCCCGGGCCGCCGAATCCCAGATCGGGTTGACAGTGGACACCGCTGAGCGCGATGCACTCGGAGAGCTCGGACGTGGCGCCGAGCGGCTCGAGCGTCGCCGTCGCGGTGATGAAGGCGCCCAGTGCGCCGGTGTGAGGCACGACGAGGTCGAACGCCGCACTTCCTGCGGCGTTGGTCACCACGGTCGTTCGTCCGAGGAAGTGATCGGCCTCGCCGAAGCCCGACGGATCACAGTCCTTCGACGCGAAGAACTCGAGCGTGAAGGTGTCGGCGACGGACGAGTTCAGGCGGCCCTTGACGTGCACACCGCCCGGGACGACCGAAGCGCTCAGGAGCGTCGGGTAGTTCTGCAAGCCGTTGCCACCGCCGTCGGTGTCGAACGCATCGTTCGGATCGACACCGTAGCCGAAGCCCGTGGGGATCAGATCGATCCCGAGCCAGCCGCTGTCGCGGATCGCGTTGCCTTGGATGCGCAGTTGCGGCACGTTCCGGCCGACCGTGATGCCGTTGAGGGAATGGCCGGCGATGAGGTTGCCTTCACCCGGACCCGTTCCGCCCACGCGAACGTTCGTGAAACTCGCGGGGTGCGTGACCGCGTCCCCCATCGAGATGCCCCAGACGGAGCCCAGGGTCGGCTGCCCGTGAAGGTCGACACCGATACGGTTGCCGAGGATCGAGACGTCGGAGCCGGTTCCACTGAGCAGGATCGCCCACCCCCACAGAGTGCCGGGCCAGTGCGGCCCCTGGCCGTGTCCGAGAACGCCGCTGATGAGGTTGTCGCGAACGATCGTTCCGTGGTTCTGACCCGCGAAGCTGACGCCGATCGTGGCGAACTGCTGCCCCTGGGTGAAGCC
This sequence comes from Rohdeia mirabilis, assembly GCA_007750655.1. GTDB lineage: Bacteria > Planctomycetota > UBA1135 > UBA1135 > Rohdeia > Rohdeia mirabilis. The sequence goes on from CP036290.1 coordinate 4,600,476, forward strand.
GTCGCTCGTACCGATCCAGTTGTTCTGGACGGTGGTGTCCTGGGTGTCGAAGAGCTCGACGAGCTGGCCGTTCGGCAGGCCTTCGCTGTTCACCGTTCCATAGCCCGCGATGATGTTGCGGTCGCTCGGCTGGGGGCCGCCGATCCGGTTCCCGCTCGCCAACTGCGATGCACCGAAGCCCTGGATCCGCACGCGAGCCATCGAGTTCCCGACGACCACGTTGTCGTTCGAGCGATCGATCTTGATCGTTCCGCAGTCGTTGCCGCTCACGAGCGAACCGGAACCGCCGAACAGGTCCAGGCTGAACCCCCCGGTGTTGCCCTCGACGGTGCAGTTCGATCCAGTGACCGAGAGCTGGGTCGCGTGGAAGCCCTGGATCGTGGAATCGTCGCCGTTGAGGCGCAGGTTGCTGCCGAACAGCATGACTTCCCAACCGTCGGGGTTCGTGTCGCCGGTGAGCGCGGTCTGGGTCCGACCGTCGATCGTCACCGACTCGTTGGAATTCATGAAGAAGCCGTTCGTGATCCAGATCACGGCTCGGCCGGGGAAGAGGCCCTGCTGTTGCCACGTGCTCTGGGGCATCTGGAACTCGATGCGCTGGTGGCCAGGAGTGTTGTTCGTGGCGATGAGCGCTTCCTCGAAGGAAACGAGCCCGTCCGGTCCGGGCAGATCGGCGATCGTTGCCGACGTCCAGTCGATGTCGGTGACGTCGGCCGCGGTGGTGACGACGACGGTCTGTGCGTGGGCACCTTCGGCAGCGGCGAGACCGAGGAGGAGGCTGAGGAGTGTGTGTTTCATGGTTCGATCCGATGGGCACCCGGGATCGTCCGTCGTTCCTTCCGACGGCTCGCTCCCAGGTGTGAGCGATGTCTCAGGGAAGGAGTTCGAGCGACTCCGCGTTGCTGGCGTGCTCCATGAGCCCGCTGCCGAAGAGGTCGATCGTGAAGAAGGCGTGGTGCAGGGTCTGTCCTGCGAACGACGGGTCGGTTCCCGCCGGGATGCTGAAGCGACTCTGCGAGAACCCGCCAGGGCCGACGAGTCCGAAGAGGGGTGTGACGATGCTTGCCCCCCAGGAGCCGAGTAGGAGGTTCGTGTACCCGTCGTAGACGATCGGGACCAGTAGTCCGGAGTTCGGGTCGACGAAGCCCGGACTCGTGCCGGAGAACGTCCCCATGAGGACGAACAGCTCGTTCTCGTGCTCGGGTCCAGGACGCAACGTGAAGGTCTGTTGGCCACCCGTGGCGACGGAGATGGCGTGGGGAGTGGCCACGAACGTGCGCTCGTCGCGGATCGCATAGGTCCCTTCGTTGCCGACGAACCAACCGTTGCCACCCTCGACGAAGTCCACGGCGTTCCACTCGACCGCGGAGGCCGTGTAGAGGTTGTGCGCCACGGGCGGCAGCGGCACCGGGGACCAGGACGAACCACCGTCGGTCGTGTGAGCGACGAAGCGGTTCCAACCCACGAGGTACGCCTCGTCCGGCGACAGGGCTTCGACGCCCATGTAGGCCGCACCGGCCGGGCCTCCGGCAGTCTGCGGGGTCCAGGTGATGCCGCCGTCAGTGGTGCGGAACAGCGTGTTCTGGAAGCCGCTCGCCCATCCGTTCCGCGCGTCCGCGAACGAGACGGAGGCGAGCATGACGGGACTGTCGAACTGCTTCGTCCAGGTCAGACCTCCATCGTCCGTCCTGTAGATGCTGTTCCCGACGAGCCAGCCGGTCTGCTTGTCCGGGAGGAAGTCCGCGCCGCGGAAACCGTTCGTGGTACCCACAGGGCCGCTCGGGAACCAGGTCGCGCCGCCGTCCTCGGTGCGAACGAACGCACTCGATGCGAAGTTGCCGCGGCCGAACGCGATGGCTGTGTCCTCGTCCAGTGCCTCGAGGCCGAAGAACTCGAAGTTCGTCACCGCGAACTGCAAGGTCCACGTGCGCCCACCGTCGACCGAGCGCGCGATCTGACCGTCGTCGGCGAGCCCGAACACCTGCTGCATGCCCGCGGCCCAGCCGTTGTTCGCGTCGAAGAAGTCGATGCACCACAGATCGCCGTACTCGTCGAAGCCGTCCACCTGGATCCGCTCCCACAGCTGACCGCCGTTCGTCGTCAACGCGATCTCGCCGTTCTCGTACGCGACCCAGGCGCGGTGTGCGTCCAGCGCGTCGACGTCGCGGGCGGTGTGCGCCGCGCCGCTCGAGATCTGGGACCAGGTGGCGCCGAAGTCGTCCGACCGCAGCAGGAGTCCGTTCGCTCCGCAGACGTACCCGACGCCCCCCGAGAAGGAAACGTCCCAGAGCCGCTGTCCGTAGGGCGTGTCGACCGTGGTCCAGGTGAGGCCACCGTCCTCGGTCCGCACGAGGTTGCCGCTGTCCCCCACCGCGACGCCGTGGAGCGCATCCGCGAAGGCGGCGGCATGGGCCCAGGTGTCGACGGGGACCGCGGCTTGGCTCCACGTCGCTCCGCCGTCGATCGAGTGCATGAAGGTCTCGCCACCGATGACCCAGACCTCGTTCGCGCCGACGAACTCGATCGCCGTGGTGTTCGGCAGCGGGTCGAGGAAGCTCGGCGTGAGATCCATGACCACGCTCCAGCTCGCGCCGCCGTCGGTGGTTCGCGAGAAGGTCCCGTCGATCGAGATCGCGTAGCCCTCGAGCGCGTCGCGGAACCACAGGTCGCGAACCGTCCACCCGCTCTGGACCGAGACGCCGAACGCCCAGGTCTGGCCGCCGTCGGTCGTGCGGTAGACGTAGCCGCCGTTGCCCCCGGCCCACCCGTGAAGTTCGTCCACGAAGTGGAGCGTGTAGATCGAGCCCCAGTCGTTGGCCTTCGTCCAGGTGGCGCCGCCGTCGGTCGTGAAGAAGATGCCGTTGCCGGCGCACCAGCCGCGCTGCTGGTCGAGGAAGAAGACCGAGTTGAGAGTGCTCGTCGTGTTGACGGGCAGGACCTCCCAGGTCGCGCCGCCGTCGGTCGAGTGCACGAGGTCGCCGGTCTGCGCGAACAGCGCCCCCGCCGTGGCCCAGACCTCGTCCGAGGAGACCGCGCTGATCGAGAGCATGTTCTTCGGGCTCGGGAGCGGGGCCTGGAGTTCGGGCTCCTGGGCCCGCGCCACGCCGAAACCTGTGACAACGAGGATCGGGGCGAGCGCGAGGGAGAGGGCGGTGGATCTGGAAGCCATGGGATCGCCGGGGTCGGTGGACACTTGGAGGCGGGCGGCGCAGAGCATCCAGCGCCTCTCAGGATTTCCTGAGACTAGCCGAGACCCGACGCTCCGCGCCCGACCATTCCTCAGAAAATCCTGAATGAGGTGGGGCGAGGCGCCCTCCACTTCGGCAGATTCGAATGCCGTGCCAGGGTTCCGATCCGCGTCGCGCGCCCACTCGAAGCGCGCTCGAGACCGTCCAGGCGGCTCCCGTTCCTAAAACCGATGGGGCGCGTCCAGATCTCGGACACGGGCCTCCACCTGCCCCACCGTCGCCCCATGAGTCCGCCCCCCGACCCCAGGGACTTCGACGTCCTCACCACGCCGGAACAGATCGCGTCCCTCGCGCACGCCGATCGCCTCGCGATCCTCGGCGAGTTGGTCGACGCGGCGCGCACGGGATCACAGGTGGCGGAAAGGCTCGGACTGCCGGTGCCGCGGGCGCACTACCACCTGGCGCGGCTCGTGAAGGATGGACTCGTCGTCGAGGTCGGCCTCGAATCCAAACGCTTCGTGCAGGAACGGTTCTACCGAGCGGTCGCTCGACACCACTTGGTCTACCCCCACCACGCGGGCGTCGACCAGGAGACCGGGAATGCGGTGGTGCGGGCCTTCGAGGAGGTCTTCGGTGCCTGGCGTCGCCGCGCGATGCTCGACATCGACCTGGGTGCCATCGCGCGGCGCATCGCGGTCGACGCGCTGCGCGTGCGAGCGGGGGAGCGCGTGCTCATCTTCGGACCGCCGCAGGTCCAGAAGATCGCGGACATGCTGTTCGTCGAGATCGAAGCACTGGGGGGCCGACCGACCCTGCGACCGTGGTCGCGCGAGTACATCTTCGCTCGACTCGAGCGGATGGACGATCCGAGAGTGCGCGAGCTCCCGTTCATGCCCGACGACGAGACGGACGCGCTGGCCGGCGTCGTGATCGTCACGTCCACCCAACCGTCGGGCGCCGAGCCGACGCCGGAGCAGCGGAAGAACCTGCCCCACCTCCTGTCGGCCCACACGACGTGGCTGCGGCGACTGCGCGAACTCGGCGTGCGCCAGGTGGAGCTCTCGGTACCGGTCCGGGGCGACGTGGACAAGGGAGAACTGAGCGTCGATGAGGCACTTGCACTTTTCTGGCGAGCTCTCGCCGCCGAACCGGACCTGCTCGAGCGCCGTGTCGACGCGATCGTCGAGAGCTTGGGTTCCGCGCAGGAGATCGAGCTCCGCGACTCCCGAGGTGGGCAACTGCGGTTCGCGTTCGACGATCGCCTCCTGCACCGCAGCATCGGTCGGCTCTCCGACGAGGACCTGGAACGCGGCCACGTCAGCGAGGGCTTCCCCGCCGGTTCGCTGCTGCTGGTTCCGCTGCCCGGCACCGCGAACGGCTCGCTGCACCTGGCCTACACGTCGTTCGCGGGCGTGCACGTGCGCGACGTCGAACTTCGACTGGAGCATGGCCGCATCGTCGGCGTCGAGGCGCCGGAGCGTGCCGAGTTCATCCGCGAACGCCTGGCGAGCGCGGTCGGCGACGCGAGCGCGCTCGCCCATGTTCGTTTCGGTGTGAATCCCGCTGGCCACGCGCTGACCGGGAAGGCGAGTCTCGACTCGATCCTCGAAGGGGCCGTCACGCTGGGCTTCGGGAGCAACGAGTCGATCGGCGGCTCCCAGAGTGCGACGCTCGACCTGCGCTTCCCGTCGCGCGACATCGAAGTGCGCGCCGGGGGAGCGGTCCTCGTCCCTCGTCCTTCGGACCGACCCGACAGCGGCGACTGAGGCACGGGTCGCGGCGCGCGAGTCGCCCCGAAGGTCGCGGGCGCAGGCGTCGGACTCGAGTCGCTCGAACACCTCGGGTCGCGCAGCGTGGACGCGGCTGCGGGAACGAGGCACGAGGCACGAGAATCGGCACGCACGGTCGGTTCGCGATGGGAGGCACCACGAGACGCTTCGACCCTGGCACGATCCCCGTGCTCGCCATCGCCGGCCTCGCACCCGCCCCCATCCACCGCGTCCTTCGATCGCCCATGCGCACCCGACTCGTCGCCTTCCTGCTCTGTGCCCTCGTGGCTCTCGCGCGGCCCGCGCACGCCACCTGGTCGATCGTCGTGGTCGACACGGCGACCGGCGAGGTCTGCATCGCGGGCGCGACGTGCATCGCGAACGAGGACCTACGCGAGCTCTTGCCGGTGATCGTCGTGGGTCGCGGCGGCGGCGCGGCCCAGGCACTCGTCGGCGGCAACAACAAGAGCTACATCTGGAACGGCCTGATCGCGGGCGACACGCCGCAGCAGATCCTCGCCGCGCTCGCGGCCGGCCCCACGAACCACCAGTGCCGCCAGTACGGGATCGTGGACTTCGCGAACGCGCCCGTGACCTTCTCGGGCAGCAACGGCTTCTGCGTCGGCAACGCGCAGTTCGGCGTGGCGGGCACGAGCGGATCGCTGCGCTACGCGATCCAGGGCAACGTGTTGACCGACGACAGCGTGGTGCTGGCGGCCGAGAGCGCGTTGATCGGTGCCGGCGGCGATCTCGGGCAACGGGTCATGGCTGCGATGGAGGCGGCGCGCGCGCTCGGTGGAGACGGGCGCTGTTCGTGCAGTCAGAGCGCGCCGACGTCGTGCGGCGCCCCGCCCCCCGGCTTCTCGAAGTCGGCCTACATCTCGTTCGTGCAGCTCGCGCGCATCGGCGACACCGACGGGATCTGCACCACGGGGGCCGGTTGCGCGAACGGCGACTACTACCTGTCGCTGGCGGTGAAGGGCAACCCGTCGAGCCCGCTCGATCCGGTCGTGTCCCTGAAGAACCGCTACGACACCTGGCGCAACGGACTCGCGGGTCGGCCGGACCACGTGCTCAGTGAAGTGGACAGCTCGGCGCTGCGGCTGCCCGCCGACGGCGCGACCCAGGCGACGCACACCGTGCGCCTCGTGGATGTGAACGGCAGCGCGCTGACGACCGGCGGAGCGAGCGTGACCATCACCGCGCCCGGTGGCCTGGTCGCGGTCGGCCCGGTGACCGACAACGGCGACGGGACGTACACGTTCGCAACGACCGCCGGCGCGAGCGTCGGCGTCGAAGTCCTCGAGATCGTCGTCGACGACGGCGTGCGCGCGGTGCGGCTGTACCCCGACCGGCGGCTCGATCTCGACCCGGCGGCCGAGCTGCACTGCGGCTTCGCGTCCGTGCCGACGGGCGGCGACGCGTTCGTGCCGTTGACGCTCGACCTGGGTGTCGCGCGCGCCGGGTGGAGCTACATCGTGCTCGGCTCCGCGTCCGGAACGACGCCCGGAACGCCCTACCCCGGCGGCGTCCTGCCGCTCGTGTACGACGCCGTGACCGAGTTCACGCTGCTCGCGCCCGGCCCGCCCTTCCTGCCCGGCTCGATCGGCCAGCTGGACGCGAGCGGCCGCGCGACCGCCGCCCTGGCCGTGCCCGCCGCGACCTTGGCGTTCCTCGTCGGCGTGCGCTTCGACCTGGCGGCGCTGGCGACCGACGGCGGCCCGGCCGTCGCGACGAACGCGGACGGTTTCGTCGTGATGTGAGACCTACGCACCCACCACACCCCTACGGAGTCCGACCCCACTTCGCTGCCAGACCAGTAAGTGGGGTCAGACTCGATCTGTCGGTCGAGCGACGGATTGGAGTCGGACTCCGTACGAGCGGTCTACTTCGTCGGCTCGTTCGCGCCGTCGCCCTCGAGCTCGGTGAGCCGCGCCTCGAAACGCGCGCGGTACTCGGCCAGGCCGTCGGTGCGGCCCGGGGCGTACCAACCGTCGAAGGCGTCCGGCGTCCTCGCCAGCACCGCCTCGAGCCGCACGAGGTTCGCACGCTGGCGCGCGGTGAGCAGGGTCTCGAGCGCGGCGCCGAAACTCGGCACGGCGGACTCGGGCGCGTAGGTCGCCACCGCGTTCAGCTTCGTGCACTGCACCGACGTGAGCGGCAGGTGCCCGAGCGGACTGCGACGCAGGTGGTACCACTGCTCGGTCTCTGCGACCGAGCGGGCGGCGCGCGAGAGGTCCTCGGCGAGCGCTCCGTGGCCCGCGCGACGCACGACCTTCGCCTGCTCGCGGTCGTGCGTGAAGATGCGGTCGAGGCACTCGAGCTCGGCCGCCTTCGCGACCAGGTCGGCATAGGGCAGGACTTCGTGGTCGAACTCGACCTCGACCACCTCGCGCTCGCCGATCCATCCGGCGCGGGTGCGCAGCACACCGTCCACGCCGCCGAGCTTCTGCTCGCCGACCCAGTAGCAGTGCATCGAGAAGGTCGCGAGCGAGATGCGCTGCGGGTGATCGGCGAGGTACGTCTCGTCGCGGATCATCTCGAGCGTGCGCGGGGCCTCGAGTTCGCGCGCGTCGTACGTGTGCAGCAGCCACTCGCACAGCATGTTGGTCGTCCGCAGGAGATCGACGCGCGGCACGATGTCGGCTCCTTCCGCGTCGAGTAGGCGGAACACCTGGAAGTTCCACGGCGGCTCGCCGTAGGCCTTCAGCACCTCTTCGTCGTGGCCGCCTTCGACGTTGTTGTAGATGCAGACCGGCACGAACTCGGTCTCGATCACGTCGGCGACGAGCGGGTGGCTGAGAGCAGTTCGACCGAACTGCTGGCAGCCGCTTCAGCCTGGCACTTCCTGGAACAGCAGCAGGATCGGCTTGCCCGTGCGCGCGGACTCGGCCTTGCCGGCGTCGAGGTCGCGCAGCCACGCGACGGTGCCGATCTCGATCGGTTGGCCGGTCTGCGAGAGCTCGGGCGTGGGCGCAGCCGCGGGTTCGGCGTCCTGGGGAACGGCATCCTGGAACACGGCGACGGGTCCGGCGAGGAACAGGGCGAGGACGATGGCGGAGGCGGACATGGGTCGAGTCTAGCCGCTCGCTCGATCGGCGCGGTACGAACGGGGCAGCTCGCCGCGCCCGGTGCACGCCGCATCACCCCCGCGCCGCGGCGCGCGCCAGGGATGCGAGGTCGCTCGATCGGATCGCGCTCCGGGGCCCTACCCTGGCCACATGTTCGACCCCCAGATGGATCTGTTGCTGACCGTCATGGTCTCGCTCGTCGGCGACGCGCCGACCACCCTGCCTCCCACCGTTCCGGCCACCTGGGACGAGGCGCGCGCGGCGATGCGCGAGTGCGGACAGGTCGATCCGGAGCTGGTCACGGCGCTCGAAGCCGAGGACATGGAGGCGGTGCGCAAGATCATCGGCCAGTGGTACAGCGGTTCGCGCCACATGGTGGAGCACGACCGCGCCGTGCTGAAGCGCGCGCTGAAGGCCTACCGCAAGCGCCTGAAGGTGACGCTTCTGGACGCCGAGTCGTCGCTGGGCGGTGGACCGATGAGCGGCGGCCGCACGTCGACGATCGTCGGCATCACGCCGCCCCACCGGTATCCGCGCGCGGTCTGGGACGAGCTCGTCCGCCAAGGCCGACTGCGCGATTCGAAGCACGGGATGTACGAGCTGCCGCCGGGCGGTTGAGCGTCCGACTCGAGCATCGTGGGGCCCCGCGTCACCGCGAGCCGATCGGTCGCGTCGACGCGGCGGAGCCGTTCCGCCGCCTGCGTCGTCGGAACGTGTGGCACGCGCGGCGTGGCCGTTCGACCGCGCCCCACGGCACCGCACCGAGGCTGCCACACCCGGGTCGAGTATCGTCGGGAACATGCTGAGTCGATCCGTTGCCCTCGCGGCCTGCGCCGCGCTCGCCCTCTCACCGACCACGACCGCCCAGGACCGCATCACGGGTCGCGGCTTCGCCACGCGCTCGGCGGTCATGGCGTCGAACGGCATGGTCGCGACCAGCCAACCGCTGGCGACGCAGATTGGCCTCGAAATCCTGCGCGCGGGCGGTTCGGCGATCGACGCGGCCATCGCGGCCAATGCGGCGCTCGGACTGATGGAGCCGACCGGCAACGGCATCGGCGGCGACCTGTTCGCGATCGTGTGGGACGCGAGGACGGAGCAGCTGTACGGCCTGAACGCGAGCGGGCGCTCGCCCCGGTCGTTGTCGATCGAGGTCTTCCAGCAGGCGGGCCTCGAGTCCGTGCCCGCCCACGGCCCGCTGCCGGTCAGCGTTCCCGGCTGCGTCGACGGTTGGTTCGAACTGCACGGACGCTTCGGCACCTTGCCGATGGAGCAGGTGCTCGCGCCGGCCATCCGCTACGCGCGCGAGGGTTTCCCGGTCAGCGAACTCATCGCCCACTACTGGGGCCTGTCGGTCGGACTCGCGCGCTTTCCCGGCTTTCGCGAGCAGATGACGATCGACGGACGCGCCCCCGAGATGGGCGAGATCTGGCGCAACGAGAACCTGGCGCGCACGCTCGAACGCATCGCGCAGGGCGGGCGCGACGTTTTCTACCGCGGCGAGATCGCGCGCGAGATCGCGGCGTTCATGGCGGCGAACGGCGGCTACCTCACCTACGAGGATCTCGACGCGCACCGCTCCGAATGGGTCGAGCCGGTGTCGTGCGACTACCGCGGCTACGAGCTGTGGGAGCTGCCGCCGAACGGTCAGGGCATCGCCGCGCTGCAGATCCTCGAGATCATGGAGGGCTTCGACGTGGCCGCCATGGGCTTCGGATCGCCCGAGTACGTGCACCACTTCGTCGAGGCCAAGAAGCTCGCCTTCGAGGATCGCGCGCGCTTCTACGCCGACATGGACTTCGCGGACGTCCCGGTCTCCGAGTTGATCTCGCCCGAGTACGCGGCCGCGCGCCGCGCGCTGATCGGCGAGCGCGCCGGCCGCAGCTATCCGGCCGGCAACCCGGCGCTCGAGGAGGGCGACACCATCTACCTGTGCACCGCCGACGCGGCCGGGAACATGGTCTCACTGATCCAGAGCAACTACCGCGGCATGGGCAGCGGCATGACGCCGACGGGCCTGGGCTTCGTGCTGCAGGACCGCGGCGAGCTGTTCGACCTGACGCCCGGTCGGCCGAACAGCTATGCCCCCGGCAAGCGTCCGTTCCACACCATCATCCCCGCATTCCTCACGGTGGACGGCACGCCGCTGATGGCGTTCGGCGTGATGGGCGGCGCGACCCAACCCCAGGGCCACGCGCAGATCGTGATGAACATGGTCGACTTCGGCATGGGCGTGCAGGAGGCCGGCGACGCGCCGCGCATGCTGCACACCGGTTCGTCCCAACCCACCGGTGAGCGCATGACCGACGGCGGCACGCTGCACCTCGAGTCCGGCATTGCCCAGTGGGAGACCGTGCGCGACCTCATGGGACGCGGCCACCGCATCGAGTGGAATCGCGGCAGCTTCGGCGGGTACCAGGCGATCTGGCGCGACCCCGCGACCGGCGTCTACCATGGCGCGTCGGAGTCCCGGAAGGACGGGCAAGCGGCCGGCTACTGAGCGCACGTCGCGCCGCGCAGCTGGAGCACCACACACATGGGACGCATCGGAGACTGGGTCGAAGTAGCGACCGCGCGCGACCTGATCCACGCGTACCTCTTGCGCAGCGTGCTCGACAACGCCGGCATCGAGGTGCGCATCGGCAACGAGTACCTGCAGGGGGCGCTCGGGGACCTGCCGCTCGACTTCCACACGCGGCCGAAGATCCTCGTCCACGGGCGCTCGCTGGAGTACGCGCGCAGCGTGCTGGACGAGCGGGCGGAGCCAGGGTCGGACGACGAGGAACTGGACGCGGACTGATCTGGAAGTGCTGGCCGGTTCGGCGCTTGTGATCCGGACGAAGGTCTGCGCGCCACTGGAGGCACTCCAGGACCACCAGCGCCTTCCGTGGCGGCCGCGGACGAGCACTAGAATGCGCGCTGGCCTCGCGCCTCGCCGTCTCGGCCCGACCGTGCCGGCGCCCCCCCCCACCTGCCACAGCTCGCCATGTTCCGTTGTGCAACGGTTCTGCTCGCGTCCGTCGTCCTGTCCACGCTGGCGCGCGCACAGAGCACCGACCCCGCCCGTCCCAACTTCCTCGTCATCGTCTGGGACGACGTCGGGCACGAGGACCTGGTTCATGTGCCCACGCGAACGCTCGATCTGTTCGGGCCCTTGGCTCGGAGGTACGAGCGCTTCTACGCCACGCCGACGTGCTCGCCGTCGCGCTTCCTGCTCCAGGCCGGTCGCTATCCGCATCACGACTTCGTCGGAGGCGCGATGGAGCCGCTGGCGACCTTCGAGGGCGGCCTGCGACCGAACCGCATCGCGCTCGCGGAAGTGCTCCACTCGAACGGCTATCGAACGGCCTACTTCGGGAAGTGGCACGTCAACGGTTCGAAGTTCATGGACGTGCGCGAGAGCGCGCGGCTCGCGGGGTACTCCACCTGGCGCGCGGGGATCCTCGGCAACGTCGTCGCGGACGGGGTCGATCACTACGACTGGGTTCGCTACGACGACGGCAAGCGCAGCAACGAGACGACGTACACGACGCGCGCCATCACGGACGCAGTGACGAACTTCCTCTCGGCCGACCTCGTAGGTGGCGAGCCGTTCTATGCCCAGGTCAGCTACGCCGCGCCGCACGAGCCATTCGACGCGCCTCCGGCCTCGATGCTGCCGCCGGGCTACCTGGTTCTACCGGGGAACCGCGGTGGGTTCGAGGCGTCATTGGTCGCGCTCGACACCGCGCTCGGCGAGCTCGTCGGCCTGCTCGGTCCGCTGATGGCTAACACGTACGTCGTCCTGATGTCGGACAACGGCACGCCGCACAACGCTCCGCTCCAGGGTGGTGCCTACAAGGGGTACAAGCTCACGCAGTACGAGGGTGGGATCCGCGTTCCGATGCTGGTCTGGGGCGTCGGTACCCAGCCGGGCGTGGACGTCGAGTTGATCTCGGCCGTCGACTGGCCCGCCACCGTGCTCGAACTGGCGAACGTCCACGCGTCCCACGGATTCGAGGACTCCATCAGTTTCGCCCCGACGTTGGCCGGAGGCAGCAGCCCGCGCGAGTACGTCTGGTCGCACCGCTTCACGCCGAACAACGGAGTCCAACCCGTCCTGAGCTTGCACCGCTGGGCGGTCGTGCGCGACGACGGCATGAAGCTGTGGTTCCAGGATGGAGTGGAGCAGCTCTTCGATCTGTCCGTCGATCCGTTCGAGACCACGAACCTCGGCGTCACGAATCCCGCGTACTTCGCGGACGTGCTCGATCTCGAGGCCTTCAAGGACTCCGTGCTGACGCCCACGACCTGGCCCTATTGAGACGTGTCCGACCGAGAAGTCCCCGACCCTGGGCCCTCGCGACCCCTCCGCCGGCGCAGTTCGAGCTCCTCGAGCGTCCGCGGCCAGTCGCCGCGCATCAGGTTCGACAGGGCGCGATCGGCCAGCAGCTTGCCGCCCGTCTGGCAGGTCGCGCAGTAGTTGAACTCGCGCTTCGCGAACGCCACGCGCTGCACCGGGTCGCCACAGACCGGACAGGGTTCGCGGTAGCGCCCGTGGACGGCCATCTCCGGTCGGAAGGCGGTGACCTTCGACGGGAAGCCGTCGCCGACCTCCGCGCGCAGGCGCTCGATCCACTCCGCGAGCACCGCGCGCGTGGCCTCGAAGAGGCGCGCGACCACGGCGTCGCTCGCGGCGGCCGTGCGGATGAACGGCGAGAGCCGCGCCCGGTGCAGGATCTCGTCCGAGTAGGCGTTGCCGATGCCCGAGAAGAGGCTCGGATCGGTCAGCGCGCGCTTCAGCGTGTGGTTCTCGGCCCGCAGGCTCGCGGCGAAGTCGGCCACCTCCACGTCCGGGTCCAGGACTTCGAGGCCGCCCGGATCGTGCTCGGCGAGCGCCGCCGCGCCGCGCACCGCGTGCAGGCGCGCGCGCTTCGTGCTGCCGGCTTCCGTCAGGACCAGCGTGCCCAGCGGAACGCCGTCGCGCTCGAAGTCGAAGCCGGCGAGCACGATCCGACCGCCGAGCGACGCATCGGGCTTCTTCCATTGCAGCCGCCCCGCGATCATCAGGTGCAGGACCAGGTGGAGGTCGCCGTCGAAACGCAGGACGATGCGCTTGCCGAGCCGATGCGCGCCTCGGAAAGCGCGCCCGTGCAGCGCGTCGAGCGGCGGGTCGACGGAGCGCAGCAGGAACGCGCTCACGAGTCGGACGCGAACCAGTGCGGACCCTCGGAGCACCCGCTCGAGGCTCTCGACGTAGACGTGGATGTCGGGCAATTCGGGCACAGGCGCTACTCCTCGAACGTCGATGCATAGCATCGTCGATCGCACCGCACCCATGCACCACCGAAGGACCATCACGAGGCTCGCGGCAGTCGCCGTTCTGACCGCCTGCGTCGCGTCGATCGCGGGCTGCGCGGCCCCGGCGCCCGCCTGCCCGCCGCCCCCGACCGGGGTCTACGTGGCGGTGCGCACGCTCGAGTCGATCGCGCCGGGAACCGAGCGCCGGACCGTGGTCGCGTTGCTCGGCGAGCCCAACCGGGTCGTGCGCCTCGAGCCGACGGCGGAGACCCCGGGCGACGAGCTGTGGACCTGGTGCTGCGACGCGATCGAAGCGCGGACGGGGAAGGTGCTGCTGCTGACCCGCGCGGAGCCGGCGGCGACGTCCTCGACGGCCCGGATCACGTTCGCCGGCGGCCGCGTCCTGCGCGCCTGGGTCGAGAGCCCGGCGGCGCAGGCGGCCGGCAGCTGAATCGAGCGCGCGGCTCGGACCGCCGGCACTTGGACCAGTTCGACTAGGCCACGCGCACGTGCCGCGCGTTGACGACGTGGTCGGCGACCGAGCTCGCGCACCAGGCCTCGGGCTTCAGTCGCACCTGGAAGCCGCTGCCCAGGCCCATCCCCGCCAACGAGCGCGCGAACTGCGCCGAGCGGAAGCGTTCGTCCTCGTTGACGTCGAGGTGGATGATCACGTCCTGGGTGACGCGCTCGTTCAACTCCGATGCAAGTTCGAGGCTCAGCTGCGCCTCGTGGATCAGTCGCTGCGCCAGGTTTCGCATGCGCGGCTGTCGCTCGGAGCGATAGAGCACGCGCCCGCCGCCCACCCGTCGCGGAACGGCGATGACCGTCACGAAGTAGGTCCAGTTGCCGCGGTTCTTCGAGTCGGTCCCGACGTGGACGCTCGCGTCGTCGTCCGTCAGCAGTTCGTCGAGCGTCTCCGGCAGGTCCTCGACACGTGCTCCGGAGAGCGTCTTCCACGTTGATCCCATGGGTTGCGATTATGGCCGGGCGCGCGGATTCCTGCTGGAGAGTGCGATACTGCGCCGGCGGGGGCACGCCCTTCCACGAACGACCTCGACGCGCCCGCCACTCTTCCACCACGATGCCGCCGCAGGAGCTTCACATCCCGTTCACGCCGGAGGTGGCCGAGCTGGTCGGGATCGACGGAACGTCCGCACTGGTCGACGGAGCGCTGGGGACGGGCGGGCCGCGCGTGCTGTTCGCCCACGGCGCCGGTGCTCCGAAGGACTCCGCGTTCATGGCCGGCATGGCGCGGCGCTGGTCCGAGGCGGGAGCGCTGGTCGTGCGCTTCGACTATCCGTACATGGAGCGCGCGCGCCGCGAGGGCCGGCGCCGACCGCCCGACCGCGCGCCCAAGCTCGTGGCCGCGCACCGCGACGTGCTGCGCGCCGTTCGCGAACGCTGCGACGCGGCGGACGCGCGCTGGTTCCTCGCGGGCAAGTCGATGGGCGCGCGCATGTCGACGCTGCTGCTGTCCGAGGACGCGGACCTGGACGTGGCCGGGGCGGTGCTGCTCGGCTATCCGCTGCACCCCGCGAAGAAGCCCGAATCGCTGCGCAGCGAACACTTCGACCGGCTCGTCACGCCGACGCTGTTCGTCAGCGGCACACGCGATCCGCTCTGCGACCTCGACCTGTTCGAACGCGAGCGCACCTCGATCGCGGGACCGCACGAGCTGTTCGTCGTCGACGGCGGCGACCACGACCTGGCGGTGCCGAAGCGCTCGGGACGCACGCACGACGATGTGCTCGACGAGGTGGCGCGTGAGTCGCTGCGCTTCATGGAGCCCGTCCGATGACGCGCGCCGGTGCACCGACCGCGGCCGAGGTGCGCGCCCTCGCTCGCCGCGATCCGGCGCTCGGTGCCGCGCTGCGCCGCTTGCCGCGCTTCCCCGGGTTCCCGCAGGGCGCCGAACGACCGGCCGACTCGCACTTCCACGCCCTGGCGCGCGCGGTCGTGTACCAGATGCTGTCGGGCCGCGCGGCGGCGACGATCCACGCGCGCGTCCACGCGTTGACGCCGGGTTCGCGCTTCGCGACGCCGAAGCAGATGCTCGCGATCGAGCAGGACCAGCTGCGTGCGGCCGGCCTGTCGCGCGCCAAGGCCGCAGCGCTGCACGACCTGGCGGAGCGCTCGCTCGACGGGCGCCTGCCGCTGCGGTCGATCGCACGCCGACCGGACGACGATGTCGTGGCCGCGATCGCCGAGGTGCGCGGCATCGGGCCGTGGACCGCGCAGATGTTCCTGATCTTCCGACTGGGGCGCCTCGACGTCATGCCGAGCACCGACCTCGGCGTGCAGGAAGGTCTGCGCCGACTCGACGGTCTGGCCGAGCGCCCGACGCCGCGCGAACTCGCCGCGCGCGCGGAGATCTGGGCGCCGCTGCGTTCGGTGGCGAGCTGGGTGCTGTGGCGGCTCGCGGACGAGGCACCCGCCGAGGTCTGAGGGAACAGCCCCGTCCTGCCGCACTCAGTCCGATCCGAGCAGGCGATTCTCGAGCACGCGCAGAACGGCGTCGTTCCCGTCGAAGACGACGAGGTCCGCGATGGCGTCGCCGTTCGCATCGATCGTCTCGAGTCGAAACTGGTCGAAGACGAGCCCGAACGATCGCGGCGAGTCGAACGAACCGTCGCCGCGACCGGGATGCACGAGGAAGCGCCCCCTGTTGCCGTAGCTGGCGATCAGATCCGGGTTCGTGTCGCCATCGACGTCGGCGACGTTGATCGAGGCCGGGCCGCTCCCGTCGACCCCCTCGAGAATGGTGGGCAGGGAGTAGCCGCCGCCACCCAATGCGAGGATCACGGCGACGCCGGCCGTTCCGGGACTGAATGTCCGGCGGACGACGATGTCGCGGAGTCCGTTGCCGTCGAGGTCGTGGAGTCGGATCTCGCTGGGCGATACACCGGTGGCGATCGAGCCGGCGACGGTGAACGTCCCGTCCCCATCGCTGATGAGAATCGCGATCGACTCGCTCGGGAACGTACGGGCCATGTACAGGTCCAGCAGTCCGTCCTCGTCGATGTCGGTGGCGGCGAAGGTGCGGGTCATGTTTCCCGGGAGGGATTCGATCCCTGGGCCGAAGCCGCCCGCGCCGTCACCCAGGTACGTCACGACGCGATCGGGAGTGCTTGACGTGGTGACCAGATCGACGAAACCGTCTCCATCCACGTCCCCCGCTTCGATGTCACCCGGCACGAAGCCCGTGTCGATCATCGATGTGGCGCCGAACGCGGCCGTCCCGTCGCCCAGGGCGACGAGGATCCCCGGATCCGGATTCCCGACCCCGGCCACAAGATCGAGGATGCCGTCCCGGTCGAGATCGACGAGCGCGGTCCCGGGCGACGTGTTGCCCGTCATCACGAGCCCCCCCGCGGCGAACTCGACCGCGTTCGCTCCGAGCAGGATCGCGGTGAGGTCCGGTGTGAGGCCGCGCAGTACCAGGTCGTCGATCCCGTCCAGGTCCACGTCGCCCACGGCGGTGTGGAACGCCTGGGCCGGAATCGGTTGGATCGCGGGCAGACCGAATCCGCCGCTCCCGTCGCCGAACGCCACGCAGACGCCCGACCAGGCGTGGCCGATGCACACATCCAAGATGCCGTCCGTGTCGAAGTCGGCGAACGCGGGCCCGGAGTGTCCGGCCACGGCGCGCCGCTCCTCCACGAGGGTGAACGTTCCTGCTCCGTCGCCGACGAGCGTGATCACGAGGCCGTTCCTTCCGAGAACCGCGTCGACGAGCCCGTCGCCGTTCCTGTCGAACAACTCGACCGGGTAGCGACTGCCGAGCCCCGTGAACACCGTCTCTTTCGTCGGGTTGAACGTGCCGCGGCCCTCGTTGATCAGCGAGCCGATCGACGTCGCGCTGGCGGCCACCACGTCGAGAAGACCGTCGCCGTCGACGTCCGCGACGGCGAGCGTCAGCGGTTCGGTGAAGGCGTAGCTCTGCGCGGCGCCGAACGTCCCGTCACCGGCGCCCGGCAGGATCAGGATCTCGTCGGTGGACTGACTCGCAACGACGGCGTCGGGCGTCCCGTCCCCGTCGATGTCCGCCAACGCGACCTCACTCGGAGAGTCACCGAGGGCCGAAGTGAACGCCGCCGCGAACGTCCCGTCCCCGTTTCCCAGGTGCACGACCAATAGGTCGTCCTCGTACGCGACCGAGACCAGATCGAGGTCGCCGTCGCCGTCCAGGTCGGCCGCATCCGTGTCGAGGAGGCTGGGCAGTGTTTCGTCGGCGAACGCGTGGACGAAGCCGCCCGCGCCATCTCCGAGGTGTACGACGAGGTCGCCCGTGGGGGAGGTCCCCGAACGAAGACCGACAGCGGCGAAGTCGAGCGCCCCATCGCCGTCCAGGTCGGCGACGACGGCCGCTCTCGGCCGATCGAGCGCGTTGACCGTCTCGTAGGAAGCGGCGAAGCGTCCCGCACCGTCCCCCAGTCCGACGATCTGACGACCCCCTTCCTCGGCGACCACCACGTCCGGGTGACCGTCGCCATCGAAGTCACCGGTGGCGACGACGTCGGTCTCGACGTCGCCGAGCGTCAACTCGAAGTCGAACAACCGCCCCGACGCTGGCGGCCCGATCCGCACCCGCCGCCCGGGGGTGATCGCATAGCCGTTCGGGCCGAGCGGGTCCTCGACCATGCCCTGCACGACGATCTCGCAACCGACCAACCCCGGCGCGACCGGCAGTTGGGCGAAGCCGCGGGGCGAGTCGCCCGCCGCGTCCGTCGTGAACGCGAACACGTCGAGCACCGGGAACTGCGGATGGACCGTCGCGCCGAAGAACGCCACCTCGACCGGGGCAGCGGACGCGCTCAGGACGAAACAGCCGTGGGCGAACGGGCGGCACCGACGCATGCGCAGCGCGAAGGGCGACCCGACCGCGGGCGCCCCGTCGAACACCATGCGCGGGACCCCGTGCGTGCCCGCCGAGCCGCCTCCGAGGTCGACCGAGGCGGCCGGTTGGACCCCCTGCGCGAGCGCGAGCGGTGCGAGGAGAGCGGCGGCGAAGAGCGAGATGGCGAGCGAGAGGAGCGGGGCAGGGCGCATGGATCCGGTCTGTGGGTCGCGATGGAGTGCGCTGTGGCGCGCGCACCGACCCTACTCGCAGCCCCGTCGCTCCGGGGATCCGATCAGCCGAACCGCGGCAGTTCGACCGGCCAGGCGGCGCCGCGCAACCAGGCGTCGGTCGCCGCGCGCAGGTCGCGCACCGTGCCCGGCGAGCCCTCGGCCGGATCCGCGCCGTCGACGACGCGCTCGGTCGCGTCCCACAGCTCGGCGCGGCGCTCGAGCGAGAAGCGCGCACCCCGGCGCACGAGATCGCGCGTGCTCTCGTCGACCGCGAGCCGCCCCATCGCTTCCGCCATCCACGCGCCGTGGTCCTGGTCCTGCTCGGTGTGCAGGTCGAAGTAGAGGCGCTCGGCCTCGGTCACACCGGCCGCCGCGAGACCGCGCACGAGGCTCGCGAACATCGGCGGGATCGCCCACTCGTGGCCGGGGCCGAACGCTCCGAGTCCGACGAGGAAGGGCTGCTCGCGACACAGGGCCAGATGCGCGCCGACGTGGCGCCAGACCGCGGGCGCGAGCGGCGTCCGATCGCGCGCGTCGCCGCCCGTCCCGAGCCGCGCGAGGAAGTGCGCGTACAGCTCGGCGTGGTCGTGGCCGTCGGAGCCTTCGCCGTACTCGTCGACGAGCACCTTCGCGAGCCACAGCTTCTGGGACGAGTCGTCGGTCGCCAGCAACAGCAGCTCGAGGTAGCGCGTGAAGACCCCGACCAGAGCCACGTGCTGGCCGCCGAAGCGGGCGTACTGGTCGCGCGTCAACTCGCCGCGGCCGGCGCGGACGAGCAGCGGATGGGTGACCGCGCGCGAGCCTTCGATCTCGCGCTGCAGGGCGCCCATCCAATCGGTCGAGGCGGCGCGGGTCGCGCCGGCGGTCGGTGCGTCGATCTGAGTCATGGCGCGTGGATCATCGACCGCGCAGTTCGGCGAGTCGAGCCTCCATGTCGAGCTGTTCGCGCGCCGAGTAGCCCTCGTCGTGGAACCACACCACGCGGCCCTCGGCGTCGAGCAGCAGCACGCGCATGTTGCGGTTCTTCTCGTTGCCGGTGAACTCCGCGACCGGCGCGGCGGCCGACCCGTAGACCGTCACGACCGAGGCCCAGTCCTCGGGCGGAATGCCGCCGCGCATGCCTTCGTCGATCGTGCCGCTGAACAGGCTCGCGATCGCACTCGGGATCGTCGGCAGTTCGACGATGCGCACGTCGAGCTCCGCCGCGAGCAAGCCGTACAACCAACGGTCGGCGTCGAACTGCGCGTCCTGCTCGTAGCCGACGAGCACGACCGTGGGCGAACCCAACCAGGCGGTCGGCACCTCGACCTCTACGCGCTCGAGCGACTCACCGGTCGTGGTCGGGAAGACTTCGCCGGTGGGGACCCGGTTCGGGATCGGCGAGGAGCATCCGACGGAGGTGGAGACGACGACCGCGAGGGCGATGGCGGCGGCGACGATCGGCTTGGTTCTCATGGTGCGGTGCGTTTCGCAGTCCTGGGTCCGCCCGATGCAGCGGTCCGCGGCGAAGTCGGGCGGCCGGAGCGGGACCGCACGCGCGGTGGGCGCTCGCCACGCAGAACGGGCCCGGAGCGACCGCCTGTGCGATCGGTCCGGGCCCGTTCCATTCCTCGTGCGACGCGTGCGCGCCGATCCGCTCTAGCGGCGTCCGCCCGCGCGACGCTGGGCGAAGCGGGTGGCGCGTTGGATCGTGCGGATGCGTTCGCGGCGCTCGCGGCGGCGCTGGTCGCTGCGCTTCTCGTGCCAGGAGTTGGCCTTGGCGAGACGGAAGACGCCGCCGTAGTTGCACTGACGCTTGAAACGGCGGAGAGCCGCTTCGAGCGACTCGTTGGCGCGGACTTGGACCTTGATCGACATGGGCTGGGTAGCGGGATTGGTGGCGCGCTGGCGCACGAGGGGCGACCAGTATGGGGATCGAGGGCCGAAAGGCAAGGGGGCGCGCGGCTAGGATTCCGGTCCCCATGGCTCCCCCCGACGCAGATCCGCGCTCCGGCGCGCCCCGGCAGGCCGGAGCCCGGGACGGCGAGGACGGGACCGAAGTGCTCGAAGGCACGGTCGACCGGGTCACCTTCCACAGCGAGGAGTCCCTCTACACGGTCCTGCGGGTGCGATCCGAGGCCCCGGTGGCCTTCGGCGGGGGCGATCCGGCCGGGCTGTTCGGCTCCCAGGTCACCGCCGTCGGACCCACGCCCCGGCCCAGCGAAGGCCTGGCGGTGCGGCTGGTCGGCCGCTGGACCGAGCACGCGACCCACGGCCGGCAGTTCGAGTTCGAGAGCCTCGAGGTGCGCCCCCCCGAGAACCGGGCCGGGCTCGTGAAGTACCTGGCGTCGAGCGCCTTCCACGGGATCGGCGAGACCCTGGCCCGGCGCATCGTCGAGGCGCTCGGCACCGACGCGCTCGAACGCATCCGGACCGACGAGAGCTGCCTGGTCGGCATCAAGGGCCTGTCGGGCGACGTGGCGGCGGAGCTGGTCGAGACCGTGCGGCGCGAGTTCGGCAGCCACGCGGCGCACGCCTTCCTCGTCGGGCTGGGGCTCGGACCCTGGCAGGCGGACGCGGCGGTGCGCGCCCTGGGCGAGAACGTCCAGTCGCGGGTGTCCAAGGACCCCTACATCCTCGCGCGCAAGGTCGACGGGATCGGCTTCGTGGTGGCGGACCGGGCGGCGCGCGAGCTCGGGCTGCCACCGGACGGGATCGAGCGGCGGCGGGCCGCGCTCCTGCACCGACTCGGCGAGGACGTGAGCCAGGGCCACTGCTTCGCGCCCGCCGACGAGCTGATCGCCACGACGCGCGAGCTGCTGAAGAGCCAGCAGGACGACGCGGCCTTCGTCGAGGCGCTCGACGGGCTGCGCAAGATGGGCGAGATCGTCATCGACCGCGCCGGCGTGGTCGACGAGGAGGAAGTCGAGGAGACGTCGGACGACCGCTCCGAGGAACCGGCGCTCGGCACGCTCGCCGTGCAACGGGTCTGGCCGACGCGTCTGTTCCAACACGAACGCGGACTGGCGCGCGGCCTCGTGGCCCTGTCCACCGCCGGCGAGGTCCGGCCGTGGGCTGACGAACGCGACATCGAACTCGCTGAACGCCGCGCGCGACTCGACCTGTCCGACGAACAGCGCGCCGCGGTGAGCGGCCTTCTGACCCATCCGGTCTGCGTCCTGACCGGTGGACCCGGCGTGGGCAAGACGACGGTCATGCGCCTCGTCGTCGACCTGGCGCTGTCGACCGGCGCGCGGGTGAAGCTCGCCTCGCCCACCGGGCGAGCGGCCAAGCGCCTGTCGGAGGCCACCGAGCGCGAAGCCAGCACGATCCACCGCCTGCTCGAACTCGAGCCGGGATCGCGCCGCTTCAAGCACGGGCCGGACAAGCCCCTGCCGACGGACCTGCTCGTGGTGGACGAGGTCTCGATGCTCGACGTGCGGCTGGCCGACCACCTCGTGCGCGCGCTCGCGGCGCCGACGCGGGTGATCTTCGTCGGCGATCCGGACCAGCTGCCGTCCGTGGCCGCGGGGCGCGTGCTGGCCGACCTGCTCGACTCGAGCCGCATCCCCGTCTTCCGACTGACGCGCATCTACCGCCAGGCCCAGCGCAGCCTGATCGTCACGAACGCGCACCGCATCCTGGCCGGCGAGATCCCCGTCGCGCCGGAAGCCGTCGTGGAGGGCGAACCCAGCGACTTCTTCTTCTTCCGCACCCAGGGCGAGGAAGCGACCGCGCGGCGCCTGGTGGACGTGGTGGCGAACCGCATCCCACGCGCGTTCGGGATCGACTGGAAGAAGGACGTGCAGGTGCTCGCGCCGATGTACCGGGGCGCGTGCGGCGTCGACGCGCTGAACGACCACCTGCGCGAAGCCGCGGCCAGCACCACCGCGCGCGAGATCGTCGTCCGCGGTCGCCATTGGCGCGTCGGCGACCGCGTCATCCACACGCGCAACGACTACGAGAAGGACGTGTTCAACGGCGACATGGGCACGATCACGCGCATCGCGCCCGACGGTTCGGCGTTGACCGTCGACTACCCCGACCGCGCCGTGCTCTACGAGGCCAAGGACCTCGGCGATCTCCAGCCGGCCTTCGCGATCACCGTGCACCGCAGCCAGGGCGGCGAGTTCCCGGCCGTCGTGATGCCGATGGTGCCCCAGCACTTCGTGATGCTGCAGCGGCACCTGCTGTACACGGCGGTGACGCGCGCCAAGCAGTTGCTGGTACTGGTGGGCGAGCCGCGCGCGCTCGAACTGGCGGTCGCGAACGCCGAACAGCGCTTCAGGCGCAGCGGGCTGGCGGAGCGGCTGCGGGCGGCGGGTCGGAACTGACGACGCCGGGGGCGCCTGGTGCCCGGGCGACCGCGCCGCGGAATTGAATGCAGTGGGGCCGATCGCGTACACCGGTGCTCCACGTGACGACCACCGGCCGGCTCCGACCGCAGCAGCCCATGAACACCGACCCGACGACTCCCGACGCGGACGAGCGCCAGATGGCGATGTTCGCCCACCTCTCGATGCTCTCCTTCTTCCTCACGGGCATCGGGCTCCTGGCCGGCCCCATCGTCGTCTGGTTGATGAAGAAGGACGAATCAGCCTTCGTCGACGAGAACGGCAAGGAAGCGATCAACTTCGCGATCTCGATCGTGATCTGGAACATCGCCGCGTTCGTGATGTTCTTCACGGTCATCCTGATCCCGGTCTCCTTCGTGATCTGGATCGGCAGCTCGCTGTTCCTGCTGGTCATGTCGATCGTCGCGGGCCTGAAGGCGAACGAAGGCACGATCTTCCGCTACCCGCTGACCTTCCGGCTCCTGCGCTAGGGGCCCGACCGGCGGGGGGGGGGCGGCCCCGGACGCCGCCGCGCGGTTGGCCGCCGGGGCACCGGTCCCAAGAGCGGGGAGGATCGGTGGCGACGCGCCGAATGACTTGGGTTCGGCGCGCCCACGTGGCGATCGGCGAGCAGGAGAACCTCGCCATGCAACCTGCCCCGCTACCGCTCTCGGAACCCGAACGCCTTGCCGCGCTCTCTCGCTACCAAGTCCTCGACACCGGTCCCGAACCGAGTTTCGACGACCTGACCCGTCTCGCCTCCCAGCTGTGCGACACGCCGATCGCTCTGGTCAGCCTGATCGATGCCGAGCGCCAGTGGTTCAAGTCGCGCGTCGGTCTCGACGCCACCGAGACCCCGAGGGATCTGGCGTTCTGCGCCCATGCGATCCTCGACAAGGACGAAGTCATGGTCGTACCCGATGCGCGGCTCGACTCGCGCTTCGCAGACAACCCGCTCGTGGAAGGGCCGCCGAACGTGCGCTTCTACGCCGGCGTGCCCTTGGTCGAGTCGGACGGGCACGCGCTGGGCACCCTGTGCGTGATCGACACCGTCGCGCGCGAACTGACCGATGACCAGCTCGACGTGCTGCGCGTCCTCGGCCGCCAGGTCGTCAGCCAGCTCGAGCTGCGCCGCCGCAACCGCGAACTGCGCGCTGCGGAACGCTTGGCGCAGATGGCTGCCGAGTCGCGCGCCAGCTTCATGGTCGACATGAGCCGCGAGATCCGGACGCCTCTGGGAGCCGTGTTGGGCTTCTCCGAACTGCTCTCCGAAGCGCCGGGCCTGCCGCCCGGCGCCCGCGAACTCGTCAAGACGATCGCCCGCAACGGCCGCCACCTCGGAGCGCTGGTCGGCGACGTCCTCGATCTCTCGAAGATCGAATCCGGCCAGCTGCGAATCGCGTCCGCCCCCGTCGACCTTCGCGAACTGGTCGAGGAACAGGTCGAACTCCAGCGCTCCCACGCGGAAGCCAAGGGGCTCGAGCTCAGCATCTCCTACGGCACGTCCGTTCCCGCCACGATCGTCTGCGACCGCTCGCGGCTGCGTCAGATCCTGCGCAACCTGATCGACAACGCCGTCAAGGCGACCGAACAGGGGCGCGTCCAGGTGCTCCTGCGCGGCATTCGTGGAACCGATGCCCAGCCCGTTCTCGAGTGCGAAGTACGGGACACGGGGGCCGGCATCGAGAGCGAGCGCCTGGTCGCGATCTTCGAGCCCTTCCGCATCGCGGAGCCCGGAAGGAACGCGCGTTTCGGCGGCACGGGGCTGGGCCTCACGGTCTCGCGCCAGCTGGCGGAGGCGATGGGTGGGAAGCTCGAAGTGCGCTCGACTCCGGGCAACGGCAGTTCGTTCATCCTGAAGCTCCCCATGCGGGCGCTGGAGGAGGCGACGGGTGATCTCGAGAGCGGCAGCGCGCCGCCGTCGACGAGTCGCCTCGAGTCCGCTCGCGTGCTCGTGGTCGACGACATGCCGGACAACCGACTCCTCGTTCGCCACATGCTCGGCCGCGTGGGCGCCGACGTGCGCTGCGCGGCGAGCGGCACGATCGCGCTGCAGATGCTCAAGAAGTCGCCCGACGTGGACGTGGTCCTGATGGACCTCTCGATGCCGGTTCTCAACGGGTACGAGACCTTGTCGTTGTTGCGAGCGCGCGGCTTCGACCGCCCGGTCGTGGCACTGACGGCCTCGGCGAGCGCGGACGATCGCGAGGCGTGCATGGCGGCGGGCTTCGACGCCTACCTCACCCGTCCGATCGATCGGAGCGCCCTCGAATCGACCCTCGAGAACCTCTTGGGCGACGACTCGAACGAGCGGCTGGCTGCCTGACGACTGGCGATCCGTCGAGGCGCGTCGCTCACCGCGGGATCGCGCTCACCAACAACAGGACGACGATCAGCGCGACGAGCGCCAGGACGAGCCAGCGCGGCCACGCCCGTGGAGGATCGACGAGCTGCTCGAACTCCTCGAACGTGTCGGGCACCGCGGGACCGCCGTCGGGGCCTTCGGGCTCGGGCAGATCGAGGTCGTCGTAGGCGGTCGCCTCGGACCAGCCGGTGGTGTCGTCGGAGCCGCACTCGCGACAGGCCAGCGCGCCCACCTTCACCTCGGACCCACAGACCGGGCACGTGAACCAGTCGGCGGGCGGTCGGGGTCGGCGGCGGCGGAACACGGACGCATCCTAGTCCGCGGCCGAGCTCGTCGAACCGAGCGCACCGCGGACGGACGAAGGCGCTGGCGGCTGGCGGCATCCTCGCACCCGGCCTAGGCTCGTCCGCATGATCGAGCCCACGACCGCTGCCCGCCCCCTCGCCGCCGACAACCCGTTCGCCGCTCCGAGCACCCTGGATCACGGAACGCCGCGCTTCGACCGGATCGCGGACGAGCACTTCCGGCCCGCGCTGCTCGCGGGTCTCGAGGAACGCGCCGAGGAAGTGCGCGCGATCGCGACGAGCGCGGAGGCGCCCACGTTCGCGAACACGATCGAGGCGCTCGAGCGGTGCGGACGGCTGCTCGCGCGCACCAGCGCCGTGTTCTCGAGCCTGTGCGCCACGGACGTGAACCCGGCGCGGCAGGAGCTGCAGACCGAGCTGGCACCGCTCTTCGCGGCGGCGAGCGACGCGATCTGGATGGACGCCGAGCTGTTCGCGCGCGTCGAAGCCGTGCACGCGGACCGTGCGAGTCTCGCGGACGCCGAGCAGCGCCGCCTGGTCGAGCGCTACCACACCCTGTTCGTGCGCCGCGGTGCGCGCCTCGACGCGGTGGCCCAGGAGCGGATGCGCGCGATCAACTCCGAGCTGTCGTCGCTGTCCACCGCGTTCAACGAGCACCTGCGGGCCGAGACGAACGACCTGGCGTTGTTGGTCGAGACCGAGGCGGAACTGGCGGGCCTGTCGAAGGGCGCGATCTCGGCGGCGGCGGACGCGGCGCGTGCGGCGGGCCACGAGTCGGGCTTCCTGATCGGCATCGAGCTGCCGACCTCTCAGGGCGCGCTGGGCCAGTTGGCCGACCGCGCCGTGCGCCAACGCCTGTTCGAGGCCGCCAGCGCCCGTGGCTCGCGCGGCAACGCGCACGACACGCGCGCTCTGGCGATCCGCATGGCGACGCTGCGGGCCGAGCGCGCGAAGCTGCTCGGCGCGAAGAACCACGCCGAGTACGTGCTCGCCGACGAGATGGCCGGCACGCCGGAAGCGGTCCAAGAGATGCTCGCCGGGCTGATCCCGCGCATCGTCGCCCGCGCCGAGGAGGAAGAGCGCGACCTGCGCGCCCGCTTCGCCACCACGAACCCGGGCGCCGAGCTCGAACCCTGGGACTGGGCGAAAGTGGCCGAAGAGGTGCGCGCCGAGCGCTTCGATCTCGACGACGACGAGGTGCGCCAGTACTTCCCGCTGCGCCGCGTGCTCGAGGACGGCGTATTCTTCATGGCGCGCGAGCTGTACGGCATCGAGATGCGCGAGCGCACCGACCTGCCCGTGTACCACCCGGACGTGCGCGCCTGGGAGGTTCTCGAGGAGGACGGCACGACGATCGGCCTGTTCTACGGCGACTACTTCGCGCGGGCGAGCAAGCGCGGCGGCGCGTGGATGACGAGTTTCGCCGAGCAGAGCACGCTGCACGAGCAACTGCCGCTGGTCGTCAACGTCATGAACGTGCCGAAGCCGGGCGCGGGGCAGGAGGCGCTGCTGTCGTTCGACCAGGTCACGACGATGTTCCACGAGTTCGGCCACGCGCTGCACGGCCTCTTGAGCAGCGTGCGCCACCCGCTGCTGTCGGGCACGAGCGTGCCGCGCGACTTCGTCGAGTTCCCCTCGCAGCTGCACGAGGACTTCGCGTTCGACCCGCGCGTGCTCGAACGCTGCGCCGTGCACCACGAGACCGGCGCACCGTTGCCGACCGAGTTCGTCGAGAAGATCCGCGCCGCGCGCGCCTACGGACAGGGTTTCGACGCCTTCGAGTACGTGGCCGCCGCGTCGCTGGACCTGGCGTGGCACACGCTCGCGCCGGGCGCGGTCGTCGAGGACGCCGAAGCCTTCGAGAAGTCGGCGCTCGAGCACCTCGGCCTCGCGCACCCGCTGATCCCGCCGCGCTACCGCACCTGCTACTTCGCGCACATCTTCGCGGGTGGCTACGCGGCCGGTTACTACGCCTACCTGTGGAGCGAGGCCCTGGCCGCCGACGGTTTCGCCGGCATGCAGGAAGCGGGCGGCATGGTGCGCGAAGCCGGCCGACGCGCGCGCGAGGCGGTGCTCGGTCGCGGCCTGACGCTCGAGCCGATGGACATGTACCGCGCGTTCCGCGGTCGCGAGTTGGACACGGCACCGCTGCTCGAGCGGCGCGGGTTGGCGTAGCGTCCGGAGCGCGCGTCTCGTGAGCACCGCTCTCCTCGAACGCGAACTGGCCGACTGGGACGGCCGCTCGAAAGCGGCGATCGAGTCCATCTACGAGCGCTCCAAGGAGCGCCGCGGCTTCGTCGCGGCGGTGATCGCACTCGCGGTGCGCGTCGAGTTCGCGGTCGGAGCGACCTGGCTCCTGAAGCGTCACCTCGAGGACGGCGGGAAGCTGGTGCCCGCCCAGTCCGACAGGCTCTTCGAACACCTCGGCGCGCTCGAGGCCTGGGAGGCGCGACTGCACGTGCTGCAGTCGCTCCCGCACCTGCGCATCCGCGAGGCGCACGTGCCCGCGGTCGAGCGGCTCGCTCGCGACGGGATCGCGTCCGAACGCCCCTTCGTCCGCGCCTGGGCGTACAGCGGATTCTGCGAACTCGCGAACGAGTACCCCGAGTTCACCGCGGAGGCCGAGCGTCTGCTCGAGCAGGCCCGCGGCGACGAGGCGGCTTCGGTGCGCGCGCGCGTGCGGCGGATCGAGAAGGCGCGGGCGAAGCGGCGCCGGTCGGAGTAGGCGTCGGCGGCGCCGCGCCGGTGGTCACTCGCGCTCGATCGTCGAGCCGGGTGGGCCGGCGACGAAGGTGAAGGAAGGGCCCGGCTCGGGCCACTTCTTCAATGCTTCGAGGGAGAAGGCTGCCGGCTGAGGATCCGCAAAGAGAGTGTCCGGTCGCTCCGGCGCAGACGTGTTCTGCAATTCATCGAGAGAGGCGACGATGCTCCATTCAGCTTCGACCGACTGCGATGGATCGAAAGCATAGGTGAGGCCGGGCACGAGCACCCAAGCTGGGCCGCGGCCGACACCCAACGGACACCGGATGCTGTACCAAGCCGCTTGCTCCTCGGAGACACCGAACCGCGTCAACGCAGGCGGACGCGGAGGCGGCGTAATTCCGCTGTAGCCATTGACCGGGAAGACGATGGCCCGCGGATGGGGCTCGTGGAGCTGCCACCCCCACAGGCAGCCGCCGAGTGCGCGCGTGGCAACTGTCTTGGGCGTCGCCGGCTCCGCTGTGAACGGCTCACAGACGACGAACGTCGTCACGGGCCCGTCAGGATCCACGTGGAATCCGACAAGTACGAGTTCGTACGCGCCTGGGTCGAGAAAGCACGTGGCGGTGAAGTGCGTGGCAGCGCGATCGCGACCGGTCGTCGAGAGCACGCGCACGGGAGCGGCGATCGGCGTTCCTTCGGGATCAATGGCGTCGAACGGGCCCACGACGCACGCAAGGAGCGTCGCAGTGATCCCCACGACCTCCGGTGGAAGCTCGACGCTGAACGCCGTCGAGTGGCTCGCGACCAACTCGATCGGCTGATCGACCGTGACGACGCCATCGGTCAGTTCGAACCTGAATTGCTCGAGGCCCCCGACCACTTCGATTCGTGTTTCACTGCCCAGTTCGGGCCAGGAGTACAGATGAGGAACCGCGCGGTACTTTCCCGGCGGCAAGGGGCCGATGGACACGTGGCCCGCTGTCGGACTCACATGCCTGCGCGGTTCGAGGCTTCCCGGTCCTTGCGTCCCTCCCAGCCGCGTAATCGTCAGACCAAACTTCGAGTTGCTCCGATCGAAGAGAACGCGCTCCATCTCGAGGTCGCGCTCGCCGTTCACGAAGACGGGGCATGAGAACTCGAGCGTGCACGCGGGGTGGCCGATGCCGGCGGGCGAGCTCTCGACCACAGCCTCGCGTGGCGTCGCGGGCGTGATTCCGTCAGTCACGGCCAACTGCACGGACGTCGGCTCGACTGGCGAGGATGCACGGTCCACACCTTCGTCGCCGACCTCCACGTTCACGAGCGACGCGCCTTCGCCGTTCAAGAGAGCGGGCGTGACGACGACAGCGACCGCAACGACGACCACCGCGAGCACGACGAACAGGAGCGAGCGCATGGGCCCCCTAGCTGGATTCGCCGCTGGGGTCGCAGGTCTCGCTCACTCGGTCGACGAATCGCGCGCAGTGTCGTCGCCCGCCGAACTGACCCCGCCCGACCCGAGATACTGCCGCCCGACCAGACCCGGCGGCAAGCACTCCATCTCGGTCGTGGCGGCCGGATCGTCGTGGGCGTAGCGGTAGCCGTCGCCGTAGCCGAGCGCCTTCATCAGGCCGGTCGGCGCGTTGCACAGGTGCAGCGGAACGGGCTCGTTCGGGCGCTTCTGGATGTCGTCGCGCGCGGCGCCGTAGGCCATGTACACCGCGTTCGACTTGGGCGCGCGCGCCAGGTAGACGGCGGCCTGCACGATGGCCAGTTCGCCCTCGGGTGAGCCGAGCCGCTTCCACGTGTCCCAACAGGCGATGCACTGCTCGACCGCGCGCGGGTCGGCCACGCCGATGTCCTCGACGGCCATGCGCACGAGCCGCCGCATGAGGAAGTCGCGGTCCTCGCCGCCCTCGAGCATGCGCGTCAGCCAGTACACCGCCGCGTCGTCGCTGCCGTTGCGGATCGACTTGTGCAGCGCGCTGATGAGGTTGTAGTGCTCCTCGCCGCGCTTGTCGTGGCGCACGAGCTTGCGCTGCAGCGCGCGCGCGAGGACCTTGGGCGTGACTTCGCCGTCGCGACCGGCCAAGAGCGCACACGTCTCGAGCAGCGTCAACGCCCGCCGCGCGTCGCCGTCGGCCGCGCGCGCGATCTCGGTCACCGCTTCCGGCACGGCGCGGAGTCGACCGCCGAGTCCGCGCTCGGGATCGCTGAGAGCGCGTTCGACCAGGGCCGTCAGCTCGGGCTCGCCGAGCGGCTCGAGGACGAGCACCCGCGCGCGCGACAACAGCGCCGAGTTCAGTTCGAAACTCGGGTTCTCGGTCGTCGCGCCGATCAACAGGATGTCGCCGCTCTCGACGAACGGCAGGAACGCGTCCTGCTGGGCCTTGTTGAAGCGGTGGATCTCGTCGACGAACAACAGCGTCGCCGACTCGCCGCGCGCGCGCGCGCGTTCGGCTTCCTGCATGACCTTGCGGATCTCCGCGATCCCGCCCAGGACGGCGGAGAACGGCCGGAACCGGCGCCCGCTGGCCTCGGCGACGATGCGCGCGACGGTCGTCTTGCCGCAGCCCGGCGGACCCCACAGGATCAAGCTCTGCCACGCGCCGGTCCGCACCATCGCCGACAGCACGCCTTCGTCGTCGAGCAGTTTCGTCTGGCCGACGAGGTCGTCGAGCGTGCGCGGGCGCATGCGCTCGGCCAACGGCGCGTCGGCGCGGTCGGTCGCGGGGCGCAGCGCGGCGTGGTCGTCGGTTTCGCCGAAGAGATCGGTCATGTCGTCCCCCAGGTCCTCCGACGCGTCGACTCGAAGAGGAGCAACGTGGCCGCGCACGCCGCGTTCAGGGACTCGGTGGCGCCCGCCATCGGGATCGTCACGAGCTCCGCGTCCGCGGGCGGCTCGACCTGCGCGCGACCGGTCTCACCGGTCACCCACAACGCGACCGCGCCGCGCCAGTCGTAGCTGCGGAAGTCGCGGCCGCCACGGGTCGCCGCGACGACCGAACGCACGCCGGAACGCGCCAACGACTGGACGCCGTCGAGCGTGTGCACCGGCAGTCGCAGCAACGCGCCCATCGACCCGCGCAGGGCCTTGTCGCCGAACGGTTGGGCGCCGCCCGGGGCGACCGCGATCGCGCGGGCGCCGGCGGCCTCGGCCGAGCGCGCGAGCGCCCCGAGGTTCCCCGGGTCGGCCACACCGCTGACGCAGAGCAGCAGCGAGTCACCCGCCGGCGGCGCGTAGCTCTCGAGCGCGAGCAACGGCGGCGCGGCCACGAGCGCCAGGACGCCGGGCCCGTGGTCGAGCGCGCTCATCGCGTCCAGGACCTCGGCGCTCGCCAGGCGCAGGGCCGGGTGCTCGGCGAGGCCCGCGGGCGCTTCCAGGTCCTCGCGCAGGACCAACGCCTCGACCGCGAGCCCGAGTCCGAGCGCTTCCGTGACCAAGCGCTCGCCCTCGAGAAGAACGAGGTCGTCGCGCCGCCGCGCCCGCACCTCGCGGGCCAGCTTGACGATCGGATTGGAGCGGGAGCGGATCGGGTCGAGGGGCATCGCGGTGCTAGCCTAGCGGCCGCCGAATCGCCGGCGCACACCCCCGATGGAGATCGACGAACGAGCGGCCGACGTGCCCGCGGACCCCACGCCCCAGCACACGCCGGGCTCGACCGCGGTCGGCCGGGTCATGCGCGGCGACGCCAAGGCCTACGACGTGCTGCTCGACCAGGCGATCGTGCGCGCCGCCCCGCGCGGGAAGCTGTTCGAGGAACTGGGCGACGTGAAGAACCCGGTGGCGGTCGGCGACCTGGTGCGCGTCTCGCTCGAGGGCGACCCGCTGGGCATCGAAGAGGTCCTGCCGCGCGAGAACTCGCTGTCGAAGGTCAGCTCCAGCCACGACCCCAGGCGCCAGGTCCTGTTCGCGAACGTGGACCAGGTGATCCTCGTCAGCTCGCTCGGCAAGCCCGGCTTCTCGTCGAACCGCACCGACCGCATCCTCGCCGCGTGCCGACTCGAGGAGATTCCGGCGGTCCTGTTGCTCAACAAGATCGACCTCGATCCGGGCGGCGAGGCCGAGGCGATCCGCGAGACCTACACGGGCGCGGGCTATCCGGTGCTCGAGACCAGCGCCGAACAAGGCATCGGCCTCGAAGAACTGCGCGACCTGCTGCACGGCAAGGTCAGCGTGCTGTACGGCGCGTCGGGCGTCGGGAAGTCCACGCTCCTGAACGCGCTCTACGGCCTGCAGCTGAAGGTCGGCAAGATCAGCCGCTACTGGTCCTCCGGCAAGCACACGACGACGTTCTCGCGCTGGATCCCGATCGACGTGGAAGGCGAACGCGAGGCCGGCACGGTGGTCGTCGACACGCCGGGGATCCGGGTCTTCCGCCTGTGGGGCGTGAACCGTCGCCAGCTGCGGCACCTGTACCCGGACTTCGAGCCGTACAACACAAAGTGCCACTTCCCGAACTGCTCGCACGACCACGAGCCGGGCTGTGCGGTCGACGCGGCGGTCGAGTCGGGGAAGATCTCGGCGACGCGCTACCTGTCCTACGTCGAGATCCTCGACGAGCTGGATCCGCCGCCCGAGGACATCGAGACCGTGTTGCCGCCCGAGTGAGCCTGCGCTCGCTCGCCGAATCATCGCGCGAGCCCGCTCGGCCCGCGTCCATCCGTCAGATTCCGACCGCGCCATGCTGCACCCCTTCACGATCGTCGCGCCGCTGGCGCTCGCCCTGTCCCTTCCGTTCGCGTGGGTCACGACGCAGGTCCAGGACGAGGCACATTCGTCGGACAAGACGGCCGAGGACGTGCACCACGGGCCCCACGCGGAGTGGGCCGGCACGCCCTTCGGCGCCTTCGAGCAGGAGGGCGACGAGATCGCGGTCACCGACGGATCCGTCGCCCTCGCGGACGGTTCCGAACTCGGCTACTTCGCCCACGCCGGCCGCATGCTCATGCGCACGGAAGAGGGCGACGAGCGCGCGTCGATCTTCTACGTGCACTACGCCGCGGGTACGCCGGACGGCGTGATCGGCGACGGGACGGGCACGCGACCGATCACCTTCTGCTTCAACGGCGGTCCCGGCTCGTCCTCGGTCTGGCTGCACCTGGGCGCGTTCGGACCCAAGCGCATCGACATGGGCGAGGAGGGTTTCGACCTCGATCCGCCCTATGCGCTCACCGACAACGCGCACACGCTGCTGCCCTACACCGACCTCGTCTTCGTGGATCCGGTCACCACGGGCTTCAGCCGCGCCGCGAAGGACGTGAACGACAACGACTTCCACGGCGATCGGCGCGACGTGGAATCCGTGGGCGCGTTCATCCGCCAGTTCACCACGCGACTCGGAGCCTGGGACCGTCCGATCTACCTGGCGGGCGAGAGCTACGGCACGGCGCGCGCGGCGGCGTTGTCGCACCACCTGCAGGAGCGCTACGGCCTGTATCCGCACGGACTGTTGCTCGTGTCGGCGATCCTCAACTGGCAGACGGCGCGTTTCGACGAAGGCAACGATCTGCCCTACGCGCTGTTCCTGCCGACGTACGCGGCGCTCGCGGCCTACCACGGCCGGGTCGAGGTGGACGACCTCGAGACGTTCCTCGACCGCGCGCGCGCCTTCGCGGGTGGTGACTACACGGTGGCGCTGATGCGCGGGGACGCTCTCTCCGACGACGAGCGCACCGACATCGCAGCCCGCCTCGCGAGCTTCACCGGGCTGTCCGAGGAGTGGATCCTGCGCGCCAATCTGCGCATCGAGATCGGGCGCTTCTGCAAGGAACTGCGGCGCGACGAGGGCCTGACGGTCGGACGCCTCGACGGGCGCTACGTCGGCACGGACCGGGACGACGTCGGCGAGCGCTACGAGTACGACCCGAGCATGTCCGCCATCCGCGGCCCCTACTCGATGACGCTCAACCAGTACGTGCGCGAGACGCTCGGCTACGAGAGCGACCTGCCCTACGAGATCCTCACCGGACGCGTACAGCCCTGGGCCTACGAACGCGCCGACAACGAGTACCTGAACGTGACCGAGGACCTGCGCCGCGCCATGAACCGCAACAAGGCGCTGCGCGTCTTCGTCGCGAACGGCTACCACGACCTCGCCACGCCGTTCTACGCGACCGAGTACACGTTCGACCACCTGTTCATCCCCGCCGGGCTGCAGGACAACATCCAGATGTCCTACTTCGACGCGGGTCACATGATGTACGTCAAGCGCTCGGAGCTGGCGAAGCTGACCCGCGACATCGCGCGCTTCTACGCCGCTGCCGACGGACCGTCCGAGAAGCGCTGACCGCTTCGCGACACGCCCGGAACGCGAGCAGGGCCGGCACGTCGATCGACGTGCCGGCCCTGCTCGTTCCGGGTGACCCGGACGACCCCGGTCTCAGCCCGAGAAGTCGTAGATGTAGCTGAGGCGCGTCTTGTTCAGGATGCCCCAGTCCAGGCGCTTGAGGGTCTCGAGGTCGCGGTCGCCGTCGAGGTTCATGCCGCGCACTTCCGGATCGGTCATGACGAAGAAGCGGCGCGTGCGCTTGTCGTCGGCCTCGTAGCTGCCGGGACGCACGTTGCCGGCGATCTCGACGTTGAGGTTGCCGGTGTAGAAGACGCGGACGCGGTTCTGCTTGACGCCTTCGGTCTGGGCCATCTGCGCGAGGCGCGTGTCGGTCGTCGAGTCGAGGAACTCGTGGGCGACGAGGATCTCCGATAGGTTGACGTGGACGAGCGGCGTCTGGATGCGCTCGCGACTGTTCAGGTCGATCAGCGTCGCGTCACGGACCTTGATGAAGTAGCGCTGGTACTCGTCGAGCATCTGGCTCAGGCGCGCGTACTTGTTCTCGACCTGACCCTTGATCAGGAAGGCGTCGGTCAGGAACAGGTCGGAGACGATGGTCAGCATGGCACGGCGCCGCAGGAGCGCAGGTGGACCCGTGCGGGCCCGATGAGGTGGAGTGATCCGGTGACGAGCACCGTTCCCCCACCATCGGTCGCGAGTCGCAGAGCGCGCTCGAGAGCACGTGCTGGGTTCGGTTCGCAGGTGGCCACCAGGCCGAGGGCGCGAGCGTCCTCGGTGAGCGTGTCCGCCGGAACGGATCCCGTCCGGGAAAGGGAGGTGCAGAAAAGCGTTTCGACACGGGGCCCCAGCACCTTGAGCATCGCCCCCCTGCGCTTGTCCCGGGCACAGGAGAAGACCGCGTGGAGCGGCCCCACGCCCAGCGGCCCGTCCGGAGCCAGGAGCAGTTCCAGGCTCTCGGGGACGTGTGCTCCGTCGAGCACCACCTCGGTGCCCGCACGCGTCCTCCAACGCTCGAGCCGCCCCGGCAGGCGCGGGACCTGCGCGAGGCCGTCGAGGGCCGCCACCGCCCCCGGGGCGAAGCCGGCGCGCTCGAGTTCTTCCAGCAGGGCCCGCGCCAGACCGCGGTTGCGGGCGTCGGTCCCGCCCGTCGCCGGCGGACAGGAGCGAACCCGGGCGCCGAGTGCTTCCGCCACCTGCGCGGCACGTCGAGCGGCGGGGTCCTGCGGGTCGAGCCCCACGACGAACGGCCGGTCCGCGCGCGCGATCCCCGCCTTCTCGGCCGCGATCGCCTCGCGCGTGTCGCCGAGCACGGCCGTGTGCTCGAGCTCGACCGACGCGAGGCCGGCCACGGTCGACTCGAAGGCGTTCGTCGAGTCGAGCCGCCCGCCGAGCCCCACCTCCACGAGCCACAGGTCCGCCGCCCGCGCCGCCCGCGCGCTGCCGGCGATCATCAGGTCGAACCACGACGCATGGGCGCCGGGGGTGCCCTCCGCCAGCGCAGCCGCACGGGCCTCGAGCGCCTCGGTCAAGCCGTGCGCCAACGGCTCGGGATCCACGTCGCGCCCGTCCAGCCGCAGCCGCTCGGTCACGCTCTCCACGTGGGGCGAGCTGAACAGCGCCGTGCGCACGCCGATGGCGAGCAGAGCCGCCTCGAGCCAGGCCAGCGTCGACCCCTTGCCCTTGGTGCCGGCCAGGTGCACGAGCGGACGCCCCGCCTGGGGATCGCCGAGCCGCGCGAGCAGATCGGCCGCCGGGGCCAGGGTGACGCGCATCCCCGCGTCGCGATCGCGCTTCTCCCAGTCGACGAGCGCGTCGAGGCGAGCGAGCGGCTCGGCCAACGAAGGGTGCTCACAGGCGTACCAGACGGGTGTCGCGGGGGGGTCCGCGAAGTCGCCGCGATCGGCTCCAGAGGCGTTCACGGCGTGGACGATAGCGCCGAACAGCCGTTCCCCTGCGTGCCCCGCCCGCGCTGGACACGAGTTCGCCCCGGCTCGAACCACCGCCCGATCAGGAGGCGGTCCCGCTCCACCCCACCGCCACGCCCCATGGTCGAAGTCGTTCACCGAGTCCGTCTGTTCGTCTTCAGCTTCGTGGACAGCCACCCGGACTACCTGCTCCTGCGGCGCGACCAGGGCGTGGAGGCGATCTGGACCCCGCTCCAGGGTCGGATCCAGTTCGACGAGAAGTTCGAGGGGGCCGTGCTGCGCGAGTTCCGTCGCGAGATCGGACTGGAACGGCCGGAAGAGGTCATCGACCTGCAGATGCCGAGCCAGTTCGACCTGGGCGACGAGCGCGTGATCGAGTGGAACTACGCCTGTCGCGCCACGCCGGGCGATCCCCCGGTCGCGCTGCACTCGGACTGGGCGGACTACCGCTGGAGCGTGTTCCAGGAAGCGTTCCCGGCGCTCGAGTTCGAGCAGGACCGGGCGGCGATCATCCGCCTCCACACGCTGCTCGCCGGCTGACCGCCACATCCAGGCCGAACAGCGGGAACCCGAGGTCGGGTCCGCCCGTCCTGCGGGCAGCGACGGACGCCGGTCGCCCTAGTCTCGAAACACGTGGTCGAATTCACCGGACAGTCCCCCACCTTCGCCGAGGTCGCGCGTGAGCACGTGCTCAACCTGCGTGACCTCTACGTCGAACTGCTCGGCGCGGTCGGCGCGCCCTCGTCACCGGCCGCCGTGGGCGAGGCCCTGGGCATCGACGTCCAACTGGCCTGGCGCGTGCGGCGCTTCGCCGACGCGGTGGATCCGCTGAGCGTCGTCGCGGCCATCCCGACCGTCGGCGAGGCGGAGTCGATCGTGGACGCGGCACTCAGGCGGGGTGTGCGAGCGCGCCTGCTCGAGTCACTCGTCGACGGCACGCGCGCGTTCGACGGCTTCGTGCTGCGCAACGCCGAGTCGCGCGACACGTTCGACGCACAGATCACGTCCTTGATCGGCCGCGACCAGTCGGCCGTTCAGCTCGAGGCCCGGCGCGCCGCGTTCCGCGCGAACGCCGTCATCAAGGGCCGCTTCTGCAGCTCGTCGGTCATGGTCTACGGGCTCGCGCCCGGCTCGCGCGAAGGGCTGTACTCGTCGTTCAGCGTCTGCGGCGCCGTCGGTCTCCAGCGGATCCGTCCGGAGGCGTCGTTGCTCCTCGCGCACCTGCACATGGAAGCCGACGAGGACGATCCGGGCAACGGCCCCCAGCCGCTCGATCCGGCCACGAGCGCGCGCTTCGGTGCTCCGCTCATCGGTGAGTTCACGTCGTCGCGCCTGGCCGAGGCAGTGGAGATCGAGGCCAGGGCGAGCAACCTGGCCGTCACCCTCGCCGACTCGGAGCTCGGTTCGATCGGCGCGGTCACGTACATGTTCGGCCACCGGATGCTCGACTTCGCCTGGACGAACGAGCACATCTGGTGCGAGCTCGGCGCGAACACGCCCACGAAGCAGCTGGCCATCGAGTTCCTCGTCGACGAACGCCTGCCCTACGGACCGGCCGACTTCCGCGTCGTGACGGATCACGACGCCCTGCGGAACTGGCCCGATCCGCTGGGACCGGACTCGGTGGTGCACTGCGGTCGACTCCACGACCTCGGCCGCGACCTGACCCAACAGGACCCCTCCACGTGGGAGCGCCTGAGCGAGCTGTCGCGCTGGAGCGTGGATCGCATGGGCTGGGATCCGACGCACCTGCGCCGCTACCGACTCGTGGTCGAGCACCCGCTGTTGTGTTCGATCGCGCGAGTGCGCTGCACGCGCAACCGCTGAGCGGGCGACCGGCGCGCGAGTGGCGACCGTCGTCCGCCCACCGGCGTCAAACCTTGCGCGTGGGGAGCAGGTCGAGGCTCGGGTAGCGAGCGCCGAGCACCCGCTCGGGTCGCACGCCGAAGTGTCGCTCGACGATCGTGCCGTAGACCGAACGGAAGTCCGTCCCGAAGGTCATGTCGCCGCGCTCGTCCAGTTCGGTGAGCGACGGATGCGTTCCGTGGACGCCGCCGCGCACGCCGGAGCCCAGCACGAACATCGGGCCGGCGGTGCCGTGGTCGGTGCCGCCCGAGGCGTTCTCGGAGACACGGCGTCCGAACTCGCTGAAGGCCAGGACGCAGACCTGCGAGTCGTTGCCCTTCGCGCGCAGGTCCGCGGTGAACGCGGCGAGCGAAGCGTCGAGCTCCTCGAGCAGGCTCGCGTGGGATCCGAGCTGGTTCGCGTGCGTGTCGTAGCTGCGCTGTTGGACGGAGAGGACCTGACAACCGATCTGCGCGTCGATCAACGCCGCGCACACGGCCAGTGACTGGGCCAAGGATTCGTCCGGATACTCGG
Source organism: Rohdeia mirabilis (assembly GCA_007750655.1). Lineage (GTDB taxonomy): Bacteria > Planctomycetota > UBA1135 > UBA1135 > Rohdeia > Rohdeia mirabilis. Next base: position 4,639,116 of record CP036290.1, read on the forward strand.
CGACGGGTCGGTAGCGCGCGACGGCGCGGCGCACCTCGAGCGAGCTCGCGCGCGCGTCCTGCATCACACCGCGCAGGAAGTCGAGCTGCGAGTCGGACCCGCCGGCGCCGCTCGAGCCGGTCTCGAACATCGCGATGTCCTCCTCGTTCCCCGCCCAACGGTAGTTCTCGGGCACCTGCAGGTTCACGGCCGGGTGCCGCCGCGACTGCAGCGAGTAGGGCAACTGCGAGCCCACGTGGACCAGGCGATTCGGGTCGACGTCGTCCTTCCACAACTCGTTCGCGAGGTGCCCGATCCACCCCGGACCCGACTCGCGGCCACTCGCACGACCGGTGTGCCAGATCTCCATCGACTTGAAGTGCGAACGATTGGGCTGCGGGTAGCCGGCGCCCTGCACGACGGCGAGCCGCCCCTCGTCGTACTCGGCGCGCAGGCGCTTCAGCTGCGGCGCGAGACCCACGTAGCCGTCGAGGTCGAGCACGTCCGCCCGCGGGTGGGCGATCACACGTCGCGCACGGTAGTAGGCGTCGTCGCCGTGCGGCACGAGCGTGTTCAGTCCGTCGTTGCCGCCGGAGAGCTCGACGAGCACGAGGATCGGCTGGCCCTCGCGGCGCGGACCGAAGAGACCGCGCAGGGCGCCGGCCGCGCGGGCGTCCCGGCCCAGGAGCAGTCCGCTCGCCGCCAGCGAGCCCATCAAGAAGTGTCTGCGTTCCATGTCTGTTCCTTCCGTCGCGTGAAGTGGTGTGCGGTGTGCGGTGCGTCGCGGTCGGGGCGGACGATCAGTGCAGCTGGCCTTCCGGCAGTGAGAGCATCAGGTGGACCAGGCGACGCGCGAGGTGCTCGGCATCGGCGACTCCCGACGTCCAGACGTCCTCGGTGAGGCTCGCGACGGCGCGCTCTTCCGCCACGAACGCGAGCAACTCCGCGCGGGTCTCCGCGGACAGCTCCACCGCCAACACCTCGCGGGCGAGCAGGTCCACGACCTCCGCGTCGTTCGTCGCACCGAGACGCGCCGCGCGCGCGCTGAGGTTCAAGAGCGGCTGCCACCCCAGATCCTCCATGCGGTCGAGCAGGCGCACCAGGTCGTCCTTGCGGGCCGACTGCGCGCGCCGACGGGCCGCGGCGGTGGGCTCCATCATCGCGTCGCCCATCATCTCGCCCTCCATCGCGTCCGCGCCCTGCGATTCCTCGACGAGTTCGCCGTCGCCGAGCTCGGGGGCGGTCAGGAACTCCTGCGACCCGACGGTCCCGACCAACACACCGGCGAGGTTGCCGCGCTGCATGAACGTCGTCGTGGTGATCCAGGCGCGGCCCGGATCCCAGCCCTTGACGCTCGGCGGGTGGAAGAGCGTCTCGCCGAGGCTGCTCGCTCCGGCGGCAACCAGACCGGTCGGCGGATCGACGCCGATGCGCCGCGCGTGTCCGATCATGAAGTCGAGCGGGCTGGCGATGCGCTGGCCGACGACCGCGTCCGAGTAGAAGGCTCGATCGACGAACAGCTCCTCGAGAACGGGTCGGATCTCGTAGCCGGCGGAACGCAGGACTCGTCCGTAGTGACGCACGCGGGCCTCGCTCGGCGCGCGCCCTTCGAAGTACTCGAGAAGCCGTCCAGCGATGTACTCGGCGCAACGGTCCTGTGCGAGGACGATCTCCAGCACGTCGTCTCCGTCGAGATCGCCCGTCACGCCCATGAACGTCTTCTCGCCGCGGTCGTGCTGGCGTCGGTTGAACTGGAACTCGCCGTTCCGGTCGGTCCAGCCCGTGAAAGCGCGCGCGGCGGCGACGATGTCCGCTTCGGCGTAGTGGCCCTCGCCCAGGGAGAAGAGCTCGAGCAACTCGCGCGCGAAGTTCTCGTTGGGGCTCTGCTTCTTGTTCGAAGCCGCGTCCAGGTACTCGAGCATCGCCGGATCGCGCGCGATGCCGCGCAAGAGGTCGGCGTAGCTGCCGAGCGCTCCGTCGCGCAGGAGCTGGTGCTGTTCGATGATCAGGCGCGAGTTCTTGACCTCCTGGAACGACGAGGTGAAGAGACCCGTCCAGAAGAGCGTCATGCGGTCGCGAACGGGGTCGTCGCCCGAGACCATGCGCGCGACCCACCAGTTGGCGTAGGTCGCGAGCTGGCGGCGGTCGTTCTTGCGGAAGTCGGCGCGCACGCGGCGGCGCGCGTCCTGGATCTCCTTCTCGCTCGCTCCCATCTCCTCGAGTCGCGCGTCGGACGCGCGGCGCAGGTCGCGATAGCTCGTGTCCTCGCCCAGGAAGAACGGATCGACCAGGCGGACGGGCTCGAGCAGGAGCGCGACAGCGGCCTCCGGCCCGAGTCGAGCGAGGCGCTCGGCCTCGAGCGTCGTCCCGCCGAACCCGGCGCGGTTCAGAAGGTGCTCGGCGGCGGCGGCGTCGAAGTCGCGGGCCGTGATGCGATCCACGACCGCGGGCGCGACGGAAGCCGAACCGGTGGCGAGCACCGTGGCGCTCGCACGTGCGACGCCGGACACGTCGAACGTCGCCCCGGACGCAACGGAAGCGAAGGCGGAGTAGGCGGCGACCGCCGCGGTGAGGACGAAGGGCTGGACGATCTGCATGGCTTCCATTCTCGGTTCTTCGGGAACGCGCGCGTACCGAACCGTGCGCGCCGCACTCCCACCGCCCGAGTATCGCCCGCCCCGCGCCGTTCGGGTGAGGTCGTGCGGCCGGGCCCACTGCGGCTGTTGGGAACGGCCCTCGCCCGAGCAGGGCCCGTGCTCACCCAGGGGCCGTGCGGCCGAACCTGCGTCCCGGGCTGGGACGGCGGCAGCGGGGCGGCTACAAGTGCTGCCCATGGCGGACGCACCGAAGGATCTGGCGGAGTTCGTGCGTCGACTGCGCGCCGCGGGTGAGCTGGTCGAGATCGACGCACCCGTGGACGCGGACCTCGAAGTGGCGGAGGTGCACCGACGGGTGATCGCGGCGAACGGGCCCGCGCTGCTGTTCCGCAACGTGCGCGACAGGGACTTCCCCCTGGTCACGAACCTGTTCGGGACGCGCCGCCGGGTCGAGATGGCCTTCGGTACCGAACCGCTCGAGCTGGTCGCGCGCGCGGTCGCCCTGGCCCAGTCCGAGCTCCCGCCGAAGCCGAGCCGTCTGTGGCAGGAGCGCGGCCTGCTGTCGCGACTGGCGCGCCTGGGGCCGCGGACCGGTCGGAGCGGGGCCGTGCTCGAGGCGGCCCAGTCGCCCGCGCGCCTCGATCGACTCCCGGCGCTCAAGACCTGGGCGCGCGACGGCGGCCCGTTCCTCACGCTGCCACTGGTCCTCACGGCGCACCCCGAACACGGCGGCTTCAACCTGGGCATGTACCGCGGCCAGGTCTTCGGTCCGGACCGCCTGGGACTGCACGCGCAGATCGGCAAGGGCGCGGGCTTCCACCTCGCGGCGGCCGAAGCGCGTGGCAGCGCACTGCCGGTCCACGTCCACCTCGGCGGTCCGCCCGCCGCGGTCCTCGGCGCGATCGCACCGCTGCCGGAGAACGTGCCGGAGCTCCTGCTGACCAGTTTCATGCTCGGTTCGCGCACGCGCATGGCGAAGGTGCCCGGCAGTCCGCTGCCCGTCTTCGCCGACGCCGAGTTCTGCATCGTCGGTCGCATCGAACCGGGCGCGCGCCGACCTGAGGGGCCGTTCGGCGACCACTACGGCTACTACTCCGAGGTCCACGACTACCCGGAGATCACGGTCGACAAGGTGTTGCACCGCCCGGGCGCGATCTTCCCCGCGACGGTGGTCGGCAAGCCGCGACAGGAGGACTTCTACATCGGCGACTACCTGCAGGAGCTCTTGCTGCCGATCCTCCCCATGGTCATGCCGGGCGTGATCGACCTGTGGTCGTACGGCGAGACGGGCTACCACTCGTTGGCGGCCGCGATCGTGCGCGAACGCTACGCGCGCGAGAGCATGAGCACCGCGTTCCGGATCCTCGGCGAGGGGCAACTGTCGCTGACCAAGTTCCTGCTGCTGACCGACGGTCACGTGGATCTGCGCGACTTCCGGCGCACGTTCGAGTACGTGCTCGAGCGCGCCGAACTGCCGGGCGACCTGTACCTGTTCGGCAATCTGTCGATGGACTCGCTCGACTACGCGGGGCCGAAGATCAACCAGGGCTCGAAAGGCGTTCTGGTCGGGCTCGGTGAAGCGCGTCGCCAGTTGCCGGCCGAGTTCGAGGGCTCACCTCCGCCCGAGGTCCGGCGCGTCGTGCCGTTCTGTCGCGGCGTGCTGTGCGTCGAGACGGACGACTACGCGAGCGCGCCGGACCTCGCGCCCGCGCTGGCCCTTCACGAGGCGTTCGCGAAGTGGCCGCTCGTGGTGCTGACCGACGACGCCGAGCGCGCCGCCCGTTCCGACCAGAACTTCCTGTGGACGACGTTCACCCGCTTCGACCCGGCGCGCGACGTGGTGCCTTCCAAGGTCGAACTGATCGGGACGCAGGCCGCCTACCACCCGCCGCTCGTCATCGACGCGCGCATGAAGCCCTGGTACCCGGAGGAACTGTTCTGCGACGCAGCGACGGCGGCGACCGTGTCCGGGCGCTGGCGGGACTACTTCCCGAACGGCGGCGTCGAGATGGGCGACTCCGACCAGGGGCACCTCGACTGAACGGCGCGTTCGGGCCGGAGGCGTGGAGCGGGCGACGTCGCCCTGAGTGCAGCGCCCCGCGGTGCAGCGCACGGCGTGTAGCGCCCTGAGTGAAGCGCCCCGCGTGCAGCGTCCCGAGTGCTCCCGCCGCGCCCGAAGGGCGCCGCGCGACCGCTCAGCGCTGGCTCGGCGCGCTCTTCGGCCGCGGTCCGCGACCGTGGCGGATGATCTCGCCCTCGACGATGTAGACCACGTCCTCGGCGATGTTGGTCGCGTGGTCCGCGACGCGCTCGATGCTCTTCGAGATGCCGAGCAGCAGGATGTAGGGCTCGACCGCGGTCGGGTTGAGCTCCATCTGACTGATCACGTCGCGGTTGATGTCCGAGTGCAGGTCGTCGATCAGATCGTCCTCGCGACAGATGCGGCGCGCGACCTGGGCGTCGCCGCGCACGAACGCGTCGAGGCTCTCGCGCAACATGCGAGCGGCCTCGTCGGCCATGCGCAGCAATCCGTCGGGGATCGGCAGGGGCGGCGAGACCGTCAGCGTCGCGACGCGCTTGGCGATGTTGACCGCCAGGTCGCCGATGCGCTCGAGGTCGTTGTCGATCTTGAGGCACGACGTGACGAAGCGCAGGTCGTTCGCCACCGGGTGGTGCAGCGCGAGCACCTTGAGGCAGTCCTCCTCGAGCTCGACCTCGCGCTCGTCGATGGCGCGGTCGCCCTCGATGACCGAGAGCGCGAGATCCTGCTTGCGCTCGACCAGCGCGCGCATGGCACGGCGGACGCTCTCCTCGACCTCGGCGGCGAGATAGAGAAGCTTGCGCTGGAGCGCCTGGAGGTCGGAGTGGAGGTGGATGCTCATGGGTGTCTGGGCCCGTCACCGCGGGGTGCGGGCTGGGCCACCAACTGTAAGGAAGCCGCAAGGGAACGCCAAAGTCGCGAATCCCCCGACCGAGCGCTTCTCAGCCGAACCGGCCCGTGACGTAGTCCTCGGTCTCCTGCAGCTCGGGGCGCAGGAAGATCGACTCCGTCGGACCGAACTCGATCATGCGGCCCAGGTACATGAAGGCCGTGTAGTCGCTCGCGCGCGAAGCCTGCTGCATGTTGTGCGTCACCATCAGGATGGAGTACGCGCCCTTGAGTTCCTCGATCAGGTCCTCGATGCGACCGGTCGCGATCGGGTCGAGCGCCGAGCAGGGCTCGTCGAGCAGCAGCACCTCGGGCTCGGCCGCGATCGCGCGCGCGATGCACAGACGCTGCTGCTGGCCACCCGAGAGCGCGAGGGCGCTGTCCTGGAGGCGGTCCTTGACCTCGTCCCACAGTCCGGCGCCCCGCAGCGAGCGTTCGCAGACCTCGTCGAGCACCGTCCGGTTGCGCTCGCCGTCGATGCGCAGGGAGTAGATGACGTTCTCGAAGATGCTCATCGGGAACGGGTTGGGCTTCTGGAAGACCATCCCGATGCGCTTGCGCAGCTCGATCACGTCGACCTTCGGGCCGTAGATCCCGTCGCCGCTGAGGCGCATGTCGCCCTCGATCCTGACCGAGTCGATCAGGTCGTTCATCCGGTTCACGCAGCGCAGCAGTGTCGACTTGCCACAGCCGGAAGGGCCGATCAGCGCCGTGACCTTGCCCACCGGGACGCGCATCCCGATCTGGTAGAGCGCGCGCTTCTCCCCGTACCAGAGGTCGAAGTCGGAGACCTCCAGGACGGCGTCCTCCTCGGCCACTTCGGGGTGGACACAGGTCTCGAACGCTTCGCCTTTCGACACCGCGTCGAAGACCGATCGCACGTCGTCCGGTCGAACCGTTCCCTGCACGGCCGGTCGAGTCGTCGGCGGCTCGTTCATCGGAGTTCGGGAGTGGGGAGTGGTCTCCATGATTCGCTCGGGGCCGGTCGGGGCGTCGGACGCGCCGGCGGCGGTGCGGTACGGGGAGGAGGGAAGGCGGGTCACGTGAATGATCGCAGGAAGTCGGGATCGGCGCAGCAGGCTCGTCGCGGAATCAGGCGCCGGCCGCCGCATAGCGCTGACGGAGCCGGGATCGCACCCACACGCCGGTCAGGTTGAGCGCGACGACGATCAGGATCAGCAGCAGCGTCGTGGTGTAGACCATCGGGATCGCCGCCTCGCTGTCCGGGCTCTGGAAGCCGAGGTCGTAGATGTGGAATCCCAGGTGCATGAACTTGCGTTCGGGGTGCAGTCCCTGGGCGTCGAGGGGCAGCGACTGCGCCACCTTCATCGCGCCGACCAGCATCAGCGGTGCCACCTCGCCCGCGCCGCGAGCGATGGCGAGGATCATCCCGGTCATGATTCCGGGCATCGCGCGCGGAAGCACGATGCGGCGGATCGTCTGCCACTTGGTCGCGCCGCAGGCGTACGAGCCTTCGCGCATCGAGCTCGGAACGGCGGCCAGCGCTTCTTCCGTCGCGACGATGACGACCGGGAGGGTCAACAGGGCGAGCGTCAGTGACGCCCACATGATGCCGCCGCCGCCGTACACGGGCTCGTTGCCGTAGTGCGGGAAGAACAGCGGGTCGATCAGTTCGCCGCCGACGAAGTAGCAGAAGAATCCGAGTCCGAAGACGCCGAACACGATGCTCGGCACGCCGGCCAGGTTGTTCACCGCGACGCGCACGATCGAGACGATCAGGCCCTGCTTGGCGTACTCGCGCAGGTACAGCGCAGCGAGCACACCGAACGGCACGACGACGAAGCACATCAGCAGCGTCAGCAACACGGTGCCGAAGATCGCCGGGAAGACGCCGCCTTCCATGTTCGCCTTGCGCGGGTCGTCGATGAGGAACTCGAGCCAGCGGTCGACGTACACCCCGAGCGCTCCGAGCGTGCCGATCCGGTTGGCGGGGATGGCGCGTACGACGTCCCAGACCTCGATCTCGTCGACCTCGCCTCGGGCGTTGCGCACCAACAGCGCCGCGTCGCGGGCGCCCTGCTCGATGGTGTTGGCCTCGGCCTGGAGCTCCTTCGTCAGCAGCGCGTTCTCGTCGCCCAGCTCTTCGGCGCGCGCGACGGCCGCGAGGTGTTCGACCGAGCCTTCACCCTCGTTCAGCGCCACCTTGCGCGCCGACAGCTCGGCGTCCTTCGTGGCGGCGCTGAGGTCGCGACCGATGCGCACGCCGACGATGTACTTCCAATCGGCGCGCGCCTCGTCGACGCGCGCTCGCGAGGCCTCGAAGGCCGCCCAGGCCGCGTCGAGGTCCTCCTCGACGGTGTCGCCCGACCGGAACCCCACGAGTTCGCCGAAGTAGCGGCCCTCGGCGTAGCGCTCGACGGTCAAGGCCCATTCGGGTCGCTCGATCGCGCGCTCCCACGCACCGTCGAGGCCGGCCGTCGACCCTTCGAGTTCGAAGTCGTCGAACCAGGCCGTCGTGTTCTTGTCGGTGTCGAACAGGTTGACCGAGCGCACGCGCCGGCGTTCGGTGCGGTCGCCGTTGGCGCGGACCGCGGCCACCGTCTCGGCGCCCTTCTGGTCCTCGAGCTGCTGGAGCTGGTCCTCGGTGAGGAGCCGCTCTTCGCTGCCCCGCACCTGACCGAGGACGACTTCGCCCGACTCGGTGGTGAAGCGCACGACCTCGCTCGGCCAGAACGTCGAGAAGCCTCGGATCGCGACGAGTCCGAACAGTCCGAAGACCATCAGGAGTCCGAGCGCGAGCGAGCCGCCCGTCAGCCAGACCATCGGCTCGCCGTGGGCGCGGAGCGGCGTGACCCGACGCCGACGCACGTGGCGCTTGGGGGCGGGTCCGCGTTGGCTCCGTTCGGGCTCGCCGACGGCCGTGCTCGTGCTGTTGCTGCTCACAGTTGGTAGGCCCGCTTGCGGAAGCGCTGTCGGACGATCTCGGCCGCCGTGTTCAGCACGAAGGTCATGGCGAACAGGGTCAGGGCGGCGAGGAAGAGGACGCGGTAGTGCGTGCTCTCCTTCACAGCCTCGGGCAGCTCGACGGCGATGTTGGCGGACAGCGTCCGGAAGCCGTTGAAGATGTTCATCTCCATGATCGGAGTGTTGCCGGTCGCCATCAGCACGATCATGGTCTCACCGACCGCGCGGCCGAGTCCGATCATGACGGCCGAGAACAGGCCCGACATGGCCGTCGGAACGATGACGCGCATGGCGGTCTGCCAGGGCGTCGCACCCGCGCCGAGCGATGCGTGGCGCAGGTGTTCGGGCACGCTCGACAGCGCGTCCTCCGCCAGGGTGTAGATGATCGGGATGATGGCGAAGCCCATCACGAAGCCGACGACGAGCGCGTTGCGCTGGACGTAGGTGTCGATCACACCGCCGCGCGGATCGGCTCCGACGGCGCTGAGCCCGAAGCCGACCACGAACGCGAGTCCGAGAGCGGCCAACCCGCCGACGATGAACTTCGCGAGCTGGATGCGAGCCAGGTGCTTGTGCTCGGTCGTGACCAGGCGGTCGCGCAACAGCGGATCGACGACGCGCGTGATGAAGAGCAGCACCGCGAGGATGCACAGGGGCAGCGTGACGAGCGCCCAACCACCGGCCGCGCCCTCGCCCGACTCGGCGGCCAGCCACGACTGGGCGCTGCCGCCGAAGAACAGGCCTTCGAACACCGGACCGGCGATCGCGCCGATGGCCACGGCGATCGGGATCGCGAGCACGATCATGGCGAAACGCTGCCAGCCGTTGTTCCAGGGCAGGGTCAGACGCCGCGGAATCAGCTGCCACAGGTGCGCGCCGAACAGGAACGCGAGTGGCAGCGCGAACAGCACTCCGATGACACCCGCGAGCTGGTCCTGGACGAACGGTGCGATGACGAGACCGCCGAGGAAGCCGAGCACGACGCTGGGCAACGACGCCATCAGCTCCATGACCGTCTTGACCCGCGAGCGCAGCCGCCGACTCAGGAACTCGGACGTGAAGATCGCCGCCAGGATCGCGAGCGGCGCACCGAAGATCATCGAGTAGGTCGTCGCCTTGAGGGTGCCGTAGACGAGCGGCACCATCCCGAGCTTCGGCTCGAACTCGTCGGTCCCGCCGGTCGACTGCCAGACGTGTTCGGGCTCGGGATAGCCTTCGTACCAGACCTTGCCGAACAGCGTTCCGACGCTCGCTTCCGGGTACTTCGGGTCGAGGGTGAGCGTCACCAGGGACGAGCCCGCCGCCGCGCGGATCGACGTCTCTTCGGCCGAGAGTTCGACCGCGGTGACGGCGGCGTCGAGCCCCAGGTCGGACTCACCCATCAAGCGGTGGGTCGTCGCGTGGTAGACCTCGACCTTGCCGTCGTTCGTGCCGCCGACGAGCAGACGCGACGAGGGCGACGGCGTCAGCGCGGTGACGTGCCGGCCCGTGAGCTTGGGCATCGAGCCCGACGTCACCGTCACGAGCTTGGACGGATCGTCCGCGTCGCGCACCAGGAACCACGTCGTCACGCCCCCCGTGTCGTCGGCCAGGACCAGCGACTCCTTGCCGAGCATCTGGGTCCAGGCACTGATGCGCGCGTTCGGATCGGCGACCAGGTCGCGGGTCTCGACCAGCGCCCCTTCCCCTTCGTCGTTCTCGCGGTAGCGGTGGTAGGTGCCGTCGGCCCACAGGAGCATGACGTCCGACCCGCGACCGTTCAGGAACAGCGCGAGCGGCAGGCCGGCGCCGTCGGGTTGTTCGTAGGGCAGCTCGATCGAGGACGGCGTGCGGGTCTCGCCCCCGAACATGCTCGTCCTGACTCGGATCTTGGTCAGCGCCAACTGGCCGTCCGCCGTCAGCGTCGCGTAGATCGGACTGCCGGCCACGTCGGTCGAGTCCACCAGGTGGACGGCCGAGCCTTCGAAGGGGAAGTCGGGCTCGGTGGCCTCCCACGCGAGGCGCGTGGCGCGCAGTTGACCGACCGGAGTGCGCTGGACGGCCCAGCCGTCGACGACGCGCGTCTCGCCCTCCGCGAGATCTCCGAGGCCCTCGGTCGCGCCGTCGAGGTAGTCCTCTTCGAAGCTGATGTCGACGAGGACTACGCCTCCGTCCTCGTAGCCGAGCACCGCGTGATCGAGCGTCGGCGAGAAGGTCTGGGCGGTCGGGACTCCGACGCCGTCGCGCGCGGTCGAGAGCTCGTCGATCACCTCGACGCGATCCGCGGTCATCGAGAGCACGCGACCGTCGGCGCTGGCGATCCACTTCAGCGCCTCGTAGCGGTCCACGCCGATGGCGGTGATCACCGAGGACTCGACGCTGTTCGTGCCGCGGGTCTCGAGGGTCGCGCTCGTGAAGAGCGGCGCCACGACCATCAACAGGAAGACGAAGATCAGCGTGACGGCCAGGATCGTGCCGAGTCCGCCGGCGGTGATCAGGGAACGCGCTGCGATCTCGGCGGCACGCACCTGGAAGGTGGTGCCACGCCGGCGAGGCTTGCCGGTGAACGCCGCCTGGCGCGCGGTCGCGGGCGCCTCGCGTCCCGTGCCTTCATCGGTCGTCATGGCGGTCTGGAGAGGGGGGCCGAGTTGGGGGAGCGGACCGTCGCGGGGATGGTAGCGCCGTGGGCCGCGCTGTCCAGGCGCACGGGCGAGCTCGCGTGAGTGGCGCGTCGGGTGCACGCGCGAGCCCGTGGAGAGCGGGGATCAGCGCGCAACGCGGCGGCCCGTCGTGGGACGGGTCGCCGCGCTGCAGGTGCTCGAACCGGTCGGGGAGTCCCTCGCGGCTCTACTTGGCGTCTTCGCGCTTCTTCTTGGGCGGCTGGCGCAGCTCGATCGTGATGCCGACGCGAGCGGCGCTGTCACGGGCGACGTTCGCCGGCAGCGGCAGGTAGCCGTCCTCGATGATCGCGGACTGTCCCGAGGTGCTGTACAGGTAGCGCAGGAACTCGCGGCGCAGGGGCTCGAGCTCGGATTCCGGCTCGTAGTTGATGTACAGCCAGAGGAAGCGCGCGAGCGGGTAGTCGCCCGAGTAGCCGAACTCCGGCTCGCCGGGGTAGAAGCGCTCGTCGCCGTCGCGCTTCAGCGGGACCACGCGCACGTCGGCGGTCTTGTAGCCGATGCCACTGTAGCCGATGGCGTAGCGGTCCTTGGCGATACCGGAGACGACGGCGGAGCTGCCGGGCTGCTCCTTGACGCTGTCCTTGAAGTCACCCTTGAAGAGGGCGTTGTCCTTGAAGAAGCCGTAGGTGCCCGAGGCGGAGTTGCGCCCGTAGAGGCTGATCTCCTTGTCGGCCCACTCGCCGGTCAGACCCAGCTGGCCCCAGGTCACGACGTCCTCCGCGTAGCCACCCTTGCGGGCCTTGGAGAAGATCGCGTCGACCTGCTCGAGGGTCAGGCCTTCGATCGGGTTGTCGCGGTGGACGAAGACCGCGAGCATGTCGACGGCGGCGGGCAGACCGACCGGCTCGTAGCCGAATTCCTTGCGGAAGCTGTCGATCTCCTTCTCCTTCATCGCGCGGCTCATCGGACCGAAGTTCGACGTGCCCTCGATGAGAGCGGGCGGCGCGGTCGACGAGCCCTTGCCCTCGATCTCGACCTGGACGTTGGGGTAGTGACCTTTGAAGCCCTCGGCCCACAGGGCCATGAGGTTGTTCATCGTGTCGGAACCGACACTCTTGATGTTCCCGGTGACACCATCACCGCGGCTGTATTCGGGGAAGCGCGGATCGACCTCGACGTCGTCCACGAGGGGGGCGGCAACCAGGCCAGCGCTCAGCGCCAGGCCACAGAGTCCGATCAGAACTTTCACGATTGGGGACCTCGGGAAGAGGTGGTGGTGGAGTGAGGTGGCAGCCGATCCGCGCAATGAAGGGGACGGCCAGCGACCTCGAAGCGCGAGCAGTAGATAGGCGTTCCCTCAGCGTCGGCCAAAGCCCGTGTAAAGATGCTGTCAATGACGGCGTCTCGGCGGCCGAGTTGCCTCCAGGCCGCCCGAGTGGGGACGGAGCGCGATCGATCGCCCTAAATCCCAACAGAACAGCCACTTGGGGCTGCGCTTCAAGCCGTGCACGGAACGCGACGCAGACGGGCGCAAGCTCCCGTCGCCGAGATGGGACTTCGTGGGACACCCCACCGCCCAGTGGCAATCCGCCCTCACATTGTAAACGCTCTGGGCGGTCACTCGTGGCCCACCCGCGATCCGCTCGACGCTCTGTGACGCCGAGGTCTCGGATCCATCACGACCCCCGACACCGACAAGGTCTCCATCGCATGAGTCGCACCCTTCTGACGGCTGGCGTCTGCCTGGCACTCGTTCCGACCGTCGCGCACGCGCAAGAGCGCGCCAAGTCGTCCACCCCGGTCACCGCGATCACGTCGACCGACGTCACGCGCCTCTACTACAACGGCGACCTCCGCTTCGAGACCGCCGACAAGCGCTTCACGTCGCGCATCGGCGGCCGCCTGCACTACGACGGCATCTGGACCGACGACGGCAACCAGGCCACGGACGGCACCCGCTTCCGTCGCGGTCGGGTCTACATCCGCGGCACCGTCAACGAGAACGTCGACTACAACTTCGCCTTCGACTTCGCGGGCGGTGACGCGGACTTCCGCGACGCGTACATCAAGTACAACGGCCTCCTCGGCCCGCTGTACCTGCAGGTGGGACAGTTCTTCGCCCCGCACGGCCTCGAGACGCAGACGTCGTCGAACTACATGGCGTTCGTCGAACGCTCGCCGATCGACGCGCTGTCGATCATGCGCGCCTCGGGCATCGCGACCGGCGCCTCGTTCGCCGACGGCCAGGGCACCTGGAAGGCCGCGATCGTCAACAACGAGACCGACTCGTACGGCGACGCGGCGGGCGGCCACTGGGAAGCAGCCGTGCGCGGCACGTACCAACTGCCGATCGGCGACACGGACGACTCGTTCATGCACTTCGGCGCCGGCCTGACCCACGGCAGCAGCAACGACGGCATCGGCTTCGACGCCGATCCGGGCGTGAGCCGCGGCCCGGACCTGGTCACGCTGGCCGGCATCCCGTCCGACGGCATCCAGCGCATGAACCTCGAACTGGCGGCCGTCTTCGGCGCGTTCTCGGCCCAGGCCGAGTACCGCCAGGTCGACATCGACGGCACGACCGGCAACGCCGACACGACCCTCGACGGCTCGTACGTCCAGGTCAGCTGGTTCGCCACCGACGACGTGCGTCCCTACAAGGACGGCCTGTTCACCGGCGTGAAGCCGAAGAACCCGTGGCAGGGCTGGGGCGAGGGCACCGGCGCGCTCGAGTTCGTCGCGCGCTACAGCATGATCGACTTCAGCGACTCGCCCGTCGCCGGCGCTTCGGCGGCCGTCGAAGGCAACCTCATCACGCTCGGCGCCAACTGGTACCTCAACCAGAACGCGCGCATCATGCTGAACTACAACATGGCCGAGTCCGAGGACTCGGGCGGCGCGACCACCGACAAGGACTCTGCGGTCGTGCGCTTCCAGCTCACGTTCTGAGCCGCGCACCGGAACCTTCAGCGCGATTCGCCGGCCTGCACTCCCCGGTCGGATCTCGCTGAAGGACCTCCCCCACGGGCCCGTCGATCGCACTCGCGGTCGGCGGGCCCGGTGCGTCGGTGAGGGCGTTCGAGCCACGCCGGCGGCACCACGTCAGCTCGCTCGGGTTCCCGACGGAGCGACGCCCACGCTCTTCACGCGCGCGAACAGGTCGCGGCCGACGGCTTCGGGTCGATCGAGCGCGAGCAACCGCAGCGAGCGCCGCGTGATGCGGGCGTAGAGCCTCTGACCCCGCGGCGTGTCGAGCTCGAGGATCGCGCCCGAGGCCACGCGCCGCACGCGGGCCAGCACGACGGGCACTTCGTTGAGGATGCTGGACCCCGAGTCCGCCTCGAGTGCGACGGAGACGTCTCGCGCCTGCACGAGCAGACGCGCACCCGACCCGAGCGGCGCGTCGACACGGCGCACGAAGAACGTCACGCCGTCGACGTCGACCGCGCTCAACCCGTCGTCGTCGTGGTGCTCGACGAGCGTCCCGCGCAGGGCAGCGGCCAACTCGTCGTCGGTCGACCCCACGAGCGGCAGCAGTTCGCGCGCCGGGCCCGCCTCGCGGACGCGGCCGTCCTCGAGCCACACCAGGTCGCGGGCGAGGCGCGCCACCTCGCGCAGGGAGTGCGAGACGTGGAGCACCGGCGCGGCGAAGCGGGCGGGCAGATCCTCGAGCCAGGGCAGGATCCGTTCGCGCGCGGCGGCGTCGAGCGCGGACAGCGGCTCGTCGATCAACAACAAGCTCGGACTCGCGAGCAGAGCGCGACCGAGCGCCACACGCTGACGTTCACCGCCCGACAGCCCGTGGACGCGCCGCTCGAGCAGCCCGTCGAGCTCGAGCCACGCGACCACCTCGTCGAAGGCCGCACGCCGCTGATCGCGGGGCACGCGCCGCTCGCCGTAGCGCAGGTTGCCGCGCACGTCGAGGTGGCCGAACAGCGACGCGTCCTGGAAGACGAAGCCCAGCCGCCGGCGGTGGGTCGGCAGCGCACGGCTCGCGTCGAGCCAGGTCTCGCCCGCCACGACGATCCGTCCACGCACGTCGCGCTCGAGCCCCGCGAGGCAGCGCAGGAGCGTGGTCTTGCCGGCGCCCGACGGACCCACGACCGACGTGATGCACCCGCCGGCGACCGCGAGATCCACGTCGAGCTCGAAGCCCGGACGCGTCAGCCGCAGCTCCGCCTCGACGCCCCGCCCCTGGTCCGCGTTCACGCTTCGCTCCCACGCGCAGCGCGCCGTTCCAGGAGGTTCGCCGCGAGCAGCACGACGAACGACCCGGCCACGAGCACCGCGCTCATGGCGTGGGCCCGGTCGTAGTCGAGGCTCTCGACCGCTTCCCAGACCGCGATCGACGCCACGCGCGTCTCGGGCAGACTGCCGCCGATCATCAGAACGACCCCGAACTCCCCCACCGTGTGGGCGAACGCCAGGACCGCCGCGGTCACGTAGGCCGGCAGCACGCTCGGAACGACGACGGTCAGGAAGCGGTCGACCGGACCCGCGCCGAGCGTGGCCGCCGCTTCGACGGGCCGCCGACCGAGCGCGCGAAACGCGTTGCGCAGCGGCTGGACAACGAACGGCAGCGAGAACAGGACCGAGGCCACGACGAGGCCCGTGAACGTGAAGACGAGCTTCGGGCCACCGAGATCGTCGAGCAGCTCGCCGATCGGTCCGCGCGGCCCCATGACGACGAGCAGGTAGAAGCCGAGCACGGTCGGCGGGAGGACGAGCGGCAGCGCCACGATGGTCTCGACCACCGAGCGCAGGGTGCTGCGCCCACCGGCGAGCCACCACGCGAGCGGCGTACCGATCACGAGGAGCACGAGTGTCGTGACGGCGGCGAGTTCACCGCTCAGGCGCAGGGCGGACCAATCCACGGCGACGAGTGTGCCGCGCGACCGGCCGTCCGCGAGGGCTCAACCGTCCGAAGGCAGGCCGAAGCCGGCGCCCTCGAGCACCCGCCGCGCGTCGTCGGACCCCAGGTGGTCGAAGAAGGCTCGGGCGCCCGGCGAGTCGTCGAGCAGGACCGCGTCCTGCCGCAGCTCGGTGAAGAGATCGGCGGGAATCTCGAAGAGCGGCTCCCCTTCGCGCGCTCGCGCCTGGGCCAACGAGACGAATCCCAACTCCGCCGCACCGGTCGCGACGAAGTGGTGCGTCTGGCCGACGTCGGCACCTTGCACGAGGCGCGGTTCGAGCTCCGAGCGGAGGCCGAGCCGCTCGAGGACCTCGAGCGCCGCCGCACCGTAGGGAGCGGTCGCTGGGTTGGCGATCGCGACGTGTTGGACGCCCGGCGCCTGCAGGATGGCGATCAGGGTTGCGCGCCCTTCGGACTCACCGTCGCGCGCAGCGTCGCCGACTCCGCCGACGAGCGCCGCGTCCCACGCCTCGTCGAGCGCGCCGACGAGCGCCAGACGCCCCATCGCGTAGGTTCTCGACTCCTGCCCGAGACCCTCGTCCACGAGCAGACGCGGGCGCTCGGCGTCGGCCGCGAGGAACAGGTCGAACTCGGCGCCGTTGCGGATCTGGGCGTAGAGCCCGCCCGTGGACCCGATCGAGAGCTCGACGGGTGCGCCGTCCGCGCGCGCCTCGAAGAGCGCGGCGAGTTCGCGCGTCACGCCTGCCGCGCTGGCCGCCACCGCGACACGCACCGGTCGCGGTCCGTCGTCCGTGGGCGCGCAACCGGCGAGGGCGAGGGCGAGAGCGAGCGGAACGGCGTGGTGCCCTTCGGTACGGTGCCTGTCACGAATGTGCCACCTGCTGCGCCGCGCCGCTGCGAATCGCAACGACGTCGCCAGCAGGTGGCACATTCGTGACAGGCACCGTACCGAAGGGCACCACGCCCGCATCAGTCCTTGCAGCGATAGCCGATGCCGCGCACGGTCTGGATCACGTCGCCATCGTCGCCGAGCTTCTTGCGGACCGCGCTCACGTGGACGTCCACGTTGCGCTCGAGGATGATCGACTCCCCCGCCGTGATCTCCTCCGCCAGCTCGCCGCGCGTGAACACGCGACCGGGGTGATTGAGGAGCGTCCACAAGAGGCGGAACTCGGCGCGCGTCAGGATCACCGGCTCCGAGTCCACCAGGAGCTCGAAACGGTCGCGATCCATCGTCAGCTTGCCGACGACGATGTGGCGCTTCTCGCGGTCGTCCTCGACGGCGCGCCGCCGCAGCACGGCCTTCACGCGGCTGATCAGCTCCTTCGGACGGAACGGTTTGGTGACGTAGTCGTCGGCGCCCGACTCGAGCCCCTCCACGACGTCGCCTTCCTCGCCCTTCGCCGTCAGCATCAGGATGCCGATGCTGCGCGTGTCCTTGCGGCCGCGCAGGAGTCGCGCCACCTCTGGCCCGCTCATGGTCGGCAGCATCCAGTCGAGGACGACGAGATCCGGGCGTTCCGACGCCGCGATCTCGAAGCCACGACGACCGTCCTCGGCCGTGAGAACGCGGAAACCCTCCCGAAGGAGGTGGAGCTCGAGGAGCTCGCGCAGGTCGGTCTCGTCCTCGACGACGAGTACGGATTCGGTGTTGGAGTCGGAGACCATGGCCTCGATGGGTGAATGGGGCGCCGGAAGCGTACTCGGGGAAGATCAACGGATGGTCAAGACCGCGATTCTCGGCATCTTTCGCCCGGAAACCCCGCGGCGCCCTCAGCCCGTCGCGAACTCGTAGAACTCGGGCCGCGTGAGTTCGGGCATCGCTTCGGGCCGGATCTGGTAGGTGCGGGCGGCCCACAGGTCGGTGAACACGCGGTAGCGCAGGGCCGTCTGGTCCAGGTAGTCGACGCCGCTCGAACCGCCGGTTCCGGTGCGGCGCCCGATGACGCGTTCGACCATGCGAGCGTGGCGCTGGCGGAAGACGATGAACGCCTGCTCGAGAGCGGTGATCGCCTCGAGCAGCGCGTTCGGCCAGGCCAACAACGGCAGGCGCGCGTTGCCCAGGATGAACAACAGCGCGGCGCGGATCCGTCGGTCGCGTGGGTTCCCGTCGGCGGCCAGGTGGTCGGTCAACGCCTGTCGTTCGGCGGCGTAGCGCGCGCGCAGCTTCGCCCCTTCCTCGGCGGAGTGGGTGCGCTCGAGAGCCAGGCGCTCGCTGCGATCCACCTCGCTGGCGTGCGCGCGGGAGTAGGCCACGACGAACCGGTCGAGAGCCGCATCGGCCTCCGGATCGTCCGGACCGCAGCCGTCGATCGGCGTCCGCCAGAGCCAGTCGTAGAGCGCGTCCTTCAGGGTCGGACCATCGTCGATCTGCGCCTGCACGCGACGCAGGGCCGACGACTCGCCACCGTCGTGCGACCGCAGCGCCTGCATGAAGCTGCCCTCGGTGCCGAGCGGGATGCGCTCGTCCTGGTCGAGCCCCATCAGGATCTCGATCTGGCGCATCTGCGCGGACTGGAAGCCGCTCGCGGGCATCAGCTTGTCGCGGAAGCGCAGATACCCCGCCGTCTTGAGCGTCTCGACCACCTCGAAGTGCGAGACCGCGTGGTGCAGGACGACCGTGGCCCGGCGCGCGCCGTCGACGACCCCGGACAGGTCCTCCTCGGCCAGCGGCCGCCGCAGGAGGTCGCGGCCGGACTTCAGCTCGCGCAGGACGAGCTTGAACCACAGCTCGAAGATCTGGTGGACCGTGACGAAGAGGACCTCGTCGTTCTCCATCGCGCCCTCGTCGCCGTCGAGACCGCCTTGGAGCGCGAGCAGCTCTTCGACGCGGATGTACTCCCAGTAGTTCGGCAGGCGCGCGGGCTTGGACATGGACCAGGGACGAGGGGTGGGGCGTGGAGCGGGGGATCGGCCGCAGGGCGCGGCGGGATGGCGGAGCCCGGCTTGGCTGGGCCGGGCGCGGGGATAGCATAGGCCCATGCCCGAGCCCACGACCTCCGCGCCCGCGAGCACCGACGCGACCGACGCCACCGCCGTCCCCCGGCCGAGCGCCGCCGCCGTGAAGCGCGCGGCCCAGCTGCTGGCCCGCCCCCTGCTCGACCTCGTGTTCGAGGCGGCGCAGGTCCACCGCGCGCACCACGACCCCGCGCGGATCCAGTGCGCCCAGCTCCTCTCCATCAAGACCGGCGGCTGCCCCGAGGACTGCAAGTACTGCTCGCAGAGCGCGCACTACGACACGCCGGTCGAGCGCACGCCCTTCGCCGAGGTCGACGCCGTGCTCGAGGAGGCCCGCCGCGCCAAGGCCAACGGCGCCGACCGCTTCTGCATGGGCGCCGCCTGGCGCGGCGTGCGCGACGGCGAGCAGTTCGACGCGGTGTGCCAGATGGTGTCGGGCGTCAAGCAGCTCGGCCTGGAGACCTGCGTCACGCTCGGCATGCTCGAGGAGCACCAGGCCGCGCGCCTCGCCGACGCCGGCCTCGACTACTACAACCACAACCTCGACACCGGCGCGAGCCACTACGACAAGGTCATCTCGACCCGCTCGATCGCCGACCGCCTGCGCACGCTCGACAACGTGCGCGCCGCGGGCGTCAAGGTCTGCAGCGGCGGGATCGTCGGTCTGGGCGAGGGCGACGAGGCGCGCGCGGAACTGCTCGCGCAACTGGCCGAGCTCGACCCCCAGCCCGAGAGCGTCCCGGTCAACTCGCTGGTCCGCATCGGTGGCACGCCGCTGGCCGACGAGAACCCGGTCGACTGGACCGACGTGGTGCGCGTGGTCGCCGCCGCGCGCATCCTCATGCCGACCAGCTACGTGCGCCTGTCCGCCGGTCGCAAGGAACTCGGCGAGGCCGGTCAGGCCCTGTGCTTCATGGCCGGTGCGAACTCGATCTTCGTGGGCGACGAACTGCTCACCACTTCGAACCCCGACCCGGCCAGCGACGCCGCGTTGCTGTCGAAGCTCGGGCTCGCCAGCCTCGCGCCCGCCCCGTGCGACGGTCGGGCGAGCCGCCAGGCGTGAACGCCGGACTGCCCGTGGAACTGCGCGACGCCCTCGCGCGCCTGTCCGCGGAGGGTCGCCGGCGACCGTGGCCTCCGCGCGCCGCCGCCGGAGCGGACTTCGCCAGCAACGACTACCTCGGGCTGGCGCGCCGACCCGAGATCGTCGACGCGGCGCGCGCGGCGCTCGCGGAACACGGCGCCGGTTCGACCGCCGCGCGCCAACTGGGCGGTTCCGCGGTCCCGGCGGCGCGGGCCGAACGGGCGGTCGCCGAGTGGTTGGGCGCCGAGGCGGCGATCCTGTTCCCGAGCGGCTACCAGGCCAACCTCGGCGCGATCGGGGCCCTGTGCGGCCGCGGCGACGCGGTCTTCTCGGACGCGCTGAACCACGCGTCGTTGATCGACGGCGTGCGCCTCTCGCGCGCGCGTGTCGAGGTCTTCGCGCACCTGGATCTCGACGAACTCGAGCACGGACTGGCGCGAGCGCGCGGCGCACGCCGTCGACTCGTCGCGGTCGAGTCGGTCTTCAGCATGGACGGCGACCTGGCCCCCTTGGGCGAGTTGGCAGAACTGTGCGCGCGGCACGACGCGTGGCTCGTCGTCGACGAAGCGCACTCGGTCGGACTGCTCGGTCCGAACGGCGCGGGGTCGTGGGCCGCGGCCGAAGCCGCCGGCGCCGACCCGACGCGCGTGATCGCACGCATCGTGACCGGCGGCAAGTCGCTCGGCGTCGCGGGCGCGTTCGTCGTCGGCGCACTGGACACGGTCGAGTGGCTCGCGAACTCCGCGCGCGCGTTCCTGTTCACGACGGCCTCGCCGCCCGCCCTGGTCGGAGCTCTCGAACGCGCGATCGAGGTCGCTGCCGGCGCCGACGAGGAGCGCGAACGCACGCTGCGTCACGCGCGCCGCATCGCCGCGGCGCTCGAGCTGCCGGAACCCGCCGGCGCGATCGTGCCCTTCGTCGTGGGAGCGGACGCCGACGCCGTCGAACTGGCCCGCAGCGTGTCGGCGTCGGACCTCGACGTGCGCGCCGTGCGACCGCCGACGGTTCCGGACGGAACGGCGCGACTGCGGCTCGTGGCGCACGCGCACAACAGCGACGGCGAGGTCGAGCGCCTGGTCGAGGCGTTGGCGGCGGCGCCGCGGCCCGCGACCATCGACCGGTCCGTTCGCGTCCGGAGCGGCGGGTGTGAGCGCGCGGACGTGCTGTGCGTCGTGGGGACGGACACCGACATCGGCAAGACCGCGGTGAGTTCCGCGCTCCTGCTCGCCGCGCCACAGGACACGCGCTACTGGAAACCGGTGCAGACGGGGGCGGTCGACCTGGACGACCCCGACGACGACACCGCGACCGTGATGCGCCGCACGGGCCTCGAAGCCGCGCGATTCGCCGAACCGCTCGTGCGCTACGCCCTGCCCGCCTCGCCGCACGAAGCGGCGGCTGCCGCGGGATGCACGCTGCCGGTCCACGAACTCACGCCGCGGCTCGAGGCGTTGCGCGCGCGAGGGCCGCTGTTGATCGAGCTCGCGGGCGGACTGCTGGTACCGCTCGACGACGAAACGACGCAGGCCGACTGGCTCGAGGAGGTGCGGCCGCGACTCGTGCTCGTCGCGCGCAGCGGACTCGGCACGCTCAATCACACGCTGCTCACCGCGGAGGCCCTGCGCGCGCGGCGTCTCGAACCGGCGCTCGTCGTCCTGGTCGGCGAACCGCACCCGTCGAACCGCGCGACGCTCGCCGCGCGTCTCGCTCCGGTGCCCGTGATCGAGATGCCGCGGCTCGACACGCTCGAACGCGCAGCGCTCGAAGCCTGGGGCGTGAGCGTCGATCTCGCGCAGTTGGCGTTCGGCACGCGCCCGGCGAACACCGCGAACCACTGAGCCCCGCTACCCCACCGACCGCACACCGACGACGCGCTCGCCACATGGACGACGGACGACGAACTCTCGAACCCGGTGAACTGGCCGCACGCGATCGCACGTGCGTCTGGCACCCGTACACCCAGCACCGCACCGAGGCCACGCCGCTCGAGGTGGTCGGCGCGCGCGGTTCGTTGCTGCGCCTGGCGGACGGGCGCGAGATCGTCGACGGCATCTCGTCCTGGTGGACCTGTCTGCACGGGCACGGGCACCCGCGGCTGGTCGAAGCCCTCGCGGCCCAGGCGCGCGAACTCGACCACGTCATCTTCGCCGGCGCGACCCACGAACCCGGCGTGCGGCTGGCCGAGCAGCTGACCGCGATCGCACCCGGACCGCTGACGCGCGTGTTCTTCAGCGACAACGGGTCGAGCGCCGTCGAGATCGCGCTGAAGATGGCGTTCCAGCACCACCTGCAGCGCGGCGAGAGCGAGCGGCGCGTGTTCGTGACGCTCGAGGGCGGCTACCACGGCGACACGTTCGGTGCGATGAGCGTCGGCGACCCGGATCCGTTCTTCGAACCGTTCCGCCCGCTGTTGTTCGACGTGCGGCGCGTGCCGGCCGACGCCGATGCGATCGAAGCGGCGCTCGAGGATTTGGGCCCGCGCGCGGCGGGCGTCCTCATGGAGCCGCTCGTCCAGGGCGCGGGCGGCATGGCGATGCACGGCGCGGAGCTCGTGCGTTCGGCGCGCGCGTCGGCCACGCGCCACGGCGTGCCGCTGATCGCGGACGAGGTGATGACCGGTTTCGGTCGCACCGGCGAGCTGTTCGCTTGCGCGAAGGCCGGCGTCGAGCCCGACCTCCTGTGCCTGGCGAAGGGCCTGACGGGCGGGATGATGCCGCTCGCGGTCACGCTGGCGCGCGAAGAGCTGTTCGAGTCGTTCCTGTCCGACACGCGAGCGCGCGCGTTCTTCCACGGTCACTCGTTCACCGGGCACGCGCTGGGCTGCGCGGTGGCGCTGGCCTCGCTCGAGGTCGTGCGCGACGAGGGCACGCCCGCGAAGCTCGAGCGGATCGGGGCAGCGATCGAAGCGCGCCTGATCGACGCCCTGCCGGAGGAGATCGAACGCCCGCGGCGCACCGGCGGGATCGTGGCCTTCGACCTGCCCGTGACTTCGGGCGCGAGCGGTTACCTGAGCGAACTCGGTCCGCTGCTGCGCCAGGTCGCCATCGATCGCGGCGTCCTCCTCAGGCCGCTCGGCAACGTGGTCTACGCGTTGCCGCCGGCGTCGCTCTCCGACGACGAGGTCGAGGGCGTGGTCGGCGCGTTGGTCGCGTCGGCCGAGTCCGCGCTCGGCTCGAGCAGGCGCTCGACCTGACGCACGACCTGGGCCTCGGACACGCCCGGCTTCATCCCGGCCGCGCGACCGTCGGCGAGCGCCTCTTCGACTCCGACGCCCTGCACGGCGGCGCGGTAGATCGCGAAGACCGTGGCCGAACCGTCGCCCGTGTCGCTGAACAGGAGGACCGGCGCGTCGACCGCCGACAGCGCGTCGAGCTCGGCCAGCACGCGGTCGACCGCGGCGTCGTCGAGCGCGAGCGGATCGATCGCGACGTGCGAGTAGGAGAGTCCGAGTCGGCGCGCCTGCGACGACAGCGGCGTCCGCTCGAGCGCCGCTTCGTTGCGCAGATCGATGACCGCTCCGAATCCGCGCCGCGCCGCCAGATCGAGCACCTCGGCGTCCGGCTCGCTGGCCAGGTACAGGTCGCCGCAACGGAACACGCTGTCGAGCGCCCCGAGTTCGACCGTCTCGAGCGGTGCCACGTCGGCGGCACGCGCTTCGTCGGAGGACGCGCAGCCGCTCCCGAACGCCGTCACGACGACAACGGTCACCACACCGGCCATGGCCGCGGCGGCTCCAGAACCAGTCCGTCGCCCCGTCTTCGTACGTCCTCGCCCCATCACTCCTCGCCCCCCGAGTCGCCTCGCCCCTGACCTTTCGCGCCGCCGACCGCCGCGGCAGCAGAGGACGTTGCGAATTCTCCGCGGGCGGCGCGCACGATCAGCGCCAACCACCCGACCAGATAGAAGGTTCCGCCCAGCGGCGTGATCGGTCCCCAACCGCTCCAGCTCGACCCCAGCGCCATGGCGTACAGCGACCCGCTGAAGCCGGCCGTGCCCAGGACGAAGGCCAGTGGCACGACGACTCCCGGGCGGCTCGCGATGGCGGCGACGGCGAGGAGCGCCAGGGCGTGCCACATCTGGTAGCGCACGCCGGTCTCCCACCAGGCCTGTCCGCCGTCGACGAAGCGGTCCTCGAGACCATGGGCACCGAGCGCGCCCAGGGCGACGCCGACGCCTGCCAGGAGGGCGGCGACGAGGATGGTGAGGGAGCGTGACACGGGGGGGAGCGAGGGCGAGGAGCGGCCCGCATCTTGACCCATGCGAGCCGAGGGGGCCACTGGGATCGTCGTTGGATTGTCGGTACGGCGTCAGGCACGAAACTGCCACCTGCCGCGCCGAGACCCTGCGAATCGCAGCGTCATCGGCGGCAGGTGGCAGTTTCGTGCCTGACGCCGTACCGACAATCCAACGACGATCAACGGGCGCGCGTCGCCGCCGCTTCGATCTCGCGCTCGAACGCGGCCTCGAGCACCGCGACCTGGCCCGCGGTCGCCGCCGTCTCCGCGCTCGACGGATCACGCCGCGCTTCGAGCAGGTGCTGGTAGTGCGCGAACGCCAGCTGGCGCGCCGCGTCGAGCACCTGGTCGGACCGTTCGTGCTCCATGCGTTCGTCCAGCAGCGGTTCCGCCGACGCCATCAGCAGGGTCGCACCGGCGAAGTCTGCGTTCGGCCAGGCGGCGGCGATCCCGTTCGCCTCGGCGACGAGCGCGTGCGGCGCGTCGTTCGCGGCGTGGACGCTGCCCGCCAGGAACTCGGCGAACTGCGCCATGCAGACCTGCGCGCGCAACGAGTACGGCGCGGCGTTCCAGTCGCCGTACAGCCCGTCGAGCGCGATCGGCCAGTGGGCCTCGGTCGCTTCCGAACGTTCCTGGGACATGTAGCGCAGGCGCACTTCACCGAGCGGACGGTCGCCGTCGAGAACCACGTCCTCGAGTTCGTACAGCGCCGCGACCGAGTGCCCCGCGCCGATCTCGCCCGCGTCCACCGCGTCGTCGGCGAAGTCGGCGTCGGCCAGCGCGCGGTTCTCGAACCCGATCAGACGCCACCGACCGACCAACGCGGGATCGAACTCGACCTGCAGCTTGGCGTCCTTGGCGACGACCTGGAACGCACCGGTGAAGCGATCGACGAAAGCGCGTTCGGCCTCCTCCTCGCGGTCCACGTAGTCGCAGCGGCCGTCGCCCGCGTCGGCGAGGCGCTCGAGGAAGCGATCGCGCGCCCCCATGCCGACGCCGACCGTGTTCAGGAACAGGCCGCGCGCACGGGCCGACTCGGTCTTCGCGAGCAGCGCGTCCGCCTCCGTCTCGCCGACGTTCCCGAGGCCGTCGGAGAGCACCACGACGAAGTTCTGCGCGCCCTCGACGAAGGCTTCGGCCGCGACCTCGCAGCCCAGCGTCAGACCCGCGTCGAGGTTCGTGCCGCCGCCGGGCTGAAGGGAATGGATGGCGTCCATCGCACGGGCGAGCTCGTCACCGCGCGTGGGCCGAACGAGGACCTCGGCCTCGTTCGAGTAGGTGACGACCGCGACCTGGTCGCGCGCGTCCAGGCGCTCGGCCAGGAGCCCGAGCACGTGCTTCACCATCGGCATGCGCTCGGGGCTGTTCATCGAACCGGAGCGGTCGACCACGAACGTCAGCGCGATCGGCCCGCGCTCGATCTCCTGCACGTCGCGCGCCCGCAGGCCCACGCGCAGCATCCACGCACCGGGCTCGCCGAACGGGCTCGGAACCAGGTCGGTCGAGACGGCGAAGTCACTGCGCACGGGCGCCGGGATGTCCGAGTCGATCGCGTGCACGAACTCCTCGGGGCGCACGTTCCAGGCCGACGGCAGACGGCCGGCCTCGAGCTGAGCCCGCGCCAACGTGTAGCTCGCCGTGTCCGTCTCGAGCCCGAAGGTCGAGACCGCGTCCACGCGCGACGACACGAACGGCCGCGTCATCAGCTGGCGCTGGAAGTAGTCCTCGGGAGACTCTTCCTCGAGCGGCTGGACGAGCGCGCGCAGGTCCTCCAACGAGAGACGAGCGAGCGGCGACGCGTAGAAGTAGCCGTCCGAGGATTCGAGGCTCTCCTCGAGATCGAGCTCCGCGCTCCGGTCCGACGCGCGCCACAGCTCGAGAGTCGGCGGACCCGCGACCGCGCCGAGTCCGCGCGACTCGGCCTGCGCCCCCTTCTGTTGCAGCGCTCCGGCCGATCCGCCGTTGTAGGAGGCGGACCCACTGTTCGCGGGTGACGACGCTACGAGGCCGCCGCCGCTCGTGCCCTCGCAGGAGAGCCCCAGCGCGGCGAGGCCGGCGATGGCCGCCAGCGCGCTCGTGCGCACCGCGGACGTGCGGCTCGTGCGGCTCGTGGCCCTCCGGCCACCCGACCGAAGGCTGGAGGGCGAACGGAAGACGGGCGAGTCGTGGTGCTGCATGGGTGTCGGCGAGCTCGAGGGCAGGTGGATCCGGAACGGACGGAGGAGGACGGATCAGCGGCCGTCGCCTTCCTTCGCGGGCGGATCCGCGGGCGACGGACCTCCGGTCGGCGGACCGCCAGCGGGGCCACCGGCGCCCGCTCTAGGTGCTTCGGTCCGGCGTGTCACTCCGTCGAGCACCAGGCGCCGCACGTCCTCCTCGAGCTCGGCGATCCGCGCGTCCAACTGCGCCAGACGCTCGACGTCCACTTCGCCGATCGTCTCCGCCTCGAGCGCGCGGCTGTAGCGCACGTGCTTGAGTTCGTCGAGCTTGGCCTCGACCGGCGAGGGCGGACGCACGAGCGCGCCGATGGCTGCACGGTTGCGAGCGAACAGTCCGGCGAAGGCGCGGAAGTCCTCTTCGGTCGTCGCGTTGGCGACGGACTGGATCTGGGCCGCCAACACGTCGAGCGAACTGCCGACCGCGTGGTGCGACCGCTTCAGGATCTCGGCGGTGCGCGCCACGAGCACGTTCTTGCGCAGCCCGATCGGCGCCGCGTCGAAGACCCAGGTGGCGTCGCTGAACGCGATGCTCTCCCCGATCTCGACCGCGTTCTCGGCCGCTGGGTCGTTGCCCGGCCGCTTGTAGCGCACCGCGACGCGGCCCAGCTCGTAGTCCGGCGTGGACTTCGACGCGGCGAGCTGCACACCGCGCAGTTCGTAGAGCGCGACCACCGAGTGGCCGGCTCCGACCTCGCCGCCGTCGACGCGGTCGTCCTTGAACGCACGATCGGCCACGGCCCGGTTCTCGTACCCGATCAAGCGGTACTGCTGGACCAGCGTCGGATCGAACTCGACCTGGATCTTCACGTCGCGCGCGATCGTCTGGAACGCGCCGGTGAAGTTCTCGACGAAAGCGCGGCGCGCCTCGAGCTCGGTGTCCACGTAGTCGTTCACACCGTCGCCGCGGTCGGCGAGTTGTTCGAGCAGCGTGTCGTTGTGGTTCCCGAGCCCGACGCCGATCGTGTTGAGGTAGATCAGCTTCTCGCGCTGGACGGCGACCTTCTCGAGCAGTGCCCCCTGTTCGGTCGCGCCGATGTTGCCGACGCCGTCGGAGAGCAGCACCACGCGGTTCTCGCGCTCGCTGTCGAAACCCTCCGCCGCGAGGCGATAGCCCTCGACCAGACCGGCCTCGAGATTCGTCCCGCCGTTCGACCCGAGCAGCCCGATGGCGGCCTCGATGCGACCGCGTTCGGTGGCACTGGTCATCGGCAGCACTTCACGCGCCGTGTTGTTGAAGGCCACGATCGCCAGGGCGTCGCGCGAGTCCAACTTCGTCAGCAGCTGACGCATGGCGTTGCGCACCAGCTCGATGCGGTTGCCGTCGCCCATCGAGCCCGACGTGTCGACCACGAAGGTCAGCGCGAGGCCCGAGCGCTCGAAGTCCTCGACCACCTTGCCCTGCAGGCCGACGCGCAGGAACCACGTCTGTTCGCCGAGTTGGTTCGGATAGAAGGGGTTCGGCGTCAGTTCGGTCGTGATCGCGAACGTCGCGCCGTCGGTCGGCTGGTCGAGCTCGGCGTCGAAGTAGTTGATCCACTCCTCCGGCCGGATCTGCGCCGCCGTGGGCAGGATGCCGTTGTCGAGCATCTTGCGCGCCAGCGTGTAGCTGGACGTGTCCACGTCGGCCGCGAAGGTCGAACGCGCGTCGTCCGCCGTCCGCGTGTAGGGGCGCGTGCCCCAGTGGCGGAAGAACATGTCCTGCACGGACTCGCCCGGGCGGCGCTCGCAGTTCGAGAGCACCGCGTCGAGCCGCGCCTCGAGGATCGTGCGGCCGAAGAGGCGCCAGCGGGCCTCCAGGAGCTCGGGCGTGTCCACCGGACCCGCGTACTCCGCGCCCACGTAGCCTAGGCCTTCCAGCAGGCGCCGCAGTCCCGTGTCGTTCGGCTCGAGCCCCTTCGAGACGAGGATCTCGCGCTCGTAGGCGCGCATGGCGTCGTAGTCGCCGAGGTAGCCGAGCGAGAAGGCGCCGCGCCGGCGCTCGAGCTGTGCATCCTCTTCGACGTCGATGTCGCCGAGGTAGAAGTCGGAACTGCCCACGACGGGCGTGGGGCCGTCGTCGGCCACGTAGCCGAGTTCGGCGAGCAGCGCCAGCTCATCGTCCGGGTCGCCGACCTGAATGGACATGTCGAACTGGACCTTCAGGCCGTCGTTCTCGTCGCCCGCGAGCGCGCGCCGTCCGGCTTCGTGCCCGTCGTTGGTGTCGTACGCGACCGACGTGTTCGCGGCGCGCGTCGAGGGACTGGGCGTCGAGGGACCGGGCGTCGTCGTGGGGACTCCGAACTCGGAGACGGGGCCCTGTGCCGGCGAACCCGGCGTCGGCGGGTTGCCCGTGAATCCGCCCGTCGGACCTCCGGAGCGCAGTGCCTTGATCGAGCCGGGGGGCACGGTGTCTCCGGCGCCGCGGTACGTACCGCCGCTCGCCGCTTCGGGCGAGTCGCCCTGGGCCGTCGCCGAGATCGAATGGACGGTTCCTCCGCCACCACCAGCTCCACCACCGAGGCCGATCGAGTCGTTCCACTGGTCGGAGTTGAACGGGCTCTCCGGCGCGTCGAGGTCGCGGTCGTTGGAGCTCGGGTCGAGGACGATCGACTCGGGCTCCTCCACCCGGTACCCGAGTGCCTCGAGCTGGTCGAAGAGCTCGACTTCCGAACCGTTGCCCACCTCACGCATGCGCGCCAACTCCCCCTTCGCAGCGTCGAGCGTCTCACTCACGCCTTCCAGGCCAGCTGCGGCGTTCTCGTTCTTGCCGTAGAACCCGTGCGCGCTCGCGAGCCCACCGGCCGGCTCACCCTCCACCCGATCCGCCCGGCGACTGTCCGCGACGCGTTCGTCCCGCCGCGCGTCGTCGGCGATCTCGCCCTGGGGCGCCATCGCCGAACGCTCGAAGACCGAGTCCAATCCACCCGGTCGGAGCGCCACGTACGCGAAGCCCAACCCCGCGACCACGAACAGCCCCGCTGCGACCGAGACGACCGGGCGGCGGTGGAACGGAATCACCGTTCCACCGCCGCTCGCGCTGGCGTCGCCCGCCGCGCCGCCCAACGCTCCACCCGCCGTGTCGCCGACGCGCGCCGCCGGCGTCAACGTGTGGTCGCCCGCACTGGCCGCCATCAGGTCGGCGCGCCGCGTATCGCTGAGCGTCAGGTCGGCGCTCGCGTGCTGCTGGACGAGCGCGATCGTGGCCGTCAGACGGTCGCGTTCGGCGCGCAGCGTGGCGCCCGATTCGGTGTCTTCGGCGAGCAGACCCTCGATGCGGGCCGCTTCGTCGGGCGTGGCCTCACCGAGCACGTAGGCGGTGAGCAGCTGTTGGATGTCGGAGTTCATGACAGGTTGCCGGTGCGGTCCACCGGGTGTTCGGTTGGGTGCGGCGCTGCGATGCTCGGAAGCTGGAGTGCAGCGGTGCGCGCGAGAAGGAACGGCTCGAAGCGGCGTCGACTTGGCGCGTGCGGTCGATCCGTCGGTTGCGCCGTGTGCGCGCCCGCGGGTCGGCCCGCGCTGGCTCGCTCTCAGCCGCGTTGGTTGGTGCCGGCCGGAACGAGGTGCGAGAGGTCCTGGCTCAAGGCGCGCAGGCCCTCGGAGATCAGCCAGCCGACCGTCCCGACCTTCTTGCCGGTGATCTCCGCGATCTCGCGGTAGCTGCGTTCGCTGATCAGCCGCAGCACGACCACTTCGCGTTGGTCGTCGGGCAGGCGCTCGATGCCGCGTTCGACGGCGGCCCGCGTGTCGGCCTCCTCGACGCGCTCCATCCCGCCGACCGTGGCCTCGGCACCGGCCACTTCTTCCTCGCGACGTCGACGCCGCTTCTCGGTTCGCAATGAGTCCATGCAGGCGTTCCTCGTCACTCGGTGCAGCCAACTGCGCAGCTGCGCGCGCTCGCGATCCATGTCGCCGGCGACCTCTTCAGGGAGGACGGGCGGCTTCTGGGCGAGCTTCAGGAAGACCTCCTGCACCACGTCCTCGGCGCGCGCGCGGTCGCCCACCAGCCCGATGGCGTGGTGGAGCAGAGCCGCTTCGTGCGCCCGGACGAGCTCGGCGAACGCGAGTGGGTCGCGCGACGCGTGCCACCGAGCGAGGAGTTCGCCGTCGCCGGTGGCGTCGGCGAGGCCGGAACCGGACTCGTTCGAGCCGCGATCGTCGGAGTTCGCTGGCGTGGCCGTCTGGATCGAAGGCATGGCGGGAGGGTCGTGGGTCGTGGCCGGGGGCGAGGTCGCAGGGCGGACCTGTGTGGCCACCGACGAGGACGGGAACGCCGATGGTCGAAGCGCTCTTGGTGGAGCGTGCCGGAAATCGGTTGCGGGCGCTGGGCGCAGGCCCGCGCGGGCGCCACCCTGACCTCCATGAGCGCAGCACCCTCCGATCCGTTCAGTGCCGGTGGCCCGTTCGACGCCGCTGGCCCGACCGTGGACCCAAACGCGGCCTCGCGGCCCGACAGCGGCCTGTTCGGCGTGGATCCCGACCCGGAAGCGTCGGCCGTGTGGGTCCTGCCGGTGCCGTTCGACGCCACGACGAGCTACCGGCCGGGTGCGCGCTTCGGCCCCGAGGCCGTGGCCCGCGCCAGCCACCAGGTCGAACTGTGGTGCCCGCTGTTCGGCGAGCCGTGGCGTCGCGGGATCGCGCTGCGCGAGGTGCCGGCCGGGATCGTCGCTGCTCAAGAAGAAGCCTTCGAGCCGGCGCGGCGGGTGGTCGAGGTCGCCGGCTACGTGGACGGCGATGCGGCGCTGCTGGCCGACCTCGAGCGCGTGAACGCCGCCGGCGAGCGCGTCAACGCGGCGGTCGAGGCCGCCACCGTCGAGGCCCTCTCGCGCGGCAAACTGCCGGTGCTGCTCGGCGGCGACCACGCCACGCCGTTCGGTGCGCTGGCCGCGGTCTCGCGCCGCCACCCGGGCGTCGGCGTCCTGCACATCGACGCGCACGCGGACCTGCGCCTCGCGTTCGAGGGCTTCACCTGGAGCCACGCGTCGATCCTGCGCAACGCCTGCGAGCGCCTCGACGGCATCGCCAAGGTCGTGCAGATCGGCATCCGCGACACGTGCCCCGAAGAGAACGACTTCGTGGCGGCGAGCGGTGGCCGCGTCGAGCAGTTGACCGACGAGGCCTGGGGTGCGGCGCGGCTCGCGGGTCTGTTGCCGGCCGTGACGAAGGAGTGGATCGCCAAGCTGCCCGACGAGATCTACCTGACGATGGACGTGGACGGATTGGATCCGGTCCTGTGCCCGAACACGGGGACGCCGGTGCCGGGCGGCCTGCGTTGGGACGAGTTGAGCCTGTTGCTGACGACGCTGCGCGCGAGCGGCAAGCGGATCGTCGGGCTCGACCTGGTCGAGGTGTCACCGGGCGAGGACGGCGGGCCGACGGAGACGGACAGCTGGGATGCGAACGTGGGTGCGCGCGCGCTGTACCGGTTGATCGGGGCGGCGGTCGTGTCGCGCGGCTGAGCAGGTGCGCCGCCTCGAACCGCCCGGTTCGAGGCCATGGGCAGCGCGACGTCGCGTATCACTTGTCTCCCCCTCGCGTCCCGAACTCCTCCCCCATGACTCCGCCCTTGCCGGCGCGCTCGTGTGCGCGCCGTTCTCGGTCGCAACGGCCCTCCGTCGTCGCGCTCGCCCGTCCCGCCTCGCCCGCGTGCTTCGGCGCGCTCCTCGCCGCGACCGTCGCACTCTCGCCACCGCTTCGTGCGCAGGAGCCCGCCGCCGTCGGTGAGACCGTCGTCGTCGGCCGTTCCAACGACCTGGTCGGACTCGTCGAGTCGGCAACCGTCGGCGAGGTCGGGCCCGAGGAGCTCCAGCGCCGGCCACTCCTGCGCCCCGGCGAGCTGCTCGAGACGGTGCCCGGCATCGTCATCACGCAGCACTCGGGGGCCGGCAAGGGGAACCAGTTCTTCCTGCGCGGCTTCAACCTCGACCATGGAACCGACCTGGCCGTGCGAGTGAACGGCGTCCCCTACAACCTGCGCAGCCACGGCCACGGCCAGGGCTACGTGGACCTGAACCCCCTGATCCCAGAGCTCGTCGGCAACGTGCGCTACCGGAAGGGGCCCTACTTCGCCGATGCCGGTGACTTCGCGTCGGCGGGCTCCGTCGCGATCGACTACATGGACGAGCTCCCGTTCGGCTTCGTCCAGGTCGAGAGCGGCTCCTTCGACTTCATGCGCACCGTCGCCGGCGACACGTTCGCTCTCGACGACTCGAAGCTCACGGTCGGGATCGAGACCTACCACAACGACGGACCTTGGGTGGTCGAGGACGACTACGAGAAGCTCAGCGGCGTCGCGCGCTGGACCCACGGTGACGACCGTCGCGGCTGGCGTCTCACGGGCGAGTTCTACGACGCGGACTGGACGGCCACGGATCACATCCCGAAGCGAGCGGTGGACAGCGGCTTGATCGACCGCTTCGGCACGCTCGACCCGACCTCGGGCGGCCTCTCGGACCGGCAGTCCCTCACGTTCGAGCACTGGTCAGAGGATGGCGCGGACCGCACGGATCTCACGGCCTACGCGTACCACTACGCGCTCGACCTCTACTCGAACTTCACCTACGTCCTCGACGACCCGGTGAACGGCGACCAGTTCCTGCAGACCGACGAGCGTACGGTCCTCGGCGTCGAGGCCGGCCGTTCGACCGCGACCGAGCTCTTCGGTGTCGACGGCGAACTGCGGTACGGCGTGCAGTCGCGCGCCGACTGGATCGACAACGGCCTCTTTCGCACGTCGCAACGCACGATCCTGTCGACCACGCGCGAGGACGAGATCGTCGAGACGAGCATCGGCGCCTACGCGGAGAGCACGCAGTTCTGGAACGGCTGGTTCCGCTCGACGATCGGGCTGCGCGCGGACCAGTACTTCTTCGACGTGGACTCGGACCTCGCCGCGAACTCAGGCAACGAGTCGGACGGAATCGTCAGCCCCAAGCTGTCCCTCGTGTTCGGACCTTGGGCCGACACGGAGTTCTACGTGAACGCCGGCTACGGCTTCCACAGCAACGACGCGCGCGGGACGACACTCACCGACGACCCGACCACTCCGGCGCTGGGTGACGGCACGCCCGTCGATCCGCTCGTCGAACAGCGGGGCGCGGAGATCGGAGTGCGCACGACGGCGATCGACGGCCTTCAGTCGACGCTGTCGCTCTGGTACCTCGAGAGCGACTCGGAGCTGTTGTTCGTGGGCGACGCCGGCAACACGGAGGCCAGCGGCGCGACCGAGCGTTGGGGTATCGAGTGGACCAACTTCTGGGAGGTGAACGACTGGCTCACCGCCGACCTCGACGCCGCGGCGAGCCAGGCGCGCTTCACGGACGCCGGTGACGACGATCACGTGCCGGGCGCCATCGACACCGTCGTCGCGACCGGCCTGACCGCGCGTTCCGAGGACGGTCACTACGTCGCGCTGCGCGGTCGCTTCTTCGGGCCGCGCGACCTGATCGAGGACGGTTCGGTGGAGTCGAGCTCGTCCTTCCTCGTCAACCTGCACGCTGGCTACGTGATCGACGAGCACTGGCGCGTGCGCCTGTCGGTCTTCAACCTCCTCGACAGCGACGAGAGCGACATCGAGTACTTCTACGCGTCGCGCTTGGCCGGCGAGCCGGTCGGCGGCGTCGAGGACGTCCACTTCCACCCGGCCGAGCCGTTCTCCCTGCGACTGGCGGTGACGGCGACGTTCTAGAATGCGTGCGGGACCGGCCCGCCGGGCGCCGCACCTCGACTTCGATCGTCGCCCGGCGCGCCGCTCCACCCGGGGAGTCGACGACCCACTCCTGGGCGGCGGCACCCCGTGCCCTCCACGTCCACCTCTTCGAGGAATCCGACCATGAAGCTCCTCCCCAAGAACGAACACGTCGTCGACCGCGCTCTGCGCGTGATCCTCGGCATCGGGTTGCTCTCGATCGCCTTCGTCGGTCCGAAGACCCCGTGGGGCTGGATCGGCGTGGTGCCGCTCCTCACCGGGCTGATCGGCAGCTGCCCGCTCTACACCCTGTTGGGCTTGAGGACCTGTCCGCTCGAGCGCTGAGCGCCGGCCCGGCGACGGGTCGGCGACCGCACACGAGTGCGGTGGCGGCAACGAGCGGCGCGCTCCACGAGTAGCCTGTCGGCCGTGCTCACGAACGAGGACCCCGGGCGGCGCCCCCTGATCGGCATCAACGTCGGCGTCTACCACGACGACCGGCAGCGCGCCGAGTACCCCACTCGCTACGCCGACGCGGTGCGGCGCGCGGGCGGCCAGCCGGTCGCGATCTTCCCGAGCGCGGACGCGGACGAGTGCGCCGCGCTGGTCGCACGGCTCGACGGCCTGCTGCTCTCGGGCGGCGACGACTTCGACGCGGAGGCCCTCGGTCTCGGCGCCACGCACCCCGAGGCCTCGCCGGTGCCGCCCCTCAAGCAGAACGGCGACCTGGCCCTGGTGCGCGCGGCCTTCGCGGCGCGGCTGCCGACCCTGGGCATCTGCTACGGCATGCAGCTGATGGCCCTGGCCCGCGGCGCGACGCTGCTCCAGCACCTGCCCGAGGACCGGCCCGGCTGTCAGCAGCACTGGAAGGACGCGCGGCACCCGGTCGAGGTGGCGGCGGACTCACAGCTCGCCACCGTCGTGGGAGCGGGGGCCCTGACCACCCTGTCGCGCCACCACCAGGCGATCGATCGGCCGGGCGACGGGTGGCGGGTGGCCGCCCGGGACCACGAGGGCCTCGTGGAAGCGATCGAGGACCCCTCGCTCGGGTTCGCCATCGGCGTACAGTGGCACCCCGAACTGTCCGTGGACGACGCGACCCAGGACGACCGCCAGGCGCGGTTGTTCGAGGCGCTGGTGCGGGCCGCGCGGGGCTGAACCTCTCGACCGCTCGGGCGTTGAGCGAACTCCCCGCCCGCGGCGATGCGAACCCGCGAACCGACCCGGTCCGAAGGCGACACCGTCGCGTCGAAGGCGTCACCATCGAGTCAGCACCTTCGAGACAGCACCTTCGAGACAGCACCGTCGCGACGTCCAGCGCTCGCGACCGCCCGCTGCGAGGCGACTCACTGCTGACCACACCGCCGCGAACCGAACCACGCCGGCCGAGACCGGCACGATCGACGAAGAGGGCCCCGCGCCCCCACCTGCCAGCATGAGGAAGTTCAAGGGAGCCACCGAGGTCGGCATGGGACCGACCAACCTGAAGGGCCGCATGATCCTGATGAGCGTCGCGCTCGTCGGCATCGTGGCGGTGCTGTTCTGGATGCAGCTCTCCGGCGCGACGCAGCCCGAGCCGTCCGAAGGCCCCGGCCCCAGCTCCGGGGACGAACGCATCGTGCTGCCCGCGCTGCCCCCCGGCACCTTCGAACAGGTCGCCGACAACGAGGAACGCCAACGGGCCTTCGTCGAGGCGGACGAGCTGAAGATCGTGCGCGCCGCCGTGCGCCGGACGACCGCGGGTGCGATCGCCGACTCGGGCGCGCCGACCCTCTCGAACGCGGTGCACGCGCGTCTCGTGGCCGATCCCGATGCCCAGCGCGGCGACTGGTTCTCGGTGCGCGGGCAGATCCTCGAGATCGCGTCGATGGACACGGGCCCCGGCAGCTCCGAGACCGAGTACGTGGGCACGCTGCGGCTCGACGGCCGCGACGAGAACGGTGGTGCGGGCGACGGAACCGACCGATTCGTGCACTTCCGCATGCTGCGCACCGACGACGCCGACCTCGCGCGCGGCGACTGGGCGCGGCTCGGCGGCGTGTTCTTCAAGGTACTCGCCGACGAGGTCGACGTGGCCGAACCCGTGGTCGCCCCCGGCCCCGGCGTCGTGCCGCCGCCGCCCGTGCGCGAGACCGCGACGGGGCCGCTCCTGGTCGGTCCGGAGATCCTGCGCTCGTTCGAGGACTTCGGCACCGTCACCGGCATCACGCAGGAGCAGTGGGACGAGGTGCGCGACGACACGTTCAATCGCGTCACCGGCCCGAAGGATTCGATGCGCTGGCGACTGCTGGCCTGGATGCGCGACCGGCCCGAAGCCGAGATGCAGGCGGCCGCCCAAGAGGAGCTCGACGACGAGATCCTGTTCGGGATCGCCGAGAGCGGAGACCCGTACCGCGGCCGGACGTTCAAGCTGCCGGTCAGTCGCGTCCAGGCCTCGACGGCGCGAGCGGCGGGCGAGAACCCCGCGCGCCTCGACACCTACTCGATCATCTGGCTCGGCAACACGATGTGGCAGCGCAAGCCGATCATCTGCGTCCAGGTGCCCGGCGGCATCGAGGACTATCCGATCGGGCAGTACGTCACGGGCGAGCTCGTCTTCTACATGAACATCGTCTACGACACGCAGACCGAGCGACACGTGGCGCCGCTGTTCGTGGCGAAGTCGATCGACGTCTTCGTGCCCGAGCAGGACCCCACGCTGACCGTCCTGCTGTCGGTGGCGTCGGCCTTCTTCGCGGCGCTGATCCTGGCGATGTTCCTGCTGCTGCGACGCGACAAGAAGCGCAGCGAGGAACTCGCGCGGCAACTGATCGAGCGTCGACGGGCCCGCCGCGAGCAGTCCGCCGCGGGCGCGACGAGCTGAGGCGACGGGCCGAGGCCACGGACCTCGATCCGGCGGCGGCGCGGACCTCGGACCCGCGCCCGCGTCGCTGCCGGGCGAGCTCGACCCGCGGCCACCGAGCTGGCCACCACCGAGTGGACCGCCGGGAACCGGCGCTCGACCGCGGCCCGCGCGGGGCTCGGTGGCACGGACGGCCGCTGCGCGGGACCGATCCAGCGCGCACGGGCGTGGTCCGAACTCCTGGCGCGGGCACGGGGAGGCGGGCGCGTCACCACCGAGCGAGGACCGCGGTGCACGAGCGCCTCGCGAACGTCGACATGGCGGGTCCGATCTGGAACAATCCGCCCTCGACGTGACGCGCTCGAACTCCGCCAGCACGCCGAACGGCACCTGACCCGTCGGCACCGAACGGTCGGCCCCCCAGCCCGGGGCGCCGACGTTTTTTTTTGCCCGCGCGGATCTGGCGCCGTCCTCGCCAGCTTCGATCGCCTCGCCCTCGACCGCCACGCCCCTCCGCCGCGCCCCCATCCCGCCCCGCCCATGCCCCGCCGCGACGACATCAAGTCGATCCTCCTGATCGGCAGCGGACCGATCGTGATCGGTCAGGCCTGTGAGTTCGACTACTCCGGCACCCAGGCCTGCAAGGCCCTGCGCGAGGAGGGCTATCGAGTGATCCTGGTCAACTCGAACCCGGCCACGATCATGACCGACCCGGAGACGGCCGATGCCACGTACATCGAGCCGATCACCGCGGACACGGTCGCCAAGATCCTCGAGCGCGAACGGCCGGACGCGCTGTTGCCGACGCTCGGCGGGCAGACCGGACTGAACACGGCGCTCGAGTTGTACGACTCGGGCGTGCTGGACCGGCTCGGCGTCGAGATGATCGGCGCCAACAGCCACGTCATCCGCAAGGCCGAGGACCGCGACCTGTTCCGCACGGCGATGCAGGACTGCGGCCTCGAGTGCGCGCGCTCGGGCATCGCCCACTCGATGGAGGACGCGCGCCGGGTCCTGGCCGACATCGGTCTGCCCTGCGTCATCCGTCCGGCCTTCACGATGGGCGGTTCCGGCGGCGGCATCGCCTACAACGTCGAGGAGTTCGAAGAGATCGTCGGACGCGGACTCGACCTGTCGATGAACTCGGAGGTGCTGGTCGAGGAGTGCCTGATCGGCTGGAAGGAGTTCGAGATGGAGGTGATGCGCGACAGTTCGGACAACTGCGTGATCATCTGCTCGATCGAGAACATCGACGCGATGGGTGTGCACACCGGCGACTCGGTCACGGTGGCGCCGGCCCAGACGCTGACCGATCGCGAGTACCAGAACATGCGCAACGCGTCGCTCGCGATCATGCGCGAGATCGGCGTCGAGTGCGGCGGCTCGAACTGCCAGTTCGCGATCGACCCGGACACCGGGCGCATGATCGTGATCGAGATGAACCCGCGCGTGTCGCGCTCGTCGGCGTTGGCGTCGAAGGCGACGGGCTTCCCGATCGCGAAGTTCGCGGCCAAGCTCGCCGTCGGCTACACCCTCGACGAGATCCGCAACGACATCACGCGCGAGACGCCGGCCAGCTTCGAACCCACGATCGACTACGTGGTCACGAAGATCCCGCGCTTCGCCTTCGAGAAGTTCCCCGGCGCCGACGCCACGCTGACGACGCAGATGAAGAGCGTCGGCGAGGTCATGGCGATCGGGCGCACGTTCAAGGAATCGCTGCAGAAGGCGCTGCGCGGCCTCGAAACGGGTGAAGCGGGCTTCGGACTGAAGCCGCGCGGCGGCCCCGACCCCAGTTCTTCGGAGATCGCGACGCGGTTGCGCGTGCCCAGCGACGGACGCATCGCGGCGATCGAGATCGCGCTGCGCACGGGCTGGTCGGTCGAAGACATCGCCGCGGCGACGAGGATCGATCCGTGGTTCATCGACCAGATGCGCGAACTCTCGGACTTCCGCCGCGAGCTCGAGACCGAGCTGACGCCCGAGCGGCTGCGTGAAGCCAAGCGACTGGGCTACTCCGACCGCCAACTGGCCGAGTGCACGGGACGCACGGCGGACGACGTCCGCGCGATGCGCAAGGAACTCGGTCTGGAACCCGTCTACAAGCTGGTCGACACCTGCGCGGCGGAGTTCGCGGCCGTCACGCCCTACTACTACTCGACCTGGGAAGAAGAGTCCGAGCTCGCGCCGACCAACAACCCGCGCATCGCGATCCTCGGCGGCGGCCCCAACCGCATCGGCCAGGGCATCGAGTTCGACTACTGCTGTGTCCACGCCGCCTTCGCGATGCGTGAGATCGGGCGCGAGTCGGTGATGATCAACTCGAACCCCGAGACCGTCTCGACCGACTTCGACACCAGCGACTACCTGTTCTTCGAGCCGCTCACCCACG
This sequence comes from Rohdeia mirabilis, assembly GCA_007750655.1. Taxonomy (GTDB): domain Bacteria; phylum Planctomycetota; class UBA1135; order UBA1135; genus Rohdeia; species Rohdeia mirabilis. The sequence goes on from CP036290.1 coordinate 4,678,412, forward strand.
AGGACGTCATGCACGTCGTCGAGCAGGTGAAGCCGGACGGGATCATCGTCCAGTTCGGCGGGCAGACGCCGCTGAACCTCGCGGCCGGACTCGAGCGCGCCGGTGCGCCACTGATCGGCACGCCGGTCGAAGCGATCGACCGCGCCGAGGACCGCGAGCACTTCACCGCGATGCTCGAGAAGCTCGGTCTGCGCCAGCCGAACAACGGCATGGCGACGCGGAAGGAGGAGGCGCTCGCGATCGCGGCGTCCATCGGCTATCCGGTCATCGTGCGCCCGTCGTACGTGCTGGGCGGCCGCGCGATGCAGATCGTCTACGAGGACGAGGCGCTCGAGCGCTACCTCGACGAAGCCGTGCACGCGTCGCCCGACCACCCGATCCTGGTCGACCAGTTCCTGGCCGACGCGATCGAGATCGACGTGGACGCGATCTGCGACGGGAAACGCGTCGTGATCGGCGGGATCATGGAGCACATCGAGGAGGCCGGCGTGCACTCGGGCGACTCCACCTGCGTCCTGCCCGCTCACACGCTCGGCTCCGACGCGCTGCGCGAGATTCGCGAAGCGACGTCCGCCATGGCTCTGGAACTCGGCGTCATCGGCCTGATGAACGTGCAGTTCGCGCTGAAGGACGGGCTGCTCTACGTCATCGAGGTCAACCCGCGCGCGTCGCGCACCGTGCCCTTCGTGTCGAAGGCGATCGGCGTTCCGCTGGCCAAGCTCGCCGCCAAGGTGATGTGCGGCATGACGCTCGAGGAACTGGGCTTCACCGAGGAGATCGTGCCGCCCTACTACTCCGTCAAGGCGCCGGTCTTCCCCCACAACCGCTTCCCGAACGCCGACTTCCTGCTGAGCCCGGAGATGCGCTCGACGGGCGAAGTGATGGGGGTCGACATGAGCCTGCCCCAGGCGTTCCGCAAGGCGTTCCTCGGCGCGGGCATGAAGCTCAAGCGTCGCGCGCGCGTGCTGATCACGGTCAAGGCCACCGACAAGCGCGCGGTCCTGCCCGAGGCGCGCACGCTCGCGGACCTCGGCTGTCAGCTCTACGCCACCGACGGAACCTGGCGCGCCCTGCGAGCCGCCGGCATCCAGGCCGAGCGCGCGAACAAGGTCCACGAAGGCCGTCCGCACATCGTGGACATGATCAAGAACCGCGAGCTCGACCTCGTGCTCAACACGCCGGCGGGACGTCTCCAGCGGGTGGACGACAGCGCGATCCGCGCCGCGGCCATCTCGGCGGGCATCCCGGTCGTCACCACGGTCGCCGGCATCTCGGCGATGGTCAGCGCGATGGCGGCCCTGCACCGCGAGGACTTCGAGGTCCGGACCCTCCAGGAACTGCACGCGTCCCTGAAGGTTCCGGTCGCTCCGCCGACTACTTGACCATCAGCTGGTCGGTCGAGAAGTGGCCGTCCAGGTCCTCGATCGACGCCGCCAGCACGTAGCTGTGGCCCAGGCTGCCGTTGACGCGCAACACGACCGACTCGGGTGTCGCGGACTCGAGCGTCAGGACGCCGAGCTGCAGCAGCTCGATCCACGAGAGCGGGACCAGGTTGATCGAGATCAGCAGCGTGTTCGGATCCAGGTCGAGCAGGCCGTCCGGATCGCTGATCGAGAGCAGCGGCCGATCCTGGGCGTCGACGTGGAGGTCGACGGTCGGCTGCTGCGAATCGACGAGCCCGCGGTAGTTGATGACCGAGACGGCGTCGATGTCGGCCGAACCGCTCGATCCACCGCTGTCCCAGATGGTGTCGCCGTTCGAGTCGACGTCGATACCGCCGACGCAGTCGACGAGTCGCACGCGGGTGATCGCCTTCAGGTTCACGCGACCGGCCAGTACGAGCGGGTCGTTCGCCAGGTGCGCGAGGTCGAACGCCGTTCCGCCTGCGACGGTCGGGTTCAGCGGATCGATGGTGTTCGTGCGGACGTTCGCGAGGGTGGGCACCGCGCTCGCCAGACCGTCGTAGGCGCCCCAGCCGAAGTTCGCGTACGGGCTGAAGGGTCCGGCTCCGCCGCCGTAGTCGCTCGGGAAGCGCGCGAACGGTCCGCCGGAGGACACTTCGACGAAGACCACCTCCGTGAAGGTGCCCGGAGGTACGGCCTCGTCCGCCTGGAACGGGTTCTCGTAGACGATCAGGTCGGCGCCGGGGCCGTCCTGGATCACGACGTCGAAGCCGAGGGTCAGCTGACCACCGACGCCAAGCGTGACGACGTCGAGCGCGCCACAGCTGATGCCACAGCCGCGAGGCCCGTGCAGCGCCGTGGCCGGATCGGCGAAGGTCGGCAGCACGCCGGGGCCGGGGAGGTAGTCCACGACCGCGGTCGCGAACGCTTCTTGCGCCGCAGCCGGCGCGCACAGCGAGATCGCCGCGACGAGGGCGGCGAATATCTTGGAGTCCATCGAGGATGTCGGGTCGTGCCGTTCCGGTCGACCGCCGGACGCGACAGGAGTACTGGAGACCCGCAGCAGCCCGTGGCTGACGCGGATCGGTACGGAACCCTCGTGGCGGATGTTCTGGCTCGCGCGTCGTCCATCGGGACCCGGCCTTCCAGGTTCGGCAGATGCCTCACCCGTGACCTCCCCTGGTCGAGGGGAACGGATCCGTCGTCAGCGCTCACAGCGGCGGGACCGCGTCGGATTCGCACCGACTTCCCCGCTTCCGAAGGCGCGACGAGCCTACTCCCAACGCGCCTCGTCGCCCAGGGGTGAGCCCGGTTCGGAGCTCCGGGGCGGTGGACCGGGGCGCATCGCGGACCGGGCTGGTCCGGGCGCCGGGCTCGGTCCGTGTGCCCGGGCGCTGGCGGTCCGCGGCCGGGCCCCGGGGCCGCCGGTCCACCTTCCGTGGCCGAGCGCGGCCGAAACGCGAGCGGGGGACGGACCTCGTGGCCCGTCCCCCGCTCCGATGGTCGAGCGCGAGCGACGCTCGCGACCCGCGCTCAGCTCTCCGCCACCTTGCGCCGGCGCTGGCGCACCTCGAGCTCGAACGTCCAGACGTCCGGGCCGATCTCGTGCGGCTTGAACTTGTAGTGGCTCGGCGGGAAGAGGCGTAGCCGCGTCACGCGCACCGACGTACCGCGCTCGAGCATGTAGGCGAAGTTCGCGATCTTGGTCCGCTGGTACTCGGGCTTGCGGACGATGCTCGGCGGCTTGATCGTGTAGATCTCGTCCTCGAAGGCCGTGCCGTAGGCCCGCGTGCCGGGCTTGATGTCGACGCTGCCGATCTCGATCTGCTTCGCACTCGCCGTCTTCGTGATGTACGAGTCGATGCTGTCGAGGTCCTGACGGTCGGCGGCGACGTTGATCAGGGACTCGAGCTTGTGCGCCTCGGCGACCAGGTTCTTCACCAGGCGCGGGGCGAGTTCGACCTGCCCTTCGACCTCGGTCAGCCTCTGCTTCTGCTCGTAGACGAAGTAGCCGAGCACGGCCGACCCCAGGAAGCTGAGCAGGATCACCCAGCGCGCGAAGTTCATGTGTTGGGTCCAGGCGAACATGTCAGTTGCCCTCCGTGGCCGGGACTTCGTAGCCGGCGAAGTAGTCCTCGGACCCGCTCGGGTCCACGTAGATCGTCAGGCCGTCGAGGATCACGCTCGTTCCATCCTCGGCCGTGTTGCGCGACGGCTCGCGGATCTCTTCCGGGTCCACCAGCCAGGGCTGGGCCCGGATCTCACCGATGAGCGCATCCCAACCCTGTGAGGACTGCAGCTGCGTCTCGCCGAAGAGCGTGAGATCGAGCTCGACCTTGCACTTGTCCGGCGAGCGCGAGTTGCCGGTCTGGTACTGGGAGTCGAGCGACCGGATCGCGAAGCGCGGGATGCGGCCCGCCTCTCGCAGGTCCTCGAGCACCCTGAGGGTCAGCGTGGCCGCCCACAGCGCCGATTGCGGGTACGAAGCGTCCTCGGCCGCACCCAGCGTGCGCTGCAGCTCGGAGACCTCGTCGCCGATCAACGTTCCGAGGCGCACCAGTTCGTCGAAGCGCGAGCGATCGGGATCGCCCTGGTCGCCCTCGGCCATGCGCAGGGCGTAGTCGAGGATCGGCTGCGGCGGACTCTTCAACGCCGCGGTCGAGATCTTGCCCGCCCGCGGATCCTCACCGACCGTGAAGCGCTTGGTCTCCATGGCCCAGTGCTCCAACTTGTTCGTCTCGAGCTGGAGCCCCTCGCGCTGGATGAGGAACTGCGCGGCGAGGAAGAAGATGAGCAGGAGGCCCAGGACGCCCAGCGGGAGCTCGAGGCGCTCGAACGTGCCGGCGAAGGCCAGTTCCTCGCGGCGGAGGTTGGGCGTGACGGCGCTGTCGAAACCGAGGTGGCGCAGGGCCGCACCGAACGCGACCACGGCGGCCAGGCGATCCTCGAGATCCTCGGCGCCGGACACTTCGGCGAGCGGGTCGAGCGCCTTCACCTCGACGTCGCCGATCGGCTCGGAGAGCAGCTCGTCGACGCGCACGCCGCAGAGCCAGATCGCGTCGAAGCCGTTCTCGGTCGAGACCGAGCTGAGCGTGCGCGCGATCTCACGGCGCAGGCGGGTCAGGTGGACACGGCGGCGGGCTTCGCGCTGGCCGAGGAGATCCTCGTCGTCACGGCGCTCGAACGCCGAGTCGCCGGGTTCTTCGCCGTCGGCCGCGGCCATGGCGACCTTGGGCTCGAGCGGCTCGAGGTCGAAGTGGAACGCGCGCGTCGTCACCAGCGCGCCGTTCGAGACCACGACGAGCGTCGCGCTGCCGTCACCGATGTAGATCAGGAGTTGGGCGAAGTCGGGCGAGAGCACGCCGGCGTACTCGGCCGCGGTGAACAGGGCCGAGGCGTCCAGTTCGGCGTCGAGCGGTTCGAGGCCCGCGCGACGGCAGACTTCGAGCCGCTCCTCCAGCACACCCTTCGGCACCGCCGACACCAACAGGTGCGACTCGACCGGTGTGGCGCTGATGACGTGGAAGTCGCAGAGCGTGTCATCGATGTCCCACTGGGGAATCTTGCTCTCGACCTCGAACTTCAGGACCTCCTCGATCTTCGCCTTGTCCGCGAACGGCAGGGACAGGTGCCGATAGACCGCGGCGCCCGAGTCGAGCACCAAGCCGGTCGTGTCGGCCGAGACCTTGTCGGCGAGGCCCTTGCCCATCTGCCGCAACGACTCGTGTGCGTTCTCGAGGGGCGAGCCACCTTCTTCTTCGGACTCGAGCGTGTCGACGTGGTAGCCGACGAGCTTCGGACGCTTGGCGCTGCCGTCGAGGACGAGCAGTTCCACGCGTCGCGAGCCGATTCGTATTCCGCAGGATCGTGCCATCTAGGAGCGGTGCCTTCTTCGAACGGGGTCGTCGGGGAGAGTCGGAGCGACAGGTCGCGGCCGGCCGGTCACTGTGGCGCAGCGGCTACCGCGTCGCCCAGCATGAGGTCGTAGCGGTCCCATTGCGAGGGCGGGATGACCAGCTCGCGGATCCACACGTTGTACTGCGTCCCCAGGTCGACGAGTTCGTCCTCGAGGCCCAGGAGGCCGCGCGACTCGAGCTCTTCGAGCTGGATCTGGTAGTTCTCGAGCAGCATCGCGAGGCCGCGCTCGCGTTCCGGCGCGAGGTCGAACTCGCGGGCCAGGCGCTCGCGGAAGTCGGCGAAGGCCCCCTGCGGGTCGTCGCTCCGCCGCTCCATCAGCACGCCCGTCGCCAGCCCGCTGAGGAAGCAGACCAGCGCGAACAGCCCGATCCACAGGCGGACGGTGAGGGCGGTGCGCATGGGGCGAGGGGCGAGCCGGTCGGGGACGGGGTCGTGCCGGCGCGGATCAGCGCCCGCCGTTCGAACGGTTCTCGGTCGAGCGCTGGGTGCTCGCGGCTCCGTTCGTGCCGCGTTCGAGCAGTTCGCGCTCCCGCAGCTTCTGCAGGTCGTTCAGCACCGACGGCAGCGGGTCGGCCCGCAGCTCGTCGCTGGTCGGGCGCCCGGCCGAACCGATCGCGATCGTCAGGATCATCAGCAGCGCCGCCGCCGCCGCCGTGCAGGCCAGGACGAAGGGCAACAGCGAGCCGTCGGTCGAGGTGGCGAATCCACCGCCGCTCGACACCGCACCGCCGCCCGCCGGATCACCAGCGCTCGTGCGCGCCGGGAAGGGCCGCAGCACCGCGCCGCGCCCGCGCTCCGGAATCTCGAGCGGCTCGCGTCCGGCGACGACGTCCTGCCGAGCGGCGGCCAGGACCACGCGCTGGGCGAAGTCGGCCGGCACCGCGGGCGCCTCGGGGCGCACGATCCAACGCCGCAGGTTGCGGTGGTCGCGGTACGTCTCGCGGCAGGCCGGGCACTCGAGCAAGTGCTCGCGCACCTGTTCGCCCCGCACCTGGTCGAGTTCACCGTCGCCCCACAGCTCGAGCACCAGCTCGACCGCGTCGCAATCCATGTGGTTGTCGTTCTTCATCGCTTCCTTCGGACCTCCCGCTCGATCACGAGCGTCTCAGGCCTTGGCGGACCCCCCTTCGTCCCGCGGCGCACGCCGACCGGCGCGCGAGCCCCCACCTTCGCTGTCCCGTCCCGTGCGCTTCATCCGACGGCGCTTGCGCGGTCCGTCCTGATCGGCGCCCAGTTCCTGCGCCACCTCCGGGTGCAGCCGCAACAGCGCCTCCTTGAAGCGCGCGCGGGCCCGGAACAGGCGTGATTCGATCGTGCCGATGGACACGCCCAGAAGGTCGGCGATGTCCTGGTAGCTCATCTCCTCGAACTCCCGCAGCATCAGCGTGGTGCGGAAGACCTCGGGCAGCTCGGCCAGCACCTCCTCCGTCATCGACGCGATTTCGTGGCGCTCGAGCTGGACCGACGGCGCGGCGAGCGACGCGTTCACATCGCGCTGGGCGTCGCCGACAAGTTCGGGATCTTCGACCGCGGTGACCGGCGAGCGCCCGCGCTTCTTCAAGAGGTCGCGCGCCGTGTTGACGGCGATGCGCATCAGCCAGGTCGAGAAGCTGGACTCGCCCTTGAAGGTCTCGAGCTTGCTGTAGGCCTTGAGGAAGGCCTCCTGGACCACGTCCTCGATCTCGGCGTGGACCTTCGTGTAGCCCCGCACGACGCCGAAGAGCCGCCCGCTGTAGCGCTCGACCAACTCGGCGAACGCGTCACCGTCCCCGGCCAGGGTGGCCTCGACCAGCGGCTGGTCGGGGTCGGCCCGGTCGTCGAGGGGGGTGTCGTTCATAGCGTGTGCCAGCATCGCAGAATGGCGGACGCGGGCGGGTCCGGTGTCTTCCTGGGGCGGGGCGGGTCGAACGGGAGGATCGGGGCCCGCGCAGGGGTTCCATCGGTCGCTCCGCCGGGGGTCCTGACCGGCGGGGGCCGGAAACCGTGGGCGGCGCAGGGGTTGGGGAGGCGGGGGCGGGAAGGCGGGGTGAGGCCGTCGATCGCGGGTGGCTTGGCACGGCGGGGCTCGCCAGAGCCCGTCGGGCCGCGGATCGTCCGGATCAGTGGGCTCGGGCCGCGGGAGTGGGAGCGCGCTCGAGGCCGCAGAGGGTCGGCCACCGGAGCCGGGGTCCCGGGCCGGGGAGCCCGGGCGCCGAGGCGTCGTCGGCCGGGCGCCCGGGGGCCGATACCCGAGTTCGGACCGCGCGCCGCCTCGCCGGCCCGCCGCTCTGCTCGACTCGCTCAGCTCGCTCGCCCCACCGAACCGCTCCGCCCTCGCGACCCATGACGCTCGCCCGCCGCGCTCTGCCCGCGCTCCTCGTTCTCGTCGCCGCCGTTTCGCCCGCTCTTTCGACCGCCGCCCCGGCGACGGCCCAGTCCACCTGCACCGCCGACGGCGCCTTCGAACTGCTCGGCGGCGGCACGCCCGGCGCACACGGCGCACCGCGGCTCGTCCTCGACGGCGCGCCGCTCGTCGGACGGCCGTTCGGGATCCGCGTCGAACACGCAAGCTCGCTCGCAGCCGGCTACCTGGGGCTCGGAGCGTTCGACGCGCCGACCCCGCTTCCGAACTTCGGCGCCGTCGCGCACCCGGGCGCGCTGTTCCTGCTCGCACCGTTCACGACCTCGGACAGTGGCACGAGCGCAGAGATCGTCGCGCTCGCCGCCGTCGAGCCGTACCTGTGCGGCGTCAGCTTCGTCGCCCAGGCCTTCGTGGTCGACGCGACGGCCCAGGGCGGACTCGCGTTCACCGGCGGGCGCCGCGTGGCGTTCGGTGCGTACGAGTCGGGGCCGCTGTTCCGGGATCAGGTGGCGCCGTCGGCCTTCCAGGCGAGTCACGTACAGCTCGCCGACTTCGACGAGGACGGGTGGCTCGACGCGCTCGTGTTCGACGACGAGTCGTCGGCCCGCGCGATCAACGCCGGCCTCGAGGGTGGCAGCTTCGAAGCAGCAGGACCTAGCCATGGCACCTACGGGGGCAGCCGGAACTGGCGCCGGGCCGTCGACATCGACCAGGACGGACACCTGGACCTGGTCTCCACGCGCCTTCAGCTCGTCGTCGAGCTGGGCAACGGCGATGGGACCTTCCAGCCGCCGGTGATCCTGCCGGCCCCCGTGAGCGGCATCGGGTCCGGTCCGTACGTCGACCTGGCGGGCGACCTCGAGATTGCCGACGTGGACGGCGACGGAGATCTGGACGTGCTCGCCACGGCGAGTTCGCGGAACGCCCTGTACGTGGCTCGCAACGACGGGGCCGGCGGGTTCACGGACTTCGTCGAGAGCTTCACGGGCCCGTCCCCCCAGTCCACTTTCGTGTCGGAGACGTACCCCCACCATCTCGCCGTCGGCGACCTCGACGGGGACGGGGTGCTCGATGCAGTCACCACCAACCCTGCCAACCAGAACCACGTGATCCTCCTGGGTGCCGGCGACGGCACCTTCGCCGTGCACGGCACGCTCCCCTGGGAGAACTACGTGACGTGGTTCGAGCTCCGCGATGCGAACCAGGACGGAGCGCTCGACCTGTTGGTGCTGGAAGTGAACACCAGGGTCCTGCGCGTGCACCTGGGCGACGGAACGGGTGGATTCGCGAGCGGCGTCGTATCGCCTCTTCCCTCCGATCCGACGAGCGCCGTGTACACCGACTTCGACGGCGACGGGATCGCCGACCTGCTCGTGGGGCTCGACGCCTCCAGTGCGGATCCGAACCTACCGGACGGACGGCTGCTGGTGATGAGCGGCTCCGGTGGTGCGACCTTCCACCCGGGCGCGCAGTACGAACTGCAGTTCGGGAAGCCGGGCATCGCCGCAGCGGACCTCGACGGGGATGGGCTCCTCGATCTGGCCTACGTGTCCGCAGCCTACGAGCGGCTCGCGACCCTGATGGGGAGCGCGCCCGGAGCGTTCGAGCGTGCGAATCGAATCATCACGGCCGAGGCACCGCGCGCTCTGGCGACCGCCGACGTGAACCTCGACGGCTACGACGACGCGATCACGCTCGAGTCGGACCCGTTCCCGGTCGTCGCGCGCGTGGTGGTTCGGCTCGGTTCGGCGAACGGTCTCGGGCTCGCGGTGAGCAACCTCGCCCCCGTGGGCACCGGCACGTTCCTCGTGGTGCAGGACGCCACGTCGGACGGAATCTGCGACCTGATCGAGCGGGACGGGAACGCGTTGCTCGTGCGCGCCGGCGACGGGAGCGGCGCGTTCGGAACTGCGACGGTGGTGAAGTTCCCGACCGACCCCGGCCCCGTGGAGGTGGCCGATGTGGACGGCGACGGCCGCGTGGACCTGGTCGCGCATCTGGCGGCGACGGGCGAGGTTGCCGTGCTGCGGGGACTCGACAGCGGCGGTTGGACGAGCACTCCGCTGCTCTCGCCGCTTCCGTACGACGTGCGCGACCTCGAGCTCCAAGACCTCGACGGCGACGGCGTGCTCGACCTCGTTGCGGCAGCTGCCGACGGCCCTCCCATCCCTTCGATGCTGGTTGCGACGGGGCACGGTGACGGGACGTTCGGCAACGCGCTCGGCGTCGGTTCCGGCGCGATCGGCCTCGAGGTCACGGCTGCGGACCTGAACGGCGACGGGCTGCTCGACCTGGCCGCGATCAACGACGCGTCCTGGGACCTGAGCGTCGTGCTCGGCCACCCGAGCGGGCACTTCGTGAACGAACAGCGCCTGCCGATCGGCTTCTTCCCCAGCAGTCTCGACGCGTTCGACGCGAACGGGGACGGACACACCGACCTGGTCGCCTACTGCGGCTACGACGTCGAAGCGCGCGTCTGGCTGGGCGACGGCGGCGGAGCCTTCACCGAGCGGATCGGCGTGGTGGGCGGACGCGACCCGTACCTGATGCGCACGGCGGACGTGGACGGCGACGGGCTGCGTGACCTGCTCGTCCTGTCGTCGTACCCGCGCGAGATCATCGTCCACCACAGCCGGCTGCTGCGCTGAACGCTTACGGAGTCAGACCCCGACCCGTTGATCGACCGACCAGAAGTGCCGCACGAGGCGGTCGCTCGCGGCGACTCGAAGGGAGGGCGCGAACGAGCGTGGTGTGACTCCTCGGCCCGGCTCGTGCGGCACTCTTGGTCGGTCGATCAACGGGTCGGGGTCTGACTCCGTATCGGTATCGCGCGCCGGAACCGCTTCCCGAACCCCATGATCGGCCGCTCGACCAGGTGGTAGCTCGCGATCGCGGCGGCGAACGACAGGGCGACGGCGAGGGCCATGTCCCAACCGGTCAAAGCGCCCGACCGCGCGCGCCCGTCCACGTCCATGAAGAAGAAGACGGGCAGGTGGTAGAGGTAGAGGCCGTAGCTGATGCGGCCGACGTAGCGCAGGACGACGAAGGGCGGATCCAGCCAACGCACCTTCGGGATGCGGTCGGCCATGATCGTCAGGGTCACGAGGCCCAGCGACACGCCGCCCATGCCGACCATTCGATTGATCGCGATGAACGTGCGCTTGTCGGCGTCGAGCAAGCTTTCCACGTACCACAGGTAGCCCCAGTTGATCGCGGCGAGCGAGATGATCGCGAGCGACACCGTGGACCAGAAGCGCACCAGCGCGCGGTCCGCCATCAACCGCTGGTACACCGGCTCGCCGAAGGCCAACAGCCCGCCGAGCGCGAGGCTGAACATGCGGATCGGCGTGAAGGCCTGGCCCATCGACATGCTCTCGAGCAGGCCGTAGCGCGCGACCCAGTACGCGACGGCCATGGAGACCGGCACCATGACGAGTCCGGTCACCGCGATCGCGAGGCGCCGCGGCAACAGGTACACGAGCAGCGGCCACAGCAGATAGAAGTGCTCTTCGACCGCGAGCGACCAGGTGTGGCTCAGCGGCGAGAAGGGCACCTCGAGCCGGTAGAAGTAGAAGTTCGACAGGTAGGTCGCGACCCACGGGATCTCCGGCCCCCAGCGCACCACCGCGACGATCGCCGTCAAGAGGTAGAAGGCCGGGAAGATCCGCAGCGCGCGCCGCGCCCAGAACCAGCGCAGCGGCACGCCGGCCTCGCGATCCGACATCAGGATGCGCGTGATCAGGAAGCCCGACAGGACGAAGAACAGGTCGACGCCGAGGTAGCCGGGCGCGAACCGCATCTGGATCTGCGCCGCCCACTCCCAGGTCTTCATCGTGAGCGGCGTGTGCTCGAGGACGACGAGCAACGCGGCGACCGCGCGCAGGCTGTCGAGGCTGCGCACGTAGCGGGGGGAGTCGGGATTCACGGCGGGGAGGAGGGGCGCTCCGCCCGAAGGCTAGCCCACCGGGGCTCGGCGGGCCGCGCGGGGCGGGCCGGTTCCGTCGAGCGGACGGGACGGGCGCGGGGGCGGCGCCGCGTGTGGTCGGCGGGGTGGGGCCGCGGGACGCAGGAGCCGTGCACGACGGTCGCGATCGCGCGGTGCGCGGCAGCGGGCGGTTCGAGCGCTCGGACAGGCCCGGTCGCGACGGATCGGCGCCCCTGCGGTGGACAGGCGTGACGCAGCGGCCCAGCTTCGCCTCGCCGACGGCCCGACCCACCTCGCCCGGCCCGGCCCCCCCGACGGCTCGGCCATGGCCCGCCACCTGTGCCTGCGTACCCTCTGGAGCCCGCGCCCGCGCCCGCTCGCCGCCCGCCCCCCATCGACGCCGCCCATGACTCGCGCCACCCGGCTCCTCGTCCTCGCCGCTCTCGCCACCGCCTGCGTCGCCACACCCGGGCGGCCGGACCTGGTGCGCTTCGCGTACGCGCCCGACGAGCTGCCGACCACGGCCGAGGCGTCCGGCTTCACCCGCACGTCGGAGCACGCAGCGGTCGTGGCGCACTTCGAGCGCATCGCGACCGCCTCGGACCTGGTCGCGCCGATCTCGCTGGGCACCTCGCACGAGGGGCGCGACCTCCTGGCGGTGCTGATCGCCGACCCGCCGATCGCTTCGGCGGCCGAGGCGCGCGCCAGTTCGAAGCCGCTCGTGTTCCTGTTCGGCAACATCCACGCGGGCGAGGTCTGCGGCAAGGAAGCGCTCGGGATGATCGCGCGCGAGTTGGCCGGTGGGTCGCCGCTGCTGGAACACGTGAACGTCGCGATCCTTGCGAACTACAACCCGGACGGGAACGACGCGATGGCGCCCGACAACCGACCCGGTCAGATCGGCCCGGAGACGATGGGCGAGCGCGCGAACGCGTTGGGACTCGACCTCAACCGCGACTGGGTGAAAGCCGACGCGCCGGAGACGCGAGCGTTCATCCGCTTCTTGAACGCGTACGACCCGCTGGTGATCGTCGACACGCACACGACGAACGGCTCGCACCACCGCTACACGATCACCCACCAGGGTCCGAAGCACCCGGCCGGTGACCGCCGCGTGATCGAGTACGTGCGCGACACGCTCCTGCCCGACGTGGACGCGCGCTTCGCGGCGACGACCGACTACGAGAGCTTCGTGTACGGCAACTTCGGTCGCCGCCACCAGATCTGGACCACCTACCCGGCCGAGCCGCGCTACGGCGTCGCCTACCGCGGACTGCGCAACCGGCTGTCGGTGCTGTCGGAGGCGTACAGCTACGCCACCTACCGCGATCGCGTGCTGGGGACGAAGGCGTTCTGCGAAGCGGTGCTCGAACACGTGGCGCAGAACGCTGAGCGCGTCGTCGAGCTGTGCCGAACCGCCGACGCGCGGGCCATCGAGCGCGGCGCGGGCACGGAGCCGAGCGAGCGCCTGCCGCTGCGCGTCGAGGCACGGCCGTTCCCCGGCACCGTCGTGGCCAAGGGCTTCGAGGAGTACGACGCGAACGGCGAACGCACCGAACCCGGCGCGCCGCGCGACTGGGAGGTCGAGGTCGTCAACGACTTCGTTCCGACGCTCGAGGTGGACCTTCCGCGCGCCTACGTCTTCGGACCCGAGTTCGCGGGTGTCGCCGAGCACCTGGAACTGCACGGCATCCGACTCCGGCGCCTCGACACCCCCGTGACGGCGACGCTCGAACGCTACCGCATCACGGATTTCGAACGGGCCGAAGCGCCGTTCGAAGGCCGCGCCCGCGCCGACGTGCGTGCGGCCGAGCGCTTCGACGCGCGCCTCGAACTCGCCGTCGGCACCTACGTCGTGCCGACAGCGCAACCGCTCGGCGCGCTCGCCGCCTACCTGCTCGAGCCCCAGGCGACCGACGGACTCGCTGCCTGGGGCTTCGTCGGCATGGTGCAGGGCGAACCGTTCCCCATCGCGCGCACGAACGACGTCGCCGTCGCCACCGACTGAGCCGCACGGCTCGTCCCCGACCCGCAACCTCTGCTCGGATCCCACATGTTCGCCACGACGATTCTGCTCGTTCCGTTCCTGCTGACGCCGTCCGTGCTCTCTCCTCAGGACGAGCCGGCGCCCGAGAAGCCGCCGGGGTTCCTCTCGGCCAGCGAGTGGGACCCGACGACGCCGCGCGGTGTCCTCGTGAACGATCCGCGCGCGTTCGACGGCCTGACGTTCGTCTCGCCGATCAACAGCACGAAGGGCTACCTGCTCGAGCTCGACGGGACGATCGCGCACGAGTGGCAGTTCGACTCGGCGCCCGGCGAATGGGCGTATCTGCAGAACGACGGCACCCTCTGGCGGTCGGCGCGCCAGGACGAGGACCAGCACTTCCGCGGCGGCGGGATCGGCGGCCGGCTGCAACTCGTCGCACCGGACGGAAGCCTTCTGTGCGACTACGACCTGTCGTCCCTCGGCCTCTGCAACCACCACGACATCGAGATCCTGCCGAACGGCCACATCCTCGTGGTCGCCTGGGAACGCATCGCGCGCGAGACGGCGATCGCGAACGGCCGCGACCCCGAACACGTGGGCGGCGCCGGACTGTGGCCCGACACGATCCTCGAACTGCGCCCCTACGGCGGCAGTGAGTTCGAGATCTTCTGGCAGTGGCGCGCCTTCGACCACCTGGTCCAGGACTTCGACGAACTGAAGGCGAACTTCGGCGACGTCACGAATCCGCGCCGCATCGACGTCAACGGCGACCACCGCGACGCGCCGCCGGTCTCGCGCGCCGAGTCGAAGCGACTCGAGGAGCTGGCGGCACAGCTCGAGGCGCTCGGCTACACCCAGGGCATCGGCACGACGACGGCGAGCAGCGGCGCCGAGGAGACGGACGAGGAGCGCGACCGACGGCGCGCGATGCTGGAACGCTCGGGCGACTTCATGCACACGAACGGGATCGCGTACCACCCGACCTGGGACCTGATCGCGATCTCGACGCCCGAGTTCGGCGAGGTCTGGGTGATCGACCACTCGACCTCGATCGACGAGGCGCGCGGCAGCACGGGCGGGCGCTGGGGACACGGCGGCGATTTGCTGTACCGCTTCGGCAACCCGAAGACCTACGGATGCGGAACGGCCGAAGACCAGCACTTCGGCTACCAGCACGATCCCAAGTGGCTCGACGCTCCGGACGGAACCCTGCGCCTGACCGTGTTCAACAACAACGGCGGCGAGGAGGTGAGCGGCGAGGGCGAGGAGGAGACGACGCGCAACTGGTCGATCGTCGAGGAGCTCGTGCTGCCGTTCGATCGCGAGCGCGGCTTCGTGCGCGAAGAGCGCGAAGCGTTCGGACCCGAAGCGCCCGTCTGGAGCTACGCCGATCCGGACCACTTCTACAGCGCGTTCATCAGCGGTGCCGAGCGACTGCCGAACGGCAACACGCTGATCTGCTCGGGCGCCGGCGGCCGCGTGTTCGAAGTCACGCCCGCGGGCGAGACGGTCTGGAACTACCGCTGCGACCTCGGCGGCGACGTGACGCCGCCGGACCACGCCGGCCACGCACCGAAGGACTCGCTGTTCCGCGCCACGCGCTACTCGCGCACGCACCCGGGTATCGCGGCGATCCTGGGGACCGCGGGCGAGTGACGAGCGGGGCGCCCGACGTCAACGACGCCAACCGCCCAGGGCGAAGAGCGGTGCGACGGACTCGCCGAGCGGCTCGAGCGCGCCCGTGCCGCGGTCCACGCGCACGAAGCGTCGGTTGACGAGATCGTGCCCCACCAACCAGCCGGTCAAGCGGTCGTAGCACAGTCCCGAGAGACCGTTCGCGAGCGTGACCGACTGCGCGGTGGCGAGGCCCGTGGTGGGATCGATGGTCGCCAGTGTGTTCCCGGCGACGACCGTGAGCAGTCGTCGCTCGCGCGTGTCGTAGGCCAACCCGCTGGCACCGGTCAGCCCGAGTGCGCCGATGTCGGTCACGACGCCCGTGCTCGGATCGACCGTCCCGAGGCGCTGCACCGCGGCGAGTTCGTAGACGGCGTACAGCACACCTGCGTCGGAGTCGTGGGCGAGACTCGGGAGCGTCAGGTCCACGTCGGTCACGACGCTCGCGATCGCGCGTGCAGCGGGCACGTCGACCGTCACGAGCGACCTGCGCTGGACGTCGTAGCTGTAGGCGAGCTGATTCCGTGAGTCGTAGGCCAGGCCGTCGAGCCCGACGCCGACCTCGCCCAGCGTCACGGCCGACGGCGCCTCGAGGTCCAGGGTCACGAGTTGGGTCGCGAACGCGTCGAAGGCCACGAACCGCTCGCGCTTCGTGTCCCACGCCAGACCTTCGACCACGATCGACGCGACTCCGGCGAGCGCCGCGTCGGAGGGCGCCGCGGGATCGATCTCGACCGGCAGGCCCTGCACGGCGTCGAACGACACGAGGCGCTCGTTCACCGGATCCCAGGTCAGACCGCGGTTGTCCGTGTTCGACGTGAAGAAGACGAAGGCCGAACTCGCGTCGGTCGGATCGATCTCCCACACCTCGCCGCCGGCCGTCACTCCGAACAGCGTCCCGCCGGCACCCGCGAACGCGAGCCCGCGGAAGTCGGGAGCCGGCAGCGCACCGACGAACGTCGTCGTGCCGGTCGGTGGATCGATGCGTAGGAGCGAGCTGGACCCGGTCTCGATCGCGTAGAGCTCGCGCGCCACCGTGTCGAAGGCCAGGGCGGCGACGCTGGTGAGCCCGATCGGCACGGTCGAGCGCGCGCGTCCGGTCTCGGGGTCGACGGCCATCAGCTCGTCCCGCGCGCCCGAGACCGTGTAGAAGCAGTCCTCTGCCGGGTCGTACACGAGGCGCTCGAGGGACGGATCCGCGTGACCACCGCGCGACGCCGCCGACGCGCCGCCGATGTCCAAGGTCACCAACTCGTCGCGCGCGAGGTCGAGCCCGAACAGCGTGTCCGTGCTCGGCTGGTACGTCAGGCTGCGGAGCTGCGTGGTCGGGAACGGATTGAACGGCACCTCCAGCGTCGCCGTGAAGGCCGCCGGAACGATCGTGTAGACGTCGCTCCCGGCGTTCGCGCGCACGACCTGCGCCGCGCTGTCGTAGGCCAGCGAGTTGTAGGTGGCGAACCCGGTCAGGTCGCCGAGGAACGTCTTCGCGCCGGTCGTCGGGTCGAACGAGTACAGGTCGTCGCTGTTCTCGAGCGAGTACCAGACCGCGTCCAGGTCGTGGAACACGAGCGGTGCGATGTTCGACACGCCCGTCGCCAGGACCTCGAAGTCGCCGCTGCCGCCGGTCGCGATGCTCAGGTAGTCGGTCGTGATCGAGTCCCAGGCGAGCAGCCGCCCCGAGGCCGGATCGAAGAAGAGGTCCGCGATCCCCCGCCGCGGCAGAGGAGCCGCGCGCTGGGCGACGCCCGTGTCGGGGTCCACGGTCATCAGTTGGTCGCCGATCTGATCGACCGCGTAGAAGGTGTTCGTGCGCGTGTCGAGCGTGAGCCCGGTGAGTCCCGGATACCCCCTCACCCCCGGCTCGTTCTGCTCGACGACGCGACCCGTCCCCGGCGCCACCTGAGCGATCGAGCGACTGCCCGAGACGACCCAGGTCCCAGCGCCGCTCGTCCCCGACCTCGATTCGGCGAAACAGCCGAACGCGACGAGGCACGCGGAAAGGACGACGGCGGTGCTGAACGAACGTATGGGCGGTCTGGACGGGGTTCGCGGGAGGGGGCCGCCGCCAGACTATCAGCGTGGCGCGTGAGGCCTGCACGCGCCGCGCGCTACCGCACCCGCCCCGCGAGACCGTGGAC
Source organism: Rohdeia mirabilis (assembly GCA_007750655.1). GTDB lineage: Bacteria > Planctomycetota > UBA1135 > UBA1135 > Rohdeia > Rohdeia mirabilis. The sequence continues at coordinate 4,695,798 of CP036290.1, forward strand.
CTCGGGCGTCAACTCGGCCACCGTCTCGAACGTGCGCGCGTCCACGTCGATGCGCACGAGGCCGGACTCGGCCGACGCGCCGTAGAGCGTGCCGCTCGGGGCGTCGTAGGTGAGCCCCTGGAAGAAGCCACCGCCCGTGCCCGCCACCGGAGTGAAGGTGCCGAGCGGCGTCACGACGGCCGTGATCGGATCGATGGCGAAGAAGTCCGCGTGGGCACTCACGGCGTAGAGCACGCGCTCCTTCGCGTCGAACGCGAGCCCGTCCGGATTGCCCACGTCCGCCGGGCCGACGACGGTCGCGATCGCGGTGGCCGGGTCGATCGTGACCAGTTCGTCCCCGACGCCGACACCGTAGAGCACCTCGTCGCGCTCGTCCCAGGCGAGCGCCGTCACGGCCGCCGACGAGATGTGGTGGGCGGACGCGAGGATCTCACCCGTCGTCGCGTCGGTGGTCCGCAGCACGGCGCGGTCGCGATCGACCGAGAAGACGCGTCCACCCGCGCGGTCGGCAGCCAGCCCCAGGATCTGCGTGCCGAGGTTGCCGCGGACGAGCGCCGCGCCGGTCGTCTGGTCGATCTCGACGAGCTGGCGCGTGAACGGGTCCACCGCCAGGAGCGCGCCCGTGGACGGGTCGAACTCCATCCCCTCGACGACCCCGTTCCACGCGATGAAGCGATCGGTGGTCGCGGCGGTGGCCGGGTCGATCGAGGCGACGCGTCGCTGCAGCTCGTCGAACACCACCAGTTCGTCCGTGACCGGATCCACGGTGAGAGCGCGCGCACGGCCCACGCCCGTGGTCCCGAGCGCGGTGCTCGCGCCCGTGCTCGCGTCGATGGCGAAGAGTTGGAAGGAACCGAAACGCATGGCGTACAGCGTGTCGTCCGAGGCGCGGTGCACGAGGCAACTGAAGTCCCCGGTGCCCACCGAACCGATGGCCGTCCCCGCGCCGGTGGTCGCATCGACCTCGATCAACAGGTCCGTGTCCTCGTCGATGGCGAACAGCCGCTGGGCGATGCTGTCCCACGCCAGGCTGCGGACCCGCGTGAACCCGACCTCACCGACGGAGCGGATGGCGGCGGTGTCCGGATCGATGGCCACGAGCCGGTCGGTGGCGTTGTCGACGGCGTAGAGCGTGCGCGTGACGGGATCCATCGTGAGCGAACTCAGGCCGTCGCTCGAGTACGCGCCGACGGGCGTCGCGGCTCCGGTCGTCGTGTCGATCGTGACGAGCTGACGCTCCGCCGGGTCGAGACCGAAGAGCGTGTCGGTCGGCGGGTGGTACGCGAGCGAGGTGATGAAGCCGAAGCCGGTGGGACCGACGACGGTGGACGTCAGTGCGAGCGGATCGATGCGGACGAGCTGGTCGGAACCGTCGACCGCGTAGAGCACGCCCTCGACCGGGTGGAAGGCCTGGGCGATGCCGACGGGTCCCGGCAGCGTGAACAGGGTCGCGAGGATCGTGTTGGTCTCGAGGTCGATCTCGCGCACCTGCGCCCCCTCGACCCGGTACCAGGTGCCGTTGCCGCGCGAGAGCGGGTACAGGCTCCCGCTGCCGAAGGATCCGAGGTCCTCGAGCAGACCCGTCCGCGGATCCACACGGACCCGCGTGTTCGCGTCGAAGTCCGAGCCGAGCAGCCGCCCCTGGGCCGGATCGAAGACGAACTCCTGGGCCTGGTACCGCGGCAGGTACGCGACCGGCGCGAGCGCGGCGGTGTCGGGATCGATCGTCACGAGCAGGTCGCGCCCGCGATCGAGCGAGTACAGCGTGCCGTCGCGGGTGTCGACCGAGAGGACGAGGAGCTCCACGTCGCCCGTGCCGGGGCCGCCCCGCGGCGCCGTCCGGCCGCTGTTCAGCCCGACCTCGAAGGTGTCCTGGAAGGTCGCGGCCACGAGGATCGGCTCCGAGCCGCCCCCGCCTCCGCCCGAGCAGGCCGCCAGGCCCGGAGCGAGGCCGACGGCGACGGCGACGGCGAGAGAGGACCAGGAGCGAGGGAAGGAGGGACGCGTGATCGGTTCGGTCTTCATGGTGTTCGCGGAGGTCCGTGCCTCCGCCGACCTGGAAGCGACGCCTGCTCGCGCGGGCTGTCACGAATTGCCGGCCTCGTCCGGGCGCGTTCGCGAACGTGGCGACCGCGCTCACCTGGGCCGCGCCGCTCCGGGCCACCGCGAGCTCGACCTGGCGCTGCGTCGCGCCCGCGGGCTGGGGTCGGGCCTCGAGCGAACCGAGGCGGAGGTCCCGTGCGAGCCGCGACGACGGCCCGACTCCGCCCGGCCGCCGCCGCTACAGCTCCTTCGGCCGCAGAATGCCCGCGAGTCGCCAGCCGCCGAGCAACGCATCGGCCCAGTCGCCGCCGTCGTCGCCGCGTTCGAGCAGCACGGCGTTGGTGGTGGTGAGCCCGATCGGTTCGCCCGACAGCTCGCCGGCCGCGTCCTCGAGGCCCGGGTTGTGACCGAGCACGAGCACCGTGCGCCAGGTCGACTGCCACTGGACCGCCGCGCCGCGGATCGAACCCAGATCACCCAGGTAGAGGTCGCGATCGAACGTGACCTGCGGCGCGGGATCGAACGCTCCGAGCATCAGGTCGAACGTCTCGCGCGTGCGCGCCGCATCGCTCGACCAGACGGCGTCCGGCGTCCAGCCCAGCTCGACCAGGCGCGACGCGACGCGCGGTGCATCGCGGCGACCGCGCTCGTTCAGCGGCCGCGCGTGGTCGGTCTGTCCAGGTTCCGCCCACGAGCTCTTCGCGTGGCGCATGAGGACGAGTCGGTGGGTCATGCTCGGATCGGGCGTCGCCCGGCGCAGGAGGGCCTGGAACCGCGTTCGCGGCGCGCCCGCCAGCCTACCGCGGCAACCGCGTCAGCGCTTGCCGTACCAGACCTCGAGCCCTTCGCGGGATTCGAGCGCGCGCCGGCCGCCGCGCGCGATGCGCCACAGCTGCGCGCCGAGTTGGCCGGGTGTCATGTCGCGCAGCTTGCGGCCCGACGTCACGACGCGCGGCCGCGCCATGACCTCGAAACGACCGATGCGCTTCAGCTTGCGCGCCAGGACGAGTTCCTCGCTGACGTAGCGATCCTCGTCGAAACCACCCACCGCTTCGAACGCGTCGCGCCGCACGAACAGGAAGCAGCCGCCGCACATGCGCGCGAGGCGCAACCCGCGCGAGATGAACCACATCACGAAGTGCCCGTACCAGGGCGCCTCGTCGAACCGCATCAGCGCGCCGCCCGCCACCGCTCCGCGTGCGATGCGCTCGAGCGCCGCGGCGACGAGCGGCCCGTCCACGAACGTGTCGGCGTCGACGAAGACGATCGTCTCGCACTCGGCGTTCACAGCGCGCGCACCGCTGTTGCGCGTGGCCGCGATCTGGCGGTGTTCGACGCGCACCACGCGCGCGCCGGCGGCGGCCGCGAGTTCGCCCGTCCCGTCGCTCGAGCTGTCGTCCACGACGACGACCTCGTAGGGCCGACCCACGTGTTCGCCAGCGGCCTGCACGCACGCGATCACGCGCTCGATGGTGGCCGCCTCGTCGTGGGCGGGAATGACGAAGGAGACGGTCATGGGTGCAGCGTCGGAAGCGCGCCGGACGCGGGCGCTCGGAAGCCTATCGGCCGCTGCTATCCTCCTTCCGATGAAGATCCGCGCCGCCGTCCTCGAAGAGTTCGCCAAACCCCTCGTCGTCCAGGAAGTGGACCTCGCGCCGCCCAAGGCCGGCGAGGCGCTGGTCCGCATCACGTCCTGCGGCGTGTGCCACACCGACCTGTACACCGCGTCGGGGGTCGACCCGAGCGGATACGCGCCGACGGTCCTCGGGCACGAGGGCGCCGGCGTGGTCGAAGCGGTCGGCGAGGGCGTCACGTCGGTCGCGGTCGGCGATCACGTGGTCACGCTGTTCTCGCCCGAGTGCGGCCAGTGCGCCCACTGCACGAGCGGCAAGACGAACATCTGCACCGCGATCCGCGCCGAGCAGGGACAGGGGCACCTGCCCGACGGCACCACGCGCCTGTCGCGGAACGGCGTGCCGATGAAGCACTTCATGGGCACGAGCACGTTCGCCGAGGCCGCGATCATGCCCGAGATCGCGCTGGCGAAGATCCACCCGGAGGCGTCGCTTGACGCGGCCTGCCTCCTGGCCTGCGGCGCCACGACCGGCATCGCGGCGGCCCTGTGGAAGGCCGAGGTCGAGGCCGGAACGACCTGCGTCGTGTTCGGCGCCGGCATGGTCGGACTGGGCGCGGTGGTGGGCGCGAAACTGCGCGGCGCCGAGCGCATCGTCGTGTTCGACCGCTCCGCCGAGCGCCTCGAGCTGGCGAAGAAGTACGGCGCGACGCACACCTTCGTGGCCGACGAGAACAACGTGCAGCGCGTGCTCGACCTGACCGACGGCATGGGCGCGGACTACACGTTCGAGGCCACGGGGCTGGTCGGCGTGATGGGCGAAGCGGTCGAGGCGGCGCGCATGGGCTGGGGCCTGTGCACGATCCTCGGTGTGGCGGGCAAGGGCGAGACGCTCGACATCGTGCCGCGCCTGTTGATCACCGGGCGGCGTGTCCAAGGTGGCAGCTTCGGCGGCGCGAAAGGCCGCACCCACGTGCCGCAACTCGTCGACATGTACATGGCCGGCAAGATCGATCTGGACAGCTTCATCAGCCACCGCATGCCGCTCGAGGACGTCAATCGCGCGTTCGAGCTGATGGAGAAGAAGGACGGCATTCGCACGGTGCTGAACCCGTGAGTGGCGCGAACAACATCGGTAGTGCGGAGGTTCGCAACGCAGCGGGCGAACGGCTCGACCTGGCGTTCCACCCGGCGCGGACGGAGGGCGACGCCCTGCTCGTGATCGGACACGGCGTGACGGCGAACAAGGACCGCGCGTTCCTGGTGGCATTGGCCGAAGCGGTGGCCGAGCGAGGCATCGCGGCCCTGCGCTTCAGCTTCAGTGGCAACGGCGACTCGGAGGGCCGCTTCGAGGACTCGACGATCACGAAGGAAGTGGCCGATCTCGGTGCGGTGCTCGACGCGGTCGAAGCCAGCGGCCCGTGGCGCATCGCCTACGCCGGGCACTCGATGGGCGGCGCGGTCGGCGTGCTGCGCGCGAGCGAGGACCCGCGTCTCACCGCGCTCGTGTCGCTGGCCGGGATGGTTCGCACGGCACAGTTCGCAGAACGCAAGTTCGGCGACCAGCAGCCGGGCGCGTCATTGATGTGGGACAAGCCCGAGTGTCCCTTGAGCCAGACGTTCATGGACGACATGCGCCTGATCGGCTCGGTGCTGGACCGCGCGCCGAAGATCGAGGTGCCGTGGCTGCTCGTGCACGGCGACGCGGACACGGTGGTCCCGGTCGAGGACACGTTGGATGCAGCGCGGGCGGCTCCGAACGCGACGACGGCGCTCTTGCCCGGCGCCGATCACGTGTTCTCGGACGACGCTACGGCGCAGATGCTGGACGAGACGGTTCCGTGGCTCGTGGAGCGGCTGCTGGTGTAGGTGGACGGCCAGTCGGTGGGGCCTCAGCGGCCGCCAGCGGTCAACGCACCCCGCAACACCCCGTCGACTCGACGTACCGTCAAGCCGCGACTCGACCCACTGCCCGGATAGCTCGCTTCGATGTCGGGCAGGACCAGCCCCGACTCGAGCATCGTCGGCAGAAGATCCGCAGCGAAGGTCGCCCTCGATCCCTGCGGCCAGCCGGGTGGAGCCACGCCGACGATCTCGGGAAGGTCCGCGTCGCGAGCGTTCGCGGGTGGGCTCGGCGGATCGCTATCGGTGATGACGACGGTCACGCCCGGTTCGAGGACGAAGCGGTCGGTCTCCACGCCGTCTCCCGCCCTCTGCAGACGTCCGAACAGTGGCGGCGTGGCGGCGCGCGTGCAGATCCAGCATTCGACCGCATCGACCGGCACGTCGAGCGCGGCGACTCGGTCATCGAAGATCAACGTTTCGTCGGTCGAGCGCGTCCGCCCATCCGCGAACAGGACGAAGACCTCTGCCTGCTCGTACTCGTCGCCGTGCTGCAGCGAGGGAGCGAAGACTGCCACGTTGCTCGCCGGCACTTCGGCGAGGTCGATCCGCAGTTCGACCGAAGGGATCAAGTCCTCGTACAAGGCGGAGACGGACTTGGATTCGATGAAGTCCAGCTCACTTCTTGCGAACCTCCAGTCCGCGAGCTGCAACCGTACTTCCTGGAACCGCGTCGGTAGGAAGAGAGAGACTCCCGTTCGAAGATCGAAGGGGACCAATTCGTGAATGAGCACGCCGACCGGTGGTGATTCGAGGATCAGGAGATTCAGTTCCAGCCGCGACTTCAGGTAACCGGCAGCGACGGAGTCGACGACGTGCTCGCCATCCACGAAGACGTTGACATCGACATCGACATGCACCCCTCCTGGAAGAACGACGGGCCCGACATCGACGACTTCTCCTCCGCGGACGTTCGCATGCCGTGCTTCCAGTGCGAAGTCGTCGACCCTCTCCTTCCCCGCCAAGAACGTCAGTGTGTACTGCCCCTCCGGGAGTTCGTCGAACTCGAAGTCACCATCTTCGTCGAAGTCTCGAGCCTCCACGCGCATGCGATAGTCGGCGCCCGACGTCCCGTCCGCGTACACCGGTCGCACGACACGAAAGAGCTCCACCGCGACCCAGGTCCAACCAGCGAGCCGATCGACTGCGAGGGCGCCCCGGATCGAACCGAGACGCGAGCTGGAGCCGACGAAGCGAGCGTGTGACTCGTCGGCCAATTCGAAGACTCCGGAGAGGCTCGAGAGCGTCGTGAGGTTCTGCGCCCGGCGAACTGGGTCGACGGAAGGACCGGGTGGATCACATGCGACCTCCAGCCCAGGCTCGGCGAACCACCGGTAGCCGGACTCGGTCGTCGGCACGCCGGCCCAACTCGCGTTTCCATCCGCGCCGGTCGTGCGACGCATGCCTCGACTCTCCAGGAAGGCGCAGAAGCGCCAGAAATCCGGATCGCGATAGCGGTCGGACTCTAGTGCGAGCAGTTCCGCCACGTCCGTCGCGCACCCCTTCGCGGACTGCGCCTCGATGAGGGCCGCCGCGTCGCCATCGGCGACCAACGCCGCACTGTCACGCGCGAAGCGGGTGGAATGGAGACTCGCGAGGCGCGCTGCCGGCGCGAGCCATTGCTCCACCGTCTCAACTCCTGCGAACGTCCCCGACCACGCGTCCAGGACGTCGGGCGCCAGGCCGAGTTCGACACCTTCGATACCCGCGCCCTGGGGGTCCAAGATGCGGACCGACACCTGGGCCCGTCGGGGCAACTCGACGACCCACGACCCGCTCGCCTCGGGAACGACGAAGGAGGTCGGTGGGTAGTCCTCCGCGTCGACGTGGACCAGGAGTGCGCGCTCGGCCAGCTTCGGATCGACTCGCAGCTGGAGTTCACCCGCGTCGTCGGTCGTCCCTTCGACGAAGTGAAGGGCACTGCCTTCTTCGAACGCGGAGCGAACCCGGGCGCCGGCGACCGGAATTCCGCCGCCGTGCGCTTTCACCTCGAGCGTGACCGTCGCCCGTGACGAGTCGGCGAGGCTCATCCGTCCGCTCTCGGCGGGCACCTGCAGCACGTTCGAACCGGACCGCGACTCCGTCGGCGAAGCGTCGCTCGACCCGGTGAGCGCTGGCGACGTCGTTCGACTGCGGCTCTGTCCCCCACCATCCGCGCGCGTGAAGATCCAGAGCGCAACAAGGAAGAGCGCTGCACCGACGACCACCAGCCCGGACCTGGACCCTCCCGACGAATTCCTCATGCGTCGAGTGTAGGTAGCTTCGGTACGGCGTCAGGCACACATCTGCGGCCTGCCGCGACAAGTCGCTGCGAATCGCAGCGACATCGGCGGCAGGTGGCAGCTGCGTGCCTGACGCCGTACCGATCACTCCTCCACGTGGTCGAGCAGGTGCCCCAGCTTCTCGCGTTTCGTGCGCAGGTACTTCGAGTTCACGTCGTTCGGCGCCATCTTGATCGGCACCTGGTCCACGACCGACAGGCCGTAGCCCTCGAGGCCGGCGATCTTGCGCGGGTTGTTCGTGAGCAGGCGCATCTTGCGCACGCCGAGGTACGTGAGGATCTGCGCGCCGAGGCCGTACTCGCGCAGGTCGGGCGGGAAGCCGAGCGCCTGGTTCGCCTCGACGGTGTCGAGCCCCTCGTCCTGCAGTTGGTAGGCCTTCAACTTCGCCGCCAGACCGATGCCGCGGCCCTCCTGGCGCATGTAGACGAGCACGCCGTACTTCTGCTCGGCGAGCTTCTCGATCGCGTGCTCGAGCTGCGGGCCGCAGTCGCAGCGCAGGCTGCCGAACACGTCGCCCGTCAGACACTCGGAGTGCACGCGCACGGTCACGGGCTCGTCGATCGGCTCCCGCGGGCCATCGATCCCCGGTCCGGGCATCGCCTCGGTGCACAGGGCCAGGTGCTCGCGACCGTCGACGACCGAGCGGAACATGTGCACCTTGAACTTGCCGAAGCGCGTGGGCATCGACAGGTCCATCTGCACCGGCTCGATCAGGCGCTCCTTCTGGCGGCGGTACGCGATCAGGTCGGCGATCGTCACGATCTGCAGGCCGTGCTTCTCGGCGAAGACCTCGAGGTCCGGCATGCGCGCCATGTCGCCGTCGTCCTTGATGATCTCGCAGATCACGCCGGCTTCGCGCGCGCCCGCGAGCCGCGCCAGGTCGATCGTCCCCTCGGTCTGACCGCCGCGCACCAGAACGCCGCCCGACTTGGCCCGCAGCGGGAAGATGTGCCCGGGGCGCGCGAGATCGCGCGGGGTGGAGGCGGGGTCCGCAGCCACCCGGATGGTGCGCGCCCGGTCGGCGGCGCTGATCCCGGTCGTGACGCCGGTCGTCGCCTCGATCGAGACCGTGAACGCGGTGCCCATCCGACTGGTGTTGTGCGGCACCTGGGGCGGCAGATCGAGCTGATCGGCCACGGCGTCGCTCATTGGCATGCAGATGAGCCCCCGGGCCTCGCGGATCATGAAGTTGATGTCCTCGGCCGTCACGTGCTCGGCGAGCATCATCAAATCGCCCTCGTTCTCGCGACCGGGGTCGTCGACGAGGATGATCATCTTTCCGGCGCGGAGGTCGCGCAGGGCTTCTTCGATGCGTGCGATCGGCATGACTCGGGGAATCTGGGAGGTGGCTCTGAAGGGGCTGGCCTGACATGCTAGCCCCCTCGCGGCTCCGTCCGGCCGCAGCCCAGAACAATGAGTCGAAGAAGCATGCGCGTCAGCCCCCTTCGTCCGTCGAAACTCGCCGCGGTCGCCCTGGCCTGCGCCATGGTCGCGGCGTGCGGAACGACCGGCGACCCCGAGGACACCGGCACTCGTCCGCGCGGCAGCCTGATCGCTCTGCCGACCCGCGTGGAGTTCGCGGAGATCGCGAGCCTGGAAGAAGCGCGCCGCACCGGCAGCGGGCGTCTGCTCGAGCTGCTCGTCGCCGGCGACACCCCCGTCCGCGCGCGCGCCGCCCAGGCGCTGGGGCGCATGCCGCTCGAGCGCTACGGCGTCGAGGTCACCGACGCGCTCGCGACCGCGCTCGGCGATCCGGACGCGCAGGTCCGGGCCGCCGCCGCACGCGCGCTGGGTTGGCGCGGTGACGTGACCGCGGCCGGTGCCATCGCGCTGGCCTGGGAGGACGCCGAACCCGCCGTGCGCAGCGCGTTGGTCGACGCCGCGGCGCGCATCGCCCAACGCCTGTCGAGCGAGGACCTCGAGGGCGGCCCCGACAAGAACGGAGCGGCCGAGATGGCGCGGCTCGTGATCCGCCGCCTGTACGACCCGGTCGTCGACGTGCGCGTCGAGGCCATCTCGGCCTGTGGGATGCTGCCGGTCGAAGGCCCGGTCGCCGGCGAGATCGACCGCGACCTCCTGGGCGTGCTGAGCCCGATCCGCCCGCGCGCGTCCGGTCCGCCGCTCGAGACCGAGATCTGGCTCACGCTCTACGCCCTGCAGCGCCGTCGCTCCGAGGTCGGCCGCGGCGCGTACCTCGAACACGACACGTCGCCCTACCCCGAGGCGCGCATCTTCGCGGTGCGCGGCCTGGCTCGCACGCGCTCGAGCCCGGAGGGCGTGCGCTCGCTCGAACGCGCCGCTTCCGACCCGGACTGGCGCGTGGCGGTCGAAGCCCTGCGCGGTCTCGCGACCCACGCCGACGAGAGCTCCCTGCCCAGCGTCCTCGCCGCCCTCGACAGCCGCAGCCCGCACGTGCGGCGCACCGCGTGCGAAGCGCTGCCGGCCTTCGCCGCGCAGGCCGAGAAGCTGCGCGCGCGCGCCCAGCGCGGACTGCGCGACCGCTCGTCGAGCGTGCGCAGCGCGGCCCTGGTCGCCTACGCCGAGATCTTCGGCGCGCGCGAACCGGAAGCCGTCCAACGGGAGATCGTGGCCTTCTCCGACAGCTCGGACCTCGTCGGTCGCCGCGCCGCCGGACAGGCCGCGCGTTTCCTACCGGCGCGGATCGGCGAGCCCCTGGCCGACCGCCTCCTGCTCGACCCCGAGCCCTTCGTCTCGACCATGGCGATCGAGAGCCTGGGCGAGATCGCGACCCCGAGCGCCCGCGCGCGCCTGCGCGACATCGTGGCGAACGACAGCGACAACGGTCGGCGACTGACCGCCGTCCTGGCGCTGCGAGCGACCGGCTCGCCCGAGGACGCGCCGGCTCTGATCCGGGCGGCGTCCAACGCCGTGGGCGACGTGGGTCCCGAGCTGGCGTGGAACGCGCTCGAGTCGCTGCGCGCGATCGGGAGCGCGGAAGGCGCCGGTGCGGCGGCCCTGGGCGACGGTTTCGAGGAGCTCCTGCGGACGGCGCTGCGCTCCCAGAACCCGCAGGTGCGGCTGGTCGCGCGCACGACCTGGATCGACGTCCTCGGCGAAGCGTCCCTGCCGAACGTCCCGCCCCCCACTTCGTCGCCGCGCACGATTCCGCTGCCCGGCCGCGACTACCCCGACTGGCAGCGCAACCCGCTGGTCGAGGTCGCCACGACGCGCGGGGTCATGGTGTTCGAGCTGTTCCCCGAGGACGCACCGCTGCACGTGTACTCGTTCGTCCAGCACGCGACGACCGGCCACTACGACGGAACCCTCTTCCACCGCGTGGTGCCCGACTTCGTGGTGCAGGGCGGCGACTATCGCGGCGACGGGAACGGCGGCCTGGACTGGCGCGGCACGTCGCTGCGACACGAGTTCACCCCGCGGAAGTTCCTGCGCGGTTCGCTGGGCATGCCGCGCAACGAATGGGTCGACTCGGGCGGCAGCCAGATCTTCGTGACGCACCGCCCGACCCCGCACCTGGACGGCAACTACACCCTCTTCGGGCGCATGGTCCAGGGCTTCGACGTCCTCGACGCCATCGAAGAGGGCGACCGGATCGTCTCGACGCGGTTGCTCGACGCGAGCGCGGCGGTCGAGCGCTTCGGCGCGGGACGCTAGTGGTGTGATTCGCTCCGTCGCGGCACTTCGGCGTTCCGTTCGGGATCCGATGCGTGGCACGGGCGACTCGCCCCCACTCGGGCGCGTACCGGGCCCGCGAGTCATGAAGGAGGCCTGACGCAGCAGCGCGCCGGCACGGGGCGCTGCCGACACGGGGCGAATCCGGGCCTCGCGGGAGTGAATCACCCCACCAGGCGGCGGGCCGGCCGACCCGGCCACCCCGAGCGACGCAACTCCTGACGGCGTACGGCCGGCCGCGGGGTTTCGCGGGCCCGGCTCAAGATCCGCCCGCGCGCGGCGCCGAAAGGGCCGAGTCCGGGTGGGTCCCTCCATCTTCCACCTGGCTCATCGCCCATGTGGAAAGCGTCCCTTCTCATCGTCGTCGCAGCCGGTCTGTCGGCCGGAGCCTGGTGGCTCGGTCGCGCCGAGCGCGAAGCCCTCGAACAACGTCTGGTCGCGCTCGAGGTCCTCGACGTGTCCGACGCGCAGATCTCGCGTGGCCACATCGGGCAGGTGCGGCAGCTCGAGGAACGCCTGGGTGAGTTGGTCGAGGTCGGCGATCTGGTCGAACGGGATCGCGACGAGGTCTTCGGACGCATCGGCATCACCGAGGCCAACCTCGCCGAGCTGGCGGCCGAGCTCGACCTGCGCGAGCGGCGGATCGAGGAGCTGGAACAGGCCCAGCGCACCATTCTCGAGGACCTGCTCGCCGAGCAGCTCGGCGCGGCCGAGCGCGAGCGCGCCGAGCTCACGCTCGAACTGGCCGAGACGCGCGCCGAACTCGAAGCGGCGATCACTCGCGAGCGCGAGCAGTTCGTGGCCCTCGAACGTCGGCTCGAGGACAGTCGGGCCGCGCGCGCGGAGGAGGATCCCGAGATCCTGTGGCGCCGGTTCATGGGCCCCGTCGTGCAACTCGCCGGTGACATCAGCGTCGGCAGTGGAACGCTGCTGCGCTCGCAGCCGATCCCGGGTCGCGACCACGCCTGGCGCACCCATCTCTTGACCGCGTGGCACGTCGTGCGCGACATGCAGGACGATCCGCGTCAGCCGGTGACGCCGATCCCGGTCCGCATCTACCTCGAGGACGGCCGCCACCGCGACGAGATCGCGCACGTCGTCGTCCGCCACGAAGCGATGGACGTCGCGTTGCTCGAGCTCGACACGACGGTGCCGGTCGCCGAGGGCGCGCTCCTGCCCCAACGCGAGACGATGGCCGCCGCGCGCACGTTCCACGCGATCGTGGCCGTCGGTTGCCCGCTCGGAACGGACCCGATCCCGACGCGCGGCCAGGTCGCGTCGACCGCTCACACGGTGGACGGACAGCGCTACTGGATGATCAACGCGCCGACCTACATCGGCAACAGCGGCGGTGCGGTCTTCGACGAGAACACCGGCGAACTGCTGGGCGTGTTCTCGAAGATCTACAACCACGGAACCCTGCGCCCGACGATCGTTCCGCACATGGGCCTCGTCACGCCGATGGACGACATCTACGGCTGGCTCGAGACCTGCGGCTGGGGCGTCGACGGCGAGGGCCTCTTGATGGCGCTCGACAAGGGCACAGCGCCGAAGGCCGAGCGCGCGGCCGTCGCCACGTCGCGCGAGTGAGGGCGGCAGCCGGCGCCCTCGAACGCACGGGCTCGCCCGCCGAAGGTCGGACCGATTTCTCGTTCGAATTCGTAGCGGCGCCGAGGGCCGCTGGGCGAGCGCGACACCGAGCCACTCGCGACCACCGCCCTCGGCCGGGCCCTCCTAGGAAGTCGTAAATCGTTGATCGGCGCCCAGATGGCCGCTGAACCCAGCAGGCGACTTGTCTGCTGCACAATTCTTGGGTTCGCGGGAGCCGAACGCGGAGCGCTGTCGGCGCCCACCCGCCGGCCTTGACGGAACTCCTGGACCCGCATAGCGTCGGGACGAAGAAGCGTGGCCGGGGCTCTTGGTGTCCGCGGTACGCACGAGCTCTTCTCCTCTCCGAAGCTCCATGCGACTCAAGTTCCTGGCACTCGCCGCTGCCTTCCTGGTCGTCGGTCCGTCCCACGCGTCCGCCCCCTCCGAGACGATCCTCTACGAGTGTGGCGAGCAGGTCACCATTCTCGACAGCGCTCGCCTTCGGACGAAGGTCACACCGGTGTTCGCGGCGTCGCACGGAACGACGCCCGACGACATGGCGCTGCACGAGTTCCTCGTGCGCCAGCGCTATCTCGAGGACGTCGAGTGTGTCGACGAGTGTCCGAACGGCCCGGCCAGCACCTGCCAGCCCGGTGCGATCTTCACCTACGACCACGCGGCGGGCGCCTGGGGCATCCCGTCGGGCGACTACGTCGTCACGTTCACGGGCGTCGAGATCGTGCGCGGTTGCAGCGACTGCCTGTGAGCCGAACCGGCGCGGGCCACCGATCCGTTCCATGATCCACGGACGCGACCGATGATGCACCGCACGAAGACCCTCACGATCCTCGCCGCCGCGCTGGCCCTCACGGGCGCCTTCACCGTCGGCCGCCTCACCGCGCCCGTGGCCGAAGCTCCCGGACCGAAGTGGCTGGCACCGACGCCCGACGTCGGCGCCGTGCTGCCCGAACCGGAGGTCCAGCTGGCGCACGACCGACGTGCGTTGGTCGCGGACGTCGAGCGGCCGGGCGGTCCCGACCTCTCCGCCGGAGCCGTCGAAGGGCCGGCCGTGACCGAAGCGGAGGAGGAGCTCGGTGCGCTCGCCCAGCGCTATCCGCTGCTCGTCGGCCTGGTCGAGTTCGACGACGTTCCGTTCGCCGAGGTCGATCTCGACGAGCTGCGCGGACTGGAGTTCATGCACCTTCTGCGCAGCGTTCGCGCCGCCGCGGCGACGGAGGAAGCGGCTGCGATCGCCGCGATCCCCGAACCACTGCGCCGGACCGTCTCGCGCAGCGTGGCGGAGAGTGAGATCGCGAACGGACCCGAGGTCTACTTCGCGAAGCTCCCCACGACGAAGGCCGCCGCCTTCGGCTCCGCCACCTACGTCGAGCTGACCGAGGACCTCACGCCGGTCCTCCGCCAACTGCGCGACCTGTCGGTCGAGGTGCACACGCACCCGGCCTACGAGACCTACAAGCTCGGCTGGGCCGGCCACTGCGAGGAGACGCGCACGCCGCTCCCCATCGTCGAGTGGAGGGCCGAGAAGTGGGGCGCGCGGCTGGTCGGGTACGACGCCGCGGGGACGGTGCTCGCGACGAGCGACTCGAAGTGGCTCGGGATGCCGTAGGGTCCGGCGCGGACGTGCGGCCGGCGACCGATCAGGTGCGCCGCACCCGTCCCACCGACCCATGCAGCGCTACGGCTTCGTCGCCCTCGGACTCGTCCTCGCGATCCTGACCCTCGTCCGCGTCGCCGACAAGGCGCAGCGCGGCAAGCAGGCGCTGATCAAGTGGACGCCGCAGCTCGAGCAGCTGGTCGAAGGTCGCGACGTCTACGAGCGCTCGGACTCCGGACTGGTGCGGACCGAGGGCGCGGCGAAGGACGGAACGAGCGCCGAGGGCTTTCCGACGCCGCCGATCTCGGGGCTGCTGCTGGCGCCGTTCGCGCAACTGGGCCCCGTCCCCGGCAGCCTGGCGTTCGCGGCCCTCAAGATCGTGCTGGCGAGCTTCGCTCTGACGGTGGCGCTCGCGATCGCGTTCGAGCCCGGCCGCGCTCCGACGGTCGCGGCGCTGCTCGTGCTCGCGGGCGTCTTGCGCGTGTGGTCGTCCGACCTGGCGCACGGCAACACGAACCTGCTGGTGCTCGGTGCGATCGCCGCGGCGCTGCTCGCCTGGCACCGCCGCATGGAGGCGCTCGGCGGACTGTGGATCGCGCTGGCCGCGGCGCTGAAGGTCACGCCGCTGCTGCTGCTGGCCCTGCCGCTCGCGCGCCGCAGCCGAGCCGGCCTGATCGGGTTCGGCGCTGGCTGCGTCTTCTTCCTGGTCGCGGTGCCCGGTGCGATGCTCGGACCGACGACGGCGCTCGAGCTGCTCGGTGCGTGGGGCCGCCAGATGTTCCTGCCCTACCTCGAGGGGCGCGAGCTGACCCTGCTCGTGACCGAACACACCAACCAGTCGCTGCTCGGCGTCCTCGCGCGCTGGTTCACCGACGCGACGGCGATCGAAGCGCGGCCCGACGTCTGGGCGAAGGACCTCGGCATCGGCGTCGCGCACCTCTCGGCGGACGCGCTGCACTGGCTGCATCGCGTGCTCGCGCTCGGCGTCCTCGGCATCAGCGTGCTCGCCCTGCGGCCGTTCGCGCGCGGTGACGAGTCGGCGGATCGCGACGCGGACGGGGGCGCGACCCTGCGCGCGTTCGCGATCCTGTGCCTCGCGATGCTGCTGCTCAGCGAGCGCTCGTGGAAGCAGCACTACGTCGTGCTCGTGTTCCCGCTCGCCCACCTGGTGAGCATCGCGTGGCTCGCGGTCGGCGCCCGTCGCGCGTGGGCGGTCGCGGCGTTGGCGACGAGCGCGCTCCTGCACGGCCTGACCGGCTCGGGCACGCTCGGCGACCGCGGCAGCGACCTGGCCGAGGCCTACGGCGCCTGGTTCCTGGGCGCGGTCGTGCTGTGGGTCGCGTGTATCGCGCTTCAGCGACCGTCCGAGTCCGTCGGCGCGCCTTCGCCCGGTTCGAGATAGCCGAGCGCTTCGAGCCGCGCGCGCACGGTGTCGGAGATCGACGGCGGCCGCACGGCGCGCGATGCGCTGGCCTGCGCCGCCTCTCCCTTCGCGCGTTCGGCGAGGCGCACCGCCTCCAATCGCTCGCGCGCGGCGACGTCGGGAGCTTCCGCACCCGGGGCCACGAGGTCGTGCGCCTCGAGCGGATCGTCGCGCCAGCGGTAGACCTCGCGGAACTCGCCGACGAGCGGTTCGAAGACCGCGCGCTTCACCTCGGGCCGCTCCGAGAACCACGCGGCGTACTTCGCGGTCGACCACCACGTCCCGACCAACTCCGGCGCCGTGCGCTCGAGATGCCCCTCGGGCATGCGCGGGTGGCGCAGGATGGTCTGGTAGGACGACGAGGTCGGCACGGACCAGATCAACTTGTCGCCGCCGTCGAGCACGGCCTCCTGGTCGCCGATGCCGCCGCGCGCGTAGATCGGAGCGGCATCGAGCTCGGCCCCACCCATCGCGGCCGCGAGCGAGCGACCGTGCAGGTCCGGCGGAACCGGCAGACCTGCCAGCTCGAGCACCGTCGGCATCAGGTCGACGAGTTGCACCGGCGTCGTGATGCGCCGTCCTCCGTGCTCGCCGCCCGGGAGCCTGACGATCAGTGGCACGCGCAGCACCTCGTCGTAGAGCGTCCCGTGGTCGAACCAGTAGTCGTGTTCGCCGACCGCCTCGCCGTGGTCCGAGCTGAGGATCACGATCGAGTTCTCGAGCAGACCGCGCCGATCGAGCCAGGCGTACAGCCGTCCGAAGTAGTCGTCGACCTCGGCGATCTTCTCGTCGTAGGCGTTGGCGTAGGGCTCGGAGAGCAGCGTCTCGGTCGGCGGGCCGATGCCCTTTCGCTCGGCCCAGGCCACGTACTCGGGGATCACGCCGAACACGTGCTGTTGGTCGAATCCGACCGGAACACGGCGCTGCGGGTCGTAGAGACCGTCGCCGTCCCACCGGCCGCGGTAGCGCCAGCGCGTGAAGTACGGACCGTGGGGGTCCATCGGCTGGAGCAGCGCGAAGAACGGCGAGTCGCGCTGCGCCATCCACTCCAGCGCGAGCGGCAGGATGTGCGCGAACCCGCCATCGGTGTCGGACAGGTAGATCTCGGCCGCGCTCGTGTCGAAGACGTCGAAACCCTGGTCCATGCCCATGCCCGCGCTGACCCACGGATTGTCGAGCCAGGCCGCGGTGGCGTACCCGGCCGAACGCAGCGCTTCCGCCCAGGTCCAGCGGCTGGCGGCCAGGTGGTTCGTCTCCCAGGCCTGCGGTTCGGCGACGCCCTTCGCGCGGATCTCGTGCGCGTTCGGGTACAGGCCCGTGAACTGCGAGAGGTAGCTCGGCGCGGTCCACGGCGCGTTGGCCATGGCGGCCTCGAAGAGCACGCTCTCGGCGGCGAACCGATCGATGTGCGGCGTCGTCTCGCGCGGGTAGCCGTAGCAGGACAGGTGCTTGGCGGCGAGCGTGTCGACCGAGACGAAGACCACGTTGGGTCGGGTCGGCCTCGCGCCCTGCTGCGGACGCGCGGCGTCGAGGGGCAGCGCGCGCAGGTCGTCGATCACGACCGCGCCGTCGCCCGACCACTCGAGCCGCAGTGATCCGGTCGCGTCGGCGAAGGCGCGCGAACGCTCGGGCAGCGATCCCTCCCAGGCGATCACGCCGTTCTCGGGCAGGAGGACCACGGGCTCGGCGTCGATGAGGACGCGGCTGTCCGTGGTGTCGAGCGCGCCGAACGTCAGGGCCAGGGCGCCGTCGACGCCGTCCTTCACGCGACCCGACAGCACCAGTCGGCCCGCGTTCGGTCCGCCGATGTGGTAGAGCGCGCCCGTGCCCGGCTCGAGTTCGAGGCCCTCGCGGCTGGCGTGCGCGAGTCTGGGCTCGGCCCACTCCACGGCGCCCAACGCGAACCCGACGCGGCGCTCGTCCGCGATGTCGTAGTCGCGCGGCGCGGGCACGACCACCGTGCTCGCGACCGAAAGTTCGAGCAGGTTCTCGCCGCCGTTCCAGACTTCGGGAGGTGTGTCGAACTCGTGCCAGGCCGAGCCCTCCGACAGATCGACCGTGCCGAGGTCGTGGTCGCCGAGACGCAGGTTCAGCTGCTTCGCGCCACCCGGCGCCCGCTTCGCCCGCACGCGCAGCACGCGCCCGCGACCGTCGTCGAGCGTGTTGAGGATCAGCTGCGCGCGACGGCCGCGGCTCCAGGCCAGGCCGTCCTCGACGTCCGCGTACCACGCCCCCTCGCCGCCGTCGCCGAAGCCGCGACCGTCGATCGGCGCCAGTCGTCCGTGCTCCTCGAACAACGCGTCGGGAGCGCGCACGAACAGCGACCCCGCGGGCAGCGGATCGTCGCCGCATCCGCCGAGGGGGACGGCGACGAGCAGCAGCAGGAGCGTGGTGTGGAGAGCGCGCACGGCGGTCGGGTCGAGGACTCGTTCGGCGGAGGGGTCGGATCCGGAATTGTTCGCCCGGGATCCCGCGTCCCGCCTAGTGACGGAAGTGTCGCTGTCCGGTGAAGACCATCGCGACCCCGCGCGCGTCGCAGGCGGCGATCACGTCCTTGTCCTTCTTCGACCCGCCCGGCTGCAGGAAGGCGGCGACGCCCGCATCCATCGCGAGCTCGGGACCGTCGGGGAACGGGAAGAACGCGTCGGACGCGAGGACCGAACCCTTCACGCGCGGACCGGCCTTCTCGATCGCGATCTTCACGGAGTCGACGCGGCTCATCTGGCCGGCCCCGACGCCGACGACGCGCGTGCCTTCGGCCAGGACGATGGCGTTCGACTTGACGTGCTTGCAGACCGCGTTCGCGAAGACGAGCGAGCGCAGCTGCTCGGGCGTCGGTTCGGTCTCGGTCACCACGCGGCAGTCGTCCTCACCCTCGAGCGCGAGGTCCGCGTCCTGGACCAGCCAACCGCCGCTGACGGGGACGGCCCGACGGCGCGCGCGCCCCGGCGAATCGGGCCCGACGGCGTCGACCTCGACCAGGCGCACGTTCTTGCCCCAACGCGGCACCGTCTGCAGGTGCGTCAGCGCGTCGGCGGCGAAGCCCGGCGCGACGATCGCCTCCACGAAGCGATTCTCCGCCGTCAGGAAGCGCGCCGTGGCCAGGTCGACCTCGCGGTTGAAGCCGAGGACCGATCCGAAGGCGCTGATCGGGTCGCCGGCCCAGGCATCCTTGATCGCGCGCTCGAGCGTGTCCGCCGAGGCCGCGCCGCACGGGTTGTTGTGCTTGAGCACGCAGGCGAACGGTTCGGTGAACTCCGACGCCAGCGCGAGGGCCGCGTCGAGGTCGACGAAGTTGTTGTACGAGAGCTGTTTCCCGCCCAGCACGCGCGCGCCGGTCAGCGTGGCGCCCGATGCGTCGGGCGAACGGTAGATCGCGGCGCTCTGGTGCGGGTTCTCGCCGTAGCGCAGCACGCTGGCCAGTTCCGCCTGCGACGACCACAGGACGTCGACGCCGTCCCCCTCCTCGTCCGCGCTCGCGACGGCGCCCTCGCTGTCGCCGTCCGAGTAGCGCGCGTCGAGCTCGTCGCCGAGCGCGCCGCGCAACCAGGTCGAGATCGCCGCGTCGTAGCGCGCCGTGAGTTCGAAGGCCTTGAGCGCGAGCCGCTTCGCGGTGGCCTCGCTGATCGTGCCGGACTTCCGGAGTTCGGCGAGCAGCGGCTCGTAGTCGGCCGGATCGGTCACGACCACGACGTGGCGGTGGTTCTTGGCCGCCGAACGCACCATCGACGGCCCACCGATGTCGATCTGCTCGATCGCGTCCGCGTACTCCACGTCGGGCTTCGCGACCGTGTCCTCGAACGGGTACAGGTTCACGCACACCAGATCGATGCCTTGGATCCCGTGCTCGCGCATCGACGCCACGTGGTCCGCGTCGTTGCGCAGCGCCAGGATCCCGCCGTGGACCTTCGGGTGGAGGGTCTTCACGCGGCCGTCCATCATCTCGGGGAACCCGGTGTAGGAGGCCACGTCCTGCACCTGGATGCCGGAACGGGCGAGGAGGGCGTGCGTTCCGCCGGTCGAGAGCACCGTCACGCCGCGTTCGGCGAGTCCGCGTGCGAAGCCCTCGATGCCGGCCTTGTCGGAGACGCTGATCAGCGCGCGCTTGATCGCGATGGGCATGGATGGAGCGCGGCGGACCGCGGCGTCACAGGTAGTAGGTGAGCGTGAGGAAGCCGATGAGGCCCTCGGGGTAGACCTGGCCGTCGACGTTGTTCGGATTCGTTCCGCCGAGACCGTCGGGGATGTTCAGGACCAGCGTGTCGTCGCTGGAGTCGAGCGGCCACTCGTAGAACGCGCCGAACTCGAACGAGATGCGGTCCGAGATCAGGTAGCTGAGTCCGCCGACCAGGCCGAGCGTGAAGTACGAGTCGCCGTTCAGCGTCACGCGCTCGACGAAGCCGGGCGCGTAGGTGACCGTCGCGTCGAGCTCGACCTGGTCCACGTAGCCCAGGTCCGCGCCGAGGAACGCCTTCCAACGCCCGTCCTCACCGAGCGGGTCGGTGAAGAAGCGCGAGCTGAACAGGTAGTGGTAGGTCGTGTAGTCGTCGCCGTCGATGTCGCTCGACAGCGGCCGCACCACCTCGGGATCGAACGTGCGCTGCTCGACGATCGCGCCGAGCGCGACGTTCGAGTTGAGGAAGTACTGGTACTTCAGCGCGAAGCCGCCCGTCGGATCCAGGTCCGTCGTGTCGGTGCCGGATCCGAGGTCGGGGGTTCCGTTGCGGTCCTGCAGTCGGACCTCGGCTTCGTAGAGGGCCCAACCGGTCGAGACACCGAGACTGTGTGCGCCGGCGTCGGCGTTCTCCCACGGGTCGCCGTCGAGGGGTTGCGAGACGAGGGCGCAGCCGGGGGCGACGAAGGCCGCCGCGAGCGCGAGCAGCGACGCCAGCGAGCGGTTGCGCGAACGGCGTCGAGAACCACCGCGCGCGGGCGCGAGCGACGTCGTTCTCGGGGCCGCTTCGGACTCCTGAGCGCTGGCGTCCGCGCTCTCGAGGGAGGCGACGGTGGAGCGGTGATCGGGCTGCATAGCGAGGGGCGCGCGTCCGGCTCGGGACGGGGCGTCGATGGTAGCATCGGCCGGATGAGCAGGAGCCAGCGAGAGCCGGAAGGGCGCGTGGAGCACGGATCGGGCGAAACGACGAAGGGACGGCGCGCGCGGTCGATGTTCGCACGGACGCTCGCCGAACCGTCGAACACGCAGGTCTCGTCCAGGTCGGTCCTGGGCGCGGCGGCGCTGTGCATCGCCGGCCTGGCCGCGGGGTGCGCGAAGAGCAGCGACGTGCGCACGACGGTCATCCGCACGACGGCGATCTACTCGCCGACCACGGGCGACATCCCGGTCCCGAACGACCTCTTGTTCGCCGGCTCGACCGACGGAACCCTCGCGCTCCCCCTGCCCACCGACCCCGCCGAGCAAGGACCGACGCTGGCCCTGAACGGACTCGATGGCTGGTCGACGACCGCGGTGATGCGCGTTCCGTTCAGCCTCGACGTCGATCTCTCGACACTGGTCGCGGGCACGACCGTGCGAGTGTTCGAAGTGGCGCTCCAGCCGATCCCCGGGCTCCTGCGCGGCGCACCGGTCCAGTCGGTGACGCGCGAACTCGCGACGTCGGAGTACACGATCGGCCTCGCGCCGGAATCGGACGCGACGCTGACGATCGCGCCGACCGCGCCGCTCGAGCCGGAAACCTCGTACATGGTCGTGATCACCGACGACGTGCAGGGGACCGACGGTTTCCCGGTGATGCGCAGCATCGTCTACCAGCTCGCGGCGCAGACGGCTGTCCTGCCCGACAGCGACCCGCTGCGACCCTTGCAGCGCCAGATCCTGGCCATGCACTCGGCGGCCGACGGCGCCGGCGTCGATCCGGACGACATCGTCCTGTCGTTCGCGTTCACCACCCAGTCCCAGGGCGGCGTGATCGGCTCGCTGCGGCAGATCGCCCAGGGCGACGAGGCGACGCTGATCGGCTCGGTCTGCGCGGCGAACCCGGAACTCGTCTGCACCGACACGACGCCGAGCCCGTTCTCGACCACCTCGCTCGTGTTCGACACGACGGCGCTGGGCGACACGGCGACCTTGATCGGCTCGACCGGTGACGCCGACGTGTACGAGGGCGCTCTGACCCTGCCGTACTACCTCGAGAGCGCCGGGGACGTGGCCACGCCGACCACGCTGAACACGGACACGACACCGCGCGAGACGACGTTCCGCGCGCGCTATCCGTTCGGCGCCGGGGACACCGACCTGGCCGTCACGGGCTTCAACCCGCTGCCCGAAGCGCGCGAGCAGCAGACGGTTCCCGTGCTCCTGACCGTCCCGACGGGCGCCAAGCCCGTGGGCGGGTGGCCGGTCGTCATCTACCAGCACGCGATCACCGCCGACCGGTCGACGCTGTTCGGCATGGCCGACCGCCTCGCGGTCAGCGGCTTCGCGGCCGTCGCGATCGACCTGCCGCTGCACGGCGTCGAGTCGGGCGGGACCTTCGACTTCATCTTCGCCGGCCACCAGGACGGTCAGGTGCGCGAGCGGCACTTCGGGCTGGACCTGCTCGACAACGCCACGGGCGCGGCCGGCCCCGACGGGCTCCTGGACTCGAGCGGCGCGCACTTCATCAACCTCGCGAGCCTGCGCACGTCGCGCGACAACGTCCACCAGGCGGTCGCCGATCTGTTCGCGCTGACCGCGTCGCTCGACGGCGCCGACTACGACGGCGTGGCGGACGACGACTTCGACACGTCGCAGCTGTACTTCGTCGGGCACTCGCTGGGCGCGATCGTCGGCTCGCTGTACCTCCAGCAGTCGCCCGAGATCATCGCGGCCGTGCTCGCCATGCCGGGCGGTGGACTCGCGCGCGTGCTGGCCGATTCGCCGAGCTTCGGCCCGCAGATCACCGCCGGACTCGCGGCGGCGGGCATCTTCACCGGCACGCCCGAGTACGAGGCCTTCCTGTTCGCCGCACAGACCGTGCTCGACGACGCGGACCCGATCAACTACGCCGCCGGACTGAAGCAGAGCGACAAGCCCGTGCTGCTGTTCGAGGTGGTCGGCGACGACATGGCGATGCCCGTGAACCTGCCCGATCAGACGATCCTGAACTCGATCCCTGGCGCACCGCTGTCGGGGACCGAACCGTTGATCACGGCGCTCGACCTGACCTCGATCAGCGCGAACGCCATGGACGCCACCGGCCTGCGCGGCGTCGTGCGCTTCACGGACGGCGACCACACGTCGCTGATCGTCCCGTTCACGTCGGTCGCGGTGACCTTCGAGATGCAGAACATGGCCGTCGAGTTCTTCAGCTCGAACGGGCAGATGGTCTCGGTGGTCACGCCGTCGGTCGTGCAGTAGCCCGGTCGGTCGCGGCGGCGCGCCGGTCTCGAGGTTCGAGGCCCGCCCCGCCCCTGCGCGCCTCGTTCGAGGCCGTCCTCCCACATCGTCCCGAGTGCTCCTCGCCCCACTCCTCCGACAACCAAGAGGTCGTTCTGAAGCGCGCCCGCACGAACTCTCGACGTACCCTCCCGTTCACATCGGCACTGGCTCGGATCGCGATCGCCACGGGGCTGACCGCGTCGCTCGCCGGCTGTGACGCCGACGTTCCGGTGGATCCGGCCGAGCTGAACGCGGACGTGCGCTGGATCCACCTGCTGGAGGGCTACGAGCCCGACCTCGAGCAGATGCCGGACGTGGTCGCGCGCGGTGTCGGTTGGGTCGCGCGCCTCGAGAACGTGGGCGGGAAGCTGTGGCTGCGCGTCGAGTACTCGAGCGAGGCGTGGGAGGCGACGCCGATCCCCGGAGCCTGGTCGGCCCCGCGCGTGGTGCCCAGTTCCGCCATCTCACTGGGATCGACGGTGGTCGCCTACGCCGACGAACTCGAGCTGACGCGGATCGCCAGCTCGGACGAGGCCGTCCTGCGCCGCGACCTGACCGACGTGTTCACGTTCGTCGGCGACGACTTCGTCATCCGCGCCGATGCGGACGGCGGACCACCGAGCTCCGCCGTTCTGATGACCAGCTCGCCGCTGGGACGCCCGGACGGAGCGCGTTGGTTCGTCGAGTCCGGGCGTTTCGCGGGCAACGGCTTGATGGTGCTGCCCGGCTCCGACGAGTCGTTCTCCATCGCTGGCGGAGTCGAGCGCGATCTGTCGTTCGGGTACTTCGCGACGGCGATGGAGGGATCGACCGAGCCACTGAAGATGAAGATCCGCCAAGACGGCGACGTGATCTGGGAGCGCTCGATCGACGTCGATGCACTGGGTGCGTTCGGCATCCTCGAGCACGACCGCGTGGCGTTGCGCGACTCCACGGGCAGCACACAGCTGTCCTTCGAGGTCACCGGCGGACTGGCCTATTCGGGCTTCGCCTCGCCGGTCGTCGGCCCCCGCGTCGATCCGAAGGCTCCTTCCGCCACGCTGGACGGACGCCCCAACCTGGTGCTGTTCGTCGCGGACACGCTGCGCGCGGACACGTTCGAGCTCTATCGCTCGCTCGCCGACTCACCGACCGACTACGAATGCGTCGCGCTCGAGGCACTGGCGGACCGCTCGACCGGGTTCCTGAACTCGTGGTCCACGAGCACGTGGACGTTGCCGGCGCACGCCTCGATGTTCACGTCGCTGCTGCCGGCCCAGCACGGGGCGTACCACCCGTTGGGTCCCCTCGAGCGGACGGCGCAGACGTTGGCCGAGACGCTGCGCAGTGCCGGCTATCGCACGGTCGCCGTCACCGACGGTGGGTTCGTGACTGCGGCGTTCGGCCTCGCCCAGGGCTTCGAGCTGTTCGATCAGTACCCCGAGATCACCGATCGCTCGCTCGACCGCGCGCGCCACGTCCTCGAGACGGGTGACGGGCGTCCGACGTTCCTGTTCGTCCAGACCTACTACCCGCACGCTCCTCTGGAACCCAGCGCCGCGGCCCAGACGCGCGTGGGTCTGGGGGACGAGCCGACACCGCTCTCGGACATCGATCAGGCTTCGCGCGAACTGGCCGCACTGTCCAGGGACGGACGCGCGACTCGCGACCTCGAGTCCGCCGTCCTCATCAGGAGCCTGTATCGCGCCCAGGTCCTGGACTTCGACGACGAGTTCGGCATGTGGATCGACGAGTTCGCGCGCTACGGCTGGGAAGGCAACTCGCACCTGTTCTTCACGAGCGACCACGGCGAGCCCTTCGGAGACCACAACCAGATCGTCCACGGCGGCGAGCCCTGGGAGAGTCAGACCCGCGCGCCCCTCTTCTGGTCGGGGCCCGGCGTCGATCCCGGCGTGCGCAACGACGTGGCCTCGGGCATCGACCTGGCGCCGACGTTCGCAGGACTCGCGGACACGCGCGTGCCCGAGGCCTGGCGCGGGCGCGATCTCGCGGACGTCGACCCCACGGCACTCGCATGGGCGCACGTCGTGGCGTCGGCCAGCGGTGACCACGACGGGCTCGTGCTCATGGACCGCAGGAGCAAACTCTTCGCCCACTCGGATCGCGGCGAACGCCTGGGCTTCGACCTCGCGGACGACCCGGACGAGGAACACGAGTTGGACCCGCTGGACGCGACCTGGCCCACGAGTCTCACCGCGACGTTCGAGGCCCGCGAGAGCGAGGCGCGCACCTCGATCCTCCCGCCGGCGCAGATGAAGGACGCCTCGCCCGAGCTCCTGAAGCACCTGCGCGCGATGGGCTACCTCGACGAGGAGTGACCGGCGAGGAGTGACCGGCCGAGAGGCGGGGGGCTGGGGCGCGGGGCGGCGCCGACAGCCCTACGCCTTCCGACTGCGCAGGTAGGCCTGCATGAAGTCGTCGATGCCGCCGTCGAACACGGCCTGCACGTTGCCCTTCTCCTCGCCCGTGCGGTGGTCCTTGACCATCTGGTACGGGTGCACGACGTACGAGCGGATCTGGTTGCCCCAGGCGATCTCGCCCTTCTCGCCGTAGAGCTTGGACATCTCGGCGTCGCGCTGTGCCTCCTGCATGGCGATGATCTTCGCCTTGAGCAGCATCAGCGCCATCGCGCGGTTCTTGTGCTGCGAGCGCTGGTCCTGACAGCGCACGACGATCCCGGTCGGGATGTGCGTCATCCGCACCGCCGACTCGGTCTTGTTCACGTGCTGGCCGCCGGCACCGCCCGCGCGCATCGTGTCGACCTTGATGTCGGAGTCGGGGATGTCGAGCTTGGCGTCGTCCTCGAGCTCGGGCGTGACGTCGACACTCGCGAACGAGGTCTGGCGGCGCGCCTGGGCGTCGAACGGCGAGATCCGCACCAGGCGGTGCACGCCGACCTCGGCCTTCAGGTAGCCGAACGCGTACTCGCCCTTCACGTGGATCTGGGCCGAACGGATGCCAGCCTCGTCCTCGTGACTGATCTCGACCTCTTCCACGTCGTAGCCGCGCGATTCGGCCCAACGCGTGTACATGCGCAGCAGGATCTCGGCGAAGTCGCAGGCGTCGACGCCGCCGGCTCCCGCGCTGATCGCGACGTAGGCGCCGTTCGCGTCGTGCTCGCCGCCGAGCATCTGCTGGAACTCGAGCGTCTCGAGGTCCTTCTCGATCGACTCGCCGGTGGTGGTGAGGTCGTCGACGACGCCGTCGGAGTCCTCCTCACCCATTTCGAGCAGGAGCCCGATCTCCTCGAGGTGCGTCTCGACACGGCGCACCGGCTCGACGAACAGGCGCAGCGTCTTCGCTTCCTTGACGACCGTCTGCGCACGGTCGGAGTCGTTCCAGAAGTCGGGCGACTCCTGGAGACGGGTCAGTTCGTCGTAGCGTTCTGAACGGCGGGCATAGTCAAAGACCCTCCTTCAGCTGCTGCAGCCGGGCCAGAGACGCTTTGGAGAGATCCCGGAAGTCGCTGAGGTTCGCCATGGGGCGAGGAGGATAGCAGGCCGCGAGCGTGGTACAAGGTCGGCGACATGCGCATCGACCAACCGCTCGTGGAAGGGAAGCTCGTCCGGCGTTACAAGCGCTTCCTGACCGACGTCGAACTGCCGTCCGGCGAGGTCCTCGTGGCCCACTGCCCGAACACCGGGAGCCTGCTCGGTTGCAAGGAGGAGGGCTCGCCGGTGTGGCTGCGGGACACCCAGGACCCGAAGCGCAAGCTGCGCCACTCCTGGCAGGCGGTGAAGGTCGGCGAGACCTGGGTCAACGTGGATACGAACCTGCCGAACAAGGTCGTCGCCGAGGCCCTGCGCGACCGCAGGATTCCGGGACTGGACGGCTACGACACCGTCCGCACCGAGGTGAAGTACGGCACGAACAGCCGCATCGACGTGCTGCTCGAGGACTCCGCCGGCGCGCTCCCGCCCTGCTACGTCGAGGTCAAGAACACGACTCTCGCCGACGGCGGCGTGGCGCGTTTCCCGGACGCCGTCACGACCCGGGGCCTCAAGCACCTGGGCGAGCTCGAGCAGGTGGTGAAGGACGGCGCGCGCGCGGTGCAGTTCTTCTTCGTCAGTCGCGGCGACGTCACGAGCTTCGAACCGGCCGGGGACATCGACCCGGACTACACGGCCGG
The DNA here is from genome assembly GCA_007750655.1 of Rohdeia mirabilis. Lineage (GTDB taxonomy): Bacteria > Planctomycetota > UBA1135 > UBA1135 > Rohdeia > Rohdeia mirabilis. Next base: position 4,723,384 of record CP036290.1, read on the forward strand.
ACTCGTCAGCGCGGTGAAGGGCGGCGTCGAGGTCGTGGCCTGGTCCACGCGCGTCCTGCCCGACGCGCTCGAGCTGGACCGCCCGCTGGAAGTGCGCGTCGACGGCAACGTCGTGGCTCCGCTCGCCTGAATCCCGGCCGTTCGACGTGCGCATCGCCCTGTTCGACCTCGACGGCACCCTGACGCCGCTCGACACCGAGGACACCTGGATCCGCTCGATCGGCGCGGCGGGGCTCGGGGACACGGCGCCGCACCAACGGTTCCACGACGACTACCACGCCGGGCACATGGACAACGCCGCGTACCTTCGCTGGTACACGGGGCTGCTCGCGGGGCTGCCGGCGGCGGACGTGGCGCGACTCGGCGCCGAGGTGACCGAACGCATCGTGGCCTCGGTCGGCCCGCTGCGCCGCTCGTGGATCGCGCGCGAACGCGAACGGAGCGACGTGCTGCTCCTGGTCAGCGCGTCGAACGCGTTCCTCGTCGAGCCCATCGCGCGCGCGCTCGGCCTCGACGGCACGATCGCGTCGGAGTACGTGATGGACGGCGGCCGCTTCACCGGCGAGTTGGGCGCCGAGTACAACATCGGCCCGGCGAAGCTGCGCAACGTCGAGCGCTGGTTGGCGGCGCGCGGGCGGGCCTGGGGCGATCTGGAACGCGTCGGCTGCTACGCCGACTCGATCAACGACCTGACCCTGCTGGCGGCCTCCAGCCACCCCTTCGCCGTCGATCCGGCGCCGGCGCTCGAGCTCGAAGCACAGGCCCGCGGCTGGCCGATCCTGCGCGGCGAGCGGACCGCGTGAGGGGATTCGGCCGGGAGCGCTATCCTCGCCGCCCTGCGCCCGCCACCCCGCGCGCACCACGTCATGGCTGAACGGATGGTCCAGATCCTCCTGCCCGCGGAGGACCACGAGCGCGCGCTCGCGATCCTCGAGGAGCACGAGCACGATGCCCTGTGGGCCCACCGGCTCGAGGACCGCGCCGTGATCGAGGTCCTGGTGCGGACCGAGGAGGTCGAGGGGATCCTCGACGAGCTGAGCGCCGCCTTCCCGGGCAAGGACCAGCTGCGCGCGGCCGTCGTGAAGGTCGAATCGTCGATCCCGTCGCACGAGGACCGAACGGCCGCGCGACCGGAGGCCGAGCCGGATCCGGCGGTCCCGCTGCGTCCGATCTTCCTGCGCTGGCTGCAGCCGAGTCCACGCATCAGCCGCGACGAATTGTCGACACAGCTGGCACGCGGCGCGGTCCTCGACGACACCTACATCCTGATGGTGCTGCTGTCGTCGGTCGTCGCGATCATCGGCCTCGAGCGCGGCAACGCGGCGATCATCATCGGCGCCATGGTCATCGCGCCGCTCCTGGGCCCGAACCTCGCGCTGTCGGTCTCGACGACCCTCGGTAAGGAGGATCTGTTCGCCCAGGCCATGCGAACGAACGTCGTGGGCGTGCTCGTCGCGTTCACGTTCGCGTTCGTCGCCGGGCTGTTCATCGACCTGGGCGACGTACTGAATCCCGAGCTCGCCGGACGCACCCAGATCGCCTGGGGCGACATCGGCCTCGCGCTGGCGTCGGGCACGGCCGGGTCGCTGGCGCTGATCGCGGGCTCGGGCATGTCGCTGGTCGGCGTGATGGTCGCGGTCGCGCTGCTGCCTCCACTGGTCACGTTCGGGCTGCTGCTCGCGGCCGGGCGCACCACCGAAGCCTTCGGCGCGCTCGCCCTGCTGGCCACGAACATCGTCTGCGTCAATCTCTCCAGCGTCGCCACCTTCCTGGTGCGCGGCATCCGACCCAAGAAGTGGTGGGAGGCCAAGAAGTCGGTGCGCTTCAGCCGCCTCGCCATGGTGGTCTGGATCGGCCTCCTCCTGGTCGTCGCCGCAGGCCTCGCCATCTCCGAATTCCTCGTCCCCAACGTCTGATGACACTTCGAACGAACCGAACCGCTCTCGCCCTGTTCACCGCCCCCCTCGCCCTTCTGGCCGGCTGTGGAGGCGACGACCACGACCACGATCACGAGCACGCCCACTCGGTCGTCGAGCACGACCTGGGGCTCGTCGACGGCCTGACCGCCGAGTCGATCGCGATGGGCCTGCAGAACCCGTCGTTCGTGAGCTTCGACGGCACGGGGCGCCTGACGATCAGCGACAGCGGGCACGGGCGCGTGCTCGTGCGGAAGGCCGACGGAACCATGGAGACCGTGGTCGACGGCCTGCCGACCGAGTTCTGGAAGGTGAACCTGACCGAGGGCACCGAGCGCTTCCAACTGGGCGCGCTCGCGGCGTTGTGGCTCCCGGACGGGCGACTGGCCGTGTCGAACGGCGGCCTGAAGGACGGCGAGGACCACATCGTGTTCCGGCCGAAGGGCGGCGGCGAACTGCTGGCGTCGAACGGCGTCGCGAAGACTTCGGACGACGACCTCGACAACGGCGAGGGCAACCTGTGCGGCTTCTCGCTCTCGCCCGACGGCGGCACGCTCTACGTCGCCGGCCAGGGCGCCGACGCGAAGACGTGGGTGCTGGCGTGCGACGTGGCGACGCGCGAACTGACGACGCTCGCCTCCGCCGACGACGCGGGTATCGCGATCAACTCGCCGATGCACACCATGCCGATCGGAGACGATCGCCTGCTCGTGCTGTACTCGGGCGCCGGCGGCGTGGACGACGGCCTGTTCGTCGAATGGGACCTCACCGACGGCTCGGTCGCGGCCCAGTGGACCCTGCCCGGCCTGACCGACCCGATGGGCTTCGCGGCCATGCCGGACGGCGGCGGCTACGCGGTCGTCGACAACAACTGGGCGCTGAAGGAAGTGCTCGAGGGCCGCATCGCGAAGGTCACGCTGCCCGAGGGCGGCGGCGCGGCGAAGGTCGAGATCGTCGCCGACAAGGTGCCCGGGCCGGTCGCCTGCGCGTTCGGTCCCGACGGCAAGCTGTACGTGGCGCTGCTCGGCGAACGGTTCGACGAGGAACTGGGCGAGGTGATCGCCGTCAGCGGGCTGTAGTCCGCACGGATCGCCTGAACGAGAAGGGGCCTCGCCCGGCGCGCGCCGGACGAGGCCCCTTCCTCGTGCGAACCGCGTCGCCTCAGACCGCGATCGTGTAGTCGTCGTCCGGACCCACCGGGTACTGCGGGCCGCCGGGGCCGCCGACGCGATCGCGCCAGGGGTCGATCGCGATCGGGCGCACGAAGGAACGGCTGACGTCGACGGACGCGGCGTAGCGCGCGCCCTGGACGATCTCGCTGATCGAGATGGTGATGCCTCCGATCGCGAACAACAGGATCACGCGCCAGACGCCGCCGTCGTCCGCGAGTCCGCCCTGCACCAGGCGACCGACGCCGCCGGCACCGAGCAACAGCAGGCCCTCGATCACCGTCAGGATCACGAGCGGCCGCAGGGTCACGAGCGGGTGACGCAGCACGAGCCAGGAGGTCTGGAGCGCCGCGAGGACCACCGAACGGCGGTTCTGCAGCACGATGCGCGTGCGCACGAGGCAGGCCCAGGCCAGGACGCCGAACGTGAGCAGCGCGAACAGCCCGTCGCGCGCCCATTGGACGTAGACGACGGAACGCTCGGACAGGGCGCGCTCGGACTTGCCCTCCGGCCAACCGGCGAGGACGCGGTTCTGCCAGGACTGGCTGTCCGCGTGGTACAGGAGCGTGCCGAACAGGCCGAGCAGCACGATCACGACGACCGCAAAACGCAGGAAGCGCCAGAAGTAGCGCGCTCCGCCGGCGTAGAAGAGCCGCCGCGCCGCGTACGTGCCCGGGTCGACGAGCGTGCGCAGCCAGCCGCCGGCGCTGAACACACCGATCAGGACGACGACCGCCATCATCCAGTCCGCGGACGTACCGACGGTGCGGAACAACTGCGCCAGACCCTCCGCGTGGTCCGTCCGGAAGTTGACGTCGAGGTGGTGCAGCAGCTCGTTCGGCTCGTAGGCGTTGTCCACCGTGTCGGCGAACCAGCGATAGACCGGCAGACTCGCGACCACGGCCATACCGCTGAGTGCGAACAGGCCGAAGGTCCAGGCGATCGGACGCTGGAAGGCGCGCACGAGGGCGCTGACGAAGACGGGCGCGGAGCCCTGGGTGCGTGTGCGTTCGTTCACGATCAACCTCCGATGCCCTTCTGCCACTGGAACTGACGCGCGAGCTGGTTGAACACCCGCTCGGTCCAGCGCAACTGCACGCGGCCGTCGGTCTCGGCGTGCCACTGGTTGTCCGACATGTCGAGATCGAGGTAGTAGCCGCGATCGGGGTCGATCTCGGCCGAGACGACGCGCGACACCGATTCGAAGCGCAGGCGTTTCCAGCGCTGTTCGAGCTGTTCCGCGCGCGTCCAGACCTCGTCGCGCGTGGTGCCGTCCTCGAAGGTCACGCGCACGGGCACGGGCAGCGCGAGGTCGCCGCGGCGGCGCAGCAGGATCTCGACCTGGTAGGGCTCGGCGGTCCGGTCGACCTCGCTGCCCGTGGCGACGACGCGTGCCTCCTCCGCCGGCGGTCCACCGTCGGTGGCCGCATCGGCGACCACGTCTTCGGTCGCCGCTTCGGTCGCCGCTTCGGGCACCTCCTCGTCGGCCACATCTTCGGCGACCGGCGCCTCGTCGGTCCGCCCCATCGCCAGGTCGTCGGCGTAGGAGCGGAACTGTCCGTCCTCGCCCATGAAGGCGCCGTCGGCGTCGCTCTCGCGCCGCTGTTCGACCTCGATCGACCAGTCGACCGTCAGCGTGTCGCGGAACAGGTCCTGGAAGTACGGCGCGAGATCCACGTCGACGCCGTCACCCTCCGCGAAGGCGCGGAAGAAGTCGTCGGGATAGGGGTGCGCGTAGCGCCACACGCTGGCGTAGTGCCGCATGCCGCGGATGAAGGCCTCTTCGCCGTCGACGCCCGGGCTCGCGGCCGCGATCAGCGCGGGCATCGACCGCAGGACGCTCGCCGTGCGCGCGTAGGTGTTGTTGTAGTGGCTGTCGCGGAAGGCGGAGAGCCACGGCCAGTTGTCGATCGGGTCGACGTCGGGCGTGCCGAGGTAGCGGGCACGATCGCTCCAGCGCGCGTCGCTGCGCTCCGGTGCGTTCGTGAAGATCGGCTGGTCGCGCCACCAGTCCACGAACCCGCCGTCCACGTTGGGCTGCAGGTACAGGTCGGTGTCGATGCCGAGGAACGACAGGTTCGGCAGGTTGATGCGCCGCAGGGAGAAGCTCTTGCCGCTCACGCCGTTGCCGAACGGGATCAGCTGCCTGCCGAAGCTGGGAATGCGGCTGTAGTCGGTCGTGGCCCAGCGATCGCCGTAGACGATGTCGAGCACCTCGCTGTCGGCGAACGAGTTGAGACCCTCGTCCATCCACGCCGCCTCGAACTCGTTGTTCCCGACCAGGAGGTAGAACCACTGGTGCCCGGCCTCGTGGATCGTCACGGACTCGGGGCTGTGCATCTCCTTCTCGGTGAAGAGGCGCGTGCCGGCCGTGAAGATCGTCGGGTACTCCATGCCGCCCGCCTCGCGCGCGCCCCAGGCCGGGTCGACGACGGTGATGCGCTCGAACGGGTACTCGCCGAACCACAGCCCGTAGAAGAAGAGCGTCGCCGCCGTGGCGTCGATGTGGCGCTGGGCCTGCGCGCGGCGCTCGGGCTGGATCAGGACGTCGATCGTGACGTCGCGCAGTTCGAGATCGGCCTCCGGACCGAGGGCGGCGCGCACGCGTTCGACCTCGGCCGGGTACCTCTTCTGCCAGTCGCTGAACTTGAACGTGGCCGACTCGACGACGAAGTCGGGATCGGCCGTCCACATGAAGTCGTGGACCAGCGGCTTCTTCCCGCTCGCGTCCTCGCGCTCGCGGTCCTCGGGACTCGGTGCCTGGAACGTGACCAGCGTCCGATCGCCGCGGCGCATCTGGTTCACGCGCAGACCGCTCCCGAACACCATCGCGCCGTCGTCCACCCAGTACTCGGCGGGCAGGTCGAGCGACACGTCGTAGGTGCCGTAGTCCGCGTACCACTCGCTCCAGGCGTGGAACTGGTGGCAGTTCCAGCCGCGGCCCGACTCGTACACGCCGAGCTTCGGGAACCACTGGGCCATCAGCATGAAGTCGTCCTTCGTGCCGGTGCGGCGGCGCACGCGCGGCAGGCGGCTGTTCCACTCCACGTCGATCGCGACCGTCGCGCCCGGGGCCACCGCCTCGGCGAGCTCGACGCGGAAGACCGTGCGGTCGTACTCGTTGCCGTCGTCCGGCTGTTCCCAGGTCAGCGTGGGCATCAGATCGGCACCTAGAGCCGGTGCGCCCGCGGCTTCGTCACCGGTGCGCAGCCGCACGCCCTCGATCTCGGTGAAGCCCCAACCCTCGGTCACGCGCGTGCCGCGCAACACACCCCGCGCCGCTTCGAGGTGCGTCGTGCGGTTGTTCGCGAAGGCGTTGAGGTAGACGTGGAACCACAGGTCCGAGACCGCGTCGTCGCTGCCGTTCGTCCACGTCAGCGTCAGGCGCCCGTCGAGGTCGAAGAAGTCGAGATCGCCCGCGAACGTGTCGTTCGAGCCGGCTGCGGTGCGCTCGAGCCGCGCGTCGATGGCGTAGTCGGTGCGCGAGCGGCCGCCGCGGTCGAGCACGCCGCCGGGCGTCTTCGGGCCCAGGGGCTCGGTGACCGGGCCGCGGTCGGTCGCGCGCGTGCTGGGCCGGAAGCGGGGCCTGCGCGGGCGCTCGGCGGGACCGCTCTGCACCTCCTGCGGCGCCTCGATCGGCTCGGCGACCTCGTCCTGGGCGACCTCCTCTCGAGCGGGCGCGGGGGTCGGGCCGGGCTCCGCGGGCTCCTGGGCCCGGGCACCGGCCACGAGCGGCCCGAACAGGCACAGGAAACCCGCTCCGAGGGCCACCAGAGCCGTTCGGGAGGCGGTCGGCGGGGCGATCCGGAGGGGCTCCGGGGCGGGGCGAGGCGGGTGGTGGTCTGTGGACATCGTCGGGGTGGGCACCGTGCGCCCTGGGCCGGCCCCCTCGCGCACGCGACGAGGAGAGCGGGCCGGTGAAGTGTATGGGGCCGCGCTTCGGTTCCGCCTGGGGGACCGGCGGCGAGCAGTTCGCGAGCCCAGGGCCGGCGCGGGCCGATAGTGCGAGTCGGGCGCGGTCCCCCGTCCGTGGCTGCCAGCGCAACCACCTGCGAGACGGCGCCTTGCGACGGGCCCCGAGGAGACCCACGGAATTCGATTCCGACCGCTCAAGCGCGCGGGACTTCCTCCGATACCGCGTGTGGCACCTCGAGCCACACCCACTGACGCCATGCAGATCAACGGCATTCCCTCCCAACCGCAGCGCCCCGACGACGGGCGCCGTCCCGCCGACAACGCGGACGGACCCAGCTTCCGCCCGGACCAGGGCCGCGTCGACGGCCCGCCCTCGGCCCTGCCGTCCCGCGTCGGCCCCGAGGCCGGCACCACGGGCAACGCTTCGGGCGACCGCCTCGAGCTGTCCAGCGCCGGCCGCCTGATGCAGCCCGACCAGGCGCCCAGCGCGTCCGCCGAGCGCATGGAAGAGCTGAAGCTCGCCCTGCGCGAGGGCACGCTGAACAGCCGCGAGCGCATCGAGCTCGCCGCCCGCCGGATCCTCGGCGACAACTGAACGCACACCGCAGCGCCCGGCACCGTCCGGCGCGCCGCTTCGAACACTCCGCCGAACGGGCTCCGTGGGATCGCTTCCACGGGGCCCGTTCACTTGGGCGGCTTCGTTCGTCGGCGAGCGGCGAGCGAGCGCCCGTCCCGCGGCGCCGGTGCGGGCGGGACGGGTACGATGGAGGGCGAGGACCCCTCCCCCATGAACGACCGCACGAGGCGACGACCGACGCGGTCGCGCGCGCCGCACCGGGCGCTCGGAGGACCGCTCTTCGCGGCGCTGGCGGCGGCGACGGTTCTGCTCGCGAGTGGCTGCGGCGAGGACGATGCGGCACCGGGTGCGACGGACGCGACGCACGGGCCGAGCGCGGTGGACGTGTCGGCGTCGGAGCGCTGGGTCCAGTTGACCGACGGCTACGAGCCCGACCACGGAGCCCTCGCCGAGACCGATCCCGACCAACGCATCGCCCTGCGCGAGATCGCCGGCGAGACCTGGATCGAGATCCGCTACCGCGACGAGGACTGGACGCCGCTCGGCCTGCCCGGCGTCTTCGTCGCACGTCGTTTCGCTCCAGTGCTGAGCTCGAGCTCGCGGGCGCGCGCGCGACAGGCGGTGGTCGCCGACGAGACGCCGCTCGTCTACCGCGGGCTCAGCCGCGTGATCGAGGGCGGCGAGCCGATCGAAGCGGCGAGCTACGGCCTGTACGAGGACCGACTCTTCGTCGTGCTACCGGACGGCGTGGAGCGCCCGCACGACGTCGTGCACCTGGTGGCCCTGCCCCGCGGCGCTCCCGACGGTGCGGGCTGGCGCATCGACGTCGGACACGTGGCCGGTGAGGGCTTCCTCGTCCTCCCGGGACAGCCCGTCGAGAGGCCGCTCGGCGAGGGGACGGCGCGACGTCTCAGCTTCACCGCCTTCGCCAAGCCCCCGTTCGGCGACGCCACCGAGCCGCTCGTGTTCCGCGTGCTGCAGGACGGTCGCGAGCTGTGGCGGCACGAACTCGCGCGCTCCGCGATCACGGGCACGGGTGCGATCGTGCACGGGGCCGTCGATCTCGCCGACACGACGCGGGACGGCGAACTCGAACTGCGCGTGGACGGTCCGTTCGCGATCACCGGCTTCCTCGCGCCGATCGTCGGGCCGCAGCTGGATCCCGACGCGGCCACGACCGCGCTCGACGGACGGCCCAATCTGGTCGTCTTCCTGGCCGACACGTTCCGCGCCGACAACCTCGCGTCGCTGCGCCGCTTCCACGACTCGGACGACGCGCTCGACCTGCCGCGCCTCGAAGCCTTGGCGCGCCGTTCGACGAGCTTCCAGCGCGCCTGGTCCACGTCGTCGTGGACGCTGCCCGCGCACGCGTCGCTGTTCACGAGCCTCCTGCCGGAACAGCACGCGGCCACGACGGCGTTCTCGTCGCTCTCCGACGAAGCGCTCACGCTGGCCGAGGTCCTGCGCGCGGCCGGCTACCGCACGGTCGCGGTGACCGACGGCGCGTACGTGACCTCGAGTTTCGGCCTCGACCAGGGCTTCGAACTGTTCGTGCAGGGCGGCAGCACGCGCGACGACTGGCTCGCCGCACCGCGCGACGTCCTGGCCACGTCCGACGGGCGCCCGACCTTCCTCTTCGTGCAGACCTACGCGACGCACAACCCGTTCGAACCGTCGGACGAGGCGCGCGTGCTGGCGGGCCTCGAGATCGGCGGCCCCGGCGAAGGGGACGTGTCCGGTCCGGCGGCCGAAGCGGTCCAGCGCGCGCGCGACGGCGCGGGTGGCGATCCGCGCGACGATCCAGCCGTGGACACGCTGCGCCGTCTGTACCGCGCGCAGGTGATCGACTTCGACCGCGCGCTCGGCGAGTGGCTCGACGCGTTCGACACGCGCGGGTGGTCGGCGACGAGCCACATCTTCTTCACCAGCGACCACGGCGAGTCGTTCGGCGCGAACGAGTGGCTCTACCACATCGGCCCGATCTACGAGACGCTCGCGCGGATCCCGCTGTTGTGGAGCGGACCCGGCGTCGACGGCGGCTCGCGCGACGACACCACGTCGTTGGTCGATCTGGCGCCGACGCTCGCGGCACTGGCCGGCGTCGCCGTACCGCGCGCGTGGATCGGGCGCGACCTGGGAGCGACGGACCCGACGGCCGATCCGCGGCTGGCCTGGATGAGCTGGCGACCGGCGAACCAGCACGGAGCGCGAGCGAACGAGCGCTACGACGGACGCCTGGCCGCCACCGACGGACGTATCAAGGTGCACTTCGAGGAGAACGGTGCGATCGCGCGCGCCTTCGACCTGGTCGCCGATCCCGACGAGGACCATCCGCTCGCCGTCGGCGCGAAGGACTGGCCGACGGACGTGGCCCGGCGGGCCTCGGACGACGTGCGGCGCGCGATCGAAGCGCTCTTGCCCGGTGGCTCCGTGGTGCGCCCGGACACCGACATGCTCGAGCGCCTGCGCGAACTCGGGTACCTCGGGGACGAAGAGAACGGCAACGGGCGATGACGTCCGTTCCCACGACCGACAGCCTTGCCATGACACCGAACGACCGACCGCGGACGGGTGGACGAGCCGAACGACGCCGGGCGCGACTCGGAACGTGGCGCGGTGCCGCGTGGCTGGCACCGCTCGTCGTCCTGTTCGGCTGCAGCGAGCCGGAGGAAGCCGCTGCACCCGAGTGGATCGACCTGACCTCGACGTTCGAACCGGCGTACGCGACGGACGCGGTCGTCCTCGAGGGCGATCACCTCGCGAGCACCGCTCTGCGGCGAACCGACTCGGGTCTGCTGGCGAGTGTGACCTACACCGAGGACGCCTGGCAGCCCACGCCGATCGCGGGCCTCTTCGTCGCAGACCTGCACGTGCCGCGTTCGTTCGTCGAAGGCGCCCGGGCCACGCGTCATCGGCTGCTCGAGATCGACGTCGACGCGACCGGCTACGCCGTGATCCGACCGAGCAGCGCATCGCCCGCAAGTGAGGCGAACGACGAGGAGCGGCCGCGCTCGTTCACCTACGTTCCCTCCCTCGACGTGGTCACCGACTGGGCGGACGTCCCGGCCGACTCGTTCGGGACCGTCGGACACCTGCTCGGGCTGTACGTGGGTCCCGACGGGTCGCTCCCCGAGCACGCCGTCCACACCGTGCCCGTCCCGGTCGGCGGGCCCGAGGGGGACGGCTGGCGCCTGCGCACCGATCGTTGGTCGGGGGCCGGTGCGATCGTGCCGCCGGGCATGCCGCAGACGTTCGACCTCGCCGCGGCGGGCGTCGACACGAGCGTCCGGACGCGCCTCGAACTGTCGTGCTTCGCGCGCACGGCCTGGGCGGCGCGCGAGCTCGACGCGCCGGTGTTCCGCGTGTCGGTCGACGGGACACTTCGACGCGACATCGGCCTCGACGCGACGCTGTGCGCGACGGACGGCGAGCTCCGGCGCTTCGGGTTCGACGTGCCCGAGGGCGCGCGCACGATCACGATCGAGTACGACGGTCCGCTCGGACTGACGGGCGTGCTGGAACCCGTGCTCGGCCCGCGCACGCGCCCCGTCGCCGCGGACGAACGCGTCGACCCGCGGCCGGACCTCGTGCTGTTCGTGGCCGACACGCTGCGCGCCGATGCGCTCGAGGAACGTCGCGTCTACGCGGACTCACCGACGGTCGCGCTCGAGCGGCTGGCGCGCTTCGCCGGCGGCTCGACCTCGTTCGACCACGCCTGGTCGACCAGCACGTGGACGCTGCCCGCGCACGCGTCGATGCTGACCAGCCTTCTTCCACGCCAACACGGCGCCCTGGGCGAGTTCACGCAGTTGGCGCCGTCCGCCGCGAGCATCGCCGAAGTGCTGCGCGCGAGCGGCTACCGCACCGTGGCCGTCACCGACGGGATCTACGTGTCGGCGGAGTACGGCCTCGACCAGGGCTTCGACGTCTTCGACCAGACCCACGGTCCGCGCGACGGTGACCCGTTGGCACGCGCGCGCGCCGTGCTCGAACACCACGACGGACGCCCGACGTTCCTGTTCGTGCACACCTACGTGGCGCACACGCCCTATCAGCCCTCGGCGCCGGCGCTCGCGACGCTGGGCATCGAAGCACCCGGCGAATGGAGCGCGCTGAGCGCACGCCTGGCCGACGCCGTCGCCGCGACCGAGGACCAGGACCGCCTCCCCGAAGTGCCCGAGGTGCAGTACTCGCGCGATCTGTACTGGGCGCAGATGCTCGACTTCGACCGGCACTTCGGCCGCTTCGTCGACGCCCTCGACGACTCGGGCTGGGGCGCGTCGTCGGTGCTCGTGTTCACCAGCGACCACGGCGAGGCGTTCGGCGACCACGGCCAGCTGTTCCACGGCGGCAAGCTGTACGAGACGCAGACTCGCATCCCGTTGCTCGTGCGCGGCGGCGAGCGCTTCGGCCTGTCCGCCGGTGCGCGGGACGACACGGCGTCGCTCGTCGATCTGCCGCCGACCTTCGCCGCGTTGGCGGGCGTCGCGGCGCCGAGCGGTTGGATCGGGCGTTCGCTGCTGACCGAGCGCACGGACGCGGCGGCCTGGATGTCGATCCAGAGCGCCGAACGCGTGCAGGTCGGTCTGGCCGCGGGCGACGACAAGGTGCTCGCGCTGCCCGACGAGAACGTCCTCGAAGCGTTCGACCTCGCGCGCGATCCCGACGAACGGCACGCGCTCGGCAGGCTTCCGGCGCGCCTCGAGGAGCGCTATCGCCGCGAACTCGGCCGCACCCTCGAGGCGGTTCTCGACGCGCCGCTGCTGGCGGACCCGAGCGCGGAGTTGCTCGAACGCCTGCGCGCGATGGGGTATCTCGAGGACGAGTAGCGCGCGGTGCTGCGGCGCCCCGTTCGTCGAGCGCTCGGCCCGAACGCCGGTCGTGGGGCGTCCGTTCGCGCGAAGGGCGCCGGCGGTCGCCGACCCCTCGGCTAGACTCGACGCGTGAGCCACTCGCAGCGCATTCCGATGGTCCTCGTGTGCGTCGCCGCTCTGGTCGGTTGCGGATCCGCCGATGTCGCCGACACGTCGAGCGTCGAGCCGCGCTGGATCGACCTCACCGGCGGCTTCGACCCCACGTTGCCCACGGGACCGGTCGAGGTCCACGCGGCATCGGACCACACCATCGAGCTGGTTCCGACGTCGCGCGGCATCGAGGCGCGCATCACCTACACGGCCGCGGCCTGGAACCCCACCCCCGTGCCGGGTCTGTACGTCGCCGACCTGCACGTGCCGCGCTCGTTCGTCGAGGGCCAACGGGCCGCGGACCAAGCCCTGTCGGTCGAGGGCGTCGGTGCGTTCACCTACCTCGGCAACCAGGAGCGCAAGCGCGTCGCGCCGATGGCGATTCCTTCCGCGGCAGCTGGCGACCAGTGGTCCGTGCTCGGCGAACGCGGGTTCGGAACGCACGGACACCTGCTCGCCCTGCACGTCGGAGCCGGCGGCGCGGCACCGCGATCGACGGTGCACCGCGTGCCGCTCCCGCTGGGGAATCCGTTCGGCGACGCGTGGCGGATCCGCAGCGACCGCTGGTCGGGCCAGGGAATCATGGTTCCGCCCGGCGTGCCGCAACGCCTCGAGCTGGGTCCGAACGGCGCTGCGACCGCTGGTGGCACCGCCGATGCCGAGCAGGTCGGGACGACGCGCACGCTGCACCTGTCGTGCTTCGCCCAGACGCCGTTCGCGGCGCGCGACGACGGAGCTCCGACGTTCACGCTGACGCTCGACGGCGCGCCCCTCGCGACCGTCGAACTGTCGGCGAGCGAAGCCCTGGTCGAGGGCGTGATCGAACCGCTCGTCGTCGAGGTGCCGTGGACCGCGCGCGAGCTCGAGATCGCGTACTTCGGGCCCCTGGGTCTGACGGGCGTCATGGCGCCGGTCCTCGCGCTGGGCGTGGAGAACGACGCGGGAGCGGAACGGCGCGCGCGCGCTCGGGACGGTCGACCGGACCTGGTGCTGTTCGTCGCCGACACGCTGCGCGCCGATGCGCTGGAGAGTCGCCGCGTGCTGCGCGATTCGCCGACGGTGACGCTGCCGGCGCTCGCGGACCTGGCGCGGCGGTCGACGCTCTTCGACTCGGCCTGGTCGACGAGCAGTTGGACGCTGCCGACCCACGCTTCGATGTTCTCCGGCCTCCTGCCGCGACAGCACGGCGCGATCGGGGAGTTCACGCCGCTCGCGCCCGAGGCGGAGACGTTGGCCGAGCAACTCGCCGCCGCGGGCTACCGCACGGTCGCGGTCACCGACGGGATCTACGTCTCGTCCGAGTACGGGCTCGACCAGGGCTTCGAGTACTTCGACCAGACGCACGGTCCGCGGCCCGACCCTCTGGCGCGCGCACGAGCGATCCTCGAACGCGGCGACGGGCGACCGACCTTCCTGGTGGTGCACTCCTACGCCGCCCACTCGCCGTTCCAACCCAGCGCGGAGTCGCTCGCGGCGCTGGGTCGTGACGAACCGATCGCCTGGGAGGACGCCATGGCCGAACTCGAGCGGTCGCGCGACGAGACCGCCGAGGCGAGCGACACGTTCGACGCTCCGGGCGTGCGGTTGATGCGCGATCTGTACTGGGGTCAGGCGCTCGACTTCGACGGACAGCTCGCACGGTTCATGGACGTGTTCGCGCGCGAGGGCTGGGACGCGAGCGCGGTGCTCGTGCTCACCAGCGACCACGGCGAATCGTTCGGCGAACACGGGCAGATGTTCCACGGCGGCGAGCTGTACGAAGCTCAGACGCGGATCCCGTTCCTCGTCCTCGGCGGCGAGCGGTTCGGCCTCGAGCCGGGAACACGGGAGGACACGGCCTCGCTGCTCGACCTGGCGCCCACGTTCGCCGAACTGGCCGGCGTCGAACCGGCCGATTCGTGGATCGGACGCTCGCTCGTCACCGCGCGCGACGCCGAGGCCTGGATGTCCATCCAGACCTCGGACCGCGTGCAGGTCGCGGTCGCGGCGGGGGCGCAGAAGTTGATCGCCTTCCCGGAGGAAGGGTCGCGCCGGGCCTTCGACCTCGAAGCCGATCCGGACGAGCTCGCTCCGCTCGACCCCGTCCCCGACACTCTGCTCGAACGCTACGAGCGCGGGCTCCGGCGCGCGTCGGACGCGCTGCTCGAGGTGCCGCGGTTCGCGAACCCGAGCGCCGAGTTGATCGAACGCCTGCGAGCGATGGGCTACCTCGACGACGAGTGACGGACCGCGGCGGCCGCGGTGGACCTGGATCCGCGCGCGGCCCGAGCCTTCACAGCATCTGGGCCAGCTGCCAGAGTGCGAACTCGGCGAAGCTGCGCGGCGACAGCAGCGCCACGTCGGTGCGTTCAGCTCCGAACTCGGTCCCGTCGGTCCGCACGACGTAGGCCTCGAGCCCCGCGCGCACACGCGGTTCGCGAGCGTCGAGATGCACGTCGCTGGACCAGATCGTCGCGCCGGTCTCGCACGCGACGAGTTCGGCGTGGAGCGCGATGCGCTGGGGCGGATAGGGATGTTGGTCGGCGACGTCGACCAGGATCAGCCCGTCGAGTTCGAACCGGCGCGCGAGCCCGAGCACGGCCTCGACGTCGTGCCGACCCGACCGCCGGGGATCGAGATCGGGCACGTCGCGCATCTCGGCCTCGCTGATCGCAATGACTTCGTAGGGCGTGCTCAGTTCGACCTGACTCGCGAACCAGTTCTGCATGAACGCCGAACGCGGGTCCATCGCACGACCACCCACCGCGGGCAGGCGGACCGGCAGCACGCCGACGCGACGGATCACATAGGTGTCGAAGTCGGTGGCCAGCTGGGCGCGCGCGAACAGCGGCACCTCGTTCGGCGGCGTCGCGCAGGCGGGGAGCAGGAGCGCGGTCAAGGCGATGGAGAGGATTCGGCGCACGGGATCCGGTCGAAGTGGTCGGGGCGAGGATGGACGGGTCGGCTCGAGCGCTGGGGTGCTCGAGCCCTGGAGCGAGAGGCGGCGAACCGCTGGACGCTCAGGGCTGGGCGCCGCCGGCCGAGGAACCGCCCGCCGAACCGCTCGTGGGCGAGGCGCCGCTCGTGCGCGTGACGCCGCCCACCTGCTCGGCCTGGATCAGGTTCTCGAGCAGTGCCTTCTCGGCCTCGAGGCGGCGGATCTGGGCGGTCAGCAGGCGACCGGCCAGGTCTTCGTTCTCGCGGCTCAGCTGACGGTTGACCTCTTCGAGACGTTCGACCTGCGCGCGCAGGCTGTCGGACTCCTCGAGACTGCGTTGCTCGAGCTCGACGCGCTGGAGCGATTCGTTCTGCAGCCGGATCAGCTCGCCGTTGAGCGCGGCCACCTGCAGGCGCAGGGCCTCGCGATCCTCTTCGAGACGCTGGAACTGCTCGAACATGTGCGCGCGCGACGAACCCGGGTCCGTGGTGTGCGGCGGTTCGGTCATCGGAACGGTCGTGCCCGGAGTCTGGCCGGGAACGGTGCCCGGAGCGCCGCTGTCGACGGGGACGACCGGGCGTCCTTGGTTCGGAACGCCGACCCCGGTGTTCGTTGCGGCGCCGTAGTCGACCGGAGGCTGTTGGTAGCCAGTGGACGGCGCCGAGCCGAGGCCCGAGCTCACGCCAGCACCGGTCGAACCGGGAGCGACGGCGCGCGCGCCCGTGTTCGTCGCCGGGGCGCGATCGCCGGGAGCGGTGCGGCCCCAACCGAGGTCCGGGGTCTGCGTCTGCGGGATCGGCGTCGGCGCACCGGTCGCCCACTCCTCGAGTTCGCCGCCCCACGGACCGCGCATGGACGACGCCGCGGCCGGGTTGGGGCCCGGTCCGTTCGGGTTCTGGTTCGACCCGTGGTAGATCGGGTTGGCGCAGCCGCAGAGGAGGGCGAGAGGAGCGAGATGGATCAGTCGCATGTCAGTGCGGGTCGGTTCGGGAAGCCGGTGCTTCCGATGCGGGAGCGGCAGGAGCGGGTCGGTCGGCGACCAGTTCCACGAGCGTGCGCTCGCCGCAGGTGCAGGTGATTTCGATGGCGTAGGGACGCCCGTCCACGTGGATCAGCTCGGCGACAGGTCGACCGCAGCTCGGCTCGTTGCGCACACCCGAGCGAGCGGGTGCGGCGTCGAGAGCGACGTTCGTGCGTTTGAGGACGGATCCCACGGGTGTGCGGTGGACGTGGACGGTCAGCCGATGTCGGCGGACGAGGAGAGTCGCTGGTTCAGGCGGTACAGCGCGCGGCTGTGGATCTGGCTGACACGCGACTCGGTCACCTCGAGCAGCTGTCCGATCTCTCGCAGCAGCAGGCCCTCGGCGTAGTACAGGGTGATGACGGTCTTCTCCGTCTCGGGGAGTTCGTCGATGGCGTCGACGAGCAGCTCCTTCATCTCGAGCCACTCTGCGCTCTCGACGGGATCCGCGCAGGACGGGTCGCCGAGCAGCTGTGACAGACCCTCGGACGGGCCGTCGTCGAGCGAGACGATCGACGAAGCCCGCGCACTCAGGAGGATCTCGTCGACCTCCTCGAGCGTCGTGTCCATCGAGTGCGCGATCAGTTCCGGCGAGGGTGCCTCGCCGGTGCTCTGCTCGAGCGAGCGCACGATCTTGTCCAACTCGCGGACCTTCTCGCGGCGGCCGCGGGGCAGGAAGTCCTGCTTGCGCAGCTCGTCGAGGATCGCACCGCGGATGCGCGGATAGGCGAACGTCGAGAACTGCAGGCCGCGCCCCGGATCGAAACCGTCGGCCGCACCGATCAGACCCAGCATGCCGTACCCCACCAGGTCGTCGCGATCGATGCGCGCCGGCAGATCGACGGCCATGCGTCCCACGATGTGGTGCAGGAGCGGAACGTGCTCGAGGATGAGCTGTTCACGGTCCTGTTCCGACAGGAGGGGGCTGGGCGAGTAGGCGTTCACGGTGACGGTGGTGCGGCGGCGTCAGGCGCAGGACGTGGTCGAGCGCGCTGGGCGAATCGGGTCGGGTCGGGTCGGTGGGGTTCTGGTCAGCGGCTGCCGGAAGGAGCGACGGCCTCGGCCCCCGCTTCGGGTGCGGGCGCAGTGGCCGTGGAAGGAAGTTCCCGGTCGGACTCTTCGGCAGCGGCGCGACCGGCGCTCGACGCCAGGACCCTCTCGCCCTGCCTTCCGAGTACCGCGATCAGGAAACAGGCCGCCCCACCGCGCACACAGGCCACCCAGGCCGGGGCGTCGACCATGAGGGAGACGAGGCCGCACAGGGCTCCGACGCCCGCGGCGGTCCGACGGACGAGGATCCGCCACTCGTAGATCGCGTTCGTCGACTTGTTCATCGCACGCGCCGGGGTTGGACGATCCGGTCGATGCGGTCGGCGAGGAGGGCCACGAGATCGGTGGCCAACCCCGGACCCGCACTCGCGGCCAGAGTCGTTCGCAGGGACAGGGAACGGGGAACGTCGCGGGTCTCGGGCAACCAACCCGCGAGGGCCGGCCGACGTCCGAGGAAGCGTTCGGCGACCGCGCGCAGGTGGGCGGCCACGCGCCGCGCCTGGGACAGGTCGCAGCAGCGGTTGACGAGCAGTTCGGGCGTCGGCGCGGTCGTGCCGCGCTCGCGCGCCAGCTCGTCGAAGGCCTTGAGCAGGCCGTAGGCGTCGGCCTGGGCCGTCGGCTCGGGACTCGTCACGACGAGCGCGTAGTCGGCGGCGGCCGTGAACTCGAGCACGTCCGGACCGATGCCCGCTGCCGTGTCGGCGACGACGACGTCCACGTCGGAGCTCAGCTCGCCGAGCGCCTCGAGCAACGCGTCGCGGCGCGAACCGTTCGCGGCCGCCATCGCTCGCGTCCCGCTGCTGGACGGCAGCAATCGGACGCCGGGCGCCACGTCGACCAAGCACGCGTCGAGCGCGACGGCGCCGCGCACGAAGTCCTCGATCGTCGCGCTCGGTTCGACACCGAGCATCACGTCGAGGTTGCCCAGGCCGAAGTCGAGGTCGGCGAGCAGGACGCGCTGTCCGCGCGCACCCAGATCCGCGGCGAGGTTCAGCGCCAGCGTGCTCTTGCCGACGCCACCCTTGCCGCCGGTGACGACGACGAGCGGAACGGTCCCCGTACGCGGCGGCGCGGGCGGTGTGCGAACGCTCAACTCCACGGCGAGCGCCCTCCGAGGACGAGGTCGGCGACCAGCTTGGGCGTCGGACGAACGAGTTGTCGCGGGTCGCCGGGGCGGCCGGCGAGGAAGACGAGACCGAGCGACCGATCGGTGGCGAACTCGAACAACGGGCCGAACTCGCTGGTTCGGTCGCAGGCGGTCCCGACCAGCCCGCGCGGCTTGAAGCGTTCGAATCCGCGCCAGGCGCGATCGAGCGTCGCACGCGGGCGCGACGCCTGCACCACCAGGTAGTTGGTGAGCGAGCCGAGTCGGTCGTCGTCGCGCAGGACCAGTCCGAGCCGCAGGAGCTGGCGCCCGTCGAACGAGACGCGGCCGCCCGTGCAGACGATCGCGACGTGTCCGGACCCCAGCTGCGCCAGGCGCGCGCCGATGCGTGCGCCGTCGTCGCCGCGGAGCATGCCGATACCCGCGCCCAGGACCTCGTCCTCCAGTGCGTCGCCCTCCGCTGTCGGGTGCGGTTCGATCGAGACGATGGTCGCGCGGCGTCCGGCGTCGACGAGGCGGCGTCCGAGAGCTAGTGCCACGCTGCGCGTCGAGTCGGCTTCGGGGCCGACCAGTCCGACGAGCGCCGTGCGCTCCTGGGCCTTGGGTCCGGCTGCGATCGGCACGCGGTGTCCAAGCAGCGCCGCGGCGGCGTCGATCGGGTGCACGCCCTTCTCGCGCAGCGTCTCGGCGCGTTCGACGAGCACGTTCTCGAACTCGCGCGTGAAACCGGCCGTGCGCAGCCGTTCGCGCACGTCGAACATGGCCGGGTCGCGGCCGCGCTCGACGCGCTCGGAGGGACTCTCGCGTTCGGTCTCGGCCGTGAAGCCGAAACGGGCGAAGCGTTCGACCGCGGTCTCCGAACGCGGCAGGACCGACACGGTCACGCCGCCGTCCTGACCGACGTCGCGCGCGACGACCAGGGCCGACTCGCCGTGCATGCGCGCCGCTCGTTCGAGCGCGTCACGCAGGTTCTTCCCGTTGACTCTCTGGATCTGCATCAAGATTCACCGACTCGCACTTCGTCCATGCGGACGATGTCCACGGTCTCGATCGACCGTGCGGGGATCATTTCGTTGTAGGAGACGACCGCGACCTTCGGCAGCGAAGCGCGGACGAGCTCGCCGATCAGTCGGCGCACGTTCGACCGCACCAGCAGCACGACCTCGCGACCACCCTGGTTCGCCGTCGACAGCGTCTCCTCGATGCGCTCGACGAGACGCTGGAGGTAGGCCGGATCGACGGGCTTGGAGTCGCTCGCGCTCTTCGGGTCGACCGACGCGGCGATGCGACTCTCGAGGTGCGGCTCGAGCGTGACCGCGTAGACGACGCCCTTGTCGCCCGCGTACAGCTCGCACAGGGTGCGGGCCAGGCGTTGGCGGACGAGCTCGGTCAGTTGCTCGACGTCCTTCGTGCGCGTCGCCGCGTCGGAGAGGGCCTCGAGGATCAACGGCATGTTCCGGATCGGCACTTCTTCGCGCAGCAGGTTCCGCAGCACGTTCTGGACCTCGCCGTAGCCGAGCCGGTCGGGGATCAGCTCGTCGACCACGGCCGGTGCGTCGAGCTTCACGTTCTCGACCAGCTCCTTCACGTCGTCGCGCGTCAAGAGCTCGTCGAAGTTGCGCTTGATCGTCTCGGACAGGTGCGTGACGAGCACGCTCGTGGAGTCGATCACGGTGTAGCCCATGATCTCGGCCTCGTCGCGACCCGCGGAGTCGACCCACCAGGCCGGGAGTCCGAAGGTCGGATCGGTGGTCTCCTTGCCGACGATCGGACCGACCGCGCCACCGCCGTCCATCGCGAGCCAGTGCTCGGGCTCGATGGTGCCGCGCGCCACTTCGACGCCTCCGACGAGCACGCGGTAGCCGCTCGGCTCGAGGCGCACGTTGTCCTTGATGCGCACCGCCGGGAGCACGATGCCGTGCTTGGCGGCGACCGACTTCCGCAGCTGCGCCACGTGATCGAGGATCCCGGACCCGGACTTGTCCTGGACGAGCGGGATCAGGCGGTAGCCGATCTCGAGGGCCAGGCGATCGACGGTCAGCAGGGTGCGAACCTCTTCCGCGTCGGCCTCGATGTCCCGCGCGTTGGTCGCGGCCTCATCGTTCGCGACGGCCTGGCCGGCGCGCGGCTTGGGCGCCGGCTCGTCGTTCGCGTCCCCGATCAGGTCCTCGGCGCCGTCGATCGAACGCGTCGAGCGCCAACCGAGGAAGAGCACGCCCGCGAGCAGCCAGAACGGCAGCGGCGGCATCCCAGGCAGGAGTCCCAGCAGCACGAGAACACCGCTCGAGATGAGCGTCGCCTTCGGCCGTCCGCCGACCTGCGCGATCAGGTTCTGCCCCAGCGACTGGCGTCCGGAGGCGCGCGTCGTCAGAACGGCCGCCGCGGTCGAGACCAAGAGCGCCGGCACCTGACTGACGAGGCCGTCACCGACCGTGAGCAGCGAGTAGCGCTGTCCCGCCTCGCCGAGCGTCATCGACCCCATCATTCCGATCGCGATGCCGCCGACCAGGTTGAGCGACGTGATGATCAGACCCGCGATCGCGTCGCCGCGGACGAACTTGCTCGCGCCGTCCATGGCTCCGTAGAACTCGGCCTCGGTCGCGATCCGAGCGCGGCGCGTCTTCGCCTCGTCGGCGTCGATCAGACCCGCGTTCAGATCGGCGTCGATCGCCATCTGCTTGCCGGGCATGGCGTCCAGCACGAAACGCGCGGACACCTCACTGATGCGACCAGCACCCTTCGTGATGACCACGAACTGGATGATGATGAGGATCAGGAAGACGACCAGACCGACGGCCAGGTTGCTGCCGACGACGAACTGACCGAAAGCCGTGATGATCGCGCCCGCTTCGCCGCCCGACAGGATCAGACGCGTCGAGGCCACGTTCAGACCGAGTCGGAACAACGTCGAGAACAGCAAGATCGTCGGGAACGTGGACAGTTCCGACGTGTGCCGCACGTTCAGGGTGACGAGCAACATCATCACCGAGAAGGCGATGTTGAACGTCAGCAGGATGTCCAGCACGACCGGAGGCACCGGCGTGATGAGCGTGACCATCAGGCCCAGCACGGCCATGCCCATCAGCCAGTCGGCGTGACGGATCAGGCGTTGACCCATCGAGCCGACGCTGCCGGGACCACCGATGGCGGGGCCCATGTCGGGTACGGCGCTCTTCGACATGACTCAGCACGCACGCCTCAGGCGCGCGCGGCCACCTCCCGCAGGCCGTAGACGTAGCGGATGACAGCGGCGACCGCTTCGAACAGTTCGACGGGGACGACGTCGCCGATCTCGCAGCGTGCGTGCAGCGCACGGGCCAGCGGAACGTCCTCGTAGAGGATCACGCCGTTCTCGCTGGCGATCTCCTTGATCTTCTGGGCGAGCGAGTCCACGCCCTTGGCGACGACCTTCGGCGCGGCGACGAGCGGCTGCCCGTTCGCGTCCTTCTCGTAGTACAGAGCGACGGCGTAGTGCGTCGGGTTCGTGACCACGACGGTCGCGTTAGGCACGTCGTCCATCATGCGGCGCGCGCTCATCTCGCGCTGGACCTGACGGATCCGGCGCTTGACTTCGGGATCGCCTTGCGAGTTCTTCATCTCCTGCTTGACCTCGTTCTTGCTCATTCGCAGCTCCTTGTCGTGCTGCTGGCGCTGGAACAACAGGTCGATGAGCGCGATCGCGAGAATCGCCACGATCGCGCAGATGGCGGTGAACGCGATCAGGCGCGTGCCGTGAACGAGCGCCTGGGGAAGCTCCATCCGGCCCAGCGCCGCGAGTTTGCCGAGCTGGCTGTACGCGACCGCGACGGTCACGCTCGCGATCACGATCAGCTTGAGCATCGACTGACCGAGGCGCACGAAACCGCGCGGCCCGACGATCTTCTGCGCGCCCTTGATCGGGTCGAGCTTGCTCCACTTCATCTCGAGCGCCTTGGGCGTGATGCGGAAGCCGGCCTGGAGGAAGGCCGCCAACGCACCGATCGCCAGCATCGGCATCAGCACGAGGAACAGGTTCGGAAGGATGGCCCACCAGGGCTCGGCGACCATGGCGGCCGCTTCCTCGAACCCCATGTCGTTGAGGGCCCAGGCGTGCATGCGCCCCGTGATGCCGGCCGTGAGTTGCACGAGCGACATCACCAGGTTCTGGCCGGCGACGTAGAACGCGAGCACGGCCATGAGCAGCATCACCGCGGCCACGACGTCCTGCGACATCGCGACCTGACCCTTGTCACGCGCCTCGTCGCGACGTTTCGGAGTCGCTTCCTCGGTCTTCTCGTCCTTCGGTGTCTGATCGGACACGGTCAGGCCTCCAGGAGGTCGAGGAAGGCCGAGGTGTACTGGTCGAGTTGGTCCATCACGACCGAGACGAGCACCTCGAGGCCGGGAGCGAAGAGGACGAGCCCGACGAGTGCCACCGCGATCCGCAGGGTGAAGCTCAGTTCGAGCACGTTGATCTGGGGCACGGTCCGCGCGATGAGACCGACCACGAGCGAGACGAGGCTCATCAGCACGACGATCGGCGCGACGAACGCGAGCCCGGCCGAGAACATCTCGCGGAAGAACGTGGTGATCAGTTCGACGATCCCGAGATCGAAGTACGCCGAACCGACGGGCGCGCGCTCGAACGACTCGCGCAGTCCGCGGACGATCCAGTGGTGACCGTTGACGGCGAACAGGCCGATGATCAGGACCTCTTCGTAGTAGCTCGCGATCAGCGGCGTCGACACACCGCTGACCGGATCGACCTGGGCGCCCATCTGGATGCCCATCTCGAGGCCGACGAGCTCGCCGCCGACGCGCGCCGCCAACAGCGCGACCTGGAGCAGCATCGCCAGACCGAGTCCGATCAGGAACTCGCGGATCGCGAGCAGGCCCCAGTCGAGAAAGCCGTCGAACTCGACCGCGGGCGTGCCGCAGGTCGAGTACATGACGCCGGCGAGCACCACGACGAGCGCGATCTTGTACATCGCGAAACCGATCTTCGACACCAACGGCACCGCCACGACGAGCGCGCTCGAGCGGACCAGGAACAGCCCGAAGGCTGCAAGGGTGGCGTCGGTCGGGAACATCTCAGCTGAGTCCGAACGTGGTCATCTGCTGGATCAGTTTCACCGTGTAGTCGCCCAACAGAGCGAGACCCGGCGCGAGGACCATCAGCGTCATGCCGATCACGGCGAACATCTTCGGAACCAGGCTCAGCGTCTGTTCCTGGATCGACGTCAGCGCTTGGAAGAGGCTGACGATCAGACCCACGATCAATCCGCCCACCAGAATGGGGCCCGCGAGGATGATGACGGTCACCATCATCTCGCGCGCGAGGTCGAGGATCCTGAGGTCGAGCGTATCCATGGACGGGCTCCCGTCAGCCGGTGACGAAGGAGGTGACGAGCGACTGGCAGACCAGGCTCCAGCCGTCCACGAGGACGAAGAGCAGGATCTTGAACGGTGTCGAGATCGTCACCGGCGGCAGCATGAACATGCCCATCGAGAGCAGCACGCTGGAGACGACGAGGTCGATGACGAGGAAGGGCAGGAACAGGAGGAAGCCCATCTGGAACGCCGTCTTCAGCTCGCTCAGCACGAAGGCCGGAACGATGACGGTGAAGGGCATCTCGCTCTCCGACTCGGGGCTGTCGTTGCCGGACAGCTCGCGGAAGAGCTGGATCTCGCTCTCGCGCGTGTTCGAGATCAGGAAGCCGCTCAACTCGTGCCAGGCGGCGCTCGCGGCCTCCTCGAACGGCATCTCGCCCGCCTCGTAGGGGACGTAGGCCGACTCGTACATGCGCTCGAAGACCGGTGCCATCACGAAGCTCGTGAGGAACAGCGCGAGGCCGAGGATGACGGGATTGGGCGGCAGTTCGTTGACCGACAGCGACCGCCGCACGAACGACAGCACGATCACGATGCGCGTGAAGCACGTGACCGAGATCAGCGCGGCCGGCAGCAGCGAGAGCGCCGTCAGCAGCAGGACGATCTCGAGCGCTTGGCTGAGCTTGCCCTCGGTCTGTTCGGCCGTGTCGACCGCGACGTCCTGCGCCGTCTCGCCGATCGCGGACATGGCGTCTGTCAAACCGCTCAGATCGGGCAGTTGGACGGCCTGCGCCGTGCCCGCGAACAGAACGCTGGCGACGGCGACGAGGAGGAGTGTGAGAAGGACGCGGTTCATCCGACCCACGAACTCCGTGCGGGACCGGCGGCGGTCGACGGGGCGGCGGCGGTGCGCGGCGCGACTTCGGTCGCGGGCTCGGCGGCAGCAGCTTCCGCGACGACCGGGCGGCGGCGGCGGACGCGCTTGGGCTCGGCGCCCGTGCTCGAGACGCCCGTGTTCGACGTCGCAGCGTTCGGAGCGGCGCTCTTCCTCGGGCTGCGCGGTGCCTCCTGGGAAGCGGCGCGCGGCGCGGCGTTCGCGGGCGCGGCCTGTTCGACCGGTCGGCGGGTGGCCGTGCGTTCGGTGCGCGTCGGGCGCACGGCGGCCCGCACCTCGGCGCGGCGCTCGTCGAGGACGGCCATCAGGGCTTCGCGCGCGGCGGCGGCGGCCCGGCGCTCGACGTCGTTCTCGATCGCGACGCGCTGTTCGACGGCTGCGGCGGCGGTCGCGACGGGCTGGGGTGCGGGCGCGGCGACGGGAGCGGTCACGGGCGCGGTCACGGGCGCGGCGACCGGCGCAGGAACGGCCTGGGTCGCGGGAGCACCGCCGAGCGCGCCGCGCAGCAGAGCGGCGAACGAACGCTCGCCCTTCGCGGCGCCGCCGGACGCGTCGACCAACGCCTGGGCGGCGAGGTCGTCGTCGGTGTCGAGCTCCGTGACGAGCGTGACCTCGCGCTCGCCCAGACCGAGCACGAACGTGCGGTCGTAGGCGCGGACCACGCACAGCTTCTGCTTGCGGCCGAGCGGCAGCACGTCGACGACCTTGAGCGAGCGCTTGGCCGCCCGACCGATCGTCGCGCCGCGTCCGAGCCGCATCAGCAGCCAGGCGCCGGCGCACATCAGGACGACGACGACGAGGCACGCCAGGAGGTAGCGCGTGACGTCCACCCCACCGCTCACCGGCGTCGGCGAGCCGGCAACCTGGGCGAGGACGGGGACGGTGTGGAGAATCGCGACGTCGAGCATCTGGACGGGACCGGGGCTGGCGACCGGGGTGGCCGCGGGGTGTGGAGGAGATCCACACCGCCCCTTGTCGAGCCCTGGCCCGAAACCCTTGAGGGAGCGCCGCTCGGGCCGCCGCCCGGGACCTCGAACGCGCCTCAAGCTCAATCTGTTGCGCGACTTACGTCACTCCCGAGCGGCGGAAGATCTTTCCGGTCGGGTGTCGCGCAGCTGGACGGTCGAGTCCGGCGAGCGCGCTCTCCGCGCGCATTCGCGGCGCCGTTCGGGGCCGGCACGGGGCGCCGCGAGCCCAGGAACGGTCCGTGCCCGAGGGCCGGCGCACGGCCGCTCGGCCGCTCCGTGGGGGCGCCCGGATCGCCGTCGCGTGCGGACTCCACCCGGCGGCGTCGTCCGCGACCTGGCGACGCGACGTCGGTCCCGAGCGATCCCGGACTCGCGCGCCGGCGCGGCACCGAGCTGGCGGGTCGAGCTGGATCGAAGATCCACCGCTCGCGTCAGCGACGGATCGGGCGCGCGGCCCCCAGGCCCGTTCGCCACCACGGCCGACGAACGCGGCCTGCTCCGTCAGCCGCTGACGTTGACGCTGCGGCCCGCTTCGGGCGGCCGGCGGTCCATCGCGTCGAGGCGCCGACGCACGCGCCGCACCTGGGCCAGCTCGGCGGCGACGGCCTCGAGCCGAACGCCGAACTCGGTGCTGAGGAGCGCCGCCAACGCACGGGCGCGGCCGAGGTCCTCCACCAGATCGTCGGGCACACCGTCGGCGGGTGCGCGTTCGGTCACGCGCACGCCGGCCTCGTCCACGCGCTCCCAGGCCAGCGCCAGAGCAGCGGGCGTCACGTCGTCGGCGCGGCGCCGGACGAGGTCGAGCAGCGCGCGTTGGCGCTCGAGGAGAGTGGCGAGGGCTTCGCGCAAGGGTGGTCGAGTGGTTCGGGGGGCACCGGCGATCAAGCCGCGGCCTGACCGCCCAGTTCGATCGAACGCCACGCGTCGAGCAGGTCGTTCATGACGCCGATGGCCGGCACCAGCTCCTCGGGGTTGCGCTGGGCGAGGGCCTCGGACAGCCGCTCCTCGACGAAGAGGTAGAGCGACTCGAGATTCGAGCTGATCTGCGGCGCGGGCGCCGGATCCAGACTCAGTCGCAGCTCGACGACGATCGCGTCGGCCTTGTCGAGCGTCTCGGTGAACAGTGCCGCCTGGGTGGCGAGGTTCAAGCGACGGGCACGCTCCATGTGGAGGATCGCCTTCTCGTACAGGAGGCGCACGATCTTGATCGGCGGAGCGTTCTCGAGGAGCGACTCCTTGTACAGGGCTGTGGGGTCGGTAGCCATGGCAACGATCAGTTGTTGTTGTTGTACAGGTTCAGCGACTGGAGCTGGCCGAGCGCCGAGCTCTGGCCGTTGAGACGATTCATGGTCTGCTCGAGCGCGGAGAACTGGGCGACGAGCGCCTGCTCGAAGCCTTCGATGCGGAACTGCAGACGTTCGACCTGCTTGTCGATCTGGGTGATGTTCTGCTGCAAGGTCTCCTTGCGTTGTGCGATCAGGCCCTTCGCGGTGCTCCCGTTGGAGAGCGGCTGGCTGTCGAGCAACGAGGCGAGCCCCTTCTCGAGGAGTGCGAAGAGCCCCGTGTCGGCGCTCGTGTCGACGTAGTACTCCGGCGTGCCTTCGAGCGCCCCGGCGTTGTCGAAGCCGTCCGTGTCGAGGAAGAAGTCCGCGAACGCGTCGGGATCCTCGGCGAGCTTCTCCTTCACCTTGGCGGCGTCGAGGCTCAGCGTGCCGTCGGTGCCCAGCTTGACGCCGACGAGCCCCAGCGAGCCGAAGGTGCTGGTGCTGTCGATCAGCGAGTTGCTGAACAGCGAGCGGTTCAGCGCGTTGGACACGGTGCGCAGCGACGAATCGCCGAACAGAGCGCCGCCCGTGCCGCCCTCCTCGGAGTACTCGTTCTGCGCGTTCACGAAGTTGACGACCTTGTTGTAGGCGTCGACGAACTCCTGCAGCTTGTCGGTCACGCCCTCTTCGTCGAGGGCGACCGTGAAGCCGACCTCTTCGGTCGTGACGGACTCGACCTGGATCGAGAGGCCGTCGACGACGTCGGTGAACTCGTTGCTCGAGCGCTCGATCGTGAGGCCGTTGAGCACGATCTCGGCGTTGGACGCCGTCGTCAGCTGGGTCTGCGTGTCGAGCTCGCCCGTTCCGACGTCGAACGACAGGTTGCTGATCGCGAAGTCTTCGCCCGTGTCCTTGCCGGACAGGACGAGCTGGTAGTTGGGCGCGGATCCGGTGCCGGTGTTGACCACCTGCGCCTTCACGTCACCGCCGGTCTCCGCGTTGATCGCGGCCGCGATGTCGTTCAGGGACGCGGCGCCCGACCCGAGGATGACCTCGTAGGTCTCGCCGCCGTAGTCGAAGGAGATGTCCGCGTCGCCGAAGTCGGCGTCGGGATCCGTGATGGGCGCGGAGCCGGACAGGGCGATGCGATCGCTGGCGGCCACCGAGTTGACCTCGAGGGTGTAGCCGCCGGTCGCCGCGCTGCCGGTGCTCGAGACCGAGAAGTACCCGTCCTGCGAGACGTTGACCGAGTTCGCCAGGAAGGACTGGTCCTTCGAGAGCTCGGCCACCTTGTCCTGGAGGCTCTTGACGTAGCCCTCGAACGTGCCCAGAAGGTTGATCTTCTGCTGCTCCGAGCCCTTCTGGGCGTTGAGCTGGTTGATGGGCACCGACTCCGCCTGCACGAGGGCGGAGATGATGGCGTTGGTGTCGAGGCCGCTTGACAGGCCTCCGAACGAGATGGGTCCGGACATGGTGGTGGTTCCTCCGCAGAGGTATCGGAAGGGTGGCCCGAGGAGGTGAGTCCCCAGACGGCGGAACTTCGGCGCGGTCCAAGAAGAGCGAGCCCCACACGGAAAGGTTTTCCGGGTGGGGCTCGCGGCGCGGCTCGAAGCCGCTCGATCCAGCTGGATCAGCCGAGGAGGCTGAGCGCGAGCTGCGGCTGGGTGTTGGCCTGGGACAGCACCGAGACGGCGGCCTGCTGCATGATCGAGTTCCGCGTCATGTCGGCGGTCTCCATCGCAACGTCCACGTCGCGGATGCGGCTCTCGGCGGCAGACAGACCCTCGCGGGTGTTCTGAATGCTGCGGAACGTCGAGTTCAGGCGGTTCACCGAGGCACCCAGGGTGCCGCGCGAGGTGCTGACCGAGTCGATCGCCGTGTCGAGAGCGGCGAGGGCCGCACTGGCGTTGGTCGTGTTCGTCACGTCCAGCGTCGCGATGCCGAGAGTCGCCGATCGAGCGTCCTGGCCAGTGACTGCGATCACCTCACCGGTGTCGAGTCCGACTTGGATGTTCAACGCGGTCGTGTTGTCGAGCAGCGAGTTCCCGTTGAACTCGGTCTCGGTCGCGATCCGGTTGATCTCGGTGTCCAGCGCCTGGAACTCAGTATCGATGACCGCGCGGTCCTCGGTGCTCAGGGTTCCGTTGGCGGCCTGGACCGCCAGTTCGCGCATGCGGACGAGGTTGTTCGAGACCTCGTTCAGAGCGCCTTCGGCGGTCTGGGCGAGACTGATTCCGTCCTGAGCGTTCCGGCCGGCTTGACCGAGGCTACGGATCTGGGAGCGCATGCGCTCCGAGATGCCGAGACCCGCGGCGTCGTCCGACGCGGAAGCGATGCGCAGTCCCGAGGACAGGCGCGAGAAGTTTCCTCCCAGTCGCTCGCTGACGGCGGACAGGTTCCGCTGCGCCGTCATCGAGAAGAGGTTGGTGTTGACACGAAGGCCCATGATTGAAGGTGGGGTTGGAGTGGTGGTGTCCTTTTGGCGGACACCGGATGTCGTCCGGCAGGCAGTTGGCACGCGCCTGGGTCGGTCGACGGTGCCGCAACGAGTGCGGCGAAAGCGATGCGATGACTTCTTGGAGAGGGGCACCGCCGTCCGCGGTGATGGGTTCGATGGTCGGGCCACGGAGGGGCACCACCTTCCGGTGGCGCCCCTCCGACGTCCTGGAGCTCGTGGACGCTGCACACTCGAGCGAGTGCGCGTCGTCCTCGAACGGGATCAGCCGAGCAGGCTCAGAGCGAGCTGCGGCTGGACGTTCGCCTGCGACAGGACCGACACAGCGGCCTGTTGCATGATCGAGTTCCGGGTCAGGTCCGAAGTCTCGGACGCGACGTCGACGTCACGGATACGACTTTCCGCAGCGGAGAGTCCCTCGCGGGTGCTCTGGATGCTGCGGTAGGTCGAGCTGAGACGGTTGACCGACGCGCCCAGCGTGCCTCGCGATGTGCTGACGGAATCGATTGCCGTATCGAGCGCGGTGAGCGCCGCACTGGCGTTCGTCGTGTTCGTCACGTCGAGCGTTGCGATCCCCAAGGTGGCCGACCGGGCGTCCTGGCCGCTAACGGCGATGACAGCTCCCGAATCGAGGCCTACTTGGATGTTCAACGACGTCGTGTTGTCGAGCAATGAGTTTCCGTTGAACTCGGTCTCGGTAGCGATTCGATTGATCTCGGTGTCGAGAGCTTGGAACTCAGTGTCGATGACCGCACGGTCTTCGGTGCTGAGCGTTCCGTTCGCTGCCTGAACGGCGAGTTCGCGCATGCGAACCAGGTTGTTGGACACCTCGTTCAGAGCGCCCTCGGCGGTCTGGGCCATACTGATGCCGTCCTGGGCATTTCGTCCGGCCTGACCGAGAGAGCGGATCTGAGAGCGCATGCGCTCCGAGATGCCGAGACCGGCCGCATCGTCGGCGGCACTGGCGATCCGCAGACCGCTCGAAAGGCGGGAGAAGTTCCCACCAAGACGTTCGGAAACTGCGGAAAGGTTCCTTTGCGCCGTTTGGGCGAAAAGGTTCGTGTTGACTCGAAGTCCCATCGAGTATCCCTCTGGATTGAAGTCGAAGTGGATGGTGCACCAACGTGATGTTGGAGCACCGCGACGGACACCCTCCGAACCCGCTCACGTCCGAGGACGATCGCGGGGGCACGGTCGAAGAGGCGCCCGGTGACACCGACCTCGAACGAGGTCGATGCAGTCCCACCCAGCGAGAGCCGCTGAGTGGGGGGTACGGTTGGGCTCACTCCTGCGAGTGGCCTCCGTGTCCTTTCATCCCTGGTTGTCAAAGAACCCGCGTCGTGGCGACGGGCTGTGTCGACCCCTCGCGGGGTCACGGCTCGAGCTCAGGTCACAGGATCGGCTTGGAACGGGGGGCCGCCGCGTGGACGGCCCCCCCCCTCAGCGATCCGGCCCAACTCAGGCCGTCTCTCTCTTACTGCTGCAGAAGCGACAGGGCGATCTGCGGCTGGCTGTTGGCTTGCGACAGGACCGACGTGGCGGCCTGCTGCATGATCGAGTTGCGGGTGAGGTCCGCGGTCTCCATGGCGACGTCGACGTCGCGGATACGGCTCTCGGCGGCCGACAGGTTCTCGCGCACGTTCAAGATCGAGCGCATCGAGCTGTTCAGTCGGTTCTGCTGCGCACCGAGGTTGCCGCGTGCCGTGTTGATCGAGTCCGTGGCGGTATCGATGATGTCGAGGACCGTCGAGGCGTTCGCGGCGCTGGTGACGTCGAAGGTGCCGCCCGAGAGTCCGAGCGTCGTGGCGCGGACGTCCTGGAGCGAGACGTCGATGACGTCGCTCGCGGCGCTGTCGAGTCCAACCTGGATCGAGACCGAAGCGGCGGAACCGTCGAGCAGCGGGATCTCGTTGAACTCGGTCGAGTCGGCGACTCGGTCGATCTCGGCGATGATCTGCTGGAACTCGACGTCGAGAACCGCGCGGTCCTCGGTGGAGTACGTACCGTTGGCCGCCTGAATGGCGAGCTCGCGCATCCGGTGGAGGCTCGAGTGGACCTCGGAGAGGGCACCCTCGGCCGTTTGGACGAGACTGACTCCGTCTTGGGCGTTGCGCGAGGCTTGGCTCAGCGAGCGGATCTGTCCGCGCATCCGCTCGGAGATGCCGAGGCCGGCGGGGTCGTCCGAAGCGGTGGCGATGCGGAGGCCGCTCGAGAGGCGCGAGAAGTTGCCACCCAGACGCTCGGTGACAGCACCGAGGTTGCGTTGGGCGGACATCGACATGATGTTGGTGTTGACGCGAAGTCCCATGACTTGGCTCCTAGGTGAAACGGGTTTGAGTTGGCGGTCGTTTTGAGGGGTCGAGCCGGGCAGGTGTTGGTCGCCTGGTGAGGCGGACTCCGATCTGGCTCGCCGTCGTTCTCGGAAGCGCCCGGAAGCGGATGAGTCCGCAGGCGCGAAAAAGTGGTGGAACTCGAAGCGGGGCGCCGACGACCGCGCCCCAGGACCCCTGAGGCGCGGTAGCGGGAACTTCTTTCCGCCTCGAGCGCGGGGCTCTCATCCGAATGAGGCGAGCGACCGATGGACGGACCTGGCGCCGGGCCCCACTCGGCGCCGCCCTCGGACCATCCGCTCGCCTGCGCTCCGTCGCACGCGCACGTCTCGCCCCGATCGCTCCCCTCGATGCGCCCCGCCTCAACTCACCGGCCCCATGGCCGTGCCCAGCGCCGAGCCGCCGGTGCCGCGGCGTCCCTCGCTCCCGACCTCCCCGCGTCCGACGCGGTCGAGGCCGTCCTCGCCGGCGACTCCGACGTGGCGCACGAGCTGCGGCGCGCGGTCGAACGCGGCGCCCCGGCCCGGGCGATCGTGGTGCGCGGCCCCGCCGGCAGCGGTCGCCGCGGCGTGGCGCGGGCCCTCCATGCCCGCGGCGAGGCCGGCGCGAGCGCGAGCAAGGCGCGCCCCTATATAGAGGCGCGCTGCACCGGCCTGGCGGGGAGCTGGGGCGCCGACCACCTGCTCGGGACGGTCGCCCGTCCGGGCCTCTTCTCCGCGGCCGCCGGCGGCACCCTGACCCTGATCGGGATCGAAGCGCTGGACGCCGACCTGCAGAGCCTGCTGGCCGAGGCCCTCGCGTCGGGGCAGTACCTCCCGCTCGGGGCGCGCGCGCCGCTGCCGCTCGAGCTGCGGATGGTGGCCGTCACCTGCGACGAGGACCTCGACCGCGTGCTCGCCAGCCTCGACCTGGCCTACCGCCTCAACGACCACTGCATCGACGTGCCCCCGCTCGCCACGCGCGGGGCGGACCTGCCGGCGATCGCGGGTTCCGCGCTCGCGCGCCTGGGTGGCGCTTCACTGTCGCCCGAGTCCGATGCCGTTCTGGCCGGCCGGCCCTTCATCGGCGGGTTGGACGAGCTCGTCGAACTGCTCGAGGCCGCGGCACGCCACGCCGGTCCGCTCCCGATCACTCCTGAGCACCTCGAGCGCGCCGGCGGCCTCGACGCGGCGCCGGCCCCGTTCCCGAGCGGTGCGCCGGTCGGGGCGTCGCTCGCCGCGGGTCCGTCGAACGACCTCCTGCCGCTCGGCGACCGTTCCTGGCGCAGCGTCGAACGCGCGCTCATCGTCCACGTGCTGGCCGAGTCCGACGGCAACCGCAGCCGCGCCGCACGCGTGCTCGGGTTCAACCGCTCGACCCTCTACAACAAATTGCGACAGCACGGGATCGAGTGATCCGCGCGGTCGGTGGCCCGCGCCACCACGCCACCGCGTCGCGCGTTCGGTGTCGCCCAGGTCGACACGTCGCGCCGCTGCACCGCCCTCCCCTGCATCGCGACGCCACGCGCACGGTGCACGCCGCCCGCCGACCCACGTCCGAGGCACGGATGGGAAGGACTTTCCGGGCGCGCCCCCGAGCCTTCAGGCCATCTCTTCCGGGGTCGAAAGAACCTCCCACGGCGCCCCACCTCCGGGCGCGCCGTCCCCGAACTTCCTTCCGCTCGCTCCCTCCTCATGTCTCTCGAGCAACGCAACACGACCCCCACGCGTCCCCGACGTGTCCAACCCGTGGACGACTCCACGCCGGTCGGCGCGTCGCACCGTCTCGAGGTGCGCGCCGACGTCGGTGGTCAGGCGCGCGGCCTGCGCTGGGTCACGTCGCTCGGCGTGTGCTGGGGGCTCGGCCTCGCGGTGCGCGCTCGCATCGGAACCGCGGTGTCCGAGATCCTCGACAACGCCGTTCGTCACGCCTACCTGGCGGACTCGGACGACGGTGAGAGCGGTCGCCGCGTCGTCGTCCTCGTCGCCCGCGACGCCAAGGCCGTGCGCATCACGATCCGCGACTTCGGCAAGGGCTGCGACGGCCACACCTTGACGGCCGCGATGGAACCGCCGCCCGGTCTGTTCGCCCTCGGCGTGCTGCCCAGCGGACTGCGCCGCGCGCGCTGCCTGACCGACGCGATGAACGTGCGCAGCGACGCCTTCGGGACGCGTGTGCACATGAGCTTCGAGACCCACGGCGCCGCCTGGTCCGCCGACGCGCTCGACCACAGCGACGACGACTACCTCACCGCCCGCAGCTGTCGCGCCCTCGTGGCCGCGATCCGCGCGGGCGACGACGCCTGCACCCAGCACCTGCCGCCGCACCTCGCAGTGGTCGTGGGCCGCATCCTCTCCGCCGCTCCGGCGGCCTGAATCGCGCGTTCGCGAACGATCCAATGACCGACTTCGACGAGGACGAGGACCTGTTCGACTTCGATGGTTCCGGTGTCGGAACCGGCGGGGACGAGGACGATCTCGACATCGCTGAGTTCCTGTCGTCGATCGACGATTCGGACGCTTCCGCGATCCTGGACCTCGCCGACAGCGAGGACGCTCACCTGGCCTCGAAGCCGGCCGTGAGCGAAGAAGCGCTCGCTGGGCCCGAGCCCGTCGCCGCGCTCCCGAGTCGCTCGGGGACCAAGCAGGTCGTCGTCGCGCCGGCTGGCCCGCTCTGGAAGCAGCCGGGCGCGATGGTCGTCGTCGGACTCGGCGCCGTGCTCCTGATCGCCAACGTGTCGGGCTTCCTGATGACCTGGCAGAACAACACGTCGATGGTCCAACGCGTCGAAGCCGCCCGCCTCGACATGGAAGCGACGCTGGCCCGCGCCCAGCGCGACATCAGCAACGAGGTCGGTCGCATGGGAACGATGACCCAACCGCAGTCGCCCGCCACGCTGGGCGTCGCCTCGTTCCAGTCGATCGAGGAACACCTCGACCAGGGCGACTTCGCCACCGCGCGTCGCCTGCTGTACACCAAGCTCTCGCGTCTCGACCGCCAACCGCTCGACACGCGCGTCGAGATCGAGGCACACGCTCTGTTCCTCCTGGCCGAGGCCGACCGTCGCGAGGCGGTCGTGCTGTCGGAGAGCGCCGCCACGGAGGTGGGGTCGTGATCGACGCACGCCATCTGATCGTGGGAGGCGCGATCGCGCTCACCGGCGCGCTCGCACCGCTGTTCCTGCTGGACGGGGGCACCGGCACCGTCCACGCCAGCGGTCCGCAGGATCCCGCGCCGAGCGTTGCGAACACGAACGCGGCCAACCCGCCCGCCGCGCTCGACGATCGCTCCGGTCTGCGCCCCGTCTCGAACGAACCGCTGCCCCTGGTCGTCGAGATCGTTCGCGACGAGGACGGGACCGAGTACGCGACGGTGGTGGGAACGAACGTCTCGATCCGTTCGGTGCTCGAGCGCATCGCCAAGTCGACCGAACGCCTGCTGTGGGGCTTCGGCGACGACGAGCGCGGGCTGACGACGCCGCTGGTCACCGTCGAATTGCGCGACCGGCCGCTGACCGAGGTCGTCGAATACATGCTCGGCACGGCCGGGCTCGTCGGTGAGATCGACGCGAACGTCATCAACGTGCGGGCCGACCGCACCAGCGAGAACCGCGACACCCTCCTCTCGCGCGCGCTCGCCGGCTACAGCCGCGCCAGCTACCGCTTCCCGAACCACGAACTGGCCGCCGCCGCCCGCCTCGCCCAGGGCGCGATCGAGGAGCTGCGCGGTCTCGACCAGGCCGCGCTGAGCCACTACCAGCTCTTGATCGACGCGCACTCCACGTCGTCGCTCGTGCTGGAGGCCCACATGCGCAGCGGCGCGCTCCTCCAGGGCCAGGGCGAGTGGGCCCGCGCCATCGAGGAGTACCGCCGGGTGACCGAACTCACGCCCGCCGACCTCGACGAGGCGACGCAGGCCGATACGACGATGGACGCCGCCGAGGCGACGATGGAGGACTACTTCCGCGCCGCGCACCTCGAGATCGCCCGCTGCAACCTCGAACTCGGCCACGCCGACTGGGCGATCCAGATGCTGAACGTCCTGGAGCGCAAGCACCCGGCCGCGACGCGCCAGGGCATCGTCGACCGCCGCATCCTGCGCGCGCGCTGCTACCTCGAGGACGGCAAGTTCATCGAGTCGCTCAAGGTGCTCGACGAGCTCGAACGCGGCTTCGTCACGCACGACGACATGGTCAAGATGCTCGGCCTGCGCGCGCGCTGTTTCGACGCCCTCGATCTGCGCCCGGAAGCGGCGCGCGCCTGGGTCATCCACGCGCACCAGGTCGAGGAACCGGAGCGCAGTTCGAGCTTCGAGCGCGCCGCCGAACACTTCCTCGTGCTCGAGGACTACCTCGGCGTGCTCTTCCTGGCGGAGAACGCGCGCACCCTCGACAGCCCCGCGAACGTCCGCACCGCCGAACGCATCGCCCGCGCCGCGCTCGGACTCTCCGTCACGATGGACGAGGAGAACTCGACGATCGACGAGCGCGTCGCCGCGGCACGCGCGGCCACCGAACGCGAGGACTGGAGCCTGGCCACCCAACTGTTGAGCCCGCTCTTCCGCGAGCTCGAGATCGTCCCGGTCGAACTGCGCGACGACGTCGCCCTCGAGTGGAGCGCGACCCTCTACGCCACGTCCGGGATCACTCAGGCCATCGGCGCCCTGCGCACGGCTCGCAAGCTCTTCGAGCGCACCCAACCCGAGGACATGACGCGCCTCGACGCACGCGCCGGCCAACTCTTCGAGCAGGGGGGTCGCTTCGACCTCGCTCTCGACGCCTACGACGGAAACTACTGATGCTGAAAGCCATGCTTCCCCTCAGCACCGTGCTGGGACTCTTCGTCGCGGTGCCCATGTCCGACGACCGCACGCCGCGCACGCTCGAAGGCGCGCTGCAGGACACGATCCAGACGCTGGAGGTCCTGCGCGGCTACCGCAGCGCGGACGCGATCGACGCCGTGCCCGACGTCGAACTCGTGCGCCGCGCGACCGAACCGGCGATCGGCGATCCGTCCGAGCGCACGGCGCGCCTCGCGACCCTGAGCGACGACATGCAGCGTCTGCACACGCACCTCGAGCTCTTGCGTTCGGGTGCGCTTCCGGCCAATGCACCGCTCGCGCAGTCGGACTTCCACCTCGACGTCCCGACGGTCGGGCTCGCGGCCGGTGAACTCGAACGCCTCCTCCAGAACAGCCGCAAGCCGTACATCACGCTCGACGACCCGAGTCCCCGCGGGTCGAACTCCGCGTCCTCCTCCCCGCCTTCGACGCAACAGGCTCCCGTCGCGACTCCGTCCGCGGACGACGCAGCGGGCGCCGCGCCCTCCGGACCCCCGCCGACCGCCGAAACGGACTCGGCCGCCGCCGAGAAAGCGCGCGACGAAGCCGCCGACTTCGCGTTCAACCGCGCCCGCGCCGCCTACTTCGCCGGTCAGTACGACCGCGCCCTGGCCGACTTCGAAGCCGGGCCCGACGAGCCACGCTCGCGCTACTGGCGCGCGCGCTCCCTCGAGCAGCTCGGCCGTCTGGACGAAGCGCTGACCCTGTACGACTCCGTCGTCGCCGATCCGACCTCTGGCGACCTCGTCGAGCGCGCGAAGGGCGACGCCGACTTCCTGCGCTGGAAGATCGACTTCGAGAAGGGGAGCTCGAGCCGTTGAAGGTCGTCGATCTCCAGCCGCTCCTCGCGCCGAACACCATGAACGCCCGTCGCCACAGCGATCCACTCGCCACCGGTACGTCGGCGGCCGACGCCGCTGCGCGTTCGAACGCGAACGGTGATCTCGACGACGCCACGCGTACGTTGGTCGCGATCACGCACGGTCTGAAGAGTGCCTACGAGGCTCTCGAGCAGCGCGCCCAGCGCGTCGAAGCCGAACTCGAGCGCACCAACCGCGAACTGGCCGCGATCCTCGAGGCCCTCCCGACCGGCGTCATCGTCCGCGACGGCCGTGGCACCGTCGTGCGTTCGAATCGCGCCGCGACCGAGCTGCTCGGCGCGACGCACGAGTCGCTGACCGCATCCGAAGCGCTCGCGGCCCTCGAGAACGC
The DNA here is from genome assembly GCA_007750655.1 of Rohdeia mirabilis. Classification (GTDB taxonomy): domain Bacteria; phylum Planctomycetota; class UBA1135; order UBA1135; genus Rohdeia; species Rohdeia mirabilis. The sequence goes on from CP036290.1 coordinate 4,761,271, forward strand.
GCCCGGAGCGACCGTTCCGGTCACCGTGACGGGTTCCGACGGCGAGCCGGTCGAGCGGCGACTGCACTCGCGTGCCGCGAACGTCATCGGTCAGGCGGGCGAGCCGATCGGCACGCTCGTGATCGTCGACGACCGCACCGAACTCGACGCGCTCACCGAACGTCTGCTCGTCCAGGACAAGATGGCCGCGCTCGGCACGCTCGCGGCCGGCATCGCCCACGAGATCCGCAATCCGCTCAACGCGATCGGCGGCTTCGCCGGTCTGCTCGAGAAGCGCCTCGACGAACCCACCGCCGTGCGCTGGGCCGGCCTGATCGGACAGGGCAGCCGCGAGATCGAGTCGATCGTCACGGGCCTCGTGACGATGGCCGGCGGCGAGAGCGTCGTCGCCACGACCGTTTCGGCCCACGAACTCGTCGAGGCCGCCGTCGACCGCGTGCTCGCCCACACCGACGGCGCTTCCGCCTGGTCGATCGAGCGCGACGTCCGCGTCGACACGCTCGAGGGCGACGAGGTCAAGCTGCGCCAGGCCCTGCGCAACCTCGTCGACAACGCCCTGGTCGCGCAGCCCGACGGCGGACGCATCGTCGTTCGCGTCGCACCGGCCTCGGACGGCAGCGACGCCGTCGACATCAGCGTCGACGACGACGGGCCCGGTGTTCCGGCCGAACTGCGCAAACGCGTGCTCGAGCCCTTCTACACCTCGCGCGCCGAAGGCACCGGTCTCGGCCTCGCGCTCACGCACACCATCGTCCAGCTCCACGGCGGCAGCCTCTCCATCAAGGACGCGTCCAGTCCGCTCACCGGCGCTCGTTTCAGCCTTCGTATCCCCAACTCCCCCACCGGCCGCTAGGCATGACCATCGAACGGATCCTGGTCGTCGACGACGACCCCCTGTCCCGCGAGTTCCTCGGTGAGGCGGCGCGCTCCCTCGGCTACACGGTCGAGACGCTCGGCAGTCCGCTGCGCGCGCTCGAACGCATCGCCAAGACCGATTTCGACCTCGTTCTCACGGACCTGCGCATGCCCGAACTCGACGGCATCGAGCTGGTGCGGCGGGTCAACGAGCTCGAACCGGGCCTGCCGCTCGTCCTCGTGACCGCGCACGGTTCGGTCAAGTCGGCCGTCGACGCCATGCAGGCCGGAGCGCGCGACATGCTGATGAAGCCGGTCACGCCCGAGGGCCTCGGCATCGTCATCGAGCGCATCGCTGCCACGAACCGCCTCGTCAACGAGAACGAGTACCTGCGTTCGCAACAGAGCGAGGCGCACCCGCAGATCGTCGCGCGCAGCCCGCGCATCCTGCAGACCCTGCGCAGCGCGGCGCGGATCGCCCACTCGCGCGGCACGGTCCTGATCAGCGGCGAGAGCGGCACCGGCAAGGAACGCATCGCCCAGTTCATCCACGAGAACAGCCCGCGCAAGGACGGCCCGTTCATCCGGGTCAACTGCGCGGCCCTCTCGGAGCAACTGCTCGAGTCCGAGCTCTTCGGCCACGAGAAGGGCTCGTTCACCGGCGCACATCGCCGCCACGAAGGTCGCTTCGAACTCGCGGACGGCGGCACGCTGTTGCTCGACGAGATCGGTGAGATCTCGCCGGCGGTGCAGGCCAAGCTGTTGCGCGTGCTCGAGGAGAACGAGTTCGAGCGCGTCGGCGGCGACCGCACGATCTCGGTCGACGTTCGCGTCGTCGCGGCCACGAACCGCAAGCTCGCCGACGAGGTCGCCGACGGACGCTTCCGCGAGGACCTCTACTACCGCCTGCACGTGCTGCCGATCCACGTCGATCCGCTGCGCGAGCGTCCCGAGGACATCCTTCCGCTGGCCGACCACTTCGCGCGGCACTTCGCGCTGCAGAGCGGCGTCACTCCGCCCGAACTCTCCGAGGACGCGCGTCGCGCGCTCGAGGACTGGAACTGGCCGGGCAACGTGCGCGAGCTCGAGAACGTGATCCAGCGCGCCGTCGTGCTGGCCCGCGGCGACCAACTGCGCAGCGAGGACCTGTCGTTCGGCGCCGCGTTGCCGGTCTCCGCGCGCGGCCCGATCGGGATCGTCGGCGACGACGACGACGACGACGAGCACTCGAACGTGCACAGCATCTACGACCCCGCGGTGCTCGCCAATCGCAAGCTCGCGGACATCGAACGCGACGCGATCCTCGCGACGCTCGACGAGACGGGCGGCAACAAGACCGAAGCCGCGCGCCGTCTCGGCGTCACCGCGCGGACGCTCTCCAACAAGATGAAGCTCTGGCGCCAGCTGGGCCTCGTCGCCTGACCCACCCCACGCCATGAACGTCACCGGAAACTCCGACTCGCTGCTGCTGCGTCTCCTCGACGCGGCAACCATGCGGCAGGGAACGATCGCCAACAACATCGCGAACCAGAGCACGCCCGGCTATCGCCGCCGGACCGTCGCCTTCGAGGAGTTGGTGGGTCCGGCCCTCGCACAGGGCAAGGACGCCTCGCGCCTCGAGCCGGTCGTGCAGGAGGACATGACGACGCCGCTGCGCAGCGACGGCAACAACGTCACGCCGGAACTCGAGCAGGTCGCCGACCAGGAGAACCGCCTGCGGTACGAGACCTACGTGACGATCCTCCAGGGCCACTACTCGCTCCTCGGAACCGCCATCACCGGCAACTGATCACCATGAGCACGCTCGACAGCTTCTTCCAAGGCATGCGCACGTCTGCCACCGGCCTCTCGGCCGAGCGGATTCGCATGAACACGATCGCCGACAACCTGGCGGGCGCGAACATCACGCGCACGCCGGAGGGTGGTCCGTACCAGCGCAAGCAGGTCATGTTCGAACCGTTGGTGTCCGGCGACGGCCAGATCCACGGCGTTCGCGCCGCGCGCATCGTGCCCGACACGCGCTCCGAACACGTGCGGATCCACGAGCCCGGCCACGAGCACGCCGACGCCAACGGCTACGTCACGTTGCCCAACGTGAACAGCCTGAAGGAGATGGCCGACATGATCACGGCCATGCGCGCCTACGAGGCGAACCTTACCGCCCAACAGAGCTTCGCCCGCATGGCCACGCGCGCCCTGGAACTCGCTCGCCCGTAGTCGTTCGCCAACGACTCGCTCCCCGTCCCTCTCACCCTTCCCTGAACCAACGCCATGACCGGAATCGACAGCAAGTCCGCCTTCGACCAGGCTTGGCGCGCGGCCATCGAACGCCGCAGTCAGACGGTGGACCAGGGCGGGATCGACCTGCGCGACGCGTTCGAACAACAGGCCGCCCTCTTCGAGGACCAGTTCAGCTCGGCCGCGTCGGCCAGCTTGTCCTCGGGCGGGACCGACTCGGCCTCCCGCGGCGGCTCCGTCCCGAGCGCCGGCTCGGCGACCTCGGTCTCCGCGCTCGGCGCCAACCACTCCATCGGCGCGACCGAGGGAGGCAGCGCCGTCCGCGTGATCGACAAGGAGCTGAAGAGCGCCGACTCGATCACCGCCGACCTGTTGGCCGGACGGATCGACTCGCCCCACGAGGTAGCCGCGCGCGTTCGCCGTGCGGACCTGACCCTGAAGTTCTCGCTCGAGATCCGAAACCGACTGATCGATGCCTACCGCGAAGTCATGCGGATGAGCGTCTGAGCCCCGATCGATGAAGAACGCACTCGCCACCATCTGGGAACAGATCAGCTCGATGTCGGCTGCTGCCCGAGCGACGGTCCTGACCGTCGTCCTCGGAGTCGCCGTCGCTGCCGGAGTCGCCGTCCACTTCGCGAGCCAGCCGCACTACGTGATGCTGGTGTCGGGTCTCGACGACACGACCGCGGCCCGCGTCGGCGAAGCCCTCGCAGGTGCGAACGTCGAATGGCGTTCCTCCCAGCCGCCCGGCCCCTTCGTCATCTACGTCGACGAGTCGCAGAAGACGATGGCGCTGAACGCGGTCGCCTCCGCCGGCGCGATGAAGCCCATGAGCGGCGGCATCCTGACCGACCCGGGCGGTCTGTCGTCGCTGCTCCTCGGTTCGCAGGAGCGCGAGCAGATCATGCGCAAGCGGATCTGGGAGGAGATGCAGCGCATGCTCGAGCTGCTCGACTTCGTGGTCGCCGCGAAGGTCCAGACCTTGGTCCCCGAAGCGCGCGTCTTCGGGCGCCAGCCGGCGCTCACGGCGTCCGTGACCCTGGTCACCGACGGCGGACTCGACCTGACGCGCGAACAGGCGCGCACCGTCGCGCGCCTCGTGCGCTTCGGCCTCGGCATCGAGGAACAGAACCTCGTCATCGCCGACGACTCGGGCAAGAGCATCTACGACGGCAACGACCTGTCGGGCCGCGACGGCGCGGACGACTGGCTCGCGGCCGGTGAGTCCTCGGACCGCCGGCTCGAGGCCAAGGCCGTCAGCATCCTCGAGGACATTCTCGGCCCGGGACTCGCGCGCGTCGCCGTCCGTTCCGAGTGGGACTTCTCCACCAGCCGCACGCTGGCCGACACGGCGGGTCCCGAAGCGGCCCAACTCGTCAGCGAACGCAGCACGACCACGACCGATCCGCGCTTCTCCAACGACCTCGGGGTCGGCGGAGGCGTCGCGGGTTCGAGCGGCAACCTGAACAACCCGAGCGAAGGTTTCGGGACGAACTCGCAGGGCGTCGTCGACGCACGCAGTCCGCAGAACGTGGCGTCGTCCAGCGAGCCGGCCATCGCCAAGACCTCCCAGCAGGACAAGCGCTACGTCCCGTCGCGCACGCTGCGGGCGACCGAACAGCGCACGCCGAAGCTCGAGCGCCTCAGCATCGCTCTCTACCTCGACGCCAGCCTCGACGCGAACAGCGTCGCCGCCATCCAGGAGACCGTGAAGGCGACCGTCGGCTTCAGCCAGGAACGCGGCGACCTGTTCCAGATCGCGCAGATCCCCTTCCTCAAGTCGGACGGGGCCGATGGCGTCGAGGGCTCGAGCGAGGCGCCCGCGAAGCTCGATCCCTTGATGGAGCTCCTGATCGATCGCGGGGTCGAGATCGTCCTCGCCGTCGTCTTCATGTTCCTGATCCTCAAGAGTGCTCGCGGAGCGTCGAAGAGCCGCAAGCAGCGCGAGCGCGAACTGGCCGCGATCCGCGAGCGCGAAGCCGCCGAACGCGAGGCGGAGGCCGAACAGCGCAAGCAGGACGCCGAGCTCGAGGCCCAGCGCCTGCGCGACCTCGAGGAGGATCCGATCCACCAGTCCAGGCGCCGCGTCAGCGACCTGGTGGGCGAGGAACCCGACAAGGTCGCCGACCTGTTGACCGCCTGGGTCCGCGACGAACGCGGCGTCGGCGTCAAGTGACGGCCAGCGCACCCGAACCACCAGAACCATGGCAGCAGCCGATCAGATCACCGGGCCCGAGAAGGTCGCCGCGTTCCTCCTGACGTTGGATCGCGAGCGCGCCGCAGGGATCCTGCAGCACCTCGCCGAGGACGTCGTCGCCGAGGTCGTCGAGGCGATGGAGAAGCTCGATCCCTCGATCGCGACCGACGACGTCGTGCAGCAGCTGTACGGCGAGGTCGCGTCGATGCGCTACGAGGGCAACATCCGCCCGACCACGAACAAGGAGCTCCAGCAGCTGCTCGAGGCCGGACTCGGTTCGGAGCGCGCCGCCGAGGTGCGCCGGATCCTGGAGCGTCGCCACCAGATGGAACGCCCGTTCCTGGTCGTCGAACAACTGCCGCCGCGCACGCTCGCCCGCGCTCTGGCGGAAGAGTCACCGGCCGCGATCGCGGTCGTCCTGGCCCACATCGATCCGCGCATCTCGGCCTACGTTCTGGGGGGATTCGAGGTCGAACGCGCACTCGACATCGTGCGCCGCATGGCGACTCTCACGCCGCCCAGCTTCGAGATCCTCGAGCTGCTGGCCGAAGACCTGGCCGAGCGCATGCGCCACTTCGCGCTCGAACCCGAGTCGCGCGGCAGCGAGATGCGCCTGCAGAGCATCGCCGAACTGCTGAACAGCACCGGCGACGAAGTCGGAGCGGGCGTCCTCGACGGTCTCGAGGAGATCGACGGAGAGATGGTCTCCGAGATCCGCAACTTCATGTTCACGTGGGACGACATCGCCGACGTGGACCGCCGAGCGATGCAGCAGATCCTCGGTTCGGTCGACACGCGCACGCTGTCGATCGCGCTCAAGGCCTGCCGCCCCGCGGTGGAGGAGAACATCACCAGCAACCTCTCCAGCCGGGTCAAGGACATGGTCGCCGAGGAGCGCGAGCTCTCCGGTTCGATGCCGATGTCCGAGGTCCTGCAGGCGCGCGAAGAGATCATGCGCGGCGTCCGTGCGATGATCGAGAGCGGCGAGTTCAAGCCGGCCAAGGGAGGCGATGAACTCGTCAGCTGAACCCCACCGCATTCGACTCGCGGCGGCCGAACTCCCCGGCTCCGTGCGGATCGCCAGCGACTTGTCCGTCGCCGACCTCGTTCGGCGCGTCGAGGCGAATGCCGCGGCGCGTCTCGAAGCGGCCCGCCGCGAGATCGAGGACCGCGTCCGCTCCGAGATGAGCGACGAGGTCGAAGCGCTCGTGCGCGGCTGCCGCGCCGAGGTCGACCTCTTGAGCGAGTCGTTGCTCGACTCGGCCATCGAACTCGGCGCCGTCCTCGCGGAAGCCGCCGTCCGCCAACGCATCGACGTCGGTCTCGACCTGGGGCCCGCCGTCCGCGCGTGTTTCGAACGTTCCGGCGCCGAGCGTTCGGCCTGTCGCGTTCGCGTCCACCCCGACGCGCTCGCCGGCCTGTCCGCGAACGGCATCGCCGAGCGTTTCGAGTGCGTGGCCGATCGCGATCTCGAACCGGGCGAGGTGCGCCTCGACACGCCGGTCGGTGTCCTGGTCCACGATCCGCTCCAGGCCCTCGGACAGGCGCGCGACGCCCTGCTCACCCACCTGACCCGCTCCGGTTCCACGCCGGACACCACCGACCGACTCGAGGACGCGGCGTGATCGACTCCTTCAAGGCCCGCACGATCGCGGCCGCCGCCGCTGGACCCCGTTATCGCGGCCGCATCGACAAGGTGAGCGGCATCCTGGCCGAGGCCGACGGCGTACCCGCGGCCATCGGCGAGGTCTGCCGCATCGGCGGACCCGACGGGATGACGGCCGAGACGGTCGGTTTCCGAGACGGTCGCGCGCTGCTGATGCCGCACGGCGAACTGACCGGCGTCGCGCCCGGCACCGAAGTCACCGCTCTCGGGCATCCGTTCGAGATCGGCGTGGGCAACGGCCTCCTGGGTCGCGTCGTCGACGCACTTGGACGATCGATCGACGGTCGACCGCTGCCGGCTCTGGCCGCGAAACGCTCGATCCGCAGCGACTCGCCGCTCCCGCTCGACCGCCCCGCGATCGACGAGCCGCTGCAGACCGGCGTGCGCGTGCTCGACGGACTGCTGACGATCGGCCGCGGCCAACGCCTCGGCATCTTCGCCGGCTCGGGCGTGGGCAAGTCGACGCTGCTCGGCCAGGTCACCTCCGGTACCGACGCCGACGTGGTGGTCGTGTGCCTGGTCGGCGAGCGCGGCCGCGAGGTCAAGGCGTTCATCGACGACGTCCTCGACGACGACCGTCGACAGCGCGCGGTGACCGTCGTCGCCACGTCGGACCGCCCGCCGATCGAGCGCTTCTACGCACCCTTCACGGCCGTCACGATCGCCGAGCACTTCCGCGACCAGGGCCTCGACGTCCTCCTGGTCATGGACTCGGTCACCCGTTTCGCGGCCGCTTCGCGCGAGATCGGACTCGCCGCCGGTGAGCCGCCGACCCTGCGCGGCTATCCGCCGAGCTTCTTCGCGACCGCGCCGCGCCTCGTCGAACGCCTGGGCCGCACCAACGCCGGATCGATCACCGGCCTCTTGACCGTGCTGCTCGACGGCGACGACGTGAACGACCCCGTCGGTGACACGCTGCGCGGTCTGCTCGACGGACACGTCGTGCTGAGCCGCGACCTGGCCCAGCGCAACCACTTCCCGGCCGTCGACGTGCTGGGCAGCATCTCGCGACTCATGCCGGAGCTGACCTCGCCCGACCACCAGCGTCTGGCCGGGATGCTGCGCAACGACATGGCGACCTACCAGGAGAGCCGCGACCTGGTCGAGATCGGCGCGTACAAGGCCGGTTCGAACCCGCGACTGGACCGCGCGCTCGAGCGCCGCGAACTGGTCGAGCTCTTCCTCAAGCAGGGGCGCGACGAACGCACCGAGTACGGCGACACGCAAGCGCTCATGGCGGCACTCCTCGGCGAGCTGCCGCTCGGTGAGAGGCCGCGGGGCGACGGGAGTCGCGCGTGAGCGCCAAGCGCTTCCGATTCCGCCTCGAGCGCGTCGCCCGCCTGCGCGAGTTGACCGAACGCGAGGCCCTGGCCGAGATGGGGCGCGAACGCCAACGCGCCGCCGAGGCCGAACAGGTCGCCGTCGCGGCCCACAGCGCCGCCCATGCAGCGCTGGACCAACTGGCCACGGCACCCGATCCGGCCGCGCGCATCACCGGCGACCGCTTCGCCGCGCGGCTCGCCCAGTACGCCGCGCTCCAACGCGCCGCCGCCGAGACCGCCCGCGAGGACGCCGAACGCGCCGCCGCCACCTGGCGCGAGCGGCGCATCGAGTCCCAGGCCGTCGAACGCCTGCGCCAGCGGGCCTTCGAACGCTTCCTGGCCGAGGCCGAGACGGCCGACGAGCGCGAGCGCGACGAGGTCGCCATGCAGCGCCGGATCGAGCGCGGCGCCGCCTGACCGGGCACCGGACGCGGGCACCCGTTCCGCGCCTCCGACCGGCAAGACGAGCGTGAACGCCGTCCCCCGGGGCGGGACTCGCGCTCCCGGCGCCCTCAAGACGGTCGGCAAAGACTTCCGATAGCCGGTGCGAGGCTCCCTCCCCACGGGTCCTCCACCAGCCCCATGATGAAACCCCTCGAACTCGGCCTGCTCGGAGTCGGCGGCCTGTCGCTCTTCTCCGTCTGCTTCGTCGGATTCGCCTCCGTGGCAGGCGTGCCCATGCACACGCTGCCCGTGATCGGCGGACTCTACGAAGCCCCGCCGGTGCACGAGGAAGAGCCGGAGCCGCTGGTCCAGGACCCGGACGATCCCGAGCAGATCGCGACGAACGAGCAGAAGCTGTCGAACCCGCAGCGCAAGATCATCGAGAACTCGGTGGCGTCGCTGGGCAGTTGGACGCTCCCGCCGCCGTTCGAGATGGAGGACCTGGGGCGCCTCGTGGACGAGCTGCGGACCGGTCGCGACGACCTGGACCGCCAGACCCAACTGCTCGACTCGCGCGAGGAGCAGATCGCCGAGGAACTCGACAGCCTCAGCAAGCGCAGCACCCAGCTGGACGAGCTGCGGCGCGACCTCGAGGAGCGCGAGGCCCAGCTGGCCCGCAAGACCGAGGAGTTCGAGCGCCTGGCCGAGGACCTGAACCGCACGGACCTGTTGCGCGACGACGACGCCGAGAAGGAACTGCTGCGTCAGTCCCTCTTCTTCGCCGAGGGCGAGATCGACGAGGCCGCGAAGCGCTTGGCGTCGTTCGACGCCGAAGAAGCGGCACTGATCCTCCACAAGCTCACGGACAGCAACCGCGCCGTCGCGATCCTCAACGCGCTGCCGGAGACCGCGTGGAAGGAGTACATGACCGCGTACAGCCGCGCGGCGAACTGAGCGCGGTGCGCGTGCGCCGACTCGGCGCCCGCGACGTGGGTGAGCGCGGGTGCACGAACTCGCGTACGGAAGAGATTTCCTAGAACGCCGCCCGGAGCGCCCGCGATCAGGAACGCGAGCAAGGCGCGCGATCGAGCGTCAAGCGGCCATGCAGGACGTCCGATAGCACGAGCACGCGGACGCCCCACGGCCGCGCCCGCCCCCGCCTTCCCCCGCGGCTCGTCTCCACCCCATGGACATCCTGACCATCGCCGGCACGCTCCTCGTGTGCGGCCTCCTCGGCTTCTCCATCGCCACCGGCAACGGTGGTCTGATGCTGTTCGTCGACGTTCCGTCGATGATGATCGTCTTCGGGGGAACGATGGGCGTGTTCATGATGAACTACACCGGGGCGGAGTGCAAAGCGCTCATCTCGGTGTTCATGCGCACCGTCATGTTCAAGATGAGCGGTCCGACCGAGGAGATCGCTCGCATCGTCGACTACGCCACGCTCGCGCGGAAGGAAGGCCTGCTCGCGCTGGAAGCGAAGCTGCAGGAGGTCGACGACAAGTTCTTCGCCAAAGGCGTCCAACTCGTGATCGACGGCTTCCCGGCCGAAACGGTGCGCGACATCATGGAGCTCGAGGCCGAGTGGCAGAAACAACGCCACTCGACGGGCAAGAAGATGCTCGACCAACTCGGCGCCTATGCGCCGGCGTTCGGAATGATCGGCACGCTCGTGGGTCTGATCCAGATGCTCAGCGCGCTGGACGACCCGTCGAAGATCGGCGGTGGCATGTCCACGGCTCTGCTCACGACGCTCTACGGCGCTCTGCTCGCGAACGTCATCTGCATCCCGCTCTCCGGCAAGCTCGATGTGCGTGCGAAGGAGGAGTCGTTGCTCCGCGAACTGATGATCGAAGGCATCACCGCCATCCAGGCCGGTGACGGACCGCAGATCATCAAGGAGAAGCTCAAGACGTTCGTCGCTCCCGGTTCGCGCGAGGCTGTCGAGGCCTGACCATGACCGCTCCGGACGACAAGGGCGAACTCCGCGAGGAGAAGAAGCAGCCCGCGAAGAAGAAGGGTGCAGCGGGCCCTCCGCCGCCGCCCAAGGAGAAGCGTGCGAAGGAACCCGAGCCCGAACCGCCCGGCGCGCCCGAGTGGGTCGTCACGTTCACGGACATGATCTCGCTGCTCGTCACGTTCTTCGTGCTGCTGATGACGTTCTCGAGCATGCGCGAGTACGACCTGATCAGGGTCCGCGGGATCCTGCAGATGGGTCGCGGAGTGATCGACGATCAGGAGGGCGACCGCGTCGTCGAGGCGCCGGTGGACGACGTGATGTCCAACACCGACCCGATCGAAGGCTCGCAGGATCCGTCCGTCCGGACCCACGACGAGGATCCGAGCGACACCGTTCGCACCAAGCGCGAGCACGAGAAGATGCGCGACCTGTCGGACATCGCCGACGGCATCTTGATCCAGTGGGGTCCGGAGGCATCGTTCGCCGCGGGCAGCACGCGCCCGAACAGGGCACTGCACGAAGCGCTGCTCGACGTGGCGAAGACGCTGCTGCCGTACGACCACGTGATCGTCGTCGAAGGGCACGCCGCGCCCGACCACGTGGCGACGCCGCTCCATCCCGACGCGTTCTCGATCTCGCTCGCGCGCGCCGAAGCCTGCGCCGACATCCTGATCGACGAGGCCGGGATCGACCCGGCCCGGGTCCAGGTCGCGGCCTACGCCGCCACGCGCGCGAAGGCTCTCAACGACACGCCGGCCGGCCGGAACCACAACCGCCGCGTCGAGCTGCGTCTGCTCTCACCGCCGCGCGACCGCGCCATCTTCGCCGGGAGGGGGTCCGAGGACCCGATCCGCTGATGGGCAAGAAGAGCAACAGCGTGGACGACGGCAAGGCCAAGGTGCCCGGTTGGATGGTCTCGTTCGGCGACATGATGACGCTGATCCTGACCTTCTTCATCCTGCTGGTCTCCATGTCGAAGGAGCGTCAGGTCGGACTCGTCGCCCAGGGCGTCGGCTCGTTCATCGTGCACATGGAGTCGATGGGCCTGAACGGGATCATGGGCGCGTCCGAGCGCGACCGGATCTTCAACGAGGTCCGGATCAAATTCCAACTGCCGCCCGAGAAGGACCCGAGCAAGTCCAGCTCGCCCGACGAGGGCGCCACGATGGACGTCCTGAACGCCGATCGCGTCGAGGACCTCGCGCCCAACGACTCGTTGCTCCAGCCGGCCATCGCGATCTTCGCGCTCGGTTCCGTGCAACTCGATTCGAACGCGAAGCGCTATCTCGACCAGCTCGCTCCGACCCTGCGTCCCGGCGACGGTCAGGTGCTCGTCCTCGAGGGCCACGCTTTCGAGAACGAGCCCACACCCCTCTCTCGCACCGAACTCGGCCTGCGCCGCGCGCTGGCCGTACAGACCTACCTCGTCGAACGACACGGATTCCGCAGTGCACGGGTCGAACCGCGCACGTGGCTCCTGTCCCGAGACTCCTCCGATTCCGACCGCGCCCCCGTGGACGCGCGGCTGATCCTCCCCGCCTCACGCTGACCTGCCATGGCCACCAAGAAGGAAACGCCCGAAGAAGCCGAAGCCGAGGTCGAGGCCAACGCCTCGCCCAAGAAGAAGAAGCTGATGATCTTCGGCGGCGGAAGCGCCGGCGTGATCGCAGCGGCCTTCATCGCCGCGACGTTGGCCGCTCCGTCGAAGCGTGAGTACAAGGTCTTCGAAGGTCCGTGGGTCGCGAGCATCAGCCCCGACAACATCCAGACCAACCTCAAGGGCGAGAACCACAAGCGCTTCCTGGTCTTCGCCGCGGAGGCGTACTTCGAGGCCTACGACGAGCAGTACGCCGCGGCGCGCGTGCAGGACCCGGCGTACCTCTCGCTGGTCAAGGACGTGATCCTCCAGGTCTCGTCGCGACGGACCGTGGACGAGGTCAACTCGGAGGTCGGCAAGGCGGCCTTCCGCGAGGACCTGCGTCAGTCGATCGACCCGTTCCTCTTCCCCGTCCAGATCGGCAAGACGTCGACGCCGGCCGACCGCGAGTCCGAGAGTGGGCTGAAGATGGGGATCTCGGCGATCCGCTCGAACTTCAGGACGCCGCTCTACGACGGGAAGCTCTACCTCGACGTCCCCGCGGGGACCGTGCGCCTCGGTCGCGGGCAGCCGACCCGCTTCGACGGGACCGAGAAGGACCTCCGCGTCGAGGACGAGCACGGCCGCTACGTGTTCCTGGACGTCTCCCGCCTCACGGACGGTTTCGAGGGCGAGGTGATGATCGGAGTCCACGGAAAGACCCGCGAGATCCTCCTGACGCACTGGACCACTCAGTGATCCTGGCCCGACGGCCGAACAACCCTTTCGAGTGAGCACGAACCTCTCATCCGAGGAGCTCCGAGCCCTGGCCGCATCCGGCGGGGGCGACGGAGCGACGGTGGCCGCGGTCTCCCAGTGGGATCGCGGGCGCGTCCACCGTCTGTCCAGCGACGACGTGGCGGAAGCCCGGCGTCGCATCGGGCGTTCGTTGCCGAAGATCGAGAGCCTCTTCGCCGAGCTGGCCGGCCTGCGGGCCGAGGTGCGGCTCGGCGCCTGCCACGAGGTCGACGCCGAAGGCCTGCTCGACGACGTCGAGGACCCGCCCGCACTGGTGTGCTTCCGCGTCGGCGGTCAGCCGGGCTGGTGTCTGTGGGACAACCCGATCGCGATCGCGACGATCGAGGACGTGCTCGGCGGCGCGCCTCCTCCCCCGGAGTCGGACGACGAGGAGGACGACGACGAGAAGGCCGAGGCCGATTCGGACGACGACGAGGACGAGGACGACGGAGAACCTGCGGAGCCCGCTCCGCCGCCCTTCGACCCCGAGCTGTACCGCCGCGCGCTGACGCCCATGGAGCGACGCGTGCTGGTGCGCGTCCTGCGCATCGCGATCGACGAGGTCGCCAGCGTCGTGGGCGTCGACGTCACCGAGTACGCCGCCGTCTCGATGCTGAAGTACGCGCCGACCTGGCGCGAGTCGATCGGCGCCCGACCCGATCCGCACCGTCTCGCGGTCGAGCTCGTGCTCGAGACCGAACGCGGCGAGACGGCCCTCGCGATCCACCTGCCGATGGCGGGAGCGCGGCGCTCGCTCACGGCCGACGTCTCCGTGGCCGCCGACGTGCCCGAAGGCGTCGAGGTCCCCGAGCACCTCGACGCGATCCCCGTCCAGCTGCAGGCCGAGTTGGGCACGGCCGAGCTGACGCTGAACGACCTGATCGGCCTCGAACCCGGCGACGTCATCCCGATCGATGCCGCCATCGGCGACCCCATTCACCTGCGCGCCGACGGAGTCACGTTCGCGCTGGGACGACTCGGCACCCACCGCGGGCACGTGGCGATCCGACTGGACCGCGACGCCCGGTCCGAGCACAAGCGAACGCCCCCGACGGCCGAAACCAACTGAGCCATGAGCGAATCCACCGAACGCGAGACCGACATCGAGAAGCAGATCGACGACGCCACCGATGCCGTCGTGGTGCAGACCCGTGCCCTCGACGAGCTCGAGCCGTCGACCGGTGACGCGGCCGGCATGGGACTCGGCCACTTCATGGACGTGCCGGTGCAGATCACCGTCGAGGTGGGCCGCACGCGGATGACGCTGGCCGACCTGGTGCGCCTCGGCCCGGGGTCGCTCGTGACCCTCGATCGCGAGTCGCACGAACCCGCCGACGTCCTGGTGAACGGCAAGGTCGTCGCCCACGGCGAGATCGTCACGATCAAGGAGAGCTACGGCATCCGGATCACGAAAGTGGTCCGCAACTGATCGCGGCGAGCGCCGGCGGACGGTCCGGGCTCAGGCGTCGAATCGCAAACGCAGCGAGGCGCCGATCGCCGATCTGCGCGGTTCCTCGACTCCCGCTCGGGCCGCGAACTCCGGCCAGCGCGCGACGGCGTCGATGACCTCCGCCAGGATCGCGCGCCCCCGACCGCGCAGCATCGCAGCCGTGCGTTCGACCGCGTCGAAGTCCGCCAGCGTGAACCCGTCGCGCTTGCCAGCGAGGCTCATCTGGTGGCGCGACGTCCACGCGCCGTCGGGGTTGTAGCTGAAGGTCAGGTCGAACGCGGGCGCCAGCGACCAGGTCCCGGACCGGTCCATCAGGAACGCGACGTTCTTCACGTGGTCGTCCTGGTTGCGTGCGACGACGTTGAAGCACATGCGCCGGTAGAACTCCTCGATCGTGTCCATGCCGAGCCCGAGCCGACGGATCACGGCCAGGGCCTGTTCGTAGGAGTGGGCGCCCGCCGCGTTCAGGTCGAAGTGCGCGAGCGCGGCCAGCGACTGCAGGTGCAGCTTCTGGCCGTCACCCGGTCGATCGAAGCGGCGCGTCATGAAGTGTCGACGACCGTGCTCCTCGAACAGCCGGCACTCGGCCATCGCGATCCCGGCGGCGCGCGCCATCAGCGAGTAGGCGTACTCGATCGCGCCGTAGCCGAGCGGGTCGTGCAGGTCGCGATCGCGGTTGTTCGAGATGCCGTCGAACTTGAGCAACCAGTGTTCGAACCCGGCGGGCGCCGAAGCGAGCTGCCCCGAGCGCACTTCGTTCGTACTCGGGTTCCAGGCGATCACGGCCTTGGCGCGTGCCCCGCCGGCCGACGCACCGACGCGCAGGATCTCGCGCAGGGCCGCTTCGCGCTCCGCTCCGTCGAACGACACCGCCAGGCCGTCGCGCGCGCGCAGGACGTCGGAGGCCAGTTCGACGAGCGCCGCGATCTCGATCTCCGTCGTCTCCTCGGCGTGCGGGCCGCGCGTGGGTCGGAACTCGAGCGCCCCGGTGCCGCGCGCGCCGGTGTAGCAGAGGCGTTCGACGGCGTCGATCTCGCCCGGCAGACGGCCCTGGGTCGCGAGCCAACGGTCGATCACCGCGTTGCCGAACGCGTCGGGCAGCGCGTCGGCCAACAGGCCCGGAAGACCGTGGAAGCTCGCGCGCGGCAAGCCGTCGAAGCGCCACACCGTTCCCCCGTCCGGCCGCCCGGCGAGCGGCATCATCAGCGGCGCGAGCTCGATCCCGCTGCGCCGGAACGCGGGCTCGTACTCGAACGCCGCGACACCGTCGGAGCCGTCGACGGAGACGGCGCCGATCGCGCGCCCCCACAGGCGGACCTCGGCGACGGTCGTCACGACGCGGGCTCCTCGGTACCGCCTTCGCTCGCCCCCGTTCCGTCACCCGCACCGCCGGCTTCGTCGCCCCAGTGCCACGCGTCGGCGCCGTCTCCGTCGTCGGCGTTCGCGCGGCGGCGACCGACGCGGCGGCGTTCGGCGTCGGCCGCGCGCAGACGCTCGAGCGGGCTCGGCTCCGGATCGGGCACGAGCCCGTCCAACCGTCCGAGCAGACCCAGCGCCCGCAGCACGCGGACGAAGTTCAGAAGCTGCGTCGACCCACCCGACTCGAGGCGTTCGACGGTGCGCTTCGACACGCCCGCCTCGTGCGCCAACTCGGCCTGGGTCAGGTCGAGCCGCCGCCGCTGGCGCGCGAGGCGCTCGCCCAGACGCGCCAGCGCGGCGTCGTCGGTGGGCAGATGGGGCTCCATGGAAGTCGTCACTTCTCGCGAATTATCGTCCAGAGTAGGCTTTTTCTCGCCACTTTCGACGAATCCTGGCCACGCCCGGGCCAGCGAGCCCTCAGACGGTCTCCCAGCGCCGGGCGAGTCGGCGGGCGAGAACCAGCAGCAGCCCGGTCGCTCCGACGAGGACCCCCACCGGCAGCGCCACGGAGCCCAGAAGGTCCGCCATCGAGCCGTCCGGGTCGCGCTGCCACAACACGGCGAGGAAGCCGTCGAGCGCCCAGCCGTTGAAGGTGAAGCTCGAGAGCGTGTTCATGATCGCCGGCATGATGAACCGCGGAACCATGCTGCCGCCGACCGCGCTCATGACCAGGATCACGACGGTCGACAGGCCGCTGAGTTGCGCGCGCGTGCGGCAGGCGGCGGCGAGGAACAGCGCGAAGGCGGACGCAGCGGCGGCGGTCACGAGACCCACGACGGACACGCCGACCAGGACCTGCGCGTTCAGAAGATCGAGGCCGAAGACGAGCCACGCGAAGACGAACATCAGCGCCAACTGCGCGAAGCCGAGCAGGGCGAAGAACAGCCAGTGCCCGAGCAGGACGGGGCCGATTCCGACGCCGCTCATCAACAGACGCTCGAGCGTGCCGCGCTCCTCCTCCTCGAGCAGCGCGCCGGCCGCACCGGTCATCGAGAACAGGAGGAACATCACGCCGATCGCCGCGGCGTAGTAGTCGACGATCGACGGGCCGGACTCGCCGTCGTCGCGTTCGGTGGCGGCCGTCGCGTCGATCGCGATCAACGCGCCCATGCCGCCCGCCGCCGCGCCGGTGTCCGCGCCACCGTCACGCTCGCCCTCGATCAGTGCGCTCAACGCGTCGAGCGCCGCACGCTGCTCCGCCGTCGCGCCGCCACCGAACTGCTCGAGCGCGTCGAAGCCCGACTCCATCAGGACGAGCGGCGCGGCCTGGAACGACGCCGCCTGCAGCAGGCCGTCGATCGTGAAGCGCGCCATCGGATTGGCGGCGTCGAACACGAGCCGCACCGCCGGAGGCGTCGAGCCGAAGTCGCCGAACGCGTCCTCGAAGCCGGCGGGTACGACGACGGCCGCGTCGGCATCGCCCTCGCGCACCAACACGACCGCGGCGTCGACGGTCTCGACCCCGTCGAGCCGATCCAGGGCCGCCGCTTCGAACAGTCCGTCGAGCAGCTTCGCGGAGAGTCCGCTCGCGTCCTCGTCGATCGCGACGACGCGCAGCGGCTTCAGATCGCCGCCGCCCGAACCCGCGGTGCCCCCGAAGATGAGCGCGAAGATCGTGAAGAACACGAGCGGGAGCACGAACGTGAGGAACAGCGCGCCGCGGTCGCGCACGAGCAGGCGCCAGTCGGCGCGGACGAGGGTGCGAAGAATCATCGGTCGCGCAGCTCCCGTCCGGTCAGGTGGATGAAGACGTCCTGCAGACTCGGTGGACGAACCTCGACGTCGACGACCTCGCCGCCGGCCGAGCGCACGCGTTCGAACAAGGCCGGCAGCTCGTCGGTCAGTCGCTCCAGTCGTGTACTCGCGCGCACGACCTCGCCGTTCGACGGTCCCGGCTCGAGGCCCAACGCCGCGACGTCGGTCACACCGCGCAGGGCGAGTTCCACGCGCCGCGCCGCCCCAAGCGTCTCGTCGACGATCCGATCGAGACTGCCGCGCGCGATGATCCGCCCGTGGTCGAGGATGGCGATCGAACCCGACACGTCCTGGGCCTCGTCGAGCTGGTGCGTGGTCAGGACCACGGCGGTTCCGCGCGCGCGCAGTTCGCCCAGCATCTCCCAGATGCGTGCGCGGCTCTGCGGATCGACGCCGACCGTCGGCTCGTCGAGCAGCACGAGGCGCGGCTCGTGCAACAGGCTGCACGCGATGTTGAGTCGGCGCTTCATACCGCCCGAGAACGCGTCGACCCGGTCGTCCGCGCGGTCGGCGAGACCGGTCCACTCGAGCGCTTCGTCGATCCGGCGGCCCAGCACGTCGCGCGACACGCCGGCGAGCGCGCCCCAGTGCTCGAGGTTCTCGCGCGCGCTGAACGCCGGGTGCAGCGCCACTTCCTGGGGCACGACGCCGAGCTGCGAGCGATCTCCGTTCGGCAGCGGCGCGACCGTCGCGCCGAACAGCGCGACCGCTCCGTCGTCGAGACGCACCCGTCCGGCCACCGCCTTGACGAGCGTCGTCTTGCCCGCTCCGTTGGGTCCGAGCAGCGCGACCCACTCGCCCGGCGCGACGCAGAGGTCGACGCCGTCGAGGGCCGCGCGCTCCGCGAACCGCTTGCGTGCGCTTCGAACCTCGAGTGCCGGTCGATCGGCTCCGGTGGATGCGGCAGCTGTCTGCATGCCGCCCAGCCTACGAACTGGGCGCGCGCGGCGATTCCGCGGAGACGGCGCCCTTCAGGGAACCAGCGTCAGCGGAACCGCATTGCTCACGTCTTCGAAGACGAGCGTGAACGGGTCGTAGACGAGGTAGGCGTGGTGCAACGTGAGGCCCGCGAGCGACGCCGCCAGACCGAACGGAACCACGAACGAGCGCACGGAGACACCGTCCTGGTCGAGCAGACCGACGGAGCCCACCAGCGGCGGCTTGCCCGGGCTGTACACCGTGGACAGTCCGTACGAGTCGACGTTGAGCGGCACCAGGAGGCCGGGCGCGAGCAGCACGCCGGGATCGGTTCCGGACGCCGAGCCCACGATCCAGTGGAACTTGAAGGCCAGGTCGCTGCCGCCGAGGAGCAGGAAGTCCTGCTGCGCTCCGCCGCTGATCCCGAGGTGCGTCCGACCGTGCAGCAGCATCCCGCGGCGCAGCGCGAAGGCCGAACCGGTCTCGGCGCCGAGGTCGCTGAAGCGCGGCGCGCCGATCAGGATCGTGTCGTCGTCGAGGTCGACGCAGGAGGCGTACTGGTCGGGCGGCAGGCCGGTGCGCTCGTCGGGTTCGATGTTCGCGAGCAACCGCCAGCCACCGAGCGAGGGCGACTCGAGGTAGAGCACGGCGCGGCCCTCGATCGAGGACGTGCCGGGTCCGCCCAGGATCGCGGTGTCGCCGTGCAGCGCGACCGTGTCGCCGACGCGCGTCTGGCTGACTTCAGGAACCGCGACGATCGTGTCGGCGAGCGGCCAGGAACCGTCGCCGCGCTCGTAGATGAACGCGCGTCCGCCGGCCGTCGTGGCGGGATCGCCGACGATCAGACGGTCGCCGTCGAGATCGAGGTCGCTGCCGAAGTACTGCGCGCCGGGGGCGAGCGGATCGGGCGAACCGATGATGCCCTCGAGCGCCAGGCGGTCGCCGTTGATGTGGTAGACGAAGATGCGCTCGATCCCGGCCTGCGCGGAGCTCGGTGCGTCCTGACCGATGACGAGGCGATCGCCCTGGATGTCGACCAGGCGACCGAAGCGACGGTTCGCACCGGGAGCGGGCGAGAGGATCTTGCGGATCTGCAGCCAGTCGCCGCTGGCTTGGCGCTCGAAGAGGTAGGCCGAGCCGGCCGAACCGACGCCGGACGGGTCGTCGCCGGGTGCGCCCACGACGGCGAGGTCACCGTCCATGGCGATCGCCGCGCCGAACTGGTCGCCGGTCGATCCGTCGAGCGCGGAGAAGCGATCGGTCTGGCTCCAACTGCCGTCGCCCTGGCGCACGAACTCGTACGCGGCGCCTTCGTCGAAGAAGGACACGTCGCGGCGAGGTGCGCCGACCACGAGGCGATCGCCGTCGAGGTCCACGGCGGTGCCGAACAGGTCGTTCGAGGCGATGTCCGTCGACTGGATCAGGTCCTCGAGCACCCAACCGGGTCCGCTCGGCGTGTAGAGGAACACGGCGCCGGACTGGGAGCCCGAGCCGTCGTGTTTCGGTGCGCCGACGGCCGAGCGACCTTGGGACGTGTCGACAGCGGCGCCGAACTCGTCGCCGTCGAGGAGCGTGGGCTCGGTCAGTCGCTGGTCCTCGACCACCGTCTGAGCCGCTGCGCCGCCGACGAGCGACGAGAACGGCACGAGGGCCACGAGGGCCAGGATTCGGTGGGAGTACATGGGGCGTTCCGTGGGCGACGGACCCGCTGCGTTCGTGGCGCGGGCCCGGGTCGACTCGGTGGTTCTCGGAAGGGCTTCCGCCGCCCGTGCGAGACCGGAGGCGAGTACCCAGTGCCCCAAGTATGTCCCGGCCCCGACGAACGGTCGGCCCAGGTCGCCGCCGGGGCGCCAAGTCGGGCGCTTCCGCCGTTTTGCGACTTCCTAGAGAGCCGGAATCGCGCCGAGCTCACGGGCCCGTGTGTGCCGCAACGCCAGCGACTCGCGCCCGCCGCCTACAGGTACGCGTCGCCCGACCAGTCGCCTTCGCTCGGCACGCGACCCGGAGCGAAGTACTCGGGGTCGAAGGACGAGACCGGCTCGCCGCCGAGCATCTGCGCCATGCCCTCGCCCACCGACGGGGCCAGCTTGAAGCCGTGGTCGGCGAAACCGCCGGCCACGTACAGACCCTCGTAGCCGGGCACCGGACCGATGAGCGCGCGCCCGTCCTGCGTGAGCGGGAACCAGGACACGATCTGCTCGAGCACCGGCTGGTCGGCGTACATCGGCAAGCGGCGGCAGAGCTGCTCGCGAGCCCAGCGCGCGAGCTCCGGGTCGGGCTTCGCGTCCGGATCGGGTCCGTCGAAGATGTGCTCCTGGTCGTAGGCGATCGGCGCGACGCGCGTGCGGCGGCGAGCGAACTCGCAGCGCACGTAGAAGCCGTACTCGAGGTCGACGATCACCGGGTGCTCGGAACCGGGCGCGTGCTCGTCGTCGCCCGAGTACAGCATGTCGGCTGCCTGCTCGAGCGGGTCCTCGAGGTCGACCACGTAGGAGTCGCGGTCGTGGACGCGGCTGTCGACCTCTTCCTCGTCCGAGGGCAGGCCGACGAACAGCTGCTGCACGCGCGCCACGCGCACCGGCACGTGGATGCCGAAGCGCTCGAGGAAACTGCGCATCCAGGCGCCGGTGACGACGACGATCTGATCGCAGTCGTAGCGGCCCTCGGTGGTCTCGGCGCCGACGATGCGGCCGTCCTCGACGATCAGGTCCGTGATCGCGACACCCAGGCGCGTGACGGCGCCGCTGGTGCGCGCGAGGGCGGCGAACTCGCGCACGCACAGTTCCGCGTCGACGTAGCCGCCCTGGCTCTCCCAGGCCGCGATCGCGTCGTCGTGCACCTCGATGCCGGGCACGCGCGCGCGGATCTGCTCGGCGTCGAGCAGGACCGTCTCGATCCCGATCTTGTTGTGGCCCTCGATCGCCTCGTGGATCTTGCGCAGCGAGTCGGGGTTCGACGGACCGCCGAGGGTCAGAACGCCCGTGCGCCGGAACCCGACGCCGCGTCCCGTGCGACCTTCGAACGTCGAGTACTCGCGCATCGAGTCGCGGGCCATGGAAGCCACGACCGAGTCGCCGTAGTGCTGGCGCAGGATGCCGCCGGAACCACCGGAGGATCCGCCGCCGAGCTGGCCGCGCTCGAGGATGACGACCGGCGCCTTCAGGGCGTCGAGTTGGCGAGCGGCGTGCAGGGCGATGGAGGTGCCGACGACACCTCCGCCGATGATCAGGACCTTGGCTTTCACTGGTATTGGGGGGCGCGAGAGGCGCCGGACAGCATCCCACCACGCCGCCCCGCGCGATGGAAGAGGAGCGGTCGTGGAAGAGCGTCACGGCTGGGCCGATAGACTGCCGCTGGGCCGACGGTCCCGCCTTCCGGCGCCGGCCGGCGCGGCGCCGTTCGAGCGGATCCGGTCGAGCTGGCTCCGGTCGGGCCGTGGACGAGAACCTTCGCTCCCAGAGCCCGTCCGCCGCCCAACCGGCCGCGACCCGATGGACGGCCGATCCGCACGACCACCCTTCGCTCCACCCCGCACCGCCGACCGATGCTTCCCGCCCGCCGCACCCGCACCATCCGCGTCGCCGACCTCGAGATCGGTGGGGCTGCCCCCATCGCGGTCCAGTCCATGGCGGCGACCCGCACCCGCGACATCGAGGCGACCGTGCGGCAGGTCCAGCTCATCACCGCGGCCGGCGGCGACCTGGTGCGCGTGGCCGTGGACTCGAAGGCGGACGTGGAGGCCCTGGCCGAGGTGCGGCGGCGGACCGGCGCGCGCCTGTCGGTCGACCTGCAGGAGAACTACCGCCTGGCCGAGCTGGTCGCGCCCCACGTCGACAAGATCCGCTACAACCCCGGCCACCTGCACCACCACGAGAAGGACAAGTCGGTCGCGCAGAAGGTGGCGTACCTGGCCGGCATCGCGAAGCAGCACGACCTGGCCATCCGCGTCGGCGTGAACGCGGGCTCGCTCGATCCGGCGGTGGCCGCGCGTTTCGGGGACGACCACGTCGAGGCACTGATCACGAGCGCGGCGGAACACTGCGCCCTGCTCGACGACCTGGGATTCACGAACTACGTGGTGTCGATCAAGGACTCGGACCCGCGGCTCGTGATCGACGCGAACGTGCGTTTCGCCGAACGCCGTCCCGACGTGCCCATCCACCTGGGAGTGACCGAGGCCGGCATGCCGCCCGACGGCGTGATCAAGACGCGCATCGCCTTCGAGCAACTGGTCACCAAGGGCATCGGTGACACCCTGCGCGTGTCGTTGACCGTGCCCTTCGACGACAAGGGCACGGAGATCACCGTCGGACGTCAGATCCTCGCGGACATCGAGGCGGGACGGTTCCGTTCGGTTCCCGAAGGCTTCTTCGAGGGCCTGAACATCATCGCGTGCCCGAGCTGTAGCCGCGTCGAGAACGAGCGCTTCATCGAACTGGCCGAGCAGGTCAAGGAGATGACCGCCTACGCCAAGGAGCACGACGTCACGATCGCCGTCATGGGCTGCCGCGTGAACGGCCCCGGCGAGACCGACGACGCCGACCTCGGCCTGTGGTGCGGCCCGACCGTCGTGAACCTGAAGCGCGGCGAGGACGAGGTCGGCGCGTTCAGCTACGACGAGATCCTGGGGCGGCTGAAGAGCGAGTTGGATGGGTTGATCGGGATGCGCGCGGGTTGACAGCGTCGGTACGGCGTCAGGCACGCAAGTGCCACCTGCCGCGCCGAGACGCTGCGATTCGCAGCGTCGTCGGCGGCAGGTGGCACTTGCGTGCCTGACGCCGTACCGACGCTAGTCCCGACTCGTGTGCACGGGTCACGGCTCGATCAGTCAGACCCGACCACTGCCCATGCTGCGCAACCCGATATATGGGTAACAGATCTGTCCGGGTACATGGGTGACTCTGACCCTGTGTTGTGCAACCCGCCCCGGACCATTGACAGCCCCCCCCCAGGGTAGATCTGACTCCACTTGCTTGGTGAACCGCCCTTTACCGAGCAACCGCTCGCCGGGACCCGTGTGCCTGGGGGCTACCCATACCAGGGCTTGCCGGAACTACGACATGCGAATCAAACTTCCCGCGCTCGTCACCGCTACAGCCCTAGCAGTCGCAGCGGGCACCGCCGACGCCAGGTCCTGGGACGAAACGATCGTCCTCTACGATTGCGGATCCTCCCAGAGCTTTTCGCCCATTGGGCGGCTGAAGAGCTCGATCTTCAAGGCGACCGCAGACCTTCTCGGTAAGGATGCGACGGACATCGATTGGCACAAGGACCGAATCCGTGATCGACTGAGATCTGGCTTCAGCTGCAACATTGATGAATGCGACCTGCCGTACTCGCCCGAAGAGTGCATCCCCTACGTAGATGTCACGGACTGGGCATTCAGCTCTGGAGAGTGGAACGCGACGCACACCGCCTACACGATGACCTTCATCGGTGTCGTGTACACTCAGGGGTGCTCGAGCTGCGAATAGCCGCGTCACCCCTTCTAGCGAGAGTGACGAAGCCTCACTCTCGCTAGTCGCGCGCTAATGCAACCCAACTTCTCGGATCGGCGAATGGGTTCCGCGTCGATCCAAGGGCCCGATTTGAAGCCTCACCCTCGAGAGAAAGTCATGCCTTCGAAATCGACCACCCTCGTGTTGACGGTCCTAGCCATCGCACTCGGCCTAGGCCTCGCGTTCCAACCCTGGCGCGACACGGCGGATTCTCCAGATTCGATAGCGAATTCGAGCATGCCACGTCGTTCGAGCGCGGAGATCGACTTTGAGCCCCTCATGTTCGAGACCGAAGGGCCGAGGAGCTCCCCGAGCAGCACGGTGAACGACGGAAGCGGATCCACGGCTGAACGGCGCGACCCTCCCGAGATGTTGGCGGCCAACGACTCGAAGAGCGCGTACCCGCTACTCGGCCAGATCCTGAGTATCGAAGGGGAACGACTCGACAATCTCGAGCTTGCCGCCTTGCCACTCGCGGCCCTGATGGACCTGTCGAAACAGGTCGGCCGCGTTACCTCGGAGGAAGAGCGACGAATCCTCGACTCACTGCCGGACCCTGAGCTCTTCTACGTCTCACTGGAAGACGCACGGAGCCTATACCTGGCGAATCCATCGCGGTACTTCGTCGACATGCAGATCTACGAAAGTGCTGACGAGTATCGAACGCAATACCTCGACTTCACTCTGCACGTCACGGAACTCTTGATGGAGTCCCGTCGCCTGAGGGTCGAGATCGGCGCAACGACCGCGATCGAGGAGATGCTCAAGGGCGCCTCGACGCGGGCCGATGACGTGCCCTTGACGTGGACATACCAACGGTTCGGTCAGATATTGGTTGGGTGCGACGAGGCGGGCAACGAGGTTCGCCACTGCACGGTGCCGTGGTCCGGCGTTCCGTTCTGAGCAAGGACACCCGACCTACAACCCACTCGCGCGCAACAACACGTCCACGAAGCGCGCCTGGCCTTCCTCCGAACGGTCGACGACTCCCAATGCGAAGAGCAACTCGTCGGAGTCGTCGTGAGGCCAGATCGACCCACCGCGCCCGCCGCTCGCGGGAAGGCGGTCGCTACCCGCCGGAGCCTGCCCGCCCATGCCGCCGTCTCCGCCGACGATGTCGCCGCCGGTCCTTTGGGCATCGGGGTGAGGAGTGAGAGCCAGGGTGCGCACGACCACGGTGCCCCCATCGCCTCCGTCGCCGCCGCGCAGGAAGCCCTCGAGCGTGACGACGAGCGGGGCTTCAACGATCACGGCACCACCGTCCCCGGCGTCCGGCAATTCGTCGTCGCCGTCCGGACCACGGCCGCCGCTGATGGGCGCGTCGACCCAGACGACGCCGTTGTTCGCGATCGTGTAGGTCGAGCCGCGCTTGGGTCGCGGACCCGCGCTCGACGGGATCGGCGCGCCCGTGACGGCACCTTCGATGAACACGTCTCCGTCGATCTGGATGCGCACGCCGTCCGCCACGAACACGGTCAGGCCGGCCGGGACGCGCCAGGTGGAGAAGTGCTGGTCGGTGTCGATGGTGACGACCGGCTGGACGTGCGTGCCCACTGGTGAGTCGGGCGTGAACGGGCAGGGGGTGGATTGATCGGTACGGCGTCAGGCACGCAAGTGCCACCTGCCGCGCCGAGACGCTGCGATTCGCAGCGTCGTCGGCGGCAGGTGGCACTTGCGTGCCTGACGCCGTACCGATCAATCCACCGGGTACAGGTTGTCCCAGGTCCAGCCGGCGACCTGGCGGCCCTGGTCGATGCCGGAGTCGGCGTCGTAGTACCAGTGGATGCCGAGGTAGACGCGGCTCTGGCCGTTCTCGATCTCGGCGTCGCTGAAGCGCTGGAAGGTGCGCGGGACGTAGGGCCGGGGCAGGCCGTCCTGGCCGATCGTCGTTCCGTCGTACTCGTCGGACACGAAGGTGAACTCGAGCTCGTCGGTGCCGTAGAAGCGGCGCAGGGTCTCGAACAGCGCTCCGCCGAACGACGCGTGGCCGGAGGGGTAGGTCGGGAAGGGCGGCGTGAAGTTGTCGGCGGCCAGGTTGCTCGCGGGCGAGCCGAGCGGGGTGAACGTCGGATCGCCGGCCGTGCCCGGGTTGCCGTCGCCGAGACCGGTCGGACCGGTGCCCGGATCCGCCTCGCGGATACCGACGACGGGGCGCCAGTAGTCGTGGAAGAACTTGCTCTCCCAGCAGGCGATCGCCGTGTCGGCCAGCGCCACGTTCGCGATGGCGAGCAGGCGCAACAGCTCGTAGCCGTCCGTGCGCTGCTGGTCGGCCACCTGCACGATGATCTGGTTGTAGAGGCGCGGCGGCGCGCAGAGGCTCGGCGTCCCGTCGTAGGCCCAGAAGATGCCGACGAAGGTCTGGAAGTCGCTGCGCACGGTCGGCGTGGTCACGCCGTCGCCGCCCACTGCGCGGACTTCGGCGAACGCGAGCGCGTACTCGGGGCTGTCGATGCCGGGCGGGATCGGCGCGCGGAACTGGTCGGGAGCGGCGAGCAGCCACGGGTCGACGTCGCCCCAGTGCGCTCCCAGAGCCAGCGTGTCGCCGGTCGTCGGATCGGGGCGCCAGCGGCCGGGATCGTCGCTGCAGAAGAAGTCGACGCCGACGTGCGACTCGGCGTGGTTGGAACCGTCGGCGGCGCGCAGACCGAGCACGGCCAGCGCAGCGGCCTGACCGACGACGACGCCGCGATCGCGGACCGCGCCGGCGGGGATCGTCGCGAGCGTGTCGGCGAGCTCGGCGTCGAACAGGTGGGTCTGCGAGGGGAACAGGGCGGACAGGGTGTCGCGCGCAGCCTGGGCGATCGCGGCTTCGACCGACGCGGGTTCGTCCATCGTCGGCAGCACGAGGTAGCTCGCGTGACGCCGCTCGATCGCGTTGAGCGCCTCGAACATCGCGACGTGCGTCATGGCCATCGCCCGCGACGCGCGGCAGGGGCCGAGCTGATGCCCGAAGTCGTGCGCGGGGCCCTCGTTCGAGGGCGTGTGATCGAGCCCCGAGGCGTCGATCGCCACCGCGTTCCAGGCCTTCACGAACGACGCCGAGACGACCGGCGGTGCGTCGGCTCCGTCGCGGCAGGACGGGAGCAGGGCGACCAGGAGGACGGGGAGGAAGCGAGCGCGGGCGGGCGAGCGTCGGACGACCAGCATTGACGGGCGGGGCGGGGGGTCGGAGAAGGGATCGTCCTCAAACTATCCCGTCGGGCCCTCGCTGGCGGGCCCGACGTCTGAAAGTGCCCTTCGGTGGTGAAGCGAGCGTCTGTACGGGCTCTCGTGATCGGTACGGCGTCAGGCACGCAGCTGCCACCTGCCGCCAGAGTCGCTGCGATTCGCAGCGACGCCGGCGGCAGGTGGCAGCTGCGTGCCTGACGCCGTACCGATCACGACTCCACGTGGGCCTTGATCGCGTCCAGGTCCGCGGCGCACATGTCGCCCATCTTTTTCATGAACGGCCGCATGACGACGGACATCACCTTGGCGCCGAACGTCAGCGGCGTGCCCTCGAACACCATCTCGAGCTTCGTGCCGCCGCCGTCGGGTGTGAGCGTGAAGATCGAACGGTAGCGACAGCCGTGGCTCTGCGCGCCCAGCACGTAGCGGTTCGGCCGTTCGAACTCGATGAACTCCATCGTCTCGGTAGCATCGCGGCCGAACATCGTGCGCGTCTCGCGAAAGCGTGTGCCAAGACCGACGGGCCCGTCCGTCAGGACCTCGACGCGTTGGATCGCCGGGACCACGTCGGCCCAGATGTGGACGTCGGTACTGACGTCGAAGACCTTCTCGACGGGCGCGTCGATGGTGCGTGAAACGGTGAGGCTGGGCATGGGCGGTTCGCAGCTACGGGGAGGATCGGGGAAGTGATCGGTACGGCGTCAGGCACGCAGCTGCCACCTGCCGCCGGCGTCGCTGCGAATCGCAGCGACTCTGGCGGCAGGTGGCAGCTGCGTGCCTGACGCCGTACCGATCACTTGCGGACGTACGTGAACTCGAGGACCTTCGTGTTCGCCTCGCCGATCGCGAGGTCGTGCACCTCGAGCACGATCCTGTCGATCGACTTCCAGTCACCGGCCTCGTCGCGCGTGCCACCGAAGCGGTACACGTACTTGACCATCTTGTCGTGCTCGCCGGTGAGGTACTCGTCGAGCGTGCCGTACAGGATCAGCGCGTCCGCGTTCTGCGTGAGGTCTCCTTCCGCGCGGTTCAACGCCGTGTCCATGTCGCTGAACCCGGTCCAGACGAAGCTCATCTTCAACCGGTCGTAGCCGAACACGTGGAAGACGTTCCCTTCCGTCCCCATGACGGAGCCGCTCCAGTGACTCTCGAGCCAACGCCCGGGAACCTTCCACTGCGTGGTGGCCGTGCCGCGCTCGACGGGCGCATCGCTCCCCATCATCGTGAAGCGCGAGCCGACGTCCCAATCGCCGACGAGGAGTTCGAGGAAGCGGTGCTCGGGGCCGGGCTGGGTGTAGCGCGCGGCGGCGGCCATCATCTCGGCCACCTGTTCGGCGGTCGGGGCGTCCTGAGTTGCGGGCACGGACCGTTCGACGGCGACGGCGATCGAGGGGAGAGCGAGGGCCAAGGTGGCCACGAGAACGCGGAGGGGCTTCATCGAGTGAGTGGGTGGTTCGAGATCGTGGTGCGGGTCGGTCCGCCGGCGAGTGTCGACGGCGTCAGTGGTCGGGCGGCGCGGCGCTCGTGCGCGAGGAGTGCCAGCACCGCGTAGCGCTTGTTCAGGCAGCCTTCGAGTTCGCCGATCTGCTCGAACGCGACCGGCGGTGTGAACGGCGGAGGCTCGAATTCGGCCCGCGGACCGATGCAGGCCAACGCGCCCAGGAGCACGAGCGCGGCACACGGCCACTCGCGTCGGGGACGCGCGGCGGAGACTCGTGACTCGAGCACGCGCAGCCGCGCCACGAGCGAACTGCGCGGGTGCAGGAGGTTCGGAGGGACGAAGTGCGGAGGCCCGAGCCGCGCGGCGAGGCCCGCGTTCGCGTCGGCATCGGTCCCGTCGAACCCGGTCGCACCACCTCGCAGGCGCTGCGCCACGTGGTCGAGGAGCGCGTCGCGGTAGGCGGCGCGCCCGCCCAGGTCGCGCTCCGCCGCCCGTCGGTCGCAGTCGAACTCGGCCAGTTCCGCGAGGCGCCGCGCCGCCGCCCAGGCCGCGGGGTGGAACCAGAAGACGCAGGCCACGGCCAGCGCGACCAGTCGGCACCACGGATCGCGGCGGCGCAGGTGCGCGACCTCGTGCAGGAGCACCGACTCCAGCTGGCGCATCGCCGCGGGATCGTCGAAGCGCTTCGGGACGACGATCCAGGGCCGCACGAGTCCGATGCAGGCCGGTCCGTCCTGCGCGGCGACGAAGAGCGGCACCGGTCCGCGCACGCCGTGGGCAGCGAGCGCGCGTTCGAGCGCCGCGCACGCACCGACCGCTGCGGGGCGCCGCTCGAGCCGCGCCCAACGCCTCGCGGTGCGCGCGAGTCGGACGGCGAAGCACGCCGCCACCAGCGCGACGCCGACGAGCCAGAGCGCGGTGATGGCGACGGAGAACGAGTCGCCACTGCTCGACGGGGCCGCACCCGCCGCGATCCCGAAGGACGTTCCGTCGACTCCGGCCGCCGGCGCGCTCCACCCCACCGGCGATCCGACCCACGGCGGCAGGACCAATCGCGCGAGCACGGCCCACCACAGCGCGCTCGCGACGCGCGGGTTTCGCGCCCCGAAGAAGCGGTCCACGAGGGCGGCGACGACGGCCAGCCCGAGCGCGCCGGCACCGCACACCGTGATCCAGTCGATCTGGGCCGCGCTCACTCCACGCCCTCCGTCGCGCCGCCGTCGACACCGCCGTCGACACCACCATCGACACCACCATCGACACCACCATCGACACCACCATCGACACCACCATCGACACCGCCGTCGACATCGCCATCGACACCGCCGGACGCGCCCATGCTGCTCGAATCGCGCTCGGCCACCATCCGCTCGATCTCGGCGCGGTCCTCGGGTCCGAGCTCGTCGTCGGCGGCCAGCTGCTGCACCAACGAACCGACCCGGCCGCCGAAGGCCCGATCGACCAGCGAACGCAGGGCCGAGCGGCGCGCCTCGGCGGCGGACACGAGCGGCGTGAAGAGCAACCGGCGACCCTCGCGCTTCGAGCGCACCACGCCCTTCAGCTTCAGCCGCAGCAGCAGTGTCCGCACCGTGCTGTAGCTCCAGCGGCGGTCGGCGGACACGCGTTCGTGGACCTCGCGCGCCGACGCCGGATGCGCTTCCCAGACCGCCTGCATGACGGCCCATTCGCTGTCGTTGAGTTTCGGGGGCACGGGTCCGGGGAGGAGCGGTCGCGGGAGGTCCGAGGAGGCCGACGCGGCGGCGGGAGCGAGGGGCTCGGCCGAAGTGCGACAACTGTCACACTTCCACGCCACGGACGGTATCCCCACCCGAGCGCGGCCGCAAGGGACGACCCGCGACCGGTCTCTGCGGGTCACGGCCCGCCCGAAGGCTCCCGGCGCTCCGGCCCAGCAGGAAATCGCATTCATTTCCCACCCACCTTGGCGGCACTTGTCACCCTGAAGCGACGCAAGTACCGGCAACAACGAGCTCGGGGCAGTTCTCCGGGCACTGGCGTTGGGTGGGCTGCGTCCTGCTGGCGATACGGGCCCCCAGTTGTCGTCCGAGCCCTGTACCAGGGGGACGGGAAGGCCCCTGCCGTGCGGCAGGTGAGTGGACCCCCAGGACTTGGACCCGACACAGCCCACACCATGTCCAAATCGACTTTGCCGCGCGCGGCTGCGCTCCTGTTCCTATCCGGAACGTTCGCACCGCTCGCCGCTGCCCAGATCCAGAGCGAGGACGCCAAACTCCTCGCCTCCGACGGATCCGCCAGCGACACCTTCGGCCGTTCGGTCTCCGTGGACGGCGACTTCGCCGTGATCGGCGCGTCCGCCGACTCCCACCAAGGCGTCCAGAGCGGCTCCGCCTACGTGTTCCAGCGTCAGGGGGACGCCTGGAACCAGATCGCCAAGCTCGTCCCGAACGACGGGTCGGCCGGTGACTCCTTCGGGATCTCGGTCGCCATCTCCGGCAACCGCATCGTCGTCGGCGCGAACAGCGACGACGACCTCGGCTCGAGCTCCGGCTCGGCCTACGTCTACACCCGCCAGACGAACAACAGTTGGGCCTTCGAGCGCAAGCTCCTCCCGAGCGACGGCGTGGCCTTCGACCTGTTCGGGTCGGCGGTCGCGATCGAGGGCGACCGCGTGGTCGTCGGCTCGCCGAACGAGAACCAGGTCGGTTTCGCCACCGGCGCGGCCTATGTCTTCGAGCGCACCTCGGGCACCAACTGGACCCAGCGCACCAAGATCGCGCCGAGCACCCTCGGTGCGTCCGAGCAGTTCGGCTCGGCGATCGCCATGTCGGGCGACCGGATCGCCTTCGGCGTGACCCGTGACGACACGGCCGCCAAGAACGCCGGCGCCGTGTACGTCTACCGCCGCCAGTCCACGACCTCGTGGACCCAGGAGACCAAGCTCACCGCCACCAACGCGATGCCCTCGGACTACGCGGGCCTCTCGGTCGACATCGACGGCGAGCGTGTCGTGTGCGGCGCGGACCGCTACGACGGTGGCGGCATCGACTCGGGTGCCGCGTTCGTGTTCGAGCGCCAGTCGAACGGCGCGTGGATCCAGACCGGCACGCTCATGGCCCAGGACGGGTCGACCGACGACCGCCTCGGCCAGGCCGTGCAGATCGACGGCAACCAGATCCTGGCCGGCGCGTTCGGCAACTCGCACGCCGGCTCCCAGTCGGGCGCCGCGTACGCCTTCGAGCGCAACGCCAGCGGCCAGTGGATCCAGACGGTCAAACTGATCGCCTCGGACGCGGCGCCGACCGACCAGTTCGGTCGCTTCGCCGCGCTCGACAACGGCCGCGCGCTGATCGCCTCGCTGTACGACGACGACCAGGGCACCAGCTCCGGTTCGGTCTACGCCGTCGAACTCGGCAACCTGAAGGCCAACGTCGACACGGCGTCGATCTCCTCGGGCTCGGCCCAGGTGCTGTCGCTGCGCGCCGGCGCCGGCTGGGCGGGCGCGAAGTACGTGATGCTCGGTTCCATGACCGGCACGAACGGCGTCGACCTCGGCAACGGTGTCGTGCTGCCGCTCTCGCTCGACGCCTACACCACCTTCGGCGCGACGTACGGCCTCTCGATGACCAACTGGCTCGGGACGCTCGACGCGACGGGCCGCGCGACGGCCGTCTACCGCGTGCCCGCCGGCACGCCGCTGGCCTTCGCGGGCCTGACGCTGCACCACGCGTTCGTCGCCGTGAAGCCGGGGTCCGGCGCCATCATGGCGAGCAACGCCGTTCCGGTCAGGCTGACGAACTGATCGCGCGTCCCAAAGGGGAGCATCGATCGCGGCGCGGGCCCGCTCTTCCAGTCGGAGGAGCGGGCCCGCACGCGTTTCGGGCGGGGTTCTGCAACCGCGCCGCGACGCCGCCGGTACAGGAGGGGCGTGCCCGAGCTTCCCCGAGGACCGAGAGCCGCGACGGATGATCCGAGCGGCGTCTCGACGCTGGCCGGATCGCTCGCCGCGGCCGAGCCGATGCTGCGTGCCTTCGCACGGCGGCTGCTCGGGAGCACGCGACTCGCCCAGGAGATCGACGACGTGGTCCAGGACACTTTCACGCGCGCGCTGCGAGGCGCGGCCACCTACGACCCGGAGCGGGCGCTCGAGCCCTGGCTGCGCGGCATCTGCGTGCGCGTCGCGGCCGATCGACAGCGCACCCTGGCCGGTGAGCGAGCGGCCGGCGAAGGGGTCGGTCGCGCGTCCACGGGCGGGGAGCGGGCCCGCGGTGGGCGGTCCGGCGGCGAAGAACTCGAGCCGGAGAGCGTCCTCGATCCGCGCGCCGAGCGTCCGATCGCAGCGCTCGACGCGCGCGACGAGTTGACGCGCCGACTGGCCGCGCTGCCCGCCGCCGACCGCGATCTCCTGCTCGCCTTCCACCGCGATGGACGCTCGATCGCCGACCTCGCGGACGAGATCGGCGCGCCGGAGGGCACGGTCAAGAGCCGCCTGTCCCGCGCGCGACGGACGCTCGCCGACCTGGCGCGGGCGCGCGAGGAGGACCGGCGATGAGCGAGCCCACGAACGACGAGCGCGCGGCGGGCCGGCGCGGGCGGGCGCTACCGTTCGAACGGGTCGAAGCCGCCGCCCATGCCGCCCTCGACGCGGGCCGCGATCCACTGGGCGACGAGGCCGTGCTCGCGGCGCTGGTCGACGCGCCGGAAGCCTTCGAACACGTGGTCCGCCTGGCGCAGGACGCGAACGAACTGACCCGCCTCGCGCCCGCGATCGCGCGCCCCGCGAGCCGGCGGCGACTCGCCCCGTTCGCTGCTGCCGCGGCGCTCGTGCTGATCGCGGTCGCGGTCGCTGTGGCCCTCGCGCCGAAGTCCGCGGAACCCGTCGACCCGAGCGACGACGTGGTTCGCGGCGACCCGCGCGAGCGAGCGGCGGACACCGAGTCCGTGGCGCGAGACGACGAGGTCGCCGCTGCGCCCGACTCCCGAACCACGGCAACCTCCCCGACCGCCGTCGTCGAGTCCCTCTCGTTGACCGTCACCACGGGCCCGCCCGAAGCGCGCGAGACCATCGCGCTCACGCGCCGCCCGGGCCAGACGCACACCACTTTGACTCGCTCGGTCCACGGACTCTCGCCCACGGGCGACGTCGTGCTCCTCACCACCGAAGAACGGCTTCCCTGAGATCCCCAATGCTCTCGACCTTCCCGACCCTCTCGCTCCCCGCTCTCATCGCTGCGGTGTTCGTCCTCCAACCGCTCGCCCTGGCCCAGGACGACGATGGCAGCACCGATACGCTCGAAGCGCCGACCGCCGAAGAGTGGACCGACATCACGTCCGCGGCGGCGAAGCCAGAACCGACCGGCGAGGACCTCACGCTCGTGGTGTACGACGTCTCCGACCTGGTGGATCCGCTGCTGCGCAACCTGCTGCTCGCCGATCCGGAGGGTTCGCAACAGGACGATGCTGCCCTGCTCGAGAAGGAGCGCACGCGGCTGCGCACCAACCTGGTCGAGGACGTGCGTCGCTGGATCGAGCCGCCGCTGGCCGACGCGGAGTCGCTCCAACTGACCAAGGGCGGTGTGTTGGTGGCGAACCTGCGTCCGAAGGCGCAGGCCTGGCTCGAGTCGTTCGTCGAACTGCAGCGCCGCGACCTGTTCGCGATGTACAAGGTGAACGCGACGATCTACGCGGCCGAGCCCGCGTCCTTCGACCCGCTCGGCATCGAGAATCAGACGCGGTTCTTCGGACCGGACGACGTGAAGGAACTCGAACGCCTGCGCGCCGAAGCGCTGACGGCTCCGCACCTCATCGTCTTCGCCGGGCAACGTGCCAACGTCTCCATTCTCGAGGAGACGGCCTACGTGAAGGAGTTCCGCTACGTGGTCGTCGCACCTGGCAACCAGGAGATCCTCGACCCGATCGTGGACGTGGTCGAGAGCGGCATCTCGATCGACTCGCGAGTCATCTCACTGCCCGGCGGAGTGGCCGGCCTCGTGATGACGGCCGACTTCGCGCGCCTGAAGGAGCCCATCGCCACCAAGAAGGTGGTCGTCGCCGAGGGCCATGGGCCGCTCGAGGTGGGCGTGCCCGAGGTGCGCCGAGTCCAGTTGCACACGCGCGCTCGACTCGCCGCCGGACAGACCCTGTTCGTGACGGGCCGCGCCAAGCGCCCGAACGGCGAGGTCTCGTCGCCGTTCGTGTGGGACGAGGACGACGGCACCCAGCGCGAGATGGCGATCGCCGTCCACATCGAGCGCATCGAGACCGAGTTCACCGACGAGGAGGAGTCCGGCCTCCCCGGACACCTGCGGGACGTCTACGGCCACGAGGGACGTGTCACGCCCCCGAAGGCCCCCGCGCCGTCGGGGTCGGGCAGCGAGGGGCAGTAGAGCCCGACCGGCGATTCGCGGCGGAATCGGCTCAAGCCCCGCGAGGCCCTGCCGATACCGCTCCTGCACGAGGGGAGCGCGTCCCCACTGCCTGTCCCCACAGGCCCCTTCCCACGGGAACGAAAGGCACCGAGACACTCCTCAGCGAATCGGTGCCGGACGGACCCGGCCCCTTCCCAGAGCCGCGCTTCCCAACCCCGAAGTCCCCTTCGTGTGGCGTCCCAACCCTTCGCCACGGCTAGCGGCCCGGTCTCCCCGACCGGGTCGCTGGTTTTTTCGGGGGCGCGTTTCGCGTCGCGCGCCGGCTCAGTCGACCGCCGCGGCGTCGGCCCAGATCACCAGATCGTGGTGACCGGCGAGCGCCGAGGCCGGGCACTGGGGATCGAAGCCGTCGAGCGCGAGCAGCCGCGCCAGGGCCTCGCGCTTGGGCGCTCCGAACACGAGCATCCGCAGCCGACGGGCCTCGCGCAGCGTCGCGAGCCCCTGGGTCACGGCCGAGGTCGGGACGTGGTCGAGCTCGCCGAAGCTCTTCGCGTTGGCCTCGCGCGTCGAACTCGCCAGACGCACGAGTCGCGTGCGCGAGTCCGAGGGTGAACCGGGCTCGTTGAAGGCCACGTGGCCGTTGCGACCCAGCCCGAGCAGCTGCAGGTCCACACCGCCCAGAGCCCGGAGCCGGCGGTCGAACCGGTCGCACGCGCCCTCGAGCTCGGCGCCCTCGGCGTCGGCGGGTGGTGCCTCGATCTGCTCGGGTGGCAGGTCGACGCGCTCGGCGAAGTGCCGCGTGATCCAGCGCACGAAACGCTCGGGATGTCCCGGCTCGAGGCCGCGGTACTCGTCGAGCAGAACGGCGCGCGAGCGGCCGAAACTGACCTCGCCGCGCGCGTGCCGCCGGGCCAGCTCGTCGTAGAGCGGCGTCATCGTCGACCCCGTCGCCAGTCCGAGGACGACGCCTTCCGCGCGGCGCTCCTTCGCGGACAGAACGGTCGTCACGTCGTCGGCCACCGCTGCCACCGCCTGCTCGGCTCGATCGACCACGCGCACGTCGAACAGCGGCGAGGTCAGGGTGCGATAGGTGGCGGTCAAGGGCGTTCGGACGAGGAGAGTCGGCGGGCGGCGCAGGATAGCAACGACGGCGCGGGTAGCATGCTCGGCCCATGGCCCCGGACGAAGAGCGGAACGCCCCCGACCGGGGACCGGCGGGCGGGTCGAGCGCGACCGGGTCGAGGACCGCGCCCGCCTTCGCCCCGCACGTGGTGGTGCTGGCGACGATCGGTTGGGCGCTGCTGCAGGTCCTGAACCTCGCGAGCATGGAGTCCGGCCACGCGCGGGTCGTGCACTTCGAACAGCCCGCACGCACGGCGGCGCGCCTGATCGAACGGCCGGTCGAAGTCGTGGCCGCATCGTTGGTCGGCGCCGAACGCGCCTCCGAGGACGAACCGTTCCAACTCGAGGGCCTGACCGGTTCGGGCCCGTTCGGGCTGGACCCGAGCACCTACGAAGGCGTTGCGGTCCAACTGCTCGACGCGGCGCTCGACGTGGATCTGGCCGCGAGCGAAATGCGCGACGCGGCGGAGCGCGGAGCGAAGGCGGAGACTCCGGACGCGACCGCCGACCGGAAGGAGGACGCGCGCCTCGAGCGGGCGACGCGGCTCGAGCGCGAAGCGGCGGTGCTGACCGCTCGCGCGCGGATCCTCGGCGCGGCGGTCGGGCTCGACGCGGCGGAACTCGAACGGGCGACGCCGCGACTGGTCGCGAAGGCCGACGTGC
The DNA here is from genome assembly GCA_007750655.1 of Rohdeia mirabilis. Lineage (GTDB taxonomy): Bacteria > Planctomycetota > UBA1135 > UBA1135 > Rohdeia > Rohdeia mirabilis. Next base: position 4,798,048 of record CP036290.1, read on the forward strand.
GCGAACGCGCCGAGCTCGACGGGTCGACGGTGCAGCGGTTGCTCGCGGGCGACGCCGCCTGGGCCGCGCGCACCGAAGCGTTGGTGCTCGAGTTCGCGGCCAGGTCCACGGACGATGCGACGGACGTGTCCGCTGCGAGCGTGGATCCGCGCGGACCCGTCGCCGACGAGATCCCGATGCAACTCGATGGGCTGCCGGAACTCCTCCTGCTCGACGCGCGCGGCGAAGTGCCTCCCGTCGAGGAGTGGGCCGTGTCCGAAGCGATCGGGCGGGCGGCGGCTCCGATGGGCTTCGTCCTGGTGCTCGCGCCCTTCTCGATCGTCTTCGCGCTGCTGCTGGTGGCGACCCGGCGACGCATCCTCGCGCCCACCGCCGCGCTGTCCGCTCGGCTCGACGCACAGGACGGCTGGGGCGCGTTCGCGTTCGGCCAACTCGGGTTCGGGCTCGTGCTGACGTTGCTGGCGAGTGCCGGAGCGGGCGCACTGACCGGCTACAACGTCGCGCTGTCCAGCATCCCGATCCTCGTCGCCGCACTGGTCGCCGCGGGCTGGCGACCTGGCCTCGCCGGATCGCTGGGCACCGCCGGCGAACGACTGGGGCTCGACGGCGACGCGCGCACCGCTCCGCGCGCGCTCGTGTGCGGGCTGGGACTCGTACCCGTCCTGTGGCTCGGCGTCCTCGCCCTCGCCGCTCTCGGCCCGCTGGAGGCGAGTCCCTGGACCAGTCCGTACATGGACCAGTTGATGGACGGCGGGATCGACACCTGGCGCCGGATGGCGATCGAAGCGGGCGTCGGAGCGCCGATCTTCGAGGAACTTGCCTTCCGTGGAGTCCTGTTCGCCGCCCTGCGCAGCCGAATGGGGTTCCTGCCGGCCGCGGGGATCAGCGCGGTGGTCTTCGCCGTCGGTCACCCCTACGACCTGGCCGGGATGCTGACGATCGCCTGGATCGGGTTCGCGCTGGCCTGGCTCTACGAACGCACCGGGAGTCTCGTCGCCTGCATGGCCGCGCACTCGGCGTACAACCTCTCGTCGCTCGTCTACACGCTCATCTACATCTGAGCCCACGCTCGAACACCGCCGTGACCACCTGCCGCCAACGCTTCCTCGACGCTCTGCACTGTCGCCCCACCGATCGGCCGCCGGCCTGGTTCATGCGGCAGGCGGGGCGCTATCTGCCCGAGTACCGCGAACTGCGTTCGACCCAGACGTTCATGGAGACGCTGGCGGACGCCGAGCGCGCGGCCGAGATCACGCTGCAGCCGATCCGCCGCTTCGGGATGGACGCGGCGGTGGTGTTCTCCGACATCCTCGTGCCGCTGGCGGCGATGGGGATGGGCCTCGAGTTCGAGAGCGGCGTCGGGCCGGTGCTGACGCCGCCGGTGCGCGACATGGACGGTGTGCGCGCGCTGCGTGACTTCGACCCGGACGTCGCCGTCGCGCACCTGGCCGAGACCCTGCGGATCTGCCGGCGCGAGCTCGATTCGGACGCTTTCGCGAGCCACGACCTCGGCGGTCGCAACGCGGGACCGCGCGGCCTGATCGGCTTCTGCGGCGCGCCGTTCACCGTCGCGAGCTACGCGGTCGAGGGCCGCGGCAGCCGCACGTTCGAGCACACGAAGAAGATGATGTGGACCGAGCCGCGCACGTTCGACGCGCTCCTCTCGCGCATCGTCGACGTGTCGCTGCCGTACCTCGCCATGCAGGTCGCGTGCGGCGCCGACGTGCTGCAGCTGTTCGACTCCTGGGGCGGCGCGCTGGACGCGGCGACCTACCAGCGCGCCGTCTTGCCGCACCTCACGCGCCTCGTGAAGGGCGCGCGCGACCTCGGCGTGCCGGTCATCGTCTACATGAACGGTGGCAGCCACCTGCTCGACGAACTGCTGGCCTCCGAGCCGAGCGCATTGGCGATCGACTGGCGCGTCGTGCCGCAGGTGGCGAGCGCGAAGGTCGGTCCGCACGTGGCGCTGCAAGGCAACATGGACCCGATCGTGCTCCTGGCCGACGCCGCAGCCGTGCGCAGCGAGACGGCGCGCACCCTCGCGGCCTTCGAAGGGCACCCGGGTTACGTCTTCAACGTGGGCAGCGGCTTCGTGCCGGCGACCGTGCCCGAGAACGTGGCGGTGGCGCTGGAGACGGTACGCGGCTGACGGAATCTGAGTCCGTTCCGGGCGCTCCATCGACCCGACCATGACCCTCTTCGATCATGAGTGACAACCAGCTCGACCCGCCCGAAGCGTGGGAGTTCTACCCCTGCCAGATGGAAGAGGGCGTGGCCTGGTTCGCCGTGGACCTGGGCGTGGCGGACGTTCTTCGCAAGGGCATCAGCACGACGCTCCTCGCGCTCCGCATCGAACTGAAGGAGCAACGTGACGGAGTGACGACCCCGGAGGAATTCGAGGTTCTACGCCGACTGACCGAGCCCATCGAGGCCTACGCCAACACCCATCGCGGTCGGTACGTGGGCCACTACACCTGCGCCGGTGTCCGCCACGCCTACGTGTACGCCGATCTCGACGAGGAGACGGCGCGGAACTTGGTCGTCCGAGCCCAGGAATCGTCCAGGCGCGCGGTGCGCTTCTACGTCGAAGAAGAGCCTGAGCATCAGTCGTACTTCGAGCTGCTCCACCCGACAGCGGACGACTGGCAGGTGATCATGGACATGCGCGTCATCGACGGTCTACGTGAAAAGGGTGACCCGCTCACCACAGCGCGGTGCATCGATCACTTCGCCTACATGCCCGACCAAGAGAGCGCCTCCGACCTGGCCGAGTGGCTGAAGAGCGAAGGCTACGCCGTTGATTCCATCGAGTCGGTGGCTGCGGACGACGGGCTCGCGTCGCGACAGGTAGGTGTCCGCTTCACCGAGGAAGTCGTGCCGTCGCTGGGCACGCTGAGGACGGTCCCGCTTCGACGCGCTTGCAGCGAGCGCGGTGGCGAGTACGACGGCTGGGGATGCTCGGTGCTTTGATCCGCGGAAGGTGAGTGGGACGGTACCGCGCCCGTGGAGCCGCGTCGGAGTGTGACGCCCGCTCGGACTCCGAGAGGTCATGCGGCACGCATCGCCGTCCCCGAGGAAGAGACCGTTCGACTCGCTGTGCACCGTGGACGCGCTCGTCGTCCTTGCGGAACTCGTCGCGGCCGACCGAGTCGGGGCCTCGAGTGTCCCCGTGGCGCGAGCGATCTCGTTCTCGTGGGCCTCGACGCGACCGATGAAGTCGCGGGTGTCGTCACCTTCTCGACGAGCGGCGATTGGCGACGAGCCCGCCGTCCCGAGGATCTGGGGCGATCGAGGCGGGCGCTCCGCAGCCGTGAGCCCTCGCCCGACCCCGGTCTTTGGATTGGCGGTACGGTGTCAGGCACGCATCTGCCACCTGCCGCCGATGACGCTGCGAATCGCAGCGTCTCGGCGCGGCAGGTGGCAGATGCGTGCCTGACACCGTACCGCCAATCCAAAGCCATGCTCGCCCGCACACTCGTCGCACTCACCGCCCTCAGCCTCCCCGCCGCCGCCCAGGGCGTCTTCGCCGGCTCGTACACCTTCGCCGCGCTGAACTACGAGGTCGAGGGGTCCTGCCCGAACGGCCTGCGTTGGTCGACCCAGTCCGGCACGCTGAGCTTCGCGCTGGACGGGACGTTCACCTTGGCCTCGAACGAGCGCTCGGCCTGCGTCGGGAACGGTTCGGCGAGTTCTTCGAACGGCGGATCCGGCGTCTACAGCCTGAGCGCCGCCGGCGACGTGGTGCTGGACCTGGATCCCGGCAACCCAGGAACGAACATCGCGCGGCTGGTGCTGAGCCACGATCGCGAGTTGCTGCTGTTCGACCACGGACCCGAGCTCGACTTCGAGGGCTCGCTCGGACGCGCCGAATTCGTGATCGGGATCCGAGGCGGTGTCGCTTCGACGAACGCCGCGCTGCAGGGCGACTACGTCTACGGCCAGATCGACACGGCGACGGGCAGCACGGCGATCCAGACCACGGCGCGGTGGGGCGCCTTCACGTTCGACGGCAGCGGCGGTTGGACGGGCTCGGTCGAGACCGCCACGTCGCTCGGAGGTGGCGCGGTCACACCGCCCACGTCCCTGACACCGGGCACCTACGGCGTGGCCGCGAACGGCGCCCTACAGATGTCCGGCGGCTACACGATCGGCGCCCTGTCCCAAAGTGGGCGCGTCGGATTCGTCCTGTTCACCGAGTCGTCGACGACCTCGCTGCGCGTCCTGCTGAAGCGCTCGCCCGCAGCCTCGACGGACGCTCTCGTGGGGCGCTGGGCCTACTCGAGCCTCACCGGTGACACGACGTTGGGTCCGTTCGGCCAGGTCGCGATGGAGGCCGAACGCGGGGACCTCCTGGTCGACGCGCGCACGAACGACGCGCTGCGAGCGCAGGTGGTCTCGTGGGCGGACGCGAACGGCGGCGGAGGCCGAGTGGCCGCCCGCGCCACGGAACCGTTCGTGCGGGCGAACGGGTCCGTGCTCGTCGATGCGACCGACACGACCGGCGCGCGCCGCGCCTGGCTCGGCGCGGGCGAGGACGTAGTGCTGGCCGCGGAACTCTCGACCGAGCGCTACGGCATCGGCCTCTACCTGCGTCGCTGGGGGTCGCTCGCCGGCGACCGCTCGTTCGTCTCGTCGTCGGACGGCGGCGTGCAGCGCCTGTCGATCCGCGCGGGAGCCGCGAACGCGGGCCGCGTGTACCTCGTCGTCGGCAGTACCTCGGGCTTCGCTCCGGGGATCTCGGGTGTGCCGGTCAACTTCGACGCCTACACGCTCGCGACGGCCACGTCCCCGAACACGGCGCCGCTGACCCAGTCGCTGGGCCTGCTCGACGCGCGCGGCCGCGCCCAGGCGACCTTCACGCTGCCCGCGCCAAGCCCCGCCTTCGTGGGCACCACGTTCACCCACGCCTGCCTCGTGCTCGACCCGCTGACCGGCGCCACGACCCTGATCAGCAATCCGGAGACGTTGACGATCCTGCCGTAGCGAGCGGCGTCGGGTAGGTGCGCGCGCCGTCGTTCGACGTGCTTCCCGCCGCGTCGCGACCACTGCCTCGGGTTCTCCGCTGGGGGCGGACCCACGGCTGCGGACGGAACGAGGCCAGCGCGCGCCAATCGTCGGCCCCGTGGCGTCGTACTCGGGCGGTCGCGGCCTTCGAACGCGGGCGCGGCGGTGAGGATGGAAGGTCAGGAGTGCTGGCACCTCGCCGCCGAGTCCGGTCGCCCCGCGGCGCGTCCCCCGACCCCCGATGATCGCTCGCTCCGTGTGCGGCCCCGTGGCCGTCCTCGCCCTGTTCGCCCTCCCGCTCGCTCGCCCCCTGTTCGCCGTACCGGGTCCCGCTCAGGACGCGGGCGCCTCCGAAAGCGTGCGACTCGACGACGTCCACCTCACCGTCGACCTGTCCGCCTTCGACGAGGTGACCGAAGCCGGCGACGCCTTCCGCGAGCTGTAGGAGCACGCCTGGACCGCCAAGTTGGGCGACGTCGACGTGCTGCTCCTCGCCTGGCACATGGACGGCGAAGAATGGGGCATCGTCGAACCCGAGGACGTCACCTCGGTCGCGCGCAGCAACATCGAGCGCAATCCGATGGTCGACTTCCGGTTCGCCGACCGACGGCTGCTCGAGGGTCCCTACGGCGCCGCGCCCTACGCCGCGCTACTGCACATGGAGACCTACGAGCGGACGGCGGTCTCGGGCGAGACGTACGTCATCGGCGGTATCGCACCCCAGCACGGGTGGGCGTTCCAGGTCAGCACGGACGAGCGACTCGGTGACGCGGACCGCGCCGCGCTGCTCGGCTTCTTCGAGGAGGGCTTCGCCTACGACGGCGAACTGCGCGTTCCTGAGTGGACCGAGGAAGAGGTCGAAGAGCGTTGGAAGCGCGACTTCCCGCGCGAACTGATGGACGCGCGGATCCGCGTCTACCGCTCGAAGCACTTCATCGTGATCGGCGATTCGTCGGGCACGAAGAAGTTCGCCAAGATCATGGACGAGCACTACGAGGCGATTCGCGAGGTCTATCCCTTCGACGAGGTGGAAGGGCGCAGGCTGCTGCCGATCTTCCTCTTCCGCGAACGCGAGTCGTACATCCAGTTCTGCATGGAGTACGTCGGTCAAGCGCGCGAACAGGCCGAACGCTCAGGTGGCCACGCCTGGAAGGACTACTACGCGACGCACTACGGCGCACCGGGCGACACGGTCCACATCCACGAAGCGACGCACCAACTGTTCGCCAATCGCCTGTTCCTCGGCGGCGGCGGCTCGTGGTTCCAGGAGAGCTCGGCCGTGCACATGGAAGCGGTCTACGACTCCGCGACCCGCCGCGAGCACATCAACTTCGGCGACAACGCGGTCGAGGACGGCCGCTTCGCCCCGTTCAAGGAGTTCATGACTCGCAGTTCGCTCCTGCATGCCAGCGGCGGCTCCGACGGACGCGGCCAGGACCTCGCGGGACTCGCCTACCAGCAGGCCGGCACGATGATGGAGTTCGTGCTGCACAGCGAACACACGAAGGAGCTCGCCCAGGAGTACATCCACGCGGTCGGGTCCCTCCGGCGCAACGACGTGCCCGGGGTCGAGCGCGTGCTGAAGCGTCTGTGGAACATCGACATGGAGGGCTTCGAGCAGTGGTACCTCGAGTACTGGGAGAAGCCGGTGCGCACGCTCTGATGCGCGCACGCGCGGTCACTCGTCGTCCGCGTCGTCGGGGTTCGATCCGCCCTTGATCGTGATCATCAGGAGCGGCGGCGGAGGATCCTTCGCGAGCCGCTCGTCGACTCCTGCGCGACCTTCCGCGAGGAGCACCTTCTTCAAGTAGTTGCGGCCGACCGCGCTCGGCGAGTTGGGGCGCTGGCCCGCGAAGGCGTCGAAGTAGCTGATGCCCGCCTCCTCCCGCTTCAGAGCGTCGAGGCCGACACTCTCGGCCCAGGCACATTCGACCAGCGTCGCGTGGCCCCGAACGAGGTAGGTGCGCGATCCCGCGGCGGCTCGGTCGTCCGCTGCGTAGGCCGCGAGCACCTTGGACAAGCTCCCGAAGTGATCCTCGTCGTGCCAGTTCACGAGTGACGGAACGAGCATTCCGGCGTTGAGCCGCGCCCTCTCGCGCAGTTCTTCGTGGTCGGGGTCGAAGATGAAGTTGAAGCTCAGCAGGTACGGCGAGACGACGATGCGCGCACGCTCCAGATCGACGAACGCGAAGGTGTCGACGACGAGGTAGCTCAGGTCCCGCGCGTCGGGGAAGTTCTCTCCGAGCAACTCCTCCCAGCCGTCCTCGCTCGGAACGAGGAGCACCGGGGCCGTCTCGAAGGGCCGCTGGGTGTAGTCCTCGACGAAGCGCGCCTGTTCGTTCGCGAACCCGACCAAGAGATCGAGTCCCGCCTGCATCGCCGCGTCGGGTTCGACCGCGTCGCCGTAGGAACCCGTGATCTCGACCGGCGGGCGCACGTCCGGTTCGTGTTGGACGTCGTCGTCGCCGTGGACGCGTTCCGATCCTCCACTCGAGCAGCAGGACGTGAAGCCGACGGCGGCGAGCAGGGCCAGGACGACGAAGCGAGTGGTGCGCGAGGCGAGCGGCGGGTGGCAAGGCATGGGCGCGCGCCTAGTCCGCGCGTTGGATTGTCGGTACGGCGTCAGGCACGAAAGTGCCACCTGCCGCCGACGACGCTGCGAATCGCAGCGTCTCGGCGCGGCAGGTGGCACTTTCGTGCCTGACGCCGTACCGACAATCTACTGCGTGACCCAGTTCCACACGTCGCCGGCACCGACGCCATCGAGCTCGACGTCGGTCTCGTTCACCAGCTCGCTGTAGTCCTCGATCTTCGGCGCGCGCACCAGGTCGCTCGGCAGCGTCGCACCGACGTCGCCGAGACGCACCAGGCCCAAACTGCCCGAACCGGTCACGCTCACGACCCAACGACCGTCGGCCAGCGCGCGGTAGACCGCCTTGCCGTGCTCGGCGCGCGGATCGTTCCAGTCCACGTCGACGAGGCTCTCATCCAGGAAGACGCCCTCGGCCGGCGCGGTCCAGGAGTCGAAGACGCGGCGGATGAGCAGTCGGCCGTCGATCACGACGTAGTCCACGTAGACTTCGCCACCGGGGTCGAGGTTGGTCTCCACCCGCTCGCGCCCGCCGTCCGGCCCGCGCACGACGATCGCGAGCGCGCCGTCCTCGACGATCAGTTCGGTAACGGCCGTCTTCTTCACCGCGCTGTTGAACTCGGCGCGCAGGGCCTCGTACTCCCCGACCATCGACTCCAACCTGTCGCGGTAGGTCGACGCGGCGATGTCGCTGCGCACGGCCTGGTAGCCGAGGTAGCCCCCGCCGGCCACCAGCACGCTGGACAGCGAAACGCTCGTCAATCGAAGCACTGAGACACCCATGTCGATTCCCCTCGTCGTCGGTTCGGCGGGTCCGGGAGCGCCCCGTCGATCCACCCCTGGATCGGCCGCGTCCCGAAGTTCGATACGCCTCGGGCCGCGCGAACGTGCGCGCCCTCCAGCGAATGGTTCGGATCCCCGCGTCGCCATCTTGAAGGAGCGCGACCCGCTCGTGCAGCGACGACGTGGCGGCGTCCGGCTCGCGGGACCCCTGGCGCTAGGATGCGCGGCGTGAACCCGCCCGCCGCCGCCCCCGACCCCGAACCCTCGGCGTCGACGCCCACGGACCGCCCCGCGGAAGGACCCTCGGACGACGGGCTCGCGCTCGTCATGAGCGGCGGTGGCGCGCGGGGTGCCTACCAGGTCGGATTCCTGCGCGCGGTGGCCGAACAGGTGCCCAGCTTCGATCCGCCCATCCTCACGGGCGTCTCCGCGGGCGCGATCAACGCCGCGTTCCTGGGCTCGCACGCGGGCACGTTCGCGACGCGCGTCGGCCAGCTGGAACAGCTCTGGCGCGATCTGCGCGCCGACGACGTGATGGACGCCAGCACCCTCAAGGTCTGGCAGATCGCTCTCGGTTTCGGACTGCGGCTCCTGTCCGGCGGCCTCATCACGACGAAGGAACGCCGCAGCCTGCTCGACACCTCGCCGCTGCGCGCGTTCCTGTGCCGCGTGCTCGATGCGCCCGACGGCCGCCTGCCCGGCGTGGCGCGCAACATCGAGAGCGGGCGCCTGCGCGCGCTGGCGTTGACCGCTTCGTCCTACACCGACGGCGGAACGGTCACGTTCTGCGAAGGGCGCGACGTGGAGCTCTGGCGACGTCCGCTCCGCCGCAGCCGCAAGGTCGACCTGACCGTGGACCACGTGATGGCGAGTTCGGCGCTGCCCTTCTTCTTCCCGGCCGTGAAGCTCGACGAAGGAACGCGCGACGCGGCCTGGTACGGGGACGGTGGCATCCGACTCACCGCGCCGCTCGCTCCGGCGGTCCACCTGGGCGCGACGCGGATCCTGGCGATCTCGACGCGCTCGAACGAGGAACTGCCGAAGGGCGGCCATCCGGTCGAGGAAGCGATTCCCTACCCGCCGCCGTCGCAGATCGGCAGCGCGCTCATGAACGCCATGTTCCTCGACCAGTTCGACGGGGACGCACTGCGGATGGAACGGGTCAACCGACTCGTGGCGAAGATTCCGCCCGACGACCGCGGCGACCTCCGCGAGATCGGCCTGAAGGTCTTCCGCCCGTCCCAGGACCTGGGCGCGATGGCGAACGAGTACGAGGCGCGCCTGCCGAAGAACCTGCGCTTCCTGACGCGCGGCACGGGCACGCTCGAGACTCGCAACAACGACTTCCTGAGTCTGATCATGTTCCAGACCGACTACGTGTCGCGCCTGGTCGAGCTGGGGCACGCGGACGCGCTCCAGCAGAGCGACGAGATCGCGGCCTTCCTGGGCTGAGTCGTGCGGGCGGCGTCCCGGGACCTGTGGCACGCCGGCGCCCGCCCGTCCTATGCTGCGCCGATGGTTCCCACCGCGACCCACCCGTACTTCCTCGACGAAGAAGCGCTGCAGCGCGTGGCCCAGCACGCGCGCGCGGACTACGCGTCGGCCGATCCGTTCCCGCACTGCGTCCTCGAGGACCTGCTGCCGGCCGAGGAGGTCGCGCGCGTGCTGGCCGAGTTCCCCGCGCCGGGCGATCCGGTCTGGTCGCGCTACGAGCACAAGCACAGCGTGAAGTTGGCGCTCAGCGACGACACGAAGATGGGCCCGGACACGCGCCACATGATCGGCCTCTTGAACTCGGCGCCGTTCCTGCGCTTCCTCGAGACGCTGACCGGGATCGAGGGCCTCGTGCCGGATCCGTACCTCGAGGGCGGCGGCTACCACCGCATCGAGCGCGGCGGACGACTCGAGATCCACGCCGACTTCAACCGACACGAACGTCTCAAGCTCGACCGCCGCCTGAACCTGCTCCTGTTCCTCAACCGCGACTGGGACGAGTCGTTCGGCGGCCAACTCGAACTGTGGTCGCGCGACATGCAGCGCTGCGTGAAGAGCGTGCTGCCCGTGTTCAACCGGATCGTCATCTTCAGCACGACCGACGACGCGTACCACGGCCATCCGCACCCGCTGACGTGCCCCGAGGATCGCGCACGCCTCTCGCTCGCGCTGTACTACTACTCGGCCGGCCGACCGGAGCACGAGGTCTCGGACAAGCACTCGACGCTCTACCAGCGTCGTCCCGGCGCGCCGCATCCGAAGGGCGGGCTGCTGCGCCGGGTCGGGCGCGCGCTGCGCGGCAAAGGCTGAGCGGCGAGCGCGAAGCGGCCCGCGACGACGCGTGACACGCCGACGCGGGTCGGTCGCTCGCGCTCACTGCCGCTCGAAGAAGTCGAACATCAGCGGCGTCGCCGGCACGTCGGTGTGCTGCGGCTCGCTCGGGTTCACGATCGAACCGTTGCCGCCCGGCCACGAGTGCCCGCCGTCGAGAGCGAGGAAGTACCAGGTCTCCGCACCGATGGCGGGTGCAGCGGGCGCGGGGGCGACGAAGAGCATCGCAGCGCCGTGGACGTAGGGCGGCAACAGGTCGCAGCTGCCGTTCGCTTCGAGGAACGGGACGAACGACTCGAACTGGCTGGGGAACACTTCGCCGGCGAGACCCGACCCCATTCCGCCGTCGAACGGCACGCGCGTGTCGAGCAGGCCGTGGATAGCGAGCAGCGGCACGCGCGCGGTCGGCGGATCGGTGACCAGCGCTCCACCCACGGGAGCGATCGCCGTCACCAGGTCGGGGCGCTCGACCCCGAGGCGATAGCTCATCATCGCGCCGTTCGAGAAGCCGGTGACGAAGACGCGGTCGGGATCCACGTCGTGCTCGACGACCAGTTGCCCGAGCATGTCGGCGAAGAAGCCCACGTCATCCACGTCGTTCTCGGCGGCGAAGACACAGCAGTCGCCCGCGTTCCAGCTCTGCAGTGCGAACGTGCCCGTCCCGCTCAACGGGCCCGTGCCTTCGGGGAAGACGGCGACCCAACCGCGCGCCTGGGCCTCCTCGGCGACGCCGTAGTTCTCGTACGCGCTGGCCGCGTTGCCACCGCCGCCGTGGAAACAGACGACGAGCGGACGCCGCGCATCGGGCACCGGAGCGGGCGTCGTCGGTTCGAAGACGTGGTACCAGCGCAGGGCGCCGCCGGAGCCGACCCACTCGAGCGAACGCGTGCCGACATCGGGGACGGGCGCGGGATCGGCAGCGGCGGCGCGCGGCGTCCACGCGAGGGACAGGGCGGACGCGGTGAGGACGGCGAGCAGGACGAGCGGGCGCATGGATGGGCTCTGGTGTCGGTGTCTCGGGAGGGTCGCGCTTCCGACGTTCGGACCCGCGACGGCTCCACTTGCACCGTCCGCGTGTGGTGGGGACAGGCGATCCACGTCGAGCTCACGCGCCGCGTCTACAGCTGCAACACCGCGCCCGCGAAGCGCTCCAACTCCGCGAGCCGCTCATCCAGCGCGAGCGACCAGTCGCCCGAGCCGCCGCCCTGGGGAGCGACGACCAGCTCACGCGCGGTGAGCGGAAGGTGCTCGAAGCGGTACACCGGCCCGAGCGTCCCCTCGCGCAGCAGGACGCCCTCGCGAACACGTGACCGCTCACCCATGACGAAGGACAGGGTCGGCACGCTCTCGCGGTCCCGCTCGACGTCCTGCTCGAGCTCGACCTCGAGATGGAAGGTCTCGAACGCCACCGTGGCCGTCGTTCGGCCGGGCGCGAACGTCCGCCGCTCGTCGGCCATGAACCAGGTGCCGTCCACATCGGTGATGAACCACAGCTCGCGGTCGGCGGGCGCGATCAGCTCGCCCCGGCCGTCGCCGTCCAGGTCGACGCTCGACCCACCGAACGCGCCGTTGCCGTCCGCCAGGACCCAGCCACCGACGATCGCCTCGCCGTTGAGAGTGGCCCGCAGGTCGACCGTCGCGGAGACCTCGGTCGCGATGTCGATCACGACCGCGCGCTGCTCGCCCGCGCGGAGATGGAGGTAGACCTGGTCGTTGAAGGAGCTCGACACGATCAGCCGTCCGTCGGCGAGTCGCAGTTCGAGCAGGTGGTCGCCGGGTGTCAGCCCTTCGAGCAGGAACCCGCCGCTCGCGTCGGTGCGGGCCGCGATGTGCCGGCGCGCACCACCGATCACGAGGTGCCCCGCATGATCGTCCGAGGCGCCGAAGCGCAGCTGCCCACGGATCGATGCGGGCGCGACGAGTTCCACGTCGCCGAAGTCACTCGCGACGCCGGGATCGGCCGCCAAGAGCTCGGAACGTGCGACGCGGCCGCTGCTCGGATCGTGCGCCAGGACGAACATGACGTCCTCCACCGCGGCCTCGAAGACGAAGCGTCCGTCCGCATCCGTCGTGGCCCGCGTCAACACATCCGTGAAGAGCGGATCGACGCTGATCGGCGGCAGGGGTCGGTCGAGAGCCCGGACCTCCGGCAGCGAGTAGCCTTCCTGTCGCTTCAGAACCGCCGCGAGCGGGTCGGTCCGCCAGGCCCCGGTCCCGGACCCCTCGGCGTCGTTGAACACGGCCAACTCGCCCAGCACGAGTTCGACCGCCACGCCTTCGACGCCCACCGTTGCGCCGGTGTCCGGATCGCGGGTGACCATGCGGCCGCTCAGACCTCCGAGACGTTCGAGCGCGACGACCTGTCCGGGCGCGGCTTCTTCGCCCGTGACCACGGCGAGCGGCTCGATGGGAGCGATGATCCGCCGGAACCCGGGAGCGGAGACGTCGAGCCGGTCGCGACCCGGGCGCGCGGTGAAGCGATGCACGCCGTCCTGGGTCGCTCGCGGCGCGGGCGGATCGCGTTCCAGGTCGGCCGCCCGCTCGGGGATCCAGCCGTACTCGGGCCGCAGGACGCGCAGAGCGACTTCGGCCAGCGGCTCGCCCGTGTCGGCAGCGACCACGCGGACCGCGCAGAGATCGCCCAGGGACTCGAGCGCGATCCGGACGTCGGTCTCGCCCGGCACCACCCGCACGCCGTCCCGTTGGAAGTGCCCCTTCCCTCGGGCGGAGAGTTCGACGCCCTCCAACTCCGTCACGATGGCCTCGAAGCGTCCATTCTCGTCGCACTCGAAGGTGAAGCCGCGCGTGTAGCCGCGCGTGCTCACGCTGGCGCCCTGCAGCGGCACGCCATCCATGTCGGTGACGACACCACTCACGAGTGGCGCGAACTCGAGCACGAACGCCGCGAGTCGATTGACGCGTCCGGCGACCAACTCCTCACGGCGCACGATCTCGATGAAGCCGCGCTCGCGCACCACGATCTCGCGCACGCCGACCGGGACGTGCGCCAGCCGCCAGTATCCGCCTCGGTCCGAAGGCTCGCGGGTCCAATGGCCCTCGATGCGCAACACGGCGCCCTCGAACGCCGTCCCGTCCGAGCCGAGACACCGGCTCTCGAGCACGCAGGCCGGCAGGAGCGGCACGTCACCCAGATCACTCTCGCCCTGGTGCGCTGCGACGAGCGGCGGGCGGGCTCCCGGCTCGACGCCTCCGGCGAGCAGCTCGCGACGTTGGTGGAACTCGGTCGCCACGAACTCGAGGCGGACCTCCGCGACGTCGGGGAAGGGCGTCTCGAGGCGGAAGCGGCCTTCGGCATCGCTGGTGGACTCGACGCTCCATTCCTCGCCGAGCGCTGCCACGATCGAGGCGCCGGCGAGGGGACGCCAACCTCCCAGTCCGTCTTGCTCCACGGTGCGTCCCACGACGATCGAGTGGGGCGCGGCCGCTGCGACCGTCGCGGCGGACGGCTCGGCCTCGGCGCGTGCGGCCACGGCTGCTCGCGGTGCAGCGAGGCTCGGCGCGGCACCCGGGTCGGTCAATTCGGTCTCGACGGCGACTTCCGGGCCGTCCGTGCTTGCCGGGATCCGTTCACCGGCATCGTCGGAACGGAGCAGCACGACGAGGGCCAGGGCGACGAGCGCCCCCGCGATGGAGAGAACGGCGGACTTGGACATGAGGAGCGCAGAGACCAGGGTGGAGGCGGGAGCGAGGACCGAGGGCGAGGCGGAAGGTGGAGCGGCGGCTGAGGCGCGGCGCCCGAACAGCGAGGTGAACGGCAGGAGGAGCCATCCGAGGCCGAACGCGCTCGGCGGCGGCTCGACGCGGTGCCCGAGTCGCTCGCGCAGGAGCTCGATCCCGCGCCGCAGACGCCAGCGCACGGTGTCCGGTCGCAGCTGGAGACGCGCGGCGATCTCGGCCGGCGTCAGTCCTTCTTCGAAGCGAAGCAGCAGCACCGCTCGCAGCGGTTCGTCGAGCTCGACCAACGTGCGCCAGGCCCGTTCGCGTTCTTCGCCGCGCGCGAGGAGCTCGGCGGTCGACGGCGATGGGTCGGGCGGGGGCCGTTCCTCTTCGCGTCGTCGGCGGCGAGCGTCCGAACGCCGCAGGACCCACAGGGCTCGGCGGAGCGCTCGCGCCAGCGCGTTCCGATCGACGGGTTCGGTCGCACGTCCTTCGGCACCGGCCTCCGTCGCTCGACTCCACGACAACCACACGTTCTGGCACGCGTCGGCGGCGAGGAACGGGTCGCGCGCCAACCGACGGGCGAGTTGCTCGAGCCAACGCACGTCCTCGAGGAGGCCGCCGTCCAGAGCGAGTTCGGTCCCACTGGGATCGGCCGGTCGGTTGCTGTGGTGCTCGTCGCCCATCGTCGAAGGACCAGGGCACCACGGAGCCAGGGATCGCGAGTGGAGATCGTGAGAAACAACGGGGCGCGGACCGGAAGTCGCCGACGCTCGGGTCGATAGGGTGCCCGGCGCGAGGTCCGACCCAGTGAGCAGCGCATCCACCCACAGCCCCGACGACCTGCCCGCCGTACCTTCCGGGGCGGACGTCTGCGACCTCCTCGTCATCGGTGGCGGCCTCGCGGGGCTCGCCGCGGCCGAACGGGCCGCCCGGGACGGCGCCTCGGTCCGACTGCTCGAAGCCGGCTCGCGCGTGGGCGGCGTCGTGGGAACGGAGCGAGTCGCGGGTCCCGACGGCGACTGGCTGTTCGAGTCGGGTCCGCACTCGGTCCCGGGGACCGCGCGCCACTTCGCGGCGGCCGTCGAGCGCCTCGGCCTCGCGGAGCGCGTGGTGAAGAGCCGCGCCGCCGCCGACACGCGCTACCTGTTGTGGCGCGGGCGGCTGCTCGCCCTGCCGTCGTCGCCGCTCGGTCTGCTTCGCACACGGCTCGTCTCGTGGCGCACCAAGCTGCGCTTCCTACGCGAGTCGAAGCGCCCCTGGTCGGCGCCCGCGGACGACCGCGACCCGACGCTCGGCGAACTGGTGACGGAGCGCTTCGGCGCCGACGCGGCCGAGCGGATCGCCGGCGCGTTCGTGCGCGGTGTGTACGCGGGCGAGGCCACGGCGCTCGGCACGCGCTCGGCCTTCCCGCGCCTGTGGGCCGGACTGCTCGAGCACCGTTCGATCCTCGCGTTCCTGCGCGCGTCGGCGGGTCCGGTGCGCACGCGCCTGCACTCGTTCGAGGACGGCCTCGGCGAACTGCCGGCGGCGTTCGCGCGCGCGCTCGGCGAGTGCGTCGAGCTCGAACGACCCGTCGCACGCATCGAACGCGACGCGCACGGTCGGTGGTGCGCCCACCTGGCGGACGGCACGACACGCCGCGGGCGCGCACTCGTCCTCGCGGTCCCGGCCGCCGTCGCCACGGCGCTGCTCGAGCCCGTGCTCGCCGGCGACTCCCGGGCCCGCGCCGCACTCGACGCCGTCGCCGCCACGCGCTCCAACGGGGTGCGTCTGGTGCAACTCGGACTCACGGGTCCGCTGCCCGCCAGCTGGATCGACGGCTTCGGCTTCCTCGTGCCGCCCGACGAGGCGCGGACGCGCGGCGTGCGGCTGCTCGGTGCACTCGTCCCGTCCAACGTCTTCGACGGTCGCGCTCCGAGCGGCGGCGCGACGGCCGCGTGCTTCTACCGACTGGAGGGCGAGGTCGCGGCCGAGTCGCCCGCCGCGACGACCGAACGTGCGCAGCGCGAACTGGCCGCCGCGATCGGAGCGGCGCCGCGTGATCTGCGCGTCGCCACCGCCCGCGCACTCGACTGGCCCGCCGGCGCGGGCGGCATTCCCGAGTACGCTCCGGGGCACGACCGACGGATCGCCGCCCTCGACGCCGCCATCGCTCGTGTCGCCGGAAACCTGGCCCTGGCCGGCAGCTACACTTCCGGCGTCTCGGTGGACGATGTCCTGGCGCGCGGGGAACGCGCCGCCGAGGGGCTCCTGGCCGGTCTCGCCGCGACCGCCTCGGATCGTCCCACCGACCCGCGAACACTGTGAACGAGTACCGGTGATCCAGCTCCTGACCGTCCTGCTGCCGACCGCGTACCTCGCGGTCCTGCTCGCCTACGCGCACGACTTCCGCGCGCAGAGCGAGGACCGGCACACGCGACTGCGGCGGCTCTACTTCTACGCCACGCTGGCGCTGCACGCGGGACTGTTCGCCGCCTACGTGCGCTCGGTGGACGGTCCGCCGCAGTTCGACCGCCTGCACGTGGTGTCCGCGCTCGGCCTGACCACGGGCCTCTTGTACGCGCTCGTCGGCGAAGGCGCGGAGAGCACGCGCCAAGGTCGCGCGGGCGTCGGCCTGTTCGTGGTCGCGCTGGTCTTCGGACTGCAGCTGATCGCGTCGGCGTTCGGTCCGCTGACGGTCGAACCCCACCGCGCCGACCCGACCTTCTACTTCCTGCACGTCGGCACGATCCTGCTGGCCAGCGCGTCGCTCGCTCTGTCGGGCACCTACGGCGGGCTGTACCTGCTCCTGTACCGGCAGATGCGCGGCAAGCGGTTCGGCCCTCTGTACCGCAGCCTGCCCAGCCTGTCCGAACTCGCCTCGCAGATGCGCCGCGCCTCGCTGTTCGCGTGCGTCCTGTTGTTCCTCGGCGTGAACGGCGGGATCGCCTGGGCGCACGCGCGCGACGTGCCGGAGTTCAGCTACTCGCACCCGCTCGTCCTGACCGCGCTGGCCCTGTGCGCGCACTTCGCGTTGGTCGCCTTCTCGCGGCACCTGCCCGGCATGAACCCGCGTCGCGCCTCGCTGGCGGCGACGATCGGGCTCGTCGTCTTCCTCGGGTCGCTGTACTTCGCTCTCGCGCCGGGCAAGTTCCACTGAGCGCACAGCGCACCACCTTCGATCCGTCGTGACCGCTTCCCACCCCGACCTCGAGCGCCAGTTCGCACTGATCGGCCTGTCGCACTGGAGTGCGCCGGTCGACATGCGCGAGAAGCACGCCGTTCCGGGCGATCAGCTCGTGGCGCGCACGCGCGAGCTCGGCGCGGTCGACGGCGTGGACGAGGCGCTGTTGCTGTCGACCTGCAACCGCACCGAGGTCCTGCTCGTCGGTCGCGATCTGTCCGGTGCGTTGACAGCCTTGCGCAGCGGCATCTTCGCGCACGCGGGTCCGCAGCACCTGTACGAGTACCGCGACCTGCACGCGGTCGTGCACCTGATGCGCGTCGGGTGCGGACTCGACAGCCTGGTGCTCGGCGAGAGCCAGATCCTCGGCCAACTGCGCGAGTCCGCCTCCGCCAGCGAGACCGCCGGGACGCTCGGCGACCACCTGCGGCCGCTGCTCGACCAGACCTTCGCGCTCGGCAAGCGCGTGCGCGCCCGTACGAGTCTGGGCGAGGGCACGCTGTCGGTCGCACGCGTCGCGGTCGACATCGCGGAACGCGCCAGCGGACCGCTCGAGGAGTCGCGCGCGCTGATCGTCGGCACCGGTGAGACGGGGATCCTGACGGCGCGCCACCTCGTCGCTCGCGGATCGCGCGACCTGGTCTTCGCCAACCGCACGCTCGCGAACGCCGAGAAGGTGACGCGCGACCTGGGTGGCCGCGCCGTGGGACTCGACGCGCTCGAACGCGAGATCGCGCGCTGCGACCTGGTCGCGGTCTGCGTCGACGGCGGGCGCGTCCTGCACCGGGACCACTTCGAACGCGCGCGCCTCGACCGTCGGGACGCGCCGCTCGTGGCCCTCGATCTCTCGGTGCCGCGCGCGATCGATCCAGAAGCGGCCGAGGTCGACGGCCTCCTGGTCTACGACCTCGACGATCTCGCCCGGGTCGTGGCCGAGAACCGCCGCGGACGCGAGGCGGCCACGCGCGAGACGAGCGAGATGCTGCTGGCCGAGGTCGCGAAGTACCTGGCCCGGCGACGGGTCGCGCGTGCGGCGCCGCTCCTCTCCGGGCTGGGCGAACGCTTCGAGGAGGTCCGCTCGGCCTACCTGTCCGAGGCCGGGGTGGCTGAGGATCCGCGCGCCCGCGAGTTGGCCGTCGAACTGTCGCGCCGCCTGCTGGACGCGGCCTTCGGAGCGGTCAAGAACGGCCTGCGGGGCGGCAGCGGGGACGAACTGCTCGACCGCGCCTACCGCAGCTATCTCGATCAACGTTGATCGCCGGCCGGCCCTCGCGCAGGATCGGCGCCCGATGAAGCTGCGACTCGCGACCCGCACCAGCCCGCTCGCCCTGTGGCAGGCGCACACGGCCCGAGCCGCGCTCACCGCCGCCTGGAGCGACGCCGAGTGTGAACTGGTCGAAGTCACGTCGTCCGGCGACTTGGACCTGACCTCGCCGCTGTCCGAGTTCGGTCGGATCGGCATCTTCACGGTCGAGGTCGATCGCGTCGTGATCGCGGGCGCCGCCGAGGTCGCGGTGCACTCGTGCAAGGACATGACGACCGAGCTCGACACGGGCACGATGCTGTCGGCGACGCTCGGTCGCGGCCCCGTCGAGGACGCGATCGTCACGGCCGGCGGACGCGCCAGTGGGCCCACGTTCGACGAGCTTCCCGCCGGTGCTCGCGTCGCGACCAGCAGCGCACGGCGCCGGGCGATGCTGCTCGCGGCGCGGCCCGACCTGGTGCCGGTCGAGATCCGCGGCAACGTGCAGACGCGGCTCGACAAGCTGGCGCGCGGCGAGGCCGAGGCGCTGATCATGGCGCGCGCGGGGCTCGAGCGACTGGGTCTCGACGACCGCATCAGCGACGTGCTCGACACCGAGCGCTTCCTGCCCGCCACCGGTCAGGGCATCGTCGCGCTGACGGTGAAGCACGGGAACTGGCCCGTCCACGAGCGCGTGCAGGCGGCGCGCGACCTCGAGTCCTGGGACGAGGCGATCTGCGAACGCGCGGTCCTGCGCGAGTTGCGCGGCGGATGCAGCGCTCCGGTCGGCGTGCACGCGCGCGTCGTCGAAGGCGTGATCGCCGTGCGCGCGCGCATCCTGGCGCCCGACGGGTCGCGCGCGATCGAAGGCTCGATCGGCGGCGCGCGCGACGACGCCGAGAGTCTCGGGCGCACGCTCGGAGAACAGCTCGTGGCCGACGGAGCGCGGGAGCTGATGCGGTCGTGAACGGTGCGCCGCGCATCTGGGTCACCGGGCCGGTCAAGCGCCTGACCGCCTGGTGCGCGGCGGCGCGACAGGCCGGCTGGGAACCGATCGCCGAACCGCTGATCGAGATCGTGCCGGCGCCCTTCGACTGGCCCGCCGAACACGAGCGCTTCGACTGGCTGTGCGTGACGAGCGCGAACGCCATGTCGAGTCTCGCGCCGCACGTCGCGCGCCTGGCCGGCGTCCGCGTCGCCATCGTCGGCGCCGCGACCGAAGCCGCCCTGCGCGCCCTCTCGAGCGACCTCCCGCTGGCCGTCACGCTCGGACCGGCCGACGAGAGCAGCGAGCTCGAACGACTGTGGGAACCGCACCTCGTCGCGGGCGAGTCGGTCCTGTGGCCGCGGTCGGATCTCGCCGACGAGATCGGGCGCTGGCTGAGGAGTCGGGGCGCGGTGGTCCACGACCCGGTCGCCTACGTGAATCGTCCGCGCTACGAGGTCGACCCGCCCGAGTGCGACGCCGTGTTCTTCGCGAGCCCGAGCGCGGTCCACGCGTTCGCCGCCAACCGCGCGCGTCCGTGCACCCACCTCGGGATCGCGATCGGGAGCACGACGGCCGGCGCGATCGAAGCGCTGCAGCTCGACGAACCGGGTCGGATCGGGAGGCTCGACACCCTGCTCGACGTGTCGCCGCACGCCCTCACCAAGCTCCTCTCGGGCGACGCGTGACGCGCGACGGTCGGGGCCGCGCTGCGCACTTCGCTTCCGATCGCGCCAGCGGGATGGACTTCCGTAAGTGCATCGGCGGAGCCCGCGTAGCTCGTTCCTGAACGGCGCCCGAACACCGTCGTCGAGATCCAGAGCGAAGACCCCTTCCGGGAAGCGGGTAGACCGGATCCAATCGTGGGTCCGGGTCCGCCCGGCGCACCGGCTTCCCGTGCGGTGCAGTCCCGACCCGCTCGCCCATCGATCCACTTCGGCTCCACATCATCGCCATGAGTTCGTTCTCCTTCGCGCGCACCGCGTGCGCTCTCGTCGCCATCACCGGCACCGCCTTCGCTCAGAACGGCGCAGAGGACCAACGTCTGGTCCCCAACATCATCGCCGCCGACGACCTGTTCGGCTTCGAGGTCGACGTCAGCGGCGATCGCATGATCGTCGGTGCCCCGCTCACCGACCGCGTCAGCCTCAACGACGGCGCGGCCTACATCTACGACCGCCAGCCGAACGGGGATTGGACCTTCACGGCCGAGCTCCTGTTCACCACGCCCGACCAGGACGACTTCTTCGGCTACGACGTGGCGATCGACGGCGATCGCGCGGCGGTCAGCGCTCTGCTCGACGACGACATCAACATCGATTCGGGCGCGGTCTACATCTACGAGAACCAAGGTGGAGGCGTCTGGAACGAGGTCGCCAAGATCACGGCCGCCGACGGCATGGGCAACGACCAGTTCGGACGCTCGGTCGCACTCGACGGCGACCGCATCGCCATCGGCGCCTGGGGCGTGAACAATGCTCGCGGCGCCGTCTACGTGTACGACCTCATGGCCGGCACCTGGACCCTGAACCGGAAGCTGGAGGCCACGGGCGCCGGTCCGGGTGACCAGGTCGGTATCGCCGTCGACCTGGACGGCAACTACGTGATCGGCGGCAGCAACCTCGACGACCACACCGCGACCGCGGACGCTGGTTCGGCCTACATCTGGGAGTTCATCCCGGCCCAGAACAACTGGCGCGAGCGCGCCAAGCTCGTCGCGAACCCGCCCGGCCAGAACGACAACTTCGGCATCGCCGTCGCCATCGACGGCACCCGCGCCGCCGTCGGCAACCCGGGTCAGGACAGCGGCGGATTCGTTCAGAACGGCTCCGTCCACGTCTTCGAACTCAGCGGTGTGGCCTGGCCCCAGGTCGACGAGTTCTCGGCCGCGAACGACGCGACGTCGAACCAGTTCGGCTACGGCGTCGCGCTCGACGGCGATCGCATGCTGGTCGGTGGCAACGCCGCGAACAACCAGCGCGGTGCCGCCTACTACCTCGAGCGCCAGTCGGGTGGCACGTGGCTCGAGATCATCGAGCTCGAGGCCAGCGACGCCATCGACGGCGACTTCCTCGGCGAGACCGTCGCCATGAGCGGCGACAACCTCGTCGCCACGGCCTACGGCAAGGACTTCGGCGGCACCCCCGCCGTCGGTCAGGTCTACACCTACACCGTCGGCACGATGTTCCACGGCCCGTCGGAGATCTCGCTGGCGCCCGGCGGCGGACACGACCTGCTCATGCGCGCTGGTCCCGCCTTCGGTGGACAGCTCTTCCTGATCCTCGGCAGCGCCAGCGGCACCTCGCCCGGCCTCCCGGACCCGCAGACCGGGATCATCGTCCCGCTGAACTTCGACTCGTACTTCCAGTCCGTGGCGACGGCCGGGGCCACCTACCTGTTCTTCCCGTGGTTCGGCTTCCTCGACG
The DNA here is from genome assembly GCA_007750655.1 of Rohdeia mirabilis. Classification (GTDB taxonomy): domain Bacteria; phylum Planctomycetota; class UBA1135; order UBA1135; genus Rohdeia; species Rohdeia mirabilis. Next base: position 4,820,248 of record CP036290.1, read on the forward strand.
GCAACGGCAGTGCCAACTCCGTCTTCGGTCTGCCCCCCGGATCGAACCCGTCGTTCGCCGGCATCGAGCTCGACCACTGCGCGATCATGATCGACCTGTTCGGCACCGGCGTCCTGAGCCTGGCCACCAACCCGGTCCACGTCACCCTGGTGCCGTGAGCGCGGAACGGCTGACCTGAGTCGGTCTCGAACCGACCGGTCGAGGGAGCGGCCCTCGGTGCTCGATCGCGAGCACCGGGGGCCGCTCCGCATTGCACCCGGTGTGTGGCTTTCGCGGTCGGCGCCCGTGGGCCGCGCCGCTACGATCCCGGCCTCCCGAAGGCCCCGATCCCCGCAGGCACCGACCCGATCCGACCGCATGACCGCTTCCCGACGACCCAAGTCCGACGCCCTCTTCGACGCCGCCCAGAAGATCGTCCCCGGCGGCGTGAACAGCCCGGTGCGCGCTTGGAAAGCGGTCGGTGGAACGCCGGTACACGCGCACAGCGGTGCCGGCTGCTGGCTGACGGACGTGGACGGCAACCGCTACGTCGACCTGGTGATGAGCTACGGGCCGCTCATCCTCGGCCACGCCCCGGCGCGCACGACGGCGGCGATCGTCGAGGCGGCGGCCGGCGGAACCACGTTCGGCGCGCCGACGGAACGCGAACTGCGGCTGGCCGAACGCATCGTCGAGTACGTGCCGGGCGTCGATCGCGTGCGGCTCGTGAACTCCGGCACCGAAGCGACGATGAGCGCCCTGCGACTGGCGCGCGCGGCGACCGGACGCGACGCGTTCCTCAAGTTCAACGGCTGCTACCACGGGCACGGCGACTCGTTCCTGGTGAAGGCCGGCTCCGGCGCGTTGACGCTCGGCGAGCCCGACTCGCCCGGTGTGCCGAAGGCTCTCGCGGAGCTGACGTTGGTGGCCGAGTACAACGACACCGACGAGGTGCGGCGCGTGTTCGCCGAGCACGGCGACCGACTCGCGGCCGTCTTCGTCGAACCGATCGCGGGCAACATGGGCACCGTCAATCCGGCGCCGGGCTTCCTCGAGGCGCTGCGCGAGCTGTGCGACGCGCACGGTGTCGTGCTGGTCTTCGACGAGGTGATGACCGGCTTCCGCGTGGCGCGCGGCGGTGCGATCGAACGCCTCGGCGTCGTGCCGGACCTGGTGACGCTGGGCAAGGTCATCGGCGGCGGACTGCCGATCGGCGCCTACGCGGGCAAGGACGAGCTGATGCGCCAGATCGCGCCGCTCGGCAAGGTCTACCAGGCGGGCACGCTGTCGGGGAATCCGCTCGCCACGGCGGCCGGGCTCGCGACGCTCGAGGCCCTCGAGGATCGCGGCGCGTACGAGTGCCTCGAGGACGCGGGCGCGTTCGTGCAAGCCGGGCTCGAGGACGCCGCGCGCGCCGCCGGAGTGCCGCTGTTCGTCGGCCGCTGCGGCTCGATGATCTGTCCTTACTTCGCGGCCGAGCCGGTGACGCGCTTCGACGACGTGATGGCCTCGGATCGCGAACGCTGGGTGCGCTTCTTCCACGTGATGCTCGACGAGGGCGTCCTGTTGCCGCCGTCGCCGTTCGAGGCCTGGTTCCTCTCGACCGCCCACGACACCGAGGCGCTCGAGCACATCGTCCGCGCGGGCGCGAAGGCGCTCCAGTCCGTAGCCTGAGACCCGTAGCCCCAGCCCGACCGACGCCGAGTCCCGAAGCGCCATGAACACCACCCAAGCGATCCGCCACTCGTTCGAGGAGGCGCGCGACACCCTCGCCGCCTTCCTCGCCGACCCCGCCCACCTGGCCTCCGTCGAGGCCTTCGCCGACCACGCGCACCGCACGGTGACGAGCGGCGGCATGCTGATGTCCTGCGGCAACGGCGGGTCGATGTGCGACGCGATGCACTTCGCCGAGGAGTGGACCGGTCGCTTCCGCGGCGATCGGCGCGCGATTCCGGCCGTCGCGTTCTCGGACCCCAGCCACCTGACCTGCATCGCGAACGACTTCGGCTACGACCAGGTCTTCGCGCGCGAGGTCGAGGCGTACGGCAAGGGCGACCAGGACCTGCTCGTGGCCATCTCCACCTCAGGCAACAGCCCGAACGTGCTGCGCGCCGTCGAAGCTGCGAAGAAGATCGGCGTGCGCACCGTGGGCCTGCTCGGCAAGGGCGGCGGCGAACTTCGCGATCTGGTCGACCTGGCCGTCGTCGTGCCGAACGCGACCACGAGCGACCGCATCCAGGAGGTGCACATCAAGGTGCTGCACATCGTGATCGAAGCGGTCGAGCGCAAGCTGTTCCCCGAGCAGTACGCGGCGCAGTAGACATCGCTCGGGCGTGAATGCGCCTCCCGGTCACCGCGTAGCCCCTCACCATGTCCCGCCGCATCTCGTCCGACCGCAAGTTCGCCTACTACCTGGGCGGCGCGCTGATCGCCATCGGGCTCCTCTTGTTCCTGTCGGTGTTCGTCACCGGAGCGCTGAACTTCGGGAACTTCGACGACTTCGACGGACAGGCTCGAAGCTCCGGCATCCGGGCGATCGGCGGCATGATCCTGATGATGGTCGGCGGCTTCGTCCGCACGGTCGGAGCACGCGGCGCCGCCGGTTCGGGGCTCGTTCTCGACCCCGAACGCGCCCGCCGCGACCTCGAGCCGTTCAGCCGCCAGGGCGGTGGGATGCTGAAGGACGCGCTGGACGAGGCCGACATCGCGCTCGGCAGCGCTCGCGACCACGAGCCCCTGGTGATGATCCGTTGCCGCGCGTGCTCGACCCTCAACGAAGAGGACTCGAAGTTCTGCCAGGAGTGCGGGCAGCCGGTGTGAGCGCTGGAACTCGCTCGTCCGCGGAGTGAACCCGTCGGCGAACGCCGCGTTGCTGAGCGCGAGACGCCCGTCCACCGGGCGCCCGTGAAGCACGCGATGGAAACCGACCACGAATCGACCGAGGACGAGCGCCCGCGATGGACGGCGGGGACCTGGAGCGTGGTCACCGCCCTCGGGATCGCGGCTCTCATCGCGATCGGCATCGCGGTCCGTCGCTGGCCCACTCCCCCGATCGAGGGCGAGCTCGTCGTCGAGATCGAGCGCGTCGAGGGGAACTCGGTGTACTACGTGGTGCGCAACGAGTCCTTCGTGCGGCTCGGGACCTCGTGGCACTCGTGGTCCGAGCTCGACCCAGGACACCTGGTCGCCCTCGATCCGGACCGTGAGCTGCCGAACGGCTTCTTGTGTGGAAATGGGATGTTCCTCGTCTCCATCCTTCTCGACCCGGGCGAGAGCTTCCACGGAACGACCGAGGATTGGCCGGGTGATCGTCCAATGGCGATCGAAGTGTGGATGTACGAGCTCGCGCCCAATGCACACCGTGACGCTGGCACCAATCCGATCGTCGACGTGGCGGTCGAGATCGAAGACGGCGCGCGCCCCATCGTCGTGCGCTCCGAGCCTATCGGGCTCGCGCACGTGGAGCCGAACGGTCCGGCCATCGAATCCGAAGATCTGGCTTGGACGAACTGGAGCGGCCAGCGCCAGGTCGAGTGCCGATCAGCGTCGATCGTCCTCACGCGCGTCACTGGATTCACCACCGACGGGTTCGAACGCGAGCACCACGCTGCGAACGGGCTCGGCACGATTTCGGACGGAGTGGCCTTCTCCGTGGCCGTCGGCGCCGCGACCGTCCCGCCGAGCGCGGTGGTGTCCATCGTTCTGCAGGACGACGGCGGGAGCGCGGACACCGAGCTCGAGCGCGAACTCCGCTACGCCCAACTCGTCGCCGAAGCACAGGAATCGGTCGGTCGGAGCGCGCGTTACTTGGGGTGCACGATCGACGGCACCACGCGACGCGCCGTGTTCGGTGGCGTGCAGCCGAACGACTTCCGCGCGGGACTCGAGCGGATCGCACAACGCTACCCACAAGTCGCGGTTTCGATCAGTGAACCCGCGGGCGAGTTCGCCGCAGCGCGCTCCGACCTCCTTGGCGGGGACTCCACCTCGCCGCGTGTGCCCGCGATCGTCGACGAACGACGCGATGCCTGGTGGATCGAGCGTCCGTTCGAAGCAACGCTTCGGACAACGAGCGTAGACGACGCGAAGCGACTCGAGGCCGAACTGCGCGGCGCCGGCTGGCACGTCACGACGTTCTTCGGAACGGCGAAGGACCCACAGCGCTGCACTCTCTACGCCGAGCGTTCGAGCGCGCTCGACGAACCCCACATCGTCGAACTTGAGGAAACCTGTGCGGCCCATGGGGCGCGACTCGAAGGATGGACCGCGGCCTTCGTGCCCTGGGACCCGACGCGCTGCATGCCGCCCGAGCCGACACTGGCCGACCCTCCCCGCTGATCACCGAACGCAGCCCACGCCGCACCTCCTACCGCCCGTGCACCGCCGCCAACACGCGGCGCGCGGCCTCGATCACACCGAGGCCCGGATCGCCGAGCAGGGTCTCGTCGATCTCGACGATGCGGCCGTTCGGTCCGCAGGCGGAGAGGCCCGACAGGATGCTGTGCGAGCGGATCGCCTTCGCCTGGCCGACGCTCGTGACGATCAGCGGCGGGTCCATGGCGACCAGCTGTTCCGGCTCGTAGCTGGGCCAGGCGGTGAAGCCCGCTTCGGCCGCCAGGTCGCGCACGCCGCCGTAGTAGAGGACGTCCGCGTAGTTCGTGCCCGTCGTGCCGCCGAGCACCGAGTCGCCGAACACGGCCAGGTACACGCCGGGCACGCGCTCGTCCGCGGGCACGGCGGCCTCGAGGGCGGCCAACTCACGCTCGATGCGCGCGGCCAAGCGGTCGGCGCGCTCGCGTTCGTCGACCAGCGCGCCGAGCGTGCGCACCTGGACGAGCGTCGTCGCCGCGCCGCGCATGTCGCCCAGGTCGAACACCGCGAGGCCCGATTCGCGCAGGCGCGCCACGAACGGCTCCGGCGCGTAGGGGTTCGTGAGGACGAGGTCCGGCTGGAACGCGAGGATGCGCTCGATCTGCTGCGAGTCCTCGACGTACGCGATGCCGCCGAAGCGCCAGGCGTCGGTGTGGCTCTTCGCCATGTAGTCGGTGACGGCGGCGATGCGCTCGCGTTCGACCAGTTCGAGCAACAACGCGTCGGCCACCGTGTTGATCGAGACGATGCGTTCGTAGCGCGCGATCGGAACTGCGACGCCGCGCGCGTCCACGACCTCGGTGGCGCCGATCGCGGGCGCGGTGGGCACGTCGCTGCGCTCGGCCGTCGGTCCGACTCCGGCCGAGGGCAACGTCGCGAACCAGGACGCCAGCACCAGCGCGAACACGAGCAGTCCGCCGTTCAGAAGATCCGTCTTCATCGGGCGTCCTCCTGCTCGCGCAAGCGGTAGCCGAGTCCCGCGCCCTCGATCAGTTGCACGCCGTAGACCGCGCCGATGCGGTCGTCGCGCACGATCTCGTCGGCCGTTCCGGCGGCGTGCACACGGCCCCCGTCGAGCAAGACCGCGCGATCGGCGTGGCGGCGCACCTCGGCCAGGTCGTGCAGCACCACCAGCACCGTGCGACCGCGATCCGCGAGCCGGCGCAGCGTCCCGTGCAGCTCGAGCACGTGGCGCACGTCCTGGGAACTGGTCGGTTCGTCGAGCAGGAGCGTTTCGGCGCCAGTGGCGAGCGCGCGCGCCAGGAGCACCCGTTGTTGCTCGCCGCCCGACAGTTCGGTGAAGCGCCGCTCGGCCAGTTCGGCCACGCCCGCTTCGTCGAGCGCGCCCGCGACCGCTTCGTCGTCGCCCGCCGAACTGCGCGCGAACGGGTCGCGATGGGCGAAGCGACCGAGCTCGACCACGGCGCGCACCGTGAGACGCGCCGCCAGCTGGGTCCGCTGCGGCACGTAGGCCAACCGGCGCGCGCGCTCGCGCAGTCCGAGCGCGCCGAAGCGTTCGCCGTCGAGTTCGATCGCACCGGTCGAAGGCACCAGCCCGACCAACGCCTTGAGCAACGTGCTCTTGCCCGACCCGTTGGGCCCGAGCAGCGCGGTGACCAGTCCGGGTTCGGCGACCAGGTCGACGCCGAACAGCACCTTGGGACCGCGCGCGTAGGCGGCGTCGAGACCGCGCACGCGCAGGCCGGTCGCCCCGCTGGTGGAGGCGCGCAGATCCGCGGCACTCATACGATCCGCCCCTCGCGCGAGGCGCGGGCCAACAGCACCAGGAACACCGGCGCGCCGACCAACCCGGTCACGACGCCGAGCGGGATCGGCGACGTGGTCGGCACCACGCGCGTCAGCACGTCGGCCCAGACCACGAACGCGCCGCCGCCGACCAACGCGGCCGGGAAGAGCGCGCGGTGCAGCTCGCCCACGAACGAACGCAGCACGTGCGGCACGACCAGGCCGACGAAGGCGATGTTGCCGCCGATCGCGACCGCGGCGGCCGTCAGCGTCGCGGCCCAGACGATCACCCAGCGGCGCACGCGCGGCACGTCGACGCCCAACGACCGCGCTTCGTCCTCGCCCGACAACAACACGTCGAGGTGCCGGCACCAACCCATCGAGACCGCGGCCGTGATGGCGACGAGCGGCAGCGCCAACAGCGCGTGGCGCGGACCGGTGCTCTCGACGCCGCCGAGCGTGAAGGCGACGACGGCGCGGCCCAGCTCGTAGCGCTCCTGCGCGATGGCCGACAGGAGGCCGACGACGCTGAGGAACAGTGCCGACAGGATGAAGCCGGTGAGCAGCACCGTGATCATGCTCGCGTCGCGCCCGGTGACCGCCAACAGGATCGCGAGCGACGCCCACGCGCCGACGAGGCAGCCGATCGGCAGGACCAGTTCGGCCGGCAACCACGGCGGCAGCGCACCGGCGAGCAGCGTGTTCCAGAGCAGCAGCACGGCCACGCCGCCGAGGCTCGCACCGGCGCTCGTGCCGATCAGCGACGGACTGGCGAGCGGGTTGCGGAACAGGCCCTGCACGAGCACGCCGGCCCCCGCGAGCGCCGCGCCCGACAGGAACGCGTTCGCGAGCCGCCAGCCGCGCAGAACGAGGAAGCGCTCGCGCAGCGCCGCGTCGGACAGGTCGCCGGCGCCGACCAACAGGGACGCGACCACGCCGCCCGCGAGCAGCACGATCACGACGACCCAACAGGCGGCGGCGCGGCTCATGCGTGCGCCTCGGTCGGCAGGCTCGCGACGCGGCGCACCGCGGTTCGGCGAACGGATGCTTCGCACTCGGTGCGCGGTCGGTTGGATCGGGACGTGGAGTGCGACATCGGGCCCGATCGGACGGGAGCGCGAAGGATCGTCACGGCCCGGCCGGGGCCTGTCAACCCGACTCAGATCGAGTCCAGTCCCCACGCGAACGCGTAGGCCGGCAGGTTCGCCGCCTGGGCACCGATGCGCTCCGCCACCGACTCGAGCTCGGGCCCTTGGTTCTCGGGCGGAAGGATCGCGGCCAGCAGTTCGGCGTCCGTCAGCGCGCGCGGCCCGGTCGGGCTGTCGATCAACGCGCCGATCCCGCTCGGCACCACGCGGCAGCCGGTGCGTGCCTCGAGGAACCGCCCGGCGGCCGCGCGATCGGCCAACTTGGCCATGCCGAGCGGTCGCGTGACCGCCACACAGCCCGCGTCGAGCAGCGCCTCGGTCACGGCGTTCGACCAATCGGGTGCGAGGAGGTAGAGCGGTCCGCTCGCCTCGTGCCCGGACGCCTCGCGCGCGAAGCCCGAAACGAGTCCGAGCACCGCCGCCGGCTCGCCGGCCCACTCGTGCACGCAGGTCGCGAGGTCGCCGCCGCGCCCGCGCAGCGCGTAGGCGACGATCTGCCCGTCGCGCACCGCGACGCGCGCGTCCATGTTCGGACAGCCGAGCAACAGCGCGAACTCGAGCACGCCGCGCACGGCCCGCACGGGGTGCTGGTCGTAGAGCGCGAGCAGCGCCGCCGCGTCGCTCGGCAACGCCGTCCGCAGCGGCAGTTCGTCGCCCAGCGTCAGGTCGACGGGCAGGACCACGTTCCACTCGCAGGCCGCCGCTCGGTAGCCGTTCGCCTCGTACAGACGGTCGTCCATCGGCCACAGCAGGGTCGCCGCACAGCCGGAGCGACGCGCCCAGGCCTCGGCTTCGGCCAGCACGATCGACGCGAGCCCGCGCCCGCGCCAGTCGGGATCGGTCGAGACGGACCCGAGCAGCGCCACGCGCAGCCGGCCGAACGGCGTGACCAGTTCGCGCTCCAGGTACCCGCACGCCGAGACGACGTCGCCGTCGACCACGAGTCCGACGAAGCGTCCCGGGGTGCGTTGGAGCGCGCCGAGTTCGAGCACGCGCGTCCCGTCGCGCCGCCGTTCGCGATCGCGGAACAGCAGCGGGTACTCGGCGGCGAGGTCGCGCTCGGGACCCCATACGCGCGTGAACAGCGCGAGCACGTCGGCGCCGTCCATGGCGCGCAACGCGACGGATTCGACGGGGACGTCCTCGGGCGAACGAGCGGAGGCGGGCTCGAGTCGCTCGGACTCGACGGGCCGCTCCCGTGGACGACGCGGCTCCTGCCCAGCGACATCGAGTCGCACGGCCCGGGGCCGGCCGAACGGGTTCGCGTCGCTCACGTCACGCACCCTGGGCGCGGCGTTGGCGGTAGGCCTCGAGCAGCTGCTCCTGGAGCGACAGCGCGTCGTCGAGGGTCGAACGGGCGTCCTCGACGGCACCCGCCAGCGACGCCGCATCGGTGACGGAGCCCTCGCTCTGGCGCAGTTTCTCGGCGCTGCCCGCAAGCTGGTCGAGCAGTGCACGGAAGAGTGCGCCGTCGGACGACGTCGCCGGTCCACTGGTGCGCTGCGCGTCGTCGGCCGCGCCCGTGGTGCTCTGGATCCTGCTCGGATCGATCGGTCCGGAGTTCATGGTTCTGGGCCTACAGGAAGTTCAGCAGCGAGGTCTGGATCAGCCGCGAGCCCACGGCCTGACTGAGTTGGAGCACCTGTTCGGACCGTTGCAGCGCCAGAACCGCTTCGGCCAGATCCGTGTCGCGCACCGTGCTGAGCTGGCTCTGCACGTTGATCTCGAGGCTGTCGAGTCGGTTCGCCGCGTCGCTCAGTCGCGAACTGCGCGAACCCAGGACGCCCAACCCCGACAGCACGTTGTCGTGGTGGCGGTCGAGCTCGTCGAGGTTCATGCCGAGCCGCTTCGAGATCTCGTCGGAGGTGTAGTTCTCCGAGTTGGCGAGGTCCGCGGCGACGGCATCGAGCACGTCGAACAGCGACACGTCGCCCGAGAACTGGATCAGCTCGTCGCCCGCGCGCGTGACGTTCGCGACGTTCACGTTGAGCACGCTTCCGGTCTCGGGGTTCTCGAGCCGAATCTCGGGCAGGGAGAAGTCGATGGTCTGGAAGTTCACGCCGTCGATCGAGACCGAGCCATCACCGGAGACGGGCCCGGCCACGTCGGCGCCGTTCCACAGCGTCAGATCGAGATGCAGCTTCGCCCCCGTCTCGCTCTCGACGACGAGGTCGGTGTAGTTCTCCGACCCCACTGCGGGGATCGGGACCGGTGTGCCCGAACCCATCTGGATCGTGCCGGCCGTGGTGTCGACCACCAGGTTCGCCGGGCCGATCAACGTGTCGTTCGCTCCGCCCGCGACGCTCGCGATGCCCGAACCCGCGAGCCCCGAGAGATCCGTCGCGTCGTGGCGCACGGTCACGTTCTCGGACCCCTCCCCCTCGCTCGCGCTGGCCCCGAACGCGAGGCCGGTGAAGCCGGAGAGGCTCGGTCCCGAGCCCTGGTCGAGCATGAAGAGCGACTGTCCGGAGACGTTGATCGGAATGCCCACGCCCGGTCCGATGCGGATCTCCTGCTGGACGTTGTCGCCGAAGTAGTTCACGCGCCCGTCCGGACCGTCCGCGAAGGGGCGCGTGTCCGTCTTCGAGCCGGCGAACAGATAGCGATTCCCCTGGCGCGTGTTGCCGAGCGTGACGAGCTGCTCGCGCAGGAGGGCGACCTCGGAGGAGATCGCCTCGCGCGACTGCGGATCCAGCGTGCCGTTCATGCCCTGGATCATCAGCGCGCGAACCTGGGAGACGAGACTCGAGACCTCTTGCAGGACGCCCGCCGCGCCGTCGGCCGTGTCGCGTCCGCTGCGGGCCGCCTGGGCCGAACGCTCGATGTCCGCGATGCGCCGCTCGAAACCGAGCGAGAGCGCGGCCCCGGTCGGGTCGTCCGACGGTCGGTTGATGCGCCGCCCGGTCGAGACCTGCTCGGAGTAGCGAACCATGTCACCGAGGTTCGTCTGCAAGCCGTCGAGAACGAGGGCGTAGGTCTGGTTGGTCGAGAGTCGCATGGTTCCGTTCAGATGAGGGAGAGGATCGTGTCCTCCATTTCGCCGAGAGCGGCGATGTAGCGCGATGCGGCCTGGAACGATTGCTCGAAGCGGATGAGGCTGACGAGCTCCTCGTCGACGTTGACGCCGGAGATCGAGTCGCGGCGCGACTGGAGGCTCTCGAGCACGGCGCGCGAGGAACGCGACGACGCGTCGGCGGATCCGACCTCGAAGCCGACACCGGCGATCATCTGTCCGTAGCGCTCGCCGAAGTCCTGGCCACCGAGGGCTTCAAGCGAACGGTCCTGAAGTTCGAGCAGCGCGAGCAGCGTGCCGTTGTTCCCGCCGCTGCCGCTGCTGGAGCTCGCCAGGAGGCTCGGGTCGTCGACGAGTTCGTCGCGCACCTTGATCGAGCCCGCGTCGGAGCCTTCGAAGTAGGTGTTCAGACCGAGCACGGCGAGCACGTCCGAAGTGTCCGAGTCGGCCGTGGCTTCGACCGAGAGGCGATCACCGGCCAAGGCCGAGACGTCGCCGATGCCGAAGCTCGCGGTGAGTCCGTTCGCCAACTGGAGCGAAGTTCCGGGCACGTAGCCCTCGCCGACGTCGAGCGATCCGACCACCTGGCCCGACGAGTCGACCACTTCCACGGTCAGTCCGGGCGTGGTGCCGATGCTGCCCTCGCCGGTCGGGCGGAGGGTGTAGACCTCGTCGCCCGCTCCGTCGTACGAGCCGCCGATCTCGACGTCGACGCTGTCGAGCGCGCCGGTCACGGTCTGGCCGACGGCACCCGCGAGTCCGAGTGCGCCGACCGCCGAACCACCCGTGATGGTCAGACTCTCGGTCGTGCCGCCCGACGTGGTCTGGACGAACAGGCCGCCGTCCTTGGCCACCGCGACCGCGCCCGACGCCGCGAACGCCGCATCGCCGTTGAGCACCGCCGCGAGTTCCTCGGCGGTCGCCGAACCGATCGCTGCGAAGTCCGAGGCGGAGAACGCGACGGAGACGGTGGAGGGGATCCCGCCGGCCATCACCGACAGGTCCAGCGTGTCGCCGTCGACGAGCGCGAACGGCTCGCTGGCGCCCGTTCCGATCGAGGCCTTGGCTCCGCCGAACGTGCCGGCGACGTCCGGATGCGGCACGACGAGGTTCGAGAACTCGAAGGCATGGCCGGTCGACGAAGTCATCGTGAAGTGACCCGCGTCGTCGACGTAGGCCTGGACGTCGGGGATCGAGCTGATCGCGTCGACCAACTCCTGGACCTGCATGTCGGGGTCGATGGCGACCGTGTGCTTGACCACCAACCCGGTGACGGTGTCGTGGACGTTGACGGTCAGTTCGCCGTTCGAGATCTCGAAGGGCAGGCCGGAGTCGGACAGCTTCTGCACGCCCAGGACTCCGCCTTCGTAGGCGACCTTGAGGGGCGTCGCAGCGACGAGCTTGTTGAACGGGCCGCTGCCGGGGACGCCGGTCGTGTGGACGCGGTTGACCTCGAGGATCAGTTGGCTCGCGAGGCCGTCGAGCCCCGACTTCAGGTCGGACACGAAGTCGTTGCTGATGTTCAGGAGGCCGCCGAGCTTGCCGGAGAGGTTCTTCAGCGGCGAGTTCGCTCCTTCCGCCATGACCGCCAGCGTGCCGTCGTCGGCGACCTGCAGTTCGAGCGGGAGCGTCGTCGAGGCGTCGACCAGGAGCGCGCCACCGACGTGGACCCGCACGCCGCCCGGACCCGAGTCGTTGACCTGGATGGGCACGAGTTCGGAGAGCTGCTCGAGCATCTGCTGACGCTGGTCGCGCAGGCTGTTGGCCGTCACCTGCCCGCCCTCGACCTCGTTGATCTTCACGTTGAGATCGGCGATCTGGGCCGCGAGGTCGTTGATCTGACGCACGACGATCTCGGCCTGACTCTTGGTCGACGTCTGCGCCTCCTCGAGACCCGCGTTCACCTCGTTGAAGCGCGTCGCCAGGATCTCGGAGCCCTGGACGAGCGAGCTGCGGCGCACCGGATCGCTGGGGTCGATCGAGAGCGACGAGATCTGGTCGAAGAAGTTGTCGAGCATCGACCCGATGCCGACGCCGTCGAGGTCGCCGAAGATCGACTGGATCTCGTTGGCGCGCTGGAGCTGTTGGTCGAGGCGCCCGACGATCGACAGTTGACCGACGATGCGGCGATTGAGCAGGTCGTCGACGACGCGCGTCAGATCGCCCGCCAGGACACCGGTCCCGACGAGGATGTTGCCGCGATCGAGACCGATGCCCGCCGCGAGCCCGACCTTCTGCCGCGAGTAGCCGGGCGTCGAGGCGTTGGCGATGTTGTTGCCGACCGTGTCCAGCGCGTACTGAGCCGTCAGCAGCGCCTGGAGGCCGGTGTTCATTCCGATCGATCCCATGTCAGCCCCTCGAGTCCACGAGTACGCCGCGCTCGCCGTCGAGTCCCTGCGGACCGAGGACGGTGTCGAGCGCGAGTCGAACGATCTCGCGCTGCTGTCGCGCGACGAGCGCGACACGCCGCGAGCGCGCCTGGACCGCTTCGCAGGCCGCGCGCAGCTGCACGCGCAGCCGCCCGAGTCCTTCGCCGTCCGGTCCGAAACGCTCGGCGACGCTGCCGAGCGTGAGTGTTCCCGCCGCGAGTCCCCAGGCCGCCGCCAGCTCGCGCAGGGTGCGGTCGAGTTCGCGCCGTCGTGCTGCACCGCGGGCGTCGAGCCCCTGCAGTCCGCGCAGCGACGCCTCGACGTCCTCGGGTGAACCGCTGCCGAGCTGTTGCTCGTGGGCGATCAACGCGGCCTCGAGGCGCTGCTGGACGCCGAGTTCTTCCTGGGCCCAGGCTTCGAGCCGAGGCAGGAGGGAGCGCGGGTTCATGCGCCCACCTCGTCCGTGGCGGCGCCATTGGCGGCCGCATCGGCGCCGGCGTTCGCGGCGGCGTTCGCAGCGGCTTCGACGCGAGCACGCGCCATGCCTCCGAGCAGTTCGGTCATCCCGAAGAGCGGGCGCTTCGCGAGCTCGTTGCCGAGGTTCTCGTCGAGCATCGACGAGAACGTGTCGGCACCGGGGCCCGAACCGAAGAAGCCCTCCTCGAGTCCGGCGCGCATCTCCTTGACGAGCATGGTCGCGAGCAACGACTCGAACTGGCGCGCCGCTTCGGCCACGCGTTCGGGCGACTGCATGTCGCGGGCGCTGTTGGCGAGGCTCGCGACCTTGTCGGCCTGGGCGGCGCCGTTGGCGAGCGCCGCGTCGACGCCGAGGGCGGAACCAGCTCCACCGAGTCCTGAGAGTCCGTCGCGCATCACATCACCACCAGCTCGCCGTGGAGCATGCCGGCCCGCGAGAGGTCCTGGAGGATCCCGACCATGTCGCGGGGCGTCACACCGAGGACGTTGAGCACCTCGACGACCTCTTGGAGGGTCGCGGCGCCGTTGATGATCGACAGCTGGCGTTCCTCCTCCTCGATGAGGAGGTTCGTGCGCGGCTGGTTCTCGGTCGTGCCGTTGCTCAACGGGCCCGGCTGACTCGTCTCCGGCGTTTCGGAGACCGTCACGGTGAGGTTGCCCTTGGTGATGCCGCCGGCACCGATCCGCACCTCTTCGCCGAGGATGACGACGCCGGTGCGTTCGTTGACGACGACGCGTGCCGAGGCTTCGGGCACGAACTCGGTCTGGAGGATCTCGTTGATGAAGTAGACGCGCTGGTCCTCTCCGACCTCGCGCGGCACGGCGATCTTCACCGTCATCGCGTCGATCGGAACGGCGGAACCGGGGAAGATCGTGTCGACCGCGTTCGCGATGCGGACGGCGTTGCCGAACGACCCGTTGGACGACTTGAGGTCCAGGTGCAGGAAGCCGAGGTCCGTCACGAGTTGGCTCGGAACCTCGCGCTCGACCTTGGCGCCCTGGGCCACGATGCCGACGGTCGGGTGGTTGCGCTGGGCCGATGCACCGTCGCCGCTCGCGCTGAGCGCGCCGGTCGTGATCGGCCCGGCCACGGTGGCGTAGACGTCTTCGGAACCCGGCGCGAACAGCTCGCACCACACCAGCGAACCGCCGGTCAGGTCCTCGGCGTCGTACATCGACGAGACGCGCGCATCGAGGTGGCGTCCGGGCTTCACGCCGGGGGGGAGCGTCGCCTGGACCCAGACCACGGCCGCGTTGTTCGACGCGATCTGGCTCGGCTCCAGGTTGAAGTTCTGGGTGTTCAGAAGGTTCTTCAGCGCGAACGTCATCGCGTTGCCCGAGTCACCGCTGCCGTCGAGGCCCATCACGAGCCCGACGCCCTGGACGACGTTCGTCTCCTGACCGCGGATGATCGCGATGTCGCGGATGCGCACGCGGATCTGGCCGCTGCGGCCGGGAGCTTCACCGCGCAGCGGGCGCTCGACCACGCGCACCGTCGAGCTCGAGGACCACACCGGCTGACGCGGCGCCTCGACGCCGCCGTAGAGCGGGTAGCCGGCGTAGTTCGGCAGGTTCGGGTCCGCGACGGGACGGCGCGACGGGTCCTGGGCCGCGGGCGCGGGAGCCGGCGCGGGGGCCTGGGTCCGCACCGGTGCGGCGGTCGGGCGCGGCGCATCGGCCAGCGGCCACGAGGCGTCCTGAGCCGCGAGCGGATTCGCGCTGAACGCGACGGCGCAGAGGATGGAGAGAATGAGTTTCATGGGATCGGTCCTTCGGAGGAGGCGGATCAGAAGGGCCAGAGCCAGTCGAGGGCGTTGTAGATCCAGGAGCCCAGGCCGGTGCGCTGGGTCGAGACGGTCGCGGGACCCGCGCCGACGTATGAGATGCGCGCGTCGGCCACGAGCGCCGAAGGCACGGTGTTCGCGCTGGCGATGTCGTAGCGGCGTACGACGCCGGAGAACTCGATGAGCTTCACCTGGTTCTCGATGCGCAGTTCGCGCCGCCCGCTGATGACCATGTTCCCGTTGGGCAGCACGTCGACGACCATGGCCGTGATGCGTGCCTCGAACGAGTCGCGCTTGTCGACCTGCGAGGAGCCGGAGAAGGAGTCGCTCGAGTTGGCGCCGAGCGAGGGCAGTAGCGAGAAGGCGTCCGGCTTGATGTCGAAATTCGTCATCTCGTAGTTGAGCGACGTGGACTTCGACGTGTCGGCCGAGTCTTCGCTGCTGACGTCGGCGGTCTCGACGATCACGACCGTGACGAGGTCGCCGATGCGCCGCGCGGTCTTGTCCTGGATCAGTCCGACGGGGCCGTGCGCCGTGTTGTAGAGCGAGCCGGGGCGGTTCTGGGCCGCGGCGTCGATCGCGCACGCGCCGCCGGCGACGAGGACGGTGAGAAGGAGGCTGAGGAGGTTTCGCATGGTTGTTCGGTGATCGGCGGTTCAGTTGGCGCCCAGGTCGACGACGACGAGACTGCGGCTCTCGACGATGCCGAACATCTCGCGGCTGCTGTCGGCGATGCGGATGCGGATGCGCTCGCCCAGAGCGCCGCCCTGCAGTGCGATCGCCGCGGCGCGCGCACTGACGGCACCGCGACGCACCTCGACGATGATCGGCGCCTGCGCTTCGACCGCGAGCGGACGGTGCACGTCGAGACCGACCAGGGCGCGGCCGGCCTCGAGCTGACGAGCGGCCACGGCTCCGACCAACATCGAGCTGGTGAGAGCCGAGTCGGTGCGCGAGCTGGGGACGAGCACTTCACGCTGTTCGAGCATGTCGGCCGTGATGACCGTCCCCGACGGGATCGAGCGCTCGAGCACGGCGACCAGCTCCCAGCGCTGGACACGGAAGTGGACCTGGCGCGTGGCGTAGGCACGGCCGTCGACCTCGACGCGCACCGTGACCGACTGAACGCCGGTTCGGACGTCGGCCGAGTTGAGCGAGGCGCGCACGACCGGATCGCTGCCACCTTCGGGCACTTCGACGTCGACCACTCCCTGCTGCAGTTCGAACGTCGTGCGACCACCGGTCACCGCCGCGGCGAGCGCTTGGCGAGCGACGTCGATGATCTGGCTGCTCTCGACGATGCGAGTGATCGGCTGGACCTTGCAGGTGGCCGAGCCGGTGATCTCGAACACGAATCCAGGTTGGACGAGCGTGATCGCCTGGGCGACGCGCTCGGCGAAGAGGAGGCGCGAGTAGCCCGGCGAGGGCGAGTAGCCCAGGTCGATCGCGGCCAGCGTGGCTCGCGTGGCCTCGTCGACGCCCGTGATCGTCGCGACTTCGCCGAGCTCGATGGAGTTGCCGGTGACGGACGCGTCGGGGGACAGGACGATCGAAGCGCCGTCGAGGAGGAGTGCACAGAGAATCATGGCGGCGTTCCGATCAGTTGATGAGCTGGCTGACTTGCTGGAGCATCTCGTCGCCGACCTTGATGGTCCGGCTGTTGACCTCGTAGTTGCGCTGGGCCTGGATGAGCTCGATCAGCTCCTCGACCACGAGCACGTTCGAGCGCTCGAGCGCGCCCTGGCGGATGAAGCCCGCACCGTCGGCACCGGCCGTGCGCTGGACGGCCTGTCCGGAGCTGGCCGTCGTCTGGAAGAAGTTGGCGCCCGACGCCTTCATGCCCGCGGGGTTCGGAACCACGTACAGGAGGATCTCGTCGAAGCGCGCCGCATCGCCACCGGGTGTGATGCCCGAGACCGTGCCGTCGGCGCCGATCGTCAGGCCCGTGACGCCTTCGGGGATCTGGACGCGCGGCTCGAGGTAGAAGCCGTCGACCGTCACGATCGAACCGGTCGCGTCGCGGCGGAACGAGCCGTCGCGGGTGTAGCGGAACTCGCCGTTGCCGAGCGAGACCTGGAAGAACCCGGGGCCGTTGATGGCCATGTCCAGCTCGTTGCCGGTCGGGTCCATGTCGCCCTGCTGGTGCTGCTTGATCGAACTTCCGATCTCGACGCCCGAACCGATCTGGAGACCGGTGGGCGTGGCGTAGTTCTGACCCGTCAGCGCACCGGGATCGCGGTAGGTGCGGTAGAGCAGCGACTTGAAGGCGACGTGGTCGCGCTTGAAGCCGGCGGTGTTGGAGTTCGCGATGTTGTTCGCGAGCGAGTCCACCTGCATCTGCTGCGCGAGCATTCCGCTCGCAGCCGTTCGCATTGCTCGAATCATGATCTTCGGGGGGATAGGCGTGTTCTTCGGTGCTCGATCGACGGGGCCGGGTGGGCCGCGATCAGGCGTTCGGTCGGTTGAGTCGCTCGTAGCTCGAGCTGATGAGTGAGACGCTGCGCGACGCCACGTCGTAGGAGCGCTGCTGGGCGACCATCTCGACGAGTTGTTCGATGCCGGAGACGTTCGGCTTCTCGACGGCGCCCTGGTGGATGACGGCCGTGGCGTTGATCTCGACGGCGTCGAGCGGTGCGCGGTAGTAGCCGTTGCTCAGCGCGACGAGCGTGCTGCGGTCCTGCAGGTCCACGAGGCGCAGCTTCCCGAGCTCTCGACCGTCCTGACTGACGACGCCGTCCTCGCGGACGCTGAAGTCGGTGCTGAAGGGGTCGAGCGGGCCGCGCCGTTCCTCCCAGGCGATGGGCAGGCCGTCGGGGCTGACGAGCTCTCCGTCCTCGGCGACGACGAGGCGCCCCTGACGCGAGAGGACCTCGCCCGACGGACTCTCGAAGGCGAAGAACCCATCGCCTTCCAGGGCCAGCTCGAACGGGTTGCCGGTCTCGTCGATCGGCCCCTGGGAGAAGTCGATCGATCCGACCGTGCCGCGCGCGATGTCGACGCCGTGGTCGGTCAGAGCCAGGAACTGCTCCGACACGGTCCGGGTCTGCTTGAAGCCGGGCGTGGACAGGTTGGCGAGGTTGTTCGCCGAGAACTGGATCGCCCTCTCCGAGCCACGCATGGCCGAGATGGCGGAGTAGAGACCGCGATTCATGCCTCCCGTGGAGCAAGCGGGATGCCAAGTGGGCAGAACGGCTCGGAACCCACTGGGGAGGCCCGTTCGTGAGCCCGCGAACCACGTCGCGCGCTCGCGGAGCGAAAGACTTTCCGCCCCCGTGCAGGGAGCACCGGGCCAGTGCTTCCAGGGCGGAAAGAAGTGCGCCGCGAATCGAAGGAGCGACCCGCCGCGGCCTGGGGCCGGCGACGGGTCGCTCGCGCTGAGAGGG
The DNA here is from genome assembly GCA_007750655.1 of Rohdeia mirabilis. Lineage (GTDB taxonomy): Bacteria > Planctomycetota > UBA1135 > UBA1135 > Rohdeia > Rohdeia mirabilis. The sequence continues at coordinate 4,838,518 of CP036290.1, forward strand.
GGGGCCGCGCGCCGAGAAGTACGCGCTACCGAAGGATCAGATGATGTTCACGGCCTCTTCCAGGAGCTGGTCCTGGATGGAGATGATCCGCGCGTTGGCCTGGAAGCCGCGCTGGGCCTGGATCAGGCGCACGAACTCCTCGGCCGTGTTGACGTTGGACTCCTCGAGCGCGCCGCCGACCACTTCGCCGACGCCGCCGAAGTCCGCCGATCCCAGGCGCAGCTGACCGCTGTTGCCGGACTCCGCGAAGAAGCCGTTGCCGATGTCCGACAGGCCGCGCTCGTTCGGGAAGGTGGCGACGCCGAACTGTCCGAGGTCGAAGGTCTGTCCGTTCGAGTAGAAGCCGGTGACCGAACCGTCCGCGTTGACCGAGAGGTTCGACAACGATCCGGCCGGGTAGCCGTCCTGGAAGTCGGCGACCAGCGAGGTCGCGCCGCCGAACTGCGTGACACCTTGGACGGAGTCGATACCGGCGAACGACAGGTCGATGGACTGCGCGCCGGAGCCGGTGAACTGCACCGTCACGGCCGATGCGCCGCTGCCCTGCAGAGTCCCGTCGTCGGCGAAGGTCACCGTGGTCGTCCCACCGTTCAGGATCACGCCCGAGCCGTCGGGCAGTGACGTGCTCATCTGCCACGAGTTGTCGTCGATGCGCTCGAGCGTGAAGTTGACGATGTGGCCGAGACCGGCGCTGTCGTAGACCTGGATCGAGGTCTCGACCAGGTCGGGACCGGTGCCCTGGGTGGAGACCGAGAAGGCGTTCGCGGCCCAGTTCGCCGAGCCCGTGTTGGCCGCGCCGTCGGTCAGGACCAACGCCATCGCCGCTTCGCCGCCCTCGTTCGCGGTGACCGAGATCTGGCCGCTCGCCGCGTCGAACGCGACGGTCGACTCGGGGAACGAGCCGTCGAGGAAGGCGACCAGGTCGCCCACGGTCGTGCCGTCGTTCGCGGCGCCGTAGGTGAAGGTCGCGCTGACGACCGATCCGTCGGCGTCGGTGCCGGAGACGGTGATCTGGTCGCCGTCCACGTAGTCGACGAGGTTCGAGGGCATCGCGTTGAGCGCGGTCAGAGCCGTGGCGGTCGACTCGGTTCCGGACTGCAGTCCGTTCTGCAGGCCGAGGGTCGAAGCCAGGTCCGTACCGGTCGCAGCGGGCGTCACGAGGATCGTCGACGCCTCACCGGTGCGGTCGCTCGTCAGTTCGAGTTGGCCCGCACCGTTGAGCATCGCGGTGACACCGTTGACGTTGGTGTTGATCTCGTTGACCACGTCGGTCATCTGGATCTCGCCGGTCGCACTGCTGGTCAGAGCGATCGTCTGCGCTGCGCTGCCGTTGGCCGTGATCGTCATCGAGTAGGTCGTGCTCGGCGTGAGGCCGGTCAGGATCCCACCGGGCGGCGCGACCGAACCGGTCAGAAGAGCCGACGTGCCGTCCTTGATGCCGTTCGACGTGTTCAGGATCTCAGCCAGCGGACCGCCGACCTCGGCCGGCAGGTTGCCGATCATGTTGACCTCGCTCGTCGCCCGGGGCGCGACGTTCGCATCGGTGTCGATGCGGAACGGCGAGCCCGTGTCGTCGAGCACGCGGAAGCCCGTCCGCTGGTCCACCATGTTGCGGTCGGCGTCGAGACCGAAGGCGCCGACGCGGGTGTACAGGTTGCGCTGGCCGTCGGACACGGCGAAGAAGCCGCTCCCACGCATCGCCAGGTCGAACGTGCGTCCCGTGAAGCCCAGCGTGCCCTGGGTCACGTCGCGGTCGACGACGGAGAGGCTGGTGCCGAGACCGATCTGCATCGGGTTCGTACCGCCGAGCGTGTTCGAGGGCGGCGAGCCCTCACGCAGGGTCTGGCTCAGGATCGAGGAGAACAGAGCGCGCGACGACTTGAAGCCGTTGGTGCTCGAGTTCGCCAGGTTGCTGCCGATGACGTCGATCCAATCCTGGTGGGCGCGCAGGCCGCCGAGGGCGGAGAGTAGAGCTCTGGACATGGTGGTGCGTTCGCGAGGGGGTCCCGGGGAGTGGGATCAGTTGGAGTCGGAGGAGGTCGAATCTTCGGTGTCGGTGCCGTCGGCGACCGCGTCGGCCGCGGCGTCGGCATCGCCCAGAACCTCGGTGATCGAGTAGAGGGGGATGTCCTGGCCGTCGATGCTGAGGAACGTCAGGCCCTCGGCGAGGCGGACGGATTCGACCGTCCCCGTTCCGCTCGTGCCCAGGTCGGGGTCCGACCAGGTGACGTCCTTGCCGATGAGGGCGGAACTCTCCGACAGCTGCGACAACAGTGCGTTCGACTGCTGGAGCAGAACCATCGTCGTCAGGTTCTCGTTCATCTGCTCCATCTGCTCGAGCGAGGAGAACTGAGCGAGCTGTGCCGACAGCTCCTCCCCACCCTTCGGTTCGAGAGGATCCTGGTTCTGCATCTGCGTCACCAGGAGTTGCATGAAGGCGTCACGGTCGAGGTTGGCGTCGCCCTTCGTCGTGATCTGACTGGCTGCGGAGTCCGCGTAGATGCCGTCGATGTCCATCGGTTCGGTTGGGTAGGGGTGTGCGGTGGGACGAGCGGCGGTCAAGCCAGCGTGTCCACGCTTCGATCGGTGAGCGTGTTCGGTCGGAACCAGACGCTCGCCGTCGTGTGTTCGTCGGCGTCGCTCGCGTTCGTTCGAGCACGCGCTTCGGAGCGCCCGCCGTCGGAGCCGTCGCGGCGACCGTTCGGGTCGGGCGCGTCCTGGGACACGTCGAGGCGCGTCACGTCCAGGCCGGCCCGTTCGAGACTCGCGCGCAGTTCGGGCAGGTGGCGCTCGAGGGCCTGGTAGGTCTCGGGTGCTTCCACTCGCAGGTGTGCGACCAGGCCGTCGCCCTCGAGCGCGATGCGCACGTCGACGCGACCGAGATCGATCGGCGTCAGAGCGATGGAGATGCGGCGCATGCCGGGGTGGATCGCGACGCGGATCTGATCGAGCGCCTGGGCGGCGCGGTCGTTGAGTTGGGCGAGGCGAGCCGTGGCGGCCGCGTCGGTCGGAACGGGAGCCGTGCGCGCGGCGGCGTCGGCGCGCAGGGCGTCGGTGCCGTTCGGTCCGCGCTCGCTCGTGGTCGTCGCTCGGCCGTCGACCGAACGGTCCGCGCGGGTGTCGAGGAGCACCTCGGCGCCGTCGTCCGCCAGCGCCTCGCCGTCGAGGCCGGGGTCGGGCTCGCCACCGGTTCCGGTCGACGGTTGGCCCGGTTGGATCCCGGACGCGCCCTGGATCGAGGCGGCGGCGACTCCGGGCAAGGTCGGTGTCTTCGAGGCCTCCGCGCGGGCCCCGCGGTCGCCGACGGCCACGTTGCCGACGGCCGGAGGAGCCACGGACGCGGCGGCGCTGGCCCCCGCGGCGTCGACGCCCTCGGCGACCGTGCCAGCGCCGACGGGTCGCTCGTCGACGATGGCGGAAGGAGCGCCGGGGACGCCGCTGGCCTCGTCTTCGGCTTCGTCGTCGCGGGTCGGGCGGTCCGCAGCGGCGGAGGGGTCAGGACCCCCCTCCCCCGCGGCCTGGACGCCCTCTTCGGCCCCCTGGTGCACCCCGACGGACACCTTCGAGTCGTCGGCGTCCGAGCGATCCGGTCGATCCGGACCGTCCGCCTCGTCGCGGTCGCGCTCCACCTCGGTGCGCGAGCGGCGGCGTTCGCCGGCTTCCTCGAGGCGCCTCGAGAAGGCCTGGGACTCGTCCTGGGACGCTCCGACGGCCCCCGTCCGACCGCGGTTGGCGGCCGAACGGAGGTTGGCGGAACGGTCCGTGCCGACCGATCCGTCACCCGCAGGGATGAGCGTCTGGGAACTCGTCATGCCCCCCGTGGACGCAAGCCGGGTGCCAACTCCCGAGGGAGCCCCCAACACGGCTACTCAGCTGGACTTGCAGCGTTCGCCCCCTCCTGGCCGCCCCCGTGTGGCCGAGCACTGTCTTCGCACCTGCGGAACAACTTTGCGGAACCCGTGGGTAGCTTCTTCCGCCTCAAGACTGCGGGAGTCTCGTCGTCACCCCACGGTGGCCGGACTCCGGGTAGTCTTTTGCGGTTTCCTTGGCCCCATCCACGGGGTCGAGCGCCCCGAAGGGCTGCTCTCGAGCGTCGTCGGCCCCCGCCAACCGGGCCGACCGGGCGCGATCGATCCCTCCGAGCTCCACCGCGGCGACCACCGGCCCTCCCATCCCGGTCTCGGCCCGCCGCGGCTCCGTTCCTCACCTCTTCAGCACCACTTCGATGAATCGCTGCACACTCCTTCTGGCGCCCTTCGCCCTCGCTGCCTTCGCAGCCCCGGGTCTGGCCCAGAGTCAGGTGAAGGCCGTCGCCGTCGACCCCGTCGACTCCGCGCGCGTCTGGACCCTGAACCGCGACAACAACTCCGTCGCGCTCGTCGACACGACCTCCGGCACGCTGCTGTCCGAGATCACCGTCGGCGTCTGGCCCCGCAGCCTGGCGTTCACGCCGGACGGCGCCCACCTCCTGGTGGTCAACCAGCGCGGCAACGTGCCGATCGAGACGAACTTCGTGACGCCGTTCAACGGCTCCGAGGTCCGCGGCAGCATCAGCGTCATCGACACGGCCACGAAGACGGTCGTCGACACCCTCGTCGACGTGGGCACCGAGCCCTACGGCATCACGCTCGCTCCGAACGGGAAGTACTTCCTCGTCTCGGCCCAGCGCTCCGGCGAGATGATCGTGCTCGACTCGACCACGTTCGCCGAGATCACGCGCCTCGCGTACGACTGGGACCTCAACTTCATCGCGCCGGGCAAGACGGTCGCCGATCTCGACGAGGACCTCGACGGCATCCCGGACCTCGGCACGCCGCGCGGCTTCTCCATCACCGCCGACTCGACCCAGGCGTTCGTCACGCACCTGCGTTCGCCGTGGATCTCGGTCCTCGACATCACGCTCGACGGCGCCGGCGTTCCGACGGCCATCGCCCTGGACTCCAAGATCCAGCAGGACGACTACCCGTTCCACCCGCTGAACAACCCGGTCCCGGTCCAGATCATCAAGAGTCAGGGCACGCCGCGCTTCAGCACGGACGTCGCCCTGTCGCCGGACGGCCGCCTGGCGGTGGTCCCCCAGCAGCTCGCCAACGCGAACCACGACGTCGGTCACGACTTCGGTCCGGGCCTCGACGGTGACTTCGCGAACCGGATCTACCCGTCGCTGACGATCCTCGACGTCCAGAACAAGAGCTTCGGCCAGCCCGGTGACAAGTCGGGCCGCCTGCACCACGAGCTCGCCGACACGGACACCCCGGCCGAGTACGTGCCCCTGGGCGTGAACCAGAACGGCCGCACCACGACGGGCATCGCGACCCTCGGCGGCGTCGGCAACCCGGTCCTCGGCGGCACCGCGCGCCTGCGCGTCACCGGTGCCTCGCCGAGCGCGACCGTGGTCGCCTGGTTCGGCGACGTGCTCCCGGCTCCGTTCACCGCGCCGGGCGTGATGGACGGCTCGCAGCTGATCGGCTTCACGGGCCCGATCACCCTCACCGGCCTCGGCGACGGGGTTCGCGGCGGCAACTTCCCGATCGGCACCGCGCCGGTCCTCGCCGGAACGGTCGTCAACGTCCAGGCCGCGATCATCGAGCCCGGCCAGCCGATCGCGCTGACCAACGCTCTGCAGGTCGTCCTCGGAACCGAGGGCTACGAGACAGGCAAGATGGGTCGCCGCGCCGGCCTTCCGAGCAAGGCGCTCTTCAACAGCACCGGCGATCGCGTCCTCATGCTGAACCGCGGCTCCGAGGACGTCTTCCTCTTCGAGCGGCGCGCCGGCGGACTGCGTCTGATGTCGGTCTTCCCGCCCCGCTACGACTTCGAAGAGCGCGCCGGCCTCGACACGACGACGCCGATGGGCGACCTGCCGCTCGGCTGGGTGATGCAGCCCGACGCCAGCACCACCAACGACGACGCCCTGCTCTACATCCAGAACGAAGTCACGCGCACCCTCTCGGTGATCCGCGTCGACTTCCGCACGGGTGTCATGACCAAGGAGCGTTCGCAGATCGCGACGCACACCGGTCCGGACCTCAAGACGCTCAGCGAGCGCAAGGGTCAGGAGATCTTCGAGGACGCTTCCCGTCCGCAGACCACCGGCAAGTTCAACAACTCGTGCGCCTCGTGCCACTACGAAGGTGGCGAGGACGGCATCGTCTGGCAGCGTCTCGACGGCCCGCGCAGCACGATGCCCGTGTACGGCGGTCCGCTGGCGACCGGTCTCTTGCTCTGGAAGGGCACGCGCATCAACTTCGGTGAGACCGGCCCGATGTTCGGTGGCGAGAACGGCGGGCACGGCATCTTCACCGACGCCGAGCAGATGAACCTGAACGACTACCACCACGTCATTCCGGTGCCGCTCAACCCGCACATCGACGCGACGACGGGCGACCTGACCGCGGATGCCGCGATCGGACGCGACCTGTTCTTCGGTTCGAACGACACCGGCACCAACCCCCTGGGTCGGACCGCCGGTTGTGCGACGTGTCACCCGGACCAGTCGGGAGCGAGCGACGTTCGCGGCTACACGGCCGACTTCCTCAACCCGCAGCTGACCGACACGCTCGACTTCGGATTCGTCGTGGACAACAACTGCTTCAGCCTGCGCGAGAACATCGTCAGCCTGAACGTCCGCAACATCAACTCGGGTGTGAACGTGGACGAGAACGACGACATGGTGCCGGACAACGACCGGAACCTGGACGGCTACTCGGACCTCGAGGGCTACACCCCGCTGTACCCGGACACCGCGTCCGACTTCACGCGTGACGACCCGAACAGCTACCCCTGCCTCGAGGATCCCTTCGATCCGCAGAGCCCGCTGCGCGTGTTCGCCCGCGGCGACCAGCTGTTCTCGATCCCGACGAAGCTCGGTGCCAGTTCGACCGGCCCGTACATGCACGACCACTCGCTGATCTCGATGCGCCACATCATCGATCCTGAGAGCCAGATGTTCGATGCGCAGTACGGCGACGCGGGCTACCCGACCACCTTCAAGTGGTACAACGAGTTCCACGACCTGCGCGGTCACGAAGACATCGTCACGAACATCTCGAAGGTCAAGCTCGGCCTGCAGTCCACCGACGTGGACGACGACATCGAGAAGATCCTGGCGTTCATCACGAGCCTGTGAGCTCGACGACCCCGCGATAGACCGCCGGTCGCGCTCAAAGGCGTGATCGGCCCGCGCCGCCCCCGGGCGACGCACCCAGTGAGAAGCCCCCGCCGACCTCGAGTCGACGGGGGCTTCTCGCGTCGATGGCGCGTGGTCGCGTATCGCCCGCGAACGCGAGCGCCGTTAGCGCACCAACATGTCGTGCCGCGCCGTCAGTGATCGACGTGCGATCGAACCCACGAGCGCTTGAAGGCGGAGCACCTGCCCCACGGCCCCCGGAGTACCGGGAACCTGGAGCGTGCCGCGTCCCGCTCCGTCGGCACCGACCTCGACCACGGCGTAGACCGTGGCGAAGCTCGGATCGAGCCCCAGGAGGCCGAACTCGTGAAGCGAGATCGGGGTCGACAGAGGCGCGAACGAACCGAACAGGACGGCGAGTTCACCCACTGCACCACGGATCCCGAACGGCACGACGCTACCGATCCGCGCGCGAGTCGGCGCAGTGAGAGCGGGGGCGCGGCGCCAGCTCAGACCGCGAGGATTCGAGATGTCCTGCGCCGACACGTCGTCCTGGTACACGACGCGCGTCTCGGCCGGTTGGTCGATCGAACCACTCCCGTCGAGATCCTGCATGACCAAGATCCGGTCGGGCGACTGCGACTCGGCGACGAGCAGTTCGCCCGCGCCGGTGGGTTGAACGGTCCAGATGGTGCTGGAGCCGCTCGCGACCCAGTACATGTCCAGTTCGGCGGTGTTGTCGATCCCGCCGTCGCCGTTCTGGTCGCGCATCCTCCAGATCACGTCGTTGCCCGAGTCGGCGATGTAGACGGTGCCGTCGGGCGCCACGCCGAAGTCCCACATGAAGGCGTTTCCGGGCAGGAATGGCGGAGTGAAGTACACGTCGAACTCGGCCGAGTACGGGTCGATCACGCCGTCGCCGTTCAGGTCGCTGAGGCGATAGAGGCCCTTGGCGACGATGCCGGTGGCTCCGCCTTCGAGATAGAGCAGGTCACCGTCGGGGAGGATGTCGATCGAGTTGGGGATGACGTCGCCGACGCTCCCGAACGAGTCGGGTTCGAAGTAGACGCGCGCTTCGCCCAGGTCGTTCGCGTCACCGTCGCCGTTCAGATCCTCGAGGAGGAGCACCTGATCCGTGCCGCCTGAACCGTTGTCGGCGTCGGCGACGAGGACGCGACCGTCGGCATCGAGAGCGATGGCGTTCGGCGACTCCATCGCGATCCCGGACAGGTTCACGCTGGGATCGCCGTCGAAGAAGACCGTGTGCTCGCCCGGTCCGTGCGCCGTGCCGTCCCCGTCGAGGTCGACGAGCGCGATGATCAGGTCGGACGACGTGTCACTGATGAAGACGACTCCGCTGCGAGCGACCGCGACGGAGTTGTTGTTGCCGAGGGCGATCGAACCGAGCGCCTCGTCGTAGAACGCGACGACTTCGTCGGGGTCGTGGAAGTCGCCGTCGAGGTTCCGGTCGGACAGGCGCCAGACCGTGTCGGAGCCCGAGTCGGTGACGTAGCAGTCGAGTGTCGGACCTTCGAAGATCGAGGTGGCTGTGAAGTCCTGGGCGCTGGCGATGCCCGATGTGGAGAGGAGCAGCGCTCCGGTGAGTGTTAGGCGCATGGAGGTTCGGTGTCGGTCGGTGTTCGTTCTGGGGTGGGCCAGCGGCGGCCCCCGTCTCCCTGCAATTGAGACGCAGTCTCAATAGAATGTCCACGCCCGCGCCGAGTTCACATGCCAAGTCCCGCCGAGAAGCGGAGTTCCATCCGCCGGTCACGCCCAGCTCCACGACGCGGGATCTACTCCGTCTGCTCGATCAGGCGCACGGAGTGGGCAGGGATCCACAGGACGGACCCCGATCCCCTCTCGACGCCGACCCACTCCCGCCCGATCCCCCGGAGCGTGCCCTCGTGTCGCCACTCGGTCGAGGCGTTGCCGTAGGTGACGACGACACTCGAGCCCAGGGGCGGACCGACGACCGCATCACGGGCCTCGCTGTTCGTGATCGAGTTGCCGCAGCCGGTGAGAGCGAGCGCCGTGGCGAGAGCAGCAGTGGAGAGGAGCGTGTGCTTCATGGTGGGTGGGGTCGCGGGGTCGCGGGGTCCAGACATTGGACCAGCGTGCCGTACACCGACGCCCGCTGCGTCGACTGGTCACCGTCAGGGAGCGCTAGGTGCGCTCGCGAACCTCGCTCGTCCCGTCGGGGCGCCCGATGACGAGCACGTGGGCGAGTCCCACGAAGAGCCCCGATTCGACCACGCCGGGCAGGGAGGCCAGTTCGCGCTCGAGGCCGGCCGGGTCGCTGATGCCGCCCGGCACGTGGCAGTCGAGGATCGCGTTCCCGTTGTCCGTGCGGTAGCCGCCGGCCGGTGTCTCGGCGCCGCGCAGACTCGGCTCGAGCCCCAGGTGGCGCAGGGTGCGCTCGATCACCGGCACCGCGAACGGCACGACTTCGACCGGCAGGCGGAAGGTCGTGCCGAGGCGCTCGACCACCTTGGCCGGATCGACGACGACCACTTCGCGCGCCGTCAGTCGCGCGACGACTTTCTCGCGCAACAGCGCGCCGCCACCGCCCTTGATCATCGCGAACTGGCCGTCGATCTCGTCGGCACCGTCGACGGTGACGTCGATCGACTCGACCTCGGCCAGCGTGGCGAGCGGGATGCCCAACTCGCGGGCGATCGCGGCCGTGGCTTCCGAGGTCGGCACGCCGCGCACGACGAGCCCTTCGGCGCGGATGCGCTCCGCCAGCCCGTCCAGGAAGGGCCGCACGGTGCTGCCCGTGCCGAGCCCGAGCGTCATGCCGTCCTCGACGAACCCCACGGCCCGTCGTCCGGCCGCCTGCTTGGCGCGCGCGATGTCGTCCATGGCGGCGAGGGTAGCACCCGGAGCCCGTGGCCCGCGCCGCGCTAGATTGATCGGTACGGCGTCAGGCACGCAGCTGCCACCTGCCGCCGACGACGCGGCGAATCGCAGCGTCTCGGCGCGGCAGGTGGCAGCTGCGTGCCTGACGCCGTACCGATCAATCCTCGGTTTCGTGCCGCGCTCCGACGGGTACCGGCGTTCATGGGTCGAACCGCTCGCCCCGACTCGACGCTCGCCGCCATGACGCAGACCCCGACCATCTCCGCCGAACGCCTCCTCCAGCACGAAGCCTTCGTCCGGGCCGTCGCCCGTGGCCTTCTGGGCAACGACGACCGCGTCCACGACGTCGTGCAAGAGACCTGGGTGCGCGCGCTGCGCAACCCGCCGCGCCGCACGACGATGCTGCGGGCCTGGCTCGGTCGCGTCGCCCGAAACCTCGCGCTCGACACTCGCCGGTCGAGCGCTCGTTCGCGGCAACGCGAGGTCGACGTCGCTCGGTCCGAAGCCGTCGAGTCCGTCGCGCGCACGCACGAACGGCTCTCGGCGCAGCGCGAAGTCGTCGACGCGGTCCTCGCGCTCGACGAGCCGTACGCGTCCGTCGTCCTGCTGCGCTACTACGACGAGCTCTCGACCGAGGAGATCGGCCAGCGGCTCGGGCGCTCCGCCGCCACCGTCAGGTCCCAGCTCAGTCGCGCTCACGAACAACTGCGCGGCCGCCTGGACAACGAGTTCGAGGGGGGACGCAGTGCCTGGGCAGGGCTGTTGCTCGCCGCACCGGATTCGAAGGCGACAGCGACGACGGTGTCCGCACCGAGCACCGCCGCCCTGGCCACGGTCGGCGTCGTGATCGTCGGCCTGGGGGCGGTCGTCCTCGTGAAAGGCCTCGCGGCCGAACCGACTCGAAGCACCGAAGTGCTGCACGGACTGCTGGTACCGAACACGCCACAGCCCGTGCACTCGGCGCCGCTGCTCGCCGCCGGTGCAGCGACGGACACCGCCAGCGAGCGCCGCAGTGTCGAGCAGGACGACGCGCCCGTTCCGACGGACGTGCAACTCACAGCCGCGTCGCTCTCCGATCTGCTGCGCTACGCCGTCCTCACCCAGCGCGCGATCGGCGACGTCTTGCTGACGCCCGATCCGGCTACGGTGGCGTCGGCGGGCGGACTGCTCGCCCTGCCGAACACGGGCATCGCGCGCCTGTTGGACGGCTCGGTGTCGGAGAACCTGCTGACGATGCGGGGCGGCGGCGCGTACTTCTCGTTCACGACCGAGCAGCACAGCTACGACGCCTCGCCGGACCTGTCGTTCCGAGGCGGTGCGTTCCGCTCCGGCTTCGCGGGCCACGACTTCGGCATCCTCCTCGAACTCGGCGACGTGGGGCTCGAGAGCCTCGTACCGGGCGAACGGGGTGCGCCGAACTGGCTCGCCCCCGATGCGGTCGAGCGCTGGAAGCTGATCTGGGCCGACTACACGCTCGAGGACGCCGCGCACGGTTCGGACTTCCGGGCGATCGAGCGCACGCTCCCGCAGTCGTTCAAGCCAAAGAAGGTCGGTACGTCGTACCTCTTGCGCAGCTTCAAGCCCCACGAGGCCGACCACGTAGTCGCGTTCCGCGTCGAAGCACTCGACAACCACGGCTGCACGCTGACCTGGCGGACGCTCGATGCGCGCGCCACCCCCGGCGAGTGGCGCGGTTCGTACACGCCCTCGCGCCACCCCGCTCTGGACGAGGTCGTTCCCGCCTGGTTGACGGCCATGGACCTCGCCGGCCTCGAGGGCTTCATCGCGTCGCTCCGCGCGATCGCCCGCGAGCGACTGTTCGAAGTGCCGGCCGCCCTCCGTGAGCACTATCTCGCGGCCCTCGGGCCCGACGACACGAGTTTCGCACCGTCGACAGGCTTCGCGCGGATCCTCCAACGCGGCGAGTGGGACGCGCTGGTTCCGGAGACGGACTTCGGCGCCTACTACTCGTTCGTCCGGTGCAGCAACTCCTGGGACGACGTGCCGGAGCTCGGCCTCGAACAAGACCTGCTCTGGAGCGGGTTGTCAGGGCGCAGCATCGGCCTGATCGTCGACCTGGGCATCGTCCCGTTCGCCGAGCTGGGTGCGGTCATGGGCGGTGCGGAACCCGCCCACATCACAGAAGCGGCGCGCGAGGCGCTCGCCTTCCTGCACCTGGTACAGCTCGCTCCGCGGGACCCCGAGACGGGCCGATACGTCTCACCCGAGGATCAAGAGCGCATCCAGGCGTTCGAGTTGGACCTCGGCACCTCGGCCCTCGTCGGCCACACCTACGCCATGCGCTCCGCCGTCTCGGGCAGTCACGACCACCTCGTCGTCTTCACCCTCATCGGCGAGGACGAGTCGGGCTACTCGCTGGCGTGGCGGATCGTGCAGACCTGGCCCGCGCCGCGCTAGATTGATCGGTACGGCGTCAGGCACGCAGCTGCCACCTGCCGCGCCGAGACGCTGCGATTCGCCGCGTCGTCGGGGGCAGGTGGCAGCTGCGTGCCTGACGCCGTACCGATCAATCCTGCTCGAGGAAGGCCAGCGCCTTCTCCACGCTCAAGAGCGGCTGTGGCGCCTGGCGAATGACCTCCATCGTCACGGGGTCGACGATCACGAACGTCGGCTGAGTCAGAGTGCCCGTCATCTCGAGTTGGACGGCCTTCGTGGCGTCGTCGTCGGTGTGGTAGCGGGCTTCGACGTAGTTGGAGAGTGCAGCGGCGACCGCCGGCTGCGGGAACACGGAGAGTTCCACTTGGCGACACACCACTCATATGTGGCCGGTGAAGTTGATCAACAGTCCGCGTCCGAGTTCCTGCGCCTTCTGCGCCGCGGCCTCGAGGTCGTCGACGATCACGACAGGGCCGCTCTCCTTCAGGTCACCGAAGCTCGTCGCTCCATCGCCGCCCTGTGACAGGGCTCGCTTGATCGACTCCAACGTGCGCTCGATCTCGTCGATCTTCGGGTTGTTGACCACGCGGTTCGAGTACGGCGGAGCGAGCGCGGTCATCGCGCCCCCCAACTGGTTGCCCATGGCGCCATAACCGAAGTACGCAGCCAGCACGGCGAACGCCGACGCCACCGCCATGCGCCCCGGCCCGATCTCGCCCGACTCGCCCTTCACCTTGATGAAGCCGAACAGGAACGCGGCCGTGATCAGGGCGAGCATGGCCCACATCCACAGGAACAGCTCACGGGGCAGGATCCCCCAGTTCCAGGCCAGATCGACGTTCGAGAAGAACTTGAGCGCAGCGGCGATCTCGACGAAGCCGAGGGCGATCTTCACCGTGTTCATCCAGGCGCCCGCCTTCGGCATGGTCGAGACGCGCCCGGGCACCAGACTCAGCAGCACGAACGGCGTCGCCAGCGTCAGACCGAAGACGAACATGCCCAGCAACACACGCGTACCGCCCTGTTGGGCCGCCGTGCCGAGGATCGAGCCGACGAACGGGCCCGTGCACGTGAACGACGTCACGACCAGCAGCGCGCCCATCATGAACAGGCCGCCGATGCCGCCCTTGCCCTGAGCCTTGCCGACCAGCCCCATCGCCCACTGGGGCGGGTTCAGGTTGATCGCTCCGAACAGCACGAGCGCGAAGTAGAGGAACATCACCCCGATCGCGAGGTTGAAGCCGCCACTGACCGCGAACCGGATGATCGCCGAGCCCGCGTCCCCCTTCGCCAGCCCCAGAGCGTCGGCGAAGACGTCGAACAACAGAACGATCAGGCCGATGCTGGTGAACATCCCGACGATGCCGCCGCCGTAGACCAGCGCCAGCGGCCAGACGTGCCCGTTGCGCGCCTCGGCCTGCTTGGTGAAGTACGAGATCGTGATCGGGATCATCGGGTACGTGCACGGCATGACGAGCGCGAACAACCCGCCGCCGATGGCGAGCAGGAGCAGCTGCAGCAGTCCGTCGCCCTCCTCGTCGCCCGTTCCGTCGCCACCCTCGGCGGGCTCGGCGGGCTCGACGACTCCCTTCTCGATCGCGGGCGCCGTCAATCCCAACTCGACGTAGGTCGCAGCTTCCCGCGTCGCCAGATCCAGCGGCCAGTTCGCGTACAGCGCGTCCCAGTCCGCGCCCGCGAAGAGCGCGTCGATCTCGGCGTCACCGGCTCCGTCGCCTTCGCTGGACAGGTCCTCGTGGTAGGTCACGCAGCCCTTCTCGTCGCACGTCTGACCTTCGATCGTGATCGCGATGTCGTCGGGTCCCGGCGCGCGCGCGTCCTGCGCGACCGTCCCGGTGACGTAGGCCGCGAACGTGCCGTGGTGCGCCCAGACGAACGCGTCCGCGCCATCCGCACCAAGACCCTTCTGCGGCTCGGCCTCGGGCTCGGGGAACACCACGTCGTTCCAACGCACGGCGGCCGCCTCGAGCGTCACCACCGTCGGCTGTGCGATGCCCGGCCCGACGAAGGGGTGGTAGAGGTGCGAGCCCTCGTCGACCTCGAACACGAACACGCCGTGGATCTGGTCGCCGACGACGCGGTGGTAGAACTCGGCGTGGGCGTTGTTGCTCGAACCACCGAGACCACCGAAGTTGCTGCCGCCGGGCGTGAACGGCTTGGGCGCCTTCGCGGCCGGCGCCTCCTGCACGGCGGCGGGCGTCGGGGCTCCGTCACCGCGCGCCGCCGCGATGCCAGCGGCCAGCACCTCGTCCGGATCGGCGCCCGCGGTGTTCACCGCCCGCATCACCTCGGACTCGAGCGCCGCCAGCGGGTACGGCCAACCGGTGTACAGCCCCTCCCAGTCCGTGTCCGCGAAGAGCGCGTCGACCACCTCGTCGCCGGCTCCATCGCCCTCGCTCTCGTACCCGTCCTCCCAGGTCACGCAGCCGTTCACGTCGCAGACCTGGCCTTCGAGCTCGTAGGTCACGTCGCTCGCGTCCAGTGCTTCCGCTCCAGCCGCGTCGTCGAAGGTGCCCGTCGCCAGCACGTGGAACGTGCCGTGGTGCCCCCAGACGAAGGTGTCCGGCATGGCCTTCGACCCGAGACCCTTCTGCACCTCGACGTCGGGTACGGGGAAGACCGCGTCGCCGAACGTCACGCCGGGAGCGGTGAACGTCACCTGGGTCGGCAGCGCGAAGCCGGGTCCGGCCACCGGGTGGTAGACGTGGAAGCCGTCGTCCACGTCGACCTCGAGGATCACGCGCACCTCGCCGTCCACGACCCGGTGGAAGAGCTCGGTGCCGACCGGGACCTGGACGCTGGCGGTCCAGTGGGTCGGCTCGATCACGGCGCTCGGCTCGGACCCGAGGGCCAGGGCGGACGCGACGAAAGTGGCGAAGGCGGTCGCGGCGAGGGCCGGACGCGCCCACGTGGTCGAGGGGCTCATGCGAATCGGGGTGGGCGGACGGCGTGGCACGCGCGCGGGCGTGAACCCGTTACTGTAGCGCTGAGAGGTGGAGGGCCTACGAGTCGCGTCGCGCGTCCGTGGAAGCCCCGCTGCAAATGACCAGAAGCACAGCGATCGGACTCCCCCTGGCGGCGCTCGTGGCCACGGCACTCGGCGCCTTCCTCGGTCCTCGGTCGGGCGCCGTCTATGCGCCCGGACCCGGTGACGTGACCCCTCCGGCCGCCCGTTCGCAAGAAGACCCGGGCGGAACACAGGATGGAGAGTCCGAGGATCCGACCGACGCCATCCGCGATCCGGTGCTGCGCGCCAAGGCCAAACGGGTCGCCGCGCTCTCCGCAGGCTTGCCGGGTGCCTGGCGCCTGACCGAGATGCGGCCCGCGCCGCCCGCCCAGCCGCCGGTGCGCGTGAGCGGAATCCTGGTGGTCACCGAGCACGTGCTGTCGCTGATCGCCCACGGAGTCAGCGACGCGTCACTGACCGGCGAGACGCGCGAGTTGGTGCAAGCCGGCGCCCACTACTGGCGCATCGGGACGTTCGAGACGCTCGAGATGGCGGCCGTGATGGGTCACGACAACTTCGACGGCGACCTGGTCGCGGAGCCGCGCCTCGAGCCGCGCGAGTACGAGATCTCGCTGATGGCGAATCGGCTGACGCTGAGCCGCCGCGACGGAGCGCGCCTCGTGTTCGAGCGCTTCGACGTGAACAGCTTCCCGCCCGAGGCCGCGCGCTTCGTCGACGCCCTGCGTTCGGGGCGCGACCCGGCCGACCTGCGGCGCTGAGGCGCGAGAGCGAGCGGCCGCACGACCTACGGGCGTCACTCGCTATGCGCCGGTCCGAGCACGTCGCGCACCGATGTCGCGCGCGCGTCACGGGGCCGAGCGCGGCGGAGCGGAACGCACGGCCCGCGCGGCGCGGCGTGGTTCGAAGCTGCGGTGCGTGGCGACGGCCTTCGGAAGGCACGGCTCGAGTCGCGGCGCTCGATCCGCACGGCACCGATCCCTCCGCACCGGTCGTTCCGCACCGATCGCTCGGGCCCTCGCGACCGACACCGTTCGGACCGTGCCGCGCCGACGCGCGCGACCGTCAGGAGCGCGCGTCGCCGGACACGCTGCGATCGCGCTCGGCGAAGGCCGCCAGCACGCGCGCCAGTTCGGGCGCGGCCGGGCAGGCGTGTACGCTGGCGGACAGCGCGGCCGACAGACCGGTGCCGCGGTCGAGCTCGCTGTTCACGCGCTCGATCAGTCGCCAACCGTCGGATCCCGCGGGCCCCTTGACGAGCACCACTTCGAGTTCGCGGTCGCCGTCCTCGTCGTAGACCACGTCGAGGCTGAAGCGCCCGCGTTCCGTCTCCGCCACGAGCCGCAGCGCCGGAGCGATCGTGTACGCGGGAGACTCGCGCACCACGTCCGACCGCGTTCCCCAGCTCGCCGGCGAATCGGGCTCGCCGGCCGCGTGGGACGTCGAGCTGCGCCCCCAGGAGAACGCGTTCCCATGGTCGTCGGCGCGCGGAGCGACTCCGGAGTCCGACGTGCCCCAGGCGTCCTGGCGGTGGCTGCTCGGTCCGTCGTGGTCCCGTGAGCTGCCGTTCGAGCCCCTTCCTTCCTGCACGCTTCCGAACTCGCCATATCCAGGATCGCCGTACCCGTGCAGCCCCTCGCCGCGATCGGCGCGGAAGCGAGCCGGTTCGAGCTCGTCCGGTGTGCGTCGTTCGAAAGCCGCGGCGCGCGGCTCGATGCAGCGCACGCACTGCAGGTCGCGCTCGTCGGCCACGCGCTGGAAGATGCGCGCGTCGTGGTTGGGTCCGACGGTCAACTCGATCTCGACGACGCCCTCGAACGCCCGTTGGCACTCGAGCTGGACGCGCAGCTGGTCGGTCAGCGCGGGGGGCACGTCGACGTCGGACGCGACGAGGCCTTCGCCGAGTCCACTCGCGACGAGCAGTCCGCCGCTCGACCACGAGCTGGTGCACAGACCGTGGCGACGCGGCAGGCCCTTGCGCGCCCACAGCGTCTCGCCGAAGCGCGGGAACACGCCGCGTTCGTTGCCGAGTTCGACGCTGGCGCGGTGCGCGTGGTCGTCGATGCACAGGGCGAGTCGACGCGCCTGGAGCGCCGCCGCTTCGCTGCCCGGGTCGATGCCGAGGCGTTCGAGCGCGAGCCCGAGCCCGCCCATCCCGATGCCGATGCGACGCCAGGCGAGGTCGACGTCGGGTGCGCGACCGGAGCCACCGTGCACGTCGAGCAGTCCGTCGAACAGACGCACGGCGCGCAGGACGGCGGCGCGCAGCTCGACCCAGTCGACGGCGCCACCGGGGCGACCGCCGGCGCGCGGACCGAACGCCGAGCGCGGCCCGGGCACGACGAAAGCCGCCAGGTTGATCCAGCCGTGCACGAACGGCGGGCCGTCGACACCGACGGCGGCGGCGCGCAGGGCCGGGTGGATCCAGCGCGCGCGGTCGGTGACGACGATGCCGGACGAGCGCGGGCCCGCCGGACGTGCCAAGAGTTCGGCGAGACCGTCGGCGCCGACCGGTCGGAGCTGGCTCGGACCGCCGCCGTGGAGCGCGGCCGTGGCCCAGGGCGCGTGCCCGTCGAACGCGGACGACGCGGCGCGCACGACGACGTGCCCCGGCAGGACGACGCGGCCGAGGGCCAGGTCGTCGAACCAGCTGCGTGCTGCGCTCGAGCGATCGACCTCGTGGATGGACGCGTCCCAGACGGTGCGCCACAGGACGTCGGCCACGTCGTCGCCCAACGGGTGCTGGGCGGACGAGCGACTCGAACGAGTTGCGGACTCGCCCGTGCGGTGCGCGGCGTTCTCGGACGTCCCCCAGGCTCCGGTCGTGACCTGCGCGTCGCCCCACGCCGTTCGGGTCTCGTGCGCGTCGGAGCGGTGCACGTTCCCCGACGTGTCACCCCCCGACGCCTCACGCCCGAGCGTGTGGCCGTTCCGCCGTCCGTTCGAAGCCCCGTTGGCCGAGAGCGCGAAGCGCGCCCATCCTTCGAGGTCGATGGCTCGTCCAGCGGTCGGTAGTTCGGGCGCGTGAACGGGATCCATCGGTCGGCACAGTGTGCACCGAACATGGCCATCCCACCAGAGGCACGGCGCACAACTCGATGACTGACTTTCTGCGCCGCGCGTGCTTGCGCTTCACGTGTGCCGTCGACGCGTTTCGTCAGACGTCGGCGCGCACCCGACGTGCGAGCGCGTGCACCGACGGCACGACGCTGCGCACGTCGTCGCGGTAGCGCAGGTACGTCGTTCCGTGCGCGCGCACGAGCTCGCGTTCCTCGATCGCCACACCGACGACGATGTAGAGCGTGAACAGCCCCGCGAGCGCCAGCGTGTCGGCGCGCATGTGCGGCGTCGCCCACAGACCGACCAGCACCCCCGTCATGATCGGGTGACGGTCGAAGCGGTACATGAGGCGCCGACGGAAGACCGGCTCGGCGGGCGAACGGCCGTTCAGCGCGCGCCAGGGCTGCGTGAGGCCGAAGAGGTGGAAGTGATCGACCGCGAAGGTGGCGGCGAGCAGGTAGGTCCAACCGGCCCCCTGGAGCACGAAAAGGGCAGTTCGCGCCCAGCTGGCATCAAGCTGCCACACCGTTGCCCCCATCGGCTGCCAGCCCCACAGGATCAGCAGCAGCAGCGCGCCGGACAGGGCCACGAAGATCGAGCGCTCGAGGGCCGCGGGGACGACGCCGGTCCACCACTGCTTGAAGCCGGGGCGGGCCATGATCGTGTGCTGGATGCCGAACAGGGCCAGGAGGCCGGCGTCGAGCAGCAGGCCACCCGTCACCGTCGAGGCGACGTTGGGCGACCATTGGAAGGAATACAGACCGAAGCTGGTGACGATCAGAGCGACGAGGCCGGTGACGCCGAGCCCGTAGGCGCAGACCGCGAGGCACAGGTGGAGGGCCGGGGCGAAGGACCGGGTGCGGACGGGGTGGTGCGTGGTCGTCATGGCGATCGGTGGAAGGGGTCGGTGCGCTGGTCTTCGGCGAAGGGTCCGGCCTGCACCTCAGCAGCACCCAGGGACTCGCGCGTTCGCTCTACGCCCAGCGCGCGAAGCTCGACGAGGCGCTGACGCTGTTCGAGGACGCGCTCGAGCGCACGCGTGCCGGTGGTGGGGCGCCGCGCGAGGTCGGCGCGCTCGAAACACGCCTCTTGCTCGTGCGTCTGGCGCGCGGCGACGACGGCGCGCGGGAGGCCCTGCTCCAGCTGCGGCCGAGGCTGCTCGACGACGACTTCGAGGATCTCACGCGCGCGGTCGACGAGGCGCTCGAGGCCGCGCACGGGTCGCAGCGCTGACGTCGCGGGAGCGTGGGGCGCCTCCTGGAGCCATCCCGAGCGGACGCGACGTGCCGGCCTCGTAACCCCGCGGCCCCCGCCCGGTACCCTCGACATGGCCGAGCACCTGCCGCGCGGCCTCGACTCGCTCGTCCACCGAACCAGGCCCAGACGTCGCCATGCACACCAAGATCTCCGTCGCCTGCTTCCTCGCCGCCCTCGCCGCCAGCTGCTCTTCGACGCCGAAGGAGTCCGTGTACCTGCGCGCGGCCGAAACGCGCCCGATCTCCGGCAACGAAGTGCGCGGCCAGCTGCTGGGCGCCGACGGCCAGCCCCTGAAGGGCCGCGTGCGCGCCGTGACCGAGACCGGTTCCACCTCGGTCGGCACGCTGCGCGACGGCACGTTCGTGCTCCCACTGATCAGCTGGCCGGTCACCCTCGTGGCCGCTACCGACGCGGGCGAGATCGTGTGCTTCGCCGAGTTCGGCCCGAGCGACGAGGCGCGGCCCATCGCGCTCTCGGAACCCGGTGCGTGGCTCGATCTCGAGAACACGGGTTCGACGACGACGCGCGTCTCGGTGCGCTATCGCGACGTGCCGGTCGTCGGTATGACGCTGCGCCCCGGTCGACCCGAACGGGTCTGCGTGCCCGCCGGCGACCTGGTCGTGACGTTCCAGCACGACGACCGCCGCCGCGCGGTGCACGTCGACGTGGGCGCGACCGAGCGTCTCGTCACCACGCCCGGGTCGAAGTAGCGCTCCGCCGCGCGCGGTCGCTACGACCGGTAGTGACCGCCCGCGGTCCGATCGCGATCAGCAACACGCCGAACGGGAACCACCGCCGTCGGTGCGGCCACCAGGCGGTCTCGCCACCGATGCCCATGGTCGCCTACGCCACGTCGTCGAGGTCGATCGCCATCGGGCAGGAGATCGCGGATCGAGCGGGTCCGCGCGATCAGCGGCGACCCGACACGCGCGCCAGCGTCCGACGCGCCTCGTCCACGCCCAGAGCCGCCGCGACGGTGAAATACGCGATGGCACCAGCGGCCGATCCGGCGACCACGACCCAAGCGGCGGCGACGCCGTCCAGCGCGCGCAGGACGCCGAACGCGCTCGCACCGCACGCTGCCGACGCGATGGCGATGCGCGCGAGTCGGGGCAGGAGGTCGGGACGCGTGACCGGCAGGGCGAGCCTCGACGCCAGTCCGGGCCACAGGACCAGCGCATTGCCCCAGCTGGTGATCGCCGTCGCGAGCGCGAGCCCGTCCACATCCATCTTCGCGCCCAACACGAACACGAGGTTGAGTCCGGTGTTCAGGAACAGCATCGCGATCGACACGCGCACCGGCGTCTTGAAGTCGCCCTTGGCGTAGTACACGCGGCTGATCAGGCCGACGGCGCCCGCGGGCAAGAGAGCGATCGACAGCATCGACAGCGCGCTCCCCATGCGCTCGGCACCGGCGAGGCTGAACTCGCCGTGGCGGAACAGCGCGATCGAGATCGGTTCGGCCAGGACGAACAGGCCCGCGCAGGCCGGCAGCGCGAGGAACGCCACGCCGATCTGGGCGCGGTCGTGCAGGTCGCGCAGTTCGCCGTCGCGGCCGACCGAGGCGAAGGCCTTGAGTTTCGGGAAGACCGACGACGTGGCCGCGATCGCGATCAGCGCCAGGGGGAACTGCTGGATGCGGTTGGCGTAGTAGTGCGTCGTCGGGCCGCCGTCGGGCAACAGGCTCTCGGCCATCAGCCCGTCGATCATCACGTTGATCTGGTAGACGGCGGCGCCGAGCGCGAGCGGCGCCGCGGTGCGCAACACGCTCCAGGCACCGGCCGGTAGCGGTGCGAAGGGGCGGAAGACCGGACGGGCGAGCAGACCCACGCGCCGCACCGCCGGCCACTGCACCGCGAGCTGCACGAAGCCGGACAGGAGCACGACCCATGCCAGCCAGCGCACGAGGTCGAGGTCGCGCGCCGCACTCTGTTCGGCGTCGTTCGACGCGATCATCACGACCAGTGCCGCGATCCAGACCACGTTCATCGCCACGGGTGCGATCGCGGGCGCGACGAAGTGGCCGCGCACCTGCAGAGCACCCGCGCACAGGGCCGCCAGACAGATCAGCAGCACGAACGGCAGCATGCGCTGGGTCAACTCGATGGCCGCGCGCGCGCCATCCGGTTCGCCGAGCAGGGCGCTCTCGATCAGCGGCACGCGCAGGATCTCGAGCGACCCGGCCAGCACGAGGCACACGCCGATCAGGACGTAGGTCGTCAGACGCAGCGTCGCGGTGAACAGCTCGGCGCCGGCCCCGTCACCGCGCCGCGCGTCCGCGTCGGTCAACTCGGTCTGCAGCGACGTCGACAGCGCTCCTTCGCCGAAGAACCGCCGCATCAGGTTCGGGATGCGCCAGGCTGTGAGGAACGCGTCGTAGATGGGCGACGCGGCGCCGAACAGCATCGCCGAGAGCACCTCGCGCACGAAGCCGAGGATGCGGCTCGCGAGCGTCATGCCCGACACGAGCACGGTGCGCCGCAGCAGGCCGCCGTGGCGCGTGACGACGTGGTCGCTGGTCGGGGGGCCTGTGGGCATGGTGGATTGGCGGTACGGCGTCAGGCACGCATCTGCCACCTGCTGCACCGAGACGCTGCGAATCGCAGCGTCATCGGCGGCAGGTGGCAGATGCGTGCCTGACGCCGTACCGCCAATCTACCGCCGCACGAGGTCGGGATCGTCGAGGACCACGTCCCGAGAGCACGCGAGTCCCTCGTCGTCGCCTCCGTCCTCGTACGAGCGGCGGCTGCTGGGCGGGGTCGCTGATCGGTACGGTGTCAGGCACGAAACTGCCACCTGCCGCGCCGAGACGTTGCGATTCGCAGCGTCGCCGGCGGCAGGTGGCAGTTTCGTGCCTGACACCGTACCGATCAGCTGAGCACGCCGCCCGCCGCCTGGCTCGCCAGCTTGCCGTCCACCTGACCGCCGAAGCGCTCCTTCACGGCCTTCATCAGTTGGCCCATCTGCTTCTTCTCGGTCAGTCCGAGCTCGGCGGCCAACGCGGTCACCGCGGCGCGCGTCTCGTCCTCGGACATGAGCGTCGGCAGGTAGCCGACCAGGACCTCGGCCTCGTTGCGCTCCTTGGCGGCGAGCTCGGGGCGGCCGCCGTCGTCGTAGAGCGCAGCCGCCTCCTCGCGCCGCTTGACCGCCTTCTGGACCACCGCCAGCACGTCGTCCTCGGTCAGCTCCTTGCCGACGAGCTCGATGTCGCGGTTCTTGATCTCGGCGATCGTCATCCGCAGCACGTCGCGACGCAGCGCGTCCTTCGCGCGCATGGCGTCCTTCACGTCGGCGTCCAGGCGTTCACGCAGGGTCGTCATCGGATCAGTCCTCGTCGCCGTCGGAATCGGTGTCCGTGTCCACTTCGTCCTCGACCGCTTCGGCTGCGGCCTGGGCGACGATCGGATCGGTGGTCGCGTCGGTGCCCGGCTCCGTGGCCTCGCCCTCGCCACTGTTGTTGCGGGCCTCCAGCTCGAGGTCCTCGGCGCTCACGGCTTCGATGCCGACCAGCGCGTCGTCGCTCTTCAGGTTGACGAGACGCACGCCTTGCGTGTTGCGCCCCATCGGACGCATCTCGTCGACCGCGGTCCGCACGATCATCCCGCTCTGGCTGATGAACATCAGGTCGTCGCCGTCGACCACCGAGCGCAGAGCGACCACCGGGCCGTTGCGCTCCGTCACCTTGATGTTGATGACGCCCTGGTTGCCGCGACCCTTGATCGGGTAGTCGGCCGCCAGGGTGCGCTTGCCGTAGCCGTTCAGACAGGCCGTGACGAGCGTCACTCCGGTCTGGTCGGCGTCGCTCGGCAGCACGATCATCGAGACCACTTCGTCGTCCGGCTTGAGCCGCATGCCACGCACGCCGCGGGACACGCGCCCCATCGTCCGTGCCGCCTGCTCGTCGAAGCGCACCGCGCGCCCCTGGGCCGAACCGATCAGGACCGTGTCGCCGGGTTGGGCCAGCGCGACGGACACGACCTCGTCCTCCTCCTCGAGGGCGATGGCGCGAATACCGGTCTTCTTCGGGCGCGAGTAGGCCTCGAGCGCGGTCTTCTTGACCGTGCCCTTCTTCGTCGCGAACACGACCACGCGCTCGGTGTCGAAGGACTGCACGCGCAGCACGCTGTGGATGACCTCGCCGGCCGCCAGCTCGAGCAGGTTGCGGATCGCGCGGCCCTTGCTCGTGCGACCTCCTTCCGGCAACTGGTAGACCTTGAGCCAGTACACCTTGCCGAGGTTCGAGAAGCACAGCACGTAGTCGTGCGTGCCCGCGATGAACAGCGAGCGGATCGCGTCGCCCTCCTTCGACTCGGAGCCCTTGACGCCGCGGCCGCCGCGCCCTTGAGCGCGGTAGGTGTCGAGACCCGTGCGCTTGACGTAGCCGTCGCGCGAGAAGGTCACGACCATCATCTCCTCGGTGATCAGCTCTTCGATGTCGAAGGAGCCGTCCACCTCTTCGGCGCTGATCTCGGTGCGGCGGTCGTCTCCGTACTTGGCCTCGAGGTCGTCGAGGTCCTCGAGGATCATCGCGACCACGCGTTCGTCGCGCCGCAGGATGTCCTCCAGGTCGGCGATCTCCGCCAACAGCGCCTCGTACTCGGCCTCGAGCTTGTCGCGCTCGAGTCCGGTCAGGCGGCCGAGGCGCATGTCGACGATCGCCTGGGACTGGGCCAGCGACAGCGCGAACGCCGCCATCAACGCGCCCTTCGCCTCGTCCGTGTCCTTGCTGGCGCGGATGATGCGAATGACCTCGTCGATGTTCTGGACCGCGATCCGCAGGCCTTCGACGATGTGCTTGCGCTCTTCGGCCTTGCGCAGCAGGAAGCGCGTCCGGCGCCGCAGGACGTCCTTGCGGTGGCGGATGTACGCGTCGACCATTCCGCGCAGACTCAGCGTGCGCGGCTGCCCGTCGACGATCGACAGGTTGATGATCGAGAGCGTCGTCTGCAGCGGCGTGAACTGGAACAGCTGCTTGACGATGACCTCGGGGTCCTCGTTCTTCTTCAGCTCGACGATCAGTCGAATGCCGTCGCGGTCCGACTCGTCGCGCACGTCGGAGATGCCGGTGATCCGGCCGTCCTTCACGACTTCGACGATCTTGTCGATGATGCCGATCTTGCGGACCTGGTAGGGAATCTCGGTGAAGACGAGCTGTTCCTTGCCGCTGCGGCCGCGCGCCTCCTCGACGTGGTAGCGCGAACGCACGATCGAACGGCCGCGACCTGTCGTGTACGCCTGGTGGATCCCGCGCCGGCCCATGATGATGCCGCCGGTCGGGAAGTCCGGACCGGTGACGATCTTGCACAGCTCGTTCGCGTCGATCGTCGCGTCGGCCAGCACCGCGCGGATCGCACCACAGACCTCGCGCAGGTTGTGCGGCGGCAGACTCGTCGCCATGCCGACCGCGATGCCGTCCGAACCGTTGCAGAGCAGCTGCGGGAAGCGGCCCGGCAGCACCGACGGCTCGTCGAGACGCTCGTCGTAGTTGGGCTGGTAGTCGACCGTCTCCTTGTCGAGGTCCGCCATCATCTCGGTGGCCTCGCCGTTCATGCGCGCCTCCGTGTATCGCATGGCGGCCGGCGGGTCCCCGTCGATCGAACCGAAGTTGCCCTGCCCGTCGACCAGCGGGTAACGCAGCGAGAACTTCTGCGCCATGCGGACGAGCGTCGGGTAGATCACCGACTCGCCGTGCGGGTGGTAGTCACCGGACGTCGTGCCGGCGATGTTCGCGCACTTGCGGTACTTGGAGTTCGGCCGCAGGCGCAGGTCGTTCATCGCGACCAGGATCCGGCGCTGGGACGGTTTGAGGCCGTCGCGGACGTCGGGGAGCGCGCGGCTGTGGATGACACTGAGTGCGTACGTCAGGTACGACTCGCTCATCTCGCGCTCGATCAGGCGGGGCTCGACGCGTCCGATGTTCATCGGCGGCGGCTCGGATCCGGTCTCGGTCATGGACGTGGCGCAGGCAATCGGGAGGTGGGTCCGCGGGG
The DNA here is from genome assembly GCA_007750655.1 of Rohdeia mirabilis. Classification (GTDB taxonomy): domain Bacteria; phylum Planctomycetota; class UBA1135; order UBA1135; genus Rohdeia; species Rohdeia mirabilis. The sequence continues at coordinate 4,864,193 of CP036290.1, forward strand.
CGTTTCGGCCCCGTGGATCAAGCCGTGTAGTATCGCGATTCCGCGCGCTCGAAGCCAGCCGCGAACGCGCTCCTCGTGGCCTCCAAGTGAGTCTCGGGCCGCAGTTTCGGATGGCTCGCGCGACCGCGTACCGACGCTCGGCCCAGCGCCGCGCCCCTGCGGCTCGAACGCGCTCCCACGGCCACTCCGCCCTCTTCCGCTCCCGTCCTCGAACCCATGTCCCACCCGCCCCTCGCCCAAGCTCTCGGGCGCATTCCGTCCGGCCTGTTCGTGGTGACCTGCCAGGCCGAGAGCGGGCCGATCGGCTTCCTCGGCTCGTTCGTCCAGCAGGTCGGTCTCGCCCCGCCGACGATCGCCGTGGCGGTGGCCCAGGGGCGCGATCACCTGGCCGCCATCCGCGCGAGCGGGCACTTCGCGGTCTCGGTGCTCGACCCCGAGTGCAAGCACGCCATGCCGCCGTTCTTCGGCAAGGTGCCCGAGGGCCGGACGCCCTTCGACGTCCTGCCGCACCGCGCGACGGAACACGGTCCGGTGGTCCTCGACGACGCACTGGCCTGGTTCGCCTGTCGCGTGATCGGCGAGTTCGACGCGGGCGACCACGTGGTCGTCTTCGGCCAGGCGTTGGCGGGTGAACTGCAACGCAGCGGCGACCCCAGCGTCCACCTGCGCAAGAACGGGCTCAGCTATTGAGGACGGGCGCGATGGCCACCACCGCACAGATCGTCCCGGGGGAGTTCCTGCCCAACCTGCAGTTCGACCTCGAGACCTTCGCCACCAACGGGCTGCTGCTCGCCGTGGCGTTCCTCCTGGCCCTGCCGGTGGGGTGGGATCGCGAACGCGCGGGCCGCTCGGCCGGGCTGCGGACGTTTCCGCTCGTGGCCGTCTCGTCCTGCGCCTACGTCGTGAGGAGCATCTACGCGTTCGGTGCGGACACCCAGGCGCAGGCGCGCGTCGTCCAAGGCCTGATCACGGGCATCGGCTTCGTCGGCGGAGGAGCGATCGTGAAGTCGTCCGACCGCGTCCAGGGCACCGCGACCGCCGCCAGCATCTGGACGACCGGTGCGATCGGCGCCACGGTCGCCTTCGGGCGCCTCGACATCGCGCTCCTGTTGAGCCTCACGACGTTCGCGACCCTGCGCTGGCTGCACGGACTGGCCGGTCGCGCGGAGCCGGACGAGCGCGACGACGACGTCTGATCCGCCGAGCCCGCGACGGCGAACGGGCGCGCGCCCCCCGCTCGGGGAGCACGCGCCCGCTCTCGTGTCGCGCACCGGTCGCCCGGTGCTGAGTGCCCGGCCGTCAGTAGGTCAACTTCATGTCGGACACGGTGATCTCCGTGTTCCAGGCGAAGAAGCCGACGCGGCCCTTCAGATCGCTGTCGGGGTAGCTCTTGGTGAGCACCGACTCGCCGTCGATGAAGTACTCGACCTGGTTGCCCTCGACCTGGATCGCGATCTGGAGCTTCTCACCGGCGGTGATGAACACCTGGCGGATCTCCTCGCTGATCTGCGGCTCCTCGCCCTTGAGGCGGAACTCGCACAGGCCCTCGAAGGGGATGTAGCCGATCTGCCGGCTGCGTCCGACGCGCTCGCCGTAGAACATCCCGAAGACCGGGAAGTTGCTCTCGCCGGTCAGGCTGAGCGTGGCTTCGAAGCGGTAGCTCTGGCTGGACGGCGCGTCGAGGTACGAGATGATCGCCGCGGCCTGGGAGGGCTTGGAGACGAGCGTCTCGCCCGCGCCCTTGCGCCACAGGCGCGCGTCGAAGGCCTCCCAGCGCGAAAGGTCGTCGTCCACGACCAGCGTGCGCTCGATGCGCGGATCCGCCTGGTGCTCGCCGCGCAGCTTGGCGGCCATGTCGCTCAGCCGGTGGCTGCGGCCGGCGAGGGCCTGGCCGCGCTGGACGAAGAGGGCCGCCGCGAGCGGAAGGCCCTCGGCGACGTAGCGACCGGCGAGTTCCATGACCTGGTCCTCGAAGGCGCGGGTCTTGTCGACCATGTCCTCCGCCAGGCTGCGGTTGAGCTTGCCCATCTCGTCGCGAGCGAACGTGCGCAGCTCCGAGACCTTCATGCCGGCGTTCGGCACCGCCGCGTCGTCCGACGACTGCATCCCGCACCACTCGAGGAGCTCGCGGAAGTAGTACATCGCGGTGTCCTCGCGCTCGGTCTCGAGACAGGCCTCGGCCAGCCCGAGCATCGCGACCGGATCGCCGGGGCGCTTGCGCAGAGCCCAGACGTAGGTCTCGACGGCGTAGTCGTGCTTGCCGTTCGCGACCTGCTTGCGCGCCTTCTCGATCAGCTTGTCGGCCTGCTCGGGACCGCCGAAGTGCAGGTCGTTCAGCTCGCGGATCCAGCTCCGCCACTGCTGGTACCAGGCCTGGAAGTTGTCGATGCCCTCGACGCCCGGCTTCTCGACGAAGTACTCGACGAAGCGCTCCCACACGTCGTGCTGCGCCTCGCCCTTGTACTCGCCGACGAACTCGTCGAAGTACTCGATGTAGATCCGCTCGGAGTTCTCGTTCTCGTAGTTGCGGATGAAGTACACGAGGCCCCAGCCCCAGGGGTAGAACGCACCGCTGTAGCTACCGGGCGCGTAGTACGTGATGACGTCGCGGATCGGGTCGTAGCCCGAGTCGAACATCGAGATCAGCGCCTCGAGTCGGCTCTCGGCGATCTGGTTCGGGATGACCGCGCCGTTGGGGAGCAGCACGGTGCCCTCCATGAAGCAGGCGATGCCCTCTTCGACCCAGACCGGCTGCAGCGTCTTCGAGACGTCCTGACTGAACTGGTGCGAGACCTCGTGGAACAGCGTCTCCCACAGATCGTCCATCGAACGCCCGACCGTGCGCTGGTCATAGGTCGAGATGCGGTTCTCGCCCGGCATGAAGAATCCGCCGATGTTCGGAGTGTTCTTGCCGTCGTACTCCGCCTCGTTGAAGTCCTGGAACGACTTGTAGACGTTGATCTCGCAGTCGCGCAGCTTCTGGCCCGACTCCTTGTGGCGGTAGAGCGTGCGCAGGTAGAGGTTGATCTGCGTCAACGCGAAACCGATCTGTTGACCGACCTCGTAGCCCATGTTCGTGCGGATCTTGTAGCCCTTGACGTCGAGCGCCTTGTTCTTGAGGGCCTTGTCCCACTCGCTGTACTTCTCGTCGAAGTCGGCGATCCACTTGGCCGACTTGCGGTTCTTGCCGCCGACGACGGGCACGTCGAGGCCCGACTTCATCAGCGCTTCGCCGGCCTCCGCCTTCGAGTAGATCTTGTCGAGCGACTTCTGCGCCTCTTCGTCGAGCGGCGTGCCTTCCGCGCGCGAGTAGAGATCCACCGCGTTCGCCCAGAGCTTGCGGTTCCGCGCGGCGTCGCCCATCACGAGCAGCTGGCGCAGGTACTCGTTGAAGGCTTCGTCGCCCTCCAGTCCGAAGGGGTCGAGCTCGGTGACGATGGTCTCCATCTCGGAGACCAACTTCTTGAACGAACGGTCGCCCTTCGTCGCGATCACGGCCAGGCGCGCGTGGAACAGGGCGCGGTCCTTCTGCTCGGCCTCCTTCGCGGCGTGGGCGGCGGCGGCTTGCACCTCCGGGTCGCTCGGGTCGCGCCGGACCGCGGCCAGGGCGTCCTCGAGCGCGTCGAAGTGGACGGTCGGGGCGGCGACCGCGACCGAGGTCGAGGCGGCCGGGGCACTGGCCTCCGCGGCGGGAGCGGCGGACTGGACGAGGGGCAACGCGGCGAACAGGGAGACGCCGAGGAACAGGCTCTTCATGAAGGCTGAGGGGTCACGGAGCGGTCGGCGCCCGTGGGCGCTGCCGTCGGTGGGAGCCACCAGGACGTGGCGGCATGCGAGGTGGGACGTGGGTGGCCGGTCGGTCTTCTCGGTCCGTCCGGTCCTGCAAGGGGGGGCGCCCAGTCTACGGGTGCCGGCCGATGCTGCGGTCCGCAGGTGCGGATCGGCGGGCGCGGCGGCCGTCGAGGCTTCGTGCGAGCTGCCGTGTGGGTCGGCGAGCCTGCCCCAACGACGCGAACCAGCCCTTGATTGGCGTCCTACGGCCCGAGCCGCGATTCATTGGGCCCCATCCGGTGGGAGTCCGGCGCGCGCGTTCCACAGTCGGTCCTCGACCGCTCGGCCGCGTTCGTCGAGCCCACCTCCCCGACGGAAGCGCGCCAGCTCGAGCAGGAGCCCCGCCCGCACCGTGTCGTTCGCGTCGAGCGCGCTGGCGGCCGCCTCGATCAACTCCGCTCCACTGGGTGCTGGTCCCCGGGCCCCGTCCCCGAGCTCGCCGGGTCCGCCCGGCCCGGCGTCCACGGAGCGCTCGACCGTCGATCCAACTCGTGCCAACTCGGCCAACCCGTCGCCCCGAGCCGCCTCGGACGCCCAGTGGGCGGCGGCCGCGTAGTCGCCGTGCCGCAGGGCGAGGCGCGCGCGATCGGTCTCCCAGCCGCGCACCGTCGACACCAGCAGGGCGAGCAGCGCGACCAGCGTTCCGATCCGGGCCGCGGCGCGCGCGCGGGCGAGGGTCCGCTCGAGCCGCAGCCCGACCTCGGTGTGCCGCTCGGCCGAGCGCGCGAAGAGGGCGCGCTGGGCCGGAGAGAAGTGGCGCCAGCCGTTGCGACGCCACGTGCGACTCGACGCCGTGCGCCGCAGGAGCTCGATCAGGGGCCGCGCGCCGCCCGCGCACTCGACCGCGACCAGGTCGGCTTCGAGCTCGGCCCGTCGCGACAGCCAGCCGAAGCCGAGGAACCAGACGAGCGCGAGCCCCAGCGGCACGACCCACTCGACGATCCACCCGTCGCCGCCGATCAACTCGGGCAGCACGACCGCGGGCGCGAGCAGGGCCAGGCTGAACTGCGCGAACAGGGCCGGGTGGCGGCGCGCGGCGTGCCCCATCTCGTGGCCGAACAGCGCCTCGGCCTGGGGCTCGCGCAGGCCGGCGACGATGCCGTCGGTCACGAGCACGTAGCGGTGTGCGGCGACGAATCCGACCACGGCCGCGTTGATCTCGTCCCCGCCGGTGCGCCACAGCAGCGGGCCGCGACCGCGGAACCCGACGCGCTCGGCCACGCGGTCGAAGACCTCGGCCAAGCGCTTCGCAGCGGGCGACTCGCCGCGCGCGCGGCCGATCGGCACGAGCCCCAACGCGACGGCGAACAGGCGCGGCAACAGCGCCGCGAACGCCAGGCCGACGGCGAGCGTCCAGAGGATCTCGAGCGCGCCGACCTCCTCCACGTAGGCGCGCAGGTCCGGGTGGTGGCGCAGCGGCGTCGACACGGCCACGAACAACGCGAGCGGAGCGAGGACCGCCACGATCGAACGCGCCGCGCGACCGAGGGCCGCCGAACGCTCGCTCGCGCGCGTCGTGCGATCCGCCCGCCAGGACACGGGCGTCCCGGCGTGGCGCAGCCCGAACAGCGCGTCCGAAGTGGCCAGGGAACCCAGCGCGAAGGGCGCGAGCAGCGCGAACAGCGACCAGCTGGGCCAGGCGAACACCGAGGCCCCCTCGAGTCCGGGCGCGTCCGTCGTTCCCACGGCCAACCAGTCGGACAGACCGACCGCCGCGGCCTGGCACAGGATCGGCCACCACATGACGAGACGCGGTCCGAGGCGCTGGGCCACACCCCGTGCCGCACGACGACGCAGGCGCGCGACGACCAGGTACACGCCCAGCGGCCACAGCAGCGCGGTCCACGTCGGCAACAGATCGAGCCTTGCGCCCGACTCGGCGAGCGCGGTGACGAACAGAGCGCCGAGGAGGTGGACGAGGACGATCACGCTGGGTCGGGAGGGGGGGTCGATCGCGGCGCTGGGTGCGCGAACGGGAGGTCGGTCGCGAGCTCGGTGGCGAACTGCGGCCGCGCGCGCCGAGGTCGCAGGCGTTCAGCCGCGCCCGAGCTTGCTCGTGTTCTTGAAGTGCAGCTTGGCCACCTTCCCCAGCGCGTCGCGGCCGTGCAGTCGCACGAACGCGCGCGCCGCGCGATCGGCGGGTGCCCCGCCGCCCTTCGCCAGGTCGACCGCGTACTCCTCGGACAGGCGGTCCATGGCCTCGAGGAAGGTGCAGCGCGCCACCACGCTGGCGGCGGCGACCGCGGCGATCTCCTCCGCGCGCGGACGCTGGGTCAACTCGCCCGGTGCGCCCGCGAGCGCCTTCTCCATCAGACGCTCGGGTCCGAACTGGTCGACGACAATCAGGTCGTCCTTCTCGACCAGCGCGCGGATCGCCTCGGCGTGAGCGTCGGCGAGCAAGATGTTGAGGTTGCCGGTCGCGTCGCGCAGGTCGTTGTAGCGCGGTGGATCGAGGCACACGATCGCGGTCTGACAGGTGGCTTCGATCGCCGGACCGAGCTTGCGGATCGTGGTGTCGTTCAGCTGCTTGCCGTCGGCGACGCCCGCCTCGGCCAGCCCGCGCGCCTGCTCCGGCGTGAGCCGCACCGCCGCGACCACGAGCGGGCCGAGGTAGTCGCCCTTGCCCGCCTCGTCCGAGCCCACCGTCGTACGCGCGGCGTCGAACGAGGTCGAACCGGCGCGTTCGGAGGCCGCGGGCGGCTTCTTGGTCGAGGACGCCGCGCCATCGGCGGACCCGGATCGGTCGGTGCCGCTGCTCGCCGCCGCGCCCGCTCCGGCGCCGTCCAGGTAGAGCAGCTCGAAGCTGTCGACGCCCTTGCCCTGGACCACCAGCTTCCCGGACGTGTAGAGCGTCGCCACGACCCCGTCCCCGCGGACCTGGAAACGGCTGTGCGGCGGCTGGCGCCACTCGAACGGCGCACCCTCGAGGCGCGCGTGGAGGGCGTCCGCGCGGGTGCGGTCGAGCTTGAGAACGAGGGTGCGTTGCGTCACGGGCGACAACGTAACCAGCCGACGAGCGAGACGCCGCCGCGCTCGGCCCTACAATCGTCGGCCGACGCGGGACCGACCCACGTCACTCGCGAGCGCGGGCGTCCACCGACCGGTCGTCGGCCCCGTTCGCATCGTCCAGCTCAACGCGTCCAGCCGAACTCGGCCGGCGCACCGCTCCGTCGCCCAGCCCATCCGCACCGTGGCCCAGATCTACGACTCCATCCTCGACGCCATCGGCAGCACGCCGCTCGTCCGCCTCAACCGCGTCGCCCAGAACAGCGGCTGCGAGATCCTCGTCAAGTGCGAGTTCATGAACCCCGGCGGATCGGTCAAGGACCGCATCGGCGCGCGGATGGTGCTCGAAGCCGAGCGCACGGGACGCATCAAGCCCGGCGACACTCTGATCGAGCCGACCTCCGGCAACACCGGCATCGGCATGGCGATGGCGGCCGCGGTGCGCGGCTACCGGATGGTCATCACGATGCCGCAGAAGATGAGCCGCGAGAAGCAGGTGGTGCTCGAGGCCCTGGGTGCCGAGATCATCCGCACGCCCACCGAAGCGGCCTGGGACGCGCCCGAGAGTCACATCGGCGTGGCCAAGCAACTGCAGAAGATCCTGCCGAACAGCCACATCCTCGATCAGTACGGCAACGAGGACAACCCGCTCGCGCACTACGAGGGCACGGCCGAGGAGATCCTCGCGCAGACCGGCGGCAAGATCGACATCTTCGTCGCGACGGCCGGCACCGGCGGCACGCTGACCGGCACGGCGAAGCGCCTGAAGGAAGCGGTGCCCGGCATCACGATCGTCGGCGTCGACCCGCAGGGCTCGATCCTCGCTGGTCCGGGCCCCATCGGCTCGTACAAGGTCGAGGGCATCGGCTACGACTTCATCCCGGACGTGCTCGACCAGGGCATCGTCGACCACTGGTACAAGTCGAACGACCACGACTCCTTCCTCATGGCGCGGCGTCTGATCCGCCAGGAAGGGCTTCTGTGCGGTGGTTCCTGCGGTTCCGCCGTGTGGGGTGCGCTGCAGGCCGCCAAGGAGTTCGGCCCGGACAAGCGCATCGTCACGATCCTTCCCGACAGCGTCCGCAACTACATGACGAAGTTCATGGACGACGCCTGGATGCGCGAGAACGGCTTCACCGAGTCGACCTGGGAGACGTCCACCGTCGGCGACGTGCTGCAGCGTCTGCCCAACCGCCAGCTGGTGACGGCCTCGTCGTCGCACACGCTGGCCGACGCCGTGATGCTGATGAAGGAGAAGGGCATCAGCCAGGTGCCGATCGTCGACGACGGCACGCTGGTCGGCATCGTCACCGAGTCGGACCTGCTCGGCAAGCTGGTCGAAGGGCGCGCCTCCCTGTCGAGCGCGGTGGCCGAGGTCATGTTCCGCAACGTGCAGACGGTCGGCATGTCGGCCGACGCCGGCAGCCTGCGCGAGCTGTTCGCCAACGACCTGGCGGCGATCGTGCTGAACGCCAAGGGCAACGTGCAGGGCCTGATCACGAAGATGGACCTGGTCGACTTCCTGACGCACACGATGGACGGGGCGCGGGAAGAGGTCACGGCCTCCTGATCGGAAGAGCGCGCGGCTCGGGCGTGAATCCGCTCGGGCCGCGCGCGTAGGCTGCTGGCATGAAGAACGACCTCGGAGTGCAGATCGAGCCCGCCCAGTTGAAGACGCTGCGGACGATCGGACTGGCCCTGGCGAGCGGCGCCGTGCTGTTCGCCACGATCGCCACGGCGCTACCGTTCATCTCGGGCGGTGCTCCCGCGCCGAGCGACGTGGAGCCGGACACCGGGGTCGTGCAGGTCCTCTCGATGGTGCACGGGTTCCTGTTCATGACGACGATCGTCATGGCGGCCGCGATGCCCTCGATCCTGGCCGCGAAGGTCACGCCCCAGCAGGCCCACGCGCCGTACATCCTGCGCTGGGCCCTGGTCGAGGGGCCGGCGCTGTTCGGCTCGGTGATCGTGCTGCTCGCGGGCCTGGGCGGCGTGCTTCCGGGCGAGAGCATGTACTACCTGAACCTGGTCAGCACCGTGGCGATGGTGACGTTCGTGCTGACCGACCTCGGGCGACTGAAGGGGTGATCGGTACGGCGTCAGGCACGCGGGTGCCACCTGCCGCCGACGTCGCTGCGATTCGCAGCGACTCTGGCGGCAGGTGGCACCCGCGTGCCTGACGCCGTACCGATCACCCAACCCCGCATGCAACTCTTCCAGGTCGACGCCTTCGCCGAGCGCCCCTTCGAGGGCAACCCGGCGGCCGTGGTGCCGCTCGAGCGCTGGCTCGACGACGGGCTGATGCAGCGCATCGCGCTCGAGAACAACCTGTCGGAGACGGCGTTCATCGTTCGCACGTCCGCCGCACCGAGCGAGTGGGTCTACGAACTGCGCTGGTTCACGCCCGTCGCCGAGGTCGACCTGTGCGGCCACGCGACGTTGGCGAGCGGCTTCGTCGCGTTCACCGAGTTGGGGGCACCGGGCGAATCGGTGCGCTTCACGACCCGAGCCGCCGGAGAGCTCGTCGTCGGACGGCGCCAGCACGACCGCTACACCCTCGACCTGCCGCGCGTGGCGAGCGACCAGGTCGCGACACCGGCGGGACTCGCGGACGCGCTGGGCGCCGAACCGCTCGAGGTGCGGATGGGTCGCGCGCCGGTCGAGGACCTGATCGCGGTGTTCACGGACGCCGAGGCCGTGCGCGCGCTGCGGCCGGACTTCGGCGCCCTCGCGCGCCTCGACGCACGCGGCGTGATCGCGACGGCCGCGGGCGACGACGCGGCCGCGCCGGACTTCGTGAGCCGCTTCTTCGGCCCCGCGGTCGGCGTGGACGAGGACCCGTTCACCGGCTCGGCGCACAGCCTGCTCGGCGACCTGTGGAGCGTGCGGCTGGGGCGCACGACGCTCGCGGCGCGCCAACTCTCGGTGCGCGGGGGATCCGCACTGGTCGAGGTGGCGGCGGAGCGCGTGACCCTGGTCGGTGGGGCGGTGCTCTTCCTGCGCGGCGAGATCGTCGCGGACCGCTGAGGCGGCACGGACGCTCGCGCCACTGGGTCGGCTGGTGGAACACGCATAGACTGCCCGGCGCCATGCCGCTCTCGACCGACGTCACCCTGCCGCGCGACGCAGCGCCGCTCTTCCCCGACCGCTGCATCGGTTGCGGGACGGGCGCGCCGGGGTCCACGTGGCGCTTCGCGCGGCGCGCCTCGCGCTGGTGGAGCTTCTTCGTGACGTGGATCGGAGAGCTCCACGTGGTCGAGGTGCCGTGCTGCACGCCCTGCCGCGCGCGGCTGCGGCGCCAGCGCCTGATCCGCGGCTCGAGTTTCGTGTTCGCGACGGTCGCCGTCCTCGCCGTCGTCCTGCCGGCCCTCGAGGGGGTCGATCGCGTTCTGCAGAAGCCGATCGCGCTCGGACTCCTCCTGGCGACGCTGGCGCCGGTGCTCCTCTACCAGGTGCTCTACCCCCCGCCGTTCGACACGACCGTGGGCAAGAAGTACGTCGACTACGAGTTCGCGGACTCGGACGCAGCGCGCGACTTCCACGCCCTGAACGAACACCTGGGTGCGGAACTCGAGAGCTAGATTGATCGGTACGGCGTCAGGCACGAAAGTGCCACCTGCCGCGCCGAGACGCTGCGATTCGCAGCGTCGTCGGCGGCAGGTGGCACTTTCGTGCCTGACGCCGTACCGATCATGCTGCCCCCGATCGATCCACTGACCGCCGAGTTCGGCGACCTGTACGACGAGCTGCCGCTGTGGTCGGCGCCGTTCCTCGAGCGCCTGCTCGCGCGCGTCCCGCTGCGGCCGGACCTGCGCGCGGTCGACGTGGGATGTGGAACGGGGCAGCTGGCGGTCGAGCTGGCCGAACGCTGTGGCGAACACGCGCGCATCGTGGCCGTCGACCCGTGGAGCGCTGCGGTGACGCGTCTGCGGCGCAAGCTCGAACAGCGCGGGCTCACGCGCCGCGTCGAGGTGCAGGAGCGCGACGCGATCGACCTCGACGTGCCGGACGGGAGCGTGCACGTCGTCGCGTCGAACCTCGGCCTCAACAACTTCGCGAACGCGGGCGCGGTGCTCGCACGTTGCGGGCGCGCGCTCGCTCCGGACGGCCGCCTGCTGCTCACCACGAACCTGCGCGGGCACTTCGGCGCGTTCTACGAGGCGTTCGACGGCGCGCTCGCGGACCTGGGACTCGGTCACGAACGCCGAGCGCTCGCGGCCCACGTCGACGCGCGCGCCACGCTCGCGTCACTCACCGCGCAGCTCACCGAGGCGGATCTGGAGGTCACGCACACGGAGACCTGGTCCGGCACCTGGCGCTTCGCGGACTCGGCGGCCCTGTTCGGCCACTGGTTCGTGCGACTCGCGTTCCGCGGCGAGTGGGAGGCTTTGGTGCCCGAGGGAGCGCGCAAGCACGTGTTCGACGCCGTCGCCGCGCGCCTGGACTGCTCCGGTGCGCTGGAACTCGAGGTTCCCAGCGCACTGGTCGAAGCGCGTTCCGCGCGGTGTTGAAGGATCCGCGTCGGACGGAGGCTGCGAACCCGCGGCGACGCCCACCGGTCTAGAGTGGAGCCCATGACCGCTGCGCCGAGCCTCTACGTCCGTCCCGTCGGGCCCGGCGACGTGGAGGCGATCGCTGCGCTGCTCGGTCCGATCGTGGCGCGCGGCGATCTGACCGCGATGACGGCAGCGAACGTGACGATCGAAGGACAGCGCGCGTTCATCGAGAAGCTGCCGCCGCACGCGAGCTACCTGGCCGCCGTCGACACGGAGAGCGGCGCGATCGTCGGTGTGCAGGACGTGCAGCCGAACTGGAACGAGCGGCGGGTCGGCGACATCAGCACGTTCGTCGATCTCGAACGCGCGCGCCAGGGGATCGGCTCGGCGCTCATGGCGGCAACGATCGAGGAGGCGCGCCTCGCCGGGTACGACCAACTGCAGGCGGTCATCCGCGGCAACAACCTCGATGCGCGCGCGTTCTACCGCTCGCACGGGTTCGCGGAGGTCGAGTCGTCGAGTCCGAGTCTCGTGGTCGGCTTCCTGGACCTCGTGCGGCGGGACGGCGATGCGAACGAGCCGGGCGCGTCCAAGCCCATCGCGGTGCCCGGTCGGCTGCAGTCCGACCTCTCGCGCGTTCTGCGGCGGCTCCGGCCCCTGCACCCGGCGGCGCAGGTCGCTTTCGCAGCGTTCGCCTTCGTGCTGACGGTGTTCGCGTCGGCGGTCGTGTTGGCCAGCTTCAGCGCCCTGAACTGGAGAGGCTCTCTCGAGTCTCTCTTCTTCGCCGGTTGGTTCCTCGGGCTCCCGTGGCTCGCAATGGCGCTGCCGTACATCCTGGTGGCCGGTCCGCGTTCGGAACGCGTGGTCGGCGCCGGTGGACTCAAGGCGGCCGTCGCGATGGCCGCGATCTGGACCGCGGTCGTCACCCTCATCACCATCGTCGCGTTGGGCTCCGGGGACAACGCGAGTCGGATCACGTTCGCAGACAGCATCGAGTTCGCCGTCATGGTCGCGTCCACGGGTGTGATCATCGGCCTCCCCACCGCGAGCGGATGCGTACTCGGGTACGGACTCCTGTGGAAGGCCGCGGCGCGGATGCCTCCGCGAAGGGCCGCGCTCTTCGCCTGGGCCTGCGGCGGGGCGGTTCTGGTGGTCCTGGCGGTCGCGGCCTGGAACGTGCTCGAGTTCATGGCCGTGCGCGAGTCCATGCCCGATTGAGTCGTGGTGGGGTGATCGGTACGGCGTCAGGCACGCAGCTGCCACTTGCCGCCAGAGTCGCTGCGATTCGCAGCGACGTCGGCGGCAAGTGGCAGCTGCGTGCCTGACGCCGTACCGATCACCCGAAACACACCGGACGTCGGACTCACCCCATGAACGACCGACACGATCGAGTCCGTGGGCGCCCGCCTCCCACGGGTGTTCACCCTCGAGGACCCGAACCAGTCGGCGGAGTACCACGGGCACCGCTGGCACCTCGAGGTGGTCGACGGCCGGACGACCGAGGTCTGGGTCCGGCGGCCCACCCAGTGACGTCCATGGATTGTCGGTACGGTGTCAGGCACGCAGCTGCCAACTGCCGAGCCAGTCGCTGCGCATCGCAGCGACATCGGGGGCAGTTGGCAGCTGCGTGCCTGACACCGTACCGACAATCCACACATGACCACCCGCCGCCACCTCCTGCAGGGCGCCCTCGCCGCCAGTGCCTCACTCGGACTCGCCTCGTACGCCCGCGCCACCGCGCCGGTGCAGGAGGGGCTCGGTGCCGTCCACCGCCGCCGCATCCCGAAGACGGGCGAGTTGATCCCGTGCATCGGCCTGGGCACGTCGCGCACGCTCGACGTGGACCCGAACGGCGACATCGACGCGCTGGTCGAAGTCATGCGGCTGTTCCTGGCGACCGGCGGCTCGGTGATCGACTCGTCGCCCATGTACGGCCAGGCCGAAGCCGTCGTCGGCCGCCTGCTCGAGCGCCTCGACCGCTCGGACGTCTACTTCGCCACGAAGGTCTGGACCGACGAAGGGCGCGAAGCCGGCATCGAGCAGATGGAGACGTCGGCGCGGCTGATGGGCGCGCAGCGCATCGACCTGATGCAGATCCACAACCTGGTGGACTACGCGACGCACCTGCGCACGATCCGCGCCTGGAAGGACGAGGGCAAGCTGCGCCACATCGGCGCCACCGAGATGCGCAACTGGACCGAGGTCGAGCGGATCCTGAAGGAGGACGACCTCGACTTCATCCAGATCCCCTACTCGATGGCCGAGCGCGCGGTGGAGAAACGCATCCTCCCCGCGGCCATGGACAACGGCGTCGCGGTACTCGTCATGCGCCCGTTCCAGCGCGCGGGGCTGTTCGACGTGGTGGAGGGCAAGCCGCTGCCGGAGTGGGCGGCCGAGATCGACTGCACGAGCTGGGGCCAGTTCTTCCTGAAGTGGGTCCTGTCGCACCCCGCCGTCACCTGCCCGATCCCGGCCACGAGCAAGCCGCACCACCTCGTGGACAACATGGGCGCCGGCGTCGGCCGCCTGCCCGACGAGGCCATGCGCGCCCGGATGCTGAAGGTGCTCGAGGACTGAAGGCCTGCGGGCTCAGTCCGCGAGCAGCACCTCGAACCCGTGGAAGGGTTCGTCGAACAGCACGCCACCGCGCCGCGTGGTCACGACCACCAGGCCGGCGGCGCGTGCCTGTTCGACGGAGGGCAGCCCCGCGCCGAAACCGTGCACGAACAGGTGCGCGTCCGGGAGCGGCAGGGGCCCGTCCGCGAGCCGTTCGGCGTGCACCGGATCGAAGACGAGCACGAGCGCGTCGAAGCGCACGCCGGCCGGTCCGTTCGAGAGCCGCGCCGAGCGCAGGTCTACCGTGCGGACGACGCCGCTCGCCTCGAACCACTGGCCGCGGCCCCGTCCGCCCTCGATCGGGTGCAGCTCGACGCCGGGGAACACGCCGAACGCGTGCGCGGCCTCGAACAGGCGCGTCAGTTCGGCACTCGCGTGCGCATGGGCGGCACGGGCCGCGGTCACGCGCCCCGACAGGTCCGGGCCCGTGGCCGAACAGCCGCCCGCGACCAGGCCGACGAGCGTGAACGCCGCGGCGCACGCGACACCGTGGGCACGCCCGCTCACACCTCACCTCGCAGGGGCAGGAAGCCGAGGAACCAGGTGCTGAAGCGCTGCCATCCGCTGAGCGCTGGCTGAGTCTCGCGACGCAGTTCGCCCGCGTGCCACTCGAGTCCGCCGTCCTCGCCCGTGCGCACCTCCCAGGAACCCGCCGCCGCGAAGTCGCGCGCGAGGGCGGCGCGGGTGCGCTCGGCGAGCGGGGCGCTCTCGACCACCAGGCCCAGCTCGGTGTTCAGCTTCATCGAGCGCGGGTCCAGGTTCATCGATCCGACGACGACCGTGTGGTCGCCGTACACCGCCGCCTTGCCATGCAGTCCGAGGCGCTCGGCCACGCTCCCCGGGCTCTGGTAGTACGTGCGCGTCGGACCCCAGACGCGGATCTCGTGGAGTCGCGCGCCGGTGGCCAGGATGCGCGCCCGCTCCTCGGCGTAGTAGGCGTGCGCCAGGGGCTGGTTCGTCGAGGCGAGCGAGTTCGTGAGGATGCGCAGCTCGACCCCGCGCGCGGTCTCCTCGGCGAGGTGCGCCAGGAAGTCGTCGTCGGGCACGAAGTAGGCGCTCACGAACCAGACCTCGTCGCCCGGCTCCGCAGCGATCCGCGCGATCTCGGCCGCCATCAAACCCGTGCCGCCGCCTGTGAGCCCCCCTCGGGAGTGCAGCAGTGAGTCGCGCACCACGCGGCCCGCGCCCGGAACCAGCTCGGCGAGCAGCCGCTCGAGCGCGGGCACCCAGGTCTCGTCGTGGGCCGCGCGCCGCCGCCCGATGACGCCGTCGGCCGCGGCAAGAGTGCGATCGAGGCGCTCGCGCAGGTCCTGGTGCGCCGCCGCGTCGGCCGGGATGCCGTGCCACAGGTCCGCGACCGGCACCGCGTACTCGCTGTTCCAGAACTCGTCGAAGCAGGCCTCGAGGTCGTCCACCACGGGACCCGCCACCACCAGGTCCAGGTCGCGGAAGTCGAACTCGCCGCCGAGCCCGAAGTACTCGTCGCCGATGTTCCGCCCGCCGGCCACGGCGACCACGCCGTCGACCACCATCGACTTGTCGTGCATGCGGTGGTCGAGTCGGTCGAAGTCGCCGAGCACCTCGAGCAGGCGACCCGCCGCGCCGTCCTCGAGGTAGGGATTGAAGACGCGCAGCTCGAGATTCTCGTGAAAGCTCAGAGCCGCCGCGCGCTTCAGGCCGCCTTCCAGTTGGAAGTCGTCGATGATGAGCCGCACGCGCACGCCGCGATCCGCCGCGTCCAGACACTCGTTCAACAGCAGCGTGCCGGCGCGGTCGCCGTGCCACAGGTAGGTCTGGACGTCGATCGTGCATTCGGCCGCGTGGATGAGAGCGAGCCGCGTGTCGAGGGAGTCGGCACCGCGGTCGAGCAGGCCGTACCCCTCGGCCTCCCGCCATCCCAGCCGTTCGACGAGCTGCACGAGGGAGGCCTCCGGATCGGGCGCGAGCGCGTGGCTCGGCGCCCGCTCGAGATCTCGAAGTGCAGAGCCGGTCCGACAGCCCGCGCCGACGAGCACGACGGCCAGGATCAGCGGCGCGCGGAGCAGAGGACGCACGCGACGTCGGGAGGGGGCCTCGGCTCGATGCATCGCAGGATCCTAGCGCGACGCAACTCGGTGCGGCTCAGTCATCGTCGCCTGCCGCCGCCGCGCGTCGGGCCTCGGCGACGGCGGCGCGCTCGTCGATCACCGTTCCGTCCGGCGCGAGCACGTCGGGCACCGTGATGCCGCGCTCGGCGAGCCAGGCTTCGTCGTAGCCGATCTCGTCGAGGTGCTGGGGCGTTCGAACGAAGATGCTGTACTTGGGCACGTAGTCGCTCGCGTAACCCATGCGGCGCGCGGTCGCGAGGTCGATCGCGGCTCGAACGAGCCAGTCGTCGTCCAGGCTGATCTCGCGATAGCACAGGCTCGCCCATTGGATGGGACCGACGACGACTTCGGCGACGAGCCCGATCACTCCACCGACGGGTCCGAGGAAGGTGAACCCGCTGGAGGTGGTCGAAACGTAGTGGACGTTCCGAACTCTCGAGGCGGAACGCTGGGCATGGAGAACAGCGAGGACGTCCTGCCACGTCTGCGCGTCGCGACCGAGGTAGAGAGCGCCGGACGGGTCGTTCCAGGTCCTACGGCTCTGCGCCCACCAGGGCCAGTCCGAGAAGTTGCGCCACAGCTTCGGATCTTCGGCTTCGCCCCACCGAAGCCACGCCTCCTCGATCTGCTCGGTCAGCACTTCGAATCCCGGCTCGTCCTGGTCCAGTCGCGCCGGACCCACCATCGCGCACGACGACAGAACGAGGGCCAGTACGGCCAGGAGGATCGAGCGGAGCATCGTGGGCGAGCGCGAACAGGCTCCCGCAGAACGTAGCAATCGGGCCCGCCGGGTAGCCTGTCCGGCCCATGTCGGCCACGAGTCCTCCGCCCGCCGTCCCCCCGCCGTGCGGCACCGTCCAGCGCTGGTGCTTCGACCTGATCGCCACGCGCGACTTGGGAGCGAAGCTCGCGCCGCCGCCGCTGCCCGATCTCGCGGACGACGCGAGTTGGGAACAGGACGCGCCCGTCCGACGCATCGCGGCGCCGGGGCGGCCGGACGCGCTGCGGGTCACGGCGCGTAGTCCGAAGACGCCGTCGCGCGGATCGCTCGTGCGGGCCGAGGTGCGCGCGCGGCTGTTCCACACCTTCGCGCACCACGAACTGCAGGCGGCCGAGCTGTTCTGTTGGGGCGTGCTGGCCTTCCCCGACGCGCCGCGCGAACTGCACCGCGGCCTGGTGCGGCTGGCGCTGGAAGAACTCGAGCACCTGGCGCTCTACCGCGCGCACATGGGCGAACTCGGGCTCGCGTACGGCGACCTGGCCGTGCGCGACTGGTTCTGGCAACGGGTGCCGAGCGCGACCGACGCGATCGGCTTCGTGGCCTTCGTCGGCCTGGGCCTCGAGGGCGCGAACCTCGAACACAGCGCGCGCTTCGCCGAGTGGTTCCGCGGCGCCGGTGACGCGGCGGGTGCGGCGGTGCTCGAACGGGTCGAGCGCGACGAGGTCGGGCACGTGGCCTTCGCGCGCCGCTGGTTCGAGCAGTTGACCGGCGCGCCGCTCGACTTCGATGCCTGGGCCGATCGCCTGCCCCGGCCGCTCACGCCGATGCTGCTGCGCGGTCTGCCGCTGAACGTGGAGGCGCGGCGGCGCGCGGGCCTCGACGACGCGTTCCTCGCGCGGCTGGCGGGGACGGGTGGGGTCGAGGCGGCGAGCGCTGCGTCGAACTGGGCGGCCAACGCCGATCCGAACCCAGATCGGCTCACAGGCGGACGTGGAGCATCGAGACCCGTCGGCGCGGAGAAGGTCGCCCTGCCCGAAACGGTGACGGAGGAGAGCACGGACTCCGCGGAGAGCGACGACGCGGCACGCGACAGCGCTCGCGATGGCGATCTTCGCCGTGAATCGTTCCGCAGCGACAGCGCCCGGCAGGACACCGCTGGCAGTCCCACCGTCGACGCGGTGACAGCCCGCAAGGGCGCCGCCCGCTCCAGCCCCGCGCGCTTCGACACGACCCCCCACGCGCCCATCGCCTGGGTCCTCAACTTCGACGCGGAGGAGGAACTGGCCGCACCGCGCCGCTACGCCCCCACCGACCGGCTGCTCGCGATCGGCGAGCGCCAGACCGAACGCGTACTGGCCGACGGCGCGCGCGGCATCGGCTTCGTCCTGCCCGGCGACGTGATCGTGGACGAGCGCACGCCGCCCGGCGGCGCGCGCGGACTCGTGGGTCGCGCCTGGTGTCCGACGCCGCGTGCGCTCGCTCTGCTCGAGCGGGCCGGCGCGACGCTCGCTGGGCCCGCGCCGAGCCTCGACGTGCTGCGCCGCGTCAACGCGCGCCCGTTCACCGCGGACCTGCGCGCACACCTCGAAGGCGCGCCGTTCGAGAAGCGCATCGCGGGCGACCTCGACGAAGCGCTCGCCCTGGTGACGCGCCCGGCGCCGCTCGGTTGGCTCGTGCGGCGCACGTTCGGCGCGGCCGGTCGCGGTCGCCTGCGCCTGGGCCCCGGTCCGCCGACCGAGCACGAACGCCGTTGGCTGATCGCGAGCGCGCGCCGCGGACCACTCGTGATCGAACCCTGGGTGGACGTGCTCGAGGAGATCACGGTCAGTGGAACGGTCGGCGAGCGCGGCGAGATCGTCGTGGCCGCGCCGTGTTTCCAGGCCACGACGAGCCGCGGCGCGTGGACCGGCACCGAACGCGCGGGCGCGGGCGACCTGGTGCGCCGCGACGACGACCTGTTGCTCTCGGCCTGCGAGGAGACCGGGCGCGCACTCTTCGCCGCCGGCTTCACGGGCCCGTTCGGCATCGACGCGTTCCGCTACCGCAGCGAACCGGGCGCGCCGGCCCGACTGAACGCGCTGAGCGAGATCAACGCCCGCCTGACCATGGACCGGGGGGTAGCATTCGCGCGCGAGGGCGCCGAGCGTCCCCGCCCGAGCCCGTGGAAGCCGACCAGATGACCCAGGACGCCGGCCCGAGTTGGCGGTCGCGCGCGGGCACCGGCGCCGTGGCGTTCGCGCTCGTGCTCGCCTGGCTGTGGGCCCAGCCGCCGCTCGCGCCCTGGGGCGACGCGCTGCGCTTCGTGGACGAGGCGGCGTCGATCGCGGACCTGTCGCTGTTCGGCAACCACATCGGCCAGCGCATCGGACTGCACCTGGTCGTGCCGATCGGCGAAGCGCTCGGACTCACGCCGGAGCGCGCGGCCGTGTGGCTGTCGATGCTCGGCATGGCGTTCGGACTGGGCCTCGCCGCCGCGACGGCACGCGCGCTCGGTGCCACGCCGCGCGCCTGCGTCGGTTGGTCGCTGGTCGCGGCCGCGTCACCGTCGGTCACGCTGCTGGGCCCGTTGACCGAGGTGCACGGCGTCCAGCTCGCGGCGTCGGCCCTCGCCCTGTGGATCCTCGTGCGCTCGCGCGAACGCAGCAGCAGCGCGCGTTGGTCGTTCGCCGCGCTGGCCCTCGGCGTCGCCGTCGTCGGCCACACGAGCCAGATCCTGTTGGCGGCGCCGTTCTTCGCCTACGTCGTGCTGCGGCGCGGCAAGCTGGCCCACGTCGCGAGCGCGGCTGTGGTGTGTGTCGCGATCACCGGCGCCCTGGGTTGGGTCGCGATGGACTTCTTCGCGCGCGTCGGACCGGACGGCTACGAAGGCACCTGGCGACCGCTGTACGTGCTGGGGCGCTACTCGAGCATCGTGCTCGACATGCGCGAGCGCTCGGGCTGGTTCGGGCCGCTGGACGTGCTCGACTTCACGTGGATCGAGGTCCTTGCGACCGGTGGACTCGTGTGGATCGCGGTGGCCGGCGCCTTCGGAGCGCGGCGCGAACGTAGCCACCTCGCCCTGCCGATCGGACTCGCCGTGTACCTGATCGTCCTGTCGCAGGTCGGCATCCACGAGCGCGGTGCGTACTTCCTGGCACTGTTCCCGCTGCTCGTGGTCGTCGGGTCGAAACTGCCCGCGAACCTGCCGTTCGCGCTGCTCGTCGTGCAGATCCCGCTCGGCCTCGCCGCGTCGCTCGAGGACTCCGAGCGCGCCGACGCCCGCGACTGGGCGCGTGGCATCGAACACCTCGTGCGCAGCGGCGAGATGACGCTGCCGATGACGATCGAGACGGCGGACATGGTGCGGCAGTCGGCCTTCCCGACCGTGCCGGACGTGGTCGTCGGACGCATGTGGTACTACCAGTTCGAGTGGGTCCCGCCGGCCGCGTGGGACGCGGTGATCGCCGTGGATCTGGGCGCCGAACTCGACGCCGACCTCGCGCGCGGACGGGTCTTCTTCGACGCCGACGTGCTGCCCGAGGACGGCGGGACGGGTGCGCGCTGGCAGCGGTTCACCGACGCGTTCCTCGAGGCCCGCGGACTGGAGCGGCGCGCGATCCCGTGGCCGACCGAACTCGGGCCGCCGCCGACCGCCGACCTCGCGGACCGGTTCCTGTTCGAGGTCGTGCGGCCCACGGAAGGGGCTCCGGCGGGTGAGTGACGTGGCGCCGACCCGCCCCGAAGCCGGGGGCGGGGTCGGGTAGACTCTGGGGATGTCCTGCGGCACGACGCCGCCCGATTCGCCCCGCGGGGCAGGTCCCACCGCTCGTCCGATCGATGTCGTCCACAAGCCGTCTCGGCCCGTCCCTCAACCTGCTCTCGATCGGTGCGCTCGCCGGCGCCCTGGTCGGCCTCGCCCTCGGTTGGCCCGCCGTGGACACGGCTCTCGGAACGGCGCGCGAGGAAGGTTGGCTCGACGTCGGTCTGTGGCGGCTCTTCGTCCTCGAGCTCGACGGCGGCGGCTCCGCACTGATCTGGTCGCCCGTGATCGGCGGTCTGCTCGGAGCGCTGCTCGGCGCGGCTTCCCGTTGGACCGCTTCGGCACACGCCGCGTTGGCCCATCCGCTGCGAGTCGTCGGTGTGCTGCTCGTCGCCGCGGGACTGTGGCTCGCCCTGTGGGAACAGCGGCTCGAGACGCGCGTCGCATCGGGACCGAACGTGGTCTGGATCACGATCGACGCCCTGCGCGCCGAGAATCTCGGCAGCTACGGCTATCCGCTCGAGACGAGTCCCTTCATGGACGAACTGGCGTCTGAGGGCGCACGGTTCGAGACGGCGCTCAGCCAGGAGTCGTACACGATGGCGTCGGTGTCGTCGTACCTGACGTCGACGTACACCCTCGAGAGTCAGGTCCTCTACGACAAGCCGACGATCGATACGCTGCACCCCAGCTTCATCACGGTCGCCGAGGTGTTCAAGGACGCGGGCTACGACACGGGCGCGTTCGTCTTCAACCCGCACCTACAGGCGAAGTACAACTTCGACCAGGGCTTCGACGTCTACGACGACACGAACCCGAAGCACGACAAGCAGGGAAGGGAGCGGCCGGACTGGGGCCCGAACGTCACCTCGGCACTGGCCTGGGAGACCGTGCTGAAGATGGAGCTGAAGATGCGCAAGTTCGCCTCGGCTCCGACGCGGTCCAGTCAGCGACCGGCTTTCCTGTACCTGCACTACCGCGACGTGCACGCGCCGTACATCCCGCCGATGCCGTACGCCACGATGTTCGTCCCCAAGGGCTGGGGAGCGCGCAAGCTGGCGTTCATCGAGCGCGCGGCATCGAAGCGCTTGACCGAACAAGGCGAGCCGTGGCCCTTCGACGAAGAAGAGGTCTTCGCCCTGACCCAGTACGACGGCGAGATCCGCAAGACGGACGACGGTCTGCGCAAGCTGATCGGCGAACTCGCGGACTACGGGCTGGACCCGGAGAACACGATCTTCGTGATCACCGCCGACCACGGCGAGGAGTTCCAGGAGCCGCACCCCGACGATGCCGGTGGCTGGTCGCACGGGCGAACGCTCTACGGCGAGCAGATCTTCGTGCCGCTGATCTTCAAGGGCCCCGGCATCGACCCGAACGTGGTGGTGGACACGCCGGTCGAGCTGATCGACGTGGCGCCGACCCTCGTGGAGGCAGCCGGTATCCCGATGGAGAAGGCCGGTCGCTTCCGTGGTCGCAGCCTGCTCCCGGCTCTGCAGGGCGGTGTGATCGAGGAACGGCCCGTGTTCACGGGTGGCAACCACGACCGCGGCGTCGTCATCGAGGACGACCTCTTCTACTACCGCTTCGCGAAGGCCTTCAAGAACGAGACGAAGTACTACGCAGGTCGCCCGAAGCGCGCCAGCCGACCCGGAGAAGAGGACGAGGAACTGGAGTTCGGCGCACAGCTCTTCTATCTCGCGAACGATCCGAAGCAGCGCAAGAACGTCATCGGACAGCGACCGAGCGTGACGCAGGAAATGGCGGCGCTCCTGTTCGGGTGGCTCGACACGGAGTCGGACATCGAGGTCGAGGCGGTCGAGCTCGACGAGGAGACGATGCAGCAGCTGCGCGAGCTGGGCTATCTCGGCGACGACTGAGGTCAGGGCCGCCCAGGCGTCCCCGGCCCGCCCTTCAAATTTCGAGCAATAACTCGGGGGTTGCGCGATTCGCGGACGAGGCGCAGGGTCGGAGCGTGGCCCGTTCCATCCTCACTCTCCTTGCCCAGGTCGGAGTGTTCGGCGCCGTAGTCGTCCACGTCCTCGCGCTGCTCGACGTCGCGCCCGAATCGCTCCAACTGCCGGCCATCCTGCTGTTCCTGACGATCTTTCCCGCGCTGGTCGGGACGATCGCCACCCTGCGCATCCGGCGCGAGAACTCCGGCGAGCCCCTCGCGTTCAGCGCGCTCTTCGAGCGCACGCCACTGGCCGCCCGCATCGGGCTCGCCGTGCTGGCGCTCTACGCCTTCGGCACCTTCGTCCATCTCGTGGTCGTCGAGGCTCCGGGTCCAAAGGGCTGGTTCGGGAGCGCCGAGGTCGGCCGCGAAGCGCAGCGCACGTTCGCTCGGGTCGCCTCGGCGCTCACGGTCACGTTCGACGCGCTCTGCCTGGCGGCCCTGGTCGCCGCGCGTCGCGCACAGCGCCCGAGCGACGAACTCGGTCGCCGTTCGAGCGACGACGAACGCACTCTCGACCCGTCGATCCTGGACGAGCTCGAGCCACTCAGGTCGAGCACGCCGCGCGACGAGACGGCACGACCGGCCGAGGGTGCTCGCGACGACGCCACACCTCGCGGCTAGGATCTGGGTGGCCAGCCACCCGATTCGATCCGAACCATGTCCCTGTCGCTCCGCGCACGCCTTCGATCCAGCGCCGCTCCCGTCCTCGCTTCGTGCCTCTTTGCGGCCGTCGCCCCAGTCGCGCTGCACACGTTCTCGGTCGACGAGACCGAAGAACCTCCGGCCCGCTACCTGCTCACCGTCGACGGCACGACGACGACGGTCTTCGCCGAGCGGAACTTCGAGATCGCGGTGGGTGGGGCCACGTACCGCGGCTCGATCGAGCCCTTGCCCACGCGCGAGCTCACCGTCGACGGGTACTGCTTCGAGTATCCGGTCGGCATGTCGTTCGAGCACGAGTCGGAGGACGGCGTGACGATCTGGACCCTCGAAGGGAGCGAGACGACCGCCATGGTCTTCAGGTTCGACGAACGCTTCACGCTCGACGAGATGGCGGAGATCCAGGAGGACGGGCTCGGTGAGTTGGGTGAGACGGACACATCGCCCGCCTCGATGAAGCTCGGCGACCACGAGGTCGGCGGCGTGCGGATCCGGATGGAAGCGGGCCCGTTCGGGCTCACGTCCGAAGTCTTCCCGTTCGAGGACGCCGAGGACTCGCACCTGTGGCTGATCCTCCAGGACGCGCGCGAGAGCCCGGACGAGCCGACCGACGAGTTCACCGCCGTGCAGGACGTGATCTCCGAGAGCTTCAGGGCCGTGCTATGAGCGCCGGAGCACCACGAACGACCGCGCGGAACGTGTGAACGACTGGCAGACGATCGTGGCGCTGACGGCGATGGCGGGACTCGCGATGCCGGCGGGCGCGCTGCTGGCGCGTATCGAGCGCATTCCGTCGCGCTGGCTCGAGGAGGAGGTCCAGCACACGATCGTGGCCTTCGGCGGTGGGGCGCTCCTGTCGGCCGTCGCGCTCGTGCTGGTCCCGGACGGGATGGACGCGCTCTGGATCGGGTGGGGTGCGCCGTGCTTCGCGGCCGGTGGCGTCGCGTTCATGGCCCTCGACCGCTGGCTCGCGAGGTCGAAGAGCGCGGCCAGCAACCTCGCGGCGATGCTTTCGGACTTCGTGCCGGAGGCGATCGCGCTGGGTGCCGCGTTCGCGGTCGGGCGCACGACGGGGTTCCTGCTGGCGCTGTTGATGGCGCTGCAGAACGTGCCCGAGGGCTTCAACGCCTACCGCGAGCTGCGTGCATCGAGCGGCATCTCCGGCGGGCGCCTGATCGCCGGGTTCACCGCGATGGCGCTGCTCGGGCCGCTCGCCGGACTGGCGGGGTACTTCTGGCTGGGCGACGCGCCCGAGGCCGTGGGTGGCATCATGCTGTTCGCCGCCGGCGGCATCCTGTACGCCGTCGTCGAGGACATTGCGCCCCAGGCGCACCTCGAACGACGCTGGGCGCCGCCCCTGGGCGCGATCGCGGGCTTCCTGCTCGGGATGATCGGCGACAGCTTCGTGCGCGGCTGAGCGAGCGCACAGCGCTCGGCCCACGCGATCCGACCGGCCAACGACGATGCACGAGCCTTCACACGTCATCCGGACAGTGCGACCCGCCACGGTCGAGGACGCGCTGGCGATCTGCGAGCTCCACGTCGCCGCGTGGCAACGGGCCTACCGCGGCATCGTGCCCGACCGGGTGCTCGAGGCCCTGACCGTCGAGTCGAAGCTCGAGCAGCGACGCGCGCTACTGGCCGCGGGCGAGCGGACGAACCTCGTGGCCGAGCGCGGCGGTGCGGTGATCGGTTGGTCGGCCTTCGGCCCGGGCAGGGACGACGACGCGGGTGGCGCGGGCGAGCTGTACGCGATCTACGTGCACCCCGATCACTGGCGTGGCGGCGCGGGACGAGCGCTGCTCGTGGCGAGTGAGGCCGGGCTTGCGGAAGAGGGCTACGGGCGCGCCACGCTCTGGGTCCTGAGGGACAACGTCCGCACACGAGCGTTCTACGAAGCTGGCGGTTGGCGCGCGGACGGCACCGGAACCGAGCACGTGTTCGACGGCGCCGCGGTGCCGTCGGTGCGCTACGCCAGAACGCTCGTCAGCGGGCAGGGTCGACCGAGCCCGACCGACGCACCTTCCACTCGTCCGTGAGCATCCCCTCGTAGCCCCAGTCCTCGTCGGCGATCTCCTGGATCACCACATGGATGTGCTCGGGGCGTTTGCCGAGCTCGCGAACCAGTGAGTCGGTGACGTCGCGCACCAGCGCGCGTTTCTGGTCGCGCGTGGCGCCCGTGGTGATCTGAATGTTGACGTAGGGCATTGGATCGGTGGTGGAGCGCTAGGCTCGTCGGTGTGGTTCGAAACTGGACCTCAGCCCGTCCCACGACCACCCATGAACGCCGCCCAGTTCCGCCGTCTCGCCCTCGCGCTGCCCGAGGTGGTCGAGCACGAACACCACGACCATCCGGACTTCCGCGTGGGCGGCAAGGTCTTCGCGACCCTCGGCCCGGACGGGTCGTGGGCCATGGTGAAGCTGCCGCCCGACGCGCAAGCCGACCTGATCGATCGCGACCCAGAAGCCTACGAGCCGATGCCCGGTGCGTGGGGGCGACAGGGCTGTACGCGGGTGTCGTTGACCGCCGCGCAGCGCACGGACGTCGAGCCCGCCCTCGCCCTCGCCTGGCACACGCGCGCCACACCGGCGATCCGCAAGAAGCACGGCGGCGGAAGGTGAGCACGCGTCGCGTTGCGCCGTGGATCGACGCGGTGCGGGCGACGCGCACTCTTCACCTGGCGCGCGCGTTCATGACGGTGTCGGCGGGGCGGGTTCGTCGCTCTCGCTGCGGCGGCTCTCGTCGGTGAGCACCGAACGCACGGCGGCAGCCAGCCTGCGCCCGGTCTGGTACTCCTCGTCGACGACCACGGTCGCGCCCGCATCGGTGAGCTCGGGCGCGAGGCGGTGGTAGCGCGCGCGGACGATGATCTGGATCGAAGGGGCGAGCGTGCGAACGGCCGCCACGATCTGCTGGGCCGCCGCATGGTCCGGGAGGGCGATGACGAGCGCGCGCGCGTGTTCGATCCCGTGGTGGATCAGGGTCTCGGTGCTCGTCGCGTCGCCGACCGCGGCACGCAGGCCGATCGAACGCGCCAGGTCGACGTTGGAGGGGCCCAGGTCCAGGACCAGCGTCTCGCGCCCGTTCTCGTGCAGTTCGCGCCCGACCTCCTGGCCGGCCGGTCCGAAGCCGACGATGAACACCTCGGCCGCGCCGTGCCCCGGCTCGACCACGTCGTCGGTGTCGTCGAAGGTCGCGGCCCCGCGCCGCTGACGTGCGAGCCGGTTGCCGATCGGCAGCGCACCGCGGATCAGGAACGGCGTGGCGAAGAGCGTGACGAGCGTCGCGGACACCAGCAGGCGGAACAGGTGGTCGTCCACCAGGCCGTTCCCGCGCGCGATGCCGGCGATCACAACGCCGAACTCACCGACCTGGGCCAGCGCCACGCCGGCGGCCACGGCGTGGCGAAGCGGGACGCGCAGCCACATGGCGACGACGGCGACGATGGCGGCCTTGCCGAGCAGGACGAGGACCACGACCAGGGCCACGGCGCCGGCGTGGTCGGCGATCCAGATCGGGTCGCCCAGCATGCCGACCGAGGCGAAGAACAGCGTGACGAACAGCACGCGGAGGGCGCTCACGTCCGAGCGGATCTGGGTCGCGAAGGGCGACTCGGCGAGCATGATCCCGGCGATGAAGGCACCGAGGGCGGGCGAGACGTCGACGGCGTGCGCCGCAGCCGCGGACCCGAGGGCGAGCGTCGCGGCCAGGAGCACGAGCAGCTCGCGGTCGCGGGCGAAGTTCATCCCGGCGACGACGCGCGCGAGCAGACGGTTCAGAACCAGGTGGAAGCCGCCCACGAGCGCCACGAGCAGAGCGACGGCCTCGAGGAGGCGCACACCGATCTCGCCCGCTCCCCCTTCGCCCCCCATGACCGTGACCAGCAGCACGAGCGGCACCACCGAGACGTCCTGCATCAACAGGATCCCGAGGGCCGACCGTCCGTGGACGGAGTCGAGCTCCGTGCGGTCGATCAGGATCCGCAGCACGCTCGCCGTGGACGACAGGGCGACGATCGCGCCCACGGCGAGGGCCGTGCGGACTTCGTACCCGAAGGCCATCGCGACGAGACTCGCCAGAGCGAGGGTCGCGACGACCTGCAGACTGCCACCCACGAGCGCGATGCGGCCGAGCTTGAGCAGACGCGAGACGGAGAACTCGAGCCCGATCGCGAACAGGAGCAGCGAGACGCCGAGCTCCGCGATGACGGGCAGCCCCGATTCCGCCTCGACGATGCCGAGGACACCCGGGCCGAGCAGCGCGCCCGCCGCCAGGTAGCCGAGGATCGCGGACTGCCGCAGCCGCTCGGAGACGATCGCCAGAGCGAGCGCCACCCCGAGCAGCACGAGGATCTGGAGGAGGATCGACCAGGCGGCGGGGTCGGCGGCGGCGAGCGCGAGCGGCATGGGGACGACGTTACTCGTTCGACGTCGCGTCCCCGTCCGTCTCGCGCCCCGGATCGTGGCGTTCGAACCACTCGAGGATGTGGACGACCTTCGCGATCAGGTTGCTGGGTCGAGCGGTGATGCCGTGGCTGGCGCCGGGGATCCGCACCATGGCGGTGTCGATCTTGCGCAGCTTGAGCGCTTGATAGAACTGCTCCGTCTCGCTGATCGGGGTGCGCAGGTCGTCCTCGCCGGTCAGCAACATCGTCGGCGTCGTGACGTTGCCGACGCGACTGATGGGCGACCGCGCGAGGTAGGTCCCGGGCGCCTCCCAGGGCATGGCGCCGAACCAGTACTTGGCGAAGTAGAGGTAGGCGTCCGCGGTCAGGACGAAGCTGTACCAGTTGATGACCGGCTTGGCGACGACGGCCGCCGCGAAGCGATCGGTGGTGCCGACGATCCAGGCCGTCAGGACGCCGCCGCCCGATCCCCCCGTCACGAAGAGACGTTCGGGATCCACGTAGCCGCGCTCGATCACCGCGTCGACGCCGTCCATCAAGTCGTCGTAGTCGTGCCCGGGATAGGCGTGGTGGATCTCGTTGCCGAAGTCCGCGCCGTAGCTCGTGCTGCCGCGCGGGTTCATGTAGAGCACCACGTAGCCGGCGGCCGCGAACAGCTGGCACTCGGCCGTGAAGCGCGGTCCGTAGTTGAGGAACGGGCCGCCGTGGATCTCGAGGATCAGCGGGTACTGCTGCTCGGGGTCGAAGTCGGGCGGCGTGACGATCCAGCCCTGCAGCTCGAGACCGTCGTGCGACGACTCGAAGCGAATCTCCTCGACGGCGCCCAGATCGCGGTTCCCGAGCAGATCCTCGTTGAGCTGGGTGACCTGGACGAGTTCGCCGTCCGCGCGCCGCACGAAGACGTCGGCCGGGCGTGCGGGCGACGTGCGATTGACCGCGATCGAGCCGTCGCGCGCCTGGGTGTACGAGCCGCTCGGATACGGACGGCCGAGCGACGTGCCGCCCAGGTCCTCGATCAGAACGTCCTGTCCGATCGGAGCGCCACCGATCACGACCTTGGTGCGCGCCAGCTTCGTGACGCCGAAGTCGTCGAAGGTGTAGAGCACGTGCGCACCGTCGGGCGACCACTCGATGGAATCGATGCTGCGATCGAACGAATGGCGAAAGCGCACCGTGCCGTCGCGATCGGCGACGAACAGCTCGTTCTGCTGATAGCCGAGCAGACGGTCCTCGAAACCCGTGAACGCGATCCAGCGGCCGTCCGGCGAGACGACGGGCGAGGACTCGGGACCCGGCGCGTCGGTGAGCCGCTTCATCTCGCCCGTCGCGACGATCACCTCGTACAGGTCGCTCTGGTTCGTCGCGTACTCGGGCTCGTCGCCGCGGTAGCTCGACACGAGGATCGACGCGCCGTCCGGTGTCCAACTCGGCGTGCCGTTGACGTCGAACGCGCCGTGCGTCAGTTGGCGCGGCGTGCCGCCCTCGGCCGGAACCACGAACAGCTGG
This sequence comes from Rohdeia mirabilis, assembly GCA_007750655.1. Taxonomy (GTDB): domain Bacteria; phylum Planctomycetota; class UBA1135; order UBA1135; genus Rohdeia; species Rohdeia mirabilis. The sequence goes on from CP036290.1 coordinate 4,893,218, forward strand.
GTGTGTTCCGGTTCGACGAATCCCGACCCGTCCGAACGATAGTCGACCGTGTCGATCACGCGCGCCGGTTCGGCCCACTCGGCGCCCTTCGGCTTGGCGGGCATGGACGCGAACGACTCGCTCTCTGCCGGTACGCCCATGAGGAACGCGATCCAGCGTCCGTCGGGCGACCACGAGAGCCGGCCCGGTGAACTGGTGAGCCGCGTCAGGCTCGCCGTCTCGCCGGTGTCCATCCACCGACACCACAGCTGGACCGAGCCCTCTTCGCTGGACAGGTACACCAAGCGGTCTCCGCTCGGCGACCAGCGCGGCGACCCGTTGTAGGCGGTGCCGCTCGTCAGCGGCCGATGTCCGGACCCGTCCGTTCCGACGATCCAGAGGTTGCCGCGCCGCCGGTCCTTCATGACGTCGAAGAACGTGCGGACGTAGACCACGTGCTCGCCGTCGGGCGCGATGCGCGGATCGTCGGCGTACTCGAGGTCGAACACGTCCATCAGCTCGAGCGGACGCGTGGCCTGGGTTGCCGAGTCCGTGTCGCGCGCGGCGGCGGCGGTGACGTCTTGCGGCGGATGGGCGAGCGCGCACAGCGCGGCGGTGAGGAGCAACGAGGTGGTCATGGCGCGACCACCCTAGCGCGCCAGCGGTTCGTTTCCCGTGCAGGCGCTTCGCGATCGATCCCGTGCATCGGCCCGCGCGGATCCGGCGACCGCGGTGCACACTCTCGCCATGATCCAGCTCCGAACCCTGGCCGCGGTCGCGCTCGCCCTGGTGTCGGCCGGGTGCGAGGCCGAGATTCCGCCGGCCGCCCAGACCGAGTCCGCTCTGACCGAAACGCTCCAGCGGCTCGACATGTTCGCCGCGACGCATGGGCGTCTGCCCGCGGTGCTGAGCGAGTTGGCCGACCGGCACGGGCACGCGAACCGCACCGTCGACGGCTGGGGGAACCCGCTCCAGTACTCGGTCGACGCGGACGGCATTCTGACCCTGCGCAGCCTGGGCTCGGACGGCGCTCCGGGCGGGCAGAGACTGGCCGCCGACGTAGAACGGCGACTGCGCACCCGGCGCGACGACGGCTCGCTCTGGGCGGGCTCGGCGACCTGGATCATGGACGCCGTGGTCCGCGAACCCTGAGCGCCGCCCCGGTTCGAGCGAACATCGCGTGGCGGGGCTAGGCTGGGTGAATGGCCGCCAAACCCACCACGATCGCCGGATACCTCGCCGCGCTCACCGATGAACGCCGCGCCGCGATCAACAGCATTCGCGCGGTCATCAATCGGTACCTCGACCCGCGCTTCGCCGAAGGCATGCAGTACGGAATGCCGGCCTGGTTCCTGCCCCACTCGGAGTATCCGGGCGGCTACCACTGCGACCCGAAGCAACCGCTGCCCTTCGCGAGCATCGCGTCGCAGAAGAGCCACATCGGCATCTACCTCTTCTGCATCTACACGAACCCCGCGGAGAAGGAGCAGTTCGAGAAGGAGTGGGCGGCCACGGGCAAGCGTCTCAACATGGGCGCGAGCTGCGTGCGCGTGAAGAAGCTCGAGGACGTGCCGCTCGACGTCCTGGGCCGGGCGATCAAGCGCATGACCGCCAAGAAGTTCGTGGCGAGCTACGAGGCGGCGCGAGCCGGTTCGGCCAGCGCGCGCGGCACCAAGAAGAAGGCGGCGAGCGCGAAGAAGGTCGCCAAGAAGGCTCCGACGAAGAGCGCGGCAGTCGCGAAGGCCCGTGGTTCCAAGGCGGCGACCAGCGCCGCGGCGAAGTCGAAGACGAAGACGAAGAAGGCCGTCGAGAAGGCGGCCACGAAGCCTGCGGCGAAACCTGCGAAGAAGGTCGCGAAGAAGGTCGCCGCGAAAGGAGCGACGCGCCGGACGCCGGCTCGCGCGAAGGTCACGAAGAAGGTCGCGCGGAAGACCTGAACGTCCGTCAGAGCGACCGCTCCAGGAAACCGAGCGTCACGTCGAGCGCTTCGCGCAGCGTGGGACGCCGCTCGCGGGCGCGCCAGGTATCCGCACGCGCGCCGAAGTTGTGGCCGGCCCCGTCCACCAGGTGCAGCGTGGTCGGCGCCACGCGAGTGGACTCGATCGCGGCGACGAAAGCGCGCGCCTCGTCCTGGGTCGTGGCTCGATCCCGCGCGCCGTTGACGATCAACAGCGGCCCGTCGAACCGCCGCGCAGCCGCTCTCAGGTCGTAGCGACCCGCGTTCTCCGTGAAGTCGTGGAAGAGGTCGCGCTCGAGCTTCCAGGTCCGGCCGTCGGCCAGACGCACTTCGAGCACGCCGTTCTCGGCCCACTCGACCAGACGGTCGGGGTCGTAGCGCCCGACGTGGCCTCCGGCCGACCAACCGACGACTGCGCGGTAGCCGCCGACCTCGCTGGCGTGGACGAGGGCCATCGCGGCGCCACGGCTGTGTCCGAACAGGGCCCCGCGCGTGGGATCGACGCCCGGCACGCACCCCGACCGCACGAGCTCGGTCACGGCGGCCACGTCGTCGAGCTCCTGGGCGTAGGTGTTCGTCGCGAAACCGACCTCGTCGTCGAGCGCCCAGGATCGCCCGCGATCGGTGCCGCGCACCCCGCCTCCGGACAGGTCGAACAGGACCGTGGCGATTCCGCGCTGGGCCAGCTCCTCGGCCAGGACGGGGAAGAAGCCCCAGCTCATGGACGTGAGGTAGCCGTGGACCGCCACCACGTGCGCGCGGGGCGCGGACCCTTCCGGCGCGGCGCCGACCACGCGCCCGCGGACCACGGGGCGCGCGCCGTCCCGCCGAACGCGCGCATGGGGCAGCTCGAGTTCGAACGCCTGTCCCGGCGGCAACGCGCGAGTCACTCGCGCGCTCCTCGGCGATCGTCTTCGGTGGTCGCCACGGCGGCGGAGTCGGCGTCGGTCGTTCCCAGCGGGACCGCTGCGCCGTCGGTCGCCTCGGCGCGCCCGGCCGCAACGTCCCCGCCCGCGACGCGACCGGCGTCGACCTCGCGTTCGAGCAGGGCCGTGCGCACCGCGTCCGTGAACGTCTCCATCTCGGCGTCGTCGGCCCGTCGGTCGCACCACATCGGTTCGCCGTACACGATTCCAATGCGCGCGAACGGCTTGGGGATCACGAAGCGGTCCCAACTCGGCAGGACCCACCCGCTGTTCGTCGCGAAACCGATCGGCACCACGGGATAGCCGGTCGCGCGCGACATCCACGCCAGGCCCGCATTCATGCGGTGCAGAGGTCCGCGCGGACCGTCCGGCGTCACGACCACGCCCCGCCCCTGCTTCAGGTCGCGCAGCATCTCGCGCAGGGCCCGCGGAGCGCCGCGACTCGTCGATCCACGCACGGTGCCGAACCCGAAGCGCCCGAGCAGTCGGTGCATCAACTCGCCGTCCTTGCTGTGCGAGACGAGGATCGAGAGGTCGTGCCCCTGGTGGGCGACGATCCCGAGCACCATGCGACCGTGCCACAGAGCGAGTAGGTAGCCGTCGCTCGAGCGGACGGACGCGAAGTGCTCCTCGCCCTCGACCTCGGTCTTCCAGGTCCGCGCCATCAGACGCAGGAACGGCGGTCCGACCCGCCCGATGCTGCGCAGCGCCAGTCGGCGCACGGGCCGACGGATGCGGCTCCAGAGGCGACGAGAAAGTGGTTTGGACGACACGGAGGGGACCTCGCGAGCACGATGCGGAACGGTCCGGGCCGGAGCAAGGGATGGACGTGGATCCGACTCACCGACCGCGGCGCGAGGACCGGAACCGCGCGGGACACGGTGCCCCGAGGGTCGCGTGCACGTGCTGCGATCGCGTCGACCTCCACGTTCGACCGCGCGTTCTCCGAGCAACTGCGGTGAATGCGAACGCCTGGGCCGGGAACTGCTAGGCTGCGCGACGCGCTCGGTCGCCTGGCCGCTGCACCGCTCACGTTCCGCACCTCTCGAGCTCCACTCGACCCTCCCGACCGGCCCCCGCATGGCGACCATCAAGACGCTCGCGCACTTCCTCGACCAACTCGACGAGTCCGACATCCATTACCACCTCTCCAGCGTGCGCGAGAGTTCGGTGCAGGTGTCGGTGACCGTCGAGGACGAACACTGGGAGTTCGAGTTCCAGGCCGACGGCAAGGTCGAGGTCCAGGTCTTCGTCAGCGAAGGCGAGATCGAGGACGAGACCGGCCTGACCCGCTTCATCGAGGAGCACGTGGTCGAGGGCGAGGAGGAGTTCGAGGACGACGAGGAAGAGGACGACGAAGAAGAAGAAGACGACGACGAGGCCTGAGCTTCGAGCCGAGGACCCCGCGACCACGTGCCTGCGACGGGCCCTCGAATCGACGACCTGCGCAGGCGTGGCCCGAACCGACCCGTGACCGGCGACGTGATGGAGAAGCAACCAAGTTCGAAGTCGAGCTGCGGATGCTGCGGCGGCGGCGTCTTCGGAAGCATCGGTGCCGTGCTGGCCGCCCTGCTCAGCTACAAGGTGAACGGCAGCATCCTGTGGGCCCTCGTCCACGCCTTCCTGAGCTGGTTCTACGTGATCTACCACTGGCTGACGTATGGCGAGCTGATGCCGTGAACGGGCCGCGCGAGCAGACGGGCTCGGTCGCGCGACGATCGCGATGAAGCGTTGCGCCGAACTTCGCGACCTCTCCGAGGACCACCACCACGGGCTCGTGCTGGCGCGGCGCTGCCGACGGGCGGCGGCGATCGGCGACCAGAACGTCGTGGCCACGGCCTGGGCCGACGCGCGCCTGCGGTTCGAACGCGAACTGGCGCCACACTTCGCGGCCGAAGAGGCGGCGCTCCTCCCGGCGTTGCGCGCTGTGGGCGCGAGCGACGTGGCCGATCGCATCGCGTCCGAGCACGCGGCACTGCGCGCCTCCATGGCACCTGGCGCGGACCGGGGAGCCGGGGCGCTCGACGCCTTCGGGACCCTGCTGCACGACCACATCCGCTTCGAGGAGCGCGTGGTGTTCGAGCGCGCGCAAGACGTCCTCGACCTCGACGCGCTGGGCGCCGTCCGAGCTGCGCGGAGCACTGCGCCGGTCGAGCGCGTGACCTGCGATCTGCCCATGGCCCGTGGCGAGGGCGGCACCGACCGCGACGGGCCCGGTGCGAACTAGGCGCCGCGTCGGGGCGCCGGTAGGGTGCTCGTCGTCGCCCCCGAGCGTTCCGCCATGAAACTTGCGTCCTCCCTGCCCGTCCTCGCGCGCATCGCCGCCGTGGCGGGCCTCGTCGGCACCGTGCTCTTCGCGACCGCGGGCGACTTCGACTTCGGCTCCTTCGGCGCGATGGAGTGGGTGCTGTTCCTCTTCTTCCCCGTCGGGCTGGCGCTGGGTCTGGCCTACGGACTCGTCCGGCCCGGCCGCGGAGGCGCACTCGCCATTCTCGCGATCGCTGGCTTCTACGGCGTCCATCACGCGATTCACGGCGCCTGGCCGAAGGGCCCGATCTTCCTGTTGCTCGCTTCGCCCGCGCTACTGCTGCTGGTGAGCGCCAAGAAGCGCGGAGACACCGATGGCCGCTGAACTCGGCTCGCTGATCCTCTTCAGCGAGCGCGTCGAAGCGTTGGCGGCCTTCTATCGGGCGCTCGGCCTCCCGCTCGAGCCCGAGCGACACGGCGACGGCCCGGTGCACCACACCTGCTCGCTGGGCCCGACGCACTTCGCCATCTTCGCGGCGCGCTCGGCCAGCAGCGTCGAACCGGCCGCCGATCACCGCGGCGCCGGCGCGCAGTTCCTCGGACTGACCGTGGACGACCTCGGCGCCGCCTTCGCGGTGAGTCGCGAACACGGCGCCGAAGTGGTGCAGGAACCGAAGTCCTATCCCTGGGGTCGTCGCGCCCTGGTCCGAGATCCGGACGGGCGCGTCGTCGAGCTGTTCGAGCGCCCGCGGGCCGCTCGCTGACCCATCAGGACTCGGCCCAGCGGCGGTAGGCCGGCTCGTTCTTACGCACGGCGTCGAGCAGGTCGCGCGTGGCGCGGTCGATCGTGCTCTTGTCCCCGCCCTTGAAGGCTTCCTTGAAAGCGGCGTGAGCCGTTTGGACCGGTTCACAGCCACCGTCGAGGATGAACGACACGACCAGACCGGACTGGTTCAGGAGCTTCGAGGTGTCCGCCGCGGCCCGCTCGTCGTCGAGGCTCGGCTCGAGCGGCATGCCCAGGACGCGGGCGAGAGGATCGAGACCGCCTTCGTTGGTCACGTTCTGGATCGACCACTTGCGCGCCCAATGGGCGTCCGTGCCGGCGCGCGCCGTGGTCTCCAGGAAGTAGCGATCGACGTAGGACGCGAAGCCGAAGCGCAGCACCGGCGGCAGCTTCTTCTCCTGGTAGAAGGCGTTGAGCGTGGCGTTGTTGACCCCCGACTTGGCGATTCGTTCACGCGCGTCGGGGCTCGAGTCCAGGGTCTCGACGGCCGAGATGCCATAGGCGAAGCGCGAGAAGTGACGGCCGAAAGAAGCCCCGTTCTCGTCGTTCAGGTCCCACAGCGCGGCCCCCATCGGCTCGTAGGACTGCTCGCGCGGAAGCCAGTTGAGGTCCGCGAAGAAGGCGCCGCGGACGCTCGACCAGCCGAAGGCGTCGGTGCCGCCCTGACCGCCGAGGCCACCGGCGAAGGTGTTGTACTGGTCCTGGGTGCGGAAGATCAGAACCTCGACGTCGTAGGCCGGACGTCCGAAGAAGCGCTCGACGTCGCGTGAGGCGCGCAGCAGGTCCTTGGCGATCTCGTCCGCCGTGGCGCGCGGAAGGGTGGTGCGGATGACGAGGAGGTCCTCGTAGGGGATGCGCCACTCGCGACCCGTCAGGCTGTGGTACTCGTCGGCGTCCGCGAGCGAGAGCCATTTCTCGCCGCACTTCCACAGGCCCTTGGCGATGTTCTCCGCCTGATCAGGAGCGATCCACTCGAGGTCCTGGCGGACCCAGCCCTCGTCGAGCTTCTTCTTCACCTCCGGATCGATCCAGTTGCCGTCGTCGTCCTTCACGAACCCGCGCTCGAGGAAAGGGATGTCGGCCGGGTCGACCCAACGGCCCTTGTACTCGACGTAGCCCTTGGCCTCGGCCTCTTCGCGCTCCTTCTCGATGCGGTGCTTGGCGAGCTTCTTCTCGTCGTCCCACCACTTGCCGTCGTAGAACTCGTGTCCGAGCAGCTCGTGGGCGCGGGCGTTCTCGTCGTCGATCTTGAGGACGGCGTTGAGCACGCGCTTCTGGTACTTCTGCTGCCCGTAGGCCTCGCACCAGTCGTAGAGCTCGAGCAGCTTCGCCACGTCGCCCTTGGCCTCCTTGTAGAGGCGATCGAACTCCTTCTTGAGGTCCTTCTCGTCCTCCTGCAGGGCGGGGCTCGTCGCGGTGCGGCCGGGGTCGAGGGCCGCAGCGCCCGGCTGGCTCACGGCGAAGGCCCCGGTCAGCGAGGCTCCGAGTCCCAGGAGAACGAGGGCCACGGATCCGTGGAAATGGGTCGTCGGGACGGCGAGAGCGGAGGGTCGTTCGATTCGGTGCATGTCGATTCGGTGCGTGCGTGCATGGACGGTCGTCCGTGAACGGTGGGATCCGGCTGGCGGACCGATCCAGGGGGGGCATGGTACGCCAGTCGCGGCCGCGGGTTGGGGTACGCGAGCCGGGGCCCGGGGAGGCCCGGAACGCGTGGACCACGCTTTGGCGGTTGAGTCGCGCCCGAGCCTGCTGGATACTCGTCGGCTCGCGTTCGACCGAGGCCTCTCGGCCCCGGTGCGCGAGTCGACCCTGCAACCCCCGATCCAGCGAGCGGACGGGCCCTCTCGGCCCACACACCGCTCCCTCCAGCCGCCATGGCGAAGCAACGTCACGCCGCCGCCACCGAAGTCACCGTCGCGCCCCTGGCCGAGGCGAGTGGGTTCGAGAAGTTCGTCAACACCTACTGGAAGCACGGCATCGTCCTGTTCGTGCTCATCGCGGCCGGGGTCCTGGGGGCGCAGTACATGCAGCACCAGGAGAAGTCGAAGACGACCGAGGAGTGGCGCGCGTTCGGCAGCGCCGTGCTCGGTGGATTCGGTGTGGCCACGCCGGTCGTGGACGCCGCCGAACTCGAACGCCTCGCGGGGGACGCCACGCTCGACTCGGCCCCGTGGGCGCTGATGGCTGCGGCGGCCAAGCACGAGAGCGACATGGAGTACACCGAGGCTCTCGCGGCCTTGGACCGCGTCGCGCGCGAACACCCGAACCACCTCGTGATGAAGCGCCAGGTGACGATCGGTGACCGCACCGGCACCTACGTGGGCATGATGCGCGAACGGATCCAGAACCTGTCCGGACTGGCCGAAGTGGCGCCCAGCCTGTTCGGAAACGCCGATCCTGCGCCGGACGCACCGCGCGTTCGACTCGAGACGACTGCAGGCTCGATCGTCGTCGCGCTCTATTCCGACCGCGCGCCGAAGCACGTGGAGAACTTCCTCGAGCTGTGCCGCGAAGGCCAGTACGACGGAACCAAGTTCCACCGCGTGATGGAGGGATTCATGATCCAGGGCGGCGACCGCACGAGCATCGACGGCCCGAAGGAACAGTGGGGCACCGGCGACCCCGGCTACACGATCGCGCAGGAATTCAGCGATCTGGCGCACTTCCCGGGCTTCCTCGCCGCGGCGAAGAAGCCGAACGAGGCCGAGAGTGGTGGGAACCAGTTCTACATCACGCTCGGCGCGCCGCACCACCTCGACAACGTGCACACGGTCTTCGGCAAAGTGATCGAAGGCATGGACGTGGTGCGCTCGATCGGTTCGGCGCCGAACGAACCGGGCTCCGACCGGCCGCTGAACCCGGTCACCGTCACCAAGACCGAGCTGCTGTAGGCCACACGACGGACGACGGGGCGCGAACCTAGGAGTTCGCATTCCGAACGGCCGAGGTCGGCACAGAACGACGCCGCGAGTCAAGGACTCGCGGCGTCGTTCGCATTCAGGCTCTCTCTCGCGAGAAGCGGTGGCGGTGGCGCCCGGTCGTGCCGACGCGCCCATCGGAATCACCAATCGGGCAGTGATCAGCCCCACCAATCAGCAAAGAGAGTTCAGCTCGCGTTAAGGACGTGAGCCTTTAGAGCGCGACGTCAGGCGCGAGACGCTCGATCAACGCCTCGAGCTGCTTGCGGTCGTAGTAGTGGAGCACCACCTGGCCCTCGATCCCCCCGTCCGCCGTGGAGCGATTGCGGATCTCGACTCGAGTGCCGGTCGCGTTCTTGATGCGCTCTTCGAGGCCGCGGGCCCAGGGCTCCATCGCTCGGGGCGGAGCGTCGTTGGTCGTCGACGGAGCCGATGTCGGAGCCGGGGACGTCTCGATCGATGCGGAGTCACTGGTCCCGACCTTGGCGTCCTTGACCCGCCGCTCGACCTCGCGGACGGATAGACCCTCGCGCTCGATGGCGCGGGCCAACTCGAGCCGTTGCTCTCCGGCCGGCAAGGCCAGGAGGGCCCTTGCATGCCCCATGGAGATCCGACTCGCCGAGACGGCCACTTGGATGGCGTCCTCGAGGTCCAAGAGCCGGACGTGGTTCGCCACCGTCGCGCGCTGAAGCCCCACCCTGCGGGCCACTTCGTCCTGGGTGAGACCCAGCCGGTCCAGCATGGACTGGTACCCGAGGGCGCGTTCAATCGGATCGAGATCGCGCCGTTGGAGGTTCTCCACCATGGCCAACTCGAGCATGTCGTCGTCCGACACGCCCTCGCGGACGACGGCGGGAATCGCCGTGAGTCCGGCGAGGCGCGCTGCACGCCAACGGCGCTCGCCCGAGACGAGCTCGAAGCCGTTCTCGCTCGGGCGCACGACCACGGGCTGCAAGATCCCGTGGTTCTGGATGCTCGCACGCAACTCCTGTAGGCCGTTGGGGTCGAAGACCTGCCTCGGCTGGAAGGGATTGGGGCGGATCTCGTCGAGCTCGATCTCACTCCGAGATCCAATGGGCTCCTGGTGAGCCGGGCTGCTGGGCTGGACCCCACTGGGGCGGTTGCCGAGTAGGGAGCCGAGGCCGCGTCCGAGGCGCTTTTCCATGTTCGATTGAGTGGTGGTGAGATGGTCCTTCTCGGGGGAGACGGGAGAACGAGCAGTGTTCCACGTGGAACATCTCTCTAGGATGCTCCACGTTGAGCGGGTCCCGCGAGAGACTCCCGACACCACCCCATGGTGCCTCCGAGACCCACGATCCGAGCCGACCTGGCCCTGCTTTCGGGAGCGTGGACGAGTTGGTCTCGCACCCCGGCAGTATGGACACTCGGCTTCGTCCTCGCCGCCACGCCCGCCCTCCTCAGTGCCATGACGGACGCGGGAGCGCTGGCCCAACGGGACGGGGTGGAGTCGACCTCGATGGATGACCTGACCTGGCTCGCGTGCGTGTCAGGAATTCTGATGTGCTTCTCGTGGCTTGCTCGATCGAGCGGGTTCACCTCGACCCGAGCGGCGATGGAGTCCTGGCGAGCGACCGCCACCCTCCTCGTGGGCACGTGCCTCGCGGGCCTCACTCTTGTCCAAGCAGGCGCCTTGATCACAGGTCAGTTCCCGAGCGACACCGCGCTGCGGAGCGCCTTCCACCTCCCTGCGCTGGCACTGGCCGTGCACCGCTGGCTGCCCATCGCGATCCCCCGCACGTACCCCGCTCTCGGCCTGGTTTGGCTTGCGCCGGCCGCTCTGCCTGCGGATTCGAGCGGAGCGGCCGATATCGTCGCGTCGCTGATCGACCCCCGCTCTTCCTCCTTGGAGGGGTGGTGGATCGTGGGAGGCCTCCTTCTGCTAGGGCTTCCTCCCCGACGGCACGGCCGCTGAGGCGGAAGCAGCAGACCAAGTGTTCCACGTGGAACACACTCGATCGTGCCGGTCTACCTTCGGAAGCTCGATCCAACCAGGGATCCCTGCCCACTCGAGCACCAACCTGGAACTGGGCCGCTCCTTGGACACCGGTCCTGCCGGCCGTCGACTCAGTGAACGCCGCATCCGCGCGTGTTCCACGTGGAACATCCCGTGCCGCGAGGGCTGAGATTGCCGTCCACCCCCAGACTCGAGCGACTGCCACCAAGACGCCATGTTCGCCAAGCGGCAGCCGCAGGGCAGAACCGTGCACGGGCAGCTGCACCGAACGCCCAAGATCCACCCCCGCTCGAAGGACTGCCGATGGGGCACCACCGATCGCACCGCTGTGGCTGACGACGATGCCCCAGCAACGAGGCACGTTGCTTCCCGTGGACGCGCCCCCATCAGGCCCGAGTGCGGACCCGCTCACCAACCGAGCGCCCAACTTCAGGCCCGGCGAGGACTCGAGAGCCTACCACCCGCCCGCGTCGAACCCGGGGAGCCAACACGCACCCGCAAATCACTCCGATCCACGCCTGAATCCACACTTCTCAACAACGATCGAACGCGGCAAAGGACCCAGCACTCACTACCAAACGAATGCAGGGTTCACCCTCGCAGTAGACCGCAATAGACCCCGTAGGGCCCCACACGTCTCCCCAGGCCACGCCCCGCGCATGGGCCCTCGACGTGCCACCCAACGCCTTCCCCACCAGTTCTCCACAACGACCTCACCGCCCCTCCGCAGCGAATCACGGCGGTCCCCTCAAGAGCTGGCTTCGAGGCACCCGAAGGGGCTGCGGTCCGGTGCACCCAGCACCTCCCCGATTCCCACGTGGCCCGCGCTTCTCGCGCGACCTCCCGGAGGCCGTCATTTCGAGCGAACGCTGTCTGGAGACCTACCTCCAGGAGATCAACGAAGTCCCCCTTCTCACCCCCGAAGAGGAGAAGGAGCTCGGACGACGCATCCAGACCGGTGACCTGGAAGCGCGCGAACGCATGATTCGCGCCAATCTGCGGCTCGTCGTCTCGATCGCGAAGATGTACTCCGATCGCGGCCTTGCACTGCAGGACCTCATCGCCGAGGGCAACATCGGATTGATGAAGGCGGCCGAGAAGTTCGACCCGGCCGCAGGATGTCGCTTTTCGACCTATGGCTCGTGGTGGATCAAACAATCGATCCGCCGCGCCCTGACCAATACGGTGCCGTCCGTGCGTGTCCCGGGCTACATGAGCGAAATGGTGTCCAAGTGGCGGAGCGTCTCGAACGAACTCAGCTACAAACTCGGCCGCACCCCGAACGTGGCCGAAGTCGCCAACGAACTGGGCATTCCGGAGGAGACCTGGGCCGTTCTGCGTCAAACCATCGAGACCTCCAGCATGGGACCTCAGGTCTCGCTGGACGCCCTCACGCAGAACCAGGACGTGGTCGAGGACCCGCGCAGCGAGAGCCCCGACGAGACCATCGCCCACGCCGACCTGTTGACCAAGATCGGTGACCTCATGGGCGCCATCGACGAGCGCGAGGCGACCATCCTGCGCCTGCGCTACGGCCTCGAGGAAGGCAGCGAACCGAAGACGCTCAAGGAGATCGGCAAGATCGTCGGCCTCACCCGCGAGCGCGTGCGGCAGATCGAACGCGAGGTGCTGAAGCGGCTCCAGCGCGTCATCGACGGCGACGAAGCGGCCTGAGGACCTCGTCCCCGACGTCCCAACGCGAATCCCGTACACTCAGGGGCCGTTCGGACCGCAGCCGCGGCTCCAGACCCATCCGATCACGCCCCCCGATGTTCCAACTCGAGATCTACTGCCGCCGGACGCTGAACACGATCCCGCCACGCGCGGTCGTCGGCCGACGTCCGTCCGCGAATGAGCCTGTCGAACCGCCCCTGGGCCGTCGACAGGCTCATTCGCGTTCAGGCGCCGTTCAGCCGCGCCTCCACGACCGGAGGAGCGACCGATGAAGCGCAAGGTCCTCTTGGGCGCCATCCTGTGGACGCTCCTGATCACGCTCGGCCACGTCCAACTGAACGTGGGCTGGGCCCGACTCGCGGACGAGATGCGCATCCTCGTCGGAGGTGAACGGCAGGAGCTCGTCGTGGGCTTCCTGCCGGTGACGTGACACCTCACCTGCCCGGTCACCAGTTGGGTGACCGAACACTCCGACGAAGGCACGCTCTTCCGCTCCCGCAAGTTCACGGACTGGCCGACGGTCAAGGAGGCCCTCGTCTCCAAGGAGGTCGGCGGCGTCTTCATCCTCGCGCCGATGGCGATGCAGCTCGTGGCCGACGGCGTTCCGATCAAGGTCGTCTACCTGGGGCACCGTGACGGAACCGCCCTCGTGGTCGGCGCCGACTCCGACATCCACGACTTCACCGACCTGCGCGGCAAGACCCTCGCGATCCCCAGTCGGTACGCCAACCAGAACGTCCTCATCCACCGGATGCTGCGCAGCCACGGCATGGCTCCGGACGCGATCGACATCCGCGAGCTCCCCCCGCCCGAGCACCCGACGGCCCTGCAGTCCGGCTCGATCGACGCCTACATCGTGGGCGAGCCGTTCGCGGCCAAGGCCGAGGTGGACGGTTTCGGCCGCGTCCTCTACCACACGAAGGACATCTGGCCGGAGTTCATCAGCTGCGTCCTCGTCGTCCGCGACGACCTGATCGAGAACCGTCGCGAGCTGATCCAGGAGCTCGTGGACGGCATCGCCCGCTCGGGCAAGTGGCTCGACGAGGACATGGCGCACCGCATGGACGCCGCCGAGGTCACGGCCGAGCACTTCTACTTCCAGCCGCCCGACCTGCTGAAGCACGTGCTCAGCAAGCCCGTCGACCGGGTCCGCTACACGAACCTAACGCCCCTGCGCGACGACTTCGACGAGATCATGGAGCTCGCCTTCGACATCGGTGTGCTCAGCCGTCGCGTCGCCTTCGAGGAGTACGCGGACGACTCGTTCGCGGCCGCCGCCGAGGGCAAGACCTGGGACATCGACAAGCTGGCGCGGGAGGTGGACTGATGTGGCACTGGATCATCCCCCTGGCCGTTCTGGCAGCCTGTTCCGTGCTCCTGGTCGCAGCGTCCCGCTCGAACAGCGCGGCGCTGCGCAACGGCGTCATGCCCACGCTCGTCGCCGTCATCGGCCTCGCCCTGTGGGACCTGGCCTGCACGGCGACCGGCACCGAGATCTTCCCCACCCCACTCGACACGGCCCTCGCGTTCGGCGAACTGTTCGAGAGCCAACGCCTGTGGGGTGACGTCACCGCCAGCCTGTTCCGGGTCACCTGGGGCTTCCTGCTGGCCGCTGGCGTGGGCATCCCGCTGGGCCTGGTCCTGGGCTGGTCGACGCGCGGATTCGAAGCGCTGAACCCCATCGTCCAGGGTCTGCGACCGATCTCCCCGATCGCCTGGATCCCGATCGCGATCCTGTGGTTCGGCATCGGCGACGGCGCCGGCGTCTTCCTGATCTTCCTCTCGACGTTCTTCCCCGTCACGGTCGGCACGATGGCGGCGGTTCGCAACATCAGCGAGGTCCACCGCCGCTCCGCCCAGAACTTCGGGGTGAAGGGCCTCGACCTGATGCGCCGCGTGGTCCTGCCGGCAGCGCTGCCCCAGATCATCACCAGCCTGCGCATCGCCCTCGGCGTGGCCTGGCTCGTGATCGTCGCGGCCGAAATGGTCGGCATGGAATCCGGCCTCGGCTACCTCATCAACGACGCCCGCAACGCCGGCGTCCGCTACGACCTGGTCGTGGCGACGATGATCGTGATCGGGCTCATCGGCGTGGTCCTCGACCTCTTGATCCGCCGTCTCGAGCACTTCGACGAAGTCCGCTGGGGGTACGCACGACGATGAGCACCACCACCAAGGTCGCCTTCACCGGCGTCTCCAAGACCTTCCCGAAGAAGAACGAGAGCCTCCAGGTCCTCGAGAACATCGACCTCGAGGTCGGCGAGGGCGAATTCGTCTGCCTGCTAGGGCCCTCGGGCTGCGGCAAGTCGACGCTGCTCAACATCGTCGGCGGCTTCGAACGCCCCACCACCGGCTCGGTCACGATCGACGGCCATGAGGTCCGCGAGACGCACCCCCAGCGGGTCTTCGTCTTCCAGGAGTACGGGATCTTCCCGTGGGCGTCGGTCTGGGACAACGTGTCCCTGGGCGTGCGGCACCTGCCGAAGTCCGAGCAGGCCAAGGTGGTCCAGGGCGTCATCGACCTGGTCGGCCTGACCGGCTTCGAGAAGGCCTACCCGATGGAGCTGTCGGGCGGCATGAAGCAGCGCGTCGAGGTGGCGCGGGCCCTGGCCGTCACGCCGGACGTCATCTACATGGACGAACCGTTCGGCGCGCTCGACTCCCTGACGCGCCTGACCATGCGTTCCGAGCTCATCCGCATCTGGAAGACGCGCAAGCCGACGATCCTGTTCGTCACCCACGACGTGGACGAGGCGATCCAGCTCGCCGAGCGCGTCGTGGTCTTCAGCGCGCGCCCCGGCCGCATCGCCGGCATCGTCGACGTGCCCATGGAGCACCCGCGCGACCTGGCCAGTACCGAGTACGGCGCCATCAAGCGCGAGCTCTACGACCTGCTCGGCGTGACCCAGTCGATCTGACCGCGAAGAGTCGGGACCGACCGCGCGGCCGCGATCCTCACCGGGGTCGCGGCCGCACCGTTTCGCCGTCCAGTTCGACGCGTCCCGTGGCCAGCACGCGCTCGAGCGCCGCCTCGATCCGCTCCTCGATCCGCCGCCCCAGACGCGCGAAGCCGAAGAGTCGCGCCGTCTCGCGCACGAGGTCCTGGCGCTGCATCGCACCCCAGGTTCCGAGCAGCCAGAGGGCTCCATTCGCCAATTCGCGCGTGGACAGGTCGTCCGCCTCGCGCGTGGGCAGGCCCTTCGGCACCGGTCGTCCGACCGCTTCGGCGTCGGGCCGGAAGGCCGTGTGGGCGGCCGGATCCGCGCCAGCGGGCCACAGCACCACGACGCCCTGGTCGTCCTCGACGACGAGTCCGGCGGTCCGCGTGATCTGCTCGATCACGGTCCGCGCCCGCGCGCCGAAGCGGTCGATGCCGAAGCTATCGGCCACGCGCCGCGCCGCGAACTCGAAAGCGATCGGCGCCTCGCCGCGCACGAGTTCGACGAGCGCCTCCTTCACCAGCTGGGCCGTGTCCGTGTCGTAGAAGCGCTCGGGCGCGCGGCGCGAGCGGCGCAGCACGACCGGCTCGTAGGCCTGACCGGGAGCGGCCTGAGCGAGCGCCACGGAGGGAGCGGCGCGCAGCGCTTCGTCCACGGCCGACCCGTCGACGTCCGCGCCAGCGTCCACCTGGCTCGCCAACTCCGGCGCCGCCGGTTCCACGTCCGACGCGTCGTGCGCTCCGCCGCTCGCCCCATCACTCGAGTCGCCGCCCGTGGGCGCAGCGTCCGCCTGCTCCCGCTCGCGATCGCGCTCCCGAGCCCGCTCGATCGCCGCTTCGATGCGCCGCACCTGGGCCTCGGGGTCGCGCCACCACTCGGTGGACCAGACCCGGTGCACCGACCAGCCGAGCCCCTCGAGCACCGCCTGCCGCAGCCGATCGCGGTCCCGAGCGGTGCGCGCGTCGCGATAACTCGCCCCGTCGCACTCGACGCCGACCAGGAATCGCTCCGGCTCGCCCGCGTCCGCCACGGCGAGGTCCAGCCGGTAGGCCGAGCACCCCACGCGCCGCTTCACCGCCCACCCGCGGGCCTCGAGCGCCCGGGCCACGGACTCGGCGAACGGCCTCGAAACGGCGTCTTGGGCCGAATGGCGCTCGAGCGCGGCTCCGTCGCTCCCGAACGCCGCGGGCCCGGCCTGGGCGTACTCGAGGAACAGCCGTAGGTCGCGCGCGCCGTCGGCCTTCGTGCGCCCCAGGTCGATGTGCTCCGGTCGCAGGCAGGTGAACACCAGCGCCTCGCGCCGCGCCCGGGTCACCGCCACGTTCAGGCGCCGCTCGCCACCGCTGCGATTGAGCGGTCCGAAGTTGAGTCGCACCTTGCCGTGCTCGTCCGGCCCGAAACCGATCGAGAACAGGATCACGTCGCGCTCGTCACCCTGGACGTTCTCGAGGTTCTTCACGAACAGCGGTTCGCGCGCCGCTTCGCCGAACGCGCCCTCGAGCTCCGGCCGCCGACGTCGCAGCGCGTCGAGCAGGTCCTCGATCAACACCTGCTGCGGCTGGTTGAACGTCACGACGCCGATCGACGAGCGCGCCAGTCGCGGATCGGTCAGGCGCCGTTCGACCTCGGCCACCACCGCCTCGGCCTCGATGCGGTTCGTGCGCGTCTCGCCGAAGTCGTACACCGCGCCGTCCACGTGCCGCAGTTGCACACCGAGGCCGTCGTGATCGCGCGCGGGGAACGTGACCAGTCGCCCGTCGTAGTAGCGGCGGTTGCTGAACGCGATCAGCCCTTCGTGGCGGCTGCGGTAGTGCCACTCGAGGTACAGGCTCGGGACGCGCGCGGCGAGGCACTCGTCGAGGATGCTCTCGGCGTCCTCCACGAACACGTCGTCCTCCTCGTCGTCGCCGCCGCGCTCGAAGAAGCTCGTCGGCGGCAGCTGCTTCGGGTCGCCGACCACCACGACCTGGCTGCCGCGCGCCATCGCGCCCACCGCGTCCCAGACCGGGATCTGCGAGGCCTCGTCGAACACCACGGCGTCGAAGCGCGGGCCGGCGGGATCGAGGTACTGGGCCACCGACAAGGGCGACATCAACAGGCACGGCTTGAGCTGGGCCAAGACGCCCGGGATCTCCTCGAACAGCCGCCGCAGCGCCATGTGACGCGTCTTCTTCGTCAGTTCGCGGTGCAGCTTGCCGACCTCGGAACTCTCCGGCGCCTCGCGCCCACCGACGGCGGCACGGGCCACGCGGCCGAGCACGCGCGCGCGCAGGGCCTGGGTCGCCAGTTCCAGCACGCGCCCGTCCAACTCGCGGAAGCGCTCGACCAGAACGTCGTGCTGCTCGCCGACGAAGCCCGCCAGGGCCGGTTCGTCCGACGCGACCACGGCGAACCACTGGTCGGCGTAGGCGCGCTCGAACGCGTCGGACAGCTCCGGCGCGAGCACGCGGCCCGACTCGAGCGCGTCGACCACGAACTGAAGGCGCGCGTCGAGAGCGTCGACCCGCGCGCGGCGCCACGCGCACCAGGCCGGCAGTCCGCGCCAGGCGGCCGCCCAACGGCGCGCGCGCGTGCGATCCGCGTCGAAGGCGTCCACACCGCTCGGCGCGTGCCAGGCGCGTTCGTCGAGCGTCAGCGTCTCGTCCAACTCGCGAGCCGCGGCCTCCCAGGCGTCGAAGGGCGCGAGGAAACCCGCCACGGTGTCCGCGAGGCGGCCGGCCGACAGGGCTCGAGCACTGGCCGCTCGCAGCGACGGCGCCGCGCACCCCGTGGCTTCGACGAGGCCGGCGAGCCCGCCCTCGTAGGACGTTGCAAACCGCGCCAATCCATCGAGCTCGCGCCAATCGGTCGATTCGCTCTGCCAGCGGTCGCCGAATGCAGCGCGCGCCGGAGCGTCCACCTCGGCCAACGACCCTTCGGCCGACTCGAGGGCGCGCGTCTCCTCGAGCGCTGCCACCGCCGACTCGAACGTGATCGTGGCCGGCTCGCGCGCGATCGACGCCAACGCCTTCACCACGCGCCGCTTCTTCAGCCAGGCCGGCAGGAACCAGTCGAGCCGCGCGCGTCGCACCAACTCTTCCACCAGGTCCAGGCCGAGCGTGCGCGGATCGCTCGCGAAGCGGGCACCGAGGGCCTCACGACGCTCCGCAACCGTGCGTCCGCGCGCGACCCAATCGGCCGCACGGGCCTCGAGACCGGCGAGATCGGCCGATTCGAGCAGTTCGCGCGGCGTCGAGACCGGCGCGTCCGCGAGCACGCGCACGAAGGTCGCGAGCGAGCGCCAGGCCGCACGCGAGAGAGCCGGAGCGTCACCGTCCGAACCAGCACCGTCGCCACGCGCGCCGCTCTCAGCCCCAGCACCCAACCCGAGCGCTCGCGCCGCCGCCCGCCCGGCCTGCTGCGCCGCATCCACGCGCTCACCGAATCCGTCCACTCGCGCGCGCGCCTCGCGCTCCCAGAGCGGCGTGAACTCGAGACGCCCGATCGCCAGCAGCGGGTGCTCCGGACCCACGTCGCGCCCGGTCTCGGCCAGGTGCGCGAGGGCCGTGCGCGCCGCCGCGAGCTGCTCGGCGGTCGTCGCCTCGACGCCGCGCCACGGCAACGTCAATCCGAAACGGTCCTCGATCGCCACCAGCCGCGACAGCGCGTCGAACAGGCTCTCGCCCGAGGCGCGCGGCGCGTGCAGAGCGCGCACGTAGGCGTTCAGACGGCGGCGCTGGCCCTCGTACTCGGTCGCCGCCTCTTCGAACGCGCGCTCGTCGCCGTCGCCGCCGGCCTCGAGCGCGCGCCGCAGCTGCTCCAGAACGTCCTTCTTCTTCGCCTTGTTCGAGTGCAGCTCGAGGCACGCCTCACCCAGGCCGACGCGCTCCAGCCGTTCGCGCACCACCTCGAGGGCCGCGCGCTTCTCCGACACGAACAGCACGCGCTTGCCCGTTCCGAGCAGGTGCGCGATGAGGTTCGTGATCGTCTGGGACTTGCCGGTGCCGGGCGGGCCGTGCAGCACGAAGCTCTGCCCGCGCGCCGCCGCCACGACCGCCGCGAGCTGCGAACTGTCGTAGGACATCGGGCACAGCACCTCGTCCGCGGGCAGCTCGTCGTCGAGCCGCGCGGGGTCGGGGAAGCCGCCGCCACCTTGGACGACCGGCGTCCAGGCCTCGTTCGGCGTGTTGACCAAGTGGTGGACGACCGGACTGCGGAGCAGATCCTCGCGCCGATCGGCCAGGTCCTTCCAGATCAGGATCTTCGAGAACGAGAAGACGTCGAGCACGGCCTCCTCGCTCACGCGCCAGTCGGGCTTGTCGCGGATCGCTTGACGCAGCGTGTACAGCGCGAGTTTCACGTCGACGCCGTCGCCTTCCGCATCGCTGGCGTCGAGCGGGAGCGGATCGAGCCCCGGGACCTCGATCCCGTGATCGCGCGCCAGGTACTCGAGCAGGGTCACGTTGACTCGCGGCTCGTCGGCGCCGAGCGCGAGGCTGAAGCCGCGCCGCACCGACTCGCGCGTCAGTTCGACCGGGATGAGGATCAGCGGCGCGCGTCGTTCGGTCGAGCTGGACGGCGTCTCGCGGTAGTTCAGAAACCCGAGCGCCAGGTAGAGCGTGCTCGAGCCGCCCTCCTCCGTGGCCGTGCGCGCCTCGCGGAACAGCGTCACGAGGCGCGTGGCGAGCGCGTCGTCGCCGGCGTCCGCACGCAATCGGTTCGCGCCCAGGTCCGCGGCGAGCAACTCGGCCAACTGGGTCGAGAGCGCCTCGCGCGTCACGCCCGCGCCCTCGCGTCGACGCACCGCTTCCACTTCGGCCGGTCGCGGCTCGACGCGGAAGCGCTCGCCGCGGGCCAGCGCGTCCTCGAGCGCCGACACGTCCGGTGCGATCAGCGGCACCGTGCGCTTGCCCTCGCGGTGCGCAAGCAGGCGGTTGCGCATCGTCAGGTCGAGCAGCTTGCGTCGCCAGCGCTCGAGGCGGTCGTCGGGCGCGTCCACGTCGCGGCCGTGGCGAGTGAGTTCGAGGCGCGCGGCCTCGAGGCGTTCGAGTTCGGAGAGTCCGTCGAGCGTCGGAGCCGCGCCCGCCACCGACGCTTCGGCGCCCGCTCCTTCCGGGGCCGCCGCGATGCGTCCGCCGAACGTCGGCAGGGGGCGCACACCCGCACGCCGCGCGCGCCGCAGGTCGATCGCCGACACGAATCCGCGCTTGCCGGCCAGGTCCGCACGCGCGAGTTGCTGGGCCGTGTCGAAGTCGATCGGCGGCCGCGTGCTGGCGCAGGTGGGGTCGAACAGCGCCACGTCGCCCAGCTCCACGTACTTGAGCACGCGCCGCGGATCGGACTGGGTCGCCTCCGCGAACGTCTCCTCGCGCAGCCACACGCCGCAGGCCGCGTGTCCGTCGAGCACGAGCAGCAGCGGGTGCAAGCCGGCCTGTTCCATGCACGCCGCGGCCAGGAGCGCGAGGTCGAGGCACGTGCCCATCTTCGACGCCGCGATGTCGCCGGGCAGCCGCACGCGCTGGCCCGACTCGGCGAAGCTGGCCGGCGGGTTCGCGTACGTGATGCCGGCGGCCTGGATCGCGCCGTAGATCGCAGCGGCCTGGCGCAGCGCGCGGCCGGGATCCTTGCTCTGGTAGCCGTCGAGCGCCGGGTTCTGCGTCCACTCCCCAAGCAGGTCGGCCGCGCCGCGGAGCAGGTCCTGGACGGCGGGCTCGTTGGGCAGCACGAAGGCCGCGAGGTACTCGGGATGGACCGCGAGACCGGGCCACTCGCCGGGCGGGCACAGGTCGAGGTCGGCGGTCGCGGTGGCCAGGCGGCGGCGGGAGGGGGCGGTGGTCCGAGCGGCCGATTCCAGGCCGTTCTCGGGCTCCAACGGCGATTTTGAACCGTTGCCGGTGTCCTGGACATCGAATTCCGAGGACGGCTCGGAGCCCGGAAGGGTCTCGCTGGGCGCCGTCGACCCCGCGCCCGCGGAAGCCGTCGAGTCGTCGAGGTCGACCGCACTCTCGGCGCTGGCGACGTCCGCCGATCCCGCGGGAGCCGTGGTGGCGTCCGGGACTTCGGGAGCGGACGACGGGAGGGCCGCGGGCGTGTCGGCGGTGGCTGCGGGCTTCGTCTCGGACTCGTACAGACTGACGCGGAACGAACCCGTCGTGCGCTCGCTGACGCCGGCGAAGAACGAGCGGTCCAGGCGGATCGGCAGCCGCTCGCCGGTCAACGCGATCGACTGGCCCGGGCCGAGCTCGGCGATCGCGATCGGCTCGCAGCGCGCGAAGGCCGGGTAGGGCTCGATGACCAATTCGAGGTCGCGGTAGTGCCGCTCGCCGGTGTTCTCGAGGTGCAGCGCGGGCAGCGGATGGAAGCCCGCGTCGGCGAGGGCGGGCTGGAGGCGCGCGAGCGGTTCGATCCGCAGCTCGATGGCTGGGTCGCGGTGCGCGTCGGGGTCGGGCGGGGAAACGGACTGCGCGTTCGGCGGCGCTGCGTCGCTGCTACTGCGGTTGCCGTTGCCGCCACCGTTCCCATCGCTGTCGCCGCCCATGGGATGGCCTTCGCTGTCGCCCTCGTCCACACCCACCGCGTCGATCACCGCCGCTGACGGCGCGATCGCCGCCACCTCGGCGCCGTCGCCCGCGTTGCTGCTCGACTCCCTGCCTCCCGCCGCCTCCGGGTCACCCAACTCCACGCCGATCTCGCGCCCGAGCCGTGCGATCCGCCCACCGAGCTCGCCCCCATCAACGCCCAACTCCGCCAGCCGGTGCGCGCACTCCAGCGCCAACTCGAACCGCGCACGCGCCGTGGCCGGATCGGCGCTCTCGCCTGCGATGCGTTCGGACTCGCCGAGGATCTGCTCGAGCCGCGCGCGATCCTCGACGCCCTCGTACTGACCGGCGTAGCGCGAACTCGGGCGCGGCGGGAGCGGGTGGTGCTGGGACGGATCGGTGGTGGTCACGGGCGGTGTGGATGGTGGAGGGGGCGAGACTGTAGCGAGCCGCCCCACCGCGCTCTTACCCGTCCGATCGGTCGGCGCCCTGCCCAGTGTCGGGCGATCGGATCCAGTCGGACAGGAGCGGCGGCGGCCGACGAGGGACTCGCCTCCGAGCGGTCCGGTGAGTCCGCGAGGCGGATCACGTGCGGCACATCGAGTCCGGATTCAGCTGCTGGAGCAGGCTCCGTCTTGACGAAGTACAGGTTCGATCGGCACCATTCGTTCACCATTCATGAATGGTGTATCCCTATGTATATCAAGGGCCAAGACCTCCTCGCCTGCCTTCAGCTCTGCCTCGGCCTAGACCCGGGCTGGACCTACGTCGAACTCGCCGAACGGCTCGGGCTCAGCACGGGAGGAGCCAACATGGCCGTCCACCGCGCCTTGGATGCGGGGCTCCTCATGCCCGACCCGGCCGGGGGCACGAAACCCGTTCCGCGTCGCTCGGCCATTCTCGGCTTCCTCGAACACGGAGTCGCGGTCGCCTTCCACGTCGCGCCGGGCAGGGTGACACGCGGCGTTCCGACGGCGTATTCCGCCGCTCCGCTGAACGCCCTGATCCAGTCGCCCCCCTCGGAGATCCCACTGGTCTGGGCGGACCCCGAGGGCACGGTCCGCGGTCGGAGCGTCGAGCCTCTGTACCGCTCGGTTCCAAGCATCGCGCGGCGCGATGCGCGCATGCACGAGTTGCTGGCGCTGGTCGACGGTATCCGGTGCGGAGCGACCCGAGAACAAGCACTCGCCCGCCAAGAACTGCGCACGCGGCTGATCGATGACGCACCCCGCTGACCCCAACATCGCCCAGCTCGAGGCGGTCGCAGAACGGCTCGGCGGCCTGCTCGACGAGGTCGTCCTCGTCGGGGGTACGGCGGTCGGGCTCCTCATCACCGACTCGGCAGCGGAGTCGGCGCGAGCGACGTACGACGTGGACGTGATCGTCGAGGCCGCGAGCTACGTGGAGTACGCCAGGATCGAAGCACGACTCTGCTCGCTGGGCTTCGTCCAGCCGGGACGCGCGAGCGATCCGATCTGCCGCTGGAAGCACGGCGAGAAGCCGGACGAGCTCACGCTCGACCTCATGCCACTGGACGAGAACATTCTCGGGTTCAGCAACCCCTGGTACCCGTCGGCCTTCGCGCACGCCACCCCGTTCGAGCTGCCCTCCGGCCGCCGACTGCGCCACGTGGACGCGCCGCACTTCTTGGCGACGAAACTCGAGGCCTACGCCGGGCGCGGTCAGGACGATCCGCTCACGAGCCACGATCTCGAGGACCTCGTCCGGGTGGTCGATGGACGGCCGGAGTTGCTCGACGAGATGCGAGCGAGCAGGAGCGACCTACGCCGCGCGGTCGGGAAGAATCTGGCTCCAGTCCTCGCTGACCGCTACTTCGTCGAAGCGCTTCCTGGCTACTTCGAAGACGCGAGTGTCGAGCGGTCGAAGCGGATCATCGACGTGCTCGAACAGCTCGTCGCCGCGGGAGACCGAGTCACCTCGACCGACTGAGACGCTGCAGCGACGCCACCCGGCAGCCCGGCCAACTCCACCCGGCGCCGGCCACGCCGAGCCCGACCGACCGCCCCCCATCGGCCACTCGTCGCCGCCGTGCTGCGTGCGAACCGCCCCCGCCGCGCCACACTGCACCCCATGGGCCTCTTCGAACGCTTCCTGTCCCTGTGGGTCGCCCTGGCCATCGCAGTTGGCGTGGCGCTCGGGTCGCTCGTGCCTGGCTGGTTCGAGACCGTGGCGCAGCTCGAATGGGCCGGCGTGAACCTCCCGGTGGCCGTGCTGATCTGGCTGATGGTCTATCCGATGATGCTCAAGGTCGAGCCCGGCTGCCTCGCCGAGGTGGGGCGGCGACCGCGCGCGCTGGGGCTGACGCTGGTCGTCAACTGGCTGATCAAGCCCTTCACGATGGCGGCGCTCGGCGTGCTGTTCTTCGAGCACGTGTTCGCTGGGCTCGTACCGGCCGAGGACGCGCAGCAGTACATGGCCGGAATGATCCTGCTCGGCGTCGCGCCCTGTACGGCGATGGTGTTCGTGTGGAGCCAACTGACCGATGGCGACGCGAACTACACGCTGGTCCAGGTGTCGGTGAACGACGTGGTCCTGGTGTTCGCGTTCGCGCCGATCGCAGGGCTGCTGCTTGGCGTGACCGACCTCGAGGTGCCTTGGGACACGCTCGTGGCCTCGGTGGTGGTCTTCGTGGTCGTGCCGCTGGTCGCCGGCGTGTCGACCCGTGGCCGACGCATCCGCAGCGGCGGCGTCGAGGCGGTGGAGCGGCTCGCGGCGCGCATCAAACCCCTGTCGATCGTCGGCCTGCTCGCGACGGTGGTGCTGTTGTTCGGCTTCCAGGCCGAGACCCTGCTCGCGCGGCCGGACCGGGTCCTGTTGATCGCGATCCCGCTCGCGCTGCAGACCTACGGCATCTTCGCGATCGCCTACCTGGCCGCCCGCGCCCTGCGCCTGCCCTTCGCCCAGGCCGCGCCCGCCGCGCTGATCGGCGCGTCGAACTTCTTCGAGCTGGCGGTGGCCGTGGCGATCAGCCTGTTCGGCCTCGCGTCCGGAGCAGCGCTGGCGACGGTCGTCGGCGTGCTGATCGAGGTGCCGGTGATGCTGTCGCTGGTGGCCTTCGCGAACCGGACGAAGGGGTGGTTCCCGGAGGACGTCGGGCGGTGACGTACCGAGATACGGAGTCAGACCCCACTTCGTCGGTCGACCAACACAAAGTGCCGCACGAGACGTGCTGAACGAGTCAGCCCCTCGTCCACGACCGCAACGACGGATGTCGGCCGCCGAGGCCGTCGAGGCGCCCCGGACGTGTGGCTCGAGGACGTCCGGGCCACGCTCGATCTGGCGAGCCACTCTCTCGCCCCCGGGTCACCAGCGAACCCAGGCCGGCGTGCGGCCGGAAGTGGCCGGGGTGGGCGCGGCTCGGATTCGTGCGGCACCTCCTGTCGGTCGACCGACGAAGTGGGGTCCGACTCCCTGTCGCGGCTCCGTGCCGAGTCCATCACCTAAGGTGGAGCGCCCCACCACCCCCACGGGAACTCGCCATGGACAAGCCCACCTCGCCGTCGTTCCTCCCGCTCGCCCTCGTGCTCGTGCTGCTCGCGCTCGTCGTGGGCGGCGCGATCTTCCTGTTCGGCGAGGGTGCGCTGCCACAGGAGATCGAGGCGAAGCTCGCCGTCGAGGCCGAACGAGCACGCGCGCTCGAAGCGGTGGAGCTCGCCCAGGCCGCCGAAAGGGCCGAACGCGAGTCGCGAGCGAGCGTCGCGGAGTCGAGCGCTGCTCCGATCCAGACCGAGGAGGCCGCGACGGAGAACGACCCCGAGCCGAGCGGCGTGCTCGTCCGTCTCGACGTCGACGCGTGCCCGTGGCTCGATCGCACGTGGTTCGGCACCGTCCTGTGGAAGGGCGCGGGGCTCGAAGCGACGGAGCACGAGATCGCCGACTCCGCCTTCCTGCTTCCGAGTGAGCCGCGCGCGCTGGAGGAGTTCCTGAGCATCGAGTGCGCGGGCCTCCTCGCGGTCGCGTACGAACTCGCGAGCGCCGAGGACGCGCCCGCCATCGCGCACGACGGAGCTGCGCCACGAGTCCCCGACCTGGTGCTGCGCGCGCGAGTGGATCGCGGCGCACTCCTCGTCTGGGCCGACGGCGTGCCGTTCGCCGAGCGCACAGAAGTCAGCGTCGCGTTCGGCGGATCGATGGCACCGCCGTCGCGCGCGACGTACTCGTTCGGCCGCGACTACGGCCTGGCCGAGGCGCGCTCCAGCCTCGTGCTGCCCCTCGAACTTCCCCGCGCGGCCGTGGAGAAGTCGGTCTGGGTCGGTGCGCCGGGCAAGGAGTGGCGCTCGTTCCCCGTCGCGCCGAACGCGTCACAGGTCGAGGTCAGGCTCGCGAGCGCGGCGAGCGTCCGCGTCCGGCACGACGGGCCGACGGAGCCGACCAGTTACGTGGTGACCACGACCTACCCGTCCGGCGACACGCAGCGCGTGCCGATCACGAACGACGAGCCCGTCGTCGTGTCCGAACTCGCCGCCGCGTCGACGCGGATCTGGATCGAACAGCGCGAGGACGAGCCGCTCTCGCGCATCGAGCGGCGCCAGCTGGCGGCCGGCGAGGAGGCGCTCGTCGACCTGCGCGCGGAGTCCGCGCTCGACGGTCGCGGCGGCGTGCGGATCACGCTCAGCGCGGACCGGAAGACGCTCGGTCTCGCGCGTGACGAGCTTGAAGTGCGAATCTCGCGTCGCACGTCGCCCGAGTCCGAGTTCCCCTGGGAGCACTACGCGATGTTCGAACCCGAGCTGGTCGCTGGAGAGACGTTCGTTCGCGAGATCCTCGGGCTGGATCCGGCGCTCCACCGCATCGAGGTCGATCCGTTCGGCGCGGGTGCGGTGGTCGAGGTCGAGGCGGGCGTCGTGAAGGACGTCGAGATCCCGCTCGACACGCTCGGCTTCGTCGAGTTCGTCCTGCCCGAGGGCGTCGCGGGGAGCGGCGGCTACGTGAGCCTCTCGACGACCGAGGAGGCCTTCGAGGATCGACGCCACGTCTCGTTCAACTTCGAGGACGCCGCTCGGAGTGGCGCCAGCCCGGTGGCCCGCGGCACGTACACCGCGAGCGTGCGCTTCTTCGGGTCGGACGACGCGCCCGAACTCGCGAGCGAGCCGTTCGTGGTCGAGACGGGCGAGACGACCACCGTCGAGCTCGTGCCGCGCCGCACCGCGAAGCTGAGGGTCACCGCCGTGGACGCGGACACGGGCGAACCGGTCGCGCTCGACCTCGACTTCTGGGTCGGCGTGCGGATCGACGACGTGGAGACGGGCGAGCCCGTGCGTGGCATGACGTCGTTCGCGGGCAGTGGCGACACGTACACGGGTACCGAGAGCGAGCTGCCGTGGACCGAAGGTGCCGTGCGCCTCGTCCCGCCCGAGTCGCCGTTCTTCGACTTCGAGCCGCTCGAGCCGTTCTTCCTCTCCGAGGACACCGAGGTGATGCTGCGCGCCCGCGCCAAGTGAGGGTGGGCGAGTGAGCGGGGCCGAGTGAGCGCGGACCGCTCGCTGCCGTTGGCCGCCGCCGCGGGCCGAGGGTCGTCAGCTGGAACGAGCTCGATCGATGAACGACGCGGTCTCGAGCCCCACGGTCGAAGGTGGAGCGAGTCGGTCGCCCCAGGGTCGCGTGCCCGAGCGACGGACGCGTGCGCTACGTCGATCTCGAGGACTGGCGCGCAGAACTCGCGTGGAGCTCGCGTGGCTCGGCGACCCCGTGGCGTGACGTCGCCGTCCCCCCCTCACCCCCCGAGCAGCGCCCGCAGGTCCTCGCGCGTGACCGCTCCCGCACCCGACGCGGCGCCGTCCATCAAGCTCGCGGCCAGCTCGCGCTTCGAGTCCTGCAACTCGAGCACCCGCGACTCGATCGTGTCGCGCGCGACGATGCGGTAGGCGTGCACGGGGCGCGTGCGGCCGATGCGGTGGGCGCGGTCGATCGCCTGGGCCTCGGCGGCCGGATTCCACCAGGGATCGAGCAGGAACACGTAGTCCGCGGCCGTCAGGTTCAGTCCCGTGCCGCCCGCCTTGAGGCTGACGAGGAAGAGCGGAACCGTCGGGTCCGTCTGGAAACGCTCGACGCACGCCTTGCGATCGCGCGTCTTGCCGGTGAGCGTCTCGAACTCGAGCTCGGCGTGGTCGAGACGCTGCGCCACCAACTCGAGCAGCGACGTGAACTGCGAGAACACCACCGCCTTGTGCCCCTCGGACACGAGTTCGGTCAGCATCGGAATCAGCTCGTCGAGCTTGCCGGAGGGATCCAGCGCCCGCTTCGGGTCGACGAGTCCTGGGTGGCAGGCGAGCTGGCGCAGCCGCAGGAGCGCGGTCAGCACCAACATCGTGTCGAGCGGCGCGCCGCCGTCCGTGCCCTCCGCACCGAGCATCTGCGCGCGGAAGAACGCCGCCGCCTCGTCGTAGGCGCGGCGCTGTTTCGGCGGCAGCGTGACCTGCACGATCTGCTCGGTCTTCTCGGGCAGATCGGTCAGGACCTGCTCCTTCGTCCGGCGCAGGAAGAAGGGCCTGATCGCGCGTCCGATCGCGCGCACGCGCGCCCGACTCCGGGCCTCCGCGTCGTCCTCGGGCGCCGCGCTCTCCGCCCCCTTGCCGCCGATCTGCGTGGCCGCGTCGAACGCCTTGCCGGTCAACAGGCGCCGGAACGCGGGCACCGACCCGAGCATCCCCGGGTTCAGGAACTCGAACAGCGCCCACAGCTCTTCGATGCGGTTCTCGACGGGCGTTCCGGAGAGCGCCACCCGCTGTCGCGCCTCGAGCAACCGCACGGCCTTCGACGCCTGGCTGCTCTCGTTCTTGATCGCCTGCGCCTCGTCGAGCACGACCGCGTCGAACCCTTGGTCCTCGAACAGTGCGATGTCGCTGCGCAGCGTGCCGTAGGTCGTCACGACCAGATCGGCGCCGAACGTCCGGTCGATCTCGCGCTTGCGTTTCGACCCGTGGTGCAGCGCGACGCGCATCTTCGGCGTGAAGCGAGCAGCCTCGTCCTTCCAGTTGAAGAGCAGCGAGCGCGGCACGACCACGAGCGACGGGCGGCGCGCTTCGCCCGCGGCCGGCCGACGCTTGCGCCGCGCTTCCAGCCACGCGAGCACCTGCACCGTCTTGCCGAGCCCCATGTCGTCGGCCAGACACCCACCGATCCCGAGCCGTTCGAGGTGCGCGAACCACCCCAGGCCCTCGCGCTGGTAGCCGCGCAGCTCGCCCTCGAACGACGCGGGCGGGTCCTTGGGCAGCACGCTCTCGAAGCGCTCGAGCCGTTCGACGAAGCGTCGGAACTCGGCATCGGCGTCGACCGGACCGCGCGCCGACAACAGCGCGTCGATCAACCACCCCTGCTCGCGCCGAAAGCGCAGCGTGCCGTCGGGGTTCTCGCGACCGTGCTCGAGCCACTCCCAACTCGCGAGCCAGTTCGCGGGCAACAGACCGCGCGATCCGTCGCCGAGCTCGATCCAGGTCTCGCCCGTGCGAGCCGCGCGCAGCACGTCGGGCAGCGGCACCTCGACGCCGTCGAAGCGCACCGCTCCGGTCACCCCGAACCAGTCGAGGCCGCTCGACACGCTGGCCGTACTCGACGAGTGGGAGCGAACGAGCTGTCCCTCGGCCTCGACCGTCCATCCCAGATCGATCAAGCTCTGCACGAGCCCGTCGAAGTTCCGGCGCACGACGCACCCGGTCTCGTCCTCGTCGACCAACGCGTCCGGCAACGGCTCCATCCCGTTCGCGAAGGCCTCGTCGAGACGCGCCGACTCGGCCGCGAGATCGCGTTCGTAGCGCGCGTCCTCCGACACGAGCACGCGCGTCGCGAAGTCGTGGGCTCCGACCTCGCGCCCGCCGTACGCGAACACGACGTCGCACGGCAACTTGCCCCGCGGCCACCAGCGCCGCGGCCCGTCCACGCGCAGGATCGGGTGCGGCACACAGTTCGTGATCGGCGGCAGGTCGACGCCGGCGAGGCGCGTGCCCATCGACTCCGCGAACGCGACCAGGGCTTCGCGCACCTCGGGCGTCTCGTCCAGTTCGATCCCGCCCTTCAGGACGAGCCGCTCCCAGATCTCGTCGGCGCCGTCGGTCTCGATCGGGACGAGTCGGTACCCGTCGACGAGCGCCCAACCGAACGAGAGGAGCACCGTTTCGGGGGTGGGGTCCGAGGCAGCTTCGCGAGTGGCGACGGGTGCAGCGAGCGACGCCTGCGTGGCCTCCGAGTCGGATCCGGCGGAGGCTGCTGCGGTGGGAACGACCGGGGAGGCGACCGGAGACGCGACCGGAGACGCGACCGGGGCTGCGGCTGTGGCCGGATCGGTCGACGGTCGGTCGGCGCGCGCGTCGTGCGCGTGTTCGGGATCGGGTTCGAGCGGACGCAGGAAGACCCGATCGCCGCTCGTGCGCGGAACGCGGTCGACACCGTCGCGGGCGAGCACGGCTTCGAGCCGCCGGCCGTCCCCGTCGACCACCTGCCGCAGGCCGAACACGAACGGCTCGCTCTCGAGCACGAGCGCGCGCGTCGGCCCGCTCGTTGCGCCCTCTGGATACGGCCCGCGCAGACCCGCACCCGCGGCGAACAGCGCGGCGACCGAACGCAGCGCCTCGTCGTCGATCACGAGGATGCTCTTCGAACCCACGCCCAGGGAACGAACGCGCCCCCACACGGGGTCGTTGAACACCGTGCGCTCGAGAACGTCCAGCGCGGTGTCGGACGCTTCGCCGAGCAGTTCCCCGTCCGCCGCGACGAAGGGCCGCCACGTCCAGGCCTCCGAGCCCTGGGCACCCGCCGCCAGTTCGCGTGCGCGTTCGGGCGCTCGCCGGCCCGGCTCCGCCACGACGGGCCGCAGCAGGACCCCGTCGAACTCGAGTCCGGTCGGGAGCTCGAGCTGCAGGCTCAGTTCGAGAGGTGCCGTCGGTCCCCGCTCGATCGCGTGCCGCCGCGCCGCGAACTCGACCAGCGAGTGCAGCTCGCGCAGTCGGTGCCGAGCCTCGTCGGACGCGCGCTCGGCCGCCGTCCGCGGCGGCGCGTGCGACGTGCCGCCCCAGTCGTCGCTCGCGGGCGCTGCAGACGCGTCGAACGGCTCGTCCACGCTCGGCGTGTCGAGCACGGCGAGCAGCACCGCGTACTCGTGCTTGCAGTCGCCGTAGCGGCTGCGCGCGGGACAGTCGCAGTCGTGCTCGAGCGGCCGCGCGGGGTCGCCCGCCTTCGGCACGACGAGTTCCACGCTGTAGATCTGCGTGCCGGCCACACGGGCCCGATAGATCTGTCCGTCACGCGTCAGCCCGAGCACCGCCCCGTCCGCGAAGTACGCGCGACCGCGGAAGCGCGACCCCTCGGAGAAGATCGCGTCGTAGGGCGTCCCCGCTCGCCCGGGCCCTACCTCGCCCCACTTCGACCCGTCGCGCGACATGCGGCGCATTGGAGTACGAGCGGGACCGGGCGGCAAGCCGTGGGGCGGCGGATCCGCGGACTCGGATTGCGACTACCATCGCGCGCCCATGCCGCTCCAGCCATCCGATCGACGCGACGCGAGCCCGTCGGGTCACGCCGCGCGGCCCGGCACCGCGCTCTACGTGCACTTCCCCTACTGCGTGGTGAAGTGCACCTACTGCGACTTCTACTCGGTGCCGGTCGAGCGGCCGAACGGCGCGCGCGAGGACGTGGACGGGGCGCTCGACGGACTGCTCGCAGAAGCGCGACTGCGAGCGCCCCTCGCGCCGCGCACGGTCTTCCTGGGTGGCGGGACGCCGTCGCTTCCGAGCGCCGAGCAGATCGGGCGCTTCCTGGACGAGCTCGATTCGATCTGCGGCTTCCGCGCCAGCGCCGTCGAGGTCACCGCCGAGTGCAACCCCGAGAGCTTGGACGCGGCGAAGGCGGCCGCTCTGCTCGCAGGTGGCGTGACGCGCCTGTCGGTCGGCGTGCAGAGCCTGCAGCAGAGCGTGCTCGAGCTGTTCGGCCGCGCGCACGACGCCGAACAGGGCCTGCGCGCTCTGGCCGCCGCGCGCGAGGGCGGGGCGACGCGTTTGTCGGCCGACCTGATCTACGCCGCGCCCGGACTGACGGCCGCCCAGTGGGAAGCGGACCTCGAGCGCGTGGTCGCGGCGGCCGGCGGGCTCGAGCACCTGTCCGCCTACAACCTCACGTTCGAGGAGGGCACGCGGCTCGAGATGCTGCGGCGGCGCGGCGATCTGGCGCCGCTCGACGAGGACACCGAACTCGCGATGTTCGAGGCCACGGCGCGAATCGCAGCGGCGGCGGGCATGGAGCGCTACGAGGTCAGCAACTACGCGCGCCCCGGCGAGGCCTGCGAGCACAACCTCGTGTACTGGGCGAACGGCGAGTACGTGGGCATCGGTCCGTCGGCCGTGAGCAAGGTCGGCAACGCGCGCTTCGGCAACGTGCGTTCGGTGGACGCGTGGTTGCGAGCGGTGCAGCGGGCGACGGCGTGCGAGATCGACGCCGGCGCGATCGCCGACTGGAGCGAGGAACCGTCGGCGTTGGCGCGGCTGGGCGAGACCTGGTGGCTCGGCCTGCGACGCACGATCGGGGTCGATCCGGCCGAGGCGCGCGCGACGGCCGGTTTCGACGACGGTGCCGCGCCCGACCCAGCCGTCCCGATCGCCGAGCGCATGGTGG
Source organism: Rohdeia mirabilis (assembly GCA_007750655.1). GTDB lineage: Bacteria > Planctomycetota > UBA1135 > UBA1135 > Rohdeia > Rohdeia mirabilis. Next base: position 4,925,755 of record CP036290.1, read on the forward strand.
GGCACGGCCTGCTCGCGCTCGTGGACGGCCGCTACCGCCTGACCGAGCGCGGCCGTCCGCTGGCCGACGGGGTGGCGAAGGAGTTTCTGGCGCTCGACCCGCAACCGCCCCGCGATTGAGCGCGTCCTGACGTTTGTTCCCCTTGGGCGGGTGGGGGATCGGGACGGTCCTGGGGAGAGCGAGGCCTGGGGGCGCGAGGCCTGTGCGGGCGGCGGCGCCGAGGCCCGGTTCTCGCGCGTTCACGGACCCCGGCGTAGCTTTGGAGACCCGGATCGTCCTGGCCCGTCCCCGAACCACCCCCCATGCTCGCCCTCGCCCTCGCCGCTGCCCTCACCGGCACGGCCACCGTTCCGCCCACGATCGCCTCGTCCGACGCGATCACCCAACAGGCCTACATCAAGGCCTCCAACACCGACGCGTTCGACGCCTTCGGTTCGCGCGTGGCCGTCTCCGGCACGACGATCGCGATCGCCGCCTACGGCGAGGACAGCCGCGCGAAGGGCGTGAACGGCGACGAGGCCGACAACAGCGCGTCGGGATCGGGCGCGGTCTACGTCTTCACGCGCTCCGGCAGCAGCTGGATCCAAGAGGCCTACCTGAAGCCTTCCAACACGGGCTACGAGGACGCGTTCGGCGCCAGCCTCGCCCTCGACGGCGACACGCTCGTGGTCGGCGCGACCCTCGAGGACAGCGCGGCCACGACGATCGACGGCAACGGCGCCGACAACACCGCCGACGCAGCGGGCGCGGCCTACGTGTTCGTGCGCTCCGGCTCGACCTGGACCCAACAGGCCTACCTGAAACCCTCGAACGCCCAGGCCGGCGACCTGTTCGGCGCGAGCGTCGACGTGGACGGCGACACGGTCGTGGTCGGCGCGCCGAACGAGGACAGCTCGGCGACCGGCGTCGGCGGCGACGCGACGAACAACGCGGCGGTGCGCTCGGGCGCGGCCTACGTCTTCGTGCGCAGCGGATCGACGTGGACCCAACAGGCCTACTTGAAGGCGTCGAACACCGATCCCGACGACGGCTTCGGCAGCGGTGTGCAGGTCGACGGCGACACGGTGGCCGTCGGCGCGAAGGGCGAGGACAGCAGCGCGGAGGGCATCGACGGCGACGCGAGCGACAACAGCGCGCCGAACGCCGGCGCCGTCTACGTCTTCGCGCGCGCGGGCACGACCTGGAGCCAACAGGCCTACGTCAAGCCGTCGAACACGAGCTTCAACGACATCTTCGGCGCCAGCCTCGCCCTGTCCGGCGACCTGCTCGCGATCGGCGCGACGGGCGACAGCAGCCTCGCGACGGGCATCGGCGGCGACCCGCTCGCCTGGGGCGCCGACTTCTCGGGCGCGGTCCACGTCTTCGAGCGCGCGGGCACGACCTGGGCCCAGGACGCCTACCTCAAGGCCTCGAACACGGGCGCCTACGACCAGTTCGGCATCGCACTCGCGCTCGACGGCGAGCGACTGCTGGTCGGCGCCGAGGGCGAGTCGAGTCGCGCCGCCGGCATCGACGGCATCCAGTCGAACGACGGCGCCCAATCGGCGGGAGCGGCGTACCTGTTCGTGCGCACCGCCTCGAGCTGGTCCCAGCAGGCCTACCTCAAGGCCTCCAACTCGAGCGAGTTCGACCAGTTCGGCATCGATGTCGGCATCGACGGGGACACGCTCGTCGTCGGAGCCCCGGGCGAGGACAGCGCGTCGGTCGGCGTCGGCGGCATCCAGTTGGACGAGAACGCCGAGGACGCGGGCGCGGCGTACGCCTTCGACGTGGACTTCTGGCGCGCGGTCCCCGGCTGCTTCGGCAACACCGCGACGATCGCCGAACCGCAGGGCGTCGCGCGCATCGGCTCGATCGTCCCGGTCGCGGTGAGCGGTGCGACGGTCGGCAGCGGCATCCTCGCGACCTACTTCGGCGCGCTGGGCACCGACGGCTCGGGCTGCGGCACGCCGCTCGGAGCGGGCGAGGAGCTGCTGCTCCAGCTCGCGCCCTTCCCGCGCGCCCTCGCGCTCGCACCGCTGGTCGGCGGCAACGGCACGGCGCCCTTCCCGATCCCGAACCAGGCCGTGCTCGTGGGACTGCGGCTCACGGTGCAGTCGGTGCTGCTCGACACGACCACGTTCCACGCGGAGTTCTCGAGCGCCCTCGAGTTCGCGGTCCGGCCGTAGCCTCGCGCGCGCGGGAGCGGCATCCTGGGCCCTCGTTCTCGAGTTTCGCCTCGATCGCCGCCGCACCTCTCGCTCGACGCCCGCCATGACCACTCCCTTCGGCGACCGCCTGGCCGCCGCCATCTCGAAGAAGGGCACGCCGATCCTGCTCGGCCTCGACCCGCACCTCGACCTCTTGCCGTCGCCCTTCGACGGAGCGGCCGACGCGCACCGCGACGTGAACGAGCGCGCCGAGCTCATCGGCGACTTCTGCTGCCAACTCGTCGACGTGTGCGCCGACCGCGTGCCCGCCGTGAAGCCCCAGTCGGCCTTCTTCGAGCAACTCGGCTCGGCCGGCGTCGCCGCCTTCGAGCGCGTCTGCGACCACGCGCGCGCGGCGGGCCTGTTGGTGGTCGGCGACGTCAAACGCGGCGACATCGCCTCGACCGCCGACGCCTACGCGCGCGCCTTCTTCGACCCGCCGATGGGCATCGGAGCCTGCGACGCGATCACGGTCTCGCCGTACCTGGGCGCCGACACGCTCGAGCCGTTCGCGAAGGCCGCGAAGACAGCGGGTGGAGGCCTGTTCGTGCTGGTGCGGACCTCGAACCCGGGCAGCGGCGCCTGGCAGGGACACGGCGCACCGCCGGTCTCGGAACTCGTCGCGGCCGGTGTGCACGCGCTCGGTGCCGACACCCTGGGCGCGAGCGGCTACTCGTCGATCGGCGCGGTCTGCGGCGCGACGCACCCCGACCAGCTCACGACCTGGCGCCAGTTGATGCCGCACGCCTTCTTGCTGTTGCCCGGCTACGGAGCCCAGGGCGCGACGGCGAAGGACGTGTCCGGCGCCTTCCGCCCCGACGGCACCGGCGCGATCGTCGCCTCGTCGCGCGGCATCGCCTTCGCCTACCGCACCGGGCACACCGACTGGAAGACGGCGGCCAGCGAAGCCCTCGACCACATGCGCTCGGACCTCGCGGGCGCGCTGCCCGGCGGCGCCTGACCGCCGCACCCCGCGCCGCACCACCACCGATGCCGCAGGCCCGACACCTCGCCGGCGACGTGCTCGGCCTGAGCCCGCTCGCGCGCCACGTGTTCGCGGAACGGCCGTGGCCACGGGTGTTGGGCGGCGCAGGTGGCGTCCCGGTGCCCGCGCGCCTGGCCGAGTTCGAGGTCCCCGAGCCGCGTTTCGATCCGGCGCTCCTGGAACGCGGCGAACTGGTCGAGCGACTGCGCGCGCACGTCGATCCGCACCACCCCGACCCGTCGCACCTGCACCCGGCGATCGACGCGTCCATCGCGAAGTTGGGCGATCCGCGCGGGCTGTGCGTGGTGGCGACGGCGCGCCCGGCGTTTTTGGGCGGCCCCCTGTCGAACCTGTACGCCGCGCTGCACGCCGCCGCGCTCGCGAAGGCTTTGGAGCGGCATCTCGAGCGCCCGGTCGCGCCGGTCCTGTGGATCCGTTCCGACGCGCACGACCAGGCGAATGCGCGCGATGCGTGGCTGCTCAACCAGCACCTCGACCTGACGCGCACGGGTCTGCCGTCGATGGGTTCGGGTCGGCGCCGGATCGGTGCGATCGAGCTGGGCGACTCGACCCACCGCCTCGCCGCGCTGGCGTCGCAACTGCGCCACGTGCTGCCCGAGACCGCGCACCGCGACCCGTCGATCGCGCTGTTCATGCCGCGTGCGGGCGAGACGCTCGGCGCGGCGCAGCGGCGTGCATTCGCGGCCCTGGTGGGCGGGCTCGGTGTGGTGTGCGTCGAGCCCGCGGCCCTGCGTCCGACCCTGTCGCGCGCGCTGGCTCGCCTGGTCGCGGTGGGCGGCGCGGGCCAACCGTCCGCTGTGCGCCTCGAGCCGTTCATGGACGTGTTCGACCTTCGCAGCGCGTCTTCGTCGTCCGAGGCCATCCTCGAGCGCGTCGAACTCGACCCCTACCACCCGGTCGCCGCCTACCGCAGCGACGAGGGCCAACAGCGCGCGCTGCACCTGGTGGACGATCAGTTCCTGTTCGCCGGCGAAGAGGGTCGGCGCAGCGCGTCCGAGCTGGCGGCCGAGATCGTCGCCGCGCCCGAGCGCTTCACGCCCGGACCGCTGCTCGAGCCGCTGGCGCGCGACCTCGTGCTGCCGGTCGTCGCCACGGTCGCGAGCGAGTGGGACGACCTGCGCGCGGCGTGCCTCGCGGTCGAGTGGCGTCGCGCCGTGGACGCACCGCGCCCCGCGCTGGTCCCGCGCCAGCGCGTGACGCTCGTGTCGGCGCTCGCGCGCGAATCGCTCACGAAGCGCGGAGTGGCGCTCGAGGACGTGCTGCGCGCGCGCGGACGGTTCGCACAGGAGGCGGAAGCGTCCGCGGATCGGCCGGCAGTGCTCGAGCGCCTGCGGGAGATGGCGCGGCGTCAGGCCGAGGAGTTGAAGGCCCTGCGTCCCGAGCTGGCCGAGGTCGAGAAGGGCCTCGCCCACCGCCTGCGTCGCGCCGCGGACGACAACCGCGCGGCGATCGACGCCATCACCGCGCGAGCCGAACGCGTGGCGGCGAACCGCACCGGCAAGACCCGGCGGCACGAGCGGCGCCTCGAGAACACGCTGTTCCCGAAGGAGCGTCCGCAGGAGGAAGTGCTGACCACGCTGCAGTACACGAGCGCGTTCGGCACCGGTTGGATCGACGACCTGGCCGAGGCGGTGGACCCGTTGGCGAGCGAGCATCTGGTGCTCGAGCTTCAGTAGGCGGCGTGGTGGCAGTGGGGCGGCGTTGCGAACGAACCCCTCAACCCGCGCCCTGCGCCTTGTGCTACCGTCCGGCGATCGCGCTCTGCGGACCTACCCATGCCGCTGCGTGTTTGGCCAAGATCCACAAACCTCGCCCATGACGAACCTTGCTCGCGCTGCGGTGTCTACGCTCTGCGGACCCGCCGATGCTTCGCGGGGTTCGACGGGTCTGTACAAAACGCGTTAGCAGTCACAGAGAGATCAAATGGCAGGTCGGCCGCCGAAAGTAGCTCACGTCAACAAAGCATTCCGTGCAGAAATCGCCTCTGCGCGAGGCTTGGTGGATGCAATGTCTGCCCTCCCAGCAAAGATTCACCCCTCAATTCAGGTGGGGGTTCATCCGAAACACCTACGGCAAGTTGTTGCCCTCGCATTCATGGGCGTTGTCTCGGCATGGGAAGAATTCCTTGAGAGAACATTGGTTCGATATCTTGCTGGCGCCAGTGCCGATAGCGGCTACTCACCAGCGTTGAAGCACGGCTCTGCGAATTCTTTGGCCCATGCCTACGAAGTGCTGTCCCTGAATGTTGACTACAACCCGCAGCGCGACTACCTGAAAGCTTCAGATGCACGCTGGGTTTGGCGGACCGCCGATTTTTTCTTTTCTAGTCACCCGTATGGCGCACTTAACAACAAGGCCGATCTTCTGAAGAATGCCAGTCGCATCCGAAATCGCATCGCCCATGATTCTGAGAAGTGCAAGTCGGATTTCAGAGTTGCAGCTCTCTGGTTTCTTCAGCCGGCGAACGGTCAACTGACACAAGGATACGGCCCTGGCTCACTGCTCCTAGATACGGCACAGCGGAACTTCGGCAACCAAATAAACCAAGCCGGCATATCGCACTTTGAAGCGTACATGCGTGCCTTTGAATCTCTGGCCGGGAGCGTTGTGCCGTGATGACTGCCAACAAATCGTTGCACCGGACATTTAACCCGCCACCCGTTTTTGCTACCGCAAAAACAGGTATCGGCTCAACTGCCGGTGAACTCACGCGTTGCACGGACAATGCTGACGGTGCCTTGATGGCTTGGACTGCTACCGCACTACTGGGGCTGCTGTCCGTGACGTTCATCGTTGGCAATCCGCTCTGCGGCTTGCGCGCCATGCGTGCGGGAAGGGGCTACTCGTTTGTCCCCCTCGTGGGTGGGCTCGCTGGCGCGGCCGCGATCTTGATCTGCCCCTGCTCGATCTCCGAATGGTGGGTGCTCGCGCCTCTCATGTTGGACTATTCCATCCCCTGCCTTCTCGCCCTACCGGTTATCATGATGACTCGTCGCGGCTCGACCTAGCGCCACGCAACACGCCGATGCAGTGGATGGCCGCTCCCGCTCGCTTCGCTCGCTCCCGAGGCCACCACTAATGGACAAGGCGTTCGGCGGACCGTGATGGAGCATCCCTAACGCCATGGCCAAGACGGCATCACCTAAACGGCACGCACGGACCAGCCATTCGACGGACGGCTCAATGAGGGCGGAAGACGAACCAATGAATCGAAGCCTGCATGCAGCCAAGTCTGCCAAGCAAGACGAATTTTATACCCAGTACGGCGACATCCAGAAGGAAGCTGAAGCCTACCTAGAGTTCGACGCGGACACCTTCCGCGACAAAATCGTTTACTGCAACTGCGATGACCCCTTCGAGAGCAACTTCTTCAAGTACTTCGCCGCCAACTTCAACAAGCTCGGCCTGAAGAAGCTCATCACCACCAGCTACGACGGATCTCCCATTGCGGGGCAAATGACGCTGTTTCCGGAATACGACGAGGGCAACGGTAAGCGGCAAAAGCCGAAGGCGCTGGCCGTCATCCTCGACCACGTCAAGGACGAGGACGGCGACGGCGCGGCGAACGTGACCGACGTCGAGATATTCCTCAAGCGCAACAAGGCCGCTCGAAGATCGCTCAAGGGCAACGACCGATACCCCGGGGGAGACTTCCGCAGCCCCGAGTGCGTCGCGTTTCTCAAGGAAGCCGACATCGTCATCACCAACCCGCCGTTCTCGCTGTTCCGAGAGTACGTAGTGCAGCTCGTGGAGCACGGGAAGAAGTTCCTGATTATCGGCAGCAAGAACGCGATCACCTACAAGGAGATCTTCCCGCTCGTCAAAGAGAACAAGATGTGGGTTGGAGCGGGTTTTGCCAAAGGGAATGCGTATTTCAGCATCCCTGCGTATAGGGTGAGGGAGTTCGCCAACGGCGTCTATGACAAGAGCACGGGGTTGGTCAAGTTTCGGAACGTAGGATGGTTCACGAATCTCGACCACGGCCGACGCCATGAAGAGCTGAAGTGTATGAGCATGGCCGACAACTTGAAGTTCAGCAAGCACAAGAAGATCAAGGGCAAGAGAGAGTACGACCGGTACGACAACTACGACGCGATCGAAGTCCCCTACACCGACGCTATCCCCGAGGACTACAAGGGAGCTATGGGCGTTCCGATTAGCTTTCTCGACCGGCACAACCCGGAACAGTTTGAGATACTGGGCATTACAGACCGGGACAACAACTCCGGACTCAAGACCAAAGAATACTCAGACGCAGATGCTCCAAACTACGGTGATCTGAATCGTCGCGGGGCGATCCGCGTTGGGAGCAAGCTCGTGTCAACCTACGCTCGCCTGCTGATCCGCCACCGCCGACCGACCAAGGGGAAGAAGTGATAACCACCCTGCGCACCGACCTCACCGTCGCCGACGTCTGCAACGGCTTCGTCTACAACCAGCTCGAAGGCAAAGGCCTGTTCGGCCTGGGCGGAAAGCTCACCATTCAACCAGAGTACCAGCGGAACTACATCTACGCCGAGGGAAGCGGGAAGCGAGAGCAGGCGGTCATTCGCTCGCTGCTCAAGGGGTATCCGCTCGGGCTGATCTACTTCAACACGGTCGGACCGGACAAGTTCGAGGTGCTCGACGGCCAGCAGCGCATCACCAGCATCGGGCGGTTCGTCACGAACAAGTTTGCCATCATGGACGGCCCCAACCCGCAGATGTTCGACAGCCTGCCAGGCGACCAGCAGAAGCGGATAGCGGCCTCGAAGCTCTTGATCTACGAGTGCGAAGGGACCGAGACGGAGATCAAGCAATGGTTCGAGACGATCAACATCGCCGGCGTGCCGCTCAATGAGCAGGAGCTGTTGAACGCGATCTACTCCGGCCCGTTCGTCACGAAGGCCAAGGAAGAATTCAGCAACAGCCAGAACGCGAACATCCAGAAGTGGAGCGCCTACATTAAGGGCAGCGCAAACCGGCAGGATTTCTTGCAGCGGGCGCTGGGGTGGGTGAGCAAGGACGCCCCGGGGGGGATCGGCGGGTACATGAGCGCCCACCGCTACGACAAGAGCATCAACGAGCTCACGACCTATTTCAATGCGGTGATCGATTGGGGGTCAACTGTTTTCGAGGACGTGAAGAAGGAAATGCAGGGACTTGAATGGGGAGCGCTCTACGAGCGATACCACGCGCAGTCGTATGACCCAAAGAAGGTGTCCGCCGACGTGAAGCGGCTCTACGCCAACCCTTACGTCCAGAAGCGGCGCGGGGTGTTCGAGTTCATCCTCGGCGGCAAGGTGGAGACGAAGCTCCTTGAAGTGCGCGTGTTCGACGATGCCACCAAGCAGTCCGTCTACGAGAAGCAGACGAGGGTCGCGGAGGCCAGAGGCAAGTCCAACTGCCCGCTGTGCGCTGTGGGTCACGATGCCAACAAGGGCAGGATCTACAAGCTCGACGAGATGGACGCTGACCACGTTTCGGCATGGAGCAAGGGCGGGGATTCTTCGGCTAAGAACTGCCAAATGCTCTGTGTCACGCACAACCGAGCGAAGGGCAATCGATAGTGTGTCCGCGACGCGCGCCAGCAGGAGAAGCGGGTGGGGCGGCTGGGCCGCCGTACAACCGGTTGCAGCGGACGGTCGGCTGCGCCGCCCGCCGCTGAACCGCTACTCGTTGGGTTGACAACGGCGGTACATCCCTTCACCCGATGACCGACTACACCTACAAGGTCGTGCCCTTCCTCGGATCCCTCGCCAATCGAGGCAAGATCGGCGAGGTGAGCAAGCAACTCGAGTCGTTGATCAACGAGGGCGCTAGGAACGGGTGGGAGTTCCACTCTGTCACGACCGTGGCGTTGGAAGTGAAGCCGGGGTGCCTTGGAGCGCTCCTCTCGCAAGGGCCGACGTATGTGCGCCATGACCAAGTGGTCTTTCGGCGGCGACTCGCCACCTAACACGCCGATGCAGTGGATGGCCGCGTCCAACCGCCGCGCTCGCTCTCGCGGTCACGACCGATCTACGCGGCGTCGCACCGCGGAAGACCCGCAACCATCCGTCGCGCTGGGCAGTCTTCTCCCCGATGACGGGGCGGGTGGGGGATTGGGACGGTCCCTGCGGGCTCACGACATGCCAGGCCCCGTGTGCGCCCGCGGGCCCCTGGGCCGTACCGAGACCAACCTGTGTTCAGGCCGCGCGTAGGGCGGCGCCACGTCTCGAACCGCGCGCCGCTACCATCCCGCCATGCTCCACTCGCTCGCCACGCTCCTCCTGGCCGCCGGCGCGACTCCGGTCGCCACTCCACTCGCCGCCGCGCCCGGCTCGATCGCTGCGGCACCCGCCGCACTCGCCGCCGCGCCGCAGGACCTCGACGCCCTGCGCGCGGTCGGCGCCCGCGCCCTCGCGAAGGCCCTCGAACTCGCCGAGTGGGCCGACGCGGCCGGCTACGAGTCGGGGCGCAACGAGATGTACGAGGTCGTGCTGTCCTACGACCCCGAGGACAAGGACGCGCGCAAGGCACTCGGCTTCAAGAAGAAGAAGGGCGAGTGGGAGCAGGGGCGGCGCAAGGACCCGAAGGACGAGTTCGAGCCGGGCGTGCCGGAGGAGTTCGCGCAGCTCAAGCAAGCCGCGCTCGCGGAACTGCGCGGTGAGGTCGACGCGGCCTTCGAAGGCATCGCCGCCACGCCGCAGACCGAAGCGCGACGCCGGGCCGAGCTGGCGAAGCTGCTGCCGTTCGACCCCGACGACGCCGCCCTGCGCACCGCCCTCGGCCAGTCGCGCCACCCCGTTCACGGCGTCTGGATGCTCGACGACACGCTCACCGCCATCGAGCGCCGCGCCGAGCTGGCCGAGACGATGGCGACCCTGCGCGCGAACCTCGACGAGCCGAGCGAGGACGGCGTCGACGAGCTGGCGCGCGACATCGAGCTCGACTGGGTCACGACCCTGCGACTCGGCCAGATGAACATCACGAGCACGTTCGGGCCCGAGGACACGCGCCAGCTGATCGAGACGGCCCAACTCACCCGCGACCTGTTCCGCTCGATCTTCCGCCGCGCGGGGTCGCCGGGCTATCCGACGGTCATCTACGCCCTCGAACCGTCCCAGCGCAATCGCTTCTTCACCCAGCACTCGCTGACGCCGCCCGACGAGCTCGAGTACCGCATCCAGGTCACGTCGAGCTGGCTGACGGGACGCGTGGTCATCTCGGACGCCGCGCAGATCGTGCGCAACGACCTGACCGCGTTCCAGACCGCGGGCTACGCGCTGACCGAGAAGTTCGGCGTCTGGACCGACGACGGCTGGGCGCAGCAGGGCCTGACCTCGTACCTCGCGCACCACGTGTGCGGCACGCGCCTGTCGTTCTGGGACATCCGCACGAAGGACGAGTACGGCAAGGAGATCGGGGGCGCGAAGAGCTGGCTCGACCGGGTCCCGCCGTCGACCGAGGGCTGGCTGCTCCTGGCGCGGGCGCTGGTCGTGGACGAAGGGCTGACCGTGTCGCAGTTCGCGCGCGCGTTGACGACGCCGACGGTGAAGATGGCCTGGGAGGACGTGGTCATCAGCCACGCCGTCGCGGCCTACCTGGTCGAGTCGCGGCCCGAAGCACTGTTCACGCTGATGGGGCAGATCAAGGGCGAAGGGTCGCTGGTGCGCGCCTTCGAAGAAGAGCTCGGCCTGCCGCTCGAGGCCTTCCGCGACCGACTGGTGCAGTGGATCGAAGAACTCGAGGTGACGCTGCCCGCGCTCGAGGAAGCGGCCGCCGCCGCCGCGCCGCCCGCCGCAGAAGCCCCGGCGGAGGGCGGCGAGACCTCCGGCGACGAAGGGTGACCCGACCGTGGCCACCATCCACGTCCGGCGCGAACAGGACCCGTTCGATCGACTGCGCGCCTACCGGATCCAGGTGGACGGGCGCACGGTCGCCGAGGTTCGTCGGGGCGAATCGACCGCTTTCGAGGTCGACGGGAACGCCCACACGCTCGAAGCGCGCATCGACTGGTGCTCGAGCCGCGGGGTCGAGCTGACCCACGACACGGGCGACCGTTCGTTCGTCGTGCGGCCCGCGCCGGTCGGGTGGCGCGTCCTCCTGGTGCCGCTCTACCTGACCGTCTGGCGGGCGTCGTACCTCGAACTCGAGGAGCTCCCGCTCGAGCCCGGCCGGACGGGGTGAGAACGTGCGAAGATTTGTGATGTGAAGTCGGGCACTCGGTCCGATACTCCCGCGCCGTTGCGGCGATCACGTCCCGCGCGACCACCAAGATGCCCCCATCACTGCCGAGCGGTCCCGACCGCCGCAGCGCCGCCAAGCGCACACCGTCTCCTCCGCAGCAGCACGATCTCGCGGACTTCGAGATCCGTCGCCAGCCCGACGACACGACCTGCGGGCCCACCTGCCTGCACGCGGTCTACCGGTACTTCGGCGACGAACGTCCGCTCGGCACGATCCGCGACGAGGTCCGGACGGTCGAGGGCGGCGGCACGCTCGGCGTCCACCTCGGCCTGCACGCCCTGGCGCGCGGCTACGCGGCGACCTTGGTGACCTGGAACATCAACGTCTTCGACCCGACGTGGTTCGGGGACTCGACGACGCCTCCGAAGCCGTCTCCGCCGAAGTCGTTGGCGACGAAGCTGCGCGAACGAGCGGCGGCCCTGCGCCTGCGCCCGAGCCCCGACCTCAAGCTCGCGAACGCCTGCGACGCCTACGTCGAGTTCGTCGAGACCGGTGGAAAGATCGTCTTCCAAGACCTCGACGCCGCATTGCTGCGTCGCTTCCTGAACCGCGGCGTCCCGCTCCTCACCGGCCTCTCCGCCACCTGGCTCTACCGCGAGATGCGCGAGCACTCCGACGGCCGCGAGGACGACGTGGCCGGCGATCCGAGCGGACACTTCGTCGTCCTGACCGGATACGACACCGCCGTGCGCGCGATCCGCGTGACGGACCCCATGCACCCCAATCCACTGTCGCCCGTCCACACGTATCCGGTCGCGACCACGCGCCTGATCGGAGCGATCTACCTCGGCGTGCTCACGTACGACGCGAACCTGCTCGCGATCGAACCGCTGGCGCGCACGTCCAAGACGTCCAAGAAGACGAAGAGGTCGAAACGAGCTCAGCAATGAACACCTCGATCCGAACGATCGTCGTGGTCAGCCGCGCCGGCGACTGGCCCATGGACACCGAGGGAGTCGAAGTGGTGCTCGCCCACGACTACCTCACGAACGGCGCCTGGACGAAGGAACGCGGTGTGCGCGTCTTCAACCTGTGCCGCTCGTACCGCTACCAGACGGAGGGCTACTACGTGTCGCTGCTGGCCGCGGCGCGTCGCCACCGACCGTTCCCCGACCTGTTGACCGTGCTCGACATGAAGAGTCGCGCGCTGGTGCGCAGCGCGGCCGACGAGATCGAAGAACTGACGAGGAAGAGCTTCGACGAGCTGCGTTCGCAGACGTTCGAGCTCTCGATCTACTTCGGCCAGAACACGGCGGCGCGCCACGAACGCCTCGCGCGCAAGCTCTTCTCGCTGTTCCCGGCGCCGCTGATGCGCGCCTGGTTCCAACGCACCGAGGAAGGCGAACCGGGCAAGGAAGAAGTCCGTTGGATCCTCACGCGCGTGGCACCGATCGCCCTGCGCGACGTGCCGGAGTCGCACCGCAGTTTCGCTCTCGGCGCGGCGCAGGAGTACTTCGCGCGCCCGCGTTCGCGTTCGCGTCAGACCCAGCGCGCGCCGTACGCCCTCGCGATCCTCGTCGATCCCGAGGAAGAGCTCGCGCCGTCCGACCCGAAGGCGCTCCTGCGCTTCGAGCGCGCCGCGACCAAGGCCGGCTTCGAGGTCGAGTCGATCGGACGCGACGACTACGGTCGCCTGGCCGAGTTCGACGCGCTGTTCATCCGCGAGACGACGGCCGTCAACCACCACACCTTCCGTTTCGCGCAACGCGCCGAAGCCGAGGGCCTGGTGGTGATCGACGATCCGCAGTCGATCCTGCGCTGTACGAACAAGGTCTTCCAGACCGAGGCGCTCGAACTGAAGGGCGTGCCGATCCCGAAGACCTGGATCACCGCCACGGCCGACCCGGTCGAGGTCGAGAAGCGCATCGGCTTCCCGTGCGTGCTGAAGGTCCCCGACAGCGCGTTCAGCCAGGGCGTCGTGCGCTGCGACGACGCCGAAGCGCTCGTTCTCGCCGCCACGCGCATGCTGTCGGCCTCGGACCTCGTGCTCGTCCAGGCCTACACGCCTTCGGACTTCGACTGGCGCCTGGGCGTCTTCGCCGGCGAGCCGCTCTACGCCTGCCGCTACTTCATGGCGCGCGGGCACTGGCAGATCGTCAAGAAGGAGGACAAGGGCAAGTACTCCTACGGCAAGGTCGAGACGGTGCCGCTCGAAGACGTACCGCCGTCCGTGCTGAAGATCGGTCTCAAGGCGGCGAGCACGATCGGCGACGGCCTCTACGGCGTCGACCTGAAGCAGCTCGGCACCAAGGTCGTCGTGACCGAGGTCAACGACAACCCGAACCTGAACGCGGGCTGCGAGGACGCGGTGCTCGGCGACAAGCTGTGGGCGAAGCTCGCCGAGGGATTCCGCACGCGCGTCGAAGCGCGACGGGGGACGCGATGAGCAACGAGTCCGAACGACGTCCGCTGTCCCTGTTCGAGGGCTACGGCATCGAGATCGAGTGCCCGCTCGTGGACGCGACGAGCTTCGACGTGCTGCCCGTGGCCGACCGCCTGCTGCGCCGCGCCGCCGCCGAGGCGAACGGCGTCGCCGTCGACCAGCAGGGGTGGGTCGGCGACGTGGAGGACGGCGCGATCGAGTGGTCGAACGAGCTCGTGAACCACGTGCTCGAGTTCAAGACCGCCGGGCCCGTGCCGCGCCTCGACGGCATCGCCGCCGCCTTCCGCGTCAGCCAACGCCGCGCCGACGACATCGCGCGGCGGCTGGGCGCGCGCCTCGTTCCCGGCGCGATGCACCCGTGGATGCGACCGAGCGACGAGACCGTGCTGTGGCGCCACGAGAACTCCGAGATCTACGCCACCTACGACCGGCTCTTCGACTGCAAACGCCACGGTTGGGCGAACCTGCAGAGCGTGCACCTCAACCTGCCGTTCGCGAACGACGACGAGTTCGGTCGCCTGCTCGCGGCGGTGCGCGTGGTGCTGCCGCTCGTGCCCGCGTTGGCGGCCGCGTCCCCGTGGATCGAAGGGCGCGCGACGGGCCTCTTGGACAACCGCCTCGAGGTCTACCGCACGAACTCCGCCAAGGTCGGCGCGATGACGGGCGCGGTGATCCCGGAACAGGTCTTCGACCGCGCCGGCTACCGCACCGCGGTGTTCGACCCGATCGACGCGCAGCTCACCGCGCTCGGCGTCGGCGAGCCGTTCATCGGCGTCGAGTGGACGAACGCGCGCGGCGCCATCGCGCGTTTCGACCGCATGGCCGTCGAGATCCGTCTGATCGACTCCCAGGAGCACGCCGGCGCCGACCTGGCCGTGTGCGCCGCCGTCACCGAACTCGTCCGCGGACTCGTCGACGAGCGCTGGTCCAGCGGTGCGCGCCAGCGTGCGTTCAGCGCCGGTCCGCTGCTCGCCCTGTTGATCGATGCGACGGCCCGTGGACGCGACGCGCGGCTTCCCGGACCGGAGTACGCGGCCCTCTTCGGCTTCGAGTCGGACGCGCCGAGCACCTGCGGCGAGCTGTTCGCGCGCCTCTTGCCCGATGCGTTCCGCGGGCCGGTCGAGCTCGAGGAACCCCTGCGCGTCCTGCTCGAGCACGGGACGCTCGCCGAACGGATGCTGTCCGCGTTGGGCTCGGCCGAACGGCCCGACCGCGCGGCCCTGCGCGACCAGTTGGAAGCGCTGGCGGAATGCCTGATCGAGGGCCGTCCGTACCTTCCGTGACCCAATCGATCGTCATCACCGCCGAGCACGCGTCGAACGCGGTCCCGAAGTCGCTGCCGAGCGAGCTGCGCGCGCGATTCGCTGAGTCAGGCGCCGTGAAGGCATTGGCTTCGCACCGCGGATTCGACGCCGGATCGTTGGAGCTGGCGCGCGCCCTCGCGCGGCGGTTCGACGCGCCGTTGGTGGCGGCGACCTGCACGCGGCTCGTCGTGGACCTCAACCGTTCGCTGCACCACCGCGCGCTGTTCTCGTCGTTCATGGACGGCCTCGACGCCCCGGCGCGCGAGGCGATCGTCGACGCGCACTGGCGCCCGCACCGCGAACGGGTCGAGCGCGAGTTGACCGAGGCGCTCGAGCAACGGCGACCCGTCCTGCACGTCGCGGTGCACAGCTTCACGCCCGAACTCGACGGCGACGTGCGCACGATGGACGTGGCGCTCCTGTACGACCCGCAGCGCCCGCTCGAGAAGGCGCTCGCGGACCGTTGGCTCGGCGCGTTCGCCACGCGGCGCCCCGACCTCGTGCTCGCGCGCAACCGGCCCTATCGCGGCACGGCGGACGGACTCACCACGCACCTGCGCGGCGTGTGGGGGCCCGACGCGTACATCGGCATCGAGGTCGAGATCAACCAACGTCACGTGGTGAGTGGTCGCGGCGGCTGGCAACGGCTGGTGGCGGACGTGGTCGAGACGCTCGCGGAAGCGGAAGGTCGGCGCGACGTGCGGCGGCACTGAGAGCGGCGACGTCGAACGCGGCGCGCGCTAGGCTCGGCGCCATGCTTCGACTCCTCCTGCTCGCGGTAGTCGCTCTCTCGTCGGCCGCGTGCGCCGTTCCACTCGCGGCCGGTGCGAACGGTGCGGTGCACACCTCGCGCCCGAACATCGTGCTCTTCGTCGTCGACGACCTGGGCTGGCAGGACCTGTCGGTGCCGCTCGCGGACGCACCGACGCCGTTCAACGCGCGCTACGTGACGCCGGCCTTCGAACGCCTCGCGCGCGAAGGTGTGCGCTTCACCGACGGCTACGCGAGCGCGCCGGTCTGCACGCCGACGCGCGCCGCGATCCTGACCGGACGCTCGCCGGGCGCGTCGCACATCACGTACTGGGTGCGCAATGCCGGTCGCGACACCTCGCGCGAATGGAAGGGCCTCGTGCCGCCGCAGTGGCGCGTCGACGGAGTTCAACCGGGCGAGGTGACGCTGCCGGGCCTCCTCACGGCAGCGGGCTACCGCACGATCCACGTGGGCAAGGCGCACTGGGGAGCGGTGGGGACGCCGGGCGCCGATCCGCTCGCGCTCGGTTTCGACGTCAACGTCGCGGGCCACGGTCTCGGTGCGCCGGGCAGCTACTTCGCGCAGGACGGCTTCGGAGCGGGCGGCGCGTGGGCGGTTCCGGGCCTCGAAGATGTGCACGGAAGCGACGCGTTCCTGACCGAGGTCCTCGCCGAACGGGCTTGCGACGAACTGCGTCGCGCGGTGGACGAAGCGCCCGACCGGCCGTTCTTCCTGCACCTCGCGCCCTACGCGGTACACACGCCGATCCAGCTGAACCCGCGCTATGCGGAGCTCTACGCCGAGCTGCCGGCGAGAGAACGAGCCTACGCGAGCCTCGTCACGAGCGCCGACGCGATGCTCGGCGCGGCGCTCGACCTGTTGGACGAACTCCACCTCGCCGGCGACACGCTGGTCGTCTTCACGTCCGACAATGGCGGCCTGTCGGCCCACGGTCGCGACGGCGAGCCACACACGCACAACGCGCCGCTCGCGAGCGGCAAGGGCAGTGCGTACGAGGGCGGCGTGCGCGTGCCGTGGATCGTGCGCTGGCCGGGCGTCGCGGGAGCGAACACGGTCTGTCGCGAGCCGGTCATCAGTCACGATCTCTTCCCGACGCTCTTGGCCGCGGCCGGCGTTGCGATCCCCGTTGAACACGCACAGTTGGTCGAAGGCACCGATCTTCGGCCCGTGCTGCGCGGCGAACCGGGCACGGGCGCACGGCCGCTCTTCTGGCACCAGCCACACTTCTGGGGCAACGCGGGCCCCGGCATCCAGCCCTACAGCGCGGTGCGGCTCGGCGACCACAAGCTGATCTGGTTCCACGGCGCGACGGACGAGCCGGGGCGCGGGCTCGAGCTGTACGACCTGGCACGCGATCCGGGCGAGACGCGGGACCTGGCGTCGAGCGATCCCAAGCGTGTGGATACGATGTTGGCGGACCTCGACAAGTGGATCACCACGCGCAACGTGCAACTCTCGATCTGTCGTGACGACGGCACGGCGATCCTCCCCCCGCTCGAACCGAGCGGGGGATCGAATCGCTGACGAGACGCTGCTCACTGTCGTGACGGGGCCTGTTCGCAGCGCGCTGATGCCTGCACGAACGCGCGCGACGGAGGACCTGGGTACTCGCGAGCCGAGTTCGCGAGCTCGCAGCCCCCGCGCGGTACGTGTCCAGCGACGCCATCCCCGCACCCGGTTGACGCGCCCGCCGCGCCGGTTCAGCTGCTTCGGTCCGCGGCCTCGCGCCGCCGCTCTTCCGCCCATGCCCACGGCGTCATCTTCTCGACGCCACACGCATTCGGATCGTCGATGCGATATGGCAGGTCCTCGAGATACCGCTCCACGTCGACGCCAGCGGCCTTCGCCGACAGCACGAGCGAAAACAGCCGGCACCCGACCTCGCTGCCGCGCTTGGCACCGAAGACGAGCCAGTTCTTCCGGCCCACCGCCAGGTGCCGCAGGTCGCGCTCTGCGTCGTTGTTGTGCAGCGGCACGCGCGGGTCTCTCGCGAAGACCGACAGCTCGCGGCGCTGATTGAAGAGGCACGCCACAGCCTTGCCCTGCCGCGACTTCGGCAGCGTCGAGCGGTCCTGTTCGAGACGACTCGCCTCGGCGTAGACCCTTTCGAGCACGCGCGTCGACAAGCGCGCGCGCACTTCTCCACGCAGCGCGAGCACGGCGACGCGCTCGAGCCCGTCGCGCTCGACGCGTCGCGCCACCGCGCGTTCGATCCGAAACAGCCGACCGATCTTCACGAGCAGCGGCGCGGCAGCGCCGCTGCCTGCATCGAGCGCTTCCTTCACGCCGCGCCGACCATGACTCCAGCACCCAGCGCGCACCAGGCCACCCGCCTCGACCGCCGCCGAGTATCCGCTGTAGCCGTCGCGCACGAGCACCGGACTGATGCCCTTCAAGAAATCGAGCGGCCCCGCGCGTCCGCGACTCTCTTTGAAATCGAGCGGCACCTTCTCGGCTCCCGCGCCCTTCACGCTGCGCCACAGCCAGACCCAGCCCTGCTTCGTGCCACGAGCACCTTCGCACTTCAGCGTCACTGGCGTCTCGTCGGACTGCAGCACCTCTTCGGCGCGCAGTTCCTCGCGCATCCGTTCGAGCACCGGCTGCGCGACGAGCTCGTCGAGTCGGACCATCAGGTCCCACATCGTCTGCCGCGCCAGCGGCACGCCGTGCCGCTTGAAGATGCCTTCGATGCGATTGAGAGGCTGGTGGTCCACGTACTTCGCCGTCGCCACGTGGGCGTAGGCCAAAGGCTCGTACTTTCCCTTCTCGATCACGCTGTGCGGCAGCGGCGCCGTCTTCGCCGTGTGACCGGCCGCGCAGGCGTACTTCGCGCGTTCGTAGCGCTTCACCACAAGCTTCGCCGGCACGATGTGCCCGGGCTCGCAGACGTCGAATCCGATCGACTGCATCAGCTCGCCGCAGTCGGGGCGCGTGCGCTCCGATTCCGGCAAGTCGACCGCGATGACCTCGCGTTCGAGATGCTCCGGGAAAGCCGAGCGGCCGTGGCCAGGCTTCTTCGCGCGACGCGTGTGCGTCGTGACTTCCGACGTCTCGGCAGTGGACGCAGTGGACGCTTCGCCATCGGCGAA
The DNA here is from genome assembly GCA_007750655.1 of Rohdeia mirabilis. Classification (GTDB taxonomy): domain Bacteria; phylum Planctomycetota; class UBA1135; order UBA1135; genus Rohdeia; species Rohdeia mirabilis. Next base: position 4,944,709 of record CP036290.1, read on the forward strand.
GAGCCGCAGCTGTCCCGGCTCCAGCCGCTCGCTGCCGCGTCCGAAGAGGCCGCGCTTCAAGACCTCGAGCTGCTCACGCAGCAGCTTGTTCTCGCGCGACAGCGAATCGATCTGCTCCGACTGACGGCGCGTGAGCTCGACCAAGTCGGCTCCATCGATTGCGTTCTCCTCCTGCGTCGCGTCCACCACGGCGCGAAGGTAGGGCGCGCCCGGCTCACTACAAGACCTCGCGTGGATCGTGCCGTGTCCGAGTCTCCGCCGTGCACCCCGCAGGTCGATCCCGTCGAGCAGGAGCGCGAGATCGGTGCTCGACAGTTCGAAGTGCGAAGGGGTCTCGGTCACCCGATCGAAGACACGGAAGCGACCGTGCTCGAGTTGCTTCGACAGCACCCAGCAACCCGATCCGTCCCACACCAGCGCCTTCATCAGGTCGCGGCCCAATTGAAGAAGAGGAAGAGGTGCCCTGACTGCGGATCCTCGTCGATCACGTCGATCACCAGCGCCGACAGAGCGCTCGCGCCCTTGCGCATGTCCACCGCGCTGCGACCGACGAAGATCCGCACCGACTGCGAGGGCGGGAAGCTCAGCACGAGCGCAGCACCTCGAGGAGCCGGTGCAGCGTCGCCGCGTCGAAGTCGGGCGGCACTTCGATCGTGGGCGTCGGGTCGAAACGGATGCGGAGCGGCGGCGCGCTTCGCGCGCCATCGCGGAGCGCATCGGGCGTCGCGTCGATCACGCGCACCGGCGCGACGTTCGTCTCCTTGGCGCCGCTGTCCGACCTCACGCCGCGCTTCGCTCAGCGCCTTGCGTCGTAGAGCCTCCACGGCGCGAGCCCGCGGCGTCGGCACAGCGACGCGGTGCCCTCGCCGGTCCGTTCGAGCTCGGCTAGTAGCGCAGGCACTTCGTCGCGGCGGATCGGGCGAGAGGGCGAGGGCTGGGGACTCGTCTCGAGAGCGGTGTCCATGCGGTGAACATGCGACCGCCTCGAGCGCTCCGCCAGATGGCGTCACCGGACACGTACCCCGCGCGTCTTCAAGCTCGAAGCTCGAACGCCCCGCGTGTCCCCAAGTGAAGACCCCCTTCGTGGGAATCGTCGATCTAGCGACTCTGTAGTGCGCCTGGTCGGCAGTTGCCTCGATGCGTCGCTTGGCACGAGTCAGGCCCTCGCGAGTCACCTGCACACGCGCCAAGCGCTCGTTCAATAGTCGCTAGGGCGGTTCGAACGAAACCCGCTTTCGCAACAGCGCGGCGAACCACGCGCCGGAAACGTCAGTACATCGGCTAGCGTCTCTCACGACGCGTTCGTCGACCGGCGACGAACCAACCCAGAACAAATCGATTCGTGCGCGGAACGCCGCCGCCGCACTCTCCGCGCCCCCCCCCCCGAGGGGCTGACTTCGTGTCGGCCAAACAATTCATGCGAAAGACTGAGCTGTCCCTTGCCCTACTCACAACGCTCGCCGCAAGCAGCGCCCTCGCTGCACCACAGCAGTGGCCGCCCGATCCTGACCCCTGCAACGGTTGGACGCCACACGTGTCCACCGACCCCTTCTTCTGGGACGAGATGCAGGTCACGGTTCCGACTGAGCTGCAGAACTGGCTCTTCAACTGGGGAACCGCGCACGGCAACAGCACAACTGTGACGGTGGGTGACATCGAAGGCGCCGACGACGGCGACCTCAACATTGTCATCTACAACTCGAACGAAGCCGCACTGGCGGCGAGGCTGGACATCGACTGGGGAACGAAGTCCGTGACCGTGACGCCACTGTGGTTCTGGCTGAGCCCGTACGCATTGGATTCGGCGAACGGCGGCCTGGCAGGAAGTCCTCCGACTCCGAATCAGCGGAGCGGAACCGAGCTCACGGGGCCGATCATCCACGACTTCGACGGCGATGGGGAGAACGAGGTGCTGCTGCACGCTCAGGACTACCGGAGGATCTCGGGGACGTACGCCTGGCGCGACTCCCTGTACGTCCTCTCGAATCCGACGATCGCTGGGGGATATCCCGCCGGATCTGGCTCCTCGTCGAACGGGACGCAGGCCTGGAGCGGCACCTCGATCGCCCAGCCAACCGTCTACACGATCCCCGGTGGCGACACCTTCACCGGCGAGCAGAATCGTGGACTCGGCAATCGGGCCGGAGTGTGCAACGTCAGCGATGCCACAGACGACCCGCGAGACATCGTGTCTCACACCCACGATGCCGACACCTGCGGGGTCTGGCGCTTCGAGGACAATGGAACGACAAAAGAGATCGTCCTTCTCTACGCGTTCGACTATTACGGCACAAAGACCGAGTTGCCGACCGGGTACACAGTCAGCGATCGCCGGCCTACGCACGAGTTCAATTGGCTGGACTCAGATGGTGACGGATTCGACGAGTTCTTCATCGATGGCGAACTCGACTTCGTCGACGCCGACGTCAACGGTGACCCGGACCCGATAAACCAAGCGCACCCCAAGGCTGGTCGACAAGTCTGGATCACCCAGCAGATGACCTCGAACACTGGCCCCCTCCACGTGGACCAGATGTTCGCCGCCCGATGGGACGTCGCGTCGGCGCCCGGCGAACTCCAGGCCCTTGGCGTTCCCGAGTACCAGAAGGACACGCTCTACCGACTCCGTGACGCTTCGGCTCCGCGAGGCGCTCCGACGTCAGCGGACGAGAACACGGCGTCTCCCGTTGTCCATGGTCAGGGGATCGCGAGTGGAAACTTCTCGGTCGGGAACGACGGACTTGAGGCGCTCTTTTTCCCGAAGGAGCAGGTCGCGAACCCGGTCGTCGTTCCGCCTTCGCCCACAGGCGTGGGTGGAGTCGACGCTGGTGGCTACCTCACGAACGTGACCGGTGAGGACCTGCTCGCAATCGATGGAACCGTCTTCTACTACTGGGATCCAGGTAGTGGTGAGCCGTACAAGCGAGTCTCGACCGGTCCTTCACGCCGTGCGCTGCCGATTGACTTCGACGGCGACTACTCGCGCGACGAGGCCGTGAGCAATCCCTGGGACGCCCTAATCGTCTGGGCGTGTGGCTACAAGGGCGACGGCCTCCCGAGTTACTTCCCCACGCCGACGCAAATCGAGAACTTGAGCGCACCCTACCCGGACGCCTACTCGCCGTACGACCCGTTGAACCCGTCCGACGACGAGTGGCACTTCTTCTACCACGGCAAGGACGGCTCTGAGCGCCTCACCTGGGGCTGGAACAACGGTGGTCCGGGTCGGGGCTGGCACTTCTGGGAGAAGCTCGCCGAAACCTGGCCCCACGGCAATCGGCCCAACCCCTTCGTTTACGACCTCGGCAACGACCACCGTGAGGAGGTGCTCGCGCCCACACCGGACGGTCTCTACATCCTGTTCAACGAAGAGGCCTACTCCGGCTCGCCTCGGATGAGCCCGACGCGCTTCCTAGAGTACCGGCTCTGGCGACAGGACGTGATGAACCCTCCGTTCGTCTATCAGGACCTGCCGGAGATTGCCGAGCTGCGCATCACCCCTGAGACATCCGGTCTGGATTTCGCGAGTACGCGCCAGATGGCAGCGACCATCGTCCTCTCGAACGGAGGCACAGTCGACGTCACCGACCTGGTCTCGTGGAGCGTCGACCGGCAAGGTCTCGCCACGATCTCATCGGCTGGGATCTTGGCGAGCAAGTCGCTCAATGGAGCAGTCCGAGTCAATGCCTCGATCGACCTGGGCGACTCGCTGGTCGGTCTCGGTGGAGGATCCCTCGAGGCGGAACCCGCCTACGTGATGTGCACAAGTGCGACGAAGCCCGTGGTCATCCTCGCGGGCTACTCGACGACTCGGCTGGAGTCCGGCGTGAGCGGTTCCGTGCTCCGAGTGGAGGCACGAGTTGCCCAGCGCGACGGCGACGCCGTCGTCGTGGAGGCGACGAACGCCGATGGGACGCCTTGGGACCCGCTCGGGACCGGAACGCTGACGCTCCTCGACGACGGTGGCTCGGCTTCGGGTGACGACGTGGCCGGGGACGGCATCTACACCGCAAGCATCGTTCTGACCCCCACTGGAGGGCAGAACGGGCTGGTGCTCGGTGACAACCTGAAGGGTGTGCGCGCCTACCTCGCGGCCACCCCGAGCAACATCTCCAAGGCGTGGCCGTACCTGACGATCGGTGCGACGCAGACCTGGTTCGACATCACCGGGCCCTGCGTCGGGCTCGGCAGTGAGAACGACGGCCTCGCCGACGCGGACGTGCCCCACATCCGACAGGCAGGTTTCCGCGCGATTCCGGGCATCCGTGGAGCCAGCACCATCCTCTTCGTGGAGGCCGTGGTCGATCGGCCCACCTCGGACTCCGATGCCGCACTGACCGTCATCGCGGACTTCACGTCGGTGATCGGGGGCATCACGTTCCCGGTCGTGCTGACGGAGTCGACTCCGGGGGTCTTCAGCTACTTCGGCATCACGCCTCCGGCAGCTGCGAACGGCTCCTACCTGGTGGGGATCCGGGCGACGACCCCGGACCCGCTTCTGGGCGACAGCGACTGCTGGCCGCGACTCCGCATCCACCAGTAGCGCCCTGGGCAATGTAGCGGGGGCGACCCACCCGGGCCTGGCCTCGGTGGGTCGCCCCCCCGTACGTTCGACCATTCGCTTTGGCCGGCAATCGAGTGCGACGGTCTCGGGTGGCACCGGACGATCTCGCCAAGTGCGGAGCCTCTTCGGAGACACACTCGGCCAGACGCTCGCGGGCGAACACGGTGGGCATCGGGGCAGCGTCGGCACGATTCGTCCGTTCGCCGGGTACGCTCCCACGAGCCGCTCGGGGTTGCCACCGGCGGAGCCGACAACAGGAGTTCGACGACGAGCGCATGGACTACCGGGAATCACCCGCCGACACTGCCCCGGACGTGCGAGGCACGTGCCTCACCGTGGCAACCGCGATAGTGGTGACGCTAGCCGCCTACGGCGCGACACTCGGAGCGTGGTTCCACCCCATCGACGACGCGCTCCACATCGCTGGCGTGGTGGACGGGGTCTACCCCTCTCCGCACCTGCGCCCCGCGCACTTCGCGTGGAATCGCGCGCTCATGTGGGCTTTCGGTCTGGATGCGGGCGCCTGGCACGCCGCGAGTCTCGCGCTCCACGCCGTCACGGCGGTGCTAGTCGGAACGATCGCGCGCAGAGTCGGCCTCTCGCGCTCGAGTTCGGTCGTCGCCACGGCCGTGTTCGCATCGCTCTACGCACCCAACGAGGTGGTGGCCTGGGTCGCGGCCGCCTGCGGCCTTCTCTCGGTGTTCTTCGTCGCCCTGTGCGGGTGCGCGTGGATCGGGTACCTGTCCGCGCGCGGATCCGGCGTCCGTAGCTGGATCTGGTACGCCGTCGCCGTGGCCGCGCTCGTGGCTGCCACCGCCTCGAAGGAGGACAGCGTGCTGGCGGGCCCTCTCCTGTTCGGGATCCAGGTCGTGCGCGAGGGCTGGCGCAGCTCCCTGACGCCGAGGTCCCTCGCTGCGTACGTCCCCTTCGCCGTGGTCGGGGGCCTGTACCTTTCGCTCGCGTTCGATCCGAGCCTTTGGGCCGACCGGCCGGGTGTGGGCGGGTACGCGTTCACGTGGGGCCTGGTCCCGAGGGCCGCGGCGAACCTCGCGGTCCTGCCGTACCCGCGTCGGGTTCCGATGGACGACGCGCCAGGTTGGATGCTGTGGGCCGGCCTGGCGTTGATCGTCGGCGTGCTCGCCGTCGGATTGCGAGCCCGTAGTGACGAGGCCCGACAGTCACCGCGTGCTCTCGCACTGGGGCTCGTGCTCGCCCTCTTCGGACTGCTGCCGGTCCTGCCCGGCCCGTGGGGCGCCGTCGCTGCGTCGCGCTACTCCTATCCCAGCGTCGTCGGCGTCGCGCTAATGGCCGCTGCGTGCTTCCATTGGGGAGTGAGCGGGCGATCGTTCGTTCCCAGGGCGGCCGTGTTCCTCATGGCCCTCGGATGGGTCGCCCTGCACACGTGGTCGGTCCGTTCGACGCTCGCGTGGCGTTTCGTGCGTCCGAGCGTCGAATTCCAGAACCTGGTGGAGCAGACCTTTGAGACGCTCGAAGCGTCGCCCCGGGCGGCCGTGCTCTTCGTCGCTCCGCCGCTGTGGAACCCGCTCGACCACGAGCGGTCCGCCGTCGCGTTCGGCGAGCCCGGCCGCATTCACAGCGAACGCGTGGAGCTCGATGTCGCGGACCTCCATGCGGAACTCTCGGAGTGGTCGGAGCGAGGCTCGGTCGTGGTGTGGCTCGACGACGGGTGGACGCCGGTGCCGCTCGACCACACCGAGTTGCACGGCGCCGTCCTCGATGCGGCACGATCCGCGGCGAGCGACAACGAGGTCCATGGATCGCTCGGAGCCGTGCCTGCGACCTGGATGGAGCGAAGACCGCGATGACCGAGCCTGGTTCGCGCAGCGGCGGTCCCACACCCCGACGTGTCTCGGTCGTGATCCCGGCCCTGGACGAGGCCGCAGTCATCGGCGAGACGGTCCGTCAGGTGGTGCGATTCCTGGACGGGTGGGCCGATGCGTTCCAACTCGTGGTCGTCGACGACGGTTCGAGCGATGGGACGGCCGACGAGGTCGAGCGGGCCACCGACGACCCGCGCGTTGAGTTGTTGCGACACCCTGCGTGCCGCGGGAAGGGGGCCGCGATCCGCTCGGGAGTCGCTGCGTCCCGCTTGGACCACGTGCTGTTCACGGACGCGGACCTCTCGATGCCCATCGAAGAGCTGGAACGCGTGTGGGAGCTGCTGGAAAGTGCCGACGTGGTGGTGGCCTCGAAACGCTGCGGAGCCGCCGAGATCGACTACCCCCCACTGCGCCGACTCACGGGAGCTTTCGGTCAGATGCTGATCCACACGTTCGTCGTCCGCGGCATCTCCGACACCCAGGGCGGGTTCAAGCTGTTCCGGGGCGACGTCGCGCGCGCGCTGTTCCGCGTTCAACGCCTCGACGGTTTCGGGTTCGACTTCGAGGTCCTGTACCTCGCGCGGCGCTACGGCTGGCGCGTCACGGAGACGCCGTTCCGAGGGCGCCACCGCATCGGGGGCTCCATCACGCTGCGCAGCTACCTGCGGACACTCGGCGAAGTGGGGCGCGTGGTCGCGGCGAAGGTCCTGCGTCGCTACCCGGCCGCGCCTCCGAGCGGGGCCCCGGATCCCGTCGACACGATTGCGACTTCCTGAACCTCCGGCCGGCACCTGGGTCCGATTCGGGACCTCCGTCGCCCTGGCCGATCGCCGCCGCCCCCCGCGCGGCTAGCATCACGGGCCATGCGACGCATCTGCGTGCTCAACCAGAAGGGCGGGGTCGGCAAGACCACCACCGCCGTCAACCTCGGTGCCGCCCTGGCCCGGGCCGGACGGCGCGTGGTGCTCGTGGACCTGGACCCCCAGGGCAACCTCTCGACGCACCTGTCGGTCGAGGTCGGGTCCGAGGAACCGTCGAGCTACTCCGTCCTGATCGGCGAGCACACCCTCGACCAGGCGGCGCGCTCGACCGCCATCCGCGGCCTGCGCGTGGTCCCGACCGGCATCGACCTGTCGGGCGCCGAGATGGAGATGGCGTCGTTCGACGAGCGCGAGTTCGTGATGCGCCGCGCGGTCGACCGCTTCGAGTCCGACTCCTACGCCAAGGTCGGCGCCGCGCCCGCGGAGTACGTGATCTTCGACTGCCCGCCGTCGCTGGGTCTGTTGTCGCTCAACGCGCTCGTCGCGAGCCGCGAGGTCTTCGTCGCGCTGCAGACCGAGTTCCTCGCGCTGCAGGGCATGACGCGCCTGCTGGAGGTCGTGAACCTGGTGAAGGGCGAGCTCAACCCCGGCCTCAAGGTGACGGGCATCGTTCCGTGCCTGTACGACAACCGGCTGCGGTTGGCGCGCGAGATCCTGGGCGAGCTGCGCAGCTACTTCCCGGCCCAGGTCTTCAACCGCGCGATCGCGACGACGGTGAAGCTGGCCGAGGCGCCGAGCTTCGGGCAGTCGATCTTCGACTACGCGCCGGACTCGACGGGCGCCCAGCACTACGCCGAGCTGGCCGAGGAAGTGGTCGCCCAGGAACGTCGCCCGGTGCAGCACGGCGCCGAGGAGAACCTGCTGGTGCCGCACGAAGGTGGCGACGAAGTCGAGACCGAGTCGAAGGAACGGAACAGCGCCGACGAGAAGCCGCGTCAGGACGTCGGGCACGCCCGCTAACGTCGGCGTGCGCGAACGTGCGCGCCGACGATCGAACGCCCCGGGGACCTGCGGGCACACCGGCGGCCCGCAGGGAGCGAGTGGGATGCGGCGGTCGCGGTGATCCGCGGGCGCCACCGAGTCCGAGGTACCCTCCCCCCGTGCAGCGCCTCTACTTCGACCACAACGCCACCTCGCCCCTGCGACCCGAAGCCCGGGCGGAACTCGAGCGCTGGCTCGACGCGGGACTCGGCAATCCCTCCAGCGTGCACGGGTCCGGACGGCGCGCGCGCTCGGTGATCGACGAGGCGCGCGAACGGGTGGCGGCGGCTCTGGGCGTGCGCGAGGGCGAAGTGGTCTTCACGTCGGGCGGGACCGAAGCGATCGGACTCGCGCTGCGCGGGGCGGCGGCGAAACTCGCGCCGGGGACCGCGCTGGCGACGACGACCATCGAACACGCGGCGGTGCTCGAGCACCTGCGCGCCTTGCGGGACGGCGGGCATCCGCTGCTCGAACTCGATGTCGACGGCGAAGGACGACTCGACGTCGAGCGCGCGGCGCGGGCCTGTGCCGAGCTGGGCGCTGGCCTGCTCTCGGTCGGCGTCGCGAACAACGAGATCGGCGTGGTGCAGGACCTCGCCGGTCTGCGCGCCGCCCTCGAGCGCGCGGGCGTGCGACCGGTCGTGCACACCGACGCGGTCCAGGCCCTCGGGCGCCTGCCGATCGACCTCGAGCAGTGGGGCGCACAGCTCGCGACCTTCTCCGCGCACAAGGTCGGCGGTCCGGTGGGGGTAGGAGTGCTCGTGGCCCGCGGAGGTGCGGCGCTCGAACCGGTGGCGGTGGGCGGGGGGCAGGAGATGGGCTTTCGCGCGGGGACCGAGAGCGCGGCCGCGATCGCAGCGGCGGGGGTGGCGATCGAACTGGCCGTGGCCGAGCGCGCGGCCTACGCCGAACGGGTCGAGGGGCTGGCGCGGCGCCTGTGGGCGGGGCTCGAAGCGGGCCTGGTGGGGGCGCGGCTGCTCGGGCCGGCCTTCGAGGCGCCAGACGCCCGCCCCGCGCGCCTTCCCAACACCGTCAACGTGCTCACGGACCAGGGCGGCGACCTGCTGTTGGCGCGACTCGACCTCGAGGGCGTGGAGGCGAGCGCCGGTTCGGCCTGTGCCAGCGGGTCGATCGAGCCTTCGCACGTGCTGCTCGCCCTCGGACTGGACGAGTCGGGGGCGCGACGGGGGCTGCGCCTCTCCCTGGGCCCGGACACCACCGCCCACGACGTGGAGCAACTTGTGGATATCGTGTGCAGAACCTGCGCCAGCCTTGTGGAGAAACAGGGCACAACCGGTGGAGCGGTTGGGGGTCCGTGAATGCCTCGAAAGGCCGTTGACCCCCCCTGTGGACAGCCGTCTAATCGCCCCCCGCCTCGAGCGCGTCACGACGCTTCGACAGAGCCACGGGCCGCCCGCCCCGCACGACCACCAGGCCGCCGCAAACCACGCGCAGGCCGCCACTTCGGTCGTCACCCGCTCCCTCGCGTCCGCCCCCTCGAGCCGGCCCGACCGCACCCTCACCGGCCGCCCGACCAGGGCCTGACGGACCCCTTCGAACCACCGTTCGAAGCACGTTTGAATGCCGGTTGGTGCCCTGTTCGGCCCCCGTTGTCCACAGGCTTCCCCACGCCCTCGCCGGCCGTGGAGAACCGCGGCGCGCCGGGGGGCCGATGCGCCTGCTCGTGCCGCCGCTCGCCCCGCCTCCACAGGGTCGCGGCCCACCCCTCCCGCTCGCCTCCGACCCCCCAGCGTCCGTTCCTCCACCCCCCTCCGCGCCGGTCCGCCACCGGAACGGAGTCGGAGAGAGCGACGCCGCCACGACGCCC